>NZ_OZ481792.1:350000-5059049 GCF_984799095.1 Neobacillus sp. SRL179 | reverse complement strand
CTAGTATCCCTCCTTTTATCATTAAAAATTTATCTAAACTAAAGACTCTCATTATGACTGTCTAACTCCAATAAATATTTTTTCTAACGGAGTATTCTCTTGGCAACCGGGAAATTGTTTGACTAAAAGTTCCGTGAAAAAATAAGGTTTATACTAGCAGTTCAACCTATTAATTTATAAATATACGAAACAGTGGTTGTGGAAAACATATAATAAGGAAAAAATGTGGAGTTTCGACAATATCCACCGCCTGTGGACAAGTTTCTACATATCGTTAGAATAAACTATCCACACGTTATCCACAACTGTGGATAACGTATTGTCTATGATGGAGTTATTCAGAGTGAAAACACAAATATAATAACAAATAATTGCAGGACGTGCAATGCCTTTTCGTAGTTTATCCACAACTGTCACATTCTGTGTATAATAATTGTCCACAAGCGAATGATTTGTGCAAAACTTGTCAATATCGTGTGTGGATAAAGAAAAAATGTCGAAAAATTTATCCACAGGGTAGAAAGAAAAGCGGAAACGACCGTTTAGCAGCGTATGGCCTGGAGCACATCGACTGAGATAAGGTGAAACTTCAATCAGCGAATGTTCTTCTCGCTGATTGTTAGTTGAACCAATCGGGTTCTTACGGGCAGTTGAAAGTTACTGCCCGTTAAACGCGATAAAGGAAACACGGAGAGCGAAAGCGATCCGATGTTGACTTATCGTAGGGAGATGAGCGAAGGACACTAGCTGCTGGTCGTTGGAGCTAGACAAAAAGAAAAGTGGAAACGACCGTTTAGGAGCTAGACAAAAAGAAAAGCAGGAACGATAAAAGAAATTTTTTTAATCAGTTTGATCACGGAGAACATACCTATAGAATTTCTGGAAATGGACTAAAACATGTTCGAAAAAAATTGGAAATGGGAATAATATTAGGAGAGTGTTGACAACTTACTAGTGACATCTTTATAATAAGTTAGACTGTCAAAAGTGTTTAACTTGATAGCTATTCCTCAGGGAGGTGTCATATATGAAAAGAACATATCAACCAAATAAACGTAAACATAGTAAAGTTCACGGTTTCCGTAGTCGTATGAGCTCAGCAAACGGACGTAAGGTTCTAGCTCGTCGTCGTCAAAAGGGAAGAAAAGTATTATCAGCCTAGACCACTGAACAGTCAGTGGTCTTTTTTCTCATTAGAAGAAGAAAATAGATTATTCTCACCATAAAATAAAGGAGTTTTTTTTATGAAAAAAGAATTCCGAATTAAAAAGAATAAAGAATTTCAAGCGGCGTTCCAACAGGGCCGCTCGTTTGCTAATCGGCAATTCGTTGTTTACGGATTAGAAAAAGAGGGACAAGACTTTTTTCGAATCGGCTTGTCTGTAAGTAAGAAGATTGGCAATGCTGTAACAAGGAATAGAATTAAACGCTATGTAAGACAAGTTATTTTTGAATTACATGATTCTCTGACCTCAGGCTACGATTATGTGATCATTGCCAGAAAACCAACGGCGGAAATGGACTTTTTTGAGGTCAAGAAGAGTTTGACACATGTTCTCAAAGTTGGAAAAGTCTTAAAGAAAAATTAATTTTAGGGAATTAAGACAATCCCTTCAAAAAAATGATAAAATGATAAGCGAAAGCGCCTTGGGCGCGGAAGCTAGTCATCCCAAGGTTCAAAGAGATAAATTTAGTTGTTATTTGTTTAAGTACATAAATTTTTCAATATATGTAGCAGGGAGGAAAATTTGGTTGAAAAAACGAATATTACTTTCGTTCGGTATGCTTTCTGTGTTCTTATTTCTTACAGGTTGCAGCGAAATTAAGAAGCCGATTACATCGGAAAGTACAGGTTTTTGGAATGAATATATTGTCTATCCACTATCATGGGTCATTAAAGAAGGAGCACATTTGCTCTGGGGAAGCTATGGTTTATCCCTTATTGTTGTAACTATATTAATCCGTTTATGTATTTTACCGCTGATGATCAAGCAGACAAGAAGCTCTAAAGCAATGCAGGCGTTGCAGCCTGAAATGAAGGCGCTTCGCGAAAAGTATAGCTCAAAAGATCAAAAGACACAGCAAAAACTGCAGCAGGAAACGATGGCTCTTTTTCAAAAGCATGGAGTTAATCCAATGGCAGGCTGTTTTCCATTAATCGTGCAAATGCCAATTTTGATAGGGTTTTATCATGCGATTTCAAGGACAAGAGAAATTGCCCAAGATAGTTTCTTATGGTTTGACCTTGGGGAAAAGGATCCATATTATATCTTGCCGATTGTTGCTGGAATTACAACTTTTATCCAGCAAAAGATTATGATGGCTGGCCAGGAAGCCAACCCGCAAATGGCAATGATGACGTGGATGATGCCGATTATGATTGTATTCTTTGCGTTTAGTTTCCCCGCAGCTCTTTCCTTGTACTGGGTTGTCGGAAATATATTTATGATTGTTCAAACATATTTTATTAAAGGACCGGATTTAAGGGCAAATGCCACCGGTAATGTGGGAGGAGCAAAAAAGTGAAACAGGTAACTGCTACAGGACAAACTGTCGAAGAAGCAGTAGAATCAGCTTTAGCTCAATTACAAACCACCAAAGACCGCACAGATATAGATGTTATTGATGAGGGGAAAAAAGGGATTTTTGGTATTTTTGGATCACGTCCAGCCGTTGTTAAAGTAACAGTTATTATTGATCCCATTGAAGAAGCAAAGAAATTTCTCACCCAAGTGTGTGATCAAATGGGTGCACCATCACAAATAGAAATTAAACGAGATGGGAAACAGGTAACCTTTGCGATGACAGGCGAAAAAATTGCTCTTTTAATTGGAAAAAGAGGTCAAACGCTCAATTCGCTGCAATATTTGACCCAGCTTGTCATTAATCGCTTTTCCAAACAATACTTAACCGTGATTCTTGATGCGGAAGATTACCGAAATAGAAGAAATGAAACGCTAATCCAGTTGGCTCATCGCTTAGCAGGAAAGGCGATCAAAACAGGAAAAGATGTGGCATTAGAACCTATGCCTTCATATGAGCGTAAAGTGATTCATACCGCTCTATCGGAAAACAAACGGGTAAAAACATTTTCTGATGGAACTGAACCACACCGATTTATTGTGATTACACCCGTTAAAAGAGAAGTCTCTTATAACTATAAAAGATCATAAATCAGGCACCCTAAAGTTAGGGTGTTTTTTTTGCGTAAAAATTTTTGCAACTGTACCATCTGTGGATAACTTTTTAAATATTCTAAGAATGTTTATCTGAGTTGCCTTATATTGTTATTCACATGTTGATAAGTTAAAATAATAAATGGGCAAATTTGTAGTTGTGGATAAATAGCCGCTAGGCAGGAACACTTTTTTATCAGAATTTGATGTGGTATTCTAATATTTTATAGATTTGGTGCTCGTATCTTTGCTTTAATAGCTGGTGCAGCCATGGTGGACATCGTCCACTTAATGATAGCTAATAAAACAATCGTTTATAATAGAGTGTATTTTTTTCTAATTTGTGAGGTGAAAGAAATGGAATACGATACAATTGCGGCGATCTCGACACCAATGGGGGAGGGAGCCATAGCAATTGTCCGTTTGAGTGGTGATGAAGCAATCTCAATAGCAGACAAGCTATTTCGGGGGATTGGTGGAAAAAGGTTAACAGAAGCAGCAAGCCATACCATTCATTACGGACATTTACTCGATCCAAAAAGCGATGAAGTGATCGAGGAGGTAATGGTCTCGGTTATGAAAGGTCCGAAGACTTTTACGAAAGAGGATGTCGTCGAAATTAACTGTCACGGTGGGATCGTTTCCGTTAATCGAGTGCTGCAGCAAGTGTTAAAGTATGGAGCTAGATTAGCGGAGCCAGGTGAATTTACAAAACGTGCTTTTCTAAATGGCCGGATTGATTTATCACAGGCTGAGGCTGTGATGGATTTAATAAGAGCAAAAACAGATCGGGCCATGAATGTAGCACTTGGTCAAATGGAAGGGCGTTTATCCAACTTAATTCGTAAACTAAGGCAGGAGATTTTAGAAGTCCTTGCCCATGTTGAAGTTAATATAGATTATCCTGAATATGATGATGTCGAAGAAATGACTCATAAGATGCTGTTAGAAAAAGCCCGTTTTGTTCGTGATGAGATTCAAAAACTCTTACAAACATCGCAGCAAGGAAAAATTTTACGAGAAGGTTTGTCAACGGTGATTGTTGGACGGCCTAATGTCGGCAAGTCATCGCTGCTAAATAGTCTTGTTCATGAAAATAAGGCCATCGTGACCGATATTCCTGGGACGACTCGAGATGTCATTGAGGAATATGTAAATGTCCGCGGCGTACCACTTAGATTGTTGGATACAGCTGGAATTCGGGAAACAGAGGACATTGTAGAACGAATTGGAGTGGAGCGTTCCCGCCAGGTTTTAAAAGAAGCTGATTTGATCTTACTTGTGTTAAATTACGCGGATCAGTTAACTGCTGAGGATGAAAGTCTCTTTGAAGTAGTTAAAGGAATGGATACTATCGTAATTGTGAATAAAACAGACTTACCACAGCAAATGGATATGGAACGGGTTCATGAACTGGCAAAAGAACATAAACTTGTCACGACTTCATTACTTGAAGATCAGGGTGTCGATGCATTGGAGGAAGCCATTGCTTCACTATTTTTCTCTGGATCGATTGAAGCGGGCGATATGACATATGTGTCAAACAGCCGGCATATTGCCTTATTAAATCAAAGTCTGCAAACGATTGAGGATGCAATTGCTGGGGTTGAAATGGGTACCCCAATTGATATCGTTCAAATTGATATGACAAGAACGTGGGAATTACTTGGCGAAATTACGGGAGACAGTGTCCATGAAACTTTGATTGATCAGTTATTCTCGCAATTTTGTTTAGGAAAATAGACACGTTGAAAAACATTAGGTTCTCTGATGCCTTCATTGGATAGAATAAGTAGAAAAGTAACTACACTAGTTTAAAAGTTGAGCTGAAACTGGACTAAGAAGTAACGTTTCCGTTATGAAACGGAAAAGGAGGAAACACATGCAATACGAAGCAGGTAATTTTGACGTGATTGTCGTTGGTGCAGGGCATGCCGGCTGTGAAGCAGGACTGGCCGCAGCTAGACTTGGTGCCAAAACTTTAATGATTACAATAAATTTAGATATGGTGGCCTTTATGCCATGTAACCCTTCAATCGGCGGACCCGCTAAAGGAATCGTAGTGCGGGAAATTGATGCACTCGGCGGGGAAATGGGAAAAAATATTGATAAAACCTATGTCCAAATGAGGATGTTAAACACCGGTAAAGGTCCGGCAGTTCATGCCTTACGCGCACAAGCTGATAAATTTGATTATCAGCATGAGATGAAGAAAACACTTGAAGATGAACCTAATTTAACGCTCCTCCAAGGGATGGTTGAAAAATTGATCGTTGAGGACGGCGTCGTCAAAGGGGTTATTACAAAAACGGGTGCGATTTACTCTTCAAAAACAGTCGTTATTACGACAGGAACTTATCTTCGCGGGGAAATTATTCTTGGTGAATTGAAATATTCGAGCGGTCCTAATAATCAACAGCCATCCATTAAATTATCCGAGCATTTAGAAGAGCTTGGATTTGAATTAGTACGCTTTAAGACGGGGACTCCGCCAAGGGTGGATAGTAACACAATCGATTACAGCAAAACGGAAATTCAACCTGGTGATGAGGTTCCAAGGTCTTTCTCTTATGAAACAACGAAATATATAACCGACCAGCTTCCATGTTGGTTAACGTATACAAATGACCGCACACACCAAATTATTGATGCAAATCTGCACCGTTCCCCGATGTTCTCCGGCATGATTAAAGGAACGGGACCAAGATATTGCCCATCCATTGAAGATAAGGTGGTTCGCTTTAATGATAAGCCGCGTCACCAAATTTTCCTTGAACCTGAAGGAAGAAATACAAAAGAAGTCTATGTCCAAGGAATGTCAACCAGCTTACCTGAAGATGTCCAACAGCAAATGCTTCGAACCGTTCCCGGCTTAGAAAACGCGCAAATGATGAGAGCCGGTTATGCGATTGAATACGATGCGATTGTCCCAACACAGCTTTGGCCAACACTTGAAACCAAAGTAGTCCAAGGCTTGTATACGGCGGGGCAAATAAATGGTACATCCGGGTATGAAGAAGCGGCTGGTCAAGGAATCATGGCCGGTATTAATGCAGGATTAAATGCATTAGGACGGGAGCAACTAGTGTTAAGCCGCTCCGATGCCTATATCGGGGTATTAATTGATGATTTAATTACGAAGGGAACAAATGAACCTTATCGTTTATTAACTTCACGAGCAGAATATCGTCTTCTCCTGCGTCATGATAATGCGGACCTCAGATTAACAGAGATTGGTCATCAAATTGGCTTAATTCGTGATGAACGTTATCAAGCATTTTTAGTAAAAAAAGAAGCAGTTGAAACAGAAAAGCAGCGTCTTCAATCAACTATCCTAAAACCATCTGCGGAAGTCCAAGCATTGATTCGCAGCGTGGGCGGCAGTGAACTGAAAGACGGCATTCATGCAGCAGATTTGTTAAAAAGACCAGAAATGACCTATGAATTGATTGAACAACTGACAAAAAGTGAAATTGACTTGGATCAAGATATAAAAGAACAAGTTGAAATTCAAATTAAGTATGAGGGCTATATTGAAAAATCACTCCAACAAGTGGAACGCTTAAAGAAAATGGAAAATAAGAAGATCCCTGAGAATATTGATTATAATGCCATTAATGGCCTTGCTACAGAAGCCAAACAGAAGCTAAAGAAAATCAAACCATTATCACTTGCTCAAGCATCTCGGATCTCCGGAGTCAATCCTGCTGATATTTCTATTTTACTTGTGTACCTAGAGCACGGCAGAATTGCAAAAGTTTCTAATGAATAAAAGCTAAGACACAACATCATTCAATATAGAAAAGTATGGGAGCCTTGGTTTTGACCATAACCAAGGCATTCATACTGGACAGTTAGTGAGGAAGATTTGTTAATGAACATTGAACAATTTGCAGCCAACCTTCGAGATAAGGGGATTACCCTATCCGAGCATCAGCTTAACCAATTTGAAACCTACTTTACGACCCTGGTTGAGTGGAATGAAAAAATGAATTTAACGGCCATCACAGAAAAGGCTGATGTGTATTTAAAGCATTTTTATGATTCCATTACGGCTTCGTTTTATTTTGATTTTACAAAAACGTTCCATCTTTGTGATGTTGGAGCCGGTGCAGGTTTCCCAAGCATCCCGTTAAAAATTGTTTTCCCACAACTCGAAGTGACAATTGTTGATTCATTAAACAAGCGGATTTCATTTTTACATCATTTGGCCGATGTTTTAAAATTAGAAAATGTCCATTTTGTACATGATCGTGCGGAAACATTTGGCGTTAATCCCGCCTACAGGGAAAACTTTGATGTGGTAACAGCAAGAGCAGTAGCTAGAATGTCTGTTTTAAGTGAGTTTTGTTTACCACTTGTAAAGGTGGGCGGACATTTTATAGCGATGAAGGCCTTGCACGCTAAGGAAGAATTAGAAAACGGTCAAAAGGCTATTACTACTCTGGGCGGCAAGCTGGAGGATGTTTACACATTTACACTGCCAATGGAAGACAGTGAAAGAACCATTTTAGTGATAAAAAAAGAAAAGCAAACGCCAAAGAAATACCCTCGGAAGCCTGGGACACCGGCCAAAACACCAATTGAATAAAACAAGTTGGTCCGAAGGTAAACAATTATTCTCTTCTTATAAAAAACAAGCCATTCAACTATTTTTATAAAAATGGTATCCTAGGCAGGAAGAATTTATTTAAATAGAGAATAACTAATAGGGAGTTTCGTAAAGGTGGTGTTGGGGATGAAGAGTTCATTTACACGCTTTTTTGGCCTCGGCGAAAAGGGAGATCAAGAGGTTGAGCTAGAGCAAGAGATAGAAATGGAACGAAACGATGAGATAAAAAAAATACCGATTAACCAAATTATTCCAAACCGATTCCAGCCACGGACGGTATTTGATGAAGAAAAAATAGAAGAGTTATCACGAACGATTCATATACATGGTATTATTCAACCAATCGTAGTCCGTGAGTTTGCGATTGATAAATACGAAATTATTGCCGGAGAGCGGCGTTGGCGGGCAATGAAAAAGCTTGGCTGGGCGGAAGCACCTGCTATTGTTAAAAATCTTTCCGATACAGAAACAGCTTCTGTGGCCCTCATTGAAAATTTACAACGAGAAAATTTATCTCCGATTGAAGAGGCAATTGCATACGGGAAGCTGCTTGAACTGCACAACTTGACACAAGAAGCATTAGCACAGCGTCTTGGAAAGGGGCAGTCAACTGTAGCCAATAAACTTCGGCTCCTTAAATTGCCGCAGCCTATTCAGGATGCTTTATTAAACAAAATTATTACGGAGCGCCATGCCCGTGCCTTGATCCCTCTGAAGGATCCAGAAAAACAAGTAACTCTGCTTGCTGAAGTAATTGAGAGAAATCTAAATGTAAAGCAAACAGAAGAACGGGTCGTAAAGCTGCTTGAACAAAAAACGGATAAACCAAAGCCAAAACGAAAAGCTTTTAGTAAGGATATGAGAATTGCAGTTAATACTATTCGACAATCGTTATCAATGGTATCTGATAGCGGCATTAAATTGGACGCGGAAGAAGAAGAATTTGATGAATTTTACCAATTTACCATCCGCATTCCCAAGAAAAAATAATTAGTTCATTAGAATCAGACCATGTTGTATGGCTGATTTTTTTTGTGTTGGGAATATTTTTAGAAAAAAAACAACAATAAATAAAATCATGCTAAAATAGAGGAATGGAGTTTTACTTTCCCCTCTTGATAGGGGATAATTATTCATAGATTAGGTAGTTGCTAGAATACTAAAATACAATTTTTTGAGAAATATAGGTAGGTGACAACGTGGGGAAAATCCTTTCAATCGCAAATCAAAAAGGTGGAGTCGGTAAGACGACAACCTCTGTCAACCTAGGCGCCTGTTTAGCACATATAGGAAAACGGGTCTTATTAGTAGACATTGACCCGCAGGGAAATGCAACAAGCGGGGTTGGAATAGAAAAAGCAGAAGTCGAACAGTGTATATATGATGTTTTGGTTGATGATGTGGAAGCAAATGATGTAATAAAACAGACATCCATTGAAAATTTGTCTGTCATTCCTGCTACGATTCAATTAGCAGGAGCGGAGATTGAATTGGTTCCAACGATTTCAAGAGAGGTCCGTTTAAAACGTGCACTTGGAGAAGTTAAAGATCGATTCGATTATATCATTATTGATTGTCCGCCGTCCCTAGGGTTATTAACGCTTAATGCATTAACTGCCTCAGACGCTGTCTTAATTCCCGTCCAGTGTGAGTACTATGCATTAGAAGGGTTAAGTCAATTATTAAATACAGTAAGGCTGGTACAAAAGCATCTAAATCAGGACTTAAAGATCGAAGGCGTGTTATTAACCATGCTGGATGCTCGAACCAACCTTGGTATTCAAGTTATTGAAGAAGTGAAAAAGTATTTCCAAGATAAAGTCTATAAAACCATTATTCCAAGAAATGTACGTCTAAGTGAAGCCCCAAGTCATGGTGAACCCATTATTTCGTATGATTCAAAATCACGGGGAGCTGAAGTTTATTTAGATTTAGCAAAGGAAGTGGTCTCGAATGGCTAAAGCTTTAGGAAAGGGTCTAAATGCCTTTTTTTCGGATGCTAGTAAGGAAGAAAATGTCCAAGAATTAAAGATTAAGGATCTTCGCCCTAACCCTTACCAGCCACGGAAAACCTTCCAGCAAGATGCAATTGACGAATTAAGAGATTCTATTTTGGAACACGGTATCCTGCAGCCGCTTGTCGTCCGCAAAAGTATCAAGGGCTATGAAATTGTCGTGGGAGAACGCCGTTTCCGCGCTGCAAAGGCAGCAAAGCTTGAAACAGTTCCTGCGGTTGTCCGCGATCTCTCCGAGCAGCAAATGATGGAGTTAGCTGTATTAGAAAATTTACAACGGGAAGATTTAAACCCTATTGAAGAGGGACAAGCTTATCAAACCTTAATGGAAAAGTTAAAACTGACCCAGGAAGAGGTTTCCAAGCGATTAGGTAAAAGCCGACCTCATGTAGCCAACTATGTTCGGCTGCTTTCCCTCCCTCCTGTCATTCAAGAGTTGATCTCAACAGGGAAAATTTCAATGGGTCACGGACGTGCATTATTAGGACTGCGGCAAAAAGCTAAGCTGCAAGTATTAGTAGATAAAGTAATCAACGAAGGGCTAAATGTCCGTCAGTTAGAAAAATTAATACAGCAATTAAATGAAAATGTTTCACGTGAAACAAAAAAGCCTGAAAAGAAAAAGAATGTCTTTTTACAGGAGCGGGAACACACCCTGCGTGAACGGTTTGGGACTACCGTGAATATTAAACAAAATAAGAATAAGGGGAAAATTGAAATTGAATTTTTCTCACAAGAGGATTTAGAACGGATCCTGGAAATGCTTGATCATGAGGATTCAATATAAGAAAAGCGGAAGCGCCCTGGTCAGCGGCGTATGGCCTGGAGCTGGACATTTCTCAAAGCCAAAACTTATATATGTAATTAGACCATCATCGGGATGGTTTATTTTTTTAAAGGATGCTAGCTCAGTACTACTATATTTCGAGAGGCGAAACTAAAGGTGAATTTACAATGTTTTTAATTGGTACACTTGTTAACGGGCTTTTAATTATTATTGGTACACTGTTGGGGAAGTTTTTAAATCGAATCCCGGAAAGTATGAAAGTAACGGTTATGTTTGCCATTGGTTTGTCGGTTATGGTGCTAGGGCTGCAAATGGGGTTAAAAAGTGAAAACTTCCTCATTGTTATTATTAGCTTGGTTGTCGGCGCGGTGGCAGGTGAACTATTACGATTAGAAGATAAATTAAATGAATTGGGCGGCTGGCTAGAATTAAAGGTCGGTTCAAACGGTAAGGGAAGCATTTCTGAGGGATTTGTTACCGCTACGTTAATCTTTGTAATTGGTGCCATGGCCATTATTGGAGCTCTTGATAGCGGCATCCGCGGCGATCATTCTGTATTATATACAAAATCGCTCATTGACGGTTTTACTGCGTTAATACTAACCACAACCTTAGGGATTGGTGTTATCTTTTCAGCAATTCCGGTAGTTGTCTATGAAGGATTAATTGCCTTATTTGCCACTCAAATTGATCAGTTTGTTCCTAAAGAGTTAATGGATCAGTTTATCGTTGAGATGACAGCGACGGGTGGAGTCATGATTTTTGCGATTGGCTTAAACCTGACGGGTATGGTAAAAATAAAGGTAGCGAACCTGTTGCCGGCTATAGTTGTCACAGGAATAATTGTCACCATTATGTATAATTATCAGCATATTTTGCATTAAAATAGTAAAAAGAGTAAACACAAGTAACGTGTTTGCTCTTTTTTTAGTTCATCTTCTCTTCTTCCTGCCAATTTATCTCTGTCCATTTATGTTTTGCAGGATAAAGGAGACTTGCTTGATAGATTCCGCCTGCAATGGTTTTGGCCATTTTCATGACAAGGTTTAAACGGGTATTTTGTAAAACAAAAAACTCCATAAACCCACTGACATTAACTATTCCTGTGATATGTATATCTCCTACAGCAGGAAGTTCCTTGTTTACTCCAGCTCCAGGTTTGACAGGGCCGTTTCCAACTTGAATGGCACCCACATTCTTGGTTCGTCCTAGGCAGGCATCGATGCCGATAATATAAGGATTACCATATTTGCTGTGAATCTCATCCAGCCTTTCAGCAAGATTAACAGCGTGTATGGGTTGATCTAATGTTCCATAAACGTGAAAATTTTGGAGGTTCTTTTCCTCAAGCAGCGTCCCAACGAGTGGTCCTAATGAATCGCCTGTGGAGCGGTCTGTCCCAATACAAACAAATACAATCGGCTGGCCGGTCATACTGGGAATATTCAGAAGTAATTCCGCAGCTAGGTTTTCAGCAGCCTGATGATCATCATGGATGATTTGTAATTTGCTCCTCCTATCAAAAAAGCTAGTCTTCAGATTCATTAAGTCCACTCCCTAATTACGATTGTTGTCACAGTCTAGCTCCAGCGCCATAAACGGCCGCCTCCGCTTTTTAATCATTATACGGAAAATTTCGAAAATCTATACATGGCGGGGATAGAAAAACAAAAAATCATAATGATACAATATAGGAAGAAAAATTGTTAAAATAGATGAGGTAAATTGTTTTTAGGATGGTGTAATAAATGAATCTCTCAACAAAGGGAATTCAAGACGATTTTAGTAAAATTCAAAATGAAGATACCTGGCTGAACCTTGGTGAAGGGTTACTTAAAATTATTGCTATTTTAGTTATTGCAAATATCATTGTACGGATTGGAAAAGTGGCTATTCACAACTTTTTTAAGATTAGAAATTTGTCACCGCTTAATACATCTGCACGCCGTGAAGATACCCTTTCTAAGCTGCTTGATAGTGTTCTAACTTATGTGGTTTATTTTATTGCCCTTATGATGGTTCTTTCCGTCTTAGGAATTGATGTAAAGGCACTAATTGCCGGAGCAGGAGTCGTTGGATTGGCGGTAGGTTTTGGCGCACAAAGCTTAGTGAAAGACGTTATTTCTGGTTTCTTTATTATTTTTGAAGACCAATTTTCAGTCGGCGATCATGTTCGCATAGGAGAATTTGAGGGTAATGTCGAAACAATTGGTTTAAGAACAACGAAAATTAAAAGCTGGACAGGCGAAGTTCATATTTTACCGAATGGCAGTATCACGCAAGTAACCAATTTTTCAATTAATAACAGCCTTGCGATTATTGATATTGCAATTTCCTCTGGAGAAGACATTCAACGGGCAGAAGAAGTGATTGCGGACGCCCTCCCATCGATGTCAAGCAAATATGAAGAGTTAACTAAAGCTCCGGAGCTGTTAGGGATCCAATCAATTGGTGTAAACGAGGTTATTTTACGGATAATAGCAGAAACCCTGCCCATGAAGCATGCAGGAGTTACGAGGGCGATTCGGAAGGATATTAAATTGATATTAGACGAGAATGGTATTAAAGCTCCGAATTTAAACCTGTTGATGTACAAGGGCGGCACTGGACAATAATATAGAACCGGAGGGTTTTAGTATGGAAGAAAAAGAATATGCCCTAAATGATGTTGTTGAAATGAAGAAACAGCATCCTTGTGGAACCAATCGTTGGAAAATTATCCGTTTGGGGATGGATATAAGGATTAAATGTGAAGGCTGCGGACACAGCGTTCTCATTCCTAGAAAAGAGTTTTCACGGAAAATGAAAAAGATATTGGTAAAGCATGAAGGGTAATATTTCATGCTTCTTTTTTTATTTATTTGTATTATGCTTATTTCAATAGTAGAAATAGCCGCGTAACGGGGGTGGAGAGTTTGGCAGAGGTTCATAAAGCAGCATGTCCATTAAATTGTTGGGATAGCTGTGGTTTCAATGTAACCGTCGAACAGAACAAGGTGGTGAAAGTAGAGGGTGATCCAGATCATCCTATCACCAAGGGGAAGATTTGCGGCCGAGGCCGAATGCTGGCAGCAAGAACAAATTCAGGGGAACGCTTGCTGCATCCTTTAAAAAAGGTTGATGGTGCTTTTGTACAAATTACTTGGGAGCAGGCACTCGATGAAATCGCTGATAAGTTAATAGAAATAAAAGAGCATTATGGGACAACTGCTGTCCTGCATAGCCATGATTACGCGAACAATGGAATCTTGAAAAACCTTGATCAGCGCTTTTTTAATTGTTATGGAGGGGTGACGGAGCTTTATGGTTCACTGTGTTGGGGTGCAGGCATAGAGGCACAAAAATGGGATTTCGGTAATGCTGGCAGTCATGAACCAGACGACATTTTTAATAGTAAGAATATCATTATTTGGGGCCGGAATGTAGCCCGAACCAATATGCACCTATATGAAAAATTGCTGCAAGCTAAGAAACAGGGTGTCAAAATATATGTGATTGACCCACTGTTTAATGCAACAGCCAAAATAGCTGATGACTATTTTACTGTTAAGCCTGGCATGGATGGTCTTTTAGCAGCTGGAATTATGAAAGAAATGCTTCGGTTAGGATTAGGGGACTGTGGGTTTATAGAGCAATTTACCCATGGTTTTGAGGATTTAGTTGAGCTGCTTGACAGCATTTCCTTAGAAAACATATGTGAAATGACAGAAGTGCCGTGTCATGTCATCACTAAATTGGCCCAGGTTTATGGAGAAAGACCAACAGCAACCTTTATGGGCCTAGGGTTACAACGATATCGGAATGGTGGTAATACGATTCGCCTGATTGATGCACTTGTGGCAATAAGCGGAAACATTGGTATTGCCGGAGGCGGGGCCAATTATGCTAATCTTCAAGTGGGTCAGAGCTTTGCTTTTGATGAATTGACACTTCCTGGGCGCAAACAACAGCACCGCCAGTTTTCTATAATGAAACAGGCAGAAGACATTTTAAAAGCCACTAATCCATCCATAAAAATGATTGTAGTCACCTGTGGAAATCCGCTTACACAAGTGCCTGACACCCATATAGTTCAAAAAGCCTTCTCTTCTGTTGAAACCCTCATTGTAATAGATCAATTTTTGACGGATACAGCGATGCTCGCCGATTATGTATTACCGACAGCAACGGCGTTTGAAGAGGAAGATCTTTATTATTCATCCATGTATCATCATTATGTGAACTATGGTCCAAAACTTGTTCCATCTCCCGGTGAAGCCAAGCCGGATTTATGGATTTGGACACAATTAGCGAATAGGCTTGGCTTCGGAGCAGATTTTGATTTTTCAAGGGAAGAATACCTGCAAATGACACTAAAATCATTGGCGGAAAAAGGGATTACTCTTGAGAAAATAAAACAACAGAATCATGTGGAACTTCCGGTTGAAAAAGTACCTTGGCACGATCATTTGTTTGAAACAGCGACAGGTAAATTTGAATTCACTTCCCACTTAGGCCAGCAAAAGGGCGTTAATGGACGGTTAACATTAGCGGTTCCATCTGAATCAAAATGGGAGAACCCACTGCTTGCAGAGAAATATCCCTATAATCTGCTGACTATTCATCCATTACGCTCTAACCATTCCCAGCATTATCATCTCCTAGGCGAGAAGGTAAAGCTTAAAGTTGAAGTGGCTGCAAATATTGCTGAGGATATTGGCCTGAATAATGATGATTATGTGAGAGTTTGGAATAATCGTGGTGAAATAGCAGGTTATATCACGATATTACCAACGGCACATCCTAATACCATTAATATTGAGGAGGGCATTTGGAAGAGGTTTGGCGGTCCTGTCAATAACCTAACTTCCAGCGGTGAATCTGATAATGGTTTGGGCAGTACGTTATATGATTGTTTAGTTAATCTTGAAAAAATACAATGACTGGTGCTTTTTTGCACCAGTTTTTATAATGTTCTTCGTGGTATAAACGCTTTAGGATTTAGTGTGTACCTTGTCTTTTTAGGATTTGTTGCCTATAATTGTGAGAGGCTTTTTAATATTTAAAACCAATTTCTATATTTAAATAGATTTATTTTTTGAGGAGTGAAAGTGAATGGCATTAACAGCTGGTATTGTAGGTTTGCCTAACGTTGGTAAATCTACTTTATTTAACGCAATTACACAGGCAGGAGCGGAATCAGCCAATTATCCCTTCTGTACGATTGATCCAAACGTTGGAATCGTCGAAGTACCTGACCATCGTTTACAAAAATTAACCGAGCTTGTCCAACCGAAAAAAACCGTGCCAACTGCATTTGAATTTACCGATATTGCCGGGATTGTAAAAGGGGCTAGTAAAGGTGAAGGACTTGGAAACAAATTCCTATCGCATATCCGCCAAGTGGATGCCATCTGCCAAGTCGTCCGCTGTTTTGCTGATGAAAATATTACACATGTATCAGGAAAAGTTGACCCAATTGATGATATTGAAACCATTAATCTAGAGTTAATCCTTGCTGATATGGAATCAGTAGAGAAGCGGATTAATCGTGTGGAAAAACTGGCCAAGCAAAAAGATAAGGATGCGGCTGCAGAGTTTGAAGTACTGTCCATGCTTCGTGATGCCTTTGAAGCAGAAAAGCCGGCTCGTACAGTTGATTTTACTGAAGAACAACTTAAATTAGTGAAAGGCATGCATCTTTTAACCATAAAACCTGTTCTTTATGTGGCAAATGTTAGTGAAGATGATATTGCTGATCCTGCTGCAAATGAATACGTTCAAAAAGTTCGTGAATTCGCAGCGGCTGACAATGCCGAAGTAATTGTCATTTGTGCAAAAATTGAAGAAGAAATCGCAGAGCTCGAAGGCGATGAAAAAGCCATGTTCCTATCGGAACTTGGAATTGAAGAGTCCGGTTTGGACCAATTAATCCGTGCAGCCTATAGTCTGCTTGGTTTAGCTACCTACTTTACTGCAGGTGTACAAGAAGTACGGGCATGGACATTCAAAAAGGGTATGAAGGCTCCTCAATGTGCGGGGATTATCCATTCTGATTTCGAACGTGGTTTTATCCGTGCTGAAATTGTATCCTATGACGACCTGCTTGCAGCTGGCAGTCACAATGCTGCAAAAGAGGCCGGCAAGGTTCGTCTTGAAGGAAAAGAATACGAAGTAAAAGACGGCGATGTTATCCATTTCCGCTTTAACGTTTAATAAAGTTGTAGTACGCAAACACTAATTTTCTCCTTTGGCTCTGCATATAGTGCAGGGCCTTTTAATAATGAAAAAGAAGCAAAAAAAGTCATTATTGTGAAGGACATTGCATTTCTATTTTAACTATGGTATAATTTCAACTTGTGAGTAATGAATAATTGCTCCTTGCCCATTCGGGCCGTTTAGACCAAAAGGAGGTGACTGTGATGAAAAAGTACGAAATCATGTACATCATCCGCCCAAATATTGAAGATGAAGCGAAAAAGGCTCTTGTTGAGCGTTTTAATACAATTCTTCTTGAAAATGGTGCGGAAACTGCTGAAACTAAAGATTGGGGTAAACGCCGTCTTGCATACGAAATCAACGATTTCCGCGACGGATACTACCAAATCGCTAAAACAACATCTTCAGCTGCTGCAGTGCAAGAATTTTCTCGTCTTGCTAAGATCAGTGAAGATATCATTCGCCATATCGTAATTAAAGAAGAAGAATAAAATATATATTTCTGAAGCTGAATGTTTCACGTGAAACAATTCAGACAGAATGAAAAGGAGTTGATTCTGATGATAAATCGTGTCGTGCTTGTTGGCCGTTTAACAAAAGACCCTGAATTGAAGTTTACTCCAAATGGAGTGGCTGTTGCTACCTTTACCCTTGCAGTAAATCGTCAATTTTCAAATCAGCAAGGTGAACGGGAAGCGGATTTCCTAAACATCGTTGTTTGGCGTAAAGCTGCTGAAAATGTCGCTAACTATTTGAAAAAAGGTAATTTAGCTGGAGTTGATGGTCGTATCCAAGTTCGTACTTACGAGCAGGATGGCAGACGTCAGTACTTTACTGAGATTGTAGCAGATAATGTTCAATTTCTTGAACCAAAGAACTCTTCTGGCGGCGGTGGAAGAAGCAACAACAACGATTATTATGGTGCTCCTCCAATGGAACCACAAGGTACTCCATTTGGCAGCAGCAATCAGAATCAACGTCCAAATCAAAACAATGGTTTCCAACACGTGGACAAGAATCCATTTGAAGGAACAGGTCAGATTGACATTTCCGATGACGATCTGCCCTTCTAAACCGACATTATGAACGAAACAATAAATAATTAAAGGAGGGAATTTTCATGGCAGGAGGACGTAAAGGCGGTCGCGCAAAACGTCGTAAAGTGTGCTATTTCACAGCAAATGGCATTACACGCATCGATTATAAAGATGTAGATTTACTTAAAAAATTCATCTCTGAACGTGGAAAGATTTTACCACGTCGTGTAACTGGTACAAGCGCTAAATATCAACGTAAACTAACAGTTGCAATTAAACGTGCACGTCAAATGGCATTACTACCATTCGTAGCTGGTGAATAGAATGAATAAATTAGGCAGTGAGGGGTTCACCCTTGCTGCCTTTTATTTTTATCTTAAAGTTGAATCACTATGGCTATCTAGCTACAATAGAAGATAGGTTTAAGATATTTAGGGGTGTTGAAGTGAAAAATGTACGCAAACTAACAGAGGGTGCCATCCTTTTGGCAACATTTATGGTTTTGCTATTACTAACAATAAATGTACCAGTTCTAGGCTCCTTTCTAAACTTTGTTTTACCGCTTCCGTTTATATTATTTTCGGCAAAAAATAATGGAAAAAATATTATGGCATTCTTTGCTGCAGCTGTTTTTCTCTCCTTTATTGCAGGCTCCTTTATGGGACTTGCTTTAATGTTACTTTACGGTGCAGTCGGGGTAATTATTGGATATATGCTTCAAAAGGGTAAAAGTAGAACATCCATATTAATTGCGAGTACCCTTACGTTTATTGTTGGATTGATCATTTTTTATGCAGGTAGTGTCGTCTTATTTAAAGTGGACATTATTCATGAACTAGCACAAGCTTTAAAGGAATCCACTAAAATGCAAGAAGATATGTTGAAATCATTAGGCCGGCAAGATCAAATTGAACAACTCAATAAGAAAAATGCTGCTTTAATTAAAATGATTGAAACATTGGCACCAAGTATTTTAGTATTGGCTTCCCTTATCTCGGTTTTTGTGATTCAGTGGATCTGCTTTCCGATTGCGAAAAGATTTGGAACTCCTGTTCAACCGTGGGGGAAACTAAAAAATCTCACTCTTCCAAAAAGCCTTCTATGGTATTACTTAATTTCCTTAGCAGGATTGATGTTATTCCAGCCCCAAGAAGGGACCTATTTATATTTAGTTTTTATTAATGCGAGATATATTTTAGAATTATTTATTGTCCTCCAAGGACTGTCGTTTCTATTTTTTATTCTGGATCAGCGTTCCATTGCCAAAGGACTTGGTGTATTCATAGTAATTCTTACTTTCATCATTCCGATTGTTCATTATATAATAATGTTATTAGGTATTACTGATTTAGGCTTTGATTTTAGAAAGCGATTTGTAAAAAAAGAGTAAGACTTACGTCAAGGAGCTGAAGACTTTGCCTGGATTTTTAGAAAAGCGGTCGATTCGTTACCCTTTTTATGGGCTAATTGGCGTTACAGTAATTCTGCTTATTGTTCTGTCATTATATAATTGGATCTTAAGTGTTGCTGGCCTGTTATTAATGATCTTTCCGGTCTACTATATGTTTGCTATTGACCGTCGTGAGCGAAAAGAGATGGAGACATATATTTCCACGCTTTCTTACCGAGTAAAAAAGGTCGGTGAAGAAGCCCTTATGGAAATGCCAATTGGCATTATGCTCATTAATGACGAGCTTTTTGTTGAATGGGCCAATCCTTATTTATCTTCTTGCTTTGCTGAGGAAACATTGGTAGGTAAGTCACTATACAACCTGGCGGAAACGTTAATTCCTTTAGTTAAGCAGGAAATTGAAACGGAAATCATTACATTGAATGAACGGAAATTTCGTATTGTTCATAAACGGGAGGAGCGGCTCTTATACTTCTTTGATGTAACAGAGCAAACAGAAATTGAGAAAAGGTACCAGGATGACCGCACAGTAATCGCAACGATTTTCTTGGATAATTATGATGACCTTACTCAGGGTATGGATGATCAGATGCGTGGCAGCATTAATAACTTGGTTACTTCTATTTTAAATAAGTGGGCACAGGATAACGGCATTTACTTAAAAAGGGTATCATCTGAGCGGTTTATTGCTGTTTTTAGTGAACGAATTCTTCGTATTCTTGAAAAAGGAAGATTTTCTATTCTGGATGATGTAAGGGAAATGACTGCTAAACACAATGTCTCCTTTACTTTAAGTATTGGTGTTGGTACAGGTGTTACTTCCTTGCCAGAGTTAGGTACCTTAGCCCAATCCAGTCTTGATTTGGCCTTAGGACGAGGCGGAGACCAAGTTGCCATTAAATTACCAAGTGGTAAGGTTAAATTCTTTGGTGGCAAAACAAACCCTGTTGAGAAAAGAACTAGGGTAAGGGCTCGGGTTATTTCACATGCCTTACGAGATTTAATCATGGCCAGTGATAAGGTTATGATTATGGGTCATAAAAACCCTGATATGGATTCCATCGGGGCTAGTATCGGGATTTACAAGGTGGCTCAAATGAATCAAAAGGATGCCTATATTGTTGTAAATACCCAAGAGATGGATAACGGTGTGAAACGGTTAATGAATGAACTTCGTCAACAGCAGGAAATCTATTCACACTTAATCAATTCCGAACAGGCATTGGAGATCGTTACAGATAAAACATTGCTTGTGATTGTTGATACACATAAGCCTTCTATGGTAATGGATGAACGGTTATTAAACAAAATTGATCACGTTGTTGTTATTGATCATCATCGTCGTGGCGAGGAGTTTATAGCGAATCCATTGTTGGTTTATATGGAACCATATGCCTCTTCTACTTCTGAACTGGTAACTGAATTTTTGGAATACCAGCCTAAACGAGGTAAAATAGAAATGATTGAAGCAACTGCGCTTTTAGCAGGCATCATTGTTGATACAAAAAGTTTTACGTTAAGAACCGGTTCACGAACGTTTGATGCTGCCTCCTATTTACGGGCACATGGTGCTGATTCTGTCCTTGTCCAAAAGCTATTGAAGGAAGATGTCAATACATATATAAAAAGATCAAAGCTAATTGAGACTGTTCATTTTTACAGGGATGGGATTGTCGTTGCAAAGGGAGCGGAACATGAGATATATGATCAAGTGCTCATTGCCCAAGCAGCTGATACATTACTCACCATGGATGGGGTGCTTGCCTCCTTCGTTATAGCTAAACGAGGTGAGGGTGTCATTGGAATTAGTGCAAGATCACTTGGTAATATCAATGTGCAGATTATTATGGAAAGCTTGAAAGGCGGCGGGCATTTGACAAATGCAGCAACCCAGTTGACAGGTTTATCCATTGAAGAAACTGAGACACAATTAAAGCTTGCCATTACTGACTATTTTGAAGGAGTGAAGAAGGAATGAAAGTAATCTTTTTAAAGGATGTAAAAGGTAAAGGGAAAAAAGGCGAAGTAAAAAATGTAGCCGATGGCTATGCACATAACTTTTTAATCAAGCAAGGTTTAGCAAAGGAGGCAAATAGTGCGAATATCAGTACACTAGATGCCCAAAAAAAGAAAGAAGAAAAAGCAGCTGCTGAAGAACTTGCAGAAGCCAAAAAAATGAAAGAAGTATTGGACAACATTACGATTGAACTAACAGCTAAAGCTGGAGAAGGCGGCAGACTGTTCGGTTCGATTACAACGAAGCAAATAGCTGAGGAATTGCAAAAGAAACACGGTATTAAAATAGATAAACGCAAAATGGAATTAGCTGATGCAATTCGTACCCTTGGTCACACAAAAGTTCCGGTTAAACTTCATCATGAAGTCACCGCGACATTAACAGTTTCGGTAACAGAAGTAAAGTAGTGGTAACTGTAAAAAATTTGCCAGTACGAAAGTTTGAATAAACATGATAGAATAAAAAAGTAAGCAATTTACTGTGATCGGTTTTTTACTGGTCACTTTTTTCTTTATGGGATATGATATTTTTGAAATTACTAGATAATCATCCTTCTAAACTAGGAGGTTTTTGATAGATGAATGATGTATATGCAGATCGGATGCCCCCACAAAATATAGAGGCAGAACAAGCTGTGTTAGGGGCAATTTTTTTAGAGCCTTCTGCGCTCACTTTGGCTTCAGAAATTCTAATTCCTGAGGATTTTTATCGTGCTTCCCATCAAAAAATCTTTAATGTGATGCTGCATTTAAACGATCAAGGGAAGGCGGTTGACCTCGTTACGGTAACAGAGGAGCTGGCAGCTTCCAAATTAATTGAGGATATTGGCGGTGTCAGCTATTTAAGTGACTTATCAGGTTCTGTACCGACCGCAGCCAATATTGAGTATTATGCTAGAATTGTAGAAGAAAAGTCATTACTTAGAAGATTAATTCGCACGGCCACAAATATTGCCACCGATGGTTATACCCGCGAGGATGAAGTTGAATCACTGTTAAGTGAAGCGGAGAAAAGTATTATGGAGGTGGCACAGAGAAAGAACGCTGGTGCCTTCCACAATATTAAAGATGTCCTAGTTCGTACTTATGACAATATTGAAGAAATGCACAATCGTGTTGGTGATGTCACTGGTATTGCTACAGGGTTTGCTGAGCTTGATCGGATGACGGCAGGATTCCAGCGTAATGATTTAATCATCGTCGGTGCTCGTCCTTCCGTAGGTAAAACAGCCTTTGCCTTGAATATAGCAGCAAATGTTGCGACCAAAACAGGTGAAAATGTTGCGATCTTCAGTCTCGAAATGGGAGCTGAGCAGCTAGTCATGCGTATGTTGTGTTCAGAAGGCAATATTGATGCCCAGCGCCTTCGTACCGGGTCCCTCACAGATGAAGATTGGGGCAAGCTGACCATGGCAATGGGGAGTCTCTCAAATGCCGGAATCTTTATTGACGATACTCCAGGTGTCCGTGTAAATGATATTCGTGCAAAATGCCGCCGTCTTCAGCAGGAGCATGGGTTAGGAATGATTTTAATTGATTATCTGCAGTTAATCCTAGGCAGCGGCCGGTCAGGAGAGAACCGTCAGCAGGAAGTATCGGAAATTTCCCGTTCCCTTAAACAATTAGCCCGTGAGCTGAAAGTGCCTATCATTGCTCTTTCTCAGCTTTCTCGTGGAGTGGAGCAGCGTCAAGATAAGCGTCCTATGATGTCTGATATCCGTGAATCAGGGAGTATTGAGCAGGATGCCGATATTGTTGCCTTTTTATATCGTGATGATTACTATGATAAAGAATCTGAGAATAAGAATATTATTGAGATTATTATTGCAAAACAACGTAATGGTCCAACAGGAACGGTCTCGTTAGCTTTTGTAAAAGAATATAATAAGTTCGTCAATCTGGAGACACGCTACAATGATCCTCCAGGTGCATAATTGGGAGATAAAAGGTTAGCCGTAAAAATGGCTGGCCTTTTTTTACGTATTTTCTGAGATTGCTATATTTACGAACGTATTTATACATTTCTATAAAAAACGTTCGTGTTTTATTGACTTGTTGGCCTTGAAATTGGTAAACTAGGGTTATGATTAAATAAGAGCAGAAATTCTGGAGGTGCCATTCATGTCATCAGTAGTCGTTGTTGGAACGCAATGGGGGGACGAAGGAAAGGGTAAAATAACCGACTTTCTTTCGGAAAATGCCGAGGTTATTGCACGCTATCAAGGTGGTAACAATGCGGGCCACACCATCAAATTTAATGGTGAAACATATAAGTTACACTTAATTCCTTCTGGGATTTTTAATAAAGAAAAAATAAGTGTCATCGGCAATGGAATGGTTGTAGACCCTAAAGCACTTGTAGAAGAGCTTGCCTATTTACATGAAAAGGGAATTTCAACCGAGAGCCTTCGCATTAGTAACCGGGCCCACGTGATCCTTCCTTATCATTTGAAATTGGATGAAGTCGAAGAATTGCGAAAAGGTGCGAATAAAATTGGAACGACCAAAAAAGGAATCGGCCCAGCATATATGGATAAGGCAGCCCGGGTTGGAATAAGAATTGCTGATTTACTTGACCGGGAAATATTTGAAGAAAAACTCGAACAAAACCTTGAAGAGAAAAATCGTCTATTTGAACGGATTTATGAGACAACTGGTTTTAAGAAGGAAGATATCCTTGACGAGTATTTTGAGTATGGTCAGCAGATTAAACAATATGTTTGTGATACCTCGGTTGTGTTAAACGACGCTTTAGATGATGGCAAACGCGTATTATTTGAAGGTGCACAAGGCGTCATGCTTGATATTGACCAAGGTACCTACCCATTTGTTACCTCATCCAATCCTGTTGCAGGAGGAGTAACGATTGGCTCTGGTGTCGGTCCTTCGAAAATCACCCATGTAGTCGGCGTTTGTAAGGCTTATACCTCTCGTGTTGGGGATGGCCCATTTCCAACAGAATTAGATAATGAAATTGGCAATCGAATTCGTGAAGTAGGACGTGAATATGGAACAACTACAGGACGCCCGCGCCGTGTTGGCTGGTTTGATAGTGTCGTTGTCCGCCATGCCCGCCGTGTCAGTGGGTTAACTGACCTTTCACTTAATTCCATTGATGTACTAACCGGAATTGATACCTTAAAGATTTGCACAGCTTACCGTTATAAGGATGAAGTCATTACGGAGTATCCAGCAAATTTAAGAATACTATCACAATGTGAACCTATTTATGAGGAATTGCCAGGCTGGACGGAAGATATTACTGGAGTTAAATCCTTAGATGAACTACCGGCAAATGCCCGTCATTATGTTGAACGTGTCACACAGCTGACAGGCGTTCCGTTGACCACCTTCTCTGTCGGTCCAGATCGTACGCAAACAAATGTCGTCCGCAGCCCTTGGAGACAAATTTAAAAGCGAAGGATACTAGCCGCTAGGGCGCTGGAGCTAGATATTACCAATGTATGTTAAAACCAATAAATTTTTATATAATAAGAGGCCCTCTTTTTGGGGGCTTCAAACTTTATTAAAAGTTTTTTTAAAAAAGTATTGCGCTTTGTCTAACATCCATGATAATATAAAAAGCGTCGTCACGATACGACAAACAAATTTTGTTTCGAGCCATTAGCTCAGTTGGTAGAGCATCTGACTTTTAATCAGAGGGTCGAAGGTTCGAGTCCTTCATGGCTCACCATTTTTACCTTGATAGTTGGCCCCTTGGTCAAGCGGTTAAGACACCTCCCTTTCACGGAGGTAACACGGGTTCGAGTCCCGTAGGGGTCATTGGCTTTTGATTGTCAGTGAGTGACTGGCAAGGACGGTTTCCTTGCTGACAATCAATGAAATATTGGTCTGGTAGTTCAGTTGGTTAGAATGCCTGCCTGTCACGCAGGAGGTCGCGGGTTCGAGTCCCGTCCAGACCGCCACTAGTTGGCTCAGTAGCTCAGTCGGTAGAGCAAAGGACTGAAAATCCTTGTGTCGGCGGTTCGATTCCGTCCTGCGCCATCATATGAAAAAAAGAAGTCTGCTGCTGCAGGCTTTTTTTATTTTAAAATAATTTTTTTAAACACCGCATTGTCAGTAAGGTGCCTTCTTGCAACACGGTCCCCTTTATTCTAATTCCTCAAACTACTAACTAAAGAACTATTAAATAATAGTTTAATAGTAATTCCTAACTACTGCTTAAAAGAAAAAACGACTGAAAACTATGAAAATTTTACTAGAATATTACAAGAATTGTAGAAAAGTGTCAGCTATTATACATTTTTATTACATTACAAAGACTATTCATCTTTTAAAAAAAAGTTATGTTACAGTAATAGAGGTCTAAAATTCTGGAAAATTCTTTACTTATAAAAAATTTAAGTTGAGAAGGGTTTTACCGTGGTTTAGGAGGAAAAAATGCCATCTTCAAAGAAAAATAGGTTTTTATTATTAAAAACAACCGTTATTACTGCCATGGCAGCATCAGTGATTGCCTTTAGTAACGGTCCAATTGCACTTGCCACAGCATCAGATTTAACAACAATTTATCATGTTTACTATAACGGTACATACATAGGAAATGTAACAGATAAAAAAGTGATTGATCGTATTATTGAAGAAAAAGTTGATGGAGCAAAGGAGTCCTTTAAGGATATCGATTTAAAAACACAAATTCAATATGTCCCTGAAAAAGGTTCCCGTACTTCAACGAATAACCAGGAAACGGTTCAAACTTTCGCAGACACCTTCCAGCTTCAAGCTGAGGCATCAGCCATTGTCATTGATGGAGCTCCTGCTGTTTATGTAAATAATAAGGCAACTGCTGAAGAAGTGATAAAGAAGTTAAAATTACAATATGTGCCTGAAGAACAACTAAGTGAACTAGAGGCAAGAAAAACACAAGAAAACGTGTCCCTGCCAGCATTAAAGGAAAATGAATCTCGTTTATTAGACGTACACTTATCAAAAAATGTTTCCATCGAAGCGAGAAATGTGACACCAGAAAAAATTATGTCAGCAGACGATGCTGTTACCTTATTACAAAAGGGTACCCTGGAAGAAAAGAAATATGTCGTTCAAACGGGCGATGTAATGGGGACGATTGCTGAACAGCACGGTTTACAGATAGCAGATCTTTTATCATTAAATCCTGGTTTAACAGCAGATAGTCTTTTAAAAGTGGGCCAAGAAATTAATGTAACGGCATTAAAACCATACGTTGAAGTTTTTGTTGATAAAGAAGTAAATCAACAGGAAGCCATTCCTTTTGCAGATGAAGTGGTTGAGGATTCAACCTTGCCAAAAGGAGAAACAAAAGAGAAACAGGCTGGCCAGAATGGGTCAAGATCCGTAACCTATCAACTAGTAGAGCAAAATGGTGTAACGGTTAAAAAAACCCAATCCAATGAGCAAATCTTAACTCAGCCAGTTAATCACATCATCATTAAAGGAACAAAGGTCATTCCTTCTCGCGGCGAGGGCAGCTTTGCCTGGCCGACAGTGGGCGGATATATATCGAGTCAGCAAGGTCAGCGCTGGGGGAAAATGCATAAAGGTATTGATATTGCTAGACCTAGTAATAAGACAATAAAGGCTGCCGATAATGGCGTTGTCGTATCTGCTGGATGGAGTAACGGTTACGGGAATAGAATTATCATTGATCATCAAAATGGATTCCGAACTCTTTACGGTCATATGTCATCCCTTAATGTAAAAGCAGGCCAAACGGTTTCAAAAGGCACTGCTATCGGGGTCATGGGCGCAACAGGCCATGCAACAGGCGTGCATCTTCATTTTGAAGTATACAAAAATGGCAGCCTGGTCAACCCATTGTCCTATTTACATTAAACGTCAGAGTCTCTAGTTAGTTGCTAGAGACTTTTTGATTTGTGGAGATGATATCTATATTTGGTAGTAATTGTAATACCAATCCTGCCAATTGCTGCTTATAGGTGAATTTAAATCGATAAAATGGTAAAGTAGAGTAGTATTGGTATGACTTCTAATGACTTTTATAATAGATCAATTTAATGAAAAGGAGTAATGATATGGAGAAGAAAATTCTTGTTGTGGACGATGAAAAACCAATTGCAGATATTTTGCAGTTTAATTTAAAAAAAGAAGGATATGTAGTTTATTGCGCTTATGATGGAAACGAGGCACTCCAGCTTGTGGAGGAGGTTCAACCAGATTTAATCCTTTTAGACATCATGCTTCCATTAAGGGACGGGATGGAAGTTTGCCGTGAAGTTCGTAAAAAGTATGAAATGCCTATTATTATGCTGACAGCAAAAGACTCTGAAATTGACAAGGTTTTAGGATTAGAGCTGGGTGCTGATGATTATGTCACAAAGCCCTTTAGTACTCGGGAATTAATTGCCCGCGTCAAGGCTAATTTACGCCGCCATAATCAAATTTTAACACAGGCAGATGCTGAAGATGAAACGAATGAAATAGAAGTAGGCTCGCTTGTGATTCATCCGGATGCCTATGTTGTTTCTAAACGTGGTGAAACAATTGAACTAACGCATCGGGAATTTGAATTGCTCTACTACTTAGCCCAACACATTGGTCAAGTGATGACGAGAGAACATTTACTGCAAACAGTATGGGGTTATGATTATTATGGTGACGTGAGAACCGTTGATGTTACCGTAAGACGTTTGCGTGAAAAAATTGAGGATAGCCCTAGCCACCCAACTTGGATTGTTACGCGCCGCGGAGTTGGTTATTATTTGCGTAATTCTGAACAGGAGTAATGTCTTTTGATGAAAAAGGTCGGATTCTTTCGTTCTATACATGTTAAGTTTGTGATCATCTACGTTCTTCTGCTGTTAGTGGCAATGCAAATTATCGGTGTCTATTTTGTAAGGCAGCTAGAGGATACATTACGGACAAACTTTCAAACTTCATTAAAGCAGCGGGTTGATTTGCTTGCCTATAATATTGTCGAGGAAATGCAAAGGGAAAGAACGCCTGAAGACCCAACACTCGAAGAGGATATAAAGAAGATTCTTAAAGACTTCGATACAACTGATGATATCTCGGAAGTCCAGGTTATTGACAATAGGACTTTAAAAATACTCGGTACCTCCCATCCTAATCAGGGGGTTGTCGGCCAAAGGACAACATTGCTCCGGGTAAAACAATCAATGGTCCTGGAAGAGGACCAAAGTGCGATTTTAGTTGATAAAAACGGACATCGAATTTGGGAACTATCTACCCCGTTAAAGTCAGGAAAAAAGGTTATTGGTGCCATTTACTTAGAGGCCAATATTGAAAATGTCTTTGAACAAATGAAAACCATCAATGGGATATTTGCAACTGGTACGGCGATTGCCTTATCGATTACTGCCATTTTGGGGATTTTACTCGCCCAAACGATTACACGGCCGATTATTGATATGAAGAAACAGGCTTTAGCAATGGCAAAAGGAAACTTTTCCCGAAAGGTTAAAGTGTATGGCCAAGACGAAATTGGCACGCTGGCCGTTACGTTTAACCATTTAACAAAAAAATTGCAAGAAGCTCAAGCAATGACCGAAGGAGAACGCAGGAAACTATCATCTGTTTTGTCTTATATGACAGATGGAGTAATTGCTACCGACAGAAAAGGACGGGTTATATTAATCAATGAACCTGCTGCAGAGATGTTGAATGTTTCACGTGAAACAGTGCTCTCACAGCCGATAGTATCGTTGTTAGACTTGGATGATACAAATACATTTGAAGACCTTCTTGAAGAAAAGGACTCATTAATCCTTGATTATAGTACAAAATCAGAACGCTATATATTGCGGGCGAATTTCTCAGTTATTCAAAAAGAAACTGGTTTTGTGAATGGCTTGATTGCGGTTTTACATGATATTACTGATCAAGAAAAGATTGATGCAGAAAGAAGAGAATTTGTTGCCAATGTCTCTCATGAACTAAGGACGCCGTTAACAACAATGCGCAGCTATTTAGAGGCTCTTGCTGATGGTGCATGGCAGGATGAAGAAATTGCCCCCAACTTTTTAGAGGTAACACGTACTGAAACAGAAAGAATGATCCGCCTAGTCAATGACTTGCTCCAATTATCGAAAATGGATAGTACGGACTACAGATTGAATAGAGAGTGGGTAAACTTTGTTAATTTCTACGACCGTATCATTGATCGGTTAGAGATGGCCAAGGATCAAAATGTTACTTTTAAAAGAAAGCTTCCTAATCATGCAATTTTTGTTGAAATTGATGAAGATAAAATGACACAGGTTTTATATAATATCATTTCGAACGCCTTAAAGTATTCCCCGCAGGGCGGTCAGGTGACGTTCTCGATTAAGGAAAAAGAAGACAAAATCATTGTCAGTGTGTCCGATCAAGGAATGGGCATTCCTAAAGAGAATATTGGTAAGATATTTGACCGTTTTTACCGTGTGGATAAAGCAAGAACTCGAAAATTAGGCGGTACGGGACTTGGACTAGCGATTGCAAAGGAAATGGTGAATGCTCATGGCGGGACTATTTGGGCAACAAGTGAAGAAGGAAAGGGCACGAAGATTTCCTTTTCACTACCATACGAACGTTCTGAAGAGGATGAATGGTCATGAGATACGAAAATATTAAATCCTGGATATTAGTCGTCTTAGTCTTAGTTAGTGTATTGTTAACATGGAACCTTTGGACCTACCAGCCCAATTACGACACAATGAAAAAAGGCAATTATGTGGCGGAGGTCACCGTAAGTGAAAAACAAGAGGTTCAAAAGATTATCAGACCAGACCGAGTGTTATTTCATATTAAGAATGAACATTATGGAACCAATAATACAGAGGAACTGGATAAGATTATTAAGGTCATGAGCGGTTGGGCCATTTATGATGTCAAAAATTATACCAACAAAGTCGATAACATAGAAAATCTAATCCATGACAGTGGGAATGCTGAGATTATTTTTCCCGGCGAGGTTCCGATAGAACTATATCGCAGGGTCTTAAATATTGAGGGGAAAAAGGTTCCATCTTTTAACTTCAATCGAATCATTATTAATGTTGACGGAATTGAAAAGGAAAATGGGATCATTTATTTTGTTTCCTCTGAAACACAACAAGTTTATATTAGTCATGTATCTTCAACAAGTTTGAATGAGTTTAACCAACATTTTTATAAAAATGCGTCTAGTTATCCAAGTTATTTTGCCTATCACCCAACCGGGGAAGATACACTCTTTTTGCCGGAGGGTGAAACAAGGATGACAACTTATCGGTATTTACCTCGCACATTAAACTCAGATGATTTTAAAGAGGCGCTTTTTGACGACCCAAGTTTTGTTCAGAAAAGTGTTCTTTCACATGGAGAAGAGTACACGAATGATTCTAGTAAAATGACGGTGAATTTTGATACTAATATTCTTCAATATGTAAATCCAACCGTTGAGGATACTTATTTAGACAGCTCCTATGATTTAGTGAAAAGAAGTATTGATTTTGTAAATGGGCATGGCGGCTGGACTGACCAGTTCCGTTTTGTGTCTAAAAGCGAGTATAAGCGGTCTGTTACCTTCCGCTTGTACAGTACGGATGGCTATCCCATCTTTAACGAACGGGGACTTTCTGAAATTAACGAGATTTGGGGCAGAGATGAGATTAATAAATATGTCCGGCCCAACATCGCTTTAGACCTGCCGTTAATAACGGAAATGAAAAATATAACACCTCCCTCAGGACATGAGGTTCTAGAGTTTTTAAAAAATAAAAAGGACTTTAAACCTGAGCTTCTCGAAGAATTAGTCCTTGGTTATCGAATGGAAAGAGATACGGAGGAGAACAAGTTAATCCTCTTAGAGCCAGCCTGGTTCTATCGTTATAATCAAACGTGGGAGCAGGTAACGATGAAGGAGCTAGGGGGAGTTAAGCATGGATTGGAGTAAAATTAAAACCATTTTTATTATTACATTTTTAATCTTAGATGTTTATCTCCTCTTTCAATTTATGAAAATTCGTGATGCCAATAAATATGAAATGATTACAGAAACATCATTCGATGATAAGTTAAAGGCGGATGAAATTAAATTAGAAATTGAACTTCCCAAGGACCCTATAAAAAATCAATATCTTAGTGCAAAACCCAGGACCTTCACTAAGGGGGATCTTGCCAAGTTAAAGGGTCAATCGGCTTCTTTAAAGGAACCTGGTACCACCTTAATGGTGAACCTTGAGAAGCCGGTTCAGCTTGATGATAAATTTGAGCCCGCAAAACTGGCAACCTTTTTAAAGGAAAATATTTTGTTTGGTGATCATTATCAATTCTGGGAGAAGGACGATAAAAAACACACGATTACCTACTTTCAGCAATATGAGAAATCCCCTTTATACCAAAATATTAATGGGATGATTACCTTTACAGTCAATGCTGATAATCAAATTATTTCCTATCAACAAACCTATTTAGAGGGAATGGAAAAGCTAACGGCTCAGGAAGAAGTACTCCGGCCGTTAAAGGCAATTGAAACCTTACATCAAAAAGGAATATTACAGCCAAAAAGTAAAATTACCAAGATTGAGATGGGGTATTCGACACTGATTCAGTTGGCGGCATCCCAAGTATTAGCACCAACATGGCGTATTGTTGTTGATGATAAAGAGAGTCTTTTTGTGAACGCATTTGAGGGTCAAATTATAGAGTTTAACAGCGAAGAAAAATTAAGTTCGGAGTGAGTATTATGTCTTTACGTTACAGCATTCTTGCAAGCGGCAGTACTGGAAATGCCCTCTATGTAGAATCCGATCAACATTCCTTCTTAGTCGATGCTGGCTTTAGCGGGAAGCAAATGGAATCACTTTTCGGACAAATAGACCGTGACATTAGCAAGCTATCCGGAATTTTTGTGACACATGAACACAGTGACCACATTAAAGGGATTGGGGTGCTTGCCCGCAAATATCATTTACCCGTTTTTGCTAATGAAAAAACCTGGCAGGCTATGGAACATTCAGTCGGGGCTATTCCAACTGAACAAAAGTTTGTTTTTAATATGGAAACAGTAAAGAGTTTTGGTTCTACTGAGATTGAATCGTTTGGCGTTTCCCATGATGCAGCGGAACCAATGTTTTACGTGTTTCATCATGAGGGGAAAAAGCTGGTCCTCATCACGGATACTGGTTATGTTAGTGACCGGATGAAAGGGATTATTTCAAATGCTGATGTGTATATTTTTGAATCGAATCATGATGTGCAGATGCTGCGGATGGGAAGATATCCCTGGAACATTAAGCGTCGTATTTTGAGTGATATCGGTCATGTTTCCAATGAAGATGCAGCCCTTGCCATGAGCGATTGTATTGGCGATCAAACCAAGCGGGTTTACCTTGCCCATTTAAGTCTTGATAATAATATGAAGGACTTAGCTAAAATGGCAGTTGCCCAAACCCTTGAAGGCCGCGGCCTCATTGTAGGGGAGCAGTTTGATTTGTATGACACCGACCCAAAAACACCAACCATTTTAACAGCAGTTTAACCATAATGGAATGAAGGTATATACCTATAAGGGCCTTCATTCTTTTTTTTACCTACATATTAAAAAACTATGAACAAAACTGTAAGATTTTATTAACATAATGCGTTTTTTTAGTATTTTAAAGCGGAATGATTATAATTGTAAGTATAAGCCAAAATAGTAGTTAGCAACCTTTTCGTAAGAAAGGAATGGTGTAAATGGGATATTATGATGAGCAGCCACAGGGACGTTATCGTGAAAGAAAACGTGGCGGCTTTTTTCTAGCTAGTATCATTGGGGCCATCATCGGGGCACTTATTGTGGTATTTGCTATTCCTACCCTGTCCAACCGGGGAATTCTACCCTATCAAATTTCTCCAAATCAAAATGCTGCGACTGGAACGGAATCGGAAAATAAGTCAACGCCAAGCGGCATTCAACAGCAGATTTCCTATGATGTGAACACCAACATAACTAAAGCGGTTGATAAGACCGCTGAAGCAGTAGTCGGTATTAATAATATTCAAGAATCAAGCTTCTGGTCCGATGGCAGTGATAACTCAGGGGAAGCAGCTGGAACGGGATCGGGCGTTATTTATAAAAAGGCAGGCGACAAAGCCTATGTCGTAACCAACCACCATGTGGTCGAAGGTGCTACATCACTCGAAGTCACTATGGAGGATGGAACCAAAATCCCAGCCAAACTCCTCGGAAGCGATATCTGGACAGACTTAGCTGTTCTTGAAGTCGATGCAAGTAAAGTAAAGAAAATTGCCGAATTTGGTAATTCTGACAGCTTGAAAATGGGAGAGCCGGTAATCGCGATTGGAAATCCACTTGGTGCAACCTTCTCAGGGTCGGTAACACAAGGGATTATCTCGGGTCTTAAACGGACCATTCCTGTTGATATTAATCAGGATGGTGTAATTGACTGGCAGTCAGAGGTTTTGCAAACAGATGCTGCGATTAATCCAGGTAACAGTGGTGGTGCTCTTATTAATATGGCTGGTCAAGTGATAGGGATTAACTCGATGAAAATTTCTCAAGAGGCAGTCGAAGGAATTGGCCTCTCGATTCCTATCAACTCTGCCAAGCCGATTATTGATGATCTAGAGCAATTCGGGACAGTTAAGCGTCCATACATGGGTGTTGATTTGAAATCAGTCAATGAAATACCTGCTTATTATCAAGAGGAAGCCTTGAAACTTCCGCGTGACGTCAATTATGGGGTGGCCCTCCGACAAGTGGTCATAAATTCACCAGCAGCACGAGCTGGATTAAAAGAGTTGGATGTCATTGTGGAAATGGATGGCCAAAAAATTAATGACGTGATTGACCTAAGGAAGCATTTGTATCAGAAAAAGAAAATTGGTGAGAAGCTAACGGTTAAATATTATCGTGAGGGTAAGCTTAAGGAGACCAGTATGACACTATCAGCAGAAAAAATGGAATAATGAAGGGTAAAGCAGGAAGGTGAAATGTTCACTTTCCTGTTTTTTTTGGTATGATGTAGGATGTGCTTGAAGTTGTCGTATGACAAAGACTTATGAAGAGAACAATAAAAATAAAAGGATTTTTTGGGAAGGTGAAAATAAATGATTTTTAGCTGTGAGGAACACGTAGAAATTGCCTTAGACGACATTGTGGATCAATTTCAAACCTATCCGGTATTATCGCAAATTCCTGTGGATAAGTCATCAACAGGCTGTGAATATTGCGAAAAACAAGCTGTATATATGGTGGCGAACAAGTGATTCCATACAATATGTGGATAAAAATTGTGAATATGTGGATAACTTCTGTGGATAACTTGTTCGTAAGCTGTTTGTAATTAAGTTGAAAAGGGTTGTGGATTGTGAATATCTCGATCATAACGGTTGGAAAGTTAAAAGAGAAATATTTGCGGCAAGGCATCGAGGAGTATTTAAAAAGACTCACCGCCTATGCCAAGGTGGAAGTCATTGAAGTAGCGGATGAAAAAGCACCTGAAGAATTAAGCGAACTGGAAATGCTGCAAGTGAAGCAAAAAGAGGGCGAACGAATTCTTGCAAAGATCAGTCAGGATACATATGTGATTGCCTTGGCCATCCAGGGGAAGTTGCAATCATCGGAAGAACTTGCTGATACCTTAGATAAGCTAGCTACCTATGGAAAAAGTAAAATCGCCTTTGTGATTGGCGGGTCCTTGGGTTTAAGTGAGGAAGTAATCAAGCGATCGAATGAACAGCTGTCTTTTTCGCGGATGACCTTCCCCCATCAGTTGATGAGATTAATCTTGGTAGAGCAGATTTACCGGGCATTTCGGATTAATCGGGGGGAACCTTACCATAAATAGAAGCAGTTCTTTTGAGGAATTTGTATTTAATTTGATCTATTACTTTATTCTTAAATTAGTACTTAGGTAGTGTTTACCACAGAATATTTAATATAATTAGACAAATAGCCCTTTTTATAAGGGTGTCTTAATGTTCATTAAGGTCATATCGCAATTTGTCTCGGAAACTGGTCATTATGTCTTGGATCATAACCCTGCTCATATTAACTTTAACGGTGTTATCCACTGTCACCACCCATATTTTGTCAAAGTCATATTTGGGGAGTGACAGTGGACTTTTTTATTTGAGTTTTGCTGCTTTCCTTTCTTGAACTGCAGCTTTGATTTTAGCTTTTGCTTCATCCTTTGATAGACCGCTAATATCAATTCCGAGCCTTTTTGCTTTTGCTGCCCGCTTGGTTTCAAAAGCAGCTTTGATTTTAGCCTTTGCTTCATCCTTTGATAAACCGCTAATATCAATTCCGAGCTTTTTTGCCTTTGCTGCCCACTTAGTTTCAACAGCAGCTTTGATTTTAACTTTTGCTTCATTCTTTGATAAACCGCTAATATCAATTCCGAGCTTTTTTGCTTTTGCTGCCCGCTTTTCTTCAACTGCAGTTACAAGTTTTGCCTTTGCCTCTTTCGCTGATAATCCGCTAATATCGACATGCAGCTTATTAGCCTTCACAGTATATTGCTGTATTGTAGCCTGCTGGTTGACATTAGAATTATTTGTTCTAGTGGTTGCAGCAAAAGCCGGGATGGCACTTGTTATAATAGCCCCTGCCAAAATCATACTAACCAGCTTCTTTTTCTTCATTTAAACAACTCCCTCTCTTATTCATAGACTATGATGGGTTATGTTCATCGTAGCCTTTGAATTAAGTATAGTTAAATCACTAAAAAAAATCCTCGCAAAACTGTGGCAAATTTGCGGCAAGTAGCGCTCACCTAACAATTTCTACTATAATTGTGTTAACCTAATCTCAACTATTGGCAGGGATGGAATGATCTTGGATAAAAAATTGATATATATAGCAGATGATGATGAGAAAATTTGTAATATCATAAGATCTTTTTTACTAAGTGAGGGGATGGATGTGGCGATGTTTCATGATGGCCAAAGCCTTTTGGAGGCCTTCTATCAAAAGCCTTGCGATATGCTCATTATTGATATATTGATGCCCGAACTTGATGGATTCACTTTATGCTCCAAAATCAGGGAGACTAGCAGTGTTCCGATTATTATCATTTCGGCTAAAGACAGTGAACTCGATAAAATTACCGGTCTTACATTAGGCGGCGATGACTATTTGACCAAACCCTTTAGTCCGCTCGAACTTATTGCGAGAGTGAAAAGTACTTTTAGAAGAATTTCGCTGGATCAGAACATGAATGCCAATAACGGCATTGCAATCAGTGATATCATCCTTTTTCCGGCAACCAAACATGCGGAGTGTAAGGGAATTCCTTTTCATCTTACACAAATGGAATTTGAATTGCTGTTTTATTTAGTAAAAAATAGAAATAAGGCAGTAAGCCGTGAAGAGCTTCTTAATAAAATCTGGGGCTTTGAAACGGAGGCTGAAACTCGTGCTACTGATGATATGATTAAAAGAATCAGGAAAAAAATGGTGAATATCGGCTCTGTTCTTCAAATCGAAACTGTATGGGGATTCGGCTTTAAAATCATAGATAAGGTCTCAGACTATGAAAAAAGGAACGATTAAATCTAAAATATTCAAATTAAACATACTCACCACTATGGTCACGCTACTACTTGTAGCGGTTGTTTTCAACATATCAATTTACTATTACTTTCAAAAAATAGCCATGGATCAATTAACCGACATTACGGCCCAAATAAATAAAACAATTATAAAAGAAGTAGATAATCTTACATCACTGACAAAAAGTAAAAAGGCGCTTGTTAAGAGTTTTTATCGAATGGAAAAATCTTTGAGTAAAAGGCTCTCAGTAATCAGTGCGGAGGGTTTTTTTATTAGCAGTCAGGGTACTCTCATCTCACTTCGGGATGATGATAAGGAACAGACAGAAATTGAAAATGCCATTATGGAAGTGCTTCTGCATTCAAACGACCTTAATTCTGAACAAAAAGCCATTGTGGGTTACAAGAGTATCAAATATGCTACTGTACTCATAACCGTACCCCCAAACAAAATAAACATTCAGGCCTTTGTTCTTTATGCCAGCCTTCAAAAAATAGATGAATTAAAAAAAATCATTATAGGGATGCTGCTTATTATTCTGCTGATAGCTTCAGTCATTAGTGTTTCTATTTCCTCCTATATTTCAAAAAGAGTGTCAAACCCAATGACCGCAATAATTAGGCATTTAAGAGTTTTATCTGAAAGGAAATTTAACACCAATATTGAGATCTCTGTAGATAATGAAATTCAAGAACTAGTGGATAATATCAATTGGCTTGCCAGAAAACTTGATGTTTTTGACCAATCGCAAAAAAAATTTTTAGAAGATGTTTCTCACGAATTCAGAACTCCTCTTATGATCATCCAAAGTCATGCGGAAGGATTAAAATACGATGTAGTAGAAAATAAAGAGTTGGCGACCGATATAATTATTGATGAAACCAGACGTCTCACCTTGATAATTAATGATTTATTGTACTTATCGAGATTAGATACAGATGAAGATATTTATCATTTTAATGTCATTGAGTTTTCGGAAATAGTAAGAGATGTATCAAAGAGAATGAAGGCCCTTGCTGAAAAAGACAGTATTAATCTTTCACTAGAACTCCCCGAAACCGAAATTTTTCTAACAGGAGATGAGGAAAAACTGTCACGTGCGCTGACTAATCTGGTTAGTAATTGTATGAGATATGCAGAAAGCTTGATAACATTGAAGGTTACAATGCACCGGGAGTCACCTACACTGCAGGTAACGATTAGCGACGATGGCAGAGGATTTGAAGATAAGGATTTAGTACATCTATTTGAACGGTTTTATAAGGGGAAAAATGGAAATTTCGGCTTAGGCTTAACTATTGTTAAAACAATTATCGAGAGACATAACGGAACTATAGAAGCTAAAAATGGTCCAACTGGAGGTGCACAGTTTATCATAACACTTCCTTATAGTATAAAGGATATTCTTTACGAGCCTTGATTTATATCAATGGCTCGCCTAAAGTTATTGGGGAAAAGGGGTGTTTTGCGGCCGCCAGTAGGGTATGTGGAAGGATCATTAATCGGACAATAAAAATTTTCGGGTGAAATTGTTAGTTAAATACGCTAATAAGGAAGATCTGAGAATAAATTTGGAAAGGATTATTGAGGAAATTAAAGACGAAAAACTGCCGGTATTATAGGTGCGGTGAACCTTACCATAAATAGAAGCAATTTTTTTATAGCTAAATTATAATGTTTCTTGTGACTATATAAACAACCGCACTCTTTTGGGGCTTTGGGGTGGGGTTGTTTATATGGTCATTTTTATATTTTTATTTAAGATTCTCGTAGGATAGGCAGGGTACAACAACGGAAGGAGCCGCCGGATTTTATGATTTCTGTGATATCCACTTCAATAACTTCAAATCCACGGTTACGAAGTTGGTTGTTTACTTTCTCATTGACTGGCAGACTTAATATCCTTTTGTTGCCAATACTCAATACATTTGTGCCCAATTGAAATTGTTCTTCTTCCGAAACTTCAATTAATTCATAGCGTGAAGCAAAAAGATCGATACTTTCTTTCGTTAAGGCATTTGGGTAAAAAAGGGCCACTTCAGATGAAATGACATTAAATACACAGTCTAAATGTAGGTATTTTTCTTTAAATGGGATGGGAATAACATTGAATTGATTTAAAAGACGTTGTAATTGTTCAGCAGCCTTTTGATCCGTCCGATTACTCAGTCCCACATAAATAGTTTCTCGATCAATAACAACATCTCCGCCTTCAATCCGTTCCGCGGCTAAATTATAATAAGAGATTTCTTCGTCCTCAAGCCATTGCTTTAAAATGTCTTCCTCCCCTGAACGAACATCCGTTGCCATCTTAGCAACAAAGATTGTTTGCCCAAGAGTAAAACCAATATCCCTTGTAAAGACCTGTTCAGGATATTTTTTATGATAAGGCAATAAAATAACCTCAATGCCATTATTCTTAAGCGTTTTTACAAATTCACCATGCTGCTCTAATGCACGCTCAATATGAATACCTTCATTTTTAAAGTGCTCTTGCGTTTCATTAATTACTTCGCGAATTGTCATATATTGAGGCTGACAAAGAATGACTTGTTTTAATACATCGTATTCACTCATGCAATAAGTATTTAAGCTTTCTACCATGTTTTGACCTCCTGTTTTCTCTTTTTAACTAGGTTTTCCTAAATATGCGTTAATATTTGAGGAAAATGGCAATCAACAGAATAGTCTCTCTAAAAATATAAGAGGCGAGATCTATGAAAAGGATTGATGTTTAAACGTATTCTATTCTGCGTTTCTTTAAAAAACAATGTCTTTCTTCCTCTCGTGTTTCCAGGTGAAAGCTATAAATGACAAACTAACGGCAAACATAACACCGTAAACACTCGGCACTTCCCACTGTGAAATGTTAATGGAGATTATGTTTTGCAGTAAGTCCTCAAGTCCCCAAGTGATAAGTACAAACAAATAAGGAATTTGCACCCCAATTAAAGTAATATAGTTCGGTACGATACTAGATACTGACATGGCAACTAGTGCAGAAATCAATCCAATAATATAAGCAGCGGCTGCAGATAGCATCATATATTGCAGGTAGGTTAGATTATACCAATAAGGATATCCGTAAAATCTATTAACAGGGACGTCGAAAAACATTCCTGTATGGGTTAAGGAATACAAGCTAAGATAGATAATTAATAGTACAGTTGTCACGATAAAAGCTGAGACAATGCCGGCAGCGGCTTTCGATTTATACAAATTCCGCCCATGTTTGGTGGTATACTGCATTTCAAGAATGTTACCTATTCTGTCCTCCATAAACGCAGGTGATATGAGGATCATAATACTGATAATGATCGAAATCGCTGCGTAATTTATATATTGCTTAAAATTAAACATAACAGAATCTGGAAAAAGCTGTTGAGCAACTGAAGCTTTTAGCTCCTCAAGCTGCTCCTGTTGCTTGCTAGTTGGATTCGTTAACCAGCCATCAAAGGATGCCTTTCCCAGCTTATATTGTTGAATCATTTCCTCTTTTGCAGACAGCTCCCAAAGCGTAATGCCAATTTTAGTATCATACAATTTTGAAATCGTTTGCTCTAGTGGACTGTCAGCTTTCCCCTCGCTCTGTCTAAATTCTTTATAGGTAGTGACCTTGTTTTCAGCAAATTCTTCTTCTAATTGTATGTAGCGTTCGGCCTCCTCTACCTGCGCGTGATAGGCTTGTGTAAAATTGGCATATTCGTTCTTATCCATATAAATTCCGTACTTTTTTATAATCTCTTTGCCGACGTTAACAGTATACAATCCTGTACCATTTGGGAAATGGGCAATATAAAACTCCATAAAAATTAAGAAAAATATGCTATTCACAATGACAAGTACTGCGAACATTTTCCAGGTAAAGATCTTTTTTATTTCATTAATTAAAATTTGCATAAATCGGTCTCCTTAGTGCAATTCTTGTTTTTGGAAGGTTTTTAGCGAAAAAATACAAAATCCAATTGCCATGAATGCCCATGCCCCAATTGTATAGAGCTCATAATACTGAAAGCTCCGAATCCCGCTAGTTCCCATGAACATCATATGGGGATTCATCAATAGCATCGATAGGTTAAAATTTGCGACCAAACTAAGGGTAGAGGATATTGGAAATATCTTTGGAATTAAGTATGCTCCTGCAAAAAACGTCACGAACAACAAGAACGTAAAATAATTGTTCTTGATGAAAATAACAATGGAAAAGGTAATCACTGAGAATAGCAGCATACAAAAATAAACAATGAGAACCACGCCAAACAAATATTCAAAAAACGATAATTTCCACCAAGAGATATAAGGGAATTGGTATTCCCAGTTAAAGGCACTGCTGATGGAAATACCCCATAAAGATGAGTAATCAAACACCATAAAGTACGCGGCAAGTGATGTGGTTGTCAAAAACAATGTAATTGTTGTTGCCACTAGAAGCGATGCAAAAAGCTTATCCTTCATTAAATGCCTTCCTCTTGCAGTTGAATAGGTGACAAGATGGGTTTTATTTTCAAATTCGTAATTTGAAATAAGCGCAGTTGCTAATACAATTAAGATAATTGATTCAAAGATGATCATTTTAAAAAGAGTTCTAAAAAGGAAACTATGCATTTTATAGGCTCTTCCCGCAAAAAACCACTCCTTGTATTCCTTGTTTTGTTTTAATTCTTCCAAATGAGGTTCTAATTTTCTAATTTGATTTCTGAGTGTTTTTGCTGCATTGCCGGTAAGACCTCGACTTTTGATAACAGTGTCCGCAACTTGATTCATAGTAATGTTGCTATAGTCTTTATCAATGGTTTGGGCCATGTTTACATAGGATTGTTTCATGATAACCTGATTTAGCAATGTCCACTCATCATCGCTATATCGCTCTGAATCACTGGGCTTTAATTGTTTGATAAATTCATCGATACTGTCATAGTCTTGGCCGCTCAATTTTTCCAAATAGGGGAGTTGTGCATCCAAATCTTTCTGGGCCAAGAGCAGTGACTGATCGGTGATTTTTTTGCCGTACGTCTCTGATAATTGATTGACGTTTTTTAGTTCTTCCTTAGAATAAGAATTGCTAATGATAAAGAAAAGATTAAAGGCAGCAAACAGGACGAGTAATACCAGTAAAATCCGGGAGGTCAACCCCCTTTTACATTCATGGAAAGTGATTCTCATGATACATCTGCCTCAGTAAGTAATTCATCGCGGTACTCATATAGGAAAACATCTTCTAAGCTAGGGGTAGACTTTTTCCAACCAGCTGGTGCTTGGCCCTGATAAATAAACCGGACAATCATATTTTCCCGCTCTTGCTTTTCAGATAATAAAAGGTATTGATGTCTGAATTCTTCTAACTGAAGGTAAGGAATCGTAGTTTCATAGACTTGGCCTTCAAGAGAATGACAAATGGTCTCCACGCTGTCTTTATATAGAATCTGTTGGTTCTTGATCATGATTACTTCGTTGGCAATCGACTCGATGTCAGAAACGATATGGGTAGAAACAATGACCAATCTTTCCCGTGCAAGCTCTGTTAGCAGGTGCCTAAATCGTGCTCTCTCCTTTGAATCCAATCCGGCGGTGGGCTCGTCCAAAATCAAGATTCTCGGATCATTTAATAATGCTTGCGCGATACCAACCCGCTGGATCATCCCTCCTGAGAACTTTTTCATCTTTTTGTTGATTTCTGCTGTTAACGCCACCTTTTCCAGCAAATCTTCTATTCTGGTTCGAGCTTCTGTTTTCCCGATTCCCTTTAATGCCGCTAAGTAAAGAAGATATTGCTTAGGAGAGTAGTTTTTATAATAACCGAATTGTTGGGGCAAATACCCCAGCAGCGAACGATAGTCTTCATCCATATCTTGAATATTTAGCCCGTTATAAAGGATCTCCCCTTTACTAGGGACAATTAAGGTAGCCAGCATTTTCAATAACGTCGTTTTGCCGGCTCCGTTTGGTGCGAGCAGGCCATAAAGCCCGTTGGTTAATTCCAAATTTATTTGATTTAAAGCTGTAAACTCTCCGTATTGTTTGCTCACATTTTTTATGACCAGCATCATTATATAACTCCTTCTGTTTGTTTATAGTCGATTAATTTTTTCAAGTATTTCGTATATAAATAGATACTAACACTCAGAACAAGTCCATAGACCACTAGTGATAGGCTGGTGAGAATCCGAATGTAAAGCTGGTTGTTAAGATAAAGTAATAATAGATTTACAAATACCCAGCTAAGTAGGACCGCTGTCCCTGCAACAAATGAACGTCGAACCATCAATGTATATAGAAATAGGAGAGCGAATACAAATAGGGCAGTGGTTGAGACCATAAAGGCGCGAATAAAATCAATCTCTGTCAATCTTCCTATCACCGCAATTCCCCCTGCGTTAAAAAGGATCGCTGCAATACTAAACACAAGCATCCGAAAAGCTGCGATCTGATAGACGTTGTACTTACAAGACATCTCAACCTCAAATGTAGTATTCCAAAACTTGTTCCCGTACGAGTAGAGGGAAAAGGTAAGGAATAAAATCGGTGAGATCAAAAACAAATAGGCATAAATTTCATGAATTTCGAGATTGACAGGTTGAGTTAACAAAGCATAAACAACCACTGATGCCATGGTGGCGAATAGAATGGAGACCAATTGCCACCGGTCTTGAAATAAATACTTCAATCCCACTTCTTGAAGCATTTTTTTTAGATAAGCTGGAAATGAAACTGGTTGTTTCAAGCCGTCATAGACAATTTTGCTTATCTCTCTTTGGATGATATGGTCTTCTGGCATTGGAATTTGGAATTTTTCTTTAGTCATCTTATCCCACCTTCATTTCTTTTTTGATCCATTTCAAAGCGGTGTAATATCTTGTCTTGACTGTGGATAATGGAATCCTCTCCATGGAGGAGATTTCCTGTAGGGAATAGTCCCCAAACAGCTTTAAGCGCACGATTTGCTGGGAATGAATATCTAATTTGTTCACTAGCTTTGTTACATGTTCATAATCGATTTTGTATTCAAGTGAAACGGTCATATCGTAATCATCCTCCAACTCATAATCTTCTATTGATTGAGAGAGTTTCAGATATTTATAACTTTTAGACCGATAATAATCCACAAGCCGGTTTGAAGCCAGCTTGTATAACCATGTTCTAAACAATGCTTTACTGCTGTCATAACCCTTAATAGATTTTAAGGCATTAATAAATATTTCTTGTGTCAAGTCCAGTGAGAGCTCGGTATCTATTGTCTGTTTATAAACAAACGAAAAGATTTCTTTATAATACTTCGATACGAGTTCATTCGCCGATGTACTGCTGGCATTTTTCTGTACCTGTTTAATCCAAGTTTTTTCATTGTCCATATTTATTCATAATCCCCCACGTCGAATCTCATCCTATAAATATATTCGAAAATAGTTTGGAAAAAGTTTGAGTTAATTTAAAAAATATGTAATTTAACAATCATATAGTGAACTGATTGGTTTATAAAAAGAGCCAAAAGTTATTAGTAATTTTCTTTACATTGGATCTAGTGTGTCAGTTTTTATAATAATTATATATTTTGCTTTCCTTAGTGGAGGTATCAATTCAAGAAAAGAGAAGAAAAGGGCCTAGAAGGAAGTAACATTAAATGGTTCAAGGGACCTGAAAATAGTAGTAAATTATGATGATGGCCACGTTTAAAAAGGTTTAGGTGAAAGAAACAGGATAAAAGATTGATTTTGTTTGCTCCAACTACTAGCAAAGGGAGTTGGTACTTTTAAAAAACTGCCGGTATAAGAAGTGCGGTGAACCTTATCATAAATAGGGGCGGCTTTTTGGTTGAATGCTAATACCATAAGGGTTGGTATCGATTTATTTTTGAGGTTTTTGCCTGGGGAATTTTAAAAATGTAAATATAGCTGAAATTATATGAAAATCACAGTAATGAACTGCACCTCAATTCTGATTAGATCTAATAAGTGAGGTGCAGTTTTTTTGTGTGGCTAAATTTATCTAAAATCAAGACAATGTCATTACTTCATATTTAGAGGCTAGCTCAATAAAATGGGCCATTCCACTGATTTTCCCGACTACAAGCTTATCGTTCAGCTCATAAAAGTCAACACATGTTTTACAAGCAAGAATGTCAACTCCCTTTTCTTCCAGTTCTTTTAATTGGAGAGAAACAAGCGAGCTGTCCGTTAATGTAAACACACCGCGATTCATGCAAAAAACTGCCTCGGGCAGCTCTTCCTTTTGCTTAAGAATTGTAAAGAAGGTTTCTAATATTCCTTCACCTAGTTCTGGTTCGCCTTTGCCAAGCTGATCTGAAGCAAGTAAAATGACTTTGTTTTTCAATTTCTTCACCTCACTAAATTATAATGTTATGTTAGCATAGTTCATTAATAAATAACTATCTTGTCGAGGAACGGTTGTACGTTCTCCTATTCAGTCTTTATACAAAAAGTACCTCTAGGATGACTTTTTTCATGTCTGCACTATAGGAACTTTTTAAAAATTGAAAGCAAACAGCCTGCTATTTTACGACTTTAATATAAAAATAGATATCCTGTCCGACTTTTTCCGGTTCCTTCAGAAGCTGGTAACCGTGTTTGACGGCTTCCTCCGGAACACTTCGAAAGGATTGCGGACAATCTGCAATGACTTGCAAGACTTCCCCAATTTTCATGGTTTTTAGCGCATCCAGCGCAAAAATGACAGGGTATGGTCATGGCTCGCCGCGAATATCCAGAGTGTAGTTGACATCGATCACCTGGGACATGTATTAATTAGGCCTCCTTTGTAACGTGAGAAATTCGTTCCGTTTTTTGAAGATGAATGCCCTTTCCGTAACGGAACCGCTTTTGCCACCAATTTGATAGGAAAAACCAAGCAGCCAGCATGGCCAGCGTTCCGAACAGAGCTCCCATAGGCCCCCATTGTTCGATTAAGTTGACTTTTGGCCAATCTTCTACAAGGGCATGATAGATACCGAGATGATCCCAGCCATAGGCAAGAGCTGTGGCACCAACGATGTTACCTGCGCCTACCACCCAGAATAACAGTTGGCCTTCCATTGCCCGATACATCATGCCGGTCTCGCAGCCGCCGGCAAGTACAATGCCAAACCCGAAAAGCAGGCCGCCGATTGCCGTGCTGGGAGCGGCCATTTTAATAATGGCAACAGAACCGTTGTGAATATAGAAAAATGTTATGATTACACTAATCATCATCCCAACCGAAATGGCCTTGGACATGACAGCCCTCCCGCTGACCCATAAATCGCGGAAAGCAGAAGTGAAACAAATCTGTCCTCGTTCAATTAGAATTCCAAACAGGGCTCCTGCTATACAGGCAACTGCTAGGAGTGGTTTGTCTGTTGCGAAAAAGAAAAGAACAATTGCGAGATACAGACAGGCAAAAATAACGCCAAGTACCGGTTGAATATTCCTTTTTTCTACATGCTGGGTGACAACTGGTTTCATCGAGCCTTTCGTCAAGGTTGGTTTTCCCCGCCACCACTTTGTATTTACAACTTTCACGCCAAAGTAGGTACCAACCGCAGTGGTCAACATAAAGATCCAGGAGTGGAATGAGAATTGAGGCACACCTGTAAAAAAGGCAGCCAAATTGCATCCAAGGGCAAGGCGTGCGCCAAATCCAGCAATGATGCCGCCAATAAATCCTTGAAATAAACGCCTCTTTTGTTTTGGCACGCGAATCTTAAAACTGTTGCTTAGTAAAATTGTTATCAGTGCGCCAGCGAGCATCCCAATGACAATCCATCCATCGGTCCGGCTGATGGGAGTCCCTTTAATGCCCACCAGTTGAAAATACGCCCATTGCGACACATCGACACCGAACCATTGTAAGATATGCCCGCCTAATCTGGTGAATTCCCCCGTAACCGCCCAAACCGTGCCCGTAATCCCGAAGTATAACGCACTGACAAGACCTGCAATACTAATGGCCACGTATGGATTCCAATATTCTTTAAAGATTTTTTGATAAAAACTCATTAAACTTATCTCCTCCTTTATTGGAATTACCCAACAATACCGATTCATACAAAAATGCCCGGATATATCCAGGCATTCTGAAGGTTTCATTTATACACAAATATAAAGGGTATTTGGCTGCAACACAATTCATTTTATCGATAAGATAGATTGATAAACATTGAAAACTCAGATGCGTGGGACACAGGGCATTCCGACTTTCCAAAATGCAAATACAGGTTAATGACGACATATTTAAAAACTGCTGCTTTTATAGGTGCGGGAAACCTTACTATAAATGGGTGCGGCTTTTCTATTTTTGCTCAACTTTATAAAAGGCAGCACCAAAAAGATGAAGTGGTGTCCGAAGTAGAATGAACTTTGGACAAGTGGAAGGTAAAAAGGCAAGGTGGTGTCCGAAGTAGAGTAAACTTTGGACAAGGGAAAGGTAAAAAGGCAAGGTAATGTCCGAAGTAGAATGAACTTTGGACAAGTGGAAGGTAAAAAGGCAAGGTGGTGTCCGAAGTAGAGTAAACTTTGGACAAGGGAAAGGTAAAAAGGCAAGGTAATGTCCGAAGTAGAATGAACTTTGGACAAGTGGAAGGTAAAAAGGCAAGGTGGTGTCCGAAGTAGAGTAAACTTTGGACAAGGGAAAGGTAAAAAGGCAAGGTAATGTCCGAAGTAGAATGAACTTTGGACAAGTGGAAGGTAAAAAGGCAAGGTGGTGTCCGAAGTAGAGTAAACTTCGGACAAGGGGAAGGTAAAAAGGCAAGGTAATGTCCGAAGTAGAGTGAACTTTGGACAAGTGGAAGGTAAAAAGGCAAGGTGGTGTCCGAATTTACTATAAAAAAGGCACTATGGATGATGATTACCTTGACCCTTAGAGCCCTCCAAGTGATGAGTTTTCCTAATATATTTTTCACTGGTGAATATAATCAAAATAGGCTTATTTTCGGAGAATGCGAAAAGGGGGGCTAATCAATGACTAACTTGAAGCAGCTGGGAGACCAATTTGCACAAATATTAAATGGAAAAGCCAAAATGGTGGAAAATGGATGCTTGGTTAGCTTAAAACGCAGTTTTAATGCTCATGTACAAGGAAGGCCAACTCATTCTGTTTTACCGGTAGGGATTTCTTTTGAATCATTGGATGTAAATGCAAATGCACTAAATCTTGGGGAGATAACATTACTTGAACAGGAGATACCAAATTTCACAAGATCAGTTATGGGTCAGGGGTTAATTGTGAGTGCGTTGCATAATCACTGGATATTTGTTCAACCAAGTCTAATGTATATTCATATTCAATCGGTCGAACCGCCTCTCTCCTTCGCAAGAAAAGTGGCAAACGCATTTACAACATTAACAAGCCTCCCCATACAGGAAAAAAATGAATAAATTTAACTCTTACGTTATTGGTGGAGGAAGCGACTTTGTTAAGTAGTATCATATAATCGATTAACTGTATGAATAAGGATGGAATGTCCCCCAATTTTCTTGCCTAGCAAACTGTGGATGGGCTGACATGAAGTTAATGATTATGAAAGTTTTGTCTAATTTAGGATATGCACTGAATAAAAACCTATCACCGTAACGAATAGCTGTTAAGGCAAGTGGTAATTCACGTCTAAATATTTCATTGCGTTTTGCTGATACATTAACATTATATTCCCCTTGATCTATATATAAATAAATATAGAAATATAAGAAACTCCCACTCTGTTTCCATTCGCCTAAAACTTCATCCCTCATAGGATTGATCTTTTCCCAGGCATAATGATTTCCAATGTTTAAAAAAAGTTCACCAGTAATATCTGAGTGAGTGAGTGTGTAACATCTTGGAATAACAGGTTCCGTAGCTGTAACCCCACTGCTGTAAGTCACAAATAGTTTTTCTGGATTGAAATTGCTCAAGCGATCACTCCCATCGGCCAGTTTTTTTATTAATATGCGAATAGCTATTTATTCAGTCGTAAAAAGCCAACGTCCTCAATAACAGGAGTTGGCTTTTTTAGTTATAAACACATTCATTACCTTTTTTTAACTTCTGTTAAGACTTAATTAAGGTTGGCGTTTCATAATGCAGATATGGCACTTGATACTATGCAGGAGGAACCAAATGATGTTTAAGTATAACTTCAATTCAATGAGTACAATGGTACAAATATTGATAAGTAAGGAATTATTTGCAAATGATCTCATGCCGGTATATAAACTATTTGCCTCTGTCGAAGATACTTGCAGCCGGTTTAAGGAAAATAGTGAGTTATCACAGTTAAATCAACAGCTAGAAAAAGAAGTGAATGCATCAGATCTATTATTTACCATTTTAAAAGATGCACTACAATTTTACGAGGAAACAAATGGCGTCTTTAATCCAGGTATTTTATCAGCGATTGAAAATAGCGGCTACACAAAATCCATTGAGTTTATCAAAGGGCGGGAGCTGGGTGTCCCCTCCCCCACAGCTCTGGTTTTTACAAAACTGAAGCCTTATCAATTAGATGAAGAAAAACAAACAGTGGTGCTAAACACTCGGATTGATTTAGGCGGAATTGCGAAGGGCTGGGTGGTCGACCGTGCAGCTGATATCTTATCCAAATATGGATTTGGATTTGTGAATGTCGGCGGAGATATTCGGATTTTCGGAAGTTTTCCACGGGCTTTAAATATTGGCATAGAGGATCCTTTTGAGCCATCCAACATGCTCTCATCCATCCAAGTAACAGAAGGGGCTGTTGCTACTTCTACTTCGATGAAACGAAGATGGATGGTGAATGGCAGAAGCAAGCATCACCTTATTGATCCTACAACAGGTGAACCATCTGCGAGCACTATTATTTCTTCAACTGTCACCGCGCATACTGCGGTGGAAGCAGATGTTTTGGCAAAAGTGATTCTTTTGTTGGGAGAAGAGCGCGGGAAGGCCTTGCTTTCTGTCAAAAGGAATCCAGCGGTTTTGATAAATGAAGCAAAGGAAATTTGGAGAGGCGGCGAATAGAATGGAATCCTTTGAATGGTACGCAATCCGGGCAACCGGGGTGGTGGCTTATCTATTATTATATTTGGCGGCATTAACTGGAATATATTCTGCGGTCCAGAAGAAACGGAAAAAGAAAGTAAATAATCTCCTTCATTTTCATGAGGTATTGTCTGACTGGTCATTGATTATGACATTCGGTCACTTAGGGGTTTTATTGATTGATGCATATATGAAATTCAGTTGGTCCGATATCATAATTCCATTTAGTGGCAGCTATCAAACCATTTCGATGGGTATTGGATCGATTGCGACTTATTTCTTAATTTTAACGAATGTCACATCGAAATTCCGTAAGAAAATTGGTTATAAAAGATGGCAGAAGCTGCATGCTCTCAACCCTATTTTGTATATTCTAGTAACTGTACACGGGTTAATGAGTGGGACGGATTTTCAAGGGACCGTGTTGGCTGTTGTTAATATCGTACCCGTGGTCCTTATGCTCGGAATGTTTCCTTCAGAAAAGAAGGAGCTAACGGCATGACGAAACGGTTAATAGAGTTAAATAAAGAAGTATGAAAAAGCTTAATAGTAAACGAAGGAGACCACTCGTATTGGAGGGTCTCCTTCGTGTTTTAGCGCAATTTGTTTTAAGGTTGGTTTGTAAATGACAGGTATTATACATATAAAAATACAAAATATTACAAAAATAATAGAATTAGGTGTTTATACCCTGTATAATAATGGTAGATACTAAAATAGACCCAAAGGGCAGCCTATATGAAAGAATATGGGCGTATATATATAGGGGCTAAAGTAGGAAATTGCTGCGCCAGCCAGATGCGTATTGATAAAGGCCCTTGTAATGGATCAGGTCTTTTTTTGTCGTCTAAAATAGAAAAATGGGGTGTGAAGCAATAGTATGAAGAAAGTATTGTCGATTTTATTTTCAGCTGCAGTATTTTTAGGAATTGCTTCTCCAGCTTATGCTGCTGAGGGTGATTATCAAAAAGGAATTGAACTAATTAACAAGACAAACAAGGAAATTGATAGAAAGATTGAAGTAGCGGTAGAAAAAGCAGATAAATTGCAAGCCGGCTACATTCTAGACATTCGCAAAATTGAAGAAGGAGACCAGATTGTAAAGCTAAAAAATGAAAGAGGAAAGGCATTATCCGATTTAAATGCTGCAAATAACGATGTAAAAAAAATAGAAGAATTGAATAAGAAATTAGCAGAAATAAATGCCAGGTTAGAAGAAGAACAAGCAAAGATTAATAGGAAAGTAACAGAAATCAATGAGGAAATTAATAAGATAACAGGACAGCTATTGTCTGATGATGATAAAGACGCTCAAAAGTTAGAAGAAAAAATAAATAAGCTTAATCAGAAGCTAAATGAAAAATCAGCTAAATATGATGAAAAAACAGAACGTTTTACAAAAGATTTAGATAAGGTCATTACTGATGTATATGATGAAACATTAAAAATGTCGAATGAAACGATTAAAAAGGCTGCTGAAAAGGGTGTTCAAGCGGAATGCAGTTGGAAGCTAGTCCGTTTTGGTGATAAGTGGGTATGGATTGATCCTATTAGAATAGTTGGATGCTAAATTTTTATACACTTCTGAAAATTATATAGTAAAATGAAAGCGGGTTCCTTTTGAGCTCGTTTTTATTCGTATTAAGGCGGGATACCATGGAAGGCTTTATGATTGGAAAAAAGGGAACTTTTGTTGAAAAAGTAGATTTTGTGAATAATGGGATATTTAGTCTGCTAACTCGAGGAGATGGAGTTGAAGTGATCCATCAAGAGATAGAAGAAGGAAGAATGTTCTATATTTATCCCAGCGAGAATACTAACGCCCTGGAGTTTTATTACTTATTATCTGGACAAGTCATTTGTGAACTTGACAATCAAAAGTTTACATTAAGTCCTGAAGATTATTTCACTGCAAGAGGTCTTAAAAATCCAATCCACTTTACTGCCCTTTCAAAAGTAACCTTATTATGCGTGTTTACGGAACAAACCTTTGTTCATATAAGCAGGGATATTTCCGCTCTTATGGAAATTACGAAAAAGGTAGAATTAAAAGATAGGTATACCCATAAGCATAGCGATCGAGTGGCAAAGTATTCTGTGAAAATAGCAAAAAAATTAAAACTTAGTAAAGAACAATTAGAAAACTTAACGGTGGCTGCTGTACTTCATGACATTGGTAAAATTCATGTGCCAATTGAGATATTAAATAAGCCTGGAAGATTAACGGATGAGGAATTAGACATTATAAAAAAACACCCCTTAGATGGAGCAACAATGGTAAAGAACTCCTATTATCATGATCTTGCTCCTATTATTGAGCAACATCATGAAAGGTTAAATGGAAGCGGCTACCCCTATGGGTTAAGTGGAGATGATATTCTTTTGGAAGCAAGAATTATTGCTGTAAGTGATACATTTGATGCCATGACAGAAGATCGAACTTATAGAAAAGCGTTTAAAGAACAGCTTGCTATAGATGAACTGAAAGGATTGGCTGGGTCTCATTATGATAAAGAAGTGGTGTGTGCATTCGAACAAATATTAAAAGAAGAAGGAAGAATTACCTAATCTGTCAGATGGATATCAAGTTTTAGAAAACTCGATTTTAGCTGAAATTATATGAAGTCAGCAGTAAAGAACTGCATCTCAATTTTTGATTGTTAACTAATAATTGCAGGTGCATTTTTTATATGGCTTAATTTATTCAAAATGAAAGGCGGCTGGCCCGTTATGCATTCAATTAACAAAATAGGAAAGAGTTTTTGGTATATCACTCCAATATCGGAGACCGACCGGCCCATTCTAGGAATGGTGGTTGGTAAGAACAAGACATTAATGATTGATGCAGGCAACTCGGAAGAACATGCCAATTATTTTTTGGAAGAACTATTAAAAAGAGAAGTTCCCAATCCAGATATGGTTGTTCTTACTCATTGGCATTGGGATCATATCTTTGGTCTTTCAGCATTACCTAATGCAGTTTCAATTGCTTCCCAAGAAACAAAAAAGGAAATGGAGAAGCTCATCCCGCTTTCATGGTCCGACGAAGCAATAGATGCACGTGTGAACGAAGGAACGGAAATTGAATTTTGTGCAAGGGCCATTAAGAAGGAATTCACAAATCATCGGGATATCACGATTGTTCTGCCGGATTTAACGTTTGAAAAACGATTAGAAATTGACCTTGGCGGGATCACTTGTATCGTACAGCACGTTGGAGGGAATCACGCTGCTGATTCGGTAATTGTGTATATCAAAGAAGAAAAGATTCTCTTCCTAGCTGATTGTATTTATCCTAATATGTATTCCGAAAAAGAAAACTATACCATCAAGGAAACACTTCGGCTATTAGATGAATTAGATGCATTTGATGCAGATACATATATCCCTTCGCATCAAAAGCCGATTTCAAAAGAGGAATTTAATCAGGAAGCTGATAAGCTTAGAACCATTGCAAACTATACAGATATTTGCGGAGGTGATAAACAGAAAATAATGGAGGAATACGAAAGGTACGTAAAAAGGGAACTTACAGAAGACGAAAGGGAAACCATCGTTGACTTTATAAATGGTTATTAAATTATCCCTGTGTTCTATATCCCCATGGGGCATTCATGAGTGAGGATAGTATGTTTAGGATGGGTTTTCTATGATGATCAAATACAAAAGGCAGTGGTTCGCCCACTGCCTTTTAGAATGATGCTATTAAGGAACCCAATGCGCACCGTGTACCTAGTGTGTTTTATAAAACGATACTAACGATGATACCTGAAAGTATGCTGACAAGTGTGGCGCCATATAACAGTTTTAACCCAAAACGTGCGACAACATTCCCCTGCTTTTCATTCAGACTTTTGACCGCTCCGGTAATGATGCCAATGGATGAGAAGTTGGCGAAGGAAACCAGGAATACAGAAAGAATCCCGAGGGTGCGGGCGCTAAAGTGATGCTTGCCTCCGGACAAATCCAGCATCGCAACAAATTCATTGGTCACCAGTTTAGTCGCCATTATTCCTCCGGCACTAACGGCCTCCGATAAAGGAATCCCCATAATGAAAGCAATTGGAGAGAAGAGATAACCTAATAGCTGCTGAAAGGAAATGCCCAACAATAAATCAAACACGTTATTGATCCCTGACATTAAAGCAATAAACCCGATCAGCATGGCCCCGACGATTATGGCCACTTTAAAACCATCAAGGATATACTCACCGAGCATTTCAAAAAAGGATTGCTTTTCTAGCTGCTCTATTTCTAATATATCCTCACTTGGATTTACCTCGTACGGATTAATAATCGATGCTATGATAAAACCGCCAAAGAGATTTAAAACTAAAGCTGTGACAACATATTTTGGATCCAGCATCGTCATATAAGCACCAACAATGGACATCGATACAGTCGACATCGCCGAAGCGCATAGAGTATACAAACGTTGTTTTGAAAACAGGCCCAGTTGTTTTTTTAACGTGATGAAAACCTCTGATTGGCCGACCATCAACGAAGCAACGGCATTATATGATTCAAGCTTACCCATCCCATTCACTTTACTTAATAACAATCCAATTCCCTTCATGATGAACGGCAGAATTTTAAGATGTTGAAGAATCCCAATTAATACAGAAATAAATACAATTGGCAGCAATACAGTTAAAAAGAATGGAGCCTCTCCCTTGTTCGCCATGCCGCCAAACACAAAGGAAACCCCTTCATTTGCATATTCGAGCAGTACGTTAAAAATAGCAGCTATTCCCTTAATGATGATGAAGCCATATTCTGTATTTAACAGTAATACGGATAAAATAATTTGAATGACAAGCATCGTAATAATTGGTTTGTATTTTACCTCTTTTCGATTGGTGCTTGCCAGCCAAGCTAAAATTAATACAACAAGAATACCTAGAATTGAAATACCATATCGCATATGTAACCTCCTGATGAATATAAACACTATGTACAAAGAATCCAGTATAGTTACTACTGTAAAGTACCGCTAGTATAGTAGCCTTTATCAATTGTAATTGCAATGGGTATTTTGTCCAAGATGACTACTTCTCACTAATCTGGGAGTGAAAGTTGATTAATAAGCGGTAAGTAGTTTATAGTTTCTTTGCAGGTGTGTAAAATGATGAAATTATACAACTATACAATAGCTTGTGGTTGTAGCAGATTTCTATACAATGAAATGAAAGCGTAGTAAAAATGGAATTCTACGCGGTTTCATGGAAAGAATACATAGGAGACATGATAAGAGGGAGCGAATACAGATGAGTACATTTGAACAAAAGGAAACCGCACATATTAAGCCAAATGGAGTGGAGATTGCTGAAACGATTCTTTTGCCAGGGGATCCATTAAGAGCAAAATTTATTGCTGAAACCTACTTAGAGGATGCCGTTCAATTTAATTCAGTCCGAAATATGTTAGGATACACAGGAACTTATAATGGAAAAAAAATATCGGTGATGGGGACAGGTATGGGGATGCCAAGCATGAGCCTTTATTCTTGGGAGCTTATTCATGTATTTGGGGTGAAAAACTTGATTCGCGTCGGTACCTGTGGTGCGATGCAGGATAATATGAACTTATATGACATTGTGTTTGCGATGGGAGCGTCAACGAATTCCCGGTACGTACACCAATACGATCTCCCTGGAGAGTTTTCCAATATTGCTTCCTTTTCGTTATTGGAAAAAGCCAAAAAGGTAGCTGATCAAAAAGGGTTTCCAGTTCATGTTGGAAATGTTTTGTCGAGCGACGTTTTTTACAATGCCGATGAAACCGCATTAGAAAAATGGCGCAAAATGGGGATTTTGTGCGAGGAAATGGAGACGGCCGGTCTTTATATGAATGCCGCTTTTGCAGGAGTTAACGCACTTACGATTTTAACGGTTAGTGATCATATGATTCGACATGAACAAACGACCTCGGAAGAACGGCAAGTTGCCTTCACGAAAATGATGGAAATCGCTTTGGAGCTTGCTTAAACGATTTCTAAGTGAAAAAATCCTGCCGACGCTCGGCAGGATTTTTTCTATAAATCATCAATTAATATATAGGAGGCTTTAATGGGTCCATGGACACCAACCACTAGATTTAGTTCGATGTCGGCAGAGTTACTTGGCCCTGTAATAAAGTTAATACAGGAAGGTACCTTTCCGCCTTTAAGTTCAATTTCCCTCATTTTCTTTGCAGCCTGAGTCATACGAGGAACCAGGGTACTCTTTGGAATGAGGGCAATATAGGTTGCGGGCAGGAAGTTAAGGGATCTGCCTCTATTTTCATTGCTATAAAGAACAACTGTGCCAGATTCAGCAAGGGTAATTTCACTGATGGTAATACCCACATTTGCCTTTTCGGCAAGTTGAATATTTTCTTCACCTTTTTTGTAGTCCCACTCATTAACCTCTATTTTCTGACTAGGCCACTCGTTTTGGAATAAATCACGAAGTCCCCACTCTGCAAAGCGCTTATCTTTCCATGTCAGGATGGGGCCGCCGCCATAATTGGTGACAACTTGATTTAAAATGTTTGGTAACCCTTGTTTGTCAGTTTTAAAGAAATTAGTATGAATCTCAGTACACATATCCTCTAGAATATCGACTAATTCGTCTTGTGTTGCATCTTTAAAGACTTCATGTTGAGGTTGATATTTCCACTTAGGAAGTTCAACGGATGTAACGCGATCTCGTCCTAACCTTTTAGAAATTGTATTTAAGAACTGATCACGATTGTGAATGGTTCCTTCCATTTCTATTTCCCTCCTTTTTCACGGTTTTTAAACCAATCCCTAAATCTTTCTTTGTTCGGAGCCGGGAACTCGCGAATATCCGTCCAAGCCTTCATGGGTCCCGGCCCATTAGAGATTTTATCTCCAGAAGTGAAGGGGCTCATAGCCGTTGGTGCCACTTTGGATGCAATTTTATAGAACGCTGGAGAAGAAGCACCTAAACCAAATGCTTTCATAAGTAACTTTTCGGAAAATGGTGCCTTTCCTTCTTCTTCCACGATCACTTGGCGATGTTTAAGAAGAAGTTCATGCAATGGGATTTTTACCGGACAAACATCTGTACATGCACCACAAAGAGAGGACATATACGGAAGTTCCTTGAATTCATCATACCCTCCAAGCAGAGGAGTCAGAACAGCTCCGATCGGTCCCGGATAAATCGAATTGTAGGAATGGCCGCCAACATGGCGATAAACCGGGCAAACATTTATACAAGCTCCACAGCGAATACACTGCAATATAGATTGGAAGTCGCCGCCTAAAATATCAGACCTTCCATTGTCAACGATGACAAGATGAAACTCTTCAGGCCCATCGACATCAAGTTCCTCTCTTGGTCCGGTCAATACGGTAATATAGCTAGTCAGTTTTTGTCCAACCGCACTTCTTGTCAACATGCTGACAAGAACTTCCATCTCTTCGAATGTAGGAACAATCCTTTCCATTCCCATGACGGTAATCTGGGTTTTAGGCAGAGCAGTAACAAGATCTGCATTGCCTTCATTTGTAACAAGGCTGAAGGAACCCGTTTCAGCAACAGCGAAATTACAGCCAGTGATCCCCACATCGGCTGATAAATATTCTTGCCGTAACACTTCACGTGCACATGCTGCCAATTCTTCTGGTTGGGATGTTCCCGTATAGCCTAATTTATGGGCAAAGACATCACGAATTTGTTCCTTGTTTTTATGTAGTGCGGGAACGACAATGTGTGATGGCGGATTATGGTCATCAATTTGCAGAATGTACTCTCCAAGGTCTGTCTCGACAACATCACAGCCTGCTTGCTCCAAAGCCGTATTTAAGCCTATTTCTTCTGTGACCATGGATTTTGCCTTTACAACTTTTTTAGCATTTTTCTTTTTAACCACACCTGCGATATAGTCTCTTGCTTCTTCTGCTGTTTTGGCAAAAAATACATGCCCGCCGCGCTTTGCGACATTTTCACTTAGTTGCTCCAAGTAGTAATCCAAGTTCTCCAACACATGCTGACGGATTTCTTCTCCGTGGTTCCGCCACTCTTCCCAATTTCCAAGTGCATCAACTTGTCTTCTTCTTTTGACACCCATTCCATCTTGTGCCCCTGCAACCGCTCCACGCATAAAGTCGTTTTGAAGCTCATGATCGAGCCGCTCTTTCAAGTTCTCAGAGCTAATTTTCATTGCCATTTGTTGTCCCTCCGTTCAAAGCTGATATCTCTTTGTTTTCATCAATGACTGTTTAAGACTTCTGCTATATGTAATACTTTAACTTGCTTTCCGAGTCTATCGAGGCGGCCGCCAATGTTCATTAAACAAGCGGCATCTGCGCCAATTAAATATTCTGCTCCTGTTTCTTCAACATGCTGAACCTTTTCATCAACCATCTGCTCTGAAATTTTCCCCATTTTAACGGAGAAGGTTCCGCCAAAACCGCAGCACTGTTCTTTTCCTGGCAGCTCTGTAAACTCAAGGCCTTTTACGTTTTTAAGCAATTTCATCGGTGCTTCTACGACACCGAGTAATCTTGTCATGTGGCAGGAGGTATGGTAAGTTACTTTGCCATTGAACGTTGCACCGACGTCTTCAACTTTTAGAACATCCACAATAAATTGGGTTAATTCATATACTTTACCTGCTAATTTTTTTGCTTTTGGTTCCCAAACCGGATCACCTGCAAATACATGCGGGTATTCTGTCAGCATATAAGCACAGGACCCTGAAGGACATACGACATATTCAGCATCCATAAAAGTATCGATTGTCCGTTTCATGACTTCTTTTGTATCTTTTACATAACCACTATTATAGGATGGCTGACCGCAGCAGATTTGATTTTCAGGAAAATCAATTTCACACCCAAGGCGTTCCAACAATTCTACTGTTGCTTTTCCAACGTTGCTTTGAAACATGTCTACTAGACATGTAGCAAAAAGGGTGACTTTCATTTTCATCGCTTCCTTATACCATTCATATTTTTAAAACCTTATTTTAAGATTAACTAATCAACAGGTCATCAGATGACTTAATAATAAAAAACCATATCTAGTATTTAATACTATAACAAATATTTAAATAAATGAAAGTGTTTGCATTTTATTTTACAAAAAAGCTCAAACTTCTGAGCCTTTTGTAAAATATGGAGAATCCTCAATAGCGGAGGCTTTTGTTTTAATTGAACTACTTTTCTTCACCTTCGAAAAAATATTTATTTAAGATGTTTTCGACGTTTTCGAGATGTTCAATCATTGCCCTCTTTGCCTTTTCTTCGTTCTTTTCTAAAATGGCATGATAGATTTTGGCATGTTCTTTTGCTAGTTTTTCTGTTGTGGTTTGTTTGGAGAACAACCATAAGCGCCTTGTTTCCTTCATTGTTTCGATCATTAGCTCTGACACTTGATCGAGTAAAGTTGATAATATGGGATTGCCGGCAGCAGTAGATACGGCTAGGTGAAACTGAAAGTCTGCTTTCTCCCCGAGCTCTTCATCGCCTTGTACCCGCTTCATTTCATTAAGAGCCTCGGCCATCTCTGCTAAATCCTTTTCACTCCGATTTTTTGCTGCTAAAGCAGCTGTGCCCGTTTCAATAATTTTTCGCACTTCTAAAAGATGGGCTACATCCTTTTTATTCATAAGGATGGCCGTTGATAAGGGAAAGATCATCTGCTTTGAATCAAATTCTTTAATAAAAGTTCCTTCTCCTTGTCTCATTTCGACTAAACCCATTGCTTTCAAAGCGGATAGAGCTTCACGTATAGCTGACCTGCTTACTTGAAAGTTTTCTGCCAGTTGCTGCACAGATTCAAGTTTACTCCGGGGCGGTAATTGCCCGGTCCGAATCATTTCATGCAGCGCTTCGGTTACTTCCTCATATATTTTTTTGGGTTTAATTTGTTTATATTCCAAGCCCTCCACCTCATTGGTCAGTCAGATTCATATTTATATTATACATGATAAGTGAAATTTATTTTTTCGAAAAATATTCACAAAATTGTTGAAAAATATTCACATAAAAAATATAATTACATTCGAACAGTCATCTGATGACCATATCTACTGATTAATTAAAAATGAAACCGATTACTTTTGCTAGTGTAAGAGAAAGAAAATTTCAAAGGGGGAGCCATTTTGACATTTACACAAAATTTTAGTGTCGTTGGCAATAGTCTTATTTGGTCAGCTATCGTTGCTCTAATTCCAATACTTTATTTCTTCTGGGCTTTGGCCATCAAGAAAATGAAAGGTTATGTGGCGGGATTAACAACACTACTGGTTGCGTTGATTCTTGTGGTAGTGTTTTATAAGATGCCGATTGAAACCGCTTTAATGTCTGCGGTCCAAGGTGGTGTTTATGGATTAACACCGATTGGTTGGATTATACTTACATCTGTTTTTCTATATAAAATTACGGTGAAAACAGGACAATTCGAAATTATTCGCAGTTCTGTTTTATCTATTACAGAAGACCGACGCTTGCAGGCATTACTTATCGCCTTTTCGTTTGGTGCCTTTCTTGAAGGGGCAGCAGGCTTTGGGGCACCAGTAGCCATTTCCGCAGCCCTTTTAGTGGGACTGGGATTTAATCCTTTATATGCAGCCGGTCTTTGTTTAATTGCTAATACAGCCCCAGTGGCATTTGGCGCCATTGGAATTCCTATTACAGCCATGGAAGGTCCAACAGGAATTCCAGCCATGGAAATCTCTAAAATGGTCGGGCGTCAATTACCTTTCCTTTCTGTTTTTATTCCTTTTTATCTGGTTGTGATGATGGCAGGTTTTAAAAAAGCATGGGAAGTCATTCCAGCCATAATAGTTTCGGGTGTGTCCTTTGCTGGAACGCAGTATTTAAGCTCGAATTTCATAGGACCTGAATTGCCGGATGTTCTTTCTGCTTTAGTTTCTTTATTTGCATTAGCGATTTTCTTAAAGTTTTGGAAGCCAAAAAATATTTATCGCTTTCCGTCTGAACAAGAGATGGCTGCAACAGTGGCAGTTAACGCTCCCAAAAAGAAGGAAACGATCTATACCAGCGGTCAAGTATTTAAGGCATGGTCTCCATTTTTAGTATTGACGGCATTTATTTCTTTATGGGGAATTCCAGTGGTTAAACAAGTGATAACTGGGCATTATGAGGGTACAAATGCAATCTTAAAAGGGGTCAATGCTCTAGGACAGGCACTTACCTTTATGCCGGAAGTTCCTTTCTTGCATGAAAAAGTTATTAATGGTTCATCGGGTGAAGCGATCGCTGCTGTTTTCAAACTTGAAATTTTAGGAGGAGCAGGAACTGCCATCCTTTTAGCTGCGATTGTGACGAAGTTTATCCTGGGAATGTCATGGCGTGATTGGGCAATTACGTTAGGGGAAACCATTAATGAAATTAAATATCCACTTTTGACGATTTGTGCCGTTGTTGGATATGCCTATATTACAAATTCCTCCGGGATGAGTACGACACTAGCATTGGTTTTGGCCAAAACAGGGGCATTGTTCCCGTTCTTTTCGCCAGTATTAGGTTGGCTTGGGGTATTCATTACCGGTTCCGATACTTCTGCAAATCTGTTATTTGCTAAACTGCAACAGGTTACATCGACATCGATTGGTATGAATCCGGTATTAGCGCTTGCTGCTAACTCATCGGGCGGGGTAACAGGGAAGATGATTTCACCTCAATCGATTGCAGTTGCTTGTGCTGCGGTTGGACTTGCAGGAAAGGAATCAGACCTATTGCGCTTTACCGTCAAACATAGTCTCTTCTTATTATTGCTGGTGTGTATCATCACCTACCTGCAAAGTAATGTATTATCATGGATGATTCCTTAAATCTTAAGCCAGGCGATTGCCTGGCTTTTTCTGAGTTAGATGAGAAATTGAACCTCTCATTTAGATTTATTTCAAACCATTCATGGAAACAACTATGTTCTTTTACTTTAATTGTGTAAAATAGTTATAGAAAAATTAGCTGCCCAGGAGGACCTATTTATGTTAACCATAAAAGAAATAGCCGAAAGGGCAAATGTTTCACGGACAACTGTTTCAAGAGTAATCAATAATTCCGGTTATGTGAGTGAGGAAGCAAAAAAAAGGGTATTAAAGGTTATTGAAGAGACGGGATATGTACCTAGTCAAAATGCTAAAGCCATGCGGACGAAGAAGACAAAGGTCATTGGTGTCATTCTCCCTAAAATCAGCACGGAAACATCAAGCCGTCTTGTAAAAGGATTGGACGAGGTATTTGCTAAAGAAGGGTATCAAATTCTTCTTACCAATACCAATCTCAATCCTGAAAAGGAGATCGAATATTTAAAGCTGTTGAAAGGCAGACACGTCGATGGAATTATCCTATCAGCAACCAATATTAACCATCCTTTAGTGGAAGAAATCTATCAGTTAAACATCCCATTTGTAACAGTAGGGCAATATATATCTGGGTTGGCGAATGTGCTTTTTGATGATTATAATGCTTCTAAAGATATGGTTAATTTTATGATTAACAAAGGGCATCAACACATAGCCTTTATCGGCGTTGACGAAAAGGACCGTGCGGTTGGACAGTTACGGAAGTCCGGTTATATCGATGCAATGAAAGAAAATCATTTGCCTGTTGAGGATAGCTGGATTCAAAAAGGAATTTTTGATGTGGATTCTGGCTATCAATCCATGAAAAACATCATGGATCGTTCTAAACAAAAGCCGACTGCGGTACTGGCAGTAACGGACCGGCTGGCAATTGGTGCATTACAATATATCAAGGAAATGGGTCTTTCGGTACCAGATGATATCGCGGTTGCGGGAATGGGGGCCTCTGAGCTTTCCAGATTTATTTCCCCAACGTTAACAACCATTGATTTTTCCAAGGAAGATGCCGGGCGTGAGGCGGCCAGTTTATTATTGGAGCAAATAAATGGGGAAAATCCCCACGAAACTATACGGAAAATTAGGCATAGACTTCTTGAACGATCCAGTATATAATAGGTGTGTAATCGATTCCATAGTGATGTATCCGATTACACTTTATTTTTCACTATTGTGGAATCGATTCCACAATAAGATTCAATCTTGATGGACTGAACTATTATTTTTTTACCTTTATGTGTAATCGATTCCATACCTTAAGTAAGGAATAGTATCTTATCGCTTGCAAAAGATAATCAATCATCCTTTATTTATTTTTATGTAATCGATTCCAAGAAAATAAAAATCAGGGGTGAAGACAATGTCGGAAAATCGCAAAATAGCAGAAAATGTGATTGAAGCAGTCGGGGGCAAAGAAAATATTCAATCGGTTGCCCACTGTGCTACTAGACTACGAATCATGGTTATGGATAAAGATAAAATCAACCAAGAACAAGTAGAGAATATTAACAAGGTGAAGGGAGCCTTCTTTAATTCTGGACAATTCCAGATTATCTTTGGCACCGGTACCGTTAATAAAATTTATGAAGAGGTTTCGCAGCTGGGTCTTGAAACGATGTCCACATCTGATTTGAAAAAAGAAGCGGTAAAAAGCGGAACGAGATTTCAAAGGGCAATTCGTACCTTTGGGGATGTTTTCGTACCCATTATCCCTGTTCTCGTCGCGACTGGACTTTTTATGGGTCTTCGCGGTTTGGTCATGCAGGAACAAATTTTAGCTATATTTGGCATGAAGCCGGACGATGTGTCACAAAACTTCTTATTATTCACGCAAGTGCTGACAGATACAGCCTTTATATTCCTGCCTGCCCTTGTTGCTTGGTCAACGTTTAGAGTTTTTGGTGGAACACCTATTATTGGATTAATTTTAGGACTCATGCTTGTCTCTCCTTCCTTGCCAAATGCCTATGCTGTTGCAGGCGGTACTGCTGAGGCAATTAAATTCTTCGGCTTTATCCCTGTTGTTGGATATCAAGGTTCGGTGATTCCAGCATTTATCGCAGGTATTATTGGAGCGAAACTTGAAAGAATGATTCGAAAACGTGTGCCTGAATCGCTGGATTTACTTATTACACCGTTTCTTACCCTTCTTGTGATGATTGTTCTTTCGCTATTAATCATTGGACCTATTTTTCATACGGTTGAACAAGGAATCCTAACAGTTGCTACAAATGTCCTTTCATGGCCATTTGGTATTAGCGGTCTAATAATTGGTGGCTTGAATCAGCTTATTGTCATCACAGGTGTTCACCATGTTTTCAACATGTTAGAAATTCAGTTATTAGCTGAATTCAAAAATAACCCATACAACGCGATTGTCACTTGTTCGACTGCTGCCCAAGGCGGTGCGGCGCTCGCTGTGGGATTAAAGACTAAATCGGCAAAATTAAAAGCATTAGCATTGCCATCATCGTTCTCGGCCTTTTTAGGAATTACTGAACCAGCTATATTTGGGGTTAACTTACGTTATGGTAAACCATTTATTATGGCCCTTATTGGTGGTGCTGTGGGTGGATTTACGGCTTCAATTCTTGGTCTTAAAGCAACAGGTATGGCCGTTACCGTCATTCCTGGAACCCTGCTTTACTTAAATGGACAAATCTTACAATATATTTTAGTGAACGTCATTGCAATTGCTGTAGCCTTCATTCTAACTTGGATGTTCGGCTATTCAGATAAGGTAAAGAAAGAAATGGAAGAGTAAGAGGGGAAAAGGCAAGATGGACTTGCCTTTTCTTTTTAGAAGAGACAGCAAGGAGGTACAGCTATGACAGACAAAGAGGCTCTTCTTATTCAAAAGGCTTACGAAGTAGTGAAAAAACATCAAAACAAAGACTTACATGATCCTTATCGATTAACGTACCATCTAATGCCGCCAGTTGGATTGTTAAATGATCCTAATGGATTGATTCAATATAAAGGTGTTTATCATGTGTTTTATCAATGGAACCCATTTGCTACGGCACATGGAGCGAAATTCTGGGGGCACTATACCTCGAAGGATATGGTTCATTGGCAGGAGGAACCGATTGCTTTGGCCCCAAGTGAGTGGTATGAAAAAAACGGCTGTTATTCGGGAAGTGCAGTTGAATCAGATGGAAAGCTGTATCTCTTTTATACCGGTAATGTAAAGCAGGAAGATGGGACACGAGAGACCTATCAATGTCTTGCGGTATCTTCCGATGGGATTCATTTTGAAAAACATGGGCCAGTTCTAAGGCTTCCTGCAGATTATACTGCCCACTTTCGCGATCCTAAGGTTTGGAAAAAAGCGGATCGTTGGTATATGATTCTGGGTGCACAGACCCTGGATGAAAAGGGAACAGCTGTCTTGTTTACTTCAAAGGACTTGTTCCATTGGGAGGAAGCAGGCAGGATTGCCGGCTCTGGAATGAATGGTCTGGATGATTTTGGCTATATGTGGGAATGTCCAGATCTTATTCATTTAAATGGTAAAGATATATTATTGGTATCACCTCAGGGGCTGGAGCCATCTGGATACTTCTATCATAATTTGTTCCAGTCAGGCTACTTTGTTGGAGAATTAGATTATGAAACTCTTACCTTTCAACATGGCCCTTTTACAGAGTTAGATCGCGGCTTTGACTTCTATGCACCGCAAACCTTTACAGATGAATTAGGAAGAACCCTTCTTTACGGCTGGATGGGAATAACGGATGAGACAGAATCCTATCAACCAACGATATCCAATCACTGGGTGCATGCGTTAACCATACCAAGAGAATTAGTAGTTCATGACGGTAAAGTTCATCAAAGACCGGTGGCAGAATTAAAAAAGCTCCGCAAAGATAGAACAGTAGTTAAAGATAAAGGAAATCAAATCCAGTTAAATGGTGTAACAGCAGAATTACTGCTAGAATCATTGGAAACTGGTCACTTTCAAATTTCCTTCCGAAATGAAGCACAACTATGCTTTGATTCGGATCAACAAGAAATCCATTTACAACGAAGAAATGTAAAGACAGGTGCTTTAGAAACAAGAACCTGCAAAATAGCTTCTGTTTCGAAGCTTCATATCTTTATGGACCAATCCTCTTTAGAGATTTTCATCAATGAGGGTGAAGAGGTATTTACAGCACGTTATTTTCCAGATCCTAAAAACGATACGATTATCTATCATGGTGAGGCAGAATTTGAAGTAACTAAGTGGGATCTTGGTTAGATCAACGATTAGTAAAGTGGTGGATAGGATAAAAATAAATGCCTGTCATCGCGGGTGTGACAGGCATTGCTTCTATTTTACTTCTTTATATACATTAATTTCTGTACTTTCTCGCATTCTTCGAAGTTCAGGAACGATTGTAACGATATGTTCACTTTGATTATGTAACTTGATCGCCTCTTCATCTTCCCATTCTTCAATGGTTGTCAGGATGAATGGATCCTGGATATCTTGATAATACGTGTACATGATACAGCCTTTTTCTTTTCTCGTTTCAGCCACCACTTTTTTAGCAAGAAGTAAATATTCTTCAATGTTGACATCTGGTTTGAGTTTTCCCTTACAAATCACCTTAATCATTTTGTTTTTCCCCACTTTTAGGCATAGAGCTTTTGATTTTTCCTTGTAACTTTTCGAAGTAAAGATCGGCATTAACAGGATAATCGACGGTTTGGTTTAACCAGGATGATAAATAAATAGCATTTGCCATTTCTACACTTGTTAATCCATCCTCGCCAGGTGCAAGGAGTGGAGTTCCTATCATAATGGCATCTATCCAATTTTGAATGATTCCTAGATGACCAGGATTTTCTTCCTCTATTGGAATGTTCATTTCCTGATACTCCGGCATACCAAAGTTACCTTTAAAAGTTGCATTAAACTCTCTTTCTGATTGATCTAAGCGATAAAAGGTAAGTTTATTATTTTCCACGATAATTTTTCCCCGGTCACCGGCAATTTCAAAACGATTGGTTCCTGGAGCTTCCCCTGTGGAGGCTATAAACACACCGGTTGCCCCATTTTCATATTCCACGTAGGCAGTCACATCGTCTTCTACTTCAATTTCATGATATTTTCCATAATGGCAGAAAGAATGAATCCGTTTTGGAATAAGGCCAGTGGTCCATTGCCACAAGTCTAGTTGGTGAGGAGCTTGATTAAGTAAGACTCCCCCTCCCTCACCTTTCCAGGTTGCTCTCCAGTTACTTGAATCATAATAGCTTTGGGGCCGATACCAATCTGTAATAGTCCAATTGGTTCGTTTGATTTCGCCAAGTTCCTCTGCCTGAATCATTTGCCGTAATTTTTTATAAAGGGGGTTGGTTCGTTGGTTTAACATAATTGCAAATACTTTACCGCTCGCTCTAGCGGCCTCATTCATGGCTGTTACTTGACCGCTATAAACACCTGCAGGTTTTTCTACAAGTACATGAATCCCATGAGAAAAAGCTTTTATTGCTAAATCGCAGTGACTAAAATGTGGTGTAGCAATAATGACCGCATCAATACCTGACTCTTGGAAAAAGGCATCTTCATCTTGATAATATTGAATGTTGCCCGTTGTTTGACTTTTAATGTACTCCAGCTGAGCATCTCGGCCACAAACTGCCGTTAAACTGGCACCTTCTACGTGGCCTTGATCCAATTGAAGAGCATAAGATTTACCCATACTACCAATCCCAATAACACCAACTTTGATTTTCCCCATTTTTTACCTCGCTATTTTTATTTTTTTGTATACGGGGGTCAGACCCCGTTTTACTGGATATTAAAGTGCATTTTTGATTGTCAAAATCATGTTTTTATATTCTTCGTCAGATAAGTAGGTTTTTCCTGGGTTCATTTCGAAAGTCGATCCCCAATTTTTCTTTCCTTCGTATTTCGGTACAATGTGTATATTTTTATTGTACGAATGAATGAGGAGACAAAGACTGTTTTCTTTTCGTTCTTTTCCATTCAACAAAAAGAAGATTTAAAGCAATAGCAAGATAAACGGCGATTGGAAAACTGATGGATGCATCCAAAAAAATCGAGAATGGAATAACAATTATTCTAAAGGAAACAAAAACCCAGGTAATCGCGTAACTTCGTAAAATCCACGTTTTATGTGAGGGTATTCTCTTTTGGAATCCTCGAATGACTCCCATAGCTGTTGTCCCGAGCCAAAAAGCATTCAATACGAGGAAGGCAATCATCGTTGTCCGGCCGCCTGTAGAAAACAGCGAAATATAGGGAACTAATAAGACATTGATAAAAATAGTAAACCCATAAATTTTACCTAAAAGTCGATGCAGCTTAGGGTTTTTACGGCTCATTTTAGTTAATTGGAATGGACCAATAGCCAGTGCAATCGTACCAAGAATAATATGCGGATAGAAAAATGTTTCCCAAACGACCAACTTAAAGTCCGGGTTTTCCATTTTCCCTTTTACCATGGGTGCATTTTCGGTCCCCAATATAAAAAACATCACTAAAATATAAGCACTGAATAATAAAACAGTAAAATAAAGTCCCAATACAGCCCAATTTACCTTTTTGCTTTTTTGCACAATCATATTCCTCCTATTATTGGATGATTTTTTCAAAACAGAAGTAAGGCTCTTTTCTTAAGGGAAACCTGACGGCCCCCATAATTTGATAACCAGCCTTTTTATACATTCCAATGGCCTCTGGGTTTTGGGAATACACATCCATACGAATACTGGTGTATCCTTGTTTTAAGGCATATTCTTCAGCAAAGTTTAGCAGCTTTTTCCCTATTCCTTTACCTTGATGGAAAGGATGGACAGATAATCGATGAATGATTAATGGCCTGCCGGTCTGATCACCCCACTGAATCTTCAAATACTGTTTGCTTTCGTTCGTATCTAGAACAATGGCACCAATCAGCTGATTTTCCTCTTTAACTCCAAAAAGAGTCCCACTTTTTAAATCATTTTTCAAAACAAAACGATTGGGATAAAAACGGTCCCATTGATCAATTCCTCTTTTTCGTAAAGCTGAAGTGACTTCAGCATAGAACCGCTTCACTTCAGCTAATTCCTGTAATCCAATAGAGACGAATTCCATTTTCAACACCTCATAAACCGGCAGTCGGTTTGTTAAAAGGGTGGGCTTTCCTTTTATAGATTTTGCCCACTCTAATTTTTTTATTTATGATAATGAATTGATAAGTAATTTAAAGATATCACTAGTTGCTACTTGTTGATCTTCAGAAGAAGAAAGAAGTTGCGTTACCCTTAGTCCATAGGAAAAGGTCATAAATAAGGTAGCCATTTTCTCAGCATCAATATGTGGGGGAATCACACCATTTTTTTGCCCCAACTCAATCCAATGAACACCAGTTGCTTTACTATATTGGTAAACATTATCTAAAATGCTTTTAACCTTTTCATCATCATGGCTTAACAAATAAATGAATATTAGGTTCCCTACATCATTGGGATTCTGTCTACTATGGAAAAATTGAGTGACCATTCCAAAGCGTCCGGCGTCAGAGGCACCACCCATACTGTGACTAACAATCTGATTGAATTTTTCATTCTCATGTTCAATTTTGGTTTTAAAAATAATCCCAAACAATTCATCCTTGCTAGTAACATAGTGATAAATGGCCCCTTTAGAAAGACCAGATCTTTCAATAATGTCTTTGAGAGTCGTATTCCTGCAGCCTTTTTCCAGAATAAGTTCTTCAGTTGCTGATAAAATATTCTGAAAGCTTGGGTTATCATAAGAAGTGGGATTAGACATTTTTCTACCTGCCTTATTAAATTTCTAGATGCCTTATTTTACATTTATTAATAAATCTAAGCGAGTTTTTGCATATCTTCGATAAATGACGGTCCATAAGATCGTTACCCCGATTATACTGTAGAAAATGATTTGTGAAACAGCTAAAAATGCTGAAATGGACAGTTCATACACGAGAATTGTTTTAATAACTGCTTCGGCTAAAAGGGAAATTCCCCACACGGCAGTCATTAGTCTTATGACAAAGCGAAAATAAGGGATTTCCCAATTATATGCAAACTTGCCTTTCTGTTCTGACTCACCACTTGAACTGAATCTAATCGCAAAGTGGTAAATGAGCGGTTTTGAATAAAATAGTGAACCAATGAAGATCAATCCTAATATTCCCGTTACTAGTGACTCTCTCATTAAGATTAATTTCTCACTGCCTCCTAATAAAAACGCCAGTAAGCTTAGAACGAAACCTGTCAACATAAATAGTCCGAAAGCATCCGCCTTCCTGTGTTTCACAACATGGTAAAGATTATCCAGCAATGGAACTAACGTTGCAATCAGCAATGAAACAAAACTTGAGAAATAATCCAAGAGTAAATTATATAAGACAACAGGTACGAGTCCGTTTATTAAGATACTGATAATAACCGATAGAATAACCTTCCTTTTAGAGGCAATGTTCAATTCGTTCTCTCCTTCCTTTTTTTGTATTTATATTCCATATCATATAAACCGACCGTCGGTTTGTCAAAGTTTTTTTGAAAAAAATTGATAAAATTTTTAATTTTGGCAATCCCGAAGAAAAAGTGGCGGCTGATTTTGCTATCCTTGCAGTTGGCTATAACAGGGTTTGATCAAATTGAGCCAGTGGTTTGGTTTCATAGAATGCTAATCGAGTGGTGAAGGGTAAAAAGTCCTAAAATTATCTATTTTTTTCAAAAGAGGTGAAGTATTATTATATAAGATTAATAGATAGAAAGGATGAAAAAATGAAATCGTATAAAAAAATAGTCGCATGTGCTTTGGTAGGAATGACCATGCTGTTGGTGGGGAAAATTCCCGTAAATGCAGCAACCATATTGGGCTCGGATGTCACTAATTATGTTACCTCGAGGAGTAACACGGTATCTGTTGGTATTTACGATGCAAACACAGGAAAAACATATACATACAATCCTTCTAAAACGTACTACACGGAAAGTGTTGTAAAAATGTCAATGCTTGCAGATGTTCTCTATCAAAAAATACCGATTACAAGTGCCGAAAATTCACTGTTAACGAAAATGATAGAAAATAGTAATAACAGTGCTGCAAGTACAATCTGGCGGCAGCTTGGCAGTGATCAGAGTGTACAGTCGTTTTTTCAAAAAGCAGGAATGACCAATACGGTTGCAGGTACTGGAGGCTGGTGGGGCCGTACCACCACCACTGTTTTGGATCAACTTACGATGATGAAATACTTTGCTTATCCGAATACATTATTAACAGATTCACAAAGAGCATATGGGCTTAATCTGATGCGAAATGTACAGGCAGATCAACGCTGGGGGACAGGCTCAGGAATTCCGACAGGAGTGAGCGTTGCCTTAAAAAATGGCTGGGTCACTTCCAACCCGCCTAGTACACTATACGTTAACAGTGTGGGTCATATAAAGGGGCAAGGTAAAGATTATGTCATAGCTGTCTTAACAACGAATAATAAATCCCTATCCTATGGGATTGAAACGATCAATAAAATTTCCAGTTTAGTTTGGAATGAGCTTCCAGGCATGGGTTGGGTATTTGAACATGGTAATTGGTATTATTATACTGCAAGCGGGAAATATACCGGCTGGCTTTCCAATAATGGTTACTGGTATTACCTTGATTCTGCAGGTGTGATGAAAACGGGCTGGATAAAGTACGGTGACTCATGGTATTACTTAACTAGTAATGGGGCAATGAAGACTGGCTGGCTATTGGATGGCGGGGCATGGTATTTCCTTGACCCAACTGGAGCGATGAAGACTGGTTGGATTGAAACAGGTGGTAAAAGATATTACCTTCAGTCTAATGGTAAAATGAAAACAGGCTGGCTGCTGACTGAAGATAAATGGCAATACCTCATGCCAAGCGGTGAAATGCGTACCGGCTGGATCTTGCTTAAAGGCAAATGGTATTACTTAAATTATACCGGGGCAATGGAAACGGGCTGGATTGATTTAGCAGGTAAAAAATACTTCCTTGCCGATAGTGGAGAAATGGTGACAGGCTGGCTGCAAAACGATGGTAACTGGTATTATTTCTATCAAAATGGGGATATGGCTGCTAATACGGTCATCCAGGGTTATAAATTGGGCCCGGACGGAGTATGGATTCAGTAGGATTTGTTAAAATCCTTGCGTTAATGGAAATGACCATTCAATATAATAAAAAAACAGGAAATCAAGTGCGATTTCCTGTTTTTTTAACCTTTTATAGAAAAGTAGTTTAATAGATGACAACCGGCTCATAGGTACTAAGATTTTCATACACGACTTTCATTGCATCTGGTTGTGTATTGACACAGCCATGCGAGCCTGCATTAAGATAGGCAACACTGTTCCAGTTTGTCCGCCAGCTGGCGTCGTGGAACCCTTGCCCATCATTTGTAAACGGAGCCCAATAATTCACTTTTACCTCATAACTAGGTTTTCCCCCGAGTTCTCTGCCCGTTAATATGGAAGGTGAACGTTTATAGAGGATATACCAAACTCCTTTTGATGTATCATTGCCGGTACTGTGCGTGCCGGTAACGACATTCGTGGTAATGACTAGTTTTCCGTCTTTGTAGATCCAAATACGTTGTTCTGCAATCGACACTTCCGCATACGTATCGCCAATCCCATTGTTCGCCGTCGTATCATAGCCATAGCCTTCACCCTTCCAGCCATGTCCGTAAGTATTCGAAGCAGTAATAGCCTTTTCTCCTTTTTCAAAAGCTTGTTGAACCAGTACCATTTCTTTTTCGACATCTAATGCCCAGCCATATCCTTTTCCTTTTACAGATATGACCGAACCTAAATGTGTTTTGAAGTTAAAATTTTTATCTAATGTGGACTGAGTACTATTAATCTCCGCAATCTTATTCTTAATATCATCCGTATCAATTGTAACCTTTAAATCTTTGGAAACAGTGGCGTTTTTAATTAAATCACTGGCTTTTAATGTATAAACTTTATCTTGTACTTTATAATCAACCGTATGTTGAAGGAGTTCTTGCAGCTTTTTCTGTTCGTTTTTGACAACTTGACTGTCTTCTTTTATCGGCTGTTTGTAAATGGGTGACAGGCGAATTTCACTGGTGTATTCCTGCTTCTCATAGTCAGCTAGAAGACGGTCGGCATCCAGTTGCTCTCCATTGATGCTTTTAGTGATAACAACTTTCCCTTGTTCTAAATGCACCTCTGCATCTTGCGGAGCTTTTAAACTTTTATTCATAGATACTAGCTTTTCTTCAACTTGCTCTTTTAATGTTTCGCTGCGATACTGATCCAGTGTGCTAGGCATTAAGGAATATTCTTTAGACTTGGAGGAAGGGAAAATGGTCCGCTGGCTTGTTAATAATTTTTTTACAGCGGGGAGATCCTTTTCCGTAAATTTCATCTCCGTATCTTTTCCATCTAAAATTTGCTTGTCTCCAACATAGACTACATTTTTTAAGACGGATGTTTTTAACGTTTTAAGTGCCTGGTCTGCAGTCAGTCCGCCGACATCTGTGCCATTAATTTTGATATGTGAATTAAAGTGATTTGCCTGATAATAGCTTAAAGCTGCAAATATGAGAGCAATAATAATAACAATACCTATTGTAATAATCCTCCAATTTGTACCACGTTTAAATTTGGTTACTCGTCGGTGATCATGTTCTTCCCTTGATTCACTTACTGTACTTCCCATAATGATTCCCCCTACAACCTGGTGATTCAACTATAATCGTCCACTAACTTTAGATTTTAGGTTTATCCACCACAGATTACAAATGTTTTACTTTAATATTAAATTAATATTACTATTATACAGGATGTAATCAATGAAGTATGTCGTAATTTGTTTTTTTGTGAAATAAATATATAAATAAAAAAAGAGGCTGACATTTCTGAATTAAATCAGGAATGCAGTCTCTTTTTTCATATTTTAAGATCAATTAATATAAAGCATTGGTCATCACTCTTATGATAGGTATTTTCTTCGCTTTTTAGTGATTGTAAAATTTCCTCATATAGTTCAACGATGGATAAGGATCGATGTTTAATCATTAAAGGAGATAAATAATTGGTTCCAAGCGGGTCGGCGCCATCTGTATAGAGCAGCAGCCTTCCCCCTTTTTTGTAGGAGAAAGAGTTAGTTTCATAGATAATTCCCTCAAATGTACCCAGCGGCGGTACAGAAGAATGTAATTCCACTTGCTGTCCACTAGGATCCTGCCATAGTGCTGACGGATGACCTGCATTGATATAATCAATAGTTTGCTTTTTCGTATCGACTAAAAGAAAAATGGCCGTACAGTAATGCCTTGTTTCCTCGTTTTGTTGGAATAATTCATGCAGGTGGTGGTCCAGTTCTTTCATTACAAAATCAACTGGTAAACCCATGGTAATGTATTTTTGAAATAACGAATGCAGCGACATGGTGATCATGGCAGAGGAAGTACCATGTCCCATCACATCAATTAGAATAATTCCATATCGATTTTGGTCAATTTGATAGATTCCATAAATATCACCTGATAAGGCACTCGAGGCTCTGTAAAACACCTCAATTTGAATTTGATCGTTCTTAATTGGTGCAGTCAGTAATGTTTTTTGAATTTTTCCAGCCAGTTCTAGTTCTTGCTGAGTTTGCTTATTTCGCTCGACCAGTTCTTCCTTTTTAGCTTCCAGCTTATGAAGAGTAATTTCTAGGTCATTCAAGGCCTGATGCTTGGCATGCAGTGCAGCCTCTGCCTCTTTTTTGGCAATCAGTAATTCATTCTCAAACTCGTTCCGTTTTCGCATCTGGATAAGAATGCAATCAATGGTCATACCATCATTGCCCTTTTTTTGGACCGCATTAAGCAGGACGGGGATTTCCTCCCCTTTTGATGACGATAAGGAGACATACATTTCCTCAATATGGTTTTCTACTTTTATAAGTGGATAGAAATAGAACTGGAAAAAGAGACGAGCGGGGACAGATAGAATCGTATGGACATGCTGTCCCACCGCTTGTTCCTGATTATAGTCAAGAATCTTGAGCAAGGTCTGATTAATTGCTAAAATGATGCCGCTTTCTGACAAAGTCAGAAATCCACATGGTGCATTATCTAAATGTTCATCCATTAAAGAGGAACTCCTTGTTCGTAAAGTTCCGCTTGTTTGAAAACGCTGTCTAGATATTCTTGGATTAAACGGATCGTCTCCTCGGGATGACTCATATGCGGACAATGTCCTGTTGCTTCCATTTCCTTCAGTATACTAGTTGGAAGCTGTTGTTGAAGGTATTCGCCTACTGTCTTTGGCGCAATAATATCATCAGAACATTGGAGAATCAGCGTTGGTACCGTGACTCTATGTAAGTCCTTTCGATTGTCTGAGAAAAAAGTAGCCTCGGCAAATTGGCGGGCAATAATTGGATCAGTGGAGCAAAACCGATGATTTAGCTCCTCCTCAACTTCAGGGTAGTTCGGGTTATTCATAAGCGTTGAAGCAAATACATTAGCCCAGCCTATGTAATTCTTTTCCATCATTTCTATCAGTCCTAGAAGCTCCTCTTTTTCAAATCCTCCATAATACTGGGGCGGATCATTTAAATAGCAGGGTGAGGGTCCAATCATAATGAGATTGGAGAAGTATTCAGGATGACTTAGGGATGCCAGCATCCCAATCATACTTCCTACAGAGTGGCAGACCAATATAGAATCTTTTAAATCTAAGGCAGCACACACATCAAGGACATCTTGGGCATAGCCTGTCAGTGTACTATATCTATTAGTATTATATGCTTGTAGATCGGAATTACCGGAACCTACATAGTCAAACAAAATAATTTGGTAATCATCTTCGAAGGCTTCAACTACGGCCTTCCACACAGTTTGGTCACAGCCAAAGCCAGGAGCAAATAACATCGATTGTTTACCGTTGCCTTTAACCTTTACATTATTACGAAATAGGATATCTTGGTTCATCAATGATAGGTCTCCTTTCTTGTATGAATACTACTATACTAACACTATCTACTACGAATACCTTGTTTTTTCGGTAAAATAGGTAGGTTTTACCATGGGGAAATTTTTTTATTTTAGCTATTATTTACTTTTTATCAAAATAGCTGTGTGTAAAAGAATAGAGCCATCAAATTAAAAGGAGGATGAGGAAACAAGTCAATTGTTCCATTCATCCTCCTTTATCGAGGGAAATACTCAAACCTTGTTTCTTACCATTCTTTTGGTTGATAGTTTAAGTCCTCAAATAACTGTGTCCGTTCCTTTTTACTCAAATCTCGCCATTGCCCCACGGCAAGATTGCCTAAATGAATGTTCATAATCCTGGTACGCTGCAGTCTGGCAACCTCATACCCAAGGGCAGCACACATCCGGCGGATTTGTCGATTCAATCCTTGCGTTAAAATGATTTGAAACACATATTTAGACAACTGCGTGACCTTGCAGGGAAGTGTTTTCGTATTTAAAATCTCCACACCTCCGGCCATCTTCTTAAGAAATTCAGCCGTGATCGGCTTGTTGACGGTGACGATATATTCTTTTTCATGTTTGTTCTCGGCACGAAGAATTTCATTTACAATATCCCCATCGTTCGTCAGCAGGATGAGGCCCTCAGATTCTTTATCGAGTCGGCCAATATGAAAGATTCGTAACGGGTGGTTCACGAAATCAACAATATTTCCTTTAACATGCCTTTCTGTCGTGCTCGTAATCCCAATGGGTTTATTTAAGGCAATATAGACATAGTTATTGGTGACCTTGACTGGGCTGCCGTCAATTCGAACAACATCGCCTGGTTCAACCTGGCTGCCGATTTGGGCAACTTGACCGTTAATCGTCACCCTTCCTTCGTTAATTAACTTATCTGCCCCTCTTCGGGACGACTTTCCTGACTCACTAATAAACTTATTAATCCGCATCGAACCACAACCTTAACCTTAAGTGGAATTTGTATCATTAAGAATAACCTAAATCGCATCATGTTTTCAACTTATGGTGCCTGACACCCTTGCTACTATTAGCAGTTTGGTAATGTGGCGGAAAATGATCGGTGGCTAAAATCTACATAAATAGTTCGCAAATTATGGAAGAAAGTGGATTGTTTTTTCAATCTATAAAACTATAATGATTTTAACTTATTGACTTCATTGTTTGCGTTTAAAATGCGTGCATGGAGAAAAGTGATCCATATTTTGATTCCTCAATTTATACCGATCAGATGGTGGCACAATTTATTACATAACCATATTGCCTTATTACTAAGAGCCTGGTTCCTTAATCACAAAGATATGGCGATTACAATCGTGCCCTATCACTTAAAAAAATAGAATTGTCGAAGGAAAGATGATCTATGAAACTATTTTTCTAAAAAAAAATAAAAATATTACAAGTTTTTCTCCAAATTATGACAAAAAACACTAGTATGTCATGGTACTGTAATATAAACTACATATTTGGGGAGATGAGTATGAAGAAATTATCGCTTATTTTTGTTCTATTATTTAGTATTTTTTTCTTACATGTACCGGCAGCAGATGCTGCTAGTTCACAATTAATCATCATTAATAAAAAGACGAACACACTCGCTTTTTATGATGGCGGCAAATTGGTTAAAACCTTTAGTGTAGCAACCGGCAGATCAAGAGAGTTAACACCTGAAGGGAAATTCAGGATTGTGAACAAAATTGTTAATCGGCCATACTACAAAGGTAAAATTCCTGGCGGCGACCTGCGTAATCCATTAGGTAACCGATGGATGGGGTTAGAGGCTCTTGGTACATATGGTACAACATATGGTATTCATGGGAATAACAACGAAAGTTCTATCGGCAAGTATGTAAGTTCAGGCTGCGTTCGAATGCACAATGAAGAAGTTCGTTGGCTGTTTAGTCAGGTTCAATTGTATACGACTGTTGTCATTACTTATTCTGATAGCAGCTTTGATGCAATTGCGAAGGCAAATGGCTATGCCGCTAGTTCAAATGGCTGGGTCCTTTCTAATGGTGCCTGGTATTACTATGTGAATGGAACTCCTAAAACCGGATGGCTTTCGAATGGCGGTAAATGGTATTTCCTAAATAGTTCTGGCGTCATGAAAACAGGCTGGGTATTGGATAACGGAAAATGGTATTACTTAGAAAAAAGCGGTGCGATGAAGACCGGCTGGCTATTAGATAAGGGTAAGTGGTATTACCTTGAAAATAGCGGTGCCATGAAAACAGGCTGGGTGTCGTATAAAGGATATTGGTATTACTTAGATAACAGCGGTGCGATGAAAACAGGCTGGGCGTTAGATGAAGGCAAGTGGTATTACCTTGATAACAGTGGCGCGATGAAAACAGGCTGGCTGTTAGATAAAGGTACGTGGTATTACCTTGAAAATAGCGGTGCCATGAAAACAGGCTGGTTAGATCTAGGTGGCAAGAGATACTTCTTAACTGGCAGTGGCGCCATGAAAACGGGCTGGCTTGAAACAGATGGTAAGCGGTATTACTTCAATCCTGGCAGTGGAGCAATGGCTGTAAATACTGTCATTGAAGGCTATAAGCTTGGACCTGATGGGGCAGTGTTAGAAAAAGTTGAATATGTAGCATTAGGAGATTCCTTAGCGGCAGGAATGACGCCGAATGGTGAGGATCGTCCAACGGATTTAGGCTACCCTGATTATATCGCGGAAAACTTTAAAAAGGATTTTGACTTAAGAGATTTTGATAATTACGGAGTTTCTGGATTCAAAACTACACATGTGATTGAACAATTAAAAAATGAAGAGGTTCAAAAAGAAATTAAAGAAGCAACACATGTGACCATCGATATTGGGGCGAATGATTTGCTTCCAGTCATTCAAACAAATCCAGCGCAGGCTCCTGCTGTAATTGCAACAACTGCGGCAAATATTAATACTATTCTTAGCACCATTGATCAATTAAATCCAAAAGTGAAGGTCTATGTAATGGGTTATTACAATCCATTCCCATACCTGCCACAAGAACAGCAGGCACAATTATTGCCACTACTTGCTGGATTAAATGGTCAAATTCAAGCACAAGCGGTTCAGCATGGCGATACATTTGTACCTACTGATGCTGTAATCGCAAGTAATTTCAAAGAGTACCTTACTAATCCGGCCAATATACACCTAAGCCTATTAGGCTATCAAGTGTTAGCAGGAGAGTTCTGGAAAGTTATTAAATAGTGTGCCTGGCACCAACATGCGTAAAATAGTTTCATAGGTACTGAATTGGGGCACCCACCACTACTGGTTGGGTGCCTGTTTGTTGTTTAACCCAACGGCCATTTTTCCAAAAAACTCCTGTTTACATTTTTGTAGACACGTTTACATTCTGTGTACGTATTGTTTACAAATATGTTTACATGTATACAAATGTGTAAACACTCAATGTATACATGTGTACGAATGTGTATACATATTGATATAACAATAAGTAAACAAGCTTGTCTTACATGTTTACAAGAATGTCTACATCATGGTCAAAGTTTACAAAATGTTTACTGTTTTACACTTTCATTTCTTTTTTGTTAGTCTCATTGAACAATCTACCATTCTCCTATAGCCTTAAGATATATTCACTAGAAACGATTCATAAATCGAATCCCATCTATTAAATGAAAAGGAATGATGATTATGACAAAATCAAGGATTGCTGCTATTGACGTAGGCAATGACTCTATTAAGGCTATTTTTGGAGAATTAGAGGCAGAGGTAAATATTCCTAATATCATTGCTAGGGACACGGAAGATCGTCCTGTTATTGGGATTGAGGAACTCAATGAAAAAAACCCCCTAGATGGCATACATATCAAAGTCCACTCCCCTGCCCTCAAAGAAAACAATGTTATTTATCGAATTGGAAATCTAGCAACGAAAAGTAATAATGCGACTGAATTAGATCCTGGCAGCAGCAAGTCTGAAGAAGATCAAACCTTGATTATGCTGTTTGCGACACTAGCATTGGATGCGGTTAAGCTGGACAGCTTCCCCCGCACAAATGGTGTCGTCGATGCGACCTATACACTAGGAACGGGCCTCCCCCTTCGTGAAGTGAAAGAAGGAAAAGATGCTGGCTATCGTTCTAAATTAGTAGGCTCCGTTCACCAAGTTGAGTTTTTAGTTACGCCTAAATATCAAGGATTAAAGGTTAATATTAAATTTTCTGATGTAAAAGTATATCCGGAAGGCTTCGCGGCATTCATTAATCTTGTGATGGACAATAATTTAAAAGTCATTAACAAGGATCTGATTGATAAGCGGATTTTAATTCAAGACATTGGCGGGTTATCAACCGATATTGCTGTCATTAAAAATCGCAATGTTGATGATGATAAGGCCCAAGGCTTTAATTTGGGTGTTTCCGAATCATTAGAAGCGATTCGCGAAGAGATTAGAACGAAGCATGGCGTTGAGCTAGATAGCCGCCGTGATGTGGTGGATATTATTACGCGGAAAAATGATCGTAATCATATTATGGTCAAAGGCAGCAGAACGAGTGTACATGATATAACCGACCGCATTTTATTGGATTTAGCGAAAAAACAATATCGGTTACTTCGTAACGTGTGGCAGAAGAACTCACAAACAGAAATTTGTTATTTTGTTGGCGGCGGGTCACATGTTTTAAAGGACTACCTAAAAACATTAAATAATAATTTGGATGGTTATAATATTGAGTTTTTTGAAGATGACAAAGAAAGTATTTGGATGATGGCCAATGCCTATTATAAACTCATCATGGATTTTGTCAGAAAAACGGAGAAATCGAAAGAACCAGTCAAAACTAAATAGGTGATCGCATGAATAAGCCTGTCAATGAAATTAAGCGTGGCCAAGCTCTTTCCTTTCGGATCCCTTCTGATACACCTGAACATCTTATCAAACATTTGCAGAAGTTAAAGGAAACCGAGCGGAGAAATTTTTCAAGTAAAATTGCTGAATTTGTGCTGCAGGGGGTTAGTCATTCTTTTTCACGGGAAAAAGAAATGATTAGCATCCCGCTGCCAAAGAATTTAACAAAAGCAGAGCGTGATTGGTTAAAGCATGAGCACTCAGAGGCCTTACTAGGTACCATTGTTTATCAGCTTATTTCCAACCCGGTTCGTGCTACTTCGCTTTTAGCTTCTTTAACGAGTAACGCGGTGGATATTGATGAGGCCTTGTACTTACAGGAGGAGACCCCATTGCATTATGACGGGGATGACAGTGAAAAAGAAGTGGCTGCGGCTTTAGAGGAAGTGCCATTACCCGATTTTGAAGATGATTTAAGTTCGTTTGATTGGGAAAGTGCCAAGCAAAGTGAGCTGCCTGTGGTGGAAGAGGAAAATGAAGAGGAAGAAGATGTGGATGACCTCCTCGGAGGCTTTTTAGCGAATATGAATAAATGAGACTATGGAAAGGGGCATCCTCACTTTTTGTGACGGATGCCCCTTTTTCGCGTATGCATCAATGCTCGTTATTCGGTAATCGTTTACCTTTTTGACCATTGCTTTGACGCTGTTTATTTTGTTGATCTTTTTCCTGTCTTTCATGCAAATCTTTGACGAATTCATGTGTGCTTTTCTGATCCATGTTGAACCCTCCTTTTGGAAATCGAACCATTGTTAGTGTGACCAACAAAAGGAGAAATATGTAAAAGGAAAAGGCTGCCCCTTGATTTTAAAAGGGTCAGCCTTGTGAAAATTATGCCTTTTGCTCGGTTAGTTTGATAATTTCTATGACCGTTTGGGTTGCTTTAATCATGTTATCAACAGAGATAAATTCGAATTTGCCATGGAAGTTTTCGCCGCCAGTAAAAATATTAGGCGTTGGCAGCCCCATATAAGAAAGCTGGGAACCGTCTGTACCGCCGCGAATTGGTTTGGTGATAGGCTCGATATCCAAGCTCACCATCGCCTCATGAGCAATATCAACGATCTCCATGACGGGTTCAATTTTCTCTTTCATGTTGTAATATTGATCCTTTAATTCAAGCACGATCTTATCACTGCCGTATTTAGCTTGAAACTCATTCACAATGTTTTCGAGAGTTGCTTTGCGCTCATTGAACTTTTCTCTATCGTGATCTCTGATAATATACTGGAGATTGGTAAGCTCAACATCGCCATTAAAGGACAGCAAATGGAAAAAGCCTTCATAGCCTTCCGTGTACTCTGGTGCTTCTTGTGCTGGGAGCTTGCTATGTATGTCCATGGCAATCTTCATGGAATTCACCATTTTATCTTTTGCAGAACCCGGGTGGATGTTATTGCCCTTAATGGTAATTTTAGCGCCTGCTGCATTAAAGCTTTCATATTCCAGCTCGCCTAGTGGACCGCCATCGACGGTGTAGGCATACTTAGCATTGAAGGCCGTAACGTCGAACTTATGTGGTCCTCTGCCAATTTCCTCGTCCGGTGTGAACGCAACGCGGACCTTACCGTGTTTAATTTCGGGATGGTTGATCAAGTAGGCCATCGCGGTCATAATTTCCGTAACACCAGCTTTGTTGTCCGCACCGAGCAAAGTCGTACCATCTGTAGTGATTAACGTGTGTCCTTTGTAGCTTGGAAGGCTTGGGAAGTCTTTAGGTGATAAAATGACCTTTAAGGCCTCGTTTAAGACAATCTCTCCGCCATCATAGTTTTCTACGAGCTGTGGATTGACGTTTTTACCAGTGAAGTCAGTCGCCGTGTCAACATGGGCAAGGAAGCCAATCGTAGGTACGTCTTTATCAGTGTTAGACGGCAGGCTCGCCATAACATAACCATTTTCATCAATGGTAACCTCTTGCATGCCAATTTGCTTTAACTCATCCACCAACATGCGGAGCAATGTCCACTGTCCCTCTGTCGATGGGCAAGTTTCGCTGTTATCATCCGATTGCGTATCCACCTTCACATAGGAAGTAAATCTGTCAATTAGTTCGTTTTTCAAGGTTAGTGCACTCCCCTTTTTTGGTTATTATTCATGATTATCATATCACTTTGAGAGCGGTGTTACACATATTAAAGTGGAAATAGATGACAATCGGCGGATGCCGTGTTGCAACCGGCGGATAGCATGCAGCAACCGGCGGATAAGGAGAGCCAATCGGCGGATGTCCCACCTCAATCGGCGAAAGATGAATTAACTGGCGGATAGCATGGTGCAATCGGCGGATAAGGAGAGCCAACCGGCGGATGTCCCACCTCAATCGGCGAAAGGCGAATCAACCGGCGGATAGCGGGCTGCAATCGGCGGATAAGGAGAGCCAATCGGCGGATGCCGCACCTCAATCGGCGAAAGGCGAATCAACCGGCGGATAGCATGCGGCAACCGGCGGATAAGGAGAGCCAATCGGCGGATGCCGCACCTCAATCGGCGAAAGATGAATCAACCGGCGGATAGCATGCGGCAACCGGCGGATAAGGAGAGCCATCCAGCGGATGCCGCACCTCAATCGGCGAAAGGCGAATCAACCGGCGGATAGCATGCGGCAACCGGCGGATAAGGAGAGCCAATCGGCGGATGCCGCACCTCAATCGGCGAAAGGCGAATCAACCGGCGGATAGCGGGCTGCAATCGGCGGATAAGGAGAGCCAACCGGCGGATGCCACACCTCAATCGGCGAAAGGCGAATCAACCGGCGGATAGCGTGCTGCAATCGGCGGATAAGGAGAGCCAATCGGCGGATAAGGAGAGCCAACCGGCGGATGCCGCACCTCAACCAGCGAAAAGAGACTTTAGTTAGTCTTTGGTGATAAATTGAAACCCCTGCCCAGATTTTTTATTAGCCATATCAAGTACGTATGATCGATATCTGTACTCCCCTTCATGTTTTAAATTCATACTACGAAGAATTCGCTTAGCAGTATCAGGATCCTCTATCCCTAGAAACTCCCGACACTCTCTATTCGTAATACTCCCCCTAAAAATCAAAAACCACTCTCGTAGTGTCTGTTGGTGCGCCAAGTGGTCCACTGCATGGCAGGATGGACAAACCCATGTCCTCGGCATCTTCATCATGCCAAATGTGCCACACACTATACATTGCACCCCTCTTTTAAAATCCTTAAAAGGTATTTTATAGGTTTCACTAATAGGTTTCGGAATATATGGCTGGTGGCTGTTAAGAAGTTCTTTAGAGAGCCAATGAAAAGTATCATGATCTAATCCTTTTTTCTTTTGTGGAAGGCTCTTCATATAAGTGGGAATCAAACTGGGGAACAATAACTTGGTGTTTGTAGGGGGAACGGCCACTATTTGTTTGGGATAAGCAAGGACAACTGCACCGAAAATAGGAAGCTGAATGCTCTGGTGACGAAGCCAGTCACTAATTAAATTGCAATTCCTTTCTAACTGAACAACAGGGCTTTCAAATCCATCTTGGTGTCCATCGTCTCGAGTCCGGATTAATTGTGGTGGATTTTCCTTGAACTCCAATGTTCCGCCAATATTTTTAACCTCAAACACCACACCAAACCCTGGCGTCATGGCAAAGGTGTCCATTTGAAACCTTTCGTATACCGAGGGAGACAAGTCGTGAAAAATTTGATTTTTAAATAAAAATGAATGCCCTTGCAATACATCCGCAACCCTCTCCTCTCCGCCAATACCTGCCTCAACAGAAGATTGCTTTGCAGCCAGGACAGGATGCATGGGATGGCCAGCCATTAACCTATTTTGAGCGGTAATGAGACCTTCCAACGTCAACGAGGGATCCCTATTTTTAATCGTACTAATAATATTCACCTCCGATAAATGTGTCTTTCCCCTGTATGTTAGCACATTCAAAAAAACCAAACTACAAATGTCAATATTTTGTAAAAATTCATTTGTTGACCACACCAGTCAACGGAATTATAATGACTTCATTGACTAGTGTGGTCAACACCAAAAAAAGGAGGAAAGCCACCTTGTTTGAAAAATTTCTCAACCTAGATAAAGAAAAACAAGATCGAATCATCAATGCTGCGATTAAGGAATTCGCCCAGAAAGGATATGACCTGGCATCAACCAATGAAATGGTAAAGGAAGCAGGGATTTCAAAAGGATTGCTCTTTCATTATTTCCAAAATAAGAAGCAGCTGTTTTTATTTTTATTTGACTATGGGATTCAAATCATTACGGATGAATTTTACAAAAAGGTGGACTTAACAGAGCCGGACTTTTTCACACGAATTCGTAAATCTGTACTAATAAAAACCGAATTGTTGGCTCAATACCCGGATATTTTTAAGTTTATTGAAACAGCTTATTTGGATGACTCAAAGGAAATTAAAGTTGAAGTAGAAAATAAGACAAAAGCGTTGAGTGAGATCAATATCGGCAAGATTTACGACGGCATAGATATCTCCAAGTTCAGAGAGGATATCGATATTCAAAAAATCCTCAAGATTATAACGTGGACCTTTGAAAAAATAAGTGATGAAGAGTTAAAGAAGGCAAAATTAGCACCAGAACACGAAATTGATTACCCCAGCATGACCGCTGTCGCAGAAGAATACTTTGAGATTTTAACGAGGGTTTTTTATAAATAAGGGGGTCCGCACGATGAATGTGATTGAAATTAATAACCTAACTAAGACCTATGGCAAGGCAAGAGGGATAACGGACATCAGCTTTCAAGTCGAAGAAGGAGAAATTTTTGGCTTTATCGGGCCAAACGGTGCCGGTAAATCTACGACTATCCGGACGCTTTTATCATTAATCTACCCAACCAGCGGCAGTGCAACAATTTTTGGCAAGGATTGCATCCAATTTGCGCCGGAAATTAAAAAGGAAATTGGCTACCTGCCGTCGGAAGTTTTTTACTATGACAATATGAAAGTGAAGGATCTCCTAAACTATTCGGCTAGTTTTTATAAAAAGGATTGCCGGAAGCGGATTAAGGAATTGGCGGAAATCATGGACCTGGATCTCACTAAAAAAATTGATGATCTCTCCCTGGGAAATAAAAAGAAGGTTGGGATTGTTCAGGGACTGCTTCATGAGCCAAAGCTGATTATTCTCGATGAGCCGACTAGCGGCCTTGACCCGCTCATGCAGCAGAAATTCTTCGACCTTTTAGAAGCGGAAAATAGGAAAGGTGCAACGATTCTCTTTTCTTCACATATTCTTAGCGAGGTACAGCGTCTATGCAATCGGGTGGCCATTATTAAAGAAGGAAAAATTGTGACCGTTGAAAAGATTAGTACTTTACAAGAAAACAACTATAAAAAGGTGAAAATTGAAACGAAAACCATATTGGATCCCGCTTACTTCAATTTAACCGGTGTCAATAACCTTGAGGTAAACGACAACATAACTAGCTTTTTATTTAGGGGGAATATCAATACCGTTATGAAAAAATTAGCGGAAATTGACATTAGGAATGTTTGGATTGAAGAGCCCGATTTGGAGGAGATCTTTTTGCATTACTATGAAAAGGAGGCCTAGTAAGCTATGAATATCTTTCGTCATGAATTACAGGCGTATCGGAAGTCGACCATCATTTGGTCCATCTCTTTGGTTTTGATTATTGTGCTGTTTATGTCGTTTTATTCCTCCTTTGCAAAGGATGCGGAGGAGTTTATTAACTTACTGCAAAACTACCCGGAATCAATTAGGCAAGTATTTGGGATCAATTTGGATACCTTCTTTTCCATTCTTGGTTTCTATAGCTATCCGCTTACCTTTATTACACTGTGCGGAGCTATTCAAGCGATGAATCTCGGCACAAGTATTGTCAGTAAAGAGGTCCGTGAGAAAACAGCTGACTTTTTGTTAACGAGGCCTGTTACCCGTAATCAAGTACTGACTGCCAAGCTTCTGGCTGCAGTATCATCGCTTGTCATGACGTTTATCGTTTATTTTGCTGCAGCTAGTATCACCGCCCAGCAAGTGAAGAGGGACACGTTTAGTTTTAAAATTTTCTTTCTGCTGTCCTTAACGTTACTTTTTACTCAAGTTATTTTTTTAGCCATCGGCATTTTGATGTCGGTGCTTGTTCCCAAAATAAAATCCGTCCTGACGGTTTCGCTGGCGACTGTATTTGCCTTCTACTTCCTTGGTATGTTAAGTGCGACATCGGGTGATGAAGCGAAACGGTATCTTTCACCGTTTAAATACTTTGATAACAGCTATATTTTGGAACATGCCAGTTTTGAAATGCCATTTTTAATCGTGGGGGTAGTGATCATCATTCTGGCGATCGCGGCCAGTTATCTCGTTTATGTGAAAAAGGACATCCATGCCGTTTAAGGAGAGGGTTAAGTATGAATATCTTTTTAAAAGAATGTAAATCTCATCGTAAATCGCTCATCTTTTGGTGCATCGGTGTCTTCCTGATGGTTGCGTCAGGTATGAGTAAGTACGAGGCCTACTCATCTTCGGGTCAATCGATGAATACAATGCTGGCAGACATGCCGAAATCATTAGCAGCCGTATTAGGTTTCAATGACTTGGATGTCTCCAAGGCTAGCGGGTATTATGGCTTGTTGTTTCTTTATTTGTTATTGATGGCCACCATTCATGCGGCAATGCTCGGGGCCACAATCATTGCCAAAGAAGAGCGTGATAAAACAGCCGAATTCTTATTCGTTAAGCCAGTTTCAAGAAATAAGATCATCACTGCTAAACTGATGGCTGCATTGGTGAATCTCATCATCTTTAATCTTGTTACGTATGCATCGTCCCTCGTGTTAATGGGGAAATACAGCAACGGGGAAGGCATAAATGGAGATATCACGATCACCATGGCAGGCATGTTTATTTTACAAATTTTGTTTATGGTGATGGGCAGTGCCTTGGCTGCTGTAAAAAAGAAACCCAAAACCGCTGCTTCACAAGCGACGGCCATCTTGCTGCTCACCTATATCTTGTCGGTTGCTATTGATTTGAATGAACACATCAAACTATTAAAATTTTTTACACCATTTAAATACTTTGAAGCGAAAAATGTCATGTATGGCGGCGGGCTGGATGTCGTCTTTCTATTGATTTCTTTTGGATTAATTGCTGTGCTTTCCTATGTTACCTTTGCGTTTTATAAAAGAAGAGATTTACATGTATAGCCCTTTCCATAGAAAAAGACCGTCTTAGCGGTCTTTATTTTTATGAAATATATTATTTTTCGCGTGTCATTTTAATAAGTGAATTGATATCGCTGGATAACTTCGTATAGTTTGGTGTTTCCGATTTTATATTTGTTTTAATCCCATCAATTAGCGGCAGTGCAGCTGGATTTGTGATTGTTAATATCTGGACCTGACCGTTAAAGGCTTTACTCATCATATCTTTTGCTTTATCCATGTTGTCATCGTTATTCATCTTCTGAGTATCCACGCCATCAAGATTTCCTTTTCCGGAAGATCCAGATGTGTTTGTTAACACTTTATTTTGCATCTCATCGTATTGGGTCGAAGTGACTTCGTTCTGGGCCCGTGCGAGGATAATGGTATCATCCAGTACAAATACTTTTATGCCAGAGATTCCTTCCCCTGAAAGTCTTGATTCTAGATGTGAAGAGATTCCCCCATCATGCAAGCTGGAGCTTCCAATTAAGCTATAAACATTTGTCCCTAATCCGTTAGTGGTTTGGTGGTTTTTATTTGTGGTGACTTTCTTTCCACGATCCGTACTCGGGATGATATTGGGATTGTCGGTAGAACTATGAACATGACCATTCCCTTTTGTGTTTAGGGTATTATCATGGAGGTTTGCATTCTCCCCTGCTTTATTGTCATTTTGTTGCCCAGAACAACCTGTAAGAACGAGAATGGCAATAATAATAAAACCACCGTAAAAATTCCATATTCTTTGCATGTTTTTTCCTCCTTTTTTTTATTATTCTCTCCTTTCCCTTTTATAAGTATGAGTGGATTATTTTGGAACATAATAAAAAAAGCAGTTATTAAAATTTGGAAACAAGTAAAAATTCTGGAGGTGCCCATATTGGTTGAAGAAAACAAAGAAAATACAAAATCGGTATCAAGAAGGAGTTTTATTCGGAACGCCGGGCTGGCAGTTGGCGGATTAGCTGTTGGAGGCTTTGTCGGCAATCTGCTGTCTAAGGATAAAGATGAGAAAGAGACAAATGTTCCTCAGAAGACGGCGGCCGAGGATTTTAATCAAGCCCTCATGTATTTTACACCGGAACAATATAGTGTGGTCGAAGCAGCAACAGAGCGGATTTTCCCTGAGGATGATCATGGCCCGGGTGCAAAGGCATTAGGGGTGGCTTTTTTTATTGACCATCAATTAGCTGGAAATTGGGGCTTTAATGCCAGGGATTATATGCAGGCCCCCTTCTATCGTGGTGAAAAAGAGCAGGGATACCAAGGCCGGTTAAAGCGCAGAGATATTTTTGATATTGCCATCCGTGAAATTCAAAACCACAGTATGGCAGTTTACAAGAAGAACTTCACTGATCTTAAAGGAGAAGAGCAGGATGCCGTCCTCAGAGATTTTGAAGAGGATAAAGTCAAGCTAACGACTATTTCTCCGAGTGGATTTTTCCAAATGCTGAGAAGTGTCACCCTCGAGGGTGCATACAGTGATCCGCTTTATGGTGGAAATAAGGATATGAATGGCTGGAAGATGAGGAATTATCCAGGAAGCCAGATGGCTTATGCAGATATCATTGAGAAGGATTTTCAAAAGGTAACACCGCAAAGCCTAAAAAATCATATGAAACATTAGAAATTTGAAGAGAGCCTGAAAGTGTGAAGGTTATAAACTATTAATAATGAAGAAGGTGGAAGAAGTATGGCGAGAAAGCTGCCAAAAGTTGATGTAGTAATTATTGGTGTTGGTTGGGCGGGGGGTATTATTGCCTCAGAACTCACAAAAAAGGGATTAAAAGTGGTGGGATTAGAAAGAGGAAAAGAGCGGAAAACAGAAGATTATTTTATGATACATGATGAATTGCGCTATGCACTCCGCTATGAGATGATGCAGGATCTATCAAGGGAATCGATTACGTTTAGAGGTAATGAAAAGGTCCGGGCCCTTCCCATGCGGCAATATGGTTCCTTTTTGCTCGGTGACGGCTTAGGCGGTTCTGGTGTCCACTGGAATGGACAAACCTTCCGCTTTTTGCCATATGATTTTGAAATTTATAGTAAAACAGTGGAACGGTATGGAAAGAATAAAATTCCTGCAGGTATGGCTATTCAAGATTGGGGCATTACCTACGATCAGCTGGAGCCTTATTATGATAGGTTTGAAAAGCTCGCTGGTATATCGGGCGAGGAAAATCCACTTGCCGGGAAGCGGTCAGATAAATATCCCACACCGCCAATGAAAAAATCACCAGCGATCAGCATGTTTGAAAAGGCTGCGAAAAATTTGAAGCTCCATCCGTATATGATGCCATCTGCCAACCTTTCTGAATCCTATAAAAATCCAGATGGCATCCAAAGGGCGGCTTGTCAATACTGCGGGTATTGTGAGCGTTTTGGCTGTGAATATGGAGCGAAGGCTGATCCAGTTGTAACGGTAATTCCAGTTGCTAATAAAACTGGAAACTTTGAAATAAGAACCCACTCCAATGTGAGAAGGATTTTAAAAACAGGTAATAAGGCAACGGGTGTTATCTATACAGATGTTACGACAGGTGAAGATATTGAGCAGCCAGCTGATATTGTTGTTTTAACAAGCTATGTATTCAATAATATTCGCCTCCTGTTAATGTCCGATATAGGAAGACCATATGATCCTAATACTGGTACAGGTGTGATTGGAAAAAACTATGCCTACCAGGTGATTAAAGGAAATGCTGTCGGCTTTTTTGATGATAAAGAATTTAATACCTTCGCAGGTGCAGGTGCGTTGGGAATGGTTGTTGATGATTATAACGGGGATAATTTTGACCATAGTAATGTAAATTTCATTCATGGCGGTATGATCTCACTTGCACAAACAGGGTTAAGACCTATTCAAAACAACCCAGTTCCCGGCGGAAAACCAACCTGGGGCAAAGAATTCAAGGAAAAGTCCGTTAAATATGCCAATCGATTTTTATCAGTGGCCTCTCAAGGTTCTTCTATGCCATTTAAGCATCACTATCTAGATCTGGATCCAACCTATAAAGATGCCTTTGGAGACCCGCTTATTCGCATTACCTTTGACTTTGAAGAACAAGACCGCCAAATGGCAAAATACTTAGCAACAAAATGTACAGATATTCTAAAGGAAATGGGGCCAAATCATATTGATTCGATGAAAGACTTGGGTCCATATGATATTACGACTTATCAATCTACTCACAATACCGGTGGTGTCATTATGGGGGCTGATTCAGGAACTTCTGCGGTAAATAATTATTTACAAATGTGGGATGTCGATAACTTATTCGTGGTGGGAGCGTCAGCATTCCCGCATAACTCCGGTTATAATCCGACAGATACAGTGGGTGCCTTGGCCTATCGCGCAGCAGAAGGTATTTTAAAGTATCGTGATAAAGGCGGACAAGTTGTGTAACTGCTTGACCACAAATACTTTTATTTACTATAGAGACAGTGGTAAAATGGTAAAACAAGCCAATAAAAGGGAGAGATTTGAATGTCGCTTCAAAATGAAAACCAAGCATTGCCGCCTAAGACTTGTTCGGTTGATCGTTTAGTTACAATGAAAGCAGATGTTGAGAAGGTGCTTGCGGGAGAAAAAACAGCGACTCGCCGAAATGGCCGCTACGCGGACCCAGGAGAGATCATGACCCTTGAAGGGCGCCAGTTTGTTGTTGATAAGGTATATTCGCAGAGCTTAGGTGAGCTGACAGATGCCGATGCCCGCCGTGAGGGATTCGAAAGCGTTGAAGAATATAAGCAAACGATTCTTTCCTATCATAAAGGCATGCCATGGCTCCCGCAAATGCGCGTCTGGGTTCATGAATTCAGCCCTGTTCAAGAGTAATAATCAGGTTAATGAAAGTGGTCCATTTATACCATATGGACCATTTTTTTATTGTTGAAAGTATTTAATTGTGTTATTACGGTAAACGAAATTATAATAGCATTAAAACAATTGGCAGATCATTTGAGGTGGGAGTATGAAGTTTTTATCAAAATACATAAAGAAATATTGGAAGTCGTTTAGTATTGCCGTACTTTTTCTCACCTTTGAGGCCATTAGTGACTTGATGCAGCCTACGATCATGGCAAAAATTATTGATGAAGGTGTCGTCAATCGAGATATTCATTATGTCTTAAAAATGGGCGGTATGATGCTGCTAATTACGGCCTTAGGAGCGGTCAGTGCGTCGACGCGTAGTGTGATTGCCAGCATTGTTTCGCAAAATTTTGGGACAGAATTACGCTCCGATTTATATAAAAAAGTTCAAACTCTTTCCTTTAAAAATCTAGATAAATTTGACCGTGCTTCGTTAATTACCCGCCTGACAAATGATGTGACCCAGGTACAGGTGTTTGTTAACGGCTTGATGCGTATTTTCGTCAAGGCGCCTCTTTTAGCCATTGGCGGACTTGTCATGGCCACACGGTTAAATCTCCACTTATCTGTTGTATTAGCGGTGGTTGTTCCGATTGTAGCAGTATTGATTGTCCTTAACTTGCGCTTAGGCTTTCCCCGCTTTTCGAAGGTGCAGCAGGCTTTAGACCGAGTCAACTCTGTTATGAGAGAATATTTATCCGGTGTCCGTGTTGTGAAAGCCTTTAATCGCTTTGATGTGGAAATGGGCAAGTTCTCAGGGGCGAATGATCAGTTTAAACATCAATCGATCGCCGCAGGGCGCCTTATGGCGACGTTTAGTCCATTAATTATGTTGACCGTAAACCTCGGAATTGTCGTGGTTTTGTGGATTGGCGGCCTAGGGGTGGAGTCAGGTGATATCCAAGTCGGCCATATTATTGCCTTTACGAACTACATGACGCAAATATTATTTTCCCTGATGATGATCTCGATGGTATTCAATATGTTTGTCAGGGCAAGAGCCTCAGCTGGACGGATTGAAGAGGTATTTGTCCAAACGGATTCGATTACCTGGAATAGTCAGACCTTACCGCCGCCTCGTGGTCAAAAAGGAAGAATTGATTTTGAAGATGTGACGTTCGCTTATGAAGGAACAAGCGGTGAGCCCGTCTTGAAAAATATTAATCTTTCTATCCTCCCTGGGGAAACGGTGGGGATTATTGGTTCCACTGGCTCGGGAAAAAGTACGCTCGTAGGGCTGATCCCCCGCTTCTATGATGTCACGAGCGGTACTATTAAAGTAGATGGCCAGGATATTAAGCAAATGAATCCGAAAATTCTCCGAGAAAAAATTGCAATGGTCCCACAAAAAAACATTTTATTTACCGGTAGTGTCGCGGAAAATATCCGCTGGGGAAAAGAGGACGCCACTGAGAAAGAAGTGGTGGCTGCCGCAGCCATTGCGGGGGCTCATGACTTTATTACGGCTTCACCAGAGGGCTATCAAACGGGGATAGGCCAAAGCGGGGTTAATTTTTCAGGCGGACAAAAGCAGCGGATTTCTATTGCCAGGGCATTAGTCAAAAAACCAGATATTTTAATCTTAGATGACAGTACAAGTGCGGTCGACGTGGCAACCGAGGCAAAAATAAAAGCAGCCTTGAAAGAATATGCGAATGGCCTTACCTGCTTATTAATTGCCCAGCGGATTACCTCGATCATCGATGCGGATAAAATCATCGTTTTGGATCAAGGTGAATTGGCGGGCATGGGCACTCACCATCAATTAATCGAAGACTGCCGTGTTTATCAAGAAATCTATCAATCACAAATGGGTAAGGAGGTTTTATAACATGGCAAAAGGTACAGAACAGACTCCAAGTACTCCTCCTCCGCTTCGGCCAGGCGGGGCTCACCGCCTGCGCGGTCCTGTTGTAAAACCGAAAAACTTTAAAGGTACGTTAAAGCGCCTTTGGCATTATTTTGGTCATGAGCGAAAAATGCTTGCCCTTATTTTTGTCTTTATTATAGTTGATGCGGTGCTTATGCTCCTCGCCCCCTTTTTAATTGGGAAATCAGTAGATGCCATGAGCCTTCATAGTGGAAAGGTAGATTTTAATCTCCTGGAAATCATGATTATGGTGTTGACGTGTGCCTATGCAGCTGATGCCGCCCTCACCTTTTTGCAGGGATGGCTGATGGCTGGCGTGGCTCAAAGGGTAGTCAAGCGCCTTAGGAATGCCTTGTTTAAGAAGCTGCAAAAACTGCCTGTTTCCTTTTTCGACTCACGGACACATGGGGAACTGATGAGCCGGCTGTCTAATGATGTCGATAATATCAGCAACACCATTTCTCAATCTGCTACGCAGTTAATGTCGGGCGTGGTCGCGATTGCAGGTTCGTTCATCATGATGCTGTATCTAAGCCCCATTTTAACCGTTGCTAGTTTAGTAACGGTGCCGCTTGTTTACCTGCTGACACGAACCATTGCGAAAAGGACGAGTGTTTTATTTAAAAATCAACAAATCGAGCTCGGTCAATTGAACGGTCATATCGAGGAAACAATTTCTGGAATTGAAGTGGTCAAAGCTTTTAATCATGAGGAAAAAGTGATTGAGGAGTTTGAAGTCGTCAATAAAAGGCTGCGTGATGTCGGCCTGAAGGCACAGATTTGGTCCGGTTTTTTAATGCCAATTATGAACGTCATTAATAACCTTGGTTTTGCGATTGTGGCCGTCATTGGCGGTATTCTTGCCATTAAAAGTTTAATTACCATTGGGGCAATTGCCAGTTTTATTACCTATTCACGGCAATTTGTCAGACCGCTTAACGATCTTGCTAACATTTTTAATATCCTCCAGTCTGGCGTTGCGGGCGCAGAACGGGTCTTTGAGGTTCTTGACGAACAAGAGGAGCCAAAAGACAGGCCGAATGCCATTTCTTTAGAACATCCAAAAGGCCATGTCGTTTTTGAAAATGTCAGTTTTGGCTACCGGCCGGATGTACCTATATTAAAAAATGTCAGCTTTGAAGCTGAGGTGGGTAGCAGCACGGCATTGGTAGGCCCAACAGGAGCTGGAAAAACAACCATTGTGAACCTGTTAACGCGTTTCTACGATGTAACAGAGGGGAGAATCCTTTTGGATGGCCGGGATATTCGTGACTATACAAGGGATAGCTTGCGGAAGTGCTTTGGATTTGTTCTCCAGGATACATACCTTTTTTCGGGGACCATTAAGGAAAATATAAAATACGGGAAGCCGGATGCGACGGATGAAGAGGTAGAACAAGCAGCCGGAATGGCAAACGCAGCTGTGTTTATTAACCGCTTGCCGCAGAAATATGATACGGTCTTATCGGAAAATGGCGGCAACCTCAGCCAGGGGCAGCGGCAGCTTTTAGCAATTGCCAGGGTAATGTTAGCGAAGCCGGCCCTGCTTATTTTAGATGAAGCGACAAGCAGTATTGACACCAGGACAGAGCTCCATATCCAGGAAGCTCTATTAAAATTGATGGAAGAGCGCACAAGCTTCATCATTGCTCACCGCTTGAATACAATTCGCGACGCCGATACGATTATGGTGATTGACAATGGGCATATCATTGAAAGTGGAAGCCATGATGAGTTATTGAGTGCCAATGGACGTTATTATCAAATGTTTTTTAATCAATTTAAAAATGTTGAAGGGGCATAGGCCCCCTGCCCTATTGGGTGGAAAGGCCCATCCTTCCGAATGTTTAATTTTTTTTAAATGGAAAATAATTCTCGCTATCATACTAATTTATGATAATGTGAATAAAGTGCATAAATGAAAAGACAAAAGGTGGAGCAGGCGTGAAAAAGTGGAAAATTATTTTAAGTATGATCGTTTTCGTATTAGTGGCGGGTGGCGGAACTTTTTATTATTTTCTTAATGTAAAAGAATATAAAACGGCTGATGCAAAGGTTAAAGAAATCGTTAAAACAGAGTACACGATCAAATTACCGGGTGACGAGAGCAAGCCTGATTCTCCGTCTGGAACGACCAAGGCGGGAGCAAGTACGACTGTGGCTGCTGAAGTAAGCGGACAGGCAGGAACCCCTTCACAGACGAATACAGAACAAACCAGTGTGAAACAAGGGAATAGTAACAGCGCTGCCACTCCCACTCCCATACAAACGAGTAAGCCATCGGCGGCGGCTATTATAGCGAAATATCAACCGACGTTTGAAGACTTAGAAGGTCAGGCAAATGGCAAAATAAATTCATTAGTTTCATACGGCATGAGTGAATATCAAACAAAAAAGGCCAATCATGAGGAAATTTCTTATTTCTATTTCTATTCAAAATATACTTCTGCGGCGAAATCACTAGAATCTAGTACAGATGCTTCATTTAATTATGTGTATAATGCATTAGTCAATGAGTTGAAGTCTGCTGGTTATAGCGGTAGTGAAGCGGAGTCTATTAAAGACCAATATGCTAGTATGAAAAAACAGAGACGGACTGCCCTTATGAATAAAGCAATGGGACAATTGTAATAAAGTTTTGTCGTAATTTGTCTAAACGATTGTAATAATTGGTATTTTTATGTAAAATAAGAATGTTGCTTTATAGATTAATAGAAGATAGGGAACAGATAAAATTTCAGTAGGAGGATGACAGTGAGAAAGATTCTGGCAGTAATAAGTTTTCTTTCCATACTTTTGGTAGCAGTTCTTCCGCAGAACGTGGCGCAAGCAGCAACAGCGTATACTGCAACGATTACCATTAATGGAACAGACTATCCGGTAAGCAGCACAAATAATAATCTTAGTATTAATATTGATGATCTTGTTAGCCAAAAACATTTAAAAGAAAACGACAAGGTTGAAAAGATTTCGATTACAACCCCAAATGGTGCAAAAAGCATTTCCTTAGCAGGGACGCTTGGAGATTTTTTTGCAAAAACGACTACGGTTGTAAACAATAAAGTAGAAATAGTTTTAGCTGACAAATTGGGCGCCTTAGATGCTCAGCAAGATGGTGTAGCCATCAGTACCATTCGTGAGTTTTTATACCCTGTTAATAATCAGGTAAAAGGAACTGTTACAGTTGATTATGGTACGAAAAAAGAAAACTTATCAATCACGTTAAAAGCTACAAAGGCATTTCTTTCTAAAGGTACTCCTATTAACGTAACTGGAATAACGTTGACTGCTAGTGGTAAAAACTATCAAGCTATTAAAAGTAAAACAGAAAATAATAAATATAGTATTGTCTTGAATTCGGTTGATCCTGCTGCCTTATTTGAATCATTAAAGGTAACATCTGATACAGCAACGACAGTATCTGTTTTTGCAAGAAATTCAGGCTTTTATAATGATTTATCTGATGTTAAATTTGTAAATAAAACAGCAACTTTGGATACCCAAAAAATCGTAAACTGGGGAACAAGACTTGGTCTTACGATTCCTTCGGTTATGCCGGTTATTTTCATGAAAAGTATTCTTAGTGAAGCGGGAATTACAAGATTAAATGGTGTAGTAGCCGATGATAAAGGGAATGAATCCCCATTTTCGGTTACCATTCAATCAATGGGCTGGACGCTAATTGATAACCATTGGTATTACATTGATAAGTCAGGTAACTTTGTAAAAGGCTGGTTGGAGGACCCTAAAGGTACTTGGTACTACCTTGATCTAAAAACAGGTGTTATGCAAACTGGTCTAATTAAATATAAAGGTGCTTATTACATCCTTGGCCAAGACGGAAAAATGCTAACCGGTAATGGCTGGGTAAAGGATGGAAGCAACTGGTACTACATTAAAGGCGACAAAGCAACTGTTGGCTGGTTAAATGATGGCGGTAAATGGTATTACCTTGATCCAGCAACAGGTGCAATGAAGACAGGCTGGGTAAGTGTCAATGGAAAATGGTATTACCTTGCTTCACCATCAGGTATCATGAAAACAGGCTGGGTTCAAGATGCCGGAAAATGGTATTTCCTTGATAACAGCGGTGCGATGAAAACGGGCTGGTATAAGGATGCTAACAAAAAATGGTATTTCTTAAACGGTAATGGTGCAATGGCAACAGGCTGGTTAGTAACTGGCGGTCAGAAATATTATCTTGACGCTAATGGTGTCATGAAGACGGGCTGGATACTAGACGGCGGCAAATGGTACTTCTTACAAAATAGCGGTGTCATGAAAACTGGCTGGTATAAAGAAAAAGGTGTTTGGTACTTCCTTAAAGCTAATGGTGAAATGGCAACAGGTTGGGTATCATCTGGCGGTAAGTGGTACTACCATGCATCGAATGGTGTCATGAAAACAGGCTGGGTACTAGATGCTGGCAAATGGTACTATTTAGATGGCAGTGGAGCTATGAAGACTGGCTGGGTAAAATTAGCTGGCAAATGGTATTACCTATACAGTAACGGTTCGATGGCTGCTAATACAAGAATTGGCAGTGACTGGGTAGACGCTAACGGCGTATGGATTCCTGGTAAATAATTAATCTAGTAAGAGAGAATGCTTCCATGCATTCTCTCTTTTTTTATCCTCTTTTTTAATAAAGTAATGACAACTGTAAAGACAGTTGTTAGAATAGACTATGTTTGATAGTTTAAAGCCCCTTACGTAAATAAAGGAAATATGGGGAATAATGTACATAACTGTAACAGCTTAGGGGGATGGAGATGAAAAATAGTAAGGAAATTTCAGAGCGCAGGCTGCTGGGAGTTGCCGGCATGGGCTGGATGTTTGATGCCATGGATGTGGGCATGCTTAGCTTCATTATTGCAGCCTTAAAGGTAGAATGGGATTTAACGCCAGGACAAATGGGCTGGATTGGCAGTATAAATTCAATTGGAATGGCCGTTGGGGCCCTTATTTTTGGCTTAATGGCGGATCGAATTGGCAGAAAAAGTGTCTTTATTATTACTTTATTATTATTTTCAGTGGGCAGCGGTGCGTCTGCCTTAACCACGTCATTAGCGATGTTTTTGGTATTTAGGTTTATCATTGGAGCGGGTCTAGGCGGTGAACTTCCTGTTGCCTCCACCCTTGTTTCCGAGAGTGTTTCCGCGGATAAGCGCGGCAGAATTGTCGTATTACTGGAAAGTTTCTGGGCAGTCGGCTGGTTAGTAGCAGCGGTGATCTCCTATTTTATTATTCCGAAATTCGGCTGGCAGATTGCCCTAGTTATCAGTGCTCTCCCTGCCTTATATGCCTTGTACTTACGTCTGGGCCTGCCCGATTCTCCTCGTTTTACCGCGGTGAAAGATGCAAAGAAAATTTCTGCCCTGCAAGGTTTGAAGGAATTATGGTCTAAGGAATACGGGCGGCAAACAGCGATGCTATGGATTGTTTGGTTTTGTGTGGTCTTTTCCTATTATGGCATGTTTTTATGGCTTCCCAGTGTCATGATTATGAAAGGCTTCAGCTTAATTAAAAGCTTCGAATATGTGCTCATCATGACACTGGCACAGCTGCCGGGTTATTTCACGGCGGCATGGGCGATTGAAAAACTGGGTCGAAAGTTTGTATTAGTGGTTTATCTGATTGGTACTGCCATCAGCGCCTATTTGTTTGGAACAGCTGAAACAACCACTATGCTTATGACAGCAGGAATTTTGCTCTCCTTCTTTAATCTGGGGGCTTGGGGCGGACTGTATGCGTACTCCCCTGAACAGTATCCAACCATCATCCGCGGAACCGGTACAGGTATGGCAGCAGCAGTCGGACGGGTTGGCGGAATCTTAGGTCCCTTACTCGTAGGAAATCTAGTGGCTAAGCACATTTCCCTCTCCACTATATTCATGATTTTCTGCATCTCCGTGCTTATTGGGGCTTTTGCCGTATTGCTATTAGGGAAAGAAACAAAAAACAAAGAATTAGTATAATATTTTATGGTTAGAGATTCCTTAGTTGGAGTCTCTTTTTTGCGTTAGCAGACAAAAGAATTGTATTTAACTAAAATATTTAAAGGGAAGACCCACTTTTATAAAAAATTTATTGCATGATGGTGGTGGTAACCTTATGAGGTTTATGCTGTAGAAACAGCCATAAATCATGCTGAAACAAATTATTTTAAAATAATTTGCATAAGGACTAGACTAACTCCCTATTATAATGTACAATATTTTCAGAATATTATCTTTTTTTAAAACAGTTAGACGAGGTTGGATGGGACATTTTTCTTAAATAAGAGGGGGTAAATTATGAGACAAAGGAAGTTAGCTGGTATCTTTATGTCGTTTATGGTTGCAGCAGGGGTAATGGCAGGATGTAATTCAAGTGCAAGCGGTGATGGTGAAAAGGGCGGCGAAATTAAGATTGGTGCCAACCTTGAACTATCAGGAGGGGTTGCTTCGTATGGGCAGTCAGCGAAAGAAGGAATTCAACTGGCGATTGAAGAGATTAATAAAGAAGGTATTGATGGTAAAAAGTTAAAATTAGTCACCGTCGACAATAAATCTGATGCGGCAGAAGCCACTGGCGGCGCCATTAAATTGGCAACGCAAGATAAGGTTGCTGCGATGATCGGTGCAGCAACAAGTACCAATACATTAGCACAAGTACAAATTGCCCAAGATAACAAAATTCCATTAATTACACCAACTGCTACTAACGCAACGATAACGAACAAAGATGGAAAGCTAAATGACTTTGTCTTCCGTACATGTTTTATTGACCCATTCCAAGGAACGGTTGCAGCCAACTTTGCGAGCAATGATTTAAAAGTTAAGACCGCAGCTGTTTTAATTGATAGCTCCAGCGATTATTCTAAAGGTCTCGCAGCTTCATTTAAAAAGTCATTTGCGGATAATGGCGGCAAAATTGTTAAAGAAGAAGCTTATGTTGCTAAGGATACAGATTTCCGTGCAACTTTAACCAATATTAAAGCAGCTAATCCAGAGTATGTATTCGTTCCTGGCTTCTATGAAGAAGTAGGGTTAATTATTAAACAAGCACGTGAGCTTGGCATTACTGTACCAATCATGGGTGGCGACGGCTGGGACTCTCCTAAACTAGTAGAAATCGCCGGTGCAGATTCCCTTAATAACACATTTATTACTAACCATTATTCTTCAGGTGATAGTGACAAAAAGGTTCAGGAATTTGTTACAGCGTTTAAAGCTAAGTACGATGGCAAGTCTCCGGATGCCTTTACAGCTCTAGGTTATGATACAGTCTACTTCCTAGCCGATGCAATTAAACGTGCTGGAAGCAGCGACCCTAAGAAAATTCAAAAGGCACTGGCAGAAACAGATGGATTAGAACTTGTTTCAGGAAAAGTGAAGCTTGATAAGAATCATGATCCAATCAAAGCGGCAGTTATTCTTGAGTACAAAAATGGTGAACAACAATTTAAAACAAAAATTAACCCGTAAGTTCACTAGACGAATCTTATAGTTTGCCGAAGGAATAGGGAGCGTAATGTCTCCCTATTCCACTTTCATAAAGAAAAGCACGTTTCCCAACGTGCCTACCTTGTTTAATCATATGAAAAAAGAAACGTTGATGACCGTCCAAAGGAGTGTAAGACATATGGAATTTATACAGCAGCTTGTTAATGGAATTTCCTTGGGCAGTATTTATGCACTAATCGCCCTAGGATATACGATGGTATATGGGATTGTAAAACTAATCAACTTTGCCCATGGGGACGTATTTATGGTCGGGGCCTTTATTGGTTTTTATTCTATTACGATATTACATTTAGGATTTTTCCCAGCCTTATTGATCTCAATGGTGGTGTGCGCCATCTTCGGTGTGCTGATTGAACGGATTGCGTATAAGCCGCTGCGAAATGCGACAAGAATTGCCGCGCTTATTACAGCCATCGGAGTCTCCCTATTTATCGAATATGGAACCATTTATATCCGCGGCGCCCAGCCAGAAGCTTATCCGAGCGGGTTAGTTCCATTAAAAAGCTTAGAGATTTTTGGAGTAAAAATTAGCGGCCAGTCGATTTTGATCTTAGGCACATCACTTGTCTTAATGGTCCTTCTCCAATTTATTGTCCATAAAACGAAAATTGGCAAGGCGATGCGGGCTGTTTCCCATGATATGGATGCCGCGAGATTGATGGGGATTAATGTGAATAATACCATTTCTGCTACGTTTGCGATTGGTTCTGCCCTTGCTGGTGCAGCTGGAGTTATTTTTGGAATGTATTATACAAAGATTGAACCGTTAATGGGAATTATCCCTGGATTAAAAGCATTCGTTGCCGCAGTATTGGGCGGAATCGGGATTATCCCGGGAGCCATGGCAGGCGGTTTAGTATTAGGCGTAATTGAATCACTTGTTAGTGCGGCAGGATACTCACTATGGCGTGATGGTGTAGCATTTATTGTTCTTATTTTAATTTTAATTTTCCGGCCTGCCGGTTTATTTGGTAAAAATGTCAGGGAAAAGGTTTAGGGGGAGGCTTCTACGATGAATATTTTTAAACAAGCAAAGTTTTTCTGGACATCAATCGTTTTAGCCGTTGTCTTTTCGGTTGTAATGCAATTCCTAATAGTGGGCGGCACATTAAATCAATTTTATGTAAATACCCTATTTTTTATTGGCATTAATATCATTTTAGCGGTGAGTCTGCATTTGATTATCGGGATTACAGGACAGTTTTCAATTGGACATGCTGGGTTTTTAGCAGTTGGTGCGTACGCATCGGCCATTATAACGATGAAATTGAGTTTGCCATTCCCTGTTGCACTCATAACAGGCGGTATCGCCGCAGCGGTGGCGGGGCTTATAATCGGGATCCCAACACTTCGGCTAAAAGGCGATTATCTAGCGATTGCCACACTTGGTTTTGGCGAGATTGTTAGGATTGTCTTCTTAAATATTGATTATGTTGGCGGCGCAAGTGGGATGACGGTCTCGCATTTAACAACTTGGCCATGGCTGATTGGCTGTGTCATTTTAACGGTTTTAGTTATTACCAATTTCACGAACTCCACACATGGACGTGCTTGTATTTCCATCAGGGAAAATGAAATTGCCGCCGATGCGATGGGAATTAATACGACCTATTATAAAGTTACGGCATTTGCACTGGGGGCCTTTTTTGCAGGGATTGCCGGCGCCTTGTATGCCCATAACTTTTATATTATCCAGCCAACTAACTTTGGATTTTTGAAATCATTTGATATTTTAATCTTTGTGGTTCTTGGCGGGTTGGGCAGTATGTCAGGTGCGGTCATTGCGGCCATCTTGTTAACGATTATTTCGACCTATCTGCAAAGCTATCCAGAAATTCGGATGGTCATCTATAGCTTAGTCTTAGTAGTCATGATGCTTTATCGTCCGCAAGGATTAATGGGCACAAAAGAAATTACCTCAGTCTTTAAAATAGGCAAATCCGCTAAAGGAGGAGTACAGCATGACAGAAAAAACACAGTTGCTTAAAGTAGAAAATGCGGGAATCCGATTTGGCGGGTTAAAGGCTGTCTCTGATGTTAATTTGGAATTAAATCAAGGGGAGCTTGTCGGCCTCATTGGACCAAACGGTGCAGGTAAGACAACCTTCTTTAATTTATTAACAGGTGTATATGTTCCGACAGAAGGAAGCATTTCTTTAGATGGCGAAAAACTAAATGGGCTTGCACCCTATCGAATTACCAAAAAAGGGATCAGCAGGACATTCCAAAACATTCGCTTATTTAGTGAACTATCTGTTCTTGATAATGTAAAGGTAGCCTATCATTCTCTGGCGAAGCATTCTATCTTCAGTTCGATTTTCCGCCTTCCCTCCCATTTTTCTGGTGAACGGGAAATGGAAGAAAAGGCAATTGAATTTTTAAAAATTTTCAAGCTTGATGAAGTGATGCATGAGACGGCAAAAAATTTGCCTTATGGGCAGCAGCGCCGCTTGGAAATTGCTAGGGCACTTGCCGCTAATCCGAAGCTTTTACTGCTAGATGAACCGGCAGCCGGAATGAATCCTCAGGAAACAGAGGAACTTATGAATTTAATTGCGCTGATTCGTGAGAAATTTGACCTGACGATTCTATTGATTGAACATGATATGCTCCTAGTCATGGGTGTATGTGAACGAATCTATGTGCTTGACCACGGTCAATTAATAGCTGACGGAACACCAGAACAAATTAGAAATAATCCAAAAGTCATCGAAGCGTATCTTGGCGAGGAGGTCTCTTAAATGCTTAAAATTAATGATATCAATGTCTACTACGGTAATATCCATGCATTGAAGGGAGTTTCTCTTGAAATCAATCAGGGGGAAATTGTGACCTTGATTGGGGCAAATGGCGCCGGAAAAAGTACGCTGTTAAAAACCATTTCAGGTTTGTTGAAGCCGAAAAATGGAGAAATTTTATTCGACAATGAGCATGTGGCCGGGAAGGTTGCCCAATCCATCGTCAAGCGGGGAATTTCTCAAGTCCCTGAAGGACGTCGAGTATTCTCGAATATGTCAGTCGAGGAGAACCTTGAATTGGGTGCCTATTTACGAAAAGACAAAAAGGGCATCCGCGAAGACTTTGCTAAGGTCTTTCAACTATTTCCACGCCTGGAGGAACGCCGCAAGCAGCTAGCAGGAACCCTTTCAGGCGGTGAGCAGCAAATGCTGGCAATGGGTCGTGCGTTAATGGCAAGACCACGGCTTTTATTATTAGATGAGCCTTCAATGGGTCTTGCACCGCTGTTGGTAAAAACGATCTTCCGGATCATTGAGGAAATTAATAAAACAGGTACCACGATTCTACTAGTAGAACAGAATGCGAATATGGCGTTGTCCATCGCTGACCGTGCCTATGTCATTGAAACAGGAAAAATTGTTGCAGCCGGGTCGGCTGAGGAACTTAGTAATAGCGATCAAATTAGAGCTGCTTATCTGGGCGGACATTAAAAGGTGTTGGGGCAAATGCCCAACACCTTTTCCTATTACATTTTCATTTTTCTCTGTTCAGGTTCAAGCTTGTACTGTTCACGACGTTTTGGACTTAATAAATGTCTAACTTTATTTGCATAATCCTCATACAGCTGCTCAATCCCGACAAGCGCTAGTGAAAAGAAGTTGGCATAATTCTTCTGTACTTCCCACTTTAATTCATTCTTCCCACAGATGCTGTACTTATTTAACTCTTCAATTTCCTTTTGAATGTTGGCTAGTTCGATCACTTGTTCATCCTCTGGCAGGGCAAGGACATAATCGATTTTTTCAATATAGGCTCTTGATTTTTCAATTTTTTCTTTAATATCCTGGTATCCCTCTTGGTCAATCAGATCATATTTTAATTTAAAATCATTTAGTCTTTCGGCCGCTTCGTAGGTCGAATTCACAATGTCATCCCGTGTCATATCCCTAGTTTCATAGCTGAGCATATGCTTCCAGGATGGCTGCGTAATCGCCTTGCGGTGGTCCTCAAGTGTCAGGCAATACTTCTTATATCCATGTATTTCCGGGTGTTCAAAGGCGGGACTCGCAGGGTCAAGGAATGGTGCCAATGGTGCAACAAAGTAAAAGATCCTTGGGTCCTTTTGACAAGAAAGATGAATCGTTTCGCAAAAGTCGATGTTTTCCACAGCACTTTGATACGTTTGACCTGGAATGCCCACCATAAAGAACAGGTCAATTTTTTTACAGCCATGTTTTAAGGCAAAATTTAGCGTATCAATTACCTTTTGGTTGGTACAGCTGAACTTTCCGTTATAGCGTCTGATTTTTTCATCGTGCGTTTCTAGAGTAATTTCAATACTATATTTTGGAACGCAGTCATTGATTAATTTAAAATACTCTTCATCTGCATATTGGAATAATTCAAAGACAATCTCATTTTTTAAGTTGAGTTTTTTCAATCTGGTGAAAAACTCATGATAATAGTCACGGCCGCCTTGACGAAGGTCATGCAGGATAAAGATGGGTGCCCGGCTAAATCGTGAAATAAACTGGATGTCCTCGACAAGCTTCTGCGGTGACCGCAGTGCCAGCGAATTCCGATTGCAGTTTTGATCATAGGCATCACGGGAGCCGCCGCAGATTAAGCAGTTTTGCGTACAGCCTCGTGCGGTTAAAAGCGCCGTGTTTGGATATTGGAGCCAGCCATTGTATGGAAGCGGGTCAAGGAAGTTGCGATACTTAAACACAGAGCGAATCGTGTAACGGTAGCCTGGCACGTCGACATCATCCAAATCCTTTGGCACGTAGGTAAGGGGATTGTAGCCGACCTCACTGCCTTTCTTCCACGTTAAGTTCGGAATGTCGGCATAATGGGTGTTGCCTGCTTCGATCTTATTCATCAACAATAGCGTTAGTTTTTCTGTTGAATCACCACGCATAACGAAATCAATAAATGGATATTCAATCAATTCTTTATGATAATAAGTAGCCGATAAACCGCCAAACATGATCGGTGTATCCGGATGAAGTCTCTTCACAATTTTAGCAAGCTCAATACTGCCGTGTGCATGCGGGAGCCAATGGAGGTCAATCCCGAAGGCTTTTGTTTTAATTTTCCTTAGTTTTTTTTCAACATCAAATTTTTCACTCATGAGCATACGGTTGGCAATGTTGATAATCTTGACCCGCAGTCCGTATCTTTCTAAATAATCAGCAATGCTGGTTAAACCGATCGGATACATTTCAAATACGGGTGAGGATGGAACGACATCACTGATGGGTCCAGCAAGTAAGGCATTTTTTCTGAAGTCATAAACACTTGGTGCATGTAATAAAACTAAATCATATTTCATTGATCTTTCACCTCAGTTAATTTGGTATAAAAGAGTGATTTTGGATTAATATGTGAACATGTAGTATGAAAATAAATTTGTGATATATTTCACATGTTAGTTTAATTAGGTAAAAACAGTGTGATTCCCATCCTGATTTCTATTGATATCAAGTAGTTTTCTAATTTAAGTTTACTATAAACAGGGATTCATAGAGTGACAAACGAGTGACAGAATTTGGTTGATTTTGTGTAATTTTCGGATAATCTGTTATGATAATTTTCATAAGTGGAACGCTTTTAATGTGGAGGGATTTGAATAAATGGCACAGATAAAAACGAATGCGATGCGCATACTCGATGCAAAAAAGATCGATTATGAAATGCTTACATATGAAAATAAAGATGGAAAAATTGATGGAATCTCGGTTGCGGAGAAAATTAGTAGAGAATCAAAGGAGGTTTATAAGACCCTAGTAACCCAAGCACAAAGTAAAAACATTTATGTGTTTGTCATCCCTGTCGCGGAAGAATTGGATTTGAAAAAGGCTGCCAAAGCTGCTGGAGAAAAGAACCTGGACATGCTTCCGGTAAAGGACCTTCAAAAGTGGACGGGGTATATTCGCGGGGGCTGTTCGCCCATTGGCATGAAAAAGGAATATAAAACTTTTATTGATGACAGCTGTCAGTCCCTCAGGTCTATCGTGGTCAGCGGCGGGAAAATCGGTGTGCAAATTGTATTGGCACCAGCTAAGTTACAAGAACTGACCAAAGCGGAAACCGTCCCAGTCATTAAATAAAAATAGGACGAACTTTATGGAAGAAAAAATTTTAATAGGCACTCACCTACACTGGGCATAGGCATAAGATAATGTGAAAACGAAAACACCCCTGCAGCGGTGTTTCGGTTATTTCAAAAGACTTTTGCTTTTGTTAGAAACTTGCCTCCATCAACCCCTTAAAGGTTGTGAAGGCTAAGTTGATTCACTAAAAGGGAGTGTTGATGAGTGGCAGGGAAAATCAGAAATTATTTTGCCGGCGGGAATACAGCGCGAGGCTTTCATAATCTTTATGATTCAAATCTCCAAGGGCTAGATCGCATCTATATTTTAAAAGGCGGCCCGGGGACAGGTAAATCATCATTAATGAAGAAAATTGGCCATGAATGGGTCGGAAAGGGCTTTAATATTGAGTTCCTCCACTGTTCCTCGGATAATGATTCGATTGATGGGGTGTTAATTCCTTCGTTAAAGGTAGGAATTGTCGACGGTACGGCGCCGCATGTCATTGAGCCAAAGGCACCGGGGGCTGTCGAAGAGTATATTAACCTAGGCGAAGCCTGGAATGCCCGTGCCCTAAGCAGCCAGAAAAAGATCATTCAGAAGCTCACGAATGACATTCATGCTTCTTTTCAAAAAGCCTATGCCACCTTTAAGGAAGCATTGGAAATCCATGATGATTGGGAAAAAATTTATATTAATAGTATGAATTTTAAAAAGGCGGACCAGTTAACCAATAAACTAATTGAGACCTTTTTTGGAAAAATGAGGTTAAATAAAACGCCCGATGTGCGTCATCGCTTCTTAGGGGCAGCCACGCCTAAGGGGGCTGTGGATTACGTTCCTAACTTAACAGAGGAAATTTCGAAACGTTATTTTATTAAAGGCCGGCCAGGGTCCGGTAAATCCACCATGTTGAAAAAACTGGCGGCGGCTGGTGAGGAACGCGGCATCGATGTCGAAATTTATCATTGCGGTTTTGATCCGTATAGCCTTGATATGGTGATTTTCAGAGAATTAGGAATTGCTATATTTGATAGTACCGCTCCACATGAATATTTTCCAAGCAGGGATGGCGATGAAATCATTGATATGTATGAGATTTTAATTGAGCCGGGGACAGACGACCTATTTGCAGACATCATTAGTAAAATAGCCGTGCAATATAGAAATAAAATGAACGAAGCAACCAGCTATCTGGCTAAAGCCAAGGCGCTCCATGATGAGTTGGAAGAAATTTATGTGGCGGCAATGGATTTTTCTGTTGTGGAAAAAATTCAAGCAAAAATAGTGTCGGAAATTAATGAGCTGGCGACTAGCAAAGCATAGAAGTGAATGGAAAATGCCGGGAAAACGTCCCGGCATTCTTTATTGATGTGGATGTGTCTTACTCTGCTGGCTCTTATTCCGCTTATTGCCTTTACTGTTATCACCGCTGACAAACTCGGCAGCGAATTCGGCTTCGGCGTGTCCTGCTTGCGGAGAGTTTTGATTGCGGCTGCCTTTATTGTTTTTCTTTGTCATCTTGAATCCCTCCTTTTCTGCTAATGTTAGTGTGGCGTCAGTTGAGTAGTTTATGCCGCTAAGATAAAGGATAAATTGGAAGATAGTAGAATACCTATAAAGGGAATGTTAGGGAAAGGATGAATCCTATGCCGTTAGATATCACTTTTTTAACCAAACGATTTGAAGAAAACGCCAACCCGGCCAATGCGAAGCCGATGCAAAAATACATGAAGGATCACTTTCCGTTTTTAGGGATTAAATCCCCAGTAAGAAAGGAACTGGAAAAGCAGTTTTTTAAGGAAACGGGAATTCTAAAAGAGCCATTTAATCAAGAATTGGTAGTTACCCTTTGGGGGGAAAATGAAAGAGAATATCAATATACGGCCTTGGTATATATGGAAAAATCGTTGAAAAAGCTGGGAAAAGACGATTTGCCTTTTATGGAGCAATTAATTACCACAAAGTCATGGTGGGATACGGTCGATGCTATCTCCCCTAAGCCTGTCGGGACCATCGCTAATCAATTTCCTGAGGTGATTGCAGAAACCATTGACGGATGGGCTGTTCATGAAAATATGTGGCTGCGGCGGGCAGCACTTCTTTTTCAGTTAAAATATAAACAGAACACCAATGAGGAAATCCTTTATCAATACATACAGCAAAATGCGGACAGTAAGGAATTTTTTATTCAAAAGGCGATTGGCTGGGCATTACGGGAATACTCAAAAACAAATCCTGCATCTGTAAAAAACTTTATCAGGAGTCAGCCGCTAGCGCCTCTAAGTATCCGCGAGGGAAGTAAGTATTTGGATTGAGCAAAACAGAGTTATGGATAGGTTAGTTCGTGTTAGAATGGACTAACAAAATATAGTAAATAAAGGTGGTACAGCATGATTAAATGTATTGCATCGGATATGGATGGCACATTATTAAATTCAGTTCAGCAAATTAGTAAAGAAAATAAAGAAGCGATTTTAAAGGCCCAAGCAGAGGGCGTTGAATTTGTTGTCGCAACAGGCCGGTCTTATCAGGAGGCTACTTATGTATTATCACAAGCAGGGTTAACTTGTCCGATTATTTGCGTCAATGGTGCGGAGATTCGCAGCCGTGAAGGAGAGATTCTTTCTGCCACACCGCTGAGTAAGCAACAGGCTCGCAAAGTGGCGGAGGTACTGAGTGGAAATGATGTCTACTTTGAGATCTACACCAATAAAGGCGCCTATACTCTTAGTTTAGACAAGGCAGTGTCCATCCTTGTGGATATAGTCCTTAGTGCTAACCCCGAAATGGACCGCGAGGAGGTTACCTATGCGGCTGGTGCAAGATTACGTGATGGCTTGGTTTACCAAGTAGATAGTTACGAGACCCTTTTTGCGGATGACAGCTTTCATATCTATAAGCTGCTAGCCTTCTCTTTCGATGGCGATCGACTGAAAGCGAGCGAACAGGCTCTTGCAGATTACCCGGATATCGAGGTTTCCTCCTCCGGACATGAAAACCTTGAGATTACCAACAAACAAGCGCAAAAAGGGATTGCACTTGAAACCTTCGCAAAAGCAAACGGAATTGAAATGGCGGAAACGATGGCGATTGGTGATAACTTTAATGATGTGTCTATGTTTGAAATGGCAGGAAGAGCGATTGCCATGGGGAATGCTAGCTTTGAAATCAAGTCGCTTTGCGATGATATCACCGATACCAATGACAACCACGGAGTGGCGAAGGCGATTCTAGAAGTTTTATAGTAGACCGGTGGATAAGGTGCTGCAATCGGCGGATAAGGTGCTGCAATCGGCGGATAGCAAGAGCCAATCGGCGGATAGCGGAGCCAATTGGCGGATAGCGAGAGTCAATCGGCGGATAGCAGAGCCAATCGGCGGATAGCGGAGCCAATCGGCGGATAGCGCGGCACAATCAGCGCAAGGCGAGGCAATCCGCCGATAACCCTACACCATCCCTTAAAGGATCTCCACTTTTAACGAGTTTACTTGCGAGACGAGCAGCTCCTCGTACTTCTGCTGTGCCAAATAAATCACTTCTTGCTCACCGGCCTTTGGGTTTTCCTTTTTCACCTGATCAATCATATCTTTTTGAACCTTTTGTGAGAGGACAATCAGCTTGTACTGCTGCTGCTCTTTCGTCCAAAACTTCTCCTCCCCATAGCTGCTGATTAATTTTTGGGCCGATCCATACTGGTTATATTGAGCGCGTACCTTCTCCAAAGCGGCATCAATTTCAGCATTATCTGTCTGATGACCTTTCTCCTCGGCAAGCATAGCCATTGAGCGGAGCCGGATGATTTGCGTTAATAGTTGACTTTGATCATCATTCATCTTTTGCTGTGATGCCAAATAGGCTAATTCCTCTTCTAACTGCTCACCGCTATAACTAGCCTTGGCGGCTTCCCGGTTGATCTCCAGCTGCAGCTGATTTATCAACTTATAAAAAGCAACATCCTCGGCAGTAATCCATTCTCCGTTAAGCTTGGCCACTCCTTTCGGCTTTGCCACATTGATATCAATGACCTTTTCTGAACTTTTACCATCTTTCGTTAACGTAAAGGCCGCTTCATATTTTCCGCCCATGGGCAGCGCCGCCTTCCCGGTGTAGGTGCCAGTCTTTCCTTCGACTAACTTCACTTTATACGTACCATGATCCATATTGGTCATCGCTAATTCTAGGGACACATCGAGCCCGGTCACAGCCTTATTATCTTCCGTTACTTTCATTTCAAACGGCATTTCCTTATCTTTGGCAAAATAAAGGTCTTTTGTCATCTTGATCGTGTAATCCGGTCCGGCACTACAGCCAGCTAGGACCACAAGCAGCAACAAAGCCAGTAAGAGTTTTTTCATGATTGTATTCCTCCTAAATCATGTGTTTCTAAAAAGTCCGCAACTGTAAATTTTTCAATTTTCCCCTCATCTAAATAGGCGACATGGGTACACACTTGTTTGATTTCATCAAGGTGGTGAGAGGATAGCAAAATAGTTTTATCATGAAGTGTCCGCAAAACCTCTAGGATTTCCTTTCGTCCCATAGGGTCAATCCCGCTTGTCGGTTCATCTAAAATGAGGATACTGGAATCCTGATAAAGGGTAATCGCAAGCCCTAACCGCTGCAGCATTCCTTTTGAATATTTCTTCACTTGGACATCACGGTCATCCCACAAACGGACCGACTGCAAGATCTGCTCGATACGCGGTAAATCAGCCGTCTTGGCGACTGCCTGGGCAAAGAAGATCATATTTTCAAGCCCCGTCAACATCGGGTAGAGCATAAATTTTTCCGGTAAATAAGCAATGGCGTGCTTCCATTCATTATTTTTCTTCGTGACATGGGTTCCGTTAATGAAGATAGACCCTTGTTTCACTGGCAGTAAGCCTAGCAAGCTATTGATCAATGTGGATTTCCCGGCGCCATTGCGGCCGACTAGGGCACAAATTTCATTTTGATGAATCTCAAGGCTGACCGAGTCTAAAACTTTCTTTTTTCCAAATGATTGGTTTAAATCGCTGACCTTAATCATTCGTAGCCCTCCTTCCGGTTAAATACTATCGCGGTGCCGTAGGAAACAGCGAGCCAAATGAATGCATTTCCTAGTAAAAAGAAGACGGGTTTCGTCCACATAAAGGCCTGCAATAGTCGGGACATGTGGCCGAAGGAGTACACCCCCATGCCGGTTTCGACAAAAATCCGAATGGCTTGAAGCGGATTTAAAAAATAGAAGGAAGAAAATAGTTTCACATTTTCATGGGTGACATCCGGTAAAAAGGACAGCAATATAAAATCATGTAAGAAGAAAAAGTAGAACCAGACAAAAATCGTATAGCCGATAATCTGCATCCGCGATCGGCTGAAACTGCCGATGGCGGCACCCATTTGTAAGAATACAAGGGCCATCACAACAACCGCACTAACAAAAATGAGATAGCTTTTGATGTCTAGTTGAAAATTAAATTTTATCCCAGCTAAAAATAAGAAAAACCACGTAAGGAGCGGGACTAATACGACCGTATAGAGTCCAAGGCTTTTCTTCACCAAAAAGCTGGCAAAGTTGTCTTTCTTGGTCACGAGCATGATTAAGGTCTTTTGTTCTTTTTCTTGAAAAATAGAGAAGGCCCCAATGAACAAGCAGAGAATCGGGATAAAGTAAATAATCGTATCAAATAAATTGAGTAAGAGCACATAAAAGCCTTGATCAAATGAAAGGACGTTGGAACGGAACAAGATGCTGATGGAGATGAGAATAATAATACTTAAAGACAGCCAAAGTCCTTTACCTCTTATGTTTTCTTTCCATTCCTTCCAAATGTAATGCATAATAATGTCTCCCTTTTAGTAAGATCAATCCGGCCAGCAGGCTGATTACGACCCAAAGAATGATAGAATGGTTCCCTTTTTTAGCCGCTAACGGGTGTGAATCGGTAAACATAACTTCATCCCTGTTCAGTGAACCAGTAATTTTTTCAAAGATAGGGATGGCCGGGCTTTTTAAAAACAAGCTCGTTAGTTCTTGTTCTTCGATTAATTGATGTAGTGAAGAATGATAGGTAACAGGGAAATCACCAATCCCATCTTGATTAAGGTCGGTAAGCGGGAAGGCGGAGCCCCAGTCATTGCCTTTGCCGTTCTTGCTCCACCTATTCTTTTCGCCGCTGCCGCCCAGCGTCACAACTGGAATAGTATTTTCTGAGATTTGGTTCAGCGTAAAAAGCTGCTCACTCGAGCTGGCCCAGAGTTCAACCCCTATTTGATTTTGCGTGATATGATTGTTCGTAATCGTATTTCTTGTGGCTTGATCAATGTACAAGCCGCGTTGGTTCATGTAAAACGTATTTTTGGTTATATAGTTATCGTTGGCTTGTAAAAGGAGAAGGCCAAACGATTGATTTCCATAGTTAACGACAAATTGATTTTTTTCGAGTTTGAGATGATTGGAATTCATGATGGCAGCGCCGCCTGTATTCATCGTAAACACATTTCGTTTAAATATATTTTCATCGGAATACATGTAGTGCAGGCCGTAGCGCGTACGGCTGATTTGATTATCTAAGCTAGTATTGCTGTTGCTGTAGTCAAAAAACATCCCGTCACGGGTGCCTTCAATCGTGTTATGCTCTAGTAGGTTCTTGTTCGCATAATAAACATGGATGCCGTTGCCTTGGGAAGCAATCTGCCCTTGGCCTTGGCCAGTAATATGGTTATATCGAATGGTATTGTCGTGCGCCTGGCTTAAATAAATGCCGTGAAAGGAATGGCGGATGGTGATATGGTCAATCACATTATTGTTTGTATAAACCTTAATGGCCGCATATTCTTCGGCAGAGTTTCGATTCATGCTGCTACCTGTGACGGTCAATCTTGTAAGTTTCACATGCGGGGCCTTAATCGAGATGACATTCCCCGTACCGTCCCCTTTAATCACGGTTTTCTCTGAACCTATTATGGTGATGCGTTTAGTAATAATGATATTGCCTTGATAGGTTTTATTTTCAAGCTTCAAAACCGCCCCCTCTTTCAAGCTGTCAATGACACTCTGTAGGTTTTCAGCTGCCATATTTTTTTCTGGTTTTACTATCATAAAAAGAGAAAAAACGAGTAGAAAGAGTGCGAATTTTTTCATTTACTTTCGATCCTTCCATAACGGAATCAATAATAGTAGAAAAGCGGCAATCAGGAAGTAAGAACCTGTGCCAAGAACGCTGTTGGTGACAAAATTGGCCACCGTATTATGGCCTAAAATAGGCGGGACAAATGGGTCAATTTTTATCGGTGCATGCGGACTTAAGTTGGTCCCAAAATCATGCAGTGCTTTTCTTAAGTCGAGAACACCGAGAATACCCCCGATGCCGAATAACCCAATTAGGCTGTATAAAACGGCCTTTTTACGCAAAATGGCGGTGATCATTGTGAGGACAGCTAAACCGCTAATTAGGTAAATTAAGTAAGACAACTCTGGAAAGTTCTTTTCGCTAAAATTATCCATGCCGATATAGTGGTTGAGTCCATTGACTATATCAATTTCGCCCGCCAGCTTATTGGGATAGACGATAATATTTAGGCCCTCAGGATATTGGGGGGCAAAGAAGACCATCTTCCACCAGGGGAAGAAAATCGACACAATCAAAAGCCCTGCTGATAAAAAGATGAATAGTGAAGAAGTAATCGATAACTTCTGCTTTTTTTCATTCAAGTTAATCACACCTCTTATAGTGTTATCTAACGGAAATGCCAAAGGGTATCAATCTTTCTCATTGATACCCTTAAGCTTGTAAGTGAGCTCCACCTGTAAGGGTAAGAAGCAGTTAGTTCTTAGGTTTCACAAGGAAGTATCCATTCATTTCTTGGTGTAAGGCCGAACAGAAGTTAGTACAATACATTGGGTAAGTCCCGGCCTTATTAGCGGTAAATTCCATAGTGTTTGTTTGACCCGGCTGGACTTCCATGTTTAAGTCATAACTGTTGATGGCAAAGCCATGCGTAATATCTTCATCGAAGTCAATATTGGTCAAGTGGATAAAGACATGATCACCTTGGTTCACTTCAATGACATCCGGCCGTTTGGCTTTCGCATCAAAGATGAATTTCGAGCGCATAGCGATTCCATAGACATGGACTTCATTGCCATTACGAACGATTCTTGCGTCATCCTTCTTGTAAACCGCGTCTTTATTCTTTTCATCCTTTGGATAGACTTCAATTGTTTTAATCTTATCTGCTTTAATCATCTGGGCGTAGTGCGGCTCAGGGTCAACTGGTGATGATTGAATAATTTTCATCTTGCCGCTGATGTCAATTAACTGCATCGATTCTGGATGAGATGGACCCACTGACAAGTAAGTATCCTTGGCAATCTTGTTCAAAGCAATCAGCCATTTGCCATCAGGCGAAACTGTATCACCTTCAGCTGCAACTGAATGTCCTGGGGAATATTGAACCGGTACGCGGTCTAACGTTTCACCAGTTTTTGGATTCCACTTAACAATTTCTGAGGATATGAACATGGTTGTATAGGCCATGCCCTTGTCATCAAATTGAGTATGAAGCGGTCCAAGTGCATTTTCAGGGTTTACTTCCCGTTCCATGACCGATTTATAATCAAGGACCGGAATTCCGTTACGCTCGCCGGCAAACTTTTTGTCCTCGACAGCTTTAAAGGCTTTTTCAAACGAGAATACTGTCATCGATGGAGCAAGTTTTCCTGAAGCAATAAAGTATTTTCCGTCTGGCGTTACGTCGACACCGTGCGGCGACTTTGCCACAGGTACTAAATAAATTCCGCCTTTTTGTTTTTCAGGGTAAATCATTTTTTGTCCGCCAACATCCTCGTACTTACCCTCCTTGACCATTTTCTCAAGCTCTTTCCAGTTAAAAAGAACGATGTAGTCACGATCGGCTTGGGAGGCGTTAATTTCAAGGTTAGTTGTCGCTTCTTCCGTATTGTAGGTCGTCATAACGGCCCAATCAGCGGAGCCTTTTTTGCCGGCATCGGAAAGGTCATAGGACCATGGCGGCAAGGCGACTTGATAAGAGATTCCGAGCTTTTGATTCTTCTCATCAAAGGTTACCGCTGACATCACACCTCGGTACTCTTTACTATAGTTATCAAGTGATTCATATTTTTGCCCGACAGGTACAGCGAACCGGGTTGGCAGGAACATGTACTCTGTATTTTCGGTCACAAACGCAGCGCAGTGCGGCCCTGCGGTATTGGGAACTTCGAGGATATCCTTAGTTGTAAAGGTTTTTAAATCAACAACGGCAGCACGGCTGTTGCCAACATCTGTCGCAAACATATACTTCCCGTCATAGTCGCCGTTTGTTTCGGAAAAGGCCGGATGGTGCAGGTCACCCCAAGTGTAGTCACCCATCATTTTCTTCGAATGTTCGTCAAACCCGTATCCAGTTGCAGAGTCCGGGGAGAAAACAGGGATGGTTCTGATTTTCCGCATGGACGGAACACCGTAAATAAACATTTGCCCCGAGTGGCCGCCTGAGGCGAATAGGTAATAATCATCCTTCTGGCCGAATGGGACATAAACTTTTTCTGCATCGCTCTTGGTGCTGGCCGTTGTTTCCGTTTTTGCGTTTGTGGAAAAATCAGCAAACGATATCGTTGCGGCTACAAACCCAGCGAGCAGGCCCGATGCAATCGGAATCCATTTTTTCATCTAGTTACACCACCTTTGTTCTTATTTAGCTTCAGAAGCTTGTTTTAATAAGTCTAGTACTTGCTGACGTTGATCATCTGTTAATGGATCTTTGCCAATCACGCCGGACATGACGGCCGAAGTTGGCGCTTTCAAAAACTCTTCAATCGGCTTGCCATGCTTTCCTTCCACGTTAACGAATGCTTGGGAAAGATCTGGTCCAACGGCACCGCCTTTTAAATTAAGTGATTCAACGCTGTGGCAGGCAAGACAGCCCCGTTGATTTAAAATATTATCGTCACTGGCAGATGCGCTGGTTGTTGCTGCCTTTTTCGGCTCTTCCTTTGTTTCTTCTGTGGCTGTATCGGCCGCTTTGATTTCGGTTTGTGCTGTTTGCGGCTGTTTGTCAGAATCCCCCATGATGACTGCAAACACGAGATAGCCAAGCCCAAACCCAAGTAAGAGACTAATAGCAAAACTAATAATGGCCTTTTTCACTTTTCCCCCTCCTTAGAATAAAAATGAACACCTTCATCCTAAACGTAATGCAAGCGAAAAATTGTGATGGAGAGCACTATTTTTATATAATTTTTGAACGTTTTGTGAAGTAATGGGGAAGAATTGGTAAATTAAAGGTTTTTGTAAATATGGATAATTTGTGAAAAAAAGAGCCCTTCTTGATAGAAGGGTGATCATGCTGTCGAAAAGCCTTCGATCGCCTAAGATGCTTTGTCCTCCAGCGAGTTACTAGCAAAAATAAGCGGAGATTTTTCGGTTAGAGGCAAAATGCAGCTCGTTTCGAGGTAAATAAGGGGAGGTTTTCCGATTATGCAAAGCAAAACTTCCTATTTGGGAATTTTTCAAGTAAATAGGCGGAATCTCTCCGTCTATTTAAGCCTTTTTTAATAATAATTACTAATTAAGCGGATTTTTTCCGTTTATTTATCTGATCGGGTGCTTAATCTGCCCCCCCAACCGATAAGCGGCACCTCTTGATCCTAGATGGCGGGAATCAGCAGCTTTTAAAGATTATTAAAATGGGTACTCAAAATAAGTATAAAAAAATTGCCGAGAAAAATACCTTTCTCGACAATCAAAGCCTTTCGCGTTGAAGGGCCTCTAGCTATGCAAATTTATAGGTCCAAAACCGTTCGTTGTTGACCCAGACCATCATTTGCGGATCTTGATTTTTTAATTTTTCTTCCATGTCTTTAAGCATCAATTCTGTCTGTGAGCGGTGGGCCCGTATCGCTGCTAATTTCTTATCAGCAACAGGGGTAATATCATTGATAATGTCGGCCTCACCCAGTTCCTCAATACAATTATTAGAGAAAGCAACACAGTGCAGCGTTGGCCGTGCGGCGACTGGTAATTTTTCAACTGCTCTTATGACCGCGGCACCGGTGGCATCGTGATCGGGATGGACCGCATAGCCGGGATAAAACGTGATGATCAGGGAAGGGTTCACTTCTTCAATGATGGAAAGCATAGTATTGGCTAACTTTTCCTCATCCTCAAATTCAATTGTTTTATCGCGGAAACCAAGCATGCGCAAATCTTGGATGCCGATCGCATGGGCGGCTGCCTTTAATTCTTCTTTTCTGATTTTCGGAAGGTTTTCCCGATTAGTAAAAGGGGGATTTCCCATATTGCGGCCCATTTCCCCTAAGGTTAAACAAGCATATGTAACAGGAGTTCCATTCTGTACATGTGTCGCAATGGTCCCGGATACACCAAATGCCTCGTCATCGGGGTGCGGGAAAACGACCAAGACATGACGTTCTTTTTCCATAAAATGATTCTCCCTTCAATTTATTCAAACGGAACAGTACTTATTTCTAATGCCACAGCGAGCTTCCCGTCATTATCATGGCCGGCTAGTAAAAGTTGATTTTCGCCCACTAGTTCAAAGTGGGTAATGCCCTCTGCATAAATCCAGCCTAGATTTATTTTAAGACCTACACGGTACGGACCGTTTCCGGTAATTTTCCCTAATTCATAGCGAACAAGGGCATTTCGAATATACGCTCCAGCAGAAAAGAAAGATTGATCGTGATGTGATGCGTAAGCACCATTGGTTGTTTCTAAGTGAATATATACATCCTGATTGGCAAAGCGGTTGATGGTTTCTTGTACTTTTGTAAGTTCAACTAACTCCAAACGTAACAACTCCTTTCCCTTTAATCCAGTAGTAGATCTCCTCATCTATTCTTATTAAAGAATGTAACTATCATACTAAAATTTGTTAAAAAATGCGAAATCCTTGCTTCATTTAAGTGGAGATAAAAAAAGAGCCGAACCCTTCAGTTCGAGCTCGGCTCACTTTTTTGCTTATGCTTCGCAATCTTCGCAGTACTCCATCACTGGAGCGGGCTTGCGGTAAGCACCGTGCCAGGTAGGTCCTACATATTCATTTAAAGGGAAGCCTTCTTTAATTCCGGCAGAGACAAACTTTTTCGCTACATCAACGGCATCATAGACACTATTTCCTTTAGCAATTTCAGCCGCCACTGCTGCTGAATTGGTACAGCCTGCACCGTGTGTATAATTCGTTTCAATCTTATCGGATTCGTAAATCGTGAATTCCTTTCCATCATAGAGAAGATCCAGAGACTTTTCTTCCGTTTGCAGCTTGCTGCCGCCTTTAATCAGCACGAACTTTGTGCCTTGATCGTGGATTTTTACAGCTGCTTCCTTCATTTCCTCAATGGTTTTAGGTGTTTTCATCCCGGCAAGCTGGCCTGCTTCAAATAAGTTTGGTGTCACGACATAGGCACGTGGAAGAAGTAATTCACGCATGGCTACAGTCGTTTCGGGATTCAAGACTTCATCTTCACCCTTACAAACCATAACAGGGTCAATGACAACCCGCTCTAATTTATGTTCATCGATTTTCCGTGCGACCAACTCAATAATTTCAACAGTGCCAAGCATTCCGGTTTTCATACCGTCAATGCCGACAGACAAAATCGTATCAAGTTGTTTTTCTACTATATTAACATCGATTGGGAACACGTTGTGGTGCCAGCCCTTTGGTTCCATCGTAACAATACAAGTTAAGGCGTTCATCCCGTATACACCAAGCTCTTGGAATGTTTTTAAATCTGCTTGTAGACCTGCCCCGCCGCTTGAATCGGAGCCAGCAATGGTTAAAACTTTTTTAATAGACATCCTGTATTCCTCCTTGGTCATTAAAACACTTCCTACTTATTATAAAACAAATTTGTAAATATAACAGAATTAGAGCATAGAACTTCGTTTCATTTTTTGTCTATCCGCTAATCGTTACAAAAAAACGACAAATCCTCCTTTTATACTATAAACATATCATTAGAGTGATAAATGTTACTTTCAAAAAAGGGGTCTGAACGTACGATAAAGCCAGAAGGTAGTCTTTTTTAAATGAAACCGCTTTCCTGTGAATGCTTAATAATATACCTACCTTGCTTAGATGAAAATAGGTAGAAATTTGTTAGAAATTCGACACATATTGACGTAGGTCTTATTTCACAAGGGAAATTAAGTTTGCGAGTGTAAAAATATCCCATTTTAGACCATGACCCTTGTTGAACTTGTGATAAATGTCGCTGAGTGACATTGGTACTATTTTTACAATGAATAAATAAGGAAAACTTCCTGAGGAGGAGGGAACAGTATGAACCGCAAAGGTTGTCCCGATGAATATCCAATTTCCTTACTGATAAATGGTTTTGAAATAGCCGTGTTTCAACTCACCAAGTATGATCTCGACGATTGGGCTTATGGGTATTTGTTTTCTGAAGGATTTATTCAGAATGCCGAGGAAATCGAGTCGATTACCATAAATGAAGATATGGGCAGCATTCATGTTGAACTAAGCACCCAATTTGATGAAGACCAGTTTTTTTCGAAAAAGAAGCATTACACCGCAGGCTGTGGACGAGGGGTTACCTTCTTTTCCATGACGGATGTAAAAAATTTCTCCCGAGTTTCATCGAGCAAGATGGTTCCATTGAGTTTTTTATTAAAGAAGCAAAGTGAATTTGCACAGAATTCATCCCTTTATCTTGAAACAGGAGGAATGCATGGCGCTTGTATTATTGAGGAGGACGGCACCATCACGATTCGTGAAGATATTGGCCGTCACAATGCTGTCGACAAGATTATTGGTCACGCCTTACGAAAGGGTTTACCACCTGAACGGTTAATGTTACTTACAACCGGAAGGGTTTCATATGAAATGCTCTCCAAAGCTGCTAAATTTGGCTTTCCAGTCATTGGCTCACGCACTGCTGCCACCAAGCAGGCAGTACAGCTGGCAAAATATTTAAATATTGAGGTGGTTGGTTATTTACGAGGGAAAATGGCCACGATTTATACCTCTGCCAGCAGAGTCAAAAATAATCTAACAAACGAACCAGTTTTAGAGAGAAACATTGAAGGGGGGAATCACTAACACACATCTAATAGAAGTTATAGAGAGAAAGACGGGATGTTCTAATCAAGTTTGGGAAGGAGAATAGTGATGGTTGAAATGAATTTAAATCGCCGGCAATTCTTAAAGCTATCCGGTGCTACTGCTGCAACACTTGCGGTTGTGGAACTAGGCTTTAATGATAAAAAGGCCTATGCGGCAACGAAAGAGCTTAAAATTGCCAAAGCAACTGTAACACCAACCATTTGCTGCTTTTGTGGTGTAGGATGCGGAATTCTAGTCCACACCAAAAATAATACTGTGGTTTATACGGAAGGGGATCCGGATAACCCAATTAACGAAGGCAAGCTATGTAGCAAAGGTACAACACTAAGACAAATTTACACATCGGAAAAACGGTTAACAAAACCACTTTATCGCGCACCAGGCTCAAATAAGTGGGAAGAAAAAGATTGGGAATGGATGATCGACACCATTGCTAAACGTACAAAAGATACTCGTGACAAATCATTTGTTGAAGTAGAAAATGGCATCACTGTTAATAAAACCGAAAAGATTGCCAGCCTAGGCGGCGCGGCACTTGATAACGAAGAAACCTATTTAGTGTCAAAATTAATGAGAGGGCTTGGTGTCACCTATTTAGAACACCAGGCACGAATATGACATAGTTCTACGGTTGCCGGTCTGGCACCTACATTTGGTCGTGGAGCAATGACAAATCACTGGAATGACCTACAGTGGACGGATTGCGCCCTTATTATGGGAGCAAACCCTGCTGAAAATCATCCAATTAGCTTTAGATGGCTGACAAAAGCAAAAGAAAAAGGAGGCAAAATCATCAGTGTCGATCCGCGTTATACACGTACCTCGGCAGTTTCTGATATTTATGCACCGCTCCGTTCCGGTACAGATATTCCGTTTGTCGGCGGTATGATTAAATATGCTATTGAAAATAATCTCATTCACAAAGAGTATGTTGTGAAATATACCAATGCTTCCTTTATCGTCAAAGAAGGCTATGACTTTAATGATGGTCTTTTCTCCGGCTATGACGAAGCAAAACGAGTTTACGATAAAACAAAATGGGTAATTGAAACAACTCCAGATGGAAAGCCTGTCCAGGATGAAACGCTAGAGCATCCACGTTCTGTTTTCCAATTAATGAAAAAGCACTACTCCCGTTATGATATTGATACCGTTACATCCGTAACCGGTACATCAAAAGAAGATTACCTCAAGGTTTGTAAGGCATTCTGTGAAACAGGTAAAGTCGGTAAAGCCGGTACGATTCTATACGCAATGGGTACAACCCAGCATACAGTCGGTTCGCAAAACGTTCGGATTTTCGCAATTATCCAGCTTCTATTAGGGAATATCGGTTTACCTGGCGGTGGAATCAATGCGATGCGCGGGGAATCAAACGTACAAGGCTCAACAGACTTTGGATTACTATGGGATAACTTAACCGGTTACCTCGCAGCACCGAAAGCAACTGTTCCTGAACATGCTACACTTGCGGGCTACTTGAAAAAGGAAACACCGCCATCAGGCTATTGGAGCAACAAACCGAAGTTTGTGGTCAGCTTATTGAAATCGTGGTATGGCAATAGCGCCAATGCACAAAACGAGTTCGGTTATCAATTCCTACCTAAAGGCAATAAAAACTATTCACATATTAACTTATTTAAAGCGATGTACAACAATGAGCTAGAGGGTGCCTTCTTATGGGGTACAAACCCGGTTGTCGGCGGTCCAAATGCCGGCAAGGAAAAAGAAGCACTTGGCAACTTAAAATGGATGGTGGCGGTTGATCTTTGGGAAACAGAAACATCCGCATTCTGGCAAAAAGAAGCCGGCAGTGACCCAGCAAAGATTAATACAGAAGTATTCTTGCTCCCTGCATGTTCTTCTTTTGAAAAGGAAGGCAGTATTTCCAACAGCTCACGCTGGATGCAATACCGCTGGAAAGCAATTGAGCCAAAAGGCGAATCTCGTCCTGACCTTGATATCATTCATGAACTAACTCTTAAGTTGAAAAAACTTTATGCTAATAGTCCTAAATCTGCAGATCAGCCATTTTTAGCACTTGATTGGAATTATGGTACAGGTGAAGTGCCAGATCTTGATGCGATTGCAAAAGAAATCAATGGCTATGATCTCAAAACTGGAAAATTAATGAAGACTTTCGGCGATTTAAAAGATGATGGCACCACTTCAAGCGGGAACTGGATTTATTCCGGATTCTATCCTGAAGAAGGTAAAAACCTATCTCAACGCCGTGATAGTAAGGACACAGGCGGCGGAAACTTCTTGAACTGGTCATTCGCATGGCCTGCAAACCGCCGGATTCTATATAACCGTGCTTCTGCCGATCCAAACGGTAAACCATGGAGCAAGGAAAAGGCTGTTATTTGGTGGGATGCTGTTCAGAAGAAATGGGTTGGCAACGATGTTCCTGACTTTAAGGCAGTCACCGCTCCAACAGAACCAGGCGGCACAGGCGCATTCATGATGAACAAAGATGGGGTAGCGTTATTATTTGCCCCAACGATGAATGATGGTCCGTTCCCTGAACACTATGAACCATTTGAAAGTCCTGTACCAAATGCCTTCTCATCGGTTAATTTAAACCCAGCGGTGGTCATTAATGAAGGCGACTTTAACAAAAAGGGCTTCAAAGTCGACTATCCGATTGTTGCAACCACCTATCGGGTAAGTGAACACTGGCAGTCCGGGACAATGACACGGAACCAAGAATGGCTTTCAGAAATTGCCCGCTACATGTTTGTCGAAATTAGTGAGGAATTGGCAAAAGAAAAAGGAATCACCAATAAAGATAAAATCATTGTTACCTCAGCACGAGGCGAAATTGAAGCCTATGCAATGGTAACTAAGCGCTACAAACCATTTACAATCAAAGGCAAAAAGGTGCACCAAATCGGAATGCCGTGGAATTTTGGATTTAAGGGATATGCAAAAGGGGCTACAGCAAACCGCCTGACTCCACACATTGGGGATGCCAACACGATGATTCCAGAATATAAAGCATTCCTTTGCGACATAAGGAGGGCTTAACGATGGCTGAATATGTAAAATATGTTGATGTAACCAAATGTGACGGCTGTAAAGCGTGTATGGTTGCTTGTAAAAACTGGAATGACCTCCCTGCAGAGGTAACTGAATTTCAAGGCAGTGTTCAGTCACATCCGAAAACAAGCGCCGATACTTGGAATGTCCTTCAGTACATCGAGCACGAGAATGGCAAGGGGGACCTGGAATACTTATTCCGCCATTCCTCCTGCTTCCATTGTGAACAGGCAGCCTGTGAAAAGGTATGTCCGGAGAATGCCATCAGCTACACGAAGTTTGGTACAGTTGTTATAGATCATGATAAATGTGTAGGTTGCGGATATTGCGTGGAAAACTGTCCATTTGAAGTGATCTCTTTAAAAACCTATAAAGACAAAAACGGCAAAGAGTATAAAAAATCACAAAAATGTACGATGTGTACGGACCGCTTGGAAGAAGGCTTACAGCCTGCCTGCGTCACTACTTGTCATACAGATGCCATGCAGTTTGGCAAAAAAGCTGAGATGCTGGCAAAAGCTGAGAAGCGCTTAAGTGAAATCAAAGGCCGTTTCCCTAATGCCAATATTTATAACCCACAAAGTGTTGGCGGCACACATACTGTGTATGTGCTTGCTGAAAGACCAAGTGTATACGGACTTCCTGAAAGCCCTAAGGTACCAACATCAGCAATACTTTGGAAAGACTACGCACAGCCAATCGGAAAAGCGATGATTGGAGCAACAACCATGGCAGTTGTCGGAGCGTTTATTACCAATAATATTATTAGCAAACGATCAAAAGGCAAGGAAGATGGGGGTGAAGGTCATGAGTAATTATCAGAAACATCCAAAGGCAAATGAACAAATCCGCCGTTTTCCAAAGGCATTTGTTTGGGCGCATGCGATAAATGGAATTGCCTTCTTTGCTCTTTATATTACGGCCTTGCCAATGTATACCGAATTCTTTGACTGGCTATATCCGGTATTAGGCGGTCCAGCTAGGGCAAGGTTACTGCACAGGATTTTCGCGGTTATATTCATATCACCTACTTTCATCTTACTGATATTCAGTCCGAAATTCTTTATGCATTGGATGAAGGAATTAATTACTTGGAAAAAACGCGATCTTCAATTTTTTAGTGAATTCGTTAAAGAATTGTTTGGATTTAACTTTAAGCATATACGACAAACTTTCTTTAATGCCGGAGAAAAGATCAACTCAGTTATCCAGATTTTCTGTGCCATCTTGGTTATTGCATCAGGATTTACAATGTGGTTCCCTGACTTCTTCCCAAGAGCAGTCGTTCAATGGGGCTACTTCCTTCATAATGTTGGTTTCGGATTAGGAATTGCCGTTATTGTGGGACACGTCTACCTCAGTGTGGTTCACAAACACTCAAGACCAGGCTACTCTGGAGTTGTCACAGGTAAAGTTCCTGCTTGGTGGGCAAAAGGCCACTATCCAGACTGGTATGATGAAGAAGTCAAAAAAGGCAACTTCCCTAACTTGGATGACCCTAAAGGTCCTAAGCACAAAAAAGGGGCTTAGCTATAAAAAAAGGATGGCTGTCGAATGTTTGACAGCCTTTCCTTTTAAAAAAACATAAAAAAGAGGTGTGACAACGATGATGAAATCCGTTGTTTCAAAAGAATATCAGGACCTGCAAAAAGAAATCGTTCAGCTTCAAGAAAAATGGAAGCAGCAAATTGATCCAGAAACGATTAGACCGAACCTTGATAAAGCTGCCATGGAGGCAGGAGTGCCTGCTGCTGCATTAACGGCTATTGATTTTGAAATTTCCCTATTCTTACAGTGGATAGAGGAAATAAATGCCACTCTAAGTCATCGTAATCCTGACCTTGCGCCTAAGCTTACTAATATCAGCAGCTTACTTAATGAGGAAACAGCGGTCCGCTGGATTGAAGAGGCCTTCGCGTTTAATCATGTTTATTTTACCAGCTTCGCCGCCGACCATGGACTGGAAGAATGGGTTCCCCAATTCCTCGCTGAGACGGCCCTTCGCCCATACTTACAATTAATAGCTGAAAAAGTCCAGCCTGAAATAGAGCGGGCAGTACCAGGAGCAGGCTGCCCTGTTTGCGGCGAACCCATCCGATTAGCCACTCTTGCAGAAGAAGGCAAAAAAGTCGTTCACTGCCCACGCTGCCTTGCTCATTGGCACGCAAAGCGCTTGGAATGCTCTCATTGTGGCAGCGATGACCATAAAAAAATTCAGTTTTTAACAATAGAAGGCGACGCAGCTTCCCAAATTCAAGTTTGCGAAGAGTGCAACGGCTATATTAAAATTATTGATACAAGGCAATATATTACGAAACCGTCAGCTGCTTTGTTGGATTTAAATTCGATCCACCTTGATTTTGTCGCACAGGATCATGGCTATAACGCCGTCGGTGAGAAACAAGAAAAGAATTAAGTAGGTGGCAGATCATGAAAGCTGCAGCGATTATTTTAGCAGGCGGCAAATCCAGCCGGATGGGTCAGAATAAAGCATTGCTAAAAATAAATGAAAAAACGAATATTGAGAGAATTCAGGAGACGCTTAAACTTCGGTTTGATGATATAATTTTAGTAACCAACGAACCAGAGGAATATAGTTTCCTAGAATTGAAAATGGCTGCTGATCATTATCCAGGAATGGGGCCGCTCGCCGGTGTTCATGCCGGCTTACTCGCTTCCGATTATGATATTAATTTTATAGTCGCCTGTGATATGCCGTTTGTGTCAGTAGAACTGGCGAATGTGCTGGTCAACCAGTGCCGCGACTATGATGCCGTCATACCTGTCATTAATGGAAAGCAGCAGCCGTTATTTTCCGTTTTTAAAAAGGCGGCGGCTGCCAAGGTTGCCGAAAGGATTGAAACAGGGCAGCTGCGAATGAAACATCTCTTAGAGCAATTAAATGTTTTATATGTAACGGAAAAGGAACTGCAGATGTATAGTACAATGGATTTAGAGAAAGTCTTTTTTAATATGAATCACCCACATGAATATGAAGATGCCATTAGGTTGGCCAAGGGAGACCGTTAAGGGGGAGTAAGGGAACCATGCAATTTTTCAAAGTGAAAACAGTTGAAGAAACATTTACCTTAATAGAAGAAAACATACCGGCGATTAAGCAAACAGAGGTGAGGGAGCTTGCTTTAGCCTTACACCATATTTTAGCCGAGCCGGTGATTGCAAAGGAAAATGTGCCGAGCTTTGATCGCTCAACTGTCGACGGCTATGCCGTCCGAGCGAAGGATACGTATGGTTCCACTGAATCCATGCCAGGTTTTCTAAATCTGGCAGGCGAAGTAAAAATGGGCGAGGTTCCTGAGGCGATCGTTAGTCAAGGGGCTGCCGTTTATGTTCCAACCGGCGGTATGCTGCCAAAGGGCAGCGACAGCGTCATTATGATTGAACACTGCGAGGACTTAGATGGCCTCTTAAATACCTATAAACAAGTTGCCCCAGGGGAAAATGTGATTCGCGCGGGTGAGGATATTAAAGAAGGAGAAATTCTCCTTCAAAAGGGGTCGAAACTACGGCCGCAAGAATTAGGTGCGCTGGCCTCTTTAGGGGTCACCCATGTAAGCGTCTACCGCCCGTTAAAGGTTGGTTACCTTTCATCAGGTGATGAAATCGTCCCTTACCAAACCGAAACCCTTCAGGAAGGGCAAATTCGTGATATCAATTATTTAACGGTTGCCGGTCTGGCCCAGGAGTGGAATGTCGAAGTGGTGTACGGCGGAATTGTCCATGATGATTACGATGAGATTCGCCAAAGGGCGCGGGCGCTCTATGATCAGGTGGACTGTTTAATTCTCTCCGGCGGCAGTTCCGTCGGCGCAAAGGATTATACCACGGAAGTTATTCAATCGTTAGGGGACCCAGGCGTATTCGTTCATGGCATTTCGATTAAACCTGGTAAACCGACGATTCTAGCATTGGCAGATGGGAAGCCCGTCATTGGTCTGCCGGGACACCCCGCCAGTGCGATGATTATTTTTAAACTTTTCGGTGAGCGGATTTTACGAAAGCTTAAAGGTGAAAAAATCGAGCACAAACCCGAGCGTATTTTTGCAAAAATAACCAAAAACATCCCGTCATCAATGGGACGAGCTGATTATATCCGCGTTTCTCTTTTTGAAAAAGAGGGCGAATGGTGGGCCGAGCCAATCCTCGGGAAATCCGGCTTAATTACTACATTAGTCAAAAGTGACGGCATTGTAGAGATTAGTTCAGAAAAAGAAGGGATTTCACAGGGTGAATACGTACCTGTGATTCCATCAAGGTAAGGGGTCTTAATCATGGAACAGAAACAGTACAGACGGAAAATTTATTTAGAAGACAAACCCCGAGCGGAAGCGAGAGAAGAAATTCTGCACGCCTTTCAGCAGACCTCTGATTGTGAAGTAATCTCTGCTGTTGACGCACTAGGCCGTGTAACGGCCGAGCCCATCTTTGCGCATGTATCAATGCCGCATTACCACGCTTCGGCAATGGACGGAATTGCGGTTGTGGCCGAAAGCACCTACGAAGCCCATGAACACCGTCCACTCCAATTGAAGCTGGGCGAACAATTTGTCGTGGTCGATACCGGTAACGCGATTCCTTCACCATTTAATGCCGTGATCATGATCGAAAATGTCCATATTATTGACGAGGAAACCGTTGAAATTATTGAACCGGCCACCCCATGGCAGCACATCCGCCCAATTGGCGAGGATATCGTTCAAGAGGAAATGCTCTTTTCACAAGGGCATAGGTTACGGCCAGCGGATTTGGGCATTCTCTTGGCCGCACAGCAGCTTCAAGTTCCCGTTGTGAAAAAGCCAGTCGTCACCATTATTCCGACCGGTAATGAATTAATTGAACCAGGTACGGCCCTCTCTTCTGGCAAAATTATTGAATTCAATGGGACGGTGTTTGCCGGTTTTGTGAGGGATTGGGGCGGCGAGCCAAAATTGCATGGGATTGTCAAAGATGATCCGGAAAAGATTAAAGCAGTTCTATTAGAAGCAGCTGAAACGTCTGATATTATCGTGATTAATGCCGGTTCATCGGCAGGCCGAAAGGATTTTACGGTCCATATTATCGGTGAAATCGGCGAGGTCTACACCCATGGGGTCGCCGCACGGCCAGGCAAGCCGGTTATTTTAGGAAAAATAAACGGAAAAATTGTCGTCGGTGTGCCAGGCTATCCTGTATCCGCATATTTGGCGCTCGAGTGGTTTGTGCAGCCGCTAATCTGCAAGTATTTAGGAATTCCTGTACCGAAAAGACAAACAGTATCCGTTAAGCTCGGCCGCCGCATTGTTTCATCCATGGGGGCTGAGGACTTTGTCCGCATGAATATCGGCTATGTGAATGGACAATATGTCGCCACCCCGCTTACGAGAGCAGCAGGCGTCACCATGTCCTACGTCCGTGCAGACGGCCTGTTAATTGTCCCTTCAAACGTCAGCGGCTATGAACAGGGCGAATTTGCCGAGGTAGAACTTTTGCGGCCGCTTGAAGAAATCAAAAAAGCAGTTGTCTTCTGTGGCAGCCATGATATGACGATTGATTTGTTATCCTCCGAGCTGAAACGCTTACGGACAGATAAAAAAATTGTCTCTTCCCATGTCGGCAGCATGGCTGGCATTATGGCGATTCGAAAAGGCGAGGCCCATGTAGCGGGTATTCATTTACTTGACCCAAGCAGCAAACAATATAATATTTCCTATGTAAATAGAATTTTAGCGGGACAAGACATTATCCTGTATCCTTTTTTAAAAAGGAAGCAAGGCTGGATCTTGCCACAAGGGAATCCCCTTGAAATAACGAACGTCACAGATTTAGTCCGGGCACACGCCAACTTTGTGAACCGGCAAAAAGGAGCGGGCACCCGCATCTTATTTGATTTACTGCTCGACGAGGCGAGCTTTACCGCCGAGGAGATTACCGGCTACGACCGCGAAATGTTCTCTCATTTAGCCGTTGCGGCGGAAGTAAAGGGTGACGAACGTGGTGCCGGGCTGGGCATCTATCCTGCTGCAAAAGCGATGGGCTTAGATTTTATTCCGGTTGCTGATGAGGAATATGATTTACTGATGACCCGCAGCTTCTATGAAAGCGAAAGCGGACGTGAGTTAATTGCTATCATTCAGTCGCCTGCCTTTAAAGAGCAGGTTGAAAAAATTGGCGGTTACCAAGTGGTCGAAAATGCAGTGCCAAAGCCACTGGCCGAAGAGGTGAAATAATGAAACTATACGAAATTTCTAAAGAACCGATTAATATACAAACAGTCATCGATAAGGTGGTTCAGCGTGAAGCTGGTGCGATTACCACCTTCATTGGGACGGTCCGGGAATTAACAAAGGGCAGAAAGACGTTATTTCTAATTTATGATGCCTATGAAGCCATGGCTGTGAAGAAGCTCGAGCAGATTGGCCGGGAAATTGAAGAGCGCTGGGAAGGATCGCGTGTGGCCATTACACACCGCGTCGGCCGCTTAGACATAACGGATGTTGCCGTTGTGATTGCGGTATCCACACCGCACCGCGCTGATGCCTATGATGCCAACCGCTATGCGATTGAACGAATTAAAGAAATTGTCCCTATTTGGAAAAAGGAACATTGGGAAGACGGTGAGTCCTGGATGGGCAACCAGCTGGAAACAGTCTCATATCCAACAGGAAAACCTGAGGCAGGTGATTTAGATGAATAAGGTCCTATTTTTTGCCCATTTGCGTGATGCGGTGGGGAGTGAGTCTTTATCGCTTGAGGTCAGCGGAAAAACTGTTGCTGATTTGAAGGCTGAACTGGCCGCGAAATATGATCTTCCTCGGATGGAAACGGTCATGACGGCCATTAATGAAGAGTTTGCCGCAAATGATGAGGTTATCTCTGATGGTGATGAGATTGCGTTTATTCCACCGGTAAGCGGGGGTTGATTCAATGAACGAACGGTATTCCAGGCAAGTTCTTTTTCCGGGAATCGGCAAAGACGGACAAGCAAAGATTCGTCAGAAGCACGTCCTCATTATTGGGGCTGGAGCACTTGGCTCCGGCAGTGCGGAAGTATTAACCCGGGCCGGGGTTGGCAAACTGACCATTATCGACCGAGATTACGTGGAAGCGAGCAATTTGCAGCGCCAGCAGTTATACACGGAAGAGGATGTGGCGGAAAAACTTCCAAAGGCTGCAGCGGCTGAAAAGCGGCTCCGTGCGATTAATTCCGATGTGGACATACGAGCGATTATTGGGGATGCAACAGTAGAAGTGTTTGAGGAGCTTGCGGTTGGCGTGGATCTTATGCTGGATGCAACGGATAATTTTGAAACGCGGATGCTGATGAATGACATCTCCCAAAAGTACAACATTCCGTGGATTTACGGTGCCTGTGTCGGCAGTTATGGGATGAGTTTTTCGATTATTCCTGGAAAAACGCCATGCTTAAATTGCCTGTTACGGTCGATCCCGCTTCAAGGCATGACTTGTGATACAGGCGGAATTATTTCTCCCGCTGTGCAGATGGTGATTGCCCACCAAACAGCGGAAGCCTTGAAAATGTTGGCTGAGGACTGGGAGGCGGTTCGCACCACTTTCGTCAGCTTTGATGTCTGGCGGAATCAATATACTAGTTTAAAAATGTCAAAGGCGAAGTTTGCCGGCTGCTTGTCCTGCGGCGAGGAACGGACCTATCCTTACTTGGATGAAGAGAATAGGACCAAAACCACGGTTCTATGCGGCCGGGATACGGTGCAGATTCGTCCCTCTAAACAGGGGGAAATCTCGCTTGAACGGCTCGCTGGGCAGCTGAGTATCTTAGGCTATCAAGTAAAAGGAAACCCCTATTTGATTTCCGTTGAAATGGGTGAGGAACGAATGGTCATTTTTCAAGACGGACGCGCCCTGATCCATGGAACAAAGGATTTGACGCATGCCAAATCCATTTACCAGAGAATATTAGGCTAGTTTGAACCCCGTACCGTGTGTGGTGCGGGTTTTTGCTTGCTTGGGGGAGGGGTTTTCCAAAAATTTGAGGGATTCTACAAAAAAGTAGGAGGATTCTACAAATATTAGAAGGATTCTACAAAAGACATGTGGGATTCTACAAAAATTAGATTTATTCTACAAATATTTAGGTGGATTCTACAATTCGTAAAAACATCTCCCCGATACCTAAATAACCAAACTCTTCATCGGCCTTAATCTGCAAACTTTCGACATGTTCCACGTGAAACATGTCGACTAGGGCTGGGTTAGAATTTCGTAATTTCGTCGATAATCATGTAAAATAGGGACGAGACAAAAAATAGAGGTGTCGCTCGTGAATATATCTGTCGATAAACTACTAGGTAAAATAGAAAACGAATTAAAGCTGGCGAAAAGCAGCACGAAGGAAGAAAGCTTGCGGGAAAAAGTTTACTCTATTAAAATATTATGCGAGTTGATTTTAGATGAAAAACAGGCCGCAGTGACGCAATCGAAACCTGTGCAGCCGGTTATACCACCACAAGTTTACCAACAACCAATTATGACCCAACAAGTATTTCAGCAATCACCAACCTTACAACAGCCCAAAAAACTAGAGATGGAAGACGAAGCCAATGGGGATTCGTTGTTTGATTTTTAAAAGTGGAGGGATTTTTACATGAAAACTTTTATTATTGTGGGTGCCATTAATGCCTTTTTGGCTGTAGCACTCGGAGCCTTTGGTGCACATGGCCTGAAGGATAGACTTGATGCACATTACTTAGAAATTTGGAAAACCGGCGTTACCTATCAAATGTTCCATGCAACCGGAATTTTAATCATCGGTTTGCTGCTCGGGAAAGTTGCGGCCAGCTCAGTTTTCACTTGGTCCGGCTGGTTAATGCTCGCGGGAATCATTTTATTTAGCGGCAGCTTGTACCTTTTAAGCCTAACAAAGGTTGGCGTGTTGGGTGCGATTACACCAATTGGCGGGGTGTGCTTTTTAGCAGCCTGGGTGTTAATGATTGTCGGTGCAGTTAAGAACTTTTAAAAAAATAAGGCATTGGGTTAAAAATCCCAATGCCTTTTCTCATTGTCCAGCTCCAGCGCCCTAGCAGCTAGTGTCCTTCGCTCTCCGCCCTACGATAAGTCAAGCACGAATGCGCCTCCGGCTCTTCGTGTTTCCTTTATCGCGTTTAACGGGCAGTAGATTCTCAACTGCCCGTAAGAACCCGATCGGTTTAACTAACAATCAGCGAGAAGAACATTCGCTGATTGAAGTTTCACCTTATCTCAGTTGGAGCGCTCCAGTCCATACGCTGCTGACCAGGGCGCTTCCGCTTTTCTGTTTATCGTGGCGGGAAAGTCGACATGGTTGGCCCGCCGCCGAATGGATATTCATACTCAATTTCTTCTGCAAAGGTAATATAGTCGACAGCTACCATCGGGATGAGGTAACGTGTGCCGGCTTGGGGGTCACTTAAGATAACATGATCTCTTCCAGCTGCCTCAATGATTCCTGTGAATTCCTTGGCATTCCATTGATTGTTTCCTTCGAAGGTAGCGAATAAATGCACCAATTTCCCTTTATTTAAGCGCAAAATATTTTCGATGTATGACTGCTCAATTGGCAGCATGCCTTGCCCGCCGCCAGCACCCCCTGGTGGCAGTGATGATGGCATCCCGCCAGTGCCCCCGCCACCTGCTCCAGCTGGTGGAAATTGCGGGAATCCTTGTTGTGGCATAAACCCACCTTGCCCGACGTTTGTCATTGGCTGTGCTCCTTGCTGGCCGGCAGCCCCCGTATAAGGCTGAAATCCTTGAGGATTGTAATATTGGCTCATCCTTTTCCCTCCTAATAAGTAAATAACTTGTGTTTTTGGTGATAAACGTCTAGCCCAACATTCTATTCATACTCCTATGACCCCATATTGGTTACAGATGGAAGACGGTTTCTCACCTCGTTTTTGATGAGACTTTCGGAGCTTTCTTTAGACTCGCTGTTTAAATAGTATGAGGAAATGAGGGGGAATATGACTTAGTGAAAAGCAAAAAAAAAAGCTCTCAAGCTAAGCCTGAGAACTTTTTTTAAAAGATATTATACATGAAGGAAGTTAGATACGCTTTCTTCCTCTAATAGATTACCAACAAAGAAAGCTCCAAATTCACCATAGCGGGCGCTTACTTCATCAAAGCGCATTTCATAAACGAGCTTTTTAAATTGAAGGACATCTTCGGCGAACAGAGTTACGCCCCATTCATAATCATCAAAGCCAACTGAGCCAGTAATGATTTGCTTTACTTTCCCAGCATATGTACGGCCAATCATTCCATGACTGCGCATGAGACTGCGGCGTTCCTCCATCGGCAGCATGTACCAGTTATCATTGCCTTGACGGCGTTTGTCCATTGGATAAAAGCAGACATGCTTCGCTTTTGGCAGGATTGGGTATAGGCGAGATTGGACATATGGATTTTGGTAGGGATCCTCGTCCGATGGCAAATAGTTGCTTAGCTCTACAACTGACACATAGGAATGGGCAGGAAGCGTAAATTCAGCTAATTTGGTTTTATTAAATTCTGTTTCAATTGCGTTAAGCTCTTCCATTGTTGGGCGTAAGATCATCATCATAAAATCAGCTTTTTGGCCGACAATTGTATATAAAGCATGGCTGCCTTCTTTACGTTCTTGCGTTTCGTTCCAGCGTTCCACCATACTTAAAAACTCCTGAATGGCGGACTCGCGCTCATCACTCGGAAGCATTTTCCAAGTGGTCCAATCAACAGTACGGAAATCATGCAGGCAATACCAGCCGTCTAGCGTTTGTGCTGCTTCACTCATTCGTATCACTCCTAAATAATCAAACTTAAACCTACGTTTACTATACCATAGTTTGACCCATTGACGCTCTTTTGAAACTCTAATTGAAGGTTAGTGGATAATTTTACGAAAAGGGGTACATAGTAAACATGTGAGTGTAATTTTTTGAAAACAAAAACTTCTTAGTGAAACCGTTGTCAGTAACCAAGATGACTTGAATTTTTACCTTGGTAAAGTATGCTAGAAGAGGTAGTTTTTTTAAGGAGGATATAGTTGTGAGTGATTTGTTTGAAGGTTTAAAGCAAAAAATTTCTGGCCGTAATTTACGAATTGTTTTTCCAGAAGGTACGGATGAAAGAATTGTTCGCGCAGCTGGTCGTTTAGCTGAGGAAAAGTTAATGACGCCAATCTTAATTGGCAATATCGAACAAGTACAGGCAAAAGCGCAAGAGGTTGGCGTTTCGTTAGAATCTGCTGAAATTTATGATCCTGCAAGCTTCGCAGGAATGGATGAATTAGTAGCCTCATTTGTTGAACGCCGCAAAGGCAAAGCAACCGAAGAGGATGCCCGTAAAATATTGTTGGATGAAAACTATTTTGGCACTATGCTTGTGTATACAAATAAAGCAAACGGTCTTGTCAGCGGTGCCGCACATTCTACAGCAGACACTGTTCGTCCGGCCTTACAAATTATTAAAACTAAAGCAGGCGTAAACAAAACATCCGGCGTATTCATCATGGTGCGTGAGGATGAAAAATATGTGTTCGCTGATTGTGCGATTAATATTGCTCCAGACAGCAATGACTTAGCAGAAATTGCGATTGAAAGTGCGAAAACAGCGGAAATGTTTGATATCGAGCCACGCATTGCGATGTTAAGTTTTTCAACAAAGGGTTCAGCAAAATCGCCTGAGACTGAAAAGGTTGCAGAAGCAGTGGCTGAAGCCAAACGCCGTGATGCTTCATTAGTTTTAGACGGAGAATTCCAGTTTGATGCGGCATTTGTTCCATCTGTTGCAAAAAGCAAAGCGCCAGGTTCCGTGCTCCAAGGGGATGCCAACGTATTTATCTTCCCAAGCCTGGAAGCAGGAAATATCGGCTATAAGATTGCCCAGCGTTTAGGCGGCTTTGAAGCGGTAGGTCCGATTTTACAAGGCTTAAACGCACCGGTAAACGACCTTTCACGCGGTTGTAACGAAGAAGATGTGTACAAGCTTGCTTTAATTACAGCAGCGCAAGGATTATAATTTGTATGAGGAGCCGGTCCAAGGTGGGCTGGCTCTTTTTTAAACGTTTGTTAAAGTTGATCAATTTGAAATAAGGAGTTATATCGATGGAAGGTTTACTGCGTCAGCCGGAGTGGCGGGTCATTGACCAGTCGGCGGTGGGGATTCATTTTCAAGCACTGCAATCATTTGGAACCGATGATACGTTATGTGCGTCGATCGGTGCGGGCGAGGCACCGGCGACAGCGCGGACCTGGGTACATCACAACACGGTCGTTTTAGGAATCCAGGATACGAGACTGCCATTTTTGCAGGAAGGCATTCAATTTTTAAAGAATAAGGGCTATCAGTCTATTGTTAGGAACTCAGGCGGACTTGCGGTCGTGCTCGATGAGGGTGTCCTGAATATTTCATTGATTTTTCCAGAAACGGAAAAAGGAATTGATATTAATCGCGGCTATGATGTGATGTGGCATTTGATTCAACAGATGTTTGCGGACTTCCCGGAGCAAATTGAAGCGCGGGAAATTGTCGGCTCGTATTGCCCGGGAAGTTATGACCTAAGTATTAACGGGAAAAAGTTCGCAGGAATTTCACAGCGCCGCCTTCGACGTGGGGTCGCGGTGCAAATTTATCTCGGTGTTAATGGCAGCGGTGAAGAACGGGCTGAAATGGTCAGACAGTTTTATCAGTTGGCTAAACGAGACGAGCAAACCAAATTTGCCTACCCGGAGATTGTCCCTGGGGTGATGGCTACCCTGTCAGAATTGCTCGGAACACCGCTGACGATTGGCGATGTCATGCTTCGTTTATTACAGCAGTTAAAAGCGCATAGCGACTTTTTGTTTACAGGGCAATTGAACGAGTACGAGCTTGGGTTATTTCCTGGATATTATCAACGGGTCATTGACCGCAATGAGAAAATTGCCGACATGGCGGATTAGTAGCCGGGGCCATAATCAACTTTACACTATAAAAAAACCGTAAACCGTGGCAGTGATTTACGGGTTTACGGTTCTTTTATATAAAGTTGCTGCGCTTTGCTCTTCTCCCTATGTCCTCTATAAAGGCTATTCCGCTACTTTTTCTAGATTGCCATTGCGATCCATTTTGAATTTAGTTGCCGGTCTTTCTTCTTCTTCAAATAAGACAAGCTTGCGGGCTCGATTCATAATTTTCATTAACGTCTCGTAATCTTCTTGGATCGTTTCTGTATTTTGCTCAAGTCCCTCTATTTTTGCAGCCATCTCATGGTTTTGCTTGCGTAACTCGGCAATTTCTCTCTTCAATCTTTCATTCTCACTTTTTAATGCTTCATTTTGCAGATTTGCATGATGAAAGTTTTGTAAGTAAGAAATAACAGAATCCAGTGTTAGGCCGCCAGATGGCGCTGTTTGCCGGTAGGCTGGTGCAGCTGGTTTGTAGCTTGAAACCTCAGGTACAACATTCGTTTCTACCGCCATTTCAGCCATCATGTCCGGCATATCCATTGTCGTTTCGATCGGCATTTCTACCTGTAATGGTGCCAGTGTTTCAAATTCATCTGAAGCAGTCACTGGTGGATTGTAGAGTAATTTTTTCTTGCCGCCTTGATCTTTGCCTAAAACTCTTTGTCTTTGTTTTCGCTGCTTTTTAGCTAATTGCAAGGCTTTTTCATAGGTATGACGAACCACGGCGTTCCATCTGAACCCACAAGCAGCCGAGGTGCGGTTAAGTTTGTCACCTACCTCTTCAAATGCGTTTAGCTGGGTACTGCCTTCTCTCACATGTCGGAGAACTGTTTCTGCTAATAGGAGATCATCCTCATCTGTCCATGCGTCTTGACGAACTTTCATATGCTTCAACTCCCTAAAGTAATGTACAATTTGCCAGTCCAATTTCTGACGGTTTTAATTAAAGTTCTAGTCTTAGGATGGACAAGTTTTTCAGGCTTTATACCAAAATGATTGAAAGGATAGTAGATTTTTTAACTCAAAGATTTAGGACGTTTGCCAAGAGTTGTTAATGATTGCAACTTGCATTGAAAAAAAAGAAACTGTAAAATTACCAATGGAGTTAGACAGGCATTAAGTGTCTGGTTTTTTAAAAAGTTACTTTTATGCTGATGGGAAAAAATAATGATTATATAATAGATTGACCGTAGAAAGGGTTGTTTTAGAATGTCCAACGAATTTCGTGTTTGTGATGATTGCCAGGCCGTGAATTTAAAGACATTAATCCCTCGTTTGAAAGAAATCGATCCGGACGCCGACATCAAAATCGGCTGCCAATCCTATTGCGGCCCTGGCCGGAAAAAGACCTTTGCGTTTGTCAATAACCGCCCAGTCGCTGCCCTAACAGAAGAGGAATTAATGGAGAAAGTAAATAAAAAGATCAAGTAATCACCTTAGAGAGTACGTAGGGTGATTTTTTCTTTCTACTACATGGAAATGTTGTAAATGGTGCCTGACACCAGTTGTCGAAAAATACTGGGGAATTTTGTTGGTATTTGGTATATAATAGGAGTACTAAAACACTGACCGCTTGATTGACAGGCATGGTAGGAATGTAATGAGGAAGAGGGAATTTGATGCAATATTCTGCAGAGAAATTGTTTGAAGAAAAAGTATTTAAAGATCCCGTCCATCGCTATGTCCATGTACGTGACCTGGTTATCTGGGATTTGATTGGCACAAAGGAGTTTCAGCGCCTGCGCCGAATAAAGCAGCTGGGAACAACCTTTTTAACCTTTCATGGCGCGGAGCATAGCCGGTTTAACCATTCACTCGGCGTCTATGAAATTGTCCGCCGCATCATCGATGATGTATTTGCCGGCCGGCCGGAATGGAATAACGATGACCGCCTTCTCACCCTTTGTGCTGCCCTTCTCCACGACCTTGGGCATGGACCGTTTTCCCACTCCTTTGAAAAAGTATTCGACTTTGACCACGAGGACTTAACACGTGCGATTATTTTAGGCGATACCGAGGTCAATAAGGTGCTCTTAAGGGTCAGCCCTGACTTTCCCGTCCAAGTGGCAGAAATTATCGCTAAGACGTCAGCCAAAAAACTGGTTGTCAGCATGATTTCCAGTCAAATCGATGCTGACCGGATGGATTATTTGCAGCGGGATGCTTATTTTACCGGCGTCAGCTACGGGCAGTTTGATATGGAGAGGATTTTGCGCGTAATGCGTCCGCGCGAAGATCAAGTGGTGATTAAAAAAAGCGGGATGCATGCGGTTGAGGACTATATTATGAGCCGCTACCAAATGTATTGGCAGGTTTATTTCCATCCTGTTTCCCGCAGTGCGGAAGTCATTTTGACAAAAATCCTCCACCGGGCCAAACAATTATTTGAAGAAAATTATGCCTTTAAACATGAACCGCTTCATTTCACTTCCATTTTTCATGGGAATGTAACGTTAGAAGACTATTTAAAATTGGATGAATCGGTGATCCTCTATTATTTTCAAATTTGGCAGGAGGAGAATGATTCGATTTTAAGTGACCTTTGCCGTCGCTTCGTCAATCGTAATCTGTTCAAATACACAGAATTTGACCCTGCAAAAGAATATAAAAAACTAGCTGAACTCACCCTTTTGTTTGAAAAGGCAGGGATTAATCCAGAATATTATTTGGTTGTCGATTCATCTTCAGACTTGCCATATGATTTCTATCGGCCTGGCGAGGAAGAAGAGCGTCTCCCGATCAACTTATTAATGAAAAATGAGGAATTACGAGAGCTTTCGAGGGAATCAGAAATTGTTGATGCTATTTCTGGGAAACGAAGAACGGACCACAAGCTCTATTATCCAGCCGATTTCCTTAATGATGATAGCACTGAAAAAGAGCTAAAAAAGCAAATTCGTGCCCTTTTAGACTAGTAAAAAAGGTGAATATATTAGAAATGGTGCCTGACACCCGGAGTAGGAGATGACAAGAGTTGTTAAATGATCACGCGAAGCTGATGCAGGCGATTAGGGTTTCTGGTGAGATTACCGGGAGAAAAAAGCTGCAAAAGATGATTTATATAGCGAAAAAGGTTGATTTTCCTTTTCATGAACGGTTCCAGTTCCATTTTTACGGTCCTTATTCGGAAGAATTGACGACGAGAGTGGAAGAACTTTGTAATATGGGATTTCTCAATGAAGTGAAAGAGAAAAAGGGCGGCTATTTTCAATATCGCTACACGTTGACCGATACGGGGAAAGAATTTCTGAGCCTGAATGAAGTCGAGATGCCATTCCTGCAAGATTGCTTTATTGATATGAACGAACAGAATGCTAGATTCCTCGAACTTGTTTCGACGGTTTTATATTTTGATAATCTTTCAAAAGAAGAAGTTATGGACAAGGTGTTTACCTTAAAAGCAAAGCAGCATTATACAGAAGAAGAAATTGATGAAGCCTATCATTATATAGAGTCTTTAAAAGCAAAAGTTCAATAAGTGGATCGAACCATTTGGATAAGGAAAATTCCAAGTGGTTTTTTTATGCGGAAACTGCATTAATTCAATACTCAATTAATTAATTATCTGCTATGATTTGTCTATGATGTAAAAATTTTACTATTTATGAAGGAGGATGCTTGTTATGACTGGAACGATTGCAGTAGTGATGGCATTGGGGATTCCAATCACCGCTATATTAACACACCATTTTCAAAAACTGTCCAAAATGAAGGCCAACATGCTGAAGGATGAGTTGGAGCTTGAAAAATTAAAACATCAAAATTTCCTAATTGAGACAGAAAAGATGAAGCTTGAGCTGGAAAAAATCAAGATTGACAGTCCAAAAGATGATGTAAAGTTTATCTAACATAAAAAGAGTGTGAAAATTGCTTCACACTCTTAAATGAATATTATTTGTCGCTTGCGCGAACACCTGCAACACCGTAGTGATTTTTGGACATTTCTTCGATAAAGACAGTGACGTTTTCTTTTGGAGCGCCTGTAGTTTCGCTGACGGCGTCGGTTACTTTCGCTACTAACGCGCGCTTTTGATCCTCACTGCGGCCCTCAAGCATTTTAACGGTAACGTATGGCATCGAACTTCCTCCTTTTTATGTACTACTTGTAGTTTTCCATAAATGATTGAAAAGTGCAACAAAGGTTGCGTGTTTGATTTTCTTTTTATACTAGATATCAGTTATACTTAAAGAAATACAGAACCTATAATAAGAAAAACGGAGGCAGGCCATATTTACTCAGGGGACCCTTCCATCCGTAAAAGAGGGAAGGAGAAATCATATTGGAACGATTTCTGGCATATTCACTAACGGAACTGCCGTATGTGGCCATTACGCTGATCTTTGCCTTTACATTCCATGAGTTTGCCCATGCCTATGTTGCTTATAAGTTCGGAGACCATACTGCCAAGAAGCAAGGGCGTTTAACATTAAATCCGCTCAAGCATCTCGACCCGTTCGGCACGTTGTTAATATTAATTGCAGGTTTTGGCTGGGCCCGTCCTGTTCCGGTCAATCGCTTTTTCTTTAAAAAGCCGCGGCTGGCAGGCGTACTGGTATCCTTCGCGGGACCGCTCAGCAATCTCATCTTAGCAGCGATTGGCTTTATCATTGCCTATGGGTCAAGTCGATTTGGTTTATCACTTTCAGATAACTTTGTTAACTTTTTAATGATTTTTATCAATCTGAACCTCGTGCTATTCATCTTTAACCTGCTGCCGCTTCCGCCGCTTGATGGTTATCGAATTGTCGAGGACCTTGCTCCCAACCATATGCGGGCGAAAATGACACAGTATGAGCAATATGGAACATTAATCTTTCTAATTTTAGTGATTACACCATTAAGCCGCTTCACGATTCAGCCGATTTTCAACGAAGTTATTCCTTGGACATGGTTTGTACTTGGTAATTTCATCAAAGGGATATTTATATAAGGAGGCCCGCAAGACAAATGGAAGAAAATAAGAAAAAACTTGGCTTTAATATTATAAAAAGTGACCCAACCGATGGGCACAAGGGGTTTGGCAAAGGGGCTTTAAGCCTTGACAATGTATCACCCGTCATCATTGATGTCGAAGCAGGCGAGGCTGAGATTGATGTCGGCGCCATGCACGCCCGCAGTGTCGTCGAAAAGGGAATTAAGTTTTTGAAAACTAAAGAAGAAGTTCCAAACGGGAAACCGTACTGGCTGGTCTGGGTGACGATTGACCGGATGGAGGAAGGTCCCTATTATGCGGGGGTAACGGCTTGTTTTATGACCGTTGACCGCGAGATCCGCCGCGGCTATAAATCCCTGCCGGAACATGTGAATAAGATGGATAAGTCGTTGAAGCGTCATATCATGGTGGATGAAATGGATGACAAGTCTAAAAGGGTACTAGCAAACTTCCTCCGTAACCATAATGAAGTGCTCTGGAATAACTCTACCGACGAACTGAAAAAAGGCTTATTAGCAGAATAGCGGCCAAACGTACTATCTTGAAAAAATAAAATGGTATTTACTTGTAGTTTTTTTGAAAACTAGGTAATATTATATTCAGTGTGAAAACACTGTAAAACTAGGACAGGAAAAGCTCCGGAGCAATCCGGAGCTTTTCTATTTTTATATAAGTTTTTCTTAACTCCATGGCATGATTTTTTTATACCAAGGGACCTTTTTCGCATTCTTAGGTTTCATATATTTAGAATCCTTCGTTTGTAAATGGTCGGTACAATATTCAGTCGGTTCCGTACCTGCGACAAAATAGGTTAATCGCCGTACAGGGCATTCCTTTGTGGCCAGTTTGCCATTTTCAGGGTTTACGTAAACACCCACAACACCGTCTTTAGGTGGTTTAAATGCTTTTACGGGCTTCCCTGCTAAAGCATCTTCCATAAAATGGGCCCAAATATTCTTCGCATATGTTTTTTCCGCGACTAAGTTAATCGGTTTTCCCACATCATATCCTGCCCAGACGGCCGTCACCAGCTGGGGCGCGTAGCCAATCATCCAGCTATCCGTTTCCGTTGAGCCGGATTTGCCCGCATATGGCCGGGTAATGTCCTTGATGACCGTGCTTCCTGTGACCTTCGCGTAGCCGTTTAACTTTGAATCGAATATCCCTGTCAGCATTTGCGTCATCACAAAGGCTTTGGCTGGGTCTAACACCTTTTTATCGCGGGTTTCTTTTTCAAAAATGACCTTGCCATTATAATCTTCCACTCTCGTAATTAACGTCGGATCTACATCTTTGCCGCCGTTAGCCAGCATACTATAGGCATCGGCCATTTCAATCACCCGCACCCCTGATGTACCTAATGCTAGTGACGGCACCTCATCCATTTTGGTGGACAGCCCGAATTTCTTCGCCGTTTCAATTAACGTCTCTTCCCCTAAAAATAAATGCGTTTTGACGGCAAAAATATTGTCAGATACAGCCAGCGCCTGGGCGAGTGTGACTTCCCCATCGGCATACTTGTTATTAAAGTTATGCGGTGTATAGTCGGCCTGGCCATTGTCGAAATGAAACGTCGTAAATTCGCTTCGCATCGTCGACGATGGCGTAAAGCCATGTTCAAGGGCAGCATAATACAACAAGGGCTTAATCGTCGAACCCGGCTGCCTGATCGCTTGAACAGCGCGGTTAAACGGACTTTTTTCATAATCCCGGCCGCCTACCATCGCTTTGACATAACCAGTTTTCGGATCCATTGCGACAAGCCCGACTTGAATGTCTGAAGAACTGGCCACATATTGGTTGACCTGATTCTCAGCCGCGGCCTGTTGCTTTAAGTTAAGTGTAGTAAAAACCTTTAAACCGCCGAGGGTGATCGTACGGTCATCGAGATGTAATTGATTTTTCAAGGCATTTTTAACAGCATCCTGAAAGTACGGCGCCACCTTTACTCGCTGGGTCGTGTGTTCACCAATTAAAGTCAGGGATGTGGAGGCCGCTGCTTGCGCCTTTTTTCTATTGATATAACCGTTCTTTACCATCGATTGTAAAATAATCGCCTGGCGTGTTTTTGCTTTTTCCATTGAGGATAGTGGTGAATAGATCCCCGGACCCTTTGGAATCCCAGCCAGCATGCTTGCCTCAGCTAAGGTTAATTCGGCTGCACTTTTTCCATAATAATACTGGCTGGCTGCTTCGACACCATAGGCGCCGTTACCATAGTAAATGGTATTTAAATAGCCTTCGAGAATATCTTTTTTCGAATAATTCATTTCGAGCCGGATCGTGTAAAATGCCTCCATCAGCTTTCGCTTCCACGTTTTGTCATGTTCGAGGAAGAGATTCCGGGCATACTGCTGGGTAATCGTACTCGCGCCCTGCACCTTGGCCAGCGCCTTAACATCAGCGAGGACCGCTCCAGCTATCCGTTTATAATCAAAGCCATGATGCTCGTAAAAATTTTTATCCTCAATGGAGATTGTCGCGTTCACTAAATCAGGCGAAATATCGTTCATCCCAACCCAATACCGCTTTTGGCCGCTATTACTCTCGCCCATTAACGTCCCGTCATCAGCAAAAAACAGCGTCGATTGCGGTACTGCCAGCGGCGGAGCTCCTAAAATTTTGGCATAGCCGAGCACGCCAAAGAAGAGAATGAGCATACAAATCATGCCTATCAAACCGATGATAATAATTGCCCGCAAATATTTGATTGTTTTTCGAAACCCTTGATCAGTCATGATTTCCATTATGTTCACCTCACATGATAAAGTGGCAGGACCTAGACCCTTGTTTGTTGCACGTTTTTACAATCTGGGAAAAATTAGATAGTAATAGTATTGAAAAAAAAGAGTCTTTTTAAACATAAATGGGGAAATTCTTTAAATTTTACTAGACTTTTTCATGTGATTGTAATTCAATAGTTTGGGTAGTATAAAAATGGAGCGATAACATGGTAATCATAAATTAAGTTAACTTGGAAGGAAGATGATCATGGCCATTTGGTTCACAGAATATCAAACCAAAAACTTTGGCATCACAATGAAAGTTAATCAGACCTTACATACCGAGCAAACGGAATTTCAAAAACTTGATATGATTGAAACGGAAGAATGGGGCAACATGCTGTTATTAGATGACATGGTGATGACTTCCGTTCGCGACGAGTTCGTTTATCATGAAATGGTTGCCCACGTGCCATTATTTACACACCCAAATCCAGAAAACATTCTTGTTGTCGGCGGCGGCGACGGCGGCGTAATCCGCGAAGTGTTAAAGCATCCAAGCGTGAAGAAAGCGACACTGGTGGATATTGACGGGAAAGTCATCGAGTATTCGAAGAAATATCTGCCGGAGATTGCCGGCTGGTTAGAGGATCCCCGGGTGGATGTTCGGGTGGACGATGGTTTTATGCATATTGCCAATAGTGAAAATGAATATGATGTGATTATGGTCGATTCAACCGAACCAGTGGGACCTGCGGTGAATTTATTTACAAAAGGCTTTTATGCTGGGATTTCAAAGGCGTTAAAAGAAGAAGGAATTTTCGTGGCGCAGTCCGATAATCCTTGGTTTAAAGCAGACTTGATCCGGAATGTTCAGCGGGATGTCCGTGAAATCTTTCCGATTACACGCTTGTATACGGCAAATATTCCAACGTATCCAAGTGGGTTATGGGCATTCACAATTGGTTCAAAAAAATACGATCCATTAGAAGTAAGCGAGGAGCGCTTCCACGAGATCGAAACAAAATACTACACCAAAGAACTCCACAAAGCAGCGTTTGTCCTGCCTAAATTTGTGGGGGATTTAGTGAAATAAGTGGTTGGTTCAATTCTAAGCGACCGGACTCATGGGAAAAGAGAGCGAACAGTAGCGTAGACCTTTTCTAATACAATTAAATAAAGGTACATAGAAAGTGAGAGATGTTAGATGCGTTTTGATGAAGCATATGCGGGGAATGTGTTTATTAAGAGTCACCAGAATTTTGAAGAAAGTCAAGTAGTACTATACGGAATGCCGATGGATTGGACAGTAAGTTACCGTCCAGGCTCACGTTTTGGTCCAACAAGAATTCGCGAAGTATCACCAGGTCTTGAGGAGTATAGTCCATACCTAGACCGCGAATTAGAGGATTTGAAATATTTCGATGCCGGCGATATTCCTTTGCCATTTGGAAATCCACAGCGCAGTATCGATTTAATCGAAGAGTTTGTCGATCAAATCCTAGCTGCCGACAAGTTTCCATTAGGAATGGGCGGCGAGCACCTTGTTTCATGGCCTGTCATGAAGGCTGTTTATAAGAAATATCCTGATTTAGCGATTATTCATTTTGATGCGCACACAGACTTGCGTGAGCAATATGAAGGCGAGCCGTTATCGCACTCGACGCCGATTCGCAAAATCGCCGAATTAATTGGTCCGAAAAACGTGTATTCCTTTGGAATCCGTTCCGGTATGAAGGAAGAGTTTGACTGGGCGAAGGAAAATGGGATGCATATTTCCAAGTTTGAAGTATTAGAGCCTTTAAAGGAAATCTTGCCAACGCTTGCTGGCCGCCCGGTTTATGTGACGATTGATATCGATGTCCTTGATCCGGCCCATGCCCCAGGTACAGGCACGGTTGATGCAGGCGGCATCACATCAAAAGAACTGCTTGCCTCCATCCATGCCATTGCCCGTTCTGAAGTGAATGTCGTGGGCGGTGACCTTGTAGAGGTGGCCCCAATTTACGATCCATCCGAACAAACCGCCAACACAGCCAGCAAACTAATCCGCGAAATGCTGCTCGGCTGGGTAAAATAGGAAATTGGTGCCTGACACCATTTGATGCTTTAGCACCATTCATATATTGTTTTGCTGTTGCTTATCTGAGGTGCCCGTCCCGATTCTGGGAGGGGCATCTTTGATTTGTCCTGTTACTATGTTTATAATAGTAAAGTGCTGTGGTGACGCAGCAAATCAAAATGAATCTGAAAACCATTATAAGTTCCTTTGGTAAGATAAAAAAAGGATGTGCTTTTTTCTTTGGCGAACCAGGAAAGACCGGTAAAAATCAACGTAAAGACAACGATTGATGAACAGGAAACTTTTGAATTGACGGTATTTGGTCGATACTATCAAAAGGGAAATGCTTCATTTTTACAATATGAGGAAGTGCTCGAAGAAGGAACGGTTCGCACGATTGTAAAAATGGCCCCAGAAGAAGCCTTAATCTTACGCAGCGGTGCGGTGAAAATGCGGCTGCCGTTTCGATTACATTTGAAAATGCGCGGCAGTTACGAGTTGCCATTTGGCGTATTTGAAACCATGACATTGGCACGAAGCATCAAGCACACAGAGGGTAGCTTCGATATTCTGTACGATTTTACGATGCAGGGGTCGCCCGGCGGTACATACCATTTGGAGATAACCTTTCAGGAGGATGAAATATGAATATAGTAGAACAAGTGCAAACAAGAATAAAGGAAGAAATCCGTGCGGCCGTCATCAAAGCAGGCCTTGCAACAGAAGAGCAGATTCCTGATGTAATTTTAGAGATTCCAAAGGAAAAGGCGCATGGTGATTACTCCACAAATATGGCGATGCAGCTGGCTCGTGTGGCAAAGAAAGCGCCGCGTGTCATTGCGGAGGCATTAGTGGAAAACTTCGACCGTTCTAAGGCTTCGATTGAAAAAATTGACCTGGCTGGCCCAGGATTTATCAATTTTTATATGAACAATGGCTATTTAGCGGATTTAATTCCGACGATCCTGGAAGCAGGCGACAAGTACGGGGAAACCAATGTGGGCGGTGGCCAGAAGATTCAAGTCGAGTTTGTCTCCGCCAATCCAACCGGGGACCTGCACCTTGGACATGCCCGCGGTGCCGCTGTCGGCGACTCGCTTAGCAATATTCTAGCGAAAGCTGGTTTCGATGTGTCCCGCGAGTACTACATTAACGATGCCGGCAATCAGATTAATAACTTAGCGATTTCCATTGAAGCACGTTATTTCCAAGCACTTGGACTGGACAGAAACATGCCGGAGGACGGCTATCATGGTGCTGATATTATTGAAATCGGCAAGCGGCTGGCAGAGGAGTATGGCGACAAGTATGTGCATGCTGCAGATTCCGAACGCTATGACTTTTTCCGCGAGTATGGCCTGAAAGAGGAAATGGCAAAGTTACAGAAGGATCTAGAGGATTTCCGTGTCGGCTTTGATGTCTGGTTCTCCGAAACCTCGCTTTATAAAAATGGAAAAATTGATGACGCCCTAAACGCGTTGCGGGAAAGCGGCTATGTCTATGAGCAGGACGGCGCAACCTGGCTGCGCTCGACCGATTTTGGCGATGACAAGGACCGTGTTCTCATTAAGCAGGATGGCTCCTATACGTACCTGACACCGGATATTGCTTACCATAAAGACAAGCTTGAGCGCGGCTTTGAAAAATTAATCAATATTTGGGGTGCGGACCATCACGGCTATATCCCGCGGATGAAAGCAGCGATTCAGGCTTTAGGTTATGACCGCGAGGCCCTCGAGGTCGAAATTATCCAATTGGTTCATCTTTATAAAAATGGCGAGAAGATGAAGATGAGCAAACGGACTGGTAAAGCTGTCACCATGCGTGATTTGGTTGATGAGGTCGGCCTCGATGCGACCCGTTATTTCTTTGCCATGCGCAGTTCAGACACCCATTTAGACTTTGATTTGGATTTAGCTGTGTCAGAATCCAATGAAAATCCCGTTTATTATGCGCAGTATGCTCATGCCCGCATTTCCAGTATTTTGCGTTCTGGTGATGAGCAGGGATTTGCTGTTGATGCGAACGCGGATGTTTCCTTGGTGACATCCTCCGAAAAGGAAATTGATTTATTGAAAAAGTTGGGCGAGTTCCCGTCCGCAGTCAGCGAAGCTGCCTTGAAACGGATGCCGCACCGAATTACGAATTATATTATGGAATTAGCCTCTGCGTTCCATAGTTTTTATAATGCTGCGAAGGTGCTTGATCCTGAGCATGTGGAGCGGACGAAGGCACGCCTCGCGTTGGTGCGGTCTGTGCAGATTACCTTAAAAAATGCTTTAGCTTTGATTGGTGTATCCGCTCCAGAGAAAATGTAAAATAGGAAGACTCTCTTTTGGTGTAAAGGGGGTCTTTTTTAATGGGGATTTTTAGAAGTGGAAAGTAAATGAGGTTAAGCGGAAAGTAAATATCCAAAAGAGGAAAGTAAAATCGGAAAAGTGGAAAGTAAATTGCCGAAAGCGGTAAGTAATTCACCTAAACCGGAAAGTAAACAAAGTCTAGGCGTGCTTTTTCTGAGAAATACCCCATTAATATGAATAGCCGCCAAAAATTTGCAAATATTAAAAGTAGAATTTTGAGTGAGGAGTGAACCGACGAATGAATGTTGGCCGAGCGAAGGAAATTGTGGAATCTACTGATATGATTAATGTGACTTATGATGGGACCCCTGTCATTATTCAACATGTCGATGAAACGACGAAAATGGCACGGATCTATTCGAGAAAAGATCCAGAGAATGAACAGGACGTACCAGTATTGAATTTGATAGAGGAATAAAAAAGAGTCTCCGATGCTGATTCGGAGGCTCTTTTGCCAACTACTTTACCTCAATCGCCGCGCCGCTAATCCGTTTATAGCCGCGCAGTTTGCTTAAATCCTCCACTAATTTCAGGGCCGCTTGGTCCTTTGCCTTGGCCTCAATCATGAAATCAACATCCTGACCTAGTTCGCGCAGTAAGGTCAAAAAAGGCATAATAAATTCTGGGTCAACATAATCTGCATGGGAGCGGAACTCCTTCCCATTTTTCGGTGAGGAGATATGGATTTTCGGGACATATGCAAGATGTGACCAAGTCCCGAAAATACGCGGCAGCAGCTCTTCAAGCGGTGCCTCACTTAGGTTTGCCATATGATGATGATAGTCGAATACTAAGGGAATCGTCTCTTTTTCACAAACGGCTAAGGTCTCCTCAGCCGTGTACGTTTTATCATCATTTTCCAAGGTCATTACTTTTTTGATGTGACCAGGCAGTGTTTTTAGATTTTGATGGAATCGCTTCAAGGCTGCAGCTTTATCCCCGTAAGCCCCGCCAATATGGATATTCATTAAACCGCGGTCGGCAACGCCCATCGCTTCGAACATTTGATAATGATACGTCATATCCTTCACTGCATTCTCGGTAATCGTCTTTTTGGGCGAAGTAAACAGTGTAAATTGATTGGGATGGAAGCTGACGCGCAGCTGATTCTTTTTAATCAAATCGCCAAGTTCCTGCCACTCTGCTTGAAATGGGGTCGTAAAGTCCCACATCACTTCTGGATGGGTTGCCAGCGGTACGATGGAACTAGACAGCCTGTATAATTCAAATTCATGCGCCAGATTAAAGTACAGCATGCGTAACGTATGATGAATATTTTGCTTCGTCACCTCAAGCAATTTTTCCATCCGTTCTTCTGGGCTGAGCTGCTGATAACGGGTATAGGTGAGCGATTTTGCAGGGGAAGCATCCCATAAGGTAATCGCCGTCGAAACATAGCCAAACCGGATTTTCATCCTCACACCCCCCTTATTTATAAAAATAATGATAGAGCTCCAGCAATAACCTCTTTCACTGAACGAAACAAGTTCGGTTTATTCAGTACGTCCAAGGACATCGACTCTGAGTCAAGGATGTCTTTATCAATGACGTCTTTGAGGCGGCTGATAAAGATAGGGTCGTACAGATAGCAATTTATTTCTTTGTTTAAAAATAAGCTGCGCTTATCAAAATTGGCTGTGCCGATATCGCAAATTTTATCATCGATCAAGAGTGTTTTTGCATGATAAAAACCATTTTTATATTGATAAACCAAAGCTCCTTCCTTCAAGAGAATTCGCAAATAACGATACGAGGCCTCTTGAACAAGGATGTGGTCGGCAGTGTAGGGAACAATCAATGTGATGCTGACACCGCGCCGCCGCGCTTTCAGTAATTCTGCAAAAATAGGTGGACTTGGAATAAAGTAGGGGGTGCCAATGATAATCGATTGGTCGGCCTTTTGAATGAGGCGAATAAAATTTTCCTCGAGGTGCCCTGCCTCAGTAGGAACAAACTGATGTCGGACCCCGCCTTCAGGCTGTTTTGGAAAATAGGCCGAATGATTAGAGAGATTCTCGCCGGCATATTCATTCCAATCGATCATAAACTCACTCTGCAAAAAATTTACACTTTCACCGGATACCCTTAATTGATAATCCCGCCACGGGCTCAATTTTGGATCTTGATCAATATATTCCTTGCCGATATTAAAGCCGCCGACAAAGCCGACTTTGCCGTCAATCACCGAGATTTTGCGATGATTACGGATTTGCGAAGAATAAAAGAGAAATGGAAAGCGAATCCGGTTACTAAAGGCAAACTGAATGCCCGCCTTCTGTAAGGCTGTTACGTCAGCCTTTTTAATTCCGAAACTGCCAAGGCGGTCAATCAGGAGCCGAACTTCCACACCTTGCCGGGCCTTTTCTTTTAAAAGAGTAAAGAACTCGCGGCCCAGTTCGTCGTTCTTAACAATATAATAGAGGACGTGAATATGTTTTTGCGCCTGGCGAATTTCTGAAAAATAACGGCTGAAAAATTCCTTTCCATGGGAATATACCTCAAAATGGCCATGGAGGATGGGGGTCTCCAGCTTGACCGCAAGCGCAAGATGCTTCTTTCGTCCTAATCTAAAATCTAAGACAAGCCATAAAATGATAAAAAAGAGTAGTCCGCTCAAAATGAGTGCAAATTTCATTGAAATCTTTCCCCCAGTCGGTGTAGTTAGTGTTTCCGAGTGAAAACAATTCTATAAGTCGAACGAATTTTTTAAAAATTGATTGACTGAATGCTCATTCATTATATAATAGAGGTAAATGTAGATTCAGAAAATTATATATTTTCTACTAACTATAAGGTGGAACAGGGAAGGGGAGTTTTGCTTGAATGGTCTTTTATGGGTCAATTTAATTGCGTTTCTTGCTGTAACCGCTTACGCAATCAGCTTGTTCGTGTATGTGGTTAAAACGCGGATTCAATTTATTAAGCTTGGCAAAAAGGTCGAGTTTGATAACGATGTCAAAGCACGGCTGCAGAAAATTTGGGTGAATGTGTTTGGCCAGAAGAAGTTGTTAAAAGATAAAAAGAGCGGTGCCATTCACGTCATGTTCTTTTATGGCTTTATTCTCGTTCAGTTTGGCGCAATAGATTTTATTTGGAAAGGGCTCGTCCCCGGTTCACATCTGCCGCTAGGACCGTTGTATGCCGGGTTCACTTTTTTCCAAGAGCTTGTCACACTGATGATTCTTGTCGCTGTATTATGGGCCTTCTACCGCCGCTATGTTGAAAAATTAGTCCGCTTAAAGCGTAATTTTAAATCAGGGCTTGTCCTGATATTTATCGGCGGGTTGATGATTTCTGTGTTGCTCGGCAATGGCATGGGCCTCATCTGGCACGGGGAAGAAGCCTCTTGGACAGAGCCTGTTGCTTCTGTCATTTCGGTACTTTTTTCGGGGATTGGTGAAACCGCCTCCATTGTGATTTTCTACATCGCCTGGTGGGCTCACCTTTTATTCTTGTTAAGCTTTTTAGTTTACGTGCCGCAGTCCAAGCACGCGCACTTAATCGCTGGACCGGCGAATGTTTATTTTAACCGTTTAGAAAAACCAGGTAAATTGAAAAAAGTGGATTTTGAAGATGAATCCCAAGAGTCGTTTGGGGTTGGGAAAATTGAAGACTTCACGCAGCACCAAATGATCGACTTTTACGCCTGCGTGGAATGCGGACGCTGTACGAATATGTGTCCGGCAACCGGAACAGGCAAGATGCTGTCACCAATGGATTTAATCGTCAAGATGCGCGATCATCTCACTAACTACGGGGCATCTGTCACCTCGAAACAGCCGTGGGTGCCAACATTTGCTTTTGCAAACACGAAAGGCAATCAAATTGCCCTTGCCGCAAGTGGTCAAGGAGCTGAGGAAACGGCTGCAGCGTTAGCCTATAGTCCAAGTCTGATTGGCGATGTCATCACGGAAGAAGAAATCTGGGCCTGTACGACCTGCCGCAACTGTGAAGACCAATGTCCGGTGATGAACGAGCACGTCGATAAAATTATCGACCTGCGCCGTTATTTGGTGTTAACCGAAGGGAAAATGGATGCAGATGCTCAGCGTGCCATGACCAACATCGAGCGCCAAGGCAATCCATGGGGCTTAAACCGCAAGGAGCGCGAAAACTGGCGCGAAGTGCGTGAGGATGTGGAAATTAAGACGGTCAAGGAAATGAACAAGGCGGGCGAAGAGTTTGAATACCTATTCTGGGTTGGATCAATGGGTTCATATGATAACCGCAGCCAAAAAATCGCCCTTTCGTTTGCTAAATTGCTGAACGAGGCTGGTGTGAAGTTTGCCATCCTTGGCAACAAAGAAAAGAACTCTGGCGACACCGCACGCCGCTTGGGCAATGAGTTCTTATTCCAAGAACTAGCCGCAAAAAATATTGAAGAATTTGAAAAGGCTGAAGTCAAGAAAATCATTACGATTGACCCGCATGCCTATAATATTTTCAAAAATGAATACCCTGATTTTGGCTTAGAGGCGGAGGTTTATCACCATACGGAGGTTCTATATGAGCTTGTCCGCGATGGACGTCTTGTACCAAAGCATGCCGTCAACGAAACGATTACGTTCCACGATTCTTGTTACTTAGGCCGTTACAATGATGTCTACGATCCACCGCGTGAAATTTTAAAATCGATTCCGGGTGTGAAGCTGGTCGAAATGGAACGGAATCGCGAAAAAGGAATGTGCTGCGGCGCTGGCGGCGGGTTAATGTGGATGGAAGAGGAAACTGGCCACCGCATCAACGTCAGCCGCACAGAGCAAGCTTTGGCCGTGAATCCATCGGTGATTAGCTCAGGTTGTCCATACTGCTTAACGATGCTTTCAGACGGAACCAAGGCGAAGGAAGTCGAAGAAAAAGTAGCGACCTATGATGTCGCCGAATTGCTGGAAAAAGCCGTTTGTGGCGAGACAAAGGTGCTTGCTTCTTAAGAAGATTTGGAAAATCGGGCAGTTGTTCGTTTGGACTTACTGCCCGTTCTTCATGAAGTAAAAATTTTAAGAATTTTGTGTAAAACATTTCAATTTTTGAGAAATTTTGTGTAAAATAAAAGAGTGTAATAAAACGCTTACATTTTTTAATTTAATTGTATAGGCGTGGGCAAGATGGTTGCTGGCGCTATATTTTTCAGCATTTTTCGAGCGAGCGTTCAGTCGCTGTCCAAGGGGATTTTAGTTTATGACTGAATATTAAGAAAAGGGAGCGTGTTTGGGATGGGGAAAACGGTCATTTTAAGTGGGGTAAGAACACCTTTTGGCAAGCTGGGGGGATCAATAAGCAGCTTAACTGCTTCACAGCTAGGGGGAATTGCTGTGAAGGAAGCGTTAGTACGCGCTGGTGTGAAGCCTGAAGAGGTACAGGAAGTGATACTTGGCTCCGTTTTACAAGGCGGACAGGGGCAAATTCCGTCCCGGCAAGCAGCCCGCGAGGCAGGTCTGCCATGGGAAGTAAAAACAGAAACAATTAATAAGGTATGTGCCTCAGGAATGCGCAGTGTCACCTTGGCAGATCAAATTATTCGTGCCGGTGATGAAGAGGTAATTGTCGCAGGCGGAATGGAATCGATGAGCAACGCTCCTTATTTGCTGCCAAAAGCAAGATGGGGATTCCGTATGGGCGATTCAACCGTTAGGGATTTAATGATTCATGACGGCTTAACTTGTAGTTTTACCGGTGTTCATATGGGCACTTACGGAAACTCAACCGCCGCTGAGTTGGAAATTTCGCGTGAAGCTCAGGATGAATGGGCGTTAAGAAGTCATGTCCGCGCGATTGCGGCCATCGAAAGCGGTAAATTGGCAGAGGAAATCGTTTCGGTCGAAGTGCCGCAGCGAAAAGGAGCGCCGGTCGTGGTCTCGGAGGACGAGGGACCGCGTAAGGATACCTCTTTAGAACGCCTCGCCAAATTAGCACCCGTCTTTAACTCAACCGGAACGATTACAGCAGGGAACGCCCCCGGGGTCAATGATGGTGCGGCAGCGCTTGTCTTAATGAGCGAAGAACGTGCCGCCCGTGAAGGACGTGAAGTGGGCGCTGTAATTCTTGGCCATGCAGCGGTTGCGGTCGAAGCGAAAGACTTTCCACAAACACCCGGCCTAGTAATCAATGAAATTTTACGAAAAACGGGCCGGAGCTTGGAGGAAATCGATTTATTCGAAATCAACGAGGCATTTGCCGCAGTGGCATTGGCCAGTGGAAAAATTGCTCAGCTCGATCCAGAAAAAGTGAATGTCAATGGCGGTGCGGTGGCCCTCGGTCATCCAATTGGCGCAAGCGGAGCCCGCATCATCGTCACCTTAATGCACGAACTGAAGCGGCGCGGGGGCGGAATCGGAATAGCCGCCATCTGCAGCGGCGGCGGCCAGGGCGATGCTGTGATGATCGAAGTGCCAAAGCGGTAAGCTTTGATTCGATTCTTGATTCGCAAATAAGACTCATGAATTCGCAAATAAATAGGATTGATGCGCAAATAAAACATGAAAAGCAGCAAATAAAGTGGCCTGATTCGCAAATAAAACGAAGAAAAGGTTAGAAAGATTTATTTTTATAAAAAAAGGGGGCTGACCACGCTGTTAGCCCTCAAATGGAGGGAAAACCATGCACGTTTCAAAAGTAATGGTGATCGGTGCCGGACAGATGGGCTCAGGAATTGCTCAGGTATGTGCCCAGGCAGGTTACCATGTGTTGGTAAATGACATCAAGACAGAATTCGTCGAGCGAGGCTTAGGGGTCATCACGAAAAATTTATCCCGCAACGTGGACAAAGGCCGGATGACTGGAGAAGAGAAGCAAGAAGTCTTAGCAAGACTATCCGCATCGACCGACTTAAACGATGCAAGCGGCGTTGATCTTGTCATTGAAGCAGCCGTTGAAAATATGGAAATTAAAGCAAAAATATTTGCTCAACTAGATGAAATCGCCCCAGCCCATGCTATTTTAGCAAGTAATACATCCTCACTGCCCATCACAGAAATTGCCGCTGCCACCAAGCGTCCCGAAAAGGTGATCGGCATGCATTTTATGAATCCAGTTCCAGTAATGAAACTCGTCGAGATCATCCGCGGCTTGGCTACATCCGATGAAGTATATCAAGTGATTGAAGACATGACCAAAACGTTAAGCAAGGTGCCTGTAGAGGTAAATGACTTCCCTGGCTTTGTCTCAAACCGTGTGCTGATGCCGATGATTAATGAGGCGATTTATACCTTATACGAAGGCGTGGCGACCAAAGAAGCGATTGATGAAGTTATGAAGCTCGGCATGAATCATCCGATGGGACCGCTGACTTTAGCTGATTTTATCGGCCTTGATACCTGTTTATATATTATGGAGACCCTGCACGAAGGCTTTGGCGATGACAAATACCGCCCATGCCCGCTCTTGCGTAAATATGTAAAGGCCGGCTGGCTCGGAAAGAAATCGGGACGCGGATTTTACAGCTACGAATAGTTTGGCTCCAAGCGCACGAAATGCGGCGTAGAGCCTAAAATCAGACAAAACACCAGGTGGATCACTGCGAGGGTACATAGCTGAGATTCTGTGATCTCTCCTGGCTTATACATCCGCAAGGGAGAGATGACGATGAATCTTACGTTTACAGAGGAACAAGACATGATGCGAAAAATGGTTCGTGATTTTGCTGAAAAAGAAATCACCCCCTTTATTGCGAGGATGGAAAAAGGAGAATTTCCCCGTGACATTCTCCGTAAAATGGGCGAACTTGGCCTGATGGGCATTCCGGTGCCCGAGCAATATGGCGGGGCGGCAATGGATTTCACCTCGTATATCATTGCCATTCACGAGCTTTCTAAAATAAGTGCCACGATAGGAGTCATCTTATCCGTTCATACATCGGTCTGTACGAACCCGATTCTGTACTTTGGCACGGAAGAACAAAAGCAAAAGTATGTGCCTAAACTGGCATCAGGGGAGTATTTAGGGGCATTTTGTTTAACCGAACCAAGTTCAGGGTCGGATGCAGCCAGTTTGAAGACGCGCGCCGTCAAGAAAGGCGACCATTATGTCCTCAATGGCTCAAAGGTGTTTATTACAAATGGCGGTGAGGCCGATGTCTATATTGTTTTTGCAACGACTGACCCGAAGCTCGGCACAAAGGGGATTGCCGCTTTTATTGTTGAAAAAAATACGCCTGGTTTTATTGTTGGCAAGGATGAAAAGAAAATGGGACTGCACGGATCGCGAACGGTGCAGCTAACGTTCGAGGATATGCGTGTCCCGGTGGCGAACATGCTCGGCAATGAAAGCGAGGGCTTTAAAATTGCCATGGCCAACCTTGACGTCGGCCGCATTGGGATTGCTACCCAGGCCCTCGGGATTGCCGAGGCTGCACTGGAAGCGGCAACTGCCTATGCGAAGGAACGCAAGCAATTCGGCAAACCGATTGCTGCCCAGCAAGGGATTGCCTTTAAACTGGCCGATATGGCTACTCAAGTGGAGGCTGCTAAACTATTAGTCTATCGGGCTGCAGATTTGCGATCGCGGGGCATGAAGTGCGGCCTAGAGGCCTCGATGGCAAAACTATTTGCAACGAGAACGGCGGTAGAAGTCACAACCGAGGCCATTCAAGTGTTTGGCGGCTACGGCTATACGGAGGATTACCCAGTCGAACGGTATTTCCGCGATGCGAAGGTGACGGAGATTTACGAAGGCACAAGCGAAATTCAGCGGATTGTGATTAGTAAGTATCTTTGATTTGAGGAATCAATATCCAATTTTTGTCAAATAGCACAAAACATGCTGAAATTGGCACAAAACCGCTCCAAAAAGGCACAATTCAAGTGGAAATCGGCCCAAATGAAGCCGAATTTTATAAAAAGAACCCAGCCCAAAAATTAAAAGGAGGTAACTAATATGCAATTTAAATTATCAGAAGAACATGAAATGATTCGGAAAATGGTTCGTGATTTTGCGCGGAACGAGGTAGCACCAACGGCGGCGGAGCGCGATGAGGAAGAACGCTTTGATCGGGACATTTTTGACAAAATGGCTGAGCTTGGCCTTACAGGGATTCCATGGCCTGAACAGTACGGCGGTATCGGCAGTGACTACTTAGCTTATTGCATCGCAGTAGAGGAATTATCCCGTGTTGATGCTTCAGTGGGTGTCATGCTGTCTGCCCACACCTCACTTGCAGGCTGGCCGATTTATAAATTTGGCAGTGAAGAGCAAAAACAAACGTATTTACGCCCAATGGCGGAGGGAAGCAAAATTGGAGCTTATGGGTTAACGGAGCCTGGCAGCGGCTCAGATGCCGGCGGAATGAGAACAACAGCCCGCTTAGAAGGCGACCACTACGTGATCAATGGTTCGAAAATTTTTATTACCAATGGCGGTGAGGCCGACATTTATGTCGTGTTTGCGCTAACCGATCCATCGAGCAAGCAAAAGGGTACGACTGCTTTTATTGTTGAAAATGATTTCCCAGGCTTCTCCGTTGGGAAAAAAGAGAAAAAGTTAGGGATTCGTTCTTCGCCAACAACTGAAATTATTTTTGAAGACTGCCGTGTGCCGGTGGCCAACAGGCTTGGGGAAGAAGGCGACGGTTTTAAAATTGCGATGATGACGCTGGATGGCGGCCGCAACGGGATTGCTGCTCAAGCTGTGGGAATTGCCCAAGGCGCTCTTGATGCGGCAGTGGATTATGCACGGGAACGTCATCAATTTGGCAAGCCGATTGCCGCCAACCAAGGGATTTCGTTTAAATTGGCGGATATGGCGACAAACATCGAAGCTTCTAGACTATTAACCTATCAAGCGGCCTGGCTCGAGTCGAACGGCTTACCATATGGCAAGGAGTCGGCAATGTCGAAGCTATTTGCTGGCGACACTGCAATGAAGGTAACAACTGAAGCCGTGCAGGTGTTTGGCGGCTATGGCTATACAAAGGATTATCCAGTTGAACGCTTTATGCGCGATGCGAAGATTACCCAAATTTACGAAGGTACACAAGAAATCCAACGCCTGGTGATTTCGAGGATGTTAACGAAATAATTTTTTGAAAAAAACAAAGGCGGGTAGCGGGATGAAAAAGAGGGAAGTTCAGGCCTCAGTCAAGGATGAGCGCCTCGTGCAAAAAAGGCGTGATCAAATGATTAAAGGGGCCGTTGCACTGTTTAAACAAAAGGGGTTTCATCGGACCACGACGAGGGAAATTGCCAAAGCAGCCGGATTCAGCATCGGGACGCTGTATGAATATATCCGCACCAAGGAAGATGTGCTCTATCTCGTTTGTGACAGCATTTATGACCATGTCAGCGAGCGCCTGCAGCAGGACCTGTCTTTGAAAAAAGGGACATTAGACAGCTTGAAGCTGGGAATTGCTCACTTTTTTCAGGTGATGGATGAAATGCAGGCTGAGGTGCTCGTCATGTACCAGGAAGTGAAGTCGCTCTCGAAGGATGCGCTTCCGTATGTGTTGAAAAAGGAAATGGAAATGGTCGGGATGTTTGAAAATTTACTGTCACGCTGTGTCGCGAACGGGGAACTGTCCTTATCAGAAAAGCAAGTGAAAATAATTGCCCATAACATTTTTGTCCAGGGGCAAATGTGGGGCTTCCGCCGCTGGGCGCTCCGGAAATTATTCACGCTCGATGAATATATTGAGCTGCAGACGGAGCTGTTGCTGGCGGGGATTAGCGGCAGCCACTCGATCACAGCTGAAAAGGACAGTCAACCGGTTCAAAGTAGGGCCGCGGAATCAAGCACGAAATACAGTTAGGTGAACGCGGGAATTTGCTCTCGGGAGCACAGCCTTTTCTAAAAAAACGACGAAAAGCTGCGCGTACTCACACAAGGTTCATTTTTCCAAAAAAGGGGGAGGACGATGGGGAGTTATCAGCCACGGCATCATATTCGGTTTGTGACGGCGTCGAGTTTGTTTGACGGTCATGATGCCTCGATTAATATTATGAGACGGATTCTTCAGGCGAGCGGAGCGGAGGTCATACATCTTGGCCATAATCGCTCGGTTGAGGAGGTTGTCAACGCGGCGATTCAGGAGGATGTGCAGGGGATTGCGATTTCTTCGTATCAAGGCGGGCATGTGGAATACTTTAAGTATATGTATGACTTGTTAAAAGAAAAAGGGGCGCCGCATATCCGGATTTATGGCGGCGGCGGCGGGGTGATTATTCCGCGTGAGTTGGATGAGCTGCATGCGTACGGGATTGCAAGGCTGTTTTCACCGGAGGATGGACGGTCGCTCGGTCTTCAGGGCATGATTGATCTGATGATTCGAGAATGTGATTTTTCTACGGTGACAATGGATGTTAGTGAGCAAATCGAAAAACTGCCGGCGGGTGATGTGAATAGCATTGCCAAGCTGATTACGTTAGCCGAGCTGCATGTGGATAAACAAAATGAAGCCGCGGCAACGGTGGAGCAAGTGATGGAGCAAGTGAAGTCGCTGGAGAAGGCGATTCCGGTTGTGGGGATTACGGGAACGGGCGGCGCGGGAAAAAGTTCATTGACGGATGAATTAATCCGCCGCTTTATTAATGAATTTCCGGCGAAGAAGGTTGCGATTCTCTCGGTGGACCCGACGAAACAGAAAACGGGCGGGGCGCTGCTTGGTGACCGGATCCGGATGAATGCGATTTTTTCGCCGAATGTGTATATGCGGAGTTTGGCTACGCGTCGGTCGAAAAACGAGCTCTCTTTGGCGATTAAAGATGCTGTCGCGGTAACGAAGGCGGCGGGCTTTGACCTGGTGATTGTGGAAACGAGCGGGATTGGCCAGGGGGATGCGGAAATTACCGAAATTTGTGATGTGTCCTTGTATGTGATGACGAGTGAATTTGGGGCGCCGTCTCAGCTCGAAAAAATCGATATGCTCGACTTTGCTGATTTAATTGTCATCAATAAGTTTGAGCGCAAGGGCTCTGAGGATGCAAAGCGCCAGGTGCAGAAGCAGTATCAGCGTAACAATATGCTATTTGAAAAAGAGCTGGATGACATGCCCGTTTATGGCACGATTGCCAGCCAGTTTCATGATCCAGGCACGAATGCCTTGTTTGCGGCGTTAGTGGACGTGATTAATGCGAAGGCGGGCACGGATTGGGTGACGTCATTTAGCAAGGATGCAGTAGTTGAAAAGCAAAATGTGATTATTCCGACGGACCGGCGTTATTATTTACGGGAAATTTCGGAGACGGTGCGCGGTTATCATAAAAAGGCGGAACAGCAGGCTGATATTGCCCGGAAATTATTTCAGCTCGAAGGGGCGATGGAAGCGGTCAAGGATCAGCCGGAAGTGGTTGCTGCCTTAGAAGCCGTTAAACGGGCGACTGAGGAACAGCTGACGGCGGAATCGCGGAGAATTTTGGAGACGTGGGAGACGACGAAAGCGGCTTATTCAGGCTCTGAGTTTGTGACACGTATCCGCGATAAAGAGATTATCACGGTGTTAAAATCAAAAAGCTTATCAGGCCTTGATATTCCAAAGGTTGCACTGCCGCGGTATAAAGACTACGGGGAAATTCTGCGCTGGGTCTATCAAGAGAATGTGCCAGGTTCATTCCCTTATACCGCCGGGGTATTTCCGTTTAAGCGCGAGGGTGAGGACCCGAAACGGCAATTTGCTGGTGAAGGGACGCCGGAACGGACGAACCGCCGTTTCCATTATTTATCGAAGGATGATGCGGCCAAGCGATTGAGTACGGCATTTGATTCGGTGACTTTGTATGGGGAAGACCCCGATTACCGCCCGGATATTTATGGGAAGGTCGGCGAAAGCGGCGTTAGTGTTTGTACCTTAGATGATATGAAGAAATTGTATGACGGCTTTGATTTATGCCATCCATCGACCTCGGTATCGATGACGATTAATGGACCTGCGCCGATTATTTTGGCAATGTTCATGAACACGGCGATTGATCAGCAGGTTTTGTTGAAAGAGGCGGAACTGGGCCGAGTGCTTACGGTCGAAGAATTTGCGGCGGTTCGTGCTTATACCTTAAGGACGGTGCGCGGGACGGTGCAGGCAGATATTTTAAAAGAAGACCAAGGCCAGAATACGTGTATTTTTTCGACGGAGTTTGCGTTGCGGATGATGGGGGATATTCAGCAATATTTTATTGATCATCAAGTCCGCAATTATTATTCGGTGTCGATCAGCGGCTATCATATTGCTGAGGCGGGGGCGAACCCGATTTCGCAGCTGGCGTTTACATTGTCGAATGGTTTTACGTATGTGGAATATTATTTGAGCCGCGGGATGCACATTGATGACTTTGCACCAAACTTGTCATTCTTTTTCTCGAATGGTCTGGATCCAGAGTATACGGTGATCGGCCGGGTGGCACGCCGGATTTGGGCAACGGTGATGCGTGAAAAATATGGCGCGAACGAACGCAGTCAAAAGCTGAAGTATCATGTTCAGACATCGGGACGGTCGCTGCATGCACAGGAAATTGATTTTAATGATATCCGGACGACTTTGCAGGCGTTGATGGCTTTGCATGACAACTGTAATTCCTTGCACACGAATGCCTATGATGAAGCGATTACCACGCCGACAGAGGAATCGGTGCGGCGGGCGATGGCGATTCAGATGATTATTACGAAAGAGCATGGCTTAACGAAAAATGAGAATCCGTTGCAGGGCTCGTTTATTGTCGAGGAATTGACGGATTTAGTGGAGGAAGCGGTGCTGCAGGAGTTTGACCGGTTGAATGACCGCGGCGGGGTGCTTGGGTCGATGGAGACACAGTATCAGCGCGGCAAGATTCAGGATGAGTCGATGTATTATGAAATGAAGAAGCATACGGGTGAGATGCCGATTATTGGCGTGAATACGTATTTAAATCCGAATCCGCCATCTATGGAAGAGGTTAATAATATGGAAATTGCCCGGGCCACGAAAGAAGAGAAGGAGTTGCAGATTTATAATTTGCGTGCCTTTTGGGAGACTCATGCCGCGGAAAGCACGGCTGCATTGAATCGCTTAAAAGCGGCGGCGGTGAACAATGGCAATATTTTTGCAGAACTAATGGAAACCGTGAAAGTCGCCAGCCTCGGACAAATCACCAGAGCATTGTACGAAGTCGGCGGGCAGTATCGGCGAAATATGTAAAACGAAAAGCGGAAGCGCCCTGGTCAGCGGCGTATGGCCTGGAGCACTCCAACCGAGATAAAGGAAACACGAAGAGCGTTAGCGATTCGATGTTGACTTATCGTAGGGTGGAGAGCGAAGGACACTAGCCGCTAGGGTGCTGGAGCTAGACATGAAGAAAAGCGAAAGCGCCCTGGTCAGGGATGAATCCTATATTATAAAAAGGTTAATAGTAGAAACGGTGTCAGGCACCAGGTGGAATTTACGCCTGGTAACTGACACCGATATTTTTTTGTGCTATTTTATAGTAGATATGAATGATTCTGTGATCTTGAGATATAATCGAACTAGCAGGAAACTCCAAGAGAGCATGGGCAGGTGCGTGAAGTTGAAGGGTAGTCACATTATTATTGTGTTAATTGTTTTTGCCTGGCCATTAAACTATCTCTATCAGCTCCAATTGGGGGCAGTTTCGTTCTTGCTGCTGGCCATTTTCTTTTTGATCATCTCTATTAAGGAGATAAAGAAGCTAAGGAAACAGGAGAAAGGGCCTAGCCGTAAATCAACAAAGGAAAAAATCAAGTGAAACAATAGCCAAGGACTAGCATAAACCGGAAGAATTTGTTTATAATGAAGAATATGCAAATTGGGAGAATGCGCTCTTGGTAGTTTGTAGAGTGTGAAATAGAGAAAGGAAGTGCCAATAGTGAGTTTAGCACAGTACTCAAAAGAGGAATTGCAAGAGTTTTCCCTCATGGAAATGGCTTTTGAATATTTAAAAAATAGCAAGCAGCCAATCTCGTTTAATGAATTAGTTCAAGAGATTAAGAAAGCTGCAGGAATTTCAGACGAAGAAATTAGGTCTCGCTTGGCACAATTTTATACTGACATCAACATAGATGGCCGTTTCTTATCATTAGGAGAAAACCGTTGGGGTCTCCGCGTTTGGTATCCAGTTGACACAGCCGAAGAAGAGGTTGTCACTCCGGTGAAACCGAAGAAGAAGAAGGCGAAGAAGGTTGTCGAAGAAGAAGACTTCGATGAAATTGAGGAAATCGAAGATGAAGATTTCGATGATCTTGATGATTTTGATGATGACGACGATGATTTACTCGACGATGATGATGATGATATTGATTTAGATGAAGATGATCTTCTTGATGATGATGATGATGATGACGATCTTCTTGATGATGCTGAGGATATCGACCTAGATGAAGACGATGATCTTGATGAAGAGTTGGATGAAGAAGACGAAACGTTTGAGGAAGAGGACGAGGAATTATAATTCTATCCTTTGAATCCGGCTTTTTTCGAAAAACTCGACAGGCAAAACCTTGACTTTTTATTCAAGCCCCTGTATTATCTTTTTTGGGCTCCTTTTAAAAGGACGGATGAATCATTACTTATATGCGCTCCCCTCGCAACCTGCGAGAGGGGCGCTTTTTATTTTAAAAAACTCCCAATTTGATGGAGTTTTTTCGTTTTTTGAGAAAAAGGGTAATAATTTTAAAAAAACATCCTTAAACAACCTGAGTAATGTACAAACTGTATTAGAGGGGGATTATTTATGACAAAATATATTTTTGTAACGGGTGGAGTTGTATCTTCACTTGGAAAAGGAATTACCGCAGCTTCGTTAGGGCGCTTATTAAAAAATCGTGGGTTAAATGTAACGATTCAGAAATTTGATCCGTACATTAACGTGGACCCAGGAACGATGAGCCCTTACCAACATGGTGAAGTATTCGTGACGGGTGACGGAGCGGAAACGGATTTAGACCTTGGCCACTATGAGCGCTTTATTGACATCAATTTAAACAAGTATTCTAATGTGACAACAGGAAAAATTTATTCTACTGTATTGCGTAAAGAGCGCCGCGGCGATTACTTAGGTGCAACGGTTCAGGTTATTCCGCATATCACCAATGAAATCAAGGAACGCTGCTTCCGGGCCGGCAAAGAAACCAATGCGGATATCGTGATTACGGAAATTGGCGGAACCGTTGGTGATATTGAATCACTGCCATTCTTAGAAGCGATTCGCCAGATTAAAAGTGATATCGGCAGCGAAAATGTGATGTACATTCATTGTACGCTGATTCCATACTTAAAAGCAGCGGGTGAAATGAAGACGAAGCCGACCCAGCACAGTGTCAAAGAACTGCGCAGCCTCGGTATTCAGCCAAATATCATCGTAGTCCGTACAGAAATGCCTATTTCTCAGGACATGAAGGACAAAATTGCTCTATTCTGTGATATCGATTCAAAAGCTGTCATTGAATGTATGGATGCGGATACCCTTTATTCGATTCCGCTTGCCCTCCAAGAGCAAAACATGGATCAAATCGTTTGTGACCATTTGAAATTGCAAACACAGCCTGCAGAAATGACGGAGTGGAAGGCCTTGGTTGACCGAGTTTTACACCTGTCTGGCAAAACGAAGATTGGTCTTGTTGGTAAATATGTAGAACTGCAGGATGCTTATATTTCCGTGGTGGAAGCGATGAAGCATGCCGGTTATGCATTTGATGCCGATGTGGAAATTAAATGGATTAATTCTGAAGATGTGACCCGTGAGAATGTGGCCGAGCTGTTGGATGATGTGGATGGAGTCCTTGTTCCGGGCGGTTTCGGTGATCGCGGCATCGAAGGAAAAATTGAAGCGACCCGCTATGCGCGTGAGCAGAAGAAGCCATTCCTTGGAATTTGCCTGGGCATGCAGCTGGCAACGATTGAATTTGCCCGCAATGTGCTAGGGTATCAGGATGCTCATTCGTCAGAGTTTGTGCCTGACACCACCCACCCAATCATTGATTTGCTTCCAGAGCAAAAGGATGTCGAGGACTTGGGCGGTACGTTGCGTTTAGGTCTCTACCCTTGCCGTCTTGTCGAAGGTACAAAGGCATTTGCTGCTTATGAAGATGAAGTGATTTATGAGCGTCACCGCCATCGTTATGAATTTAACAATTTCTATCGTCAAGAGATGGAAGCGGCAGGATTTACATTCTCAGGGACAAGCCCTGATGGCCGCTTAGTGGAAATTATTGAGCTGAAGGACCACCCATGGTTCGTAGCCTCCCAGTTCCATCCGGAATTTGTGTCAAGACCAACGCGTCCGCAGCCGTTGTTCCGTGACTTTATCCGGGCTTCTATTGAAAAATAAGCTTGTTGTTTTGGCCAGTTCCCCGGGTTTACGGGGGACTGGTTTTTTTATGGGGTTTTTGTGCTGTTTTTGGAGGGGATTGTGCTTTTTTGGGATTTTTTGTGCTAATTTAGGTGACTTTTGTGCCATTTTCAGCGGGTTTTGTGCTATTTGCCAAAAATTAACATTTATCATAAATAAAAAGAGCCCAATCGGCTCTTTTTTACTCCAAATATTCCGCTAAAATTTCATCGATTGTAAATTTCAGCCCATGATATACAAACAAGGCAGCCATGGTGGATGGATAACCGTAGCGATTACCATCATCATCGGGGAGAAGAGCCTTTTTTAAATGCAAATCAATATGAACATCCGCTAGATCGGCTAAATTCCCCTCAGCTGACTCCATCACCGTGGACACAGCGACAAAGGGAATCATTTTTTCCTGCAATAAACGAGCAACCGCCACTGCCTCTTCATCACCAGAGGTACGTGTAAAAATGACGACGCGGTCGGCATCACTTAATTCCTGGGGATCTGCTAACACCTTCATCCCATTAAAAGGTTCGGCCCCTTCTAAAGCCTCAAATTGGACAGCTTTCATTTCATTTGCGGCAAACAGATAAATGGAACCATCGCCGACAGGGGCCTGGGCAAGTAAGCGGGCGCCGTCCTCAAAGGAAAATTCCTCTTTTTCATCTATTTTTTTAAAAACTCCTGTTAATTGAGTAGTAAACATTTTTAACATAGTAACCCTCCTTATACCAATCCTATTATATGCCTTTTTTCAAAATGGTAAAAATATGTTCAAAAAATAAACATAGACTAAAGAAAACATGCAGGAATTCTGACTGTCTTGGTAGAATATAACACTTATTATCTCATCAAACAGCTTATGTAAAAAAACAAGGAAGAGGTGGAGTAAATGAAAGAGAAGATTTTAATCGTAGACGATCAATTTGGCATTCGTATTTTGCTTAATGAGGTTTTCCAAAAAGAAGGATATCAAACGTTTCAGGCAGCTAATGGGATTCAGGCATTGGAGATTGTCACCAAGCATGACCCCGATCTTGTTCTGCTCGATATGAAAATTCCTGGAATGGACGGCATCGAAATCTTAAAACGAATGAAAGTTATTGATCCAGACATCCGCGTCATCATTATGACAGCCTACGGCGAATTGGACATGATTCAAGAAGCTAAGGATTTAGGCGCCATCACTCATTTTGCAAAGCCTTTTGACATTGATGATATCCGGGCCGCTGTCCGCAAACATATCCCGCAAAACGCAAAATAGCAGTAGTTTTTTTTATAAAAAAGACCATGAATTAAATGGGCACGCTTTCATTGTGACAGTTTGAAAAACTGGGTAAGATTAATGGCATTTCTCCGATTGTTTTGTTATGATACATATGAACTTTTTACAGGCTGCTTTCATTTAAACATTATACATAAATGACAAAAAAGAGGGAAAACCTTTTATGGAGGACCCTGTTTTGTAATGATTGCAAGCTAATTTAAGGAGGAAGAGAAATGCCTTTAGAATCAATGAAAGACATGCTAAACAAAGCGAAAGCTGGCGGCTACGCTGTTGGCCAGTTTAACATTAATAACTTAGAATTTACACAAGCCATTCTTCAAGCTGCAGAAGCAGAGAAATCACCTGTTATTCTTGGTGTTTCAGAAGGTGCTGGACGTTATATCGGCGGATTTAAAACTGTTGTCAAAATGGTAGAAGGCTTAATGGAAGATTACAACATTACTGTTCCAGTTGCTATTCACCTTGACCATGGTTCAAGCTTTGATAAATGTAAAGAAGCGATTGATGCAGGTTTCACATCTGTTATGATTGATGCTTCCCACCACCCATTTGAAGAAAACGTAGAAATTACTTCTAAAGTAGTAGATTATGCACATGCAAAAGGTGTGTCTGTTGAGGCTGAATTAGGAACTGTTGGTGGACAAGAAGATGACGTAATCGGCGGCATCATGTATGCTGATGCTAATGAGTGTGTTGAGCTTGTAAAACGCACTGGCATTGACTGTCTTGCTCCAGCATTAGGCTCTGTTCACGGTCCTTACAAAGGCGAACCAAACCTTGGATTTAAAGAAATGGAAGAAATTGGCAACCTTACTGGCCTTCCATTAGTTCTTCACGGTGGAACTGGTATCCCTACAAAGGATATTCAACGTTCTGTATCACTTGGAACAGCTAAAATCAACGTAAATACTGAAAACCAAATTGCTTCTGCTAAAGCTGTTCGTGAAACACTTGCAGCTAAACCAGAAGAATATGATCCACGTAAATATTTAGGCCCAGCTCGCGATGCGATTAAAGAAACCGTTATTGGCAAAATCCGCGAATTCGGTTCAGCAGGCAAAGCGTAAGCCTAAAATAGCGACACCATCAGACAGTCCTTTCAATGGTTGTCAAAAGTATGATAAAATTAAACCGCCCTTAGTAGTGAGGGCGGTTTCAGTATGTTAATGGTAGTCAGAAAATTTAGTCGAAATATGGAGGGAAAACGATGAAATTTTTTATTGATACGGCAAATTTAGATGAAATTCGCGAAGTAAATGAACTAGGCTTATTAGCTGGGGTTACAACAAACCCATCGCTTGTCGCTAGAGAAAAAGGCGTTTCATTCCATGATCGCATTAAAGAAATCGCCGCACTTGTTCCAGGCTCTGTCAGTGCTGAGGTCATTGCACTCGATGCAGAAGGAATGATTCGTGAAGGAAAAGAACTTGCAGCGATCGCACCAAATGTGACCGTTAAAGTTCCAATGACTCCAGACGGCTTAAAAGCCTGCCATGCTTTTTCAAAAGAAGGCATTAAAACAAACGTGACCCTGATATTTAACGCGAACCAAGCCTTGCTTGCCGCTCGTGCCGGTGCTACCTATGTATCGCCATTCCTTGGCAGATTAGATGATATTGGTCAAAATGGCTTGGATCTCATTTCCCAAGTTTCCGAAATTTTTGCTGTTCATGGAATTGAGTCAGAAATTATCGCGGCTTCCATCCGCAACCCAATCCATGTAACGGAAGCAGCATTACGTGGTGCACATATTGCCACCATTCCATATAAAGTATTGATTGGTCTTTTCCACCATCCATTAACCGACAAAGGTATCGAAGGATTCCTAAAAGACTGGAATAATCGCAATAACGCATAACATTTTATGGTTTTTCCATTTTTATCCTAAAAAAATTTTTAAGATCCATACATGAAAATGAAATTTTCGTGTAAACTAAATAATAGACAAACTGTCGGAATTTGACTTTTTATGTTGGAAAAATATACCTAGAGCCTGGCTTGAAACGTACATCTCTTTTTTATAAAAAGTAAGCGCTGTTACTCTTGCTGCGCTTACTACTCAAATAAAATTCAAGACGGACAACCATTCATGTGGGCTTAGAAGGGAGTCGAAAATGGAAAAACTTAAAATTGCAGGCGGATATCCATTAAAAGGCACGGTTCGCATCAGCGGCGCCAAAAATAGTGCGGTTGCTTTAATCCCTGCCACCATTCTAGCAGAATCACCCGTGACAATTGAGGGCTTGCCAATGATATCAGACGTTGAAATATTGAAGGACCTGCTCGAGGAAATCGGCGGGAAAGTTCAAATTTCAGACGAAGAAATGACGGTTGATCCATCATCCATGATTTCTATGCCTCTGCCAAACGGTAAAGTAAAAAAGCTGCGCGCTTCCTATTATTTAATGGGGGCCATGCTCGGACGATTTAAGAAGGCTGTAATTGGACTTCCAGGCGGCTGTCATCTAGGCCCGCGGCCGATTGATCAGCATATCAAGGGGTTTGAAGCACTTGGCGCTCAAATTACCAATGAGCAAGGGGCCATCTATTTGCGTGCTGATGAGCTGCGCGGTGCCCGGATTTATCTGGATGTCGTCAGTGTCGGGGCAACGATTAATATTATGCTGGCAGCAGTACGGGCAAAAGGCCGGACGATCATTGAAAATGCGGCAAAAGAGCCGGAAATTATTGATGTAGCGACACTATTAACGAACATGGGCGCGAAGATTAAAGGCGCTGGAACAGACGTCATTCGGATTGACGGGGTTGACAGCTTGCACGGCTGCCGCCACACAATTATTCCTGACCGGATTGAAGCAGGGACCTATATGATTTTAGGTGCCGCTGTCGGGGAAGGGGTTTTAGTCGATAATGTTATTCCACAGCACTTAGAATCATTAATTGCCAAGCTTCGTGAAATGGGCGTGCATATCGAAACGAGTGATGACCAAGTATTTGTTGACGGCTCCGCTAAATTGAAAGCCGTTGATATTAAAACGCTCGTTTATCCAGGGTTTCCAACGGACCTGCAACAACCATTTACGACGCTGCTGACAAGAGCGGCTGGTTCTAGTGTGGTGACGGATACCATTTATGGTGCCCGGTTTAAGCATATTGATGAATTAAGACGAATGAATGCCAGTATAAAAGTAGAAGGGCGTTCAGCGATTATTAATGGTCCTATACAGCTTCAGGGTGCGAAAGTCAAAGCAAGCGACCTGCGTGCTGGGGCAGCACTTTTCATCGCAGGTTTAATGGCGGAAGGGATTACCGAAGTTACGGGACTTGAACACATTGACCGCGGCTACAGTAATCTCGTTGAAAAATTAAATGGCCTGGGTGCGACCGTTTGGCGGGAAGCACTGACAAAGGATGAACTCGAACATTTAAAAAACACGTAAGACTTGGACAGGCAAAATGGCCGCTTTTGGTAAACGAAAATAGGGGATGGAAATAGATGGAGAGAAGTTTATCAATGGAACTAGTCCGTGTCACCGAAGCAGCTGCCCTAGCTTCTGCACGTTGGATGGGACGCGGTAAGAAACCAGAGGCTGACGATGCGGCTACATCCGCCATGCGGGATGTCTTTGACACCGTTCCAATGAAAGGGACAGTGGTGATCGAGAAATGGACGAGGCCCCAATGCTCTATATTGGCGAAAAACTTGGCACAGGCTATGGCCCGCGTGTCGATGTGGCGGTTGATCCGCTTGAAGGAACGAATATAGTCGCATCAGGAGGCTGGAATGCTTTAGCGGTATTGGCAATTGCAGATCATGGCAACCTGCTCCATGCTCCAGACATGTACATGGAAAAAATAGCAGTTGGCCCAGAAGCAGTTGGACAGGTGGATATTAATGCATCTGTTTTGGACAATCTTAAAGCAGTAGCGAAAGCCAAAAATAAAGATGTTCAGGATGTAGTGGCAACTGTGTTAAATCGTGAACGCCATGAACATATCATCGCCCAGCTTCGTGAAGCTGGTGCCCGGATCAAACTCATCAATGATGGTGATGTGGCCGGTGCGATTAATACGGCTTTTGATAACACAGGTGTCGACATTCTGTTTGGTTCAGGCGGTGCTCCTGAGGGTGTCATTTCAGCTGTAGCCCTTAAATGCCTAGGCGGGGAAATCATCGGTAAATTATTGCCACAAAATGATGCGGAGCTTGAACGCTGCATAAAAATGGGCTTAGATGTTAATCGTATCCTCCGGATGGAAGACCTCGTGAAAGGCGACGATGCTATTTTTGCAGCAACCGGCGTAACAGACGGAGAACTCCTGCGGGGCGTTCAATTCAAAGGATCTTACGGGTCCACACACTCACTCGTCATGCGCGCCAAATCAGGCACCGTCCGTTTCGTCGAAGGCAGACACAGCCTTAAGAAGAAACCAAACCTAGTCATCAAATAAACTAGGTGTCAGGCACCAATAGAGATAGAAAGATAGTATAAATAATGTTAATGGTGTCAATGTCGTCAATGGTGTCAGGCACCAATAGTTATATGTAGACAGTGGTAATGGTGTCAGGCACCATTTAAAGAGAGAGACTAGGTGCTGTTAGGGTCTAGTCTTTTTATCTAAAACTCCGATTTCTCCTAGAGGATTTTGATTAATCTCCTACCGGAAAGTATTTCAAACCAATAATTAAATAAATATTAGTTGATTAATTTTTTGTACAGAGGGTAAAATAGTAATTGTTTTTAATATGCATAATTTCTGCAATTCTATTCATTTCCTTTCTACTTCAATTTCAATCCTCTACTATCATAGTATTGTTCTTACCTGACAATCTCCCGCTAACTTAAGGAAAGCGGATTTGCTGGAAAAATTTTAAAGAGTGGTGTACAAATGGACTTAACAATTTCAAGTTTAGAAAATATGAAGCTGAAGGAACTTTATGAGCTTGCACGTGAATTTAAGGTGACCTATTACAGCAAATTAACAAAAAAAGAATTAATTTTTGCCATCCTAAAATCTCGGGCAGAGCAACAAGGCTATTTTTTCATGGAAGGCGTCCTCGAGATTATTCAATCAGAGGGTTTCGGGTTTTTACGACCAATCAACTATTCGCCAAGCTCAGAGGATATTTATATTTCAGCTTCGCAAATCCGCCGCTTCGATCTTCGTAATGGGGACAAGGTTTCCGGTAAAGTTCGGCCTCCAAAAGAAAATGAACGCTATTATGGGCTGCTCCATGTAGAAGCCGTAAACGGGGAAGATCCCGAATCTGCAAAGGAACGTGTTTATTTCCCAGCCTTAACACCGCTGTATCCAGACCGACAAATGAAGCTCGAAACAACACCAAAACATCTTTCCACCAGGATTATGGATCTTGTCGCACCCGTTGGATTTGGCCAGCGCGGTCTCATTGTGGCGCCGCCTAAGGCTGGTAAAACGATGCTGTTAAAAGAAATTGCCAACAGTATTACGACCAACCATCCTGATGTCGAACTGATTATGCTCTTGATCGATGAACGTCCTGAAGAGGTAACGGATATTGAGCGTTCAGTGGCTGGTGATGTGGTCAGCTCAACCTTTGATGAAGTTCCCGAAAATCATATTAAGGTGGCCGAGCTCGTGCTGGACCGGGCAATGCGCTTGGTTGAACACAAACGCGATGTCGTCATCTTAATGGATAGTATTACCCGTTTGGCTCGTGCTTACAACTTAGTCATTCCGCCAAGCGGCCGGACCTTGTCTGGTGGTATCGACCCGGCAGCGTTCCACCGTCCAAAGCGGTTCTTTGGGGCAGCGCGTAATATCGAAGAGGGCGGCAGCTTGACCATCTTGGCGACTGCTTTGGTCGATACTGGTTCACGGATGGACGATGTCATTTATGAAGAATTTAAAGGGACAGGCAATATGGAGCTGCATCTTGATCGTCAGCTTGCTGAGCGCCGTATTTTCCCTGCGCTTGATATTCGCCGCTCCGGAACTCGGAAAGAGGAATTACTCGTTCCGAAAGAGCATTTGGATAAATTATGGGCGATTCGCAAGTCCATGTCCGATTCACCGGACTTCGCCGAACGCTTCTTGAAAAAATTACGCCAAACAAAGTCTAATGAAGAATTTTTTGCCCAGCTTGGGGAAGAGTTAAAATCAAGAAGGTAAGCAAAGTGCGTTTTTGAAAGGTTTATTTATTTAATAAAGAAACCAACAAATCCCAACTTGCAAAAAATGGTGGACCTTGTTATAATGGGTGCAGTGTCTTTTATGTAATTGGTGCTTGTTCTTATAGACAAGCATTTATAACTCTGTCTCGAATGATTCAGGGCGGAAGGAGCTGAAAAGAAATGAAAGCAGGAATTCATCCTAATTATAAAACAGTCAAGGTGACATGTGCATGTGGTAATACATTTGAAACCGGTTCTGTTAAAAATGAAATTCGCGTTGAAACTTGTTCAGAATGTCATCCATTCTATACAGGTCGTCAAAAATTCGCTGAAGCTGGCGGACGTGTTGACCGTTTCAACAAAAAATATGGCCTTAAGCAACAACAACAATAGTTGCTCAAGACAGGCAAGAGAAATTATGACTTGCCTGTTTTTTATTGAAAAAAATTCGTTGTTCACATAGATTTGCAGGGTAAAATACTTAAAATAGCTTATGTTCAGGCTGCCAGCCTTGTGGCCGCCTGCGAAACTAATTAAAGATCGTGATCGGGTTCGTTATAGGAAGGAGACACCGTTTATGTATGTAATGAAACAAAGCGGATGGGTTGAGGTTATCTGTGGCAGTATGTTTTCTGGAAAGTCGGAGGAATTGATTCGCCGCGTAAGACGGGCTCAATTTGCCAAACAAAAAATCGCTGTTTTTAAGCCGAAAATTGATAATCGCTACAGTGAACAATCTGTAGTCTCCCATAATGGCTCTTCTTTTCATGCGAAGCCAATTTCCCATTCAACTGAGCTGCTTCACCATGTAGAAGCTGATATTGATATTATTGCCATTGATGAAGTTCAGTTTTTTGATGAAGGAATTCTCCGTGTGGTTCAGCAGTTGGCTGACAGCGGACACCGCGTAATATGTGCCGGTCTTGACATGGATTTCCGCGGCGAGCCGTTTGGGCAAATGCCTGCGTTAATGGCGATTGCGGAATCCGTCACAAAGCTTCAGGCAGTCTGCACCGTATGCGGCTCGCCGTCAAGCCGGACGCAGCGGCTAATTAATGGGCGTCCTGCATCCTACCATGACCCAGTCATCCTAGTGGGTGCATCCGAAGCGTACGAGCCCCGCTGCCGTCACCACCACGAAGTCCCAAAAACCGCACCCGTCTCAGCCACCGCGAAATAGGGATTGTTGATTGAGTGGTTGGTGGTTTTGGTTGTGGTTGGTGCCTGACACCATAGATGCTGTTTGCGCAGTTTAAAACGTAAATAATGTCAGGAGATCATAAATGGTGCCTGACACCCATAACACTGTCTGAGAGTTGGATTCTCGGGCAGTTTTTTTTATGGGGAAAATGGGATTTTGAGGTTGAATTCTTGGTTTGGCGGGATTATTGGAGGAATCCGCGGGAATAAACTCAATGTCCGCGGAATTATTGGAAAAGTTCGCGGAATAATCTAAGAGTCCGCGGGATTATTGGCAAAACCCGCTGAATAATTATAATTTTGAGAGAGTGGGCTTGCATCGAAGTTTGCCGTTCAACTCTTCGATCATTGGAAAGAATTCTCTCGCTAAAATACAGCGTTGAACGGGCACGATAGTAATGGGAGGTGTAAAATGCAGAAAAGATGGATGTCTCTCATGTTTATCGTGTTATTAACAATAGTCAGCGGATGTCAGAATAATCGTGGGGATGAAGAGGCGTATGACCTGCGGAAAGATCGCTCCTCTCCCAATAATATGTCCCTTCAGGATAACAAAAATAATGGAATCGACACTACGGCTGACCGAGGTAAGAACAAACAGCACTTTGTCGAAGATGATATTACCAACCAAAATCCCAACTTTCTCGACTTAAAAGGAACGGGTAGCGGTGGTGAGGCTGGTGCGACCAATCACGGCAATGATATCAATAAGGCGAAACAAGTCGTGAAAGGGACAAATGAATTTGTGACAGATTCAGTCTGGATTAATGGCGACCGGATGTGGGTATCGGTGTACAAAAAAGGAATGCTTTCGGACCAAAAAAGAAATGACGCGGAAGCACGTCTCCACAAAAAGCTCATTCAGGCACTTCCACGATACAATATAGAAGTAAAGGTTCAGGAAGATCGACGCTAACATGCTCTGATTTTAGGGCATGTTTTTTCTTGAAAAATCATGCTTACTTTTTATCGTAAAATACATTTTCACTATCTTTTTTCTCCTCCAAAAAATTTTCTCCCTCAATTTGGTTTTGACGTTGGTTTTCCACTATACTATAATTAGAATGTTATGGACTAAAACTCGAGGTGAATGCTGTGTTTGATCGTCTTCAATCCGTGGAAGATCGTTATGAAAGATTAAATGAACTTTTAAGCGACCCACAAATTATTAATGACCCTAAAAAACTTCGTGAATATTCAAAAGAACAATCTGACATACAAGAAACCGTAGTAACATATCGCCAATATAAAGAGGCTCGTGAGCAGCTTCAAGAAGCCAAAGCCATGCTCGATGAGAAGCTGGATGCCGAGATGCGCGAAATGGTCAAGGAAGAAGTACATGAGCTTGAGCACCAAATTGAAGAGCTCGAAGCAAAAATGAAAATTCTTCTCGTGCCAAAGGATCCGAATGATGACAAAAACGTTATCTTCGAAATTCGCGGTGCGGCAGGCGGAGATGAAGCTGCCCTGTTTGCAGGGACTTTATATCGTATGTACAGCCGCTATGCAGAATCACAGGGCTGGAAGATTGACCTGCTTGATGCGAGCCCAACAGGACTTGGCGGTTACAAGGAAATTAGTTTTATGATTAATGGTACGGGTGCCTATTCCAAATTGAAATTTGAAAATGGCGCTCACCGTGTGCAGCGTGTGCCAGAAACAGAATCAAGCGGACGGATTCATACGTCGACGGCAACGGTTGTATGTTTGCCAGAAGCAGAAGAATTTGAATACGAAATCCATGATAAGGATATTCGTTTCGATACCTTCGCATCTAGTGGTGCGGGTGGACAGTCGGTTAACACGACGATGTCTGCTGTTCGGTTAACGCACATTCCTACAGGAATCATGGTTTCCATTCAAGATGAAAAATCCCAGCATAAAAATAGGGATAAAGCGATGAAGGTATTACGTGCGCGTGTGTATGATAAGTTCCAGCAGGAAGCACAGGCTGAATACGATCAAGTGCGTAAATCTGCAGTTGGTACCGGTGACCGTTCTGAACGGATCCGCACCTACAACTTCCCGCAAAACCGGGTGACAGATCACCGAATTGGCTTAACGATTCAAAAATTGGACCAAATCATTGAAGGTAAACTTGATGAGATCATCGATGCTTTGATTATGGAAGACCAAGCGAAGAGATTGGAAAGTGCCTCAAATGAAGAATAAAAAAGTATTCGAAGCTCTGAAATGGGCTTCTTCTTTTTTAGTTGAAGCCAATCGTGATGAGAATGCCGGCGAGTTGTTACTTCGTCACTTTACGGGTATGTCGCGGGCGCAGTTGTTTGCCAATATGCATGATGAATTGACGCCAGCGGTTTGGGAACCGTTTGAAAGGGCTGTTACTGAGCATGTCAAACAAGGGCTGCCTGTGCAATACATCATCGGTTCTGAAGAGTTTTACGGCCGGTCATTTCGTGTGAATGAAGAAGTGCTGATTCCAAGGCCAGAGACAGAGGAACTCGTTTATGGCACCATTCAACGAATCAAGCGTTTGTTCAACGGCCGCCAAGAAATAAACCTCGCCGACATCGGCACCGGCAGCGGCGCCATCGCCATAACCATGGCGCTAGAACTTAAGGTGACAGGCACCAATACTCCTATCGATGAGTTACAAAGGGTGACAGGCACCAATAGCACTACCGATGGGTTGCAAAGGGTGAAAAGCATCAATAGCACTGCATATGGGTTGCAAAGGGTGACAGGCACCGCCGATGGGTTATGTGTGACGGGGACGGATATTGCGGGGGCGTCGCTTGGGGTTGCCCGTGAGAATGCGCGCCTTCTTGGTGCCAAGGTTCGGTTTATCCAAGGGGATTTGTTGCGCCCGTTTATAGATAGCGGAGAAAAACTGGATGTGGTGATGTCAAATCCGCCTTATATTCCGAATGGTGATATTCAAACAATGTCCGATGTGGTGACGGAGCATGAGCCGCACCGGGCCCTGTTTGCCGGTGAGGATGGGCTGGATTTTTACCGCCGTTTTATGACCGAGCTGCCGCAGGTACTCGCGCCGTGCGCGCTGGTATGTTTTGAAATCGGGGCCGGTCAGGGCGAAGCGGTAGCGGAGCTTTTTCAAAAAACATTTAAAGATGTAAAGGTAGAAATCGTTAATGATATAAATGGCAAGGACCGGATGGTGTTTGCGGAAATTGGCCTCGGGGACTAATACCCCGAAGTCTTTTTTGCGTGAATAAGTTCGTTCATAAGAGGCAACTAGCAAAAATATTAAAATTTACTAGTTTAAGATTCTGGCATTTTGTCCACAATGTTGATACAGAAGAAGGGACGGTGCTGGGAGTGAGAAGCAAATTAGTCGTTTGGGGATATTTAGTGGTGTTATCATTGGGAACAATGTTGAGTTTATATATGCCAAAAACAGAGGCGGCCGCAAAGGAGTCGATTGTGATTCCAGGGGAAGCAATCCGCCTCAGAATTTTGGCAAATAGTGATTTTGAAAAAGATCAAGCCATCAAACGCAAAGTGCGCGATGCGGTTAATGCTCAAATTACTCTTTGGGTGCAGGATTTAACCTCGATGCAGGAAGCGAAAAAAGTGATGAATGCGAAGCTTCCAGAAATTCAAGCGATTGCCGAAAAAGTGGTCCGCGAGCAAGGGTCAGATCAGTCGGTGAAGGTTGAATTTGGGAAGGTACAGTTTCCAACCAAATTATATGGTCAATTTCTATATCCAGCTGGTGAGTATCAAGCGATTTTAATTACATTAGGTAAGGGCGAGGGCGCAAATTGGTGGTGTGTGTTGTACCCGCCGTTATGTTTCCTTGATTTCTCGAATGGTGTAGCGGTAAGTGATGGGTTTGAGGAGGAGAGGGTGGCAAAGGCAGCCCCGGAGCCAGAGGCAGAAGTGGAACCGAAAAAGGAGACTGTCGCTGAGACTAAAGTACAAGTGGCCCCAGTAGAAGAGAAAGTGGTAGAAAAGGTAAAGCCTTTTAGTCAAGAAAAAGTCGTCAAAAAACAACAGCCAGTGGCGAAAGAAGTAGTGGAAGTGAAAAAACCACTTCCAGTTGAAAAAGAACCGAAAAAACAACAAGTAGAAGTGAAAAAGCCGAAGAAGCAAGTGGAGAAGGATGCACCATTGTATACAGCGAAGGATGAAGAGCCGGTGAAGGTAAAGTTCTTCGTAGTTGAAATGTGGGAAAAGATGTTTAACTAAGCGCTGGTTCCATCGGGACTGGCTATTTTTTTTTGAAAAGGGTCATTCGCTGATATATCCATAGATTCGCTGATAAAATAAAAAATTCGCTGATATCTCCCGGAAATCCGCTGATAAAAGTGGTTCGCACACAAAAAATATGAAAAAAACTAGTTTTTTTACTAGATTCCATTCCGCCCTGTTCTATTTTTCCTATCTATTCATAGTAATAGAGTAGAATCTTAAAAAAGAGGTGGATGGGATGCAGGCGGTTATTCGTAAGGCAAATAAGCAAGATTTGAAGAGTTTACAAGCATTTCTTTCGAAGGCGAAGCTTGGGACAGATGGACTAAATGAGGAAACCATCAACTATTTTCTCCTGCTAGAGAATCCGGAGGGGACAATCCGCGGCTCGCTCGGGATGGAGGCGTTTGGCGAATCGGGCCTGCTGCGCTCGCTCGTCGTCACTCCTGGACAAGCTGACAAGGAAATCTTTGTTCTTTTTGAGCAAATGGTTCAATTAGCGAAGGAAAAAGGGATAAAAAGCCTGTTTTTGGCAACTAATAAAAGTGTAGCCTTACCATTTTTTGAATTAATGGGTTTTCGCAAATTGGGGCGGGACGAATTACCTTCTGAATTTTTTCAATCTGAACATATTCGGCACGTTTTAAATGTGGATAACTCATTATTTTTAAAATTTTCATTATAATTGTGGATATATCCACAAAGTTATCCACTTTTTCCGCAAAGTTATGCACAAATTGTGGATAACGCTTGTATTTATGCCCACCTTCTTTTATACTTTCAAACGTACTGAATGAAAAAAATGAGTCTTTCCGTCTATTTTCGCCAAATTTCGCTAAAAGACTCATTAACGATAAAGGTGGATAACAATGAACACAAAAGTTTGGACAGTGGATAAGTATGTGGATAATCTCGAAAATAATCCACAGGTTGTGGATGCCGCAGATTTTTTACGAAAAAATGAAGTGGTCGCCTTGCCGACGGAAACGGTTTACGGACTTGGCGGCAATGCCGAAAGTGATGAGGCGGTCGCCAAAATTTTTGCCGCAAAAGGACGCCCAGGTGATAATCCGTTAATTATTCATATTGCTGAACGGGAACAGCTGACTAGATTTGTGGCGGAGGTTCCGGAAAAGGCGGAGATGTTAATGGACACGTTTTGGCCGGGCCCGCTGACGATTATTTTTAAAAAGAAAGACAGCGTGCTGTCGGAGAAGGCTACGGCCGGTTTGGATAGTGTAGGGGTCAGGATGCCGGATCACCCGGTTGGACAAGCGCTCTTGAAAGCATGCGGATTGCCGATTGCGGCTCCAAGCGCGAACAGTTCGGGAAAACCGAGCCCCACTAATGCACAGCATGTCTTGGATGATTTACAGGGAAAAATTGCAGGCGTTCTGGATGGCGGCCCTACAGGGGTTGGCGTCGAGTCAACGGTTGTCGATTGCACGGAGAACATTCCCGTCATCTTGCGGCCGGGCGGTGTAACCAAAGAGCAGCTCGAAGCGGTTGTCGGAGAAGTCCTCGAGGATGCGGCCTTAAAGGATGCATCGGCCAAGCCAAAAGCGCCTGGAATGAAATATCGGCACTATGCCCCCAATGCCCCGCTGATCATGGTGTCAGGCACCGCTGAGTTTTTGCAGCGTGTCGTCGCTGAAAAGCAGCAGGAAGGGCTCCGGGTTGGGATATTGACGACGGAGGAGCGGATGAATACGTATCATGCGGACCTTGTTGTCGCTTGTGGAAAACGGGCGGAGCTTGAGACGGTGGCGGCAGCGCTTTATGATACCTTACGCCAGTTCAATCAAGCCGAAATCGATGTGATTTATAGTGAAATGTTTCCAAATGAGGGTGTCGGGCACGCCATCATGAACCGGTTGGAAAAAGCGGCTGGACACAAGATTATCACGGAATAACACCAGGACCTCCATCTACGGAGGACTGGTGTTTTTTTGTCCCTTTTTAATGGTTATTAAGTGAGTATTGGTGACAGGCACCATTTGCACTACCGGCGTGATGTAATTGGTGTCAGGCACCATTAATAACACCACCAGGTAGGTAAGCGCCGACCGCATCCAATATTCCTTTGCCGGCTTGACTTCTAAATCCATTTGGACGTGCATATGCTTAGGTAGTTAGTCCAAGGGGGCGGGATGGATGTCAGAGATGGTTGGCGAAGTCATAACACTAATATTAATGGCATTTGCACTTGGGATGGATGCTTTTTCAGTTGGTCTTGGGATGGGGATGTACAAGCTGCGACTGCGAAAAATTTTTAATATCGGCCTCACCATTGGGTTATTCCATGTCTGGATGCCGCTTTTGGGGATTATAGCGGGGAAATTTCTTTCGGAAAAATTCGGTGCATTTGCTACCTTGATCGGCGGATTGCTCCTCATCTTGCTAGGATTGCAAATGATTTGGGCATCGTTGAAAAAAGGGGAAGAGAAAGTCATTACTCCAGTTGGATTTGGTTTATTGCTCTTCGCCTTAAGCGTGAGTTTGGATAGTTTTTCTGTGGGACTGACCCTAGGCATCTACGGGGCAAAAACGGTTATGGTGATTATTTGTTTTGGAATCGTGGCAACCGTGCAAACCTGGGCCGGACTGTTACTTGGCCGAAAGGTACAAGGCTGGCTGGGCCACTATAGTGAGGCCCTTGGCGGTGCCATTTTACTGGCATTTGGCATAAAACTGCTTGCAGCTTTTGTGTGAAAATATTCTAAAAACTCTGCTTCAAATATGATAGAATAGAATCTGGTAAATTTATGATCTACCAATCTATTTTAATCATAGGAGGAGGGACACCAATTGCGTCAAGCAGTATGGATCAAGGTTTTAATTTTTTTAATGGTAATCTCTCAATCTTTTTTTCCAAGGTTAGCTTTTGCTGAAACAGCGAGTGAAACCTTACAACTTCAATTAGTGGAAAAAATAACTGATCAAACAACGACAATTAAAGGGACTACATCCCCAAATGTAACCGTTAAGGTGGAAAACAGTGCCGGGGTATTGCTTAATTCAACAACAGCTGATGAAACAGGGGGTTTTGCAGTCGAGATTACCAAGCAGCTCGCTAAAACTCTACTAAAATTAACAGCTGAAGATGTGGATGGAAATACATATGCAATCGAAGTAACCGTAGCAGGCTGGGTCAAGCAGAATGGTCTGTGGTATTACGTTGATCAAGATGGGAAATGGCAGACCGGCTGGCTAGAGGATCAGGGCAGCCACTATTTTCTAACGTCAACGGGTGCGATGAAAACAGGCTGGTTACTGGAACAGGGCAAGTGGTATTTTTTCAAAAATAATGGGGCAATGGCGACCGGCTGGATTTATGACAAATATAAGTGGTATTACCTCAATGGCAACGGGACAATGGCAACGGGCTGGGTGCTGGATGCCGACAAGTGGTATTTCCTTGATGGTTCAGGTGCGATGAAAACAGGCTGGGTGAAGACCAACAATCGCTGGTATTATCTAAACAGCAGCGGGGCGATGGCAACCGGCTGGGTATTGTGGAACGGCCAATGGTATTTCCTTGAACAAAGCGGCGCCATGGCAACCGGCTGGCTGCTGGACCGCGGCCAATGGTATTATCTTAATTCCGATGGTTCGATGAAAACCGGCTGGGTCAAAAGCGGTCTGGATTGGTATTTACTAGGCAAGAGCGGGGCAGTTTCCGGTGCGGAGCTTGATGCGCCGCTTGTTGCGCAAATGCCAGAGCTCCCACGCGGCTGTGAAGTGACGTCTCTTGCGATGCTTCTTTTGGATGCTGGTGTGAGTACGAATAAAATGACGTTAGCATCACAAGTGCGAAAAGATCCAACCCCTTATTCAAAAAGTAATGGGCAAATCTACTTTGGCAATCCCTATTCAGGATTTGTCGGCGATATGTACACCTTCAGTAAACCGGGCCTTGGTGTGTACCACGGGCCAATCGCAGAACTGGCGGCAAAATATCTGCCTAATCGCGTAGTTGATTTAACCGGTGGTAATTTTGAGGAGATATATAAGTATTTAAATAACGGGAAACCAGTATGGGTAATTAACAATGTCATGTTCGACACCGTTCCGTCGCAATACTGGCAAACATGGAACACTCCATCTGGAAAAATTTCAATTACGTACAAGGAGCACAGTGTCCTTGTGACAGGCTATGACAGCCAATATATTTATTTTAACGATCCGCTGTCTGTTACGAAGAATCGCAAGGTCGCGATTAGTGCGTTCAAACGCGGTTGGCAGCAAATGGGCAGACAAGCCATCAGTTTGCGCTAATTTTTTAAAAAGCCTTCTTTCGAATCGTTCGGGGGGAGGTTTTTTTAAAAACCAGCGGGGTAGACTAATAAAATTGATCGGGGGTAACGTGTGTGAAACATATATTATTTGTATGTACGGGAAATACATGCAGAAGCCCAATGGCAGAAGCCATTTTGAAAAATAAACATCTCTCTTGGGTGGAAGTGAAGTCGGCTGGGATCTATGCGGCGAATGGCAGCGAGGCGTCCACACATGCAAAAACGGTGCTGGATAGCAATCACATCCCGCATCAACATCGTTCTAGTATGTTAACGAGGGCCGAGGTGGACTGGGCAGACCTCATTTTAACCATGACCACTTCCCACAAATTTGCGATTCAACAGCAATTTCCGGATTCTGTTAGGAAGGTGTTTACGTTAAAGGAATACAGCGGCGAAGCGTTCCAACAAGATGTTGGCGATCCCTACGGCGGCAGCTTAGAAATCTATGAGCAAACCTATCAGGAATTAGAATATTACATTGATAAGGTGATTGAAAAACTGCAGTTGTCAGGCGATTGATTAGAGGATAGTTTGGGAATCTAGTTGAATAGGATTTAATGGACAGCTCTCTTCAACAAGGGGAGCTATTATTTTGTTTACGGTGACAATTATGGCTTGAACGGGACCTGTGCTCTTTGAATGTATCACTTTATCTTTTTTTGGCAGTGTGTCAAAATGAAAGCAGATTAAAAGGAATGAAACAGGAGGAATGGTTCATGAAAGTGGCATTGGCATCAGATCATGGCGGCGTGAATATTCGCAAAGAAATTGCTAAATTACTGGAGGAATTAAAGATTGACTATGTGGATTTCGGCTGTGAGTGTGAAACATCGGTCGATTTTCCAGATTATGCGCTGCCTGTAGCGGAAAAAGTAGCGAGCGGTGAGTTTGACCGAGGGATTTTGATTTGTGGAACAGGAATCGGCATGAGCATTGCTGCCAACAAAGTGAAGGGGATTCGCTGTGCGCTTGTTCATGATACATTCAGCGCACGCGCTACTCGTGCCCATAATGATTCTAACATGCTGGCGATGGGTGAGCGCGTCATCGGCCCTGGCTTAGCGCGCGATATCGCGGAAATTTGGCTGACCGGGGAATTCGAAGGCGGCCGGCATGCTAAACGGATCGGAAAAATTACCGAATATGAGAATAAGCATTTATAAAATAAATGGTATAAAGGCCATTTCAACCTTTAAAGGGTATCCTAACGTTTTTAAAGGAAAAGGTAACATTAATAACTCTTTTTAAAAGAAAGGTCGAGGCAAATGATCCAGGAATGGGGACAGGAATTAGAAGCGGTACTCACCGAATTTAAAGAGCAGGCCGAGTTTAAGCCAGGACAGCTGCTTGTCCTCGGCTGCAGCACGAGCGAGGTTATCGGTGAGCGAATTGGGACGGCCGGCACGGTTGAAGTAGCCGAAATGATTTTTCGTCAACTGAAGAAGCTCCAATCAGAAACCGGAATCCAATTAGCCTTTCAATGCTGTGAACATCTAAATAGAGCGTTGGTCGTTGAACGTTCTGTTGCCACTGCTCGAGGGCTTGAGGAGGTATCCGTTGTCCCAGTTCGTAAAGCAGGCGGAGCGATGGCAACTTATGCATTTGGACAATTGGAAGATGCCGTCGTGGTCGAATATATCAAAGCAGATGCCGGGATCGACATCGGACAAACCTTAATAGGGATGCATCTGAAACATGTCGCAGTCCCAATCCGGGTCAAGCAAAAAAGCGTGGGTCATGCCAACATTACCTTGGCAAAGGCACGCCCAAAACTCATAGGCGGCCCCCGTGCCGTATACGAAAGAAACTCAGAAAATCTAAGCTGCTCGTAGTATTAATGGTGCCTGACACCATTAACACCATTGACATGATTGACACCTCGTTCGGTTTTAAATGGTGACGGCTGCCCGTCCGCTCATTTTTGCTTTGTTTAGGGTGGCAAACTACGAAGGATATGGTAGAATAAAGAGTGAATTTTCGAATTTTTATGGCTTTATACATAAAAGGGGGATGTAAGATGAAGCATTTGTCACAAGCGGATGAGCAGGTTTTTCAAGCTATTCAACAAGAATTAGGACGGCAGCGTTCAAAAATTGAATTAATCGCCTCAGAAAACTTTGTTAGTGAAGCAGTCATGGAGGCACAGGGATCTGTCCTAACGAATAAGTATGCCGAAGGGTATCCAGGACGCCGTTACTATGGCGGCTGTGAATATGTCGATGTGGTGGAAGACCTTGCTCGCGATCGTGCCAAGCAAATTTTCGGCGCGGAGTATGTCAACGTTCAACCGCATTCAGGGGCACAAGCCAATATGGCTGTCTACTTCACCATCCTCGAACAAGGCGACACCGTGCTGGGAATGAACCTGTCTCATGGCGGTCACTTAACACATGGCAGCCCTGTAAACTTCAGTGGTATTCAATATAACTTTGTTGAATATGGTGTGGATGAATCCACGCACCGTATTAATTATGAAGACGTTCGTGCGAAAGCACTCGAACATAAACCAAAGCTCATCGTGGCCGGTGCCAGTGCCTACCCGCGTGAAATTGACTTTGCTAAGTTCCGTGAAATTGCGGATGAAGTCGGTGCGTATCTGATGGTGGATATGGCTCACATCGCTGGACTTGTTGCAGCAGGCTTGCATCCAAATCCAGTCCCATACGCGGATTTTGTTACCACCACAACGCATAAAACGCTAAGAGGTCCGCGTGGCGGGATGATTCTTTGCAAAGAAGAATTTGGCAAGAAAATTGATAAATCAATCTTCCCAGGCATTCAAGGCGGCCCGCTTATGCACGTGATTGCCGCTAAAGCTGTGGCTTTTGGTGAAGCCCTGCAGCCAAGCTTTAAAGAATATGCCGGCAACATTATTGCCAATGCCAAGCGCTTAGCGGAAAGTCTTCAAAAAGAAGGCTTAAAGCTTGTGTCCGGCGGAACCGACAACCACTTGCTGCTTATCGATGTGCAAAATTTAAGCTTAACCGGCAAGGTGGCTGAAAAGGTATTAGATGAAATCGGCATTACGGTGAACAAGAATACCATTCCGTACGATCCGCAAAGCCCATTTGTGACAAGTGGAATCCGTGTTGGTACCGCAGCGGTTACTTCACGCGGCTTTGGATTAGCAGAAATGGACGAGATCGCAGCGATTATCGCCTTCACATTGAAAAATCATGAAGATCCAGCCAAACTCGAAGAAGCACGCGCACGTGTCGAGGCACTAACCAATCAATTTACTCTTTATCCAGAATATTAATAGTGGAAAGATGACCCTCTTATTGTTAGAGGGTCTTTTTTTGTGGTAAACAAAGTGAATCATCCAATTTGCCTCGGATAGACAAAACTTCCTTGGAAAACGATCAATAGCCTAGATAATTTTAAAAAAAAGGTCGAATTAATTCGTAAAATTTGTGTATCCAAATTATTAAGTTTGTGTTAAGATTCTATTGTTCAAATATTGAACGATAAGGAGTTGGAATCCGATTATGGATCGTTTTCAATTATTAGATGCTCTCTCAAAAAATCCAGATTTGTCACAACGAGCATTAGCAGATCTTAGCGGCCTTTCAGTCGGAAAGGTAAATTACTCATTAAATCAATTAGCAGACGAAGAATTCATACAGATTAACAAGTCAGGAAAAGCTCATCATTATACGGTAACCAAAAAGGGGAAAGAATTTTTAAAAAAGGAATTAGACCAACGTCAAGAAACAAAGGTCATCCTTCATAACAGTGAACGAAAGATCATCAAACAGGCGGTCCTGCTTGCGGCAGGAGTAAAGGATGAGTTTGATCAGCCGGCCTGCCTGCTCCCCATTAAGGATACGACTTTGTTGGAAAGAACGATTGGTATTCTCGAGAACAATGGGATTGAAAAAATTATCATCGTAACAGGCTATAAACAAGCGGCCATTGCCGAAGTCCAGTCGTTGAAGGAAAATCCGGCTATTCAATTCGTGGAAAATCCACGCTACCTGTGGACAGGCAGCATGGCTTCCCTTGCAGCAGCGGCCGAATCGATTACCGATGATTTTCTGTTGATTGAGGATGATATCTTGATTGAGGAAAATGCGGTAACGGAGCTGCTCAACCATGAAGAACGGGATTGCCTGCTGATTACAAAAGAGAGCGGTTCAGGCGACGAAGCCTTTATCGAAATTCAAAATGATTATCTTTATAAAATCTCCAAGGATATTCATCAATTGAACCGAATTGACGGAGAAATGACAGGCGTGACCAAAATTTCTTATGATTTTTATAAAGAAATGCTGAAGGTATACGAAAATAATAAAAATCCATTTGTTAATTACGAATACATCATTTTGGATGTATCCAGGATTCTAAACGTGGGTTTATTTAAAATCCCTGATTTAGTTTGGGCTGAAATTGACAGTTATGAGCAACATTTTAAAGTGGTTGATAGAATTTATCCGATGTTGCAGCGAAAAGAAGCTGATTTTAAGGAACGGGAATTAAAGCAAGTCGTTGCCGCTGCCTTAGATATTAGTATCGACGATGTCAATTCTGTAGAAGCACTTGGCGGCCTGACCAACCGGAACTTTAAGGTTACCGTAAGGGGTCAAGAGTACGCGGCTCGAATTCCGGGAAGAGGCACAGAACAATATATTAATCGGCTTGATGAAAAAATCAACTCGGAAATTACAAGTCGGCTGGGAATCAATCCGGAAGTCGTTTATTTTGATGAGCATTCCGGTTTGAAAATTGTCCGATTTATTGAGAATGCCGAAACACTCAATCCAAAAACGGGAACACGCGAAGACAACTTAGTTCAGGTGGCTGATATTTTTTATCAATTGCATACATCCGGGGAAACCTTTAATGCCCGCTTTGATGTGTTTGAAAAAATCACTGAGTATGAAACGGTTTTAGCGAAATTAAATGGAGAATTGTTTGAAGGCCATGAAGAAGTCAAACGGCAGGTTCTTGAGCTGGAGGAATTCTACAAATCCTTAAAAATAGCACCAGTGCCTTGCCATAATGATCCGCTGGCAGAAAACTTCGTGAAAAGCGGCGAAGACAAGATGTATTTGATTGACTGGGAGTTTTCCGGCATGAACGATCCACTTTGGGATGTGGCTGCCTATATTATTGAGGCTGAACTGACACCAGCCCAGGAGCAGTTATTTTTGCTTGAGTATTTTAAGGGGACAATCACAAGCGAAAATCGCCAGCAGCTTTTACTAAATAAGATTTTCCTAGATTTTCTATGGACGATTTGGGCCTTGATGAAGGAAGCAGGCGGCGAGGATTTTGGTTCCTATGCATTCAATCGATATACCAGAGCACAGGCTAATTTACAGTCATACCAAACTGAATTTAAGGGGAAGATGAAACTTGGAAAAATTTAATGCAAAAGGCGTGACTGTCGGTTTAGGAGCAGGCTTAACATGGGCCATCGATACCATTTTAATCGGCTATGCCCTTGCCTCAACGACTTTTTTAGAATTTAGTGATATTGCTTTGGCCGCTCCATTACTTAGTACGTTTTTGCATGACGCGTTTTCATCGATTTGGATGATGGTGTTAATGGCTGTCAGAGGCGAACTCGGCACCGCTTTTAAAAAGCTGCGAACGAAAAGCGGGCTGTGGGTTGTGCTTGCTGCCACACTGGGCGGACCGGTGGGGATGACGTTTTATGTGTTATCAGTTCAGAGTATCGGGGCATCCTTTACGGCCTCCATTTCATCGATATTCCCGGCAGTCGGCGCGTTCTTTGCCTTCTTAATTTTACGAGACAGGCTTTCCTTGAAAAACTGGTTCGGATTATTGGTCAGCATAGGCTTCACGATTGCGCTTAGCTATTCAGGTGACTTAATTACCAGCACGTCCGTATCGATTGGTCTTATTTTTATCATCTTTTGTATCTTTGGCTGGGGGATGGAATCGGTTATTTCTGCCTACGGGATGAAAGACGATGAAGTCAGTCCATTGCAGGCTTTGTTTATCCGCCAATTCACGTCGGCTGTTATCTTTGCCGTGTTAATCATTCCGATTTTTGTCGGCCATTCGCTTACGGTGCAAGTAGCCTCGACGAAGACGTTTTGGTTTATCGGATTAATCGCTTTGTTCGGTACCCTTTCCTATGTACTCTATTATCAAGCGATTAAAATGATTGGTCCGGTCCGGGCCATGTCGTTGAATATTTCATATGTCGCTTTTGCAATTTTCCTTGATGTGCTATTCTTAGGCGGAGACTTCTCCTTGAGAAATATGATCTTTGCCGTCTTCATAATGGTCGGTGCGGTCATGACGGTGATGGTCAATAACAAGGAACCAGATTTGAAAAGTGAGGTAGCATAATCAGTGAAAGCAATTATTTTAGCAGCAGGTATGGGAACTCGGTTGCGCCCGTTAACCAATGACACACCCAAAGCGCTTGTTAAAGTTTTGGGCAAGCCGATGATTGAGCGGCAAATTGAGTTCCTTTTAGACAAAGGAATTACCAACATCAACATCGTAACAGGATACCTTCATGAAAAGTTCGATTATTTGGTGGAGAAATATGGCGTTGAATTGATTCATAATGACAAATACGATCAATATAACAATATTTATTCGATGTATTTGGTCAAAGAGCTCTTGCCCGATGCCTATATTTTAGAGGGCGACGTGTTTATGAATCACAATGTGTTTGATGTCGAGCCAGAGAACTCACTTTATTTTTCAATCCAAAAAGATCAATTTTCAAATGAGTGGGTCATTGAAACAGATGAAAACGACAAAGTGCTTCATTTGGACGTTCGCGACGGTGAGAATGAGTATATCCTCTCTGGTATTTCCTATTGGAATCAGGAAGACGGTGCTTATATTGTCGAAAAGTTAACCGAAGCGGTTGAAACTTCGGGCGGCTTTAACGAATGGTACTGGGATGATATTGTCCGCATGAATGTTAGCGATCTGAATGTTTATTTACGAAGACTGAATCCGACCGATACGTTTGAAATTGACAGTGTCGAGGATTTAAAAAGCGTTGAAAAAAAGTTATTAACAGTGTAACCACTTGCCGGCAGATTGTCGGCAAGTTTTTTTCAAGTTGCTCTATCGATTTTTTTTCTGTAAAATGAGACGAAGTGTCTAATGAAAATTCATTTAATAATAAAAGGGGCGATTTTTGTGGCAAAAGTTTACGTCTTCGACCATCCACTAATCCAACACAAGCTTACCTACATACGAGATAAACATACAGGAACAAAGGAGTTCCGCGAGCTCGTCGACGAAGTGGCTACATTAATGGCGTTTGAAATCACAAGGGATATGCCATTAGAGGATATTGATATTGAAACTCCAGTCTGTCCGACAAAGTCAAAGGTTCTTTCCGGTAAAAAAATCGGACTTGTTCCTATTTTGCGTGCTGGAATAGGCATGGTGGACGGTATTTTAAAATTGATTCCAGCTGCAAAAGTAGGTCATGTCGGTTTATACCGCGACCCTGAAACATTACTGCCAGTTGAGTATTATATTAAGCTTCCAAGCGATGTGGAAGAACGCGATTTCATCGTAGTGGATCCGATGCTGGCAACAGGTGGTTCCGCGATTGAAGCGATTCGCTCCTTGAAAAAGCGCGGTGCAAAACATATCAAATTTATGTGCTTAATTGCTGCCCCTGAAGGTGTTGAAGCTCTAAAAGCAGCGCATCCAGATGTGGATATCTACATTGCAGCATTAGATGAGAAATTAAATGACCACGGCTACATCGTGCCAGGTTTAGGCGATGCTGGTGACCGGTTGTTTGGAACGAAATAAGTGGAAGTCGGGCACTCGCTGCTCGGCTTTTTTTGTTGGAATATTTGGTAAAAATTGTCTAATGGCACAAAAGGGGTTTAAAATAGCACAAAACCATTCCAAAATGGCACAAAACTGCGCTGAAATGGCACAATACTAGGCACAAGGTTTTTTTAAAATGGAAATATTTGTCTAATAGCACAAAAGGGGTTTAAAATGGCACAAAACCATTCCAAAATGGCACAAATCTCCCCCAAAATAGCACAAATCCAAATCCGAATTTCAACAGAACTAAAGACATTCATAATTTGTCCTTACTTTTTAAGCAGGATTTGAAAAATTTTTAGAGAAGTTACTCTAAAAATAGAAATGAGGTGGGATATTTGGTTGTATTAGAGTTACAGCTTCCCATTATGGCTTACCAATGTATGGCATTGCTGCGCAGACTCCAAAAAAATCATCCTATTCGGCCCACTATCGAACGAGATTTGCGGGCGTGGCTGAAAGGGTATTATGGCGAAAAGGAATGCAGCTATTATTTGTCGCTTTTGCCAGAAGATCGGTATTACATTTTTCATGGCCTAAGGCTAATTGATAAAAAGGCCTTCCAAATCGACTTAATGATTATTTCAGCGCGGTTTATCTTCATTGGGGAAGTAAAAAATCTATCGAAAAAGTTAATTTTTCACAAGGAATTTAATCATGTGACGAAAGAATTTAATCATGAAGAAGAAGGCATTTCGAATCCTATTCTTCAGGTCAAAAGGCAGAAACTTCAGTTTGATAATTTGCTAAGGAACATGCAAATGAGCGGTTTGCCGATAGAAAGAGCGGTGATTATTAGTAAATCAACGACCTTACTTGAAACGACAAACAAACAAGTTTTGAATGAGGTGATGTATGCCGAATCACTGTTGGATAAACTGGATGAGCTGGAAATGAAGTATTCAAACCCCGTTTTTACGAAAAGGAAATTGAACAAATTAGTGAATCTCCTGTTAACCCACCATCAAACGCCCATTCCAGATATTCTCCCCACTTATAAATTAACAAAGGCGGATATTAAACCAGGGGTTCTTTGCCCCAAATGTCAAACGATGATGAGCTACTATTCCACAAATTGGCACTGCCCCCAATGTCATTTAACCTCAAAAATAGCCCATTTTCCTGCTGTCGATGATTACTTTCTATTGTTAGGACCAACCATAACAAGAAAACAATACGGTGAATTTTTAGGCTTGAAGTCCACCCATACGGCGGGAAAACAATTGCGCGCGCTTCCGCTCCAAGCGTATGGCGCAAAACGCGGAACTCACTATACCCTGCCAAATAACATGCTACTATCCAATTAACTGAAAAGGAAATCAACGCCTATACGATTCCGATGCATACTTTCCCTTCCCAATGAAAACGATAGAAGAAAAGGGGATTTCTTCAGATGAAACTGTTGCTTCTCATTCTTTCCACCATCCTCATTCATCCGCCCATTCCAAAACCAGCGCACGAAACCGTTGCAATTGTTGTTCTGGAACAGCCCAAATCTGAGCAAGAAATCAAACAAATCATCCAACCGTATAAAGACGTCAAACTACGCCGCGTTTTTCGTGAAGCTATTGATGGTTTTTCGGTGCAGGGCAGCCCTGAGGCAATTGCCGAGCTGGCCGAGCAGGAATCTATCTTAAACGTCTCACCGGTTAGCAAGTACCAGGCTGAAACCGAGGAAAGTGTCAAAATTATTGGCGGTGAGGTGGTCCGCAGTTTTTTTGATGAAAAAAATGAACGGCTTACTGGTAAGGGAGTTACCGTCGGAGTCATTGATACCGGCGTTGACTACACCCATCCTGATTTAAAAAGAAATTACGCCGGCGGGCATGACTTGGTCGACAATGACAAAGATCCGATGGAGACGCTTGCCACCGGGAAGGCGACAATTCATGGCACGCATGTAGCGGGGATTATTGCTGCAAATGGAAAAATAAAAGGCGTCGCCCCAGAAGCAAAAATTGTCGCATACCGGGCGCTCGGTCCGGGCGGCGGCGGGACAACGGAGCAAGTGCTGGCCGCGATTGAGCAAGCGATTAAAGACAAAGTTGATATTGTTAATTTATCACTTGGTAACGATATTAATGGTCCTGATTTGCCGATTTCCCTGGCGCTGAATCGCGCAGTGGACAAAGGGATTGTCGCTGTGGCGGCCTCTGGCAATTCAGGTCCGAATGTGTGGACGGTCGGCTCGCCGGGGACTGCCTCTAAAGCCATATCGGTGGGGGCTTCGACTCCAACAATGGAAATTCCTTCATTATTAATAGAAGGAAGCCGTACAAAATTTCGGATTCAACCGCTGGAAGGCTCGGCTAATTGGGCGTTCGACCGTTCCTTAGAGGTTGTCGATGGCGGCATCGGCCGGAAACAGGACCTGAAAGATGCAGCTGGAAAGCTGGTTCTCATGAAAAGGGGTACTTTGACTTTTTCAGAGAAGGCACAGAATGCCGCCGAGGCAGGAGCAAAGGCGGTGCTGATTTACAATAATACGAGTGGAAACTTTATGGGGAATCTGGAATCTAGTATGACCATCCCTGTTGGCGCCCTCGCTAAGAGTGACGGAGTTATTTTACAAAAAAATAAAGGGATGTCGGCACGGGTTGTCATCGTCAAGGAACGGGACCGGCTGGCGGATTTTAGTTCGCGCGGGCCGGTGACGGGGACGTGGGAGATTAAGCCGGATCTGGTGGCGCCAGGGGTAGCGATTAATTCGACGGTTCCGGGCGGTTATTTGTCACTGCAGGGGACGAGTATGGCGGCACCGCATGTGGCCGGGGCGTGTGCGTTAATTAAGCAGGCCCATCCGAAGTGGACGCCGGCGCAGGTGAAGGCGGCGTTGATGAATACGGCGAAACCGCTCGAACGCAGCAGTAAGGAGCCGGGGTTGGTCCGGCCGATTAAGATTGGGGATCACGGTGAATCATCGAGCTATTATCGGACGTATGAGCAGGGGGCAGGCAGGATTCAAGTGGATGAGGCGATTAAAGCGGCGTCCCTTGTGGAACCAAGCAGCATTCGGTTTGGGAAGTTTACGGATGAGAGTGATCGTCACCAAGCTAAAGTGCGGGTGGAAAATGTCAGTGAGAAATCGCTGCGGTATTCATTTGAGATTCCAAAGCAGGTTGAGGGGCTGAGCTGGCGGTTTCCACTTGGGTTCACGCTTGGTCCCGGAGAATCTAAGGAGGTTAGCGTGGAATTGCTGGTGGACCCGCACGTGTTTAAAGGGAAGATTCATGATGGTTATCTAAGTCTCCAGGCAGGAGCGGCGAAAATTCGGATTCCCTATTTGTATGTGCTGGAGGAGCCGGGTTACCCGCGGGTGATGGGCTTTGATTTTACGGAAGGCGACCGGCAGGGGGAATATCGCTATGAAGTCTATTTGCCGGGCGGGGCGGAGGAATTCGGGATTGCCTTGTTTAACCCGGAGGATTACCGTTTTGTTGGTTATTTAGATAGTGAGACCAATGTGAAAAAGGGGCAGCTGCGAAAGACGCTAAATGTTGATCAACTGCCGGCTGAGGGGACCTATTTGATAAAAGTATTCGCAAAAAAGGCTGGAAAGGAGGACTTTATTGAGAGGATGATTGTGATTGAGAAGCAAGAAAGATAGATTTCAAAGGGGCTGGAGCATTTCCGGCTCCTTTTCTTATTAAGAGTTATAATAAATGTTCACAAAATAGACACAAATTTGTCTTAATTTGTTCCAAAATTACAATACAATTATAGTGTTAATAAAATTTTTTAGAAGGAAGAAATGCAGGGAATAGTTTGTGGATTAAATCACGTAAACTCATTGACATTGATGGGTGGCTATTGTATGCTAACAAAGGGTATGAATGATAGGGTTTTCATTATACTTGTATAGGGTTTACAGCTCTATCATGTTCCCAAAATACCGCTTATGTCCATTGCAGATTCTCTTAAATAGTAAGGAGAGAATAATATGCAAAATGACCGCAATCCATTTAAGGCAATGGCACTTATGACTGCCATTCTTGGACAGCTGGCAGGAGCTACTCTGATCGGCCTTTTCTTAGGGAAATGGCTGGATAAGCAGTGGAGTACAGAGCCAATTTTCTTAATAATCGGATTGTTTATCGGGCTGGCCGCAGGTATTTACTCAATGTTTGTATCGATCCGTCATTTCTTTTCAGGAGATTAACCACCATGCCGGAATTACAGTTAATGTTTATCAGACAGAGAAAATGGATGTTTTTTCTATTATCTATTTATGTACTCGGCTGGGGGTTCACGTCTTATCAATCTATCTTTCTAGGGTTGGTTTTTGGGACGAGTTTGAGCCTCTTTAATTTGTGGTTAATGGTAAGAAAAATGGGGCAGTTTGGCGAATCTGTTTCCCAAGGGAAAAAGGTACGCTCGCTTGGATCTTTTTCACGGTTTGCGACAGCAGCTCTTGCTGTTATTGTAGCCATGAAGTATCCAGAACAGCTTCATCTTATTAGTGTGGTAATAGGACTAATGACATCCTATATTGTCATTATGATAGATTTTTTTATGCATTCTTTACAAATACATAAATAGCGGGGAAGCGAGGTGAATTTTGTTGGAACACGGTGCTCATATAGTTGAATTTATGGGGCTCTATTTTAATATGGGGAACGTCTTAATGATCACTGTTGCCTCATTAATTGTGTTTTTAATTGCGGTTCTGTCGACTCGTAAGCTTGCCATGAAGCCAACTGGCATCCAGAACTTTATGGAATGGGTCATGGACTTTGTTAAGAATATCATTAACAGCACAATGGATTGGAAAGATGGCGGACGATTTCATATTCTTGGTATCACGATTATGATGTATGTGTTTGTCGCTAACATGCTGGGCTTGCCATTTTCAATTGTTATTAATGGTGAGGTATGGTGGAAATCACCAACAGCGGATCCTGCGATCACATTAACGCTAGCTGTGTTGGTGGTAGGGCTATCACACTTCTATGGTGTGAAAATGAGAGGGACAGCCGCTTACGGAAAAGAATTCTTTAAACCGTTTTGGTTTATGTTCCCAATCAAGATTATCGAAGAGTTTGCCAATACACTGACTCTTGGACTCCGGCTTTACGGTAACATTTATGCGGGGGAAATTTTATTAGGATTACTAGCTGGCGGGCTTGCAACTGGTGTTGGCGGAAGTATTGCCGCTATCGTACCAATGCTCGCATGGCAAGGCTTCTCAGTCTTTGTTGGTGCCATCCAGGCATTCATTTTCACCATGTTAACTATGGTTTACTTATCACACAAAGTGAGCAGTGACCATTAATAGTTCATTTATGAACAAATAAAAAATTTATTTATACATTTTAAGGAGGAAAATTACAAATGGGTCTTTTAGCAGCAGCAATTGCAATCGGTTTAGCAGCACTAGGTGCTGGTATCGGTAACGGTCTTATCGTATCTCGTACAGTTGAAGGTATTGCGCGTCAACCAGAAGCTCGTGGTATGCTTCAAACAACAATGTTCATCGGGGTTGCGTTAGTAGAGGCGATTCCTATCATCGCGGTTGTTATCGCGTTCATGGTTCAAGGTCAATAATTTAAACAATAGACGGTTAAAAAATGGCGAAGATCATTTCCATGAGAACCTTCGCCATTCTATTATGTCTATACTAGAAGGTGTCAGGCACCATTCCGTCTATTTCCATTGGAATAATGGTAGTAATGGTGTCAGGCACCGTTAAGTGATAATTTTGGATTGATATAGTGTTTATGTTAGAAACGACTCTTGAAGGGAGTGAACCCGAGGTGTTAACAAGCAGTCTTGTATTAGGCGCAGCTGAATCTGCTGCCCATCACGGTGTTAATTATGGTGATATTTTATACCAATTAGCGATGTTTATTATCTTGATGTTATTGCTGAAGAAGTTCGCATGGGGTCCGTTAATGGGCATTATGAAAGAACGGGAAGCACATGTAGCCAATGAAATAGCTGCAGCTGAAAATAGCCGTCAAGAAGCGAAGAAACTATTAGAAGAACAACGTAATCTTTTAAAAGAAGCTCGTACGGATGCACAAGGTTTAATTGAATCTGCTAAGAAGCAAGGCGACTTGCAGCGTGAGGAAATTATTGCCCAAGCTCGTACAGAAGCAGAACGTTTGAAAGAAAATGCGAAGCTTGAAATTGATCAGCAAAAAGAAAAAGCGGTTGCCGCTATTCGTGAACAAGTTGCAAGTCTTTCTGTCTTAATTGCCTCTAAAGTAATTGAGAAAGAATTGAATGCAGCGGATCAAGATAAACTTATTAACGATTATATCCAAGAGGCAGGAGAACAGCGATGAGTAATTCCATGGTAGCAAAGCGCTACGCGTTGGCCCTCTTACAAATTGCGAAAGAGAATCAGCTTCTTGGAGTAATGGAAGAAGAACTTCGTGTAGTGAAGGAAGTTGTACAATACAATCCTGAATTAAAAGCAGTCCTTAAATCTTCCAAACTTTCTATTGAAAAGAAAAAAGAGATTTTGTCGGCCGCTTTCTCGACAGTCAATGTATATGTACGCAATACACTGTTGATCTTAGTCGACCGTCACCGCGAAGATGAAATCGTGGACGTGGTAAATGAATTTTTAGAATTGGCAAATGAAGAAATGGGTATCGCTGAGGCTGAAGTTTACAGTACCCGCGCCCTATCTGACGAAGAACGCAATGCGATTTCGTCTGTATTTGCTGCAAAAGTTGGCAAGAAATCACTTAGAATTGAAAATATCGTTGATTCCAACCTATTGGGCGGCATCCGCCTTCGGATTGGAAACCGTATATATGACGGCAGTTTGCGTGGCAAACTCGATCGTTTAGAACGTAAATTATTGTTAAGCTAAGAAGAAAAGCGAAGGCGACCGTTGGGAGCTGGAGCTGGACAGTCCTAAAAGTTGAATGTTTGCAAAAAACATTCCCAAAGTAAATAGTTAGGGGTGAAACTCATGAGCATCAAAGCTGAAGAAATCAGTGCCCTGATAAAAAAGCAAATTGAAAACTATCAGGCAGAAATTCAAGTGACTGATGTCGGTACAGTTATCTCCGTAGGTGACGGTATCGCTCGTGTTCATGGTCTCGATAATTGTATGGCCGGAGAACTCGTTGAATTTTCGAACGGCGTTATGGGTATGGCACAAAACCTTGAAGAAAATAACGTCGGTATTATCATCCTTGGACCTTACACAGAAATCCGTGAGGGTGATGAAGTACGCCGTACAGGCCGTATCATGGAAGTTCCTGTCGGTAACGGACTAATCGGACGTGTTGTTAACTCATTAGGCCAGCCAATTGATGGTATGGGTCCAATTAACGCTACGAAAACCCGCCCAGTTGAAGCGGTTGCTCCTGGCGTTATGTCTCGTAAATCCGTTCATGAACCATTACAAACAGGTATTAAAGCGATTGACGCCCTTGTGCCAGTCGGCCGCGGCCAGCGTGAGTTAATCATCGGTGACCGTCAAACAGGTAAAACATCTGTTGCCATTGATACCATTTTGAACCAAAAAGGTCAAAACATGATTTGTATCTATGTTGCCATTGGACAAAAAGAATCAACTGTACGTGGTGCGGTTGAAACACTTCGTAAATATGGCGCATTAGAGTATTCAATCGTTGTTTCCGCTGCAGCATCACAGCCAGCTCCAATGCTATATTTAGCACCATATGCGGGCGTTGCGATGGCAGAGGAATTTATGTATGAAGGCAAACATGTCTTAATCGTTTATGATGATTTGTCTAAACAAGCGGCTGCATACCGTGAACTTTCCTTGCTGCTTCGTCGTCCTCCAGGTCGTGAAGCGTATCCAGGGGATGTATTCTACTTGCACTCCCGTTTATTAGAGCGTGCTTGTAAGTTAAGCGATGAACTTGGTGCTGGTTCAATCACAGCTTTACCATTCATCGAAACACAAGCAGGTGACGTTTCTGCCTATATCCCAACAAACGTTATCTCCATCACAGATGGACAAATTTTCTTACAATCAGACCTATTCTTCTCTGGCGTTCGTCCAGCGATTAACGCAGGTCTTTCCGTATCCCGTGTAGGTGGTTCAGCGCAAATTAAAGCAATGAAAAAGGTTGCTGGTACCTTGCGTCTTGACCTTGCTTCCTACCGTGAGTTAGAGGCATTCTCGCAATTCGGTTCTGACCTTGATAAGGCCACTCAAGCGAAACTTGCGCGTGGTGCCCGTACGGTTGAAGTTCTTAAACAAGATCTACACAAGCCGCTGTCTGTTGAAAAACAAGTAGCAATCCTATATGCGTTAACACGCGGTTTCCTTGATGATATTCCATTAGAGGACATCCGTCGTTTTGAATCAGAATTCCATAATTGGTTAGACCACAACCGCAAAGAGTTGTTAGACCATATTGCAAAAACGAAGGAACTTCCTTCTGATGATGATATGGCTTCTGCAATCAACGACTTCAAAAAGACGTTTGCAGTTTCCGAATAATAGGGTCTGACATATAGCAAGGTTTGGCGCGCGGCACCTCGCATGAGGCGGCCGCGCGGTCAAGCCAGACATTCTTTGAAAAAGGGTGGTGAGAACCTATGGCTTCATTACGCGAAATTAAAGGTCGTATTAATTCGACGAAAAAGACGAGTCAAATTACAAAAGCAATGGAAATGACTTCGGCCGCTAAATGGAATCGTGCCGTTGTTAATGCCAAAGCATTTGTTCCGTATATGGAAAAAATTCAAGAAGTAACAGCGTCGATTGCAATCGGTTCAGGTGGCGTGATCCATCCAATGCTGCAGCATCGGCCTGTTAAGAAAACAGGTTATATTGTCATGACAAGTGACTCAGGCCTGGCTGGTGCGTTTAACAGCAATGTCATTCGTAAAGTTCATCAAACGATCCAAAGCCGTCATCAATCAAATGATGAGTTCGCGATTATCGCAATTGGAAGAATGGCCCGTGATTATTTTGCTAAACGCGGCATGAATGTCATCCTTGAAATAACAGGGATCCCGGCCCAGCCAAACTTTGCGGATATTCAAGACATTACCCGCAATACGGTGGGAATGTTCTCTGATGGTACATTCGATGAACTTTATGTCTATTACACTCATTATCTAAGTGCTATTTCTCAGAACGTTACCGAGAAAAAGTTGCTTCCACTAGCGGATTTAACCACTTCTCATAAGCTCATTTCCTATGAATTTGAGCCATCTGCAGAAGAAATATTGGAAGTTCTCCTGCCGCAATACGCGGAAAGCTTAATCTACGGTGCCTTGCTCGACAGCAAAGCGAGTGAGCATGCTGCCCGGATGACGGCGATGAGAAATGCAACCGATAATGCCAAAGAATTAATCAATCACTATACATTAGTTTTCAACCGTGCCCGTCAAGCAGCGATTACGCAAGAAATCACCGAAATCGTCGGCGGTGCGGCGGCACTAGAATAGAACTTTGTGGTGCCTGACACCATTTGCAATATGCAGGAAGTAGTAAGTTAGGAGGGAAAACGATGAACAAAGGACGCGTTCTTCAGATTATGGGTCCGGTTGTTGACGTTAAGTTTGAAAACGGTCAATTGCCTGAGATTTATAACGCATTGAGGATTGAAACTAAAGCGGGTAATTCATCAGATGTGGATATCAACTTAACTCTTGAAGTAGCCCTTCATTTAGGTGATGATACAGTTCGGACCATCGCGATGTCAACTACTGATGGATTAACTCGCGGTGTGGAAGTTGAAGATACTGGCAAGCCTATTTCTGTTCCGGTTGGGGATGTAACACTTGGCCGTGTATTTAACGTATTAGGTGAAGCCATTGACTTGAAAGAAGATGTACCACAAAGTGCACGCCGTGATTCTATTCACCGTGAAGCACCATCATTTGAAGAGCTTTCTACAGAAGTAGAAATTCTTGAAACTGGTATTAAAGTAGTAGACTTGCTTGCCCCATATATTAAAGGTGGTAAGATCGGTTTATTCGGTGGTGCCGGTGTAGGTAAAACCGTTTTAATCCAGGAATTAATTAATAACATCGCTCAAGAGCATAGCGGTATTTCTGTTTTCGCCGGTGTTGGTGAACGTACGCGTGAAGGAAATGACCTTTACCACGAAATGACAGATTCTGGCGTTATTAAGCAAACAGCGATGGTATTCGGACAAATGAATGAACCGCCAGGTGCTCGTATGCGTGTTGCCTTGACTGGTTTAACCATGGCTGAATATTTCCGTGATGAACAAGGACAAGACGTGTTATTGTTCATTGATAATATCTTCCGTTTCACGCAGGCAGGTTCTGAGGTTTCTGCCCTACTTGGCCGTATGCCATCTGCGGTAGGTTACCAGCCAACGCTTGCTACTGAAATGGGTAAATTGGAAGAGCGGATTACCTCTACCAATAAAGGTTCCGTTACATCGATCCAAGCGATTTATGTACCAGCCGATGACTATACAGACCCGGCTCCGGCTACTACATTCGCTCACTTAGATTCGACAACGAACCTTGAGCGTAAGCTTTCTGAAATGGGTATCTACCCTGCGGTGGATCCACTTGCTTCGACTTCTCGTGCCTTGTCACCTGACATTGTCGGTGAAGAGCACTATGAGGTTGCCCGTCAAGTTCAATCGACTCTACAAAAATATCGTGAGTTACAGGATATCATCGCCATTCTTGGTATGGACGAACTTTCTGATGATGATAAGTTAGTCGTACTTCGTGCGCGTCGTATCCAAAACTTCTTATCACAAAACTTCCACGTGGCCGAGCAGTTTACTGGTCAGCCAGGTTCATATGTACCTGTAAAAGAAACAGTAAAAGGATTTAAAGAGATCCTTGAAGGAAAATATGATCATCTTCCAGAGGATGCGTTCCGTCTTGTTGGACGTATCGAAGATGTGGTTGAGGCCGCAAAACGCATGGGTGTTGAAGCCTAAGGCTTCTTAGGAGGGTAAAAAATGAAGACGATTAAAGTCAGTGTTGTTACTCCCGATGGCCCGGTGTATGAATCAGATGTGGAAATGGTTAGTACCAAAGCTCAGAGTGGTGAGCTGGGAATTTTACCTGGTCACATTCCGATGGTTGCTCCGCTTGCAATTGGTGCGGTTCGTCTCAAGAAGGAAGGAAATACGGAATTTATCGCTGTTAGTGGTGGATTTTTAGAAGTTCGTCCTGAAGAAGTAACGATTCTTGCCCAATCGGCTGAGATAGCATCTGAAATTGATGTAGAACGTGCCCTTAGAGCGAAGGAACGTGCCGAGCAGCGTATGAAAGAGCAGCAAGTTGAACATATCGATTTCAGACGTGCTGAGCTTGCGTTGCAGCGTGCCATCAATCGCCTCGCCGTATCGGAAAGAAAATTACATTAATTTAAATACCTCTCCAGATGTACTGGAGGGGTTTTTTGTGTTTGCGGCGGGCTGGGAGCAAAGGACTAGTTTTTTTAAAAATTGCATGTTAACAGCGGTTAAGCCATATGATGATAGGGGAAAGGGGTTGCAATGGCTTGTTTAACAAGGTGATTAGGATAGCCCTTTGGCAATGTGGCCCATTATGGTGAAATTTGCAAATTCGGTGAACATTTTTTAACAATTCTCACAGACAAGCTGCAAAAAATGAGGTTAACTAGAGAGTGTTGTCGAATTTTAATAGCATATCCATTTTTTCAAACCAGTCACTTTAAAGGGTGTCAGATCCACCTTGCCAGATTCCTAATTAGAAATTATTTTCGATTAATAGTCTTGTTTGTTACCAAGCTCTCAAGAACCCAAAAACGGTTAACTTTTACCGTAAGAGAATTCCAAATTTTTATAGAATTGGCTTGTCGACACAGGTTTGTAACAATGCTATAATGAATTCGGTTACAAGTTTCATTAGTATGAAAATTTACAACATTGGAGGGGATAGACATGGAACTTTTAAATGTATATCAGAATAATTATCTGATAGTTTTTGCGTTCCTATGTCTTGGGGTGCTGCTGCCTGTGGTTGCGTTATATTTGGGAAAACTTCTGCGTCCATCAAAACCGAGTGATGCGAAGAATACCACATATGAAAGCGGGATTGATCCATTTCACGATTCTCGTGTACAGTTCAATGTCCGCTATTATATTTTTGCCCTGATGTTTGTTATTTTTGATGTGGAAACCGTATTTTTATATCCATGGGCGGTTGCCTATGATAAACTAGGAATTTTTGCGCTCGTTGAAATGTTAATTTTTGTGGCGATGCTATTATTGGGCCTAGTCTATGCTTGGAAGAAGAAGGTGCTACGATGGATTTAAAATTAGAGGATATTTCACCAAAGGAAATGGAAGAGTTACAAAGAAATGTATTTATGACTACGCTGGAGCAAATTAAAGCTTGGGCTCGAAGCAGTTCGATCTACCCAATGACATTTGGTCTGGCTTGTTGTGCGATTGAAATGATGGGTGTAGGTGGGGCGAACTATGACTTGGACCGTTTTGGGTCGTTTTTCCGGACTTCCCCAAGGCAATCAGATTGTATGATTGTGTCAGGTACAGTGACGAAGAAAATGGCACCAATCTTACGCCGTTTATATGATCAAATGCCTGAACCGAAGTGGGTCATTGCGATGGGTTCTTGTGCAACTGCAGGTGGGCCGTATGTAAAATCGTATTCCGTTGTTAAAGGTGTCGATCAGATTGTTCCAGTGGATGTATACATACCAGGATGCCCTCCTAACCCAGCCGCTTTAATTTATGGAATCAATAAGTTAAAGGAAAAAATTCGTTATGAAGCGAAGACTGGGAAGAAGGTGATCTAACCGATGAGCGGGGAGAAAAATCTCGATCAATTAAAGAAAGAGGCAGCTGAAAAGGCAAAGGTGGCTGCACTTGCGAAGCGTAAAGCCAAGGAAAATGGCGAAACTGAAGCAGCAGCACCTGCGTCAAAATCGGTGGGGGAGGATGCTCCAGCGCAAGCCCCAGTGACGGATTCCGCAGGCTCTAGTAATGCCGATGACTTAGCGAAGAAAAAGGCAGCCGCAGCGGCAAAAGCGAAGGCGGCGGCGTTAGCGAAAAAGAAACGCGAAGGAATCACTGACGAGGAGGAACCTGCTGTTGAAGCACCAGTGAGTTCGGAACCAGCTGAGACTCCACCGGTCGAAAGCTCCACAAACGAAGCTGATGATCTTGCGAAGAAGAAGGCCGCCGCAGTGGCCAAGGCAAAAGCGGCAGCAGCAGCAAAACGTAAGGCAATGGAGCTGGCAGGCGGCACAGCGCCAGCGGAGGAAAATCCAGCCCCTGCAAATGAAGCCGACGACCTCGCGAAGAAAAAAGCCGCTGCAGTGGCGAAAGCAAAAGCGGCAGCAGCAGCAAAACGTAAGGCAATGGAGCTGGCAGGCGGCGTAGCACCAGCGGAAGAAAATCCAGCGGAAAATCCAGCCCCTGCAAATGAAGCCGACGACCTGGCGAAGAAAAAAGCCGCTGCAGTGGCGAAAGCAAAAGCGGCAGCAGCAGCAAAACGTAAGGCAATGGAACTGGCAGGCGGCGTAGCACCAGCGGAGGAAAATCCAGCGGAAGAGCCAGCCCCTGCAAATGAAGCCGACGACCTCGCGAAGAAAAAAGCCGCCGCAGTGGCGAAAGCAAAAGCGGCAGCAGCAGCAAAACGCAAAGCAATGGAGCTAGCGGGCGGCGCAGCACCAGCGGAAGAAACACCAGCGGAAGAGCCAGCCGGGGATGATGCCAAAGCAAAGGCGGCCGCAGCGGCGAAAGCAAAAGCAGCCGCGGCAGCGAAGGCAAAGGCAGCCGCCGCCGCAAAGGCGAAAGCAGCAGGAACTGAGGGAGCTGCAGGTGATGACGAAAAGGCCAAAGCAATCGCAGCGGCCAAAGCGAAGGCGAAAGCAGCGGCAGCAGCCAAAGCGAAAGCAGCTGCCGGAGGTAAAGCGGTCGACACGGCAGCCCAAGCAGCGGAAAGTAAACCATCCGTCAACCAGCCATACTTAGATAAATATGTAAAAGTCATTGAAGAAAACCTAGGCTCTGATGTTTTAGAAGATTCTTATATTAATAAACTTTCTAAGGATGTTCCAACACTCGTGGCGAAGCGTGATACATATTATAAATTGGCTCAATTTTTAAAGTACAATGAGCTGCTAGGATTTGATTATTTATCAGAGCTTCATGGAACCGACTTTGAAACACATATGGAAATTTATGTTCACTTGTTCTCATACAAAAACCGCCAATCTGTTGCGTTAAAAGTAAAGATTGACCGTGAAGAACCAACCATCGAGTCCGTACAGCCTCTTTGGGCAGGTGCAGAATGGCCTGAATGTGAAGCCTATGATTTACTAGGGATTAAGTTTACGGGACATCCGGACTTACGCCGTATCCTGCTTGGCGAGGAATGGGTTGGTTATCCACTGCGCAAAGATTATGAGCCTTACGATGTGGAGGTGTAGAGAGTGATCAGAACAGAAGAAATGATACTAAACGTCGGTCCTCAGCATCCAAGTACGCACGGAGTGTTCCGCCTAGTCGTTAAAATAGATGGGGAAATCATTACCGAAGCAAAGCCGGTGATCGGGTATTTACACCGTGGAACGGAAAAATTGGCTGAGAACCTGCAATATACGCAAATTATCCCTTATACGGATCGAATGGATTATTTATCTTCCATGACGAATAATTATGTCATTTGTCATGCGGTCGAAACGATGATGGGAATTGAGGTTCCTGAACGAGCCGACTTTCTCCGCATTATTGCCATGGAATTGAACCGAATTGCCAGCCATCTGGTTGCATGGGGGACATACATCCTTGACCTTGGGGCCACTAGTCCGTTTATCTATGCCTTCCGTGATCGGGAAATGATTATCAACATGCTGAACGAGCTGTCAGGTGCGCGCTTGACCTTCAACTATATGCGTGTCGGCGGTGTGAAGTGGGATGCTCCTGAGGGCTGGATTGAAAAAGTGAAAGAGTTTGTCCCATATATGCGCGGTCAGCTTAAGGGTTATCACGAGCTTGTCAGCGGAAATGAAATCTTTTTAGACCGTGTAAAAGGGATCGGTAAATATACAAAAGAAGAGGCCATCCAATATTCACTTAGTGGACCAAATCTTCGCAGCACCGGTGTAAAATGGGATCTTCGTAAGGACGAACCTTACTGCATTTACAACCGTTTTGACTTTGATGTTCCAACATCAGAGGATGGGGATTGCTTGGCACGCTATAACCTTCGTCTTGCTGAGATTAGTGAATCGTTAAAAATCCTAGAGCAGGCGGCTGAACAATTTCCTTCTGAAGGAGATATTCTTGCTAAAGTGCCGAAAATCATTAAGGCGCCTAAAGGGGAAGCGTTTGTCAGAATTGAGTCACCCCGCGGAGAAATAGGCTGCTATATTGCCAGCGATGGAAAAAAAGAACCATATCGCTTAAAGTTTAGAAGACCATCCTTCTATAACCTGCAAATTCTCCCAAAACTATTAGTGGGTGAAAATATTGCCAACATGATTGCTATTTTAGGGGCAGTTGATATTGTCCTTGGGGAGGTTGACGGCTAATGATAGAAGAATTGCTGCAGTCAAGTCCTGGTTGGGCTAACTTTGGGATTTTCTTTTTACTCGGTGCTGTCTTGCTTTTAATCGTATTAGGCTTCGTTACCTACGGGATCTTAGCAGAGCGGAAAGTCTTGGGGTATATGCAGCTTCGCCATGGCCCGAACCAAGTGGGCGGAAAATGGGGGCTCTTGCAAACGGTCGCGGACGTCCTCAAGCTGTTACTAAAAGAGGACATTATACCGAAGGCAGTTGACAAGCCATTATTTATTATTGCACCGGTTATTGCCTTTGCGCCGTCGTTTATGGTGCTGGCAACCATGCCGTTCACGGACAAATTTCAATTTGCCGATATCGGCGTTGGATTACTATACTATATCGCCGTTTCTGGTTTAACCACGTTCGGCATGCTGCTTGGCGGCTGGGCATCCAATAACAAGTACGCTCTTTTAGGAGGCATGCGGGCCTCGGCTCAGATGATTTCCTATGAAATCCCGCTTGTTATGTCCGTATTAGGCGTGATTCTTTTATCAGGCAGCTTAAATCTAAATGAAATCGTGGCAGCACAGAGGCACGGCTGGTTCATTCTTCTACAGCCAATCGCGTTTGTCGTCTTTTTCATTGCATCTATTGCAGAATTAAACCGGACACCATTTGACCTACCAGAGTCAGAAAATGAACTTGTTGCAGGCTATCACGTTGAATATTCCGGATTCCGCTGGGCCTTCTTTATGCTCGCAGAATATGTGTATTTATTTGCAATGTCAGCCTTGATTACCGTCATTTTCCTAGGTGGTTGGTTAGCGCCTTTTGGATTCCTCAGCTTTATTCCTGGGGCTGTATGGTTTTCACTTAAATTCAGTTTGGTTGTGTTTGTTTATATCTGGCTGCGGGCAACACTCCCACGATTCCGTGCAGACAAACTCATGGAATTCGGCTGGAAGGTACTCTTGCCAATCGCATTAGCAAACATATTCCTAACCGCCTTAATCAAATCATTATTCTTTTAAAGCATATAAGATGGTGCCTGACACCAATGACTGCCTTTTCACTGTGACAGTGGTCGAAATGGTGCCTGACACCATAAACTACTTTTTCACTGTAGAGGTGCTAGGAATGGTGCCTGACACCCAAAACTATCTTCAAACTGTGCAAAGGGGTGAAAAACGTGCTTGGAGTATTTAAAGGCTTGAAATATACCCTTAAACAATTATCGCGCGAGAAGGTCACGTATGATTATCCAAACGAGCCGCTTCCGCTGCCAGACCGCTTCCGCGGGATTCAGAAGTTTTATCCGGAAAAGTGTATTGTGTGTAATCAATGTGCGAATATTTGCCCGACTGATTGTATTCAATTAACGGGTAAGAAGCATCCGGATCCAACGAAAAAAGGGAAAATCATTGACACTTATGATATCAACTTTGAGATTTGTATCCTTTGTGATCTATGTACGGAGGTTTGTCCTACCGAAGCCATCATCATGACCAATAACTTTGAACTCGCAGAATACAGCCGTGACATGTTATTTAAAAACCTCGAATGGCTGGATGAAAACGATGAAAACATACGGCAGGTGAATAAAGCATGATATTATCAGGCGAATTTCTCGCTTTTATGGGCCTCGCACTTGTGGCGATAATCGGCGGCGTGCTGTTATTGAACCTTTCGAAAGTCGTGCATATGGTCGTAGCTCTAATCTTCACATTTGTAGCGATTGCCGGCATTTATGTCCTGCTATCGGCAGAATTTGTAGCGGTCGTACAAATCTTGATTTATTCAGGCTCTATCACCATCATCATGCTGTTTGGGATCATGTTAACCAAACATGATGATGAAGGTGAAGGTGAAGCGAAAACAGGCAAGTGGCGAAAAATCCTTTTGTTTTTAGGGATCGTCGGCTTTGCCTTTGCAGTTTACATTGGCATCTACAATTTCAATATTGAACAAGTTCCAACTAAGCTGCATGAAAACAATACGCTCCAAATTGGGGAAGCCCTATACTCGAAATATATCATTCCATTTGAATTAACCTCGGTGTTACTATTAGTAGCCCTTGTTGGTTCGATTATCTTAGCAAAAAATGATAAGAAGAAGGAGGCGGATAAGGAATGAGTTCAGTTCCCGCTTCAGCCTTCCTGGCCCTGGCATTGATCTTATTTTGCATCGGTTTATACGGCGCATTGACGAAAAAGAACACTGTCATCGTCCTTATTTCAATCGAATTAATGCTGAATGCCGTCAATATTAACTTAGTGACCTTCAGTAAATACGGGATGGCTCCATCGATTACAGGTCAAATCTTTGCCCTGTTTGCCATCAGCGTCGCCGCAGCAGAAGCAGCGATTGGCTTGGCCATCATGATAGCCCTATACCGTAACAAGAAAACCGTCAATATCGATGACATGGACACATTGAAACATTAAATCAAACATAGAAAACCATTGGGTGTCAGGCACCATCAAAAGACAATTCAGCCCTATTTGTCCACGTCAGACGGACATCACCCGATAAACGGGAGTGTCCATTCCAGGCGGACAAATGGGGCAGGGTGTCCATGATTGGTGTCAGGCACCAAATCGACACACAAAATTCGGGTGTGCGGTCTGCCGCGACTAAACCGGCATGCGGCCGCCGCCCGAAAAGGGGATAGTGATAATGATGGAAAATGCATGGCTTATACCGCTTTTCCCGCTATTATCGTTTTTGATCCTTCTTCTATTCGGTAAGCGACTGAAGGAGGCGAGTGCGTTTGTGGGAATTCTGTTCACGCTGGCCTCGCTCATCTATTCAATTTTGGTATTAATCGAGCGCTTTTCAGAGCCGACCTACGTCACGAAATTTGACTGGCTCACGATAGGGGATTTGCATCTTACAGCGGGCTTTGAAGTCAATCAATTAAATGCATTAATGCTGTTTATCGTATCGCTCGTAAGTTTCTTGGTACATACCTACTCGAAAGGGTACATGCATGGAGACGAGCGTTTCGGAGTATTCTATGCCTATTTAGGATTATTTACGTTTGCAATGCTTGGGCTAGTTATCTCGCCAAACCTTCTGCAAACCTATATCTTCTGGGAGCTTGTTGGTGTTGGTTCCTTCTTACTAATCGGCTTTTACTTTTACAAAGACGAAGCGAAGGCGGCGGCAAAAAAGGCGTTCATCATGACGCGGATCGGGGATGTCGGTCTATTCATCGGCATGATCCTGCTTTTTTGGGAAACCAAAACCTTCGAATATAGTGAAATCTTCCAGGCGGTGGATGCCGGCGAGATATCACCAACCATGATTACGTTAACGGCGATTTTAATTTTTATCGGAGCTGTCGGCAAATCTGGTCAATTCCCGCTCCACACCTGGCTTCCAGATGCGATGGAAGGTCCGACACCTGTTTCGGCTCTCATCCACGCTGCGACCATGGTTGCTGCAGGGGTTTACTTAGTGGCTGCACTGTTTCCACTATTCCAAGCAAGTCAAACCGCATTGCTGACCATCGCCACAATTGGCGGATTTACAGCGATTTTTGCGGCGAGCATTGGTCTCGTGCAAACCGATATTAAACGAGTACTTGCCTACTCAACCGTTTCACAACTGGGCTACATGATGCTTGCCCTCGGTTCTGCCGGCTATGTGGCGGGTGTATTCCACTTGATGACGCATGCCTTCTTCAAGGCCCTGCTCTTCTTAGCAGCTGGTTCTGTCATCCATGCGGCCCACACGCAGAATATTGAGGAAATGGGCGGGCTTTGGAAAAAATTAAAACTAACCGCGCCATTATTTTTAATTGGAACACTCGCCATCAGCGGTGTACCGGGGTTATCTGGTTTCTTTAGTAAAGATGAAATTTTAGTAGCGGCATGGGAAGGCGGACATCCAATCCTCTTCTTGTTAGCCCTTGCGGCGGCCTTCATGACCGCATTCTATATGTTCCGCTTGTTCTTCATGGTATTTACCGGTGAGGCACGCGGCAGTCAAAGAAATGTACACGAGTCGCCATCTAACATGACGGGGCCGATGATTGTCCTCGGCGTGCTTGCGATCGTCGCAGGTTATGTGAATACGCCATGGGCTTCCGTTTTTGGCGACTGGCTTGTTGATGGCCACGAGGCGCTCGGACATGGCCACATCGAAGGCCCAATCTGGATTATGATTGCGGCTACCGTAGTTTCCTTAGCAGGCATTTACCTAGCCTACTTGATGTATTACAAGCGGTCACTTGCCCGCAACTGGTTAAGCGGTACAGGGGATACACTGCATACGATTTTACTGAATAAATATTACGTCGATGAGTTTTATCAAATGACCGTCGTAGCCGTCACCAAAGGCATCAGCTACTTCCTGCGGTTCATTGATGTCTTCGTGGTGGAAGGACTTGTCAAAGGCGTGGTTGGAATAGTTCAAGGACTTGGCACAGCGGGTTCAAAAATGCAATCCGGTCAAGTTCAAACTTATGGCGCAGTCGCCTTCATCGGCCTGGCAGTACTCGCCGTCATCTTTGCGTTAACAGGGGGGTACTTACGATGAATTTATCTGCTGTGCTTTCAATCCTAGTCTTCTCCCCTTTACTAGGAATTATCGTTTTGGCGCTTATGCCAAAACAAGTTGAAAAAGCCATAAAAGTGGTTGGCATTCTTGCGACACTGCCGGCGTTATTGCTGGCACTGGCCGCCTATCTCCATTTTCTTTGGGGCAAGGACTTGGCTGACTTTTCCGTCTCTGTCAACTGGATTCAATTCCGCGGCTTGAATGATGCTCCTTTCTTTGCGGTCAACTATGAACTCGCCTTGAGCGGCTTTCAACTCTTGCTCGTTGTCCTAACGGCCGTAGTGGCTTTCCTTTCAGCGATTGCCGCCGCACGGTTTGTGAAAAAAGAATGGAAAGGCTATTTCATGCTATTCCTTCTTTTAGAAATAGGCATGCTCGGCGTGTTTACCGCTGAAAACTTAATTTTGTTCTTCATCTTTTTCGAAATCACCCTTATTCCAACCTTCTTCTTAATCGGAAAATGGGGCTATTTTGAAAAAGAGAAGGCGGCATACAGCTTCTTGATTTATAATGGCTTAGGCTCAGCCGTGCTGCTGATTGTCATTATGATATTATTTGCAAAAACAGGCACAACGAACATTGATTTACTGAAACAAATGCTCGCCGACCCTAGTGCACCATTGTCGGGTGACTTGAAGCTTGGTTTATTTATTGGATTATTGATTGCGTTCGGCGTCAAATTACCTATTTTCCCATTGCACAGCTGGATGTTAAAAGTTCACGTGCAGGCACCGCCATCAGTGGTAATGATTCACTCTGGGATTCTATTAAAAATTGGCGCGTACGGATTAATTCGCTTTGGAATGGGAATTTTCCCAGAACAATTTGCAAAATTGGCAACGCTTATTGCGATTCTTGGAGTCGTCAACCTTCTGTACGGAGCCTTTCTAGCATTCATTCAAACTGATTTTAAAATGGTGCTGGCTTATTCATCGATTTCCCATATGGGCATCGTGCTAATCGGACTTGCCGCCATGAACGAGGCGGGCGTACAAGGAGCTATTTTCCAAGTGATTTCCCATGGTTTAATCTCGGCACTCTTGTTCTTCCTTGTTGGGATTCTATACGAACGGACCGATACATCGCTTATGGAAAATCTGGGTGGAATGGCAAAAGGGATGCCAATTGCCGCAGGCTTTTTACTTGCTGCCGGGATGGCGTCACTTGGACTGCCAGGCATGTCCGGGTTCGTCAGCGAATTCATGGCCTTCCTTGGCTTGTTCAAGGAACTTCCGTGGGTTGCAGCAGTGGGTACACTCGGCATTATCCTGACAGCAGCGTACATCCTGCGCGCCGTCCTAGGGATCACCTACGGTAAGTCGCATCGTGAATTTACGGGCGTGGTTGACCTGAAAGGAATCGAGTTTGTCCCAGTCATTGTACTAATGGTATTAATCGTGTTAATTGGTGTTATCCCGAGTGTTCTTAGCTCTCCACTGCAAACTACACTTGAAACAATCATGATAGGGTTAGGAGGGTGATGAAGGATGGACTTAGAGACATTGAAATCATTTGAATGGAGTGCCATGACACCGGAATTCATCATCCTTTGTGTGGCTGCACTCCTAACATTACTAGATTTATTTTTACCGAAAAAAGTCGACCGCCGCGTGCTTGGCTGGATTGGGATTGCCGGGATACTGGCCGCGATTATATCCGTCGCCAGTCTGCTAAACACAACCGGGTCTGTTTCCATTCTCGAGGATAGCTTTACCCTTGATGCGTTTGGAAAAGCCTTTAAACTGATCCTCATGTCCGGTGCTGCGCTTGTCATGTTTTTAGCCGTCAGCAATGAGGCGAAGGAAGGCATGGAAGACTATCAAGGTGAGTTTTATTATTTATTCTTAACTGCTTTACTCGGTGCCATGGTGATGACATCGAGCGGCGATTTGATCACGTTATTTATCGGATTAGAATTGTTGACGGTCTCTTCCTATATTTTAGTAGGGATTCGCAAGCACAACCGCCAAACGAACGAAGCTGCAATGAAATACGTCATCAACGGCGGCATTTCTACGGCGATTACGTTGTTTGGGATGAGCTATGTGTACGGTTTAACCGGCACAACCAACCTATATGCGATTGCAAGCAGCTTGGCAGCCGTCACCGACGGGCAGCAGGCCTACTTGTTGGGCTTAGCGTTCTTAATGATTTTTGTCGGGTTATCGTTTAAATTGGCATCCGCTCCGTTCCATATGTGGGCGCCGGATGTCTACCAAGGGGCACCAACACCGGTAACGGCCTTTTTAAGTGTCATTTCGAAAACAGCTGGTTTCGTGATCGTGCTCCGCATCCTGATTTCGGTCTTTTACAATGCGGCGCCAACTGCCGGCGGTAAGGGCATCCTGTTCCAAATGCAGGATTACTTGGCCTTCATTGCCGCCGTTACCATGATTATTGGGAACGTCATTGCCTTGAAACAAACGGATATTAAACGGATGTTCGCCTACTCGAGTATCGCCCATGCCGGTTACGTGCTCGTGGCACTAACATCGCTTAGCTCGAACATGCTGTATTCCATCTGGTTCTACCTGCTGGCGTACATGTTAATGAACCTTGGCGCGTTTGCGATCATCCAAGTGGTGACGGAGCAATCTGGTTCTACCAAAATTGCTGACTTTGCTGGTCTTTACCGCCGCTCGCCGGTTCTCGCCGTCCTATTGGGAATTTTACTCGTTTCCTTAGCAGGCTTCCCGGGAACGGCTGGCTTCATCGGTAAACTGAACATCTTTGTCGGTGCCTTTTACGGTACACCGCACTATGTGCTGGCAGCAATCATGATTGCAACCACTGTTGTCTCATATTTCTACTATTTCGGTGTGATGACGCAAATGTTCTTCCGTCCGGCAGCGGACGAGCGCAAGCTGAACATTCCATTTGGCATCGTGGTCGTCTTACTTGTGACGGTAGTCGGTTCCATTCTTTTCGGAATTGCACCAAATATCGCGCTCGACTTTCTGAACAACTTACAGTAATGTCTGGAAAGAAATTATTTCCCAGGGAAATAATTATAATAAGGCCAGCCGCTTTGGGGAAAGTGGTTGGTCTGTGTCAGTAAACGGGAGAATAATAAACTTCAATAAGCTTTGGCTATGGCTAAAACTGGTTTATCAAAGGGGTCATTATATAAGAAAAGCGCAAGTGCTCGTTGTAGGGGAGCAGCTTGCGCTAGAATTCAATATAAAAAGAAGAGGCGGGGGGAGCCTCTTCTTTTTTACGATATACATCCATATATATCAACGGGACGACCCCGAAGATTACTTATCAGATAACGATTCCTTTAATTCACCGATTTCTTCTTTTACTTTACCCTTCACTTTATCAAATTTACCCTCTGCTCGAGTGGAAGGGTCATCTGTTGCTTTACCCCATTGATCCTTTGCTTCACCTTTTACCTGATCAAAGCCGCCTTTTACTTCATCCTTATTCATGTTTCATTACCTCCTTGATATGGTATTTGGTTCTATTAGTTTACTACCCTATGTGTCCGAGTTGTAAACCTCCTATTAATTATCTAATTCATCTTTCTTTTCACCGTCACTGATGCCGTTATCTTGATCAACACCATCACCGACGCCTTCTTTTTTCAATTCTTTCTCTACATCATTCTTAATAGATTTAAGATTATCCTTTGTTTCCTTAAAAGCGCCATCGGCTTCTTTTTTTGTATCGGTATCGACGGCATCCTTTTTCTCGCCATCGCTTATGCCATTATCTTGATCGACTCCGTCACCGCATCCGGCTAATCCGCCAAAAGTGAGTAACGCTGCCATTCCGAGGGCGGTCAATGGTTTCTTATTCACTTCGTTTCCTCCTTTTGTGTTCGATTGTTGTGTATATTCCCATGGAAAACGGATGTGAAACCATTTTTTATTAAAGCTGTGTTCCATGTTAATGTTGATTTTTTAGCACGTTGATTGGAGCGGAAGGCGCGAAGACTCCTGCGGGAGTACGGGGCAGGGGAGACCCCACAGGCGCGGTACGCGCCGAGGAGGCTCCCCGGCACGCCCGCGGAAAGCGAAGCGCCTGGAGCGCAAATCAACAACCCATTTTTAAAAAGGCTGCCAGGTTTAAAAACAGGCTGTCAGGGTATACCACCTACCGAACTAAATAAGAAAAGGAGAGATGTTACATGAACCTAAGAAGCATGATGTCTGGATGGTACATATACACGGACCAAATTCCCCACTTACTATTGGCGCTTCTTGTCTTATTAGTAGGCTGGCTGGTGGCCAAAATGATTGGCAGGGCCGTAGAGGCAGGATTAAAGAAAACAAATCTCGATAATAAACTGTTTTCAAACGTTGGAAAAAGAAAAACCTCATCCGAGCACATCATTGGAAAAGTAGTTTACTATACGTTACTCGTTGTTGTCTGGATCATATTTTTCAATATGCTGCATCTAAGTTTTATTGCCTCCCCGCTTGTGGCGATGGTGACAACGATGACCGCAGCGATTCCGCATTTATTAAAAGCAGCATTAATTCTACTTTTTGCATGGGTAGCAGCTATTTTACTTCGTCTTCTCTTTAAAAAAGCAGCCGGCATGTTCCATTTAGAACACAAGCTGGTTAAATGGAAAATGGCCAAAACGGAACTAGAAGCCCTTACGAAAGTGGACAGAATCGCCCAAGCTATCTTCTATTTCGTCTTGTTGTTATTTTTACCTGGAGTATTGGGCGCCTTACAAATTGAAGGGATTTCTGAACCATTCTCGCACGCACTTACTGCGATTCTAGCGTTTATTCCTAAATTATTTGCCGCAGCCTTGATCGTCTTCATCGGCTGGTTAGTGGCTAAAATCGTTCGTGACATTTTAACGAACCTTTTAAAAAGTTTAGGGGCCGACAGCCTTGGCCAGCGCATTGGATTGGTAAAGAATGGAGAAGAAGCGAATCTTTCAGGCATCATTGGAAACATCGTGTTTATCTTCATCCTTATTCCAACCATCATTACTGCTTTAGAAAAATTAGACTTAAAAGGCATCTCTGAACCGGCGATTGCGATGCTAAACAAGATTCTTACGTTAATCCCGAACATTGCGGTGGCAGTGGTCTTGATGTTAGTAGGGATTTGGCTTGGTAAATGGGTCGAGCGGATGGTCGCACAAATGCTATGGCGTCTGCGCTTTGATACCGTCTTCCAACAAATCGGAATTGGCGCGGCAACACCGGATAAATCGAAATATACATTGTCCCAGCTGGTTGGTATGCTGGCTAAAATTATCGTGATTTTACTTTTTGCAGTAGAAGCCTTGCAAATTGTTCATTTAAACTTCTTAGTTACATTAGCAACCGCTGTTATTGCTTACTTGCCAATGCTGTTAGCGGCGATTTTGATTTTAGGAATTGGTTTATATTTAGGCCATCTGATCGAGCGAATTTTACAGAATGTGGTCAAGCACAACTACTCTCGCACGCTTGCCGCAATTGCTAAATATACCATTTTTGCCATTACCGTGTTTATGGCCTTAGATCAGCTTGGTGTGGCTCATTCAATCGTCAATGCTGCCTTCATTCTTGTTTTAGGCGGCCTGGCGCTGGCATTCGGCTTAGCCTTTGGTCTCGGCGGTACCGATTTTGCGAAAAAATATTTACGAAAACTAGATGATAAATTAGACGAGGAAAATAATCGTTTATAGGTTTTGACTTTGACAATCCGAAATCCTCAGGTGATTTCGGATTGTTATTTTTTAAGGGAGGTGCAGGTTAGATGCTGCTGATGAACTTATTTGCGATTGCTTTATTGATTATCTTCACGGGCTTCTTTGTGGCGATTGAATTTGCCATCGTCAAGGTAAGACAATCGCGAATTGAACAATTGATCGTCGAAGGGAAGAAGAGCGCGGTGGCCGCTAAACAGGTTGTCACCCACCTGGATGAATACCTGTCCGCCTGTCAACTCGGCATCACCGTAACGGCACTGGGACTAGGCTGGCTGGGCGAACCTACGGTTGAAAAACTGTTTCATCCCTTGTTAAAGGCACTCCATTTAAATGAAACAGTTACCCATTTTTTATCATTTGTGCTCGCCTTTGTGGTTGTGACCTTTATTCATGTGGTGGCAGGGGAATTAGCCCCAAAAACGGTGGCGATTCAAAAATCGGAACAGATTGCTTTATTGTTTGCGAAACCGATTATTTGGTTTTATAAAATCATGTTTCCTTTTATTTGGGCCTTAAACCATTCGGCCCGGCTGCTATCAGGACTGTTTGGCTTAAAGCCGGCCTCCGAACATGAAGCCGCCCACTCGGAAGAGGAACTGCGGATTCTCCTGGCTGAAAGCTACCGAAGCGGTGAAATCAATCAAAATGAATGGCGGTACGTGGATAATATTTTTGAATTTGATGAGCGCGTTGCCAAAGAAATTATGGTGCCCCGTACGGAAATGTCCTGTATTTCCGTTGACGATACGCGCCAGCAGGTGGTCCAAAAGCTCAAGACGGATAAGTTCACTCGTTACCCGGTCTGTGACGGCGATAAGGATCACATTATTGGTATGATCAATGTGAAAATGGTGCTAACCTCGAGGATGATGAATCGGGGCGTTGATACGGCATGGGACGTGGAGTCTTATCTCCAGCCGGTCATCACGGTAATTGAAACGATTCCGATTCATGATTTGCTGATTAAGATGCAGACCGAGCGCATCCATATGGCGATTCTCCTTGATGAATACGGCGGCACCTCGGGATTAGTAACGGTTGAAGACATCATTGAGGAAATCATTGGCGAAGTCCGCGACGAATTTGATGGGGATGAAGTGGCCGATATTCGGACTCTCTCGGACAACCATTATATCATCGACGCCAAGGTATTAGTGGAGGATTTAAATGACTTGCTCGGGACTCATTTGTTCGCAGAAGATGTCGATACGGTTGGCGGCTGGTTTTTGACACAAGAGGCCAGAGCGGAGGTAGCTGCAGGTGCAGAGGTCGAAGCAGAGGGCTATGTGTTCAGGGTCCAGGAAGCAGACGGGTACCGCATCGCCTATTTAGAAGTGGAAAAAAGCTAACAAAGGCCTCTGTTAGAGGGGCCTTTTGTTTATGGGGAGAGGGAGTATGGTAATAAGGGAAGTTGTGGCTGCGTTCTTAAAGACAAAATGAGCAAAGTAAGCGGTGGAACGGTCTTCAATAAGCGGGCTTAAAGACAAAACGAGCAAAGAAAGCGGTGAAACGGTCTTCAATAAGCGGTCTTAAAGACAAAACGAGCAAAGTAAGCGGTGGAACGGTCTTCAATAAGCGGTCTTAAAGACAAAACGAGCAAAGTAAGCGGTGAAACGGTCTTCAATAGGCGGTCTTAATGATAAAACGAGCGATCATTTTCGAAGACCTTAAAGCATTTCATTGGGCAGGGCTTAATCTTCCTTTAGTCTCTCCCTCATCACTTCAATATCCTCCCCAAACAGCTTGAAGATCGCTGTCTCCGCGCCATACAGCAATACCCGATCCCCCTCATGCAGCGGTGTCGAATAAAGATTTTTTCGGATTCTGACATCACCTCGTTGGATAAATAAGACTACCATGTCGGCATGCTCGGGCACAGCCTGTTTTAAACAAACACCAGTAAGGGAAGAATCTTGGTAAATAGGCAAACTGAGCAGACAATCCTCTTTATTTTTCAAAAAGACGTCCCGGACCGGCAAATCGGCTAGCTGCATATGGGGCTTTATTTTTCGCTGAAAGACTTGGGACAGGCGGCGCTGAACGGCGCGCAGCTTTAAAATGATAAGGACGACTAAGACTGAAGCGGCACCGATCGACACTTCCTTCGCGCGCAAGTCTTCCGAAAGAAATTGACTAATCGAGGAAATGATGACCGCAAGGGAGAAGGCACCAAACAGTATTAGAAAGGTGGCCAGTTTGCGGCGGATGGGATGACCGAGGATGAGCTCGGATTCGCCCGTCGTAAACCCGGTTCCCGTCATCATCGAAATCACCTGAAAGCGGGAGACCTCCTTTTTTAAATCGGTTAAGCGAAATAAAATCACAAAAATTTCAATCACGGCGATAATAATCACCATGTATATAAATAAAAACAGTAACAAGCTGGTTCACCTCGCCCGCAAGAAAAGGGTTGGGGCCAATTACACCCCAACCGATCGTATGATTATTGGATTTTTTCATTGTAAAATTTGACTGAATACATCGCGCCTTCGTCGACCATTTTGTTATCCTCTATATCTTGAGGATGTGGATTACCACCCTTATCAATCGGCAGTGCCTCGGCCTTTTCAAAGACGGTTGGTTTGACTTTTCGTTTCATATCCCGGAAGAAGTTTTCCACCTTGATGCGATTAGGTTTATTTCGTAACCACAGCGCAGCGGAAGCACCAACACCTACGGCGACTAGTGAACTCATACTTAAGACTCGATTCATGTCCATTCCTCCTTACGATATTTCTCTTATGAATACCCCAATCATTTTTCAACTAAACCTTAAGTTTGATAACAATCATTAGCGGGGAAGTAGATGTAAAACCGTTTCTTTTAAGGAGGGATACATATGAAAAAAAATAACGGCACCCATCAATGGACATGGCTTCCGTTGACTACCAATCAACCGCAGCCGGACATCGAGCTTGACGACTCAATCAAAGCATGGCTCGGTCAGGTGGAAAAAAATAAGACTAATTGTCTGCAAGTGGGAAGCCAGGAAAAGGTGGTCAAAGGCTCCCTCATCTACCAACAAAATGTAAACACCGAACGCGACAATAAGATCTTTCATTTTTTTCTAACGGAAGAGCAATTGGTGACGATCGATTTAGAGTTAGACCAAGCCGAGCTGTGGTTAGACAAGATGGACAATGCGGTGGAGGGCTTTTTACTGATCCTCGGGGAATTGGTGAATGGGATGTTAGCGGAAATTGACCAGTTTGAGGAGGCGCTGAAGACGCTGATTTGGAGCGTGCGCAAACGGAATGCCACGGGGATTCTGGAACAAGTTTACATGCGCCGCCATGAATTATTAATCTGGAAAAATCTTCTCATTCCCATTAATGAAGTAAAAATGGCGATTGATGAAATCAACTACCCAGGAATCAGCGAGGGGGAAGCCTTCATGAGTACCTGCAAGCGGATTGATCGAGCCATGGTGCTCCTCAATGAATATGAACATGAACTGGACTCGCTGATTAATTTAGAGGAGGTCATTTCCTCGCATCGAGGCAATGAAATTATGAAAACGTTAACGGTAATGACGACGATTTTTACACCGATTATGGCATTTGGCTCATTATGGGGGATGAATTTTAAGCATATGCCGGAACTGGATGCGCGCTTTGGCTACCCGCTCGCGCTTATTTCCATCGTGATCTCCACGATTCTCCTGTTTGGTTTTTTAAAATTAAAAGGCTGGACGGGTGATTTATTAAAGGGGAAAAAAAAGGGATCTTTTTTCAAATAAAGGTTTTAGCCTTGTCGATTCGTGGTACTACAATAACAAGGTTACAAATTAGCTAACCTGACTGAAGAATCTAGCCTAACAACAGGAAGAGGGTGGTTGAAATATGGAGTAGCGTGTTTAGTCAAACCTTTTTAAATGTCTAGGGATGAAGCAACAATTGATGGAGCAGCATTCTTGAAGAGGTAAAAAGGAGGTAACTAACATGGCTAGGAATTATTCAGAAACAACGGATGTAGAAGAAGCAGGCTATCAAGGCGATGACACTCTGTTTAAAAGAACAGAAAATGAAGACCAGCCACTATCGACCATGGGTGGCGAAAATGTCATTCCAGAGAAGTATGGAAGCCGCAATGAAGACGTTCCGCCCCAGATGGGTGACGAAAATCGTCCGAGGCAGCAGCAATTGAATAGCCAAAGCTACGAAAGTGGAAATTCGCCTAATAACAATCACGATCTACAACAGCAGAACGGGCAAAGGTATAGAGATGATCCAGAGTATTCGGGTCAACGCCCGAGGGATGGAAATACCCAACTGCAGGATGAGAGATTTAATCAAGAAACCGAACAAAGAGATTCACCTGGTACACCACATTAGTCACCACGGAATCAATTTAACATAAAGAAGGGGCTTGCACTGGTTTGGTGCAGGCCTTTTTCATGTGAAAACGGTCCTCGCAAGCGAAGACCGTTAAATACATTATTTTTGTAAATGATAGGGCACGGTCGTGACAATCACGTTGCGGCGATACAGCAAGTAAGAACGAATCAATAAGCTGGACTGGTTATGGAGGATATTTTCCCAGCTATGCTTCGTAATAAATTGCGGAATGACCACGGTCACCCGGTAATCAGACTCACTCGCTTTATGTTCGACCGTATCAATAAATTTCGATAATGGACCAATAATACTGCGGTAATGGGAGTGCAGGGTGACAAGGCGGATATCCGGCTGCCATTTCTTCCACTTTTCTTCGAATTTGTGCTCGTCGTCGCGCTCAAAGGCAACATAAACGGCAATAATTTGATCAGGCGAGAGCGATTTGGCATAGTTGAGCGAGTTCTTGACGACCGTCGTCATCCCTGCCACTGGAACAATGATGACATTCCCTTCGATCGGAAAAGCCTCCTCGCTATTAATGACCCGCAGTTGTTCCCCAACCGCCTCATAGTGCCGGCGAATGCGATGAAACAATAAAATGATCAATGGTAAGAAAATTAAAATCGACCAAACATGCGAAAATTTTGTTAAAAAGAAGATCATCATGACGCTAAAACTAATCAAAGCACCTAATGTATTCACAATAAATTTACCGATCCAGCCTGCCGGTTTTTCACGGAGCCATTTCACCATCATCCCAGTTTGTGCCAAGGTAAATGGGATAAACACGCCGACTGCGTAAAGCGGGATCAGACTCTCGGTTTGGGCGTTGAAAATCAGGATTAAGAGAATCGATGAAATGCCCAGAATGATAATCCCATTCGAATAGCCTAAGCGGTCACCGCGAATGAGAAACATCCTCGGGATAAACTTATCTTTAGCTAAATTAACCGCCAAGAGCGGGAAGGCCGAATAGCCGGTGTTGGCCGCAAGAATCAAGATTAACGCAGTCGTTCCCTGGATGAAGAAGTACAGCAGATTTCGCCCAAATACACTCTCGGCAATTTGTGAAACGACTGTTACCTCAGGTTTTGGTGTAATCCCATAAAAGTATGCTAAAACAACGATTCCTGAAAACAAAATCGAGAGCAACAGGCCCATGAATATTAAGGTTTTCGCAGCATTGTTAGGGGCCGGATCCTTGAAGTTCGGAATCGCATTGGAAATCGCCTCAACGCCTGTTAAGGCAGAACTTCCTGAAGCAAAAGCCCGAAGCAGAATAAACAAACTAATGCCCGCGACCGGTGTCCCGATTGAAGTGTGCAATTCTGGCGCAACCCCTCCTGTAAGAATATGGTAAAGGCCGACAGCGATTAAGATAAACAAGGCTAGGACGAACAAGTAAACGGGATAGGCCAAAATGGTAGCCGACTCGGTCACGCCCCGCAAATTCAAAATGGTAATAAACAAGACAAAAACAATCGCAATTTCAACATTGTAAGGATGTAAGCCGGGAAAAGCGGATGTAATCGCATCTGTTCCCGATGACACACTAACCGCTACTGTTAGGATGTAGTCGACTAAAAGGGATCCGCCTGCCACTAAGCCTGGATTGACGCCAAGATTATTTTTCGAAACAACATAAGCGCCTCCACCATGGGGATAGGCAAAAATGATTTGCCGATAAGATAAAATGAGGGCGGTTAACAAAATTAACACCCCAACGGCGATTGGAATGGAATACCACAAGGCAGCTGCCCCGATCGTAATTAAGACGATGAGTATTTGCTCAGGCCCATAGGCCACCGACGATAGTGCATCGGAAGATAGAATCGCTAAGGCTTTCGTTTTATTGAGTTTTTGTTCTCCTAATTCATGTGATTTTAAAGGTCGTCCAATTAAGAACCTTTTGATCGACATTTCCTCATCCCCTAAAAGTGTGAATAGGTAATATATTTCCCTGTTATATGAAAATTTTTCAAAAAGGGAAAATAAAAAGTGCCTGCAAGTCATCAGCAAATAGACCTGCAGACACATTATTTTTTGTGCATGACAAGTTCCACCATCCTTCTCATATAAACGCTTACGAGGTTAGCTGCCGGATTCGGACCTTGAGTAGCCCTACCTTATAAAAGGATTCACCCCTAGGATTTGAAAAATCAATCCGCTTTTTGGTTCCCCCGTACCGGTTGGTTTCAGCGATTTAAGACATTGAAACTGTGATTATATTACTCCTGTCGCTTGGGAAAGTAAATGATTTTTTTGTAAAAAGTTTTAAATCTTGGTAATAGGAAATGATAAGTAACGAGGAGACATTTCTTTTGATAAGGAGGATGAGGATGCCCAAGGAAAATAATCCTTTGTTTTCAGATGAATTTATCGATGAGTTAGTAAAAGAAATTAACCAGCTTTATGGGGATCCCGCTGCGGAGACGTTGACAAATACGGAAGAGGCATAAGGGCATTCCGAAAAAGGAAATGCCCTGTGCCAGGGGCGTGTTATTGCAAGGGGTCAGGTGTGAGATTGTTTTCTTCCTGGAGCTCTTTGCCTGTTTTCGCTTTCTTCATTTCCTTACCAAGCTTCTTTACTTCTGCTAAATCCGGTGCCATTGAGCCATTTTTTGTTTGCTCTAGTTTAATGTGAGTGTTCTTTTCTTTCTCCTCCAACATGGACGCCCTCCTTTGCATTTAAGTAGTTTGTATTTACCCTTTTTTGGAAAAAATAAACCCCTTCAAACATAGAACCTTTTGCCTAGGATTTCCGCTCTATTCGATGAATTTGTCTATTTTGGTATAATACTAGACATAAATCTAGTAATTTTTTAAAAAAGTAGGTTTAGGGTTTAATAGAAATGGGTATTTACATAATAAATATTTTAGAGGTGATGATAGGATGAATTTAAATATAGACAAACATCAGCAAGATGGGGAAGTAGTTGTGATGGTTGCCGGAGAAATTGACGCCTTTACAGCACCTATGCTAAGAGAGGAATTATTTCCGCTTGCAGAAGAAAAAAATAAAATAATTACCGTTAATTTAAAGGATGTATCTTATTTAGATAGCACAGGACTTGGTGTCTTTGTGGGTTTGTTTAAACAACTGAAGGAAAATGGCGGAGAACTAAGGTTAATAGAATTATCGGATCGACTAGTACGACTCTTTAACATTACAGGCTTAAATAACATTATGAATATTACTGCAAATTAAGAGGTGGGGGACGATGGATCAAGTGATGGATTATATTGAAATGAAGATACCTGCAAAACCAGAATATGTAGGAGTCATCAGATTAACGTTATCAGGGATTGCCAGCCGCATGGGTTATACATATGAGGAAATAGAGGATATCAAAATTGCAGTTAGTGAGGCATGTACAAATGCTGTCCAGCATGCATACCCCACAAATGAAGGGGGAGAAGTGACCGTTGGCTTTGGGATTTATGCGGATAAGTTAGAAATGATGGTAGCGGATAGTGGAAAAAGCTTTAACTTTACCAAAACAAAAAATGAACTAGGCCCTTATACAGAATCCAGTACTGTGGACCAGCTTGCAGAGGGAGGGTTAGGTCTGTATTTAATCGAAACACTTATGGACGAAGTCCGTGTTTTAAATCATTCTGGTGTAACGGTCTTCATGGTGAAGTATCTAAGTGGGGAGCGTGAAAACTATGGGACAACCAGCCCGAATTGTGAAGCGAACTAAGGAAGAAATCGATGCCCTCATTTTGGAGTACCAACAGCATGAAAACCCCATAGCACAAACCATCCTAGTGGAAAACTACTCTGCGCTAGTCGGCAGTCTCGCTAGAAAATATTCAAAAGGAAGGAATTTCCATGAAGATATCATGCAAGTCGGCATGATTGGGTTACTCGCCGCGATTAGACGCTATGACCCAAAAGCAGGAAAATCGTTTGAATCGTTCTTGATCCCCACTGTCATTGGGGAAATCAAGCGATTTTTACGGGATAAAACATGGAGTGTCCATGTTCCAAGACGGATAAAGGAAATTTGGCCCAAAATAAAAAACGTGGTCGACGAGCTGACCAATCAATATCAACGCTCACCTAAGATTCACGAAATTGCCGAATATATGGAGCTGTCCGAAGAGGAAGTCCTGGAAGCAATGGAAATGGGAAAGAGCTATCAAGCGGCTTCTGTGGATGTGCCGATTGAAATGGGTTCTGAAGGCAGCACGGTGACCGCATTGGACATTGTCGGAACGCCTGATGAAGGGTTTGAAAAAGTCGACCGCAAGCTGCTGCTCGAGAGCGCCCTTCATGTACTAACAGAACGAGAGAAAGAAATCATTCATATGACGTTTATCGGCAATAAAAGTCAAAAGGAAACAGGCGAGGCGTTGGGAATTTCGCAAATGCATGTTTCGCGCCTGCAAAAAAAGGCGATTGAAAAATTACGCAAAGCACTTGGAAGTGATACTGGTGCTTGACCCCTGCTGCGTTAATTAGTTAACACGCCGGGGGTCAGGCACCTTGTTCTACAGAGGGGATAGTTATGAACATTGTCGTTGTTGATGATAATTTTACAAATCTAATGATCGTGGAAAAAATCCTCCAGAGGGCTGGCTATGATAAATTAGTGCTGTTGTCGTCTGCGAGGGAATTGTTTCAATATTTACAGCTTGATGAAGTGAATCCGGCTGAGGTCCCCGTCGATTTAATTTTAATGGATTTGATGATGCCGGAAATTGATGGAATTGAGGCGTGCCGAACCATTCTAGCAAATGAGCGCTTCCACGACCTGCCAATCATTTTTGTGACAGCCATGGGTGATTCTTATAAAATGGCTGCAGCGATGGATGCTGGAGCCCTTGATTATGTCATGAAACCCATTAATAAAGTGGAGCTCTTGGCCCGGATTCGGTCTGTTCTCCGCATCAAATATGAGAAGGACTTACGGAAGGAACGCGACCGCCGCATTCAATATGAACTGGATTTGGCGAAACAGGTGCAGCTGAGCATGCTCAGTGATCCGGTTCAAAATGAACATGTGAAAATTTCAGCCGTCTATCAGCCATCGTTTGAATTGGCCGGTGACTTGTATGCCTGGTACCAGATTAGCCCCAATCGCTATGGCGTGATTTTGCTTGATATGATGGGGCATGGGATCTCGTCCTCGCTGGTTTGTATGTACATATATTCTGCGTTAAAAGATACCATTACAGGGATATGCGATCCCGAATGGGTGATAAAGGAATTAAATCGGCGCATGAATCAGCTCCACATGCCTGATAGTTTGATGAATTATTATTTTACCGCCATCTATTTTGTTTTGGATACGGAAAAAAAGTCAATTGAGTACGTGAATGCGGGTCACCCCGCCGGCGTTGCGATTGTCGATGGGGAAGTGGAGCTTATGACGGAAGGCTGCTGTCCGCTTGGCTTTTTTGATGAAATTGAGGTCACAAAAGGGGTGATTCCGTACCAAGAGGGAGCACGCATCCTGCTGTTTACCGATGGATTATCGGAATGGATCGAGGAAGAATACGAAAATGCCTTGACGAAGATCATTCCAAGTTTACAAGAGCAGGACATGGATGATCCAGCGGTGTTGTTTGAACAGCTGCATTCAAGTTCCCTGCCGGAAACCGCCTCCAAGGACGATATGTGTTTGGTGATGATTACTACTAAAGGGTAACAATAACCGAAATAGGCACTGCGAGAAACTCGCAGTGCCCGGAGTAGTTTTTACATTATATAAGAATTTATTAGCTGACCAAGCGGTTCAGGTTCTCTGGTCAATAATGCCCGCCGCTAGGCGGGCACTGGTAATCTATTATTCTCCTAAATAAGCTTCCAGCATCCAACGATGTTTTTCTAAAGAAGTGCGGATCGCAATGAACATATCGGCTGTCGGCTGGTCATCGTTGTCCTCGGCCACTGTAATGCCCTCAGTCAATTCATTGCAAATCGTATTAAAATCGTCAACGAGCGCCTGCACCATGCCGGACGCATTTTCATCGCCTGCTGCTTCCTCAAGCGAAGACAGCTCCAAGTGCTCCTTCATCGTGGCCGTCGGTAAAACACCGAGCGCGAGCATCCGTTCAGCGATGGTATCAAGGTGCAGGGCTGCTTCCGTATACAATTCTTCAAATTTAATATGCAGGGTGAAAAAATTTTCTCCTTTCACATACCAGTGGAAGTGATGCAGCTTTGTATAAAGAACTGAAAAATTGGCTACTTGTTGATTCAATGTATCTGCGATTGTGGCCGTTTTTTCCTTCTCTTTTGATTTAGCAGTTGCCATATGGATCCCTCCGTTTGCAGTAATGATGTGTATAGTTATGCATTACCCGGTGCACTCGCATCTGAAACCATTATTTATTTTTTTCAAAAAATAGGTTTTAAAAGAGGGATGAGGGGGTAAACAATTCTGTAGTTGAAAAAGGTTACGGAAAAAACAAAGGGGGCGATTGTATGAAAAGGTGGAATTTTAACATACACGCTAAAATCATAACAGGTTATTTAACAATATTAATTTGTTTAGTGGTCTCGTTGTTAATCGTCATCAATAGAATGGCAGATTTACAGAAAGAGGTCGATTTCATTTCGGAGCACGATATTGAAGTCCACGACTTGGCCAATCAAATTCAAAAAAATATTCTCGATATGGAAACCGGGATGCGCGGTTTTGTTATCACGGGAAATGAAGAATATCTTGATCCCTATAATCAGGCCAGCCGCAACTGGCTTAATAGCTATAATAAACTTCATTCCTTGTTATCGGATAACAGCCGGCAGCAGCGGAGTTTAGAGGAAATGAAGCCGATGATTATGGAGTGGATGTCCGGTACGGGTGAGTTTGTCATTAATGCCAAAAGGGCCAATAATACAGAGGTGTTAAATCAGCACTTTGCGGAGAATAGAGGAAAGAACATAACGGACCAGCTCCGTACGCAGTTGGATTCCTTTCTTAGTAATGAAAAGCAAATTACGTTGAAACGGACGGCAGTGCTGAATCAAAACAATACGAATTTAAAAATTACCTTATATGTATTAATTATCTTAGTAACGTTGATCACGATGGCAACAGCCTTTTTCTTGTCCAATTCGATTGTTAAAACGATTAAACAGGTGGTCCGGTCGATTAGGGGAATTACCGATAGCAATTCTGAAGTCGATCTAACCACGAGGATTGTCGTCAATACCCGTGATGAGACGCAGGAACTGGCTGAGGCGATGAACAGCCTGCTGAGTAATTTGGAAAAGCAAAGCTGGATCGAACGGAGTATGGCCGACATTTCTACCATGTATCAAGGGATGACTGATAGCAAAGAATTAGCAAAAGCGTTTATTACGAAGCTGGCTCCGATGCTTAAAGCTACATATGGGGTCGTCTACCTGCGCAGGAATCAGGGCGGCGAGATTGATTTCGTTAAAGTGGCTGGTTATGCGATTAAAGAGGAAGAGCGCATGGCGCCAAGCTTTCGTTTGGGCGAAGGTTTAATTGGCCAGGCAGCCCTGGATCAACGAATTTTTCTCATTGATCAAATTCCAGAGGATCATTTTAAAATTACTTCAGGCTTGGGCACGTCCTCACCGCGGAATTTATTAATTGCCCCGATTCTTTTTGAGGGCAAGGTTGAAGCGGTGGTGGAGTTTGCGTCCCTTGAACCCTTCAAATCGCAGCATTTGACGTTACTGGATCTGCTTCAAGACAAGTTTGGTTCGGCCATCAACAGTGTAAACGGCCGAATGGAAGTGGAACGGCTTCTGGCAGAATCTCAAGTATTGACCGAGGAATTACAGGCCCAGTCCGAAGAATTGCAGGCACAATCCGAAGAATTGCAAATGCAGCAAGAACAGCTGCGGATCACCAATGAGTATTTGGAAGACCAGAATCAATCGGCCGAACAACGGGCCTTGGAATTGAAAAAAGCCAAGGATGAATTAGAACAGTATTCTATCAAACTAAAAATGAGTTCCCAATATAAGACCGATTTTCTCGCAAATATGTCGCATGAACTGCGGACGCCATTGAACAGCATTCTGATTTTATCGCAAATGCTGATGGAAAGTAACGAGGATATGGAGATGGATGAAGTCAATGAATATGCACGTGTCGTGAACACGTCTGGCGCTGATTTGCTCCGGTTGATTGATGATATTCTTGATTTATCAAAAATTGAAGCGGGAAAAATTGAAATTTTAACAGATGAAGTCAATGTAACAGAAATTCCCCAAACGCTGCGGAATTTATTCGATCCGGTCGCGGCCAAGAAGAATTTGCGGTTTGAGATTCTCACTAATCATGATGTACCACCCGTGATTTCAACAGACGGGCAAAGATTGCAGCAAATTTTGAAAAATTTACTTTCGAATGCATTTAAATTTACGGAAAAAGGCGGGGTCACGGTAAGGATTGAACGGGCCCGTGCTGAAAAAGTAGAGCAGCTGCCGGTGGTCAAAACGGCAGAACCGGTGCTGGCCATCTCGGTTACGGATACGGGAATCGGGATTCCGTGCGAGAAGCAGCAAATTATTTTCGATGCCTTTCAACAAGTGGATGGGACAACCAACCGGCATTATGGCGGGACAGGCCTCGGCTTATCAATTTGCCGAGAGTTTACCCGGCTTCTTGGCGGGGCTATTGAGCTCGAAAGCGAAGTGGACAAGGGAAGTACGTTTACCTTGTATATACCAAGCAAGCTAGATAATGAAGATATTCTAGAGGAACAGCTGGCACTCCAAGAGGCGGCCGCTACTGTCAGTGTGATCGATTCTGAGATGAAAGGCGGGCAGGAATGGACGGACGAGGATTCGGATTCGGATGCAGATGCAGATGCGGAAATCCCGTCACCCGGAGAAGCAGTTGCCGTGGCCAAGAACTCCGATGAACAGTTGTTTAAAGGAAAACGAGTGCTGTTAGTCGAAGATGACGGCCGCAATGTCTTTGCCTTAGTCAATGCGCTGGAGCGAAAGGGCGTTACGGTTCAAGTTGCCGAAAACGGGAAGCGGGCGATCGAATTGCTGCAAATTCAAGCCAACTTTGACTTGGTGTTCATGGATATCATGATGCCGGTCATGGGGGGCTATGAGGCGATGAAAATCATTCGTGAAGAACTTAAGATGTCCAATCTGCCAATCATAGCCTTGACTGCGAAAGCGATGAAAGGCGAGCGCGACAAGTGTATGGAAGCAGGGGCATCCGATTATATCATGAAACCATTAAACATCGATCAGCTCTTCTCGTTGATGCGGGTATGGCTGACAGAGCAGGTGAGTGCGCGTTGACAGATTTTTTAATAGAAAAAGAGGAGACCGCGGTGAACGAGCTTCAGGAGATTGAAATTGATCTCCTGCTGGAAGGTCTCTATCAAATGTATGGCTATGACTTTCGCGGCTACGTGCGGGCTTCATTGCGTAGACGGATTCTTAATCGGATGAAATCGGAGCGGCTCCCGACGGTTACAGCTTTGTTGGAAAAGGTTCTTCATGAAAAAGGGTATTTGGAGCGCTTATTGAATGACCTGTCGATTCGGATGACGGAAATGTATCGCGATCCCAGCTTCTTCGCAGCCTTCCGCCATGAGGTCGTACCGCTGCTGCGTGATCTTCCGGAAATTCGCATCTGGCATGCAGGCTGCGCAACGGGCGAGGAAGTGTATTCGATGGCAATCTTGATGCTCGAAGAGGGCTTAGCAGATAAAACGAAGATTTATGCCACCGATATGAATGAAAAGGCGTTAATCGCGGCGCAAAAGGGTGCCTTTCCGTTGAAAAAAATGCAGCAATACACGAAAAACTATTTAAAAGCGGGCGGGAAAAAGGCCTTCTCGGAGTACTATACGACCGACCACCAATATGCGTATTTTTTCCCGATTCTGGAAGAGAATTTGTTTTTCGCCCAGCATAATTTGGTGACGGATGGCTCGTTCAATGAGTTCCACGTCATCCTGTGCCGGAATGTAATGATTTATTTTGACAACGACTTGCAGCAGCAAGTCCATAGCTTGATGCACAACAGCCTGGCCGACGGCGGCTTCATCGGGCTCGGCAGCAAAGAGTCAATCCTATTTATGCCAAGCGGCATGCACTACCAAGAATTTAACGCCCATGAAAAGATTTACCGAAAAATCTAGTATACTAGGTGCCTGACACCCTTTGGGTGTCAGGCACCTTTTTTACTGTCCAGCACAAGCGCCCTAGCAGCTAGTGTCCTTCGCGCTCCGCCCTACGATAAGTCAACATCGATTCGCCTCCGGCTCATCGTGTTTCCTATATCTCAGTTGGAGCGCTCCAGGCCATACGCTGCTGACCAGGGCGCTTATGCTTTTCTTACGTTGGGCATCGTTGTTTCGTTTTTAATGGAAGGGGTATTTTATAGTAATAAAGAATTTGGGAGAACACCGTATGAAGATAAAACGTATGGAATGGGTTTTGGTGGTCGTAATGCTCGCCTTTGGCGACCTGGTCTTTTTTACAAATATCCCTTCAGAGTGGAAGCACCTATGTATCGCACTGTATGGGGTGATCATTTTCTATACTGTCGTCGACCTTTGGCTCGAAAATCGCGGTGCCCAAACGACGCTGCTATGGACATACATTTTGGTGCTGCTGCCGGTGCTGGGCTATATTTTTTACGTGTATTCAGGTCAATTACTGGTTACAGGCGAGCTGTTTAAGAGCAAGCGCACGCTCGACCGCCAGCTTTTCGAAGCACTAGGCAAAAAGCAGCGTACGTTGGATTTAACCGATTATAATGAGCACCAGCGCAGTTTTGCCAGCTATTTGGAACGGGTCACCTTAACGGACCATAACCAGAACACGAGAACTACGGTGCTCCGGAATGGCGGTGAGACCTTCGCTGAAATTAAACGGCGCCTCAAAGAAGCGAAGGACTTTATCCACCTAGAATACTATATTTTTCGTGATGATCGGCTCGGGAAAGAACTGATTGCTATTTTAATAGAACGGGTTTTGGCTGGGGTGGAAGTCCGATTGATTTACGATGCGGTCGGCAGTTACTCCCTTTCAAAAGCGGCAATTAAGGAGATGGAGGCGGCTGGGATTCAAGTCCAGCCGTTTTTACCGCTAAAGCTAGGCTGGTTTAATCAAAAGCTAAACTTCCGCAATCATCGAAAGATCATTGTGATTGATGGAAAAGTCGGCTTCGTCGGCGGCTTAAATGTCGGGGTCGAATATCTCGGCGAAAGTGAGGAGTTTGGCTTTTGGTGCGATACCCATGTCGTGCTCGAGGGTGAAGCCGTGCAAACCTTACATGCGGTCTTTTTATTGGATTGGAAGTATGCCTGCGGTGAGACGCTGTTTGATAACGAACGGTACATGGAGCCAGTACCTGCTCCCGGAGATGGTCTTGTGCATGTCGTCGCCACCGGTCCGGAAACGCGCGACATGAGTGATCACTATTACGCGATGATCACGTGTGCTACCGAATCAATTTGGATCGCAACACCGTACTTTATCCCCAATCAAGCCATTCAAACCGCCCTCCGGGTGGCAGCCCGCAGAGGCATCCAGGTACGGTTGATGGTGCCTGACACCAATGACGGTTTTCTCACCCAATATGCGACCCAGTCCTATTTCCCAGAATTGCTGCGGGCGGGAATTGAGATTTATTCTTATGAAAAAGGCTTTCTTCATAAAAAAATCATCATTGTCGACGGCGACTTAGCCTCGATCGGTACGGCCAATGTCGACATGCGCAGCTTTCATTTGAATTTTGAAGTGAACTTGTTTTTGACAGGAACGGATTCGATCCATAAACTAGTGGAGCATTATGAGGAGGACGTAAAAGATTGCCGGCGCATTCGCCCGGTTGAGTTTTATAAGCGGAGCGTGAGTGTGAAGTTCAAGGAATCCTTTGCCCGGCTGTTTTCAGGGGTTTTATAAATGGAAGTTTCCAATCCAGGCGGGTGGTCCGCCTGGATTTTCTAGCTGGTCCCTGCGGGAATTTTTGCGGGTGGAAAGTAAAACAGGAAAAGTGGAAAGTAAAGGTTCAAAGGTGGAAAGTAAATGTGCGAAACCGGAAAGTAAGCAGGAATCCTCCCTTAAAAAGGTCATTAAAATGTCGCCTCGATAAAGGGAGACAGCTATTAATAGGACGATCACTAGATAATAGAGAGAAATATAACCCGATCCAGGCTTTACGCCTGGATTTTTAGCTGATCTCTGAGTGGAATTTAGGTAGTGGAAAGTAAAATAGGAAAAGTGGAAAGTAAAGATTCAAAAGAGGAAAGTAAATCGCGAAAAGTGGAAAGTAAATGTGCAAAACCGGAGAGTAAAAGCACGAAAGTGGAAAGTAAGAGGAAGTCCCCCTAAAAAAGGTCATTAAAATGCGGCCTCGATAAAGGGAGACAGCTATTAATAGGACGATCACTAGATAATAGAGAGAAATATGACCCGATCCAGGCTGCGCGCCTGGATTTTTAGCTGGTCCCTGCGTCAATTTTTCGAAGTGGAAAGTAAAATAGGAAAAGTGGAAAGTAAAGATACAAAAGCGGAAAGTAAATCGCGAAAGTGGAAAGTAAATGTGCGAAACCGGAAAGTAAAAGCATGAAGCCGGAAAGTAAGCAGGAAGTCCTCCCTTAAAAAGGTTATAAAATGCAGCTTCGATAAAGGCAGACAACTATAAAAAGGACGCTCGCTAGATAAAGCAGGTTTCCAAACCAAAAAAGAGACTGCCATATGCGGCAGTCTCTTCAGTGTATTTCGTTACGCTGCGTGTTTTCTTCCTTTTAAGATGAAGCTTAAGATAAGGACTAGGACGATTGCACCAATGAGGGCCGGTATAATGAAGAATCCGCCAACCTCAGGTCCCCAGCCGCCTAGTAGTAAAGAACCTAACCAAGCTCCGATAAAACCAGCGATAATGTTACCGATGATGCCTCCAGGGATGTCACGTCCTAGAATAAGTCCGGCTAACCAGCCGATGATGCCTCCGATAATTAATGACCAAATAAATCCCATGATATTTCTCTCCTTTCAATTTTTCAAGAATGATAATGACTATGGTTATTTAGTACCCGTTTGGCTAAGATGTAAACTTATTGATGAAAAAAATTATCTTGGTTTTGCTTCAGTCTTTCTTTAAAGCGGGTCTCACGATGGTCCAGGTTGGACTCTAAGAAATGCTGACAAAGCCGCAGTTCAAAGGTACGCTTCTTAAATCCTGCCTCATCCCGTTCATCCAGACATTTGTCAATTTCTCTTTTTAATAGACTGATCTTGGAAATCACTTCAGCTCGGCGCTTTTGGTCGCGAACCAGCAGCTCTTTCTTTTTTTGCGTATTTTCTAAGGTGTAATCCGTTAGCTTGGTTAAGCGCAAGCCGCATTTGCACAGCGTTTCGCCCACGTTTAACACCGTAAATTCGTCGTTTCCACATTTTTTACAAATCAGTTTCTTCATATAAACACCTCCATTAATTGTATGTTGGGAGATATATACCCATATTTCTTACAGTAATAACTTAATAGAAAAAGAGGTTTTAAGTTTTTGAGGAGTGGTTATATACCTAATAAAATCACATAAGGAGGAATGTAACATGGCAGTTGTAAAATTAGTAGAAAATGGCGTACAAGCTCGAAAGGAAATTGAACAATTGATCATGGGCGGGTTTGACAAGGACGACATTTACTTATTGGCCCATGATAAAAGACGTTCAGAGGATTTAACGGATGCGCTTGATATAAACGATATTAGTGTAGAAGAGCAAGGTGTTCTTGATTCAATCGCGAACGTGTTCCGAACAAGGGGCGATGAGCTCCGCACGAAGCTCGAGTCACTGGGATTATCGACAGAGGATGCCGAGCGATTTGAGGAAGAACTGGACCATGGTAAGGTCGTCGTTGTAGCTTCTGCATCATAATGGAGGGGGATTCCCCTCCATTTTTTAAACAAAAATAATGGGGTGAATCAAATGAAGTTTTCACAGCAAAGTTTAGAGACATTACTGGGTGGGAGAAAAGTTGCTCGCCATACCGCTCAGGAGAAACGCGATAGGAAACCACACTTTGAGAAGCCGATTATTCATCGAGAAATTAATGGGGACAAGGTGTACGTTCCGTTAAATTTGAATCGGGTCTGGGATGGAACAATCTAAACGAATCGGCCGTTAATTATTGCAATTTTCCAAAATTAACCTTTTCATGTAACTTTTCGGACTTTTGCGCGTCTGTGTGATAGAATGTTGGGTGAGTTGAAAAGGAGGCAGATCGATGGAAGACTTCGGGCAAATGGCGTTAATTAGTATTTTATCTCATTTGGTGTTTATTGCCTTATCCTGGTGGGCCCTACAGGCAGTCAGGCTTGAGAAGCTGCTAAAGCCGAATCACGTTTTTCAGGCGCGCTTACTATACATATTATTAGCCATTTTCATCGGGTCGTCTGTTAGTAACTTTTTCCTTGACTATCTTGGGTGGTCGCGGCAATTACCACTGATTCTACAATAATGGAAAAAATTTAGGTCTTCTTACATGTTCCCATTTGTTGATTAATTGAGTACAATCGAGGTTATGTGGAAAGCTAAGTTTGTCCCAAATTTGGTGAATGAATTTACATTTTAAAAAAAGAATGTCTAAAAGTGACGACTTTTCCCAAGTATCACGCTCACACTCCCTGGCAACAATGGTAGGGAGGGGGAGTAGAGATGAAAAAAAATGTAATGATTTTTCTATATATGCTTTTGATTGTAAGTGTCATTCTGGTTGTGATAGGGAATCAAACGAATTTTGTTCGCGCTGACAAGGTGTTCCGTGACGGCCAAGACTTTTTTCGCCAGCAGGGTATGGGCGCCGTAGGTGCCAGCTCTGTAAATGCGGAAGAACGTTCCGACGGCAACTTGTCGCTTTTTCCAAAAGGTACTGATGATTTAGCGAAAATCGGCGCTGTTTTAGAAGCCGAGGATATTTTGCTCGATGGTTGGACTTTTTATGCACGGGAGCATGTTTTGGACATGAAGAGTGTTGAGGATGTGAAGGAGTACGCGGATGGGCTTCGGTTGATGTTTCCTGATTGGAAATGGACTGTGACGAATACGAACCAAAAATGGGAAGTGACTGCAGTTTCTCCTGCTAAAAACCACCAAGAATCGCTTCAAATTATGGCAACCCACACAAAACAACCTGTAAATGCGTATATAGTATATAGGGTTACTGGTACTGAGTGGAATGAGGCGTCCAAGTCTTTTTTCACTACAGACACATTTAAAAATAGGCTTTCTGACATATTTCGTGGAAATCCTACAGTTTTTTCTTGTATGAAAGGCGTTTTCAGTGATAAGATTGATGAGGCTTTACCTACTACAATGGGAAGGCTGTTGTCAAGATTTAATGGAAAAGAAATCGAAGCGTTAAAAGAGGAGTCTTTCATGTCTGTTTCGGCGAAATCTCCGTTGTTTGCAGGCTCGATTGATCATCAAAAAAATAGCATGAATTTACAAATTGGTATACGCTCCGAAGGATTGGGCGCTCAAACTACTGTGGTAGTTGGAACCCCTATCATTACGATTGAATATTAATATAGAGAAAATGGACGCGGAGGGGAATACTCTTGGAAAAGATCATCGTCCGCGGCGGACAAAGGTTATTTGGAACGGTTAAAGTTGAAGGTGCAAAGAATGCCGTTCTACCTGTTCTCGCTGCAACATTATTAGCAAGTGACGGAAAAAGTGTGTTACGTGATGTACCGACACTCTCCGATGTATACACAATTAATGAAGTCTTACGCAACCTAAATGCTGAAGTGGTATTTGAAAATAATACAGTTGTTGTTGACGCATCCAGAGTGTTAAAAGAAGAGGCGCCGTTTGAGTATGTTCGTAAGATGCGTGCGTCTGTGCTTGTTATGGGTTCATTACTCGCCCGCAATGGCCGGGCACGTGTGGCATTGCCTGGCGGCTGTGCAATTGGATCTCGTCCTATCGATCAGCATCTAAAGGGCTTTGAGGCCATGGGTGCGAAGGTGAAGGTAGGAAACGGCTTTATTGAGGCGGAGGTTGACGGCCGCTTAAAAGGTGCAAAGATTTATTTGGATTTCCCAAGTGTTGGGGCTACTGAGAATATCATGATGGCAGCAACTCTTGCGGTGGGTACAACGATTATCGAGAATGTCGCAAAAGAACCAGAGATTGTGGATTTGGCGAATTTCTTGAATAAGATGGGTGCACGGGTGAAGGGTGCCGGTACGGGAACGCTTCGAATTGAAGGTGTGAATGTATTGTTTGGTGCGGATCATGCGATTATCCCTGACCGGATTGAGGCAGGTACGTTTATGGTAGCTGCGGCGATTACGGGTGGAAATGTGCTGGTCAAAGGCGCAGTTCCAGAACATCTTTCTTCATTGATTGCAAAAATGGAAGAGATGGGCGTCGAGATTTATGAGGAAGAGGATGGCGTTCGCGTCATTGGTCCTGATCATTTGAAGGCTGTTGACATCAAAACGATGCCGCATCCAGGTTTCCCAACGGATATGCAGTCGCAGATGATGGCGTTGCTGCTTAAGGCAGAAGGCACGTCAATGATTACGGAAACGGTGTTTGAGAATCGCTTCATGCATGTGGAAGAGTTCCGCCGCATGAATGCAGATATTAAAATTGAAGGCCGTTCGGTTATTTTAAATGGTCCAGCGAACCTGCAAGGCGCTGAGGTATCAGCTACCGACCTTCGGGCAGCGGCTGCATTGATTTTGACTGGTTTGGTATCGGAAGGCGTGACACGCGTGACCGAGTTGAAACACTTAGACCGCGGTTATGTGAACTTCCACGGCAAGTTGGCGGCGTTAGGCGCTGACATCGAGCGTGTGAAGGAAGCAGACGAAGTCTTTGCCGAAGTTCCAAAATTCGTTTCTGATTTAAATGCCTAATATAGATGTAGGTTAAATAAGAGGTCCCTTATAGAGTGGAGTTGTCTGATATCAGACCTGACTGCTGCTTTTAGGGGCTTTTTTGTTTGGTTTTTTTGTTTGGTGAGGTGAGTTGCTGCGTTGTTTATGGTGTGGTGTTATTCCATTGTTTGTGGCTTTCGTGGTGTCAGGCACCATTTGTCAGCTTTTGAACTTGGTTAAGGTGTTATTTAGTTTGAGCATTTTGGTTGGTTTGGGCTAATGGAAAGTAAAAGGATCAAAGCGGAAAGTAAATGTTCAAAAGAGGAAAGTAAAATAGGAAAAGTGGAAAGTAAAACTCTGAAACTGGAAAGTAATATGTTCAAAGCGGAAAGTAAGAGGGATGTTCCATTAAAAAGGTAATTAATATGGGACTCATATAATGGGAATCATCCTACAAAAAAGGACACTCTATGATAAAGGAAAGAAAATGACCTAATCCAGGCTGGGGCCTGGATTTTTAAGTGGTTTCTGCATAGATTTTGGGAGTGGAAAGTAAAGTAGAGAAAGCGGAAAGTAAATGTTCAAAAGAGGAAAGTAAAATAGGAATAGTGGAAAGTAAATCTCCGAAACTGGAAAGTAAAATGTTCAATGCGGAAAGTAAGAGGGATGTTCCATTAAAAAGGTAATTAAAAGTGACTTCAATAAAGGGGAACAACTATAAGAAGGACGTTCTTTACGAAAAGGGAAAGAAAAATGACCAGATCCAGGCTCAAACGCCTGGATTTTTAGTTGGTTTCTGCCTGGATTTTGAGTATAAAAAGTAAACGGAGTTTTCATCACTAATATAGTGCAATGGGTGTCAGGCACCGTTAATCAGCTATTTACTTTGATTACAGCATTACTACATTGTTAGCATTCCTATCGGTGCCTGACACCAACACCTATACCAACGCAAGCACCAACCAAATTGATGAATCTCCCCAAAAATATGTAATAAATGCTTGTCCGCCTCCATATGTATGAATTGAGACGCATCCTGGCAGTTCGTGCTGGCTGTGAATTTTACAAACTGGAGGCACTTTCATGAAAAATATCAAACCACTCGTCGTAGTAGCATCACTTCTCATTGCCTTGACCTTAATCGTTCCCGCAGTCCTGGTGTTACCATTTTCGGATGGGCAGCAGTCGAGCGGAAAATTAGGGGAAGAGCTAAAAAAGGCCTCAGCGAAAGAAAAGACTTCTACAGTAGACGCGGATACAGCGGTAGAAGTAGCGGTGTTTCGTTCATCACAGAAGGTTATTGAAAAGGTACCTTTAGAGAATTATCTGATTGGCGTGGTAGCCGCCGAAATGCCAGCCGAATTCAAGGAAGAAGCATTAAAGGCACAGGCTTTAGCGGCAAGGACCTATATCGTAAACCGTTTAATCAGCAAGGATACGATGGGCGTGCCAAAGGGCGCACAGGTGACGGACACGCAAATCCACCAAGTGTATATGAATGATGAGGAAATGAGACGGGACTGGGGTAAGGATTATTCTTGGAAAAAAGAAAAAGTCGTTGAAGCAGTTCAAGCAACTAGCGGGCAAATTCTGACTTACGAGGGAAAGCCAATTGACGCGTTGTTTTTTTCCACAGGGAATGGCTACACGGAAAACTCAGAAGACTACTGGTCTGGTAGTTTTCCTTATTTACGAAGTGTCTCAAGTCCATGGGATAAAAAGTCTCCGAAATTCTCTAATCAAAAGGTGCTGACAGTTAAAGAGTTTGAGTCCAAGCTGGGTGTGAAAATTGGTTCAGGATCTACGATTGGAAAAATTGTTGCCCGTACGGCAGGAAAGCGAGTGGGCCAAGTGGACTTTAATGGCAAGGTGTTAACCGGAAGGGCGATTCGTGATAAATTAGACTTGAAATCCTCCGATTTTGCCTGGGAGCGCAAAGGGAACAACATTGTGATTACCACTAAAGGATTCGGTCACGGTGTCGGCATGAGCCAGTACGGCGCGAACGGAATGGCCGAGGAAGGCTCTGATTATAAAGAAATCGTGAAGCACTATTATCAAGGTGTGGAGATTACTTCCGCAGAGAATATGATCGCGACCATTACGGCGCAGAAATAGTAGAAGCCAGGCATGGATTGTGCCTGGCTTTTTTGGTGGCGGAAAGTAAAAGGTTCAAAGCGGAAAGTAAATGTCCCGAACCGGAAAGTAAAACAGGAAAAGTGGAAAGTAAATCCTCTAAACAGGAAAGTAAACGACTCAAACCGGAAAGTAAATGAACACCTCCGCAAAAATTCCATAAAACAGACATAACTTTATGTCGATTTTTGCAGGAAAGATGGCGTAGTCAAGAGAAAAACAAAAAAAAGAAAGGAGTGATGGGATTGATTGAAGAATGCAGCAATCATTCTATAAGAATTCAGAAATTAGACGCACTGCTTGACGGGAGATTGCCTGCGGATCACCCAGCTTTGCCTGAAATCACCAATGAATATAAAAGAAGGCTCGCTGGTCAGCGGGGAGAGAAATCATTGTACTTCTACCTTAGCATGCTGTCTGAGACAAAATATGTCATTTTTCACGGATTACGCCTCTCCTATAAGGGGTTCTTTTTCCAAATCGACTTTCTTGTTCTGTGTGCAGCCTTTGCCATGGTGCTTGAGGCAAAAAACAGAAGCGGGGAAATTACCTTTGAAAAGGAATTTCATCAGGTGACGTGTAAAAAGAACGGGGAAGAAGAAAGGATTCAGAACCCCGTTTTACAGGCTAAACTGCAAGCGCAAAAGCTGAGGGCCTGGTTTGCGGAACATAAGTGCGCCAATATCCCCGTTCATTACCTCTTTGTTAACACCAATGAAAAAACCCTCATTCTATCCGACCCAAACAATGAAGATGTCACCCCTCATATTTGCAATAGTGAGGTGTTGCTAGACAAGATTGAAAAGATTGCGACACTGAATAAGGTGGATAGGATGGATGGAAAAGAGCTGCGCAAACTGAAAAAACTTCTCCTTAATAAACACGCTCCGGAAAATCCAGATGTGCTGAAACCTTATAACCTATCTCCTAAAGAGATTCAAACTGGAGTAACATGTCCTACCTGCAAATTTTTACCGATGGCTTATCAATATGGGGGTTGGCACTGCCAAAAGTGTAACGCGAAGTCTAAAACCGCTCATATTGCTGCGATCAATGATTATTTTCTTTTAATCAAACCCACGATTACCACTGCAGAGCTTCGGGTCTTTCTTCATATCGATTCCATTCGTGCCTCAGGTAAACTGTTAGCCTCCATGAATTTACCTTTTACAGGTAACTTTAAAAACCGAGTCTACTATCAGCTCGACGAATAAAAAACCACCGCCAATTTGTGGCAGTGGTCCATAACAGTTCTTATAATACCCGCACGCGCTCCAGCATACGGCCAAGCCGCGCAAACTTCCCTTTAAATAAAGCACCCCTGATAAAGTAAAAGCTCACGAGAATCCCTGTGAAGTCCTTGACAAGGTCAAACCAGGACGCTGAGCGGTAGGAGTAGAAGGATTGGTGAACTTCATCACTGATGCCGTACAAGGCTGCAAACACGGCACAGGCCACATTCCACGCAGGTGTAAAGGCTGATTGGCGCGTTAAGAACGCCAAGACTAGTAAAACATACAAAATCGCAAACTCTATTAAATGGAGCGATTCCTTCATCGTGTGGTCGAGCTTAGAATCCGGCAATTCCACGAATTGATTGGATGGCAGGCTCGACATAATGAACACCGCTGCCATGTATAGAAGCGGCAGGATCCGCAATACATACTTCATGACAAACACCTCCGAAAATTTTTTTCAACACTTTATGCATAAAAACATACACACTGTTGAAAAATAACTTTTTAAAAAATTTTTTTGACTAGTGTATATAATTCTACTTATCTGTTCAGAATGATTGCTGAGGTGATGATAAATGAGAGAGGAAGAAAACAAACGATCTTCTCAAAGTTCCAGCGCAAAACGCTTTTTCAAAAAGCGTTGGGTATTTCCAGCCATCTATATCGCAAGTGCAGCAATCATTTTAACCGGAGTTCTTTGGTACCAATCAAGCAGCAGTGACACAGATAAGTTCGATTATAAAGCCACTGACCTGAGCGGTAAAAAGAATGAAACACCAGCAGTTGAAGTTAACAAAGCAATGGAAAACTTCAAAATGCCTGTGACGAGTGCCGATGAAGCAGTTGTGAAAACGAAATTCTATGATTTCCAAGGTAAAGCAGCAGACCAGGAGGCAGCATTAGTATTCTACAATAATACGTATGTGCCGAACACTGGGATCGATATCACTACGAAAAAAGGCGAAAGCTTTGATGTAACCGCATCACTTAGCGGAACCGTCACACGTGTGGAAGAAGACGCAACCCTTGGCAACGTCATTGAAATCGAGCACGACAAAGGTATTGTAACACAATATCAATCCGTAAAAGACATCAAGGTCAAGGTTGGCGATGAAGTCAAACAGGGACAAGTTCTTGCCAAGGCTGGACTAAGCTTGTTCAATGAAAAAGCTGGAACCCATGTGCATTTTGAAATTCGTAAAGACGGTGTAGCTGTAAACCCAACAAACTATTTTGAAAAATCGTTGAGTGCTTTACAAGAAGACACACTTTCCGATGATAGCAAAGAGTCGTCCAAAACGCCAGATGCTAAGGAAGATGAAAAAAAGATTGAAGACCCAGCTTCCGGAACGCCAAGCAAAAACGACGAATCAACAAACAAAATAAAAAACACAAACTCATAAGACGTAACAAAGGGGAAGGGGAATCAACACTTTCCTCTTTTTTTTGTTTCTAATGTAGTTTGGCTATTTATAGGGGAAACGGTGTCAGGCACCAATAGTATCACCAAAATAGTGGAAATAGTGCCTGACACCGATAGTACTGTTTTTACATATGTATTATTGTTCAATGTTTCACAATCGAGCTTAATACTATCAACATAATTTAAAAGTTAAGTTGATTGAATAGATAGAATTGTTGTACTATTTGTTTATTACTTTTTTGGATGGGAGTGTTTTGCGTGGGGGGTATTTTTGAAAAACAGATATTGACGTGGTTTGAGGATTTTCATGCGAATCCAGAGGTTAGCTGGAAGGAATTTAGAACCACCAACAAAATTGCAGAGATTTTGGAAGGCCTTGGGGTGGCCAGCCAGCGTTTCTCTGATGTAACAGGTTTGATCGCTGAGATTGGTGAAGGAGAAGACGTGGTTGCCGTCCGGGCAGACATGGACGCATTATGGCAGGAGGTGGATGGCGTCTGGCAGGGAAATCATTCGTGCGGGCACGACGCCCATATGTCAATGGTTCTTGGAGCCTTGCTCTATTTGGAAAATCAGCCGCAGCCCTTAAACAAAAAAATCCGCTTTATTTTTCAGCCGGCTGAAGAAAAAGGGAGCGGCTCGATTGCAATGGTAGAGCACGGTGCATTAGAAAAGGTAACCCATCTGTTTGGGGTGCACCTCCGGCCAATCGACGAACTGCCATATGGAAAAATCGCTCCTGCTATCTATCACGGGGCCTGTATGTTCCTTGAAGGGAAAATCATCGGAATCGATGCACATGGAGCGAGACCGCACCAAGGAAAGAATGCGATTGACCCTGTAATGGCGTTGTACCAATTTGCGAAGTCCCTTTATTTTTCACCGTCTGAGTCGTATTCGGCGAAACTGACAAGAATCATGGCGGGGGGCGACAATGTGAACATTATCCCCGGAACAGCTGAGTTTGCCTTTGATCTGCGGGCGCAGAAGAATGACATCTTGAACCAGCTCAAAGAGAAAATGGAAGCAGGGATGAACGCGATAAAATCTCTTTACGATATTGAAATCGAGTGGGAGTGGACCGATTATACACCAGGAGCAGAGGTATCAGAGGAAGCCGCAGCGATTGCGGAACAGGCGATCCGTCACATGGCTGGAGACAGCGGCCTTGCAGCACCAGTGGTCACGCCTGGCAGCGATGATTTTCATTTTTATACAATAAAAAAACCGCAATTGAAAGCGACCATGATTGGCATCGGGTGTGATCTGCAGCCAGGATTACATCATCCCAACATGATCTTCAATCGTGCGATCCTCGACCACGGTGCACAGATCCTAGCGGAAACAATTCGTCGGGCATAATATTAATTTTTGAAAAGTTAGAAAATTGCATTGACGCCCATATAGGTTTGTTTTACTATAATATAAACGTCTATTTAACGACAATTAATGAATAAAAATAAACAGGGGTGAATATTGATGAAAAAATGGATATTGGCAACGGGTTTGGTTTTTTTAATGATCATCATGGCAGCATGCGGCAGCAAGGAAACGAGTGGTGGTTCTGCAGATGGCGGCACGCTTAAAGCCGTTAAGGATAAAGGAGAAATTCAGATTGCGATGGAGGGTGCTTATCCTCCGTACGACTTTATCAACGATAAAAATCAGTTAGAGGGATTTGACGCGGATATTGCGAATGAAGTGGCCAAAAAACTTGGCGTGAAAGCAAAACTTGTGCCAACTCCATGGGATAGTATGATTCCTGCTTTAACAGGGAAAAAGTTTGACATTATCATTTCTGATATGGCCATTACCGAAGAACGAAAGAAGAAAGTATCGTTCAGTGATCCGTATTTTACAACTGGTAATCAACTTTTCGTTCCAAAAGATTCTTCGATTAAAGAACCAAACGAAATGAAAGGAAAGAAAATTGGCGTGACAATTTCGACGACAGCGTCTGAGATGGCAACCAAGAACGGGGCCGATGTTAAATTATATAAAAATGATTTCCTTGCGTTTGAGGACTTGGCAGCAGGAAGACTTGACGGCGTAGCAACAGACCAAGGCGTGGGAGCTAAAATTATTATTGATAGAAAATATGATTTTCAGGCTGTGGATGGACTGCTGAATACGGAGTTGGCAGGAATGACGATCCGTAAAGACGATAACGAGCTTCGCAAAGAAATCAATAAAATCATTAAAGAAATGCAAAAAGACGGCAGCTACGAGGCAATCAGCAAAAAATGGTTCAATAAAGACATCCGATAGGAGCAAAAATATGTTAGATTTTTCGCTTGTACAAGAATATATTCCCTTTCTGCTAAAGGCATCCGTTTTGACAATAGAGATTTCCATTCTATCGATTATCTTGGGATTAATCATGGGGATCATCATCGTCTTAATGAAGATTTCGAAATTTAAGCCGTTCTCCTTATTTGCAAGTTTTTATATTTGGTCACTCCGGGGAACGCCCCTGTTGGTGCAATTATTTTTAGTTTATTTCGGATTACCGCAAATAGGAATTGAACTGGATCCGTTCTCTGCGTCGGTCCTCGCACTTGGCATTAACGCGGGGGCTTATATTGCGGAAATATTACGGGGCGGGATTCTATCGATTCCAAAGGGACAAATGGAAGCGGCTCAGTCGCTGGGATTGAGCTACCCGAAAATCATGCGGCGGATTATTTTTCCACAGGCATTAAGAGTCAGCCTCCCGGCAATTGGCAATGAATCAATCACATTATTAAAAGATTCATCACTTGCCTCTCTTGTCACGGTGTCTGAATTGATGATGACGTCGCAGAGATTTGCCTCAACCAACTATGCTTTTATCGAATTTTATATTACGGCTGCACTATTCTATTTAGTGATGACGACCATCCTTTCATTTTTCTTGCGGAAAATTGAATTTCGATTGGCAGTCAGTGAACGTTAGCCATGGGAGGGCTTTATTGTGTCAAATAAGGTGAAAGACCGTCTTCACCCCATTATTGAAATTGAAAATATGCATAAGAGTTTCCACCAGCTTGAGGTGTTAAAGGGGATTGATTTACAGGTATATCCTGGTGAGGTCATCGCGTTGATTGGTTCGAGCGGATCGGGGAAAAGTACACTTCTTCGCTGCCTGAATGGATTGGAGACCTTAACAAGCGGCCAGGTGAAAATTGATGGAATTGAACTCAATTATTCGGCAAAAAGTATCCAGCAAATTCGCCGGGAAGTAGGCATGGTTTTTCAACAGTTCAATTTATTCCCGCATTTGACCGTGTTAGAAAATATTATTGAAGCACCCGTGCATGCTTTAAAAAAGTCAAAGGCAGAAGCGATCAAAACGGGAGAAGCCCTTTTAGATAAGGTCGGACTGAAGGATAAAAAAGATGTCTACCCGCGCAAGCTTTCTGGGGGACAGCAGCAGCGGGTAGCGATTGCCCGGGCGCTGGCAATGAATCCGAAAATTATGCTGTTTGATGAACCAACATCTGCACTAGACCCAGAGCTTGTCAGTGAGGTCCTTTCGGTTATGAAGGATTTAGCCGAAGAAGGCATGACGATGCTTGTGGTGACGCATGAAATGATGTTTGCCAAGGAAGTAGCAGACAGGGTGATTTATATGTCTGACGGCGTCATCGAGGAACAAGGTCCGCCGGCCGACTTATTCAGTAATCCAAAAAGCGATCGCTTGAAGAGCTTTTTAAAAAGGGTCGTGTAAGTAAAAGTGTGGAAGGACAGGAAAGTCTGCCGAAAGCAAACTTTCCTTTCTTTTATCGCTGGGCTGGGGAAACCTCTACATGTAAACTGGTAAAACAAGCTGATAAATGGCTCTCGGCCGGCCTTGTTGATAGGTCATCTCTTCACCGACAATTTTTACGTAGCCATGGTCGCCGAGTTTTTTTAAAATCCGCTCAGTGGACCGCCGGGTGACCTGAAGATAAGCAGCTAAATCCGCGGCCGTAAATGGCACCGTTTGCCGGGATTTACTAAATTCAATCAGTTTGGAAAGATTGGCCGGACTTAATTTCGTCTGCTTGGCGATTTCGAACAAGGCGGGATCATCATTCTTCAAGCGGTGCTGTTTTCTTTTATGGGCAAATGGCTGCAGCAGTTCTTTTTCTTCTGTCAGGATGAAGATGCAGCTGTCCTTTTCCTCCTTTTCAGCAAAGCGCAGGGCAACCTTGGCATTTTGATCGGCATCCGTTGTCGTAGCACCATAGCCAAAGCCAGCTGTGATATTTTTTAAAAAATCAATGTCTTGTTCCAGCAGGGCCTCGATGTCCCCGCGCGTGCTGTACAAAGCAAACAGGTTTTCATCGAGCTTTTGCGAGGGGGCATTCAGTTTATGGGCGAAGCGGTCGATCTCTGCTGGCATCGAGGGCGCCGACACATACCCAACCGCCACCTGGGAAGCCTTGCTTTTGTATAGCTCCGCTTGACTTTTTGCAGCCTGCAAGCCTTTTAGCAACGAAATCTTCGGGTCGGTAACACGAAGGGATGGAACGTTTAATGCCTGCAGGCGGTCATAAACGGCATGGATACTGGTTAAGGCCATATCGACTGTCCCCTGTTTCCAATGATTCAAATGGAAGTTTACAATACGGGTCAGATCAAAATCAGTTTCTACCATCTTGCGATAATCTAGTATTTGTAACGGTTTTACCGTCAAATGGATCTCCTCAAACACATTTGAAACCACCGCTTTATCAATAATATCAATCGAAATCCGTTCAGGGCTGATTTTTTTCGTATATAAGATTGATAGCAGGGACGAAGAGATGGAAAGTTCATCCGTTGCAAAATAAAGTGAGGGAATGGGCAAGGATTCGCGTTCGTTTTTTGAAAAAAAGAAAGGCAGCGCCCCTGAAAAAAAGATGACATCGCAAGGCTTCATTGTTCGAACAAGCTGAGGGGCATCCTGCGGTTGTTGGTAAATATAGGGCTCAATTTCAATATCAGCGAGCTGGGAGGAAACAGTATTCAATTCATCGATAAATTCAGCCGAACCAATGACGGCGATTTTTGTACTCATAGGACACCTCTTTCCATTAAACGTCTATTTAACGACAATATATCAAATCGACTAAAATCTGTAAACATAAAAGGAGAAATAGAATGAAAATTACAGCAATTCATTTATATGCGATTCAATTACCTTTAATCGATCCCTTTGTGATCAGCTATCATTCTTATGACACGATGCCATCTGTTATTGTGAAGATGGAAACGGATGAGGGGATTACAGGCTACGGTGAAGCGGTACCGGATGAACATGTAACCGGTGAAACATGGGAAGGAATCTTTCACACTATTAAACATACACTTGGTCCCGCTTTGATTGGGAAAAATCCGCTCGAAATGGAGAAAATTCATGACCTAATGGATCATGTCATCTACACGGCCCCGACAGCAAAAGCTGCACTTGATATCGCCTGCTTTGATATCATGGGGAAGAAATTGCATCAGCCTGTTTACCAGCTGATTGGCGGCCGCTACCATGACCAATTTCCGATTACCCATGTGCTAAGTATTGGCGAGCCAGGAAGCATGGCGGATGAAGCTTTTACAAAGGTAGAACAGGGTTACCGCTCTTTTAAAATGAAAGTCGGTACAACCGTGAAAGCGGATGTGGAACGAATAAAAGCAGTCCGCCGCCGGGTTGGAGACGATATCGCCATTCGGGTTGACGTGAATCAGGGCTGGAAAAATAGTGCGGCCGCCCTGGTGGCCCTAAAGCAATTAGAGGAGTGTGCGATTGACTGGGTCGAACAGCCCGTTGCTGCCGATGATATCGATGGATTAGTCGAGGTTAAGGCAAAAACAACGATACCTGTCATGATTGACGAGGGTCTAAAAGGGCCGCGTGAGATGAAAGAAGTGATTATCAAGCGGGCGGCTGATAAAGTGAACATTAAATTAATGAAATGCGGCGGGATTTATCCTGCGGTAAAATTGGCTGCCCAAGCGGAGATGGCCGGGATCGAGTGCCAGATTGGCTCCATGGTAGAATCGTCGGTTGGCTCGGCTGCCGGTTACCATGTGGCTTTTTCAAAAAAAATTATCACGAGCGTCGAGTTGACGGGACCGTTAAAATTTGCGAAGGATATCGGCAATTTACGCTATGATGTGCCGTTTATCCGTCTCACAGAAAAAGAAGGATTAGGCGTAGACGTGGATGAAGACATATTGGCAGAATTAACGGCGTTTCAGGACGTTGTTCGCTAGAGGCAAGGGGGATTTGGATATGAATGTTTTGTATGAAGGAGCGATTAAGAAAGACGGGCAGGAGACGGTTGTTCCATTTTGGGTCGGCAGGTTAACGGGAGAGGATTTGACCGCAATTTTGCGGGTTCAAGAGCTGGTGGTCGCCGATTTGGACAATAAAAATATTTTACAGCCCTTATCTGAAGAAGAGTTCCACTATATTCTGGACGGAAACGGCTTGATGATTGGGGCATTTGTCGGGAACGAATTAATCGCTTTTCGGGCACTGCTTGTCCCGCCTATTGATGAGGAGCATTTAGGCCTTGATATCGGATTGGACGAAAGCGAGCTTTCCCAGGTTATTTATCAAGAAATTTCCAATGTTCTTCCTGCCTATCGCGGCAATCGACTTCAACAAACACTAGCAGAGCTGATTATGAAGGAGCAGGAGAAGGGCGGTCATTCTTACCGCTATGTTTGCTGCACGGTGGCGCCCTTTAACATTCCCAGCCTAAAAGATAAATTTGCCCAGGGCATGCAGCTGGCGGCATTAAAAGAAAAATACGGCGGCCTGCTCCGATACGTCTTTGTGAAAGACCTGGCAGCGGCGGAGGGGGAGGTGGAGGCCGATCTGCCTGACGGCCAGGAAACAGTCCTCATCCCAATGGCAGACACTGCCGCCCAACAACAAAAGTTCGCAGCCGGCTGGCGCGGCCATAAAATGGAACAACAACAAAACCAAATCTGGATCCACTTTCGCCGCCGAACAACAAAGTAAATAGAGTTACTTATGGTAGTGATAGTGCTATTGGTGCTATTGGTGCTATTGGTGTCAGGCACCAATAGTACTATCATGGTAGTACATTCGTGAGTGGATGAAGGACTAGTGGGGAAAGAATAGAGAAGAAAAGTCCTTCATAGAGTAGATGAGGGACTAAACGGGTAGTGAAAACTGTCTGACCCCCTTTATAAACATTGCTGTTCATAGAGGGACAACTATTTATGCTCAACAAATCACAAACATGATTTTGGCACTTGCTAGGTTTAATGCATAAGGGCAAAAAAAATCCGGCACGTGGCCGGATCAAGTAAAGGGGGTCGTAATAAGTGTGAATACATATAGCTTACCCACTAAATATGAACAAACTATGAATAAATAGGGGAAAAACTATTAAAGTTTCTTCTGGACATGGTGTTTATAGTGCAAAGGGTGACAGGCACCATTAGTAATACCAAGGAAGTGCAAAGGGTGACAGACACCATCGGTAAATATATGATAGAATGGTAAAAAAAGGAGGAATGGGTTTTGAGAAGAATAGTAGGATTTCTTTTTCTGCTCTTTGTCGTCGTGCTCGCGAGCTGCAGTAAGGAACCGACCCCGGATGAGCGATTGTCAGAATACATAGCATTATGGAATCAACAGAAATTTGCGAAGATGTATGATTATCTTTCCACTGATGCAAAAGAGGACATCACCAAACAGGAGTTTACCACCCGCTATCAGAAAATCTATGATGACCTTCAAATCAAAGACCTCAAGATCAACTTCAAAAAACCAAAAGAAGATAAACAGGGCGAAAAGGAACAAGCCCAGTATTCTTTTACCGCAAACATGAACAGCATCGCAGGACCGATTAAATTTACACAGAAAGCAACATTAAAAGCGGAAGAACGAGACAAAAAGAAGAATTGGTATGTCGATTGGAACACGGAATACATTTTTCCAGAATTGAAGGAAGGCGATACGATTGGTTTGAGCACAACGGCGCCAAAGCGCGGCGAGATTCTCGACCGCGATGGAAATGGGCTGGCGGTCAATGGCCAGGTGTATGAAGTCGGGGTAGTGGCCGGCAAGGTGGATGATGCCATCCTTGGGCAATTAGCGCCCTTATTAAAAATGACACCGGAGCAGATCACGAAAGCGCTCGGTGCTAGCTGGGTGAAGCCGGGGCTATTTGTACCGCTGAAGAAGGTGTCAATGGACGATCAGGAGCGAGTCGCGCAGCTGGTGGCGCTTGAGCCTGTACAAACGCGCAAGGTCGGGGCACGTGTTTATCCGTATGGTCAGGCAGCGGCACAGCTGGTTGGCTACGTGGGATCGATTACGGCCGATGAGCTGGAGAAGCGGAAAGACAAGGGCTACACGAGTCAGGATGTCATTGGCAAGCGCGGCCTGGAACAAGTGCTGGATGAGCAGCTAAAGGGCACGAGCGGCGTGAAGGTAGTGATTAAAAAGAAGGCAGAGGGTGCTGAGGATGTGGTGCTCGCTGAAAAGCCAGTGGAAGATGGCAAGGATGTGAAGCTGACCATTGATGCCAATTTGCAGTCGTCGGTGTTTGCTGAGATGGCTGGGGAGGCGGGGACCTCTGCGGCGCTCAATCCAATGACGGGTGAGACACTGGCGCTAGTCAGCAGTCCGTCTTTTGACCCGAACCAGGCAGTGATTGGATTTAGTGCAGACGAGTGGAAGGCGCTTCAAGATGATGCGAAGAAGCCGCTCTCGACACGCTTTAAGCAGGCCTATGCGCCGGGTTCGGTGATGAAGCCGTTGACGGCAGCAGTCGGGTTGACGGGCGGGTCCATTAATCCAGGGGAGGCGGTGCCAATCCTCGGGAAACAGTGGCAAAAGGATAAATCATGGGGCGGGTACTTTGTGACACGGGTCCACGATGACGCCTCTTCCGTTAACCTGGAAAAAGCGCTGGTCCTCTCGGATAATATTTATTTCGCACAGGCAGCGTTGGAAATTGGCAAAACAGGTTTTGTCGATGGGTTGAAAAAGTTTGGCTTTGATGAGGAGCTCCCTTATGCATTCCCGCTTGAAAAATCAGTGACGGGAACACTAGGCAATGATATTGCCCTTGCAGATTCTGGTTATGGACAGGGTGAGGTACAGATGAGTATTGTTCATTTGTTAAGCACATATACACCGTTTGTAAATGGCGGTAATATGATCAAACCCGTTCTACTAGCCGATGAGCCACAGAAGCAGGTGCTGAAGGAGGCAGTGGTCTCTGCTGATCACGCAGCGTTGATTGCGGCAGATCTTCGAAAGATTGTCAGTGACCCAGGCGGGACAGCGCATTCCGTGGAAATCCCGGGCATCCCGCTCGCAGGCAAAACGGGTACAGCGGAAATTAAGCAAAAGCAAGGGGTGGCCGGTGTGGAAAATGGCTGGTTCATCGCCTATAATGCCGACTCACCAAACATAATCGTCGCCATGATGGTAGAAAATGTCCTCGGACGCGGCGGCTCCCTAGTCCCAGCAAAATTAGTCAAAAACGTCTTTATGAAAATGCAATAATCAATGTTGGGTGCCTGACACCTATAACACTATTTACGTAGTGCTATGGGTGTCAGGCACCCGTTTTTGTTTTTGGCGGGGCTGCCATTGGAACTTCTCTAAATCGATGACTCCATGCAAGCCTACTTGTACGCCCTCTGCTTCAAGCGAGAGCCATTGCTCGTTATAGGATTCATCATCCTGAAGAGCGATTTGGCCCTTAGCGTTAATGACACGGTGCCAGGGCAGGTGATACTTCTTGCTCATGGAATGGAGGATGCGAACCACTTGTCGTGCTGCACGAGGGCTTCCAGCAAGTCCTGCGATCTGGCCGTAGGTTGCGACCTTGCCAGCCGGGATACTTTGAATGATCTCAATAACCTGTTCAGTAAATGGGGTCACGTTTCTAATTCCTTTCAAATAACGAATTAATCCAACATACAATAAGTATATAATAACTTTACTACCCTGCATGATAAACCCAAAAATTCCGTAAAGGACCATAAAAATTTTGACCTTACTCCTCTAAATTGTTTTCCTTTAAACACCTTTTTCAAGCCAAAAAAAACAAAAATACTACCACCGAATAATATTTTGTAGAAAAAATCACTCGACAAATTTCTTAGGAAATAATTTCGCAATATGCTTATTTTCAGGCGCCAGCCCTTGGGACACATGGGTTTCTCCAAATGTCGAAAAAAATAAAATTGTCCAATTTTCAAAAAACTTCTGTTCACACCTTGTCCCTATTCAGTATTTTGTGCATAAACCCGTATCCAAGCTAATAAAATGGTTACAAACCTTTACAAAGAGAGTGTTTGAGGTGAGGAATCGTTTGAAGTTAGCGGGTATTCAGCCGGGGACATGATTATTCATTGTATTATCAGAGAGTAAAAACTTTCTGCCGTGTGAACGTTAAATGCAAATGTAAGCTTGTGTCCATTCAGGGTGGACAATGTCTTTTCTTGGTGCCTGACACCATAACTGACATATACAACTTGCAAATTGTTGTAACTTATCTTGCACCACTATCCAATCAACCACACGGAAGCGGAATTAGTCGAAGTGATAGACGAGTCTCATTTCACACTACTCACATCCATATTAGGGAGGGCGAGAGTGTGCACGATTACATCAAAGAGAGAACTATCAAGATTGGAAAGTATATCGTGGAGACGAGGAAAACGGTTCGCGTTATTGCGAAGGAGTTTGGCGTATCCAAAAGTACAGTCCATAAGGATTTGACAGAAAGACTGCCGGAAATTAATCCGGAGCTGGCAAACGAGGTTAAGGAAATCCTAGATTATCATAAATCAATCCGTCACCTCAGGGGCGGAGAAGCCACCAAAATGAAGTATCAGAAAGAAGAAAAGGAAGGCGAGCCAGTAAAATAAACCACCATTTGTTTTTCAAAAGGGTTTGCCAGAAATCAGAAATCCAAAATCCAAAATCAAGAGTCGAAAAGAGTCCTCCCCAAAAGAGGACTTTCAAGCTATCCAAGTGCTGAGTAAAAAGTCCAACTATTACTATTACCCAAACGAATTCTCTTTAAAACCTCTATTCCGACAAATTTCCACAAAAGTGGCATGAAAATGTTATGGAAATGAACTAGGATATGGTACAATATTCAATTAGGAAAAGTAAGTGGATTTTGTCTCCAAGGAGGACTAAAAAGAGAATGTTTGCAAGGGATATTGGGATTGACTTAGGAACGGCTAACGTACTCATACACGTAAAAGGCCGTGGCATTGTGTTGAATGAACCTTCCGTCGTAGCGATTGATAAAAATACAAACCGAGTTTTAGCTGTTGGTGAAGAAGCCCGCCGCATGGTCGGCCGTACACCAGGCAACATTGTCGCGATTCGCCCCTTGAAAGATGGCGTCATCGCAGACTTTGATGTAACAGAAGCAATGTTAAAGCATTTTATTAATAAGTTGAACGTTAAAGGCTTTTTATCAAAGCCGCGCATCTTGATCTGCTGCCCAACCAACATCACCAGCGTGGAGCAAAAAGCCATTCGTGAAGCAGCTGAAAAAAGCGGCGGCAAGAAAATTTATTTGGAAGAAGAACCAAAAGTGGCCGCAATTGGCGCGGGAATGGACATCTTCCAACCAAGCGGTAACATGGTAGTGGATATCGGGGGAGGAACAACAGATGTTGCAGTACTTTCTATGGGCGATATCGTGACTTCTTCCTCCATTAAAATGGCTGGGGACAAATTTGATATGGAGATCCTCAACTATATCAAACGAGAATACAAGTTGCTCATTGGTGAGCGTACATCAGAAAATATCAAAATCAACATCGGCACTGTATTCCCAGGTTCGCGTTCAGAAGAAATGGAAATCCGCGGCCGTGACATGGTGAGCGGCTTACCGCGCACAATTACCGTTCGCTCTGAAGAAGTGGAAGGCGCGCTGCGCGAGTCCGTTGCGGTTATCGTCCAAGCTGCTAAGAGTGTACTCGAACGCACACCGCCAGAACTTTCCGCCGACATCATTGACCGCGGCGTTATTTTAACCGGCGGCGGCGCCTTGCTGCACGGCATCGACGCGCTCCTTGCTGACGAGCTTAAAGTGCCAGTACTTGTGGCAGAAAACCCAATGGACTGCGTCGCCATTGGCACAGGAATCATGCTCGATAACATCGATCGTATTTCGAATCGTAAATTTGGGTGATTTTTTTTTAAAAAAAGTCTAATGAGAGGGGCTGTACAGGCCTCCCACATTGGACTTTTTTTATTTTTTTTACAAAGTTTGACACTTTCCAGCAAAAAAAGCATGTGCATTTAGGAATAATTTTTTATAATAGAGATAATCAACTGTAAATAAGCGCAATTTTTATAAAATAAATCGGTTATAATATGTAGTAACTCTGAATTCACCGTGGAATTCGGTTAAAGGGGAATTATTGATGAATGTAAATAATCTTAATCAAGAACAAATAAAAACGCGAGAAGAATATAAAAAATCCAAACATGAGGAGAAACAAAAGGCAAAAGCCAAGCCTCAGGGACAACAAACAACGGACAAAGGCAAAAGCCAAGGGCAGCAGGCCGATGCAGCGCCACATAAAATCAAACGGATCCGGATTCGCTTAATTCCCATTTGGCTGCGGCTGGTACTGTTGGTAGTCCTCGTCGTCGTGTGTGCAATCACTGGCGCTATGGTGGGCTATGGCATGCTGGGCAGCGGTGATGTGGCAGATGTGTTCAAAGAATCCACGTGGGGTCATATTATCGACCTGGTGAATAAGAAATAGAGGGAAGGGAGCATTAGCCCTTCCCTTTTGCGTACCATTAATAGTAAAATAGAGATTACATATCAGATACTAGTAGGAGGTACTAAAAATGCTTGATATAAATGAAATTAAAGAAATCATTCCCCATCGTTATCCATTTTTGCTGGTGGATCGCATTTTAGAAGTAGAAGAAGGCAAACGAGCGGTCGGCATCAAAAATGTTTCTGCCAATGAAGAATTTTTTAATGGCCATTTTCCCGACTACCCTGTGATGCCTGGTGTGTTAATTGTGGAAGCACTAGCACAGGTCGGGGCGGTTGCCGTTTTGATTAAAGAAGAAAACCGCGGGCGCCTGGCTTTTTTTGCAGGAATTGATAGCTGCCGCTTTAAACGGCAGGTGAAGCCTGGTGATCAGCTTCGCTTAGAAGTGGAAATGACGCGGGTGCGCGGACCAATTGGCAAGGGAAAAGCCGTGGCAACGGTAGACGGCGAAATCGCCTGTGAAGCGGAGATCACGTTTGCTTTAGGTGAAAAAAAGGAATAAATGTTGGATAAAACTTCTTGTCAATATTTTTTCGAGCTTGGGGAATATAAACCTGAGTCGATTAAATATGAAAGGAGTTTTTTATTTTGAAGAATAAGTTATTTTTATTAATGGCTGGTTTTGTATTATCGGGTGTGCTTGTTGGCTGTAACAACAATGATGATAATCGGAAACCGTTAACGCCAACCAATAATAATATTCAAAATCCAGCCGATAACAACTTAAACGATGACAACAATGACGGCTTGGGGGACAACAACAATATCGATGATGATAATATGAATAACAACAACTACCCTGAGTCAGAGGACAAAAATACACCTACAGACAAAGACAATGCCAAAGACAGGAATACCCCTCGCGAAGATATGATCGAGGACGACATTGACTCAAGAGATCGTGACAATAAAGACGAATAACAAGCAAAAAGGGGCAGCGAACCTGTCCCTTTTTAAAATCCACCGCCGTTAGCAAACACAGCTATTAACGCCACGACAGCAACGATAAGAATGACGTAAAGAATGATAGCGATAATGACGATGATCCAGCCCGCTACTTTCCGGCCAGTTTTAATGAAATAAATACCTAAGGCAATCGGGCCGAAAATAAATCCTAAAATAGCCCAGAGCCAGCGGCTTTTATTATGCTTCGGTGCATCAATAAACAAAAAAACTGCAAAAAGAATACTGATAATAAATCCTATTGAACCTTCCAAAAAAAACCCCCCTTTCTTTTCTACTATAAGTATCACTAGAATTTAGTAAAAAATCAACAAAAATTGAAATATTTTGTCAAATTTTAGCCGCTAGGACGCTGGAGCTGGCCATTTCTCAAATGATAAATTTTTATATAATAAAAAAACCAGTCAGCCGACTGGTTAATGATGATTCACTTTAATCTTAGGTTTACTTTGCATTTTTTCTTTGAATTCCTGCAGCAGCTCCGAGCCTTCCAGACCTTTTTGCATCAGATTTTCGAGCAATAGTTCGGAATAGTCACTTTTATTGCGGCGCATTTGCCCTTCGAACAAGACGCTGATATGTTTTTCGAATTTAATCAACGAGCTAATCTTGGTTTGAAAATAGGCAGGGGCGTTCTCCTTTTTCGTAATCACCGCTTCCACAATAAGATCGCGGTCTTGCTCCGAAATTTTTTTAAAATAATCATAGAGGGACAGGTCAGTATAAGCCTCGAGCAGCCAGGTGGAATGTTCGTCTTCCTTGTTTAGAATCAAGCCATCGACTAAGGGCACCTCAACGGTCGCACCCTCTTCCACCACATCCAGTGAGTATAACTTAAACGATTTCATAGGAACCTCCTGTTTATTTTTTCCTAAATTATAACATACGTTGAGCAGAAGCAAATGTCGAAAAATAAATCCCGCATGTGGTGATTGCCTTAAGATTTGGTCGAGTCAGGTAGGTTTTTGACAAAATCCCCGAGAATAATTAATTTTTTCGACAAATACCCCCTTGATAATCGTTATTTGGTCGTTTTACAACCACTAAACCCAGGCGCTATGATGAAGGCATCAAATTCATAGGGAGTTGGAAAAATGATTAATCAGGTTACGCTTGTCGGTCGATTGACCAAGGACCCGGAATTAAAATCAACAGCAGATGGAACGTTTGTCACCAACATCACCTTAGCGGTCAATCGCAGTTTTCGGAATCACAATGGGGAGATTGAAACAGATTTTATCCCCTGCATTATTTGGCGTAAGGCGGCCGAAAATACGTGCCACTATTGTAAAAAAGGAACGATTGTCGGATTAACAGGCCGCCTGCAAACGCGCCACTATGACAATAAAGAGGGAAAACGGGTGTATGTGACAGAAGTCGTTACGGAAACGATCCGGTTCATAAGCGGCGGTAAACCTCATGAGCCTGAAGTGACCCCTGAGACGGAAAAGGAGGAAGTGCCAGTTGGATAAACATGAGGACGATCTTATCAAGTTAGAGCTGCTGCTTGAGAGTTTAATCAAAATGGTAGGCAATGCTAATAAAAATATTGATGGCCTGCAAAAACGCGTCAGTCAGTTGGAGTGGCTCATTCGAGAGCAGCAGCTAGAAAGCAAGGAACGAGGCCCCGTTCTCATCTACACCAGACATCCACAACTACCTTCTGAAAAAATTCCCTTACATCGTTGAATTGCGTTATGTTAATCCAGTGCGCCCCAGACCTGCATACTGAGTTACTCGGAGAGGTTTGTTTTTAATAAATTCCCCCCGTTATGGTTTACATACTAGAGAAAATCAAGGACCCCCTCGTTAGCATCCCCACCTTACCCCGGCATCTTTTCAATGGTGCCGGGGATTTTATTTTGGGGCATTGTTAGAGTTTGGACTTTTTGATTGTGGGGTTTGTCGATGGTGAGGGTGTCTACGTAGGGATTAGAGCTGGAATTTCTGGAGGAAGCGGAAGTAGAAGGGTTCTATGTTGGGAGGGGAGCTGGAAATTCGGGGGGAGGCCGAAGTAGAAGGGGTCTACGTAGGGAGTGGAGCTGGAGATTCAGGGGGAAGCCGAAGTAGAGGGTGTCTACGTAGGGATTGGAGCTGGGAATTTAAGAGGAAGCGGAGGTAGAAGGGGTCTATGTAGGGAGGGGAGTTGGAAATTCGGGAGGAGGCCGATGTAGAAGGGGCTTACATAGGAATCAGAGTTGGAAATTCGAGAGAAGACCGAAGTAGAAAGGTTCTATGTAGGGATTAGAGTTGGAAATTCGGGAGGAGGCCGATGTAGAAGGGGCTTACATAGGAATCAGAGTTGGAAATTCGAGAGAAGACCGAAGTAGAAGGGGCTTACATAGGAATCAAAGTTGGAAATTCGAGAGAAGACCGAAGTAGAAGGGTTCTACATCCGAATTAGAGCTGGAAATCCAAGAGGAGGCCGAAGTAGAGGGTGTCTACGTAGGTATCGACGCTATTGATCTTAGCAGGAGCGGATGTAGAATAAAGTCCATTGCCCAAATAAATGACAAATTTACAAATACCTGAATAAAACTCAGAGAGCGGGGTACAATATATGAAAAACCCCCCTGTTTTTTTAAATGAAGGCGCTGATACATGTGTCAGCGGCTTCTTTTTTTTGGTTTCGAGATACTATCCTAAAAATAGAAAGTGACACCGTATTATGTCCTCACCAAGCGTACAAATGTACATCTTTGGTGCCTGACACCAAAACTATCAAACCCCATAATAATGGCAAATGGTGTCACTGTTATGCCACAGAATAGACACTTTCATTTGAAATAAGACAAAATGTGATACACATTTAATATTTTTGTAACATAGCTGGTACATAATTCTGTTATAAATATAGTAATAAGGAGGGGGAAGCGTATGCCAACTACAAAAAAGCGTATTATTCTCATGTTACTTACAACGATGTTATGTGTATCCCCATTGGCTACATATGCACAATCTAATAGCAACGCCCTACATAATGCTCAGCAGGAGCTAGAGCAAAAACAAAAAGTTGTAGAGCAAAAACAGCAAGAACAACAAACGGTTAATCAAGAAATTAATAATATTCAAAAAGAATTAGAGTCTCTTTACAGTGAAATTACAAAAAACAAAGAGGCAATGGCTCAAACACAAGAAAGAATAGCTGCAACGAATAAACTCATTGAAGAGAAAAAAGAGGAAATTGTTGCATTAGAGGACAAAATGCTTGGCAGGCAAGATATTATGAAAAAGCGCGCTATTGCCATGCAGCAAAATAGCAATGTGAATCTAGTCATTAATCTATTCTTTGAATCTGATAGTATCTCAGATTTTATCCAGCGTGCCAGTGCGGCTTCAACCTTAATGGATGCGGATAAAGAAATTTTAAATGCGCAAAAGGCGGACCTTAAACAAATTGAAGAAGATAAGGCAGAAATTGACCGTCAAGAGGCAGTATTAGAAGAAGGTCAGAAAGCGCTTGCAGCACAACAGGCTGAATTAGATCAAAATATGCAAAAAAGACAACAAACCTTAACCGTGATGCAAGACAAATATAAGCAAATCTCGCAACAAGTAGCATTAGCCGAACAAGAAAAGGCTGGAATTGAATCGCAAATGAAAGATATTCAAGACAAGATTAATAGGGAAGCAGCGGAGGCAAAAGCTCGGGCAGCGGCCGCAGCAGCAGCACAAGCGTCTTCGGGCAGCAGTGTCCAAGCCGTTTCAACTAGTACTAGTTCGGCTGTTCAAGGAAAAGAAATGTATGTGACCGCAACAGCTTATTCTTCAGCTAGTTCTGGACGATATACGGCGATGGGCTATGACATTGTCGCCAATCCGAATATGAAATTAATTGCGGTTGACCCGTCTGTAATTCCACTAGGCAGTAAAGTGTGGGTAGAAGGCTATGGCGTCGCTATTGCCGGTGATACTGGCGGTGCCATCAAAGGTCATAAAATTGATGTCCTCATGCCAAACAATGCACAAGCCTATGCGTGGGGCAGAAAAACCGTAAAGATTATTATAATGAATTAGTACCCGCAAACAACCCAATAAAACATAAAAACCAGCACCAAAAGAGACCTAACACACACGTTGTTAGGTCTCTTTTTTTTGCACTTAGATTTAGATTTAAATTTTACATTTTAGATTTGGATTTTCACTATATTAATAGTACAAGAGGGAGAAATGGTGCCTGACACCTTTTACCGTTTTTTGCTTTTGAGATCGATTACTACTTTCGGTTTAAGCGCTTCGAGGACTACTTGGACATGGATATTCTTTTCATCCACTGTTTTGACGCTGGCGACTTTGGCTTTGCGGCCTTTAATCTTCAGATTATCACCGGCCGCTGGAATATTTCTAGTCAGTTGGGTCAATAAACAGTTTTTATTATCAAAAAAATGAACAGCAAACATGTTGACCACACCTTTTTTCCGTGGAATGTGTTACCCTTTTCTCCTATAAAATATTTGAAAAAAGGCTGCTTTAGACCAACATCCTGGAAAAATTGAAAAGCCCTTCTATGTTTCATTCCTTGAGGAGCGGGTAGATATAGTAATGTACTACTCGTCCAAAGGAGGAATTTCAATGTACAATGAACATGAAAAGCACCTAGTAGGAGTTTACGATACTGAAAATGAAGCAATCCAAGCTGTCGAGGACTTAAAGCGGCAGGGATATGCACCCGAAGAAATTTCGGTAATCGGAAGAAACCATGACGATGTAAACGAAATTAATGATGCAACAGGTACGAAGACAGAGGAAAGTCTAATGACTGGGGCGGCCGCAGGCGGCGCACTCGGCGGATTTGTAGGATTGCTGGCCGGCGTTGGTGCCTTAGCGATTCCAGGAATCGGGCCGCTCATCGCCGCAGGGCCAATCGCAGCAACCATAGGCGGAGCTGCTGTGGGCGCTGGTGTCGGCGGCTTAGCGGGAGCTTTAATTGGAATGGGCCTTCCAGAAGAAGACGCAGAACGTTATGAAGGCTATGTGAAAGAAGGAAAAATCCTAGTCGTTGTTGAACGCCATGACAACCGTGTCGGGGCAAGTCCTTTCGAGGCACATGCCAACGATAACTTGACCGGCGGACCGATGACATCCAATTATCCAAGCAACGGGGCACTCACCTCGGACAATCCGAACGACCCGCGCTTGAGGTAATAATATTTTTAAAAAAAGGGTGCTGTCCCACTGGGGATAGCACTCTTTTTCATGTTAAGTGTATAAGTAACATAAAAACATATGGTACGGTGTAAATCAAACACATAATGGAAAATACAAACACAAATGTCACAACTGGGTGTGGCAGCTTATGGTTTTGGTGGATAAGGAAAATACCAACCGCGATTAGTAATAGGGCAAAAAGTAATACTGACATAGGATAGCCCCCCTAAGATTTTATTAACTTATTTTAACTTAAAACAATTGTAAAAAAAGTTATTTTTAACATATAATGTTAATAAGTCGTTAATTGGGAGGTGTTGTGGTGATTTGGTTATATATACTGATGCCTGTCATCCTCTTAAGTGGAATTGCCATTTATTATGAAAAAAGATCTGGGGCGACACCGCCAGAAGATCGTCAACTAGTTGAAAAACTAGAGGAATATCCACCCGAACATGGGATGAATTCGCATAGCCCATTCTGATTTTTTCTTGAAATAAATAAGGCTTAATAGACAAGGTAGCTTGGATATTAAGCCTTTTTTACATACATAGGAGGATTTAATGGAGATTAAAAAAGATGATCTTACAGGGGCAGAGATAGCTAATCTAATCAGTGAACATCTACAGGGGATGACTTTGAACTCCCCTCCGGAAAGCATTCATGCCCTCGACCTTGAACAATTGCGGAAACCAGAGATTACCTTTTGGAGTGCATGGGAAAGTGATGATCTGCTCGGCTGCGGGGCACTGAAGGAACTGGACCGTCACCATGGCGAGATTAAATCGATGCGGACGGCGTCGGCTCATTTACGGAAGGGCGTCGCCAAACGAATCCTTCAGCACATCATCGGTGAGGCTAGGCGGCGAGGCTACCGTCGGCTCAGTCTGGAAACCGGATCAATGGAGGCGTTTGAACCAGCAAGGAGGATGTACGAAAGCTTTGGCTTCCAATATGGCCCGCCGTTTGCGGAATATACCAAGGACCCGAATAGTGTGTTCATGACGAGAGAAATGGAGCAAATGAATGGTAAAAAATAAACGGTATTTCTTGCTTTTTGTGCTGTTCTTTGTGGCATCGATGGCGGTAAAATTCCCTTTCCCAGATGATCATTCTTATGGTGAAATCGTTTCGGTGATGGGTAAACCAGTTAAAACTATAAATGGAGTCAATTTCGTTGCCTGGGCAGGCGTACTATTTTTTATTTTGAGCCTCTTTTTTCTAGCGAAATCTTTGAAAAAATATCATATTAGATTAGTATTGCTGGCGATTTTTGCGGTCGAGTTAGTTCCCTTATGGTTCATACAAGCGTACCAAAGCACGGTAGCAACAGGTATTTACGCTATCGACTATGTACAGGAGGAAAGCCAATGTCAGTTTGACATGACCAATAAGACAACCCTGCATGTCCGGTGTGAACTTCCTTTTGAAAATCGCAGTCATAAGGATGTTTCTTTTACGATTGAATTTTATAAACAATACCCATTCGAAGAGGGCGCCGCAGGCCTCTCCCTTATGAATCAAAACGGCCCCTATGAAGTAAAACTAAGCAAAAAAGAAAGTAAACGGGTAAAACTGGAGACCAATATTGATGTATCTAAGGTGAAAAATCATATTGATAGTGGAGAAATGAATGGAGTCAATATTATCATCAAGTCTGGCGTGAAGAGTAGAAAGTTATAGATTGATTGAATCGTAGATTAAAAGCATTGAAAGATAGGGTGCCATGCAGTGCGATATTTAGATAGGCCGCCAATAAGATTAAGGGACTCAAACTATGTAACATATTTACTCTTTTTTATATTAAAAGGTAAATATACCGGCCTGTCTTCCATTGCCCGCGAGCCGTGATTAATTCAAGCAAGGGTAAAAGCAAAGCCGTTCCATTACCCGCGAGCTCTGATTAATTCAAGCAAGGGTAAAAGCAAAGCCGTTCCATTACCCGAAGGCCGTGATTAATTCAAGCAAGGGTAAAAGCAAAGCTGTTTCATTGCCCGCGAGCTCTGATTAATTCAAGCAAGGGTAAAAGCAAAGCCGTTCCATTACCCGAAGGTCGTGATTAATTCAAGCAAGGGTAAAAGCAAAGCCGTTCCATTGCCCGAGGACCCCATTTTATCTAAAAAGGGGAAAAGCACCTCACTCTATTTACCATGGTCACCTATCATCCCCCAAATCATCAAGAAAAATCACCCGGAAAAGTGGTCCATGACCAGCGAAACGAGCAGTCCAAGTGCAACGATTAATCCAGTCACGGGGCCGCTGTCTTCATACGCTTCAGGTACCATGGTCGAGGCCACCATCGCAATGATGCCGCCTCCGGCAAACGCAGCAATTCCGGCCATTAGATAGTCAGGCGCGCTCGAGAGAAAAAAGAATCCTCCCCATGAACTTAACGTGGAAATGAGTAGAACTGAACACCATAAAAGAAATATCTTGGATTTTTTATAGCCGCTGTTTTGTAAGCCCGCAGTACTGGACAGTCCTTCCGGGATGTTGCTTAGGAAAATCGCGATGACCAACAGCCAGCTGACCGACTGTCGCTCGAGCAAGCTTGCTCCTACCATGATCGATTCAGGCACCGCATCCATGACGGTTCCGATAAAGATCGCCAGGCCCGCCCCGTTGGCGGTTTGACCTGACCGTTTTCGTTGGTCAGCTCCCTTTTTGGAAACAAGATAATCAAACAGCGTGAACACGGAAGCGCCCAACAGGAATCCAATTGCGGTTGCGATCAGGCCGCCTCTTTTGACGGAGTCGTCGAGCAATTCATAAGAGGCCGCGCCAATCAAAACACCCGTGCCAAACGCCATGATTAGGCCGATTATTTTTTTTCTAATTGGTAAAAATAGTGCGCCCAGGGCCCCAAGAAAAACCGCAGATCCCGAGATCGCTCCCCACATAGCGGCAGCCCACATAATGCCCGCCTCCTTCCTACATCTTCATTTCTTATATATAACTCATATAAAAAGAAAATAAACATCCTGTGAAAATTTCATATTATCGGCAACAATTGGTAAAAATAGGGGTACTAGTTAATAGGAGGAATTTATTTGTGTGGACGGTATTTTGGGAATCATTGGTGCTGGCGTTCTTTGGGACGCTTATTTTACGAATAGGCGGTCGGAAGGCTGTTTCAGAAATGACCATTCCTCAATTCGCCATCTTACTGACAATTGGGGCGGTTCTTGGTTCTGAAGTATCTGGAAAAGGCCTGGCGGAATCCATTCTAGCCACCGCTACATTTGTAGGCTTTCTAGTATTGTCGGAATGGATCGGACTAAAATGGGATGGTGCTGAGACGGTTCTGCAGGGGAAGTCCGTGCCCGTGATTGTGGAGGGCCAAGTACAAATAAACCAATTAAAAAAACTGCGGTTAACGGTGGATGATTTGGAAAAAAGGCTGAGATTAGCTGGGATATCACGGATAACGGATGTAAAAACAGGAACGATGGAAGTAAACGGTCAGTTTGGATATGAGTTAATGGAACATGCGCGGCCCGTGACGATGGGGGATTTGGAAAGGCTTCTAAAGGGGATGGAGGCTGCGTCAGAAAAGAAAGATATTTTTACGGAGGTCATTAAGGGGCCACAATCGAATGTACCCGAACAGCTTCATTAAATGCATTTTGGTGAATGAGCACAAATAGGCAAATGAGGTGATCCTTACGAAAAAACTTGCAGTGATACTTATGATTGGAATGTTTTTAATGATTACTAACACAAGAGTTAATGCAAAAACAGTAAATGAAGCTGATACAGAACTATGTCAAACGCTAAAAATGGCACTTATAGGCAGCAATAGAGAACCAGTAGATAAAGCGATTACTGAAATTTATAAGAATGACAAAAATGCGCCAGAAGGACTTACTTGGGCATCCTATGACACAGAAATCCTTAAAATAAAACAGGTGTATGGAATTGGTGGATTATATGAGATAACGTTGAAGGTGTACCCTTATTATCGCGCGCATAACAGTTACGGGGAAGATGAAGTTGTGATGAATACAAGGGGTAAACTGATTAGTTATAAACACTTGAAAACATATCCTTGGATTACAACCGTATACTAGAATAAAGAAAGGGGCTGCCTGTGGCAGCTCCTTTCTTTATTGTGAGTTTAGTGGAAGAAGGAATATTCTAACCATTAACGAATAGTAGTTTATATAAATATTTTGGTTTCATCAACTTAGGAGTGGGTGTAATGTTGATCAAGGTAATCATTCTATTGGTTATAGCAGTCGTATTCATATATGCATTGGTAAAGGATTACAGAGTTATAAAAAATGGATTAAAAAATAAACCCTTGTCCATGGTAAAGGAACTTTTATTTGTATTAAGTATTTTTGCCCTTGGTGCTGGTGTAATGATTAATTCCTATTTACTTTCCAATGCAGGTGCAATCCTTTTACTTATACTTTCTTTAAAGAGTTTGATAAACCTTTGGAAGACTAACAAGATAAGAGTCATTTATACTTTGGTTGCCTTCATTTTATTTATTTCCTTGCCTTACCTTTTAAATTAATTAATAACTATGATTAAGGAAGGGATGAGATGAATAGGACAGAAAATCAATTTAGTTATTGATAATAAAACGGAGAAAAGCATCATCAATAGACTACGGAGTGAGGGGTGTGTCTTCGCTGTTTTTGCTAAGGCTGGATTAACTACTAAAATAGCAAGAAATGAAGAATTGGATGCAACAGTAGTTATTGGAACAAAATCTGGCTAAGAGTGGATTTATTCACCTTCTTTTAAGCTACCGGGTAGCTTTTGTGAAAAAAATTCCAAAAAGGCTTAGAGAAAATTTCACCTCTAAGCCTTTTTGTCTTGCAATATAATTGTGTTTTGCTGTTAGTTCTTCAATTCAACCGTTTCATTAATATCTGTCGATTTGGAACTTTGCCCGGTCATGCGTTTATAGAGAAAGGCGATTTGCTTCGTAAGATTACCGGTTTCCCAATATTCGGCTGCTTCCGCTTTTACCTTTATCAAGATCACGTTAGGATCATCATAAGAAGTTTGCATAATTTTTTCATAGGCAGTGCTCCACAATTCCTTTTTCTTGTCTAAATCCTCAATGATTTCCGCTCTTCCACGGACGGAAACATAGGATTTACCTGCATAAGTCACATTAACATCTTGATCATGTAAAATTTCTTTATATTTATTAGTCTCTTTTTTAGTGAAAAACCATAAGTCACCATCAAACTCAATTTCTTGTGTTTTCATAGGCCGAGAAACAAGCCCTTCCTCCGTCACCGTAGTCAGCATGGCCGTATCTACGTCTTTGATTAACTCTCGTAATGTTTCCATTTCTTCTTGTTTTATCATATAAGACACCTCCATCACCTCATTAATGTTTACAGTATAATACCCTTTTTATCAACTTTTATTCTGGTAGACCAGGTGATTAGGTGAAAAAGAAAATTCAAAAAAGGCTTAGAGAAACTTTCATCTCAGGTATGAAAATTCATAGGCGGAAAATTTCCGGCTAATGTATAAAGAGGAAGCTTAAGAAGCAGAGATTAGCGGAGATATTCCGATTAATTACTCTAAATAGGACAAAAACAAAAGATTTGAATCATATAAACGGAAAAACTTCCTTTATTTCTAGAAAATATAGTTAATTCTAAATTTTAATCGGAAATTTTCCGTTTATTTTTCAAACATGACTATAAAAATCTCAAAAAATGTAATTTATGTTAAAATAGTCCTATACCCCCGATGTAGGAGGAGAAGAAGAATGGCTCTATCTAAAAATAAATGGCTCTGGTTTGTTATGATTCTATCGTTGGTGGTTGGCTCCAATTTTCTAGTCTATCGCCTAAACGGCTTAGGCCCGGTTCCGGCGGGAATGGCACTGGGTTCCTTATTTGATTTCATTATTACCATCCCGTTACTCGTGTACTTTTTTATTTTACGAAAACGCTACTCTCTAAAATATGTACTCCCAGTGATGATTGCGGGATACGGTGCAGCGGTACTAATTATTCCCGACGGTCTGCTGTCCGCTTATTCGTTTGTAAAATACATCTTATTTGCAGCCGAGGGTGTCTTTTTCCTACTTGAGCTGTACATCGTGGTGAAGCTGGCAGCGAAATTCCCGAAGATCATCAAGAGTTACCGCACAAACGAAACCGACATTCCCGCATTTCCGTACAGAATGAAGCAAGCTTGGGACCAGCATTTAATGCCATCACGAGTCCAGGAGCTGTTTTTCTCCGACATGATGATGTATTATTACAGCTTATTTTCATGGCGGAAAAAGCCAGCAGCCGATGAACGGATGTTTACGATTCATAAAAAAACGGGCGCGATTGCCCTCTACATCATGCTAATTCATGCACTTGTACTCGAATCGGTAGGCTTTCATTTTCTGCTTCATTCCTGGAGTCCAATCGTTTCCATCGTCGCCCTTGTACTGAATGTGTATACACTGCTATTCTTTCTAGCTGAAATCCAAGCCATCCGGCATTGTCCGTTTATGATTACCGACAAAACCTTATACATACAGGTCGGAATTATGAGGCAGCTGATTGTCCCGTTAGACAAAATCAAAGCTATTCACCATTATCAAGGTCCGGAAAAGCTGTCAAAAGAGGAAGCGAAGCATGTTTTTGATGCGACGGTGGCAGATTTTATGAAAGAAAAGCCTACATTTGAAATCGAGTTTACGGAGCCGGTCGAGGCCAGGCTGCTCTATGGATTTAAGAGAAAAGTCAGCAAAGCCCATCTGCGCCTTGATGAGCCGCAGAAATTTTATGAACGGTTAACGGAAAAAATAGAGGGAAATAGGCTGAATTTGTAATAAAAAAACACGCTGGATTCAGCGTGTTTTTCATATTAATGATTAGATACCGATTCAAGACCATCAGGCATTTTATGAACAGCAAGTTTGTCCAGCAGTCTCGTACTTTCTGTATTTAATCCTTTAAGATTCACCTTTACACCATTTTGCTGATACTTTATGACCACTTTATCAATGGCACCAATGGCGGAGTCATCCCATAAATGGGCATGGGTGAAATCAAGATCAATTTCTTTTATAGCCTCTTTAAAATCAAAGTGATTCACAAAATCGGTTACAGAAGCAAAGAAAAGCTGCCCTGAAACCTGATACACCTTTTTGTATGAACCTTTTACAGACAGAGTTTTAATATCCACTTTTGAAATCTTCGAGGCAAAGAAAATGGCACTTAATAGAACACCTATTACAACCCCAATTGATAAATTATCAGTCGCTACCACAGTAATTACGGTAACAACCATAACCACACTATCTGATTTAGGCATAATCGACAATTTCTTTAGCGAAGACCAATCAAAGGTGCCAATCGACACCATGAACATGACAGCTACTAAAGCAGCCATTGGAATTTTAACAAGGACATTATTTAATAAAACAATCAGGACCATTAAAAATACAGCAGCAAAAAAGGTGGAAAGCCTGCCGCGGCCGCCTGACTTCACATTGATTCCAGATTGTCCGATCATGGCACAGCCAGCCATGCCTCCAAATAAACCTGAAACAATGTTGGCAATCCCTTGACCACGGGCCTCTTTGTTTTTATCACTATCTGTATCTGTCAGGTCATCGACAATTTGGGCTGTTAAAAGCGACTCAATCAAACCGACAACCGCAATTCCAAGTGAATAGGGAAAGATGATTCGCAGTGTTTCAAAATTAAATGGGACATGAGGAAGAAGAAAACTAGGCAGTGATTGGCTAAGTTGTCCTAAATCTCCTACTGTCTTGACGTGTGCTCCAGTCATTACCGCAATAATGGTGATGAGTATAATTGCTACAAGCGGCGAAGGAACAGCCTTTGTTAGGCGTGGGAATAGATAAATGATGGCTAATCCGCCAGCAACCATGGCATACATGACCCAGGATTGCCCTTTAAAATGGGTTAATTGAGCCATAAAGATTAAAATAGCGAGTGCATTTACAAACCCCAACATCACGGAACGGGGAATAAATTTCATTAACCGAGCTACCTTCAGAGAACCAAAAATAATTTGTATGATTCCTGTTAGGATCGTTGCAGCTAATAAATACTGCAATCCATGCTCTTTAACCAAGCCCCCCATTAACAGGGCGGTTGCTCCAGTCGCAGCTGAAATCATGGCAGGTCTGCCGCCTACAAAAGCAATCACAAGGGCAATGCAAAAAGATGCATATAAGCCTACCATTGGGTTAACGCCAGCAATGATCGAAAATCCAATCGCTTCTGGAATAAGGGCTAAAGCAACAACCGTTCCCGAAAGAAGATCTCCCTTGATATTCCCGAACCATTCATATTTAATTGTATTTAAATTCAAGTACAACACCTCTTTTATTTAGTAGTTATGACTTTCAACTCTCATGAAAGCCGGGTCCGATGATAACAAGGGAAAGTATAGCCGAAAGTGACAAATTTGTGAAATCTTATGTAAACGCCACCAATCGCCATTTACTCTTCCATTCTTCACTTATCTGCTCATTCTTATGGTTTCTGAAAAGACGAGATTTATTGTTTTCCCCCTTTCAAACCTGAAATATGTTACAATATAAATAATTAAATACAACCGTGATTTGGAGGAGCCTGTCACCAAGGGAGTAGTATGTCCTTTGGTAACAGGCTCCTTTTTGTATTTTTATGTAATTTATTACAAACATTAATAAAAGAAGGGTGGTAAAAAGGTGTTAATCTTACAATTAGCGATTATCTTAATTGCATCGAAAATAGCTGGAAGTTTGAGTGTCAGATTAGGGCAGCCTTCTGTTCTTGGCAAACTTCTAATTGGAATTGTTCTAGGTCCATCGGTATTAGGATTAGTGAATGAGACAGAAACATTAGCTGAATTCAGTCAAATAGGTGTTATTTTACTCATGTTTATTGCTGGATTGGAAACAGATATCGATGAATTTAAACGGAATGGAAAAGCATCCACCTTTGTAGGATTTGGAGGAATCATAGTTCCTCTTATTTTAGGTTATTTTGCTGGAATCCTGCTAAATCTATCGGCGATGGAATCGTGGTTTTTAGGGCTTTTGCTGTCGGCTACAAGTGTAAGTATATCTGTTCAAGCGCTTAAAGAGATGAATCGTTTAAAAACACCTGAAGGAACGACGATTTTAGGAGCAGCTGTTATTGATGATGTGGTCGTCATCATTGCCTTGGCCTTCTTAATGAGTTTTGCTGGAGGAGATGTGAATTTAACGACGGTTATTTTAAAGAAAGTGGTCTTCTTTGCAGGAGCCATTCTAGTTGGCTGGAAGGTCATTCCTTGGTTTTTGAAGAGGTTCTCCCAGTTAAAAGTAACAGAAACGGTTATTTCGTCTGCACTAATCATTTGTTTTGTTTATGCCTACTTAGCGGAATATACCGGGGTTGCTGCCATCATTGGGGCCTATATTGCTGGTGTCGCCATTAGTGTAACTGACTTTAAACACGAAGTTTTTGAGAAGGTCGAAACGATTAGTTATTCCATCTTCGTTCCTGTCTTTTTTACCTCAATTGGAATCACAGCACAATTTGCTGGTATCTCGAAAAATATAGGCTTGATCATCATCTTGAGTGTATTAGCCATCCTAACGAAGCTAATTGGTGCTTCAATCGGGGCGAAAGCGGCTGGATTTGGTTGGAAAAGCTCATTGGGGATAGGGTCAGCAATGGTTTCCCGTGGGGAAGTAGCATTAATAATTGCATCTATTGGTTTAGAAACAAAATTATTAAGTCAAGATATGTTTGCGATCCTTGTTGTGGTGGTCCTCGTGACCACAATTGTGACCCCGCCATTGATGAAATGGTTTTTTAAATCGGATTCGAAAAAGGAAACGAGTGCAGCTTAACAACTAAAGATATGGATAAGCCAAGGTTGCCTAGTATGTTTAGGTCTTGGCTTTTTTATATTAAGAAAGAACCGTAGCCATAAAAAAGTACACACTAATACGCAGATATTGTGTAGAATTATACTTAACATAATGGGTGATTTTGACAAAAAAATACGGAAAAAGGTTAAAGAGCCTAAAAATATGTAGGTTTTGATATACTTCTTGTCTACTTGGCTCTTTTTCCATTCATAAAACATAATGGGGATAGGGGGAGCAATTCATTGATCAATTATCATGGCCGCTGCTTTGTTTCAGTTGAAAATACCGCAAATGGAGAGGTCTCTGCCAAGACCTTTTTCGAATATAAACAAGAGGGGCAGATCTTAACGGCCTCATACAGTGGAGGGGAAATTATCAAAGGGACATTGATTGGAATCGTAAAGGAAGACGGGGTCTTAGAATTTCGGTATAACCACGTAAATAGCCAACATGAAATTAGAGGGGGGCAATGTATCTCCACTCCTCAAATCTTACCAGACGGGCGAATCAGACTATACGAAAAGTGGAAATGGCAAGACGCAGAAACGACCGAAGGATCATCCATCATCGAAGAAGTTCTCAGTGGTGCCTGACACCCTTTTTACGCCGTGTGTAGTGTAAATGGTGCCTGACACCACTTCTTTAGTGCACAAAGATACAGCACAGAGGGATATTGGACTTTATTCAAGATCTTTACTATTTAGTTAGCAATTTCTCTGGATTCTTTACTTTAATAGAAACCACTTCACCGCAATCCAAACAGATTGTATAAACCTTTTCGGAGCCAATCGCAAATTTCTTTTCCATGGGGCGAAGATTGATGTAGTCACTTGCCTGCACGAATGAACTTCCTTCACAACTTTTACACATCAAATCAGAACTAGTCATATGAATACACGCCTCCTTTTATTTATGTCTATATTACGTATTTAAACGGTGAAAAGTTTCATATTGGTGCCTGACACCATTCTTTCAGTGGAGGTTTTGAGATGAAAAGAGGTATTCTCATTTTTATTTGCATGGTAGGTATGTTTGGAATGGCAGGCTGCAGCCAGGAGAGTGTCGCTCCTGCTCATACAGGAAAATTATTGCCGCCGATCGTGGCTAAACTCAATGTAATTGGGGAACCGTCAAGCCAGGAAAGAATTGATTTGAAACTCCACGTGAAATTCGATCATGCCGAAGCACAAGTAAAAGCCGTCTTGGAGGAATCGGGTGTCATTCAGAATAGGGAAGCGGGAAAAACAGTGCTAGCTGAATGGGCCAACGTTCAAGCAGGAGAAACCCATACGGTTCCCGTTACCGTAAAGGCAGAAATGTCTGGCCAGGGCATCGTCAAGGTAAGGGTAGAAGCCTACGACCAAGAGGACAGGTTTAAATATTCTATGAATCCCACTCAATACTTCCTTGTCACCGAAGAAGAAGTGTTAACTGGCATCAATGGGTTTGAGGAGCTGGAACTTGAGCATCTGGATCAATTGAAGGAGCGGGGGGAAGATCTCAGATAAAGAATACGCGAGACGTAAAGTTGAAATTTTGAAGGGGAACTAACAGCCGTTACTCGTATGAGGGATCTTTGTTGAAGAAAAGGGCCTTACTCCATTAAAGAGTAAAACCCCTTTAGTCAAGAAGGGAAGTATTCCATAGGCTCTGCCCACCTCATGAAAAAAGAAAAGCTGCCGAAATGACAGCTTTATCTGTGACGCTTGCTACCGTTAATCATTCTAATTTTTAAAGGATTTAAAATACTCATATCCTATGATTACTAACCCTAATACTGTAAACAAAAGACCTACAACAAACGGTAAACCGAGAAACAGAGACTGGACAGGTTCATCGCCATATTGCTGTTCTCCAAATATGGCAAACCACAATTTTGACCCTCCAGACCACTCCGTAATACTTGGAGCATAAATAGCACCCGAAAGTATTATGGTTAACGTCACCATCAAACCACCCAGCATCATAAATCCACCAATTATAATTCGCTTCATGATCTCTTCCCCCTGAATGGAAATGTTAGAATTTTAATCCTGTTGGGCAAACCACAATGCTGCAGCTATCAAGCTTATATAAACAGGTCTTAAATACACAAAAGATAAAACAGTCCCACCATTTATTAAATTTTCACCTACATTTTACCATAAAAGGTAGAAAGATGTTCTTTTTAACTAAACCGTAGCTCTGAAAGTATTTTCCTTTTCCACCTTTGGTAGTATAGTTAAGTAATCTATTTGAAAAAATTTGTGGGGGACGCAGATGAAGTTTTTTATCAATTTAAATAAGATTAGTGCCATATATGCATTAGCGCTTTCCGTTGCTATTGAACTCATCATCAACGTAACGCATATTAGTGAGGTAACGGGCTGGGAATGGGATACGGCATATATTGTCGTGGCTGCGATTAATGTGGTCGGGCTTTTACTGGCAACCTTGTTATTTATCTATTTAACAAAGAAATGGTTGATCGGCAGAAAAATGAACTATTGGTCACTTTTTCTTTGGTTTCCTTATTTTCTTTTATTCTTTCTTCTGTCCAATTATTTAGTTCCTTTTCGTTCAGGGGGGATTTTCCCCCGCTATAGTCTGCTGATTGATGGTTCTGTGCTTTTATTTCCCGTCTATATCTTATTTATTAATATGTTTGCCACACCTATCAAAGAAGCGGATGAAGACCATATGCAGGAATAGGTGTTTTGTTGGTGGATGAATGTTACGGCATTGGAAGAAGGGATTCCACCTATTTTTGTAGAAATCATTAGTTTGAACATCTTTTGCGTTCAATCATTTTCTGAAATGAGGAGGGCCATTTTGGACATTTTTTTCAGATATAACTGGATGGTAAGAGAAGAATGGTATCGTTGGTGTGAGGAATTAAGTGAAGAAGAACTTCTGCAAAATCGGACGGGTGGAATGGGAAGTATATTGCATACACTTTTCCATATCGTTGATGTCGAATGGAGCTGGATCCGTCTATTACAAGGGGAGCCGGACTTTCAAGAGAGCTTCAGTGGGTATAAAAGCTTGAATAAGGTTCGAGAATTGGACGCTGAATTTCATGTGGAAGTCGAAAGTTTTGTGAAGAACTGGGATGCTAGTATGGAAAATCGCTTATTTTACGATACAATGCCTGATGGAAAAAAGGTAACGGATACGTGGGGGGAAATCATGCGGCACATCATCGCACATGAAATTCACCATATCGGACAATTATCAATTTGGGCAAGGGAACTTGGAAAAAAGCCTGTTTCGGCAAACTTTATTGGCCGGGGTCTTTCCTTTTATTCCAAATAAATAATTTAAAAATGAGGTCATATAGTAGTGATGGGATTGCAGTGGTGGCAATCCTTTTTTGCCTTAAATTTTGGAGGGTCAAAAAAGAATATGAAAATAATATTTATGATTTTACTTATTCTAATTGGTAGTGTGCTAGTTAGTTTAACAATTGATCACGTTGGTACGATAGCTAACATTATAAAGAATCTAATTGGGGTTGGATGTTTAGTAGGGGGTATTTTTATCGGTAGAAGCAAGAAAAGAAATCGGCAATCCTCTTAAGAACTTATATTTTGTACGGAAAAAATCTTCCATGGACGGAGGATTTTTTATTTTAATTGAGAATATAGCATTTTCATATTTTCCAAGGTGCATAGATCGATTACAAACTTAACTCAAAGAGCTAACAATTTATAAAAATGGTTATAAAGTCACTTTTTGGAAAGGTTTTTTAAAACCTCAGAAAGAATTAGTATATATTTAGGTCATTTATCATAGTAGGGATGGTTATTGAAAGCATCATCAGAATCCAAAAAAGTGGCTCTAATTGTTCTGATCTCCACGCGTGGCAAGCTTGGATATAATCAAGATTCTTATACCGTACTTGCTGAAAATGTAAGTATCAGAGAATAGAATCAACAAAAAAAGACCCCCGATAGGGTCTTTTATTATTTCAATGTGTTTCTATAAACATAAGGGTCAGTAGGCTTTGGAATGGTTTTGTAGCTTGTTACTTTTAAAACAGGAATTTTGGTTTTCATTTGTGGATAATAGATGGTATCCATTGTTCCAGTTACTTGATACCATTGGTCATTCGGAATTTGTACATCATTCGGAAATTGAATCATCATGCCAAAGGCACCAGAGTCAGCGACACAATGAATCAGCCCAAATCGAAGTAAAAACAGCTGGTTAGGCTGTTGGCCGGGACCATTGTAAGTAAATCCTTTCATGGTAAGAGTTTTCCCTGCAAAAGCCCCTGAGAAATTATAAAGCACTTCTAACCCAACTAAATAGTCTTTATCTGTTAAAGTAATATCATTTTTTGGAATATAAGACTTAGACTCTTTCCTGACTAAATCCGTAAAATCAGATGGGTTCATGAATTTACTCATATCAGGATTTAGAACTTGGTGCATCCCTCCCTGATTACTTCCATCTTCTAAGGTCGGAAATGAAAACCCCTTTGCATCCACTAGCTGTGAATCAAGAGTAGCCACTGGCAAAGCTACTCCAGAAATAGCAGGAATTAACACGAGCGTGTAAGCCAAGAATTTTTTTATCTTTTTACCAGCCGATGGTTTCTTTACATCATGACCATGCTCATGATGGTGTTCATTTTCATGATGGTCGTGGCTGCAATCACAATCATGTTGTTCCACTTTCTTTTCTTCAGAAAACCATAATTTAATTCCTTCGAAAACTGTAAGGATGAATAAAATCACGATCATACTTGCAGATAAGAAGCTATATTTCATGTTTATATATTTTGAAATGTTTCCCGTGACATGCAGCATAAAAAACAAGTTAGTAGTTAGTATTAAAATAAGGATTTTAAACATCATCCCACATCCTTTACAAAAGAAGTGAACCAATGAATACAAATGAAGTAATTAATGAAACTAAAAGAACCGCAAATTTCGCCTTAAAAGACCCAAACATCATAAGTAAATTTTTAATATCAACCATATTGCCAAACACTAAGAAAGAGACAATGGAAGTTTGGGGGAAGAAATTACGAAAAGATGCTGCTACAAAAGCATCTGCTGCCGAACAAATAGATAAGATAAAAGCTAAAGCCATCATAACCAATATAGCAGTTACGTGTGTACCGCCCAGTGTGGTTAAAATCCGTGTAGGTACATAAACTTGCATAGAAGAGGCAATTAACGCACCCAGCACTACGTATTTCCCCATATTAAAAAATTCGTCAATCGTATGGTTAAGAACACTCATTAATTTTTGTCGAGTATTCTGGTGAGAATGGTCGTGAACATGTAGTTCATTATTTTCTTTTAATGGATTGTCCTTTATGCCAAACGATAAGGCAAGTCCAACTAAAATAGAAACACCGATGGCTAACCCTGCTCGGTACGCCACCATCGTCCAACTATCTCCGAATGCAATAAACGTAGCAAATAATACAATCGGATTGATAATAGGACCAGAAAGCATAAAGGCAATTCCCGCATGTGGGGCGAGTCCTTTTTTTATTAACCGCGCAACGATGGGAACAATCCCGCATTCACAGCCAGGAAATAATACGCCCATAAAACTAGCAGCGACAACCGATAAATATCTATTTTTTGGTAGAATCCTAAGCAGTGTATTTTCAGAAACAAAAACTTCTATCATTGCAGAAACAAAAGCCCCAATGACAATAAACGGGAATGCTTCAATGATGATACTTATAAAAATCGTATTCAATTGTAATAATCGATCCATGCCTATTCCTCCTGTGATATAACACAATTGGTTTCATAAAAAAACAAACTCTATCATATCAGACTTATCACTGATATGATATGTTTTGATTTTCCATAGATGGTAGATATGTTTCTCGTTAATTTGAAATCAATAATAATTAGAAATAGAAAATCCAGCACAATTACGGCTGGATTTCTTTGTATGAGACCATAATGATTCTACTATGTAAATGTGAATATTTTATGAATAGATGAAAATAAATGCCTATAATCTTGTTTTTAATTTCATATAGATATGCACTTCTGATAAGTTCATTCCATTAAAATTAGATGATTGACAAGAATAATAAATCGTTATATGATTTAAATCGTAATAATTACGATTAACACTTCACTAATAATCTTAAATAATACTAAATAATTATTCGATTTAAATCGTAATAATTCCTAATTAAAGATACCTTGGAGGTAAATGAACATGAAAAGGCTCTTAGTACCATTCATTATTTTTCTATTAATGGTAAGTGGCTGTTCTAATGCAGCTTCAACGAACAGTGGGAAAAACAGTGAAGAATCTAAAAAAATGCAGATTGTCACTACTTTTTATCCAATGTACTACTTTGCCAAAAAGGTGGCAGGCAACTCAGCAAACGTGGAATTATTAATACCAAACGGTGTAGAACCACATGATTGGGAACCGACAGCAAAGGATATGGCTAAAATTCAAGATTCAGATTTGTTTATCTACAATAACCGTTATTTTGAAAGATGGACTGACAAAGTATTCAAGAGTATTAATGATTCAAACTTAAAGGTTGTTGAGGCTTCGAAGGGAATTGAATTGATGGATGCACTAGGTTCAGAGGAAGAGGATGATCATCATTCCGAACATACATCTTCAAAAGACCCTCATGTCTGGCTTTCACCCGTGTTAGCACAGCAGGAGGTTGACAATATAGCTAAGGCTTTAGAAGAGGCAGATCCAAAAAATAAAGACCAATATCAAAAAAATGCAGCAGCTTTAAATTCGGAGCTTGCCGATTTAGATCGCTTATATAAAGAGACCCTTGATAAAGCACAGAATAAAGAATTTGTTACACAACATGCTGCATTTGGATATTTGGCAAAACAATATGGCTTAACTCAAATTCCTATTGCAGGATTATCACCTGATGTAGAGCCAACATTAGGGAAATTAGCCGATTTAACAGAATTAACAAAGAAGAAAAATGTAAAGGTTATTTATTTTGAGGAAATGACTTCTGCAAAAGTGGCCGAAACGTTAGCGAAAGAAATAGGTGCTAAAACGGTAGTATTAAATCCATTAGAGGGATTAACCAAAGAAGAGCAACAACAAGGATTAGACTATATTGGTGTAATGAAAAAAAATCTGGATGCATTGAAATTATCTATTTTTTGATAAGTTATCAAATTTGGGGTTACTTCAAAAGAGTAACCTCTTTTATTATTTTTTTGTTAATAAGTGTGAAATTTTGATATTTATTCACATGGGATTAACATTTCTACCTTGATAATATATAAAAACTAAATATTATAAAGTTGGAAGTGAGGAGGAATGGACAGGTAATGAAGGCCCCGATCTGATAAATAGGCGGAGAAATTTCTCTTATTATGTAATTATTATTAAAAAAGCTTAAATAGACGGAGAGATTCTGCCTATTGATAAGAAAAACGTGAAAATGGGCAATTTTGCTTGTCATAATCGGAAAGTCTCCGCTTATTTATCCCGAAAAGAGCTCTATTCTGGATTTAACCGGAAAACCTCCGCTTATTTTACCTTAGCTGGTTAGTAGATTAGGAAAATCAAGTAATAGCCTTAATGGGAATCATTCTTTTCAAGCTGAATCTTGCTCATGACTCTTTTATTTACTTGTCGTATAGCTGAAAGGCTGAGTCTCATCCAAATCCAACTATACCCGAGACTGAAAGCTGCGATCGCGAGGATCGTTGTACCGTTCACATCGCTTGAAAAGGATGGACCCAGGACAGGGAAGCGGAACATCAAGAGCAGCAAAAGAATCCCGGCTGATAATGCCAGTCCTCCCGTCACGGTAACGGAAACTTTCCGTTTGGCCCATTTAAACCCAAGCCCTAATGCCACCCCTAACAGACCGGTGGTAAACAGAAAGACCAACACCTCTGAGGGCTGGATGATTAGCAGTAAGATGGCGGTTACGACATACGTAAGCAGACCAAACTGAGCCGAGATGATCGTAGCGAGTACAATCGGTCCAGTCGCCATCATGCTAAACGCATAACCGAAACCGCCAATTAATCCAGCAGATTGTAAAATGGCGGCAATGGCTCCTAAAAGGCTCCCCAAGATCATCTTTATATTTCTTGGATAATCGACCACCGACACATCATGAGCCTTCAGAAAAAAACGTACTCCCCTTTGAAACCATTTCAACGTACTTCCCCTCCTAAATGGTGTCAGGCACCGGTGTTACGTGTCTTGTTTGTATAGGATGGAAATGGGTGCCATCTCTAACATGTATTCTTGCAGGAGTAATTGATGCATAGTTTTTTCATGAACAATCGGGAAGGCTAGGGCGACGATTTCTTTCATGCCTAAGGATAAGCCTAATTGTTCTGCTACGGCAAAGGCCCCCATCGCTTGTTGGTTGATATGGAGCATACTATGTAACTGTTTCCAGGATCCTGCTGCACCCCCGATTACATCTTGAAGAAAGAAAAGGGCCTTTTCCATGTTTACTGCCATTTGTCCGGTGATATGATCACTAATTGTATTAGGACTCCGGCCAATCACCCGAAAGAGTTCATTCGCACACTCTGTATGATGTGCATTTGCCCTCCCTATTTTTTCAATGGCTTCTTTGATATGAGGCTCCCTAATGGTTGGAATGGCATTTGCCACAACAGTCTCAAAGGCAGTTTGAATCGCCAGGACATGATGAAACCATTTCTCTACTTCCGAAATCTGCCCGGCCAGATACTGTTCATCTAACTCAATCAAAATGGCTTTATTCACACTAAATCCCCCTTATTCCTTTGTTATTTTCCATAGTACGCCTGTATGTCCGTATGCTTGGACTAATCCCTTCGTCACCGGAGAATGTCCAAAATCTAGGACATACAAGCTTTTGCCGTCTGGATGAAACTTGCAGTCGACCGGTCTTTCAATCCCAGTTACTTGTTGAGTAGAAGAACCCCTTTGTTGTTTGTTTCTCATAAACACCTCGGAGTTTCCTGTTTTTATATTCACCCGTACCACTTGATAGCCATTGTTTATATCCTTCTCATGAGGTGAATTAAGCGGGGCATACGTACCAAACTCTGTGATAAAAAGTTCGCCGCGATGGCCGAAAAAATCGGAACGACAAAAGTCAATTTGCGTCATGGCAGAGTGAGGCTTTTCTAAATAAATAGGTGGTCCAGCCCAGTCTGGCAACGTTTCAAACAACCTCTCCGCTGCTTTTCCTTTTGCTGGATGACAGCGCTCATCCCAAACCGGCACCCCATCTGCCCGCATTTCAGGGAACCCATACCAATCGGGTTTCTTTACACTTCCATGCGGAGTTTTAACGTTCCGGATATGCCAAACGCGATCCGGATCCCCAGCTACTGCTCGTTCCCCTTTTTCCTCCAAACAGTTATCCGAAATATATAACTCGCCATCTTCGCTAAAGGCAAGACCATACGGATTGCGCAATCCCCATGCCAGAAGCTCCACATCGCTGCCGTCTGGTTTAGAGCGCCATAACCCGCTTGAACACCATAATTCCCCTTTAATCACTTCGCTTTTTTTCGCAGGGGTTCCGAACGGTTTGAAGGGCCCTGTCTCGGTTAAAAATGGAAAGGGCATCAGCGGATGTCTAGACGTAACATTATTTCCAGTCAAAACGATATCCTCTCCTGGAATATCATGGGCTTCTGGATGCTTGGCGATGTCGACAGTAAAACCCGACGGCAGAACCACTCCATTTTGCGAAACAGACCCATTCGCAAAATACATAAGGCCGTCATGCGGGCTAAACACTGGACCGCCGGGTTCATGCCAGCCGCCGCTTGGAATTTTCTCGATTAATACTTCTCGTTCCCGCGTTTTGACATCATAACGAACAATCCTGGCAAGGTAGCCTCCTTTACAACTTACATAAATATAGCCATCCCGATAGCTGACCCCTCTAGGGCCACCGAGTGTTTCTACAGCAAAGACCTCAAGTTCTCCAGAAGGCTGCAACTGCAGGATCCGCGGCGGTAAGGCCGGTCGTGTCGGCCAGGTACTGCCTCCTTCCAGAATGTATAAGGTACCGTCATCACTAAACCCCATTCCTGTAGGGAAGGAGAGACCAGCGGCAACAACCTCCACCCGATAACCTTCTGGCACCCACACATCATCAGGATTGATGACGGGCCGTGCGCTGATAGGAAGCTGTATCTTTGGTCCATTCACAAACGTGGTAGATAATCTATTCACTCTTCGTACCCCTCCAAAATAAATCGATTTCATCCTCTATACAGTATGGTCGAAGGGAATTTTTACTATTCTTGAGATGGCTGCCCATTTGTCCACGGACATCTCTCGTCGGTATAGAAAGCGGAATATACTGAGGAAACAACGGGAGGTGAACAATGTGAGAGAATTATATAGGGATGCCCCCTCACAACGAGAACAGCTGAAGGATTGGGAACGAACGGCACTGGAGAATTTTTCTGCAAAGATGAGTGATAAAAATCGGCCTTTTCCTTGTATTCCAGCCACTATCGGCTTCTCAACAAACCAATTACGCTATGGATTTATTGGAGACCCCCGGAAAGCAGAAACGGTACAGGAACTGGCAGAAGTACTGGATGAGTTTACACGCAAGTCAAGAGAGTTTGGTTCCTATACCTCGCTGATTATTTTCTATCAAACACCTGAGGATCTAAGTGAAATCTATACGGTGGAGGAATATGAGCAGTTATTCTGGCGGCAGCTTAGCGGTTTGACGGCACTCGACTCCTCTGAATGGCCGGCAGATATACCGATTGATCCTCATCATCCCATCTGGGAGTTTTGTTTTAATGGTGAAAAATATTTTATGTATTGTGCTACCCCTGCCCATGTTAACCGCAAAAGCCGGCATTTTGATGTCTTAATGCTGGCCATCACCCCTCGATGGGTGCTGCAGGAGTTTAGTAAAAAGGAGAGTTTTGCGAAGAACATGAAATCTAGCATCCGAAGAAGATTGGCTAGCTACGATTCAGCCCCAATCCATCCAGATTTGAATAGTTACGGTACCGAAGAAAACTTTGAGTGGCGACAATATTTTTTGCGGGATGATGATACTTTCTTATCAAAATGTCCTTACCATCGGATACTGAAATTTTTAAAGCTAGATTAATAACAGCGCAGAAGTCTTCCTGCGCTTTTAAATTTTTTATTGGCTAAGTTCGTTGAGAAGTTCATCAGTGGTGACAATGGTTGCAAATTCCTTTTGCAGCATGGCTAACCCATGCTCCTGAATGGCCGCCGCGTCGTGGTAAACCCCTGTGCGACTTGAGTCAGCCCAGGTTGGAAAGTTTTCGGTATGGTTAGTGAAAAAAAGAAGGAAATAACAGCAAAGGACGAGAAATACTATTTTGGCGGAGAAAATCCACCCTTCGAATCAAATGTGGCGCATGAAACATTGGGGAGCTATATTTATGAAAGGGATATTTCTATGACAGCTCATTATTTTATTGCTACATTAAGACCTATTCCTGAATATCATTCAAGTGAAAATAATACTCCATACCTAAATGGTGAAGCGTATAAGGAAAGTTTACCGTTTACTCTCCCTTATGTTTATGAACTTGGAGGAGATGACATTGAATTTATTATATTTTTGGATACATTTATGGAAATAGGCGATATTGTAGAATTATATATATTTGAAGAAGGACGACATGGTTATCCTTTATCACATAATTATCCAGAAGAGGCTAGAACGGTAAATCTCCATAAAAAAACGTACAAAGATCAATACGGTGAATATCAATTGGACTCAAAGAAATGGAAAGAAGAGCTTTCGAGACGTACAATCGCATCAAGACGAAGCGTTACCACATTCGTTAGATACTAACCCGCTGATGTTAAGGTTGTTAGCTTTTAGAAGAAAACTTTCTTAATATAATAGAATGAAGTAAAAAAGCTAGTTATGAATTCGACATTTTTTGAATAAACGTGCATTCTTTTTTGTAAAAAGGATAACTGACAGGAGTGAAACAAGATGATAAAAGGTTTCGGAGGCGTATTTTGGAGAACGAAAAACCTTGAAGCTGTGAAAAAGTGGTACAGTGATGTGCTGAAGCTTGACATAAACAATTGGAATATGACGATGATTAAACCCCAAGAAGGAAATGAGACGATCTTTTCTTTTTTTGCTGAGAACGACAGTTATTTTCCAACAGACCAACAAGTGATGTTAAATTTTCAAGTAGATAATCTAGATGAGATGATCCAACATCTTGAACAAATGGGTGTACCTCTTGTGAAGGAAAAAGAGGTGAGTGAATACGGAAAGTTCACTTGGATTGAAGACCCTGATGGCCGACTGGTCGAGCTGTGGGAGAAATAGGATTCAACATGGAAGGAATACAGTTTTGATCAGTGAAATGAGGGAAAAGATACGATGATTCGTAAGTTACATAAAGAGGATCATGAAGCAGTCATGGCACTTGTTGGTCAGAAGCCAGCAGAAAATTTATTTATTATAGGGGATATTGAAGCATTTGGTTATGATTCTGACTATCAAGATATTTGGGGGCAATTTCAAAACGGCCAGCTGATTGCTGTCTTACTAAGGTACGAAAGCAATTATATCCCATTTAGTGAGCAAACCTATGATGTAAAGGGTTTTGCAGAAATTATTAATCAGAATCCAAATCGAGTTGAATTAAGCGGATTAAAGCATGTAACGGAGCCTTTACAAAAATGGATCAATCGGAATGTAAGAAAACATAGCGATACATATTATGCAAAATGTACGGGTTTAAGTTACGAAGTAGATGAAGAAAGAATCCAGCAGGCGACCTATTTACAGCCGTCCGAATATCAGGAAAATATAGAGATGTTACGTTTAATACCTGAATTTTCAACGGGGAATTTTAGCGTTGAAGCGAGAGAGCGGGCTGAAAAGAACAAGACGGGAAGAACCTATATTGTCCGAAACGAACAAGGGACCATGGTGGCATCCGCATCGACAACGGCCGAAAATTCTCAATCGGCCATGGTTGTTGCGGTTGGAACAAGACCAGGCTTTGAACGAAGAGGCTATGCAACAGTCTGTATGGAAAAGCTTTGCAGTGAATTAGTAGCAGAGGGGAAGTCCCTTTGTTTATTTTATGATAATCCCGCTGCTGGAAAGATTTATAAACGATTAGGATTTACCGACATTGGGTTGTGGACGATGATTCGATATGAAGCATTAACATAAATAGCAAGTGGATAAAATGAATAGGGGACCTAGTGATAGACACTCGAAAAGAGTGTTTCATCGCTAGGTCCTTTTTTCTAATGGAAGTGACTGGGCAGGTTAGTGAAGAAGGAAAATAATGGATGGTTGAAGAATTAGTTATAATAAAAATGCAATCTAATTGGAGGGCTAATGAGTGAAACTCTTGGTTAGTGTTATAGCAATATGTTGTGGTTCTTGGATGACAATTTATTTATATGGGTTGTATGCCATACAATCCGTAAAATACGACCACATCCTCATCCTATTTCCTGCGATCATGTTTTCTATCGTTCTCTATTGCCTCTATTCCGAAATAAAAAGGATTGAGAAAGCAAATGAGGAACGGTCAATAAGAAAAACAGGCGCTTGATGCTTGAGGTAAGGAAATTATTCATGATGGATTTTACAACGGGGAGGGCTAACGATGAAATTTATAAAGGGGTGTAAAAATGACTGATCACACAGATAAAACGAATGTTGGATATACAATTTTTATGTCAACGGGAGTACGTGATGAATATCCGCATGTTGATTTAATTAACCAGCAAGTAACCTGTAGGGTTTTATATAAAGAGGAAACATATATGACGGTTATGGTTGATGTAAAAAATGATACGGTACAAGTTGAAGGAGACGTTGCTGAATTAGGAGATTTAGCCATGAGCAGAGATTCTTATATTGATATGTTCAAAGGTCAGGCAAAGTTTTTTATTGATCACCATATTTCTAACCCCAAAAAGTATTATGAAGAATTAATAAATAATCAATCTTCCTAAACGAACGAGTCTAAGAGTTTAAGATCCGGCAGCCTTTCTTTTGTCTGAAGTCGAGTGAACTTCGGACAAGGGAAGACCAAAAAGAAGAGGTGGTGTCTGAAGTCGAGTGAACTTCAGACAAGGGAAGACCAAAAAGAAGAGGTGGTGTCTGAAGTCGAGTAAACTTCGGACAAGGGAAAGGAAAAAAGGCAAGATGATATCCGAAGTCGAGTGAACTTCGGACAAGGGAAGACCAAAAAGAAGAGGTGATGTCTGAAGATAAGTGAACTTCGGACAAGGGAAGACCAAAAAGAAGAGATGATGTCCGAAGTGGAGGAAACTTCGGACAAGGGAAGACCAAAAGAAGAGATGATGTCCGAAGTGGAGGAAACTTCGGACAAGGGAAGACCAAAAAGAAGAGATGATGTCTGAAGATAAGTGAACTTCGGACAAGGGAAGACCAAAAAGAAGAGAGGATGTCTGAAGATGAGCGAACTTCGGACAAGGGAAGACCAAAAAGAAGAGGTGATGTCCGAAGTCGAGTGAACTTCGGACAAGGGAGGACCAAAAAGAAGAGGTGGTGTCCAAAGACAAATGAACCTCGGAAGGGGCAATCCCAAAATTAATTAAATAACACAGAACCGAACCTTCCGTTAGCTTATGGATGGTACGGTTCAAACGGGATTAAATTCCCACGGATGCGTTTCTGTAATAAGCAGAAACGCTTTTTTATGTTGCGGGCAGGTAAGTGTAAGTAAGAATATCTTTCCTTAAATATTTAAAGAAACATTTAAGGAAAGATAAAAATGAAGAATGTTGAACCGATTCCTTAATACATACTATAGGTAATTTATGGGGAAGGTATTTTTTAGTAGATCTTTTTTGGGGGTTACTTACTTATGGAGGAAAAAGGTAAACAGATTCGGCTAACGGCGGGGGAAATGGGCCAACTTTGGATTCAATATTTAAATGATAGCTCCAGCATATGTATTCTTTCCTTTTTTTTAGAAAAAGTGGAGGATATAGAAATTAAGCCTATCATTGAATTTGCTGTAGAATTATCAAAGTCACATATTCAAAAGATTACCGCCATCCTAACAGAGGAAAAATGTGTAGTTCCATATGGTTTTAGTATAAAAGAGGATGTGGATTTGACTGCTCCTAGACTTTATTCCGACAGTTTTGTCCTAAATTTTTTAAACCAAATGTCTAAGGTTGGACTTACCACCTATGCTGGTAGTGTTGGAACATCTGTAAGAAGTGATATTAAATCCTATTATATGGATTGCCTTTCTGAAACCATGCAATTATATGATAGGTCAACGGAATTATTATTGTCTAAAGGATTGTATGTCAGGTCTCCGAGTCTGCCTAATATAGAGAAGGTTGAATTTGTCAAAAGGCAATGGTTTATGTTTGATGTGTTTGGAGAAAAAAGACCTTTAATCGCGGCTGAAGTCGATCATTTATTTGCGAATCTACAAAGAAATGCCTTGGGAGTAGCTGCGCTGACTGGATTCAGTCAGGTTGCCAAGGATAAGGATGTAAAACAATTCTTTTTAAAAGGATTAGAAGTGGGAAATAAACATATTAGATTATTTAGAGGGAAGCTTGAGGAATGTAAACTTCCAGCACCTAGGGGGTGGGATTCAGAAATTACAAATAGTACAGCCCATACTTTTTCCGATAAACTAATGATGTTTTTCACAAGTGGTTTGATTTCATTAAGCGTTGGTTATTACGGTACAGCGGTTAGTCAAAGTCCTAGAGGCGATATTAGTGCCATGTATAACAGGTTATCCATGGAAGTTCAGATGTATTCTGAAGATGGAGCGAATATCATGATTAAAAATGGATGGATGGAACAGCCTCCAATGGCATCCGATCGAGATGAATTAATAAGAAGAAAGAGTCAGTTGTAAATCATCTGTAAAGTCCTTCTGCAGAATGCAGTAAGGGCTTTTTTTTGCTAAAAAATATCATTTAGGTAAACCTAACCATATAAAAATATGGGAGTGGTTGCTATGAATAAAGTCGTGCTATTGCTAGTCATGGTAATTTTCTTAACTGCCGGAAATGCTTCGGCCGCTAAGGTTACAGCAGTAGGAGGAGAAAGGTATGAAGTAAAGGACCAAGCGACAAAGATGTTTATATATGACACCATGCAGGTATGGATGCATCATAGCTTAGTGGATTATTATCATCATAAATATCATGCACACTCCATAAATTGGGGAGGTCCCAAACCAGAAGGAATACGCATTTGGATAAGGCTGCTTGAGCCAAGTGAAACCAATTATAAATACACCCATCTCATAAAAATCTCTTTACAACGTGATGAATTGATTATTAATGATAAGAAAAAAATGAAAACAGAAGACACACTTACGTATATGATTAATGCACGCTTACTTTCACTTTGTCCTGAATCAGGTAAGTCTGAAAAGGAATTAAGATTAATCGATTCTAATCATAAAGTGCGGCCATAATAGATAAAAGGACGTTGGTCATGCTCTGGCCAACGTTCCTGCATTTTTAATAAGAGATGGATTTTATGTTACACAGCTTAGTTGTAAATCAAATTCGATTAGATTTACTCATTTTTTGTCTCGAATAAATCTAACAGCATTTAAACCAATCATTTGGGCTGCTAATGCTGTATTACCATCTGGTAAAATAGGAGAGATGGAAAGATCTGCAACTTTCAGATTTTCCGTACCAAATACGTTCAGAAATCCATCCACAACTCCATCTTCAATATTCCTCCCCATCCTGCATTGCCCGCCATAGTGATTTAATACGTTATATGAGGCCTTTGCAAAATTAGCAAGTTGAGCTCGTTTCTCAGTTTCATCCTTTAAGTTAAAAATATCCTCTGAAGGATAAACGACCCTATAAATCCCCTCTGGGTCTAACTTACGAGCCCTTTTAATTATATTAAAGGTCTCAATATAATGGTCAACCATATACTCTAAATCATCAGGGTTTTCTAGTGGATTAAAGTCAACAGAAGGGTATGCTTCGGGGTCGCTGTGTGCTGCCATAATAGTCCCTTTACTTTTTGGGTTAAGATCTACAATCCCAATACTCATTATATTACTCGGTTTATTCTCGTTAAAATTCCAGTTGTTAATGAAGACATCTTGAACAGGAATAAATCGTGGAAATATGTTACCTAATAATTGAAGGCGGCGTGCTTCCCGCTGTTCTGCTTCATCATCCTTTTTAAAGGCACCTAATGGTATAGGTTGATCTGGGTCAAATGACATAACCATTAATAATCGGGTTGTCTCCACTTCTACCCCTATACCAACAGCATAATGTGCTTTAAAGTTGTAACCGACATTTGGACTTTCGACTAATGTGTTTATACCAGCTTTAGCTAAATCCGAAGAATGACCAATTCCTGAACGTTGTAAGATAACTGATGAGAAATTCCCCGCTGAGACGATGATCCCTTTATGAGCAAAAGCTCTTTGTGATTTGCCGTTTCTAACAAATTCAACACCTACAGCAATTTGGGTTTGCCCGTTCTGTTCAAATAAGATTTTATTAACAGTGGCTTTTGCAATTACTCCCAGTTTTCTACGGCCCACTCCAACCTCATCTGAAACGAATTCATCGCCTTGTGTCACAATATATTTGTTTAAATATCCAGTTGCAGTAGAAGAACGAATAAACATTCCTCTACCCACTTCTTTTTGAGTAAATTGTGATTGGATGAAGGTACAATCTCTTATCCCAGTATTATAATCTTCGACAATCGGAATTTCTAAGACATCGGATGTTGCTCTTGCTAAAATCGTAGTAAGCCCATTTGTAGGAATCATTTGTTGTCTTATAAAGATGGGTCCATCGGTTCCTCTTTCGTTGGGGGCTTGTGTTTCACCTGTGTAGGTTTCATTTTCTATAAATAAATCGCGAATATTATTGTAGCTCCATTGAGGTCCTGCAATAGTAGCCCATTCATTATAAAGGTGGCTGCTCCCACGTACAGCAAGCATTGCGTTATGCTCGGAACTTCCTCCAATAACTCTTCCACCCGATAATAGGAGCTGACGTCCGATAGTTTGTTCTAATTTAGACAGGATATTGAAGGAAAATTTATTATCAGAGGATAAGGTTTGTGCAGTTCCACCATTAGGACTACTAAATTCTTTTGTCATATTTGTCCCTGGCTCAAGGACAAGTACAGATGTAGATTTATCATCGGTTAATTCTTTAGCAATTATCCCCCCAGCCGTTCCAGCACCGATTACAATATAATCAAAGGTGTTTTTTGCTGACATTTCATCATTCCTCTCTAAGCCAAGTTAGATTAATTTAGAGCCTTATTTTATATGTATGATGAATTGTCACCTTTGTGTGAGTAGGAATTTAACGACTCTGGGAAAGTAACATTGTGAAGATATGTACTTAAAGTAATGGGTGTTTAAACAAATGATCGCTGCAGCGGTCTTTTTCTTGTTGAGCTAAGGCTCAGCTTACTTGAAGAAGGAAAAACCTGACCTTTTGGAGAAATTATTATAAAAAGGTAGATGATGGAAAGGCAGAGACGGGGGTAATTCAGATTCTCTAAGGATAATCCTTCCAAGCTTTTTCATAGTGAAATAAAAAAATCCTATGTAAACTTTGTTTGTAATAATGGAAAAAATCTTAACCTGTTATTAGGAGATCAAAATGTTTAAGAAAATTAAGGCGTGGGCAAGGAAGTTAAAACGACAAATATTTATTCTTTACTTTGCTTGTAAAGATGAGAGAGTACCTTGGTATGCTAAATTATTCACTACTTGTGTTGTAGCTTACGCATTCAGTCCGATTGATCTAATACCTGATTTTATACCTATTCTTGGCTACTTAGACGACGTAATTCTCGTACCATTAGGAATCATGATTGCGTTAAAGATGATTCCAAAGAATGTACTATCCGACTGTGTAGTGAAGGCAGAAGAAATGATGAAAAACGGTAAGCCAAAGAATTGGATTGTAGGCTCAATAATAGTGTTGTTTTGGATTATAATGATCCTGTGGCTTGTGTTAAAGGTATCTCATTTATTCAGGTCCAGCTAAAATGTGCATTTCCAAAATAATACTCAAAGAATACATTTCATCGTTGAGAATATATACAGAATAGGAATCTAGATATTTACTTTTCGGTGAAGGGAGAATTTCATGAGTAATTTAGTCAATGACCATCTGTATGATACGAGAAATAACTTAATAAAGGAGATTACATCATTAAGTTATACTCAATTTAACGATAGACCTGATATGAATATGTGGAGTATAGCTCAAGTTTGTCATCACTTAGTGTTAGTCGAACAAGTGACAATAAAGGCTATTTCATGGGGATTAAAAAAGGTTGATCCTACTCAAACAGAACGTAAAAACGTCCTTCTATTGTTGGACCGAACGAAAAAGTTTAAAGCTCCCGAAATCGTTGAACCAGCTGGAGAACCATTTGAAGTTCAGTCTATTCTTGCTTTGTTAAACGATTCGAGAGAAAAACTTCTGACTTTCCTTAGTACTATAGAGGATCAATCAATATTGGCGGAAAAATCATTTACGCATCCTGCCTTAGGTGAATTACCACTTGACCAATGGATTGAACAGATATATTTGCACGAACAGCGACACATAGAACAAATAAACGAGATAAAATTACTTTTAGATGCGAGACAGTGAACTTTCGATTATTAACAAATTCCTGTTTAAGTAAAGGGCTGCGATTCTTCATTAACGAGGGGTCGCTTTTTCTTTATTGAAGTAACGGGCAGGGGAGTCTGAACCAAAAAAACGTTTGCAAAAATAAAATAAGTAGTATATATTATTATAAAAATTAACTATAAGGATTGTTACTGGTCAAGCAGGCGATACCTAAGCGAAAGCGAATAGATTACATGTCGTGTAATCAGTTGGCTTTTGTTTAGGTTTTTTTTCTTAATTAATAATCCAATCCACTAAAGAGACGACCTACTAGTGTTAAACAAAGCTATATTTATCGAAAAGAGGTGAAACTTGAAAAATGATCATACGGCAAATTTTTAATAATAATGTAATTCGAGTTGAAGACCAAGTAGGTCATGAATTTATCGTAATTGGAAATGGGTTGGGTTTTAAAAAGAAACATGGGCAGCCTGTCGATCAAACGAAAATTGAAAAAACATTTATGCTTAGACCTAATAATGTTCCACAAAAATTAATTGATTTAATAGGAGAAACTTCTGCTGAATATTACTTTCTGGCGAAAAGTATAATTGATTATGCAAGTAAAGATATGGGGGACATTTTTAACGAAAATATATATCTAACTTTAATTGACCATATACAGTTTGCCATCGAAAGGTATAAAAAATCTTTAGGATTAAAAAATGCCCTTTTGTGGCAAATTAAAAAGTTTTATCCAAAAGAGTTTATGATCGGTATAAAAGCCCTTGAAATGATTAAAGAGCAATTTGACATTGACATGGATATACATGAGGCAGGCTTTATTGCGATGCATTTTGTCAATGCAAGACAAGATGGTCAAGGTATGCAGCAAACTGTAGAGGTAACTAAAATAATAGATGATATTGTTACAATTGTTAAAGACAATTTTGGATTTAATTTAGATGAAAGCTCTTTTAACTATTCACGATTTATCACACACTTGCAATACTTTGCCCAGCGCTTGGTGAACGGAAATCAGGAGCGTAAAAGTGAAGGGGATACTTTTTTATATGACCAAGTAAAGGGGAAATATTCACAGGCTTTTAACTGTACAAACCTAATTAACAAGTATTTGGAAGAAGAATACGAAAGCGCTATGACGATTGATGAAAAGGTATATCTAACGATCCACATTAATCGCCTGACTATTCGAAATGAATTTGAATAGAAAATAGAAAAGCGCTTGCAAAGGTAAAAGAAATAGTTTATATTATTCTTACAAAAATTAACTATAAGGATTGTTACTGGTCAAGCAGGCGATACCTAAACAAAAGCAAGTAGATTACATTGTGTAATCAAATTGCTTTTGTTTAGGTATTTTTTTGTTTACTAGACTAATAATCCAATAAAAAGGAGACTCACGAATGGATAACAAGAAATTGGGAACAGACATCGTCACGCTTGTTGGCGGTCCAGAGAACGTTAAAGACTTAGTCCATTGTGCTACTAGGCTTAGATTTAGTCTTAAAGATTCTACAATTGCCGAAAGGGAAACGTTAGAGAAGCATCCAGGAATACTTACAGTTGTTGAAGGCGGGGGGCAATTCCAGGTTGTTATAGGCAGCCATGTTCCTGATGTTTTTAAAGAAATTATAAATAGCTATCAGTTTAATTTTTCAACAGAGACCATGGATGGACAAAATAAGAAAACATCCCCAATTTCCAAAGTATTTGAAATCATTTCTGGAGCATTTTCTCCTTTAATTCCTGCAATGGCTGGTGCAGGAATGGTAAAAGTCATTTTAACCATTCTACCGATGTTAGGATGGTTATCAGAAAACAGCAGCACGTTTAAGGTATTGTCCGCAGCTAGTAATGGGGTCTTTTACTTTTTTCCAATCCTTTTAGGAATTACGCTTGCTCTTAAATTAAAAGTAAATGCTTATGTTTCAGGTGCCATTGGCGCAGCATTAATGGAACCAAATTTTACGGGCTTAATTGCTGAAGGGTCAAAAGCCACTTTTATGGGTATTCCTATGGTTCCCGTCGATTACGCATCTAGCGTATTCCCGATCTTTATTGCTGTTGGTATCTATTACTTTCTTGAAAAATTTCTTAAAAAGATTATTTATAAAGAGGTTCAACTGTTCTTAGTACCGATGATTTCTTTAATGATTATGGTTCCTCTTACCGCAATCGCATTTGGCCCGATTGGAACCTATGCTGGCACTGCCATTGCATCCGGAATTAATTGGTTGATTGGATTCAGCGGAATAATTGCAGGTATCATTATCGGAGCAGGATACACTTTCCTAGTAGTTTTCGGTCTACATTGGGGCTTAGCTCCGATAACCCTGGAAAATATTAAAATGGGCGGAGATCCGATTGAGGCAATGGCGGCTGCAACTGTTTTTGCTCAATGTGGAATTGCAATTGGTGTTTTCCTCCGTGCAAAGAAGGATAAAGATCTTAGGTCTCTAGCTGCTTCCGCAAGTATAACTGGACTTTTAGCCGGAGTAACGGAACCGATCATTTACGGTTTAATACTAAAATACAAACGGTTACTTCCGATTCTTATGATTTCCGGTGCGCTAGGGGCATCCATTAATGGACACTTTGGCGTAAAGTATACAGCTTATGTATTCCATAACATCTTTTCTTTTCCAATTGAGAAACCAACATATATATTTGCCATATCAATGGGATTAACATTTATTACGGCTATGACTTTAACGTATATCTTTGGATACGAAAGAAAGATTAGCGCTAAAACAGATGAAGAAGAAGTTAGTTCAAATCCTTTTGAAAAACAACTGGAATTCACGCCATCTGCTGACCTGAAAAAGGAAACTATTTTCACTCCAGTTGTTGGAAAAGTAGTGTCATTAAAGGATGTAAAGGATGAAGTATTTTCATCTGGGGCTATGGGAAAAGGATTGGCAATCAATCCAACCATTGGTGAGGTATGTGCTCCTGTTGATTGTAAGGTATCAGCAGTATTTCCTACAAAGCATGCAATTGGAATAACAACAATGGCGGGTACTGAGATTTTAATTCATGTAGGTATGAATACTGTCTCTCTTAAGGGGAAATATTTCAACACTTTAGTTAAGGAAGGTGATTTAGTTAAAAAAGGAGAGGTCTTACTAAAATTTGATAAAGAGAAAATTAAAGAAGCAGGTTTTGAGTTAGTGACTCCTATAATTATTACCCATACTTCCAAGAAGATTGAAATGTTTGAAACAGATAAAGAGAGTGTAGAAAAAGATGATTTATTGCTGGCTCTTGTCCATTAAGAAACTAGTAGTGGTGAATAGGTAAAGGAGGAAGTCTGTGATGAAGGATAACTTCTTATGGGGTGGCGCAATTGCTGCCCATCAAGTAGAAGGTGCGTGGAACGCAGGTGGGAAAGGCGTAAGTATTGCTGATGTTATGACAGCAGGAACGAAGGATAAAGCGCGTAAAATAACGGATGGAGTGTTACCCGATACTTATTATCCAAACCATGAAGGAATTGACTTTTATGGACATTATAAAGAAGATATAAAAATGTTTGCAGAAATGGGATTTAAGTGCTTGAGAACTAGTATTGCTTGGACACGTATTTATCCAAATGGTGATGATGCTAACCCAAATGAAGAGGGATTAAAATTTTATGATGAGTTGTTTAGAGAACTTCTAAAGTACGGAATTGAGCCAGTTGTTACATTAGCACATTTTGAAATGCCATATCATTTAGTAAAAGAATATGGAGGATGGAGAAACCGTAAATTAGTAGATTTCTTCAAAACGTTTTCTATTACAGTAATGAAGCGGTATAAAGATACGGTTAAATATTGGCTCACATTTAACGAGATTAATAATCAAAGGATTTTAGATAACCCTATTTATTCTTGGACAAATTCTGGAATTATCTATACTGACAATGAAAATAAACTTGAAACGATGTATCAGGCAGCCCATTATCAGTTCGTGGCAAGTGCTTTAGTTGTAAAAGAAGGAAAAAAAATTAATCCGGACTTCCAAATTGGCTGCGTATTAGCAGCAACGCCTAATTATCCATTAACAAGTGATCCAAGGGATATATTGTTAGCGCAAAAAGAAGATGACCAACAGTTATTCTTTACTGATGTTCATGTTCGGGGACATTATCCAAGACGCTTTGTAAAAGAGTGGGAAAATAAAGGATATCAGTTAGACATAACGGAGGAAGATCTCAAAATTCTACGTGAAGGAACGGTTGATTATATAGGCATAACGTACTATTTGAGTAATACTGTTTCTGTTAGACCAGAAGCAAAGCGCTTAAACGATGCCCTACTAGGTAATGATACGCTTGTTGAAAATCCATATGTTCAGGCAACTGAGTGGGGATGGGCAATTGACCCAATTGGTTTTCGATATTACTTAAATATGCTTAATAACCGTTACGAGTTGCCGATTTTCATTGTGGAAAATGGGTTTGGGTACGCTGATAAATTAGAGAATGGCCACATTCATGACAAAGAGCGGATCGTATATTTACAGCAGCATATTGAGCAAATGAAATTAGCCATTGTTGAAGATGGTGTTGATGTACTTGGATACACAGCTTGGGGATGTATTGACCCAATATCGTTTACAACCGGAGAAATGAAAAAACGCTATGGGTTTATTTATGTAGACAAGCATAATGATGGTTCTGGAACACTAGAGCGGAAGAAGAAAGAGTCATTCTTCTGGTATAAAAATGTTATTGCAACAAACGGTAATAAACTTTAATCAAAATTATAATCACTTACCGAGGGCCACTAAAGTAGCCCTTCTGGATTTTAAAGTAAGATTGTGAAGAGTTAAACTTAACTATCGGGGGCGATTGTTCTATTAGAGCAATCGCTTTTCTTTTTACGCTAACAAAGTAGGTTAGTTAATAAGAAGCCAAATATTTAATGGCATATGTTTTAAAATATTTGTGGTCTAATTTTAAATTTTATTTTTAAAATGATTTTAGGCAAGAAAAATAGTAAGGTCGGTTTTGGTCTCTATCTGATAGGTACTGCTATAATTGCAACGATTGGTACAATTTTTGGGTGACACACGAGTTTTCCTCAGATTGCGAAAGCAATCCTTTTGTTGATCTAAAGGGCAGGTTTTTAAAGAAGGAATATAAACGAAATTGGTAGAATAAGTAAACTGGATATAAATCGTAACGTCTAAATATTAATAAGAGGAGAATATCTAAGGAAACTAACGAAGTAAAAGGTTTTAACTGAAATACGCGGGAGGTTAAAAAAAATGAAACAATTGGGGACGTTATACTTTTTCTGTGGAAAAATGGGGGCTGGAAAATCAACTAAATCAAAACTATTGGCGATAGATAAACATGCCGTACTGTTGTCTGAGGATGAATGGCTTTCATCTCTTTATCCCAATCAGATTGCATCATTTGAGGACTACCTAAAATTCTCAGCGCAGCTCAAGCCGTTGGTGAAAAAGCATGTTCAAAACATATTAAGTGTCGGTACAGATGTAGTGATGGATTTTCCAGCTAACACTCAAAAACAGCGAAAGTGGTTTTTGGATATGGCGTCAGAGGTCAATGCAAGCCATCAACTAATTTTCCTTAATCTTAATAACGAGCAATGCTTACATCAAATTGCACAAAGACGTTACGAACAACCCGAAAGAGCAGCTTTTGACACGGAAGCGGTGTTTATTCATGTTACTAAATTTTTTGAAACACCAGAGGCATCTGAGGGTTTAAATATTTTAGAGTTTAGCGGAAAAGAATAACAAGGAGTTCAAACAGGAGTGGAATGAAGATGAGGAAAACTATGAATTTTTTTGCTGTGTTAAGTGTGGGTTTAACCTGATAACGATTTATCTCATTCTCAATAATTCAGAAAGAGATAAGCGATCAGACGAATGGATAACCGGGCAAATGGACAAAGCCTATCAACAATTAGAGCATAATGATCCAGTGGTCGTTACCAATAAATTAGGTCCGAATTTTAGTATAGAAAATTTTGATTTTACACAGGATGGTAATCTTTATCGATATAGCGGAACGGTCACCAATACATATAAAAAAGTGCTTTTCGGTGTATTAAAAGGAAATATTTATGAAGATAGTGGAAAAGGAATTAGCTTTGCTGTAGCCTTGCCAGATAATGGACTTTTACCTGGACAAAAATTTGAATTTAAAGGGCTGTTTGAGTACGATGGGATTTTATCAAAGAGCGGTATCTATCCTATTTACGTGTCAGAGAATCTTGAAGTAACGCCCCTTTAGCACAATAGAAAAAGATCATCCAAATGGCAGCCTGAACTTAAACTCTTTCCCCCGTTACTTTAAGTACAATACACCATAAACCGCTTTGTAATTTCATTCTAAAAAGGACAAACTGACCTATTTAAACAAACCTATGCTGCCAAAACGGGTGGCTGTTTTATTATGAACTACTTTTTAAAAATTTTTAATATGTTACATAGAAATTCTATGTATATAATGATACAATTATGTAAATGGAATTTACTGGTTGGGGGGAGCTTTTTGAATGAAAAAAGATACAAAGATTCTTTTATCAATACTAATTGTAATATTTGTTCTTGTAATAGCATTGATTATTGGGGTTATAACGATATTTTTCACAGTATTGGGATCTGCGTGTGGAAATGAGATACAAAGAGAAGTACCCTCTCCGAACGGGGAAAAAGTAGCATATGTTTTCCTTAGAGATTGTGGTGCAACAACCAATTTTTCACCGCAGCTATCCATCCTAGATAGAGATGATGATCTTGAAAATGAAGGGGGAAATGCATTTAGGTCAGATAAAAGCTTTACAATTGAATGGATTGATGAGAAGAATCTTAAGGTAATTTATCCTAAATCATCTGAAACCTTTGAAAAGGATAAACGGGTGAATGGTGTACATATTGAGTATTATGACGAATAAATGAAACTCCATATTTTTAACTAACTGGGGCAAGAGATAAGAGAATTATTAGGAGGGGGAAAAGTGGGATATATCTCTGAAATACGAAAGTTAATTGGTAGTAGGCCAATTATAAGTGTAGGGGCAACAATCCTTGTGGTAACTGAGAAAGGGGAAATTCTTTTTCAGCATCGATCTGATACATTTGATTGGGGTTTACCTGGGGGCTCAATGGAACTCAGTGAGACTTTAGAAGAGGTTGCTTCTCGTGAACTAAAAGAAGAAACCGGACTTAGCGCAAGTCAGTTTGAGTTAGTAGGTGTTTTCTCGGGTCCACGTTATTATTTCCGTTATCCAAATGGGGATGAGACCTATAGTGTAATTAACCTATTTCGTGCAATAAACGTGAGTGGAAAGCTAGAAATGAATGATGGGGAGAGTATAAATCTTAAGTATTTCAATAAAGATAACCTGCCTGATAACATTGAAAAAAGAGCAAAAGCACTAATCGAAAGTTTAGAAGATAATTTGTGGGATTTAGATAGTTCATTTCTATAAAATTCTCGCCTAATGATAAAAAACAAAATTCACTCTTTACCAATCGTTCTCAAAATGATATTATAGATTTGTTAGGTTATTAGCTAACTTTCGTCATAATGAGAATGTTCATTCTAAAAACATCACTTAGCACTATCTCAAGTTTACAGAAATAGATTAAAAAATCCTTTTTAAGGAGGTTGAGTTATTAACAAATATGGTTCATACAAACTAATGGTGAAATTGGTAGTAACTCTTAAAGCTAATCTTAACTGTTCATTCTTAAAATGGTATCATTGGTGAGGGACGAGAAAGTCAATATTCTTACCTTGTTGATTGATGATTATTTTTGAAGCATTAAGATTTTCTGGTTACAACAAGATTACTCAAAGGAAATGATAGTATGGCTAGAAATAAGGAATTTGATGAAAATGAAGTATTACGAAAAGCTATGGAACTTTTTTGGTTACAAGGCTATGAAAAAACCTCCATGCAAGATTTAGTAAAGTATATGGGTGTCCATCGTCGTAGCTTATATGATACGTTTGGTGACAAGCATACTTTGTTTATAAAAGCATTGGATCATTATAATGAAATGATAAGAACTAAAATAGAGAATGAAGTAACCCAACTGAATTCGGTAAAGGATGCTATCAGGAAATTATTTGAAATGATAATTGTCAGAGATATACAACAACCTATTGGATGTTTAACCGTAAATACGGCAGTTGAGTTGTCATTACATGATGAACAAGCAGCAGAAAAGGTAATGGAGAGCTTTTCTAAGACTGAATTATTGCTAAATAATCTAGTGCTAAGAGCTCAAAAGTCGGGAGAAATATCTAAACATCATGATGCAAAAAAAACTTCGGAATTTCTTCACAATTCCTTAGTAGGACTACGGGTTATGACCAAAACTACTGATGATGTAGAAAAATTAAATAATATAATTGATATAACACTCTCGGTATTAGATTAATTTTTTTTGCTCTTTTGAGAATGTTCATTCCCAATAAGTCGATGATTAATCTAGCTGAACTTCACTTGTTCAAGCAAAGTTTGCCTTGGTATCTATTTAATAAAACAGATAAAGAAAAAATAACAATTTAAATAATTTAATTTAAGGAGAGATAATATGAAATACACAGTTATAACAGGAGCAAGCTCAGGTATAGGGTATGAGACAGCATTAGCATTTGCTGCTCGGGGAAAAAATTTAATTATAGTTGCTAGAAGATTAGATAAATTAGAAGAACTAAAAACCGCAATTCATATTATAAATCCTGAATTAGATGTTATCATTTGCACAGTTGACTTGTCTGTCACAGAGCAGGCATATAACCTGTATAACAAATTAAAAGGGTATGAAATTGAGACTTGGATTAATAATGCTGGTCTTGGTGAATCTGCTTTTGTAGCAGATCAAAATTTAAGCAAAGTTGAAACGCTGTTACGGGTTAACATAGAATCTTTGACAATCCTTTCTACATTATTTGTTCGAGATTATGCAGAGAAAGAGGGAACTCAGTTAATTAACGTATCATCTGCACTTGGATATGCAATTGCTATTGGGAATATAACTTATTCAGCATCTAAGTATTATGTTAGTGCCTTCACTGAAGGTCTTGCAAAAGAACTAGAATTAAAAGGTGCAAAATTAAAAGCAAAAGTGTTAGCACCAGCTATGACGGAAACAGAATTCGCTAAAAATGCAACGGATTTGGATAGTTTCAATTATAAAGAAAATTTACCTATGTACCACACAGCTAAGCAAGTAGCTGGATTTATGATGGAAATATACGATAGTAATGCGGTGGTAGGTGTTGTAGACCAAAATTATGAATTTAAGATGAGGCACCAAATATTTCCAATAATGGAAGGTTAAGTTTTAAAAAATCTTTATATTCTATTATTTGAAGGGTGAAAGAATGAATCGATACGGTGGGAATACAGAGAATACTTTGGATGCCTTCATGTTTTTCTTTTACCGTTCAACTGAAACAAATAAGTCTGCGGGAATGGCATTTTTATAAAGGAGTATTAATCAGAAAAAAACAATTTCCGTTTTGGTAATACCAATTCTTGTGCAACCATTACGCCAAATGAAAAACAGTGAATCTCGAGATACCGATTAAAAAGGAGGAAGTTATATGAGCAAGTTATTTGAACCAGTCAGAATGGGAAATATAGAACTTAAAAACCGTTTAGGTATGGCACCAATGACAAGGAGTAGAGCACTGCCAGATGGAACACCTAGTGATTTGGCGGCAGAGTATTACGGCCAGCGTGCATCGGTTGGTTTAATAATAAGTGAGGGTACTCAACCCTCAGAGGATGGTCAGGGTTATACAAATACACCTGGTATTTATACAGAATCACATATTGAGGGATGGAAAAAGGTAACATCAAATGTGCATAACAAAGGAGGACGAATCTTTATTCAACTTATGCATGTAGGCCGTGTCTCACATCCTGACAATACACCTCATCACCGTCAAGCTGTTGCCCCTTCAGCTATTGCGCCTAATATAGAAATATTTACAGCACAAGGGATGAAGGAGATTCCTACACCTAGAGCATTGAGTGAAGGAGAAATTAAGGACGTTATAAATGAGTTTCGCCTAGCAGCACGAGCAGCGGTAGAAGCTGGTGCAGATGGGGTAGAAATCCACGGAGCAAATGGTTACATTATTCAACAGTTCTTAAGTGAAAATGCTAATCAACGCCAGGATGCGTACGGTGGAACGATTGAAAATCGCTCGCGATTTGCCATTGAAGTAGCTAAAGCAGTTGTTGAAGAAATTGGTCCAGAACGAACAGGCATACGCTTCTCTCCTCAAGGAACACTAAATGGAATAGAAGAGGGAGAATCAAGTAGTGAATTGTACCGCTATTTAATCAGCGAGTTAGATAAGCTCAACCTTGCATATCTACACATCATGCACTTCGGAAACGAATCATTATTACAAGAGATCCGTCAACTTTGGTCACAAGCACTTCTTGTTAACCGAGCAGGACGTACTTTAGACCAACTTACGGTAGACTTGGATAATGAACTTGCGGACGTTATAACTGTAGGGACTTGGATGATAGCCAACCCAGATTTTGTCGAGCGATTGAAATTGGATGCCCCACTAAATACTCCGGATAGAAATACGATTTATGCAGGAGGAGCGGAAGGGTATACAGACTATCCGTTCTTAAAAGATTAAAACAGGCAAGGTTTATCAGTTAACGGCATCGACAAAACATTAATAATGGTGTTTTAGAATACACAGACTAGACTATCAATGAATGAAATAAACGAATGATAAAAACCATCAATGTAAGAGTTGGTGGTTTTTTAAAAGGAGATTAAGAATATGAAAGCTGCTCAAATACAAAAATACTCGAAAAACATTGAAGCACAGATTGTTGATATCCCTATACCGAGTATTAAAGAAAATGAAGTACTGGTAAAGGTAAAAGTTGCTGCAATAAATCCACTTGAAATATTAAATATTACAGGAAGTGTTAAATTAATACAAGACTATGATATGCCCCTTGTATTAGGAAATGAACTAACAGGTATTGTCGAAAAAGTGGGTAATCATGTATCTGATTTTAACGTTGGAGATTCTATTTATACAAGACTCCCGATTGAAAAAATTGGGGCATTTGCAGAATATGTTGCAGTTGATGCTAAATCCATATGGCACTTGCCGAAAAATTTAGATTTCGTTACTGGAGCTGGTGCACCTTTAACAGGTCTGACGGCATACCAAGGCTTAGTAGAAGAGTTAGAAGCAAAAAAGGGACAAACAGTGTTTATTCCAGGAGGATCAGGAAGCTTTGGGCAAATGGCTGTTCCTATAGCTAAAGCAATGGGATTAAAGGTGATTGTTTCCGGTAGTCCTTCGGCTAAAGAGAGAACGTTGAATGCTGGTGCTGATCAATATATTGATTATACAAAGGAAAATTATTGGGAAATACTAGATGAAGTTGATTTTGTAATCGATACTCTAGGTGCTGATGAATTCGAACGCGAGTTATCCATTATTAAACCAGGTGGTCGGTTACTAAGTCTTCGTACTGGACCAAATAAACAGTTTGCAATTGATAAAGGTCTGCCTAAATGGAAGCAAATTATTTTTGGCTTAGTTGGCTCGAAATTTGATAAGAAAGCAAAGAAAAAAGGTGTTCAATATCGCTTCATTTTCGTAAGAGCTGATGGTAAACAATTGGAAAAAATTACGAAAATCATTGAAGAAAATAATATTGTTCCAGCTATTGATCCTACCAATTTTACAATTGATGAAATTAATGCTGCACTAAAATTAGTAGCAAATGGACATACAAAAGGAAAAGTAGTTATCAAATTTTAAAAAGGTAAAGCAGGAGTGGAAGTAGCAATGTCGATTCATTATTCTTATATTGACGCACCTAACTTATTTATTCAGCACCAGAATGGTAGACGGTAAGCTTATAGAGAATTAGGGAAAAAAAGAAATCCCGAATATTTTATTGATACACCTTTCAGCTAATCTTGATAATTGGGATCCAAGGATTATTGATGGTCTTGCTAAAAGCCATTGGGTCATCACATTTGATAACTTAGGAGTGGGACTTTCCAATGGTAAAGTCCCAAACAATATCCCTAAAATGGCAAATGATGCAATCACATTTATTAAACTACTAGGATTATTAAAGGTAGATTTGATAGCTTTGTCAATGGGAGGAATGATTCGCGATCTTTTTTTATTATTGAACAACGGTGCAGAATAATTGAAGATAGGAAAAGCGAAATCCTATCTTCTTGTTAGAATGGAAACATTAGAGAAGTTTGAACATATCATAGTTTTCTTTATAATACGAAATAATAAAGTCTCGAAAATTTCTTACCGTTGAGGATAATAGTTTATCTTTTAACCAAGATATGCCGACTGGAAAGGTAGCAGAATTATCAGCAACTTTTATAAAATTTAACCCCAATATTCTACAAACCGAAATAGGAAGTAAAGCCACACCCTGACCCAGTTTGATTATTTCCACAAGCAGATAAGAATCTACCTCAAATATATTATTAGGAACGAATCCCGCATTTTTACATAGATTTTTTGTAAATGCGCTGTATTCCTCATTATTGGCAAGTGAAATAAAAGACTCATTTGCAACTTTACTTAATGAAATCTCAGACTTACCCGCAAACTTATGGTTTATAGGTAAAGCCAGAACTATATCTTCATTTACCAGTACACGACTCTCTATCTCTTCATCCTGTATAGGAAGACCTGCCATTCCTAAATCGATATCCCCTTTTTTTAAACTTGTCAGTATTTCACTTTTTACTCCGATTTCCTGGTGTATTTTTGATTCAGGATAGCGGTTAATATATGCACTGATGAGTCCTATTAGGAGTCTTGGATTGGCAATAGATATTTTGATGGTGTTCGAAATATCATGTTCCTCCGATTTAATTTCCATTTGTGCATTTTCAATCTCAGTAAAAATCCTGTTTACATGCTTCAAAAGAATTTTTCCTGAAGAACTCAATTGAATATTTCTCCCTTTCCTCTCAAATAAGGTCGTACCCAATTCATCCTCAAGTCTTTTAATAGTAAGACTTAAGGACGGCTGGGCAATATTCAATTGTTTGGCCGCCTTTGAAATATGCTCAGTATATGCGACTGTCTGGAAGTATTTTAACTGAAGTAATTCCACGGTTCTTCACACCTAACTTATTTATTATAATAAATATAATTATAACTTATTATGTATTAGATTAAATGTAAATAAAGATGTAATATAATCGTGTAGTCGCCAGAAATTCAAGGAGAACGCAACAGCCTTTTCACACTTAGGTTCTATTATTATTTTAAACCCAATCCAAATGGAGCAACAAAAAAGGAGAAAAATTATGTTTATAAATGATATTGAAATAAAAGAGACGAACAGGTTCGACCTTCAAAGAAGAGCAGTTTCACACATGACTACGGAATCATGGAAAAATATACCACATGTCTCCTATATTTACGAACCTGATATTACGGACTTTTACGAAGAGTTCAAAGTGCTCACAAAGACGAGATGCGACTTAGGCTATAAAATCACAATAAACACAATCATGATGAAAGTAATAGCCGAAGGATTATTAGTTGCACCAGATTTAAACTCATATATTGAATATGACCATATGAAATCAGAGGGTATGACACATATTTTAGAGGGAATCAATATGTCGATCCCTTGGAATTTACCCGACGGCAGAATGATTACTCCAACTATCCCAAACATTGAAAACATGTCGTTAAATGGCATTTCTGACTATATTACAAAGCTGGCAAAAAGAATTGAAAAAACCAACATTGATGAAATGTTTTATCGAGCCGCTTTTTCTCATACTGTAAATGAATTAATGAATTTCAACCCTAGAATCTTAAGAAGGGTTTTAGCAGCAAAGGTTAGTAGAAATAGTATCAAAGGACTGGAAGGGAAAGTAAAAGAAAATTACTACAAGATACCAGAGGATGAACGCTTGACGGAAAAAGATATAATGTCTGGAACCGTTACCGTCTCAAATATTGGTTCTTTGTATAAAGAACAAAGAGGTTTCTTCGGTTTACTTGAAATCATACCTCCTCAAGTTTTTGCAGTGGGGATAAGTTCTATCCAAGAAAAACCGGGAGTGTTTTTGAATCAGAATGGGCACAAGGAGATTGGTATTAGAAAAATACTGCCAATGTGCTTGGTATTTGACCATAGAGCAGTTGACTTTAGCTCAATAGTTCCTTTTTTAAAAAGACTTGATGAAATATTTGCTCAACCAAACATCATTCAAAAATGGTGACTTTAAATCCTCTCCTCATAGCCAATAATCCCACAAACTATTTATTGGCCGATTTGGAATCTTTTTTTGCATTAATCCTAATGTACAAAACATGTAATAAAAAACGTAGTGCTTATTGCTACTAGGTTTCTGTTACCGTTATTCATTTATATTACGAAGGGTTTAGAGATTTTGGCTTTTTAACTTTCTAAAGAACTTTGGACCAAGCATTTCATCCATAATACGAGTTCTCCTTTTTAGCATTTAATTTTACTAAAAAAAGAAAAGGCTGATCTGCTTGTGGAATAACAATTACCAAAATATATTGTCCATAGTAATGATTCCACTTAACTGAGCATAAATCCTAGGTGACTTCGCTTTTTTCGTGTCCTAGTAAACTTTGAAAAATATTTAAAAACTCACTACAAATTCATAAGACGAAACACTACCGCTGCTATGGTAGCCATATTTTTTTTCCATCTAACGGACAGCATTCCTGAACGGTTTGGTAGCTATTGCTTGTTTTTTTAATTTGCACCAAAAATTTCTTTCCTATATAGAGGGAGGGAGGTTAGTGAAAGAAATTTAGAATTAAACAAAAAGAGTTGCTTTCAATAGCAACCCTTTTAAGTCGACTCTTGAGACAATGTTTTATTTCTTATAATTGAGAGATTGCCTGTTGAGTTGACCATGTAGCACTGCTGAATGCCTGATAATTTGTAACTGCTGCTTGAAAATCCCTCTCACTTATAGTGGCAGTGGCATCATAAACAACTGCTGTTTGGAATCCATTCTCGATTAAGTCTCTCATATGTGATTCTACACAAATGTTTGATAAGACACCTGCCAAAATCACCTTTTCTTTCCTATGCTGACGTAATTGGTAAACAAGATCATTTGTCTGCGGACTGGCAATCTTATGGGCGGTCGCAATGACAGTTTGGTTAGCTGAAATGTATGGCTTAAGTGAAGGAACCCAGTCGGCTCCTACAGAAGTGTAGTCACTTTGTTTTTGATATACTTGAAGCTTTAATAACATGTCTTGTTCAGCCCCAGTAAATTGCCAACCATAATCATGGGGATATATATAATGGGGGGATATAAAAAGTTGATATCCTTTACTCATGGCTGTACTTATTAGAAATTCAAGGTTACCTAGTGTGTTGTAATGCTCAATAACTTTTTTTGTTAAATGGTATCCTTTACCTCCGGGGGACAGAAAGTCATTTTGTGGATCCGTTATGACAATAGCTGTATTAGCGGGATTAGGTATAAACATGTTTTTCCTCCAATTCACATAAATAGTTTCCTGTCTGTTTTTCTGTCATTTAATTCAACTGATATTCTTTGTTGAATATATATTGATGGGTGCTTGGACAAATTCTAATTTTAATCGAGCTTTTGTATTAAATTGGAATAGTCTCTGTTTCTAGCAAAGGGAAAGTTTGTGAAGATTTGTACTTAAAGTATCGGGGGCAAGAGTTTAAGTTCAGGCTGCCATTTGGATGATCTTTTTCTAGTTGTGTTAAGGGGGCGTTACTTTAAGATTCAGCTGCCAAAACTGGTGGCTGTTTTATTATTGAACTACCTTTCAAAAATTTTTAATAAACTACATAGAATTACTATGTACATAATGATACAATTACAAAAAATGGAATCTGCTGGTTAGGGAGCATTTGTTTAAGGAAAAAAGAAACAAAGATTCTTTTTGTCATTACTAATTGTAATATTAGTCCTTGTAATAGCATTAATTATTGGGGTTATAAAGATATTTTTCACAGTATTTGGAGCTGCGTGTGGAAACGAGATACAAAGAGAAGTACCTTCTCCGAACGGGGAGAAAGTAGCATATGTTTTCCTTAGAGATTGTGGTGCAACAACCAACTTTTCGCCGCAACTATCCATCTTAAATAGGTCGTTGCGGCGATTCTTTTTTGTTATTGATTTAACGGACAGGTTTGTTGAATAAGGGGTAATTTCATTTTTATATAAAATAAGGTAAAATTAGGTAAAAACCAAATGGTGGTGAATAAAGATTGGAACCTAAATGGTTAGAATGGGCAAAACAGCTTCAATCCATTGCACAAGCAGGGCTAACTTATTCTAAAGATGTTTATGACTTGGAAAGATTTGAATTCATTAGAAATATTAGTGTTGAGATTTTGACACAGCATACAAATATGGACAATCAAATATTAAAAGAACTATTTGCAAATGAAACTGGGTATGCAACGCCGAAAGTTGATATTAGGGCTGTTGTATTTAGGGCTAATAAAATATTAATGGTGAGAGAAACCGATGATGGAGATTGGTCGTTACCTGGAGGTTGGGGTGATATTGGATTAACTCCAAGTGAAGTGGCAGTCAAGGAAGTAAAGGAAGAATCAGGGTTTGATGTTAAAGCGCTAAAATTAATAGCTGTACTCGACAAGAAATGCCACCCCCATCCACCTTCTCCATATCACGTTTATAAAATATTTATCCAATGTGAAATCATTGGCGGGCACCCAAAAGAAGGTATTGAAACAAATGCCGTGGAATTTTTTGCAGAAAATGAACTACCACCTTTATCGATAGCTAGAAATACAGAATCACAAATTCAACTAGCATTTAAACATTTGCATAATCCACAAGAGCCTGTATATTTTGATTGATCTACAAGCTGAATGCCTCCTGTTTGTGCAACTAACGGTTAGCTTAGGAGTTAGAAGATGAAAAATAAAAAGAGAAATAGAGATAGAGATGGCTTTTTTAAAGATACCCTAATTGAGTTTATATTTGAACTGGTTTGGAACATCTTATTGTTTATACCAAGAATGATCATTCGTTTAATAGGGAACCTTTGGTGAATTAGTGAATTTAAAGAGCTACGGTACGTGTACATATATAAAACAGTTGAAAAATCACAAAAAAATAAAGCAACCCGAGGGGCTGCCTTAATAATAATATATCTCTAATATGTTCTCTGTATCTGTGACATCGTAACTCATTTCCTTAAATTTACTACCATATAGTTCCTGAGCCTTACTCCCAACCTTCTGATAATTAGTCCAGTCCATGATATACTCTGGGCTATAGTCATCAAAGTGGATAAGAATCATATCTCCTCCTGACCAGTAATCAGTAACATACTCTACCTTATTTACCTGTCTGCCTAGAGCCTCCTCAGTAAACTTCTCAAGCTGAGTTTCTGCATTGGCTGGAGCTTCAATTATAGGGGGTGGAACTGGTTGACTAGGTTCGATCTTCTTAACCTGTCCATACGCAGTTTCCCTGCCATGCCCATACTTTTTACCAATAGCTTTACCTTTCCCCTTGTTACCCTTGTTAGCTTTGTCTGATACTTTGTTTGTATGAATCTTGTTGTCCTTCAATTGATTCTTTGTTGCGTCAGTTTGATTACATGCAGTAAGTGCTAGTCCTAATACTAAAACAAGTCCAAGGAGCTTCATTTTGTTTACCTCCATTAAAGATCGTTCTCATTTAGTATTCTGAATCTCATTTGTTTGTATTCAGTAAAAGAAGGTATCTAAACTACCTATGTAAAGTGGGGCATGAGGGAGCAGCTATAGGGGCTTCCCCTTTTATGCTTTTTTAAAGCATGTTGTTGATTTTGTTCTTCAAATAACTGGGCCGGTTAGCTTAAGAAGACTTTAATATTTTTTCACTTGTTATGTTTCGGTGCTAAAATAAACAAGGACAACATTGACTGCAACATCAAAATAGAGGTGTAAGAATGAAATTAGATGAGTTTACAATTGGACAAGTGTTTCAAACTAAATCATTAAAATTAACAAAAGAAGATATTATAAGGTTTGCAGGTGAATTTGACCCTCAATATTTGCATTTGGATGAGGAAAAAGCAAAGCAGGGAAGGTTTGATGGAATTATTGCTTCTGGTATACATACGTTAGCCATTTCTTTCAAACTTTGGGTTGAGGAAGGTTTCTACGGTGAGGATGTCATTGCTGGAACACGGATGAATAATATTAAATTTATTAAGCCTGTGTATCCTGAAGATGAATTACATTTAAACGTTGAAGTAATTGATAAGAAAGCAACAAGAGATGAAACAGGTATCCTCACTGTATCGTTAACTACCTTTAACGATAGAGATGAAAAAGTTTTTGAGGGTGACCTGTCCGTATTGATAAAGCGATAAAGAAAAATCGAATGTCTCTCACTAATTTAAGCAAGGATCATACTGCGTTACTTAAGGAGTGGTAAAAAATAAAAACGAGAGAGGAAGCTATTAATTACTGTTTGAATCTGGAAAACACATATGAAGACTATCCATTTAAAGATAAGAATTGGACATTAATGCGACATAAAGAAAGTAAGAAAGCCTTTGCCTGGATTTTCAATAGAGAAGAACATATTTGGATTAATTTGAAGTGTGAGGCAGGTTGGTTGGACTTCTATCGTCAGAATTACCCTTCAATAGTTCCAGCTTTCCATCTTAATAAAGAACATTGGAATTCTCTTATTCTAGACGGTACCATTCCAGAGGAAGTTATAACTGATCTGATTAGACGAAGCTATAATTTAACGAATCAAAAAAAGTAATTATCTAAATAGGATTAATGCCTTCTCTCATATTGCTTTTTGAAAATTCTATAATTTGCTATGATGTACTTTGTAAGTAAAGTAATTAGAGTATACAGAGGGAGTGCTTAAAAATATGGAATACATAACACTTAATAATGGGTTAAAAATGCCAATTGTAGGTACAGGTACAAATACTTATGGAAAAGAAAATAACGAGTATAACGGGGCGTTAACAAATGAAATTCCTGAACTCGTATCAGCACTTGAGTTGGGTTACCGTTCCATAGACGCAGCCATCATGTATCGAAACGAAGAACTTGTCGGAAGAGTTTTAGCAGAAAGCACAGTGCCTCGAGAAGAGTTATTCATTACGACAAAAGTTCCAGCCAACGAAGAATATATTTCTTCAAAGGAAGCTACTCGAGCAGCTATCGATAACAGTCTAAAAAACTTCCAAACAGACTATCTCGACCTGCTTCTTATTCACTTCCCTATCGAAGACAAAGAACAACTTAAAAACACTTGGGAAGTCTTTGAAGAATATTACGAAGCGGGTAAACTAAAAGCAATCGGCGTTTCAAACTTTGGAAAAAATCATCTAGATGAATTGAAAGAATTCGCTAAAGTGAAGCCAGCTGTTAATCAAATACAAGTTAACTTAAAAGAACCTAACAAAGATCTCCTTGCCGTATTAAAAGACGAGGGCATTACACCTGTTGCATGGGGACCTATGAAAGCCGAAGCCCATCAAAAAGAAGTTTTGGATGAAATCGGTAAAGCCTATAAAAAGTCTGGTGCACAAGTCTTATTAAAATACCAAATCCAACGCGGTGTGATTGTTATTCCTAAATCTCACAGCAGTGAAAATCAAGCATCTAATATAGATCTTTTCGATTTCGTATTATCTGCAGAGGATATAGAAAAAATTGAAAACTTATAATTAGTTAGTCCTTCATCCTAGTGATATGAATAATATCGCTAGGATTTTTATTTTTTCAAAACAATGAGATTGGAGTAGGACCGTTTTTTATTGAACTATAGGGCCAGGTTAGTGAAATAGTATGCAGGAATAAATAGGAAATTGTCGAACAAGTAGATTCAATATATATACAGAATTGTTTTAAATTTAGGAGGGAGATATTATGATTGCACTGGGATATATAGTACCAACTATAATAGCAATTTTCTTCGTTGGATTTTTCGCACCATTAGTTGGAATTATAGTTGGGTTTTTTATTCATATCATTGTATTGCTAATAAGAATTTCAAAAAAGTTAGACAAACTTTTGGAGGTAGATAGTGAAAATGTAAGATCGCGAAATTCCTAACTTAAAGTAACGGGTGCGAGAGTTAAACAAAGGGGTGCTGCGGCAGCTCTTTTTATTGTTTCAAAAAGGAATATTAAAAATATAATATTTCAAATATAATAAAAACAAGAATATAGAAAATATATCCATATTTAGGACGAGGAGTTTTTGAATGAATCAGTTAGAGAGGGTTTTTGACTTAATAATAGGGATTGGATTTAATGCGTTAATAATTTTGGTTTTATTAAGTCTTAAGGGTAAAATCGACCTCCAAAAAAAGCGGTTATCCATATTAAGTCTAATTTCAACTATTATTTTCGCTATTATTCCAACAATTGGTTATCGAGCTGATAAAGATTCAAGTTCTTATTACTTTGGCTTTCCAGCTGATGGCTTTGTTTATCGTGATGGAGGGGATTTAACAATTGCTTCGTTAGGACTTTCATTTAACTTTTTCTTCTTTTATTGGATATTTAAACTTATATGGAAAATTTGGAAACCACGATCCGTACAGTAATAATTACATGGCTTTTCTTAAGAGGGGGAGACACTTGAAAAAAGGAAAAATAGTAATGGGGGTTGGCGCACTCTTAACGGCGGTAGGAGTATATATTCAAACTTCTTTATCACCTCATTGGTTTATTATCGGCACAATTATTGCTTTATTTGGATGCATTATAGTAGGAATTAGTTTATATCTGCCTAAGTCTAATGGGGGTGCAGGAATAAAATTTAAAATAATCAATGTCTTGGGCTGGGTAATTATTATACCCTGGTGCATAAGTGTGTACTTTTTTAAAGAAGAACTTTCTATTATTACGACTGGGTTGGGTGGACTTATTTGTCTGATGATGGGATCGGGGTTAATAATTTATAAAGGTAAGAAAGGATAGACAAAAATTAAATCATTATGTATATGATACTTAGTTTTCAAGTATCGGCTTAAGAGTGTAAAATACAATTTTCCAAAACAACTCATGATAAAATAACGATAAATGGAGGGATATTTTTGAAAACGTTTGAGGAAAAATTAAAAAGCTATGCAGAATTGGTTGTAAAAGTGGGATTAAACGTTCAACCGAACCAAATCCTTTATGTAAGAGCTAGTGTGGATGTGATTCCATTTGCTAGAGCTGTCGCCCACGAGGCTTACAATGCAGGTGCAAAAAATGTGTATGTGGACTATATTGATCCTGAAATCACACTCTCACGCTATTTGAGAGCATCAGACGATGTATTCACAGAGTTTCCTGAATGGGAGCGAATTCAACGTGAGAAGTTGATTGATAAAGATGCGGCATTTTTATTTATCGTTTCCGACGATCCGGATTTATTGTCCCAAGCTGATCCAAATCGGATTGCGAATTACCAAAAAGTAAGCGGTGAAGCCATGGTAAAATGGCGAGAACAGCATGATGATGTTAGTTGGGTCATCTGTGCAGCTCCAAGTCAAGCCTGGGCAGATAAGGTTTTTACAGGCGAAACGAATAGCTTGGACAAACTTTGGGATGCCATCTTCAGTTCAGTACGTGTAGGCGAAGTTGAACCTGTAAAGGCATGGAAAGATCATATTGGAAACTTGCACCAAAAGGCAACTTATTTAAATGAAAAGAAATATAAGAAGTTACATTACAAAGCTGAAGGCACTGATTTAACGATTGAGCTTCATCCCCTACATCTATGGAGAAGTGGTGGAACCCAAAATCGACATGGTGTTCCATTTGTTGCGAATATGCCAACTGAGGAAGTCTTCACTTCGCCATTACGTTCAGGTGTTAATGGTTTCGTTTCGAGTAAAAAACCACTTAGCTATGCAGGTAATTTAATTGATGAGTTCAAATTAACTTTTGAGAATGGTCGAATTGTTGAAATTACAGCTAAGAAGGGGGAAGAAGTATTAAAGAACCTAGTAGAAACAGATGAAGGCTCCTATTATCTTGGTGAAATAGCCCTGGTTCCACATGACTCACCTATTTCTAACACAAACGTACTTTTCCTAAATACATTATTTGATGAAAATGCTGCAAACCATTTAGCATTAGGATTCGGTTTCCCTAACTGTATTGAAGCTGGAGAGAAAATGACGAAGGAGCAACATGAGGAAGTAGAACTTAATTCGAGTATAACTCATGTTGATTTCATGATAGGCTGTGCGGATATGGATATTGATGGTGAATTACCTGATGGTACACGTGAGCCAATCTTCCGTAAAGGGAATTGGGCTTTCTAATTGATTTTGTAGAAGAAGTAATCTTTTGTTAAATGAAGATATACCTCCTTAAGGTAAAAAGGAAGAATAAGATGACAAGAAAAGGCTTGATTTTATCAACTCTTTGTTAGCAAGAATAGGTATTTCAAAGATTGTTAAAGCGTAATTTCTAGGTGCTTTTGTCTAAATGGGCTTTTCCAGCATAACGGGAAAGTCTTTTTTTTTCAATGAACAGGTGAATCTTCGATTAAGTGATGAGTGTCATTTTAATAAAAACAAGTTTGTGAAGTAATGTAATTAAACTAATGGGAGCAAGAGTTAAGATAGAAATCGTTGAGTTTAAGTAAAAGATTTATAATTATTTATAGAAATAGCAAATAGCAAATTTTGGGGGGAGAGATGAAATGAAAACATTCTTAAATGAAGATTGGAAAAAGGATAGAATTGCATCTGCAAATCGTGGAGAAAATCCAATGGTTATCGCAAAAATGAAAAGTGGCTTTGCGGTTATCGGTGATACTCAATTTCTTCCAGGATATTGTGTTCTTTTGCCATTAGTTAAAGTTAGCACATTGAACGACCTCGAGTTTAAGCAAAGATCCGAATATCTTTTGGATATGAGTTTAATTGGAGACGCAATACAAGAAGTATGTAATCCTAGAAAAATAAACTATTCTATTTATGGAAACACGGATGCTTTTTTACATGCCCATATATTTCCTAGATATGAATGGGAATCAGAAGAGAGAAAACCCAAACCAGTTTGGTTATATTCACCTGATCATTGGACTGATAGTAAGTTCCAATATACCGATGAGAAACACTTAGAAATAAAAGAAAAACTCACTAAAAAACTAAATACATTAATGCAGGATGCCTATTAAACATTGATTTATTAAAGCACGCGGAGAAAATTTCTCCACGTGCTTTTTACTTTATCCGAGATAAACGAGATCCTTTAGCTCATCGGTCGATAGTTCGGTGAGCCAGTTTTCACTGGTGATAATTTGGTCATTCAGGAATTGTTTCTTCTCGAGCATGGCATCGATTTTTTCTTCCAATGTCCCCGTACAAATCAGCTTGTGCACGTGAACGAACCTTGATTGCCCAATCCGGTAGGCCCGGTCTGTTGCCTGGTTCTCAACTGCTGGATTCCACCAGCGGTCGTAGTGGATGACGTGATTCGCAGCGGTCAGATTCAACCCTGTACCGCCAGCCTTCAAGGACAGCAGGAACACAGGGAACTCCTGATTCTGGAACCGTTCAATCATATGGTCACGCTGTGCCTTTGGCACACTTCCATTCAAGAACGGGACTTCGATGCCAAACTTCTTCTTCAGCGTCGTCCGAATCATTTCACCCATTTCGATGTATTGCGTGAAAATCAAACAGCTTTCGTTTTGATCCAAAACAGCATCGACCAATTCAACGAGCTTTTCCATTTTGTTGGAGCGGTCAAGAAGCTCGCGGCCGACAGCCTTTTCCTTTAAATAAAGGGCAGGGTGATTGCAGAGCTGCTTCAAGCGGCTTAGCATCTGTAATACTAATCCCTTTCGCTCAAATCCGGTCAGCTTCTCAATCTGTTCAAAAGTATCGTGAATCAGCTGCTCATATAGAGATGCTTGCTCGGTGGTGAGCGGGATATACTCTTTTTGCTCGAGCTTGTCAGGAAGATTCAGGGCGACCTCTTCATCCTTTTTCGTCCGTCTTAGGAGGAAGGGTCGGATCAACGATTGGAGCTGCTGAACCTTTTCCTTTTTCTCATCCTTTTCAATCGGGATGACGAACTTCTTCTGGAATTGCCCTAAGCTGCCAAGATAACCGTGATTGGTAAAATCAAAAATCGACCACAGTTCGGAAAGGCGATTTTCCATCGGCGTTCCCGTCAAAGCGATGTGGTGGCGGCCGCGCAGCCGTCTTACTGCCTTCGATTGCTTCGTTTGCGCGTTCTTAATGTTTTGCGCCTCATCAATCGCGATCGAACTCCACAGCTGTGACTCGAATTCCTCGGAATCGAGGTGGCTCAAGCCATACGAAGTGAGCACCACGTCCGCATCCTGGACCCTTTCGGTGAAGGCCTCCGCCTTGAGGCGGTTCGACCCATAATGCAGATACACCTGCATCTCAGGCGCAAACCGCTCCAGCTCCTTCTGCCAGTTCCCCAGCACCGAAGTCGGGCAGATAATCAATGCAGCTTTCGTTGGAACCTGTTCCTTCGAAGTGTCTGCCTTTGGCTCCTTTTTCCTCTTCTTAACAGGGGAAATAGCCGCCATTTCCCCTCCCTTAGTGACTGCAGCCTTTTCTCCTTCAGCGGTAGTAGAAATGGTGTCAGGCACCATTTCTACGTCTTTCACCTTTAATAGGTAGGAAATGAGTTGGACGGTTTTGCCGAGGCCCATGTCGTCGGCGAGGACGGCACCAAAGCCATATTGGCGCAGGAACCAGAGCCAGCTCATGCCGAGCTGCTGGTAGGGACGGAGTTCGCCTTGTAACCCTTCTGGAACCTGTTCGAGCGGAATATCATGGATTTCTGATAGCTGATTGACCATCTGCTTCCATTGCCGGTTCAGCTCAATTTGGATCTTGGCGAACGCCTTTGGATTTTCCAACTCGTCTTCTGTCGCTTCCGCATCGCCCAGCTCTTGCTCCAGCAAATCACGAACATGCAAACCCTCTTTTTCGGCACGCTTCATCAAATCCTGAATTTGTCGAATAAACTGCGGATCGAGCTTAACCCAGCGGCCGCGGATATAGACAAGCCTGCGCTTTTCTTCGACAAGCTTCCCAAATTCCTCTTCGGACAAATCTACCCCGTTCATCGAAAAACGCCAGTTGAAATCAAGCATGGCCTGCAGTCCAACGAATGATGGACGGTGACTCGATGTGCCTTTCAGTGATGCTTTCACCTTCAAATTGGCATTCTTCATCGCTTGCCACCATGAAGGGAGCAGGATTTCGACATCGAGTGCCACCAACGTTTCGCTAGCCTCGGTTAAAAACATCCATGCTTCTTCCTCAGTAAGATGGGTTTTAATGAAACCATCTTCCTCCAGCCACGGAATCAGCCGCGCCCAGCGTCCACGTTCTCGGTCAACCTTTTCTAAAAATGGCTGCCACTTGGCGGGAATCTTCTTCGTTCCTTCTATATCAACAATCTCATCGATGTTTTTCTTTCCGCGCAAAAAGACATCGAGTGTCCAGGCACCTTCACCGTTAATCGGTTCATCTAAGCGCAAGCCAATTGTAAATGGCGTGTCGTTTTCCTTAATGCCAACCCACTCCAGCCAGCTCTCTTCATCAAAATAACGGGCTAACTCACCACCCGAGATATTTTGCTTTCTCAATAAATCGAGCTTTGGTCCGAACAATTCCTTCATTGCAGAGTTTCTCGTTAAATACGAATCAAGGGCACTATTAAATAAATCAATGATGTAGGTTTTGGTTGTTACAGGTTCTTTGTCTAAAGGTTCAACTTCGACTTCACTCGGAGCAAAGTCATCGCTCACTTCTTGCTCCCAAAAAGACGGATCAAATTCCTCTTTCACGCGTTCAGGCAGCTTCCAGCGGAATTCGCCATGCTCCCATACAGAAAAGTCCGGGAGCCAGTCTTTCTCCTGAATCCCTTCGTAAAGAGAAAAAGCCGCAGCGAGACAAATCTCGGATTGCTCATTCCAATCCCATTCAATAAATCGATTAAATGATTCCTTTGCAAAAAGAGACACGAGCTGCCAGCCGCTGACAACGATTCCTTCGACATCATTCACCGTTTCGGTCTCCAGAAGCGTGCCAAAAAAGCTCTCTTCATGGTTGCTAAAAACGAGGTTCTTCCATCTGAACGGATTCATAAAAGACCCATTTTGGTCCTTAGCCGTCAGAAGAAAGCGGCCATCATCTAATTTAGTTGTCACCAATTTCATAAACCTTGTTTTCAGCATCATCCAACGTGCTCCTTTAACTCGAGCTGCTTGCCAACATCCCAGCCGCAGCCCTTTGGTATAAATAAAAATATAAATATATGTACATTATAGTGGTGCCTGACACCATTGCCACTACCAAGATAGAAGAAATGGTGCCTGACACCATGCTTTTAATTTCCAGAAAATGTCTTTTAGCACAAAACCCTTCAAAAATAGCACAAAACTATTTGAAAATGGCACAAAACCTTTTGATAAAGACACAAAACTTTTAAGAAATGGCACAAAAACCCAAAGAGAGAGCCCAACCCCTCCCAAAAAGGGTATCTTTTAAAGCTCGATCAATTTACTCCGCCGGCACTCTTCATGAAACGCCCGCAGTCTCCTGGTGCGGTCCAACAAGGTTTCGAAGAAGTACTCCCAGTCGTCGACGCGCTTTAACTTTTTATACAACGTCCGCAGCTTCTTCAAATGCCGCACCGCTAATCGGTAACTGGACCGGTTCTTTTGGTCAATCTCACGCTGGGCGGTCTGGTGCAGCATCCCCAGCAACACTTCTGGCCGCTCTTTCTCGATCACCTTCAAGCGGTCTTTTGGCAAATCATAAAAGTCCAAGCCGACAAACGCCTGGAGCTCGCTCCAGCGGTCATACTGGCCGCGCTCAAACAGCAAATACTCATAATCCGCAAAACTATACGGAAGCATCGCAAGCAGCCCACGCTCGTATAACTCGACCCGGTCATTTTCCGCACAATAGGCAGCCACCGCCCGCAGTGCCGTCCGCGAGAAGCCCGTCCTGCTATGATAGCCTGGCAGCGACTCCAAGTAATCCTTCACTTTTGTCAAAAACAACTCAATCATCGGCCCGACGCGCTTCCACGCCTTCAAGCCTGACAAATACTCAATCCAATACACCAAATAGGGCGCAATTTCTTCAGCGGTAAATTGCCCAATCAGCTTCATGGCCTTCTCATCATCGCCAATCAGCACATTGAGATGAACCGCTGCCACCATCAGCGCAAGCGGATTCTGCCAATCCTGGAGCCCTTTCAGCGCCGCCTGAATCTTCACTAACTCAGCCTCACGCCAAGCCTTCTTTTTGAAAAATTGGAGCCATAACAGCCGGTACAAGTAAATCCGTTCATATTCTAACCCGCTCGCGCACGTCAATAAATCAAAGGCATCGTCCTTCAGCCGGTCAATAAATTCATCAAAGGCAAACGGCAGTGATTGAACGCCAATCTTAACCCCGAGATCCTCGGCATCATCGAGCATATTCTGGAACAGGTGCTGATACGCACGCCTGACTGTGTCTTGGTCATGACTAAGCTGCTCACTGAGGGCGGCCAATTTCCGAAACGACACCACGATGGCAATTAATTCATACAACAGGCGCCATTCCTGCTCGACCGGGGCACTCGCGTGAACCCGACGTTCATAAATCCCAAACAGCTCCGGAATCACATACGGGCTAGTGTACTTTTTCGAGGTCAGCAGCGTATCGAAACTTACCTCAAACGAATGCACCCAGCGGCTGTAGTCCGGCTGCAGCACGCCGTTCGCTTTAATCAAATCCCGCGCCGTCTGCATCCCCCAGCCAGTCATCTCCTTCTGTTCGCGAATCGGCTCGCGCCACGCCGTCACCCATTCAGCGACACTGCCAACCTTCGCGTACGCCGCGAAAAAGGTCGCCATCTGATGGCGGCAAAAGCCCTCACCCGGGCACGAACAACTGCTCATGGAGAAAAATTCAAAATCGAGCGACACATAGCAGGGTGTCACGTCCTGAACGGTCGAGGTGATTTTATGATGAAATACTTGCAATTGCTTAACCAGCCCTTGTCGGTAGAGCATTAATCCTTTTTGGACCAGCTTCGCATCGTCCGCCACAGTTGGCTGCAGCAGCTCCCCGACTTCCGCCGAAAGCACTTCTATCTGTTCATTAGCAGGTGTTGACTCCAAGTCGCAACCCCCTTTTTTATAAAATAAGAATTTATAAGTTAATTTTGAGAAATGTCCAGCTCCACACCCAGCACCCAGTTCCCTACAATAAGTCCAAGCGCTCCAGGCATACGCCGCTGGACAGGGCGCTTCCGCTTTCCTATAAAAAATCCATATTCCATTATTATAACCAAAAAAACGCAATTAGAGGAGGGGGCGGCTTGGATTTTCAAAACTAGAGGGTATTTTAAATGAAAAGTTTACTGTAAAATATTTGAAAAAAGATAAAATAACAAAAAAGGGGATGAGAAAATGAAAGCAGCAAAACTATATGAGACACATGTGAACACAAAGAATTTAGAGCAAGCCATCGAATTCTATCAATCACTTGAACTTGAAGTTGCCTATATACTCAATGAAAGAAGAGTGGCCTTTTTCTGGCTGGGCGACCCCGAGGCCAAAGAGCAAATGCTAGGCGTTTGGGAAGTTCCGGCCGAGCAATTTGTGCCGAAGCACTTTGCCTTTGGCGTTTCCATGGAGCAACTCCTAGAGGTACCTTCTTACTTAGAAAAGAGGGACATCGAACTGCGTCCGTCGTTTGGCCTGGACACCTCCGAACCAATCGTGCATGCCTGGATGCCGGCCGCCTCCTACTATTTCTATGACCCTGACGGCAACTCTCTCGAATATATCACCGTCCTTAAAGGCGAGGCAAAACCTGAACTCGGAGCCATCCACTTGAGCGAGTGGAAGCAGCAGCAAAACAAGTAATAATTTCTAAAAAACAAATACCAATAAACCGCTTTCCTTGCTAAAATAGAGAAAATTACTAGATTGAGGGGGAACATGCGGTTGGGGAAGAAAATAATCGCAGCTTTACTAAGTTTACTATTGTTTCTACCGAGCACAGGCTTCGCAAACACGGAGGGCACAGCAACTGAACCAGTCACACCAGTGATAGAAAGTGCCACCATTTCAACAGGTACAGCCAATGCCGGTGATGTCATCACGATTACGGCAAAACTTAACTCACCTGATTATGGGATCAAAAAAGTCCAAGCCCATCTAACGGGTGCAACCGACAAAAGAGTCGACTTAACCTATAACAGTACAGACGACACATGGAGCGGCACCTATAAAATAAAGGAATATGACCATCAGGGGAAATGGAACGTTAACTTTTATGTCTATGGCCAGGACTACTGGTGGTACCGCAATACGGACCAATTCATTACAGTCACAAATCCGAATGAAGACCTCATTAAGCCGGTCGTTAGCAGCATCAACATCGAACCGCAAACCGTGAAAGCGGGGGAGAAGTTTACAGTAACAGTCAAAGCGGCCGATAATGTCGGCATCGAGGCCATTAAGGCCGATTTCCTGATGCCAAATGGCTGGACAAAAGTGGGCCAGCCACTCACCTATGACAGGCAAAAGGACGAATGGGTCATGGTCTATCAATTTGAAGGCAATACCGACCCGGGCAATTGGCAGCTCAAATTAAACCTAACCGATTTAGCGAATAACCAGACGACGGCCACAAAGGATTTTGAACTGATTAATGAGATGGCCGATTACACACCGCCGACAGTGGAGAATATCACCATCAGCAAGCAGGCCGTCAACATCGGCGATACACTGAAGGTGACGGCGAAGATTATCGATGATAAATCCGGGGTGAATACCGCCACACTGCGCCTGTGTGCAGCAGCGAATTGTTATCAATCCGAGCTCGCACTCAATACGGCAACAGGACTGTGGGAGACGAATTTTTATGTTTATGATTTCATGGAAGCAGGGACCTATCGCGTTGATCTCCAAGTCTACGACAAGGCCGACAATTTAATCTATCCAAAAATTGATCAAGTGGTTCAGATTCTTTTTCCAAAACCACAGGTGAATAAACTAACTGACAAAGACACAAAAGTGACCGGTAAGTCCAAAGCAGGCGCGAAAATAGAAGTGAAGGCAGGGGACGCGGTCATCGGCACCGCCATAGCCGGCACGGACGGCAACTTTGCGGTCACCCTCACGGCAGCCCAGAAAGCAGGAACTCAATTAGCCGTGACCGCTAGCGACGACCTCGGAAACACCAGTGAGCCAACAATCGTGACGGTTGTCAAAACGACGGGCTGGCTGACAGAGGATGGCAAACGCTACTACTATGATCCCGCCACCTTCCAGCTGCAAACAGGCTGGTTTAAGCTGGGAACCGTTTGGTACTATTCCAACAACACCGGTGTCATGCAAACAGGCTGGCTCAAATCAGGCACCAAGTGGTATTACCTCAACAGCAACGGGGCCATGGCCACGGGCTGGGCAAAGGTCGGCGCGACATGGTACTATCTCGATGGTAGCGGCGTCATGCAAACAGGCTGGTTAAAGAGCGGGACCCAATGGTATTACCTGACCACGAGCGGCGCAATGGCCACAGGCTGGGCAAAAGTCGGCACCAAATGGTACTACTTCGAAAGCGGCGGCACCATGCGCACCGGCTGGCTAAAGGAAGGCACACGTTGGTATTACCTAAACGCGAGCGGCGCCATGGTCTCCGGCTGGGCCAAAATCGCCGGTAAATCCTATTACTTCTACAGCACCGGCGTCCTACGCTAGTGCAGAACTCCCTTGGGCACAAGCTCAAGGGAGTTTTTTTGTAAAAAAAGTAATTTTGGAGGGGGGAGAGCCCCTTTTCAAACGTACTTTCCGCTAGAGGTCCGTTCCGTTATTGGATAGAGAGCCAATTTTAAGGCAGTTTCCTTTCAGGAGAGTCCCTTTATAAAGGACATATCTAAGTTTACTTTCCACTTTCAGGTTTTTACTTTCCAGTTTAGAAGATTTACTTTCCGCTTTCGACAATTACTGTCCACTTTAGAGGATTTACTTTCCGCCCTTAAATGAAAAAGCCAGTCCCCGCACTTCAGGGGACTGGCCAACTAACAAATCAATTATACTCATAATCGTGACGATAGGAACTATAGTGATGGAATTTATGGGAAGCGTCGAAGTAGTCGATGGAGACCTGGAAGGCCTTTTGGTCAGCATTCCAAAAAGCCAATAGAACAACATCTGTCAGCCCCTTTGCTAGATCTTCTGCACCGACGTCTTCATTAGTAAACTTCACCGGCTGATACTCTCCAGTAAAAGCCACCTTCAGGGTGTACAGCCAATACTTGTCGCCTTCAATCCCGACCAAATCGTGATAATCCGCACCCAATATAGCCAACAAATCCTCTTGGCTGATTCCAACATCAATTGCCTTCTTCAACTGTTCAGCCACCGAAACAATCGTAGCACTTCCGGCATTGGTCATCCGGCCATCTTCCATTAAATAATACCCATCGGCAAAATTCTGGCGGAACATGACGCCATTCCATTCGCCAAAGTAATACCAATTCCCTGAGATAGAACGCCACTTAGTCGCCATAGCACCGCTTGGATCGAGGTAATACTTACTATTTCCTTGCTCCAGCCAGCCTGTCCTCATGGTGCCTGAGTTGTTTAAATAATACCAGGTGCCTGACACATGGACCCAGCCGGTCTTCATCATCCCGCTCTTGTCGAGGTAATACCAACTGCCGCCGTCCTGCATCCAGCCGGTCTTCATCGCTCCACTCTTGTCGAGGTAATACCATTGGCCGCTGTCCTTCACCCAGCCAGTCTTCATGGCGCCGCTCTTGTCAAAGTAATACCAGGTGCCTGACACCTTCACCCAGCCCGTTTTCATCGCCCCTGACTGAACCATGAAATACCACTTTCCATCCGCAAGCACCCAGCCGGTCTTCATCGCGCCTTTGTTATCAAGGTAATACCAATGGCCGCCATCCTGGACCCAGCCGGTCTTCATTACACCATGATTATAATAATGCCAATTTCCACCCGTGAGTGTCCAACCCGTTGTAGCGGCAGCCGCCGTACCAGCACCTGAATACCCTAGCAGAATCCCCACACCCAGAAGCACAATCAAAGCTCTTCTCATTATTAACAATCGAATTCACCTCACAGTTTTAATAGCTAGTTATATATTAAATTAAGGCTAACTCTATGTATTTCCTTCAAAAATCATTAGACAATATATGCATCCCCTAATTTTGCTAGAATCAAACAAAAAAGGGCTTATTTCAGCAAAAAAATAGCATAGGAATCATCTGAAAACTGGTAATTTATGTCTAATAGCACAAAACTAGTTCATTTTGGCACAAAACTATAAAAAAATAGCACAAAACAAAATGAATTTGGCACAAAACCACATGAATTTAGCACAAGACCACCTCAAGAAAAAAAAAAGAACCAGCCCTCAACTTGGGGATGGTTCAAATTCCATTTCATCTTGACTCATGGATTCAAATAAATGAGTAATATAGCTGTTCAACTCAAATCCCTCTTCATTAGCAAACTCTGATAATAGTAACTTGTTTTCCTTCATTTAAACCATCCTCCTCTAATAATAGGTTATATCTTAAGTATTGCCCTCCTACGACTCTTTTAAACATAAAAATAAAAAAAGCCAATCTCCATGAATCGGAAATTGGCAATCTGTTAATAAAATCGTTTAAACGCCGCAAAGTGGGCGGTATAGTAGGAGCTCTTTAAATTGGAAATCATAATGCCATGGGTTTCATCGGCGTGAATAAACTGGTTGTCGCCGAGGTAGATGCCCACGTGCGAAATGCCTTGTTTATATGTACCTTGAAAAAATACAAGATCGCCGGCTTGAGGCGTATTCACATAATAACTGCGGTCATAGTAACCTGCAGCGGAATAACGGCCGATTTTCGTGCCGGATTGATTAGCTGCATAATAAATGAACCCGCTGCAGTCAAATCCAGATAGGGAACTTCCGCCCCACACATATTTGATCCCCATTAAACTTTTTGCCACGGTAACAATGCTCGGGGTATTACTAGGCACCGGTGCGGCCGCAGCCTGACCCGTTACCTTCAATTTTTGTCCTACGTAAATCATATCTGAAGTCAAACTATTAGTTGTTTTCAACTGCTGAACAGTCATTCCGTATTTGACACCAATTTTACTCAAACTGTCGCCGCTGACCACCGTGTACACCGTCGTCGCCGCTGCTGGAGCAGGTGTTGAAACCACATGAGCCGCTGGCTGAGCTGGCTGCGGTGCCGTAACGGTCACCGTTTGTCCAGGTGCGGATACTTTAAGAACTTGTCCAGGATAAATCAGCGTACTCTTTAGGCTATTCCACTGCTGGAGTTCCCCTACAGTAATGCCATAGCGGTTGGCGATTTTAATCAAAGCATCACCGCTTACAACGGTATAGGTCGTTTGTTGGACAGCTTGAACCGTAGTTGTCGCTGGCTTAGTGGAAATTTGTAATGTTTGATTTTCATAGATTCGGTCCGATGTCAGACTATTTTCTGTCTTAATGGCAGCAACAGTCGTCTTATATTTTGTGGCAATTTTCGATAGGTTATCCCCTTTTTGAACCTTGTACGTGTCAGCAAGAGCCGAACTGGCAAAAAGCGTCGAAAACAGGGCCGTGGTTGATAGTGTGCGAGCAATAGTTTTATTCATTAAGATAGAATCACCTCATAATCTTTCATATTTTTATCTATTTTACCATAGTTTGCTATATTTTGAGGGGGAAAATTCGAAAATCGAAGAAATTGCCAGCAGCCAAGGACAAAAATATTGGTAATCTGACAAAAAAATCAAAAGTCTGTGAAAAAATACCCAAATTATTCAAAATTGATAGTATAATAAAGGTTGATTTTTGTAGGTCGAAATAATTAGAGAGAATCTCCTAATCGAACGGCATACGAAATAGATAAATTAGATACATAAAAATGGGGGAGTAACATGGTGTCGAAGAAAAAGAGACTTTTTTGGAAACGGGCAGTCTCGATTTTACTAGCTGTATTAATCGTCACGAGCGGTTTTATCCAGCCTGCATTTGCGCAAGATGCGGCAAATGTATCAGTAAATAGCGATGAATCGGCTCAATTGAACGGCGTTCAACCTACTGAGCCTCAGGCTATAGGGGAAACCCAGGAACCAAATGTGAGTGGTACGCTTACACAAAATGGCAAGGGAGTACCGGATGTCATATTTAGTGTTCATAACACTACAACCGATCAATGGTTTGATACAAAAACCGACCAAGACGGGAAGTTTACTTATCTATTAACAGATGGTGCCTATGAATTACAAGGGATATGGGTAGGCGCTGAGCAAAAATGGTATCCGCTGACGCAGAACTTCTCAGTAGCAGGCAGCAAACTAGAGGGTGCGGAATCACTTCTTATTAAACTTCCAGATACAATAGTTCCTCCGGTTGAAAATAAGAATGTGACCGGTGTTGTTAAAAAGGATGGCCAGCCATTAGCGAATATTACCTTTAGTATACATACGACAGATGGTACAAACCAATGGCATAATGCAACAACCAACGAACAAGGGGAATATAGCTTTACCGACCTTCCAGACGGCGAATACCAAGTAGACGGTATTTGGGTTGGTGCAGAGAATAAATGGTACGAGCTGGACCATAAAGTGTTTACCGTTGCAGGAACTGCAGAGGTAAATGTTGATGTGACCACTGTAAAGCCGCCGACATTATTCACGGTGAAAGGAACCGTTACAAAAAATGGTGTGGCACTATCGGGTGCTAGCTTTAGTATCCAATCTACAGGAGACCAGAAATGGTATGATGTAAAGTCTGATGAAAAAGGAAATTATAATTTCCAAGTTCCTGCAGGCGAATACAAGCTTGAAGGCGTGTGGGTTGCTTCAACAAATAAATGGTATGATTCAAAACAATCATTTACCGTTAACGAGAATATGGACTGGAATTTGTCCATTCAACTAGATGAAATTACAGGGTTAATTACAAAAGAAGAACAACCAGTTGCAAATGTTACGTTCAGTATTCATACAATTGGGGAGAACCCTAATTGGTATAATGTCAGTACAGATCAAGACGGAAAGTTTAGTCTGCCGGCATTAGCAGATGGTAACTATCAAGTAGATGGTGTATGGGTAGCAGCAGATGAAAAATGGTATCCACTAGGAAAATCCTTTACCATCAAAGACAGTAAGCTTGTCGGTGCATCAGAGCTTAATATCGAGTTATTGTCTTTCAATGTGAAAGGGACTTTAACAAAAGATGGGAAAGCTATTCAAGATGTATGGCTCAGTGTTCATACCACAAGCGGCCAAGAGGTTTGGTATAACACCCAAACAAAGGCGGACGGTTCGTTCCTGTTTAATATGCCGGATGGCGAGTATCAATTAGAAGGTGTATGGGTGGCATCCGAGGCAAAATGGTATGCTCAGCCAGTCCAATTCTCTGTAAAAGATCAACATTTAGTAGGGGATTCACTTTTAAAAATTGATTTAACAGAAAAAGAACCCAATATCAATGGGGTTGTCAGCAAGGGAACCACTCCAGTCGCAGGCGTATGGATCAGTACCCATACGGTTGGCGGGACAGAACAATGGTTTGATGGCCAAGCTGACGAAAACGGCCGCTTCCAATTAGACCTCCCAGATGGAACCTATCAAATTGAAGGCGTGTGGGTGGCTTCTGAAGAAAAATGGTATCCGTTAGTGAAGAAATTCTCTGTTCAAGATGGCGTCTTAGTCGGCGCAGACCAGCTGCAAATTGATTTGAAAGTACCTGAGAATAACGTAACAGGTGTAGTGTCAAAAGGAAACAGCAGCGTGGATGGTGTTACCATCAATGCGCATACAGTCAACGGAGAAGAAAAATGGTATAGTGCTAAAACGAATGAAAACGGCCAGTTCGGATTAAACCTTCCGGACGGCGATTACCAAGTAGAAGGCATTTGGGTTGCGGCCGAGCAAAAATGGTATTCATTAATGCTTACCTTCACGGTGGCAGATGGCCAGCTTCAAGGCCAAGAAGGATTAACGATTAATCTAGCACCAGAAGTACCACAAGGAAATGTCGCAGCGAAGTTAGTCGATGAAAATGGACCAATCGCCAATGCGAATGTCATCCTATACAATACGGATTCTGATGGTTTCAATAATTTTTATACGAATGACCAAGGTGAATTTACTGCTCAATTAGAAGATGGAAACTATTTTGTCGATTCCTACTGGATTGAGGATGAACAAACTTATTTAGATAAAGCGTTCAAAGTAGTAGATGGCCAGCTTTATGTGGATAATGTTCAAGCAAAAACCTTAAACATTGAAGTACCGCCAGTGACGTTCCAAGTTCAATTGGAGAGCAATGGTGCCTATGTTGAAGGGATTAATGTGAGTCAAAATATTGGTGATTATTATCGTGTCATGTATGTAACGCCAGATGTTGATGGTAACTATTCACTTCGTGTCAGCGATGGAAGTTACACCGTAGAAGGTTACTTTGGTAATGACGGATACCACGAGATTGGGGAAGCTATTCAAGTTGAGAATGGAACCACTAACCCAAGCCCATACGTGATAACGGTAAATGAAAGTGTACCGCCAACATGCAACGTGCAAGGGGTTGTTCAGGATGGAACTACACCCGTGAAGTTTGGCTCCATGACCATTGAGAATGCAAATGAGTATGGAGATGGGAATTCTGTCCAAATCGATGAACAAGGGAAATTTGCCTTGGATTTAGCTGATGGGGATTATGTTATCACTAATGTGTGGAGTGGCAATTTAGACAGTTACCCATATACAGCCTTCAGCGTGAAAGACGGACAGTTAGTTGTAAATGGCAGCCCGCAATCCACTTTAACAGTAGATGTAAAAGTAACAGTTAAGGGTACTGTAGTCGATCATGGAAAAGCAGTAGCGAATGCTGATATTGGTTACCTCATTTACGGTGGTAATTATAGCAGATGGGTAAATGCTTACACTGATGAAAACGGTGAATTCTCCTTACGATTAGGAGATGGAGAATATGAGATACGTTCGGTTGGATTACCAGGTAATGAAAGCCGAATCACAGTAAGTAGTTACTTTGATGTGAAAGATGGCCAATTAGTGGTTAATGGTACTTCACAAGAATCCCTAACACTTGAAATACCAGCCAATGATATTGCCGGTAAATTGGTAGATGAAAATGGAACACCAATTCCTGATAAGGATTTTGATATTACTCAATTAGTAGATGGAGAATACTCCGCAAGGTTTACAGCCACTACCGATGAGAATGGTGAATTCCATTTGCGCTATCCAGATGGCGATTATATTGTAAATGAAACATGGATTGGAGAAGAGAATCAGCAGACATTGCTGGATATTCCATTTAGTATTAAGGGCGGCAAACTGTTCGTGAATGGTGCCGAGCAGGACCAGTTAGTTCTCAAAATTCCACCAATAAATGTTGCAGGACAGCTCGTAGATGGTGACAATGTGTTAGCCGATGCGTGGCTGGAAATGTCAATGGAAAAAGAAAATAGTAGTTACGGTATTAGTTTCAGAACCGATGAAAATGGTCACTTTGAGGGCCGTCTTCCGGATGGAAGCTATCAAATCAATAATGTAAGTAATGACTGGATGTATCGTCAGCTTATGATTAAATTTAATGTGGTGGATGGACAACCAAGTATTGACTTCAGCCGTTTTGATATCAATATGATCTCCGGAAATGTAAGAGGTGTGATTTCTTCCGAATCGGGCGTTGTAGCAAATGCTGAAGTTGAAATTATGAATCAAACTACCTATGACTATACCAATGCAACAACCAATTCAAACGGTGAATTTGGACTGGATTTACCAGATGGTGATTACGAGGTTGAGCAGGTTTGGGTGGACGGAGAAGCAGTCCGAGTGAACAAAGCCTTCGCTGTTACAGATGGAGCGCTTTCTGTGGATGGCGTACAGGTTGATCGCTTGAACGTCAATCTTCCATCTATTAATTTCACAGGTCAATTAACTGATGGCGGAACACCAATTGCCAATGCGGAAATCGCCATCAGTGCTCGATTTGGTGACTATACATGGTATTATGATACAACAGATGAAAATGGACAGTTTAGTTTCCGTTTGCCTAATGGTCATTATTCCATTTTGGATTACAGATATTTTGATGGTAAAACCTATGTAACAAAGAAATTAAATCGTGAATTCGATATCATTAATGGAAAGTCTACTCCATCACCTTACAATATTGATGTCAGCGTCGTTCCGGATGTAACAGGAAATGTGAAAGGAACGGTTGTCGATGGTGCGGACAAACTCGCAGGTGCTGAAATTATTTTTAGGGATATAAATAATCCAGGGACTGGAACTTATAGTACGACCACCAATGAAAATGGAGAGTTTGGCCTTGATATGCCAGACGGCCATTATGTAGTAGATTGGTTAAGCACTGATAATTATCATGATGCGGTCAATTTAGAATTTACAGTCGAAAATGGACAGCTATTCGTAGACGGTGAAAAAGCTGACCAACTGATGGTTGCCATTCAGCCAATCACCGTAACAGGACAATTACTTGATGGTGAAACACCAGTTGCTTGGAATTCTGTTTATGTGGAGCAGACTGATGGTGGGAACCGGTCTTATGGCTATACGGATGAGGATGGTCAGTTCTCCTTACGCCTTGCGGATGGAAACTATGTAGCCGTTGAAGCAGGGGGAGGATCTGATACAGGTTCAATCATCCTTAATGTTCCATTTAGTGTGGTGGATGGCCAATTAGTACAAAATGGTGCAACCGGTGGTCAACTGGTTCTAACCCTGCCAACTAATACCTACAGAGGAACGGTTATGGAGGAAGGGCAGCCACTAGCCGGAAGATTGGACTTTAGTTATGCGAACGGTAGAAGAGGGTTCGGGACATATGTAGATGAAAACGGACATTTCTCTGTTCGTCTTGCAGATGGGGTTTATACGATTAACGGATTCTGGGGCGACAACGAAAATACCCATTTTGAAATCCAAGAGCTTAAATTTACCATTCAAGACGGTCAGCTATTCATTGATGGTGTACCAGCACAATCCCTTGATGTGAAAGTGTTAGAAGAAAGTTTTACGGGAACATTAATGGATGGTGACCAAGTATTAGCGAATACGCAAATAAATGTGTTGAATAACGAAACTGATCAATGGTATTACGATCAAACGGATGAAAACGGTCAGTTTTCTTTCAGACTGCCAGATGGCGATTACCATGTCGATCAAGTATGGTACAAAGAAAGTGAAAGTATTCAAATGAATGTTCCTTTTAGCATTCAAAACGGAAAGACCATCATGAATGGCGAAGAACAATCATCAGTCATTGTTTCCATTCCGGCTGAAACGCTAAAAGGGGTTGTCCTAGACAACGGTGTACCAGTTCTAAATGCACAACTGAATATCTTTAGGAAAAATATGAGCGAAGACGATGTCAGATACTATTATGCAGGTACTGATGATAATGGGCAGCTTTCAGCAAGACTACCTGACGGTGACTATGTCATTAAGCATATTTGGAATGAAGAAATGGATTTCCCATTAGATGTTCCATTTAGTATTGTGGATGGTGCCATTGTGGTAAATGGCAGCACTCAGAGTCAATTGGAAGTATCATTACCAAATCCAATCGAAGGTCAATATCTAGTCGATGGCAGCCCGGTCGAATATGGAAATATTTTGTTTGCTAGATTGGTAGATGGCGTTGAAGAAGATGAATTCCTTATTGATACAAATGAAGTTGGCCAGTTTACCCTACGTTTGCCAGATGGTCAATATAAAGCCATTGCATCTAATCTAAATGGGACTGGAGCCTATCTCGACGAAACGTTTGAAGTGGTAAATGGTCAGGTAGTAATGAATGGAAAAGAAGTAGCAACAATCACGATTAACGCACCAAAAGCGGTAATCTCTGCTAAAGTAGTGGATGAAGACGGCCTAGTGACAAATGCGGATATTAATATGGTTCGTGGTATTCCTTGTCAGGAATGCGGTGGATTCTCTCCGTCTATGATGACAGATGAGAATGGGGAAGCTTCGATAAGACTCGCTGATGGAACCTATACGGTGGCTGGCGTCTATACGGGTGATTATATCACCTTAAATATCCGCTTCACGGTGGAAAATGGTCAACTATTTGTTGACGGCGAGCAACAAGATCAGCTCTTGATCTCCATTCCTCCAGTTACCCTAAAGGGGTCAGTAGTGAATGGTTCAACCCCGCTCAGTTATGCGGAAATTCAATTTATTAACGTGGCAACAGAAGATGAATTCTGGACATATGCTGATGAGGATGGGAATATTGCAAGCAGATTAGCAGATGGGGACTATAAAATTCTTCGTGTCTTTGATCATTATGAGGGGAATTTCTATGAGCAAGTCAATCAAACCTTCTCAATCAAAGAGGGCCAAATCACTCCATCACCATTTACCATTGATGTAAGTGGGCTCTAGGATTAAAATGTAAATAGCAGTCAATCTTTATAAACAAGAGAAGGGCGAACCCCTTTTCTTGTTTATATTTTTGTAGGAGGATATAAAGTGAGAGCAACAAGTAAGTGGATTCTCGTTCTCATGCTGGCGGTTGCGTTAGTAGGATTAAGCGCCTGTACCGAAAAGGAAAACGCAGCAGAGAAAAAGACATTGGAAGTGAAAGACAGTGCGGCCAAAACAAAGCAAGACACCGCAGCAAAGCCTAAGAATGAAGAAAAAGCCGTCAGTGATTTAGTGTTAAAGGATACAAAAATCGTCAATATCATCAGTATTGGCAGACGAATCGATCAAAAGCAACCTGATCTAGGTCCTTTTTTTGTGGTGCTGGGCATGGATGAACGAGGCCAGAAAAGCGAAATTTGGATCAAAGATATGAAAATTTATGATATGGTGAAAGCGAATTAGTTTTATAGATAAGTCTCATGCAAAAAGACTAGGAAGGTTATCATAAATGAGCGACTTTGCCAAAGACTTTAAAAGAAATTATGGTCATTTTAAAGGAATAAACCGAGTATTGGTCTTCTTTTATTTTCCCGGAGTGTATGCCTGTTTGATTTATAGAATCCTTCATTCCCTTTATAAAAAAAATAAACTTCCATATAAGATTCTATACTGGTTATTATTCCTGTTCCTTTATGGACCGTTTAAATTTATCACAGGCGTGGAAATTCATCCCGAGGCAGAAATCAAAGGGGGGTTATCAATTCCCCATTGTACAAGCATCGTCATCGCCAAAAATGCAAAAATCGGTGAGAATTTTACCATTCATCAATGCTGTACAGTCGGTATGTCCTATAAAAACCTGAAATCTCCCGTGATTGGGGATAATGTCTTCCTAAGCTGTAATTCCTCGATTATTGGCGATATCGAGATAGGAAATCGGGTTCTGATCATGCCTAATAGCAGTGTTGCCAAGAATGTAGGGGACGGCCTCATTGTAGGGGGAGTACCTGCTAAGGTCATTAAAGAGAATCAGTATGATTTTTATCAGCATTAACATTTTGAGGGGTATGAGAGTTCATAAGCGGAGAATTTCCGGTTAATGAAGAGAGAAGAAGCGTAAGAATCAGGCATAAGCGGAGCTATTTCGATTAACTTGCCCGAATAAGCCAAAAGGCAAAGATTTGGAGCATATAAGCGGAAAAACTCCCTCTATTATAAAGGAATTATAGATAATTCCTAATTTAAACGGAAATTCTCCGTTTACTTTTCAAACAAGGCCAAAAAGATACGACTGGTTTAATAACCAGCCGTATTTTTTTTGGCCTTTATAGTATGGGTTCCATCCTTAAACAGGAGGAGTCCAACCATATGATAGAACACGATCGTAATGCCATTTCCAACTAAGCCAAACATGGCCTCGGTCATGCTAAATAAAGTAAAGGTGACGATGATGCTAAGCGGGAAAATAGCCAAAGGATCCTCCGTGTTTTGCAGGGCATACCGGAGGGCAAGCCCGATCATTAAGAGGAGAAAACACGATAGTAAAATCGCAGGGATCAGCCCGTAAACGCCGAGAATATTAATGATACTATTATGAGCCCCTTCAAAGAAACTTTGGAAGTAGTCTTCGCCATGACCAAACAATGACGCATCTTTGACCACGGTTTGCCAAGTCCCCATTCGTCCATTAAAAAGATTGCCTTGCTGATTAAAAGTAGAAAACTTCTCAAGCAGTCCATTCAAAAACATCTCTTTTAAGGGAGAAAACCAGCCAATACATCCAATTAGTAGGATCAATAAGAACGGCTTATAATTGCGTTTGGCCAGAATAAAATGAATGGAGATAATGAACGTGATGATGACAACAATGATAAACGATGTCCGGCTGGATGATAACATTACGCTGGTAAGTGCCAATACAATCGCCATAATAAGAAGCAGCATCGTAACTCTTCTTTTTTTCGCAAGGGTGATGAGAATAAAAAATCCTGATATAGCAGTGATGGCAGCTATTTGGCCGAATCCATTGGGATTGGCGGCAATCCCTGAATAGGGCAGAAACTCAACTCTAACGCTCACATAGGAAAGGAGAAGATAAAGCAGATTAGCCGCAAATAACGAAAGATGAATGACCGGACCGCTTATATTGCTTAAATAGGGCAGAACGGAAAAATAGATAAACGGAACAATCACTAAAAAGAACAGCCCTTGGATTGGAAATGATTGATGCAGCACTTCTGAAAAAACAACCGAAAGACTAAATAAAAACCAAATGATAAATAAATACATGGATAATAAGGAAGAAAAGCGAAAGAGCGTAAGACCATTTTTCCAAAAATAAATCAATACCATCACCACAAAAACGAATAGAATCAGAAGATACCTGGTTACGATCACTTGAGTGGATAAGGGCCGATATTGATTTCCTAATAGGACAAGAGAAGCCGAAAAGTATAGAATCGTAAATAAAATGAAGGCTAGTGTCGCTGAAAGTGGTTTTCTCTTCATGTTAGGTTCCACTATAAATCTTCCCTAAGACTCTCGCATTTTCCATAACATCATAACCAAATGTCGTTAATTTACGTTTCCGTTCATTCCAACTAGGTAGAGCAGAGTTACTCATCATCTCTCCTAATTGTGCAGCCCATGCCGCTGCACCATCGTCGAGATTTTGAAAGGTTACGAGGTTCATGGCTAAATCAACCTCTCTTGGTATGGTGTCCGATACCAAGCAGGGCAGCCCAGCGGCTTGCGCCTCAACGACCACATTTCCCAGTCCTTCATAAAGGGAAGGGAAAAGAAACAGGTCCATTTTACTTAATAACGCAGGGATATCCGAGCGAACGCCAAGCAGCTTGACGGAATCTTCTAATTGATAATGGCGGATTAACTTCTCAATCGCTGTTCGATCGGGACCATCCCCTATTAAAATAGCCGTAGCAGCAGGATAATCTTTTTTGAAATGGTAAAAGGTTTCTAACAAGAATGAGTGGTTCTTCACTGGATCAAACCGGCCGACATGTCCAAGGACAGGCGCTGCCACATTTATAGACTTGGGTTCAATCTGTTTCGATTGTGTTTCATAATCTTGGAGATTGAAACTATTAGGTAACACCATAATAGAAGCGTCATTCCCAAATAATGATTCTCCGGCGGCTTTTGAACAAGCGATCATATGCGTAGAGCTTCTTCGCAGGGTTGCCCTCATGTAAGTTTGATAGATTCGGCGGAATAGGGTGGTCTCTCTGCCATCCGATGTCGTATGGCTATGGGAAACTCGGACGGGAATAGGAACCTTTTTTGCTGTCTCTAAAATAAAGCCGCTAAAGGAATGGGCATGACTGTGGATCGCACAAAATTCATTCTCTTTCAAAAAGGTCAGCAGTTGTTTTTGGTAAGTTCGAATTGATTTTATCCGGGGATAGGGCATTCGGTAAATTCTCCCCCCTAGAGCAAGCACTTCCGCTTCATAATAGCCAATGTCGTCGGTATGAACTAAAAAGTCAAACTGAATCTTCTCACGATTCATTGCCCTATATAAATTGAGAATCATGGTTTCGGCACCGCCTACATTTAAGGTAGTTAGCACATGAAGCACTCGTTTGGCCATTCGTATCACTTCCTTAGTTAGAGGTCTGAAGACTCGTTTGTCTATCACTTTTTTTAGCTTGTACAAGGTACCAAATCACTGCCCCAGCCAAGGTGAAGAATTGGATGGCGGTGGTGAGGATGGTTACCACGGCAGCGCCTGTTAATCCATAAGCCGGAATCAGGAAAACACATAGAATAAGGGTGGAAACCACCCAAATCACAGATAGAATCGGTTGAATCGTAAACTTTCTCATCGCCGTAAGCGCAAATCCAAAAAAAGAACCGGCATACATGAAGGTTCCAGCCACCATCAATAAAACAAATTCCTTGTGGAAATGGACATAATCCGCTGTATAGATCAATCCAAGGACCAGCTTACCCATTACGAGGGTAAGGATGATTCCGCAGATGCCATAAATAAACCCTAGCGCGGTAAATTTCGTTAACAGACGGGTAAATGCAGCGTACGCCTGATGGCTATATTCATGTGCCAGCCTTGGACTAATCGATTGTCCGATGGCATTGATGACAAGATTCCCAGCCGTTACGATATAAAAAATCGCTGAAAAATAACCGACCGCTTCCGTCCCGTTCACATGTTCAAGGAAATAGCGGGGAATGTTGGTATAAAGGGAAATCATCATCATCACCACGCCGAGTGGAAAACTCGTCAGAAACAGCTTTTTCACCGCTCGAAGGTTCAGTGTCGATGCCGGAGACGCCGCCATTTGTTTCGCCTTTGGTACCTCAATGATACATAACAAGAGCAGCCAGGATGCGGCATAACCAGTTACCGCTAGTAAAAGGCTGTCCGTTAATGAAATGAGCAGGGCGATGATCACAAGGGAGATAATACCTCTCATCATCAGCGATTTAGCAATGAGATCCATCCGTTCCGCTCGTTGAAACAATCCGTAGTGGAGTTCAATCACGGATTCGACTAGCTTGGCGATGCCAATAAATAGAATGACCCATGCAGCCTGCCCCTTATATCCACCTATGATAATGACGCCGCCTAGAACGAGCAGGGCAATCACACTGCATACCCCTTTTAAAGTAAGGTAGTGACGAAAGGAGAACTCTCCTTTTGCATCGGTGGCGAGGACTGACCGCAATTGCAGGTCAAAGATTAAGATAATCGGAGCGGTTACCGCTAATCCCAGCGTAAAGCCGCCGACCATTTTGGGCGAACCTAATTTAGCCAATACCATAATGATACCCCATTGGGACAGGGCATAAATAAGGTTTCCGACTAACATATAGGAAATATTCCGCTTAAGTGACAACGAAGCCATGGTCGACACTTCACTTTCTGCATGTCTTGATAGTAGTTAACGTCTATAAAGCTTGTATGTTTCCGCACACATATTTTCAACATTGTAACGAGTGGCTCGGTCTAAACCGTACTGGCCCAATTGCTCGCAAGCTTGATCATTCGTGAGAAGTTCAGATAACTTTTGGTACATGTGCTGGTCATCATTAACGGCGACAAGCGCATTGGTTCCGACCACTTCCTTCACCCCGCCCACATCGGTACTAATCACGGGCAACCCGCGTCCGCACGCTTCCAGTAAGACATAGGGCAGTCCTTCTTTATGAGAGGTAATGATCATCACATGCATCTGGTCCATCCACTCTGCCACATCATTTTGTTCGCCTTTTAGCTGGATGAGGGAATCTAAGCCCTGACGCTTGATTTCCTTTTGATAATGTTCAAATAATGGTCCCGTACCAAGGAGCCAAAATTCGACCTCGCTCTGCCGGTTGTCCTTAAAGCGTCTTGCCACCCGTAGCAGCATATCTAGATTCTTTTCAGGTGCAAACCGGCCGACAAAGCCAATGACTTTTTTATCAGTTTGGGCTAAGCGGTGCTGCTTTTGCTGCCAATCGGGTAATGTAATCAGCGCTTCATTCGGAATGCCATTGGGAATTACCTTCATTTTATCGGCACGGATGCCCGCTTCGATGCCCTTTTGGTAATCAAAAGCTGAGACAGTGATAATATTGGTCGAAATCCAGCTGCAGATTCTTTCCAGCCATAGATAAACGATCCTTTTTTTCTTTGACAGAGTAGGGTCAGTAAACACAAAACCGTGCGCGGTAAAGAGGTTATGCTTCACCCGGTTAACAAAGCCTGCGACCCTCGCGATAATCCCGGCAATCGAACTATGGGAGTGCACGACATCAAATTTTTCACGATGCAGATAACGAATGAGCTTCCATAAGGCTTTCATATCCTGCAAAAGGTCAATTTTTCGTGGAATCGGAATAAGAGTGACCCCAATCTGACGGTCGGTTAATTCCTGGATGAACGGGCCCTCTTCACCAACAACGACTTTCACATCATGACCATTCCGCGAAAACCACTCGGCCAAGTAAAGGACATGCTTTTGTGCCCCGCCGATATCGGCCCCTGTAATCACATAAAGTATTTTCATTTAAGTAATGGTGTTGATGACACCTGCCACTCCTTTAACAAAGGCATCTTTTGTAAAATAAGTTTCGTACCGCTCTATAGCCGACAGTCCCATCTGCACACCAAGTGCTGGTTGTGCATGGAGAATGTTCAGGCGATCCACAAGTGCAGCGACGCTATTAGGCTCGATCAAATAGCCCGTCTTGCCATCGTCAATCAGCTCGGCATTTCCGCCTACATCTGTCGCAATCGTGGGCAGCCCGAGTGCCATCGCCTCGATAATCGACAGGGGTAAGCCTTCCGTGTCAGACGGCAAAACGAACACATCGGAATTCACGACTTGATCCCAGGGCTGTTCGACCCAGCCTGCAAAGTTAACAGATTGGGTGACACCGAGTCTATATGCTAAATCTAGTAAGGATTGTTTGTACTCATCAGTATGCCAGGGCGGTTTTTCTCCTAAAATATCAAGCTGAACATGATGTCCCTGGCGAATTAGCTCAGCCACAGCCGAAATAGCGAGATCTTGCCGCTTACCTTCTATTAATGTCCCGACCATACTAATTGTAAAAACAGAACGCGGTTTCGACCGTTTCAGCCGGGGGACGTCAACGCCGTTCAAAACGACAACAAATTTCGCGGCATGTTTGGGAAACTGCTGTTTGTACCGCTCAGCTAATTGGTTTGAGACAACGATAATTTGATCGGAAAAGGTTAAGCATATTTTTCCTAACAGATTATTTAGCTGTTCTTCGCCGTGAAGATGCCAAATGACGGTGCGGCCTGTTAGTTTGGCAAGCCAGCCGACGATCAATTGCGAGCGAAATTGACTCGTATAAACAATCTCAATCTGATGCTTTAGGATAAACAGCCAGACCTTAAACAAGTGGGGGATCATATAAACCAACTGCATCAATAGAAAAAGCGGTCCCCTTTTCGCTTGTTCTCTGCGAATTTGATTGACGGATGAGTGAATAGGAATTATTATCGGTGTTTCCCCGGCGGCCCTTATTCGCTCCAACATCGGTCCATCGGTAGATGTGACGAAGTAGATTTCCTCAGATTCTTGTTTGAATGAGGTGAACAAGTCAAGCTCGCACTGCTGCGCACCGCCCCATTCCGGACGGCTTTCGTAAAATAGAATCTTTTTCACTAACGATTACCTCCAGCCTTTAGCAAACAAAATCACAGGGATGGATTTAAGGATAATCAAGCAATCTAGTGAAAAGGAATAATGGTGAATATAGTATACGTCATATTCTAATTTTTCTTTTGGCGATAAATCATAGCCGCCGTTGATTTGGGCCCAGCCGGTAGCGCCAGGCTTTACTTGGAGCCTAGTCCGAAAAAAGGGCAGCTCTTCTTCAAATCTCTCGATAAAGATCCTCCGCTCCGGACGTGGACCAATCAGCGACATGTCACCTTTTAAAATATTAATAAACTGCGGTATTTCATCAATTCGATATTTTCGCAGATAATGACCCACTCTCGTAATCCGGCCATCATTTTCACGGGCCCACTGCGGTCCATTCTTTTCCGCATCAATCTGCATGGTTCTAAACTTAATGATGGAAAAGGGTTTCCCCTCCAAACCAATTCGTTCTTGTATGTAAAAAATAGGACCCTTCGATTCTAGTTTGATGAGTATAGCCACAACGATCACGACAGGAGAAAGGATGATTAACGCACAAAGGCTGAACAAGGTATCAAGCAGTTGTTTGAAGATGGTATAGGTAGTTTTTTGTCTATTAGTAGAGATCACGAGATTTTGCTCATCGACAATTTTGGCTAGCTGACCCCTTAGCATGACTTTTCCCCCTTTCCATGTCGAACATGGTAAAAAATTGACTATTAATTGTCTAAATTATATTACAAACGACCTATGTAAGCTAGATTGGATTTCACAAACTAGAGGATATTTACGAGAATTTAAAACCTTATTTTAATAGATTTATAAGTCTAAAGAAACAGTTTGATGATGGGATAAGAGCACAGTGAGGAGCCTAGAGTGCCCGTTGAGCTTGGAAAAAGAGAGTCGCGGGCACTGTGAAGAGCCCAGAGTGCCGGTCGAGCTTGGAAAAAGAGAGCCGCGGGCACTGTGAAGGGTCCAGAGTGCCCGTAAAGCTTGGAAAAAGAGAGTCGCAGGAACTGTGAAGCGGTTAGAGTGCCCGTGGAGCTTCTAAAAAGTGAAGCTCGGGCACTGTGAAGAACCCACTGTGCTTATCCCTTTAGAACAGTGCTATAGACCAAAACGAGCAACTCCTCTAGCAGTTTTGTCCCGAAAGTGAGTCACAGGCACTCTCAGCAAACTAAGATTTAAAAGAACAGCCGCTCCACAAGCCAAATGGCCCCCATAGCGACAATCGCGTAGGACCCATAGGTGACAACACGCTTAGAACTTTTTAATTTAAACAAATAGCCTAATACTGGCAGAAGCAGTAAGACAATCGACAGCTGCACCGCTTCAATCCCCAGGTTGAAATTCACTAAGGCTACGGCTAAATGACTCTTAGGTATCGCCATTTCTTTTAAAATGGACGCAAAGCCGAGGCCGTGGATTAGACCAAACAAAAAGGTGATACTCCAGCGATGGCGGATCTCTTTACGGAAGATGTTTTCGGCTGCGACATAACAGATACTAAAGGCAATGACGGCCTCGACAAACCGCGAGGGCAGGGTCACGACACCTAGCACCGCTAAACTAAGCGTAATGCTGTGGGCCAGGGTAAACGAGGTAACGATGGCTGCGTATTGTTTAAAGGTTTGTTTGCGCAGTAACAATGCGAACAAAAAGAGTAAATGATCATAACCGGTCAGAATATGAAGCATGCCGAGCTTGAAAAACGAAAACCACGAAGAGTTCCCAGCAGATTTAGCAGGCTGCACGGCAGCATCATGCTGCCCAGAGCCAGACCCAGAATTCGAACCCGAATCCGGCTGCACCATTTGGTCAGAGGACGACTGCTGCTCCTGTTGCACCTCGGTCACTAAAAATGTCCACGTCCGTTCCTTCCCCTGCAGGACGGCTTCGCTTTTCTCGCCGAGATAGTCAGCGGAAATTAAGTTCACATAGTTGGTTCCGCTGTCATGAAAGTAAAAACCATCATTAAAGACGAGTGTTTCACCCGGTGCGAAGGCAGGAAAACTTATAGAGATAGACAGATATTCTTTGTTTTCCTTTTTAACCAGTTTCATAGAATCAATGTCCGGTGTTTGTTCCTTATTGCCCTTATCAAGGGTGAGGCCTTCGGTAATCAATTCCTCAAGATGATGCCGATCCTTGTTGATTTCGGATTTTTCTAGAACCCAGTTTTTGTTAGCGTCGATTTTGGGAAGAAGCTCCAATATCGATAAAGTATCAAGAGTAAAGACCACTTTTGTCGTTTTGGTATCCATTGTTATGTTTGTATAACTCGCGCTATAGGCATGGGCCGACACGGACAATGGGGCAATCATTCCCATCACAAGCAGAATCGGTAACAGCCATAAGGTTAGAGGTCTGACGTTAATAGAAGAAACTCGAAATTTGTCGAAAAGAGAGGTCACGATAATCCTCCTAAATTGTTATAGTAAAATACCTTTTAAATCAGAGTGAAAAGATAGTTTTTAGCCATTCTTCCTCTATATAATCATATCGACCACCTATTTGTATACTTGGAAAAATATACTAAAAAATTTTTCCGAACCAAACTATTAAACTATATATCTTTCTATTTCAAAATTTTGTAGAATAATGGAGTAATTGAAAATCTTTTGAAAGAAGGGAGATTTCGGTCTACTTTTGTCAGTCATAAAAAATAGTCTAAAAGGTGGAAGATGAATGAAGGGGAGAAAGAGAAAGTTAAAGCGCTTTTCCAGTATGTTATTCACAGCTGTCCTATTAATAAGCACCTTTTTACCAAGCGGGTTAATTGGCAGAGCATACGCCGATATGGCCGATCACATCGTGATTTCGCAGTACTTTGGCGGCGGAGGCAATGCTGGCGCACCATACAACCGAGATTTTATCGAGTTATACAATCCAACCGACCAAGATGTTTCATTACAAGGCTGGTCGGCACAATATGCGTCCGCTGGCGGAACGTCATGGACACCGATTACATTAACAGGAACAATTAAAGCCCACGGTTATTACCTGATTGGTGAAGGAAGCGGGGCAAACGGAGTCGATATTGTCACTCCAGATATATCTGGAACCATCGCCATGGGTGGTTCGGGTGCGAAAATTGCCTTATTTAAAGATAAGACAACAGCAGCAACCGGAGCCATGCCAACTGATACGGTTGATTTTGTTGGAGTGGGAGCAGCATCAGGCTATGAAGGCAGCAACCCAACAAAAGCTACATCCAACACAACCAGTGCTCAGCGCCGGCCATACGCTAACGTGGATCCAGTCGCTGGCAAAGGCAATGCATGGGATACAGATGATAACGCAGCTGACTTCTTTGTCGGACCAGTTGCCGCTCCAAGAAACACAGCAAGTCCAACAGAAGCGCCAATGGTTCCTGATACAAGCTTGCAGCCAGATGGCAAAACCATTCAGGTCATTCAAAAGGGCACTGATGTGACAGTAACAGGTCACCCAGCAGCTGCTCAACCAGGTTCAACCGTGAAAGTGTATGAAAGCGCAGCGAAGGGAACAGCTCTTGCAACCGCAGCTGCTGGGACAGATGGCTCTTTCGTACTGAAATTCACTACAGATAAAACACCAGCATCCTTCTACGTAGCCGCAACACAATCTGGTCTAGCGGAAAGTGCAGCAATCACAATTGATGTGGCAAAAGAGAGTGCATCAATTACCCAAGCAAAATTAAGTTATGTGGTCGCAGGTGGCGTTGGAACATTAATCGGCAGCGCCGGCAGTGCGGCGGCAAACGCGACCATTAATGTCTATAAAGATGAAGCTAAAGCAGAGAAATTAAATATAGAAGAATTAACCGCCGGCTCCTCAGGCGACTTCTCCTTAACGATTCAAAATGCACCAAATACAGTGTACGTAACGCAAACAACGAGCACGGCTAAAGGCATCATGTTAGAAAGTGCCCCTGTTTCCGTAACAAAAGCAGATACAACCCAAGTAACAAAACTAAATGAAGTTCGCACACCTGATGCAAACGGAAAGCCAGTCAACCTTGATAAATACTTTACCGTTGAAGGTGTGGCGACTGTTGATAATCAAATCCTAGGCACACAGAAGCAAAACTTCTATCTCCAGGATGACACAGCGGGCATCAACATTTTCAGTACATCACTAGAAACACCATTTAAAGTCACAAAAGGCGATAAGCTGAAAATCACAGGTAAAGTGCTTGTGTATAATGGCTTAACCGAATTTGAACCGACTTCAATTGAAAAAGTGAGCGAAGGGAATCCAATCCCTGAAGCCAAACCATTAACGATTCTTGAGTCTACTACGTTTGCAAGTGCAGAGCCGCTTGAAGGCAGCTTGGTGACTGTAACAGGTAAAGTGTCTGCTTCAGCAAGTACACCACCGAACTACAATGTGACGTTTGTGGATGAAAATAACAAAGCAACCACGCTTAGAATTATGAGTCCATCCGGTATTGTGCCAGAGACACATTTAGTGGTAGGTAAGAGCTACACAGTAACGGGCGTTCTTGGACAATACACAACGAACAAAACGCAATTAACATCCGGGTACCAAGTCTATCCACGTGATGTAAAAGATATTGCTCCGATTTTGGGGATTACTCATACGGCGCTAAAGGAAGTCTATAAAGGAACAAGCGTTGAATTTGAAGCCAATGCCGACGGGGCAGAGGCTGTAGCGGTTTACTACCGTGCAGTTGGTGAAACAGATTACGCCAAGCTGCCAATGACAAACAGCGGAGATGGACGTTACACAGCCAGACTGGATGCAGCAAAGGTACCGCAAGACGGATTCGAGTATTATATGGAAGCTACGGCTGGCACACAAGTGCAATCAGCTGGCACCAAAGCGGCTCCATATGTGGTGAAGTTAGTGGAAGATACGTTCGGACCGGCGATTACAGGCATGACACCGCAGGATACGACGAAAATTGAAAGTTCAACACCGGAAATTTCGGCGTTGATTGACGACCCGAGCGGCGTGGATGAAACAACTGTACAAATGTGGCTGGACGGGAAAGAATTAACCAAACCAACAGCATCGATTAGTAAAACACAGGTGAAATATACGCCTGAAACGGGACTTGCGCTTGGTGTTCATACCGTGAAAGTTTCCGCAAAAGACAGCAAAGGCAACCTAACCGAGAAACAGTGGACATTTGAAGTGGTACCACGTTTTACCGGCGGCAATCACTTCCGCGGTACAACCCATAACCATACAAACATTTCACATGATGGTGCTGGTACACCGGAAGATGCATTAAAAGCAGGTCAGTTCCATCATTATGATTGGTTTGCCTTCTCTGACCACTCGCATGATATTGATCCTGAAAAATTAGGACAAGATACAGTCGAGCGGAAAACGGCGGACGGGAAAGCCGTGCCGGAACGTTCTGGCGGCTCTGATTGGCAGTTAACAAAAGATTTAGCCACTCAATACACAAATGATGACTATGTCGTTTTCCCAGCGTTTGAAATGACGTCAACTACTTGGGGACATTCAAATATCTTCGGTTCTGATAACTTTATCGACCGGAATATTAACGGCAAACAATACCAAGACTTAAGCCAGTATTATGCATGGGTGATGACATACGATGATATCGTTGGTCAATTTAACCACCCAGATATGTCGGCGAATGCGTTTAACAATTTCAAACCTTACAACAAAGATGTCGATAAATTATTTACGATGTTAGAAGTAGGAAATGGTTCCGGACACTATGGCTATGCCAATGCCGAAACAAAATTCTACTCTGCCCTAGATTTAGGCTGGCATGTCGCTCCAACTTACGGAGAAGACAACCACGAAGGAACATGGGGCCAAATTAACGCCCGTACCGTTATCGTGGCAGATGACCTTTCGCAGGCATCACTGCTTCACTCGATGCGGAACATGCGCGTTTACATGGAAGAAGATCCGAACTTTACATTAGATGTTTTAGCAAATGGCTACTATATGGGTTCAACAGTAGATAGCAAAACACTTAAGTTTGATATTAAGGGCAGTGACTTAGTGGCCGAGGCTCACAATGACAGTGACTTTGCTTATCTGCCAGCAAGCTACAAATCTGACGACCGTATTGAAAAGGTCGAATTGATTACCAATGGCGGCAAGGTCGTGGATTCGATCACACCAATGGAAAAAGATTTCACATGGTCACCTGTCTTTACGGTATCAGGCGGCCAGCAATGGTTTGTCGTCAAAGTAACGCAAAAGGATGGCGAACGCATTTACTCTTCACCAATCTGGTCAAAGGAAGAAGCAGTTGACGTAAAAGTAAACGGCATTGATATTGACGGCGGCGTGGTGATTGGCGGCAACCCTGCCACTTTAACAGCAACTGTTGCCAATAATGGTACAGAAGTAGTCAAAAACCTAAAAGTTGATTTCTATTATGATGAAGTAAAAGAAACTAATTTTATTGGTACCAACAATATTTCGTCGATCTTAACGAAGAGCTCAGCATCGGCCACAACGACATGGGCGACACCGGTCACCGGCGATCACCAAATCATTGCAGTCGTGTCATCGTTAGATGGTCTCGATATTGGGACAGTCAAATACAGCTTACCTGTAAAAATTAAAGAACCGCTTGGCATTAAGGTGTTAATTGATGCAGCCCATGGAAATGAAAATACAAGTGGCGACAGCGGCTCGTACAAAGATAACTTAAAAGCATTCACGCTTCTGCTTCAAAAAGAAGGCTATACTGTAGCGGAAAATAAAGCCGCATTAACAGATGAAGCATTAAGCAATGTGAAGGTATTAGTACTGACACATGCAAGAACTGCTCTAACAGCTGCAGAAAATACAGCGGTAGCAAAATTTGTGAAAAACGGCGGTTCGTTATTAATGGCCGGTAAGAGCAACAATAGCACGGACCCAACCATTAACAATGGACTATTAACGGAAATTGGCTCAGCGATCCGCATGGGCAATGATGGCGTATTTGATGACAGCAAGAGCGGGAACTTCTGGAGTGATCCAGCAGTCAGCCCATATGCAGTCAGAGTACATCCAGGACTTGTTTCCAACTACATTACTGACCGCGTTTCGTTTGTGGATTATTACAGTGGAACAAGCTTGTCCGGTGCGAACAATCAGCCGTTAACACAGGCTGGTAAAGTAACGATTCTTGCCAAAGGGAATGAAACGACGTACCAAGGAAAAGTTCTTGGCGGATACAGCTATGATACGGTTTCAGATGCGACAGGCGGCTCAGCAATTCCATTAATCGCTTCAGAGGAAATTGGCGACAATGGCCGGGTCGTGGTGTCCGGTATGAATATCTTTAATGATAAACAAATGGATGAAAGCTATGAGCCAAAAGGCAACGACGAGCTATCATTAAATGCAGTCAACTGGTTAGCACACCGTGAAACAAAGGTAACTAAGATTGCAGATGCTCGCGGCTTAGCGGAAAATACCGATGTAGTCGTAGAAGGAACAGTGACGACTGGATCTGGCGTATTCTTTGATGCCTTCAACCTACAGGATGAAACAGGCGGAATCATGGCATTCCAAGAGTTGCCAGACGGTGCCTTAAAACCAGGCGACAAAGTTCGCGTGTATGGCCATATTAAGAAGTTTGATAACAACCTTGAGTTAGAGTTTACAAGCTTTGATAAAGATGTCATTAAAATAGGAAAAGAAGCACCTTTACAACCAAAAGCAGTGGCAACTGGGGAAGCAACTTCGGCTGCGAACCAAGGCTTACTCGTGAAGGTCAAAGGTAAGGTCGTTTCAAAATTTGATGAAAATTCCTATGTGATCAACGATGGTTCCGGCGATGTGTTAGTGTTTACAGATGGTTACATTGTCAACCAAAGCAATGTTCCAGTCCCAGTTTTAAAAGTTGGTGACACATTAGAAGCCGTTGGTTTATCAGGTGCATTTGCCCAGGGTACACGGATTCGTGTCAGAGATACAAGAGAACTAGTCGGTACACCAGCAGCGACAGTTGTTCCAGGACAAGGCAAGCTTGTCATCGGCGACAAAGCCGGCGCAAACTTGATTTTCAGTGCCTATAACACAGACACGAAAGTTTGGAGCGATTTCAAAACCGATGCAAATGGTGCGTTTACCTATAACCTCCCAGATGGAGACTATAAAGTCGAAGGCGTTTGGGCAGATCCAACTTGGTATCCACTTGCAAAAACCTTTACGATTAAAAATGGTTTAGTCAATGGTACAGATGCATTCGTCATCGATGCCTTGGATTATGTGATTCCAACACCAGAGCAAGGTAAATGGAATGTATCAGGAACATTGGTAAAAGGAACAGCTAACTTAACAAACCTTCCATTTAGTATCCATTCTACTGATGGTAAGTGGTATGATGCGAAATCCGATAAAAATGGCAAATTTGCCTTCACTTTACCGGATGGCAGCTACCAGGTCGATGGGATTTGGATCAATGCGGAAAATAAATGGTATGAATTAAAACAAGTCTTCACCGTCAAAGGCGGAGTACTTGAAGGTGCAGAAGAGTTACAGATTGATGTGAAACAAGCAGAAGCAAGGCAGAACGTAACAGGAACCCTTACAAAGGGCACACAAGTGTTTAGTAACCTTACTTTCAGTGTTCATACGACTACTGGTGATGTAGTCTGGTACGATGTGACAACCGATGAAAATGGTCATTATCAATTTGCCCTTCCAGATGGTGCATATAAAGTAGAAGGTATTTGGTCAGCGGCAGAAGGAAAATGGTATGTCTTAGAGAAAGAATTTACCGTTTCCGGCGCCACTACCTTGAATATCGATGTCCTGACCGATCACCCTGCAAAGGGGAACGTGACAGGTACGTTAACAAAAGGCACATCTTCCTTGTCCAATGTTATCTTTAGTCTTCACACCACAACAGGTGAAGAAAAATGGTACGATGTTGTAACCGATGAAAATGGTAACTTCGATCTGAAGCTTCCAGACGGTACGTACCAATTAGATGGGATCTGGCTTGGTGATGAGAGCAAGTGGTACCCATTAGCGAAAAAATTCACCGTAGCAGGCACTTATCAATTAAACATTGATGTGCTGGCTGCAGAACGTCCTTAATACGAACGGGCAGGAATCATGGATTCCTGCCCGTTTTTTTACTAGCTAACTTTGAATAATGTCTAGCTCCAGTGCCCTAGCAGCTAGTGTCCTTCGCTCTCCGCCCTACGATAAGTCAACATCGAATCGCTAACGCTCTTCGTGTTTCCTTTATCGCGTTTAACGGGCAGTAGATTCTCAACTGCCCGTAAGAACCCGATCGGTTCAACTAACAATCAGCGAGAAAAACGTTCGCTGATTGAAGTTTCACCTTATCTCAGTTGGAGCGCTCCAGGCCATACGCTGCTGAACAGGGCACTTCCGCTTTTCGGAGTTTCGACAAAATTCATAAATGTTCCACAATTCCAGATGGAAATGTATTTACATATATATCTGCTTCTAGTAGAATAGGTAACTAGCATGCTAGTAGAGAGGAGGAATTTGGAAATTGAACTTGGAAGGAAAGCAAAATAGCTCGAATGTCATCGATTTTTCAAAAGTGGTAAAAAGAGCCTATGAGAAGGGTGTTAATGAAAGCGAAATAACCCTTGAAAGATTAATAGAAGAAATTAAAGCAGATTTAAAACAAATCGTTAGTTGTTAATAATAGATACATAAGACTTCAAGGTCCGTCCTTGGAGTTTTATTTTTTGATAGGGAAAAAGTAATAGGAAATTTATCACAAAACCAAAAATCCTCTTCAAATTTATGTAAAAAAGGTGTTTAATTAGTAGGTGAGTTTTATTTGACAGAATCTGAAAATAACCGACAAATTATGATATAATAGTCAATGTTTTGCATTTACTTTTTTAGGAGGACCCAATGGAAGAGACTATAAGTTTAAAAGAGTTGTTAGAGACCCTGAAAAAACGCTGGCTTCTTATCGTGTCAATCACCGTGATCGCAGCCTTAATAAGTGGAATCATTAGTTTTTATTTCTTAACCCCGATTTATCAGGCTTCTACCCAAATTCTTGTGAATCAACAGAAAAACGAACAAAGTGTATACAGCGCAGCTGATGTTCAAACCAATCTTCAATTAATTAATACCTATAATGTGATTATCACCAGCCCGGCGATATTAGATATCGTCTCGGATGAACTAGATTTAAACATGACGGCAGCACAATTAAAGGGCAAAATTACGGTTGGCAGTGAAAAGGACTCCCAAGTCGTGAACTTGTCTGTGCAAGATCCTGATTCGAAAGTGGCAGCAACGATTGCCAATAAAACAGCTGAAGTGTTTAAAAAAGAAATTCCCAACATCATGAAAGTCGATAACGTCAGCATTTTGGCGAAAGCCGAAGTGGCAGAAAATCCTGCGCCAATTAAACCAAGACCGTTATTAAATGTCGCGATTGCGATTGTAGTCGGATTAATGGCCGGCGTCGGAATTGCTTTCTTACTTGAATATTTCAACAACACGATCAAAAGCGAACAAGATATCGAGAAAATTCTTGGTCTTCCAATCCTTGGTGTGATTGCGACGATTGATGACCAGAAGATTGAAGAATTGAAGGCAAAGAGAGCAGCGCGAAAATCAACAGTAAGAGGTGAGACACTTGGCTCTTAGAAAGAAAAAGACATTTACTAGTCAAGATGCTAGTCGTAAATTAATCACGGCGATTGCGCCAAAGTCGCCGATTTCGGAACAATACCGGACGATTCGAACGAATATCCAATACTCATCCATTGATGAAGAGATAAGAATCATTATGGTAACCTCTTCTGGCCCAGCGGAAGGAAAGTCAACAACGGCTGCAAACCTAGCGATTGCCTTTGCCCAGCTTGGAAAAAAAGTACTGCTTGTTGATGCGGATCTTCGCAAACCAACGGTACACCATACATTTGATGTTAATAATATGGTTGGTTTTACAACCGTGTTGACCAAACAAAAATCACTGGAAAAAGCAGTGAATGACACGGAAGAGCCGGATTTATATGTGTTAACAAGCGGTCCAATCCCGCCAAATCCAGCGGAATTATTAAGCTCGAAATCGATGGAACAATTCATTGAAGAGGCAAAGAGCCAATTTGATTATGTCATCCTGGATACACCGCCATTATTAGCAGTGGCTGACCCGCAAATTATTGCGAACAAGTGTGATGGCTCGATTTTGGTTGTCTTCAGTGAAAAAACAGAAATTGAACAAGCAAAGAAGAGTAAGGAATTACTGGAACATGCCCAAAGTAAATTATTGGGTGTTGTGTTAAACCATAAAGAGATCAAAGCGAACGATTATTACTATTATTATGGGGCAAAATAGTCAATTCGACAAAATCTACCCCTTTACTAGGTATTTCGACAGTGTTACCATTAAGTTATTAACAATTTATTGGAAGTGAATATGACATATGATCGATGTACATTGTCACATATTGCCTGGAATTGACGACGGGGCGAAGGATTTGTCGGACAGCCTGAAAATGGCCAGGAAGGCTGTTGAGCAGGGAATTAGGACGATTGTTGCGACGCCGCACCATTTGAACAATCATTACGAAAACCCAAAACAAACCATTCTTCCTCGAGTGGAAGAATTAAACCAAGCATTGCAAGCAGAAAAGATAGACTTGAAGATTCTTGCGGGTCAGGAAACACGCATCTATGGGGAAATGGTCGAGGGCTTTGAAGCAGGAGAGATTCAGCCAATCAATGGGTCACCGTATGTATTGGTAGAATTCTCTTCCAGCCATGTGCCGAGATACACGGAGAAGTTGTTCTATGATTTGCAGATGAAGGGTCTTATCCCCGTGATTGTTCATCCAGAGCGAAATCAAGAGATTATCGAACATCCTGATCTTTTGTATCGGCTTGTGAAAAATGGTGCATTATCACAAGTGACCGCTTCAAGTGTTTGCGGCGACTTTGGAAAAAAGATTAAGAGATTCTCACTTCAACTACTAGATGTCAACTTAACCCACTTTATTGCTTCTGATGCCCATAACATTGGTAACCGGACGTTTAAGATGAGAGAAGCATATGATGTCATCCAAACAAAGTATGGAAATGACTACGTTCATCTATTGATGGAAAATGCGGAGCATGCGGTAACCGGTCATCATGTTTATAAAGAAATACCGGAGCGAGTAAAAAAGAAAAAGTTCTTTCACATTTTTTAACATAGGAGACTTATTCAAAAGCAGCTACGAATTTATTTGAGGTATGCAAGCGGGGAGAGGATGACTCTCTCTTGCAAACTTCAACACTATAGTTTGGAGGTTGGATAGACGACCAATTATAACAACAGCTTATAAATATCTAATGAAAGAATAAGTGTCCATTCACTTGCGATTCCATTAGATATTTATTTTTTTGGCCCAGATGCTTTAGGTAAAAGAATTCAATAGGGAATGAATAGATAAATAAAAGGGGGAATATAGGAGTGACATATGGAAGGAGATTGACCACGCTCGCGCTGCTTGATTCGATCATTGTGTTAACTGCCGTGTACATAAGTTATTTTACACTTGTACCAGAGCTGCAAATTTTTACGATCCCAATGCTTCCTGTGACAGCATTTACTTTATTGGTTTGCCATCATGTCTTTGCTTCTATGTACAAACTGTATAACAAGGCATGGGAATATGCGAGTGTCGGTGAGTTAATGGCAATTGTGAAGGCAGTGACACTCACGATTATCATCACAGCCTTGGTTCAGGAGCTTGTATTCCATAACATGTATGTCCGAGCGTTAATGATTACGTGGATGCTGCATGTGCTATTCATTGGCGGTTCACGGTTCTCATGGAGGGTGTTCCGTGACAACTATATAAATAAGCAAAAAGATATTAAACGGACATTGATTGTCGGAGCCGGTTCAGGCGGTACGATGGTAGCCCGACAATTGCTTACGAATCATGACATTGATTTAAAGCCAGTTGCGTTTATTGATGATGATCCGAAGAAATATAAGCTACAGGTACTTGGTATAACGGTCGCTGGCGATTCCAGTCATATTAAGGAAACAGTAGAGAAATATAAAATAGATAATATCGTTATTGCGATTCCTTCCTTAGGTCAGAAAGAATTGAATCGAATCTTTGAAGAATGTGCGAAAACAAAGGCTAAAACGCAGATTATTCCGAAGCTTGAGGATTTAATGACAGGAAAAATTACTGTTAATCAATTCCGTGATGTTCAGGTCGAAGATTTACTAGGAAGAGAACCAGTAGAGTTAGATATTGCTGGTATTTCAGAGAAGGTTTCTGAAAAAACAGTCATGGTTACCGGTGCAGGTGGATCGATTGGTTCGGAAATTTGCCGACAGATTTGCAAATTTAACCCTAGTAAAATTGTTCTGTTGGGCCATGGTGAAAATAGTATTTATTTGATTGATATGGAGCTGAGGAGAAAATATCAAAGTCAAATCGAGATTGTGCCTGTGATTGGGGACATTCAAGATCGGGATAGAATCTTTGAAGTAATGGACGAACACCGGCCGTTTGTGGTTTATCATGCGGCAGCACATAAGCATGTTCCGTTGATGGAATATAATCCTAGAGAAGCTGTTAAGAATAATATATTTGGTACTAGGAATGTGGCGGAGGCTGCGGACACCTTCGGTGTGAATACATTTGTGATGATTTCTTCTGATAAGGCGGTAAATCCTCCGAATGTGATGGGTGCGACGAAGCGGTTTGCAGAGATGATTATTCAGAGTTTGGCTGCAAGGAGTAATACGAAGTTTGTGGCGGTTCGGTTTGGGAATGTATTAGGCAGCCGTGGTAGTGTGATTCCTTTGTTTAAGAAGCAGATCGCTGCTGGTGGCCCAGTTACGGTTACACATCCTGAGATGACGAGATACTTTATGACGATACCCGAAGCCTCTCGGCTTGTGATTCAGGCTGGGTCTTTGGCTCGTGGTGGTGAGGTATTTGTGCTCGATATGGGTGAGCCGGTTAAGATTGTTGACCTTGCGAAAAACCTTATTAAGTTATCGGGATATACTATAGAAGAAATCGGGATTAATTTCACAGGACTTCGCCCTGGGGAGAAGATGTATGAGGAACTTCTAAATGAGAATGAAGTGCATCCAGAGCAGGTGTATCCGAAGATTCATATTGGAAAGGCGAAGGTAATATCTGCAGAACATCTTGGAAAGTTAATTAATAGATTGTTAGAGATTTCTGAAGTAGAGATGCATGAAACTTTGATTGCTGTCGCTAATAATAAGTTTGATCGAGCTGTTGCTTTAATCAACAGTTAACTGGATTAAAAATACATACCTTAGGTATGTTTTTGCTGATAAATAGATTTAAGGGTGGAGTTATTTTGAAAAAGGTACGAAAAGCAATAATACCCGCAGCTGGATTAGGAACGCGGTTTCTTCCAGCTACAAAGGCTATGCCTAAGGAAATGTTGCCAATTGTTGATAAACCGACGATTCAATATATTGTTGAGGAAGCAGTAGCTTCTGGGATTGAAGATATTATTATTGTCACCGGTAAAGGTAAACGGGCAATTGAAGATCATTTTGATTTTGCATATGAACTTGAGCAAAATTTAATTGAAAAAGGCAAGTTAGATATCTTAGAAAAGGTCCGCTATGCGACGAATCTTGCTGATATACATTATATACGGCAGAAAGAGCCAAAAGGTTTAGGGCATGCAGTATGGTGTGCGAGAAATTTTATTGGTAATGAGCCATTTGCTGTTCTTTTAGGTGATGATATTGTTCAAAGCGAAACTCCTTGCTTGAAACAACTTATAAATATCTATGAAGAAACAAACTCATCTGTGATTGGTGTACAAACTGTACCGTATGAAGAAACGCATCGATATGGCATTGTTGATCCTTCAGAACAAGAGGGACGTAAATACCAAGTGAATAATTTTGTTGAAAAACCAAAGCCTGGAACTGCACCTTCTAATCTTGCAATTATGGGAAGGTATATTCTTACTCCAGAAATCTTTATGTTCATGGAACAGCAGGAAACGGGTGCTGGCGGTGAGATTCAATTAACGGATGCAATTCAAAAGTTGAATCAGGTTCAACGAGTGTTTGCTTATGACTTTGAGGGTAAGCGATTTGATGTTGGAGAGAAAATTGGGTTTGTGAAGACCACGATTGAGTTTGCACTTCAGCATAAGGAATTACGAAAAGAGTTACTAGAATTTTTGGAGTTAAAACTAAAAGATGAAAAAGTGGTTAATTAAAAAACCAAAATGTTTAAAGAAATCTATATAAGAAACAAAACTATGGCCCAATCGGTTGTATTAATTCGGAGGTAAATAGAAATGTCATATTTGGTAGTAGTTGCTCATCCTGACGATGAAGTATTAGGGGCTGGGGCAACCATTGATAAACTTTCTAAAGCAGGTAAAGAAGTGAATATTTGTATACTTTCTGGAGAAGTAGAAATAAGGAATGGTAGACCTTCCTTAGAAGACTTAAACAGCGACATGCATAAAGCAATTAAACATGTGGGTGCAAATAAGGTAATTACAGGCTCGTTTCCTAATATAGCATTTAACACGGTTAAACATGTTGAATTAGTCCAATTTATTGAGAAGGCAATTCTTGAAACAAATGCAGAAGTTATAATAACTCATCATCCTACAGACTTAAATAATGACCATTATCACACATCAATTGCTTGTCAAGCGGCAGTTCGACTCTTTCAAAGAAGATCAGATATTAAACCATTAAAAGAACTATTATTTATGGAGGTTCCCTCCAGTACTGATTGGGCATTAAATAATTCTATGAATAAATTTAATCCTAATGTTTTTGTTGAGATTGGAGAAGAAAGCCTTAAAAAGAAGATTGAGTCAGTATCAATGTATAGAGGTGTAATGCGAGACTATCCTCATCCTAGAAGCGAGGAAACACTAAAGGCACTAGCTGTTTTAAGAGGAAGTCAATCTGGGACTATCTATGCAGAAGCGTTTGAAAGTATATTTAGAAGAGAAATAATCTAACTTGGAGTGAATAAAGTGCGAATTGGTTTTGTAACTGTAGTTCAGTTAGGTTTAAGTTGCATAGAAGAGATATATAGAATTGGTGGAAAATTAGATATTCTAATTACACTTCAAGATGAACTTGCAAAAAATAAGTCTGGTAGGGTTTACTTAGATGACTTTGCAAATCAACACGATATACCGCTTGTTAAAATAAAAAATATTAATCAACCAGAAGTAATAAATATTATTAAAGAATATAAACTAGATTGGTTGTTCATTATTGGTTGGTCACAGATAGCCAAGTCAGAAATATTATCAGCACCTACCAAAGGATGTATTGGCATGCATCCTACCCTACTTCCTCAAGGGCGTGGTAGAGCAGCAGTGCCTTGGGCAATCTTAAAGGGTCTTGATGAAACAGGAGTGACTTTATTTAAGTTAGATGAGGGTGTAGATACTGGTCCAATTTTGGGCCAAGTTAAAATAGATATTACTCCAACCGAAAATGCATTTAGTTTATATAAGAAAATAGACCAAACACATATAGCTCTTATTTCACGATATTGGCATGATGTTGTTAACAACACACTAAAATTACAGGACCAAGATGATTCAAAGGCTACTATATGGCCAGGTAGAAAACCGGAAGACGGTGAAGTTTTTAATAGAATGACAATGGATGAAGCGGATAAATTAGTTAGAGCTGTAACACGACCATATCCTGGGGCTTTTTATAAAGAAGGGGAAAAAACAATAAAGATTTGGTCCGCAGAAACAAATAAAAATGAAGGTGAAATAAAACTTAAAGATGGGTATTTGAATCCTATTGATTTTGAGATAGAGGGATTGTAATGAAAGATAAGAAATATCAAAAGTTAATTAAACGTTTATTTGATATTGTGGTTTCTTTAATTGTATTATTACCGTTACTTCCTATATGGATTGTAATTGCAGTTTTAATCAAGATTACTTCAATTGGTCCAATATTCTTCTTACAAGATCGTCCTGGATTTAATAAGAAAATATTTAAGGTATTCAAGTTTCGAACAATGAAAATTGGATCTGAAGTTATGGTTAAAGGCCAAGAGGTAATGAAGGATGATGATCGTGTTACTAGTATTGGGAAGTTTCTTAGGAGAAGTAAAATCGATGAAATTCCACAGGTTTTAAATGTATTAATGGGCCAGATGAGCCTAGTAGGTCCAAGGCCTGAACGAGTAGCGTCATTAGTTGATTACACTGATGAAATTGCTAAAAGATTAAATATGAGTCCAGGAATGACAGGGTTAGCGCAAGTAAGTGGAAATATTTATCTTTCATTAGAGGATAGATACAAATTGGATGTTTATTATGTAGAGAACTTTAGCCTATGGCTTGACTTCAAGATTATTATGAGAACTGTTGGTGTAGTTTTACTTGGCGAGGATAGATATATCAATAAGTACCTTGTTGATGTATCAAGCTCTACAGTAGATGCTACTAAAGAGGAGATCCTTTCAAAATGAAAAAGATACTTATAACAGGAACCAATAGTTATATAGGTAGATCATTTAAGCAATGGGTCTCAAACTATCCTGATAAATATTCTGTGGAAAGTATCAGTTTAAGAGACGATCGATGGAGAGAGAAAACATTCCAAGAGTATGATGTTGTGTTTCATACTGCGGCGATTGTTCATATAAAAGAGAACGATATAACAAAATATAATAAAGTAAATAGAGATTTAACAGTCGATTTAGCAAAAAAGGCTAAACAAGAGGGCGTAGAACAATTCATTTTTCTAAGTACTATGGGTGTTTATGGAACCGAGACAGGAAATATAACAGAGAATACAGTTCCTACCCCCAAGACTCCTTATGCTAGGTCAAAATATGAAGCTGAACAACTCTTAACAAGTATGAAAACAAATAAATTTAATGTAGCCATATTACGACCACCGATTGTATATGGTAAAGGATGTCCTGGTAATTATGTTAGATTAGTAGGAATGGCCTTAAAACTACCGATTTTTCCTATGGTAAATAATAAGCGTAGCATGATATTTATTGACAATTTATCTGAGTTCATTCGGATATTAATTGATCAGAATGCAAGTGGAATGTACTTTCCACAAAATAAAGATTATGTGAATACTACTGAATTAGTAGTAAATATTGCAAAAGTTCATGGTAAGGATATTAGGGCATCAAAAGTACTAAATTGGGCTGTGGAAATTAGTCTGAAATTATCGGAAACATTTAGAAAAGTCTTTGGATCGTTTACTTACGATAAAAAGATGGCAGGTGCCCCAGGGACATTAATAAATGGAAAAAAGGTAGACTATGAGACAGTATCGTTTAAGGATTCAATCGTAAGCACCGAAGGAAGGGAACAATTGTGATGAAAAAAAAGAAAGATATTTTGTTCTTATGTCAGTATTTTTATCCTGAATATGTTTCATCTGCAACACTTCCTTTTGATACAGCAGTTGCACTGCGGAAAGCAGGCTATTCTGTAGGTGCGCTATCTGGGTTTCCTAAAGAATATAACTCAAATGATGAAGTTCCAATGAAAGAAACTCATGAAAATATAGAAATAAGAAGATTAAAATATATCCAACTAAAACGGAGTAATTTCATTGGGAGATTAATAAACTATTTTTCTTTTACATTTTCTGCTGCTTTACATTTTACAGAGTTAAGAAATTATAAAGCGGTGATTGTTTATTCTAATCCACCAGTATTACCTTTTATTGCTGCGCTTGCTGATAAATTCTTTAAAACGAAAGTAGTTTTTGTAAGCTATGATGTTTATCCTGAAATGGCATATATTACAAAAATCATTTCTAGAGATAGTATCATAAGTAAAATGATGAAGATTGTGAATAAAAGTATTTTTAAACATGTAAATAAAGTAGTGGCTTTATCTAATGAGATGAAAGAATATCTACTTAAACATAGACCAACACTTTCTGAACAAGATGTGGAAGTAATTCCGAATTGGTATGAGGATAAAGGAATATCTAAATCCACGGAAACAAATAAGCTATTCAGTTCAATAAAAGGAAATGGCAATCTTATAGTGTCCTATTTTGGCAATATGGGAATTTGTCAGGATTTAGATACAATAGTAGATGCTATTCGTCAATATAAAAATGATAGTACAGTTCAATTTGTTTTTGCTGGACATGGAAATAAGATGGCATTGTTAAAGGAAATTGTAGAAAGAGAGAATCTGAAAAATGTTAGTATCTTTGATTTCCTACATGGACAGGATTTTCAAGATGCGCTTAATATCAGTGATTGTTTCATTGTTAGCTTAACTGAAGGCTTAACTGGATTAGCTGTTCCTAGCAAAACCTACAGTTACATGATGGCTGGAAAACCTGTGATTTCTATAATGGGAACTAATTCTGACATAGCTAGAGATTTAACAGATAATGATGCAGGATACGCACTAGAAGTAGGAGAGGTACCTAAATTAGTGAGTGCGATTAAGGATCTCCAAAAAAATAAAGAAAAACGTATTAAAATGGGAGAAAATTGTAGAAATGTCTTCTTGAAAAAATACACAAAGGAACATTGTACACAACAATATGTAAGCATGATGCAAAGAATATTGGAGGAACAATAAAATGTTTAAAGATAAAACCTTATTAATTACTGGAGGAACTGGATCCTTTGGGAATGCCGTAATGAAAAGATTCTTAAATACAGATTTAAAGGAAATTCGTATTTTCTCAAGGGATGAGAAAAAGCAGGATGATATGAGAAAGCTATACAATAATAGTAAGCTTAAGTTTTATATTGGAGATGTTAGAGATTTAGCAAGTGTTAAAAATGCAATGCATGGTGTAGATTATATTTTCCATGCAGCTGCGTTAAAGCAAGTACCCTCATGTGAATTCTTTCCACTTGAAGCAGTAAAAACAAATGTTTTAGGAACTGACAATGTGCTAACAGCAGCTATTGAATATAGTGTTGAAAAAGTGATCTGTCTCTCTACAGATAAAGCTGCTTACCCAATAAATGCAATGGGCATTTCAAAAGCCATGATGGAAAAGGTTTTTGTTGCAAAGTCAAAGACCGTTTCTCCTGAGAAAACCCTCATTTGTGGAACTAGATATGGTAATGTTATGGCGTCAAGGGGATCGGTTATACCATTATTTATTGAGCAAATAAAAAGTGGCCATCCTCTAACAGTTACAGATCCAAACATGACTAGGTATTTAATGAGTCTTGAAGAGGCAGTTGAGCTAGTTTTATTTGCATTTCAAAATGCAGAAGCTGGAGATATAATGGTTCAAAAAGCTCCTGCGAGTTTAATTGGAGATCTAGCAAAGGCGGTTAAGGAAATTTTTAATGCTGATAATGAAATTAAAGTAATTGGTACTCGTCATGGTGAAAAATTATATGAAACTCTTCTAACTAGAGAGGAATATGTAGTCGCAGAAGATATGGGTGGTTTCTTTAGGGTTCCTGCAGATCAAAGAGATTTAAACTATGATAAATATTTTGTAGATGGTAACCAAAAGTTAACAACAGTTGATGAGTATAACTCACAAAACACAGAGCTTTTAAATATAGAACAAATTAAGGAAAAACTACTGGCATTAGATTATGTCCAGGAAGAGCTTAAGAAATGGAACGAAAAAAGTTACATCGAGAATTAAGGGATGGCATAATAAATGAAAATTTTAGTTACAGGCTCCAGAGGATTTGTAGGTAAAAATCTTATAGCTGAACTTAAAAATAAAGGATATAACGATATTTATGAATTTAGTAGAGAAAGTGATCGTTCTTTACTAGAAAAATATGCACAAGATTGTGACTTTGTTTTCCACCTGGCTGGTGTTAACAGACCAAAAGACGAAGAAGAGTTTATGGAAGGTAATTTTGGTTTTACATCTGATTTGCTTGAACTTTTAAAGAAATCTGGTAATAAAGCACCTGTATTGATTACTTCATCTATCCAAGCTGAGAAAGATAATCCTTACGGTAGAAGTAAAAAGGCAGGGGAGGACTTATTATTAGATTATTATAAAGGCACCGATGTAAAAGTTTTCATATATAGATTGCCAAATCTATTTGGGAAATGGAGCAAACCTAACTATAATACAGTGGTCGCTACTTTTTGTCATAACATAGCTAGAGGTTTGGATATTCAGGTAAACAATCCTGATGCCGATCTTACTCTTTGTTATATTGATGATGTATTAGAAGAATTATTAAGAGCATTAGAGGGGAACCCAACTATTCAAGGTGAATACTATGCTGTACCAGTTACTCACCATATCAAACTTGGTGAGTTAGCAAATGTAATAAGAAGCTTCAAAGAAAGTAGAGGAAATTTAAGTATTCCTAATATGGAAGATGCTTTAATCAAAAAGCTTTATAGCACTTATTTAAGTTTTCTACCAAAGGATAAGTTTTCATATGATCTTAAAATGAATTGTGATGATAGAGGTTCTTTTACAGAATTCATTAGAACTCCAGAAAGAGGACAAGTTTCCATAAATGTATCAAAACCAGGGATTACAAAAGGGAACCATTGGCATCATACGAAAAATGAGAAATTTTTAGTAGTAAGTGGAGAGGGCTTAATAAGATTTAGAAAACCTGGTTCAAAGGATATTATTGAATATAGAGTAAGTGGTGATAAGTTACAAGCTGTTGATATTCCTACTGGTTACACGCACTCCATTGTAAATGTAGGAAAAAATGACTTAGTAACAGTAATGTGGGTTAATGAATGCTTTGATCCAGAAAAGCCGGATACTTACTTCTTGGAGGTATAACATATGAAGAAATTAAAGGTCATGACAGTTGTTGGTACTAGGCCAGAGATTATAAGACTGTCTGCTGTTATTAATAAATTAGAAGATTCAAGTGCGATTGAACATACGCTTGTTCATACTGGACAAAATTATGATTATGAATTAAATGAAGTGTTTTTTAAAGATTTCAACTTAAAAAGGCCTGATTATTTCCTTAATGCAGCTACTGGCACCGCAGTAGAAACTATAGGAAATATCCTAGTTAAAATCGATCCTATTATGGAAGAAGTAAAACCAGATGCATTTTTGGTCCTCGGAGACACTAATAGCTGTTTATGTGCAATTGCAGCTAAAAGAAGACATATTCCAATTTTTCATATGGAAGCAGGAAATAGATGTTTTGATCAGAGGGTTCCAGAAGAAACTAATAGAAAGATTGTGGACCATACAGCAGATATTAATTTAACTTATAGTGATATTGCAAGAGAATATTTACTTAGAGAAGGTCTACCTGCTGATAGAATTATTAAAACTGGTAGTCCTATGTTTGAGGTTCTAAATTCAAGAAAAGCTGATATTGAAAAATCAGGTGTTTTAGAGAGATTGGACCTTGAAGAAAGTAAGTATTTTGTAGTTTCAGCCCACAGGGAGGAAAATATTAATTCAGAAACTAATTTCTTAGATTTAGTTGATAGTTTAAATGCGATTGCAGAAGAGTATCAAATGCCTTTGATTGTAAGTACTCATCCAAGAACAAGAAACATGATTAATGCAAAAGGAATTGAGTTTAATTCATTGGTGAAAACAATGAATCCATTAGGTTTTAATGACTATAATAAACTACAAATCAACGCAAAAGCTGTTCTGAGCGATAGCGGGACAATAAGTGAAGAGTCATCTATTCTTGGATTTAAAGCTCTAAATATAAGACAAGCTCATGAAAGACCAGAGGCGATGGAAGAAGCATCAGTGATGATGGTTGGTCTTAAAAAAGATAGAATATTACAAGGGTTAGAGATTTTAGAAACTCAGGAAATGGACACTTTAAGACAGGTTGGAGATTATAGTATGCATAATGTATCTGATAAAGTCTTAAGAATAATTCTCTCCTATACCGATTATGTAAATAGGGTTGTTTGGGGGAAAAACTGTTGAAAGTTTTGCAGATAAATTCTGTATGTGGGATTGGGAGTACTGGAAGAATTGCAACTGATATTGATAGGTTATTAAAAGAACAGGGGCATGAAAGTTATATTGCTTATGGTCGTGGGAAAGCGATCAATTGTGATACAGCTATACGTATTGGAACTGATATAGATAATTACCTTCACGTTGCAACAACAAGAGTTTTTGATAAACATGGCTATGGGTCAGTAAAGGCAACGGAAGATTTCATTAATAAAATTGAAGAATTAAATCCTGATATAATTCATTTGCATAATATTCATGGATATTATATAAATATGGAATTGCTATTTAAATATCTTAAAAAGGCAAATAAACCAGTTGTTTGGACTTTACATGATTGCTGGGCTTTTACAGGCCATTGTGCAAACTTTGATCAAGTAAATTGTAGCAAGTGGAAAGTAGGATGCAATAATTGTCCACAAACGAAAAGCTACCCAGCTAGCTGGGTTGATAATACTAAAAATAACTATAATAAGAAAAACGAGATTTTTAATGGAGTTAAGAATTTAACCATTGTAACCCCTTCAAAATGGCTTAGTAATTTAGTCAAACAGTCCTTTTTATGTAGATATCCTATTAAAGTGATAAATAATGGGATAGACCTTGATGTGTTTAAGCCTACTAATAACAAATTTAGGGAAAATTATAATATTAAAGAAAAGTTCATAATTCTCGGGGTAGCCAACGTTTGGGAGAAGAGTAAAGGTTATCAATATTTTATACAGTTATCCGAAAGTATAAAACAGGATGAAGTAATCGTATTGGTTGGGTTAAATGAAAGACAGAAAAAAGACTTACCACATAATATTATAGGGGTAAGTAGGACAAATAATGTTAGTGAGTTAGCAGAAATATATTCCTCAGCAGATATATTTGTTAATCCAACATTGGCAGATAATTTTCCTACCACAAATTTAGAAGCAATGGCTTGTGGTACTCCAGTAGTTACTTATAATACTGGTGGTAGTGGAGAGTGTATAAAAGATTATTGTGGTTTTGTTGTTGAAAAAGGAGATATTTTTGAGGTTTTAAAAAAAATAAAAATTGTAAAAGAAAATGGAAAGTCTATCTATTCCAATGAATGTGTTAGGCATACACTAAAAATGTTTGATAAAAGAGATAGATTTAGTGAGTACATCCAGTTGTATCAATCATTTAGGGATTAAATTTATTATTAAGTGAATTGTAAAGTGTTGGAACTTTAATATGATAGTAAGTTAAAGTAACATTATATTAAACATGGTGCTACATTCAATATAAAATAAAAATATAATATAAAAAATTCAAGAATCTATTACAAAAAAGGGGTGATTAAAAGTTAGATGCTTATAAATAAAAATACCCTACAACCGAAAATAAGTAGTTCTCCATTACTAAGAGTACTATTAATTATTATAGGGTTATTAGAGTTTCTCTTTATAGCATATAAACCTGTTCCAAGACAAGGTCTTGAATTACTTTGTCTTTTGCCATTGACCTTTTCCTTCAGTGTCTTGTTTTTTGGTGAAATAATTAGACATCACAGGGGAGGAATTGGGCTAAAGGTATTCTATATAATTGTAATTATTAGATATTTAATTTCACCATATCTTATAACAATTACGAATGGTTATACAAATAGACATATGATAGAAGTAACACCTACATCAAACTATTTAGCAATATTGATAATTTGTGCTGAACTAATAATTGCATGTATAACTATAAAGTTTACATGGAAACAAAGTATAAAGAAGGCAAATAAAAAGTTCAAAGAAACAGATGCCAATGTAAGGTGGATAACTGCAGGCGGTATCATAATTAGCTTAGTATTGATATTGATTATTACCGTCAGAAGTAACCGGTTCATTCCAACGATGGAAATATTATTTTTTAAAGAGTCTACAAGCATCTTAGGTTCTTATGAATCTATAGTAATTAAGTGCCTCAAGTCATTTTTCTTTGTTATTTCTTTGATTTGGGTTAAGAAAAAATATTCTGCAACTAAAAATCCCCTTTATTTTTTATTTGTTTTTCTTTTTGCATTTATAAATATTGCAATAAATTTTGGTTCAAATAGATCATTTGTTGTAGAAACAATCTTAACAACTATTTTTTTGTACATTTTTACATTTTCAAAACAAAAAAAAATGATTCTAATATTGTTAATACCAATGTCATTCTATTTGGTTTTAGATATGATTTTAAAAAAACAGTTTGGAGTTGAAATAGGAAATGACTCAGGGTTAGAAGTTTCTATAAGTGAGATTTCAAATATAATTGAGAGTTATACGAATGGAATTTGGCCAATGGCTTCAATTCTAGACACTAGTCATTCAATGAGGTCACAGGTTTCTCTCCTTACACCTATTAAAGATTTCATTGAGGCGTTCTTCCCTTTTAGAATACCTGGTTTAATATGGATTAGGGACTTAACATCATCAATACCATCTACAACGGATATTTATATGGCGTATTTATTTCCGTGGAATCCTGGAGCTATGATTACTTTATCTGGAGAGATGTGGATTTACGGAGGGCCAATTTTTGGATGGCTATTTGCCTTAGTTGGAAATATATTAATGTTTTATTTATTAGTGAAGATGGAAGTATTAAGTCAAACTGTAAGTGATTTAAGATACAAATATATGTATACATTCATGTCAGTACTAATGGGATTAATTATGTGCTACTGTGTAATAACCATTGTTTGGAGTTGGAGTCAATTCATTTTATTCTACTTTATTTTTTTAAAAATTAATGATTATATTGTCTCAAAAAAATAGATATTGAGTAATCCTTAGTAATAATGAAAGGAAACTAAACCTATCTTTTAATTTGATGATTTAATCTAATGTATTTAATAATTAACGGGGTAAAAACTTTAAACTAAACAAAAAATAGTACGTAAAACTAAGGCAGCCAAGTTTTTTACAAAATCACAAAAAATAAGTATTAATATTAAGTTTCCTTAGAATATAAACTTTGATATAAGTAATTATTTATCTTTTAAACTTTCTTGACTTAATAATAGGAAGTGCAAAGGGGATATTATGGAGAAAATTAGTGTTGTTGTTCCAGTCTATCAAGTGGAAAATTATTTGAAAAAATGTTTAGAAAGTTTAATAAATCAAACATATAATAATTTAGAAATACTATTAATCGATGATGGTTCACTTGATAAAAGTGGAAAGATATGTGATGACTATGCAAAGAAAGATTCACGGATAACTGTAATTCACCAGCAAAATCAAGGACTTTCTGGTGCGAGAAATAAAGGAATTGAGAAGGCAACAGGTGATTATATTTCATTTGTCGATAGCGATGATTATTTAGATATTAACTTTTATGAGGCACTATATAATAGCATTAATAAAAACAATGCTCAAATAAGTGTATGTAATATGTTACAAGACTTTGAGAATAGTACAAAGACCAAAATATTTGTAAAGGATCTCCCATCACAAAATTTATTTAATAATAAAGATGCAATGAAGTTTCTTCTTTGTAGTAATGGTTTTGGAGGATATGTTTGTAATAAGTTGTATAACATCAATCTTTTCAGAGATATTTCATTCCCAGTCTCTAGAATATACGAAGATACATTTACTGTATATAAGTTATTCTCTAAAGCGGAAAATGTAGCATATACAAATGATACTTTTTATAACTATTTAATAAGAAAAGGTAGTATTACTTCTGATGATAATGTTGAAAAAAAGATGGATTTCATTATTGCAAATAAAGAACGATATGAATTTATTATTAAGGAATATCATGACCTTAGAGGGTTAGCCTTTTCAACATATTGTATTTCAGTTATTTCCATTTTGAATCAATTTATAAAATACAAAAAATCGACATCAAAAGTTGAAGAATACCTTAATGAAGTACAATCGCTAATGAGTGAAAAATCAAATTACCAAGAAATACCAATTATATATAGAGTAATTCTTCAGTTTACAAGAAAAAATCTCTCTATGTACAAAAGAATATTAAAAAAATATTATAAACTGAAAAGTAAGAAGGCGTGAACAGAGATGCCAAAAGTAAGCATAATTATACCTGCTTTTAATGTTCAACAATATGTTAAAGAATGTATTAACAGTATTATTAACCAAAGTTTTAAAGATATAGAAATTATAGTAGTAATTGATGGATCTACTGATAATACTTCGGAAATTGTAGAGGCTCTTGCAGATAATGATAACCGGATTAAGGTTATATATCAGGAGAATAAGGGAGCAGGAAGTGCAAGGAATAACGGAATAGAGAATTCCAGTGGAGAGTATATTATATTTGTAGATGCTGATGACTGGATTGAACCGACTATGATTCAAGATTTGATATCAGATATAGAAAAATATAATGTGGATCTTGTAATTTGTGGAAGTAGTTTAATCACATATAAAAACGGTGTTGTCTTTAGTAAAGAGAAAAATATATTTCAAAGTAGATTAATAACTAATGAAAGAGAAACTAAAGAAATCTTCCTTGACTTATATTTAAAAGGTATAGTCCATGGCCCAGTTTGTAAGATATTCAGAAAAAGAATAATAATGGAAAATGAAATTAGATTTCCTAATTTACGTAGATCACAAGATATTATTTTTAATAATAACTATTTTAGCTATATAAAGAGTTTGTATCTGTCTAGTAATAGCTTTTATAATATTAGAATTGAGCCCAATGATTATTTGAAATTTAAACTTTCAAGAGATTATTATAAAACTTGTATTCTATTAGATGATGATTTAAATACAAAGTTAAAAAGCTGGGGAATTCATATAACCAAAGATATGGAAGCCAAAATAGCAAGCTTTTTTATTACAAGGATAGGTTATTGTTTTGAATCAATTATTTTGAATGAAAAAGTAATTGATTCAAGAAAGTTAGTTAAACAGATAATTTCAGAACCAAGCGTACAAGAATCAGCTAAAGTGGCCATATCAAATAATAAATATCAAATGTTGATTAATAAATTTATTGTGAGAAAAAGTCTTTTTCTTATCATAATGATAGTAAAGTTAAAGACTGTTATTAGGAATATTATGCCAAGTATATTTAAAAAATTAAAGGATGGTACTTTTTGAAAAAGAAAAGAATGCTTATATTAATCAATGATTCATTCCCCTTTAAGCCAGGAGAGACTTTCTTAGAATCAGAAATTAATTATTTTAATTTATTTGATAAAATAATAATTTATCCTTTTCCATCAGGGCCTAAAAATAGATCCCTTTTTAAGTTCGAAAAAAATATAAATGTTATAAGAAATAAAAAGAGAATTAATTTAATAGACAAAGTCTTATATGGTCTATCAACAATTTTTGATAAACAATTTTTATCAGAGCTTATATATTTAAAAAGAGTAAATAAGTTAAACTTAATAACAATCAGGAATTTATTTTCTTTTCTAATCAATGGAAATTTTTATTATAAACAGATAAGTGACCAAATTTCTGATATTTCTAATATTCGTGACTATGATATATATATATATTCTTATTGGATGTATATTCCATCTTTTATTGGAATTATGCTTAAAATGAAATTACAAAATTTAACTAAATGTGTTGTCTTTACAAGGTGTCATAGGTTTGATTTGTATGAAGAACTTCATGACTATGATTATATCCCAGTGAGAAATTTTATTATGAATAAAATTGATAAAATTTATTGTATATCAACAGATGCCCAAGAATATTTAAGTGAAAAATATACTAGTGTTTCAGAAAAGTTAAAGATAAGTCGTTTAGGCACAAAAGATTTTGGGGAATTTAAGAACCACAAGCGAAGTGATATTTTTAGAATTATATCATGTTCATGGATAAGGCCAGTTAAGAGAGTGTCAAAAATACTAGAGGCAATTTTAGAATTGAATATTCCTATTGAATGGACCCATATTGGAGATGGAGAGCAATTTAATGAATTAAAGGGGCAGGCAGAGAAAGCAAATAATCCAAATTTAAAATTTGTTTTTAAAGGTGCATTGGCAAATAAAGAAATAATGAATTTATATAAAAAGGATGCATTTGATTTATTTATTAATGTAAGTGAGTCTGAGGGAGTACCTGTCTCAATAATGGAGGCAATGTCTTATGGTATTCCAATAATTGCAACTAATGTTGGAGGAACAAAAGAAATTGTAATTGATGGAAAAAATGGATATTTACTCAGTAAAAATTTCTTGAGTAAGGATTTATCTGAGAAAATAGAAAAAATAGCAAAAATGAATGATAGTGACTATTATAGTATGCGAAGTAATTCAAGGAGTATATGGGAAGAAAAATGTAATGCGGATAGGAATTACAAAAATTTTATTGAAGATATTTTGAGTTTAAATAATTGTTAAATAATAGTGAGTAATTTGGAGGTTATACTTTGAAGGTTGCCATTATCACTGTAGGTCAATTACCAGTACCAGCAATAAAAGGGGGAGCTGTTGAAACTCTAATCCAAAATATTTTAGATCGAAATGAAATTTTAAAGCAGCTTGAGTTAACCATTTATAGTATATATGACGATAATGCATTTGAAGAATCATTAAAATATAAAAGTTGTAAGTTTAATTATATCCAAGTGTCAAATGTCTATAGTAATATTTATAAGCTTTATGCTCGTTTGATGAACAAACTATTTAATACAACAATTTGTTTAAGAGGAGCATATTTATCTAAAGTAGCAAAGAAAATGAAAAGAGAAAAGTTTGATATTGTTCTAATTGAAAATGATCCGACCTTTGTTTATAAATTGTTAAAGTCAAAAGGAAAAAAAACTAAGCTTTTTGTTCATATCCATAATGATTTTATTAATAATAATATTAAAAACATGAAAGCTCTTTCAAATTCAGTTGATAAAATAATTACTGTTAGTAACTACTTAAAGAAAAGAGTGTTGACATCAAATTATTTTAATGAAAGAAGTGTAAAGGTTCTTAAGAACTGTATAGATATTAATAAATTTAATAATGAAATTTCTTTATTTGAAAGAAATAGTATTCGAAAAAAGTATAATATTGATCCAAGTGATTTAGTAATTATGTATAGTGGTAGATTGTCACCCGAAAAAGGTATTGCACAGCTTATAAAAGCTTTTTCAGAAATTAATCATAATTCTACCCTAAAGCTATTAATTGTTGGAAGTGCTTGGTTCGGGGAAAATAAAAATACGGAATTTGTTAATAATCTATTGAAATTATCAGAGAAAATAAAAGAAAATATTATATTTACAGGATTTATTAATCCTGCTGAAATTCATAAAATTAATTCAATAGCGGACATAAATGTTGTTCCTTCGATGTGGGAGGAACCTGCTGGGTTAGTTGTAATTGAAGCTATGGCCTCATCAGCACCTTTGATTACAACTGATTCAGGAGGAATTCCTGAGTATATAAATGATTCTTGTGCATTAGTAATTAGACGAGATAACAAAATGATTGATAGTTTAAAAGGAGCATTAGAAAAGTTAATATCTAATAGAGAACTACGAGAGAAAATGGGAAGAGAAGGGAAGAATCAAGCTGCCCAATTTAGTATAGAGAATTACTATGATAATTTCATAAAAATAATTAGCGAAAATTAGAGGATAAGATGAATATATATGCGCTTAAAAAATTCTTTTAAAAATACAATTTATGCTTTAGGTGGTCAGATATTGACCATTCTATTAAGTTTCGGCAATAGAACGATTTTTATTTATACACTTGGTCCAAATTATTTAGGTGTAAATGGATTGTTTACTGATTTATTATTTATGCTTTCCTTAGCGGAGTTAGGAGTAGGTACTGCTATAACATTTGCTCTATATAAACCCCTTGCTAATGATGACCATAGCGAAATAAGTGCTATAATGAACTTATTTTCAAAATTATATAAATTCATTGGGCTGTTTATTGCCTTAGTAGGTATTTCTCTTACTCCTTTTTTAGATATATTAATTAAAGGAAATTCCGAAATTCCAAATTTGTCAATTATCTACTTATGCTTTCTTACGAACTCAGTTATTTCCTACCTTTTTACGTATAAAAGAACTTTAATAATAGCGGATCAAAAGCAATATTTGGATACTAGAAATATATATACTTTCCAGTTAATTCAGTATACGCTTCAAATAGCAATATTATTTATTACAAGAAATTATTTATTGTATCTTCTAATACAGATAATATGCACATTTTTATCCAACATTGTTATTTCTGCAAAAGTAGACAAAATTTATCCCTATCTTAAAGAAAATAAGCTTGTAAAGTTAGATAAAGAAGGGAAACAAGGCATTTTTAAAAATGTTATAGCAATGATATTTCATAAAATTGGATCAGTAGTAGTTAGTGGTACTGATAACATATTAATTGCATCTTTTATAGGGATAACTTCTGTAGGACTATATTCTAACTATAAATTATTAATTAGTACAGTAAATACATTAATAAATCAAATATTTAATGCTGTTACAGCGAGTGTGGGAAATTTAAATGCAAGTGATATAAATAAGCAACACTCCTATTCAATATTTTCTACCATGCTTTTTATAAGTTTTTGGATTTTTGGCTTTTGTATGTGTGCTTTATTTTCGTTATTAAACCCTTTTATTAATTTATGGATAGGTAATAGATATTTATTGAATACTGAAACAGAATTTTTATTAGTATTTTTATTTTATGTGACAGGGATGAGACAGACATCAATCGTACACATAAATTCGCTGGGGTTATTTTGGCCATTAAGGTATAAATCATTATTTGAGGCGCTAACAAATTTAGTATTTTCTTTAACTCTTATAAAAGTAATAGGTATATCAGGAGTATTTTTAGGGACAATAATAAGTACATTAGCAACAAATTTTTGGTGGGAGCCTTATATAGTTCATAGAGATGGTTTTAATATTTCTAGTAAAAATTATTTTAAAAATTACAGTTTCTATTCAATGGTTGTACTAATTGCTTGTTTTCTTACATTTTATATAAACTCTCTAATATTATTTTCAGGAATTTTAGGTTTAATACTTAAAGGATTAGTATGTCTTATACTACCCAATTTATTATTTTTTATATTTTCCTTTAAAAAATCGGAATTTAAACACGTTGTTAAAATGTTAAATATAATGTTATTAAAAAAATATAAAGATGTAACATAACACACCTTTTTTGCCTATCAATAATTAATTACTAGGTTCTATTAGCTATAGATTTAAAATGTTACCTTAGATGAAAGAATAATTATACATTGTCCATATTGTCCCTAGAGTAGTGCTTTGTGAAAATAAGCATTATTTAAAGTGCTTACTCAATCACAATACAAGATGATAATACATCTATAGTAAAAACTATTTTAGACCCTTAAAGATATTTGAATATTCCAGAAGTGCTATTTATAACAATTGATAATTAATAGTTTAATTATTAAAAGTTTTATTTTTTTAGGAGGTACATTAATGAGCTTATACGAAAAAATAATAAACAGAGAAGAGAAATTATCATTAATTGGATTAGGTTATGTAGGAATGCCGCTTGCTGTAGCCTTCGCAAAGAAAGCGGATGTTATTGGTTTCGACCTAAATACTAATAAAATAGAGCAATACAAAAATGGCATTGACCCTACAAACGAGGTAGGCAATGATGCAATAAAACAAACTACCGTAGAGTTCACCTCTGATGAGACTAAACTAAAAGAGGCAAAGTTTCACATAGTAGCTGTACCGACACCCGTCAATGCGGACAAGACTCCCGATTTAAGTCCGGTAGAAGGAGCGAGTAGGATTGTTGGACGAAATCTTACTAAGGGTTCGATAATAGTGTACGAATCTACAGTGTACCCTGGTGTAACAGAGGATATTTGCATTCCTATACTTGAAAAAGAGAGTGGACTAAAATGCGGTGTGGATTTTAAAATTGGATATTCACCGGAACGTATTAATCCTGGAGACAAAAATCATCGGTTAGAGAATATTAAGAAAATAGTGTCTGGGATGGATGCGGAATCATTGGAAGAGATAGCTAAAGTTTATGAGCTTGTCATAAAAGTAGGTGTTCATAGAGCGGGCTCTATCAAAGTGGCTGAGGCTGCAAAGGTAGTTGAAAATAGTCAGCGTGATATAAATATTGCCTTCATGAATGAACTTGCTATGGTATTTGACCGTATGGATATCAATACACAAGAAGTTATTGATGCCATGAATACGAAATGGAATGCACTTAAATTTTATCCAGGTCTTGTTGGTGGTCACTGTATCGGGGTAGATCCTTACTACTTTGTATACGAAGCGGAAAAGTTAGGTTACCACTCACAAATAATTTTGTCAGGTAGGAAGATAAATGATGGAATGGGTGCATTTGTTGCGGATGCAATTATTAAGAAATTGATAATAGCTAATAAAGTAGTAAAGCAAGCAAGAGTTGTAATATTAGGTATAACATTCAAAGAGAATTGTCCTGATACACGTAACTCAAAGGTTGATGACATTATTAAGAGACTTAATGAGTATGGTATAGATCCAATCATAGTGGATCCCCAGGCAGATGCTGCTGATGCTAAACATGAGTACGGAGTAAATTTAGTTCCTCTTGATACAATAAATGAAGCCGATTGTCTTGTGTTTGCTGTGGCTCATGATGAGTTTAAGAACATAAAGAGGGACCAAATTAATGGCATGTTTAAGGACTGTGCTAATGAAGAAAAAATCATTGTTGACGTTAAGGGAATATTGAATAAAAAAGAGATTGAAAAATATGGATACAGTTATTGGAGCTTATAATTAAAAATTGACCCGGAATAGAGAGGATACAAGTTCAAATATAGGATTTTGACGTCAGACCCCACTCTGCTAAAGTAATGCAGAAACGTACTAGAAATTAAGGACTCCTTTCTTCCTCCTTTAACGTGGTTAAGGACGGATTCCTTTCCCCGGATATTCAATAATTGACTATTATTTTTATAATTACTAGCTAAGTTCAGAAATATGTATGAATATATCCTGGGTGAAATTCTCTATGGGTTCGCTTATAAATTTAAGATTAGCCATCCCCCACACTCAGATAAAGTTTGAATGAAAAATAGAGTAGATTGATCTGCAGTTCTATCATGATTAGCAGGGTACGAAAGAATCAATTCGCACTCTGATTCATATGACTCTTTGGCTCATTTAGAAAGGAGTGAGTAATCATGAATGAATCTATCCGTTCCATGTGTAAATCATTAAGATTGGCTTATGTGGCTGAGATATACGGGACAATGCGATTTGCCGGTCCCAGGCGATCCAATCAATAATCCCTTTGGCTCATCCATCATATGTAAATCATTAAACAAATAAATTCCGATGAAGCTAAAATTATCAAATTATTAGATGGTAGTGAACCTATATCTATTATTATAGTCCGATTAATCTTTCTTATGAAGTAATCAATAATGATCCAAACGCTTATGACCTGGTTGAAAATCATCCTCTCATAAATGAGTGGGGAAAAAAATCTAATGAAATTGGTAAACGTTTTGATATTGCAAGAGGAGCTTTCGGGACATCTTTTGGTGAAAAATTCTTTGAAACTTGTGTGCTATCTAAATAATAATTTAAAGCGAGCGATCGAAGTGATTCGGTCGCTCTTTTATTTGTAATTTTATATGTTTAGTTATGTCTAAATTTGTTCCAATTGCGAATTACATTGCTTTTGACTGCACATCTTTATTTCCTTCTTTTTTACTCATAAGATATTTTTCATTACCGAAAAAAAGCAATTCCAAGTTTTTGTTTTTAGAACAAACAAAGGAAAAAACTAAAGGTGATATAACAGCAATTGCCCATAATAAAAGAATGTTTTCTGTCAAATGAACACTAGCAATCCCTAATACTATTAAATGCAAGTACATTATAGATAAAGTATTTTGACCAACATATTGAAGCGGTTTAGTGATCGAAATAATAGATGAAATAACTTTACTAATTTGAATAATCCAAATAAAAAACAATACTGGTAAAACCATATCAAATAAAACGTGTTTGTAATTGGCTAATTTCATATCAATTTGGACATTTAAAATTCCTTTTACATTTAGTACAATCATAATGATGCATAAGATTGTCACTAAACTAAACGACTTTAAATTTAGATTAATCGCAATTCGGTCAATCTGCTCTTTAAAGTAAAAGCCAAAAGTAAAATAAGGAAGCGACACTAAACACACGTCTAAATTCAATGGTACCTTATAAATCATTTTCCACAATAAATAGTTTTCGTTATGCGGTAGATAATATATAGATTCCAAGTGACCAAGCAAATAAAATACGATCATCGTAATGATAACATGTTTTTTTTGTAGTTTTGATTCTATGGCTGCAAAGACAATCATGGTAACAAATAGACAGGGTATAAACCAATAAACCCCAGCATACATCCTTCCTCCGTAAAGGAAATGAAGTATATCGTTTAAATTAAATGTTCTCTGAATTACAAAAGTGATTAAAGCAAAAAACGAAAAATAAGGTAAAAAATACCTTAAAGTTAATATCTTTACCCACTTTTTGAAAGCAATCCCTTTTTTATTTGGTGATTTGAACAGGTATCCACTAATGATAAAAAAAGCAGGCATATGAAACCAATATAATGTATTTCTAAGAATCGGGTCAATATTGTTCATATGAGCTAGTACTACTGTAATTATTAGTAATCCCTTGGCTACGTCTAAAAAACTTTTTCTATTCCCCATTTAACTGCTCCTCTTGATATTTTGTATCTTAAGGATACTTCAAAATAGTGGAAATTTCTATTTGTTTTTACATATTTCATCATTCCTGTAGAGTATTTAAATTTTTGCACTTACCTTAATCAAGAATTGCTTTGGTGTGACTCCGTGTAAACGATAAACTAGAATCAACAGTTTTCCACAAATAAGGATAAACAGATTTCGACAAATAAGAATCAACAGTTTACCTTAATAAGCCTGCTTTCTATATACTTAAATCAGTCTATGGAAATTGAAGATTTCTAGGAATAGGGTGATAGAATACGGGAGGATGAGTCCAGAAGAGTTTTACTCATTTGCAATGTCATTACAGAATAGAAGTAAAAAGCTAGATCCCTTTTGGGAGGAAATACTTGTATGGTTAAAGGACCATCCTGACTTATCAGGAGCGCAAGTAATGGACTGGTTGGGTGAAAAATTAAACGTAAGTTCCGTTACAGAAGGAACTGTGAGGAATTATGTTAATGAGATACGCGAAGCTTACCATATTCCAAAAATGATATCAGAAAGAAATTATAGTACAGTACCCGATCTTCTGATGGATCAACAGCTACAAGTAGATTTTGGTCAAATAAAGGTCCTTACAACGAATGGAACATTAAAGCGGCTCTACTTTATTGGATTCGTGCTGGCCCATTTCAGATACAAATATGTAGAATGGCTCGAACGACCATTTCGAGCATCAGATCTTATTAGAATGCATGAAAATGCTTTCTGATTTTATGGGGGCATGTCGCTTGAAATCGTCTACGACCAAGATCGTTTACTAGCTGTCAGCGAAAACGCAGGAGACCTTATTATGACAGTCGAATTCACTAAGTATCAACAGACAAGAAAGTTTAAGGTCTACCTATGTAGAAAATCTGATCCAGAATCCAAAGGGAAAATAGAGCAGGTAGTAAAGTACGTAAAAAATAATTTTGCGAAGAACCGTACATTTGATAATCTACCAGATTGGCAGGAATCTTGTTTGAGTTGGTTAAAGAGAACGGGGAATTATAAAGTACATCATAATACGAACCAGTAGAGGTGTTTGCCCTGGAAAAGCTACACCTACAACCAATCTCTGGTACTTACATTTTTGAAGATATCTTCGATTCTAGTATAACAAGAACCATTAACAAAGACAATGTTATCCGGTTTGATGGAAATCGGTACAGCGTACCTCGCGGTACTTACCGAAAAGGAGCTTCCAATATTGCTTATGTGGAGACAGATACTGAGTATCTATACATACGCCTCCAGCAAAACGGGCAGCTTTTAGCCAAACATAAAATCGCTAAAGGAAGTGGTGCTGTCATTTCAGATCCTTCCCATCTGCAACGTGAACACTCTAAACGTGACCTAATAAAACAGCAAATTAAAGAAATGTTAAACGATAAAGAAGCAGCAAATGAGCTTATTGAAGTTCTCTCTAATCAATATCCACGTCATTTGGTAGATCAACTTAAAGTTGTACAAACCGTCATCCTGAAATATCCAGCTTACATTGACGAGGCACTTAATGAAATGAGACGTTTACGGTTAACTAGTGCAAATGATCTTCGCGATATTGCCATCTCATTAGAAATACACGGTCGAAAGAAACATAAAGAAACTGGGACCCTGAATGAGAAATATAAGGCTTTAGTTGCCCCCGAACGAAGAGAAGATATTTATTTAAGTGTCCTCTAGGGAGGAACAAAACGATGAGCCAACCTTACGAATTACTACAGGAAAAATGCCGAACCTTACGTCTTGCTGAGACAGCTAAGGAGTTACCCTCACTTCTAAGAGAAGCAGAAGCAAAGGGATGGACATATCATGAATTCATCCATGAGTTTCTTAGTCATGAAATGCGGTGTAGAGAAAGGAAAAACAGTGAAATACTAATGAAGTGGGCAGAGTTTCCAGACGCTTTGACATTTGAGAACCTTCGCCTTGAAGAACAGACAGCGATTGGAGAAAAACAACTAAATATATTAAAACAATTATCATGGGTAGATGAGTATTTTACCTTAATTATGATGGGACCAACGGGAGTCGGCAAGACTCATCTGTCAACTGCCCTAGGTATTCACGCTATTGAGCGTGGATACCAGGTTTCATTTATATCAATGGATCGTTTGATTTATGTATTGAAAACAAGAGAGTATCTCAATAAATCTAAGACGAGGTACAACCGTATCACCAAATCTGATCTGATTATCATCGATGACGTCATGTATATTGCATATGAACCGCAGGATGCCCATTTATTCTTCCAGTTTATTTATGAAATGTATGACAAAGCTGCATTTATCCTTACATCCAATAAAGGGCCTGGAGAATGGGGAAAGTTCCTTGGGGATGCGACACTTACGACAGCGATATTGGATCGTCTTCTACATCGGAGTGAAATTTTGACTTTCAGCGAAGATCAAGACAGCATAAGAATGAAATACAGAAAGGCATTATTTAATAATCAAGGTGTTGAATCTTAATTGATGAAAACTGTTTAATCTTATTTATTAAAAACTGTTGATTTCTACTTGACGGTTACATTCGGTCAATGGAACCACGTTTTTGGAGATCCAATCTTGACAGAGGCAGTCATTGACCGACTGATTCACCACTCTCATCTGGTGGTATTCAACGGCGACAGTCATCGCTATAAAGAATCATTATTACAAAACTAGCAATAACGTTGATGAGTGGTTACATTTTTAGTTGCCGTTATATGCACTTTTTGTTTGCCAAATACATGTCAAAGCCCGATATATGTCGAAAATTGATTGCTTTTAATTCATTCCTTGCATGATGGGACCGAAAAAATAAAAAAAGACAGAAGCTTTAATAAAGCAATCTATCTTTTAATATAAATATCTTCTGGTGTTTTTCAACTAACCATTAATTTCTTTTGACAGGTCAGGTTTGGAAATAAGCTTTGTATAGACAATAAAACGATCAGGTGCATCCCCAATAAAGTTAAAGGGATAGCAGGTGGTTAATGTAAGGGTTTCGTAGTCAGTCGGTACTATAATACTCTTATCATCCGCATGGACAATCTTCGTATCTGTCGTTTCATAGACAAATTCACCGTAAGGTGTTTGGAAAGTAACCTTATCCCCTTTTTGGATATGCTCGAGCTTTCTAAATACAGTATCACGATGACCGCTAAGAACCACATTACCGCCTTGACCTGGCAAAGCACTCCCCGCGTAATGGCCTGCCCCTTTTTTTAATTCATTATCATGGGTGCCTTGGACAATCGGCACGTTTAAACCTAAAGATGTAAACTGTAATTCTCCTATACTTGAGCCTGGTTCAGGCAGCGATGACCACGCCTGATTAAACTTTTTATCAGGTAAATCCGGTTCATAGTCTTTGATCGCGGTATGGGCAAGGAGAACGGTCTGCTTAGACATGTCAAATCCGAAATAGAGGACAATACCCAGTCCTATCATGAAAATAAGGATGGGCACGCTAAGGATCGCCCATATCCACCTTTTTTTACGTTTTTTATTCCTCATAAACTTATGCCTCTGCAGGAACCTGTGATTTACGTACTAGTCTCGCAGCAGGAACAATTGCCAAACCGCCCATCAGCATTAATAATCCGCCAAGTGCGATATAAGTAGGATTGTCTGTTGCTGTGTTAGGAAGCGTACCGGCAGGCATTGGCACGAATGTACCTGACTTCTCCAGCTGTTCTTTCGCTTTAATCGCCGCTACAAGTGCGTTGAGTTTAGCTTGAATGGCTTGCGGGTGTAAATCCGCCTTCGTCGGATTAATTGTCGCTAATACATTCCCTTTTAAATCCTTTAGTTGAATATTTAGACCTGTTGTTCCAGGTTTATAGGATAAAAGATCAATCGGATTTCCTTTGTCATCCACTACAGAAGCTTGAAGATGCGCTAGCTTCACACTATCAAGAAATAATCGTGACACCTCAACCTTTTGTGCATTCGTCAGGTTCTCCAGTTTTGTTCCGTTTAAAATGCTGCGGACCCGCTGGGTATTAGCGAGAATCCCCTTAAACTCCTGGTCACTTAAATCAATGGATTGCAAATAAGCATAGAGATAATCAACTTGATCAATGTTCAATGCTTCTAATGAATCTACTAACTTTTGCGCCTGAGGATTACTATTACCTGCTGCCTCTGCCGTATTTGCTGGAACTGCAGCAAACGCAGAAAGACCTAAACCAAGAGCTGCAATTAAAGAACCCTTTTTCACTGTTGACTTGAAATTCATTTTCTCACCTTCCATTAATTTGTCGAATTGGATTGAATTACTAATCTATCATTACATGATAGCAGAATTTGTAAGAGACATGAATAGTCCAAAATGTGCAATTGTCTTAAAATGGTAAAATTTGTCGAGGGGAAACTAGGTGTTAAGTCCTGCTTGCTGGAATTGTATTTGGCAGGAAAAAATCTATTTTGTAGAAATTTAAAAAAGTTTTAAAACTGCAAAGTATGTAAAGGAGTAGAGAACCAAGTTTCACTGCTATTTTATTTTAACAAGAATTGCTGAATATTAAGGAGGAATCTGTTGGAACTGATTTGAACAACAGTTCCTGAAAACTTTTTTCACCTTAGGTTGACGGTTCTGATGACCTTCTCTATTAAAATAATTTGTTTTAAGTTATGAAACTAATTATGTTTGAAATCGTAATTGTACTAGAGGTATTGAGAGTAAATCCAAAAAAGTAGAGGTGATTTAATCCCATAAGGATGAAGTTTATAGCTAAGTATTTACTTCCATTATTAATAGGGTTTCTCCTAATAATAGTAGAGGCCTTTTTCCCCTTTTTTAATGGATATATAACGGTAACAGTATTTTTTCTAGTCTTAAATTATTACATAATTGTTATCTTCCGAAGTGTCAGCAGACCTAAGAAGACTGGGTCCTCTTTATTTATTTGGCTTGATAATTTAGAGGGAAGTAATGAACTATTGCAGTTTTTATTGAACGATGAAAAGGAAAATGATTTATTAAAGAATCTTGAAAAAGTTGCCTCAAAATTAAAAACTTATTCAAGAAGTGATAAAAAGAAATTACTTTTACTTAAAGCTTATTTCAAAACTATTAATGAAGAAGGTCCATTAGAACTATTAAATAAAACTATACTAGGGATTGTTGTTGCATTTGTAGTTTGGATAATTACAAAGGGAGATTTTTGGAACTTTGCAGCCTTCTCTAGCGAGGGTACGAAGCTAAATCCTATATATATTAACTTCTTATATATTATTACCTTTTTAATTGAGGGGATTTTGTTTTTAGCTATTTTTATTGTAGATTACTTTAGGGATAAAAGAAGAAATAAGTTAGTTCTAGAAATAATAGATGTTTGTATCGATGGGTTAGAATAAGTGGCAGGTTTAATCTTAGTTGACCAATACTGCGTGGTAAAGATGCTACTAAAATTTATAGTAGGTATAGAATATGGTTAACTAACATCGTAACCCCTTAATGGATATATGATATTTTTGAGGTGATAAAATGAAGTTTATAAACTGCAATGATGATAAAGTAAATGAATTTAAAAAATCTAAAAATCTAACATTAAGTTGGGGAATTCCTGTTAATCCAATGATGATAGAAATTAATGATGAAGTCGTTGCATTAATTGATTTTTCTTTTGGAGGAGTTTATGGAGATGATAGTATAGAAATTGATAATTTTGAGGTGTTTGAGAAAGGGACAGGCATTGGTAGTATAATAATTATAGATTTCATAAAAATGTATAAAAATAGAACAATTTCTTTGTATCCTGAAAATGAAAAATGTAAGAGGTTTTGGATAAAACATGGATTTAAAATAGAGTATGAGGGGTCAGAAGTAATAAGGCTAGTATACAAATAAATCTAAAGGAAACCGGAATACTATCCTTAGAGCAGTTACTACTTGTTTAACAATCCAAAAGAAGTGCAGCCTTGTTTTATGAATATTAATCGTCTATTAGACTTGTAGGGACTCCGGAAGAAAAAAGGGAAAAGGATTGTGTTGGTGTACGTTCTGATCACAACTGAGTTCAGGGTTCGACAACTTTTTTAAATACTTTCCGTTATAAAATGAGGAGTGGTGCATGTTAAGGGGCCTTTTAATCAAACGTTTGTTTAGTGTTGAAAAGACAAGAAATTTATTGAATGGTGTCACTTAATTAGAACTTTAACTAATTTGCTAGAAAGTTAGGTTATAGTAAGATAAATTCCGATTTTGTTCATGATAATCTATTTCCTGCTAGTCGCGAGATTTGTGTATAGAACACTACTTTCAGCCTTTTTAACCAAACGTTTGAGTAGTATAGCATATAGGGAATTTGGTCGAAAGTGCGTCGTATTGTGTTGAATCGGTGTTAAGCCATCAATCTTATTCCACATTTCAACAACTTTTTTAAGCCCTGAGAGGGAAGAGTGCATAATTTCCAAGGCATGGAGCTTATTTAACCAAACGTTTGATTAGAGGAGAAATTACTAGATAATAGTCGGTCTTTGTCATTCCAAACTATGGTTCATTTGAATGCCTGCCACTTTTGGAATCGGGAGTAAAATGATTTACGCAATTGGACTTATTCTAGTATTGATTGTAGTTGCAAATGTACGCAAGGGGAATTTGGGAAATCTATCCTTCAATATGAAAATTGGCATCTTCTGCTTGATAATAGGAGGCATGCTACTAATCTTTTCAAATTTACTACCATTCTTACATACTCTAGCAAATTTGGCCTTTTTGGTTGTTGGTCTCTGCTTAATAGTGGGAACATATAAAATGATCCTTGTAAGATAAGGGTATAAAAGGGACAACGATTCTTATACTGCTCTTAATGAGGTTTTCGTAGAAACATTACTCTCTTCGTCTTTATAAACCAAAAAGGCTTTTAATCTTAATTTTGATTAAAAGCCTTTTTACTGTCGAGGTGGAGGTCTGAACCTCGAATTCCAGTGATCTATCCATCATGATGTAAGTAATAGATAAATAATTAACTAAACTTAATCAATTCAAAGGAAGATAATATCTAATAATCCTTTTTCTACTATTTTTTTTAAAAGTTCATATGGCTCCATCCCAAAGTTGATGGCAAGTTTACAAAAGGTGGGTAAACTGGGGATACTGTTGCCTCTTTCAATACTACACAAGGCATTCCTGCTAATGTCACACCCTACAGCCAAATCCTCTTGAGTTAATCGGTTAGCTCTTCTTATACGCCTCAAATAATAATCCTAATTTTACTGCATCTGCATCATAAGCTATGAAATTACTCCTTTTTCTCTGATTAGATAACGGGAAAACACCATTGAATACCATGCCTGTCACGACCCGAATTTTGGCGAAGATTGAGAGGGACCACGGGGACGGTTCTAGTAGCTCCAAGCGACTGTTCGTCATCTAACAATCGAGATATTTTCATTTTGGCAGAAAAAAACATCGAGACCACCTTCTTCAGGTGGTTTCGATCGCCTTAAATCCAACTTTTTCATATAAACGAATGGCTCGTTCATTCTGTTTTTGCGTAGTTAAATAAGCTTCTTGATGATACTTGCTCACTTGGGATAGGGCATAGGTTACCATCGGTTTGGCTAGCTTTTTCCCTTGATAATCCGGGATGACCCCCACCCAGTGAATTCGTCCAATCCTGCGGCCTTCATACTCCCCGTACCAGGCCATGATCGTCCCAATCGCCTCTCCCTCAGGGTTTTGCAGGAAAAAACAGCGCTGTTGGAGGTCGGCCAGGTATCCGTGAAACTCTTTGTGGAACCGTTGTAGGGCATCATTTTCGTTTGCAAATTCCCCAGCAAGAGTTTCAATTTTAGCCCAAGTCGTTTCATCTTCTGGTTGAAAACTTCGGATGGAATAGCCCAGCGGCAATGGAAGCGGGCTATCACAATAAATCTTGTTACAATACATGATTAATCTCATCCTTGCACCACCTTTTAGTAACTATAGTTGATGTAATTATATCAACTTATTTTATTCGTGCCTGTCACGCCCCGATATTTGTCGAAGATTGATAGGCTTTTAGATACATATAAAATTTAGAATGAAGTTGCAGATGAATATTATTGGGGTGGTTAGTTGTTACGCTTCTTTTTGTTTCGGGAAACGTCCTAGAAAAACGAGAAAACCACCCTACGCCGTCAAAAGCCGGTGCCTACCACGATCCGAAATAACCCCAAACAAGGTGAACCAAACGGTATAGCGATGTAACCACTCAACAGCTTCAGGGGGATAAACCCATTATACGCCCCAGTTCATATAGGTGGATAAATGGATGCCCCAAAATGACAGTTATCCCGTATAGGGCATCCTAATATGTCACTTAATTAGATGGCGAGGAAATTTGCAGGCTGACAGGACAAATCCACCTGTGTATGGATTACTAATTAACCTTCAAGTAATATAGTTATATGCATTATTCAAACACCAAGAGGAGGACTGGATTTGTATAAATTAGTCGCAATTGATATTGATGGAACGCTAATGAATGATCGAAGAGAAATTACCAAGGAAGTTAATGACGCCATTCAAGCTGCTAAAGCAAAAGGGGTGAAGGTGGTCATCTGTACAGGGAGGCCAATCGTGGGTGTCCAATCAATTATTGAAGAATTGAAATTAAATGATGATGATGATTATGCGATTACCTTTAATGGCGCTCTTGTGCAAAATACATACACTAAGGATGTAGAATCCCAAATTACCTTAACATATAAAGACTTAAAGGAATTACACGAATTAAGCCTAAAGCTCCATTCACCGCTTCATTTTTTTGATACCGAAAATCTTTATACGCCTAATCGAGAGATAAACCGATACACCATTCATGAAGCTCATATCAATCAAATTCCACTCCATTATATACCAATTGATGAAGTGCCAAAGGACATGCTTGTTCCAAAAGTAATGTTTATTGATGAACCGGAACGTTTGAATACGATTATGATAAACATTCCTCCAATATTCTGGGAAAAATATACGTTTGTTAAAAGTACCCCGTTCTTTTTAGAAATCCTTGACCCACGTGTCAGTAAAGGAAATGCAGTCAAACAACTTGCAGAAAAACTTTTGATTAAACAGGAAGAGGTCATCTGCATCGGTGATGGGGAAAATGATCTAAGTATGATTGAGTATGCTGGCTGTGGAGTGGCAATGGCTAATGCAGTATCTGTCGTTAAAGAAGCGGCCCAGTTCCATACTTTATCCAATAATGAAGATGGAGTAGCCTATGCAATTGAAAAATTAGTACTGGAATCTTAGAAAACCGGTGCCTGTCACGCCCGGAGTTAAATATTTCATATATTTGTCACAAGGGATTTCTTATTTCCTCTATAACTTATAGGGGAGGACGGTGATCAGATGAAACAAGGAGAAATGAAATCATTTATTTATACCCAGTACTTGGGAATGATTGAAGTAGGCCCTACAAAGAAAGAAACAATGAGAAGAATTAAACGAGTAAGAGCAGAGAAGGACATACAAATGCAAGAACATATGAGAGAACTTGAAAAAGAATTTCCTGGCATTGAAAATCTGGACAATTTGCTATAGCCCTTCGTCCAAGCGAAAAAATCATTTTAGTTTTTTTTAGGGTATTAAACGCTTAGAGCCCACTCCTATCTTGAAATAGGGGTGGGCTGTTTCATTATTTTGGCAGAAAATATTGGGAGGTGGACATCGGATGAAAACAGAATTTAAGAAAAAACGGGTAATTAAAAGGAACGGCAATTATCAGACTATATTCTTTGATAGGTCAATGATTTAATTATAGGTAACTCTACCGGTTCCGTTATTTATATTAGCGATTTATTGGGTCAGTAGGTACAGTTCTCGACAACCTTTTTAGTAGATGTATGGATAAAATGAGGAATGGAGCATGATAGGGGGTCTTCTAATTAAACGTTTAGTTAGTGTTGAAAAGAGAGGAAATTTATTGAATGGTGTCACTTAATGAGAATCTTAACTAATTTGCTAGAAAGTTAGGTTATAGTAAGATAAATTCCGATTTGGTTCACGACAATCTTTTTCATGCTGGTTCGGGAGATTGTTTATATAGTGCCACTTTCAGTCATATTAAACAAACGTTTGAACAGTATAGCACATAGGGAATTTGCTCGAAAATGCGTCGTATTGTGCTGAATCAGTGCTAAGCCATCAATCTTATCCCATATTTCAACAACTTTTTTAAGTGCTAACTGGTAAGAGTGCATATTTCCCAAGGCATGGAGCCTATTTAACCAAACGTTAATTAGAGGAGAAATTACTAGATACTAGTCGGTACTTGTCATTTCAACTGTGGTTCATGGGGGGCTTTACACTTTTAGAATTGTTCCGCTCATGATGGGACATAGCTAAGACCCCCAATGGCATAGGGGGTCCTGGCATCAAACTATTAATGCTGATAGATGTTTGCTGTTGCTCTTTTGCTTAATTTGGCATAGGTCACCTGAATTTAACTATGCAAAGCTTTTATCTTTACGGTAAGAGCGAAACGTTCTTTTATATAATTCAATAATAATTGATGTATTTGCTCATCAATATTTATAAATAGCCTCTAATCTTTAAAATATTATGTATTAAGTCATGCACCTTTTTTAGGATCTTGCTTAAAGGAAATGGTGTTATTTTCTATACCGACTGTCATTTTCTTAAATTGCTCAGCTGTTTGCAATTTATGATTAAAAGAATAAAGTTTCGAAGGAATAATAATAATCAACCCATTCGTAAACTCTACCTTTGCTTTTCCATTTAATGTATTTGTTCTTAGTATATGAGTAGGATTAAACCAGATGGTATTGTCATGTTTGGCAGATTTATCAGGGAATACACAAATTTTATATATAGGATTAACCATAACCGGACACATATGCTTATCACCAAGGAGCCACTTGGAAGTTTCCATTGCTCCTTTTAAATTGAAACCAATACACCTAATACTGTCATTAAGGATCTCCAAGGGCGATCTGTCTACAACAAATCTTCTATTTAATTCAATAACGAGTGTACACAATTTAGCATTCCGATCATAGTGCCCAACCATATACATAAAATCTGAATTAATATTATATTTTTGTTCGATCATCAAATAGTTTCAACTCCCATATTTAGTTTAATTTGATTTTTTCTCAATACGACCTTTGACCTCCCTTTAATGATAATTCCATCCTTGCGTACCACTAATTTTGACCCTTACCTTTCATTTAAACTCCTTTACTAAATTTTGATCACTTTTAGTGGTGTAGACATTATATTTAAAGTAATAAGCTGTTAGTTATTAATCACAACTTATCCCATTAAAACGCTTTCATTTTTGAATATTATTCTAATCCTATTGACCTAAAAATAGGAGGCAAATATAAGTTTCTTTGGGTCTATTAAAATATGAAAAGATCAATGAACTATTCTTGAAGGGGTGAGCAAAAGAAGGGAAATAGCTCTTGATATGCATAAGTGGTATCTACTTAGATTTTATATACTACTTCTAATCGACGGGTTCGTGCAGTGATGTTAATCTGAGGGATCAAGGTGATGGAATATCAAAAAAGTTCCAATGGAAATTCTTTGAGCTATCATTTGGAGAATTTTCTATGAGCTGGTTATATAAAGCTGCTTAATCATCCTCATCCGTATCTTCTAAAGTAATAATTTTACGGATATCATTTATATCAAGAGCTTCCGCAATTCGCTCTATATGGCCAAAGTTAATATTTCTTCTTTGCTGGTTCGCTAATTCATTCAAGGCTTCGGCGCGAACATCTGTCTTGCGGGATAATTCTCTCATTGAGATGTTTTTCTCTTCTATAAGTTTATGAATCTTCGCTACAACTTTTTTTCCCATGATTAAGAATATCTCCATTCATATGACTCTATTGAAAAATTAACATATAAGAAATTCCAAAGTGGAACGCGTAAGCGTCTCATTTTTAGGTTATATGTGGAGAATTTAGGTAATTTTGTATAATAGTGTTACAACATGGTGAATTTTGTAGAAAACTGATGAAAAAAGAAGGCGAAGGACTTACAGCGGGAGGCCCAAGGTGGTAAATGGGAAGATTTGAATTGGAATGAGTATAAAACAAAAGATTTAGCCGTTGGTATTTGTAAACAAGCCGGATATGCAGCCATCCAAGGTACAGCTATTGGTGCCGGGATAGAGACCGCTACTAAAGTTTGGAACGGAGAGGGAATTAAGGGTGAAGAAGTTGTTGAAACAGCCCTGAGAATAGGGGCTGACTTTGGTATCAAAGCAGCAATGGCAGGTGCCTTAAAGGTCGGGGTGGGCAGAATACTCTCGTCTTTTTTTATTCTTTAAAATTGTCACAAGGATTTTGAAGTTTTTTATATAAGCTATAGGTAAGGAAGGTGATTATATGAAGCCCGGAAAAGTGAAATCCTTTGTTTATATCCCTATGTTGGGATTGGTTGAGGCAGGCGCTACAAAGAAAGAAACAAAGAGAAGAATAAGACGTGCAGAAGCAGAAAAGGAAAGGGAACGGAAAGAAACAATGAGAGAGCTTGAAAAAGAGTTCCTCGGCATTGATAAGCTGAGTGAGTTGGATGATTATTCCTAGGAAGCAATAATTTGATCCTGCTTTAATCAACAGTTTGTGTTGAGAGAGGCTTTCAAATGGGATGGGAGAATTTATTTAAAGATTGATTCTAAGAGGACAAGGAAAACACTCCGTGCCCTATCAAGCAAACTCATTTTATGCGTGCCTTTTTTCGGATTAGGTCTCGAGTTTAATAAATTTTTTGGATGGCTATCACTTATTAATAATAGCAGGGCCATTACAAAGGGTAATGGCTCCATCATTAAATAGTATGTAATCATCTATTATTGTATTTTTTCTACTGTTGCACCAAAGAATACTTGTACATTTGTAGATCCACCTGAAACATTCTCAAATGATTATGCTCCTATAGGTAATCTCCAAAACGTACTCTATCCTCTTCAAGTTATAAATAGCTAGTTATTTCGTCTGTTTTTACTTCAGAGGTCGATCACTCACTCATTCTAAATTCAGTCCCTCGCCAAAAATAATCTCTTTATATGTCAAGTTATACTGTTCGTAGAAGTTCTGGGTATAATGCCGGCGAAACTTTTTGTCAGTGATTCCATAATAATAAGCAAATGGATTCTTAATGTTGCTGTTGAATTTGAGTTTGCGAATCAGCTGCTTGAAGGATTGGATGGCAACTTCCAGAATTAAATCATGGTCATTCTCCATAAGATTCTGATAGGCCGTGGTTCGTGCCGTTCTCCAGTATTCTTCGATGGTCTTTGCCTCAGGAAAGTAGCATTTTACCAGCTGGACAAATGGCTGCGGGACTCGGTCACTCACAAAGGTATAATCTAATTCAGACCGTTCTTCTTTACGTTCTTTTATCTTTTGATCTTTTTCAGTTTTTAAAAGGTTATTAGTTTCTTTAGGGTGGTCCATAATTTCCACTTTGGGTGGTTCATTTGTAGGAAATCGATTAAAACGATACAAATTACTAGACTGTGAGCCGTTTTTTCGTTCTGTTTCAAAGACGGTGATGATTCCCCATTCCTTTGCTTTTAGAATCATTCGTTTGAAGGTAGAGCGAGAGATTCCATTCTCGTGGTATTCGGCATGAATCGCTTTTAAGATCGTTCCGATTTTTGCATTGCAAATTCCAGGAATCTTTGCGGAAAAACGAACCAACCGCTTTAAGCCGATTAATTCTCCTTTCGAGAAATCCCCCTTGTGTTGGAGGAACCACCTCTCCATATGCGTATTAAACTCTTTAAGACTTGCAAACTGAGAAAACTGTTCAAACCCATCAATTGATCCTGATTTTAGATCCATAACTTTATCCACCCTTTTGGTATAATTCCAGCACCTCAAAGATAGCGGGTTTCAAAGTTTAAATCGAACGCCCCCAAATCACATTTGGAGGCATTTTTGATGCCAAACACTCTTTTTTGCCATCAAAACGGCATTTTGAAAGTGATTTTTACGGTTTGAGTAGTTTTTCTAGTGATTTATGGTTCATGGGGACAGTTCTTGTGCTCCATTTTCGTGGGTTATCTGTTACTGAACCAAGACATTGGGGTTTATAGAAATTAAATGTGTCTATAAAAGATCCAGTCGATGTAAATAATTTGTAGTAAATGTAATGTTTACAAAGTTGCCACAAGGAATTTTTACCTCCTCTGTCTAAATACTAGCGGAGGAAGGTGATTCTATGAAACCAGGAGATAAGAAAAATTTCATTTATATTCCGCTATATGACTTTATCGAAGCAGGGGAGACAAAGGAAGAAACCCTGAAAAGAATTGCAAAGGCAGAAGTTGATAGGGAAATTAGGAGAAAAAAAACATTTAAAAAACTCCAAAAGCAATTTCCTGATTGTGATATTATTCCAGACTTAGGAGGCATGTTTAATATCATACCTCGAAATAGGGAGGAAAATTAATACGTAATCTCCAAACAAAAGGAAGCTGATTTTTTCTTAACGGGTTCCATTTTGAGGTGTAAGCATAGGAAAAATCATATCAATTCGCATATGATTTCTCCTATATAATCACAGTAATAATCACATACAAAAAAGCATTGGAATCAACAGATTCCAATGCTTTTTATTTACTGTATTCAAATATCACCCAAGGAAGCCATAAAACAGGTTCAGTTCCCAAATCTTCATCATTACTATAATCACAATAGCGAGAAGCGTCTTCAAGTGAAGGTATAAAACCATTTTGATTCAAAGTGAATTTAAAATGTTCATCAAAATCTTTTTCTAAGCCATTACACAAATAAGAGTGAAATGACCCGTACTCAAAACCAAGCACTTCATAGCCCATCATTTTTGAATCTTTTACTTCAATGGGACTTCTGCGTAATAATAATTTTTCTATGCCGTATTGGTTTTCTTCTTCTTTGTTTTGAGACTCTTCATATTCGATAAATTCTTCTATATACTCTTCAAGTAATCCAATCCCGATAATTTTAGTATTCGATAAATGGCAAAGAAATTTAGCTAGGAATTCCCTAGCTAGTTCAATCGTGGTAAATACCTGTGGAAATCCAAAAATTCCTTCTTCAAGCTTATCTTCAACCCATTTTTCTATTTCTTTATAGGTGCCTTGAGAAATATTTAATTGTTGAGCGTATTTACGTTTTTCTTCATTTGAGCCACCCCACAAAACAGTTGTTTCAGGGTGAAAGTCACAAATACACTCGCTAACTGACAAGATGGTTTCTGGAATTAACTCTTTATCCATATAATCAGCTCTCTCAATGGGAGTAATGATGTAATACCCTCCTGAGATAAAATTCATTGTTATACCTCCCCTAACGTTTTATAGCCATTTCGCACATTATTTCACAACTATTTTCACACAAATATTCTCACTGAACAATAAGTATTGTCACCCTCAAGAAAAGTGATGTGAATTCTCAAGAGAAATGGAGATAAAATCAGGTAGATTGTTGATATATCAATAAAAATAAAGGCGTGAATTCTTATGCAAATTCACGCTAGAAAACTTAATGTGATTTGCCTTTTTGCACCCCGTATCGGAACCCATTATTTTTTTCTCAGCTTCTTTTAATGTGCGTTCATTTCACTCTTCATTAATTTGTCATAAGTCATTCACATTTTTATAGAAATTATCCTGTCCTTTTTCAACCTAAAACTATATATGAATTTTGAAGGTATTTTTGTAGATGAAGGGATATGGTTGTTGATGGCTAAATACCGAATGGTGCGTACTGATTTTTGGAAGGATCCTATTGTCTCTGAGGAGATGTCTGTGGAGGATAAGTACTTTTATCTGTATTTGCTGACCAATCCACAAACAAAGCAAATTGGCATCTATAAAATTACTAAAAAACAGATGGCCTTTGATTTGGGCTTTTCGATAGAGAGTGTTCATTCGTTAATGGAACGGTTCATCCAACATCATAAGCTGATACGTTACAATCCTGAAACAAGAGAACTCGCCATTAAAAGCTGGGGGAAAGATAACTTGGTTAAAGGCGGGAAACCGGTGATGGATTGTATCTATGCCGAATTAAAAAAAGTCGAGGACCGCTCGCTGATTGCATATGCTTTTGAATCCATCCGTAATCAAGAAATTCGCAGCCTTTATGAATCCTTCTATCCATCAGAAGAGTTAAGGATCGATCAGGAAGATAGCTGTGAAAATGATTCCTCTATCACTCCATATGAAGAGCATGACGACCCGTTCACGACTCGTTATACGATAAGTGGGCAAAAAGAAAAAGAAAAAGAAAAAGAAAAAGAAAATAAAAAAGAAAAACAACAAAAAGCTTTTCCACTGAATAGAGAGAACCTTTTAGACGAAGAGGATCTCTTACCGAGTAAAGATGGAAAAGAAATTGTGGAGTTTTGGGATGCGAATGGATTTGGATTTACGAATATGAATGCAAAAGAGCAGTTGTTGTGGTGGTTAGATGATTCTAGATTTCTACAACCGAAAGAACTCGTCTTAATGGCCATGAAGATTGCCTGTGCCAATAACAAGTGCAAGCTGAACTATATTGTGGGGATTCTGAAGAATTGGGAAAATGAATCGTTACTGATCATAAAGGATGTTAATACATATCTTGGAAGCAAAAGCCTGTACTAAAACATAGGCCATTAACTGAATCGGTTCCTGATGGCAGACCTATTCCACTTGGGTTTACACCTGATCTTACTGCGGGGGAAGAGTGAGGAGGTAGGTTGGAGATATGTGGATAGGCACTACCATTCGACATGCTTTTCAATCATTAGGAGGAATAATTCCAGGATATCTGCGGGTTGAGGGGACTTCTAATCAAACGTTTGGTTAGTGTTGAAGGGTTGGGGAATTTGCAGGATTGTGTCTATCTTTAAAAATTTTGGGGAGAGTTCAGTTTTTATAGGAGTATTTCCTATGTGGCTCACGACAATGTTCTCTCTTAAGAGTAGAAGCGGATGTGGATAGACCGGTACTTTCAACAGTTTTAACCAAACGTTTGAATAGTATAGCCTATATGGAGTATGGTCGAAAGGTTGTGATTTAGTAGGAAATTAGTAATAGAAGTATTGTTAGAATTTTATGTAAAAGGTACTAGTTTATCCCATTTGATTATATTAGAATGATATTATTAGATTTTCGAACTATTTTATGGTAGGTGATTAGATTCATTAGGCTGACCCTGCAACATCGATGATTAATCTATTAATAGGTAAGGTCAAAAAATGGAAGGAGAGTCAGTTCGTTAAGTAAGTCACGACTTTAATAGGTGAAAAGAAAATTAACTAAGAGGTGTAACATGTATTGTACAAATTGTGGAAATGCGAATCCTGATGGAGCTAAATTTTGCGGGAGTTGCGGATCCTCTCTCATACCTGAATCATCAGGACATCAACCAGTTGGTCTTGGTCTTGGAGAGGATGAGGAACTCAAGCTGTTTGTGGGGCAGAAGTCGGACTTTTATTTAAACAAATGGAAGACAGCCAAAAATAATCGGAGTTGGAACTGGGCAGCCTTTTTTGCCGGTTTATTTTGGGTCGGTTATCGAAAAATGTACAAGGTAATCTTTATTACGCTTGGTATTTTCATTTTAATTGATATTCTTACCTTGTTTTTAGATACCTCCATTGCTGATAAATTGAATTATGCCATTTCCATTGGGCTGGCCTTTTCTTTAGGTAGTTCTGGAAACTACTTTTATTCCCAGAATGCCAAGAAAAAGATTCAAAAGATTAAAGCTGTCAACCCTCATAATCCTGAAACTCAACGCAAGGAGATTGAAAAACAAGGCGGATCAAGTTGGAAGGGTGTCTTTATTGCACTAGGACTTCTTGTAGTTTATGGCAGCATTAACCTGGGTTTATTTACATTGCAAGATTATGCCCTTCAAGATAAAGGGAGTACCAAACCAGCAGTTGCCCAAACATCTAACGAAACCAAAACAAATGATAGTACGGATGAGGATGTAAGCTATGATTCAGCAGCGGACACAGCAACCACAACGGAAGAAGCCTCCAGTGATGCGGTTGTGGCCAATTCAGATCAGGAAGTTGCTGCTGAAGAAGATGCTCCCGCCGAGGTGTCTTATGAAGAAGTTTTCCAATCCTATATGAGCGAAAATGGAATTACCCTTACAGCGAAAGATGTTCAATTTGATATGGAGAATAATTTAGATAAGGATTTTGCTATTTTAGGAACCGCGGAGTTGGATACATACTATAATTATGGGTTTTCAGATGCGGAAAGTGAATATTTCTCCGTAGATATTACCCCCTTTGATGGTGAGTTTGGTGATAGTTGGAATTTATATTTTAGTCGCAAAGACTTTTCAGAGCTTTTTAATTTATTAAAGACTAGTGGAGAAGTGACGATTGCAGCTACTGGAATCATTCCAAGTAATGTGTATGAACCAGACCAAGGGAATTTAGCATCAGCTAAGAAAGCGACTTGGGGTGATTAACCTTTTTAGTAGATGGTGCATGGACTGTAAGAGGTTATCTTGATGTAAGCAAATTGTAAAATTAAAAGCGATCAAGCATAAAATTAGCAGGGGAGGGTTAAATCTCTCCTTTTTTTTATGTTTATTAATTTTAAGAGGTTGATAGGTTTTAAAATCAATTGAATGGGAAGAACGATCTCGGCCTCAGCGGAGAAGGTCCAATAACTGATTGGGAATCTCGACATTTATTTTAAAGACTTACAAGAAAAAGTGAGCAATGTAGCGGTTTTGACCATTTTCAATCAAACGTTTGGTTGAAACGTAAGTTGGTAGAAATAGGCCAGTATTTATCGATTAATAATATTTATAGAAGAATGTTGGCTGAGTGATAAAAAATTCAAACGATTCTTCAGCAATTTTTTTACAGCCATATAATGTTTTTTCTTAGATTCATCAAGGTTTATTCCCAATTTAACTAAACGTTTAATTGAAGGAGAATGTTAAAAGAAAAAGCCGAGTGCTGTATGTTTTAAGAAAATAAAAATAGAATTTGTAGAAAAAGGAAGAATGGGCAACAGTATTATTACAGCTTGCGCCATTCTTTTTACTACATTTTGTTCGAAAAGCTTGATTGCATAACGTTTATAATGAATCTACACAAACGTTTAATTAATTCGAGAGATAGTAGGGACCTGGCGCTTGCTGTAGTTTTATTGGGTATTTGCTGCACTTGGAGTCAACTAGAAAAAATTTTTTCAAAAGAAGGGTAGTTGTTATGGATATATATACCATTTACCATCCTATCTTCGGTATACTAGATTTATGGAGAGCATAAGAGGATTTTGCTAGGAAGACATTAAATAAGTATTCAACATGAATGGTATACTATTCTGTGAGTTCAAAATGTTGATGAGCAAATGCTTCTTTTAACATATAGAAGAGAATATGAAAGGTAACTTAGATGAGTATCATAAAGGATTTTTTACTGCAACTAACACTTATTGTAATACCTATATTTATTTACTATACATTTATTACCGAGAGGGTAATTAGTGATAAAAATAAAAAAATGATCATGACCATATTGTGGGGAATATCCATATTTTTTTGCATGTCATTCCCGGCCAGCTTTGGTGAAAATGCTCGTTTGGATTTAAGAGTTATTCCTCTATTATTTGGAAGCCTTTACGGGCGATTTGGTTCAGCCATCTTCCTATCGGCTATTATTATCCTTTATCGACTTTATTTTGGAATCAGTATTGGATTTTATAATACTGTTCTTGTCTTATTATTATCACTGCCTGTTATTTTTTTCTTTCAAAAAGCGTTCGCCAGTTCAAACAAAGATAAAAGGGCTAAAATTGCGGTTGGACTTGCTTTTTATTATTGTCTAATTGGACTTGCTCTTTTTGGTATTTTAAGAGGATTTTCTATAGATCATCTTAAAGTACAGATGATTCAGCTTATTTTTGTAGCGGTCGTTATTTGGTCCCTAACGATCCTTATTGAAGCGATCAGGGATATTCACCAGCTGCGATTAGACGTGCTAAACTCGGAGAAATTACGGGTTATAAGTGAGTTAACAAGTGTTTTCGCACATGAAATTAGAAATCCGATGCAGGTTACTCGTGGCTTTCTGCAACTTTTAAACGAGCCTGATTTGTCCAATGAGAAGAAGGAGTATATCCAAATCTCAATTGAAGAATTGGATCGTGCAAATGACATTATTAATGATTTTTTATCTTTTGGAAAACCCTCCATCATTAACAACGATAGAATCGAAGTAGGTTCTCAGTTAGAACGTGTAGTAAAAATGATTCAAAGTTACAGCCTGAGCCATAATGTTGAGATTAAAACAGATTTTCTTGAAGGCAGTTGGATTTATGGAGATTCTCAAAAATTGAACCAGTGCTTCATTAATATTTTGAAAAATGCCATAGAGTCTATGCCGAGTGGCGGAGTTGTTTGGATTACATGTACTACGACTAGTGATGGATTTATAAAGATTATCATTAAGGACCAAGGAATTGGAATGACAAAAATGCAAATGGATAGGCTTGGAACTCCGTTTTATTCTTTAAAGGAAAATGGGACAGGCCTAGGTATGATGGTAAGTTTTCAAATTATCCGTTCCTTTAAAGGCAAAGTACAAGTGAAAAGTGAAAAAAATAAGGGGACAGAATTTATTGTTCTTTTGCCGCAGGTCAACTAAACGTGATGCGTGGGGACGGTTCTCACGCATCATTATAAATCGGTACCTGTCACGCCCCAGGTTTTGTTGGAGATTGATAGGCTTGTAGATAGTCACTTAATAACAGAATGAAGCTGCAACTGAATATCATTGGGTGGTGGATTGTAAGCTTCTTTCCATTTCGGAAAGGGGATGAAACCCTGGGAACATTTCATGAAATTCTTCGAGAGGTTCTGAAGGGGATTACGCGTGAGTATTTATCATTTGAAAAACGTTCAAGCAATGGTACACCTAAAATGACGGTAGCAGTTGCATGGAGAAGTGTTAGCCCACTTCTCTTTTTTAATATATATATCTATATAAGAATATCCATGTTGAGAAGGAGAAACCATTCCAGTACGCCGGTACATGAATATAGAATTTTATTAAAAATATGGATATATTTTCTATCAATGTTAAAATAGTTGGTAAGAAATACCTAAAAATTCATAGAAAGAAGTGTTATTATTGAGTTTTTTTAGTTCTTTGGTCTCTGCAGCTGTAAAACAGGTAAGTAAGGTTAATAGTTTTGAATTTGTAAAAAATACTGCTCCAAATGAAATTGGTGTGTACATAATGAAGCTTAATGGGAAAGTCATGTATGTAGGCCGGGCTATCGAGAATAGAGAAGGACAAAGTACCCGTGGTCTTCGTAAAAGATTACAGGAACATTGGAGAGGGGCCGGAAACTGTAAACCTGAACTTTATCAATACCGAGACCAACTAACTGTAACTTTAAAGGTTTGTTCTTCCGTTGAAGAAGCAAAAAAATTAGAGGGGCAACTCATTCGTCAATATAATACTGTTGAAAAGGGTTGGAATCTCCGTTACGAAGATTAATAAGTGGAAAAAGAATGGGAATGCGACTCATTCTACTACAATTTTCGATGCAGAATCATTTTGGTGAAATGGACAGACTTAGGATTTACTAGGTAACAGTACAAATGTAAATCCGAATAAGGAGAGCGGAATAGTGGCATTATTGGATAATGAGTTTTTTCAGTTTTTAAGACATGTGGTGGTTGCTGGCATTTTTGGATTTTTAATTGCGCGTAAAATTTATTTGGAAAAACTGAAGAAAAAGGATGATGAAATATTCGTTTTGCAGTCTATGTTACAAGTTTTAGTTCCTAAAGAAGATAGACAAAAATTTTAGCGGCTTTAGAGTATTTAGTTCTGGCTAATAAGTTTATTATCCTCTCTGTCGTACTCTACTTAAATTCTTCAGACATGCTGTAGGCATTTAGGCATTAATATCCTCTTTGATGAGCCCTGTGGTGTTATTGCCTAATAAAGTTCCGCTTATTTCCTGCTTATACATAGAAATGGATAAGGAGCAGACTGTTAGCAAAACCAATGAATATATAGTGCTGGCTGGCATGAAGGATCCACAAACTTCGCAGAACACTCTAAACTTTATCATAACCGAACATTCTCAATTAACAACCATCGTAAATTACTTCCTGCCACTGGATGCCATCCTTAATCAGGAGTCAGTCAACGAAATCATCATTAACCCTCTTATTCAGATGTATAAGGGGAAAATAGAAGAAGTATATGAGTCTATTCAATTAGTATGTCTATCTAAAGAGGAATTGTGTTTGTAGTCATTGTTGTAACAGGGGGAAGATTTTCGTGGAAGACATAATAGAAAGGTTTGGAGGATTAGACGATGGAAACAAAAATACTAGCTGACGCTTTTATTGATTTGGTCACGGGGAAATTTGAAGATGTGATAATAAAACAACCAACCATTAAAAGGCCCAATAGAATAAGCCTTTATGTGCCAAATAAAAATCGAAACAAAAGGTGGATGCAAATCGACTGGAATCCAAAATCATTAAGTATTGCGATGGATCACTTAAAAGGAGATTTAACTGAGCAGGTTGTTATGTCGTAAGGTATTACCTATGGGGATTTTAACGGAGATGACACAAGAATTAAGCTAAATAATAGTGACGCTGTATTTTTAACTATCTTTCAAGACAATCAAAGTAACTTAAAATCAGAAGAGTTTTTAAGTTTTTTAAAAGTACACTATATTTCTTACTTAAAAAGAGTTGGTGGGATGGATTTAATTTGAAAGAGTATAGATACTAAAGCGTAAAGGAGCATGGGGAGATTAATTGGATAAAATAAGTAATTATAGTAGATATTTAATTGAGTCCATACTAGAAAGAATTGAGAAAAATAAAATAACTGAAATACCTAACCTATTCATAGATGTAGCAGATATTAATGAAAATGAACTTTCCAAATTTTATTCTGAGGACGATTTAATTCAAATAATAGATGAGTTGGATGCATTAGAAGAGATTGAAGATAAAACTGAAAATGTAACTGAATACAGGCCTAAAGGTGATTTAATTATTGATCCCGTAAGGCTAGTTAATAAGTATAAACATGGTGCTTTAACACCAGTAGGAGATTTTGAGGATAGAGAGGAAAAGGAGTTATGGAGAAAGCATATTCCAAAGTCTCTAAAAAATAAAATTCGTGATTGGCAAAATTTAAGTTTAAAGGAGTTCTATGATCAATCAAAGGAAATATTAAGAAAAGCAATAGGAGTAGAACGAGATTTTTTACTAGAATATACTTCCGACTTATCACAGATTTTGTTTGTTGAAAATAAAGATATGGATGAAGAGGATAATAACTCAACATTATCTAACTCAGATGAAGCAGCTGAATCTATCATGAGTATTGTTGAAATGATAATTTTACCTCATCTCGAAGTGTTAGATCGATTTAAGGAAACAGGAGGCAGGGTAAAATTCCTTAATTTATGGAATATACCATTTAATGAATCACTTAAAAAGGAAGTAAAAGAGCGAGATGGATGGAAGTGTGTGACATGTGAAAGAGAAACTGATTTGCATGTCCATCATAAAATACCTCGTAATTTGGGTGGGGTTCATCATAAAGATAATCTTGTGACGCTATGTGCCTCTTGTCACGGGGCTATTGAAACAGCGGATATTAAAGTTGCTTTTAATAAGTGCCTTTTAAATTATAGACGAAATAAAGTAAAGAGGAACCTAAAGAATTATTTGTCTAAGGACAAGTCGCTACTAAAGTCAGAGGTAGAAAGAAAATTAGAAGACTTACTTACGAGGTTAAATAATAAAGATGAAAATGAACTTGTAATTGAAGTAATAGAAATAATGGATAGATTAGATATTATATTTTACGATTGATTGAAAGATGACAAAGTGCTAAAAACTAAGTGAGATTACCAAGGATATTGATAATTTTCCTTTCATAAAAAAGCTATTCTAATCTCGAGTTTATTGGAGGAAAGGATAGCTTGTTTTTGATGGTAGCAACATTAATAGGGAGTATCTATCCCAACTTCTCTTAAGACTATAGGAACCATCCCTGTGGTGTTCGGGGATAGGCAGGCACCACCAATCGACATGCTTTTTAATCAAAGGAAGGGATAATGCCAGGATATCCGGGGGCTGGGGGTACTTCTAATCATACGTTTAGTTAGTGTTGAAAAGAGAGGAAACTCGTAGATTTATGTCACGAGAGCAAAACTTGATTGATTATTGTGGAAAAGTGGGTTATCATCTGCAGCTTCCTAATATATTTATCGACAATTTTTGTTCATGCCAGTTAGGGAGGAAGTTGATTTAGCAGGGTGTATAGCTGCTTTACTTAAACGTTTGAATAGTATAGTCTATATGGGATTTGGTCGAAAGGTTGGGATCGAGTAGGAAATTAGTAATAGAAGTAATATTAGAATTTTAAGTAGTTGGAACTTATATTATAGTTGAAAAGACTTTTCAGAGCTTTTCAATTTATTAAAGACTAGTGGAGAAGTGACTATTGCAGCTACTGGAATCATTCCAAGTAATGTGTATGAACCAGATCAAGTATATTTAGCATCAGCTAAGAAAGCGACCTGGGATGACTAGCGTTTTTATAGATAGCCAACTATATTGAATGCTCTAAGTTTACTATAATACTAAGAGAACTAATTAGAAGCGGAAGTTGAGAGTATGGGGTTGGAAAGGAAAACAGAGTAGCAAATTTGCTACTCTGTTTTGGTATATAAAATTTTGGTTTGACAGTATTTTTAAAGACTATATATTTAATTTTAATGGTTCTGCAACTGTAATTTTCGATTAGCTTAAATACACATTTAGCTGCAATTGCAGGTTCAACGTCATAATATCGTCGTCCAACAATTTGGGTTCCATTCCCTATGGCTACAGCAGGTAGGTTTAATGTATTGACCCAAACATTAGAACGCATATAATCAAATAAATCTTTCGTCTCTTCTTTTGATAAATAGTAATCAAAATTTATTGGTGGCCGTTGCATACCGCTAACAGGCGAAAGAATAAGTGGATACTCAGCCATAAATTCAGAAACCTCACGAGCAATAGATCGAAGTTCCTGCTCAGCTTCAATGAATGGACGTAATTCAGGACCATAATCATATTGTCCATATAAGGTATCAATATGATCCCTTGCGCTGTCCCCGATAATCCCTCTTGCATTTGGCATCGTGCATTGCATTAATTCTGTCCCCAGCATCTCCACCCACAATTGAGCTAACCTATCCATTCTCGGTGGGGCTACATCAACAACCTCGTATCCAGCTTGAGTAAGTGCATTTGCAACACGATCCACCTCTGCTCGAATTTCTGGTGTCACTTTTGCCCCAGTCTTATCAATAATACGAGCGACACGTAGAGTAGGGCCATCCGTTGACAATGAATTCGGTAGAGTGAGAGGAACAGTTTTAGGTACAGAAGGATGTGGGCCTGCAATTGCCCTAAGAGCTAGCCAAGCATCATCCATAGATTTAGCGAATGGTCCTAACGAAGTCCAATCTTCCCATACCATCGAAGGCTCAACTGGATATACAAGTGGCACAACACCCCCAGAAGGTCTTATGGTGATCACGTTATTAAATGATGCAGGTACTCTTAAAGAGCCTCCTAAATCTGCATGGAAAGCAATAGGGACAATTCCGCTCGCAACCGATGAAGCTGCTCCACCGCCTGAACCACCTGCTGAACATGAAGTATCGCGTGCGTTTCGAGTTTCTCCGAACTGTTCTCCTATAGAATTCCATCGAATAAAAAATTCCGGAGTGGAAGATTTGCCCAGGATAATAGCTCCAGCCTTGCGGATTCTGTCTACAATTGCATCATCAGATTTGCTTATATTTTCAGCCCATGCACGGACGCCAAAACTATGCGGGACACCTTCAACGCTATACCAATCAGAAACTAAAACTGGCACACCATCAAGTAATAAATCCGTTCTCTCGCTATCTCTCTTATCAGCTTCCTCAGCTTCGAGTAAGGCTTTTTCATCAAAGCGATGAATGACTGCATTTATAGATGGATTAACCTCATCCATTCTCTTTAAATGTGCTTCTACTACTTGCCTGCGAGTTAATTTCTTTGAGCGATAAGCTTCGATTAACTCGATTGCGGACATTTCATAAATCTTTTTGCTCATTAAGGATTGCACCTCCGAATATTTTTTCTAAGTTTTATAACAAACTACCTTGGATCAATAGGTGTTTCGATTCGCGCATGCGCTTCAATGACTTCAGCAGCATCAAATAACGTATCCTCTCGGAAACGTCTTCCTAAGAGCTGAACGCCAACTGGGAGACCATCTGTAACAGCAGTTGGAACGGATATTGCTGGGAATCCGAGCACTGGGATTGCCATCATGGACCATTGTGCATCCATACAACGCCTCATGCCTTCAACGCTTTTTATATCAGCATCTTGTTCAAATGCCTGTTCAGCAGATACCGGCATGAGCAGCAGCGGATATTTTTGTAAAAACTCTTGAAGTTGAGCAATTAATGTTCCACGACGTGCGTAGCCCTTAATATAATCCGATAGTCCAGGGCTTTCTCCCCACCATTCTTTTGCATTAGCAAAATAATTAAAAGCAGCCTTTTTCATTCCTACGTCCCCATACTGCTCTACGAGTGACATATTAGTTCTGAAATCTTCCATTACTAATAGATACCAAAGTCTGTAGGCCTCTGCGAATAGAGGAAGATTGACTTCTTCGACGATATAACCAGCCTGCGTCAACTGAATAGCTGCATCACTCAAAGCTTGATTGACAGCTGGTGATGGAGTGGCAACACCTCCATCACGTAATAGTCCAACACGGATTGGCTTTTGAAGGGGCTCGCCAATTAACGGTACTGATGTATGGAGTGGATCACGAGGATCAAATTCACACATGCTTATTAGGGCAAGACGCAGATCCGCAACGTTACGAGCAAGTGGTCCATCGGTTGACATCAATTGTACGGAAAGTGACTGATCTCCACTCGGAGGACCATACCAGCCAGGAACTCTTCCCATTGTAGGGCGGATGCCAGTGAGTCCACAGGCATAGGCTGGATGACGAACCGAACCTCCAATATCATTACCATGCCCGATTGGCATCATGCCAGATGCTACAGCTGAAGCAGCTCCTCCGCTTGATCCGCCAGGTGTATGAGTTTTATCCCAAGGGTTTAAGGTTCTTCCATGTAAATCATTATTTGTAAACCAGCGGAAACTAAAGGCCGGTGTATTGCTGCGGCCCACAATCACAGCTCCTGACTTTCGTAAATTGGCTACAGGGGGACTGTCTTTTTCCGCTAGATTGTCTTTAAATGCCACAACACCATCTGTTGTCACATGTCCAGCTTGGTCAACATTAATTTTTGTTGAAACAGGTACACCATGTAAAGGTCCAAGCCGCTCGCCCTTTCTCATAGCAAGATCGGCCCGATCGGCTATCGCAAGTGCTTCTTCTGCATGTACTTCAACAAGGGCATTAACCACTGGATTTACTTCCTCAATTCTGTTCAAACAGCTCTCAACTGCCTCACGGGAAGAAAAGAGTCCAGTTCGAATGCCATGAGCCAGATCTGTTGCAGACCAACGCCATAATTCATCCTTGCTCTTATTATGTAATCCCTGAGATGCACGAGTTTGTACTAAATGCTTGTCCAACCTACATCGCCACCTATCTAATCATTTTGAGATATTTAAGAACTGGTCATAAACTTTCACAGCATAATAAAAGATATTCATTAATTTTTGAAATATGTCCTATCTATACAATTATGAAAAGTATCACATCTGGCAATTATCGAGAAAAAGAAAGGATAAAAACTGGTCTCTATCCTAAATCGCATTGTAGCTAGCATTGGAGTTTGCCCGGTTCTCTAGTCGTTCGCTCCTATTTAAAAAAGGGATTGGTAGGAACAAATTTTCGACAACCTTTTTAGTGATTAGCACGTATAAATACGCCTTAGTGCGTGATGGGGACTCTTCTAATCAATCGTTTGTTTAGTGTGGAAAAGATGGGGATTTTTTAGAATGGTGTCTTTTGATGAGAATTTTATCTTATTTGATAGAAAGTTAGGTTTTAGTAGGATGAATTTCGATTTGATTTACGACAATCTTTGTTCATGCTTATTCACGAGATTGTGAATGGAGTGTTACCTCCGGCCGTTTTAACTAAACGTTTGAATAGTATAGCACATAAGGATTATGGTCGAAAATGCGTCGTTTTTTGAGGATTAAGAGTTAAACGGGTTTAATCCATCAATTTTATCCCAAATTCCAACAACTTTTTTATGCGCTGAGAGGGAAGAGTGTTTATTTTTCAAGGGCAGCATCCTTTTTAATTAAACGTTTGATTAAAGGAGAAAATACTAGATAGTAGTCGGTCTTTGTCATTTTAAATGTTCCTACTAATATAAAATAGAGAGAGGAAGTTTCTTACTTATGTTGTGCTTGTAAATATTTATAAGGTAAATATTCTTGTGAAAATATCATCTAGACTGTTAATAAAGAGAATTGTATTTGTACAAAGTAATATGAAAAGTCCAGTAAGGATTAAGAAATAATATTTTTCCATGAGAATGCTCCCTTACTTTAAAATTTAGTCCTTAAACAAAATTATAGCTTCCAATTGTTAACCAATTTTTGATTTTTAGTAAAAAATAGATAAATATTATTAAGAGTCCCAGAAGGACAGCACTAGTTCAGAGGCTGCCCCATTCTTCTTTATGTGATTTGAACAACAGTTCCCGACAACTTTTTTAATTTATTTCAGTTATAAATTGAGGAATAGTGCATGTTAAGGATCTTTTATTTAACGATTGTGTAATGTTGAAAAGGTGGAGAATTTTTAGAACGGTGTCACTTAATGAGAATTTTATCGGTTTTGATTATAAGTTAGGTTTTAGAATGATGAATTTCGATTTGGTTTGCGACAATCTTTTTCCAGCTAGTTTGGAAGAATGTATATAGGGCGAACCTTTCCGCTACTTCAAACAAACGTTTGAATAGTATAGCACATACGGAATTCAGTCGAAAATCCGTCGATTTTTGACAAAAGTGCACTACACGGGTTTACCCCCCATCTTAACCCAAGATTCAACAACCTTTTTATACGAAGTAGGGGAGAAGTTATTTAAAGAGGGGTGGGTATTTACCTATATTTGAATATATTTCTCCATTCTGACGTGGCATGTTATTCCAACTATAAATCTTCAATATATGAAAATGGTAGGAGATGTTGAAGTTTGGCATAGGAAATCCCTCTCATAGATAAATAGCAATCGATAGATTTTCCTAATTTTCTTTATATTTCTTTAATTTCCCTTAACTTCCAATTTACAAAAGCGGAGTAGGATTGACTTTGTAAACAAACTCAATCCTAGAGGAGATGTTAAAATGAAACGCAAAAAGTTATTGGCAGCATCGCTTGTGACATTGCTTCTTGGTTCTACGTCAACCTATGCAGCCTACACGAATTTGGTTGGTCCGAAAGAAGATGGAACCGCTGTTACTCCACATGGATGGACGGTTACGCCTCCGGGTTCGCAAGTGACGCTTGGAGACTTTCCTATGGGTGGCGTGTTAAGCCCTGACCATCGGTATCTTCTTGTTTCCAACGATGGACAAGGTGAGCAATCCCTTCAAGTAGTGGATGTTAACACCCAGAAAGTCGTACAGACCATTCCTTACAAATCACCTGAGGCCTTGTATTTAGGGGTCGCCTTTAGTCCGGACGGAAAAACAGTTTATGCATCAGCGGGCGGCAATAACAAAATCCGCGTCTATGGATTTGAAAACGGCACCTTAACCGAGCGTTCGCCAATCATGCTTGCAGATAAAAACAAAACCAACTACTACCCAGCTGGAATTTCTGTTTCAAAAGATGGGAAGTCTCTGTTAGTTGCGAATAATTTACATCATTCCGTTTCAAAAGTGGATCTCACCACCAATCAAATCGTAAAAACCACTTCTGTCGGTAAAAATCCTTACACAGCCGAATTAAGCCATGATGGGAAATCTCTTTATGTAAGCAACTGGGGTGAAAGCAGCATCAGTGTTGTCGACCCGGAAACGTTGACCATAAAAAGCACCATTTCCGTCGGACTGCATCCAAATGCCATTATTGAAAATACAGTGGATGGGATGATTTATGTATCGAATTCCGACAGTGATTCCATTTCCGTTATCGACCCTGCTCAACAAAAGGAAATAAAAACCATTTCGCTAAGTCCATATAAAAATGCGCCTACAGGGAACCAGCCCAATGCGCTAGCCTTAAGTGCAGATGGAAACACCCTTTACGTGACGAACGGAGGAACGAACGACGTAGCCGTTGTGAACCTGCAAAAAGGAGAAGTGGATGGACGAATTCCTACTGGCTGGTATCCAAGCGGTGTCTACATACATGAAGATCAACTCATGGTTCTGAATGCCAAGGGTCTTGGCGCTGGTTCGAACCGGGAAGGCCAGTATATCGGCAGTATGATCAAAGGAACGATGTCATTCATCGATACGCCAGATGGGAAGCAGTTGAAAAAATATACGAAACAAGTAGAAAAAAACAATGAGATTTATAAGCCAACAGGTTTTAGCGCAAGTGATAATTTCCCAATCCCTCGCTTTGAAGGTCAAGAATCACCCATCAAGCACATCATTTATGTAATCAAGGAAAATCGCACGTATGACCAAGTATTTGGCGATGTGGAAAAAGGAAACGGTGACCCTAGCTTAACCATCTTTGGCAAAGAGATTACGCCAAATATCCATCAGCTTGCCGATCAATTCGTTTTATTGGACAACTTTTATGCGAATGCAGAAATCAGCGCCCAGGGTCATAACTGGTCGACAGCGGCCCAGTCCAATGATTATGTAGAGAAAAACTGGCTTGCCAACTATTCTGGACGTAACCGCGGTTATGATTTTGAAGGAGATAATGAGGCCGCCTATCCAAAAGCTGGATTCCTCTGGACAAATGCAGCTCGTTCAGGTGTAACCTACCGAAACTATGGGGAATTCGTCAACTATGACAAAAAAACAGGAAAATATGTGGCGACCGAACCTAGTATGGGCACTAATTTTGACCCGGACTTTCCTTCCTATAATCTGAAAATTTCCGATCTCACCCGCTATGAGGCATGGTCAGAGGAATTTCAGCAATACGTAAAAAACGGGAATCTGCCACAGCTGCAAATCGTTCGCCTGCCTAATGATCATACGCTTGGAACAAAGGTAGGGGAACTAACACCGCAAGCGATGGTCGCGCAAAACGATTATGCACTTGGAAAGCTTGTTGAGACGGTCAGCCAGTCTCCTTATTGGAAAGACACAGCCATTTTTGTGACAGAAGATGATGCCCAGAATGGCTGGGATTCGGTGGATGCCCACCGCACAACATCACTTGTGATCAGCCCGTACACGCAAACAGGCAAGGTGGACAGTACTCTTTATGATACCACCTCCATGCTGCGGACGATGGAAATGATCTTGGGCATGAAGCCGATGACCCAATTCGATGCTTCTGCCGTTCCAATGGTCAATTCATTTACGCATAAGCCAGACTTTACTCCTTTTAAGGTAACTGAACCAACCTATCCGCTTGATCAGAAAAACGGGGCAAAGGCACCGATGGCAAAAGAATCCGCAGAACTAGACTTTACAGGGGTTGACCATGCCAACCCTGAAAAGTTAAACAAGATTCTTTGGAAAGCGGCAAAAGGAGATAAGCCATATCCTGGAGAGAAAAAGTCTAACTAAATCATGATGAATTGGGTGACGCAAAGTGAAAGTTAGCAGCACCGCAAGCACCAAAACATGTTGGTGCGGGTGCGAACTCCATTTTTGGGTCACCTTTTTTTAGCTCTAATTCATTTAGTATTTGAAAAGGTGGTTTATTTTTCGATGAGTCGATTTATTGAAGCAGCAATGAAACGGTCGGTTTTAATCTTAACCTGTGTCGCCTTGATCATCACATGGGGGGCGATGTCAGCTTTTCAGATGCAGCGGGAGTATCTGCCGCCGATTAATAACACGGCCCTTATGGTTACGATTCAAGCGGACGATTATCAATCGGATCAGGTGAAACAAACGATTGCGGCCAAAGTGGAGGAAGCCGTTCAATCTGTTGACAAGCTCAGCTACATCGAAACCAACTCATTTGATGGCGGGTTCATGGCCAGTCTCTACTTCCCCAACCATACGGATATGGAAGAGGCGGAAAACGACGTCCAGAAGGCGATTGAAAAAATGGAATGGCCAGACCGTGTGAAAACACCTCTTGTTTCACGAGTCAGTACGAACTCTTTTCCCGTCCTGCGCTTGAGTTTAACAAGCGAAAAAACAAAGGAAAATCAATTGCGGACATCGGTTCAAGATCATGTGGTTAATGAAATGAAACGTGTTCCAGGCGTAATGGATATACGGGTAACCGGTGCCGGAAAAGCCGGATATGTAATGACACTGAAACCTGACGCACTTGAAAAACACCATCTAACAGTAAAAGATATCGAAAATGCCCTTTCTTCGATTCATCCGATCTGGCCTCAAGGGACGATAAAAGAAAACGGCGGACCGGAAGGACAAATTTCCATGCCTATCCGCGTTACAGGGTGGGAGCTGAATCGGACAGACTTAGAAAATATTAAAATTCCTACCTCTGACGGAGAATCCGTCGTTTTACAAGAAATCGCCACCATTAAAAGCAGTTTAGTAGACCTGCAAACCATTTCAAGAACGTCGGGAGACCCAAGTGTACTTCTTGATGTTTTAAAAACACCTTCAGCAAACGTAACCGATGTGACAGAACGGATCAATGAACGAATCCAGGCCCTGCCTGAAATCAAGTCAGGAGACGTTCAGCTCTCCCTTTTATTGGACCAAGGAAAAGAAATAAACACGGCTTTAAAAGGGTTAATCAAGGAAGGGTTATTAGGGATTGTATTCTCGGTCATCTGTGTGTTTGTCTTTTTTAGAAATATCCGTTCCACCCTGATTATCGCCTTGTCATTGCCAGTCTGCCTCCTTGCCGCAACAGCGATCCTCAAAGCGATGGATGTCAGTTTGAATATCTTAACCATTTCCGGATTAATCGTCGCGATGGGGCGAGTGGTCGATGATTCCATTGTCGTGATTGATAATATGTTCAGAAAACAAATGGAACAAACAGTCCGCCAGGTATCCATTCGGCAATTGGCGAGCGGGGTGGTGGAAATGATTCCTGCCATTGTTTCCTCCACAGCCACTACCATCGCTGTGTTTCTGCCGATTTCGCTGATTGGCGGGATGATTAGCGCTGCTTTTTCCGGATTTGCTTGGGCAGTTGTCATTGCCCTTGTCACCTCACTGGCCGTTTCGATTTTGGTCGTACCTGCTTTAGCCTATTTATGCTGGAAAAAACAGTCCATTACGAAGTCAGTGGACGTGGAGATGAAAGCGCGAAACGTACTTCAAGGGGTATTTTTAAAGAAAAAAGTCATTGTAACCGGTGCGGTGGCCTTATTGGCTATAACCGTTGCAATCGCTGCTTTTCTGCCAGTGAATTTTTTTCCAAGAGAGAATGCCAATGGTGTGACCATTCAAGTGGAACTTCCGGAGCAAGCCCTGCTTGCTGATGTGGATGCTGAGGTAAAAAATATTGAAACCATCTTAAAAGATCAACCTGAGGTGGAAATCTATACTTCTACTCTTGGCTCAACGTTTACCCCTATGTTTGACGATGTATTTGATGAGGGCGGCGGTTGGATTCAAAAGCAAAATATCGCCAACATTTCGGTCGGGATTAAGAAGCAAACAGACACTGACCAATTCGTGAAACAATTGCGCAGCCAGCTTGGAGCGTTATCCACCAATGCGGTCTTCACTGTTGCCAACCAAAATATTGCCGGTGATGATTCGCGCTTAAAGGTGATTTTAACCGGGGAAGATCAGCAGGACCTAGATACCGCTGCGATTCTAGTAAGAAGTAAACTACAGATGGTCCCTGGTTTAAGTGTGGAAGGAGCGGCAAATGATGCCGATGAGTCGATGAAACATTTCCTTTCGCTAAACCAGAACAAAATTCAAGGCTTAGGTCTGAATGTCGATGAAGTGACGAATCGAATTAGTCGCTATTTGCCTCAAAATGTAAGAATGGATGTTGGCAATGGAGAGGCAGCGATCCCGATTGAGTTGCAAATGGACTCGGCTCAAGGGAAGCTCGCAGCGGCGGGTGACCCGAATCCGGAAAAAACGATTCTTTCCAAACTGGGACATGAAACGTTTACGGCCAAGGATGGCGCACAGGTGTCGCTGGCGGAAATAACGACATTAGAGACGAGCAGCCAAACGGCGATCAGTGAACGGGACGGCCATTCATTTGCGGCTGTGACCGGCAATATTGTCACAAGAGATATTGGCAAGGTCACGAGACAAGTAAATGAGACCATGAAAGGGTTGGACCTTCCTTCAGGTGTTGACTACTCGCTCGGCGGCATTTCACAGCAAGTGAAGCAAATGGTGATGGAGATGAGCTTAGCCCTCATACTGTCGCTTGCCCTTGTCCTGATGATTGTCAGTGCGGTATTCCGCGGCTGGCATGCACCGGCTGCTGTATTGATGTGTATTCCGATGGCATTGATTGGATCTGTTTGGGGCATGGCTCTCCTTGGCATGGAATGGAATCTGGCTGCCTTGATTGGCCTGTTGATGCTTGCAGGTATTGCGGTCACCAACGGCATTGTCCTCGTCGATAAAATTGAACGGAATCTTGCTTCAGGAATGGAAGTGAGAGAAGCCATTCTTTTCGGAACGGCTACAAGGGTGAGGCCGGTACTCATGACAGCGGGGACGACGATTCTGACTCTGCTGCCTTTAGCTGCCTCAAGTAACGGAAAAACACTGGTATCGCAAACCCTCGGGGTTGTCGTTGTAGGCGGGATGATTAGTTCAACCCTTATCTGCCTCCTGCTCATACCGATTATGTATGAATGGCTGAGCGTAAAAAGGAATAAAACAAAAAAACTTCAGCAGCAGCCGGTGTCAGCGTAATTCGAAAAGAGGAGGAAATTGGATAGACTTATAGATTTTAAGAATGATCGATACCCAAGGGGCAGATCTTTACTCCTGAGCCAGGCAAATGATGCCTGGCTTTTGTTAGCTATTGATAGATTACGAATTTTAGAGAATCTAGCTAACAATCCTCTAAAAATTAGTTGATGGACGAGCAGGAGTAGTAATTTCATCCCTATGGAAACGCCACAAACTGACATCTTTTCGACCAAATTCCAGATGTGCTATACTATTCAAACGTTTGGTTAAAACTGCTGAATAGACTGGTCCATACACGTTCTTCCCTTTTAAATAGGAAAAAGATTGTCGTTAACCCTCACCCAATTTTCCACAAGATTAGATAATTTCCTCTAAACCCGACACAATTCTATCACTATCCTATTTATTCAACACTACACAAACGTTTGATTAGAAACACCCTCAGCCCGCATCTAGCCTGGAATAATTCCTCCTAATGAGAGAAAAGCATGTCGAATGAAAGCTGCTTTTCCCTCTATCCTCAGTCACTTTCCCCAAAAAGAAGATTCTCCTCTGAATAAAGAGAACTCTTTAAACAGAGTGGATAAAAAACAGAAATAGCAGCTGCCCTAATGGGTATCTTTTCCTAAAAAACTGTTAAATAGTTGGAAAATTAAGAAAACATCTAAAAATATTAACCTAAAATCTAAAAATCTTTAATATTACTATGAAAGCGTTTTCGATATAATGAGACCCGAAAGGAGGAAATCAATGGAAATTGAGGTTACGGAAATGTTGATCGAGGACAAAACGGTGGAATATTGTTTGTCACAAAATAGAGCAAGGAGAGGTGGTTCAAAATGTTTTTTTCAAAAGTAAAGAAAGGAATCGGTATCGTGTTAGCGACGATGTTGGTATTGTCATCCTTCGTGTATGTACCGATTTTAGCTAATGATGCGCCAGCTTCGGCGGCTTCTAATGAAGTAGTTGTCAAAGATTCCGGGACCTGGTTTGAGACCGCTTTTGCGACTTGGACAGGAAGTACCGACGCAGATTATAAAGTTTATGTCCGAGGAGAAAACATCGTGGATTGGCGCGATGGCAGCCAGATTGAAGACTTTTTAACAGACTGGTCTTTAGTGAATGACGAAGCAAACCAACTGCTGGTTCGTGTAGTAGATAAAGCCCGCGGCACTTGGCGTGTGGATATTCCAGGCCTGCCTAAAGGGAAATATGAAATTCAGATTCGAAACAATGATGGGAAAGTCCTTGAAACCATTTCCAATCTGGAGACGCGCTCATTTCCGCGTAACGGAGCTGCGTTTGTTCCTTCAAATCAAAATGAATTCGAAGGAAATCATGAATTTGCTTTAGATGGAGCTGTAGGTGGTTACCTGCCGGATGGACGGGTAAACCCTGAGGCGAAAGTTATTTATGTCACAGAAAAAAATAAAGAAACGACTTTCTGGGGAAATGCCATTTTTCAAACAGATAGAGGAAATACCCCAAATAAACGTACGCCGTTAATCGTTCGTTTCTTAGGAAAAATTACCGGTGATGACCGCTTAGTTGGTGCCGGCAACGGAAATATCACCTTTGAAGGAATCGGTCCGGATGCCTTGCTTTATGGATGGGGACTTCGTACCGGAGGCGCCCATAATATTGTCATCCGTAACCTGCACTTTGATTATTGGCCAAATGATGCCATTGAACTCAATGGTAATAACGCTACAAGAGGTTCAAATTATTGGGTACATAACAACAGCTTTGGTTATGGCCAAAACCTGTACCTTGCCACGGCAACCGACCCGGACCAAGCGAAAGGCGACGGCGCTGTTGATATTACCAACCACGCAAGAAACTACACCATTGCCTACAACCACTTCAACGGCAGTAGTAAGGTGATGCTGATTGGCGGCGGTCCTACTTCCATCAGCGCACACTATGGAACTATCGATCATAACTGGTTCGAAGGTTCTGAAGAACGAACACCACGGGTACGCAACGGACGTGTTCACGTCTTCAATAACCTCTACCAAAATGTTCAAGGGCATCCATACCATGACACTCTCTTTGACCGTAACACGGGTTATGGAATCGGTGCTGCCCATAATGCCAACGTTTGGGCGGAAGGGAATATTTTTGACCATGTTAACTTCCCATTCCTAAGAAGCCGTCAAGGACACGCAAGAGGGTTCCAACCCAATGATTACGGCTCTGACTTGCCATCTGGGACGCCGAATGCCGGATATAATCACTTCTTCGGTGATGCCCCAGGATTTATTGTGTCCTATGAAGCGGTGAAAGATGGGGATTTCCCTGAAACAATAGAAGGCTTTAGAAAACTTACCGATGTTATGCCGGGCATTACCCAAGAAGACTTGGATTCTCTCAGAGAAGCTGCCCTGAAGCTTCAGCCGAATGTTTTGGACGAAAGCTCTGCCAAAAACTTTAATGTCAAAGAAGATGTGGGAATCGTTGTTGCTCATGATTCAACCACTACGAATCCAAATATGACAACAAGTCCGGCAGCACAATTGGATTGGAAATTCAGACCTAGTGAACAAGGGGTTTGGCCTACAGGCAGTGCGGAACAATCCAAAGCTTTACGAACTGAAATTGAATATTATTCCGGTGCCCAACATGCTCCGAAAGCAAAAGAGGCGCCAGCCACTCCTGTGATTTCAAGTGTTGTGATTAATGATGAAGCACGTTCTGCGGTGGGAGCGTTTATTCCAGCGCCAGGTAAAATCGTGGTCTATAAAGATACCTTCACCGTTAACTGGGTGAATACAGATGTATTGACAGAAAACTATGAAATTCAATGGGATCAAGGTTCTAATGAGTGGACATCCCTTAAGACGGTTAAAGCCAATGGCCGTCCGACAAGTTTCATTACTCAAGATATCGACCAGTTTGCCCATCTGAAAGCCATTCTTGCCAAAGCGGAAGAAGGCGGCGCTTATTCATTCAGAGTCCGCGCCCTCAACACTAAAGGTGCAAGTGGATGGTCGGATGTGTATCTGGTAGGCGAGTTGAAAGTGGTCGATGCTGCGCCTTCAGCTGTCGTCCATAAACAGAACGGAAATCAAAATGAGCTAACAGTGACAGTAACAGAAACGTATCAGAATCGAACCACTCATGAAATTTCTGATACCTTCACCATTAAAAACAATGCCGAAGGCACATACAATGTCGGCGGCTACAAGGTCTTTGTCAACACAAAAGGAAACGACCAAATCCGCGATTGCTACATTGTGAAGTAAGTCCAATTTTAAACCGCTAAGACGAAGGTGCAATACCAACTTTAACCCAACCGGCGCCGCCAATCAGCCTGATGCCGCGGCGCCATAAGGATGGGAGAGCATTTTTGTTTGAAAAATAAACGGAGAAATTCCGCTTAAATTGGAAAATACCCATATTTTATTAAAAATAATGGGAGTTTTTCCGCCTATATGGTCCAACTCTTTGATTATTGTCCTATTTAGAGTAGTTAAGCGGAATAGCTCCGCTTATTTCTGCTTTTTAAGCTCGAAGGATATACATTAGGCGGAAATTCTCCGCCTATGCGTTATACCGACGAAAATCAACTATATAAAAAAAGAGAAGGAGTGTATTGTCTGATGGTAGGAAAAAAAGCAGTCAGTATTTTGACCAGCGTTCTGCTAGTGTTCAATATGTTCCTGGCAATCGCGTCTGCCGCGGAAGGCGATGACGCCGCTGCCCCTGCAGGCACTAGGTTTGACCAAGAAAATATCAACCAATTGGAAATCGCTAAGATGGAACTTCAGAACAAGATCACCACGTTGAAGAAGGCCAAGTCGGTCAATGCTACCAAGGTTGCCCAGCTCCAGTCGCAGCAAGCCGCTGTAAAGGCGCTGGCGGACGGCTTAGAAACTGCCCAAGGGGCGTCGGCTGAGGAAAAGGCTGCCTTACAAGCGGCGCGGACGGGAGCACGCAACGCCTTAGAAGCGGCGAACGACCTCATCGAAAACGTAACCAACGCTTCAAGCGGTGAATCTCTGTTAGTAACGTTTGACACCAACGGCGGCAGCGCAGTCGATCCGCAGCACGTGTCCGCCGGCGACACGATCGAGGTTCCGGAGCGTCCTAAAAAAGACGGTTTGGTATTCGTGGGCTGGTACACGGATCAAACCACCAGCGTCCATATGTGGGACTTTTTGAACAACAAAGTAGTCGATTCTATGACATTGCACGCAAAGTGGGTCCAGGTGGACGAGAAGCATCGCCTGCTGAATGCTTACGCCACGACGGAAGAGCTTGAAAATCCTTACGTTGCAAAAACGCTGCAGACGTTGGGAACGCTGTCCGCAGACCAACGCGAGCTGACGCTGCCTGAGGGCACGACGGTGTACGTAGTTCCCGGCGTGTACTGGACGGATACGACGTATAAGGAAGGCGGCGTGATTGCCGGTCCGAATATCGGCTTAAGCCTTTTGGGCGAAAACGTCTCTTTCCTCGGCCTTACTGAGGATGCTACAGACGCAATTATCTGCGGCAACCGCGGTGAGGGAGGTGAGACCGGCTTAGGCGCGAACGGCAGCTGGTATTCACTTGGCATCTCCTCGGGCTTCCACAGCGAGAACATCACCATCGCCAATTATGCGCAGGAGGATTTGGTTTATCCGCGCGATCCATCACAAAATATGAAAAAGCGCATCGACTCCAAAAATCACGCTGAGGTTTTAACAAGAGCCAACGGCACGGGTGCGCCAGATAAGCTGTACTTTGAAAACACGCGGTTCGTCGGCTATTTGAACATGATGCTTGGCCTTGCGCCCACCCGCGCTTATTTCTTAGATAGCTTTTTCCAATTAACCGACGACTCTATTTTCGCCGGCGGTGTCAATGTGTACGAGAACTGTACCTTTCACTTCTTCGGTAACCACCCGTCCGTCAACGGTGCTGCTAACGGCGGTGTCAGCGTCCTCTTGGGCAGTAAAATCGTCGGCATGCCGCAAATGACCAGTACGGATGTTTTCCTTGCCAAGCAGTCCAACTCAATCGGCCCTAACGCGAACGGAATCTTCGCCATCATCGATACCCAGTTCACCGGCCGGATTGAATCGGTCGAGTGGGAAAACGTGGTACGTGAGGACGCCCGCCACTTTGTGTCGAACAACACCATCGGTGAGGATAAAAAGCCGCTCGTCATCAGCCCGTCCCAGCCGCAAACCTCCGTTACGCTTACTGGAAATGCCCTTAATGCGTTTAAAGTTGGCGAGGAATACAACGTGTTTAACCTCTTAAAGGGGAATGACGGTTGGGATCCTAAGGGCCAGTACAATGCTGAGTGGGAACCTTATGCCCATCTGCCGTATCGATTCTTAATCGAAGCAACGGGTAAAACCATGTATTCCGACAAAACGGACAACACTAACAAGGCTGTTTTGACGCCTGCCCCGGCTCCGGTGGATTCCGTTGACGTAAAAAATACTGTTTGGTCATACGATAAGAATCTGTTGAACGGCACCGTCGACGCTGAGACTGGCGTCATTACGCTGACCGCCAAGCCGAACAATACCGGCGCTATCATTAAGACGATTGTAACGGGCACGCTTCCGAGCGGTATATCGGCTGGTGCTACGCTATACATCCGCCCGACGCCCGTCTCCGTACCTGTAGTTACAGCGCCAGGGATTGAGATTAGCGAGAATCTTGCAGCGCTCAGCTATACGCTGGACCAGCTTGGATACAAGGATACCTCCGTCATCGAATGGTATCGCGAGACAGGTCCTGATACGACAAACGGCGTTCATATCGGCACGATGCGTAACGACGCAAATGGATTCTTCGTAGATGAACCATTTAAAAACTACGCTTTGAATAAGTACGACGTAGGTTACTACCTGCGCGCCGTGATCACACCGAAGTATGAGTTCAGTTCTGCCGGCGCTCCGATCACGGTATACTCCAAGCGTCCGGTCAAGGCAGCCGACGTAACCGAAACGTCGTTGTATACCGACTTTAAGAATTTGTATGTTAACAATGAAGACAACACCACCACGAAGGACAGATGGTTCTTTGACCGTGTGAGCGGTACAGCAGTGCCGTGGGGTTGGGGAATCGGAACCAATGGCACGGATAAGATATGGGGCCTTCAGAATAATTCAGGCGGTACGAACACCAGATTCGTGTTCGGTCAAACTGGCAGCTACAGCGATATGTCGATGGTCCTGAACTACTCATCAAGTAAGGTCGAGGGTCAGGGCTTCGGCGGGAACGGTAACTTCATGGATCTCTATGTGAAATACGATCCAGCGACCCGGGTGGGATACGGTCTTCGCGTCGAACGTACCGCTGCCGGAGGCTCTAACGCCACGATATGGACGCTGTATAAATATGACGGCACCAATCAAACTCCGTTGAGCGAGCCGATTAGGACAGCTGCGTTTATGCCGAAGAGCACCATTACCGTTTCCGTAACGGGAAGCACCCTTCGCGTCCAGGCTTCGACGCTGTCCAAGAAGACGCCGCTGCAAACCCAGCAAAATCTGCCTAATTCGGTTGACATGTCGTGGACGGATGAAACCGGCGCTTTGGGTAAAAACAATTTTGGCGGATTCGGCGTCCGCATTAACAACTCTGGCAACTCCTCTTACGACTATGCCGGCAGCGGTATGACCACCAATAACACCGTCATGCTGCACAACGTGAGAGTTGACGCCTCCGATAGAAATCATGTGGTGACGTTCGATACCAACGGCGGTTCTGCGGTCGCTTCGCAGGTTGTGGACGAGGGCGGCAAAATTGCCCAGCCTGAAGACCCGACCAAGACCGGCTACATGTTTGACGGCTGGTTCAGCGACGACAAGCTTGAAAAGTCATGGAACTTCGACACGCCTGTCACCACTGACATGACGTTGTACGCCGCTTGGAAAAAGATTGTCGTACTCTCGGCGACTCCGTCTGCCTCGGTCGAGCAGCTGCCTGGCGATACGAACAAGCTAACGATTAAGGTCTCAGAGGCGCTGTCTGACGGCAGCACGAACGTCATCAGCGAGACCTTCAGCATTCGCAATAACGCGGTCGACACCTACGAGGTCGGCAACTACAAGGTCTACGTCGACACCAAGGGCAACACGCAAATCCGGGAGTGCTATATTGTGGAGTAGAGATGCCGGAAAGGGGACTAAGTAGTTCTTTTTTAAGGTACCAGCACATATAAAAGCAACTATAATAGCAGAGCGATTCGCTCTGCTATTTAGTTGAGTTGAAATTTAACCTCTATTAATTGTAAAGCGAATAGTTTTGCTACTTGAAAACTAAAAAAACGACAGTTCACCTGTCGTCATTAAAATTTCTTATTGAACATAAGGTCCCTGTTAGTAGAACAAACACTTCATTTTGTATAATTATTATACACATTCTGCACATGTGAAATAGTTTTCTTACCTTAATATTTTACTGTTTTTATGGGCAAAATTCCCTTATATTATCTAAGGGGTTTTTTATATGCACTTGCTTTTAAATTCTCTGTTCTTGTTAGCTGCTGTTAAATGGGGCGACTGGAAGAATTGGCGAACTTATTATCCAACCTGGCTTTTCTTTATTGGTGGTGATCTATTTAAAAATGCGTTATTGCATGATCACCGATTCTGGTCTTATAAAGAATCTATATTCGGAAACAGGATTTTGTTCGGTCATCTAATCATTGACATTTTAATTATGACAATTGCATACTCATCAACCCTGCTTATTTATTTGGGGAGATTCCCTGCTCAGCGATTAAAACAGATTTTTTGGATATTATTGTGGGTTTCACTATATTGCCTTATTGAATTTATCAATTTAAGGTATTTAAATTTAATCGAACATCATAACGGATGGAATATGTTTTGGTCTATTCTTTTTAATTTAGTAATGTTTACAGCTTTAAAAATCCATGTAGAAAAACCACTGATAGCTTGGTTAATATCTATATTATTCCTGTCCTTTTTGTTAAAAGTATTTGAGGTGCCTTCATGGGTATTTAAGTAGTAATGGGTTGAAACCTAATTGCTGAACAATGTCCAAATGGCAGATCAATAAACATCTCCTCTGATGGTACAACCTGCCTCGGTGAAGTAGAAAGGCGTTCCAGCATATCACAAAAAAAGCAACCCTGTTAGCCAGATTTTGTTCCAATAACAACTGTTGCGTCCAATTCTTCATCTCTAACTATTCGGGTAATTAGACCAGCTTTAACAAAGATTTCAAAGGTTTTTGCACCCTGCATTTCTCTCGAGGACGTATTCAAGCGGTAACCCACTTACTCGTTTTTCTACCATATTAGTTAATTCCTCTATGCTTCCAGCCACAGAGGCAAGTAACTGTGTTTCTTCTTCAGCGAAGAAACACCCCTCACTCTGTAGTCTGTCAATTATGCTTTTCTTAGTTTCACGATCTAATAATAAATTGGTTTTCTGTCCTATAAATCTCATCCCTTCCTTCATCACAGTTATTTATATTTTTTATTCTAAAAATAATTCCAATGTCCTTCCTGTCTGCCCTGTTTTTTGTCGGGAATTGTAGGGTCGCAGATTCAACAAAGCGATTGGCGGATGATATACGTGCCGTAGTTATTTAAAAGTATTGAGTTGAATGATATAATTTTCCATAAAAGGTGATAGGCTGAAGAAGCAAAAAAACTAGAGGGACAACTCATTCGTCAATATAATAATGTTGAAAAGGGCTGGAATCTCCGTTACGAAGATTAATAAGTGGCAGAAGAATGGGAGTTTTGCTTTCATTAGAGCTAGGTGTCACCGCCCGAAGTTATTAAAGGGTGAAGTGTTAACGTTAAGGCATTGGAATCCACCCAGAGCCTTAACGTTTTATTATATCAGGGTATGTATGGTGGATGTCGACGCAAATGGAAGATTCACTTAGGTACCACCACACCTTATGGAAAAACGTTTAGACAAGACCCACTGCTTTCGATTGCTGAAACATTTGCATGGTTATAAATGCAACCTTTCATAAATTTTTAAATTTACGTTAATCACGTTTAAAAGGGGAGCATCCAAGTTTTTTTGTTTAGCGATGTTTAATAAATACCCATATAAATGATCTACTTCGATGGATAAATTCTTTTCCATATCCCGCTGAAGCGACGACTTCATTTGATAGTCCATGCCTTTCAGTTTTTCAAGCTGCCTCTCTTCAATGTGATCGGGTAGGGGAGCATGGATACTTTTCATGATAGTAGCCGTTTCCTGTAGTACCTTTTTGATACTTCTCAAGCCTTCTTCTTGTTCCCGAATCGGACCAATCGCGGAACGAAACAAGGAAGTAATGCCTGAAAGGCTGGCAATGAATAAATATTTTTCCCACATATCCTGGGTGATTTGTTTAGAGAGCTGAAAATTAGCTTTCGTTCCCTGAAATACTTGCTCCAGCCGATTTATTCTCTCGGTTTTTTCTCCGTTTCGTTCTCCATAAACTAAATCGTGGATTGGGCTCGTTTGAATAATCGTCCCGTTGTGATCAAGCGTGGATTCCACAAAGCAAAGACCACCAAGGACATTTTTTTCATCAAATGATTTACTCAATTTGTCGATGTGAGCCATCCCATTTAATAGTGGAAGAATCATCGTGTCTCTTCCAACGTATGGGCGCATGTCGTTGATCGCTGCATCAAGGTGATAGGCCTTAGTGGAAACCAAAACAACATCAAATGATTCTGTTTTTTCCCCAGAGAGAAGGAGTTGCGGGATCAGTTTTGCATTTCCATGGATGCTATCCAGTACTAACCCATTTTGTTCAAGCTGTTTTTTTCTCTTTTCCCGAACAAGAAAGGTGACATCCTCTCCTTTTTCCGCTAAGCGACCGCCAAAATAACCTCCGACCGCCCCAGCTCCAACCACTAAAACTTTCATCATTCAAAACCTCCCATTTTGGTTATGTATGTTAAAAAGGTGCACGAGTGGATTCGCGCATCTTTTTGCTAATTGATTGAAATAATCGGTGTTTGAGTTGCATGGAATCCTGATAATGCCCCACAAGAAATGGTTAGAAATAACAATGGAAAAATGGGAGCATGATCCGGGTGTAGATTTTTAAATGTTAATTCAGGAATTGGAGCGCCCATTAACACCAATTGTAAACCAACTCGGACTGCACTTATTAATAAAAGTGCTCCAAAGATAAACAATGGAGTTATGTATACTAATTTTAGCATAAATCAATCATTTGGAGGTCAGACCGAACGAGTAAATGCTGGTGGATAGTATAGGGAATAGATTTATATAATAAATAACTACCAAAAGGCACGAGGGTAGTCAATCGGCTTATTAAATTAATAGGGTATTGGATATCCCAATTGGCTCTCTCATGAAAACAAAGTGATTGTTCCACAATTCATTGTTGTGCTAAACCAGAGTGTTGATAGTACTTCCCTTTTTTCTACTCAGCACTCTTCCGAGAAGGATATTAGGAAAGCGGTTTCCTTGTTTGCGGTAAAATATTAAAATAATGGTTGTTTTTTCTAAAAAATGGATTTATAATCACTTATGAAAGCGGTTTCCAATGCGGATATAGAAAACTGCTAGAATATTAATAGAAACCGGTTTCCTAGCAATGGAGCTATTATTTCGTTTTTGAAAGTTTAATACTTTGAAAGAGGCGGGGGGGTACAAGGATAAAGAACAATTCAAATTTATTTTTTGAGCATCATTCCATTTATTGAAAGCCTGAAAAAACATAATAGGGGGAATTTCAATTGAAAAGCTTGAAAAAACTAGCTGCATTCGGATTATCAACAGCTCTTGCGTTTTCATTAGCAGCATGTAGTGGAAATGACAAGGCATCTACTAACGACAGTAAAAGTGGAGATAAAAAAGTCACCTTAAATTTCTGGACATTTGGCGCTACTGGATATGAAGACTTAGCGAAAACCTATGAAAAAGAACATCCAGGTGTCAAAGTGAAAGTTAGATCGGCTGAAACGGCAGAGCATCATGATGCCTTATTTACCGCCTTATCTGCTGGTAGTGGAGCACCGGATATTACCATGTTGGAAATAGATCAACTAGACCGCTTTAAAGCAGCATCAGATCGCTTCGAAAACTTATATGATCTTGGGGCGAAGGATATTAAGGATCAATACCTTGATTGGAAATGGAAAACAGGCGAAAACGAAAAAGGTGATTTCTTAATTGGCTTGCCAACGGATATCGGCCCGAAAGCTTTATACTACCGAACAGATGTATTTGAGGCTGCCGGTCTGCCGACCAATCCAGATGAAGTGACTGCATTGATTAATTCACCAGCTGCCTTTGAAGAAGCAGCTCTTCAAGTGAAAGAAAAAACAGGAAAGCCATTTGTCGATAGTATTGAAATGGCCTTCAGAGCCTACTTAGACGGTGCCAAAGAAACATTCCTCAACCCAAAAGGGGAGTTGTTGATTAAAAAGGATGGAGGCGCGGTTAAAGAGGCCTATGATTATGCCGTGAAATTAAATAAACTAGGCGTGGTTGGTAAATTCGAAATGTGGTCACCTGAGTGGGCAAATGCCGTGAACAAAGGAGAATTTGCTGCTGAATTAGGGGCTGGCTGGTTAAAAGGCTGGATGGAAGGCAACGCACAAGAAGCTGCTGGTAAATGGAAAGTAGCAACACTGCCATCTGAATTTGCGGCAAACTGGGGCGGCTCTTTCATCGCCATTCCAAAAGAAACGAAAAATGCGAAAGAAGCTTATAAATTTGCATCATGGTTAATATCTCCAGACAATCAATTGAAATCTTTCCAAGACAAGGGACTTTTCCCATCTGCACAATCTGTATATGAAATGGATGCCTTCAAAACGAATGAAGATGCCTTCTTTGGCGGGCAAGCAACTGCCCCAGTATTTGCAAAAGCGGCACAAGATATCAATGGAGCAGTTTATAAAGGGGAAAAATACTTCCCAGTCTATTCTGAAGTGCTAAATGCCTTGAAGAACGTTCAAAACAAAGGTACCGATCCTGAAAAAGAATGGAAAGATGCGATTAAGCGCGCTGAAGGTTTATTAAGCCGCTAAACTAGCAAGTTTACTAGAATGGAAGGCGGATTTGGCGCCCCGGTAAGATGGGTGCTCCACTTCCCCCTTTGATGGGAAAAGAGGTGTGAACATGGATCCAGTGAAGGCGAATACCGCCAGTCATCACGTGAAGGTAAAAAAGAAGCGATATCGGTCTGAAGCGAAGAAAGACATGATTTCTGGTTATTTATATATTGCCCCGTTCTTTATTATTTTTGCGATTATTGGTTTGTATCCTGTCTTATTTAGTATTTATTTAGGGTTTCAAAAATGGAATGGCTTAAGCCCAATGACGTTTGTGGGAATGGCTAATTTTAAAATGGTTTTAACAGATCCCCTTTTCTGGAAGTCAGTTTATAATACGATTGTCATGGGAATCATGGGCACTGCCCCGCAATTAGTGTTTGGTATCATTTTTGCCTATTTATTGAATTTGGCCTTTCTTAAATTTAAAAACTTCTTCCGAGTCACCATTTTTATGCCGTATATTACCTCGATGGTGGCGGTAGCCTTGATTTTCAGTGTGTTGTTTAGTGATCATGAATCTTCCTTAGTCAATTATGTATTAAGTCTAGCCGGACTTGATCCAGTGCATTGGGGAAGTTCAGAATGGGGAACGAAAATTGCGATCTCCATCATGGTCTTTTGGCGCTGGGTCGGCTATAACACGATTATTTATCTTGCCGGGATTCAGAGTATCTCCAATGATTTGTATGAAGCAGCCACGATTGATGGAGCTAATAAATTCCAGCAGCTCCGTTATATTACAATGCCTATGCTGAAGCCGTTTATCGTGCTAACGGTCTTTACCTCGACGGTTGGGGCCCTGCAGCTATTCTCCGAGCCAACGGTTTTCCTAGGAACGAGTGCGTTTACGAGGGATGAGGCGATGACGATCGTCATGTATTTGTATCGGGATGCCTTTAAATTACAATCCTTTGGTACTGCATCGGCAACAGCAATCATTTTATTAGTGTTGATTTCAGCGTTTGCAGCCATCAATGTATACTTAACGTCTGGTATCGGCAAGAAGAGGAGGAGTCGATAATGAATAAATTAGAAAAGGGAAGAAAGTTGTCCGGCGGCAGACTCCTCATTTATATCTTTTTATCGCTTGCTGCGTTATTATCGTTGTTTCCATTTTATTGGATGTTTGTGATGGCCACGAGTCCGAGCTCGGCCTATAACTCGATTCCTCCTACCATCGTGCCAGGGAACTTACTGGTTGAAAACTTTAAAAAGGTATTAGATCAAATTGATTTCTTCCAATCGATGTGGAACTCCTTTGTGGTTTGTGCCGTTGTGACGCTGGTCGTCTTGTTCATTAGCTCCTTAGCAGGCTTTGCTTTTGCGAAGTTTAAATTCCGCGGAAAGAATATCTTCTTTACAGCCATTCTGTTAACGATGATTATTCCGCCGCAATTAGGTTTAATCCCGCAGTATTTCCTTATTTCGAAGGCAGGGTTGCTGGACACCCTATCTGGTGTGATGGTTTTATTCTTTTTAAATCCACTCGGTATCTTCCTGATGAGGCAATATATCAGTGAATCGGTCCCTGATGAGTTAATCGAGGCGGCGAAATTGGATGGCTGCTCAAACTTCCGAATCTACCGCAGTATTGTCCTGCCGATTATCCTGCCGGCCTTTGCGACCTTAGGGATTATTGTCTTTACGGCTGTCTGGGGAGAATTTTTATGGCAGTTTACCGTGCTGCGCGACCCGGAAAACTATACGATTCAGGTTGCATTAGCGCAATTAAGCAATACCCGCAATGTGGACTTTGGGATGATTATGTCAGGTGTATTCTGGGCAACAGTTCCACTATTAGTGGTGTTCTTATTATTTAACCGGCTCTTCATTTCGAGTATTACTGAAGGCTCTGTGAAATAGGCATTCCTGCCAGATCATATTGTACTCAATTGGAACTTCTAGTAATCTAACACGGAGACTACTTAATTTTTGTAAATAGAAGGGGTTCAAATGAATTTAACCATTAAAGATATTGCGCAATTGGCGGGTGTTTCACAAAGCACCGTTTCAAAGGTCATTAACAATTACGGGGGAATAAGGGAAAGTACAAAGAAAAAGGTTATGGATATTATTAACCAAAATGGCTACGAGCCTAACTTTTCTGCCAGATCCTTGGCAACGAAAAAGTCCAACTTAATTGGGTTAATTTATGCCGGGAAAATCAATGTCGATATGACCCACCCTTATTTCAATGAAGTTATTTCCTCTTTTAAAAAAAATATCGGTTTACTTGGTTATGATATATTAATGTTTTCAAATGAACGCTTTCAATCGGATAATGGCAGTTATTTAGCAAGATGCCGGCATTTCAACGTGGACGGCTGCTTGATTATTGCCGGGGAGGAAGTGGAGGAATCCACCTACGATTTGGCTTTGGAGGGCCTGCCGTGTATCGGGATTGATATTGAGTTAAAAGGACCGAAATCCAGTTACATCATGACCGATAACGTGGATTTGTCTAGAAAAGTGGTGGAGTATTTTTATCTCCATTCAATCAAAAAAATTGCCTATATTGGCGGCAAATTTGATTCTGCGATTTCTGCTTTCCGTAAACAAGGTTTCCTGGGTGCGATGAATCAATTTGGTCTTGAGGTTCGCGATAACTGGATTCAATATGGTGATTTCCATGAGGAAAGCGGATATGCGGCGATGAAAAAGATCCTCCAATGTAAAGAACTGCCGGAAGCTGTTTTTGCCACCTCGGATTTGATGGCACTTGGTGCATTGCAAGCCATCAAAGAAGCAGGTTTACACTGCCCGCAAGACATCCGGATTGTCGGCTGTGATGATATTGCCGCCTGCCGCTATAGTGAACCGAAACTGACGACGGTGAAACAGGATAAAGAGAAATTTGGAAAATTATCAGCCTATATGCTCAATGATTTAATTAATGGCGGGTCACAATTAAAGCCAGTCTTTATTGACTCTGAATTAATCATCAGGGAATCTTGCGGAACAAATTCCACTATTCGGTGAGGTGAGACAGCTATTTTTTTAAAAAGTGAGAAGTAGGGTTGATTGGAGGTCATATGGTGAATTACTACGCAGTGCTTGATGTTGGAGGTTCCGCTATTAAATATGCCCTTATGGATGAGGCAGGTGCATTTATTGAAAAATCCTCCGTCCCCACCCCAAAAACGAGTTTGACTATGTTTATGGATACGGTCGATTCTATCGTGAAAGGTTTGCAAAAGGGTCATGTGGTTAAAGGCCTGGCCGTCAGTATGCCTGGTGCAGTAAATGTGGAAACCGGATTTATTGAGGGAGTGTCGGCGCTCCCTTATATTCATGGACCCAATATGAAGGAGCTGCTTCAGGAACGAACCCAGTTGCCGGTTGAATTTGAAAATGATGCGAATTGCGCTGGCCTGGCGGAAGGCTGGATTGGGGCCGCGAAGGATGTCAACGATTATCTTTGTATTGTGATTGGCACCGGGATTGGCGGCGCAGTGGTTCTGGATAAAAAGGTCCGTCATGGTAAAAATGGCTTTGCCGGAGAATTTGGCTATATGATGATGGAGGATTACCTGGGTCAGCAGGCAGGGGAAACGTGGAGTTCTTGTGCTGCTGTCGGTGGATTGATTACTCAGGTGGCCAAACGAAAGGGGCTTGCCCCCGATGTTCTGACCGGTAAAGAAATATTTGCGCTAGCTGAAAATGGGGATCCAGACATACTGGATGAGATTGACAAGTTTTTTCGGCGTCTCGCTGTCGGCATCTATAATTTACAGTTCATTATCGACCCGGAGAAGATTTTGATTGGCGGGGCCATCAGTCATCGGGAAGGCTTTGTTGAACGGATTAATGAAACGCTACAGCAGCTGAAATATGATCAAGAGGGTTTAACAGTCCGAGTGGAAAGCTGTCAGTTTGGCAATGATTCTAATTTAATCGGTGCCTTGTACCACTTTTTTCAGCGGAATCCATATTAGTATTTTAATAGGTAAGAAGAAGGGAGATGTACACGATGATTCATAAAACACTTAAACCGTTTCCAGCGGATTTTCTATGGGGGGCGGCCTCTGCTGCCTACCAGGTAGAAGGTGCTTGGAATGTAGACGGGAAAGGGGTTACGAATTGGGACCAGTTTGTCCGGATTCCCGGTAAAACCTTTAAAGGGACAACGGGGGATGTGGCCGTTGATCACTATCACCGTTTTAAGGAAGATGTCCGGCTGATGGCGGAAATGGGGTTGAAGGCGTATCGTTTTTCGGTATCCTGGGCCCGTATTTTTCCAAATGGAAGAGGAGAGGTCAACGAGAAGGGCATCGCGTTTTATAATGAGTTAATTAATGAATTGCGCCATCATCAGATCGAGCCGATTTTGACTTTGTATCACTGGGATTTGCCCATGGCCCTTCAAGACGAATATGGCGGCTGGGAATCCCGCAGAATCATAGAGGATTTTACGAATTATAGTGTCGAATGTTTTAAACGCTTTGGTGACCGTGTGAAATACTGGGTCAGCTTGAATGAACAAAATATTTTTACCAGTCATGGCTATGTCCATGCCACCCATCCACCTGGTGTAAAAGATCGGAAGCTGTTTTATCAGGTGAATCACCATGCCAATCTAGCGAATGCCAGTGTGATTAAAGCATTCCGTAAACTTGTTCCAGATGGCCAGATTGGCCCAAGCTTTGCCTACTCGCCGGCCTATCCGGCATCGTCTAAGCCAGAAGATATTTTGGCTGCAGAAAATGCGGAGGAACTGAACAATCATTGGTGGATGGACATTTATGCGTGGGGGAGATACCCTAAAGCAGCGTGGAACTACTTAGTGGAACAAGGCCTTGCCCCAGTAGTGGAAGAGGGAGACTTTGTTTTATTAAGAGAAGGTAAACCTGACTTTATGGGCTTAAACTATTATCAGACCACTACCTTTGAAGCGAATCCATTAGAAGGCGGTGTCGGTGCCGCGGAAATGAATACGACTGGGATCAAAGGGACGTCAAAGGATTCAGGCATCCCCGGGCTGTTTAAAACCACGGTAAATGCCAACTTGGAACGGACGAATTGGGATTGGAATATTGATCCGCAGGGACTTCGAATTGCGCTCCGCCGAATCACCAATCGGTATGATTTGCCGATTTTGATTAGTGAAAATGGGCTGGGGGAATACGACAAGCTAGAGGGTCAGGACCTCATCCATGATGATTATCGGATCGATTATCTCCGCGCTCATATTGCCGCCATTCAAGAAGCTATTTCCGATGGTGTCGACATGCTTGGCTATTGTGTATGGTCTTTTACGGATTTATTAAGCTGGCTCAACGGCTTCCAAAAACGGTATGGATTTGTCTATGTGAATCAACACGAAGAAGGAACCCATGACCTGCGCCGGATCAAAAAGGATAGCTACTACTGGTACAAACAGGTGATTGAAGCGAATGGACTTTAGGAAGCAGGGGGATCCTGCTTCTTTTTTCGTGCTTGCTTGTATGGCTGGCCGTTATGTGATCAGGTGGAGAAGGATCCTTTTTTTATTGGGGAAATGTGGAAAATTTATGTTAAACTATTAATATATTAAATGTTCAAACATAATAGCAGTAGAAATCGCACAAGGATTCTCACTGCTTTTATGACTGTCTAGGGATGTAAAGCGTGATAATATTTATGGATTTAAGGGAGATCGCCGTGAAAAAAAGATTAGTTTTTTTTATTATAGGTGTCATTTTATTTATGACATCCCTTCCGACTAGCACGAAAATGATGATGGAACTCATACATAATAAAAAGATGAATGACCAATACGAAATTGTTAATGTTAGTGAAGGATATCCACCGACTGACTCAACCTATAATTTTCATCATCATGAAATAAAAATTAAGGAAACGATAAAACAAACGGAAAGTTACAAAGACCCCTGGGATTATCAAATAAAAATGGCCGATTTGTCCTTAGAGGTAGATGGGAAACAACTGGATGTTTTAAAAAATCATCCTATAAGAGCGGAAGAGGAAGGTTTAAATAGATATTACGGCGAGGTAGCGTATCTAATCGTAAGGGAAAAAGAAAACAATACCTCTCAGTTTGCGATCCTGTTAAAGAAAACGAGAGAATTACAAAGGGAGATGCCTAATGGAGATATCGTTGGGTGGGTGCCAGAGAATAAATTACGATATACACTTTATGCGATAGATGAGAGCGGAGAGGTTGAAAGCAGTTCTTTTCATTTTACTGAACCGAATGCTTTACAAACCAAATTGCTAAATGCAGGTGTGGTTGGTCCATACCGAATTGGCTATTACACCAATGCTTGGGAAGCGTATCCATCCATATTCTTTCCATTCATTTATCCGTTTTTCAGTTTCATCATAGGGTTGATTTTATGTATCGTTTGTTTCCCTTTACATAAAAAATTCAAATGATAATCACTACGGCGAGGAATGCTCACCTTTATAATAGAAGTTTCTATTTCTCCATATGAAAAAGCTCCATTTCCTGATGAATCAGGGAAATGGAGCTTTTTGCGTTGATTGTATGCCAGATACGCGTTGAACTTTAATAGATTCTTCTATTTACTTTCCGCTTTGGCAAGTTTACTTTCCGGTTTCGGGGTTTTACTTTCCGCTTTTCTCTTTTTACTTTCCCCTTTTGGTAGTTTACTTTCCGGTTTTCTACATTTACTTTCCACTTGGTATGGCCTTCTACTTATTCTGTAATTTTTTCTCAGTTATGTTCTTTGTTTACCGGGTACATAAAAAATGGCCCTTTACTTACTCAAAGGAATGGAGGGATCGTCATGTTTGGATTCGCAGACATAATAAAATTTCTCATCTCTTTTTTCGTGATCCTGCCTATCGTTACGCTTATCCATTTAAGCGGGCATATTTTTTTTGTTACGCTTTTCGGCGGGTCCGAGAAAAAGATCAAAATCGGATGCGGGACCATGTTATTTTCCTTTTGGAATATCGAAGTGAGGAAATATTACTTTTGGAATGGAGCCTGTGAGTTTAAATCGTTACGGCATGATAATCGTGTGACAAACACCTTCATTTACCTTGGTGGGTCCATATTCAACTTGGCAGGTATCTTTCTGGTAAACAACCTTATTTCTAAAGGAACTTTAGACCATTCAGCCTTTTGGAATCAGTTTATTTATTTCTCATTTTATATGCTGTTTTTCTCGTTATTTCCTATGTACTTTTCGGATGGGTCGCCCAGTGACGGGAAAGCAGCCGTCCTTACAATGAAAAATCAGCATGAGAAGAAAATAAGTGATGATATTCAATTCGTAAAAATTGAAGAGCAAAATAAACAAGAGGAACGATTCAGGGGATAATCATAAGACATGATTTCAAAACCAACATAAAACGGCTTTTAATCTGAAATAAGATTAAGAGCCGTTTTGCGAGGTCAAATTATCATTCATCAGATAATTCCTTGCCTGTAAGTATTTTAAAAAGTTCTGCTGACTTATTTTTGTCTAATTGTATATATTTACTTTCAGAGTCTATTACGAGTTCCACTTTATCTTTATTTGGACTTATCCAAAGTTCATACAAAACATTCTTTTCCTGTACGATTTTGGGATCGGTAAACTGGAAAGTAAATTGATAATCAGCTGGGCGTACCATACTTACTTGGGCATTTTTCCAATCAATATCGTCTAATATGTCTCTTACCTTTTCTACCTGCCCATTATTGGTAATCTTTTTAAAGTTTTCGAATTTAGGTTCATCACTAATACGCTTTTGTACCTCAATGATTTGCTCTTCATTTTCATTTGAACAGCCCACTATAAAAATTGAAATAATCCCTAAAAAGGCAATTAAATATTTTACTTTTTTCAAAATTACCTCCCCCTTTATACAATTAGACGTTTGTTATTTAAAAAAGTCTCTTTACCTCCCCATCCGGAATTGGCAAATAAGTTCAAATAAAAAAAGACCGTGGGAGAGGCTCCCAGCGGTCCTGAACATTATTTAGTTGAATCGAGCGAAGATAAATCAATATAACCAACGTTCCCTGGATTTTGCGAACCAACCATTAAATAGGATTTGCCATTTAAATCGTCGATTGCTTGAATTCCGGTGACTTCCCCACCGTCCGGAGCTGAAATAATCCGGGAAAGTTTCTTGGTGTCAACATTATAAGCCCATCCAAAGTTATTGGTATGCATGCCGCTGTCTTCGGCAATGAATAAGGTTTTTAACTCTTCAGAGTAAGTAAGATTGTCTGGATTGGCAATTTTGTCTAAAGCAGCTGTGTTTCCATCTGCATCTGGAGTTGCGAGATCTTCACCAAGCACTAAGCCAGACATGCTAGTTACTACATAATCACTGCCAATGGAGCTGCCATCACGGTCTATTTGATCCTTTGCCAAGTTCATTTCATAAACCGCACCGGCTTTAAGTTTTGGTAATTGAATATCATCTACCGGATCATCAGCATTTTTGGTCATGCCTTTTTCAATATTGGACATGGACATATAGACTTTGTTATCAGCCTTGTTAAACGTCAATGTTTCCATTTTATTGAATTCGGAAGTTGCCCCAAGGATAGCCCCATAACGGCGGGATTCTAAGAACGCAGCTGCTTTTTCCATACCTGGCTTAACTTTCAGCCATTCAGTGGTCTTGCCGCCATTAGAGTTTGTCTTGATTTCTGTAAATCCATTAGCTTGTCCATAGGCTGCATCCGTTGTGGATGCAAAAATATCGCTGAATGTCAGGCTTTGAGCTAATTCTTTTATTTCTGCATCGGTGGCGTGCCCTAATTTAATCCATTCGATATCAGCAGAACCGCCATTTTTATCGCTCGTTTGATTCCATTTAGCCGCATACAAGGTACCGGCAGTTAAATCTTTCGCTTTGTCAGCTATGTACATAAAGGACATCGTATAGCCGCCGTCATCGCCAAAGTAAACGGTCCGGTTATCGGGAGCTACTGTGACATTTTCAAAGGATAAACGTCCCATGCTGTAATGTTTTACAGCGTTTGCTTTACCGCTTGGGCTGACCTTTACTTCTGTAGTATGCCCATAAAGGTAGGGATTGCCAACTGCAGCAGCATCTTGATAGTAATTACGTGCGAATTGAGTAACAGTGGATCCTGCTGGGTTTAATTCGTGTGCACGGGCATCCGGCTCGTACTCTTCACTGCCTAAATGAGTATTCCAAGGAGATAAGACGGCAGCACAAGGGGTCCAAACTCCGCCATCTGCTGAAAAATCAATCGGATTGATATCGGTAATTTTCAGTTCACCGGTTTTCTTATCCTGTTTTACAGTATTTAAATACAATGCTTTTGGCATATTTCCAAGGCCCTTTTCAGGCATACTTTCAAAGTGATTGACCATATATAATTTTCCGCTATTTCCGTTTACATTAAGAAGTGAATTCGCATCAGGTGCTGTAGAAACAATTGGATTGCCATCTTTATCTTTTATCATATTCCCATTTACATCATAAGCGGCACCAACAATTTTGCCGTTAATGACTTCGCCAGGGCGGGTTAAAAAATGATATTCCAATGGTACCGTCTTGGTTGAGCCATCCTTTAAAGTAACAATGGCTGATGCTTTACTATACATAGAAGAACGTTCTGCATCTGTAGCAGGAACCTCCATACCGACAAATTCTACTGATGTTACCGGAACCGGCTTAAAAGGGTTAGCGTGGACATTTACAGCAGAAGGGAATAGAATTGCTGCACTTAATAGTGGAACGAATATTTTACTCTTATTCATTAACTAGTACCTCCAATTGTTTAATCGTTTTTCCGTACACACCTAATGATAGAGTCTGAATATTAAGGAAATGTTCAAGTATTGTAAAAGTAGAATAAAGATTTCTAGGACGTGGGGCATAGGGAAAGAGACCTGGAGCACGGGGACGGTTCTCGTGCACTTTTCAAGCATGAGAACCGTCCCCCTGATTTTTTGGTTAATCTTCCAGCTGGAAGGTGTGGCTGAAATGAATTTTGCCGTTTTCATCCTGAATTTCTACAATCGCTTGCTTCGCTTGAGGATCGATACGGAACACGCCGAAGTTAAAGAAATTGCCTTCTGCATACAATTGCTCCGGGCCGAAGGTTGGATCCAGTGTGCCTGGATTAATTTTTACCGCTCCAATTGGTCCGCTGATCAATTCGTTATAATCCGTTTTTCCATCTTGATTGGCATCATATTTGATCACCTCGGCAAAATGAACATCCGTTGTAACGAAGAAGACATTTTTGATGTCATTTTCGATGATAAAATCAGAGATTTCCTTGAACTCTCTTTCGTACCCGGTCGGATCATTGGGGTTTACATTATCGCCATTTGCCCATCCATCCCTGGACAGGGCTTTTCCGGTTGGAACGGAGATCGGCACAGAAGACGCTACAAGCTTTACTTTTGAATCCGATTCTAGCAGCTGCTTCTTCAGCCATTCTACTTGTTCATTTCCAAGCATGGTTTTATCCGGTCCATCTGCTTGGGTGTTGGGAGCGCGGTAGCCCCGGTTATTCAGGATCATCATATCCATCGCTTTGCCCCAAGAGTATTGTTTATACAGCTTGTCTGCTTCACTGCGTTCACTTGAAATAGGAAAGTAGTTTTCAAACGCATGTAATCCAGTTGGAGTCAGCGGCTGGGAGGGACCTGAGAAGTCATTGGTGACTTCATGGTCATCCCAAATGGCGAATGTTCCTGTTTTTTGCAGGAGGCTGCGGAAACCTTTATCAGTCCGGGTTTCCTTATATTTTGCCCAGAAATCCTCTACCTTTTGTGAAGGAGGATTTGGTACAGCCGGGGTTGGGCTGTCGGCATAAATCGTGTCTCCGCTGTACAGGAATAAGTCTGGATTTAATGCGGACATCGCTTCGAACGATTTATATGGCGGAATCTCGCCATGACCGCCCGTATCGCCGCCCCAAACCATTGTGAGTGGCTTTAAGCTGTTTTCCTCCGGTGCTGTTTTAAAGGTACCGTTTACGTTATATTGACTGGAAACCGCATGTGCCCGGTAGTAGTAGGTCGTATCTGGCTTTAATCCGTTAACCTCTACCTTTACAGTAAAATCGTTCTTTATTTCCGCAGGGCTTGTTTTCACGATTGTATCATGTTTAAACGTGCTGTCTGTTGAAATTTCAAATTGCACGTTTGCCGCTTTATTTGTCCGTGTCCATAAGATGGCTGAAGAATCGGTCACATCACCGCTTGCAACACCGTGTGAAATAAACGGCTTGTCTAAGAGATTTTCAAACCGATCCGGGTAGTTTGTGAATTGCCCGTCCACACCAAGGGAGGTTAGTGCGGCCATATCATCCTGAGAATTGACGGTCCAAGGATGAACCAGAAGCTTGTTTTGATGTGCCGCTTGCATCAGCTTCGGAACCACCAGTTCCTTGCTCGGACCTACTCCGGAAGCATAGTCAGAGATTCGCTTCATCTCCTGTGACACATCTTTACCTTTCAGCATTTTTGCATCATAAAGCTGAATCAATTTTACATTAGGGGCAAGATTGTGTACCTTACGAAGGCTTTCCTCACTGAACGATTCGAGGAACAGTTTTTCCTCATCCAGGACATTAGTTTTTTTCAAGATTTCAATTACTTTCTCTTCCATTCCCGGGTAAACATTTGGAGCTTTTGTTTCCATGTAAAGGCCGGCTTTGCCGTTTCCATGCTGCTTAACAAATTCAATGGCTTCCTCTAGTGTTGGAACCTTCTGGCCGATGTACGCTTGTTTCGCCTGATCCGGATAGACTTTATTAAACCATGAGCCTGCGTCAAGAGCCTTGATTTCTTCAAGGGTAAAATCCTTTACCCGCCATGGTGCACGGTCTGGATAAAGATCCTTGGCATTGGTTGTCCGCGCCAATGTTTCATCATGCATGGCGATCAATTGGCCATCCTTGGTCATTTGTAAGTCGAATTCGACATAATCGGCCTTCATTGTCATGGCCTGCTTATAGGCGGCAAGTGTATGTTCCGGGCCGTATGCGGAGGCACCACGATGAGCAATTACAGAAACATCGGAGTTTAGTGGTTTTAATGTCGATTGTCCATTATCCGTTGCGGTCATTTCAATCGGTTTCGCTAAAACGGCATATGGCGCTGCTGCTGTGACGGACAAGGAAAGGCAAGCAAGACCAGCAATTAAACCCTTTTTCATTTTTCAATCATCCCCTATACGTTTTATGTATTTCTACTTAAAAATATAGGAGCATTGTTAAGCTGAAATTAATAGAGAATGAATATTCTGTAAATCGGACAAAAACAGGTATTTCTTCTTAGAATGACCATGAGACTATGGGCAGGGGGGAGCATGGGGACGGTTCTTATGACTATATTAATGAGTAAAATGAAAACTGATGTAAGATGATGAAGTTTTAACTCAAACGTTTCTATTTTTCCAAATGAAAAGGCTCAATTTCCCCTGCTTTAGTCAGGAAATAGAGCCTTTTATGTTAGTGTGTACGTATCATGCCGCGAATGTTAAAAGCCTTTTTCTATTTACTTTCCACTTTTGATAGTTTACTGTCCGGTTTCCGCACTTTACTATCCAGTTGGGAGGGGATCCGCTTTTTAAACAAACTTTCCCTGGTTTAGTAAGGAAATTGAGCCTTTTATGTTAGTCGTGTATGTGTCATGCCGCGAATGTTAAAAGACCTTTTCTATTTACTTTCCGCTTTTGGTAGTTTACTTTCCTGTTTAACAAATTTACTTTCCGCTTTTCCCGATTTACTTTCCACTTTTGATAGTTTACTGTCCAGTTTTCGCACTTTACTCTCCAGTTGTGAAGGCATCCGCTTTTTAAACAAACTTTCCCTGGTTTAATAAGGAAATTGAGCCTGTTATGTTAGTCGTGTATGTGTCATGCCGCGAATGTTAAAAGCCTTTTTCTATTTACTTTCCGCTTTTGGTAGTTTACTTTCCAGTTTAACGAATTTACTTTCCGCTTTTCCCGATTTACTTTCCACTTTTGATAGTTTACTGTCCGGTTTTCGCATTTTACTTTCCAGTTGGGAAGGCATCCGCTTTTTAAACAAACTTTCCCTGGTTTAGTAAGGAAATTGAGCCTTTTATGTTAGTGTGTACGTGTCATGCCGCGAATGTTAAAAGACCTTTTCTATTTACTTTCCGCTTTTGGTAGTTTACTTTCCAGTTTAACGAATTTACTTTCCGCTTTTCCCAATTTACTTTCCACTTTTGATAGTTTACTGTCCGGTTTTCGCACTTTACTTTCCAGTTGGGAAGGCACCCGCTTTTTAAACAAACTTTCCCTGGTTTAGTAAGGAAATTGAGCCTTTTATGTTAGGCGCGTACGTGTCATGCCGCGAATGTTAAAAGACTTTTTCTATTTACTTTCCTCTTTTGGTAGTTTACTTTCCTGTTTAACGAATTTACTTTTCGCTTTTCCCGATTTACTTTCCACTTTTGAAAGTTTACTGTCCGGCTTTCGCACTTTACTTTCCAGTTGGGAAGGCACCCGCTTTTTAAACAAACTTTCCCTTGAAAATCGCATCACCATTACTTGGTAATATGATATTTGCGGTTTGCCCATTTTAAAAGAATGAGTATGACGGCCCCAACCACTAGGTATAAGAAACCGCCAACCTCGATTGCGTAACCAAAAGGAGGGATCAATTTTGGCAGGAAAACCATCCCGATTAACGAAAGAGTGATGACGAAAAATAGTAAGAAAAAATCATTCACTTTATTGGATACTTTGTAAACCGATTGTTGCAGCCATTTAAGAATGACATACACATCGAGGAAAATAATCATGGCTATGATTATAAACGAACCAATCGCTGTCCCGATATAGACGGGCTCTGTGCTATCCTTGAAATAGTGAATAATGATGTCGCCAATCCCATTCATAACAGCAATGATGCCAGCTAGCTGCACTAACAAAAAACCGATAAAGAAGGCTGCGTTTTTCCCCGGTTCTTTAGGCAGCTGCTTAATCATTTCATCACAATAAGCTGCTGGGTTCTCACCGAATACCTCTACGGCACGCTTTCCATCTGCCTGCGCCTCAATGAGATGATCGAGAAGTTCCATTAATAATTCTTCGGATTGCTGCTCCGAAACGACCATATTTGCACGAATATAAACGAGCATCTTACCATAATATTCTTCGTTTTCCTTCGTCAATTCTTTTCGTTTTTGATTATTTAGTTGAATCAATTCTTTAGCGTTCATCGTTAAGCCCCCTATTTAACAATTGATCGACCGGTTTTTGAATATTTCTCCATTCCTCTCGAACTTCAGCTAATGACTTTTTCCCCAGCTGGGTCAGATGATAATATTTTCGTTTAGGACCAGAAGGGGAGGCCCGCATTTCCCCTTTGATCAATTCCTCCTTTTGCAGCCGTAGTAAAATCGGATAAATGGATCCCTCACTCACGTCATTCAACCCAAACTGCTGCAGTTTCTGTGAGAGTTCATACCCATAAACTGTTTCTTTTTCAATAATGGATAAAATACATCCTTCTAAAATTCCTTTTAATAATTGGCTTCTTAAAGACATCGTTTATTCGTCCTTTTTGACTATCTTGTTATACAAGATACTTTTTGTGAAAAAAGCTACCTTGCAAAACAAGATAGCTTATATTTCAATCCTATCCTAATTATGGTAATTAGTCAACAATAAAAATACTAGTGCCCGTCATGACGCGAAACGGAAGAAATGGGATGTAGAAAAAAGGGATAGTTTTTAGACTTTTATTTTGAAAAAAGCCAAAAGAACTACCCTTTGATCTCAGCTTTTACTCATTAAAGAATCGCATGATGTTTAGCATTCGATCGGGAAGATCCCTAGCCATTGTATATAAATCGTTATAAGACATGAGGTTGAAATATTTTAGACCTGCTGCTTCGAAACAGGCTTCATAAAGGTTAGATTCGTTCTGCCATAAGTGGTGCTCTTCGACTCCCATATAGGCCTCAACGGCAAAAACGACAATGGGACCGATGGCGCTTCGAAAGTGCTTACTAAGAGAAGCCTCACCATAAAGCGTCTGCTTCGGATAAAGCTTTGTAAAAGTATCATCATCTGTATAATAGAGCTCAAAGAAATCGGATAATGCTAAATCATTTACTTCCTCTGGAGATTCCACTCTCATATAGCCAAGACTAGGATTATTGGCGAAGTGAACCAAAATATTATCAAAAGCAACCGTCACATAATTATCGATTAAGCTTTGTACCTCTTCACTTTCAATAAAGTTTCTAGCTTCTGATTTTGACATTGACATGTTTTAATACCCTCTTTCAAATGTTTAGTACATTTCACATAGCTCTTTGTAATTACAGCGATCGCACTTTTTTGTGTGTTCTGTTTTTGAAAAGTAGTTGAGACCATAGGGCTGATTATCTTCTGGTTTTTCAAGGTAACTCAGCATGGCATCGATGCTTAATCCAAACATTTCTTGCATTTTATCGAGATCTATTTGACTTAGGCTGTACGATTTATGGGTCCCGGGAAGCAGGTATTCGTTTCGAATTTCAATCTCATCTAGATTCTTGACGTTGAATTGGCGTTGTAAGTACAAGGCATACAAGGCCAATTGATGTCTGTCCTCGTATGATTCTTTCCCTGTTTTCCAGTCGACGATAATCCATTTGCCATTTTCGATATCACGGTACAAAAAGTCCATCACAATAGTAATCTTCACATTATGCAGATTCATGTAATGGAAGCGCTCAGCTTCGATGAATTTCATTTGTTTTTTATTCTTGATGTCAGTGAACGTTTTACTTGATAAAAATTGTTTCATACAAACGTCCAGTCTTTCTTGAATATCCGCCACTTTTTCCGCGGGAAGGGTACCGTTATAGTAGATTTCATGAAGCATGGTGTAGTATTTGGGTTTTGCTTCCCAGAGGGACCGCCGTTTCATGGAGTCGATAAAGGCGTTATTTAGTGTTTGGCGCACCCGTTCGACTAATTCAGATTCAGGTGGAATGTATTGAGATTTAAGATATTGCTTTATGACTGAGAAAATAATTTCATGGACTGCATTTCCAAATAGCATTTCGAGGTTGGTTATTTTTTTAAGCCGATAAGCATCTTTGGAGATGGAAAGTGAATCCTGTAACCAGCCATTGTGACTAATATAATAATCGTAGGCGTATTTCCTTTCGCAATCCATTAATGATTTATGGCGCGATAGTGACCAAGAAAATTCAGGAAAAGGCTTTATCTCAAACATCAGGAAATCCCCCTCAACTAATCTGTCGTATTATAGTAAAAAAGACTGACCCCTAAAAAGGAAATAGCAGTTCTCCGAATGGAAACTGCTATTTAGCAGGAGTAATAAGTCTGCGAACCTGACCTTAGTGATTTTCGCTATACTCGTATAAGTCTGTCCAGTCTTCACTTGGGTCGTAGTCATCGCTGCCTCGTTCTGACTCATCCCAAAAGTACCTTTGGGATGAATAATCATCATATTCATCATCTAAATAACTTCGACTCGTATAACTGCTTGGTGTTGATGCATAGGATGATAGTTTACTTGTTTGAACGGCCGGAGCAACTGGCTTATGGTTTGCTACTTTATTGGCATCGGTGGAAACTAACACTTCCAATCCATAATGATAGCCATTTCCCCCCAGCTTTTTGTTGATCGTGGCAAAAAAGGAATGGCCTGCGTCCATTTTCGGTGCAAGCGTAGCCGCTACATCACGTGGAACCCAGCCGAGGTTTTGATTTTGGCTGTTATAAATGCCGATCGCATTCCGGTCATAGGCATTATTACGATCCCGTTTAATGGTCACTTTATCGTAAACACTCAGTCTAGAAATTAATCCTTGTCTGCCGTCATAGGTGACTCCCGCCAATTTCACAAATTGATGGACATAAGGCTTGGTAAGCTGCCAGCCGCAGCTGCTGCAAACCTTGGAATGGCTATTGGTTTGAACCGATGTGGTTTTACTGCATCGTGGACAAGTCATATTTTTATAGCTTGGTGTAGTACTAGAATTGCTTGTATTTTGATACGAGTTCGTTCGGGTGGTCGTACTGGAGTTAGAATTGTAACTAGAACTAGAACTAGAACTAGACCCTGAGCCACCGGCACTTGAAAAGAACCAAATAACCGCAATAATAATTAGAATTGTAAACATAACTTCCCCCACTTTTCTGTTAAAAAAGAACTATTTCCATACTATTTATGTAATTTTACTATAACAAAAGATATGGTATAATTCACATGTTATTTTTGTAAAATTTAAAAGAATAAGATAGAAAACAGTTATTTAGTGGTAAGTTTGTACTAACAGTTTTTTAAAACAGCGTAGGAGTGTTGTGTAAATGAGTAGTGTAGATCAGTTATTAGATCAAGCGGTGTCCTATAAAAGGGCTGGCAATTTAGAGTCAGCAAAAGATTGCTATATTAAGGCTGTGGAGTTAGATCCCCATAATATGATGACATACATCAGTTTAGGAAAAACAGCCCATCTATTAAAAAATCAAAACTTGGCGGTGAGAAGTTATTTAGCGGCCGTCCATATACAACTATCTCCCATTGAAAAGGCGATAAACGCTAATAATTTACCTATTCATTTAAAAGTTCAGTATGATACCTTCCCAAAAGATTTGCTAGCCACATTGCCGAGGAAGTCAGCTTTTACCGTGTTTATCGATGCCAATACGCCAAGGCATCTGGCCCATTCAGTGATTGATTTAACAGGCGGAACATTAAAAGAGAATCCACAATTAGTGCCTTATTCCGAAGTTTACCGTGCTCATATATTCGGAAATGGGACATATGAGAGCGTCTTACAAAGATTCGGTTTAACTTCAAGCAGCCAAATCGAAACGGATGAGAATGTATACATTCCATACGGACGGAAGTTTATCATGTCAGAACTAATATGGGATAAGATTCAAAGCAATAATGTTCTTGATCTTTATTTCAATTAGGATTGACCCCTAGGTTCAAAAAGAATAAACATCGAAATCAGTCTAATTCAAAAAGAGGATAGCAGCGATGCTATCCTCTAATCCAACTAAATTATAGTAGTTTCCTCATTTTACTTTTTCAATAGTTTTGAGTTGTTACTTGATTTTTTCTTAGCTATATAGAATCTTCTCCCAAGCCAGCCCAAAGCTAGTACACCGACACCGCCGGCTGCTGCCTTTTTCGTGTTACTTTGTTTTTCTTCATGTTCCTTTAGGCCTATCTTGTAGTAATGTTTGAAGATCACTTGGGCTTTGTCGTATTTTTTAGGAATTTTTAATGCATCTCCCGTTTTTCCTAAAGAGTAGCCCTCATTTTGAATCTTCTCTATTTCTTCATTCGATTTAAATCCTTCTTTATACCATTTTATAAATTTTTCATTCGCCAGGTTAGGAGTTTTGTATTTTATCAGGGTAAAGGCAGCTTCGTAGCCTTGCTTTACATAACTTTCCTTTAATTCGCTTTGGCCCTGCTTGTATCCCTCTTGATAGGCATTAACATACATCTCGTCGACATCTGTAGGAGGGGAATTTACATCCTTTTTCCCGTCGGCATACCCTAAGCTAGTTAATTCTTTTTTCTTGGCTTCGACTCGTTCCGATACAGCTTTATTAAATCCACCTTCAAAGGCCGCTTTCAGACCTGCATGTGAGGCATATGTAGTAGGAATCTCGATTATGTCTTGTTTCTGTCCTAAAGCATACCCTTGATTGGTTGCATTTGTTTTTTCTGCTTCAATTTTTGCTTTTCCTTCATCATATCCCTTTTTGTAACCAACAGAATAGCCAACATTGTAATCCTCGGAGCCAGCGGAAGTGGTCATATTACTAGATGCTTCTTGGTATCCATCTTTCAGACCCGCTTGATATCCAGCTGTTTCTCCCTTTTGATTGTCTTGTTCTGCTTGTATGTGGGCCTTTTGCTCGGAACTATTGTTGATCAATGTCAGATCATATCCACTTGGTGCTTCACAAGGGATCCCGTCATCTACCACACCATTACCCCAGCCATCTAGATTTTCAGGGTCGTTGGTTGCTGAGTACCCCTTGGAATTCCAATAGGCGATCATATCATCGTACGTGGCAAAGTCTGTACAATCCTTATCATTGATATTGGTGCTTTTGCTACTAGTAGTACTTTTTGATGTGGTGCCTCCGCCGTTATGATAGTGATATTCTCCCGTGCTAAGCCCCCAATTGCCGCAATTTGTTCGGCATGTATGGCCTCCGTTTGAATCCGTTCGCCCTGGATGTGCAGAGACGAATGTTCCAAACATAAAAGTAAATAGCAAGGTAAATAGTGCTATTCTCTTACTCATTTTTCTCCCCCTTATTCACAAAAACCACTACTATTTTTTCATATTACTAAGTTCTTAATAGTGTATTACTATTTTCACATATTTACCAACCTATGGCAAACACTTATTCCCTTATATTGGGAGTTGTTTAGGGCTTGCGAATCCTAAAAACTTAGGGAGCATGGACCAGAACCAGGGGTTCATCTATCTACTAAAAATAGGTACTAGGTTGTAAGTTAGGATAAATGGGGGCAATCAGCTATTCTTCACACCCAACAAAGGAATTTATGCTAAAAATGTAGAAAGAAGTAGAAAGATAGTAAGTAGAGTGAAGGGTGAAGGGGATTTGGATGAAGTTGAGGATTAGTAAACAAAATATCAAAATATCATTATTATCACTTCCATATCGTGTTAAATTAGTTCTCGTTTTCTCCATTCTTATCTTACTAACGGGAGCACTTCTTGGAAGTATTACGTATTATCACGTGGCAAAGTCAACTCAGGAACGTACGGAGGAGTATCAAATCCAATTGGCTGTCCAAATCAATCGAAATTTGGACCGGTATCTGAAAGAGATGCAAATCATTTCATTATCCCCGCTCTATAATCAAGAAGTAATGGATATTCTTCAAAATCACCAAACACCAAGTGATAAAACGATGTTTCCACCTGCCAATGAAAGAATTACATTATGGCGATATATTTCTAGTTTGATTCATATGAGAAATGAGATTAAGGGCATACATCTCATGGCGAATGATGGAACCATCTTCAGTAATTTAGATTCTAATACCGTCATGCTTAAAGTATTTGATCGAAATAGTGAATGGATGAGGAAAATAAGTAAGGCAGACGGGGAGTGGGTACTGCTTCCCCTCCACCAGCCCAATTATTATTTACGTAAAGATGTCACTGTTTTTTCTGTTGCGAGGCTGATTAGAGACCCGGAGTCGTATAAACCCTTGGGGATTATCAAGATCGATTTAAAGCAGGAATTAATTCAAGATATTTTAAGCGGGACAAATATAGCCAGCCGTATGTTTATTTTAAACTCGGAAAATCAATTCATTTATCCAAAAGAAAATGATTCACTTATGGGGAAGACGGTTTTATCCAAAGTCAACCAGTTCAAAGAAAACACTCATATGAATATTACCATTAAAGATACAACGTATTTGGTGGTCTATAATGAGTCGCCCTATTCAGGGGTGAAAATGATTATGTTAACTCCACGTGCAGCCATATTAAGTGAAGTTAACCAGATTCGTAAAGTGATGATCCTGATTGTTATCATAGGCATTTTTATCTCACTGCTATTGGCTTTTATGCTTTCCAAACCTTTGGTGAGCTCTATTTATACCTTAAGAAAAGCGATGGAAAATGTACAAAAAGGCAATCTGCATCAAAGAGTATCAATCCAATACCATGATGAAATCGGACAGTTGGGAAAGGGATTCAATCATATGATTAATGAAATTGACCGTTTGGTTTCAGAAGTGTATAAAACAGGGCTGCGTGAGAAAGAGGCGGAAATCAAAGCATTGCAAAGTCAAATGAATCCTCATTTCCTTTACAACACGCTTGAGACCATTAATATGCTTGCTTTAACCAAGGGGAATTTGGAAGTATCTGATATGGTTTCCTCTCTGGGCAGATTATTGCGGTATACCATTGATAACTCTTCCAAAATAGTCACTTTAAAGGAAGAACTAGATTTTATTCATTCCTATGTGGCGATTCAAAAGGTGAGGATGGGGGAGGAGCTTCAATATGTGGAAGAAATTGAACCGTCTTTATATTCGATCCTCATTCCGAAACTCGTCTTGCAGCCGCTTATAGAGAATGCCATTATCCACGGTCTTTTTGGACAAGGCGGACGGATTGTCATCCAAGCAGCCAGAAAGAAGGATCATATAGAGATCATGATTGCTGATAATGGCAAAGGAATTACAGCTGAAAGGTTGGAGGAGCTAAGGCAGTCACTGGAAACAGGTCAAACCAATCCAACTCAACATCATAGTGGGATTGCATTGCCAAATGTGCATGAACGCATCCAACTGCTTTATGGAAAAATGTACGGAATGAGGGTAGAGGGTCAAGAACACCGCGGTTTTTCCGTTGTCTTGACCATGCCGATTCAGCAAGGGGGGATTGAGGAAATTGAAAGAAATATTAGTGGTTGAAGATGAGGCTATTATCAGACAAGGTTTAAAAGTTTTACTTGAACAAGTTATGGGCGGTTTTCAAGTAGTGGAAGCCAAAAGCGGTGAGGAAGGAGTAGCCATTGTCCACCAGCGGCTTCCTCATTTAATCATCACGGATATCCGCATGGGAGGGATGGATGGTCTTACTTTTATTTCAAAAGTGAGACAACTATACAAGGAAGTTCCGATTATCATCCTAAGTGGCCATAGTGACTTTGAGTATGCCAGAACGGCCATGCGTTTTGGCATACGGGATTTTTTACTAAAGCCGATTAACCGGATAGAACTGTCTGAAGCCATTTCAAATATCTTTAAGGAAAACAAAGCAGAAAGTCTGCCTGTTTCCAAGCAGTTTCAAGACATTCTTCAATTTATTGATGACCATTTAAGCAATGACATTGCCCTTAGTCAAATTGCCGAATATGTGCAGTTGAATCCACAATATGTTGGTCAATTGTTTAAGTCCGAATTAGGAACGACCTTTACGGAATACATGGTGGGGGTACGCTTAAAAAGGGCGAAGAAGTTATTAAAGGAGACTCATTTAAAGGTATATGAGGTTGCACAGCTTTCAGGCTATAAAAGTCCAAAGCACTTTATGACGGTGTTTAAGCAAGAAACGGGGATGACACCGATCGGCTACCGTAAATTTTCTTAAATTTTAAAAAATATGAGAATAACGAACTATTTCTAGTTTGGAGAGGATATATTTTCAATCCCTTTTTCATTAAAATCAGAAACAAAGGGAGGTTATAACATGATAAAGAAGATGGGAATCATTTTTTTAGCTATTCTTTTGATAGCGGTTTCAGCAGCATGCAGCAAAGATTCCACACCCACTGCCTCAAATGAAAAAGGCTCAAAAGCGAAAGATGAGCCGGTCGAATTGACCTTTATGATGTGGGGGAATGAAGCCCACCAAGAGGTCTATAACAAGTTAATCGCCAAGTTTACGGAAACACATCCAAACATTAAAGTGAAAATGGAGAGTGTGCCTTTCCCTGACTATCAGCAAAAGATTACCGTGCTGGCTGCCGGAAGAGAATTACCTGACGTAGGCTGGGTAGCCGAGCGAATGGTACCGCAATTCGAGGAGAATGGGATATTAGACGATGTTTCCTCATTCAAAGACGATAAAGAATACAAGATGGATGACTTCTTCCCGTCCACGTTGGATTTGTTTAAAAAAGACGATAAATTATACGGCATTCCATTTTCAACACCGCCGATGGTAATGTTCTACAACAAAGATTTATTCGAAAAGGCTGGCGAAAAAACGCCAAACGAATATGTTCAAGCTGGAACATGGACTTGGGAGCAATTTGAAAAGTCAGCCAAAGCTATCTCGGAAAAAGGAACTTACGGAGCGAACTTCTTCCGTGATTGGAATACCTGGATTGCGTTATTATCACACACTTGGAGCTATGGCGGAGACCTATTTAATAAGGATCAAACCAAGTTCACTTGGAACAGTTCCCAGGGTGTAGAAACACTAAAGATGCTCGACAGGATGATGTTTAAAGACGGGTCCCATCCAAAAGCAGGCGAGCAAGTAAGTTTTGAGTCTGGAAAAATTGGTATGTTCTTCGATGTGTATAGTTATGTTTCCCGTGCCCGAGAAGTAAAAGATTTTGCTTGGGATATCGCTCCGCTTCCGGAAGGACCTGAGGGAAGATTCCCGATGCTAGGGCAAGCTGGATATGGACTATTCAAAGGTTCCAAGCATCCTGAGGAAGCCAAAGAATTGCTAAAATTCTTTACAAGCCAAGAGGGGATTACCGCGACATCAACTTACTTTGTACCGCCGCGTGAATCAGTTCTTAGCTCGGATGAATTTGTCAATCAGCCAAATAATCCGCCAGCGGAAAGCATTAAAAGAGCTGTCATTGATGAAATGGACAATGCCCGACTACAAGCGGGACATATGGAATGGCAAAAAATTGATAGTGCGATTCAATTTGGCTTTGATGAATTATTTGGCCAGTTGAAAAAGCCTGAAGACATATTAAAAGGTATGGAAGGTAAGATTGATCCATTATTGAAAAAATAAGCGCGATGCGGTTAATCCTTCGATGGATTAACCGCATCCCTTTTAATAGGGGTGTAAAAACATTGAGCTCTTCCTTAACACAGTTATTAGAAACAAAAAAACTAACCTTAATTGTCAGTCTCCCGGAAAATCGCTTGGATCTTGCCCGTGCAGCCACTGATGCTGGAGTGGACGTCATTAAATTGCATGTAAATGTCGATCATCGTGCCTCGGGAAACAGCTTTGCTTCCGTTAGCACGTATGAAGAAGTTTTTCGCCAATTGAGAGAGGAATTTTCCGGTCCGCTTGGGATTGTTCCCGGGGGCAATTTCGAAGCGATCAATCGCCTGGAGATGGACCAGTTAATTCAATTAGGTTTTAATTTCTATTCTATTTATGCCCATCATAAGCCGGGCTGGCTCATGCAGCTAGACGGGATAGAAAAGACATTTGCGATTACGAGTGAGTATCAATTTAGTCAGTTGGGTAAGGTGCAGCATTTTGGCGTATCTGCGCTTGAAGCGTCGATTATTCCGGGAGAAGAGTACGGCACTCCTTTGACCTTTAAAGATATCCTTGCCTACCATGCGCTTGTGCAACGTGTGGATGTCCCAGTTATGGTCCCGTCCCAAAGGAAGATTGAGCCATCTGATATTCCTCTGCTTTATCAGGCGGGGGTAAAAGCTGTCATGCTGGGGGCCGTTGTGATTGGCAAAACCGAAGAAAGTATTAAAGGAGCTATTTCATCTTTTAGAGAAACCATTGATTCATTGTAAAGGAGGCTGCGAAGTTGGAGTTAAAAGTGAAAACAGAAGAAGGCCTGCTTATTAAAAAGGGACGAAAGAAAATTTGGGGCAGTGAAGCCTTTTATGGCTATTTATTTATTAGTCCGATGGTGCTTGGCTTTTTGCTGGTTATGCTCGTTCCTTTCATTTATTCCGTCTATATGAGTTTAACCGATTGGAAGCTGCTTGGTGACCCCAATTTTATTGGCAGTGAGAATTACCAGCGTTTAGTGAATGACCCTGATTTCTGGGAAGTGATGAAAAATACACTCCTCTTTTCCGTGGGCTTGGTTCCGTTAAACATTTTGATTGCGTTGTTATTGGCCCTGCTGCTGCAACGTCAATTACCAGGGATTGGCCTGTTTCGAACGGCCATTTTTATACCGGTTATGACCTCAATTGTCGTTTGGTCCATCATATGGAAGTACATGTTTGGAACGGATGAAGGATTTATTAACCAAATACTCGGTGTTTTTGGTATTACTGGCCCTGCCTGGCTATACGACCCAAAATTGGCCATGGGTGCTGTGATTGTCGTAAGTGCTTTGAAAAATGTGGGTCTAAATATGGTCCTATTCCTTGCGGCCCTGCAACAGGTCGATAAAAATCTTTATGAAGCTTCCTATTTAGACGGTGCCAATAAACTTAAACAATTTTGGCATGTTACCCTTCCGATGATAACCCCTACTGTTTTTTTAACGTTGATTTTAACGGTGATTGGCTCGATGAAGGTTTTCGGGCAGATCTTTGTTATGACTGGGGGCGGACCAGGGAACCACACGAAGGTACTAGTTTATTATATTTGGGAAAATGCCTTCAAATTGTTTGATTTTGGCTATGCTTCTGCCATTGCTATTGTTTTATTTGTGATTATCTTATTCTTTACACTCGTCCAATGGAGCGTTAGAAAAAGGTGGGTTTTCCATGAACAATAAGAAAAGTAATATTTTTATTAAAGCAAGCTTTTATGGCATCTTATCGCTTATTTCTTTGATTATGATTGTTCCATTTATATGGATGATTAACACATCCTTTAAGGACTCTACGAAAATCTTTTCGTTTCAATTCATTCCAGATCCATTTAGGTGGGAGAACTATCTGCATGTCCTAAAAACGACTCCCTTCCACCTTTTTTATTTTAATAGTTTTTACATTGCCGTTTTAGTTACGATCGGGACGATTTTTTTCGGCTCACTTGCCGGTTATGCCTTTGCCAAATTGAAGTTTAAAGGAAGCAATCTCCTGTTTTTATGTTTATTAAGCACGATGATGATTCCTGTCGAAGTCATTACGATTCCACTATTCCTCTTTATGAGGGATTTAGGGTTGATCAACACCCACGTCCCGCTGATTGTCATCCCTATTTTAGGTCCAGCGGGCGTGTTTGGGATTTTCGTGATGAGGCAATTTTTCTTATTGGTTCCAAAGGAATTAGAAGAGGCGGCCATGCTGGATGGATGCGGGTATTTTCGAATTTACTGGAATATCATGCTGCCACTGGCGAAACCGGCCATTGCCACGCTAACCATTTTTACATTTTTAACAAGCTGGAATGAATTCTATGAACCGCTTATTTATATCAATTCAAAAGAACTGATGACCCTGCCATTAGCTTTGGCACTATTCACGGATGAGGTAGGAACCAGGTGGGAGTTATTGATGAGTGCATCGGTGATGGCCACGGTTCCATTGTTAGTCATCTTTTTCTTTGCCCAAAAACAATTTATCGAGGGCGTTACGATGACGGGTGGAAAATAATGACTGTCACGAAGACAGGCGGAAAATTTTTAAAAGGATGTGTCTGGTTTGAAAACAGAACTAACTTTTGATGTGGTGGTTGCAGGCGGAGGGCCTGCCGGCATCAATGCAGCGATCGCTTCGGGAAGAGCAGGAGCAAAAACCCTTCTGATTGAAAGATATGGTTTTTTGGGAGGGATGTCGACGGTTGCCCTAGTGTATCCGTGGATGACCTTTCATACGAATTCCGGTAAGCAAGTGATTAAAGGAATTGCGCAGGAGATTGTTGAGCGGTTAATGGACATCAACGGTTCACCGGGCCACTTGCGGGATACGGTAGGATTCACCTATTCGTTAACCCCTTATCATCCTGAAAAATATAAACTATTGGCTTTAGATATGTTAGAGGAAGCTGGGGTTGAAGTCCTTGTTCATAGTTTCGTAGATAAGATAGAAGTGGAAGGAAACCAGATTACCTCACTTGGTCTTGCCACAAAATCAGGTCCTATCCGCGTTTTTGCCAAGAGATTTGTAGATACGACAGGAGATGCCGATCTTGCGTATCTTTCCGGTGCTCCTTGTTTGAAGGGAAGAGAGGAAGACCATAAAACACAGCCGATGACGATGAAGTTCCGGATGAGGGGCGTAAACCTTGAAAAAGTAAAAGAGGAAATGAAAGCAAATCCGAGTAATTTTTACAAGAAGACCCCCATTGATGAATTGGATCACATTCCGTTAACAGGAGTTCAGGGCTTTTATAAGGAATGGAGTGAATCCGGTGTCCCGATTAATCGGGATCAAGTTCTCTTTTTCGCCGGGCCGGAGGAAGATGAAGTACTCGTCAACTGTACTCGTGTGCAAGGACTGGACGGAACAGATGTATTTGATTTAACCGCGGGGGAAAAAGAAGGAAGAAAGCAAGTTCTGATGATGGCAGAGTTCCTGCAAGCAAAAATTCCGGGTTTTGAAAAGGCCTCTATTTCTGCTGTGGGAACTCAAATAGGTATCCGCGAATCACGCAGGATTGATGGTCAATATGTCCTTACTATTGAGGATGTTGTCAATGGCAAGAAATTCGAGGATACCATTGCGGTAAGCGGCTACCCAATTGACATACATGATCCAAGTGGTAAAGGCGTTCAAGCAAAAGACATCGAAGGAGATGGCAGTTATGGCATTCCGTACCGCTGCCTCGTGCCCCAAGGAATTGATAATTTATTAGTAGCGGGGAGGTGTATTTCAACCACTCACGAAGCATTAGCCACCACCAGACTAACTCCAAGTGCAATGGCAACGGGGCAGGCTGCCGGAACCGCCGCAGCACTCTCCATCACCGATCATGTCGCACCAAAAGACCTAAACATCACCAAGCTAAAAGAACATTTAGCTGAAAATGGGGTAGTACTTTAAGGGCATGGGGACGGTTCTCATGCTTCATTTCCTTACGCTCTTTGAAGCAGAAGAACCGTCCCCATGGTCTATTAAGAGGAGGAAAATCGTGAAGTATTGGAAACGAATTTGTTCGATAGGCCTTGCTGTTGTTTTGTTATTTAGTTCTATGGGGATGATACAGGCAGCTGGGAAGGAGAAGTCGCTGGCTACCATTTTAGTGGTCCCACTGGATGACCGCCCAGCCAATATTTACTTTCCTCAGCAGGTTGGACTGTCATCGGGTGTGGAGGTAATGATTCCGCCAAAGAATATGATTGGCCATTTCACCGATCCCGGTAATGGGGAGGAAATTAGTAAATGGATACTTCAAAATGCTGATAAGGCAGATGGATTTGTCATTTCTACAAGTATGCTTGCCTATGGGGGCCTAGTGGCATCACGTACAGGCGTTAAATCATTAGAAGACTCGCTTCAGGATATTCAGGTTATTAAGAAACTCAAAGAATTATATCCAAATAAGCCTGTCTATGTATACGATACGATTCAAAGGCTGGCCGTAACGGCTATTAACGCTGAATACGAAAAGTATTATTCTCTTATCAGCGAATGGGCAATTTTGTATGATAAGGTCGTTAATTTAGGAATGGATGGTAAAGAGAGACTCGCAGAACTGGAGTCCTTAATACCTGCTTCTGTTTTAGAAGATTACAAGCAAGCTAGAGCAAGAAATCACACAGTGAACAAACTCATGATTGATTGGGTGGATCAAGGTTACATTGACTATTTAATACTATCCCAAGATGATGCTGCTCCTTATGGAGTGCATCGTGCGGAGAGGGAGCAATTAATTGAGAAGGTCAATGAGCTTAAAGTCCAGGATCAAGTTTCCGTTTTCCCTGGTGCAGATGAAGTGGATGTCGTATTGGTTTCCCGATTTGTGAACCAATTCTTCCATTCCTCGCCAAGGTTCTTTGTTGAATATGGAGGGATCGACGGAAAGGATTGGATTGCGCCTTTTGAGGATACTACTTTTGATTACAATGTGCAAAAGCATATAACTTCAGCAGGTGGTACGATAGTGGGGAATGAAAACCAGGCAGATATTCACCTTCTGTTAAATACACCTTCAGCTAGCAGTTCAACGAGATCAAAAGATATTGACGGGCTAGTTAATCGAACAAAAGAGTTAATCGCAAATGGTCAGCAGGTGGCCATTGGGGATGTTTTGATTGTGAATAAGGCCGATGAAGCATTTGTCACGGAGCTTGCTGGGCAGGTAGATTTAACAAAAATTCTTTCTTATAGTGGCTGGAACACGGCTGGAAATGCACTTGGGATCACGGTTGGTCATGCTGCTTCAAGGTATGCCTTCTTATCTCAAAAGTCCGGATTTGGGGTTCCATTGTATGAGCAAACGGCGAAAGCCCATTACGAATTCTTACTTCACCGGTTTGCCAAAGATCAAGGCTATAAAAATGTGGTCCACCCGGCCGCAAGAGCGTATATCCAACAAATAGGGGCAAGCGAGTTTTCCCTTGGTGACAAATATGACCAAGTAAACAGTTTTGTTGTGGAGAAATTAACAAAGGAAACTGAACACTGGTATCAATACTTTGATGGGAAGCAGGTTTACATTGGTTCAAGGGGAAACAAAGATTTTTACAAAACGATTTCTTCATTAGAAAGCGTTCATGTAAAACTACCTTGGCCGCGAATCTTTGAAGCAGAGCTTGAACCAACATTAAAATTAAAATAATGAAGGTGGGACGGGGAGATAGATTCTTTGTCCCTTTTTTGTGTCGCTATCTCGACAAATTTTTTAGACTATTTTTGTGTTAAAGTTAGGAATTTAGCATGGTAAAGGCTCTTCTAAACAAACGTTTGGTTAATGTTGAAAAGAGGGGGTTTTTTTAGAAATGTGTAAAATAATAAGAATTTTATCTTATTTGGTAGAAAGTTAGGTTAATGTAAGATGAAATACGATTTGGTTTACGACAATCTTTTTCCTGCTAGTTCGGGGGATTGTGAATACAGTGCGCCATTCAACCGTTTTAACCAAACGTTTGATTAAAAGAGAAAATAGTCGGTCTTTGTCATTTTTTATAAGGCCAATATTAGAAAAAATGTTCTTGCTGTTTAAGGTGCGATTTTTTAATAGGGCTCTGTTATTATTATTGTCAATTATCGTACGAGTATAGAGTTCATAGACGGAGGATTTCCGGCTATTGTATAAAAAGGAAGCTTAAAAAGCAAAAATAGGCGGAGAAATTCCGATTAACTGATCTAAATAAGGCAAAATACAAAGATTTGAATCACTTAAACGGAAAAACTCCCCTTATTTTTTAAGAAAGTTTATGTATTTTCTTTTTTAGCGGAATTTTTTCCGTTTATTTTAGGGTCAGCCCCACGCTCAAGTAAAGTTTAAAGCAATGGAGCGTGCTCATTATTTTTTATCCTCCTCTTATGACTAAATAATCTCCTGATGTCATTTTAACAACATCGGCCTTCAGTGCTTTTGCAATATCAGCTGTCATTGTTTTTTGCTCTTCTTCATCTTTTGCTAATAAGGTCAATTGTTTCCCGCCTAATATTCGGGTTTTATCCAGTGTCACAAGAGCGAGAATATCATAATTTGGTTTGGTACTAGCTTCACGTCCCAGTTTTATTTCCTCCCCACCATATTTGTATTCATAACAGCCTTGCTTTTCTTCACGCTTTCAAGAAGCGGTGTTTTCTTCACAGCTTCAATTAATTTATCTTTATCATTCATAACCGGGACTAAGGCGATCACAACCCGGCCATTTTCAAAATTCCTGCGAGTAAAATGATATCTTTTAACTCCCAAGGTCCTTGTTGCTTCGAATAAGGCAGCCTGCCTTTGCCCGAAATTCTCTAGTGTAACCCGAAAATGATCTTCCTTCGGCTTTATGACCACAGCACGGCCCTCTTCTTGAAACAGTTTTGATGCATTTTCGGTTCCAAGAAGGTTTGATACATAAATTCCATCAACAAATAGTTCATGATTTTTCACTTCAATCCGTGCTTCTTCCACTTCGGCAATATCGCCGATCGTTTTTCCTTTCGAAAAGCGTTTTAATAGAAAAAGAAGGATGAGACCCACGACACAGCCGGAAATGATATTGATCCAATTTGACTTACTATCGACAAGCTGCATGGTAATCGCTGTCCCTAAAGCGACAATGAGAGAAAAATAATTTCTGGATTCAAAGGTTTTGGCAATTCCATCAATATAAGCATCGCCTCGATAGGCATATTCTGTATTTTCCAAGTCCTTTAAACTTTCTCTTTCCGATTTTCTAACATCCCTAAATTGTTGGATGGCTAAGGTTAAAAACGTAACGGCGATGAAATTTTTTGTCATTAAAGCGGGGATGGCAATGGCTCCTAAAGAAGCAGCCACAAACCCTGTTACCAAATGAATCATATACCCATTAGGATAGCTTGGGGACTGTCTGAAATCTTCCTTAATCGTTAAAATACGTGCTAATGTACCAATAATGATGGAAGTCACAATTAATATAATTTGTTCTTTTGATATTGGTCCGCTCATTAATATCCCCCATTCTTCATTCATAGTCTTTGGAGAAGTATGAGAAAATATGTAATAAGGCAGGTGAATTATGGTAATTTTGGCGAGAGAAGCAACCTACTCTCGGATGGCGTAGAAATACTCACGGATGGTGGAGAAATACTCTCGGATAGCGTAGAAATACTCTCGAAAAGCAAACCTACTCTTGGATAGCCGCCACTCAGCTAAAGGTTTGAGGATTAAGCCCTTATAATGGTGTAAAAGAAAATAGGCCATCATCATGTCCCGTATTAAGAAAACGGAGGACATAATGATGACCCGGATTACAATAAATGAAGATCACTCGTTAACCAACTTTATCAATTCTTCCAATTTTGCCTCTGCCATTGAAGTTATTTGGTGTGTTGCATCGGAGAAGTCCAAATGAACGGTGACACCGTTTGGGACGACGATGCAGTGGAGGCCGGCGGCTTTTGCTGCTAGCATCCCGTTTCGTGAATCTTCAAAGGCAACTGCTTCTGAGGCCGATACTTCCAATGCCTCGAGTGCTTTTAGATACAATGCAGGATGGGGTTTCACCAATTCCACGTCATCACTCGTTTTGATGGCATCAAAATAATCATAGATTTGCAGCTTCTTTAGATAACCTTCCACCCAATTACGACTTGAACTGGAGGCAAGACCTATTTTAAGTCCTAATTCCTTTGCTTCTTTTAGGTAACTCTCCACCCCATCTCTTAAAACGGGCTCGCCCATCTTGGCTGAAAAAAGCCCATGTGTGGATTTTTCAATTTCATCAGGAGATACCGGGGATGGAAGATTTAGGTTGATATACTCGTATAAAGCCTCGTCAGTCGTTCCAATGACAGTTGAAAACTGTTCGATCGTTAAATCAAGCCCTTTGCCGGCTAGCACTTCCCTGTAACATTCGTACCAAATGGATTCAGTATCCACAATTAACCCATCAAAATCAAAAATAATCGCCTTCAACAATGATCACCTCATCATGAAAAGAGACCTATTCGTTATAGGTCTTCCTTTAAAGTTTTAATTACGAACATTATACCGTAATCATTATGAATAATGTTAAAGGGGGACACATTATTTTGCTAATAAGCGAAAAATAGGATCTGTCATGCCCCTGACTTTTTCAAAGACTAATAGATTTTAAGCGGGGTGGAAAATGATAGAATAAAGATACAGCTGGAAATTGTTTTGCGACCTGGAAAGAACCACTTTCATAATAGGGAAGGAGCTTTAAACATGAAAACACTATTGTTAACAGGCTTTGAGCCATTCCTGCAATTCACCATCAACCCGACCATGCAGATTGTCGAGGAATTGAACGGTTTAGAAATTGGCGATTACAAGATCCATGGTGAGATTCTATCAGTGGATTTCAAAAAAGCAGGGTCACAGTTAGCAGCACATCTTGAGAACATTCAGCCGGATGCGGTTATTTCACTTGGCCTTGCCGGCGGCAGATACAAAGTAACCCCCGAGCGGATTGCGATTAATGTCAATGACGGGCAACCCGATAATAATGGCAATACGCCAGTGGATGAGTCCATCCAGCCGGAGGGGGCGGATGGGTATATGACGACGCTGCCTATTCGGGCAATGGTGGACCGCCTGAAAGAAGCTGGCCTGCCTGCAGAGATTTCCAATACGGCAGGGACGTATTTATGCAATCATGTTATGTATCAAGGATTGCATTATATGAAAACCCACAATAAGAAAATGCCTTCTGGGTTTATTCATATCCCAGCTTCACATGAGCTGGCCATTCAGCACGGAAAAATTCCAAGTTGGTCGCATGAGGATTTGAAAAAGGGAGTCTACACTTGCATCCAAGTGTTAGCGGAGCAGGGAATACAATGATGGTTCCACATGTCCATATCACGGGTGAGAGAAGCATCCGTTTTGCATTCGGCAGTGAGGTGGGGAAGGAAACCTTTCACCTAGTGCAGCAATTTTGCGAAATGGTCCAAACGGAATCCTCTTTCTATATGGAAGAGGTCGTTCCTAGTTATCACACGGTTACGGTCTATTTGAAAAAGGATCTGGTGGATAAGGGACCGTTCATTCAGACACTATTAGCAAAGTGGGAAGGTTATTTTAAAGAGGAAATGGTCCACAAGCCAAGAACGCTTCGGATTCCTGTTTGTTATGGCGGGGAATTTGGGATGGATATGGAGAGAGTGATGAGTCGTACAGGATTAACTACGAATGAAATTATTACTCTTCATTCCCAACCACTTTACACGGTATATATGATGGGGTTTTTACCAGGTTTCCCTTATTTAGGGGGCCTGAATGAAAAATTGACCACTCCTAGGCTGGCTGAACCAAGGTTGAAGGTTCCAAAAGGAACGGTCGGCATTGGGGGCAGTCAAACGGGCATCTATCCATTAGATTGTCCGGGCGGATGGAATATCATTGGAAGAACGCCGCTGGATATTTATGACCCCAAGCGGGAAGAACCTTTTTTTATCCGAGCGGGGGATCAGCTTAAGTTTGAACCCATTTCATATGAGAGGTTTCTTGAAATCGAGGCGGAGCTGGGGGAATATCCGGAACTGATGAAGGAGTTCGTAGAGGACCCAGTGTAAAAAAATCGTAAAAAGGTGGTGTTGGATGATGAGAATTGATTTAAATGCCGATGTGGGAGAATGTTTTGGTGCTTATAAAATTGGGGAAGACAGCCAGTTATTTGCATCGATTACCTCGGCGAATATTGCCTGCGGCTTTCATGCAGGGGACTTTAATGTGATGCATGACACCGTGAAAAAGGCAAAAGAAAAAGGGGTTGCCGTGGGGGCGCATCCTGGTTACCCGGATCTCCAAGGATTCGGCCGCCGCCAGTTGCAAATGAAGCCGCGCGAAATTTACAATTTGATTGTCTACCAGATTGGTGCTCTTAAAGTGTTCTGCGATATTCATGGCCTTTCTTTGCAGCATGTTAAACCGCATGGTGCCCTTTACAATACCGCAGCGGAGAATTCAGCGGTTGCCGAAGCCATTGCCGAAGCCGTAAACGATACCGTGCCAACTGCCTATTTATTTGGCCTTTGTCACAGTGAGTTAGTGACGGCTGGAGGGAAAATTGGTCTCAAAACGGCATCAGAAGCCTTTGCAGACAGGCAATATACAGATGACGGACGTTTGTGTCCCCGTCATCTGCCGAATGCTGTTTTGAAATCATCTGATGCCATCCTTGCACAGGTTCATGAGATTATTTTTCATAAAAGAGTGAAAGGACTTTCCGGAAACTGGATTCCGTTGCAAGCAGACACCATTTGTTTCCACGGTGATGGGGAACATGCAGCCGAGCGCACAGCCCAAGTCCGCCAGTCACTGGAAAAAGAGAATATTCGTGTGATCGCAGTAGGAGCCCCCGATGATACCGCTTTTTAAAGTAAAAAAAACGGGAGTCTATGGATCCATTCAGGACAAAGGCAGGGTGGGCTTCCAACGATTCGGTGTGCCTGTATCAGGTCCAATGGACGCCTATGCTTTCCAATATGGACATACGATATTGCGAAACTCCCCAGGTGACCCGGCGCTTGAATTGTTTCTTGGCGGCCACGAATTAGAGGTGTTGTCGGACCATCGAATCGTGATTACTGGTGCGGATTTACGGGCACAGATTGATGGAAAGGAAGCGCCGCTGTGGAAGACCCTTTCTATTTATCAAGGTCAGACGTTAAAGTTTGCCGGACCAAGGTGGGGAAGCATCGCGTATGTGATTCCTGAGGGCGGATTCTACTCAGAAGAAATGTTAGGGAGTGCTTCTGTTTATCCGAAAGGGCTGCTGGGGAGTCCGCTGCAAAAGGATATGATTTTGTATGCACGAATACATAAGAAGAGTGGCTTTCAGAGAGGGTTAATCAAAAGTGAAATTCCTGAATACGCAATGGATGTAAAGGTAAAGCTTTGGCCGAGTCCTCATTGGAATTTATTTGCTCCGGGTAGTTTAGAGGAGTTTTTTCAGTATACCTACACGCTTAAGGCTGGGGATCGAATGGGCTATCTTCTTAACGGAACGCCTCTTAAGTTTAAGGAAAGCAGTGATATCCTCTCGGAGGCCACCCAATTTGGCACGATCCAAGTTCCCAATAACGGCCAGCCCATCATACTAATGGCAGACGCGCAGACAATTGGTGGTTACGCCACCATTGGAAAAATAGTAAATACAGATTTATGGAAAGTCGCTCAGCTCCGCCCTGGCGGTAAAATACAGTTTTCTTCCATCTCGGTGCCTGACACCGGATTCTATTGTTGATTTTAGGCGGAGAATTTCCGGCTAATGTAGAAAGAGTATGCATAAGAAGCAGATATAAGCGGAGAAAGTCCGATTAACTGCTCTAAATAAACCAAAATCCAAGGATTAGAATTAAATAAGCGGAAAAACTTCCTTTATTTTTAAGGAATTATAAATGTTTCCCAATTTAAACGGAATTTTTCCGTTTATTTTTCAAACACAGTGAACATTCAATTGCCTCATTAAAGCTAATAGGAAAAGTAATTCCCCATACTGTAGAAAAGAAAAGGACTTCGGAAAGAAGTCCTTTTCATCGTTCTACCATTAGGCATTTATATTTCTATTAGCCTTTTGAACGGAGCTGTTGGATAACGATTTAAATGTATTCCTTTACCCAACGAAAAAAAGACCCCCTGATCTGAATGGGAACAGTTATTTACCATAACGGAGAAAACGTTTTACATTCAATTGGTAATTCGAGGTAATAAATGGATGCGGCGACGGTTCTAATGGTGACTTGGAAAGGGGATATTCCGCTTAACGTTCTGTTTATTTGTAATTGTCAGAGGTTTGCACTATTAATAGTGAGTTAAATTGGTCTGTAAACGGTTGCATGAGCAGTTGTATAATTTAAGCATGGATATCCTATTTAAAACTACTAGTAGATGGTGAGAATAGTATGTTAACAACGAGGGAAGTTCAAATTGCGACAAAATTAATTGATACAGAAAAGACACTGCGGACAAAGGATTTATCCACACAGTTGAAGGTGAGTACAAGGACCATTAAGTCCGATCTCGAAAATGTACGCAAGTGGTTTCAGGAAAATAATGCGGAGCTTTTTGCGCAGCCCAATAAAGGTTATTGGATTAAAGCAGGTAAGAATGAACGGCTGAAGCTCTATCAAACCCTGATGGATATGGTGAATAAACCTGAATTTAATGATCCAAACCTAAGAATTCAAAAGATACTCTATTTGTTTTTTTCACAGAATGGCTATGTCACGGCCGCTCAGCTTTCTACCCATTTACAGGTTAGTAGAAACACAGTCCTTAGTGATCTAAATGATTTAGAGTGTTATATTCAGCCCTGGGAGGTTCACCTGGAAAGAAAACAGCGGACCGGTTACAGGATCGTGGGTGAAGAGCTCCATATCCGGATGCTTTTTGAACATCTCATTCAGGAAAGCTTAAGTAACTTTGATGTGTATAAAATTAGTTCACAGATCAAATCAGATCAGATGACGGATATGGATTACGGCTTGATTCCAGAAATTCAGGTGAAGTTTGAAATCATCATTAGCTATTTTCAAAAGATGGAGAACCAAAATCCTCTTTCGCAGCCAGAAGCATTATCGATTATTATGCGGTTGATTGTTTTCTTAGTCAGGATGGAATGTGAATATACGATTGGAAGTTATCGATTATTGAAGGTAAATCAACATACCTCTTCACTCTCGTCGATTTTTCTCCTTAAAGTAATGAAGAAAATATGTGAAGAATATTCCTTTCCATTACTTGAAGATGAGTTCATGTATGTGCATCGCAACTATATCCAGGAAGATGACGAAATCAACTTGCTTGCAAGTACGGAAAAAATTATTCATTACGTAAGTGAAAAAGAGCGAGTTCCCTACTATAAGGATACAAAGTTATTTAACAATCTCTTAGCCCATCTTTCCTTACGGTTTGAAAAAGATACAACATATGTGACGGAAGTCAATCCGTTTATTGATGAAATGAAACAGTATCATTTCTCCCTTTTCACGGCCATTAAGGCTGCATGCGAAAGGGTACTTCCAAACTCTTTAAATGTCATCCAAGATACCTTTATTTCGTTTATCGCCCTGCATTTTCTGAATTCCTATGAAAATGTCTTTCATAAAAAGCCGAAGATCCGTGCCCTTTATGTTTGCTCAACGGGCAGGGGAGTAGCCCGTCTTATTAAGAATAGGGTTGAACGGGAAATTAAAGATTTCACCTTGACCTCCTATTGCTCCATAACGGAAGTGGAAGAAACGTGTGCAAATGAAAACATTGACCTAATTATTAGTGTCTTTCCGATAGAATCACCAATTCCCGTTATTATCGTTGAGCCTGTACCAACGAGGGAGAATATTCAAGCCATACAGGAAGAAGTCGATCGCCTCCTAAAAGGGCGGGAAATAGTTGAACCTTTTTTAATAGATGAAGGGGATGAGGATCAGTTCGAAATCGATACTGAAATCATTAGCCAGGAGATTATTATTAAAGGTTTTGAAGTAGCAGATGAAGTGATGACGACATTGGCAGATCGAATAACGGAGGAACACCAAAAGGGGCTGAATGTCCACTTATTTCTGATGATTCACCGTTATTATTTTAATAAACAGTACGATCAATTTATTCATCAATCAAAAGAGCAAAATGACGAACTGCTAGAGCAAATTAACGCCATTTTACATAAGCATAATATTTATATTAAAGAGTCTGAACAAAGAGCACTATTAGAATATTTTAGCTGATTTACTTATACGACGATAAAGAAAGGTGTTCTTAATCCCAATGAATATCACCAATGCCAATGACGAAATTAACCAATTATTAACCAAGAGTGGGGATGCCAAGCTATGTGAACAAGCATTTGAGCTGTCACAATCAGAAGCGAAAGAACATGGGATTGTGATGACCGATGTTCAACAAAAGTCATTGCTTTCGCATCTTTCTGCCATGGTTCGCCGTTCATTAACAGGTGAAAAGCTGCCCTTCATCGACCAATCGATTTTTGCAGGGGTTTCAAGCGAGTCTATTTCCATCGCAAGGGCTGTGAAGGATTCACTGGAGAATCTCGAAGATAATGAAATCTATTTACTATCGATCCATTTTGAGGCAGCCAAGCAAAACTAATAAAATGCTAGATTCATAGAGCTACTAGAGGACCATGTCCCCAACAACTAGGAGTGAGAAAAAATGACCAAACCATTATTTGAGGAATTCGGTTTAACAAAAATTATTAATGCGAGTGGAAAGATGACGGCATTAGGTGCATCCGCTGTTACGGATGAGGTGGCCAATGCTCTAAAAGCAGCTGCTCAAGACTATGTAAATATTGATGAACTGATTGAATATGCAGGTAGTGTCATTGCCAAGCATACAGGTGCAGAGGATGGCTGCCCAACGGTTGGAGCATCAGCCGGAATTGCCATTTCCACCGCAGCGGTTATTGCGGGCAAGAATTTAAGCTTAATTGAAAGAATGCCAAACTCAGAGGGTTTGAGGAATGAAGTGATTATCCAAAAGGGTCAAAATATTCATTTTGGCGGCAGTATTGATCAAATGATTCGTTTAGGCGGCGGCCGTGTCGTCGAAGTCGGTGCGGCTAACCATGTCGAGGCCGATCATATAGAACAAGCGATTACGGATAAGACTGCAGCCCTTCTTTATGTGAAATCTCACCATGCGGTTCAAAAGGGGATGCAATCGATCGAAACCATGAGGGACATTGCTAAAAAACATAACATTCCCTTTATTATGGACGGGGCTGCAGAAGGAGATTTTAAAAAATATATCGCAATGGGCGTTGATATTGTCATCTACAGCGGCGGTAAAGCATTAGAAGGTCCGACATCCGGCTTTATTTGCGGTAAGAAGGACTACATGGAAGCCTGCCGTAAGCAATATAAAGGAATTGGCCGCGCCATGAAGGTTGGGAAGGAATCCATCTCCGGATTGATTGTGGCGTTGAATCAATATCCGTTTAAGGATGACCGTGTAGAAGAGCAAAAGTCCCGTATGAGCGCACTTTGTGAAAAATTAAATCAAGTCCAAGGCTTAGTTTGTTCTATTAAACAGGACGAAGCAGGACGACCCATCTACCGGGCACAAATTGATGTTCAAAAACCAGCTGGTGTAACAGCAGAAGAATTACTCCATAAGCTTGAAGCAGGTAATCCGGCGATTTTCTTACGTCATCATTATGCTAATATTGGCATCTTATCGGTTGACCCGCGCCCATTATTAGCTGGGCAAGAAGAGATCATTGCAGACAAGATTATTTCCATCATCAAGGAGGCACAAGAAAATCATGTCCAATCAACCAACAATTAACACCACCCCACAGTTTTACAAAGATAAGGTCAGCTTAAATGTCCTTACGGGTTCATACGAGAATGCGGCTGCGATTTGTGAAGCGGCAGAGGGCAATGTTTTAGTAGGAATTTTATCGAAAAATTACAAAACAGATGAAGAAGCGATTGCCGATATGAAAAAATATGCAGAAGTTACCGGCAACCGAATTTCGGTTGGCTTGGGAGCGGGGGATCCAGCTCAATCCAAGATGGTAGCAAGAATCTCGCCATTCATCCAGCCGCAGCACGTGAATCAAGTTTTTACCGATGTGGGCGCGACTAGAGCGCTGCTTGGCCAGGATTCTACATTTGTTAACGCATTGGTTTCACCAAGTGGCAAAGAAGGGTTTGTCGTCATTAATACTGGAGCTATTTCCAGCAGCTTTGAACCTGCCATTGTACCTGTGGAAACAGCAATTGCGATGGCGAAGGATGCCGGTGCAAGCTCCTTGAAATACTTCCCGATGCAGGGACTGAACAAGCTGAACGAATATAAGATTGTCGCTCAAAGTTGTGCAGAGCATGATTTCTATCTCGAACCAACCGGTGGAATTACGCTCGAAAACTTCGAAGAAATTGTAGAAGTAGCTTTGAAGGCCGGCGTGCAAAAAGTCATTCCGCATGTATATAGCTCGATCATTGATAAGGAAACGAATCTTACTAGAATTGAAGATGTTGTCACACTGTTTAACATGATTAAGAGACTTGTATAAAAAGGGGGGGATCGCGGTGAAAGATCAATTATTGGTCAACGGGGTAATCATTGATCCGGAAAAGTCCGCGCCAAGTAATGGGGAAATTGGCATTCGTGACGGAAAATTTATTGACCCTGCAGAAATCAATCGTGAGGCAGCGGAAATGGTGGATTTGGAAGGGGCCTTTGTGGCACCGGGTTTTATTGACATCCATGTTCATGTCTTTGAAAATACCACCTCATTAGGCGTAAACCCGGACGATGTGGGGATTGCCCAAGGCGTCACCACTATTGTGGATGCCGGCAGTTCAGGGGTAGACGACTTTCCTGTTTTCAAAGAAGACATTATTGCGAAAAGTGAAACGGATGTATTGGCATTTTTAAATATTTCACGTAAAGGACTTGTGGCTGGACGACATGAGCTTCAAAATCCCGACGATTTAATGTCCTTGGAAGAGGCGAAGCAGGTTTTTGCGGAAAATCCTTCCTTAGTCGGACTTAAAGTACGATTAAGTCGTTCGGTGGTGGGAGGTCAAGGTGTTCTTCCGTTAATCCATGCTCGGAAAGTAGCGGATGAGCTCGACGTACCCATTATGGTTCATGTGGGGAATCCGCCGCCTTATTTACCAGATGTGTTCCCACTTCTTCGAAAGGGAGATATCGTTACCCATGCCTTTCACGGAAAACCATTTGGCATTTTAGATGAAAAGGGCAATCTGATTAGGGAGGCCGAAGAAGGGCTGAAACGTGGCGTGCTTTTTGACATTGGCCATGGTTCAGCAAGCTTCAGCTTTACTATCCTAGAAAAATTTAAAGAGCAATATCCGTATACGTTTACCACCAGCACGGATCTCCATGCTGAGAATATTCATGGACCCGTCAGCAGCTTAATGGTCACGATGACGAAACTTCTGCAATTAGATTATTCTCTGGAATCGATTGTGAAGTCCGTTACCTTGCTGCCAAAGCGGGCACTTAACTTAACGGAACAAGGTACGTTTTCTTATGGAACAAGGGCAGATGCCTCCATTTTCCGAATGGAAGAACAAGAAATTGTTTTGCAGGATGCAGAAGGAAATGAACGAACCAACTCACAAGTAATCGTACCAGAAATGACGATTCGAAACGGAAAAGTCGTTTGGAAAAAATCATCTAAAAATTAAGGGGGAAATCAGGATGGTAACAGTTGTTATTGCAGATCGATTAGGAAAAGGACAAAATGTGGCAAAAGGCGCGGAGGAGGCTGGCGCAAACGTAATTCTAGTCCCTGGCGTGGGAGCAGATATGAGACTTGGTGATGTCATGAAGGAAAATAATGCTGACTTTGGCATTTCCTTCTGTGGCTCAGGCGGAGCTGGTGCAATTACCGCCCAAACAAAATACAAGTACCCTGCACAATATGGTATGCGTTCCATTCAAGAAGGAATTACAGCGATTCAAAACGGAAAGAAAGCACTTGGCTTTGGTTTCATGGATTCAGCTGAACTTGGTAAGGCCTTAGTGGAAGCCTACATTAAAAAGTTTGGTCAAAATGAATAAAAAGTTTGAGGAACATGTCCGGGTGCAGGGGAAAGGTCCATCAAAGAGACTGGCATGCAACCAGGCATTGTCCAAAATTCAATCAGAAATATTAAAAAAATATAAAGATCATCTGATTATTCGAATCGAACCAATTGATGTTGACATTGTCAAAGTAGAGGAAGAAAAATACACAGAAAAATTTCTCTTCTTCTTCTTAAAGAGGGAAAAATCAACGTTTAAAGTAGAATTGAATGTAAACGTTTCCCTGTTTTTAATGGAAATTTAACGAACGGAGAAGAGAGAGGGGATCGGCTAAATGAGTATTGTTATTTTATTTAAATCAATCATCATTGGTGTACTCGTTGGACTAGGCGTTGGAGCTGGTGCGGCTAGAATGTTCCATATTCCGAAAACGCAAGGAATGGGGGCCTTTCGTACGCTTGGAGAATTAAATGCTTGTCAAGGAGACCCAGCGAGTCACTTTTCATTTGGACTTGGATTTTTCTTTAACTCATGGGCAACTTCTGTTGCCGGCGGCTCTTTAACGGGGGACGTTGCACACAGGATTATTCCAAACTGGGCAGCAGCGGTTTTACTTTTAAAAGGGAAAAACCCGGAAGACACCTTACATAATCCGAAGAAAATGGCGATTGCCGGTGCTATAGTTGGTGCTATTGTTGTTTCATTCCTTAATTTAACTGCAGCGGCAATTCCTGAATCTTTACAAAAAGTGGCAAGCGGCGTGTTAACACCTGCAGCCAACTGGTTTTTAAATCCGGTCATGCCAGCGATTTTCTGGTTAGCTGCTATGGATGGCGGTAAAAGAACAGGGTTTTATGGAACATTATTTGGCGGTTTAGCACAACTTGTCATGGGTAATGCCGTTCCTGGCGTAGTTTTAGGGATCTTGATTGGTAAAGGAATTGATGACACGGGATGGTCAAGGCTGACAAAGATTTTATTTACGGCTGTTATTTTACTCTTTGTTTTCAGCGGATTCTTCCGTGGCTTCGATCTAACCATGATTCAACAATTCCATATGACAGCTCCAGATTGGCTAATCGATTTGCATAAACTCTTTGGATATGAGGTGAAGTAATATGGGAAATCAAACAGACACGGAAGTAGTAGAAAAAGTCGGTTTTTGGTATGCTGATTGGTCTTTTCCAATATTTACAGCTCTTCTGGCTTCAGGAATTTTCACTGGAACCCATATGTATTATGTATATGGAACAGGGGCTTTTAATGAAATTTCGATTGTTGCGATGTTAAAGGCAGGTATGGATGGCGGAAGCTATGGTGCAGCCGCTGCATTTGGAGCAAGCTTCCTCTTTGCTCGAATCTTAGAAGGATCACTTGTAGGGATATTGGATATTGGCGGTTCGATGATGACAGGTATTGGGATTGGGATCCCCGCCCTTATTTTAGCGACCGGGTTTACTCTTCCCTTAACGAGTTTTCCAATGGCATTACTTACCGGTGCTCTTTTGGGACTAGCGATTGGCTACATTATTATTTCCATTCGTAAGGCGACTGTCAATAAAGGCAACGGCGGTGGCTCTACATTTGGAGCGGATATTATGATGGGTGCAGGTAACTCATCAGGCCGCTTCTTCGGCCCATTGGTTATTATCAGTGCCATTATGGCTTCCATTCCGGTTGGAGTTGGCGCAATCCTTGGAGCTCTCATTTTTTATAAGTTAGATAAACCAATTATTGGCGGAGCAATTATTGGAGCCATGATACTTGGACTCTTCTTCCCACTTGCCAGTTAATTCAAAGAAAAGGGATGGCAAAATGGATATCTATAAAAAACTACGATTACAACGGGTCATCAATGCATCGGGCAAGATGACCAAGCTGGGTGTTTCAGGAGTCAGTAATGAGGTAGCGGAAACCGTCCGTCAGGCACTGCAGGGCTACTTTCATATGGACGAGATGTTGAAAGCGGTTGGACGGGTAATTGCAGAGGTTACTGGAGCTGAGGATGGCTGTCCAACCGTAGGGGCAGCCGCAGGAATTGCGATTGCGACCGCAGCGGTGATTACGGAAGGCAGGCATGAGCTGGTCGAACGCCTGCCTGATTCCACTGGTTTGAAGAATGAAATGATCATCCAAGCCGGCCATATCGTCAATTTTGGTGCCGATATTCGCCAGATGATGAGGGTTGGCGGAGGGAAGCCAGTCGTGATTGGCACAAAAGAATCAGCTGCCATTGATGAGGTGGAGGCAGCGTTTACTCCACAAACAGGAGCGCTCCTTTATGTGCAGTCCCACTCTACGGCAGGCTATAATGGGCTCTCACTAGAGGAAATGCGCGACCTTGCCCATCAGCATGACGTACCTTTGATTGTGGATGCGGCGGCGGAATATGATTTTAAAAAGTACTATGCCATGGGGGCGGACATGGTGATCTATAGCGGTGCCAAGGCCTTAGCCGGTCCGACCTCTGGTTTAATATGCGGTCATTCTTTTTACATGGAAGCCTGCCGCGCCCAGTACAAAGGAATTGCCCGCGCGATGAAAATCGGGAAAGAAGGAATGGCAGGGTTAGCCGCTGCCTTACTGGAATACCCGAACGGCGTGATGTCCAAAGAGGATCAATTGGAAAAGTTGGCTGTGATGGAGAATATCCTGGGTGGTGGTGGACTGCCGGGGATTGAGTATACGATTATTCAAGATGAGGCGGGCCGGGAGATTTACAGGGGCCGTGTAGTGATCAGGGAAGCAGAAGCCAATCTCTCTGCAGTCGAGCTGCAGGATGCTTTATTAGAAGGAGATCCCTCGATTGTGTTACGGAATCACAGGCAGGAAGAGGGCATCCTCGATATTGATCCACGGAATTTAGCATCAGGGCAGGAAGTAGAAATTGCCGAGCGAATGAAAGTAATTATTGAGAGGGCGGCAAAGTAAAGAGTCAGAGAATACAGCTCTGGCTCATTTTTTGTTGTGTGTGGACATGAGTGGTAACATAGTAGTACTGAATTCGTTTGATTAAGGAGGAATGTGCCTATGAAAGGCCGTGGAGTCATTTTTGACATGGATGGAGTTATTATTAATAGTGAACCAGTGTACCGCGATATGAATATAGAAATTTTCAAACACCTGGGAATTGAAGTCGAAGAAAAGCATCAACTGGAATATATCGGCGTAACCAAGTGGAAGAAGTGGGAGCTTCTAAAAGAGCGTTACCAGCTTCCATTAAGCATCGAAGAATTAATCAAGGTCCAACGTGGATTTTTTTCAAAAGCCGTCTGGGATTATAAGAGCTTGTTATTTCCCCAAGTCATTCCATTGCTTGAAAAATTAAAGTCTAAAAACATTCCCATGGCGTTGGCCTCCTCGTCAGGGCGGGAAACGGTCGATAAGGTGTTGAAGAACTGCGGCTTAACCGAGTATTTAAGGCAGACCGTATCGGGAGATGAGGTCGTGAACGGAAAACCTGATCCAGAGATCTTTTTGAAAGCCGCTCAAAAAATTGAACTCCCTCCCGAACAGTGCATCGTAATAGAAGATTCCTATAATGGCCTAGTCGCAGCCAAAAAAGCCAACATGTATGGGATTGGTGTCAGGCACCAGGGCATTGGAATGGACCTATCAATAGCCGACCAAATCGTTGATTCGCTTGCTGAAATTGAAATTTAGGAGAAAGAGTGGACAGAAATCATGATTGAAATTATCGCATCAACGCTGGAGGATGCAAAAAAGATTGAAGACTATGGAGGAGACAGGATCGAGCTTGTCAGCGCTCTATCAGAAGGCGGGCTGACGCCGAGTTACGGGCTCATGAAAAAGGTAATTGAGTCTGTCCGTATTCCTGTGAATGTGATCATTAGACTGCATTCGCACTCCTTTGTTTACCGTGAGGAAGAGCTTGAAATCATGAGGCAGGATATTCGAATGGCCAAGGAGCTTGGCGCTAATGGTGTCGTGATCGGAGCCCTTAATGAAAAGAACCAAATATGTGAAAGAAGCCTTCAAGCCCTGTTGGAAGCGGCTGAAGGATTGGAGGTTACCTTTCATCGCGCCATCGATGAAATGGATGATCCGGCAGAGGGAGTCAGCATTCTTTCCCACTATAAGAGTATTAACCGAATTCTGACCTCAGGCGGCAAAGGCAGCGTACGTCAGAATACAGAGGTACTTAGAAAGATGATCGACCACTCCGGACATATCCTTATTATGGTCGGAGGAGGCTTGAATTTCGATAATGTAGTAGAAATCAGGAAAGAGACAAGTGCCCCAGAATATCACTTTGGGACCGCTGTGAGGTTTGACCGTTCTCCTTTCAGTCACATCAGTGAGGACTTGCTGAAAAAGCTAATTACGCTTTTAAAGGGATAAGGAATTAAAAACCCGAAAGGCTTAATTTTTACATAAAAATGGCTCAGTTCAATACTGAGCCATTTTTTTGCTTGATGAACCAAATAGATTAAGTACGTTGGTTCGCGATTTCCATCATTTAGTTAGCCGCACTTGTCTTTACTTTGCTGGAAGAATCACTTGCTTGCTTCTTCCATAACAAGGTGATAATTATTCCCAGAGATAGTATCATCGTCGAAAAGTAGTAAGGGTAGTTAATATCTATATCAAATAAAATCCCGCCTAGAATGGGCCCGCTAATGTTCGCTAAACTTGTAAACATAGAGTTCATTCCGCCAACAAAACCTTGTTCGTTCCCGGCGATATTTGAAAGATAGGAAGTAACGGCTGGTCTGAATAAATCGAATCCGACAAAAACAATAAATGTAACAAATAAAATAGAGAAATAGGAATGAACAACGGTCATTAAAAAGACAAGGATGGCTGATAATAGTAAGCAATATCCAATCAGTTTAATTTCACCCCAAATTTTAGTCAGCCGATCAAATAATAGGACTTGTGAGACGGCGCCAAAAATGGCACCACCTGTGATAACAATGGCAATATCGGATGGTTTAAACTGAAATTTATGGTCCACAAATAGACTAAAGAACGATTCAAAAGCGGCTAAACCAAAAGAGGCAATAAAAATTAAAATAAACGCAAGGAAATATTTGGGGTCCAGCATACGTTTGAAACCAATCTTCCCATCGGTAACTTGTTCATGATGATCTTCGCTGCGATTTGGCTCAGATAATAAAATTATAGAAAGTACAGCCGCAATGGTACCAAGTGCCCCTGCAAAGTAGAATGGTACACGTGTTCCAAATTCCGCTAAGAATCCGCCAATACCTGGACCGATAATAAATCCTGTGCTAATGGCAGCTGACATAAACCCGAGTGCTTTTGGTCGAGTATCTAAATCTGTAATATCAGCAATAAAAGCTGTAACAGCTGGCATGATGAATGCTGCACTTATTCCACCTAAGGCGCGGGAAATAAATAGCATCTCAATTCCTTTTCCAATCCCAAATAAGAATTCCGAAATGCCAAAAATAAATAAGCCCATGACAATCATCATTTTCCTGCCGAATTGGTCGGCTGCTTTCCCTGCGAATGGTGAAGCAATTAATTGAGAGATGGCGAATGCTGCTGTTAGATAACCAATTGTTGTTCCAGTAATGCCTAATTCCTTCATCAGTGTAGGTAAGACTGGAATGACAAGACCAATTCCCAAAAAAGCTATGAATAAGTTCATTAATAATAATCCTAAGGTGACTTTATGAGTCTTCATCTTTTCCATTCCCCTTAACCATACAAATTACAAATTTGTATTTTTTTCATTTATTTACAATTCCCATCCTAGTGTATATAGTAACTATATAGTCAAGGATGGTGCTGTAAAAAATGAATGAAAAAAATGGCAAGTATTTAACTACTGGGGAATTTGCGAAGCTTTGTAAGGTAAACAAACAGACCATCTTTTATTATGATCAAATTGGACTTTTGTCTCCCGTATGGAAAAATGAAAAAGGTTATCGTTATTACTCCATTCACCAAATTGAGCTATTCTTTGTTATTGATTTATTAAAGGATTTAGGTATGTCGCTGAAAGATATTCAACAATATACACAAAATAAATCGCCTGAAGGTTTTTTATCATTAATGCATCAAGAAAAAGAAGAAATTGTAAAAAAACGTTTGGAGATTGAAATGAAGGAAAGAATGATTGATGCAAAAATAGCCTTAATGGAAGAGGCAGCACTCCTTGATTTTCAGCAAATTACGCTCAAGCCATTACCGGAAGCAACACTTTATCTAAGTAGAAACATTGAGAATATAACAGATGAAGAATTTGTAGAAGTTATTTCAGATTTTATTAATGAACTGAATATATCTCATCTCGATTCAGGTTATCCTATAGGCGGGATTACGAAACGGGAGCACGTTTTGAAGGGAGAATTCTCTAATTATAGCTTTTTATATATTGAGCAGCCGCATCCCAAGGCTGGATATCCGTATTTTCAGGCTGTGAAAGGTGATTTTCTCATTGGATATCATGTTGGGGATGAGAAAACATTACATAAAACATATATGCGGCTTTTTTCAGAAATGGAACGTTTACATTTAGCCATGGGTGATTATGTCTTTGAAGAGTATATTTATGACACAGTTGTTATGAATCAAAAGGAACAGTACGTCACAAAAATTATGATTCAAGTCGACCGATTATAAGGTTAATTTGTAAAACCGTACAGTTCCAAATATTTTTTTGCAGAATACATAAGTCCAAAGATGGTGCAGGCAAATCTTCTTTTTGAAGTTTCGACATGTACACTTCAATATGGTTATGTGTTAACTTCTTCCCGCGTAAAAACAATACTCGAATCAAAGCCGTTTAAAAATTCTTTTTTAACAAACTCCACTTTATCGGGAACTGGAATAATAGGCGGCTTTGATTTGTTGAACTTATATTAATTGGTTTAAGCATGTCCATAGAAAAGTCTCCCTTTTTCCTGTTTTGCTTAGTATTCACTCCATTCAAAATCATATTCTAGATAAGTATTTTATGGTCTTTCATATTAGTTAACTAACCTCATCCATTCGTACAACCAAAAAACCTCTTCCTTTCATGTTCCACCACCCCTAGTAAAAGGCATAATCTCTTCAAAAACTCCTCCAAATTTATCCGTGTACTTTATTACCAATTCCTGAGCGAGTAAGAAAATACAACTGAAAACAATAAAAAAGAGCTTTCTTGGCAAACTAAAGTAAATTACCTAATTAGAGGGGAATTCCTAAAAGATGCTAAGGGAGTATATAATTTTGGCAGCCATGTGGCTGTTCGGCTTTATTGGTTTTATTCTTTTTATTCCACACCAAGATCGGCGGAAGGGAATATTAGCTGCCTTAATGTTTCAAGTATTCATTTGGCTGTGTGATATGCCTTCGTTTACATACGGTTTGTTAAGTGCACCGGTTCGGATAGTTCCTAAAGCAACGGACCTCACGGTTACAATCAATTATTTTTTTTATCCTATCTTGTTTGCCATTTTTTATGTACATAGGAAAGCAAAGAGCAGTCTATGGTTTCGATTGGCCTACTTTTTCGTTTGGATTTCCATTATTACGATTTATGATATCGTCCTCGAACGATACACAGATTTAATAGAATATGGTTCCTTGACTTGGTTAGGGATGTGGGTTTACATTGGATTTCTTTTTTACATAAGCGTGGTCTGCTGTAACTGGTTCTATAAGGAAAAAAGCTCAACCGCTGGAGGCACAAATGAAGATTGAATGGTGGATCTTATTATCGGCGTATGCAATCGCAACAGGTATTCTTTTTTTCATCCCTAAACATAAAATTCGACTTGCGGTAGTAGCCTTTTTGTTCATACAGATTATTACTTTTCTCATTGGACTATTGGTCGTCGAGTGGGGACTGATTGAATATCCTATTCGGACATTTGCTTCAATCAATCGAACGAGCTTTGATTATGAATTTTATATCTTTCCAGTCACGTGTGCCGTTTTTAATGTATGGTATCCAAATAAGAGAAGGGCCCTTTTTCAATTAGGTTATTATATCCTTTTCAGTACAGTATTGACGATCGGGGAAGTGATTTTAGAAAAACACACCGAGCTTATTCATTACATACATTGGGAATGGTATATGAGTTGGATCACCATTTTTATATCATTTTTTATCGTGCGCATATGTTGTGTTTGGTTTTTTTATAATGATTCATGGGGACGGTTCTCATGAATCATTTCGGATAGGGGATAGAAGCATACTGCTTATTCTTTCGACACTCTTTTTAAGTAAATAGAGGGATCATACTAGGATTGGTGCTTTCTAAGGGCTATTCTAATCAAACGTTTGTGTAGTGTTGAATGGTTGGGGATTTTGTAGAGAATGATCGAAATCCAGGGTGATTCCTACCAATAAGAGCCATCTTATGACAGCTGTATGAATGAAAGGTACTCCATTCTGAGATGATCCCCAAAAGTCAGATTTCACTTTAACTTTTGGGGAGAGTACAAAGCTGTCCCTACTTCATTTATTGTTGCCCGAACGATTTTATCATCCCAAAATGCTGGAAAGCTTCTTTCAGGTCATCTTGCTTTGATTGAGGGCAGGGATGTACCCTAGAGTTTGGTGAATGCCTATTGGGTGAAATTCGGGGGTTAAGTCCGCAAACTTCTTTCATATGAGCAATCCAGCATGTTTTAACTGAATATCCGTGATTTTGCTTTATGTATGCTTGAATTTGTTGATAGGTGGCCATCAAATCACCCTGCCTTTTTAAAATGGTAACTAACTTTGGACACGCCTATGCTTATTATACCTTTCCTTGGCAGAAGTTGACACGCCTTCGGACACACCCTTTCTATTTTGGTCCTTCCATGTCCGAAGTTGACACGCCTTCGGACACACCCCTAGCTATTTGGTCCTTCCATGTCCGAAGTTGACACGCCTTCGGACACGCCCATGGCTTTTTGGCCCTTCCATGTCCGAAGTTGACACGAGTTCGGACACGCCCTTGGCTTTTTAGTCCTTCCATGTCCGAAGTTGACACGACTTCGGACACGCCCCTAGCTATTTGGTCCTTCCATGTCCGAAGTTGACATGACTTCGGACACACCCCTAGCTATTTGGTCCTTCCATGTCCGAAGTTGACATGACTTCAGACACGCCCTTTCTATTTTGGCTCTTCCATGTCCAAAGTTGACACGCCTTCGGACACGCCCATGGCTTTTTGGCCCTTCCATGTCCGAAGTTGACACGAGTTCGGACATGCCCTTGGCTTTTTAGTCCTTCCATGTCCGAAGTTGACACGCCTTCGGACACGCCCCTAGCTATTTGGTCCTTCCATGTCCGAAGTTGACACACCTTCGGACATGCCCCTGGCTATTTGGTCCTTCCATGTCCGAAGCTGACACGAGTTCGGACACGCCCTTGGCTTTTTAGTCCTTCCATGTCCGAAGTTGACACACCTTCGGACACGCCCCTGGCTATTTGGTCCTTCCATGTCCGAAGTTGACACGAGTTCGGACACGCCCTAGGCTTTTTGGTTCTTCCATGTCTGAAGTTGACACGCCTTCGGACACGCCCATGGCTTTTTGGCCCTTCCATGTCCGAAGTTGACACGAGTTCGGACATGCCCTTGGCTTTTTAGTCCTTCCATGTCCGAAGTTGACACGCCTTCGGACACGCCCCTAGCTATTTGGTCCTTCCATGTCCGAAGTTGACACACCTTCGGACATGCCCCTGGCTATTTGGTCCTTCCATGTCCGAAGTTGACACGCCTTCGGACACGCCCATGGCTTTTTGGCCCTTCCATGTCCGAAGTTGACACACCTTCGGACACGCCCTTGGCTTTTTAGTCCTTCCATGTCCGAAGTTGACACGGCTTCGGACACGCCCTTGGCTTTTTGGCCCTTCCATGTCCGAAGTTGACACGCCTTCGGACAAGCTAACAGGCCCTAAGAGAAACTCACCTACTAACCACGACCAACTGCGCTTGAAGCACTTTTTCTTGAAGTCTCTGTAAACCAAAGGCTTTCTAACATATGAAGAAAACTGAAATATAAATAGGTTGAAAGATGGATTGAAAGCGTTTATAATTATCAATATACAAAATATAGTATACTGTTTTAAAAGGAAGATGTTCATGTGGGAAAAATTATATTCTAAAAATGGCTTGGCAGCCAAACATATTGCACAAGAGTTAATCCAAGTAGATATTGGTGTGAAGATTCCACGGGTATCTGATTATAGTGAAAAGTTGAATTTTGGAAGAGGGACGGTTCAAAGTGCCCTTAGTTTGCTAGAGGAAATGAAGGTCATCAAACTTGAGGCAAGGGGTCATTTAGGCACCTACTTAATTAGTAAGGATAATAACCTCTTAAGTGAAATTGCCGGGATCTCTCCGTTAATTGGTTCCATGCCTTTGCCGTATTCAAGAAAATACGAAGGTTTAGCAACGGGTATCATGGAAGCTTTTGAATTAACGGGGAAGAAAATTTATTTGACCTATATGCGAGGTGGATTGAATCGTATTGAAACAGTCCGATCGATGCGAAGTGACTTTGCGATTGTATCTAAAATGACAGCCGAAAAGGTGTTAGCTGATTACCCGAATTTAAAAATAATCAAAAATCTTGGTGTAAATAGTTATGTTTCTGCACATAAGGTGTTTTTAGCAGATTCTACAGAAGAACGGGTTAAAGATGCCATGAAAATTGGTGTGGATATGGATTCACTCGATCAGAAGAATTTAACCTTTGCTGAATTTGAAGGTGCCAATATTGACTATGTTGATGTCAATTACATGCAGCTATTTGACATGCTTTTGTCTAAAAAAATTGATGCTGCTGTTTGGAATATGGATGATCGAAGAATGAGCCAAACCTTTAAAGCTATTGATTTCCAATCTTCTGCGGCAAAAGAAATTTCGAAAGATACCTCAGAGGCTGTCGTTATTATTGATGGGAATCGCGAAAAAGAGTTTTTAGAAAAATGGAACTCGGTAGAAATTGATAAAATCTTGGAAATCCAAGCAAGTGTTGAATCAGGTGAAAGATTACCAAGCTATTAAATTTTTCTTAGAGTAACCTATCTAAACTAGAAGGAATGTGAATTTCATGTTAGAAAATGGCATTACTTATATGCATGAACATACCACCATTGATCTATCTGAAGTGAAATGCAATGAAGATTGCCAGTTGGATGTATTTTCTGAAACGGTAAGAGAGTACAAAAAACTATATGAAAAAGGCGTACGTAATATTGTGGATGTCACAAACTTTGGGATGGGGAGAAATATTCCCTTTGTTCAAAAAGTTGCGGAAGAATCAGGCATTAACATTATCTATGCGACTGGTTTTTATCAGGAGAAATTTTATCCGATTCAAGTTTTTCGTGAAACAAAAGAGCAGCTTGCCGAGAGAATGGTCAAGGAGATTAACGAAGGAATAAAGGGAACAGATGTGAAGGCGGAAATTATAGGAGAGATCGGTACAAGTTATAACAAATGGACGGATACCGAGAAAAAGGTGTTTGAGGCCGTAGTGTTAACACATATGGAAACCAATAAACCGATCACCACCCACACAACGTTAGGAACATTGGGCTATGAACAGGCAGCCTTTTTTAAAGAAAGGGGAGTAGAATTGAACCGTGTAATTATTGGTCATGTCGACTTGACGGGGGACTTCGATTATATCTTGAAAATTATTAAAGAAGGGGCATATGTCGAATTTGATACCATCGGAAAAGAAAATTATATGCCGGACCAGGTTCGAGCAGATATTTTAAAAAAGCTGCAAGATTTAGGGTATATCGACCGCGTTCTCTTATCGATGGATATCACTCGTAAATCACATCTAGAGTATCAAGGTGGATTGGGTTACTCCTATTTGTTAGACCATTTTATCCCGCTTTTAAAGAAAAGCGGCCTGACAGATGAATCGATTGAAAAAATGCTCGTGAAGAACCCAATCACTTTTATGAAGGGATAAGGTGAATGGTATGCAAACATATCCATTGAGTAGTATTTCGTTAGAAGAAGCCCAGCAAAGACAATTCAGACTCGTTGATATGATTACCAACCATTTTCGCGGGGATGAAATACTATCTTTAGGTGATTTAGGTGTAGTGAAAGGATTAAACAAGCCTCAGTACACTAAGAAAGTAGAAGGAGTCTTAGCAGAGTTTTTCGGAGCGGAAAAGGCGATGCTGGTACGCGGAGCGGGGACAGGTGCGTTACGATTTGGCTTTATGACGTTCCTTAGGCCTGGTGATAAAATTCTTGTCCATGAAGCCCCGATTTACCCGACAAGTAAGACATCGTTAGAGTTTATGGGAGCGGTTCCCGTGTATGCTGATTTCCATAACCATGAGGAAGTTAAAGAAGTGCTCGGACAAAATCCAGATTTAAAAGGCGTGCTGATTCAACATACGCGCCAGAAAATGGATGATTCTTATGATCTTGGAGAAACCATAGAGATGATTCGTTCCCTCAATCCTCATATAACCATCATAACGGATGATAATTATGCCGCCATGAAGGTAGAAAGGATTGGCACACAGGCAGGAGCTGACTTAGCCACCTTCTCGTTATTCAAGCTGCTTGGTCCCGAAGGTATTGGCGTGATATTGGGAAGAGCGGATTTAATCAGTAAAGTTGAAAAACTAAATTATTCAGGTGGAAGTCAAGTACAAGGATATGAAGCACTCGAGGCATTAAGAGGCCTAATCTATGCGCCAGTGATGCTTGCCATTCAGGCAAATGTGAATGAACAGCTCGTGAGCATGTTGAATAATGGAGAGGTTCAAGGTGTGAGAAAGGCATTTCTGGCTAATGCCCAATCAAAGGTCCTTTTAGTAGAGTTCACTGAGCCCATTGCTGAGGAAGTATTACAGTGTGCAAATGAATTAGGAGCAGCACCGCATCCAGTGGGAGCAGAATCGAAATATGAATTTGTGCCGATGTTTTATCGGGTGTCAGGCACCTTTTTAGAAGCCGACCCAAGCCTGGCCAAGAAAATGATTCGTATTAATCCTTTAAGAAGCGGTCCCGATACGATTATTAGAATACTAAAAACATCTATACAGCAGGCAACAGAAAGAAGGCAGTAAAATGGGAAGAAGAGCCATCATTTTAATATTAGATAGTTTAGGTGTTGGATATATGGATGATGCGAAGGATTATCACCCACAGGACGTGGGAGCAAATACCTTTTCACATATACTAGATCAAGTGCCTTCACTAAAAATACCTACCTTTGAAAGGCTTGGCATAAATAAAATTTTGCAGCATCCAAAGCTAAATGATACGAGTAATATTGCTAGCTTTGGAGTTTGTCATTTAATGCACCAAGGCGCTGACAGCTTTGAAGGGCATAATGAAATTATGGGGACTAAACCAAAGAAGGCTTATTTAGCTCCATTTAGTGAAAATATGGAGGAAGTCAAATCAGCTCTCGAAAAAGAAGGCTATAAGGTTGTGATTCCCAATTTGCAATTACCCTATCTATTAGTCAATGACTATGTCATTGTTGCCGATAACATTGAAACAGATTATGGACAAATCTATAATGTAAGCGCTCCTCTCGACTATATTTCGTTTGATGAAGTGCTACAGATTGGTCAGTGCGTTCGAAATCATGTGAGGGTAAATCGAGTCATTGCTCTTGGCGGAGAAAATGTGACCCCGGAACATCTGCAGAATTCCGTTGAGAGAAGAGAAGATGGCTTGGTGGGAGTGAATTCTCCTAAATCGAACGTCTATAAACAAGGATATCAAGTCCGGCATTTAGGGTACGGGATTTCTCCGGAACATCAGTTACCTACATTAGCGATCAAAGCAGGACTAGAAGTTTCCCTTGTTGGAAAAATGCAGGATGTCATTTATTGTGAAGGTGCAAATAAATTTCCAGGAGTCGATACGGATCAGGTTATGCAGAACCTATTAAGAGAAATGGATCATGTTCAAAATGGGATAATTGCGGCAACCGTGCAAGAAACAGATTTGGCTGGGCATGCACAGGATCCCATTCGATACGCCAATCGGATTGGGGTAGTAGAGTCCTATTTACCAAGGTTACTTGAAATGATGCAGGAAGATGATCTCCTCATTATGAGTGCTGATCATGGCAATGACCCAACGATCGGTCATAATCAACATACAAGAGAAAAAACCTATCTATTAGCCTATCAAAAGCGGTTAACACCCGTTCATCTTGGCGAAAGAAATACTTTGTCTGATATTGCAGCCACAGCTGCTGATTATCTAGGATTGACCAATATTGAGAATGGAACTTCTTTTCTCCCGTTAATGCAGCAATAAGAAAGGAGTGAGAGAGATGTTTTTAGATGTAACCCAAAAGTACAACCCAGAATTAATCCATTTCGCCTTAGAGCTTCATCAAAATGGCTCCATCACACCGAACACTTATGTCATTGATTTAGATACCATCCGAAAAAATAGTTCTATCTTATCATCAGAATCCAGAAAACAGGATATTGAATTGTTTTTTATGACCAAACAATTTGGGAGAAATCCATTAGTATCTAAAGCCATTGTCGAGTCAGGAATTGAAAAGGCCGTTGCGGTTGATCCTTGGGAGGCTTTATGGTTGAGCAAAAATGGGATAAAAATAGGTCATGTGGGTCATCTTGTTCAAATTCCGAAAAGAATGATCGCTCAAATATTGGAATTAAATCCTGACTATGTAACCGTGTTTAGTTATGAAAACGCTAAAAACATTAGTGAAGCGGCCAAAAAAATGAATAAAAAACAGAAGGTATTTTTACGAATCGCCACTAAAGATGATTATATTTATAACGGTCAAGAGGGAGGCTTCACAGTAGAACAAGTACATCAACAAATAGAGGATTTGGAGCGGCTGACGGGAATTCAGATCGCAGGGCTAACAAGTTTCCCTTGTGTGTTAATTGAAGGAAGTGACGCAAAAATAACTCCAAATGCAGCTTCCATGCATAAAGTGAAGTCCTTTCTTGAAGATAAAGGCTACAAAAATTTAGAAATGAATATGCCCAGCGCTACTTCGGTGGAAACACTGCCATTATTAAAGAAACACGGGGCAACACAAGGGGAGCCAGGTCATGCTTTAACGGGAACGACACCATTGCATGCTGTAAAGGACTTACCCGAAAAACCGGCGATGATTTATGTTTCTGAGGTTTCACACTGTTATGAAGACAAAGCCTATGTATTTGGCGGTGGATTTTATCCGCGTTCCCGGATGGAGGGGGCATTGGTTGGAACCAGCAAGGATGACCTGAAAAAAATGCCCATCATCGAAAATGATCCAACCAATATAGATTATTATGGAACGCTAGATACCACTAAGGTTCATGTAGGGGATACCGTTATTTATGCATTCCGGACTCAAATTTTTGTTACAAATGCACAAGTTGCCATAGTGGAAAATCTGGCTGCCAGCCCTAAACTCTTAGGTGTTTTTGACTCAACGGGCCATTTCATCTGTTAGGGGGAGTTGTTAAGAAGAGCTTAAAAAGCATTCTATTTAAAGAATTGATTGAATTTTGGAAATGAAAGCGCTATGATATACAATATACAATATTCTGTATAGTAAATTCTATACTTTAGGATGTGAGTGTGGCGATATGTCTGACTTACACGACAAACTGAATCTTGCAAAAAGAGAATTGGGCAGGACCGTTGTGAAAACAAACCCTGCAATTGATAAAGAGATGAGCGGTAAAAATAATGATGTGAAGTATTTTGGTGTAAAGGATACGAGCCAGATTCCAACAGAGCTAGTGGAAAAGCTTCGCTTCGATCCTCGCTTTGCTTGGCTTACTATTGATAAAGCTTCGAATCGAGGACGTGCCATTGACACGGATTTAATGAACCCTGTAACCTATCGGGTCATGACAGGTTCTACAAGCGGCGGACCTATCAATATACTAAAAGGAATAAATGATTTTGCGATTGGAACAGACGGTGGAGGTTCTGTATTAGCGCCAGCCTTAAGCTGTCAATTGCCTTCTATGATTGGTGCTGGCCTGGGTCTATTCGTAAAAGATAAGAAGAGTTCTACTGAAGGGCTTGAATTTACAGGAAGTATTGGTGCTATCAGCAAAAATGTCCATACATTGAAGACGGTCATGGAATGCCTGACGAATGAAAACCTCACAGCAGCCAGAAGTAAGCGGATAAAGATTCTCATTCCTAAGAAAAATTCAGTTGTATGTCCTGATGGGGTTGATATGCACCAAAAAGTAATGACGTATCTTTCTAGAATAGTAGAATCTCATTATAGTATCGAGGAAGTGGATATGGAGGGAATCGAGGATCGCAAGAGAGGTATCAATGTTATTACAGAAGCCTTTAAAAGGAACGATGTTGATTTAATCGTTACCTGTGAAGGACCCATTGATGTTTATGGCTATGGAGAAACGATTCCTCAATTTCTCGGTAAAACAGGTTTGGAACTCACTAAAAATCATGGAAAGTCTTTAGTAAGGGCTGCGAATATGTGTCAGACTACTGCGATCACTGTTCCCATTGAAACCATCGCCAGCGGATTAGTCATTATAGCGAAAAAGGGGATTACATCTACAGCGTACGCACTTGAACTGGCTGAAAGAGTAGAGAAATCTATTCAAATGCCAGAAGTTTGGAAGCGATATTTTATAGAGGAATCCCATTTTTCTGGACTCGATTTTTATTAACCAAATGCAGCTAGGATTCTATTTTTTATACAGGAGAGATAGTTTATGAATTTACAAGAATATCAAGAGAGGCTGACGATTCTTCTAGAACAAGAAGTCATTACGGAAAAATCTTCAGATGTTTCTCTATTGGCCTTTAAAGAGTTGCTTAAGGTATTAGAAAAGACAGAGATTGAACAGGCAGAAATGTTATTCACGCATTTGCCAATGGCCTTAACCCGAATTAGTAAGGGAGAAACCTTAGAGGGTCCAGCAGATGAGATTATTGCTGACATTACCAATTCTCCTTATTTTTCAATTGCTGAGTCACAAGTGAGTTGGATAGAAGAAAATTGGAATCAAGCACTGCCACAGGAAGAAAAAAACTTTTTGTACTTACATTATTCAAATGTTTTCAATATCAATGTTCAAGGGGGAGCTTAAGATGAAAATCGTTGTTGGGGGACAGGTAGAAAAAAAGCAAATTGAAAATTTAATTAAGCAAATCGATCCTTCTATTGAAACTGTCGTGAAATCAGATTTAGAAGCAGCTATGGTGATGAAGACAGGTCAGGCAGATTATTACTTTGGCGCTTGTCACACAGGCGGCGGCGGTGCCTTGGCAATGGCCATCGCACTCATCGGCAGGGATAAGTGTGAAACCGTATCCATGCCTGGTAAAAAACCAAATGAAGAAAAAGTCATTGAGGCAGTTAAAAATGGAAAGAAGGCATTCGGCTTTACTGGAGACCATGCTGAAGCCGCAGTACCAATGATTCTAAAGGCAATAAAAGCTAATTCATAAAAAAGTCAGGGGGGAATAGGTTATGGAAACGTTATTTGTCGTATTGATTGGTGCCGTCGCAGCTGTTCTGGCGAATAGAAATATCGCCGTGTTTAATGATGGATTGCGGCCGATTGTATCTGAACATATCGAAGGAAGATTAAAGCGCAGAGAGCTGGGATTAACGGCATTTGCGATGAGTTTTGGTCTTGTTATTGGATTTGGTATTCCATTTACTTTGTCAGCTAGTATTATTCTAATCCACAGTATTTTATTAGGGACTGATATTATCGGATTGGCAACACCTAAGAATAAGTGGGGGACACCTGTGGCAGCCGCTATTGGTGCCATATATGGCTGGGGACTTATTGCTGGGCTGGATGGATTCGTAAAATTATTTGATCATTTACCATTGAACTTCTTAGAACCGCTTGGTGCGGTAGGTACTCCGGTCGTTGTTACCTTTATGGCATTCCCGGCACTAGCCGTGGCCATGCAGTTCAGCATTAAAAAGGGTGTCTTAACCTTTATTGTTTCAGCAATCGTCAGGCAGTTAGCTGTGTGGGTAAATACAGCCGGATTCCTTAAAATTGGCGGAAATGTCGTCTCCTTGAATCAAGAAGGTATGGCTTTAATTGTCGGAATGATTTTCTTATTCACTTATGCGATTAAACAAAAGGCAGAAGAAGGATCTTCGATCGATTTAGCTTCCATCTTTAGTGACAAGGTTAAATCAATCAAGAAAAATGTCGGATTCTTTATGGTGATCGGCGCTTTAATTGCAGGTGCGACAAACTTGCTTCTTATGGCCGGAGACCCCATTTCATTAAATCTTTTAGCAGATGGTAAACAGACTGATGCAGGTATCGCTGCAGCCGCAAGAGCGATTGGCTTTATCCCATTAGTCGCAAGTACAGCTATTGCAACAGGTGTATACAGCCCAGTTGGTTTTACTTTAATCTTTGTTGTTGGGTTATTCTCACCAAATGTTTGGGTAGCTGTAGTGATTGGCGCAGTCATTATTTTCTTAGAGGTAACTCTGTTAAGTTATATTGCTAGATTCTTAGATAAATATCCTGGTGTTCGAAACTCTGGGGAAAATATTCGAAATGCTATGACGAAATTGTTAGAGGTTGCTCTTTTAATCGGCGGGGCCAATGCCGCTAACACGATCGCTCCAGGATTTGGTTTCTTCTTCATCGCAGGCTTCTACCTGCTAAACGAAGTGGCCGGCCGGCCAATCGTACGTATGGCAGTAGGCCCATTGGGCGCCATTGCAGTTGGTATTATTGCTAATATCTTGGTCGCCTTAGGTTTCATGGTTATACCTAAATAATTATAAAGATGTAAGGAGACTTCCCATTTTTAAAAAGAATGGGAAGTCTTTTCTTTGAGTTTTTCCTAACTATAGTTCAGTGGCCAGCCACAGTTCTCGACACCTTTTTCAGTGAATTTATGGGTTAAAATGAGGATTGGAGCATGGTACAGGTTCTTCTACTCAAACGTTTGTTTAGTGTTGAAAAGGTGGGAATTTTTTAGAATGGTGTACAGGGAGTGTAACCGAAGCTTTCTGTGCAGTTTACAAATTTATAATTCCTAGTTGACACATGGGATTAATGCACTTATTATAAAAGATACATAATATTCAAACAAAATATACACTTATGAGCTTAGCTTATCAGTCAACTGAAGGCTGCTTCCATTTTACATGGGAGCAGCCTTTTCTATTAAGTGAAAAGGGAGCAAAGGGTATGCAGGAGTTATTTATTAAAAGTAACAAACAGCGTGAATGGCTTGAAAGACTGTACCCATTGGAAGCGGATTTTAAAGCACTGGCCTTCCAAATGGATGAAGATGGCCGTTTCCCCAGGGAGAATATCCAGGCCTTACGAAAAATGGGTTACACCAAATTAACTTTACCGGAAGAATTTGGAGGGTCAGGCTTTACGCTATACGACGCCATCCTAGTACAGGAAAGACTAGGGAGCTATGATGGCAGTACCGCATTGTCGATTGGTTGGACCTTAATGACAGTGGGAGAACTATTTGAAAATAGATATTGGGACTCTGAGAAGTTAGCCTTTTTTGCGGAAGAAGTAAACAATGGGGCGATCATTAACCGAGCCGTGAGTGAAGTGGCGACAGGCAGCCCCATTCGCGGGGGGAGGCCTGAAACAAGTGCTAAGAAAGTAGCGGGCAAATGGGTGATTAATGGACGCAAGAGTTATACAACCTGCTCACCGGAACTGGATTATTTTTTAACCTCTGCATGGATTGAAGAAAAAGAGACAGTCGGATTTTTCCTGATTCCTAAAGAAGCAAGGGGTCTAACCATCGAGGAAAATTGGCAGGTAATCGCTATGCGTGGTACAGGAAGCCATGATCTTGTCTTAGAGAACGTTGAGGTGGAGGAGTCTGATTTAGTCGAGATTCCAAGTTATCACACTGGTTTCAAACTGAATGGCTGGGGACTTTTAATTCCTGCCACCTACTTAGGCATTGCGCAGGCGGCCAGGGACTATGCCCTGCAGTTTGCCAATACCCATTCACCTAATAGCATTAAGGGACCCATTGCTCAGCTTCCGAATGTGCAGGTGTTACTAGGCGAGATGGATTTGGAATTATACAAAGCAAGATTTGCCCTATATGGCACAGCAGACGCGTACATCGATGAGAATCATCAGCGGGATATTACGAACGAAGCGCTTGTAGCCAAACATATTGTAACCAATTCAGCAATTACTGTTGTCGATAAAGCGATGCGATTAGTCGGGGCGAAAAGCCTGCAGCTAGCCAATCCGCTCCAGCGTTATTATCGAGATGTCCGGGCAGGTCTGCATAATCCGCCCATGGATGATCTAACCATTGCAAAATTAGCTCAAACCGCTATTCAATTATATGAAACTAAGGGAGGAAAACAAAATGAAAATGAATAAATTTTTTAAAATCGCCGCGACAGGAATCGCTTTTGTCACCCTCATAGCAGGCTGCGGTTCCACTACTACAACGGGTGCAAAATCTGGTTCAAGTGAGTCAAAGAAAGAGGTAAGAAAGGTAAAAGTAGCCTTTGATCAAGGCGGAAAACCAATCGGCTATGTGGATGAAAAAGGTAACCCAACTGGATATGAGCTGGAGGTCATGAAGCTTGTCGATAAGGCTCTCCCAGATTATGAATTTGAATATGTGCCGACATCGAGTGAGGATTTATTGGTAGGGGTGCAGCAAGGAAAATATCAAGTAGGGGTCAAAAATGCCTGGTTCACAGAGGAGCGGACGAAAAGTTATATTTTTCCAAAAGAATTCCTCGGACTTAGCGGCGTTGGTATTTTATTAAAAAAGAAAAATGAAAATATAAAGGACTTATCTGATTTTGCGAAGGCAAAGCTTTCTCTAGCCCCTATTGCGGCAAGTAATGCTCAATATACGATTGTGGATGAATACAACCAAGCCAATCCTAACAATCAAGTCAAGCTGGAGGCCGGTGATGCTTTCTCAGTCGATGTTGTTCAATGGGTAAATGAAGGACGTGTAGATGGCGGCATTTATCTAGGCGCCACTTTTGAAAAGCAGGTACTTGCAACGGATGGCCCTTATCATAATTTAGCGAATGATCTTGTCTATAATGAGTTTACGGTGGTTAAAACATGGCCATTATTCAACAAAAAGGAACAAGAATTTGCAGATGCTTATGATGGGGCGATTAAGAAATTAAAAGAGGAAAAGAAGACCAACGAACTGATGGTTAAATTTTATAATACGGATTTATTTAAATTACTGGATACTGTAAAAAGGTAACCATCTAATAGAGGTGGAATATGCAAACGTATTTTGATAGTACCTACATGTGGGGAGCATTACCACAACTTCTTTCTTTTTTAAAGGTAACATTTATGGTAGCCGGTTTATCGGTTTTGTTCGGGACGATTCTAGGGTTTATCCTAGCTGTGATGAAGTTAGGAACGAGTAAAGTCGCCAACAAACTGGCCAATGGTTATACCACCATTTTAAGGTGTACCCCGTCTATTGTTCTATTATTTTTAGTGTATTACGGTTTGCCGGCCATCGCTAGTCAGTTTGGTACAGACCTGAATCAGCTTCACTCTGCGGTGTTTGTGGTCATTACCTTTTCGCTTCAATTTGGGGCCTTCATGTCTGAGGTGATGAGAACGGCCTATGAAGCGATCGACCGAGGTCAATATGAGGCAGCGGTGAGTGTAGGGCTAAGTCCCGAACAAGCATTTTGGAGAATTGTGTTACCGCAGGCATTTGTTGTCGCCTTGCCGAATTTTGGCAATAGCCTCCTTGAATTAATGAAAGAAGGGTCATTAGCTTATACCATTGGCTTGGTAGATATTATGGGGAAAGCCAGTTTGATTATTTCTAATAACTATAATTCTCATTCCCTAGAAATCTATCTTGCCCTATCACTAATTTACTGGGTTTTATCCATTTTGATTGAACAGTTCTTTTTCAAGTTGGAAAAAATCTTTAGTAAAGGAAAACTGGTTATAAAAACGACATAGGGGGTGAGAGGATGTCGGTCGGATTAAATTATCCATTTTTAGTGAAAACCTTTTTTGTTGCTTTATCGGGAGTGCCTACAGCCTTGCTTATAACGATTGTCTCTTTACTTATTGCTCTGCCCTTAGGCTTTTTGCTCGCCCTAACGCGGATTAATCGGATTCCCGTCATAAGCCAGCTTGCTAGAGTTTATGTATCGTTTGTGAGAGGGACACCTGTTATTGTACAAATTTTTATTATCTTTACGAGTGTTCCGTTATTATTGACTCCGTTATTTGAAAAATATCATGTAAAAACCAATGTTTATGATATTAATCCGATTTGGTACGCCTTTATTGTTTTCTCGTTGAATACAACAGCTATTTTAATAGAAGTATTTCGTTCTGCGATCAGCACGGTCAGTAAGGGCCAGCTGGAGGCCGCCTATTCGGTTGGATTGAATAATATACAGGCATTTAGAAGAATTCTGATTCCACAAATTCTAGTGGTGGCCTTACCCAATATTTGTACGGCAACGGTCAATCTCATTAAAGCTACCTCTTTAGGTTATGCTTTGTCATTGCGGGAGATTACGTTGCGAGCCCAAGTGGCAGCCAATGTTGGCTACAACTTTATTGAAGCGTACATTGATATCTTTCTAGTTTATCTCCTCTTATGCAGCTTGGTGGAATATCTATTTAAGCTGTATGAAAAACGGTTACGGAAGTTTAAAGCAGCTGCGGCTTAAGGTCATGATGGGAGGCTAACAAATGTTAGAAATTAAGAATATCCATAAATCTTTTGGGAAGAATGAGATTTTAAAAGGAGTAGATTTAAAGATTGATAGAGGTGACGTGGTGGTCATTCTGGGCCCAAGTGGTTCCGGTAAAACGACGCTCCTACGGTGCATTAATTTTCTGGAACGGGCTGATCAGGGCCAGGCCATTTTTGGAGAAATGGATGTACATCTTAAATCGGCAAGCAAAAAGCAAATTCATCAGATCAGGCAAAAGATTGCGTTTGTGTTCCAGAATTATAATTTGTTTACGAATAAAACGGCGTTAGAGAATGTGACAGAAGGTCTTATTATTGGAAGGAAAGTTCCGAAAGCGGAAGCCAATGAGATGGGGAAGCAGGCCTTGGCTAAGGTGGGATTGTCGGATAAATTGCATGCCTACCCGAGTGAATTGTCTGGCGGGCAGCAGCAGCGGGTTGGAATTGCCAGGGCGATTGCAATCAATCCGGATATTATTTTGTTTGATGAACCAACGTCCGCACTAGATCCGGGGTTAGTCGGGGAAGTATTAACGGTCATGAAAAATATTGCGAAAGAAGGAACCACTATGTTGGTGGTGACACATGAGATGTCGTTTGCAAAGGATGTCGCCAATCGCGTGATTTTTATGGATGGCGGGGTGATAGTGGAAGAAAATTCTCCTAAGGAGATCTTCACAAGACCAAAAGAAGAGAGGACCCAACATTTTTTGAGGCGCGTAATACCAGAGGATTTTATTTACCATATTTAATGGTTTATAGGGATTCATGGGCATTCATGGGGACGGTTCTCATGCATCATTTTTGGGTAAGCGCTAAGTTTTTACATAATTAATTGGGATTATTATGTAATAGGGCCCACGGTGCATTGTAAAACAAGGAGATTTTCATGTAGAATTAAATATAATCTTCATTAAATCTATTATTAAAGCATGTGGATGTTTGTATTTCATATATAAGAAAAAGTAGGATGGCCGAAATCAGGGTAGATTTCGACCATTCTAAAGCAACTTGATGGTAGATGGATACAAGTTGAAGTTACTCCTTTCAAAATGAAAAGGGGTACTTTTTACGTCATTTTAGAGCAGAAGAACCGTCCCCATGTATAGGAGGAATTGAGATGTTAGGTGCAATTGAAGCTGGTGGAACAAAATTTGTTTGTGCTGTGGGAGATGTGGAAGGGAATATCATGGATCGAATTCAGATTCCTACCACTGTACCCGAGGAGACCATGCCAGAGGTCATCGCATTTTTTAAACGATATGAGATCGACTCGATCGGAGTCGGTTCATTTGGCCCTATTGATGTGAACCGGGAAAGTTCCACTTATGGCCATATCACTTCAACACCGAAACCGGGCTGGAGGGATTTTCCGTTTGTACAAGCATTGAAGGAATCGTTCAATGTCCCGGTTGGTTTTAATACAGATGTAAATGCTGCAGCATTGGGAGAAGCTACCCTTGGTGCAGCCAAAGGATTGGATAGTTGTGTGTATATGACCGTTGGTACGGGAATTGGGGCAGGAGCGATTGTTCAGGGGAAGCTTTTGCAAGGTCTTTCACATCCGGAAATGGGGCATATCCTTGTGAGACGGCACCCAAAGGATGTATATCAGGGAAAATGTCCGTATCATCATGACTGCCTAGAGGGTTTAGCTGCCGGACCGGCGATTGAGGCACGCTGGGGAACCAAGGGTATCAATCTTGTCAACAAGCCTGAAGTTTGGGATTTAGAAGGTTATTATCTTGCCCAAGCATTGATGCAATATATCTTGATTCTTTCGCCGAAAAAGATTATCCTTGGTGGCGGAGTTATGCACCAGCCACAAGTGTTTACATCTATTTATCAGTATTTACCTAAACTAATGAATGAGTATGTTACTTTACCGGAGCTTTCCACTTATATTGTCGGACCTGGGTTGGGCGATGATGCAGGAATTATTGGAGCTCTACTGCTTGCAGATCAGGTGTTAAAAGAAAGATAAAAGTGAAAATCTATAAGTTTTTGATCGATTAAGATAGTTGGAGGTAGTTCATTTGGAACCATTATTTTTAAAACCGGTATTTAAGGAAAGGATTTGGGGCGGAACGGCTTTACAAGAAGCCTTCGGCTATGAGATACCAACTGAACATACAGGCGAATGCTGGGCCATTTCGGCTCATCCTAATGGACCTTCTAAAATTGAGAATGGCCCCTATGAGGGAATGACGCTCGACCAGTTATGGCGGGAACATCCTGAATTATTTGGGAATGCTGAAGGGGAGGTTTTTCCTCTTTTGACCAAGATTTTGGATGCGAATATGGATTTATCCGTTCAAGTCCATCCCAATGATGCTTATGCGATGGCGAATGAAAATGGTGAGCTAGGGAAGACGGAGTGCTGGTATATCATTGACTGTAAAGAAGATGCTGATATGATCTTCGGTCACAATGCTCGTTCAAAGGAAGAATTGGTTGAGCAAATCAATCAAGGAAAATGGGGAGAACTGCTCCGCAGAGTAAAAATCAAGCCAGGTGATTTTTTCTATGTTCCTAGCGGGACCATTCATGCCTTATGTGAAGGAACACTTGTATTAGAAACGCAGCAAAGCTCCGACACAACCTACCGTGTGTATGATTATGACCGCCGGGATGCAGAAGGTAACCTAAGAGATCTTCATTTACAAAAAGCTATTGAGGTGACAACCGTTCCCCATCAGGATGTTGTAAGTACACCAGTCGTTCAGGAACAAGACCATGCAACGATTACCACCTTTGTGGAATCCGAATTTTTCTCTGTTTATAAATGGGAAGTTCATGGTAAGTCCATGTTTAACGATAATGAACACTACTTGCTGCTAAGTGTCATTAAAGGCGACGGGACCCTTATTCATAAGGGAGTGTCCTATGAATTGAAGAAGGGAACGCACCTAATTCTCCCAGTCGGATTTGGAGAATTTGCAGTAGACGGGAATTGCGAACTGATTGTTTCTCATACATAGGAGCGTGACACGGGGACGGTTCTCGTGTATCATTTTTCCTAAAAAGAGGAAGGACTTCTTGTGTACAAGAGGTCTTTCCTTTTTTTTGTCCTTTTTGGGCCAATGGCTTGTAAACACAACATACCAATGTCATTTTTTTTCAAAATAATAGAGGATGACCACTAATGTGATCATCCCCAGTTTAACTTAGCTACTATTAAACCTAGGCAGTTAACGTTCTGCAAACTTCCCCGCATTTTAAGCATGCTTCGGAACATTTTTGACAATGTTCATGTTCGTGTTTTTGACACTCTTTTCCGCAAGCTTCACAAATGGTTGCGCACACCTGTGCCAACTCGGAAATAAACGGTGTTCCTCTTCCTATAGCTTGTTCCAAATAACCACAAATATCGGCACATTCCCTGTCCAGGCGAATACATTCGGCCATCATTCCCACTTGATCTTCCTGTAAACATGAATCATAACAATGATTACATGCGACCATACATTCGTGTAGTGATTGAATTACAGATTGATATTGCTCATGTGACAAAGTAGATTCCTCCTCCTATTTTAATAGTTACTATATTTACGGTACCCGCCAATTTTGGTATTAAACGTGATTCGTGGGGACGGTTCTAATGCATCATTCCGATGCCTGTCACTCCCCGAAATTTGTCGAAGATTGATAGTCTTTTAGATTGTTCGTTAATGATAGAATGGAATCATTGCCGTGCTTATTCTAATTTATCCTAAGCCTTAAATGAAAGGAAAGCAGTGATCAGAATGGTAATCGAAAATACACTGACTAAAAAAATATATCGAAGACTTATTTTACGAGATTTAATTTTTGGAAGTAAAATTAACTTGATTATGCTTCTACTGTATGTCATGTTATGGCGGATTTTGTACACTATTACCAAAATAGGACAATTGAAAACCAATATTCCGATATTTTTAGGAACCAGCGTGCTTCTGTTCGTAATGTTTATCTATATTTTTGTTGTGTATCATCAGCATATGAAAAAGGACTACTTATTTCAAAATGGCAGTCAGGTTGAAATCAATCAGACGCAATTGGTTATATCAAGTAATGGCACTGACCGTCATGTTTTTCCGTTCGAAAGTTTAATTAAAATAAAGGAAAATAAAAAATGGTATATTCTATACTTTCCAGATCAAACGTTTATCCCCATTTCTAAGAAGATAGACCATTCTCTTGAACAACTAAAAGAATATTTTCATGCTTTTAAGCCCATTTATCCGATCTATTGGAAATGGACGGTTGCTTTCTTTTCACTCTCTACCATTGTTGGCGGATATTATGTTGGTTCGAATGCTGTCAATTTTAATGGAGCATTAGCTTGGAAAATCAACGAGTGGAAAACAGGTACAGCAGTAAAGGTAGAGAATGATAATTTTTATACAACAAAGCTGAATGGAATACTAGATTCTGTAAAAGCGAAGACGGATCTAGAACCATATTTAATGACGAATGATTTAAAGGTAGAGTTTGAACCGGATGGGACGATTACGGATATTTACATGTATGTTTACGGGTTTGATCAAAACCAGAAATTACAATCAGGATATTTAATCTATACGGATAAAACAAACCGCAATAAGATAAAGATCCATAAACAAGATTGGAATGGGCAAGGAACAACGGTTTACGACCCGAACAACGATTTATCGATGGTAATCAATATGCTGAAATGGATTCCAGTTAAAGAGGAAGTAAAACGTTGGAATGAAGAAAAATATGCGACCCTGTATAAAGGAATACGAAACTGGGGTGTTATTCGGGAGGGAATTCACTATATAGATGAAAAAGGTAAGGCTATTCCTTCTATGGCTGATCCAGGAAACTCAGGACCAACGATTTCCTTATACGTTCCAGGCAAGGAAGATAGTATTACTCCCCAGCGTTATATATTTGTGAAGAATAGTAGCGATGCCGCTGATTAACCTAAGAAGCCAAGATTTCAGATGTCATGGGAATCTTGGCACCCCAACATTAACTCAATTGGGATAAGGAAAATAGTAAAAGAGGAGGTTCCAATCAAGGTCAAGGGAACCCTCATCCTCATCTTTCTTATAACCATTACTCGTTTATTTTTGCCTATGCAGCGTTATGTCCTTCAAAAAGTTCAACAGACATGTTTTCAATTAGTTCTCGTTGGACGATTTGATGACGCCAGTGTTCCGGAATAGAGGAAATCCCATAGTAAGCACCTGCTAATTGTCCGTAGATGGCTCCGGTTGTATCCGAGTCGTTTCCTAAATTCACTACATTGAGCAAGCCTTCCTTGAAATGGTCGGTCTGATAAAAAGCCCACAGGGCGGCCTCTAATGAAGAAACGACATAGCCGCTTCCATTAATCACCGGTGGCTGCTTTTCTTTATAGGAACCAAGTGCCACTTCTTTTATTTTAGGACTCAATGGTCTAGCGATTTTCTCTTCTACAACATGGACAAAGTCCCTTGATAGAAGTTCGTCTTTGGCCACACCATTTACCGCTCCCGCAATCAGGGCGCCAAAGTAATAGCAGGCATCGATGGTTTCCTCTGCTTGGTGGGTTGTTCTAGAACTTTCACCAGAATAATAAATAGCTTGGGCTATATCTTTCGACCAAAATAGGGGAACGGGGGATAATCTCATGATGGAGCCATTTCCTGCTTTAAACGGGTCAGTCGATCCACTGAATGGTTCGCCTGTCTCCTGATAATGGGTCAGGGCTTCTCTTGTGGCAATTCCGATATCAAAACACTCGCCGATACTGCTCATGTATCCCTCCTTAAACCACCGTGTATAACGGTCCATTTGATCTTTAGCATCAAATCCTTTGCATTCAATCAGACTTTGGGCTAAGCACAATGCCATTGAGGTATCATCCGTCCATTCACCAGGCTTTAAATTAAATGGACCTCCGCCCAACATGTCAGTCACCGGTGAAAAAGTCCCTGGAGGACTGAACTCGATGGCCGCTCCCACACAATCACCAACCGCTAATCCTATCAAGCTTCCTTTAAACCGTTCTAATTTTGTTATCTGTTCAAAAACGTTATTGTCCATATTCCACTCCCCTATTTATTCATTTCGCCATACTTCTCATCTTATTATAAAACCTATTTCTGAAAACAATTAGTGTGATGCATGGGGACGGTTCTCATGTATCATTTTGCATAGAGCCTAGCAGCGCACCTGTTTATTCAATCGACATTCTTTTTAGACATATTGAGAGCTAATTCCAGGATTGACGCATTCAAAGGGTTATTCTAATCAAACGTTTGTGTAGTGTCGAAGTGGTGGGAGATTTGGAGGACCGTGTCTGTTTTAAAAGATATCTATCTGTTTTTGTAGAAATCTTAGTTTTAAGTTAGATATTCTTAAGTCGGTTAACGACAATTTTCTTTCCATCAAGATAGGGAGAATATGAACGAAATAGTACATTCAGCCGTTTTAATTAAACGTTTGATTGAAGAAGAATATAGTAGAAAATGGTCGAAATGGGGGATCCCTATCAATAACCAAGCCTTATGGCAGCTATGCGTATATAAAAGGGACTCCTGTTTTAATATCTGAGGAGTTTTAGAGCGGAAGAACCGTCCCCATGATTCTTCAAACAAAAAAAGGACTTCGGAAAGTCCCTTTTATCACTCTGCACATAACCAAACCAAATGGAGCTGCACGTATGTGGGATTCCTCTGTTAATAACGGAGGAGTTTTAGAGCGGAAGAACCGTCCCCATGATTCTTCAAACAAAAAAAGGACTTCGGAAAGTCCCTTTTATCACTCTGTACATAACCAAACCAAATGGAGCTGCACGTATGTGGGATTCCTCTGTTAATAACGGAGGAGTTTTAGAGCAGAAGAACCGTCCCCATGATCTACCTTGGTTGTGAAGGACCTCCTGTTAGATGGGCGTCGAACATATCTATGATTTCGAGGAATCGATCTGCTTCACGGAATACATGGTCTGCTAACAATGGATGGATGATGCTCTTGATTTTACATTGTTCAATTAAATCACGGGCTGTTTTCTTGAAGTCTCGAAGGGATGAGACCGACACCCGGTTTTGATCCAGGAATTGATCTAACAGTGGACCTGTTTGAGATTGTGGCTTCATCGATTCTAAGTCCCTCGCTTGATACAATAATTGATCAAAATCATTGCTGAAATTACGGGCGACATCAATTAGCTTTCGTTCGGATGGGTCGAGAAGATGACCAATAAATTTGGCGTGATCGGCCATAATCCTTAAGAAGAAGACATTTTCTTTAATAATAGCATCAGGGAGCGCCTGCAATTTACCTTCATTTAATTCCATTAACCTTCTTCTAAAATAATTTGCCTCCCTGCTTATATGATCAACTAATAGAGGGAAATTATTGGCTCCTGGCAATTTGCATGCGAGAATGAGGCCTAATACTTTTCGTTTATAGACGAATATATTGGTTGCAGCTTGTTGTACTTCTGTATTAAATCTTCTTATTTGTTCAGGGTCCGTTTGATTGTTTAAGTTATGGGCCGTTTGTTCGATGTATTCAAATTGACGATAAAACTGGTTAGCCTCTTGAATGAGTTGCGTATCCTCGGCTCTAAAACCTAATCGAAGAAATAAGGAATGCTCTTTCATGATCCTAGCCCAAAAACGTATCTCGTTTAATGAACGCTCCACAAACATGCCAGATGTAACACCTGTATCAGCATGCAAAGTTCTCTCATCCCCGTTCATTCTATTACCCCCCATCAATATTCCATATGGTCTATATTTATTTTCAAAGTCGTTTAAACAGACCAAAATAAAATAATATTTAGCTTTGGTGGGGTATCCTGCTATTTGAGTGCCTGACACCTTGTTCACTACAAAACAAGCGTTCACTTTTTTGACAAAGCATTTTTAATAATGTGTGAACTTAGTAATATAGCCAAGTTGTTTATGTGAAAATGTAATATATTGTAAGTGTAGAGAACGAAATAAAACGAAGGGCGGAATGACTTATGTTTAATAAATTTTTAAGAGAAAATCAGATTGCAGCAGCCATTCTAACGATCATACGATTATACCTAGGCTATTCCTGGTTCACAGCAGGTTTTCATAAAATAACAGGCGGATTTGACGCCGCTGGTTATCTAAAAGGGGCGATTGCCAATCCGGTAAAAGGTCCTGATGGCGCAGTAATCTTTGGCTGGTATGTTGATTTCTTGAAACACTTTGCTTTACCAAATGTGGATGCGTTCAATATTATTGTCCCTTGGGGCGAAACATTAATTGGCTTAGGGTTAATCCTTGGCTGCTTAACCACTACGGCGATGTTCTTCGGCTTAGTGATGAACTTCAGCTTCTTCCTCGCAGGTACTGTATCCCATAACCCAAGAGACATTTTCTTAGGATTCATTATCTTAACAGCTGGTTACAACGCTGGCAAAATCGGCCTCGACCGGTGGGTGGTCCCATTTATAAGAAAAACGTTTAAAAAGGAAACTGATTCGAAAAAATCCGAAAGTAACAGCTTAACTTAATATTCTTTGAAAAAACGATTCGGAACTTGAATCGTTTTTTTTAGAATAAGGTGCGAGGTAGATTCATTGAGAAAAATGGGGTAGGAAAATCCGTTCTGTACGCAGAATAACTTAGATACTATTACCTCAAAAAGGGGAGTTGTTGGGTGTCTAATGAAGGAAAGCTCGTGAAGCAGACTTTACATTCTTTAAAAAAGAGATTGAGTGAAAATAGCCAAACCATTCAAGTTCAAACGGAAGAAGGACATGTGTACCAAGCAAAATGTACATTCAATCCACCTGCAAGTGATGAGGATATCACTACTTTTGAAAAACAGACAGGATTTATTTTACCTGCGGATTTTAAGGAATTCTTAAAAATAACGAATGGATGCCGTTTGTTTGATGATATCCATTTTGGGGGAGAAATTGAGCTTTATAGTTTAGAAAAAATAGTAGAATACCATCACGACGGTTACGATGAATATGAAGGATGTTACGATATTGCCTATATTTATCAAGATCATATCGTGATTAATTCTAAACTTGTTTCAGAAAATAACCCGAATTATCTCTTTTGGAAAGACCATATAGACCAATTTAAAGAGGCACGGCCGTTACAAATGAATTTTGAATTATGGTTTGATCGATTCGTGGTGTGCCAAGGAACTAAGTTTTGTTGGTGGCCGATTTATACGAGTGAACTTTATTAAAGTGCCATGAGTCATGGGGACGGTTCTACCGCTTCTAAAATTTTATAAAAAAAATACTCCTTTCGTGGTGAAAGGAGTATCTTAACAAAAAGAACAAGCTGATTTTCCTTTGGAAAATTGACTTGTTCTAAAACCGCAATGGTCTTGCATTTACCATGTGAACCAACTTTTCCTCCAAAAGGTAAATGGAACCCCCTTCCATTTACCATCTGAGCCGATTTTCTCTCCTAAAGGGAAATGCAACCGCCTTCCTTCCCCAGAGTGGAGAGTTTTTCTACTAATTAAATGCTTTTCTAAGACGTTGCCATCCAATAAAATTTTCTAGTTTACACTAGCGCCTGAATCATTTTTTAATCAAACTTTTAAGTAAAGGTGAAATTTAGAGGAATTAATCGAATAGGGGCAGTTTAAAAGACTTTGTTGAAAGATGCATTATTGTCTGGGAAATGACCTCCTCATCTCGACAATTTTTTAAATCACTTTTCTAAGAGACTCATATCAATCAATACTTCCACTCGATTTAACCAAACGTTTGAATAGTATATCTTATGGGGAATTATGGGGTTTTTAGGTAGGGAAATGCACATCATTTCGGATAGAGCGAAAGAACCGTCCCCATGCACTGGGAACGGTCCTTTTTTAAAGCTTATAAAAGTTCTTTCACTTCCGCGTATTCCTCATCAGTGAAAACACGTGATGTGGTTACGAAATGTTGATTTTCTAAACTATCGAGGGAGAATTCTGGCCCTTGACCGGGACGAACGTCGATGATGAGCTGGGTATGTTTCCAATATTCATATTGGCTTCGATGCATATAAAAGGCGATGCCGCCGATTGAGCCAAGATAAATATCCGAATCCCCCAGCTTAAAATCTTCCTCTCTGTAGCACATCGGAGCAGAGCCGTCACAGCACCCGCCCGATTGATAAAACATGATAGATCCATGTATCTGTTTGAGCGAATCTATGAAATGTAATGCTTCGTCAGTAGCCTTCACATGTTCTACCATGACAATCGCATCCTTTCGATTTAGAAAAATCCTTGGGCTTTGCGATCGTAGCTAACAAGCAAGCATTTCGTTTGTTGATAATGTTCGAGCATCATCGCATGGTTTTCACGACCGATACCAGATTGTTTAAATCCACCGAATGCAGCGCCGGCAGGATATTGGTGATACGTATTGGTCCAAACACGGCCAGCTTGGATGGCACGTCCGGCACGGTAAGCAATATCGCCGCTGCGAGACCATACACCAGCACCTAAGCCGTAAAGGGTATCGTTTGCAATTTCAATAGCTTCATCAAAATCTTTGAAGGTTGTCACAGCAAGTACTGGTCCAAAGATTTCTTCTTGGAAGATGCGCATTTTATTGTTTCCTTTGAATAAAGTTGGCTGGATGTAGTTGCCGTTTTCAAGGCTGTCGCCAAGATGGTTGACATCACCGCCAATTAATAATTCAGCGCCTTCTTCTTTACCAAGTTGGATATAAGAAAGGATTTTATCTTTTTGTTGTTGAGAGGCTTGTGCACCCATCATGACATCGGTATCAAGAGGGTTGCCGACTTTAATCGCTTTCACGCGTTCTAAGGCACGTTCGATAAATTTATCGTAAATGGATTCCTGAATTAAAGCACGCGAAGGGCAAGTACAGATTTCACCTGAGTTTAAGGCAAACATAACTAAACCTTCAATTGCTTTATCCAAAAACTCATCATCTTGATCCATGACATCTTCGAAGAATACGTTTGGTGATTTTCCGCCAAGTTCAAGTGTTACTGGAATAATATTTTCGGTTGCATATTGCATAATTTGACGTCCAACGGCAGTTGAGCCCGTGAAGGCAACTTTTGCAATACGTGGGTTCGTTGCAAGTGGTTTCCCTGTTTCGATTCCAAAGCCATTCACAATATTAAGAACACCTGCTGGAAGTAGGTCTTCGATTAATTCTACCAATACCATAATGGAAACTGGAGTTTGTTCTGCTGGTTTTAACACGATACAGTTACCTGCAGCTAATGCAGGAGCAATTTTCCAAACAGCCATTAAGATTGGGAAGTTCCATGGAATAATTTGTCCGACTACACCTAGTGGCTCGTGGAAATGATAGGCTACTGTATCATTATCTAATTGAGTGGTCCGTCCTTCTTGTGCACGGATAGCGCTTGCAAAATAACGGAAATGGTCGATCGCTAATGGAATATCTGCATTTAATGTTTCACGGACAGCTTTACCATTGTCCCAAGTTTCAGCTACAGCAAGTAATTCGAGATTCTCTTCTAAACGATCCGCAATTTTATTTAAGATACGTGCACGTTCAGCTGTTGATGTTTTTCCCCAGGCATCTTTGGCTGCATGTGCCGCGTCTAATGCAAGCTCAATATCTTCAGCTGAAGAACGAGCTGCCTTTGTAAATACTTCGCCGGTTACAGGAGTCTTATTTTCAAAGTATTGTCCTTTAACAGGTGCCACCCATTTGCCACCGATAAAGTTATCGTACTTTTCCTTGAATTGAATAACTGACCCTTCAGTATTCGGATTTGCGTAAATCATGATTAAATTCCTCCCCTTTGTCAAATAGGAAGGCGCTAAAATGAGAGCGTCTTCATAATAATAAACAACACGTTCATAGTGTTTATTATTATAGTATTATAGTAAAACTGAAAAAATTGAAATTCAAGAATTATGCTCTGAATCGTGTCAGGAAATAGTCCGCCGACTCTTACCATTTTAACCAAACGTTTGAATAGCATAGCCTATATGGAATTTGGTCGAAAGAATTCGATACAAGGCGTGTACGTTGTGGAATTGAAATTTCTCTATTTTTTTTGACTCTTTCGACAATCTATTTATATCGATGTTTGGTAAAATGCTTATATATCATGTACTCCTGCCAGTTTAATTAAACGTTTGAGTAAAGGTGAATCTAGTAGAGAAAGGTCGGAATAAGGGATATTCACAATGGCAACTTGATGCCAGCTGCCTACAGGTAAAAGTTACTTCTCACTTCATGAAGGGAGGAGTATTCTATTAACCTCAAATTTAGAGCGGAAGAACCGTCCCCATGCATCACAAAATTAAATTTAAGGAGATTGACCGATGAAATTATTACAATTTTTCAATCAAGGTGAACTTCGATTAGGTGTTAAAACAGATCTTGGGATCTTAGATGTACAAAAAGCCGCGCAAAAATTTGAAATTTCGGCCCCTGTCAGTGTTCAGGAATTAATTTTACAAGAGAATAAGGGTCTGGAAGTGGTAAATAGTTTAGTGAGTCGTGCCAGTGAAAATGGGTTGAATGAGTTGTTTGTCCAAGAGGAAGGGATTACCTATGCTCCAGCGGTTTCCAATCCTGAAAAGATAATTTGTGTCGGTTTAAACTATATTAACCATGCAAAAGAATCAAAAATGGAGGTTCCCACTACTCCGATTTTATTTAGTAAATTTAATAATGCATTAGCTGCACACCAAGATACCGTTGCCATTCCAGAAGGTTCGGAACAAATGGACTATGAAGCAGAACTTGTTTTAGTCATTGGCAAGAAGGCTAAAAATGTTTCAGAAGAGGAAGCGTTGTCCTATGTTTTTGGTTACAGTGTGGGAAATGATATTTCTTCTCGTGATTTGCAATTTAGAACGGGGCAATGGTTACTAGGAAAAAGTCCGGACGGATTTGCTCCAGTCGGTCCTTACGTGGTCACCAGTGATGAGGTTGATCCAAATAATCTAACGGTTGAATGCCGGGTCAACGGTGAATTACATCAATCTGCCAATACAAAGGATATGATTTTCAATTGTGCCACAATCGTTAGCTATACTTCAAAGTATATGACATTAAAGCCAGGTGATATTATTTATACGGGAACTCCAGATGGTGTAATCCTTGGCTATTCAAAAGAGGAACAGGTTTGGTTAAAATCTGGTGATGAAATGGTTATATCGATAGAGTCCCTAGGCGAATTAAAAAATACTTTACAATAGGGGGAATTAGCATGGCCTTGTCACAGGATACGAAAATACAAAACTATGGAAATTTTATTAATGGAAAATGGCAGACATCGAAAGAGACATTATCTGTCTTCGATAAGTATAAAGGTGAAGAAATTGCTAGGATTGCGATTGCTTCTCGAGAAGAAGTGACGGAAGCGATTCAAAATGCTTATGAAACCTTTCAAACGGTTAAACTCTCACCCATCCAGAGATATGATATTTTAATGAAAACCGTTGAGATTGTGAAACAAAGGAAAGAAGAGTTAGCTCTCATTATGGTTCAGGAAGCTGGTAAGGTTCTAAAAGAGGCAAGAGGGGAAATTGACCGAGGGATCCAGACCTTAATTGCTTCTGCTGAGGAAGCAAAACGGATTACCGGACAAGGAATTCCATTAGGACAGCCTGATAATGATCATAAACTGGCTTTCACGATTCGGGTACCAGTTGGGGTGATTGGCGCCATCACTCCCTTTAATTTTCCATTTAACTTAGTTGTACATAAACTTGGTCCGGCCATTGCTGCCGGAAATACAGTTGTTCTTAAGCCGGCGGAAAAAACGCCGATCATTGCCTGTAAATTGGTTGAGATTTTAACGGAGGCTGGTCTTCCAAAAGGGTATGTGAATCTAGTAAACGGTCTTGGACACACAACCGGACAATATTTACTGGAAGATGAGCGGATTGCAATGTACACGTTCACGGGCAGTCCGATTGTGGGAAAAAAGATCAAAAATAGTACAGGTATCCGAAAAGTGACATTGGAACTTGGAAATAACTCCCCGAATATTGTTCATAAAGATGTTGCCGATTTAGACCGGGCTGTACAGCTTTGCGTTACAAGAGGGGTGTCTAATGCCGGACAGGCATGTATTTCCGTTCAGCGTGTTTATGTTCATCAAGATATTTATGATGCTTTCGTGGAAAAAGCGATTCAATTAGCAGCATCATTGAAGGTTGGAGATCCAAGAGATCCACAAACCGATGTGGGGCCATTGATTTCTGAAAATGAGGCCGTTCGTGTGGAAGAATGGTTGAAGGAAGCGCGCGAAAAAGGGGCAACTGTCTATGGGGGAGAAAGAGTTGGTTCTGTCATTCACCCAGCGATTGTCACGAATGTTTCCAATGATATGAAGGTTGTTTGCGAAGAAGTATTTGCCCCTGTTATTGGGATTACTTCATATGAAGAAATTGAAGACGCCTTTAAGATGGCAAATGATACACCATACGGTCTTCAAGCAGGTGTGTTCACGACCAATCTTACTATTGCCATGGATGCAAGCCATCAATTAAATTTTGGCGGAGTGATTATCAATGATGTGTCCACCTACCGTGCGGATGTCATGCCGTATGGCGGGATTAAGAATAGTGGAGTTGGAAAAGAGGGTCCCCATTATGCTATTCAAGAAATGACAGACGAACGAATTATTGTGATTAATCTATAAGTATATGTTTTGAATTTGCCGGTTCGAAGCTAGACACGGATTTCATTATTGGGTTAGGCGGCGGAATTAGTATTGATTTAGCAAAAGTAACAAAAGGGAGCCATCGGTGGGGCTCCTCTTCCCTTTAGCAGGAAAAATCTTCACTCTGGGTAAAAGGAAGGCGGTTGGATTTCCCTTTAGGAGGAAAAATCGGCTCAGATGGTAAAAGGAAGGCGGTTGGTTTTCAAAATGGAAAGGAAGTACTGATAGGTAACTTTTCAGGAGTCATCCTTTCTTGAGCTACAAATGCGATTAAAGGGGGAAGGTATATGGATATAGTAATTCAAAGTGATTTCGCCCATGCAAATTTGGATGAAATGAAGGAAGTGTATGCTTCTGTTGGATGGACCAAACATACAAATGAGATTATCAGACAAGTTTTCGAGGCTAGTAATATTATAGCTTTAGTGAAAGTTAATGGAAGAATTATTGGGATTGGCAGAGGGATGACCGATGGCGTTTTTAATGCCGCCATTTATGATGTCGTGGTTCATCGGGATTTTCAAGGGCAGGGAATCGCTAAGAAAATGATGGAGTTTTTGCTTGATAAACTAAGTCATGTTTCCTGTGTACATTTAATCTCAACAACTGGGAATGAAGGGTTTTATCGACAACTAGGATTAAAAAAGCTGAAAACTGGAATGGCAAGGTATATAAATCCAAGACTAAGTGATGAGTATCTGGAGTGATTTATAAAAGGAAATTAGAGCACAAGAACCGTCCCCATGCACCTTTAGTAAAATATGAAAAAGGGAGGTTGCTAATATGGAAAATTATTTCGTGATTTCTAGCACCCCCTCTACTCCTGAATGGAAAGCTATTTTCACTTCAATTCTTAACCATTGCGACCAGTTTGAAGTGGTTTACCCTGATGCAGAATTTGATCGAGACAATCCTTTAATGGGCGGAAAGTTAGAATTTGAAAAATTGGATGGGACTGTTGTTAAACCATGGGAGGGAATGGAGAACAGTGTAAGTATGTTGGGGAAGCTGACGAGTGTTTCTAGGAGGATATTTTACACATTAGAGGAACCTTCTTTTATGGGGTATATACCCGAACTTTGGTGCTTCAAGTTATTTAAAAATGGCACCTTATTTCTTTCAGTTCAGGATTTCACTGTCTGCCTTTTGGAGCATCATCAGGAGATGATTTCATTATTTCAATATAAAGGAATAAGCATGGATATTTTTTTTGAATAATAGCAAGGATGAGATCATGGTGTGTTATTCTTTTAAAAAAGAAAAACCATGTAAGTGCAACTAATGAGCAAAATAGGCTACACAATCGCATTTGATTCACATAAAATAAAGCAAATTTTAGTTCTGGGGTTGGAAATAATGGAACATCCAAAGAATAAAGGCAATACCAGAAAGGATTCCACCGAGAAAAAAAGCAAGCAAATTTCACGGCTGGAAAAAGAGGTTGCATTAGGGCTTTGGATTCAAGTAATAGGCCAAATCATTGAAATAAAAGGTTTATCAGGGCTTTTGCATATGGAGGAAGATGCTAATACAATGGGTGAACAACAAATACTAACGGGGGTTTGGATTAAGGCGATTGGACAAATATTAGAGGCTGTTTCTGTATCAAGCCAAATAGGAGAAACAGATTTAATCAAACTGCTCCAAGAACAAAAACTCGCCATTACAGGAGATTTGCTTGTGGCAATTGGGTCAGCTTATGAAGTAATTGGAGGAATTCATGTGCTTGAAGAGGAAACAGACAAAATCCCTCGTATAGTTCCATAAAGAATACATGCGCTAGAGAGAAGGCGGAGTTGCGATGGTAACTCTTTTTTTGGTTGAGCGATTAATGAATCACATCAAAAACCTAGCTTTTCAGGCTAGGCTTTAGCATTATTCACCTTTTTCGAAAAGATCATAACAATTTTAAAAATCTATTCCGCCAGTCCTCTGCCAGTTCATTAACGGTTAATATTTTTTCAATCGATGCTTTATCTTGTTTTTGGTGAAAAAGAATTTGGGTGGCGAAAGAAACGGATATTCCTTTGGCGTGTTTTTCCACAAGCGTTATGTCCGAATCAAGATTAATCGCTCCTTCTTCCAATACCCGAAAAAAGTAACCGGTTAGCGTCGTTTCAACCACCTTCTTTAGTAACTCATTTTCCTGATTATAATGGGAGATGGTTATACAAGGTACCCTTCCTTGTGTTACTTGTACAATGGTATCGCCTATTTTATAGATATCACCAATGCAAACCTGTTCTTCCACCATTCCTGTGGCTGTTATATTTTCTCCGAAAGCAGGTAGAATAAGTTCTCTTTGAAAGAACTCTTCCCAGTAAGAATAATGTTCAAATGGATATATACATACTGCCCGGTCAGGCCCTCCGTGAAACTTGTGGTTGGCTACATCATCACCAACAAAGCCTAATTTTTTCAACTCAACAGCTTGTACAGTTGATTTTCCTATTGAGGAAATTTCTTTTTTATTGTTCCATTCAAATTCCCTCGGTTTTCCAACAGCTAAATTTATAATTTTTCTGTCCAATTAGAATGTCCTCCTCTTCCATAGAACTCTTTAAACGAATATTACTTGTATTATAATAGTGCTGCTTGAAAAGGTATATTACTTTTACACACAATGGGGCCATACTTATTATGATTTGACCCTACTTTTTGGGGTAAATTTTTAACATCCCATAACTTAGAGATTTAGTAAGTAGTTTATGTGGAAAAGATATACTAAGGGAAATTCCTTCTTTAAATTAGGCCATTTATTTATTTTTTGAAAGGATGTATTGAATTTCTTGACATACTATAGGGGGGTATAGTAAATTGTGAATATGGAGGTGGGGCTGGATGGATGAAAAAATGAATGATGTTTGTCATCTTTCAAATGAAAGAAAGAGTCATCATTCCGATCAAGTAAAGAAAAACTTGGTTACTCGTTTAAATCGAATTGAAGGTCAAATTCGTGGAATAAAAGGTTTAATTGAAAAAGATACTTATTGTGATGATGTAATTACGCAAATTTCAGCTACACAATCTGCTTTAAACAGTGTGGCAAAAATTCTTCTAGAAGGACATTTAAAAACCTGTGTATTGGAACGAATTAACGAGGGTGATACAGAAGTTTTAGATGAAGTTCTTTTAACAATAGAAAAATTAATGAAAAAATAGGAGTGATTATTTATGGAAAAGAATACTTTAAAGGTTACTGGAATGTCGTGTGGTCATTGTGTCAATTCCATTGAAGGCAGTGTTGGAAAACTTGATGGGGTGAATTCTGTGAAGGTTCATTTAACAGAAGGAACAGTCGATGTTGAATTTAACCCTGCTGAAGTAACCTTAAGCAAGATTAAAGAAACGATTGACGACCAAGGCTATGATGTTGAATAGGATGTTAAAGATAACGTGCGCCTAAAAGCACGTTATCTTTAACAATAAAATATACCCCCTACCCGTATGAAAGAGGTGGATCGTAATGAGTAATGACATAAAAGAGACAACTTTACAAATAACTGGAATGACCTGTGCGGCATGTGCCACAAGAATTGAAAAAGGACTTAAAAAAATGGAGGGTGTGAAAGAGGCCAATGTTAATTTAGCACTTGAAAAGTCCACTCTAAAATTTGATCCGGAAGTGGTATCTGAACAGGATTTCCAAAAGAAAATTAAGGATTTGGGCTATGACGTTGTAAAGGAAAAAGTGGAATTTGAGATAGCAGGAATGACCTGTGCAGCTTGTGCAAATAGAATTGAAAAACGATTAAACAAATTAGATGGTGTTGAAAAAGCGCCAGTCAACTTCGCGTTAGAAACAGTCCTGGTGGAGTATAATCCAGAACAGGTCTCTGTCTCTGAAATGAAGGAATCTATTAAAAAGCTAGGGTACAGCCTTGAACAAAAGAAAGAACATGCAGGTGAACACGTTGACCATCGTCAAAAGGAAATAGAAAAGCAGCAAGGAAAGTTTATTTTCAGTCTGATTTTGTCATTCCCTTTATTGTGGGCGATGGTTAGCCACTTTGAATTTACCCAGTTTATTTGGCTGCCAGACATGTTAATGAATCCTTGGGTTCAATTAGCTCTGGCAACACCCGTACAATTTGTCGTTGGTAAACAGTTCTATGTGGGGGCTTATAAGGCGTTAAGGAATAAGAGTGCAAATATGGATGTGCTTGTTGCACTTGGTACATCTGCTGCCTATTTTTATAGTTTATATTTAAGTATTAGCTCGATTGGCTCCGGCGCTCACATGGTCGAACTCTACTATGAAACAAGTGCTGTTTTGATTACTTTAATTCTATTAGGGAAACTGTTTGAAGCAAAGGCTAAAGGACGTTCGTCTGAGGCGATTAAGAAGTTAATGGGACTACAGGCGAAAAATGCAACCGTTTTTCGAGATGGCCAAGAGATGATGATCCCTATCGAAGACGTTTTAAAAGGGGATATTGTTTATGTAAAACCTGGTGAAAAAGTGCCGGTTGACGGCGAAATTGTAGAAGGCAGGTCAGCCGTTGATGAATCCATGTTAACGGGTGAAAGTATTCCAATGGATAAAACGATTGGAGATACCGTGATTGGTTCAACGATTAATAAAAATGGTTTCCTGAAAATGAAAGCAACAAAAGTTGGCAAAGAGACAGCTCTAGCTCAGATTATTAAGGTGGTTGAAGAAGCACAAGGTTCTAAAGCCCCGATCCAACGTTTAGCTGACGTGATTTCAGGAATATTTGTACCGATCGTTGTAGGAATTGCCATTGTTACTTTCCTTGTATGGTATTTCGCTGTTAATCCTGGTGATTTTGCAGGTGCTCTTGAGAAATTTATCGCGGTATTAGTGATCGCTTGTCCTTGTGCACTTGGTTTGGCAACACCAACCTCGATTATGGCGGGAAGCGGTCGTGCGGCTGAATTTGGGATTTTATTTAAAGGCGGGGAGCACCTTGAAACCACCCATCGCTTAGATACGATTATTCTTGATAAAACAGGTACGGTTACAAATGGTAAGCCATCTTTAACTGATGTTATTTTAGCAGAAGGCGTGAACGAAAGTGAATTTCTAACCCTGGTTGGTACAGCTGAAAGAAACTCGGAACATCCGCTTGCAGAGGCAATTGTGGAAGGTATTAAGGAAAAAGGAATGAACCTAGGGTCATCTGATACCTTTGAAGCGATTCCTGGTTTTGGTATTCAGTCAACGGTGAATAGTAAGCAGTTATTAATCGGGACACGCAGACTGATGGCAAAATATAGTGTCCATGTTCAGGCTGTACTAGCCAATATGGAGAACTTAGAAAAACAAGGAAAAACAGCTATGTTAGTAGCCATTGATGGGAAATATGCAGGTATGGTTGCCGTTGCCGATACCATTAAGGACACATCTAAGGAAGCCATTGCCCGATTACACAAAATGGGCTTAGAAGTTGTCATGATTACCGGGGATAATACCCAAACCGCTAAAGCCATTGCTGATCAAGTAGGAATTAAGAATGTCATAGCGGAAGTATTGCCAGAAGGTAAGGCGGAAGAAGTGAAAAAGCTGCAGCAACAAGGCAAAAAAGTAGCCATGGTTGGAGATGGAATTAATGATGCTCCGGCACTAGCGACAGCTGATATCGGTATGGCAATTGGTACAGGTACCGATGTGGCCATGGAAGCAGCCGATATTACCCTTATTCGTGGTGAATTAACGAGTATTGCGGACGCCATCTTTATGAGTAAGAAGACAATCACCAATATTAAGCAAAATCTTTTCTGGGCCCTTGCCTATAACGTTATTGGAATTCCAATTGCAGCATCCGGTTTCTTAGCACCATGGTTAGCTGGTGCAGCCATGGCATTTAGTTCGGTATCGGTTGTTCTCAATGCACTCAGACTTCAGAGAATTAGGTTAAAGGGTTAATTTTGGAGGTGTTTATATGAAGAAAAGCATAATGATTTGGGCTGTTTCAGCTATCGCTTATCTAGGGATCGTCATTGCTGGTTATAGTGTGTATGCAAGTGCTAATCCTAAATCGGCGGATAATCATACAACTGCTGAACAGGGGATAGAAAGCATGAATCCTCAACATGGTGATCAAGAGCATGAGAATCAGGATGCAAACACCACAAGCGAGGTTACACCAAAAGTATCCTATGCAAATGGAGAAATCACAATTGAGTTAAAAGATAAAAATAATCATGCTCCAGAGCTGGCAGTTTCTCATGATAAATATATGCATTTGATTGTCGTGAGCTCTGACTTAAAAGAGTACCATCATTTACATCCAGAACAAAAGGGCGAAGGAACCTATCAAGTGAAGGCAAATTTAGCAGATCATTCTTATAAAGCTTTTGTTGATATTCAGCCTAAAGGGCTTCACTATGCGATAAGCCCTATTGAGTTTCAGGTTGGTGAAGCCCAACATCCACACGGAGGTAACAAACTCGTTCCAGATACCGATTTCGCCAAGACCATTAATGGTCAAACGGTTGAATTAACCACTCGTTCATTCGAGGTTAACAAAGAGGTTGCCCTTCATTTTGATGTAAAGGGTGAGACACCTGAAGAGTATTTAGGTGCACTAGGGCATGTCGTCATCCTGGATGAAGCAGGAGAGAGATTTATCCATGTCCACCCAGTATCAAATGATCAAACTGTATTTGAAACACAATTTGATAAGCCGGGTATTTATAAGCTTTGGGCTGAATTCAAGTTTCACGGGCAGGTCAATGCCTATCCATTTATTATCGAAGTTAAATAACAAAAAATTTGAAGGGGATCAAAATGGCAAAAGTCTAACAAGAACTATATACAAATGGATAGATAAAGGGGAGAAAGAAATATGGATAATGGGCTAAAAAAAATTAAGATCGCCGTCAACGGAGGAATAGGATTTGGGGCAAAACTTAATTCAAAACAGCTTGTGATGCTTTCAAAATATATGAATGAAGATGAAGAGCTTGAATTAACCACTTTTCAGCAACTGTATATAGAAATCCCGGAAGATAAAAAAGAAGAAATCCAAGAAGAATTTCAAAAGGTTGGATTAGCTTGTTATCCGGTCGGTAACTTTGTAAAGAGCCTGAAAACCTGTAATTTTTGCAAAGGGGAAATAGTAGAAGGGATGCCGGTGGCAAAAGAGTTAAATCGCCGTATAGCAGGAAAACCTGTACCGTTTACCCTGAAGGTTGCTTATACAGGGTGTCCTATCGGTACCGCTGAACCCATGCTAAGCGACATAGGTGTGATGAAAGTTAGAGACCATTACAATTTATATGTTGGAGGAAATCCAAAAGGGAAAGACGCTGAGGTTGGGTCCTTATTAATGGAAAATCTAACTCCACAATATTCTTGCCACAAATTACTCTCTTAAACTAAATTAATCTTAAACTAAATTAATCTTAAACTATTAACTAACGTGCAAGTGTAAAGGAACGGGATCGCTGCGGCGATCTTTTTTTGATCAGTGAAAATAGTGCTTCCTTAAAAAGGGATACCTCTTGTTCAACAGCGGGCAGGATAGTTCAAGAAGGACAAATGAAAGGCTTTGTAGAAATGAATAAAGTAATAGATCGAAATAATCGTTAAAGAGGTATAACAATGACAGTTTCATTGACCCCCCTTGCTAGGGATGAACAGCACATTCTTCAGAATTTATATTCCCTTTATCTACATGATCTTTCAGAGTTTACTGAGAGTTTAGACCTATCCCCTGATGGTTCTTTCAAATTTGATTCTTTTGAAATCATATGGGAGAGGAAAGGAATCACTCCCTATTTTCTAGAAAAAGATAATGCGATTGCAGGGTTTTTATTACTTTTAGAAAGACCTTTTTTAAAAAAAGAATATGATTACAGTATCAATGATATTTTTATATTGAAGAAATATAGAAGAAAAGGGATTGCAAGAACCCTATTAAAAGAATTATTTAATCAAAAAAAAGGAAAATATGTGGTTGTTGAATTAATAAAGAATGAATCGGCTGTTTCCTTTTGGAAAAATCTTTTCAGTGAACTTCATATAGACTATGAGGAAGAACAGAAAATGATGGACAATGAAGCATGCTTGGTTCAATCCTTTCAAACGTAAATGTGCTGCTTGGTTAATTTTTCAGGTAAGAGAGGAACCAATAAGGTTCAATATATTTATAGTGAGGAGTATTAAATGAAATGAATTCCATAAACAAAAGCTACTTCACTATTGAGTGTAAGGATGTCCTTTTGCAAGAATTTAAGATTGAGGATTTAGATGATTTCCATGCATTAACTTGGCAGCCTGAAATATATGAATTTTTACCGGGCTGGAACGTATCTAAGGAACTTCGTGAAGACTGGTTCCTACATTTTGAAATCCCTGAGAACCAAGAGTTTCTAAAGGCTGTATCTGAGAAAAGGGACGTGGGAGAACTCAGATTAAGATTAGGAATCATTTTAAAAGAGACGGGGAAATTTATTGGCTGGTGTTGTACGGGAATAAAGGCTGAATTACCTCCTCCAAATCGAGAAATTGTTTACGGGATTTCCAATGAGTATAGGGGAAAAGGTTATACCACTCAAGCAGTTCAAGGATTACTTACATTTTTGTTTCAACACACGAACATTGAGGTTATTAATGCGATAGCATTAGAACGTAACCTTCCCTCTAATAGAGTCATCCAAAAATCTGGGTTTAACTTTCAAAATAAAATCCAACTAGAAAACGAAACCTATGATTCTTATAAATTGACGAAGAATGATTGGGTTACAAGAAGGTAGTGTTACAACCATAATGGTAAAAGGGGGTTAATAAATTGAACTATAAAACTTCAAACGAATTCTTTAACTGCCTAAATTTTCACGACTGCCCAGCTGATAAGATCATAATTGAAAAAGAAACGATCAGTTTTGATTTTGAATATGTCTATGTTTCCGAAAAGCATCCCCTAAACCCCTATGGTGTAGCAAAATCAACAGGGAGATCCAGACTTACATTTAATGGTGTAATAGATAGTCATGTGGTGATTTACTTTTCTGAGGGGTTAGAAAAACAAGTGCCAATAACAGATTTAGAAAAAATGGAGTTTCTAGAAGTGGTACAGAAACCATCTGAAAATTACTACACTTTTGAAATACGTGGTATCGGTTTTAGAACAAATGATTTTTGTAAAGTTGAAATAAAGGCAAATAGTTTTACATTACAATGGAATGAACTAACAAAGGATGCGTGGTATGTTGGCTGGAATGAAATAGCTGAATCCTTTTTCAAAAATAACCAGTCTGCTGACGGGGACAAGAGGTAAAAATCGGGATGGCCGCGGCGATTCCTTTTTTTATTGCACGAACGGGCAGTTTAGTTGAACAAGGGATTCAGAGGAATAACGTCGAAATATTAGGTAATGTTGCAAATTGGTGTTTTTTGTAAGGGGGACTTTATGGGAATTTTTATTTATTTTTTCATCTTAACTGTGTTGGTAGCTTCAATATTATTTTTTATCTCTAAAAACGAACAACGTCCCAAATTACGAAGGGTTAAATTATTTTATGATGCTGAAGATAAAGGTATAGCTATGTACCTCGTTATAACAATTGTTTCGACTATAGCCTTATTTTGGTTGATTCTAATGAAATTATAAAAAATGCAATCTAATAAATGAAGCTCCTATTTTTGGAGTGTGCTAGTCAAAAAGGATATAGTTAGAAAACAAGAAATATTTATCTAATAGAAAACAAACTATGACCTTTTAATTGAATTGAGGTGGAATATGAAGAAAGAATGGATGTGGAGATTGTTGGTTCTTTCTGTTTTTTTTATAATTACTATTTGAGCAAAACAAAAGGCTTATTAAACTACGGGTTTGACTATCTAGGAAGGATTTTAGCACATTCTTATTATTTTGCAATTTTGGAAAATGACGAAAAAGACGAATCAGTTGTACCAAAAGTAATAAAGCTAATGAGGAGTTATTCTTGATTTTTGAGTAGCCAACAATTAAAAAAATGGAAAAAGATGCTGCTAGGATACATGAGGATGGAAATATTGGACTTGCTAATATAAGTTATGTATCAGACCCAGACTACTTCAAAAAGGGGATATTATCGTTCAGTATGTAGGGGAAAATAAAGTGATTTTAAATCAATTTGAAGAAATATTTGGAGATCAATTTGCTGGTCGCTAATTTTTATAGGATATTGTAACGTTGTACTTAAAGTAACGGGGGCGTTAGTTTAATAAGGAATGAGGAAAAGAGACCTCATATAAGAGTTCTCTTTTCTTTTGCACAAAAATCAACATTATCGTTTAACAGAGCCTAAATATTAAAAGGCTAATGTTTGTAGAGTGTTATACATAATGGCCATTCTAAAGAGAGCTTGAAATGTTAACAAACGCTAATCTTATTTCTGTACGTTTTGATTGATTTTCGCAAGAACTTTTTCCAAAAGGGAGAGTTCTTCTTTCGTTATCCCGTTGCAGACCGTCTCATTAAACTTTTCAATGATGGGAAGGACTTCCTCACCTAATTTCTTTCCCATTTCAGTCAGATAAAGACGTACGGAACGACGGTCATCTTTACAATTCATTCTATTTACAAGTCCTTTTTTTTCAAGACTAAACGCCATTCTCGTGATATTTGTTTTATCCTTATTAAGAAATTCTGCCAGTTGGTTTTGCATTAAGCCTTCTTTTTCCCACAGCAGCATCATAATTAAATTTTGTTCAGGGGCTAGATGATAGGGCTCCAATTGGGCCTTTATATAATTCGTTAGATTGAGATCGGTTTGATGAAGTTTAATACTAATAAAATCCTGAAAAGATAAATTCAATGGATTCACACGCCTTATTTCAATAGTTGCTATACAAACTAGTTTAGTTGAAGATTCTGCAAGATACAATCAGTATGGACCATTTATTTCAGTAAATAAGATGAATTTGTGAAGTGAAGCATTTTATTTGACCCAATAAATCATTTTGAGTATAGTTGTTGGGTCAACAGTTGCTATAGCAACTGTATGAATAAATCTATTAAATAAAAAAGGGGATCATTAAAATGGGAGAAAAACAAGTAGTTATTGATGCCATTATTAATGGCGATAAAGTAAAATCAGAAAAACAAGCACCTCGTGAAAATCCAACACGCCCAAATGAGATTGTTGGATTTGCACCAGTAAATACAAGGGAAGATGCCATTCGTGCAATCGATGCGGCTCATGATGCATTTTCAAGTTGGACTCAAACATCCATTGAAGAACGAGTGGAACGAATGAGAAAAGCAATTCAAAAAATCAAAGATCAAACAACAGAAATCGCTAAATTGTTATCAAGAGAACACGGTAAACCTCTTTATGATGCAATGGGTGAAATTGGTGTTTCATTAGCTTGGATGGAATTTGCTTGCGACAATGCGGTTGAAGTATTAAAAGACGAAGTTCAGGAACATGAAAGTGGAAAAACGATTATTGCCAGAGATGGCCTTGGCGTGGTTGCAGCGATTACACCTTGGAACTATCCATTGTCACTTTCTACTATCAAAATAGCACCTGCGCTATTAGCAGGAAACACCATGGTCTTAAAGCCAAGTCCATTAGCACCATTAGCTGTCAGCAAAGTAGTTGAAATTGTTGCAGAAGAGTTTCCAAACGGTGTTCTCAACCTTGTTCATGGTGAAAGTGAAGTGGGTGTAGAATTAACTTCTAATCCAAAAGTAGCCAAGATCGCCTTTACAGGTGGAACTCAAACTGCGAAACATATCATGAAAGCTGCAGCTGACACCATCAAAAACATGACACTGGAATTAGGCGGTAACGATGCGGCGGTTATTTTAGAAGATTTCGATGTGAACGATGAAAGAGCGATGCGTCGTCTAGTAATCTCTAATTTCTTAACAGCTGGCCAAATTTGTATGATTGCAAAACGAGTATACGTTCATCGTGCTATTTATGATCAGTTTGTTGAAAAATATATTGAAGCAGCCAATAAATGGATTCGAGTCGGAGATCCATTTAATAAAGATGTAACCATTGGGCCTGTAAACAATCGTAGACAAGTTGAATATGTTCAAAGCTTAATTGATGATGCGGAAAGTAAAGGTGCTAAAGTCATCAAATTAGGTAAAGTTTTGGATGAGGACGTATTTAATACAGGCTATTTCATGCAGCCAACACTTGTTTTAGGCGCAGATTACAACGATCGAATCGTTGTAGAAGAGCAATTTGGACCAACTCTTCCAATTCTACCTTTTGATGATGATCAACACGCGATTTCACTAGTGAACGACAGCATCTATGGATTGACAAGCTCTGTTTGGGGCAAGGAAGAACATGCCATTAAGGTAGCGAAACAGATTCAGGCTGGAACAACAATGATTAATACCGCAGCTGTTCAAGGTCTAGATGTACGCTTCCCATTTGGTGGAGTGAAACAATCCGGTATTGGCCGCGAATATGGTAAGGAAGGCCTTCTTGCTTACACTGATACACATGTTATCAATATCCCTAAAAAAGGGGAATTAGTGTATATTCCTGAATAATAAGAGGCAATCGATAAACCCAGTAAATTCATTTTACTGGGTTATTTTTTTTTAGAGAGACTTAAATAATAAGAAAAGGCAATTCATTAACAAAACAATAAGAACGAATCGTTATCTTGGTAACCCATTTTCGTTAAAGGTTTTACTTATTCAATTATCGGGGTGATTCTTCATTTGATGAGGTCGCTTTGAAAAAGATTGTAAATTGTTGTACTTATACTAACGAGCAGTTTAGTTCAATAAGGAAAGGTTAAAAAAGGATAAAGCAGGTGCAATATCGGAGTTTAAATTAAATGCCAACAAGTTTATACCCAAAATATAAGTAGAGGAGAAAAAATTATAATGTTTCAGCTTGAGTTATATAATGCTATATGGTTATTTGTAGTAATATTTATGATTCATGATTTTGAGGAAATTATAGCTGTTGAAAAATGGGCGAAAAGAACGGAAAGTAGAATAACAGGTAACAGTAAATGGATAAGCAAAAAGATTTGGCAATTTTGGAACGTTAATTCTTATTCCTTTGCGAAGAGAGATGTTTTTATATTCTTGCAATGTCTATTATTACCTTCATTAAAATTCAAAACTTAGAAAGTTCATGGAGTTCGATTTTGTATCTATCATTCTTGATATTTGTATTAATACACAATGTAGTCCACGTCTGATTGCTGCGGCAATCTTTTTTGTTATTCAGCTATGACAGGCTAATTTAAGAAGGAAATGAAATTAACGAAAAAGAATAATAAAAGAATTATTAATATTGCGGGAGGGTCGAAATGATTGAAGCAGCTATATTTGATTTAGATGGAACATTGTTGAATAGAGATAAATCAGTTGAAATATTCATAAATGCACAATATGACAGATTAAATAAATTAGTACGTCATATTCCAAGAGAGAAGTATGTAAAAAGATTTATTGAATTAGACCATCGTGGGTATGTATGGAAAGATAAGGTGTACCAACAATTAGTAGATGAATTTGGGATTACTGATATAACCTGGGAAGAACTACTTCATGATTATATTTGTGAGTTTAAAAATAATTGCGTACCTTTTCCTAATCTTATAGAAATGTTAGATGAATTAAAAGGAAGGGGCTGTAGATTAGGAATCATTACAAATGGAAAAGGGCATTTTCAGATGGATAATATAAAGGCACTAGGTATTGAGAAGTACTTTGACACGATTTTGGTTTCTGAATGGGAACGAATAAAAAAACCTAATCCAGAAATATTTAAAAGAGTCTTGGAACAGCTTAATGTTTCACCTAATCAAAGCATATTTGTTGGGGACCATCCTGTAAATGATGTGAAAGCTGCTCAAAATGTCGGGATGATAGGGATTTGGAAAAAGGATTATCAATGGAGTACAGTGGAAGCTGACTTTATAATTGATGATTTAGCCGAATTACCTTTGTTTATAGATAAATACCAGCAAACCCCAATATTGAATCTTTTTGAACTACCATGAAAGTTAACTAATGGGGGCTGTAATTTCACTACCAATGGATAATTTCGGTAGTCCGCTTTTATTTGCGTTAGGTTTTATAGTAGTTATAAAATTCATTTTTAGGGGATGAATGAATTTGTTTGAGACAGAAAGAAGTTATATAAATACCTTTCAAAAATCGGACTTTGAAGATGTTAAAAAACTATATGTCAATCAGGAAGTGAGAAAATTTCTAGGTGGTATACTCCAAGAAGATTCCATTAGAGTAGCATTAAACCAAATGCTTCAATTAAGTGATGAATCATATTACTGGGTTATTAGAGAAAAACTCACAGCTGATTTTATTGGTTTAGTTTCTCTTGACCCGCATCACGATGGCAATTACCTCGAAATCTCATATCAGTTTTTACCGAATTGGTGGGGAGCAGGTTATGCTACTGAAGTAGTTCAAGAAATTATTAACTTTGCCTTTAAGGAATTGAACCTTTCAAAAGTAATTGCAGAAACTCAAACTGCCAATATTTCCTCCTGTAAACTATTGGAAAAATTAAGAATGGAATTAGAAAAAACAATTATCAGATTTGGAGCCGAGCAAGCCATTTATTCAATCCAATCATCATAGCTATAATCAATGGTGTCTCATAATCAGGAGTCTAAAGAAGAAATTCAATCAGATTTTGCTTTATTACTTGCAAGTACAGAAAAAAAAATCTTGATATATTGCTCGGCATTGGGTGCACAATGTCCACACCGACAACGAGATGTTTAACGGAAATAATTAATTTGTTAGAATTGGAACAACAGTAAAAAAGTGGGGTGTATTTATGGCAACATTTGAGGACTTTTTGAAATTGGATATCCGTGTTGGTACTGTTATTAAAGCAGACCTTTTCCCGGAAGCACGAAAACCTGCAATAAAATTAGAAATTGACTTTGGGGAAATTGGCATTAAACATTCCTCGGCTCAAATTACACGAAGATATAAACCCGAACAACTTATTGGTAGTCAAGTGGTTGCAGTAGTAAACTTTCCACCAAGACGTATTGCAGGTTTTAAATCTGAGGTATTGGTAATTGGAGGTGTCCCAGAAGAAGGTGATGTAGTACTTTTAAAACCAGATGGACCTGTAAAAAATGGAACACCAATAGCGTAGAAATTCAAAAACAACCTAATTTTATGAGTAGTTCTTGTTGGACTGTTTAGCTGGGAGAATACAATCGAAGAATAACCCCCCTTTTTACAAAGGATGAATGCATTTTGTTATTTCATTTGGTTTTAACCTTATTCTTTTGATATCAATGACCTGCCATTCTATGGTTTTTTCATTACTAAAAGTGATCGTTACTAAATCATGCGGGGGGCTGTGGGCGCCTTCGAATGTTGTTACCTGCACGGTGACATTAAATAAGTAACTGCCTGTTGGAAGCTGTGTAATTTTGGTTATTTTCCCACACATATTTTGTTTGATTTCGCCATATTGCTTCTTCAATTCCTGCTGAATGGAGGGATAAAGCATGATGAAAATCAAGTCATCCCGCAACTTTACATCATTATTAATGGTTTCAGCTTTAACGGGCGAATAAGTGAAGAGGGTGAAACAGGAAATAAATAGGAAAAGGCTTTTTCTCATAAGAATCCTCCACTTTAAGTTTCTCTTATCATTAACAAGTTAAGAAGTTCTTATTAAGCTGACAGACAGCGACCATCATTTTTCGTGTTGTGCAAACGAACAGTTAGCTGAACAAGAATAATCGTAAATGATCTTTCCAAAACTAAAAGTAGAGTTTAGGAAAAATAAGGAGGTCACCCATTTGGTTTTTTTGGGAATAAGAAATTTTTACGATGAAACAACGTGTCATGTAAGAGAGGACTTTTTTTGTGTAGGAATATCAATATTATGAGGAGATATCATTTTGTTATTCTAGTCATCATTGGATGTTTAATTACCTCATCCAATCAAATGGCTGAAGCAAAGAATACTACCAATCAACGGGTTTCTTTTTTTGAACAATTAATGACGCACTCATTAAAGCATGATGAGGTGCAAGACATTACAATTGAAAATGACTCTGGGCAGCAGCGTGTATTCAGTATTAACGATGGTTTTCAAGAGCGTGTACTTAGAAAAGTGGTACACTGGCTTAATCACTCCAGCCGAATAAATGGAACAATCGAGGATTCTTTCGCTCATCCATCTAATAAATTGACGTTAAAAATGGCAAATAACGAAGTGATTACCATTGAACCTGCCTATACGTGTGTAGCTGACAAAAAACGCAAAACCTGCACGGCTATAGATGGAGAAGTAATCGTTTCGGAAAATAGTCAAAAAATCCGATTAAAGTCACAATCACTTTATGATTGGCTCGTAGTGGGGTGGAGAAAAGAAGTGAACGGACCTACTAAAGAAGAGTTGCTTGAAGAAGCATTGTATACACGTTATTTAAATCATTTAGGTCCAGCTTATTCGGAGTTTTTCATGTGTCCTAAAATTAGAATTGAACCCATTGATGGGGATCCGAGGAGACATCTGATTTTTGCCAGTGCCTTAAACTATTCAGGACACCATGGCAGCGATTATGACAAACTTACCTTTTCTGTAAGCGATTCTAACCTAACTGGGTTACAAGTGACAAATGTAAAAGTAAAGAAACATATTTCGCAAGAGGAAAGCCAAAAACAATGCCAAACATTTGATTAAATATCATTTATACAAAGGAAGAATGGTAAGTCTTCTTCAGCTTAGGGGCGCTGCGGCAGCCCTTTTTTGTTGAACTTTTCTAGGTGAAAGCACATTTTTATGTGAACAAGCTTATAGGTGAATAACCAAAGAATATGATAATTTGAAAATAAATTATAAGGGAGCCCATTTTTATGTATCCTACTCATTTAAATTTGTATTATAACAGTCCGTATGGTCAAGATGCTTATCTTTCTGAAATCCCATATTATGTAGATTACTATTCTCCCCAAGATCCAAGACAATTTGGAGGGCATCAGCCTCCGACAGCACCGCCGCCTGGGCATCATGATCCAGAAGCTGGACCGCCAACATCGCCGCCGCCATCTGCTGTTCCTCAACAGATGCACCAAGCAGAAGCATTTGCAGTAGACCCAGGCAGTATGGTCAGATGTTTACACAGATACACGTATGTATGGCTAAGAGGTTTTGAACAATTCTGGTTTTACCCAACATTCATTGGTCGGAACTCGGTTTCAGGGTATCGCTGGACTGGACGGAGATGGGTTAATTTCGGAATTAGCCTAAGACAAATTCAATCCTTTACTTGCGTTTAATCAAATTTTCAAGATGCAAAATTTCACTTACAATAAAGTGTATAAGCTTAAAATCCGGCTGCCATCTTGGTGGCTTTTTCTTATTGTACTACCATGAAAAGACGGTAAAATGGAACCTTTTTTTGGAAAAGTTGTAAGTATGGTTAATAGATGAAAATGGGGTGAAAGCAGATGAAAAGAGCAGTCATTTAAAACTTGTTGGATTATCCTCTGTATTTGTTTTCTGATTCAACAAATTTTTGGTGATAGTTTTCTATCTTTTATTTTTACTGCTATTGGTTTTTTACTTTCGCCACATATGCAATAGCTATTTTAATAAAAGAGGAGGAATAACGAAAAGGACAATATATACTCAATATAAAATTAAAATGGACTGCGGAGGCCTTTTTCAATAGGCAGCCAAAAATTCTATCAAGTGTCAGACACCAGCACCCCTAACAGTTCCCTGCATGATTTTTTATTTATTCCATTTATTGTAAATATAGAGGAATTCTTTTCTTGTGTGCCGAAATAAACATAAGAGCCACTATTTAAGGATGAAAGCGGGAATTTGTATGCTGAAAAAATGGTCTTTAGCCTTATTAATTATGGTAATTGGTTTCCTCTATATTTTATACATAACTGTACAGCAACAACAGACGTTTGGCTTTGGTGACAAACTATCTAATAGCGGTTATGATAGCCATATTTCCTATTTTTCCAGGATCAATTCTGATATTCTCCGTTTTATTCTTCTCCAATCTGAGGGTGCATTCGAGCTCGGCCCGGCTGGAATTGATTATTATAAAAGCAGTGTGGAAAATATGATTCTAACCGTGCAACAATTAACTGATGAGACGGAACAGACGTCAGTTCCAAAGCCGTACAAACAGGCACATAAGGACTTGTTGCGAGCTTATCAAAATTTCCTTGACGCAGTAACTGTTTATCAAAAGGACTTAAACAAAGATGGTATTACCACTTCAAATATAAAGGGTGTAATCTCCGCTTACCCGCAAATTACAATAGCTTCGGAAAAGTGGTATACCGTTTATAAAAAGAGAGGAGCGGCACCGCGGATTCCCGATAATAGTCAATTTACAGTTCTAGGAAACTTGCAGGACCGGATGTTGTATATAGACAGCACACAAACCCGTATAGAAGGGAACTTGGGCATGATTAAGTCCACTCTTCTTCCGTGGGTCGATAAAAAAGAGTATGATGGCGTATATAAAATGCAGAGTAACTTGGTTCATCATCTTCCAAAGGTAATTTTCTATATGGAAATCATAAAAGTTCCGGAATCTTATTCGACCGCACATCAACACCTTCTTAGTGCCTTAGAAAATTTTCATCATTTAATAAAAGATACCCAATATCAACAAATTAACGATGAATATCTAGAAAAGTTAAAAGGTAGTTATGAGGATATTGAGAAAGCTTGGGAAGAGTGGAAGTTAGTAAAAGTGCCTGTGGCCGCCACTTAGATTGTTTTGAGATTGACTTTACACTGGTGAGTACTGCCAGTGTAGAAGGTGAAGTCGGTTTTCCTACAAAGGAAACCATCAGCCATACCAACAAACATAATACTTCATCAGAACTTTATGATCCGTTCGGTGCATTAAAGCCAAATAAAAAAAGCCCTAAAACAAGGGCTCTTTATTTTTAAAAAATTTAGTTGGATGCTTTTAATTAATAAAAGCAAGTAGCTCCAATGATAATTAACAAAATAAACAACACAACGATTAAGGCAAAACCTCCGCCATAACCAAAGCCGCCGCCGTAACCGTAGCCACCGCAGCCACAGCCGCCAAATCCGCCGCCAAATCCTCCGTAACCGAACATAAGTATCCCCCCTTTCATTAGAATTATTTAATTTTTAATAAAATCCGCCGCCGTATCCTCCACCCATAAAGGACGCTCCAATTATTATAAGCAGGATAAACAATACAACTACTAACGCGAAACCTCCGCCGGCTCCTACACCATCCATTTAATAACCTCCTTTACATCTATTCCATACAAAATATGATTAAATCCAAAAGATGTCAGGGCTCTTGCGAAATAGAAAAAGCCCAATCTTTACTATTAGAGAAAAAATCATTACGCGAAACCGCATTATATAGCTGAAGATGACTACTTAATGCAAAAGTGCTTAGTTAAAATAAAAATAAAAATAAAAATTAATATTAAATGGCTTAACCACCTTGGTTCTTCATATTAGACGGATGCATAATATACAAGGTAGCCGCTAAAAGACCATATCCAAGCAATAGACTTTCACCTTAACAGGGATAGTTTCAATCAAGAAAAGCCCTAGGAAGATGATATTATCCCCTTTAAGTAGACAGTGTAAAAAGCCCGCTAATAACGTGGGAATGATACACTACTACTTGGAGGGGATTTTTTATGGCAAAAAAGGGGACGAAATTTCAATCCTATACAGAAGAATTTAAACGTTTAGCAATTGAAAGATATATTAATGGTGATGGTAGTTACCAAACTCTTTCTGAGGAGTTGGGATTACGAAGCCCAACCCAATTAAAAACTTGGGTAAGAAAGTTTGAGGAAGGCAATCAACTTACCGATCAAAGGGGAAAAACTTCTACTGATAACCCCCTTAAAGGGCGACAAAAAACAAAGTTCAAAAATGTAGAAGAAGAACGTGATTACTATAAGGCTCAGGTTGAATACTTAAAAAAGCAGTATCCAAATCTTCACGGGGAGGTGAAATCAGAAAATCAATAAGGTTTGAGATTATACATGAGCTAAAAGGTATATACCCCATTACCTGGTTAACTGAAATTGCTGAAGTGCAGAGATCTGGCTATTACAAATGGGTAAAAACCATTGAGATTCGTGAAAAGAAAAAGGAAAAGGATCAGGGGTTAATGGATCTAATGCTTTCCATCCACCTCAAACATAAGGAATATGGCTATCCTAGAATGGTAGTAGCCCTGAAGGAGGAAGGATTTGAGGTAAACCATAAGAAGGTTTACCGTTTAATGAAGGAGATGGAAATTCAGTCGGTAATAAGAAAGAAATGGAGATACTTTGGTAAAAAAGGTTCCAAAGTGTTCCCTAACTTGGTTAACAGGGAATTTAAAGAGAGAAAAGAAAATGAAGTCCTAGTAACAGACATAACTTACATACCTTTCCAAAACCGTTTTTATTACCTATCAGTTATTCAGGATCTATATAATAATGAAATTGTTTCTTGGAAGTTATCAGACAGGAATAACATGAAACTGGTATTGGATACTGTGGAGGACCTAAATAAAAAAAGAATCGTGCACGGAACCATTCTCCATTCGGATCAAGGATTCCAGTACACGTCTAAGAAATACAACAAACGATTAAATAAATATGGCATTAAGGGCAGCCACTCTCGCAAAGGAAACTGCCTAGATAACGCCTGTGTTGAATCGTTCTTTTCCCACTTTAAAACAGAAATGTTGTATCAAACCGATTGTAAAACAGAGGAAGAATTAATACAAGCAATAGAGACATTTATGTATGAGTACAATTATAAGAGATTCCAAAAACGACTAAACCACCGTGCTCCAGTTGAATATCGGATCACGATGGCTGCATAGTCTTTTTTAGAGCTGTCTACTTGACGGGTGTAAGTCCAAAGAAAGGGCTTTTTTTAGGTTCTTCTTAGAAACAAATTACTGCTCCGTCCATAATTGATACGAATTAATCTTTGGGATTAAGTTAGGCTAAATGGAGTCTGAAAATTTGGAATGGGTTAACTAATCTTCTAATTCCAACTTAAAGGATATTTTTGGATATGTTAAAATGATTTGAGCAATGCCTTTTTAGGATGGGAGTTGTAAGTATGAAGAAAATTTTTATTTCAGTGGCGGTATTTGTTGTTTTATTATTCGGAATGTCTGCTTGTAGCCATTCATCTAAGGATGTTACATCAACTAAAAATCAATCGGAAAGTACATCAGTTGAAAGCAGCAACTCGCAGGCAGAAGATAATTCAGAGCAAGCTAATGATACAGACAAAAAAGCTTCGACAGATCTAACTAATGAAACAAAAGAAAATGAAAATGTTCGGGAAGATAATCCAACCAATAAAGTAACAAAAATAGTGGGAAAAAGAGAGTTTCTAGCAAGATTAGATAACATCCAAAAAGAACTTGATGCCTTACCGGAAAAACAGGATTCAGATAAAGGTGTAACAAACGCTATGAAAAACTACTACGGAAGGTCTTACGAAATGTATGACCAAGCATTAAATGAGATTTATTCTTTACTAAGGAAAGAGTTATCACCAGAGACAATGAAGGGCTTAAAAACCGAACAAATTAAATGGATCGAACAGAAAGAAGATTTAGCAAATAAAGAAAGACTCAAATATAATGGGGGGACTTTTGAAAATGTCGCCTATTATATGTCTTTATATGAATCAACAAAGGGAAGATGCTATGATTTAGTGAACCAATATATGACAGATTAAAAGATAAAAATACATGTGAGTGAACTGGTTGCAAAACAATGGCAGCCTTTTTTTTAATTAAAATACTGAAGGCCCGGCTGCCATTACGGTGGCCATTTTTTATTGAACTAAAGAGTACTAGGGTACTTAGGAGGCTTTATTAAGATAGTTGATGTGAATGAAGGGAAATGTCGGTAATTAGAGAAATATAAATAAGGAAAGAGTATTGAAAGACAATGAATTTTTTGAGATGGAGAAGCCATTCTGTCTAAATGGCTCTCTTGAGGCACTTTATCGATAAAATTATTAATACTTGTATAGGAGGATATCGTATGACTTGAGGGAATATTTATAAGATATTCGTAAGTATTCTAAAACCACGGCTGCCAGCAGAACCGGCAGCCTGTCGCTTAAGTGAAAAATAGTAATCCTTTTTCTTAGAGAGAAATTGAATATAAATTATATCCATCCAAAATTTAGGAGGAAAACATATGTGGAAGGAATTTGTCAGTTCTATTTCTCAGGAATATCACTTTAAATCCCCTGCAACAAAGTTTGAAATTGCTCAAATTCAAAAAGAATTAAATATTGAATTACCAGAAGAATTATGTGCCTTATTTAATGAAACAAATGGTGTGTTTGACAACTGGAATTGTCCTTTAATTTGGTCAACTTCTCAAATTATAAAGGACAATCTATTTTTTAGGGATTTTGAGGATTATAGAGATATTTTTATGCCATTTGATCATCTTTTCTTTTTTTCAGACGCTGGTAATGGAGATTTATTTTGTTATGCCATTTTAAAAAACGGGACCATTGAAAAAAGCGATATTTATGTTTGGAATCACGAGGATGATAGTCGAACCTGGGTAGCAGCCTCATTAAAACATTTTATTGAAGGTTGGATTACTGGTAAGATTGGTGTTTAGTTGGTTGTTGGAGGAAATTAATAAATGATAAAAAATGTAGGTACTGAAGAGGCGATTAAAAGATGGGATGCCTTTGCAGATAAATATTCAAAAAATCATACCGAACAAGGAGACCTTCATAAAGAAGTTTTTTTAAACCCCACTCTATTGTGCTACTGTGAGACCTACTAGTGAAACATCTAATTAACTAATATGAGCAGTTTGTGAAGTTAAAAGCTCGAAATATACAAAATTAAATAAATAGGTGGGGTATTGTGAATTTAAAGTGTTTAGCTTCAAATATATCAAAAGTGTATATCCGGAACCCAAAGGTTGAAGCTGTGTTACTTGGAGGTTCTGTTTCTCGCAACTGGAATGACGAGTATTCCGACATTGAGTTATTTGTACTTTGGAAAGAAGGTCCAACAGAAGAGGATAGGAAAGTCTCCATTAACTCAGTTAATGGAAGGATTATAGATTTTCATCCTTATGAGGAAGAGGAATGGTCAGAAACTTATTTGACTAACGGTGTTAAATTAGAAATAAGCAACTTTTTGACTTCAACTATTCAAAATATAATTAATGATGTGATTATAGAATTTGATACAGATTTAGATAAACAATGTCTTGTAGCAGCAGTTAATGATGGTATTCCACTTTATGGAGAAGAATTATTAAGTCAACTTAAGAAAAAAGTTGAGATTTATCCAAAAGAATTAAGTGTAGGAATGATAAGAGATCACCTCTACCTTGGTAACCGATGGAATAACCGAGAAGCTTTACTAAATCGGGAAGATTGGTTGATGCTTTATAAAGTAATAGTCTCTGTACAAACAAATCTTATGGGAATACTCTTTGGTTTAAATCGATTATATGTACATCATCCAGCTTTTAAATGGCAAAAACATTCTTTAGATGCTATGGAAATTATCCCAATAAACACATTTAATCGCTTTTCATCTATATTGATTAACCATCCTAAAGAAAGCGTGAGTGAATTGGAGAATATTATACAAGAGGTTTATGAACTAATAAGAACAGAGTACCCATCATTAGATTTTTCCGGAATTATTGAAAAATCACTTTTTTTAAGACCGAAAAATAATTAAAAATAATCGAATGGTTTTTATTAAACAAATAGGAGGCGTTTCTGTTTAATGCGGAAACAAGAAATAATCTTCATATCTCTATAATCCGAAGTTTGTGAAGAAATGTACTTAAACAAACGGATGCTTTTGTTCAATAAGAAGTCGAAGCAGCGACTTTTTTTTGTTTAACTAACGGTGCAGGTTAGTTTAAGGTTAGTAACCAAAAAATAAGGTAAACGTCAAATAATTAGGGGGAGTGTTGCGATATAAAAAATCTAATTGTTATCATCTTATTGTTTGGGTTTATCTTAGTTGGATGTGGTTTAGAGAAAAAGACATTGCCTGAATTTTATAGCAAAGACTTTGGCGATGTATCTAAGATAGTTATAGTAAATGGAAGCACAGGAAATCATAAGACAATTGGTGAAAAAGCTGTTATTGAGGAATTCTTTGATAAGATAATGAATGTAGAGTTCATTCCAGAAAAAAATCAAGAAGAAAGAAAAGGTTGGAGTTATTCAATTAGGCTTTATCAAGATAACCAAAAAACTTTTGAATTTGAACTAACAAAAGTTAATGGAAACTATTATTATACAAAACCAGATATTTATCCAATTGTTGATGATTTTTATGAAAAAATTACTGTTCCAGAAAAATAAAAGTTAATTTTCCCTTTTTCAACTAAACCAGCTAATAGTAAGTTAATATTTTCCAATAAAAGGTTTTGTTGTATTTAGTTAGATTTAGGCCCCACATTATATATCTAAAAAAGTGGAATATAGGTGAAAAATATGAGTAAGATTATTAAATATTACAATCAATTTGATGAGTGGGGAAGACTTGAACGTGAACCAATTGAATTCCAAGTAAATTGGCATTATATAAAAAAATATATGCCCCAAACAGGGTACGTTCTTGATAATGGTGCTGGACCAGGAAAATATTCAATGGAACTTGCTAAAGATGGTTATAAGGTAACACTGACCGATTTAACACCAAGATTAGTTGAAATGGCAAAGGACAAAGCAAAAGAACTCGATTTAGAAGGACAATTTGAAGGATTTTATGCAGCGGATGCCAGAGAACTTAATATGATTGAAGATGAACAGTTCGACTCATCATTAATGCTTGGTCCTATGTACCATTTGCAGGAAGAATATGACCGTATTAAGGCAGTTAAAGAATTAAAAAGAGTGACTAAAAATGGTGGACTGGTTTTTGTTGCCTTTATGCCTAGAATTAGACACGTACTTACATCGCTCTTATCTCCAGATAATTGGAAGCCAAACAATAATATGGATACCATTTTTCAATTTTCTCAATCAGGTTGCTTTAATCACACAGATGAAGGACGTTTTACAGGTGCGTATTATTTTAATATAGAAGACATCAAACCGTTTATGGAAGTAAACGGATTTGAAACTTTAGAGTTAATAGGTTCCAATGTAGGAGCGATATTAAATAATGATAGTTGGGATTACTGGAGAGACAAAGGTGAACAAGAAGTAAAAAAAATAATTGATTTAATTAAAGAAAAAGCAACAGACCCTTATATTCTTGGTATTTCAACTCACTTGCTTTACATTGGTAGGAAAAAGTAAACCTAATATCATTTCATTATGTTCAAGTAGAGTGCGATGTCTTTAACAAGCCATCGCCTTTTTCGGTTTGATTAACCCAGCAGATTGTGAAGTATTGTACTTAAAGTAACGGGTGCGAGAGTTAAACAAATGATCGCTGCGGCAGTCTTTTTCTTGTTGTGCTATCGGGCAGGTAACTTGAAGAAGGATTTTTTAAGGAAATGGTGAATATCATATTTTGAAGGGGTGATTGCAGTGGAGTAAGTGATTTTTATAATCTTGGTTAAATACTTTGAAGAAAGGGATTTATAACTATGAATACAAAACTAATAATAGTAGAAGGTTTACCTGGATTTGGAAAATCAACCACTGCAAAGCTAATAAATGAAATTCTTAACCAAAATAAAATTGAAGTTGAACTATTTTTAGAGGGAAATTTGAACCACCCAGCCGACTATGATGGTGTATCTTGTTTTAATAAATTTGAATTCGATAGATTATTATCTAACAGTGGAGATTTTAAAGAAGTACTTCTTAAAAGAGTTCTAAAAAAAGGAAGCAATTATTTATTACCATATAGAAAGATAAAAAATGAGTTTGGCGACCAGTTTTTGGACGAATTATTTAACACTATTTTTAAAAACGATATATATGAATTACCATTCGATAAAAATGTTGAATTAATTGCTGACAAATGGAATGACTTTGCTGAAATCGCTCTAGAAGGTAATAAGGTTTATATCTTTGAATGTTGTTTCATACAAAATCCATTAACTATTGGGATGATTAAATATGGTGTACAAAAAGAAAAAATAATAAACTATGTCATGAAGGTTGCAAAAATTATAGAGAATTTAAATCCAATGTTATTGTATGTAGAACAAGATAATCTTGAATTTTCATTTAGGAAGGCATTAAAAGAAAGAACTCCAGAATGGTCCACAGGAATTGTCGACTATTACACTAACCAAGGCTATGGGAAAGAATATAACCATTCAGGTGTAGAAGGAGCGATAAAAGTTCTTGAAGCTAGAAGGAATTTAGAGTTAGAAATATTCGATATGTTAAAAATGAAAAAAGAAAAAATCAACAATACAAAATATGAAATTGACTCATATAGGTCTAAGTTAAAAGATAAGTTAGCATTACAAATGGTAAAATAGCTTTTTAAATAGCGTTCTTTTATTAAAGACCCTAGCTGCCCATTGAGGCAGCATTTTTCTTATTGCACTATCATGAAAATAAACTTCTCTAACTCCGAAAAAAGACAATAACAAAGAAGGACGATTGAAATCATATTTAGTATGCATAGGGTGTTTCATTTTTTATTGATTTCCTCCTTTTACATAATAAGTAATTTGATCGTGAAAAATAAGAAAAAAAAGCATGGGGGTAAATTCTATTGGCTCCAACAAATCCTTTAAGCGCATCAGAAGCGGGAACACTTTGGTTAACTTACCAAGAAAAAACACTGATTCTTAGGATGTTAGAATATTTCTTTGAAAAGGCAGATGACCCAAGGGCTAAAAATATTACAGGTGGTTTGTGGGAATCACTGAATTCGTATATTTTAGAGATGGAAAAGATATTTCAAGACCAAGGAATGGTGAAACCTGTTGGATTCACAAAAGAAGATGTCAACTTAGAAGCACCAAAGTTGTATGACAATGGGTTTGATATTATGTTTGTCCGTATTTTAAAAAAAGTTAGTATGGGGATGTACACCATGAATATGAATATGGCTTACAACAACCAAATGATTAAGCTTTATGAGGGGCTTACTTCTACCACTCAAAGAGTTTATTTGTTAGCCACTCAATATTTGCTTGAAAAAGGTATTCTATCTCTTCCACCAAAATCGACCATGCCAAAGTCAACGGAGTTTATTAAAAATAAAAGTTACATGAGTGGATTGAACCCATTTGATTCTAAAAGGGCTTTGAATGACCTAGAACTGGGGATACTTCATCACGCAATAGAGTCAAATAATATTGGATTGCAGCTTATTACAGGATTTGCTCAATGTTCAAGGACCAAAGAGGTTAAAGAATACTTTGTAAAAGGAATAGAACTTTGTAAGAAGCAAATAAGAACATTTCAAGAAATTCTTTTAGAAAGCAATGTTCAGTTTTCCTCTACTTTGGGAAGTACGGTAACCACTTCAACCATTCCCCCATTTTCTGAAAAACTCATGATGCATTGTGTCTACCTTCTAAATGGGTTCTGTATGGTAGGGAGTAGTTTTGGAACATTTTTTACATTAAGAAATGACATATCTTTAAAAACTGCCTTAATTGCAAAGGATATTTATTTCTACGGCGATGAAGGAATTAAAATTAAGATTAAACAAGGATGGTTTGAAGAACCACCACAAACGGAGGATCGGGCTCAAATCATTAAAAATAATCAATAAATTTTATTTTAAAAAAATAATAATAGAAGGCCACTGATTTTTATCAGTGGCTCTTTGTGTGTTTAATGGAAGACCCTCTTACGATTAACTATTTATTCAACCACGGTGGATTTCCAGTTACTTAATTCCATTAATAATTCGTGGACAATGTGTTGTTCAAAATCTTTTGGCTTATCCAAAAGTATCCCTCTTTTTGATGCAACTGCAATTATTAGTCCTAATTCATAGTACATATTTTTAGAAACTAATCCTTTTGAAATCATTTTTTTCATTTCATAATAAAATTGAATCAAAAAATCACTTGGTAATTTTTCATACAAAGACATTTTCGGAAACACCCACTATTCCTACTGTATTAATAGGAATAATATCAAGTAAAACTGAAATTGAAAAGAGTTTTTCGCCAGATTCATAAATTTGTCATTTAATTTACAAATACTTATGACAATAAAGCTTTCTTTTTCTGTAAGGGATCCTAACCGGGTTGAAACATACACAGTTTCAATTGCAATCAATTCCATCATCTTTTCGTATAGAAAAACTTATTAAGAAACATGCACTAGAAAAAATATAAATCATATATAGGTGATATCCCGTTTAAATGGTTGAGGAGGATATCATGAAACCTATGCTGCCTATTGAAAAATATTTCGGAAAGTTTGAACTAGTTTATGCATTTAATGGGGCAATGCCTACAGGTGTTACTGTTTCAGAAACTGGCCGTATTTTCATTTGCTTTCCGAAATGGGGAGACGATGTTAAATTTACGGTGGCGGAAATTGTTGAGGATAAATTGCAGCCTTATCCTAATTTACAAACCAATCTGGTTAACCCTGAGAATATCACCATGACTTTTATCAGTGTCCAGAGTGTAGTTGCTGATGGAAGGGGAACGCTTTGGGTATTAGATACTGCGGCACCCAATTTTTCTGAACCTATTAAAGGTGGGGCAAAATTAGTCGCTGTTGATTTAAAAACCAATACAATTAGAAGAGTATATACCTTTACAGAAGATGTTGTCCTGCCAACAACTTACCTGAATGATGTCCGATTTGATTTTCGTGTTGGAACTGCAGGTTATGCCTATATAACGGATTCTTCTTCCAAAGGACCAGGGGCTATTATCGTCGTAGATTTAGAAAATGGAATTGCGTTTAGACGGTTAAATGGAGCAAATTCAACTTCACCCGATCCCTATTTTATACCGAAAGTAGAAGGTCAAATTTTAATGAATCGAAACAAAGACGGTTCAACTTCTCCGTTTAGATTGGCGTCTGATAGTCTTGCGATTTCTCCCGATGGAAAGATATTATATTTTGCTCCACTAACCAGTCGTCATTTGTTCTCAATCTCAACAGAAGCCCTAAGAGACAGAACGATACCGGACGTGGATTTACCTTATCATGTGGAGTATTGGGGAGAAAAAGGTGCGTCTGATGGAATGATCACCGATGCAAAGGGAATTGTTTATGCTGGAGATTATGAAAACAACAGTATCCGTAAAATATTGCCAAATGGCATAATGGAAACTATCGCACATGATCCGAGAATTTTGTGGCCGGATACTTTTTCAATTGGTTCGGATCAATATTTGTATGTCATTGTGAACCAATTACATCGCCAGCCTAGATTTCATTATGGAAAAGACTTACGACAGAAACCTTATAGTTTACTTCGTATCAAAATTGATGAATTTCCTGCTCCTACCTTTTCATAATAAAAATAGTCAATTAATTGTTTTCATTATATAGTGTAAAACAAACACTAGTAAGCAAGAAGTATTAACTTGATTTACTTCTGCAAAATAAACTCAAAATGGTTTAATAGGAACAGTTTAATTTGGTGAGTGTTAAACTGTTCCTAGGAATTTATAATGTCGGTAAGTTCAATGCTGTATTGATATTATTTAAATCTAAATTGATTTGTTCGTTTGTATCCCAAGCATAGTACCATCCTTTTTCTGCCATATATAAGGATATTTGTTCATGCATATCAAGAGCTTCCATTAAATGGCGAGTGAGCATTTCTTTAATTTCCGGCGTTCCTGCTTCCGTAACTGCCATGGCATAATTTCTAACTCCACTTTTAGCTGATATGAGTAGATCCATTGCAACCACTTGATCCGATAGTCCGTCCATGCCAGTTAAAGTTTCAATGATTGGATTCATGTTCATTCATCTCCTAATTTACTGCTTAGCGTTGGAAAGGATAGAAGCATATTCTTGTAATTGTCTCGTAGATACATCAATGTCTTGCTGCATAATATTTTTTAATAGCTGATCCGTAACTAACGCTTTCATCGTTTTGGATTTAGTTAAACAAGTGGTCTTAAATGCAGCCATCTCATGGACCTCAAGAACTTCATGTAAGGCGTAGTTCATTTTTCATATCTCCTTCCTCAGGGTTTCAACACGACTTTTATACAATCATCCATTTTTGTGTCAAAAATCTCATAGCCACGCTTTGCTTCACTAAGTGGAAGTACATGACTTACGACATCTCCTGGATCAATTTTTCCTGTCGAAACTAATTCAAACATATATGGCATATAGTGAATCACAGGTGCTTGCCCAGAGCGGATATTGATATTTCGCTGCATAATATCTCCAAGAGGGAAACCATTATATCTTCCGCCGTACACGCCAGTAACTTGAATTGTCCCGCCTTTACGCACTGCTTGTGAAGCCATGATAAACGCACTTAATGCACCGCCTTGAAGCTTCATTCCGCTCGCAAGGAACTCCATATCAGTCATTTTACCGTCCATACCAACTGCATCAATGACAACATCCGCACCTCCTTTGGTGATTTCCTTCAGGTAACTTCCTACATTCTCATGGTCCTCAAAGTTAACAATTTCTACTTTGTTGGTGCGCTTGGCGTGCTGCAGGCGATAATTGACATAATCAACGGCAATGACTCGCTTTGCCCCTTTTAGCCAACAGAATTTTTGAGCAAAAAGACCAACCGGACCACAGCCAAAAACAATAACGGTATCTCCATCCTTTACGCCTGCATTGTCAACAGTCCAAAAACCAGTAGTCATCGCATCGGCAATAACTGTTAACTTTTCATCTGGTTCTTCACAAGTCTCTGGTATTTTGAAATGAGTAAAGTTGGCAAATGGCACTCTTAAATATTCAGCTTGCCCACCTGGATAGCCCCCCGTCGTACCAGAATATCCGAAATAGGCACCCATATCACCATTATCATTAGAATTATCACATTGGCTTTCCAAATGGTTTTTACAAAAAAAGCATTCACCGCATGCTATATTAAAGGGAATAATTACGCGATCTCCCTTTTTTAGTTTAGTCACACCTGGACCAACCTCTTCGACAATTCCCATTGGTTCATGACCAATGACATAGTTTTCTTGCAGGTTAGGAATCATGCCATGAATTAAATGTAAATCAGACCCACATATAGCGGTACTCGTTACTTTAATAATCATGTCATCTGGTTTTTCAATCTTTGGATCTGGAACTTCTTTGACTACAACATTTTTAATACCTTGATATGTTACTGCCTTCATTGGTTACAGCCTCCAGTGTTAGTGTTCATCAGGTGTCCGGTCAAACATACCTTTTCTATTGGTCTCAACAGGGAATAGATTCATTTTGCCAATCATCAATGTATTGTTGGCAGAGAGTTGATCTAGTTTATACTGTTCACTTAGTTCGTATGGGTGGAACCATTTTTTACTAATCATTAGGTCTGTAATTTCTTGGTGCATGGCAATCCCTTGCATTAACTGGTTTCGTAAGACGGTTCTAACATCAGGTGATGCAGACTCCGTTAATGCGACAGCAATATTGCGCACACCTTCTTTGGCACGAAGAAGTAAATCCATCGCAAATGTGGTATCTGCTAGCTCTGGTACGTGTAGCGCGTTTATAGGGTCTAAATAGTCCTGGTTCAATGAATTTGCCTCCTATTCAATTTATTATTGGTGTTGGCCGGTTTTGAGGAACTGGAGCTTCAAAAGGTGCGCGTTGATAAATTGCCTGTAATTCTCCAAGTGCTTGCATGGATTGTTCAACATCTTTTTGCATCAATGCTCTTAAATCATGATCAAATACGAGTCCTTGCATTAGTTTTGATTTCGCTAAGCAAAGGGTTTTGAAATTAATTACTTCATGTAGATCCAATGACTCATGATCGGCTAATTTTTGAATGTCCATTTTTGGTCCCCTCCTTATTGACTTAAACAAAGGTATTTTTCCAAATTTACAATAAATCATTCATTAAAAGTTTTTTAAGATAGGAAAAACGCTCATTAAATGGCTGGATTTATATAATGTAGAGAATATTTCAAAAAAAATGATTGTAATGAGTTAAGGATTATAAACACCTTATAGATGAAAGAATAACAAACAAGAAAGAGGGTGTTTGCTATCTTTATTCTATTTTTTCTAACAGTGATAATTGTCCTAATAGTAGCTTTTTGTGTAAAAAGGAGAAAGACCAGGCATGAATTGTTTGCGAGCGTATTATTTGCTTTAATGATGAATTTTGTGTCGGATTTATATCTTGATGTTAAATACCATCTTTATTGGTATTTTGATAAAAAGGAGGTTGATTGGGCGTATTTAATTGTTGCCATGGGACAGGTAGGAGTATTATATATTATTGTTAATTACTTTCCGAGTAACGCTGCTACAATTAGAAAATTAATATATGCCCTGGTCTGTACAGGAATTCTTGTTTTGCTTGAATTATATACTGTAAAAATTGAGGTATTACATTATGGTAAATGGAATCCTTGGTATTCCGCAGCAGTGTATTTTGTGTCATTACAGTTTCTTTATTTTGTATTAAAATACATACAGGATAGTAGAGAGGTTAGTGAAAAAAACGAAATAATTTAGCAAAATTTCCTATGAGAAAAAAGAGTGAGAAATGCCATAAATAAAATTATTTCTCAATCAAATCTACTTTTTCTGTAAGGGATTCTAACCTAACCGGGTTACAAGTTAATGAATTCATGTACATTGCAATCATTTACACAACAGATATTCGAGAATTTCTCCCTTTGGAAGATGATAATTTTGGACTTGGAATTTTATTATTACCCTTAACACTTGTCATGTGGATTATTTTTATGGTTTCAAATTTATCGGTGTCTTAAACAGGAAGAAGGAAGGAGTTTAAATATAGAGTCATATTTTTTCTGATCTCCAGTTTTGGTCTTTTTTAAATTCTAAAGTTTAGTTGAATGAGGAATCAAACCATTATTTTTTAATAAAATTGAATATTCTGAAACAATATACAGCTGATACCGTCTATTATTAAGGGGGGATTCCTAAATGCTTAAAAAAGCATTGGTTCTTATGTTGTTAATAATTTATCCATTAACACTTGTGGGCTGTACTAAGGTTTCCAATAATAATGAAGAAACAGTAAATAACCATCAGGACAAGAGAAACCGAGCACAGAATTGGAATGAAAGTTCTTTTTTTAAAGCTGGTAATTATACTTTAATTGGTGAAAAAGGACGTTTAGGTTTTATTTATGATGATAATGATGTCCTTAGATTTTATCCAAATAAAACCCAAAAATATATGTGGCATTTTTGGGGAAAAGATAAAGAGTTTGAAGGAAAACTAAAGGTTGTCGCCACACACGAAAATGATGGGGAACAAATAACTGTGTTAGAAGGTGTAGATCTGGGTGGACCCAATAATGGCGCAGACCGACACATCCCATCCAATATGTCCCTGCCTAAGAGCGGAATGTGGAAGTTAGATGCTTATATTGGAGAGACACTATTTGGAACTGTATTCATTAAGGTTCATACGAAATAAAAAGGCATTTTGAACTATTGAATCAATAAAAATGATGAAAAATACCATTAAAAGATAATTTTATCACCTAGTAAATTTCGCTATAATGCAATGTAAAGGGGGTGCTTATAGTTGGATAATCACTTAAGAATATCTGGTACTTCTTCCACTCATGCAAAGCCTAGTATTGGAAAGGCGATACTTTGTATGGGGCGAAACATTTATCTTTATCGCTAAACAAGCTTTCTAATATTTTGGCTTTGCACCTTATTTTTTCAAAATCAAAATAAGGAGCGGGCAAAATTGAACTATATTAATGCCAACAAAGTTCTACCAGAACAGCTAATTGTAGAAATACAAAAGTATGTCCAAGGGGAAACTCTTTACATTCCCAAGCCGGAAACGGAGCATTTGAAATGGGGAACCGTAAGTGGTGGGAGACGGAGCCTTGATCGCCGTAATGACACCATTAGAGATTCTTTTAGTAGTGGCAGCAGTATCCAGCAACTGGCTGAGGAATATTACCTATCAACTGAAACCATTAAGAAAATTGTTTATTCACATAAAAAGTAAGCGAACAGCACTGTTGAATATCTTTCAAACAGTGCTGTTTTTATGTAAAAAACGTTTCTAAATCATTTTATCCATTTTGCGGGTTTGCGGCATGGTTTAAAATATAAGGATAAGAGTTGGGAGTAAAATGATTGGAGATATATATGATGACCGAAAAATTTATTAGGAATGAACAGTTGAATTTTATCAGAAAACAGATTGCTTTAATTAAGGACAGCACCAAAAAGAACGTACCTCAGAACGTTTTGGCCGCTGTGATCGAGTTAGCTAATGCTAAAATCTTGGAGCAATTCCCAACGGTATCAAGGGAACAACAAGAAATGCTGGATCTTTCCGGACTGAAAACTGATAAAGAGTATGAGCACTATATAAACCATCTCTCGGACTATTTGCTGCCCTTTCCAAAAATCACTGAGCAGCAACTGAAAAAAATGTTTCCCAAGCATAAAAAATTGAAATTGCCTGATTTATCCACTTTAGACCACAACCAGTTGACCTATTTAAGCTGGAATGACCTAGGCTATAATAAAAAATTTATCGTATATGAGCTAGAGGGAAAAATGGTTGGCATTGAATGTGAATTTGCGCCCACTAATAAAAAAAATTTTTGTTCCTTTTGTAATAGTTTTGGTGAGGTGGCCCATTTTTCCACGGTAACCAAAGCGAAAAAATCTAAAAATCCGGATTATTACAAGTCTATCGGTAATCTTATTTGTGTCGACAGCAGCGAATGCAATAAAAAAATAACGAATGTTGACTATGTAACTACTTTTCTAAAAGATGCACTAGCAAAATGAGGACTTCAGATGGTACTTAACATCAGGGTATAGTTATTGAACCTAGGCTGTCATATTGGCAGTCTTTTTTAGTGCCGAAAAGCGCATTTTAGTTAGACCCCTTATGTCCAATTTGAACCAAATTCAGAAAAAAAGCAAAGGTGAAATTTCTTTACCCTGCTCAGAACATTTAACTATTACAGGCCATTAAAACATTACCATCTAAATCTTTGAAGTTAAAATAGGCAAAATCACCAATACGCTCGATTTCTTTCACAACGATTATTCCTTTGTTCTTAATAAACTGGTACGCTTCATCAATATCTTGGACGAAGAAGTTAAATAAAACGTTATCTGAGGGATTCAATTTAAAGCTTGGGTCAAATGTGTGATCATCTAGGGTAAGGCCAGTTTCTGAAGTTACAGGGACATTGTAAACAGGAGAGTCGACTAAGTCTTTATTAAAGGGTAATCCAAGTAGATCATTGTACCATTCTGCGGATTTTTTTAAATCACTAACATGGATAAATACATTATTTACCTTACATGCAATTGGTGAGACAGTTGATTTCATAAACATTCCACCTTTTTAATTTCTGTATATTAACCATTCAACAGTAATTAAAAATAACCTTTTAAAATTCTAAAGTTTATGTCGTTTTTTACAGCTGTTGTGACAATGTACTTTAGCAACGGGTCAGTTTAGTTAAGTAAATATTTAAGTAATTTGCTAGAATAGGAACAACAAATTTTATGAGCAGTTCTTGTTGGACTAAAACAGCTAATAGCGTTTTTGCTTGGTTCACATAATTAGGCAACATTCTTATATAAGAGTTGTTGCCTGGATAGATTGCCAGGAAGGATTTGGGCACTTTATTGGTGAATTCCTTTAGTGTATGGACGAGGCATTTTTTACAACCATAGATTTTACGAACAGGCAGCCTTTCTTTACTAAAAACGAATTCTCGGAGAGTAGGGGCAAAATGAGATTTGAAAATAAGGTAGCGATCATCACCGGCGGAACGTCGGGAATTGGGCTGGCGGTTGCGCAATCCCTCATGGAAGAAGGAGCGAAGGTAGTCATTGCAGGAAGAAGTCGCCCTAAAGGTGAAGAAGCATTATCCAGATTAAAACAAATCCATCCAGATGTTCTATTTGTTCCAGTTGATGTCAGCAAGTCCAGTGAAGTGGAAAACATGGTACATACAGCCGTAACCACCTTCGGAAAGCTGGATTTCGCCTTCAATAACGCAGGCAATTCCGAAGGAAAACCCGCTCTCACCCATGAATTCAGCGAAGAGGACTTTGACCATATGATGGGTGTTACAATCAAAGGCGTTTGGCTGTGCATGAAATACGAGCTTCGGGCGATGCTTCAGAATGGGGCAGGTGCAATCGTCAATACTTCTTCGCTGGATGCTTTGCTCAGTTCCCCTGGAACTACTGCTTACGCAGCGGGGAAAAGCGGCATCAATACGCTATCTAGGTGCGTAGCCCAAGAGTATGGCAGCCAGGGAATAAGAGTCAATACTCTTACTCCTGGAGCATTTAGGACCCCGATGATTGAAAGGAAGTTTGCCGGCTTATCGGCAGAAGACGCAATAAGATTAGAGGCCAAATATAACAATTTGAATGCTTTAGGAAGAATTGGCAACCCAGAGGAAGCAGCAGCTGTTGTCACATGGCTGCTCTCTGATGAAGCTTCTTACATTACCGGGCAAAATATCATCGCAGATGGCGGAGTGAATTTTGTTAATTGAGGATTATTGAAGAAGTGGTAGATATAAGGGGACTATAGATTGATAGGATTTAATACTGGCGGTCCCCTTTGTGTCCCTTAAAAGGATCTGGCATGTGCTAAAAAACTCCATATGCCCATATTCTCCCGATAATACGCCAGCCGGTCCTCCAGCGTCTCGGTATGAAACTTAAACTTATGACCATCCGGATCCAGGAAATACACCGAATGCTTATCCCGGCCGTGGCGCTCCCGCCCTGGCAGGATTTCCACTCCCACCAAATTCAGCCGACTATCCCGCCAAACTCTGCCTCATCCACCGAAAACGCCACATGCGTATACGACTCCCGGATATCATTGCGTTGGATTCATATTATTTTCTCCTCCTCCTAGAAATACATATTAGTCGGTAACCCCTAACGCTCCTTGTAATCTCATAGGTTCGCTTGTTAAACGGGATCATGGTCCCAACCAGCCTTAATCATGTTTATACAAGCAGGGGGGTGAACAGTTTAGCTGACGAGATCTAGTCCCACGGGGGCTTTAGTTTAAGAAGGGATTGCTGCGGCGATCTTTTTTTGTCAGTAAAGAAAGGTTATTCCTTACATGTATAGAATAAGTAGTTATATTTGTTAAGGTGGTGTTTTGATGCTTCAACATGAATATGGATGGGTTCGACAAACTAGAGGAACCCTGTTAGATTTTTGTGGGAAATTAGATCCTCATCATTTTACCCTTCCAAATGGATTCGGTTGGCAAAGTGTAAGAGACACATTGGTTCATATAACTGATTGCTATGTTGCATGGCTTGGCTCATTTGTTTTATTGAAGACGAAAAAACCACTTACTCCAAAGGAAGAAATACAAAACCTCAGTTTAGAGCAAATAATAGCACGATTTGAACAAGTGGATTCAATTGTAAATGAATTATTAGAACAACATGGACATAATTTAAACGTGCTAATGGAGAGAGAAATCCCTTGGAGAGAAGCACCTGAACTATTATCTATTACTCCATCTAAATTGCTAATGCATACCATCACTCACGAGTTTCATCACAAGGGACAAATAGTAGCCATGCTCCGTCAGATGGGCTATGAGCCGCCAAATACAGATGTATTAGGAACAGAGGATTAACTTATTCAAGAAGTAATTTGGGCGATGTTTAAATGACATTGCCTTTTTAGTTGAAAAAGTTGGTGAAGTACCGTACTTAAAGGGTGGGTTACTTGAAGATCCGGCGGCCAATAGGGCAGCCATTTTTTATTGAACTCAAAGTAGCAAGTTACTTAGGAGGCTTTATTAAGATAGTTGAAGAATAATATATAAAGAAATAGATAAAGGGGTGGAAGGAATGAAACATAACTTGGTTGCACTTTCGATTTTTTGTTTGGCAGTGAGTATCGTTATAGGCTGTCGGTTTATTTCTGACAGTTTAAGCGAAAAGAAAAACTCTCCTACAAAAGAGACTCAAAAACAGCTGCTAACAAAGACAGAGGTAGCCCATTACTTAGGGATAAGTCCAAAGGAAGTTCAAAAGTTAACGGAAATACCCAATGGGGAAACCAGTTTTACGAGTGAAATCCCACATATAAAAATTGATCAAAAAGATTATTATCCTAAAAAGGCAATAGACAAATGGCTTCTAAACACAGAACTTATTGTTGTTCCGTAATGAGCTGGAACTTTAATGTTTATGGGGTATGTTGTTTTTTTTTCGGTATCCAGTTACATAACCAACTAACGGTTAGAATAAATAGCTGAAAAAGAGCACCCTTAGTGCTTTTTTTATTTGTGGTCAATCGTCCCTAAGTCTTGCCCATCTTTCATATAGACGGGCTCCAAATTTCTCTCTGAGTGTACTATATAGTGTAAGTCAGACTATGTCTTCATGCATTAGAAAGGAAGTGTAAAAAATGGTAAATGCCTTACCGATGTCAAATGCCTTACCAAATGCACTACCCAATGCCTTACCAAATGTGTTGCCAAATGCCTTACCAAACGCCTTGCCTAACGTCTTACCGATTACTCCTCTTCCCCAGCCAGTGTCTTACTGCTATGCAGCTCCTGTTTATGCTGATTGTTTTCCTGTACATGGGTGCGGTGAATTTATCCTCATCGTAGTGTTGTTTATTTTATTAATCGTTGTGGGTGCAGTTTGTTTCTGTTAATAGATGTCACTGAGGAGAATTACTTCGGTTTTTTTAAAACTAAGATTGTGAAATGATAAAACTTAAATTTCGGGTGCATTACTGGAACAAAGGTAATGCCTCTTTCTTTTTGAAGGGTCGAGCAAAAATGACCCTTAGCTAACGCATATATTGAATTCCCCAACTTCTCATTGAGGCAATAATAGGAGATCACTTTTTCCCTTGCTCAGTAAGAGAATATTCTACCTTCTTGGTGCTGTATCTTCTACGTATCGCTCTACAATACCATTTGCTTCGAGTTCCCTTAGTTGTAAAGTCAACATCCTTTGAAATACCTGGTATGAGTCTTTTAAGCTCATTAAACCGGACAGAATGATTCGATAGAATATCAATCATATTCCTTTCCATTTTCCACCAATAATGTGTAACGTTATTTCGATCGGACAAGCTTTTTTTACTTCTGTACTACATGCTCCAAAACCAAGGTCCTAGTTGTTTTTTTTACATTAAGTCTTACCACTGTTTAATTCAACTTTCATGAGTATTTGCCCCAATGAAGCAAAACAACTGGAATATGATATAATAATTGGAAAAAACATACAGTGACTTTCGTAAGAAAAAATAGGAGTGTTAAGGGGAAAAGAGAAATGAAAAAAGGAAGAATAGTAGCGTGGGTTGGCTTACTCTTATTGGTAGTAGGATTATATATTCAAATTTTTTTATCAACTCATTGGTTTATCATCGGCATAATCATTGCCTTCTCTGGGTGCCTTTTAAACGGCATTTGCTTATATCTGCCTCATTCAAATGGCGGTGGAGGAGTAAAACTCAAAATAATCAATGTCTTAGGCTGGGTAATTTTTATAACTTGGAGTATAAGTGTGTACTTTTTTAAAGAAGAACTATCTTTCATTACGACTGGGTTTGGTGCACTAATTTGTTTAACTATTAGTATGACGTTAATACCCTATAAAGGTAAGAAAGAATTAGACAAACATTAAATCATCATGTATAAACTTTTTTAATAACAGAAGATTATAAAAACTACTTCTAGTAAGACCTTGTAATGTAATAAAATGGAATCAAGGACTCATTAGTGGGGGATGAGTATGTGTTTCTTTAATAAAGAAGAGATTTATATTGGATATTCAGTGGAAGAATTATCAAAGGTCAGAGGAATTTTAGAAAGTAAGGGTTGGAAGCATGGGTACGCATGGGGACGGTTCTCGTGAATGAAAATCAACTCTAGGAGAATCACAAATAAACGAATAAGGAAGTTGAGAATGATGAGTAGTGAAATTGATGTGATGATAGAAGGGCAATTTCCGTTAGCAGCAACCTTGACCATCCCAGCTGGAGAAAGTAAGAAATTTCCTTTAGTGGTGATGGTCCATGGAAGTGGACCGATCGATCGAGATGCGAATGCTAAAGGAATGCCGATGAATATATTTAAGGAATTAAGTGAGGTAGTGGCGGCAGAGGGGTTTGCGAGTATTCGTTATGATAAAAGGGGCGTCGGAGCGAGTAAAGGGGACTATTATGAAATGGGTGTGTACGATTTAATTGACGATGCCCAAGCGGTACTAGAATTTGCTAAAAGTCATCCAAACATAGACTCTGAAAATGTGATTTTACTAGGACACAGTGAAGGCTGTATTATCGCACCATTCGTCTATGAAAAAGTTCCAGTAGATGGAATCATTCTGCTTGCGGGAATAGCTGAGCCCTTAGCTGTTACAATGGAATGGCAGCGTGAGGAAATGATGAAGGATTTACGATCAATAAAAGGATTCCAAGGATGGCTGCTTCGATTATTAAAGGTAGATAAAAAAATTACCAAAATGAATGATGATTTAATGAAGCGGCTGCAAGCATCGGATGAGCCGGTTATTAAGTATAAAGGGAAAAAAATTAACGCGAAATGGAATCGAGAGACTGTCCAATTTGATGTATCACAACCATTGCAAAAGGTCACTTGTCCTGTTCTGGCCATTACGGGAACAAAGGATGTCAACGTAAGGGTCAGCGATTTAGAAAAAATCAAAGCTCTTGTTCCGGGTCCCTGTGAAACTCATATTATTCAAGATATGACACACATGCTTCGTAAAACCGATGTAGAATACAGCATGAGCAAAATCATGAATAATAATAAAAAGTCACTTAAAAATCCAATCGATGCTGAATTAAAAGATTACCTTATTGGCTGGTTAAGAAGCTGGAAGAATAGTAAGGTTACCATCTGAGACAGTGGGTGCATGGGGACGGTTCTCATGCACCATTTTACATAGGGCAGGTCTTCAATTGACATACTTTTTAGGCATATGTTGGGATTACTTCAAGATTGGGGCGCGTTGGGAAGGTTGCATTTTCCTATAGGAGAATAATGTAAAAGACCCGGGAGCAACATACACTCTCCGGGTCTTATATTCATTTATATTATTACTTTAAATTTAGAGCAGGAAAACCGTCCCCATGATCTATTTGAGCTTATTTAACCTGGCAATTATTTCGTCGGTTACTTCTTTTGTTGTGAATTTTCCGCCGATATCTGGTGTTAGGAAGCCGTCATTGGTTACGCTTTCGACCACATTTAGTAGGGCAGTTCCTAGTTCATTTTCGCCGTAGTGGTCCAGCATCATTTTGGCGGTCCAGATTTGGCCGATTGGGTTGGCAATTCCTTTACCAAAAATATCTGGTGCTGAGCCATGAACGGGTTCAAACATGGATGGATACTTACCATTTACGTTGATATTGGCGGCTGGGGCGATGCCGATGCTGCCCATGATTGCGGCACCTAAATCGGTTAGAATATCTCCAAATAGATTGCTGGCTACGATGACATCAAATCTTTCCGGCTGTGTGACAAAGAAGGCGGATAGCGCATCGATATGCTGTTGATCCGTGCTGATGTCCGGATAATCCTTGGAGACATCTTGGAACACGCTGTCCCAGAAAGGCATAGAAAAGACAATTCCATTTGATTTGGTCGCGCTGGTTACATGTCCTCTCCGCTTGGCTGCTAGGTCAAAGGCGTAGCGCATCGCACGTTCCGTTCCTCTTCTGGAAAAAACAGCATTTTGAATCGCTAGCTCATCTTCACCGTTGTAGATTTTTCCACCGATTGAGCTGTATTCACCCTCACTGTTTTCCCGTACCACAATCAGGTCAAAGTCTTTCGGATTTAAGAGGGGAGATTTGACCCCTTTGAGCATTTTCGCCGGGCGGATATTGATCACTTGTTCAAACTCACGGCGAATTTTGATTAACAGACCCCATAAAGAAACATGGTCAGGAACCAAATCTAGGTTGCCGACGGCTCCTAGGAAAATGCTATCAAAGTCTTTCAATATATCAAGACCGTCTTTTGGCATCATTTCATCATGTTCTAGGTAGTATTCACAGCTCCATGGAAATTCCGTAAATTCAAATTTTAACCCGCCATGTACATCCGATATTGTATGTAGAACATCGATCGCAGCCGGTACGACCTCTTTACCAATTCCATCCCCAGGGATTGCCGCAATTTTTAATGTTTTCATCGTGTCTTCCTCCTATGTCAATGCTGATTTTTTTAAAAAGACCTAGTAATCTAGTTAACTAAACATTCTTAACAAAATGACCGCTAATACAACTGTTGTGGCTCCGCCAATTCTTGTCGATACTTGGGCAAATGGCATTAATTCCATCCGATTGGAAGCAGTTAAGATGGCGATGTCACCCGTTCCGCCTAAGCCGCTATGGCAGGTTGTCACAAGGGAAGCTTCTACTGGATACATTTTCATCAGTTTTCCAATATAAAAACCGGATACGGACATACATACAACAGATGCCACACAAATGCTGACAAAGCCGATGCTAAAGGTTGAAACTAAATTGCCCCAATTCATATAAACCGTACCAAGTCCAACCATTACCGCATAGGTAAGCATGCCGCTGGCAATCTTATATAATTGCTTTACTCCATCTTCTAAATGCTTTGGCAATAATTTAAAATATTTTACAAGTGCTGCTGTGAAGATCATGATAATGGCACCAGGAATTCCAATGTATGGGCTTACAAGAGTACCGAAAACAAAGAGTGTACAGGCGAGAAGCAATCCCGCACCAAGAAGTTTTACATCGTATGATTTATTCTCTTCTTTATCAGCATTAAGGATGTCAGCATCATCACCGGCTTTGACCAGCTGGCCATTTCCCGTAAGATGTGGTTTCTTTTGTCCCATACGTGCTAAAATCCCAGCTGTAATAACAGCGGTCACATTTCCGATCATCGCTGCGGGCACCAGCTGAGCAATCAGCGTATCTTGGGAAACCTTGATGACTTCGGAATATCCTAAAGATAACGGCAAAATTCCTTCGCCAATGCCGCCAGCTATGATAGGAACGATCACATTGAAAAATGATTTATATGGCGTGTATCCGAATAATAAACCGACTAGGATTCCACCGGCTATAGCGGCAAGTGTTCCGACAATTAATGGAACAAACATACTGACAAATCCCTTGATCATAACCTTCCGATTCATTCCCAGAATACTTCCGCACACTAAAATTGCGATAAATAAATACAAGAAGTTGGAAGTTTTCATTAGCATGGTAATCGATTCAACCGCATTTTGATTTAACCAGCCGTAATACACCATGGCAGAAGGAATAAATAAAGTAAGAATGGCAGGTCCGCCTACGTTCTTTAATCCAGGAATGGACGCTCCGATGATTGAAAGCACAAATCCCATTACCGTGATAAGAGCAAATCCACCGATCAAATCTTTAGGCAAAACTCCCTTTGCCGCTGCGAAAAAAATGATCGCTGCCAAAACGATGTAGATGGGTACTGGTATTTCGTTAATACGATACCCTATCATTTTTGCAAATAAATTTTTGTTCGGATCCTGCTTATTGTAACCGTTAACATTTTTTCCCTCAATGATCTCTTTGGCAATAGCCATGTAATTCACTTCCTTTTTTAATTTTACTACAGACCTATCATAGTTTTCTTTTTTTAATAGTTTAAGTTTTTGTAAGTTTTATAATTGTTTTGTAATTAAAGTAAGCGCTTTAATGCTAAAATTAATAGTATATTGGGTTAAAACGCATCTACATGGAGGATTACTAGATGGAAGGTTTGCTGAATCGAATTCGACACCAAAAATTGCAAACGAAAATAACTCTATTAATATGTAGTGTAATTGTCATCGTGCTGTTTACATTAAATACCATGATCAGCAGTAAAATTGCTGCGATTACGACAGAACATATCGAAGAAAATGCCTTTGGGATTGCCCACATTATCGCTGATACGCCATTGGTCATTGACGGTTTAAAAAATCCTTCCAAAAGCGGGGAAATTCAAGACTTTGCAAAAACTATCATGAAATCGGCTCACATTGATATTGTTGTTGTGGCTGATATAAATGGGGTCAGGCTTTCCCATCCAAATGAGGCGAGGATCGGGAAAAAAATAGTCGGCAATGATTATTATCGAGCATTAAAAGGTGCGGAGTATGCTTCCTTCGCAACAGGAACGTTAGGGAAAAATTTGCGAGTGTTTGTCCCCATTTATGATGATCAGACCGGGGAGCAAATCGGGATTGTTTTAGTAGGAAAGCTGCTCAATACCGTGAATCAAAATATTCAGCATAGTAAGGAAGCCATCTACCCGGGTATCATGATTGGGTTGTTAATCGGTATCATTGGCGCTGTTATTTTAGCGAAGAGTATTAAGAAAACGATGTTTAATCTAGAACCTTCTGAAATTGCGAAACTATTGGAAGAAAGAAGTGCGATGCTTAACTCCGTTAGGGAAGGCGTGGTGGCCATCGATACGGATTCCCAGATTACCTTGGTAAGTGATGAGGCAGAAAGGATTTTTCAAAGGGCCGGCATTGCCAATCCACTTGGCGGCCTGGCGGATGAGAGTATCCCCAATACGAGGCTGGATGAGGTTTTAAAAACTGGACAGGCGATTTATGACAAGGAACAGGATCTTAACGGTATCACGATCTTAACGAGCCGGGTCCCGATTGTTGTGAATGGGAAAGTGGTCGGCGCCTTAGCTACCTTTCGCGACAAAACGGAAATTAGTCTGCTGGCGGAACAACTGACAGGCGTAAAACAATATGCCAACGCCCTCAGGGCCCAAACCCATGAATATAAAAATAAACTACATATCATTCTCGGAATGCTTCATATGAAGGCGTATGATAAGCTTTCTGATTATATCAACTACATTGCCCATATGTACCAGGAGCAAATTGGCTTTTTAGTCAGCCGGATTAAAGACCCGGTACTCGCCGGATTTATTTTAGGCAAGATGAGTTATGCCAGAGAGAATAATATGAAGCTGCAGTTGACGGAGGATAGTTACATTCCGGAACCAGTCGACCCTGATTTAACGAATGAGCTCGTCACCATCCTCGGCAATCTCGTGCAGAATGCGATTGAAGCATCCAAAGACTCAAAGGAAAAGACCGTCGTCATGACGCTTTTATACGAGGAGGGTTCGTTGACCATCGAAATAAATGACAGCGGACCTGGGATTAGCGAAGAGCAGAAAGACAAAATTTTTACATTCGGTTACTCCACAAAGGGAAAAAACCGGGGCATAGGGCTTCATTTGGTTCAAGAAAGTGTGGACCGATTGGGCGGGCAAATCGAAATTTTTTCGGAATTAGGGAAAGGAACAGTATTTTCCACGATTCTACCTTATAAGAGCAAGGATGATCAGTGATGATTAATGTCTTAATTGTTGAAGATGACCCGATGGTAATTGAATTTAACAAACGGTACTTGAATCAGGTGGAGGGATTTAAATTGGCGGCCGTCACCCGTTCCTTTGAAGACGCGGTAAAGGTATTAAAAAATAAGGAAATCCACTTAATCTTATTAGATATTTACATGCCTGGTTTAAGCGGTCTGGAATTATTGTCGCAAATAAGATCGGCCGGTGGAGAAGTGGATGTCATTATTGTATCGGCCGCCAGCGACATTCAAACAATCAAAAAGGCCTTACAATATGGTGCCGTTGATTATTTGATCAAACCTTTTGAGTTTGAACGCTTCCAATCGGCGCTTACGGCGTATCGACAACGGCAAGACCTCATTAATCAAAAAGGAAACGGTGGGATTAGCCAATCAGAGCTGGATCGGCTCATCCTCCATAACCAAGAATTAGATTCCGTTTCCTCAGAGCTTCCAAAAGGATTAGATAAAAATACGCTCAAACGAATTTGGGGGCAAATTATCGAGATGCAGGATTACGAGTTTTCCACCAGCGAAATTGCCAGACATGTGGGGATATCGCGCGTTTCGATGAGGAAATATCTCGAATTCCTGCAGGAAATCGGCTCGTTAAAGATGAGAATGGATTATGGTTCGGTGGGAAGACCTATCTATAAGTATAAACATTTGAGTGTTGAAAAAGATGGAATTGATCAGTATTTATAGCTATAAGAACCGAGGAAAAGTCCTTCATGAAGTGGGTGAAGAACAAAACAGAGCGAGCGCGCGGGGATGGTTCCATGCGGCTTTCATGCCTTGGTGGAACAGCTCCTTTTCTCTTTTTCAGGAAAATACAGCTCGCATGGTAAAAGGAAGGGGGCTGCATTACCCTTTAGGAGGAAAAAACAGTTGAAATGGTAAAAGGAAGAGGGTTGCATTACCCTTTAGGAGAAAAAATAGGTTCACATGGTAAAAGGAAGGGGGCTGCATTATCCCTTTTCGAGAATTATTTAAAAAAACCCGGTGTAGTTTACACACACCGGGGCTAATATTCTATCACGTTTTCAACTGACGTCTTTCTGCTAACTTATGGCCATGACCACTCCGGCAATGACCGGCGTTAAGACCATCGCACATTTTAACACCATTTGTGGAGCCACTCTTGTAAACTTAGCCCCAATATACGAGCCAATCATCGTACCTGCGACCACTTCGACTAACAAAGTAAAGTCTAAATATCCCTGAGTGTAATATCCGGCTCCCCCCGCTAAGGCAATGGGTAAAATCACAAGCATGGTGGTGCCAACCGAAATGGTAAGCGGCAGGCCCATAATCATTAATAACCCAATTTGAATGAAAGGGGTTGAACCAATTCCAAATGTCCCTGACAATAATCCTGTCACGACTCCGATCATCGCCGCTTTTTTTATCGAAAAATGAAGGGGTGCGCCAGATTCACGCGTGAGGTTCATTTTTTGCACCATAAATAAACGGACGATTAAGATGACGGCAGAGAGAAATAACATGCCTGCTGTTAACCAGTGCAACGATTGTACCGGAATGATACCGGCAATCTTGGAACCTATATAAGATGCAGCTGCCCCAAATATCCCTACGCACAGCCCCGTTTTTACCGAAACATTTCCTTGCCGAAAATGGCTGTAGGCCCCCGATAATGATGTAAATACCATCGCGGCCAGTGAGGTACCCAAAGCCACATGAATCGGCACCCCAAATACAACAGTTAAAAGGGCAATAATAAAGCCGGACCCGCCTGCCCCGACAAATCCCAATAATAAACCCAATGCCAACATCGTAAGTGCAATTGCCAAGCTAAAGCCCTCCCCGCCAAACTCCATTAAACAAACTTTTCTAGTAATATCTATATCTTAGTATAATCGGCCATCGTTTCATATATTTTGTAAATAAAGAAAGTGGTGCATGGGGCGGTTCTCGTGCACCATTTTACTCTAAGAGATTAAATTGATTTTAAAAGTAGCGCATCGTGGAGCCATCTACTTGTTCCCTTATAATGTATACTCAAGACGGTTGCATTTCCCTATAGGAGAATAACTAAAGACCCGGAAGCAACGTACACTCTCCGGGCCTTTTATTCTTTCCTATTAACAAAAAATACTTCAATTTAGAGCAGGAGAACCGTCCCCATGATCTACCCATGATCTATTTGGACTTCTGTTGTCTGAAAAAACTGTGGTAAATATTCTTTATGTGCTTCAAGCATTTCATCTAAAATTATTTTTCCAAGTTGATCGGAAGGAACAAGCGGATTGATGGTCATCGCTGTAAGTGCGGTCGCATAATCACCTGTTACAGCAGCATCAATGGCCAATCTTTCAAATGATTTGATTTGTTGAACTAGACCGTTTACAGCTACAGGGAGTTCACCCATTGTAATCGGTTTAGGACCATCTTTTGTGATGACACAACTGATTTCAACTGCAGAGTCATATGGAATACCAGCGATAGCCCCTCTGTTTTTGGTATTAACAGGTTGGATATCGCGCTTATCCGTATAAATAGAAGTAATTAATCGAACTGCCGCATCACTGTAATAAGCCCCGCCACGTTGTTCTAATTGAGGTGGCTTAATCGCAAGATTTGGATCTTTGTAAAGTTCGAATAACTCCGCTTCTAATTCTTTCACTACCTCTGCACGTGTTCTGCCTGTAGCGAATTCCTCTAATTCTTTCTTCAGCATGTCTCCCGTTTTGTAATAGTATTGGTGGTAAGGGCACGTTAACACATTTAAACCTTTAATAAATTCTGGCTCCCATCCCATACCGTCAATGTTTTTCACAAAGCTTGAATTTTGTGGATTTGTCATCATATCCATCACTTCTTCTTTTACACTCTTACCGTCTAGGTAAATGTCTAAGCCGTATACCATATGGTTTAAACCTGCAAAATCAATGCGTACACGGGAATGATCCACGTTTAATAATTTTGCAATTCCCATTTCGAGACCGATTGGCACATTACATAATCCAACCACTTTTTCAAATTTACCATAACGGAGAACGGCTTCCGTTACCATTCCAGCTGGGTTTGCAAAGTTAACTAAAAAGGCATCCGGGCACAGTTCTTTCATGTCTTCAACGATAGAAAGGATAACCGGTACAGTACGCAATGCTTTAAAAAGTCCACCAGGTCCGTTTGTTTCTTGCCCGATCACCCCATGACTTAAAGGAATTCTTTCGTCCTTTGCACGAGCATCCAATAAACCGACACGAAGTTGTGTTGTGACGAAGTCTGCATCCTTTAATGCCTCACGGCGATCGAGTGTCAAGTGAATGTCAATGGGTACACCGGCTTTTTCCACCATTCGTTTTGCTAAATTACCCACGATGTTTAACTTTTCTTCTCCAGCTGGAATGTCCACAAGCCATAGTTCACTAACCGGCAGTTCATCATATCTTTTAATGAAACCTTCTACTAGTTCAGGTGTATAACTAGATCCCCCGCCAATCGTTACAATTTTAATGCCTTTCTTCATCGTCTTATCCCTCCGTTTATGGATAAACTTTCATAAAGTTCAACAAATTCTGTGGCTAAATCCTTTACGGTGATTGCGTTCATTAAATGATCCTGAGCATGAATCATTAAAAGCGAGAGTTCTGTTCTTTCCCCTCTGATTTCATTTTGGATAAGCGAAGTTTGGATATGATGGGCCTCATTCAAAGCATTACTCGCCTCATTTAATTTCGCACGAGCTTCTAAAAAATCCCCTTGCTTCGCTGCGGCGATTGCTTCCATGGCAGAGCTTTTTCCGTTTCCGCCGTGTAAAATCACCTGGAATACAATTTCCTCCAGATTTATCATGATTTACTCCTCCTGTAGTTAAAATAGAGGTCCTTTTCTTTACTAGTCTAATTCCTCAAAATCTAAGAATGATAGATTTTGAGGAACAGCCCTCTTCTGTTAGATGATTGCTTTTTTATTCGGTTCAGCAGCAAGTTCCATTTCTTCTTTTGTTTTAATTTTATCCCATAGTTTAAAGAATGGTATATAAAGTAATAAATCAAGGCAGATACTTACTATCTGCATAATAGCACCTGAAATGTGCCCGCCTGTTGCCAAGAATCCTGAAATAATAGGCGGTGTTGTCCATGGAACAGCTGCGACTGTTTTAGCAACAAGTCCTGTATCCATTCCGATATAGGCGGCAATCACATTCACAATTGGTGCAAGGAAAAATGGGATGAATAATAAAGGATTCATCACAATGGGTGTACCAAAAATGACAGGTTCGTTGATCATAAACAGTCCTGCAGGAAAAGATAGTTTTCCTAACTGTTTTAATTGTTTACTTTTTGACGCTATCATAAATAATAATACCAGTGCAATTGTCCCACCTGTACCACCGATTGTTACAAAGCTTCCATAGAACTCATTTGTGAAAATGGCTGTAGGTTCTTGATGATGAGCAAAAGCCGCTGCATTATCGCCTGTTGCTTTTAACCAAATTGGACTCATGATCGTCCCAACGATATTGTCCCCATGAAGTCCTAAGACCCAGAATAAGCTGATTAAGAATACGACAACGATTTGTCCGGCTAAATTTCCTGTTAAAGCACTAAGAGGTTCTGTTAAAACAGCTGCTACCACATCATGTAAACTTGCAGCACTTGTTATGCCAGCTTCATATAGATAATCGATTAAGAGACGGCCCCCCCATGTAATGGCTACAACGATAAATCCTGGTATTAAGGCAACAAATGACTTACTTACTGCTGGTGGTACACCATCAGGCATTTTAATGACAATGTTTTTCTTAAGAACAAAGCGATACACTTCGGTTGCAAAAATACCTATGATAATCGCAACAAATATACCGGCACTTCCCATATACATAGTAGGAATAACATCACCTACTATATACGTATGCTTTGAACCATCCGGAGTAAACACGGTTGTGAAGGGTGTGGCAATCAAGAATGCACACAATGCGATCACACCTGAGTTAACAGCATCGACCTTGTATCTTTCAGCCAAACGGTAGGCCACACCAAATGCCGTAATCAATCCCATCATTCCAAAGGTTGCAGCCTGCGGTATTAATAGTTTTGCACGAACCGATTCGCTTGTGATTAAATACTGGCGGTTTGGGTCATCTCCAAAGTATGGCAAGAAGGCAATAATTAAAAAGAAAGAACCGATGATAATCATAGGCATGGATAACGTAATTCCATCCCTTAAGGCCTGCAAATGTTTTTGTGCCCCAAGCTTTGCCGCAACCGGCATAAAGTGTTTCTCTAAAAAATTTAAAAAGCGGTTCATTTAGGTCCACCCCTTATTATTTAGTTAAACCAACAGCAAATTTTACGACTTCTGCCCCATTCATCATCCCGTAGTGAACAGAATTGATGGAATCAACCGGTATTCCTTTTTCTTCGCCTAATTTTTTGAATTGAGAAAGTAAATAACGAACTTGAGGTCCTAATAATAATACATCCGCTTCGTCAATATGATTTTTTACATCATCTGCACTAACAGCCCATATTTTCCCTTCAAGTCCTTGTTCCTTTGCGTACGTTTCCATTTTTGTTACCAATAAACTTGTACTCATTCCTGCTGCACAACATAATAAGATATTCATTATGGAAATCCCCCTAAAATGTTTTAAGAGATGAGCGTTAGAAAAAAATCTGTAGCAAACGATAGGTTTGCTCTCTCTTGTAATTTGAATTCTACTATTAAAGCGCTTTCATTTGTACGCACTCTTTTTCCGTTGCTCAAAGGAAATGATTATTTGGACTTTGCTGAAAATTCTTGGTAAAAGGATGGGAACCCTTCAAGAGAGAATAGAAGTGTGATAAGATTTTATATTAGGAAAATATTATTTTTCATTGGGAAGGGAGGATTTGCATGCTTCATCCTCGGACGACTTCTATATTACGGGAATTATTGAAAGCGGAAACATTTGTAACGAGTGAGTATTTAGCCCAAGTCCTAACTGTAACTTCCAGAACTATCAGGAGTGATATGAAAGAGCTGGAAGCCATTGTGGCAAATTACGGTGCGACAATTAAATCAATTAGAGGAACTGGATACCAGTTAGAAATACATGATGACCAAACCTTCCGTCAACTGCTGATGGGAATAATAGAGCAAGAGAAAGAAAAATATGATGAAATTCCGACACTGCCGGAAGATCGCGTCCGCTATATTATGCGTCGGCTTTTGCTAGCCGAGGAATATTGTAAGCTTGATGATATTGCTGATGAATTATTTATTAGCCGATCGACCTTGCAAAACGATTTAAAAATCGTAAAAAACATTTTTCATCGATATGGAATTACACTGGATAAACGCCCGAATTTTGGTCTTAAGGTAAGGGGGGACGAGTTCAAACTGCGTTTGTGCATTTCCGACCATCTCTTTGAAGAATTTACGAATGAACTGGAACTCACGGAAACCGATCTGCCGATTTACACAAAGGAAGACTTGATTATTATTCGAACCGTTATCGTCAACCAAATTAACACAAACCAGATTAGTTTGTCGGATATTGGTTTGAATAACCTCATTATTCATATCGCCATCGCCGCACATCGTATCAAAAGCGGGAAATATGTGACCTTACATTGTGACGATTTACTTGAACTAAAAAAGGAAAAACATTATCAAGTGGCAGAGAAAATAGTAAAAGAATTCGAAAGAGAATTAAAGGTTCGCTTTCCTGAGCAGGAAGTAGCCTATATGACCATTCATTTGCTTGGGACAAAGATGGCCACAGAGATGCACATACATGAAAGTACCATTCATGGGTTCATGGATATAAAAATTGATACAGTTGTAAAGAAAATCCTCAAGATCATTGACCATGAACTTAACCTGGGGATACAAGAGGACAAGGAATTGTATGTGGCGATCTGTTTGCATTTGAAGCCGGCTATTCATCGTTTTCACTTTGGCATTAATTTGCCGAATCCTCTCCTTGAGGACATTAAATCCAGTTATCCCGTTGCTTTTCAAGCGGCCGTGATTGCTGGAGCTGTTTTGAAACAGGACTTGAAAATAGATATAAACGAAAACGAAATGGGGTACTTGGCCTTACACTTTGGGGCTGCCATTGAAAATGCCAAAAGAGGTGAAAAACCAAAAAGGTGTTTAATCGTTTGTGCATCAGGAGTGGGAAGTGCACGGTTATTAGCATCAAAAATTCGCTCAAAGTTCGGTGACAAGATAGAAGTCATTGGTACAACTGATTATTACAAACTTAATCAAATTTCCTTACATGCCATTGATTTCATCGTCAGTACCATCCCGATTCATCTGCCAATCCCTGTTATTCAGGTTCATACTATATTAGGCGGAGGAGATTTTGAAAAAATCGAGTCGATTCTAACACGACGAGATCATCAGAATATGCCATTTATAAAAGAAGAGTTGGTGTTTCTTCAACAGTCTTTTGAAACAAGGGATGAAGTTTTGGGCTTTTTAGCTAAACAGCTTCAATCTTTGCGACTGGTGGATGACCACTTTTTAGAAAGTGTTCAGGCCAGAGAAAAACTATCACCCACAAGCTATGGGAATTTTGTTGCCATTCCACATCCTGTCACACCACAGACTGCAAACACCTTTTGGGCGATTTGCACCTTAAAGAATGCAATAGACTGGGGCGGGAAAAGAGTTCAATTCATTTGCTTGTTAAGTGTGGAGAAGAATAGCGGAAATGATTTGCAAAATATGTATGATCATTTAATTGAACTCGTAGATGATAGCCAAGTGGTGCAGCAATTCATTAAATGCAAAACCTATAAAGAATTTGAAGCCATCTTCTCTAGTAAATATAAAAATCTTCTTTTGCCCTAAGCGGGGAGTCCGGGAGGAAAAGGATGAATATTTTATTATGTTGTTGCGCAGGAATGTCTACCAGCCTATTAGTTTCTAAAATGAAGAAAAGTGCCTTAGAACAGAAGCTTGATTATCGAATCTGGGCCATTCCAATTGAAGCCGTTAGCAGGGAAATTGACCAAGCAGATGTTTTGCTTCTCGGCCCGCATGTTCGATATTTGTACAACGAATTTAAGCAGTTAGGTGAAAAAAAGGGGATACCCGTAGCTGTCATTGATATGGCACACTATGGGACTTTTAATGGGGCAGACGTATTGAAAGTAGCAGAAGAACTTTATAAGGGAAAAGACAGGATCAGTCAATGAGATTCTGTCTTTTCTTTTTTCATGCCCCGAACCTTTTATATGTAGGATCAGTCATTTCCTTTGTTCATAGGAAAAAGGATGAATGTAAATAAATGCCCAGTTACAATATAATATATTTAGCCTATAAAGAATTGAAAATAGAGTAAAAGGAATGGACTGATAATAAAAATGAAAAATAAGTTTTTTAGTAAGGTGAAGGATAGGGGAGTATTTATTTGGAAAATCCCTTCATTTCCAAGTCTATTTCTTATTAACTTTATATTTGGGCTCTCGTCATCATTTTTTGTTCCCTTTTCGTCTCTTTTCGGGCTTGATGAAGCAAAAATGAGCAACGTTGGGTTTGGAATTTTTATGACGATAACAGCCTTGGGCGGAGTAATGATTAGCAGCTATCTAGCTAGATTATCGGATATGAATACCAGCCGAAAAAGGTTGTTGATTCTAACTTCCGCTTCAGGTGTAATAGGCTATTCACTTTATGCATTCTTAAGAAATTATTACGCCTTATCCTTTACGGGTTTCTTTATTTTGGGTATTACGGCTGCGGCGATTCCGCAATTATGGGCATATGCTCGGGATGCGCTCAAACATGCCAATATTCCGAATGAAGAAACTCCATTTATTATGAATATTTTTCGAATGTTCTTTGCCCTCTCTTGGACTGCGGGGCCGGCTTTGGGATCAGTGCTGTTGATGAAAACAGGTTTTAAGGGCCTATTTTTATTTGTGGCAGCAGGCTATTTTCTTGCACTTCTGACCATTATTTTTTTATTAAAGGATATTTCAAAACCACAGTTATCGGTTGACAAACCACCTTTGATGAAAGGATATATAAAAAGGCCGTATATTTTTGGCTATCTTGCCGCAGCATTTATGCTTTCAACGGCAACATCCATCCACTTTCTGAACGTCCCGCAATTTGTTACAAAGGTATTGCATGGGACTGAAATGGATGTAGGGATGATATTTAGTGTCCCTCCCATTTTTGAGGTTCCCTTTATGATTCTTGTGGGGGTACTGGCAACAAAAATGAATAATGCCAATCTAATTAGGTTTGGCTTTACACTTGCCTTACTATACTTCTTATCGTTTGGCTTTGTCAGGGCACCGTGGCAAATCTACCCTATTCAGATTTTAAGTGCTGCCCAAGTCTCTATTACAGCGGGAATCGCTATTTCATATTTTCAAGATCTTATACCGGAGGCTCCGGGAATGGCCACTACTCTTTACATGAATACAACCCAAATCGGGTCTACGCTGGGTTACATGCTATTCGGCATCATCTCAGAAGCAGTCAGCTATAGAAATGTTATTTCGATATATACGGTTATTGCTGGCATCGGGCTGTTATTTCTGCTCCTGTTTGGAAAAAGGAAAAAACAGACAGTGGGGACGGTTCTCATGCATCATTCGGATTGAGTATAAGAAGAAAGACTATGGAGCGGTTCTTGTGCATCATTTCGGATAGAGTAAGAAGCACAGCTGCTTTATTCTCTCGACAATCTTTTTAAGCATACCGAAGGGTCATTCCAGGATTGGTGCGGGCTAAGGTTTATTCTAATCAAACGTTTGAGTAGTGTTGAAAGATTGGAAGATTTGTAGAACTGTCTAATATAGCCAAGTTGTTTATGTGGAGATGTAATATGTAAAGCTTAATTTAACTTCTATTAAAAACGATTCGGACACCGAATCGTTTTTTTGTTTTCGTTAATTAGTCAGATTAATTTCTACCTGGGTTCTGTTTGATAAAATAAATAACCAGTTAAACGGAACCTTTTCGCATCTATACAATAATGGGATGCTATTAATTAATCATTTTCTATCAAATTTAGAGCGTAAGACCCTCCCCATGTGTCACGTTTGACACATTTTCTTACATGGATTATTTTCCCTTTTCGTTGAAAAGCAATGTTTTAGGTTTTATAATAGAATAACAGTTTAAATTTTTAAATTATTTTGAAAATTAAAATTGAATGTAGTTGTAGTACCAAATACTGAAGGGAGTGTAGTGAATGTCAACGACCATTGCAAAAGAAAATGCAGTATTGAACATGTCTCCAAAAAATATCCCCGTTCTTCGCGTACAAAATGGGAGTACCGTGGTGTTTGAAACATTAGATTGTTTTAGCAATCAGATTCAGCGTGAGGATCAGCCATTTAGTTCCGTCGGCTGGGATCAAATTAATCCGGCAACAGGCCCTTTATTTGTAGAGGGAGCAGAACCTGGGGATACGTTAAAGGTGGAAATTCTTGATATTAAAATTGAGGACAAAGGTGTCATGACCACAGCCCCTAAGCATGGTGTCTTGGGAGACATCGTGAAAGGAGAAACCACAAAAATCATTCGGATTGAGGAAGGTAAAGTACTGTTTAATGATAAAATACATATTCCTATCAAACCCATGATTGGTGTTATTGGCACTGCCCCAGCCCAAGAAGACATACCAACCGGAACACCTGGTGAGCATGGGGGTAACATGGACTGTAAAAAAATCATCAAGGGTTCTACCCTCTACTTGCCTGTAAATGTCCCAGGAGCTTTACTATCAATGGGTGATTTGCATGCCGTGATGGCAGATGGAGAAATCGTCATTTGCGGGCTCGAGATTCCTGGAGAAGTAACCGTTAAAGTAACAGTTGTCAAAGACAGCAATCTTCCGCTGCCCTTGCTCGTAAGCGAAGGGAAGTTAATAGCGATCGCTTCTGCTCAAACGCTGGATGAAGCTGCAAAAAATGCAACTATTCATATGCACCAATTCTTAGTGGAGGAGTTAAAAATAGAAGTGGATGAAGCAGGTATGCTATTGTCGCTCATTGGCGATTTAGCTATTTGTCAAATCGTGGATCCCCTTATGACCGCTAGAATGGAGCTGCCAGAGTGGGTGTTAGAGAAGTATGAATACAAATTGAAATAATGGAGTTGACCCTATGTTAAACCGAGTATTAGGCAAATGGCTTCTGATGTTTACTGGTTATGCAACGGTCGTAGCCTCTGGTTTTATGATCGGAGTGGGCGGTGCCGCCAATGAAGCTGGGGCACTGTCGATTGTTTCTTACTGGTTGTTTGGTGGAGTCGCAACTTTCGCTACAGCTTTCGTCTTTTCTGAACTGGCCACAATGTTCCCTAAGTGTGGTGGTGTTTGGGAGTACACAAAGCAATCCTTTGGGGACGACCATCCTCTTTCCTTTATGGTTGGGTGGATCTATTGGTTTGCCCTTCTATTTGGCTTAAATGTAGAGTTAGTTTCAGTTGGTATTTACGTTCATGAATTATTACCGGTCATCCCACAGTGGGTGGGTGCCTTAGCAACGTCTGTTGTGTTTGTTCTTCTTAACCTAATTGGAGTACGGTTATCCACCATTATTGAGGCTGGATTCGGTGTGATTTTGATATTATCATCCGCGTTCTTTATTTTACTAGGATTAGGACATTTGGATCTTGGCCTGTTCCAAGATTTTGCACCAAACGGAACAATCGAGCCCCTATTAAAAACCCTTCCGTTTGTCGTGATTGCGTTTTGTGGCTTTGAAGTAGTGGCTACTCTTGCAGAGGAATCCAAGAATCCGGAGAAAGACATTCCAAAAGCATTAATTGGGGCAGCCAGCTTTTTAACCATCCTATTTGGCGGCTTTGCCACCATTCTATTTGGAATTCTACCTGCTGCAGAACTGGCAACAGAGGCACCGTTAATTAAAGCGGGAGGGATGATTTTCGGAGGAATCGGAACTCTGTGGCTGGCAATTCAAAGCTTTACAGGTTCTATGAGTACGGTAAACGGCGGTGTTATGGGTCAAACGCGGGTTTTATATGCAATGGCTAGAGAAGGTTGGTTTAGTAAAGCATTTGCCAAAGTAGACGTAAAAAGTAATGTACCAAAGGGCTCTTTATACTTTACCGCAGGTTCCATGATCATTGTATCTCTTCTTCCAACCATTACAGAAAAAGCATGGGTCTGGGCGGGATTCTTGGGAGTATTTGGATATGCATTAACCTATATCGTTGCGTGCTTCCTCGTTATGTATTTAAGGAAAAAGTACCCTGACATGAAGCGTCCTTATAAAGTTCCTTTTTATCCGTTTACCCCTATCATTGGGATTGTCCTCTATTTATTGGCGATTATTTATTCAGGAATGAACATCATCCTGGTCGGTGTCATCTGGTGTTTGGTGGGTGTTGCCTACTATTACCTTTTTGGGATCCGCTCTCGAAAGAACTATTTATCTATAAACCGCGATCAGAACAGCCTCAATTTATAGTGTGGCGTGGGGACGGTTCTCGTGCTCCAACTTTCATAGTGCACGAGAACACCCCTACTTTACTTTTCGTCACTCTTTTTAAGCTTTGGTTTGATTCAGAACACCCGAAGTGATTTCGAGCCAGCTGAGTCCGAATAAGCCCTATAAAAAAGAAGAGTGCACTTTTGCATACACTCTACACTCTTCTCATGAGATGGTAGCTCGAGAATGAATGGCCATTTACTAAGTAGAGCGCCTATTTTTACGTTAATGCATGGGCTTTTCCCACGCACCGCTTACTTCTACGCCAGTTTCCTTTGCTGCTTTTTCTAGTTCGAGGATTTCCTGGGCTGTCAACTGGACTTCGGCTGCTTTTACAGCATCCTCAATATGGGAGATTTTCGTCACACCAATAATCGGTACGGTCCCTTTTGCAATCGCCCAAGCCGTAGCAATTTGTGCAGTTGAAGCATCGTGTTTGCTGCCGATTTCCCTCATTACTTCAGTTAAGCCTTCGATCTTGGCAAGCACGTCTGAATTAAATGCCTCGCCTCTTCTGGTGCCGCTTGGCAAAGGGTTTTTCGAATTGTATTTGTCAGTTAATGCACCTTGTTCCAACACCATATAAGAAAAGAATACCATATTATTTTCATTGCAGTAATCAATAATTCCGGCCTCTTCTGATGACCGGTAAAGCAAGCTGTAATGGTTTTGGACAGCTGAAATTTTCAGCCCTTCTTCCGCCAGGATGCTAGCTGCCAATTTAATTTCGTTCAGATTATGATTGGAGACACCTACATGTTTTACTTTTCCACTTTTCATTAAAGGGATTAGTTTTGGTGTCCATCTTTTCACATCTTCCGGGCTGTGGATCCAATAAATATCAGCATGATCGACGTCGAGCCGGTTTAGGCTTCCGGTCAAAAATTCCTCAACCGCGTTGTCATTGTCTCCCGCCATTCGTGGAGTGAATTTAGTGGAAATTAGCACATCATTCCGGCCTTTAATGAAATTCCCCAAAATGTTCTCTGAAGCGTTCATCCCATATACCGCCGCTGTATCCCATAAATTGAATCCAGCATCCATTGCCGCGTCAAATACCGGCTTTAAGTCCGTTTCTGAAATATAATTTCCAAAAACCTTATCCCCGCCGTTTGCCCCGGTGCCCCATGACCATGTACCAAGAGCGACCGGAGGAATCGTCATATTCTGCAATTTTACCATTTTCATTCGAATTACCCCTTTCTACATTTTAAAATGGCTATCCTCATTTTAATTTACCCTAAATTGGTTTGCTCCAATATTAGAGAGAATGTACTTACCAACCCCTATATTATCGCTAACATTTTCCTTTTAGCAAACAGGACGAATTGTTCAGGTATCTTGTTGATGCTAGGTTAAGCTTAAGAAACACGCGGTTTCATGTATGTAAAAAAACACGTCTTGTGAAAGTAAAAACTAGAAGCATCTGATTCAAGTGAGGGGAGTAGCTTTTTGCAGTATTTTAGAGCAGAAGAACCGTCCCCATGACCCACCGTGTCGAAGGATGACTGATAAAAGTCGAATAACTACTATTGACAACTGGGCTAAATTATTTTTTAATTAACATGCGAGGTTAGAAAATTCAGAAGATTTTGAAATGTTCACATAGTGAACACGATGTTCGGTTATCGGTCAATTTTAGAAGGACGGAGACAAACTCATAAGCTTAGAGTTTGGGTAAGATTATGTTCACATAGTGAACACTCCGTTCGCATAACGGTTAATTACCTTTTGACCACCACAATAAAGGCAAGAAAATGATTGTTCAGATGATGAAAACCAATCAGGAGGTGATAAATTTGGATTCTTATATGCTGCAAACACTATCAAACGCGATTGATGTGATTAATGTTTTTGAATCGGAACCAAAACCATTAAGCATTCAGGATATTGTCCGGAATACAAAGATGAATCGAACTTCCGTATATAGGATTTTATATACGCTTAGATCAAAGGGCATTCTCGAGATGGATGAAAATACCGGAAAGTATAGTTTAGGCATTAAAATGGTTCAATTATCTTCACTGGTGTTGCAAAGGTTGGACATTAGGCAAATTGCCAGGCCGTATCTTGAAAAGTTATGGAAAGAAAGTAATGAAACCATTCACCTTGTTGTTATGAATGAAAAGAATGCTATTTTTATCGATAAATTAGAAACGAGAAATACGATTTTTATGGGATCACATATCGGCTGGGTTGCCCCTCTTTATAGTACGGCGTCCGGAAAGATGCTATTAAGCTATCAAACTGAAGAATTTATAAACGATTACTTGGAAGCGATTACAATTATCCCTTATACGTATAAGACCATTACGGATAAACATGATTTCAAACATAACTTAAGACTTATTAGGGAAAAGGGATATTCTTTCGACAATGAAGAGATGGTCGAAGGATTGAAATGTATTGCCGTCCCTATCACAAATGCGGGTGGAAAAATAGTTGCTGCTCTTAGTATTTCCGGTCCTACCAGCAGGATGAGTATCAAACAGGATCAGATAATCGACATGATGTTTGAATATGCATCCATGATTTCACATGAGGTGTCAAAAAGTTCAGAGATGTTTATTGGCTCGTAAAGGTTGAATTATTTTTAAAAATAAGGAGGATAAGGGATGGAAAATCAGACTTATGAGTTAGTTCGTAGAATTGGAGAAAATGGTGAATTAGTGGATGAGAGTAAACTAGAATTGTCTGATGGTGAACTTCGTGAATTATACCAAAAGATGTTGAGTGCCAGACTATTTGATGAACGGGCGTTCCGATTGCAGCGTCAGGGTAGGATTGGTACTTATCCCCCGTTTAGCGGACAGGAAGCCGCCCAAGTTGGAAGTACTTTTCTATTAGAAAAAGGAGATTGGTTATTTCCATATGGGCGCGATTTAGCTGCTTGTTTTACTTTCGGAAAAGATATGAAAGGGGCTCTCCTCTACGCAATGGGACACAAGGATGGAAGCAAAGTGCCACAGGATGTAAATATTTTCCCTTTAGCGATCATGATTCCTCCGCAAATTCCCCAAGCAGTTGGAGCGGCTTGGGCAAGTAAATTAAAAGGAGAAGACCGGGTCGCATTGACGACCTTTGGAGATGGAGCTACCTCCAAAGGAGACTTTCATGAAGGACTTAACATGGCGGCTGTGTTAAAGGCACCTGTCGTTTTCCTTTGTCAAAACAATAAGTGGGCGATAAGTGTTCCGATTGAAAAGCAAATGGCTACCGATACGATTGCTCAAAAAGCAATTGCCTATGGAATGAAGGGTGTCAGAGTCGATGGAAATGATGTGTTAGCCGTTTACGATGCAACAAAAGAGGCCATTATTCGTGCCCGCAATGGGGAAGGTCCTACTTTGATTGAAGCGGTTACCTACCGTGTCGGCCCGCATACTACCTCGGATGACCCGACAAGATATCGAGAAGAGTCAACGGCTGAAGAATGGCGTACGAAGAGAGATCCGATTCAGTTGTTTAAGAGCTTCCTTATCAAACGGGGAATTTGGTCTGAACAGGAGGAAGCACAAGTAGTCGAAGTCATGAAAAACGAGATTAATCAGGCTGTAAAGGAGGCAGAGGCCGCCGCGAAAACAACCATTTCAGATATTTTTGAGCATGTGTATGAAACACTAACACCAGATTTAGTCTTGCAAAAAGAAGAAGTAGAAACCAATTTATTCGTAAAAAAATAAGGGGGAATCGAAATGGCACTAAAAACAATTGTTCAGGCAGTGAATGAAGCAATGGATCAGGTGATGGGACAAGATCCATCCGTCATGGTTCTCGGACTTGACGTTGGCACGAACGGAGGAGTTTTTCGAGCCACTGAAAAACTGCTCGAAAAGCATGGGGAAAATAGAGTCATCGATACACCACTTGCTGAATCAGCGATCATCGGCTCCGCTATCGGGCTTGCCGTTAATGGATTTAAACCAATAGTAGAATTGCAGTTTATGGGTTTTATCTATTCGGCTATGGATCAAATTTGTTCCCAAGCAGCGAGGACGCGTTTCCGCTCAGGCGGAAGATTTACTGTACCGATGGTGATTCGTGGCCCATTTGGCGGTGGTGTTCATGCCCTTGAGCTTCACTGCGACAGCTATGAAGCCTTTTTTACCCACACGCCAGGATTGAAGGTTGTGATCCCGAGCAGTCCGTATGATGCGAAAGGGTTATTAATAGCAGCGGTGAAAGACCCAGATCCAGTCATCTTCTTTGAACCAATGAAAATCTACCGATCCATCAAGGAAGAAGTACCTGATGAAATGTATGAAATTCCACTCGGCAAAGCAAATGTTGTCAGAGAAGGAGAAGATATTACCATTATTAGCTGGGGAGCCCCTGTTCCAATTGCTGTGAAAACAGCAGAAAAGCTGGAAAAGGAGAAGGGTTTATCGATTGAAGTGGTTGATTTACGAACGCTAGTACCATTTGATACAGAAACCGTTATGAACTCTGTTCGGAAAACGGGACGTGTGATTGTGATGCATGAAGCTGTTAAAACGGGCGGATTTGGTGCTGAAGTGGCCGCAAGAGTGATGGAAGAGGCTTTTACATACCTCGAATGTCCAGTTGAAAGAGTAACCGGATTTGATACGCCATACCCGTTCCCACAGGTTGAATTTGAATGGATGCCAAATGAAAACAGGCTGATCCATGCAGTCGATAAAGTACTAACCTATTAAAATCATAGGGGGGATTTTTGGATGATATATGAATTTAAATTACCTGATGTGGGTGAAGGAATTGCGGAAGGTGAAATTGTAAAATGGTTTGTCAGTACGGGCGAGGCGATTGAAGAGGATCAGCCTATTGCTGAAATTCAAACAGATAAGGCGGTGGTTGAAATCACCTCGCCAGTCAGCGGTAACGTGAAACAAATCTTTTTTCAAGAAGGCGAGATTGCTCAGGTAAACTCAGTCATTATCAGTTTTCAAACAGCCAATACCACGGGAGGCAGTTTACAAGAACCACCAAATCAAAACAAGCCAGAAATAAGTCAAAGTCAAAATGAGAACGAGCAAGCGCAAACGAGTAGTAAACAGAAGAAAAGCCGAGCGATTGCGACCCCAACGGTCCGGAGAATTGCTCGTGAATTAAATATTGATCTTTCACTTGTCAGTCCTAGTGGTAAAAATGGCAGGGTAATGGAAGAAGATGTAAGGCGGTTTAAGGAACAACAGGAGCAAATGGTTCAATCGGAACAGGTAACAGCACAGAAACAAGCTTCAGCAACAATAGAATTCATCAGTAGTCCACCAACACCACAAATTCCACAGCACAATGAGATGACGACCATTGAACGTGTTCCATTAAGGGGTTTAAGGCGCAGCATCTCTAAGAAAATGACTCAGTCCACTCAAATTGCAGCTCAATCCACCATCGTTGAAGAAATTGACGTAACGCAGCTAGTAGCCCTTCGTAAACAGATGTCAGTCAATGCCAAAGAAAAAGGTGTTCACCTAACCTATCTGCCGTTTATTATGAAGGCTGTCGTATCGGCTTTGAAGGAATTTCCCTACTTAAATTCCTCTATTGATGAAGAGACAGAAGAAATTTTGGTTAAGAGCCACTATAACATTGGGATTGCAACGGATACATCAAAAGGCCTTACTGTTCCCGTTATCAAAAAGCCAGACCAGAAGAATCTGCTTGAGATCGCTAAAGAAATCACGACACTCTCTGAAAAGGCCAGGAATCATCGATTATTAGTGGATGAATTGACAGGCGGAACGTTTACGATTTCCAATATTGGTTCTACCGGTGTGGGGTTATTTGGCACTCCGATTATCAATTATCCAGAGGCAGCCATTCTCGGAATCCATCGTATTCAGAAGAAGCCTGTTGTAACGGAAGCTGAAGAGATCGTAATCCGTGACATAATGGGGGTAAGTTTAAGCTTTGACCACCGATTAATAGATGGTGCTATGGCGTCCTACTTTTTAAAACATATCATTACCTACTTAGAGAGTCCGAATTTATTGTTTATGGAAATGGTCTAACCGATTATTACGATATTAAAAGGAGGATAACAAATTGTTGAAAAAGTCAATTGGATTGTTGATGATGGTGCTATTGCTGCTGACCGCTGCTTGTAGTAATTCCGCAAAACCAACTGCTGTAAAGGAAGCAGAAAAAGGTTCGGGAAAAACGGAAAGTACCTCGGGAGGAGATGTCATTAAAATCGGCTTTATCTCTGATGCCACCGGGCTTGCATCTTCTCAAGGGAAACCAGAAATGGATACAGCTGAATATTTAGAGAAAAAAATTAATGATGATGGCGGCATTAGCGGTAAAAAAGTAGAGTTTGTTAAATATGATTCTGAAAGTGATGAAACAACAGCGGTTCTTGGAATGAAAAAACTAATTAATGAAAAGGTTTCCATTGTGGTTGGCGGCACCATTACGGGAAGCAGTCTAGCCATGCTGGAAATCGCCCAAAAGGAAAAAGTACCTTATATCTCAATGGCAGCAGGTTCTGATATTGTCAAACCAGTAAAGGAATATGTATTTAAAACGGTCCACAACAGTGACCTCATGATCGAACAAACCCTAAAGAGTCTAAAGGAAAGCAATATTAAAAAAGTAGCTTGGATGCACATAAATGATGCATATGGCGAGGATGGTTATAACCACTTCAAAGAGCTGGCTCCTAAATATGGAGTTGAAATCATCGCAAAAGAAACATTTGAAGGCAGTGATACAAGTGTGACACCGCAGCTTTCTAAGATTAAATTAACAAAACCAGATGCTGTCGTCGTTTGGACCCGACCGCCATCCGGCTCCGTTGTTTCGAAGGATTTTAAGCAATTAGGTTTTAAAGTACCTTTAGTACACAGCTATGGTATGGCGAACCAAGCGTATCTTGACCAAGCAGGAAATGTAGCGGATGGCAATTTGTTAGCTAGCGGCAAAATACTAGTTTCCAATACACTTCCAGACAGTGATCCTCAGAAAAAGATCATAGAGGATTTTATCAAGGATCATAAAGAAAAGTTAGGGTACTCCCCTACAAACTTCTCAGGTTATTCTTATGACGGAATTATGCTTGCTACGGAAGCCATCAAAAAGGCAGGTACAGACCGAGATGCGATTAGAGATTATCTAGAGAATAATATTAAAGACTTTGTCGGAGTTACAGGAGTGTACAATATCACGCCTGAAGACCATAGCGGATTAAGCATGGATTCGATTGTCATGATAGAAGTTAAAAATGGCAAATGGACTTTATATAACAAATAGAAAAGTGAAGCAAATGTGTACATGCGGCTGGTTGGTTATTCCAGCCGCATAGACTCTTAAGCGAGGTGTCAAAACATTGGAATATGCATCTTTTATTGTCCAGCTTTTAATTGGCGGTTTAACCATAGGCAGTATCTATGCACTGATCGCCATCGGTTTCGTCATCACCTTTAATGTTACGGGTGTCCTCAATTTAGCGCAGGGTGAATTCGCTATGATCGGCGGTTTGACGGCCACTTCACTGATTGCAGCTGGCTTTTCTTACCCGTTAACATTCGTTTTAGCTATCTTGATTACGATGGTCGTCGGTGCTTTATTTGAACGGACGTCGATTCACCCAGCGCGAAATGCTTCTCCTCTCACACTGATTATTATCACGATTGGGGCATCGATTGTTCTTCGTGGTATCGCCTTATTAATCTGGGGATCCAATCCTCATAGCATGCCTCCGTTAGACAATGGAGAACCCGTCCAAATATTTCAGGCCTTCATCTTGAGACAAAGCATTTGGGCTGTTGTCATCTGTTTAATTATGGTGGTTTTAATGTATTTCTTCTTTTATAAAACGTACTGGGGTAAAACCCTGCGGGCCTGCGTGATCAATCGGCTGGCCGCCAGGGTGATGGGAATTAAACCTACTAAAATGTCATTCTATACCTTGTCCATTAGTGCAGGGCTTGGTGCCTTAGCGGGAATCATTACCACACCGATTACAGGTGCTACCTATGAGATGGGTTTGATGCTGGGCTTGAAAGCGTTCGTAGCTGCAGCGATTGGCGGTTTGACGAATGCTCCAGCCGCGATTGCCGGCGGTTTTCTGATTGGAATAATTGAATCGCTAAGTGCGGGGTTAATCTCATCTGGTTATAAAGATGCGATTATTTTCACTTTGTTAATTATCGTGCTGATTTTTTTACCGAACGGTATTTTTTCAAAATCGTCCGGAAAACGGGTTTAAAGGGGAGACTTACATGAATGCCTTCGCAAGCAAATTAGGGAATTGGCGCATTGCGGCCTTCGTTTTTGTATTAATCGTACTGCCAATCGTGTTTCGAAGTCCATATATTACGAGTGTCCTTGTGATTATTGGTCTTTACGCCATAGTTGCGATGGGATTAGGGCTTCTGCTTGGGTTTACAGGTCAAATATCGATTTCTCAGGCAGCCTTCTATGGGATTGGGGCTTATACATCAGCAATATTAACGGTCACTTACGGTGTTTCTCCTTGGATTGCCATTGTAGCAGGCTGTGTCATTTCAGCCATTGTGGCTCTAATTATTGGATGGCCAACCTTAAAATTAGAGGAAAATTATTTGGCGCTCGCGACACTTGGATTTGGCTTTATCGTTTATATCACTTTTATGCAGATGGTCGAACTCACCGGAGGTCCATCTGGCATCAGACATATCCCGCAATTGTCCCTCGGTTTTATCACGTTTGATACAGATCTTAAATACTATTACTTAGTTTGGGTTGTGGCATTAGGACTATTATTTTTCTCAGCAAAGCTTGTCCGCTCAAGGGTGGGGAGGGCACTCAGGGCGATTCGCGGCAGTGAAATAGCGGCCCAGTCCGTCGGCATTCATCCAGCGAAGTATAAGGTGAAAGTCTTCATGCTGAGCGCTGTATTTGCTTCGATTGCTGGCAGTTTATATGCCCATTATGTCTCATTTATCAGCCCCTCTCCTTTTTATGTCACGGCATCGATCAATTTCGTCATCATCGCCGTCATTGGGGGTCTAACGAATATTTGGGGCGGGCTCGTTGGCGCAGCTGTTATTACTTCTTTAGGTGAATTGGTCCGGGAGGTAGTACCACTGTTTATTCCTAACGCTGGCAGTGAATACGAGATGATTTTATTTGGAGTGATTTTAGTTGTAACGATGATTTTTATGCCTCAAGGTTTATCAGTAGGGGTGAAGGACGGTTGGATGAAATGGTCTGGCCGAAGGAACCAGATTAAGCACGTGAAGGAAGGAGAAATACACAGTGAAAAAGCCATTGCTCGGGATCTCTAACCTTACCAAACAATTTGGCGGTGTGACCGCCGTCAATAAGGTCAACTTTGACGTATTTTCAAATGAAATTGTCGCGGTGATTGGACCAAACGGAGCTGGAAAGACCACTCTGTTTAATATGATTACCTCGATCATCCCAGCCAGTCAGGGGGACATTACCTTTAAAGAGGAATCGATTACGAGGAGAAAAACTCATGAGGTGGCCAAGAGAGGGATTACCAGAACCTTTCAGAATCTGCAAATTTTCAACGATATGACAGTAGTTGAAAACGTGATGGTTGGTTACCACACCCGAACGAAAAGTGGTTTTTTTGCCGGAGGGTTTGGGCTTTCCCGTGCTAAAAAGGATAACCAGCTGGCCTATGAGAAAGCGGTAGAGGCTTTGGAGCTGGTCGGGCTGAAAGAACGGAAAGATGAGCTCGCGATGAATCTCCCCTACGGATTGCAAAGGTTAGTTGAAATTGCCCGTTCTATCGTGATGGAACCAAACCTTGTCTTATTAGATGAACCCATGGCCGGCTTAAACCAAAAGGAATCGATTGAGCTTGTGCGCATTATTCTTCGCCTGAGAAAAAGAGGCTATACCTTTTTGTTAGTGGAACACGATATGGAAATGGTCATGGGAATAGCTGATCGAATCATCGTAGTTGAAAATGGCGTTAAAATTGCGGAGGGAACTCCTGAAGAGATCCAGCGAGATCCTGTCGTTATCGCTGCCTATTTAGGAGAGGAGGCAATCGTACATGCTTAGTGTCCAGAATCTTCATACCTATCACGGTCGTATTCATGTCTTAAAAGGGATTAGTTTTCATGTGAACAAAGGAGAAATGCTCGCGATTATCGGGGCAAACGGAGCAGGTAAAAGTACTCTTTTAGGGACATTATCGGGCATCTATCAGCCGCACCAAGGGGCTGTCCGCTTAGAAGATAAAGATATTACTACTATGCCCATCGAAGAAACAGTCCAGCAAGGGATGGTTTTAGTTCCTGAGCGCCGGCAAATATTCGATGCATTAACCGTATATGAAAACTTGATGCTGGGTGCTTTCCATCGCTATCGGAAGGATAAGAAAAAATTGAAATATGATGTAGAAGAAGTCCTGGAAATCTTTCCACGCTTGAAAGAAATGGTTACTCGATTGGGAGGAAACCTAAGCGGTGGTGAACAGCAAATGCTCGCTATTGGCAGAGGCCTGATGGCGAAACCGAAAATCATGTTACTAGATGAACCATCCCTTGGCCTAGCCCCTTTAATTGTTCAGGATATCATGGAAGTACTGGCAAACTTACGAAAATCAACGGATGCGACGATTATCTTAGTGGAACAAAATGCAAAGGCTGCCATGAAAGTTTCCGATCGTACCTGTGTCATCGAACGGGGACAGATTGCTTTAACCGGAAATTCAAAGGAAATGCTCGAAGACAAAAGGGTAGCATCCTTATATTTGGGTGGAGGCTCAACTGACTTCAAGGCGATTAAAGAGGAAATATTCGCAGAACAATGATTATTTTTCCAATCAACTGACAGGCGGTGTGAAAATGAAAATAAGTATTCTAGGCGGTGCGGGGACATTAGGGGCAACAACTGCTTTTGTCCTTGCCCAGCAAAATCTAGTCGATGAAATTTGTTTGATTGATCTAAAAGAAAATGTCGCAGCAAGCCATAAAATGGATCTTGAACAAGCGATTGCGGAACTTTCCACTACAAAAATTACGAGCGGTGACTTTTCCTTATTAAGGGGAACGGATATTGTCATCAATACAGTTGGTATTCCTGAGAAGCAGGTTGCCTCCCGAATGGACTATTTGGAAGGCAATTATAAAATTATCCAGCAAATAGCTGCTTATTTAAATCAGTACACCACAAATCCAATTATCATTACAGCTACGAATCCTCTAGATATTATTAATTCACTACTCCAGCGCACCGTCCATATCGACCCTAACAGAATCATTGGTTTCTCACTGAATGATACCTTCCGCTTTCGCTGGGCTCTATCCCGGGTTCTCCATCAACCAATTGAGGCAATTGATGCCATTGTGTTAGGAGAGCATGGGGAGGAACAAGTACCGATCTTCAGCCATATTTTTGTGGAGCACAACCCTGTTAGTTTAACGGAAGAGCAAAAACTTCAAGTTCAACAAATAATTAAGAATTGGTTTGCTGAGTATCAATCCCTTAATTCAGGAAGAACCTCAGGCTGGCTTTCTTCTATTAATATAGCGCGAATTGTTAAAGCAATCGTAAATGATACAAAAGAATGTATCCCTTGTTCGGCGATTGGAGCGGACGGTATTTCGATTGGTCAGCCTGTCATTATTGGCAGAAATGGAATCGAAAGAATTCACGAATTTTCGATAGCAGAAGAGGAACAATCAGAGTTTAACAGAATTAAAGAAAAAATTAACAACCAAGTAAACGAGCTGCTTCAAGCTCAAGGGAGCAGCCTATGACTGAACAATTAACGTTTGCGATTATTGGTGCCGGTGCCATGGGCTGCAGGTTTGGAGCCCAGCTTTTAGAAGCAGGTTATCCTGTCACCCTTTATGATGTTTGGCAAGAGCATGTTAACGCCATTCAAAATAAGGGATTGAAAGTAAAACGAGGCAGTGAAGAAAAGACGATCATCATTGAGGCCTATGTGGAGCCTCAAGTAGACCAAGTCTATGACGTGTTAATTATTTTTACCAAGGCGCAATATACGGAGAAGGCACTGAACAAATATTCTTCATTAATTTCGCCTAACACCCATATTTTGACGTTGCAAAATGGACTTGGCAATAAAGAGTCGATTGCCAATTACGTCGGTTTAGATCGGATTATTGTTGGGACAACTACATACAGCAGTGATTTGTTTGGACCAGGGGTAATTGAAATTGGCGGATCGGGAGAGACCTTAATCACCGAGTTGCGAGGAACTTCTCAAGCTGTGGTTTTAAAGGTAGAAGAAGCGCTGAATAAAGCCTCATTACATACACGCATCTCTACTAACACGATGATTGCTGTATGGGAAAAATTAGCCTTTAACGCTGCCATCAATTCCGTAACGGCCTTAACACGATTAACCACAGGGCAGGTTGGAAACCATCCACTTGGTATTCAGATGCTAAGAAACATCGTCGAGGAAGTAGGCAATGTGGCCAGGTACCTTGATATAGAGATAAACGAGGAAAGTGTCATGAATAAATTGCGCGACGTATCGACACCAGATCAAGCAGGAGACCATTACCCGTCGATGGCTCAAGATTTAATGAAGAAAAAGAAAACGGAAATTGAAGCGATTAATGGCGCGATCATTAGAGAGGCAGAAAAATGTCAAATGCACGTTCCGTATAATCAGTCTGTTTATAACATGATTAAAATGCTAGAAGACTATCATGTGCCGCAGCAAACGAATAGATTGGAACAGAAAATTTAACTGGAGGTAACAAGATGGTTGTGGGAGAGGTAGCAATCGAAGTTGATTTACTGATTATTGGCGGCGGCCCCGGCGGTTATGTCGCTGCGATCCGTGCGTCGCAACTAGGGAAAACGGTGACACTCGTTGAAAAGGAAGATCTGGGCGGTGTGTGCCTGAATAAAGGCTGCATACCTTCGAAAACATTAATATCGGCCGCAGATCGCTATCAATCGATTCGCCAGGGATGCGAGCTGGGATTTGAGGTAGAGGGTGTGACGGTTAACTTCTCCAAGGTCCAAAGCTATAAGGAGAATATTGTAAAAAAACTAACGGATGGCGTCTCAGGTCTTCTAAAGGGAAATAAGGTAGAAGTCATAAAAGGTGAGGCCTTTTTTATTAATAAAAATGAAGTAAGAGTACTTAATGGATATGAGAGTAATCGATTTCGGTTTACTGATTGTATCATTGCAACGGGGTCACGGCCGGTTGAAATCCCGGGAATCCCATTTGGTTCACGGATTATCTCATCAACAGAAGCACTTAATTTGCAGGACATCCCACAGAGCCTTGCTGTGATTGGCGGGGGTTACATTGGTGTAGAGCTTAGCCAAGCTTACGCCAAATTCGGTACGAAAGTAACCATTTTAGAAGCACAGCCAGCCATTTTGCCTCAATTTGATAAACGCTTCGTTCAGCTTGTGAAACGGAATATGAAAAAGGAACATATCGATATTATCACAAACGCTAAGGTCACTGATACGGAACAATCTGAAAATGAGGTCACCATTTTATATGAGGTAAATGGTATCAATCACCAGATCACAGCGGATTATTTATTAGTAACAGCGGGAAGAAGACCGAACACCGATGAAATCGGTCTAGAAGTCCTTGATATTCATGTAGACGGGAAAGGTTTTATTAAGGTAGATGAACAATGCCGAACAAGTGAACCAGGGATTTTTGCGATAGGAGATATTGTTGCCGGACCTGCGTTAGCCCATAAAGCTTCATTTGAAGGGAAAGTTGCGGCGGAAGTGATTTGCGGATTGCCGAGCGCAGTCGACTACCAGGCGATCCCATTAGTTGTATTCTCTGATCCGGAAATTGCCGCGGTAGGTTTTTCAGAAGAAGCCGCAAAAAATGAACAATATGAAGTTGAAGTGGGCAAATTTTCTTTTTCCGCTAACGGCCGGGCTCTTTCCATGGGTGCCGCAGAGGGGTTTATGACCATTGTGGCCGAAAAGGAAACGGGGGTCATTTTGGGAGCTGAGATCGTTGGACATGGCGTGTCCGAGTTAATTGCAGAAATTGGTTTTGCGATAGAAATGGGCGGAACGGTCCGAGATATTAGTTCCACCATACATGCACACCCAACACTAGCGGAAGTGATAGTGGAAACAGCTGAAGCCACTTCAGGCAGAGGGATTCATTCACTAGCACAGACGACTCTTGCTCGCTGACAAAAGGCGTCCTCCATTTTAACTAAAGTTATATAGTAAGTAAAAGCGCAGAGTCTCTGTGCTTTTTTTTGTGGTATTCCAGCAAAAAGCAACTTAAAAGCAGATGCCTAAAGGAAAACGCACTCCTCTCATACTGAAGAGGTATTTCCTCACGTCACTTTAGAGCAAAAGAACCGTCCCTATGCATCTTTTAAAAGGAAAAATATAACAATCAGTAGAATAGTTATATAGAAGAAGGGGGAGCTTATGAGAAGATATTTATTGTTTGGGGTAATAGTGGTTATAGCAGCATTAGCAGCTTTTTCAGGTTATAAACAGGTGATGGAAGCGAAAGAGAGGAAGAGGGACTTAGTACACTTAAACTACATTCCTACTGTTCGTGTAGGCGGGCAACAGTTAGAAATCTATGAATATGGCCAGTGCAAAGAGAGTTCCAATAAAGAAGATAAGACGAATATAGGCCCAAGTCCCATTCGTCCAAGTGCTGCTATAGGTCCAAGTTCTTGTGACAGTGTAACAGAGGAAGAAGCATTGAAAGGAAAAACAGCAGTATCATTTGATAAAGAGTCTGTCCTAACTTTAAAAAATAAAATGCCTTCTGGCGAGCTCGAATCCAAAGAGGGCCCTGCCAATGGAGTTAGAAGGATCGTAAGCGGCAGCTATACAAAAGATGGCAAGAGTCTGGGGCCAAGTGATATAAAACCTACTTTCAAGGACATGAAGGATGAATATCTCGAGACAGTTATACTGCCTAAAGAACCTGGTTACTTTGTAGGCAGTATAACCATCAATACTCCCTCAGGAGACAAATATTATGTATATCACTTTTATTTTATTTGAGATTTAGAGAGGGTGATGGAAGCATGTTAAAGGTCATAAACCTGAAGAAAAGAGGCTTTCCCACTTTAGTTTTACTAATTATTTGTTTTGCATTTACATACCAAAAGCCAATATTGGCAACTGAGAAAGCCATAGGTCGTGCAGCTTTGTGTTTGCAATCTCCATCAAAAAGATTAGGAATAGAAGCCGTGGTTATGAATTGGGAAAATATTAAAGCGGAGAAATTTTCCATTGATAAAAAAAGTGGTTTTTTTAATCAGATCACTAATCAACGTGAGTTGAATGTAACACTGAAAACCAAAAATGGCGAAGAACGTACCGTTAGGATGGACGCGTATACTGGAAGGTGCCTTGAAGTGACTGGTCCATTAAATTAATTTTGAATGTTTAATTTTTTTTGCTGAAGATTACAGTAATTTCCAAAAGAACAGCAAGTAATGTTAAATTTCAAGGGATAATCTAAACCAGACTACTCAACATCTTGAACAAATCGGTGTACCTCTTGAGAAGGAACAAGAGAGTAGTGAAATTGGAAAAAGGTTGAAGACCCTAATGGTAGAATGATTGAGTTATGGGAAAAATAAACGAATTGTAATTATTCATATTTTGTTGAAACGGGAGCGATTCTTCAATAAGAAGGATCGTTTTTTCATATTCAGGGAACATGCAGTGTAGTCCAATACTAGAGGAATTCTACAGAAAATGTTGAATTATAGTATGTTGACCTAAATTTATATGAGGATAAATCACTAGATTCAAGGATTGGAGGAAAAAAATGAGGCAAGAACAATTCAACATTTATGAAAAAAAAATAAAGGGAGGAGATGGTGAAAGTAAACAAGGAAGACATTTTAAAGGATGGGATATAGCCGTTTGGATTACTCCTATTCCTATTTTAGGCTATGGTATTACGTTTTCATATGAGTGGGGTGTTTCTCATTTTTATAAATACCCCTCTTCATTTATTAGTTTGGACCCTACGATCATAGCAAGAAATAGCCTGATTTTAATCTTGTTTCCGCTATTTATTTTAATTTTTCCTGAGATCTATCATTTATTTGATCGCTTTACATCAAAAGCAGCTGATAAAATTCTTAAACGCAAACGTGAAAGTAGAGAACGATCAGCAGATGTAGACAGAATTCTTAGTAGTGGCATTATTTTTTTCTTACTAGTTGGCTTGTCGGCTTCAAGTCTTGGAAAGTTCTTGGGATTTTATTTTGATCGTATTTTACAATCTACTCCATTAGATAAGAAACACATAAGTATGTTATCTAGAGCATTTGAAGGCATAAATATATTGGTTGTGATATTCTCCATCTTCATTTTGTTTTTGGGCTGGCGCTTCATTTTTAAAAAGAAAAATTATATCGTTGGGATGTCTATACTTCTGTTTTTTCTTTTAACATTTCCCTACTTTTCCGGATTTGCTAGTTCGGTTAGTAAATCTTCCTATTATGTGATTGAGGGAGATAAGGAAACTTATGTCGTATTGGATTTCGTGAATGATCATATGCTGATCGCTCCTCTTGACGTAAAAAACGGCACCATCACACCAGAATATTCTTTAATTGAAACGAGTACGGTGTTCGAACCACAGGATGAGAAAGATGGGGAACAATTAACCTTTAATCTGGTTAAGACAGGGCCCTTATCAATAGGAAAAGTAGAAACTATTAGAATAGCGAAACCATTATCTGGTGTTGACAAGCCCCCATTCGAGATTGATTTTTCTTTTTAAAGTAGTGCTAACGGTTCCAGTTTTGTTAAAGAATGGAATTTGACTAGAAATAAGAAATTCAAATTTGTTTTTCACACAAAAAAAGCCATTTGTGATTATTTAAAAAGGATCACAAATGGCTTTATTTTTAGAATAACCCGGCTTCCCTTGCGGCAGAAATACTATTTCTAGCAAACTCTTCCGCTGACATGCCAACATTCTCCCAATGAATATACATTAACCGTGGATTTTCAAACAGCCAATGGTTATGAAAAGCTGTTACGATAAGCCTTCTTTTCCTTAAAGCTGCAATAAATCGATTAAGTTCTCTTTGGAGAACTACCGATTCACCAAGATTTAAACCATTATTTTCAAAGGATAACATAAACGGAAGTGCAAGTGGTGAACGTGTGCGGCGGCCTAAAATCGTAGCATTAATATTTCGCAGCCGCATGACCGTACAAACAGGAGCTGCTGAGATAACCTCGCCGCCGATAATATCTGCCAGTCGCTGGCATGTGGAGGTGGATATATCCCTAACCTGACCATGATGATTACTTGTCATTCGTTCGCTTGACTCCTGTCCCATAAGGTTTGAACTAGATTCCATTTCGAAATCCATCTGATTGCTAACCCTTCTGTTAGACTGATGCCCAGTTGTTCTTGAGCTGGATTCAACTTCTACATCCATCTGATTTTCCTCTAAAAGGCTTGGATCGTTATCGCGATTAACAAATCTGAACATATTATTAAAAACGTCTCTTCTTTCCATTAAAAATCACCTCCTTGTTTCTAATCTAATAAGCTGCAGTTTTAGAAAAAGCCTGCTTCTTTTGCTGCTTCAAAACTATTCCTTGCAAACTCAAATGGATCTCCAACGTTCTCCCAATGCATATACATTAACCGTGGCTTTTCAAACAGCCAGTGGTTATGGAAAGCAGTTACGATAAGGCCTCTTCTTTGTAATGCAGACATCAAAGCATTAGCTTCTCTTTGAAGGAGTACAGTTTCCCCAAGATTAAGGGTTCTTCCTCTTACATTGTTTTCAAAGGAAAGGGCAAATGGAAGGGCTAAGGGGGATTCGGTGCGGCGGCCTAAAATCGTAGCATTAATATTTCGCAGTCGCTGAACGACACATGCTGGTGTTGATGCGATGACCACACCCCCGATAATATCGGCTAATTGTTGGCAGGTTGACGTGTTGATTCCACCAACAGAATTACTGTTACTACTTCTCCTTGCAGGCCGCCATACACCAGGTGTACTTGATCCCATTTCATTTTGAAAATTATTTCTTTCCAAATCTATCACCTCCTTGTCCACTGTTCACTTATCAGTTTATTCAGGGAAATTGGACAAGAATAGACGAATCTCAAGTAACAAAAGCCCATTTTCATGTTTTGTTGAGTGATTTAATTATGTGGGGTGACAAAACTATGAAATAAGACTAAATGATTCTTCAGCCGCCAAACTTAAAAGTAGACTTGAAGCAAAAGAAGAAAATGAAATTCCTTTAATTCATAGCAACACAACTTTTCCTTCTTAAGTGATATCATAGACAAGGGAAACCGAACTACATGTAACTTTTTAGAAAATTATGTCGATTTTGTAAGGAGTTGCGTTATAATAGTAGGTATTAAAATAACTTTGGAGGTTTAAAGTGATGAAGCAAAGAATGTTAAGTATGCTGGCGGTCGTTTTGACGCTTGTGCTGGTGCTTGCTGGCTGCGGGCAGCAGGAGGATAAGGGAAGCAAGTCTTCAGGTACGGGGAAGAAGTCTGCTGAAGAGGTTTCTGTTAATATTGGAATGTTAAAGTTAACGAGTTCCGCTCCACTATTTATAGCAATGGACAAGGGATTTTTTAAAGAAGAGGGCATTAAAACGAATATCAAATGGTTTGAGGCGGCTCAGCCCATCGCTGTTGCTACAGCAGGAGGAAGTGTCGATGTGGGCGCCACCGGTATTTCCGCTAGTCTTTACAATATGGTAGCGGGCGGGCAGAAACTTTGGATTGTCGCCGATAAAGGCCGTGAAGCGAAAGGGTTCTCATCGTCAGCCTTGCTCGTGCCAAAGGATTCAGATGTTAGCTCTCCAAAAGACTTAAAAGGGAAGAAAATTGGGATTACCCAAACCGGTTCTACTTTTCACTATATGGCCGGCAGAATTTTAGAAAATCATGGTCTTTCATTAAAAGACGTTCAATTGGTACCACTTAACAGCATTAAAGGGTTGATGGAAGCTTTGAATAGTAAGCAAGTAGATGCGGTTATTTTAAATGAGCCGAATATTTCTACGGTTGTTCAAGAAGGCTATGGAAAAGTGATCACCCAAGTGGGGGATGAAATGGATTACCAAACTTCCGGCGTCTTCTACTCACCAAAGTTTGCTGAAAATAAAGATGCGGCCGTCCGCTTTTTAAAGGCTTATGCAAAGGCTACTCGTTACTACTATGATGCCGTATTAACTACAAAAGACGGGAAAGTTGTGCCAGGTGAGAACTACGATGAAGTAGTGAATATTATCGCCAAATATGTAGACCAAGATCCAGAGTTGATTAAAAAGGGTCTTCCATATATGGATCCAGACGGCAAACTGCTGGAATCTGACATTCAAACCCAAATTGATTGGTATGCAAAGGAAAAACTGATTGATAAAGCCATCGATGCAAAAGAGATTGTCAATACAAAATTGCTTGAGGATGCACTGAAATAGCAGTAAGGAAGTGACTACATGAGAGTCGTCATTGAGAATGTAGAAAAACGATTCGCGGATAAGAAAAAAAATGAAGTAACAGCACTGAAGAATATTAATTTTTCGATTGAGGAACAAGAGTTTGTGGTACTGGTTGGACCAAGCGGCTGTGGCAAATCAACCCTGCTGAATATTGTCGGAGGATTGCTGTCGCCCAGCCAGGGTGAAGTCTATTTTGAAGGCGGGCAGGAAAAGGAGCCCTCGTTAGGGATTGTGTTTCAAGAAATTGCCCTCCTGCCATGGCGCACGGTTTATCAGAATGTCATTTATGGTTTAGAGGAAAGAGGGATGAGCAAAAAGGAATGTCAAGAAATCGGTCAGCGATATATTGATATGGTGGGGCTCACCGGTTTTGAAAAGTCTTATCCCAAACAGCTTTCCGGCGGGATGAAGCAGCGGGCAGGGATTGCCCGGGCTCTCGCGGTAGAACCTGACTTGCTTCTGATGGACGAGCCGTTTTCGGCATTGGATGCGCAGACACGTACGATTATGCAGGAAGAATTACTAACCATTTGGAATCGGACGAAATTAAGTACGCTTTATGTTACCCATAATATTCAAGAAGCCGTGTACTTGGCGGACCGAGTGATTGTTCTGTCGCGGCATCCCGGTGAAATCAAAGAGATTATCAAGATTGACCTGCCGAGAATGGGTCGTGATCAAGAACAATATCGCCAGCAATTCGAGCGATACGCAGACCAGATTTGGAATTTAATCCGTCACGACGCTCAAGCTGCATTAAAGGAGGCGTAAGAGATGGAAAAAACAACAAAGAAGGTTATCAAAAATCGTGTTGCCTTCCTAGAGCAAAAAATTCCAGGTTATGTTTCGGTTGCGGGGATTATTGCTTTGCTGCTCATCTGGGAGCTGGTCTGCCGCTTACAAATCGTGCCACCGCTATTTTTGCCGGCGCCATCCGCGATTATTATGGATGGCTGGGAAATGATTAGCAGCGGGGAATTGTTTAAAAACTTAGTAGCGAGCTTGTATCGGATCCTGGGAGGCTATGTGATTGGTGCCGTATTGGGGATTCTTGTCGGGCTTATGCTTGGGTTTTCTAAATGGGCGGATGCGGTGTTTACACCAATTGTGTATTCGATCTATCCGATTCCAAAAATTGCTCTATTGCCGTTGATTATTCTTTGGTTTGGGATTGGCGAAATGCCAAAAGTGGCGATCATCGCACTTGGGGTATTTTTCCCAGTATTAATTAATACTTTCTCCGGAGTGAAAAGTGTCGACCCGATTCTGATTAAAGCCGCAGTAACCTTTGGATCCAATCATGTCAACGTGATTCGCAAGGTTATTTTACCTGGGGCACTTCCTACCATATTTGCCGGATTAAAACTGGCAGCCGGCACAGCCCTTCTGCTGCTTGTCTCAGCGGAAATGATTGCGGCCCAATATGGAATTGGCGCCATGGTCCTGCACTACGGTAACCTTATGATCACCACCAAACTAATGGCCGGCGTCCTCCTCCTATCACTATTGGGATTACTATTCAATCGGGGACTGCAATGGCTCGAACGCGTCTTGATTCCTTGGAAGTAGGGTGCATGGGGGTGGTTCTCGTGCTCCTCTTTGAGGTAGCGTTGGAAGTTTTGCAAATGAAAAGGCATAACTAGCAGATAAGAGCTAGTTATGCCTTTTATGGTTTCGGAATAGAAAGCCCCAGGTGGTGCAAGGTCGTTGCATTACCCTTTAAGAGGTAAAAGGGGTCATCTTGGTAAATATTGCGAATCTCGGTTAGGGGGATAAAACATAACATCCGAATACATTTATTCCAGCAATAAAATCGTGACTGCTTCAACAAAATAATTCCACCGTATTGTGAGGAAACTGCGATTAGGAATAAAATTATGTATTATTCCATTTGTTCTATACTTTGTTGCACAATTGCCACCATATCATCTTCAGCACCAAGACTAAAGTTAAAAATAACACCTTGTCCCCCACCAGCACCAATTGCTGAAATAAAAATATTACTGTTATGACCGACTACAGTAAGGCTCAAACTTGCTCTGTTTCCATTTCTCATAAAATATTTATCATAAACTCGAACGGCTATTTTAGTATCTCCAATAGTGTAGTTGCTTTCATCAACTAAATTCATACTTATTCCACTATTACCTATATCGTTTTGTAAATGATTTACCACTTCCTCAAATTGACCAATCATAGTCTTTTCATATTTTGCCATAATTAACTCATCCTCCCCTATAGTAATTATTTCGTTAAATTCGTTTTTTACTATTTTTGTCCCCTTGAAGAAAACCGGATTATTAGTAAAACCTATATTTGTAGAATTCCAAACATCATATCTTGGCTATAATGCTTTTATACCAAGTTAGTAAAAATTCCTTTCGATCTGATTCATATCGTTTTTATTTTTAAATTTTTTAAGAGTTAAGATGGTTAATATTCCAAACAATATAATGATCCAAAAAAGATACATCTTCGTATAAAGACTCGGTATAGAGTAGTAATTGGGAAAGAACTGATAACGGGTAAAACCAAGCATGTTAAGAACACTAATTGCTAAGTAATAGGCAAATTTTACCCCAATTGCGATTTCCAAACTATTAGTTTTAGCTGTTATATACGATAGAAGGATTCCTATAACAATATAACTTAACCCCGTATAAACAGGTTCCATGAGATATGGGTCGACATAAATAAGCAGCCCGCCATTAATGAGACCCACAACAATGGAAAGTACAATCTTGTTATTGGTCATTGAGCCAATCCACTGCATCAAGTAACCTCTTAAAAAGAGCTCTTCCATCAAGGTTTGGATAGGTAAAAAGATGATTAATAATCCGGATACCTTTAAAAAGAGCTCGATGGTAAGTCTATTTAACTTATAATCACTTGGAAATAGTAAGTAATCAAAAAAGGTTGTTACACACATTGCCAATAGTAAAATCAAAAATCCCCACCCGATCTTACCCCAATGTACTTTTTTATGGGGGGTGATTAGGGTAATCACACTTCTCCTATGAATCAGCAGCATAACCAACGCAATTCCAATTAAACAAAAAACATTATAAAATTGTAAAAAGGAATAGTTAATATAGGGATTGAACGAAATAGCTTGGCCTACATCAGAACTATAAAAACTAGCGGCACTCCCGTCATGTTCCACATACCACTTGTAGACTTGTACAGATAATTCATCACTTAGTACTACAACAATCAGTAATAGAAAAAAGGAAATAATATAATTCCACCATTTATTAATACCCTTATTTAGTTTGAAAAAATTTTCCTCCAAAAGTTATTCACCTCAACAATTCAAACTACTAAAAAATAATATTCGTGATTATTTGTCAAAACACCTTCTATTGGGCGGGGGTTAAGACACTTTTGTGAAAGGCGTTGCATTTCCCTTTACAAGTGATAATCGTCTTTCAAGGTAAATGGGAGGTGGTTCCATTACCCTTCAATAAAAAAACCGCCTCACAGGGTAAAAGGAAAGGCGTTGCATTACCCTTTAGAAGAAAAAACCGCCTCACAAGGTAAAAGGAAAGGAGTGCATTACCCTTTAGAAGAAAAAAATGCCCCACAAGGTAAAAGGAAAGGAGTTGCATTACCCTTTAGAAGAAAAAACCGCCTCACAAGGTAAAAGGAAAGGCGTTGCATTACCCTTTAGAAGAGAAAACCGCCTCACAAGGTAAAAGGAAAGGCGTTGCATTACCGTTTAGAAGAAAAAACCGCCTCTCAAAGTAAATGCAAAGCCGCTTCGTTCCCTTAAACTAGGAAGATTCCAATGATCTGAACGGATAAAAAAAGGCCGGGCGCATTTTTCGCCCGGTTTAGCTTACTCATTATCGTGTTGCCCAACTCACATCGGACAAGTTCCAGCTGCTTAATGAAGGCTCATGACGCGATGGATGACTTTTGTTTCTAATTCGGACACCTGATGATCGTCTCTTTCCCGCGGCCGCTTGATGGTTACGTTGAGGTCCATTGCGATTTTGCCCTTTTCTAGCAGTAAGACCCGGTCTGCCAAAGAGATAGCCTCAGATACATCATGGGTGACAAGAAATGCGGTAAATTGATGTTCTTTCCAAAGATTTAAAATTAATTGGTGCATTTCTAGTCGGGTAAAGGCATCCAGCGCCCCTAATGGTTCGTCTAATAATAGCAGCTGCGGCTTGCTAATGAGGGCCCGGGCCAGGGAGACCCGCTGCTTTTGCCCGCCTGACAAGACGTGCGGCCATTCATTTTCCCGGCCTTTCAGCCCGACTTGTTCAAGCATGGCTGTTGCTTGTTGTTTCTTTTCCAACTTGGATAAGGATCCTTTGTCTTTTAAGCCAATCTCGACATTTTCCACAACGGTTAACCATGGTAAAAGCCTGGATTCCTGGAACATGACCCGTACCTCAGGATTGATTCCTTTTATCGTTTGGTTATTGAGGTTGATTTCCCCTGTCGTCGGCTCATCAAGCCCTGCTAATAAGCGAAGGAAGGTACTTTTTCCACAGCCGCTGCGCCCCACAATCGAAATAAATTCACCTTGTTGTACCGATAAGTCCAGCTGCTCTAACACCTGAACACTGCCAAATGATTTCGAAATCTTCGACACCTGGAGACCTGCTCTTTGTTCCATTTCTTTCACCTCTTTTTTGCATAGCTTGGATGCCATTTTAACGTTTTTTCTTCGATAAACTTGGCTAAGACATCTGCCAGTTTTCCAAGTAAGGCATAAATAATAATACTTAATATGATGACATCTGTTTTCATAAATTCACGCGCGTTCATCGCCATGTAGCCAATTCCAGAATCCGAAGCAATCGTTTCCGCCACAATTAATGTTAACCACATTAGTCCTAAGGCATAACGAAGACCAACGAAAATGGATGGGAGTGCCCCCGGCAGGATGATTTTTCGAAAAAGCTCCCAAGAACTAAGGCCGTACACTCTTCCCATTTCAATTAAACCGCGGTCCACCGTACGAATGCCATGGTAGGTGTTCACATAAATGGGAAATAACACCCCGAGCGAGACCAAGAAGATTTTGGCCGTCTCACCAATGCCTAACCCAATAATAACCAGCGGTATTAAGGCCAAATGGGGGACATTCCGAATCATTTGAATCGTTGAATCAAAGAATTTACCTGCGAATGGGAACAATCCATTGATTAGCCCAAGGATGAAGCCAATGCCTCCTCCTATGAGTAGACCGACAAGAGCACGGTACGTACTAATTCCTAAATGGTAGAATAGGATGCCGGATTGAATCAGTTCAATTCCCGTTTGCACAATGACAGTAGGTGCCGGGAACAAACGGGAAGGAATCCATTCATTACTAGAAGTAATTTGCCATAAAATAATAAGAGATAGCGGTAGAATCCAAGGCAGTATCCCTTCAATTCTCGTATTATTCTTCTTTATCATTTCTATCACCTATTTAAGACTTTCTGGGAACCATTTTGGATCTTTCGTGATCATATCTGAAACGGAAATCTCTTTTTCTATTAGACCCTCTTGTAAAAATGTATCAGCGATGTCTTGCTGTTCTGCTGCCACGTCATCGGTAATTTCTTGTACTCCGTATGTTCTGCGGTCCACTGTTTTTTGTAGCGCTTCTACTGGAATGCCAAGGGCATCCGCCAGCATTTTGGCAAGTTCTGTCTTATTATTATTTGCCCATTCATCTGATTTGTTCAATTCTTCTAAAATAGTTTTTAATACGTCACTATGATTCTTTGAAAAATCTTCTGATGCAAAATAATAGGTTCTGTTGTTGGTAAACCCCGTTCCATCCAGTAAGATCTTTGGACTGATATCCTTTTCTAATACGGCTAGGAAGGGATCCCAAAACCCTAACGCATCGACACGTTTTGATTCGAATGCTGCTCTGCCTTCAGATGCGTCTTTCACATAGGCAAATTCAACATCTTTCGTCGTGAGACCCTCTTTTTGCAAAGCCTTCATTAACAAATAGTGTGAATTCCAGCCCTTCCCGATGGCGATCTTTTTCCCCTTCAAATCAGCAGCTGTTTTGATTTTTGAGTCTTTTTGGACAATAATTGCTAGACCCTCTGGATTTGGATGTTCAGAAGCCACATACACTAACGGCATCCCTGATGCTTGTGCAAAAACAGCATTGGCATCTGCCGCATGACCAAAGTCAATATTGTTGGTGTTTAAGGCTTCAAGTAAGGCGCCGCCAGTGGCAAGCTCAACCCACTCAATTTTGATATTTTGTTTTTCTAAGGCTTTATCTAAATTTCCTCGTGATTTAAGGATATGTAGAGCATTCCCTTTTTGAAATCCTATTTTAACCGTTTCAACGGTATTAGAGGACTTTGTTTCTTCTTTCTTCGTCCCTGATGCGGAATTTGTCTTTGCATTACATGCTGCAAGTGCAAAGAGCATGAATATTCCTAGTAATACAACTAACCCCTTTTTCATTGTTACTTCCCCCTGTTTTTTAAATTAGAAAATTTTAACTATCCCAAAAATTATAAATTATTACAATCCTTTAAGTCAAATGAGTTTAATCGGTTTTATGCAGTAAATCTTTATCCATTCAGTGGATTAATGTTGACAATATAGGTGGGAATTATTAAAATTTAAAAAAATAAGAAAATTTAATTTTTACTGAAAGTGAGTGAATGAATTGACGAATCAACTGAAGAATACTCAACTGAGCTATGGGCAGAAGGATGCGCCGATCAAGGTGGAAGTGTTCTTGAATTTAACCTGTCCGTATTGCGCGACATTTTTTGGGATGGCCGAAGATGTTTTACAGGAGTACATAGAGAATGGGCAAATAGAATATATTGTGAAACATTATGACAAGCCTAGAGAGATGCTGTTGAACGGGACGTTAATCAATCTTTTCCTAGATTACGAGAATCCTGCACGTGTAAGAGAAATCCTAAAAGAGTTATTTGCCACCCAAGGACAATGGGATCAATTGACCAATCAAGAGATTAAACAGCTATTAGAAGAAAAATATCAATTAAAAGAAGAACCACAAAATACAGAAATTAGCTTAGGCGTAACCGCAGAGGCAATCCAAAGAGGGGTAAAAATGGTGCCGACTGTTTTTATCAACAACAAAGAATATCAATATCCTAAAGAAATTACCGCAGATGAACTAAAAGCAGAAATCGAAGCCGTGCTTGTGTGAGGGTGCATGGGGACGGTTCTCATGCGTCAATTTGCAAAGCGAAAATTTAGAGCAAAAGAACCGTCCCCATGTATTATCTTGTTACTTATTCTTTGCTTCATGGTAAAGAGCAACAATAATATCAATGTTATTATCTATAAAGTTCAGCCGTTCTCTTGAAACCTGTGACCACTCGCTTGATAAATGGCTTGCTGAGAGGATATGTCTAATACTAAATGTATAGGTGTGATGCAATTCTGAAATCACATAGCTAATGCCAGCAAGATGTTCCTTGCTCACAATGTTTTCTATATCCTGTTTTAACCACTCTGGTGCCACCGTAACGGATTTCTTTAACAGTTGTTCATATTCTTCATTAAACATGACTTCTCCTCCACATATAAGTTTTCATCATTTTTTTAATCATACAGCATCTACGGTAAATCTGCTAATAATGTAGATATTAGAGATACAGGGTAATTTTCGTTAATCAAACGAGGAGCGTTTTGCAATAAGCAGGAACTCTTTTTCACTATCACTAAAGAGCCAGAATCGTTGAGAAATTGATATTATGTCACCAATTAATTTATACTTGAAGGGGAGTATTTGGAAGGAGTAGATTGATCATGGAAAAGATAGTACCATTCTTAATGTTTCAAGATGGCAAGGCAGAAGAAGCGATGAATTATTACACATCGCTGATTGAGGATTCTCAAATTACAAGTATTGTTCGATACGGGGCTAATGAATCTGGGGATGAGGGCACTGTCATGCAGGCTGCGTTTACCTTAAAAGGGCAAGAGTTTATGTGCATTGATAGTAATGTAAAACATCAGTTTTCTTTTACCCCATCGTTCTCCCTATTTGTTACGTGTGATACGGAAGAAGAACTTGACCATCTCTTTCAGAAACTCAGTGAAGGCGGGCAAGTTCTTATGCCTTTGGGTCATTATGGTTTTAGTAAAAAGTTCGGTTGGTTAAATGACAGCTATGGAGTTTCGTGGCAATTGAATCTGCCAAACTAATTAAAACCCATCATAAAATACATAATTGTCCCGCTAACGAGCAAATAGAGATTCATCCTTAAACGTTTGTTAAATAATCTTATCTACTATTGTCTGCCATACAAATTATCATATTGTATGGTTTTTTTGTGCGTGTTATGATGATTCAAACTAGTTGGAATAGTGGGATAACTTACCTCAGAAAGGCGGTACCATTTTGTTAGAAAATAAAGCGTTAGACGCTCACTCCGCAAGGTTACAAAGCTATATAAGTTCTTCAGAAAAACAAAAATTATTATACAAACGTACCTTACTTGTTGTCAGTATTTCACAAATTTTAGGCGGGGCAGGGTTAGCAGCAGGCGTGACGGTAGGTGCACTTCTTGCACAGCAAATGCTTGGTACGGAGGCGTTTGCCGGACTTCCTTCGAGTTTACTTACTCTCGGGTCGGCCGGAGCGGCTTTGTTTGTTGGGAGACTTTCTCAACGCCACGGTCGTCGGATAGGTTTATCAGCGGGTTTTATGATAGGCGGGCTTGGAGCCATAGGGGTCATCATAGCAGCTATTATCAATAGTGTGATCTTGTTATTTGCTTCCCTGCTTGTTTATGGGGCAGGGTCAGCCACCAATTTACAAGCTCGTTATGCGGGTACAGACTTAGCGAATCGTAAACAGCGGGCGACTGCTATTAGTATTACGCTGGTTTTTACCACATTTGGTGCCGTTGCAGGTCCCAATTTAGTAAATGTGATGGGGAATTTCGCTTCTTCTATTGATATTCCATCACTTGCCGGTCCTTTCATTTTAGGAGCAGCAGCCTATATCTTAGCAGGTGCTGTCCTTTTCATTCTCCTTCGTCCAGATCCATTGGTTATAGCTAGAACAATTGAAGCGGCCAACCATGAACTTAGTGATAAAGGACATTCGACCACTACCGAACAAGTAGAAAACAAAAGAGGCATCATCGTGGGTGCGACAATTATGGTTCTTACCCAAATTGTCATGGTTGCTATTATGACCATGACGCCCGTTCATATGATGCATCATGGACATAGTTTGGGTGCAGTAGGTCTTGTGATTGGCTTTCATATCGGTGCCATGTATCTCCCTTCACTCGTGACAGGTGTCCTCGTTGATAAGCTGGGGCGTACGGTGATGGCGATTGCTTCTGGAACTACGTTACTTCTAGCAGGTTTACTATCTGCCTTGGCACCAGGGGATTCAATGGTTTTTATGGTCATTGCTCTTTCGTTACTTGGATTAGGCTGGAATTTTGGCTTGATCAGTGGGACAGCTCTAATTGTTGATTCAACTGAAACTGCCACACGGGCTAAAACTCAAGGTACAGTAGATGTTTTCATTGCATTGTCAGGAGCTGCTGGCGGAGCATTGTCGGGAGTGATTGTAGCCGGTACAAGTTATCCAACCTTATCACTTGTGGGAGGGATTCTATCCTTATTATTAGTCCCAGTGGTGATATGGTCTCGTGGAGGTAAAAAATAAGACAACTAGTTTTAGAAAGTATTTTTCAAGATTTTACGTGAAATAAATAGGGCGATTATTCAATGTGAGCAGTCGCCTTTTACTAAAGAGGGAAGCTGAATAAGAAAACCTGATAAAGATGTTCACAAGACAGAGGGGGCAGTACTGAATAACGGTAATGCTTTTACTTATTGAAGTAACGAGCAGATTAGTTGAAGGAAGAAACATATTAATCTGAGTCTTAAATGTATTTGTAAACGTATTATCTTTAAAAGGGGGAGTGTTGTAATGTCAAAAAATAATAACAAGACAATATCCATTGTTTTTTTAAGTTTAATGTTGTTAATGTCAGGATTTTTAATAGGAGCTTGCTCAAAGGCTGATGCAGAAGACACAAATAAACAAGCAATTAAAAAAGTTCTTGAGCATCAGTTTACGGGTCCCAATAAGGAGTTTATGGAACTAATATGGAATCCTAAATATAGGACTGTTGTGAATAATAAAGAAGAGAACAAAGAGTTTGACAAGTATGTAGCAGAGGTATACGGACCTTACTTTTCAGATTCTGGGCTCAGTTCCTTCATAGATACATTTGGTACTCAATACCCAACTTTTGCTTACTACACTGGTTATAAGTTAAGCTTTAAGGGTGTCACGGTTGAGCAAAGTGAGAAAATTCCATATCGTTATACCTTCATAGCAAAGGTCGGTTATCAGAAAAATGGAGACGAAGAAAAAACTGCAAATGTAGAAGGTGAAGTGATCTTCTCTACAAAAGAAGAAGGAAAAATCGGGCGATTCGAATACGGAGACGACGACGGTTTGTCGGATATATTGAGAAAATGAGCAATTGAACAATGACTTTGTTTTTCACGATCGGGTGCCTTAGTGTGAAAATCCAAAAAAGAGCTTAGAGACATTTTCATCACCTCATTAGAGGCATACTACCCTTTTTTCCAACTTTTATTCAAGAACTAGAGCCAGCAAGGCCTATTATATCAACGGTTCCATCCTTACCGTTCAATTCTTTACAAAATCCAATACCCCATTTCACGAACTGCCATATCAGTATTCGCCATTGATTTGAAAAAAAAAGGGGGTGTAACAGTTATGGATTATTTCAATCCCGAATTGTTACACCCCTTTACGTTCCATGTCCACAATCTTCGTTAATGATTAATCTTCTTCTCGTAACAGAAGGGCCTCCTTCGCCATCACCGCAAGTTCGATTCTTTCAAGGGTTTTGCAATAATTATTTACAATCTCTCCATTCAAATCGACTTCTGCATGAATATAATCGAGAACATGCCAATCCTCAAACCAATCTCCGCTCTTCGCATCTTCATGAGGGGTATTTGGCCAAGCGTATTTTAAAGGCGGGCTGTACAGCCGCTGGGCGCCCTTTCTCAACACGCAATTCTTGACCCGTCGTTTATAAAGGGAACGAGGGAAAGATTCATTTACATCATTAAACAAATCAGGCCAATAATCTTTCCGTGAGCCCGTATGAGGGTGTTCATGCGCCCACTTCAAAACCCCCGCCAGAATCTTTTCACGCTCAAAAAGGATGGAATACAATTTTTTTCCGAATAATATTCTTTCCTGGAGCGAGGTGAATTGCCGTGAGGTGGCGCCGATAAGTGAAGTTTTCTCCTTTCTTTCCTCTTCACAGTAGGGAAAAAGAATGTTATTGAGTCGCAAAAAATCATACATTTTGAAGCTGACTGTACCGGTTACGGTATTTTTGAAATGATTATTTTGAATCAATTTTTTTTCCAAATAGCTTTGTTCATTGATCACCGTCGCAATTGCCAATGTATAGCTATCCCCGCTGTACCAGAAATAACGCCACAACGTCTCCATGAAGGTAGAAGTGGACAAGTGAGGTAAAAGGTGGAACATTTCTTGACTGCACCTCACACTTAGGTCATAAACCAAAAATTGGGGATACACATCTTGAAAAATCAACCAGCTGCCGCGTTCTAAAAAGGAAAAAAAAGCTTTCTGATCTCTTTCAGGCAGAAGCTTTGTCAGCAATTCCCCTTTTAAATCAGTCATGTTCCAACCAACGTTTCGCGATACCATATGTCCGAGAAGGGCCCAATGTATTTCAGGGTGCTTAAGGTAAAACTGAAAATAAGCTCGCGTCCGTTCTACATTGTTTTGGTTAAGTTGTCTCGTCTGTCCTCTTATTAGGTAAATATATTGTTTATCTTTTTCTGATAAAGAGGGCAGCAGGCCGGAGGATTTCTTTTTCATTTTTTTTTTCAATTCTTTTTTTACATCTGAGAAAGAGTCCAGCAAAAACGGCATCACCCTTTATCAAAGTTTCTGTTGACTGTCTCGGTCTCCCATCAAAGATGCATATTCATATTGCTTACGGAATATGAATACAAAGAAGAATTTCGGGGGAGAGGATGGGTAATATGAGGCATCGGGTATATATGGAGATGAACAGAATCGCGAATCAGTTTGCCGAGGACCAATCAGCGGACGGCGCCTGGCATTATCCATTCGAGACCGGGGTTGCAACAGACTGTAGTATGATTATCTTATTACGGACATTGGAGATAAATGACGAGGAGTTCATAAAAGAATTGGTGAAACGTATCGCTGGAAAACAGCAGGAAGATGGGTCATGGAAGCTATTTCATGATGAGGAAAAAGGGAATCTGACAGCAACGGTGGAAGCCTATTATGCCCTTCTTTATTCTGGTTACCGGGACCTGAAGGACCGGGAAATTCAGGCGGCAAGAAGGTTTATTATGGAAGGCGGAGGGGCAGCGGAAGTTCATATGTTTTTGAAAATCATGTTGGCCGTAACAGGACAATGTGCGTGGCCTCACTTCCCCATTAATATTGAAGTGATGCTTTTACCAGACTCCTTTCCCATCAACCTTTTTGACCTCTCCGTGTACGGAAGGGCGAACATTATCCCTTTTTTGATTCTCGCCAATACGAATTTTCGTAAGAGAACGCCTCGATCGCCCAATCTCTCCGATTTGTTTCAAAAAAAAGAAGTTCGTTTTTTTACAGAGGATGAAGCAGAAGAGGCCCGTTCGGTGATCAAATCGATTAAACAGGGGATTAAGGGTCTGAAATCCCATGTAAATCTTCGCGAATTGGCATTATATCGTGCCGAAAAATATATGCTGGACCGAATCGAACCGGACGGCACCTATTTAAATTATTTCAGCACGACTTCTCTGATGATTTTTGCCTTATTGGCGAGGGGGTATCCAACTACACATCCGGTGATTACACGTGCGGTGCAAGGTTTAAAAGCGATGACCTGCCGGATTGACGGGGAACTTCACTGCCAGTACACGACGGCTTCGGTCTGGAATACGACTTTAATCAATTATGCTCTGCAAGAATCCGGGGTTCCCTATTCATCCAACACGATTCAAAAGGCAAATGATTACATTCTCTCCCGTCAGCATCTCAAATACGGGGATTGGGTCATTCATGAGCCGAGCCTGTTACCGGGAGGCTGGGGGTTTGCGGACTTGAACACGATCCACCCAGATATTGATGATACAACAGCTGCACTGAGGGCGATACGTACTTTGGCCAAAGAGCAAGTGGAATGCCGGCAAGCATGGGATCGTGGAATAAACTGGCTCATTTCCATGCAGAACAATGATGGCGGTTGGGCGGCATTTGAAAAGAATGTGAACAAGAAAGTGTTGAACTTGTTACCGATAGAGGGTGGAAGAGATTTATTGATTGACCCGTCGACGGTTGATTTAACGGGAAGGACTTTAGAATTCTTCGGAAACTATACCGATTTGGATCAACACCATCCTATGGTGAAACGTGGGATCCGTTGGCTGTTGCGGCATCAAAATTCGGATGGTTCCTGGGTGGGGCGATGGGGCGTGTATATTTATGGCACATGGGCGGCTGTAACGGGAATGGTGGCGGTTGGGGTTTCCACGAATCACCCAGCTATTCAAAAGGCTCTAACTTGGTTGCGGGAAATTCAAAATCCTGACGGTGGGTGGGGAGAATCTTGTAAAAGTGATATCAAAAATTGTTATGTGCCGCTCTGCGAAAGTACCCGCACTCATACCGCCTGGGCCCTTGACACACTCATCTCGGCTGCAACTGAAGTTACACCTGAAATTGAAAACGGTGCAGCTTTTTTAGTGGATAGGAAAGAAAAAGATTGGACGACGACCTATCCAAAAGGAAGGGGAATGGCAGGTTCCTTTTATCTCAACTATCATTGCTATGAATATGTTTTTCCATTGATTACCCTGGCCCATTATCAAAAATTAGCTGGTGGGCAGCTCCTAACAGATTTGTCACACAAAGATGTTAACTAAGGAGTTGTCTATCAAAACTCTCTTGCGTGACCTTTAGCATACTTTTAGATCTTGTCACATAAAATGAACAAACCAAAACAGACGCTAAAATGAAATCTACCCAACGGAAAGGAGGCAGACAAAAGGTGCTAGGGGCTCTCTATCAATTTTTGGATCTTAAAACATTAATTTGGCTGTTTCCCATCATTTTTATTTTCCATGACTTAGAAGAGATTATAACCATTGAATCTTCCATGGCTGCAAATAGAGACAACCTTCCGAAAACAAACTTCGTCAAACAAACATTAAAAATGAGGGAAAAACTAGGATCGACGGCTGCCCAGCTCGCTGTTTCGGCTACATGGATCTTACTGTTTATCTCATTCACTGCATTGATGACCGCCCATTTTTCATCTAACGGTGGGGGCTTTCTTTTATTTACAGCCATTCTCAATTTATTTGTTTTGCAGGCATTCATGCATATTGTTCAAACCATCATGTTCAGGAGCTACACACCTGGCATCATAACTTCACTGTTCCTCCTTATCCCTTACTGCTTCCTTACCTATTATTTTTTAGCCGAAGATGGGCAGATGAACTGGCATTTGATATTCACCAGTCTTCCGATTAGTATGATCATGATCCTGATTTTTCTGGTTGGCAATCTTTTAGGCCGGTATTTTATTCGATAACCAATCGTTATTCCTGTACCCAGCAGCTATGTGGGTCAAGCTGTATGGGCAAAAATTTTTGTCAACCACTATCATTTTGCATGGGAGGGATGGAATGAAGATCGTTATTGCGGGTGGTTCCGGATTTATAGGACAGAAATTGACTGATCTACTTATAAGAGCAGGACATAAAATTATTATCTTAACAAGGAAAGCAAAAAAGAATTCAGGCAATGTTCGTTATGTACGATGGCTTGAAGAAGGAACTTCTCCTGAAGATGATCTTAGAGATTCCGATGTATTTATTAATTTAGCAGGGGTTTCCATAAATAATGGAAGATGGAATACCAACCATAAGAAACAAATTTATAATAGTCGGATGGCAGCAACAGATGAATTATTACGAATAATATCCCTATTACCTAGTAAACCAGCCGTATTCATCAATGCCAGTGCGATTGGCATTTATCCCACGTCAAGAAATGCTATATATACGGAAGATTCGTTAGAAACATCAAATGATTTTCTAGGTCAGACTGTATATGACTGGGAAAACAAAGCCAAACAAGTTGAAACATATGGTACCCGAACAGCGCTTATGAGATTCGGTGTTGTGCTTGGTAAGGAAGGTGGAGCACTTCCCCTAATGGTGCTGCCATATAGATTGTTAGCTGGTGGTAAAGTGGGTACGGGGGAACAATGGGTATCATGGGTTCATGTGACAGATGTTGCCCGAGCAATAGAATTTGTCATGAATCATCCCAATTTACGAGGACCAGTAAATGTCACAGCTCCCAATCCAGTTCGTATGGGGTACTTTGGTAAAACGATTAGTTCTGTTTTACATCGCCCACATTGGTTACCTGTTCCTTCCTTTGTTATGATATTAATTCTAGGACAAAAAAGTAAACTTGTTCTTGAGGGTCAACATGTTGTTCCGAAAGTGTTAAGTGAAAATGGTTTTACATTCATGTTCCCAACACTCCACTCAGCCTTAAAAGATTTACTTACAAAATAAAAGGAATAAACGTACAAGCCATCGCCTAGACTTTATTAAAGATGTCCAAACCCTTGATATATATGGCTTTGGACATTTTTTTATTAAACCATATTTTGCGTTAAGAAGGATTAACGCTTATTTTTTTGTGACTTCTTTAACATTGGAGGGGTATTAATAATTTGAGATTGTGAAGTAGTGTACATAAAGTAAAGTAGCAGGTTAGTTTAATGACAGAACTTGAAAATTGTCTTACTTCATATCCTAAAAAACTTTCTAATTAAAAAGGTGCATCACTATTGTGAATGCACCACAATGTAATAGCTAATCCCAGATACGAATTCTTGGAACGCCTGCTGTTCTTAAATAATCCAATAATTGACCAGTATGAACTGATTCATGATAGGCAACACGTAAAAGCATGTCACCCAAATCTCTTATGTACCCTGAATCAGAGCGGTCAATCTTTATATTTGCCAAGTCTTCTTCAGTAAAGGACTTGATTGTATCTATGAATTCATTTCGAAATGGTTCTGCAAATTCCAATTCTGCTCTTACAGAAGTGAATTTTCTATTTTCGAAAGGGGAGTCGAAAACAGATAAACTCCCTCTCTTTTTAATTGCCAGGTGGTAATAATGTTCGCTTTCCAATACGTGTCTAATCATTTCTATGCAATTCATTGCTTCTTCATCTGGCTTCCATTGGAGTTTTTCTTTAGGAATAGATGTCCAAACCTTAATGCTTCTTCTTCTAACTTCATTAAAGTTCAAAATAATTAAATCAATTGAGTTCAAAATAATTCCTCCTTCGATAGGCATATCATAATTATACACGAATGTACGTTCGTTCCAATATAAAAGAGGGAGATTTTACATATATTTTTGAAACAATTTATTTAACTTGCTTATTCAACTATCGACGGCGTTGATCCAAAAAGGATTAACGCTTCTATTAGAGGATAAAGGCAATGTTGATGGGGAAAGGAGGTTTCTTTTTAGCATTACCAATGTTGGAAAGAAGAAGGCAACATTACAATTTCCTAAACTTGGTTAGAATACAATTTGACGATAACAAACTTAGATAACAAAGAAATACCTTCTAGCGAAATAATAATGAAACACTTAGATTTAATCGAAAACAACAAAGACGGTAGAATATTGGTGTTAGAACATACAAGCAATCGGGACATCCGCTCTTTATCCTGCCGGAATAGGGATGGTTCGAACGTATATTAGCAAAAATCAAAATAGAGTAATCGCTACATTAGCTGTATTTGCCATCACTTCAGCAGCATTTGGACCAACGATAAGTGGATTATTAATTCAGAATGGCGGATGGCCTATTATCTTTTATGTTAACTTTCCCGTTATCATTACGTCCGCGATCCTTGCTTTAAAATATATCCCCAAAGACATAAAGTATGAGGAAAAAACATTCCAATGGGATGTGATCGGGATTATTTTGTTTGCTTCACTCATGTCTTGTTGGATGATTTTTTTACAATCATTAAAAAGTGGGTTCAATATCGGGACTTTCATTCTAGCAATTCTGATTACCTTTATATTTTATTACTATGAAAAAAAGAGAAAAGAGCCATTTATCAATGTTGGTTTTTTAACCAAAAATTTAAATATCTCCTTCATTTATGTTCAATATATTTTAGCAACCCTTGTTTTTTTCTCCATGCTTCTTTTTATGCCTACTTATTTGCAAAATGTACTCATGCTTAACTCCAAAACAGCAGGAATGATGATGCTTTCTCTTTCTGTCTTTGCCATGATGATGACGCCCATTGCAACCCGTTGGATAGAAGGAATCGGATTCAAAACGCCATTACTATTCGGGGCCATAGTTGGGATCGCAGGTGTTGGTCTACTTCTAACTTTTAATAGAACGTCCTCTTTAGTCTGGTTGTTGATAATATTAGCGATTATTGGAGTAAGTAATGGGGTACTTAGCATAGGAACACAAAACCTTCTTTACTCTATTGTTATGACAGAACAAAGTGGAATTGCTTCAGGTTTACTGATGACTTCTAGATTTATAGGGAACATCCTTGCCTCTAGTTTATACGGTGTGATGTTTGCATCTGGAATAAATGATGTGAATAAAAATTCAATGACCTTCATCTTATTAATCGTATCAGTTATTATGATTCCAGGAATCGTATTCATTACAAAGAGAAAAGCTTTAAGGAGTACCTGACTCAATTCTAGAGCGGAAGAACGTCCCCGTGCATCATACTGAAATAAGAAGGGAACCTTAGGACAGTAAAGTTGTCCTTTAGTACATTATGGAGGTTTGATAAAGTTGACTAATAGTGGAGATTCCCAAAACCAAAACTATGTTTGGCAGGATGTTTTAAAAACAGTAAAGAAGTTGGATCCTCATAAACTAGAAATTGTGAAAGCTACTTTACCGGCTGTGCAGGAGCATGGTGAAGCGATTACCAAACGGTTCTATCAACGTTTATTTGAGAGTCATCCGGAATTACAAAATGTCTTTAATATGACTCACCAAAAAACGGGACATCAACCGAGAGCTTTGGCAAATGCTGTCTATGCGGCAGCAGCTAATATAGAGGATATGAGTGCGATTATGCCTGCGTTGGAACGAATCGGGCAAAAACACCGAAGTATGCAAATCAAACCGGAACAATATCCGATTGTGGGAGAAAATCTGCTGAGAGCTATTAAGGAAATACTTGGAGATGCTGCCACCGATGAGGTCATTGATGCCTGGGCAGACGCTTATGAAGTAATTGCAGATGTGTTCATTCGTATGGAAGATAAATTATACAAAACAGCAGAAACGCAGCCAGGTGGTTGGGCTGGATTTAAAGATTTTATGATTGAACGCAAAGTAGAGGAAAGTGACGTTATTACCTCCTTTTATCTCTATCCAAAGGATGGACAGGGATTACCTCGCTTTATTCCTGGTCAATATATCACGATCCACATCAACATACCTGAGGAAAAATATATCCATCAGCGTCAGTACAGTTTATCTGACCGGCCAGGTACAGGCTATTTCCGGATTAGTGTGAAACGTGAGGACCCGAGGGATGAAGGCTTTGCTCCTGGCGTCGTGTCGAACGATCTACATAGGCTTTTTAATGAAGGAGATATACTGCCTGTTTCTGCTCCAGCTGGCGATTTCTATCTGGATATGAAGAGCGATTCTCCCGTTGTGCTCATTAGCGGCGGCGTTGGACTAACTCCATTAATGAGTATGTTGAATACGATTGTTCATGAACAATCGGACAGAAAAGTAACCTTTATCCATGCTGCCATGAATAGTAAAGTCCATGCTTTTAGGGAACATGTTGAAAACACCGCTGCCAAACATGAAAATGTAACCTCTTATGTCATTTATGAGAAACCAACCGATGAAGACAGACGAGCCAATAACTTCGATAAAGAAGGCTACATTACGTTAGAATGGCTGCAGGAAACCCTTCCTTCTAAAGAGGCTCAGTTCTACTTCTGCGGTCCAGAACCTTTTATGAAAGCCGTTAATAACGCCTTACTACAATGGGGCGTTCCATCTGAAGATATTCATTACGAATTCTTTGGAGCTTTTGGTGACTTAGAAAGCAAGTAGAGCATGGGGACGGTTCTTCTGCACCATTTTTTGCTTTGAACTCCATTTCAACTAAAGTTCATCCACCCATTTGGGTGGGTTTTTTAATGGAATAACTACTGAAATAAACCGACCACCCAAACAATCAGATACATCGGAACAGCTACAATAATCATTCCAGCAAGTAAATAGCCAATCGACCTTATTATAAGTCTAAAAATATCAGATACAGCTCCTACTAAATCATCAATAAATCTCAACAACAAAAACCCCTCCCAAAAAACGTGATAAATATATTTTAACATTATTTTCCTTTTAGAGCATAGAGCATGAATACGGTATTGAACCGGACTCATGCCAGTTTTACAATTCTTTCCTAAACCTCTTGCATTAAAAGTGTATTAAGCATATAATACAATCAAACGGGTGTATTATACACTTAATACAGGTGAGCAATGGTTTTTCGACCCTTTTTTTGCCATCAGTGTATTAACTGCGTAATACAGTAAAAATTTTTAGGAGTTGGGTCTATGGACGTGAAGTTTAACAATAGGGATCCGGTTTATGTTCAGGTGATTCGGCACTTTAAGGGACAAATTGCCACTCGGTCTTTTGAACCGGGCCAAGAGATTCCATCGCGAAGAGAACTTGCGAATCAGCTGAAGATTAATCCAAATACGGCGCAGCGTGCTTATAAAGAAATGGAGGAACAGGGATTGATTTTTACGGAGGGAAATTTGCCAAGCCGCATTACCAAGGATGAGCAAGTGTTGAAAAGGGTCCGAGAGGAATTGATTTTAGAGGCAGTCGATGCTTTCGTTCAATCCGTCCGGTCCATCAATGTCCCATTACACGAAGCATTGGATTTCGTGAAGAACGAATACGAGCGGGAAAGTCAGGAATAGGGGGGATTTAGGTGATTGAAGTAAAAAATGTAACCAAGAAATTTGGACGGAAGACCGTGTTAAATGGGGTGTCCTTTACGGCAGAAAAAGGAAAAATTACATGTTTAATTGGCATTAATGGGGTTGGGAAGACAACAATTATGAAAGCAATTATGGCCTTGACCCCGATTAATAGCGGTGAAATATTAATTAACGGAGAAAAAATTCATAAAGGAAGTTATGAAAAAATCACCTTTATCCCGGATGCGATTACGATGCTTCCGCAAATGAAAATCGGCGATGCGTTTTTGTTTATGGCTGACTTTTACGACAGTTGGAATCAGGACAGAGCCAGTGAACTGCTCCAATTTTTCAAACTAAAAGAAACTGATCGGATTTCGGAACTGTCAAAGGGCAACACCGCCAAAGTAAATTTGTTGCTCGGGTTAGCGCTGGATGTGGATTATATCCTAATGGACGAACCTTTCTCTGGAATCGATATTTTTAGCCGGGAGCAGATTGCTGAGGTATTTACAAGTCACCTCATCGAGAATCGCGGGGTCATTATCACGACACATGAAATCAATGATATTGAACATCTCATTGATAAGGTTGTGCTGCTCGATCACGGGGTTGTGATAAAAGAATTTAATACCGAAGAAGTAAGAGAGAAGGAAGGAAAATCCGTCATTGATGTAATGAGAGAGGTGTATACGGGATGAATCGTTTTTTGAAGCTTGTCAGTTTTGAGTTTAATCGCTTTTGGAAACTCTTTGTTGTATTAATGGGAGTGACGGTTCTTTCCCAAATCATGGGCGTGATTGTAGAATCGCGAAAATATATCAGTCAATCCAATCAAATGATCTATAAAGAACTCATGTCGAAGAATGAATATCTCGAACAATTTGGTACCCTGTCGTTTTCTTCTGTTGCGGAGACACTTTGGTTTATCGCGCCGATTGGGCTTTGTTTGGTTGTTTTACTGATTTATGTCTTTTTTATTTGGTATCGTGATTGGTTGGGGAAAAATACCTTCATTTATCGTTTGTTGATGCTGCCGACGGCCCGGCTTCATGTTTATTTAGCCAAGGCAGCCACGATTTTACTCTATACGGTCGGTCTTGTGGCCTTGCAGCTGGTTTTATTCCCGATTGAAAATCGTATTTTGAAAATGATGGTTCCGCAGGAGTTTCGGACAGACCTTTCCGTGTATGAAATCATTAAGATTCCCGATTTTCAGATTTTATTTCCGAATACTTTTACGGAATTTGTTCTTTATTATGGTGGTGGAATTACGGCCGTAATGATTGTATTTACAGCCATATTGTTTGAACGTTCTTATCGTCTCAAAGGGGTGTTTTATGGCCTTCTCTATAGTGCTGCGTCCGTATTCATCTTTTTACTGCCATTATTAGTGAATACTTTTATTCTAAACAATTATTTCTATCCCCTAGAGGTATTCCTTATGGAACTCGGAACTGGGATATTGGTTTTGGCTGGTGCCATTTGGACAGGAAATTTCCTCATTCAGAAAAAAGTAAGGGTTTAAGGGGGCACATACATGAAACGATATTGGAAAATCATCACGCTTAGTATCGTAACGGTACTAATTATTGGCACCTTTTATATACAATCAAGTTTGGCTGCCGTACAGAAAACAACGATTGAATTGGAAAAAGTAAGTGGGAATGAAGAGGAAGTCAATGATGTACTCCTATACGGTGACTATATGGTAGGTAACTTGAATCAATCTTTACAAATCACAAATAAGGAAACGATCAATCAAACGAACCAATCGTTGATTCAAAGATTAACCAGGGCTAGCAACGTACCCATATTTAAAAAATTGATTAAACAAAATCGAAGCTTTATGCGTGGGAAGGAAGTAAATCCTAATGCCTTTTATGAAGATGAAAAACTAGTAGCCTATGCAAACATAAAGGACCCGGACACTTTACATGCAGCTATTGATATAGACATTTTAACTAAAAAATCAAAAGAGACGACTTCTTTTCAGCTCGATGTGCCCAAAAAGGAAACATACGGTTGGATGGATGTGGTGGATGTCCAAGTCATTGATGGGGACATCAATGTGATCACTAGGGGGTTTCGGACAAAGGGTGGAAGCGAACTGAACGTCTACACCATTAACATCGCTGCACAAATGTACGTCAAGAATGAAAAGATTTATACAGCTCCTCCGGTAGAGAATGGTGGGGTAGACCTCTTCGTTATGAATGATGATAATTCTATTCAATCGGAAAAATATCTTTTATTAAAAGTGGATGTTTATGGTGAGCAACCAGCCCAAGATCATGGTGAAATGGGATCAGAGGATGGGCCGCAAGTAGTCACAAGTGAAGTCATGGTGTACGAGTTAGAAACAAATCAGTTGGAGAAAATAGAAGTGCCTGATGAAATGTTAGGATCCATTAACAATTTTGCTGCTATCAGTCAGTCTTCCATTTATATTCCATCCCATACGGAAAAGGGGATAGAAGTGAATACGTATGATATCGAAAATCAGAAATGGGGCAAAAAACTGACCGTTGATATGGTGATGGGTAAAGATGGAGAGAGTACTCCCTATATGAAACTAATAAATGATAGATTATATATTATTCAAGCAACACCAACCGGGCACACCATCCAGGTTCGCAATCTAAAAACAGGAAAATCCTTATATGAAGGAAAACTAAAAGTAAAAAATACAAATCAGGGACAAAAGGATTATCAGCTCTTCATTAATGAAATTGAAAAAATTCAGTGATAATGAACTGGGGGACTGCAGTTAAAAATCCGTGCCCAGAACTAAGGCACAACGAGCACTATTCGCTAGTTGTGCCTTTTTGCGCATAAAACTTCCGATTGTCCCCTATGAGATCCGTCCCTGTGGATTTGAATGAATTTATAGAGTAAGATTTTAAATTAGGAGGAATCTCAGGAAATCTACCACTAACGAAAAATAACCATTAATTGAATGGGAGTGATACGATTATGCCAAAAGTGTCAGATGAGCATAAGGAACTCCGGATTCAACAAATACTGCTAGCAGCCTCAGAGGTCTTCAAACGAAAAGGGTACGAACAGACAACCCTGAAGGACATTGTTGAGGAAGCAGGGATGAGCCGGGGTTGGATTTATTTATATTTTAAGGATAAAATAACGATTTTTTTTGCTTTAATAGATTATTTAGACTCACAGCAAGAGAAGCGGATCACAGCGCTGCTAAAAGAAAATAATGATTCCGCATGGGGTGTACTGCAAAGATTTTTGAAGGAGACCACCCAATCCATTGATAATCTAGAAGACAGCATAGTGCCAGCCATTTATGAATTTTGGACAACTGGGTGGAGGGATCATCAAGTGCGTGAATTCTTCGTGACGCGCTATACCCGTGTGACAGGGCTATTTATGAAATTAATTCTTAATGGTGTGGATGGAGGGGAATTCCAACCAAACCAGTCAGTGGACGAAATCGTAAAGTATATGATATCTGGAATAGACGGAATTATGCTGCATAGTTTGGCGTTTGGAGCACAGCAAATTAATGCGGAGCAGCAAATGAACCAATTGAAGAAACAGTTAATGGAAATGGTTTTTGTGAAATTAGAGAAATAATGGAAAAACATGTTGCAAAATGAACCACCTGTCATTTAAAATAAATGACAGGTGGTTCATTTATTTTCCAGGGTGGTTGGAATAGTTAGTCAGTTAACGGCCGTTTCGATATTCGTCCTTACTCTGTTTTCTATTATCTTGTTTGTGGGATGGATCGTTTTCTTTATAAAGAAAGAAGGAATCTCTGTTAAGCCGATTGTATTCGGGGCGATTCGTTCAGCAAAAAAATAATAAAGGGTGTTGAAAATGATGAATAAAGAGATTGAAGTGGTGATACAAGGACAATTTCCGTTAGCTGCGACAGTAACGATCCCAAAAGGAAGCAGTGAAAAATTTCCTTTAGTTGTAATGGTACATGGAAGTGGACCCATCGATCGAGATTCGAATGCTAAAGGAATGCCTATGAATATTTTTAAGGAATTAAGTGATCTAGCGGCTGCAGAAGGGTTTGCGAGTATTCGTTATGATAAAAGGGGAGTAGGAGCGAGTAAGGGGGACTACTATGAAATGGGCGTGTACGATTTAATCGACGATGCTCAAGCTGTCGTAGAATTTGCTAAAAACCATCCAAACATAGACTCTGAAAATGTGATTTTACTAGGACACAGTGAAGGATGTATTATCGCGCCATTCGTCTATGAAAAAGTCCCAGTAGACGGAATGATTCTGCTTGCCGGAATAGCTGAACCTTTAACAGAAACCATGAAATGGCAGCGTGAGGAAATAATGAAGGATTTACGATCAGTCAAAGGATTCCAAGGCTGGCTGCTTCGATTACTAAAGGTAGATGAAAAATTCACAAAAATGAATGATGATTTAGTAAAGGCGCTGCAAGCATCGGATAAGCCGGTTATAAAGTATAAAGGAAAAAAAATTAACGCTAAATGGAACCGGGAGACAGTACAATTTGACGTATCAAAACCGTTACAAAAGGTCACTTGTCCTGTTTTAGCTATTACGGGAACAAAGGATGTCAACGTAAAGATCAGCGATTTAGAAAAAATTAAAGCACTTGTTCCAGGCGAATGTGAAACCCATATTATTCAAGATATGACTCATATGCTTCGTAAAACAGATGTTGAATACACCATGAGCAAAATCATGAATCATAATAAAAAGTCACTTAAACAACCTATTGATTCGGAATTAAAAGATAAACTTATTGTTTGGTTAAGGAACTGGAAGAATAGACAGGGGGTTGTTTTATGACTTGGTTTACCAACTGGGCGTTACGGAACAAGGCGGCATTAGCTTTCTCTGTAATGGCCTCAATGATTTTTGGTATTTTTAGTTACACCACTATCCCAATGGAGCTGATGCCATCTGCTGATCAGCCTTACGTGACCATTTCAGTGGTTGCAAACGGGATGGATGCAGTAAGCATGGATGAACAGGTCACACAGCCAATTGAACAGGCATTGGCCGGCGTCAAAGGAAAACAAAATGTAGCAGCACAAACAGGAAATAACTTTACTCAGATGACCGTCACCTTTGATTCTGGCATGAATGTGAAAGAGGCAAAACAGCAAATTCAAGAAAGAATTTCAATGGTTAATCTTCCAAATGGCGTCATGAAGCCATACATAATCAACCTCAACACATCTGAAATTCCGATTGTAGAACTAGGTCTTACTTTTGATAAGGAAATTGGCAATAAAGAGCTAACCATCGTAGATAATGAGATTATCCCGATGTTCCAAGACCTCAAAGGAATCGGCAACGTCATCACAAACGGCGGGAGAAATCAACAAGTCATGATCAAAGTTGACCCTGCCAAATTGATGGAAGTAAATTTCCCACTTACAAAGCTTTATACACTTCTTCAAGGAAAAAATACCTCTGTTGCGGTGGGCGAACAAACGTTAAACAACGAAGCAACCAGCATTATCGTAACAGGAAAAATAGAATCTCTTGATGAACTCAAAAACATCGAGCTAAACGGTAACACCAAACTGCAGGATGTTGCAGAAGTTACCATGCAAAAAGATACCGACAGCATCACCCATTTGAACGGGAAGAATTTTATCGACGTTGTTATTCAGAAGGATTCCACCTCCAATGCCGTAACCCTTGGGAAACAAGTGGAAGACGCGGTAAAAAAAATCAACCATGACTACAAGGGAACGCTCCAAGCAACGATTGTGATGAATTTGGGGGATACAGTTCTCGATTCCATTAATTCAATGACTAGAGAAGTATTGACCGGAGCCTTATTTGCCACGCTCATTATCTGGTTATTCCTTCGCAGCCTCCGAATGACCCTGATTACGATTGTCAGCATTCCACTGTCTCTTTGTATCACCATGATTTTACTTTCCTTCTTTGGCGTTACCTTAAACATTCTCACACTCGGAGGAATTGCTGTATCGGTCGGACGGTTAGTTGACGACAGTATCGTGGTAGTTGAAAATATTTACCGAAGAAAGAAAAATAATGAACTAACCCCTAACTTTCTTGTAGAATCCGTAAAAGAAGTGGGAGCAGCCATCACATCATCTACCCTTACAACCGTGGCAGTATTCCTTCCAATGCTGATTGTTTCGGGAGGTTTACGAGATCTTGTTGCCCCGTTCGCGATTACGATTACTTGTTCACTATTATCTTCCCTGCTTGTTTCGCTGACAGTGGTACCAGCACTCAGCGCCCGCATGATGAAAAAGGTAAAGGTGAAAGAACACAAGGCAAATGCCTTCTACCCATCTGTGTTGAAATGGTCGCTTAATCATAAATGGCTTCCTATCATACTAGTAATTCTCGTAGTGGTTGGGTCTGTCGGGTTATTTGTGAGTATGCCTAAAGGGTCTGTCGACCAGAAGGATTCTGCCTATATAGCAATAGGACTCCGCTATCATAGTGGAACTCCATTTAGCGAAATGAAAGAGGGAATTTCGAAAATGGAGAGCCTTCTTTCAAATAAAGAAGGGGTAAAAACCCATATTGCCCTGGCTGGTATCAATGAGGAAGCGGCACAGTACGGCAATCTGCAAGATGCAAACGAAGTTCGATTTATGGTTTTTCCGAAAGAAGGGACCAATTCTGCCCAATTTGTGAAAGACATCCGAAAAACAAAAGAACAGTTTCCAGGTGCGGAGCTGACTGCTGACACAGCTGGTTTGTTGGGAACCAATAAAACGACTGTGTCAGTTGATGTCATAGGCAAGAATGAAGACGATATTAAAAAAGCATCTGATATCGTCAAGAAAGAAATAAGCACCATTGATGGTGTGCAAAAGGTAGAAAGCAATGATCAAAATACAAAGCCAACCGTTACGATTACGGTAAATTCAAAATTATCCAACGCACAGGAAATCGCCCAGTCCATCCATGCCATGATTAAGCCTGCTGCAATTGGCAGCATCAAAATAGATGGACGGTCCACTACCGTTAAATTGGGAGCATTAAAAGAAATCCAAACGGCGGATGATTTTAAGGATCTGCAACTTATGACCCCTGATGGGCCGGTTGCTTTATCAAGCATTGCTAAGATAGAAGAAAGTAAGCAGAAAGGAACCATCTATTCAAAAGAAAACCATCATTATCTTCAAGTAAGTGCTTCTGTTGATCCGGACAAAATGGTCGATGTGACTGGCAAGATTCAACAACAGATCGCTGCTTGGGATAAAAATCATATATTGGGAAAAGAAACAAGCGCCGAAATCACCGGTTCTGCTATGCAGTCCTCGGATGATTTAGTAGAATTGGGCAAGCTTGCCATGTTCTCAATTGGAATTGTGTTTATGATCTTGCTTGTTACTTTAAAGTCGTTCCGTGCCAGCATAGCCATTTTGATTTCCCTGCCGCTTGCTGCTATTGGTTCACTATTAGGATTGGTGATTACTCACTCCAGCATTAATATCTCTTCTGGTATCGGCATGCTGATGTTGGTTGGAATTGTTGTAACAAATGCCATTGTGCTGGTTGATCGTATCCGTCACAATGAGGATAAAATGAGTATTCGTGAAGCGATAATGGAAGCTGGAACTGTACGTCTACGGCCAATTCTTATGACAGCTCTTGCCACTGTATTTGCCATGCTTCCGCTTCTAATTACACATGAATCGGCGATGAGTTTAAATCTTGTTTCAAAGGGACTTGCAGTGGTCGTCATTTTTGGACTCATCGTGTCTACCCTGTTAACGCTGCTTGTCATTCCTACCTTTTATGAATTATTCCATTTCAGGAAGGCCAAAAAACAAAGGCTCCTTGATAACCAAGTAACAGGTACCGTAAGTCAATAAAATATTGAGTTGGTTCAATCATTCAAGTATGGCTGATTTATTCAATTGGTAAAAGGAAGGCCGTTGCATTACCCATCATGCCTTTATTTTCAACCAAAAGGGAAAAGGTTCTATGATGCCAGTATCTATATTGGCATAGGACGCGAAGCTGTAATGAATACAATTATTGGGAAAATCAGCTTGTTTTTATTGAGGAAGAGATCTACTCATTCATTTGAGTAGGTCTTTTTCTATGGGGCTGGGAACCGATCACTCTAATTTGGAATAAGTATGGGATTGGCTGCCTTGTGTTCCAATTTTGGGGTATCTTAATTTATGAGAGTTTTCAAATTTCTATTAACATAAAATATCTAAACTATTAGAATAGACTTAAAGGGTAATATTGAAGGTCGTATATGAGGATCGACAGTATTTGGACCGAATTGACATACAAGAACCTGCCACCGCTAGATAACACTGGACAACAAATTTGAATTCTTTGCTTCATACTATTGGGAGAAGTTTTTATTAAATGAAAGAGGTGAGCGAATTGACCTGGAATATTATTAGCTCTAGTAAAATAAAGGTAGACCGCTTTGAATGTTTAATTGATGAGGTCGAACTTCCAAATGGAGAGGAAAAGACTTTTTCCTATCTGAATTTTGCCAATGGAGTCTGTATCCTTCCGATTACGGAAAATCAGGAAGTCATCTGTTTAAAACAATACCGTCATGCCATCAATAGCTGGGAGTGGGAACTACCGGCCGGGATGATTGATCAAGAGGGCGCTTTACCACTTGAGGTGGCTAAAAAAGAGCTGGAGGAGGAAACTGGCTTTGTCGCTGAGCATTGGCTGGAATTAGGGAGCTTTTATCCTTCCCCCGGCTCAACAACAGAGGAAATTTTCTTATTCGCGGCCGCCAGCTTAACCCCAACCGAGCAAAAGTTAGAAAACAGCGAGCAAATAGAACTTCATTATATCAAGATGGAAGAATTGAAGGAACTGATGATCAACGGGGATTTCAAACATGGAGCGGGGCTTGCCGCTGTCTTAAGATATAAGTTTATGATGGATCGCGTTAAGGAATAAAGGTCGGAATATAGATTCTACTAGGCTTGAAGCGGAGAAAGAGACACTAAAAATGAGTCCGCGGGAATAATCGGAAACTTAGCGGGAATAATGCCCAAACCCGCGGAAAAAACCAAGAGACCCGCGGAATAAACAGATAAACCCGCGGAATCTAAAGACTCCGCGGGGACTACAATGAAGAAAAAAGATACTTCTCTCTTAAAATGGGAGGAGTTCTTTTTACATCAAATTTAAAGGGATGAGAACTGTCCCGTTTCCAACGATTTTTGCCCGATTTTTCTTTTCAGAGCAAGAAGTGTTTGTTAAGCGCTTTTTTCGTCTCCGAAAGTGGAGCCGAACTTCTCCACGATATCTGCACGCTTTTTCTGCATAATTCTTAGATAAACAGCCCCAATGATCACCCATGTGATGATAATATATGGTGCAAGGTTAAAAGGAAATTCAGGAGCCGGATAAATACTTGTGTATAGTGGAAGAGCTAATAGCAAGATTCCGATAATCGGGAAAAGCAAGTGCTTTGTTTTTGAAAACTCCTCCGGATAATTACGCTTGTAAAATATCGGAAGAGAAATAGTGACTAGCGAATAAACAATGATTAATCCCAGTGACATCATACCGCCGAGGAAATTCCAGACTCCCCATCCGCCTAACCAGATACCGACTGCGCCACCTAAGATCATGGAAAGAATGTAGTCAAATACGATTGCGTTCACAGGAACACCATTGTGGTTAGTATGACCGATAAAACGAGGTAGAATCCCTGCACGTCCCAAAGAGAACAAGTTACGTACGATAGAGGTTTGACCTGCAACTGCGTTAGCAAATACACTATTTAGTGCTGTTAAACTAATTAACCAAGCAAAATTGTTGCCCCAGAAATTACGAGCAATGGTATCGAAAGGAGAAGCATTATTTGCTAGTGCCTCCGCATCCCCGTTGAAAGCAATATCTGCAACATATGCACCTAGCACATATAGTAGACCAATCATGATGACAGAGATGGTGATTGCTCTTGGAATTGTCTTGTTGGCATTTATCGTTTCTTCACCTAAGTTAGCAGCTGCTTCAAATCCGGTGAAGGACAAGATTCCGAAAACCATTCCCAACCCAATCGACGAAAATCCGTGAGAAGCGCTTGACATCATGAATGGTTCAGCACTGTTATTACCATTAATAAGAACAGAAGCACAAAGAAGGAGAATAACGATTAGTTCTAATATTAGGAAGATCAAAGTGGTGTTGGTTGAGTGATTAACACCAAAATAAGAAAGTCCGCTGATGACTGCTCCTATGATGACAAAGAATACCACCCAAGAGATATGTACATCGAATTGGCGGCTTAAAAATTCTGACAGCATGACGCCAAATCCAGCGTAGGTAATGGGAGATATCATGGCGTAAGCGAATAGTAAAATCCAGCCTGACTTAAAGCCAGTCTTTGGACCAACACCTTTAGAGGTATAAGAAAAAGCAAAGCTTGCTCCATTTACCTTTTTTGAGAATTGAATGACACTATTGGCAATAAAAAGGACGGCAATCATTGAAATAACAAACGATAAAGGAAATGCTTTTCCAGCAGAATTGGCCGCCGGCACCATATTAAAGAAAATACTAACCGCTGGTCCCATAAATGCGGCGGATAAGGCTAATGCACCTAATAATGAAACACTATCTTTTTTTAAATGAGTTGATGGCTTTCTTTGACCCATATATATGCCTCCTTAGAGTAGTTTACGTGCTCTCTAGGTGTGACTTCATGTTGAAAGATACTTTTTTAACAGGGCTTACCATGCACCATAGTGGCTGCATGCCTCAGCAGCCCACTTGCTTCCCTGTTGCACATGGTCTTTTAGATTGTTAGCAGAATTTACTGCCGAATAAAGGAACCCGGATAGGAAGGCATCGCCTGCCCCAAGGGGGTCAACTACCTCAGAGGTGGAAATAACCGAGTTATAGGAGAAATACTCTTTGTCGTGATAGGCAATGCAGCCTTTTGATCCCCGTGTCGCCACCACATATTTTGGTCCGAAACTAGCAATCTCGTTAATCAAGTCATAAATCTGCTCCTCTGTTTGGACTGAACCGGCAGAAATAAATACATAGTCCAAATATGGCAGCAGCTCAGCCCAATACTTACGATCTTGATCGTGGTAAAAATGGCTGATATCACAGGAAAGGGGAATATGTAAATCCTTCAGTTGCTGGATTAGTTCCACCGCCTTACCTGTAAGGGATAGATGAATCAATGTAGCGTTTTTTCGCAAATACTCAAAAATAGTATCTGTCAGATAATAGGAGTTGCTGACCCCGTACTCCTCATACTTAATAACGTAATCACCATTTTCCAGCGCAATCTCCGTAAGACCTGTGCAACCATCCACCTGGGCTATATAATCTGTAAGAATCCCTTCGTCGCGAAGAGTAGAAATAATCGTATCTCCTCGTTCATCCTTTCCAACAGTTCCAATGTATAAAGCGTTTTGCCCATGTTTTACCAGGTTTGCAACTAGATTGACTACATTACCGCCTGTAAACTTCAAAGCAATTGGCGGCAAGTAATGGTCTATACAGTTATCGCCGATACCAACAATCATCATTTTCCCCCCCAAAAAAATCTTACTATGATAGCGCTATCATAGATAATTATTAATCTAAGCCTTTCTACCCCCTGTACAAGAATTTAAAATATTATGAGAGAATCTTACCAGTGGTAATATTAATTTGTCAAACATTTTTTTATTTTTAGAAATGTAAACGATTTCCATTGGAACCGGTTGTAACAAATTCTCGAAAGTAGTATGATAATAGTTATCTAAGAATTACCAATGGTAACTTACTAATATAAAAGGAATTGAACATTATATGGATAAGAATATGGATTTAGAGAAGGGCAGTTTATCACCGCCGCTATACCAGCAGTTGCAAGAAAAGATATTAAACCAATTTAAGGATCTCTCTCCGCTCACACCTATTCCTTCTGAACGGGAATTATGTGATTTGTTTGGCGTCAGCAGGCCAACTGTAAGAAGGGCATTAGAGGAACTTGAGCAGGCGGGTGAACTCGTTCGTCTTCCCGGCAAGGGGACATTTATTGCTGAAAAGAAAAAATATACTGACCATGAAATGCATTCATTTATCGGATTTCATGAGGATGCGAGCCGGCAAAATAAAAAGCCAACTTCCAGGGTACTTCAGCAAATTATTAAACCAGCACCTCCTGATGTTTCAGAAATGCTTGGGATTCCTGCTGACGCAGAAGTATTTTTATTAGAACGGTTGAGATTTGTCGACGAAGAACCAATTTGTTTAGTTAGCAGCTATATTCCATTAAATATTTGCCCTGAATTATTTCATGCGGATTTTTCCGATCTATCTTTGTATTCATTTCTTAATACATGCGGCATTACGATTCATAAGGCCAAGCGGTCAATTGAAGTGAAAAAGGCAAATATGAGGGAGTCTGTCTACCTAAACATTGAGAAGGACAGTCCCATTGTATTATTTCAGAGTCTTGGATTTACGGAGGACGGGGCTCCATTTGAATTTGTCAAATCCAGATACCCAGGATATAAGGCACGGTTTGAAAGTGAAGTCTACCGGCCTAATGAGATATAGGAACATGGCTGGATCGTTTTGATCCAGCTGTCTAATTACATTGAAAAGTTTCAGAAACTTCCCCTAGTTTAAAATTTTTGAAAAAAGTTATTGATTTTCTTTTCCCGGCCATGATATATTATGACCAGAGGTAACTTACCAATGGTAATAACCAATTTCTAATGGAGGCGAAGAATATGTTTAACTTTGATGTAGAAAGATTTTTAAAGATCCAAAATGGTGCAGTATCATTAAGAGATGGATTTGAAAAAGCCATTGATGAGGCTGTAGAAAAAGGAATCGATAACGTATTTTTCGTTGGTACAGGTGGCGCTGTTATTTTGATGGAGCCAGCTGAGTTTATTTTAAAAACCCACTCAACTCTGCCGGTATTTACAGAAATTTCATCAGAATTGATTTTGATGGATCATAACCATTTTAGCGAGAAGTCTTTAGTCATTCTGCCTTCCCTTTCCGGGACAACAAAGGAAACAGTAGAAGTAGCAAAATGGGCGAAGGAAAAAGGTGCAACCACCATCAGCCTTGTTGGCCATGCGGGGACTCCATTAGCAGAAATAACTGATTATACCTTTGTAAACTTTGCCGAAGATGATACATCGTGTGAGTCTTTTTACATCCAGTCATACTTATTGGCTTTCCGCTTAATGTACAAGCGTAATGAATTCCCTCAATACGAACAGTTTGCTGAGGAATTGAAAAACCTTCCTGAAGCATTATTAAAGGTAAAAGAAGCAACGGAAGAAAGAGCAAATGCCTTTGCATTAAAGCATCAAGACACACCTTACCACATTCTTTCCGGATCCGGAGTTGCTTGGCCACAGGTTCATTATTATGGAATGTGTATCTTAGAAGAAATGCAATGGATCAAAACACGCCCGGTTCACGCATCCCACTTCTTCCATGGTACATTAGAGCTAGTTGAGGAAGATACTAGTATTCTCGTATTTAAAGGAGAAGACAAAACACGTCCACTAACAGACAGAGTAGAGAATTTTGCGTATAATTTCTCTAAAGAAGTGACTGTGTTTGATACGAAAGATTATGAATTAGAAGGCATTTCACCAGAATTCCGCGGCTATGTATCACCAATTGTGTTTGCCACATTGCTTGAGCGTGTAAGCTGCTACTTAGAAAAATATAGAGAACACCCACTGACAACTAGAAGATATTACAAAAAGGTTCCATTTTAATAGATTAATCAGCTGAACTTGTTTGAGGATTTGGGCTCCAGGGTGCTCTGTTTAACAATTGACAGCATATTAATAAAAGAAGCAGTCAGCTTTAATCGCGACTGCTTCTTTTTCATATATATTTCGCTGACTAAAAGGACTTGGTACGCTTTTACCGGTTACGGTATATCTCGATACTGTAGGTGTAGTTATCATTTCTATAATGGTCAATCTCATAAAGCACCGGACGTCCAACTGAATCAAATATGGTCCTTTTCACCGTGAGAGTTAGATCATCTTTATTGATACCCAGGATTTCAGCATTTTCTTTGCTGGCTTTAGATGGTTCTATTATTTCTTCAGCCCGGTACAGCATGACGCCCGTTTTTTCAATTGTTGCATGTAGGGAAGAGTGAGCTAGCACATTGCTCGTAAATGATTCAGGGGCTTCTTTGACTAACCAATTCGGAATGAATGAAGTATGCATTCCAACTGGTTTTCCAGAAGCAAGCAGCCCCCTTTTAAGTAAAAATATCGTAGGGTCATTAAGATGAAGAATCGCTCTTGCCTCTTCTGATACGGCCTCAGGATTGATTTCAATAATTCGATAGCCGGCTTCCAGCCCTGCTGCTGCTGTTACTTCATTGAAACCAGAAAGCCTTGAGAGCCCCTTAATCTTGAAGGAATCCTTTATAAAAGTTCCTTTACCAGGGATTTTCTCTACCAGGCCATCCGTTTCTAAGTCTGCTAAAGCTTGGCGTATGGTGATCCGGCTGATTCCATAGATTTTCCCCAATTCTGCTTCTGATGGAATCCGGTCGCCTGCTTTTAATTCACCGCTGCGGATTTGTTCACGGAGCAGGCTGCCTAACTGCTGATAAAGCGGAATACTCGAGTTTGCGTTTATCATTTTATTTCTCCCTTACCCAAAATACTTCATTCATAAATTATACCATATCACCCTTTGACTGCGCCGTTTGTCATACCAGCTGCAATATAACGCTGTGCAAATATGAGCAGGACGGCAGCAGGAATAGATGCAAGTACGGCGGTTGCCATAACCTTATTCCAATCAGATGTGAACACGCCCATAAACGTATAAATCGAAACCGTTACAGGCTGCATGGCACTGTCTGTCATGATGGTCAAGGCAAATAAAAAGTCCCCCCAGGCAAACAAGAAAGAAAAAAGCCCAGCTGTAATGAGGGCAGACTTGGAAACCGGAAGGATGATACGGAAGAAAACTTTCCACTCACCTGCTCCATCTATACCCGCAGCTTCGATGATTTCTGCAGGAATTTTTGCCATAAAGGTCCGCAATACAAGAATATTAAACGGGATGGATAATGAACAGTCAGCCAAAATAATTCCTAGATAATTATTCGTCAGATTCAACTTATGAAAAATAACGTATAAGGCATTGGCTAAAATGACGCTAGGGACCATTTGGGTCATGAGTACACTAAACAGCATGGCCTTGGAAGAGCGAAACTTAAATTTTGCCAAGGCATATCCTGCAGGTGCAGAAATCAATAAAGATAAAATGACAGTTCCACATGCGATGATAATACTAGTCAGTATATTCGGCCCTTGCAAAGTCAATGCTTCCCTAAATGCATCGAGTGTTGGCGTTGTCGGGATAAATGATGGGGGGGAGGCAAATATTTGTTGATCTGTTTCCAATGCTGACTTCAATGTCCAATATAGTGGAAAAATCATGATGAACATCAGAATAATCCCACCGACTGTTAATAAAACCTTTTTTATTCGTTTCATTTTCATTCATTCCCCTCGCCTAATCATTTTCCTTCGTGCCATACCTCAAGTAAATCAATGAGAAGAGAAGCATAACAACCATCATGATGTTACCGACAGCAGCCCCTTGTCCGTAATTAGAATCTGTAAACGAAAGCGTGTACGAGAATGTCGAAAGGATTTGGGATGAATTTGCTGGTCCGCCTCCGGTTAAGCCTAAGACAAGGTCGAATACCTGCATGGTATAGATAAAGCCAAGCATTAGAACAATGCCAATTGTTGTGCGAAGACTAGGTAATGTGATTTTAAAAAATATTTGAAGTGGAGTAGCCCCATCAATTTTAGCAGCCTCATAGTAATCTTTTGGTATTTCCTGCAGACCGCTGTATAATAAAACAAAATTAAATGGGATCCCTGCCCAAATATTCACCATAATGATGGATATCAATGCCAGCCCCGGTGTAACCAGCCAGCCGACAGGCTCTTGAATGAGATGAAGTGATAGCAATATTTCATTCAATACACCATTTGTTTGACTTAATATCCAGCGGAACGCTGTTGCAGCGACGACCAGCGGCAGCAGCCATGGTAATAGAAGAAGGGTGCGAATCCATCCGCTTAACGGGAAACGGCGGTTGAAATAAAGCGCAAGTCCAAGTCCACAGGAAAATTGTACTAATATGGACCAAAATACAAATAGGGCAGTATTGCGGATCGTATTACCCATAACAGGATTACTCAAAACATCACTATAATTCTTGAACCCGATAAAAACTGCATTACCACGAACCATGGTTGATAATGAGTAGTTTTGAAAGCTGATTAGTAAATTGTAGGCAATTGGCAATACATAGACGAATGCTATGTAAATGATTGCTGGCAGAAGGAATGAAAAACGCAATATTTTACGTTTGTTAATTTTCCCTATCCCATGGGACATGTGAATGTTTCCTTTCATATGAGACATGTTTAATTCCTTATCGGAATAAGCCATAGTACCCCTTCCTTCATCCATAAAATCAGTACGAGGGCAGGAAAGCTTTTGCTATCCAGCCCTCCCTAATACCCTTTATTTAATTTGCTTAACCGTTTTCTGGGCTTCTTCCAACGCTTCTTTAGGAGTTTGCAGATTAGTCATAGCTGATTGAATGGCCGTCCAAAGTGCTTTTGATTTCTGTGGATAGGTTGGACCATAAGCAGATCGTGCACGTCCAGTTTTGATCAGGTCGGCATAGATCTGTAAATATGGCACGTCCTGCACAATTTGGTCGGTTGCTGAACTTAAGCCTGATAGCTGGCCCATATCTACATTTAGTTTTATCTGCTGGTCATGACCTTGGATCCAGTTTACAAAGGTCCATGAAGCATCCATTTTTTCCTTTGAACTTGACGGAATGGCCCACGCTTCTCCGCCAAGTGGTCCAATCACTGTCATCCCTTTTTCTTTTGTCGGCATTGGGACCTGCCCATATTCAAACCCTTTTGTATTATTCAGTGCAGGTGTTTCCCATGAGCCCCCAATCAGCATAGCAGCTTTGCCATCAATAAATTGCTGGACGGTGTCATCCTGCGACCAATTCAGTACTGACTTTGGAGCCACCCCTTCTTTTACAAGGCTTACCCAAAATTCAAGCGCCTCCACTGATTTTGGAGAGTCAAGACTATCAAAGTCGCCGCCGTTAGACCAAAGAATAGGCAGGAACTGCCAGGAACCTTCCTCGTTATTCATTGCCGAGAAGATAATCCCGTGAACCTTTTCGCTATTAAACTTTTTAGCAGCTGCCATTACTTCATCCCAAGTCGAAGGAGGTTCAATCCCTGCTTCTTCAAACATCTTTTTGTTGTAAATTAAAGATAAAGTATTAATGCCACTTGGAAGGGCGTAGACTTTGTCTTTATACAACCCTGTCGAGAGCGGGGCTTCTAAATATTTATCTGTTGGGACTTCTCCCAGATTATCGAATGGTTCAAGAGCCCCTGTTGCTGCTAATTTTGGGACGTCTGTATTATCCATCAATAAAATATCCGGTAAGGATTTAGTGGCTATCTGCTGTTCGATTTTCGGCATAAAAGAGGAATACGGTACATTGATTTGCTCAATTTTAATCTTTGGATGAGCCTTCATAAATTTATTAATTGATGAAGTAAGCAGGTCGGCTTGCCAGCCTGCGTAGTAGTTTACTAGTTTTAAAGTTACCACACCATCTTTATTCTCTTTCGTAGAAGTGCTGCTCGAGCACCCTGCCAACATCATCGCTAGAATCATTACAAGTAGAATAGGAATCGACAAAGCCCTTTTCAAATTTAACAACCTCCTGGTTATCATGAATTTTAATTCCATTCAACGTCTATTTCGGTCTCAGTTTATTGTAATTTTTGTTTTAGCGTATTCAATGCCTGAAGAAAGGCGGAGTCAGGGTCAGGCAAATAAGCAGGGTCAGCAAGTTCGACGGTAAGATAATTGGTATATCCGGTTTGGACTAATTCTTCCAGGTAGGAATCTAAGGGTAAATTCCCCAATCCCCAGGCTTTATGCCCGGATGGACTGCCATCAATCAAATGGATATGTTTCACATTGCCAAAGGCCTCGAAGTAATCTGTGATGGTATCCCCGGCAACGGCCATCGCCACCGTATCAATCATCCCGGTCATATGCGGGGAATCAATCTCTTCAAGCATTTTCTTGAGGAGTTTAAGGTTGGTAATGAGGTTGGTTTCAAAGGGTTGCAGCGGCTCAAGAAGTAGTGTTACTCCCAGCTTGCCGGCCTTCTCTGATAAAATCCCCAGTCCTTCACGGGAACGATTCCACGCCTCTTCCATAGGTCTTCCATAATCACCCCATCCCGAGTTTACTAGCATTAAATCAGTTCCCAATTCGGCTGTAATTTCAATATTCCGCAAAAAGTATTGAAGACTCTGCTTCCGAAGATCGTTATCGACTGCAGCAATATTAAATGGATACGTAATTTGTTCCGGTGTATAACATACAAGTTTCAGATTGCGCGACTCTATCGACCTTCGAATTGTCTTGATCTGCTCCGTGGTAGCAGTTTCGGAATATAAATGCGGAGACCCGCCATACAGCTCAACATTTTGAATGCCAAAGCGTACCATGGAGTCCAAAAAATAATCCAGAGAATACATTCGGTAATGAATATTCATACCTGCAAATTGAGAAAGTGAAATAGTCGACATAAAAAGCCTCCTCCTATTTTGAATATTTTAAAATTTCAAAAAAATAAATTGACGATTCCCCCTTTCAAATGTTATAACAGGTTATAACAAATTATAATTCCCGCAAAGATAGTTCGTCAAGAATTTTCTGAAAATTAAAATTAAGGGAGTGATAATAATTAGATTGCTTAGTCAAACAAAAATATCTTTTTGAATCAAACGCTTCTTTTTACTCTTTCTACATAGTTAGATCCTTCACCCAGACCTAGTTTTTTCCCAAGGGGGTACTTCCTCTATAAAAATATTACGCGGCCAGCGTCCGCTAAAGGAGAGAAAATTCATGATTGATATTCACACTCACCCGGTTCAGGTTGCCGACTTATATGATGGGGACCCAAACCTAACTCGAGCCGTACGCGATGTCTTTGGTTTCTATGTCTCGCCGCAGCCGCTGGAAACATTTATCCACCAATTGGACGAAGCAGGGATTGATCAAGCCGTGCTGCTGCCGGTCGATTGTACGACCACACACGGCTGCAAAGTTGTTTCTAATGAGCAAATAGTTGACTTAATAGAAAAAAGTAACCGCTTTATTGGCTTTGCATCAGTAGACCCCCGCCACCCTGATGCCCTTAAGGATCTTGAAAAGGCAGTAAAGGGTTATGGTCTTCGCGGTTTAAAATTAGATCCATCTCTGCAAGGATTTGACTTGCACGATGAGGAATATATTAATCCATTATTCCAATTATGTGAGGAGTTAGATATACCTGTCCTCCTCCATTGTGGGATGAGCTGGTCACCAATCGGCAGAGCCGAATTAGCCCGGCCAATCCTGTTGGAAAGAATCATCCATCGCTTTCCAAACCTGAAAATCATTATTGCTCATTTTGGCTGGCCTTGGGTGACAGAAGCATTAATGCTCGCCCTTAAATTTCGGAACGTCTATCTAGACACATCTATTTTGTTTAGCGGTACTCCGCCCGAATCCCTTCGTCATGTAGTCGAGAAGGAGATTGGCCTTGAAACATTTGATCGAAGCTTGCATCAACAAGTCCTATTCGGTTCCAACTATCCCCGTGTTGATCCAAAACGAGTAGTTGGGGCTGTTAAAGAACTTGGGTTCAGGAAAAGCCTTGAAAAGAAAATATTTCATGACAATGCAGTAAGACTATTGAAATTGGAGGGGTAAAAGGTATGAAGTCCATCCTTAAAACTATTGGTGTTCAAACTACGAAGGATACTGAATTTATTGATATTACAGATTTGGTAAGAACAACGGCTGAATCCTCCGGTATAGTATCGGGTGTCGTTTATGTTACAACAAAGCATACTACTACTGCGATTACGGTTAACGAAGGACTCGAGGATTTAGAGGATGATATCTCAGAAATGCTTTTCCGGCTTGTCCCAGCAGGACAGAATTATCGTCACGCACGTTTTCTTCACTCAGACGGGCAAATGGCGGTTAATGCTCCTTCCCACCTTAGAGGAGCCCTGCTGGGAATGCAGACTGCTTTTCCAATCGATAATGGAAAGATGGTAAGAGGCGGACGTCAAACAATCTATTTAGTGGAGCTGGATGGCCCCCTTTATCGAGAAATTATGATCCACATAATGGGTGAATAAATAGGAATAAGGGGGGATCCACGTGTCAAAGGTGCTATCAGGAAAGGACTTAAAGATCGCTGTTACCGGTAATCTAAACATTGACCTGATTATACGCGGGGTTAATGCTATCCCTGATTGGGGACACGAAAGGTCGGGGAAGAACTATACAGTAGTGGCATCAGGTCAGGCAGGTTATTTGGCACTAGCCTTGGGTTATCTGGGTCTGCCGCCTGTTGTAGTAGGAAACGTGGGCAATGATCAATTTGGCAGGCTGATTACGAGTGAATTGGAAGCAGCTGGAGTGGAACTTTCTTCGGTCAAAGTATCAAAAGGTGGGACGACCGGGATTACTGTTGGCTTTGTACGTGACGATGGGGAGCGGTCATTTATTTCGGATTTCTCTTGTTTGGGGGAATATGATGAAAAACTTGTAGAAAGGTATTGGTCTAGTCTCTCATCTTGTGGAGTCTTATGCCTTGTGGGACTATTTTGCCTTCCATCCTTTACCATGGATGGAGCGGTATCCATCTTCCAAAGGGCAAGAGATGAAGGTAAGTTGACCCTGCTTGATACCGGTTGGGACCCGAATAATTGGCAGCCTTCAACCATTGCTGGACTGCATAAGCTGTTGGGCGAGACCTCAATCTTTCTACCAAACTCTGATGAAGCCTTAGTTATATCGGGGGAAACCACGATTGAGGCGGCAGCCCAAACTCTAGTAAACTATGGTCCGAAGCTAGTTATTATCAAGTGTGGTGGAAGAGGTAGTTATGCACTGCATGAAGGGAGAGGGGTTTGGGTGCCTGCTTTTCCAACAGAGGTTTATGATACAGTGGGCGCAGGAGATGTCTTTAATGGCGGATTTCTCTATGGTTTTACAAAGGGCTGGGATATTGAAAAGTGCATGGCCTTTGGAAATGCTGCATCCTCTCTCTATATATCTAGGGAAGGCGGCAGGCGGTATCCACTAAATGAGGAAGTTTTTTCATTGGTAAAAAGTATAACAGTCTAAATCTCTAAAAAGAAAAAGCCGTCACCTAGTGATCGCTTTTTCTTTTTGTGGAAAAGGCCTGAGAAAACAATTGATTTCTAATTACCTGTCATGATATTTTATTACCATAGGTAATTTACCACAGGTAACTAAGGTGGAAAGCCCTTACGAAAAAAATAAATGGATTAGGGGACGACTTTCTATGATAAAAAAAATTGCAGTTTTAACAAGCGGCGGCGATTCTCCAGGAATGAATGCGGCCATTCGGGCAGTAGTGAGAAAAGGAATTTATGAGGGTTTAGAGGTTTACGGTGTAAAAAGGGGCTTCCTGGGGCTCGTTGAAGGAGACATGAAGAAATTTGAATTGGGCGATGTCGGCGATTATTTGCAGCGGGGAGGTACATTACTATATTCTGCGCGCTTCCCGGAATTTTCAGAGGAAGAGAATCAATTAAGAGCCATTTACCAGTTAGAGAAATTAGGAATTGAAGCGCTGGTCGTTATTGGTGGGGACGGCTCCTATCGTGGTGCTGAGGCCCTTACAAAAAGAGGGTTTCCTGCTATCGGGCTGCCTGGAACAATTGACAACGATATTCCTGGGACAGACTTTACCATTGGTTTTGATACGGCAATCAATACCATTCTTGATTGCCTTGACAAACTGCGGGATACCGCATCAAGCCATGAACGGACATTTATTGTAGAGGTCATGGGGAGAAATGCCGGAGACGTTGCCTTATGGACAGGGTTGGCAGGCGGGGCAGAAGCCATTCTGATTCCGGAAGAACCTTATGACATCAAGGAAATTGCTGATCGCTTGAATAAGGGAAGGGAACGTGGAAAAAAGCATAGTATCATTATTGTCGCAGAGGGAACTGGTTCTGCGTACGACGTTTCGGAGCAATTAAACCAACTAGACGATTTTCATTCTCGCGTCTCAGTCCTTGGCCATATTCAACGAGGGGGTAAGCCTACCGCACGGGATCGCACACTTGCCAGCATATTGGGCGCTAGGGCAGTAGAGTTACTGATTGAAGGAAAAAGCGGCCTGGCAGTCGGAATTGTTGATAATAAAATAACCGAAAATGGAATTATTGAAGTCCTAAAACAACCACGCAAACTTGATCGGAACTTAATTGAGCTTGCAAAGCAGTTATCCATTTAGTGAGGAAGCACCAGGAGTGACAGGAACGGCGTGTAAAATCGTCATCATGGACTCTTAGTGTCAAAGAAAGCATATATAGTGTCAAAACAACCTTGTGGAAACTAAGTGTAATTCCTGCTTAGGCAAGTAATCATGCAAGGTTTTAAAGAAAAATTGGGCGTGCCACTAAGTTGGCACGCCTTTTGCATTATAAAAGGGCAGGAATCGAAGGAGGATGATCATTTTGAAAGAAACGATGATGACCTATGTACAGGAGGAACACGAAGTATGCCAGGAAATATTAACGAACTATAAGGAAAAACTTTTTCCCTTCAAGGAATTGATGGAGGCTAATAATCCCAAAACCTGGCTGGTGCTTGCCACAGGATCCAGTGCCAATGCCATGCAGAGTGCTAAGTATTACATGGAAAAGGCAGCGGGGATTACCATCGAAATACAAGAGCCGTTCAACTTTACTCATTATGGGAAATTAAAGCCGAGTATTGATTTTATCCTTGCTGTTTCCCAATCTGGGCACAGTCATTCCACTATTGAAGCTATCAAAAAGGTCAGGGCTGAGGGACGGGTTCCAACAGCTGTCTTGACCGCAAACCTGGATAGCCCGATTACAGCGTATGGAGATTCGGCTATCGAGATTGGCTGCGGGGTTGAAAAGGTCGGCTTTGTAACCAAAGGATTTACTGCGACGGTCTTAACCTCGATGTTAATGGGCATAACCGCAGGAATAGCATTAGAGGAATTAACCGAGGCAGCGGCTGCAAAGGAAATCGAAGAGTTTGCTAGGGTAATAGAATTTATTCCGTCTGTTATTGAAAAAACGGAGAGTTTTTATCTGCAGCACGCCGAGGAACTGAATGCTATTCCACGCTTCTCCATCCTCGGCTATGGCCCGACAGTCGGTACAGCAAAAGAGGGTGAAACAAAATTTACCGAAACCATCCGTGTCCCATCGCAAGGATTTGAATTGGAAGCCTTTATGCACGGTCCCTTTTTAGAAGTGAACGAGTCGTATGGATTCATTTTTCTTCATACAAAAAGCCATCTGGCAGTCCGGTCAGGGAAATTAAAACAATATTTCCTGCCATATACGGAGCATTGCTTTACCATTTCATCCGAAGAAGAAGATTCCGATTCGAAAACCTTGTCCTTAGGGCTGGGACTAAGTGAATTAATGAGCCCATTGCTCTTGGCCATTCCGCTCCAAATTTTATCTTACAGAATTAGTGGAGGCCGGGGCATTGACCTTGGGGTTCCCGTATTTGCAGACTTCGATAAAGTTTTAGGCAGCAAGGTTTAACGTACAGCATCACCTTTAGTGTCAAAGAGGGATTAATTAGTGTCAATCCCAGTAGAAAGACAAAAGAGGCAGACCGCAGAGAATCAGGGTTTTTAAGCGGATAAAAATGAAAGCACTATCTTGGCACACTTCTTGCATCTATAAAAGATAGAAATACCAAATAAAAAAATGTCAGGAAAGGAGGAAAGGGGATGCGGCACTTTTTGCTGGCCAGTCATGGGTCCTTCGCTGATGGGATCAAGGGTTCATTAACCCTCATTATGGGAGAACAATCCAATGTCTCGACACTTTGTGCATATGTAGATAAAAATTTTGACTTGAAAAAGGCTGTTAAGGAGGTCATAGCATCCTTACCAGCAAATGAAGAATTAATCGTAATTACTGATATTTTTGGTGGAAGCGTAAACAATGAATTTATGAAACACCTTTCTGATGAACGTATTCATCTGGTGTCAGGTTTGAATTTACCATTATTGATTGAATTGGTAAGCAGCTATAACCAAGACCTGGATACTAAAACATGGTTGAAAGATGCACTTGTCAAGGGCTGTTCTTCTATCCAGTACTGTAATGAACTCATTATGTTAGCGCAATCATTAGAAGAGGAAAATTTTTAGAGGCAGGGATTGGAAATGATTAAATTATTACGAGTGGACCATCGATTATTACACGGGCAAGTTGCTTTTTCTTGGACCAATACCCTTGGCGCAGATTGCATTCTTATTGCCAATGATGATGTGGTAAACGATGAAATTCATAAAACGACCTTAAAGTTAGCAAAACCTCACGGTGTCAGACTCGTGATCAAAAATATCCAAGACTCCATTGATTCCATTCTTAGCGGGGTCACGGATAAATATAAATTGTTTATCGTGGTTGGCTCGATTGAAGATGGATATAAATTGGCAACGGCAGTGGAGGACATTACCTCGATTAACTTAGGCGGAGTAAAGGCAAAGGAGGGAACCAGGGCGATTTCGCAGACCATCAATATTTTACCGTATGAAGAAGAGTTGTTGCACAAATTGATAGATGCAAATGTAGAAGTAGAAATTCGGCAAGTGCCAACTGACAAGAAAATAAATGCAAAAAATGTTCTCAATGGTATAAAAAAATAGAACTGGGAGAGGAAAACTATGTTACTACAATCCATCCTCATCGCACTTGTAACAATGCTGGTAGTATTTGAATGGTGTTTGGGAACAAATCTATTATCACGCCCGATTGTAGCCGGGGTTTTAGTTGGTTTGGTAATGGGTGATCTTAAGACCGGTATTATTATGGGTGCTACGCTTGAGCTAGCATTTATCGGGGCGTTTACCATCGGAGCGGCTCGTCCGCCTGATACAGTGTCTGGAGGTATCTTGGGAACAGCGTTCGCCATTGCCACCGGCAAAGGACCAGATGTGGCTTTAGCCCTTGCCTTCCCGATTGCGGCCTTATTCTTGATTCTTGATAATTTGCTTACCATTTTTGTATTGCCGATGTTTGCCCGTAAAGCTGACCGGTACGCTGAGGAAGGCGATTTAAAGGGAATCGCCCGCATGCATATTATCGGAGGGATCGTGATTAAGAGTATCCCGAGGGGAATTCTGGTCGGTATCGCTTTCTATCTGGGCAGCCCGGCAATGGAATCACTTTTAAACCATATTCCAACCTTTGTGCAAACCGGCATCACCATTGCAACAGGAATCTTGCCGGCATTAGGATTTGGATTGTTGCTGCAAATGATTTTGAAAAAAGAGTTTGTGGTATACCTTCTGCTTGGATTTGCACTCTTTGCCTATTTACAAGTTCCTGTATTAGGAATTGCGATTTTCGCCGGTATTCTCGCTTACATTCTTGTCTCGATTGACAATAAATTTAGAGGAGCACATTTTAAGGAGGTTGCGGCAGATGACGAAGATTTCTGAAGAGCTTGAATCGAAGCTGACAAAAAAGGATTTACGCAGTGTTTTTTGGCGCTCGCTGGCAATGGAATGGTCATGGAATTTTGAGCGTCAGCAGCATATGGGCTTTGCCTTTTCCATGCTTCCGGTGATCAATAAGCTCTATAAGAAGAAAGAAGACCGTGCAGCAGCAGCAAAAAGACATCTGGAATTCTTTAATACCACTCCTTATCTTGCCACTCTCATTCTGGGGATTACAGCCTCGATGGAAGAAAAGAACGCCAATAACAAGGATTTTGACGCTACTTCCATCAGTAATATTAAAACAGCGTTAATGGGACCAATTGCAGGGATCGGCGATTCGTTTTTCTGGGGAACCTTAAGGGTTTTAGCCACCGGTGTGGGGACAGCCTTGGCCCTTAAAGGCAGTATCTTGGGACCGCTGTTATTTGTTTTATTATTCAATATTCCGCATTATATCATTCGATATCTTTGTACATTCGGCGGATATAAGTTTGGTACGAAATTATTACAAAATATTGAGAAGTCCGGTCTCATGTCCAACCTTACCTATGCTGCCTCCATTCTTGGTTTGATGGTGATTGGCGGGATGACGGCCAGTATGGTTACGCTGCATGTAGGGGGGAAGATAGGAAAGGGCGATGATGCCCAAAAGGTACAGCAAATTATTGATAATATCGTACCAGGAATGTTATCGCTCCTAGCGGTTGTAATCGTTTATTGGCTGTTGAAAAAAGGTGTGAAGGTGACTTATATCTTAACGGGCATTTTTGTTCTTGGCATTATCGGTGCTTGGGCTGGATTCCTTGTATAAAGTTTAGAAATATCTAGGAGGCGTAATCATGCTTAAATTTGATGAAAAAGAAATGTTGGAACGGGGAAGCCTTGTTTATGGGCTGAAGGCTGAAATTGAGAAAATAGCTGATGAAATTTCTAATGAAGGCTATGAAAATATCTTTTTTACGGCATCAGGCGGTTCAGTGGCGTTAATGCAGCCGTTTGAATATATGATTGAAACGATTTCCAATATTCCTGTTTACATGCGGATTTCGGCAGAGCTAATTTTAACTGGACATAAGCAACTTAATGAAAAGTCAATCGCGATTTTATTTTCCAAGTCCGGTGATACTCCAGAAACTATTGAGGCAGTAAAATATTTGAATGCAAGAGGGGTAAGAACAATCGGGATCGTGGGAAGCCCGAATACGCCATTAGCTGAGTTGGCGACCTACCCTATTGTCTATCATACTGATGGTAGGCCGCAGGAAATGATGCTATATATATTGGTAGCACGTCTGCTAAGGAATCATGGCGATTTTCCTGACTATGACCAATTTGTCGAGGAGCTGGGATTACTGCCAAATGCCTTGAATCAGGTACGGAAGCAGGCCGATGAAAAAGCATTAGCATATGCTGAGAAATATCAGAATGAACCTTATCAAATCTGGGTTGGCTCCGGAAATATGTGGGGCATTACCTATTCTTATTCGATGTGTGTACTGGAAGAATCCCAGTGGCTTAGAACCAAATCGGTCAGTTCCCCGGAATTTTTCCACGGCACGCTGGAACTCGTCGAAAAGGATGTCTGTGTAACCCTTTTAAAAACAGAAGGGGATACACGTCCGCTTGATGAGCGTGTCGAGAGATTTGCTGTCCAAGTTACCGATAAATTCAATGTCTTTGACACTAAGGACTATGAGCTTCCGGGAATCAGCGAGGAATTCCGTGCCTTCTTTGCCCCTCCTGTTATGTGGGCTGTGCTAGGACGAGTCAGTGTACACCTTGAACACCTTCGGAATCACCCGCTGGAAACACGTCGTTATTACAGAGTTCTTCAATACTAAAATGTTTATGGGACATCAAGTCTATTTGATGTCCCTTTTTAAAAATGACTCTGTTAAAGAACTCCCTAGCGCCGGGAGGCTCTCCGGGATGCACCGGATAGCAACAAACAAGTTTAATAGAGCTTTAAATAGAAAGGGTGTAGAATCAATGTCCATAAAAGTAATTGGATATGGTGATAATGTAGTAGATCGATATGTTAATCAAAAAATTATGTATCCAGGCGGCAATGCCCTTAACTTTGCCGTTAATGCGTCAAAGAACGGAGTCGATTCCGCTTATCTAGGCGAATTTGGCCATGATGAGGAAGGCCGATATATCCAATCGACATTAGAGAAAATTGGACTTGACCTATCCTTCTGCACTATGCCGGAAGATGCAAGAACAGAAAAGGCAAATGTTGCGTTAGAAGATGGCGACAGAACCTTCATCTCTTCGGAGCGGGGAACAAGAAGGCCTATCCATTTAAACGAGAGCGTCCTTCGCTACTTAGCCCATTTTGCCCTTATTCATTCCGGGTGTCATGCAGCAACGGAGCCCCAGCTGCCAAAGCTCGCCGGTCTTCCCATTCTTCGGTCATTTGACTTTTCGGATCCCGCCAAGTATCGGACCGATGAATATCTAAAACTAGTTGCCCCACACATCGATTTTGCTGTATTTTCTTGCTCTGGTGATCCGGAAACGGAAATAAACCGGCTGGTTGAAAGATGCACGGAACAGGGAGTATCATATATTTTAGTAACGCGTGGCAGCGAGTCGCCTTATTTTTATGCTAATAATCGGAAATATGAAGGACATGTGCAGTATTTAAGTCAAGTTAAGGATACAATGGGGGCAGGGGATGCCTATTGCACAGCCTTTATGATCAGCCTTTTACAAACGGGGTGGAACAGAGAATCGGTTCCTGGAGAAGCCCAAATCAGCGAAGCCTTTCGTACGGCAGCGGAATATTCAGCTGGAATTTGCCTGCTTGATGGTTCTTTTGGATTCGGCATTCATTATTAAGCAGGGCATATAGGTAATCTAGAAATTTGGCAACAATAGAAGCAGGTGATGAAATGTTAAAGGATGAATTGCTGGCTTATTTGTCAGAAAAAACAGCTCTTTTCCATTCTGAGCTGGATCCATCTGAGTATACGGCGGCCGAAATGTCTTCTCGATTTGATGTAAAGCGAAATACCATCAGTCATTATTTGAATCAGATGGTAGAAGAAGGAGCCGTCATCAAAATTAATACACGGCCTGTTTATTTCCTGCATCGGGCTGCATTTGAAGAAAAATACTTCACCGTATCCGAAACAATTTTTAATAGTTTCGAGCACCTTTTTTCTTTGTCGCCTAAGGGCAGGAATGATGAGGATATTTTTTCAAAATTAATTGGTTCGGAGTTCAGCCTGAAGCAGGCGATTACCCAAATTAAGACCTCAGTCTTTTATCCATCCAATGGGCTGCCCATCTTGATTGGTGGTCCGACAGGGGTTGGCAAGAGTTTTTTGGCAAGATTGATCCATCAATATAGTATAGAGAGCGGGATTCTGCCTGCTGATGCTCCTTTTGTCGATTTTAACTGTGCCCAGTACTTTAATAATCCTGAATTGCTTTCCAGCAATTTGTTCGGTTATGTGAAAGGGGCGTTTACGGGTGCGGAGAGAACGAAGGCAGGTGTGCTTGATGCAGCCGATGGCGGCATCCTCTTCCTAGATGAGGTACACCGTTTAGACAAAGAGGGGCAGGAGAAATTATTTACCTTTATGGATCAGGGGCTTTTCAGGCGAATGGGTGAAAGTGATGGCTGGCATCAGGCGAATGTCCGATTGATTTTTGCTACAACGGAAAATCTGAACCAGTATTTTCTTGAAACCTTTTTGCGGAGGATTCCGATTGTTGTCACGCTGCCGGGTCTTAATGAACGGGATGTTCGGGAGAAGCAGCAATTTATCTATCAGTTTTTATTAAATGAAAGCAAGCTTCTGGACAAAAATATTAAAATATCGAAGCGGGTTATTGATCTTTTGCAGGATTATCCGTTTACCGGTAACGTTGGCGAATTGCAAAACACGATTAAATATATCTGCGCCACCGCCTATATGAAGAAACGCAATCAAGATGTGGTTTTGATTAATTTAAAGGACCTGCCGGAAAAAATTTTAAAGGTGGCGGCCGCACTTACCGAAACGAGAATCAAGCAAAATCAGGACATCGAAATAAGGCCGGACATGAAGCTCATGCAGCTTTTTAAAAAAGATAAGCTGTTAATCGAACTGATTAGTTCCACCTATCGGCAGATTTATGGGCAGTTTGAAAAATTGAAGCTGAATAAACTGGCACACACACTATTTGAAGACTCTGTTTATCAGGAAATAAACGTCTTATTGGACAAGCTGATTTTTAACCGCAGCCAAAATGATAATGTCACCATGCAGTTTACGACAGCAAGCGTCCAGGATATTTTTCGCTATATCGAAAACAATTACCATGTGAAATTTAATGGAAACAGTATTTTTGCCATTTCCTACTTTTTATTTTATAAAGATGATGATGAATGGGCAGCGAATGAACATTATCACAATCTTCGCCATGAACTGCACCAATATGTGTTAACGCATTATCAGGAAGAATACCAATTATCCAAGCGGTTGGTCACCTTAATTGAAAGTAAAATGGATATCCATTTAACAATAGACGATGAAATTTTCCTTACTTTTTACCTGAAAAGTCTGAGGATTGATACCAGCCAGAGTCACGCGAGAGGGCTGATTTTGGCACATGGCTACGCCACGGCCAGCAGTATTTCCAATGTGGTCAATAGGATGTTGGGAATGAATATTTTTGAAGCCTTTGATATGCCGATTGACATTGATGTGAAAGAGATTTCCGAAAAAGTTATCCATTATATTGAAAATAATGATGTCTCAAAAGGCTTGGTCATTCTCGTGGATATGGGGTCCTTAACAGACATCTACTCCCATGTTAAACATCTAGTGAATTGCCCGGTTATTATCATTAATAATGTGACGACACAGATGGCCTTGCATTCAGGGGAAATGTTGATGAAAAATTTATATTTGGAAGAGGTTATGGACAATTTAAGGTCCAGGCATCAAACAGAATATCGGATAATTTATCCTGAAAAAATAAAACAGAAAGCCATTGTCATTACCTGCATGACCGGGGTTGGAACAGCAGTACAAATCCAGAAGTTGATTGAAGATAGCGTTCCTGAAGAATTGGGAATCAAAATCATTGTCCATGATTTTGAACGACTAAAAAGTAAAGAAACGATAGAGTCGTTGCACCAGCTCTATGATGTTTTAACGATTATTGGCACACATAATCCCGATGTAGAGGGGATTTCATACATTTCCTTAGAGGAATTAATTTCCGGCAAAGGCGAGGATAAATTGGAGCGGGTATTCAGGAAGGTAGTTGATCCCATCACCATCCAATTGATTAACAATAACATTGTCAGGAACTTTTCACTAAAACGAGTGATAGAGTCCCTGACCATTCTCGATTCAGATAAGGTTATTGGTCATATTGAGAAATTCATTCTCCAATTGGAACTTTTGATGAACAAGCGCCTGACTAATGATAAAAAGCTGGCCTTGCTGGTCCATTTAAGCTGTTTGGTTGAGCGCTTAATTCGCCAGGCACCGATTGAAACCTATCCAGACCTCGAAGAGTTCGAGGAAAACCAGCGGGCAACAATTGAAGTGATCAAAGGTGCGGCAAAGATAATAGAAGATATTTATAATGTGAAATTGAATTTAGCGGAAATTGGCTATATCTATAATATCTTGATTGCTGAAAGTGTCGAAGTAGATGAATTTTAAGTGGGGGTCAGACCCCCAGCCGTTTACCTCGGTAAAGTATTGGTTTCACTTTATTTCTGCTATAAGCAAATTTTGCCAGATTTCGCTAGGCATGAAGCGAAGAATGAGACACCAAAAAATGATTTCACGGGAATAATCGGAAAATCCGCGGAGACTAAAAGAGCTGTTGAGACCTTCTTACCAGCTTTTTTAGTATGCTCCTATTTTTGGATATTTATAGTCATCCATTATATGTAGAAGATTTCCTCTTAGCAGGTTGTCGGCCGCTGCACGTTGAGACAAACTATAACCACTGCCACCATTAAGTATTATTTCTAATTCATGGTCGGATAACCTTGAAACTGTTTCATATATCTTCTGAAGTATTATTCCATTTGTTCTATACTTTTTTGCACGATTGCCACCATATTATCTTCCGCACCAAGACTAAAGTTAAAAATAACACCTTGTCCCCCACCAGCGCCAATTGCTGAAATAAAAATATTACTGTTATCGCCCACTATAGTAAGGCTCAAACTGGCTCTGTTTCCATTTCTCATAAAATATTTATCATAAACTCGAACTGCTATTTTAGTATCTCCAATAGTGTAGTTGCTTTCATCAACTAATTTCATACTTATTCCGCTATTACCAATATCGTTTTGCAAATGATTAACCACATCCTCGAATTGACCAATCATTGTCTTTTCATATTTTGCCATAATAAATTTATCCTCCGTGTATTTCCTTTTAGTGGAAAAAGCTGACATCTTGGTAATCTATGGGTTCTTTTGGTTTTTATTATTACTTATATACTACTAATAATCCCATTATTACAGCTAATAAAATATATGGCATTGGTATTAATAGTATTAATAATAGAAATCCTTGAAATTGCCTTTTTGTTTTCTACTCTATAATCACAACCTCTACGCAATAAATTTATTGGAAAAAATGGAATAATTTTGGTTCTATCCCGTGCTATAATCAAAGGTGATTGTTATTTTTATAGATAGATATATGGGGGGGAATAATTGTTGCGGAAAGGTTTTACGATGAAGTTGTTTGGTTCTTCATTACTGGCGGGGTTCCTGCTGGTGTTTTTGTCTGTTCAACTGGTAGAGGCGGATTCACCAACGGTACAACTGCAAAATGTCACGATTGACAAAAATGATGCACAGGTAGGAGACACACTTCATTTATCGATGGAGGTTACTTCTAGTGGTAAAGTGGAGGAGGTCATCGCTATTTATCAACCGGATGGCTACGACAGTTCGGTGGAACAGAGAATTAGTTTGAAAAGCGATGGCAGCACCCCTTTATGGCAGGCAGATGTCCCGTTAACGGACAAGTTTGCTAAAGGGAAATGGAGAATTCGAGCTGTAAGTGTCAAGGTAGATTCCTATTATAATAATATATTTAATAGGGAAATTTTCACTTCAGATGCGGGTGCGATGGATTTAAGCAGCGGCGGATTTTCTGTTGAACAGACTGGGTATGTCCCAGAGTTAAAGAGTATTAGTATTGATAAAAATAAGGTGACGATGGGGGATTTTGTAACGCTTACGGTGGCTATTAACCCGCTTAGTCCAAGCAAAAAGGCATTGGTAGAAATTTTTTACCAATCCCCATCCAATTCAGCCTTGAATAAGAATCTTCAAGTTTATACGGATTCCTCATCTCAATTGAAGGTTTATATTAATCCGTATGATGAGACGGGAACTTGGAAAATTAGCAGGATTAAGGTAAGTGACCCTGCTACTAATAACCAAATCATTTATTATAATCAGGACCTGTCTGATAAGCCTATTGGCATGGATTTTCGTCATGCTGATTATGAGACAGTACCACCAAAAGGATGGGTGATGCTCTGGAATAAATGGTATTACTATGATCCGGTGACAGGAGAAAAGGTTGTTGGCTGGCTTGAAGATCAAGGATATTGGTATTACCTAAATGAAGACGGCGAAAGGTACAGCGGCTGGCTTGAGGAAGAAGGCTATGAGTATCTATTTGATGAGAATGGCAGGATGATTACCGGTTGGGCCTATGACGCAGAGGATGATTCCTATTATTATTTTAGTAAAGATGGGTACTTGGTGCACGGCTGGAATTTGATCGGTGGCAGATGGTATTATTTCGAGGATGATTACGGCGCATTGGTTACTAATAGCTTTATCGATTATATGGGGAAACGCTATTATATCAATGAAAATGGTAATCCTATCTCACCGGGATGGCGACTCATTGATGGTACATGGTATTATTTTACCAGCAATGGCGAAGCACTTACAGGCTGGAGATATTATAATCGTCAATGGTATTACTTAAATGATCAAGGTGAAATGCTGACCGGTTTCTATAAAGTGAAAGGCTCCATCTATTATTCTACTAGCGATGGTGCGATGCAAACAGGGTGGAAGTTGATTAATGGAAAATGGTATTACTTCACTCCGGGTAGTGGAAATGCGGCAGTGGGCTGGCTGAAGCAGGGAGGAGTCTGGTACTATCTGGATTCGAATGGGGCGATGGCTACTGGTTGGAAGCAAATCAATTATAGAAAACAGAATGGCCCAAATCATTTGTTCTGGTTTTATTTTGATAAAAGCGGTGCCATGAAAACAGGCTGGTTATACGAAAATGGCAAGTGGTATTACTTAGATGCGGATGGGACCATGGCAGTCGGGATTACAAAAATTGGCGGGGCAAGGTATTACCTTAAACCAAGTGGTGCCATGGCAGCAAACGAGTGGGCTCTATTTGGAGCATCTTATTGGTATTACTTCCTATCGTCCGGAAAAATGGCCACCGGCTGGCAAACGATCAATGGGAAGAGATATTATTTTGATTCCAATGGTGTTTGGCGGAAATAGCATATGGGGACGGTTCATTCTTGTGGTGCGAAACTAAATTCCTTTGGACTGTGAAAAGAAAAAATCGCTAACGTGATAACTCTATAGAGATTCAATATTTCGAAAAAGTCCACAAAAAAATCAAAAGTATGCTCTTCTTTGGAATGTTTAATTGCCAAATCAAACACCATAGAAGGGCATACTTTTTCAACTGACTAGACGTAATGCCTGGTGCCTGGCACCTTTATTTTGTATCATCCGTAGGGCCGATAATCCACCTCAACCTTATCTTTTTCTTGGAAAGGTGCCAGCATAAAGGCTCCTTTAAAAGCTGTATTGCCCTTATTAATTAAGTAGTGCACTTTCTTGGGTTCCACATGAACAAAATCCCCTTGTTTACATTGGAAAATCTCTTCATCAATGTGAATCTCGAGTTCCCCCTCTAATATATAGAAGTTTTCTTCCATGTAGTTGTGATAATGGGCCGTGAAATCCTGCCCTGGCTGCAGGACCACCACGCCAAAGTTCATTCGGGGTCCTCTTAGCAGGTACTTCGGGCCACTGTCCCCAAATCGGTATTCTCTCTCATTCTCGTTCAACACTGTCATGTTGCTTCACTCCCTTGATCGTAGTTTATAAGCCCGGTGCAATCCACATATGGTCGGTATATCCTTGATCTGCCAGCCCTAATTGAACTTGGTAAATGGCTTCCCATTTTTTATAAAGCTCATCATAAATGGAGCGGTTGGTTTCATTTGGTTCAAAGGTTTTTTCGAATTTGACCACTTGATTGATGGCTTCATTAAAGCTTTCATACACGCCGGCTCCTACACCGGCACAGATCGCAGCGCCCAGAGCGGTGGCTTCTTTTACAACAGGGATTTTCACCTTGCGATGGAGAACATCAGCAAGAATTTGGCACCATAAGTCACTTTTGGATGCCCCGCCGCCAAAAATAATCGTTTCTGGTGACGTATCTAAAAGACTCGAAATGATGTCCATATTGCCCCTTGTGACAAAGGCGGCGTTTTCCATAATCGCTCGATAGAAGGTGGCTTTCGTAAAGGAACTTGTAAACTTAAAGTCTATGAAACTTGGTGCGGCATGTTTCCAGGAAAAATAGTTCATTTTATCGGAGAAGGTGCAAATCATGCCATGGCAGCCTGCCGGTACGTTCAAGGCTCTTTTTTCCATTTGGCTATAAATGCTTTCCCCGCTTTCCTTCGCCAGGAAGGCTTCCAGTTCACAAAAGGTATCTCTAAACCATCGCATGATTAAGCCAGGAAAAAAGGCGATTGCTTCGTATTGCCATGTATTGGGGATGGCATGGCAGTTGACTCGCACGTTACAATCATCCTTGATGCCCACTTGGCGGGTGGTGTATTCATACTGCCAAAAGCTCCCGCCTAAGACAGCCGCATCGCCTTCGTTGATGACGCCCATACCAATACAGCCTAATTGAGCGTCGCCGCCGCCGGCTACCACGACCGTTTCCGTGCTTAATCCGCTCAGGGCGGAAAAACCTGCCGTCACTTTACTAATAATAGTTCCGCTTTCATGAACAACCGGATAAATATCATCTCTCAACCCGACTTTACTTGGAATCGCGGAGTCCCAGCTTCGATTCTTGAGATCGAACAGGCCCGTTGTGCAGCCATTGGAAGGTTCAACGGAAATCACCCCAGTCAAGCGATAGGTAATCCAGTCGTTCAGCATTGACACGTATTTCACTTTTTCATAGGTTTCGGGGATATTCTTTTTCACCCAGAGGATGCGCGGGATGGCTCCTAATGAAAAGGTCTGTCCAGAAATGCGATGGATATCGGTTTCTAGGGAATCGCTTAGTTGATACAATTGCCCAACTTCATCATTGGACCTGGAATCAACGTTGGCACAGGCCCATAGTTCTTTCCCGTTTTCATCGTAGAGGACAATAGCTTCCCGCATGCTGGTGGTGGAAATCGAGACGATGTTTGCTGGGTTGATTTTACTTTTTGCCAAAATGTCTTTGATGAGCTGGATGATGGTTTCTAAATTTTGATCAATATCAAAGTCCATCGAACCGGGATAGCGAGGGTCTTCATGATGGGTCCATTCTGATTGGGTCACACAGACTTCATTACCATATGTGTCAAACAAAATCACTCTGACACTGCCGGTTCCGGCATCAATTGCCATTAAGTATTTGTCCATTAGCACCGCTTCCTTTCATTCAATTAAACTTTTGGCCACCTCTTCGTCGGTAATTAAGACATCAATATAGCCCCCTTTTAATGCCCCGATAATCGCATCTTTCTTTTCCAATCCGCCCGCCACGGCGACCACATGGTTCAGTGATTTTAGTAGATTGATATCAGTACTCACCAGTTGTTTATGCAAGGGCAGCTCTAGTACGTTGCCGTTTTTATCATAAAATTGGCTTAATAAATCTCCGACTGCGCCCATTGATTTGAAAATTTCCATCTCCGTTGTGCTCAAATAACCTTCTTTCACAATGGTGGCCTGTTCGTTGACGGCGCCAATTCCAATAATCGTAATTGTCGAGTGAGGGATCATGTCAAAAATTTTCTTAATGGGTTTTTCCTGAATCAACTGCTTGGCAAGATGTTCGGTGGATGCTAGTAAGGGGGCCGGCATAATGTAATGGTTGAAATTGGGATTATTGTAGTAATCGGACGACGAATCTACACTTGTTGGAATATAGAACCGGACGCCTCCGGATAGGGAGACGAACGTGACTTTATACTTGGTTGGAATGGTTAATTGGCCCAAGGTTCTTGACACGGCTTGCCCATACCCAACATTAATCATCGTGTCGCTCGTAATTCTGTCTTCAATATAGTGGGCTGCAGCTTTGGTCAGACTCTCTACCCGATTTTTACTAGAGGCTGGAACAATATAAACATCTTGTAAATGGTAGCGCTGCTTGATTTTATTTTGCACATCGATGTCGACCAATTGATCCAAGTCAATTTTAAATTGGATGACATGATTGGTCTTGGCAATCTCAAGGTATTTAATCACCTTCATCCTCGATAGATGCAACGACTCGGCAATCTCGTTTTGCGTCAGTCCTTCCATGTAATACTTCCAAGCAATTTTAATAATCAAGCTAGGTTCATAGTTCATCGTCTTCACTCTCTACAGTTTATTTTTGAACAAAAATTTTATGTTAAAACGATTGTGCGACTTTTTGTATTTCTATATTGTAATCAGACAGTAATGAACAATATGCCTAGTTCATATCATTTATGAGAGAAGACCTATAAAGTGAAAACTTAAACGAATAAAATGTTTGTTTGTTAATAAATTGTCTGCATCATTAATAGACTTATAGAAAAAGTAAGCGGTTGCACAAATGGTCCGAGGGTGGTGGGGAGGATGAAAGCACCGAAGAACTTAGTGAAATTGGAGAAGATCCGAAAGTCGTTTAACCGAAACACCGTTTTAGAAGGGGTTTCATTAGAGCTAAACGAGTCCGAGGTCATCTCGATTATTGGCGGGAATGGAGCGGGAAAAAGCACGTTAATGAAAATTCTCACAGGGATCTACCAAGCGGATGATGGGCTGATTGAAGTTAATGGGGAAAAGGTCGATCATTTAAACCCGTTTGCCGCGCATGAACGAGGAATTTATTTAGTGCCGCAGGAGCCGCTGTTATTTCCGAATATGACGGTGGAACAAAACCTGACGATTGGCTTTAGGAAAGAAGTGAGAGAAGAAGCGGAAAAGCTGATTAGCGAATTGGGCTGGAGGTTGGATTTGAAGCGGTTAGCGGCAACCTTGAGTATTGCCGAACAGCAGCAGCTGGAGATTATTAAAGGGCTGTTACGCCAGTCAAAAGTGTTAATTCTTGATGAACCGACTTCGACGTTAACGTTTTCCGAAACAAAGGCGCTTTTCAAGGTGATTGAGCAGCTAAAGAATTCCGGGGTGGGCATCTTCTATATTACCCACCGACTGGATGAAGTTTTTCAAATTTCCACCCACGCCGTTATCTTACGCGATGGAAAGGTAACTTTAAAAGGTAGAATCGAAGAATTTACGAAAGATCTGTTGATTCAAGGGCTGTTGCCGGTCGGAACGGAAACAAGTAATGCTACTACTTTTAAAAAAAGAAATACCAGCCGTGATGGCGAGAAGCCAATTTTAAAAGTGGAGAATATCACCGGCGATGGATTTAGAAATATAAGTTTTGACGTGTACAAGGGGGAAGTGGTTGGTTTTGCTGGGCTTGTCGGGGCGGGCCGGACCGAGATTGCTGAAGCGATTTACGGAGTCAATCCGATTAAGAGCGGAAAGGTTAATCTGGATGGCCGGGACATTACCAATTTGTCCATCAATGAAACGGTCGACAGCGGGCTTGCATACATCCCGGAAGACCGCTTTTTGAACGGTATTTTTTCGATCAGTTCGGTCCGTAATAATATCACTTCGCAAATCATTAAGCAGCACGGTTTTTTTACAAAGAAGAAGTTGGAGGAAGATGTGGCCCAGCGGTATATTGAACGCTTGAGGATTAAGGTGAGTTCCCAAGAGGACGAGATTAAATCGCTGTCAGGCGGGAATCAGCAGAAGGCGGTGATTGCCAGGGCGTTATCGATGCATCCTAAACTGATTATCATGGATGAACCGACAAGGGGAATTGATGCTGCAGCCAGGGCTGATATCTATTCAATCATCACCGAGTTAAAAAACCAGGGCTTTTCGATTTTGCTTATTTCATCGGACTTGGAGGAAATTGAACGAATTAGTGACCGCATCTATGCGGTGTATCAAGGAACGTGCGAGGTGTGCCTGCAATTAGATGAGATTAATGCGGTTAATGTGATGAAGGCTGCGTTTGGAACCTTTGAAGGAAGTGATACGGCCCATGGTTAGGAGTGTGAGCATCCTCAAACAACGGGAATTTAGGACATTTCTATTTTTGATTTTGCTTTTTGTTGTGGTCGGTTTTATCAACTCGGACTATTTATCATGGCAAAATCTCGATAAATCGCTAAAAAGCAGTTTGCTTTACATTATTTTGGCAGTCGGGATGACCTTTGTCTTGTTAACGGGAAATTTAGATATTTCCGTCGGCGGTACGCTCGGCTTAAGTGCCGCCGTGTGTGGAACGATTCTTCGCGACGGGGGAAATGTTTTTGTAGCTGCGATTGCCGCGATTGCGATTGGCGCCTGTATTGGACTCATTAATGCCTTTGGTGTAATTAAGTTAAAAATTTCTTCCTTTATTATGACGTTAGCGATCCTCTCGATTACGAGAGTGGTCCAAGTTATTTATACGGACGGAAAATGGGTGGAAAATATCCCAGCCCATGTAAAAAAGCTTTCGAATGTAGACATCTTTGGTATCAATCTATTATCGATTATTGTGATTGTCGGGGTCATCGCCGTTCAGTTGTATTTATCTAAGAGCAGCAAGGGAAGGTATTATACGGCAATTGGCGATAACGCAGACGGCGCGATTTCGTTAGGAATCCCAGTAAAACGCTATATTGCCTATTCATTTGTCATCTCTGGTGTCTGCGCTTCGTTAGCGGGGTTCATTTTTGTGAGTCAAATTGGCTTTGTCTCCACTAATGCGGGCGCAGGGATTGAACTAACGGTCATTGCCTCGTGTGTGCTTGGGGGAGTGTCGCTGATTGGCGGAATTGGAACGGTGGTCGGGGCCGCTCTAGGGGCAATTATTTTGACCTCGATTAACTCGGCTTTGGTATTTATGAAAGTTCCTGCCTTCTGGAATGATACGATTTCGGGTTCGCTGTTAATCATCATTGTTGTAATTGATGCTTTACTTGCGTTTAAGGCCAGTAAGAAGGCGAAGAAACTCCGCTTAAATGCAAGAGTCCGGCGAAAGGAGGCGTAGACTGATATGTTAGCGAAAATCCCGAAATGGAACCTTACCTTATTCATTATCATCGTGGCGGAAATCATTGTGTTTGGGATGATTAATCCGCGCTTTTGGAACGTTACGATTCTATTAAACAGCTTTAATGATTTTATTGCGGTGGCGGTGATTGGCTTTTTTGTCACATTGGTTGTGATTACTGGAGGCATTGATATTTCGGGTGTGTCGATTATCGGGTTAACGTCTGTCATCACCGGTCTGCTTGCTCAAGAGGCGGGAATGAATATCTGGCTGGCAATTGTTTGTGCACTTGTTATCGCGGGCTTGTGCGGACTCCTTAATGGAGTTCTGATTGCTTACGCAAAAGTGCAGGCGATGGTGATCACTCTTGGCGGGATGCTTTTATATAGCGGGCTTGCGATTGTGCTGGTCGGACTGTCCGGTGTCAGTACGTATGAAGGGATATCCGGGTTTTCGGAGGAATTTAGCACAATTGCCAATGGTGAGCTCATGGGCATCCCGCATGCGGTACTACTTTTTATCATCATGTTTTTGATCGCGTATATCCTTCTGCACCGCACGCGGTACGGCCGATCCATTTATCTAACGGGCATAAATCAAAACACAGCCGAGTACTCGGGGATTGATACGAAAAAAATTATCACGAGTACCTACGTTTTATCAGGGGTGAGTGCAGGGATTGCCGGGGTCGTGTTGACTTCCTATTTAGGCAGCGCTCGAAGTGATTATGGTGCCGAGTATTTGATGCCGATTTTAACAGTTGTGGTTTTAGGAGGAACGCTCATCACGGGAGGTAAAGGAGGTGTTGTCGGGACAGCATTGGCGAGCATTATCTTGGGATTCATGCAGATAGGGCTGCAAATGGCTGGCGTTTCCACCCAGTATATTGGATTAGCTACGGGGGTCCTTCTCATCGTGTCTGTCGCATTCTTGGGAATCAATCCAGAGTTCAGATGGAAGATGAAAAAAATCTTAAACAATGGGGGTTAAGGGACAATGAGAAAATTTAAGGCTTTTAAATTAATGATAATTGTCGCCATTATGATGTTATTTGTTGCTGCGTGCAGTTCCAATGATGATGCTTCTGGGGGCGGAGGCAAAAAAGACGATAAGGACATTCAGGTTGTGTTTATTCCAAAAATGACCGGAAATGCCTTCTTTGAATCTGGTAACGACGGGGCACAGGAAATGGGCAAGAAGGCTGGCTTTAAGGTTAAGTACGATGGTGCACCGGAAGGGACGGTCGCGAATCAAGTTCAAATTATTAATAGTGCAGTTAATAGCGGTGCGGATGCGATTGCGATCTCGTCTGTTTCTTCCGATGGTTTGAACCAAGCGTTGAAAAAGGCATTGGATGCTGGTGTGAAAGTCGTTACTTGGGATTCAGATGTCGATCCTAAATATCGCTCTGTCTATGTGAACCAAGGGACACCGGAAATTTTAGGAAAAATGCTGGTGGATATGGCGGCCGAGCAAATGGATAACCCGAACGATGCAAAGAAAGTCGGCTGGTTCTATTCAAGCCCGACTGTTCCAGACCAAAACTCATGGGTTGAATATGCCAACAAATACATTAAAGAAAAATATCCAAAATGGGAAATCGTTACAACGCAATTTGGTGATGCCAATGAGCAAAAGTCACTGCAAGTCGGCAACAGCATTTTAGATTCGTATCCTGATATTGATGCGATTATTTGCCCGGACTCGACGGCACTTCCAGCGATGGCACAAGCAGCTGAAAGTAAAGGGTTAAAAGCGAATGATGTCATCATTACGGGTTTTGCTTCGCCGAATTCCATGAGGCAATTTATTGAAAACGGAACGATTACCAACCATGGCTTATGGGATGTAAAGGATCAAGGCGCCCTTGCCGTTTACGTGGCATATTGGCTGGCGAAAGGAAATAAGCTGAAAGTGGGCGAATCCATCGATGTTCCTGATATGGGTTCTGTAAAAGTTGAGCCGAACACAATTCAAGGCTACGACTATACAGCGGATGATTCCGGAATTATCGTCTTGCCTGAGCGGATTGTCTTTACGAAGGAAAATACGAAGGACTACAATTTCTAACCGATACCCCCTGGAGTTTGAAACAAAGGAGAGAGAGAAATGGCGGATACAATTGGAAACAAAAACGCAAAAGAATTTGCAGAGAATGTCCCTTTCGCAAATAATGGCAACTACCATGTCAAAGGAGCAAACCATTTAGATTGGGGAATGAAGGACCGTTTATCAAGAATTTTCAATCCTGATTCCGGGAAGACCGTCATGTTAGCATTTGATCATGGTTATTTCATGGGCCCGACTTCGGGATTGGAAAGGCTGGATTTACTGATTCCGAGATTGGCCGATTATGCGGATTGTTTAATGGGAACGAGAGGGGCAATTCGCAGCAGTGTCCCGCCAACCTTTAATAAGGCGATTGCTTTACGAGCCACCTCTGGTTCCAGTGTTCTCCAAGATGACCTCAGCCATGAATCGATGGTGGTCGATATCGAAGATGCAATTAAGATGAATGCAAGTGCGATTGCGATTCAAACCTTCATCGGCTCGGACGGACAAAAGGAAACGATTGAGGAGCTAAACCGAGCGGTTAACCTTGGCTCGCGCTACTCTATTCCGACCTTGGGGGTCGTTGCCGTGGGCAAAGAAATGGAGCGTACAACAAAATTCTTCTTGTTAGCGACCAGGATGCTGGCTGAATTTGGTGCCCAAATTGTTAAAACATATTACTGTGACGACTTTGAAAAAGTGGCTGCCGCCTGCCCAGTCCCGTTAGTCGTTGCTGGTGGCAAGAAGTTACCTGAAAAAGACGCCCTTACGCTAGCCTACAACTCTATTCAAGGCGGTGCTGCCGGTGTCGACATGGGCAGGAATATTTTTCAATCAGAATATCCGGAGCAAATGATCCAAGCGGTACGAAAAGTCGTCCATGAAGGATACACCGATCGAGAGGCCTTTGAATTTTACCAAGATGCTACACAGGGGTGATGGGTTCCCTTATTTATGAAAAGAAGAGTTGCTTCTACTTTTAAGTAGGAGCTTTTCTTTTTCAATAGTGTGGATGCCAAGGGGACGGTTCTGGTGGTTCCCTTGTGGAGTCTTTTATTGTGGGATTTTTTATGAATAGATGGAAAGGTGGAATGGTGATGGCACTTGTTTCAGCAAAAGAAATGGTATCAAAAGCATTAGCGAACGGTTACGCCGTAGGGCATTTTGATATCCACAATCTTGAATGGACACAAGCTGTTTTGGCTGCAGCGGAGGAGGAGAAGTCGCCTGTTATTTTAGGGGTGACTGAAGGGGCTGTTCGCTATTTTGGCGGTTATTCAGTTGTCGTTGATTTAGTAAAAGCGCTGTTAAAGGAAAGGGAGACCACGGTTCCGGCAGCACTCCATTTGGATCACGGATTCAGTATGGAAAGTTGTCAAAAGGCGGTCGATGCCGGATTTACTTCAGTGATGGTTGATGCCTCCCATTATCCATTGAAGGAAAATATCAGCATCACCAAACAGGTAGTGAAATATGCCCATCTACGTGGTGTCTCGGTGGAAGCGGAAGTGGGGAGTATTGGCGGGAAAGAAGATGGGGCTATGGATGCTGCAAGTCCTGTTTATGCAGCTCCTAACGATTGTGAAGAATTAGTGAACCAAACCGATGTAGACTTTCTAGCTCCGGCCTTAGGCTCCGTTCACGGTCTTTATAAAGGAGAACCAAAACTGGGTTTTACTGAAATGGAGGAAATCGCAAAACGGACGAAGGTTCCCCTAGTCTTGCATGGCAGCTCTGGTTTAGCGCCTGAACTGATAAAAAGAGCTATTTCACTTGGAACGGCCAAAATTAACGTCAATGCTGATAATCACTTGGCATTTACAAAAGCCATAAGGAACATATTAATCCGAGATTCTGAACTCTATGATGCTAGTAACTATATTGGCATAGGACGCGAAGCAGTAAAAAATACGATTATTGGGAAAATGCGCTTGTTTGGATCGGCGGGAAGGGGGTGAGAAGAGATATAGAATACTCTTGGATAAGGGGACTGTACTCTCGGATAGAATAGAAATACTCTTGGATAAGCGGAGAATACTCTCGAGAAGCAAAAATACTCTCGGATAGAATAGAAATACTCCTGAATAAGCGGAGAATACTCTCGAGAAGCCCTGTCTACAGTACTTTGTAGAGATCCAAGGCAATTGATATAAACAATAACAGCCAAGAATTACTCTTGGCTGTCCATTCAACGATCAAGTCCCTTAGCTTCCTCTATTTATTTAGAAAATCACTCGACTTTCACTTTAACTTTATCTATAGCATTGTAACCATAGCCCTTTCTGTTCCATACTGCTTCTAGGGGTTGAACATTGCCATTAGAATCAGTTGCTTTTGATAGTATCGTATACTCGCCTTTTTTGTGTGCAGTCCAAGTATAATTCCAGCGAATCCAGGCATATTTCTCAGATGAAGAACGGAGTTGACAGGTATCCCAAGTTTGACCACCATCAGTACTAATTTCTACCTTGGCAATTTGTCCTTCACCTGTCCATGCCATCCCCTTAATATCATAAACTCCTGAATGTAAGAGTTGCCGGTCTAATGGATATTGAATGGTTGAGGTAATGTTAATAGTGGTAACGGGTACATTGCCATTATCGTTTTCTTTGTTTGGGTAGTAAACGTAATCAACCACTTGAAAAGGCCCTTTAAATTCTTTGTCAATTACCATAATTTTTTTTATCCATTTGACCGAAGCCATTGCATACCATCCGGGGACAATTAGCCTGAGTGGAAATCCATGTTTAAAGGATATGGGGGCATTATTATATTCATAAGCTATAATGGTATCCGGATCAAGAGCTTTCTCTATCGGTAAACTCCTTGAGAAGTTATATACTTGATTTGAATCAGGTCTTTCCCCATGGTCATAACCCTCAAACACAATTTCTTTTGCATTTTCAAGCAAACCTGTGGACTGTAATAACGTTCTTAATGAAACACCTTTCCAGATTCCCTGACTAAGTGCACCTTTTCCCCATTGCTCGCCAAACACTTTTGGTTTAAATAACTCTCGCTTATCACCAGAACATTCTAGCACCACTTTTATGGTTTTTGAGGGCATGGAGTAGATCTCCTGTAAGGAAAAAACTCTAGGAGTCTGCACATGTCCCTCAATCGGAAGAAAATAGAAGGATGAGGCAAAGTTGGGATAAGGAAAATGATTTCTTCTATAAAATAATTTATTACTTACAATTTCCCCAGAAACAAAATGAATAGGTGTTTCTTGATTTTCAGGTACAACCGTTTTTGTAATGAGGTAAGGTCTTAAGTTGAGGTGGTTAGAATGACTCACATGACTCCCCTCCTAATCTCTGAATGGTTTATAAGATATATTGAACAATCGGATTCGGTTTATTAAAAGAGAATTCTAGCCTTTAATAATTAATATATTATGCTTTTTCTTGTTAAGTAGAATGGCTACTTTCTAAATGGGCAGCCAAGGGGTTGGTTCTGGTGGTCTGGACTAACATCTAAGCTTGATCGTGACCAAGACGAAAAAATATCTCCCTTTTTTAGTGCTCCCGAACCGTCTCCTGTGGTTCCACTGGCCTTCTTCAGTTATAATTTAACTATAGTATGGTTTATTAGGACGGTGAGTATATGGGGAAAGAAATAACGGTGGAGAACTTGGTTCAGAGGTTTTCGCTGAAGGTATTGGCCGGTGAGAGTCAATTGCAAAAAGTGATTACGCAATCACGCGTGCATCGTCCGGGTCTGGAATTTGTTGGCCATTTTGATTTTTTTCCAACAGAACGTGTACAAATTTTAGGAAGAAAAGAAATTACTTATTTACATAAGTTAAGTAAAGAGGAACGGAAAATCCGGATTGGCAATATTGTTCATTACCACCCGCCCTGTTTTATCGTCACAGCTGGTGAAGAGGGGCTTACCTATTTAAAGCACCATTGTATCGATCAAGGAATACCCTTGTTATTAACCAACCAACCTGAGATCACGTCAGAGTTTATTCCAAAGGTTGATGCCTATTTAATAAAAGAATTGGCACCAGAAATTGCGGTGCATGGCGTCTGCTTGAATGTCTCCGGCATTGGGATTCTGCTTCGCGGTCATTCAGGTGTAGGAAAAAGTGAGACGGCGCATACGTTGATCCGCCGCGGCCACCGGCTCGTAGCGGATGATATCGTGGTCCTCAAGAAGCTCAGCCCGCAAACCATTCTTGGTACTCATGATGAAAAAAATAAAGAGTTTTTAGCCCTTCGCAGTATTGGGCTGCTGAATGTGGTTCGGCTGTACGGCCGCAAGGCGTTTCAAGATGAAACCCGAATTTCTCTTGATATTCATTTAACGAAGTGGGAAAAAGATGCTTTGTATAATGATTTGGACCAGGAACTTCACTATACAGACTATATGGATGTGAAGATTCCATCCATGGAAATCCAGCTTCAGCCTGGCCGTGATGTAGCAGGTTTAATTGAGGCAGCGGCCAATAACTGGTACTTGAAGCAGCAAGGCTACAGTGCAGCAGAAGAGTTCATGAGCAGAATTGAAGCTGACCTTTCGAATTCCAATAATCGTTAGCGAGAGGGAGGAAACTCGGATGACCACTCTTTTAACCGATCACCTGGGGAGGCAAGTGACTATTTCCATTCCGCCCAAGCGGATTATCTCTATTTGTCCCGCGATCACTGAGACCCTATTTGCCTTAGGGCTTGAGAAGGAAATAGTCGGCCGCACAAAGTATTGTATTTTTCCGAAAGGGAAGGTAGAAAACGTTGCCATCGTGGGTGGAACAAAGGAAGTAAATGCGGACGCGGTACGGGCTCTCCAACCAGACCTTATAATCGCTGAAAAAGAAGAAAACACCAAAGAAATCGTGCTGGCACTTGAAAAAATTGCCCCTGTTTTCGTGATGGAGGTTCAAAAGGTTGCCGATTCCTACCGGCTGATGGAAACACTGGGAGTACTGACAAATAGAGAAGAGGCAGCTAGACACCTTATCACATCCTGTCAATCTTCCTTCCCCTCTCATACAGATAAAGACATAAATGCAGCTTATGTTATCTGGAGAAAACCCTATATGGTGGTGGGGGGAACGACTTACATCAATGATGTCCTGCACACGCTTGGGCTACATAACCCCTTCGAATCAGGGGCATCCAGGTACCCGATGGTGACCAAAGAGGAGTTGATCGAGGCCAACCTGGATGTGCTCTTACTCGCTTCCGAACCCTTTCCATATCAAGAAAAACATATCGCCGAGTTCCAATCCTTCCTGCCAGACGCCAGGATTCTCCTAGTAGATGGCGAAATGTTCTGGTATGGCGCGAAAATGCTGGAGGCAGGAGGGTATTTAGAAAACTTGAAAATAGAAATAGAGAGGAGTACCTGAATAGGGGGATAGGCCCTCCTAGTCCTCCCTTGATTCAGATACCCCAAGAGAATCTGCTCGATTCAGCCCTCTGTTCAGACACCATACGCCTTGCCCTCCATGTGCTACATCTGCTAGGAATCACTAGAAGTATTTTTAATGGTCCCGAGGTTTATACTTTTGCTCAAGATCATGCAGCCATCCCCAAAACTATAATTGGCACCAATTATGGAGGAATTGGCTGTGTGGCTGTTTTGCACCGTACCCCCGAAATTTATATTGGCATTGGTAGTAAGAGAATTCACTACAAAGTTATTAATACGAATCGAATTCGCCATGTCAATCACCGTCCTTACTGTCCATCTTATTTTAAAAAAATGAATATGATTGTCCAAATGTCTAATCATGGGTAATCATGGGGACGGTTCTCGTGTGTCAAATTATCCTCAAATAAATCCTAAACCCTACCTAGATAGTAATTTGCGTATCGCGTATGAAAGCTTCATCCGAGAGGTTATTAAAGATTTTTTAAAAATTTCTCAAACTCCCATGACGCTTGTCCAATCAATGAAGGTAATAAGGAAATATATATGATTGTAGAGTTTTTTTCCCCTCTAATATTGTAACGAATGGGAGGTGAAAAGATATGGGTTACGGTTACGGTGGCGGCTATGGCAACAACTTTGTATTAATCGTAGTATTGTTCATCCTATTAATCATTGTAGGAGCTTCTTTTATGAACTACTAAGATAGCAGGAATAAAGGGCAGGTAAAGTTTCCTGCCCTTTATTTCAGAGGAAAGGAGATGGAGCGATGGCATTCTGGGGATTTGGCGGGGGAGGCCCGTTTTTTCGCAACGATTTTAGAAGAAGAGGGTTTTTCCCAATTGAGATTGAAATTGAAATTGAGAGAAGAAGACGGATTGAAATTGAGATTGAAAGAAGAAGACGTTTTGAATTCGAAAGAGCGAGAAGAAGACGTGGCTTTTTCTAAGAAATAAAGTAAGGGTAAAGCGCGGGGACAGTTCTCATGTACCAAAAAGTGGAGCGAATCCTTATCACTCCAAAATTTTTCATGAATCATAATGAAATAAATGGCCGGATTCCACAGCGAATCCGGCCATTTATTAGCAGCATAATGAAGGGGGGATGAGGTTCTTTACTTCGTCATCCAATATGATGCAAGAGAACCGTCCCCATGCACCACGTCACCGGAGGATAAATTTCTCTATTGCGTAGGCGACTCCGTTTTCTTCGTTGGTGAGTGTTACGGTATCGCTCATTTTTTTGACTTCCGGATCTGCATTTCCCATGGCGATGGAGAGGCCGGCTGCTTGAAGCATGGGAACATCATTAAAGTTGTCTCCCATCGCGACTGTATCTTCCATTGGAATGCCGTAGTAAGCGGCAGCCGCTCTTAGGGCAACGCCTTTATTGCCATTTCGGTCCATGATCTCGATATTATAGGGACCCGAGGTTGTTGAGACCACTCCTGTGATCCTTTCCATATAAGCCGTTAGCTTGGCTTTTACTTCGTTATTTAGTGTCAGGACAAAGAATTTTTGAACAGTTAACTGGTCCGTAGCAAATAATTCATGATAATCATGAAAATATTTAATTATATCAGACTGTTGTGGCTTTTCTGTCATGCGCCTAAAGAGTTCTTCTGGAATCCCTTCCACTTTGATGGCATTTCCTTCAAGGACCTTAGCCACTCGGGCTGACCAGTCTGCCGGAACAAAGATTCCATCATTGGTATAGATTCGATAGGGAACCCATTCTTCATCTAACTTCATCACGACTTGTTCCGTGTCGTCCGCATTCATCGAAATATTTTGTATTACTTTTCCATCCAATTTAACAACGGTCCCGTTACTTCCTGCTACCGGGCAAGAGAACTCAGCTTGTTTGAGGATTTGTTCAATATCTTCAGGAGCACGTCCGGAGCAAATCATGATAACGTGGCCAGCGTTTTGCGCGTTGCGAAGGGCTTCGATATTCTCCTTCGATATCTGATTATGCAGGGACAGCAAGGTACCATCCAAGTCTATGGCTATTAGTTTCATGTTAGTCACTTCCTTCTATATACATAATAGTTATCCTTCCAATTTAATCAAATTAAATGCTTGACCACTTAAAAGCGGTCAAGCATCAGATTATCAAACTATCCAATTTTTGATAGAAAAATAAAAGCATAAGAACCGTCCCCATGCACCACACCCATGCATCACACCTTATGCCCGTTTTAATTCTAATCTTCGTGCAATCAGTGATAAGGTATAATTCACGATAAAGTACATGAATGCGACGATGACGAAAACCGGTATGACATAGGATCCATTTTGTGCGTAAATGATTTGTCCGTTGTGCAATAAATCCGGCAATGCGATGACGACAGCCAAGGATGTATCTTTAAGCAAAGAGATAAATTGACTGACAATAGGCGGGACCATTCTTCTAAGAGCTTGAGGCATGATGATATAGCGTAATGTCTGGATATAGTTCAGACCAGACGCGCGTCCTGCTTCAATCTGTCCTTTTTCGATTGAGTTTAAACCGCTTCGAATGATTTCTGATAGCATAGCCGATTCAAACACGGTCAATGCGGCGATTGCTGCGGATGTTATTTCCATCTCAATCCCGATTTCAGGTAAGGCAAAATAGGTAAAGAAAATGATCAGCAGCAATGGAAGGTTACGAATCGTCTCGACAATCACGGCCAGTACTTGTGATACAACCGGTATCCGCGCATACCTAAGCGTACCAATAAGACCGCCAATGATAAAACTGAGCACGATGGAAATGGCTGCGACCTTAAGGGTGATTCCAAATCCTTCTAGTAAAAATTTTAAATTGTCCGGTTTATAGACTTCTATGAATGGTGCTAGAAAATCCATCTCTGCACCTCCTTAATTACTTCGCGCCATGCGTTTTTCTAAATATCCAACGCAAAGACTTAATGGTACCGTTAAAATTAAATAAAATAAGGCCACAAACACATAGGTATCAAAGGTGACGTAGGTCTTTGCCGAGATTAAATCCCCCTGATACATTAAATCTCCTCCTGCAACGACTGCTAATAACGATGAATTTTTAACCAAATTGATAAATTGGTTGCCAAGAGGAGGGATGACAATCTTTATCGCCTGAGGGAGTACGACCATTCTCATCGCCTGACCATACGTTAATCCCGTCGAGCGGGCTGCTTCCATTTGCCCTTTTGGCACCGCCATAATGCCGGCACGAATCGCTTCGGCAATGAAGGCGGCTGTATAGATGGTCAGCCCAATGGTTCCTGCTGTCATCCCGCCAAAGTTTCCGGCCAAAAAAGTAAAAAATACGATAACCAGAACAGGGATATTCCGAATAAATTCAACATAGACCGTCCCGATCCAGTTAAGAGGCTTAAGTGGGGAAATTCGCATGACCGCAAGAAGGGCTCCCAAAATAAAGCTGCATAGCAAAGCTATTAAACTAGCAATAATAGTAATTTTTAATCCTTGTAAAAATAAATCCAAATTATTTGTAAGTATTGAGAAATCCAACAAACGATCTCCTCCTAATAATCAAGAGGAGCAGGGACGTACCCTTGCCCCATCCTGATGAGAAACCTGGTTTAAAAGTTAATTCTTAATCCATTTATCCTTAATTTCATCATACTTGCCTGAATCTTTTAAGCTTTTTAGTGCTTTATTCAACGCATCAACAAGCTCTTTATTTCCTTTTTTCACGGCAATTCCGTAAGGCTCTTCTGTAAATGTTCCACCAACAAGTTCATATGAAGGATCTTCATCAGCCATACCATAAAGGATGGCATCATCTGTTGTTAGAGCATCACCCTTACCAGCCTTTAAAGCTGTAAATGCTTCAGCATAGTTTTCGAATTCTAGAACGGTTGCTTCAGGAGCTTTCTCACGAATATTGATCGTAGAGGTCGAGCCTTTTACTGCAAGTACTGTGGTACCTTTTTTCAAGTCATCAATGCTCTTCACCTTGCTGCCCTTTTTCACAAGTAAGGATTGGCCGGCTTCAAAATAGACATCTGTAAAATCAACTTCTTTTTTACGTTCTTCGCTGATGGTCATGGTTGCAACAACCGCATCAACCTTCCCATTATTCAAGAGGCCAATCCTGGTTTTTGATGTAACCTCAACGTATTCCGGCTTGACATCTTTGCCAAACGCTTCTTCCGCTAGTGCTTTGGATAGATCGATATCGAATCCTTCGACCTCACCTGTAGACGGATTTTTCAATCCAAATAGACGCGTGTCGTGCTTTACCCCAAACACGATTTTCTTATCTTCCTTGATTTGAGCAAGTGCATCCTTACTTTTCTCCGTAGACGCCTTGTCTGTGCCGCAGCCGGCAAGCATAAGTGCTGCCATGGCGGTAACTAATGCTGCTTTTACAAAATTTCTTTTCTTGATCATTCCATTTCCCCCTATTAATTAGTGATTTAATATACGGCTGAGAAATAAGCGAGCCCGTTCTTCACGCGGATTCTCATAAAACTCAGTCGGAACTGCTTCTTCTAATATTCGCCCTTCATCCATAAAGACGATTCGGTCGGCAACCTCTCTAGCAAAGCCCATTTCATGCGTGACGACGACCATCGTCATGCCTTCCTTAGCGAGAGTCTTCATAACATCCAGAACCTCGCCGATCATTTCAGGATCTAGTGCTGAGGTTGGTTCATCGAAAAGCATAATCTGCGGTTTCATAGCGAGACCGCGGGCGATAGCTACACGCTGCTGCTGTCCTCCGGAAAGCTGGGAAGGATAAGAATCAGCTTTATCTAATATGCCTACCTTGTCGAGATAATGTCTGGCTGTTTCTTTTGCCTCTGTTGCCGATTGGCCTAGTACTTTCATAGGAGCAAGCGTGATATTTTCAAGCACTGTCTTGTGAGGATATAAATAAAAATGCTGAAAAACCATCCCAATATTGCGTCTAAGCTTATTAATATCTGTTTTTTTATCGGCTACGGCGATCCCATTTACGGTAAGAGTCCCATCGGAAATCGTTTCAAGATGATTGATACAGCGCAGCAAGGTACTTTTCCCTGAACCGGATGGACCAATGACCACGACTACTTCACCTTGATTGATTGTGAGATTAATATCTTTTAAGACATGAAAATCCCCATAAAACTTATTGACCTGACTAAATACAATCATGCTTGACCTCCTGATCCGAACTAATTAAATAGACAAATCCCATTTTTAGTAATTTTCCGAATATAATAAATTATATGGATATATCGTCTACTTGTCAAATCGTGACAAAGGAACTAGGAGGGTGGAGCATTGATGGGGCATGGGGAGGGTTCTCGTGTACCAAAAACAGGGTCGATAGGAGATATGGACGATTGGATCCCTGTTGAATTTGTTGAAAGTTGTATTATTGTCTGGGAAATTCTTTTACTCATTCCGACAATTCTTTTTTCACCATTACAAGAGAAAGTCTTATTTCCTTGTTATAATTATTCAATAAATAACATTTAGCTAGTTCGTTACACGACCCATAGGATTCAAAAAGACAAGGAGTGATGAAGTGATCAATCGGGTTAAAGAGAAATTGGCAGCTGCCCTGGAAGATTGGGAAATGATGAAGAAAGCTTCAGAGGATGAAAGCGAGGAATGTGCCGAACGGTTTGAGCGGCATTTTTATGAGTTTATTGATGAATTAAAGATTTGGTATCAGCATTTAGAACAACCGCCAACGACGATCGATGAGGCAGAAAATCTTATCGAAATTCGAGAAATCATTGAAAGCTTACCGGCACCGCTAGAACTCAACTTTTTTACAGAACTGGAGTTAATCATTGAGGGGGAAGAGCAGGTTCGCTACGATTAACAATGATGCAAAGGGACGGTTCTTCTGCTCCATCACACAGGATAGTGCAAGAGAACCTTCCCCATGTGGCACTAGGATCGCTCTGAGGAATTTGGTTTTTCGATGAATTTTTGAAAACCGTAGTTTAAAAGAGCTAGTGAAAATGAAATAAGAAAAAGGGTTGTAGAGGTAAACTTTTTTAGTTTATAATGACCAATTTTCTGGAAAAATGCGTTTAAGGGATATGCAAAAACTAGATCCATGATTAAATTACATAGGGCATATAGAGAGAATTTTCCATATGTAAAATGAAAGATCCACAAATTAATCGTAAAAAATGGTCCGAAGATAAAGGCTAAGGCATCGAATATCATGTATTTGGTACCGCCTTTTACTTTCCACCAATTGAAAATGGGGTTTAGCAGTGCTTCTATTAACAAAATACATGAGCAGAATAACGTAACGGGTAAATATTTTTTAAAGGATTGTTTAGGAAGAAATTTGATGACAATAGCCCACAAAATGATGGCGTTCCCTATCCTGAATAAATTTGCTATCACAATAACCATCCCTTATTTTTTATCTTAGGTTGTGATAATTGATTGATATTATTCAATTAAAAGACAGGGGGACGGTTCTCCTGCTCCATCCATTATGGATAGTGCAAGAGAACCGTCCCCGTGTTCCACCCGTGTTACATTTTCCGAGTGGGCCAGATATAGCCAATGACGGCCCCAACGACAGCCGGAAGAATCCATCCAAGGCCAAGGGCATAGAGTGGCAAATTATCTACATAAATCGCTTTTATGGATTCGAACAAAGGGACTGCCGCTCCAGGCAAGCTGCTGACCAAGGTGCTGTATCCATCGAAGAAGCTGACGCAAAACGTGAGCAACATGGATACTGCATACACACTTCGCTTATGGCCAAATAAGGAGGATGTGAGCGCGAGTAAAATCAGCACAATCGCTAACGGGTACAGTAACATTAATACCGGCACAGCGAATTGAATGATATTATTCAAGCCAAAGTTCGCGATAATAAACGATACAAGGCATAGGACGAGCACGAACATTTTATAGCTTACTTTTGGAAAGACACTATTAAAAAATTCGCTGCATGATGTAATCAGTCCGATGCTTGTTTTTAAACATGCTAGTACAATAATGATCGCCAATAAAATCGCGCCGAATGAACCGAAATAGTGCTGGGCGACTTCAGCAAAAATTAGCCCCCCATTGTCGAATGTTCCGATTGCGGTTACGCTCGATGCCCCCATATAGGTAATGAGTCCGTAAATCAGCATCATTAATGCCATCGCAAATACCCCTGATTTCCAAGTGGCCTTCGCAATTGCCTTTGGATCGGTGATGCCTTGTCCCTTAATCGCATGGATAACCACGATCCCAAACGCAAGTGAGGCAAGGGCGTCCATCGTATTGTACCCTTCTTTAAAGCCCGTGATAAAGGCCAAATTTCGATAGTCACCGGTTGGCTGAGTGAAGTGTCCCATCGGCTTGACGATCGCCGTGACAATTAAGATGAATAAAAACACTAAGAACGCCGGTGTTAAATATTTGCCGATATAGTCGATAATTTTCGCTGGATTTAATGAAAAATAATAAACGATTGCAAAAAACACAAAGCTAAAGAGTCCAAGATATAAGGTTCCGTGCGCTGGATTGATATACGGTTCAAACCCGACGACGAAAGGTACCGTGGCAGTACGTGGAATCGCGAAAAATGGTCCAATCGTTAAGTAAAGTGCCATCGCGAAGACAACGCCAAATAGTGGATGGACGCGGCCCGCTAAGTCACGCAGTCCATTACTCCCGGATAACCCAAACGCTAAAATCCCTAAAAACGGCAGGCCGATAGCGGTTACCAAAAAGCCAATTAAAGCCGGCCAAAAGTTCGTGCCCGCAAGCTGCCCCATTTGAATCGGGAAAATCAAATTCCCCGCCCCAAAGAACATCCCAAACAGCATTGTTCCAATTATGGCATAAGTAGAAAAAGATATTTTTTGTTGTTGCATTTAAGTGCTCCTTCTAAGTTGAAATGGTAGAGGGGGACGGTTCCCATGAGTTATTTTCCCCATTGAATGATTGTACTATAATTTATGGGAGATGAACATGGGGGTAGGATTTAAGGCAAGGATAAGACATACTTTTAATGGATTTTGATTGTAAAATTCAGTAATAATACATAGCTGAGTCATAATTGTAAAAGCGGAAGGGTTGCATTTACCATAGAGAGGAAAAAAGAGCTCCGAAGGTAAAAGCAAGGGGATTGCATTTACCTTAGTGAGGAAAAAGGAGCTCCGAAGGTAAAAGCGGAAGGGTTGCATTTACCTTAGTGAGGAAAAAGGAGCTCCCAGGGTAAAAGGAAGGGTCCCCCATTTACCTTAGTGAGGAAAAAAGAGCTCCCAAGGTAAAAGCGGGAAGGGTTGCATTTACGTTAGCGAGGAAAAAGGAGCTCCCAGGGTAAAAGGAAGGGTCCCCCATTTACCTTGGCGAGGAAAAAAGAGCTCCGATGGTAAAAGCAAGGGGATTGCATTTACCTTAGTGAGGAAAAAAGAGCTCCGAAGGTAAAAGGAAGGGTCCCCCATTTACCTTATAGAGGAAAAAAGAGCCCCCAAGGTAAAAGCAAAAGGGTTGCATTTACCTTAGCGAGGAAAAAGGAGCTCCGAAGGTAAAAGGAAGGGTCCCCCATTACCCAAATTAGGAAAAACACTAAGAATTAAAGCCTTCCCGCAAAAATCAGTAGTGTTTAACCAAATTAGATTGATATTTCCTACTCGAAATATCTTTGATGCCTTTGGCCAATCGATGTATAGTTTTGCATTAGGATTCTCCGTATCGCTTTTATAGACCCAACCCCCCCACACCAATCAAAAACCAAATTAGTGGTTATTTTTCGATCAGGAAATAGCAGCTTGATCTCCTCTACACACCGCAAGACCGCAGCATCCAAAGTTTCCTCGTGGCCGCAGGTTTGACAAACCATCTTCCGTTTTTTCACCATGGAAGTGATTAATGTGTCACACACTGGGCAAATACATCCCTTTTTCAGTTGATCATAATGATAAGGTGGGTATCGAGTATAGGGGGATTCGGTTTGATGGAGGGAGACTAATTGATCCGCAAGCATTTTATGGCGGTTGGTTAGTCTTGAAGGGATATTGTTTAACGTTTTCATTAGGGTTTGAAGCTGATTTGGGTGAATAATCGGCTCGTGTAATGGGGCTTGATATAAAGTGAAATTGGGGTTTACAAAGGTTACGGACCCTTCAAGCGGTAATTGGCAGCCGAGATTTTTAAGGACAAAGCGGAGAAGAGATTTCGTTCGTTTTAATTGGTCCAAAGGATTTTTTATTTCATTATTGGACGATTTTGGATAGAATTCCCCGCCATCATACCGATAATCCCCTTCAAAATATTTTATTTCATAAGGATAAATCGTTTGCTGAGAAATAATTAAGGTATCAACTTGAAAACTGGATTTATTATACTCGAGGCACAAATCATTTAAAATGTAAAAATCATTTTGCAGGTGCAACGAGGTTAATTGGTCAAAGAGCACCTCGCCCTTGTAACCTTTTGCAAGGGTGGTATAATGCTGCTTGTCCCTTATTGATAATTCCATTCGTGCGTTTAAGGAACTCAGAACCCTTAATTCCTTTGATTTCGTCCGATATTTGTAAGGCTGCATATTAAACTTCCTTTCTATTAAAATTGTCCATATTTATCTTACAAAAAGAAACATGAAAATTGTTTGAATTCTTTGTTACCATTTAAACTTGGAGGGTTTAACCCTAAATTAGGGCGGGTATGAAAGTAGGAAGAACAAAAAAGGAGGAGCTAGTATGTATGTTGCAGATGTTATGACAACCGAAGTGGATAGTTGTACTCCTGATAGTACTTGCAAAGAAGTAGCTAAAAAAATGAAAGAACTAGATGTTGGGGTTATTCCCATTTGTGAAAATGAAAAATTAGCGGGGATTGTTACCGATCGTGATTTAGTCATCAAGGGAATCGCCAATGACTTATCGGCTGATTCACCTGTTTCTGAATTACTTACAAATATTGTGGTGAAAGGTACGAAAAAAATGTCGATTGAGGAAGCGGTTGAAATTATGTCCCACGAACAGATTCGCCGCCTTCCGATCGTGGATGAATCCGAAAAATTAGTCGGAATGGTCTCGCTTGGTGATTTAGCGATCCATGACCGGTCAAGTGAAAAAGCCGGGGAAGCGCTAAAGGAAATTTCTGATCCAGTTGGACCGGTTAAATGACAACATGGGGAAGGTTCTTTCAGAAAGAACCTTCCCCATGTTTGGTTTATGCTGCTTTTCTGATGGCAACTTCCTTTTGTTTCGTTTCAGGGAAGGTAGCCACCAGGAAGATGTACAAGCTGGAGGCAGCGATAAAGAAGATCATCGCTGGTGTATAGCCGGAATGTCCTAAGATAAAGCTCCAAACGATGGTTGCGATGGTTTGGCCGGCATAGGCAATTGCCCAAAATAACCCGAACATGATTGTCAATCTTTGTGGAGTCATCCCTTTTAATTCATGGGGGAGATTCAAAAAGATTGGATATTGGATATACATCGCAAATCCCGATATGGAAATAAGGGTATAGGATAGCAGCGGAACCTTATTAGCAAAAACGATCGCAAGGGCAAATGTTCCTACCATGACAATACCAGAGAACAGAAGAATCGGCTTGCGAGCCACTCCTTTATTTCCAATTCGAATCCCTGCAAATGTACCAAGAATGCCAAACCCCGAAATTAATAGGTTCGTTACCGATCCATTTAACAAGGTATATTGATCAAAAATGGCCTTAAAGCTTACGAGCGATAATACATACAGTGTTAAAAAGGAAGCGAACGCCAGGCCATAGCGCCAGAGAAATCCGTCCTTGAGCGCATCTTTATAGCCATATTTTTCAGATTCTCCACCCGTTTCTTTTGTTTCAAAGGTCTCTGCTTTCCAAAGCCAGCCGATGAAAAATAAAATCGTTAAAGAGGCAAAAAACGTTAAGGTTAGCCGCCAGTTCACGACCATCTGCTTAGCAAAAACGGTAAATAAAACGGCTACAATAAAGGCACCGACATTATAGGCCACCGTATTAGCCGCATTAATGCGCAGTTTAACTTGTGAATTTTTGACATAGTGTGCCACGATTGGGTTCATGTAGACAATGACCATCGAACCCCCCACGGCCATGACCATTCGAGCGACGGTATAGGCCCAATAATTAGGAAGATAAATGGCGACTAGTCCCATCATCAACAGACCGATGGCGGTGCCGGCTGCTTTTTTTGGCCCTAATTTCATCAGAACAATCGCGGCTAAAATGTTGGCAAATACACGAGCGGTCGTAATCGAGTAATTCACTACTTGAGAAATAATCGGATCCACCGGGCCGCCAAAAAAGGTTTGGGTTATTTGTGGTGTCAAGGAAGAACCGGCCACCCAGTTCATGGCAAAGGTTACATAAGCCAGCCATAAAACGGCCATCATAAAATAACCTTTTTTTGTATGATTCATCGTTTTTCATCTTCTTTCAGTAGGGGTACCATAGGGACGGTTCTTATGGTTCCTTTGACACTAAGATCGTCCCTGTGGAAAGCTTAGATTACAGGCATCATTGTATTTTTTAACACAGTGACTGAGTGGTTAAATAGTTGCTTCTCGGTTTCATTCAGATCAATTTCAATGACTTCACGGATTCCGCCCCGGTTAATGACAGCAGGAACGCCGATAAACACATCTTGTTGTCCATATTGTCCATCCAGGTAGGAAGATACAGTTAAAATACAGTTTTCATTATTTAAAATGGCCTTGGTAATGCGAACGAGCGACATGCCGATTCCGTAGTACGTTGCGCCTTTTCGTTCAATAATATGGTAGGCGGCATCACGGACATTTACGAAAATGTTCTCTAAGCATTCTTTGTTCAGTTTTTCAGCTGGGAGTTCCTCAAGTCTTTCCACACCTACGGAAGCACGGCTCCAAACGGGAAGTTCTGTATCTCCGTGTTCACCAATGATATAGGCATGAACATTGCGTGTGTCCATGTTGAAATGCTGGCCAAGGGCAAAACGGAGACGTGCTGAGTCTAATACGGTACCGGAACCAATGACACGTTCCTTTGGCAGGCCGGACTCTTTCCAAGTTACATAGGTTAAAATATCAACAGGATTGGTTGCGACTAAGAAAATGCCGTCAAATCCACTCGTCATAATGTTTTTTACGATTTCTTTAAAAATTTTCGTGTTCTTTTCGACTAATTGTAGACGGGTTTCACCAGGCTTTTGAGCTAATCCTGCTGTAATGACGACTAAGTCCGCACTTGCACAATCTTCATAAGAACCACTCCATACCTTGATAGGTGAGGGTGCAAATGGAATTCCGTGATTCAGGTCCATTGCTTCGCCTTCGGATTTGGCTTCATTCACATCAATGAGAACTAACTCTTCCGCCACGCCTTGATTAATCATCGAATAAGCATAACTGCAGCCAACAGCACCTGTTCCCACTAAGACAACCCGATTTACCTTTTTATTTCTATTTTCCATGATGATAATCTCCTTTATAAATGAAGTGGAATAACTGTTTAATTTACTAACTTGACGGTGTTAGTATAACACTTACTTTGTGAAGTTTTTCACAATGGATGTGACAATAATTTGAATTGTTAAATGGAAGCCTTTACATTTTTTAGCCGATGTGTTTTGTGCTCATCACTAAGGATATAAGATCCCCTGAGTCGTGTGTTCAGCCTCTCTATCTATTAGGTTGTGGCGTAATTTCATCCTCTTTCTATTTCCGAAATGGCTAGTTTATGAATAAAGTTGGCGTTTTATTCATACTTTAGTGTGACGTCACTCTTTAGTGCAAAGGGGGAAATGAAATGCCATATAGGAAATCCATCATCGGCGGCGTTATTGCAGTTGTTATTATTGTCTTGATTTTTCTGTCAGCTACAACCGTAGCCTCGGGGAATCGAGGAGTTCTATTGCAACTAGGTGCGGTTAAACCCGTTATTTTATCAGAAGGGTTTCATTTCAAGATTCCCTTTATCCAATCCGTTCAGCAGATTGAAGTACGGGTTCAAAAGGAAGAAAGCTCCCAAACAGCAGCCTCAAAGGACCTGCAAATGGTTACGGCCACTGTGGCGGTCAACTATTCGGTTGATCCAGGGGCGGTCAATACCCTCTATCAAGAAATCGGCTTGAATTATCGTTCGAGGATCGTGGATCCCGCGATTGCTGAATCACTCAAAGCGGTGACTGCCCAGTACACAGCGGAAGAATTAATTTCGAAACGTCCGGAAGTGTCGACAAAAGTGAAGGAAATGCTGGCGGGTAAATTAACCAAGTATTATATGATTCTAGAAGACATCAATATTAAAGAGTTTGCTTTTAGCGACGAATTCAATAAAGCGATCGAATCGAAACAAACGGCTGAACAAAATGCCTTACGAGCACAGCGGGATTTAGAGCGGATTAAAATTGAAGCAGAGCAGAAGGTCGCCCAGGCGGGTGCTGAAGCAGAGGCATTAAGGCTGAAAAAACAAGAGGTTACCCCGGAGTTAATTCAATTAAAGCAAATTGAAGTGCAAGAAAAGGCGTTGGAAAAATGGGATGGCCGCCTGCCAAGTGTTACTGGCGGAGCGACGCCCTTTATTGATGTGAATGGGATTACTAAATAATAGATTATGAGGGTGCATGGTGGGCCAGACCTTTACTACTCTTTTAAGTAGGAGGGGCTGGCCCACACTCACTTTGCAAGGAAAGGCCGTGCATTTACCAAACGATCCAATTTTTCATTCAAAAGGTAAAAGGAAGGGTAGTGCATTTACCAAGCGATCCAATTTTTCGAGCAAAAGGGAAAAGGAAAGGCCGTGCATTTACCAAGCGAGCTGAGTTTTCGAGCAAAAGGTAAATGGAAGGGCAGTGCATTTACCAAACGATCCAATTTTTCGAGCAAAAGGGAAAAGGAAAGTCCATGCATTTACCAAACGAGCTAACTTTTCATTCAAAAGGGAAAAGGAAAGACGTTGCATTTACCAACCGAGACCATTCTTCCTTAAAAAGGGAAAAGGGAACAATAGGGCAGAAAGATTAAAGGGAGGATTCATTTGCTTCCTCAAGCAAATGAACCCTCCCTTTTCCAATAAGGACCCATGAGAACAGTCCCCATGGCAACTATCAAATAAACATATTAATAATCAACACCCCAGCAAGTCCAACGAGGGATGCGATGGTTACCATGACGGACCAGGTGCGGATGGTTTTGCCGATGGATAGGTTGAAGTATTCTTTGTAAATCCAGAAGCCGGCGTCGTTTACGTGGGAGAAGGTCATACTTCCTGCCCCAGTTGCGAGCACCATTAGTTCTGGGCTTACGTGTGCAGACGCTACGAGTGGTGCGGCGATACCAGCTGCGGTTAATCCGGCAACAGTTGCGGAGCCTAACACTACCCGTAAGATGGCAGCGATTAACCAAGCTAGGATTAATGGTGACATACTGGAACCAGCCATTAGATCAGCCACATATTTATCGACATGACTATCAATCAATACTTGTTTAAACGCACCGCCTGCTCCAATAATTAAGAGAATCATGGCAATACTGCTGATTGATTCTGTGATTGAGTTCATGACTTCTGGCATTTTTTTGCCGCGGTTTAAACCAAAGGTAAAGATTGCGACAACGACTGCAAGCAATAAGGCAAAACCAGGATTTCCTAAAAATTTAGCAGCAGGTAGAAGGGATGATTCCGGCATAGCGATTTCTACGACTGCTTGGAAGGCAATCAAAATAACTGGAATAAGAGCAGTAAACACGCTAATTCCGAAACCAGGCATTTCTTCCTCTTTAAAATGCTTAGGGTTAAAAAGTCCTTTTGGAATATCTACTTCTAAATCTTCTTTTTTAAACGTTTTTGTATATAATGGTCCGCTGATAAAGACCGCAGGAATGGCAATACAAATTCCGTATAATAATGTTTTTCCGATATTGGCATGATAGACATCGGCAACAGCTGTTGGTCCAGGATGCGGCGGAACAAAGCCGTGCATAGTGATTAACGCTGCAATGACGGGCATTCCGATATACAGAATCGGTACCCCGGCTTCAGCGGCAATCGTAAAGACTAATGGAATCAAGACGACGACACCGGTTTCAAAAAATAGCGCAATACCAACAATCACCGCGGTTAAAACGGCAGCGAGCTGGACTCTCTTTTTACCAAATGCTTTGATCAAAGTGGTGGCGATTCGCTGTGCGCCCCCGGAATCAGCCATCAGTTTACCGAGCATTCCCCCAAATCCAATAACCAGTACGAGATTACCAAGGGTTCCGCCCAAACCGCTTGTGACGGACGTCATGGCTTCAACTGGGGACATCCCCTCCATAACACCGACGAGCAATCCAACAATAATTAATGAGATGAAAGCGTTTAACTTGAAGACGACCATTAATAATAGCAATAGGGCTACCCCTATACAAATATAAACGATTGGCATGTTTCTCCCTCTTTCCCCTTTGAAGGTGAGGAATGCCGTAAAGGCATTCCACTTATTTACTTAAAATCTCAACAACATTTTTTAAATCGTCAACAGTTCCAACATTGCCAGGAAAAATAACATAGGACATGCCTGGATACTTACTTTCATCCCCTGTTCTCCAGACAGGAATCCCCGGTCTAATTTGACCTGCAACGGTTGCTCTTCTTACTTTCAAACCTTTTGTGCCCACATCACTTGAGGTAATTCCACCTTTTGCAACAAGGAAGTTCGGTTTTACCTGTAGTCTGGTGACGATGCTTGTCACGGCATCAGAAATCGCAACGGATAATTTTAACTCTTCTTCTTTTTTATTTTCGCCAAGGTCAAGCCGCTGTCTGCTTGTATAAACGGCAACGGTTTTACCTGAACGGATGAGTGATTCGGTTGTTTCAATCACTCGGTCGCATTCGGCTTTGAATTGCTCTGGTTGTAAAACTAAATGACTATTAAACTCGATAAATTCAATTGTCGTTAACTCTTTTAATTTTTCCAGCTGTTCAGTGGTTTTTTTCACATGAGAGCCGATAATAATTAATCCGCCATTCCCGGTTTCATCTATTATAAGTTCATCTCTTGTGAGCAATTCCTTATCACTGACACCGCCAATCACCTTTGGAAGAGCGGCAGCACTTCTAAATAAGAAGTTCTTCCCAGCGTTGAGTGCTTGAACTAAAGCAATCGTGAATACTTTTACATCGACTTCGTCGATGGCATTGACGACCACTTTATTAAAATCGTTTACTTGTAAAAGTTGTTCGGTGATCGCACCGATTTCCAAAGCTCGTAATTGCTCGAGGGAGATATATAAAGTATTTTTCGCAAGATAAGCGCCCTTTGATTTTTCCTCGATCCATTCTCCTAAATGAGAACTGGAGTAGCCGAAGGTACGGTCTTTAGCAAATTCTGTTTCCCCGGCAGGAACAAGTTCTTCACCGTATTGAACATAGTGGATATTGTTAATCGTCAAACGGCCGCCTTCTTTGAAAAATGGCAGAATGACCTCGCCATCAATTTTCAAATCAGAACCTGCCTCCACAGTGTCTTTCAAAACGGTTGTTTCTAGTGGATAGTGGCCTCTAAGTGTAGAATCGCCACGGCTAATAATCAGGAATTCACGATTTAATTTGGAAGCTACAGTTAAGATGTTAGCGGCAATCTCATGATGAGCTTTTTCGGTTTCTTCCGCTGTAAATCCCCGCGAATTCGTTAAAATGAAAAACATCGATTGTGCTTCATTAAAGCCTTGTTCGATACTTTCCACTGACCAATCTGTGAACACTGAAATATCATGAACAGTTTGGACACCGGTTGGATCATCATCAAGAACAATAATTTTTTTGTTTAAACTCTTAAGTGCGTCTCCTAGTAAGCTGTCCACCTTTTGGCAATCCACTTCAGGAAGAGTTTCTAGATAGTCGACGGATAATCTTTTTGTCTCAGTCATGATTTACGCCTTCTTTACTTCAACATTGGCAAGCTTTTCATAATAGCGAACAATGCTGCCATGGTCGTCTTTAATTTTTCCATCTACCTTTAAGGCATGGAAAATTTCAAGCAACTGGCTGGATAATGGAAGCGGTACGCCAATTTCATGTGCTGTGTCCATGACATTGGTAATGTCTTTCATGTTGATGGCAATGCTGCCGCCCGCAACGAAGTTTCTATCGAGAATCAATGGTACTTTTGCATCAAGGACAGCACTTCCAGCAAGACCGCCGCGGATGGCTTGGTACATTTTTTCAATATCAATGCCTGCCTTGGCGGCAAGAACAAGCGCTTCAGACATAGCGGCAATGTTAAGGTTTACAATAATTTGGTTAGCAAGCTTTGCGGTAACGCCGCAGCCATTGTCGCCGACTAAGGTAACGTCTTTGCCCATTCCATAAAGGACCGGTTTAACGCTTTCAAATACATTCTCTTTACCGCCGACCATAATCGCGAGTGTCCCATCAATAGCCTTTGGTTCGCCGCCGCTGACTGGGGCATCTAACATGCCAACACCTTGTTTCGCTGCTTCTGCTGCTAGCTCCCGAGAGACTTCAGGAGTGATGGAACTCATATCGATAATGACTGCACCTGCTTTTGCTCCAGCCAGGATTCCATTTTCCTTTAAGACAACTTCTTTCACATGTTTGGAGGCAGGTAACATCGTAATAATGACATCGCTGTTTGCAGCTACTTCTTTTGCTGAAGGTGCAGCTACAGCGCCCGCTTCAACGACAGTTTTGACTGCTTCTTGATTTAAATCATTGACTGTAAGACTAAACCCAGCTTTCAATAAATTTAATGCCATTGGTTTGCCCATGATTCCTAGACCGATAAAACCAACTTTTTGTTCCATGATAATTCCTCCTCGTGGGTTTGATTCCTATAATTTTAGCGATTTACTAACTGCAATCGCTTTCTGATATCGTTTACAAAAAGTATTGTACACCGTTTATATAAAATTGTATACATTTTCGTCTAATTTGTGTACGAAAAAAATTACCATTTTGGTCTTCTGTATTTTTTTTACATGAATTTTGTTAAGATAATAGCAGGTATGAAGAGATATTGAGGTGAACAGTTTGGTAGAAGGTAAGCGTTCTCGTCCTGCATCCCATCAATCCTATGAAATTCTTCGAGATAGGATTCTAAGTGGAGAACTTCCGGGTGGTACAAAAATTGTCGAGGAAAAATTAGCCGCTGAATTAGGTGTCAGTCGGACGCCAATCCGGGAATCGATTCGAAAGTTGGAGCATGAAGGACTTATTGTGAATAAACGAGTGGTAAAGCCGTCCGAAAAGGACTTGCGTAATATGTTTCAAGTACGGATGCTGCTCGAGGGCTATTCCGCTCAGTGTGCCGCTTCTTATTTAATAGAAAATGATCTTGAAGAACTGTACCGATGTGTCGAGATTGGAAAGTCAGGAACGGTCGAGCAAATCATGGAGGCGAATGCGCGCTTTCATGAAATTATCGTAGGAGCGACCAATAACCCAGTCATGATTGATATCATGGACAGGATGTCTTCGATTATTTATTTATTTCGTAAAACGGTGGTCTTTTACAACCGGCCCCATCTTATTGATGAACACGAACAAATCTATAGTGCTATTAAAGCGAGAGACGGAGTGAGTGCAGAAAAGCTCATGAAGGCTCATCTAAAAGCGGATTTAGAGTTTTGTTTGCATTTGTTGAGTTAGAGTCATGTGGAGTGCCATGGGGACGGTTCTGCCGGTTCCCCAATCATGATATTCTCAGTTTAGCACGTGCTCAGGCAACCGAAAAAAAAAGGGGGCGGGTACATTTGCTGGGTTAAGCAAATGTACCTGCCCCTTTTACGGTCTAATAGGAGCCATCAGAACCGTACCGGTGGTGCCTCAAGCCCCACTGGGCCAGAATTATATTCTAAAACTTTCTATTAACAACTTCATTGATTTTAGACCTATTTCGGATAATGAGTCTTCCTCATCTAATAAACACCATCTCATATAAACGCCGCTATAATGTTGCAGGGCGGCTACTACTAGTTCGTTGGGATTGTGTTCTGCAGAAAATTCGCCACTTTGTTGACCATTTTCGACTAAACTGAACAATATTCTATATATTTTCCGACTGCTATCCATAACAAACGGGATATCCTCTTTGCCGCTGATTTGACTGATTAAGACGACTCTTAATAACTCTTTACCGATTTCTTCCGTATAGATAAATCCCTCTTTTAAAACTTCCATTATTTTTTCATAGTTTGATAGTTTAGTTGGCAGGGTTTGAAGGACCGTTTCATAATGATCATCGATTTTCTTATAATGTTCAACGACTACTTGATCCTTCGACTTAAAGTGTGTATAGAAGGTTCCTTTGGCCGTACCTACTTCTTTTGTAATATCCGTAATTGATACATTTTCGAAACCGTTTTCAATAAATAGTTTTAAAGAAGCTTTATAAATTTTTTCTTTCGTTTGCCTGGCACTTATTTGGCGTGGTTTCAAAACATTCACCCCTAAAATATTCTGTATTTTCAAAATAATTGTATTGACTCAATTTCATTATAGATTATATAATTAAAAAAAACAATGACCGCGGTCAGTGACCATGGTCACTTGTGAGGTCTACCATCTATTTTTGGAGGTGTTAAAAATGGGAATGACATTAACTCAAAAGATTTTAGCACGCGCAGCAGGAAAAGAAATTGTCAAGCCAGGGGATGAACTAATGGTTTCGCCTGATTATGTTTTGGCTTATGATTTTCCAGGTTATACGGACCGCATTGAGAAACAGATGAAAGAAGAATTTGGATTAACAAAAGTGAAAAATCCAGAAAAGTTTGTTTTGTTTATTGACCATATGACCCCAACGATTACAGCGAAGGAAGAGGCTTTTCATGAACAAACACGGCGTTTTGCCGAAGAGCAAGGGATCACGTTGTATGAACGAAAAGGAATCGGCCACCAGCTTGCTCGTGAGCTCGGATACGCCACACCAGGATCGTTTTTATTTCATTATGACGGACATGTAAGCGCTTTAGGTGCGCTTGGAGCGTTAGCGATTGGCAATCGCCGTTATTTATTTGAAGCTTACTTTTCAGAAAAAGTAATGGTCCAAGTGCCTGGAAGTGTCAAAGTTACACTTACAGGAACTCCCCAAAAAGGTGTAACAGCAAGGGATATTTATAACTACATCCAGTCCAAAATTGGACCTGATGGGTGTTTATCAAATGTAGTAGAAATTGATGGTCCAGCTATTGCACAGTTAAGTATTGATGCCCGGGCCATTATTTGCGGTTTGGTTATGTTTGTTGGAGCTGTAAGCGCCATCATGGTGCCTGATGCACGTGTAGAAGACTATTTAAAGGATCGGGCTTTAAATGACTTTGAACTGCTAAAGCCTGATTCAGATGCACAGTATGTGGATGAATATGTAATAGATTTAACTGATTTGGAACCATTAGTGGTCCTTCCGCCATCTCCTGCCAATGTGGCGCCGCTTAGTACGGTAGTAGGAACTAGAATTGACCAGGGTTACATTGGTTCCTGTGTCGGGGGAACCATTGATGACATGAGGGTTGCGGCAGAGATTTTAAAAGGGAGGAAGGTAAATCCGCACTTTAAGTTGAATATTATTCCTTCATCCAATGAATTAATGCATCAAGCTTCTGAAGAGGGGCTTTTGTCCATCTTCCTTGAAGCTGGCGCCTTTATAGCTGCCCCAAGTTGTGATTTTTGTTTTGGACGAAGTGGGACGATTTCTGCTGGGCAAAAGGCATTATCAACAGCTACCTTGAATGTCCCTGGAAGAATGGGAAGTACGGAGGCTGATATTTTTCTAGTAAGTTCTGCCACTGTAGCCGCATCGGCAATTGACGGAGTCATCACTGACCCGAGAAAGTATATGGATTCAAATTACTTAGTGGAGACAAAGGGGTGATTCTACTTGGAAAGCATTCTTAAGGGCCGCGTCATTTGGATTTTTAATGAATCCCATTTTGATATTGATCGTGTCATAGGAATTGAGAATATTAAAGAAACCAATATTGATAATCTAGTAAAAGTCTGTATGAAACCCTATGAATCTGATTTTGTTCAAAAAGTTCAACAGGGTGATTGGATTTTGGGCGGAAGGAACTTTGGCTATGGGCACCCGCATAAACCGCCGATGCTGGTCTTACGGCATCTTGGAATCGCAGGTATTATTGCAGAATCCTTTTCCCCTGGTTTTTATCGTGGTCAAGTAGCAGATGGAGTACCACTGATTACGTGTAAAGGTATTTTGGAAAAGGTAAAACGCTTCGATCCACTTACGGTGAATTGGAAGGAATCTTATATCATCAACGAATCTACTACTGAAAAGATCTCGTATGAGCCGCTGCCAAAGTCAGATAAACACATCATTGACTTAGGCGGACATATTGCCTACCTGAAACAACGTTTTGCTAATGAACAAAAAATCGGACAATAAAAAGGGGAGCCTCATATGTCTAGTAAAGCAAATGATCTAAGAAAATTGATTAACGAAAAAGAGTTCCTTTACACAGCAGGAGCTTATGATGTTTTAAGTGCCATCATGATCGAGAATGCCGGCTTCGATGCAGTTTTTACAACAGGATTTGGGATTTCAGCCAGTGCCCTCGGTTTACCTGATGCAGAGCTTTATACAGCAACGGAAAATTTACAGGTGGTTGAGCGTATAGTGAATGCCGTAAGCGTGCCGGTTATTGCCGATGCCGATACGGGATATGGGAACGCTATAAATGTCATGCGAACGGTAAAACTGTTTGAAAAAGCAGGGGTCGCAGGAATTACTTTAGAGGATCAAGTCGTACCTAAACGGTGTCCGCTTGGTATTAACTCAAAGCCGGAACTTATTTCGCTAGAAGAAGGAGTGGCGAAGATTCGGGCAGCCGTGGATGCAAGAACGGATAAGGATTTTGTTATTATCGCTCGTACTGATGCGGAGGGAGAGGAAGCGGTTAAACGAGCAAATGCTTATATTGAGGCAGGGGCAGACTTTATCCAGCCATTATCGTATGTAAACGGCGATGAATTTGGTCTAGCGAGGTTTGGCCAAAGTGTGTCAGTTCCACTCTCGGTCCAAATGACTGTATTTGCGCCTAAGGGCTTACCTGAGGAATTACTGCGAGAAATGAATTGTAAATTTGTTCACTTTCCACTAGTCCCGCTGTTACTAGCAAGTGCTGCGGTTCAGAAAGGCTTAAGTGAACTGGTCAGCTTTAGAAAAACAAATGACATGAAAACGGAAATGATGCCGCTTAGTGAATTTAAAGAGTTGATTAAATTTAAGGAAATTGAAAGATTACAAGATCAATATCTTTCCGCATTACAAAAATAATAGCAGTATAAATTCATTTTCCAAAGGGGTATGGCGATGAAAAAATTTATCATGTCATTTCTGGTTCTTTGTTTAGTATTAATGATGGCGGCTTGTGGAGGTTCTTCTTCTACCAGTGGTTCTACTAAAGAAGGGGCAGAAAAGTCATCAACCGATTCTAAAAAGAAAGTTGTCTTAAAGTTTGCCTCACATGAAGCACCGGATGCTTTCTTCTCTAAGACAGTGACGAAGCCGTTTATGGAGCGAGTAGAGGAATTAACAGATGGTCAAGTCAAATTTGAATTTTACCCATCCCAGCAGTTAGGAAATGTGAGCGATTATCTTGATTTAACTTCCCAAGGTGTAACAGATATTGCGTTTTTTATTCCATCGTATACATCTGATAGAATGCCATACAGCAGTTCCGTTGCTGGTTTTCCTGGATTATTTACTTCTAGTAACCAAGGTACAAAGGCCTTCCATAAACTTATTCAGCAAGGGACTGTTCTTGAAACCGATTATTTAAAAAATGGTGTACGGCCATTGCTTGGATATGTGACTAATCCCTTTGATTTATTCAGTACTAAAAAGTTAGCATCATCCCCTAGTGATTTAAAGGGTCAGCAAGTAAGAAGTTCCGGAGCATTTATGAGTGAGTTAATCAAGGAGTTTGGCGGAACACCGGTTACGATTGCGACACCTGAATTATATGAAGGACTTGAAAAAGGGATTGTCGATCAAGTAGGCCAGTATTCCACTACGCTTGATTCGTTTGGATTAGGAGAATTAATTAAATATGGTACACAAGGAGTTAGTTTCGGTGCCGGAAGCTGCGGATTCATTATAAATGAAAATGTTTGGCAATCGCTTCCTAAGAACGTTCAAAAAGCCTTCCAACAAGCAGCAACAGAAGCAGCAGATAGTGGAAGTAAGGCAGATGATGATCAGAATAAAAAAATCATTGGAGAATGGTCAAAGACAATGGAAATCAAAACCCTCTCCGATGCAGAAAAGAAAGATTGGGTAAAGAAGTACGAAAAATTTAATGAAGCATGGGTTGCAGAGCAAGAGAAAAGTGGTTCGAAGATTGGGGAAGTACTAGATCAATTTAAAAAGCTAATCGCTGAACAGAAATAGTGGATAAAAGGGTATTCGTCTTGACTGGCGAATACCCTAACTAGAATAAACTAGATTTGTTCGAACATGGGGGAGTGTATCTTGTCAAAACTTTTTAATAAGGTTGATCAGATTTTGGCGTATATTGCTAGTTTTGCTTTGTTTAGTATGATGTTGCTGATCTTTATTAATGCCGTTTCTCGGTTTCTGTTCAATAAACCGATTACGGGCGTTATTGAATTTACCGGCGAATATTTAATGGTCATGGTTGTTTATCTTGCCATGAGCTTCACTCAAAAAAATGGCGGACACGTTAAAGTGGAGTTATTGCAGAAGTTTCTTTCTGTAAGAATAAAGGCCTTATTAGATATTTTAGTAAAAATCTTATCTGCCAGTATATTTGCTATTCTTACGTATACTTCTTACTTGTTATTTATTAGACATCTTCAACAGGATATTCGGTCTGTTAGTAGTCTAGCTTATCCCCTTACACCAGCCGTATTTATGATTTGTTTAGGATCCTTCATTATGTCAATCAGACTATTAATCTCTATTTTTATATCTAAAATGGACTCAAACGAAAGTCCGATAGAAGGGCCATGATTATTTTTCTAACTATACTAGAAATTTTTGCAGGGGTGAATAAGCGATGAATATATTACTGTTGACGGGGTTATTGCTCCTTCTTATCCTATTGGGTATGCCAATTGGGTTCGTTTTATTAATTATTGGAACAGTTGGGGTATGGCTGGTCTCAGGATGGGATGCATTACTGGGAATTATGGGAACAACCGCATTTCGAAGTGTCAATAGCTTTAGCTACACAACCATCCCCATGTTTATCTTAATGGCGAATTTCATCTCCAAGAGCAGGATTGCCGAGGACTTATTTGATTGTATTCTTAAATGGATTGGACACAAACCAGGCGGCGTAGGTGTGGCGACGGTATTTTCAAGTGCTGCATTTGGTACACTGTCAGGATCAAGTATTGCGGCTACTTCTATTATGTCTAAAGTGGCCATCCCCCAAATGATTAAATCCAAATATTCGGATTCCTTTTCCGCCGGTTTGGTTGCTTCCTCAAGTGGAACGCTGGCAGCACTTATTCCACCAAGCGTACCTCTCATTGTCTATGCTATTCAAACGGAAACATCAATTGGCAGTTTACTAATGTCCGGTATTCTTCCTGGATTGCTGCTTGCCTTTCTATTATGTATAGTGGTCATAGCAGCTGCCATAAAGAATAAGAGTGTGGTAGAAAGGTCAAGTTGGAGTGAGAGATTCCAATCTTTACGACATATTTGGCCGATTCTGCTATTAATTTTGGTTGTTATTGTTGCCATTTATTCCGGTATTGGGACATCCACTGAAGCTGCTGCTTTTGGAGCCTTTGGCGCTTTAGTTATTGGCCTGCTCATAAAGCGGTTAAATTTCAAGTTGGTCATAGATGCATTAATTGAAACGGTCCAACAAACTTGTGTTATTTTTGTTATTTTAATCGGTGCCACCTTGTTTTCTTATTTTATTGCCTTTAGCCGATTAGGAAACTCTTTGATCAGTTATATCGAATCGACTAATATCTCGGCAATAAGTGTCTTACTTCTCGTCATATTAATGTATTTGATTCTAGGGTTATTCTTAGATATGTTTGGGTCGATGCTCTTAACCCTTCCACTTGTCTTTCCTTTAATAACAAACCTAGGTTATGACCCATTATGGTTCGGTATCATTGTCGTACTGGTGTTAGAAATCGGCTTAGTTACTCCGCCAGTGGGCATTAATCTGTATATTACAAGTCAGCAATCCGGCATAAGCGTAAACAAAGTCTTAAAAGGATCCATACCGTTTATAGGCGTCCTCTTATTCACAGTCTTATTACTCATCCTCTTCCCAGAGATAGTCTTGTACCTGCCGTCTCGGATGTGAAGAGTTTGGGCACCATGGGAACGGTTCTGCCGCTTCCCCAATCATGATATTCACAGTTTAGCACGTCTCAGCCATGCCATCCTCGAAAAAAAGGGGGCGGGTACATTTGCTTGTTTAAGCAAATGTACCCGCCCCCTTTTCATTTAATAGAGCCATGAGAACCGTCCCCATGCACCATTATTTAATTTCCGCCTAAGTAACCATTTTTTGTTAAAAGTAAAGTGATATAATGGAATGAAAATATTGCTGCCATCTGTCGGATGATGTAGATTTTTAAGAAATTCAATTTAGTTTGATTTATACGTTAATAAGGTAATCATTTTATAGAGGTGAGAAAAATGCTGACAAGAAGCCAGGATTTAAAGAGAGCACAAAATGAAGAATCTCTACTTATCTAACTATCACGACCAACGTTGGGATTGGACACGTTCAGCGGTAACTAAGTTTAGGAGTGGTTTTAAACGCTTTGATGGTTATGGGGAAGATAAGGAACAAGTCTATATCGGTGTTTATGGACCCACTCAAGTCGGGAAAACAACCTTTATTTTAACACTATTAGGGATTGAATTTGACCGCATTCAATCATTGTCGGATGCACTGCGGGGCGGACGAGCCAAAGGAAAGTCCGCCACGATTACGTGTACCATTTTTACAAAAGCAAATGATGCCAACTTTCATATAACCTGGCCTTCAGGACAAAAGTTTTCTTGTTCGACACTTGAGCAGGTGGAGGAAGTCATGTTTCGTTTGCGAAATGGGATTTATCGAGAAGAGCCATTTTCGCATGTCCCGTTAAGGGTTGAAATTCCGGGCCATTATTTCAATCAGAGTGATATCGACCGGCGAGTTCGCGATTTAGCAATTATTGATTTACCAAGAGATGATAGTAAGGACCATAACGAGATGCATCATGTAAACCGCGTTCTAAAAGAATATCTTAGCCGCTGTAAGGTGTTCCTTATTATGGAAATCGCCAGCCAAATGACGAATCTAACCAAACTCGACAAGGAGTTTATGAAGGATTGGATGGTTCTTCCAGAGCAGTTCCGTATTTTATTAACGCGAAGTGTAACCAATGGTTCAGTGATGCAATCCATTCTAGACGGTCAGGTGTCAACGGTTGAGGAGTTCAAAACAGTTTATCGGAGCGAACTTAACCGTGTCAGCGAAATGGATGATGTCGGAACGGCTGTCTATCCGCTTGAGTTTGGTGATTCTTGGACGGATTTACAGCAAACCCAACCGGATCTTTTCCATCAAACGAATCAATGGATCCAAGCGATCTTTACTGAATTAGTCGAGGATTTAACCCAAATTGATTCGCCCGAACAAGCAATAAGAAAGATTAAATCAATGGAACGCTACATCGTGACAAAACAGCAAAAAGAAGTCGAAGCGTTGGAAGCAGAGAAGAACAAACTCGTCCAAGAACTTGAGGAACAGGAATGGATGGCTAGTCAGCTGGCGAAAAAGCTGGAAAGTGGAAAGGAAAAGATTGTGGGAATGGAAGCCGAATTAGCGACGATCGGCTCCTTTTTCGAGGTTAAAATGCCGCCCATCTTTATTCCTAGTTGGCCGGCATTACACTATGCGGAAAAAAAGGCTTCCTATTTAAGACAGCAATTTGATGCAGAAGTTGAGAATTTAAGTAAGGCGGCACAGGAGTATGTCGAGGAGTTTAATCGGTACAAGAAGAAACTATCAAGACAATATCAAGTGGACCTCCCCGTTATGACATTTCCAAACAAGCTATTTGAAACGTCTCTCTCCATTGATTATAAGCTGGATCGTTATTTTAAAGAGAGTACGTACTCAACGGATGTGACTGTCGCTGAAAGGAAGCTTGAACGTATTTTTCAAGAGTTTATCGATTATACAAAGAAAGACATCGATGAAGTTAAACAAGCTTTACATAAAAAAATGACCTTACAAAATATGATTTGTGATGAATATAAGGAACAACAAAAACAGCAGGTAATTGAAAATAGATGTCTTCAAACTAAAATGAAAGCATTAACCAAAAAAAGTGAGAAAGCCAATAAGGAATGGCAAGAAGATATCGAACGTTCACGGAAGCTAGATCTATTTTTAATGGAAGGTTTTATTGAACAATCCGCTATCTATAAAGGGCTTTTGCTTGATCAACGTACAGCCAAAACAGATAGATGGGTGATCCATCAATATTGGAATCTATTAAAAATTCAGGCCGGGAGGATCATTGACTATGAGTACTAGTACGGAAGTGAATTTTAAACAAGCGTTAAAAGACTTGCAAGAGGTTAATGATCAGCTTTTCTATGGTGAACTGAAGGGTAAGATGGAGCAGCATTTGCATCAGTTAGAGACTGAATATGCTAAAGTGGAGCACACGATGGAGGGTGCTGCGTTTAAATTAGAACGTTTCGAACAAGCAATGCATCAGTTAAATCAAACATTGGCAGAGCGCCAAAAAGAACACTATGAAACCATGGAGTCTGCGTTACAGGGCCATATTGCGAAGCAGCAGGAAATTCTTAAGGAACATTTTGAAATGAATACCCGTTGGTTGGAGCAGCAAATCAATCAGTTCAAAATACTGCTCACCACGCTGACAGACGATGTGTTTAAAAATAACCAGGAAGTAAAATCAGGCTTTAGCTATTTTGAAGCCATCATGAATGATTCGGCAAATGCTTCTCAATTACAGCATGAAATGGCTCAACAATACCTTGAGGCACTTAGAGCTCAACAAGAAGAAGCATTTGCACTAGTTCAACAAAACCAAACCGAACAAAAGCACTCCACAAAAAAATGGATGACAGCCATTGTAGTCATCCAAGTGATCTTAACAGGAGCAGTTGCTGGATTGTATTTTCTTTGATTCATGGGTGATGCAGGGGGACGGTTCTTCTGTTCTATTTTGACTGAAAAGGGTAATTTGGTCATTTGTAACCAATTGCCCTTTTTTTATAGGCTCCTCGGTCACAAATATCTTTTATTGTGACCGAGGAGCCTGCTTTTTTCTGCACACCGGTCACAAAAAAAGATTATTATGCCCGCACCCCCGAATTTCCCGCTGTACCGGTCACAAAAACCGATTATTATGCCCGCGCCCCCGAATTTCCCGCTGTACTGGTCACAAAAACCGATTATTATGCCCGCGCCCCCGAATTTCCCGCTGTACCGGTCACAAAAACCGATTCTTATGCCCGCACCCCCGGACTTCCTGCCGTACCGGTCACAATTCCCTCCATGTCCTCCTTAATGACTATAGATCATGTTCACCCGCAAAAGAAAGTAGTAATAAAGTCTCATTGTAGAGGGATGAGGTCGACAAATTTGGAGAAAAAGGTGTAAAATGGTAAACAATTGGATGTTTTATACTATTTTCATAGTGATAATGGAATAAGTCTAAATCCCGGGGTCGGAATCAAATTTTACATAACGAATAAAGAGGTTGGAAATGAACGTATTAACAGCAGCACATACGGATATTGGAAATAAAAAAGCAACCAATCAAGATAGTTATCTATTAAAAATAGCCGAAACGTCTGTTGGGACGGTTGTTTTAGCGGTCATTTGCGACGGCATGGGCGGACTATCCAAAGGGGAAGTGGCCAGTGCCAGTGTGATTAACGCTTTCTCCGATTGGTTTGAGCAGGAATTGCCCCACCAGCTAACTGCAAATCCGCTCGATGCGATTCAGTCTAGCTGGGAACGGATCGTCCAAGAACAAAACATACGGATCGCAGCCCACGGGCAGAAAGTGAACATTCAGCTTGGAACCACGCTTACCGCACTGCTTCTAATTGACGCAAAATTCTTACTAATTGGTCATGTTGGCGACACGCGGGTTTATCGGATGAATGATCAACAGATGGAAATCCTGACAGAGGACCAGACCGTCGTAGGCAGAGAGGTTAGAAGAGGTACTTTAACTCCCGAACAGGCCAAAACAGATCCGCGAAAAAATGTTCTTTTGCAATGTATTGGGGCCTCTAGAATTGTTGAACCTTCCTATGTTACAGGGCAGCCGGCTGCCGGCGAAGTATTTATGCTTTGTTCGGATGGCTTTCGCAACAAGCTGACAGACAATGAAATTTTTACACAATTCTCGCCACGTGTGTTAGTGGATGAAGCGAGGATGGAGCAAAAAGCTAAGGAATTGGTTGATCTTAATAAGCAGCGGCAGGAGACCGATAACATCACCGTCATGCTTATTAAAATTTTGTAAGGATGGGGAAATGGTTTGGCAGCGATAGGGTCTGTAATCGAAGGAAAATATGAAATACTGAAATTGATTGGAAAAGGCGGTATGTCAAAGGTGTATCTGGCCATGGACAAACGTCTGAACAAGCAGTGGGCGGTCAAAGAGATTGAAAAAAAGGCGCGCGATAAGAACAACGAGGTAGTCATTCAGAGTGCGATCGCCGAAGCCAATATGATTAAAAGGCTTGACCATCCTTCTTTGCCGCGGATTGTCGACATCTTAGATAAGGAAGACGTTATCTATGTCATCATGGACTACATCGAAGGGGAACCACTGAGCAAGATACTAGAAGAGTACGGTGCTCAGCCGCAGGATCAAGTGATTGAATGGGCGAAGCAGCTCTGTGAGGTGCTCGATTACTTACATACGAATAACCCTCCGATTATTTATCGGGATATGAAACCGGCCAATGTTATGCTGAAGCCGGATGGCAATTTAAAATTGGTAGACTTTGGGATTGCTAGAGAGTACAAAAAAGAAAACCTTGCTGACACGGTGAATTTAGGGACAAAAGGATATGCCGCACCTGAACAGTTCGGCGGCAAAGGGCAAACCGATCCTAGAACGGATGTTTATTGCCTTGGGGTCACACTCTATCACATGGTAACAGGGAAAAATCCAAGTGAGCCTCCCTACGAATTATATCCGATCAGGCATTGGAATCCTCAATTATCAGGCGGGTTGGAAAAAATCATTCAAAAATGTACACAGCTTAATCCGGAAGACCGCTATCAATCCTGTGCTGAGCTATTGTATGCTTTGAATCATTATGAAGAAGTCGATGATCTTTTTCGGGCCAAACAAAAGGCTAAGCTTCGCAACTTTAGCATTCTAGCGGGTTCGGCCCTTATCTGCCTGCTAGTCGGCATTACGGGCCAACTCATGAACATCAAGAAGACAGATGACAACTACGACCATAATATCCAGCTGGCGAAGACTGCCACAACGGATTCAAGCAGGGTGGACTATTATTTAAAGGCAATTGAGATTAAGCCTACAGTGAATGATGCCTATATTGGTTTACTTAATACGTTTAAAAATGATACGGCTTTTACCGAATCGGAAGAAGAACAATTTAGGAAAAAGATTGACGTCCATCAAATGAAGCTCCGCGAAAATCCTGATTATGCTGACCTTGCCTTTGAAGTGGGAAAAATCTATTGGTACTACTATGATTACGGAAAAACAGAAGGCAGTGACAATCAAATTACCCGGATGAAAAGTTCTGTCCAATGGTTTGAAGATGCGGTTAAGTACGGTTCTAAGACCAGCCCTTATTACGAAATGGCGGTCATTTATCGAGATATTGGCAAGTTTAATCAAGAAATTACCATGCAAATTGAAGAAGCCTCTGATAAAGGCAAATATGTTCCCTATTGGAAAAGCATCAAAAACCTCATTAAACTAGTGGATCAGAACCCTGATGAAAGTGAAATTGTAAAACTAGAACTCTATAAATTGACGATGTTTTCAGTGGAAAACTATTCGAGAAAGTTTAAATTGGATGGCGTAAAGGAAAGCGACCTTCGTGCAGTGATTGAGTCTGTGCAGCAACGTACAAACAAAATACCGAAAACGTCAGATAAAATTGAAGCCATTAAACAGGAAGTGCTCAATCGCTATGAGGTAACCCAAAGCGCCATTGATCATGCCTATAGAAGCGAATAGGGGGGAATACGTTTGGATGCAACCACTTGGCTCACCATTTCAATCATTGGGTATTCCCTTGCCGGAGTACTGTTTGTGGTCAGCGTTTATCTTTTTATAAAAATGAATATACCGGCCGTAATTGGCAACTTGACGGGCAGAACGGCAGCAAAGCAAATCCGCGAAATCCGGGAACAAACCAGTTCAGAAGGCAAGCGGCATACCCCTAGTCCGTTAGAAAGGATCACGAGGGGGCGTTCAGGCCGGCTGGGGAAAACTGGACCAACCAAGGGTCCCCAATCCATGGCGCCAGTACCAGACACTGTGTTATTAGGCAGTGAGGCGACCGAGCTGCTTGTGGAAGAGACGGATGTGTTAACGTCGCCTGTCACCGAAGAATTGTACCATGGTGATCTCGAAGAAACTACTGTATTGGATGCAACGGTAGTATTAGACAGCGAGGAACCACCGATTCCGACTGTTGCGTTTAAAATCGTGAAAGACATCAAGGTTACTCATACGAGTGAAGTGATATAAGCAAACGGCAGCTCGTTGACTAGCTGCAAATAGATGAATCAAGGGGAGAGGTAAATGATTTTTAAAAAGAAGAAATGGAAGGCAAAGCTCACGCGCGTTGTGGCAGTGGTTTTGGCCATCATGCTGGTTGCGTACAACTTCCCAGCAGGGTTGTTTACGAATGCATTTGCTGAAACAACGGCGGATACTCAGGTGATCACGACTGAGCCGGCTAACGAAAGTGAACCGCCTGTCAGCAATCCAGAAGCGCCGCCAAGTAATCCTGAAGAACCTGCTGTAAATCCTCCAGCTGCAACCCATGCGGTTACCATCATTAGTGAGGGTGAGGGGAGCGGCATCGTAAGCGTTAATGATGTAAAGTATACGGGCAAACCGCTTCAGGTAAAGGAAGGGCCCGTAACGATTAAAATGGATCCGAACGAGGATTCCGAGATCAAGTCGATTAAAATCGGTGATCAAGCTGAGAAAACTGTTTCAAAGGAAGATAAGGATGGTTACACTGAAACCATTTCATCGCTTACGGCTGATACCACGATTGTGATCGAATTTGTGTTAAAAACCTATCCGATTACCTTTGATTCCTATGAACATGGCACCATCAAGAACGATGCCGATGGTCAGGTTATTACACCTGATAAACCAAACAAAGTCAATCATGGAACAGACTATACGTTTACAGTTATTCCAGAACAGGGCTACCATGTAGCAGGGATTACGATTGATACCACCGCGATTGATTTGAAGAATGATCCGCAGGTTACGAAACAACCAGATGGCAGCTATACATACACATTCAAAAATCTAACAGACCAACATAGAGTCAAGGCAGACTTTGCGGTGAACACCTACGTCCTGACCTTTCAATACGATAGTAAGGACGGCGAAGTGAGGGATGGTTCTAATGAAACCCTTATTTCAAACGGCGGAACGGTCACGGTAAATTATGGGGCGATCCCTACTTTTAAGGTGACACCGGTAACCGGTTATCATATTCAGAGTATTACATTCGGTAAGGACTCAATTCCCTTGCCGTCCGATGTGACTACCACGACAAAAGCGCATGAATTCAAAGCGCCAAGAGAAGTGACAGAAGATCAAAAGGTAGTTGTTGTCTTTGCGATTAACACCTACAAGGTGACAGTAGCAGATCCTGATAACGGTGAAGTGACACTGGATAAGGATACCGCCGAGTACAACGGTGAAGCGACAGTCACCATCACACCTGATTATGACTATCAGGTAGAAAAGGTCATCGTGAATGGAAAAGAATTCACGGAAGGCATAAATCCGAATGATGATGGCAGTTTCACTTATACTGTAAAAAATATTACGACGGAAACCAACATCCAGGTGGTCTTAGTCAAAAGTGTCGTTTTAGACGGTTCGTGGCAGGAATACGTCACGATTAAAGCAGATTCTAGTGCCGTTGCGAAAGAACCTTATAAGCAAGGGAATAAAGAAATACGCATCTATTCCCCTAAAGCACAAGTGAGTATGATTCCGAAAGAAGGAACGTCATATAATCGTGTAAGCTATCAAAGTAATAATTTTGGAACGAAATGGAAACCAGAGCATGTCATTAGCAATCCTACTTCCATAGAAAAGATGAAGGTAAGGACTAATGGCCAGCGTCTAAGTGAACGAACAATTATTTTACCTGGTGATATCTACCTTGTATTTGATACGAAAAGTCCGGTTATAAACGACTTGAAATTGGATGGCCCCCATCCTGCTTCGGTAGATAGTAAGAATTGGTTCAGCGGCGCTGTGACCATTTCAGGCACGATTGAAAATGGCAATCAGTCGTTTGAAGACATCTCTTATGCATCTGATATTGATAAAGTTTTCTATAGTAAGGATTCTGAAGGAACAGCAACGGAGATTCCATTTGATAATAAGAAAAATGGTTTTTCCTTCACCACAGCGGATGGAGATTATCAAGGTGTTTATAAAATCTGGGCAGTGGATAAGGCCGGTAATCAATCACAAGTTCAAACTGTCTCTATTAACATCGACCAAACGAAGCCCGCGCTTGCGGATGGCAGAGCCGTTAAAGTAGAGCAAATCAACGACGATCCATGGTCTGAGTTTTTAAATGCGGTTACGTTTGGAATGTTCTTTAATAAAGGCATTAAAGTAACCGTTCAAGCGAAGGATGGTGCTTCCGGAGTTGAGAAGATCGCCTTGAATGCCATTCCAAAGCATACAGGTGATCAACCGGTTGTCCCAAAATTTCTGAGTGAATCTTTTAGTAAAGACGCAAGAACAGCTCAAGCTGAATTCTTGATTGACGAAGAAAGCTTCGAAGGAACCTTTTCGGTCGAGGTGACTGACCGTGTAGGCAATCATGACACCTATGATGTGACAAAGGATAATATCAATCCTGAAGGCAATCCATTATTCATGATAGACCGGAAAAAACCAACAGCGGAAATTACCGTTACTCCGCAAAAAGCAGAAGAACCGTATGTAACGGTTAATGAGTCTACCGGTCAAGAAACGGAATATTATCGTGATGATGTGAAATTAGATATTAAAGCGGTGGATGACCAATCAGGTGTGAAAACCGTGAAGATTGACCTCAACGGCAAGAAATACAAAGAATACGATTTTTCTAAGGGCGAGAATAAGCAAGTGAATCCAGCGATAGATTCAATTGACACTAGCACGCTCACGGAAGAGGGCCGATTATACGATTTCTCCGTTGATGTGAACGATAATGCCGGCAACAAAATCGAGAATCAAGCGAGAAAGACGGTCTATATTGATGAAAATGCGCCAATCCTTGAGGACGGCGAGGCGGTTACTTTTGAGGTAGTCAATGATACGACGATTGCGAAAGTGTTGAACTTCTTGACATTTGGTACCTTCTTCAACAAACAGATTGCCGTGAAGGTCAAAGTGAAAGACGACGCTTCGGGAATTAAGGATCTTGTACTGAAGGCCATTCCTGCTGATGAGGATGGAAAAGCACCGACGCTGGACCGTACCAGCTTTACAAAAGAAGGGTTGACAGCGGAAGCAGCGTACACCCTCGATGCTGACTATTTTAAAGGGACATTCCATGTCGAAGTGACTGACAATGTAAACAATAAGAGTGCGGAACCTTATATGGTGACTAGCGCCAATTCCAATATGAAAGCAAAAGACAGCGGCGTGGTCATGATTGAGAAGTCAGCACCTGAGGCAAGCATTCATATTACTCCGCAAACGGGTGTCACTTCTTATGTGGATGCAGCAAAGAAAGAATTTTACAGTGGCGAAGCGACCTATGATGTGGAGGTTCAAGATCCGGATTCAGGTGTCAATGCCGCTAATGTTCATGTGAATGACCAATTAATTGACGAGTACTATTTTGATGAACAAGATTCGCTACAAAGCAAACCGGACCTAACCGCGGTGAACACAAATGATGCGCGAATTAGCCGAAATGAAGATGGTTCGTACCGTATTTTTGCTGAAGTAGTCGATAATGCGGGAAATGCGAATCAAGCAGAAAGAACGATCTATATTGATGAAACGGCTCCGGAAATCACCGACTTTACGTTCACCAATCGAGAGCACAATGAAAATGCCACCGATACACTAAAAAATGCAGTCGAAAAAACGGATTATGGATTTTATTTTAAAAGTCCAATTCAGGTGACGGTAAAAGCAGTCGATCCAGATAAGGAAAATGATTTTGAAGCAACCAGTAAAGTGAAATCCATGGTGGTTTACCTGCAGGATCACGAAAATGGGAAGTTCTTCGCGGTGCTTGCCAATGGATCATTAAAAGAAATGAAGCAGTCAGAGCTTGGCAGTATTGCCCCTATCGCGACAAACAGTCTGGTTACGTTCAATGTTCCAGCGTCCTTTAAGGGACAAATTTTTGCCAAGGCAACCGATTATGTAGAAAACACGAGTGGGTTTGTCACACCGGATGGCACCGTCATCGAGGATGAAAAACAGCACGCAAAAGAATCACATATTCTGCTAGAAAAAGCGAAAACAACCTATACAGATAACAATAAATTAGAGCTTTATAACAAAGATGTAAATGTGAAGGTCACCGTGACCGATACGTATTCAGGAATTAGCGATATTGATTGGTCGGTTGTGGCGCCATATGATACGGACAAAAACCAAACAGGCCACATCACGATTAATAATGACAAAACCTATGCAGCAGGCAGCACGCCGCAAGGCTGGACGCAAACCAAGACAGATCAGAACCTTGTGACCGAGATGACCAAGACGCTTACAGTGAACCACAATAGTAATGGGATTGTCGTGAAAGTGAAGATAACCGACCGTGCAGGAAACGTAACGGAACAGGAAATGAAGTTCAGCATTGATAAAACAGCTCCGTCCATGAAGGTTACGTATGATAACAACAAGGCCGATCCAGATCACGCTGATTTTTACAAAGAAAACCGAACAGCGACGATTGTTATTACGGAGCGGAATTTCAAACCGGAAGATGTCGTCCATGTGATCACGAATACGGATGGAGCCATCCCGAATTTAGTTGGCTGGACCACATCAGCGAATGCTGGCAATCCAGATCTAACGACGCATACGGCAACGATTAAATACAGTGCGGATGGCGATTATACGTTTGATATCAGCTATAAAGATAATGCTCAAAATCCAGCACCTGCCTTTATTCAGCAGAAGTTTACTCTTGATAAAACGATCCCTGTTATCAAGGTATCGTATAGCAACAATAGCAGCTCAAACGGCAACTATTATAAAGCAGACCGAACAGCGACGATTTCGGTAACGGAGCATAACTTCGATGCAAGCCGGATTAAAGTGGCAGGCAGTGCCACCATTGACGGAAAGGCAGCAGGCTTCCCGAAAACAAGCGGGTGGACCAAACGTGGCGATGTGAACACTGCGACGATTCATTATGGAGCGGATGGCAAATATAGCTTTGACATTGATTTCACCGACATGGCCGGTAATGTCGCAGCTGATTATAAAACAGAGGAATTTTACGTAGACAAAACGGCGCCGGCGCTAGCGATTACTGGTGTGAAGGATCAATCGGCTAATAAAGGCGATGTCACTCCGGTGATTACGTATTCCGATACGAACTTCGATAAAAAGGGCGTCAGTATCAAGCTAGCTGCTGCTAATAACAAATCCGTCAAATTAGCAGGAAGCTATACGGATGTGCCGAACGGTCAGATTTATACGTATAAAAACTTTGAAAAGATTAAGCAAAATGATGATATTTATACTTTAACGGCATCGCTGGTTGACTATGCAGGCAATACCACGACGCAAACGATTCAGTTTTCAGTCAACCGCTTTGGTTCTGTCTATGTATTTGACGATGCTTTGAAAAAAATCGAAGGCAAATACGTACAGAATGAGTCGGATGTTATTGTGACCGAAACGAACGTGGACAGCTTAAAACGCGAAAGTATGAAAGTAAAGGTAACGAAAAATGGTACACCTTCTGATTTAACGGAAGGAAAAGATTTTACCGTCTCTCACAAGGGCGGCAAGGGCCAATGGAGTCAGTATACGTATGTTATTGATAAAGCATTGTTTAGTGATGATGGTAAATACACAGTAGCGTTATTCTCAGAAGACGCTGCGGGGAATATCAATGAAAATATCGATGAGACGAAAAAAGCAGAAATCTCCTTTGGAATTGATAAAACCTCTCCTGTCATCGTGCCGATTGATCTCGAAAGCGGTGAACAGTATCCAGTTGAAACAAAGCCTGTGACTTTTTCTGTCAAGGATAATCTTGTTTTAAATGGAGCAGAAATTTACCTGAATGGTAAAAAGGTAGAGTACAAGGAAGATGGCGAGAAGTATACAATTGCCATCCCTAGCTCGAACTCGAAGCAGGCCGTCAAGGTTGTCGCTGTCGATGCGGCAGGGAACGAATTGACGAAAAAAGTGGATGATATCCTCGTGTCCACGAATGTATTCGTTCGCTGGTATAACAATAAACCGGCATTTGCCGGGTCGATCGGTGGAATAGGCGGTCTTTCCATCGCTGCCGCCGCGATCGTCCTTTACCGTAAACAGAGGAGAAAAGAAGAAGAGACTGAGCGTGTAGAAGGATAATCTAAAAATCCGTTTGATTTTGCAAAATTGGCACCAAAAGCCCCTGCTATGTAGACAGAATAGCTATCTAGTGTCACATAGCAGGGGTCTTTATTGAATATAGTTGATTTATCAGCGAATTTTGAGAGTTTATCAGCGAATCTACCATTATATCAGCGCATTTCACCACTTTATCAGCGAATTTTCACTTTTATCAGCGAATCGCAAAAAGCTACAACCTAAAATACATAATAAAAACAATAGACCATAGCACATTATTAAGTGGTGCAGGGAGAGAAGGAACTTGATTTTAACACTTTTTGATAAAGGTAAAGCATTTAACCTTGTTTTACCTGAGAAAATAACCGGACGATATGTCTTATCCTCAGAGGATGCGAACGGTCACTCCATTGATTTGATGGCGATTGAAGCGGAGGACGGAAAGTGGCACCTGAAGTCCAACAAATTTGCCTACTTAAAGGGACCTGCGGACGAAAGGCCAGCCAAACTAGTGGTCGAACCGTTTCAAACCTATACGATTTATCGAGACCTTGAAAGCCCTGCGCTTTTGTATGTGGAACCATACAGTGAAGACCGAAATGAATTTACCAAACATATGGTGACCACCAATGTGGTCAAAATTGGACGCTCCAAGGAAAGCGATATTTGTTTCAACAATAAATTGGTGTCAAGTTCCCATTGCCGGATTGAGTACCATTCCCAAGGTAAGGCCGTTATTAAGGATGACAATAGTTCAAATGGTACCTATGTGAATGGAGAAAAAATTCAAGTGAAGGAACTTTCGATTGGTGATGTCATTTCCGTGATGGGATTGCGTATCATTTTTAACGGAAAATTACTTTCCTTAAATAATCCGCACCAAATGGTCTTTTTGGATCGTCACGCCTTTAAACCGGTAGCGATGAATCAGCCGATCCTGGAAGATGAAGACGATTTGGATGAGTTTTTGGTGGAAGAACCAAACAATGATTTGTTTTTCCGCTCGCCGCGCTTTAAACGTGATATTGAGAAGAGGACGATTAAGATCGATGCGCCGCCGCAGCCGAATACGTTAGAAGAAACGCCCTTGATGTTAATGCTTGGTCCATCGTTGACGATGGGGATGGGCTCGTTGTTCATGGGAATCTTTACGGTGCAGAATGTGATGCGGAGCAATGGGGATATCAGGAACGCCATCCCTACGCTGGTGATGTCCGTTAGTATGATGATCGGCACGATTCTGTGGCCGATTTTAACGAAACGGCATGAAAAGAAAAAGAAAATCGAACATGAAAAAATAAGACAAGAAAAATATAGTGCGTACCTAAAAGAAATGGAACAGGTCATTGCTGACGAGTGCCGCTATCAACGGGAGATTTTACACGAAAATCACATTTCTCTCGATCGCTGCTTAGAGCGGATTCAACAGCGAGAACGAAATTTGTGGGAACGAGTTATCGGACAAAATGATTTCTTAAAGGTACGAGTCGGGCTCGGCGATTTGCCGCTTGAGGCAGAAATCAAATATCCTGAGAAGAAATTTACCCTCCATGATGATCAGCTCCAGGATGAGCTATATCAATTGGTGGAAACACCGCCGATTTTAAAACAGGTTCCTGTTACGGTATCGCTTATGGAAGAGCGAGTCAGCGGGATTATCGGCAAACGGGAAAAAGTAATCGACTTTGTCAAAGGGATTATTTTTCAACTGGCTTCCTTACATAGTTATGATGAACTAAAAATGGTCTTTATTTATGACGAGCATGAACAAGACAGCTGGAAGTTTGCCAAATGGCTTCCCCATACGTGGGACAATGAAAAGAACATTCGCTTTATCGCCTCCTCTTCAAGCGAGGTGAAGGAGCTGTCCGCCTATTTAGAAAAAGAAATCGCCGCACGGAACGAGATTGCTGAGAGTGAGCTCGATTCGATTACCCAGCATTATGTCGTGTTTTCAATGAGTAAAGAGCTAGCCGGGAAAGCGGAGATGGTCAATTTACTGTTAAAAGAAAAGAAGAACATTGGGTTCAGCTTAATGACGCTTTACAATGAACTGGAAATGCTCCCGAAAGAATGTACGAATGTGGTTGAACTGGGTGAGTCCATTAGCAAAATCTACGATAAAGATGATATTTCAGGGACATACCAGCCCTTCCAAGCGGATATCTACTTTGATCAGGATGCGGAGGAAATGGCGGTGCAATTAGCCAACATCCAGCTGGCCTCATCTGTAGAAGCCTATACACTGCCGGACATGCTGACCTTCTTAGAAATGTTTGGTGTCGGGAAAGTCGAGCACTTGAATGCGCCGACAAGATGGAAGGAAAATAATCCAACCCTGACAATCGAGACACAGATTGGTGTGAACCAGTCGGGAGAACCATTTAAGATTGACCTGCATGAAAAATACCATGGACCGCATGGCTTGATTGCCGGGATGACGGGTTCTGGTAAAAGTGAATTTATTATGACGTTCATTCTGTCGTTAGCTGTGAACTATCATCCGGATGAAGTGGCATTTATTTTAATTGACTATAAGGGCGGAGGGATGGCCAATGCCTTCCTCAACTTACCGCATCTGGCCGGTACGATTACCAACCTGGACGGGGCGGCTGTCAAACGCTCACTCGTGTCGATTCAAAGTGAATTAAAACGGCGCCAGGCTATTTTCAGCGAAACAAGCAGGCGGTTGAATGAAAGTAATATTGATATCTATAAGTATCAAAAGCTATACCGTGAAGGGGTCGTCAAGGAGCCTTTACAGCATTTGTTTATGATTTCGGATGAGTTTGCAGAATTAAAAACGCAGCAGCCTGAATTTATGAACCAACTCGTTAGTGCCGCCCGTATTGGCCGGAGTCTCGGTGTCCATTTGATTTTGGCAACACAAAAGCCGTCTGGTGTCGTCGATGATCAAATTTGGAGTAACAGTAAGTTCCGCATCAGTTTAAAGGTGCAGGAAAAAGCGGACAGTATGGAAGTGATTAAACGTCCGGATGCTGCGGAAATCAAACAAACCGGCCGATTCTTCTTACAGGTTGGCTATAATGAATTATTTGAACTGGGTCAGTCTGCCTGGGCGGGTGCCCCTTATTATCCATCTGAAAAGAGTGAAACCACGAAAGATGATGGCATCGAGGTTATTGATAATTTAGGGCGTGTGCTCAAGTCCGCTCGAATCGATAAACGGAAAAGTAAATATAAAAATCCAACCAGTCAAATTGATGAGATTACGAAATACTTAGCGAATCTAGCAAGCCAGGAACATATTAAAGTGAAACCATTATGGTTAGAGCCTATTCCTGAGGTGATTTATCTAAACGAACTAAAGACGAAGTATCCGTCGGCAGCGAGCGATCGTTTCGAACTCAATCCAGTGATTGGCGAGGTGGACGATCCGGCCAATCAACGTCAGTTAGTGATGCGGCTGCCAATCTCTCAAGAAGGAAATACCGTCATTTACGGTGTAGCGGGCAGTGGTAAAACCACCTTCTTGACGACGCTGATTTATTCTTTAATGGAAGAACATACACCGGAAGAGGTTAATTTGTATTTGCTTGATTTCGGTTCCGAGACCTTAAATTGGTATCGTGAATCCCCGCATGTAGGCGACGTCATGTTGTCCCATGAAGGCGAGAAAATCGACAATCTGTTTAAAATGTTAAATGGTGAAATCGCGGCAAGAAAAAAACGATTCGCCCAATATGGCGGAGACTTCAGAACATACAACCAGCTGTCGGGTGCACCTGTCCCATCTATGGTGATTATGATTCATAATTACTCGGCATTTTCTGAGACGTATGAACAGTATGAGGAAATCATCTCGTATTTAACTCGGGAAGGGATTAAGTATGGCATTTACTTTGTGGTCACGGCCTTAAATACAGGGGCGATTCGCTATAAGCTGCTGCAAAACTTTAAGCAGCTGTATGTGCTTCAGTTGAATGACACGTCGGAATACTCGGGTGTTCTCGGCAATGTCGATGGCGTGTATCCATCTAAGTTTAAAGGAAGAGGTATTTTTAAAGCCGATGGTGTGTATGAATTCCAAACGGCCCATATTTCGAAAGAAGCTTCCAATCTGTATCACTTTGTCACCGACTATTCACGGAAATATCAGCAGCAATGGAACAAGAATGGGGCGAAACGTATCCCAATCTTGCCGGAAAAAGTAGATATGGAGTACCTGCAAGATGAAATCCAGTTTGGGAAGTCGAATATGATCCCAATTGGTGTGGAGAAAAACTCTTTAAGACTCGCGTCGTATGATTTTCATGGTTCTTTTGTTAACCTTGTCAGCTCGGCGACAATGGAAAACAGCTCGCGGTTTATGCAGGGACTGGCAGAAGTCATCGATTTGATGCAATCAGGTGATGAGATTATCGTGATCGACCCAGGCAGCATGTTTGACTATTCAGGCGAGCATTCTTACAAATATGTGAGTGAGCCAGCTCAATTAGAAGAAATGATTGTCTATCTATTTAATACCCTGGTTTTTCGAAACAATACCACCAAGGATGCACTGGATGAAGGCAGGGAAGCTCCGGTATTTGGGAACCTTACTTGCCTGATCCATTCGTTCAGTGAGTTACAGGGGTACCTATCGGAGGACGGAAAAGATAAATTAAAGGTCTTTTTAGAAAGAGGAAATGGTTTAAACGTGACCCTCATTCTATCGGACGCAGGCGACAAACTAAGCTCGTATTCGTATGAGAGCTGGTTCCAAAAACAAGCTTCGCTTAGTGAGGCAATCTGGGTGGGCAACGGCATAACAGACCAGTTTGCGCTAAAAATTAACAAGATTACCAACGATATGTACAAGGAAATTCCTGAAGACTTTGGTTATGTCGTCAGCAAAGGAAAAGTAAAGCTCGTCAAATTGCTGACGACATCTGTGGGTGAAGAGGGGGTACTGGAATATGCATAAGATTCTTGTCGAGATTTATAACCCTGCCAGTCATCACACGTATGATGTGTTCATTCCGATTAAAAGCAAGGTCTATGAAATTGCCTACTTGCTGGCCAATACGGCGTCTGAATTATCGCAGGGTTTCTATAAGGCAACCGAACAAACCGTCCTTTGTGACCGGGTCACGGGGCAGGTATTTGATATCAATCTGACCATTGAAGAACTTGGTTTGAAAAATGGATCGAAGCTGATGCTGCTGTAATAAGCTTGGATCCATCCTAAGCTGCCTCTAAAGGAAGGTGCATGATGAAATTAAAAAAAAGGCTACTATCTATATTTCTTCCCATCACTCTATTAATAGGAGGAACAGGCTGTATGAATGAGAAATCTTCCGAGGACAAAATCGTCAACTATTTAGAAAAAACGTATGACGAAACCTTTGAGGTAGAAACCTTCAAGGAAGGCCATTCTATTTTTAAAAATATGTATGGTTCGGATAAAGTGGTGGTTCATCCAAAAGGAGAGCCGGAGCATGTCTTTTTAGCCGGTGAAAAAAGAGACCATGAAGATGAGTATTTTGATACGTATGTATTGTCTAAATGGGGCGATGAACTGACGAAAAAGTTTGAACCAGACGTGAAAAGAATCATGCCTGGAGACTATGAATATCGCGTTCTATTATATGTTGAAGATGGAAAATATGACAGCTCGATGAAGGACTTATCGGCCCTCGATTATTTTTCAAAAAAGAATAAGGACGCACAAGTGGTGATCCAAATAGCGGCTAAAACGGCGGGTGCCCCAAATCCTGCGGAGTATTATGAGCCGGTTTATCAGCTGCTCCAGTTACTGAAGCCATTAGGTGTAGAAGCTTATGATGTTTCATTGGGGTTTGTTGATACGTCTGCAGATGTGACCGATTATATACGAACTTCCAATATTAATAATGTGCCATGGACCAATTTAGATGCAAAGGTGTATGGAACGATTTTGGTAGATAACCTTGCCAAGATTACCGAGCCAGGTCAAATCGAAGAGTATTACGAGCCGTTTAAGGAGTGATCATCCGATGTCATTGGATAACTTAAATGATGAAGAAAAAAATATCCTTCTGCAATTGTCGTACTTTGATTTACCTCAAGGACGTTATAAAGGTCTTAGTGTCGAGGAAATCTGGCAAAAAGTAAAGCGGGATCCGGACAACGGCGGCGATGCGAGACGACAAGCGTTAGAGGCGTATTTTCAATCCGACCGCTATAAAAACTCGAATCTAGCGAATGTGACGGTTACTGGCTATGAGAATAACAATCCCAATATGGGCGGCAAGTCGGAGTCAGGCTTTGTCGGTTATGCGTGGGGGGATAGTGATGGCAATGCCACTGCCGTGTTTCGCGGCAGTGAAAACCCGACGGACTGGGATCATTTTAAAACGGACTGGGTGTCGAATGGCTCGGCAGGCATTGGCAATGAAATTCAGCAGCAGGAAGAAGCGAACCGCTTTTATCAGCAATTTATTCATACTAGTAATGGTGAAAAGTTTGTCTTCGGCCATTCCAAGGGCGGAAATCTAGCATCCTATGTTTTTGTCCATAACTTAGATGATTCCCTAGGCGGTTATGTCATTAACGGTGCACCGTTATTTTGGCCTAGTTTAACACACGAGCAAAAAGAAGCCTTAAAGGGTGATAAATTTGACTTTATTGCCTACGAAGGGGATTTTGTCCATGACCTTGGCTATGCGCCTTATCTTGATAAGGTCGTCGAAATTAATAAGGATTTCTATTTAGATCCATTTTATCCGCATTATGAAACCAGTGTTGATTTTAAAGATGGCACGTTTGAAAAGGCTCACGATGGCGGCATTCATTCTGCCAGGGATTATATCGGTGAGATTTTTAAATTTGATCTTGTCTATGCGATTGAAGGGGTCAGAAAACTCTATCAAGCTGCTATTTTTTTGAAGGATGCAGCCTTGATGGTGATCCAGGCCACTTGGAAGGGCATGAAGGAAGCAGCAAACAAGGTGATTAATGGATTTGTGACGGCGTATCAAGGTTTGAAGAATGTTACTGCCAAGGCCATTAACGAGGTGAAGAATTTCTTTGATAAGGTCAAACATAAAGTGACTGGTCTCTTAAGCCGGATTGGCCATGCTTTATCGGGCGGCCATGCTGCGGTGGAGCCGTACCTCAAAGTGAATATTCAGCGGTTATTTTATTATGTGCAGAGACTGCAGGCGATCAAACGAAAGACGGCCGAACTAAATAACCGGATTGACTCTTTGTATCTGGAAGCAGGAATCTTTGGCTTGGATAATGTGTTGAAAGCCGACATTTTAACTACCTTTAACGGAACCATTAATCAAAATATCACCTATTTGAACAAAGTGGCCACTCTTTTGGAAAGTGCTGAATCAAAGCTAGTTGCAAAAGCAAGGTCGTTACATTAACCAGCTGGGGGTGCCGTATGGATCAGGATAAAGAAAAGGCTAAGGCGCTGCAGGGTAAGATTAATAGCTTGGTAGTCGATATTAATGCGATCGCTCGTGAGCTGGATGAAATTTCGAACAGCTTAGCGAGTGAGTTTAAAGGGATTGGCGCTGGCAATAGTGCTTTGAGCCTGCAAAAAGCGGCCAATAAGTACCGCAGTGTCACGCGTGAGTTAATGAAAATATAACTTTTTCGTGTGAACAGATGCACTTTAAAGGAGGTGAGAAAAATGGCAAGATCGATCACAGTAGATCCAGCGAAATTAGAATCTGCATCAGCGAAGATTGACCAACAATCCGCTGATTATGAAAGAATCTATAAGCAGCTTTTCAATGAAGTCAGTGCAATGAAGGCAGCTTGGGGCGGCGTGGATAATGTCGCGTACACAACGCAAATTGAGGGCTTCCAAGATGATTTACAAAAAATGACTCAATTAATGAAGCAGTATTCTGAGTTCTTGAAAGTAAGTGCAAAAACTTACCGTGATACTCAATCTGAAGTAGTAAACGCTGCAAAACGTTTAACGAACTAATCCTTTGAGCCATTAAACCATTCATAGTGAGGTGATATTCATGTCAGTAGAAGGAATTAAAATTTCCCTTAATGAAGTGACCAGTACAGCCAACCAAATTCGTACGTTAAACAACAATTTGGCAGCTAGATTGGAAGACATTAAGCGCGAAATGAATGCATTATCAAGTACTTGGAATTCTGATGCGTCTAATACGATTAGAAGTAACTTTAATGCGCTTCAGCCAAAGTTTGAGAATTTCCGTGAAATCGTAACGAGCTATGCTACGTTCCTTGATCAAACGGTCAATAATTATAACTCAGCAGAAGATGCGATTAATAATAATGCCAGTGCTTTTAAATAAAATGGTATCATTTCTTGGCTCTCTCCCTCTTTTTGAAGGAGGGAGCCAGGAATGATTTAAAATTGGAAAAAATGGACCCTTAATGGAGAGATAAAAAATGATTAAACATTTACATTTGAAAGCAGAAAGCTACGGAATCTCGAAGTTCTTTTTTTATCAGGTACCGGCCGAGGCTGAAATTGACAGCGAAGCATTAGAAAAGATCACTCATCTTAAAAATGCTGGATTATTGCCGTGTGCAGTATTGAAAAAAGAGGAAGAGATTTACCTTCGCTACGATGAAATTTCTGATTATACACTCGAACGGCTTTTTTTCCGTATGCTGAATAAAGAACATCTGACTACCTATCTATTAAACCTAGTGGATGGTTTAGCCAGCTTGCAAGAAAGTGGATTGAACCTTGAAAAGATCCTGCTTGATAAAAGGTTTATCTTTCTTGATCACTTTTCAAATAGATTAGTCTTTATCTTTGTGCCGATCAACCATAATATTTTTGAAAAGGTATCAATGAAGGAGTTTTTCCGAGAGTTGCTTGCATCTGTTTCGTATGATGAGACTAGTGATTTGTCGTTTTTTATCAAACTCCATAACTACCTGGCAAGTGGCCCAGAACTTAGTTTGTCAGATTTTAGGGAAGTGCTTACTGCGTTTTCGGATGCTCCGGAACCTCCTCGGAACGCGTTGGAAAGCCAGTCTGCACTGGAGAAAGTTCATTCGAATTTTTACAGCCCTGGGAAAAATTCTAGTGAAACAGCGGCTTCGCTGGATAGCGGGGTGTTAACTTCTGAATACAGCAGCCGGAAGGCAGATAAGAGAACAGGCCAAAAGCTCGAGATTGAAGAAGAGGTCCAATATAAAAGAATTACCCGAACCGAGCTCGGTGAAGGGGACTCGCTGTTGAAGGGGGCGTCCTCGATTGGCGGGGCATCGATTAATATAGTCCCCAATCATGGCAAGCAGGTACCAGAAGAGGAGAACGGCGGGACAACCGTATTGAGTGCGTTTGAAGAGCCCGTACAAGAAGGAACAACGGTGTTAGGGGCAGAGGGCCCGTCATTGTCCCAAGCCTTTTTGCTAACAGCTGATTCAAGTGAAAAAATTGTCTTAACGAAAACGGTATTTAAGCTGGGCCGGGATCCAGAACAGGCGGATTATGTCTCACAGAATCGAGCCGTCGGCCGCGTCCATGCCGAAGTAGTGGTCGAGGATGGAAACTATTATCTTATCGATAAACACTCCACCAACGGCAGCTTCTTAAACAGAAGGAAACTGATGCCAAACGAAAGGGCCAAGCTTAAACACGAAGATTGCATCAAACTGGGCAATGAAGAATTTGTGTTTAGGGTGTATTAGGGGTGCCAGGGGTGTTGCCAGGTTATCAGGGGGACGGTTCTCCTGGCTCCCTAAAAATAGAGAAAACTGCTTATGTTGGTAAGCAGTTTTTTTGTGTCTTAGGAATTAGTGGGGGGCGAGCTGATTGGAGGGTTCCCAGAACAGTCCCCATGCGCCCATGGCACCACAGGGCACCCCTCTGGTTCACTTCACGCCAATCTTGATCGCCATGTACTGTAAGGTATCGTCTCCCGATAAGATGTGGAAAATCGGGGTTACCTGTGTCTTTTTGTTCTCTTCCATATATTCAAATAGTAATTTATAAGCAATTTCAGTGTTAGTTTCGAGATGATCCACTACATTAAGAGACACTATATTCTCAATACTGAAATAACTATGAAATAACATATCGTCTAGGTTCGGTATATTGCTTTGAACGACTGGGATAAAGAATTCCACATTCATGACCTCATCAAGCGGAACGTTATTCAGAGAATAAAATAAAGGCCCATTTACGTCCACCTGAAGGGAGCCAATGTCCTTTAGAAAGTCCTCCATTGCTTCGTACATATCCTTGTAGTGAAACCGATACTTACGTGATAAAACATTCGTATATCTGATGGAGTCGGCAGGATTAATCATCTGCATTCTCCTTTACAATCGGAGCGAAGATGTCAATGATCCCCTCGCCATACACATCCAAGTAGATATTAAAAAATGGCTCCTGAAGTTCAACTTGAAACTCTTTGGCACATTCCCTGAGTATTTCATATGATTCGTCGATCTCATCGTCTAAATCGGCATGCCGCAAAACAAAACCATCTTCAAAGCTCCAAACTTCAGAAAAGCTATATGTATCATTTTCGACTAACTCAAGGGGAGCATTGACTGGCAGATAAAACGTATATTCCATTTCATCCAGGTTAGCGTCAATCTCTCGAACTTGATAAATGACCGGGCCGGTGGCGTATAAGCCATTTTTAATCACCATATTTCGTAAATCCCGTGCCCCGTTATACCAATCATTGATATGGCAGCGTGTCTTCGCACTTAAAACATTATGAAAAACTAACGGTACTCGTTTGATGTTCATTTTTTTCTTCCTCTTTCTGCTTTTGGTTTGATCCGAAATGATTCAAAGCGAAATTTACAGTGAGCCAGCAGAAGGAATTCAGGCCAAGCCATGGCAATCGCATACTGTAAAATCACACATATGAAAAGGAAAAAGTACACGCCAAGCATATTGTTGGATATCGCTTTAAAAATAGCAGTCCCCAGCATCACCGCTGCAAATATAATCGGGATGCTGATATGGGCCTTGGACGTTTGAAAATCATATAACAGCTTGCCACCCTTTTGAAACGCCCCTTTTTTCACTCTCCCGAACGCTCTGATGGTAGAAGCGATTAAGTAGACGATGCCTCCTAATAGAAGGATCAGGGCTATGTTAATGATGGTGCTAGGAGCGTTCCGATCATCACACATAAGAAAAAATACTTGATAGGCGTCAAGTGACAGTTTAAATGAAAGGAAAAGCAAAATCACGACTTGAAACCGCTGAAACTTATAGGCGAATTTATCATTGGTATACAAAATGGCAAATAATAAATGAAACAATAAGATGACTAAATCCAATCCAAGAACAAGATACCAATTGGAACTTAGCATCGGGCTTGAGCCTACTGCAAATAATACCACCACTGTCATGACGGCACTGAATACGAAGGACCCCCAAAAGAAGGCCGTAATGCCACCGGGACTCAATCGTCCGTATGCGAGCAAATCTAATTCATAAAAATCTGATTCCTTACTATTTTTTAACATGTTACTCTCCTATCCAAAAAGATGACCTAGTTTTTTCCCTATTCCGGAAACCGCATTTCCGACATTACTTATTGCATTTGCGGTGCTCTTTCCAATGTTATGTCCGATTTCCTTGGCCTTATTGAATGCAGCCTGTGTTGTTTTGATTGGGTGCTTAGCAAAATCCTTTACATGGTCAACGACACTTTCGGCAGGCGGTCCGCCAAATTTAATGGTAATCGCTGCATTGATGGCAATTCCAGCGCCCGCCCCTACAACGGTTCCGAGTGGCGGCAGGAACAGTGAGCCGATTGCGGCGCCAGCAGCCGTAGCACCAGCCCCCATGCCGACATCCACCGCTGCATCAAGTCCAAAGTTTTTAAGGTTTTCACCGGAAAATCCATCTTTAAAATTGTCTTTCGCGTCGCCCCAAACCATTAAGCCAGTTCCGAGGATACCAAGTCCTTTTCCGACCTTTGTAGCGCTGGTGGCACCTTTCCATCCAGTGAAATCATTCCACACTTTTAATTTGTCAATCGCGGTATCCTTTAAGGTCCTGCCAAAAATCTTGTATTTTTCCTCCCCGAGTTGGGAGACATATTTATTTAACTCGTCAAACTGGGTATGCAGGAATTTATTACGGTTATTTCGATAAAAGACGTTTCTCTTTTCATCATAAAGAGGAATTCCCTCGTTTGCTAACCTGTTAACAAATCTTCTCTCCCATTTGGAAGTACCGCCCAGATTTTCTTTGAGCATGTTGTAGTACTTGTAAAACCCTTGAATATTGGTTAGCTTTCCGTTTCTTACTTTTATAAAAAAAATACCATCATCCTTAAAGAGTCTAAAAGAAAGTCCTTTTTTAAACCATGTCTTCGGATCGATGGTCGCCGCCGTTAAGCCAAGCGCCACATCGCGGCCAAGTTGAATCCAATCATTTTTTCCCTCAATTTCCTTTTCAGCATCCAAGTATTGATTCGTACTCTTTTTAATAAAACTCTGTAATCTACTAAGCTGCGTTTCTATGTCAGTTAGAGTGGAATTAGCCGATCGGATTCTTCCATCAATGTTGCGGCGTGCGGAGACGCGATGATCTAAACTATACGAAGCGGAAGATAATTTAATCTTTGCATCTGACACGTTTGCAGAACATTGCCCGACCTTGGCGGCTGTATGCTCGACGGAATCAATTTTAATTTTAATCAAAGACAACTGAACAACCTCCGATTATTATTTTTGTTTATTTGGTGGTGGAATTAGCTAGATCTTTAGCCTTTGCTTCTGCTTCTGCCTTCGCTTTGGCCTCTTCCTCCGCCTTAGCCTTAGCTTCTGCTTCAGCAATTTCCCTATTAATCTCATTTGCCACAGCAGAAATGTCATGTCCCAATGTATCCAACGTAGTGGATAGTTTAGAAAGTTGATTGGTTATAGAATCCAAGCAACTGTCGACATAGGCCATTTCCTTTGCCTGCCAGTTGTTGTCTAATGCCCCTTTGATGCTCGTTAAATTTGCTTTATACGTGCGAAGCATGGAGCTGACTTCATTTATCTTTCTAAGCTCGAATTGTACATTAACGGGCCTTGTATTCAAGTGTTATCCTCCCTGCATTTATAGATTTTTATATTGTTGACAGTTTCTCAATTGTTGTCAGATATGTATCAATTAATTAACACTATTATTACTATAATAACAGATTTAACCAGTATTTTTAATATTAAAAGAGAACTTCGGAATAGGAGAAAAGACCCTAATTTTGGCTTGGAGTGTGGGGACGTTTCCCGTGATTGAAATGGAGCGTGGGGACGGTTCCTGTGATCGAAATCCTCATTCTATGACACAAGAGAACCGTCCCCATGCACCACCTTGCGCCAAATCGTTGACAGGACAAGTTCTACTATAATATTATTAAACACGGAAATAATTAAACTGTTGAACTATTAACGAGGTGAATGTTTGATGGATGAGAAGTCCCTCAAAGAGCTGGTGGATCAATATATTCATACGACTTTTTCGATTGAGAAGCATGGAGCCAATTTGATTAAAGGGCAGCTTGCAGAGGATTTAACCAATGATCAGCATTATATGCTGAGGTACATGAATAAGGTAGAGGTATGCACATCTTCAGAGCTTGCGGAAGTTTTTCATGTGAAAAAAAGCGCCATCACCGCCATTATTAATCGGCTCTGGAAAAAGGGGCTCATCGAGCGGACTCGTGATGAAAATGACCGCCGTGTCGTTTATTTGACGCTTACCGATGTCGGAAAAGCGTTATTTAATGAGACGGAGCAGCGCATTTATCAGTTAGTCGGATCGTTTATTAAACAATTTGACCAAGACGAAATTGAAGCGTTTATGAAAACATATGAAAAACTAAATCAAATGATTTTAGCTAGCCATGAATCTGCGTTGGAGGAAGAATAAATGAAAACAATCATTAAAGGAAAATGGTTTGTCTTACTCGCTTGGATTGCCATTGCCGTTGGCTTATTTCTAGTTGCGCCAAACATGGGAAACCTTGTTCATGAAAAAGGGGAAATTAAGGTTCCAAAAGGTTATTCCTCTGCATTAGCGGGAGAAATTATGAGCGAGGTCCAAGAACAGAAGAACCTGGGCGATACCGCGACCGTTGCTCTTGTTTTTCATAATGATAAAAAGTTAACGAAGAAAGAAATAGCGGAAGCCGAAAAGGCCGTGCGCGAACTGAAGGATAATAAAAAAGAGCTTGGAATTACTGAGAATTTAAATCATTTTGACCAACCAGCTCTAAAGAAACAATTGGTGTCAGATGATGGAAAAACGATTATGGTTTCTATTAAGCACACCTGGAAAGGTCAGAATGAAGAAAAGGCATTAAAAGACAAGTTTTACAAAGCGATTGATGATGTTAAGGTCGACCATTACTTTACCGGGAATTGGCTCATTAATGAAGCATTAATGACTAGCTCGCAGGAGGGCTTGAAAAAAACGGAAGGCATTACTGTCGTGTTTATTTTAGCGGTACTATTGCTTGTGTTCCGTTCGATTATCGCTCCGTTCATTCCATTAGTAACGGTTGGATTCACCTATTTAACGTCGCAATCGATTGTGGCCTTTTTGGTGGATAAATTCAACTTCCCGATTTCCAGCTATACGCAAATTTTCTTAGTCGCGGTTTTATTCGGAATTGGGACGGACTATTGTATTTTGCTGCTGAGCCGCTATAAAGAGGAGTTATCAGTACAGGAATCGATTACGGAAGCGATTATCGCGACTTACAAAAACGCAGGACGGACCGTGTTCTTTAGCGGATTAGCGGTCATGATTGGTTTTGCTGCGATTGGTTTTTCACAGTTTCAGCTATATCAATCTGCCGCCGCAGTAGCGGTTGGCGTTGCGATTCTCTTGATTGCTTTATTTACGATTGTTCCTTTCTTCATGGCAGCACTTGGTTTGAAAATTTATTGGCCATCGAAAAAGGCTGCCGAGCATAAGGACAATAAACTTTGGGGCGCTGCCGGGAGTTTCGCACTTGCCAGACCGCTTTTGGCCTTATTGATCGTGGCCATCATCTGTGTCCCATTCCTTGTTACCCATGATGGAACACTTTCATTCAACTCACTGGAAGAGGTTAGTGATGATATTCCAGCCATCAAAGGCTTCAATGCGATTGCCGACAGTTTCAGCCCTGGTGAAGCCATGTCGACACAGGTGGTCATTAAGAATGATGAAAAAATGGATTCGGTAGAATACTTGAATCTAGTAGAATCTATCTCTCAAGATTTAGAAAAAGTGAACTTAGTTGATAAAGTCCGTTCGGCCACCCGTCCGGTGGGCGAGCCGATTGAAGATTTATATGTCTCCAAACAAGCGAAAACCTTACAAGAAGGACTTGGAGAAGGCAAAGATGGTATCGACAAAATCAGTGATGGGCTGAATCAAGCTGAAAGCGAGCTGACGAAATCAGCTCCCGAATTGAAAAGTGCAACTGATGGAATTGGGGCATTGGTGTCAGGCACCAACGATCTTAAATCCGGTCTAGGTGAAATTCAAACGAACTTGGCAAAGATTGAAAATGGCATTCGCCAAGGTTCTGCCGGTTCCACTGAAATAAAAAAAGGCTTAGCTGATGCAAAAGCTGGGGCTGAACAGTTATTAGCCGGCCATCAACAGCTGTTAAAAGGCTATCAAGATATCGGCAAAAACCTCTCTGCCTTAAACAGCGGCTATCAGCAAATTGGCGGCGGCTTAGCGAATATTTCTTCGAGTCTATCGCAAATTACCGCTGAAGACTTTTCAAAAATAGAATCAGAGTACCCAGGAATTAATAATTCCCCTGAATACGGTAAAGTGAAAGGGACGGTAACTGCCGTTCAAGGGCCATTAGCAGAATTGTCGAAAACGCTCAACACGTTAAATGCCGGCTTGGCTCCACTATCTGCAGGGGTTAATAAAGCCAATGCCAGCTATGAGACTATCCTTGACAAACAAGCAGGATTATCGACAGGACTGCAGGCGATTATTGATGGAATCACTGCTCAGCAGGCAGGTCTAGACCAATTAGCGAATGGCCAAGGACAAATTGTCAGCAATTTTCCGAAAGTCACCAATGGGGTAACTGACATTAATAATGGTCAGAAGCAATTGCTTGATGGTTTCGGCGGGTTAGGCGATCAAATGAGCCAGTTAACTGACGGACTTAGTCAGAGTGCCGATGGCTTGGATCAAATTTCTGATGGATTAGGATCTGCCCAAGACTACTTATCCGGCTTATCTGTTACGTCTGCCTTCTATTTACCAGAGGAAATGTTAAAAAGTAAGGACTTTGCTCAAGTGCTTGACACGTATTTCTCACCCGATCGTAAAGTGATGACGATGGATGTTGTCTTTAAGGCAAGCCCTTATTCCAATGAGGCGATTAATCAAGTAGATAACATTAAATCGACCGTCAAAGCTGCAACGAAAGGGACAAAATTAGAAAATGCCGTGGTCGCTGTCGGCGGAATTACCAGCACGAATGCCGATTTACAATCCGTATCCAATCAGGACTATACACGGACGGTTGTTTACATGCTAATCGGGATTGCGATCATCTTAATTTTCTTATTCCGTTCAATCATTATGCCGCTTTACTTGATAGGTTCATTGGTGCTCACTTACTATACCACCATGTCTATTAATGAAGTGATCTTTACGAAGATCTTTGATTATACAGGGATCAGCTGGGCAGTGCCGTTCTTCGCCTTTGTTATTCTGATGGCACTCGGAGTAGACTATAGTATTTTCTTAATGGATCGGTTTAATGAATACAAGCAATTATCGGTGGGAGAGGCGATGTTGTTGGCGATGAAAAAGATGGGGACAGTTATCATCTCTGCCGCGATTATCTTAGGCGGAACATTTGCAGCAATGATGCCATCCGGCATGCTCTCTTTACTGCAAATTGCCTCCATTGTCTTAACCGGGCTCTTACTATACGCCTTCGTCATCTTGCCATTCTTCATCCCAGTCATGGTCAAAAACTTCGGCGAAGCCAACTGGTGGCCATTCAAACGAGCGTAGTGCATGATGCATGGGGACGGTTCTCGTGTACCCAAAATGGGATCAGCCTCACCTAGCCAAGGCACTGAATCTTATGAATACATTACGAAAAACACCTAAATGTTGATTTAGGTGTTTTTCGTTACAGGGATATAGAGGAAATTGTTAGATTCGCTGATAAATAATAAAATCCGCTGATATATTGGCAGATTCGCTGATAAAATGGAAAATCCGCTGATAAATCTCCTAAAAGCGCTGATAAAGTGTATTGATAGACAAAATTAGGGATGAAAAAGAGATGGCAACAACCCTACAGGCGAGAATAGCGAGGAGAAACTGAAAAAATCCAGCCACGTGCTGGATTTTTAAGCTTTTGCAAACAGCCAGCTGATTCCCCAAGAAATCAGCCAAACTGTGACAGGACTAAGGTAAATGAGAATTAACACTTGGGTGCGGTCAAGTCGACTAAATGTTAACAGTGAAGCCAGCAGGTCTCCTAAGAACTTTAATAGTTTTATAAAAATAAATAAAAAGAGAATGATACACACTATTGCTAAGACTAAATTTAAGTTTTTATATTGAGTTAGGTGACTTTTAAAGATGAAATCCCATGGTGAAAATATGTATTTGATTGGCATGTAAATAATAAAATAATAGATACCGGCTATGATTTTATTAATAGAGGTATAGTGGTCCCAATTTTCAAGTATTGCTTTTAATTTGTACATCAGGGAAAAAGCAAAAATAATCCCCAATAAACCGATTGAATCGTTATGATTGTCCTCTTTTCTTATATAGACTGCCATCTTTCATCCCCCGTACTTTACTAATATAGGAAAAATGCACTAATTAACTATATATTACCAAAAAGGCACAATAAATTTCCATATTATTCTAAAAATCAGTCGAACTCCATTTTAATTAGTGCATTTTATGGTAACCTCTAGAAAAAACTCCTTCCCACTTGCATGGCAAATTTATATGTGCTATTCTAATTGTGGAACCGGTTACATACGGCAAATAGAGGTGAAGCTTAAATGGTAACAATAAGGGATGTAGCCAAAAAGGCGGGAGTGTCTGTTGCTACAGTATCGCGAACATTAAATAACAAAGGCTATGTCCATGAAGATACCAGGAAGCTGATTAATGATGCGATTGAAGAACTAAATTATAAACCGAATGAAGTGGCTAGATCTTTATATAAGAAAAAATCTAGATTAATAGGCTTGTTATTGCCGGACATCCGGAATCCTTTTTTTCCTGAATTGGCTCGTGGGGTTGAGGACGAAATGCAGGAACATGATTTTAGGTTGATCATCGGCAATGCAGATGAGAAGAAAAGTAAGGAATTGGATTATATTCAAACATTTAAACAAAATAATGTAATCGGTATCATTTCATCGACAAGTCATGCAGATTTAACCCATTACGAGGATCTCTCTCTGCCGGTCGTTTTTCTTGACCGAACATCCGACCAGTTTCCTTCGGTTTATGCCGATGGTTTTAATGGCGGCAGGATCACGGCGAAAGAATTGATTGCTAGGGGATGTAAAGAAATTACCCTGCTACGCGGACCTGTTGAAGCACAAACTGCCCAGGAGCGATTTAAAGGTGCTATTGATGTTCTTTGTACGGCAAATGTTAATTTTAATGTCATTATGACGGACTCATTTGCTTTTGGAAAAGCGGAGAAATGGGCGGCAGAAATTTTTGAAAAATATCCAGAAACCGATGGTGTTATTGCCAGTAATGACGTGGTGGCAGCGGAAATCTTACATGAGGCGCTGCGTCGAGGTAAAACGATTCCCGACGAACTGCAAATCATTGGATTCGATGATATCCCGCTAAGCCGATTGCTATTTCCGCCACTATCCACCATTAGGCAGCCAGCGTATGAAATGGGAAGAGAAGCAGCCATGCTGTTAATTCGCTTAATAAATAATGAACGAGTACTAAATAAGAACATTCAATTACCTGTTGAATTTATTGAAAGACAGACAACAAGAAAGGTTGAGGAAAATGACTAAAGTTACCGTAATCGGAAGTTCTTCGATGGATTTAGTTGTGACGGCAAGAAAACGGCCCGATCAGGGTGAAACAATCTTGGGAGAGTCATTTAAAACCGTGCCTGGCGGGAAAGGTGCCAACCAAGCCGTGGCAGCAGCCCGATTAGGTGCAGAGGTCTATATGGTTGGGTGTGTCGGTGACGATGCATTCGGAGCAGACATCCTAACTAATTTTAAAAAAAATGGTGTGTTAACGACTTATGTGGAACCGGTTACACATATGGAAAGCGGAACAGCCCATATCACTTTAGCGGATGGTGACAACAGCATTATTGTGGTAAAAGGGGCAAATGATCTGGTGACACCAGCTTTTGTTGAAAAGGCACTCGATGTGATTCGTACATCGAATATTGTCTTGATTCAGCAAGAAATTCCGGAAGAGACAGTGGAGTATGTGTGTGACCTGTGCCAACAACTAAACGTCCCGTTATTATTAAATCCGGCTCCATCCAGACCGATTAGTAAAAACGTGATTGCCAATGCGGCCTATATTACCCCTAATGAACTGGAAGCGGCGGTCCTTTTTGAAGATGTAGATCTTCATGAAGCATTAGCGCAAAATCCCAACAAGTTATTTATAACGGAAGGGAAAAATGGGGTCCGCTACCATGATGGCCAAAAAGAGGTAGTTGTTCCGTCTTATACAGTAGAAGCAGTGGATACAACGGGTGCAGGAGATACCTTTAATGCGGCATTTGCCGTTGCACTTGCAGAGGAAAAGAGTTTTAAAGAAGCGGTCCGTTTTGCTAATCGAGCGGCATCTCTATCCGTCACGAAATTTGGTGCCCAAGGCGGGATGCCGACACGTGAAGAAGTAGAAAGGAGTCTGTAAAATGAAGCGTCATGGAATGTTAAACAGTGAGATATCAAAAGTTTTGAGCGACCTTGGCCATACAGATACGATCGTCATTGCCGATGCGGGGTTACCGATTCCCGATGGCGTAAAAAAAATTGATGTAGCGATTAAAGCAGGGATGCCTTCTTTTAAAGAGGTGGTCGACGCCGTGGCAGATGATATGGTGATTGAAGAAATCACGATCGCCGCAGAAATTGAAGCAGGAAATCCGCAAGTCTTAGAATATCTTCAGGAAAAGTTCGGAGATATTCCGCAACAGCAGGTTTCCCATGAAGAGTTTAAACAGCTGACAAAACAAGCAAAAGCCATCATCCGGACAGGTGAAATTACACCGTATGCCAATATTATCTTACGTTCAGGAGTATTTTTCTAATAAATAATCGGGCGATTCCGCTTTTCTACTTTGAGAATTGTCTAGCTCCATCGCCCAGCAGCTAGTGTACTTCGCTCTTCTCCCTACGATAAGTCAACATCGGATCGCTTTCGCTCTCCGTGTTTCCTTTATCTCAGTCGAAGCGCTCCAGTCCATACGCTGCTAAACGGGCGATTCCGCTTTTCTAAATAAATAGAGGTGAAAAAAATGCAAATCACGATGCAGAACATCTATAAAGCATTTGGAACCAATCAAGTATTAACCGGTGTTGATTTTGATTTACATGCCGGTGAAGTCCATGCTCTCATGGGGGAAAATGGAGCTGGAAAATCAACGATGATGAATGTGCTGACTGGCCTCCATTCTCGTGATAAAGGGACGATCAGGATTGATGGCAAGGAAACCTATTTCCAAAATCCGAAGGAAGCCGAACAAAATGGGATTACCTTTATCCATCAGGAGTTAAATATTTGGCCGGATATGACGGTGCTGGAGAACTTGTTTATTGGGAAGGAATTGAAGACTCCGTTTGGCCTTTTAAAAATGAAGGAAATGAGGGAATTGGCGAAAAGGCAGTTTGACCGTTTAGCTGTGTCGATTCCGTTGGATAAAGAGGCAGGAGCCTGCTCGGTGGGTGAGCAGCAAATGATTGAAATTGCCAAAGCCCTCATGACGGAAGCAAAAGTGATTATTATGGATGAGCCAACCGCGGCTCTGACCGAGCGGGAAATTGCTAAGCTGTTTGACGTCATTGCTTCATTAAAGAAAGATGGCGTGGCGATTGTTTATATTTCGCACCGGATGGAGGAAATCTTCGCGATTTGTGATCGGATTACGGTCATGCGTGATGGTAAAACCGTGGATACCAAAGCCATTTCGGAAACCAATTTTGATGAAGTGGTCAAAAAGATGGTAGGCCGCGAATTAACCGACCGCTATCCAAAACGTGAGCCGAAATTGGGCGAGACGGTTCTTCAGGTCAAAGGGTTAACGAAAAAGGGTGTATTTAACAGCATAGACTTTTCCGTTCGTTCGGGTGAAATTATCGGTGTCTCGGGGTTAATGGGAGCGGGCCGGACGGAAATCATGCGGGCGATCTTTGGTCTTGATTCGATTGATAGCGGGGAGATTTGGCTGGAAGGCAAGCAGGTGAAGATTACCTCACCAGATCAAGCCGTGAAATCGGGGATTGGTTTTATTACAGAAGACCGCAAAGATGAAGGGCTTATCTTAGATTTTTCCATAAAAGAAAATATCGTGTTACCGACACTTTACAGCTTTGCGCCGAAAGGCATTATTCAAGAAAAAAGTGAACTTGATTTTGTGAATATGCTGGCCAAGCGTTTAACCGTTAAAACGGAATCCGTTGAAACAAGGGTAGGCGATTTGTCTGGAGGAAATCAGCAAAAGGTCGTCATTGCGAAGTGGCTGGGAATCAGCCCGAAGGTCCTGATTTTGGACGAACCTACCAGAGGGGTAGACGTTGGTGCTAAACGGGAAATCTATCAAATCATGAATGAATTGACCGACCGGGGCGTGGCCATCATCATGGTTTCGTCAGAATTGCCGGAGGTTCTCGGGATGAGTGACCGAATCCTCGTAGTTCATGAGGGCGAAATAAGTGGAGAATTAACCAAAGAAGAAGCGACTCAGGAAAAAATTATGACATTCGCAACAGGAGGTCTGTGAGATGAAAGCAAATAATGAAACTGCTCCAGCAGGCAAAGTCTCTTTTTTAAATAACATGACGCAAAAACTTGGTCCGTTACTTGGATTAATTTGTTTGATTATCATCGTTTCCGTCTTAAATCCAAGCTTTCTAGAACCATTAAATATCTTAAACTTATTGCGGCAAGTAGCCATTAATGCGCTGATTGCGTTTGGGATGACCTTTGTTATCTTAACAGGTGGAATTGATTTATCCGTCGGTGCAATTTTAGCCTTATCGAGTGCTTTAACCGCGGGAATGATCGTTTCCGGTCTTGATCCGATTCTTGCCATTTTAGTAGGAAGTATCCTCGGTGCGGTAATGGGGATGGTCAATGGATTATTGATTACAAAGGGAAAAATGGCGCCATTTATTGCAACATTGGCAACGATGACAGCCTTCAGAGGGTTAACGCTTGTTTATACGAAAGGGAATCCGATCACAGGTCTGGGGGATAATCAGTTATTCCAATTATTCGGCCGCGGGTATTTTCTTGGAATCCCTGTTCCAGCCGTTACGATGATCATTACATTTGCTATTTTATATATCGTTCTTCATAAGACTCCGTTTGGCCGGAAAACGTATGCGATAGGCGGAAATGAAAAGGCTTCCTTAATCTCAGGGATAAAAGTACCACGGGTTAAAATCTTAATTTACAGTCTTTCCGGCTTACTTGCTGCTTTAGCGGGTGCCATTTTAACATCACGTTTGAACTCAGCACAGCCAACGGCCGGTACTTCCTACGAGCTAGATGCAATCGCCGCTGTTGTCTTGGGGGGAACCAGTCTATCCGGGGGAAAAGGAAGAATCTTTGGAACGCTGATTGGTGCGTTAATTATCGGTACGTTAAATAATGGTTTGAACCTGCTTGGTGTATCTTCATTCTATCAAATGGTTGTCAAAGGGATTGTCATTATTATCGCGGTCTTACTTGATCGGAAAAAATCAGCATAAGGAGGGGCTTACGATGAAAAAACTTTTAGTATTCTGTCTATCATTTACACTCTTATTGTTAAGTGCATGTTCGATGCAGCCGCCAGAGTGGGCGAAGCCTGCTAAAAAGGAAAATGTAAAAGATATTAAAATAGGATTATCGGTGTCTACTTTAAATAACCCATTTTTCGTTTCCTTGAAAGATGGTGTGATTAAAGAGGCTAAAGCATTGGGAATGCAAGTGAAAGTGGTGGATGCACAGAACGATTCAGCCAAGCAAATTAATGATGTAGAAGATTTAATCCAACAAGGTGTGGATATCTTGTTGATAAACCCGACTGACTCTGCCGCCATCTCCACTGCGGTTCAATCAGCCAATAACATCAATATTCCAGTTATTACGCTTGACCGTTCAGCCGATAAAGGAAAAGTCGAAGCACTCGTTGCCTCAGACAATATAAAAGGCGGCGAAATGGCAGCGAATTATATTGTCGATCAACTTGGTGAAAAAGTGCAGGTCGCTGAATTAGAAGGCGTTCCTGGTGCTTCCGCTACACGTGAAAGAGGAAAAGGATTCCACAATGTGGCCGATACGAAATTAACGGTAACCGCGAAGCAAGCCGCCGATTTTGACCGGACAAAAGGCTTAACGGTCATGGAAAACCTAATCCAGGCAAACCCTGATATTCAGGCAGTATTTGCTCATAATGATGAAATGGCTTTAGGGGCTATTGAAGCAATCAATAGTTCAGGAAAAGACATTATGGTCATTGGTTTTGACGGTAACGATGATGCCCTGAATGCGATTAAAGCAGGTAAACTCGAAGCCACAGTGGCCCAGCAGCCAATGCTCATCGGCAAACTCGCCGTAGATGCCGGCCGGGATGTCGCCCAAGGCAAAAAAGTTAAAAAAATGATCCCTGCACCGCTTAAATTAGTAACAAAAGAATGATTCACTGGGGATGGTTCTTGTGCATCACTTCATAGCTCTGGTGCCAGTCCCTCCCCGCCCTTCTTTACAACTTGACCACATTTGTTATAGGACCTCACCTGTTTTTGCAGGTGGGTTTTTTTATCCTTCTGGGACAAAGACCCCCTCTGCTTCAGTGGTCCTTGGATAAAATAAAAATAAAAAAAGACACACCATAATAGTGTGTCTAAAAGGACAACTTTTCAATTAAATCCTAAACTTTTCCAGCCCGCTATTGATGTCCTTTGTTTGTTGATAAATCGAACGATAAAGGTGATAGAGTTCATCATATCTAGCTGCTTGAAGCGGGTTCGGTTGATAGGATTTACCTTTATGTATAAAGACTTGTGCACACGCCTCTATCGATGAATACCATTGACAGCCGACTGCTGCGATCATTGCTGCCCCTAAGGCAGGTCCTTGTTCACTTTCTAGTTGGGTGACTTCTACTCTAAACACATCTGCTTGAATTTGCAGCCAGGTTTCATTTTTTGCTCCCCCTCCAATAGAGATAATCGTATTAATCGTCTTACCTGCTTGACGAAGAATGTCTAACGACTCTCTTAATGAAAAGGTAATCCCCTCGACAACAGCCCGCGTAAAATGAGCCATGTTGTGCCTGCTGTCAATGCCAATAAAGCTTCCCCGAATCAGTGAATCTGCATGTGGTGTACGTTCTCCAGTTAAATAAGGAGTAAACAGCAGTCCGCTAGAACCAGCCGGTATCTGGTCGATAGGCGCCAATAACTCATCAAAAGATTGATGGTTTGCAAAGGTGTCTTTAAACCAGGTAAGACTATGACCGGCGGCCAGTGTAACGCCCATTGCATAGAAGGTGTCTGGTTTGCTGTGGTTAAAAAAGTGTAACTGCCCGTTGAAGTCTGTGTCACGGCTCTCTTCACAGGAAAGAATGACTCCCGATGTTCCGATGCTCACCAGGGTCTCCCCCTGCGATAGAATGCCAGCACCCAGTGCTCCGCAAGCATTGTCCGCGCCGCCTGCAAACACCTTTACGGCAGTTGATAAACCACATTGATCCGCGACCTCAGGTAACAGATTCCCGACAAATGTGATGGATTCGACCAGCGGGGGGCAAAGGTTCTCAGCAATATCAAAGGTTTGTAAAATTTCGGAACTCCACTTCTTATTTAGGATATCTAGTAGGAGGGTACCCGCTGCATCAGAATAATCCATCGCCATATGGCCGGTAAAACAAAAACGCAGGTAATCCTTCGGTAAAAGGAATACGGCTGCCTTCCTGTAAATTTCTGGCTCATGGTCCATTACCCATAATAATTTTGGCAAGGTAAATCCTTCTAATGCAGGGTTCTTGGTAATTGCTAAAAGCTTATCACCTAGTGCCTCTTTTATTTGAAGGCATTGCTTGGTGGTGCGGGTATCATTCCATAAAATCGCGTTTCGCAAGACATGGTGGTTATCATCCAAAAGGACAAGCCCATGCATTTGACCAGAAAAACTAATGCCTTCCACGGTTGTTCGATCAATTCCACTTTTTTGCATCAAATCCTGAATCACCGTAATCGCTGCTGTGACCCACTGTCCCGGATCCTGTTCGTTATAACCTGATTGTGGTTGAATCAGGGGATAGGGGAGGGAGCTTTCATCACAGGTTTTTCCATTCTGATCTACCAAGATGGCTTTTACACTGCTCGTACCTAAATCAATGCCAATGACATAGTTCATTTTTGCTGCCTCCTCATTTTGAAAGAAAAGGGGGGTACGTGATTTCCAACAGCAAGGTTTGCGCCTTCAGCTGTGGGAATTCACCTTAAAAAACCTAATTAACCGTTACCCGTGTTTTGGTAAACAGCTGCGCGATGGCCAGTGAGGCGGCACCCAATACGGTGGCATCGTCGCCAAGCTCGGAGAAGTGAATTTGAAGGTCATTTTCATAATAAAGACTTGCCCGCTGTTTCACGACCTCTGTAATGGGCGTATGCAGCCACTGTGCCGCTGTCGCCATTAACCCGCCAATAATGACCATTTCCGGATTGAGAATCCGGACGAGATTGCTGATACCGATGCCGATATTTTTGCCGATTCTACCAAAAAGCTGGATGACTTGTGCCTGGCCTTCCTCAGCAAGCTGAAGGAGCATGTCCATATCCGGCTTAGATTTGCCAAATCGTTGTAAGTGCTCTGCCATTCCTTCCAGCTGTGCCGCCTGGTGTAATAGTGGACGAACGGAAGCATAATGCTGCCAGCAGCCGACATTTCCGCATTCACAAGGGGCACCATTTACATCAAATGTAGTATGGCCCGCCTCGCCGGAAAAACCAAGATGCCCTTTATACAATTCTTTATCAATCATGATACCGGTTCCAATTCCATTGTCGATACTAATATAGAGCATATTGGACGATTCCTTCCCCAGTCCGAATGCCGTTTCACCCTGTGCGCCAACGCGCGCTTCGTTATACACCACGATAGGGAGGGAAAAGTCGCGCTCTAGCATGGTTTGTAAGGGAACGTCTTTCCACTTTAGTGTTGGAGCAATCAAGACATTTCCATCATCATCAATCGTACCTGGGAATCCAATCCCAATCCCTACAACACCGTAGGGGCTTTCCGTGGCTTTTGCAAGTAAGCTTCGAATGGATTGTTTTAATGATTCATAGATTTCCGTTTGTGAGTTTGTGTGGATGGGAGTCTCATATCGTTCGATAACATTTCCTTGTAAGTCTGTTAAAATAGCTGAGATGAGATGAACTTTTAAGTTAATCCCAATCGCAAAGCCGGCCCGATTATTAAACATCAGTATAACGGGTTTGCGCCCGCCGCTGGATTCTCCTGGCCCTGTTTCGTACACATACTGACTCTCGAGTAATTCATTGACGAGATTGGAAACGGTACCTTTATTCAACCCGGTTATTTTGCACACTTCTGCACGGGAGATAGGAGAAAATTGTTTAATTGTCTCTAAAACAACGGTTTTATTTATTTCTTTTACGAGGAATTGATCACCCGTTAATGCCATCATTTCACCTTCTAACCCTTCTCAGGTATATGATTTTTCACTGATCTTGTTCTCATTATAAGTTCTCGAAAAGAATTTATCAAACTTTGTTTATCCTATGGACAAACAAAGTTTAGTTGTGTTACTATTCAGACATAAACAAACTTAGTTCATCCTTTGGAAAAACTAAGTAAGGACATTTAGCTTGTCTAAGTGGTAAGAAATTTATTTTTTTATAAAAAAAGAAAGCGCTTTTAAATGAAAATGGTAAAGGGGAGGAAGAGGTGTCCATTACATTTGGGTGTCATGGTTCAACATGGGAATTAGACTATGATAAAGAAACGGATTATTTAGAACATATCATTGGGGTTGTAAAGAAAGCCGGCTTTAAAGGAATTGATGTTCAGGTGTCATTGCTGGGAAGGTTTAAGGAAGAACCGGAACGTTTGAAGGATGTGCTTGATCAAAACGGTTTGCAGCTTGCTGCGCTGACGCTTCCCTTCAGTTGGTTAAGCCATCAGGAATCAGACCAAGAACGAAACGTGGCTGACTATTATCTGAACTATTTGAAGCATTTCCCTCAAGCTTTGCTGAATGTTGCTCCAAGGGTAGGGCCCAACCGTGAGCATTTGTTAACCAGGCAAAGGGAGATCATCCAATGTGCGAATACGCTAGCCAAGAGGGCACATGATCAAGGAATTGTTTGCTCCTTCCATCCAAGTTCGCCTCCGACTTCGTATTTTCGTACAGAAGACGATTACAGCCTGTTATTTAATGAATTAGATACCCGCTATATTGGCTACACACCGGATGCGGGCCACATTACATATGGCGGGATGAATGCTGTTGAAATTATCCAACGTTACTTGCCGATCATTAAGCATGTTCATTTTAAAGATTGCTCTAATCAACCAGAGTGGAAAACGATGGGGCAGGGAGAAATTGATTTCCCAAAAATTGTCTCAGATCTGACGAGTTATGGCTATAAGGGCTGGATTATGGTCGAGGAAGAAACAAGGGAATCGGAATCCAATCCGGACGAAGCGGTGATGAATATTGGGGGCTATGTAAGAGACCAGTTAGAGCCGATTGCAAAAGGAGTTCGATCTTGATGGGACAGGGCTTATTCATTCCATCGTTACTCATCTCGGAAGTCTATCATCCTTACAGCTTGGAAAAAGGATGTACCGCTGATTTGCTGAAACGGGTCGGTGAAGACGGCTTTTATCAAGCGGTTGAAATTGGTTATGGCTTTTCGGAAATTGAACGAAAGCAAATTTCCAACACGGCCAAGGAGCAGAAATTAACCGTTATCCAGTGGCTGACCACTCTTATTCACGAAAAAAACCTTGATTTGTCCTCAAATGAAACAAAAAAGAGGCAAGAAGCAGTCCGGCGAATCAAAGAAAGTTTATACCTTGCGGCCGAATGCGGTGCTTCAGCCATTGCTTTCATTAGCGGCCCCGATCCTGGTGTTTCCTTTAGACAGGCGGCAACAGAAAGCTTTTATCAGAGTTTGTGTGAAATCTGCGAGGAAGCCGCAACATTCAATCTAGAGGTTTTGATTGAACCGCTCGATCGCGAGGCTAACAAGAAACGCTTGTTAGGTCCAACCGATGAAGCTGTTACGTTATTTGCAAGAGTGAGGGAATCCTTCTCCAATATTGGGTTTGCATTTGATACGGCGCATGCCGCCCTTAACAGAGAAGATATATTCGCGGCATTGAACTTAGCACAATCGTATATTCGGCAAATTCACTTTTCTAATGCTGTCTTGGATCCACATGATGCTTTATATGGTGATCATCATATGCCAATCGGCAAGCCGGGATTTTTAGATATTGAATCCATCAAAGCCATTTTACAAAAAGCAGAGGATTTAGGGCTTGCCGATAATGGGATGCGTGTTGCCGTTGAAGTTCGCGGGACAACCCAGCAGGCGCTTCATGAAAATGAACGAGCAGTAAGATCAGTTCTCGAAACAGTCCTGCCTAGCGTGAAAATTTAAAACCCAATTGGTAACAAAAGGAGTTGATCAAAATGACTAATCCATTAGAAGAAATTAGCCGATCCAAATTAGTGGCGATTATTCGCAGTGATTCAACAACAGGGCTTGAGGATATTGTGAAAAGTCTTGAGGCAGGCGGAATCCGTGCTGTAGAAGTGACCATGAATACACCAGGAGCACTGAAAGGGATTGAACGGATTAAAGAGCTTTTTCCTGATATGCTGGTCGGAGCCGGGACCGTGTTAGATTCTGAGACTGCTAGACTTGCTATTCTTTCAGGGGCAAGCTATTTGCTGTCCGCGACATTAAATAAGAACACAATCGAAACAGCAAATCGCTACAACGTTCCCGTCATTCCTGGCGTTTTTACCCCAACTGAGGCATTAACGGCCTATGAATATGGGGCGAAAATGGTGAAAATCTTCCCCATTCGCACACTGGGACCATCCTATCTTTCCGATTTGAAGGGGCCTTTACCATTTATCCAAACAATGGCAGTAGGCGGTATTTCACTAGAAAATGCGGAGGATTATTTGAAAGCAGGAGCAAGTGCTCTTGGTATTGGCAGTACGCTGGTAAATGATAAGTTAGTGCAGCAAGGTGATTTTACAGAAATAGAGAGACGGGCAGCAAGGTTCGTAGAAATTGTTCGTAAAGTTCAATCACCAAATTGAATTCTGTAGAAAAGTGGTGTTGAATGTGAAGGTGATCCTCATTGATTCGGGGACGACCAATTCAAGAATCAGATTAATAGATAAAGAGTCAACCACCATCCTTGATTCTGAAAAAGTACGAGTGGGTGTTAAAGACACGGCGATTACAGGTGATAACCGAAACTTGATCTCCCAGTTGAAAATGGGAATCGAGCGGATACTCACCCATAATCAGCTCACTCCTGCAGACATCGAGTATATCGCGGCATCTGGGATGATTACGTCGAATTTGGGAGTTTACGAGGTAGCTCATATTGGAACTCCTGCAAGTGCAGACGATTTTGCTACTCATGCAAAAGTGGTCGAGCTGGAAGATTTTTTTCATATCAAATGTATTTTTATCCCAGGAATGAAAAATACGATAAACGTTGATCTTGATGATCATTTACTAGGAATTAATGATTTCGATGTGATGCGTGGTGAAGAGGTAGAATCGTTTGGTCTATTAAAACAGTTTACTGTAGCAGGTAAAGGAATGATGGTTTTACCGGGATCCCATACCAAGTTTGTCGCTGTGGATGATGACCAGTCGTTAACCTTTTGTTTATCGACATTAGGCGGTGAAACGCTTCAAGCCTTGCAAAAGCAAACAATTCTATCGGATTCCCTAGAAGAAAAACTAGTCGAGACGATTGATCCTGATATGCTGGTTAAAGGTTATGAAGCAGCAAGACAGCATGGATTGACTAGGAGTTTTTACCATATCCGTTTGCTTCATTTATTTACGGAATTAACGGCAAATCAACGGGCGAATTATCTAGTAGGGGCTGTCATTTATAATGACCTCCAAGCACTCTTTCAATTAATGAAGGAAAAGGAAGAAATGAAGTGGCTGATCATTGGCGGCTCCAATCCATTAAGGAGCGCATTTACTCAATTATTAAAATACGCCAATAAAGGATGGACGATTATTGAAGCTACTGATCAACAGGTAGATGATTCCCTAGTATTAGGGGCAATCGAAGTGGTATCCCGATACCACCATTTGTGTAAGCAGTAAATGAAAGCGTCCTCTTAAAAAATACAAATATGAGAGTAGGGAAAAATTATATGAAGAAATCTATCAAACACTTAGGAATATTCTTGGCAGCAGTATTATTGCTTGCAATGGTTGGTTGTAGTAACGATACTGCTAGTAGTTCAGGAAAAACAACTGAGAAAAAGTCAGATTTTCCAAATAAACCGATTACGTTAATTGTTCCAAGTTCTGCTGGCGGTGGAACGGATGCAACTGCCCGAGCCTTAACAGCTGATATTGATAAATATTTAGGTCAATCTGTTGGCGTTGTGAATAAGGCAGGAGGAAGTGGCTCTGTCGGAATGACGGAAGGAGCTAACGCGAAGCCGGATGGTTATACCGTTACCATGGTATTTGTGGAATTAACAATGTACAAGCATTTAGGACTTTCGCCGCTTGGACCAGATCAATTTAAGACAATTGGTTTAATTAACTTGGATCCGGCTGCCCTTACTGTTCCAAAGGATGCTCCCTATAACACATTAGAGGAATTTATTGCCTATGCAAAACAACATCCTGGCAAAGTGAAGGTTGGAAACTCTGGTACTGGATCGATTTGGCACATCGCAGCGGAAAGTCTTTCCAAAAAAGCAGGGATCAAACTAAACCATGTGCCATTTGAAGGTGCAGCCCAAGCCGTAACAGCTTTAGTGGGCGGGCATGTTGATGCGGTCACGGTCAGTCCTGCAGAGGTTAAAGCCCAGCTTGATGCTGGAAAAGTAAAGACACTTGCGGTTATGTCAGATAAACGTTCAGATATCATTCCAGATGTACCAACCTTTAAAGAGGCTGGTTTGGATGTTGACCCAGTTGGTACGTGGAGAGGTCTAACTGTTCCTAAGGATACTCCAGATGATGTTGTCGCAAAACTTGAAGATGCATTTATGAAAGCTGCGAAAGAAGAGAAATTCACAAATTTCATGAAGAACAGCGGCTTAGGCATTCAGCTTAAGGGTTCCAAAGAGTTTAAACAATTTATGGATGATAACTACAAACAATTTGGTGATATCATTGCTGAAATTGGTTTGAAAAATTAAAAGCAAGTGAAGTATACAGCTGCAGATTTTTGTAGCGAGGGGTAATAAAAAGTAAAGATTGGGTACTCCCACTCTTTACTTTTTAGGTTTTGTGAAGGGGAGTCGGGGATTCCCTAACATGCTATTAATAGGAACAACAGATGATGTAAGCAGGGGAGTGAAAAGGGATGAAAATACCAAATATAATTTGCGGTTTGTTTATCATGCTTGTTTCGGGAATCTTTTACGCACAGACTTTCTCGTTTCCAAAACTAGATTTAAATGAAATTGGACCAACGGTTATGCCGAGGATTTATTGCGGAATCTTGTTTATATTAGGTGGAATTGTTGTCATTCAAGGTCTATTAGATAAAGGCCCTAAGGAAGAAAAGGAAAATACAATGGGATATTCCGGAGCTGCCATGGGGATTGTTTTAATCTTTCTCATTTTAATCCCGGTTATCGGTTTCTATATTGCCGCAGCCCTTTTTGTTGCAGGCTTATTACTATTTTCTAAAGTTCGGAATTATATTGTCCTTATTTCGATTCCAATTGGAACGGTTTTATTTATTTACGTTTGCTTTGAAAAACTCTTAAAGGTAGCGATTCCTGTAGGATCACTATTTTCATAACCGGGGGTGAAATGAGATGAATTTATTACTAGATGGAATGGCGAATATACTTCAATGGCAAGTGTTATTTGTACTAGTCATTGGAACGGTTCTTGGAATCGCAATTGGCTCGCTGCCGGGATTGACCTCCACCATGGGAGTGGCTGTCATTTTACCTGTTACGTTTGGGATGGAACCCGTCACAGGTATTCTTTTACTCGTAGGTGTTTACTTTGGTTCGGTTTATGGTGGGTCATTAACGGCTATTTTGCTGAATACACCAGGAACCCCCGCCTCCGCAGCAACCGCTATTGATGGATATGCATTGGCAAAAAGAGGCTTGGCCCATAAAGCCTTAACGATTTCTACACTTGCTTCCGCCATTGGGGGAGTATTGAGCGTTATCGTGTTAATTTTAATCGCACCACAATTAGCCAACTTTGCCTTGAAATTTAGTGCGCCTGAATCCTTTGCCCTTGCCTTATTTGGTTTATCGATTATTTCCAGCTTGGCCGGAAAGTCAATGGTCAAAGGGATTATCACAGGCTTTTTTGGACTTTTAATTGCAACGATTGGGTTAGACCCGATGGTAGGAACGCCAAGGTTTACCTTTGATCGAATGGAATTGACCGGGGGCGTAAACTTTATTCCGGTTATGATTGGTCTGTTTGCTGCATCAGAGGCATTTAAATCAATGGAAGATATTTTCTCAGCTCAAAAGGTTACGATAAAAGTTGAAAAAGTAAAGCTGAAGTGGAGCGAATTTAAAACGTTAATTGGAACGATTCTTCGTTCATCTGGAATTGGGACCTTTATTGGGATGATTCCAGGGACGGGTGCAGATATTGCTGCTTTCGTTGCCTATAATGAAGCAAAGCGATTTTCCAAAAATAAAGATGGGTTTGGGAAAGGCGAATTAAAAGGTGTGGCGGCACCTGAATCAGCGAATAACAGTGTGACGGGTGGAGCGATGATTCCATTATTAACATTGGGGATTCCTGGAGATGCAGTTACAGCTGTTTTATTAGGAGCCTTGATGGTTCAAGGACTGCAGCCCGGTCCGATGTTGTTCCAAAACAATGGGCCGATTGTGTATACATTATTTATCGGAATGCTGTTAGCCAATCTTCTTATTGTAGTGATTGGGTTACCGGGGATTCGTTTGTTTACGAAGATTCTATATGTTCCAAAGGCCATTTTAACGCCGCTTATTTTAATTCTTTGTACGGTTGGTGCCTACTCTTTAGGGAATAGCTTCTTTGATGTAATGGTCATGTTTGTTGCCGGTGTGATTGGTTATTTCATGCAGCGCTATGATTTCCCAGCATCGCCGCTTATTCTAGGATTGATATTAGGGCCAATGATGGAAAGTAATTTACGCCGTTCCTTGGTAATGTCTGAAGGACATGTCAGCATCTTTTTCACACGGCCGATTGCTGCCTTTCTACTTATTATTGCAATTCTTACATTATTTGCCCCGCTGTATACTAAATTTTTCAAAAAGAAAAAAGATACTGATCAAGTTACAACTCTGTAAAACGAGTATGGGTGACAGTATCTTTAGATGAAGGAGTTTTTCTAAATGAAAATTCGCAGTTATGAATTGTTTCAACTTCCGCCACGTTGGCTTTTCTTGAAAATTGAAACCGATGAAGGCATTGTCGGTTGGGGTGAGCCAGTCATCGAAGGCCGGGCTTCGACGGTAAAGGCCTGTGTGGAGGAATTAATGGGCTATCTCATTGGGAAGGACCCATTACGGATTGAAGATCATTGGAATATGTTGTACCGCTCTGGATTTTATCGCGGCGGTCCAATTCTAATGAGTGCGATTGCTGGAATTGATCAGGCCCTTTGGGATATTAAGGGCAAATATTTTAATGCTCCTGTCTATCAATTATTAGGCGGGGCCTGCCGTGATTCTATTAAGGTCTATTCATGGATTGGCGGCGATCGTCCGGCTGATGTCGGCTTGGCAGCAAAGGCGGTAGTTGATGCCGGCTTTACGGCTATAAAAATGAATGCAACGGAAGAACTTCAGTACATTGATTCTTATGAAAAAGTTGATCAGGTGTTGGAACGAGTTGCCGCCATTCGTGAAGCAGTCGGCAGCTATGTGGGAATTGGGATTGATTTTCACGGCCGTGTTCATAAGCCGATGGCGAAAATCCTGGCAAAGGAATTGGAACCATTCCGGCCAATGTTCATTGAAGAACCTGTGTTAGCGGAAAATAATGAAGCTTTACGAGAAATTGCGCAGCATACGACGATCCCGATTGCGACAGGGGAGCGGATGTTTTCACGCTGGGACTTTAAGTCTGTTCTAGCAGAAGGTTCTGTCGATATCATTCAGCCTGATTTATCCCATGCAGGCGGGATTACTGAATGTAAAAAAATTGCTTCAATGGCTGAAGCCTATGATGTAGCACTCGCTCCGCATTGTCCTTTAGGACCGATTGCTCTAGCTGCATGTCTTCAAGTTGATGCCACTGCCCATAATGCTTTTATTCAGGAGCAAAGTTTGGGCATTCATTATAATCAAGGCAGTGACCTATTGGATTATATCAAGGATCCGTCCGTGTTTGAGTATAAAGATGGGTATGTCGGAATTCCGCAAGGTGCGGGGTTAGGAATTGAAATCGATGAAGAATTCGTTCGAAAACAAGCTGAAATAAGCCATGACTGGAAAAATCCTGTTTGGCGGCATAAGGATGGAAGTATTGCAGAATGGTAAAATTGTAGGAAAATAGGGTGAAGAGGCTGATTGGTTTGTACAGGGCTGGAGCACTGCACCGAAGGTTATCTTTTATGGATGAGTGTGAACCAGATGAGGTAAGCCTGCGAAACAATATCTGCCAGCTGTGAATCTCGGACGAGGGGGACTTTAAATTGAAACCGAAAGTTTTTATTGCCAAGCGTATTCCTAAAGAGGTTGAGGAGTATATTGCCCGCTATTGTGATTACAGGATGTGGGACCAGAAGGAACCAATCCCAGCGGATTTGCTCCTGAAGGAAGTGGCGGATGTGGAAGGTCTGATGACACCTAAGGGCGTCATTACGAAGGAATTTTTAGAAAAAGCGCCTCATTTAAAAATTGTCAGCAACATTGCCGTTGGGTATGATGCCTTTGATATTGAAGCGATGAAGGAACGCGGTGTCATCGGTACACACACCCCTTATGTTCTTGATGAGGCTGTGGCTGACCTGGTTTTTGGATTAATTTTATCAACGTCACGAAGGATTCCTGAATTTAATCATTTCGTGAAGGCTGGCAAGTGGGAAAAGTCCATTCATGAAACCTACTTCTATGGCCAGGATGTTCACCATGCGACATTAGGAATCATTGGCATGGGGCGGATCGGTGAGAAGGTGGCAAGAAGAGCTTCACTTGGCTTTGAAATGAATGTCTTGTATAACAGTAACAGCAGAAAGCCTCAGTTGGAGGAACAATACGGGATTGAATACAGTGAAGTGAATGATCTATTAGAGCGGGCTGATTTCGTGTTAGTGATGGTGCCATTGAATGATTCTACCTACCACTTTATGGGGGAAGAACAGTTCAATCGGATGAAATCAAATGCTATTTTTATTAATTGTTCACGGGGATCAGTAGTAGATGAAAAGGCCCTCATTCGAGCGCTGCAAGAAGGAAAAATTTCTGGAGCCGGCTTGGATGTGTTTGAGGTTGAGCCTGTCGAAAAAGACAATCCTCTCTTGAAAATGGACAACGTCGTCGTGCTTCCGCATATCGGCTCCGCAACAGATAAAACTCGATTCGATATGGCCATGAAAGCAGCCGAAAACCTTGTCGCAGGCGTTACTGGAAACATGCCAGAGAACGTTGTGCCGGAACTGCGGTGAGGTGTGGAACAGGGGTCATACCCTTCTTAAGTAGCAATAATATATGTAAGAGAAGAACTACTAGTTTCTTCTCTTTTCTTATTGTCGATCCCCTTTTCGTTAAATTCTGGATTAACGCGCAGGTGATAGACTAGCAGAATAGATATTTGCTATAATGTTTCGTAAGCAAAAAAAATCTATTAGAACTGGAGTGAACACGATGCAACTAGCAAATGCAAAAGTACAAAATGTTGACCTTGAGAACTCAACCTTTAATATCCTGCTAACATTCTCTGATACTCATAAAGCGATGTTATATTGCCGAGTAGAAGATCAACATGTTAAAGCATATAATATTGGAATTATGGACACATGCCCTTGCTGCTTTAAGCCGAATTGCCCAAGTCTATTTGCCAAGCGTCAAGAGTTATTAATTGAAGCGCAGAAATTCACCGAACTTCCTAGTGAATTGGTGACTGATGGCGTGTTAGTTACAAATTAATCATCTGAGCAAAAACAAGTTGTTCGATAAAAAAAAGACTAGATAGAAGTTCAACTTCAGTTCATTTTCCTCCTCCGCTTCGCTTAGATGGCGGGGGTGTTTTTATTGTTTAAGAAAATGAGTAGTTTGAGATAGAGCGGCAGCGTTCAAAAACATGGAATTAAAGATGGACAAATCGTAAAACTACTTAACAATGAAAATTAGATGAAATAACATGCTGAAAAATTAAGAACATTGACAGAATTCTCAATTTGATGTAGCCTAATAATATAATTTAATAGTAACCTCACTTTTTTTCAGTGAGGTAGAGGCGCGGTAGTTAACAGTCCTTAGTGGAGTTTGAGAAGCCATGATGCTAGGGAGAAGGAAGTATCGCCGAAGTTTGTAATATTCTCAGTATTACATGCTGGGTCTGCAGTGAAGAATTGCAGGACTGTCTCAATAAACGACCCAGTTTATTGAGTTGTGCTATCTCATTCGGGATAAGGGAGGACTTTAGGGCAACTTATACATATTGCGACCTTGAGTTTATCTCAAGGTCGTTTTTTGTTGTACTTTAGCTCTAACCAAATAGGAGGAGAATGAACATGAGGAAAAAGGCATCATTATTTGTAGTCACATTGCTTTCAGCTATTATTCTATTGGCCGGATGCGGGACAAGTACGAAGACAGCTTCTGGCGCATCGGATGACAATACATTTAAGGTAGGTCTCGAAGCAGGATATGCCCCGTTTAACTGGACTCAGAATGATGACTCTAATGGAGCGGTGAAAATCAAAGGCACTTCACAATATGCAGGTGGTTATGATGTGGAAGTCGCTAAAAAAATTGCCGATGGTTTAGGGAAAGAATTAGTTATTGTGAAAACCGAATGGGATGGCCTTGTTCCAGCGTTAACTTCAGGTAAAATTGATGCAATTATCGCCGGGATGTCACCAACAGCAGAACGGAAGAAAACAATCGACTTCTCGGACAACTATTATAAATCCAATTTAGTGATGGTGGTTAAAAAAGGCGGCAAGTACGACGGTGCTACTTCGATCCAAGATTTCAAGGGAGCAAAAGTGACCGCACAATTAAATACCTTCCACTATTCCGTGATTGACCAAATCAAGGGAGTAACAAAAGCAACAGCAATGGACAACTTCCCAGCGATGAGGGTGGCCTTAGAATCCGGCATCATTGATGGATACGTATCTGAACGTCCTGAAGCAGTCAGTGCTTCATCTGCTAATGATAAATTTGCGATGGTCGAATTTACAGATGGATTTAAAACATCAGAAGATGATACCGCCATTGCGGTCGGCCTTGAAAAGGATAGTAAATTAACAGACAAGATCAATGGGATTTTAAAAGAAATCTCAGAAGAAGAACGCACAAACATCATGGATGAGGCAATCAAGAATCAACCAGCGTCAAAATAATCAGGACATGAAGCCGGCTGTATTTTTTGCAGTCGGTTTTATGATGAAATAGGGGGGAGAAAGTTGAGCTTTGATTGGATAGTAAAAATTATCGCGGAAAATTGGCCGATGTTCCTTCGCGGAGCTGGCATGACGCTGGTGATTGCCCTAATTGGAACCATATTGGGTGCCATCATTGGTTTACTAGCAGGGGTGATCCGCACGATACCTGTTCCGGAACGTGGAGCTAAAAAAGTATTGCTTAAAGTGGTTAATGTTATTCTTTCTATTTATATTGAGTTTTTCCGTGGAACACCGATGATTGTTCAGGCGATGGTCATTTATTATGGTTCAGCCTTGGCTTTTAATATTGATATGAATGTTTTTGCAGCAGCGATCATTGTCGTCTCGATTAATACAGGCGCCTATATGGCGGAGATTGTCCGTGGCGGGATTGTTTCGATTGATAAAGGTCAATTCGAAGCAGCGCAGGCGATTGGGATGAATCATCTGCAAACGATGATGAATGTAGTTCTGCCACAGGTGATCCGCAATATTTTACCGGCAACAGGAAACCAATTTGTTATTAACATTAAGGATACGTCGGTACTGAATGTGATTTCCGTGTCGGAGTTGTATTTCTTAACTAAATCAGTTGCTGGAAACAACTTTAGATATTTCGAATCATTTTTCGTAGCTTGTATCATTTATTTCGTGATGACGTTTATTGTTACAAGAGTTTTGCTTTATTTTGAAAGAAAATTAGAAGGCCCGGACAACTATACGATGCTTGGTGAAGAGGACATACAGGTAACGAAATAACTGACAAAGAAGGAGGAAATCGTATGGAAAAAGTCATTGATATTCAGCATTTAAACAAATCCTTTGGAACGCATGAAGTGTTAAGAGATATTGATTTCTCCGTCAAGAAGGGAGAAGTGGTCAGTATTATTGGTTCTTCAGGTTCTGGGAAATCGACACTTCTTCGCTGTATCAATCTGTTAGAAAAGCCAAGCGGCGGCCAAATTATCTATAATGGCGAAAATATTTTAGATGATCGGCATGATTTATTCACTTACCGTCGAAAAATGGGCATGGTATTCCAACAATTTAACCTATTTAATAATCACAATGTCCTCCACAATTGTGTGGTCGGGCAAGTCAAAGTGCTAAAGCGCTCCAAGGATGAAGCGGAAAAGGTCGCGTTGAAGTATTTGAAAATTGTAGGGATGGATAAATATGTGAATGCCAAACCCAAGCAATTATCAGGCGGTCAAAAACAACGCGTGGCGATTGCTAGAGCCCTTTCCATGGAACCGGATGTCATGTTATTTGATGAACCCACCTCAGCCCTTGACCCAGAAATGGTCGGAGAAGTTCTGAAAGTTATGAAGGAACTGGCTGAACTTGGTCTGACGATGTTAATCGTGACCCATGAGATGGGATTTGCCAGGGAAGTATCCAATCGCGTAGTATTTATGGACAAGGGAGTCATTGCTGAGGAAGGCAGCCCTGAGCAGATCTTCCAACATCCAACGCAAGAGCGGACGAGGGAATTCTTAAAACGGACATTAGCGAGATAATGGGGTCAGACCTCACTTCACTAAGGCAGAGAGCTAAGTTTCTCTGCCTTTTTTATGTTAGTCAAGACGGTTTTTTATACAAGCTTTTTAGGCAAAAGGAGCGGTTTAGAACACGATTAATCAAACAATTGAGGTCAAGAAGAAGAAATAGCAGTATGGTGTAATTTAAAATAGGAACTGGTTCCTATATAGGAATTAAAATAGGGAACCAATGGGGATTACAATTTATCTCCATTTTTTTCATAATGAACTATATACACATTACCTATATGATGAAAGAAAGAGAAAACATAGGGTGCAATTCAAACCATTGTCCTATTAACTTAGGATTTATTGTTTTAAGGGGGCCGGCCGATTGATCGCCAAAGACATGTTAGTGCAGAAACAAATTGATGCTCAACGGGAAAGAATGCAGCCTAATACACTTCACGATTTTAGTATTTATTCCTTAATCTTTAATCAGCATCCGGATGCAATTTTCGCACTGGATCAACAAGGGGATTTTTTAGTTGCGAATCATAAAGTGGATGAGTTTATCGGCTATAAACCAAATGAGTTAACTGGTTCATTTCACCAATACTTGAGAGAAGATCACATAGAAAGAGTCTTTTGCCACTTTGAGCTGGCCTTAATGGGAGAACCACAAAATTATAATTGTAAGGTAATCCATAAAGAGGGACATGATGTCCATTTAAATATTACCAATATCCCGATTAAAATGAATGGCAGCATCATAGGGGTCTATGGATTCGCCAGGAATCTTACTTTGCTCGATCAAAAGGAAGCTGAATTGGTAAAAATAACGAATAACTTAAATTTAGCGCAAGAAATCGCCAAAATAGGCAGTTGGGACTATGAGACTGATACGGATTATGTTTATTGTTCTGATTCTTTTTTGAATATTTTGGGCTTAAATTGCGATGGCACTAGGGTACGTAAATATGAAGACCTTCTAAACATGATCCTTCCTGAAGATCGAACTATTTTTAACGATTTATTTCAACGGACCAAACAGTTTGGCGAGATAATGGAATTAGAATACAGAATTGAAAAACCTAATCAGGTCATGATTACTGTCCATATAAAAGCTGTTCCTAAAAAAAACTCCGCTGAAAAAATCACGCGAATCATTGGTGTACTTTATGATATTTCAGAACAGGTCATGATTGAAAACAGATTGAAGGAAAGTGAAACTCGCTTTAATACCATTGCTGAAAGTCTAGATTTAGGCATATGGTCTATGGATTACGACTCACAGGAATTGGTGTATGCCTCACCTGGACTGGACAAGCTAACTGGATACACACCAAAGGATTTACTCACAGGAGAAATGAGGTGGATCCATCTTATCCATCAAGAAGATATTCCTGCATTTGTTAAAAATCAGGAAAAGCTTCTTCAGGGAGAGAGTGTCTTTCATCAATATAGAATCATTGATGCGAATGGAGAAGTAAAATGGATTGAAGATAAAACCTTTCCGGTCCTCGATTCGAATGGTCATTTAGTAAGGCTGGATGGGGTGGTTCAGGATATAACAGATAGAAAAGGCACGGAGGATGAAATCCATTTTCTCGCGTACAATGACTATCTGACACAATTACCTAACCGGAGAATGTTTGACCAAAAGTTGGAGCAAGTGATTGCCGATTATCAAGGTCACTCCGATCGGTTTGCATTATTTTACCTGGATATGGATCGTTTCAAATTAGCCAATGATACGTTAGGACATGAAATTGGAGATAGGCTGCTTCGTAAAATAGCGAAAAGGCTGTCGGCCGTCGCAGGGAATAATGAGGTTTTTAGAATGGGCGGGGACGAATTCACGATTATCCAAACGAATCTCGACCAGAAGCATCCCGGGTTATTAGCGAAGGAAGTCATTGGTGAAATCAATCGGCCTTTTTATATTGATGGGTATGAAATACATCTTACCACCAGTATCGGTATTGGCATTTTTCCAGACGATGAGTGTTCTTTGAAAAAATTAAAAATGAATGCAGATGCGGCCCTTTACCGTGCAAAAGAATTAGGGAAGAATAATGTCCAGTTTAGTAATAAAACCTTTAATCGTGAGTCCTATAAACGGTTTCAAATGGAGAATGACCTGAGAAAGGCCCTCCTCAAACAGGAATTCGTCTTACATTACCAATCGAGAGTGGATGCTCAAACAGGAGAAATTGTAGGAGCAGAAGCGCTGATTCGTTGGAATCATCCAAAACGGGTGCTTGTTTCACCTGCAGAGTTTATCCCTGTAGCTGAGGAAACTGGTTTTATCAATGAAATGAGCGAGTGGATTGTTGAGCAAGTCTGTAAACAGCTTAGTGACTGGAGGGCAAAAGGGTATCCGCTTGTTCCAATCTCAATTAATCTTTCGGCAAAGACGTTAATGAAGGTGGATTTGGTGAAAAAAATCATGGTGATGCTAGCCGACTACTCCATTTCGCCTAGTCTTATCGAAATCGAGATTACTGAGGAATCGCTCATTAAGAATGAAGGCACAGCGATGGCTACTATTCAATCATTACGAGAGCTGGGGTTTGTAATCGCACTCGATGATTTTGGAACGGGGTATTCTTCAATCGGTTATTTGAAAAAGTTTAAGGTAGATGTGATCAAAATTGACCGCTCTTTTATAAAAGATATTCATGAAAATAATGAGGATTCAGCCATCGTCCAATCGATTATTTTGTTAGCAAAGGGTTTAGGTTTAAAGATTGTCGCCGAAGGTGTCGAGACGGAAAAACAATGGCATCTGCTACAATCTTTAAAATGCCACTATATTCAAGGTTATTTGTTTAGCAAGCCGCAGCCGGCAGAAGAGTTTGTGGGGACGCTTATTATGCCTCAAACGGCCAGCAGAGGAGTTTATTCGCTGATGGATGCGGGATTAAGTTCATGGAGTACTATAAAAGGGTAGAATGCAAATAAGGCATTCATTATCCAAAAGAATAGAAAAGAGGTTGACCCACATTCATAATGGGTCAACCTCATTTGCTATAGCAGGACTGTCTCTTTTTCTAAATAATGGTCATATAGTTCGAGACTCTCCAGAAGTTCATGCCTATATACTAACAACGCTTTTCTAACTACTTTGTTATAATGGCCGCTAGAAAGTTCTTTATTACACTCTTCCAATTCCTTGTTCTTAACGATTCTTAACTCGGTAAACATACTTTCTAAATCTCTCCCCATTTGCCCAGCCTCCAACACTATATTTTTATTATTCTATAATCAAGGATGGACAAATTTTTTATTGTTTATTCCTATTCAGTTAGCATTTATCCGTAATGATTTTATTGGTTGGACAAGTTCTTTGGGGTCTTGCCTTCACCGATGTCAATTTTATACATAAGATAAACTACAGTAAAAGCATCTGAAAGAAGGGAGTGCTAAGACGTGCCTTCCGTTATTAATTTAGGAATGATGAATATCAACTCCCTGCAGCCGAGTGCGGCCGTTTTTGTTGGGGAATCTGTTGTAACTGGAATGGATGCCAATCGTAAATACAATCTAGCCATTGGGGGTATTTATGGTGTAGGAAATGTAGTGGCAGGAAATTTAGCTAATAATGCAGATAGCTTCGAAATGATGGATGGGGTCATTTTTGATCAGGATTTCAAACCGAGTATTGGAGGAAATGCCTAGTTTTTTCGAGAGCTACTGGACGAAGACCTTTAGTATAGAAATTTTTCCAGCTCAATTACGTGCCATTTAGCGGGCAAATAATCTTTATCAGCGCATTTTGAGGATTTATCAGCGAATCAAGCAAATTATAAAAAAACAACAAACCCTTATTGAACCTGGGGTTTGTTGTTTGCTGTTTTGTGTCTTTCTTTCGACGGATGGCTGTTTAAAGAAGCAGTTGAATGGGCAAAGTTGTTGCGGTCCCCATGGATATTTCCTAATCCTTGGCTATGTTTTTTACTATTCTTGAAGTCTTCGATAAAATTGTTGCCGATGCTAAAGCACGAGGCGCTTTCAATCGTTCCAATTTTGATCGAACCGATGTGAAAGGTGGGCGATAAAATGGGGGAAGACATGAATTATTCCTCCTCCTCTGACGCTTTAATATGAATCCACCGATTATGTGTCAGCTTGTTTTCACTTCCCGTCACCGTGCCTACTGCTTCATTGATGGTGGTTTGAGCGGAAAAATGGTGCAAACGGTTCTCTTTCCCGACAAAGATTCCAGACGATGTCGACAGCTGGTCCACTGAAATCGTTCCAAGTGTAAGATCAATCATATGCGGGGCTCCTTTCATTTACTGCTATACTATTCTAAGAAATGGGCGGATGACACTATCTTTTTTTCACCATCGTGAATTCCCTAACATATGGTACAGTATTTAGAACTGCGTGGTGAGTGGGGCAATGAAACATGCTTTTCAATTTAATTTTATGGGGAATATCAATGTGCAAAACATGCAAAGGCAATCGGGGATTTTTATTGGGGAACAAAATCATGCCACCGGCTGGAGTACCCATGGGAAAGAAAATAGTGTCATAGGCAGGATTAGTGGACAGTCGAATTTACTGTTTCAAAACATCTCCATCTTAGATGATCAGGATTTTATCGATACGCCGATTGACGATCGTGATATCAATATTTCAGTGGAGAATCCTAGTCAAGAGGATCATGCGAGCTTTACGCTTGGGGCGGTCAATGTGAATTCAATGCAGCAAAATAGCTCGGTCTTTGTGGGGAAGTCCCATGTGACGGGGATGGATGCTAATGAAAAAGCGAATCATTCCCAAGGCAGTGTAATGGGAAATCTTAATCAGTTTTTGAATAATGTCAATATCAACAATGACCAAGATCTAATCGATGGGGTAATGGAAGATCAAGATATTAAGATTACCCATATCCAAAAGGAAACAGATTAATCATGACGGAAACGAAATCCTTTTTCCGTTTTGGTTATTTTTTTTTGCTCTGATTTAGCCTCAGCTGTTTCCGACATGGTCTGCTTTTTCACATTTTTCTTATCCATTTTTAAAATGACTGGGTCGGATAGGTCCTCCATGCTGCCAATATGATTACCGATAATCAGTTTTCCGCTTAATTCATCAATATCGAGATTGTCCAACCGAAATGTTATGTTTTCTAAATAATCGATTTGGACATGATCAAATTGAATATTTCTGCTTTCTTCCTTCTCTTGTTTTTGCTCGAGCAGCTCTATAATTCGATCTAATTTGGTAAGAAGAGGGTCCAGTTTATTATCTTTTTCAACCTGCTTTTTCTTTGAAAAAAAGTTAAACATAACCTCTCCCTTTCCGATGTGCCTGACACCCACCGAATTTTGTCAAAGATTGATAGAGCAAGAGGATCGCCCTGTGTCCTTCCTTTTTAGTATATTTTCACATTTACCTAATCATACCTGCCTTGGCTTCGTTTCTACCTCCGCTTCCTGTTTAAGTCATCTGACTATCCGCTCAGCCATCATAACTTTCCATTACTAACCTGATAATTTTTGTAACTATTTTCCTATATTCCTCGTCTTAAACTAAGTCTGCCGGAAATATTTGTCAGTCTTAGGTCTTAGATGAGATTACATCAACTGCCCGATGTGAGGGAGTAACTGGGAAACTTATAATAAAAAAGGTAAAAACAGACAAATAGCAAGTTTAGTAGGTTGAGAAAGTAGTTAGAATGAAAAAGGATTTAGTTTTCGGAGGGGGAGAGAAATTATGCAGTCTTGGATTAAGTTTTCTTTAAAGAATGCGGGGGTTATTTTTATTGCAATGCTGATGGTGGTCGCAGGGGGGATTTTTTCAGCTAAAACGATGAAAATGGAGTCAATGCCGAATGTCGACATTCCCTATATGATTGTGCAAGTGCCATACATAGGTGCTACACCTAAGCAGGGATTAGAGGATATAGGTAAGCCGTTAGAAGAAACGTTGTCGGGCATAAAAAAGCTCGATAATCTGTACATTGAAGCACATAGTAATTTTGTTGTCGGAATTTTGGAATTTGAGATGAGCAAGGATATGGATGAAGCGGAAAAGGATGTAACGACAGCTGTCTCGTCCATGAAGCTGCCAGATGGAGCGGAAAAACCTGAAATCCTAAAGGATGGCCCGTCGGCGATGCCAGTTTTTACATTTGCCCTGTCATCGGACAGTGCCAATCAGTCCGACCTCACAGCCTATATTAATGAAAGAATTAAGCCAGCACTAACTGGTATCGATGGGGCGGGAACGATTGATATTTCAGGTGAAACGGAAAAAGAAGTAGCGATCAAGCTCGATCCTGAAAAAATGAAATCGCACGGAATTACGTATGAGGCTGTCAAGCAAGTACTGCAAGCTCATCATTTTTCCTTTCCAGCCGGTCAAGTCAATGTTGATGATAAAACATTGAATGTTCAAGCGGACTTCAAGCTGGGGTCTGTGGAGGATGTCAAAGTCATACAAATGTTAACCCAAGGAACCGAGGGTGTTAAAAAAACAGCCATGGCGGAAATCGCTGACATTTCTTTTACCAACAAAAAGGAAACAGTCTACACACGGTTAAATGAAAAGCCGGCCGTGCTGATTGAGATGAAAGCAACTCCAGGCTCCAATACGGTCGAAGTGGTTAGTCAGGCAAAAGAAAAGCTAGATGCACTCGATCTTCCAGAAGGATTTACGTTAACGAAGTTATATGACACTTCTAAAGAAGTAAAAACGTCTGTGGATGGGATGCTGCGGGAAGTCTTGCTTGGTACCTTGTTTGCGGTCATTGTGACCTTCTTATTCCTTCGCAATATCCGGGCAACGATTGTAGCCGTTCTATCGATTCCGCTATCGATCTTAGCTTCGATGATTACATTGAAATATTTTGATTACAGCTTAAACATGATGACTCTTGCCGGGATTGCGGTCGCAGTCGGACGGGTCATTGATGACTCGATTGTCGTGATTGAAAATGTGTACCGCCGTACCTTAACAAGTCCAAAGCGTGATGAAAAAATGGTACTGACGGCCGCCAAGGAAGTAGGCGAAGCGATCACATCTTCCACACTGACGACGATTGCTGTATTTGGACCGCTGTCGTTTGTTCCAGGAATCATTGGCCGCTTTTTTGCTCCTTTCGGAATTACGGTTATTGTCGCACTTGCGTTTTCTTTGATTGTGTCGTTAACCGTCGTGCCGCTGCTCGCCAAATTATTTTTGCTGGGAATTAAACCGAAAGAAGTTAAGGAAACGATTTTTCAAAAAGCTTATAAGCATACACTATCATGGGTCTTGAATAAACGCGCCATCACGATTGGGCTGGCGCTGCTGATGTTTGTCGGCTCGCTTATACTAGTCCCGATGATTCCTAAAAACTTTTTACCGCAGGAAAAAGCTGTATCATATCGGTTAACAGGGGATTTGCCTGACGGAACCTCGTTAGAGAAGGCGAACCAACTCGCCGTTAAAATAGAAGGGATTTTAAAAGAAGAGAAGCAGATTAAACATTCTCAAACGATTGTGGATGGGGAGCATATTCGCTTTGCAATTGATTTACAGGACGGCATCTCAAAAGAGGAAACAAGTCACTTTGAAAAAAGAGTTCGAACAGAAGTGGAAAAGTTAGATCAACAAATGCAAGTGGCCTTGAGTCCGGTCGGGATTGTCGGAACAAGCGGTGTCACTCTCATTGTAGAGGGTGGGAATGCCAAGGATTTGGAAACGGCAGGGAAGCTGATTACCGATGAAATTAAAGATATCGACGGCTTAGAGAATGTCGAATCCAACCTTTCTGGGGTGAAAGAACAGCTTCAATTGGATATCAATGAGGGGAAAGCAGTGGAAAAAGGGTTAAGCCCGATTATGGTTGCTGGATTTGTCCGTGAGCTCATTTCAGGTGACCATGTGGCCGATATGCAAGTGGACGGAAAAACGACGAGTGTCCATTTGTCATTGGAGGGCGATCCGGCCCACACCATCAAGGGGATTATGAGTCAAACGATGACCAATCCAATGGGGCAGCAGGTCAGCCTCTCAGAAGTGGCCTCACTCGAAAAAGCACCGAGTCCATCAGCGTTGTATCGGTTAAATCAGCAGCCATATGTGCAGGTGAATGGCCGCATTACGACAGACAATGCCTCTGGCGTGCAGGCAGAGGTAGAGAAGCGTCTGAAATCATTGGATTTACCTGAAGGGGTTACGTATCGTTCAGAAGGGCAGGCACAGGCAATGAATGAAGGCTTCACCAATATGATGATCGCCATGGCCGTTGCCGTAGTGCTTGTGTTTATTGTCATGTTGATTACGTTTGGCAATATGGTGATGCCAATCGCGATCCTCTCATCCTTACCATTCTTATTCTCTGGGGGATTACTCGGGTTGTATGTGACCAATCAAGCCCTTGGGATGCCGGCGTTAGTTGGGTTCCTTATGTTAATCGGAATCGTCGTCACCAATGCGATTGTCTTAATGGAACGAGTGAAGCAAAATGAGAAGGCGGGCATGGAGACCAAAGCGGCTTTACTCGAAGCAGGAAAAACACGTTTGCGGCCGATTCTCATGACCGCGCTCGCTACCATTGGTGCATTGCTGCCATTAGCCTTATCGAGTGATGGCGGTCTAATCTCCCGTTCATTAGCAATTGTCGTCATATCCGGATTGTTAACGTCAACCTTACTAACATTGGTGATTGTGCCGACTACGTATCATGTGATGAAGTCGATCAAGGGGAGAATGACGAAAAAACAAAGAGATTTAGAAGTGAAAGAAGAACAAGCAAAAGTCAGACCCTTGTTAGGCTAAAATGATATAAGCAAAAAAGTTAGCGGGGAGCGAACACTCTCCGCTTTTTATTAACTCATTGGGCCTTTTTAGCTACATTTTTATAGTACCAAGGCAAAAGAAGATAGGCGAGCAGATAAAACGGGATAGAGTACCACAATTGCCACCCTTTATATTTCATAACATCAGATTGAACGAGTAAAAATTCAAGTAACAGTGACACAGCCGTCCAGATGACAATCTCGAGCCAATTAGTATCAGTCTTTTTAAAATTTAAAAATAAAATAGCGATTAAAGATGGAACAAATGTGATGAGTGACCAATCCATAAACTCAATCGCCTTCGTTGGACCAAAGTCAAATAAATCCGCCCTGACTCCCATTAGAATATGGGCAATCCAGGCGAAGTACCCAACGGCCGGAAATATAATCAACCCTTCTCTAAGGTTCAGTTGTTTTGGAAAAAAAACAATACATAACACTAGTACGATAATGAGGCCCCAAACGATTAACAACCAACACACCCCCCGAAAAGACTAAGTATTTTCAGTATCTACAATGATGTTTTATTTATGCCCGAATGGGATAAATTATTCTAACAGGGAAATCAGACCCGGTTAGACATGTCCTCATTATTAAAATCCAATCCCAATCATTTACAACAACAGGCTTAAATATACTGATAAAACAATTTATCCTTCCGCTTATAGGAGATTGGCACCATGACAATATTATTAAAAAGGGTCAAGGGATAGAAATACCAACATTTGCGGGTTGCCGATGTCGAAAAAAATCGCTAGTATTAATTAATAGAAACATGGTAAGATAGTGATTAAATACTTTATTAGAAAAACAATACACAGAAATAGATATTACTAGATAAGGAGTTGAAGTGAATGAAAAGAATAAGTTTAGCATGGCAAATTTTCATTGGACTAGTCCTTGGGATTATTGTGGGGGCTATTTTTTACGGCAATCCTCACGCGGCAGAAATTTTACAGCCATTTGGGACTATTTTTATCCGCTTAATTAAAATGATTGTAGTGCCTATTGTTATCTCAAGTATCATTGTCGGAGTTGCTGGGGTTGGCGATGTTAAGTCGCTCGGAAAACTGGGCGGAAAGACCCTGCTTTATTTTGAAATTATTACAACGATCGCTATATTTGTTGGGTTAGTAGCAGGAAATGTCTTTCATCCAGGAACAGGGGTCGATCGGACTCAATTAACCAAAACCGATATTGGCGCGTATGTAGAGACAGCGAAAACGACTGAATCTCATTCGATGGTCGATACGTTTGTCAATATTGTTCCAACTAATATTATTCAGTCAATTGCTAATGGCGATATGTTAGCGATTATTTTCTTCTCGGTTATGTTTGGACTAGGTATTGCCGCCATTGGTGAAAAGGGGACGCCGCTTGTTAACTTCTTCAAAGGAACAGCGGATGCGATGTTCTATGTTACCAACCAAATTATGAAGTTTGCTCCCATCGGTGTGTTTGCGTTAATCGGAGTGACCGTGTCTAAATTTGGTTTATCATCGCTGATTCCATTAGGTAAGTTAGTCTTGGTTGTGTATGGATCGATGATTTTCTTCATTCTAGTGGTTCTCGGTTTGACAGCGAAATTAGTTGGCTTTAATATCTTTAAGCTGTTAGCGTATTTAAAAGATGAATTATTGCTAGGTTATTCAACGGCTAGCTCGGAAACTGTTCTTCCAAAGATTATGGAAAAAATGGAGAAACTGGGCTGTCCAAAAGCAATTACATCGTTTGTTATTCCAACCGGTTATTCCTTTAACCTGGATGGGTCCACTCTATATCAAGCGATTGCGGCGCTGTTCATTGCGCAAATGTACGGTATTGATTTGAGTATCATGCATCAAATCACGTTAGTGCTCGTCTTGATGGTGACTTCTAAAGGGATTGCTGGCGTTCCGGGCGTATCTTTCGTGGTCTTGCTTGCTACGTTAGGCAGTGTCGGAATTCCTGTAGAAGGACTTGCCTTCATTGCCGGAATCGATCGAATCCTTGATATGGCCCGTACGGCTGTCAATATTGTCGGTAACTCCCTTGCTGCGATTGTCATCTCCCGGTGGGAAGGACATAATATCAAAGATGAAGCTGAAGAAATAGCTGCATAGAAAAAAATGAGGTCAGTCCTCCACTGCTAAGAAGTAAAGCAGTCGGGGGGACTGACCTTTTTTTATGATTGGAATCAAATTCTATTCAATTAGTACCATGCTTTATATATAATAAAGCTTAATAATCATAGGAGTGATGTATGAATGAATGTATGGGCAGTAGGGGCTGGTGGATTTTTTGGTGCTATTGTTCGTTATTTGGCGGGAAAGGCGCTGCCTACTCCAGCAGGATTTCCATTAGGAACGTTGTCCATCAATCTTATAGGCTGTTTGTTCCTAGCATGGTTTTTTACCATAACAACAAACCGGTGGAAGATTAACCCGAGTGTAAAGTTAGCGATTGGAACTGGATTTACTGGGGCGTTTACGACATTTTCCACCTTTTCTGTAGAAACGTTGACCTTGATCCACAATCAGGAAAATTTTCTAGCCATTCTTTATGTGCTTCTAAGCATATTAGGAGGAATTGGATTCGCCTTGTTAGGGGCAAAGCTGGCCGCTTTTCATATGTCTCGAGTGGGACAATCAAAAGGGGGCATAAAATAATGCTGCTTGTAGGTTTAGGTGGGATTTTTGGAGCAATCTCTAGATTTTTATTGGGGAAATGGATCATAGCCCAATCAGCTAAGCCGTCCCATTTCGGAACTTGGATCATTAATATAAGCGGGTCCTTTGCACTTGGACTCCTTGCGATATTACATACAGGAAAGAGTATTCCGGAATGGACTTGGCTGCTGCTCGGGACGGGTTTCCTGGGGGCGTATACGACATTTTCCACCTTCGGATATGAAACGATTCAAATGTTACATAATAATCAATTGAGGCATGCTGTCTATTATGTTTCTAGTTCCATTGTGCTAGGTGTTATTTTTGCTTGGCTTGGGTCATTGATGGGGAATGCCTTGGTTTGAGGCTGCAAGTATGAAACAAGCTGAGGCCAGCCAAAAGCTGACTAAGAGTATGACTTAATCAAGAAAAGCAGTTACCCAAGATAAAGGGTAGCTGCTTTTTCTAGATAGTTCAGGAGCGTTCCATGACAGCAAAGTAATTATCTTCATCATCGGCAAAGTTGAAGACTTTACCTGAAGGCATCGTGACCATTTCACCGACAGTGATTTGTTTATTTGTGAAGTCTTGATAGAGATTTTCTATATTATCAGTGAAAAACATTAATGAAGGGGTTCCAAGGTGTAATTCTGGTGACATTTTTGCAATGAATTCCTTGTTGTGAAGAATGATACTTGTTTCAGCACTAGGTGACGGGGCAATCTCAATCCATTTCATCCCTTGACCGTTATCTTCTTCAGAAATGACAGTAAACCCTACTTTCTCTGTCCAAAATTTTACCGCCTCATCTTGGTTGTTGACGTAAACCATTATTTGTCCCACTTGATTAATCACTTTACCTCACTCCCATTCTCTTATTGTTATGATCTTATCATAAAATTATAACATGTCCAAAAGGGGAAATACCTGTTACTCAGTGTACTCGGGAGGAAAACGCAAATAAAACCTGCAGATTCGCAAATAAAACTAGCAAAATCGCAAATAAACTTCCCAGATTCGCAAATAACCCCATTAAATTCGCAAATAAACGTTCTTTAGGGGGTTCAAGATCAAGCAAAAAAGGGTTCAAATTCCCACTGCTTTATAGCAGCGGGGATCTGAACCCTTTTAGTAGTTATGCCAATCTCATCTTAAAGTCTTGATAGCCAAATTCACGTACGACTTGGCAATCTCCGTCTTTTCCTTTGACAGCAATGGCCGGTAGTGGCATGCCGTTAAAGGTAGTATTTTTGACCATTGTATAGATGGCCATATCACCGAAAACTAAGCGATCGCCAAGTTGTAATGGCTGGTCAAAAGAGTAATCGCCAATCACATCGCCAGTTAGACAAGTTTGTCCGCCCAGACGGTAGGTAAATGGCTTCTCTCCTGACTCCCCAGAACCAAAGAGTGGCGGGCGATAAGGCATTTCCAACACATCTGGCATGTGGCAAGAAGCAGACGTATCAAGAATCGCAATATCCATTCCATTTTTCACCGTATCAAGAACTGTTGTTACCAAATAGCCGGCATTGAGGGCAACGGCTTCACCTGGCTCAAGATAGACTTCTAAGCCGTATTTCTCCTGCATTCTTTTAATGCAGCGTTCAAGGCGCGGGATATCATAATCCTCACGTGTAATATGATGGCCGCCGCCGAAATTAATCCATTCCATTTGAGAAAGCCATGGACCAAACTTTTCTTCCACAGCATTTAACGTTGTTTCTAACGCGTCAGAGTTTTGCTGACAAAGTGTATGGAAATGAAGTCCAGACACACCATCAAGCAAATCAGGACGAAAATGTTCAATGGTTACACCAAAGCGGGAACCGGGTGAACATGGATCATAAATGGCATGCCCTTCTTGGGTGGAGCATTCAGGATTGATCCGCAAGCCGACTTTTTTACCGGCTTGAAGTACTTTACCTTTAAATTTTTCCAACTGAGTGTTGGAATTAAAGATAATGTGATCACAGATCTCGACAATTTCATCCATTTCTTCTGCACGATAGGCAGCAGAAAAACAATGATTTTCTTTTCCCATTTCTTCGTAACCTAGACGAGCCTCGAATGGGCCGCTAGCAGTTGTACCGCTTAAATACTCGCCAATCAGTGGGTACAAAGAGGACATAGAGAAAGCTTTTTGGGCTAACACAATTTTACATCCAGTCCGCTTCATTACACCGTTTAGGATTCTTAAATTCTTTTCTAATAGTTCTTCGTCAACGACATAACATGGTGTAGGTAATTCTTCAAATTTCATTTTTTAGTCCACAAGCTCTGGGTCAAAGCTTTCCTTCCAAGGTAGTCCCCATTTATTCAATGCTTCCATGAATGGGTCTGGATCAAACTCTTCTATATTGTATACCCCTTTATAATCCCATGTTCCTGTCATTAACATCATTGCACCGATCATGGCTGGAACGCCAGTTGTATAAGCGACTGCTTGCGAACCAACTTCTCTGTAGCATTCTTCATGATCACAAACATTGTAAACATAGTAGGTTTTATCTTTTCCGTCTTTTTTACCACGGAAGATCACACCAATATTGGTTTTTCCTTTTGTACGTGGTCCAAGAGAAGAAGGATCAGGTAAAACAGCCTTTAAAAATTGAAGTGGAATAATTTGCTTGCCTTCATATTCAATTGGCTCAATTGAAGTCATACCAACATTTTCAAGGCATTTTAAATGTGTAAGGTAGCTTTGGCCAAATGTCATAAAGAAACGAATCCGTTTAATGCCAGGCATGTTTAAGGCAAGAGATTCAATTTCTTCGTGGTGCAATAAATACATATCTTTCTCGCCAATTTCAGGGAAATTGTAGACGCGTTTGATTTCCATTGGTTCTGTTTCGATCCATTCACCGTTCTCCCAGTAGCTGCCGTTAGCAGAGACTTCACGGATATTGATTTCAGGATTGAAGTTTGTTGCGAACGGATAGCCGTGATCGCCGGCATTACAGTCTAAAATATCGATATATTCGATTTCATCAAAATGATGTTTAAGCGCGTAAGCAGAGAATACACCTGTTACACCTGGGTCAAAACCGCTGCCTAGAAGGGCTGTAATTCCAGCTTCTTTAAAACGTTCACGGTATTCCCATTGCCATTTATATTCAAATTTCGCCGTATCTTCCGGCTCATAATTTGCTGTATCCATGTAGTTAGTTTTTGTTGCAAGACAAGCATCCATAATCGTTAAATCTTGATATGGAAGGGCTAAGTTCATGACGATATCTGGTTTTACTTCTTCTATTAAAGCAATTAACTCATCTACATTATTTGCATCCACTTGTGCAGTGGTGATTTTTGTTTTTCCGCCATCTAATTTTTCTTTTAAGGCATCACATTTGGACTTTGTCCGGCTTGCAATACAAATTTCCTCAAATACATCACTATTTTGAACACATTTGTGGATGGCTACTTGAGCGACACCGCCACAACCGATAATAAGTGCTTTTCCCATTCTCTTATCTCCCCTAACTAGTTTGATTTTTGCTAAGCGATGAGCCATTCCCATCTAACTCAGCCTTGCAGGTTGTCTGCAGGGACATGATCCCTCAAAGTGTTTTTACACAACAAAAAAAGCAAGTGCAAAACGCAAACCTGCGCACAACACTTGCTTTCGACATAATCAATATTAAAAATGAGCATATCCATGACCAAGGTCATATCAATACATCTATCATAAAAGTCAAAAGACATTATGGCAGAAAGCTCTTTAATATTCAAATATATCATTTCAGATCAGAGTCTATATAGCAAATAATTACTTTTACTACTCTTATTGACCGTTTCACAAGTTGTGTGCATATGCACTGGTTGTAAAGTAACCAACTTATAAAATTTGAGCTTTTAACTCAATCAATAAGGCAACTAAAGTTGCCAATCGGCATTTGACCCGGCTGTCCGTATGGCCATTCCTTCAATCAAGAAGTGGTCAAAAATTATCTGCTTGGAAAGACTCAAGATACATTGAATAGGCTTTCCAATTTCATGCTACTCAATATTATCAGCAAATAAATCAAATATCAATAGAAAAATTGAAATTAAATTGACGAATTTCGACGTAAATTGATTCCAGTGTTGGAAAAGGGTGTCAGGCACCCTTTACACTACATTTGCAGTGAAATAGGTGTCAGGCACCATTTGCAACACAAGTATAGTGAAATAGGTGTCAGGCACCAATTACACTATCAAAGATCAAAATATCTCCGCAGTAAGTAGGATATCCATTTGTAATGGGGGTGGCTGCGGATGTTTTCGAGTAGTCCTTTTACAATGGCAGGAGGGAATGCTTCTTCAATGAGCTGCTTCTTTAGCAGGATTAATGATTCCTTTTCGATTGAAGGTTCGTCCATTTCTTCGATCTTTTGTTCCAAACTCTCAAGAAGCTGGTCCTTTGATATGTCTTCCGTCGCCGGCTGGTTCACCATCTCAATCAGTTCTTCCGTAATAAATGGAAGGGTTGTATGTTCAACAATCAGATTAGTCTTTTCGACCAGCGATTCTGACAAAACCTCCAAATCAACCAGTACATTATAGAAGAAAAATAACTCCGAATACGCATTCATAAACGCTTTAATACAATAGAGTAAATCATATTTTGTCTGTTTCACCTTATCGCCGTATAACCGTTCAATCATATAAAGGATTGTTTTTTCATTTAAACGATTGTAGTAATGCATTTTTAAAATAAGTTCTTCATTTACAGACTGCATTTGCTCTTTGACGAAAAGCTTAGCAAAGTCCTTATGCTTATGAAAATAATGAAACATCGTGTAATAAAACTCATATAAAAGGTTATCCTCATTGTTAGTATTTCTGACTAATTGGTCAATTTCAGTGGTGATTTGCATCATAAAATGATCGATTATGGCTGAAATCAGCTCATCCTTCGACTTGAAAGAGAGGTAGAAGGCACCCTTAGATATGCCGCAATACTCTGTTATTTGCTGTATGGTAGTAGCTTCAAACCCTTGTTTAGCAAAGAGTTCTAATGCCTTCTCCATAATTAATTGTTTTTTTACCATTATTAGTAATCGCTCCTAGGGTCATATCGTTGACAAATGACTCATTAGTCATTAGTATAAGTAAATGAGCTTAATAAGTCAATTAAGGTAGGTGCGATAGTGAAAGGGTTAGTCAATTTTGTGTTAAAAAATAAATTAGCAGTATGGCTGCTAACAATTATTATTACGGTTTCTGGTATTTATTCAGGGACACGAATGAATATGGAGACCATTCCAGATATCTCGATTCCCTATCTCATGGTTATGGATGTCTACCCAGGAGCAACTCCTGAGAAAGTAATGGGAGATGTGTCCGTTCCGATTGAGAAAGCAGTGGAAGGCCTTGAAGATGTGAAGGCTGTTTACTCCAATTCCTATTCGAATATGTCCAGTCTGCAAGTCGAATATGAATACGGCATCGATATGGACGAAGCCAAACGTGCCTTACAATCGGCATTAGATAGCGTGAAATTGCCAGAGGGTGCACAAGAGCCCAAAATTACTGCCATCAGCATGAATATGATGCCGGTCGTAGCGCTCAGTGTAAGTAGTTCAAAAGAGGACATTGTCGAATTAACGTCGACGGTCCAAGATATCATACTTCCAAAAATTGAAAAGATCGACGGTGTTGCGTCTGCCACGATTACAGGTCAGCACATTGAAGAAGTGGATCTTACTTATAATCAAGCGAAATTAACGGAATTTGGATTAACCGAGGATAAAGTCAAGCAAATGATTCAAGCGAGCAATATGGCCGTTTCATTAGGACTTTACGAGTTTAAAGAGGGCGAGCAAGCCGTTTCTGTCGATGGGAAGTTCATGACCATTGATGAGTTAAAGAACATGATGATTCCAGTGACTCCATCAGCCGCACACCCAACCCCGTTTGTGAAACTTAGCGACATTGCGACCGTAGAAATGGTCGGTAAAGTCCAATCCGTATCACGGACAAACGGTGAAGATGCGATTGCAATTCAAATTGTAAAAGAACAAGATTCGAACACAGTCGATGTGGTTAACAGTGTGAAAAAGGTGATCAAAGACGAGAAAGCAAAGATTGATGGTCTTGTCATTGATGTGACCCTTGACCAAGGGAAGCCAATTCAAGAATCGGTGACCACTATGGTTGAAAAGGCCGTATTTGGCGGTTTAATTGCTGTCTTAATTATTCTGTTATTTTTACGAGACTTTAAATCTACCATTATTTCAATCGTCTCGATCCCGGTTTCGATTTTCATGGCGCTTCTTTTATTAAACTGGATGGATATTACGCTTAATATCATGACCCTTGGTGCGATTACCGTGGCCATTGGCCGGGTTATCGATGACTCGATAGTCGTGGTGGAAAATATTTATCGCCGTCTTCATTTAAAGGAAGAGAAACTAAATGGACGCGCCCTTGTCCGTGAAGCGACGATTGAAATGTTTAAACCAATTTTGTCCTCCACGTTAGTAACGGTGGCTGTATTTGCACCACTAATCTTCGTGGGTGGTATGGTCGGTGAAATGTTCAGGCCGTTTGCGTTAACCATGGCGTTTGCGCTTGGTGCTTCGTTACTTGTCGCGATTACAGTCGTGCCAGCACTATCGCATTTCTTATTTAAGAAAAAGTTATATGGTGAAAAATCAACAAAGAAACACAAAGATGTCGGGGAATTAGCGAAGTGGTACAAATGGGTCTTAGAAAAAGCCCTTAACCATAAAGTGATTACATCCCTGCTTGCGATTGTGTTATTAGCAGGAAGTTTGGCTTTAACACCATTGATCGGCTTTAGCTTCCTCGGCAGTGAAGAAGAAAAAGTGATGTATCTAACGTACACGCCAGAGGCTGGCGAATTAAAAGAGGATACGTTGAAGAATGTTCAAGCCGTTGAAGAGAAGATGTTAAAACGGGATGATATTGATATTGTTCAAGTATCTGTGACAGAAACAGGTGACCCATCCGCAGCGATGATGGGCGGCGGAGGCGGCGGTGCCTTGATGTACCTCATCTTTAATCCTGATATGGAAGACTTCCCAGAGGTCCGCACGAAAATTGAAGACTATATGAAAAATATCGGTCAATCCGGTGAATGGAAGTCACAAAACTTCACGCCAACATCCATGGCTTCGAACGAAGTAAGCTACACTTTTTACAGTGAAGATTTAGATAAACTAAATGACTCGGTCAAAATGGTTGAAAAAGTCATGCAAAAAGATGATGGCTTAAAGGATGTTACCACAACGGCAGAAGATGCTTATGTGGAGTATACATTCAAAGTAGCCCAAAATGAGCTGCTGCAGTACGGATTAACAACGGGTCAAATCGTGATGATGTTAAATCCAACGAAAACAAAAGATGTGATTACCACTGTTGAAAAAGATGGTGACTCATTAGACGTAATTGTGCAGCAAGCACAAACTGCTCAGCCAAAATCAATTGATGAGCTGTTAGCAACCCAAGTACCAACAGCGCTTGGGAAATCCATGCCGCTTTCGCAGCTTGTGAAAGTGGAAAAAGGGACAACATTAAATACTCTGGCACGCAGTAAAGGTGAATACTATGCAAGCGTAACAGGAACCATCAAAGGAAAAAATGTTTCAAAAGCAACAGCTGCTGTTGATAAAGAAATTAATAAGTTAGATTTACCAAAAGGTGTGACCATGGGTACGGCCGGTGTTCAGGCGGATATGACGGAAACCTTTACCCAGCTAGGTGTAGCCATGCTTGCGGCGATCGCGATTGTCTACTTTATCCTAGTGGTGACATTTGGTGAAGGTGTCGCACCATTCTCGATCCTGTTCAGTTTACCATTCGCAGTAATCGGTTCCTTTGTAGGCTTATTTATTGCCGGGGAGACGATTTCGGTATCGGTTATGATGGGTCTGTTGATGTTAATTGGCATTGTCGTCACGAACGCCATCGTCTTGGTCGACCGGATTATTCATATGGAACGTGATGGCTTGAAGATGCGTGATGCAATTCTTGAGGCGGGCGCCACACGACTGCGTCCAATCCTGATGACCGCAATCGCGACGGTCGGTGCCCTGATTCCATTAGCACTAGGTTCAGGCGGCGGCGGTTTAATCTCGAAAGGTCTGGGAATTACCGTTATCGGTGGTTTAATCAGCTCAACACTATTAACGTTAATTGTCGTGCCGATTGTGTATGAAGTATTATCAAAGTTATTAAAGAAAAACCGTCGAGAAATACAAGAGAATTAATCAACCAAGCCCTGCAAGGTGTTAGATCTTGCAGGACTTTTTTGTATCATGCAAATTCGAGTTTTTTTTTAAATTAGTAAAAAATGCCCTCTTAAACAGTGTAAAAGTGGAAATATGTTTGAAATCCCTTTCAAAATGACAGTTTTTGTTATAATAGAGTTAATTACCTGAACGAAGAGGGGGGATTAGGGTGAGCCGGATATTTGATCGAGTTCCTGCAACATGGCATGAGCAAATCATTAATCTATTAGCAGAACGTGTGGTCATCGTAGACCGAAATGGGATTATTTTATATATAAATGAAGGCTATTGTAAGTTTATCGGAACGACAGTGGAAGAGGCGATTAACCGTCCTGTCCAAGATGTAATCGAAAACTCACGGATGCATATCGTGGCGCAAACAGGTGAAAAAGAACTGGCCGCCCGTCAATCAATCAACGGAAGCGAGATGATTGCCAACCGCTATCCTCTATTTGAAAATGGAGAACTTGTCGGGGCGGTAGGCGATGTCATGTTCCGCAGTCCTGAAGAATGGCGGATGTATAAAACCAAAATCCAGAATCTGGTTGAAGAACTAAATTACTATCAATCAAAAGTTCAAAAGGATTTGCGGAGTAAATACAGCTTCAAGGATTTGATTGGAACCAGTCCTTCCTTTGTTAACGTAAAAAAACTGGCTGAACGGGTATCGGAAAGTCAATCCTCTGTACTGCTGATAGGGGAATCCGGTACGGGCAAGGAATTATTTGCTCATTCGATCCACCATCACAGCATGCGGGCAAACTCTCCGTTTGTGGCGATTAACTGTTCTTCTATTCCTGAGCATCTATTAGAATCGGAGCTGTTTGGCTATGAAGATGGAGCATTCACAGGGGCCAAAAAAGGCGGGAAAAAAGGGCAGTTTGAAGTGGCCAATCATGGAACGCTGTTTCTCGATGAAATAGGGGACATGCCTATGACCATGCAAAGTAAACTTTTACGGGTACTGCAGGAAAAAGAGGTGCAGCGGGTTGGCGGACAAAAGTCCATTCCGGTTGATGTTCGCATTATTGCGGCAACCCATCGGGACTTAGAGAAAATGGTCCAGGAAAGAAAGTTTCGCCAAGATTTATATTATCGCTTAAATGTCATCAAGATTGATATTCCGCCACTAAGAAAACGACTTGCAGATATTCCATTAATTGCAGCTAGTTTATTAAGAAAGTTGGGGAAGAAATTTTTCCGAAATGGGATTGAGCTTTCAGCGGAGGTCAACGAACGACTGATGCAGCATGCTTGGCCGGGAAACATTCGGGAACTTGAAAATGTGTTAGAACGGTCGATTAATGTGCTGGACGGTACCACGATTCAGCTGCATCACTTGCCGTTATATTTGCGTGACAATGGTGGTCAAGATCCAGAGGTTAGAGAGGGAGTTGAAAACGATTCAGCTGCTGCTGTCCATCCATCTCCTCAGTCTACAGACATCCTGCCATTAAAGGAAACCTTGGCGCTTGTCGAAAAGCAAGCCATACAAAATGCCCTTGCAATCACGAAGGGCAATAAAGTGGAGGCGGCCAAGCTGCTGGAAATTGGGAAAACGAGTTTTTATGATAAATGTAAGTTTTATAGTCTTAATTAATTCAGGTGCTTGGAAGCACCTGAATTTAGTTTTTTAGCCTTTTTGATCATTAAACCTTATTCAAATTGGCAATTTTACAACGACACCAAGGGTTAACACTCGTTTTGTTGGTTAAGACATTGCAGCTTTCTTGTAACCAAATCGTGATAAAGGTGTATCCATCTTTATCTTCTACTCCTCCTCTTCCAAGCAGTCAACATTGATTTTTTCCGCTTTTTCCTTGACGATTTTCTGCTCTATGTTCGGCTCGAGATAGAATAAGATGGGACTAGGATGGCGATCTCTTTCCAACGACATTTGCCATAATTGATTGGCTGCCTGCCATCTTTTATTAAAGATAGATTGCTTAGTTTCCACCATAATGGAATAGCCATTTTGCAAGTAGACTTTGGTATGAGCGCCACTTGCAGTCGTTTTTAGAATTTGTTCGGGGTTAAACCAGATGCAATCGAATTGTTCCGGTGACTTACTAGGAAATAGACAAACCCCAAGGGAATGACTAATTTTAGCTCCTCCACTTGCTCTACTTACATTAGAGTCCACAGATGTAAATGTATCACTTAATAATTGTTGGGGTGTCCTGTCCACTAAAAAGGATGACTTTCCAGCGTACACCCGGGCACAGTGCTTTCCATATCGGTCATATTCCCCCAGCATCAGAATCATCTTTTTTTCGACGTAATCGTTTTTTTGAATAATAATGGTAATCCTCTCCTTCAAATCGGAAATTTTAAAAGGCTGACCTGCTACTATTTTGGATATGAATCGCCCGATAGGGTTAATGATGACGCTTTCATTTTTATTTAAACCTTTCCCCCTAAATTTACTAAGCATTCCCACTGGCGGTAACCACAATAGTTATTTCTTTTAAAAAAAGGTAACATTTACCTTCTACTTTATTTAATAATAAATAGGCCTTTTTTGCTACGTACTATAGTATGCTAAAACGCCAATTTTCGACCAATTTCTTGACAATTACATGACAATTTTCGGAAAAATCCGCTTTTAGGCTTTTTGGCAGAAGGCTGCTGGGATAGCCGCGCAGTTTGGTATGATGGGAGAAAAGAATTTTTGAAAAGATTGGAAAAATATGAAACTAAATTTATGCTTCCTTAGTCTTAAGAGTGTTAGAAAGGAGGAAGTTAGCAGGTGCCTAAATATATTGCGGATTTTCCCTATCATTATGAAGAAATAAGTGATGAAGATAAGGCTCGTATCCTTGACGAACTAATGGATTTGTATTCTCGTAAAGTCTATTTATTAGCCTACTCCTATGTAAAAGATCAAGGGCTTGCAGAGGATATTTCGCAGGAAGTGTTTATTAAATTGTTTAAGTCTCTTCACCAGTTTAGAGGAGATGCTCAAATTTCGAGCTGGATCTATCGAATTACTGCCAATACCGCGAAGGATTTTCTGCGGTCGAAGAGTTTCAATATCCTTAAATACCCGAAGAATTTTTTTGAGAATTTATCCAAAAGTGAGGGGCCTGAGGATACTGTAATCAAACAAGACCAGCGCGAGGCGGTTTTACAAACGGTCCTAAAGCTTTCAACAAAATATCGTGAAATCATCATCCTTTACTATTTTCAAGAGGAAAAAGTCGAGGATATTGCCCACATATTAAATTTGAATGTCAACACAGTCAAGACACGACTATCAAGGGCAAGGTCTATGTTGAAGGAAAAAATAACTTCTTTTACAGGAGATGATTTACTTGAAAAACGATCTTAATGAAGTGAAAGAATATTATAATGGATACTTTGATGAAAAAATTGCTAACCGAATTAAAGAAGGCGTCCACCAACAGCTTCATCGAAAAAAACGAACCAGTCTCGGTAAAAAAATCATTTATATCAGCACAGCAGCCGCAGCGGCTTTCGCATTGTTTATCGGCCTCGCCTTTTACTCTCCTTCGGTAGCCAGCGTAGCGGCAAAGGTCCCCTTTTTAAAAATGTTGTTTGAATCAAAACCGCTTACCGAGGAACTTCACGATACTCTTACAAAAAAAGGAGTTCATTTCGATGGGGTGGGTGTTCAATATAGACCTAAAAAAGTGGTGTCGGTAAACATTCTTGGTACGAAAGGCTACGTAGAGAAGGTGACCCCGGAAGTAAAGAAGATCGTAAACAGCATCCTCCTATCAAGAGATTTGGATGCCTTTGAAGTAAAGGTTGAATCGATCGATCGGACAGTGGAACTGACCCCTGAGGAACAGAGGATCGATGATGAAACCACAAAGGTAGGAGAATTAGTTATTGGGGTGCTAAAAAGCTTCGGACAAGAAAATAATTCCTTTAGTCCGGATGTGGTGAATAAGACAATCGAATTAAATTTACCGAATACGGAAACGAGAACGGATGAGATTAAGCAAAAAGTTCAAACAGAATTAGCAGCAAATCATCACGGGGCTTATACGGTTAAAGCGAAAGTGTATAACGCCAAGAAGCGGGAACGGGAAGGCAGATGGCAGCCGCTTATCTCTACGATTGCCGAAGGAACGTTTGGAGCGAAAAAATATAAAGTAACCGGTGTGGGATACACCAACAGGTCTGCCGAATATATGACGATTACCATTAGGACATCAGCCTCCTCAACAGATGCGGATTATGAAAAGGTCATTAAGAATATTAGTGATACGATCCAAGAATTCTTAACATCCAAGGAAACGAAGGAGATTATTAAGGATGATGCCTATAGGGTGATTATTACTTCTAAAGATAAAAAGGAAACGGTGATTAGTTCGAATTAAATAGGTAGTACCTTAAACCCATCTCTCCAGGTGGGTTTTTATTTTTATATAAAGTAAATAACCTTCTACTTTGAGAAAGGTCCAGCTCCAGAGCTTGTTGGAAAAATATAGAGAACTGTAGGTAATATGATTCGTTTTTTCTTTTTTGCAATAATAGGGGTCAAAAAATGTTTATTGACCTCGAATCCTGTCAATGAAAGTGACGATTAGATGAAAGGGGGTGAGATATTGCACTTCCGCCATTTTCTTATTTCCGCTCTTATGGTCTGCGCAGCCCTGATTTTACCAGGACAGGCCTTTGCTGAAAAGAATGAGCCTAATGGAAATGCGAATTCCCATAAGGAACTGGTCCCAGTGAAGAGTTCATTAGAAAAAACCGCTGCACAGACTAACCTTCCGGCAAAAGCTGAACAGGCTAAGTCCGTGGCAAAACCAGTGGTGGTACCGGAACCTGCTAGTAAGCGTCAAAATGAGGTGAAACAGCAGATTTCCAAAGGTGTGCCTAAACAAGTCGTTTCGCCAAAACCAGCTGTCGCACCGAAAAGTTTGCCGGAGCAGGCAAACGGTAAGGGCTATGGTTTGTCTAATAGTAAAAAGACGGAGCAACCTGTAAACGCCCCTGGCCAAGAAAAAAGCGCTGCTGTACAGGAAAGTAAAAAAGAATTTGTTCAGGAATTGAAAACTACTCCTGCTAAGGACTTTTCAAAAATACCTACTGTAGAGAACAAGACGGAATCAACTAAGTTGGTAAATCGAGTGGAATCGCAAGCACAGGGTTCTGACGTATCAGTGCCAAAAAAAGTTGAGTATTCTAAACCGATTGTGACTAGGCCAGCCGAGAAAGAAAAAGTTCCTTCAAGTAAGGAAGAGATTCCGGCTGTTGACCAAGCTGTTAACCCAACGACACGTTCTAACAGTTCGGGTGGACCATCAAATGATCGTGTCAGCCAAGGACCAAACATGATAACTCCGTTGGATAAATGGTTTGAATGGAATAGATACTATGAAATCAAACTTATTCAGCCGTATCTTTCGCGGTATGCGTTTTTAAATAATCAATGGGTGAATGCTCCACCGTCACCGCCACCACAAGTAGCTCCTTTATTATAGACCGTTACTAAGCTGCAACTAGCCACGGAACACGAAAATAAAAGGAGCGAATTATAAACATGAAACATTATTTAAGCACAAATAAAATCGTAAAATCATTAGTATTGGGTGGAGCATTATCTATTGGAGTTCTTGTTGGAGGTCATTTTACTGAAGCTGCGGGCCCCGATCATGGAAAAGCGGGCCAAACTGTTCAAGTAAAAGCAGAAGTTAAGGTAAAGGTTAATGGGCATGCACAGCAAGTACAAGCCTCTAAACCTGCCGTTTCTGTAAAACCAGCGGCCCCAGTAAAGGAACAGCCACAGAAGGAAAAAGCGAGCAAATCTCAAGCAAGTGTACATGCCAGTGAAACAGCGAAAATGCATGCTAATCCAAATTCAGCGGTGCTAGGTAAAGTTGGTAAAGTTGAAGAGGAAGTAACTGAAAAAACTCCAGTTCAAGAACCTGTAGTGGAAGAGAAAGCTGAAGCTCCAGTTCAAGAACCTGTAGTTGTAGAGGCTGCGGAGGATACAACTGTAACAACTGAACCTACTGCTCCATCGACAGAGGTTGTAGATGAACCAACTGTTGACACTGAGGATGAAGGTATTGTTGAAGAAGATGAAAAAACAGCAGATGTTGAAGCTGATGCAGATACAACTGTGGTTGTTGAAGATCAAGAAGATGAAAATCAGGATGCTGACAGAGATGCTGATTCTAAAAAGATTACTATTGATCATAATGCTTTAGTGAATACAAAAGATGATGAAGATGGTGAGGCAACTGAAGAAGATACCGATACAGATAAGGATCCTAAGGTAAATCCTTCAGCAGCAAACAAAGTAAAATCACAAGCATTCGAACATGCAAGTGAAACTGCAAAAGCACATGCTGCAAAAAATTCAGCTGTTTTAGCAAGTGGGGAAGTTTCTGACGTTGAAGAGGCTCCAGTAGTAGAAGAGACTCCTGTTGTAGAGGAAACTCCAGTAGTTGAAGAAACTCCTGTAGTAGAAGAATCAGAAGCTACAGACGAAGCAACTGTTGAGGCTGATGAAACTGTAACAGGTGAAGAAGCAACTGAAGAAGAAACAGCAAAAGTTGAAAAGGTAAATCCATCTACAGCAAACAAAGTAAGATCACAAGCATTTGAACATGCAAGTGAAACTGCAAAAGCACATGCTGCAAAAAATTCAGCTGTTTTAGCAAGTGGAGAAGTTTCTGACGTTGAAGAGACTCCAGTAGTAGAAGAGACTCCTGTAGTTGAAGAAGACGAAGCAACTATTGAAGCTGAAGAGGCTGTAACAAGTGAAGAAGCAACTGTTGAAGCTGAAGAGGCTGTAACAAGTGAAGAAGCAACTGTTGAAGCTGAAGAGGCTGTAACAAGTGAAGAAACAACTGTTGAAGCTGAAGAGGCTGTAACAAGTGAAGAAGCAACTGTTGAAGCTGAAGAGGCTGTAACAAGTGAAGAAACAACTGTTGAAGCTGAAGAGGCTGTAACAGGTGAAGAAGTAACTGAAGAAGCAACAGAAGCTGTAACAGGTGAAGATGCAACTGAAGAAGAGGCAGTAAAAGTTGAAAAGGTAAATCCATCTGCAGCAAACAAAGCAAAAGCTCAAGCTAGTGTAAAAGCAAGCGAACAGGCAAAAGCACACGCTGCAGCAAACTCTGCTGTCCTAGCCGTTTCAGTGGAAACTGAGGCTGTCGTATCTGTTGAGGAAACAACATCTCCAGAAGTTACAGTTGACACAACTGTTGAAGAAGAATAATTACGTATTCTAAAAAGAAACCGAGGATTTTTCCTCGGTTTTTTTTGTTTTCCGTTTAATAATCAAGCGGGTGTTCAAATTTCCGTCAAAACATTTCTAACAAACTGTGAACATATTACCATTGTTATGTTTTTTAAGTGAAAAAATACTATATTAGTACCATAAAGAACAAATCAATATTGGAAAGGCGGAATCATTCATGTTTAATAAATTTTTAAGAGAAAATAAAATTGCTTCTTATATTCTAACAATCTTACGTGTCTATCTTGGCTACTCTTGGTTCACAGCAGGTTTAGGAAAATTAACAAGCGGCGGCTTTGACGCTTCTGGATTTTTAAAAGGAGCGATCGCTAACCCGGTCAAAGGTCCAGACGGCGCGATTGTATTTGGATGGTATGTTGATTTCTTAAAACACTTTGCATTACCAAATGTTGATATCTTCAATGTCGTTGTTCCTGTCGGTGAAACTTTAATCGGTTTAGGCTTACTCTTAGGCTGCTTAACAACTACTGCCATGTTCTTTGGTTTAGTGATGAACTTCAGCTTCTTCTTAGCAGGAACGGTATCTCACAACCCTAGAGACATTTTCTTAGGCTTTATCATCTTAACAGCAGGTTACAACGCAGGTAAAATCGGTTTAGACCATTGGGTTATTCCTTTTATTCGAAAAATCAGCAAAAAAGAAACAGGCACTGACAAACATAAATCGATAGCATAACTTAGAAAGACAAGGCGACTCGGCTTCCGAGTCGTCTTTTTTGTTGGATGAATCCTAGGATTTCCAAATTTCTGAATAGCATTAATTATTGACACAATTTGAAATTAGATATATCATTATATCAATTTTCAAATAGTTATTTCGAAGAATATTATATATAATCACATTTTACGCTGGTGTTTATTTAGAAAAAAGTATTGTGTACAAGGCTAAATACGAGTGATAGATTATAGGGAGATAACTTGGGGGACTTTTACGTTAAAATGTTAGAAAATTTCGATTAATAGTTAGGGTGGTGGAAAAGATGAAACAATCTACAAAAACATATTTAGTTGAGCGAATGTATAAAGCATCACAAGGACTTGCCAATGCTGTATTAGTAACACTGGGAATCGGCCTTTTGATTCAATCATTCGGTACATTTACAGGATGGGAAGGCTTTAATACCATTGGTACTTCTGCCCAGCTCATGCTCGCCCCGGCAATCGGAGCAGGCATTGCTTATCAGTTGGGCGGCAATACATTAGTTATTTTTAGCGCGATGGCTTGCAGTACCATTGGGGCCAATGCAATCCATATAACTGATGGAGGAGTCACCTTAGTAACGGGGCAGCCAATCAGCGCTGTCTTAGCGGCTGTTGTTGCAACCTGGGTAGGAAAACGTGTGACAGGTAAAACAAAATTAGATATGATGGCGATACCGTTTGCGGCTGTCTTAGTTGGCGGAGTGGCTGGTGTATTTTTAGCGATGGTTACGACCCCGCTGTTGCAATGGTTAAGTGCACAAATTACAGCGTCTGTTAAAGGGTATCCATTATTGGGGTCCATCGTTATTGCGCTTGTCTGGAGTATTTTTCTCATGTCGCCTGCATCATCAGCGGCGATCGCGATTGCCTTGCAGCTTGATCCTGTATCAAGTGCAGCCGCTTTAATCGGTTGTACTGCCCAGTTTGCGGGGTTTACGGCGATGTCACTTAAACAAAATGATCTTGGCGCCAATATCGCGCAATCGTTAATTACACCAAAGGTTCAATTCCCTAACTTGGTCAAGAACCCGCGGCTCGCGATTCCGCCGTTTATTTCAGCGATTATTTGCGCACCAATTGCGACGATAATCTTTGACTTCCAGGTTCCCTATCAACTAGCGGGGCTCGGTCTCAATTCCTTAATTGCTCCCATTAATATTCTAGCGAACCAAGGTCCGGTCGTTCTTGCTGTTTTTATTGCTGTTGGCGTGATTCTTCCGGTTATTATTTCACTAGCGATTTATCATGGTTTGAAGTTAAAAGGATGGGCAAAAAAGGACGATTTGCGGATGGTCATTCAATAAGCCCTCGTTCATTACCTGAATTTAAAATGATGGACTTTCGAGCTAAAACGCTGTTGAAAGCTCTAGAATAAAGAAGGAAACCACTCCACGTTCACAAAAAGCGGGGTGGTTTCCTTTTGAGTTTAAGATTATTTTACACCCATCCTAGAATCAACATAATTTTGAAAGGATACAGTTATAGAAGTTTAAAGAAAAAAATGTATATTTTCCTGTGATTACCAACTATGTATTCCTTTATTGAATTGTGAAAATAAAATCATTTCTTGGGGAATAATGTTCTTTTAGAAGAGAATTTGCGGCAATTACCTAAGAAATAGTTAATTCATCCAACTAATAGGCAGGAAATGAACGTATTTTTATAGAAGTAGTCGTTATTTGGCAAGTCATATGAAAATTAAACGCTGATGAACGAGAGACATTCTAGGCTGCAGTAATTTTCCTAAATATCGGTATACTAAGAAGATGAAAGGTAATGAGAAAGGGGTTTGAAAAATGGAATTAACGGTTAACTGGAAAGAGAAAATGGCCTTTACGGGAGTTACTCCCTCGGGGCATGAATTCACCATGGATGCGGCACCGGAAGTGGGGGGAGAAAATGCAGGTCCCCGGCCAACGGAACTGCTCTTAGAGGCAGTAGCAGGCTGCACAGGAATTGATATTATCTCCATTTTACATAAAATGCGTCTGGAGCCATCTTCTTTTCAAATGGACGTGAAAGGCGAGCGGGCCGATGATCATCCTAAGCGATTCACGACGATTAACATCCACTATGCGTTAGATGGAGAGCTGCCGGAGGACAAGGTCGTCCGTGCCATTCAATTATCGAAAGACAAATATTGTTCCGTCGCCCATTCTCTCAATTCTGAAATCACTGCCACTTACTCCATAAATGGAGTTAAAGGGGAAAAATCGCTTTAGTTTATTGAGGGAATAGAGAAAAGAGACCAAATCGTAAATTGATTTGGTCTCTTTTTTGGAGGATTTTTAACGTTTTTCAATATAGTTTACAACATCCCCAACGGTTTGAAGTGTTGCGGCAATTTTGTCACTTATTTCGACGGCAAATTCATCTTCGATTTCCATCGTCAAATTTACCATATCAAGCGAATCCGCTTCGAAGTCTTCTTTAAATGATGCGTCCGGTCTAATATTCTCCATTTTGACACCCAACTGGTCTGCAATAATAGGTTTTAATTTTTCAAATGTGGTCATGGATGCACTCTCCTAAATTTTTCGTTAGCCCTATTATAACAGTCAAATTCGGACCGTGAAATATTAAAAAATGCCAATAGGGACGGTTGTTAGTGGTTTCCACATTTATTTTTTGTACAAACCAGTTCTATATACATAGAAAAATTGAACCCATAAGTGAAGGGAGCTAGGTTGAATTTCCTTTTTAAGTATATATTTACATGAATGTCTACAACTTTTGAACGATTTTGGAGCGTTTTGATTGAACTTTAGTTTGGAGTTGTATATTATGAATTCGAAACAAGTTCAACAAGATATAACAAAAGGAGATTAATATAGATGAACGTATTAGTAGTTAAAGCAAACAACCGTCCAGCTTCTGAAGCTGTTTCAAGTAAAATGTATGAAACTTTCATGGAGAACCTAGAAGGCGTTAACGTTACCACTTACGATGTTTTTGCGGAAGATATGCCTTACTTTGGTCAGGATTTATTCAACGCCTTTGGTAAATTACAATCGGGTGAAGAATTAACAGACCTTGAACAACGTATTTTAGCAGCGAAACAAAAAGCGATGGATGCTCTTTCTGCTGCCGACCTCGTTGTGTTTGCATTCCCATTATGGAACTTAACCATCCCAGCTAAATTACAAACATTTATTGATTATGTATACGCAGCGGGCTTTGCCTTTAAATACAGCGAAACTGGTGAATTAATCAGCTTAATGCCTGAGAAAAAGGCTGTGATCTTAAGTGCGCGCGGCGGCATTTATTCCACACCTGAAGCAGCACCAATGGAAATGGCTGCGACTTATGTTAAAAATGTGTTTGGCGGCGTATTCGGTATGGAAATCGTTGATGAAGTGATTATCGAAGGTCATAATGCAGCACCTGACAAAGCTGAAGCAATTATCGCTGAAGGCTTAGCAAAAGTAGCTGAAACAGCAAAACGTTTTTCAGCTGTAAAAGCCTAAGTTTAATATTGTATTATCCCAAGCAAAGAAACGTCTAAAATCGATTCATAATCGACCTTAGACGTTTTTTTTTTGCAAAAAGAAGATGTCATTATTGGGCTGTTCAAAATTCCGTCAAAGCTTTTTAAACAAACTGTGAACTAATCACTATCCCCATGTTGTTTAAGTGGAAAAGGGATTATAGTAGAACCATAAAGAGAAAACAAAAAACGAAGGGCGGAATCATTTATGTTTAATAAATTTTTAAGAGAAAATAAAATTGCTTCTTATATTCTAACAGTCTTACGTGTCTATCTTGGTTATTCTTGGTTCACAGCAGGTTTAGGTAAATTAACAAGCGGCGGCTTTGATGCTTCTGGATTTTTAAAAGGAGCGATCGCTAACCCGGTCAAAGGTCCAGATGGCGCGATTGTATTTGGATGGTATGTTGACTTCTTAAAGCACTTTGCATTGCCAAACGTTGATATCTTTAACGTAGTCGTCCCTGTCGGTGAAACATTAATCGGTTTAGGTTTACTCTTAGGCTGCTTAACAACTACTGCGATGTTCTTTGGTCTAGTAATGAACTTCAGCTTCTTCTTAGCTGGAACAGTATCGCACAACCCTAGAGACATCTTCTTAGGCTTCATCATCTTAACAGCTGGTTACAACGCAGGTAAAATCGGTTTAGACCGTTGGGTTATTCCTTTCATTCGCAAAATCAGCAAGAAAGAAACAGGCACTGATAAATCTAAAGTGGCAGCGTAAGTAAGTTGAACACAAAGGGCGCCGGGAATCACTCCCCGGCGCTTTTTATTTTAGCAGTGGACTGACATCGTTTACAGAGACTCCTCCATAAGTAGTAGTAAATATCCTTACATGTAACAATCTTGTTATCCAAGCATTCAGTAAACTTTACAACGGCTTAATGCTGAGTTAACAATGAGGGCTTATTGTTAAAGAGGACAAAAGCAACTTTTCTGAATAAGAAAAATACTAGTTTATCTGTTTCGTAGTCGTGTATCGAATAACTTATTTCTAGGAGGATCTCAATGAATAGGAAAATGGCTAAAAAAGGTACTGCCTTCGCCTTAACACTCGCTTTAACGATTCCAGCTCTTACACCTGCGGCAGCTGCAGGAAATAAAGAAATCAAAATTGATTCAGTTAAGTTTAATGGAATGCCTGCCCCAACGACAATAGAACAAATGGTGGATACCTATTCGACTGCATCCGTCGATGTAAAATACAGTAATGGAACTGTCAAAACGTTCCCGCTTTCATACAAACGGCTGTTTAAATCAGAAGATAAGGTTGCACTTAATAAAGGTGAGTTAATTCCTGCTGGTACCCCGATTGATGTCAAAGGAAATCCAATTATGGACAATAGTGTTCCAGGAAACCCAACACCATTTGTTTCGGATGCGCCTGACTCTAACAGTTTACTAAATCCCATTGACGGAAAGCTTTACATGGTTACCCATTACGAATATCAAACCATCGATGCTGCTGGAAAATCGGCCTATGGAATAGTTCCCGCTTCCATGTCGTTAACAACATTAGATCAAGGTGGGAAAACAGGTGAGCTAAGTCCTAAAGAGGTTAAGAAAATCGATTTTTCAAGTGTGAATGGACTTTGGATTCCATGTAATGGGTCGCTTTCTCCATGGAATACTCATTTAGGTTCCGAAGAGTATGAGCCAGATGCCCGCAATTATGAATTGGATCCGAAGTCTTCAGCAAGAACTCAAGTGGAAAGCTTTTCTCAGCTGTACTTTGGCGATAAATCCGTAGCAAGCCCCTATTTCTATGGGTATGTCCCAGAAATCGAAGTAAACAAAAACGGCGATGTAAAGGTTGAGAAGCACTACAGTTTAGGCCGGTTTTCTCATGAATTAATGAAAATGATGCCTGACAACCGGACAGCTTACTTTGGTGATGATGGTGGAAATACAGGTATGTTCATGTACATAGCAGATAAGGAGAAAGATTTATCTTCCGGTACCTTATACGCTGCCAAATTTGTGCAAACAGGAACGGAAAGTGGCGGTTCCGGGGATTTACAATGGATTAAGTTAGGACATGCAAGCGATAAGGAAATTAAAGCAATTCTTGATAAGGATATTAAATTCACTAATATCTTTGAAACATCGGATACAGCACAGCCAGGTTTTAAAGCGATCAAACAATATTCTTATGGCAAAACAGAATATGTAAAACTTAAACCAGGTATGGAAAAAGCAGCCGCATTCCTTGAATCCCGCCGCTATGCAGCCTATCTTGGAGCCACTACTGAATTCAACAAAATGGAAGGTGTCACCTATAATGCAAAAGATAACAAGGTGTACATCGCGATTTCCGACCAAAGCGGCGGGATGGAAAAAGACAGCACAGGTAAAGACCCAGCCGATGATATGCAATTACCAAAAATCAAGTCTGGTGTCACTTATCAATTAGATTTACGTAAGGATCAAAAAGATAAGAATGGTAGTGGCATCTCTAGTAACTATGTTGCAACATCCATGTCAGGTTTACTAGTAGGTGAGGATCTTGCGAAAGCTGATGCTTATGGTAACACGGCAAATGTGGACAAAGTAGCCAACCCTGACAACTTGAGCTACTCAGAAGAGATGAAGACCCTATTTATCGGTGAAGACAGCGGTAAACATACCAATAACTACGTGTGGGCTTATGATGTTGATACAAAAGAGCTAACACGTATTTTATCGAACCCTGCAGGAGCGGAATCGACTGGATTATTTGCTGCAGATGATCGGAATGGCTTCTCTTATATTATGAGTAATTTCCAACATCCTGGCGATGAATTAGATGCAAAAGCGATAACTGCCGTTAATAAAGATGAGTTAAAAACAGCTATGGAAAAAGAAATAGGCATTAATAAAACAGGCGGCATCGGCTATATCAATGGACTTCCATCATTGACCAACATGCCAGATTTCATCGCCCCTGATTCTCCAACTCTTACGAAAAAGCTCATTTCTAGATCTACGATTTTAAAGGGAAAAGCTGAGCCTGGATCGACTGTCTATATGTATGCCGGTAAATATTTTGGCGGTAGAGCAGTGGCAGATAAAAATGGAAACTTCAAAATGAGAATCAGAACTCAGAAAAAAGGTTCGACAATAATTCTTTATGCCGTCGATCAGGCAGGCAATAAGAGTGAATCTACTTCTGTAAAAGTGAAATAAGAAGATATCCTGATAATTAAATCGTCGTTAACTGCTAGATTTTATTAGCAACGTAGCAATTTAGTGGTTGATTGGTTAATTGATTTAGCAATATAACCATAATGGCAATTCATCTAATGGTGCCTGACACCAATGTTCTCTGTTCAAAATTCCGTCAAAGCTTTTTAAACAAACTGTGAACTAATCACTATCCCCATGTTGTTTAAGTGGAAAAGGGATTATAGTAGAACCATAAAGAGAAAACAAAAAGTGAAGGGCGGAATCAATTATGTTTAACAAATTTTTAAGAGAAAATAAAATTGCTTCTTATATTCTAACAGTCTTACGTGTCTATCTTGGCTACTCTTGGTTTACAGCAGGTTTAGGAAAATTAACAAGCGGCGGTTTTGATGCTTCTGGATTTTTAAAAGGAGCAATCGCTAACCCAGTCAAAGGTCCAGATGGCGCAATTGTATTTGGATGGTATGTTGACTTCTTAAAACACTTTGCTTTGCCAAACGTGGATATCTTTAACGTAGTTGTCCCTGTCGGTGAAACATTAATCGGTTTAGGCTTACTCTTAGGCTGCTTAACTACAACTGCGATGTTCTTTGGTCTAGTTATGAACTTCAGCTTCTTCTTAGCTGGAACAGTATCTCACAACCCTAGAGACATCTTCTTAGGCTTCATCATCTTAACAGCTGGTTACAACGCAGGTAAAATCGGTTTAGACCGCTGGGTTATTCCTTTCATTCGCAAAATCAGCAAAAAAGAAACTGGTACTACAAAGTCAAAAGTGGCAGCATAGCTTAATAATAAACAAAAAACGTCAACCATCGCGGTTAGACGTTTTTTTATTTCAAGCTAGTTGGGGTCCAGTACCTTATATTTAAAGGGATTATTGTTTTTCCATTTCTACAACAAGGAAATGTGATGTTTCATTTGCAAAAAGAGAAATGTCTTCTTCCGCAATTTCCATGGCATCCCGTGTGTCGAGGACAATGTTATTAATGGTAGAAGTGCCTTCGATTTGAACGAGATAGGCTTGTCTTCCTTCTTGGACTGGAAAGCTGATTTCCTTGTCTTTGTCTAAAAATAAAGAGTAGATGTTCGCATCTTGATTGATTTTGATTGGTGCTTCACCCTCAACACTTGAAACCATATGGAGCCATTGATTATGTCTCTCCTCAAAATCAAAACGGTTGTCTCCATAATTAGGGGTATGCCCATTCTGGTCAGGCAGAATCCAAATTTGCAAAAACCGCAACGTTTCATCGCCGAGGTTTCGTTCACTATGATAAACACCGGTTCCTGCGCTCATGTACTGCACATGTCCACGTGTAATGGTGGAGGTGTTTCCCATGCTGTCTCCATGTGTGAGCTGTCCATTGACCACATATGAGATGATTTCCATGTTTTGATGGGGGTGCATCCCAAAACCAGTCCCAGCCTCCACTAAATCATCATTGATGACGCGTAAAACCCCAAAGTGGATGTTAGTAGGATTATAATAATCGGCAAACGAAAAATGGAATTTACTTTTCAGCCAGCCATGGTTGGCACTGCCCATATTTTTACTTTCAATTTTTCTTAACATACGATCACTCCCAAGCTTAGTATAGATAGATACGAAAAATTTTATTAGAATACTCTCCATTAGAGTGTTTTTAAAAATGAATATCTTTAATTCGAGATAATTATAGTACTTAATTTAGCATAGGTCAATTTGATTTACTTGGTTGGTCACTATATAAAATAAAAACTTGATGAAGGTAATTCGCCAGTTCAGCCATCTATGAAAGGGGGCTGATCCTCACTGCTAAAGAATTAAAGTAGTGGGGGACTGACCCTCACTATGTTGTTCAAAATTCCGTCAAAGCTTTTTAAACAAACTGTGAACTAATCACTATCCCCATGTTGTTTAAGTGGAAAAGGGATTATAGTAGAACCATAAAGAGAAAACAAAAAGTGAAGGGCGGAATCATTTATGTTTAACAAATTTTTAAGAGAAAATAAAATTGCTTCTTATATTTTAACAGTCTTACGTGTCTATCTTGGGTACTCTTGGTTTACAGCAGGTTTAGGAAAATTAACAAGCGGCGGCTTTGACGCTTCTGGATTTTTAAAAGGAGCGATCGCTAACCCAGTAAAAGGTCCAGATGGTGCAATTGTATTTGGATGGTATGTTGACTTCTTAAAACACTTTGCATTACCAAACGTTGATATCTTTAACGTAGTGGTCCCTGTCGGTGAAACTTTAATCGGTTTAGGCTTACTCTTAGGCTGCTTAACAACTACTGCCATGTTCTTTGGTCTAGTAATGAACTTCAGCTTCTTCTTAGCTGGAACAGTATCTCACAACCCTAGAGACATCTTCTTAGGCTTCATCATCTTAACTGCAGGTTACAATGCAAGTAAAATCGGTTTAGACCGTTGGGTTATTCCTTTCATTCGCAAGATTAGCAAAAAAGAAGCTGGGACTGAAAAGTCTAAAGCAACAGCATAACTGAGGTAAACAAAAGCGCCGGGGGCAGATTCCCGGCGCTTTAAAATGGTGAAAAAACGGATCCAATTCAATATTGGGTCCGTTTTTTCATGATGCGCTCAGTCAGAGAGAGAACGTACTATGGTTTTTCCTTTCAACAACAAAGAAATGGATGAAACTTTGACACTGTCAATAAAGTTCAAATGGTGCCTGACACCATGATTTAAGTGAGGGGATTGGGCAATAATTAGATAAAAGAGGTTGCGGAGGTTTCCAATGGCGGACTTAAAGTATCTAGAACCCACTGAGCTGCTTGAAAAGATTTATGCTACACTTTGTTCGGAGTATGAGGATGCCCAGCATTACAAAAGCAAGCAGGACCAAAGTGAAATAGAAGTAACAAAAAGCCGGTTAACAAAGAAGATATTTAACGAGTTTGTCGTCGACGAAGAGTATTTTTTAACGATGGATTCTAAAGTATTTAAGGAAAGATACGACTTATATGAAGGGGACTTTTTAAAGTTGATTAAAGAATGCAGTGAAAATCGGATTGACTATGAGACCTTTGTGCATATCATTGATGATCTGATTGCGAGTGCAAAGTTCCGACTCCACGCATTTGAACAGTTAACCGAGGAAATTCAACGTGTAAAAGAAGAAGTGGAAGAAGAGACAGAAGAGGAAGAGCAAGAAGAGGAATAGCCGTCGCTTATCAACATGATGAACGACGGCCTTCTTTTTATCATATTAAGCATTCAAAGCTAATTGAATCATCATTTCAATTCCAGCAGGAATCGCTGCTTCATCGATATCAAACTTTGGATGGTGGTGTAGATACTGGCTTTTTTTACTTTGCATACCGACATGAAACTTATGTTTTCCTAAACCATAGCTCCATCTGCACCCAATCTGTACCCCTGAACTCTTGTACTGTAGGCCATCTTCCCACTGCTATAAAAGTAATACCATTTTCTATCTACTTTTACCCATCCAGTTTTCATTGCACCATTACTTCCGAGAAAGTACCAACTTCCACCATCTTTAATCCAGCCAGTTGCCATAGTGCCACTATTTTTCAAATAATACCAGGCACCACCATCTTTAATCCAGCCAGTGGCCATCGCGCCATTGTTTTTCAAATAATACCAGGCACCGCCATCCTTAATCCAGCCAGTGGCCATAGCGCCATTATTTTTTAAATAATACCAAGTTCCATCTGTTTTGATCCAGCCTGTTTGCATTACTCCATATACATTTAGATAGTACCAATATTTATCGAATACCCAACCTGTCCTTTTAACCCCAGTCTTTAGGTCAAGGAAAAACCACTTATTATCTTGGAATATCCACCCTGTCTTCATAGCACCAGTAGCAGGTTCTAGGTAGTAATATTTTCCACCTTCAGAGAACCAACCTAAATTTTTTATTCCATTTGTATAATGGTAGCGCTCTCCATTTTCTGATACCCAACCAGTAAATTGGGAGGAAACAATTGTAACATAACTAATGGCACTTCTGTTTCCTGCTTGATCGATAGCAGTTACGCTCAAAACTGTTCCAATGTTATACGTGGCCGGTATATTGACTATGTATTTACCATCTGCGTTTGCTAATCCAGTACCTAAAATAGTGCCGTTAAGTGCTACTTCAATGGCAGAATTCGGTTCTGCTACTCCTGTTACCTGTGTATCATTGTCATCAATTCTATTAACTATTGGTGGAGCTGGTGGTGTAGTGTCTTGTTCGTCTAAAGCATCCCAAGCAAGACCATAAACATCATCAGTAACATAAGAACCTACGTTAAGAGCACTTATGTAATAAGTTCCTGCTGCTAGAAGGTATCCATTTGTTTGTTGATGGTCATCTAATTGTATACTATCAGCATAAATTAAATTGTCATATTGATCGTTTAAGATAAAACCGATATTTGATAACGAATCGATAGGCATTAGTCCAGAAATAGCAATGTAACTAGGTTCCTGAAGATAAATTTCATAGTAATCAACATCATAAGGTCCGAAAGTACCTAAAACGATATCTCCTTTTGGTAAAAAGTCAGCTTGGGAAATGTAGTCATTTGGTTCATATTCATAGAGATAGTTACCAGTTAGTTCTTGTGTCGTGTAGCTATTTTGAGGTTTTTGGGGATGTACTAAACCTTGAGGTAGTGGAGACTTTAACATTCTATCAATCTTAGAATTAGTAAAGCCCTCCACTTTTTCTACTTTAACATGTGTTTGATCATTTTCGAGTTGTCCTTTTGTTCCGTCATAAGGTGATTCTGCATTTGCAGTAAGACCACCAAACATTAATATTCCAGTGGACAAGGCAATAAAACTACCAATCTTTTTAATATTCACTTTTATCCTCCCTTTATAACCATTCATAAATACAGCTCATTTTAACACAGGATTCAATTTTATTCTATAAATGTAAAAAAATAACTTTTATATCTATAAGTAAGTTATTATCTATGTTAAGGTGTTATTTCTCCGTAAGTCGTAAGTATCCGTAAAGGTGGGATTAAGTTAATAGAAAAGAGATTTTAAAAATGATAGGGACTATGAAGGGAACTTTCTAAGGATGATCAAAGAATGCAGTGAAAATCGGATTGACTATGAGACCTTTGTGCATATCATTGATGATCTGATTGCGAGTGCAAAGTTCCGACTCCACGCATTTGAACAGTTAACCGAGGAAATTCAACGTGTAAAAGAAGAAGTGGAAGAAGAGACAGAAGAGGAAGAGCAAGAAGAGGAATAGCCGTCGTTTATCAACATGATGAACGACGGCCTTCTTTTTATCATATTAAGCATTCAAAGCTAATTGAATCATCATTTCAATTCCAGCAGGAATCGCTGCTTCATCGATATCAAACTTTGGATGGTGGTGTGGATACTGGCTTTTTTCACTTTGCATACCGACATTAATGAAGGCGCCAACCTTATCTTTTAGATAATACGAAAAATCCTCAGCCCCCATCACAGGTTCTCTTTCCAGAAATGCATCCTCGCCAAACGCCTTTTCAATAATATCCTTGGCAACCACACACGCCTCCGGATGATTGTACAACGGTGGAGTTCCCTCAATAAATCGGTAGTGTCCTTTTGCACCAAAGCTTGCGCACAGTGATTCTGTTAATTGTGCGGTTTTTTTGTGCATCAGTTCAGCCGCTTCAAATGTCATCGCCCGAATGGTTCCTTGCAGGGTGACTTTTTCAGGAATGACGTTATAGGAATTGCCTGCCTGCATCCCGCCAAGAGAAATAACACCCGCATGCTGCGGATTCAAATTCCTGCTGACGATTGATTGAAACGCTTGAATCAGGTGGGTTGAAATATAAATAGGGTCTATCGTTTCATGTGGATACCCCCCATGCCCGCCTTTGCCTTCAATCGTAATTTCGAAATCATCACTAGAGGCCATGGCATAACCGGGAGCAAAGCCGACTTTACCAAGCGGCATACCGGAAATGTAATGAATGCCATAGATGACATCGACGCCTTCTAGGATGCCTTCTTTAACAAGCTGCTGGGCGCCGCTAGGGGAGGCTTCCTCCGAACTTTGAAAAATCAAAACAATATTATTTTTTACAAGATGTGAGTTTTCGCTCATCCATTTGGCTGCAGCCAGCAAGGTGGCGGTATGGCCATCATGACCACAGCCATGCATCACGCCGGGTATCGTTGAAATATAGGATTTATCGCCTTCTTCATAGAGGGGAAGGGCATCCATATCGGCCCGAAGCGCAATTGTCTTCTTTCCTTCTGTTCCTTTAAAATAAGCAACCACGTTGGGTGCTGAAAACTTCGAATCTATTGGAATACCAAACTCTGTTAATTTTTCAGTTACATAGGCAGCAGTTTTAAATTCCTGCCCGGATAATTCTGGGTACATATGAAAATGGCGGCGCTGCTCGATGGTCCAAGCAATTAGATCTGAATCGATTAGTTTTGTTTGCAACATGATGACTCCCTCAACTGTAGTAGATTTAGAATTGAATTTTTATGCATATAATTGTAATTTATATTCAATTATTGTGCAACTGCAAATATTTGATTTGTTAGGAGGGTTTTTGATTTTGCGGAGGATGGGGAGCTTAAACCATTCACTTTTGTGCATTTTGGGGGAGATTTTGTGCAGATTTAGGGGATGTTTGTGCCAATTTTCAACCGTTTTGTGCCTTTTACAGAGTGTTTTGTGTTATTAACCAATTTATTCCAAAAAATAGCCACCCGGTCCTCACGTGTCATCGTGCTTACAGGGTGGCTGTTATTTTAGGCTTGCTCCTTCAATCGCTCGGGAAGGTTTTGTATCGATTGGACCACAAGATCTAGTTTTGACTCTATCCGGTAGAGTAGATAAAGGGTGACAACGATGGGGAAACCTACATCACTTATGAAGGGAATGATTTGATCCACGACTTTTCACTCCTTTCTTAGGTTTAATGGTTGAAAAAAAGAGGCCAGTTTCATAGTGAAGCCGGCCTCCCTGATATTAAGCGAGTTCATATTCCGTCACGTTGCGATCGACTACTCTTGCTCCTTTTGCTGCCACCAACTTCCCACTGGCAGTTGTAAATACATCGGAAGCAATAATCTGCGCCATCGATAATTTGACCACTTCTTCATCAACCGGCTCCTTTGGATTCTCAATTGAGATGCGGCCAGTCTTGCCAAACTCCGTAGTAAATTGCAATTCTAATGATTTAGCCATTCTATTCACCTCCCATCCCATATCCTATTTTGTTTTTTGAGTCCCCATTAGAGTCCTCTTTGGTGTCAGGCACCGCTCAAAGACAGTGTCCAATTAGGGCGTACAAGTGAACTATTCAGCAGAAAGTGCTGTGCTGTCGATACGCTCCACTTTGTTTAGTTCATCATTGCACAAAGCTGAGATAGCTTGTGCTGCTTGAAATAATTGATCAACCGTTGCTTCTTTCCTTACATTGCTGAATGATTTAGCTCGGTAAATTGCTTTTCCTTGTTCATCCATGCCAATCTCAAATACCAAACGAAGCTTTGTCCCTTCTAGTAATGAATGTGCCATTGTTGCTCACCTCCTCTCACCCTTTATATATAGTTTTTAGGGTCAAAAGGACAGGGTCATAAAAAAATTTTTTCTCTTAGGACTAACAAGCGATTTAAGCGTGCCATTCACCTTTAATGTCAATGGTGCCTGACACCAATAGTCATTCCGCTGTAGTGGTAATGGTGCCTGACACCACTGGTTGTGTTTTCTAATTTAGTTGTGCGCGTAATTTTTTGAGTGCGTACATTTTCCACTGTTTTACGGCGGATATGGTTACATGTTCGCGTTCGGCAATTTCCCTAACGGAGAGGTCGTAGATGTAGGTGTCGATTAACCAAGTTGTTTCCTTTTCCGTTAAGCCATGGCAATAAGAGAGCAGAAGCTCTTTCTCCAACAGTGTGCAAGGGTCGCCTCCGTCCAAGGTTTCCCAGTATTCATCTTTAGGGTATAAGAAACGTTCTGCATCCTTGCACCGCTTAGTCAGTTCAAGCAGAAGTTTGCCTTTAATATATGAATAAGCATAATTGGTGAAGCTGCCTTTACTCACGTTAAAGCCATTTTGTGCCTCCCACAATCCAATTAAGGCAATTTGATAGAATTCCTCCTGGTCTTGATAAATATGGAGGGAACGAGTGATTTTGTGAATCATCGGCGTATACTGTTCAACTAATCGTTCAAAGCTATCCATTTCTTGATCCTCTCGGGATCGCGCGCTTTCCTTGTTTTCCTAGGTAGCTTTACGATACCGAGAATAAGATATTTAATCGAATTGCCATTTTTCCCTTTTGAAGGAAAAAGGGATAACACATGAATAAACAGACTATTAAAAACGTTTTTTGAAGGTGTCTCCGTAAAAAACAGCCAATAATGAGATGATTTTTAATCATTTAGGTGATTTTTAAAGACTAAAAAAATATGGTCTTGCACCATTCCTTTTGGATGATATTAAATTGAATTATGCTATGCCAAAATCTAAACGATTATATGTAGCTTGAGTATAGGGTGCGATATATTTACATTGCCGTTAGTATAGGTGGAATACGATTGGAGGAGCCTTTTATGAAAACCATAATAAAAATGTACGAACATCTACATTGGGCTAACTTACGGATTGTTGAAGCATTGAAAATGAGGGGAGACCAAAGCAGCCAAGCAAAGCAATTCTTTTCCCATGTCCTGCTTGCAGAAGAGGTATGGATCCAACGATTACAAGGCGGGAACAGCCCATCTCATTCTGAAGCACTCTGGTCGGAGCTTAGTATCGAGGGGTGTTTACGGCTTCTTGAAAAAAATAATCAGCGCTTTGCTGAGTTTCTAGCAGGTTTATCTAATGATAATCTTGAACAGTTTGTAGTCTATCAAAATAGCACAGGCAGGGAGTTTTCAACATCTAAAAGAGATATTCTCACGCATGTGGCTCTGCATGGTCAATACCATCGCGGTCAAATTAATCTACTGCTTCGGGAGGAAGGCTTAGAACCGGTGAATGTGGATTTTATTACGTTTGTCAGATAAATTACCTGTCATCTATGCAGAATTAACAGGAAATTCAACAAACAGAGAGCTAGGCGGGGGAGAATTTTAAAATAAGAAAATTTCTAAACCAGTGACTTTTCAAACAGTAAACTTTAGAAAAATCATTTATGATAGTCTGTATAGTAGAAAATGAATAATGGTGCTTCTTTGAAAGGGGTATTTTATGAGTAAGCCAGGAACAAAGGCAGATTTAAGTTTATTAATTCAATCGTTTAAATCCATACTCCTAAATCTCCCTGTCCCCTGTTACATACTGGACTTAGAGGGGGGCATTAGCCTTTCAAATGAGGCAGCCACCCTGCTGACAGGCTACAAAAGGAAGAAAAAATACAAGCGGAACTTTATCTCGCTATTGGAAGATGAATCAATTGAAAGCACGATCGCTCAATTTAAAAGGACTTTACAGGGCGAGCAGGTTCAATTCCAAATTTACATTAAACATAAAAATGGGAACAAAATTCCGGTAACGGTTGTCTCCATCCCGCTTGAAATCAATGGATCGGTTCAAGGATTGTGTGGATATATTTTTAATTCAACCATACCATCTGTAGCAGATGTTTATTTGCAAACAAGTAATTGGCATAAGCATTTTAACGATATGGATATTTGTTTATGGTCTGTTGATGCAAAGTCCTTAGCGACACTGCAAATTTCATCCGCATGCAATCGTATCTTAGGGTATGAAGAAGATAAGTTTTTCGAAAATCCTATGTTATGGGAAGAACTGCTGCATCCTCAGGATAAAGGTAAAGTGTTTCAACAACTTCAGTTGGTAGAAAAGGGGCAATCAGCCAAACTTGAGTATAGGATTTGTACCCAAGATGGGGAACATAAATGGATATTTGATTATATTATTCCAGTATATGATGACGATAGTGTTGCTCCAGGTAGATTCGACCGCGTTGTCATGGACATTGATGATCGGAAAAGGGCGGAAGAGGAGTTAACGTTTTTAGCCTTTCATGACCCGTTAACAGGCTTGCCAAATCGCAGGGTATTGGATGATGAACTTCACAATGCCTTAATGGATGCGAAAAAAAATAACCTTGTTGTCGGCCTATTATTCATTGATATTGATCGCTTTAAAGATATTAATGATTCCTTAGGTCATAAAATGGGGGATCAATTAATCCAAATTGTAGCTAATCGTTTAAGAGGACATCTGCGCTCTGAGGATGTGATCTCGCGCCAGGGCGGAGATGAATTTGTTATCTTATTAAAGAATTTACCAAATGGCCAGATCATTGATGAAATGGCAGCGGGAATCAGTCAAGTATTTGCTGAACCCATCATCCTGCTTAATCATGAGTACAGAATGAGCGTTAGTATCGGGACAAGCTTTTTCCCTGACCATGGGCAAGATGCCGAAACACTTTTGATGAAGGCCGATCATGCGATGTATCTCGCAAAGGAGAATAAAACAGGAATTCAGCAGTATCAAACGGGCATGTCGACAACCCTTTCACGAAAAATGCTGCTTGAACAAAATCTTCATATGGCGGTTGAAAAGGATGAGCTTTATCTAGAATATCAGCCGATTTGTGATGTGAATGCGAAGCAGGTCATTGGCCTTGAAGCTCTGCTGCGTTGGAAGCACCCTGTACTTGGAGCTATTTCTCCAGGAGAATTTATTCAAATTGCTGAGGAATCGGATCTTATTATTAAACTTAATCATTGGGTGTTAGCAGCTGTTTGCCGGCAGAGGCGTCTGTGGGCAGATCAAGATTTACCTCCATTTTATATTTCTATTAATGTACCGGCCCGGCAAATTCACCAAAGTGATTTTATTGCAACGGTCAAAGAAATGATATATCAGTATAATTTACCGCCGCAATTTATAAAAATTGAAATAACCGAACGAACAGCGATGACGAATGTTGAAAAAACCTTGAACACCATGAGGAAGTTGCAGGAATTTGGGGTGGATTGTATTCTTGATGACTTTGGTATCGGCTATTCTTCGATTAGTTATCTTGTTCAATATCCGTTTAATACCATAAAGATTGATAAAGCGTTTGTGCAAGGCCTGAACAATAAAAATCAAAGATCCATTTGCCGGGCATTAGTGGCCATGGGGAGTAACCTTGGTATGAACGTGGTGGCTGAAGGGGTGGAAGAGCTAGAGCAATATCACTATTTATGCAGTATTGGCTGTCATAAAATGCAAGGATACTATTTTAGCAAACCCACTTCGGTTGAATTAGTGGAGAAGTTTTTCTAGATTCCATTATAATCTTCTTTTTAAAGCAATTCTTCTTTATAGAAGGGTTGCTTTTGTTTCTTCATTGCATGTTCAGACTGGTTGTCTAGAATTAGACTGTAAAAAGGGTATATGATAAGTTAGATTCAAATATTGCCTGGTACCGCGTCCTATAAAGACAAAATAGACTCGAAGTATTAGAATAAATTTTTGAACAAAAGCTAGAAGTGATAGTTTTAACTACCACATGGAGAGGATTATTTCATGAATCTAAAATCACATCTCATTTTCGGATTTATCATTAGTTTAGTTTGTGTGCTCGGCTTCTTCTTTACCACCTTGTTAATAAGTGACCATAAAATTATCGCTTTTGATAGCAAGGTAATCGGAGCCATTCAAGGACTGGAAACACCGTTGTTAACAAAAGTAATGAAATTTTTCACTTTTGTTGGTTCAGCTCCAGTAGTCATCGTCCTTAGTATCTTATTAATCATTTATCTTTATAGGGTATTACATCATCGGTTAGAATTAATTTTATTTGTTTCAGCTATTATCGGCTCGGCTATATTAAACCAAATATTGAAGCAAGTTTTTCACAGGGTGCGCCCTAATTTGCACCGCTTAATTGATATTTCAGGATACAGTTTTCCAAGTGGACATGCTATGAATGCCTTTACGGTGTATGTGATCATTTCCTTCTTGCTTTGGCGTCATATTCCAAGTAAGTGGGGAAGGAGCCTGTTAATCTTCCTAAGTACGGTCATGATCCTAGCGATTGGGACCAGCCGGATTTATTTGGGTGTCCATTTTCCTAGCGATATCATCGGTGGGTACTTAGCAAGTGGATTCTGGTCAGCAGCTGCCATTTGGTTTTTTCGATATTATCGGGAAAAACGATTTAACAAAAAATTAAAATATGTAGAATGAAAAGGTGCCTTACCCCATCAAGCGTTAGCGCTGTGTGGGGCAGGCACCTTTTTACGATCATCCTCCGCCAATAGGAAACATGATAATCACATCATCACCGTCATGTAAAACTCTATCTCTTTTTGCCCCCATTTTATTAACGAGAAAGGTAGCTTTCGTTAATAATCCTTCCTCCGATTCATCTAATTTCTCCCCAATTATATTCATCAGTTCTTCAATGGTAATGCTATTCGGCAGCTCGAGCTCTTTTTTTTCATGGGTTAAGGAGGGGATCGGAACCCCAAAGTAACTAAAATGGATAATCAAATGGCAACACTCCAGATTCCTTAGAATGAATGGGCAATTTCGGCAGCTTAAGCTCCGTATAAATCCTCGATCACTTCGTCTAAATGACCGACACGCTCTAGCATTTCTCGAGCCGGTCTTCCTGTTTCAAAGTCCCAGTTGACCGATTCAAAGAAGTTGCGGGCCAACAGTTCGGTATCAATGGAAACACCTGCAAGCGGGCCAGCACTTAAGGCCGGCTTACCAACCGCACGAGCTGAAATGGTAAGATCCGACGGCTTAATGCCTTCCCTGACATTAAAGGCGTGCCGCATGTTGAGAATCCGCAATCCTGTTGTAAATTTGTCCTCCTCTTTAAAGGCCATGCCGGTCAGGGCTTCAATATATTCACTATGAACGCCAGGCGGAGAGACCATTTCACCAAACATGCAGAGTCCTAAACTGTTCAGCACTTCGGTATGGGTAGTTAACGCTAGATCCAAATCTCCTGTTCCGCGGTAGTCATATTTATCACTGGTTTCAGCCCCTGCCATTTGCAAGCCACCCAAACCACCTTTGACATGGCGGCCCGGTGATGGGTCATATTGGTAGGTTCTAGCTAAACCTGGTGCAAACCGTGGGTCATGCATGGGCAGTTCAATTCCTGAAGCAGTTTGCAAGAACTGTGCTCCTTTACCAAACTTCTTGGCTGCATAGGCAGAACCATTAGCCAGAATTGCACCAACACCTTCACCATCGCACATTTTTTGCAGCATTGCTACGATTGCATCGCCATCTCCCCAGGTTAAATTAATGCCATCCAATTCTTCTTGGCTGAGAATGCCGTTCTCGTAACATTCCATCGCCCACGCAATCGTCATTCCGGCAGAGATCGTATCAATTCCATATTGATTACACATTTCATTACATTTTAAAATGGAAGCCGTATCATAATTCAGCAAGGTGGAGCCGAAGGCAGCAGCTGTTTCGTATTCGGGCCGGTCGGTTTTTCCAACTGGATACTTTCCGTCGTTCACTTCATACTCAGCGCCGCAGCCTAACGGACAGCGGGAACAGGCATACTTTTTCGTCTTATATTGATCCATTTCAGCTGAGCCGACTTTTTGGACATTTTCAACACCAAAATCAATGACGCCAACGCCGCCCCAGTTTTTAACCGGTGAATCGCCGCTTAGAGCAGAGGCGGGTGTGGTGCTGCCGGTGCCCATCGCACCAAAGGCCTTGCCGATTGGACTTTTTTTCATCACAGCCCCGACTCGTTTATTTAATTCTTGAATCCGTTTGGGATCAGCAACCGGAACTGTCCCGGTTCCAAAAACGGCAATCGCTTTCAATTTTTTCGATCCCATGATCGCTCCGCTGCCGCCACGTCCTGGTGCCCGGTGGCCGTCATTAATCGGGCAAGCGAGCAGCGAGACGTTTTCACCAGATCGTCCAATTGCGAGCACACGCAATTTTGGTTTTCCCGTTTCCTCTTTCAAATCTTCCCAAATTTCCTTCGTATCCCTGCCCCATAAATGTGTGGCATCTTTAATCTCCGCCTTCCCATCCGTGATCCACAGGTAGACAGGTTTTTTAGAAATCCCCGAGATAAAGACCGCGTCATAGCCAGCTTTTTTCAGTTCAGGTCCAAAATAACCGCCGGAGTTGGAATCATTCCAGCCGCCGCTGATCGGTGATTTATGGACGACGCTGTAGCGGCCGCCAAAAAAGGCATTTGTCCCATTGGAGGGTCCTGTGACGAAACCAATCATACTATCAGGACCGAGTGGATCAGCTCCTGCCGGCATCCGTTCATAGAGCACTTTTGCGCCAATTCCGTAGCCGCCGATGAAATTTGCAGCTAACTCATCCGGTAATTCCTGCTCCTCTATGATGCCTTTTGTTAAATCCACAAAAAGCAGCTTTCCAGCATATCCACCAATCATACACATTCCTCCTCTTCCTTCATCCATGCTGGGGAAGAAGGATCAGTTTTCACTAGCTTTGTAAAATCTAGGCGGTTGTTTCCTTTATCATAAATATGCAGAAGCGGGGGTTAAAATCACTAGGAATAGAGGGGAATAATAAAAAAACCCAACTCCATTGAGGAATTGGGTATTACAAATTTCGTTGTGTTAATTTACGCTGAAGCCTGTTTAATTGCTCCATCAGCTGCTGATACTCATCCCACTCAATTTGACAGGTTTGAATGGTTTCACTCAGTTTTTCAGTGATGGCGTGTTTTTGCTCATTTGCTTTCTTTTGTAAAAAAATAAACACCTTTCGTTCGTCGTCTTTGGAACGTTCTTTTCGAAGCCAGCCGTTGGTTTCCATCCTTGCAATCATAGGGGTTAACGTGCCGGTGCCAAGATTCAATTTCGCTCCCAATTCTTTGACTGTTACGCCGTCAGTCTCCCATAATGCTAATAGAACTAAATACTGCGGATAGGTTAGCCCAAAAGGCTGCAGGACTGTACTATAGAGTTTTGTAAATTCACTGGCTGTTTCATAAATGGCGAAACAAAGTTGATTTTTTAATGTGAAGAAGTCTTCCAAACGATCACCTATTCTTCATTAGGAGATGACTTTTTTGATATCATCTTCAATTTTGTTTGGTTCAGTCGTAGGAGCATAGCGTTCCACCACATGACCATTTGCATCTACTAGGAATTTTGTGAAATTCCATTTGATATTTTTCATGAGAAGGCCTTTTTTCTGTTCTTTTAAAAAGGCAAATAAAGGATCGGTATGATCGCCATTTACATCAATTTTCGCAAAGATGGGAAAGGTGACCCCATAGTTCATTTGGCAAAATTGGGTCGTTTCCTCAATATTGTCGAACTCCTGGTTATTGAATTGATCGCAAGGGAAGCCTAAAATCTCTAAGCCTTGTTCCTGATATTTTTCATATAATTCCTGCAGACCTTTAAACTGCGGAGTCAATCCACATTTGCTGGCGGTATTGACAATGAGCAGGGGTTTACCTTGGTAATCCTGTAAAGACTTCATCGTGCCGTTGGTCATTTTAACACTAAAATCATAGACAGTTGTCATCGTATTTCCTCCAATTATTTAGTGGATAGTAAGGTTGATCGTGTGCAATTTAATCGTACACGATTTAATTGAATCTGACAACTGTATTATGGTTTATTTTTTCTCCAATAACCACTTCGTAACCAATTTATTTTCTTTAACTGAGATTAAATGACCAGGCATTTTTTCAGTACCGTTTTCGATTAGGTTCAAAAGTTCTTGCTCAGAGTACTTACTGCTCATGTTTAACACAGAAGGACCAACCGCTCCTTTTAAGTCGCCGCCATGACAGGCTGAACATTTATTCCCATAAATAGTTTCTCCATCCGCTGCTTTACTAGTTTCTGCATTGGATGAACAGCCTGCTAATAATAAAAGGGATAGTCCCACCATTGCCAAAAGTTGTTTCATTTTTTATTCCTCCATAAACAATATTAGAATCAGCAAATTCCTTTCAAAGATAGTTCTCCCTTCTTTAAGAAGAATGTTTAAAAATACTGCTTCTATCACGATTATAAAGTGAATTACCTTATGAATAGTGCTTAAAACTTGAAAGTTTTCGTACAATTCCTGCAGATTTTGAAAGCATGATTACCAATCAAAAAGGCCATTACCTAAAAGATAATGACCTTGTCATCATGGCTGCACTTCTGATTCATGGACTAATTGAATGTTAAATCTATTGCCCTTTTCTCTGATTTCCCAATAGCCTGACGTATATTTGTAGATGACTGTATAAAGCTTTCCCTCAAATAACACTTCTTCTGTGTTCATTCTCTACCATCCTATCTAATAATGAAGTGATACTATATATATTCATTTACCCCATTTTTTATTAATATTTTTCGAAATTTGTCAGAATTTCATACTAATAGTCTAGGAGAAGAGAGTATGATATACATTAAGATAGGTTTTATTGTCTGACAAATAAACAAATAAGAAATCAAGGAAAAGGGAATAGTTCAGTTTTATTCCTTCTTTCGGGCAGGGGGGAGTTTCGATGAGGAGTTATCTTATCTTGGGAATGTGCGGATTATTTTTGATTCAATACTTTGTGGAGCTCGAGTGGCTTCAATTGGTGGTGGTAGGGCTATCTTTACTGGCTTTTATAGGCAGTGCCTTTAAGGCCGATCGTTTTCCACGCTGGCTCGGGCTGGTCATGATGACAGCGGGATTGGTCATTGAATGGAGAAAAGGAACAGGAGTAGAGGGGATTAGTGATGGGCTCTTCTTGATCCTGCCGTTGTTGTGCCTGCTTACGCTGGCACCTTTACTGTCGATTCCTTTACGGCTCGGAGGGTTCTTCGAATCCATCGCGGTGTTATTGCGAAATTTATTACATCAGCCCAAAAAACTGTATGCGGGGATTACCGGGACCCTGTTTTTATTAGCCCCAGTCTTGAACTTAGGTTCGGTGCGAATTATTAATGAATTCTTAGAGGAAATTAAGCTTCCATCCACGATGTCAGCGAAAAGCTATTTGGTGGGCTTTTCTACTGCTGTCATGTGGTCGCCGTATTTTGCATCCGTTTCACTCGTACTTCACTATCTAAATATTTCTTTCAAGGACTATATCCTTTATGGTATCGGCTTATCATTGCTCTCTTTATTAGTCGGAAATATTCTGTTCGCCCTTTGGGAGAAAAGGCACCCGCTTTCAGAAGGATTATCTTCAGAGGTACCGTTAGAAAAAAGGCATCGCCATCAGCTGATGAAGTTAGTATTATTTGTCGTCCTCCTGATGAGTTTTTGTTTATTTATCGAGAATTTAACGAATTGGTCGATGATTGTCATTGTTTGCCTTGTTTCAATTTTCATCCTGCTCTTGTTTGGGGTTTTCACAAAAAAATGGAAACAGTTGAAAGCGCCATTAATCGATTTTCGTGATCGGACAGTGCCGATGCTGAATAATGAAATCATGCTGTTTATGAGTGCTGGGATGCTGGCCTTCGCCATGAAAGGCACTACTGCTGCAAATGGGGTAAGTACGTTCCTCAGCTACTTGGCACAGCGGTCCTTTGTCTTATTTGCGCTTGCTGTGATGGTCATTGTCCTTAGCATTACCTATATCGGAATCCACCAGATTGCAGCGGTTGGAGCATTGGCGATGCAGTTAAATGCCGCTGAGTTAGGAATGAGTAACCTTGGACTAGCCTTGCTGCTGTTACTGACGTGGTCTATTTCCACGGCACTCAGCCCTTTCTCAGGACTCAATTTAATGGTGAGCCGCTTTGCAGGGATATCAGGGGTACAAACCGGGCTTCGGGCAAATGGGCTGCATTTGTCGATTATAGCCGTTATTGGCATTGCGATTATCTCCTTAATTGGATAAGTGTTCCTTTTCATCAAAAACAGCCTTCACCCTTGTGTGGTGAGGCTGTTTTTTCTCGTATCTTAAACTTGTCTATGACTGCATCTTATAAAGGATATACCCTGTGAACAACTGAAATAAATCGATAAAATTTTTCGGATTTTTGTTTGTTAGGATTTCAATCCTTTGTAAGCGGTAGGCTAAGCTGTTGCGATGAATATGAAGTTCGTTCGAGATCACATTCATATCGCCACTATTTCTAATATAGCACATTAGGGTTTCGATTAGTTCATGGCCCTTGGGATGCTCATTTTGTTCGATAAAAAAATCAGTCATTTCTTTAAAGACAATTTCCTTATTGGTTAAGTAATCAATAAATTTTAAATCCTGATAATAGCAACATAAAGAAGGGAGTTCCATTTTCTCGGAAATTTCAATGGCTCGTTTGGCTTCTTCAATCGACTTGGCTACATGTGTATAGCCATCACCAATTCCAATTCTTGTTTCAGTTTGCGAGATTAAACCTTCTAGTCTTTTTAAAATATCACTTTCATTTGGTACAATAAACAAAATCATGCTTGGGTTGAGTCTAAATGTAAATTCTTGGTCATGTAAAAAAGGTGATTTTGTCAACCTTCCCTTTACGATGACTGCTTTTCTAACCAGATTCAAGTTGATTCCAATCGCAGCGCCACTATTTATAAAAGCCGCATCATATTCTTCCTTTCGAAAGACCCATTGATATAAATATTCTTCTTTGATTTGTTCTTTTACCCGGCGCTCTTTAAATAAAAATTCCTGGTTGATTAATAGCTCGGAGGTAACACGAACAAGTTCAGCAAAGGGCTCAACGATGTGGGGGTCGCCACTGATCCCAATTACGCCAATCATTTGATTTCTGAAGTGAATCGGGATATTTACACCGGGTTTTGAATCCCCTTCAGAGTCATAGATACTAACCATCTTTCCGCATTCAATCGCTGATATGGCCCCTTGATGATAGGTGTCGATTCGTTTTTTATCGCCGCTGCCAATAATTAATCCCACTTCATCCATAATATTTACATTATAAGGAATGACCTTCATTACCTTTTCGGCAATCTCTTGAGCTAAAATTTTGTTTATTTTCATAGGATTAACCTCCGATTTATGAATGATAGGGAGAAATATTACTAGAATACATTGGTCGTTTGCCCAAAAAGTAATTTGTTTTATTATCTGTTTGAATAATGATTTATTTGTAAGACAATTATACAATAAAAATGTAAACGGTTACTTGAAAATTTAAAAATGTTTTTAATTTGTATGATTTATCGTAAATAAATAGTCACTTGACTTACTTCTTACAAAAAAATGGCTGCTTTGCCCCAAAAGATTTTTTGTTCAAATGACTAAAAAAATACGAATAAACTTTAGCAAACTGAACGAAGCTATTTTCTCTCTAACCGGTTACGATAAGAATGTGAAATGATTCACGAACTAACTAACCTCTCGTCAGCTAATCAAATGTTTAAAATTTGTACTAATTTTCGCAAAGTTTACATCATCATAAAGGTTATTATTAGATTACGAAGTTTGAAATAGTGTTAATCGAAATAATAGTCTTTTCATAAAAATAAACTTTGTGAGTGAATTCACAAGAAATCTATGAATGATTGGCGGGAACGGGAAAGAGCTAGGAGGAGGCAGCCAGTTTTAAACCAAATGGAGTGATACCAGGTATGTCACACGCTTGGGGCAAAACAGTAATTGAGGAAAGTGACAGGAAGAAAAGTAATCGGTTACACGACTTGCGCCATGGAACTTTAGTCTAGGAAACAGCACGAAATGCAAAAGGTAATTAGATTTAGTCGATGGTTTTTAAGATTTGGAGCTATATCATTCTATTTACTCCCTGAGAAAGGAAGAAAAAGACTATGCCATTATTATATGTTGCATTAGCAGTTGCCCTTATTTTGATTTTGATGATGCCGTTGAAAATGAATGGATTTATTGCCTTAATCGCTGCTGCCTTATTGGTTGGTTTTCTACAAGGCATGCCAATGGATAAACTCATGGATTCGATCGCAGGAGGAATTGGCGGTCAGCTCGATGACTTGATTTTGATTCTAGGCTTCGGTGCCATGTTAGGAACGATTATGGCTGATGCTGGTGCAGCACAGCGAATTGCAAATACCTTAATTGAAAAAATGGGTATCAAACGTGTTCAAATTGCCATGTTAATTGCTGCTTACATCCTTGGAATTACAATGTTTTTCGAAGTTGCTTTCGTCTTATTGATTCCATTAGTGTTCGTCGTTGCCCGTCAAACAAAGTTAAACTTACTATGGGTTGCCATCCCAACAGCAGTTGGATTATCGACTACACATAGCTTCTTGCCGCCACACCCAGGCCCTGCAGCTGTTGTAGGAGTTTTCGGTTCAAGTATGGGATTAACGTTGTTATATGGTCTTATCATTGCTATTCCGGTAGGTTCTTTTATCGCCTTGGTTTGGCCAAGACTACCGTTTGTTAAAAAGATTAACCCTACAATTCCTGAAGGGCTTATTCCAACCAAAGTATTCAAAGATGAAGAAATGCCTAGCTTTTTAGCTAGTGTTACCTCTGCACTTGTACCAGTTATCTTAATGGGTATTTCAGCGGTTTGTGAAGTTACCTTACCTGAAGAGAATAGCTTTAGACATGCAATGGAATTCTTTGGATCTGCCCCAATTGCGTTACTGATAGCGCTTGTACTGTCCTTCTACCTTCTTGGAACTAGAGTGGGCCGTTCCTTAAAAGATGTCATGAATTCTTGTTCTAATAGTGTAAAACCGATGGCGATGATTATCCTTGTAATCGGTGCCGGCGGAGCGTTTAAACAAGTGTTAGTTGACAGTGGTATTGCTGAGTATATTAAAGATATTACAGGCGGCTGGGATATTTCACCAATCATTCTTGCTTGGTTAATTGCTGCTATCTTACGTATTGCTCTTGGATCTGCAACAGTTGCTGTTATGACAGCTGCCGGTGTTGTCCTGCCAATCGCCCAATCTTCAGGTGTAAGTTTAGAATTAATGACGCTTGCTGTTACATGCGGAAGTGTTGCTTTCTCTCACGTGACAGACCCTGGTTTCTGGATGTACAAAGAATATCTCAACTTATCAGTTGGAGATGCCTTAAAAACAAGAACAACCTATACAACCGCACTCGCCATACTTGGACTGGCCGGTGTATTAATCCTAAATATGTTTGTTAGTTAATTAAAAAAATGATGAATCGGGCAGTTAATTCCTCCCATAAGATGAGTTTACTGCCCGAAAAAGTTTTATCAACATTGTCAATATGAGTGGTACAAACCTGTGTTGCTTTTTATATATATAAACTTCGGATAAACAAAACCATTTAGATTGGAGAAATAATGATGACTACAGTTGAAAAAATTGTAAATGTAACTCCCGTTGTGACGGAAATGGACGTATACCCTGTTGCAGGCCGCGATAGCATGCTCCTGAATCTTAGCGGTGCCCATGGTGCTTATTTTACAAGAAATATCGTGATCCTAAAGGATAGCAATGGAAATGTCGGTGTAGGGGAAGTTCCTGGCGGAGAAAATATCCGTAAAACACTTGAAGATGCAAAACCATTGGTGGTTGGTTCCTCTATCGGCAATTATAACAATATCTTAAATAATGTAAGAAAGACCTTTGCTGGTCGTGATACAGCAGGACGCGGATTGCAAACGTTTGACTTGCGGATTACGATCCATGCAGTTACAGCGATTGAAGCAGCCTTGCTTGATTTGTTAGGAAAACACTTAAATGTACCAGTTGCTGCACTGTTAGGGGAAGGCCAGCAGCGTGAAAAAGTAAAAACATTAGGTTACTTGTTTTACATTGGTGACCGCAATAAGACGGACCTTCCTTATTATAGTAACCCTGATTCTGATGTGGAGTGGTATAAGATCCGTCATGAAGAAGCGTTAACACCGGAAGCGGTTGTTCGTTTGGCTGAAGCATCTCAAGAGCTTTATGGCTTTAAGGATTTTAAATTAAAAGGCGGCGTTTTAGAAGGCAAAGAAGAAATTAAAGCAATTAAAGCACTAAAAGAAAGATTCCCAGATGCTAGAATTACGTTGGATCCAAACGGTGCTTGGTCACTAAGTGAAGCGGTTGAGTTATGTAAGGATATGCATGGCATTCTAACCTATGCAGAGGATCCATGTGGTGCTGAAAATGGCTATTCTGGCCGCGAAGTCATGGCAGAGTTTAGAAGACAAACAGGTCTTCCAACTGCAACGAATATGATTTCTACGGACTGGCGTCAAATGGGTCATACGATTTCCTTACAATCTGTCGATATTCCATTAGCTGATCCACATTTCTGGACCATGCAAGGTTCCGTCCGTGTTGCCCAAATGTGTCATGATTGGGGATTAACTTGGGGTTCGCACTCTAATAACCATTTTGACATTTCCCTTGCGATGTTTACACAGGTTGCTGCAGCGGCACCAGGTAACATTACAGCGATTGATACACACTGGATTTGGCAGGAAGGTACGGAGCATTTAACGAAGGAACCATACAAAATTGTTGATGGCTATTTAACCATTCCAAATAAGCCAGGCCTAGGTGTAGAAGTGGATATGGATCAAATTTTGAAGGCACATGAATTATATAATAACATGGGACTTAACTCTCGCGATGACTCCGTGGGGATGCAATTCTACATTCCAGGCTGGAAATTTGATAATAAGCGTCCTTGTCTTGTTCGATAAAATATTCATTAATAGGCACTGCCGAGTTTTTGGGCAGTGTCTTTTTATATCAAAGGGTATTATGAAGAAAGTCATACTATGGTAAAATAATAGTATTAAATCCGAGGAGACCGAAAATGACTGATTCTCCAAAAGTAAAAATAGAAACATTAAATCGTGTTACCTTATCCAAGCAGGTGATTGAAAGTATTGTCCAGCTCTTGCTAAGTGGACAGTTAAAAGCAGGAGATAAGCTTCCTACTGAAATGGAATTAATGAATATACTTGAAGTAAGCCGGCCTGTATTACGGGAGGCGCTTAGTTCACTTGAATCCCTAGGGGTTATCACACGTAAGACACGTGAAGGGACCTTCTTTAACAATAAAATCAGCAGTCACCCCTTCTCAGTGATGTTAGCTCTGGCTCACGATAATCTGCAAGCAATGGTAGAGGCGCGAATGGCATTAGAATTGGGCTTAATTACGATTGCTGCTGAAAAAATTAGTGAGGAAGAGCTGGCAAAGTTAAAAGAAACGATTGATTTTATTGCTAATAGCGAAGACGATAACTACGGTGAAGCGGATATTGAATTTCACCGCACCATTGCCTTAAGTGCAAATAATCCAATTGTTGAAGGGATGATTGATTCGTTAATCGTTACGCTTGTCAAAATTAACAGTGAAGTGAAAGTGCGGGAACGAGAACGGACTCTTCAACATCATACGGCCATTTATGAGGCATTGGTCAACAGGGATCCGTTTGAAGCATTTCATCAAATGTATTTACACTTGGATTATGTCCGACAGAAAATGGTCAATTGATGTAAAAGAAGTGCATTTCCTATTTGGAAATGCACTTCTTTTTGTTTGTTACTAAAAATTGATTATTTTAAGTTGGAGCTTAGCGAGAATTACTCCTCTGGAGATTTTCTTGCCTGAACACTTTCCGCCAGGTCTAAGACGCCCCAATCCATTGGACTCTTCCTTTTTGATTCCTGGTAGGGCTGCTTACTCGATTTCTTTGCTTCCACTCTATTTGTTTTATTTAGCTCATCATTTTTCATCTTGATACACCTCTAATATCATTTTCCATAGTGTGCCTTATCCTCGGAAATATATGTATAAAGGCTCATCGGTCTAATAATAGACCAGATGATCCTTGAATGATCCTTCTCATTTTAATAATACGGATAGCCTCCGTATGGGTATGTGGCAGGGTATGGTGCTGGTACAGGATAGGCAGCTGGATAGCCTACTGGGTATGGATACCCTCCTGCTGCAGTGGTCAGGGCGCCAGCTGTTAAGCCGCCTAATACTCCACCGATAAATGGTGATGTACCATAACCTCCGTAACCTCCATAACCGTATCCGCCGTGATGGTAGCCTCCATGATGATAGCCTCCATGATGATGCCCATCAAAATGTCCGCCGCCATGATGCCCTCCATGTCCGCCGCCATGATATCCTCCGCCGCCATGATGCCCTCCATGTCCGCCGCCATGATATCCTCCGCCGCCATGATGCCCTCCATGTCCGCCGCCGTGATGTCCTCCAAACATGCAAATTCATCTCCTTTTTAAAATTCTCGAGGTCGTTCTTCGGTATATTTTTGCAAGAAAGAATTCTACCTATCTGTAATGTATGCATGACATCTGTCCAATGAATGGGCGCTCTTTTTAGGTATTTATATAAAAAAGCCCCTTCTCAGAAATCGAGAAGGGTCTAACCTAAAAAGTACTTCCGGTGACTAGCAGGACCGCAGCTATTGCTTATAATTCCAGCTGGGCTTTTAATTCGGTTTGGACACGTTGCTTTTCTTCTGGTGAAACGAGCCCATAATAAATGTGATTAATCATTTTTCCTTGCTCTTTTAGCTCCATTTGCTGGATGGAAGTGCCAGCGTCTTTATACCCTTTTTGAATCTCATTGATTTGCTCGAAGGTAAGGTTGGTTTTTACATCTTTTTCAAGGACGGCGAAAATATCGGAAAACTTCGCTAAACTTGAGATGCTTGCTCCTTCTTTGACAACCGCTTCAATAATTTGGCGCTGTCTAGTTTGACGGCCAAAGTCCCCATTAGGGTCTTCTTTTCTCATTCTTGTGTAGCTTAAAGCCTCCGCACCGTTCAGAGTAAGTTCGCCTTTGGCAAAATGGAAGCCATCTTGGCTAAAATCCATGTCATTCACAACTCTTACGCCGCCAACAGCATCGACCATATCAGTAAATCCTTCCATATTCACCTCGATATAATAATCAATCGGAATATCGAGAAAGTTCTCTACCGTATCCATCGCCATCGGAATACCGCCAAAGGCATAGGCATGGTTAATTTTATCCTGTTTTCCTTTTCCGACGATCTCCGTTCGTGTGTCTCGTGGAATGCTCAGCATTTTCACGGAATTATTGTTAGGATTAACTGTTAAAACAATCATTGTATCCGAACGGCCCTTGTCCCCTTCTCGTTCGTCCACACCCAGCATTAAGACGGAAAAAGGTTCTTTTTCCTTAATTGCAACAGGTACCTCACGCTTATCCGATTGTTTGCGTTCGACCGGCTGATGCATAGTTTCAACGGCATTGTTAAACGATTTATATATTGAATAACCGTAAGCTCCTGCTCCAATAAACATCAAGAGGAGAATCACTGCGGTCACTTTTATCCACTTTTTCTTTTTCCCTTGTTGAGATTTCATTTGAAAACCTCCTAAAAACTTACATTTTTCAATCATGTTCTTAATAATAACAGATAACTAGATTGATTAATATGTAAAAAATATGGAAATTAAATAGGGGAATCAAATGATATGTGGAGTCCAAAAAGGTTGGATAAATGAAAAAAAGCTCTAAAGAAGAGCGTTATTTTTACTAACAATCAGCGGATAGTTTGAAAGGTCAACCTCATTTTCTTTTCCGCTCATTGGATTTTTTGATTTTCATGATTTTGGATGGGGGCTGTTTTCGTATCCATTTGATAAAACGGAGTAGTTTCTCATCGTTCCTTAGTTCAGGGAGGGTTGTTAATCGGGCAGCAATTTCCTCATTCGTATAAAGGGCGTGTATTTGCTTATGACAGGGGATACATAATTTTGCTGTTTGACCAAATGTTCCACCCATCTCTTTTGGAAGGAGATGGTGGAGAGTCGTCTCGACCATTTGTCGTCCGCAAAGTTCACATGTGTCCATCCCTTTTTCCTCCAGCTTTATTTCTCCTATTATTAACCGGACGAAGGTGTTTCATTCCGGCTTTATCAAGTCAGGAGTAGAGTGCGACCCCTATTAATCCAGACAATAAAATGACGTAGAGTGGATGCCAGCGGAGTTTTAATAGGGCAAATAACGATAATCCAAAGATAAGCAGTAAACTTACTGTATGAAAATTGAAATGCCGTGAAAATAGGTTATTGGTGATTGCAAACTTTATGGCAGCATAAATAATTAAACTTGCCACGATTGGTTTTAATCCATAAAACATGGAGTGGACAGTAGGATTATGATGCACCTTTATGAAAAAGGCTGCCACTATGACGACTAATAGGAGCGAGGGAAGTAACATACCTAATGCTGCGATGAATGCTCCCATGTAGCCCGAGGTTCCATATCCCACTAGAATGGCACAATTGGCAGCGATTGGACCAGGTGCCATCCCTGCAATTGCAATCATATCTGTTAATTTTTCCGTCGTCATCCATCCGTAATCGGTAACGGCTTTTTCAATGAGAGGAATCATTGCGTAACCTCCGCCAAACGAGGCAAACCCCATGATGAAAAATGATTTAAAAAGTTCCCACAGTACCATGATTATATTCCAGCTCCCATAAAATAATCGAGATCTTGGGTTGGATCTTTTTCCTTGTCCTGTTCCAATTCAACCGGATAGCCGAGTTTCTTTTTAATTATAATGGCGGTTATTCCTGTTACAGCTCCAAGAAAAATGGCAATAATCGGATGAATAAAGAACAGTACCGGTACCCCAATTAGCATAATGCAGCATGTGGTTTTGTCGACAATCGCCGTTTTGGCTGTCTTGATGGCAGCATACACAATAATGGCTACAATAGTAGCCCTTATCGAAACAAAGGCGGCTTCTAATTTCGGATTATCATGTATAAAAAAATAGAAGATTCCCATGCAGAGCACAATAAAGAAAGTGGGGAAGGACACGCCGATCATGGCGGCCAGTGCCCCTTTAAATCCGCCTATTCTATGACCAATAAAGGCAGCTGAATTAACAGCTACTGCGCCTGGTATAGTTTGCGATAACGCAAACACATCTGTTACGTCGTCACTGGTTAACCATTTGCGCTTTTCTATGATTTCTTTTTCAATTAACGGAATCATTGCATAGCCGCCGCCAAACGTGACAGGGCTTATTTTGAAAAAGGTCCAGAAGATTTGAACTAATAACTTCCATTGTTCTTTCAATGTCCTCACTCTTTCTATTAATATTTCATATGGGCAAGACAATCGTATCCTTGTTTGTATGATTCATTCTATCTATTAGGTTATCAAAGAATAGTGACTTGGTAAATTAGTAGAATTGGATTGGTAATAACTATTTACCAAGTCTACATAAAGCGAAATAGGTTCATTTTTTCAGAACGTGTTAAAATAAAGATAATAACTAAATTCTTATCATATAAATGGAGATATCAAATGCCAGCTCAAATTAGTAAACAAAAGCTCATCATTGGCAGTATCATCTTGTTATTTATCGTCATCGTGGGTATCGTTGTGTATTATGGCCAATTTTATAAAGAAGACTTAAACAGTTCATTACCGCTGACCATTTCTGCGAAAGCGGGCGAACAGAAACAAGAGGGTATTGCTGAAGCCCTATTAGTCCAATACTTACGGCCCTATCAAGAAACAACCACTAGTTCATGGAAGCGAATTACAAATGTGACGTATAACCAATTTCAACTTCTAGCTGGTGATGACCATCAATTTGCTGTTGGTGTCACGTTCGAGGCAAGGCTTGAAAAAGGGAAATGGTCGGCCCATCGAAACTGGGGAAAGGTGCAGGAAGATGGACGGGTCAAAGGAATTGAATGGACGTTAAGAATAAAGAGGACGGGTGAAGATGCCTATACGCTCGAACGGATTGAGAAAACGCCGGAGACTTTTACGGGATTGGATTCATTAAAAAATGTTTATCAAAAAGAAGCGGGAATTAAGGTACAAGATCCGAATAATCGCTATCAGATTGTCAATGGGGAACTGAAGGTAACGTATGATAGCGGGAAGCATTGGCAGAAGGTTCCAGCTCCGATTGAGGAGTTATTCGAAGGCGCCTACAATGGTTCCAAACAGGAATTGATTGAAGGCAGTTATGTGATTACCCCGGAACGGACAGCCTTTGTTCTGGGTGATGGTGATTCTGTACGAATTCTTCTTTCCACCGACAAAGGAAACCATTGGAGTCGTGCACCTGTTCCAAATACTCTTCCAGGGATTCGGATGCGGCTGCTAGGTTTTACTTCTGAACAGGATGGATATTTGATATTAACTGGAGATAAAACAATGAGCTGGGAAGCCAATGTTATTTTTAAAAGTAAAGATGGCGGGAAAAGCTGGGTCAAGGCTGGACAAGTAGATGAGCAAAGATTGATTACAGCGGGCGGTTTTATTAATGAAACGCTTGGATTTGTTTCATTTGGATCGCTAAATGTAATGAATCAGCCGCCGCGGCCGTCTTTGTATCGAACAACAGATGGTGGAAAGAGCTGGGCGGAAGTCGAGGTGCCCATACCACTTGAATATAAGGGGATTTTCGTCGAGGCAGAAGTGCCCACGTTTGATGGATCACAAGGAACACTGCTTGTTAATCAAGGACCAAGCGGTGATTACCAAGGCGGAAAGGTCCTTGCGAGGTACATTTCGTTGGACGAGGGGGCAACATGGACCTTTGCTACTTTAGTAGATCCTGATCAGAAAATGGAAAATTAATTAGTTACAGGTTCAAAATTGCATCCTTCAAGGACAATATATAGTAATAAAAGGAACCTATCAGCGGATTTTTCAAGTTTATCAGCGAATTTAAAGGATTTATCAGCGAATATTTGATTTTATCAGCGAATCTGGAGATTTATCAGCGAATCAAAAATAAGCGATGAAAATAACCGCTTTGGAAGGAGACACGCATGCGTTATTTATTTTTACTTATCATTCTCATCCCTGCAGCGGAAATAGGGGTATTGCTTCTATCTGGTAACACAATCGGAGTTTGGCCAACCATTGCCCTGATGATCTTAACAGGAGTCATTGGCGCCTACTTAGCAAAAAAAGAAGGTCTGGCAACGATTCGCAAAGTCCAGGAGCAGCTTAGCTATGGACAAATTCCAGGAGACGCCCTTTTAGATGGGATCTGTATTTTAGTGGGTGGAACGCTGTTGTTAACACCAGGATTTCTATCCGACATTACTGGCTTTTTCATGCTTTTTCCGCCAACTAGGAAGGTATGTAAAGTATTCATCACTCGCTACTTTAGAAAAAGGATTAATCGGGGCAATATCAAAATTATTAAATGATTAATGATTAATGAAATGAGGCTTACTGCTAAATAGCGGCGGTAAGCCTTTTTTATGTTTATTTTTACATAATCCCCCCTGTTGAAAGACAACTACACACACACTTCACCTAGAATTTACACAACTTTACAATGCATTCATACTGGTTTAACAATTCGGAATTATTCTTATACATGTAAGAAACAATCATTCGTCATAGGGGGAAATGAAGCAATGAAAAATTTGAAAAAATTAAGCCTACTTACATTATTTGCAGTGTTAATGGTATTTACAGCTGCATGTGGAGGCGGAACAACTAAAGATAAATCAGCAGAATCAGAAAAAACCTCTACTACACCAAAAACGGAAGAGAAGAAAGAACTTTCAGGGTCATTATCTGTTTCCGGATCATCTGCTATGCAGCCATTAGTTGCCGCTGCTGCTGAAGAGTTCATGGCCGAAAATCCAAATGTTGATGTTCAAGTACAAGCCGGTGGATCAGGTACAGGCTTATCACAAGTTTCAGAGGGTTCAGTTCAAATTGGTAACTCTGACGTATTTGCTGAAGAAAAAATCCCTGATAAAGCTAGCGAACTTGTTGACCATAAAGTAGCGGTTGTAGGTATGACTGCAGCGGTTAACCCTAAAGTTGGCATTAAAGATATTAAAAAAGAAGACTTAATCAAAGTATTCACTGGAAAAATCACTAACTGGAAGGAACTTGGCGGAGCAGATCAAAAAATCGTTCTTGTCAATCGCCCTGACTCTTCAGGTACTCGTGCAATCTTCAATAAATTTGCTCTTGATGGTGCAACACCTGCTGAAGGAATTACCGAAGATTCATCAAACACAGTGAAAAAGATTATTAACGAAACTGACGGTGCTGTTGGGTACCTTGCATTCTCATATTTCACTGACGATGCTGTAACACCACTTGCTATCGATGGTGTGGAACCAACAGAAGAAAATGTACAATCTGGTGAATTCCCAGTGTGGGCGTACCAACATTCCTATACAAAAGGTGAACCTAATGAATTAGCAAAAGCGTTCCTAGATTACATGATGTCAGATGAGATCCAAACCACTCTTTTAAAAGAACAAGGCTACCTGCCTGTAACAAAAATGAAAGTTGAACGTGATGTAGAAGGAAACCAAAAGGATCTTTAAAAAATAGCAAAAGGGGTCAGATCTCCACCACAACTGTGGTGAGGATCTGACCCCTTTTTTCTTTTTAAGGCCTATGCTTATTTGCCTAGCTGGAAAGCACTAGAAAAATTTACAATATTCTATCAATAGATTCACACAGGCACAATAATTAGAGGCTAACATGTTAATTGTAAGGAAAATGACAGGATGGGAGTAGATGTAAATGAAATCTCGTTTTAAAAAGAAGTCGATTCCGTTAATCGCCACCACTCTCCTCGCAACAACAGCTCTTTCAGCCCAGACGTTTCAAAGTTTAGGGCAAAACCAAAAAGCGGAAGCCAGTACCATTTCTGCGGAAAAAAAGAATGGTGCAAAGTGGCTTGCCGGTGATCATCATGTACATAGCGAATGGAGTGTTGGCTGGGACAACACGAAAAACCCACCTGAGGCGATTCGAGGTGGCGATGCGATTTACCCAATTGTAAAAAACGCGGAAAATGCAAAGAAATACGGGCTTGATTGGATGGTATCAACGGATCACGGCGGACCTAACCACTCCAAAGTAAATTTGGAGCAAGCCTACCCTGAACTGCTTAAATCGCGCCAAGCGGTACCAGACCTGCTTCAGTTTTATGGAATGGAATTTGATACACCATCTGCTGACCACAGTTCATTAATCATCCCTAAGAGTGATAATGAATCACAGACCCTGCATGGCATTGAAAGTCAGTTTAACAAGCGTGATCCTTATCCGAATGATGGCAGCCGCGATACGGAATCTAACATGATTGCCGCTCTGAATTATATGAAAGATTTGGATGAACCGCCTGTTCTTTTCGCTAATCATCCTTCTCGCTCGGCAAGCGGAGATGCAAAATGGGGGCAGGATACACCACAGGAATTCCGTAATTGGAACGATGCGGCACCGAATGTTTCGGTAGGCTTTGAAGGTGCCCCAGGACACCAGGCAGGTGCTATAAATAAGGATGGATCAATTGATCCGAATGGCGCACGCGGTGGTTACGGAAATCTGGCAGCCCCAACTATGGGCGGATTCGACCAAATGTCGGCTAAAGTCGGCGGGTTATGGGATTCCATGCTAGGGGAAGGAAGACACTGGTGGATTACCTCAACATCAGATTCCCATGTGAACTGGCGCGATGGCGGAAGTGACTTCTGGCCGGGTGAATTTTCAAAAACATACGTCAAAGCAGAAAAGAACTATACCGATATTATGGACGGGCTCCGGAACGGGAATGTGTTCGTGACAACAGGCGACCTTATCTCTGAACTGGATGTGAAGGCCCAAGCTAAAGGAAAAACCCCATGGAATGCCATTGCAAAAGGAAACACAGCTTCCATTGGGGAGACACTAACTTTACCTGGGAAAAAAGCAAGTGATGTGACGGTAACGATTCGTTTAAAGGACCCGAATGCAAAGAATTCCAATGGAGATAATCCGACTGTAAAACGTGTCGACTTAATTGTTGGCGAAGTGACTGGTAAAGTCGAAGATCGCTCATCTGCTTCTAATCCAACCACTAAAGTAGTCAAACGTTTCACAGAAAAAGATTGGAAAAAAGATGGTGACTATATCACGATCACTTATAAGCTGAAAAATGTGGATAAAGATAGTTACATTCGGTTACGCGGAACTAATACAGATCAGCTAGAGCCACAATTAGACCCTCGCGGTGAGAATCCATGGACTGATCTCTGGTTCTATTCGAACCCAATTTTTGTGAAAACGAATAAGTAGAGTAAAAGAAGGGACGAGGAACGTAAAAACTCCTCGTCCTTCGATTATGAAAGGGTGATAGTGCCCGCTAGCTGGAAAAAAAGGAGCAGGCGGGCACAATAAAGGGATGATAGTGCCCGTAAGCAGGAAAAAAAGCAGCGGGCGGGCACAATGAAGGGATGATAGTGCCCGCTAGCAGGAAAAAAAGCAACAGGTGGGCACATAAAGGGATGATAGTGCCCGCAATCAGGAAAAAAGCAGCAGGAAGGCACTGTTTTACATAATGAAAAGATTGGATGTGAATCAATTCTATGAAAAAACTAGTTACGACATGTTTACTCGGTTTGCTCGCGGTAAGCAGCCTTTTTTCTCCCGCGGCATCGGCGCATACCAATAACAGCGAGGGGTATTCCCTTATAGAAGTGAAGGATGCCACCCTCGACTACGAATTGAAAGTTGATCTTGAGGAATTAGGACATGCGCTTAATCAAGAAATGAAACAAGATGAACTAGTGGACTCTACGAAAGTACAAGACTATATTAACTCCCATATCAAGCTGTACGCTGATAGCGTGCAAATGGAAGGAACCATTAAAAAATCAGATGTCGAAATGATAGAGGATCGTCAGTTTGCAGTCATGAATATGACCTACAAACTTGAGCGTAAGCCGGAAAAACTTGTCGTGGACTATAATCTATTTCTTGACGATTCTGACCCAAGCCATGCCAATTTCGCCACGATTAGATTGAATGGCAAGCAGCAAGAAAAAATCCTCACCTATGAATCGAGGGAAGTAGAAATTGGAGAGATTAGCTTACTCCAAAACATCAAACAATTTGTCTTGCTGGGATTAGAGCATATCTTTACTGGTTATGATCATATTTTATTCGTGATTAGTTTACTATTCGGGGTAAAAACCTTCCGCCATATTATTTCATTAGTAACCGCATTTACGCTCGCACATAGTATCACCTTAGCGCTTGCTACATTAGAAATTGTCTCGCTGCCCAGCAAATTTGTAGAATCTGCCATTGCGCTCAGTATTGTTTATGTCGCCCTGATTAACATTTTTAATCGAGAGCCCAAACACCAGCCGTGGCTTGCATTTGGGTTTGGACTCATCCATGGTTTTGGCTTTGCAGGCATTCTAGCAGAGATGCGTTTAGACCGGGAATCATTAACAGCCTCGTTACTATCATTCAATCTTGGGATTGAACTCGGCCAATTAATTATCGTATCTATTGCTTTGCCGATCTTAACATGGTTCGCAAAAATGAGAAAGATGAACTGGCTGATTCCAGGCACCTCCATCGGCATTTTGAGTTTTGGTTTAATCTGGTTTATTCAGAGAGCATTTTAAAAAACAAGGGCCAGACTCCCGTTGCAGGAGACTGGCCCTTTATGGTTTATAGCGTAAAACCTATTTTCCCTAGTTGTTCTCCCTTTTCCAAACGGCGGAAGGCAGGTGCAAAATCCTCCAATGGATACATTCTGTCCATTACAGGCTTAATTTGATGTGCTTGGATGAATTCAATCATTTCTTTGTATTCTTCCCCGCTGCCCAATGAGGATCCAAACATACGATATTGCCCATAGAAAAAGTCGCGGAGATTGAAGTCAACCACATCCCCTGCAGAAGCGCCAAATGTGACAATGGTTCCGCCAGCTCTTAGCTGTTTGAGGGACTTATTAAAGGTTGCAGCCCCCACACATTCAATGACAAGATCCATTTTTTCACCATCCAGTGCTTTCTCCCAATCTTCATTACTATCGATTGCTTGATCCGCACCCAGTTTAAGGGCTTTTTGACACTTCTCCTGCGATCGGGAAGTAACGTAGACGATTGCCCCCGCAGCTTTAGCGAATTGTAATAAGAACGTAGCCACTCCGCTTCCAATCCCCGGAATCAGAACTTTCATTCCCGAGCGAATTTGACCTTGAGTAAACAAGGCCCGATAAGCAGTCAATGCCGCTAGTGAAAGGACTCCTGCTTCTTCCCAGGATAAAAATTCAGGTTTCAGGATGGCATTCTCGGCAGGAACGATCACATGCTCTGCAAACGTCCCGTGGCCGGGATGACCAACGAGTTCAATCCCCTGTGGCGGAACAGTATGTTTATCTTTCCAACCGAGACTAGGATTAATCATGACCTCATCCCCGACATCGAGGCCAACCACGCCTGCCCCGACTGCATCAATCACCCCAGCACCGTCCGAGCCGATGATAAGCGGCGGTTCTGCAGGTGTATGGCGATTGAGAACAAACAAATCACGATGATTGATTCCTGCCGCCTTTAATCGTATGCTTACCTCTCCATCGCCAGGCTGGCGTTTTTCTATTTCTCCATATGATAATCCTTCAAATCCTGTTTTGTTAGCGTGAAATAGCGCCCTCATTTGAACACTTCCCTTTCTTCGTAAGATCATCTCGAAATTAACTAATATATTTATCATACTGAATATAAGTTTATTTTAAAAGAGTTAGCCCCCGCCACATTAGAGTGTTGCTGTGAAATTAGGAATAGCTTCCTATATTATTTTTCTATTTTTATTAAAAATAAGAGGTCCTGGTGATTTACGCTGCCTCGGTTAAATAGGAGAATGAATTAGTAATTATTTGGACTGCCATACTACCGTAAGTTGGAAGAATTTTAACAGTGAGAATGAAACCATTTATTGCTATATTTAGAATTGATGTGCCTTCTCTTGGAACTGTATTTGCAGGAACTAAAGGGGTTTGGACAATAGTGGAAATACATGGCTGTCCACATGCCTTTTTATAAAATATTAAATGTTACTAGTACTACGGAATATGCAGCATAGGAGGACTTCTTTTTGACAGACCGTTTATTTATATATGATGATCAAGACCTTTTTTTAACTTTTTTGATGCTGCTCTTATTCACTATAATGGGCATATTAGTAAAAAGTTTTTATAAACGTGATTCCTTAAAAATTGAAACTAACGAACAAGACTATGATTCTCTTTTTGAACAAAATCCCGATATAGTGGCCAAATTAAGTTTAGATGGTGAGATTCTCTCGCTAAATAGAGCCTTTGAAGAAATGACGGGTTTTCAGACAGAAGAGTGGCAAGGCAAACGTTTTATTGATTTGGTCGAACCTGATTTTTATGAAATCACCTACCAACCATTTCTTCAAGCTTCACAAGGAAAGCCAGCAAAGGTGGAAAGTATCTTTATTCATAAGAATAAAGGGGCCATTGACGTGAGAATCATCAACATCCCGATTGTTCAGAATGGGCAAACTACCGGCGTTTTTGTGATTGTGAAGGATATAACTGCTAGAAACCAGGCCATTGCTGAACTTGCAGATAGGGAGAAGAAGTTGCGCTTAGTGACGGAAAATATGTCAGATATGGTCATATTGTTATCTGTAGATGGTAAGGTAAAATTTCATACCAAGGCTTTGGAGAGAGTATTTGGATATAAGGGAGAAGAACTTTCCTTACTAACTGGGGATTTAATTCACCACGAAGATCTCAATCTCGTTATAAATTCGTTTAAAATCATCGTTTCTACCAATTCCGAACAAAAATTTGAGTGCCGCATTAAACATAAAAATGGGGAGTACCTTTTTATAGAGATGCTGGGTATGCCCGTAACAAGTGATAATGATGGAGCCGAAGATCTTGTATTAGTGGCGAGAGATGTAACCCATCGCAAACAAACCGAAAAAGAATTAATCGAAAGTGAACACCGCTATCGAAGTTTAGTAGAGATGTCCCCTAAAGCGATTCTTGTTTTTCGAGAAAATCTTATTATCTATTCCAATCAAGCAGCAAGAAGCTTATTTGGTGCTTCTAATGAACAAGAATTGCTTGGAGAAAATCTGTTTGATTTGATTCATGTTGACAGTAAAGAGGAATTAATAACAAACCTTAGCAGAGTACTAAATGATGAGGATGTTCCTATTCGAGAATACAAATTTAATACGCTGGATGCCAGGACCATATTTGTAGAATCGGTTGGGGCTGTCATAATGTTTGATGGCAAGCCAGCGTTAATGGCGGTTGGAAATGATATCACAGAAAAGAAAAGCCTTCAAGAACAATTGAAAATTAATGAGCAGCGCTATAAGTCTCTATTTGATTACCATTCAGACGCCGTTTTTTCGATTGATTTAACAGGCAAGTTTACGAGTGCCAACAAGGCTTGTGAGCTATTATCCGGCTATCATATTACAGAACTAACTGAAAAGCCATTTATTGACCTTATTCATCCAGATGATTTATCTGAAGCCGTGAGGCAGTATGAATTAACCTGTAAAGAAGGCGGAAGCCAACAAAATAATAATGTTCGCATCAAGTGTAAGAGTGGAAAACTCATTAACTTGAATGTCACACTCATTCCCATTATTGTCGATGGTCAAACCGTTGGTGTATATGGTATTGGGAAAGATATCACCGAACAAAAAAGAAATCAGGAATTGATTCAGCATTTAGCCTATCATGATTACCTCACAGGGCTGCCTAATCGAAACATGTTAAATCACCTTATTTGTAATGAAATAGAGCCTAATGGCATCAACGATTTAGCCATATTATTTATTGACCTAGACAGGTTTAAAGTTATAAATGACACATTAGGGCATTCCATGGGTGATCTTCTATTAAAGGAAGTAGCTGAACGGTTAAAAGCCTCTGTCACTGAAAAAGATATGATTTTTAGGCAGGGCGGGGACGAATTTATCGTCATGTTACGTCAAGCCAATCGAGAGCGGGCCCAAACAGTTGCCACCCATATTATTGATCTTCTTTCAGCGCCTTTTACATTAAATAAAACGGAAATTTTTACGTCACCAAGCATTGGAATTAGTTTAGCTTTGGAGGATGGAGACACATTTGAAACGCTTATCAAACATGCTGACTTTGCTATGTATCAGGCGAAACAGGCTGGGAAAAAGACGTATCGCTTTTATTCCTGTATCGCCTATGTAGGAGATATGAATCCATTAATTATGGAAATGGATTTGCATAAAGCGATCGAACGAAATGAATTTACTCTTCATTATCAGCCTAAGGTCAATCTAAAAACGGGGAAAATTATCGGAGCAGAGGCCTTACTTCGATGGAACCATCCTATCTGGGGGACAGTCTCACCAACGACGTTTATTCCTATTACAGAGGAATCGGGATTAATTATCCCAATTGGAGAATGGGTACTAAGACAAGCTTGTATACAGAATAAAAACTGGCAAGAGAATGGATTTTCAAACAGTATTATTTCCGTGAATCTATCGGCACGTCAATTTACACAGCCAAGCATTGTTCAAACGGTTGAGAAGGTTTTGAATGAAACGGGTTTAGACCCGCATTATTTAGAACTAGAGATTACAGAGAGTATGACGATTGATATTGAACATACGATTTCTACATTGCACGAATTAAAGAAATTAGGTGTTCTCATCAGTATTGATGATTTTGGGACAGGTTTCAGCTCATTAAATTATTTAAAACAATTTCCAGTGGATACCTTGAAGATTGATCAGTCGTTTGTTCGGGAGCTGCAAAATAACTCAAGTGATGAGACAATCGTCAAAACAATTATTTCCATGGCTCACAATTTGCATTTGAATGTGGTTGCAGAAGGGATTGAATCAAGGGAACAGTTGGTATTTCTACAACATCATTTATGTAATGGCGGACAAGGCTATTTCTTTAGCAAACCACTTCCTGCTGACGAGTGGAATCGTGAATTTACTAGGATTGAAAAAGTAGTAGAAAATCTCGGGGTACCCGAGCGAACTCACTGAGCACATGTGGGTGGTAAGAACATAATATGAAATTTGGCATAAATTAAACTATGTTACTAAACAGTAAAGGATGTTCTGATATGTCAGGTTTTCCACTTCCAGTCAAGATTAATACCGTCAGCGGCGGCGTAGTTCAATTTGGGGGAGCTGTTTTTGTCTCTCCCAAAAGTGCCGCTAAAAGTACCTTTGGTTCAGGTTCTGCCAATACAGGTGCACAAATTATCACCTATAGCGGGATCAGTTCTACCAATTCAGCAGATGCAGACGTACTTGATCAGCCGATCCTGCATGATAATTAATAAGTGTCAGACCCCTGTCTTAGTATAGCTTTAAAGCGGCGGGGTCTGACACCTTATTTTTTATAAATGAAATGTGAAAAACATCACGTAATTTTTCTGAATATTTTCGAAAAATATGATTGACTTTGTAAGCGGTTTATTTTAGTATTTACATCAAGGAATCTAACATAGATTTATGACAGATATATGACAGATATATGTCGTATCTGTGAGTGATAGGAAATTAGTTAGAAATGAAAGGCGGGTGTGATTTTGCAGTCCAATAGAGTTCTAGCTAAATACATAGTAGAAACACCTTATCCCCTTGAATATGCGGCTGAAGTGATGGCAGGGGAACAATCAACTGGAACCTTTGTGTCAGTACCTGGAGAAACTCCTGAGTTAAAGGAAAAACACGGGGCTCAAGTGGTGGGAATCACCGAATTAGAGACGGTTAGCACACCTTCTCTGCCAGGATCACAGCTTCCAAAGGGAGTCGATTTGTCCAACGTGGAGTATCGAAGAGCAATCATCGAGCTATCGTTTCCCCTTGATAATTTTGGACCATCTTTACCGAATCTACTGTCAACGGTTGCCGGAAATCTATACGAACTTGGGGCCTTTTCTGGTTTGAGATTGATAGATTTAGAGCTGCCAAATGCATTTGCAGAAAAGTATCCTGGACCCCAATTCGGAATAAAAGGAACCAGAGAATTGAGCAGGGTAGAGGGCAGGCCGCTAATTGGCACTATTATCAAGCCAAGCATAGGTCTTCACACTGAAGAGTACCGTCCGCTTGTTAAAGAACTTGCTGAAGCCGGCATTGATTTCATTAAAGATGATGAATTATGTGCCAACCCCGCTTTTGCTCCGCTTGAACAAAGAGTTAAGGTAATCATGGAAGAAATCGAACGAGCCGCCGACCGGACCGGGAAAAAACTAATGTATGCCTTCAACATAACGGGTGATATCGATGAGCTCCGTAGGAATCATGATCTCGTTCTCCAGGCAGGCGGAACTTGTGTCATGGTCTGTGTCAATAGTGTCGGGTTAAGTGGCACCGCTTACTTACGCCAATACTCAGAGCTGCCGATTCACGGACATCGTACACAATGGGGGGCTATGTCCCGTGACCCGCTCCTCGGAATGAGCTTTACCGTTTTTCAAAAACTATGCCGGCTTGCCGGAGTTGACCATCTGCATACGAATGGCTTAAACAATAAGTTCTCAGAGAATAACGAAACCGTCGCCCAAGCGATTCGGGATAGTTTAACCCCTTTCTTAGGAGGTTATCCCATCATGCCGGTTCTCTCATCAGCTCAGTGGGCAGCAAGTGCCATTCCCACATATGAAGCGGTCCCGACGACGGACGTCATTCATTTGGCGGGCGGAGGAATTCTTGCACACCCAGATGGGATTGAAGCAGGAGTGTTGAGTATGAGGCAAGGCTGGGAAGCCGCAGTACAAGGGATCCCGTTGGAAACGTATGCGAAACGAAACCCTGAATTAAAAAAGGCAATTGAGAAATTCTCGACTACATAAGCCTGGAGGTACACACATAATGAAAGAAAATGAACTTTTACTCGCTTTTTATGGAGATGATTTCACCGGATCCACGGATGCGATGGAGGCGTTGGCTATCAGCGGGTATCGGACGGTTCTTTTTCTCGAACCGCCGAGTGACGAATTACTACAGCGGTTTGAAGGAATTAGCTGTATTGGAGTGGCAGGAACAAGCCGTGCAAAGAATTCAGCTGACATGGAAGAAGAACTTCGTCCCATATTCGAGAGCTTTGCAGAAACTGAGGCAAAGGTAATTCATTATAAGACTTGCTCCACGTTTGACTCCGCTCCTGAAGTAGGCAGTATCGGAAAAGCAATTGAAGTAGCGAGAGAGTTCTTTGGTGATAAACAAGTTATTCCCCTCCTCGTTGGGGCACCGCCATTAGGACGGTTTACGGTGTTTGGTCAGCACTTTGCCAGAATGCACGATACGGTTTATCGATTAGATCGTCACCCGGTAATGTCTAGACACCCGATTACACCGATGGGTGAAGCGGACTTGCGCCTGCACCTTGCTGAACAAACTTCTGAAAAAATTGATCTGATGAACATTTTGGAACTCGAAGGCAGCATCGAGACGGTACGGGATAGATACAAACAGAAACTAAGCGAACCAGGTGTGCTTCTCTTTGATGTCCTTGATGATGAACGTCTCCGTGTAAGCGGCCAGCTGATTTGGGAATCCGCAGAGGAAAATCATTCCTTTGTTGTCGGATCGTCTGGATTAGGCTACGCTCTTACAGCCCATTGGAAAAATGCCGGTGTGGCAGGAAGGGTTCAAGAGACTAATGAGTCCGTACCAGCAAGAAACCAAGTCTTTGCTGTGTCAGGAAGCGCTTCAATGGTCACTCAGCAACAAATTGAAGAGGCACTGGCCGATGGATTCCGTGGTATAAAAATTAGTCCCGAGCAAATCGTCCAAACGGACTCTGTTCCGCGGGATTTGCTTGATCAGGTGATTGACCTGATTAAGGAGGGAGAAAGTGTCATACTTTATACGGCAATGGGACCAGAGGATGAATCAATCGCTGCTACCCGTAAGCTTTTCAATCAGCTGGGTATTCCGGAAGTCCAATCGGGTGAGTTGATTGGACGTCAGCTTGGTAAATGGACCCGAGAAGTGATAGAGGCAACGGGGATTCGCCGCGTAATTGTCGCTGGAGGGGACACCTCTGGATTTGCTACTCGGGAAATGGGCGTATATGGATTAGAGATGCTGCTGCCTATTTCTCCAGGAGCACCGCTTTGTAAAGCCTATTCTGATGAAGGCCTCATGAATGGAATTGAAATTGCCCTAAAAGGTGGACAGTTAGGCGGCAGCCATTACTTTTCAAATGTACGAAGAGCCGCCAATGAATCCAAGCACATCAGCATTTGAATGAACTAGTCAAAATGGAAAGTAGATGGGAAAGATGGAAAGTGTAACAAAAAGGGGAACCGCTCCTCTTCTAAAAGATATAGCTTACCAGCAAATTAAAGAAAATATACTCGACGAAAAATTTCCACAAGGAAGCTTCCTATCAGAGCGGGAATTAATTGAGATTCTTCAAATGAGTAAAACGCCGATCAAGAATGCGCTGGTTCGGTTGGAAACAGAAGGATTCGTTACGATTTCTTCTAAACAAGGGATCATCATAAATGAACTATCCCTAAACCGGATTATCGATATTTATAATCTTCGAGTCGCACTGGAGACATATGTTTGTTCGCAAATTACCGGTAAATTGACAGAAGAACAGTGCCAGAAAATTGAAGAGAACCTCGATTTCACCGAAGAAATGGCGAACCAATTAGATATAAAAGGATTTACTCGTGCCGATCATGACTTTCACCTGCTGCTATGTGAAAGCTTAGGAAACCAAGAAATTCATCGTATCTTGCTGAATTATCAAGATCACTTGCAACGAATTACCTTGCTTCATTTAAAGAAGGACCCGCAAAGGATGGTGCAATTCTGGCAAGAACACGTTAACATCTACCAATCCTTAAAAAACGGCGAACAAAAAGCGAGTGAACTCATTGAGGAACACCTCCAGCAATCGAAGCAAAAACTGTTGTTTTAATCTGGTGCCTGACACCAATTGCACTGTAACGATGATGGATAGATGACAAAGGGGAGGAAGAACATTGAAAGCAGTATACGTAGAAGATGCTTATGAGGTAATTGTGAAGGAAGTGGAATTACCTCCGGTAGCGGAAAAGGATGTTTTAATTAAAGTAAAAGTTGCAGGAATTTGCGGATCCGATATCCATACTTACAAGGGGCTTCACTTATTCCGGAAGCCGCCTGTAATCATTGGTCATGAGCTTGCTGGAGAAGTAGTAAAAGTCGGAGAAGGTGTAACAAAGTTCAAAGCCGGTGACCGGGTGACGGTTGAACCACAGGTTGGCTGCGGGAGCTGTGAAGCTTGTTTAACTGGTAATGTTAACTATTGTGCACACCGAGGTGCTCCTGGATTAAATGGCTGGTATGGAACAATGGCAGAGTATTTTGCCACACCTGAACAGACCGTCTTCAAATTGCCAGATAGCATGACATTTGATCAAGGTGTTCTCGTCGAACCGTTTGCTGTAGGGGTACATGCGGTTCGTAAAGCAGACATCCAATTAGGTGATAAAGTGGCGATCCTTGGGGCAGGCCCGATTGGGCTATTGGCACTGGCTGCAGCAAAAGCAGCGGGAGCCACGACCGTTCTGGTCACTGACATTATGGATTATGCCTTGGATGGTGCTGTCAGAATGGGAGCAACCCATACATTGAACACATTGAACAAGCAGGATTGGAGTGCTGAAGCCAAGGATGCTGTTGGCGGAGACTTTGATAAAGTCCTCATCGCAGCAGGTGTTCCAGGGATTATTGATCAAGCAATCTCGTTACTTCGAAAAGGCGGCCGTTGTGTAACCATTGCCATGTTCCACGGTACGCAAACATTCGATATCGTCAATCTGCAACAGGGGGAAAAAGAAATCGTTGGCTGTATGACGTATACAAGGGAAGATACAATTGCTGCGATCGACTTACTCAACGCAGGTTCTGTAGCAGAAGATGTCATCATTACACACAAGCTTTCGTATGAAGAAGCAGCAAAAGGATTCCAATTGGTTGATAAAAAAGAAGAAGAATCCTTAAAGGTGCTTGTTGAATTTAAGTAAATGAAAACGCTTATCCAATTGTGTAAACGCTTTTTTGGACAAATAGGTTTCAAAGGGACTGGGAGAAATTTTTTACGAACAACTATTTAAGGGGGAAAATAGAATGTTGTTGAAAAAAATCGGTATTGCAGCAGCGGCGTTATCGCTAAGTTTAAGCCTTGTAGGGTGCGGGGCGAAAGATAAAGCAAGTAGTTCAGAATCTAGCAAAGCGGACAAGCCTGTTACATTAAAGCTCGGGCATATTGCTGGGGAAGAGGATCCTTGGAATTTAGGAGCGAAGAAATTTGCAGAGCTAGTAGATGAAAAAACAGATGGATCAGTAAAAATTGATGTTTATGCAAGTTCGACGCTAGGAAATGATCGTGATTTAATTGAAGGAATGCAGCTTGGATCAGTAGACTTTGCCTTAGTTGCCGGTGTTCTATCAAACTTTTATGAGCCATATTCCATCTTAGAATTACCATACTTATTCCGTGACCGTGAACATATGGAAAAAGTTTTATACGGTAAAGTAGGAGATCAATTGAAGGAAGATTTGTTAACCAATGCGCAGATCCGCGGCCTTCAATTCTGGGAGCGTACGCCGCGTCAGTTGACAGCTAATAAAAAAGTAACCAAACCATCTGATTTAGACGGAATTAAGATTCGTGTTCCTGAAATTCCAGCTTCTATCGCAGCCTGGAAAGCAATGGGGGCGACACCAACTCCGATGGCGTTTAGTGAGGTGTATTCTTCGCTGCAAACAGGCGTTATTGATGCACAGGAAAATCCACTTGCGCTAATTGAAAGTTCTAAATTGCAAGAGGTTCAAAAATACCTCATCAATACAAATCACGTTTATGGGTACGTTATGTTGACCATGAGTGATGCAACCTATAGCAAGCTGTCAAAGAACCAGCAAAAAGCAGTTGAAGAAGCAGCTAAAGAAGCTACTGAGTATGAGAACAAGATCGTTTATGAACAAGAAAAAGAATTGCTAGAAAAAGTGAAAGCCGCAGGAATGGAAGTTGTTGATATCGATACAAAACCATTCATGGAAAAAGCAAAAGCAGTTCAAAAGGAATTTGCTAATAAGTCAGAGGCAGATAAAAAGCTTTATGAGAGCATTGTGAATACAAAATAATGAGTAGACTGGAGGGTGCCAAAAGTATAACCATAGTTTTGGTACCCTCCTAAAATTCTAATCTAGTAAAGGGGAGTTACAATGCAACAAGTTGTGAAGATGGTTGACACCTTGAATAAAGCAGTGGGATTTATCCTCTCTGTGATGCTTGGCATTATGTCGATTTTAATTATAATACAAGTCATAAGCCGCTTCTTAATTCATTTTCCATTGACCTGGTCTGAGGAATTATCCCGTTATTTAATGGTGTACATTGTATTTGCTGGTGCCAGTTTGGCGATGAGACATAATCAGTTGATTTCAATTGAATTGCTTCCAGAATTAATTTCTGCAAAGAAACGAAAATTCGTCATTATACTAGTTGCCATTTTATCGATTGTATTCTTTGGTATTTTATTTTTCCAGGGAATTAGTATGTTGGAACATGTTCAGGCACAAACCTCTCCAGGTTTAGGGATTTCTATGGCTATTCCCTATGCAGCCCTGCCCATTGGTTCTCTTTTGTTAGCGCTTAACGCGTTGGCTCTAATCTTCGATTTATCCTCAAAAAAGGAGGACGCTAAATAATGGCAGTCGTGTTAATGATCTGTATGCTGATATTTTTCGCTTTGAGTGTCCCGATTGCCGTCTCAATTGGACTGGCATCCGCTATTGCACTATGGTGGGAGGGAAGTACACCTCTAATCGTACTCGTTCAACGTTCGTTTACTTCCATTGATTCGTTCCCCCTTATGGCGATCCCGTTCTTTATTCTTGCCGGAACGTTAATGGAATTTGGCGGAATCTCCAAACGTTTAATCAACTTGGCCAATGCTTTTACTGGGCATCTTCCAGGTGGTCTGGCCATAGTTACAATCGTAACAGCCATGTTCTTCTCAGCCATTTCAGGATCTAGTGCGGCCACTACAGCAGCGTTAGGAAGTATGCTAATCCCAGGGATGATTAAACGCGGCTATGATGCACGATTTGCTGGAGCAACTCAAGCGGTAGCTGGTGAATTAGGTATTATTATTCCACCGAGTATTCCGATGATTTTATACGGGGTAACGGCCTCAGTATCAATCGGTGACCTGTTTCTAGCAGGGTTTGTACCAGGAATTCTTATCGGATTTGCTCTTATTTTAACGGTTTTGGTTATTTCGAAAAAACAAGGCTATAAACGTGAACCTAAGAAAAACTTTAAAGAAAGAATGTTGGCCGTTAAGGAATCTTTTCTAGCACTATTAATGCCGGTTATCATTCTTGGCGGAATTTACGGCGGTATCTTTACACCAACTGAGGCTGCAGGTGTAGCAGTAGGGTATGCGTTCGTCGTAGGTGTATTCGTTTATAAAGAAATCAAATTAAAACAACTAGCCCAAATTTTTACCCAATCAACTGTAACGACTGCAACGATTATGTTTATCATTGCAAGTGCTGGTTTGTTTGGCTGGATTATCACACGGGCCAATGTACCGCAAATGGTCGCAGAATTCTTCATAGGTATCTCAGACAATCCGGTTATCTTCCTATTGTTAGTTAACCTATTCTTGCTTATTGTCGGAATGTTCATGGAAACCAATGCATCAATTATTATCTTAGCACCATTATTATTACCGGTAGCTACACAGCTTGGAGTCGATCCGGTTCATTTCGGTATTATTATGATTGTTAACTTAGCATTAGGTATGTGTACACCGCCATTTGGTGTTAACCTGTTTATCTCATCGCAGATTGCGAAAATCAGGCTCGATCAGATATCGAAGGGAATGTTACCATATTATGCGGTACTACTAGTCACATTACTCTTGCTTACCTTTATTCCACAGTTATCAATCGGACTTGTAAGTTTGTTTAAATAATAAAAAATAGTAGAGTTCCACATATGCTAAAGTGTGGAACTTTTCTTAGTAGATTGATTGTTTAAAGGAGTGTACGACCATGACAAAAGCAGATGTAATTAGACAAGAACTAAGGAAAACAGGAAAATATATGATGGAATACGGATTAGCTTGGGGAACTGCAGGCAATATCAGTGCCCGGACCAGCGGTGATGAATATATGATTACGGCAAGTGGGACCTATCTTGGCGAGTTGGAGGATCAAGATTTAGTCGTTTGTTCGTTAACCGGGGAGGCCGTTGCTTGGGATGTACAAAAACAGTTGGACAGCAATAAAAAGCCATCAAAGGAAACTCCCATGCATCGGGCGATTTACGAAAATCGTCCAGAAATAGGGGCTGTGCTTCATGCTTCCCCATTTTATACCACACTTGTCGCATGTTCTTCCATTGAAATTCCATCAAATTGGTTTGTCGAAACCATGTATTATTTAGAGCGAGTAGAGCGGGTAGGCTATCAACATCCGGGGACGCTCGAATTGGGAGTGGCAGTAGCAGAAAAAGCCAAAGGGGCGAATATCCTTTTACTCGAAAATCATGGTGTCTTGGTTTACGACGTAAACATTAAGGAAGCACGAATGGCACTGCAAACGTTGGAAATGGCTTGTAAAATGCTGATCACTTCTAGGTCAGCCAATATTGAAATGAACGGTCTTTCCCATTCAGTGGAGCGGGACTTCCTTGAGAATGCAGGATATAAGCCGCGTAGAGATTGGAATTTAGGATGATTTTAAAAGAAGAGTCAGGTTCATCTTTGAACCTGGCTCTTCTTTTAACTAGTCTTTCTTTTCACATATTCGGTTGTTGTACCTATTTGATTTTCAATCGATTTTGCAATAAATGAACCTGCCAATAATGCCCAGACCGGTGAACTAATATGGAAAATGGTGATATTTGACATGGCAATCACAAAGGTGAAGGCCGCACTTAGTTTCATCTCAGGTTTCGAAAAACAAACATGCAAGTTGTTGGCAAACACGCCGACAAGCGAAAATCCCACAATCATAGAAATAAACGCAGGAGGCAAGGACTGAATAAACGGGACCAGCCTCCATGCAAAGATCCCAAAGAGTAGAACGATCACTCCAGAAACCACTGCTCCTATATATCTTTTTGCTTTCGGTCCAGCCTCTTCATCCGCACAAAGGGCCGAAGCCATACCAGCCACATTTGCGGATTGTCCCCCAAAGAAGCTGGCAAGAATCGTGAAAAGTCCACTTAGAAAGATGACTTTATTGACCGGGGGCTGAAATTGTTTCTGCTGTAATGCTCCAATTCCCACCGCTGCATCGTTGCTTAAAATCATTAGGACCAGAGGAACAGAAACAGAAAGGATGCTCATAGGATTAACATCAGGAATTTGGAACTGAGGGACGAAAAAACTTGCTGATAATTTACTGTGATTTAGAGAATGAGTAATCAGCAGCAGACAAAACCCTGTAACAATAGCAATTAGCATGGGAGGGATTCGGGTCGTCCATTTACTAAAAATCAAATACGATAAAAGCGATAGGCCGCCGATTACTGCCAATTCATTTATTGAGACAATGAATGCTATCAAATACTTGGTAATCATACCTGCTAACATGGCAGCAATAATTTCTTTTGGTACTAGTGTGAGCATTTTTGAGAAAACACCCAGCAGACCGATGATTAGCATCAAAAGGCCGCCAATAAGATAGGAACCTATCAATTCATGAAAAGTAAACTGGGTGGTGACCGTTGCAAGATAGGCAACCCCAGTAAGACTATGGCCGCCGACGATGGGAATACGGTAATAAAGCGGCAGCAATATACTAAATAGGCCTCCAAACACATAGACGGCAAACATCCAGAGAATCGTTTCCCTCATCGTGAAATGACCATTGGCTGCCGCTTCCAAAATGAGAACGGTTGGGCCTGTTATAATGAGTAATCCTGAAATGAGGCCTGCTGCCGTGTTTTTTATGGTGAAATCTTTTAATGTAGCTGCAACTCCAGCCGGATTTAGCCGCATGAAAAATTTACTCATCATCTATTCTCCTTACTCTGTCCACAATGTCCTTTAACATGGAGATTTTTATTTTAAGATAATAAAAGAAGAAGTGTTTTACCTCTTCTCACCGAATTAACGACTTTGCATTACTTCATGATTTACTAGATTCCGAGGAGTACGCCCTTCAAGTGCATCGATTAGATTATCAGCGGCTAGTTCAGCCATGGTGGTTCTTGTTTTAATACTAGCACTCCCAATGTGTGGTAATGTTACGACATTTGGCAGGGTTAATAAAGGATGCGATCTATCCACTGGTTCTTGTTCAAATACATCAAGCCCGGCAGCCCAAATGGTACCGCCTGTAAGGGCCTCATAAAGGGCTGCTTCATCTACGATCCCACCGCGTGCCGTATTAATTAAAATTCCTGATTTTTTCATAAGAGAAAGTTCATTTCTTCCAATCAGCCCCCTCGTTTCAGGGGTTAACGGGGTCATTACACAGACAAAGTCAGCTTCTTGAAGTAAATTTTCAAGCGAAGTATAGGTTAATCCTAACGTTTCCTCTGCTTCAATCTTACGGCTCCGATTGTGATAGAGGATGTGCATGTCGAAACCTTTAGCCCGTTTTGCTAAGGCCTCACCAATTCTGCCAAGTCCGACAATTCCTAATGTGGCTCCATAAATATCTTGTCCTGTCAGCTGCATTGGTGACCAGGTTTGCCATTTACCACTTCGTAAATAATCGGCTGCTTCCACCACCCGTCGTGCTGTTGCCATCAGTAAAGCGAACGTTAAATCGGCTGTTGTTTCGGTTAATACACCAGGAGTATTGGTCACCATAATTCCGTGTCTTGAAGCAGCTTCGACATTTATGTTGTTAAAGCCGACTGCCATATTACTGACCACTTTTAGTCTTGGTGAACTGGCAAGCAGCTCATCATCAATCGCCTCTGTGAGCAGACAAAATAATCCATCACTTTCGGCTGACTTCTCCTCTAAAACGGACCGGGGGACGGGGATTTCCTCATTGTCCCAAATTTCGACATCGGCGACTGTTTCTATTTTTCTTAGGACGTTTTTAGGGATGGCTCTTGTAATAAACACCTTTGCTCTCATTTCAACACTCCTTCAAAAGTATTATTTTAAAAAAATAAAAGGGATGGATCGTTAGAAAAAAATTCTAGATAAAGAGTACTTTTAATTATAAGTTGTGTCAATACTCTGAATCTTTAATTTCTAACCATGTATACCCTCCAAAAAAATAAATTCCAAATTTTAGCTTGACACCTTTACTAAATATTCGTACTATTTAGTTAATTAATGAATTGTATACAATCTAGTAAAATGTATATTTTTTTAACTTTGTATTCAATTTAAAAATTAATTTAGGGAGATGAGAAAATGACGGTTGAAGAGACAATTAGTAGTTTGGTAGAGCGGGCAAAAGCGGCACAAAAAATTGTGGAGGGATACTCTCAAAGGCAGCTGGATGAATTAGCTGCCGCCATCGTTTATACATTATCACGTGAGGAACTAGCAAAAGATATTGCACAATTGGCTTTAGCCGAAACAGATATGGGTCATGAAGAATCTAAAATTAGGAAACTGACTAAAAAGCTTCCTGCCATTTTCTATCAGATCAAATCAGTAAAGACCGTTGGTGTGATTGAAAGAGATCTGGAAATGGGAATTAGAAAAATCGCCAAACCCGTTGGTGTGATTGGAGCGTTAATTCCAAGCACCAATCCAGAGGCCACCCCCATTTTTAAAGGGGTATTAAGTCTAAGGGCAAGAAATGCCATCATCTTTGCTCCCCATCCAAGAAGTAAAAGAACAACCAGCCGGGTTGTGGATATTATGAGAGAAATCCTTGAGAAAAATGGAGCCCCGAAGGATTTATTTATTTGTATTGATACTCCTTCAAAAGATATATCCCAAGAGTTAATGAAACAGTGTGACTTAACGATGGCGACAGGAAGCGCCGATATGGTGAAGGCTGCCTATAGTTCAGGTAAACCTGCTTATGGAGTAGGCGCAGGAAATGCAGTAGTGGTTATTGATGAAACAGCCGATTTAGCCGACGCAGCAGCAAAAATAAAAATGGGTAAGCTTGGCGACTACGCTTCAGGCTGCTCTGCAGAAAACTCTTTAGTGATAAAAGAAAGCGTTTACGAAGAAATGGTAAAGCTCCTGCAGCAGGAAGGCGGATATCTTGTTAATGCAGAAGAAAAAGAAAGATTGAAAGAAACGATGTGGGTAGATGGTTACCTTTCACGAGAAATTGTAGCCAAACCAGCTGCGCGAATCGCCGAAGCAGCGGGACTAACTGTACCAAGTAAGACCAAATTTATTTTGGTAGAGGAGACCGGTATCGGGAAAGAGTATCCATTTTCGGGCGAGAAGATGTCAGTAGTCTTAACGCTTTATAAGTACCATGATTTCGAGGAAGCGATTGATAAAGTAAACAAGATCACGTCCTATTCTGGCTACGGCCACTCTTGTGGTATCCATTCCCATAATGATGACCATATCATCCAGCTTGCGTTAAATACAAAAACAACAAAGGTTATTGTACGGCAGCCACATGGTGCGGCCAATAGCGGTGCCTGGTTCAATGGTTTGGCCAATACGTTCTCATTAGGATGCGGAACATGGGGCGGCAATATCGTTTCAGAAAATGTAACACAAAAGCATTATATGAATACGACCTGGGTTGCCGAGCCTATTGATCGTGATGAGGCATCTGAAGAGGAGATTTTTGGTGATTTAATCAAAAATGTTGTACTTAATTAGTTAGGAGGAGAAGGGCTTTGGGGAATTTTCATTTAGGACCGACGATTGTTGAATGTAAAACATTTGCTGAATTTATTACCCGCTTTCAGATTTCAGCAGAGGACACTATTTTTACAGAGAAATTCCTCTATGAAAGATACATGAAGGATCAGGTAGATTGCCAGTTTATTTTTCAAGATGATTATGGATTAGGGGAGCCTAGTGACCTCATTATTGATAAAATCTTGAAAGATATTCATGGTCAAAAAATGAAGAGAATCATTGGTATCGGCGGTGGGTCAATCCTTGATATTACCAAACTACTTTGTATTGAAAATGCTGCTTCCACGGAAGAAATCTTTGAGGACCATATTCCATTGGTGAGAGATAAAGAATTGATTCTGATCCCGACCACCTGTGGAACAGGCTGCGAAGTGACCTGCGTATCCGTGGTTGATATTACCAAAAGGAAGAGCAAAATTGGCAAGCGGATTGAGGCCAATTTTGCAGACTATGCTGTACTAGTCGAGGAGTTGCTCGACAGCATCCCACCAAAGGTATTTCTTTATAGCTCAGTTGATGCACTGATTCATGCATTAGAAATTTTCGTTGCAAAAACTGGAAACCCTTACAATGATGTGTTTTGTAAGGAAGCGATTAAAGTAATTATTACCCATTACAAGGATATCTTAGAGAACGGCTTGGAAAAAAGATTCGATCATATCGGTGAGTTTTTAAGAGCAAGCACGTTCGCGGGGATTGCTCTCGCGAATACTACTTGTGGAGCAGTTCATGCCTTTGCTATGCATTTTGGAAGCGCCCACCATGTCCCGCATGGCGAGTCGAATGCAAGATTTTTAATGGGAGTTTTTAATAAGTATGCTGAACTTTCCCCAACAGGTAAATTAGTAGAAGTTTCCCAGATTATTAACGAAGCATTAGGTATTAATGAAGATATTAAAGGATCATTCCTTGCCCTAGAAGAACTGATCAATCAATTAATCCCAAGAAAAAAACTGCGGGAGTATGGTGTGAAGGAAGAGGACATAGAGGTTTATGTTGATAAAGTAATCGAAACGCAGCAAAGGTTGTTAATTAATAACTTCATTGAGTTATCAAGAGAGGACTTAATTTCTATTTACCAAAGCGTTTATTGATAGCCTACTACCATACAAGGGGGATTTATATGAAGCTGAAAAAAATATTATCAACGGTAATGATCGCGGGACTAGTAATTGTTATTTCAGCATGTGGTGGCACATCATCTTCGACAGGAGGATCCGGGAGCGAAACATCCAAAGAAAAGGAAATCGTCTTTAAGTTTGGACACGTATTGGCACCAGACCATCCTTACCAATTGGGAGCAGAAAAATTTAAGGAAGTACTAGAGGCCAACGCACCCCAGCCGGTAAAAGTAGAAATCTACCACAGCGCTCAGCTAGGGAATGAGCGCGATCTTACAGAGGGATTACAACTAGGAACGATTGATATGGCCATTGCCCCTGGGACCATTTCTTCCTTTGAACCAAAAATGAAGGTATTAGATTTGCCCTATCTTTTCAAAGACAAGGAACAAGCGTATAAAGTGTTAGATGGTGAAATTGGCAAGGAGCTAGCAGCAGATCTTCCTGCAAAGGATTTAAGGCTTCTCGCCTATTGGGAAAATGGCTTCCGTCATATTACCAACAGCAAAAAGCCGATCGTGACACCTGCTGATCTTGAGGATTTAAAAATCAGGGTACCGGAGAATACCACCTATGTGGATACCTTTAAACAGTGGGATGCCAATGTAACCACGATGGCGTTTGGTGAACTATATGGTGCGCTTCAACAAAAAACGATTGATGCACAAGAAAATCCATTGGCGTTAATCTCCACCAATAAATTTTATGAAGCTCAAAAATACTTATCTTTATCCGGCCATTTCTATGGACCGGCACAAGTGCTAATTTCGGAAGCGACGTGGAAAAAGCTTTCCAAGGAAATGCAGGCAGCTGTTCAGAAAGCTGCAGAGGAAGCAAGGGATTACGAACGTCAGTTATTAGCTGATAAGGAGGCTGAATACCTTCAAAGTCTGAAGGATAAGGGCATGGTGGTAAATGAGGTAGATAAAGAAGCCTTTATGAAGGCAGCTAAACCTGTATGGGATCAATACGACAGTGAATTTGGCGACCTCATTGAAAAAATTCAAAATGTAAAGTAATGAAAAGATAGAGAAATGCCTGCATTTCTCTATCTTTTTTAGAAAGTAAATCCTTTAGGGTTGGAGGAATGAAGTTATGCAAGTACCAAAAAAAGTTAACATTATTGAAATAGGGCCACGCGATGGTTTACAAAATGAACCCACGTTTTTAGATACCGAGAAAAAGATTGAATTGATTCACCATTTGGTTGAAAGCGGCTTTAAAGAAATTGAAGCGACCTCATTTGTTCATCCCAAGTGGATTCCTAATTTGGCTGATGCGGAAAAGGTGCTGGAAGCAGTACGTCACCTTCCCGCGGACTTTTTTGCACTAGTCCCTAATGCAAGAGGCTATGAAAGAGCCGTTTCCTCAGGTGTAAACGGTGTCACCTTTGTTCTCTCTGCGACCGACTCGCATAGTAAGAAAAACCTGAATTGTACGACGGAAGACTCGATTACTCAGCTATCTTCACTTGTAGAACGGGCAGAAAAGGACGGTCTGCTTTATAGAGCTTCGGTCTCAACCGTTTTCGGCTGTCCGTTTGAAGGTAACCCAGGTCTGGATCGAATCGTTCAAATCGTTGGCCAATTAGAAAAAGCTGGATTTAGGAGAATTGGCCTTTGTGACACGATTGGGATTGCGAATCCGTATCAAGTTTTTACATGGATGAAAAGATTAATAGAGCTATTTCCAGAGATCGAATTTGAATTACACTTTCATAATACTTATGGCAGAGGACTAGCCAATGTGGTTGCAGGGCTTCAAGCAGGAGTCGTTTCGTTTGACAGCAGTATCGGTGGATTAGGCGGCTGTCCCTATGCACCTGGGGCAACAGGGAATATCTCCACAGAAGATGTGGTGAGTCTCCTGACGGAAATGAACATTTCTACTGGAATCAATCAGGAAAAAATGCTCCAAACCTCCAATATCCTCAGGAATTTTCTTAAAAAGGATTTAGACAGCCAAATTTGGCGAGTCAGTACAGCCGCTAATAAATAAAAAAATAGGTAAGGGTACTATGATTTAATCCATGAACCATTTATAATCAAAGCTAAATTAGGAAAACCATCGTTATTTCCTTATATTCATTTGAGAGGAGGTTACGCAATTGAATATAACAAAGGATGAAGAAAAGAAAATGAATTTAAACGAACAAGTTTACTTAACCATTAAAGACCAAATTATTAAAGGAGCTTTTTCTCCTGGTGAAAAATTAGTGGAAGCTAAATTAGTGAAACTATTAAATACGAGCCGTACACCGATTAGAGAAGCTCTAAGAAGGTTAGAAATGGAGGGCCTTGTTGTGTTCCGCTCCTCTCATGGAGTAGAGGTAACCAATTTCACTGAAAAAAGTATGAAGGATTTATTTGAATGTAATTCCGTTTTAGAAGGCTTGGCAGCCAGAAAAGCCGCTGAAAACATTGACGAACAAACCCTTGAATTATTAGAAGAGACGCTTTATTTATCAGGGAAATATTTTGAGAAGGGCCAGATTGATAAGGTTGTGGAAAAAAACACATTTTTTCATGATACTATTATTCAAGCGGGAAAAAATATGAGTGTCGTACAAATGATGTCACATATCCGCTCCCATGTTCTTGCATACCGATCGTTTATCAGTACGTATCAATTTCGCGACAATTTTATAGACGATCATTGGGAGATTTACCATGCCATTAAAAGTCGTAATCCTGACCATGCAGAAGAGGTCATGAGAAGACATATTTTAGAGGATCATCAAGCCATTCTCGCACAAATAGGGGATCATTTTAAAAATAAGAAAAACGAAAGCTAAAAAGCAGTGTACTCTATTAGTGAGTCAAAAACCAAAAATAGGTTCCGCCCCCGCCGCTTTAAAGTGGCGGGGGCGGAACCTATTTTTATTTAAGCTGTAAACTTTTTTCTTCGAAGTACTCTGTTGTAAGTAAGTTAAGCTCTATGGATAGCGAAATATAGTCGGAACTGGCTGGTCCTTTTTCAAGGTATAGTTCATTTAAATCGTGTCTTAAATGAATGATTTCCTTTAAGAGTTCCAAATTTTCGCTTTGAATAGTTTCTTCTTTTTGCATGCATCATACACCTCGCTAAAAATCATCTTTTCTTGATTTTGGAAAGCATGATGACCTACTTATTTGCCTCTATATGAAAGGTTGTCTTTTTATAAATGTTCCAAAACCGTACTGATAGTAACACACGAAATTACTCTTGTGAACGGTGATTTGCAAAGTAGCAATTTTCAAAAAAATGTTAAATGATAGTGATATATTAAATTTAATCCAGTCCCTATTTGATAGACTTTCGATTCATTGTTTCCGGTGGGGAAAAATGGAATTTTGATATAATATTAAGGATAAAAGTAAAAATATTATAAATCTTATCTAAAAAGAAAAAGGGTGAATGTTTGATACCGGAAACTGGCATGTTTGGATACCTACATCCTATATAGCAAAAATGCCAATTTTAAAATGACATAATCATCTAAATTTCTAGGGTTGTAGCCGGTCAGTTTGTCGAGTTTATTGAGCTTGTATTGCAACGTATTTTTATGAATGAATAAATCATCCGCGCTTTTATTAATGCTGCCATTATTTTTTCCGTAAACGTCCAGCAGCAGACTAAATTCCTGTAATTCGTCCTCAGACAAATGAGCAAGTACCTTTTGTACATATAAACTCTTATCATGTTCAGAAGTATGGTTCAAGAATAACCCCAAATCTAAATCTTTAAAATAATAGATGCCATGAGTGGAAAATAATTTTGACCAGCTGATCGTTGTCTTGGCAAACTCATAGGACTGCTTATGTGTGATAGCTTTTGTCGTAGGTAAGCCAATCCCGAAAAGCAACTCCATGTACAGGGTTTCAGATGCTTCCTTAAGCAAGCTGCGAAGACTATATTCAAGATCCCTTGAAAAGGTTTGGTCAATGATCAGGATGATTTCATCATTTTTTATCGTGTATATATTTTGCTGCTTACTCGTGAAGTATTTATCCAATAATCTATGCATTCTTTCTACTATATTTTGCGGTGACGCCTCAGATTTAACCATATTCCCCACGACAACAATTTTGGGTGAACGTAGATTAATGTCGAACATATTAGAAAAAGCCGAGCGTCCTCCCAGATCATCTGGGTTAAAAAGCAAATAATCTATGATCGACCGGTAGTTTTCTCTTAATTGAATGAAGTAGTCCTTTACCCAAGCCTCTTTAATGAGAATTTCTGTCATCTTTTTGATAATTTGTCCATATTGAGCGACTTCGTTTTTTTCTCCGGTAATCCCAATAACCCCAATCAATTCATTTTCAAAATAAATGGGCAGGTTGATCCCTTTTTTTGTCCCTTTAAATTGCTCATCTTCTTCAATGATGAGGTCTTCTTTTGTAGACATGACCCGTTTCGCCCCCTCATGGTAGGTATTAATCCGATCAGGGTCCGTGCTGGCAATCACTAGTCCAGCTGTATCCATAAAATTTAACTCTTGATTTATAATTTTTTTCATATCAGAAACAATTACTTGGGCAATCGTAGGAGAAATCTCCATCTATTATCACATTCCTTACTAAATGATGAAATAAATATGTTATCGATAATAAAAAATTCATATTTTTATACTAAAAACCCTATTACCTATACTATAGCAAAAAAACAGAAAAAAACTAAAATAGTAAGTGTGATAGATGCTTTCTTCCAAAGTAAACATCCTATCACGTAAAAGTTAATCTCTTTAAAAAGCCTCTTCTATCAGAGAGGAATAGAATAAGTAATTTGCATGAGTATTTTAGTAGGATATTAGAAAGGGGAATATAAAATGAAAGTTGGATTTATCGGTTTAGGAATTATGGGTAAACCTATGGCAAAGAATGTCGTAAAAGCTGGTTATGAGGTAACTGTTTATGATTTCAATCAAAGTTCTATTGATGAGCTTGTAGCAGTGGGTGCAAGAGCAGCTCAAAATGGTAAAGAAGTGGCTGAAAACTCAGATGTTGTGATAACGATGTTACCCAATTCTCCACATGTAAAAAGTGCTTTGTTTGCTGAGAACGGCGTGGCGGAAGGACTTTCAACTGGAAAAGCTGTTATCGATATGAGTTCTATTTCTCCAGTAGCAAGCCGTGAATTTGCAGCTGATTTAGAAAAATATGAAGTGGATTTCTTAGATGCCCCCGTTTCCGGTGGTGAACCTGGAGCGATTGCCGGCACGATTGCAGTAATGGTTGGCGGTAAAAAAGCTGTGTTTGATAAATACTATGATTTGCTTATGACAATGGCTGGTTCAGTTACGTATGTTGGTGAGGCTGGTGCAGGAAACATTACAAAATTAGCTAACCAAATGATCGTAGCGTTAAACATTGCAACAGTGAGTGAAGCATTAACGTTTGCAACGAAAGCAGGAGTCGATCCTCAATTAGTTTTTGAAGCGATCAAAGGCGGATTAGCAGGAAGCACTGTCATGAATGCGAAAGTTCCAATGATGTTAGACAGAAACTTTAAAGCTGGCTTCCGCGTAGAGTTACACATTAAAGACCTACAGAATGCTTTAGATACTTCACATGAAATTAATGCATCAATTCCATTTACATCACAAGCAATGGAAATTCTTCAAGCAATTAAAATTGATGGATATGAAAAAGAAGATCATTCAAGTATTGCAAAGTACTTTGAAAAGTTGAACAATATTACTATCGAAAGCAACAAATAGTCTACGGGTAAATAAGAGCGTTAAGAAGGTCGGTTGGGTTTCAGATAAGGAAACCCTGCCTGCCGATTCATCGATTATTCGATCATGTTAACGTCATCCTATAAACTTATTTCCCTCAATAAATAGTCCTATAGGCTGACATTTTATTATTATTATGAAAGCGCTTAACAAAAACCAACGTTTGGTAGATAACGAATCAAATCTGCATCATGGAATGGTTCGAGATTGTGAGGTATGTTTAATGAAAACTGATTTTATTAAAGGCATTATTGTCCCTATTATTACCCCTGTCGACCTTGATGAGCGTATTGATGAAGAAAAACTTCGTTTTATGGTGGACCATGTGATTGACGGCGGCGTTCATGGAATTTTAGCGTTCGGCAGTAACGGTGAGTTCTACATGTTTGAAAAGGAAGAGCTGAGACACGGCTTTGATATTATGGTTGATCAAGCAAAAGGCCGTGTCCCCGTGTTCTTTGGAATTGGCGCAATCCGTACCAAACAAGCAGTGGAGCTTGCGAAAATGGCAGAAGCTAGCGGTGCCGATGGAATTTCGATTTTACAACCGATGTTTCTAAAACCGACCTTTAATGAATTGTATGATCATTTAAAGGCTGTCGCTGATGCCGTTCCAAACACACCGGTATTACTATATAACAACCCTGGCCGAGTAGGCGGTTATACAATGACAGCGGACCTCGTTGAGAAACTTGCACGTGAAGTTGATAATATTGTCGGCATCAAAGATTCAAGCGGCGATTTTACATTATTAAGTGAGTATGTAAGACGTACGAGAGATATAGACTTTAAGGTAATGGCAGGTAAAGATACGCTTGTTTTCCCTGGGTTGTGTATTGGGACAGTCGGCAGTGTGTGTTCAACGGCCAATATGTTTGCTCCATTAGTCACCTCCATTTATGAAAAGTATATCAGCGGTGATATTTCTGGAGCCCTAGAGGCACAGTTTACCTTGAACCCAGTTCGCCTTTCGCAGGATGCTGCAAGCTTCCCTGTGGCAACAAAAGATATGGCTAATTTAATGGGCTTAGAAGTGGGGACCTCCGTTAAGCCGAGTCAAGCTTCTCAAGGACCCGTATTAGAAAATATGAAGAAACAAATGAAAGAAGCAGGCTTGCTGTAAGAATTTGACGGTTTACAAATTGGAAAAGGAAGGGGGGAAACAAGATGAAAATAGTGATTGCTTCAGATTCTTTTAAAGGCAGTGCCTCCACCATTGAAGTAGCTAATTTTATTGAAAAAGGGATTAGAACACTCGATCAAGCGGTTGACATTATCAAAATTCCTATCGCAGATGGCGGTGAAGGGACGGTAGATAGTCTCGTTATTGGCTGCAAGGGCGAATATCGGTATGTAGATGTCATCGGTCCAGCGGGAAATAAAATTAACGCCAAGTACGGACTGCTTAACAGTGACATTGCGATTATTGAAATGGCACAAGCATCGGGGCTGCATTTAGTAGATGAGGAAACAAAAAATCCGTTTGAAACGACTACGTTTGGTACAGGCGAATTAATCAAGTCGGCTCTTGACCAAGGAGCTAAGCAGATTTATGTAGGTTTGGGCGGTAGTGCCACAAATGACGGCGGGGTTGGCATGGTTCAGGCTCTAGGCGGTTCCTTTAAAGATCGAAATGGCCAGGAAGTTGGTTTTGGTGCCAATGGAGTGAAAAGCATTGAAACAATCGATTTGACTCAGTTGGATAAGCGATTAGGTGACGTACAAATCATTGCCTTATCCGATGTGACCAACCCACTTTGTGGTGAAAAAGGAGCATCCTATGTGTATGGACCGCAAAAGGGAGCGTCAGCAGATGATGTGAAAGTGCTCGACGATATTCTCTGTGAATACGGAGATAAGATCAAAGACCAATTGGGTATTGATATTGTCGATGAAGCGGGAGCAGGTGCTGCCGGCGGTTTAGGTGCGGGGTTAATGGCTTTCTGTCATGCTAAATTAGACCGGGGCATCAACAAAATCCTCGAAATTATCGACCTAGAAGGAAAACTGAAGGATGCTGACCTTGTCATTACAGGTGAGGGACGAATGGACGATCAATCCCTTAATGGAAAGGCGCCAATCGGAGTAGCCACGGTAGCGAAAAAGTACAATATTCCCGTTGTAGCCATAGTTGGCAGCGCTGATTACGACTTACATGAGGTTTATAAACATGGCATTGATTTAGTGGTAGATACAGTCATCAAACCGATGCCATTGTCAGAGGCAATAGACAATGTGGAGAAGTTAATTACGAATGCCGGTGAAACAGCTTATCGTGCCTTTTGTTTAAAAAAATAAGTACTACTTTTAGGAAAAAATAAGGAAAGGGGCTGCCGAAAAGTCAGATCACTGACATTTGGCAGCCCCTTTTTCTTTAAAGATTTTCGGCTGGTTAAATAGGTCCGTTGATTTCTGCTCCGGGCACTTCGCTTTTCGCGGGCGTGCCGGGTATTCTTTGCCGGCTCAAAAAGAAAAAGACGCCAAGCAGCACGAGCAGGCCGCCAAAAATTTGCGAGCCCATGAGACTTTCATGTAATAAAAAGAATGCCAAAATCGTTGCGCCAACGGGCTCTCCTAAAATACTCATTGAAATTGTTGTCGCATTGACATAGTTTAACAGCCAGTTATTGATGACATGGCTGACAGTAGGGACGGTAGCAAGTAAAAGGAAGATGCCCCATTCCTTAGCTGGGTAGCCGGTAACCGCCACACCTGCTACAACATTATAAATCGTCAGAATAATCGCAGCTGAGAAAAATACACAAAAGCTATAAATCCAATGCGATACTTTTTTGACAATTGATTGGCCAATCAGAAGGTAACCCACAACGGAGATTACACTGAAGAATGAAAGCAAATCCCCCATAATCGCGTCTTGACTTAAAGCGAGATCGCCCCAGCCAATCATCATGGCTCCTACAATCGCAATGCCCATGGTCAGCAGGGCTGAAGGAGTCGTTCTTTCCTTAAATAAGAAAAAGCCCCCCACTAATGAGACAATTGGCTGCAGTGCAAGAATGATGGTCGAACTAGCGACCGTTGTTAGTTTTAACGAGCCGAACCAAAGCATAAAGTGAAACGCTAAAAAAGTGCCGGAAAAAAATAAAAAGAACCAATCTTTTTTAACGATTTTTTTAAACTCCTGACGGTTTTTCCATACGATTGGTACCATTAAGATACTGGCAAACCACATCCGATACATACTCAAAATGGAGGCCGGTGCGTCAGACCATTTGACAAAAATTGCCGAAAACGAGATGGCAATGATGGAAATAGTCAGCGGCAGAGCGATGGATCTGGAACCTTCCTGTTTCATGTGCTCCTCCTATACGGTAAATTAGTAAAGTATTTGTTTTTTAAACTTCATATTTTCCCATTATACTAGTGTTTTTTCAATCTCTCAATGGAGGATCACAATAAAGTAAGTTGGAACATTCTGTACACAAGGAAATTTCCATTTTATGTGCCTGAAATAATCATTTACCATTTGGTCGTAATCATGAGTATGGTAATATTAAAAGTAAATGTAAAGGTTACATAAGGAAGGATATTCAACATGTCTTATTTTCAAAAACTTAAATATATTCTACCATGGGTGATTGTGATCCTATGGATGATGCTTATTTTTCATCTTTCCGCACAGCCTGCTGTCCATTCCGATAAGCTCAGCAGGGGAGTTACCAAGGTTGTGATCGAGACAGTTAAGCGTGTTACCTCCTCTGTAACGGATCTTAGTATGGATCGATTGGATCATATCGTTCGGAAAAATGCGCATTTCTTTATCTACTTTATGCTGGCTATCTGGGTGTTTTTTGCGTTGAGGAATAGCCGAATTTATGGATGGAAGAGCTTTTTGCTTGCCATGGGCATCTCTGTTCTTTATGCGATTTCCGATGAGATTCATCAAATATTTGTTGCTGGCAGAGGTCCACAGGCAAAAGATGTGTTGATCGACAGCACAGGGGCATTAGCAGGGATTGGCCTTTATCGAATCGGGTTAACTATCTTGAAAAAAACGAAACGTCGTCAGGGAGTCAGAACCCAATCAACGCTTCGCTAAGTTCATTTCATTCACAATAAAAAAACAGTTGCGACGCGTTGTCGGAACTGTTTTTTTATTTTATGCAGGCTGCTATTAAACTAGTGAGGTAATCTTCATTTTATGGTAGGCAATTTTTCTTTCTATTTTACTTTTTAGATTATAATCTAAACAACTATCAAGTAATAATTGATGATAATGTAATCTAAAAAAGTGCCATTCGCGTTTGGATTTTGAAATAAATACATTAATATTCATCATTCCACTCCCCTTAGTATCACAAATCGCTGGAGTCAGTATTCGGAAGCTGGCAAGCATAATCACATCAGCGTGACATTAGCCCCTAAGCTTTGCGTCACCATTTTTCAATGGTTTTGCCATTATCGTACGATTTATGGAATTGATTAAATTTAAGAATTTATAACAGGCGCTTCCGCTTTTCTAATTAATATAAGTGATTAGCAAGTATGGTGACACAAGCACTTAATAAAACAGTACCGAGCATAATATAAACATAAGTAAGCATTTTGTTTCTTTTTTTTCTTTGAATCGCTTCTTCTGGTGTGAGCCAATAGCTTTTTGACATCAATCATATCCCCTTTGTTTGATGGTAACTGGCTGGCCTTGCCAGTGCGGCAGAGGCCCCTCTAGTTTTGCGTCCTCATTTTTCAATAAGTTTGCCCTTGGTAGTGCATACATACTATTGTACATTATTCTGTTTTTAAAATGGTAATATCCACTCTGCGATTCGCTTGCCGATGCTCAAGCGTATCATTTGGGTATATAGGTTTTTGTTCCCCAAAACCAGCAAATTGTAACTTGTTGGAGGGAATTCCTTTCTGCTCGAAAAAATAAAGAACAGACAAAGCCCTGGCTGACGATAATTCCCAATTCGATTTGAACTGGCCGCCCGTGATTGGAACGTTATCCGTGTGGCCCTCGATGCTGATTGGGTTTTGCACTTGCTTAATTAAATCCAAGAGATCACCGAGAATATTAAGAGAATCTCCCTTTAGCTCGGCACTTCCTGATTCGTATAATATCACATCTTTCAACGAAAGTTTGATCCCTTTTGGTTCATCTTTTATCGTGATAACCTTATTTAACCCTCGTTTATCAATATAATTCTCAATCTGTCCCATTAAACTTTGTAATTTCTCTGTTTCTTCTTGTTTAGGTGACACTGTCTTCTGTTTTTCAGCTTCTTTAGAGATCCCTGAATTTTCTTTTAGAATCAGGCTGTTCCCTCCGCCTTTTAAAGCGGTATTCATCGAAATCGCAATTTGCTGGAGCTTCGCATTATCGATCGTCCCAGATGCAAAGAGTACGATAAACAGCGCCAATAGTAAGGTTAATAGATCCGCGTAGGGAAGTAACCAGCTTTCGTCAATATGCTCGTCGTCGTGGTTATGCGATCTCCGCTTCTTCACTGATCATTGCCTCCTGCTTCTGCTCTTGCTTTAAACGTGCCGTTGAAGGTAAATACACAGCTAGTTTTCGTTCGACTAATTTAGGTGTTAACCCATCTTGGATAGCCAGCAAGCCATCGATCATCATAACCTTGATGTCCTGTTCCTTTTTAGAAATCCGTTTTAATTTATTGGAAATCGGATGCCACAACATATATCCGGTAAAAATACCTAAAAATGTGGCGATAAAAGCGGCTGCTATCGAGTGGCCCAATTTATCCATATCCTTTAGGTTTCCTAATGCGGCAATCAAGCCGACTACCGCCCCTAAAACCCCTAAAGTCGGTGCGTATGTGCCAGCTTGGCTGAATATTAAGCTGCCCACCTTATGTCGTTCGGCCACCGCGTCTAATTCTTCGAATAAAATTTCTTCCATTTGCTTTCGGTCACTGCCGTCAATGATCATTTCCAGGCCACTTTTTAAAAAGGGATCTTGGACTGATTCAGCAATTTCTTCTAAGGCTAAGACACCTTCTGTTCGAGACACAATTGACCATTCCACCATCATGTCGATCACTTCATTTTGCGTGGGCAGCTTGGGCTCCCAAAAGGCAATTTGCAATAATTTAGGGAATTTCTTAATTTCACTAAAAGGAAAAGAAACAAGCAGGGCAGCAATGGTTCCGCCAAAAATAATTAAAAAAGCGGCCGGGTTTGCAAAGGCGTTAAGGGATACCCCTTTTAACACCATTCCAACCCCAATGGCAATAAGTGCAATGATAAGACCGATAATGGTAGTCATGAAATTCTCCTTTCCTTTTTTTTCTAGAAAACTTATAATCTCATTGTGTTGAAGTCTACAAATTTCGACAATAATATTTTCCATGATGGTGGTGTTTGGATTGAAAGTTGGTCAAGGATTTACTATCCCGAAAGAAATCTCCTTTTCCCAAAAAGAAACAAAATCAACAGAATCAACGTCTTTTCAAAACGTTTTGACCGAAAAACAAACGAGTGTTGCTAAGGAACATTTGAACTCCCTTTTGGAGGGGATTACAAAACAAGGTGAGCGGTTGAACCGGTCTCGATCATTAAAAGATCTTCATGAATATAAACGGTTAATAAAATCTTTTTTACAAGAGGTCGTAAAATACGGCCTCTCCTTAGAAGAAACGACATCCTTTTCCTCTTCGTCTAGTAGAGAACGAAAGTTAAAAGTAATAAAAGAGGTTGACACAAAATTGCTAAAACTTTCTCAAGAAATGGTTAAACGAGAAGATGAAAATATCCGTTTACTAGATAGTATAGGGGAAATAAGAGGTTTATTAGTTGACCTCTACTTGTGAGTTCCCTATTGGAGCAACAGAGGAGGGCATAATGAAAAAATTTAAAAAAGTTTTTTTCACCTGTGTGACACTTATTGCATTAATTGCCGGCGGTCTATATTACTACCAATATACGAAAACACACCCAGCCAAAGCGGAAGCCGCGACCATGGATAAACTGGCTGATCAAACGATTATGACCAACCAAATTAGCACAAATCTTAATTCAGAAAACCTAATTCAAGTGAAGTTTTCGATTGAACTAGATTCAAAGGATACGAAGAAGCAAGCCGAAAAAATCATTCCGATTATCGAAAGTGACATTATCAAAATCCTCTCGCAATCGAAAAAGGAAGATTTTAAAAATATTGATGCCTTCGAGGAAAAGGTGAAAAATCAATTAAATAAGCGATTCACCGACGGAAAAATTTCTCATGTGTATACAACGGAATTACTCATTCAGTAAAGAGGAGGGTGACTATGCTTAGAGGGATTGATACAGCAGCTTCCGGAATGATTGCCTTACAAAGGCGGCAAGAAGCGTTAACCAATAATCTCGCCAATATCGAAACACCTGGTTACAAAAAGGTAGATACGAAATTACGAGCTTTTCCCGAAGTTTTTCTCGAGAGAATTAATGATTCGAAAACGAGTCCTGTCGGAAATGCACCTGGATTTTCGTTTATTGGGTCCATGCAGCAGGGTGTTTATGCCCAAGAAAATATTTCGAGTTTTCTTCAGGGAGATTTGGTGACAACCAATAATCCGTTTGATGTAGCGATTGATGACAGAGCTTTGCCGCTCGAAAATGGACAAAAGCCGAGTGTTTTCTTTGTCGTTACCAATGCAGCCGGTGATATTCGCTACACACGGAATGGACGGTTTACAGTCGATGAAACAGGACAGCTTGTGACGCTAGAGGGGAATAAGGTGCTAAACCAGCAAGGACAACCGATTCTGGCTGATCCTTCACTAGCTTCAAGTGAGGTTTCTATTAATGCTAAGGGCGATATTATTGTGAATCCAGACGACCCGACTGCTAGACGAGTCATCGACACGATTGGATTAGTTCAAGTGCAAGATCCTAATGATTTGGTGAAAGAAGGCAATGGAGTCTTCAGATTGGATGGTCAAAAGCCGCCATTTTTGACCGAATTACCTGAAGGTGTACAGCTGCACCATAAAGTGATTGAAGGTTCAAATGTCGATCCGACGATGACCATGACCAATATGATGGAGAACGTGCGCCTTTACGAAGCAAATCAAAAAGTGCTCCAGGCTTACGACCGTTCGCTGGAGTTATTAAATTCTGTGGGAAAAGTGTAGGAGGGAATAACACATGAATAGTTCGCTTTATATTGCCACGAGTGGCTTAAACTCCTATCAAAAAAAGCTCGATACGATAGCCAATAATCTTGCCAATTCCCAAACAGCCGGATTTAAGCGAAGAGAGGCATCCTTCGAGGAAAACTTAGCGATTTCAATTGAAAACCAAAAAGCAGCGAATCGGGAAATAGGCCGGTTGACTCCAAACGGAATTCGGGTTGGTTTTGGTGTTCATATGAACGGGACGCAAATGATTTTAGATCAAGGAATGGCAAAAGCAACAGATAATCCCTTGGATTTAATGATTACGGGACAAGGCTTTTTCCAAGTGGGAAAACAGCAGGGCGGCAGCACGGAAACATTCTTCACAAGAAATGGCTCGTTTCAGCAAAGTCCAACGAACAATGGGACCTACCGCTTAGTTAACGCAGAAGGGTACTTTTTATTAGACAAAAACAACCAACCCGTCGAAATACCAAATAACAGCGATTTTTCGGTGAATGAGGCCGGAATGATTGCCAACTCTGCTCAGCAAATTGGGATTGTCGATTTTGTTAATCCTCAGAAATTAGTGAATGAAGGCGGAAATGTCTATCGCTTTACAGGAGCCGGCGCGGAAATTCTTGCTAATTCCAGCTCGACCATCCAGCAAGGAGCGATCGAATCCTCTAATGTGGACATGAGTAAAGAAGTGACTGATATGATTACCACCCAGCGTGGTTTTCAATTTAATTCAAGGTCGATTTCGTTTGCCGACCAAATGATGGGGATAGCGAATGGGATTATTAGAAGTTAAAAAAAGAGCCAACGGCTCTTTTTCCTTTTATAGTCCAGCTCCAGCGCCCTAACGGCTAGTGTCCTTCGCTCTCCGCCCTACGATAAGTCAACATCGAATCGCCTCCGGCTCTTCGTGTTTCCTTTATCTCAGTTGGAGAGCTCCAGGCCATACGCCGTTGACCAGGGCGCTTCCGCTTTTCTTATAGTACAACCTTCTCCCTGCTTTTATCCCAAAGGATTTTAAATAGTTTTTGTTCGGTCTTTTCGTCTAATCCCACAAAGTGGACGCCAAAGTCGTACAATCCGTTGTCGAGTCTTCTTCGTCTTTCGATTTTCCCCGCAAAGGAAAAAGGCTCCCCTAATTCAAAGAACAAATTTAGTTCATCCACACCTGTTAAATCTTCATACGTAATGAGTCTTATTCCAGAAATACTAATATCTCGAATCGTGCCATCGAGAATCTTGTCAGGGAAGGAAGGCACAATAAACCGGCACTTATGCTCCCATAAGCTGAGACGAAAGGCGTTTCGTCTATTTTTCTTTGGTGGCTCAACGGTATTTTTTTTCCTGAAGGTATGACGTAATAGAATAATAATTACGATTAAGACACATAATCCTGCGGCTAAATAAGTGGTAATCAATTGGAACTCCCCTCATCATTTGGTAATATTGTAAATTTACCACTATAATCCAATAATGAAAAGACTTTTAGGAGTGAACCTCTCTCCAATTAATTGGAGAGCTTCTCGTTTCTTTAAGTCGACTATTGCCGTCCTCTCCACGAAGGCTAGTTCCTAGCCCATAATAGTTTATGATGTTAATTCATTGCTCGATGGAGTATATTAATGCTTGCGTTTACATCCCTGTCACATTGGAAACCGCAAAAAGGGCAGTCATGAACTCGCTCACTCAATGGCTTGGCCACTATTTCATGACAGTTGGAGCATTCCTGACTTGTGTTTTTGGGATCCACCAACACGACACGCTTACCAGCACTTTCAGCCTTGTAAGTCGTATAGGTAATCAGTTGATTCCAACCGGCGTCACCAATGCTTTCGGACAAATGATGGTTTTTTAACATATTTTCAATTTTCAAATCTTCAAAGGCAATCACATCATATTGATTTACCAACTGCCTGCTTACTTGATGAGCATTATTCTTTCGCTGATTGGCAATGTATTCATGTTTTTTAGCCAATAACCTCACTGCTTTTTTTCGGCGGTTCGAACCTTTTTTACGTTTAGAAACGATTCGCTGAAGGCGTTTCAATTGACGTTCCGATTTTCTTAAAAATTTGGGTGAGGGAAAGAATTGACCATCTGATGTCGTAACCAGATTCTTAATTCCCAGATCCACTCCTACCATTTTTTGATTTCCTAGACACTCCTGCGGTTCTTCCTCAAAGGATAGACAAACAAAATATTTACCGTTTTTAGATACAACCGTACAGGTTTTGATCTTTCTAGTGATCTGGCGATGGAGTTTGATTCGAATATTACCGATTTTGGATAGTTTGATATAGTTTCCATGAAGAGAGAAGCCGCTTTGAGGGTAAGTGAAGCTATGATATCGATTTGAGCCTTTGAAACGGGGGAATCCTGGTTTCTTTTCCCCGTTTGTGATTCTTTGAAAAAAAGACTGAAAGGCTTTATCAAGGCGCTCAACTACATTTTGGAGAACTTGTGAATGAACGGTTTTAAATTCTGGACAAGCGGTTTTCAATGGAGGCAATTCTTTCTTTTGTGTGTAATAAGAGAGGGAAATCCCACACCTTTTATAGGCGATCAACCGCTGTTCCAAGTAAGCGTTATACAGCCTTCTGCAATACATGAGCGTTTCATCGATTTTTTGTCGCTGGTCTTTGGTCGGTTCGATGCGAAATTTGTAGGTACGCATCATAGACTTAACCGCCTTTCTTTTGGTTTTCGATATACTTTTTAATGGCCTCTTCAGAAATGGAGCCAACGGTTTCAAGATAAAAACTGCTATTCCAAAGATGTCCACCCCATAAATGCTGTTTCAGTTCAGGGAATTTCATAAACAGCTTGCGTGCGGAAATGCCTTTTAACATCTTAACGATATACGATGGGGCTACTTTGGGATGAGCCGAAGCAAATACATGGATGTGGTCCCCTTCCCCCATTTCCGCCAAAACGACTTCAAACCCTTTCTCCTTTCCGATCTCTTGAAATAGATCCGTTAGGTAATCTTCAATTTCAGCTGTAAGTACTTTTTTTCGATATTTTACGGACCAAACAATATGGTAGTTGACATTATATACACAAGTACGGGCATGTTTGATAGTGGACTTATTCATACATATAGTATACCAAAGACAGTCTATTGTTACGAATTTTAAGGGATATATTTAACAACATATAGTAATGAATTATGATAGAAAAGCTCGAGGGGTTTATTCAAGAGGGCGGACTATCATCTCTCCATTAAAATAAAGAGGATTCTCGTCTGTTTTTCCTAAACACTTCTTGGTAAAATGTCGATAATAACTAGTAGATAGACTTTGATTCGGAAAGTTGGAAATAGAAAGGGGTAGTACTGATGAAAATTAATGACTTTAGTCGATTACAAGGCCTTCAATCCTATAAAAATAACATTAGTAAAACACAGCCTCAGGATGTTAATAAAAAAGTACAAGTAGATAAGGTAGAGTTCTCTCAGGCGGCACAAGAAAAAATAAGTGTGGAAAGACAACAACGAATTCAAGCATTGAAGGAACAAATCCAAACTGGCACCTACAAAGTGGATAGTGAAAAGATTGCTGAAAAATTGCTAGTTAACTGGAGCAGAGGGACGGAAGAATGACCAGCCATGAACCGCTAAAAGCCATATTACAAGAGATGATCTTGGTATATGAAAATTTATTGGCAGTGGGGAAGGAAAAACAAGCAGCCATTATAAAGGGCGAGCCTGAAGATTTGCTGTCAATTTTCCCAAGGGAATCGGCTTTATTGAAGGAGATTAGCTGGCTGGAGGAAAAAAGACAAGCTGAAACGCTCTCCTATCAATCTCTTTCCTTGACTCAGATTATTGATAACAGTTCCTCGGTCAAAGAAAAGGAAGAGCTGTTATTCTATCAAACCAGCTTAAGAGCGAAATTAAAGGAATTAGTGGATCAGCATGAGATCAACCAACAACTGATTGAAAAATCGCTCGTTTATGTTAATAGTATGATGGCCCTATTCACGCAGCCGCAAGAACCATCTATCACCTATTCGGCTTCGAAAAATTACCCGAGAGACCATACTCAATCAAGGAGTTTCTTTGATGCTAAAGTGTAGAAACTTCAACGATACAGCAAGGAGGAAACCAAATGCGTTCTACATTTCATGGGCTTGAAATTGGAAAACGAGCCATTTTTGCCCAACAAACGGCACTGAGTGTAACCGGACATAATATCGCCAATGCCAATACAGAGGGATATACAAGGCAAAGCGCAATCACGCAAGCCACGAATCCTCTTTCCTACCCGGGTATGAATGTAGGAAACGGCCCCTTGCAGATCGGCACTGGCGTCGAAACAAAAGAAATTAATCGGATTCGCGATTCTTTTTTAGATGGACAGTTTCGCAGTCAAAATGAACAGCAAGGATATTGGAATGTAAAGCACGACACGCTTTCGAAGATAGAAGAAACACTGAATGAGCCTGGCGATAATGGAATCCAAGCCAGTTTTGATCGCTTTTGGCAATCATGGGAGGATCTTTCAAAGGAACCGGATAGTTTAGCAGCACGTGCCGCCCTGCTTTCGAATGCCAATGCCTTGACTGGCCGCTTTAATCAAGTTTCTGATTCTATGGATCATTTAAGTACCGACCTTCAAAATCAACTGACTACTAAAATGCAAGAGATGAATAATGTAACAAAGCAAGTCAGTGAATTAAATTTACAAATTGCTAAAATTACGGCAAGTGGACAGCAGCCGAATGATTTATTGGATCAACGGGATTTGCTCGTTGATCAAATTTCCAAAATGGCTGATATTCAGGTGAAGCCAGCCGCCAATGGAATGGTTGATATTTTAGTAGGACAAGAGTATGTAGTCGCCAGCGATAAAAATTACTCGGTTTCATTTGATCCTATTAGCAATCAAATTTCAGTGGGCGGGAACAGTGTTTCATTAAAATCAGGCGAAATCGCCGGAATGGTTGAATCGTTAACTCAAGATATCCCGTCCTTTATGACGAAAATCAATGAGCTTGTGGCGGTATTTAGCCGGGAAGTGAATCAAATTCATACGGATGTAAGTGCAATGAATTTAGATGACATTCAAAATCGAAAAAATGACCCGAATGCAGTACTTGACCGGATTCCTTTTTTTGTCGCAAAGGGGAGTACAAGCGATCCTAGAACGGCGGGTGAAATAACGGTTAATCCGCTTATCATTGCATCTTTAAATAAGATCGCAGCTGCTCGGCAGGCTAATGTCAGTGATGCAGGGAATGCCAATGCACTGAATAACTTAAAATTTACGAGTGTCGCTTTTGCCGGTCAATCGACATCGCTGAATAACTTCTATCGGACGATTGTGGGCGATATCGGAATTAAGACACAAGAAGCCAATCAGATGAAAAACAACTCGGAAATTTTAGTGCAGCAAGCAGAGAACAAAAGACAGTCTGTATCAGGGGTTTCGATTGATGAGGAAATGACGAATATGGTGAAATTCCAGCAATCCTATAATGCGGCCTCACGATATATTTCCGTGATGGATGAAGTGCTGGATAAGTTAATCAATGGAACTGGAAGAGTCGGAATTTAGGAGGTGAATGGAGTGCGAATAACGCAAAATATGTTAAGCACGCAGGTCGTAAGAAGTATCCAAACAAATTATCGGGCGATGAGTCGTTATCAGGAACAAATTGCCTCCGGCAAAGCCATCAATAAAGTTTCTGACGATCCTGTGAAATCGGTACAAGTGATGTCTTATCGGTCTGCGTTAACGGAAACAGAACAATTCAAACGCAATGCTGAAGATGGTTTGAATTGGCTGGACACAACAGACAGGGCACTTGATGATGTCACTCAAGTTCTGCAAAAAGTGCGGGAGCTTACGGTTCAAGGCAGCAATGGTGTGAATAATCAGGATAGCTTAGAAACGATAGCGATGGAATTAAAGTCATTAAAAGGAAATCTTGGCGAGATTGCTAACGCGAGACTGGGCGACCGCTACTTGTTTGCCGGAACTGCTACAGATACCGCACCCTTTGAAAATGGCGGGTTTGTCAGTACAAACGGTGATCCACTTTCTTGGAATGTCGGCCAGGGCATTTATATGAAGGTCAATGTCAATGGAACAGACATTTTCAATTTCCAATCGGGTGGATTAAATTTAACTGAAACAATTGATAAAATTGCAAGCGAACTTGAAGCGGGGAAGGATCCTCAGCAATATTTGAATCATTTGGATAAACAAATGGACAATCTCCTTGCTCACCGTTCTATTGTCGGCTCGAATGTGAATCAATTAGAAATGATGGTCAACCGCTTAGATCAAACTGAGCTTTCTACCAAATCCATGCTCTCGAAAACAGAAGATGCAGATTTGGCAGAGATTATTACGAACTTTACAACCCAACAAACGATTCTAAATGCAGCGTTGTCTTCCGGTGCGAGGGCCATCCAGCAAACGTTGGTGGATTTTTTACGATAAGTACTCCGAAATATTTTCGGGGTGCTTTTTTTGTTTGGGGGTTTGGTTGAGGTCCGTTGAATAATATTGGGGGATTCCGCTGATTATTTGATTAATTCCGCCGAATTAGTCTGGGATTCCGCAGATTCCCATAATAATTCCGCCAAAATTTAACAGAATCCCGCCGACTTTCAGATTTATTCCGCCAAACTCAAATCTCGCAGATCTATTGTTTAATAAAATAACTGTTTATTTAACAAATATTTATATAAAAGCTTTATTTCCTCTCTCCATTCTAGTAAAACGGTCGTTAATAAATAGTAGAAAGACAAGAAAACAAGCTATACATAAATGACTAGGAGGAAAATTAAAAATGAGAATCAATCACAACATTTCCGCATTAAATGCCTATCATCAATTAAGCTCAAACTCTGCTTCAGCATCAAAGAACTTAGAAAAATTATCTTCAGGTTTACGGATCAACCGTGCAGCTGACGATGCAACTGGTCTAGCAATCTCTGAAAAAATGAGAGCGCAAATCCGCGGCTTGGATCAAGCTTCTCGTAATGCTCAAGACGGTATCTCTTTAATCCAAACAGCTGAAGGTGCAATGAACGAAACACACAGCATCCTGCAACGTGTTCGTGAACTAGCTAACCAAGCAGCCAACGGAACTTCAACGACACAGGATAAACAAAATATCCAAACAGAGGTTAACCAACTAATCGATGAAATCGATCGTGTTGCTAGTGATACTGAATTTAACAGCTTCAAAATCCTAAATGGTGATATTTCTAAAACTGCTAAATTTGCACAGTCAACTGGCGGTGCCGTGGATAATGTAGTGGCATCTGCTACTGCTGCAGCGGGCACAACGACGGTTACTACAACTGGACCTTTAGCAGACGCCACAGCTGCCATTTGGCAAACAGGTAAACTAATGGACCACAATGGCACAACTCCTGGATCTGTTACAGGGACAACAAAATTAACAAACCTTGGTGATGGTACTAGCAACTATGGTCTCCAAGTTGGTGATGAAATTTCTCTTTCAGCCGTTGTAGGTGGAGAAGTGAAAAATTCAGTATACGTTGTAACTGCTGAAAGCACATTAGATGACTTTATGTCTTCAGTAAAAAATACATTAGGGGCTGCAGATGTATCGATGGATACAACTGGTGGTAAATTTACTGCTGACGTAGATGCGAGGGGTCTTGATCAGCCTGCATCTGCTGCAAACTCATTGGTTATTACAGGCCAATCTGGTGCTGCAAACGATATTAGCTCTATAACAATCACCGCTTCTTCTTCAGAGGGCATTGTCCGCTCTGACTTTAATAATGAAATGAACGGCGGCTATAATAAAGGATTGGAACAAATTCAGGTAGCAGGAAACAAGGATGACTATATCGCAAGTGTAGACATTAACGGTGATGGCGATGAGGTTGGTGATGGAAAGATTGCAGTTCGATCCAACTCAGTCGTTAAAGTTTCTAATCTACAATTATCCTTTAAGGACACAATTGCAGCAGGAGATGAATCTACGATTACAGTAGGCTCATCTAACAATACTGTATCTATCCATGTTGGAGCAAACTCTGGCCAAACTTTAGAAATTGGTATTAACGCAATGGATTCGGTTGCTTTAGGTCTTAAGAAGGATGGAGTCAATATCTCGCTAATGAGTGAAGTTGGTGCCGAAAATGCATTAAAAGTATTAGATGGTGCCATTAGCACTGTTTCGTCTGAACGTTCTAAATTAGGGGCTATTCAAAACCGTTTAGAGCATACCATTAATAGCTTAGGAACTTCTTCTGAAAACCTAACGGCTGCTGAATCTCGCTTAAGAGATGTTGATATGGCAAATGAAATGATGCAATTCACGAAAAATAACATCCTTTCTCAAGCTGCACAATCAATGCTTGCACAAGCTAACCAACAACCTCAAGGTGTATTACAGCTTCTTCGTGGTTAATAACTAGTTAAAAATAATTAAAAAGAAGTCTCTTTGTAAGAAGAGACTTCTTTTTAAGCTACGTATGCTTTTTTATAGAAATGTGAAGGAGGTTAAGTAAATGCGAAAAAATAAGAAGAAACTATCTTTCTTCGTTTTAATTGTTCTATTATTTCAGTTGATCTCACCAATTACTTCGGCATTGGCTGCAAGTATTCCAACTGCACCAACGAATTTGCGTTCTACTTTAGATGGAATTGATAATGTTATATTAAGATGGGATGCAGTTACGGGAGCAACGGTTTATCGAGTATATGAAATTCAAGGTGAAAATAAAGTTCAAATAACTCAAACTTCAAACCTTAATCGTTATTTTCCAACTGTAACAGAAGGCACTCATACTTATGCTGTTACTGCTGTTAACAGTGCAGGAGAGTCTTCATTTTCAACATTGATTGATGTTGTCATTAAGTATCCTAACATGCAGCCACCAAGCGGAGTAACATCTCTTATATTTAACGGTAATGATGTTTCGTTAAAGTGGAATGCCGTCGAATTTGCAAATAGCTACAAAATTTATGAAGTAAAAGATAGTCAAAGGGTTTTATTGAATACAGGGACCACAATAAGTAAATCATTTACCAATGTTACAGAGGGACAGCATACATACGAATTGACCTCTTACAATGATAAATATGGGGAATCAACTGCGAGTACTATTGTTGTAAATGTTGTGTACCCTGTTATTGCCGCGCCAGAGAACTTATCTTCCTATATTTACGATATTAATAATACTACTCTAAGCTGGAAGGAAGTTGCTTTTGCAGATTCTTATAATGTTTATCAATTAGTGGATGGCGAAAGAAAGCTTATCACCAATACAATCAATACACGCCAATATATTGCAAACCTTTCAGAAGGACAAAATGTTTATGAAGTAACTTCTTATAGTAATAGGTTTGGAGAAGGAAAAGAAGGGAGCAAAATCAATGTAACGATTGATTACCCTGAGATGCTTCCGCCGGACACTATCTCCTCCTATTTTTATAATGGGAACGATGTAATGTTAATGTGGTCTTCAGTAAAATATGCTAATAATTATCAAGTTTATCAGATTGTAGATGGTAAAAAGGAATTACTTGCAACTACAACAAGTCGGTCCTATTATATCAGCAATCTTCCTGAAGGGGATTACACATACGAGATTGTTTCGGTGAGTGACCGTTTTGGTGAGTCTGTGCCAAAGTCATACAATATAACCGTCGATTTCCCAGAAATGCAAGCACCCAGGGCTATATTAACAATGGATACAGCAACTAGTGCTATCATTAGCTGGTCATCTGTTCCTTATGCAACCGAATATGAAGTCTATAAATTAGTAAATGGAGAACCAACATTAATTGGTACTAGCACGAAAACAGGTTACTCTGTTAAGGATTTAGAACAGGGCAAACACGAATACGTGGTTCTAGCCAAATCCGATCGTTTCGGAAAATCAGCATATTCTAATGTTGTTGTGGCAGAAGTATCTCCAGCACTTCCAGCACCAAAACCAAGTGCGCCAGAAGTAAAAGGTGATTCCGTCACTTTTACCTGGGAACCTGTAAAAGAAGCAGACAAATACAATGTTTACAAAGAAGTAGACGGAGAACGTGTACTAGTTGGAACAACAACAGATCCAACCATTACAGTCGATACTCCAGAAGAACAAGGCACTCACGAGTACTTAATCGTTCCAGTTACCAAAGATGGAGTAGAATCAATTGACTATGCAACGGTTGAAGTGGAGATCAACAAACCTTCTGATGTTACAGCACCGGTTACTGCTGCTGACACCAATGGGAAATGGTCAAAAGAGGATGAATCTGTCACGCTAACTGCAACAGATGATTTAAGCGGTGTAAAGAGCACCTATTATTCTATTAACCATTCAGAATTCGTAGAAGGAACACAAGTAACAATCAACCAAGAAGGCGTAAACACTGTTTCTTTTTACAGTGTGGATAATGCTGGAAATGTTGAAGAAGTGAAAACAGTTGATGTTAAAATCGACAAAAAGGCACCGGAAACGAAGATCAATGCCGATGCGCATTGGTACAAAAACACGATTGATTTGAAACTAACAGCCGAGGATGATCTATCCGGAGTAAAAGCAAGCTATTATTCGATTGATAACGCTGCTTTTGCCGAAGGCTCAGCGTTATCAATCGAGGAACCAGGTATTCACACGGTTTCTTTCTATAGCGTGGACAATGCTGGCAATGTTGAAGAAGAAAAAACGGTTGAAGTGAAAGTTGACAAACAAGCACCAAAAACTACAGCAGATATTAAAGCTAATCATGAAGTTGAATTAACCGCAGCAGATGACCTTTCAGGAGTCCAAGCAACCTACTACTCTGTAAATGGTGCTGATTTTAAAGAAGGAACCAGCTTTGTGGTTGACCAAGAAGGTGTTAATAAAGTTACCTTCTACAGTGTCGACAAGGCCGGAAATTTTGAAGAAAATCAGACAATTCAAGTAGTTGTTGACAAAACGGCTCCAGTCACTATAAGCAACGTAAAAGATCAATGGTCCATAGAAGCAGTGAACGTTGAACTAACCGCAACGGATGATTTAAGCGGAGTAAAAACCACCTACTATTCTATTGACGGTGCTGAAAACAGCGAAGGTACAAGCTTCACTATCGAAACAGAAGGTACACATAATATTACTTTTTATAGTGTCGATAATGCTGGCAATATCGAAGAACAAAAGACAGTAGAAGTAAAAGTAGATAAATCGGCACCGGTCACAGTAAGCAATGTCGAGGATAAATGGTACACAGATGCAGCTAATGTTGAACTGACAGCAACGGATGATCTAAGCGGTGTAAAAACAACCTACTATTCTATCGACGGTGCCGAAAACAATGAAGGCACAAGCTTCACCATCGAAAAAGAGGGCACACATACGGTTACTTTTTACAGTGTCGACAATGCTGGCAATATCGAAGACAAACACACAGTAGAAATAAAAGTAGATAAAACGGCACCAGTCACTGTAAGCAATGTAAAAGATCAATGGTACACAGATGCAGTAAACGTCGAGTTGACCGCAACGGATGATTTAAGCGGCGTAAAAACAACTTACTATTCTATTGACGGTTCGGAATTCAATGAAGGCACAAGCTTTACTGTAGAACCAGAAGGCGTTCATACAGTTACTTTTTACAGTGAAGACAAGGCCGGGAATATCGAGGACAAGCAGTCTGTCAATCTAAAAACAGATAAAACAGGTCCAGTCACAGTAAGTAATGTTGAGGATCAATGGTACACAGAAGATGTGAATGTTAAGCTTACAGCAACTGATGAATTAAGCGGTGTGAAGGCAACCTACCATGCTGTCGATGGAGCAGTTCTTGCCGAAGGTACAAGCTTTACAATCACTTCAGAAGGTATCCATTCCGTGGTCTTTAATAGTGTGGATAACGCCGGTAACATGGAAGCGATTAACACAGTTCATGTAAAAGTGGATAAAACAGCACCAACGATTAAAGCCGACTTCCCAACGGAATATGCACTTGGTGCAAGTTTAGACCTTACTTATAAAGCAGCAGATAATCTATCCGGTATCAAGGAAAGTTATGTTGAAGTAAATGGAGTTAAAAACACAACTGGAAAAGTTACATTAGACAAGCCAGGCGTGAATACCATTAAAATAACAGCTATCGACAATGCGGGATTAAAAACGGTTGTGGAAAAAACAGTCTCTACCTATATCCAAGCTACCATTGAAGTGACACCAAAAGTCATCAATGGAAACAAAGGGGACTTTACAGTAAGAGCAACATTACCTAAAGGGTACAGCTTTGAAAAAGTCGACTTAGCAACAGCCACTATTAATAACGTCCATGCTCTTAACGATAGCAAGGGATTAGAAAATCAAGCCAAGAAAGGTCAATTTAAATTTGATCGGGAAGACTTTGTTTGGGATGAATCCAAAGAACTATTAGTCTTCCGCGCTATGGTGGATGGCGTTCTGGTTGTAGGAAGCACAACCGTTGATGTCATTCAAAATCAAGCACAGGGAACAAAAAAATAGTTGAATAAAAAAGAGGATGTTCCAAAAATATTTTGGGACATCCTTTTAACTCTTTTTCTTGGAAAATACTGTGGAAAAAGACGGGGTTCTGCAATAAAAAAACACCAATGCTGGTGTTTTTTTTATGCAAGGGTACCGAAGAAATTATTGACACCTTTTACCCAATTGTTATTTAACCCGGTGGGGTCATTATCCGCGCCAACTGGGGCGTATTTAGCACCGATCTTTGCAATCGTATCGATTCCCTTATCTACATAATTATGTCGTAGATTACGGGCCATATCGAAAATACTTTCCTCAACTGAAGCATACCTTCTTAGGCCATTCTTTCCCATCATTCCGGCAATATTATTTTTTTCGTTTGCTGCCGGGGAGGTACCATTCCCCGTTTCGTGCATGGCGATTGAGGCTAGCAGATTCGGGTTCATATTGTATTTTCTTCCCGCTGCAAGGAACGTTTCTCCGTGATTGCTTAATTTCCCTTTTAAATTGGAATTTAATTTCGCTGCAGGCACCTCTGAAAAATCTAAGCTCTTGGCTGATTCTAGAATATGTGAATAATCTTTTAGGTTACCAAGGACGGGAGAGAGGCCAGACATAAAACTGCTCTTTGAAAGCTGGGGTTCGGGAAGCTTAGCCGATTCCTGCTCACTTAAGACAGATTGTAAAATAGCTTGAAAAAAATCTTTGTTAGAAATTTGCTGATTTGCACTAGTCAACTTTGGTAGATTGGTCGATATAGAAAGTAGAGCTATATTTTTAAACCAGTCTGAAGATACGGGACCTATGCTCATAGTTTTAACGCTCCTGTATTATGACATCTTTTCTACTATTTTACACCTTTTCTAATATGAGGTAAATCCTATCGGAATACTTTGTTAAAATATTTTTATAACATTAATCCTTTACTTGAAAGGAGAAAAATAAGTGATTTCACCGGCCGCACTGAATCCAAGTCCACCCAAAGTTTCAGATAAAACTAGCAGTACTAAACAAGACGAGCAAACAGCCGGTTCATTCTTGGAGATATTGAATGAATTCAAACAAGAGGCGGGACAGGATTCATCTAACAATCTTATTAGCATAGTGAACAACTTGTATAAGGCATTTCATGAGCAGCCTAAGGAATCTATACCATTAGCAGGCATAGAAAATAACCAGCAAGAACAAACGGACGATGAGCAACAGACAAGAGATGATCTGCTGGCTTTTATTAGCTTCTTATTTAAACAAGACATTGATCCAGGAAGTCTTAAACAAATAGAAACAGCCTTAGATAAAATGAAACAGCAGCAGGAAACGATCAGCTTTGAAAAAATAGCTAAACTGCTCACGGAATTGGCATTGCCAGCAAAGGATGCAGACATGACTGTCCAAACAGAGAAGAAAGCGGCCGAGGATGTGCTCAAACCTACTTTCTCCTTGAAGCAAACCGAGAATACCTCAAAGCCTGATTTTGAATTTCAGCCAAAGTTTGAGGGGAAAGAAGTGGTCTTTCAATCGTTTCATTCTAACGGAACGGCTTTAGCTGCTAGTAAAGGGGAGCAGACCCCAATGCCAAAGGTGACAGTCCAACAGGTTTTCTCCGAAGTCATCGGGTTAGTCCAGAATCAAGCGAGTCTCAAAAAGGCATCTGAGTTCATTGAAGCAAAATTTTCGTTAACCCCTGAAAAGCTTGGTGATATTGATGTGCAGTTGTCGATTCATAAAGGGCAAGTGACAGCCCACTTTTCGGCTGAAACATTGCTTGGTAAAGAATCATTAGAATCGCAGATGTCTTTACTGCGTTCATCCTTGCAGCAGCAAGGACTTCAGGTCGATAAACTGGAGATATCCTTAAGCGGCGGACACGGGTTGCAGCATTCTTTTTCACAGCAGGAGGAAAAATCGCGGCAGGAACAATCACAGCAACGGTTTGCGAAAAAGAAAATCAATGTCGATGATTTTTATCAAACGCATTCGATTATTGATGACTACAAACACACTGGAACGCAAAACACGATCAATATACTCGCTTAAAAAGGGGATACCAAGATGAACTCGATTAATTCCATAAATATGACAACAGCGAACACAAAACAAACCAAGCAGCAGAACCAGATGGATAAAGACCTTTTCCTTCAAATCTTAACAACACAACTGCAAAACCAAGATCCAACCCAGCCCATGGAAGATCGCGAGATGATTGCGCAAATGGCGCAGTTTAGCACGCTGGAACAAATTTCAAATTTAAATCAAGCCTTTAATCAATTTATTAGCAGCCAACAGCTAGATATTAGCCGGTATTCTACGATGATCAACAAAGAAGTTTCCTGGGCCGATGAAATAACAGGCCAGTCCGAAAGTGGTGTTGTCAAAGGAATTATCCAAAACAATAATCAACTCTATTATCAAGTGGATGACCAAGATGTTCCTGTGGGAATGATTCATTCAGCTAAAGATATATCTACACAAAATTAAGATCAATCAGGAGGGTAACTAAATGCTACGTTCATTAAATTCAAGTGTATCGGGAATGAAAGGGTTCCAAAATAAATTAGATGTGATCGGTAACAATATTGCCAATGTGAATACGGTCGGATTCAAGAAAAGCCGGATTATGTTCCAAGATGTGCTCAGTCAAACGGTACGCAGCAGTTCAACTCCAAGTGGTAATTCAGGGGGGACTAATCCTGTCCAAATTGGCCTAGGTGTAAAAACAGCCTCTGTTGATACGATTCAGACACCGGGAAGTCCGACAACAACAAACCTTTCTTCTGATTTATATATGGATGGCAATGGGTTCTTCGTTGTTCAAACCGACAGCGGTTCGAAATATATGACGCGAGCAGGAAACTTTGACAGGGATGCGAATGGTGACCTCGTAACCCCGCAAGGATATAAGGTTCTCGGCTTTAATGCTGCGACAGACGTAGTGGAGCCGATTAACATTGATTCCAATCAGTATGTTTCCTACACGATTGATTTTAATGGAGTTGTAAGAGGGATAGCGGCAAATGGGACGACAACTGATATTGCTACAATCGGTACTGCGCTTGTATCCAATCCTGCCGGGTTGAAAAAAGTAGGCGGATCAATGTATGAATTAACAGGGAATGCTGATCGTGAAACCAATATCGATAATCTGATCAGTAAACGCCAAGATAATAATGCCGGCCAAATCGTCTCCGGTCAGCTTGAAATGTCCAATGTTGATCTTTCAGAAGAAATTACAGAAATGATTATTGCCCAGCGTGGTTTTCAAGCAAACGCTAAGGTTATTACAGTTTCAGACTCTATTTTAGAGGAACTTGTGAATTTAAAACGTTAATAGATTCATAGGGACATTTAATTAACTCTAGACCATCATTAAATCAAAGTGTTAGTATTTAAGGGGAAAGTTAACTACTTCTACGTTCCACTTTCCCTTTGAATGATTTTACGGCGGTGAGGAAAACACGATGAAACTTTATGAAAATAGCAATGACGTAAAAGTTTATGATTTTAAAAAAGCACTGCGGTTGTCCATGGAGCAAGTACGTGTCTTAACACGCATTCATGATAACTTTGCCTACCAGCTGGCATCCGCCATTTCCACGCAATTAAGGACGATTGTTCAAGTGGACGTGTTGTCCGTTAACCAGATGATCTATGAAGAGTTTATTAAACAACTTCCACCGTTCACCATTTTGAATATCTTTGAGACCCCGGAAAAGGGCCGCATGATTATGGAATTAAAGTCCCAGATGGCTTTTGCGATTATTGACCGGTTATTAGGCAGCCGGGATCTGCCTGCTTTCACTGAAGAAAAAACAACCTTAACCCAAATCGAAAATAAAATTCTCCATAAACTATTTGAAGGCTTCGTGGAAAATTTACAAAAATCATGGAAAGATTTAATGAATGTGAATTTAAAGGTGGTTGAAATTGAGACCAATCCCCAGTTTTTACAAGTAGCGATTCCCAATGAAACGGTGATTGTGATTGCTTTTAATATAAAAATTGGTGAAATATCGGAATTAATGCATATTTGCATTCCTTATATTATTTTAGAGCCATTTCTGCCCAAATTGTCGTCCTATCAATTGTTTTCAAACCGCAATAAAACCAATAGTCCAGAGGAATCCAATTTATTAAAATCAAAGCTGCAGGAGCTTGAAATTCCGGTAATCGTTGAACTAGGCCGTTCAAATGTTACGATTGAGGAATTTTTAGCGTTGAGTGTGGGTGATATCGTTCAGCTCGAGCAGCTATATGAGGAACCATTAAAAGCGATGGTTGGGAAAGACGTCAAATTCTTAGTCAAACCAGGTGTGAAAAAGACGCGTCTAGCAGCAGAAATCGAAACTGTTTTTGAAAAAGAGGGTAAAAAAGATGAGTCATGATGGGAAAATCTCACAAGAAGAATTAGCGGCATTACTAGGGGACACGAAAGAAGAAACAAAACCGTTTTTATTTAAGGATTTAGAAGAAAAACCCCCTAAAAAGGACAATGAGGAATCCGTCAATATGGATCTCTTGATGGATATTAATTTAGAAATAGTCGTTGAATTAGGGAGAACCAAAAAGAAAATAAATGAAATTTTAGAGCTTTCACAAGGTTCGATTATTGAATTGGACCGTGTCTCAGGTGAGCCGGTCGACCTCTTAATCAACGGAAAAGTAGTCGCCAAAGGTGAAGTCGTTGTCATTGACGAGTATTTTGGTATTCGGGTAACAGAAATTGTGAATAAGACAATTAACTAGTAAAAAGAAGGGCTGATTCCGCGAGAATCAGCCCTTCTTTTCATTCAACGCTTCTTCCGAAAATGTCGTTAACCATAGTAGATACTTTAAATGGTTCGGGGGATGGCAGGATGATCACAAACAATCTTCGTTTTTCTGGTTTGGCATCAGGAATCGATACCGAAACACTTGTTAAAAAATTAATGGACGCGGAAAAGGCACAACTAAATAAAGTTTTCCAAAATAAAACCAAGACAGAATGGAAAGTAGATGCCTATCGAGAGGTGAATACGAAATTCCTGGATTTACGTACTTCAATGGAAAGTCTTCGATTAGAGTCTACTTTTACCAAAAGTAAACTGACTTCATCAGATAGCAGTAAGGTAGACGTAACGCTGGCAGGCATACCGAGCAGAAGTGAGTATGTTATTTCGGCTGCCACACCGTATCAGCCGGGGACACCTTCTTCAGTAAAATTCGCTTCCACAACACTTCCCAGTGAAACAAGTGAATTAGGAGCTGGAAACGGATTTCAATTTAGCTTGAATGGAGAAACAATTGACCTGACCGCACAGGATTCGATCCGCAGCTCCATTTCAAAAATCAATGCTTTAGCTGCTAAAACAGGAGTGACAGCCAGCTATTCCAGTGGTGACCAGGCGATTGTGTTTACTTCTAAAGATGCAGCGACAACTATTAACATTGCGAATCTATCAAACCCTTCGAATATACTAAATCTGGCAGCTGGCACGGTCAATGAGACGCAGAATGACTTTCCGGCAGGAAACCTAAGTGGTGCCACTGGAAATTCAGCCGTAAAGGCCGTCGACGGTCAGGTAACCATTAACGGAACGACCCTAACGTATAAGAATAATCAGCTGACCTATGACGGGATTACGTTTACCATCAAAAACGACATCCCACCGGGTAGCAATGTCACGATTACGAAAAAGACAGATGTGGACTCGATCTTCGATACAATTAAAGGGTTTGTCGATAAATATAACGAGACCATCAAGACGCTTCACGATAAGGTGGGGGAAAAGCGGTATAAAGATTATGCCCCCTTGTTAGATGATCAGAAAACAGACATGAAGGACAAAGAAATTGAACTATGGGAAGAAAAGGCTAAGAGCGGGTTATTGCAAAGTGACCGAATCATTTCATCGGCCTTAGATAAATTACGCACCACCTTGTACTCGAATGTTCGTGATGTGGATTCGACAAAAATGAATAGTCAATTCGATTCGCTTGCTGAAATCGGGATTACCTCCAGTTCTAATTATAAAGAAAATGGGAAACTGGTTATTGATGAAACGAAGCTGCGAGCGGCAATTGAAAACAATCCCAATGAAGTGTCGTTATTATTTTCTAAAAAATACGATACCGCAAGCTCATCAAATAACACAGCAACTAATAAAGACGAATTTGCCAATAGCGGGATTGGCTGGAGGCTGTATGATCAACTGAATGAGACGATGAAGGAAATTTCCAAAACAGCTGGTACGTCCAATGATACTGTCCTTGGCAAATCATTAAGCCAGCTGGACACACAAATCGATTCCTGGCAGAAGCGATTACAAACGAAAGAAGATTATTATTGGAAGCAGTTCACGGCTATGGAGCAAGCCATTCAGAAATCTAATACCCAGAGCAGCTGGTTAACGCAGCAAATGGGCGGGTGATGATCACCATGTATGAACAAAAAGAGGCATTACTCCAGTCCTATTGCCAGCTTACAATGAAACTAGTAAACGAAATGAATTCGGACGAGACAGACCATATCCAGGCCTTACTGGACGCGAGACAAACCTGCATTGAGAAGGTAAACCAAATGGATCGAACCGCCGGACGAATTCTCTTAAATGCGGCCATTAAGGAACAGCTGTTACAACTGGTTCCTTTGGAAGAAAAGGTGAAGGAGATGTTACAGGGAGAGCAGCAAAAGGTAATCTATCAGCTCCAGGCGTTAAAAAAGGAAAAAAAGATTAAACAGTATGGGGAACCTGCCTATGGTTCCACTGGGGTTTTTTATGACAAAAGAAAATAGGGAAAAGGGGAAGATTATGTCACTTAAGAATCCGTACCAAGCATATGAGAATAATCAAGTACTATATGCCAAAGGGGAAGAACTGACACTGCTTTTATATAAAGGTGCCATTAAATTCATTGAACAGGCCAAACTAGCAATTGAAAAAAATGATCTGCCGCGAGCTAACGATCGCATTATTAGGGCTCAGAACATCATTAGTGAATTAATGGTGACCCTTAATATGGATATCGAAATCTCGAAGTCCCTGCTTCTCCTTTATGACTATTTAAAGCAAAGACTAATCGAAGCGAATATGAAAAAAGAGGTAGAAACTTTAAATGAAGTCCAAGCTATGCTGGCAGAACTGCTAGGAACTTGGGCAGAAGCGATGAAAGCTGTTAGACCTACTTAACAAGTGAATTTTTTGTTAAGTAGGTCTTTTTTCATTTTTTCCCCATTGTAATATTTGTAAGCGCAATGTAATATAATAGTATTGGTAAATTTTCGACCAATATCACCACAAAACGACATTTACAATCCGATAAAGGCAAACCTGGGGAAATCCAGTGACGCAAAGCTATAGGGGCTACGATCATGATGATCATGCCAGCCAGTTACCGAAGAGTTATAGTTTAATTTACTATGGACTATTCTTCGGAATAGTCTTTTTTTTGCTCGAAAAATGGATAAATTTACCAGTATGAAAAGGAGGTTATTTATGCTTCAAAACATTTCTGTTCTAAAGCAGGCATTGGATGCTTCTGTGCTAAGACATAATGCCATTTCTAATAATCTAGCAAATGTCAATACCCCCAATTATAAGCCGCAAAAAGTAGTTTTTGAGGAACTTCTTAAAGGAGAATTAGCTAACACTTCTTTTGAAGGAAAGCGTTCAAATGAAAAGCATATACCAATCGGAAATACAGCAACTAGAGCCTTCATTACCGAGCAGCCGGTTGTGATGCAAAATAGTGGGAATGGTGTGGATGTCGATTCTGAAATGACGGATTTGACAACCAACTCGATTTGGTATCAAACACTGAGCTATCAGCTTGGTGAAGAATTTAATCTATTAAAAACAGCGATAAAGTCAAGGTAGGGGATCGACATGTCCATGTTTCAACCACTAAATATTAGTTCTTCTGCATTAACCGCCGGGCGCCTGAAAATGGATATTATTTCTTCCAATATTGCCAATGCGACGACAACAAGAGGGAAATTGGTAAATGGGGAATGGGTACCATATCGAAGGAAGATGGTTGAGGTGGAACCAAAAGGATCAGCTCCGTTTAGTCAATATTTACAAAATGAAATGGGAGCAAATGGTGTAAAGGTCACAAAGATTGTTGAAGACCAGACACCTTTTAATCCGGTTTATGACCCAGCCAATCCCGATGCAAATACTGATGGGTACGTCATGATGCCAAACGTTGATATCACCAAAGAAATGGTCGACCTAATGAGTGCTTCACGAGCATATGAAGCCAACGTTACCGCATTTAATGTAGGAAAAACGATGTCGTTAAAGGCTTTAGATATTGGTAGATAAGGAGTTTTGCCATAATGAAAATTGATTCATTGTTAACTAACCCAGCCTCATTTTTGGATAAGCGTCCAATAGTTAATCCGGTTTCACCTGCGAAGACATCTTTTTCTGCCATGTTGGGAGAAGCTTTGCAAAGCGCTAACAATACCATTGTTCAATCAGAGAACATGTCTGAAAAAATTGCCACAGGGGAAATCAAGAATATTCATGATGTCACGATTGCTGCCCAAAAGGCAGAAATTGCTCTCCAGCTGACCACCCAAGTAAGAGATAAAGTAGTGGAATCCTATCAAGAAATCATGAGAATGCAAGTATAATGAACTGCTTAGTTTTAACACGAAAGCTGGTGAACTATGACTTATGAAAGAAAAAATTGCTGATGTTAGGGAAAAAATCGTTCAGTTTTGGAAGAATACCAGCAAGAAAAGTAAATTCTTCTACATTGGTACCTTTTTGGCGTTAATCGCGGTTTTTTGCTTTGTTTTTTTCTATCTATTAAAACCGAATTATGTACCACTTTATACTAATACTTTAAGCCAGAAAGAAATCGGTGAGATTAAAGGAGTTTTAGAAAAACAAGGGTTCACAGACTATAAGATTGCCAATAATGGTACACAAATTCTTGTTCCAAAAGAGTCTGCTCCCGACTTAATTGTCAATTTAGCCTCTGAAGGATTGCCCAAAAGCGGTCCGATTAGTTTTACAGAACAAACCCAGAACCTGAAGTTTGGCGTAACACAACAGGAATTAGACGTCATCGAACGAGAAACGATTCAGAAACAATTAGCGAATTTAATGACCAAGATTAGCGGTGTAAAAGGTGCCGAGGTTATGATTACCATGCCGCAGGACAGTGTCTTTATTCGACCAGAGAAAGAGGACAAAGCAAGTGCCTCTATCATTGTTGACTTAGAACCAGGCACGGAACTAGAACAGGGGCAGATCAAATCCCTTTACTTCTTAGCTTCCAAAAGTATTCCTAATCTACCGCAAGAAAATATTGTGATTACCGATCAATACGGTCAGCTTTTAACGCTAAATGATTCGGAGGATGAAGGTTCTTTTGTGGGGGTTGGCAGTTACGAAAGTCAAAGAAATATTAAACAAAAAGTAGAAGCTGATATTCAGCGCAGTATTCAGCAGATGCTGGGGACCATGCTAGGGAAGGATAAAGTCTACGTTCAGACCTTTGCTAAGCTGAATTTTGATAAGGTCAAAACACAGCAAAGCCTAGTGGAACCTGCCACCAAGGATCCTAAGGATGGAACAGAGCAAGGAATCGCCGTTAGTGTGGAGAAAATCAGTAAAGAATACAGCGGCAAAGGAACACCAGCTGCCGGAGGAGTAGACGGGACTGGTCAAGGCGATGTCCCGGCTTACGCCAGCAGCGGTGATGCCGGCAATAATGATTACAAGGAAACGCAGGATCGAGTCAACTACGAGGTCAATCGAATTACAAAAGAGATTGTCCAAAGTCCGTATACAATAGATGATTTAACGATCAACGTCGGGGTGGAACCTCCTAACCCAAAAAATCCAGGTTCATTAACACCGGCAACACAAGATAACATCCGCAATATCATTTCAAATGTCGTGCGAACGGCAATTGGTGCCAATACCGGAATTACAGATGCGGATATAAACAAGCGCATCACTGTATTTCCAAGAGAGTTTACAGGAAAAATGGCGGCAGCCACACCAAAGGACACTGAGTCACAAAAGCAATCTTATTTAAATTATATCTTAATCGGGCTTGCGGCTTTAGCCTTACTAGCCGGTGGAATTCTTTTAGGGAGATGGATGAAACGGAAAAAAGATGAAGATCTTGATCCATTCTCTGAATACCTAGAAGCAAAAAATATTAAGGAATTTGAAGAAGAGACAACGAAAAAGAACAACGTTCAAAATGAAATTAATCAATTAGCGGGTAAAAATACGGAGGAATTCGTTGATCTGCTGCGCTACTGGTTAAAGGACGAAAAGGAGGGGTAATATGCGCAAGTTAACGGGGCTTCAAAAAGTGGCCATCCTCTTGGTTTCATTAGGAAAAGAAGGATCATCAACGGTCTATAAACATTTGAAAGAAGACGAAATAGAATTATTAACGAAAGAAATCGCCAATCTTCAATGGATTGATTCAAAAGTGAAAGAAGAAGTTTTAGATGAATTTTATAAAATGGCTTCGGAGCGGAATGTCGTTTCCAAAGGCGGCGAACATTTTGCTAAGGATTTACTGGCTCTTTCGTTTGGTGAAGAGAAGGCCAATGAAATGCTGACTCGCACAACCGAAAAAAATCAAAAGAAGCCTTTTTACTTTGCACATAGGGCCGAACCAGTTCAGATTTTAAACCTTTTGCAATATGAAAACTCACAAACAATTGCGCTGGTATTATCCTATCTGGATGCACAGAAAGCATCAGCCATCCTGTCTGCTTTTCCACAAGAAAAGCAAACGGATATTGCCACGAAAATTGCTTTAATGGACACCGTGTCACCGGAAGTCATTCGTCAGGTTGAAGAAGTGCTGCAGGAGAAACTGGCAACCACATCCTCACAGGATTATACAGTAAATAATGGAATTGACAACATTGTCAACATCCTAACAAGTGTAGACCGTGGGACCGAAAAACATATCTTGGAATCCTTATCACAGGAAAGTCCGAGCTTGGCAGAGGAAATCAAAGGAAAGATGTTTATCTTTGAAGATATAGCTCTACTAGATCATCACTCGATTCAACGGATTCTCCGCGATGTCGACAGCGAAGACTTGTATTTAGCTTTAAAAATTGCCAGTGAGGATTTAAAAGAAGTCATTTATAAAAACATCTCGAAAAGACGGGCAGAATTACTTGAAGAACAAGGCAAATACGATCAGCCTGTCCGCCTGAAGGAAGCAGAGGAAGCACAGGGCCGTATCGTAAGAATTGTCCGTAAGTTAGAAGAAGAGGGCTCCATCATGATTGAGAGGAGAGGTGGAGAGGCTGTTGTCGTCTAAGATTGTTAAATCAACATCGCTCCCACCTGTCATTGATAGCAAACTTTTCCTGTCAATAAAGAGAGGAAATGTCGATCCAGCTCATTCCGCGCAAAACGATCAAACAACCGAAGAACTTTTACAACAGGCGGAAGAGCAAGCGGCTGCGATTCTGAAGAATGCACAGGAACAAAGCTCACTTGAAAAGGAAAAAGCAGCAATGGAGCTTGAAAACTGGACACGTGCCCAGCAAGAAAAGGTAACCCAAGAGCTGGAAGAAATCAAACGTCAAGGGTGGAACGAAGGTTACGCTCAAGGGCTGCAGGAGGCAGAAAAGGAATACACCGCTAAAATCGAATTGGCAAAAGAGATATTAGAAAAGGCTTATAAAGAGAAAAAGGAAATTATTCAAGAATCGGAACCATTTGTCATCGAATTATCGGTGCAAATTGCCGCTAAAATAATTCAAGAAGAATTATCAACAAAACCAGACATACTGATTGGCATGATTAAACAAAATCTGGTCTATTCCAATGAACGCTCTACGATTTCGATTTGTGTCAGTCCAGACGATTATTCATTTGTTCAAAACCAACGGACACAGTTACTAGAATCGTTGGAAGGTCAAATCGAAGTGAAAATTTTACCAGAGCACTCGATCGAAAAAGGCGGCTGTGTGATCCGCACTTCGTATGGAAGTATTGACGCCCGCATTGATGTCCAGCTAAAAGAAATTAAGCAAGCATTGCTGAAAACCTTAGAGGATGATTTGTATGAAGAAAATGCTGGAGATTGATAAGTATTTACAAACGTTGCAGACCATTAACCCGATCAAGATTAATGGAAAAGTCACACAGGTCATCGGTCTCACGATTGAGTCACAAGGTCCAGACGTAAGGATGGGGGATGTTTGTCAAATCTATCCGTCTAGTCATGAACCTCCTTTAGAGGCAGAGGTGGTCGGCTTTAAAGGGAATCGAGTTCTGTTAATGCCATTAGGAGAAATTGTTTCAATTGGCCCAGGCTGTGAGGTTGTTGCTACAGGGAAACCATTGACCGTGAAAGTAGGTATGGAGCTTTTAGGGAAGGTTTTAGACGGTTTAGGCAAGCCGATGGATGAAAGTCCACTGCCGTCAGGATTAATCGAGGTTGTGACCAACAACAATCCCCCCAATCCCTTGAAACGGCCTAGAATCTATCAGCCCTTGAATGTGGGGGTCCGTTCGATTGATGGGCTGTTAACGATTGGCAGAGGGCAGCGGGTCGGCATCTTTGCGGGAAGCGGCGTCGGAAAAAGTACGTTACTTGGCATGATTGCACGGAACACGAGTGCGGATGTTAATGTAATTGGACTGATTGGAGAACGGGGCAGAGAAGTGCTTGATTTTATCGAAAGAGACTTAGGGAAAGAAGGGTTGGAAAAATCAGTTGTGGTGGTGGCTACCAGTGATCAGCCTGCCTTAGTTAGGATCAAGGGCGCAGTGATCGCGACCACGATTGCTGAATTTTTTAGAGATCAAGGCTTGAGTGTCAATCTGATGATTGATTCGGTCACCCGTTTCGCGATGGCGCAAAGAGAAATTGGCCTCGCGATTGGTGAACCGCCCACGACAAAGGGATATACGCCTTCCGTTTTCGCGATGCTGCCCAAGCTGTTAGAGCGGGCAGGGACAGGGCCGAAGGGAGAAATTACTGCCCTTTATACGGTCTTAGTCGACGGTGACGATATGAATGAACCAATTGCTGATACAGTTAGAGGGATTTTGGATGGACACATAGTGTTAGATCGAAAATTAGCTCAGCTTGGGCACTTCCCTTCGATTAACATCTTAAATAGTGTTAGCCGTGTTATGAAGGACATTTCGACTCCTGAACATCTTCATGCCGCGCAGACTATCAAGCAATACATGGCCGTTTATCAAGAAGCTGAGGATTTAATTAAAATTGGGGCCTATAAACAGGGGACAAACCCGGAAATTGATTTATCGATTAAGTATAAGGGTTGGATTGATAACTTCTTAAAGCAAGGAGTCAATGAACCATCCCACTTAGAACATTCCATACAAACAATGATTCAGCAATTTGGGGAGATGGTTAAATGAGTTTTCAATTTCGCTTTGAAAAAATCGTAACGATGAAAGAGAAAGAAACAAAATCGGCCTTTCATGAAATGAATGTGATTAAAACCATTAAAGAAACAGCCGAACATCAATTGCTTGAATTGGTAGAGAAAAAAGACCGTTATATCCAAGACTATCAGACGATGATGCGGAACTCGTTAAGCATAACCGACATACAGGAACGAGAGCAATATATCCATTTTCTAACTAAGCAAATTGAGCGACTCGGAAAAAAGGTCTGCGAGCTCAGCAAAGAGTTTACCATGAAAAAAAATCTGTTAGTAGCTAAAAACCAGGAAGAAAAGGTGTGGAGTACCTGGAGGGAAAAATCCCTCGAGGAATATACTGCAAGAATAAATAAGGAAGAACAGAATCAATTAGATGAGATGGCCGTGCTTCGCTATTATCACAATAAAAACTAGAGTAAGAAAGAGTGCATCCAAACATGAATGAGAAGCAATCAAAAAGGATTCAAACTGTCCAATTTGCCCCATTATCAGAGGGGATAAAATCCTCCAATCCAAGTAAAGAATTAAACTCGATCGATGATGTGAATCTCCAACTCATTGTTGAACTCGGCAAAACCAATATGAAGGTTAGGGACATTCTAAAAATTAAACCAGGAGTCATTATCTCAGTAGATAAGTTAGCAGGGGAACATGTGGATGTTGTCATCAACGGGTCAGCTGTCGCGGAAGCAGAAGTAGTCGTCGTCGATGAGAAATTTGCGATTCGCATCACCGATATTGTCTCGAAACAAGAACGAGAAGAAAGAATGAACGATTAGGGGTGAGAGTGTGAAGACCGGTCAACTAGGAATAAAAATCTCCCTCGCATTGGCCATCGTTTTACTGTTTTCTTTCATTCCACATCATCACGCGGCCTTTGCGAAGGAAGGGAACACGGTTTACGATGCCTATCAGAATGATCAAGGGCAGACCAATTCGGATGCCAAGCAAACCACATCAGGTGAAAGTAGTTCACTGGTACCGCAGGTAATGAAATTTATTTTCTCATTTGCTGCGATTATTATTCTATTACTCTTGTGTTTGAAATTTCTGAAGGCGAAATCGAAGCACATCGATTCAAAAGGACCCTTTTACACAATTGGCGGTCACTCGTTAGGCGGCAATCGTTCTCTGCAATTAATGATGATCGGGAAAACTTTATATATCTTAGGAGTCGGCAATGAAGTCCAGCTGCTTCGAACAATCGATCCAGGGGAAGAACAGGATTCCATTTTACAATCCCTCGTTGTGGAAACGGCAAGTAAGCATAAGCCGCGCTTCCCTTCCTTTAAAAAGAAACCAACCGAGGATTGGGAACAAACCTTTGCTTCGCAAATGAATCAGGTTCATCCAACCAGTATTCCAATCAACAAGCTTAAAGACTAATAAAAATGGCGGGAATTAAGTTGCTAAAAAAAATATGTTTGATTTTACCTTTTCTATTCATAAGCTTTCATGAAGTTAGTTATGCGGCCTTCGATGCCTCTATCCCTGGGGTGAATTTAAGCTCTGAACCAGGAGGAGTGGCCACCTCGATTAAAATCATGCTTCTCTTAACTGTTCTATCTGTGGCACCAGCGATTCTGCTGCTGATGACATCGTTTACGAGAATTGTGATTGTGTTATCGTTTGTTCGCACCTCGTTAGGCACACAGCAAATGCCGCCTAACCAAGTCATCATTGGTTTGTCCCTGTTCCTTACCATGTTTATAATGGGGCCGGTTATTTCAGATATCAACAAGGAGGCCTATCAGCCGTTTATAGATGGAAAGATGACGCAGGAGCAAGCGTTTGATACAGCAAGCAAACCAATCAAGGAATTTATGGCAAAACACACCAGGGAAAAGGACTTAAATTTATTTCTTGATTATTCTAATCAGAAAAAGCCGAAAACAATCGATGATATTCCCTTGCATGTGTTAGTTCCAGCTTATTCGATCAGTGAGTTAAAGACCGCTTTTCAAATGGGATTTATGATTTTTCTCCCTTTTCTGATCATCGATATGATCGTATCCAGCATTTTAATGGCGATGGGCATGATGATGCTGCCGCCTGTACTGATCAGCTTGCCATTTAAAATATTGCTATTTATTTTAGTCGATGGCTGGCATTTGATTGTTAAATCGTTACTCACCAGTTTTTAAATAAGAGAGGTACCATCATGACACCGGAAATGGTTATCGAAATATCAAAGCAAAGTGTGTATATAACAGGCCTAGTGGCTGCACCCATTTTAGTAATTGCTTTAGCAGTTGGCTTGATTATTAGTATTTTTCAATCTGTTACCCAAATCCAAGAGCAAACTCTCGTGTTTGTTCCGAAAATCATCGCCGTTTTTATTGGCCTATTGGTCTTTGGACCTTGGATGTTAAGGCAGTTATTAAACTTTACGGAAAACATCTTTGGCAATTTGTCTCAGTTTGTTGGGTAGCCCATTGTGATGGAATGGTTAAATGAATTGCCTGTATTTCTACTTATTTTGGTTCGGATTTCTTGTTTTTTTATCACAGCACCTATTTTTATGTCGAGATCCATTCCAATACCTTTTAAAATAGGACTCTCTTTTTTCCTAGCTGTGATTGTCACTATTTTAACCGGTCAAGAAAGTATGACTGCCTTCTCAGCCGCATATGTGATCCTTGTTATGAAGGAAGCGATTGTCGGTCTAGGTTTAGGCTTCATTGCTTCGATCATGTTTTATGCGATTCAGCTAGCCGGCACCTTGATCGATTTGCAGAGTGGTTTTGCAATGGGGGCGGTATTCGACCCGCAATCAGGTACAAACGTTAATTTAACAGGAAGGCTAAAAAATGCCATTGCCACCTTGTTTCTATTTTCGCTTGATGGACATCATTTACTCATTCAGGGTGTACTGGAAAGCTATCAATGGGTACCGGTAAATGCACTTGTGCCTGCCTTAATCGATGGCAGAATGTCTTCGGTTTTACTTGAAACGTTTAAAAACTCGTTTATCATTGCCTTTTTACTAGCAGCGCCGATTGTATTTACCTTATTTTTAGTGGATTTGGTACTGGGTATTATCGGAAAAACATCACCGCAAATCAATCTGATGGTAGTCGGCTTTTCAGTGAAAATTGGCGTATATTATCTTGTATTATTATTAGCACTGCCTGGCTTTTTCCTGCTGCTCCATCGTTTGTTTGCCAATATGTTCGATGCAATCAGTCAGATGATTCGCATGATGGGAGCATCTTTATGAGGGAAAATCAGCCATTTTTACTTCAACTAGATTTACAATTTTTCGCTGGAGAAAAAACAGAAAAGGCGACGCCTCAGAAAAGACGGGAAACAAGGAAAAAAGGTCAAGTAGCCAAAAGTATCGAGGTATCGTCTTCCTTCATGCTGCTATCGTTTTTTATGTTTCTGCTCTTTTATGGAAAATATTTTGGGACGAATATTCTCGTTTTGATTCGCGATCTTTTTACTTCCTATCTATTACTTGATTTAACGGAGGCAAGTACACACAAACTGTTTTTCGATCTAACGGTACTTACCATTAAACTCGTTTTGCCCATTCTGCTCCTCTTGTTTGTGGTCGGATTATTGGCAAATTATTTACAAATTGGCTTTTTGTTTACAACGGAAAATTTGAAATTTGATTTTAAAAAGGTCAACCCACTTGAAGGAGCGAAACGGATTTTTTCGATGAGGTCGATTGTCGACTTGCTTAAAAATGTCTTGAAAATCGTCCTGATTGGCTGGACAGCCTACTTTTTATTAAACAAAGAGATCGGGACCTTTTTGCAGCTTACCCAAATGGGCATTACACAAATCATTGAATTTCTCTTTAATGTCATTATCAAAATTGGCATATCTACTTCTGCTGTGTATGTCGTTTTAGGTGCAGCCGATTTTCTCTATCAAAAATATGATCATGAGAAGAAAATGAAGATGTCATTACAAGAAATAAAGGATGAACATAAGAAAAGCGAAGGTGACCCTTTGGTAAAGGGGAAAATCAAAGAATTACAAAGAGCGATGTCGCTAAACAGAATGATGTCTGATGTGCCAAACGCAGATGTCATCATTACCAATCCAACCCACTATGCGATTGCCATTTCTTATGATGCCAATGATGGAAAGGCACCGGTAGTCATTGCAAAGGGTGTTGACTTTATGGCCCAAAAAATCAAAGAAATCGCCAAAGCACATGGCATCATATTAACCGAAAATAGGCCTTTAGCCAGGGCTTTATATGCCAATGTGGAGATTGGCCAAGAAATTCCTGAGGAATTGTTTAAAGCAGTCGCTGAGATCCTCGCCTATGTTTATCGCTTAAAAGGAAAATTCTAAGTCTTTCAGGGAATAAGGTGGAAAAATGAAGTTAAAAGAAATTTCCGTATTACTTGCTGTTTTACTCATCGTTGTCATGATGGTCATCCCATTGCCTACGATTCTATTAGATATTTTACTCATTATAAATATCTCACTATCGATTACGATCTTGCTCGTTGGGATGAATACAAAGGAACCGTTAGATTTCTCCATTTTTCCGTCTTTATTGCTGTTAACGACACTCTTTCGCTTAGCGTTAAATGTATCCACCACCCGTTCCATCCTTTCAAATGGGGATGCTGGACATGTGGTCGCAACCTTTGGGGAGTTTGTCATCGGCGGGAATCCCGTCATTGGGTTTATCATCTTTCTAATCCTCGTGATTATTCAATTCTTGGTTATTACGAAGGGATCAGAACGGGTCGCCGAAGTCGCAGCACGGTTTACCTTAGATGCCATGCCCGGTAAGCAAATGAGTATCGATGCCGATTTAAATGCCGGTCTTATTAGTGAAAAAGATGCACGAGCTCGAAGGGAAAAGGTATCGCATGAAGCTGATTTTTACGGGGCCATGGATGGTGCCAGCAAGTTCGTAAAAGGCGATGCCATTGCCGGAATTATCATTTTGTTCATCAATGTCATCGGCGGTTTCATCATTGGAATGACGATGATGGGGATGGATTTTGCCTCGGCAGCGAATACCTTTACCTTGCTGTCTGTCGGGGATGGGCTGGTAAGTCAAATACCGGCACTGTTAATTTCAACCGCAACAGGAATTATTGTGACAAGAGCAGCCTCTGATGGCAGCTTAGGCGATGACTTAACTCGGCAATTATTTGCCTATCCAAAGTTAATTTATGTTGTGGCTGGCTGTATTGCCTTATTTGGCTTAGTTACGCCAATTGGAATTTTATTAACATGGAGTATTGCTGGTCTGCTCATATTTGCAGCCTATAAAATGCAAAAAGCAAAAGATAAAGAGGCAGAAGAATTAGAAGAACTTCCAGATCTGCCTGTTACAGAAGAGAATAGTCCCGAAAATGTGCTGAATCTGCTTCAAGTGGATTCGTTGGAATTTGAATTTGGATTAGGCCTGATTCCATTAGCAGATGCCACGCAGGGCGGGGATATTTTAGACCGAGTGATTGCTATTAGAAAACAAATTGCCCTTGAATTAGGGTTAGTCATCCCAATCATCCGGATTCGAGACAATGTTAATTTAGAGTCGAATGCTTACGTGATTAAGCTAAAAGGAAATGAGATCGCCAGGGGGGAGATTTTCCTCAATCATTACCTGATGCTTGTACCGGAGGAGGAAGACCATGGCATCATGGGAATTGAAACAGTCGAACCAACCTTTGGTCTCCCGGCTTTATGGATTAACGATGAGATGAAACGAAAAGCCGAAATTTTTGGCTATACCGTTGTCGACGCCACCTCCGTCATCACGACTCATTTGGCCGAGACCATCAAACGGTTTGCCCACGAGATTTTAGGCAGGGAAGAAACGAAACAACTGATTGAAAAAGTGAAGGAATCGTCTCCTTCTATTATAGAAGAACTAGTTCCATCGTTATTATCAGTGGGACAGATTCAAAAAGTATTGCAGAAGCTGTTAAAAGAGAAAGTCTCCATCCGCAGTCTGTCTGTTATCCTAGAAACCCTTGCCGATTGGGCTGTGTTCACAAAAAATCCTGATTACCTGACCGAATATGTGAGACAGAGCCTATCAAGGCAGATTACCCAGCAATTAACGGTTGGAAAAATGATTCAAGTGGTAACAGTGAATGCTCAGGTGGAAAAAGTTATCAGTGAAAACCTTCAAGAAACGGAACAAGGGATTTATCTTACCCTAGATCCACAAACGATTCAGCAATTGGTCATGGCCCTGAATGATACCATTCAGCAGGTGGTCAGGGTGGGAATCCAGCCGATTATCATGACCTCACCGACAATTCGCATGTATATGAAGCAGATTGTGGAACGGATAAACGAAGATATCCCTGTCATTTCGTTTAACGAATTAGAATCAGATGTAGAAGTTCAGAATATCGGCGTTGTTCATTTTCAAGATGGAGTGGTTCCTGCATGAAGATTAAAAGATATATCGTAGATAGCTTACCGCAAGCCGTTCAGCAGATTCGGCTGGAACTAGGCGAATCTGCTGTCATACTCAATACGAAGGAAACGAAAACAGGCGGGTTTCTCGGTCTGTTTAAACGGAAGCAGCTGGAAGTGATTGCAGCCTCAGAGGCCACTGAGCCAAAGGCCGTCGCTCCCGCTGCGGATGTTGAGGTCAAAAGGGAACCGGGAGAATCGGAAGTTCTGCAACGCCTCGACCAGATGGAGCAGCTCCTTGGGAGGTTTGTTAAACTTCAACACCCCTTGCCGCCGCAAATTCCTTCCACATTAGCTAAATGGCAAAAACAGCTTATAGACCAAGAGGTCGATGAGGAAGTCGTTCAATATATTCTTAAAAAGATTAGTGCTCAATACCCGGTTATCGACCAGCTAACAGATGACGAAGTGGCGGATATCATTCTGCGTACGTTAACGAAGCTTTTTCAAGATGGCATCGCCCCAGAAGGATTAGATCCCAATGCGACGTTGATCACACTCATCGGTCCGACAGGAGTCGGCAAAACAACTACGATTGCGAAGCTTGCCTCCAGACAGGTGTTATTTCAGCGAAAGAAGGTTGGCTTTTTAACAGCTGACACCTTTCGGATTGCGGCGATTGAGCAGCTCAAGACCTATGCCACTATTTTAAATATCCCGATTGAGGTCGTCGAGAGTCCTGACCAGCTTTCCCAATCGTTGCTGAATTTAAAGAATTGTCAAATGATCTTTATGGATAGCGCTGGCCGAAATTATCTCGAAGAGCAATATATCGGAGAAATCAATGAGTTTTTGTCTCAAGCCTTAAAGCAAGAAAATCATCTGGTCCTCAGTATGACCTCCAGGTGGAAGGATATGAAGCAAATTGTTGATAAAATGAAATCCGTTCAGATTGATCGAGTGATTCTAACAAAGTGGGATGAAAGCACCTGTTACGGGGCCGCCCTTAATCTCGTATATCACTATCCATACCCATTATCGTTTATTAGTTTGGGACAAGGGGTCCCCGAAGACATCATGTTGGCAAATGCGGATTATATGGCTAAAAAGATCATGGGAGTAGATGAAGATGAAACAGGATCAAGCACAAAAGCTGCGAGAATTGTATCAGCGATTTAATGATGATCAACACGAAAAAAAGACGAAGGTTGTCTCGATTACAAGCGGAAAGGGGGGAGTTGGCAAATCTAATTTTGCCGTAAACTTTGCCCTTAGCCTGATAGAATCAGGTCAAAAGGTGGTCTTGATTGATCTGGATATTGGCATGGCTAACCTGGAAATTTTATTAGGAATGAATCCAGCCTATCATCTGATAGATATGGTGAATAATAAAAAAACCATTTGGGATGTGATCGAAACTGGGCCCAATGGATTAGAACTTATCTCCGGGGGGAGCAGCTTTACGGAAATCTTAGATTTAAGTGATCAAGACACCGACTATTTATTTTCGGAGCTTGGAAAACTGCAGGGCTATGCCGATATTGTTTTGTTCGATACAGGTGCAGGCCTTTCAAAAGAATCACAGCGGTGCCACTTAGCAGCCGATGAAATTATATTGGTGACAACACCAGAGCCAACAGCGATTACCGATGCTTATTCCGTGATTAAAATATTGCATCACCAAGATGCCAGCCTAAATGTCCGTTTGGTGGTGAACCGAGTGGCCAACTCTAAGGAAGGAATAGCGATTGCCAATAGAGTGCGCTTAGTAACAAAAAAGTTTTTAGAAAAAGAGATTGATATTCTTGGATTTATTCCCAATGATGCGCTTGTATTTCAAGCTGTCCTGGCCCAAATGCCTTTTTTATTGAAATATCCCAAATCTCAAGCGGCAAAATGGATGAAGGACATTGTCAAGATCTATTTAAATGTTGAAACAAAAAGCAATCCGATTTCTGGAATTAAAGGGTTTATCCAAAAGATTTCCGGATTTGCAAAAATATAGTTAGGATACAGTCTCAATAGAAGGAGGGGGAACGTTTTTGAGTCAACAGTTGGAAGAAAAGATGTTTGATCAATATCTGCCATTAGTCAAAAAAATAGTTAAAAATATGAAGAGAAATCTTCCACATCATGTGGAAGAAGATGAACTCCTGTCGTTTGGAATGCTGGGCTTATTAGATGCCTTTCGTAAATATGACAAGAAAGAAAATGTGAAATTTGAAACGTATGCTACCCAAAGAATACGTGGCGAAATTTATGATGGCCTTCGCCGACTCGACCCCCTGCCGAGGACGTTAAGAAAAAAGGAAAAAGAGGTCAGGCATGCCTTTCAATTTTTAGAGCAGCATTTATTTAGACAACCCAGCATCAAGGAAGTTAGTGATTATTTACAAATAAGTGAAACCGAATGTAAGGAAATTATGGTGCAAGCTTCATTTGAAAAACAAGAGTCGTTAAATGAACCGATTGAGAACAACGGCGAGAGTCAATTAAAGATAGAATTAATTTCGGATCCTTCTATCATGGAGCAATCGACGATTGTCGAGGAGAAAGAGCAGAAACAATACTTAATGTCGCTCATTGATGAACTGCCTGAGCGAGAAAGAATCATTCTTTCACTAATTTATAATGAAAATTTAAGTATGAGTGAAGTGGGAGAGGTTTTAGGCCTTCATAAATCAAGAATCTCACAGCTCCATTCTAAAATCCTACAAAAGTTGAAAAAGGTTATGGAAAAAGAAATCATATGATGGGGAGGGTGTCTCGTGAGACATCCTCCCTATTTTTGGGTAAACGATTATAGGAAAAAGGTCGTTATTAAAAAAGTAGACTTTAACGAGCAGTAATCTGTAATCTTTGATTATTTAAGGGGTATAGGCAATGACATTAAAGCAAGTAAAATTGACTCCAATACAAGAAAAGGCAAATATGATTCAGCAGTCTTCCTATCGAATTAACATCAAGTATCCTTTTGAATCGGAGATGACGCTGATTAATCCGCAAGAAATAGTAGTGGAAACGGACAATACGCTAGTGTGTATAGAAAATATTGGTCCAGGCGGGTTGAGGTTTTTATCTAATCTACAATTAGAAGAGGACCAAGAGCTGATTTATTCTATCGAATCAGCCATTCTTGAAGAAATGATTCATCTCCCTGGAGAAATTATCTGGAGTCAAGAATTGTCTGCCGGCTTATACCAATATGGTGTTCAGTTTCATTTACCAGAAACCTCCCGAACGTTTGTCACTGACCTCCTAAATGACTATTTAGAGAAGTACTTTAGCCGGGCAGAATGGTAGTTTTCCTCCACCATTTTCAGAACCACTCATAAAGTATAGAAGTCTTTTGTATTTTTTTGGCATGAAGTTTGGTAATATAAATATAGTTTGTGCTCAAAAAAAAGGAGAGATTAAATCAATGGCAATTTTAGTAACGGGCGGTGCCGGTTATATTGGCAGTCATACATGTGTTGAGTTGCTTAAGGCTGGCCACGAGGTTATTATCCTTGACAATTATTCAAATAGTAAGCCTGAATCTTTGCAGAGAGTGAAGGAGCTTTCAGGTAAAGACTTTACGTTTTATGAAGTAGATTTACTTGACCGTGATGAGCTCGACAGAGTGTTTGCTGAAAATGAAATCGATGCAGTCATTCATTTTGCCGGGTTAAAAGCCGTGGGGGAATCTGTCTCGATACCACTACATTATTATCAAAATAATATTACAGGGACGCTCATTCTTTGTGAGGTCATGAAAAAATATGACGTAAAGAAGCTAGTGTTCAGTTCTTCAGCGACGGTATACGGCATGCCTGACCGGGTGCCGATTTCAGAAGATTTTCCGCTAAGTGCAACGAATCCATATGGCCGGACAAAGCTTTTTATTGAAGAGATTTTACGCGATTTATATGTTGCCGACCAGGACTGGAGTATTGCCTTGCTCCGCTATTTTAATCCGATTGGGGCCCATGAAAGCGGCCGGATCGGTGAGGACCCAAATGGAATTCCCAACAATTTAATGCCGTTTATTACGCAGGTTGCGGTTGGCAAATTGAAAGAATTGCAAGTGTTTGGAAATGACTACCCAACCGTTGATGGTTCAGGGGTAAGGGACTATATCCATGTCGTCGACCTTGCGCTGGGCCATTTAAAAGCACTTGAGAAAGTCCTGTCTGCAAAGGGTGTAGAAGCTTATAATCTTGGAACGGGTACAGGTTATAGTGTATTAGAAATTGTCGAGGCGTTTGAAAAGGCATCAGGCGAGCACGTTCCTTTTAAAATTGTTGATAGACGACCTGGCGATGTTGCCATTTGCTATGCCGACCCGTCAAAGGCGAAAAACGAGTTAAATTGGGAGGCTACCAGAGGAATTGCCGAAATGTGCCGCGATTCTTGGAAATGGCAAAAAAATAATCCAAACGGGTATGGTTCAGACCCAAACTCCGCTAATTAGGGGGATATCCATGCCGAAAATGAAAGAAGTCCTAACACCGTTTAAGCTGCTAGGTATTAAATATTTTAAAGACGAGGAAGGTCTTTATTATAAAAAAGTAGGGGGCGGTCACCGTAAACCGGTGAAAAAGCCTTTCTGGAAAAGAAAAATGATGAAGCTAGGAATACCGTTGGTCATTCTTGTCATTCTTGGTTTTGCCGGCTACAAGATTGGCATGAATATGGTATCAGATAAAGTGGTCAATGAGCTGTCATCACAAATTCCTGAGAAAGATATCCAAGAATTATTAAAGGACCCTTCCATTCAGCAAGTGATTGAAGATGAAGTGGGAGCTGACAAAAAACAAGAGGTTCTTGAAAAATATGCGGTAGCAGCTACTAGCCATGGCGAAACAAATTCAACTGTGACTAACAACGAAACCCAGAAACCTGTAACAGTAAATGAAGAAAGCAATAAGGTTAAAACTAACACAGCGAGCCAACCAGCTTCTGAACAAAGTAAGTCAAGTTTACGTTTTGAATCAAGAGAAGATGTGCTAAAGTTTTTATTAACAAAATTTTCAATGGGTGAGCTAACCGATTTAGCGAAAAAGGCAAACGGCGGGATTACAGCAGAAGAAAAAAAACAAGTGAAAGAGATTGTTTTGAATCGACTTACAAAAGAAGAGTATGATGCCGTGAAAGTGTATTCCATCCTTGAATTAAGTAAGCAACCCAATTAAAATTAATGAGGGAACCAAATAAAACTTGGTTCCTTTTATTTATTTCAAGGAGAGTTATTTGAATTTTCATGCTATTATAAAGTAAATGACCTTTAGGAAAAGGGGTTTGCTATGAATATTCTAGTAACGGGCGGCGCAGGGTTTATTGGTAGTAACTTTATCCGTTATATCCTAAAAAAATATCCTGATTATAAAATTGTGAATTACGATTTGTTAACGTATGCCGGCACTTTGGAGAACTTAGCTGATATACAAGGGAATAAGCATTATGCTTTTGTGCACGGGAACATTATGAACGGTGAGTTGGTCCGGCATGTCGTGGCATCCCATCAAATTGATACAATCGTGAATTTTGCCGCGGAATCACATGTAGATCGGAGTATTTTACATCCTGGAGTGTTTGTGCAAACGAATGTGGTCGGCACGCAAACATTACTGGATGTGGCCAATGAATTTGGAATTCAAAAGTTTGTCCAAATCTCTACGGATGAAGTATATGGATCACTTGGGGAAACAGGCTATTTTTCTGAAGAATCACCGCTTTCGCCGAATAGTCCGTATGCTTCAAGTAAAGCGGGAGCGGATTTGCTTGTGCTGTCTTATTTCAGAACGTTTGGCTTAGATGTGAATATATCTCGTTGTTCTAATAATTATGGTCCGTATCAAAATCAGGAAAAATTAATCCCATTAATGATTACCCATGCTTTAGAAGGAAAACGGCTGCCGATTTATGGTGATGGCGGTAACATTCGCGATTGGATTCATGTTGAAGATCATTGCAAGGGTATTGATTTGGTGATTCATTATGGACGGGCTGGCGAGATTTATAATATTGGCGGAGATAATGAATGGACCAATAATGAAATTGTCCATCTTATCATTGAAAAATTAGGTGTATCAAAGAAATTAATTGAATACGTTCCTGACCGGCTCGGGCATGATTATCGCTATGCCAGTGATCCGATTAAAATCATGTCGGAATTAGGCTGGCAGCAGGAATATGAGTTTGAGACAGGAATTACGGAAACGATTGAATGGTATCGTGAGAATGCAAGCTGGTGGAAGAATGGGAAAAGAGTAAGGTCATGAGTTAGTGTGTTCCCCACAGGTGTAGTTTTTTTAGGATGGCTTTACGGGAGGAACCATGTTCATCTGCTTATTGGCATAGATCGCCTCAATTTCAGCAGATTGCAATAAGGCTTTTATATCTGTGGCCCGCAGCCGCATCGCTACCCCATTAAAAGCAGCTGTATATGTGTGGGTGACGGCATAAGGAATTTGCTCACTGTCTAAGTATTTTTTTATATCAGCCCGAAAGCGTTGATGACTTTTTTTTACATCTTGTTCAGCTTGTTCCAGTGTTAACGGAATCCCTTGAGTTTTTGCCCATTCAACAGCGGCTCGTGCTGGTTTGGTACGAAAATGAATGAGGATGGTAATTTCTTGATCGCTCGTTAAATCAATTTTCGGATCAATCATGATTTGGTTAGTGGCCATTGTCACAACTCCCTTATTTGGTTTTTCTATTTCGCTGGGGGGCTTTGGAAAAATAAATGCAGCGATTCCGATGGTTCCGATTAGTAGAACAATGCAAGTTAGGACTTGCTTTTTTTGCCTAAACATATCTAACCACCCTTTTTATTCAAAATGGTCCCAGGTGGTCCGTGTACACCTGGGACTTGTTTTGTTGGTTAAAGTGACTCAGCTTTAACTGTATGGCTGTCAGCATGAACCCCTTTTGAAGCAATAAAGTGTTTAATGCGTTTTAGAGCTTCTTGCAGTTCCTCCATCGAGGTGGCGTAGGAACAGCGAATGTAGCCTTCGCCGCTTTCGCCAAAGACATGACCTGGAACCACTGCCACTTTTTCCTGCCTTAACAATTCTTCGGCAAATTGTTCAGAGCTCAAGCCAGTCGACCGGATGGAAGGAAAGACATAAAAGGCGCCGCCAGGAGTATGACACTCAAGCCCCATTTGATTGAGTGTTTGCACGACATAATTTCGTCTCCGGCGATAGCTGTTCCGCATCGATTCCACTTCGTGATAAGTATTGCGAAGGGCTTCAATGGCACCGTGTTGGAGCATGTGAGGTGCACACATGGTCGTATATTGGTGGATTTTTAACATCACTTCTACAAATTCTCTAGGACCAGCAAGAAAGCCTAAGCGCCAGCCTGTCATCGCAAACCCCTTTGAAAAACCGTTTATTAAGATCGTCCGCTCGTACATTCCATCAATGGAAGCCATGCTGCTAAATTCTTCATCATAAGATAATTCAGCATAAATTTCATCGGAAACGACCAGTAAGTCATGTTTTTTGATGACTTCAGCAATCTCAACCAGTTCAGTTTTTGTTAACATACTGCCAGTTGGATTGTTTGGCGAACATAAAAGAATAGCTTTTGTTTTATCGGTAATAGCGGCTTCGATTTGTCTGGCTGTAACTTTAAAGCCGTTATCTGGTGAAGTGGCAACTGGCACAGGTGTCCCGCCAGCGCAGGCGACTAATGGGCCATAGGAGACGAAGGCCGGTTCAACGATCAAAACTTCCTCGCCTTGGTTTAACATGGCGCGAAAGGCAAGGTCAATCGCTTGGCTTGCACCGATGGTCACAATAATTTGATTACTTGGGTTATATTGAACCCCAAATCGATTAGATAGATAGTTGGTAATTTCTTCTCGTAATTCTAAGAGACCGGCGTTGGCTGTATAGGATGTAAAGCCTTGTTCGATTGAAAGAATAGTGGCTTCGCGAATACTCCAGGGTGTGACAAAGTCTGGTTCACCAACACCTAATGAAATGACGCCCTCCATACTGGCTGCCAAATCAAAAAACTTCCTAATCCCCGAGGGATGCAGTTCTTTTGCTGTTTGGGAAAGGTAGTGTGAGATCTCATGTTTCATGGTGTAACCACCATCCTGCGATCTTTATCATCGGTCCCATTGTTAAAACTTACGCCGTCATGTTTGTATTTTTTTAACATGAAATGAGTGGTGGTCGAAATTACATTCTCAATCGTTGATAATTTTTCCGAAACAAACTGAGCGATTTCATTCATGGTTTTACCTTCAACCGTAATCGACAAATCGTAAGCCCCTGACATTAAATATAAAGAAGTTACCTCAGGAAAACGGCTTATTCTTTGGGCAACCTCATCAAATCCGACCCCACGCTTTGGTGTGACTTTCACGTCAATCATTGCATTGACATTTTCTTGTCCCTCGACTTTGCTCCAGTCAATTAGGGTTGGATAGCTCATTATTATGTTGCCTTGCTCTAATTTTTCAATGGTAGCTGTAACGGTTTCCTCTGAGCACATCGCCATCAAAGCGATGGATTCAACCGGTAGTTTATGATTTTCTTCAATGATTTTTAAAATTTCAATTTCCTCACTGCTTAGCTGCATCTGGGCGGCCTCCTCAACAATATTCGCTTGCCTATTGATGATTTTAATCCTATTTGCAGTGTCTGTCACGTGATGTGGGAGAATTTTTTGTATTGTTCTGAAAAAACCGAAGGGAAAGATACCTTTTTTATTGTAACTGGGGACAGTGAGAGAGCTGCGCGTGGTAATTGTGCCCATGACTGAGAAAAAAGAGGTGTGGCGGTCATAAAAAAAGGTAATTGTGCCCGTGAGCGTGAAAAAAGAGTAACTACGGTCAAAAAAAGTAATCAGGACTCAGCGTGGCAGTGCCACAGCACGTGCATTAACCAAGTGAGCGAATTTCCTCTGCAAAAGGGAAAAGGAACGGCCGTGCATTAACCAAGTGAGCAAATTTTTTCTGCAAAGGGGAAAAGGAACACAAAAAAATCCCCACACTGGGAACTATGAAACTCTCATAATTCCCAACATAGGGCAAAAAGTATGCAATTCACAACAGTTACTCTTTCTTTACGGCTTCCGCTAATAAATCAACAATATGAACCGCCCGCATTTTTGAGGACAAGCCCTCCCGCTCTATGCCGAGCTGCATCTGTAACAAGCAGCCAGGATTGGCTGTGACAATCGTCGTCGCGTGGGTCGCTTTTGCTTGCGTCATTTTATAGTCAAGCATGACCATCGACGACTCTGATTCCACAATATTATAGATTCCCGCTGAACCACAGCAACGGTCGGCATCCTTCATTTCTTGAAAATGAACACCTTGTATCGCATTTAAAAGAGTCCTAGGGGCAGAAGCCGTTTTCATCACATTGCGAAGATGGCACGAATCCTGATAGGTAATCACCTGTGGCGGAAGCTCTAACTCTACCTTTTTATGAAAATCAATCGCTGCTAAAATCTCGGAAATGTCTTTGATCTTCTCTTTAAAGGCCTTCGCACGGTCCCGCCAAGCAGGATCATCCTTCAATAAATGATCATAATCAATTAAAAAGGCTCCGCAGCCGCCGGCATTGGTAATAATAAAATCTGCATCTAAATCTTCAAAGGCAGCAATATTTCGTTTGGCCAGCTCCTTTGCCGCGTCCTTTTCGCCGCTGTGACCATGTAGCGCCCCGCAGCAAGCCTGGTTTTTCGGAATGACAATTTCACAGCCTGCTAACTGAAGCAGCTTCATCGTCGCATCGTTTGTTTTCATGAACATCGTATCCATTAAACAGCCGCTGAAAAAAGCAACCCTGTGCACCTTTTCCACCGCAGAAACCGCTGGTAAAAATTCAGGACGATTCTTCATCTCTTTCATGGTTGGCACTTGAGGTAATACTTTTTCCATTGTTTTTAAACTTGCAGGCAACAGCCCTAAGAACCCAATTTTTCGAGCAATCGTTTGAATTCCGGAACGCTGGTAAAAACCAAGCAGACCGACTGTTTGCCGCATCCGACTTTGATGAGGAAACAACCCTTCAAACACGGTTTTTCTTACGGCCCTGACTGGCAATGAATGTTTCTTATTTTGATTAATAAAATCACGGGCGTCTTCTAATAAATGCCCATAATTCACACCGGATGGGCAGACGGGTTCACAGGCCCGGCAGCCAAGGCAGAGGTCAAGTGAACGCTCGAAATCTTCATCAGGTTCAATCAGTCCGTCGACGACAGCCTTCATTAAGGCAATTCTGCCCCGCGGCGAATGGGACTCCTTATAACCTGATTCGATATAGGTGGGGCAGGTCGGCAGGCAAAAGCCGCAGCGCATACAGTTTAATAATTCGTCCTCGTTCATTCGTGCTTTAAATTGTGCTTGAATTTTTTCTTGTTCAGCCACGGTTGTCATCTTGTCACCACCACGCGTTTCTTGCTGTCTTTCGCAAACACTTTCCCCGGATTCATAATGTTATTCGGGTCAAAGGCCATCTTAATTCCTTGCATCGCTGCGATTCCTTCTTTTTTCAGCTTCCATTCAAGATATGGGGCCTTCATCGCGCCGACTCCGTGTTCACCGGTAATCGTCCCGCCTAATTCAATTGCTCTTTCAAAAATCTCGGCGAATGCTTTTTCAACGCGTTCCATCTCTTCATGATTTCTCGCATCAGTTGCACAGGTTGGGTGAAGATTGCCATCGCCTGCGTGACCAAACGTACATATCGTCAATTGATATTTTTCGGTAATTTCGTTGATCGCTTTGACCATATTGGCAATTTCTGAACGTGGAACAGTCGCATCTTCAAGAATCGTCGTCGGCTTCAAGCGGGCAATCGCAGACAAAGCCGTACGCCTTGCAGTTGTTAAGGCATTGGCATCTTCTTCAGTAGCAGCAATTTGGATGGAGACCGCTTGTTCTTGCTTACATACTTCCGCAATCTTTTGAATATCCCGTTCGACCACCTCGCGAGGACCGTCCTGCTCTATTAACAGGACCGCCTGAACATCAGTAGGCAGGCCGATTTGCGCAAATTCCTCGACTACCTTTAAGGTCGACTGGTCCAAGAACTCCAGTGTGACGGGAATTATTTTATTGGCAATAATTTTTGAAACCGATTTAGCTGCCGCGTTGAGATCTTGGTAGAGTGCCAGCATTGTCTTCCTAGTTTCTGGCATCGGAATTAATTTAAGCGTCGCTTCCGTAATGACACAGAGCGTCCCTTCAGAGCCAACAAACAGACGAGTTAAATCATAACCAGCCACATCTTTGGCCAGCTTGCCTCCGGTACGGATGATATCACCATTCGGCAAAACCACTTCGAGGGCAATCACATAATCACGTGTGACACCATATTTGAGACCACGCAAGCCTCCTGAGTTTTCATTGATATTGCCTCCAATGGTGGAGATCTTCATCGAACTTGGATCGGGAGGATAGAACAACCCTCTCTCCTCAACCGCATGAATCAAATCAAGTGTAATCACACCAGGCTGAACGGTAATAGTGAGATTTTCCTCATCTATTTCGATGATTTTGTTCATATGTTTAAAAAGAAGAACAACGCCGCCCTCGGTCGGACATGTGCCGCCGCAAAGATTGGTGCCAGAACCTCTTGGTACAATGGGCACCTTATATTCGTTACAAACCATTAAAATCTGGGCAACTTCTTCTTTTGTACGCGGACTCACCACTGCATCCGGCATCGATTGAAAATTTGGTGTGGCATCGTATGAGTAAACTAAGCGCTCCGTTTGGGAATCAGCAAAGTTGTCTTTGGTTACAATGGATATCAGTTTTTCTTTTACTTCTGGTAAAAGCATTATGTTTCCCCCATTCCTGCCAGTAATTGATTTTAGTAAAAAAGACTTCGCTTGGACAAAGCGCAGCTTTGACTATGCAAACGCTTTAAAAATAGTATAAAGGACTTTGCAAGAAAATTGTTTTGAAATATTATTTCATAAAACATATAATAATTATAAAATATTAATTCAAAAGGAGCAATAAAATTGAAATATCAATTATTAGCGACTGATTTGGATGGGACATTGTTGAATGCAAACAAAGAGATTGATATAGAAACCATTGAAGCTATCCATGAATACCGAAAAAGAGGTGGAAGGGTTGTGATTTGCAGCGGGCGTTCACCGCTTTCAACCCAATGGATTGCAAAAACTATTGGACTAGAGGGAGAGCCGATCATTGCGTACAACGGTGCTTTCTTATTGGATGAAAATGGCGAAATCAGCCAGCAGGCTAATTTTCAGCATGAATCCCTCCTAGCTTTTTGGGAATTATGTGAGGCAAACGGAATTTATGCTCATTTTTATGAGGGCGATACACTCCTGGTTCCAGCCGTCAATAAATGGAATGAACAATGGATTGAAAATAATATTTTATCCCTAGAGCAAACAGGTGGCACAAGCAGCGACTGTGAAGTGTTTCGCGGCAAATGCCAGGTCAAAGTTGTGGAGAATTTTTACGACTATTTTAAAAAAAATCAGCCGATGATTTCGAAAATCGCTGTTTTTGATGATGACGGAAAGCTGTCTGATTTTTCAAGGATGATTGCGGATTATGTAGGGGATATGGAGATTAGCAGCAGTTTGAATTTCCTTAATTTAGAAATATCACCAAGTGGCGTGACTAAGGCAGCGACACTTTTGAAGCTCACCGAAAAATTGGCTATCCCAATCGAACAAACCGCTGCCATCGGTGATAACTATAATGATGCGCTAATGCTTTCTGTGGCGGGGCTTGGTATCGCAATGGGAAATGCTCCAGAACCGGTCAAAGAGCTAGCGGACCGGGTGACGGGGATGAATAGTGATGCAGGAGTTGCCGAGGCGATTAGACGATATTTACTAGAATAATGATAGGAAGTTTTAACTATTATTTTAAAATGATATTTTAAAATTTATATAAAAATATTGAATTACTATTTCATTCGGACTATAATAAATTTACAGTAACCGTTTACACCTTAGAAATACGAAGCAGGAGGACAACGATACGATGAAAGAAAATCTGGAATTACTAACAACTGAGTCACGAAATGAACGTTCCATGCAAATAGATACAGCGAATCCTCAAGATATTTTGCGGATTATGAATGAACAGGACCAACTGGTGGCGCTAGCGGTAAAAGAAGTCTTACCCGATGTGGAAGCAGCCGTACAGTTTGTCTTTCAATCCTTTCAAAAAGGCGGGCGTCTCATTTATTTAGGTGCCGGAACAAGCGGGAGATTAGGGGTATTGGATGCGGTTGAATGCCCGCCCACCTTCAGCACCGATCCAGAAATGGTTCAAGGGCTTATTGCAGGTGGAGAAGGAGCATTCTTAAAAGCGGTTGAAGGGGCCGAGGATGATCCGGAACTCGGGGTCAGCGATTTGAAAGGATTGGAATTAAATGAAAATGATACCGTGATCGGCATCGCCGCCAGCGGCCGCACACCTTATGTGATTGGAGCGCTCCGCTATGCACGAAGCATTGGCGCAAAAACGGTCGCACTTTCATGTAATAAAAATGCGGCGATTAGCAAAGTGGCCGATCAAAGCATTGAAGTCATCGTCGGTCCTGAAGTATTAACGGGTTCTACTCGGTTGAAGGCAGGCACTGCTCATAAGATGATTTTGAATATGATTTCGACGTCCTCGATGATTCTTATAGGGAAGGCTTATGAAAACTTAATGGTTGATGTCCATGTAAGCAATCAAAAGTTGAAGGAACGAGCAATCGGCATCATCCGGAAAATCACCGGGGCTTCCTATCAACAGGCGTTGGAAACATTAGAAAAAGCGGACTTGCAAGTCAAGACAGCGATTGTCATGATCAAAACAAGTACTTCTAAACAGGAAGCAGAAAAACTGTTAACTGAAGCGAATGGATATGTGAAAAAGGCGATTGAACGTGCCGAAGGTTGATTGAGATGAAAAGGTGGTTTTAGGCGTGGCAGCAGGCGGTTTAAAAATGATTCAAAATATGCTTGAACAGCTTCCAACATCAGAGCGGAAAATTGCCCAATTTATCCTGGAAAATCCGCAAGGCGTGTTAAACAGTACGGTCAGTGAAATCGGAACCCAAGCCAAAACTAGTGGCGCAGCCGTTATCAGACTGTGTAAGTCACTGGGACTAACTGGATTTCAAGATTTAAAGGTAAGAATTGCTGGCGATTTAGTAAAACCTGCCGAACAAGGGTATCGTGATATCGAACCAGGAGAGTCCTTTTACTCGATTGTTCAAAAGACAACCAGCAATAGTATCCAGAGCATCCGTGATTCTGAGGAAATCATTAATTATGATGAATTGAAACGGGCTGTTCATACCTTATCACCTGCTCAAAATGTTCACCTTTTTGGTATTGGTGCTTCTAACATCATTGCCAAGGATGCCCAGCAGAAATTGCTGCGCATTCATAAAAATGCAACCGCTTTTACGGATACACATCTGGTTGCGGCGTTAATTGCCAATGCCAGTAAAGAGGATGTGGTGTTCGGCATCTCTCACTCTGGAGAGACTGATGAGGTCATTAAGGTGATGACATTGGCGAAAGAGCGCGGAGTAAAAACGATCAGTTTAACGAAATATGGTCAGTCTACCGTCTCGTCCATAGCGGATATCAAGCTGTTTACTTCTTATTCTGGGGAGGCACCGTTTCGAAGTGCTGCCACCTCATCGCGGCTTGCGCAATTATACATGATCGATATTTTATTTTTGGCGATGGCAACCGTTCAATATGATCAAACCATTCATTCCATTGATCAAACAAGGGAAGCCATTCGGTTTATTAAGGAAGGAAAATAAACTTTCGGGGGGTGATGTGAACAACGTACCATTCAAATTTTTCCTAAACCATACTGTCTTGGGGAATCGTTCACGTTAAAAAAGAGAATAAACAACGGAGAGAAGGGGAATTAACATGGCTGGAGATAGCAAAAGATTAGCCGAAGAAATTCTGAAACAATTAGGCGGTCCCGGAAATGTAAGCAATTACACACATTGTATGACGAGGCTTCGCGTGACACCGAAGGATGAGTCAATTGTCGACAAGGCTGCCATTAAGAAAATAGATGGGGTCATTGGATTTGTGGAAGCTGACACCTTACAAATTATCCTTGGACCTGGAAAGGTAAATACCGTAACCGATGAGTTTGGTAAGTTAGTAGATGCTGGAGGCGGCATTAATTTAAAAGAAATGGCGGCCAGCAATAAAGCCGAAATCAATAAAAAGAACGCGACTCCATTTAAGCTGTTTTTACGAAAAATCGCAAGTATCTTCATTCCATTAATCCCAGCCCTTGTGGCATCTGGTTTAATTACAGGGATTACCAAAGCGATTATCCAAGCAGGCTGGATGGCAGGCGATTCTCAGCTTGCAACGATTCTTTCTGTTATTGGCGGCGGATTATTTGGTTACCTTGGTATTTTAGTTGGTACCAATGCCGCGAAGGAGTTTGGCGGATCGCCAGCACTTGGTGCAATTGCCGGTATCTTAATCATTAACCCTGCTGTTGCAGGCATTAAATTGTTTGATACAGCATTGCTTCCTGGACGCGGCGGTTTAATCGGTGTTTTATTTGCTGCTATTTTCATTGCTTTAGTTGAAAAACGAGTTCGTCGTTATGTTCCACAATCACTTGATTTATTTATTACCCCAACGGTTGCTTTATTGATTACTGGTATTGTTACTTATGTTGTATTTATGCCGCTTGGTGGTTTTGTATCAGATGTGATTACAAAAGGTTTAACTTCATTGCTTGATATGGGTGGTGTTGTGGCTGGATTTGTCCTTGGGGCAACGTTCCTTCCACTTGTGGTAACTGGCCTGCATCAAGGCTTAACACCAATTCACCTTGAACTTATTAATACATTAGGTAATGACCCGCTTCTGCCTATCTTGGCAATGGGTGGTGCTGCACAAGTTGGTGCTGCGTTTGCGATTTACTTTAAAACAAAGAAAAAGGGCTTAAAAAGAGCGATTGGCGGGGGTCTTCCAGCAGGAATCCTTGGAATCGGAGAGCCGCTTATTTTCGGTGTTACCCTTCCATTAGGCCGTCCATTCTTAACTGCTTGTTTAGGAGCAGGTGTCGGCGGTGCTTTCCAAGCAGCTTTCCATGTAGCAACAATTGCAGTAGGCGTATCTGGTTTACCACTTGCCTTCTTAGTTGTCACAGGCCAAGTTTTACTTTATCTAGTTGGCGTATTGGTTGCTTATGCAGCAGGTTTTGCGTTTACGTATTTGTTCGGTTTCAAAGATGAGATGGCTGGTGAGTTTGATTGATCGGTATTTCCTTCTATTTAAACGATCCGTTAGCTGAGGCTCGGATTGCTTTGGCAGGAAAACAGGGGGTGAAGCGGGCTTTTACCTCGCTTCACATTCCTGAAGAATCCGGGGATTTAGCGAATCGTGCGAAAACATTGCTGCAAACAGCTAAAGAGTGTGGGATAGACGTGTATGCAGATGTATCGGCTAGAACACCAGGTCATTTAGGATTGACTAGTTTGTCTGATTTAAAATCGTTAGGGGTTATGGGACTCCGGCTGGATGACTTTTTTGACCATGATACAATTTTGAGCCTGGCAAACGAATTTAAACTTGCGCTGAATGCGAGCATTTTGTTTGAGGATGAGATCGTTGCCTTGCTTGATGGCGGGTTAAAACCTAATCAGCTGATTGCTTGGCACAATTTTTACCCTAGGCGTGAAACAGGATTATCGGAAGCATTTTTTGATAACCAAAATGAACTTTTTAAACGGCTGGGAATTCCGGTAAGTGCGTATATTCCAGGCGATGGAGAAAAACGTGCTCCACTGTTCGAGGGGCTGCCAACCTTGGAATCCCATCGCCATGTCGATCCATTTCTCGCTGCGCTGGAATTAAATCGTGCGGGTGTGGAGGATATCTATATTGGCGATCCGGAGGTAAGTGAAGAGCTGCTGACAAGATTAATAGAGTTTGACCAGCACGGGCGTGTTTCTATCCGAATCGAAGGGTTTCAAGCAGGGGAGTACCGTCTCCGTCCTGACTTTTCACGGGATGTGTTAAGATTGATGGATACAAGGAGTACTAAACCTGTTTTTCCTGACAATACCGATATCCGTTCAATGGGAACCATTACACGAGATAATGACCGGTATGGGCGATATCGGGGGGAAGTCCAAATCATGCTTAATGACTTGCCCGCAGATGACCGCGTCAATGTGGTAGGCAGAGTCGTGGAGGAAGATCTGCCACTTCTAACCCTTCTCAAACCAGGTCAAAAAATTAATTTAATTCACGTTTAACTAAACTGCCTCATCAAGTGATGGGGCAGTTTTTTGTCTGTTCTTTATGAGAAGCTTTTTGTATTTCCTATCATAAATAAACGTTAGCCATTGTGTTGAAAGTAGAAATGGTGTCAGGCACTTTTTGATAGGGAAATATTTACAATCTATAACCTTATTAAAACCAAATATTGTAAAAATTATTTAATAGTGTAAAAAGTCTGTAATATTTATAGAATTATATAGAATTGTGGGAAGATTAATTATAAACTATTAATAGTATTATATACCTAATGGAAAGAGAGGGAATACTTAGAAATACTGGAATTTCACACCTAGACTAACCTTACATTTTTTACAACTTTATGGAATTGGGGGGAAATATCTGTGAATCAAGTTTTCAATAAGTCAAAAAAGTGGCTTAGCATGGTTTTGACAGCGGTTGTGCTGTTAGCAATGGTATTGCCACTAAACGCAAGTGCACTCTCAGAGCCAGTTTCATTGGCTAAGTGGGATTTTAGTAGTGCAACAAATAAATTAGCTGTAACATCTGGAATTTCTGCAAATACTGATAAAGTGTTGTCTGCAACAGGTGCTACAATTTCGGCAACTTATGTAGGTGGCCCTACAACAGGAAGCCAAGTTCCAAATGCTACTCCTTGGACAGCAAATCCGTCATTCTGGAAAGTATCTATTTCCACAAAAGGCTATCAAAATATTACCTTATCATCCAAACAATATAGCTCAAAAACAGGACCGAGAGATTTCAAGGTTCAATATAGTTTAGATGGCACTACATGGGTGGATGTTCCAAATGCTGCCGTAACTCTGGCTGACAACTGGACCGCTGGAGTATTAACAAATGCGGCATTACCAAAAGAAGCAAATGATCAGAACCTAGTCCAGGTAAGATGGATTAAAACTTCTGAGATAGCAGCTAATGGTACTGCACTTGCATCTACAGGTACCAGCCGCATCGGCGAAATCGAATTCAAAGGCGAAGTCCTTACAGCTCAAGAACCACAGCCAGATCCTGGTGCAGTTGCCGGTCAAGGGAAACTAGTATCGGGTGATGAACCTCTAGCAAACATCACTTTCAGTCTCAAAGATACTACTACGAGTCAATGGCATGATTTCACCTCAGATGCAAACGGCGTATTTTCTCACAATCTAGCAGATGGTACCTATAAAATTGAAGGTGTCTGGGTCGCACCTAAATGGTATCCGCTTGGCAAAACCATTACGATTAAAAACGGTTTAGTCGATGGATTACATGAACTCAAAATTGATGCATTAGATCCTGCTGAAGGTACATGGAACCTAACAGGTGCAGTTAAAAATGGCACACAAGCATTGTCTAATCTTACATTTAGTGTACATACCACGGATGGTAAGTGGTATGATGCAACAACTGACAAAAACGGTAAATTCAACTTTAAACTAGCAGATGGCAGCTACCAAGTGGATGGTATTTGGGATGCTGCAGCTAAGAAATGGTTTGAGCTCAATCAAGCATTCACCATGAAGGATGGGAAACTTGTCGGGGCAGCAGAATTACAGATTAATATTGCTGGTGTATTCAATGTTACTGGAACAGTAACAAAAGGAACATCACCATTAGCAAATACTGTCTTCAGTCTTCATACAAAAACAGGGGAAGCAGTATGGTATGACGCAAAAACAGATGCAAACGGAAACTATGAATTAAAATTACCAAATGGCACTTACACAATCGAAGGAATTTGGGACAGTGCCGCAGGAAAATGGTACGAGCTTAAGAAAGACTTCACCGTTAATGGTTTATTACAATTAAACCTTGACGTGTTAAAAGATGGAACTGGCGTTGTGTCACCAAACGTTACCGGGGTAGTAAAGAAAGGAAATACAGTACTTCCGAACGTGACTTTTAGTGTTCATACGACAACTGGTGAAGAAAAATGGTATGACATCACTACAGATGCTAACGGTGTCTATAGCACAACATTACCAAACGGAAGCTACAAGCTGGAGGGTATTTGGGTCAGTGCAGAAAACCACTGGTACGTTCAGCCAAAAGAATTTACAGTGAACGGAACATTGGAATTAAACATTGATGTTTTAGCAAACCAGCCAGCTGAAAAATTCACATTGAATATCATGCATACGAATGACACGCATGCAAACATTGATAATGTGGCGAAGAAAATGACAGCCATTAAATCCGTAAGGGCAGCTAAACCAGATGCTTTATTACTTGATGCTGGAGACGTATTCTCTGGAACTTTGTATTTCAATGAGTATAAAGGTTTAGCAGACTTAGAGTTTATGGAATTAGCTGGCTACGACGCAATGACGTTTGGAAACCACGAATTTGACATGGGTACAGGCGTATTGGCTGACTTTGTTAAAGAAGCGGACTTCCCATTTGTCAGTGCGAACGTAAACTTTACAAAAGATGCAAATTTACAATCACGTTTCCATAATGACTTGACAACAGATAACCCTGTTGGCGGTGAAATTTACAACGGAATTGTAAAAGTTGTTAATGGTGAAAAGATCGGTATTTTTGGCTTAACAACTGCTGAAACTCCTACCATTTCAAGTCCGGGTGCAGGAGTAGACTTTGAAAACTATATTCAAGAAGCACAAAAATCGGTTGATTCCTTTAAAGCACAAGGTGTTAACAAAATTGTGTTACTCTCACACCTCGGTTATGATGACTCTCTAACTTGGGACAATGATTTAGAATTAGCGAAACAAGTAGAAGGTATTGACGTAATTGTTGGCGGTCATACCCATACAAAGCTTGATGCGCCTGTATTTGATAAAACTGGCGATGAGCCAACTGCCATCGTCCAAGCGAACGAATACAATAAATATCTAGGAACACTAGATGTAACATTTGATGCAGCAGGTAAAGTAATCGTTCCAGAAACTACTGGAAAACTACTTGATATTGCTACGTATGCAGATGATGAAGCTACAGCTCAAATCTTAAACACAAAATATAAGCCTGCTATTGATGCGAAGAAGAATACAGTCGTTGGTACTGCAGCTGTTCCATTAGTAGGCGGAAATCCACCAGCACGTGTTGGTGAAACCAACCTTGGTAACTTTGTGGCTGATGGAATGCTGGCAAAAGCAAAAACAATTAACGCTGACACACTAATTGCTTTCCAAAACGGCGGCGGTGTTCGTGTAACGCTACCTGCTGGAAATATTACCTTAGCAGATGTATTTAAAGTATTGCCATTTGGGAATGCACTAGGAATCATGGACTTAAAAGGTGATGAAATTAAATCGGCCCTAGAATACAGTGTAAAAGATGCTCCAGCTGCATTCGGAGGATTCTTACAAGTATCTGGTTTGAAATTCACTTATGACAGTTCAAAACCAGTTGGCTCAAAAGTTCAAACGATTGAAGTAAAAGGAAAAGATGGCAGTTACACTGCATTAGACCTTACGAAGAATTATTATGTTGCTACAAATATCTTTACAGCTAAAGGCGGCGACGGCTTCACGATGTTTGCGAAAGCTTACGCAGAAGGCCGTGTGAGTGAACCAGGATTTGTGGATTGGGAAATGTTCAATGACTATATTGCAGCACAACCAAATAAAACTGTTAATCCTCAAGTCGAAGGACGGATCATTAACGTTGCGCCACAAACTGTTCCAGCTGCATCATTCAGCGGAACGGCAAGTGCTCCAAAGGTCTATTTTGGAAATGTAGTCGTTGATGTTACAGGTGTTGCAAAACTTGAGTATGCAACAGTAAAAGGTAATCTTACTTTAAAAGGCAACACCGGTGTTGAGCTTTCAAACGTAACAGTTGAAGGTGACACCAATTTTGAAGATTAATTAAAAGGGTCGATTCCTCCAGCAATTTTACTGGGGGAATCGATTTCTAAATCCAAGCTCCAAATATTTACCCACTTCAGGAGGTGCAAGTATTTGTCTAGGAAAAATAAAAAACGATTGAATATTTTGCTTGCTGCTATTATGCTCGTAAGTTTGGTCATCCCAAATTTCTATGTGAATAGGGCAATCGCAGCAACAAAAGCCACGGATTTGTTTATTTCTGAATATATTGAAGGAACAAGCTTCAACAAAGCACTTGAGCTTTATAATGGTACAGGTGCTCCAGTTAAATTAAGTGAATACTCACTTGAACATTATAGTAACGGGGCATCAACTACCACATTTAAAATGTCTCTATCAAGTGATCCTCAAGCGACTCTAGCAGACGGTAAGACATTTGTCATTTCACGCAGTGATGCTGATGCCGCTATCGTGGCTAAAACAGACTTATTAGATGCAAATAAATCTGTCATTAACTGGAATGGTGATGACGCCGTTGTGTTAAAACATAATGGAACCATCATTGATGTAATTGGTCAAGTGGGTGTCGACCCGGGTACAGCATGGGGAACCACTGTTAAAACTATGGACCAGACAATTGTACGAAAAAGCTCCATTACAACTGGCGACAACAATCCCAATGATGCATTTGATCCAGCAGTCGAATGGGATAGCTTGGGACTAAATAATTTTACAAATCTCGGTACCCACACCATGAACGGTGGAACGACACCAGTAGAAACAAAAGCAGCTAACGTAACAGCGTCCCCTGCAGCAGGTGCTGTAGCAGCTGGAACAGCAGTTACACTAGCAACTGCAACAGCAGAGGCTAAAATTCACTACACAACTGATGGCACAGAACCAATCGCAACAAGCACAGAATATTCCTCACCAATTGTTATCAATGCAGATACAACCATCAAGGCCATTGCCGTAAAAGCTGGCTTAGAAAACAGTGATGTCACAGCTTTTGCTTATTCCGTTTTACAAGCCAACACGATTGCGGCAGTAAGAGCGATGGCCTTACAATCCAATGTTCAAACAAGCGGCGTGGTTACAGCAGTATTAGGAAGAGCCATCTACTTCCAAGATGCCACAGCCGGTATTGTTGCCTACACACCTACTGACAGCACAACCATTCAACCAGGCGATCAAATAACCGTTTCAGGTAAATTAACCGAATACTCCACCTTACTTGAAATTGAAGCAAATCATGAAAATATTGTTGCTACAGGTAAAGGGGCAGTTCCAGCCGCTGAACTTTTGAAGGCAGCTGATCTGCAGGAAAGCAAAGAAGCCAAACTAGTAAAGGTTAGAAATGTGACAGTTGGTGCTTTCTCAGGGGGCAACTATACGGCAACAGATGCTGATGGGACAAGCTTCCAAATTCGTCCGCCAAGCTCCACCATGCTGACAACTGGAACAACTTATGAAGAAATTACCGGAGTACTAAGCGCATTCAACGGAGTTTATCAACTAATTCCGCGTAATGAAGGCGATATTATTCAAGATTCGAGCATTGTACAAGCTGTGGTAGCTGCTCCAGGAGCTGGCATGGTGAATGCAGGTACCCCTGTTTCTTTAACAACAGGTACAGCGGGTGCGACGATTCATTATACTGTGGATGGCAGTGTACCTACGACGGCCAGCCCTGTCTATTCGCAGCCAATTGTTATTAATAAAGCTACAACGATTAAAGCAGTTGCTGTAAAAGCAGGCATGACGAATAGTCCAGTGGCGACATTCGATTATGTCATCCAAGACGGTGCTGTTCATATTTATGATATTCAAGGCAAAACGCACAACTCCATCTTTACTGGTAAAACGGTAACCGATGTAGAGGGTGTTGTTACGTATATCGATGGAACAAGCCGTTTCTTTATCCAAGACCTTCAAGGCGATGGAGACCCTTCTACTTCAGATGGTATCTTAGTATTTAAATCCAGCCATGGTGTTGCGATTGGTGACCGTGTGAAAGTAACTGGTAAGGTTTCTGAATATTATGGTGAAGGTTATGCTGAGAAAGCTGACACTGACTTAACGATTACGGAGCTCGAAGCAACCACCATAACGAAAAATGGTACGGCTCCACTGCCCGCTCCAATAAAGCTTGGTGTGGACAGAGTTGCACCACAAGAGATCATTGATAATGATCAATTTGCTACCTTCGACCCCCAAGAAGATGCAATTGACTTCTGGGAAAGTCTTGAAGGCATGTATGTTCAAGTCGATGACGGAAAAGTGATTGCGCTGCAAAAGGATGGTTTAGTCTGGGTTGTGCCAAAAAATTATCCAACGAATGTGAATCCTGGCGGGTTAAGGATTACGGCGACTGATACGAATCCGGACCGAATCGCTGTTGATGTACGAAATGGTTCGACTGCCAACAAATCCTACCGTGCAAAAATGGGTGATTATTTTACCGGAGCGATTAAAGGTGTTGTGAACTATGGCTACAGTAACTTTAAAGTAATGACACAAGAACCAACACTGCCAAAACTAACAGAAACACCAATAGTCCGCCCAGCTACAAAGATTACACCTGCTGTGGATAAGTTAACCATTGGAACGTATAATGTTGAGAACTTCTCAACAACAACACCGGATGATAAAGTTTCAAAGATTGCTGATGCAATTGTCAACAAGATGAAAAATCCAGACATTATTGGATTAAATGAAATTCAAGATAACAACGGTGAAACCGATAATGGTACTGTTGATGGGACACAAAGTGCTCAAAAAATTATTGATAAGATTAAAACACTAGGTGGACCAACTTATCAATATACCGAAGTGGCACCAATTAATAATCAAGATGGAGGCGCACCAGGCGGTAACATTCGTGTAGCGTTCCTTTACAATAAAGATCGTGTATCCTTAACAGCAGGAGCACCAAAAGGAAACTCAACACAAGAAGTAGGCTTTGAAAATGGCAAACTTACCTTAAACCCTGGCCGCATCGATCCAACTAATGCTGCATTTTCATCAAGCCGTAAGCCTTTAGCTGCACAGTTTGATTTCCAAGGTCAAAGTGTCATCGTTGTAGCCAACCACTTTAACTCAAAAGGCGGAGATCAACCATTATTCGGAAAAACGCAGCCGCCTGTTTTAAGCAGTGAAATTCAACGTCATAAGATTGCAGCGATTGTTAATAACTTTGTGAAACAAGTAAAAGCAAAAGACGCAAATGCCAATGTCGTGTTACTTGGCGATTTCAACGATTTTGAATTTACAAAAACATTAGAAATCGCAAAAGGGAAAGAATTAACCAACATGGTTGATTTCGTACCTGAAAATGAGCGTTATAATTATTCGTATCAAGGTAACGCCCAAGAATTAGATCAGATTCTGGTGACCAACAATATGGTGCCGAATACATCGGTTGATATTTTACACATCAACTCTGGCTTTATGGAAGTCCATGGCCGGGCAAGTGACCATGACCCAGTCATTATCCAAACACAATTAAAGGCAGCAGCCGGTGGAGAAATTTTACCGCCTGTCCCGGCACCTGAAAATACAAAAGTTTACAACCTAAACGGATTCAAAACGAAGAAATTAACTGTAAACAATGCAGCTGCTGATATTACGCTTGATGCTGCTTCTGTAATCACTGAAGGGATTGTAGTAAAAAGTTCTTACGCTAAGCTAAAAGGCGAAGGATTAAAGAATACTATTATTACTCTTAGCCCAATAGCTTCGGGAGCAGTTATTGATTTTGGCGGTGTGACAGTGAAGGAAGTAATCATTGATAACGCCAATATCAGTCAAATTAGAGGTATCGAAAAGGTTCAAAAATGGACAGTAAAAGACGGAGTCGATCCATCTGCCATCAAATTCACGAACGTGGATGGCCTTGTACTTCCATCACCAGTCACAGCACCTAAGGTGAATCAGGCACCTGTTGTCGCGATACCACAGCAAAATGTTTCAACAACAGTCGGTACACCTATTTCCGTTAATTTAAGTGGTCTTTTTGTAGACCCAGACGGTGATGCTTTAACGTACACAGCAACAGTAGGAACAGTTCAGGGCACAACCCTTTCTATTCCTACCCCATTAGAAAGTACGTTCACGGTAACGGTAACAGCAAGTGACGGTGAGAAAATGGTCAGCACTTCCTTTATCGTAACCGTTACAGCGGCACCAGCTAATAATGTGGAAGCTTATTACCAAGCTGCTGCAGGAAAAACGGGTGCAGCTCTAAAACTAGCGTTACACAATATCATTAAATCTCAATCAAAGTTAACGTATGCCCAAGTAACTGAAGCATTGAAAAAGACCGATGAGGATCCGAATAATTCTAACAATGTAATCCTGCTTTACACAGGACGTTCTCAAGCAAAAACAACCTTTGGATCAGGAGTAAATGACTGGAATCGTGAGCATGTATGGGCAAAGTCACACGGTGACTTTGGAACAAGCGTTGGTCCTGGAACAGATATCCATCATTTACGTCCAACCGATGCCTCCGTAAACAGCACACGCGGCCATTTGGACTTTGATAACGGTGGAAAATCTCAAGGTGAATGTGCAGATTGTTACTATGACGGTGATTCATTTGAGCCGCCAAATCGTGTCAAAGGCGATATCGCTAGAATGCTCATGTATATGGATGTTCGTTATGAAGGTGATGGCGGCGAGCTCAACCTTGAGTTAGCGGATAAAGTCAATACCTATCCAACACCATTCCATGGCAAAAAATCCGTCTTGCTTCAGTGGAGCAAAATGGACCCGCCAGATGCATTTGAAAAGCACAGAAATGACGTCATTCAATCGATCCAAGGAAACCGCAATCCATTCATCGACCACCCAGAATGGGCAGACTCGATTTGGCCTGCGAGCTAATTCTAAAATAATAAGAAGCACCTGTATTCTACTTTGTACAGGTGCTTTTCATTTGAAATGGTAGACGGATATTCTAAGAGACTGTTGATGTAAGAATGTTCAAAGTTTATAATCTAGTTAGATATAATATGTTAATAGGGGGAACTAGAGTGCAGCGTCGTTATAGCAAAGTTATATTCGTTTTTATGTTATCTTTTGCATTAATTAGTTTAAGCGGCTGTTTTGGAAAAGATCAGGATCCATCTGCAGGTGACAAAAAGGCCGTTGCAACCGAGGGCACTAATAAACAATCTAAAAAGAATGCAGATACTAAAAAAGAGGACAAGACAAATCAGAGTACGGAGCAAGATAAAACAGCAACAAAAAGCGCTGCAACAGATAAAACATCGACGAAAAGCGCTGTAACGGATAAAGGTTCCCAAAGTACTACTACTGCCGAGAGTCAGTCGTCGCAAACTGTTAATAAGGCAGACACACCATCCACCCAAAATGCGAAAACTGGAGAGAAATCGACACCTAGCACCAATCCTGGGAAAACAGCTGCACCAAGCACCAATCCTGCTAAGGTAGAAAATGTGGGAGAAAAAGAGATTACGGACTTTGTCTTAAAAAATACGCGGATTGTACAAATTTCAAATATAAGTAAACGCACCAATGAAAAACACCCAGATTTAGGACCGTTTTTTGTGGTCAGAGGGATTGACTTAAGAGGTGAGGTAAGCGAAGCCTGGGTTAAAGATATGAAAATTTTTGAAATGGTAACACAACCAAATAATTAATATATAAATGAAACGATATAACTTAAAATTATATCGTTTTTTTTTATCTCTATACGTTATATATGATATTGTAGTGATATTTTTGATGTGGTTTTTATTTTTCAAATGAAAACGTCTCCACAATTCAGATCGTCCTAACTTTATTTCATTTTAGAGTATAATAGTAGAATGGAAATAAGCGTAGCAGGAGTCGATATTTTTGAAAAAACAAGATAGCAGGTATAGATGGGTTGTTTTTGCAGCGGTTTTAGTTACATATTTATTAATCGTGAGTCAGCGAACAGCACCGGGATTAATTTCCGATCAACTGATGAAAGATTTTGGGCTTACTGCCGCGACAATCGGAATGCTGACGAGTGTTCAGTTTTTGGCCTATGCAGGGTTGCAGATTCCCGTTGGCATTTTATCAGATCGTTTTGGCCCCAATCATTTCTTGGTTTTGGGGGCACTTTTTAATGGGGTGGGTACGGTCATTTATAGCTTGGCGCCGAATGAATCCTTCCTTCTCTTAGCAAGATTACTAGTAGGGGTCGGCGATGCGACCATCTGGGTCAATTTAGTCCTTATTTTAAGCCAATGGTTTAAAGTAAGAGAATTCATGGGACTACTTGGCATGGCAGGAATGTCGGGAAGCCTGGGGTTCCTGTTGGCGACGGTGCCATTTTCTGCTTGGATTTCACTGTCAGGCTGGAGAGAACCTTTCTTTGTAATAGGTATTTTATTATGTCTGTGCTCTGTTCTTCTCTACTATGTACTTGAAAGAAAACCGAAGCAATTATTTAAAAATAATCAGACAAGTCTTGTTAAGCAAAAGGAAAAGAGAGAAAAGACCATCGTTGTTTTGCGAAGGGTGTTCTCTAGCCGCCAAGCATGGGCAACGTTTTTTTGCCATTTCGGTGTGGTCGGTACGTATGTAGGTTTTATTGGTTCATGGTCTGTTCCCTATGGAATGCATGTGTATGGAATGACACGATCGGGTGCTAGTCAGCTCATTATGATTGGCCTGATGGGAGCGTTAGTTGGGTCGCCGCTGATCAGTTGGATGTCCAATCGAGTGAAATCGATTAAACGCTTTTTTATTATTATTCATTTGTTTGTTTTTTTAAGCTGGACAGGGTTTCTTTTCTTTAGCGGAAAGCCTCCTTACTTTATGCTTGTTATGATCTTTTTATTAATTGGTGCCGGAAATGGTGCTGCCTCATTAACCTTTGCCGTAATCCGCCAGTCTTTTGATATGAAAGAAGTTGGGGTCGTGTCGGGTTTTGCCAATACAGGGGGATTTTTAAGTGCAGTCCTTCTGCCAAGCGTGTTTGGCAGGGTGTTAGATCACTTTCATACAGCATCTGCGAGTGTCGGCTATCTGTATGGATTCATGATTCCTGTCTTATTTACGCTGTTGGGGTTGATGGGCGGAATCATGATTAAGGAAAAGCGTCAGGAAGAAAAGCAGAGAAGTGAATTGCCAGTATAAATGGAAAAGACATTAATAGGACCCTTTCGCTGTGGAGCGGAAGGGTCCTTTTGATTTAGCTTAATGTTGTAGAAAAGCGAGTTGTATAAAGAATAAAACAGCAAAGATATACAGCAAGGGATGGATTTCACGCCATTTCCCTTTTGTTATTTTTAAAAGCGGATAGCTGATGAAGCCGAGGGCAATTCCTGTTGATATGCTCGAAGTGAGCGGCATACTTAGGACAGTTAGGAATGCAGGGAAGGCCTCATCCAGTTCATTCCAATGGATTTTGGCGATACTGCCCATCATCAAGCTGCCCACAATTATCAACGCAGGTGCTGTAATTGCTGCAATCCCGGAAACGGCACTCACAAGTGGTCCAAAAAAGGCTGAGATGAGAAATAAAGCGCCAACAGTCAGGGAGGTTAGGCCTGTCCGGCCACCAACAGCGACTCCTGATGTTGATTCTATGAAAGCTGTCGTGGGGCTTGTCCCAAACATGGAGCCGACCACTGTCGCAAGTGAATCGGATAGTAAGGCCTGGCGCGCTCGGGGCAATTTATCACCCTTCATTAATCCTGCTTGATTGGCCACCCCAATCATGGTGCCAGTGGTGTCAAAAATGGTGACAAGGATAAAAGAAAATACAACCGCATAAAGACTGTGCTGCACCACCTCAGACAATGCTGTGATGGGATTGGCAATGAGAAGTCCCTCTGGAAGGGAAGGCAAGGCCATTACACCTTTATCAAAAGATAGTTGATTGGTAAAATAGGCAACGATTCCGGTTATAATCATGCCAAAAAATAAAGCTCCATTGACTCTAAGTGCCATTAAGATCAGTGTTACCGCCAACCCAATGATAGCTAAAACGGCTTCAGGGGAATGCAGGTCTCCTAATCCGACAAGATTAGTAGGGTGGGCAGTAATAATTTTGGTTTGACGCAGACCAATAAAAGCAATAAATAAACCAATCCCAGCGGTGATCCCGTGTTTTAGGTTGTCGGGAATGGCTTCAATTAATTTTTCTCTAAAAGGGGTTAATGATAAGATAACGAAAATAATCCCTGCAATAAAAACTGCAGCAAAGGCAGTTTGGTAGGAAATGCCATGGCCGCCGACGACAGAATAGGCAAAGTAGGCGTTTAACCCCATTCCTGGTGCAATGGCGATGGGATAGTTGGCAAACAGCGCCATCCAAAGGGTACCCACCAAAGCAGCAATAATGGTGGCAGAAAATACTTGTTCAAAGGGAACGCCGGCATCCGCAAGTATGACAGGGTTGACGACGACAATATAGACCATGGTAAAAAAGGTCGTGATTCCTGCCAGAACTTCCGTTTTGGTATTCGTTTGATTTTCTTTGAGTTTAAACATAAAATTTCCTCCAAAACACGAACATTTTTTAAAAGACTTTTCTATAATATTCGTTTTTAAGTAATGTTTCAATAGATAATTTTATTTTTCCCCTTTTTGTCACTTTCTACGCTATCCTTGATTGGCGTACAAATGAGGACCATAATGGTTCTGGAAAACGAGAAAAAGTCCTTCATGAAGGTGATGAAAGACTATAATAATGAAGGAAAATGATGTGTGAAAGGTATCAGGCGGATAAAAACAATCGCTTGCAAAAACTGGATTATAAAGACTTTTCCTGCTTGCGGACAATAATGAGACTGCCCACGCCGGCTAAAAGAATGCCGATTGTATCGATCCCGATATCAAATAATCTGCCATCACGTGTGAAAAATAACTGCAGAAGCTCGGTTAGGGCGGCATAAGAAATGGCGATGATTAGGGTTGATAGCTTAGAGTGAAACCTTGCCTGCAGCAGAATGGTGAGAATAAAAAAGGCGCTAAGATGGCCAAGTTTCTGCAGCAAAAAATGTGGGCTAAGTTCAGCAGGCAAGGGTGAAAATAACTTTGAGGGATCCGGCTGTCCATCCCACTGAAATTGGATCATACCCGATTCCATCAAACTAGTAAAATCAGCTGTACAGGTAAAAATAAAGATTGCTCCAGCCCAAAGTATAATCAATAATACTCTCATAATTATGGTCCCCTCCTAGTTATCATTCTGAGCGAATCTTGGTTGTTTTAAACCCCCTTTCAAGAGGGTTTTAAGGACAAGGAGGCAGCATTCTATACTAAAGCTAGGATATTTAAACTATTGAGTGATTGCTTATATTTTATAAATCTAGTTAGGCATTAATTGGTAAACATCTTTGATAGGCTGTTTTTTTTTCAATAGTGTTATAATAGGAAAGGTTTATGAAATTCTAGCTAAGGGGAGAGGAATATGATTCTTGTCGTTGGCGGAGCTGGTTACATTGGTAGTCATCTCGTTAGGGAATTAGTAGAAAAAGAAGAAGTTGTCGTGCTAGATAACCTGTCCACGGGACATCGTGATGCTGTTGACAGCCGGGCTATTTTTGTACAAGGGGATCTTGGGAATATAGACGATTTAATAATGGTCTTTAGAAGTTATCCGATCAAAGCAGTCATGCATTTTGCTGCATTCAGTTTGGTTGGAGAGTCCGTTGTTGACCCTTTGAAATATTACTATAATAATGTTTCTTCTACCGTAAACTTATTAAAAGTGATGATGAAATTTAAGGTGAAGAACTTTATTTTCTCCTCTACTGCCGCTACATATGGAATTCCTAATGTGGAAATGATAGATGAAACGAGCGCCACCACACCGATTAACCCTTATGGCCGCTCAAAATTGATGGTGGAACAAATTTTGGCTGATACAGCAAAATCCGATGGGTTAAAATATGTGGTACTTCGCTACTTTAATGCGGCTGGTGCCCATGAATCTGCTGTGATTGGCGAAAGTCATGATCCAGAAACTCATTTAATTCCAATCGTTCTCCAGCAGCTGCTAGGGCAGCGCAAAAAGGTGGCCATCTTTGGTTCTGATTATGAAACTGCTGATGGGACTTGCATTCGCGACTATATCCATGTTACAGACTTAGCTCATGCCCATATCTTAGCACTTGAGGCTTTGTTAACAGGAAAGAAAACAGCAGAGACTTATAATCTTGGCAATGGGCGTGGATACTCGGTAAAGGAAGTCATTGAAACCTGTGAAAAAGTAACCGGTTTAAAGGCAAATGTAGAAATGGCAGACCGCCGTGCAGGTGACCCGGCAAGGCTTGTAGCGTCTTCAAACAAGATATATTCCGAATTAGGCTGGAAAGCGGAGTGCGAGTTAGAGAAAATAATCGCAGATGCCTGGCAATGGCATCAGCATCAAAAATATTAATACTGATAAGATGCAATGCCTCCATCATAGGGCATTGCTTCTTTTTTTGTCGTGAGGATTGCGGATATTCAGGGCGTCTTTTACCGCTTTGATGCAAGTATAATGATGATTGATGGTTTAAGTGGTTTGGGTTACACTTAAAAAGTCAAAACAGTTTGTTTTAATTGATGAGGTGGGCATGTATGGAAGTGTTGGATAATGGGGAAAAAAGCGAAACATCAACGATAGAAATCCTCAATGAACGCCTTAATTTAACCTTAGCTTTTAGTAAGAGATATCATATGTCAGCAGCAGTTTGTTACTTGAGGACACAGTTTCCATTGGACTTAGTCAAACAAAAGGGTCCTGAGATAGAGACTGTGCTGGTTAGAAAAATTGTGACGAGGCTAAAAAGAGCTATTAGGGATATCGATACTGTCATACAGGTAAATCATAGTGACTTTGTGATCGTCATCGCTGATATTACCGAACATGATTGCCGTGTGATTTGTGAGCGGATTTTGGGATCCATTGCAGAAGAGTATACCGTAAACTTTTACAATGTGGCGATTAGCAGCAATATGGGAATTTGTATGTACCCTTATGGAGCGGAGGAGTCACAAAAGTTAATCAACCTTGCAAAAGTACAAATGTATGAAGCCGAAAGGGACCGCGACAATCGGTATTTATTTTATACAGGGGACTTAAATCAAAGTGCTTACCGAAGAATGTTGATAGAGAACGATCTTCCCTATGCGCTCAAGAAAGGGCAGTTATATATTCAGCACCAGCCGCAATTTCATTTGGAAAAAAGAGAAATCGTCGGCAGTGAAGCTTTAATCCGCTGGAGTCATCCGAGTTTAGGGGAGATTGCCCCGGGAGAATTTATTAACCACGCAGAGGCCGCCGGCGTTATTAATAGCTTGTTTTTTTGGACATTTGAAGAGGTTTGTAAGAATATGGTAAGCAGGCGAGATCTGCAAAAGAAATACTCGATTAATATTTCCGTTAATCAGCTCTTACTTGACCAACTAGTAGACGAAGTGACCAATATTCTTTCGCACTACTCTGTGTCAGCCGCCCAAATTACGTTGGAAATTACCGAGAACATTGAGATTTACACAGGGAAGAAAGTATATGAGCAGCTGCGGGCATTAAAAGAATTAGGCTTTACGATTGCTCTAGACGACTTTGGAAATGGTTATTTCTCATTTACTGACTTTTTAAAGCTGCCAATCGATTATCTTAAACTTGACCGTAATTTTGTGTCTAGTTTAATGAAAAACAAGAGCCATGTGAGTGTTATTGAACCGATTATTCAAATGGCCCATAACTTGGGTTTACAGGTGATCATTGAAGGAATCGAAGACGAGGCGCAATTCATGGAATGGGCAAATTTAAATTGTGATATTATTCAGGGCTATTTTGTTGGTAAACCGATATCCTTCGAAGAGTATACACAGTCCATAGCAGATATTGAACAAAGACTCGGCTGCTGAATAAACTGATAACATGTTGTTCTTTAGAGATGATTACATATAGTGTTTTTTTTAAGGAGTATTTTAGTCAATGAACAAAACATGCAAAGACCTTTTAAATATTCTGATCGGTGCCCTTATATTTGCGGTTGGTGTAAATTATTTTACGATACCCAATCACCTGTCGGAAGGCGGGATTTTAGGGATCACGATTATTACTTATTATTTATTTCATTGGTCACCCGGGATTGTTAACTTTGTATTAAATGCAGCACTCCTAGCGGTGGGTTTTAAATTTTTTGAAAAAAGAACGTTTGTGTATACATTAGTATCCATTGCAGCCAGTTCAGGGTTTTTATTTATCACAGAGGATTTGGGCAGGCAACTCACCAATGATACACTATTAGCCTCTCTGTTTGCAGGATTGCTGGTTGGGGCCGGATTGGGAATGATTTTCCGCGCTGGTGGAACATCGGGAGGCTCAACGATTCTCGCCCGGCTGGCGAATCAATTGCTGGGCTGGAGCATTGGAAAAGCGATGCTGATCATTGATATTGTCGTCGTCGTAGGCTCTGTTCCGATCATTGGTTTGGAAAAAGCGATGTATACGTTACTAATCGTCTATGTCGGGGCAAAAGCGATTGATTTCATTGTTGAAGGGTTGGATGAGAGGGTAGCCGTAATAATTATCTCTAATTCTCCTGTACTAGTATTGGACAATATTACCAAAAAGATGTCGCGGGGCTTAACCATTCTAGATGGACGCGGCGGTTACACGGGGGCCAATAAAGAAGTGCTCTATATTGTCATTAATAAACAAGAAATCGTCCAGTTGAAAACAGTCATTCACGAGATCGATGATCATGCCTATGTCACCGTCCATAACGTCCACGAAATGATGGGGAAGGGATACAAGGCAGTATAGACCGTGGTGTCAGGCACCATTACCACTTCTTTCGAAGTGCAAATGGTGCCTGACACCAATAAATAAATATAGGGAGAGAATCAATATGCCTAATGTTGTTACTGCCACTCCTCTTGCAGAGAGATTTGAGGCTGCATTTAATCGGATTCATAAATGTTTACTTAAACTAGTTCGTAATGCAAGAAGTGATGGGTTTAAATCGCTATTAGACAGCGGTAATTCCCATGCTCTCATTCGAACACATCGCCATGATCTCTATCAATATGCTAAACTTCGCAATGCTCTTGTTCATGAAAAAATAAAAGAACAATATTATATTGCCGAACCAAATGTGGAAGTGGTTGAAAATATTGAGAGGATTGCCGAAGAATTTGAAAAACCAAAAATGGTGCTATCGATTGCCAGTTCTCCTGTTCTTTATTATAAGGAAACCACCCCATTAAAAGATATCTTAAAAGTAGTGGATCGACTATCCTATACCATTTTTCCTATTTATGATGCTACTGGTACGTTTAAATGGCTATTGACATCAGAAGGAATCATTCGCTGGATTTCTAGGCAGCCGTTAACCTCTATTTCAATTGAACAGTTATGCGTGCAAGACTTGCGAGTACATGAAAAACCGCATGAAGTGGTGTATATAAAGAGAGAAACGGATATATATGAGGTAGAGGGAATTTTTGAAGACTACTTTTTAGACCATAAGAAGTTAGAAGCTGTGATTATCACTGAAAATGGAAAACCAAGTGAGAGGCCGCTTGGCATCATTACTTCTTGGGACTTGGTGGAAATTGATGCGTTAGACCAACAGTTGGAAAGTTAAGGGCTAGGTTACTAAACTGATTTTTTCATCTTCTTTAAGCAGTTGGTGGAATGGTTCTTTTTAAATGGGCGTATGATATAATAATTTTGTTTATTGTGTAGATCATTAGAGTAAAATAAACTAATGTGACGAAATACATATTAATTTATGGAATGACTAAAAGGAGAGACTGTTGTGAAAAAGGTACGTAAGGCTATTATTCCGGCAGCTGGGTTAGGAACAAGGTTTTTACCGGCAACTAAAGCAATGCCCAAAGAGATGCTTCCGATCGTAGATAAGCCAACAATACAATATATTGTGGAAGAAGCTATTGCCTCAGGGATTGAGGATATCATTATCGTAACTGGTAAAGGAAAACGCTCTATCGAGGACCATTTTGATTTTGCACCGGAGCTTGAGAAAAATTTAATGGAAAAAGAAAAATGGGATTTATTAGAGAAGGTGAACTATACATCCAACCTCGCTGATATTCATTATATCCGTCAAAAAGAACCAAAAGGATTGGGCCATGCCGTTTGGTGTGCCCGTAACTTCATTGGCGATGAGCCATTTGCTGTCCTTTTAGGCGATGATATTGTTCAAAGTGAAACTCCATGTTTACGGCAGCTTATTGATCAGTATGAAACAACGTTTTCTTCGATTATTGGTGTTCAGCATGTTCCTGAAAATGAAACACACCGCTATGGAATTGTGGATCCAATTGATCAAGAAGGCCGTCGATACCAAGTTAAAAACTTTGTTGAAAAGCCAAAGCCGGGAACCGCTCCATCTAATTTAGCGATTATGGGCAGGTATATTTTAACTCCAGAGATTTTTGGATTCTTAGATGCGCAGGAGGCAGGGGCTGGCGGTGAAATCCAGCTAACGGATGCCATTCATAAACTAAATCAGATTCAACGCGTTTTTGCCTACAATTTTGAAGGGAAACGTTATGATGTAGGCGAGAAAATCGGATTTGTTAAAACCACCATTGAGTTTGCTCTCCAGAACGAAGAAATTCATGATGATCTTCTTCAATTCCTAAAAGAACTCATCGCCCAAGACGAAAAGGAAACCAACACCCAACAAGTGTAAATGGTGTCAGGCACCACACTAGGCACCAGCCAAAAGAAAAGCCCTGCCTGACTGGACGGTTGTCCGGTTTGGCGGGGCTTTTCTTGTTTTATTCTGGTTATCGATTGAAAAATTTTGTTACTCCGTTGAGTAAACCGGTGCAAATTTGATTTTGATAGCTGTTACTGATAAGCTTTGCTCTTTCGGCAGCGTTTGAAATGAAACCTATTTCCACCAATACAGCTGGAGATTGATTGCCTCTGATAACTCTAAAGCTCTCATCCTTTAACCCTCTTGAGTCTGCTCCGGTTGATTTGATGATCGCATCTTGCAGGTAGGAAGCGAGTTGTTTGCTTTCTGCAGGCATGACACCATCGACAGAATTGTAATAGGTCTCGATTCCATCTGCACTGCCACTTGTCGAAGAATTCACGTGAATACTGATAAATGCATCCGGTTTGATTTGATTCGAAATTTTCACACGGTCATCTAACGAAACAAATACGTCAGTGCTCCTTGTTAAATAGACAGTATAACCATTCTTTCTAAGAAGGTCAGCAAATTTCAAGGTAACTTGTAAATTGATATTTTTCTCATAGATGCCGCCGCTGCTTGCACCACCATCATAACCGCCATGCCCTGCATCAAGAACGATGGTCTTAGTTGCAGAATCCTTGGATTTTACATATGGATTCCATACACCATTGGATTCTAAATAGTAATCCACTCCGTCTACGGTAATCCATCCAGTCAACATGACTCCGTTGGCATCGGAATAGTACCATTCGTTATTGATCTTATACCATCCGGTTTGCATACTGCCAGATTGATTAAAGTAATACCAATGTCCATCCAACTGAAGCCAGCCCGTTTGCATAGCACCGCTGGAATTTAAATAATAGCGAAGGTTTTTATCCTGAAGCCATCCTGTTTGCATTTCGCCATTGTTGTTTGAAAAGTACCACTTACCGCCATCCAAGAACCAATTGGTTTTTAGTGAGGAATCTGTATTGGCATAATACCAAATATTATTAAGCTTAAACCAGCCGTTTTGTTGAAGCCGTCCCGACTCATTAGCGTAATACCTTTTCGAGTCGAGCGTTAAAAAGTTTCCGGTAAAGAGGACGCCATCTGGACCAAAGTAGTAATTCCCCCCACTTATGGAGACGATACCGGTTGCTAATGCCCCACCACTAGTGAAATAATACTTCTTTCCATCTTCCAAAAACCAACCTGTTTGCATAGCTCCGTTGGGAGGATTCAAATAATACTTCTTCCCATTGTCAGTTAACCAGCCAGTTTGAATGATTCCTTCAGTATTTGAAAAATACCATAACCCATTAACAAGTGCCCACCCTGCAGTCAGAATGCCATTGGCATTAAATAAATATTTATTTCCTTCAATGTCGAAAGGGCCCGTTGCCGCTGCGCCTTCTGCTTGGAAGTAATACTTGTTTCCATTCACATCCTGCCACAGTTTTTCTTGCATAACACCTACATTATTAAAATAGTAAATTTTCGAACCAACGGTTAAAAGCCCAGTTGCCCTTTCCCCGCTTGGTTGGAAATAATACCAATTGTTATCTAATTTTAGCCAACCCGTTTGCATCGCTCCGCTGGTATCAAGATAATACACTTTTCCACCTTGATTTAACCATCCGGTTAGCATGGCTCCATTTGATTGCAAGTAGTACCATTTCCCCTTTGAAAGGAGCCAGCCAGTTTTCATTGCCCCACTCGCATCAAGGTAATACCATTTTCCAGCGTCGTATACCCAACCCGTCTGCATAATTCCGTTGGCATTCATGTAATACCATTTGCTTCCTGTGTAAATCCAACCGGTTGCAGTGGAGTTATTTTGGTAGAAATACCAATTTCCGTTTTGTTTTGCCCATCCTGATGTAAGTGCATAAGAATGAGAGCTGCCAAAGCCAAGTCCCATTAACAATGTAAAGATTGATAAAATAATTAATTTCCTTTTCAATGCAAATTCCCTTTCCCCATCTTTTTCGCTAATTCTATAGAGTCGGTGCAACCTTCTTAAGCGGCTATTATTCTTCCTCTACTATTTTCTCTCCTCCTTCAGTTGGATTTTTAAGATGTTTTGTCAATCTTTGGGAACACCCTAAATGTTTAGTTTTATATTAAACTCTAAATTGGCATCTGTGAAGTAAAAATCGACAATATTCTTCCTATATTAGAAGAAATACGTAATTTATCCTGGTTTCTGTGTAGAAGTAAGAAGGTTTCCCGGGGAATAAGGGGTTTTTTGAGGAATTTTGAATGATATGATCTGTAGGCTCGCCACCAAAACACTAATAATCTAACTAACTCATAGAATATATTTAGAAAAATTATTAGGAGGTAAAGCTATGTACCCATTTACAAATTATTATGATGCCTTATATAGACAGACCAATACGTTAGTTAGTGATATTGAAAAAGCAATTAATGGTGAGTATAGTGCCATTGAATGTTATGCCAGACTAGCTAATTTAGCCCGCAATCAAAAGGAGCGAGAGCAAATCCTTGAGATACGTCAGGATGAAATTAACCATTATCAAAAATTTGTACAGATTTATCATACCTTAACGGGGGGGCCGCCCCAGCCAAAACTCAATGAAGAGTGCCCCAATGTTTACGTGAAGGGGCTGGAAACGGCATTAGAGGATGAGCAGAAAACGGTCGATTTTTATCTTGAAATTGCTGATAAGGCAACCGATCCATATGTAAAAGAAGTTTTCAACAGGGCTGCTAAGGATGAACAAAATCATGCTGTTTGGTTTCTGTATTATTTTACAAAAGACAAATAGTTCTTTACGCAAAAATAAATGCCCCCAGCGAAAGGGGACATTTATCATTTATTGCTAGTGGGAGAGTGGAGGGGTTAATCGCTGCTTTCGCCTGAGTCTCCACCACTCTCATAGTCCGAGTCGTTGTCATAAGAGGACTCGTCAGATCGGGCTTGAACATAATGGTCACTATGGGAACTGCCTTTTTCTTTGTTTAAACTTGGAAATATTAAGAAGGCAAGAATGATTAGGATTGTACCAAAGAATTCCTGTGTCCCAAAAATGAGATAGATTCCGTACACAAGTAGGAGAACCCCTATTACTCGTTGAATCAGTCGGATACTCTTCAGAGACATCCCCCCCTAAATAAAAATTTGCTTAGTAAATAAATATTACGACCTATAGCTTTTTATACATTTAGGATGATGTTCGTGCTTGTATGTTTTACAGGACATGCCAACGTTTGAATGCCTGGGCATACTCACTCTACAAGCCAAAACCCCTCATGAACATTTTGTTACATATTAAGAGATTACCAACATAAAGAGGAATTATTTGTATAATGGAAGGAAGTAATGATTTGGTGCCTGACACCCTATTACATATTAGCAGCATCGAAACCATTTCTATACTAATTATATGATTAAAAAGGAGTGATTGATTTTGGCACGGAATAATCGTATCTGGTTTGAAGGTGCTAAGTTCCATGTGACGAGCAGAGGAATTAGAAAAAGTTCCTTGTTTTTTGAGGACGAAGACTATGAACAGTATCTGGAGTTAATTGATGAAACAAAAGCAAGGTATCCTTTTTTTCTCCACACGTATTGTTTAATGACGAACCATACACACCTCCAACTTGAAACCCTGCAAACCCCTCTCAGTACCATCATGAAACATCTCCATACAAAATACGCGAAATACTTCAATAAAAAATATCAGTTCTCTGGGCATGTGTTTGAGAAACGGTATGGTGATGTATTGCTCAATTCGAAAGAATATGAGCTCGATGTGAGCAAATATATTCATTTAAATCCTGTTGTGGCAGGTATGGTGGCTACCCCAGAAGAGTATACGTGGAGCAGCTATCGGACTTACCTATATGGCGAGGTGAACCCCCATATTGACCCACATCTCATTCTTTCTTACTTTCCTGAACCACCACTCTACTATTATCAACAATATATAAACGCCTTACCAACGGATAAATTTTTCTGGGAAAACGGCAAAATTTCAAAGCTAGAAGGAGAGTGGTTTCCATGTGGGCACGAGTAACAAGTATTGGCTTAAAGGGGATGGAAGGCTACTTGGTCAATGTAGAGGTAGGGACGTACGTGGGAAATGATTCATTTAAAATCGTTGGGCTCCCTGATAGAGCTGTAAAAGAATCGAAGGAAAGGATTGTTGCAGCACTTGGTTCATTGGGATATATGCTCTCAGGAAACAAGGTAATTATTAGTCTTTCACCGGTCGATCAAAAGAAAATGGGAGCCATGTTTGATTTTTCTATGGCGGTTGGCCTGTTGATTAGTTTACATGAGTTAGAAGTGGTAATACCTAAAGAAACGGGGTTTCTTGGAGCATTATCTTTAGATGGTTCCGTCCAGCCTGTTGAAGGAATGCTGGCGGCGGTGATTGCTGCAAAAAGACTCGGAATTCGGAAACTTTATATTCCTTATGATAACCAATTTCCCGATGTCGATTTCGTAGGTTTAGAAATTATCTATGTGTCTTCATTAAAGGATGTTATCGGACACTTGACAGGCCAATGGAACCCTTCACCCATAAAAAGACAAGCGTTTGAAGGGAATAGCGAGAGGTTGGAGTATTTAGATTTTCAGGAAATTATTGGTCATAGTGGTGCAAAACATGCCCTAGAGGTAGCAGCGGCAGGGGAACATCACGTATTGCTGACCGGTCCTCCCGGCTGTGGTAAAAGTTTATTAGCTGAGAGTTTTCCATCGATTCTTCCTCCCTTAACAAAGGAGGCTCACCTTGAGATTCTAAGTTTGTACCAGTTAAGTAGAAATGCCTTGAAACAAAGTCATTTTCCTCCCTTTCGAAATCCTCATCACTCGGCTTCCGGTGTAGCAATTATTGGCGGTGGTCAATTTCCCAAGCCCGGCGAAATTCCTTGGCACATCGGGGAGTGCTCTTCCTTGATGAATTTGGGGAGTTTCCAAAAAAGACCTTAGATATGTTGCGTCAGCCCCTTGAAAATGGATTTATTACAATTAGTAGGACGAATGCGGTAATTACCTATCCTGCCTCTTTTCTATTGGTGGGTGCAATGAATCCCTGCCCATGCGGATATGCTGGCTCGAATGCCCATTATTGTACCTGTTCACCCAAGCAAATCCTCACATACCAAAATAAATTATCAGGACCATTGCGGGATCGTTTTGATATTAATCTTTCCTTAAGACCGGTTAATTTAGAGGCTGAGACCAAACTGAGCAAGGGGGAGCCATCTAGCATCATACAGGAAAGAGTAAAGCAATCAAGAGAGAGGCAATATGAGCGGTATGGAAGGGAAATATGTAATAGCCGAGTTCCCTATGATGCTCTTTTGAAGACTAGTCGATTAGAGAGTACACAATTGTCATCCTTGCAGCAACATGCGATGAAGCAAAACTGGAGCAACCGTACCCAAATAAAAATCATCCGCCTTGCCCGCACCATCTCAGGCCTGCAAGCAAGCCCCTCCATCAGTGACCAAAGCATACAGGAAGCCATCAAATTGAATGGTGTCAGGCACCAATTGTCATCTCCAGATAGTAGAAATGGTGTCAGGCACCCGTTATTTTGTTAGTCTTTCTTTGATATTTTCAGAGTGTGCTAGGTAAAGGATGAGAATGAGACAAGTTACAGTTAGGCAGCTTCCCCAGTCATACTGCTGGATTAATAGAAATACGGGGATGAGGAGGAATGCCCCTAGTCCAGAAAAAGTGAAGCTATTTGTAAAGGGGAAGAGGAGGAGAAATCCAAGAATCACCACGAGTATAAGCAGTGGTTGAAAGAGGATCATCCCGCCGATAAAGGTAGAAATTCCTTTTCCTCCTTGAAACTTCAAGGTAATGGGCTTGATATGTCCTACAATAGCTATTCCTAGACCAATCAATTGCACGGTCTCAGAGAATTGAAAATAGCGGGCTATCGATATGACAAGAGCTCCTTTTAAGGCATCTCCTAGAAAAATAATCACAAATGCCTTTTTTCCATAAAGACGCCCAGCGTTACGCGCTCCGACATTTCTACTCCCTTGAACGCGTATATCATGATGATAGAAAGCTTTTGAGACAAGGAATCCAAACATAATACATCCAATCAAATAAGCTAAAATCAGATAAAGATAAATCATTAGGCACACATCCTAGCTTTATATTTATAAAAATTCAACGACCTTCCATTATTTTGAAGGGAATAGGATTGGATTTCAAATGATATTTAAATGGAATTCAGGAAGGATGAACGAAATGGAAAAAGACAGAGGGTCCTGTGATTTCTCTGTCTTATAATTATTGTAACATTTTAGTGCTATATAAATAATAGAAGACTCAATGCCATGACGGCCATCCCGCCGATTAGGCCATAGATGGATAAATGGGCCTCATCGTATCGTTTCGCGGCAGGCAGTAACTCATCCAATGAGATGAACACCATAATCCCTGCAACGGCAGCAAAGATAATACCAAACATAATTTCATTTAAGAAGGGCATTAAGAAAAGATAAGCGGCTAAAGCCCCAATCGGCTCTGACAATCCAGATAAGAAGGAAAGTTTAAAGGCTCTTTTCTTATCTCCAGTAGCGAAGTAGACTGGAACGGAAACAGCAATCCCTTCAGGAATATTATGAATCGCAATGGCCACGGCGATTGCGACACCAAGAGCAGGGTCTTGGAGAGCAGAGGTGAAGGTTGCGATTCCCTCAGGAAAGTTATGAATGCCAATCGCAAGGGCTGTAAAGGTACCCATTTTCAATAAATCAGCTTGTTTGCCCTTACCGCCGGGAGCATTCATATCTTCTACTGTTTTCAATTCATGCGGATTACTTTGCTTGGGAATAAATTTATCAATGCTGGCAATCAAGAGCATGCCTCCGAAGAAGCCGCAGACAGTGAGCCAGTTTCCCGGCACCGTCCCCAATGCGTTTACAAGAGCAACTTTGGCCTTAACAAAGATTTCAATCATGGACACATAAATCATAACTCCAGCGGAAAATCCCAAGGTGATCGATAAAAACTTTGTATTGGTATGGGAGGTGAAAAACGCAAGAATGCTGCCAATTCCAGTTGCAAGGCCTGCAAATAATGTTAGTCCAAACGCTAATAGCAGATTTTCAGTCACCATTGCATCGCTCCTTTACGGAAATGAACTCATCAGCATTTCCTTATCACTCATGACTTTTCGATTTAGTTATACTTTATATGCATTCATCCAGAAATGTTTCCACAAACAAACATTTTCCTAAGTTTGTAAAGCCCAATAAAAAACTAAAGGGATGCAGATTAAGAACTGCATCCCAGTTGAAAATAGTAGAATTGGTGTCAGGCACCATTTCTACTGCCTGCAGCTTGAAAAGATTTTATTCTTTTTCCTCGTCTTTTTTCTGTTTTTGCTGGTGTTCTTGGAGTGCGAGGAGGATGTCTTGGACATCGATTTTCCCATCTTTGTTTAAATCTGCCAGCGTAGTTTCAGGAGCTGCTGATGGTGGTGGTGAAGATCCTGGAGCGCCCGGAGTGCCCGGAGTGCCCGGAGCCGCTGCCGCAACTGCCGGTTGTTTTGGTCTAAAGGTAAAGGTAAAAACGAGCAGTACGATAATGAGCAATCCGGAAACCCCATCCACGATAAAGAAGATGGTAGAGTAATCAGACCATAAAGTTTTGCTGCTGCCCATTTTTTTCTCTGAATTAGAGATATATTGTTTAATCTCGGAATGATTCGGATAAATCCGTTGAACTGCTTCGAATTTTTCTAAGGCATGCTTATAGTATCCGCCCCAATACAATTCAAGGCCTTCTTGATACAGTTTATCTGTCTCACTCTTTGTGTTCCTCACACCAGCCTGGTTCACAAATTCCTTAACTGTATTTACAGGTACAGCAAAGTTAAAACCTTGGACCTCCTGGCCATTAACGGTGTCACCTCTAAAGGTGAGCAGCCCGATAATTTGACCTTTTTCGTTAATAACCGGTCCACCGCTGTTGCCATGTGTAGCAGCTGCATTAATTTGAATAACCGGGCTTCCTTGGTCTGTTTTTTTCGATGTGGCCGATATTTGCCCGGCATTCATGGAAGAAACTAGGGATGAATCAGGTGATAACAGGTCAGAATCGGCAGCTGCAGGGTAACCGCTCACCCAAATGTTATCCTGGTTTTGGATATTATCGGAATTTCCAAGCGGTAAGGTAGGCAGGTTTTTCCCTTCTATTTTTAGTACCGAGACATCCTTTCCTTCATTAATTGGAGCGCCGTAGCTTTTCACCTCGCCATCAAGGACATCCCCACTAGGTAAAACAACCTTCAATACCTTATCAATGGCTGTATATTGCGTATAAGTGACCATATACTGATGAGCTGTTTCATAGTCAACTTTAAAATAATCCGCGATGATCGTTACAAGTTGTTCAAAGGCGGCATTGGCAATGTCTTCGTCTTTCATTTGCGTTGCTTCTACCACATGTGCGTTGGTGACGATATAGCCATCCGAGCTAATGATGGCACCTGACCCAGAGCCCCCGACTACCGATTGATTGTTTAATTGATCTAATATGGCGATAACCTCAGGATCGTTGGGATTGTTAAACCGCCAGCTGACAACAGCATAATCCACGATTCGAACGACCGCCGGTTTCGTAAATTCGGCTAGCTTTTGTGCTTGCGCAATTTTCCCTTCAACTGGTTTTAAATTTATTAAAAAGAACGAAGCAACGATTACTGCGATAAGGATTAAGCTGAGCGGTATGGTAAAAAGGGCCCTTTTCTTCAAAATATAATTCACCTCTTAAATGATTTTGCAATTCACTCTGCAATATATTCCAGCGAGGTTAAAAGGCACTTTGTACATGTGTAATCTTACGTAACAGTTTGATAACAATTTAATGGCAGACCTATGGGTTACCAGCTTTGGACTATATTGATTCGTGCATGCGGGTCCTCCATAAAAAATCCCATCCTCAAATGAGAACAGGATCCACAGTTGTTATGAAAGATTACCTTTCGCGGGATTACCATCTGAATCTTTCCCAATGTTTCCATCCTTAATGACCGTTCCGTTTTCTGAATCCTCTGGAGCTGGAGGTGTAGAAGGGAGTCCGCCATCATCTGCTGGATCTTCTTCTGTGGGAGTGTCCTCCACTAGTAACGCCCCATCATTACCAAAAGTGTATTCTTTCCCTTCAATGTTTTGGACTCCTGTGACCATAACCCCGCTGTCATTGAGGTAGTAGGTTTTCCCGCGATCTGTAATCCAGCCCACAGCCATCTCACCGGTAGGATTTAGAAAATACCATTGCGAATTTTCCTGCAACCAGCCAATAACCATTGCGCCGTTTTTAGCGAGGAAATACCTTTTCCCAGCCACTTCTACCCAGCCGGTCTGCATCACTCCATCGGGATTGAGGTAGTACCATTTATTATTGTCCAACACCCAGCCGGTCTGCATGGATCCATCACGATTAAGAAAATACCATTTACTATTGACGTTTACCCAGCCGATCTGCATGATTCCATCCGGATTGAGAAAATACCATTTATTATTGTCTAACACCCAGCCAGTCTGCATGACCCCATCGGGATTAAGGAAATACCATTTATTATTCACTTTTACCCAGCCCGTCTGCATGGCGCCATTCGATTGGAGGTAATACCATTTATTATTGACTTTCAGCCAGCCTGTCTGCATGGCACCATCGGGATTGAGGAAATACCATTGATTGTTGACTTTCAGCCAGCTGGTTTGCATCGCGCCGTCGGCATTAAGGTAATACCACTTATTCTTGTAACTTACCCAGCCGGTCACCATAACGCCGCTGGAATCAAGATAATACCATTTATTATTGACTTTCACCCAGCCGGTTTGTTTACTGCCATTCTTATAGAAGAACCATTGGTTGTTATTTTTTACCCAGCCATCACTAATCAAAGTGTGATTTTGATTTTTGCAGCGGCTGATAAAATGGTCCCATTGCGGCAATAAATTTCTCGGACAATTCTTACCCGTCCAATGCTTATGAGGCACAATAAAATCACTTGATATGTTAAAGCGATTCATTAAATATTGAACGACTTCAACTGTATTCGATACGGTCTGTTGATAATTTCCGTCTGCATTCACACACATCTCAATATGAATAGATGTTCGGTTGCCGGGCCCGTTTCGTCCGTCACCTGCGGCCCATGCCACTTCATCAAATGGAATAGATTGAATGATTTGGTGGTCATCGACTGATAGATGCCAAGAGGCTGTCCGGTCATTTCCCCGCTGTTGCAACCTTGCATGCGCCGCTGCATCTGCCCCCCTGCTGGTATTATCCGTTTCATGGATGGTAATGTATTTTGGTACTAATTTCAGCCCAGGGCGGGTACTTGTATTTGATGCAGGAATGAGTCGTTGAATAATATTCATGGCTTATCCCCTCCTATATATATTATTTATGCTTATAAGGGGCAAAGGGTTAGGGAATAGGCTTAATTCAGGTCTTTTTTCCTGTTTTCTTTTTAAAAAAATAACAATGTGATACAGTGGAAATAATCTTGATTACAATGATTGCTCAGCAAGGAGTTCCGGTTATTGCTTTTTGCATTATCAAATATTTGTTATCATTGGTAGTGGGTTTTTGTAATTGAACATAATTAAAGTTACATCTCATTATGTACTGCACGTGCAATAAGTTGTTCATTTGTTTATAGAAGGAACCATACTATAATGATAGTAACTAGAATACTTGGAGGTCTTTATGGAGAATCAGTTGAAGGTCATGACCGTGTTCGGAACAAGACCGGAAGCCATTAAAATGGCACCATTAGTAAAGGAATTAGAAAAATATCCAGATCAAATTCAATCTATCGTTACCGTAACGGCTCAACACCGTGAAATGCTTGACCAGGTTTTAAATATCTTTGAAATTACGCCGGATTATGACTTAAATATAATGAAGGCAAGACAATCGTTAATTGATGTAACAACAAGGAGTCTAGAGGGATTAAATCAAGTGCTAGCGGAAGTCAAACCTGATATTGTGCTGGTTCATGGAGATACGACGACTACTTTTGTAGCTAGTTTAGCAGCATTTTATCATTCAATTCCAATTGGACATGTCGAGGCAGGTCTTCGGACTCATAATAAATATTCGCCATATCCTGAAGAAATGAATCGCCAGCTTACCGGTGTTTTGGCGGATCTTCATTTTTCGCCAACTATCCAATCTAAGCAGAATCTCCTAGTGGAAAATAAAAAGGAAGCTTCAATTTTTATCACGGGGAATACGGCCATTGATGCTTTAAATACAACAGTAAAAGAGTCTTATGACCATCCGGTTTTAGAGAAGCTTGGGGATGATCGCTTAATTTTAATGACAGCGCACCGCCGTGAGAATACGGGAGAGCCAATGGAGCACATGTTCCGGGCGATTCGCCGCGTAGTGGAAAAACATGAAGATGTTCAAGTTGTTTACCCTGTGCATATGAATCCAGTTGTTCGGGAAATTGCTAATCGAATCTTGGGACACAATGATAGAATTCATCTGATTGAGCCGTTAGATGTGATTGATTTCCATAACTTTGCCTCGAGAGCCTATTTAATTTTAACAGATTCAGGCGGCGTTCAAGAGGAGGCTCCGTCACTAGGTGTTCCAGTTCTAGTCCTTCGCGATACCACTGAGCGTCCGGAAGGAATTGAAGCAGGCACATTAAAACTAGCCGGGACAGATGAGGAGACCATTTTTGGTCTTGCTGATGAACTGCTTTCTGAAAAAGAGGCGCATGACAAAATGGCGAAAGCCTCAAACCCATATGGAGATGGTTTCGCCTCCAAACGAATTGTCGAAGCAATTCTCTATCACTTCCAGAAACGGGAAGAAAGACCTGCAGACTTCGGCGCAAACTAAAACTTAGTTTCATTATACCGGTAAAAAGATGTAAAAAGGTGTCAGGCACCATTCATGTACAAATGTACACATGCAATGGACACTGGCTGCTGCCCCTGGATGGCTGTTACTCTATCAATAGATTGCACCCCTCTTGTCTGTTAGATGACAAGGGGGTTTGTTTGTTCATAACGTTATATGGGAGGTCAGGTCATGAAATTAAAGAAAATTCATCATATCGCTGTGATTTGCTCGGATTATCGTTTAGCAAAGGATTTTTATGTAAGAATTTTGGGACTCACACCAATAAGGGAAATCTATCGCGCGGAAAGGGATTCCTATAAGCTAGATTTGGCAGTTGGCGGTCAGTACCAAATTGAGTTATTTTCATTCCCAAACCCGCCTGTACGGCCAAGTTACCCTGAAGCAGCGGGCTTACGTCATCTTGCCTTTGAAGTAGAAGATATTGAGGAGGCGGTACAAGACTTGCAAAAACACAATGTAACGGTAGAACCAATCCGAATAGATCCAGTAACCAATAAGCAATTTACGTTCTTTGCTGATCCCGATGGACTACCGATTGAAATTTATGAGCGATGAGGAACTCAAGATTAGCTAAAGTTGATTTGAACGAACATTGGAAAATGGGGCCGACTCATTTTCTTTTTTTATTTTACTAGAAGTATATTCAACAGCTTAACTATATTATTTCCTTTTTCTTACTTTAAATCTATATTTCTGTAATATTAAAAAAATTTGTTAAAATCTAGGACGGTTCATAGTATAATATTACTACTGTCTGATAATTTAGAAAAATCAATATTAGACATGAAGGCTTACTACTTGATTGATAGATTACTAGGGGGTGGCGACTAGGGGGCTCGGCTTTAGTAAATAAAAAGGGGAGAGGGGTTTTGACAGTTGAAGAATAAACAAAAACAGAAATTATTTAGTAGTTTCTTAGTTTTGACCATGATCTTTACATTGTTGTTTCCAAGTCTAGGGGCAGCTGCTCAAGGAACTGAAAATACATCGACTAAAGAACAGTTGAGCAGCTCAGCTCTAACACAAATGAAGACTTTGATTGCACAGCAAAAGGCTGGCTTAGGTAAAGGTGCGGTTTTACACAAGGATCTCCAAAACCTAAGTGGGGATGAAGAGGTATCGGTGATTGTAGAATTATCTGAATACTCAGTATCTTTGGTAAAGGGAATTAATAAAGTGGCTGGTAAAAATACTTCCAAATCAGAAGAAAAAACCATCCAGCAAAAGGTTGTTTCCCAGCAGCAAAAATTTAAATCCAGCCTAAGTTCAAAAGGGATTAATGCAAAGGTTGGGCATACTTATCATTACACTTTCAATGGTATGGCGCTTAAAATAAAAGCCAGCCAAGTGGAAGATCTACTTTCTATTGAAGGGGTTAAATTAGTAGAACCGGATGTAGAAAAACATGCACTGGGCAAAGAAGTTCCTGGTGATGAAAAGAACGCTGCGATGAATACGAGCAGTCCGTTCTTAGATGTTCCCTCTGTATGGGGACTAGGGTATCAAGGACAGGGAGTTAAAGTAGCGGTTCTCGATACGGGGATTGATTATAATCATCCTGAATTTGAAGGCGTTTATAAAGGTGGATATAACTTTATCGATCAATCGAACCCAGCCAACTATGCCCGTAATAGAGCAGCGGATGATCCATATGAAACCACTCCATTGGATCGACCGGCAGGCAAAGCCGAATTTGATTCTAACGGCAGTTCATTCTACACTGAGCACGGTACGCACGTAGCAGGTACGATTGCGGCTCAAGGCAATAATCCATTTGGGATTAAAGGACTAGCTCCAAAGGTTGAGTTATACGCCTATCGTGTATTAGGTGCCTATGGAAGCGGGGCAAACTCTGGAATCATCGCTGCTATTGATAAAGCAGCACAAGAGGGGATGGATATTATCAACCTATCATTAGGTGGATCAAATAATAGCCAAACCTCTGCAGATGCGATTGCTATTAACAATGCTGCATTAGCAGGTGTGACGGCAGTTATTGCAACAGGTAATGACGGTCCAAACCGTGGAACCATTGGCAGCCCAGGGGTAGCAGCATTTGCGATTTCTGTTGCCAACTCGACTGTTCCTGAAAAAACAATGAAGGGACAAGCCAATGTAACAGTTGAAGGGGCAGCACCAACTGCCTATAATATGGATTTAATGGGCTGGAAGTTCGGTACTGAACCTGGCCAAACATTGAATGGTACGTATGATCTTGTAGCAGTACCAGGTCTAGGAGAACAAAAGGACTTCACTGGTTTAGATGTGAAGGGAAAAGTAGCCTTGATCTCACGTGGTACGATTCCATTTGTTGATAAAATTGCCAATGCTAAAAAAGCTGGTGCGGTGGCTACCATTATTCATAATAATACGGGCACTACACCTGCAGGAGTTTTCCTTGGTGACTCCTTCCAATTCCTACCGACTTTTGATTTGTCAACAACAGATGGAAATGCATTACGAGCGTCACTAGCCACGAAGAAAGCGACTGTGACATTCAGTAACTTCACCACAGCAAAAACTGCCGGTGACGAAATTAATAGTTCAAGCTCACGCGGACCAGCTAATCCAAATTTCGATCTGAAGCCAGATGTTTCTGCGCCAGGAACGAATATTATGTCATCTGTTCCTGCTTATGGCAAGGATTACCCAGAAGCAAGTTACACTGAAGCATATGATCGTTTTACAGGTACAAGTATGGCGACACCACACGTTGCCGGTATTGCTGCCCTATTAAAATCAGAGCATCCTGATTGGACGCCGTTTGATATTAAAGTAGCAATCTCCAATACTGCGAAACAACTTGATGTGACGAAGTATGATGTATTCTCACAAGGGCCAGGTCGTGTACAGCCGCTGCAGGCCGCCACAACTGAGGCTTTAGCCTATTCGCTTGATAAGACAAGTTTTTCTAGTAAAGTCTATGATAACATCAAAGGAACTGTCACATTTGGAAATGTAGTCACAAGTACGACTACAGCTTCAAAAGTAACAAAGGATATTACTGTAAAAAATCTCACAGGTAATGCCAGTGATTACACTGTCTCTGTACAAGTGACCAAAGCGGCAACAGGTGCTTTGGCAGGTGCAAATGTCACTGTGGACCAATCCAGCTTTACATTAGCTGCTTCCGGTGAAAATGCCTTAAAAGTTACCCTAAATGTCCCAGTAGGTGCAGGTACAACAGGAAACGAAATGTTAGGTTATATTCACATTACCAATGGTAAAACGAAATTAATTTTACCTTTTGCGGCAAACTTTGCACCGCCTACTGGAATAAAGAGCTATACGATTGATAATTCGGATATCTCTCCAAATGGTGATGGCAAGCTGGACAGCACAACCGTCCGTTATGAATTCCATAATGCGCAAAGAAAGACGTATATTGAACTTTGGGATGCCTTGAATCCTGAAGGAGGCGCCTTCGGTGACGGGTATGTTGGCTATCTAGTAAATTCAGCCTCCACGACAGTTGGGCCAAAAACAGTTGCCTTTAATGGAAGCTACACCGATTGGGGTACTGGAAAAAAAGTAAATGCCCCAGATGGTGTTTACACAATTGACTTAACGACATTAAATGCAGCCAATACAGCGGTTGTAGCTTATGATTGGCTTGGACCTATTTTTGTAAAAACTACAGCTCCAAAAATCAAAGCTGATGATACTTTAACGACAAAGACTGCAAACCTTGATGTTTCAGGCAGCGTGGAGGACTCCTATATCACTTGGAAACCAGCTGTTGAAGAAGTGTTCGGTGAGGAATTTGATGTGAACTCGAAGCTTCATGCTTCCTACGAATTAACCAACAGCAAGGGTGCAAAGCAAGACGGCGCAACGCCAATCACACTTGGCCAAGACGGTACCTTTAAGGTAGCATTAAGCGGCTTAACACTTGGTGAAAATAAAGTGAAATTGACCGTTGTTGATGAAGGTAAAAACAGTGTGGAAAAAGAAATCATGGTAAATTTTGTCGATTCAGATGCACCAGTCACTACTGCGAAAGTGACGGGAACTGAGGGTACAAATGGCTGGTATACCTCTAATGCTTCCGTTGAATTAACAGCGCAAGACGCTGGTACAGGTGTTCAATCTACAGAATATAAATTAAATGATGGTGAGTGGATAGCCTACTCTCAAGCCATTGCAGTAACGACTGCTGGATTAACAAAAGTGTCATTCCGCAGTACAGATTACGCTGGTAACGTGGAAGAAACTCAATCACTAACCGTAAAAGTTGATAAAAATGCACCAGTTACAACGGCAAAAGTAACGGGAAATGCTGGTGATAATAATTTCTATACGTCAGATGTCACAATTGAGTTATCTTCTGCAGATACGACTTCAGGTGTGAAGGTTACTCAATTCCGTGTAGACGGAGGCGAGTGGACAGATTATACGTCTGTGCTTAAGTTGACTACAGATGGAACCTTTAAGGTGGAATACCGCAGTGTTGATAATGCTGGAAACACAGAAGCTGTGCAGTCCAAAGAGGTTAAAATTGATAAGACTGCTCCAGTCGTAACGGGTGTTGAAAATCATGGCGTTTACAATCAACCTGTAACGATTACGTTTAACGAAGGAATTGCGGCAATCGATGGCTATTTATTTAAGAGCGGCGATGTTGTAAAAATTGATGGAAAGTATAAATTAGTCGTAAAAGACAACGCCGGTAACGTAACCACAGTCCAATTCACTGTGGACCAAACGGCACCAGTTGTAAGCGGCGTTGAGAACAATGGTGTTTACAATAAAGGAGTAAAAGTTACTTTTAATGACGGAACGGCTACACTGAATGGAAATCCATTTAAAAGTGGAGACGTTGTCAACAAGGATGGCTCCTATACTCTAGTCGTAACAGACCAGGCTGGGAACACGACAACGGTTAACTTCACGATTGACCAAAAAGCTCCGGTGGTGAGCGGAGTTAAAAATGGTCAAAAGTCAGTCCAAGGTGTCACGATTACTTTTAATGAAGGAACAGCTACTTTAAATGGAGCAGGCTTTAAGAGTGGTTCAACAGTTAAGGCAGATGGAAGCTATACATTGGTAGTTACCGATGCCGCAGGAAATCAGACAACGGTCAAGTTTTCTATAACTGGCGGCTGGGAGAAGGAAGCTGGTTTCTGGTATTTCTACAAAAACAGCGATAAATTAACAGGCTGGGTTAAAGATGCAAATACTTGGTATTTCCTAGATCAAACAGGAAAAATGCTAACCGGCTGGGTTAAGGACAAGAATACATGGTATTACTTAAATCAATCAGGCGCTATGACGACTGGCTGGCAATATGTTAATAATAAGTGGTACTATTTGAGCACAAGCGGTGCAATGAAAACAGGCTGGGCATTTGTTGATGGTAATTGGTATTACCTAAACAATTCCGGTGATATGGCCGTTGGCTGGAAACAAGTGGGCAATAAGTGGTACTACTTAAATACATCCGGTCAAATGTTATCCAATACCGTCGTGGGCGGCTACAAACTTGGCAAAGACGGCGCGTGGATTAAATAGACTATTAATGAAATTCTAATGGCAAAAAAATGGTGAAGAGGCAGGTGATCGCTGGAAAGAACAGCTGTGCCAAGCACTCTCGCGAATAACCAAAAGTGGCAGAGAGGAGGTCATCCTTTCTGCCACTTTTTTTGTTTCTACTTTCACAAACGGTGCCTGACACCAATAACACCATTGTCACCATCCGCAGCCTGCAAACAATAATAAAAAATACGTCTCAGGTCCTAGAATTCTTTCGGTTTGTGGTCTATGGCAGGCAGGAGTTTTTTCGTGTATTGTGGAAGTAATAAATGGAAATTATTTTCTTTTACGAGGTTTTTTTCAACTTTATGAAACATTCCTATACTATTTCTCGTATGAATAGATAGTTACTTAAGTCAGGAGTCGATTGATTATGAACCCGATTTTGTCATTTATTATTCGCTCGTTTGTCGCCGTACCGATTACCGTGCTTACTTGGCTGATCTGCTATATTCCATTGGATTTCACTTTTTGGGGGGCCGCCCTCATTGCCCTGTTTGGTGGATTTCTTACCCATGTGGTCCTGGCAATCGCGATGAACACCAGCTATTTAAGAAAACACCAGCTAACAAGAAAAGAATACCGCTACATAAAGAAAAACCTAGCGGAAGCCAAACAGAAAATCAATCGTTTGAATAAAAGCATCTTCAAAATACGTGATATTGCTTCTGTTAAACAAAGAATTGACATTAACAGGATTATTAAAAAGATCCATAAGATGACCATGAAGGAACCGAAGCGATTTTACCAAGCCGAGGAATTTTATTTTTCTCATTTGGACTCTATTGTCGAACTAACTGAGAAATACAGTTTCCTTTCGTCACAACCGAAGCAAAACAGCGAAATGGGTCAGTCTCTGATAGAAACACGCAGAACCTTAAACGAAATGACTAAGGTATTGGAAGAGGATTTGTATCATGTGATATCCGATGATCTGGATACATTAAATTTTGAAATTGATGTCGCAAAGCATACGCTTAAAAAGAAAAAAGAGGCTAAATTCCCTGAAGAAAATAGGTGGCTAAAATGAGTGAAAACAATAATCCCGTTCAACTGAACAAAGGTGGAAATTTATTAGATGATATGCTTGCTGATCCATTTGGTGAACATGTGGAACCGGCTAAAAGCCCAGTAACACAAACAGGCGAGGTACGGCCGGTTAAGTTAATTGATGTGATTCCCGAGGAAAACCGCGCGAAGGCCTATCAGTTAGCTGAACAAATTGATCCCACTAACCACCAGGCGATGATTGCCTACGGTACCCAAGCACAAGGAAAGCTGTTATCATTCTCGCATACAATGCTAGAGCATGTTCAGAAACAAGATGTTGGCGAAATAGGCGATATCATCAATGATTTAATGAAGCGGTTAAATGATGTCAATCCGGATGAATTAAAGGATGGTAAGCCATCCTTGTTTGCACGTATGTTTGGAAAAATCTCCGGCTCCCTCCAAGAAGTCCTTTCAAAATATCAAAAAACAGGGGCGCAAATTGACCGGATTAGTGTGAAACTCGACCGCAGTAAAAACGTACTTTTATCTGATATCAAGTTACTTGAACAGCTGTACGAAACCAATAAAGAATATTTTCACGCCCTTAATATTTACATTGCAGCTGGAGAAATCAAGTTGGAAGAGATGCAGACTAAGACCATTCCTGAACTGAAAAAAGCTGCTCAAACAACCAATGATCAAATGAAGTTCCAAGAGGTCAATGATATGATCCAATTTGCTGACCGTCTAGATAAGCGTCTGCATGATTTGAAACTAAGCCGGGAAATCACGATTCAAAGTGCACCGCAAATCCGCTTGATTCAAAACACAAACCAAGCACTTGTGGAAAAGATTCAATCCTCAATCATGACGGCTATTCCATTATGGAAAAACCAAGTGGCCATCGCGCTGACCTTAATTCGCCAGCGCCATGCGGTGGAGGCACAGAAACAAGTATCGAAGACAACAAATGAGCTCTTATTGAAGAATGCAGAAATGTTAAAAACGAATACGATTGAGACGGCAAAAGAAAATGAACGCGGCCTCGTCGATATTGAAACATTAAAGAAAACACAGGAAAGTTTAATTTCTACATTAGAAGAAACGATGCGGATTCAAGAAGAAGGCCGTCACAAACGCCGCCTCGCCGAGCAGGAATTAGTGAACATGGAAAACGACCTGCGCCTAAAACTTCTAGAAATAAAAGGGAAATAAAAAAGCGTGCAGATTGGTGAATTCCAAAGCTTAAGTCTAGGACAATGCCAATCCAGCTTCTATTGAACCAAAAAGGGACGACCTTGCTGCCTATTGTGGCGGCAAGGTCGTCCTTCTTTTATGTTGTAGCATTCAGTAGCCAACTTGGGAATAGTGTAAAGGGTGTCAGGCACCATTTCTACTATCTTTTATTTGTTTTGTTTACTTGGATGGTTTCGAGGTATTCCTCGAGGGTGATGTCCCGGCTCATGATCTGTTTGGCGATGGTTTTTCCTACGTATCGGAGGTGCCATGGTTCGTATTGGTATCCGGTGATGGCGTCTTTTCCTTTTGGATAGCGAATGATAAATCCGTATTTAGCTGCATGATTCTGGAGCCATTCAGCCTCTTCTGTCCCTTCGAAACACTCCTCGGCTGCACATGTCCCGTCGCCACCGGTTACATCAATGGCGAGGCCTGTTTCATGTTCACTTGTTCCCGGTATGGCACTATAGGTACTAGCCAATTTGTAGCCATCAACCGTAACATAATGATTAAACAATGCTTTTTGAGCGGAATGGGAGCGGTACGCAGATACCCCGAGCAGATCCACTCCATCCCGCTTAGCTGCAGCAAATAATGTTTCAATCGCCTCAGCCGCCTTCATCCGCAGCTTTCTCTTCTCGGAGTTCTCTTTAAAAATAAATGGGATGTCCGGATCGATCAAATCCTTGGGTTCATAACTCTCAGGTAATTTATTTACCTTATTCACCAAAACAGGAATCACTTCAGGATGGGAGACTACGTGAATGCTAGTTTCAGTTCGCACCTTTTTAATACTTTTACTTAAACTAGCGGTCTTATCAGCCTGAAGATTTGGAGAAAGATTGGCTCTAATTCCATCGTCGTGGGCAAAATGATTTTGCCACCCACATCCAGCTAACGAGAATGTAAGTATGATGATCCAGCAGCTAAGTAAACACACTCTTGACATAGTTAACTTCCTTTTTTTAAAGATTCTTTATCTATCTATTAGGATAGACACGTTTCAGGACTTTAAAACATGGAGAAAAATAATCCTAAAACAAGTAAAAAAATAGGTTTTCAATTAAAAAAAGAGGGTAAACACTACTAATAAGATTCTGGGTCGATTGACACTTTTCTTTTATTCATTGGTTGCTTATATTTTTTATAAACACATAAATCGTATCGAAACGGCAAAGCCATTGAAAAATGGTGACGCAAAACTAAAGGGGCTAAGGTTTAAAAACGATGCTCGCCAGTTACCGAACACGACTAACTCCTGCGATTTATGTTAAAGCCACATTTGAGGAGGTTTTTCATGTGTTAAAAATGTTAATGAAGGGTAAATATTATTATCATGTGTTTCAATACCGCCACAATGAACTTTTGCAGCAGGATTGTTTGTGTGAAGATTTGCGAATGAAGTTAAAGGTGAAGGCTACCTATCATAGCAGTAAAGCAGTTGAAATGGGTCTAAGAATGTAATCGTTATAAGTTTATAAAGGAAAATGCCTAGGTTATACAAGTAACCTAGGCATTTTCGCATTCATGTATGTTAGTATCAAATTTTTGGACAAAGTTACAATTTGAACAGGCTCGTCCAATCAATTTTTTCGTCTCCTGATGTACATAATAGATCTCTTCTAACCCACAGACAGGGCACTCAATAATATGGAAAATTTGACGTTCTCCCAGCACGGCATCTAACAATAATTCAAAGTACACCAGCTCGTCCCCCCATCAATCATTTCATAAAAAGCATAGCAAATGTAAAAAGTAAAAATAGAAGAAAGTTGTCGGTTGATATAAGAATGTTTTCGACATAAAACTTGTGTTACTGGTTAAGATAAAAGGAAAAGGTGGGTCATTTATGAAAAATAATGTGGATGAAACGAGCGAAGGATTAAATCAAATCTTTGAAATAATAAATGCTAAGGGAGATGTCGGGGAACTGAAAGAGATTGTGGAACCTAACACCCAGTCCAACCCATCTAATTCGGACATGCCTAAATAGCAAAAAATTGGACCTAGAACTTTACTTCTAGGTTCTTTTTATGAAGAAATGTGGAAAAGTTGTGGGTAATTCACTGCTGATTGGGGATTACTTGATAATAAATGTGGACAATTTTAGTAAATGTGTGGATAAGTAGTTTACTAATAGAAAACCCTTTCCGAAACCTCAAGTTATCCATAATAACTGTTAATAAACTTGTGGATAACACTAAAAAACTGTTAGTAACTTAATAAATTATGTGGATAACACTGTGAATTAATCAATCAAGGAAAGAAAAAGACTAGGTCTTTTGAAACGACGCGAGTGACCATTTTAAAAAATAATCATAAAGTCATAATCCTTTTTACCTGAAAAATGAGAATATTTAACTGTATTAGGCTTTTGGTGGTATATACAACTATACCTTAATTCTTATATGCTTTTAATAGGTTGTAAGCGCTTTTCAACATCATACATAAAAAACCGCCTACAATTTAATTCTAACCATCATATAAGGAGGAATTATGAAAAGGAAAACGATGATCATTACGACGGTTTGCACGTTTATGGTCGGTGCATCAAGTGTGTTTGCGAATAGTGACGCGCCGATAAGTCCAACGATTGAAGTAAAAGAAAAACACAATTCTTTCTCATCACAGAAACCACACCCAGTATTTACATGGAATTCGACCAAAATTCCTGTTACTAGTGTGCTTCATCCCAGCTCTGCTAGAGGGGCAGGAATGGTAGACGCCCCGCTTCAGCAAATTGACACGATTATGAATAACTACATTTCCCAAAATCTTTTTCCTGGTGCTGTCGCTTTTGTCGCAAGGGGCGGGAAAGTGGTTAAACAAACCGCCTATGGCCATTCAGCCCTCTATACTGATGGTAAGTTTACGGAAATGGAAAACCCAATTGCGATGCAAGAGGATACGATCTTTGACCTTGCATCAATCAGTAAAATTTTCACTTCGGTTGCGGCCATGCAGCTGTTTGAACAAGGACTATTTAAACTTGATGACCCGGTTTCGAAGTATATTCCTGAATTTGCTGCTAACGGAAAAGAACAGGTTACGATCCGCCAATTACTAACCCACACATCAGGATTTACATCATGGATTCCGTTATATTCCCAAGGAAGCTCCCGGGAAGCTCGTTTGCAGCTCGTATTTAAACAAGGATTAGCTCACCCGCCAGGCACGAATTATGAATATAGCGACTTAAATATGATTACAGTTGGAGCATTGGTTGAGAGGTTATCCGGTCAGCGTCAAGATGAATATGTAAAAGAACATATTACGGACCCATTAGGAATGAGGGACACCATGTATAACCCGCCGGCATCCTTGAAAGAGCGGATTGCTGCGACGGAGTATCAGTCAACGCCAAACCGCGGTCTAGTTTGGGGCCAAGTACATGATGAAAATGCCTGGTCACTTGACGGTGTAGCCGGACATGCCGGTGTTTTCTCAACGGCCGAAGACTTAGCGAAGCTGGCCCACATTTTCATCAATGACGGAAAGTATGGCGGAAAAAGCATTCTGAAGCCGGAAACTGTCAAACTATTACTTGAGAATCAAAACCAAGCCTTCCCTGGTGATGACCACGGACTTGGCTGGGAACTTGGACAAGGCTGGTACATGGATGCATTATCTGAAGGAACCTATTCATTTGGACATACTGGTTACACGGGAACGTCCATTGTCGTGAGTCCTAATAACAAAACCATTGCCATTCTATTAACCAACCGCGTTCATCCAAGCCGGAATATGGGCTCAATTAATGAGCCAAGAAGATTGTTTGCACGGCAGGTCGCTGATGCCATTCCTGTTTCGATCCCTCGCGGTGACTCCGCTTGGTTTGCAGGGTATGGTGATAAGCTCAACAGAGTTATGGAAAGTGACCTTAACCTAAAAGAGGACACAGCATTATCATTCTCCACTTGGCACATGATTGAATATGAATGGGATTTTGGCCGGGTAGAAGCATTAATCGACGGCACTTGGAAGGAATTGGACAAGTTTACTGGAACAAGCGACGGCTGGGAGAATATCAACCTGACTATTCCAAAAGAGGCGTCCAAGCTTCGGTTTGTTTATAAAACCGATGGAACGACCAACAGCCGCGGCTGGTATGTGCTGAATCCAAAACTGGGTACAGAAAAACTATCATTTACCCAAAATGAGTGGCAGTTAAGAGATTATTAATTTTTTTATAAAAAAGGGGAGAAGAGCATGAGGAAGATTGTTAAGGCATTAATGACATCGTTTTTGGCAGTGGCACTCTTGATTACGGGCGTTCCTTTTAGTCAAGCTTCAGCCGCAGCAAAAGTCAATGATTTGGTGATTGACCTAAATGTACCTCAAGTCACAAGAGACGTTCAGGATCAAAAACTTCAACTAAACGCTTTGCATGTGTATGAGGATGGTCAATTTAAGCTGGCATCCGAGGATTTAACTTGGAAATCGTCCAATAAAAACGTAGCTTCTGTCAATCAAACCGGGGAAGTTACATTATCCGGGCATAATGGAAAAACTTTTATTAAAGTCAGCGATGGCAGAAATTCTGACCGCATTGCAATTCAGTATAAAGGAAATCAAGACAAGGTCTTGGTTGAAAAAGAAACAGGTGCACGCTATGACTTGATTGGCATGGCGATTAAGCAGATGTCTATGGAAGAAAAGGTTGGACAAATGCTTATGCCGGACTTCCGCACTTGGAAGGGTAAAAACGTTACGGAAATGAATTCCGAAATTGCCCAGCTTGTCAAAGATTATCATTTGGGAGGCGTGATTCTGTTTCGTGAGAACACCGTCACAGCCGACCAAACAGCCAAGCTGGTCAGTGCTTATCAAGACGCTGCTGAAAAATACGGAATGTTGATTTCGATAGACCAAGAGGGCGGAATCGTCACACGTCTTCAAACTGGAACTAATTTTCCTGGCAATATGGCTCTTGGGGCAACTCGATCCGAAGAGCAGGCGGAAAAGGTAGGAAAAGCCATTGGGGAAGAGCTAAATTCACTTGGCATTAACATGAACTTTGGTCCGGTACTGGATACAAACAATAATCCAGATAACCCGGTCATTGCGGTTCGTTCCTTTAGTGAGGATCCAGAGCTAGTCGCAACATTAGGAAAAGCCTATATTAAGGGGCTTCAAGAAACAGGGACAGCATCAACGGCGAAGCATTTTCCAGGTCATGGTGATACAGCGGTTGATTCACACGTAGGACTGCCAGAAGTACCGCATGATATTGATCGTCTGAAAAAAGTAGAATTATATCCATTCCAACAAGCAATGGATGCTGGCATTGATGCCGTCATGACAGCACATGTTACATTCCCGAAAATCGATGGCACCAAAGCAATTTCAAAAAAGGATGGAACAGAAATTGCCATTCCAGCCACGTTATCTCATAAAGTAATCACGGGTCTTATGCGTGAAGAAATGGGCTATAAAGGAGTCATTGTAACGGATGCCATGAACATGGGCGCCATTGCTGATCATTTTGGGGCCGTTGATGCCGCCATTCGTGCCGTTCAAGCAGGAGCCGATGTTCTATTAATGCCAGTGGGCATTGTTGAAGTTGCCAATGGATTATATGATGCCGTTAACAAAGGGGACATTTCGATTGAACGAGTGAACCAATCTGTGGAGCGGATTTTAACACTAAAATTAAACCGGACCATTATGAAGCCTGAGGCAGGTCAGAGTCTGGATGAGAAAGTAGCCAATGCGCTTAAAGTAGTAGGTTCAGCTGAACATAAACAAGTGGAGAAAGAAGCAGCAGCGAAATCTATCACACTTGTCAAAAATAGCGGTGTCCTGCCGTTGAATGCGGCGAAGGGTGATAAGATTGCTGTCGTAGGGTATGCGAACTATTATGTCGATTCCCTCGTGGCTGAGGTCAAAAAACATCATGATAACGTTACTTATATTAATACGCAAACAAAGCTGACTGCTGCCCAATTGAATCAAATTAAAGATGCTAAATATATCATTGTAGGAACCTATACTTCCAGCGTTTCCGGAAGAGCACCAAGCGCAGGTCAAATGGTGATGACCAACCAATTGATCGAGGAACTAAATGCACCGGTGATTGCGGTTGGCATCAGAAATCCGTATGATGTCATGTCCTATCCAAATGTGGATGCGGCCCTCGTTCAGTATAGCTTCAATCCGGCTAGCTTTGAAGCATCCGTTAATACAATTTTTGGCGAAAATAACCCAACTGGCAAGCTGCCAGTCACGATCTACAACCATGATGGCAGTGTATTATATGGATTTGGACATGGACTAGGATTTTAAATCAAGATTTGGACGGATTATTCAAAAAAATGAGGGAGGGGTATTGATGAAAAAAAAGTGGCTCAGTGGTGTGCTTGTGTTACTGCTTGTCCTTTCAAGCGTCACAGCAGCAGTAGCTAAGAACAATAATGAAAAGAAAAGTGGGAAACTGCGGTTAGGTGTGGAAGTTTTACTAAAGGATCGAATTGATTTAATTAAAGGGAAACGAGTAGGATTAATTACCAACCCTACTGGTGTTGATCAAGAACTTACTAGCATCGTAGATTTGCTGAGTACTAACCCGAATTTCAAGCTTACAGCATTATATGGACCAGAACATGGTGTCCGCGGCAGCGCTCCAGCGGGTTCATATGTGGAGTCCTATATTGATGAAAAAACAGGTGTTCCAGTTTACAGTCTTTATGGAGCAACTAAAAAACCAACACCTGAAATGTTAACTAATGTGGATGTCTTGTTATTTGATATTCAAGATGTCGGAACGCGTTATTACACGTATATTTACACAATGGCCTTAGCCATGGAAGCAGCGAAAGAGAATAACATCCCGATTATCGTGCTGGACCGTCCGAATCCTATCAGCGGGGCCAAGGTAGAGGGCCCAATCTTAGAGGATAAATATTCTTCCTTCGTTGGTGAATTCCCGATTCCTGTCCGCCATGGGATGACGGTTGGCGAATTAGCCCAGTTATTTAATAAGGAATTTAATATTGGCGCTGATTTAACGGTTGTTAAAATGGAAGGCTGGAAACGCAGCATGTATTACGATGACGCTGATTTACAATTCGTAATGCCGTCACCGAACATGCCAACTTTAGATACCGCATTAGTTTATCCTGGTGCCTGCTTAATTGAAGGAACCAATGTTTCTGAAGGACGCGGAACGACCAAACCATTTGAATTGATTGGTGCACCGTTTATCAATGGTGATAACCTGGCAGCGAAATTGAATGCTTACCACTTACCAGGGGTAACCTTCCGCGCCGCTTCGTTCATACCGTCAACATCGAAGTTTACCAACCAATTAAGCAATGGGATTCAAATTCATGTCACGAATCGCAACTCCTTTAAGTCGTTCGAGACCGGACTGTATATTGTAAAAACGATTCATGATATGTATCCAGACAAATTCCAGTTCCGTGCACCAAACAGTGCAGGCATTTCCTTCTTCGATAACCTAGTTGGCAACGGCTCCATCCGCGCCGGCATCGAAGCAGGCAAATCAGTCGAAGAAATGAAAGCTGATTGGCAGCCAGCACTAGACAAATTTATGGATGTCCGTGAAAACTATCTTCTTTATTAACAGTGACTTTAATGGTGCCTGACACCAAAAGTGTACATCTGTATTTCTAGGGTGGACAATGCGCTGCGTGTCTGGCTAGCAGAATCAATGAAGGGACCTTCCAATCGGGAGGTCTCTTTTTTATGCCTTCCTTCGGTTTAAATCACCATCAAAATGACATTTGTCACCTTAGAATGGTGACAATGCTTACTAAAAATGAACTCCACCGCATCATACAATAAAAGCAAGAAAGCAGGAGGTGTTCGCAAGATGAAAGAAATTTTATCAATTAAGAACGTGACAAAGTCATTTCAACATAAAACCGCAGTTCAAGAAGTTTCATTTTCGATAACAAGAGGTGAGATCGTAGCGATTCTCGGACCGAATGGGGCAGGAAAAACAACGACGATCTCGATGATTTTAGGGTTGCTCAAGCCAACAGCAGGTGAGATTCTGTTATTTAACCAACCACCCCATGAAAAACAAGTCCGGGAAAGAATCGGCGCCATGCTTCAAGAAGTCAGTGTTATGCCCGGCTTAAAGGTTCGCGAAATTCTTGAGCTTATCAGCAGCTATTACCGGCAGCCACTTAACATGGAAGAACTGATCAAGCTAACTGGTCTAACGGAGCAAGATCTAAAAACTAGGGCGGAAAAATTATCAGGCGGACAAAAACGGCGCTTAAGTTTTGCCTTGGCACTAGTGGGAAATCCGGAACTAATTATTTTAGACGAACCAACTGTTGGAATGGATATTACGTCACGGAATCGCTTCTGGGAAACCATCCATCATTTGGCTGACCAAGGTAAAACGATTATCTTCTCGACCCATTATTTGCAGGAAGCCGATGATGCTGCCAATCGAATTTTACTTTTTAAAGATGGCTCGATTGTGGCCGATGGAACGCCGGCTCAAATCAAGGCGCAAATTTCGAAGCAGTCAGTGTCCTTTATCGTTGACCCGGATAGGTCGTTAGAAAACCTCTATCTCCACAGCGAGATTGATGATATTTATCGAAAAAATAACCGTGTTTATGTCCAGACAAATAATACCGACCGTGTATTAGAACTACTTTTTCAAGAAAAAATGGGTGCCCGTGATATCCAAATCGAACATGGGAAATTAGAAGAAGCGTTTGAGCAGCTAACAAGCGGCACAAAGGAGGCTATATAAAATGAACACCTTTAAAATGCAATGTAAATATGAAATCATCAGGGTCTTGCGGAATCGCTATTTTGTCTTTTGGTCGTTGGTGATGCCGATTATCTTCTATTATATATTTACTAATTTAGTGAATTCTGATGTGCCGAACAAGGCGGAGTGGCAGGCCCACTATCTTATGTCGATGACCGTATTTAGTGTCATGGGATCATCAATGATGACGTTGGGGATTCGCATGGTACAGGAGCGCTCTCAAGGATGGTCCACCTATATCCGGATCACCCCGCTTTCTGACACAGTTTATTTTGCCGCGCAAATGATTGGTCAAAGCGCGATACATCTCCTTTCCATAACGGTTATTTTCATCGCCGGTGCACTGATTAATGATGTATCACTAGCCGCAGCCGAATGGGTGATGAGCGGCATTTGGATTCTGCTCGGCTCCCTGCCATTCCTCGCCATTGGAACGGTTATCGGGATGATGAAAAAAGTAGAAACGGCTGCAGGAGTTAGCAATGTGATTTATATGGTTTTAGCTGTATCGGGGGGATTGTGGATGCCGCTTGAGGTGATGCCAAAAATGATGCAATCCATTGGCAAATGGCTTCCTTCTTATAATTTTGGTAACGGTGCGTGGGAGATTGTCCGCGGCAACATGCCTGATTGGAAAAATATTCTGATTTTAATATCTTATCTGGCCGTATTCATGCTACTATCGAAATATATTAGGAGAAAAATAGAAGTGGCGTGATGCAATGTGAAATGGTCGGTCTTTCCTAGACAATTTGGATTTTTCCCCTTTATCTTTCTCATCTATATAGGGTTTCCGATTTTCTATTTAACGAAAGAAACAGGGTTGAAACAGCTGTTAGGCTATGGGATGGTTTTGCTCTTTTTAATCACCTACCGGCAGCTTTATTTTTCGATGGGAAAAAGAACTTTCACCTATTGGTTAGCATTACAACTGGCGATTGTGTTTATTTTCAGTCTGTTTTACCATTTAAACTACACGTTTATGGGATTTTTCCCGGCAAACTTCATTGGCTGGTATCGCAATAAAACAGCATTTAGACGAGGGTTGTTCTGTTTAACCGTCATCGAAATCCTCCCGTTCATCGTCCATATCATGCGTACGAAAATGTTTTTTACGCCAGGAGAACTGATTTATTTCGTCCCATTCCTCATCATTATGTTGATTTCGCCGTTCGGTATCCGATCAATGAATCGCCGTATGGAGTTGGAAAAGGAACTTGACCAAGCCAATCAGAAAATTGAAGAGTTGGTTAAGCGTGAGGAGCGGGTGCGGATTGCCCGGGACCTCCATGATACGCTTGGTCATACCCTTTCTCTTTTAACATTAAAAAGTCAGCTTGTGCAGCGGTTAACAACGGTTGACCCCGAACGGGCCCGGCTCGAAGCAAAGGAAATGGAAGTCACTTCTCGTGCAGCACTCAAGCAAGTTCGTGAGCTCGTGACAGATATGCGGGCGGCCACCATAGCGGAAGAACTTCTGCAGGTTCAGCAAATTTTACGTGCTGCCGGTATTACTTATCAATACGATGGAGATATGAATTTTTCTAGTGTTTCACCATTTACACAAAATCTAATCGGGATGTGTGTACGAGAGGCAATAACGAATGTTGTCAAACACAGCCGTTCCACCCATTGTTCGATTTCAATCAAAATATTATCTGAAAAAATGATGATTGTGGTTCGCGACGATGGCATGGGGGTACCGAAGAATCAGCTTTTTGGTAATGGTTTAAAGGGGATCGGGGAAAGGCTTGCATTGATTGAAGGCGAGCTGACCCTTTCCAATCATAACGGTGCAGTGTTAGAAATGTCAGTGCCGATTATTCAAAAGGCAGGGGGGACTGCGGTATGATCAAATTATTCATTGCGGAAGATCAACGAATGTTATTAGGTGCGCTTGGCTCTCTGCTTGATTTAGAGCCAGATATGAAGGTAATCGGCCAGGCGATGAACGGGAAAGAGGCGCTGGATACCATTCTTTCACTTGAACCAGATGTTTGTTTGATGGATATTGAAATGCCGGGGATGAACGGACTTGAGGTAGCAGAGGAGCTTACTCGCAAGTCAGCATCCTGTAAAGTCATTATTTTAACAACGTTTGCGCGTCCGGGCTATTTTGAGCGGGCTGTCAAGATTGGCGTGCACGGCTATTTGCTGAAAGATGGGGAAATTGATGAGTTGGCCGATGCGATTCGAAAGGTGGTGGCGGGGAAACGAGTGTTCAGCCCGGAACTCGCCTTTAACGTGATTCGCGAGGAAAATCCATTGACACCGAAAGAACAAGAGATTCTAAGATTAGCAGCCATAGGGCGAACGACGAAAGAAATCACTTCTGAACTCTACCTATCATCTGGCACCGTCCGTAACTACATCTCCGAAATCATCCACAAACTTGATGCCAAAAACAGAACCGAAGCCGCCAGCATCGCCGAGAAAAAGGGGTGGCTCTAGGTAGGTGTCAGGCACCATTACATACATTACGGTAGTGGAAATGGTGTCAGGCACCATGAAAATAATAAAATTTTGAGGTCCCATTTTAGTGGGGCCTTTTTTGTTTCTAAAAAGGAAAATTCCTATATTCATTCATGCCCCCTTAAAGTCCGCCGCTCTATCCCTGCTGGATCACGACTCATTTAGCGCCCTTTCTAGGATGGACAACCTTCCTCTCCAACCGTTTAGGAATAAATTAATACTAGTTCACAAGGAGGGAAGGACATGGTACGAAAGGCAATTATTCCTGCCGCTGGATATGGAACAAGAACTTTACCTATTACAAAGGTTTTGCCAAAAGAGATGCTGCCAATTTGCGGGAGGCCTGCAATTGACTACCTTGTCGAAGAGGCAATTAAGTCAGGTATCGAGCAAATTTTAATAGTAGTATCAAGGTCAAAGAACATGATTCTCGATTATTATGATCGATCAGTGGATCTAGAAAACTATTTAGAAGAAAAAGGGAAACAACATTTACTAAAAGAAATTGAGCTTCCAAATGTCCATTTTCAATATGTTCGACAATCATATGCACGCGGCTTAGGAGAGGCCATTTTGCTTGGCAAACATTTTGTGGGCAATGAACCTTTCGCTGTCATGCTTCCCGATGAAATTATTTTGTCCGACCAGCAGCCGCCATTACATCAATTGATCGAACAGTTTAAGAAGCAAAAGGGGAATGTGGTCGGAGTTAAAGAAATGGATCCGTCTTTGTTAGCAAACTATGGTGTGATTGAACCTGAAGTGCTAACGAATAAGGCATACATCATCAAAGATATCGTTGAAAAACCGCAGGAATCACCGCCGTCGAATTTGGCTGTGGTCGGAAGATATATTTTTGAACCAGAAATTTTTCGCTATCTGGAAACCATCAAACCTGGAGTGGCAGGAGAAATTCAACTGACAGATGCGATAAAGGCGATGGCCAAGGATTATACAAGCTATGGAATGGAGATTGAGGGGCAAAGCTTTGATATAGCGAAAAGCTCGGAGTATGTCAAATTGATTAATTATCTGTGTGGACCTAACTAAGGGGGATGAAACAAAGTGAAAATTTTGATCGTCGGCACAGGGTATGTGGGGACGACGACTGGCCTTATTTTTTGTGAAATGGGCCACCAGGTAACAGGGTTAGATCTTGATTCTAACAAAATTAAAGCCTTGCAAGCAGGGAAACTCCATTTCTTTGAACCCGGCCTGGAAGAATTACTTAGCAAGCACGTCGAAGCCCAGACTATCACGTTTACACAAAAAACAGAAGAAGCTGTAAAAGAGAATGATGTTATTTTTATATGCGTTGGCACTCCACAGGATATGGATGGAAGTGCAGATCTCACTTATGTAAAAAATGTGGCTGAATCCATCGGTGCCTTTATGAATCGCTATAAAGTTATTGTAACGAAAAGTACGGTGCCAGTAGGGACAGCAGAGTTAGTGACAGGCTGGATCAACGCGAAGCAAAATACCCCCATCCCGTTTGATGTTGTCAGTAATCCTGAATTTCTCCGGGAAGGTTCAGCCCTTCACGACGCCTTGAACCCTGATCGAATTGTGATTGGAACCACTAGTCCAACAGCTCGAAAAATCATGCGAGAGTTATACGAGAATTTTACCTGTCCTATAATTGAAACCAATCCTAAAGCCTCCGAAATGATCAAGTATGCTGCAAATTCCTATCTTGCTACAAAAATCTCCTTTATTAACGAATTAGCAAGGGTTTGTGATGAATTAAACATCAATGTAAATGATGTTTCAACGGGGATGGGGTTCGATCACCGAATTGGACCGTATTTCCTCCGTGCTGGAATGGGATACGGAGGTTCCTGTTTTCCAAAGGACGTCAATGCATTAATCAAAACAGCCAAGGACCTTGGGAAGTCACTTTCCATTTTGGAAAATGTTGTGAAGGTGAATGCAGAACAGTCACTTTATTTAATAGAGAAAATGAAAGCAGCGTTTGGCGGTCATTTGAAAAATAAGACCGTTGCTGTCCTCGGATTAGCTTTTAAAGCCAATACTGATGATATAAGGGAGTCGCCTAGCCTGCGTTTAATTGAACAGTTGCGAAAAGAACAAGTGCAAATTAAGGCGCATGACCCTATCGTAAAATTGGGGGCCGCATATCAATATAAGACAATTGAAGAAACCGTTACGGAGGCGGATGCGATTGTGCTTTGCACGGATTGGGCTGACTATCGAAATCTCAACTGGGCCAAACTAAAACCGTTACTTACCATGCCATTTATTATTGATGGAAGAAATGTGTTAGATAAAGGGAAACTCGAAGATATAGGATTTCATTATATAGGAATTTCCAATCATTAACGGACGAAAAAAAGAGCTCGAATGTGAGCTCTTTTATTTTTGCGATTGCAACACTAATTGCAGACCCAAGCCAATATAAATAGTTCCGACTACTTTACCTTGCCAACGGGCAAACTTGCTATTTTGTTTAGAAAATAACTTTTCTCCAATCGAACTAGTAATGAATGCTAGGAGTGTGGTATACATTATGCTCATTAAGACAAAGGTGAGTCCTAGAATTAATAACTGATAAACAACTGGAGTCCCGTCATTCTTAACAAATTGTGGTAAGAAGGCTAGGAAAAATAGAGCCGTTTTCGGGTTTAATAACTCGATTAATAAGGCCTGTCGAAAGGACACGACAGAAGTAGTCTGTTTTGTTTTAGGCACCGTTTGTTTTTTTGATTTTTCCAAAAGTGACTTGATTCCTAGAAAAATTAAATAAGCAGCACCTAAATACTTTATAATTTCAAATGCAAGTGAGGATGTCATTAAAACAGCGGAGAGTCCAAGAACAGCTGCTATTGTATGAATGAAATCGCCGACGGCAATCCCAACACCCGTAATAATCCCTGCTCTTCGGCCGCCTTTAGCCGTTTGCGTAACGGTTAATAGGACGGCTGGTCCGGGGATTACAAACAAAACCAATACAACTAATATAAATGAAAGCATTTATCTCTCTCCTAGGAAAAAGTATTAGCACTATTTTATCATACTATTTTGAATATTGCTTAGGTAATAACGGAAGATAAATTTGTTAGGGTATAAACAGTAAAGAATACTATTCTCATAATAATTGTTGACATTCCTATTTGAGGGTGATAATATATAAAAGCTGTCACCGAAACTATTAACCTTTTAAAAATAAATGTTAAATAGTTATTGACAAAGATAATGGTAATTTGATATAATTTAAAAGTTGTCTCATCAAATTGTTCTTTGAAAACTAAACAAACAAAAACGTCAACAAACAATAATATTAGTTTCGTATGAAACTAAGCCAACGTAACATTTATGAGCTAATCAACTCATCTTCATTGGAGAGTTTGATCCTGGCTCAGGACGAACGCTGGCGGCGTGCCTAATACATGCAAGTCGAGCGGACTTTCAAAAGCTTGCTTTTGAAAGTTAGCGGCGGACGGGTGAGTAACACGTGGGCAACCTGCCTGTAAGACTGGGATAACATCGGGAAACCGATGCTAATACCGGATAATCCTTTTCCTCTCATGAGGAAAAGCTGAAAGTCGGTTTACGCTGACACTTACAGATGGGCCCGCGGCGCATTAGCTAGTTGGTGAGGTAACGGCTCACCAAGGCGACGATGCGTAGCCGACCTGAGAGGGTGATCGGCCACACTGGGACTGAGACACGGCCCAGACTCCTACGGGAGGCAGCAGTAGGGAATCTTCCACAATGGACGAAAGTCTGATGGAGCAACGCCGCGTGAGCGATGAAGGCCTTCGGGTCGTAAAGCTCTGTTGTTAGGGAAGAACAAGTACCGGAGTAACTGCCGGTACCTTGACGGTACCTAACCAGAAAGCCACGGCTAACTACGTGCCAGCAGCCGCGGTAATACGTAGGTGGCAAGCGTTGTCCGGAATTATTGGGCGTAAAGCGCGCGCAGGCGGTCCTTTAAGTCTGATGTGAAAGCCCACGGCTCAACCGTGGAGGGTCATTGGAAACTGGGGGACTTGAGTGCAGAAGAGGAAAGCGGAATTCCACGTGTAGCGGTGAAATGCGTAGAGATGTGGAGGAACACCAGTGGCGAAGGCGGCTTTCTGGTCTGTAACTGACGCTGAGGCGCGAAAGCGTGGGGAGCAAACAGGATTAGATACCCTGGTAGTCCACGCCGTAAACGATGAGTGCTAAGTGTTAGGGGGTTTCCGCCCCTTAGTGCTGCAGCTAACGCATTAAGCACTCCGCCTGGGGAGTACGGCCGCAAGGCTGAAACTCAAAGGAATTGACGGGGGCCCGCACAAGCGGTGGAGCATGTGGTTTAATTCGAAGCAACGCGAAGAACCTTACCAGGTCTTGACATCCTCTGACACTCCTAGAGATAGGACGTTCCCCTTCGGGGGACAGAGTGACAGGTGGTGCATGGTTGTCGTCAGCTCGTGTCGTGAGATGTTGGGTTAAGTCCCGCAACGAGCGCAACCCTTGTTCTTAGTTGCCAGCATTCAGTTGGGCACTCTAAGGAGACTGCCGGTGACAAACCGGAGGAAGGTGGGGATGACGTCAAATCATCATGCCCCTTATGACCTGGGCTACACACGTGCTACAATGGATGGTACAAAGGGCAGCAAAGCCGCGAGGCCTAGCCAATCCCATAAAACCATTCTCAGTTCGGATTGTAGGCTGCAACTCGCCTACATGAAGCCGGAATCGCTAGTAATCGCGGATCAGCATGCCGCGGTGAATACGTTCCCGGGCCTTGTACACACCGCCCGTCACACCACGAGAGTTTGTAACACCCGAAGTCGGTGGGGTAACCGTAAGGAGCCAGCCGCCTAAGGTGGGACAGATGATTGGGGTGAAGTCGTAACAAGGTAGCCGTATCGGAAGGTGCGGCTGGATCACCTCCTTTCTAAGGAATATGCAGTCCTTGTGGACTGATAAAAGTTGACCGCTTTTTGTTTGTTTAGTTTTGAGGGAGCAATTCTCTCAATGCACAACATTCGTTCTTTGAAAACTAGATAATCGTAAGAAGAAGCAAGAAAACATCGAGTAATCGCCATTTTAGTTTTCTCTCTTAAGTAATTAAGAGAAATAACCTTTTAGGTTAAGTTAGAAAGGGCGCACGGTGAATGCCTTGGCACTAGGAGCCGATGAAGGACGGGACTAACACCGATATGCTTCGGGGAGCTGTAAGTAAGCTTTGATCCGGAGATTTCCGAATGGGGGAACCCACTGCTCGTAATGGAGCAGTATCTTTACCTGAATACATAGGGTATTGATGGCATACCCGGGGAACTGAAACATCTAAGTACCCGGAGGAAGAGAAAGCAAACGCGATTCCCTGAGTAGCGGCGAGCGAAACGGGACATAGCCCAAACCAAGAGGCTTGCCTCTTGGGGTTGTAGGACACTCAACATGGAGTTACAAAGGAACGGGGTAAATGAAGCGATCTGGAAAGGTCCGTCATAGAAGGTAAAAACCCTGTAGTTGAAACTTCGTTCCCTCCTGAGTGGATCCTGAGTACGGCCGGACACGAGAAATCCGGTCGGAAGCAGGGAGGACCATCTCCCAAGGCTAAATACTCCCTAGTGACCGATAGTGAACCAGTACCGTGAGGGAAAGGTGAAAAGCACCCCGGAAGGGGAGTGAAATAGTTCCTGAAACCGTGTGCCTACAAGTAGTCAGAGCCCGTTCATGGGTGATGGCGTGCCTTTTGTAGAATGAACCGGCGAGTTACGATCCCATGCAAGGTTAAGTTGAAGAGACGGAGCCGCAGCGAAAGCGAGTCTGAATAGGGCGAATGAGTATGTGGTCGTAGACCCGAAACCAGGTGATCTACCCATGTCCAGGGTGAAGTCCAGGTAACACTGGATGGAGGCCCGAACCCACGCACGTTGAAAAGTGCGGGGATGAGGTGTGGGTAGCGGAGAAATTCCAATCGAACTTGGAGATAGCTGGTTCTCTCCGAAATAGCTTTAGGGCTAGCCTCACGTAGTAAGAGTCTTGGAGGTAGAGCACTGTTTGGACTAGGGGCCCTCATCGGGTTACCGAATTCAGACAAACTCCGAATGCCAAAGACTTATCCGTGGGAGTCAGACTGCGAGTGATAAGATCCGTAGTCAAAAGGGAAACAGCCCAGACCACCAGCTAAGGTCCCAAAGTATACGTTAAGTGGAAAAGGATGTGGAGTTGCTTAGACAACCAGGATGTTGGCTTAGAAGCAGCCACCATTTAAAGAGTGCGTAATAGCTCACTGGTCGAGTGACTCTGCGCCGAAAATGTACCGGGGCTAAACGTATCACCGAAGCTGTGGATTGACACCATCAGGTGTCAGTGGTAGGAGAGCGTTCTAAGGGCGTTGAAGCTAGACCGTAAGGACTGGTGGAGCGCTTAGAAGTGAGAATGCCGGTATGAGTAGCGAAAGATGAGTGAGAATCTCATCCACCGAATGCCTAAGGTTTCCTGAGGAAGGCTCGTCCGCTCAGGGTTAGTCGGGACCTAAGCCGAGGCCGAAAGGCGTAGGCGATGGACAACAGGTTGATATTCCTGTACCACCTCTTTATCGTTTGAGTGATGGGGGGACGCAGGAGGATAGGGTAAGCGCGCTGTTGGATATGCGCGTCTAAGCAGTTAGGCTGGTGAATAGGAAAATCCGTTCACCGTGAAGGCTGAGCTGTGACAGCGAGGGAAATTTAGTACCGAAGTTCCTGATTCCACACTGCCAAGAAAAGCCTCTAGCGAGATAAAAGGTGCCCGTACCGCAAACCGACACAGGTAGGCGAGGAGAGAATCCTAAGGTGAGCGAGAGAACTCTCGTTAAGGAACTCGGCAAAATGACCCCGTAACTTCGGGAGAAGGGGTGCTCTTTGAGGTTCATAGCCTCGAAGAGCCGCAGTGAATAGGCCCAGGCGACTGTTTAGCAAAAACACAGGTCTCTGCGAAGCCGCAAGGCGAAGTATAGGGGCTGACGCCTGCCCGGTGCTGGAAGGTTAAGAGGAGGGGTTAGCGCAAGCGAAGCTCTGAATCGAAGCCCCAGTAAACGGCGGCCGTAACTATAACGGTCCTAAGGTAGCGAAATTCCTTGTCGGGTAAGTTCCGACCCGCACGAAAGGCGTAACGATCTGGGCACTGTCTCAACGAGAGACTCGGTGAAATTATAGTACCTGTGAAGATGCAGGTTACCCGCGACAGGACGGAAAGACCCCGTGGAGCTTTACTGTAGCCTGATATTGAATTTTGGTACAGCTTGTACAGGATAGGTAGGAGCCTGAGAAGCCGGAGCGCTAGCTTCGGTGGAGGCGTCGGTGGGATACTACCCTGGCTGTATTGAAATTCTAACCCGCACCCCTTATCGGGGTGGGAGACAGTGTCAGGTGGGCAGTTTGACTGGGGCGGTCGCCTCCTAAAGAGTAACGGAGGCGCCCAAAGGTTCCCTCAGAATGGTTGGAAATCATTCGTAGAGTGTAAAGGCACAAGGGAGCTTGACTGCGAGACCTACAAGTCGAGCAGGGACGAAAGTCGGGCTTAGTGATCCGGTGGTTCCGCATGGAAGGGCCATCGCTCAACGGATAAAAGCTACCCCGGGGATAACAGGCTTATCTCCCCCAAGAGTCCACATCGACGGGGAGGTTTGGCACCTCGATGTCGGCTCATCGCATCCTGGGGCTGTAGTCGGTCCCAAGGGTTGGGCTGTTCGCCCATTAAAGCGGTACGCGAGCTGGGTTCAGAACGTCGTGAGACAGTTCGGTCCCTATCCGTCGTGGGCGCAGGAAATTTGAGAGGAGCTGTCCTTAGTACGAGAGGACCGGGATGGACGCACCGCTGGTGTACCAGTTGTCTTGCCAAAGGCATCGCTGGGTAGCTATGTGCGGACGGGATAAGTGCTGAAAGCATCTAAGCATGAAGCCCCCCTCAAGATGAGATTTCCCATAGCGTCAAGCTAGTAAGAACCCTGAAAGATGATCAGGTTGATAGGTCAGAGGTGGAAGCGTGGCGACATGTGGAGCTGACTGATACTAATCGTTCGAGGACTTAACCAAGAAAAGCGGAAGCGTCCGCTTAGCAACGTATGGCCTGGAGGGCTTTGACTGAGATAAAGGAAACACGAAGAGCGATAGCGATTCGATGTTGACTTATCGTAGGGAAAAGACCGAAAGACACTAGTTGCTGGACGCTGGAGCTGGACAATGATTACTCGTTTTACAAACTTCTTCTGCATTATCTAGTTTTGAGGGAATGAACCTCTAAATAAATAGTCTGGTAATTAAGGCGAGAAGGTCACACCCGTTCCCATACCGAACACGGAAGTTAAGCTTCTCAGCGCCGATGGTAGTTGGGACACGCGTCCCTGTGAGAGTAGGACGTTGCCAGGCACGAAGAAGGACAGCTAAAATTAGCTGCCCTTTTTTGTTGTTTAAAAAAGTAATTAATCTGGGTTCTGTTTATTTCATGAAAATAACTGACTTGCAGCTAAAAGAACTTCGGCTCCGCTTAAGGAGGGTTAACCTTTTTAAATAACCAAGCATATTCTAAACATAAAGTAGTGGTCAAGTTATAAGTAAACTTCAGTACTTATCTAACGGCCTTAAAATAGAATTGCATTAAGGGGTGTATTTTTTGAAGGCTCATTTTAGCTTTGTCATGCTTTGCTATAACAACTGGAATATGACCAAACAAGCTGTTACTTCTTTAATTGATTCACTCGACGCAATCCATCAGGAAAAAGGCATTGAGCTTATTATGGTTGATAATGGATCGACAGATGAAACGCCAAATGGAATTAATCAAGTAAAGGAGGAGTACGAAAATGATCTGCTCCATATTAACTATGTACGATTAGAACCTAATATGGGTTATACACCTGGCATTAATGCAGGGTTAGCGAAAGCTCAAGGGGAGATTATATCTATATTAAATAATGATCTCATTTTTCCGCCGGGATGGTTTAATGGATTGGTGGAAGTCCTCGAAGGGAACGCTGAAATCGGATTGGCCGCGCCTTTTTTATCTTATAGTTCGGGCATACAAAACATGAACAAACAATTTTCCTCCTTTGAAGAAATGAAAGTGTATGCGGCTGAATTAGTAGAAAATGAGGTATCCAGTTATCTCTTTACTCAGCGCGTGATCGGAGCTTGTATGGTATTTAAACGAGAAGTGATTGAGAAGACTGGTGGAAATGATATTTGGTTTGGTTTAGGTCAATTCGATGATGATGACTGGTGCCTTCGGACAATGATTTCAGGTTATAAAATTGTCGTTGTTGGGAAATCCTTTGTTCAACATATTGGTACAGTCACCTATAGTCAACAATCCACATTACTGAATGCCACCTACTTCACTAATGGAGCTAAAATGCAAAAAAAATGGGGAAATTATTGGGAACCAACTTTTTTGGATACCGTTAAATATTCTAGAGAAAATCATTATTTTCCGACAAAAAAGGAAGACTTTAACCCGATAATGTCCCCGCCATTTGGTAAAGGAAGGAACTATAGCAGAAATTTAATGGTAGCCGATTGGACTCATCCATTTTCAAAATGGCCGGAAAAATTAAAAACTGCACTTGACAATTGTTCTGGGAAAAGTAATCAAATCTACCTTTGGATACCTAAGGAATATTATTCGCTTTCTGAAGTCTTAAACGGGATTACCAATCAAATCGGTTCCTCTGCAGCAGCAAAGCTAAATATTATCTATAATACTGTCTCTCCAAGTGATTATCTTCGCTTTCTTCATTTCTTTGATGCTATTTATACGGTTGAAGAAGATTTTATTAATCGATATATGGTGTCGCTAGCTGAAATTCCCTCCATCTAATCACCCAATTGCGTCGTTCTACAAACGACGCTGTTTTATTTAAATAAATGGGACGATTGTTTAACCCGTTTATGTTAAATATCCATATACTACCAAAGGGATAAATGACTTTTCTTTAAAAATTCTTAGATTCACAGTCAGCAGCCAGCTCAATTTTATGATATGGATCAGTTTGGAGGAGAATCATGAAAGTCGTCATATTAGCCGGAGGATTTGGTACAAGAATTAGTGAGGAAACACACTTAAAGCCAAAGCCGATGATAGAAATTGGTGAAAAGCCGATTTTATGGCACATTATGAAACTATACTCAAGTTACGGTTTTAATGACTTTATTATCTGTTTAGGGTACAAGAGTCATGTTATCAAAGAATACTTTTCAAACTATTTCTTATATAACTCTGATGTAACGTTTGATTTTCAACAGGAAAATAAATGTATTTTCCATCAGCACACAGCAGAACCATGGAAGGTCACGTTAGTGGAAACGGGTTTACGTTCATTAACAGGCGGCCGAATTAAGAGAGTTCAAAGGTATGTGGGAGATGAGCCTTTTATGTTGACTTATGGCGACGGAGTCAGTGATGTAAATATAAAAGACTTAGTTGATTTTCACCGCTCCCACGGAAAACTGGCTACGGTTACAGCTACGCAGCCTCAAGGAAGATTTGGAGCATTATCCCTTTCTTCTAACCACCAAGTTGAGAAGTTTGAGGAGAAAATTCAAGGGGATGGCGGCTGGATTAACGCTGGATTTTTTGTACTGGAACCAGAAGTTTTTAATTATATTCAAAATGGTGATCAAACCATATTTGAACTAGACCCATTAGAAAATCTTGCAAAAGATGGGCAATTAATGGCATTTAAGCATATGGGTTTTTGGCATCCAATGGACACATTACGAGATAAAAAGTATTTAGAAGGGCTCTGGAAATCAGGGAATGCTCCTTGGAAAAAGTAACAGTCTAGTAATGGCTCTCTATTTATCATTCTACAAAGGCGGAGGTGACATTATGAAAATACTAATCACTGGTTCCACGGGTTTTCTTGGAGGTCATTTAACAAAAGCGTTAGTACAGGCTGGGCATGAGGTGATTATTCTCAAGAGGAGCTATTCCAATACGTGGAGAATTGCAAAGATTTTACCTAATTTAACCGTATTTAATATCGATCATTGCCCACTTGAGCAGCCTTTTTTAGAGTGTGGACCAATCGATGTCGTGATCCACTCGGCAACCAAGTATGACAGAAATGGGGAACAAGCTTCACAACTGCTTGATTCGAATGTCTCCTTCCCTCTGAAATTGTTGGAAACAGCTAGTTTGTTTCGGACGGAAATATTTATCAATACAGATTCTTTTATTCACAAAAATAATGCCGGTTATAAACATTTAGCTGGTTACGCGTTAACCAAAAAACAATTTCTCGAATGGGGAAAAGAGTTTAGTTTATTAAACAAGATTCATTTTATCAATATGAGATTAGAGCATATATATGGTTCTTTTGATAACGAAAGTAAATTTACTACCCATATTATCAAGAGTTGTTTGAATCATGTTAGCAAGCTGCCGCTTACACAAGGAAATCAAAAGAGAGATTTTATCCATGTCAATGATGTGGTATCCGCCTACTTGCTATTAATAAAGCAACGGGTGGAAAATCTCTCGTGGTATCAGGAATATGAAATAGGTACTGGAAAGGTGGCTTCTATAAGGGAGTTTGTAGAAATGGTTCATCAAAAATCACAATCCCGAACCAAACTTCATTTCGGTGCCCTTCCACACCGTGAACATGAACTAATGGAATCAAAGGCAAACATCGAACCATTAAAGCAATTAGGATGGGTCAGTCAAATCAATCTTGAAAAAGGTATTGAGTTAGTATTAGCTGATGAAAAAAATAGACTAAAAGCCTAGTTTTCGAGAACAAAAAAATAAGGTGGATAAAAAATGGACCTTTCTGCTAAAAACACGATTTACCATATAGATCTTCTGTATATCCTGCAGCATCTTAGTGACGAAGAAAAGGAAAAACTTAAGGATAGCACTATTTTGGTAACGGGATGCGCTGGCTTCTTAGGGTATTATTTACTGTCATTTTTATCAGATTATGCGGAGGAATTATCGATAAAGAAGATTATTGGAATGGACAATTTTAAACTAGGGAAGCCGAGGTGGATTACGGACTTATCCCAATTGAATGACAAGATGGAACTATATACGTTTGATATAACGGAATTTTCGCTTTTTGATACGGAAAAAATAACCGAGGTAGATTATATTATCCACATGGCTTCTATTGCCTCCCCAACCTTTTATCGAAAATATCCCCTTGAAACCGTTGATGCTAATATATGGGGGTTAAGAGCCTTACTAGATTTTTATAAAAATAAACCAATTAAAGGGTTTTTATTTTTTTCGAGTAGTGAGGTGTATGGTGACCCATTCCCGGAGTATATTCCCACCACCGAAGATTATCGAGGAAATACTGCGGTCATTGGGCCACGGGCCTGCTATGATGAATCTAAACGATTCGGTGAGACACTCTCCTATTTATATGCTGAAAAATACCATATGCCCATTTCGATTGTCAGACCTTTTAATAATTATGGACCTGGAATGAGACTGAATGATAAACGATTGCCAGCTGACTTTGCGAAAGCGGTTGTTGAAAATAAGAATATGATTATTCACTCCGATGGGACCCCGACACGGACCTTTTGTTATGTGACAGATGCAATTATTGGCTATTTAAAAGCTTTATTATATGAACCATTTGATTATTTTAATATAGGAATAGATAAACCCGAGATATCCATAAAAGAAATGGCTGAAATTTATCAACAAGCAGGTTCTGCTATTTTTAATTATCATCAATCAATAGAATTTATCCAATCTGAGGAGCAAAGTTATTTAACCCATAACCCTTCAAGAAGATGTCCCGATATTTCCAAGGCCAAAACCCTGTTACATTACTCTCCTTCGATATCTGTCACAGAAGGTATCGCGCGCTTTTTGACTTTTCTAAAAGAAAAAGGAGAAATTTATTGACCACGGTCATGGGTGTATTATTTGAATTCAGTCCTTCTCGAAGATCGTATAACGCAAAGAAGGGACACTGTTTTCAGTTTCCCTTCTTTGCGTTATTTTTATGTTGACTTACTGATTTTCTGATATCTCTGATGGTTCCTCTTGAATAGCTTCTTTTTTCTCATTAAATTGATATGTTATCATGCTCGGTTCCATCAGCGATTCTAAATATTGCTTGTTATGAAGAATACTAGGATGGTCTGGAAGAAAACCTCTAGCAATCTCATTGTGCAGATAGGCTTGGGAATGATTTTCTAATTGTGAGTAACAAACGCATAATTGCAAATGGGGAAGCCATGTCCAACAAGCATGGTTGATCATCCCCATATTGGCATCCGGCTTATCGAGCTGTGTGGCAATCCGGTACCAAACGAGTGCTTTCTCTGGCTGGTTCCTTTGAAGGTACATATATCCTAACCGACAGCAAAAATCTGCCCGTGGTGTGTCATATTCAAATGATTTTAGAATGTAGTAAAGCTCATTTTCTTGATTATTGATGGAATGAAAACAATCGGCAAGCCGTCCGCAGGTGGAAATGTTGTCTTCGACCCATCCTCTTTTAGTGGCTAGAAATTTTTTATAGTATTTGATGGCTTCTTTTATTTTTTGGTGGTCATACAATTCGTTTGCGTAGTAATACATGTCTCTGGGTGAGAATTTCTCGCCGCGTTTACGGCGGGTATCATAGATTCGGAGATTTCGATCGGAATCATGTTCCAAACTGTCATGTGTTACGGCTATCTCGCTATGAAAGATATTCCCCCATACTTCAAGGTATTCGTGGACGGCCCCATGCCATTTAAAGTTATTTTCTCTTTTGACAAGCCGATTACGCCGTAAACTAGAAGTGACATTTCCATTTCCATCAAACGCAAGGTGATAATGCATGGTCACTGAATCGATAGAAGAATCCAGTGTCTCTTTTAAAGTTAAAAATTTTTGTTGGTCTTCTACCATGAAAACATCGTCAGCATCCAGCCATAAAATGTAGTCCATTGTGGCATGACTAAAGGCAAAATTGCGGGCTGCGGCAAAGTCGTCAATCCACTTAAAGTCAATAACCTTTTCTGTGTATTTTGAAACAATCTCTTTTGTTTGATCAGTTGAACCAGTATCTACGATGACGATCTCATCAACAATATGTTTTACAGAATCTAAACATCGCCCTATGATGTCTTCCTCATTTTTAACAATCATGCAAAGGCTAATGGTAATCAAAATTTATGACGCTCCTTTAACAATCATTTTTCTACTGTTAAGCTATGAAAAAGAACAGACTATGGTGTGTACAATCTTTAAAATAGGATACATAGGATCAATCGTATCGAAATTGCAGTAAAGTTGAATGGAGCAAAAAAGGATGTCCCAAAAGTAAACTTCCGGGACATCCTATCAATATCTTACTCAACTGCTAAATAGAACGGTTGCAGCTGCACCTAGACTTAATGCGCCTGGTCCTTTAGTAACAAGAACCGTTAACAAATCACATGGAAGAACTGTAAAAGGATTTCCTGTTGAAGTTGCACAACAAGAACCCTCTGGCACTGTGGCTGATATACCGGTATCTATAACAGTCTGAGCGGTACCGCAGCCTCTAATAATGAGAATGGTTGCTGTTGTAGCATTATTAGCTGGTACACGTGTATTAAAGATCATGCTTGTAATGGTGGTGAGTGTTGGAATGACGACAGTATCTCGTAAGATATTATTTGGAGTAGAGGTACCAAGCCCAAATGTTTGGTTATCATTAATTGATTGGTCGGTAGCTAAATAAACCGTTCTGCCTCCTGGTCCAGTAGCGCCGGTTCCGCCAGTCGCGCCAGTCGCGCCAGTCGCGCCGGTAGCACCAGTAGCACCGGTAGCACCAGTAGCACCAGTAGCACCAGTAGCACCAGTAGCACCAGTAGCACCAGTAGCACCAGTAGCACCAGTAGCACCAGTAGCACCAGTAGCACCAGTCGCGCCAGTAGCACCAGTCGCACCAGTAGCACCAGTTCCGCCAGTCGCGCCAGTCGCACCAGTTCCGCCAGTCGCGCCAGTAGCACCAGTTCCGCCAGTCGCGCCAGTAGCACCAGTAGCACCAGTCGCGCCAGTAGCACCAGTAGCACCAGTTCCGCCAGTCGCACCAGTCGCGCCAGTAGCACCAGTAGCACCAGTCGCGCCAGTAGCACCAGTAGCACCAGTAGCACCAGTAGCACCAGTAGCACCAGTAGCACCAGTAGCACCAGTCGCGCCAGTAGCACCAGTAGCACCAGTAGCACCAGTTCCGCCAGTCGCGCCAGTCGCACCAGTAGGTCCAGTAGCACCAGTCGCACCAGTTCCGCCAGTCGCGCCAGTAGCACCAGTAGCACCAGTCGCGCCAGTAGCACCAGTCGCACCAGTCGCGCCAGTCGCGCCAGTAGCACCAGTAGCACCGGTAGCGCCAGTAGCACCAGTCGCGCCAGTCGCACCAGTAGCACCAGTAGCCCCCGTAGGTCCCGTCGCACCAGTAGGTCCAGTAGCCCCGGTAGCACCCGTAGCGCCAGTCGCACCTTGAGCTCCATTGACGATTACTTTAACATTTTGGGAGACTTTGCATTGACAATCTTTCTTTCCGCATTCGGAGCATTTGTGCTCTTTATGACAATTACATTTCTTCATCTTTTCACCACATTCGGAGCATTTGTGCTCTTTATGACAATTACATTTCTTCATCTTTTCGCCGCATTCGGAGCATTTTTCCTTCTCGTGGCACTTACACTTTTTCATCTTTTCGCCACACTGGAAACATTTCTCTTTCTTCTTTTTATCTTTACTCAAATTATTTTCAACTCCTTTCCTTTAGCTCTTGTATCTTATGAAACAAGCATTATAGGAGTTTGGACAGGTATCACGAGAATTGCCTAATTAAAAAAATTACTTTACTAATGCTAAACAATAACTTTTAGTAACAATCAATTTAAAATTAAATCATTGGTTGACAATTGTAATAGGTGGTGTTAATATATAAAAGCTGTCACCGAGACTATTAATCTTTTAAAAATAAATGTTAAATAGTTGTTGACAGTGATGATGATATTTTGATATAATTTAAAAGTTGTCTCATTAAATTGTTCTTTGAAAACTAAACAAACAAAAACGTCAACAAACAATAATATTAGTTTCGTATGAAACTAAGCCAACGTAACATTTATGAGCTAATCAACTCATCTTTATTGGAGAGTTTGATCCTGGCTCAGGACGAACGCTGGCGGCGTGCCTAATACATGCAAGTCGAGCGGACTTTCAAAAGCTTGCTTTTGAAAGTTAGCGGCGGACGGGTGAGTAACACGTGGGCAACCTGCCTGTAAGACTGGGATAACATCGGGAAACCGATGCTAATACCGGATAATCCTTTTCCTCTCATGAGGAAAAGCTGAAAGTCGGTTTACGCTGACACTTACAGATGGGCCCGCGGCGCATTAGCTAGTTGGTGAGGTAACGGCTCACCAAGGCGACGATGCGTAGCCGACCTGAGAGGGTGATCGGCCACACTGGGACTGAGACACGGCCCAGACTCCTACGGGAGGCAGCAGTAGGGAATCTTCCACAATGGACGAAAGTCTGATGGAGCAACGCCGCGTGAGCGATGAAGGCCTTCGGGTCGTAAAGCTCTGTTGTTAGGGAAGAACAAGTACCGGAGTAACTGCCGGTACCTTGACGGTACCTAACCAGAAAGCCACGGCTAACTACGTGCCAGCAGCCGCGGTAATACGTAGGTGGCAAGCGTTGTCCGGAATTATTGGGCGTAAAGCGCGCGCAGGCGGTCCTTTAAGTCTGATGTGAAAGCCCACGGCTCAACCGTGGAGGGTCATTGGAAACTGGGGGACTTGAGTGCAGAAGAGGAAAGCGGAATTCCACGTGTAGCGGTGAAATGCGTAGAGATGTGGAGGAACACCAGTGGCGAAGGCGGCTTTCTGGTCTGTAACTGACGCTGAGGCGCGAAAGCGTGGGGAGCAAACAGGATTAGATACCCTGGTAGTCCACGCCGTAAACGATGAGTGCTAAGTGTTAGGGGGTTTCCGCCCCTTAGTGCTGCAGCTAACGCATTAAGCACTCCGCCTGGGGAGTACGGCCGCAAGGCTGAAACTCAAAGGAATTGACGGGGGCCCGCACAAGCGGTGGAGCATGTGGTTTAATTCGAAGCAACGCGAAGAACCTTACCAGGTCTTGACATCCTCTGACACTCCTAGAGATAGGACGTTCCCCTTCGGGGGACAGAGTGACAGGTGGTGCATGGTTGTCGTCAGCTCGTGTCGTGAGATGTTGGGTTAAGTCCCGCAACGAGCGCAACCCTTGTTCTTAGTTGCCAGCATTTAGTTGGGCACTCTAAGGAGACTGCCGGTGACAAACCGGAGGAAGGTGGGGATGACGTCAAATCATCATGCCCCTTATGACCTGGGCTACACACGTGCTACAATGGATGGTACAAAGGGCAGCAAAGCCGCGAGGCCTAGCCAATCCCATAAAACCATTCTCAGTTCGGATTGTAGGCTGCAACTCGCCTACATGAAGCCGGAATCGCTAGTAATCGCGGATCAGCATGCCGCGGTGAATACGTTCCCGGGCCTTGTACACACCGCCCGTCACACCACGAGAGTTTGTAACACCCGAAGTCGGTGGGGTAACCGCAAGGAGCCAGCCGCCTAAGGTGGGACAGATGATTGGGGTGAAGTCGTAACAAGGTAGCCGTATCGGAAGGTGCGGCTGGATCACCTCCTTTCTAAGGAATATGCAGTCCTTGTGGACTGATAAAAGTTGACCGCTTTTTGTTTGTTTAGTTTTGAGGGAGCAATTCTCTCAATGCACAACATTCGTTCTTTGAAAACTAGATAATCGTAAGAAGAAGCAAGAAAACATCGAGTAATCGCCATTTTAGTTTTCTCTCTTAAGTAATTAAGAGAAATAACCTTTTAGGTTAAGTTAGAAAGGGCGCACGGTGAATGCCTTGGCACTAGGAGCCGATGAAGGACGGGACTAACACCGATATGCTTCGGGGAGCTGTAAGTAAGCTTTGATCCGGAGATTTCCGAATGGGGGAACCCACTGCTCGTAATGGAGCAGTATCTTTACCTGAATACATAGGGTATTGATGGCATACCCGGGGAACTGAAACATCTAAGTACCCGGAGGAAGAGAAAGCAAACGCGATTCCCTGAGTAGCGGCGAGCGAAACGGGACATAGCCCAAACCAAGAGGCTTGCCTCTTGGGGTTGTAGGACACTCAACATGGAGTTACAAAGGAACGGGGTAAATGAAGCGATCTGGAAAGGTCCGTCATAGAAGGTAAAAACCCTGTAGTTGAAACTTCGTTCCCTCCTGAGTGGATCCTGAGTACGGCCGGACACGAGAAATCCGGTCGGAAGCAGGGAGGACCATCTCCCAAGGCTAAATACTCCCTAGTGACCGATAGTGAACCAGTACCGTGAGGGAAAGGTGAAAAGCACCCCGGAAGGGGAGTGAAATAGTTCCTGAAACCGTGTGCCTACAAGTAGTCAGAGCCCGTTCATGGGTGATGGCGTGCCTTTTGTAGAATGAACCGGCGAGTTACGATCCCATGCAAGGTTAAGTTGAAAAGACGGAGCCGCAGCGAAAGCGAGTCTGAATAGGGCGAATGAGTATGTGGTCGTAGACCCGAAACCAGGTGATCTACCCATGTCCAGGGTGAAGTCCAGGTAACACTGGATGGAGGCCCGAACCCACGCACGTTGAAAAGTGCGGGGATGAGGTGTGGGTAGCGGAGAAATTCCAATCGAACTTGGAGATAGCTGGTTCTCTCCGAAATAGCTTTAGGGCTAGCCTCACGTAGTAAGAGTCTTGGAGGTAGAGCACTGTTTGGACTAGGGGCCCTCATCGGGTTACCGAATTCAGACAAACTCCGAATGCCAAAGACTTATCCGTGGGAGTCAGACTGCGAGTGATAAGATCCGTAGTCAAAAGGGAAACAGCCCAGACCACCAGCTAAGGTCCCAAAGTATACGTTAAGTGGAAAAGGATGTGGAGTTGCTTAGACAACCAGGATGTTGGCTTAGAAGCAGCCACCATTTAAAGAGTGCGTAATAGCTCACTGGTCGAGTGACTCTGCGCCGAAAATGTACCGGGGCTAAACGTATCACCGAAGCTGTGGATTGACACCATCAGGTGTCAGTGGTAGGAGAGCGTTCTAAGGGCGTTGAAGCTAGACCGTAAGGACTGGTGGAGCGCTTAGAAGTGAGAATGCCGGTATGAGTAGCGAAAGATGAGTGAGAATCTCATCCACCGAATGCCTAAGGTTTCCTGAGGAAGGCTCGTCCGCTCAGGGTTAGTCGGGACCTAAGCCGAGGCCGAAAGGCGTAGGCGATGGACAACAGGTTGATATTCCTGTACCACCTCTTTATCGTTTGAGTGATGGGGGGACGCAGGAGGATAGGGTAAGCGCGCTGTTGGATATGCGCGTCTAAGCAGTTAGGCTGGTGAATAGGAAAATCCGTTCACCGTGAAGGCTGAGCTGTGACAGCGAGGGAAATTTAGTACCGAAGTTCCTGATTCCACACTGCCAAGAAAAGCCTCTAGCGAGATAAAAGGTGCCCGTACCGCAAACCGACACAGGTAGGCGAGGAGAGAATCCTAAGGTGAGCGAGAGAACTCTCGTTAAGGAACTCGGCAAAATGACCCCGTAACTTCGGGAGAAGGGGTGCTCTTTGAGGTTCATAGCCTCGAAGAGCCGCAGTGAATAGGCCCAGGCGACTGTTTAGCAAAAACACAGGTCTCTGCGAAGCCGCAAGGCGAAGTATAGGGGCTGACGCCTGCCCGGTGCTGGAAGGTTAAGAGGAGGGGTTAGCGCAAGCGAAGCTCTGAATCGAAGCCCCAGTAAACGGCGGCCGTAACTATAACGGTCCTAAGGTAGCGAAATTCCTTGTCGGGTAAGTTCCGACCCGCACGAAAGGCGTAACGATCTGGGCACTGTCTCAACGAGAGACTCGGTGAAATTATAGTACCTGTGAAGATGCAGGTTACCCGCGACAGGACGGAAAGACCCCGTGGAGCTTTACTGTAGCCTGATATTGAATTTTGGTACAGCTTGTACAGGATAGGTAGGAGCCTGAGAAGCCGGAGCGCTAGCTTCGGTGGAGGCGTCGGTGGGATACTACCCTGGCTGTATTGAAATTCTAACCCGCACCCCTTATCGGGGTGGGAGACAGTGTCAGGTGGGCAGTTTGACTGGGGCGGTCGCCTCCTAAAGAGTAACGGAGGCGCCCAAAGGTTCCCTCAGAATGGTTGGAAATCATTCGTAGAGTGTAAAGGCACAAGGGAGCTTGACTGCGAGACCTACAAGTCGAGCAGGGACGAAAGTCGGGCTTAGTGATCCGGTGGTTCCGCATGGAAGGGCCATCGCTCAACGGATAAAAGCTACCCCGGGGATAACAGGCTTATCTCCCCCAAGAGTCCACATCGACGGGGAGGTTTGGCACCTCGATGTCGGCTCATCGCATCCTGGGGCTGTAGTCGGTCCCAAGGGTTGGGCTGTTCGCCCATTAAAGCGGTACGCGAGCTGGGTTCAGAACGTCGTGAGACAGTTCGGTCCCTATCCGTCGTGGGCGCAGGAAATTTGAGAGGAGCTGTCCTTAGTACGAGAGGACCGGGATGGACGCACCGCTGGTGTACCAGTTGTCTTGCCAAAGGCATCGCTGGGTAGCTATGTGCGGACGGGATAAGTGCTGAAAGCATCTAAGCATGAAGCCCCCCTCAAGATGAGATTTCCCATAGCGTCAAGCTAGTAAGAACCCTGAAAGATGATCAGGTTGATAGGTCAGAGGTGGAAGCGTGGCGACATGTGGAGCTGACTGATACTAATCGTTCGAGGACTTAACCAAACGAAAAGCGGAAGCGTCCGCCTAGCAACGTATGGCCTGGAGGACTTTGACTGAGATAAAGGAAACACGAAGAGCGTAAGCGATTCGATGTTGACTTATCGTAGGGAGAAGACCGAAGGACACTAGTTGCTGGACGCTGGAGCTGGACAATGATTACTCTTGTTTACAAACTTCTTCTGCATTATCTAGTTTTGAGGGAATGAACCTCTAATTAAATAGTCTGGTAATTAAGGCGAGAAGGTCACACCCGTTCCCATACCGAACACGGAAGTTAAGCTTCTCAGCGCCGATGGTAGTTGGGACACGCGTCCCTGTGAGAGTAGGACGTTGCCAGGCACGAAGAAGGACAGCTAAAATTAGCTGCCCTTTTTTGTTTCATTGTTAAATTCAATATTGCTTTTTTAATGAAGAAAGAGGGATAAATTGATTGAAGATGCCAATGGTTGTGACCTTCCCCAATCCTACTTCAGTAAAATCTGTTTTATAAATAGAGAATACAACATAATCAGAATTAGTTGTCCCAGCATCAAAAATGGATTTTCCGGCAAGGGAGAGAAGTCCTTTTTCTAATAAATTGGACGATTGCTCCATTGTTTTGTAATTTATCCAATCAATATATTCCCCGCGTCCAGGATTTGTAGCTGACAAGACCACGATTATGAAAATTGACAAAAAGAGAGAAAAAAACCGCTTCATGTTTCCGAACTCCTATCCAATATATAAAATTTTTAAAAATACACATATGGCTTGTACATTTATATTTAACTTCCATCAAGGGAATCACCAAAAGGGATGAAAAATAGGAATACCAACAATATTCTGATGATATTTATCTGTCGATATGATAAATTATTACTATTATATTCTTATAATTGTTAGGGTAAACATGGTTCATGGCTACAATAAATAAATTTAAGGAGTTTATTTTGTGAAGAGAAAATGGAAGTGGGTGCTTGGTTGTTTTTTATTCCTGCTTTTTTTAAATGGGCTTGGAATATTAGCGGTTACGATTTTAAATAAATAGGTAAAACTCTACGGCAGGGAATGATGGTATGACAACAAACTTAACAGAGCCAATTTCAATAAGGTACCTGTTTGCGATGCTCATTGTAACCATTGGGGCGGAAATCCTTCTCTATTTAACCCGCTACAGCGAGATGGCAAGTACACTCTATGATGCGATGATGGTGTCATCTTTTTTTATTGGCTGGAGACTCCATGCTCGGCTCCGCAGTTCGGACGGGCGGAAAACAAAACGGCAGCTAATCTTACAGTTTACGGGAAGCTTCTTAATTTTCTTTCTTGGAAGTACCATCATTAATATTTATTCTACTCACACATTCCGTGATTTTAACAGTGATTATGAACAATACGTACAAGAATATACCAATATGCAGATCGCTGAGGACTATGGGGAGGGAGGAACCTTCGAAAAATCCGTTCCAACCTTTTTTGAAAGAGTCGATATGATTAGCTTTGATTTATATACGGATACCCTTGCAGGCTTGGAAGAAGTATGGCGGCTCGCATATATAATTCTCCTGCTCGTTATGTTTAAAAAAATATTTCCACGGCGATGGGAAAGCGGAAGAAGAGACATCTTCTTGATGCTCGCGTTGTTTTTCACTTCGGTTCTTTTTGGTGTTGATCACACATTAGATACAAAGCAGCCCTGGGCGATTCGCATAGGTGCCATTGTTACCTTCGCTAATATGGGATTATTGTTTGGATTGATTTTATTATGGACGCGGAATTTATGGGTAACTGTTCTTGTCCATGCCCTTTACGATATCACGGCCACCCTATCATGGTATTATTTTAATTATGCAGTTGAACTCTTTGCTATAGTTATTTTGGTGGTCCATATGATTCTGTTTACACTTGAAAAAGTAAACGAGAAAAGGCTGAAGCAGAATTTACCTTCAACAGAGCTGGTGCAAGCGGCAGAATGAATAGAAAAAGAGGTTCCTAATGAGGACCTCTTTTTTCAATGTTAACTAAAATTTAATAGTGATATGATTTTCCATTCACCCAATATTGAACCGACCCATCAACATCCAAAACATACCTAATTTTTTCTTGTTCGAGTGAAAGTAGTAAACTTTCTGCAGCCAGTTCCTTCTTTATATTTAGTTCGATTACTTTCTTATTTAATGTAATGGCGTTAAGATCCTTTTTTGAAGAAAGATAGGTCAGAATCTCTTGTTGCTTCTTCAACACATCCAGCATATCTAGTTTGTGATTCTTCATGCTCGAAGGGGCAGTTAATTTAGAAAGTTGATTTAACAGCTTGGCTTGTTCGCGGCTCATTTGTGAGACACTTGCTGTCCTATTTTCCATACAATCGTTTAGCAGCCGCTCACTGCGTTTAGTATATTGTTGTTCCTTAGCTAAATAGGTAACAATTTTTTCTGAGTTAGGGGTTAATAACCTAACGAAAATCAAGGAACTAATGATTAGTAATAGAATGATTCCGATCGGTAGAAGAATCCGCTTTCTTATAGGAAATTGCTGACGAGGCGTAACGGCTATAGCATCAGGGCAGATTAGGGCGTTTGTATGCAATTCTTCTAGTTCCTGTTTGACTTTTTGTTGGGCAGGAGTCAACATCTGCAGCCCTCCGTTAATGGTAAAATAGTCATAAACTATTACTATACTACTATAAAATGTGATAAAAAAACTATTTTTCTAAAAAATATTATAAAGTAATTGCACGCATTATACATAATTTTTGCAGTGTGCTTCGCCAAAATGACCGCAAAAAAGAGACTGAGAATCTATCAGTCTCTTAAAAATAGACGTTTGCGGGGTCGGTTCCAAACTTTAATATACGTTTCCCCCTCCATAGAGCGAAACACCTTGATTCCGATTAGTTTTAGAGGAGTGAAAATTTCCTTCATATGCAAGAGGGGCATACACTCAACCTCCAAATTAGTAGTAGTAAGTCTACTATACCGTAACCGTAAAGGGGTGAACATCAGATTATGTCGATAAAAAATGACAAAATTCGAACATAGGGAACGCAAAAGGAGCAAAATTTCCCGAGAAACGAAGAATATTGTCTGAATATTCTCACTAAATTTTCATTTAATCTACTGGAGAAAATTAACAAGTAAGAGAGAAAAAGATAGAATCAATCTTACATTTTTTTTAAGTTGGCTCTATTTATTTTCTAAGATAATGATAATTTTATATAAAAAGTTGATTTGCAGCCAAAAAATGCGGGAAAAACGACCTAAATTCTACATTTTTTGAAAAAGTAGCTTCTTAGGTAAATAAGCTCATAACTTGATTAAAGCGATAAAGTGAGAAAACAGTAAAACCTATAATTGTCGAATAGTGCGAAAATTTTTCCTTCGATTTTCGAATATTCTCTTGCCTTTACTAGACTAAAATACTATTATTATAATTGTATATTCAGACTTTTCGCACTAGGTGGAAAAGTGTTTATACTAGTTTTATTAGTCTATTACTTTATTTTTTAGAAAAAAGGGGGAAATAAGTAAATGAGTAAAAAGAAACATAACAAGAAACAAAAAATTGCTACATACGCATTAGCATCTGCACTGGTTTTGTCAAACTTTGCTGTCATTTCACCAGTTTCTGCAGCTTACAAGCCAGGTGACTTGGATTCGAAGCTTCAACAATTAAAACAATATCAATCAGCAAAGCAATCATTAAAATCACTAGATTCAAAGTCAAAGAGTGCAAAGTCCAATTTAAAAGCTACTGATAAGGTTCGTGTAATCGTAGAAGTAGATGGTCAAACACCTGTTGAATACGCAACAAAACAAGGTAAGCTATATAAAGAATTATCAGAAGATAAAAAATCTTCCCTCGCTTTTAAGGCAGAAAGCCAACAAAGCTCTGTTAAAGATAAGATTAGGAGTAAAGGCGTTAAGATGTCCTATAAACACCAATATTCTACTGCATTCAACGGCTTCAGCGGTGAAGTTGAATTTGGTGATGTAGCAAAGATTGAAGGAATCGCAGGGGTTAAAAAGGTTTATATTTCCAATGAATATAACCGTCCTGTTATTGAACCAAATATGAAAACAAGTCATAACTTTATCCAATCGCGTGATACCTGGTCCGATTCAGGATTTAAGGGTGAGGGCATGATTGTTTCCGTTATCGATACGGGTGTGGATCCTTCACACCGCGACTTTAAATTAACGGATAACGCTAGCGAAGAATTATCTAAAGACGAAGTTGGAAAACTTGTTTCCGATAGCGGCTTAAAAGGGAAATTCTATACAGATAAAGTTCCTTATGGATATAACTATTTTGACCAAAACAACACCATTCTTGATTTAGGACCTGAAGCAAGCATGCACGGTATGCACGTTGCCGGGACAGTTGCTGCTAACGGTGACGAAGCAAATGGCGGCATTAAAGGGGTAGCACCAGAAGCACAAGTATTGGCGATGAAGGTGTTCAGTAATGATCCGAACTTCCCTTCCACCACGTCTGATATTTACTTAGCTGCAATTGATGATTCCATTAAACTTGGCGCAGATGTTTTAAACATGAGCCTTGGTTCAACTGCTTCTTTCTATGATGAAGACAGTGCAGAGGATCTTGCTATCCAACGGGCTACAGCAAACGGCATTGTTTGCGCAGTATCTGCTGGTAACTCAGATCATTTAGGATATGGCTGGGATGATCCTTATTTGAAAAACCCAGATATCGGTGTAGTAGGGGCACCTGGACTTAACCCGGATACAATCTCAGTAGCCGCGTCAGGCAATGAAGCATACTTGTATCAACATGCTATTACCCTAGAAGGAAATGAAGGATTTACAAGCCTTGGTTATGGTATTGATGATTGGACACAGTTCATGGCTGATCACGGCGGGAAAATTGAACTTGCCAAAATTGATGGTATGGGCGGAAGTGTGGATGACTTTAAAGGCGTAGATGTAAAAGGAAAAGTTGTGGTTGTACCACGTGGCGGAGGCGTAGCATTTGCTGACAAAACTAAAAACGCAGCAGCTGCTGGTGCAATCGGTATTATCGTTTGGAATGCATCAAATGGCTTTTTCTATGAGGACCAAGGCGGTTGGGAAATTCCGTTTATGCATATTTCCAAAGCGGAAGGTGAAAGTCTTCTTGCGGCAATGGCTGCAGGTCAAACCACCCTTAAAGTTTCACAAACAGATAAAACCGACAGTCCTGAAATGGGCCGGATGACAGATTTCACTTCATGGGGAACCACACCATCCCTTGAAATGAAACCAGAAATTACAGCACCAGGTGGAAATATTTATTCTACTGTCAATAATGATAAATACGAACTGATGAGTGGAACTTCAATGGCATCACCGCATGTAGCTGGTGGATCTGCTCTCGTGCAGGAATACTTACAGTCAGATAAACGCTTCAAGGATCTATCTGTTGCGGAAAGAACCAAATTAACAAAAGTATTGTTAATGAATACAGCTAAAGTAATCTATGATGTTGAAGGACAACCGTTCTCACCACGCCGTCAAGGTGCAGGAATGATGCAAACCCATTCTGCTGTTACAACACCAGTGTACGTTGTAAATAAAGCAAATGGACAAGCAAAAGCAGAGTTGAAGGACTTCCAATCAAAACAATTTGCAATGACATTTACAGCAAAAAATATTTCTGACAAAGATGCAACGTATGCAGTGGATACAAGTGTCCTAACAGATACGTTCTATCAATATAAAGAAACCACACCAGATTATAATGCCTTAATCGCTGGTGACATGGAAGGCGCGAAAGTGGACGCACCTAAAACTGTTACTGTACCTGCCGGCAAATCGGTTGATTTCACCGTAAAGGTTGATTTAACGAATGCGAAAATTCCAGGTTATGATTTAGATGGAGAAAAAGTATTACGTGATCTGAAACAAGATATCTTTGTTGAAGGTTCTGTCAATCTTAAAGCAGCTGATGAAAAAACGCCTAATCTAACCGTTCCATATGTTGGGTTCTATGGCAAGTGGGACAATCCTTCTATCCTAGACGGCTTTAAGGATCTAGGAGAAGACCGTTTCTTCGATCCAGATGGAACATTTGCAATTCCTGATGCAAATGGAAAGCCAGTATATCCGAATACCACTGATATGTTAGTGGATGATTGGTTTATGACACCAGTCCCTGAAAAGAATCTTTGGACTATTTCACCAAACGGCGACGGGTACAGTGAAGACATTAATGCTTTCCCATCCTTCTTAAGAAATGCTTCCGAGGTTCAATTCAATATCTTGGATAAAGATGAAAAATTACTCCGCCGTGTGAAAACAGAAACTTCTGTGCGGAAGAACTTCTTCAATTCAGGAACTGGTTCCTATTATAACTATGAATCAGATCGAGTATGGGATGGTAAAATCGGCGGCAAAACAGTTCAAGATGGATTATATTATTATGAAATTAAATCGGTAATCGATTATGCAGGTGCAAAATGGCAATCTAAGAAAGTTCCTGTTTTAGTTGATACAACAGCACCTAAAGTGGAAGCAAGCTTTGACCCTGCGACAGGAGCCGTAAACTGGAAAACCACTGAAGATGGTTCAGGTGTTGAATTATACGGAATCTTTGTCAATGGCAAACTTGCCGACGTTATTGAAGACGGTAAGGCTAATTCTTATGTTATTAAGAACGCGCCTGAAAAAGCGGTTGTGGAAGTACTTGCTATTGACTATGCACAAAATGCTGCTTCTGATACAGCGGCAATCGGTGATGTTGAACTGCCAATTGTATTTGTAGATGAAAATACACCAGCTGCCTATGGTGCATATAAGACAAGAGAAATACCTGTAAAAGGTTATGTAACTGATGATTCGGGTCTGAAATACGTAAAGGTTGCTGGAAAAGAAGTTGAACTGAAAAAAGATGAAAAAGGTAATTTAGCATTCTCGACAACAGTGAAATTTGAAAAAGACGGATTACAAAATTTTATAGTGGAAGCTGTTGACCATGCTAACAAATCGTTCTCGATTGCTCGTTATGTGTACATTGATACGACAAAAGGCGAAATCAATGTAACTGCTCCAGAAAGAGTAGATGCTAAGGTTGATAAAGTGACAATCGATGTGAATTTAAAGGATAACATGAGCTATCTCAATCTCTTCGTTGGGGATAATAATGTTTACAAAAAATCAACCGACAGCGAAGTGGAAATGCAGAGACCGATCAGCCAAAATGTGAAGGTTGACCTTCCATTAGCACTCGGTGAAAACAAATTTACGCTGAAACTTGTCGACTTAGCTGGAAACGAAACAACCAAGGAAGTGGTCATCAATCGTAAAGACGCGGATGTTAAACCACAACCACAGCCAGCGGTGAAAAATGGCTGGAAGCTTGAAAATAATTCTTGGTACTACTACAACAAGGATGTAAAGGCAACAGGCTGGCTTCAAGACGGCAAGGAATGGTATTACCTCAAGAGTGATGGCAAAATGGCAACTGGCTGGGTTATGGATAAAGGCGTTTGGTATTATTTGAAGGACTCTGGTAAAATGGCAACCGGCTGGGTATTGTATAAAAATCAATGGTACTACTTAGCTAAATCCGGCGCCATGAAAACAGGCTGGTTATTAGAAGGTAACAAATGGTACTACTTAAATGCTAATGGCGACATGGCAACAGGCTGGAAGTATGTGAATGGTAAATGGTATTACCTATATAAATCCGGCGTTATGGCTGCCAACACAACTGTTGAGGGCTATAAATTAGGTAAGGATGGAGCTTGGATCAAATAAGATCCTCTTCAAATGAGAAAGGAAGGCGGACAGATGCCATCTGTCCGCCTTTCTTTCGGAAAAAATAAACTTTAAGATGCAAGTAAAAATCAAATCAATTAGTTGTGAAAAAGTAATAGAAGACTATGTCGAAAACTGCGAAAACTATTTATCTATTTTTCTCGAAATGATATTGACCATTACTAGGAAAAAAGGCTAGTATTATATTTGTATAGTTCTGACTATTCTACTAATTTAAAAAAGAAAGTTATTACTATATTTATATGAAATGCGACATAAAAAAGGGGGCTATTCAGAAGTGAGTAAAAAGAATTATTCAAAGAAGCGTAAAATAACTACATACGCATTAGCATCGGCATTAGTGCTTTCAAACCTTGGTTTGATTTCACAAGTGTCTGCTGCGACCTATAAACCGGGTGACCTTGAATCTAAGATTAAACAGATTAAACAGTTAGAAACAGCGAATAAGTTTGCTGCAACAGACTCTAGCAAAATTAAGACAAAAGCTGATTTAAAAGCTACTGATAAGGTCCGTGTTATTGTTGAGGTAGAGGGACAAACACCACTTGAATACGCGACAAAACAGGGGCAATTATATAAAGAATTATCGAAAGATAAAATATCCTCTCTTACCGCTAAAGTAGCAAGCCAACAAAATTCCGTCAAAGATAAAATTAAAGCTAAGGGAATTAACGTTAATTACAAACTGCAATTTTCAACGGCATTTAACGGATTCAGTGGTGAGGTTAGCTATGGAGATGTAGAAAAGATTGAGTCTATCGCAGGGGTAAAGAATGTTTATCTAGCAAATGAATATTTACGTCCTGAAGCAGTGCCGGAAATGAAAACAAGTCATAACTTTATCCAATCTCGTGAAACATGGGCCGATACTGGATTTAAAGGAGAAGGAATGGTCGTCTCCATTATTGACACAGGTATTGATCCAACACATAAAGACTTTACATTAACAGACAAGACAAAGGAAGACCTAACTACCGATAAAGTGAGTAAACTTGTAAAAGATAATAGCCTTAAAGGTAAGTTCTATACCGACAAGGTTCCATACGGCTATAACTATTATGATTTAAATGATACGATTATTGATCTAACCTCAAGCATGCATGGTATGCACGTTGCTGGAACAGTTACAGCAAATGGTGATGAAAGTACTGGAGGTATTAAAGGGGTTGCACCTGAATCACAGGTTTTGGCTATGAAGGTATTTAGTAATGACCCTCTTTACCCAGCTACATGGTCCGACGTTTACCTTGTCGCGATTGATGATTCGATCAAACTTGGTGCCGATGTGTTAAATATGAGCCTAGGGGACGTCGCGTCGTTTTACAACGAAAATGCAGCTGAAGATTTAGCGATTCAACGGGCTGTTGAAAATGGAATTGTTTGTGCCGTAGCCGCGGGGAACTCCGGTCATATTGGATATGGATTAAGCAATGGTACACCGCTTGCACAAAACCCTGATATCGGTACGGTTGGTGCTCCATCCATCAATCCGGATGCTCTATCGGTTGCAGCTTCTAACAATGGGGTAGCCTTATACAAGCATACTCTTAACTTAGCAGGGCTTGATTCTTTTAATAGTAATGGTTTCGGTGCTGATGACTGGACACAGCTGGCTAAGGAGCATGGCGGTAATCTTGAACTTATCAGTTTAGGAGGAAAACTTGGTTCTGCGGAGGATTATCAAGGCCTTGATGTAAAAGGGAAAGTAGTTGTATTACCTCGTGGAACAGTTTCTTTTGCAGATAAAGCGAAATTTGCGTTTGAAGCGGGTGCTGCAGGTGTCATTTGTTACAATAACGATTCGGCCATCTCTACTAATCAAGGAAACTTTGAAATTCCGTTCATGATGATCGAAAAAGCGGATGGTGCCGCACTTGAAGCAGCCATTCTGGCAGGCAATAAAACCTTAAATGTTAAATCCGAAGTCTTACAAACGTCAACTGTAGGAAAAATGACCACATTTACCTCGTGGGGAACCACTCCGTCTCTTGAGTTGAAACCAGAAATTACTGCTCCAGGCGGAAGTATTTACTCTACGTTGAATGGTGATAAATATGGTACTAAGAGCGGTACTTCAATGGCCACACCGCATGTTGCCGGCGGGTCAGCATTAGTCCAGCAATACCTGCAAGGGGATAAGCGTTTTGCGCAGCTTTCGGTTGGAGACCGTACAAAACTAGCAAAAGTCTTATTAATGAATACAGCCAAAGTCATTAATGATGTTGATGGTCATCCGTTTTCTCCTCGCCGTGAAGGTGCAGGAATGATGCAAACCCATTCTGCTGTGACCACACCTGTATATGTTGTCAACAAGGCAACAGGTGAAGCAAAGGTAGAATTGAAGGATTTCCAAACGAAGAAGTTTGACATGACATTCACGGCGAAAAACATTTCCGATAAGGATGTTACCTATAAAGTGGACACAACCGTATTAACGGATACCATCAAACAACAGGTCAAAGAAGGTGCACCAGATCTTAATGGTCTTGCTACGGGTGACTTAGAAGGTGCAAAAGTGTCGGCACCAGATACCGTTACAGTTCCTGCCGGAAAATCAGCCGACTTTACTGTAAAAGTAGACTTCTCTGATGCTAAGATTCCTGGAATTGATAAAACAGGGAAGAAGATTTTACTTGATCTGAAAGAAGATATTTTTGTAGAAGGATCTGTTAATTTAATAAGTGGGGATGAAAATACTCCTAATCTTACTGTTCCATATGTTGGCTTCTATGGAAAATGGGATCGCCCGCAAATTATTGATGGTTTTAAAGATCTTGGTGAAACAAATTATTATGATTTAACGACGATTAGAACATATGGAAGCAAAGCACACAACATGTTAACAAATAATGATAAAGACTTCTTGGATGTGGTGCCGGGCAAGAAATTCTATCCGCTGTCACCAAATGGTGATGGAAAGATCGATAATATCAATGTTCTTCCATCCTTCCTTCGCGGAGCAGAAGAAGTTCAATTTAACATCTTGGACAAAGATGGCAATTTCCTCCGCCGGATGAAGGCGGAAGCGCAAGTCATTAAAAGTGCTTACGATGGCGGGAATGGCAGTGCAGCATCTCAAAAGGCAGACCGCATATGGGACGGAAAAGTAAAGGGTCAGACTGTAAAGGATGGTTTGTACTATTACGAAATCAAATCCGTTGTCAGCTATAAAGGTGCTGAGTGGCAATCTAAGAAGATTCCGGTCTATGTTGATACAACCGCTCCAAAGGTAACAGCAACCTATGATCCAACTCAATCAATTGTATCTTGGAATGCAGCAGATGAAGGTACGGGCGTTAAACAATATAGTATTTTTGTCGATGGAGTGCTGGCAGGGACAGTTGATGGTAATACTAATTCTTATCAACTCGTCAATGCCCCTAAAAAAGCCATCGTCGAAGTGGTTGCACAGGACTATGCGGATAACTTTGGGGATGATACCGCCGCAATCGGCGATGTAACGCTTCCGAAAATTTACCTTGATGATTTCAGTCCTGAACCATATGTGGGTTACAATACTTATGAGATTCCTGTGAAAGGCTATGTAACGGAAGATCTTGGATTAAAATCGCTGAAAGTAAATGGCAAAGAAGTTGCAACTACGAAGGATGCGAAGGGAAATCTTGCTTTTGAAACAAAAGTTACGTTTGAACAAGATGGTCTTGCTGACGTAATCATTGAAGCAACAGACCATTCAAACAAGACATTCTCCATCTCACGTAAAGTCTTTTTGGATAAAACAAAACCAGTTATTAATGTGTCGGCACCAGAAAGAGTAGACAAGAATGTTGACAAAGTTACTTTAAATGTTAATTTACAAGATAACTTCCACTATTTAAAATTCTATACGGATGAAAATCAAGAGTTTGAAACTCCTTTCATCAGTCCAGTTGATTACTTGGCTCCAATTAACAAGAATCACCAAGTAACGGTTTCGCTGGCTGAAGGTGAAAACAAAGTAACCCTAAGAGCAGTGGACTTTGCAGGCAATGAAACAACCAAAGAAGTAATCATCAACCGTAAAGATGCCGAAGTCAAACCGCAACCACAACCACAGCCAGCGGTGAAAAATGGCTGGAAGCTTGAAAATAATTCTTGGTACTACTACAACAAGGATGTAAAGGTAACAGGCTGGCTTCAAGACGGCAAGGAATGGTATTACCTCAAGAGTGATGGCAAAATGGCAACAGGCTGGATAAATGATAAAGGCACTTGGTATTATTTGAAGGATTCCGGTAAAATGGCAACCGGCTGGGTATTGTATAAAAATCAATGGTACTACTTAGCTAAATCCGGTGCGATGAAGACTGGCTGGTTATTGGAAGGTAACAAATGGTATTATCTCAATGCTGACGGCGACATGGCAACTGGCTGGAAGTATGTGAATGGTAAATGGTATTACCTATATAAATCCGGCGTTATGGCTGCCAACACAACTGTTGAAGGCTATAAGCTAGGTAAGGACGGAGCTTGGATTAAATAGAATTCAATATCTAGAAGCAAAGAGGATGACCCTTTGGGGACATCCTCTTTCGTTTTGTAAACATAGTGACTATTTACCTAGTATTATCTAAAATCTACCATTCAATATATTGGAAAGAAATAGATTGACCAAAGGGGTCATACTCTACTAAAATTGGAGTAGCATTTAGATTTTTTCTACAATTCTGGCAAGTACCTACAAGACTGGAATAATTTAAGTGTGCTAGTTACTTAGAGGGGGAACGTTAAGAAATGAGTCTTAAGTCATGGAAAAAGAAAAAGAAAATCTCTACCTATGTGCTGGCCTCTGCTTTGGTTTTAGCAAACCTTGGTTATGTGGCTCCAGCAGCAGCAGCAACCCAAACACCAACAGCAAAAAAAGATTATGCATCCATGGTGAACCAGTTTAAACAGCAGCTTAAAGTGAATGATCGAAAAAAGCTAAGTGAAACCCTGAAAAATAAATATAAAGCGATTGACAATGTAAGAGTCATTGTCGAAGTAGAAGGTCAAACTCCTGTTGAAGTGGCAACTCAGCAAGGGAAACTTTATAAGGACTTAGCAAAAAGTACAATAGATGCCACCATGGCAAAGCTTGAAAAGCAACAGCAAACCGTTAAAGAAAAAATCAAAAGTAACGGTGTCAAACTAAAATATAAAAACCACTTCTCAACAGCATTTAATGGTTTTAGTGCAGAAGTAGCTTTTGGAGACCTAGCCAAGCTTGAGAATGTGGCTGGTGTTAAAAAGGTTTATTTGGCCAATGAATATAAGAGGCCGGTAAAACCAGATTTAAAAACAAGTAAATCATTTGTACAAGCACCCCAAACCTGGGCAGATGCTGGGTTAAAAGGGGAAGGAATGATTGTTGCCGTTATCGATACTGGTGTTGACCCGAATCATAAGGATTTTGTATTATCTGATGATTCATCGGCTGAACTATCTGAGGAAGATGTCGACCAAATTGTTGAAACAGAGGGGTTAAAGGGTAAGTTTTTTACGGAAAAGGTTCCGTACGGCTATAATTATTTTGACCAAAATGACACAATCATCGATAAAGGATTTGAAACCGGGATGCATGGAATGCATGTAGCCGGAATCGTTGCCGCAAACGGTGATGAAGAAGACGGAGGTGTCAAAGGGGTAGCCCCAGAAGCACAGGTTTTAGCCATGAAGGTGTTTAGCAATGATCCGCTTTTTGGGGTTACTTGGTCTGACGTTTACCTTGCTGCCATTGATGATTCCATCAAGCTTGGGGCAGATGTGTTAAATATGAGCCTTGGGGAAGTGGCTTCCTTTTATTCCAAAGACAGTGCCGAAGATTTAGCCATTACAAGAGCTACCCAAAATGGAATTGTGTGTTCCATGTCTGCCGGAAATTCAGGAACAATTGGATTCGGTTGGGACAATCCTTTCTATAAAAATCCAGATATAGGAGTTGTGGAAGCACCAGGATTAAATCCAGCAGGAATCTCGGTTGCTGCCGCTAAAAATTTGTCCACCCTCTATCAGCATGCTATTAGTGTTGAAGGAGTTACGGCGGTTGGCTACGGTAAAGACGATTGGTCCACATTAACAGCAGAAAATGAAGATTTACAGCTTGTAAGTCTCAATGGTGCGGTTGGTTACCCTGAAGATTATGAAGAGGTTGATGTCATTGGCAAGGTTGTCCTCGTAAAACGCGGTGAACTATCATTGGCTGATAAGGCATTAATTGCTGCCGAAGCGGGTGCTACTGGAATCATTGTCTATGATGATGGTGAGTCTTTTTATAAAGATCAAGGCAGCTTTGACCTGCCGTTTATGTTAATCTCTGAAAAAGAAGGCGAGTCACTGGAAGCAGCCATCTTAGAGGGGCATACGAAGTTAACTATTACCCAACTAGAAAAGCAACAAGATCCTGAAACTGGTAAAATGACAGAGTTTTCTTCTTGGGGAACAACGCCAGGACTAGAATTAAAACCAGAAATCACGGCGCCGGGTGGAAACATTACGTCAACATTGAATGATGATCAATATGGTGAATACAGCGGTACCTCCATGGCGGCGCCGCATGTAGCAGGTGGTGCTGCACTTGTCCAGCAATATCTGCAAAAGGATAATCGCTTTAAAGGCCTTTCTGTCAGTGAGCGCACCCAATTAGCGAAAACGTTATTAATGAATACTGCAAAAGTTATCGATGATACGAATGGGCAGCCATACTCACCGCGCCTTCAAGGTGCCGGGATGATGCAAATCTTCAATGCTGTGAAAACACCGGTATATGTCGTAAATAAGAGTAATGGCCAAGCGAAAGTAGAATTAAAAGATTTTACGTCTAAAAGCTTTGAAATGATGCTTACCGCTAAAAACGTTTCAACGAATGATGTCACATTTACAGTTAAAACAGATGTTTTAGCAGATACACGCAAGCAAAATAATGAAGGTGAAGACCGTAATGCTTTAATCGCTGGTAATTTACAAGGCGCTGTTGTCAATGGTCCGACAACCGTTACAATTCCAGCTGGGAAGACAAAGGATATCACCATCAAGGTAGATATTAGTCAGGCAAAGGTGCCAGCTATCGATGGCAACGGGCAAAAGACTATGGTTGACCTTAAGGAAGATATGTTTGTGGAAGGCTTTGTCAGATTAGAGGATGCCGATAAACAGGTAACAGGCAAAAAGGAACTCAGCCCTGATTTAACCGTTCCATATGTAGGCTTTTATGGCAAATGGGACCGTCCATCGATTCTTGATGGTTTCAAAGATTTCGAGGAATCCCGCTACTTTAATCTTAACGGAATGTTTGATTATGAAGATGAAGAGGGAAATCAAGTAGAGGTTCCTGTACATGATATGCTGTCAGATGATTGGTTTACAGCTCCCGTGCCTGAAAAGGGATTTTATGCAATCTCTCCAAACGGTGACTGGCTCATGGATGACATCAATGTATTGCCAGCATTTTTACGAAATGCGGCTGAAGCCCAATTTAATATTCTAGATGAAAATAAACAATTGCTTCGTCGTGTAAAATTAGAAAAAAATGTAACCAAAAGCTATTTTGATGATGGTTTTGGAATACCGTTCTCTTATAATTATGACCGGGCCTGGGATGGTACAATCAAAGGAAAACCTGTTAAAGATGGATTGTATTATTACCAAGTAAAATCAGTGATTGATTATAAGGGCGCAGGATATCAAACAAAGAATATCCCAGTATTAGTCGACACAGTTTCACCGCAGGTAACAGCAAGCTTTGATCCAGAAACGTCAGTTGTCAGCTGGGATACAGTCGAGGAAGGGTCAGGAGTTCTCTCCTACGCGATTTTTGTGAACGGGGAGTTAGTTGGAGAAACAACTGGAGATGAAAATAGCTTTGAATTATCGGATGTCTCAGAAGGAAGCCTTGTCGATGTTATTGCAGTTGACTATGCTTATAATTTTGGCGGAGATACAGCTGCAGTGGGTGAAGTAGAAGATGGAGATCCTATTATTATCGTTGATCCGTTCTCCACTATGCCATACGGAGCTTACAATGCAAAAGAAGTTCCAGTGACTGGATTTGTTATTGAAGATTTGGGATTAAATTCCTTAACCGTTAATGGTAAAGAAGTAAACTTTACCCATTCAGGTGCTGGGATGTACAGCTTTGCAACTAAGGCAACGTTTACTAAGGATGGCTTCTACGATATTATTGTCAAGGCTGTTGATAAATCCAACAATACGTCTTCGATTTCTCGAAAGGTATTTATTGATTCCACTGCACCAGTGATTAATGTGGCTGCACCAAAGCTTGTAGCCGATAAAGTAGATGAAGTGACATTAAAGCTTAACTTAAGAGACAACTATAATTATCTATCATTATTTGTGGATGATAATCACGAATATGAAAAACCAATTGTTGGTCCCGTTGATGTTCTGAAACCTGCTAATGATAGTGTGGAAGTAAAAGTTCAACTAAATCGCGGTATTAACAAATTTACCTTAAAGCTTCGTGACCTTGCCGGCAATGAAACCGTGAAAGAATTGGTAATCAACCGTGCCGATGTCACAGGCTGGAAGTTTGAAGATGGCTCTTGGTATTACTATAACAAGAGTGTCAAAGCGACGAACTGGTTGAAGGATCACCAGCTATGGTATTACTTAGAAAAAGACGGAAAAATGAAAACAGGTTGGTTAAAAGATAAAAATAAGTGGTACTTCTTAACAAAGAGTGGAGCCATGGCAGAAAACCAATGGGTACAAGACCATAATAAGTGGTATTACCTTGGAAAAGATGGTGTGATGCAGACAGGCTGGATTCAATTAGCTGGAAAGTGGTACTATCTGAACACAAGCGGGGACATGGCGACAGGCTGGATTCAATTAGCTGGAAAATGGTATTATCTAAAAGCGGATGGCCAGATGGAAACAGGCTGGAAGTTATTGGGGGGTAAATGGTATTACCTATACAGCTCTGGTCAACTCGCAGTGAATACAACCATTTCTGGTTATAAAGTGAATCAAAACGGCGCTTGGATTAAATAATAGACTCATAAATGATAAACTAAAAGGCGAACAGATTATTCTGTTCGCCATTTTTACGTGACTAGTGAATTGTTAATTCTGACAAATGGAAATATATAGTAAAAATAGTAAAATCGACATATATTTCAATTTTTTGTTGAAAAATTATATATAAATGAGAGAATAAAAGAGAAGTATACAATTTTTTAAGGGGGAATTGTTTTAATTTAATGCTTTTTTGGATTGTTAAGAAAGGTAAAATAGGAAGGCAAAGCTTAATTAGAGAGCTGTTTTACTTTATTTCCCATACCTAAAGATAAGGCAGTTTAGTATAATTATAATAGGCTTTTAGTATTATTACTATTTTAAACTTCGGAAGTAAATAAAATATTTAAAAAAAAATAGATAGATAGTTATTTTTATGGGAGGGTAAATATTGAAGAAAAAACGTGTCACTGCTTTTGTCCTAGCGACAATGTTGTTTTCTACAACAGCTTCAGGAGTCACTGCGGCAGGAACATATACATGGAAGTATCAAAATAATCAATGGTACTACTTAACTTCTGCAGGAAAGCCTGTAACAGGTTGGGTACTGGATAATAATAAATGGTATTTTTTAGATAGCAAGGGAATCATGAAGACTGGCTGGCTGTTAGACAAAGGTCGGTGGTATTACTTAGAAAAAAGTGGTGCAATGAAAACCGGCTGGTTATTAGATAAAAATAAGTGGTATTTCTTAGATCCAAGCGGAGTGATGAAAACCGGCTGGTTATTAAATGGCGGTAAATGGTATTACCTCGATAAAAGTGGGGTAATGAAAACGGGCTGGCTGTTGGACAATAATAAATGGTACTTCCTAGACTCAAGTGGAGCTATGAAAACCGGCTGGATCATAGATGGTAGTCTAAAATATTACCTAAATTCAGGCGGTGACATGGTAACAGGACAAAAATTCATTGATGGAAAACCTTATGTTTTTGCCACATCAGGAGCTTTAAGTAATACACCAATCATTGGACTGTTTCAAGATGGAAACATCATCATGTATTTTGATGCAAACGGTGAAAAGCACCAAGGCTGGCTAACTTTAGGGACTGCTAAATATTACTTTACCCAAGATGGTTTAGCTCTAAACGGCTGGTATACAGAAAATGATAAAAAATATTACTTTGGCCAGGATGGCAAGATGCAAGTTGGCTTGATTACGGATGCTGGGAAACGTTATTACCTCGGATCCGATGGCGTGATGCAAATAAATAAATTTGCAGCAATAGGCACTAAGACGTACTATTTCGGTGCTGATGGAACAGCTCAAAGCGGCTGGGTAATAGATAATGGTCTACATTATTATTTTTCAACTAGTGGTGAAATGCAAACGGGCTGGGTATTTGATGCTAATAAGTGGTATTTTCTTAACAGTAATGGTACGATGGCAACCGGCTGGATCTATAGTGGCTCAAAATGGTACTATTTGAACGATTCAGGTGTGATGCAGACCGGCTGGTTAACGGATAATGGGGCTGCCTATTATTTAAATAAAGGCGGGGACATGGCGGTTGGCTGGGTATACCTGGGTGTAAATTGGTACTATTTTGCAGAAAATGGAAAAATGGTGACTGGAGAACAAGTGATTGGCGGGAAAACGTATAACTTCTTTGATAACGGGGTTTGGAACCCAGGTCCAGTAACGAAAACGACTACCTATAACGTTACGCTTAGTCAAATGCTCGGACTAGAGATGAAGAAAAGCCCGCAAACTGATAAATATAAATATAGTAAAGCTTATGTAAGCAGTGAGTATATCTTAGTTAATGCTAATGACCCCACAAAGGGTGTAGTAGTGTCCACGACACCACTAAATGTTCGTGAAGATACGAATAATACCTCATTTGCTTTCGGGGCAATTAAGCCAGGTTCAGAGGTACAAATCGTAGCGACTGTCGGAACTTGGTATGAAATTAAGTATGACACTTGGAGAAATGCCAAAGAGCAAGATGTAGCATATTATTTGAATCCAAAAACGTTTAGTGCAACTAGTACTGAATATTTTCAATTCCTTCTTTTAAATAAAAGTGCAGGAACTACTGCTGCCGATTTAAATGCTAAAACATTGGCTGGCAAAGGAATTTTGGAGGGAAAAGCAGCTGCATTTCTACAGGCAAGCAAACAGTATAATATCAATGAGATTTATCTGATTTCGCATGCTTTACTCGAAACCGGAAATGGAAAATCAGCACTTGCCCAAGGGATTGAAGTGACAGAGGTAGATGGTAAACCATTAGATAAACCGGTTAAAGTGTATAATATGTATGGGATTGGTGCGATTGACAGCTGTCCAAATACATGTGGAGCACAAACGGCTTATAAAAAAGGCTGGTTTACACCGGAAGCTGCCATCATTGGCGGTGCTGAATTTATCGGCGCTGGTTATATTAATGCGTCCACACCTCAAAATACCCTTTATAAAATGCGCTGGAATCCATTAAATACTAGTCATCAATACGCTACCGATATTGGCTGGGCGGTAAAGCAGACAAGTAATATTAAAAAGATCTATGACTCTTTAAGTTCCTACACATTATACTTTGATGTATCTACGTACAATTAATGAAAAAGGACTGTGCATTTTAATGCTCAGTCTTTTTTTTTGAATTTTTTTGCCTAGCGGGGAAATTTTTGTCAGTATTCGACAATCTTTTGTTTACAGAAGGTTACGGTTGCGTTAAAATAATAACACATTCAAAAATTGAATATATCGGAGGCTCATAATGGCGCAACAAGAATTTCAATTGCTTGAAGCAATTAATAAAAATGCAAATATAAATCAAAAAAGACTAGCTGAATTATGTAGTATTTCCATTGGAAAGGTAAATTATTTAATTCATGACTTAACACTTGAAGACTATATTTATAGTGAAAAAAAGGGGAGAAATATCAGTTATTTTTTAACTAAAAAAGGACTTGATTTCTTACATAGCGGAATTGAAGCCTACAACGATAAAAAGGTTAATATCCACCAAGAGCCAAAAAAAGATATTAAGCAAGCTGTTATTTTAGCTGCGGGAGCAAGAAAGGACTTTGATAAACCAGCAGGTTTAATGGATATCGGCGGTACAACCTTGTTAAAGAGAAATATTGATATTTTACAGGGACACGGTATCAATCATATTGTCATTGTAACAGGTTATCAACGTGAGGCATTCCAAGAGCATCCTGAATTTACCCAATTGCAATATGTTCACAATCCTAAATACAAATGGACAGGGTCAATGGCTTCTCTGGCTTTGGCATTTGATTATATAAACGACGACTTTCTTCTGGTGGAAGATGATATTCTCATTGAAGAGCGGGCCATTAAAGAAATCCTTTCCCAACCGCAGCGAGATTGTATTCTTATTAGTAATGAGAGTGGATCTGGTGACGAGTCATTCGTTGAAATTAAAAATGGCTACCTTCATAAAATTTCCAAGGACATTCATCAATTTAACCGAATAGACGGGGAAATGATCGGAATCAGTAAACTATCCTACGAAGTATATTCAAAAATGATCAGTGACTTTCAAACAAAAAATAATAATCCTTACCTTCATTATGAATATATGCTGTTGGATATCTCACGGCATTATAACATTGGCTATCTAAAAATGCATACGCTTATGTGGGGAGAAATCGATAATTGGCAGCATTTTACGACCGTAAAAGAAAAGACCTATCCAATGTTAAAACGAAAGGAAGCTGAATTTCTCGAAGGCCTTATTAAAGGTCATATAATGGATGCACTTAACCTTGACTATGAAGACATCGAGGGAATTCAGCCATTTGGCGGTATGACGAATAAGAATTATAAAGTAGATATTAAGGGAAAAGAATATGTACTCCGGATCCCTGGTGCGGGAACTGAAACCATGATTAACCGCAAAGAAGAAAAATATAATGTTTCGCTTGTAAGCCAGCTTGGTCTTGATACTGAACTACTCTATTTTAATGAAGAAACAGGTGTGAAAATAGCGGAATTGATCCCTGGGGCAGAAACATTAAATAGTAAAATCTGTAAGCGTCAGGATTACATGGAGCTGATTACGGCTAATTTTAGAAAACTTCACACGTCTAATTTGCAAATGGCGAACCACTTTGACGTGTTTGAGAGAATGGGCTATTATGAGCAGCTGATGAAGGAAGTAAATGGTCAACCATATGAACCTTATGATGAAGTGAAAGAACAAATTCAGAACTTGAAGGAAATTTATCAAGCAATGAATATTCAGCAAACTCCATGTCATATTGACCCGATTCCTGAGAATATGGTCATGAGCAAGGATGGGCATCTCTATTTCATTGATTGGGAATATAGCGGCATGAATGACCCGATGTGGGACTTAGCAGCACATTCGTTGGAAAGCGGATTTTCTCCTGAAGAGGAAGAATTGCTGTTAATGCTTTATTTAAAACAAGATGAGGTCCCTGTGGAAATTCACCAACGGGTTTTAATGAATAAAATTTTTCAAGATTTTCTCTGGAGTATTTGGACTGTTATTAAAGAGGCAAAGGGTGAAGACTTTGGCACCTACGGTATCGACCGTTTTAATAGATGTAGAGAACATTTAAATCATGACCTAATTAGGGAGATGACACATGTATACTAAAAATAAAGGCCTTTATTTCGGATTGATCTCTGGGTTTACTTGGGCACTTGACACCGTTCTAATAGGAGTCGTATTGTCCAAGGCCTTATTTGTTTCATCAGATCAGGTAATTTTCTTAGCTCCATTAGTAAGTACATTTTTCCACGATCTGTTATCTAGTTTATGGATGATGCTTTACATGACAATAAGAGGGGAATTTAAGGTTCCATTTAAAAAGTTAGCAACCCGAAGCGGCCGGTTTGTGGTTCTGGGTTCCTTATTGGGCGGACCAATTGGAATGACCGGGTATGTCCTTGCCGTGAAGTATTTAGGAGCATCGTTGTCCGCGTCCATTTCAGCTGTTTACCCTGCGATTGGGGCCTTCTTCGCTTTTGTATTGCTAAAAGATCGATTAACAATTAAAAATTGGATTGGTTTATTTATTAGTATTTTGTTTATTTTTCTATTAGGCTTTGCGGGAGGAGAGCCGTCACCAAGTTACATTCTAGGCTTCCTCTTTATTCTATTATGTATTTTTGGCTGGGGAATGGAGTGTGTCATTCTTGCGTACGGAATGAAGGATGATGAAATTACGCCAGAACAATCTTTGCAAATCCGGCAGTTGGTTTCAGCCGTGACTTACGGTATTCTTATTTTACCTATTTTCAAGGCCTATCCGCTTGTTGGAGAAGTATTTCAAAGCAGTCAGTTCTTCTTGATTGCCGTCATTGCTTTGTCAGGAACAGTTTCCTATGTGTTCTACTACAAAGCCATTTACACACTTGGCCCAACCAGGGCAATGGCTCTAAATATTTCCTATTCAGCCTGGGCGATTTTCTTAAGCTTTATCATTCTGGGCACTCCAATTACTGCAAAAGTGGCTTTCTTTAGTATCATGATTTTAGTGGGCTCAATTATTACGGTTGCCAGCCCGGATGAACTAAAGTGGATTAAGCTTCGCAAAGGCAGAACAGTTTAATCCATCATAATTTCAATGGAAGACTTTCAAAAAAATAAATAAGCTGTTATTTTAACTAAAGTTAAACGGACGCTGCGGTGTCCGTTTTTTTAGCGACTTAGAAGAGTATCCCTGATACTGAAAATGATTCTTTGTTTAGATTTTTACTTTTACACATCAATCATTGATTTACCTGTGGAAACGATTAGAAATTATGGTAATCTATTAGTGAGAGTTTTGAATAACAGATAGGAAGCAGAGGGGAGAAATAGTTGAAAAATAGAATAATTAGTAGTCTCTTAATGTCACTTTTATTTCTAGGAATCTTATATGGAGGATCTACACTAAAGGCACACGCCGCAGAACAAATACAGTGGAGTGTGACTTCGGTTAATTTACCTGTCTATGGGAGTTTTGAAGAATTATCAGATTATCAGATTCATAGCAAAACGAATCACTTGGCAGAACTATCTTTTGACGACAAGGTCATTATCTTAAGTGAAAAAGACTATGCAGCAAAAATCAGCGCGAAAGATGGCCAAGTGGTAGGCTGGGTTCATCGTGCTTACTTGAGCCGTAATATTACCGACCAAACATGGTTAGTGAAGAAAGGAAGAAATCTGCGGGACTTTCCCGATGGTTCAAAACCAGTTACCGGCTATCTTAATGACAACGCTAAGGTGCATGTCTTAGAGGTATCACCTGATAAAAAATATTACAAAATTGAAACAGTAGATGAAACAAAGAAACAAGGCTGGGTATATAACTGGTATCTTGAAAATGAAACATATATGAGCATTAATGGGGGCAGTAATGTCATCCCATATGAATTTGGCAGAGAAGGAACGACAACAACAAGCCTTTCCATTTTTACCCCGCTAAACACAAAAACGACTATAACAGCCAATGCTATTAACCAGTTCATTAACTATAAAACCAACTGGGGAAATACATTTATGACAGGAATGGGCGCGGCGTATATCGAAGCACAAAACAAGTCGGGCTTAAACGCCTCATACCTTTTAGCCCATTCCGGCTTAGAAACAAAGTGGGGGGATTCGTCAATTGTTAAAGCCAAGAGAAATTACTATGGCCTTAATGCAAACGACATTCAACCGCTTGATGATGCCTATGATTATGCATCAAAAAAAGATGGAATTGTAAATGGCGCAAGCTTTATTAATCAAACGTATGTGAATAGAGATAAGCTGATGCCAAACTCACTTACCCCTTATCAACAGCCAACACTGGATAATATGAGGTTTAATGCTAACTATCATGAATACTCAACAGATGAGGCATGGGCAAGTAAGATTTCACAGATTACAAAGGAAATTACTACATTTACATCTGCAACTGGCTGGAAAACCTGGAGCGGTAAGTGGTACTACTTCAATCCAGACTGGACCGTAAAAACGGGCTGGCTCCAGTATTCAGGAAAATGGTATTACATGGATCAATCTGGAGTCATGAAAACCGGTTGGCAATTGGTGAATGGTAAGTGGTACTTCCTCAACCATGATGGAGATATGAAAACCGGCTGGTTATATACAGGCGGGAAATGGTATTTCCTCAACCCTGACGGTGATATGAAAACGGGCTGGCTTTATACCGGTGGGAAGTGGTATTTCCTTGACAACAGCGGAGCTATGAAGACCGGCTGGGTATACACTGGGTATAAGTGGTACTATCTAGATAACAGTGGTGCCATGAAGACGGGCTGGGTACTAGTTAATAATAAGTGGTATTATCTCTATAGTGACGGTCATATGGCGGCCAATACAACAATTGGCGGGTATCGCTTAGGAAAAGACGGCGCTATGCTTTAATCCTAATAAACAGAAATCACCCTTTAATAGAAGGGTGATTTTTTTCTTTAAAACTAGTAAATAATATCAATAACCAAATTTCAGAAAATGAAACATTGGGTATGGTCAAAAGCCTAAGGCAGGATTCGACAATTGCTAGTCCTATCTAGCTAGGAGAAATAGAATAGATGGTAACAACATGCTACATCGAAGGAAATAGTTCTTTACTTTATATGGGGTTGGCACACACGACAATATACCTACTTTTCCCCCTTTTTACAGAAAAGTCTTATAAAAAAGTCGAATAAGGTCAGTTTTTGAAACACTCCTGTAATACTATTAATAAATAACTGTAACTAAAAAAAGGAAACTTTTATGAGATACTAGGTTTAACAGAAAAAGAGAGAAGAAGAAACAGGGAGGATATCATGAAGAAGGTTGTTATCAGTGGTTTACTATCATGTTCTTTACTCTTCGGTGGGTTAATCGGAGGACAACATAAAGCAGAAGCATCTACCTTTGGAGACAAAGTGACAGATATAGCATTAGATTATATAGGGGTTCCATATGTTTGGGGAGGAACAACTCCAAGTGGATTTGATTGCTCGGGTTATACGAGTTTTACATATAAGAAAGCGGGGGTTTCATTACCTCGTACCGCTGCCGATCAATACACTAAAGGACAAGCTGTTTCTAAGAGTAATTTACAAGAAGGCGATTTGGTTTTCTTTAGTACTTATAAAGCAGGGGCTTCACATGTTGGGATTTATTTAGAAAACAATAAGTTTGTTCATGCTTCATCGAATGGTGTAAAAGTTAGCTCGCTAACTGAATCATATTATGCAAATACGTATATCGGTTCAAAACGCATAGGCAATACTAGCAATGGCTGGGTTTTATCCAATAATGCATGGTATTTCTACAAGAATGATGTTATGCAAAAGGATTGGATCCTAGACGGGAATAAGTGGTATTATCTTGATGCCAACGGTAAGATGAAAACGGGTTGGTTAATGTGGAAAAATAACTGGTATTACCTAAATGGCAGTGGTGCAATGGCAACGGGCTGGGTATATACTTGGGGCAAGTGGTACTACCTTGATGCAAGTGGTGTTATGAAGACTGGCTGGGTATCTGTTGGCGGCAAATGGTATTACCTTTATGCAGATGGTGCCATGGCAAGTAATACGACTGTTGAGGGTTTTAAAGTTGGCAGCAACGGTGCTTGGATTCAGTAATAATAGAGATAATAAAGCGAAGCCATCCGGTGGCTTCGCTTTTCTTTTACAAATAATACCAATGACTTTTACAAAGATAAACTCTCTTAAGAAGATAAGTTAATGATATATTAAGATAGGTGTTTTATTATGAAAAGTTGTATACTTTATTTTGTCGTGTATAAACATGCGTTGGAAAGGATGTATTAGGAAATGAAGGCGTTAAAACAGCTTGGTAGAAACATGAGTTCTTCTAAAGGCGGTATACTTTTACTATTACTCACAACCTTACTATTTACACTTTTTACAGAATTAATCTTAGAAGCCGTACATAGAGGATCAATTGGGTCCTTTTTTGAATGGACAAGGGAGAGTACGTTTTCCTTTGGAATCACCTATTTATTTTTACTTTTCCTCTTAGGATCCCTGCTCTTTTTACCTAATTTTCTCTTTATTCCCGTCATTATTATTGAAGTAGTCTTTTGGTTCATTGTTGCGTTTGGAAGCAAAATAAAATTTCAGCTAAGAGGGGAATATTTTACACCGGCTGATTTGACTGTCCTTAACGAGGGTGCCGATATATCAAAGTTAATCAAGGGAATGTTTGATTGGAAATTAATAATTGGTATTGTGGTAATGATAGTCATCCTTCTTATATTTTGTTATTTCTTTATTAAAAATAAAAAGAAGGTATCATTTCTTAGCCGAGTGATCGTATCAATCGTTTCCATGATTTGTTTCTGGCAAATTCTATCACATCCCTTGTTATTCAGTGCCAGAAGTTTTAATAAACAGGTGCAGACAGTGGAAAGTTATCAAAAGTTTGGCTTTATTGCAGGCTATTTAACCTTATGGGACAAGGCAAATAAGGAACAACCTACAAATTATAATAAGCAGGAGGTTAACCGGATTGTTGCTGACTTAAACAAAACAAAGCAAAAGGATGAAGTAGATCCAAATTTCAAACCTAATGTCATCGTTGTGCTGGCAGAGGCCGTGTGGGATCCAACATTACTAAAAAATGTCACCTTCAAAGAGGATCCGATTCCCTATTTCCGCTCTTTAATGGAAACAAAATCATCCGGTGTCATGCTGTCCCATATTTTTGGTGGAGGCACATTTAATTCAGAAATGGAAATCATGACAGGTTTGTCTACTAGGTTCACGCCAGAAGAAATATACTATAATCAGATTAATCGCCCGATTGATTCTTTAGCGTATCAGTTTAAAAATCAAGGATACCACACAACGGCTGTTCATGATTTTAAAAATTGGTTTTATGGACGCAATCGGATTTATGAACAAATTGGATTCGAAAAATTTATACCGATGGAGTACTTTAACAATCCTAAATATATTGGTCCATTTATTGATGACCGTGTCCTTATGAATAAGGCATTAGATGAGCTAAAGCAAACGAAAGGGCCGGATTTCCTAAATGTTGTGACTGTTACTACCCATGGTCCTTATAATGACGAACGCTATGAAAAAATGCCGACCCTTTCTACGGATTTAACAGGTTTAAATTGGTATATCCTAAATTTATATGCCAACCTATTAAAGGAATTTGATGCTTCAATGAAAGTGTTGATTGAAGGTGTAGAGAAGATGGACGAGCCAACCATGGTAGTGGTCTATGGTGACCATTTGCCGCTATTAGGGGAGGACTATGGTGTCTATCGTGAAGCAGGTTATTTTAATGGTGACTTAAATAATTATGAAGAATATAAAAAAATGTATCAGACACCATTGCTTGTCTGGGATAATTACAGCGACCCTGCAGACAAAGAAGAGTTGCGGATGACACCTAACTTTATAGGATCCTATATTTTAGCGCATGCAAAAAAGGAAATGTCACCGATTTTTCAAATGAATCGTAATCTATACTTAAGTGGGACAACAGTTATTCCGAAGAGTAACTTCTATGCCCAGGAACACGTAAATCCGAAGACCTTAACCGACTATCAATTACTGCAATATGACGCATTAAAAGGAAGGCAGTATAGTTACAAGGATTTAGGGATAAAGCCTGCCCCTAATTATCGATTAGGTGACGGTCAAATGAAGTTAGACTCTGTCAAGGTAAATAAAGATAAAGATGGTTCTTACAGGCTCGACCTGTATGGTCAATACCTGGTTGCCAATGCCAAGGTTTATATTGATGGAAAAGCGAACAATATAAAATTTATTAATGAAGGCCATTTAACAGCTAAAATTGCTAAAGGTGATTTAAAGGATACTAAAACACATACAATCAGCGTAAAACTGTATGACGCCGAGGGAAACACTCTTCTATCTGAAACCAATTCTAAGAAAATTACAGTGAAATAATAAAAAGAGGCGAAATTGCCTCTTTTTATTTTGTTTTGTGAATAGTTCAAACTCCCGTTTGCAATAGGAAACAATATTTTCATATTGTATTCTAGTTAATTTAGGTTTAAAATATTGGAAGAAACTTGGGGATTTTTAAATTGTTGGGTTAGGAGAGAATATATGCATAGAAATAAGATAAAGTTTCTGACGATCTTATCGATGGTATTGATAGTTTGTTTGAAACCATTGAGCATCGCTCATGCTGAGGAGCCGGTTAGTACAAATAACAAACCGCTTTTACAATTTCCGGTACTGAGTGATATTCATCTTGGCGGCGAGTATGAGAAGGGGAACTTAGTTAGGGCACTTAATGATATGAAGACGATATCCCAAGACTATAAGGCTTTAGTATTACTAGGCGATATGACGGGCTATGGGCTGGAGTCTCAATACGATGAAGTTAATAGAATAGTAGATTTAAATGGAATCAAAAATGCAGAAAAAATTTTTGCAATAGGAAACCATGAATATTTTGATGGTGTGTATACACCAGGATTTAACCCTGAAATCTACCAGCATAGATTTATAGAAAAGACAGGCATGCCAGCCCTGTATTTTGATAAGTGGGTGGAGGGCTATCATTTTATTACGTTGGGTTCTGAGGGATTCCCTGATGATGGTGACGACCACGCTTTGCTTTCTGACAAGCAATACCGGTGGCTGCAATATACACTAGACGAAGATACTGACCCTGCAAAGCCTGTTTTTGTCTTCCTTCATCAACCCATTGATAACACGGTTTATGGCAGTGAAGACTGGGGAGCAGGGTTTAACGACGATAGGTTGTTTAATATTCTGAAACAATATCCACAGGTTATTTTCTTTTCAGGGCACTCGCATTATTTACTAAACCATCAAAGAACGATTTACCAGAATGGCTTTACGATGGTAAATGCGGGCTCCGTTGCCTACGGATGGACTGATACTGGGTATGCTGCTACATCACAGGGATTGCTGGTAAATGTATATTCGGACCATGTTGAGATTAGAGCTAGAGAATTTACTAATCATACGGATATTCAATCCTTCTCGGTAAAAACACCATATGTGAAGAGCTATGGTGAAACGGATAGACCATTTTTTAAACCTGGTTCAAATGTAACTATTGATAAAAACAGTAGTGGCGAACAGGTTACTTTGTCATTTGATGCGGCAATAGACCAGTCGAACATCGACCACTATAATATCATCCAAGATGGGCAAATGGTATATACAAATTATGTTAATCTTTTAGATAACAAGACAACTGGGAAGCAGACACTGGAAATCAAAAATTTGACCCCGAATACGAAGTATAATTGGGTTATTTCGGCAGTTGATGCCTGGAAAAATAAATCATTAAATACCCTTAAAGTTTCCTTTACTACACCTGAATTGAATGGGTGGAAAAAGGTTGACGGAAAGTGGTTATTCAATGAAAATGGTAAACCGGTCACAGGCTGGAAGCAGATTGCTGGAAAGTGGTATGCATTTGATCAAGATGGGTGGATGATTACGGGCTGGTACACCATTGGTACGCTTAAATATTATCTAAATCCTGACGGTGATATGCAGGTCGGTATAAAGGAAATAGATGGAAGAAGCTATTATTTCGGTACGGACGGTTCACTCAAAACGAAAAAGGGATGGCTTTTTGATAATAATAAATGGTACTTTTTAGATAATGAAGGCACCCCAAAGATGGGCTGGGTTCTGGATGGAGGGAAATGGTACTATATAAAATCCACCGGAATGGTCACAGGCTGGTTTAAAGATGGTCGGGACTGGTACTTCCTTAATAGCAGTGGTGCCATGCAGACAGGCTGGATCTCTTCGAGTGGTTATTGGTATTTCCTAAGTAACAGCGGCGCAATGAAAACAAATTGGGTCTATACAGGAAATAAATGGTACTTTATGGCGTCTAGTGGAGAAATGAAAACAGGCTGGATTCTTGATAAAAACAAATGGTATTTTCTAAATAATAGTGGTGCCATGGTCATAGGCTGGTCCAATATCGGAGGGAAATGGTATTATTTTAACTCCGATGGTTCGATGAAATAAGATAAACAAACACACCCGTTCAGTGTAAGAACGGGTGTGTTTTTATCTTATTTTTTTTTCCGTCGTAATAGCTTATCTATAAATATGTGAAGAACTTCGTCTTTTGTGATAAATAAAATGCCTGCATATACGATCACATTGACAACAATCAGGATAATAAATAAATAAACTGTGTTTGATATAAATAACCGAATCCCATATGAAATCGGGATAAAAAGGAGTGAGTAAAACAAATACTTGAGCTTGGAATATTGAAATAAATTATAGTTCACGCCGATATATTTTCTAATAAAAATATACTGTAAAACAATTAACAAACCAGTCGCCAAAGTAGTCGTAAAAATGGCTGTTACAGGAGTGAAGATATCTAATTTTAAAAATATGAAGTTCAGTACGAAGTTCACAAAGCCGCAAAGGAAAATAAGCTTTACAAGTGTATTTTCCCGTTTCTTAACGTAAATAATTTGGTTAGCAAAAATGGATTCAATTCCAACAGTAATCATATAAATGGAGAAAACAGCTAAAACAGGACCTGCTGGTTCAAATTCATGGCCTCCATAGATCACTACCCCCATATCAGAAATAATCAACATTCCGATTGCTGCAGGAAACAGTGCCGCAAAATAAACCTTCGATATCGTATTTAGCAAATTGATATAAGAGTCCTCATCGTCATTACCTGATAAAAAAGAGAGGCGGGGAATGGTTACACTAATGACACTTAAAATCAGCGAGTTAATAATTCCTGTAATTTGCTGGGCCATGCCATAATAGGAAACAACCTTTTTATTTACATAGGTTCCTAACATAATTCGATCCAATTGAGTATATAGGATATTGGCATTTGAGAATATAACAACTAAAATCAACGGCCGTATGTGTTCGCGGATGGTAACATTTTTAAAATTAAACTTAATTTTTCTTTTAATATAAAAGAAGCTGACGATATTATTTAGGAATGTTGACAGCATTAATAGAAACGCATACTGTTTAAAGTCATGGGAGTTATGGACTATTAAGAATAACAGTACGACATAAATCACCCTGATAATAATCGCTTTTATGGTAATAAAATCAAAATTTTCGAGGGCTTCATTAACCCAATCGCCATGGAAGAGATTGACTAATAGGCTAAGTCCAAAAATAAGCATCACGGGATAGATTTTATCATCACCGAAGCCAAGATATGAAAAAATAAAAAAGACAATGGCAGCCGTAATACTTGTGACAAAGGTAATGCTGAACATACTAGTAAACAACTTACTGAGCTCTTCCTTATTCTCTTTCACACGGCTAATTTCCCGTAGTCCATACTGATGAACACCAAAGGTAGCAAAGATAAAGAAGTAGTTATAAATGGTTTCCGAATAGTTGACCAAACCCATAGAGGAATCCCCTAAGGATCGATAAACATATGGTCCGATGATAACAGGCAGAACTAAATTAAAAAAATTAAGGATAAATTTATAAAAAATATTTCTCGCAATTGATTTTTCCATAGTAAACCTTTCCTTCAGGGAGAGAACTTCACATAGCAGTCCTTTTTTTATTCCGAGAATCCTAAATTATAATAATGAATTTGTCTATCCTCTTCATCGGGAATTTTCATATAATCCCCATATACATTTTTTAAATAATGATCCGGATTTTTGGGAATAGTAAACTCCCGGCCCTCAAATAGGCCAGTTTTTAACGGAAAAATCTCATCATAATCAAAATAGGCAAACCCATAAAAAGGAGTTTCCAAGCCATAGGTGATCGTTTTCGTTTTTTTATTGAAGGGGCTATAAAGGTTATATAATTTTAATCGATTTAAAACAAAGCGGACAACCGGCATGGGTCCGTCTATAACCTTTGGATAGTAAATTCTTGACAGACGATTAAATAATCGGCCTGGTAAACTTAGCTGACCTCTTTCAGGAACATAATCAAATGGGAAAAAATCAATTGAAATACCTTGGTGGCTTACTCCATCATAATCTACCCATTTAAAGTCTTCTAGGTACATTACCTTTAACCAATTATGCTTTCCATGTGTATTGAGGCGATAGGTTTCCACCTTATAAATGTCAGGAAGACTGGACTTAACCACTTTTTTGAACCGATTATAGTCCTTTCTCAGCATGCCAACATCAATATCATCATCCCAAGGAATGAAGCCTCCATGTCGAACAGTGCCAAGGAGGGTGCCGTCTGATAAAAAGTAAGGTATATTATTTTCTTCACAAATGGTTTTGATGGTTTCCATCATCTCAATTAAGACTTTTTTAACTTCATTTAAAGAATCTCTATTGTTGCTTGTATCTATCATTTTTGTTTAACTCCTCTATGTGTTTCCTTTAGAAGGATTATTGTTATTTTGATTGAAATTATGGGGTATTATACCAGCCATTATAGGATAACGATTAAAATCCCACGACTATTATTCCATAATCAGTAAACAAATTCAATTTTATTACCTTAAAGTTCAAAGAACTTTATCTTTTTATCACAGATCTGAGCTGTCTATATGAACCAGGATTAACGGTTAGCAGAGTAAACATAATTCTATCTGTTAGGGAAAGCCCTTTATAGGTTAGTACGTGAAGAAACTCTCGCCTAATCTCTTTCTGAAAGCGTTGAATGACTTGTCGATCATTAAAAGTACTGGCCATTGCTTGGCGGAGTAAATTGTAACTGTTAATGGCTGATCTTTTCCGGATCACAGAAACTAATTGTGGGTATCTAGTTTTAACTAACTCTTCTACTTTATTATGTGCATCAATCACTGATACTTTCTTGGCATGAAATTTCATATTAATGGCACCTGTATCATTGACGGCATAATGGTATTTAGGGACGGGTGAATAAATAATCCGTTCACTTTGGATAATAACACGACATAAAAACAACATATCTTCACCGATTACCAGGCTAGTGTTAAATTGAATCTGTTGATCCTTAATGAGCTTGCGCTTAAATAGTTTATTCCAAATACTAGCGCCCAGAGAAAAATAGTTTATGTCTAAACACCTTTCAATGGCAATATCTTGGGACAGAATTTGTGGTTGACTATCTGAAGTTAGTGTCGGATCGATATCATTATTCACGTAATAACCACACATCGCCAAATCTGCTTTATTGGTATTGGCCAAGTCTACTAAATATGCATACATATCAGATTCAAGCCAATCATCACTATCAACAAAACCTATGTAATCACCACTTGCCTTATCGATTCCTAAATTACGTGCCGCTGCCACACCGCTATTGGGTTGATGATATACGTTTACCCGGTCATCTTTCCTTGCATATTCGTCACAAATTGCACCGCTTGTGTCGGTTGATCCATCATTTACTAAGATGATTTCTAAATTTTTATATGATTGATTTAGAATACTGTCAATACATTTTGAAAGATAACGTTCAACATTGTATACGGGAACAATAATACTTACTTTTGGTTCCATTTCTCACTTGTTCCTTCCTTTGGAAAATTAATTATCAATTAAAATTTCAATTTGAGCCATGATATGATTAATATTAAAAAAGCTTTTTCGCTGTTCAGACAGAAGTTCGTATTTTTTTCGTTCATCTGAATTTAGTAATAACTGTTTTAATCCTTCATATAGCCCTGTCTCAGAGTTTTCAACAATCATCCCATACTTTCCGTCTTCGAGTAACTCCACCGGACCGCTGCAGCGCGTACTTAAGACAGGTTTTCCCAAAATTAAAGCCTCGGCGACCACTAATGGTAAACCTTCCGCCCTAGACGAACTGACATAGATATCTGCGGCCTTGACAAATTTATAGGGATTGGTTTGGAAACCAAGAAACTGTACACTGTTTGTTATCTCTAATTGCTGAGCCAACTGTTGCAAGTTTTCTTTTTCTTCCCCTTCACCAATTAGCACCAGATCATGGTCGATTCCTTCTTTGATTAATTGGGCATGAATTTTTATTAATCGATCATATCCTTTCTGGATAATAAATCTTCCAACAGAAATAACCGTTAATTTATTGTTGACAATCAGTTCTTCGCTAGACTTTCTAATGATCTCCTCGGCATCAATTGGATTATATATGACGGTTAAATTTTCATGAATAGCGAGGGTTTTTTCAAATCCTTTTTGGGCATCATTTGAGACAAAAACAATCTGGTTGAATTTTTTATATTGTCTTTGTTCCTCCTCGTCTCCCCGATAATAATGAACGGTCCAGTGATAATTAGATAAATCCGTATGAACCCAGGCTAATTTTTTGGAAAGGGGATTGGTGGATCCGGAAATTATTTTGGTGGTTGTCCCTTCTAAAAATGCAATTTCAATATCAAATGTATCTTTAACGTATTTTTTATACAATCGCTCAGCTGGCATGTATTTAACCCATTTATAAATCAATCGCCTAGCAAGGTTGCTTGTTGGACCAAAAACAGATCGGATTTCCACATGACTTGGAACCTCGTTTAAATGAACTCCTTCTTTGAATAAAAGTAATAAGGTAATTTGATACTTATCTTTATTAAGATGCTTTAATAGGTTAAGCAGGACTTTTTCAGCTCCGCCCCCGCCTAAATTATCGATAGCAATTAGTATTTTTTTCATCGGCCGGCCCTTTCTTTTTCAAATAAGTAAAGAGACCCCCCATTTGAACCCTTTAACAGGGGAAAAACATCTTTCATTTAGAGGGTCTCTATTTTTATATATTTAGGAATGGCTGGACTGCTTTTTACTTAAGTAGTGGTAAGCAAATCCGAGCGTAAGGAAGTAATACATCATAAATACATCGTTTTCTAAAATATTATACACAACCCCACTTGTAACGCCGCCAATTAGGAAGAACATAAGCAATGGGGAGAATGGGTAGCCTTTGCGGAGTGCCCAGGTTATTTTAAACAAAGCAAACACGAACAATGCAATTAGTAATGTTCCAATGATTCCCGTTTCAGCTAAGATTTGAATGTATTGATTATCCGAATAGAAATTCCACCCAATTCCATACTGCTTGTATATAGGTGAGGAGTATGTTTGTGTTGCAGCTCCTCCGAAAGTAGCAAAGCCATAACCCATGATGGGGCGGTCTTTAAATACTTCAATTGATTTTTTTACATAAAAAACTCGTCCATCTTGTGTACTGAGTTCCACATTCTCCTCAGAAAAAGCACCGGAAAAACGATTTAATCCATTCTCGGTTTTGGAGTTATTCGGTGACTTATTTGGATTTTTAGCCACTTGACCAGGTGTATTTTCATCCGCCATTTTTTCTTCTACTAAATTGGTTAAGCTAGTCACGGCAAAAAACAAAACCCCTGCCGTTAAACCAATGAGGAAAAGTTCTTTAAAGTGGCTTATCTTTCGGTTAACGAGTATATAAATGACTAAGAAGGCAACTAGGGCTAGTACAGCACCTCTTGAGTAGGTCAGCAGGAATACACAGAAAATTAATGTCATGCCAGCGTAAATCAGCCATTTGTATTTTCCGCTGATGTTGTTCAATAAATAAATACTTATCATAAATGAAATAAGTAAGTAAAGTCCCAGTTCATTCGGCCCGCCGATTAAACCATACACGCGCGATTTATTGGTTATGGCTAACTCAATATCTTGCCAAGCCTGAGGGAGCCAAACGGTCCGGACTGAAATCTTCTCCACAATACCCTGGATCGATAATATTATCGCCATGATAAAGGTCACGAGTGCAAAATCGTAAACATCTTTTTGATTTACCTTCATTCTCCTAACGATATAGTAAAGGATAAAGAACAATAAAAAGGCACGGACCTGCATGACAATCGCGGGAATTGTGACCCCCGTCATGAGTGCAGAAACAGAGCCAACTACCATGAATAGGATATAGGATATTTCAAGCAGGTTAAGTTGAAATAATCGCCGAATTTGATGGCGGTGATCCCAAATAACTTTAAATAGAAGGACGAGAATGAGGATATCGCCAATAAATTTAAAGCCCGTGTTATAAACGATTAAAAATGGGCGGATGGGAATGCCGATGATCAGAAATAGAATGGCAAGTTTTTCATCAAAAAAGACGACTGTTGCTAATAACAGACACACAACCATGCCTACATATTGATTAGAAAAAAATAATCCCACGATAATCAGTAAAGTACCTAATAAAAGCGAATAAAATCTGTTAAAAATAAAGTTCATTCTTTACTACCTCAATTTTTAGAATTTGGACTGTTTTGATGCGTTCGCTTATTCGTAAACAGCCAATGTTTGCTTTAACATTTTATCAAAAGTAAGATTTTTTAAGAAAAATTCTTTGCCGTTCTTAGCTAATTTGGATGACAAAACCTCGTTCTCCAACAAAACGCTAATCGTTTCTGCCAAAGCAGGGACGTCCCCATACGAAACCAGCATCCCCGTTTCATTATGTCTGATTACTTCCGGCAGGCCGCCTACATTGGTTGAAATGACCGGTTTTTCGAATGCTAATGCCTCAATGGCAACAAAAGGAAAAGCCTCGTTTTCGGATGGAAGGACTATCACATCACTGTTAATATACTCGGTATCCATAGTATTAACGAAACCCTTAAAAATAATATTGGATTCCAGTTTTAAATGATTGGCCAACTCGACGAGTTCTTGTTTTAAAATGCCGTCCCCAATAATATGCAGCTTCCAATTCAAGTTGGGACGTTTAGTTTTTAATAGGGCTAAGCTTTCAAATAGAAACCTATGCCCTTTCTCAGGACTTAAACGTCCAATCACCGAAATAATTTTTTCTTGAACTGCTTCTTTTTTCGATAAGTCGATATGAGGATTTTTAATACCATTATATATTACCGTTAATTTATCTTTAGAGACACCCTTTTGTAAAAGTTCCTGTTTCATGAATTCGGCAACAGGAATAATTCTATGATTTAATTTTGTCATAAAGCGATTCGTCACTTTAATAACAGAAGACATGGGCACATTGACATGATAAGTCCAGACGACCTTCACTCTAGCTCCTAGCATTTTAGCAAGAAGGGCAATATAATTTTCTCTTAAAAATTGTGCATGGATACAGCTGACACTTTCTTTTTGTGCAATCTTTTTAATTTCTGATGCGGCAGTCGTATCAAACGGACCACGCATAGTGACTTGATAGATGGGAACCCCTAGTGCTTTAAATTTATTTAAAAATGGTCCTTCTTCGGAATAGACAAAAACACAGCGGTCCTTGCCGAGATGTGACATTAAATTTAAAACGTATTTTTCTGTTCCACCATCGCCCGTGTAATTTAGAATATACATGATTTTTTTCATCGTCAGTTCCCATTCCTCATTTTTCTAAAGTTGGATGTTTTTCCGCTATTATTCTTCAACAGTTTATCGTTTTAAAGTATATTTTACTGGGATTACAACGTCAAGTTAACAAATACTACTAATAAAGCTATTTGTCATAAATTATTTGATAGAATATAATTGAATTTCGGAAGCTGATGGTCTAAAAATGGCCATACAAAATGATTAACCTTTTATTATGTGGAGATGAAATTAATGGCATCAAATAATATTAACATATTAAAGTTGAGTTTTGATAATATAACTAAAAATGAACTGCTAAAAAAATTAGAGAAGTCTGTTAAGGAACAACAAAAAACCTTTGTTGTAACAGCTAACCCTGAAATCGTGATGTACGCTAACCAAGAGAGTGAGTACCATTCCATCGTGCAAAGTGCAGATTACGTAATTGCGGATGGAATAGGCGTCATCATAGGATCAAAAATATTAGGAACACCACTTCCTGAAAGGATTGCTGGATACGATTTATTAGTAGAACTGCTGAAAACAGGAAGTGAAAAAGGATGGTCTGCATATTTTTTAGGGGCTAAAAAAGAGGTAATTGACAAGGCCGTTGAAAATATAAAATCTGCCTATCCAGGCTTACAAGTAACGGGCTGGCATGATGGATATTTTAAGGAGTCTTCAGAAATTACCAATGAAATACGGGCAAAACAGCCTGACCTAATTTTTGCAGCTTTAGGTTTTCCACGTCAGGAAAAATGGATTTCCGAACACATTAGAGAATTTGAAAAAGGAATTTTCATGGGGGTGGGTGGAAGCTTCGATGTCCTTGCTGGAACTGTCAAACGCGCACCAGTCATATGGCAAAAAATGAATTTAGAATGGTTATACCGGTTAATTAAGCAGCCGAGCCGTTGGAAGAGAATGCTCGCTTTACCTTTATTTATGCTGAAAATCATCAATGAAAAATTCACTGGGAAGAATAAGGGGCGGGAAGAATGAAAGTGTTGCACTTAAATGCTGGCGCTGAAACCGGGGGCGGAATGGTACATATTCTCTCCTTATTAAACGGGCTCAACCGGGAGGAATTTGTACTGGGACTGTTAGAAAAAGGTGTGATGGAAGAAAAGGCACATGCAGCCGGGATTCATACCGTCACATTTGAACAATCCTCCAGATATGATCTAACTGTTCTTTCCAAAATGATTTCCTATATAAAGACCGAAAAAATTGATATTCTTCATACACATGGGGCAAGAGCAAATCTGTATGGCTATTTTTTGAAAAAGTTTACATCGGTAACGTGGATGACAACTGTGCACAGTGATCCAAGAAATGACTTTCTTGGGAGAGGGATAAAGGGAAAAGTATTTACTAAACTAAATTTAGCTGTTTTAAAAAAACCGGACCATTATTTTGCCATCTCGAAGCGATTTACGGAAATGCTCGTAAGCTTTGGGGTAAAACCCAATAAAATTACCACTATTTTTAATGGAATTGACTTCAGCCAACCCGTTGAAAAGAAATTATGCAGAGAAGACATAAACCTATCTATTAATGATTTCATTATTGTCATGGTGGCCCGGTTTGATCCCGTGAAACGTCATGCACTTGCCATTGAGGCAGTAGAAGAAGTTATCAAGCATCATCCCGAGGTACAACTGCTATTAATAGGGGATGGACCGATTCGAGCCGAAATCCAACAGCTGATAAAAGAAAAAAATCTTGAAGAGCATGTGCATCTCTTAGGGCACAGGGAAGATGTCGACCTATTTTACCATATCGCAGACATTACATTGCTTACTTCCCAAACAGAAAGCTTTCCACTTGTTTTATTGGAGTCAGGGAGGGCCAATACTCCAGTCATCACTACTGATGTGGGCGGGGTTCGTGACATGATTCCAAACGAATCTTTCGGATTTATTGTGGACGAGTCGGAACTTGTTTCTTCTATTGAAATAGCAGTTAACATGAAGAAAACCGGACAATTAGCTAAGATGGGCCATCAATTTCATCATTATGTTTCACAACATTATTCGATTGAGTCCTTTATTAACAGTATTTACGAAACCTATAAGTTATATCAAGGGTGACGTCACATACTGTAATGCAATAAAATAGGCTAAACTCTTCAGATTCTTGGGAGTTTAGCCTTTTTTTACATCCCATTATTCTAGGGAGTAACGTTTTTAATGGTACTTTCGGTTTTTAATTGACTGATATGAAAGTTAATAATTTGCTTTTTAAAGTTCTCAAGCTTGGCATTATATTCTGCTTCGGATTGAACCGGTTTATAAGCAGCCATATAATCAATCAACCATTTATTGATAAACTCATAATAATGTACTTGATCCCCTTGATAATTGCCAATATTAAAGGTTATTTCTTGAAAGTCCTGAAAATCATAGAGTTCAATATTTGGATACTGACGCGTTAGCTCAAACACTTCCTTTTTAAACTTCAATCGTTCTGTTAAATAGTCCGGATTTTTTTTATAAAAGCTAACATGATTGTATACCGGGTAGGGTGCATAGAACAAAGTAAACGTAGTATTTGGATACTTTTTGGCAAGCGGAATTACATTTTCCTTAAACGACTGCAGCAGAACATCTGACTTTTCAAAACTAGGCAGGTCTGTTGGCTTGACAGCATTTAGAGCATCCTTAACATAATCAATGGTTTCAACACGGGCAACCTGTCCAAATTTATAAAGACTTTCAATGTCGCGAAAATTCGCATCCCCTTTTTTATTGTTTAATAAATTTTTATAAAGAATATTAACAGAATAGGAGCTAAATAAATAACGGATATCATTGATTTTTGATTCATCATACATATACGTTGGAAAGTCACTAGGCGGTCCCATAACCCAATCAGGGTCTCCAGCAAAGGAGTAATAATTCAACTCCCAAATAACGCGCTTTAAGTTAGGTTTATCGCGTAGAGCTAATTCTGCTGCCATTTCCTGTTCCTTTGCCGTGGAAGCTGGTAAAGAAGCATTAAAGGTCTTTTCACCGAGCTGTTTATTGGCATAGCTTTCGCGAAAATTACGCCCCATAGAGGTGGCTGTGAAAATGGTATCGTACTCCTGGGTGTTAATTAAACCAGGCATTTGATACCGCTCTGTTGCGATATATTGAGGGGTGTAAAGCTTAGATTTTCGATAGAGAAATAAAGGGTCGATGAAGTACATAATCACCGAGACAAGTATAATCAATACTGAGGCCATAAGGGCAACTGCAGCGAGAAATCTTTTATAAGACATATGGAAACTCCTTAGAATTGGAAGTATAGGAATTCACTGACCCTTGTTAAGTACAATAAGGATACAACAACCATGATACTAACAAAAGCAGCCAAGCGATAGCTTGGTCTAAACTGTTCCAAGCGCTCAATCGAGTTCTTGGTAAATAAAACAATCACAAGCATTAATATAAATAGTAAACAAGATTTTAAATCAAAATAATATGGGATCGGAAATAAATGAGTTCCGAAATGTTCATTTACAAAAGCACTGATACCTTCCGGGAAATGCAATGCTGTAAGATTAAACATTTTTGTTAGCATTATTTTTGCTGTATTAATATCTGGCGAGCGGAATATCACCCAAGCGAGATGGACAAAAAGAAACGTAAGGAACCAGGCAACAATCTTTGGAAGTTTGAGGTGAAGCCCTTTCCAAAAACGATGAATAACGACAGCGATGCCATGTAAAATCCCCCAAATGATAAACGTCCAGCCGGCTCCATGCCAAATTCCACTAACAAAGAAAATAAAAAAGAGATTAAAATAGGTCCTTAGTTTGCCCTTCCTGTTTCCACCCATTGGAATATATAAATAATTTGTGAAAAAACGGCCCAGCGTCATATGCCATCTTCGCCAAAAGTCCTGGATATCTAGGGATTTATAAGGTGAATAAAAGTTAACCGGTAATTTAATGTTAAACAACAACCCTAAACCAATTGCCATATCACAATAACCGCTAAAGTCAAAATAAAGTTGAAAGGTATAGGCTAGGGTGGTAATCCAGCTATCATATAGGGTTAACGCACTAATATTTGTGTAACCTTGGTTAGCCCAGCCTGCTAATGTATCGGCAATGATGACCTTTTTAAAAAGACCAATCGCAAATATATAGAGGCCAGACGAAAGATTATGTCCTTTTAATTTATAATTGGAGCCATCCCTGAGCTGATTAATGATTTCCCTATGGTGAACAATTGGCCCTGCAATTAAATGGGGAAAAAAGGTTACAAAAAATGCATAGTCCAGCAAGGTATATTCTTTTGTACCTTCACGATAGGTATCAACCAAATACATAATTTGCTGAAAGGTAAAAAAGCTAATTGCCAATGGAAGCGCCAATTGCAACAATGGAATATCCATTCCGAAAACCGAGTTCACGTTTGAGATAAAGAAATCAGAGTACTTATAGTACCCTAGCAGCCCAATATTAAAAAGAACCCCTACTGTTAGAACTGCCTTTTTTAATCGTAATCCATTGATTTTGTTCAAAAGGGTTGCCACCGTGAAGTTAATGGCAATGGATGATAGGATAATCGGCAAGTACTTAATATTCCAATAGCTGTAAAAATACAAATTAGCCAAAATAAAAAAGATTTTAGCGATATTTTTGTTTTTTAGGGTCAAAAGCAGGTAGTATCCTGCGAACACTATTGGAAGGAAAGCGAAAATGAATATGTATGAATTGAATAACAAATTTCTACCTCCTAAAGATGATAAAACAACCAAGATATTATAACATAATGAAGGTTTTACATACATATTGTCGAAAATGTATTGAATGCTGCCTATATGATAAAAAAAAGGACGAATTTGTAACTTTTGGATTGTGTTTTCCGTCGAAAAAAGTGGTATATTAATAAGGATATATATTAAATAGGATCAGTGAAAATAATAATTTACTAGAAATGCCATTAAATACGGGTTTCTTCATTACATCTATAATATTTGATGATTCGAATTATATTAAATATTTAGAGAACAATGGGATTATTAAAATCTATATTCAATAGACTGCAGCTGTGTTATAATCCACATGGAATGATGGTTAATATACATGGAAATTGTTGGGTTTAAAAAACTATATTAGTTGTGTACGTAAATGATTGTTAAATAGATAACTAACTTACCAGTAGCCGAGTGAGGTTACTAATTTTTGCCTGTTTCTTATGAATGGGCTTATCGTTATGGGAGGAACACAATGATTTATATCACCTTGATAGTATGCTTTTTCAGTTCAATACTTCTTACTCCTTTAGTAAAAAAACTGGCCTTCATAGTTGGGGCAACGGATAAACCAAATTACCGAAAAGTGCATCAGAAAATAATGCCGCGGCTTGGCGGGTTAGCAATTTATATAAGTTTTATTATCGGCCTACTGGTCCTTCATCCAGGGGCTCCGTATGCTGCACAGATTGTCATAGGAAGTATCATAATCATTATTACCGGGATTTTGGATGATATCTATGAACTTTCCGCAAAGGTTAAATTTATTGCTCAAATTTCAGCAGCATCAGTGGTTGTCATTTGGGGCGGTGTTCATGTTCAATTTATTAACCTGCCATTTGGCGGTCATGTTGAGTTTGGCTATTTAAGTATTCCATTGACAATTATTTGGATTGTTGGTATTACCAATGCCATTAATCTAATTGATGGATTAGATGGCTTGGCAGCAGGTGTGTCGTCAATCGCTTTAATAACCATTTCTGGGATGGCGATTATTATGGGGGACGGATACGTAACAGCTGTTGCTTCCATTGTACTAGCTAGTACTCTAGGCTTCTTATTTTATAATTTTCATCCAGCAAAGATTTTTATGGGCGATACGGGAGCTTTATTCCTTGGATACATGATTTCGGTATTGTCATTACTTGGTTTTAAGAATGTAACAATCATTTCTTTTATCGTTCCAATTATCATTCTTGGTGTTCCAATTTCTGATACATTTTTTGCCATCCTTCGCCGGATCGTCAATAAAAAGCCTTTATCTGCACCTGATAAATCACATTTGCATCACTGTTTACTACGCTCAGGTTTTACGCATCGGCAGACCGTGCTGATTATTTATGCGATGGCAGCCTTCTTCGGACTTGCAGCAATCATTTTTTCTCAAGCAAAACTTTTGGGCGGCTTCTTCTTTATTGTAGTCCTATTGATAATGATTGAGCTTTTCGCCGAAATGATTGGCTTAGTAGGGAAGAATTATCGTCCATTAATCAAAATGATGCGTATGCTAATGGTTACATCAGTACGTAATAGATAAACATAATACAGCGAGCTTGACCGTATCGGTCAGGCTCTTTTTATTGGATGAACAAAATCAGTAACCAAAGTGATATTGAAAATTAGTGAGTTTTCTATTGTTTAAATAAGGAATACTATTAGAGGGGTATACTTTATGAAAAAATTTATTAAATTCGGGGTTGTCGGTTTAATCAACACGCTCATTACAATAGGCTGCTTCACTCTTCTTGTTCATGTGGGGATAAACTATCTTGCCGCTAATATCATTGCCTATGTACTAGGTATGATCAATAGCTTTTTTTGGAATAAAACCTGGGTGTTTCAGATCAAGTCAGGTGATTTTACACTGATATTAAAATTTATCATCGTCAATCTAATCACACTGGGGATTAATACAGTTTGCTTATATCTATTTGTTACCCCATTAAAGCTCCATCCCTCTTTTGCGCAACTGTTCGCAACTGGTATTGGTCTTGTCATAAATTTCAGCTTAAACAAAAGATGGACGTTTCATCAATGATTAGGAGTGAAGCGGCCATGCTGTTAAGGAGCAGAAAAAAACCATATCATGTTGGTGATATGGTTTAGTGGAGAATAGTAAAATTATTTGTTGGATGAGGTTAAAGACTCGGTATTTTCTGAATCCGTGTCTGAACTGTTTGTATCTGTATCATTTCGGCTGGCCGGTGCTGAATTGGAATCAGCTTCCAAATGATTTTTCAAGATTGTTTTAGTTTCTTCAAGCGATTGTTCATCAAGCTTATAATAATAGATTTTATTTATATATGCATCGTCACCCTTAAGACTTAAGGTTTCAATGTTTAAGCCAGTGCCTGTGAGGCCATAATCAATTAACGATTTCATATCATTAAACGACATATTGGTTTGCATATTGTTTCCAACAGCCTCGATAATGTCAGTGTGTTTTGAGAATGATTGTAAAGAAAGTGCCTTTTTCATTAGTGCTTTAATAATTTCCTGCTGCCTCATCCCCCTCATGACGTCGGTATCATGATGTCTTGTTCTTGCAAGTGCCAACGCCTCTTCACCGTTCAACGTCTGCATACCTGGTTTCAAATTAATTGCGTTTGGATGGTCTTCTGAATCCTGTTCAGATAAAGCGTAAGGAACATTCACTTCGATTCCATCTAAGGCATTCACTACGTCCATGAATGCATAAAAGTTTACTTTTACATAATAGTCAATCGGAATATCGAGAAGCTCCTGGACAGTTTCAATCGTCATTTTTGGACCACCGAAGGCATGGGCGTGAGTAATTTTATCCCTCTTATTTTTCCCCGGGATATAAACATAAGAATCACGCGGAATGCTTAACAGCTTGACCGATTTTTCTTTTTTGTTAAAAGTAGCAACTAAAAGGGCATCCGATCGTATGGCCTCACCGTATTGTTTGGCCCGGCTTTTGCTTTCATCAACTCCAATAAGGAGAATGGAGATATTGTCCAAATCAGGGTTCACCTGTACAGTTCGTTTGGAAACGGCTTTAACCGGTTTATACGATTTATTAACGACTGATTCCGCTTTATTTAATATGAAGGTCGCATAGGCTGCTCCACTTAGTGCCACGATTAAAAAGGGAACGAGGATCCACATAAAGATTCGTTTTTTATTCCCTCTTTTCTTTTGTTTTCTTCGAGTTGAACGTTGCAGTTCAGACATATCATTTCTCCTTTTATATAATTAATCAGGTTTATTCAATTCGACAATCAAAGCTAGCTTTCATTTTACCTTTTTTTAGTCGTCTCGTAAATTGAATTTTTATGTCGAAATCTGTAAATCTATTGATTTGCCTCATTCTACAATTCTCGTAACCTGCCTCTTAATACTAGACGTCTCATAGCTTAAGGTTGTTACAAACGTTTTATTACAAAATTATTAATTTTTATTAATTATTATAGAAATAAGAGAATGATAATTTAGAATACATTTACTATTTGGTATGTGTGGAAACTTAACAATTTTTTTACAAAAAAGACTATTATTCTATTAAAAAAGTTAGTAGAATAGTCTTGCAATACAAAAAAGTTTGTCGAAGGGCGGTAAAAGTGTGAAGAGACAGATAAAAAGAAGCATGAAACGACGTATGCTGAGTAGTTCTCTGGCGGTAGCGTTAGCACTTACAACAGTTCCATTGAATATTTTTCCTCAATCTGCAAAAGCTGCTGAAACGGGAAACACTGCAACACTTCGTATCTTAGAAACTACGGACTTGCATTCCAATGTAATGCCGTATGATTATTTCAAAGACGCTGAAGTAACAAATTATGGTTTAGCGAAAACGGCAACATTAATTAAGGCGGCTAGAGAAGAAGTTAAAAACTCTATGCTTTTTGATGCAGGTGACACAATTCAAGGGACTCCCTTAGCAAGTTATGTAGCGAAAGTGAAAAGACTAGGTGCAGATGAAACACACCCAATCTATAAAGCAATGAACTCGCTCAATTATGATGCAGGTATTGTGGGTAACCATGAATTCAATTATGGGCTAGATTACTTAGCAGATGTTCAACAAGAAGTGAAATTTCCAATTGTAAACGCTAACATCTATAAGGATGATCATGATACTAATCCTGATAATGATGTAAACTATTTTACTCCTTACCAATTAATAGACAAAGAGATTGTTGATGCTGCAGGTAATAAGTCAACTATTAAAGTTGGGGTTATTGGTTTTGCACCACCGCAAATTATGCAGTGGGACAAAGACAACCTAACAGGTAATGTCATAACAAAAGATATAAAGAAACAAGCAGAGAAATTCATCCCTGAAATGAAGGCAAAGGGTGCTGACGTGATTGTTGCCATTGCACACTCTGGCTGTGATATTACTGAAGAAAACCAAGATAAAGCAGAAAATGCTGTTTATGATTTAACAAAGGTACCTGGTATCGATGCCATGTTATTTGGACATGCTCACTTGAATTTCCCTGGTGATGCATCATTTAATAAAGTAAATAATATTGATAATACGAATGGCAAAATTAATGGTGTACAGGCTGTTGAAGCTGGATTCTGGGGAAATAACCTCGGCGTTCTTGATTTAGCTCTTGTAAAGGATGCAAACGGCAAGTGGACGGTTGATAAGACCAATTCAAAATCGGTTAACCGGCCAGTTGATGCTAAAACGGCTTTAGACCAAACTATTGTGGATGGTGTAAAGGCTGTCCATGAAGAAACACTTGCTTATGTACGCGGGAAAATTGGCACAACTGAGATACCAATGCATACGTTCTTTACTCGGGTAATGGATGATGCCTCTACACAAATTGTCAATGAAGCCCAAATGGATTTTGTTAAAAAGGCCATTGCCAAAACGGAATATAAAGATTATCCTGTTCTTTCTGCGGCAGCTCCTTTCAAAGGCGGTCGTGGGGGTGTAGCAGATTACACCAATATTTCTAAAGGTGATGTGACAATTAAAAGTGCTGCAGACCTTTATTTGTTTGATAATACGCTAAAAGGTTTAGAAGTTACTGGCGACCAAGTAAAGAGATGGATTGAGAAAACAGCAGAACAGTATAACCAAATCGACCCAAAAGTTGAAGGAAATCAACAATTGGTAAATGAGAATGATGCTATCCGTCCATATAACTTTGATGTTATTGACGGCGTTAAATACGAAATTGATGTTACAAAGCCAATAGGTCAACGTGTTATCAACTTAACGATGATGGATGGCACACCTGTTGATCCAGCACAAAAATTCATTATTGCGACAAACAACTACCGTGCAGGTGGCAGCGGCGGTTTGGCAGAATTAAAGGATGCAAAAGTTGTTGTAGATCCGCAACTTGAAAACCGTCAAATCCTAATGGATTATATTAGTGAAAAAGGTACTATCAATGCCGTTCCAGATAACAACTGGAGAATTGCCCCTACTGTTGGCAAAGCGAAACTAGTATTCCATGCAGCTCCAGATGCACTAAACTACCTTGGGCAACAACCAGATGTAAAAAATCTTGGTGCGTCCACAACCAGAACTGGTTATAACTTATTTGAATTAGATCAAAACGTACATGTCCAATTATTAGGAATCAACGACTTCCACGGTCAATTAGATTATTCTACTAAGGTATCTAACCGTGATGTCGGTGGTATTGAATATTTAGCAGCTTATTTAAAACAAAGAGAAGCAACAAACCCTGCTAATACATTAATGGTCCAAGCTGGGGATTTAGTAGGCGCAAGCCGTCCGGTTTCCGCTTTATTACAAGATGAGCCAACCGTTCGCTTTATGAAAGAAATCGGCATGGACGTTGGTACAATCGGTAACCATGAATTTGATGAAGGCGTAGAAGAAATGAAACGTTTAATCTATGGTGGTAAACATCCGAAAACAGAAGCAAAGTATGGCGAATTTGAAGGCGCTAAGTTTGACTATGTTGTCGCTAACGTTGTCGATGAGAAAACAAATGAAACAATTTTACCTCCATACGCGATTAAAGAAGTAGATGGCGTTAAGATTGGTTTCATCGGTGTTGTAACAACGGAGACACCAAGTATTGTAACAGCAAGCGGTGTTGCAGGTGTTAAATTCACCGATGAGATTGAAGCAATTAATAAATATACGGCAGAATTAAAAGCTAAAGGTGTTAAGTCAATTGTCGTACTTGCCCATGATCCAGGTACTTCTGCAACAGATGGTACGAATCCGACTGGTAAAGTTGTCGATATTGCGAAAGCGATTGACCCAGAAGTTGACGTGGTTTACGGAGCACATGACCATAAATACTTGAACTCAAAAATCGTGGATAACTCAGGCAAGGAAAAATTATTAGTACAATCCTATTCTTATGGTACGGCTTTCTCTGATGTTGACCTTACCATTGACCCTGTAACAAAAGATATTGTTACAAAAACAGCTGAGGTGGCTTCAACATTTAAAGATAGCATTACACCTGATGCAAAAATTAAAGCAGAGCTTGATGAATACAAAGCCGAAATTGCTCCAATTATTGGACAAGTGGTTGGTAAATCTGCTGTTGCATTAACACGTACACAAACTGCTGCTGGTGAGTCCTCTTTAGGAAACTTAATTGCAGATGCCATGCAAGCTCAAACAAATGCCGATTTTGCGTTTATGAACTCTGGCGGTATTCGTGACGATCTTAAAAAAGGTACGATTACATGGGGCGACTTATTTGCCATCCAGCCTTTTGGTAACGATGTTGTTACATTGAAAATTACTGGTGCGCAGGTAAGAACCTTATTAAATCAGCAATTTGCAGCTGACAGAAATCGCATTATGTCCATTTCTGGCTTAACTTATACTTGGGATAATAAATATGAATTAGGCAAAAAAGTAGTGGATATTTTCTTGCCAAATGGAGAAAAAATTAATCCTGATGCTACCTACACTGTTGCAGTTAATAACTTTATGGCTGACGGCGGCGATGGATATGTAGTTCTTAAAGAAGGTAAAGATCGTACTGTTTTAAAAACAGATTTAGACACTTTAATTGATTATGTTAAAGCTCAGTCAAGACCAATTTATGCTGAAGTGGAAGGACGGATCACTGTCCTTGATACAACTGCACCAGCAGCACCACAAGTAGATGCTGTAAACGAAGTGGCTACAAAAGTTACTGGTAAAACAGAGGCGGCTGCAAAAGTAGAAGTAAAAGCTGGCAATACTGTACTTGGAACTGCAACTGCTGGTACTGATGGAACATTTACTGTAACAATTGCCGCTCAAAAAGCAGGAACAGAACTTACAGTGACAGCAACTGATGCTGCTGGAAACGTTAGTGTGGCATCTAAAGTAACTGTTAAAGATGGGGTTGCACCTACTGCTCCTGAAGTGGATGGAGTAACAAACTTTGATACTTATTTAACTGGAATTGCAGAACCAGGTTCTTCAATAGAAGTTAAAGTGGGTAACACGGTTTTAGGTACAGATGTGGCAGATGAGGATGGATTCTTCTTCGTAGAATTTGATGCGCTTGATGTAGGCACTAAAATTACGGTAACTGCTAAAGATGCAGAAGGAAACATTAGTAAAGCCACTACAGTAACGGTAGAACAATATACAGGCTGGTACGAGGATGAAGATGGCTACCACTATATTAATCCAAAAACCGGTATTGAATTAACAAACAATTGGTTACAAGAAGATGGCTTATGGTACCACTTCAATGCTAAAGGAATCATGGAAACTGGCTGGGTTCTAGTAAATGGTAAGTGGTATTTCTTAAGCACAGAAGATGAAACGATTGGTGAAATGCAAACTGGCTGGTTCCAAGAAAAAGGTAAGACATACTACCTTGACCAAGTTAATGGAGATATGAAAGTTAACTGGGCGAAAGTAGATGGAAAATGGTACTACTTTAACAAGTCTGGTGCGATGGCAACTGGCTGGGTTAAAGATAATAACAAGTGGTATTTCCTTAATGCAACTGGTGCGATGGTAACTGGTTGGGTTAAAGATGGTAAAACTTGGTACTTCCTTGATAATTCTGGTGCAATGAAAACCGGTTGGGTAAAAGTAAATAACAAATGGTATTTCCTTGCAAAATCTGGTGCTATGCAAACTGGCTGGGTATTGGATAGTGGTAAATGGTACTACTTATATAGTGATGGCAGCATGGCAGCAAACACGAAGATCGGCACATATAAGCTAGGTAAAGATGGAGCATGGATTAAGTAAAACATTTTCAAAAAGAGGTAGTTCTTCGGAATTATCTCTTTTTTTCCGTTTTTTACTATCCTCAATTTGTTTTCTTTTCTTTTTAATGGACAAACTGATTAACAAGGAGGATGTCTAATGCTTTATCTTACCTTGATAGTATGTTTTCTGGTCTCCATTATTATGACTCCCTTAATAAAAAAATTAGCGTTTGTCATTGGTGCTACAGACCGGCCGAATCAACGAAAAGTTCATCAAGCGATTATGCCGAGGCTCGGAGGTTTAGCCATATTTATCAGCTTTATCGTAGGAATTTTCCTGTTAAGACCCGAAAACACTTACTCCTTTGGCATCATGATTGGCTGTTTTATTATTGTCATCACTGGCTTTCTGGACGATTTAATCGAATTACCGGCAAAGTATAAGCTTCTTGGTCAAGTAGCTGCGGCCTGTAGTGTGGTGTTTTTAGGGGATTTGCAAATGGTCTTTATTAATCTTCCGTTTGGTGGACAACTCCAGTTTGGTTTTTTGAGCATCCCTTTTACTATGATTTGGATTGTAGGTATAACGAATGCTATTAACCTAATTGATGGTCTAGATGGATTGGCCGCGGGGGTTTCCTCCATTGCATTAATCACCATTACAGGCATGGCTCTTATTCAAGGGAATCTCTATGTGGTTGCTGTTGCATCCATTGTTTTGGCATGCACACTTGGATTCTTAATTTATAATTTCCATCCTGCCAGTATCTTTATGGGAGACACAGGAGCTCTTTTTTTGGGCTTCATTATTTCTGTACTCTCCTTGCTTGGTTTTAAGAATGTTACTTTTATTTCTTTTGTTATTCCAGTCATTATACTTGGTGTACCCATTTCTGATACGCTTTTCGCTATTATTAGGAGAATTATAAATAAACAGCCCTTATCTGCACCTGACAAGTCCCATCTCCATCATTGTATGCTGCGAATGGGTTATTCTCACCGCCAGACAGTTCTGCTGATTTATGCCTTGGCCGCTTTTTTTGGACTTGTCGCAGTGATTTATTCCCAGGCCAGAATCGGTGGTGCCCTTGTCTTAATTGGAATTGTTGTTCTCCTCATTGAGATCATTGCTGAAAAAATTGGATTAATGGGGAAGGACCACCGTCCATTGTTAAACATGTTTCGAACACTAAAAATGAATGCTGTGAAAAATCGCTCTTAAGGCGAAATGCACAAATAATTGGTCAAGCTGAAGACATGCTGCTATAGCCATAGTGAAAGGGACTCATTATCCTGAGTCCCTTTCTACATTTTTTTCCCAATTGTCCTATAGCTAGTTCCAGCTTATAATCAACAGCAAGAATAACATTATTATCAAAGGAAGTCTTCTTCAAGATAGACTATGTTTCCTTTTGCCATTTGGCATTGGCCGTTTGTCAGCTCCACCATCCAGTTCATGAATGTTAGGACATGACTTTCATTCACAAATGTCTCGACTTCAACCGTATCTAAGTAGTGAATTTCTTTTATTTTATAAGTGGAGGCGCGCAGTTCTTTTTCAATTTTCCCAAGCCAAGTATAGTCAATTTTGACATGAATGATTTGCATAAGCTTTCTTTCAACTAGGCCCACTGCGTCTAAACCCTCCGATGTAGCTTTACCATAAGCACGGATCAGCCCGCCTGCTCCTAATTTAATGCCGCCAAAGTAGCGGGTAATAACAACAGCCGTGTCCTTCAACTTTCTTTTTTTTAACACCTCCAGAATGGGAACGCCCGCGGTTCCACTTGGTTCACCGTCATCATTTGCTTTTTGGATTTGATCGTGTTCGCCAATAAGATAGGCAGAACAGTTATGTGTCGCATCCCAATGAAGTTTTTTAATGGTTGAAATAAATTCCTGTGCTTGCTGTTCTGTTTCAGCCCTTGTAATATGGGCAATAAATCGGGACCTTTGGATGGAAATTTCATGTTCACCAGTCTTTTTTACTGTGAGATATTGTTGCAGCATGTGTAACTCCTTTCTATTGTGTAAGTAATAAACAATCTTTAAAAAAATATTGTTGTAATATACCTTTAATATCGTAGTAACGTTCGAATGATATAATAGTAATAGTTCATCAAGCTCTTACAGGTGTATAGTGAAAAGGATGAAATACTATTATTATACTACTTTTCTCCCTTGAACAAGGTCTTTTAGAGTGTTTAGGTTAGCCATTTGATACAATTCAAGTTAAAATATGTTAATGGGCCTAAAGGGAAAAACCCTGGAGGGAATGTAATGAATATGAAACAGGTTAATGTGAAATCAATTGATGTAATTCGTGAAGAAATGATTGAAATGGTTACATGCAGTAAAAGTGATATTTTCCTAATTGGTGAACAATGCCGTCAAGATTATGTGAATATGACCAATGAATTGGAAAATATTAAACAAATGATGTCTAAGCTTATTGATGAGGGGGTCAAGCTCGAGAGCCAGGTATATCAAGCTCGATTGATGCTATCAGAGGTAAGTATGAATTTTAAAAGTTATACGGAGGAAGAGGTACGGGAGGCTTATGAAAAGGCTCATCAGCTTCAAATGGATCTCTCGATCAACTGGCAGTATAAGAAACAACTCTTAGAAAAAAGAAATGATCTTGAACGAAGGCTTCTCGCTTTAGATGAAACCATTGACCGTGCCGACCAATTAATCTCCCAAATATCTGTGGTAATGAATTATTTGATGAGTGATTTAAAACAAGTTGGTGAAGTGTTACAAAATGCGAAGGCTAAAGAGGACTTTGGCCTGAAAATTATTGAAGCGCAAGAAGAGGAGCGGAAGCGGCTTTCACGGGAGATTCACGATGGTCCAGCGCAAATGATGGCCAATGTGATCATGCGCTCGGATTTAATTGAACGTGTTTACCGGGAACAAGGGCCGGAAGAAGCATTTTCAGAGATTCATAGTTATAAGAAAATGGTCCGGGCCGCTCTTTATGAGGTGAGAAGAATTATCTATGACCTTCGTCCAATGGCATTAGATGATTTAGGTCTTGTTCCGACCCTCAGAAAATACTTACAAACAATCGAGGAATATCATAACCACTCAAGAATTGAGTTTGTGAATATTGGCCTAGAGTGCCGGCTTCCTGCTAAGTACGAAGTAGCATTGTTCCGGATGATTCAGGAGTCAGTGCAGAATGCCCTCAAACATGCGGATGCCTGTGAAATCAAAGTTATATTAGAAATCACTAAGGCAGCCATTAACGTGACAATCAAAGATAACGGAATTGGATTTGATATTACGCAAAAGAAACCGGAGTCTTTTGGAATGATTGGAATGAGGGAACGTGTGGATTTGCTTGATGGGGAAATCATCTATGATTCTAAAATCGGCAAAGGAACCACTGTATTGATCCGTGTTCCATTAACAGACTAATTAATAACTGATAATAAAAATTGATTTTGAAGGAATAGGGGGCTTAAAAATGACTACGAAAATTGTCATTATTGATGATCACCAACTTTTTAGAGAAGGCGTAAAGAGAATACTAGAATTTGAAAAATCGTTCCAAGTGGTGGCGGAAGGCGATGATGGCAGCGATGCATTAGGCCTTGTCCAAGAGTACGAACCAGATGTGGTGATTATGGATATCAACATGCCACAAGTAAATGGTGTTGAGGCTACTCGCGAGCTTGTCGAACAATACCCGAATACAAAAGTTATCATTTTATCCATTCATGATGATGAGAATTATGTCACTCATGCCTTAAAAACAGGGGCACAGGGTTATTTGTTAAAAGAAATGGATGCGGATGCTTTAATTGAAGCAGTTCGCGTTGTCGCGGATGGCGGCTCCTACTTACACCCTAAAGTGACTCACAACTTAGTAAATGAATATCGCAAATTAGCAACATCTGTTGCTCATGGTGGAAGCGGCTATGTTCAAACAGTTGAAATTCGCCGTCCATTACATCTGTTAACCAGACGTGAGTGTGAAGTATTGCAAATGCTTGCTGATGGAAAAAGTAACCGTGGAATCGGGGAATCTTTATTTATCAGTGAAAAGACCGTCAAAAACCACGTTAGTAACATTTTACAAAAAATGAATGTGAACGACCGTACCCAAGCTGTCGTTAGTGCAATAAAAAATGGCTGGGTGGAAGTAAAATAATTTTGGAAACTGAAAACACGCCAATAGGGTGTGTTTTTTTTGCTTTATGCAGGGCTGTATGGCTGATTTTCGAAAATTGAAACTACTGTGTTTTATATAATATACCCAAAAATTTCTCTTTTAATATTTTCTATATTATTGTAAGATATTAGAGGTTATTTACTGGAATTCCAGAATATGAGAGAAAAATTGGGGGAAGAAAAGTGGGGAAAAGGAAGTTTAAGAGAGTTGCAAGCATTGCGCTTGCCTCAGTACTTTCAATTAGTAATATAAGCTTTTTAACGACAAAAGCCAAAGCTGAAACATCTAGTCCTAATGTGGATAACCATGTTATTTTTCAAAGCTTTAGCTTATATCAGCCTTATGATAGTAACATGTACAGAGAATTGTCTAATAAGGGTGATTATTTTAATGAACTAGGTGTAACTGACATTTGGTTACCCCCTGCATACCGTTCATTTGATATGGCTCGATATATGGAAGGTTATGCTATTACTGACCGATATGACTTAGGTGAGTTTAATCAAGGCCCAAATGGCTCAAAAGCAACAAAATATGGTACAAGTGATGAATTGAAAGAAATGATTAATACCCTTCATGACAAAGGATTAAAGCTGCAGTTGGATTTAGTCCCTAACCAAATGATGGGCTTACCAAATCGTGAGGCTGTTTATGTAAAACGAACAGATGACAGTGGTAATCTATTCAGTAACACCTATACAACCGGTCAAAAATCTACGACAACAGCCAATATTTATTTAGCTTATACTAAGGGCGGCGGCCAGGGGCAAGCTAAATACGGTTACATCAAAGAATGGAATAAAGACTACTTTAACGGTACCTCCCTCCAAAATCAGGGATTAGGACGTGTAATGACCGATGATAAAGGTACACCATACCGTTTCATTGCACCAGGGAATGTTAACAACTATTTACCAGCTTGGTTACAAGAAGCTGCCGATGCCAATAAAATTAACACTGTAGATGGCTATCTAGCTGTTGATGGATGGTATGCTGCAAAAGATGCTGCTACTACTGATCAATATTGGAAGCCAATGATTATTAATTATTCTAAGGACAAAGGTTACTTACCATTCATGGCTAAAAATGGATTTGATTCCATGGATGCCATTATTAATGGTGATAATGGGAAAATTGCGGGACTAACGAATCAATACATTGCCTCACAACCTTCATATGGCTATGGTTCTGAGGAAAAATCAAATATGAATGATAATTCTGGTATTGATAATTTAGACCAGTTCTTATTTGTTGATAAAAGTGGTAATCCACTCCATTCCATTAACAATACATTAAATAATGCGCATGAGTTTTTAGTAGGTAATGATATTGATAACTCCAATCCAGAAGTCCAAAAGGAACAAAAACATTGGATGGACTGGCTCTTGACCACATACAATTTTGATGGATTTAGAATCGATGCCGCTAGTCACTATGATAAAAAAATATTACTTGAAGAAACGGCAGTTAAAAAAGACCATTTTGGTGACGATCAGGCAAACCATTTAAGTTATATTGAATCCTATTTAGCATCTCAAAATACTGGCAGCGCTCAGCTTGTAATGGATGCAAATTTATTCACTGCATTAACAAATTCCTTAGGGAAAGCAAACAAACAATCGCTTACTACACTTGCTACAAACTCAACAGTTGTTCGTTCTGGTTCCGGTACAACTGCTACAACTCCAAACTGGTCATTTGTTAATAATCATGACCAAGAAAAAAACCGTGTTAATCAAATAATGCTAGATTTATATGGAATTAAATCATTTCAAAAATATGGAACAAGCACGCCAAAATCGTTTGAAGCAATATATGATAAAGAAACTGAACAAAAAGCATTAACCATTTATAATACGGATATGGAAAAAGCAGACAAGCAATATGCTCCATCTAATGTCCCTAGTCAATATGCGTACGTATTAACAAATAAGGATACGGTTCCAACTGTATTTTATGGTGATATGTTTAAAACAGATGCTGCTTACATGTCACAGCCAACTATTTACAACGATGTCATTACAAAGCTTTTGAAGGTTCGTAAACAATATGCATACGGAGATCAACATGTTTCGTATTATACTTCAAACACTTCTTCTAAAGCGGGTCAAGATGTTATTGCCAGCGTTAGATATGGTAATGACCGTAATACAGGGGTAGCAACTATTATAGGAAACAACTCAAAGACGAACACAACGATTAAAGTAAAAGTGGGGGCAGAACATGCTAATCAAGTCTTTGTTGATGCAACTGGATACAACTCTGAAAAGCTTGTAGCCAATACGCAAGGTATTTTGACTGTCCCAGTTAAAGGAACAAAAAATGCCCTTGTTAATGGATATCTTGGCGTTTGGACACCTACAAGTGAAACAGCAGGCTGGACGCTTGAAGGTAATACCTGGAAATACTTAGACCCTAATAAAAATGCATTTGCCACTGATTGGGCAAAAATCGATAGTGAGTGGTACTTCTTTACACAAGAAGGCATTATGAAGGAAAGCACTTGGATCCTTTCGAACAACAAGTGGTACTATCTTGCTGATTCAGGTGTAATGAAAACAGGCTGGATATTGGATAAGAAAAAATGGTACTTCCTAGAAGATTCCGGTGCGATGAAAACGGGCTGGGTATTAGACAAAAATAAATGGTACTTCCTTGACGGTTCTGGTGCAATGAAAACAGGCTGGGTGTTAGACAAGAACAAATGGTACTTCCTTGACGGCTCTGGTGCAATGAAAACAGGCTGGGTATTAGATAAGAATAAATGGTACTTCCTTGACGGTTCTGGTGCAATGAAAACAGGCTGGGTATACACCGGAAACAAGTGGTACTTCTTGTATAATAATGGAATCATGGCAGCCAATACAAAAATAGGTAAATATAGAATTGGTAGAGACGGTGCATGGATTCAATAATCCTGCGATTTTATGAGGTGACTCCAAAGGGAGTTGCCTCTTTTTAATTTGAATGAGTAATGCAAATTCAGTCTATTTCATATAGAATAATAAATAGATAATCTATTGAAGAAAAATAACAAGGATGGTATACCATAATGAAAACGGCAATTGTCACGGATAGCACCGCGTACATACCGAAAGAATTACGAGAAAAATGGAATATACATATGATCCCGTTACACGTCATATTCGGGAATGAAGTTTATCAAGAAGAAATCGATCTAACCGCGGGTGAGTTTTATGAAGAGGTTAGAACAAAAGAACTGCCGACCACCTCTCAGCCGCCGATTGGGCAATTTGTTGAGCTATTTGAACGGCTTTCTGTAGACTACGATGCTGTTATTAGTATTCACCTTTCAAGCGGAATCAGCGGTACGTTTCAAGGTGCCGTCACAGCTGGTTCAATGGTTGAAGGCATTAAAGTTTATCCATTTGATTCGGAAATCAGCTGCATGGTGCAGGGCTTTTATGCCATTGAGGCGGCTAAAATGGCACTAGAAGAGGAGGACCCTGTTTCCATTGTGAGTCAGCTGAATGAGTTAAAAAAAACAGCCCGCGCCTATTTCATGGTCGATGATTTAACCCATTTGCAGAGAGGTGGTCGTCTTTCTAGTGCTCAAGCCATTATAGGCAGCTTATTGCAGGTGAAACCCTTGTTGCATTTTGAAAACAAGGTGATTGTTCCTTTTGAAAAGATCCGCACCCGAAAAAAAGCAATGAAACGAATTGTCGACCTGCTTGGGGAGGATGGAATTAGCGGTGGTGAGTTTCAAGCAGTCATTATTCATGCTAACCGTGAGGAAGAGGCGGAAGAGTGGCGTAAGGAACTGTCTGTTATGTATCCAAATGTAGAATTCTCAATTGGTTACTTCGGGGCTGTCATCGGTACCCACCTGGGTGAAGGGGCAATGGGGATGGGCTGGATGAGAAAATAAGATACCTTTTTGGCCATTTCGGTTTGTGTGTGGACCGAGATGGTTTTTTTATTTGGTATTAGCTATTTAAAAAGACCAGTTCGCGGAAATAATCGGAAACTGCGCGGGAAAAACATAAAAGTTCACGGGAATAATTCCAAACCCCGTGGGAAAACCACCAAAGTCTGCGGTATAAACAGAAAATCCCGCGGGAATCCAGCTTGGAAGGCGGACGTTAAACCATGCTAAGCAAGGAGAGAAAAAAAGTAACTAAAAAGATGAGTTAGCGGGAATAATCGGCAACTCCGCGGGAATATCGTACAGATTCGCGGGAATAATCTCAAACTCTGCGGGAAAACCACAAAGGTTCGCGGAATAAACTCCTAATCCCGCGGGAATCTGGTTACGAAATGGAACCATCTAAAAATCAGTGATAAAAAGAGTAAAATATTTTTAAAAAAATGTAGGAATTACTCGATTTATTGTCGAATTTTTTATTCAGTAAAGGAGTGATGAAGCATTGTTGATAAAAGAATTATCCATTCCTCAAAGACTCTTATTGTCCGAAATCCTAAGAAAATATTTAAGGCACGGTCATCCTAAATACCCAGAACTTGAAAAGGATATTGCAAAAAGATGGGCAGGATTTTGGGGCGAAAGGGCCCTAGCTAACTATTGTACAGAACTTTCTCAAGAAAAGTACTTGATATTCCACGATCTCCAACTTCAGCTAAATGACATCCTTTTTCAGATTGATACCCTTCTTATCTCCCAACACTCTATCATCATCATCGAAGCCAAAAATATCATTGGTACCTTGTATTTTGACAATGTATTTAACCAGCTGCTTCGGACCCATGCGGACGGCACTGAGGAATCCTTTGAGGACCCACGCGTTCAATGCCGAAGACTTCAATCACTACTAAGAAGATTTCTTGTCAAGCATGGACTTAATTTACTACCAATTGACTATCTTGTTTTTTTCAAAAGTGCAAACAAAACCATTCTAAAAAGCACGCTTGGTGTCGAAACTGATTTTAATAGAGTATGTAAAGCAAGGGATATTTTTAATAAGATTGAGGAATGTGAAAGACGTTTTTCTAAAGTGAAAGTTGACAACAATAAAATGAATGAGATTGGAAATTTACTTATCAGCCAGCATAGTCCACAACCCATTAATATTTTAATAGAATATAGTGTTTTAGAAAAAGATCTTGTAATGGGGGTCCAGTGCCCAAATATAAAATGCTTTTTCATCCCCATGAATTACCAAAGAGGTAAATGGATGTGCCCTAAATGTTTTACAACTTCAAAAGATGGCCATATTGACTTTCTTCATGACTATTTCTTGTTGATAAAACCGACACTGACAAATCAAGAATGCCAGACCATCCTACATCTTCCAACAAAAAATATTACTCAAAAGTTTTTATTTTCCCTTAACCTGCCGACCTCCGGACATACAAAAAATCGATTATATCATCAGTGGCCCAATCATAATAATTACTTGCTAATGGAAGAAAAACTTCTCAAACAAAACAATAACCAAAGAAGGTGAGAAAATGCGTTTTATCCTAAAAGAAGGAATCCTACTACCAACCAGTACAGCAGAAAATTCTCTCCCCATCACAAAAATCCCCTCCATCCCCCAGCCTCCGCTCAACCCCCATTTTACCTATAATCACGATCTCCAGCAGCTCCTCATCGGTAAACAGCTTCTCCTTGAAGAAATTCCATATAAAATAGATGAAATACAAAATCATTATCAAAATGGATATATAACGTACCGGAAGGGAATAGATTACAACGGGAAACAGCCGGTGTGCACTAGATGCGGGAATAAAGATCCACAGTTACTTGCCAGCTTCCCATGTTTTCGATGTGGGGAAATATGCCTTTACTGCCGTAAGTGCATGATGATGGGACGGATCAGTGAATGTACTCCGCTGCTGGGTTGGAGCGGTCCGGCCCCTGACACTAAACTTCCAGCCAAGATTATGGCATGGGAAGGAACACTTTCCGATGGGCAAAAGGTGGCATCTGAGAGTGTTGTGACCTCAATAGAACAAAATCGAGAGCATCTGGTTTGGGCGGTTTGCGGGGCAGGAAAAACCGAAGTCCTTTTTGCAGGAATTAAGGCAGCACTTGCGGCAAAGAAAAGAATCTGTATCGCCACACCAAGAACAGATGTAGTCTTAGAATTAACTCCTAGATTGAAAGCCGCCTTTCCCAATATTCCCGTTGCTTCCCTGTACGGTGGTAGTGAGGACCGACACCATTATGCACCACTCACCATTACTACTACACACCAACTGCTGCGATTTTACCATGCCTTCGATGCCATTATCTTAGATGAGGTCGATGCCTTTCCTTTTACAGTGGAGGAAGCCCTCCACCATGCGGTAACCCAGGCTCGCAAAACGACATCGGCGATGATTTACTTGACAGCGACCCCTAATGAAAAGTGGCAAAGAGAATGTAAAAACGGGAAAAGAGCCTTTACAACCATCCCCGCCAGATTTCACCGTCATCCCTTACCAGTGCCTGAATTTATTTGGTGTGGCAATTGGCAAAAGCAGCTTCACAAAAATAAACTGCCGCAAAATGTCATCGCATGGATCACGACTAGAATACAAGCCAATAAACAGGCTTTAGTCTTTTTTCCACACATCCCATTAATGGAAAAGGCCCTCACCATCCTTCACCGTCTAAATCCAAACTTTGAAGCAGTCCATGCTGAAGATCCTGAGCGAAAAGATAAAGTTTTAAAAATGCGATTAAATGAAATTCCTATTCTATTAACAACAACAATCCTCGAGCGAGGGGTAACCTTTCCTAATATCGACGTGGCAGTGGTAGGAGCGGAAGATTCTATTTTTACCGAAAGTGCACTTGTCCAAATTGCCGGGAGGGCCGGAAGAAGTAAGGACTATCCTGAAGGGGCAGTCACCTTTTTTCATTATGGAAAAACAGAAGACATGCTAAAGGCACGCAGGCAAATTATTGCAATGAATACGGAAGGTCTTAAAAAGGGTTTACTTGATTAAGGGGGCGCTAAATGGTTCTAGTTCAGCAAGACCGTTGCTTATACTGTAATAACGTGATTCAATCTAAATTAGGGTGGAGAGCACTCCTCTCCCTCGAAAAGATCCCCTGCCTTTGCCCAATTTGTGAAGGAAGGCTTGAAAAAATTGAAGGGCGTACATGTCGAATTTGCAGTAAACCATTTCACCTTTTGGACGAAAAGTTTCACGATGGCGATTTGTGCCATGATTGTTTCCGCTGGGAGGATGATCAAAGGTGGGGAGGAACACTTGAAAAAAATCAATCCATGTTCCGCTACAATGACTTTTTGAAAGAATTGATTGCCAAATATAAATTTCGCGGTGATTATGTATTGGCTAAAGTATTTTCAGAGACTATAAAAATAAAGCTAACGGAAATGGCTCCGGATCTCCTTGTGCCAATTCCATTGAGCGAAGAACGGCTTTATGAGCGCGGATTTAATCAGGCCAAAGCGCTGATAACAGAGGCTGGTTTTTCCCCTACAGAAATTCTCTCGAGAATTCACTCAGAAAAACAATCGAAGAAGTCTAGGTCAGAGCGAATCCATCTTCCACAAGTTTTTAACTTAAGTCCCGACTGTAACATAGTAGGGAAAAGGATTGTGTTGGTCGATGATATTTACACAACGGGCTCAACTCTAAGGCATGCTGCCCGGCTTTTAAAAGAATCTGGAGCAGTTAGCATCCATTCATTAACCATTGCGAGATAGTGAAGGCGGGGAAAATAAATACCCGCCTCCTTCAAAGAGAATTAAAACCGCATCCGAAGTGCCTTTTGTGCATTTTCGATGTCATGACCAAGCAGGTGTCCTAAATCGTATGCTGGGTAGTAACCATGTTTATACATATAATTAAAAACTCTCTCATGTCCGTGGATTGCGCCCGTTAATTGAATAGTAAAGGTTTTCCGCAAGGCAGGTGTCGCCGTTTCAGTAATCGCAACAGCAAGATTTCGGACCAAAGTTTTCGACAGGGCCAGTAAATCGGCAGCGAAAAAGCCTATATCTTCGCGCACATCTTCCTCTTCCCTCGCTTGGTAGCCTTGGGCGGAGGGATAATATTTTAGAAGTTCCTTTAGGTTTCCTTCAAGGTCGTGAATACATTTCCGATAAAGTTCCTTTAACTCTGGCTCTGTTACTTTATTAATCGACATTTTAAGTTTCATAAGACCCACGGATTGGAAGGCTACTAACTCATGTAATTCCAGTGTTTCATGCCAAGCAAGCTTTTTTCGTTCTTCATGTTCCATGTTATTGATCCTCCTTATTTCACATCCATGTAACATATTCTGTGAGCATTTTAGTGGCAAATTGTCCCTTCAAATAATACAATGTAAGTGAATAACCATTCATTTTATTATTACCTGCCGATCAATGTCAAAGGTGGTGTCAAACATTTTCCCTATTTACCCATTGTTTTTGTCAATAAATCGACAAAATATTTATTAAGATTTAGCAGGATTATCAAAGGGTAAAATAGAAATGTAATACATAGCCTTAACAAAAGGAGGAGTCCACATGAAATACAACGTACGTGGCGAAAACATTGAGGTAACTCCAGCAATTAGAGAGTACTTAGAAAAGAAAATATCTAAATTGGAGCGCTATTTTACAGAAACCCTTGATGCAAAGGTAAATGTGAATTTAAAATTCAATCAGGATAAAACTTCAAAGGTGGAGGTAACAATTCCACTGCCACAATTGGTTTTACGTGCAGAGGAAGCAAACGCCGATATGTATGCTGCTATCGACTTAATTACCGATAAACTTGAGCGTCAAATCCGTAAACATAAAACAAAGGTTAACCGGAAATTCCGGGAAAAGGGAGAGTCCCCTGTTACATTTGCTACTACTGAAAGTTCAGAAACTCCAGATTTGGTTGAAGACGATCTTGAATTAGTTCGTACAAAGCGTTTTGATTTGAAGCCAATGGACAATGAAGAAGCCATCCTACAAATGAACATGTTGGGTCATAGCTTCTATGTATTTACCAATTCAGATACTAACCGTACCAATGTTGTTTATAAACGGAAAGATGGCCGCTACGGCTTAATTGAAACACATTAATCGAAATAGAACGCTGATCCAGTTCGCTGGGTCAGCGTTTTTTATGGTTTCATATATTATTTTAATATACTATAATCTGAATCTTCTATATAATGTATGTACAACTAAATTACACAAAAGGAGGTTGACTCATGACATTTTCAATCATAGGTTATGACCCAATTGAAAAAGAATGGGGAATTGCCGTACAATCCAAATTTTTAGGGGTGGGTTCTGTTGTTCCTTGGGCTAAGGCAGGGGTAGGGGCTGTTGCCACCCAATCCTATGCGAACACCGCTTATGGCCCAAAAGGCTTGGAATTAATGGCTCAAGGAAAGTCTGCATATGAAACGTTAGAGTTGTTACTTGCCGATGATCCTGATCGAGATATGCGGCAAGTCGGGCTCATTGACGCAGCTGGGAATGCCGCAACCTTTACAGGCAAGGAATGCTATAACTGGGCAGGCGGTCTTACGGGACCTTACTTTGCTGCGCAGGGAAATATTTTAGTGGACGAAAAGACCGTTGAAGCAATGGCAAAATTATTTGAAAAGACGGAAGGTACACTTGCGGCTAAACTTCTTGCCGCATTAGATGCTGGTCAAGAAGCGGGCGGTGACAGCCGTGGGAAACAATCGGCCGCTCTTTATGTGGTAAAAGAAAAGGGGGGTTACGGTGGCTTTAACGATCGCTATGTTGACCTCCGTGTCGACGACCATCCAGACCCTATCAAGGAGCTGATTCGACTTTATCAGCTGCAACAATTATACTTCGCTCCATCAAAACCTGAGAAAGTAATCGCACTCGAAGGGGATATTAAGGATAATGTCGTCCATCATTTAACAAGACTAGGGTATCTTTCAAGAAAAGTACTAAGTGATGAAAGCATTTATCAAGCTCTTACTGCGTTCATTCATACAGAGAACTTTGAAATGCGAGAGCAGAAAACAGGTTGGATTGACCTAGATGTGCTTCAATTTATGAAACAAAGATAAGCTTCAAGTTCACTGGCTAATTGTTAAGGTAAATAAAGGAAAGCTGCTTCGGATAAACGGAGCAGCTTTCTTTTTGATTATGTTGATTATCTTTCAAATTTAAGGGTAAATTACCAGAGACATTACTATTTTCTATCATTTGAAAGGAGCACAGTAGATGAAACGTCTATGGGTCATATTTTTGTTTTTAGTAGTCATCATCGCTGCCTGTAGTGGCAATAACGCTGAATCTCCAGCTAAAAAACAAAAAGAAGAGGTTAAAAAAACAAATTATAGTGCGGAGCAGCTCATGAAGTATTCCGGAAAAGCAGCGCCGAACTTTTCTGCAAAGGAACTAACGGCACCCCCATCAGGCGATTGGGTAACGAACGGTGGAAGTGTCTATAATGGCAGGTATTCTCCGTTAGCCAAAATCGATTCTACAAACGTATCGAAATTAAAGGGTGAGTGGGTTACTAGTCTGGGCTCAGGTAAGGAATTTAAATATTCTGGTGAAGCTACACCACTTGTATATGATGGGGTTATGTTCACGATTACTGGAGCAAATGATGTCTCAGCCCTTGATGCAAAAACGGGAAAAATTATTTGGCAGTATCACCCAAAGGTTGCTGATAAGCTGGATACCGTGTGTTGCGGCTGGACAAGCCGTGGTGTTGCACTCGGGAATGGTAAGGTATATGTAGGTCTCTTAGATGCACGCTTGGTCGCTCTGGACCAAAAAACGGGGAAAGTTGAATGGGAAACACAAGTGGCTGATTGGAAGAAAGGCTACACCATTACAAGTGCGCCTCTTTTTTATAATGGGAAAGTTTATACGGGCGTGGCCGGTGGTGAATATGGGATAAGAGGCCGTTTAACGGCTTTTGATGCTAAGTCTGGGAAAGAACTATGGAAATCCTATTCGATACCTGGTTCTGGAGAAAAAGGGAATGAAACTTGGCCGAAAGATAAAGAGTCATGGAAAACTGGCGGGGCACCAGTATGGCAAACACCAGCTGTTGACCCAGAATTAGGATTGATTTATTTCGCAACAGGAAATGCTTCACCCGACCTTGATGGAAGCAATCGGGAGGGTGATAATTTATATACGGATTCAATCCTAGCTGTGGATGCAGACACAGGAAAATATAAATGGCACTTTCAAGAAGTGCATCATGATATTTGGGATTTAGACCCAGCTAACCCAGTCGTATTATTTGATGTGAAGATGAATGGGGAAATGAAGAAAGGTCTTGCCCAAGCAGGTAAAACAGGCTGGGTGTATATATTGGATCGAACCAATGGTAAACCATTGGTTGGAATTGAAGAAAAACCTGTAGCCCAAGATGATCGGCAAAAAACTTCACCTACCCAGCCTATTCCTATTGGTGATGCATTTGTGCCGCAAAAGGTAACTGAGGAAGATGTTAAACGTGACTTACCGGCTGAGTTTAAAGGTCAAATAGGAAGTATTTTTACTCCATTTTGGGACAAGCCTATGACCTTAAAACCGTCACCTCAAGGTGGAGCTAACTGGCCGCCATCTGCTTATAATCCAGATACTGAATACTTTTATGTTTTAGGGAATGACAATTACTTTTCGTTTGCCCATTACGGAGACGAAAAAGAGACTCAATACAAAGAAGGTAAGGAATATATCGGCAGTATTTGGCAGCCGGTCTCAAAAGCACCACAGCGTGGTACAGTGACGGCGATCGACATTAAAACGAATAAAATAGTTTGGCAAAAGAAGTGGGATTCCATTGCCTATAGTGGAATTTTAACGACAAAAGGCAATTTGGTGTTCACTGGACACAACGATGGCCGGATTATTGCTTACGATGCTAAGAATGGAAATCAATTATGGGAATTCCAAATGGATGCAGGTGCCAATGCCCCTCCGATTACGTATGAAGTCGATGGTAAGCAATATATTGCCATTTACTCAGCTGGTAATACTCTCGCCGGAACAAAGCATGGGGATAAAATCTATACCTTTTCTTTAGAAGGTACGTATGCATCCTTAAACGAAATTACGCAAGAAAAGATTAATTCTACCTCTCAAGATGATGATGGTCAGGATGATTCAGGTAAACAAGGAAATAAAAAGGAAACGGATAATAAGAAGAATAACGTGTCAGCCGTGGATCACGGTAAAGAATTATATGAAGGTAATTGCTTAGCCTGCCATGGTGCTGGAGGCAGCGGGGGGCACAATGGTCCAAACTTAAAGACAAGTGATATTGCTAAGAATCATGACCAATTAATTACACAAATCAAAAATGGTAAAGGTGCGATGCCTGGTTTTGGCAACACGTTAACCGATGATGAAATAAACGATTTAGCAGAATATATTAAAGCGAAAATTGCAAATGGCGGGGATTAAAAGATATTCATTAATAGTAAAGGACTGGGTTATTGTAACCCAGTCCTTTTACTTAAACCGTTATTTCCCTGCACCACAGCAGTTCTTATACTTTTTACCGCTGCCGCAAATACATGGGTCATTACGACCTACATCAATTTGTTTTACTTTAGGCTTTTGCTTCACCGGTTCACCGTCATCTTTTGGATTCACCGCTTGGCCTTTTGCAACCTCTTGGCGCTCAAGGTTATTGCGGATTTCTGCCTTCATGATATACATGGCCGTTTCATCCTCAATGGATTGAACCATAGCTTCAAACATCGCAAAACCTTCATGCTGGTATTCACGAAGCGGATCAATTTGTCCATATGCACGTAAATGAATCCCTTGACGAAGCTGGTCCATTGCATCGATATGGTCAGTCCACTTGGAGTCAACTGCTCTTAATGTAACCACTTTTTCAAATTCACGCATTTGTTCAGGGAAAAGGATTTGCTCTTTCTCTTCATAGCGCTCTTTCACTTTGGCAAAAATGGTTTCCACAATTTCATCCGGATCCTTGCCCTTTAGGGTTTCAATGGTAATGTCACCTTCAAGTAAAAGAGTGGCATTTACATATTCCACAATGGCTTGTAGATTCCATTCTTCCTCATCCTCGTGACGAGAAGCATGTGCTTCCACATTCCGTTCAATCGAATTTAGAATCATTTTCTGAACAATTTCTTTAAGGTCTTCAGATTCTAATACTTCATCACGTTGAGAGTAGATAATTTCACGCTGTTGACGAAGAACGTCATCATATTGGAGCAACTGTTTCCGGGCGTCAAAGTTGTTGCCCTCAACGCGTTTTTGCGCTGATTCAACCGCACGGGAAACCATTTTGCTTTGAATAGGCTGAGTATCATCCATTCCAAGCTTTTGCATCATAGCCTTCATGTTGTCAGAGCCAAAACGGCGCATCAATTCATCTTCCATGGATAAGTAGAATTGGGTAACACCAGGGTCCCCTTGACGTCCAGAACGTCCGCGGAGCTGGTTGTCAATCCGTCTGCTTTCGTGACGCTCGGTACCAATAACAGCTAAACCGCCAAGTTCTATAACACCTTCGCCAAGTTTAATATCCGTACCACGACCGGCCATGTTCGTCGCAATGGTAACTGCGCCCTTTTGGCCTGCTTCAGCAATGATCTCCGCTTCACGTTCGTGATTCTTCGCGTTTAAGACATTGTGATGAATCCGTTTTTTGAAAAGGTAGGTTGAAATAAGTTCTGATGTTTCAATCGCTACTGTACCAACAAGGACAGGCTGTCCCTTTTGATTGCGTTCAGCAATATCTTCGACCACTGCACGGAACTTGCCATTCATGGTGGAATAAATTAAATCTGGATGGTCTTCACGGGCAATTGGTTTATTGGTTGGAATGACGATAACATTCATATTATAAATATTACGGAATTCCTCTTCTTCTGTTTTCGCTGTACCAGTCATACCTGCTAGTTTTTCATACATACGGAAGTAGTTTTGGAACGTAATCGTTGCCATTGTCATACTTTCATTCTGTACTTCGAGACCTTCTTTGGCTTCAATTGCTTGGTGCAAGCCCTCACTATAGCGGCGGCCCTTCATTAAACGACCTGTAAATTGGTCAACAATCACAATTTCGCCCTCTTGGACCACATAGTCCACATCAAGGTGCATGCTGACATTTGCTTTTAACGCCTGATTGATATGATGGTTCAAGGTAACATGTTCCATGTCAAAAAGGTTTTCAATCCCGAAAGCTTTTTCAGCCTTGCTAATCCCTTCTTCTGTCAACATGACGCCTTTTGTTTTCTCATCATAGGTATAATCCGTATCTTTTTTGAGCATTTTTACAAACGCATTCGCTTGAATATAAAGGACAGCCGATTTTTGGGCTGAACCTGAAATAATTAATGGTGTACGTGCTTCATCAATTAAAATTGAGTCCACTTCATCAATGACCGCATAAAAAAGCGGCTTTTGAACTTTTTGCTCTTTATATAAGACCATGTTGTCACGAAGGTAGTCAAAGCCAAATTCGTTGTTTGTACCATAAGTAATATCACAGGCATATGCAGCTTGCTTTTCATCCTTGTCCATACTGTTCAAATTTAAGCCGACTGTTAGTCCTAAGAATTGATACAATTCACCCATCTCAGATGCGTCACGGCTTGCCAAGTATTCGTTGACTGTAACAACATGAACCCCTTTACCGGAAAGTGCATTTAAGTAAACTGGCATCGTGGCAGTTAAGGTTTTCCCTTCACCAGTCTTCATTTCTGAAATATTTCCTTCATGGAGCGAAATACCGCCCATTAGCTGAACATGATATGGATATAAGCCAAGCACTCGGCGAGCACCTTCACGGACAACCGCAAATGCTTCAACCAACAGATCATCCAAGGTTTCACCCTGTTGATAACGGGCCTTGAACTCCTCTGTTTTTTCACGAAGCTGATCATCTGTCAGCCTTTCCGTTTCGGCTGCAAGTGCATCAATTTTAACTGCAAGCTTGTCCAAACGCTTAAGTTCGCGTTTATTTAAATCAAAAACTTTATTTAAAATCCCCATTTATGATGAACGCTCCTTTTTATCGAGACTCAAAATCATTAATTTCATTACAAAAATTCATATCTAATTATTTGCTAATTTCCCTCTACATCTTACCATTTCCTCTATACAGTGACAACATTGACAGGTTGAATTGTCATTCTACTATTATATATCAACTGACATGCAGTGTTCTAATAACCTGCTAGGAAAGTTTCGAATTTTCGTCAATTTTGACAGAGTGATGGCAGGACCGTGAGAATCACTTTCAACTGTCATAGGTTTATCTTAAAACATGAATAAAATTTGTATAATATATAATATTTTTGTATAAAAATTAATTTATGACTTTGTTAACACTGTGCTTATAGTAATAATTTATTCTTGAAATAACAACGTTTGTATGTTGTTTTTAGGATAAAATGTGAAGTTTATTCGCATGCAAAAATATTCACAAATTGTACATTGGAATATACTCTTCCAATGTTAGATACTACCTTTAGAGAGGTTAATATGGAAAATAAATAGATAAAGAATCCAAAATGGGAAGGGTGAGTTAAGTGGCCATTTGGGGGAAAAAGAAAAACAAAGAGATAGATCCCGAAACAAGAGAAAATAAAAAAAAGGTTGGCCTGATTCGCAGACTTTGGCAAAAATTTAGAGGAATAGATTGGAAAAATCCAGTAAACCGCTGGAAATTATTATTCGCTTCACTTGTAGGCTGTATTGTTCTATTTGGAGGCGGATATGGAGTCATCTCCTTTACGAACTCGCCAACCTTCTGCTCAAGCTGTCATGAAATGGCACCAGAGTATTCAACGTATACGGCTAGTGCTCATAACCAGATTACATGTGTCCAGTGTCATATTAAACCGGGTACGATCAATATGCTGACACATAAAGTCAAGTCGCTTAAGGAAGTGTATTACCACGTTACTGGTGTACCTGAACAAATTGTTCAGACGGAAGAAGAGGCCGTTTCCAACGAAAACTGCTTACAATGTCACTCCAAGAACCGTCTTGTTACAGCTTCAGGTGACTTGAAGGTAAACCATAAAGGACATATTGAAGAAGGAATTCCTTGTATTACTTGTCACGCTGGAGTTGTTCACGCCAAGATGGCAACACGTGGTATCAACACGGAAGAGGTTCGTGGTAAGTGGACAAAAGAGAGTGCAGAGAAATTAATGGAAGAAAAGTACTTACGACCAAACATGGGAACATGTATTGATTGTCACGATCAAGTTAATAACGGTGTAAAACCTTGGAAGGAAGCAGCTTACAACGTTCCGCCAAATCCAGAAGAGGTTGAGAAAAAATTAGATGAAAACAAAAAGGCAGCAACGGATGAAGCAACCACAGAGGCTACCACTGTAGCAACAAACGAATCAGAAAAAACAGAAGCCGAAACTCTAGAAGCTCATGATAAAAAGACGCAAGATATCATTTTACAAGCAATTGGAAAGCAACAAAAGGATGTAAAACTCTCAATGTCCTGTGAAACTTGTCATAAAAAGGTTAAAGTTCCGAAGAGCCATAAGGTGGAAGGCTGGAATGGAAATCATGGCGGGACAGCTATTCAAGAGTTAGACAAGTGCGTTAACTGTCACCAAGATTCTAAATGGGCAAGAGAAATACCTAAAGAAGATATTATCTCTTTACTTAAAATGAGGGAAACAAAAACAAAATATGTTCCAAACGTTACAGTCGTAAAAGATCAAACACGAATCAATCAATTCTGTAGCGCCTGCCATGCAGATCGTCCAGCAGGACACGGAAATAGTGACCAATGGTTAACAGGCCACGCATCCAAAGCATTATCGGCTGAGCAAAAATCAGAATGCTTCGTCTGTCACGATCGTGAAAAACCAGTTGAAGGTTCAACAAATGTAAAAGCACCAACAGATGTTTATTGCCAATACTGTCACAGAACCGGCTTTAAATCAGATGTAAAAGACTAAGTAAACAAGAAGGAGGGTCGCTAATATGGATGAAGAGCACGAACAAGAGCTGCCGACCCCTCCCCCATTTCGCTATAAAGGAAACGAGTTTCGCTATAAGTTATTCAAATATGCGACTTTAACTGTGTTGTTTCTAGCTATCTTCTTCGGTCTTAGCTTCGTTGGGCTAGAAACAACATCCAGCTCAGAATTTTGCGCATCCTGTCATGAGATGAAGCCTCAGTACTTTACATGGAAAGCTTCCTCTCATAGTGAGGTAGCTTGTGAAAGCTGTCATATTGGGTCGGGAGCAGAGAACTACGTAAAAGCGAAAGGAAGCGGAATTAAAGAAGTATACAAAAAGCAAACAGATACCTATCTGGCACCAATTAAAATGCCGAACCTGATACCTGATTCAGCTTGCGAATCCTGTCATAATATGAAAAACCGAAAAGTTACTCCTTCTGGGGATATCATCATACCTCACAGCAAACATAAGACGGAAGGGATTAAATGTGTACAGTGTCATAGCGGTACTGCTCACGGGGAAATATCTGATCGAAAGGTAACTTATAAGAGTGATTATGGAAAATGGGATGAAAAGCTAGGCACCATATTAATGAGTGATAAGAAGTTTACTAGTCCGCAAATGGATACTTGCATGGAGTGTCATGAAGCAAGGAAGGCAACATTGGAATGTAGTGCTTGTCATGAAACATCAATGGTTCCTAAATCTCATAAAACACAAACTTTTAAATCAGGCGGACATGGCAAAATACAACCATCTGAATTGAAAAAATGTGAGCAATGCCATTCCTATATGTCCAGTGAAAAGTATGACTTATTTAAGGAAGACCCAAGCTATACTAAATTTTTAAATAATGAAACTACTACTAATACTAATAATGTTTCAGTTTCACAATATGCAAAAACAAACACATTCTGTAAAGAATGTCACGGAAAAAGGCCAGAGAGCCATAAAATTGCTTCTTTTGAGATGAAACATGGCAGTATATCAAAAGATACAGAAAAGTGTTTTGTTTGCCATTCTAACCGGAATACAAGTGATTCACCTGTAACAACGGTTCAATGTGCTTCCTGTCATCCGAGTTCTCACAAGGATAGATTTAAGGATAAACACCCATTCAAATTACCTGAAAATCAAAAATACGAAAAATCTTGTTTAAAATGTCACGTTGAAAAAACGTGCTCGAAATGCCATAAGTCAAATATAAACGATAAAGCTAAAGAATAGATTCCGAGAGGGGATTTACCATGGAAGCAGAAAAAGTACCTCAGGAAGTAGAGGAAAGAGCAACCAAGAAGAAGCCTAAGACTTTTAAAAAGAAAACTGGGATCCTGTTATTGTTACTCACATTAGTTATTACCGTTGGGACAGGATATGCTCTCGGGCGCTTCTATTTTTGGAATAGTATTGATATGAAACGAGTAAATGAGCAGTTAGATTATTATAAAGAAGCGGTAAGAAAAGATCCTTCCAATTTAGAAAACCGAATCGTTCTCGGGTATACCTATTACTTAAAAGGTGACCATGATGAAGCGATTAAACAGTTCGATAATGTATTAGAGAAAGACAAGAATAATTATGATGCACGTTACAACATGGGTTTAGTTTATATATCTGAAGAACGATATAATGAAGCGCTTATTGAATTTGAAAAAGCTGTCAAAATCGCTCCTAAAGACTATAAGGGCTATGTACAAATAGGAATCGCCTATCGTGGCTTAAAAGAGTACGATAAGGCGACCAAGTCACTTGAACAAGCCAATAAACTGGCTCCAACCAATGCCGACATCATTTATCAAATTGGGATGGTAGCAGAAGCAGAAGGAAAATATGCAGATGCGATCACCATATATAAAGATGCACTACAATATGATCCATTGTATAAGGATGCAATCGATGCATTAGATAGACTAAAAGATAAAGACACAAAGGCTGAAGGTGAATAACGATGAAAAGACGTAATGTGTATATCGGTATGGCACTCATTGCTATAGCTACGGCAGCAGTTTTTACCTTCCTTTTTCTAAATAATACAAAAGCAGTTGATACAGGTCTGTTAAAAGTTATTAAACCAAACGGGGCACCAAACTACAGCCAAGCGCTTACTGGTGATTTTAATAAGCCTTTTAGTAAGCCTATGGATGTAACTGCTAATAGTTCGTTTACGTATGTATCAGATACAAATAATAAACGTGTACTTGCGTTCGATGTCGGGGGCAACCTGTTGTTCGCATTTGGTGAGGACGGAACTGGCAAGGGGCAATTTAAATTTCCTTATGGAATCGCTACTGACGACAAGGGGAGAGTATTTGTTGCCGATTTATATAATGGAAAAATTTCAATATTTGATGAAAAAGGAAAATTTATTGATTACTTTGCAAACAAAGTAATGACTAGTAAAAATATTGCCGCACCAGCTTCACTGAGAATTATTGATAAAAAAGTATACATGACCGATATTAAAACAAATAAAGCTTATGTGTTTGACTTAAAGGGAAAGTTGCTACTTGAAGTCGGGAAGCCAGGTACGAAGGACGGCGAACTTAACTCACCCAATGGCATTACAGCTGATGATGAAGGCAATATTTATGTTGTCGATACTGCCAACCAGCGTGTAGAGATTTTTGATAAAACAGGCAAATTTCAAAAGATTATTAATGGTTCAAATAACGGCAAGGGGGAATCAATCTTTGTCAACCCAAGGGGAATTGGCATTGATAGCCGTGGCATCATGTATGTTGTCAGTAACTTGACCCACCTCGTTTATGGTTTTGACAAGGATGGTAAGAAAGTATTTGAATTTGGCGGTATGGGGGAAAACAACGGGCAATTCTCACTGCCCAACGGCTTATTCATCGACAAAAATGACAATGTTTATATTACGGATACACTAAATATCAGGGTTCAAATCTTTAAATAACAGTATCAAGTTTGCCAGAACATTAATGAACTAGTTTAATAATTTCCTTACATTTAAGGGGGTGGTATAGAAACTTACAGTCATAGGGTTTTTCAGAGTATATAAAACAAAAAAGAGAGAAAAAAGAGAGATTTATTTGGGAGGTTTCAAGAATGAGAAAGTTTAGCTTTAGCTTACTTTTTGCGATCATGCTGCTTGGCATCTTTGCATCCGCTGCATCCGCGGAACAGACAATGACTCCAGGTCAAAAAGGGGCATCTATTACCAACGCAAACGAAACTGGTAAAGGTGTTGACGGTGCAACAGACGGTTCTGAACATGATAATGTTGTTAAAGCCTTATCTGGTCAAAACGTTCACACTTCTTACCAAAACAACACTAACTCTTGTGCAAGCTGTCACCAAACACACACTGCAAAAGGCGACTCATTGCTATTTTCAGACAGCGTTTATAACACTTGTACTGCATGCCATGATGGTACTTTAGGCTTTGCTAACGTATTCGCTAGCGGCGAAACTGCTAAAATGACTGGGGCGGGTACTTTCGGTGGTACTCACGGCGCTTCTCAGCACCAAGCTAACGATGCAATAAAAATCAGTGCTGCACCAGGTGGAAATCACACTGATGGTTCAAAAGCTTATGGAAAAGACTGGGGCGAAAACTTCAACTGTGCAAGCTGTCACGCACCACACGGATCTTACTCTGACCGTTTACTTGCATACAATCCAAACGGAATTGCTTCAATGCCAGCTTCTCAAGGCGGTATGCAATTAGAAAACGTTCCAGTAGTTACTACATTACCAACAGTTGATGCTGCTGCTCCTGCTGTAGTATTATACCGTACTACAGATGCTACTTCTGGTGTTGTAACTGTTGCTCAATATAACAAAGGTGCTTCTGCCTATACAAAATCTGAAGCTCCATGGTTATATGGCTATGACAACCGTACAGACGGTAAGACTTACTGGTCCCGTTTAATGAAAGATGCTACTACTGTTGCTGCCTACGGTTCAACAGCTGGTGTATATTTCGATTACGAACATGCTCAAGCATATTCCACAACTGATGCAGGTAAAACAGCATTAAATAATGCTACTACAGGTTTCCTTGCTCGTCCTGTAGTTGTTAAAATGGAAAAAGAAGAAGCTACGCACTCAATCAATCAGGCTGCTTACTTCGGCGGATCAACTGTAGCTAAAATGGGCGTCTCTGAACAAAAATTGAAAGACCTTGGATATACTGTAAAAGCTGATGGCACAGTAACAGGTATTGGTGTTGCAATGTCCAAGTTCTGTGCGGCTTGTCACACTGATTACCTTACTGCTTCAGGAACTAAATCAACTCACTTCGAAGCTGAAAATGCAGCATACCGCCACAGCACAAACAGCGACTCTTACACTTGCGTACGTTGTCACTATGGTCACGGTACTGATGCTTACATCATGAAAGATTCTCTTGGACGTACAATTGCTGACTTACAAAACGCAACAATCATGTCGAAAACTGGTGAAGCAGTTAAGACTGCTGACGAAGCTTTAAACTACATGCAGGACAACAACGCTTCTTCGGCTCTTAAGAAATTCACTAACATGTCAGTATGTTGGGCATGTCATAACAGCTCTCACGCTGAATCAATTAAGAACACTGAGCGTCGTGCTGATCACCCAGTTGGAATGCCAACTGGCTATTAATAAAATAAGCTAACAATTAGCAGCAACTAATTATTAGCTCAAGATTAAATGATCTGAAGTAAGGTGTTATGCTTTGGCATAACACCTTATTTATTTGACAATATAGTAACATTTTGTTCACTAAATTGTCAAAGTTAACACTTTACAAATAGAAGCTTTTTGATTCGGAATATCTAATAAATAATAGAGCCTCTAATTCACATTTTTACAATTGATATATGAATATTTATTGAATATTTTCCCCTTCCTCTAGTACCTTCCAACCAATAGGAATAAAATAAATATATAAAACATCATTTTGACACTGCATAAATAGTAGAAACGAGGGGTGCTAAATGAATATAAGAGGACTCCTGCATAAAACAAAGCTGCTTGCTCTAGTGACACTTGTTTTATGTATTCAAATATTTGGATCCTATCAAATATCGGGAATAACCGTTGTAAAAGCGGAAGGGACTGGAGCAGAACCGAAACTAACTATAGCATCACCTAAATCCGAAGACTACTTAAACACAGGTAGTATAACCATATCGGGTACAGTTGAAAGTAATGCCCCAGGTATGAAAGTCAACCTGTTGAATGGTACTGAGCCAATAGGTACGCCCTATGAAGTAACCGGAAATAGCTGGAGTATTCCAGATGTTATTTTACCGGAAGGAACATTTAATATTATTGCTAATCTTGTAGATACTGAAGGGATAATTGTTGCCTCCACGTCTATAAACAATCTTACTATTGACCTTAAACCGCCCGCCATTAAATTTGTGAACTTAGTTGAAGGTGCATTTTCAAAATCTCGTTCAATTGAGTTATCAACCGATTCAGATGCAACTGTGCAAATTTGTATGGGTAGCTGTGAAGCTACTTCTGGTACATGGGTAACTGTTCCAAAAGATAGTAATGGGAAATGGATTTATACTAACCCACAGATGGGAGAGGGTACTCAAACCGTTACGGTAAGAGCGATAGACCGTGCAGGGAATGAAGGAGCACCACAACCTATAACTTTTACGTTAGATACATTACGGCCCAATATTATCATGAGCAGCATTGTTCCTACTTACACAGAGGATATGACGCAAGTGTCAATAAGAACGGAAATAAAATTTAGGGTGTCTGATGCCAATATATTAAAGGAATCAGAAATTGACAAAAGTATTAAAGTTACAAGTAATGGTAAGGATGTTCCAGGAGAAGTTAAATATAATCCGGACACAAAAGAAATCTCATTTATACCAACAGTTAGACCCTTTTCATTGAGTACAAAATATAATGTTTTTATTAGCCCATTGGGAGTGATTGATGCTGCTGGAAATAGTGCTTTTCCCCGATTTTGGTCATTTACAACAGAAAGTGCGCCACCAAATATCGATGAAAAAAGTGGGCAAAAGTATTATGAAGTAGATTACAACGGAATAGATGGGGAAAAGGTTCACCGGGAAAGTCCACATGCCGTTTATGCAAACAATGTGAATGTATGTGCCAATTGCCATAGTACACATAAGGCCAGTAATCCAAACCTATTAGAGCAGAAAAGGAATAATGAAAATGGCAAGACTGATACGCTTGTCGATGACTATTGCATGGCCTGTCATGACGGAACAGTTGCCCCAATGCCGGAAAATAGCCAAGCCACACACAAGCATTCGGCAGCAATTGATATTTCCGGAAAACCAAGCGGCAGTTCCTGTGCAAGCTGTCATAATCCACATATAGAGCAATCAGATGAGAATCTTAATTTAGCACAGGATCATATTGTTTATACGCATGATTCTGCTATTAAAAAGGACAATAAGCCTGTTGGTACAATTAGCAGCAAAGAACAACTATGTGAGTCATGCCATGAATCAGGTCTTAGTGCATTAGTGGCCAAACCTGATGTAGACGTAGAGTATCGTGTTTTCCAATATAAGAAAAATATTAGTGCAGTCGGAATCTATGAAGATTATGATCTATGTCTCCGTTGTCATAATTTAAAAACTAAAAATAAATATAATAAAATTGCTGATATCGCAAGCTTTTACGGTAACCTGACCGAAGAAATCAAGAAAGATTTCGAAACAAGTAATTCTGGATTATCCTTCTCTGATAGGCAGATATCTGAAGCTGAGAAACAATTTTCCAGTCATATTATTAAGGCGCAAGATGGAAGCCCTCTTGCTGGGCACATTCCATGTGCAGAGTGTCATGATACACACGGATCTGCCAATATAAAACAATTAAATGAAAAGTTGGGGCATGAGAATATACAGTCCTATAAAGCAGAAGATAGTGATACAAAAATTGTTAATGTGACAACTGATGGCAAGGATCAAGAGTTTAAAATATTATCAGATGATAAAGAGAGAGTGTTCTGTCAAGCATGTCATAACGGCACAACAGCTATTTATGGAGTTACTGGTCAAAAGTACGATCCTGACCGTAACGAACATAAGCTTTATCCCAATAAGGCTTGCTCCTACTGTCATGGTAGAGGCACAAATGACGCCGAAAGAGCCTTAGATGCTGCCCATGCACCAAAGAAAGGAATTGTACCATAAAACTAAAATCGGGAGGACTACTCTCGATTTTTTTTTGTTGATTAATATCCCATTTTTATGAATATCAATACTCATGGTGATCTTGATGAATTTCAGTTTGTTTATACACCACATGGCTCCACACCAAACGTCAAGTATCAAGCAAAAACTATTGATCTTAACATCCCAATCAGGGTAAAAGATAACCGGGAAACGAATGACTGCATCATTTGCCATCATCCTAGGTCTCAGATAAAAGGGTACGAAGGAATTCTTACAATCCCAAGCCGATTCCTCAATAACCACGACATCCACCTCATTAGAACTACGATAATTCCTGCACCAAGTGTCATGCTCAGTCACTGACGCACGAACATGCCAGAGATGACCGAACCGATAAAGATGGAAATTTGATTACCTGAACACTTGCTACCAAAGTACGGATACCAAGGTATCTCAAGCTATCAAGGATAAAGAGCCATCCTGTTCCGCTTGCCACGGCAATACGTTAACCCTTGAACATAAAAAAAGGGAAATCAATGCTAGTGAAAAATCTATAGTGAAATGATTTTTTTATGAGAGGCGTGACCAATTTTCTATAATATTCGTAGTTTCTTAAGATTGTATTAGTTTCAAGTTTAGTAGTATAATATACCTATAATAAAATTGGTATATTTTTACAATATGTAATATAAAAACATTAATAATAGTAAAAACGTAGAATAAGTTAGGATTGGGCCCTTTATTGAAAGGAGCTCAATCCTTTTTAGAGTTGATAAATTTGGAAATGTATATGTAAGTTTATTTTTTAAGAAAAAAGGGGATTTCCATGGTTTTTTTTAAAGGGAAGCAAGATATTCAATTAGAAAAGGAGTTTGGCCGGGATAATTCAGAGAATACAGGTAGAAAAAGAAAAGCTAAAAACCCAGCCAAACGTTGGAAGCTACTTGTAGCAGTTCTAACCACATTTTTCGCCATCCTAGGTTTACTATATGGGGCGATTAGCTATACCTCAACATTGTCCTTCTGTTCAACTTGTCACGAAATGGCACCAGAACATGTTACTTTTCAGGCAAGTGCTCACAATCAAATAAAATGTATACAATGTCATATAAAACCAGGTACAAAAAATTTAGTCATAAAAAAAGTGCAATCACTAAAATATGTTTATTCACATATTGTTGGGCCACCTAATGGGATAGTTCCCTCAGTTACTGTATCAAATGAGAACTGCGAGCAGTGTCATTCGAGAAATCGCTTGGTTACTGCAACTGGTGATTTAATTGTCAATCATGAAGGTCATGTTGAAGAAGGAATACCTTGCATCACATGTCATAGAGGTGTGACGCACGCGAAAATTGTCGAGCGTGGAATTAATGATTCATCTACGTATATTTACTGGACAAAAGAAAATGCAAAAAAGCTAATGGGTGAAAAAAACGTTAAACCAAATATGGGCACCTGTATTGACTGTCATGTCCAGGTTAATCAAGGCAAAAAGCCATGGAAGGATACGGCCTATAGCCTGCCAATTATTAATCCTAGGAACCAGGAAGAAAAAAAAGCTGGTGTGAACTACAATGAAACTCCAGAAATGAAAGCAGGGGTGTGGGAAAGAGAATTACCCGAAATTAAACAAAAGACTGTTCTCGATGCCATGGGTAAACTGCAAACCGATGTAAAGATTTCAATGGAATGCTTTACATGCCATCAAAAGATCAAAACACCTGAAAATCATGATAGTCATAACTGGACACAACGCCATGGTGAATTTGCAGTAAAAGAATTGGATAAATGTTTCAAATGCCATCAAGATTCTTTATGGATAAAAGAGCTCGATAAACAAAATATAAAAAAATTATTAACGGAAACCAAAAAGAAAGTAACCTATAAGCAAAACATAATTACCGCAGTAAAAGAATCCAGAAAAAATTATTTTTGCAGCAAATGTCATGCCTATAGCCCGGCAAACCACCAGGATCGCCAAACATGGTTATATGATGCTCACCGACGGAATTCCGGGACACCGGAAGAAAGAAGAAAATGCTTTGTCTGCCATGATAATGAAAAGCCGAATGAGAAAGGAGGAAATGCTCCTTCAGATGTTTACTGTGAGTTCTGCCATACCGGTGAATTCACAGGTGAACCAAGTCTTTAAGGAATTAGGGCAATTTATTTAAAATAGGATAATAAAAAGAGAGGGAAAAGGAATTATTGATAGACCAATGTCTAGGTATGGAGCCCTTGCCTCTCATCCTCATTATCTAAAAGAATACTCCCGTACTTCGGCATCATTTCAAAATAGCCCTTTTTTGTATCACCAACGGCAAACAAATACATATTCTCCTCTTTTAACAGGGGAGATTTTTCGTAAGAAAGGAGATAGAATTTATCTCATGAGAACAATCCCTTCTATAGATATCTGTCTCCATTATATCTCCTGTGGAAATTGTTGTTTCATTCATCATGTGAATCTTTATAGAACTTAAAAACTCCAGTGAGGCTGTAAAAAGCCCACTGGGGTTACTTATATTATTTATTCTTCAACCATTCCCCAAGCCCCTCAATCTTCCTCCACAAATGCAAATGCATATCCGCATATACAATAGCCTCATTTTCATCGCCAAAGCCATAATAGTCAGGTGGATAGGCGGGGAGACGCTTTTTACCGGTTAGATAGGAGATGACATATTTGTTTTCCTTTTTGGCAGCTTTTAAGAGCAAATCAGCTTTTTTCGTAAACCCATGTTGGTATAGCTCGAGTAAAAGTTTATTGTATGAATCCTGTGCTGAATCTTCCTCAAACTGTTGAAGCAATTCTCCTGCTTTCTTAAACTCACCTAAGTCGGCATAGGCAACAAATAAGGAGTACCGTACCCCTTGGTTATCCATCGGATTTAACTCAAGCAATTCTTCGTATTGCATGATGGCATCGGTTATTTTTCCTAACTGTGATAGTGCCTCGGCATAATGGAGTCTAGCCCGCATGTACGGTCTTGTTTCCAATAAGCCCCAGAAGTAGCCCTTGTTTTCCTTGAAAAAGGTTTTGCCAAGATCCTTTTCGCCGACCTTAATTCCTTTTTCATAAAGTAAAATGGCTTCTTCGAGACTTTTGGTTTTTTCGGCAAGAATGACATAGGCATCCACGCAATTAGGATTCAATTTTAAGGCCTCTTCCGCACACTTATAGCGTTGCGCGCCTTCCGATTGCATCGCATCATAGATTAAGTTTCGAGCCCGCTCCTCGTCACGTCTAGAAATTTTACGAACTGTTTTTTTAACAGGTTTTTCTTGGCTTGGAAGTGTCGTCACACTTGCCTCTAAAGTATCTGCCTTCCCGGCTGTTGTTTCTTTGTTTTTAGGAAATTCAATAATTGCAGCTTTTTCTGGATGTGGCAACACGGTAGGCGGATTAACCTCATAAACTAGCCCGAGTAATTCAGCAATTTCCTCAGACAGTACGTATTCAAGCTCTAACACAATTGATGAAATACTTGTGGCAGATACACCGTATTGCTTGGCCAATGCCTTTTGCGTAACCACTTCATCCATCGGAGCAATCGTTGACAGCAAATAATGAAGGGCAGCAGCATAAAGAGATGGTTTTTGGATTCGCTTTGGCCTTTTTTGACAAAAATTAAGCCAGAGAATCACACCTGTATCCACGATTGGCGGTGGAACAAGCAATTCCATCTTTTCTTTAAAGAGATCAGCGACTTCTTTATAGATTGGTGCAGGCCAGTCCAATTCTTCAACATCTAACAGGCCGCCAAGTAAAGGAATCTCACTAAGGACTTCCATAAAGAAATCGGTTAAATACTCTTCGGGCGAATCGTAATCCGCTTCAAGACTACTATCTTCTATGAAGGAAAAGGCTTGTTCCGGATTGAGGTCTGGTAATTCAAACGGCGTTGGAAAAAAGACAAAATTTTGTTCGTATGGCAGGAGAATTCCCATAAAGAAAGAACCTTCTTCCAACTTGACGGGGACATTGGCTATGACTGTATTCAGAGTCTCTTTTGAGAAACCATCTTCCACAATTAGCTTATTGTCTTTCACACTTATGATTGTTCCCGCAATGGTCCGTCCTAGCGTCCAAGTTTGTAAAATTTGTTTTATTTTAGGACGTTTCATTCTTGATATTTCAGTCTTAATAAATTTTTCAACGATTGTATCACCATCATCCAAGCCTTCAAAAAGGGTAAACCAGATCGCGTGAACTAGTTTGTAAAATTCTAGTTCCTGCTCATTTTGAATGTCGATCATTTCCAAAAGAGATTCAAAATCTTCCTGAACATCCTGACCAAAATGATAGTAAGCAAATTGAAGAAGTTGTTTTTGCAGCTCATCAATTTCATGGTCAAGAATTTCGGTGATGGATACAGCTTCACTTGCACCACAACACTTTTTGTACTTTTTTCCACTCCCACATGGACAAGGGGCATTACGGTCTATTTTCTCCATCTCATTTTGCTCCTTTTATTCATTTATCTATTTCGCTAAGTCTCAAGGTGAAGACCAAAAGATTTTTAAGTATGTATATGACAATAATAAAAAAGAACCCAATCCTACTTTATACTTATTTAATAGTACCATTTTTAACAGATTGAAATATATAAATACTTGGGAAATTTGATTGAATTTATGTGAAAGTTTTAGATGTTGCATCACGATTTTAATGGCCGGCAGATGGAAACAGGGGGGATATTTGTGTAAATATGATTCCACTTTGGATTTTAGGCATTGTTCACGCTATAATGGATAGGGTACTTAAGTAAGTGATGAGAATAAACTATTATAAATGTGATTATAGAGGTGAAGGTTATGGAATTAGCAGAAATTCGTAATGAACTTGAGAAATCAGCTAAGAAATTAGCGGACTTTAGGGGGTCTCTTTGACCTTGAAAATAAAGAAGCCAGAATTGCCGAACTAGATGATGAGATGCTGCATCCTGATTTTTGGAATAATCAAGAGAAGGCACAGATGGTCATTAGTGAAGCAAATGGTTTGAAAGACCAGGTAAATGAGTTTACGGAGTTAAACGACTCTTATGAAAATCTGGAATTGACCTATGAATTGGTAAAAGAAGAAGACGATGAAGAGTTGCGGATGGAACTGGAAGCAGAGATTCAACAATTAACTAACCGATTGGAAGAGTTCGAGCTGCAGCTCCTTTTAAGCGAGGAATATGACAAAAATAATGCCATCCTAGAACTTCACCCTGGTGCAGGTGGAACGGAATCTCAAGACTGGGGCTCCATGCTGCTCAGGATGTATACCCGCTGGGCCGAGAAAAGAGGCTTTAAGGTTGAGACGCTTGATTATCTTCCAGGTGATGAAGCGGGCATTAAGAGTGTGACGCTCTCTATAAAGGGTCATAATGCGTATGGCTATTTGAAAGCTGAAAAGGGTGTTCACCGGCTTGTGCGGATTTCACCATTCGATGCATCAGGCCGCCGTCATACTTCGTTTGTCTCATGTGAGGTTATGCCGGAATTTAATGAAGAAATTCATGTAGAGGTACGTAATGAGGATTTAAAAATTGATACGTACCGTGCGACAGGAGCAGGTGGACAGCACATTAACACGACAGATTCGGCAGTTCGGATTACGCACATTCCAACTGGAGTGGTCGTCACATGCCAAGCGGAACGTTCGCAAATCAAAAACCGCGAGGCAGCGATGAAAATGTTGAAATCCAAGCTGTATCAATTGGAAATCGAGCGGCAGGAGCAGGAATTGTTGGAAATCCGCGGCGAACAAAAGGAAATTGGCTGGGGAAGCCAAATCCGTTCGTATGTGTTCCATCCTTATTCGATGGTAAAAGACCACCGGACCAATACCGAGAGTGGTAATGTTCAAGCAGTTATGGATGGAGATTTAGATCAATTTATTAATGCCTACTTGCGTTCACGAATTTCATAATTATTAGTAATGAGCCCTTGCCGAAACCGTCGGCAAGGGCATTTATTTTGCCAATGGTGTGAATCCGTGGAAAACCTGCGCTTTCGGCTGATAAGGAGTTGGAATCAGGTACATAAAAAACAATCTGTTTATGAAAACTAGACGTAAACCAAAGAAGTAGATTTTACCACGTCATCGCGGCAATTGACTGTCATTTACACTGTAATTTTCCCATGCTATACTCACTTTCGGTTATCGGAAAACATATTTCCAGATTGAACATTAGAGGAGATAGCAAGTATGAATGTATTAAACAAATTAACCCTAACCTATCCAAAGACAAGAATCGCCGTCGATTACATTTTTGTTTTAATTGGTGCGGCTATCATTGGATTAACATTTAATGTCTTTCTGCTTCCCAACCAAGTAGCGTCTGGGGGAGTAAGCGGGATTAGTACGATCTTAAAATCAGTGCTTGGGTGGGAACCAGCCTATGTTCAATGGGCCTTTAATATTCCCCTATTTATTGCCGGGGTCATTTTATTAGGAAAACATTTTGGAGTCAAAACGCTTGTAGGTACCATTTTCTTACCCTTTGTGGTTTTTTTAACAAAAGATTGGGAACCGTGGACGAATGATGCCTTGCTTGGCGCTTTATTCGGAGGAATTGGTGTGGGGGCAGGACTTGGAATTGTCTTTAGAGGCAATGCCTCAACGGGCGGAACCGACCTTGCTGCTCAGATTATTAATAAATATACAGGCTTTACACTAGGCAGATGTGTTGTCATGATTGATGGATTAATTGTCCTTTGGGCCGCTATTGTGTTTGATATTGAAAAGGGATTGTATGCACTCATTGCCCTTTATGTCACTAGCAAAACCATTGACCTCATTCAAGTGGGCTTTGGCCGGTCTAAGATGGCGATGATTATTACGAATAAACAAGAAGAAGTTCGTGAAGGAATATTGAATAAAATTGACCGTGGTGTGACAAAACTATCTGCATATGGTGGTTTTACTGACCATGAACGACCTGTTTTAATGTGCGTGGTAGATCAAACGGAGTTCACAAAATTGAAACAATTGGTTAAAACAATTGATTCATCTGCATTTGTTATTGTAATGGATGCGGCTGAGGTACTCGGTGAGGGTTTCAAACGTGCATAATGTTGGTATAATAAACCATGGATGGAATTATATTCTGAAGGGGGTATTGGAATGAAGAAAAAGCTTCTAACATTTTTACTAGGAACTTCCCTAGTAATGGGGCTTGCTGCTTGTGGAGGCGGTAACGACAAGGATACAACAAAAGATACTGGGAATGGGAACGGGAACGGTGCAACTGAAACGGCCGATGCTGGCGATGCTCAAAAGATTTACGACCAAAAGTGTTCGAGTTGTCATGGCGGAGACCTTAAAGGGGCAGTAGGACCTAATTTAACACAAGTTGGTTCGAAATACTCTAAAGATGAAATTCTCGACATTCTTAAAAATGGTAAATCAGGCGGTATGCCGGCTAACTTAGTATCAGGTGACGATGCTAATACCATTGCCGACTGGCTTGCGGCTAAAAAATAATTTAAACCAAACGCTTTGTTATTAAAAATAGCAAAGCGTTTTTTATTTTCGCAAAAAAGGGATGAACATACCCCGTGACATGCGAATTTTGACGAAAATTGTCATTTTATGTATTCTTTGAAAAGAAACTGTAATATTTTTACCGCTTTTTTTAGCATAGTATGATGTTATAATGTAGCTATGCGAAATTATGCACATACTATTTGTTATTTTCGTCCATTTTGCAAATAAACGAAGATTATTGTCGAAACCATTCGAAATAACTTTGACTATAGGTGATAATTATATGATAGAACTACAAGAAGTGTATAAGAAGTACCCGAATGGCGTTACAGCTATTAACGGAATAGACGTCCGAATTAATCAGGGCGAATTTGTTTATGTCGTGGGACCAAGTGGAGCAGGGAAATCGACCTTTATTAAAATGATGTACCGTGAGGAAATACCCTCTTCAGGTACGATCACATTAAACGGAGTCAATCTCGCAAAGTTAAAAATGAAAAAGGTTCCTATTTTTAGAAGGAATCTTGGTGTTGTTTTCCAAGACTTTAAATTGCTTCCATCTAAGACAGTCTATGAAAACGTCGCTTTTGCTCTTGAGGTTATTGAAGCTCAGCCCAAAGTTATTAAAAAAAGGGTTATGGAGGTTCTCGAACTTGTTGGTTTAAAACATAAAATTAAGATGCTGCCTACAGAACTTTCCGGTGGTGAGCAGCAGCGTGTTTCTATTGCCCGCTCTATTGTCAACTCACCGAAAGTGGTGATTGCCGACGAGCCCACAGGTAACCTTGACCCTGAGACTTCATGGGAAATTATGAATATATTTGAAGAGATTAATGCAAGAGGAACTACGATTGTAATGGCGACTCATAACAGGGAAATAGTCAACAAATTAAAGCATCGCGTCATTGCCATTGAAGGCGGAAAGATTGTTCGTGATGAGCAAAGAGGTGAGTACGGTTATGAAAATTAGAACAGTTGGCCGTCATGCCCGTGAAAGCTTAAAGAGTATTAAAAGAAATGGCTGGATGACATTTGCATCCGTTAGTGCGGTTACCGTTACGTTAATTTTAGTCGGCGTCTTTTTTGTTATTATGATGAATCTTAACCGAGTAGCTGAAACAATTGAAGAAGATGTTGAAATCCGTGTCCACATCGATGTGGCTGCAAATAAGGAAAATCAACAATCCTTAAAAAGTGAAATAGAAAAAATTCCTCAAGTGAAAAGTGTCGTATTTTCACCTAAAAAGGACGAATTAGATAATCTAGTAAAAAGTCTTGGTGAGGATGGGAAAGCTTTTAAACTATTTGAACAGGATAATCCGCTAAACGATGTTTTTATTGTCAAAACGAAAAATCCGGCTGACACGATGAAAGTAGCTAAACAGATTCAAAAAGCCAATTATGTAGCAAAAGTAAAATACGGGGCAGGCAAGGTTGAAAAACTATTTAAGTTTATCAATGCGAGTCGTAATGTTGGAGTCGTCCTGATCATTGGCTTATTCTTTACCGCTATTTTCTTAATCTCGAATACGATTAAAATTACGATTATTGCTAGACGTAGAGAAATTAAGATTATGAGATTAGTAGGGGCGACGAATAACTTTATACGCTGGCCGTTCTTTTTAGAAGGTTTGTGGCTTGGAATAATGGGTTCAATTTTACCAATTGTCCTTATTTCAATTGCCTACTATCGTGCCTATGATTATCTAGGTCCTAAGCTTGAGGGGACATTTATTAAGGTATTGCCAGTTAATCCATTTGTCTATCAAGTATCCGGAATTTTGATTTTAATGGGCGCACTAATAGGTGTATGGGGCAGTGTTATGTCAGTACGAAAGTTTTTAAAAGTATAATTTTTTCAGGAAGGACGGCATGATGTCCTTCCTGAATTATTGAGTTTATCTATACATATAGAGAGGGAGGAGACAAATCGGAAATGAGAAAAACCATCATTACACTTGCCACTGTTGCAACGGTGGGACTGGGGTCGATTTTTGGGGGAGCTTCTATTAAAACGGAAGCAGAGTCAATCTCAAGTTTGAAAGGTGAACAAAAAGAAATTAAAGAAAAGCGTTCTAATTTAAATTCGACTATTAATCAAGCAAATGAAAAAATTACTAATCTCCAAAACCAGCAGGCAGATGTAAAGAGTGAAATGCAACGACTGGATAATGCTATTACGGACGCGACGAATAAAATAAATGAAAAAAAGACTAAAATTGAAAAGACTAGAGTTGAGATTACTAAACTTCAAGAAGAAATTAAGATCATTATGGAGCGAATAGAGAAGCGTAATGAATTATTAAAGGAACGTGCCCGCAGTTATCAAGAAACAGGGGGTATGGTTAATTATTTAGATGTTTTAATGGGGTCTACCAGCTTTAGTGATTTCATTGGCCGTGCGAATGCTGTGGCAACCATTGTAGAAGCAGACCAGGAAATTTTAAAAAAGCAAGAAGCTGACAAATTGGAACTAGAAGAAAAACAAGCGCAAGTAAAAAATGATTTGGCAAGTTTAGAAAAGATGGTTTCGGATTTAGAAAAAATGAATCAGCAATTAAGTGCACAAAAAGCCGAAAAAGATAAACTTTTGGCAAGCTTAAAAGTTGAGGAAGAAAAAGAACATGACCATGCCATGAGTTTACAAGAGCAAGAGGAAGCTTTGGCTGCACAAGAAATAGCGGTTCAACAAGCTCTTAAGATGGAACAAGAACGTCAAGCAGCGGCAGCAAAGGCAGCAGCAGCAGCAAAGGCAGCCGCGGCAAAGGCAAACACAGCAAAGGCAAACACTAGTTCAGCGGCAAGTTCACATTCAACAAGTGGGCCAGCTCCTCAGGTATCAAGTGGTTCATTTACAAGACCGACTGTTGGACCTGTAACGTCTGGATTTGGCTACAGGGATTATGACCATAGTTTCCATAATGGAATAGACTTTGGACAAGCATCCAGTGCGGATGCGATCGTGGCCGCGGCTGATGGGATCGTCTTCAGGTCGTATCAATCCTCTTCTTATGGAGAATGTATCATGATTACCTCGGTTGTTAATGGCCAAATCTATACGACTGTATATGCACATATGGTACAAGGCAGCAGATTAGTCCAAGCGGGAGACCGGGTGACGAAGGGTCAACGTATTGGTACGAAAGGCGCAACAGGACAGGCTGGCGGTGTTCATCTCCACTTTGAACTCCATAAAGGTGAATGGAATGCCAGCAAATCCAATAAAATAAATCCAGCTGGAATTATTCCAGGTGTATAAGCGGAAAGGAAGAGGCCTAGCCTCTTCCTTTTTTGTATGGTGAATGGAGCGAAAATATTGCCTGCTGTATAAAAAGAGATATGGCTTATTAATCATAACTAGTCCACCTCCTACATATAAGTTAATAATCGGGCAGGAAATTGCAGCCCTTGAATAAAAATTGAAAGGACAGGCATTTATTACTTGAGGAGGACCTAGGATGAATCGTAAATGGATTGCCCTGTTAATGACAGGTTCACTGCTTACGGGTGTGGGTGGAACCTATGCTGGAATGACCTATCTTGATAAAAAAGAGGCTGCTTCCATTCCCAAGGAGACGGTAGTCCCTAACCAAAATAATTCTAATGAAGATACAGTTGAGCTAGATAAGGTAGAACAGGCCTACGATCTTATAAAGAGTCGCTATGTGGAAAAAGTAGACGAGGACCAGCTGGTCGAAGGGGCCATCCAAGGGATGCTTTCTGTCTTAAAAGATCCATATTCCGTATATATGGATAAGGAAACAGCGAAGCAATTTACGCAAGCTCTGGAATCTTCATTTGAAGGAATTGGGGCAGAGGTTGGGATGGTAGATGGAAAAATTGTCATTGTCTCGCCATTTAAAAACTCACCTGCTGAAAAAGCGGGGATTAAACCGAATGATCAAATTTTAAAGGTAGACGGGAAGAGTGTCGAAGGATTGGACTTGAATAAAGCCACGCTCAAAATTCGTGGGAAAAAGGGAACCACCGTCCAATTAGAAATTGCTAGAAAAGGGTTAAAGGAACCCATATCGATTGATGTAAAGCGGGATGAGATTCCGCTGGAGACCGTTCATGCCTCAATTAAGAAGCAGGATGGCAAAAAGATTGGCTATCTGGAAATCACTTCGTTTGCAGAAGACACGGCTGCTGACTTTAAGAAGGAGCTAAAAGCGTTAGAGAATGATCATATTAAAGGCTTGGTCCTCGATGTGCGCGGCAATCCTGGTGGATTTTTAGATAGTGTCGGTGAAATTCTTAAAGAATTTATCCCGAAGGATAAGCCATATGTGCAAATCCAACAGCGTAATGGGGAAAAACAGCGTTATTTCTCAACCCTTTCCAAGAAAAAAGAGTATCCTGTCCTAGTTCTTATCAATAAAGGCAGTGCCTCAGCATCCGAAATATTGGCAGGCTCTCTACAGGAAGCGGCAGGTTACCAATTGGTCGGAGAAACAACCTTCGGAAAAGGAACTGTCCAGCAGGCCATCTCCATGGGCGATGGCAGCAATATTAAGCTGACATTAGCCAAGTGGCTGACCCCTGGAGGGAATTGGATTCATAAAAAAGGGATTAAACCTGATGTCTCCGTCAAGCAGCCGGCCATCTTTGAAACCCATCCGATCCAAGTAGAAAAACCTCTTGTTGAGGATATGAATAATGAACAGGTGAAAAATGCGCAAGAGATTTTAAAAGGATTGGGATATGCACCGGGACGGACAGACGGTTACTATAGTAAAGAAACAACCGTAGCTGTGAAGGGCTTCCAACAGGAAAATGACTTACAGACAACAGGCAAAATCGACACCAAGACTGCTGCTAAACTTGAAGAAGCGGCCGTAAAGGAAATGAAAAAAGGAAAAAATGATTTACAGCTAAAAATGGCATTAAAGTTACTTTCAAAATAAACAAAGACAGAGGCACCCGCCTCTGTCTTTGTTTTGCTATCATCCTATAAGACTTGAAAAATCCTTCGCTGATTGTGGTTTCACTTATACGGCTAATTTGGTAGAATAATCTGTAAGGGATTTTTACATAATCATTTACTAGAAATATTAATAGAGGCAGGTGGCAGGAAATGGTTGAATCATGGCTTGTGGAACTTTTAAAAGGGACAGGCAGGTTATTTCTTCATCCTGTTTTATACTATCTTGTTTTCCTTGCGGGGATTTTTGGCGTTATGAGGGTAAAACGGGAACGGAAGAATTTTCATATTCGAGCGCATGACGCTTATTTTGAACTTCGGCAGTTATTTCCGCTTGGAATTTTGATAGGGTTATGTCTATCTATTGTAATTGTTGCGGCAGGAATCGCCGTTCCTTTTGCTGTGATTCCTCTTATTGCAGGATTTACCTTACTATGGTCTCTGACAACAAACCTAAGGTTTATATCACCGGCCTACACATTAACAGCGGCATTTTTTACTATTATTATCATGGCGGAGGTTAACTGGTTGCCGCCATTCTTTTCAAAGGCGTTTGATGCCATTGGTGATAAAATCTATCCTTCCATTGTTGTCATCCTAGGTCTGTTGTTAATAGCAGAGGGCTTGCTTATTTTTATAAATGGAAGCAAAGGATCTTCTCCGAAGCTAACGAAAAGCAAGCGCGGTCAAAATGTCGGCGTTCATGAAGTAAGACGACTGTGGATGGTGCCGTTGTTTTTACTCATCCCAGGGGATGTGCTGCAGCTTCCAATCGATTGGTGGCCGGTCTTCCATTTGGGAGCAGAAAAATATTCGCTTTTGCTTGTTCCATTTTCGGTTGGATTCCAGCAGCAGGTGAAAGGAATGCTGCCGAGGGATGCCATTCAACTTCAAGGCCGGAGGGTAATGGTACTTGGTGTGTTCATTTCCCTCCTTTCGATTATAGGATTGTGGTATCCGTTAAGTTCCATTATCGTTGCCGCTTTTGCTGTAATTGCTAGAGAATTATTAGCATTGATTGCTTTTATGAAAGATGATAGTTTGCCGTTCTACTTTTCTAAGAAGAATCAAGGTTTAATGATCATAGGGATTATCCCAGAATCACCTGCTAGTAAAATGGGACTTCAGGTGGGAGAAATCATTACAAAAGCGAATGGTGTAAAGGTTCAGGATGAAGAAACTTTCTATGAGGCCCTCCAAAAAAATCGGGCCCATTGTAAGCTCGAAGTCCTCGACACAAACGGAGAGATTCGCTTTGTCCAACGAGCTCTCTTTGAAGGCGACCATTACGAACTCGGCGTATTATTTGTATTAGATGAAAGAAAATATGATGATGAAAAAATTGGATAATGGTGCCTGACACCCTTTATACTATAGACCACTTAGCTTAGTTAGCTAGGTGGCTTTTTACTGTTTTATAAAGCCTTATAAAAAAATATAGACTTATTATGTTGACAAAGTGCGAAGAATATTATATTATTATCTCGAATTAAGAATAAATAAATTTGAAATACTCATCTTAGAGATTCTCAATGCAAAGGTGGTGCAAATAATGGGATTTTTAAATAAATTATTTGGTAAAACGCAAACACAAACACAAGAGGAGGAAAAGACAATGACAAAATTAAACATTGGTATTATTTTAGGAAGTACACGTCAAGGACGCGTTAGTCCACAAGTAGGGGAATGGGTTAAAGGTATTGCTGACCAACGCGGCGATGCTAATTATGAAATCGTTGATATTGCTGATTTTAACTTACCATTCTTAGGCACAACTGATGGTACAGAACCAGGAATCGCTGCATGGAATGAAAAACTTGCAAGCTTAGATGGATTCGTATTCGTTGTTCAAGAATACAATCACAGCATCACTGGCGCATTAAAAAATGCCCTTGACTTTGCACGTGAAGCATGGAATGACAAAGCAGCAGGTATTGTAAGCTATGGTTCTACAGGCGGTGCTCGTGCAGCAGAACATTTACGCGGCATTATGGGTGAATTGAAAATTGCAGATGTTCGTACACATCCAACATTATCTTTATTCACTGACTTTGAAAACGGCAGTGTTTTCAAACCAGCTGAATTGCACCTTACCAATGTAAATGCAATGCTTGATGAAGTGAATGCTTGGAGCAAAGCATTAAAAACAATTAGATAATCTGTTGTATAAGGGGGATTCGTTTCGAATCTCCTCTTTTTTGTTTCAGCGGTTTAAGTTTACTTTACGTGTATGGTTAAAATGGTGCCTGACACCACTCAAATGCCTATCATGCATAAGTTCAACTACCCCTCTATCTTCACCTAACGGCTCGCCAATCGGCGAGTTTTCTTTATTTATATAAGGAATGCTTTGGTATATTTCCGACCCAGTCAGCCAATCCTAAAGTGGGAAATTTCATTTATGAATGATGAAAGGTGGTTTAGCCATGTTTTTTAGCTTATTGAAAGGTATTGAATTTCAACCTTTAGAAATTCTTACTATTGAGGGAGCTGCGTCCATCGTTTTTTATTTTACGGTGTATTCGTTCGTTGGCTGGCTGCTGGAGAATAGTTATAGCTACTTCACGAAACGAATATTTTTTAAAGAGAATTTTTTGTTTGGTCCATTTAAACCTATGTATGGAATTGCTCCAGTGCTTTTGGTGTATTTAATTTCACCAAAAGCAAACTGGTTAACGATCATCCTCCTTTGCTTATTTATTCCAACTATCGTTGAATATTTAAGCGGGGCACTATTGCAGAAATTATTCCAAAAACAATGGTGGGATTATAGTGATACCCCGATGCAGCTCCATGGACATATTTGTTTGCCTTTCTCCATTTGCTGGGGATTCCTATCCCTTACATGTTTAAAATGGATCCACCCTGGAGTAGCTGTTATGTATGGAACAATCGAACCATTTTGGGCTTGGATCTGGTCAGTGATCGGACTTTACTTCCTAGCCGATCTCGTCCTAGCGATCCGCAAGCACTCCCTGCAGGACCTCGTAACAGAAGAACCAACGAATCCCATTCAATAATAGTAGAAATGGTGCCTGACACCCTTTCTAATAAAAGCACTCCTTCTATAGTAAGAAGGGGTGCTTTGTGTTATTTCTAGAAAAGATTAAAATTACATTAAAACAGGAAAAATAGCCAGAAATCATGCTAAATTGAAGGGGAAGGTTTTTAGGGCAGAATGATAGAATGAAGATTCTCCATGATAAAGGGGCAGCAAAAGGAGGGCCTTATAATGGCACACCGTATTTTGGTTGTTGAAGATGAAAAACAGATTGCAAAGATTTTAAAGATAGAACTTGAGTATGAAGGATATGAGGTAGTAGTTGCCTTTGATGGGAAAGCTGGCTTACAGGCGGCCTTAAATGAAAAACTCGATTTAATTTTATTAGATGTGATGTTACCAGAAATGAATGGCATTGAGGTTTTAAGGAAAGTTCGAATAGAAAATACGCTTATCCCAGTCTTGTTATTAACAGCCCGAAACATGACGATGGATAAGGTAGCAGGATTGGATCAAGGTGCCAATGATTATATTACCAAGCCATTTGAAATGGAGGAATTATTGGCACGAGTCCGTTCCTGTCTTCGGCAGAATTCTATTGCCGTCAAAGCTTCACAAGAGGAAGACACTATTTTATCCTTCCGGGATTTAACTGTTAATCTTGATACAAGAGAGGTCATGAGAGATGGAGTGTCCATTTCGCTAACCCCTAAAGAATTTGATTTGCTTGTGTATTTGTTATCCAATAAAAATAGAATCGTTACCAGGGATAATATTTTGTTTCATGTATGGGGATATGAATATGAAGGAGAAACCAATGTAATAGATGTGTTTATCAGACATCTAAGAAAGAAAGTTGAAGAAGGTTTTAATGAAACACCGATTATTCAGACTGTAAGGGGAATTGGTTATACCGTAAAGGAGAATTAAACAGATGAAAATTACCACAAAAATAAATCTCATTACTTCCGCTTGGGTACTTTGTGTATTACTTGCCGTTAATGCGGTCGTCTTTTTTTCCTTTATGAAAATTACGGTCAATATGGAAGATAATCAGTTGTTTCAAAAGGCGAATAATGTGATAAAAGAAATGAATAAGCATGATTCTCAAACAGCTATTAAGGAGGAATTAACCCCTTACTTAACAACTCATTCGTTTATCCGTAAGGTTCAGCCTAATTCCAAAATTGCGCACCAACTAACGAATGATCGGCAATTAGCAAAGAAAGTAAAAGCAAAATTCACTGCTAAAAAAGAAACGGAGAGGCGCACGATTAGTCTTAATCACCAAGAAGAACAAATTGCGATTGTGAGGGTTCCCATCAAATCGGACGGTCAGGTGGTTGGAACATTAGAAATTGGCGAAAAATTAGTCGGCTTGGAATTAGGAAAGGACTTATTGCTTTTTCTGCTTGCTTTGTGCACGGCTTTAGGAGCGATAATATCCCTTCTTGGCGGCAGATGGTTATCCAATTTTATCATGAGGCCAATCTCGAACATGATCAATACCATGGAGGATATCGAACGAAGCGGAATCCCGAAAAAAATTATCATCCAACATGATACAAAGGATGAACTGCAAAAATTGGCCGTTACCTTTAATCGTATGATCGGAAGATTAGAAAAAAATATCGAAAAACAACGGCAATTTATCTCAGATGCCTCCCATGAATTAAAAACACCGCTAACCGTAATTAAAAGTTATGCAGATCACTTATTAAGACGGGGGATTCGAAATGAAACGGATGCACTTGAAGCAATTGAGTCCATACATTCCGAAGCAACACGAATTCAAATCATGACCGAAAGATTTCTTGATTTAGCAGATACGGAATCTGGCAGTCACTTAGAAATGAAATCGATCAACTTAGTTACTTTATGTCAGAACATCATCAAACAGTTGAAAAGTGCCTATAAGAGGGAGATTGATCTCCAATATAATGGTGCTGCTATTTCTGTGACAGGAGATGAGTTGAAACTAAAACAGGCCATTATCATTTTAATCGATAATGCCATTAAATATAGCACAGACAAGATTGAGGTTTATCTAAATTCTAATGAGCAATTCACTGTTATAAAAGTAAAGGATTTTGGGATTGGTATTCCTGCCCATGAAATTGAAAATATTTTTGAGCGTTTTTATCGGGTGGACAAGGCTAGAAGCCGTGAAACAGGTGGAACGGGACTGGGGTTGTCGATTGCTAAAAATATCATGAAGCAGCATCATGGGGAAATCAAAGTGAAAAGTACGGAAGGTGTTGGCACTGAGGTAGAATTATTTTTACCGAATGAAAAGTTGAAAAGAAATGACGTTTGAGTGATCATCAAACTATTCGTAATATGTTTTATTTTTTTACCAATAGCAGTTCTTATTTATGCGATTTTACCTAATGCCCTGATTCAGTTGAGGGAGTCAGGAAAAAATTAATTTAGGGTATTTACATAAACAAGAGCTTGTTTTTGCACTTTATTCAAGAAAGGGGACAGACCATGACAAATCTGACGGCATACATTGATCAATATGGGTATCTTGTCCTTTTTGGTGCTCTTTTACTCGAATTAATAGCGGTCCCCTTACCGGGTGAAGTCTTGATGAGCTACAGTGGATTTTTAGTATTTCAAGGCCATTTAAATTGGCTGTTAAGTATTTTAGTTGCGGGAATTGGGGCCTGCATGGGGATGACCATATCTTATTGGATCGGTTTTAAATTAGGTACGCCATTTTTTGATAAGTATGGTCATCGCTTTCATTTGGGGCCGGATAAGATTGAGAAAACGTCCCAATGGTTTAGCAAGCATGGAAATAAGGTACTGATTATTGCCTACTTTATTCCTGGGGTTCGACATATCACTGGTTACTTTTCAGGGATTACTAGGATCACGTTCCGCAGGTTTGCCCTGTTTGCCTATAGCGGGGCATTTTTATGGGTAACAGTGTTTATTACGCTGGGAAAAATATTAGGTCCGCAATGGGAACAATTTCATCAATCTATTAAAAAATACCTCCTTATTGGAGGAATCATTGCAGCTGTCTTATTGATTGCTCTTTATATTTATAAAAAGTACAAATACGAAATGGAAGGTGGAGCTGTAAAGTTATTGAATTTTACGTTGAACGTGTTTCATTCGCGAAAAAAGGTGGGGCTTTTACTTGGTATTACAGCTGCTTCCACGTTAGGACTAATCATTCTAATGATTGGAATGGTCCAAGATTTTCTAGGTGGAGAGTTTTCGGACTTTAATGAAATTGTCAGTGTGCTCGTACCATTAACGTTTAATAAGAGCTGGGAAGGAACAATGAATCTCTTCTTTTTCATGGGTTCTAGAAAATTTCTCTGGGTACTTATTATCTTTGGCGTTTCTTGGATTTTCTGGAGAGGTCGGGACAGACTGCTTGAATGGCTGTCTCTTGGGCTGGTGGCTGGCGGTGGGGAGCTTTATGAGGAAACGTTGAGAATCGTTTTTCATAAGCTCTCACCGATCTCTCGATCGCTCATCGATCAGCTGTTATATACATTTCCTAGTGAGCAAATGCTTATGACAATCGTTATTTATGGATTTATCGTATTTATCGTCGTTCGTCATGCAAAAAGGATTTGGGTTCACACCATGGTACCGATCACCGTTCTGGTTCTTTTAACCTTCATCGCCGTGAGTCGTGTGTATTTTAATGTGGAGATTCCTAGTGATGTTGCGGCAGGCTATGTGTTTGGAGGCGTGTGGCTCGGAATAAATATCCTTCTCCTCGAGATTTTTAGATTATTGAAAAGCATTGAAACGGGGTTACTAAAGCCTTCCAATTCATAATGAGTATTAGGAAAATGTGAATATGTACCTGTCTGATGAAGAGCCATGCGGTTCTTCTTTTTTATTTAGGTTAATGGAGCTTTTTACCTCTAATTTTATGGCAAAATCATTGACACTCAAACGACTGTTTGAATATGATATAATCAAATAAACATTTGAATGAAGTTGGTGAAAAGATGAAAGAACAAGATGTTTGCGAGATTCCTTGTGCAGTCGATGAGAAAGTGGCACGAGTTCAACAGCAGCTTAAAAAAGACAATATTGTTTCTGTAACTAAGCTTTTTAAAGCATTATCTGATGAAACCCGCATGAAAATTGCCTATGCGCTGACATTAGAAGAGGAGCTCTGCGTTTGTGATGTAGCCAATATTGTAGGGGCAACGACAGCGACTGCCTCCCACCATCTGCGCCATTTGAAAGGCCTTGGCCTAGCAAAATATCGAAAGGTCGGAAAACTCGTTTATTACTCACTCGATGATGATCATGTGAAACAACTCATTCACATTGCCTTTACGCACCAGAAGGAGCTAGTCGGGCGAGAGTAAGCCATTAAATAGAAGGGTAAAAGAATTAAAAGAGGATATCCTTTTACTGTCCAGACAGCATGAATGGAATAAAACTTAAGAGAAAAACTAAACGTAATCGGAATTTTTCCGATTTAGAATCAGATAAATAGAAAGCGATTTTAACAAGAGAGCTTGGGGGGATAAACATGGGTCACCATCACCATCATGGCCACTCACATGGCCATTCACACGGTCATTCACATACAAGTAATAAAAAAGCATTATTAAGTTCTTTCATATTAATAGCCTTGTTTATGGTTATTGAAGTGATTGGCGGAATCCTAACAAACAGTTTAGCGTTATTATCTGACGCAGGACATATGCTGAGTGATGCAGCAGCCCTTGGCTTAAGCTATTACGCGATTAAGCTTGGTGAGAAAAAGGTGTCACAGGAAAAAACGTATGGCTACAAACGATTTGAAATTATTGCAGCAGCATTGAATGGGTTAACGCTGATTGTCATTTCTGTTTATATTTTTTATGAAGCCATTCAGCGCTTTTTCGCTCCACCAGAGGTGCAAAGTACGGGAATGCTGCTGATTTCTGTGATCGGTTTGGTGGTTAATATAATCGCAGCATGGATATTAATGAAAGGTGATAAGGACGAAAACTTAAATATCCGAAGTGCCTTTTTACATGTTATTGGTGACATGCTAGGTTCTGTTGGTGCGATTATTGCTGCGCTCCTCATTATGTTTTTCGGCTGGGGTATTGCAGACCCGATTGCCAGCGTTATCGTGGCACTATTAATTTTGGTCAGCGGATTCCGTGTGGCAAAGGATTCCTTCCATATCCTAATGGAGGGTGCACCAACACAGATTGATATAAAAGAAGTCAAAGAGGCATTAAGGAAAATCCCTTTGGTGAAGGAAGTGCATGACCTCCACATTTGGACGATTACTTCTGGTTATCCCGTATTAAGCTGTCATCTTTCTATTTCGGATGAAGCGATTCACGATGAGATTCTGTCACAGTCACAGCGTATTCTTCATGATGATTTCCACATTGAGCACAGCACCATCCAAGTAGAAAAACAAACCAACGGCTGCCCAAGTCCGCACGGAACATGTAACTAATTGGGTGTGCGTTTCGTTTGGGTGCCTGACACCCAAACTACATATCTGAAGATAATTATAGTGTGAAAACAGTAATTGGTGCCTGACACCAGCCTATTGGACATTTCCAGTAGGTTTTTTTGTGCATTTTTCTTTATCTCTATCGATTGTTTGGTAAAATGTTCATGGTTAGTTAAAAATAATAGGAACATGGTTTAGGAGGAGGAACACTGTTGAAAAAGACAGTTGATCCAATGGACAAGCGTTTTAAGATTGCCCATCGGGAAGCAATAATTGGAGTAATCCTTGTTATCATTAATTTTATCTTGTGGTATGGTTTCGGATATGGACTTGGTTCAGATAAAGTGGAGAATTATTCGTACATATTTGGTTTACCAGCGTGGTTCTTTTACAGCTGTATCGTCGGTTCCCTCGTTATGTTGTTTCTCGTCATCTTTACAGTAAAGGTACTTTTTAAAGATGTGCCCTTTGAATTGGAAGAGGAGGAAAACAAGTGAACTGGGCTGTTATAACACCATTGATTATTTTCTTACTTATCATCTTCACTGTGGGTCTTTGGTCCAACAAACATGTCATCAAATCGAGTTCCTTTCTAGAGGAGTATTTTCTAGGGGAGCGGCAAATGGGCGGGTTCATCCTCGCGATGACGATGGTAGCGACCTATGGCAGTGCAAGCAGTTTTATCGGCGGACCAGGGGTTGCTTATACCCAGGGACTGGGATGGGTGTTCTTGGCCATGGCACAGCTGGCAACGGGGTATTTCACCTTAATGGTGCTAGGTAAGAAATTTGCGATTGTGGCACGGCAATACAAGGCTATTACCTTAATTGATTTTCTAAAAGAGCGTTATCAAAGTAAAACGGTTGTGATCTTATCTGCGGCAAGTATCATCATATTTCTTTTTTCATCGATGACGGCCCAATGGATCGGCGGGGCTCGGCTTGTAGAATCGCTTACAGGCTTGCATTATACAACCGCATTATTCATCTTTGCCTTTTCTGTCCTTGTTTTTGTTATTGTCGGCGGCTTTCGTGCTGTAGCATTAACAGACGCCGTACAAGGGGTCGTGATGTTTATGGGAACCTTGATTCTCCTAATTGCGACCATTAAAGCTGGAGGAGGAATTCCAAAGATTATTTCTGATTTAGCAGCCGAAAATCCCAACTTAATCAGTCCCTTTGGAGCTGAGCGCACTTTAACACCTTCCTATGTATCATCGTATTGGATTTTAGTTGGAGTGGGTGTTGTCGGTCTGCCTCAGATTACGGTCCGGGCCATGTCTTATAAAAATTCAAGGGCGATGCATAGTGCAATCATTATTGGGACCATTGTTGTCGGATTCATCATGCTCGGAATGCATTTAATTGGTGTGTTCGCTAGACCAGTTCTTCCAGGTGTGAAAATCGGTGATACGGTAATGCCGTTATTGTCGATGAAGGTGCTGCCGCCCTATGTGGCTGGAATTGTTCTCGCCGCTCCCATGGCAGCCATCATGTCGACCGTGGATGCTTTACTCATCTTGGTGAGCTCTGCCCTTGTAAAGGATGTTTATTTAAATTACATCAAGCCGAACGCAAAAGATAACCAGGTGAAAAAGATTAGTTTTAGTGTCACCGCCATAATTGGGATTTTTGTCATTATCCTGGCGTTAAGTCCGCCTGATTTAATTGTGTGGCTAAATCTATTCTCGTTTGGCGGCCTGGAATCTGTCTTTATTTGGCCAGTCATTTTAGGTCTATATTGGAGCAAGGGAAACAAGTACGGAGCCATCACGGCCATGATAGTCGGGATGGGATCATATATTCTCCTCGATCGTTTTCATCCCAATGCCTTTGGGTTTCATACGGTCATCATGCCGATCATTCTTTCATTTTTAGCATTTATACTAGTCAGTCTCCTTTCTCAGCAGAAGGCAGCGGACCATTTAATCAAGCTTGAGGAATAAGCATAGAGTTTTTAGTTGCAATTTTGCTAGTAAATTTTTAAAATGAATTAACAGAATTAAATGGAATGAGGTGAACCCATTGTTTGAGGTAATTAGGATATTTTCGGCACTGATTATGCCTGGTTTACTAGTATTACTATTTTCACGGGTCACTTATAATCGCTTCATCGGACTTGTTTTAACCGTTGCGCTCATTGCTGCATCTGTCTATAAAGGGTACACCGACACATTTTATCTTATTGTCATTGATGCCTTCTCGCTTACCGCTGGGTTCTGGCTCGCTGCCAAAATGAAACCGCGAGCAGTTAAACATAGCTAAAATTGTGAAGCTTGTCCATTAAGTTGGACAGGCTTTTTTTATAAGATCACCAGAATGAATTCTTGGAAACTTATGTAGCAGCCTGTCTCCAGTGTACAGAGGCTGGAACCTTCTACTTTTTTAAATAAATCGAATACTAGTTCGCATATTGGTGGTTTGTTTTTGGGGGAATGTGGTAGAATGTTAATATGTATTTTTAGCGAATCCACTTTCCAGCACCAAACCGGCACTCATTAGCTGTGGAGTGATTTTTTTTATGGGAGGAAATGAATTGTGATGGACCAATTTGAATTAGTTTCAAAGTACTCGCCACAAGGTGACCAGCCTGAAGCCATTCGTCAATTAGTTGAAGGGATTAAGGAGAACAAGCGTTATCAAACCCTTCTTGGTGCCACAGGAACGGGGAAAACATTTACTGTATCAAACGTGATAAAAGAAATAAATAAACCGACCCTTGTCATTGCCCACAACAAAACGTTGGCCGGACAGCTCTACAGTGAGTTTAAAGAATTTTTCCCAAATAATGCGGTTGAGTATTTTGTTAGTTACTATGATTACTATCAGCCGGAAGCGTACGTGCCTCAAACTGATACCTTTATTGAAAAAGATGCGAGCATCAATGATGAGATTGATAAACTACGGCACTCAGCGACATCTTCTTTATTTGAGCGGAAAGATGTCATCATTATCGCGAGTGTGTCTTGTATATATGGACTCGGTTCGCCGGAAGAATACCGCGAGATGGTATTATCCCTCCGCACTGGCATGGAAATCGAACGCAATCAGCTGCTCCATCGATTAATTGATATCCAATATGAACGAAATGATATTGACTTTAAACGGGGAACGTTCCGCGTTCGCGGCGATGTCGTCGAAATTTTCCCTGTTTCCCGCGACGAACATTGCGTAAGGGTGGAATTCTTCGGTGATGAAATTGACAGGATTCGTGAGGTTGATGCTCTTACAGGAGAAATCATCGGCGAGCGTTCCCATATTGCCATTTTCCCGGCCTCCCACTTCGTTACAAGAGAAGAGAAAATGCGTCTTGCCATCGAGAATATTGAAAAGGAACTCGAGGAGCGACTTGCAGAACTTAGGGCTGAAGATAAACTGCTGGAAGCCCAGCGGATTGAACAGCGGACACGTTATGACTTAGAAATGATGCGGGAAATGGGCTTTTGCTCAGGAATTGAAAACTACTCCCGGCATCTAACACTGAGACCACCAGGTTCAACACCCTATACTCTGCTTGATTACTTTCCTGAGGACTTCCTGCTGATTGTCGATGAGTCACATGTTACCCTGCCGCAAGTAAGGGGTATGTTTAATGGTGACAAAGCGCGGAAGCAAGTGTTAGTCGATCACGGCTTTCGCTTGCCATCCGCACTCGATAACCGCCCGCTCACTTTTGATGAATTTGAAAAGCATATTCATAATGCCATTTTCGTGTCTGCTACACCAGGACCATTTGAGCTTGAGCATACGCCAGAGATGATTGAGCAAATCATTCGTCCAACAGGTTTACTAGATCCGACAATTGAAATCCGTCCGATCGAAGGCCAAATTGATGATTTGATTGGTGAAATACAAGAGCGTGTGAAGAAAAATGAACGTGTATTGATTACCACCCTTACCAAAAAAATGTCAGAGGATCTCACCGATTATCTGAAAGAAATCGGAATAAAAGTGCAATATTTGCATTCAGAGGTCAAAACATTAGAGCGGATTGAAATTATACGCGAGCTTCGCCTTGGTAAATACGATGTGCTAGTTGGTATTAACCTGCTCCGGGAAGGACTCGATATTCCCGAGGTTTCGTTAATTACGATTCTTGATGCTGATAAAGAAGGCTTCCTGCGGTCGGAACGTTCCTTAATTCAAACGATAGGCCGGGCTGCCAGAAATGCTAACGGTCATGTTATTATGTATGCTGATAAAATCACCCATTCAATGGAACTTGCGATTAGTGAGACAAAGCGGCGCCGTGCCATTCAGGAAGAATATAATCGGAAACACGGCATTACGCCAATGACAATTCAAAAGGAAATCCGTGACGTGATTCGCGCTACACATGCTGCTGAGGATCAGGAAGAATACAAACCAACGGCTTCCTTCGGCAAGATGTCGAAGAAGGAAAAAGAAAAATTAATCATGACAATGGAAAAAGAAATGAAAGCCGAAGCAAAGGCACTAAACTTCGAACGTGCTGCTGAGCTTCGTGATTTATTATTGGAATTGAAAGCGGAAGGATGACGAATAGATGGCAATAGATAAGCTGATTGTGAAAGGCGCGCGTGCCAACAATTTGAAAAATGTAGATGTCACCATTCCGAGAGATAAGCTTGTGGTTTTGACAGGACTTTCTGGTTCAGGTAAGTCCTCGCTCGCTTTTGATACGATTTATGCAGAAGGACAGCGGCGTTATGTCGAGTCCCTGTCTGCTTATGCCCGGCAGTTCCTAGGACAAATGGATAAACCAGATGTGGATGCCATTGAAGGATTATCACCAGCTATTGCCATAGATCAAAAAACGACAAGCCGGAACCCGCGTTCAACGGTCGGGACGGTAACAGAAATCTATGATTATTTACGTTTATTGTATGCGAGGATCGGACATCCAACCTGTCCGATTCACCATATTGAAATCTCTTCGCAGACAATTGAGCAAATGGTAGACAGAATTCTTGACTACCCAGAACGGACGAAAATGCAAATCCTTGCACCCATTATATCCGGTCGTAAAGGCGCGCATGTGAAGGTATTGGAGGATATTAAAAAACAGGGCTTTGTTCGTGTGCGGGTAGATGGAGAAATGCTTGACCTCAGTGAAGAGATAGAACTTGAAAAAAATAAAAAGCATTCCATTGAAGTGGTCATAGACCGAATTGTTGTAAAAGACGGCATTTCGGCTAGAATTTCCGATTCACTCGAGACTGCTCTGAAACTGGGTGAAGGAAAAGTAATCGTCGATGTGATGGGCGAGGAAGAGCTATTATTTAGTGAAAATCATGCATGTCCTATTTGTGGTTTTTCAATTGGCGAACTTGAACCGCGAATGTTTTCCTTCAACAGTCCATTTGGTGCCTGCCCTGAATGTGACGGGCTCGGTTCCAAGCTGGAAGTCGATCTTGACTTGGTTATTCCCAATAAGGATTTGACGTTAAAACAACATGCAATTGCACCATGGGAACCAACCAGTTCTCAATATTATCCCCAGCTGTTAGAGGCTGTTTGTAACCATTATGGGATTGATATGGATATTCCGGTTAAGGATATACCCGACCACCTGCTTGATAAAGTCCTCTATGGTTCAGGAAAAGATAAAATCTACTTCCGTTATGAGAATGATTTCGGCCAAATACGGGATGGAAATATTCAATTTGAAGGCGTCATGCGCAATGTCGAGCGCCGCTATAAAGAGACAAGCTCTGACTATATCCGTGAACAAATGCAAAAATACATGGCTGAGATGCCGTGTCCAACCTGTAAAGGTGACCGTTTGAAAAAAGAAACCCTAGCCGTATTAATTAATGGCCAGCATATTGCCGAAGTGACTGACCTTTCGATTATCGAAGCCCAGCAATTTTTCGCACAATTAAAGCTTTCAGAAAAAGAAATGCAAATTGCCAAGTTGATTTTTCAAGAAATCAGAGAACGCCTCGGCTTCTTGGTTAATGTGGGCTTAGACTACTTAACACTCAGCCGGACAGCGGGAACCCTTTCAGGCGGTGAAGCTCAGCGGATCCGTTTGGCCACGCAAATCGGATCGCGCCTAACGGGTGTCTTATATATTTTGGATGAACCGTCGATTGGTTTACATCAACGCGATAATGACCGCTTAATTGGAGCATTAAAAACCATGCGCGATATTGGTAATACCTTAATTGTAGTTGAGCATGATGAAGATACCATGCTTGCTGCCGATTATTTAATTGATGTCGGCCCTGGTGCAGGTGTGCATGGCGGGGAAATTATTTCAGCCGGTACACCTGAACAAGTGATGGCTGACCCGAATTCGCTAACCGGTCAATATTTATCCGGAAAAAAATTTATCCCGCTTCCACTAGAGCGCAGAAAGCCGGATGGCCGTTTTGTTGAAATCAAGGGTGCTTCCGAAAACAATTTAAAAAATGTGAATGTGAAGTTTCCGCTTGGAGTGTTTGTTGCGGTTACTGGTGTGTCAGGTTCTGGGAAGAGTTCACTTGTAAATGAGATTCTTAATAAAGCGTTAGCGCAAAAGCTCAATCGTGCTAAAACAAAGCCAGGGGCACACAAGAGTATCAAGGGGATCGATTTGTTAGAGAAGGTGATTGATATTGACCAATCGCCAATCGGCAGAACACCGCGCTCCAATCCAGCTACCTATACAGGTGTGTTTGATGATGTTCGTGATTTATTTGCCTCCACAAATGAAGCGAAGGTACGCGGTTATAAAAAAGGCCGGTTCAGCTTTAATGTGAAGGGCGGCCGATGTGAGGCCTGCCGCGGCGATGGAATCCTCAAAATTGAAATGCACTTTTTGCCAGACGTCTATGTACCGTGCGAAGTCTGCCATGGCAAACGGTATAATCGTGAAACTCTGGAAGTGAAATATAAAGGGAAAAGTATTGCGGATATCCTCGATATGACGGTTGAAGCAGCGGTTGAATTTTTCGAAAACGTTCCAAGAATCAGACGTAAGCTGCAGACGATTTTGGATGTCGGTCTGGGCTATATCAAACTAGGCCAGCCGGCAACAACCTTATCAGGAGGCGAAGCCCAGCGTGTAAAACTTGCGTCTGAGCTGCACCGCCGCTCGAATGGGAAATCATTCTATATTTTAGATGAACCGACAACTGGTCTCCATGTCGATGATATTGCCCGCTTACTGGGTGTACTGCAGCGCTTGGTGGATAATGGCGATACGGTTCTTGTGATCGAGCATAATCTAGATGTGATTAAGGCGGCCGATTACCTGATTGATCTTGGACCTGAAGGGGGCGACAAAGGTGGAACGATTGTTGCGACCGGAACACCTGAGAAAATCGCTGAAACCCCAGATTCCTATACGGGCAGGTACCTTAAGCCAATCCTAGAGCGTGACCGTTTGCGGATGAAACAACAAATAGAAGAGAATAGTACCGTAAAAGCATAAGATATTTTTAGAAGAGCCATAATCAGCAGGGCTGCCTGTTGATTGGGGCTCTTTTTATATGGTTGTCGGAATAATTCCAAACTCTCCGGGAATACAGGAATAAGAAGACTGCTAACCTTTTCTTTTAGATTTATAGAAACCTTTTTGCCTCCTATTCGTACATAAAGGATAGAGGTGATGATCCAAATGGAAACACGAAAGGTTTTATCAAGTTTATGCTACTTTAGTATTTTTTTCGCTGGGTTTCTTTTTCCGCTGGCCGTCTATTTTGCAACTGGTGATGAAAAGACAAAAAGGAATGCCAAGAGTGCCTTATTGTCTCACTTAATTCCACTGATTCCGACCCCGCTGCTTGCATGGGCTGTATTTTATGATTTTGCCAATATGGAAAACCAAGTTCCCGTCCTTACGATTGTTAGCATCGGTGCTCTTGTTATCCTTTGGATCATAATCGTGATCTGGAATATTATCAAAGGCGTAAAGGTACTAACAGCAGAATAAGCTTTATAATAGAAACTATTTAAACTGAGGTGGAAAAGCATGAATGAGGAAAGAAAACGGATTTTACAAATGGTCGAAGAGGGAAAGTTAAAGGCTGGCGAGGCGTTGGCGCTACTCGATGAATTAGAGAAAGCACAGAAGACGATGGAACAAAAGCAGGAAGAAATTGTCCAAGAATTATCAACTGCCGTTCAATTTGAGGAAACAAAAAAGGAAGAACCGTTCCAAGCGAAATATCAATCAACCAAGGATAAGATTTTTGACTTTGTCGATTCAGCTTTGAAAAAAATTAAGGATTTTGATTTCGACTTGAACTTTGGCCAATCCGTTGATATCTCGCATATCTTCCACCAAGGTGACGTGGATGTAAAAAACATCGACATTGATGTAGCGAACGGTAACGTAAAACTTGCCGTATGGGAGCAGCCGGATGTAAGAATTGAGTGCCAGGCAAAAGTATATCGGGTTGAGAATCAGGACCAAGCACGGCAAAACTTTCTACGGGATGTTATTTTTCAAGTAGACCAACAGAAATTACGGTTTGCCACACAGCAAAAATGGATGAAGGTCGAAGCGATCCTCTATGTGCCGAAAACACAGTATGACCGGATAAGGATTCGAATGTTTAATGGGTCCGTTACTGGGGAAGAAATGAACGTAGAAGATTTACGAGTGAAAACAGCGAACGGCAAAATTGCCCTTGACCGACTGAATGGGAAAAAGGCAGAGGTGGAAACAGCAAACGGAAAAATCAAGGTGGCTGGAAGTCAATTCAATGAAATCGAAACGGAAACGATTAATGGCGCCATCCAGCTTGATGGTGAGTTTAAAAAGGTAGAAATGCAGTCGTTTAACGGCAATATCAGTTTAAATCTGCGTGGAAACCATTCTGAGTTGATTCAAGCAAAAGCGACGACGGGCGGGATTGACTTATTCATCCCAGAAGGAACACCTATTAATGGGGAACTTAAAACAAACCTGGGCGGCTTTAATGTCAACTTTGTTGGTGTCCAAGTGCTCGAGGAGAAGAGTGAAATGGTCCAAAAATCACTCCGGTTCCAATCTGTCAATCATCCAGAGAAAATGATGAAAATCTATGCTGATACAAAAACAGGTTCCATTACGATTAACAAAACACGAGAAGAATAAGCAGGAGACCTCAACCGATGAGATGGCTAATTGGATGTTTGATTAATGCGGTTTTATTTATGGCTCTGGCAGGCTATTTTCATGAAAGCTTTCAACTCAATGGATTTATGGCCGCACTTCAGGCGAGCATTTTATTATCCATTTTAAATGTACTGGTGCGTCCGCTCCTTATCTTATTTACTTTGCCGGTAACCATTTTGACGATGGGGCTGTTTTTATTTGTCATAAATGCGCTTACGCTTGAGCTGACGGATTATTTGATGGGGGCTGCTTTTGAAATTAACGGATTTGGCATGGCAGTTTTTTTCGCGGTACTCATGTCACTTGTGAATGTAATCATTCAAAAAACATTGTTGGAACCATCTAAAAAGGCAAAAAAATAGCGCAAAAGGTGCACACCGGTCCTGATGGTGTGCACCTTTTCTGTTTTTGAATAACTTCCGTTTGGTTCTTGATAAAAAAATGCTAAAATAGGAGGTATGAAATCATCAATTCTAATTTTCTAAAAAATGAGGAGGAAAATTTTTGCCAAAAGTTCGTACCAAAGATATATTGGAGAAATTTCAGCTAGAATTAATCAGCGGGGAAGAAGGAATTAACCGCCCGATTACAATGAGTGATATATCACGGCCAGGAATTGAAATAGCAGGTTATTTTGAATTTTATCCAGCCGAGCGAATACAGTTACTAGGAAAAACTGAATTGTCCTTTTTTCAAGAACTATCTCCGAGTGATCGAATGTCACGCATGGAACGATTATGCACCGATGTGACCCCGGCTATTATTGTGACAAGGGATATTGACGTTCCAGTTGAGTTAATTGAAGCATCAGAACGGGAAGCGGTGCCTGTGTTAAGAACCAGCATGGTTACGACTAGGTTCTCTAGCCGTTTGACAAACTTTTTAGAAAGTAAGCTGGCACCAACAACGGCTGTTCATGGTGTGTTAGTGGATGTGTATGGCATTGGTGTTTTAATTACCGGAAAAAGCGGTGTAGGTAAAAGTGAAACGGCACTGGAATTGGTTAAGCGCGGCCACCGGCTGGTAGCAGATGACTGCGTCGAGATTCGGCAAGAGGATCAGGATACACTAGTCGGAACCTCACCTGACTTAATCGAGCATTTGTTGGAAATCCGCGGTTTAGGAATTATTAATGTTATGACCTTGTTTGGTGCAGGTGCTGTGCGCAGTAATAAACGAATCACACTTGTCATGAATCTAGAAATTTGGGATTCTAAAAAACAATATGACCGCCTTGGTCTAGATGAAGAGAAAATGAAGATTATTGACACAGAGGTAACCAAACTGACGGTCCCTGTTCGCCCAGGCCGGAACCTCGCTGTTATTATTGAAGTGGCGGCCATGAATTATCGATTAAAACGAATGGGCGTGAATGCAGCCCAGCAATTTACAGATCGTCTTTCAGATGTGATTGAAGACGCCGATCATGAGGATATGTAAGGAGAGAAAAGAGAGATGAATGAGACAATTCAGCCGCTTAACCCGATTGCCTTTTCACTTGGTCCCATTGACGTGCATTGGTATGGGATTATTATCGGATCGGGTCTGGCACTTGCCCTGTATCTTGCGATTAGGGAAGGCCGCCGGAGAGGACTGCCGCAGGATACATTTGCCGATTTAATGCTTTGGGCCATTCCCATTGCGATTATTTCTGCCCGGATTTATTATGTCATTTTTGAATGGAAGTATTATGCGAATCACGTGGCAGATATCCCTAAAATTTGGAATGGCGGAATTGCCATTCACGGAGCTTTAATTGGTTCTGTACTAACTGCTTATGTGTTTTCAAAAAAGAGGGGAATCTCTTTCTGGAAAATTGCTGATATTGCAGCACCAAGCATCATCCTTGGACAAGCCATTGGCCGCTGGGGGAATTTTATGAACCAGGAAGCCCATGGCGGTGAGGTAACACGGTCTTTTCTAGAGAACTTACACTTACCTGATTTTATCATCAACCAAATGTATATTAACGGTACCTATTATCATCCTACCTTTTTATATGAATCCATATGGGACTTTGCCGGCTTTATCTTGTTAATGTTGTTGCGCCGTGTAAATTTCCGCCGCGGCGAATTGTTCCTTTCTTATGTCATTTGGTATTCGATCGGCCGCTTTTTCGTCGAGGGATTAAGGACGGACAGCTTGATGCTGGGAAGCCTGAGAATGGCACAAACCATTTCCATTGCGCTTATTATTGGGGCATTGGCAATTCTCATCTATCGCCGTGTCAAGCAACAGTCAGTAGCGCATTATTTAGATCAAACTAATTAACGTTAATAAAAATAACTTTACAGATGTTCAAAGAAGGGGAATGGGGAAATGCTATTTAACTCCTTAAAAAAGGGGTTACTGGTTGGTTTAAAGACAACTTGGACCTTGGGGAAAGTAATTTTTCCGGTAACCCTTATCGTGGCGGTATTACAATACACGCCTGTACTGCCATGGGTAATGAAACTGATTTCTCCATTGATGGAAATGCTCGGGTTGCCTGGAGATGCGGCCATTCCGCTTGTATTGGGCAATTTTCTTAATCTCTATGCAGCAATTGGTGCCATCTTAACGCTTGATTTTTCAGTCAAGGAAGTCTTTATTTTAGCGGTGATGCTGTCATTTTCACATAATTTATTCATCGAATCTGGCGTTGCTATGAGAGCGGGTGTGAAACTGTGGGTTGTCCTTGTGACGAGACCAGGGCTCGCTCTCCTTTCTGCAATAGTGATTAACCTTATCTGGCATGGAGGCGGGGAAAACGCCCACTATGGTTTGGTTCAATCTAGTGCCGAGCAGGCTGGCAGCATGATGGGGATTCTACTTAATGCGATTCAAAAGGCGGGGCTTGGAATTCTCCAACTAGCGATGATTGTAATTCCACTCATGATTGTGATCCAAATTTTAAAAGACTTACATTGGCTCAACAAATTTTCAAAAACAATGGCCCCTATTACAAAAACCCTGGGCATGAAGGAGAATACCTCAACGACGATGGCTGCGGGATTATTATTCGGTCTTGCCTATGGTGCCGGGGTTATGATCCAAGCGGTGAAAGAAGATGGAGTTAGCAAAAAGGATATCACCCTAGCATTTATTTTTCTCATGGCCTGCCATGCTGTTGTAGAAGATACATTAATTTTTATCCCGCTGGGTATCCCAGTGCTGCCACTGTTTTTAATCAGGCTGGGCGTTGCGATAGTATTGACCTTAGTTGTCGGTACCATTTGGAAAAGATCTGGACTAATAAAAAGGAAGGAAGCCACCTATGACTAACAACATAACAACCGTACTTTTTGATTTAGATGGTACCTTGATTGATACAAATGAACTAATCATTTCCACCTATTTACATACGCTCGAAAAGTATTATCCAAGCAAATACCAGCGAGAGGATGTCCTCCCTTTTCTTGGACCGACTCTTCACGAGGCCTTTGACAGTATTGATCCTGAACGGGTAGAGGAATTAGTCACAGAATATCGGGCCTTTAACATTGCCAAACATGATGAGCTTGTCAAGGAATTCCCTCATGTATCGGAAACCATTCAGACGTTGAAGGAGCGGGGCTATAAGCTTGGGGTGGTTACTACGAAACGAATCGACGTAACGTTGAAGGGTTTACGTTTAATGAATCTGGAGCGCTTTTTTGGAGTGATCGTGGCTTATGAACATGTAAAAAAGACGAAGCCGGATCCAGAGCCTATTTTTAATGCGTTAGAACAATTGGGATCTTCCGCTTCTGAAACCATCATGGTAGGCGACAATTTCCATGATATTTTAGCTGGAAAAAATGCTGGTACTTTGACGGCAGGCGTGGCCTGGTCGATTAAAGGCCGGGAGTATGTAGCAAGTTATGAACCTGACTATATGTTGGAAACCATGGCTGACTTATTAACAGTTCTCGGAGAGTGAGAAACATGAGAAATACGACCCGCATCCCTGTTGAAGGGGCGAATTCGTTATGGCATGTGTACAAAACGGTGCCATTCTGGAAGGTTGTAAAAAATTTTATTGTTATTCAGTTAGCTCGATACACCCCCTTTTTAGGGATGAAGAATTGGCTATATCGGGTGTTTTTAGGGCTTAAGGTCGGGAACCAAACGTCTTTTGCCTTAATGGTCATGCTGGACGTCATGTTTCCGGAGAAAATCAGTGTCGGCAGCAATACGGTCATCGGCTATAATACGACTATTCTTGCTCATGAGTATTTAATAAAAGAATATCGGCTTGGGCCTGTTACAATTGGCAGTGAAGTAATGATTGGTGCAAACTCGACCATTCTTCCTGGAGTGACGATTGGTGATGGGGCGATTGTGTCTGCTGGTACGCTTGTCCATAAGGATGTACCAGCAGGGGCATTCGTGGGTGGAAACCCGATGCGGATGATTTATACGAAGGAAGAAATGGCCGAGCGTTGGGCGGATGACCCGATTTATGGTGTGAGTAGTAAAGTAACATGAGCCTGGTTGGATAACCGGGTTTTTTACTAGAATAAATTAACGGAATTATTAAAACTTACAAAAAAATAATACATAACTGGCAAACAGCCGCCACTTTTTAATTGACGGATAATGCCACAAGGAGTAAACTACAACTATTAACTTTATCTCTCTAATATATTAGCAGACTAAAGCAAATGGAAGATGGTGAATATGTTGAGTCACTTGTTTATGTTTGAAAAACCATTAGGAATGCGGGATACGCTGCCAGAACTTTTTGAGAAAAAGCACCATGTTCGTTCCTTAATGGCAGATACGATGAAACTATGGGGCTATCAATTTATTGAAACACCCACACTTGAATACTATGAAACCGTTGGAGCGGCCTCTGCGATTGCGGATCCGCAGCTTTTTAAATTACTCGACAAAGAAGGGCATACGCTCGTACTTCGGCCTGATATGACCGCGCCAATTGCACGAGTAGCTGCATCAAAACTTTTAAATGAGGACCTTCCCGTCAGGTTAGCCTACTCAGCTAATGTATTTCGTGCCCAGCAGCGTGAGGGCGGCCGTCCAGCAGAATTCGAACAAATTGGGATTGAATGCTTGAATGAGGAATCTATCTCCTGTGATGGAGAGGTCATTGCCTTATTGATCTCCTCATTAAAAAAGGCAGGATTGCAACAATTCCAAGTCTCGATTGGACATGTTGGCTTTGTGCAGGAATTATTTGTGCAAATTCTTGGAACGAACGGCAGGGCAACAGCCTTACGGAAATACTTATTTGAGAAAAATTATGTTGGATACCGTGAGCACGTAAACTCACTGCAGTTATCCTCCATTGATAAGCAAAGATTATTGCAGCTATTAGAATTAAGAGGCGGGGTTGAGGTGATCAGCCAAGCCCTCGCGATTATTGAAAATGACAAAGGCAAGCAAGCCTTACAGGAATTGAAAGAACTGTGGGAAGTTATTAGGGATTATGGTGTCGAGGAAAATGTGAAATTTGATTTTACCATCGTTAGTCATATGAGTTATTATTCAGGTATTTTATTTGAGGCCTATGCGGGCAATGTTGGCTTTCCAATTGGAAATGGCGGCCGCTATAGTTTAATTGAGAAGTTCGGAAAGATTGCGAGCGCCACTGGCTTTGCCGTTCGGGTTGACATGCTGCTGGAGGCACTCGGGGGCGGACAACTAGAAAATACCACACATTGCATTTTCTTCAGTCAAGAGCGGCGTAAGGAAGCCTTCCAACTCGCTGAAAGCATGCATGAGCAAGGAAAAAAGGCCGTTCTTCAAGATATCACCGGTGTAAAAAATCTTGATGCTTTTACAAAACGGTTTTTCGATACTACGTATTTAATTGGAGGCCGCGCTAATGAGTAATGTATTAACAATTGCGATGCCAAAGGGACGGATTTTTATAGAGGCATTGGAACTACTCCGTAAAGCAGGTTATCAGCTGCCGCCAGAATTTGATGATTCACGGAAATTGATTATTGATGTACCTGAGGAAGGTTTGCGGTTTATTTTAGCAAAGCCAATGGATGTGGCTACATATGTGGAGCACGGCGTTGCCGATGTCGGTATTGCCGGAAAGGACGTATTACTTGAGGAAGAGCGCGATGTCTACGAACTCCTTGACCTGAAAATCAGCTACTGCTATTTGGCCGTTGCTGGACTTCCAAATACAAAAATGAACGATGTGGCCCCGAGAGTTGCCACTAAATATCCTCATGTTGCCGAGGCTTATTTCCGTGAACAAGGGGAACAGGTGGAAATTATTAAATTAAATGGTTCCATTGAGCTGGCTCCGATTATCGGATTATCTGACCGAATTGTCGATATTGTTTCAACCGGCCGGACGTTGAAGGAAAATGGACTCGTGGAATATGAACGAATCAAAGACGTGACATCCCGTTTTATCGTAAATCCTGTCAGTTACCGTATCAAGGATCAACAAATCGATGAAATGGTGAAACGCCTTAGCGAAGTAGTGTAAGGGGGTTTTTACATATGAAAATACTAAAAGTAAAGGAACTAGTTTCCATCAAGCGTTCCATTGAAGCGGGTACGAACGAGCAACTCACGATTGTAAAAAATATCATTACCGAAATTCGCCAGCGCGGTGACCAGGCATTAAGGGAGTTTACGGAACAATTTGATCGGGTTAATTTAGCGTCTTTTTCTGTTACCAATCAGGAAATGGATGCAGCATATGGAAATGTAGATGACGAATATATCAAGATTGTTCGTGAAGCTGCGGAAAACATTCGCAATTTTCATGAGAAACAGCTCCGGCCTTCTTGGATGACAACCGAAGAGAATGGGACCATTCTTGGTCAAAAAATAACCCCGCTCGATTCAGTGGGGGTATATGTACCAGGCGGGACAGCCGCCTATCCATCATCGGTATTAATGAATGTAATTCCCGCAAAAGTTGCTGGAGTTAAACGAATTGTCATGGTGTCTCCGCCAGGCAGTGATGGAAGTCTACCAGCCGCAGTGCTCGTGGCAGCAAAGGAAGCAGGCGTCGAAGAAATTTATAAAGCAGGCGGTGCCCAAGCGATAGCAGCCCTCGCCTATGGAACAGAATCAATTGCTGCTGTTGATAAAATTACGGGTCCAGGAAACATCTTTGTGGCTTTGGCCAAACGGGAAGTATTCGGTGATGTCGATATTGATATGATTGCCGGTCCAAGTGAGATTGCTATTTTAGCAGATGAAACAGCCCGGGCAGACGAAGTGGCGGCAGACCTGCTATCACAGGCCGAGCATGACCCGCGTGCCTGCAGTGTGTTAGTAACACCGTCGGCTGCCTTAGCAGAAGCCGTGTCCCAAGAAGTTGAAAAACAACTGGCGGTTTTACCTCGTAAAGAAATTGCATCCCGCTCAATTGCCGACTACGGTGCAATATATGTGACGTCTGATATCGAAGAAGCAGTTGAAACCGTAAATCAATTAGCACCTGAACACCTTGAAGTCATCACTGCCAATCCAATGGAGTTACTTGGGAAAATCCGGCATGCTGGCGCCATTTTTATTGGCCGCTATAGTTCAGAACCAGTGGGCGATTATTTTGCCGGACCGAACCATGTCCTGCCGACAAACGGAACTGCGCGCTTCTCAAGTCCACTGAATGTAGATGATTTTCAAAAGAAATCAAGTGTGGTTATATATAGTGAAAAAGCTTTAAAAGACAATGGAGCAAAAATTGCGAAATTCGCCCGGCTGGAAGGGCTTGAAGCACATGCTCGTGCGATCGAAACTAGATTGAACAATGATAACTTGTAAAGCTGCTAGAGGACAAAATTAATTGACGGAGGTTCCATTTATGGAAAGAGTAGCAAGCATAGAACGGAATACCAATGAAACAAAAATAAAACTATCCTTAGATATTGATGGGGATGGCCAATCCAATCTCGAAACCGGTGTCCCTTTTCTGACCCATATGCTCGATCTATTCGCAAAACACGGGCAGTTCAACCTTACCGTGGATGCAAAAGGCGATACAGAGGTAGATGATCACCATACTACTGAAGATATCGGGATCTGTTTAGGCCAGACACTTCGTGAAGCATTAGGAGACAAACGTGGCATAAAACGGTACGGGAATGCTTTTGTACCCATGGATGAGGCATTAGCACAAGTTGTCGTGGACCTCAGCAACCGTCCGCATCTTGAAATGCGTGCAGAATTCCCAAGCCAAAAGGTTGGAACGTTTGATACAGAGCTTGTCCATGAATTTCTTTGGAAACTTGCGTTGGAAGCACGAATGAACCTCCACGTGATTGTTCATTATGGCCACAATACACACCATATGATTGAAGCCGTGTTTAAAGCATTGGCAAGAGCACTTGACGAAGCAACGACCATTGACCCGCGCATCAAAGGTGTACCCTCAACAAAAGGAATGCTCTAACTTGGTGCCTGACACCAATAGTACATTAGACACTATGAAAACAGTAGTACCAAATAACGGGCGGCGACAGGCATCGCCCGCCAGGAGGGGTGACAGATACATGATTGGCATTGTGGATTATGGCATGGGAAATCTCTTTAGTGTTAGCAAGGCGCTTGAACGGCTGGGTGCTGATTATTTCATTTCTGCTGAGAAAACCAAGCTGCTTCAGGCAGACGCCTTAATTCTTCCAGGAGTTGGCTCTTTCCGCGATGCAATGGAACGCTTACCGGTAGATACAATCAAAGAATTTGCAGCAACAGGAAAACCGCTTCTTGGTATTTGTCTCGGCATGCAGCTTTTGTTTGAAAATAGTGAAGAAAATGGTCCAACCCAAGGGCTGGGATTGTTGCCAGGGAATGTCCGACGGTTCCCAGGTACAACCAAAGAAGGCAAAGCCTACAAGGTTCCCCACATGGGCTGGAACCTGCTTGAATTTGTAAAGGAGTCACCAATCCTCAAAAATCTAAATGAGGATTACGTTTATTTCGTTCATTCCTATTATGTAGACGCAGAAAATTCGGAGGTACTCCTGGCTAAAGCTGATTACCACGAAAAGGTATCCGCAGTGGTTGGAAAAGATAATGTTTTTGGGATGCAATTTCACCCTGAAAAAAGCAGCAAGCTTGGAATGGCATTACTAGATAACTTTTTACAGATGGTTGAGGAAAGCAGGGTGGTCCAATGAGCTTAACCATATATCCAGCCATTGATATGCGTGGCGGTAATTGCGTTCGTCTTCTGCAAGGCGACTATGACAAAGAAACCATTTATGGCAATTCCCCTTTTGATATGGCAAGAAGTTTTGCCGCGGATGGCGCAGAATGGATCCATATGGTAGACCTGGATGGCGCCAAGGATGGCAAGCGGGTGAATGACCGGTTTGTAATAGAAGCCGCGCAAAAATTAAAGGCTAAAATTCAAATTGGCGGTGGGATTCGAACAGAAGAAGACATTCACCATTATCTTGAACAAGGTGTCAACCGCGTTATCATTGGCAGCATCGCTGTTTCCAAACCCGACTTTGCGATAGAAATGATTAAAAAGTATGGCGGACAAATTGCTGTTGGAATTGATGCAAAAGATGGCTATGTCGCCACACATGGCTGGCTGGATACCTCAACCGTTAAAGCTACTGAGCTTGGCAAACGCTTTGCTGATGCAGGTGCAGAGACATTTATTTTTACAGATATAGCTACTGATGGAACACTAGCAGGCCCTAATATTGAAGCTGTATATGAAATGGCAGAGGTTACGGGGAGAAATGTAATTGCCTCTGGCGGGGTAAGCAGTCTTGCCGATTTACAGGCAATTGCAGCAAAAGGAATCAGGGGAGCGATTGTGGGAAAGGCCCTTTACGAAAACCGGTTTACCCTAAAGCAGGCCCTGGAAGAGGTGGGATTATCATGACCTTAACGAAGCGGATTATCCCCTGCCTGGATGTAAAAGAGGGCCGGGTTGTCAAAGGTATCCAATTTGTTCAGCTTCGCGATGCGGGTGACCCGGTGGAACTTGCAAGATTTTATGATGAACAAGGTGCAGACGAGCTAGTGTTCCTTGATATTTCCGCATCTGTCGAGGGCAGGAAAACAATGGTGGAGGTCGTCAAGGCAGTTGCTTCCGAGCTAGCGATTCCGTTTACGGTTGGCGGAGGAATCAATGCATTGGAAGACATGAAGAGAATTCTAAGAGCCGGTGCTGACAAAGTCTCGCTTAATACGGCGGCTGTTTTGAATCCCAATCTGATTAAGGAAGGTGCCGGTTACTTTGGCTCCCAATGCATTGTGGTCGCCATTGATGCAAAGTTTGATCCGGAAATCGGGACTTGGCGCGTCTTTACCCATGGCGGCCGGACACCTACCGATAAAAAAGTGGTAGAGTGGGCAGTAGACGCAGCCGAATTGGGTGCGGGTGAAATTTTATTAACTAGTATGGATAGTGACGGCGAGAAAAATGGTTTCGACCTTGCCTTGACGAAGGCAGTAAGTGAAGCCGTGACCATTCCCGTTATCGCTTCAGGCGGTGCAGGAAATTCGGAACATTTTGCAGAGGCATTTTTGGAAGGAAAAGCCGATGCCGCCTTAGCTGCCTCCATTTTTCATTACAAAGAAACGTCTGTCCACGAAGTAAAAGGATATTTACGAGAAAAAGGAGTGAGCATACGATGAATGTTCGATTTGACGAAAAGGGACTAGTCCCTGCCATTGTTCAAGATGCTGGAACGAAAGAAGTGTTAACACTTGCTTATATGAACGAGGAATCTCTGAAGAAAACACTGGAAACCGGAGAAACGTGGTTTTACAGCCGCTCTCGCCAGGAATTATGGCATAAGGGAGAGACCAGCGGAAATACACAAACAGTTGTCAGTGTAAACTATGATTGTGACCAAGATGCGTTATTGGTTCTTGTTTATCCTAAAGGTCCTGCCTGTCACACAGGAGCAGTCAGCTGTTTTTCTGAACGAGTTTTCGAGGGTTCAAACTTGGGAGATTATCAGATCCTGCAGTCACTTGAAAAAGTCATTTTGCAGCGTGAGAAGGAACGCCCAGAAGGTGCCTATACAACCTACCTTTTTGAAAAAGGCGTCGATAAAATTTTGAAAAAAGTTGGTGAAGAGGCGGCTGAAGTCATCATTGCAGCGAAAAATCGAAGTCATGAGGAGCTTAAGTGGGAAGCTGCTGATTTGCTCTACCACCTCCAGGTATTGCTGGTGGAACAAGAACTGCCATTCAAAGAGGTTTTACGTACACTTGAGCAAAGACACAAAGACCGGTCCTAATGGGGACCGGTTTTATTTTTGAACGGAGGAAGCTTTTTTCTGAGAGATTCTACAAAAAAACGAGTTATTCTACAAAAACGAGGATGGATTCTACAAAAAAACGAGTTATTCTACAAAAACGAGGATGGATTCTACAAAAATAAGAGTTATTCTACAAAGTCAGAGAAGAATTCTACAATTAATGTAAATCGGCTATATGAAATTCTCTTTTTACGATTCCTTCTCGAACACGCCTTTATGTGGTATAATGCATAAGTTATGTTAAAAAATATGGAGGACCTCATGGTGAAAGACGCGAAGGCGAGAATTCAAAAGGGAAAACTATTGTCATTTGTTCCTACGGGGGAATATTATTTCACGAAGGGTTTAAAGGCATACCATCGACGTGATTTTATAAAAGCTAAAAAATATCTTGGACGAGCGATTCAGCTTGAGCCGGGTGAACCGATGATTACATGCCAGTTGGCCATTGTGTCAACAGAACTGGGTGAGTTTGAAAATTCCAACCGACTCTTGCATCATGTCCTTGAAGAGCTTGATCCTGATATGGCAGAATGCCATTACTTTCTAGCAAATAATTATGCCCATTTGGGATTTTTTAAAGATGCATACCATCATAGCAAGCTCTATTTACAGCTGGACCCAGAAGGCGATTTTTCGGAAGACGCAGAGGATCTGCTGGATGTACTCTCGTTGGAGTCTGATGAATTTGACGAGGAACCTTATGAGCAGGATGATTTAATTTTTAAACAAGAGCAAGCTCGCGAACTTTTGGAATCTGGTTATTTTCCTAAAGCAATCGAGTTATTAAAAGATGTCGTACAGGAATATCCAGAGTACTGGTCTGCTTACAACAATCTGGCCCTCGCTTACTTTTATTTAGGAAAAGTGGAAAAAGCGGAAGCGATTTTAGATGATGTGTTGGTGCGGAATCCTGGAAATCTTCATGCTCTTTGTAATAGACTTGTCTTTGCTCATTATCAAGGGCAGACGAATAGTGTCAACGGAATGCTTCAATCATTGAAAAAAATTCAACCCCTGCTAAGTGAGCATCAATTTAAGTTAGGTGCTACATTTGCATTAGTGGGAGAGTATGAGCTGGCTTATACATGGTTGAAGAGATTATATAAACATGGCTATGACGGGGATGGCCCATTTTATTATTGGCTTTCTTACGCAGCTTACTACACCGGACACGAAAATTTTGCGAAAAACATGTGGAAAATGGTCCTTGAATACACGCCTGACAAAGATGGGTCAGAACCGTGGAATTTCGAAAATACGCCGGCCAAGGGCTTTGAAAGCCTAACCGGATCGATTTTTCAAAAACTTGAAAGTGACTATGTGGAAGAGCGGTTATTTGCACTGTTCTTGACCACCGTTTCAAGTAAAAAAGAAGAAATCATAACTTCGAAAAGGCTCGTTCAAAATCAGAAATTCACGAAGTTGGAAAAAGAATATATCTCCTTAATCAGATTAGGGAAACCGACACCGGCCGCTGCTGCTCAAGAAATTGCTGAGATTTTTTATGAAAATCACCAGCCGATTGATGTAAAAGAGTCCGGATTGTACCTGATGTGGTTTTCCGTGTTTGTTGAGGTCTGCAAAGCAGGTGTCGTTTTGAAAAATAAGCGCGCTTGGGCGGGGGCTGTTGAGTATGTATGGCATAAGCTCCGCAGTGAAAAAGTTTCACAGCAGGAAGTAGCGGAGTTATATGGCATCTCAACTGCCACTCTTGGTAAATATGTGAAGCTAGTCAATAGTTTTTTGCAATAGTCCATGTGCCTTAATATGAGCAGATTTTTGGACTATAAAGCGATTGTTTTATACGATTAAGTAGGGAATACTAATACTTAATCGTATTTTTTTATATGATAAAGCGAAAGCGGGTTACCGCTGTTAAAAGGGAGTGACAACATGTCTGAAGAAAAAATTTATGATGTGATCATTGCTGGGGCTGGTCCGGCAGGAATGACAGCAGCTGTTTATACATCAAGAGCAAATCTTTCAACACTTATGATTGAGCGTGGTATGCCAGGCGGGCAGATGGCCAATACGGAGGATGTTGAGAACTATCCAGGGTTTGATAGTATTTTAGGTCCAGATTTATCAACAAAGATGTTTGAACATGCGAAAAAATTCGGCGCCGAATATGCATATGGCGATATTAAAGAAATTGTTGACCATGGTGATTACAAATTGATAACCGCTGGGTCAAAACAATATAAAGCCTACTCGGTTATCATTACAACAGGTGCAGAGTATAAGAAGCTCGGTGTTCCAGGTGAAAAAGAGCTTGGTGGACGCGGTGTGTCCTATTGTGCTGTTTGTGATGGAGCGTTTTTCAAAACAAAAGAATTGTTTGTCATTGGCGGCGGCGATTCTGCAGTAGAAGAGGGCGTTTATTTAACACGCTTTGCATCAAAGGTGACAATCGTTCACAGACGCGATCAACTGCGGGCCCAAAAAATTCTTCAAGACCGTGCCTTTGCTAATGAAAAGGTGGATTTTATCTGGAATCATACCGTGAAATCTATTAATAATAAAGACGGTAAAGTAGGAAGCGTCACACTTGTTTCAACAGAAAATGGGGAAGAACGGGAATTACCAGCAGATGGAGTCTTTATATACGTAGGAATGGTACCACTTTCTAAACCATTTGAAAATCTAGGGATTACCAATCAAAACGGCTATATTGAAACCAATGACCGGATGGAAACAAAGGTCCCAGGTATTTTTGCTGCAGGTGACATTCGTGAAAAAACACTTCGTCAAATTGTGACAGCTACAGGCGACGGAAGTATTGCCGCCCAAAGTGCCCAGCATTTTGTTGAAGAACTTAAAGAGGAAATGAAATTAAAGAACTAATCGGTTTCTGAAAAGCTGCACTATAAAGGAATTTGTGAATGATTACTTTACAAAAAAGTAACTCTGTTTTAATTCTCCTGTAACAGTAGTGAAATAAAAATAAGGTAATATAAGGGTAATTGACCCCCTTTAAAATAAATACCTTTTTTGCACAGGCTCAGTAGCTTGTGCTATTTTTTTTGAATGGGAGTAAAAAAGGCCGGATTAGCAGAAATAATTAACAGAAATATCAATTTTGTATTCATTGTGACTGTTTCCTAAAAATAGTATAATGAAATGAATATATGAATTGTCTGGCTGATATTCAGCAAGTGTTTAGAAATAGGCACTTATGCTTCATTAAGAAGGTGAAAACAATGCAGCGGGTTACTAATTGTGTATTGATAAGAAATAATCAAATATTATTGCTACAGAAACCGCGTCGCGGCTGGTGGGTTGCTCCAGGAGGGAAAATGGAGCCAGGCGAATCAGTTCGTGATTCTTGCATCCGGGAATATCGTGAGGAAACGGGGATTTATTTGAAAAATCCACAATTAAAGGGAATTTTCACCATGATTATGAAAGAAAGCGATGAGCTTTTATCAGAATGGATGATGTTTACCTTTGTTGCTACCGATTCAGATGGTGTCGATTTAGAGGAATCTGAAGAAGGAAAGTTAGCTTGGCAGTCAATAGACCAAATAAAAGCCTTGCCTATGGCCGCAGGAGATTTACATATCCTTGATTATATGGTTCATGGCAAAGGGATTATTTACGGCACTTTTACTTATACAAGTGATTTTCAACTGATTAGTTATCGATTAGATCCAAGTTAATCGGCTAGGAAAGAAATAAATGGGGGGAAATGAAATGAGTACTGGTTCGACAAGTGAAATTCAGATGGTCATTATTACCGGAATGTCCGGGGCTGGAAAAACTGTCGCTATTCAAAGTTTTGAAGATCTAGGATTCTTCTGTGTCGATAATTTGCCTCCAACACTGCTTCCAAAATTCCTTGAACTTATGAAGGAATCGGGGAATAAGATGAATAAAGTGGCACTTGTGATGGACTTACGCGGAAGAGAGTTTTTTGATCATCTTTTTAAGGCATTAGATGAATTGGCCGAAACATCATGGCTAACACCGCAAATATTATTTTTAGATGCAGATGATGCAACGTTAGTACGGAGATATAAGGAAACAAGACGATCACATCCGCTGGCACAGTCGGCCTCCCCCCTAGAAGGAATTACACTGGAACGGGAACTGTTAGAAGAGTTAAAAGGACGCGCCCAGTTAATTTATAACACTTCACAAATGAAACCGCGGGAGTTACGTGAAAAAATATTAACCGAATTTACGGCAAATAAACAATTAATCTTTACTGTCAATGTCATGTCATTTGGTTTTAAATATGGGATTCCAATCGATGCCGATCTTGTTTTTGATGTCCGCTTCTTGCCAAATCCTCACTATATTGATCATATGAGGCCAAAAACAGGTTTGGATGAAGAGGTTTCGAGTTACGTTTTAAAATGGAATGAAACGCAAAAGTTTTTGGAAAAAGTAACTGACCTGCTTACCTTTATGCTTCCCCATTATAAAAGGGAAGGTAAAGCACAGCTCGTTATTGCAATTGGATGTACGGGCGGGCAGCATCGGTCGGTTACATTAGCGGAATATATTGGCCGCTTTTTCCAAAAAGATTATAAGACGATTGTTTCTCATCGTGACATTGAGAGGAGAAAGGATAAAACAACATGAGAGAGTTAGGACAGCCACGAATTGTCGTCATTGGCGGCGGAACAGGATTACCCGTGTTATTGCGCGGATTAAAACAATATCCTGTTGATATTACTGCCATTGTGACAGTTGCGGATGACGGAGGCAGCTCAGGGCGCTTGCGTGAGGATTTACATATTCCTCCACCAGGCGACATTCGTAATGTATTGGCATCATTGTCAGATGTTGAACCGCTTGTTGAAGAAATGTTCCAACATCGATTTAAGACCTCGAATGAACTTTCTGGGCATTCACTAGGCAATCTTATTCTAGCAGCCATGACGTCGATTACGGGGAATTTTGTCCATGCCATCCAAGAAATGAGTAAAATCTTAAATGTCCGAGGGAAGGTACTCCCTGCTGCCAATCAAAGCGTCATTTTGCATGCTGAGATGGAAGACGGTGCCATTGTGTCAGGGGAATCTAAAATTCCTTACTCGGGTAAAAGAATTAAAAGAGTTTTTTTAACTTCCAAAAATCATATACGTCCCTTACCGGAGACGATTCAAGCGATTCGTCAGGCTGATTTAATTATTATTGGTCCAGGAAGTTTGTATACAAGTATACTGCCGAACCTTTTGGTTCCTCGTTTAGGGGATGAGGTTTGTCACTCCCATGCAAAAAAGGTTTATATTTGCAATTTGATGACCCAGGCAGGAGAAACCCATGGCTTTACGGCAAGCGATCATGTGAAGGCAATCTATGATCACATGAACTGTGCCTTTATTAATACCATTCTTGTGAATAATGAAGAAATTCCGCCGGATATTCAGCTCCGGTATAATGAAGAATTGGCCGACCCTGTGCAGTATGATATGCCGCAACTTTCCGAGCTTGGGCTTGAAGTGGTTCATGCCGATATTGCCTATCAGGAAAATGGGGCATTAAGGCATGATCCCAAAAAGGTAGCAAATATTTTATATAATTTGCTGATTACTGAAACCAAAAAGCGTTATGAATCGTAGATGGTAGTAGACTTCATAAATAATGTAATTAAGTTGGCGTAGTTATGGATAATTTTTAAAAATAATGCAATGAAAGTTTATTTAATCGAATACTTGTGTTCAAAAAGGTGGTGAGGGGATGTCTTTCGCTTCAGAGACAAAAAAGGAATTAACTAACTTGGAAGTGAAAACTTGCTGCATTCAATCCGAACTATCGGCGTTGATTCGCATGAACGGTTCCCTTTCCTTTTCTAATCGAAAGTTAATTGTCGATATACAAACAGAAAATGCTGCAATTGCCAGAAGAATTTATACATTACTAAAAAAGAGTTACGATGTGCAAGTGGAGCTGCTTGTTCGGAAGAAGATGCGCCTGAAGAAAAATAATGTCTATATTGTGCGTTTAAATGACCAGGCCAAAAAAATTCTTGAAGATACAAAAATATTAGGGGAAGGATTTACCTTCATTCATGACATTTCCCCAGACCTAATAAAGAAGAAGTGTTGTAAGCGTTCTTATCTGCGCGGAGCATTTCTTGCTGGTGGATCTGTCAACAACCCTGAAACTTCTTCTTATCATTTAGAAATTGCCTCGTTATATAAAGAACATAATGATTCTTTATGCGAGTTGATGAATACATTTGGACTAAATAGTAAAACGCTTGAGCGTAAAAAAGGGTTTATTACGTACTTAAAGGAAGCAGAGAAAATTACGGAGTTTTTAAATATTATTGGTGCTCACAATGCCTTGCTTCGCTTTGAAGATGTTCGTATTCTTCGAGACATGAGGAACTCTGTTAACCGCCTTGTAAACTGTGAGACCGCTAATCTCAATAAAACCATTAGTGCTTCGATCAGGCAGGTGGAAAACATTCGCTTCATTAATTCTTCCGTTGGTTTGCAAATTTTACCTGATAAACTGAGAGAAATTGCCGAACTTCGCGTCCAATATCCTGATGTCACACTAAAAGAGTTAGGGGAAATGGTATCAGGGGGGACGATTAGCAAGTCAGGGATTAATCATCGCTTACGAAAAATTGATGAGATTGCGGATAAACTGCGTACAGGAGAATTAACAGCAAAACAATCATAGTTTGTGAAATAATGAATAAATTAGAATCATGCCTATAGAGAATTTACCTGAGGAGGAATTTTACATGTTGGTTAAAGAAATAGAAGTAAAATTGAAAACTGGTCTTCAAGCACGACCTGCGGCACTTTTTGTGCAGGAAGCAAACCGATTTTCTGCAGATGTTTTTCTTGAAAAGGATGGAAAAAAAGTTAATGCGAAGAGTATTATGGGACTTATGAGTCTGGCGGTGGGCTCCGGAGTCGTTATTAATATTATTGCTGACGGCGATGATGAAGAAAATGCCATCAGCGTTTTATCGGATTTCATTCAGAACGAACATTAATCAGAAAGGGTTTGGCTTCAATAGAAGCTGGATCCTTTTTTTAGTTATAATTCAGATTAAACGCTGGGTAGAAGAACGGGTTGGCGGAATAAATGGGAAAGTCCGCGGAATTAATTCAAAAGTTGGCGGGAATAAGTGGAAAATCCGCGGAATTAATCTAAAAAGTGGCGAAAAAAACTGAAAAGTCGGCGGATCCAACCCTAAATGTCCATAAAAAAAGCAACCGGCCACAAAGCCGATTGCTTTTACAACTTACTTTTTCTCTGCATTTTCAGTTGGTTTACGAGTAATAATGCTGTCAATCAAGCCATATTCTTTCGCTCTTTCAGCTGTCATGAAATTGTCGCGGTCTGTATCTCTGCTAATAACTTCTAGCGATTGACCAGTGCGCTCTGCAATAATTCCATTTAATTTTTCACGAAGGAAAAGAATACGCTTAGCTGCAATTTCAATTTCTGTAGCTTGACCTTGAGCGCCGCCTAGTGGCTGGTGAATCATTACTTCAGCATTTGGAAGTGCATAGCGTTTTCCTTTTTGTCCAGCTGTAAGCAGGAATGCACCCATTGAAGCCGCCATACCGATACATACGGTTGATACATCTGCTTTTATGTACTGCATGGTATCATAAATGGCCATTCCGGCTGTTATGCTTCCGCCTGGGCTGTTGATATAAAGAGTTATATCTTTTTCAGGATTTTCCGCTTCAAGGAACAATAATTGTGCTACAATGCTGTTAGCCACATTGTCATCGATGGCGCTTCCTAACATAATAATCCGGTCTTTTAACAGACGGGAGTAAATGTCATAGGCTCTTTCGCCGCGGTTTGTTTGTTCAATAACTGTAGGAATCAAATTCATTTTTCTTCCTCCTTTGATTAGAAAAGGTAAAAGCTTATGTACTTGTATCATACACTGATGGTCAATAAAGGTCAAACATATTGACTTTTAAAAAGTTCGACATCTTTCCCTAAATAAGCATAACCATTTTATCCGACTTTAAAACCTATTCTTTACTTGCAATCAAGAAGGATATAACATATAATAGAAAAGTCGCAAATATACATGCGCTCGTGGTGCAACGGATAGCACGTAAGCCTCCGAAGCTTAAAATGTGAGTTCGATTCTCGCCGAGCGCATCAATAAAGGCCACCTGTTTTCTTATAAACGGGTGGTCTTTTCTTTTTCTTCCATCTACTAAAGTGTATTCCAAATTCTTCACACGAATCTCTCTTCATCGTGTAAAATAGGAGCAGGAGGAGATTCGGATGGACGTAAAGCCAGGGTTATGGCAACAGCAAACGTTAAAATTAGCAATGACGCAGGAGTTATCTCAGGCTATTGCCTTGTTGCAATACTCAGCCCAGGAGCTCACAGCGTTTTTAGAAGATAAAGCACTGGAGAATCCCTTATTACAAATTGAAAATGTGAATGTCAAGCCAATGAATCCTCTAATGGACCGGAACCGACGGAAACATCAAAAGACGGAAAAGGATTGGATTGAGCAAATCGCTGACAAACCATTTTCATTGGAAGAGTACTTACTTTCACAATTAAAAATAACTAACTTATCGGATGAGCAATTAACTGTGATTCATTACCTTATTCATAGTTTAGATGAAAACGGTTACTTTTTAGGTGACATACAGGAACTAGCACTGAAGCTTCAAGTGGACGAAGAGGTAGTAGAAGAATGTCTTGCAGTGATTCAAACATTAGAACCAGCTGGGATTGGGGCAAGGAATCTCCAAGAGTGCCTGCTGATGCAAATCTATTATAAAAATCCAGACAATGAATTGGCGCAAAAAATTATCGCCGATTACTTCGTCCCATTTGCTGAAAAGAAGTGGAAACAAATTTCGAAAGAACTACGGATCACACTTAAAGAGATCCAAGATGTATTTGATGATATCCAGCTGCTTAATCCAAAACCAACAGCTAACTTGCAAAAGGAAGCGACATCCTACATTATTCCTGATGCAATTGTAGAACATACAGCGGAGGGACTGTCGGTCCGGATGTTTGATGATACCTACCCAAGGATAAGCTTTAATGAACAGTATTATAAGAAGTTTAACAATCAAGATACTCATGTTAACCGTTTTTTGCAAGATAAAGTTCAGGATTACCAATGGATCTTAAAAAGCATCGAGCAGCGGAAAGAGACACTAACGAAGGTAGTTACTAAGATTATAGAAAAGCAGCCGGCGTTTTTTCAAAAAGGGGTGCAATCTTTAGTCCCGATGACAATGAAGGAGATTGCTGCAGAATTGGATATACATGAATCAACGGTGAGCAGGGCAGTAAGAGAAAAATATGTGCAAACCCCCATTGGTACGTATGCTCTAAAAACATTTTTCACTAGTACAATTCAGACCGTATCGGAGGATGAAACCACGTCTTCCACGCAAGTGAAAAATGAAATAAATAAATTAGTTGATCAAGAGAACAAGGAGAAGCCGCTGTCTGACCAAGAAATTGTGGAACAATTGAAGCAGCAAAAGGGAATCGTTGTTTCTAGAAGGACGATAGCTAAATACCGCGACCAGTTAGGGATTCCGTCCTCTGCAAAGCGGAAGCGGTTCAAATGACGCTTGCATAACCAAGTGATAAAATGGATTTAAACAAGGATTAAGGAAAGGAATAAACGGATGACAGAGACCAAGACCATTACTTTATACACCCGAAATGGCTGCCCTTTGTGTGACAAAGCAAAAGCAACGCTGCTTGAATTAAAAAACAACTTTGATTTTGAGTTAAAGGAACTGGATATTCAGCAGAGTGACGAGTTAACGGAACGTTATGGATTAATGATACCAGTCGTTCACATCAATGGCGAAGAGGTTGGATTCGGCTATATTGACAAATTTGACATAAGTAATCGTTTGCAAGAAAAATTTCTAAGTAAATAAGTTGAAATCAATTTTCACTCCTGTTACAATGTAATCGTACTAGGGGTGATTTTTTTTAGCGTAGGTGGGACATAATATGTCTATGGTGGACATTTTTTGACCAACTACATATAATAAAGGAGCATGCGAAACGTGCAGTCATTCATTGATATCCAAAAAAGATTATTACCCGACCTTCTTCTTGTCTTACAAAAAAGATATTCTATCCTTCGTTACATCGGTTTTATGCAGCCGGTAGGGAGAAGGAGTTTAGCTGTTAGTCTTGGGTTTACTGAAAGAATTCTTCGTAGTGAAGTAGATTTCCTTAAAGAGCAAAATCTTATTTATATCAATAATATTGGAATGAGTTTAACTTCTGAAGGGAAAAATTTACTAGAGGATTTGGAAGGTTTAATGCGAGAGCTAAAGGGTATTGATGTAATGGAAATGGAATTAAAACACCGGCTTGGCATCAAGAAGGTAATCATCGTACCAGGTGATAGTGATGAATCACCAATGGTTAAAGGTGAGTTGGGCAAAGCGACTGCCATTTGCATGAAAAAACTTCTAGAGGGAAAAAATATTATCGCTGTAACGGGTGGCTCAACCATGGCCGCTGTGGCGGAAAGATTAACACCTTCGACTACGGATAAGGAACTTTTATTTGTCCCAGCTCGAGGCGGAGTTGGTGAGGATGTCGATAATCAAGCAAACACGATTTGCTCGAATATGGCCAAAAATACCGACTCAAAACATCGTGTCTTCTATGTTCCAGATCAGGTTAGTTCAGAAATTTATGAGTCCTTAATCAGAGAGCCTGATATTCATGAAGTTTTAAATTTAATTCAGTCAGCTAGCATGGTTATCCATGGAATTGGAGATGCTATCACAATGGCTGAACGGCGAAAGACGAACCCTGAAATTAAGCGGAAGCTTGAAGAGGGGAAGGCTGTTGGCGAAGCTTTTGGTTATTATTTTAATGAACAAGGCGAGATCGTTCATAAGGTGCTTACGATTGGATTACAACTGGAAGACTTGACACATATCCCTCATGTACTTGCTGTCGCAGGCGGAGCATCAAAGGCAAAGGCCATTAAAGCATATTTAAAACAAGCACCATCATCAACTGTACTTATTACAGATGAAGGGGTAGCAAAGAGGTTATTGAAAGGGTAAATCCTTTTTAAATAAATTTATCTTTACCTAATTAAAGGAGGAAATTAATCATGACAGTAAAAGTTGGTATTAATGGATTTGGACGTATTGGTCGTAACGTGTTTCGTGCGGCTTTAAACAATAGCAATATCGAGATCGTTGCAATTAACGATTTAACAGATGCAAACATGCTTGCACACCTTTTAAAATATGATACAGTTCACGGAACTCTTTCAGAAGACGTAACTGTTGACGGTGAATACCTAGTTGTTGGCGGACAAAAAGTAAAAGTTATCGCTGAACGCGATCCAGCACAACTTGGCTGGGGCAACCTTGGCGTAGATGTAGTTGTAGAATCAACTGGCCGCTTCACAAAGCGTGAAGATGCAGCAAAACACCTTGAAGCAGGTGCGAAAAAAGTTATCATCTCTGCTCCAGCAACTAACGAAGATATTACAATCGTTATGGGTGTTAACGAAGAGAAATACGATGCAGCTAACCACCACGTTTTATCAAACGCTTCTTGTACAACAAACTGTTTAGCACCATTTGCTAAAGTATTAAATGATACTTTCGGCATCAAACGCGGTATGATGACAACAGTTCACTCATACACAAATGACCAACAAATCCTTGACTTACCACACAAGGACTACCGTCGTGCACGTGCAGCAGCTGAGAACATGATCCCAACTTCAACTGGTGCAGCTAAAGCCGTTGCTCTTGTATTACCAGAACTTAAAGGTAAATTAAATGGTATGGCAATGCGTGTTCCAACTCCAAACGTATCTGTTGTGGACTTAGTTGCTGAATTAGAAAAAGATGTAACAGCTGATGAAGTTAATTCAGCATTAAAAGCTGCTGCTGAAGGTCCATTAAAAGGTATCTTAGCTTACAGCGATCTTCCATTAGTATCTAGCGATTACAATGGTGCTACTGTTTCTTCAACTGTTGATGGTTTATCTACAATGGTTCTTGAAGGAAACATGGTTAAAGTATTATCTTGGTATGACAACGAAGTTGGTTACTCTAACCGTGTTGTTGACCTTGTAGATTACATTGCTTCAAAAGGACTTTAATTGATAGCAGTTATTCTTAACAATCTATAATCATGCATGGTATTCCAAAGGGGAGCGGGGAGGATTCCCCCTCCTTTTTTATTGTAAAAAGCCAAAATAGATGGAGGTCCTTTACATGAATAAGAAAACACTTAAAGATATCGATGTAAAAGGAAAACGCGTATTTTGCCGGGTGGATTTTAACGTCCCAATGCAGGATGGAAAAATCACTGATGAAACGCGGATTCGTGCTGCCTTACCAACCATTCAATACTTAATGGAACAAGGGGCAAAAGTTATTTTAGCCAGCCATTTTGGCCGTCCAAAAGGGAAAGTCGTTGAAGAAATGCGGTTAACTCCAGTTGGAGTAAGACTTTCTGATCTTCTTGGTAAAGACGTGAAAAAAGCTGATGAGGCATATGGTGATTCTGTTAAGGCATTAATTGCTGAAATGAATGAAGGCGATGTCCTTCTTCTTGAAAACGTGCGCTTCTATCCTGGAGAAGAAAAGAATGATCCAGAATTAGCTAAAGCATTTGCGGAACTTGCTGATGTGTATGTTAATGATGCCTTTGGAGCAGCACACCGTGCCCATGCTTCAACGGAAGGAATCGCCCATAATTTACCTGCTGTATCCGGCTTCTTAATGGAAAAAGAACTTGATGTTCTTGGTAAAGCACTTTCTAATCCAGAACGTCCTTTTACAGCGATCATTGGTGGTGCGAAGGTAAAGGACAAAATTGGCGTTATCGAAAACCTTCTTGAGCTTGTAGATAACCTCATTATTGGCGGTGGACTTGCTTATACCTTTGTAAAAGCACAAGGTCATGAAATTGGAAAGTCCTTGCTTGAAGAAGATAAGATTGATTTGGCAAAATCCTTTATGGAAAAAGCAAAACAAAAAGGTGTTAATTTCTACATGCCGGTCGACGCAGTCATTGCGGATGATTTCTCTGCAGATGCTAATTCTAAAGTGGTCGCAATTGAAGAAATCCCATCTGATTGGGAAGCACTTGATATTGGTCCAAAGACAGCTGAGATTTATCGCGAAGTGATTCAAAAATCAAAACTTGTTATTTGGAATGGACCTATGGGTGTATTTGAAATTGATAAGTTTGCTGGAGGCACAAAAGCTGTAGCTGAAGCACTTGCACAATCAGAAGGTACATACTCAGTGATCGGCGGCGGAGACTCAGCAGCAGCAGTTGAAAAGTTCAATTTGGCTGATAAAATGAGCCATATCTCTACAGGCGGAGGCGCTTCTCTAGAGTTTATGGAAGGTAAAGCACTTCCAGGGGTTGTCGCATTAAACGATAAATAATGGACAATGTATGAACCTTTCCTAACAATGCTGGCTAGGATAGAAAAGATTATATAAAATAAAAACAATTGCAATAAAACGTACTAAGAAAGGATGTGTCACCATGCGTAAACCAATTATTGCAGGTAACTGGAAAATGAACAAAACTCTTTCCGAAGCGAAAAGTTTTGCAGAGGAAGTAAAAGGGCTTGTTCCTTCTTCCGATAAGATGGAATCTGTTATTTGCGCACCTGCATTATTTTTACAAAGCCTTGTTGAAGTAACACAGGACAGTGAGGTAAAAGTTGGTGCTCAAAATATGCACTTTGAGGAAAGCGGTGCTTTTACTGGGGAAATCAGCCCGAAAGCTCTTGCTGACCTAGGAGTTCAATATGTTATTATTGGACATTCTGAACGTCGTGAAATGTTTAATGAAACGGATGAGTCTGTTAACAAAAAGGCGATTACTGCATTTAAATACAATTTAACTCCAATTGTTTGCTGTGGAGAAACGTTAGAACAGCGTGAAAACGGTGAAACCAATCAATTAGTGGGCAATCAAGTAGCTAAAGCATTGGCAGGTCTAACTGAAGATCAAGTAAAACAAACAGTAATTGCTTATGAACCAATTTGGGCTATCGGCACTGGTAAATCATCGACATCTCAAGATGCAAACGAAGTCTGTGCCCATATCCGCCAAGTGGTTGCGCAGCAATTCTCTCAAGATGTTGCCGATGTTGTAAGAATTCAATACGGCGGCAGCGTGAAACCAGAAAACATTAAAGAATATATGGCACAGCCTGATATTGATGGTGCATTAGTAGGCGGAGCAAGCCTTGAAGCACAATCTTTCTTAAAGTTACTGGAGGCAGGACAGTATGAGTAAATCTCCAGTTGCATTAATCATCCTTGATGGTTTTGGCTGCAGGAATGAAACAAAAGGGAATGCTGTTGCACACGCGAAAAAGCCAAACTTTGACCGGTTATGGAGCACCTATCCACATTCTCATTTAACCGCATCAGGTGAGGCGGTTGGACTGCCTGAAGGCCAAATGGGTAACTCAGAGGTTGGTCACTTAAATATTGGTGCCGGCCGGATTGTTTACCAAAGCTTAACCCGTGTAAATATTGCTATTCGTGAAGGTGAATTTGAAAAAAATGAAACCTTTACAGGAGCAATGGAACATGTAAAAAAACATGGGACTGCCCTTCATTTATTTGGCTTATTGTCTGATGGGGGCGTTCACAGTCACATTCAGCATATGTTTGCCCTGCTGAAACTTGCTAAAGAAGAAGGCGTAGAAAAAGTATATATCCATGCCTTCTTAGATGGGCGGGATGTTGGTCCTAAAACAGCAGAGACATATATTCAACAGACACTGGACAAAATGAAGGAATATGGCGTGGGTGAATTCGCAACCATTTCCGGCCGTTATTACTCTATGGACCGCGATAAGCGCTGGGAACGCGTTGAAAAATCCTATCGTTCCATGGTGTACGGCGAAGGACCATCTTATTCGAACCCATTAGATGTTGTAAAAGATTCTTATGAGCATGGAATTTTTGACGAATTCGTTTTACCATCTGTTATTACAAAAGAAGATGGGCAGCCAGTGGCAACGATTCAAGATAATGATGCTGTCATCTTTTATAATTTCCGACCTGACCGTGCCATTCAAATTTCTAATACATTCACAAACGAAGATTTCCGTGATTTTGACCGCGGACCTAAGCATCCAAAGCATCTATTCTTTGTCTGCTTAACACACTTTAGTGAATCAGTAGACGGATATGTTGCTTTTAAACCAACAAACTTGGATAATACGTTAGGTGAAGTATTATCACAAAATAATTTGAAACAGCTTCGAATTGCCGAAACGGAAAAGTATCCGCATGTAACGTTCTTTATGAGCGGTGGCCGTGAAGCCAAATTCCCTGGAGAAGAACGAATTTTAATTAATTCTCCTAAGGTTGCTACCTATGACCTTCAGCCTGAAATGAGCGCATATGAAGTAACCGAGGCATTACTCAATGAAATTAAAAATGATAAATTTGATTGCATTTTGTTAAACTTCGCTAATCCAGATATGGTTGGACACTCAGGTATGTTAGAGCCAACGATCAAAGCCATTGAAACGGTCGATGAATGTTTAGGTAAAATTGTTGACTTAATCCTTGAAAAGGGCGGAGCAGCCATTGTGACGGCTGACCATGGTAATGCCGATGAAGTGGTCACCCTTGAAGGTACACCAATGACAGCACATACGACGAACCCTGTTCCTGTTATTGTAACGAAACAAGGTGTAGAACTCCGTGAAGGCGGAATTCTTGGCGATTTAGCGCCAACCATTTTAGACTTGTTAAACGTTGAAAAACCAGCCGAAATGACTGGTACTTCATTAATAAAATAATTTATTTTTAAGGAGAGAAATTAAATGCCATATATTATTGATGTATACGCTCGTGAAGTATTAGATTCCCGTGGTAACCCTACAATTGAAGTTGAAGTAACTACAGAATCAGGTGCATTTGGCCGCGCTTTAGTTCCAAGTGGTGCTTCTACTGGTGAATACGAAGCAGTTGAGCTTCGTGACGGTGATAAAGGACGTTACCTTGGAAAAGGTGTACAAAAAGCCGTTGAAAATGTAAATACCATTATTGCTCCACACCTTGTGGGTGAAGAATTCAGCGTTCTTGATCAAGTAGCCGTAGATAATGCATTGATTGAATTAGATGGTACTGAAAACAAAGGAAAATTAGGCGCAAATGCGATACTAGGTGTTTCTTTAGCGGTTGCACGTGCAGCAGCTGAATATGTTGGACTTCCTTTATATCAATACCTTGGCGGGGTTAACGCAAAACAACTTCCAGTACCAATGATGAACATTGTGAATGGCGGCGAACATGCCGACAACAACGTAGACATTCAAGAATTCATGATCATGCCTGTAGGTGCACCAAGCTTTAAAGAAGCACTTCGTATGGGTGCTGAAATTTTCCACACGTTAAAAACAGTTCTTAAAGGCAAAGGCCTTAACACAGCTGTAGGTGACGAAGGCGGTTTCGCTCCAAACTTAGGCTCTAACGAAGAAGCCCTTCAAACGATTGTAGAAGCTATCGAAAAAGCTGGCTACAAGCCTGGCCAAGAAGTATTTTTAGCAATGGATGCAGCATCTTCTGAGTTCTACAACAAAGAAGACGGCAAATACCATCTTGCTGGCGAAGGTGTTGTTAAGACTTCAGCAGAAATGGTTGACTGGTACGAAGAACTTTCTTCTAAATACCCAATCATCTCAATTGAAGACGGCTTAGATGAAAACGACTGGGAAGGCCACAAATTATTAACAGAGCGCCTTGGCAAAAAAGTTCAATTAGTGGGCGATGACTTGTTCGTAACAAATACTAAGAAACTTGCTGAAGGTATTGAAAAAGGAATCGGTAACTCCATCCTAATCAAAGTTAACCAAATCGGTACGTTAACTGAAACCTTAGATGCAATCGAAATGGCAAAACGTGCTGGCTATACAGCTGTTGTTTCCCACCGTTCTGGTGAAACAGAAGATAACACAATTGCAGACATCGCTGTCGCAACAAATGCTGGTCAAATTAAGACAGGTGCGCCATCTCGTACAGATCGTGTGGCTAAATACAACCAATTGCTTCGCATTGAAGACCAATTAGGCGAAACAAGCCAATACAACGGACTTAAATCTTTCTATAACTTGAAAAAATAATTTTTCAAATATCTAATGGAAACCTCTGACTATGTGGCAATACCACTTGGCCAGGGGTTTTTTATTTCCCGAGAGCCGTCACAATAACGACTATTGTCTAAAGGGAAATAATATGTTAAATTTAATATACTGTGAATTGTACGTCTAACAGGAGGTGGCTTACATGCATGCATTTGTCGTAACATTATTAGTGATCGTAAGTATTGGTCTGATTGCGGTTGTTTTGCTTCAATCGGGTAAAAGCGCTGGATTATCTGGTGCCATTTCAGGTGGTGCTGAATCATTATTCGGTAAGCAAAAAGCACGAGGAATTGACTTAATCTTACACCGCATTACAGTGGTATTATCGGTATTATTCTTTATTCTTGCACTTGCTGTTACTTATTTTAAAATTTAATTTCTACAATCTGAACCTGGCATAAAGCCGGGTTTTTTATTTTTAAAGAAAACACCACAAGTCTTTTTTCTGGAATGTTCACCTCAACAATGCTTAAACTAAAATGAGTGAATTGAAATAAAAGGAGTTTTTAAGATGAAAGTTGCACCACCCAAACCATTTACCTTTGAGGGAGGAAAACGAGCGGTCTTGCTGCTTCACGGATTTACCGGCAACTCGGCCGATGTCCGTATGCTAGGACGCTTCTTAGAAAAAAAGGGCTATACCTGTCATGCCCCTCACTATAAAGGACATGGAGTGCCGCCTGAAGAGCTTGTCCACACCGGCCCAGAGGACTGGTGGAAGGATGTCATGGATGGGTATAATTTTTTAAAAAATAAAGGACATGAAGAAATTGCTGTTGCTGGTTTGTCACTTGGCGGCGTATTTTCTTTAAAATTGGGATACACTGTACCTATAAAGGGTATTGTACCTATGTGTGCCCCGATGTATATAAAAAGTGAAGAGGTTATGTACCAAGGAGTTCTTGAGTATGCTCGCGAATATAAAAGACACGAAGGAAAAACAACCGAGCAGATAGAATTGGAAATGAATGAGTTTCAAAAGACACCGATGAATACGTTAAAAGCACTGCAACAATTAATAGCAGACGTTCGTGAAAATGTAGACATGATCTATGCGCCAACTTTTGTCGTTCAGGCTAGGCATGACAAAATGATTAATACCGAAAGTGCAAACATTATTTTTAACGAAATTGAGTCAGTCCAAAAGGATATTAAATGGTATGAAGAATCAAGTCATGTAATTACATTAGATAAAGAACGTAATCAATTACATGAAGATGTCTTTACCTTTTTAGAAAAATTGGATTGGCACGATTAATATAACACCCACTAAGGAGGGATATGCTTGGAGGATAGCATTCAAAAGCATATTGATAAGCTTTTGCAATATATGAGAGATGAGGCTTATAAACCATTAACCGTTCAGGAGTTAGAAGCCGCATTTGGAATTCAGGACTCTGGGGACTTTAAAGAGTTTGTTAAAGCGCTTGTCCAAATGGAAGAAAAGGGACTTGTTGTTCGAACCCGCAGCAACCGCTACGGTCTGCCGCAAAAAATGAACTTAATCCGTGGTAAGTTGATTGGTCATGCAAAAGGATTTGCGTTTGTGGTACCAGATGAACCTGGAATGGATGATATTTTTATTCCGCCAAATGAAACCAATACAGCCATGCATGGTGATATCGTTTTAGCACGTGTATCTTCCGAATCATCTGGAACTCGCCGTGAAGGCAGCATTATTCGGATCATTGAACGAGGCGTTCAACAAGTCGTTGGGACGTATGTCGAGAGCAAAAGTTTTGGTTTTGTCATCCCAGATGATAAAAAGTTTGCTAATGATATTTTTATTCCGAAAGCTGCTTCAAAAGGGGCAGTTGAAGGGCATAAGGTAGTCGTCAAGTTGATCACATATCCGGAGGGACGTAAAAGTGCTGAAGGTGAAGTAATTGAAATTCTTGGGCATAAAAACGACCCAGGTGTGGACATTCTCTCTATTATACATAAGCACGGTTTGCCGATGGCTTTTCCTGATGATGTATTAAAGCAAGCGAATGAAACACCAGATACGATAGATGAGAGTGAATTAGCCAATCGTCGCGACTTACGAAATGAGACAATTGTGACCATCGACGGGGCTGATGCGAAAGACCTTGATGATGCAGTTACTGTAACAAAACTAGACAATGGAAACTATAAACTTGGTGTCCATATAGCTGACGTCAGCTATTATGTAAAAGAAGGTACACCCATTGATGTCGAGGCAGAGGAAAGGGCCACCAGTGTTTATTTGGTAGACCGAGTTATTCCGATGATTCCCCATCGTTTATCAAACGGAATTTGTTCCTTAAATCCAAGGGTGGACCGTCTCGTTCTGTCATGTGAAATGGAAATTTCTCCAGAGGGGACAGTGGTTTCTCACGAAATTTTCCAGAGCGTCATTAAAACAACGGAGCGGATGACGTACTATGATGTGAATCGGATTTTAACGGATAAGGATGAAGAAACTCGCGCCCGATATGAGTCACTTGTCCCGATGTTTGAAATGATGGAAGAGCTTGCCGCTATACTCCGTAACAAGCGGATGAAGCGAGGGGCCATCGATTTTGATTTTAAAGAATCAAAGGTACTGGTTGATGAGGAAGGAAAGCCAACCGATGTTGTTATTCGCGAGCGTTCGGTCGCGGAGAAATTAATTGAGGAGTTTATGCTCGCAGCCAATGAAACCGTTGCGGAGCATTTCCACTGGCTCGAAGTACCGTTTATTTACCGGATTCACGAAGATCCAAAAGAAGATAAATTACGGCGATTCTTCGAATTTATCACGAACTTTGGTTATATTGTGAAAGGGACTGCCAATGATGTGCACCCTCGAGCCCTTCAAGAAATCATTGAAGAGGTGCAAGGTAAACCAGAAGAAATGGTGATTTCTACAGTCATGCTGCGCTCCATGCAGCAAGCAAAATATTACCCTGAAAGCCTTGGGCACTTTGGGTTAGCAACAGAGTTTTATACCCATTTCACATCGCCAATTCGCCGCTATCCTGATACGATTGTTCATCGTTTAATCCGCACCTATTTAATTGAAGGAAAGCTTGATGAAGCGACCAGGGAAAAATGGAATGCCCGTTTACCGGAAATTGCTGATCATTCTTCGAAAATGGAGCGCCGCTCGGTCGATGCTGAACGCGAAACCGATGACTTGAAGAAAGCAGAGTACATGGAGGATAAGATTGGCGTCGAGTATGACGGGATTATCAGCTCGGTTACCAACTTTGGTATGTTTGTAGAACTGCCTAATACGATTGAAGGACTTGTCCATGTCAGCTATATGACTGATGATTATTACCGTTATGATGAGCGCCATCTTGCGATGATTGGCGAACGGACCGGTAATGTGTATCGGATTGGTGATGAAATTACGGTTCGAGTGGTTAAAGTTAATAAAGACGAACGTTCAATTGACTTTGAAATTGTCGGCATGAAAGGGACACGCCGTGAGAGACCAGAGACATCGAGGGTTTTTAACACGGGCAGCACGACCCATAAGCCGCGTCGAAACAAACAAGGCAGCGATCAAAAACAAGGCCGGAATCGCAATGGTCAAAAGTCGGAAACAGGCGGTACTTCTCAAGGTGCTAAACCTAAAAAGAAACGAAAATTTTACGATAACGTTCCAAAAAACAAAAGTAACAAGCGGAAAAATAAATAACAAACGGAGGAGGCTCTGCCAAAGGGCCTCTTTTCATTTATATCCAGCTCCAGGTCAATACGCTGCTGACCAGGGCGCTTACGCTTTTCATTGTATAGGATAATGGATTCTGCTAAAATAAGTCCATAGAGTTGAGGTGAAACAAATGCCAAAAGGTTTAGGAAAAGTAGTCGCCCAAAACAAAAAGGCTTACCATGACTATTTTATTGAAGAAACATACGAAGCAGGAATTGTTCTTCAGGGTACAGAAATTAAATCAATTCGTGCCGGGAAGGTCAATTTGAAGGATGCTTATGCACGAGTTCAAAATGGGGAAGCGGTTCTGTTTGGGATGCATGTAAGTCCTTATGAACAGGGAAACATTTTTAATCACGATCCATTGCGAACAAGGAAGTTGCTGCTTCATAAACGTGAAATCAATAAACTGCTCGGGGAAACAAAAGAAGCAGGTTATGCAATAGTGCCATTAAAACTTTATTTAAAAAATGGCTTCTGTAAGGTTTTAATTGGGTTAGCAAAGGGTAAAAAGAATTATGATAAGCGCGAATCACTCAAGCAGAAAGAAGCGAAGCGTGAGATTGAGCGGGCTTTTCGTGATCGTCAAAAGATGTAATTGGAAATTATTTTACAAATAATTACAATTGAAAAGTATGCAAAGTGTGTTATAATAAGTTTGTCGCTAAGTTAAGCGGCTGAAACTTTTGCTCTTACATTCATGGAGCAATCCTAACGTCTGATGCTAAATCTTTAAGTAGATTTACGCTCATTTTATATGGGGACGCTACGGATTCGACAGGGGTAGTTTGAGCTTAGGTTGCGAGTCGAGGGGATCGGCCTCGTTAAAACGTCAAAGCCATAACTGGCAAAACTAACAACAACTTAGCTTTCGCAGCTTAATAACTGCATAGCTGTTCGCCCCTCCATCGCCTATGTGGTAGGGTAGCGGACTCACTCTTAGTAGGCTACGCCGGAGTCCACCGCCTGAGGACGAAGGAAGAGAATAACCAGGCTAGCTGACCGGACGCCGGTCGATAGGCAAAAGGCTCAGCGAAACGCCAATATATCGACTACACTCGTAGATGCTTAAGTGCCGATATCTTTGGACGCGGGTTCGATTAGTAATTTAGTCGCCTTGTGTGGTAACACACAAGTGAAAATCTGGCTTTATCGGTGAAACCTACGTCACATAATTGTGATAAGGCAATGCCGAGCGGTATGTGGAGTAATCCAACAGCCGTGTATCGACTTATAGGCTGCCATATTTTATGGTAGTACTAGGATGCAGAACTTCTACCTTGATGTGGTAAATTTATGTTCCGCATAAAACGCCAGAGGGCCTGTTTTAAAAACAGGTTCAAGATATAGTCAGTGCCATGACGAAAGCATGGAAACGCACGTCCCGCCGTCTCCACCATACATAGGTGGATAACAAGACCAGCAGAAATGTTGGTCTTTTTTATATACATATTTATATGCTTACATTGAAAACCCCCTCACTGGCAAATTTTCAGTGAGGGGGTTTCCGCTATGCAAGAACAGGTGCACCCTTTAGGGTAATAACTGTACCAGCCTTGCCATCTATCGCATTAAAAGCCTGGTCTAAGGAGGTAATAATGGTTTTCCGTTCTGTGCTCGTTGTGGCAAAGTTGATGGCTGCTTGAACTTTAGGAAGCATACTCCCCGCCGCAAAATGGCCGCTTCTGATATACGCCTGCAGTTCCTCTATACTTATATCTTCTAATTTTTTTTGGGTTGGTTTATTAAAATCAATATAGACATTGTCAACAGCAGTAAGAATAATTAAGGCATCGGCATCGACTAATTCAGCCAGCTTTTGCGAAGCAAAATCTTTATCAATTACTGCCTCGACGCCAAGTAAACCGTTGTCTGTTTCAATGACAGGAATACCCCCGCCGCCTACAGAAATTACAATGTTTCCTTGCTCAACAAGGGAATTAATTACCGAATGCTCACGAATGCTGACGGGTTGAGGGGATGGAACAACCCGGCGCCAGCCCCGGCCAGCATCTTCCTTAAAGATCATCTCCGTTTCAGCCATCAATTTGGTTGCTTCCTCTTCGTGGTAAAAAGGTCCAATTGGTTTTGTTGGATTCAAGAAGGCAGGGTCATTTGGGTCAACCACAACACGGGTGACAACGGTCACGACATTTTTCTCCATTCCGCGTTCTTTCAACACCTTATCCATCGCGTTTTGCATCCAATACCCAATCATGCCTTGGCTCATCGCACCACAAGTATCAAGCGGCATAGCTGGATTTTTAACAGAATCACAAGCGGCCTGCTGTAATAATATATTTCCCACTTGCGGACCATTGCCATGGGAGATAATAATATCAATCCCTTTTTCAATAAAGTCCACCAGCTGCCTGGCAGTCTTTTCAAGTGCTAGCTGCTGCGCATGTGCTGTTGCATCACCTGATTGAATTGCATTGCCGCCTAACGCTATCACTATTTTTTGTTTTTTCATCTATGAATCGCCCTCTTTTTGGCTAATTTTTTGTTGGTTTAAAGTGGTTTATTCCGCTTTTCTAATTCATTATCGTTGCAATGCTCATAATTACCATAACGATTACCGATAGCACTACTACTAACTTCCAAACATGTTTTAAGTACGTGCTATATGGAATCCGTGCAATGGCAAGGGCGCCCATAATTACAGCGCTTGTTGGGGTAATCAAATTAACAACTCCGGAAGCACTTTGATAGGCGGTAATCACTAAATCTCTGCCCACCCCAGCAAAGTCGGCTAATGGTGCCATAATTGGCATAGATAATGTCGCCAGTCCAGATGTGGAAGGAACAAGGAAGGATAATGGCAAGTAGAAAAGGAAAGAGATGTTCGTAAATAGAACAGATCCCATATTTTCTAACATACCTTCGCCCCAGTGAAGGACAGTGGCTGTCATACCGCCAGCATCCATGACAACAGTAATCCCGCGTGAAATTCCTATAATCAGGGCAACGCCCAATAAATCACGTGCTCCATTTACGAATGTACTAGTAAACTCTAATTCTCCCATTCTGTAAATGATGGCAATAATGATTGAAGATGTTAAAAACAGCATTGTTAATTCGCCAAACCACCAGTCACCCAGCGGCATGATACTGCCCAGTAATTTACCAATGAATGGAACCTTTCCGACTGCATTTGTCATATCTTCAAAAAGAGTAATATTAAATTTATAAGCCCATGGGATTACCCCTAAAATCATCACGACGAAGGTTAACCCAAACACCCAAAGGACGGCTTTATGACGGCCAGTAAATTTCACTTCTTCAGTTGATTGAGTTAAAAAATGCTGCTCATTTTCCACTTTCATATTGGCAATTAATGATTTAGATGAATCATCTTTTACCTTTTTCGCATAGCGCATGACAAACCAGATGGTCACGATTAACGTTGCAACAAGGATGATAAGGCGAAGTCCCATCCCATCACCAATCGAAACGCCGGCAAATCCGGAGGCAATACCGGTTGCAAACGGGTTAACCGTTGAACCTAAACATCCGATCCCTGCTCCGAGCGCGATAATCGAAACGGCTGTTAAAGCATCATACCCAGCTGCAATTAACACAGGAATCAGGATAGGATAGAAAGCAATGGTTTCTTCTGCCATCCCATAGGTTGAACCGCCAATGGCAAAAAGAACCATTAAGATGGGGATCAGCCACTGCTCTCGGCCTTTTAATTTTCGAATCACGCGGGTGATCCCTGCATCAATAGCACCCGTTTTCATAACCACACCAAGGAAACCGCCAATCACTAGAACGAATAACGCGATATCTTTGGCATCAAAGAATCCATTAATTGGAGCGTTGAGGACTTCCCATAATCCTTGTGGTGTTTGTTTAGCTTCTGCGAGTTGTTGGTACGTTCCGGCTACAGGAATTTGTTGGTCGGTTGCTTTATCAACAATGGTATCGTAATGACCACCTGGAATAACCCAGGTTAAGGCAGCAATAACAACAATAATCATAAATAACAATGTATAAGCGCTTGGCATCGTCAACTTTTTCATAAAAATTCCCCCATAAGTTATAGATAAAATCTATCGGGTTAATTGGTAGATGGCTTTTGCATAAATAAGCATGGCTTTAAACATTTGCTCTAATTCGATGTGCTCATTTGGCTGATGTTCTGTTTTTGTCTGTTTGGGAAAAATAGCACCAAATGCTACGAAGTTGTCCATGGCTCTTGCATATGTGGCTCCACCGGAAGAGATTGGTTCTGAAACCAAATCACCGGTTACCTCTTGGTAGACAGACATTAATGTTTGAATTAAAAAGTGGTCTTTTGGTACATAGATTGATTTTAGATAATCAAATTCTTTATAGGCGAGGCCATACTTCTTTGCTGCATGTGAAAGGGTATCAACAATGACCTGTTTATCCACAGTCACAGGAATGCGGATATCTATAGATAGCCTTTCGACTTCTTCCGTTAACTCAATTTTTCCCACATTGAACTTCAATTTACCTGAAACGTCATCCTCAAGTTCACCAAAAATTTTTACAGCAAACGGATCTTCGTTGATGAAATCCGTAACGAAATCAATGGCTTTAGACGTGTAACCAACTTTCTTCAATCCCATTACCAAACGGTTAATCGCATTTATTCCTTTTTCCGTTACTTGAGCATGAACAGCCTTTCCAATAACAACGATTTCATTTTCAGTTGTGACAAAGGAGAATCCTAACTCATTCAAGGCAGCTTTTAACTCTTGTTTCCCTCCTGAATATGAAGCGGTGTCAGGCACCGCATTGAATGAATTGCCAGCTCTGATTCGGAGGTCAGATTCATTTTTCCCTTCTAATTGCACCTGCAGTAAACCTTTTTCGGCATACACGAGCGGAAAGACAGAGTCAGGGGCAAAGCCCATGCTTGGAATCTCTTCCAGTTCGCAATAGTGATTCATACAGCGCCATAATGTTTCTTCATCTGTGCCAAAAATAAATCGAACTCTCTTAGGAAAAGAAACGCCTAGATTCATTAAAGCTTTGACAGCAAAGAGTGCGGCAAGTGTCGGGCCTTTGTCATCTTGGGTTCCTCGGCCATACATGTTTCCATCCTTGATTATTCCTTGAAATGGAGGGGTATTCCACTCTTCACTACTGCCTGCCGGAACGACGTCAAGATGTCCAAGGATACCAATCATTTCAGTCCCGTCCCCAATTTCAGCGTAGCCGTAATAGCCTTTTGGGTCATAATACGTCTGAAACCCCAGTTGTTGGCAAATCACGAGTGTTTTTCGAAGGGCTAAGTCTATATTCTTTCCAAATGGACCATCACTCTCATTTTCATTAATTACACTAGGAATTTCGATTAACTGCATCAATGCTTGATGATAATCGTTTTCTATTTTTCGAAGTTCTGATAATAAAGCTTCGGTGATGTTGTCCATGCTAAACCTCCGTCATTTCTGGTTATTTAGTTAAATGATCTTACAGTGCCCGTCGAAGGAAGAAGATCAGTCAAACGGGACCTGTGAACCTCTCATAGTGCCCGTCAAAGGAAGAAATTCAGTCAAACGGGACCTGTGAACCTCTCATAGTGCCCGTCGAAGGAAGAAGATCAGTCAAACGGGACCTGTGAACCTTTCATAGTGCCCGTCGAAGGAAGAAGATCAGTCAAACGGGAACTGTGAACCTCTCATAGTGCCCGTCGAAGGAAGAAGATCAGTCAAACGGGACCTGTGAACCTTTCATAGTGCCCGTCGAAGGAAGAAGATCAGTCAAACGGGACCTGTGAACCTCTCATAGTGCCCGTCGAAGGTAGAATATCAGTCAAACGGGACCTGTGAACCTCTTACAGTGCCCGTCGAAGGAAAAATTTAGCTCCAACGGGCACTTTGAACTTCTAAAGGAAAGTCATTTACTCTATATGCCCCAGCGTTGCTGCCATCACAGCTTTAATCGTGTGCATTCTGTTTTCTGCTTGATCAAACACTTTGGAATGTTCGCTGCGGAATACCTCATCGGTTACTTCCATTTCGGCAAGCCCATGTTTCTCATAAATGTCTCTGCCGTAAAGCGTTTCTTGGTCATGGAAGGCTGGCAGGCAGTGAAGGAAAATCATTTTGTCGTTGCCTGTTTTATTCACCAAATCCATCGTTACTTGATATGGAGAGAGAAGGGCAATTCTTTCCGCAAACTTCGATTCTTCTCCCATGGATACCCATACATCTGTATAAATAACGTCTGCCCCAGCAACACCTTCTGCGACATCGGCTGTAACTGTTACACGACCACCTGATTGCATTGCTAAATTTTGTGCCAATTCTACAATTTCAGGGGCAGGGAACAAAGATTCTGGCGCGCAAATGCGAACATCCATCCCAACTAGTGCTCCGCCAACTAACAGGCTGTTAGCCACATTATTTCTACCGTCGCCAACATAGACAAATTTAATTCCTTCCAGACGGCCAAAGTTTTCCTTCACGGTTAAGAAATCGGCGAGAGTTTGGGTTGGATGCCATAAATCGGTTAAGCCGTTCCAAACCGGAACACCAGAATGTTCTGCTAACATTTCTACCTTTTTGTGTTCAAAACCGCGGAATTCAATGCCATCAAACATCCGGCCTAACACCTTGGCAGTATCTACAATCGATTCTTTTTTGCCCAGTTGGATATCGTCTTTTCCTAAATATTCAGGGTGTGCGCCAAGATCGACACATGCAACCGTGAAAGCGCAGCGCGTGCGAGTAGAAGGTTTTTCAAATAGTAAGGCGATGTTTTTCCCTTCTAAATAACGGTGAGGAATTCCGTGTTTCTTCTCATCTTTTAATCGCATCGCTAAATCTATTAAATAAACAAACTCTTCCTTTGAAAAATCTTTTTCACAAAGAAAGCTTTTTCCATAAAAATTAGGGGCAGTCATTAACATTGTTATCATTCTCCTTATTATTAGTTAGATTTGTTATCTACAAATTTTTTAAATCTTCTCGAACAATCGGCATGCTCATGCAGCGTGGGCCCCCACGGCCCCGTGACAACTCTGAACTTTGAATTTCAATTACTTCGATTCCATGCTGACGTAATAAATCATTGGAGATATAATTTCGGTCATAGGTGACCACGACACCCGGGGCAATCGCTAAGGTATTAGAACCATCATTCCATTGCTCACGGGAAGCCGCGATTTCATCCCCGCCTCCGCATGGGATTAAGATTAACTCGCTAAGATGTAAAACATCCTTTAACGTTTCTTGAAGATTGGTGCGATGTGTGATGTTGACATGTTCATCATCGAACCCTTTTTCAAGAATGTAGATATTCATATTGCCTTGAGGTCCTTGGATTTCAGGATGGATCGTAAACTTATCGTAATCGACCATGGTAAAGACTGTATCTAGATGCATGAAAGCTCGGCATTTTGGAATTTCAACTGCTACTACTTTTTTAATAGAGCTTTGTCTTCTAAATAAGTTAAGGGCTAGCTTTTCAATGGCACGAGCAGAAGTACGCGCTGAAACACCTATTGCAATGACTTCATCACTCAGAACAAGTTCATCACCGCCTTCAATCGAAAAGCCGAAGTCACGGTCGAGCCAGACAGGCACATCATGACCGGCGAAGCGCGGATGATAGTTCATAATGTATTGCATGAATAACGATTCGCGGCGCCGGGCGGGTTCACGCATTCTGTTAATCGACAACCCGTTTCCAATGCTTGCAGCTGGGTCTCTCGTAAAATAAAGATTGGGCATTGGGTCTAGGTAAAAAGGATAGTGGTCTTCCATAAATTCATAGAGATGCGATTTTTTCTCTGGTTCGATCTCTCTTTTAAGGATTCCACTCATTACTTTGTCAACCATGTCTGCGGTAGAAAAAGAGAGTAAGTACTCTTTTAACACCTTTGCTGCCCCGTTGACATTGGCCTTGCTTTCTCGTAAAATATCATCAACAAATTGTTTTTTTATGTCTACATTGCTTAAGGTTTCAACAACCAATTTTTCGAGGTATAGAACTTCTATGCCTCGGTTTTTTAATGTTTCGGCAAAATAATCATGCTCTCTTTGGATAATTGGTAAATAAGGAATATCATCGAATAAAAGTCTTTGTAAGTATTCAGGTGTTAGATTTTCAACTTCCTTTCCTGGCCGTTTTAATAGAACCGTTCGTAACGTACCGATTTCAGAAGTAACATGGATCGGGTGCTTTAATTTTGCAGGGACTTCCCGTTGCGAAGTGAGTTCAGCAATACTGTTCATCCTTTTTCCTCCTCTTTCCTAAATATCCTTGCTACACCTTCATTCTACGCAATGTAAGCCTTTTCTTTTGTAAGATCCCTTACAAACAAAATGTAATAATCTTAACGTTTTTTTGTCGAGTCCATAAATTAAATCGTATAAATATGTATAGATTCATACAAAGGGTTCAGATTCAAAGGTAGAAGCTTGAATAATAGTTGGATGTCATATTATGTTCACAGATAAAGTTCTAAAATTATGAAAATTCATAACGGTCAATCAAAAAAGCTGACTCACTAGAGCCAGCTTTTTGGTCTTAACTATATTTCTTTAAAATAATCGGGATAATGAAACCTAATTTTTTTAGCAGTATTGGAAATGATTTTTTCTCTCTTTAATTGGTTGATTAAGAGACTAACGGTTTCCCTCGTTGTCCCTGAGATTTTAGCAATGTGGGCTGCAGTCAGAGGGCAGGGAATAACGATTTCTGTACCATCCCGCACACCTAAATCATCCATTAAATATTGCAGGGAATGCAGCACGCGTTCTTGCGCATTGGGAATAAGGATTCGCTGTACACGTTTCTGATGAAGATTCAGAATTTCTGAGAGTTTATTAATAATAAACAGTAATTGCTTTGGCTTTGTTTTTAGGAGTTCCTCTAGGACATGGGTTTGGATAAAGTATAAATGCACGTCAGTAACGGCTATCGCTGTATCCTGGTAAATCTGATCCTGAAAAATTCCTCCATAAGGGAACATTTGATTTTTTTTAATGAAATCTAAATAGAGCATACTGCCTTCTTCACTAGCGCGTTCATACATAACATAGCCATCAAGTAAAAAAAAGATTTTATCCCGCGGGTCTCCCTGCATAAAGAGACATTGGTTCTTTTTGTAGCTTCTAAAATAAAAATGAGGTAGATAGGATTGTAATGTTTTTGTGGTTATGTAAGAAAAAACATCAAATTGCTGTAAATCAGCAAGCACATCCATTTTTATCACATTTGAGTTGAGCACCATGGTCTCTCCTTTCCGTGTGAATGGTATTGAATATTAATCTTGAAGTAGATCAATTTGCTGCTTGATTCTTTCAGACTCTTCAGGGGAACGGCAGATAATTAAACAGGTATCATTTCCGCAAATGGTTCCCGCTTTACCTTCTAGTTCAATGGAATCAAGCAGTGCCCCAAAAGCATGGGCATGTCCAGGCAGTGTCTTAATAATCACAAAATAGTTAATAACCTCCATACTAATAAGAGCATCCCGCAATTTATGGCGAAGCTTTTCAGATATGACATACTCCTGATCCATTTTAAAACTATACTTTAAGCTGCCATCCTTTGAGGGAACCTTGATCAGTTTAAGCTCACGGATGTCTCTTGAGATCGTTGCCTGGGTTACCTGTAAGCCGCTATCGGTAAGCCATTGTCCAAGTTCTTCCTGTGTCTTAATCTCTTGCTCAGAGATCAATTTCGAAATCGTTTGCAATCTCATCTCTTTATTCATATGGCAAACTCACTTTCTATAAGATTCCTCATTACCATCATATTGCCAATGACGCTTAAATGGTATGTATAAATCGTGAACTTACCAAATATCAAGGTTTAAGTTTGCAGGCATCCTTTTGTCAAGAATTAAAATGAAAAAATTAGCAAAAAAAGATTCCCCCCAAAAAGAGAAATCCAGTTAAAAGCATAGTAAAAATAGAGATGCAACGGCTCAAGCTAAGACATAGCCGTGCAGCAAAGAAAGCACAGTAAGAAATAGGAGACTGCTAAAGATTGATACTGGCCATTTGAGATATCGGTTAGGAATGAATGAAAATAAAAATGAACTCAATAGACTGAACCAGGTGATTACCATTACAATAAGTAAACTATCGATCACATAAAACGACAGTTTTCCCCAATAGGTCAACACTCCAAGGATGCTGCATAGTAACAGTGGTATAAGCAAATCTTTTACATGCATGACGACTGGTTCATTTTTTGAATCAATCACTTTTGTTGAAAGCAATGGGTAAAGGAAATATGGCAGGGCAAAACCAAAACAAATGCCTGTTATCAATCTTCTGATATTATTGCTCTCAAATAAATGGGCGTAGGATCCAGCACCATCCAACATCATTGAACTCATACATAATAAAAGGAAAAAACTGACCTTAATCGATGGAATCGTCAGGGGTTTGTTTCGTTTGAAAAAAAACAAATAGGCTAGTGTGGAAGAAATACCCAGGTAAATACCAGTATCCCGGGCACACACGGAAAGTGTTTGGCCCGAGATTTGGAGTGAACGATCTATAAGTTGATGGCAAATGGCTTTTCCAAAGAAATGTAGTAGATATAAAGTCAACGAACATCACTCCAATAATCATGAACCCAATTCATTTAAATGAATTGGGTTTTTACTTTTTAAATAAATATAAAGGGCGCTTCCGCTTTTCTTAGTAGCCCGACATAAAAGGTGCAAAGGAGAAGGCGGAAAGTGCAAACCAACAGATACAGCTTAATACGGTGACACCGATGGCAATTATTAAACAGTTTTTTCCTACGGCTTTCTTTTCAGGATCCTGATCATTCATCCAAATAATTCCTAAAATAAGTCCAACAATAGGGATAAGGATTGATAAAATGTAGAATAATGCTTTTTGACCACCTGACATAAATTTCACCTCCATTTATATACAGGACAACACAAAACAGGAAAAAGGAAAATCTCATACAATGATATGTATGACATTCCATAAAAGATTTTGCCTGTCCTGCCTTTTGAAATTTCTGAATTATTTTTTTTGGTAACCACCATTTTTAGGTGATTATTGGTATAATAGATTGGTAAAAAGTTGTAAATTTTCCAATCGAAAAACAGAAATATTTGTCTATACTTGTCAAAGTAACTGATTTAATAGTTTTGTAATATTTTTAATAAATTTGTAACAAATGGGCGGGTAAATCGTCTATAATAAAAAAAGGAAAAAACATCAAAGAGGGTATGTACCATGGGGAACCGAAAAAACGGGTGGTCTAAAGGGGCATTAATCGTTATTATTGCGATTGGATTCTTGTTTGCAGGAATAATTGTGAGCAATTATTTTCAGGCCAATGCGGCAAGTAAACCTATTAATCATCAAAAAAATGAATCTATCAATCGGGCGTATGCGAAAGGTCTTGCCCCAGAGACCATAAAGAGAGACACAAAGGATTTAAATCAGGAAAAAGAAATAATCCAGCAACAGCAGGAGAAAGCTAAACAGTGGGTGAATAAGCAAGACCGTGAGAATAGCAAAGGGCAAACAGCTGCCACAGAGCCCGACGTGCAGCAACCTGCCGCGAATGATCCAGAATCACCACAACCACAAACTAAGGAGCCAGATCAGAGTCAGCCTAATCAAACGACTACTCAGCCGGCTAACGCTGCCTCTGGTGCAAAGAAAACGATTTATTTAACTTTTGATGATGGGCCATCGGCATATTCCGGTGAAATTATCGCCAATTTAGAAAAATATCATTATAAAGCAACCTTTTTTATGATTGACGGTAATATTCGCAAGTATCCTGAAGCAGTAAAATTAATGGTTCAGTCTGGTGAGACGGTAGGTCTCCATAGTGTTTCACATAATCCAAAGATTTTTTATGCGTCAGCGGATTCAATTATTGCTGAATTAACGCAAAATCGGAACACCTTGAAAGAAATATCAGGGGTTGATTCCTATATTATGAGAACACCGTATGGCAGTGTGCCACATATGACAGCCGAGTATAGACAGGCGGTTCATGATCAAGGATATTTGATGTGGGATTGGAATATTGACAGCAGAGACTGGGATTATAGAGATGCCAGGTATGTCAATAGTGTTAAAGAACAGTTAAACAGAATGGCCAACCATAATGGGCCGATTATTATACTATTGCACGAAAGAAAAGAAACCTTAGCTAATTTGCCACAGCTCCTAGATTACCTAACTAGTCAAGGATTTGAAGGCAAAGCGATCGATAGCTCCATGCCCCCATTTCAATTTAAAAATTAAAAACAATCTATTACGGACAAAATAGATATATGTTTGATATAATTAGTCTGTATTCAAAATATTTTCTAATCTTTTACTAGTAAATTAATGGGGTTTGATAATTACCTATGATAAATAAACTATTGCAGAGCAGCGGATTTAAAAGGATATCTATTTTTGTATTTATTGCGCTTATTTTATATGCGATGAGATCCATGATTAATTTGATTTTACTTACCTTTATATTTACTTTTTTAATGGACCGTCTTGTTCAATTTATTGAGAAGAAGATTCCGCTTAATCGTAAATTGATTGTGGTCATTTCATATGCATGTATTGTTGGTTTACTGTCGTATTGTTTAGTCATGTATCTGCCGATGATTGTTGGGGAAATTACCGCACTCATCAAGCAGCTAACCGCTTTTTACACATCCAAGCATGACAATATTATTTTAAATTATTTGGTTAGTCGAATAGAGGAAGTTCAGATCTCAAGTTATTTGGAACAAGGTTTCACGTTTTTAATTAAGTACTTCACTGATATAAGCAGTATTACGTTACAAGTATTACTTGCGTTGTTGCTTAGCATCTTTTGCTTATTAGAAAAACCACGGTTAATTGAATTTACAAAGAAATTTAGAACAAGCAAAATTTCTTCTATCTATGTAGAAATTGAATTTTTTGCTCATAAGTTTGTAGGAACATTTGGAAAAGTAATTGAGGCTCAACTAATCATTGCCTTAGTAAACTGTACGCTTACAACTATTTTTCTATGGTTATTGGATTTTCCACAGCTTGGCGGGCTGTCGATTATGATTTTCATATTAGGTTTAATCCCTGTTGCAGGGGTAATTATTTCCTTAATCCCGCTCATTATCATCGCCTACAGTATTGGCGGCATGATTAAGGTGTTGTATGTGGCAATTGCGATTGCGATTATTCATGGGATTGAGGCTTATATCTTAAATCCTAATTTAATGAGTTCAAAGACAAATCTGCCTGTTTTCTATACATTCATTGTCTTGATATTCTCTGAGCACTTTTTTGGTGTTTGGGGTTTAATTATTGGTATTCCAGTGTTTGTCTTCCTATTGGACGTTTTAGAAGTGACGGATAGTAAAAAAGTTTAATGAAAAAGCCCATCCAATGGGCTTTTTTTGTTATTCTAAAAGTAAATAGAAAACAAGGAGAATGTTACGGATGAGCGAATGCAAATTAAACCACTCGAAGGAAGATGTAAAAAAGAAATACGAATCTCAGGAGACCTTTTTACCTGAAGAAATGAAGATACTCTTCAATTATTTTTTTGAAAAGGATCATACACAGGAGCTCTTAAATGAAGTGTTTCATCTTTTGAAGAAATACGATTTGGCATCTGAGGATGAACAAAATGAAAGAAATAAACGTTTATACAGTGTCTTGAAACGCGCGTAATGAACATGCTACATGAGGGGGCCGGGGGTTATTGCTCGTGGCCTTCACTGTTAGAAAATACTTTCATGAAATAAGTAATTTTAGAAAATATTAATGAAAAGCGATCTAATTTTATAAAGAGAAGAGGATTCGATGGGAGAAATAGTACAATTATTAAAACGTGGAAATAAATCTGCCCTGCTTGCAGCTGTGATTAATACGATTATTTCGGTCATAAAGGGCGTTGCCTTTATGTTCACAGGTAATGTCGCGATGTTTGCCGAAACCATGCACAGTCTTGGAGATGCGGCCAATCAGTTCTTTGTCTTTGTCGGTTCGGCCTTAAGTAAGAAGGCACCAACGGAAAAGTATCCGAACGGCTTTGGGCGGTTAGTAAACCTTGTGCTCCTTGGGGCGGTTTTAATTGTTGGCATTATGGCTTTTGAAACAATAAAAGAAGGATACCATCATATTATCCACCCCACAAAATCGGGAGGATTTTTGATTAATATTAGTGTTTTAGTTGTGGCTACCCTTCTTGAAATGTTTGTTTTATTCAAAGCAATGAAAGAAATATTACATGAGGTTGAGGTCGAAGCAAGCGGATTTAATGTATTTTTTAAAAGCTTAGCTAATTTGGGGAAAGCAAAACCAGCCACAAAGCTTGTATTTTTGGAGGATTCTGTAGCCACCTTAGGCGGATTATTAGCTATTATTGCTGTTGTCATTGCCCACTACACAGATTTTCATCAATTAGAGGGAATTGCCTCCGTCCTTATCGGTGCAATGATGTTCTTTGTAGTAGGGAAGGTCTTTTTAGATAATGCTGCCGGGGTAATCGGAATAGCGGATGAGGAAATGGAAAGCCGCATTGGTTTGTTGGTAATGAATGATCCTGATGTAAAGGATATTCAAGACATTACCGTCATCAAAGAAGGCGAAGACCTGCATGTAGAATTAGAAATTGAAATAGACCCAACGATGACGGTTGCTGAAGCTGATGATATTAAAGACCGTCTTGAGGAAAGAATCATGGCTGAAAAGGGAGTTGTTGATGTTACGATTGAGATTGATGAAGAAGATGATGTCATGACGTGGCAAGTATCGAAAAAAGAAGAGGTAACAAAGAAATAATGGAATAGATATGCATGACTACTGTTAAACATATTCTAGGTTCGCGGAGATTTCCGCGAACCTTTTTGCACCTAAGAAGGAGTAAACTTATTCCCATGGTTTATGGATGGTAAGAATATTGGCTAGTTCTTTACTGCTTTTTCGATGTTCCTTACGTTTTTCTGCCCGTTCTTTACCCGTTTCATAAAGCTTTTTCTCTTCCTCTGTTTCGGGAATAATCCCAGGAACCTTGGTTGGTTTTCCATGTTCATCTAAAGCTACAAAGGTTAAAAAGGCTGTAACAGCAATTTTTCGATCACCAGAAATTAGATTTTCGGCAATTACTTTGACGAAGATTTCCATTGATGAAGTCCCTGTTGAAGAGACAAAGGTTTCAATACAAACGGAATCCTTTGGTGTGATAGGGCTAAGGAAATCTACCGAATCAATTGAGGCCGTGACACATTCTGCTCGAGAATGTCTTGTTGCTGAAATTGATGCGATCATATCAATATCACTGATTAACTTTCCACCAAATAAGGTGTTATGGTTATTCACATCATTAGGAAAAATCCTGCTTGTTCTCACTACTCTTGATTCATTACACGTTTTTGCATTCATCAGAATTCCTCCTGTTGTTTTTAATATTTTGTCCAATATCGTCATTTTGTTCCTTGGATTTAGTTAAAATGTGACAAATGTGGTACATTACATTTATATCAATTTTTGGTGAGGAGGTAAATAAATGAGTTTACAAGCGCAAATTATGAAGGAGTTACATATTTCTCCAACCATTCAACCACAACAGGAAATTCGGAAGCGAATTGATTTTTTAAAAAATTATCTGCTAATTACAAAAGCAAAGGGCTTTGTCTTAGGAATCAGCGGCGGTCAGGACTCGACACTAGCTGGGCGGCTTGCCCAAATCGCAGTGGAGGAACTGCGAAAGGAAGGAAAAGAAGCCCTATTTGTTGCTGTGCGGCTTCCATATGGCATCCAACAGGATGAGGAAGATGCCAAACTTGCATTAGCATTTATACGTGCAGACCGGGAAGAGGTTTTTAATATTCAAGGGGCAGTAGACGAAGTTCAATCGGAGTATAACAGCAGTATTAAAGGTGAGCCTTTAAGTGACTATCATAAAGGGAATGTAAAGGCGAGAATGAGAATGATTGCTCAATATGCAATTGGCGGTATGGAAGGGCTGCTTGTCATAGGGACCGATCATGCAGCTGAAGCTGTAACGGGTTTTTACACCAAATACGGGGATGGCGGTGCCGACGTTCTTCCGCTCACTGGCCTAACCAAAAGACAGGGCAAAGCTCTCCTTAAAGAGCTTGGAGCAGACGGGCGCCTTTATTTAAAGGTACCAACAGCCGACTTACTTGACCAAAAACCAGGGCAGGCAGATGAAACCGAATTAGGAATTACTTATGATGAATTGGATGATTATTTAGAAGGAAAAACTGTCTCTGAAGAGATTGCAGAGAAGGTCGAAAAACGCTACATGGTGACTGAACATAAGCGGAGACTTCCGGCCAGCATGTTTGATGAATGGTGGAAGTAATTTGAGGGGAGGGACTGTCAGATAGATGGCAGTCTCTTATATTTTTACATCTCAATTGGTATGGTAATTTTTATCAAAAAATTCATAAAAACGCTACAACTAAACTCGTTTCCCTTCATAAACAGACTTTATAATGAAAATAAATACCTGTGATGGGAGGATGCATGAATGAAATTAACGGAAACTAAATTTCTAATGTTTTCAGTGTTAGCTATTTTCTTCCTAATGGCCATCCATTTATACCAGTCACAAATCATTTCCTTCTACAACCCTGCAAATTATATTGGATTTCATACACTTTTGGAAAGTTTTAGCATCTCCATTTCGGCAGCAATCTTCCTCTACGGGTTAAAGAGTTATGGTACAACTCATTCCGCTAAGATGCTCCTGTTATCCTATACATTTTTCTTGATAGGAACTCTTGATATGTTTCATTCATTATCCTATAAAGGAATGCCGTATTTTTTTACAGACAGCTCGGTTTCAAAAGCTACTTGGTTTTGGGTATCAGCCAGAATTGTACAATCTATTTTTATTCTAGTCTTTATCATTTTTCCTGATAAAAAGTTGAAGAGAGATTTTCGTTTATTGATTTTTCTAGCAGGTATCATCTCAGCTGCTATCATTTTGTTTATCATTATTTGCTATGGAAAAAGCCTGCCCGTCCTTGTCGTGGAAGGAAAAGGGACAACAATTTTAAAAAATGGACTTGAATATGCCATCAGCTTTATTCAATTTATCTCTTTGGTTGTTACCCTATACCAATACTCCGGAGAAAAACGTGAAGCAAAATTGTCATTGGCTCTAGCTTTTGTTTTCTTACTTTTATCAGAACTTGTCTTTACCATTTATCAGAGTGTCTTTGATCTTGACAATTTTACAGGACACATTTTTAAAGCGATCGGATTTTACTTTATTTTGAAAAGTTATTACTTTCCTGATCAAGAGAAGGTAAAAAGTGAACAAGATAGTTCGCAGAGGTTTAAGGGATTGCCTGGGTTTATTTTTACAGCGGATAAACAAGGAGGCGAATTTATCCTTACACATAGTGAGGGGGAATTACTTGAGAAGATGGGGATCAATCATCAGGAATTGACCGGTGAACCAATCTCAGAGGTGTTTTCACCCAATAATAGAACTTTAAATGAATATTGCCGTTTAGCGGTCAGCCTGCAGGAGAGTATCCGGTTTGAAATCAATTTCAAAGGAAAAACCTTCCTTATTTCCATTAAACCATTATTGGAAGAGGACGAAAAAACAGTTATAATTGGTATGGTCATAGATATGACTGGAGTGGATCCAGGTATTGTTCCCCGAAACACTCTGCAGGAAGAAAAGAAAACTTTTCATAAAATAGTCATGTAATCAATGGTTGATTGATTGCATTTTTTTTTGACTTTTTTTATTGTTACTACTTTTGTGAGATAGAAATTTCCATTGACATAAATTGACGTAGAACTTATATTTAGTAAGGTTGATTTATAATTATGCATACTGAATTTAGAACATAATACTATCTTAATATAACTTCATCTTAGAGGGGGGTACTCTGTGGGAAATTCAAATAAGTTAGGATTGTGGGTATTAACAGCCCTTGTAATTGGAAATATGATTGGCTCGGGAATTTTTATGCTGCCACGCTCATTATCAGAAGCGGCAAGTCCAGCAGGTGTAATCGCTGCATGGCTAGTAACAGGTTTTGGGGTTTTAACTTTGGCCCTTGTCTTTGGAAACCTTGCGACACGGAAACCAAACTTAACAGGTGGACCACAGATTTATGCTAAAGAATTATTTAAACCAGGTTCACATGCCTCCACATTATCTGGGTTTATGTCAACATGGGGTTACTGGGTTGGAAATCTATCAGGAAATGTGGCCCTGATTACAACCTTCGCTAGCTATTTATCGACATTTTTCCCCATTTTGACAAGCCGAGCAGAGTGGTTCACAGTGGGAGGCTTCACCGTTCAGGTCGGCAATGGACTTAGTTTCCTAGTGTGCAGCTTGTTACTATGGGGTACTCACTTTATTATCCTGCTTGGCATGGAAAGTGCAGGGAAAATAAACTTTGCTGCAACTGCAGCTAAAGTGGCCGGATTTGTTTTATTTATTGTGATTGGCTTATTTGCCTTTCAAAAAAGTAATATTCTTCCGTTTATGGCACCCAGAATGGATGAGTCGGGTCATGCGATTGGTATTATGAGCCAAATAAAAGGGGCAGCCGTTAATACATTATGGGCGTTCATTGGCGTTGAATCGGCTATGGTGTTTGCCTCTCGTGCAAGAAGAAAAATTGATGTAAAACGGGCAACGATTCTTGGATTATTTATTGCACTTGGTATCTATGTTGGTATTAGTACACTCGTGATGGGAATGTTAGATCAAAACACACTCATTCATTCAGATAAACCGTTAATTGATGCCATTCAATCCGTTTTAGGACCTATTGGTGGAAAACTATTAGCTGGTATTGGATTGATTAGTATATTTGGATCAGCAATTGGCTGGATCATGTTAAGTGCGGAAGTTCCTTATCAAGCAGCAAAACAAGGAGTGTTTCTTCCTGCTTTCTTAAAAGAAAATAAGAAAGGCCTGCCATTGTTTTCGCTGATTGTCTCAAATGGTATTGGTCAACTATTCATTTTTTCTATTGTTTCAAAGTCTATTTCCGGTGCATTTGATTTTGTCATTGTGATCGCAACGTTAGCTTATTTAGTACCGTATCTAATTTCATCTGTTTATCAGCTGAAATTAGTTGTCACAGGTGATACCTATAATGGTGTAAAAGCAAGAGTGACGGATGGAATTGTTGCTCTAGTGGCAACCATTTATTCCATTTGGGTCATTATTGCAGGTACGGCAGATATAAAAACATTCACTTGGGGAATGATTTTACTGGCGAGCGGAATCCTTTTTTACAAACCAATATTAACAAAAAGAAGAATGGCAGCAAAAGCAGAAGCAAAAAGGGCATTATCCGCTTAACCTATCAGATTAGCTGATAGGTTTTTTTTGTTGAAGTCAGTTTCATTGGGGTATACATGATTATGTACTGGCTGGGTAAGATAATCGTAAATGGCTTAAATGAGGCAATAATTAATAGGGGGATTGAAAAATGAAGAAACTTACGATGCTTTTTGTTCTCTTACTAAGCTTTATGTTGATAGTGTCTGCATGTGGGAAAGATGATGAGAAGGCCAAGAAAGAGGATGAAAAGAGAGCTGCCAACACGAAAAGTGCGGATAACAAAGGCAAAGATAACCAAGATTTATTAAAAAAGATTCAAGACGATGGAAAAATAACCATCGGGACTGAAGGAACTTATTCTCCGTTTACCTTTCATGATACGAGCGGAAATCTAACTGGATTTGATGTTGATTTAGCAAAAGAAATCGCGAAACGACTTAATGTTAAAGCAGATTTCAAAGAAACGCAGTGGGATGCCATATTTGCAGGACTAGATGCCAAACGTTTTGATATGATAGCAAACGAAGTAGGAATACGTCCAGACCGTCAGAAAAAATACGATTTTTCCGATCCATATATAACCTCAGCGGGTGTTCTCATTGTTCATAAGGATAATGACAGGGTGAAAAAGTTTGAAGATATTAAGGGGTTAAATGCAGGTCAATCGTTGACCAGTAACTATGGTGAAACAGCAAAAAAATATGGAGCTAATATTGTAGGTGTAGAAGGCTTCCAGCAAGCCGTTGAGCTGCTTGCACAAAAACGGGTGGATGTAACCATTAACGACAGACTTACTTATCTAGACTATAAAAAGCGGAAGCCAGATGCGCCGATTAAGGTGGCTGCGACTGCTAATGATGCTGCCTCGAGTGGATTTATGTTTAGAAAGAATAGTGATACGCTAGTGGATGCCGTGAATAAAGCATTAAAAGATATTGTCGACGATGGCACTTATAAAAAAATCTCTGAGAAATGGTTTGGTGAAGATGTACTTAAATAGTATTTTTACTGATCCAGATAGAACTGCGAAATTAATGGATATTGCAAAGAGTTCCCTTCAGCCGCTGCTGGAGGGGGCTGTTTTTTATACAATCCCATTGACTTTGATTACATTTGTCATTGGCCTAATATTGGCAATTCTTACGGCCTTAGCTCGTATTTCTCAGGTGAAAATCTTTGAAATCATCGCTAGAATATATGTTTCGGCGATTCGTGGGACACCATTATTAGTGCAGTTATTTATTATTTTTTACGGCTTGCCCAATCTTGGCGTGACACTAGATCCATACATCTCTGCAGTGATTGGCTTTTCATTGAGTGTTGGAGCATATGCTTCAGAAATTATCAGAGCGGCCATTATATCGACGCCAAAAGGGCAGTGGGAGGCGGGGTATTCGATTGGTATGACCTATTCTCAAGTATTAAGAAGAATTATACTTCCACAAGCGGCAAGGGTGTCAATTCCGCCTTTATCAAATTCGTTTATCAGTCTTGTAAAAGATACCTCATTAGCCTCTTTAGTATTGGTAACGGAAATGTTTCGCCGTGCTCAGGAGATTGCTGCAGCGAATTATGAATTTTTATTGGTGTATTCAGAAGTAGCACTCATTTATTGGGTCATTTGCTTTTTCCTTTCCGTTATTCAAGGGTACTTGGAAAAGAGACTAGACCGCTATGGGTCCTAATTGGCGAAAGGAGTGTTACGATGATTTCAATTAATGGCTTATATAAGCAATTCGGACAGTTAGAGGTTTTAAAAGGGATTGATTTAAACGTAGAAAAGGGGAAAGTGGTAGTGATTATCGGGCCATCCGGTTCTGGGAAGACCACCATGCTTCGCTGTTTAAATGTGCTCGAAACACCTACGAAGGGGATTATATCGATTGAAGGTAATAGTCTTGATTTTTCAAAACCTGTTCCGAAAAAGAATATTGCTTCCTTTCGCCGCTTAACCGGGATGGTATTTCAAAGCTACAATTTATTCCCTCATAAAACTGCCTTAGAAAATGTGCTGGAAGGTCCGCTTGTTGTTAAAAGGGAGAATAAAGAAGCTGCCCGCCAAAAAGGACAAGCCCTTTTAGAGAAGGTGGGGCTTGGGGATAAACAAGACTATTTTCCTGCCCAGCTTTCAGGCGGCCAGCAGCAACGTGTTGGGATAGCTCGAGCTTTAGCAATGGAACCTGCGGTTATGCTGTTTGATGAACCAACCTCTGCGCTTGATCCAGAACTTGTGGGTGATGTATTGACAGTCATGAAGGATTTAGCCGCAGAAGGAATGACGATGATTGTGGTTACCCATGAAATGCGCTTTGCTCGTGAGGCCGCCGATGAGGTAATTTTTATGGATCAAGGTGTTATAGTCGAGAAAAATATCCCAGATGAAATATTCACCAATCCAAAAGAAGAACGGACAAAGAAGTTTTTGAATATGATTCAGTAAGGTGCTGTAGCGTAGATGGCTATGGCACTTTTTATTTGCCTGCTAACCGCCGATTGCAGTTTCTCGCGGATAGAAGATAGTTATCCGCCGAATGGAGCATGCTATCCGCCGATTGGAAAGGGTTATCCACTGATTGGGGCGCGTTATCCGCCGATTGGCGCACGAAAACAAGAAATATTAAATATTCACAGACTCTTCTTAAATACATAAAAGGAAATAGTCGATTTATGTAGAAAACATATCTATACACAGTAAATTTTTAGAAAAAAGGTGAAACTTTCCCATAACTTAAACGTATGTAAGTTAAGTACATTGGAAGGGGTCGATGCAGATGGATGAGGAGTGGTGGAAATCAGAAATGGAAATAACCCTTTTAAATTGAACAAAAAGGATTGATGCACATGGAACCATTTAGCATTCCTTTAGAGACGATTTATTTATACGGCCTTATTATTTCAGGTGTTTTAACGGTTTTATATGTCCTATTTGCGGATGTATTTCATTTTCATGGAGCAGGAGACGGGCTGGATTTCCTTAATCCTGTTTTAATTTTTGCTTTTCTAACTGTTTTATCCGCAAGCGGCTATCTGTTTGAAAGGCTGTCATCTTTGCATTATTTACTTATTTTAGGAATCTCAGCAATTGCTGCATTTATACTGGTTACACTCCTAAATGTCTTTGTACTCGTGCCATTATCTGCTGCGGAAGAGTCACTTGTCTACAAAGAATCAGATTTACAAGGCCGTATTGGAAAGGTCATTACTTCGATTCCAGCTGATGGATTTGGCGAGGTAATGATTGACAGTACAAGTGGACGAATCGCCAAACCAGCGTCAAGCTTTGATGGAGATTCTATTCCTAATGGCACAAGCGTGCTTGTGGTTCAAGTCAAAAATGGTGTTCTTGAAGTGACGGTACATCATCAATTAGAGAGTTATCTATAAAAGGGGGTTTAAAAAATGGAGTTCAGCATTATTTGGGTTGTTATTGGAATTGTTGCACTTATTCTACTTGCGCTAATCGGTGTGTTTATTACAAAGTATAGAACTGCCGGTCCAGATGAGGCACTGATTGTAACAGGAAGCTTTCTAGGAAACGGAAATGTCCATGTGGACGAGGCTGGAAATAAAATTAAGATTATCCGCGGAGGCGGAAGTTTTATTTTACCTGTATTTCAACAAGCTAAACCGCTCAGCTTACTATCTAGTAAACTAGAAGTAACAACACCTGAAGTATATACGGAGCAGGGTGTACCGGTTATGGCTGACGGTGTCGCTATTATCAAAATCGGCGGTTCGATTAGTGAAATTGCCACAGCAGCAGAACAGTTCCTTGGAAAGCCGAAGGAAGATCGTGAGAATGAAGCAAGAGAAGTACTTGAAGGTCATTTACGCTCTATCCTTGGTTCGATGACGGTGGAAGAAATTTATAAAAATCGTGATAAATTTTCACAAGAAGTTCAGCGGGTGGCTTCTCAAGATTTAGCGAAAATGGGTTTAGTGATTGTTTCTTTCACCATCAAAGATGTCCGCGATAAAAACGGTTATCTGGATTCGCTTGGAAAACCGCGGATTGCACAAGTTAAAAGGGACGCTGATATTGCGACTGCAGAAGCGGAAAAAGAAACACGGATCAAAAAAGCAGAGGCTGCTAAGGAAGCGAAGCGCAATGAATTAGAGCGGGCAACGGAAATTGCAGAGGCAGAAAAAGTCAATCAGTTGAAAGTCGCTGAATTCCGCCGTGAACAAGATATTGCCAAGGCCCGTGCTGACCAAGCCTATGATCTTGAGACTGCAAGATCCAAGCAGGATGTCATGGAACAAGAAATGCAAATTAAGATTATTGAACGGCAAAAACAAATTGAGTTAGAAGAGAAAGAAATTCAACGCCGCGAACGTCAATATGATTCCGAAGTAAAGAAAAAGGCTGATGCTGACCGTTATTCTGTAGAACAATCCGCAGAGGCAAACAAGGCAAAAGAAATCGCTGAAGCAGAGGCAAATAAGTACCGGATTGAAGCAATGGCTAAGGCTGAAGCAGAACGCATTCGTCTTGATGGTCTGGCAAAAGCGGAGGCGCAAAAGGCACAAGGGTCTTCAGAGGCGGAAATTATCCGCTTAAAAGGTTTGGCTGAAGCAGAAGCGAAGGAAAAAATTGCGGAAGCCTTTGAACAATTTGGTCAGGCAGCAATCCTCGATATGATTATCAAAATGCTTCCTGAATATGCGAAACAAATAGCTGCCCCATTAGCTAATATCGATAAAATTACGGTAGTGGATACAGGCGGCGGTACGGGAGCAAATGGCGGCGCCAATAAAATCACCGGTTATGCGACTAACTTAATGGCCAGTCTCCAAGAGTCATTAAAGGCCTCAAGTGGGATTGATGTTAAGGAATTAATTGAAAACTACTCTGGTAAAGCCAATGTGAGAAGAAGTATTGAAGAATTAACTGACGAGGTTAAAAAGAAAATCGAATAACCTCAAAAAGTCCTTATCGGTAACGGTAAGGGCTTTTTTATTCGTCGAAACAATGAATAAAGGGGTTATTAAGGCGGACAAATCTATTTTTTAAAAAAATTTTATAGGTAAATAGAATTAAATTTCGAAATTCGAAATATAAGAGTTTTTGTAGAATGGTGAAAATTTAGAATTCTTACTAAGTAATTTATCCTATAAATAGTGATACATATCTCGGTTTCAATGGGAATTAAGGATAATTATCCTACTTAATTATAAAATAAATAGTATTTTTTTATTATTTTGGTAAAATTTACAACTACTAAAATACCTGTTAAAATCGATTTCAGACTCTTCAGAAGTATTTGAAGCATCTAATCTACTTTATAGGGGGTTTACATAGTGAAGAAGAATAGTAGGTTAAAAGTATTATCCAGTGTTGCAGCTTCTACCTTAGTAGCTACGACATTATTCGCAGGAACCTTTGCTGGGACAAAAGCCATACCGGTTTCAGCGAAAACAGTTAGTGCCGTAGAATCTGCGCCACTTGATTTGAATATTGTGGATCAGGACAGGCTGGCAAAGGCATTGCAGGAAAGAGGTCTAATTTCTAAGAATGCTAGTAAAGAAGAAGTAACAAAGGCGGTAAAGGATTATATCAAAAAGAAGCAAGGTGAAAAGCCTGGCAAAACAGATAAAGCTCTTACAAAAGAACAAAAAGAGTTTGATAAAAAGGCTAAGGATTTTGTGACAAAGCAAAAGGACAAGCTTACTAAGCAGCTTGAAAAAGGTCACGAAAACTTTAAAAAGGGTAAACCAACTGGTGCTGTAAAAGTAGACTCTGCTAAACAAGCTGGCTATAACGGCAGTGTTCGTGAAGATAAAGTATTAGTTCTATTAGTAGAATATGCTGATTTAAAGCACAACAATGTAGAACAAGAAGCCGGATATATGTATGCTGACGACTTCAATAAACAGCATTATGAGAAGATGTTGTTTGGCGATGAGGATTTCACCCTCTTCAACGGCGACAAGATTAAAACATTCAAACAGTATTATGAAGAGCAATCAGGCGGCAGTTATACAGTCGATGGTACTGTATCTGATTGGTTAACAGTGCCTGGCAAGGCTGCTGAATATGGCGGCGACAGTGCAAGTGGTCATGATAATGCTCCAGGAACAAAAGGCGCGCGCGGTCTTGTTAAAGATGCCTTAAATGCAGCGGTCGCTTCAGGTATGAACCTAGCAGATTATGATCAATTTGACTTATACGACATGGATGGCGACGGCAATCAAAATGAGCCGGATGGTTTGGTTGACCACTTGATGGTTCTACATGCTGGAGTTGGACAAGAAGCCGGCGGCGGAGTTGTTGGTGATGATGCCATTTGGTCACATCGTTGGACATTAAATGGTGTTTATCCGGTTGCCAACACCACTGCTTCTGTAGATTACTGGGGCGGCAAAATGGCAGCTTATGATTATACTGTTGAGCCAGAAGACGGAGCTGTTGGTGTGTTTGCTCACGAATATGGCCATGATTTAGGCGCACCGGATGAGTATGATACACAATATACTGGCCATGGTGATACTGTTGAACAATGGTCAATCATGAGCGGCGGAAGCTGGAGTGGTAATATTGCTGGTACCCAGCCACCAAGCTTCTCTCCACAAGTCAAAGAATTCTACCAAAAGACAATCGGCGGTAACTGGGCAAATATTACCGAGGTAAACTACGATGATATCGACAAAAGTGGTTTAGCTGCCGTAATCGATCAAAGTGTGACAAAATCTAAAAATCCTGGAATTGTGAAGGTAAACCTTCCTAATAAGAAGGTACCTGGAATTGCTCCAGCATTTGGTGCAAAGTACTATTACAGTACAAAAGGTGATGACCTTGATACAATAATGGAAACACCAGTCTTTGATTTAACAAATGCAGCTTCTGCAACATTTGATTACAAACAATATTATAAAGTTGAGACAGATTACGATTATCTTTACGTTAAAGCTGTTACTGCAGATGGTAAGAGTGTACTCCTTGATACGCTTGGAGATGATAACACTGATGGTGGTGACTTTGAAACTTCAAAAGGTCAATGGGAAGATAAGTCTTTAGACTTAACTCAATTCGCCGGCCAAAAAGTGAAGTTAGTATTTGAATATGTAACAGACGGTGGTCTTGCGCCTGAAGGATTCGCTCTTGATAACCTTCAATTAACAGTTGATGGCAACGTTACTTTCTCTGACGATGCAGAAGGAACACCAAAAGTAACATTAGATGGATTTGAAGTATCTGACGGCTTCATCAACAAGCCGCACTACTACTACCTAGAGTGGAGAAACTACGCTGGTTCGGATACAGCTTTACAATTCTCACGCGGTGTTAAGTATAATACTGGTTTAGTAGTTTGGTATGGTGACGATACGTTTACAGATAACTGGACAGGAGTTCATCCGGGTGAAGGGTTCCTAAGTGTTGTAGATGCACATCCAGAGGCTATTATCGGTACGTTAGCTGGCAAACCATCTATTAATCAAAGTGTAAGATACCAGGTCGCAGATGCAGCGTTCTCATTGGACAAGTCACCTGCATGGTATATTGATTCACCATCACGCGGAATCTATGATTACAAAGGCCTTCCGGGCGTAACGACCTTTGATTCAACGAAAACTTATATTAACAAAGAAATTCCTGATGCCGGAGTAAAAGTTCCGTCACAGTATCCAATTAAGTTCCAAGTCGTTGGCGAAGCAAAAGACAACACGGCTGGTGCTGTTTGGATCCACAAATAAGAAGGTTAAAAGACATCGGGCCTGCCCGGTGTCTTTTTATGCTCCTATACAAAAAAAGTGGGTGTCCCGACGATCGGGCACCCTTGTTATATAAAAAAGAGAGATTAAATTTGGGATGAGTGAAATGGTCTTTTTAACCAAGTACTGCATCTAATCGATAACATAAACTTGGGAGTTTTTCATGTTATCTTCAACTACAGTTACATCTTAGCGGGAAAGATTGAAGATGTTATGAAGAAGTTGTGGTGAATTTGTGAAGTTACAAAAATCACAGACCTATGATGGTATATTAATGGTATGGGGAGTGATTCTTTATGAAGATTTTAATAGTAGACGATGAACGTAGAATAATAGAAGTTCTCGAAGCCTATTTAGAACGAGAAGGCTATGAAATTCATTGTGCCGATAATGGAATAGATGCCTTAAAAAAGGCGAAAACAATCAGCCCTGACCTAATTATCCTCGACCTCATGCTTCCTGACATTTCTGGTGAAGAGGTTTGCCGGTTAGTGAGGAAAGACTCCGAAGTACCGATTCTTATGCTGACAGCCAAATCCGCTGAGGATGACCGGATTAATGGAATTGTCATGGGGGCGGATGATTACTTAACCAAGCCCTTTAGCCCAAGAGAAGTGGTCGTCCGTGTTCAGGCCATATTAAGACGCGTGAAGAAAACGGAAAAAGTGGAGCGCCTCGAATTTAATGGAAAAAAACTAGTCATAGATTTGATAAAGAAAGAAGTAGCGGCAAATGGAGAGTATATCACCTTAACCCCAATTGAATATAAACTGTTAACCAATATGGCTGTTAACCCTGGGCGTGTTTACAGCCGAATGGATTTGTTAGAAAAGATCCAGGACGAAGGTGTTTATTATGAGGGCTACGAACGAAGTGTCGATACACATATTAAAAACCTCCGCAAAAAAATCGAAATGGATTCACGACAACCAGATTTTATCGTGACTGTTTTCGGAATGGGCTATAAATTTGGAGGGGTACTAGATGCTGCAAACGCTCCGGTCTAAAATACTTTTTTATTTGGTGCTCATCTCGATGATCGGGATATTGATTGTCAGTTTTTTTATCCAATATGGTTTTGAGGAAAGTTTTAATAGTTATTTAGATCGGAATCGTGAAAAAAAGATTGACCGAATTATTACGGAAATTGAGAAGGATTACAAAAAAAATGGCCATTTTACGAGTGACCCCGTGTTTGGGCTTTTGCACGAGCATGCGATGACCGATCAGCTTTATTTTCAATTGTATGATCGCTTCGGCCAAATTCAAATGGATTCCTCCAACATTCGTGGCATGTTAAATAGCTTCGGTCTGACGGAACCGGAGCCCGATGGGGAAGAATGGCACAACAAAACGTACACGCTAAAAGTTGATAATGCCATTATTGGCCAACTTGTAGCCATTTATCCAGACGGCTTAATTGATGATGAATATACCTTTATTCAAACGATTCAATTGTATATTTTAGCGGCAGTTTGTTTAACCATCCTATTAGCGATTGTGTTTAGTATGGTTTTTTCAAAGAAACTGACCGCTGGATTTAAAAAGCTTTCCTTTGCAGCCGGTGAATTGCAACAGCATAATCTTGATATCCGTATTCCCTTATCAGGTTTACCGACTGAGGTAAAGCAGATTGCCATCTCTTTTAATAAGCTGGCTGAATCGCTATCCAAGGAGGAAATGCTCCGAAAACAATTTACAGGTGATCTGGCCCATGAATTGCGAACACCGCTTGCAACCTTGAGAAGTCAAATCGAAGCCTTTCAGGATGGGATTTGGGAGCCGACCCCACAGCGTTTGCAGGTAAGTCATGAAGAGCTTATGCGCTTAGTCCGCCTGGTAAACGAATTAGAAAAACTGCTTGCAGCCGAGAACCCGCAAATCCGGCTTGAGAAGATAGAGATGGAAGCAGGTAGTGTGCTAGCGGCACTATGGGAAATGTTTTTGCCATTGTTTAAAGAGAAGGGGGTAGGTCTTCAAATTGAAGAACTGACGACGGAGGAATTCTTTCTAGCTGATAAGGATCGCTTGATGCAAGTTTTATCCAACGTTCTTAATAATGCCTTGAAATATACATCTGAAGGGAAGAAAGTCACGATTTCGGTGGTGAAGGAAAAAGAAGGGTATGTTGGTTTTAAGATTCAAGATGAAGGTTCAGGCATGAAAGAAGAAGATATCCCTCATATTTTTGAACGGTTCTATCGTGGTGACAAATCACGTGACCGTAAAACAGGTGGTGCCGGTATCGGTCTCTCGATTGTAAAGGCATTAATGGAGGCACATAACGGAGTTGTTAAGGTGAAAAGTAAGTTAAATAAAGGAACCATCATTACCTTGTGGTTTCCCCAGGAAGAATAAAGGCCGCTTCAGTCTGGACTTACACCCGTCAAGTAGACAGCTCTAAAAAAGACTATGCAGCCATCGTGATCCGATATTCAACTGGAGCACGGTGGTTTAGTCGTTTTTGGAATCTCTTATAATTGTACTCATACATAAATGTCTCTATTGCTTGTATTAATTCTTCCTCTGTTTTACAATCGGTTTGATACAACATTTCTGTTTTAAAGTGGGAAAAGAACGATTCAACACAGGCGTTATCTAGGCAGTTTCCTTTGCGAGAGTGGCTGCCCTTAATGCCATATTTATTTAATCGTTTGTTGTATTTCTTAGACGTGTACTGGAATCCTTGATCCGAATGGAGAATGGTTCCGTGCACGATTCTTTTTTTATTTAGGTCCTCCACAGTATCCAATACCAGTTTCATGTTATTCCTGTCTGATAACTTCCAAGAAACAATTTCATTATTATATAGATCCTGAATAACTGATAGGTAATAAAAACGGTTTTGGAAAGGTATGTAAGTTATGTCTGTTACTAGGACTTCATTTTCTTTTCTCTCTTTAAATTCCCTGTTAACCAAGTTAGGGAACACTTTGGAACCTTTTTTACCAAAGTATCTCCATTTCTTTCTTATTACCGACTGAATTTCCATCTCCTTCATTAAACGGTAAACCTTCTTATGGTTTACCTCAAATCCTTCCTCCTTCAGGGCTACTACCATTCTAGGATAGCCATATTCCTTATGTTTGAGGTGGATGGAAAGCATTAGATCCATTAACCCCTGATCCTTTTCCTTTTTCTTTTCACGAATCTCAATGGTTTTTACCCATTTGTAATAGCCAGATCTCTGCACTTCAGCAATTTCAGTTAACCAGGTAATGGGGTATATACCTTTTAGCTCATGTATAATCTCAAACCTTATTGATTTTCTGATTTCACCTCCCCGTGAAGATTTGGATACTGCTTTTTTAAGTATTCAACCTGAGCCTTATAGTAATCACGTTCTTCTTCTACATTTTTGAACTTTGTTTTTTGTCGCCCTTTAAGGGGGTTATCAGTAGAAGTTTTTCCCCTTTGATCGGTAAGTTGATTGCCTTCCTCAAACTTTCTTACCCAAGTTTTTAATTGGGTTGGGCTACGTAATCCCAACTCCTCAGAAAGAGTTTGGTAACTACCATCACCATTAATATATCTTTCAATTGCTAAACGTTTAAATTCTTCTGTATAGGATTGAAATTTCGTCCCCTTTTTTGCCATAAAAAATCCCCTCCAAGTAGTAGTGTATCATTCCCACGTTATTAGCGGGCTTTTTACACTGTCTACTTAAAGGGGATAATATCAGTCGAACGGCCTTTTTTTGCAGCTATTATAGTAAATCCTTTATACTATAAATATTTCCACTTTCAAGATCTTTGTTTAGAACAAGGTCGACTAAAGCATTGGCTACGACATCTGCTTTTACTAACAGGTTCTTTTCCTTAAATTCTTTGAATCTCTCCAGCTCTTTAAAAGCATCCTTTGACGAAGACCTAATGGTTTCTTGCATTTCGGTATCCATCACACCTGGGCTGAAGGCAATAATTTTATTATTTGTTTTCATTTCTGCCTGCTCAAGGGCCGCTGTTTGCGTAAACATATTTAACCCAGCTTTGGAACTGCAATAAACACTCCAGCCCTCATAGGAGTTGACGGCTGCCCCTGAAGTAACATTAATGACCGTTACCTTTGTGTTTGGTAATTGAGCCTTGTTAAAAAATAAATTGGTTATAAGGATGGGTGCAATTAAATTTACTTGGAAGTTCCGAATGACAGGCGCTTGCTCCAGCATGCCGACTGTCTGAATTGGCTCTATGACTCCAGCATTATTAAAAATAAGCAGTTCATTTGGATTCTTTTGAAGGATATAGTGGACGATCACCATAAAAACTTCTTGTATTTCGTTTTCTAATGAAAGGTTACAGGAAAAATATTTATAGTCGATCCCTTTTTCAATTGCCAGCTGCTTCACTTCTTCATTCTCTGTACGGGATACAGAAACGACACCAACCTGCTCATGGATAAGGCGCTTCGCAATGGCTTTACCTAAGCCTTTTGATGCCCCGGTAATGATTGCATAATTCATGTAAAACTCCCCCTGAAAGCTAGTTTGATTCTTACCTTTTTCTCTTAAAACTAATTGTAATCGTCACGGAAATATTAAGCAAATAGATAAGAAAAGCGGAAGCGTCCTGGTCAGCGGCGTATGGCCTGGAGCGCTCCAACCGAGATAAAGGAAACACGAAGAGCCGGAGGCGATTCGATGTTGACTTATCGTAGGGCGGAGAGCGAAGGACACTAGCCGCTAGGGCGCTGGAGCTGGACATTTTTCAAAGCTGAAATTTATAAATTCTTATAGATAAAAAAAGCAGCTCCTAAAAGGAACTGCATCAACGTGCCAGGGGATAGAATTTCTTCCACTCGTTTAGGAAGGATTGAGTGGAAGAATTGGGATGTTCCAGGACCTGAGGGGTAGGTCCCGCTTGCATTACCTCACCATTAACAATAATGGCGAGGCGATTGGTAAGATAATTAATTTCCATTAAATCATGGCTGACAAACACAGCTGTGGTATGGGAATCCTCAATAATCTGCTTGAAATCTTCCATTAATCTAATTTTGGTTGGAAAGTCCAAAGCAGAAAAAGGTTCATCGAGAAAAAGGATTTCTGGCTCGACAATCATCGCCCGAGCCAAGTTGACTCTTTGGGCCTCACCGCCGGATAAATATAAGGCATTTTTTTTTGCTAAATGGCTAATGCCAAATAGGTTCATCCAATGAGCTACTTTTTCTTTCATTATCTGTTTAGGAACTTTTCTTAATTGGAGGCCAATCGCAATGTTGTGTGATACCGTTCCATCTAATAGCAACGCTTGCTGTAAAGCGATGGAGAACTTTCTTCGTAACCCCAGCGGAGCATTTCCTTTAGGGATCAATTGACCTCGATATAGAATCTCGCCGCATGTTTGATTCTCAAGAAAAGACAGCATTTTTAGAAGTGTGCTTTTACCAGCGCCATTAGGACCCATAATACCAAGGAATTCACCAGCAAAAACATGAAAATCGGCTATTGTAAGAATCTGTTTATTCTGGGCGGTATAAGTAAGTTCTTTCACCTGTATTAACGATTTCATGTAATCTGCCTCCTTTGCTGTAAATAGGTTAAGGCCGCCGTAATCAATAGGGCAACGGTTAGTAGAATAAAAGATAGGGCGAGGGCTATATCAAAATTTCCTTTTGAAACCTCCATCACAATTGTAGTGGTTAATATACGGGTGTCTCCTTGTATATTCCCGCCGACCATCATCGCAGCCCCGACTTCAGCTATTACCCGGCCAAATCCAGCCATAATTGCTGCTAAAATAGCGATTTTTAATTGTTTAATAAGAATCCATAAAGTCTGAACTCTGGTTGCCCCGAGTGCCTTAATTTGCAATAGCATTTTATCACTAATTTGTTGAAAGGCTGTACAGGTCAGGCTTGTTACAATCGGCAAACTAACTAAAATTTGTGCTAAAACAATCGCTGTTGGTGAATAAAGCAGGGTTAAGTCACCTAATGGACCTGAGCGCCATAATAACATCGTAATCCACAGTCCGGCCACAACGGGCGGCAGCCCTAATCCGATATTGATAAAGATTAATAGCAGCCTGCGGCCTTTGAATCTAGTTAATCCAAGTACTATTCCCAGTGGCAGACCAATAAGAGTACTAAACAGAATGGAAATAAGACAGACTTTCAGTGTCAGCCAGGTAATCGCATAAATCTCTGGATCACCAGATATGATCATCTCAAACGCCTTTTTTAATCCATCAAGAAGTAGTTCCATTTGCATGCCTCCAGAAATCCATAAGAAGTATGAGACAGGAAAGAGTCTCTTATTGAGTCGTCTTTCCTGCCGGCTTAAAAATTATTCTGTGTATTTAACGAATAAGGATTGTCCATATTCTTTCTTACCAAAGTTTTCGATCACATCTTGTGTTTTTGGATCAATCATAAATTTTACAAATTTTTCAGCATCTTTACTATTCACTTTATCATGTTTTTCAGGATTTACTTCCATAACATGATAAATATTCATTAAATCTTTGCCGCCTTCCACAACAATTTGAAGAGTATCTAAATTTTTCTCTTGTGCAAGCCATGTAGCACGGTCAGTCAGGACATAACCCTTTTTCTCTGCTGCAACTTGTAACGTTTGTCCCATCCCTTGGCCTGTTGATACATACCATTCGCCTTCAGGCTTGATTGTAAGTGCAGTCCAAATGGCCTTTTCCTTCTTATCTGTACCTGAATCATCACCACGGGAGATGAAAGTTGACTTGGAATCAGCTAATTTTTTGAACGCTGCTGAGATATCATCACCGCTAACACCTGCTGGATTTTCCTTTGGTCCAACTAACACAAAATCGTTGTACATAACACGTTTGTAGTTAATGGCATCGCCGGCATCGACAACGGCTTTTTCCGATGCAGGTGCGTGGACTAGAAGGGCATCTGCTTCACCTTTTGTACCCATTTCCAATGCTTGTCCTGTACCAACTGCAACAGTTTTAACCTTTACATTATTTTCTTTTTCAAACATAGGAATGAGCACATCGAGTAAGCCGCTGTCTTGTGTACTAGTAGTTGTAGCTAGAATCATGGATGTTGGTTCTGCTTTAGGTGCAGGCTTTTTTTCTTTAGCTGCTGTTGATGTATCTTTTGTGTTGGATGTTCCGCAGGCTGATAAAACGATAAGCATTAAGGCAAATAGGGCAATTAATAAACGATTTTTCTTCATACAAGTTCCTCCGATTGACTAGTTTGATAGGTGATTTTTCCTAAATCTTGAATCGAATAGCCTTCTAAATCTGTAAGACTATTTTTGAAGCTAGGAGATTGCAAATAATGAATCAACTCTACTAACCGCTGTTTGTTTTCAGGAGTAAAACGGAAGACAAGATCAAAATTTTCTTTCGCGACCGGGATGAAATCAAGCCCTAAATGGCTGGCTGCTGATTGAATTCCAAAGGTAACATCGGCGAGCCCTCGGCTTATAAAGGAAGCGGCTGATAAATGGTTCCATTCCTCATTGCCATAGCCATTAATTTGATTTGGGTCAATCCCGTAACTAGAAAGCTTTGAGTCTAGTAAGAACCTGGTACCTGCTCCTTTTTGGCGGTTAATAAACTGAACATCCTTTCTAATGAGGTCCGGAAAATCATGAATCTTCTTTGGATTGCCCTTGGCTACAATAAACCCTTGTTCTCTTTCAGCCAAGCGGGTGACCAAAATAGATTCATACACAAAGAGCTGATGGATAAAAGGCAAATTATACTCTTGTGAAATCGGATCTAATAAATGAATCGCGGCAATATCACTCTGTCCTCGGTAAAGCATCATAAGTCCTTCGAGACTGCCAATAAAAGAAGGTTGAATTTGAAGATTTAAAGAGCTTCCTGCTTTTTTGGCAAAATGTTCGACAAGAAAGTCATGACTGCCGGAAAGACGAATGGGTGTCGTGTTCATGGCTGGGGGACTCATTTGCTCAGGACTCTTCTTGGCTGGTGCTTTCATGCTCTCCTTATATCGCTCGAGCTCAGCCTCCTCTATTCTCATTTTGTTTCCGATTTTAAAGGCTTGTAATTCACCCCGTTTAATCATTTCATAAACAGTATGTTTAGAAATTTGAAAAATCTGCGCAACTTCATCGGCAGTATACGTCTTTTCTTCCATCGTTCACCCTCCTTTTTCCAGTTTCATTTTATAAAAAGAATAGCATAATAGAAGTGACTTTTGTTAAGTTTTGTTAAGTTTCATTTGGTTTTGTTTAGTAATGTCATGATTTGTTCAAAACTATTAAGATGTTTTCACAATTATTTCAAATAGTTCACTTATTGTTCAAAAGTGAGCAAGGAAGTTTGGTGTACTATAATAATAGAAGAAAAATTTGGGCCTAAAGGGAAGGGATGTACATGTCAAAGCTTTTGTATATTACAGCAAATCCAAAAAATGATATTAAATTATCAAAAGGGATGCAAATTGGAGAAGTATTCTTAGAGGAGTTTAAAGCAGCCAAGCCTGATGTCGAGATTGAGCGCTGGCACTTGTATGATATGGATATTCCTGAAATCGATATGGACCTATTGTATGGACGGGCAAAATTATCATTTATGGGGTATACAAAAGAGCAGTTATCAGAGGCAGAGCGTACAAAACTAGAAAAAATGCATGACCTGGCTGACAGATTTATTGATGCTGATTACTATGTATTTGTCACACCAATTTGGAATTTAGGTGCACCATCCATTTTGAAGAAATTTATTGATAACTTGTTTATTGTTGAAAAAACCTTTACGAATACGGAGGCAGGTCCTAAAGGGCTTCTTACTGGCAGAAAGGCGATTCATATTCAAACCCGCGGCGGTATCTATTCTACTGGCCCAATGGTGGAATTCGAAATGGGCGATCGCTATTTACAAAAAGTATTCCAATTCCTCGGTTTTGAAAGCTTGGAGACCGTTGTTGCAGAAGGTATGGATCATTTTCCAAAAATGATTCCAGAGATTATGGCAAAAGCAAAAGAACAGGCAGCTGAAGCAGCAAAAGAAATGGCGAAAGAAACCGTTACAATGAAATAAAAAAAATGCGGCACGCACATGAGTCACATTAGATTGTCGAGAAAGGGTATTTTTCTCGGCAATTTTTTTATTTTGCCCGAAATTAAAAAACCAACTTTCACTAAATTTTGATATTTGAGCCTACCAAAAAATTTAGTGTACTTAGCCAAGCATTAACAGGATTTTATCCTTGTTATTAATAGGTTTAGTTAAAACCTTATTGATAGCACCTGTTGATTGGAACGGAAGGCGCGAAGACTCCTGCGGGAGTACGGGGCAGGGGAGACCCCGCAGGAGCAAAGCGACGAGGAGGCTCCCCGGCACGCCCGCGGAAAGCGAAGCGCCTGGAGCGCAAATCAACAGACTTATTTAAATATTAATAAATGAATTTAATAAAATAGGCTGTCGAAGGTTTTTCGACAGCCTATTACGACTACCACATGAGTCGCAATTTTCTTTATTAGAATTTCCCTGTAAATTGAAAGAACAAAACGAGGATTCCAAGTGCCCATACATAAATAGCAAACGGTTTTAGAGAATGATTTTTCAAATAACCAATCATCCATTTGACCGCGACATAGCCGAAGACAGCAGAGGCGATAATGCCAACAAGCAGCGCTGATAAAGAGATTTCCTCGCCTTGTCCGCCAAGTAAGTCCTTCGTTTGTAGCCCAATTGCACCAGCAATAGCCGGGGTGGATAAGAGAAACGAAAAGTAGGCTGCTGTTTCACGATCTAATTTTCTCCAAAGAGCGGCTACAATCGTCATACCCGAGCGTGAAATAGCAGGCATAATCGCAACCGCTTGAAAGGTCCCGATGATTAACGCATCCTTATAACCGATATCCTCCATTTTTTTATAACCATTTTTTGCCGAATCAGCAAGCCAGAGGAATAATCCCGTAATTAAAAACTCCCAGCCAATCGTTACCCCAGTTTTCGAGATTTCATCAATATAGTCTTTAAAAGCAAGACCAAAAATAACGGCAGGAATCGTCCCAACAATCAATAAAAACGTTAATTTGCTAAACGGATTCTTAATGATCTTAATAAATTCATCTTTATAAAAAACAAACACAGCAAGCAGGGTCCCCACGTGAAGCATAGTATCAAGCAAAAGACCTGCTTCCTGGAGACCAAATAAGTTTCTTCCTAAATAAAGATGTCCTGTACTACTAATTGGCAAAAATTCTGTTAAACCTTGAATAATTCCGAGGATAAAGGCTTCTAGTTTCGTTAACATATGTTCCCTCTCATTCTATAATATTCATAAGCCTGTACAGATAAATCATATGCAAAACACTTCTATTTCATGAAATTCTTCTTTATTTTAGGATTAATTTACCAAACGGGTCAATGAAAATATGGATAGCCAAACAAATTAAGTGCAAACCTTCTGCTTTCTCCCATAAAATAGGAATATAGTCTTTCGAGAGGGGATATATGTTTGGAAACTAAACACCTGTTTTTTAATACGGCGATTGGAGTTACAAAACCAGAAAATATTCGAAACAAGGAGCAGGCCTGTCCTTTTTGCGAAAGAGATCAGCTTACCGACCTCATCGCTGTTGACGGTCCAATCATTCTTTTGAAAAATAAATACCCTGTATTGGAAAATGCCTATCAAACTGTGTTAATCGAGACCGATGATTGCCATGCTGATATTTCCACCTATTCTCCAGAACATTTACATCGGTTGATTCACTTTGGAATAAAACATTGGTTAGAGATGGAGCAAACCGGCAGCTATCGCTCGGTTATCTTTTTCAAAAATCATGGTCCATTGTCAGGAGGGACTTTATCCCATCCCCATATGCAGATTGTCGGGTTACACGATATCGATTATAAAGAACAGGTTTCTATAGAAATGTTTAAGGGAATCGTGCTGGCAAAAGACGGTGATGTTCAGTTTACGCTGTCAACTAAACCGCGGGTAGGGTTTTATGAATTTAATGTAGAAATGCCTGATTCCGGCTACCAGGAGAAGTTTTCGGAATATATGCAGGTGGCGGTTCACTACATCCTAAATCATTTTCCCTTCAAGGCAACCAGCTATAATATATTTTTTCATCATATTAATGATAAAATTTATGCGAAAATTGTGTCACGATTTATTACGACCCCGCTTTATATCGGATACGGCATCCCCCAAGTCCCGAATAATCTGGAATGGATGGCCGGACAGGTCAAACAAATTTATTTTCAGGGTATGTAAATAAAACCATTAACAGGTTATAAGTTGAGATTTACATGTTTTCAAAATATAATGGAGGAATGGACAAGTTTTAATAAGGTGGAACCGATATGACTTCAAACAACAACAAAACTTCTAAACTCGACTATAATCTTGTTTTTATATTAATGTTACTCTTTCTTGCGAGTTGTTTAGCAATCTATAGTGCCCAGGCGAGTGGGCAATACAAAGAAAACTTTCTTATTAAGCAAATTGTTTGGTATGCTGTGGGCGCTGGTATTATTGGAGCCGTCATGACGTTGGATTCCGATCAATTACGGAAGCTAACCTGGTATGCCTATGGGTTTGGAATTTTTCTTTTAGGCTTTTTAATTGTGGCACCAGCAAGTATTGCTCCGGTCATTAATGGAGCGAAAAACTGGTTTGTGCTTCCTGGAATTGGTTCCTTGCAGCCATCAGAATTTGTTAAAATATTTATTATTCTTGCTCTATCACGAGTCATTGATCAACATCATTTAAAAAATCAACTAAAGACTCTCCAATCCGATTTTTGGCTTTTAATCAAGATGGCGATGGTTACATTTGCCCCGTTAGTACTGATTATTAAACAAGATTTAGGAACGTCACTCGTATTTCTTGCCATATTAATTGGCATGATTTTTATTTCCGGTGTTTCGTGGAAATTGCTTATGCCGATATTTACCGTGGGGATTGCGTTGATCGGAACAATTTTTTACTTTGTCCTTTGGCACCCGGAAATTTTAGAAAAATATTTAGGTGTGGGTGAATATCAGCTGCGCCGGATATATTCATGGCTGGATCCCTATAGTTATCAAGGCACTGATGCCTATCAGTTAACCAAATCCTTGCTTGCAATCGGCTCAGGTCAAACGGGAGGCAAGGGGTTTGGAAATCGCGAAGTATATTTACCAGAAAGCCAAACAGACTTTATTTTTAGTGTCGTGGGCGAGGAGTATGGCTTTATTGGGGCCAGCGTGTTAATCAGTTTGTTTTTCTTGTTAATTTACCATATTACGAAGGTTGGCATGGAGACCAAAAATAATTTTTATACGTATATCTGTGTTGGCGTGATCAGCATGATTACGTTCCACGTGTTTCAGAATATCGGGATGACCATCGGCGTTCTGCCTATCACTGGGATTCCACTGCCATTTATCAGCTATGGCGGTAGCGCACTAATGGGGAATATGCTGGCATTGGGGCTAATCTTTTCGATTCGTTATCATTATAAAAAGTACATGTTTTCAACAACGGCATAGTGGAGGAAAAGGGCAGCGAATCGTTGCTCTTTTTTTGCTGTTTTAGGGCGGAGTATAAAGCGATACGATGCGCCGAAATATAGAAAGAGGCAAAAATAAAAGGATAATTTTTTTTTGAAAATGTTAGTTTAGCGGAAATAAAAGAGAAGTACGCGGGATTAATTGAAAAGTTGGCGGGATTCCGGACAAAATCCGCGGGAATAATTGCAGAGTCCGCGGGAAAAATCCGAAAGTCCGCGGGAATAATCAAACAACCCATCGTACCCGAATCGAATCGATACCCCGAAAACGTAAAAAGACCGCCATTAAAAGGCGGTCTAAAAGATTACTTTTTCAAAAAGATCTTTTCGATATCATCTAGCATCAGGTTGGCAGCGAGTACACCACCGGCTGTATTCCAAATCGTATCACTAACTTTATGAACTTCCCCTTTTTTGGCTACCTCGAGATTCTTGAATAATGGATCCGCTATCCATTCCTTCTCTAATTCCGATCCTTTGTTATCCCCTGTTTCATAAGTAAAATAGAAGAGAATATCTCCTTCCATCGCTGGAATTCGTTCCTTCGTAACGTTTCGTTCGGCAAAATCATCTACATTTTGACTTTCTGGGCGGGCAAAACCAAGGTCATTTAAAATAACGCCTGAGAAAGTATCTTTATGATATATACGGACTTCTCCAGCCATAAAACGCACCATGGAGACTTTCATATTCTTTTTATCACCGAGTTTTTCTTTGATGTCGGCAATCCTGGCATCATACTTTTGAATAACTTCATTACCTTTGTCTACTTTATTAAGCGCCTTTGCATATAAATGGAAGTTTTCCTTCCAATCACCGCGAAGTGTTTCGGCAAAAACGGTTGGAGCAATTGCACTTAATTGCTCATAGATTTTTTCTTGACGCATTTTATTACCAATTATTAAGTCAGGTTTTAAAGCGGCAATTGCTTCCACATTTACTTCACTTTCAACCCCAACTACTTTTACATCCTTCATTTTAGCAGCGATGTGTTCATACCAAGGATCACCTGTAAAGGATTGAACGGCCCCGACAGGAGTAACTCCCATTGCTAAAAGTGCTTCCGTTCCTTCATTTGTGAGAATCACGACTCGTTTTGGGGTCCCCTTAATAGTAGTAGAGCCCATTGCATGTTCAACCGTATAGCTTTTTTCAGCCGTTGTCTTGGGAGTGTCAGTCTTTTCAGTGGTTTTCTCATCCGTACCACCGCAAGCGGCTAATAAAAAAATAGCCATAATGGAGATAATAGAGAGAAGAGATTTTGTTGTTTTCATGTGTTTATGTATCCTCCTTTTTAATTGCAATTGATAATCATTTTCATTGTTAACTTTATCATAAAGTGAGGGAAAGTAAGCTGTCAACAGTTAATTGAAAATGATTTTCAAAGTCATTGACAATCATTATCAATTGGAGATAGACTTAACTTAATAAATTATAATAACAAGTAGAAGGGTTTCAAACAAATGCTGTTAAAAAGTACACCATTAAAATGGGTTGGTTTGATTAGTGCCGTGTTAATCATGATCTTGTTAATGGCTGCCAGTGTTATTTTTGGCTATACAGATACAAGTCTGAAAACGGCTAGAGATGCCTATATGAATTATAATGGCTCAAACGAACATATTATTATTCAAACTGTTCGAATGCCAAGAGCATTAATTGCTTCTGCAGTCGGGGCAAGCCTAGCGATAGCCGGAACCCTCATGCAAACCTTAACCAAAAACCCATTGGCATCTCCAGGAATTTTTGGAATTAATGCAGGAGCTAGTTTTGCGGTGGTCGCAGCGGTCACTTTATTTTCAGTAAACGATTTACAAGCATTCAATGGCCTCGCTTTTTTAGGTGCAGCAGTTGCTGCCATTAGTGTTTATGGGATCGGCTCTTTTGGCCGGGAAGGTCTCACACCAATGAAACTCACGTTAGCCGGTGCGGCCATCTCGGCGATGTTTTCTTCTTTTACCCAGGGATTATTGGTGATTGATGAAGCAGCTTTAGAACAAGTCCTGTTTTGGCTTGCGGGTTCAGTCCAAGGGAGAAAGCTGGAAACACTAGTTTCTGTCCTCCCCTATATAGGAGTTGGCTGGATAGGTGCCGTTATAATAGCTGGAAAAATGAATATCCTGTCCATGGGGGAAGATGTCGCAAAAGGCCTCGGTTTAAACACTGGTTTTGTTAAAATTGCCATTGGTGTGATTGTCATTCTATTAGCAGGTGGTTCGGTAGCAGTGGCCGGACCGATTGGTTTTGTTGGAATCGTCATTCCCCACATTACAAGGTCTATTATTGGCATTGATCACCGCTGGGTCATTCCACTATCAGGTATACTCGGTGCAATCCTATTATTAGCAGCTGATATTGCAGCAAGATATATTTTAATGCCATCAGAGGTGCCAGTTGGTGTAATGACAGCCATTATTGGAACTCCATTCTTTATTTACATTGCAAGAAGGGGGTTCAATGGCCGATGAGCAAATACAAAAACGTTCGTCTTTTTAACAGCAAGGTGTCCTTTTTAATCGATCAAAAAGCATCACTTGTTTTCGCCATCTTGCTTATCGTTACATTTATAGTTTTTGTCATCAGCACGGGGATAGGAGATATGAAAATAAACCCGCTCACGGTTGTAAAAGTTTTATTTGGCGGCGGTCCTGAGATGGAAAAATTGATCATTACCTCTTTTCGCTTACCAAGAATTATAGTTGCCTTGATGGTCGGTATTTCTTTAGCTGTAGCGGGTGGGATTTTACAAGGAATGATTCGCAATCCCTTAGCTTCACCGGATGTGCTTGGAATAACCGGAGGAGCTGCCGTTGCCGTTGTTGGTTTTTTAGCCTTCTTTAGTGATAAAAACAATGCCCTAACCGTCAGTATTGCATGGTTACCGTTGGCTGCATTTTTAGGTGCAGGAGTTGTGGCTTTAGTTGTGTATATCCTTGCCTGGAAAAATGGCGTTTCCCCGATAAGACTTGTGTTGATTGGAATTGGAATTTCTACCTTAATGCAGGCTTTCACCACTTTAATGATGATCATGGGGCCGATTTATCAGGCAAGTCAAGCGAATATTTGGATTACAGGTACGGTGTATGGCTCCAATTGGAAAAATGTTGCGACGTTGGTGCCTTGGACTGTTACGTTCCTAATTATTGCCTTAATAGCCGCCCGAACGATTAACATTCAAGAACTGGGTGACGAGGTTGCCACTGGATTAGGCTCGCGTGTGCAAAAACAACGATTTGTGTTGTTAATGATTAGTACCGCCTTGATTGGCAGTTCGGTTGCTTTTGCAGGCGGCATTGGCTTTGTCGGTTTAATGGCCCCGCACATGGCAAGAAGGCTAGTGGGTTCTTCCTTTGGAGCTCTGTTGCCAACATCAGCATTATTGGGCGGAATTCTTGTTATGATTGCTGATTTAATTGGTCGAACAATGTTTTCACCATTAGAAATACCTGCGGGAGTGTTTACAGCAGGGATAGGGGCGCCATACTTTATTTATTTACTTTTCAAAACAAGAAACATGTAATAAAAAAGGAGCTGTCACAAGATGAATGCGATTGAAACGAAAAATTTATCCCTTGCTTATGGGGAAAATCTAATCATAAATGAGTTGGATTTAAAAATCCCAAAGGGTGAAATCACCGTTTTTATTGGGGGGAATGGCTGTGGAAAATCAACTCTCCTTCGTTCAATCGCTCGCCTCTTAAAGCCAAAGTCAGGAGACGTTTTACTTGAAGGGAAAGCAATTGCTAAGCTTTCTACCAAGGAAATTGCGAAAAAGATGGCCATTTTGCCACAGTCACCAACCGCACCAGAAGGGCTTACGGTCCTTCAACTTGTAAAACAAGGTCGTTATCCCCATCAAACATGGTTAAAACAATGGTCGGAGGAAGATGAAAAAAAAGTTCAGGATGCCCTAAAGGCAACTCGGTTGGAGCCATTTAAGGAAAGAACGGTCGATTCCCTGTCAGGCGGTCAAAGACAGCGTGCCTGGATCGCCATGACCCTGGCACAGGATACGGAGTTTATCCTATTGGATGAACCAACAACCTATTTGGATATGACTCATCAAATCGAGATTCTCGATTTACTATTTGAATTAAATGAAATGAAAAATAGAACGGTTGTCATGGTGCTTCATGACCTTAACCTTGCCTGTCGGTATGCACATAATGTGGTGGCGATTAAAGATCAAAAGGTATATTCCCAAGGGAAACCAGAGCAAGTGATTAGTCGCAGCCTGGTCAACCATGTGTTTGGCATGGACTGTGAAGTGACGATCGATCCGTTATTTGGGACACCACTTTGTATCCCTTATGGTAAAGGTAGAAGGATTCTCGATAAGGGGGTCGCTGCGAATGGGTAAATTGACAAAACAAGAGCTTCTTCAATTAGAGAAATACCGGTTCCATTCATCGTTAGAGAATTCATTTTATCCTGCTGATTTGATTGATGTAACAAACCTGAAGGCCTTTTTAAATAAATTAGCTGTTGCTATTGGAGCCCCTAATCACAAGGTTACGGCATCTATTTTTATCAAACGTTATGCCTTCTTAGCGGTCATATCACTTTATGCAATGACAGCTTGGAATAAAAAGCTTAATATGTCCTTGGATAATGTAACAATGGAGAAGGCTGAACGGGGGAAAAGTTGGCTTCCTGCTTTCACTTTAGGAGATATCACGGTACAGGACTGGGATGGGACAAATCGAAGTGCATGGCGGGATGGTGTTTTACAAGATCTTTTTACCAAGAATATTAACCCAATCATTTCACAATTGGAGAAAACAGTTGGTATACATAAGAAGATCTTGTGGGAAAATATCGCTGTCTACATATTCTGGTTATACGAATCTGAATTGAAAGATTGCGAGAATAATAATCTTACCGATGATTTCCGCTACCTCCTGTTTGATGCGGAAGGAGCCACTTTTGGAGATTATAATCTGAATCCGTTGCAAAAATACTATGCTGAAAAAACCTATATAGAAGAATATAATGAAGCAGTAAGAATAAGAAAGACTTGTTGCTTTTCTTATCAGCTGCCGGCTGGTAAGCGCTGCAAAACATGTCCATGTACTCATTTAGCCAAAGATGGAGGGTGCCAAGTTGGAGAAGATATTTGCGGATCAGTTCGAAGCTTTGCTTGAAAAATACAGTGAGTTATTAGTTGGGGAAACCAACGGTGAGACAAAAGAAAAGGTGAAGACCTGGGCGTTGTATACCCATATTGCTAAATCAATGCCGGCCTTAGCGAAGCATTGGAATACCCATTACCCTGATGGGAAGGAAGAAATGAAGCAGATTATTAACGAAATCAAACAACTGAACGAGCAGCATCGAAAATCCGTGCAGTAATAATGCAAGGCCATGCATGACGCATGGCCTTGCATTATTGTTTACATGTTATCTGTAGAGTTATCATTAGACTTTGCTTTTTCATTAATATTTGTCATATCATTTTCCTCTGAGAATTCAGTAGCATAGCTTTGCTGCCCATAACTTTGACGATTGCTATTTGTCTCTGTCTGGGTCTCATTGGAGGATTTAAATAATAGTGGGATGCAAGCTAAACCACTTAACCCTACAAGAGAATAAATAATTCTAGATAAAACCGAAGTTTGGCCGCCAAAAATAGCAGCAACTAAATCAAATCTAAAAAAACCAATTAGTCCCCAGTTAATAGCCCCAATTATAACCAAGGCCAATGCAATACGATGTAAAGCTCTCATAAACTTTAACCTCCACAATTATTATTTCTAAAATTGATTCTAATTAAGGTAGAATCGTTTATATTTTGTGTAAACCGTATGGATTTCATACAAGGATGGAATCACAATTTTTTATGGGCTTTTATTTGATAAAAAAAAACAGGCTGATTTACTCAGCCTGCCTTGCTATCGTTTGTACTGATTATTTTGGCTGTTTTTTTTGTCTAAGTGCGCCTCTTCATTTCCAGGTCCGCCATTTCCCTTCACACTAGCTGCGCTGACGCCTGCTTTTGAAGGGTTTTTTTTCATCTTTGCCATTGTTATCACCTCACGTTTTAGGATGCCCAGCTCCAAGAATTTATGTAAGGGAAAATAAAGATTCAAAAAAAATTCAAAATTCCGCTTTTATTTATTGCACAAATTTTCGAAATATTTTATAGTAATTAGTAACGGAACTCATTCAAAAGCAAATTTTTTTTGACATAAAAATGAATGAGTGTTCATTCAAAGATTGAAGGGGGAGACAATGTTGAACCAACTAATTAAAAAAGCTGCTGTACTAGGGTCCGGTGTCATGGGCTCAGGCATCGCTGCCCACTTAGCAAATATCGGAATTCCAACCTTACTGCTGGATATTGTGCCAAGGGAATTAACAAAAGATGAAGAAGCAAAAGGACTAACATTAACAGACAAGCAAGTACGTAATCGTATTAGTGCAACAAACATTCAAAAATTATTGAAGCAAAAGCCTGCCCCGCTGACAGCCAAAAAGAACCTTGCACTAATTGAAGCAGGCAATCTTGAAGATGATTTAGTCAAATTGAAAGATGTAGACTGGGTCATTGAAGTCGTTGTTGAAAATCTTAACGTTAAGAAGCAAGTGTTTGAAAAAGTAGATCAATACCGCAAACCAGGCAGTATTATCAGCTCAAATACTTCCGGAATTTCAGTGGAGGCAATGGCGGAAGGTCGTTCTGAAGATTTTAAGAAGCATTTCTTAGGAACCCACTTCTTTAACCCGCCGCGTTATCTTAAACTGCTTGAAGTGATTCCAACACAATATACGTCCGCAGAAGTCCTTTCATTCATGAAAACTTTTGGCGAGGATGTCCTCGGAAAAGGTGTTGTTCAAGCAAAAGATACGCCTAACTTTATTGCTAACCGCATTGGAACATATGGCCTGCTCGTGACGGTTAGAGAAATGTTAAAAGCTGGCTTAAGTGTAGGGGAAGTTGATTCCATTACTGGTCCCTTAATCGGACGTGCAAAAAGTGCTACGTTCCGTACTCTTGATGTAGTGGGGTTAGATACCTTCTATCATGTTGCTGGAAACGTATATGAACAAGTGGAAGGAAAAGAAAAAGAAGTGTTTGAAGTACCTGCCTTTTTAAAAGCAATGGTGGAAAAAGGCTGGTTAGGAAGCAAGTCCGGGCAAGGTTTCTTTTTGAAAAAAGGAAAAGAAATTCTTGAACTAGATCCAACTACGTTAGAGTATGGACCGCGTAAAAAGTTATCTACAGCTTCCATCGAGTTGGCCAAACAGGAAAAAGGAACAGCGAATAAATTGAAAGCGCTTGTATATGCGAAAGATCAAGCAGGACAATTCCTTTGGAACACGTTTACGGAATCATTTGTGTACTCTGCGCAGCTTTTAGGCGAAATTGCTGATGATATAGTCGCAATCGACCGGGCTATGAAATGGGGCTTTGGCTGGGAAATGGGTCCGTTTGAAGCATGGGATGCCATTGGCGTTGAAAAATCAGTCCAAAAGATGAAAGAAGCCGGTATAGAAGTGCCAGCATGGGTAACCGATATGCTGGAAAAGGGTCACTCGTCTTTCTATATTGAGGAAAATGGTGAATCGTTCTTCTATCATAACGGTCAATATCGACTCGTGGAATACAATCCAAAAGTGATTGACTTGAAAAAAATGAAAAAGCAAAAGGGTGTTATTAAAAAGAATAGCGGCGCAAGTCTAATTGATCTTGGTGATGGCGTTGCACTGTTAGAATTCCATTCACCTAATAATGCAATTGGTCTTGATATTGTGCAAATGATTAACTTCGCGGTGGATGAAGTTGAAAAGAACTTTAAAGGTCTTGTTATCGGTAATCAAGGCAAAAATTTCTGTGTCGGTGCAAACTTGGCGATGATGCTAATGGAAGTACAAGATGATAATATTTACGAACTTGATATGATCGTTCGTCATCTCCACAGTGCCCTTCTAAAAGTTAAATACAGTTCTAAGCCAGTAGTTGCTGCACCATTCGGGATGACTCTTGGCGGTGGAGCAGAAGTTTGTCTGCCTGCAGCACACATTCAAGCATCAGCTGAAACCTACATGGGACTTGTCGAAGTGGGTGTCGGCTTACTGCCAGGCGGCGGCGGTAATAAAGAACTGTATATGAAGCATTTAGAAAATCTGCCAAACGGTGTCCCATTTGATTTGCAAAATGTGGCTAATAAAGTGTTTGAAACAATTGCTACAGCAAAGGTTTCGACATCGGCGGAAGAAGCGCGCGAAAACAACTTCCTAGATGCATCAGATGGCATCAGTTTTAATAGTGACCACTTAATTTATGATGCAAAGCAAGCCGTTCTAGCCCTACATGAATCTGGATACAAACCAAAACCTCGCCGCAAAGTGCCAGTTGTCGGTGAAACAGGCTACGCTACTCTCTTACTCGGTGCAGAAGCAATGCGATTATCCGGCTATATTTCAGAGCATGATTTAAAAATTGCCAAGAGAATTGCATATGTTATTGCCGGCGGAAAAGTACCATTCGGGACAGAAGTGGATGAGCAATACTTATTAGATTTAGAAAGAGAGGCATTCCTCAGTCTGATTGCCGAACCAAAATCACAGCAGCGCATGCAGCATATGCTTGTGAAAGGTAAACCGTTACGGAACTAATTTCGATAGATTACTATAATTTGAATGAAAGTGAGGGAACTTGCATGAGAGAAGCGGTAATTGTGGCCGGAGCTCGGACCCCGGTAGGTAAAGCAAAGAAAGGAACGCTTGCCCATGTTCGTCCTGATGACTTGGGCGCGTTGGTAGTAAGAGAGACATTAAAACGTGCGGGAAATTATGAAGGCAATATCGATGACTTAATTATTGGCTGTGCGATGCCAGAAGCTGAACAAGGAAACAACATGGCCCGGAATATTGGAGCATTAGCAGGACTTCCTTATACAGTACCTGCCATAACAGTCAATCGTTTCTGTTCTTCAGGCCTGCAGGCGATTGCTTATGCAGCCCAAGGAATTATGCTCGGGCATACCGATACAGCGATTGCTGGCGGAGCAGAATCGATGAGCATGATCCCAATGATGGGGCATGTGGTACGTCCCAATATTAAACTGGCGGAAACGGCACCCCAATATTACATGGGAATGGGCCATACAGCTGAACAAGTGGCGCAAAAGTATGGAATATCCCGCGAAGATCAAGATGCATTTGCCGTGAGAAGTCATCAACGCGCGGCAAAAGCGATTGCAGAAGGTAAATTTGTAGACGAAATTGTTCCAGTAGATGTGACCATCCGTACAGTTGGTCAAGACAATAAACTTGTTGAAAAGTCCATTCAATTTTCACAAGACGAAGGTGTTCGCCCTGAAACAAATATCCAAACCCTTGCGAAACTTCGTCCTGCCTTCTCCGTTACTGGTTCGGTGACAGCAGGCAATGCTTCGCAAACAAGTGACGGTGCTGCGGCTGTGATGGTAATGGACCGAGAAAAGGCAGAATCGCTTGGTCTGAAACCACTGGCAAAATTCCGATCCTTTGCTGTGGGCGGGGTACCGCCAGAAATTATGGGGGTTGGTCCGGTTGTAGCCATTCCAAAAGCCGTTAAGCTTGCCGGATTAGAGTTATCTGATATCAACTTGTTCGAATTAAATGAAGCTTTTGCTTCCCAATCCCTTCAAGTTATTCGCGAACTTGGTCTTAATGAGGAAATTGTCAACGTAAATGGCGGTGCGATTGCTCTTGGACATCCGCTTGGCTGTACAGGTGCTAAATTAACATTATCACTCATTCACGAATTAAAACGCAGAAACCAGCAATTTGGTGTAGTTACCATGTGTATCGGCGGCGGGATGGGTGCTGCTGGAGTATTTGAACTACTTTAAAAAAAGACAAGGGGCGATCAAATAAGCCCCTCTAAAAAAGATTAGGAGGAATTTTTAATGACAGAAACGAAAAAGATTGTTAATGGTGGAAGCTTTTTAATCGAGGATCTTTCATTCGAAAATATCTTTACACCAGAAGATTTCACGGAAGAACATTTAATGATTGCCCAAACGGCAGAAGATTTTGTTGAAAAAGAAGTAGCACCACAACTTGAGCACTTAGAAAACCATGAATTCGATCGTACCGTTAAACTTTTGAAAAAAATGGGCGAACTTGGTTTATTAGCGGTTGATGTTCCAGAAGAGTTTGAAGGCTTAGGATTAGATAAAGTAACCTCATCGGTTATTACGGAAAAAATGGCGCGTGCAGGCGGGTTCTCATTATCCTATGGCGCACACGTGGGGATTGGGTCTTTGCCAATTGTATTATTCGGTAATGACGATCAAAAGAAAAAGTATTTACCAGCGCTTGCTTCAGGTGAAAAATTGGCCGCTTATGCGTTAACAGAGCCAGGTTCTGGTTCCGATGCCCTTGGCGCCAGAACAACCGCAAGATTAAACGAAGCTGGTACTCATTATATTCTTAATGGCGAAAAGCAATGGATCACCAATGCCGGATTTGCTGATGTATTTGTTGTCTATGCAAAGGTGGATGGCGAGCACTTCACAGCCTTCATCGTAGAGAGGGAGTTCCCAGGTGTGTCTACTGGTGCTGAGGAAAAGAAAATGGGGATTAAGAGCTCATCCACACGTACCCTTATCTTAGAAGATGTGGCTGTACCAGTTGAAAACTTATTAGGTGAATTTGGTAAGGGGCATGTAATTGCCTTCAATATCCTTAATATTGGACGTTACAAATTGGCTGTTGGTGGTGTCGGCGGTTCTAAGAGTGCCTTTGAGATGACTGTTAAATATGCAAATGGACGTAAGCAGTTTAAAACACCAATTTCACAATTCAATTTAACAAAAGAAAAGTTTGGAACAATGGCGGCGAAAATTTATGCAGCGGAAAGTTCTGTTTACCGTACGATTGGTTTGTATGAAGAAAACCAAGGTAAATTATCGACCGAGGAAGCAAAAGATCTTAAAAAATTGGCCAATTCCATTGCTGAATATGCTATTGAATGTTCAGTAAATAAATTTTTTGCCAGTGAAGTATTATCCTATGTAGTGGATGAAGGCGTTCAAATTCATGGCGGCTATGGCTTCATGCAGGAATATCCAATTGAGAGAGCTTATCGTGATGCCCGTATTAATCGTATTTTTGAAGGAACTAATGAAATTAATCGTCTCCTTGTGCCAGGAACGCTTGTGAAAAAGGCGCTAAAAGGCGAACTTCCACTATTTCAAAAAGCAATGGCACTTCAAGAGGAATTAATGATGCTAATGCCAGAAGAGCCTGGTGACGAGCCGTTAGCGCAAGAAAAATATTTAGTGAAAAATGCGAAAAAAATTGCTTTACTTGCTGCGGGCTTAGCGGCTCAAAAATTTGGCAAAGCACTTGAAAGCGAGCAAGAAGTTTTAGCGAACATTGCTGATCTTGTTTCCAATGTGTATGCAATGGAATCTGTCGTATTACGGACGGAAAAGGCTATTGCCAAAGACGGTGTAGAAAAGAGTAAGCAAAAACTTCTTTATACACAAATCTTCTGTCAGGAAGCCTTTAATGAAATTGAAGCAACTGCAAAAGAATCACTTGTAGCAATTGAAAAAGGGGATACCCTTCGGATGATGTTGACCTCGCTTCGAAAATTTACTCGTCATACTCCAATCAATGTAATTGCGAAGAAACGAGAAGCTGCAGATGTAGTTATTGAAGCTGAACGTTATATTGTGTAAAGGAATGTGCTCCCTCCTCTTTTGGAGGGGGCTTTTCTTTTTAAAATTAGCGAAATTTAAGAAGGGTTTTTACGAAATTAGTCGAATTATTTCTAGGGGAAGCTTTTTAGCCTCCATGTTAGGATTTTCAAAGGCGTTATGGTAATATTTGATTGACGCGTTTACAATTTTGGTAAAAGGCGGTGAAACAATGTCTCTGACTTTTTACTGGTATCCGAAATGTGGTACATGCCGTAATGCAAAGAAATGGCTGGATGCTCATCAACTTTCGTATCAAGAAGTACATATTGTCGAAAATCCACCGACACACAAAGAATTGCAGGACTTTTATCAAAAAAGCGGCTTGGAATTAAAGAAGTTTTTTAATACAAGTGGCTTAAAATATCGAGAATTAGGGATAAAGGATAAAATGAAAACTGCAACCGAAGAGGAACTGCTAGAATTGCTGGCATCTGATGGAATGTTGATTAAAAGACCCATTTTAACAGATGGGGAGCGGGTCACAGTAGGCTTTAAAGAAGAAGAGTATGAAAAAATGTGGCTATAGCCATACTTCTTTATTCAATTATGGAAATCGAATGACTTCGATGATAGATTTAGAAAAAACAATGGAGGGTTTAGCAAATGAGTATACCAAAAGACTTACGTTATTCTGAAGAACACGAATGGGTTAAAGTTGAAGGAGAAAGAGTCCGCGTTGGGATTACGGACTTTGCACAACATGAATTAGGAGACATCGTGTTCGTTGAACTCCCTGAAGTGGGTACAGAAGTATCGGCTGACGACCCATTTGGCAGCGTTGAATCTGTTAAAACGGTATCGGAACTATATGCACCAGTTAGTGGTAAAGTAGTGGAAATTAATGAAGATTTAAGTGACAGTCCTGAATTTGTTAATGAATCACCATATGAAAAGGCTTGGATGATTGTTATTGAGCCATCTGACTTAAGCGAGTTAGAGAAATTGATGACTCCAGAACAATACGAAGAAATGACAAAAGAAGACTAATGTTGCAAAGCACCCGACAATCGGGTGCTTTTTCTCTTAAATTTCCACTCTTTTTCTTCTACTTTCCAGGAGAGACTAATACTAAATATATAAAGAGGGTGGAAATATGACGTTAAAACAGCAAAAGATCGATGTAACGGACCGTGTAGTTGGCAAGTTGAAAAATGGAGAAATAGAATTATTTCTCGAAAATTCCTCAATCGGAAAAATTAAACTTTCGGAAAACATTCAGGTTGACTTAAATCCACAGTTTGAAGCGGAACAACAAAAGATTTATCAACAAGTAACTGTTACGGAACAGCCTGATGCTAAGTATACTGATTGCGATGATGGCGGCTGGTGCTAATGGCTTAGGCCGAGCAAATTCCTATTTCTTAGCTGACAATAATGATATAGTTAACATACTAAGAAGAAGGCACACGTAATCGATATTTTAGAATATGTTAACATAAACTAACTTTTTTATTACAGGTGATGGATATGAATGACTCGTATGTTGACAAAGTTCTTATTGTCGAAGGAAAATCGGATAAAAATAAGGTAAAAAATATTGTGAAGGAACCCGTTGAAATTATTTGTACCAATGGAACAATTAGTCATACCAAATTAGAAGAACTAATTGAGTTTCTTGAGGATAAGGATGTTTATATCCTTGTCGATGCAGATGCATCTGGTGAGAAGCTCCGCAAACAATTCAAACGGGAATTCCCACAAGCTGAACATCTGTATATAGACCGGATGTATCGCGAAGTCGCAACCGCACCTGTACACCATCTAGCGACTGTCCTTTTAGGGGCTAATATTGATGTTCACACAGAGTATTTAGAAATGAGTTAATGTATATGAATGAATGGAAACGAACAGAATTAACAACCTTTCTCGATCTTCATGAAAGCGGCCTAGTCTATTTTTATACCCCTCTATGCGGCACCTGCCAAGTAGCGTCGCGGATGCTGCAAGTCGTAGAGGAGCTTGTAGATCTTAAAATGGGAAAAATGAACCTAAATTTTTATCCTGATTTGGCTAAGGATTTTGCGGTTGAAAGTGTACCTTGTCTATTGTTTGTGAAAAACGGCACGGTGCAGGAAACCATATACGCTTTTCATTCAGTTCCTTACTTGTTGGGGAAAATAAAACAGTATTTAGGGTGAAGCAGATGCGAGCGGGCGTCTGCTTTTTCTGCTAATAAAGCATTGTGAGGAGATGACAGTGCCTGTGGAGCCTCCAAAAAGAGGAGCGGGGGAACTGTGAAGAGTGCACAGTGCCCGTGGAGCCTCCAAAAAGAGAAGTACGGGAACTGTGAAGAGTCGACAGTGCCCGTGGAGCCTCCAAAAAGAGAAGTACGGGAACTGTGAAGAGTCGACAGTGCCCGTGGAGCTTACCAAAAGAGAAACACGGGAACTGTGAAGAGTGCATAGTTCTAAATGAATCAAAAACAATCTTATTCACTTTGAAATTAAAATAATGCCCTAATCTTGTCGTTTAATCCTTTCTAAAAATTGGTATTCTTTCTTCCCGATATAACTAAAATTCCTCATTAGCACCCTCCTAATCGTCTTTTCCGACTTAATTACCCCACACCAATCCTGCACCTTATTCGTAGTAATCCTTTCATCCGTAAATAATAATTTTAGCTCCTCAACAGCTCGTAATATAGCTGTATCCACTAATTCTTCATGCCCACATGGATCACAAATTAATTTCTTATCCTCCACATGTACCGTAAAGGAGTGGCAGTCGGCGCAAGTTATTCCTTTTCTTAACGAACTGTAGTTATATTCAGGTCTTTTGAAATCGATATTAATCTGGTGCGAAGAAACTAATTTATTTGCTAAACTCTTGTGGCGCCCAGTTAAAGTGGATGGTCTATCGTTTATTCTTTTCATAAACCTAGGAAGTTGATTTGGATAAAGAATGGGTTTATTCTGAGGGGCTTGATATAAGGTAAACTCGGGGTTAATAAACACAACATACGGTTCAATGGAGATTCGGTTTCCAATTTTATGGAGCAACTGCCGCAACAAGGATTCACTTCGTTCTAGTTGTAAGAGTGGGTTATTTATTTCCTTTTTTGTAACCATGTGATAGAATCGACCATTTTCAAAGAAATAATCACCTTCAAAATTCTTCACTTCAAACAGGTATAGTGGCTCTTGGGAAATCAGCACCGAATCTAGTTGGAATTTCGCCCCACTTGTCTCTAGGCGCAAATCATTTACAATCAAACTTTGACATCGAAGCTTCTCTGTTAAAGAATCAAACATCACCTCACCTTCAAACCCCTTTACGAGATTATAATAGCGCTGTTTCCACTCTTCCTCTAACACCATGTGTTTGTTTAAAACTCTTAACATTCTAATTTCATCAGACTCAGTTCTTGGTTTATAAAACATATTTCACCTCCTACTCTATTTTATTAAAAAGGGATAGATCTCCGAAGATGAATATTTGAATACTTTTTGACAAAAATTTCTATCTTTTGACCAGGAGCTGTCGAGCAACAGAATGTGGATACACCTTATCTATTTATCCAACAAACCTCATAATCCGACATATTTCTCAGGAAATTTCCAAAAGACCAAAAGAATTGTCGAGCGGTTTATTGGAGGATTCCCTCATATACTGCGGAATTACTACAATATAAAATGTAGACCGGAGTGGTAGGGATGATAGAATTAGTTGAAAATTTTATAGAAAAATTCTACGAAGCAGGACATGTACTTTCATTAATCCAACAGGCTGATGTGAGGGTCACCATAAAATGCGAGCTGGAAACAGTTCAATTAGAAATTAAACACGGCTCCATCAGTATTCTGCAAAATCATGAAGTTCCACAGGGCAATTACGAAATCCGAGGAAACAAGCAGGCCATGAAACAACTGTTTGAAGGAACGAGTAGACTGCGGGATTTAGAACATCGAGGTCAGCTAAGCATAGCTATGCCGCTTAGAATTACCCTATTGCTAGAATCCCTCTTCTTTTTAACAAAAGCACAGCAAAATTTCGCAAAAGTAATTTAATCAAAGGTATTGACTCGGAATTAAACTTACTGTATTGTTTATTTAAAATATTCAATCAATTGCAACAAATGAATGACATATTCATATCAAGAGCGGCGGAGGGACTGGCCCTTTGAAGCCCGGCAACCGGTTTGAAACACGGTGCTAATTCCAGCAGAGCTAAACACTCTGAGCGATAAGAAGAGCGCACCCCCTCTTCTTAAAGAAGTGGGGGTTATTTCATAAAAGGGAGGAACGAATGTAATGGCAGAAAATCAAAAGAAATATCGCTTTGAAACTTTGAGTGTTCATGGAGGGTTGTCACCAGATCCTGTTACGGGTGCCCGGGCAGTACCAATTTATCAAAATAATGCTTATCAGTTTAAAAATACAGAACATGCGGCCAACTTATTTAGCTTAGCAGAGCCGGGCTACATATACACGAGGATTCATAATCCGACGACCACTGTTTTTGAAGACCGAGTAGCATTATTAGAAGGGGGAGTTGGAGCTTTAGCTGTTGCCAGCGGGATGGCTGCGATTACCCTAGCGATTTTAAACGTTGCTGAAGCTGGTGACGAGATTGTCTCTGCCTCCAATCTATATGGCGGCACCTATAATTTATTGGCCGTTACCTTACCGAAATACGGCATCAATGTAAAATTTGTCGATGCTGAAAATCCGGAAAACTTCCGGGCTGCTATTACCGAAAAAACGAAAGCAGTCTTTGCAGAAACCATCGGAAACCCAAGCTTACGGGTACTCGATATTGAGAAAGTAGCCAATATTGCTCATGAAGCTGGTGTTCCGCTTATTATTGATAATACATTTGCAACACCATACCTGTGCAGACCAATTGAACATGGGGCTGATATTGTTGTCCACTCTGCAACAAAATGGCTTTTAGGGAATGGAACATCAACGGGGGGAGTTATTGTGGATGGCGGTCATTTTGATTGGAATTCCCCTAAATTCCCTGGCTTTACGACACCTGATGAGAGCTATCATGGTCTTGTCTATGCAGAGGCATTAGGCGCTGTTGCTTATATTATTAAAGCACGGGTTCAATTATTACGTGATTTAGGTCCTGCTTTAAGTCCGCAAAATGCCTTCCAGTTTACACTAGGACTGGAAACTCTGCATGTACGGATGAAGGAGCATGTAGCCAATACAAAGGAAGTGGTTGAGTATTTATTAAACCACCCTGCGGTTGAATGGGTCTCTTACCCTGGCCATGCCTCGCACCCTGATAATGAATTAGCCAAAAAGTATTTACCAAAAGGTGCAGGGTCCATGGTAGTGTTTGGAATAAAAGGTGGAAAAGAAGCAGGAGCAAAACTCATCAATTCGTTATCACTTTGGGCACATGTGGCAAATGTTGGGGATGCCAAGAGTTTGATTATCCATCCCGCAAGTACGACCCACCAGCAGTTGGATGCCGATGGGCTTAAAGCAGCCGGGGTAGGAGAAGATTTAATCCGTCTCTCAATTGGAATTGAAAATGTAGAGGATCTCATTGATGACCTCGAAACAGCGATAGAAGCAGCAACAGGTTTAGCTTCATTGAAGGCTAAGGCCTAGGTTTTCCTTCATACATTTATTCGAAAAATGAAGGATTTTTCGTTGACACCTCTTTTTATTAGTGATACGATAATTTTCGTACTATAATTTACTCAAATAATTTAACGTGTTAATTGAATATAAAATGCTGTTTACTCTTATCAAGAGAGGTGGAGGGATGTGCCCGATGAAGCCCGGCAACCGTCAATATTATTATTGAAATGGTGCCAATTCACACAAAGCGTCAGCTTTGGGAGATGGGAGAAAGGATTGTTTTTTTGATGCCTTTCTGCCTCTGCAGAAAGGCATTTTATTTTTCAAAAATAGTAGAATCATTTCCGTTATACAGTCAAACCCTATATTCAAAGAATCTTTCTAAAATTAGGTATTCTAGATAAAAAGTAGGTGAACTAAGTGATTTCAATTAAAAATGCCAGAAAGATATTCCCTACCACAAAAGGTGAACTGAAAGCTGTCGATGATGTAAACCTTGAAATACAAGATGGCGAAATCTTTGGTGTAATTGGTTATAGTGGTGCTGGGAAGAGTACCTTAATCAGAATGCTGAATGGACTGGAACTGCCGACAGAGGGAAGTATTACGGTCGCGGGCCGTGTTATCTCTAAAATTAGGGGAGCGGAACTGCGGAAGGCACGTCAGGAAATCAGCATGATTTTTCAACATTTTAACTTACTTTGGTCCCGAACAGTTAGTCAAAATATTGCCTTTCCGCTTGAAATTGCTGGTGTGAAAGGGCCGCAACGAAAGAAAAAAGTGGCAGAGCTGATTAAGCTGGTTGGTTTAGAAGGACGAGAAAATGCCTATCCCTCAGAGTTGAGCGGCGGGCAAAAGCAAAGGGTAGGAATCGCAAGGGCACTAGCAAATAATCCCAAAGTATTGCTTTGCGATGAAGCAACATCCGCTCTTGATCCGCAAACAACGGATTCTATTTTGGAATTACTGGTCGATATTAATAAGCGCCTCGGCTTAACGATTGTCTTGATTACACATGAAATGCATGTGATTCGAAAAATCTGTCACCGTGTCGCTGTGATGGAAAGCGGTAAGGTAGTGGAACTTGGATCGGTGCTGGATGTTTTTAAAAATCCGCAGCAGCCCATCACGAAACGGTTTGTGCAACAAGTATCGGAACCGGAAGAAACAAAGGAAGCTGCCCAACACCTGTTGGAGCAATATCCTTCAGGACAGATTGTTCAACTAACCTTTATTGGCAAGTCAGCCGAGCAGCCGCTGATTACGAACCTAATCAGGCAGAATAATGTGACCGTTAATATCCTACAAGGGAAGATTTCACAAACCCAAAACGGCTCATATGGTTCCTTATTCATCCACATCGATGGGGATGAAAAGGAAGTAATCGAAGCTGTTGATTACATTCGTTCCCAGCAGGTTGGAGTGGAGGTGGTCACAAATGATTAAACACTATTTACCAAACGTCGATTGGCTGATTATGTGGGAAGAAACAAAAAACACTATTTATATGACGGGGATATCGGTTATTGCTACATTTATTCTTGGTATTATCCTTGGACTAATTCTATTTCTAACCTCAAAAGGGAATCTGTGGGAAAATAAACCGGTTAATACGATTATTGGGGCAATTGTTAATATCTTCCGCTCAATACCGTTTATTATCCTCATTGTATTGTTAATCCCATTCACAACGTTCTTAATTGGAACTATGATTGGCGAAGATGCAGCATTACCAGCGCTAATCATTGGTGCGGCTCCGTTTTACGCTAGAATGGTCGAAATTGGCCTGCGGGAAATTAATAAAGGTGTCATTGAAGCAGCCAGGTCGATGGGGGCAACAACCGGAACAATAATTTGGAAGGTGTTGCTGCCAGAATCCATGCCTGCACTTATTTCTGGGATTACCGTTACGGCGATTTCATTAGTAGGCTTCACGGCAATGGCGGGTGCGATTGGGGCCGGCGGTTTAGGGAATCTCGCTTACAACTATGGATTCCAACGCGGTCAAAATGACGTAACATTAATTGCTACTGTCATCATTTTACTAATAGTATTTGTGATTCAAGTCATAGGTGATTTTATCACTTCAAAATTAGATAAACGATAAAAGGAGAGGTCAACATGAAAAAATGGTTAACATTACTTTTAGCATTAACATTAGTATTAGCATTAGGTGCTTGTGGGAAATCAGAAGATAAAACAGAAGGTACTAGTGAAAAAAGCAATACAACAGAATTAGTAGTTGGAGCTTCAACCGTACCCCATGCTGAAATTCTTGAAAAGGCAAAACCAATTTTAAAAGAAAAAGGCATTAATTTAACTATTAAAACATTCACTGACTATGTATTACCTAACAAAGCATTAGAATCAAAAGAATTAGATGCAAACTATTTTCAGCATATCCCATACCTTGAATCTCAAAATAAAGAATTTGGTTATGGATTCGTCAATGCCGGCGGTATTCACATTGAGCCAATTGGTGTGTATTCTAAGAAATACAAAAAATTAAGCGACCTTCCAGAAGGAGCCCACTTAATCATGAGCAACTCTGTCGCTGACCATGGACGTCTGTTATCCTTACTTGAAAAAGAAGGCCTCATCAAATTAAAAGATGGCATTGATAAAACAAAAGCTGAGATCAAAGATATTGTTGACAATCCAAAGAAATTAAACTTTGACGCAGACTACGAAGCAAAACTTTTACCTCAAATTTATAACAATGGTGAAGGCGACGCCGTGTTAATCAATTCAAACTATGCGATTGATGGCGGTTTGAATCCTGTTAAAGATTCAATCGCAATTGAAGACAAAGAATCACCATATGTGAACGTGATTGCTGTCCGTAAAGGTGACGAAAATAAAGAAGCAATTAAAACACTAGTAGAAGTTCTTCACTCAAAAGAAATTCAAGATTTCATCCTTGAAAAATATAAAGGTGCGGTTGTTCCAGTATCGGAGTAATATTAAATAGGTAGAAGTAAAAAAAGTCAGTGATTCGGTCACTGGCTTTTTCCTATATCTTGCGGGGGTTATTCATACATGAAAGAGGTCGAATGGGTAAAAATAGAAAGGGTTTTACGCTTTAATATTGTTGGAAATGAAGCAAAAAATGAGGTATCATTTTATTCAGGTGCTTTTTTAATTTATTTTAAATAAAACTGATTTTCACTAAAATTATGTTTTCTATTCTCATTTAGCACTTGCTTATTGAAAATACCCCTATGTTTTTACTGTTTAGGAGTTGCTTATACATTTCATTTGTTATAAGATTGTAATGAGAATAAAATGAGAATATAGGATCTCGACCTACTAGGTCTACAAGATACAACACTTTCTTTTCGGAGGTATTTAATATGGCTGGATCAACTTTAACGATCAAAGATTTACATGTAGCAATTGATGGGAAAGAAATTTTAAAGGGTGTAAACCTTGAGATAAAAGGTGGCGAAATCCACGCGATCATGGGACCAAATGGTACTGGTAAATCTACTTTATCATCTGCTATTATGGGACATCCAAAATATGAAGTAACAAGCGGTACGATTGAATTAGATGGACAAAATGTCCTTGAAATGGAAGTTGATGAACGCGCTCGCGCCGGTCTATTCTTAGCGATGCAATATCCAAGTGAGATTAACGGCGTTACCAATGCCGATTTTTTACGTTCAGCCATTAATAGCCGTTTAGGCGAAGGCAATGAAATTTCTCTTATGAAATTCATTCGTAAAATGGATAAGCAAATGGAGTTCCTTGAAATGGACCTTGATATGGCACAGCGTTATTTAAACGAAGGCTTCTCCGGCGGTGAGAAAAAACGGAATGAGATTTTGCAATTAATGATGTTGGAACCAAAAATTGCGATTCTTGATGAAATTGACTCCGGACTTGATATTGATGCACTAAAAGTTGTATCAAAAGGAATTAATGAAATGCGCGGCGGAGAGTTCGGCTGCTTAATTATCACCCACTATCAACGTCTGTTAAACTATATTACTCCTGACCATGTGCATGTAATGATGCAAGGCCGTGTTGTGAAATCCGGCGGACCAGAACTTGCACAGCGCTTAGAAGCGGAAGGTTATGAAGGGCTTAAGAAAGAGCTTGGAATTGAAGATGAAACAGTAGAGCAAGAAGCGTAAGCGTTAGTTAGGAGGATTACCATGACAACTGAAACAAAATTACCATTTGATAAGGGTTTTCTTAGCTCATTCTCAAAGGAGATGAGCGAGCCTGCTTGGTTTGAAAAGCTTCGACTCACGGCATTAGAGCAATTCAATGAACTGCCGATGCCTAAACCAGATAAAACGAAAATTGATAAATGGAACTTTGTTAATTTTCTTAAGCATACGGTAACGAGTGCTCCTTATGCTTCAATTGCTGAACTTCCTGAAGAAGTAAAAGCGCTTGTAGATGTCGATGCTAAAGAGCAAAATTTATATATCCAGCGGAATCAAACTCCTGCATTACTGACATTATCAGACAATCTTAAGAAACAGGGAGTTATTTTTACTGATATTTTTACTGCACTTAAAGAGCATGGGGATATTATTAAAAAATATTACATGACACAAGCCATTAATGCCGATGAACACCGTCTAACGGCCCTTCATACAGCGCTTGTAAATGGTGGGGTATTCTTATATGTTCCAAAAAACGTGGAAATCACTGAACCAATTCAAGCTGTCTTTGTTCAGGATGATGCTGAAGCTAATTTATTTAATCACGTTTTAGTGGTTGCAGAAGATAATAGCTCCGTCACATATGTCGAAAACTACATTTCCACAGTGGAAACATCCGATACACTAGCAAATATTTTGACAGAAGTGATTGCAAACACGAATGCAAGAGTTCAATATGGTGCAGTCGACCACCTTGCTAAAGGTGTAACAACCTATGTAAACCGCCGCGGTGTAGCCGGAAGAGACGCTGCAATTGAGTGGGCGCTTGGGCTTATGAACGAAGGAAACACGATCTCAGACAATACCACAAACTTAATTGGGGATGGTTCTTCAGGAGATACCAAAACGGTTGTGGTTGGACGTGGAGATCAAACAGAGAACTTTACCACTCAAGTGGTTCATTTTGGAAAAAATACACAAGGTAATATTTTGAACCATGGTGTTGTGAAGGAAAGTGCTACTTTAATCTTTAATGGAATTGGTAAAATTGAACATGGGGCATCTAAATCGGATGCAGAACAAACATCACGGGTGTTAATGCTTAGTGAGAAAGCTCGCGGTGATGCCAACCCAGCCTTGCTAATTGATGAAGATGATGTAATGGCAGGACACGCGGCTTCTGTTGGCCGTGTTGACCCCGTTCAGCTTTACTATTTAATGAGCCGAGGTATTCCGCAGGTAGAGGCTGAGCGTCTAGTCATCCATGGATTTTTAGCACCAGTAGTAAATCAGCTTCCAATTGAAAAAGTGAAGCAGCAATTAACTGAAGTGATTGAAAGGAAAGTACGCTAATGAATATCCAAGATATTCGTAACCAGTTTCCAATCCTTAATCAAGACGTTAATGGGCACCCCTTGGTATACTTGGATAGTTCGGCAACATCTCAAAAGCCCATCCAAGTAATTGAGACGGTTGAAAAATACTATCGCGAAATTAATTCCAATGTTCATCGTGGTGTGCATACATTAGGAACAAAAGCTACTGATGCATACGAAGGGGCACGGGAAAAGGTTCGTAAATTTATCAATGCGAAATCAATCCAAGAAGTGATTTTTACCAGAGGAACAACGACTTCTATAAACACAGTGGCAGCAAGCTATGCTGCGGCAAATTTAAACGAGGGCGATGAAATCGTCATTACTTATATGGAGCACCACAGTAATATTATTCCTTGGCAGCAAGTAGCCAAACGGACAGGTGCACAATTAAAATATATTCAGCTCCAAGAAGATGGAACTATCTCATTAGATGAAGTCAGAGCAACGGTTACCTCTAAAACGAAGATTGTCTCCGTTGTCCAGGTGTCTAATGTCCTTGGTGTCATCAATCCTGTAAAGGAAATCGCTCAGATTGCCCATGAGAATGGCGCTATCATGGTAGTGGATGGAGCACAAAGTGCACCACACATGAAAATAGATGTTCAAGACCTTGATTGTGATTTTCTAGCTTTTTCCGGACATAAAATGTGTGGTCCTACCGGTATTGGGGTACTTTATGGAAAGAAACACTTGCTTGAAAACATGGAGCCGATTGAATTTGGCGGTGAAATGATCGATTTCGTTCATTTGTATGAATCAACTTGGAAAGAGCTCCCGTGGAAGTTTGAGGCGGGTACTCCAATCATTGCTGGTGCAATTGGACTTGGTGCGGCCATTGACTTTTTAAATGAAATTGGCCTCGACAATATTGCAGAGCATGATCATAAACTTGCTGCCTATGCGTTAGAAAAAATGTCAGCTGTTGACGGTATGTCTATTTATGGTCCACTCGACCCGGCCAAACGGACGGGAATGGTCACCTTCAATATTACGGATGTTCATCCCCATGATGTGGCCACTGTATTGGATGCTGAAGGGATTGCCGTACGGGCTGGACACCATTGTGCACAACCGTTGATGAAATGGCTAAACGTTTCGGCAACAGCGCGTGCAAGCTTTTATTTATATAATACTGAAGAGGATATTGATAAACTCGTTGAAGGGCTTGTCAAAACAAAGGAGTATTTCAGCGATGTCTTCTAATAATTTAGATCAACTTTACCGACGCGTCATCATGGATCACTATAAAAAGCCTCGTAATCGCGGCATTTTAGAAAATGGCAGTCATACTATTAATATGAATAACCCAACTTGCGGTGACCGGATCCAATTAACATTTAACGTAGAAGATGGAATTGTGAAGGATGCCATGTTTGAAGGGGAAGGCTGTTCCATTTCCATGTCATCTGCCTCAATGATGACCCAAGCGATTAAAGGAAAAAAGGTTGAAGATGCAATTAAGTTATCAGAAATATTTTCTGACATGATGTTAGGAAAAGAGCACGATGATTCCATTGATTTAGGGGATATTGAAGCACTACAGGGTGTTTCAAAATTTCCAGCTAGAATTAAATGCGCCACATTAGCGTGGAAGGCAATGGAAAAGGGATTGAAAGAAGAGGAACAACAGTAAAATTGAAAAAGCGGGTAGAGAGATCTCAATCTCTTTAGTGCCCTTGCTCAAAGCGATGCAAAGCATGGGCACAAACGCTTTTCAAATAAGGAGGAATACGACGATGGCGAAAAAAATGCCTGAGATCGGTGATTATAAATATGGCTTTGCCGATAAAGACGTTTCCATATTCCGTTCAAAACGTGGTTTAACACGTGAAATTGTGGAAGAAATATCAAAAATGAAAAATGAACCACAGTGGATGCTGGATTTCCGCTTAAAGTCATTAGACATTTTTTATAGTAAACCAATGCCACAATGGGGCGGGGACCTGAATTCATTGAACTTCGACGAAATCACTTACTATGTGAAACCATCTGAGAAGTCCGAAAAATCTTGGGATGAAGTACCTGAAGAAATTAAGGCAACATTTGATAAGCTAGGCATTCCTGAAGCGGAACAAAAATATCTTGCTGGGGTGTCTGCACAATATGAATCAGAGGTTGTTTACCACAATATGAAGGAAGACCTTGAAGCACTTGGAATCGTATTTAAGGATACAGATTCTGCTTTAAGAGAGAATGAAGACATTTTCCGCGAGCATTTTGGAAAAACTATTCCACCAACAGATAACAAGTTTGCTGCCTTGAATTCTGCTGTATGGTCTGGCGGTTCATTCATATATGTTCCAAAAGGTGTGAAAGTTGATACACCTCTCCAAGCCTATTTCCGGATTAACTCTGAAAACATGGGCCAATTTGAGCGTACTTTAATCATTGTGGATGAAGGCGCGTCTGTACATTATGTTGAAGGCTGTACGGCACCGGTTTATACAACCAACTCACTCCACAGTGCTGTTGTTGAAATTGTTATTAAGAAGGATGCCTACTGCCGTTATACAACGATTCAAAACTGGGCGAACAACGTGTATAACCTTGTAACGAAACGTGCGGTTTGTGAGGCAAACGCGACAATGGAATGGATTGATGGAAACATTGGTTCTAAATTAACGATGAAATATCCTGCTGTTATCTTAAAAGGTGAAGGCGCACGCGGAATGACTTTATCCATTGCCATTGCAGGTACTGGTCAGCATCAGGATGCTGGAGCAAAAATGATCCATTTAGCTCCTAATACCTCTTCCACCATTGTATCTAAGTCGATTGCGAAGCATGGCGGTAAGGTAACCTACCGCGGCCAGGTTCATTTTGGCCGGAAAGCCGATGGAGCTCGTTCTAATATCGAGTGTGATACTTTGATTATGGATAACCAATCAACTTCGGATACGATACCATACAACGAGATTTTGAACGATAATATCTCATTGGAACACGAAGCAAAGGTATCGAAAGTATCTGAAGAGCAGCTTTTCTACTTGATGAGCCGCGGTATTTCAGAGCAAGAAGCAACTGAAATGATCGTTATGGGCTTTATCGAGCCATTTACAAAAGAATTACCAATGGAATATGCCGTTGAAATGAACCGTCTCATCAAGTTCGAGATGGAAGGTTCAATCGGTTAATAAGATATTAAATTGTACCCGCATGCTGTGATGGCTTGCGGGTATTTTATATTGATAGGCGAGTTTTTTTGAGGAAACTCAATGATATAAAATGCTATTATTAGGTACGGAGGTGAATGTTTTGATCTATATTGGCCTAACCGGCTGGGGCGACCATGACAGCTTGTACCCGGGTCCTATTTCTTCAAGGGATAAATTAAAGGAATATGCAGGTCATTTTCCAACAGTGGAAGTCGACACAGCTTTTTATGCGATCCAACCGAAACGTAATGCCGAGAAGTGGGTCAAGGAAACGCCAGAGACCTTTCAGTTCATCGTAAAAGCATATCAAGGAATGACCGGACATCAACGTGGTGAAATACCCTTTGACTCCAAACAAGCCATGTTTCAGGCCTTTAAAGACTCCTTGGAGCCGTACATAGAAAAAGGGAAATTAGCGATGGTCTTGTTCCAATTTCCGCCCTGGTTTGCTTGTGTGCGGGAAAATGTCGATTATTTAAGATGGTGCAGGACTGTTATGGGTGATATTCCATGTGCTCTCGAATTTAGGCATCAATCATGGTTCCTGCCTGCCTATCGTCAACAAACCCTCGATTTTATGAAGACTGAAAAGTGGATTCATAGTATTTGTGATGAGCCGCAATCGGGGGAAGGGTCTGTGCCGACGGTATTACAAACAACCGATACAGATAAGGTTCTTGTAAGATTTCATGGACGCAATGTTCATGGCTGGCAGAAGCGGACGGCCGAGAATTGGCGTGAGGTTCGATATCTGTATCGATATAATTCCCGTGAACTTCAGGAGTGGGCTACTTACATAAAAGAATTAGTTCAGGAGAGTAAAGATGTGTACCTCCTGTTTAATAATAATTCTGGAGGGGATGCGGCAGATAATGCCAAGGAAATGATTAATCTCCTGCAAATAGAGTATAAAGGGCTTGCCCCTAGGCAGCTTGATTTATTTTAATAAAGTCTATTCTAGACATATAGAAAGGTGAAACACCTATGGAATGGGTTATTTTAATTGTAATAGGGATTGCGGCAAGTTCGGTGGGTTCGTTGATTGGAATGGGGGGAGGAATTATTGTAGTTCCTGCCCTGCTGTACTTAGGGACATTATCAACATTTAATCATCTTACTCCTCAGATTGTGGTGGGGACTTCACTGTTTACGATGATTTTTACTGGTTTGTCTTCAACTTTAGCTTATATGAAGCATAAAACAGTTGATTATGAAAGTGGATTGATTTTTCTAATCGGAAGCGGTCCTGGGAGTATCTTAGGCGCTTGGGTAACGGAGAAGTTAGCGTTAGACTCGTTTAATTTGTATTTTGGGCTGTTTATGCTCTTAGTTTCGGCTGTATTGGTGATCAAAGATAAATTAAAGCCGCTTCCCTACAGGAAAGAAAAGGGGATTGTCCGCACGTTTACCGATAATAGCGGGACAACCTTTGAGTATGGTTTTAATCCTATATTAGGTGTAATCATTGCCTTCGTTGTCGGCTTTTTATCAGGGATTTTTGGAATTGGCGGCGGATCGCTGATGGTTCCAACGATGATTTTATTATTCTTTTTCCCTCCGCATGTGGCCACAGCCACTTCGATGTTTATGATTCTGCCCACTTCGATTTTAAGCTCGATCACACATATTGCTTTAGGTAATGTAAATTGGCTTTATGCACTGGCACTAATACCTGGGGCCTGGATGGGGGCAAAAATCGGGGTATTTTTAAACACCAAATTAAAAAGTAAAACAATTGTGTTCATTATTAGGACAATCTTAGTGATTGTTGGAGTTCGGTTAATTTATCAAGGAATGGCAGGGTAAAATAAGCATATGGAAACAATTCAAATTTATCATACAAATGATCTTCACAGTCACTTAGAAAATTGGCCAAGAATTCAGCAGTTCCTAAAAAATGAATTAGAGAAGTCCAAAGAAATGGGGGACGATGTTTTTCTTTTTGATATTGGGGATTTCATTGACCGTTGGCACCCATTGACTGAAGCGACAAAGGGACTTGGGAATATTGATCTTTTGAATGAGAGTCATTATACAGCAGTCACGATAGGGAATAATGAAGGCATTAACCTCCCGCATCAAGATTTGAATCACCTTTACGACGATGCCGATTTTGATGTGATTCTTGCCAATTTATATAACAGCAATGGAAGTTATCCTGAATGGGTAAAACCATATAAGATTTATTTTACAAAAAAGGGAACTCGTGTTGCGGTTATCGGTCTTACGGCAAATTTTTCACGTTTATATGAATTGCTAGGCTGGAAACTGACGGATCCGTTAGTAGAGCTGCAAAAGGTGATGGAATTAGTAAGGCAAGAAGCGGACGTCATTATCTTACTATCCCATCTTGGCATTCGTGATGATGAACAAATTGCTGCCCAATTCCCTGACATTGATGTAATCTTAGGCGCCCACACCCATCACTTCCTTGAAAGAGGAAAACTAGTCAATCACACTCTTCTGGGGGCAGCCGGAAAGTATGGCTATTATGTGGGTCAAATGACCCTCCACCTAGAAGGCAAAAAGGTTATTAGGAAAGAAGCCGTTCTATACGACACAAAGGAGATTTACTCTCCAACAAACGAGCTGGAGCAAGTCAATCATTATATAACGGAGGGCAAGAAATTATTAAGCCAGCATGTGACTACCCTTAGTGAGCCATTGGTACACAGCGCATTTCGAGAAACAAATTTTTCCCTTTTGTTATGCAGGTCATTAAGACAATGGTGCCAGGCCGATTGTGCGATGATTAATGCGGGTCTACTGTTGGGGACATTATCGGGCAAAGTGACCGAGTATGATGTGCTGTCTGTTTGTCCACACCCGATTAATCCTTGTTTAGTAGAACTGACGGGAAGAGAACTCCAAAGTATCATCGAGCAATCCACAGACGAAGCCCTACACAATAGGGAAATAAAAGGTCTCGGTTTTAGAGGTACGGTTTTAGGAATTTTTGTTTATGATGGTATTTGTTTTGAAGAAAATCGAATTTTGATTAATGACCATGAAGTAGAGGATGATCGGAACTACACACTTGCCCTACCGGATATGTTTACGTTTGGACATTTTTTCCAGGATGTTTTGCCATTAAAAGAAAAGAATTATTTTCTGCCAGAATTCCTACGTGACCTGTTAAAATGGAAACTAAAGAGCACTAATTAGCCTGTCACACTATCTTTCCTACAATCATAATGTGATTAGTAAGGAAAGGAGTGTAGAACCTTGATTGAACTTAAACCAGTCGAAATTAATGGCCATACCTTCTTGGCTGTTACGGTGTTATTACCCAAAACCACATTATTAGCGGTGACTAGTGATAAAGGATATATTATGTGCGGCGCGTTAGATATAGGCTTGTTAAATGAAAAATTAAAGGACCGCAAAATTATAGCTGGCCGGGCTGTCGGGGTCAGAACGATTGAACAGCTTCTCAATGCCCCGTTAGAGTCAGTAACATGGGAGGCTGAGGAATTAGGCATCTCACAGGGCATGATCGGGAAAGATGCATTGCTAAAAATGGTATAAAAGCTTGCTGATATAGCAGGCTTTTTTTATTTGTTCTTTTCTAAAAGTTTTTTGCTATTTTAGATTCGCTGATAAAATTGAAAATACGCTGATATATTGTTAAATTCGCTGATATTTCAGATTAACCTGCTAATTGCCGCTCTCTACTTCGGAATACCTTGACTCTTACTGGAGTTTACGGTTTTTTATGGGCTAGACCATCTTTTCAGCGCATACATATAGCATGAAGGGGTGATTCTTTTGGCAAAGTTTCGCAGAAGGTTACGAAAGCGAGGGCCGCTGCCTTTCCGTTATGTGATGCTGTTATCATTTGTTTTTTTTCTGCTATCAACTGCTGTTGGGATATGGGTCGTTAATAAAGGACTCGAGCCAAACTTAATGAGATATGCTGAATCGGAGACGCGTAATATTGCCTCCATTGTCATCAACCGAGCGGTAACTAAGCGGACCACCAATGTGGGGGAAAATAATCAAGTCATAAAAATCTCGCCCGGCAGCAATGGAAAAGGACAAAATGCTCAATTGAATACGGATTTAATCAACCGGGTATTGGCTGAAACAACTGCCCAGATTCAAAAGAACTTAAAAACGGCGAAGAAGGGTGATATTGCCTCATTAGAAACAGATGTGGAGATTGAAACAGAGGATACCGGCAAAGAGGATGGAATTGTCTGGTATGTGCCGTTGGGGCAGGCAACCAATATCTCATTATTGGGGAATATTGGTCCTAAAATTCCAGTTAAATTTCATGCCATCGGTGAAGTGGAGCCAGATGTGCATATTGATACGAAAGAAATGGGCATCAATAATACGTGGGTGCAGGTTTCGGTTGAAATAGAAGTTTCGGTGCAAATTATTACCCCTTTTGCGACAAAAATTACGAAGCTGAAACAAAGTATTCCGGTAGGTGGTTCACTGGTTGAAGGTGAGGTTCCCCAATTTTATAACAGTGGAGGGGGGATTACCCCATCGATTCAGGTTCCTGAAAAGAAAACGGAAACTAAAAAGTCAGGAGATTAAACAAAGATGTCCCAAAATACTGTGTCAGACCTCTGGAAATAAAGATCCTTGCGGGAGGTCCGACCCATTTGGGACATCCTCTATTTTTTCTTTTTCATATAAAACCGTTCAATTCGCTTCCATTTTGCTAAATGAGGGTATGGATCAAAGGACCATTCTGTCACTCCATTATCTTTGTACATCCCATAATGTAAATGAGGTGGGAATTTCCCTGAGGTCCCTGGCGGCCCGTATCCGGAGCTTCCTACTCCACCGATGACCATCCCTGGTTCTACCACTTGTCCTACCTTCAAATCCTTCGCAAAACCGCTAAGATGGGCTAAATAATGATAGGTATTATTAATGTCACGAATACCGATTCTCCATCCGCCGAACTTGTTCCAGCCTTTCATTTCGATAATGCCATAATTCGTTGCGCGAACCGGTACACCGTAACCCGCAAAGATATCAGTACCTTCGTGGATTCTTCTTCCGCCCCAGCCTCGTGCATCGCCCCAAGTACTTCTATAGCTATGATTACTATATAAAGGGACAGGGAAAACTTGCTTATCTAAATCAAGCCGTCCAAAATGGCGGTAAATTTTGGCTTTTCCCGCTATAATACTAACAGTTTTATCGCGATGATAGTAATTCCATAAGCCAATTTTTAAATTTTCCGGATCAACTCCGTAAGAAAGAAGATAATTTGCAAAAGCATATAATACATCCTCGTCGCTCTTTCGGCTTGCCTTGCCATCACCATTTCCATCCACGCCCATCCCATTAAAAAACTGAATAACGGCAGGGTTTTCTTCTGATGGATTAGGGTTGGTTAACCCAGACCATTTTTCAGGGCTAAAATAAATCCCGGTTATACTATCCGGTTTTGGCAAATCTCTGCGAACTTGCCGGATACTTCTTTCATATTGATCAATGGCCGCTAAATAATACCAAGGAATTTGCGTAACCGTTTCAACCTTTTTATAGAGTTTCATCCTTTCCTGATAGGGATCAGGTACTTCTTCTGCATGAGCATCCCTGACAGACAATGTGGACATAAAGAGTATAAGGATAGTTCCAATAATTAAAACAGCCCGCATCAGGAATCCTCCTTCCAATTAATGTACAAGATTAGTGTGTGATTATTAGACTTTTTCATAATGGTTAATAATTGGAAATCAAAAGAACAGTATTTGTGATGAGTAATGGACAAATATCAATAATTGAATTGCTATTATTTCTAGTGTAGTATGATATAGGAACAAAGAAACACACTTATCATGCATAAAAGGATTTTTAAGGAGTGTTAAAATGAGCAAGAATGAAGAAATTTTACGAAAGCCTGAATGGCTAAAAATAAAGCTTAATACCAATGAGTCCTATACAGGTCTTAAAAAAATGATGCGGGAAAAAAATCTACATACAGTATGTGAAGAAGCAAGATGTCCTAATATTCACGAATGCTGGGCGCAAAGACGTACAGCAACATTTATGATTTTAGGTGATACATGTACCCGTGCATGCCGCTTCTGTGCAGTCAAAACAGGGCTTCCAACGGAACTAGATTGGCAAGAACCAGAAAGAGTAGCAGACTCCGTTCAATTGATGAACTTAAAGCATGTGGTTGTAACAGCAGTAGCAAGGGACGATCTAAAAGATGGCGGGGCAGCCGTATTTGCTGAAACCGTTCGGGCCATCCGCCGTAAAAATCCGTTTACAAGTATAGAAGTACTTCCATCGGATATGGGCGGCAAAGAAGAGAATCTAAAAATGCTCATGGATGCTAAGCCAGATATTTTAAATCATAATATTGAGACCGTTAAAAGGTTAACACCGAGAGTTAGAGCACGGGCTAAATATGATCGTTCCCTTGAGTTCTTGCGCCGTGCAAAAGAAATGCAGCCAAGTATTCCAACTAAATCGAGCTTAATGATTGGCCTTGGTGAAACAAAAGAAGAAATAGTGGAAGTCATGGATGACCTGAGAGCCAATAACGTCGATATCATGACGATAGGCCAATATTTACAGCCTACTAAGAATCACTTGAAAGTGGTTAAGTACTATAGTCCTGACGAATTTAAAGAATTTCAGGAAATCGCAATCAGTAAAGGGTTTAGCCATTGTGAGGCTGGACCGCTTGTTAGGTCCTCTTATCATGCGGATGAACAAGTAAATGCAGCAGCCAAACATAAGCAATTATTAGGTGAAAAAGAAGCAAAAGAAGCCTAACAAAAAAGAGTTCTGCCAATTGGCAAGAACTCTTTTTACTTATTTGGAAGCATCATTTGTATTTTTCATATTACCTGTATTATTAGGGTTGTTTTTCTTATTTGGATTAATGATATTATCTGTATCAAAATCGTCAGGTGTAAGGCCGTTTTCGTCTTCAACCGCATTAATTTTTGCTCCTTGAGGAGACTTTTGCATCCGCTTAATAACATCATTCACCGCTGAACGAGCGTTCCTGCTTGTCGAATCATAATTCGCAAGGTTTTCAACATCGCGCCTTAATGCTTTATTATCTGTGACATACACATGGAAATACCTAGGGACCACTGACATCGCGGTCTTTTTAACTTGGTCAGCGGTTAAATTCCGATCCTCTGAATCCGTATTATAGGCAATTAAAACTTCTTGATCGGTAACAAGGGTGGACACGTCATGTACATTTGGGATGTTGGTGCTGAATTTACTAATGATATTTGCTGCCTGTTCCCGGTCAAAGGCAGTATAACCATTATTTGCCGTATTATCATTCATCAAAGGACTCTTTTGATGGCGGACAAAACCATAAGTTTTAGTTTCATCCCGAATTTTACGGCCCGCTCCTTCATTGTAGAGTTCATGGCGTTTATTATTGACATTAATGGTGTTGCCGCTCTCTTCATAGACATCCCGATTTGAAGTATCCTTAGAACATCCGCTTAAGGCAGTAATCGTACATAATCCTGCGATGACGAGTAATTTTTTCAATTTAAACACCTCCTTTTATTAGAATAGCCAAAGGGAGGATTTATTTGCTTAGCAATTGATGGGGAATCGGTTATAATGAGTAATAGGTATTTGCTGGTTAAATGAGGTGAAAAGCATGATTGTAATGAACAATACTGTATATGAAATTTTACAGGAATATCGAGACGGCTATAACGAAGAAGCCTTTAAGGCTAGGTATAGCGATATTTTAGCGAGGTATGATTATATTGTTGGCGATTGGGGATATGGTCAGCTTCGCCTAAAGGGATTTTTTGATGATCAAAACCAAAAGGCTACGTTTGATACAAAAATTAGTACACTGAGTGAGTACCTTTATGAATACTGCAATTTTGGCTGTGCCTACTTTGTGTTAAAAAAGGTTAAAAAATGAGAAGGATGTCCAGATAAAGTGTTAGACCGCTAAACCCCATTGCGCTGCTTAATTAATAAGCATAATGGGGTTGAAGTGAGCAGTCAACCTTATCGGACATCCTTTTTTATAAATACTCAAGGCCATACGCCGCTGACTTAGGGCGCTTCCGCTTTTCTTGAATTACCCCTCTGTATAAGGGGGCTGAACATCTGTATCCGGTTCATCATGGGGGGGATGTGCACCCTCCATTTGCCTTGGCAGCCCCTGATGCAGGGATTTAAATTCATAGTTAAAATTACTATAATAACGTTGCCCTTCCTGCCATGGGGTGCTTTTATTTTGTACTGGCTCGTCCATTCGTATAGGAGAACCATAAGGACCCTCAGGAAATTCTTGGGCGGTAAGAAAATTTTGTTGTTTTTCAACTGTTGATAATTCCGTATATTTTTCTGCATCCTTTTTTCCCATGTTTTCACTCCTTTAGCCATTAGTATGGCGAGCAGAAGGAGAATCATGTAAGACGAAAATTAGACGATTTCCGCCAAAAAGGATTGAAGTTCTCTGGCATCTTCCTCATTTAATTGAAAGGCAAACTCCAAATAACCCTCTTCTTCTAAATCATCTGGACCAATGATGGCAAATCGGTTTCCTTGCATGTCAAGAATCAAACTCTTTCCATAATGACGGTTTGTTTGAATAATAGCTAAATCAAAGCGTTGGTTTTCGCCAACAAAACTGACAAATCTTGTCTTGGTATCTTCTGTATCATCGTATAAGTAAAAGCGTTCACTCATGCAATAGTCTCCTTCATGTTCGTAACTGTTTTTTCTATCTTCTCTATAGTATCAAATTCTTGTTGAGGATGGGAGAATAGTTTTCAGAAGAATTCAAACGATAAAATACGAACGACTTTCATTATGGTACAATAGAAAAGAAACTACATAGTAAGTATAACAAGGGGAAGTGGTGCCAGATGTATTTTGTTGACAGAGAAAAAATTGAAGCCATGTTATTATACTTAGAAAAACAACTTGCTCTATTCTTAAGTCAAAAAGAGTGGTCAACACCACTTGGACAAGCAGCGCTAGAGCGCATATGCCAGATGATGATCGAGTCTGTACTAGATGTGGGAAATGCCATGATTGATGGTTTTATCATGCGTGACCCGGGCAGTTATGATGATATAATCGATATTTTAATCGATGAAAAGGTGATTTCTGCTGGGAAGGGTGCACATTTAAAAATTCTGATTCAGCTTCGTAAAAAACTCGTACAGGACTACATAGATATTGACCATCAAGAACTACAGGAACAATTTACAAACTATCAACAGGACTTGGTTGAGTTTGCCAAAGATGTTCGTGACTATCTTGCATATGAATTGGGGCCAGTCTCAGCGTTTAAAAACTAATGTTTAAAGGCCGTTTATACGGTCTCTTTTTCTTTTTGGGAATGATACTACTAGGAGGGATCAGCAGATGAAAAAATATAAAGGCTATTTAATTGATCTAGATGGGACGATGTATAAAGGAACTGAGCGGATTGAGGCTGCTTCTGATTTTGTGAAAAAACTTCAAGAGAATGGCATTCCATATTTATTTGTTACTAATAATTCCTCAAGGACACCCGCACAAGTGGCTGAAAAATTAAACGGCTTTGATATCCCAGCAGAAGAAAAGCTTGTATTTACGACAAGTCAAGCAACTGCTAACTACATTTATGAACAGAAAAAGGATGCTTCGGTTTTTGTGATTGGGGAAGAGGGCCTTCAAACTGCGATTAAAGAAAAAGGATTACCATTTGCGGAAGAGGATGCTGATTTTGTGGTAATTGGGATTGACAGGGCCATAAGTTATGAAAAATTGTCGATTGCTTGTTTGGCGGTACGAAATGGTGCCACCTTTATCTCGACAAATGGTGATGTTGCCATTCCAACAGAGAGAGGGCTGCTGCCAGGGAATGGGTCATTAACCGCAGTCATAACGGTATCTACCCAAACTAACCCCATTTTTATCGGTAAGCCTGAATCAATCATTATGGAACAGGCCTTAAAAGTATTAGGCACCCCCAAGGATGAAACGCTGATGGTTGGCGATTATTATGATACTGATATTTTAGCGGGAATGAATGCGGGAATGGATACATTATTGGTACATACCGGGGTCACAACGAAGGAAATGCTGACTAATTATGACCGAAAGCCAACCTATACGGTAGATACACTGGACCAATGGGAGTTTTAATTGACAGAAAAGGATGGAAGTAATTTTCCATCCTTTTTAGCATGCCTTTTTTATCTTTTTTATTCTTCTTCTTCCTCTTCTGCATGTGCGGCCCGATGTGCCAGTCTGCTTGATGCTGCAGCAGCAATAGCCCCGACAATATCATCTAAGAAGGTATGACATTCACCGGTTGATTTATCATTTAGGTGAGCTAAAATTCCTGGTTTTAACTTATCAATATACCCATAATTCGTAAAACCAATCGATCCGTAGACGTTCACAATGGAAAAAGCTAATATCTCATCTACACCATATAGGCTCTCGTCGGTTCCAATGATGGATTGGAGCGGCTCTTCAAGCAATCCCTTTTCGGCCAGCATATCAAGCTGTATACCCGTTAAAATTGCATTTTGTACCTCTCGCTTTGAAAGGACACGTTCAACGTTGGCCAAACAATCTTCCATTTTTAAGTTTTTATGATACTTTTCCTGTAAAAAGAAAACTAAATCGGCTATGTCTTGAATTTTAACTCCTCGTTCCTGAAGCCATCTGCGTGCAGTATCCTCGGTTAGATCCACTTTTTTGTCGTCGGCCATTTCTTGATCACCTTTTCCTTGAATTTTCACTATATATATACTCTTTTTCCTTATATTATGCAATGATAACACAAAATAAGTACACTAAAATATTATCCTTTCCTGCTTGAATCATTCTATTCCAGCTTTAAAAACAACAAGTTTTTTAAAGCAAAACATATACTTATGGTAAGAATGGGATGGAGACGAGGTGCTGTGATGCTTCAGAAAATGCTGAAGGAACAATATGGAATATCGGTGGATGAATATGTCAAGTTAGATATGTATGAGGCCTTAAGGGGAAATGGCTGGCTTTATTTAATCTCTAATCCAGCGGGTAAAAAAGAAGAGGATCTGACAGAACTTGAAAAAATTGCCGAGCATCTAAGAAATTATGGTGATCAAAATGTCCCGATTTTTTTACCTTCTAAAGAGGGTCATCTTATCACTTCTTGGGAAAAAAATAACTATTGTGTTTTAGCGAATCAACAGATGGAAGAACAGCAGCGAAAAATAAAATTAGGCCGAAAGCTTGCGAGGTTTCATGAGCGGGGACGAAGAGTTCCATTTCAAATCGAAAGATCAAGCCGGATAGGTCAATGGAAATCATTGTGGGAAAAGCGTCTGGAACAAATGGAGAATGTCTGGAATGGTCTTTTATTTCAAACACCTGAAGATGAATTTGAACGAATGTTTATTGATTCCTTTCCCTATTATCTAGGTTTAACGGAGAACGCGATTCAATATTTAGTCGATACTGAGCTAGATGACGAACCGATAGAAACCGACAGCGGGACCGTCTGCCATGAGCGGTTTACAAACAAATCATGGGGGCCTCACAGCCATTATACAATCAAAAATCCATTTGATTGGGTTTTTGATCATCGAAGCCGTGATTTAGCGGAGTGGACGAGGGAGCGGTATTTCCGTAATATCCAGACATATGACGTGGCAGTTAGGCAATTCTTTGAGGAATATCAAAGTATTGCACCATTGTCCACGTTCTCTTGGCGCTTATTATATGCACGGTTGATCTTCCCACTTCACTATTTTGATTGTGTGGAGACGTATTATATCACTCGGTCAGAACAAGAAAAAAAGGTGTTGGAAGAGAGGCTTAGTAAAATAATAAGACAATCAAATGAATATGAACGGTTTTTAGCTAGCTTTTTTCAAATAGCAGGAGCACCCATAAAACCCATGAACATTCCACAGTTGGAATGGCTTTTCTAAGAATTTTGAATACTTATGGGGAAATTTGTCATATTCTTATGGTAAAATAAGAACAAACAATCAAGGATGTGACATAATTAGATGAAGCCCTATATTTATATTACAAGAAAGCTTCCTGATGAAATTGTGGAACCATTGCAGCAGCAATATAATGTTAACATGTGGAAGTATGATGATACCCCAGTCCCTAAAGAGGTGCTGCTTTCAGAGGTTAAGAAAGCGGATGCACTATTATCTGTTCTAGCAGACCCTATCGATGAGAGTATTCTGACGGCAGGAAAGAAATTAAAAGTTGTAGCAAACCTGGCTGTTGGCTTTGATAATATTGATTTACAAGTAGCAAGCAGGGAAGGGATTGCAGTCTGCAATACGCCAGATGTCTTAACCGACACTACAGCAGATTTAACGTTTGGCCTATTAATGGCAACTGCCCGCAGAATTGTCGAAGCTGCTGAATTTGTGAAAGAAGGAAAATGGGTTAGCTGGAGCCCGCTTTTGTTAGCAGGACAGGATATTCATCATAAAACACTTGGTATTGTGGGCATGGGGAATATCGGCGAAACAGTTGCAAAAAGAGCAACTGGCTTTGATATGAATATTCTTTATCATAACCGTTCGAGAAAGCCAAAGGTAGAACAGCAGTTAGGCGCCAACTATGCTGCTTTTGATGAACTGGTAGAAAACTCTGATTTTATTGTCTGCTTAACCCCACTTACACCTGAAACAAAGAACATGTTTACACGTGAAGTATTTAAACGAATGAAGCAATCTGCTATTTTCATCAATGCTTCTAGAGGTCCGGTTGTTGATGAACAGGCATTATATGATGCTCTTGTAACGGGTGAGATTGCTGGAGCAGGTCTTGATGTATTTGCGAAAGAACCAATCAGCCCAGACCATCCGTTAGTATCACTTCCCAATGTAGTTGCACTGCCACATATCGGCAGCTCCAGCATGGAGACGAGAACAACCATGATGAAACTCTGTTTTGAAAACATGGAAAGAGTACTTAAGGGAGAAGAGCCAAAGACATTGGTGAATAAAGATTGGACCCCTCTAGTGAAAGCATAACAAAGATAAAAAAGCGATTGCCATAATTGGCAATCGCTGATTAATTATAGGTAAGCATTTTGTTTAGAAAACTTGTTCAACTTCCACAATACCAGGAACCTCTTCTAAAAGGGCTCTTTCAATACCGGCTTTTAATGTGATCGTTGAGCTTGGGCAGCTGCCGCATGCCCCTAATAAACGAAGCTTTACAATGCCTTCCTCTACATCTACTAATTCACAATCCCCGCCATCGCGAAGAAGAAATGGACGCAATTTATCTAATACTTCTTGAACTTGCTCAAACATTTCTTGTTCTTCCATGTTTATCGACTCCTTTCGTACTTATATTATAATGTCAATGGTGGTAAAAATCCATTCTCAGAAATTAGGAAAATACACAAATTCAAACATTTTTTTAGTTTTTATGGTAGAAATAAAGTAAAATAAATTAAACAATAAAGAGGAATGATTTAATGAATAGTAATGAAGTAGAAATAGTTCTATTTGGTGCCGAAGTATTATGTCCAAGCTGCGTTAACTTGCCGTCTTCCAAAGAAACCTTTGAATGGCTGGAGGCTGCGATTGCTAGAAAATTTCCTGATCAACCCTTTAAGATGACATACGTTGATATTTATGAGCCTGTTGGGGATCACGATAAGGTCGATTTTGCTAGGAAAGTCATCGAAGAGGATTTATTTTACCCGGTAGTAGTGGTTAAAGGGAAAATTGTTGGCGAAGGAAATCCGCGTTTAAAAACAATTTTTTCAGAATTAGAGAAGCTTGGATATAAAGCCTAATAAACAAAAGGATGTCCCTAAATAGCTGGACATCCTTCTTTTTTTCGTAGATAGGAAAGCATAAACTTTCCTATCATGATTAGTAAACAATGCCTCTGTCTTAGCCTAACGGCAAGTTTTCTTTATCAGCCTTTATGCCACTTGTACATCCACAAGACACCTGATTTTAACAGGCGGGCCACTCTTCCGGTAATCGCACGATCAGCCATCATCCCGAAACCATGTTTTTTCCCTAACGAGCCAAGAATTCCTTTTAATTTGATGGCTGGGAATGAAGCAGGAGGCTGTTCACCTTTCCACCGGCTTTTTAGCACTTCTACTATTTGCTCTGCTTGTCCCTCCGCTAATTGGGCGCTGGGAGCATGCGGGAGGCTCGCACAATCGCCAAGAATAAAGATGTGTTCATCATGGGGTAAATGGTGAAGAGGAGTAATGATCAGCCTGCCCATCCGATCTTTTTCACCGTCCATATTACGGACAATCTGATTCGCTTGAATTCCTGCTGTCCAAACGATTACATCACACTCTATCTGCTGATCATGATTAAACAAACGATTCTCTTCCACCTTGGTGATGTTGGAGTTATTGACAATCTCAACATTATTCTTATCAAACCAATTCTCCACATATTTGCTTAATCGTTCTGGGAAGGATGAGAGAATATGGTTGCCGCGGTCAAATAACTTAATGTTAAGGTCTCCTCGGCTTTCACTTAACTCACTTGCTAATTCCACGCCGCTTAAACCTGCGCCGACAATCCCGACAACCGAGCCTGGACCAAGATTATTCAAGACAGAGTAGGTGCGGCGTGCTTTTTCAATGCTTTGGATACTGTAAGTAAATTCCTCGGCGCCAGGGACGTCATGGTACTTGTCTTCACAGCCCAGACCAATAATCAAATCGTCGTACGCAATCGGTTCAGCATCTTTTATAATAATTTGTTGTTCGGTTGTATGAATGTCAATTACTTCCCCGTATTTTACGTTTAAGCGGGGATGGTCAGGAAAGGCCACGCGTATTTCCTTGTCAGAGATGGTTCCTGCCGCTAATGCGTAATACTCCGTTTTTAAACAATGGTACGGGACTCGATCAACAAGTGTAATGGTAACATCTTCAGGTAAATGGTTTGGAAGAATTTCATTTAAAATCTTCATTCCCCCATATCCTCCACCGAGAATGACTAGGTTTTTCATGTTAATTTCCCCTTTAATCATCTAAATTCTTCATAAGCTAATATATAATATTGAAATAATATTCTGCATCTTTACCACATACGAGTATAACTAAAATATGTCTAAATAACAACATTTTTCATGACGTTATTGACATACGCTATCAGAACATGGTAATTGACGAGTTAGGTTAAATAGAGTAGGATATTTAGTTGTGGAGAGGTGAAAACAGTGTTCAAGCCCATCATTGAATTTTGTATTAGCAACTTAGCAAATGGTGCTCAAACGGCCCTTGAAAAATTACAAAAAGATCCTAATTTGGATATTATTGAATATGGGTGTCTTGGGTACTGTGGGAAATGTGCCATGGGTCTATATGCGCTCGTTAATGGAGACGTTGTTACAGGGAACAGTCCTGATGAGCTGGTTGACAATATTTATCAATATTTGGATGAAAATCCGATGTTTTAAAATAGGGAGCATTGATGCTCCTTTTTATATATTTTCATATATTAAATTAGTGGACTTAATCAGTTGAGTCTTTGTTCTTAAGTATTTATACTTAATGAAAAGGATACTGTAAAAGGGGGAGTAAGGATGAGCAAAGAATTAGTTATTTTAACGGAAGCGGCTTCACTGCACATAAAAGAAATGATGAAGCATAATGAAGAAGAAGGTGCTCTTTTACGGGTTAGTGTAAAGGGCGGCGGATGCAGCGGTTTGTCGTATGGGATGGGTTTTGATCATGAAATCCAGGAAGGTGATTTTCAGTTCGAGCAGCATGGAATTCAAGTTCTTGTGGATAAAGAAAGCGCGCCTATATTACAAGGTACAAAAATTGATTATAAAGAGTCAATGATGGGCGGCGGATTTACGATTGATAATCCAAATGCGATTGCATCATGCGGATGCGGATCTTCGTTCCGGACAGCAACGGCTTCAGGTACACCGGAAGAATGTTAATAATACAAGCCTTCTCGATCGTTAACGTTGAAAAACATAACGATCAAGAAGGCTTTTTTATGTTTGTTCTTTCAAACACTATCCATTGCAGTTAAATAAGAAAACTAAATCCCCCAAGCTTCTTTTAATAATCCTATTCCTAAATCAATTTCTTTTTCTGATAAGCCTCCAAAGCCTAGTAAGACCCGAGACCCGCTACAACCTTTGGAATCGTGATAGTACATTGATAATGGGTAGACTTTTACATCAAAATTCAGGGCATTTTTTATTAATTGCTCTTCATCCATCCTATTTTTTACTTCCAAAACTATATGAAGACCAGAATTTTCTCCTATTATTTGTACTTTGTCGCCTAAATAATTTTTAATAGATTCCATTAATGCAGCATGCTTTTTGCGGTAGAGTGTTCTCATTTTATTTAAATGGCTTTGCCAATACCCTTCATTCATAAATCGGTAAAGGGTATCTTGATGAAGTCGTGAAGCAGTCTGCTTATAAACGGTAAAGTGGTCTAGATATTTCTTTAGCAGCATCGGAGGCAAAACCATATAACTAATACGAATAGATGGTATTAAAGATTTGGAAAATGTCCCCAAATAGATTACACGTCCTTGTTGATCTAACCCCTGCAATGAGGGAATTGGCTTGCCTTTATATCGATATTCCCCGTCATAATCATCTTCAATGATATAACCATTCTTTTCTTCTGCCCATTTTAACAGTTCCATTCGGCGTGATATCGGCATTACCATCCCATAAGGGAATTGATGAGATGGAGTCACATAAACAACGCTGGCACTGCTGTTATTAAGTTGCAGGATATTAATCCCTTTTTCATCAAGCGGTATAAAAATCGTATCGGCACCAAAATCTTGTAAAACAGTTCTTGTTCGATGAAATCCAGGATTCTCCATTGCATATGTTTGGCTTTTTCCCATTAATAAACTCAATAATCCTATAAGAACCTGAGTACCTGCCCCAATAATAATTTGATGGGCTGAACATTTCACACCTCTGGAAGCAAATAAATACCTCGAAATCTGTTCTCGAAGTAACCATTCTCCTTGTGGCTTTCCATTAAAGAACAACTCCCCGTGATCTTGATACAAGGAGTGAATGGTTAACTTTCGCCATGTAGCATATGGAAAGGATTCTAAATCAACTTTACCCGAATTAAAATCAACTTTTACACTTTTTTGTTGAGGCTCTCTGATTGACTCCATTTGATTTGGAACTACTTGGCTGGAAAGGATGTCGTCTTCAAATGTTGTTACAAATAGTCCTTTACGAGGTTTACTTTCTAAATAACCTTCCGCACATAACTGGTCGTAGGCTGACTGAATTGTATTTAAACTTAAACTAAGATAATTGGATAAATTCCTTTTTGACGGTAATTTCTCTTTGGGCTTTATTCTTCCTGATAATATCTCTTCTTTTATGTAGCTCGCTAACTGTAAATACAATGGTTTATCACTTTTATCATTCAAAACAGGTGTTATTTCAATCATATTTTTCCCCCAGACGGTTTCTGGAACCATTAAAATTATCAAATCTGGCACTTTTGATTATACCAGATTGTGATTAAATAGTGGTTAAAGGAACCTTAGAAGGAGATGGGGATAAATGGCAAGTAAAATAATAAAGGAATTGAAAAATCAGCAGGAGTGGAAAGAAGCATTTTCAGTGATGAAACAACTGCGGACTCATTTAGATGCGGCTGGTTTTCTTGAATTAGTTGAGGAAGCAGTGGAAAAGGAAGGTTATAAATTAGCAGCCTTATATGAAAATGAAAAAATTGTTGCTGTAACAGGATTTATGCCAATGATTACATTATATAATGGAAAGTTCATTTGGATCTGCGATTTAGTTACTGATTCAGAAAATCGTTCGAAAGGTTATGGCAAGTCACTTTTAATTTATGTTCATCAATGGGCAAAGGAAAACGGCTATAGTATCGTCTCACTCTCATCAGGATTACAGCGGGTAAATGCTCATCGTTTTTATGAAGATAAGATGGAATATGATAAAGTTAGCTATGTTTTTTTGAAGCAAATTTGAAATCAGCAAAAGGCGCCCACAAGGACGCCTTTACTACTTTTTTACTTATTAAACATAGAAGAACTATGAAGCGGTTGTACTTTTGCTTTTGGATCAATGTAGGATTTGGCATTATTAACGGCAGTTGGTGCTTCACCAAATCCGCAGGCAATTAATTTAACTTTTCCATCGTAAGAACAAATGTCCCCGGCCGCATAAATTCCAGGTGTATTCGTTTCCATCTTTGAATTCACAACAATCGCGTTCTTTTCAATTTCAAGGCCCCATTCTTTAATTGGACCAAGCGAAGAAACAAATCCGTAATTACAAATCACAGCATCAACGTCAAGTGTTTCTGTTTCATCCCCGTTTGCTGCTTTTAACACAACCTGCTTAATCCCGTCCTCATCGCCGATTAATTCAGCAGGAACAAATGGAGTTTTGACATCCACCTTTGAATTATAGAGATTCTCAACACTATGTTCATGGGCACGGAATTTATCCCGGCGGTGAACAATTGTCACTTTTTCAGCAATGGGTTCAAGCATTAAAGCCCAGTCAACTGCAGAATCCCCGCCTCCAAAGACCACAACCTTTTGACCAGCGAATTGGTTTAAATCTTCTATAAAATAATAAAGGTTTTTCTTCTCATATTGTGCGGCACTTTCAAGCTCTAACCGACGAGGTTGGAAGGCCCCGTTTCCTGCAGTAATAATGATCGTCTTAGAATAATGTACTTCATTATTGGTTGTTAATTTGAAAATTCCATCCTCTTGCTTTTCTAACTTTTCAACAGATTGCTCCAGAACTACTGTTGGTTCGAATTTAGCCATCTGTTCTTTTAGATTATTTATCAATTCTTGTGCGCGGATTTTTGGAAAACCAGCAACATCATAAATATACTTTTCTGGATATAGGGCTGACAATTGACCGCCAAGCTGCGGCAAGCTCTCTATAATTTTTACTGAGGCTTGTCTCATTCCCCCGTAAAAGGCCGTAAATAGACCGGTAGGACCGCCACCGATGATCGTAATGTCATAAACTTTTTGATTTTCTTGCACTCCGTATCCCCCCAACTAGTAGTAACAAACTCCACTCATTATAATATCATAAAACCAAAAATCCTCACACCTTAAGGTCAAATATTCACATGAGGTTTCAATTTTATACACCTATAAAATTGAAACCGTTTTAGTAAATTTTTTCAAGTAAATCCCTTGATAATAGTGAGAAAGTAGCATAAGATGGATTGTGGATATATTGTTAATATTTTGTGACAAACTAAGTACATTTTTGTGAATGACTAGAATTTTCTAAATTCCTATGTACTTACGGTTACATCTTTTTCTTTGTTCTTATCTGTGAATAATATCACAATCAATTTTTTGATATTTAAATAAAAATAGTCTAAGCAGTGGAAGATAAGGGAAAAGAGAAAAAAAAACTATAAAGGTGGAAGTGATCACTTTGAGAAAACCTAAAGTTGTTATTCTCGGTGCAGGTTATGGCGGACTTCTTACAACAGTTCGTTTGCAAAAATTAATTGGAGTAAATGAAGCGGATATAATCCTAGTAAATAAAAATGATTACCATTATGAAACAACATGGTTACATGAGGCTTCTGCAGGTACTCTTCATCATGACAAGGTTCGCTATGATATTCGTGATGTAATTGATCGCAGTAAGGTTGACTTTGTTCAAGATTCTGTAGTTGAAATAAATAAAGAAGAAAAGAAAGTCATATTAGAAAAAGGCGAAGTCAACTATGACTACCTTGTGATTGCCCTTGGCGGTGAACCAGAAACATTTGGTATTAAAGGATTAAACGAATATGCATTTGGAATTACAAATGTAAATTCCTCTCGTCAATTGCGTGAGCATATTGAATATCAATTTGCTACGTATAATATGGAAGAAGAGAAGAATGACAATCGCTTATCGATTATTGTTGGCGGTGCTGGATTTACGGGTATTGAATTCCTAGGGGAATTAACAAACCGTATTCCTAAATTATGCCAAGAGTACGATGTGGATTTCCATAAAGTAAAAATTATTTGTGTAGAAGCAGCCCCTACGGTATTGCCTGGTTTTGATCCAGAATTAGTAAATTATGCTGTTTCAGTCCTTGAACGGAGAGGCGTAGAATTTTTAATTGGTACTGCCATTAAGGAAGCTACACCAGACGGGATTTTTGTAGCCAAGGGCGATGCAGAACCATATGAAATTAAGGCTGGCACTGTTGTGTGGGCAGCTGGGGTACGCGGTAATGCAGTCATTGAAAAATCCGGCTTTGAAGCAATGAGAGGCCGTGTGAAGGTACAACCAGATTTACGTGTACCTGGTTTTGACGATGTCTTTATTATTGGCGACAGCTCACTTGTCATAAATGAAGAAATCAATCGTCCATATCCTCCAACTGCGCAAATTGCCATGCAGCAAGGTGAGGTCGTGGCTAAAAATATTGCCGCATTAATCCGTAATAAAATGGACCTCGAAACCTTTACATTTGATAATAAAGGAACGGTTTGCTCACTTGGTGAAGATGACGCAATTGGTGTTGTTTTTGGTAAGAAAATCACCGGTGGTAAAGCAGCCTTTATGAAAAAAGTCGTCGATAATCGTGCTCTTTTCATGATTGGCGGCGTAAGTATGGTATTGAAAAAGGGTAAATTTAACTTATTTTAATAAATAAGTGATTTTATCTAACGAAATTATATTATTTTTTAAAGTGGGACAGAGAGATCTGTCCCTTTTTGTTATTATGGAATAAACAGAGGGGGCAGAGAGATGAGCAGTCGGGAGAAAAGAGGAAAGGTTTGGCTGGCGGTTTCAGGTTTAGTCAAGTCCAGTGATGGTCAATGGCTGGTAGTAAAGAAAAGATATGGCGGTTTAATGGGGAAATGGTCCTTGCCTGCAGGATTTGTAGACGAAGGAGAAACAGCTGATGAAGCGGTAATTAGAGAGGTCAAAGAGGAAACAGGTATTGATTGTAAGGTCTTAGGTCTGGTTGGGTTAAGAACAGGGGTAATAACAGAAGAAATTAGCGATAATTTACTCGTTTTCTTACTTGAACCGATTGGGGAAAAAACGGTCGTTCATCAGGAAAAGGAGCTTTACCAGGCTTGTTTTATGGCACCCGAAGAATTGATTCACGAAAAGGATGCATCAGTACTATTACAATATATACTCTCTCAACAGTTCTTATCAATTAAGCCAGGAAATGATCAAATTGACCCGGGAAAGCAATTTGGCTATACAGCATATAAATTATTTTTCTAATTATTCAAAATATTAAGTAACATGTTGGATTTGAAAGAAAACTATGCATGTATCCGCTTTCTTTAACCGATTTTCAATAATCTAGCCCTTTTCTTTTAATAGAATTTTTGATATATTATCAGAAAATTAAGTTAATTAGAAAAGGGGCTGATCGAGTTGACGGTAAAAAGCGATGTTAAAAATTGTGATTATTGTTCGGGACAAGGATATTTTCAATTAGTTTTAGGCGGCTCAGAAACATGTGCTTGCTGTGGCGGAACCGGCAAGAAAAAAGAATAATGGTAAAATAGGATTGCCTCTACGATTCGTTCGAGAGGCCATCTTTATGCCTCCTGAAAAAGCAAAAATGAAAATTAATTTGTTTCTATTGACTCCCTTTTCGACATTCAGTACACTAAATGTTGATGTATAAAGGGGGAATCTCTGGTGCAGATGAGCATTGTTGTCTTAATCATCTCGATTGTGCTATTTTTTGTCTTATTTTTTGGAATAGGATTTATTTTAAATATGCTCCTAAGAATGTCCTGGGTGATGGCAATTATCTACCCTCTAGTGGCAATTTTGATTGTAGATAAAGTGGAATTTAGTGATTACTTTACAAATACTAGCATGGCCTTTCAGAAACTGTGGTCACGGTTTGGCACTCTTGCAACGGCAGATATCCTAATTTTAATTAGCGGTTTATTAGGGGCGATTGCAGCGGGCTTGACTATTAAGCAATTACGAAAACATGGATATCAAATGTTTTAAGACTTTTGCCTAAGGTAAAAGTCTTTTTTTATGTTTTTTCTAACCTCCTTTTGTATATTTCCCTTCACTTTGGGAATGAATATTTTGGGAGGAGTGAAAAATTCAATGAATAAAATGAAAAATTGGATAAGGCGCTTTTTTATGACAGGATTGTTCCTTCTAGCATTAGGCGCGACCTTCCAATCGATATCTGGTGTAAAGGCTACATCACTGATTAATCAGTTTGTATCAACGATGTCAGTTAATGATCCTGTTTCTGGGACAACACCTCCATTATTAGAAGATGCCTTTGACTGGTCCAAGTACCCTAAACATACAGTTACCGCAACTGGCTATACGGCAGGAATTGAATCGACAGGAAAAAGCCAAGGTCATCCTGAATATGGGATTACTTACTCAGGAGTAAAAGTAAAGCGCGATTTATTTTCCACAGTGGCAGCAGATCTAAACGTCTTTCCGATTGGGACCATTCTGTTTATCCCTGGATATGGATACGGTGTTGTAGCAGATAAGGGTGGAGCTATTAAAGGAAATGAATTAGATCTTTATTATGAAACCGTTGCGGATGTTTATAATAAGTGGGGTAAAAAGAAGGTTGAAGTGTACATCGTTCAAAAAGGAAATGGGACGCTTACTGAGGAGCAATTGCAAACCTTGAATGAAGATAAAGCACTGCAGGTTTTTCGTCAGCAGTATATTAGTTCAGAAAAAAGATAACCCAATAACTGGTGAGATTGCGCAGGCCTTGTGCCTGCTTTTTACATTTAGTTACAAAACACTACCTTCTCATGATACGATCAATGTATAAAAAGATGTGAGGGGGAGCCATTTTATGAATGAGTACCCAATCGAATACTATGAGTTTTTTGTTAGTTTCAATGAAGGTGATTATTACACGTGCCACGATCTTCTAGAAGAAATGTGGATGACCGATAAGGATAATCTTTTCTTAAAGGGTTTGCTGCAGATGAGTGTGGCGATTTATCATTATGAATATGGGAATGTTAAAGGAGCAAGAATCATGATGAAGACGGCCTATGATTATTTGCAAACCTATCGTCCTAAGTTCTGGGGTCTTGACCTAGAAAGGGTCTACCCCTTTATTGAAACTTGTTTAGTTATTTTTCCAGACGAAATAGACCGTGTTCCATTTGAACAAGTGAAGGACCTGCCTAAACTGCCTCAACTTTTATTGTATCTAGAAGATGATTAGATTCTCGAAATAAATACTTCTTTTCGATATAATGTAGAAGAAGAATAATACGGAGGTGAAGGAAATGTTTCATGTAAAAAAAGAATTAGATCTCACGTCAGCACATGAAGGCTTGGTAATCGGTCTATTTGATAAACCAGAAAAATTTTCAGGTGCGTTGGCAGAACTAGATACACAGTTTGAAGGACAGCTTACAGAGCTTGTTAAATCTGGTGATTTATCTGCTAAACTAAAAAACATTAATAAAGTACATAGCTTTGGGAAAGTCGGAGCAAAACGAATTTGGTTTGTTGGATTAGGAAAGGAAAAGGAGATATCCTTTGATAAGCTTGAAAAGGCCTTTGGCAAGCTCTTTAAAGAGGTAAGGGACAGTAAGCTTGAGGAAGCTGCTATCTATTTAGATTCATTCACTACAGAGGAACTGGACAGCTTAGAGGCTGCCAATGCATTAAGTGAAGCGTTCACCCTAGCAACATATCAATTTGACGGCTATCGGCAAAAATCGAATGAGCCAGAAAAAAGACTTGAGAATATTACTGTTTATTGCGATGCCGCGGATGTAGAAGAGATTCAAGCATCTTTGAAAGTTGGGTATGCATTTGGGAAAGGGACCAACTCAGCCCGTACACTTGTTAACATCCCAGGTAATTTATTGACGGCTAAAGATTTAGCTCAATATGCAGCAGATCTCGGTGTCAAATATGATTTCGAAGTGGAAATCCTTGATAAAGAAGAAATTGAAAAATTAGGTATGGGGGCCTTCCTCGCTGTGAACCAGGGATCAGTTGAGCCGCCGAAAATGATTGTTTTAAAATATCAAGGTAAAGAGGAATGGACGGATGTAATTGGTCTTGTTGGAAAAGGGATTACCTTTGATACGGGCGGTTATTCGATCAAAACAAAAGCAGGCATCGTTGGAATGAAAACCGATATGGGTGGAGCAGCTGCTGTTCTAGGAGCAATGGAAATTATCGGCGAAACTAGACCAGAGCAAAATGTGGTTGCGGTCATTCCTTCCACCGATAATATGATTAGTGGCGGCGCCTTTAAGCCGGATGATGTGATTACATCGATGAGTGGTAAAACCATTGAAGTATTAAATACGGATGCAGAAGGGCGCCTAGTTTTGGCAGATGCCGTAACGTATGCGAAACATCATGGTGCTAATTATTTGGTTGATGTAGCGACCTTAACAGGTGGTGTCATCACTGCACTTGGCTTACATACTACCGGTGCTATGACAAACCATGATGCGTTATATGAACAAGTCTTGGAGGCGTCAGTTGAAGCTGGGGAACAGATGTGGCTGCTGCCATTATTTGAAACGGAAAAGGAACGGGTCAGAACTAGTAAAGTGGCCGATTTAAATAATTCTCCTGGAAGCGAGGGACATGCTCTCGTTGCGGGTGCGTTTATTGGAGAATTTGCTGAAGGAACACCATGGGTACATTTAGATATAGCCGGAACAGCTACTTCTTCAAAGGCATATGACCTGGGACCTGCAGGTGCAACCGGTGTCATGACACGAACCCTAGCCTTATTTGTAGAACGGTTTGAACCCATTGGTAAATAATTTAATTAAATAATGAATTTGAAAGACGTGTGAACTCTTACGCGTCTTTTTTGCTGGACTTGGATTAGGATTATGCAGTGGCCTCCATGTACCGTGTAGGTTGGGGTATTGCCGGTCGGATAGTGGGAAAAGTCCAGAGTGCCCGTGAAGGTTGAAAAAGGTGCTGACCGGGCACTGTGAATAGCTCAGAGTGAGTGCCCGTGAAGGTTGAAAAAGGTGCTGACCGGGCACTGTGAATAGCTCAGAGTGCCCGTGAAGGTTGAAAAAGGTGCTGACCGGGCACTGTGAATAGCTCAGAGTGCCCGTAAAGGTTGAAAAAGGTGCTGACCGGGCACTGTGGAGAGCTCAGAGTGCCCGTGAAGGTTGAAAAAGGTGCTGACCGGGCACTGTGAATAGCTCAGAGTGCCCGTGAAGGTTGAAAAAGGTGCTGACCGGGCACTGTGGAGAGCTCAGAGTGCCCGTGAAGGTTGAAAAAGGTGCTGACCGGGCACTGTGAATAGCTCAGAGTGCCCATGAAGGTTGAAAAAGGTACTGGTCGGGCACTGTGGAGAGCTCAGAGTGCCCATGAAGGTAAAAAAAGTTACCAGACGGGCATTGTGAAGAGCCGAGAGTGAAAGTCCCTTAACTTTTAGCCCACTCCAAACCCCTCCTTTTCGCATATGAAATAGTGTAGGCAAGTATCGTAGAAAAAGGAGGTAATAAGGTATGTATCCTTATCGAAGCCCGTACCCGGTTCAAGATCAACGTTTTATTGGACTTGGTTGGCCATTAGCAATAGGTGGACTTAGCTTTCTTGGAGGTTTACTTGGAGGTGGAATAGGCGCTTCATTTGGTGCTCGACCATTTTACGGCGGTTTTCCAGGCTACGGCTATCCGCCAATGGGCTACCCACCAATCGGTTATCCACCAATGGGTTACCCAGGTTTTTATTAATACTCATGTTAAAAACAGCTCTCGTGGCTGTTTTTTTGATTAGAAATTATATAGATTAGAGGAATAACTACAGATTATGGAGAATAGTTAGAATGGAAAAGATTACATACTGGAGGGGAAAATATGGATATCATTAAAAATACCTTAGTGGAAGCACTTGGAATTGAAATTACCCATATAGAAGAAGGCAAGGTCATTGCAACCATGCCAGTCGATCATCGCACAAAACAGCCCATTGGATTGCTTCATGGCGGCGCCTCCGTCGCATTAGCCGAAACGGTTGCCAGTTTAGGAGCTTATGAGCTGTGTGACAAAGAAACTGAAGTCGTTGCAGGATTAGAAATCAATGCTAACCATGTCCGTTCAAAAACGGAAGGAGTTGTGAAGGCGGTAGGAACGGTATTGCATCAAGGCAAAACTACTATGGTTTGGGATATCAAGATTACAGATGAACAAGACCGTCTTATCTGTGTCTCACGGTGCACTATGGCCGTCATTAAACTGAAAAAATAAAAGAATGGATGAAATTCCATTCTTTTTTGTTATCATTGTACAAAAATTTAAAAAATTCCTAAAGAGTTCGTGTTATAATGTTATATATAAAAAAAATAGAAAAAAAGCACAATTTTTTGTACAGGTTTCTTTATATAATGGTAGTAGGAGACAAAAAAAGGTGGTGAAAAAAATGAGAACTAGGCGGCAATATTTATTTATCGATTTTGAATTCACAATGCCTGAACGAAATGTTCGAATGAAAGATTTTTTCGCGGAAATTATTGAGGTTGGAATTGTGGCAGTTGTGGATGATCAGATGACGGAACAATTCTCCTCCTATGTTACGCCATTAAAGTTCCCTAAACTATCCGATCGCTGCAAATCATTCTTACATATTTCGCAGCAACAAGTTGACAAAGGTCTGTCCATTTATGAACTTGTGAAAAAACTGGAGGAATTCAATCACGAACAAGTTGAAACAACCATTGTGACTTGGGGGAATATGGATATGAAGGTCCTTCGGCAGAATTGTTTAATGGCGGGAGTGGCATTCCCATTTAATGGAGCCGAATTAGATTTGTCGATGGAATATAAACGATTCTTTGGTGATCAAAATCAAACAGGTCTTTGGAAAGCGGTACAAGAATATGGAAAAGAAGGAACTGGGAAACATCATCGCGCCCTGGACGATGCCTTAACTACGTATAATATATTCAAACTAGTTGAAAAGGATAAACGTTATTTAGAAAAGCCAAAACCAACAACCATTGGCGACCGGATTGATTTTTCAAAATTATTAAATGAATTTGCATAAAAGGCCAAATCATTCAAACTGATTTGGCCTTTATTAAACTTCTGCTAAAATTTATAAACCTTTTCTAACGATTCCAGTGCTTTTAAGCTCATTTCAGACCAGCTGGAAGTGGAGCCTGCTAATTCTATTTTCATACTGGCTACCGCTTCTTTTAAGGATTCTTGATAATCCGGTACCTCGTTTTCAAAAGGCTTAACCATTTGTTTGGGAATATTGGTTTGCTCCCTAAAGCTTAAGGCCTTTCTTTCATGAAAAATTTGCACATTTGCGTCTTTAGGATGGTGCAGGTCCCCTTGCATCGGGTGTTTAATCACAGCCAATACCCTTATGAGATAATGCTGCGGCCGCACTTCCGTGATTTCCCCAATATATTTCCCTGTTTTATAGATCCCTGTTACAATCGTGCCAATCTCCAATTCTGCCAAAGAAAACACTCCTAATTTTATTTTCTATCTTGATTCTTCCCTTCCATTATGACTAAATTAAAAACATAGTGCAAAAGAAAATCATATCGTTTAAAGTGAAAAAATGGAGGAATGATATATGAGAAAGAAATTAACTGGATTGTTTATGATACTAACTCTTGTTTTTTTATTGGCAGCTTGTGGGACAAGCTCCAAAAATGAAGAAGCAAAATCAACAACCAAAACAACAGAGCCGAAAACAGAACAAAAGGAAGGAGACCAACAAGTGAGCAAAGACGGTTATCCTCAACTATCCACAGAGGTTGCTGAAAACGAGAAACTCGTGGAAATGGAAACATCTATGGGGACGATTAAAATTAAGTTATTCCCTAAATATGCACCAAAAGCTGTGGAAAACTTTGTGAAGCACAGCGAAGAGGGCTATTACGATGGTTTGATTTTTCACCGAGTGATTAAAGACTTCATGATACAAGGTGGAGACCCAAGCGGGAACGGTACTGGCGGGGAGAGTATCTGGGGTAAACCGTTTGAAGATGAATTCTCCAATAATTTATTTAATCTTCGCGGGGCCTTGTCAATGGCGAATGCCGGGGCCAATACCAATGGCAGCCAGTTCTTTATTGTTCAAAGTCCATCGGTCGACCCGTCCATGAAAGAGGAATTGGACAAGGCTGGTTACCCAAAAGAAATTATTGACGCTTATGGCAAAAACGGTGGAACACCATGGCTGGATCATCGTCATACGGTTTTTGGCCAAGTCATTGAGGGAATGGATATTGTCGATAAAATTGCTGCTACTCCAGTAGGTGCACAAGATAAACCGGAAAAAGATGTCACGATCAAAGACATAAAGATTGTAAAATAAAGCAAGATGTTCTATTGGTGAGAAATGTTTTTTATTGCTATAATATTGAATAGCAAAGTTCCTTTAATAGAAAAGGGGAAGAAAAAATGTTTCAACCACTAGTATTATCCTTGTTCTTATACTTTCCTGAAGATAAAACAGAATATATTCCGGCTGCCATTACTTGTATTATCTTTTTAATTGGCGCTTTACTTACGATGAGAGTAATCATTAAAGTTTCTAAAAGAGAAGCCGAAAAGGCTAAAAAACTTGAGGAACAAATAAAAAATAATCAACATACCCAAAGGAACAGTTAATAGCTGTTCCTTTTTGTATGGAAATAGAAAAACTGGAGGCCCTCACCCTCTGGTCTTAAAGAATAGCTCCAAACCTGTTTGCCCATACTAATGGCAAATTGTTTCAATTTGGGGGAGTACATATGAAAAAAAGCTGGATGCTGATTCCGCTTCTCTTGCTTACTGGATGCATGGAAAAGGAAATAAAAAAGGTAGATGTCGATATGTATAATGCGTCAGGGGATACGCTTGGAACTGTAACAGTAGCTGAACAAGCCAGTGGGGTGAAATTAACAGTAGATTTAAAGGGACTGCCTGCTGGGGAACACGCCATTCATATCCATGAGGCAGGAAAATGTGAGGCACCTGACTTTAAAACGGCAGGAAACCATTTTAATCCAGAAAAAAAGGAACATGGACTATTACACCCTAAAGGTGCACATGCAGGTGATTTGCCAAATTTAATTGTGGAAGATGATGGATCAGTGAAAGCTGATCTTATTGCACCTAATGTAACCTTAAAAGAAGGTAAAACATCGCTTTTTACAAAGGAAGGCACTACAATTGTGATTACCGAAAACAAAGATGATGGAATGACACAGCCTGCAGGGGATTCAGGAAAACGAATTGCCTGTGGTGAGATAGCAAAGGATAAAAAGGCAGGTCAGAAAAAGGCACAGGATGAAAAAAAATAAATGGAAAAGCTATTCTCCATCGAGAATGGCTTTTATTGTGTAAAAAAATTTAATTGCCCTAGGTATTCATCTAAGCTTATCCAAAAAGTGGACATACACTGTAGGGATAATGTAAGGAGGAGATTAATATGGAAAAAAGACAATTTGGCGGATTTCCTGGACAAATGATGGGAGGATACCAGCAGCCAGGCTATCCACAAATGGGAGGGTATCAACACGGCTATCCACAAATGGGAGGATATCAACAGGGATACCCACAAATGGGAGGATATCAACATGGCTACCCACAAATGGGAGGATACCATCACGGCTACCCACAAATGGGCGGACATCAACATGGCTACCCACAAATGGGAGGATACCAGCATGGCTATCCACAAATGATGGGTGGTCAGCAACAAATGGGCTCCCAGCAAGGAATGAGCGGTTTCCCACAAGGTCAACGGAAAAAAAATAAATAAATGGTTTAACGCAAAGAACCTGTTCCTTTTATTTGTAAAAGTAACAGGTTTTTTTCTCTTGATTTCATTTCCATATTTTAAGACAATGTGTTCAACACATAAAAATGGGAGTGGACGTGCCATAATGAACAAACTTTATTATCAAGACCCCTATATTCAATCTTTTACAGCTCAAGTAATGAAGCAGGAAAAAGACGAGGCTGGAAATACATATGTTGTTTTGAATCAGACCGCTTTTTATCCAACTGGGGGAGGACAGCCCAATGATACAGGTTGGATAGAGGATAAAAAAGTGATCAATGTGGAAGAAATCAATGGGGAGATCCGCCATTACCTTGAAAGTCCCTTAGCAGGTGACTTGGTGGAAGTAAAAGGAAAAATTGATTGGGAGAGACGGTTTGATCATATGCAGCAGCATGCCGGACAGCACATTTTATCAGCTGCTTTCGAACAATTATTTAATTATCATACTGTTGGTTTTCATTTGAGTGTGGAAAACTTAACAATTGATTTAGAGACAGAACAACTTACTGAGTACGAAGTAGAGCAAGCAGAACAGTTGGCGAATAAAATGATCTTGGAGAACCGGCCAATTGAGGTGAAATGGGTGACCGAGGAGGAATTGTCCCATTATCCTTTAAGAAAAGAGACGAAGGTAAAGGAAGATATTCGACTCGTCATCATTCCTGATTTTGATTATAATGGCTGCGGAGGTACCCATCCAAAATCTGCTGGAGAAGTTTGTGCCATTAAAGTATTGGATTGGGAGAAACAAAAGAAGAAAGTCCGCTTGCAATTTGTATGTGGAAACCGTGTGCTTAAAAAACTGGGGGAAAAGCAAAAGACACTGCTTAGCTTAACGAAGCACCTCAATGCTCCAGAAAAAGAGATAGAACAAGCGGTAATAAAGCTTTTGGAAAATAAAAAGCGATTGGAAAAGGAACTAGAAGAGGCAAAAGATAACCTTCTGCAATTCGAAGCAAAGTCCTTAGTGGTGAAGAATGATTTTCTTGTAGCAGAAATTTTTCAAAACCGGACGGTTCAGGAACTGCAAAAGTTAGCCCGGCTAGTCACCATGGCTAATAACAATGTACTCGTTTTATTTGTATCTGAGATTGAAAGCCGAGTACAGTTAGTGTTCGCTAGAGGAACTGCTAGGACGGAAAATATGAAAAAGCTAATAGGGGAAATTCTTCCGGTAATTAATGGAAAGGGTGGAGGGAATGAATCAATTGCCCAAGGCGGTGGAGACAAGACTTTAGCTACAGACCAAATCTTAAACCAATTGTTAGCTCGTATTCAGGAAGGAAAGCTTTATTCGGTATAATCATAAAAATAATAGGAGAAATAAATATGCGAAAAGAGATTGAAACTAATTTGCAATATGTGGATATTCTAAATGAATGGGATCCCTTTGAGTTAAAAAATGGCAGCTACGAAACAGAAATTGCCGATATTATTCAGGCGGTACATGAACTAAATAATCCAACTAAACTGGCGGAGAGAATTCAAAGTATCTATGAGTTTTCTTTTGAAAAAGTGATTCCGATCGAAGCATGTCTGCAAATGGCTGAGGAATTATTGATTATAAAAGCAAACCAAGCTTGCTCTATTTAACAGAAAAAAAAGGACAACCCATAATAGGTGTCCTCTCAAAAAGGGGGGAATACTAGAAAGCTTATAAATTAAGGTTTTCCAGTACTTCCATTTTATATACATGCAAAAATAAAAAAACGGTACATATTACCGCTTTTGTAATATTCAATATAGGGGAAACTTATTTGTGCAGTGATGAGGATGTTGTATGAACTTGGTTTTGGTTTATTAACTCTGACGTAGGGATATCTAATACAGTAGACAATTTAAGGATGGTCTGGTTACTTGGAAATTGTTCTCCCGATTCATATTTTTCAATCGTTCGAGTTCCTACTCTTATCTTTTGAGCCAATTCCTCTTGGGTGATTTTTAGCAGTTCTCGAGCTGATTTAATTCTTTGACCAATCGAATTCATACCGTTCACCTCGTTAGAATAGATTATTCCTCACTGTTAGTATAGCATGGTAATTATTTCCCGCCCTTTTCCTTTTTGAACATTATGTTAAGGTTTTAATCAAAAGTTTAGACGATTCCTTTAATCCAAAAAGGTTTTTTGATAATAAGTGTTTTTTGTGGTATAATCTTATAATGCGTATATAGACGATAAAATAATTATTAACTTAGGAGTGTTTACATGACAGAAAAAATTGAAGCTGGCAGTATTTTAACAGGAAAGGTTACTGGAATTCAACCATATGGAGCGTTTGTTGCACTTGATGAAAATACTCAAGGCCTCGTCCACATTTCTGAAATCACGCACGGATATGTAAAAGATATAAATGACCATCTCAAGGTTGGAGATGAAGTCAAAGTAAAAGTATTATCTGTCGATGAAAGTGCAGGGAAAATTGGTCTTTCGATTCGCGCAACTGAAGAAGCACCAGTACAACAGGCAGCTAAACCAAAGAAACCACGGAAACGTGTGGCAGCAGCCATTATTCCTGATGCAGAAGGACAACAAGGATTTAATACATTGAAAGATAAACTACAAGAGTGGATTGACCAATCTCAACGAGATGATTTAATTAAGAAGTAATCCATTTAAAGCCTAGGACCAGCTATTTGTCATGCTGGACTAGGCTTTTTTTTATAGAATTAATTTTGCGGCAGGGGAAAAACGAATTTACCTATTAAAAGTGCGAAGGTGAATAATTCTTTAAAAATAAAAATTGAAAAGGTGTTCATTCTTTTTTCTGGCTCGGCTACAATAGAATTATCAATACATAATTTAAATTGAAATGGAATGGAGGAAGGGTTCATGCAAAACAATACGAATACGAGTGAATTAATTGAAAAGACAGAGAAATATGGTGCACATAATTATCATCCTCTGCCAATTGTGATTTCACGTGCTGAAGGTGTATGGGTAGAAGACCCTGAAGGGAATAAATATATGGATATGCTTAGTGCATACTCCGCTCTTAATCAAGGTCACCGCCATCCAAAAATTATTCAAGCATTAAAGGATCAGGCAGAAAAAGTCACGTTAACTTCACGTGCTTTTCATAATGACCAGCTTGGACCGTGGTATGAAAAGGTTTGTCAATTAACAAACAAAGAAATGGTACTGCCGATGAACACCGGGGCAGAGGCAGTTGAGACAGCAGTGAAGGCTGCCCGCCGCTGGAGTTATGACGTTAAGGGCTTAGCTGAAGACCAAGCAGAAATTATCGCTTGTATTGGCAATTTTCATGGCAGGACCATGACCGCTGTTTCCCTTTCTTCTGATGCTGAATATAAAAGAGGATTTGGTCCGATGCTGCCGGGCATAAAGCTTATACCGTATGGTGATTTAGAGGCATTAAAAACGGCTATTACACCAAATACAGCTGCCTTTTTAATTGAGCCAATCCAAGGCGAAGCAGGGATTATTATTCCACCGGAGGGCTTTATTAAGTCAGCCTATGATGTGTGTAAGGAAAATAATGTCCTCTTTATTGCAGATGAAATACAAGCAGGCTTGGCCCGTACAGGAAAAATGTTTGCCTGTGAATGGGAAGGCATTGAGCCTGATATGTATATTTTAGGCAAAGCCCTTGGCGGTGGTGTGTTCCCTATCTCATGTGTAGTCGCCAGTAAAGAGATTCTAGGTGTATTCAACCCCGGGTCCCACGGATCAACCTTCGGCGGTAATCCGATGGCATGTGCAGTGTCAATCGCTGCACTGGATGTTCTTGTGGATGAAAAGCTTGCGGAAAGGTCCTTAGATCTAGGCAAATATTTCATGGCTAAATTAAAAGAAATAAAGAATCCGATGATTAAAGAAGTCCGTGGACGTGGACTGTTTATTGGAATGGAATTAACAGAACCGGCCCGTAAATATTGTGAGCAATTAAAAGAGTATGGGTTATTATGTAAAGAAACGCATGACATGGTGATTCGTTTTGCTCCGCCTCTTGTTATTACAAAAGAAGAATTAGATTGGGCAATTGAAAGAATTAACAAGGTGCTTGGGTAAATTGGAAAAAACTAGAGGTGCTGAAATGGGGACTACTGCTGATGGAGATGGAAGGGACAAAGAAAACTTAAGTCTGCTAACATCCACACAGATTGTAATTCATGATGCCTTAAAAAAACTTGGATATAACATGGATATGTACCATCTTTTGGAGGAACCATTGCGAACTATTACAGTCAGAATTCCTGTCCGAATGGATGATGGTTCAATAAAAGTTTTTAAAGGGTTCCGTTCACAGCATATTGATGCGGTTGGTCCAACGATGGGTGGTATTCGTTTCCACCCTAAAGTGAATGAAGAGGAAATAAAGGCATTAGCTATGTGGATGAGCCTAAAATGCGGAATCGCTGATTTGCCGTTTGGCGGTGGAAAAGGCGGTGTCATTTGTAACCCCCGCACCCTTTCGTTTGGTGAACTGGAACGGTTAAGTCGCGGCTATGTTCGGGCAATCAGTCAGATGGTTGGGCCAACGAAAGATATTCCAGGGCCAGATATGTATACCAATTCACAGGTGATGGCGTGGATGTTAGATGAGTATAGTCGACTCCGAAAGCACGACTCCCCAAGCTTCATTACAGGAAAGCCGCTTGTGTTAGGCGGATCTGAGGGACGAGAAAGAGCGGGAGCAAAGGGAGTTACTATCTGTATTGAAGAAGCTGTTAAAAAGCGCGGCTTTTCAATCAAAGGGGCTCGTGTGATCATTCAGGGATTTGGAAACGCTGGGAGCTATATTGCAAAGTTTTTATTTGATGAAGGGGCCACAATTGTTGGGATATCGGATGTATATGGAGCCTTATATGATCCAGATGGATTAAATATCAATTATCTCCTAGATCGACGGGATAGCTTTGGGACAGTCACAACTTTATTTGAAGGTACAATAACAAATGAAGAATTGCTTCTAAAAGATTGTGACATTTTAGTACCTGCAGCGATAGCCAACCAAATCACCGCAGAAATTGCCCATAATATTAAAGCGAGTATTGTGGTAGAAGCAGCGAATGGTCCTACCACACTCGAGGCGACCACTATCCTCTCAGAGCGTGATATCTTGCTTGTGCCTGATGTCTTGGCAGGAGCTGGTGGTGTTACCGTATCATATTTTGAATGGGTACAAAACAATCAGGGCTATTATTGGGATGCCGAAGAAATAGAAAGTAAATTAAATGAAAGGCTTGTAAAATCCTTTCATGCAATTTATAACCTTGCACAAACGAGCAAAGTGAATATGCGATTAGCGGCTTACATGGTGGGGGTAAAGGCATTAGCAGAAGCGTCATTGTTTAGAGGCTGGGTATAACGGGAATTCCTTGCATTATAGTGCAAGGAATTTCTTTTTTTGTAAAGACTAAAACTAGCCATTTGCAAAAAAGACCATTATAACTAATAATGTAGTATGGAAAAGGAAGGTGTTTTATTATGCAAAATTTTACATTTCACAATCCAACAAAGCTAATTTTTGGAAAAGATCAGCTTGAGCAATTAAAAACGGAAATTCCTCAATATGGAAAAAAAGTATTGCTCGTTTATGGAGGTGGCAGCATTAAGCGCAGCGGTTTATACGAGAAAGTCACATCTCAATTAGAGGAAATGGGTGCTGAAGTATTTGAACTTTCAGGAGTAGAACCTAATCCACGAATCTCAACGGCGCGAAAAGGCGTGGAGATTTGTAAGCAAGAGGGGATAGAATTTCTTCTCGCGGTTGGCGGGGGAAGTGTAATCGATTGTACAAAGCTTATTGCTGCAGGGGCCAAATATGATGGTGACGCTTGGGACATCGTAATTAAAAAAGCTCTTCCAACTGAAGCGCTCCCTTTTGGGACAGTCCTAACACTTGCTGCGACCGGGTCTGAAATGAACGCAGGTTCTGTTATTACAAATTGGGAAACCAATGAAAAATATGGTTGGGGAAGTCCTGTGACATTTCCAAAATTCTCAATCTTAGATCCTGTTAATACATATACCGTTCCTAAAAATCAAACCATTTATGGAATGGTTGATATGATGTCACATGTTCTCGAACATTATTTCCATCTTGAGGAGCATACTGATTTTCAGGATCGTATGTGTGAATCCTTACTGATAACTGTAATGGAGACAGCCCCTAAATTACTTAGTGATCTTGAAAATTATGAACATCGTGCCACGATTCTTTATGGTGGAACTATGGCTCTGAATGGTGTATTAAATATGGGGTATGGCGGCGATTGGGCTACCCATAATTTAGAACACGCCGTGTCGGCTGTTTATGATATTCCACATGGCGGCGGTTTGGCGATTTTATTCCCACACTGGATGGAGCATAATTTGCATATCAAACCTGAACGCTTTAAACAGCTGGCTGTTAGAGTGTTTGGTGTAGATCCTGAAGGTAAGAGTGCCGAAGAAGCAGGGTTGGAAGGGATTCGCAAACTCCGCGAATTTTGGAATAGCATTGAGGCGCCTTCCCGTTTAGCTGACTATGATATTGATGACAGCAAACTCGACTTAATGGCTGACCGCGCTATGGCAAACGGTGAGTTTGGTAATTTTGCTAAATTAAAACGTGAAGATGTTTTAGCCATTTACCGGGCTTCATTATAAATAATAAATAAATTTAAAATGGGTGCGTTTACATGCTCTATGCTTCCTTGAAAATCTGTCCATCTTTGGGTAAAGTGATTAGTGAAAATAAAAAAATGGAGGATCATACATGACACACGTGCGTTTTGATTACTCGAAAGCTCTTAATTTTTTTGGTGAACATGAACTTACATATTTACGTGATGCTGTAAAAGTGGCCCACCATTCTCTTCACGAGGGTACTGGTGCAGGCAGTGACTTTTTAGGCTGGGTTGAATTACCAACCAACTATGACAAGGAAGAATTTTCTCGTATCCAAAAATCAGCTGAGAAAATAAAATCAGATTCTGATATTCTTCTTGTAATCGGAATTGGTGGTTCTTATCTTGGTGCTAAGGCAGCCATTGAAATGTTGTCCCATAGTTTTTACAATGCCCTTCCGAAAGAAAAACGCAAAACTCCACAAGTCATCTTTGTCGGAAATAGCATTAGTTCCTCTTATATGAGAGATGTCATCGATCTTCTTGATGGTAAGGATTTCTCTGTTAATGTAATATCCAAATCAGGGACCACCACTGAGCCAGCCATTGCTTTCCGGATTTTCCGTAAGCTCCTTGAAGAAAAATACGGTGTAGAAGAAGCAAGAAAAAGAATTTATGCAACAACTGACAAAGCTAGAGGGGCCCTAAAAACGTTAGCAACTGAAGAAGGTTATGAATCCTTTGTTATTCCTGACGATGTTGGCGGACGTTATTCCGTACTAACAGCCGTGGGCTTACTGCCAATTGCCGTTTGCGGTGCCGATATTGTTAAGATGATGGAAGGGGCTGCAAAGGCTCAAGAAGATTACAGCCATTCTGAACTGGAAGATAATGCGGCCTACCAATATGCAGTTGTCAGAAATGTCCTTTATAATAAAGGAAAAACAATTGAAATGCTGATTAATTATGAGCCAGGTCTTCAATATTTTTCTGAATGGTGGAAGCAGCTGTTTGGTGAAAGTGAAGGAAAAGATCAAAAAGGTATTTATCCATCTTCCGCAAACTTCTCAACAGACCTTCACTCACTTGGACAATATGTTCAAGAGGGGCGCCGTGATTTGTTTGAAACCATCATTAAAGTGGAAAAACCGCGCCATGAGTTAAAAATTGAAGCTATTGAAAATGATTTAGATGGTTTGAACTACTTAGCAGGACAAACTGTTGATTTTGTTAACAACAAGGCCTTCCAAGGAACCATGCTGGCTCATACAGACGGCGGTGTACCGAACTTAATCGTTACCATTCCAGAAATGGACGAGTATACATTCGGCTACCTTGTCTATTTCTTTGAAAAAGCTTGTGCCATGAGCGGTTACCTTCTAGGTGTGAATCCTTTTGACCAACCGGGTGTAGAAGCTTATAAAGTAAATATGTTTGCCTTGCTCGGTAAGCCAGGATATGAAGAAAAGAAAGCAGAACTTGAAAAAAGGTTATAAGAAAAGCGGAAGCGCCCTGGTCAGCGGCGTATGGCCTGGAGCGCTCCAACTGAGATAAAGGAAACACGAAGAGCGTTAGCGATTCGATGTTGACTTATCGTAGGGCGGAGAGCGAAGGACACTAGCCGCTAGGGCGCTGGAGCTGGACATTTCTCAAAGACAAAACTTTTAAATTCTTATATATTAATAAAGAGTGCTGATGCTATTTGTTGCATCAGCACTCTTTTGTTTGGAGAAACTAACCCCATCGCTATTTAAAAAGGGGGTAATGTGAATGATTGAAATACCATCCAAAGTCGAAGGGAAACAGTTTGATTTGTACAAGCTTGAACAAAAGTTAAAACCAATCGGGTATTCAATTGGCGGGAACTGGGATTATGATCATGGTGCATTTGATTATAAATTGAATGATGAAGGCAGCTATCAGTTTTTAAGGGTGCCATTCACGGCTGTAGAAGGTCAGCTGGATGTTAGAAATTGTACCGTTTCGATAGGAAGGCCATATATGCTAGCACATGAATATGAGTCAAATAATGATGTACAGGGAGAAACGGGGAACTTCTCTGCATCCTTTAATCAATTTCAGGAGCCAACCAATAAAGATGCCAACGTCCCCCATCAATATATTGATAAAGGGAAGGCATTAGTGGCAGACCTAGAGACAATTCTATTAACATAAGTTTTATCTAAAGGTCAGAAGCCGATCATCTTCTTGAAGTTCAAATGTATGGGAGGGGTTCAGAAAAGTTTCCTCTCCTCTTTTAATACCAATAAGCAGTGAACCAGTGTTTAATAATTCATAGCCTATTTCGTTGAACGTCCTTCCTATGTCTTCTTCTTTTACGCTGATGGAGGAAAGTCTATTCTCCTGCAGTTGATGAATAAGGCTTGATAATAAGCCGTCACTGTTGGAATGAAGACTGTTAATCATAAACACACTCGTCAATTTATTCGATTGAATGACTTCATCGGCACCAGCTCTTTTTGCATTAATGACTTGCTCAGCGGTCAAAATTTCCACAATGCATTTTACCTTTGGACAAATCCCTTTAATGGTCAGTAAGGTTAAAATGCTATTCATATCTGCTTGGAGTTCATCATTTCCACGGTCTGCTGTAATTAAAACCTTTTCAGCATGTGCAATATCACTTTTTACAATCGTTTCATCCACATGCCCCTTTCCTTGGATAAAGTGGACAAATCTTGATTTTACTGGATTAACTTCTAGAGTTTCATCAATTAAAACAATCATCTGTTGAGAATTTGCTGTTGTTAATTTATGAATAAGCTCTTTCGATCGTTCATTCCAGCCTATAATGATGATATGGCCGGTCCCTTTAAAAGGCATTCTTCCTTCAGAAAGGGCGTCTTGCTTCGTTACAGCAGTTGCTGCTAATGTACCAAAATAGGTGGAAACAAAGCCAACTCCAAATAAAATTAAAATTAATGCGGTAATCCTGCCTAAAAAAGAATGGGGAACATAATCTCCATAGCCAACAGTCGAGGCAGTTATAATTGCCCACCAGATGCCATCAAAAATAGTTGGAAATGTTTGCGGTTCTAAAAAATGTATAGAAACTCCAAATGAAAGAAATACAAGTAATGCAATCACTAGGATACGCAGTAGCAGCGGTAAGCGCAGAAAGCTAATATAGATTCTGTTAGACATAATTAGATCAGCACCTCTTTTCTCATACTACCATTATGGTCAAAAGTAAGACATCCCATAATTTTCACTAATATTTATATGGGTCTAAATTCACAAAAGTTTCGCACTTTTTTATAATTACTACTTGTTTTCTTCTTTAGAAACTATTAAATTATGGTTAATAACATGGATACAGTTACAACAGGAAAGAGGGATGGCGCATGCAAACTGGTAAAAATTCAATACTATCCAGTATCGAAAAGACAAGATTAGAAATGATCAATTTAGCCCATCTATATGGGTACAGCAATCCAAATGTTGTTCAATGCAGCCAGAAACTCGATCTATTACTAAATGTTTATCAAAGTAATCTTATAAAGAATTAGCATATTAAAACCTTCCGGCATATGTCCGGAAGGTTTTTTCTATGGTAATTGATTAAATTTCCATTTGTTTCATTGGAGGAAAAGGAATAATTTTCATTCCAAAAGTAAAATTTAAAACGGATGACTCTTTTGATAAGGAATACGAGGTGTAGCATTGTGTTTACTAAAACAATGAACGAGCGAAGATTTATCCTTTTCGCTTTACTTATTCTAGCGATCTATCTCTCTCCATTATTTATTTTGCAGGAAAATGCCCACATTCGGGTTCATGATAATTTAGATTCCAATTTGGCATGGTATAAGGTATTAGCAAAAAGTGGAGAAATGTTTGGCGGAGTTAATGCCGTCATACCACAAATCATCAATGGTCAATTGTCGAGAAATGCCTTCGGGACAGAATACAGTTTAATTGTCTGGTTGTATGCTAAATTCCCCACTATGATCGCCTATGGGTTAAGCCAAGCACTGACAAGAGTGGTTGCTTTTTTTGGAATGTATTTATTGTTAAAGAAGCATTTCCTCACTGGTGAAAAATGGCTCACCATACAAATAGGCTGTGCACTTGCCTTTGCGTTAACCCCTTTTTGGCCATCAGGGATGCTAAGTACATTGGGGATGCCGCTGGCACTTTGGGCTTTTCTCAACATCCGTAATGGGGAGGATAGTTGGAAGGAGTATTTGATACTCACCTTAATGCCTTTGTACGCGAGTATTGTCTTAGGATTTTTCTTCTTTTTAAGCGCGATAGGGATTGTCTGGCTTTGGGATGTGTTAAGAGGGAAGGGCTGGAATCTTCGCTTTTTGTTCGCGATTGGGTATATGACAGGGATATTTATGCTGGTGGAGTATCGGCTTGTCTATTCATTTTTGTTTTCAACGGAACCGAATAGCCGTGATGAATATTTTCATGCTCACCTGCCTTTTTGGCGAGCTGTCCGCCTGTTTTTCAAGAATTATTTGCTTGGACATACCCATGTGATGACAGTCCATACTTTAATCATCGTACCTGCTACCTTTATGGCTATCTACATGGTTTTTTCAAAAAAACTTTGGCAGCAGGAAAAACTTTTTGTATTTTTATTTGGTCTAAATATTTTTTTATCATTGTGGTATGCATTTTGGTTTTATGAAGGCTGGCTGCCTATAACGAAGCTTTTTCATTTTATGGATACGTTTAATTTCGCTCGCTACCATTTTTTAAGACCGCTTGTGATTTATGCCAGTTTTGCCTTGGCGTTAAAAATCCTCACCATGCAAGGAATTGGATGGCGAAAAATCGCAACAGGGTTGTGTTTTGCCCAAGTCCTATTTTTGGGGGTATGGAATGATGAGATTATCTATAAAGATAAACCTACGGTCAAAGAGTTTTTCGCTGAGGATCTGTTTACCGAGGTAAAAGATTATATTGGTCTTAAGCCGGAGGAATACCGTGTCGCGAGTATTGGAATTCATCCTGCTATCTCTCAATATAACGGTTTTTACACCATTGATACCTATAACAATTTTTATCCATTAACCTATAAACATCAATTTAGAAAAATTATCGAAAAGGAATTAGCAAAAAACAAATCAATTCAAAAATATTATGACAAGTGGGGCGGCCGCTGTTATCTTTTTACAGCACAACTTGGGAAAAGATATATGCTTAAAAAGGATTCTAAACGCCATTTAAAAAGTTTAGAACTGAATACACAAGTTTTTAAAGAGATGGGCGGGCGATATATATTTTCAGCCATTCCCATCGATAATGCCGCGCAAAATCAACTATTATTAGAAAAGGTATTCGCCTCGAAAACATCAGCATGGAAAATTTACTTATATAAAACATTGTAGACACCGGAGGTTAAGCAGATGAGGGAACCAGTCCTTACGATTGTTGTGCCATGTTATAACGAGGAAGAGGTATTGCCAGAGACCATTAACCAGCTTCAGGGATTATTAGCGAGGCTGATTGAGGAGACACTTGTATCAAAGCATAGCAAAATCCTGTTTGTTGATGATGGCAGTAAGGATAGGACCTGGGAATTGATTTATAAAGAAGGCTTAGAAAATGAATATGTTCGTGGTTTAAAATTATCAAGAAATGCCGGTCACCAAAATGCCTTACTGGCAGGATTGTTCGCAGCAAAGGAACAATCAGATTGTGTCGTATCTATCGATGCTGACCTTCAGGATGATCCCAATGTCATTCGTGAATTCATTATAAAGTTTCAAGAAGGTTATGATATTGTTTACGGTGTTCGAGATGGCCGCGATTCAGATACATGGTTTAAAAGAAGTACTGCTCAGGGATTTTATAAGCTTATGAAAAAAATGGGAGTTGAACTGGTATATAATCATGCAGACTTCCGGTTAATGAGTAACAAAGCACTGAACGAATTAGAACGCTTTAGGGAGGTTAATTTATTTTTAAGAGGAATTGTTCCACTACTAGGATTTCATTCGGAAGTCGTCTATTACAACCGGCTCGAAAGGCAGGCAGGTGAAACGAAGTATCCTCTAAAAAAAATGCTTGCCTTTGCCTTTGACGGGATAACTTCCTTTTCTGTTACCCCAATACGCCTTGTTTTAGTGTTAGGTTTCGTATCCTTCTTTATGAGCCTTGTATTTGGAGGTTATTTCTTAACTCTAAAGTTTTTAGGAAATACAGAAATTGGCTGGACTTCATTAATTACATCCATCTGGTTAATTGGCGGACTTCAGTTGATTGCCATTGGATTAATTGGTGAGTATATAGGGAAAATCTATAAAGAATCAAAGCATCGGCCCAAGTATATTGTGGAAATTGATACATTTAATCTATTGGCATCTAAGAGCCATCTTATCAATCAAGGGAGAGAAGATGAAGTATTAAATAGTGAAATGAGAACGATATCTGAAAAAAGAGAGTTTTCCTAAATGAATAGGAAAACTCTCTTTTTTGTACAGCTGGAGCAAATGGGTTCGTGTTTTGTTAGTTAAAACTCATTTTTGTTTTTAGTGGTACAAACCCTTTCTTCTGAATAGAAATTAAGTAGACAGGCTTAAACCTTATGTTGGGAGAGATACGGATGAACATGTTTTTGAGCTATATATTGTTAGGATTATCGCTGGCCGCCCCCATTGGACCTATCAACGCAGCACAGATTGACCGAGGGATTCGTAATGGATTTATGCATGCATGGTTAATTGGGGTTGGTGCGGTAGTAGCAGACGGAATTTACATGCTTGTTGTTTATATAGGAGTAGTCCAATTTCTAGAAACAGCCTTTATGCAAACATTTTTGTGGCTTTTTGGCTGTTTTATCCTGATGTATACAGGCATTGAAACCTTTATGAATGCAGGGAAAATTCATTTAGCACAATCAAGAGACAAGGAACCATTGATAAAGTCATTTTTTTCTGGATTCTTTATGTCAATCTCGAACCCATTAACGATACTGTTTTGGTTAGGAATTTACGGCTCTATCTTAGCAAAAACCGCTGCCACTTATAACACCGGTCAATTAGTGCTCTACAGTAGTGCTATATTTATTGGGCTGTTAACTTGGGATATTGCGATGGCGAGCGTTGCGAGCGGCTTTAGGAGGTTTTTAACCACCAACCTGCTTGTTGTCATTTCCTTTATATCAGGTCTCTCCTTAATAGGCTTTGGCCTCTACTTTGGCGTGCAAGCATATCATAATTTATTCAGCTGAGAGAACTTGTTAAATAGCAGGATATTTAATGGATAATTATGACTATTCTTGAAATTTGGTTGACAGATAAAACACTTTCCTATTAATATTATGTAATATAAACGATATTAAATAAAACATAATGTTATTTAACGTAAATTTATCATACTAGGATAGGAGAGGAATCATGAACCTTATTGCTCAAAGAAGTGAATTGATAGAGGTGGCAAAGGGAATTCGCCCTGCTGATTTATATGTTAAGGGTGGAACGGTTATTAATGTTTATTCAGGTGAACTATTGCAACAAAATATTGCGGTTTATAAGGATTGCATTGCCTATATTGGTACGAGTGAGGCATCCATTGGTGAACATACGAAAGTAATAAATGCAGAGGGAAAGTATGTATCACCAGGGTTTATTGAAGCACATGCGCATCCATGGGTGTTGTACAATCCGGTAAGTATGACCGAAAAGGTTTTACCATTAGGGACCACCACTACCGTGAACGATAATTTATTCTTTTATTTACATATGGGAGCAAAAGGATTTAAAGAAATGGTTAATGATTTGAAACCATTACCTGGAAATTTTTTATGGTTGGTCCGGCTTGTATCCCAAGCGGATTATCCAGGTGAACGGGAGTGGTATAACCATAAGGATATTAGGGACTTGCTTGAACTAGATGAGGTGGTAGGATCAGCAGAAGTAACACGCTGGCCATTATTATATAATGGCGATCCATTTTTACTTGATACCATGGATTATATCAAGAAATTAGGCAAGCTCTCCGACGGTCATACGGCAGGTTGTTCCTATGAAAAATTGAATGCTGTGGTTGCTTCAGGTGTGACGGCATGCCATGAAGCGATTACGGCAAAAGAAGCCTTTGACCGCCTCCGGTTAGGGATGTGGACAACACTCAGAAATAGCTCACTTCGCCCGGATTTACAGGAAATTATTAAACTAATCACCGAGGGAAATGTAAGTACCAACAGAATTCTTATGACAACAGACGGTCCTCACCCTTCCTTTATTGATAATGAAGGATTTGTGGATGGACTTGTAAGGCAGGCTGTTGAACTGGGTGTTCCAGTCATGAATGCGATTCAAATGGTTACCATCAATGCCGCAACATATCTAAGAATGGATGAGTATATCGGCGGCCTAGCTCCAGGAAGAAAGGCAGATATCCTGCTTTTACCTGATTTGATTGATTTCCGCCCAGATCTTGTCATCGCTTCTGGGGAGATTGCAGCCGAAAAAGGAGCGTTAACTGCTTCATTGCCTGACATAGAATGGAATAAATATATTGTTCGTAACCCATTCGCGTTCCCTAAATCACTATTAGAAAATAGCAATCTATTTCGCTATCCACATCAAACAGATAGGAATCCTGTCCCAGTCGTTTATTTTAAAAGTAACGTGATTACCCAAAGGAAAGATACGATGCTGTCATCAGTCAATGGTTATGCTGATCTATCTGGACATGAAGGGCTTGTACAGGCAGCCTTAATTGATCGGAATGGTGACTGGGTATCCAAGGGGATTTTGGAACGGTTTGCGGTGAATCTGGATGGGATGGCCTCAACTTATAATACAACGACAGAGCTGTTAGTAGTCGGCCGAAATCCTGAAGCTATGTCTAAAGCAGCAGCAAGGGTCTATGACATGGGGGGAGGCATCGTGATTGTAGATGGCGATGAAGTGATTGTAGAAATTCCTCTGCCATTTACAGGAATGATGACAACGAATCCTTCCTTTGATACGGCGGTGGAGTATCATGAACGATTGTTATCTGCCTTGCAGGAACGTGGATTTCCGTTCCATGATATTCTCTATACTTTACTTTTTTTAACCTGTGACTTTCTTCCAGGCCTTCGTTTGGTCCCTTTTGGGTTGTTTGAGGTAAAGACTGATGAAATCTTGTTACCCTCTGCTCCAATAGGAACACTGAGCTATCCGATTAAAAATTAAAACTATGAAACAAAACAAAATGATCATGCCCTTGACAGCATGATCATTTTTTCTACTTTTCAATAACATGATATCGCCATATACCCTGAATAAGTTCCTTTTGGACTCTCCCATGTGCCTCTAAATAATCTAAATGACCGATAATTTCCGACATAACGAGTGAAAATTGCTCATAATAGGTGTTTTTATAATACAACTGGGCCATTTCACTTGCGGTTGAACTGCCAGATTCGATTAACTGGATCAGCCTTGCAGCTTTTGCTTTGATTCTTTCGAGACGTTTTAACATTAATGCATTTGGCTGGTCAATCATGGTTCCATGACCTGGAAGAACGAGATTTACATTTAAGGCTAAACATCTGGTTAAGGAGTCTGTATGCTGCAAGAGAGTAGGGATTCTGTTCCCATGTTCATCGGGTTCTACAAGCGCATTGCTGGAAATATGCTCAATCAATAAATCACCGCCAAAGAGCCAGTTATTCTTCTTATCATAGAGGGCAATCTGGTCGGGTGCATGTCCAGGCACTTCAACAACTTGAAAATGGAGCAGCCGGTCATCGACAATTTCGATGACATCACTTTGTATAGCATTCTGTTTATTGCGTCTTATTGCCTCTCTTAAATAAGAAACTTGCTTTTCTCCTTCCACTCCACAACCCATTTCCTTATAAAGTTGGGAGAAAAATTCTACTCTCAGGTCAAGGAAAAGGGGATCTCTTTTTAAGCGAGGGATAGAATCAGAATGGGAGAAAACCGGAATAGGATGTTCAGCAGTAATCCGATTAACTAATCCTATATGATCGATATGGTGATGCGTCAGAATAATTTTAGTTAAATCCTGTAGTGAAAATCCATACTTCGTCAATGTACTGAGTAAACCGTTCCAACATTCTTCATTATTCCATCCAGCATCCACTAACGAAAGCGAATCGTCCTTCTTTATTAAAAAGAAGTTTACACTCTTTAATGATGAGCGATCAGGAATGATGATGGGGAATACCTCACAGCCTGTTTTCTTTAATGGTTCCAATATATACACCTCGCAAAGAATAAGTCATTGCTTTATTTTTCTAATATTTTGAAATTAATCTGTATTATAGCAATCTATTGATTTACTCGCAATATATCCGTTATAAGTATTTGAAACGGTTGTCATAAAACAATAATATGAATAGGTAAATGGTATGTTTTTACTACGATGGTGTTAAAAATATGAATTTTTAAGAATAAGAGAGAAAAGTAAAGAAAATGCGAGGAAAAAGCAATTTTAATCCTGTAAACAGCTTGTTTTGGAGTATTGCAAATAGTTAAAATATTGTATATATTATGAAATAACAACGATAGAAATAAAATCGTAATAACAATTTCGAGGAGGATGTAAAAATGACAGCAGTAACAGAAACTAAAAACCTTACGGTGAAAAAATTAGATGGTGTAGCAGAGGTACATATTCATGTTAATAAAACCAATGCTTATGACTTGGAATATTACCGTGAGTTAAACGCCGCTATTGATGACATTCGTTTTGACAGCGATATTAAAGTAGCAGTTTTAATGAGTGATATGCCAAAGTTCTTCTCAGCAGGTGCGAATATTAATTTCTTAAAAGCCGCAGAGCCGCGCTTTAAAACACAATTTTGCTTATTTTGTAATGAAACGTTAGATAAAATTGCCCGTTCCCCACAAATCTGGATTGCTTGTTTAGAAGGTCACACTGTTGGTGGTGGTTTAGAAATGGCTCTAGCTTGTGACTTACGTTTTATGGGTGACAATGCTGGAAAGATTGGTCTTCCGGAGGTTTCACTAGGAGTGCTGGCAGGAACTGGCGGAACACAACGTTTAGCCCGTCAAGTTGGTCATTCTAAAGCATTAGATTTGAATATAACGGGAGAGACATTAACGCCACAAGAAGCATTAGACATTAGATTAGTCGATCGTATTTTCCCACAAGAGGAAACAAGAGCTAAAACATTAGAATATGCCAATAAGATTGCTAACAGTGCAACCTATGCTGCATCCAATATTAAACTATCAATTATGAATGGAAAAGAAATGCCATTAAATGTTGCGATTCGCTATGAAGGTGAACTACAAAACCTATTATTCCGTTCACAAGATGCAAAAGAAGGATTAAGCGCATTTGTTGAAAAACGCGAAGCTAATTGGACAGGTCAGTAATATAAAAAATGGCGATATCGACTAGCGATATCGCCATTTTAAACAAATAAACAGGTATAGCGGAAAAAGCGAGGGGACGACAAGTGCGATCAAATGAGCTTGATGTGTTAGTCAACTGGGGAGATACAGATAAAGCTGGAATTGTGTATTATCCAAATTTTTTTAAATGGTTTGATATAGCCGGGCATCAATTTTTCCGAAGCTGTGATTTAGCACCAGCAAAACTGGAAGAAGAGCGGGGCATTATTGTTCCGTTACTCGATGTTCAATGTACCTTTGAAAAATCCTTACTTTACGATGATCTTATAACAATTCATAGCGAAGTGGAAGAAATTAACCGAAAAACGATTAAATTGAGACATATTGTCTATAGAGATGGGATTCGGGTTGCCAATGGGTACGAATTACGGGGATGGGTTCAGCAAACTGCCGAAGGTATTAAAGCTGTCTTAATTCCAGATGATGTTAAATCCATTCTTAGTGAAAAAATTCATACAAAAGCAGATAAAAATAGATCAAGGTTTAATGCATAACAGAAGGCGTTCCTCTATAATATAGATATCTCTTTAGATAAGACAATTAATGCAATTACTATAAGATACTGGATGGTGGCAGCAATGAAGCCGAGATCGTTAATGTTTACTCTATATGGAGAGTACATTCAATATTATGGAGGAGAAATCTGGGTAGGAAGTTTAATACAGTTAATGAGTGCCTTTGGTATTTCAGAATCCTCAGTTCGTGGGGCCATTTTGAGAATGGTCCAGAAGAATTTATTGCAAGTAAGGAAAAAAGGAAATAAAAGCTATTACTCTATTACGGAAAAGGGCAGTCGAAGAGTCGATGATGGAGTAAAACGGGTATATGCGGCTCCCCAGCCAGCTTGGGATGGCAAGTGGCGAATACTGAGCTATTCATTTCCTGAGGAGAAAAGGGAGCTGCGGAATGAAATCCGACAAGAGCTTACCTGGACAGGTTTCGGAATGATTTCAAATAGTACGTGGATTAGTCCCAACCCGCTGGAAAACCAAGTGATGGAAATGATTAAAAACTATCAAATTGAAGAAAATACGATTTTATTTAGTTCCTCTGATATGCTATCACATACAAGTGAAGAAATTATTCAAAGGGGTTGGAACCTGGAACAGGTTGCTGATAATTACAATCAATTTATGAATAAGTACTCTTCGGAATTTGAAGCATTGCGTGAAAAGGCGTTAACGAATACATTAACGGACGAAGAGTGCTTTATTAAAAGAACGTCGATTGTTCATGAATACCGAAAGTTTCTATTTCAAGACCCTGGCTTTCCACGTGACCTCCTTCCTGAAGATTGGGCAGGTACAAAGGCTAGAGAACTATTTTGGAATATTCATCAATTAATTTCAATCCCTTCCATCCGCTATTTTGAATCAATTTTCGAAGGGGCTCCTGATCAGGATATAAAACCAATACGTGATAAGGCGATCAATCCTTTTAAAGAAGTTTATGTGTAACGCGCGTTAAGAAATAATAGTCTTCTATCGGAGGGGTATATTAAATTGCAAAACGTTGACTTAAAAGTAGAAAATCATTTAGCTGTCGTAACCATTAATCGTCCTGAACAATTAAATTGCTTTGATTATGAGTCGCTTGCCCAGTTAGAAGAAATAGTAGATAGTATTAAATTGGAGAAGGACATAAGAGTTGTTATTATTACGGGAGCAGGGGAAAAGGCATTTAGTGCAGGAGCGGATTTGCGGGAAAGACGAACCCTCAATGAAAAAGAAGTCCGTAGAAATGTTTCAATGATCCGTGATGTTTTCACAAAGATAGAAGAATTACCGCAGCCAACCATTGCTGCTGTTAATGGGTATGCACTTGGCGGCGGGCTGGAGCTTGCCTTAGTTTGTGATTTTAGAATTGCGGTTAAAGAAGCTGCGATGGGTTTAACGGAAGTCAGCTGGGGAATTATCCCGGGTGCTGGCGGTACACAGCGCTTAAGCCGGCTGATTGGACCTTCAAGGGCTAAAGAATTGATATTAACGGCTAGAAAGATTGATGCCTTTCAGGCATTTGAATTAGGTCTGGTCAATAAAGTGGTGGAACGCAGTCAGTTATTACCATCATCTATAGAATTAGCGGAGGAAATACTGAAAAATGCACCACTGGCCGTAACGCAAGCCAAATTTGCAATCAATTACGGGGGTAGTGTGGATTTAAAAACAGGGATTGCGATCGAAACAAAGGCATATGAGGTAATCATTCCAACGAAAGATCGGATTGAGGCACTAGAAGCATTCAAGGAAAAACGCAAACCCAATTTTAAAGGGGAATAGGAAGAATTTTTGATCTTTACCATCTAACTCAATAAGAGTAAGCAGCGATGCCTTTAAAAGGTGTCGTTTTTTTTATTAAATTTAATTCTAATTATGTTTTTAATATTAACAACATAAAAACGTAATAAATATATTGACAGATAATTTAAAATACTCTATATTATCTTATATAAACGATAAAATAAAAAACGTAATAAGGTGAGGCGATAAAATGAGTCAGGCTGAAATATTAATCGATAAGATTCAAAAAGGATTTATGCTTGAATGTAAAGAGGATATGAATGATGAGTATCTTCGGGCCTTAAAACAGACGTTAACCATTGTTGGTGACACAGAATTATTAAGCGTTCCCCCACTATTAACCGTATATAATGAAGCCCCAAATCTCAATTATAAGATAACAGCACTTGCTGTTATTCAAGATGAGATTGGTCACGCGCATATTGCCTATCGCTTATTAGAAGACCTTGGTGAAAACATCGAAGAACTTCTATATGACCGTCCTGCAAATCGGTGGAAAAATCCTTATGCTTTTGATTTTAAATTAGACAATTGGATTGAGCTTGGTGTCTTTAATGGACTTTTTGATCGTTCTGGCTACACGCTATTAGGTGACGCCTATCAACACACATCTTATGGGCCATGGAAACGTGCACTCGTAAAGGTAGATAAGGAGGAACTTTTTCATCTGCGTAATGGTGAAATTATCATGAAGGCAGGTATGAAGAATCCAGACACAGCAAAACAAGTTCAAGAAGCAGTCGACTGGATGTTTTTAATGGCTTTAGAATTTTTCGGAGTTGCTGATAATCTTAAGAGTCGTTCAGCACAATTAGATTATAAGCTGAAAGGTAAAACGAACGATGAGCTAAGACAAAAATGGCTGTCAACAGCGGTTCCATTTTGTGAATCGATTGGTGTAAAGGTACCAGCTCACTTTGATGAGGCAGAAGGAAAATATGTGATTGATGTACCGTTCCCATGCAAATTTGATGTAGAGAATAAAAAATGGCTGCTTGATCAACCAGACACTTGGCAGGGAGTCATAGAACGCTTTAAAAAACGCGGCCCGCAAAATCAAGAGTTTGTTAATAGAATTCAAAAAGGGTACCACGAACTTGAAGAGCTTCGTGCAGAGGAGGTTAGTTAAATGCAAACCGTAGAGACGGAAAAATATTGGGATGCGTTGACAGAGGTGATGGATCCAGAATTTCCTATCAGTGTGGTTGATATGGGGTTGATCTATGAAATTACTAAAGTAGAAGAAGGAAAACTTTCCGTAAGGATGACCTATACATCAACAGGGTGTGGCTGCATGCAGTGGATTGAAAACGATATCAAAGAGCGGCTGCTAAAGGAAGAAGATATTAATGAAGTTGATATTGAAGTAGTATGGAGTCCGCCATGGACTGTTAATAATTTAAGTGCGAAAGGAAAAGAAAAACTCAGAACATGGGGTGTTAGTTCATGACTAAACAAAAACAAGAATATCTTCTCTTTACTCGGATAAAGCGAGGCGATGATTTGATTCAAGTTGGTTCCTTTCAAGCGGAGACTGATGAACTGGCAAAGGTTTATGCACAATATATTTATGATGAAGAAGACTGGGTCGAAATGCAAGTTGTCAGGAAAGATGCATTAATCGTGGTACGCCTTCCAGAACCACTATTTGAAAAAGAGGGTGTAAATTAATATGAAAATAGTAAACAATTTATCTCTTGTTAAATTAGCTGAAACAATCGCAGATAATAAATTAATTTTAGGTGACCGCCTAGTTGAAATAGGGATCAGCGGTCCTAATTTAGAAGCTACTCTTTCTTCTATTGCGATGGCTCAAGCAGAACTTGGTCATGCAAGGCTCTTGTATAGATGGGCAAATGAATTGCAAGGCTTAAACGCCAGCAAAGTTGAAATTAAAGCTCAGACAGGAAAGGCGTTTTCATCTGTTGTGCTAACATCCAATTGGGTGGGCTTAATTGCTAGTGTTTATGCTGTTAATGTTGCTGTGGATCTTGTGATAAAAGCATTAATGAAAGCGAACCATCCAGACTTAAATACTCCTTTTAGCAAAATGTTGAAAGAACAAGAGGAACATCTGCTTTACTCTAAGAGTTGGTGTAAACAATTGCTTAACGATAAAGGCGCGGTTCCTAAAACATTCACCCTTGAATTAGAAAAAGTTGCAGAAGAAGCATCACAATGGTTAAAGAATATTGAAAATGATAAACAGCTGCTTTTTGAAAATATTATCTTGGAGAATAGTAATCTTGCAAACGTATACAAAGAGATTATCCAAAAACTGACCACTCTTGGGGATGTCCAACATGTCTAATGAGACGTCGACTATTCAATGTTCATTTTGTTCTTCAGATAATGTAGAAAAAATCTCCGCATTTGGGACAGCTCAATTAGTAAGGCAATATTATTGTAACAATTGTCGCACTGTCTTTGAATATATCCGCTGGCAAGCATCAGAGTCAAATAATGAGAGGTGTCAGACTGCTAATGAAGGAAATTGATAAAATCGGGATAGTTGGTTCTGGAACGATGGGGGCAGGTATTGCTCAGCTTATTATTCAGAACGGATATACCGTGATTATTTACGATATCGATCTTCAAACCGTAAATAGGGCTAAATCAGGGATTGAATCACGGTTGGACCGATTAGTTGAAAAAAAACGAGTAAATGCTGCTGAAGCCATACAAATGAAAGAGAGATTACACATAACGGCAGATTTAGCTGACCTTTATGATTGTCAGCTTGTGATTGAAGCAGCACCTGAAAATATGGAAATCAAGAGAACCATTTTTAGAAAATTAGAAGAGGTTTGCTCTGAAGATGCGATATTGGCTACGAATACCTCATCACTTTCGATTACGGAAATTTCGGGGCAGATTCAGTCACCAAAAAGGGTGGCCGGCTTTCATTTCTTTAATCCAGCTCCGCTCATGCCGTTAGTAGAGGTGATCTGCGGATTAAAAACAGCTCCGGAAACAGTCAGTACCCTGGTGGAGTTTGCAAAGAGGATCAATAAAAGTCCAGTGGTTTGTAAAGATACCCCTGGTTTTATTGTTAATCGAGTAGCACGTCCATTTTACGGTGAAGCCTTAAAAATTATGAACGATCAAGTAGCTACGGTGGAACAAATAGACCGCATTATGAAAAAAGCAGGGAATTTTAAAATGGGTCCATTTGAACTCCAGGATTTAATCGGTATTGATATCAACTTTGCAGTAACTAAATCCGTACACAGCAGTTTTAACGGTGAGACACGTTTTCGTCCCCATTATGTTCAAGAGCGTATGGTGCAAGCTGGCAGTCTGGGAAGAAAAACGAAGGGAGGGTTCTTTTCGTATGACACCTAAAGGAATTGTCGTCATAGGTGAAAATTTGTTAGCAAAAGAGCTCGTGCATTCTCTTCAGAAACATGGATTTAATGATATCGCGTTAAATGAATACAAAACAGTTAATGCCATCGAGGTTGTAATTGAAACTAGTAATCTCGATTTAGAACAAAAGAAGAGGAATTTAAGAGAGATTGAGGCACATGTATCTCCTGAAACATTGATTTTATCTACGACTCTTGCCTTAACAGCTACTGAAACAGCATCTTGGCTGTTATATCCTGAAAGGCTGATTGGATTTGGAGCCTTTTCCAATTTCAAAGAAGGCAAATTAATTGAAATAGCTGCTGCGTTACAATCCGATTTAAATTATTTAGAAGTGGCAAAGGAATTGTTTTTCAGTATTGGCCAGGAAACAGAAGTGGTTCAAGATGAAGTCGGTCTTGTCTTTCCGCGAATTCTTTCGATGATTATTAATGAAGCGGCCTTTTCAACCATTGAAGGGATTGCAACCATGGAAGACATTGATGAAGCAATGAAAAAAGGTACCAATTATCCGCTGGGACCGTTAGAATGGGCTGAAAAAATTGGCATTGATGATGTGTATGCCGTCTTAAGCGGGTTGCACCGACAATTTGGTGAAGAAAGATACCGTCCTGCGCCTCTCATTCGCAAGCTTGTTCAAGCAAACTGGATAGGAGGAGAGACAGGAAAAGGCTTTTATTACTATCAAAATCGTAATGTTAAGGAGTATTCCATATGAGGGAAGCAGTTATTATTGATGCCGTCCGTACACCAATTGGGAAAGTGAATGGCGCCTTAACAAATGTAAGAGCAGATGATTTAGCCGGCCATGTGATGAAACACCTTTTAGGAAGAGTAAAAATGGATCCAGCTTTAATAGAAGACGTTTACTTCGGTTGTACAAATCAAGCAGGGGAAGATAATCGAAATGTAGCTAGAATGGGCTTACTATTAGCGGGAATTCCTGAATCAGTAGCAGGTGTGACGGTGAATCGCTTATGCGGTTCTGGATTGGATGCGGTGAATCAAGCATCTGCCGCTATAAAGGCGGGGCTGGGAGACGTTTTTATCGCCGGTGGAACGGAGAATATGACTAGGGCACCATATGTCATGATGAAACCGCACTTGTCAAATCCAAGAAGTAATCAAAATCTATATGATACAACCATTGGCTGGCGCCTTGTTAATCCCAGCCTGGCGAAGGTTTATCCTCCAATTAGCTTAGGGGAAACTGCGGAAAATGTTGCTGAAAGGTATAACATTTCCAGGGAAGAACAGGATGAACTGGCACTTAGCAGTCAGTTAAAAGCAGCAAGTGCAATTGAAAGTGGACGATTCCTTGATGAAATTATTTCAATTGGAATTCCACAAAAAAAAGGGGAAGCGATTATTTTTCATACGGATGAACATGTTCGGCCCTCTACCACATGGGAGGCGCTGGCGAAGCTGAAACCTGTATTTAAAGAGGGCGGGACCGTAACAGCTGGAAACTCATCCGGTATTAATGATGGAGCAAGTGCCCTGTTAATTATGGAAAAAGAACTAGCAGAAAAGCTTGGTTTACAACCATTAGCCCGTATTGTCTCTTCTGCCGTGGCAGGTGTTGACCCAGCTTTTATGGGAATCGGCCCTGTTCCTGCAACAAGAAAGGCTCTAAAAAGAGCGGGATTATCCATTGATGACCTGGATTTAATTGAAATCAATGAAGCATTTGCTGCCCAATCAGTAGCATGTATCAAAGAACTTGGGTTCGACATCAATAAAGTTAACGTCAATGGTGGAGCAATCGCACTTGGCCATCCGCTAGGCTGCAGCGGGGCAAGAATAGTAACCACACTAGTGCATGAAATGCAAAAAAGAGATTGCCGTTATGGTCTAGCAACTATGTGTATTGGGGTGGGCCAAGGAATATCAACCATAATCGAAAAAATATAAAGGGGTTAAAGTAATGTTAAAAACAACGACATTGAAGGAAGAGTACCAGCTATTCATTAATGGTGAATACTCAAATAGCAGCAATAACCAATTTTTTGAAACTCATAATCCTGCCACGGGAGAAGTAATCGCTAGGGTTGCTAAAGCAACAAAGGAAGATGTGGACCGTACCGTGGATGCAGCTAGGAAAGCATTCGATTCTGGTAAGTGGCCAAAGCTCACGCCGGCAAGACGGGCTCGTGTTCTGAATAAAATAGCGGATATTATGAGACAACGCTTCAATGAGCTTGTTGAGGCAGAGGTATTGAATACTGGGAAAACAGTTGCAGCTGCCCAGGGGCAAATTGGTCAGGCAATTGAGGACTTTGAATTTTATGCTGCAGCCATTACTACTCATGCTGGACGCACAAACCCGGTGCCAAATGGTTTCTTCAACTATACGGTTAAAGAACCTGTCGGGGTGTGTGCTCAGATTGTCCCTTGGAATTATCCATTAATGATGGCTGCCTGGAAAGTCGCTCCAGCTTTAGCTGCAGGCTGCACCATTATTTTAAAGCCGGCAAGTTATACTCCGATTACAGCGTTCATGCTGGCCGATATTTGTCATGAAGCTGGAGTTCCTGCAGGCGTGGTCAATGTATTAACAGGAAGCGGTTCAGAAATAGGTCCTTATTTAACAGAACATCAAGGCGTTGATAAAGTCGCGTTTACAGGTGAAACCGAAACAGGAAAAGACATTATGGCACGGGCATCGAAAACACTTAAACGTGTAACACTTGAGCTTGGCGGCAAGTCACCTAGTATCATATTTGATGATTGTGATCTAGAAGCAGCCGTAGCTGGGTCGATTTATGGGATTTTTTACAATTCCGGTCAATCATGTGAAGCCAGGTCACGAATCTTTGTTCAGGAAAATGTCTATGATGAATTTTTGACAAGATTCATTGAAAAGGCAAGGAAGCTAAAAGTTGGTGACCCATTTAACAAGGAAACGCACATGGGTGCATTAATTTCCAAAAGCCATGAACAGACAGTCGATGGCTACGTTAAGCTAGCGATTGAAGAAGGCGGAGAAATTTTATTTGGCGGAAGCCGCCCAGAAGGCGCAGAGTTTGAAAACGGCTTTTGGTATCAACCGACGATTATCGGAAATGTCACAAATGATATGAGAATTGCACAAGAAGAAGTCTTTGGACCAGTAGTAGTAGTGATGAAGTTTAAAGATGAAGCAGAGGTATTAAAACAAGCAAACGATTCTATTTTTGGATTGGGATCTGCTGTATGGACAAAAGACAATGGAAAAGCCCATCGAGTGGCTGCCGGAATCCGTGCGGGTATTGTGATGGTAAATAGTCCGATTTCGGCCTTCCCAGGCACACCTTTTGGCGGCTATAAACAATCAGGCTTCGGCAGAGAGTTATGTATTGAGACTCTTGATTTATATACAGAAACGAAGAGTGTTGTCTCTTATATTGGAGCTAAACCACTTAATATTTTCGGAATTTAATGAAAAATTAATAAACTTAATGGAGGAATTCAGATGACACAAGTCAAATTAGATACGAAGACGTTAACAGTAAAAAAGGAAAATGGAATAGCTGAGGTTCATATTCATGTGAACAAAACAAATGCCTATGACTTAGAATACTACAAGGAATTAAATGCGGCGATTGATGATATTCGCTTTGATAGCGATATTAAAGTAGCTGTGTTAATGAGCGATATGCCTAAATTCTTCTCTGCTGGAGCCAATATTAATTTTCTAAAAGCAGCAGAGCCTCGCTTCAAAACTCAATTTTGCTTGTTCTGTAATGAAACCTTAGATAAAATTGCCCGTTCACCACAAATTTGGATTGCTTGCCTTGAAGGGCATACAGTTGGCGGTGGACTTGAAATGGCGTTAGCTTGTGATCTTCGCTTTATGGGCGATCAGGCAGGTAAGATTGGTCTTCCTGAAATCACGCTTGGTGTACTAGCTGGCACTGGCGGTACGCAGCGTTTAGCACGCCAAGTAGGTCATTCTAAAGCCCTCGACTTGAACTTGACAGGGGAAACATTGTCACCACAAGAAGCATTAAATATTAAATTAGTTGACCGTGTTTTCCCGCAGGAAGAAACACGTGCCAAAACGTTAGAGTATGCTAGAAAGATTGCTGATAGTGCCACATATGCTGCATCGAACATCAAGCTTTCCATTATGAATGGAAAGGAAATGCCTTTAAATGCAGCAATCCGTTATGAGGGTGAATTACAAAATCTATTATTCCGTTCTCAAGATGCAAAAGAAGGATTAAGTGCCTTTATTGAAAAACGCCCTGCAGAATGGTCTGGTCAGTAATTCACAATTGAGGGCTGACTAAGCAATTTAGTCAGACCCTATTTTTTCTATTAAACATAACCCTTCTAGAATCGGCAAAAGGATTTACCTTGTTAAACGAGTTCCAATTTCCTATTGGGGGTTAAAGCATGCAAGAATCTGTTCAAGAGTTAAGAGGAGTAAAAGAGTTTTATAACAGTGCTAATGTTTTTTTAGAACGAAATATTGAAAAAGGTTTTGCTAATAAGGTGGCCATTTACAGTGAAGATGATCAGGTCACCTATCAAGATATCCTTTTTAGGGCGAATAAATTTGGTAACGCTCTCAAAGGAATTGGGATAGAAAGGGAAAATCGCATCCTGCAGGTTGTTTATGATTCTCCTGAATTTATTTATTCCTTTTTCGGGGCTGTTAAAATTGGTGCAGTTCCAATCCCTGTAAATACCGCTATGAAGCCACAAGACTATGAATACTTTCTCAATCACAGCCGTGCGAAAGTATTATTGATACAAGAAGAAATATGGAACGACATAAAGGAAAACAGAGACCGCTTTATTTTTCTGAAGGATGTTATTGTCATTTCAGAGAAGGGCTATCGTGATGCAGATGGTATTGATTATTATGAGTTTATTAATCCAGCCTCAGCGGAATTGGAGGCAGAACGAACTAATTCAGAGGACCCTGCATTTTGGTTATATAGCTCAGGAAGCACGGGTAATCCAAAGGGTGCCGTCCACATTCAGCGGAGTATGGAAGTAGCTTGTAAAAACTATGCTCAAAATATCCTTAAAATCAATGAAAATGACCGAACATTTTCGGCATCCAAACTATACTTTGCATACGGGCTTGGTAATGGGATGTACTTCCCATTAGGTGCAGGCGGTTCGACGATTGTGTCAAAAGGACGCCCAACCCCAGAAAATATCTTTTCTGTTATTGAAAAGCAGAAGCCTACTATCTTTTTTGGCGTTCCGACGTTATATGGTTCCTTGATTCAATATGTTGAAAAGACAGGTGTTATTCCCGATCTTTCATCAGTCAGAATTTGTGTGTCCGCAGGTGAGGCATTGCCAGCCACTTTTATTCAAAAGTGGAAAGAGTTATTTAATATTGATATTTTAGATGGAATTGGTTCAACCGAAGCCTTACATATTTTTCTCTCTAATAATATGGGGGAAATTAAGGCAGGAAGCACGGGAAAGGTTGTACCGGGCTATAAAGCGAGAATATTAAATGAAGAATCAAGGCCGGTCGCTGTAAACGAGATCGGTGACCTTGTCATTAAAGGTGATAGTGTAACAGTGGGTTACTTTTGTAACTTAGCAGAAAATCAAAGCAAATTCCACGGGGAGTGGATGTATACAGGTGATAAATATTATCAGGATGAAGAAGGATACTTTTGGTATTGCGGTCGTTCAGATGATATGTTGAAGGTGGGGGGGATTTGGGTTTCCCCAATTGAAATCGAGTCGACACTGATTAGGCATGAAAAGGTGTCTGAGGTGGCGGTTGTCGGTGAGAAAAATGAGAATAATCTAGTTTATCCAAAGGCTTTTATTGTATTAAGAGATGGAATTGAACCTACCGAGGCCTTAAAGGAAGAGTTCAAGCTGTTTGTAAAACAAAACCTAGCTCCCTATAAATACCCTCGAGTTGTTGAATTCATCTCAGAATTGCCTAAAACGACAACAGGTAAAGTGCAGCGGTTTAGGTTAAAACAAGTATAAAACGAAACTAAAAAGTAGCCAGTTTTTTAACTGGCTATTTTTTAGTTTTAGTAATATGTACCTAAAAATAAATATGAAATAAAAACTATGGTATTAAAAACGTAATTTTATTATCTAGAATTATTATTATTCACTAATCCTTGTTTACCCGCCATCACCATTGTTATCTTTATCTTGTATTTTAGCGAGAGTCGACTTAATCCTGGGGATTTAGTAGTCATTCTTGATTAACAAATTATTATTTGAATAGAATATAAGGTTTTATTTGAGTTAAATCTTATTACGATTTTTTTATTGAAGTAAAAAAATGATATTGTAAATAAACGAGGTAGGCAATATAATAATGGTAGAAATGTTCTAAATATTTCAAAAAAGAATGGGGGTTAATTTTTTGTTTTGGAAGCGTTAACAAAAAAACGGGGGGTAACTATGAAAAATTTTAAAAGAAGTGGATCAATCTTAATTCTATTAGTCCTATTACTTTCGGCTTGTAGTGGCGGGGCCATAAGTACTACCACATCAAAAGAGAAAACAAAAGAAAAAAACACTGACAATACTCCTATTAAAATTGGGGCTTTGCTCCCTGCAACAGGTGTTTACGCATCCTTAGGTGAAAACCTTCTAAATGGGATGAACCTATACTTTGAACAACAAAACTATGAAGTAGCTGGGAAAAAAATTGAGATCATTAATGAAGATACTGAGGCGGACCCACAGGTAGCGTTACGTAAACTTAGAAAACTAACTGATCAAGATCAAATTGATATTTTAACGGGGCCGGTTAGTACAGCGGTTGCTTATGCCATCCGTGATGAAGTAGATAGCAAAAAACTCCCTTTCTTAGATTCCCACGCCGGAGGGAATGATCTTACAAGAGCAAAGCGGAGCAATTATATTTACCGCTCATCGTTTAGTTCATGGCAAATTGGTCATTCAATGGGTGAATGGGCATACAAAAACATCGGCAAGAAAATTTATGTTACTGCTGCTGATTATGCATTCGGTCATGAGGTCGCAGAAGCTTTTAAAGAAGCGTACACAAAAGCCGGAGGGCAAATTGCTGGCGAGGTTTATCCGCCACTTGGAAACAATGACTTCTCTTCCTACCTAGGCAAAATGAATCTAGACGGTATTGATGGGATTTACGCTTTCTATGCGGGCAGTGATGCAGTTAGATTTGTTCAGCAATATGAGCAATATGGATTAAAAGGAAAAATTCCACTAATTGGTTCAGGCTGGCTTACTGCTGAAGATGTAAGACCACAGCAAGGTAATTCACCAGATGGAATTAAAGCTTCTATCTTCTGGGATTATAGTGTGGATACGAAAGAAAATAAGGCGTTTATCGAGGCATATGAGAAAAAATACAATAAACGTCCAAGTATTGAATCTGCAGAGGGATACGATGCGGCCATGATCATTGCAGAAGCTATTAAAAAATTGAAGGGCGATGTCAGTGATCCTGATAAAATAATTGAAGCGATTTCTTCTATTGAAATTACCAGTCCAAGAGGACCGATTAAGTTTGATAAAGAAACACACAATGTCATTCAAAATCTTTATATAGTTGAAACTGGTATTGTGAATGGAAAGACAGAGAATAAAGTAATTGATACGATTCCTCAAGTCGTTGATCCAGGAAAATAACATTATTTACACGACCTAGGGTTAGGGTACGATGGATTTACAATAAGCAGATTGAAAGAGGCAAGAATTCCTTTGCCTCTTTCTTTTAAAAACAAGAGGAATCATTAGGATAAGGGGGTTAAACATTTGAGTGCCTTACTTTTGCAACTGATGAATGGGCTAAGTTATGGATTTTTACTATTTATCATTACAAGTGGGATTACGATTGTATTTGGAATTCTGGGCGTGTTAAACCTGGCACATGGATCCATGTATGTATTAGGTTCTTATGTGGGATACTCGCTCATCATGAAGGCAGGATTACCGTTTTGGGTAGCCTTAATGGCGGTACCGCTAATTATTGCCATCATCGGATTAGTTCTGGAAATGGTAATGCTCAGGCCAACATATAAGCTGGGACACCTTTCACAGGTACTATTAACGTTTGGATTAGCGTATATTTTTCACGATGTTTTTTCGATGTTGTGGGGGAAAAATATTCTAGTAGTTAACCCTCCAGAATCACTTAACATGTCAGTCGAAATTTTAGGAAATGCCATTCCTGCCTACCGTGTCGCGTTAATAGGGATTGGGATTGCGATGGCAATTTTCTTGTGGTATACCCAGGAAAAAACAAAATGGGGTGCTGTCATCAGGGCTGGCTTGTCCGATAAAGAGATGGTAGGGGGATTAGGCGTTAACATTCAGTTTGTTTTTACTTGTGTATTTTTCCTAGGAAGTTTAATGGCAGGCCTGGGTGGTGTTCTTGGTTCTCCTATCCTAGGGGTTTTTCCAGGAATGGAGTTTCAAATTCTTATTCTATCTCTAGTCGTTCTTGTAGTTGGCGGGCTTGGCTCCGTAACAGGCACCTTTTTTGCTAGTTTGCTAGTTGGTTTTGTTGAAACCTTCAGCCGCTATTTCGTACCAGAATTAAGCCTAATTATTACGTTCGCCCTAATGGCATTGGTACTAGTCATCCGTCCGCAAGGTCTAACCGGCAGGAGGGTGGTGTAATGAGAAAGGGATTAATAAAAGGTATACTACTATTTTTACTAATGGCATTTGTTCCATTCTTTTTATCTATTTATTACGTCAATATTTTATCGGAAATACTCATTCTTAGTATCTTTGCCGTAAGTTTAAATATCCTCGTTGGGCAGACAGGATTGGTCTCACTAGGTCATGCTGCTTTCTTTGGTGCTGGTGCATACGCAACTGGATTAGCTGCATTAAAGTTTAGTACCAATATTTTTGTTACGATTGGGATTGGTCTTGTGTTTGCCTTTTTACTGGCTTTAATTATTGGCTTACTCTCAACAAAAGCACATGGCTTTTACTTTTTAATGCTGACACTAGCCTGTTCGCAGATTTTTTACTCGATAGTATATCAATGGACAGATGTCACCGGGGGTTCGAATGGATTATCCGGAATTGCTCCGCTAGATGTAATAGCTGGTTTTCGCCTGTCTAATCAAGTGTTTGTCTATTATTTTATTGTGTTGGTTATAACGATTCTACTCTTCCTTTTGAGCCGCTTCTTACATTCTCCATTAGGTTCTGTTTTTATTGGGATTAAAGAGAATGAAGAACGGATGAAATCGATTGGATATAATACGTCGTTATATAAGAACATCAGCTTTTTAATTGCCGGAACAATTGGTGGTTTAGCGGGAGGCTTGTATGTTGTTTTTAACGGTTTTATCTCTCCTACTGATGTTTATTGGACGGCATCTGGATCGGTATTAATTATGGTTTTAATTGGCGGGGTCGGGACACTATGGGGTCCGGTGATTGGAGCTGCCTTCATTGTTATTTTAGAAACCATAATTAGTTCGTATACGGAAAATTGGATGATGATTATTGGAGCGGCCTTCATACTTTTTGTTATCTTTGCTCCTAATGGAATTGTTGGAATTTACAATAGTGCAAAAGAGAAAGTATTCAGTCGGCAAAAGACTAAGACTGAGCATGAAGAACCAAATATAATACCAATTCAGCAGCAAACTAAAATGGATGGATAGGTGAAGACTATGGAGAAGGAACGAATTCTTTCGCTAAAAGGCCTTTCAAAACATTTTGGCGGAGTTAAGGTAATTGAAGATATTACAGTAGAAGTCACAGCCGGAGAAAAAATCGGGTTGATTGGGCCAAATGGTGCTGGAAAATCTACTTTATTTAATATGATCGCTGGTGATTTAGAACCCTCAGGCGGTACGATTAGCTATTTTGATGAGTTGATTAACCGTCTGCCCAATTATCAAAGGACTGAAAGAGGGATTGTAAGGACCTTTCAAAAAAATAATTTAATGATGGGTCTAACAGTGAAAGAAAATCTTCTGCTTGTTTTACAGCGAATCAATAAGAAACATACTCAATGGTGGAAACAGGCCAATAAGAAGAATTATCCAGCCCTTTTTGAAGAGGTAGAAAAACTTCTTCAGGAGTGGGGATTACAAGCATACAGCCATAAAAAGGTTCAAGATTTATCGTATGGTGTACAACGGCAAATTGAGATTATTATGGCGATTGCTGGAAAACCTAAATTACTATTATTAGACGAACCAACTGCAGGTATGTCCCAAGTGGAAACGGATCAAATCATTGCCTTAATCAATAAATTATCCTCAGATATTACAATTATGATGATTGAACATGACATTGAGGTATTATTTGGCAACATGGACCGTGTGATTGTTCTGCATGCCGGGACGTTAATTGCAGATGGACGTCCTGAAGAGGTCAGGGAAAATCCACACGTAAAAGAAATCTACATGGGAAAGGAGGAATTGACTAATGCTTAGCTTGAAGGAAGTTCATAGTTATTATGGAGCAAGCCATGTCCTTCACGGGGTTAATCTTGAGGTGAAAAAAGGCAGTGTAGTGACGCTTCTTGGAAGAAATGGGATGGGCAAAACAACCACTATTCATTCAATCATTGGCTTTATTAATAAAAAAGAAGGCCAAATATTGCTGGAAGGTGAAAATGTAATCAAACTAAAAAGCCATCAAATAGCTAAAAAGGGCATAGGGATTGTTCCACAGGGAAGGAGGATTTTTACGAACTTAACCGTTCATGAAAATTTAACTGTTTTTGCCAATCATCACCATGGCGATTGGACGTTAGATCGGATTTTTGACCTTTTCCCCCGACTGAAGGAACGAGAAAAGACCCATGCCGGTAACTTGAGCGGTGGAGAACAATCAATGTTATCGATTGGCCGGGCATTAATGAGAAATCCAAAGATTCTCCTTTTGGATGAACCAACTGAAGGATTATCGCCTTTAATGGTCGGAGAAGTAATGGAGGTCCTATTGAAATTAAAAGAAGCGGGAATGTCAATGCTTTTAGTAGAACAAAACATTGCCACAGCTTTAAGTATTGCAGATGATGTCTATATCCTAAATAAGGGTGAAATTGTCTACCATGATCACCCTGATGAATTACGGAAGAATATGAATATTGCTTACCACCATTTGGCTATTAGCTAGTTTTTTCGCTACATAAGATCACTAGGTAATAGGCAATGTCTAACAGCCCTTCATAGAACCAATTATAGAAAGTCTAATTCTATCCCTGTATTTTTTACTCTTTAGTTTCAGATCAGGAGGGATTATGTGATCGATAAAGCTAGAATAGCTCTTAATGATAATCAAGTTGAGTTACTGCAACAAAGTCTTGAATATCTTCATACAATCCAAGATTGGCAGCTTTTAACCCAAGCCATTGTGGTTGAGGGTGTGAAGCAAGTTGGGGGCGGGAAGGGCCTGTTCCTTGTGTATGACTTTAGTTTAAAGCAATTGATTCCCCATGCAAGTCTTAACCTGGATAATCGCGAGAAAAAGAGTTTCTTAGGAATGACAAAAAAGGTATTGGAAAGAAAAATATCTCAAAAATATTTTAAAGAAAACACCACGTATTTTTTCCCCATCACAAGGCAGCATGAAGTTTCTAGTGTCTTAGTTATCGAACCCAAACAGGAGGAAAATTTATTAAGAGAACAGATTAATTTGATTATTATCTTTATGCAATCTGTCTCGGTTATTCTTGAAAATTCCCGTCTATTTTTAATTATGCAGAGGAAATCAAAAAGTCTCACCTATATAAACCAATTGCATCACCTTCTCAATCAATATTCATATCAAGAGATATTAGCTGAAATAGTTGATAAAGTAGGGGAACTTCTCCAATCCCAAATGGCTGGGATCATGCTTTTTGACCCAAATAAAAATGAATTGGCTCTGCAAAAACCTGCCTTTGGAGTTTGGGAGGATGAAATTATTCAACAATACAGAGTACCCATGAGTGAAAATAGCAATGCAAAGTATGTATTTCTTACAGGTACTCCAACGATTACTCTAGATGCAAAATTAGATAAAAGATATAATCAGGAATTTATCGAATTATTTAATGCAACTACGTTAGTTACGGTACCATTAGTTGTTGATAACAAGAGGATTGGTATTATTCATGCTATCAATAAAAAACAAGGCTATTTTACACAGGATGATCTGAATTTACTGCTGGAAATTTCAGACCAATTGGGTGTAATTCTAAAAGCAGCTCTTCAAATGGCTTCCAGTGGAAAAGAGAATTATAAACGATTAGAGATTGAAGGATATTTACTAAATCAGCTTTTTGATTCATTTATCAATATGAATGAAGAAAAAGTACAGGAAACCACGGATATTATGAATACACTTGGTATTTCATATACTCCTCGTATTTGTATACTTAAAATTGGCTTTTATAGAAAAGGTTTCTTGGTAAGTGATCCAGTGAAAAAGAATGTTAATTACCTTCTCTCAGAAATAAAAAACAGATGGAAGAATTCGTGTGCTATTTATCGGGAAGAAACAATTGTCGTTTTTCTTTCACATGAAACGGAAGTAGAATTAATACAGGCGGTAAAACAAATACAGGATATTTTGCAAAAAAAAATAAACAACAATGTATCAGACATCGAAGTATATATTGGGATTGGCGAATCCAAAGATTCTGTTAAATTTGTCGGTGAATCGTATCTACAGGCAGGTCAAATTCTCTCGGTTTTACCATCTATAAAATTAATTGGTCCCGTCGGTTATTTTCCTGCTTGTGGAATATGGACCTTATTGTCTAGTATTTCGACCAATGATTCAAAATTAGCAGCCGCTTATATCAATCTATATTTAAACAAGCTTAATAAATTAAAAGATTCAAACGTAATGAAGGATACTTTACAAGTTTATTTAAAGCATAATGGACATATAAAAAAGACAGCTGAGGAGTTATTTATTCACCAGAATACTTTAAAATATCGTATGGAGAAGATTTTAGAGACAACTGGTTTTGACCTTACGGATTCCGAAGTCCGACTAAATTTAAATTTAGCACTTAGATTGGAGTACATGCTTCAAGAGCTAAATGGTTAGAGAATGTATCATATATGATCATTCTTTTTTTTGTGGATTTGAGCCAAAAAATTGTGGCAAATATGTGTACATTTTGTGAATGACCAACATGGTAATGTTAGTTAAGCAGATTTATAATAAAGTTGCAAAGTTCAAAATTTTAAGAATAGTATTAAAAAAAGAAGGAGGCCACCATGCTTTCCTACAAAAGTTCCGTGGAGTCACAATTACCAAAAGACAGATTACTAGAATTACAGGAAGAAAAGTTGAGAAAACAAGTTCAATATGTCTATCAAAATTCCCCTATGTATGCAGCAAAATTTAATGATGCTGGGTTACATCCCCTAGATATTCAAACCTTAAATGACCTAGAGAAGATCCCTTTCACAGAAAAATGGGAAATAAGAAAAAGTCAAGAAAGCACTTCGGAGTTAGGCTTACATCAATGTTCGAATTCTGAGAGTATCATTAGAATTCATTCGTCTTCTGGAACTACGGGAAAACCCACCTATGTCGGAATAACAAAACATGATAATGAGATTTGGACAGACATTGTATCTCGTGTTTATTATACAGCGGGAATACGTCCTCAACATAAAGTAATTTTTGCCATGGGATTATCTTTTTTCGTTGGCGGACTGCCTTTAAAAGATGGGATTGAACGTCTGGGTGCCACCTTTATACCAATTGGAACGGGGGCTTCAGACCGTCTTGTGACAACCGCATTAAACTTAAAACCTGATGTCCTGTTATGTACACCTTCCTATGCTAATTATCTTGCTGACTATGTTAGGTCTATAGGTATGGACCCAAAAGAGCTTGGATTTAAAATCATTGGAACAGGCGGCGAACCAGGCGGCGGCTTGCTAGAAGTTCGGCAAAAGATTGAACAAGATTGGGGTGCACGGGTATTTGAAGCAATGGGGAATGCAGACATGGCACCAGTGCTTTTCTCTGAATGCCCTGCTGGTGATGGCATGCACTTCGTTGCAGCGGATTATGTCATATGTGAGCTCATCGATCCCGATACAGGTAAAGTAAAACCAATTGAAAATGGAAGTACAGGTGAGCTTGTTTATACGTCCATTGATCGTGAGTGTGTCCCATTATTACGATTCCGGACTAGGGATTTAATTTCCATTAAAACCGAAGCTTGTTCTTGTGGACATGAAGGATTCCGGATTCGCTGTATTGGAAGAACAGATGATATGCTGATCATTCGAGGAGTTAATGTCTTCCCATCTGCTATAAAAGATGTGGTTAGCAGTTTTTATCCACAGACAACTGGCGAAATTCAAATCGTTCTATATCAACCAGGACCAGCTGTAGAACCACCATTAGAGGTACAAGTAGAGTACGGTCCGACCGTAGTAAAGGAAGAGTTAATTGGGTTAAAGAAAGAACTGGAAGAACAATTGAGAGCTAAACTCTTATTTCGAGCTAATGTTTCTTTAGTTCCAAATTCAACATTACCTCGATTTGAAATGAAAACAAAGTATGTAAAAGAAGTTTATTAAACTTTGGGAGGGTTATTTATGGCTCAGTACACTGTCGATATTGATACAGGCGGTACATTTACAGATGGATTTTTTTCATATGGAAACCAATTTGAAGTGGTAAAAGTTGATACAACCCCACATGACCTAACTGTTTGTTTCAACAATTGCATTAATGAGGGAGCTAAACGTTTTGGGTTTAAAAATGTAGGCGATTTCCTTAAAAAAACCAAAACGATTCGCTTATCAACTACTGTGGGCACAAACTCATTGATTCAGCGTACAGGACCAAAATTAGGAATCATTGTGACGAAAGGGAATGAAAAATCCCTTTATCAAGATGGTCCTAATCCAATTTTAAACTATTTAATTCAACCTGAACTCGTTGTTTCAATTGATGAAAAAGTATCAGAAACAGGTGAAATCATCAAGCACGTTGATGAGGAAGATGTTAAGGCAGCTACAAAAAAGCTTTTGGAACTTGGAACAAGAGTGATTATTGTAAGCTTTGAAAATGCACATATTAACAATGAAAATGAAAAATTAGTTAAAAAGATCATCCAAGAGGATTTTCCTAAGCATTACTTAGGAACAAAACCGATCCAATTAGGCAGTGAGATTAGCTCTCGTTCTGATAATGCTGTTCGAACAAACGCCGCAATTGTAAACGCTTACCTACACCGTGATATGGTTAAATACTTGTACAAAGCTGATGAAGGAATGCGTCAAAAAGGGTATACAAAACCCCTCTTAATTGCACATGCAAACGGCGGTGTTGCCCGTGTAGCTAAAACAAAAGCATTGGATACTTACAACTCTGGACCTGCCGCTGGATTAATGGGGACAAAGTACATTGGAGCCATATATGGATTAGAAAATATTATGTCTGTTGATGTCGGAGGAACGAGTACCGATGTCGGGTTAATTTCTGGAGGAGAGCTTACCTTCGATACGGAATCTAAGATTGCTGGAATTCCCGTACATGCTCCATTAATCCATGTTCTCTCTGTTGGAGGCGGCGGTGGTTCCATTGCAAAACCAACCCCTGATGGAAAAATTCAATTAGGGCCTGAAAGTGCCGGTGCAGTACCTGGACCTGCGTGTTTTGACCTGGGTGGTACAAAACCAACAGTAACAGATGCATGTGTAGTCTTAGGATTAGTAGATCCAGAATATTTCCTAGGTGGTACGAAGAAAATCTCCAAACAAAAAGCGATTGAAGCTATTAATAAATGGATCGCTACTCCGTTAAATATTTCAAATGAAGAAGCAGCAACGTTGATAATTGATAGAATTGAGCAAATTGGTGCCGATACATTACAGGAACTTGCATCAGAGCGAGGAAAAGACATAAGAGAGTTTAAGCTATTCTCATTTGGGGGTGGAGGCGGACTTTTCTCAGGAGGAATGGCATTAAAAAGTGGAATCAAAAATGTCTATTCATTCCCGTTTAGCTCTGTGTTTAGTGCCTTTGGTTTATCCACTGCTGATATTTCTCATAACTATCAAGAACGCTTAGACTATTTCTATCGTAATAATCAAAACATTGATGACCTCATCGAAACCGCAAATGTACACCTAGATAAAATGAAAAAGCTTTCTCATCGTGATATGAGAGGAGAAGGATTTACTCCTGAATCGATTCATTTTGAAGTAGCGATAGAGGCTGTTTCGATAGATAGTAAAACCAGAAATATCTTTTCCTTGTCTACCGAGTATCTTCAAAAAAATAAAGCCGACCAGCTGCAAACGATGTTGCAAGATATTGCGATTCAATTAAAATCGGACCAATTTATCATTGAATTTATTCGTTTGAATAGTTATGTGAGCGTATCCCATTTTTCATTACCTACGCTTGAGGTCGAAACTACTAATCCGGTTCCAAAGTCTAGTAGAAATATTTATTGGAAGAATCGTTTTATCGACACCCCTATTTTTGATATAGAAAAATTAAGACCTGGCCACGTGATAAATGGACCTGCCGTTTTAGAAAGTTCCAACACGACGATTGTCGTTCCTGTCGGTGCGAAATTTAAGATGGACCAACATCTAAATGGTGTAATGGAGGTATAAACATGCGAAGAAAAATTACCGAGTACATTGATTTGGATTTAGATAAAGAGGTTTGGGTGTGTAATAAATGCGATCAGGAATTGAATTCAGCAAAAGAAAATTTTAAACTTGGATGTCTGATTTATGATCGCGACCCAAGTGAGATACATCAGCCCCATCTCGAGGGCGAGCATACATTTTCTCCGGATCCGAACTGGGTTCGTTTAGTGGAGTTTTACTGCCCTAGCTGTGGTACTTTAGTGGAAACAGAAATTTTAGCCCCGGGCCACCCAATCACTCATGATATTGAATTAGATATTAATGATGTAAGAAACCGAGCTATACAGGAAGTAGAAGAAAAAGAGAAACAAGCATTTAAAAGGGCGTAGGGGAGGAAAAGACATGTCAGCTAAAATGAGAGCTACAATTGATATTGATATCGGCGGGACGTTTACAGACTGTTTTATACGATACGGGCAGCAATCCATTATTGCTAAAAGCCCTACAACTGGCTATGACTTGTCGGTGGGCTTTATTAAAGCCATCGAAAATGGGGCCGACTTGCTTGATTTCTCCATTGACGAACTGTTAGAAGAGACCGATGTGATTCGCTATTCGACAACCGTTGCAATGAATAAATTGATTGAACAAAAAGGTCCAAAGCTTGGATTTATTACAACCGAAGGCTATGAAGATATGCTTTATATCGGAAAAGGAAGCCAATGGGCGGACGGGATCAGCACATTGGAATCCCGTAAAATATCCGAAGTCGATAAACCTAATCCATTGATTCCTAGAGAACATGTTGTTGGTGCTAAAGAAAGAATTGATTATACAGGAAAAATTATCCGCCCCTTAGATGAAGAGGATTTTAAAAATAAATTACAGTACTTGGTGGATCAAGGAGTAATGGGATTTGTGGTCTCAACCTTGTTCTCCTTTAAGAATCCAGTCCATGAAAAAAGAATTAAGGAGCTAATAGAAGAAGAATACCCAGAGTATTACCTAGGTAATATGCCAGTTGTTCTTTCAAGTGAGGTATTGCCTAAGCGCTATGAATACAGCAGGTCGAACGTAGCGATTTTGAATGCATATCTTCACCAGGCTATGGCAGAAGAACTGTCTAATATTGGGGATGAACTGCGTGACATGGGTTATAAAAACTCCTTACTAATGGTCCATAATACAGGAGGAATGGCGGAAGTTTTCCGTACTTCAGCCGTCAATACGTATAATGGCGGTCCAGTTGCCGGAATCATTGGCAGCAATGAAATTGGAAAAGTATATGATTATCAAAATATTGTTGTTGCCGATATGGGCGGAACCAGTTTTGATATTGGACTTGTCGTCGATGGTGAAACAAGTATTTATCAATTTAAGCCAGTCATTGATCGTTGGCTTGTTGATATGACCATGCTCGAAAGTAAATCGATTGGAACTGGCGGGGGATCGATTGCTTGGATTAATCATGACTTAGGCGGCCGATTAGAGGTAGGGCCGAAAAGTGCGGGAAGCTTCCCGGGACCTGTTGCCTATGATCAGGGCGGTACAGAGCCAACCGTAACAGATGCGGATCTCCTGCTAGGATATTTAAATCCGGATTATTTCCATGGTGGAAATTTATCCTTAAATTTAGAAAAGGCAAAGAGAGCGATTGAAGAGAAAATAGCCAAACCATTAGGCGTTGATGTGTATGAGGCTGCCTATTTAATAAAAAAAGTTTGTGATGGTAACATGGCCAATATCATTCAAAAGGAAACAGCGCTTCAAGGAAATGATCCAAAAGACTTTGTCTTATTTGCATTAGGCGGTGGCGGTCCCGTTCATGGTGCTGGATTTGGGTTCGATGCAGATATTCCGAAAACTGTCATATTACAGCAATCCCCAGTATTTTGTGCCTTTTCCTCATCTATGATGGATGTCATGCACATTTATGAACAGTCAAAACATATTATTCTGCTTCAGCCGGGCACGAAGGAATTTTTAACGGATTATGAATCATTTAATTCAACCGTTAGGGAGCTGCAATCGAAAGCCATTCGAGATATTAAAGGTGAGGGCTTTAAAGAAGAAGAAATCCAATATGTGTTGGAGTTAGATATGAAATATGGAGGGCAGCTAAATATCAAGCGCACCCAATCGCCATCGCTTTTTATTACTTGTCCTGAAGATGTTCAAAATTTATGGGATAGTTTTACAGAGGATTACTCTAATGCGTACAGCCCGATTGCAGTATATCCTGAAGGCGGAGTTGAAATTGAAAACATTGTCCTTAAGGCAATTGTTCCTCAGGAAAAATATAGTTTCAATCGTAATGAATATGAAGGTGAAAATCCTATTGCGGCAATCAAAGGTTCCCGTCATGCCTACTGGCCGGAATTAGGCGGTTTTGTTGAAACACCAGTCTATCAATTAGAAGAGTTGAAAAATGGAAATAAAATTGAAGGACCTGCATTAATTGAATCGCCACATACAACTGTAGTTTTACCGCCAAATGCAGACTATACCGTAGACCAATATTTAAATGGTGTGATTGAAAAGAAAATGGTTGAGGGGGTACTCGCATGATCGATTTCGAAATAAATGAACGAATCCATCCAGAGCCAATAGATGACTTCGAAACAGCATGTTTAGAAACTTTAAAGTTCGGAGAATACGAAATTTATAGTGAAAAGTTAAATCAGCTCGTGCTAGAAGCAAAAGAAGTCCTAACCAAAATTGGGATTTCCAGCATGCTGCACTCCGGTGATATCATTGTAGGATTGTATACAGCAAAGGGTGACCTTGTTGCCGCCTATTGTGGGGTTTACTTACATGCCGTTACCACGCAGATTGCCATAAAATATATATTAAAGCATTATAAAGATGATCCTACGATCGGTGTAAAAGAAGGCGATATCTTCTATGCAAACGAAGCCTTGTATGGTGGTGTTCATAATCCTGACCAAGTAGCCGTTATGCCCATTTTCCATAATGGAGAGCTAATCGCGTGGTCCGCTGCAGCCGTGCATCAACCGGAGACTGGTGCGATTGAACCAGGCGGGATGCCTGTAACCGCCAAATCTCGTTCCGATGAAGGGATGAAACTTCCACCAATTAAAATTGGTGAAAACTACGTGATTCGTAATGACATGTTAAACATGATGGCAAACATGGTATCGAGGGCCCCACGGATGCAAATCGTTGATACAAAAGCCCGCGTTGCCGCATGTGATCGTCTGCGTGTCAGAGTCCAACAACTGATTGAGAAAAAAGGAGTAGAGCTAGTTGTTGGCGTGATGAGAAAAATGCTGATTGTGGCAGAAGATGGAGCTAGAAATCGTATCTCTAGCTGGCAAGATGGAGTTTATCGTTCCGTTTCCTTTATGGATACAATAGGTGTCAGTGATTCTATTTTACGATGTGTGCTGACTTTAACAAAGAAGGGCGATACACTTACCTTTGATTTTACTGGTTCCTCACCTGAAAATAATGGTTCGTTTAATAGCTTTTTACACATCGTCCGTGCACATATAGCTATCTATTTGTTTGGGGTGCCATTTGCGGATCTCCCAACATCGTCCGGTATTTTTTCGCCAATCAAGGTCATTGTTCCACAAGGCACTTTTTTAAATGCAAACGTTGACGCTTCAGTAGCCAACTCACCGGTTACCAATAGCTGTACATTATCGACTGTTTCAAATGCAATGTCCAAATTATTTTATGCAAGTGGTGCAAAGGAATTAACAACGGCAGGGTTTGGTGTCGGGGGCTGTGCGATTGTTATTGCAGGAATGAACCAATGGGGTGTTCCTTTTGCTGATATGCTTGCCAATGCCCTCAACAGTGAAGGCGGAGGAGCCCGTAGTAACCGTGATGGAAATAATTCATTTGGTTTTCCTTGGGGCTGGTGGGGTAAAGCGCCAGATGTAGAAGATATGGAAAATGAGCAGCCGCATGTCCATTTATTCTTCAAGCACTGGAAAGATTCAGGAGGATTTGGAAAATATCGAGGAGGGGCAGGGACAAATGTAGCCTGGGCTGTTCATAAAGTTCCCTATCTCATATATCAATCGATCATTAAAAATCATAAAGTACCAACCGTTCAGGGGCTATTTGGCGGGTATCCGCCAGCTTCGCATCCAGGTATTAAAATCGTTAAGGCAAATTATTTTGAAAAAATGGCCAAAGGTGATAAGAATCTACCAACAAATGTGACGGAATTGATTGAAGATAGAAGCATTGAAGGTGAATATATTGTCGAGCGAGCCATTCGTGGTGCTGCGCCAGTTATGGAAGGCGACATTTTCGTTGGTAACTCCCTTGGCGGCGGCGGGTATGGTGATGTGCTTGATCGGGACCCACATAGTGTTGTCAAGGATTTAAAGGATGAATTGATCTCCGATTGGGTTGCCAAAAATATTTATAAAATCGTTTATGATCCAGAAACTTTGACCTTGGACGAAGAAAAAACAAACCAAGCTCGAAGGTCTGAACGAGTGTCTCGCCTAGCCCGCGGCAAACGTTATGATGAATTTATGAAGGAATGGTCTACAAAGCAGCCGCCGGAAGAAGCGTTAACATACTATGGAAAATGGCCTACAGCTGAACCTACACGACAAATTGTTCGTATGTAATCAGTAGTCCGCACAAAAGGAGGTTCGAAAATGAATCGTAAAGAGCTAGTACAGAAATTATTTAAGGGTCGAGTAATTCCTCGGCCTCCTTTTATTCCTTTAGTCGGAACATACCTTACAAAGGTAAGTCAAGTTTCCGTCAAGGAGTTATTGACTGATTCAAGTGTCTTGTCTTCGGCTATCGTCAATACTCAGCAATTACTAGAGTATGACGCTTTAACATTACCCGTTGATCCTACTCTAGAAGCGGAAGCTTTCGGTGCTGCCGTTCATTGGGAAGATGGTCAAATGCCTTCTGTCAAAGAATATCTTCCTATGACGGCAACACTGGATGCCAAAGATATTATTGAGCGGGGGAGAATTCCGATTCTAATGGAGACCGTAACAAGACTAGTAAAGGTAAATGGTAAAAATTATCCCATCATTGCAACAGTTACCGGTCCACTCACTATACTGAAAAGTTTATATGGGGATGATGTTTTTAATCAGAGTATGGAAAGTATTGAGAATAAGTTGGAAGCCGTTACACAGGGACTTATTCAATTGTGTAAAAGTTTTGGGGACGAAAAGGTGGACGGAGTTATTATTAATGAAGAGGTTCGTCACAATTTATTCATGACTGAAGAACTTAGTCGCTGTTATAAACCGATTTTTAATGTGATAAAATATTATAATATCTTTGGAATTTTAAAAGTGCCAACATCCATAAATGAACTGAATAATGCCGATTTACCTAATTGCATTATTACGTCGAACTCATTAATTTCCAACTCTTCAAAAATAAAAACAAAGGGTATAGCATTAGATGAGTCATATTGGAAACAAGAAATAGATCTATCGGAGCTCGCATTCATGTGGAATTCAAACAATAAAAAAAGATTATTTTTTTCTACTAGTCAACCGCTAGAACTAAACTTAAATTTAGCGGATTTGCAAAACAAGGTATCTGTACTATGTAATCAAGAGACTTGGACATGACTTAATTAGTCGTTCAGTAAAAAGAGGCTTGACTCGGGCTGGCATTGAAATGCTTATACCAGAGTCAGCCTATTTTTATGCTGATTACTATGCTGTTGGCCAAGGCTTCAGTACTTTTTTCTTAGACTTTTTCTTTTCTTTGTTCGTTTTTAACTGAATAATTAAAGTAATGATCCCGATGACTCCAATAAACGCTAAGCTAATAAAAAAGCCGGGTCTGCTTGTTTTATGAAAAAGGGTTCCACTGACAGCGATTAAAATAAACAGGGCACCAATCGAATACATGATCTTTTCTTTCGTCTTTAGCTCCAAGATTTTCCTGGAGGAGGCAAGAATAAATAGCCAATTGTAAAGAAGCATTAATCCGGCTGCTGTTGTGACCCACTCATAAATTTGATCTGGCAATACCAATGCCGATACAATGGAGGCAGTAATACCAAGTATGGTGATCAATAGTGCAGCTAGTGGGACCTTTAATTTTCCCTTTTTTGAAAAACATGCCGGTGCATCGCCTTCCTTTCCCAGCGTAACCAGCACACTTGTTACGCCATATAAGGAGGCTGTCATTGTCGAAAAGCCTGCAATAATTAAAGCTGCATTAAAAAAATGCGGGACAAAGGCAAGATGGTAAGTATCTAGTGCTACCACAAACGTACTTTCCTTTGTGTTAAATTTATTCCAAGACACCATCATGACAGCAAGACCAATTGAAAGTACATAAATAAACATTAGTGTAAACAGCATCACTTTTCCTGCTTTTGGTGCTTCGCTTGGATTTTTTAATTTAGTCGCCATTAATCCTAATATTTCAATTCCGCCGAAGGCGTAGAAGGCAAAAATTACGGACGACCACAACCCAATAAGTCCATGAGGAAGGAGTTCCTTTTGACTATTCGGAAATTGGATAGGACGGTCACCATCAATGACCCCAAAAATGGCTAGAAAAGCAATCACGACAAACATTAATATCGCTGAAATTTTTAAGATAGCGAGAATATTTTCAAGTTTGTTTAACACCTTAACCCCAATCAAAATAACCATTAATCCTAATGCAGCATAGATCGCGGTAAAAATCCATAAAGGGACGTTTGGAAACCAAAAACGAGAAAAAATGGACAGTGCTGTTAGTTGGCTTCCCATAATTAGTACCTCTGAGGACCAGTATACCCAGCCGCTGCTGAAGCCAGCCCACTTTCCAAATGCCTTCTTCGCATAAGACCTGAAACCACCTTGTAAAGGCTCTTGAGAGGTCATTTTGGAGAGAGCATCATAGACAAAATAAGTACCGAGGGCGGCGATAATAAACGCTAATAAAACAGCCGGTCCTGTCATTTTGATCGCTAGACCAGAGCCAAGGAAAAAACCTGTCCCAATTGTACAGCCCACTCCAAATAAAGAAAGCTGCCACCATTTCATATTGTTTTTTTCTTTTGCTCCAGATTTGGATTTACCCATCGTGATTCTCCTTTGCTTCCATCATACAAATGATAAAAAAAGGTTAAAGAACGACCCTCAACCTTTTTCATTTCACTTTAATGTTTTGTTGAAAAAGGATGTATCTTAAATATCTCTCCCCGTAGCACCGGGTGATTTGTCAGTAATACTTTGATTATTATATTGTTCGTCATTTAAACCGGGTTTTTCTTCTTGTGTACCACCTAAATAAATCCCTTTATGATCCTTTTGAGCTTTTCTAAATCTGTCAAAGTTTTCATTAACCACTTCGTTCCCTCTTTTCTTCAAAGTTTCATATCCTTAAGATACTCGCCTGCGCAATTCTTATACAGATAAATCATCTGTACGCTTTGGCAATGAATTAGTTGAAATTAAATTTTGGTTACATAATCCACCACGTAAAAATTGAGAATAAAAAGGAAAGATAAATACAGAACATAAAAATGGTGAAATAGATTCTAGGGTAATCCACTATGAAAGGGGTTATTACATGTTATCGACACAGCAATTAGCTGAGTTAAGGTTACAATTGTTGCAGGAGAAGAATGATGTAGAAGAGCGGTTAGATCAAAATGATCATTTTGGTTTTGAGCGAGGTCATTATCATGAGTCAATGGGGGAATTATCTAGTTATGATAATCATCCTGCAGATGAAGCAACCGACCTTTATGAACGCGAGAAAGATAATGCCCTGCTTGAACACTACAAATTGGAACTGGGCAATATCAATCGGGCTTTAGCGGCAATGGAAAATGGAACATATGGGAATTGTGAAATATGTGGAAAGGAAATTCCGTTAGAACGATTAGAGGCCTTGCCGAATACAACTTATTGCATTGAACACAGCCCGGACCAAGTCACCTCACACGATCGACCGATTGAAGAAGGCGTATTAATGCCGCCATTTGGTAAATTTGATATGGATAATAAAGATGAAAATGTGGCATTCGATGCAGAGGATTCCTGGCAGGCCGTGGCTGAATGGGGTACATCCGACGGGCCGTCAGACCTTGCCTTTCCTAAAGATCATTATAATGATGTTTATAATGAGTCAGAGGAACCCATTGGGTACGTAGAGGAATATGAAAATTTTGTTGGAACAGATATTTATGGTAAAAATATTACAGTTTACCCAAATTCTCAGCATGAAAAATACGAGGATGCTCTTGATGAAGAAGGAATTATGACCAGCTTTGGTGATTTGCCAGCGTTTGAACACGATCCCTATGTCGAAGATGATAAATGACGAAGAAAAAGAAAACAGCTTTCAGGTGAGAGCTGTTTTCCTTCTTCTTATTCTTCAAAGCCTTTTTGGGGAATCTTAATATCTTCTCCGTTTACATCATCAATGACAGCGCCTATTTCACCTTCAGTGTACGCATCGCTTACTTGTTCATGGGAAGTTGCAATCCCCTTGGAAAGATCGTCACTTTCAAGGTAGTAACTAGGGTGATAAAAACTTCCGGCAAGTTCTTTCTTTGGATTTGCTTTCTTATGTTCCATTAATAATTCCTCCCTTTTGGAAATGATGGTACAACGGTATTTTTTTCTTATTGCAGAGTAATTACTCCTAAAAAATAAAACTTTGAAAGGTGTGTTAATCATGAATAAAAAAGATGAGTTTCCAACAAGAGAAGAACTAGATGAGGCTTTTCACTACCTTCACGATCAAATTAACTTGATCTCAATTGTTGAAGAAATAGAAATGATTAAGAAAGAAAAAGAAGAACATGAAGAATAACATTTAACATTTTTAGTAAAATAAATTCCCTTTGTATTCTTTTGTTGCCTGCATGCAAATTTGCTTGATTTAGGAAAGATTTTTTCTCTAGACCCATCAACGTTTCATTTGATATGATTTGTTAGGTTTATCAGATTCAATGTTGCACTTGTGCACTAGACTGCTGTCACCGCTAAAGAACGGAGCCAAGATAGTGCACGTTAATTTTCAAAGGTGGTTTCAAAAATGGAAATGAGAGAAACGTTGGCTAAAAAAGTAGCTTGGATTAGTGTAATCAGTAATATCATCCTTACGTTAGGGAAAATCATTATTGGCTGGCTTGGACATAGTGATGGCGTATTTGCCGATGGAATACACTCGGCAGCAGATGTCTTTGCCTCGGTTATTGTATTATTAGTTATTAAAATTGCGAATAAACCAGCAGATAAAGAGCACCCATATGGACACGGGAAAGCTGAGGTCATTGTGTCGGAAATTATTGGGATTTTACTCTTGCTTGTTGCAGTTTATGTTGCCTACGAGGGAGTAAGTGGTCTGTTTCATGAAGTGGAATCACCAAGTTTCTTGGCTATGGGGGTGGCTCTATTTTCGTTTGCTGCAAAGATTGTTTTATATAGAAGCTCCTTAAAAGTGGCCAATCAAAATAATAGCAAGGCAATAGAAGCGATTGCTTTCGACCACAAAGCTGATATTGTCGCATCAATAGCCGCCGCTATTGGGGTGCTTATTTCTATTTTAGGAGAACGTTTGGATGTTCCTTCCTTACTTTACGGTGATAAGGTTGCCAGTATATTTGTGGCCTATTTAATTTTTAAAATTGCGAAGGAAATGTTAACCGAAGCCTTTGATATTTTACTTGAACGCAATATTAAAGGAGAGACATTAAAAGAGTACATAGCCATTATCCAGGGGTTTCCAGAAATAAAGCGGATTGACCGGATAAGGGCAAGAGAACTAGGTCATTACGTTTTAGTTGATCTACGAATTTCGGTTGATCATTCTAAGACCATCAAGCAAGGGCATGATCTTTCAAAATTAATCAAACGTGCACTCATTGACAAATTTGATAATATTAATGAAGTATTAATTCATTTAAATCCTTATTTTCCTGAAGACAAATAATTTCCTGAAAAAACTCCTTTGTACTTTTACGGATTTCGGTTTATGATAGGATAGGATATAAAACGATGAGGGAGTTGATATTTTTGAGTTATTCCGTAGACCCTGACCCAAGTAGTCGGGGGGAAGTCAATATGATCTTTGTATGGATGGAATTGAATATCAAGAATATCAACTCTATAAAAGGATGTTGGCTTCCTCGAACAAAGTAAGTGAGGAGGTTATTGTATGTTAGAGATTTTTAAAAGCACCGAGACAAGGGTTTTAGAAAAGGTCGAGGTAGTTACAAAAGGCTGCTGGGTTAATATGTACGCACCCACTGCAGAAGAAATTAACAAGGTTTCAAATGATGCCCAAGTGGATGTTGATATTATAAAAGATGCATTGGATGATGAAGAACGTCCGAGGATTGAACGAGATGATGGCCGAATTTACATCATCGTTGACTTTCCATATATTGTCCATGATGAAACAGGCCTCACCCTTTATGAAACCATACCAATTGGTATTATCTTAACGGAAGACAATGTGATTACTGTTTCTTTAAAGGATTCCCCGATCATTGAAGAATTCCGAAAAAATCGCTTGAAGGAATTCTACACGTTTAAAAAAACGCGTTTCGCTCTACAAATCTTGTTCATGATTTCTTCTTATTATCTTCGCTACTTAAAGCAAATTAATAAGAAAACGAATGAAATTGAACGTGAAGTTCATCAATCCTTAAAAAATAAAGAGCTCTATGCCTTTTTAGCATTGGAAAAAAGTTTAGTTTACTTTACGACTTCATTAAAATCAAATAAAGTTGTCCTCGATAAGATTTTACGCTTTAACTATTTAAAAATGTATGATGAAGACAAAGATTTACTCGAAGACGTAATCATTGAAATTACTCAGGCAATTGAAATGGCGGAAACCTACCGCTCCATCTTGTCAGGAATGATGAACGCTTTTGCTTCCATTATTTCTAATAACTTGAACATTGTTATGAAATTTTTAACATCGATTACGATTATTCTGTCATTTCCCACAATGGTGGCGAGTTTTTATGGAATGAACGTTGATATTCCATTCCAGCATGCTACGCATTCCTATGCAATTCCATTAATCATCTCAGCATTTTTAACGAGTTTAACAGCGTTTGTTTTTTGGAAAAAGAAATATTTCTAGATTACCAGTCTTTTTATAGGCTGGTTTTTTAATGTCTTTCATAGTTAAAGACTCTTCTCATTAAATTTTATAAATAACTTTCGCCATTTTTTTATAGATTTCTAAAAATTTTCCCAACTTTTCTTGGCCTTTTTCCTCTCTTTTAGTCTGAGGTTTTTTAATGTAAACTATTCTACCTCTTTGGAATTATCAGATAAATACTGTTAGAAACAAGTTATTTATAGTAAAATGGTAAAAAAAGAGAGGCAAGCTGGTGACATTATGGAATTCGGAGCGCTAATTAAATTCTATCGGACCCAAAGAGGGATCACACAAACGGAACTAGCGAAAGGAATTTGCTCTGTCCCGCATTTAAGTAAGATTGAAAACAATTCAAAGGAAGCCAATGAAGAGACGGTTTCGCTGTTATTAGAACGGCTAAGTATTAGCTTGGAGGAAATGGAAGAAAAGGAAGAAGAAATTAAGATAATTTTAAGAGAACTTAATGGTAAAATCAATTTTTATTTAAAGGATGAAATTGATGATACGTACCAAAAATTAATAAATATTGAACATTTAATACCTTTCTCTAAACATATTTATATTTGCGAGCTGTATAAATATAGATATCTTTTATTTAAAAGATTATTTGTAGAAGCAGAGTCTCAAAGAGACTTATTATCTAAGCAAAAGAAAAATTTTTCCCAACATGAAGACTATTTATTTCGATACTACAATGCGATATTCTTAATTTTAAAAGGTCAGTATAAAAATGCAGATGATATATTAGATACCCTATATACAGAAAATGATCAAGAACAGACTAGTGGTGAATTTCTTTATCATCGATCGCTAGTAAAAAGCTTTCTTGAACAATCAGGTCATGCTATCCATTTTGGAAACATGGCACTGCAAATATTTATGAATCAGCATAATTTCATACGAATTCTCCATACGCTTATGCTATTAGGAATAAATTACACCCATTCTAATATATATGAAGAAGCACAGAGTTGTTTTCAACATTCAATCCGCAATGCAGAATTATTGAAAGAAGACAAACTTCTTCCGCAAATATACCATAATATGGGTTACTTACAAAATAAAATAGGAAATGTCCAAGAAGCCCTATTCTATTATGAAAAGAGTTTATCTTTACAGCCCAGCCATAATCAAGATTATCTCATTACTTTATTCGATATGGGAGATCTCTATTATCGTTTACAATCAACTGAAAAAGCGAGAGAGAGTTTTCAAGAAGTTAATTCATTATCAAAGGAACTAGGTATCAAAAAGTTTAAACTTTTGACTGAATTTTATCTGCTCCATATGGTTTCTCCGGGCAAAGCCTTCAAATTTTTAGAATTGAAAGTAGTTCCGTACCTTGAGGATGCAAATGAGCATGCAGATGACCTTAACCGTTTTTATAAAATGCTTGCTGACTATTACAACCAAAAGGGAAATGTTATTATTGCTTTTAAATATTTAAATAAAATTACTTAGGGGGTTAATTTTTATGAAAAAGTTATTTATCTTATTATCATCAATCACATTAGTGACTCTCATTGCAACAACACAAGTGAATGGAAAGCAAAAGACATATGCTGATGCAGCTAATTCCAGTAGTTATGAACAAAGCAATTACCCAATTCATCCACCAGTAGGATAATAGTAAAAAAATCCCTGATAATCAGGGATTTTTTTTTGTTTATTGGCATGCTATTTCAAAAGAAGGCAGACAATAGTAAATACTTTTATAAAGCACTCTAGAGGAGATTGTTTGATGGTACTATTGGATGAATTTGAGAAGGATAAACAAATTTGCATGCATTTTGAGGATGATCGAGATCGATTTAAAGGGGCGGTGGTACCGCCTATTTTTCAAAATACCTTATTTACTTACCAATCCTTCGAGGAGTTGGTTGAGGCCGTAAAGGCCGAAGACCACCATTATGTCTATGGGAGAGGAACAAACCCTACTGTTGAAATTGTTGAGGAGAAAATAGCGGCGCTAGAACGAGGTGAGGCATGTAAAACCTTTGCCACTGGCATGGCAGCAATTAGTGCCGCTATGATCAATAGTGTACAAAGTGGGGACCATATCCTGTGTGTAGGAAATTTATATTATTCAACTATGGAGCTATTGAAATATTTGAGTAAGTTTCATGTGAGTCATTCAGTGGTATACTCAACCAAACCAGAAGATATTCAGGACGCTCTACAAGCAAATACAACATTAATCGTTTTGGAGAGCCCCACAGATTTAGTATTTCGAATAGTAGATCTTGAGGGAATAGCGAAACTAGCTAAATCAAAGGGGATCCGGACCATGATTGATAATACATGGTCAACACCGTTATTTCAAAAACCAATCACCTGGGGGATTGATATTGTTGTCCATTCAGCCTCAAAGTATTTGGGCGGCCATAGTGATGTACTTGGTGGAGTTCTAATTACGAGCAGAAAGATCATGGAGACTATTTTTAACAAAAATTACTTACTAATGGGCGCTGCCATGCCTCCTTCTGAAGCATCCCTATTGCTGCGGGGTATTAGGACTTTACCATTACGTATGCGAGCACATCAAGAAAATGCCTTAGCCGTAGCAAACTATTTGCAAAAGCATCCAAAGGTAGCAGTGGTTCATTACCCGGGATTAGAGTCCCATCCTGATTATCAACTGGGAAAAAAACAGCTATCAGGCTATAGCGGCCTAATGAGCATGGAGTTAAAGGAAGCCAATTTTAAATCTGTAAAAAAAGTGATTAACAAATTGAGGACATTTAAAATAGGGGTATCTTGGGGTTCGTTTGAAAGTCTTGTTTTATCTCCTAACCTTGGAAATAATGAGGAGAAACTGCTGAACGAGTACATTAGCCCAGGGACCATTCGACTGGCAGTTGGTCTAGAGGATATAAATGTCCTGTTAAATGATTTAGAACATTCCTTACTGGAATGACAGAAAATAACAATGACGGAAGGTGAGCAGGATGAATAGTAATGAAAAAAATCAAAACCATGTTGAGGATGAATGGGAGAAAAAAGTTTTTAAAGACTTATATGGAGTCGATCCTGAAATGAGTTTGCAAACAGCTCAGTTTGCAACAACTGAAAATCCTCTATTAACCGAGTATTATCATGAAAGAAATGAAGAAGAAGAGTAAGGCTAATTTGCAAATAGTTTTTAAAAGGAATGGGTAATCTAGACTTATGTGTTTTTAATTTGGAAAGAGGTCAAGGAGGACAAAATGAAATCATTTGTTGTTGGTTTTCATCAAGAAGATAATGTTGACAGCATGCAAATACAAAAATTAAACCAAGAGGAGTTTGGGAAAGCCACTGAAGGCGGAACACGGCATTTATTTGAACTCGATACGAATATTGGTCTTTTTGTTTTTTTTGATGCGGCAGACGAAGACGGAAACCTATCGTATATGGTATTGCAATATGAAGAGGACAATGAAGACCCTATAGGCTGCTATTCATTCCAGTTAAAGGACTTTTATGAGTTTATGGCGCTTTTCCTTAATGATATGGATTTTGATGAAGAGTCAGAGGGGGAAGAAGAAGAATATGGATCAATCCATCATTTGGCGCACCTTCTCTTTCATATTGTTGAAGAGGGCAAGGATCTAGAAGTGTAAATAGGTTATATGAAAAGGCACTGGATAAAATTTTGTCCAGTGCCTCTCTTTTTAGCCTTTTGCCGGTTTTTTACTTACTTCAACACGTGCTTTACCCATAAAGAAAATTGTGATTGCAATTAATGTTATCGGAACTAACGTCAGCAAAAAAGTATGGGTAATCGAATCTGACATCGAATGAACAATTTTACTTAATATAAAATCAGGTATTTTCAAGCGTTCTTCCGGTTGGAAAATTTGGCGTGGATCGCCCATTTTAAAATTTCCTGCCCCCTGCATCCCGCTAAAAGCCTCTTTAAGCTTATCGGCAAACAGATTAGTTTGCAGTGTACCGTAAATAGTTACCCCGAGAGTCATTCCAAATGACCGTAGAAAGGAATTGGTGGAGTTTGCTGTTCCTCGGAATTGTGGCTCCAAATTATGCATCGAGGCGGTTGGCAATAAAGAAAATGAAAAACCAACCCCAAATCCAACTAAAATCATATAAATGGTTAGAAATGACCGGGCCGTATCAACTGTCATGTTACCAAGGAAGTACATTCCCACTGCGTAAGATACTACTGAAATAAACATTAAATTTCGGTATGAGGTTTTCGTTAAGAAAATACCTCCAATCGAACTTCCAGCTACCGAACCTAACATCATGGGCATTAAGATTAAGCCTGCATTTTTGGCAGAACCACCATAAACAGCTTGAACAAAAATCGGGATAAAAACGGTTAAAATAATAAAAGTGCCACCGTATAGAAAGGACAAAATTTGTGAGGCAGCAAACAAACGTCTTTTAAACAGCCAAAGTGGCAAAATGGGCTCGGCAGCCTTTATTTCTGCAATGAAAAAGGCAATAAAGAAAACAAAGAAACTGGTAAATAGGCTGATGATTTGAACAGAATTCCAAGCGAATTCTTTCCCGCCTAGTTCGAGAGCGAACATCAAGCTAACCACAGAAATGACGAGCGTAATCGCACCTAGATAATCAATCTTTTGCTTAGAATGCTGTAGGGATTCATGATAATAACGAGTGATTAATATAATGGAAATAATGCCAATCGGTACGTTTACATAAAAAACCCAGTGCCAGCTAATATAATCAGTGATGTACGCACCTAGTAAAGGACCGAGTACGCTAGAGGCGCCAAAAACAGCGCCGAGCAGGCCAGTCATTTTTCCACGACTTTCTGGTGGGAAAATATCAAACACAATGGTAAAGGCAATCGGCATAAGGGCACCGCCGCCAATACCTTGAATGGCCCGAAAAATACTTAACTGCACGATGGTTTGGGCAATCCCGCAAAGGGCTGAACCAATAAGGAATACAATTAAGCCAAACATGAAAAAACGCTTCCTGCCATACATATCAGAGAGTTTCCCAAAGATTGGCATCCCTGCCATAACTGCTACCATGTAAGCAGAAGTTACCCAAATAAATTTGTCAAAGCCGCCAAGATCTGCGACAATCGTCCCCATAGCGGTGGCGACAATGGTATTATCCATTGCTGACATTAGAATGGCTAATAGCAGTCCAGTAACTACAAGCTTAAGATTATTATCCGTTTCGGTCATAAACTATCTCCTTAAAATTGCTGAAATGTTAATATGGTTACAGAAACCCCTTTACCTCCATTCCAAGTTTTTAGTAGTGATGGAAAAATTTATCTCAATAAATAAGATAATGCAATTCTAAAAGGTAGGCCGAATAGTTGTCAACAAATAGTTAAAATGAAAAAGAGACTCCGATTGGAGTCTCTTTTTCATTTTAATGGGCTTTGCCTAGGCTTTTAAAACATCATGGTCAACATAGCGTTCACCGTTAATTTCACTAATCACATTGATGGCTACTTTTGCACCATCACCAGCGGTTACTATCGTATGTACACTCACACCCGCTATTGTACCTGCACCCCAAATTCCGTCAATATTCGTCTTACCTGCTGCATCCACGTCGAGGATCGTTTTCACTCTTGGCTCCGTGCCAGGTTTTGTAGTTAGGCCAACCTTTTCAGCAAGGTCTGCAAGGAAACCAGTTGCAATAATTACATGTTTTGCTTCGTATGTTTGATCATTTGCTTCTACCTTAAATCCACCGTCTGCTTTAGTAATATTGGTAACAGTTGCTTGGACCAACTCAGCACCAAACTTACTTGCTTGCTTCTTACCAATTTCAACAAGGTCAGGTCCGGAGATTTCTGAAACACCATAATGATTTTCAACCCAAGCACGTTTTGTTACGGTTTTATCATTATCGATCACCAATGTTTTCTTTCCAGCTTTCGCTGTAAATAAAGCAGCACTTGCTCCGGCAGGCCCTGCGCCAACTATTAAAACATCAAACATATTCATACCTCCAATTTAATAAAATATTCTACAGAAAAATCTTAGCTCTTTTAACAACATTTGTAAAAGGAATTGCTTACATTCTTATGATTTACCTCTTGAGCACAAATCAAAACAGATTCATTATAAATATAAGAAAAAGAACCATCAATCCTATGAAGGAAATGATGATTCTTTGGTTTAAAACTATTATTAGTTTTAAATTTCTTGCATGCTTGCTTGTTGTTGACTTTTGGCTTTTATAACGGATTGGCGCTTCTTTGTATGAAGGAAGTAATATAGAACTGCCCCAATTAAAATATAGAAGGAACAAAAGAAATATAATGTACTATAATCCATTTTTACAGCAATGATTCCAACGATAAAAGAGCCAAGAGCAATGCCTGTATCATAGATGGATAAAAAGGTAGCAGTAGCAACACCTCTTCTTCGTGGCTCGGCATCTTGAATAGCAATGGTTTGGAAGGTAGGAAAAAGAGTTCCCCAGCCTAATCCAATCATTCCTGCTGAAATTAGGAATGTAATAGCACTGTTACTTTGGCTTAAAATGAACATCCCAATAGCAAAAAGAATAATACATGGAAAGCTAATCACATTTGGTCCGTATTGATCCAGCCATTTCCCTGTAAATGGTCTTGAAGCCAATAATACAATGGCATAGACGACGAAGAATAGACTGGCGACGTTTGCTAAGTGAATTTCATTTGCATAAATAGAAACAAATGAAAGGAGCGCAGAATATACAATCGCTAAAAAGCTTCCAACGATCGAAATAGGAACCGCACTAGCCTCGAAAAGGCTGCTAAATGAAAAAGATGAAACAACATCAAGTTGCGACGGTTGTTCAAATTTAGGTTGTTTTACACTGAGGCCTGTTAGCAATGAACCAATCGCTACAATGACACCAAGGATAAACAAAATTTGAGAGCCCCACTGCTGGATGGCCAATAAACCGATAAAAGGACCTATTACCATTGCCATATTAGTGGATAAAACAAAATAGCCCATTCCTTCCCCTCTGCGAGAGGATGGTATTAAATCAGCTACAATGGTACCAACCGCTGTAGTAGCCATACCAAAACCAATCCCATGTAGTAAGCGGATGACAAGAAAACCACTAATTGTTCGTGGGAAGAAATATAAAAGGGAGGCGCCTGCAAACAGAATTAGAGCAGTTAGCAGTACCTTTTTATTCCCAGCTCGTTCTAGCCACTGGCCGGCAAGCGGACGGGAAACGATGGCGGAAAGCAAGAATACAGTTGTCATCAGACCAGCAACGGAAGAACTTGTATGTAATTCATCCAGTGCATAGGATGGCAATGTAACGAGTAAAATGTAAAATGTTAAAAATAGAAAGAAATTACTTAAGGAAATACTAATAAAATCCTTTGTCCAAAGTTTGGTTTTATTCATGTAATGCACCCTTTGTTATAAAATTTGCTGTAACCAAGTATGTTGAAGTATAAGGAGCTGCTCTTGTGAACTTACAGGAAATTGTTTCAGTAAGTCCTGATTGACAGTATTAACGATTTTTTCCCACTGTGAATATTCCTTTAATGCAGCTTCTGTTAATTGCACGTGTTTTTCCCTTTTGTCTTTACCTGGAAGCTGAATGACATATCCCTGTTTAACTAGACGTTGAATCGTCCGCGTTAATGGCGGAGCTTCTACAAATAGATAATCACAAAGTTCTTTTTGTGTTAGGGATCCTTTGTTTTTTAGGACGAAGATGACAGCCCACTGGGCACTATATAATCCTGTAGGTTTTAATGCTTCATTAAGTTTGTTGGTAAGATGTCGTGATAGCTGATGAAGAGTATGAAATAATTCGTGGCTATTCATTGTATGCTCCATTTGGTTAATTAGTTACCTAGGTAACTATAGTGGTTTTAGTGGAAAATGTCAAGGAGAGTTCACAATTTAAAGGAAGTATCAAGGTTTAGCGGGAAGAAACGAAAAAGTCCTCAAACATTCATTAAACAAAAAAACTCCGCGGAATCTGTAGTTCCGCGGAATAACTCATCTCAATACATTAAAATACCTTGCCTCTGGATGGGCAAAAACAATCGCTGAAACCGATGCTTCTGGTTCCATCATGCAGCCGTCGGTTAACTGAATGCCAATTTCTTCAGGTTGAATTAACTTAAATAGCTTTTTCTGGTCCTCAAGTTCTGGGCATGCGGGATAACCAAAAGAAAAACGCTGTCCTTGGTAATGGGCCGCAAAACGGTCTTGCATGCTAAAATCAAGCTGATCGGGGAAGCCCCAACGATCGCGCATTTGGCGGTGAATCAATTCGGCAAAGCCTTCTGCTGTTTCCAGTGCAAGCGATTGAAGGGCATGGCTTTCTAAAAAGCGTCCTTCTGCTTTTAATTGATCAGCTTTTTCTCGAATCCCTCTTCCAGCTGTAACCGTGAAGAATCCAACATAATCCTTCACACCGCTGTCAACGGATTTAAGAAAATCAGCTAAACAAAGATTTGGTGCTGATTCCTGACGTGGAAAATCGAAGGTTTCAATTAGTTGTTCAGGATTCTCAGGATTAAAAATAAGGACTTTGCTTCCATCAGATTGAGCTGGGAAAAATTGATAAACAGCTGCAGGGGTAATCCAATTGTTTGTGCTGGCATCTGCAAGTAATTGGTCAACGACCTCTTTTACTTTTACCGCTTTTTCATCTTTTTCAGCCAATAACTTTGCAATTTTTCCTTTTACACCAAGATGGTGACCTAATAACATTTGCATATTGATATACGGTTCAATATGAGAAAGGGAGTAGGTCTTTAAAATATGCCTTTTCGTATCCATTGGCGTAAAGACAGGAACTTGTGTCGATACCGCAGGCTTGTGCTTAACAGCAACAGAACTAGTCGAGCGGCGCTCAAACTCTCTTGGGGTCGCAGCAGCTGCTAACTTTTCCTGTTTTTCAGTTAATAATTTCTCCACTTCTTCTTCTGAGTTCAATAAATTAGCAATAGCAAGACCGTTCATTGCATCTTTTGCGTAAAGAACAAGACCGTCATATTCTTTTGCTATTTTTGTATCAGTAAACTTTCGAGAAAGTGCCGCACCACCCACTAAAATTGGAATGGCGATGCCAGCCTCCTTCATATCCTGGGCGGTTAGCACCATTTGTTGGGCGCTTTTTACCAATAAACCAGATAATCCGACCATGTCTGGTTTTTCTCTTTGAATGGCTTGAATAAGGTCTGTCGGATTCACTTTGATTCCTAAATCAATTACTTGATAGCCATTATTACTAAGGATAATATCGACAAGATTTTTTCCGATATCATGCACATCACCTTTGACTGTGGCCAGGATTACTTTTCCTTTTGAAGCAGAAACGTCACCTTTTTCCATGTGCGGTTCTAAAAAGGATACAGCGGCTTTCATGACTTCTGCACTTTGCAGGACTTCGGCCACAATTAACTGATTTTCATTAAAGAGCCGGCCGACTTCTTTCATACCCTCCATTAAGGGTCCATTGATGATATCAAGGGGGGCAGGGTAGGCAGAAAGTGCTTTTTCTAAATCAGGAAGCAACCCTTCTTTTGTCCCTTCAATCACATAATAAGCAAGCCTTTCTGCAAGTGTCATATTAGGAATGGCTGATTTTGCTTCTTTCTTTTTTCCACGATAAAATTCTGTAAATGTCGCAAGGGTTTCATCAGTAGTATTGAATAACAAAGCCTCTGCCAATTGAATTTCCTCTTTGGAAATAGAGGCAAACCGCTCTAGTTTTTCCGTATTCACAATCGCATAGTCTAGGCCAGCCTGTGTACAATGATAGAGGAAGACCGAATTTAATATTTCTCTACCAACAGGCGGCAGCCCAAACGAGACATTGCTTATCCCAAGAATCGTTTGAACTTCTGGAAGCTGTTCCTTAATTAACTTGATTCCTTCAACGGTTGCTTTCGCGGACCCAATGTATTGCTCATCCCCAGTTCCAACAGGAAAAACGAGCGGGTCAAAGATAAGGTCCTGAGGGTTAATCCCGTATTTTTTTACTAATAAATGATAGGAACGTTTGGCTATTTCCAGTTTTCGCTCGGCTGTAACGCCCATACCTTCCTCGTCAATTGTCCCGACCACAACAGCGGCACCGTAGCGGTGAATTAACGGAACAATTGCTTGAAAACGTTCTTCGCCGTCCTCCAGATTAATCGAATTGATAATCGCCTTACCTTGAGAATATTTGAGTGCCCTTTCAATTACTTTCTCATCGGTTGAGTCAATCACTAAAGGAACCTTGACTTTCTTAACAACCTCTTTAATAAAATTCTCCATATCAATGAGTTCATCACGATCAGGATCAGCCAGGCAAATATCAATGACATGGGCACCGCCTTTAACTTGAGCGCGTGCTACTTCTGAAGCCTCTTCAAATTTTCCTTCAGTAATTAATCGTTTGAATTTCCGTGAACCAATGACATTTGTTCGTTCTCCGACCATAATGGGTCTTAAGGTAGGATCATCATAAACGAATGGCTCAATACCGGAAACCATATGGGCACTTGATGATTTAATCTCCCTTGGTGCAAATTGTTTCATCGCCTCAGAAATGGCTTTAATATGTGCGGGTGTTGTCCCACAGCAGCCGCCAACAATATTAAGCCAGCCATGTGCAGCAAAGTCAGAAAGCTTTTTGGCTAATGTTTCAGGTGTTTCATGGTAATGACCTTCCTCATCCGGCAAACCGGCATTTGGATAACAGCTCACCGCAGTGCCAGCAAGGTTTGCTAATGAACGGACATGATCCTGCATAAATTCTGGACCTGTCGCACAATTTAGACCGACAGCAACCGGATTCATATGTTCGATTGAAATGTAGAACGATTCAATCGGCTGTCCTGCAAGAGTTGTCCCCATTGGTTCAATTGTGCCTGAAATAAAGAGCGGCAATGTTTTACCGGTTTTTTCAAAAGCATTTTGAATCCCAACAAAGCCTGCTTTAACATTGAGCATATCTTGGCTTGTTTCAAGCAGGAGCAAGTCGGCACCACCGTCAATTAGTCCGATTGCTTGTTCTTCATATGAGGCAGAGAGCTCATCGAAGGTAGTTCCTCCAGTGACACTTAATGTTTTCGTTGTTGGACCCATCGAACCAGCTACATACCGTGGCCATTCTTCAGTAGAGAATTTCATCGCTTCCTTCACTGCAATCATGGCAGCGATTTTATTAATTTCATAGGCTTTATATCCTAATTCATATTCATCAAGGACAATACTTGTAGCACCAAAGGTATTTGTTTCGATAATATCAGCGCCGGCTTCTAAATATTTACGATGGATGTTGGCAATCACAGCAGGTGCAGTTAAATTTAGGTGTTCGTTACAGCCTTCATATAACTCACCGCCAAAATCCTCCGCTGTAAGATCTGCATCCTGTATCATCGTTCCCATCGCACCGTCCATGACAAGAATCCGCTTTTTTAGTTGATCAGTAAATGGTGTTCTCGGCATAGCTGTTCCCCCTCATTTTACTAGCCCGCTGTCTGGCATATAGAGCCAGTTCAGTGGTTAATTCATAGCGTAAAAATGGTGTGATTAAATAAATTCCATTGAATAAATCTAATGCTGCATCAATTAAAGATTTTGTTATATCAATCCCCAGCCGGGCCGCTTCAAGTTTGTTGTCCTGTAAGTTTGCCATTTGATTTCGAATCGAGTCAGCAATTTTAATACCCGGTACTTCATTATGAAGGAATTCAGCGTTTTTACTGCTAGTTAATGGCATTAGGCCAATATAGATTGGGGTATTCAGATGTTTCGTATTTTCATAGACTTCCATTAATTTTTCTTCTGAAAATACAGGCTGCGAAATAAAATAATCGGCACCGTATTGAATCTTTTTCTCTAATCGTTTAACCGCCTTCTCGACCGAGCGGACATTCGGATTAAAGGCTGCGGCAATACTGAAGGCTGTTTTTTGTCCTAAGTCTTTCCCGGAAAAAGATAACCCCTCATTTAACTGCTTTATCATTTGAATCAGTTCGAAAGAGGATACATCGTAGACAGAAGATGCGCCTGGAAAATCGCCCACTCTTGCTGGATCACCAGTAATAGCCAGTACATCGTTCAAGCCCAGTGTGTGCAGACCCATCAAGTGAGATTGCAGGCCAATAATATTTCGGTCTCGGCAGGCAATATGGATAAGCGGCCGCATGTTGAGTTCTGATTTAAGCAAATATCCCAGCGATTCATTAGAAATTCTTACAGTGGCAAGGGAGTTATCTGCTAAGGTAATCGAATCAATACCTGCGTCTTTTAAGGATTTTGCGCCTTCGAAAAATTTGGATGTGTCTAGCTTTCTAGGTGGGTCCAATTCTACAATGACGGACGGTCTTTCTTTTACGATATCTTGCAAAGGAGTAAACTCCCTTTTAGGTGGTTGAGACTCGACGGATATCCTTTTTGGTGCTAGTTTGATAACCTTTTCAGAAACGGGTGAACTATTCTTTAGTTCAGAAGCAAAAGCTTGGATATGTGCTGGTGTGGTACCACAGCAGCCGCCGAGTAACCGAACACCTTCCTGACGAAAGCGTTGAGCTGATTTTTTAAAATAATCAGCGTCGCCTTCATAATGAAATTTACCATCCGTATAGGTTGGAAGACTAGCATTTGGATAGGCTGATAGAAATGCGTGTGATGGTAATTCAATTTGTTCCAATGCTAGTAACATGTGATGTGGGCCAAGCCGGCAATTAAGACCAACCACATCTGCCCCTAATCCTTCCAGTCTCTTTAAGGCATCATTAACGGGAGTTTGATTCTGCAAAACACCAGGCTCGGAAAGGGATAGCTGGGCAATAATGGGCAGCTTCGTTTCCTTTCTGGCAATGGTAAGAACAGTTTCAAGTTCCTCCATATCGTAAAAGGTTTCCAGTAATAATCCATCAACGCCTTCTAAGAGGAGACAATACAACTGCTCACGGAAGCTGCGTTTTATTTCTTCTATTGTAATAGAATTCGTTTTAATGCCACGGTTACCGCCCATTGTGCCGAGCACAAAAGCGTTATGTTGGGCGGCTTGTTTAGCAAGGCGGACAGCCGCACTATTGATTTCCTTTACTGAATCTTCCAATCCATACCGTTGCAGCTTTAAATAGTTGGCTGCATAGGAATTGGTTTGAATAACATCTGCGCCAGCATCAATATAGGCTCGATGGATATTTTGAATTTGCTCCGGCTGCGAGAGATTTAATTCCTCAGAGCATGAATCAACACCGAAAGAATAGAGAAGGGTACCAATGGCACCATCAGCAATTAAAATTTGATTTTTTAATTTTTCTAAAAAGCTCATGCTTATTCTCCCTGATGTAAAACTAAATGTTTTTCACGAACCTGCTCAAGCGCTTGTGAAAAATCCTTGATTAAATCTTCTGGATTTTCCAGTCCCACTGATAAGCGGACAAGGCCATCCGTAATTCCGCGCTCTTCACGTTCTGCGGGTGACATGGCGGCATGGGACATTTTTGCTGGATAAGAAAGGATGGATTCTACTGCACCTAAACTTACCGCAAAAACAGGGATTTCTACATTAGCTATAAAGGTGCGAAGGGCATCTTCGGTAGCTAATTCAAAGGATAAAACAGCTCCCGGACCATCTGCTTGTTCTTTCTGAATTTGATATTGCGGGTGGCTTTCCAGCCCTGGGTAATGAACCTTTTCTACAAGGGGATGTGCATCTAAAAATTCTGCTATTTTTATCGCTGATTTTTGTGATTGCTCCAGGCGAACACTCAGCGTCTTGATTCCCCTTAATACAAGCCAGGCATCTTGAACACCCAAGATAGCTCCAAAGCTATTTTGTAGGAATCCTAATCGTTTAGCCAACTCTTCATCTTTAACAACGGCAAGTCCGGCTACGACATCACTATGGCCAGCCAAAAATTTTGTTGCGCTATGAAGGACAACATCTGCCCCCAGTGCCAACGGCTTTTGGTGGTAGGGAGTAAGGAATGTATTATCAACAAATGTTAATGCACCGATCTCTATCGCAATTTCGCTAATCGCTCTAATATCTGTTACTTTCATTAAAGGATTTGACGGTGTTTCCACATAAAATGCTTTAGTATTTGGCTGAATCGCTGCTTTTACTTCCTCTAAATTGGTCATATCGACAAAGGTATGTTCAATCCCAAGTCTCGAAAGAACTTGAGTGACCATTCGGAATGTACCGCCATACACATCCTCGGTAATCACAATATGGTCACCAGAGGATAGAAGCAGGAAGGCTGTGGAAATGGCTGCCATCCCTGATGCAAAGGCAAACCCTTTAATTCCACCCTCAAGCTCTGCAATCACATCTTCAAGTGCTTCCCGGGTTGGATTTAAACTACGGCCATAATCATACTTTCCGAACTGATCGAAATCAGCTTGATGAAATGTAGATGCATGCTGAATTGGTACACTAACAGCCCCAGTAATAGGATCAATCTTGTGCTTATTATGAAGAAGCCTGGTTTCAAAACTATATTTTTCGTATGCCATTATGCAATCACTCCTTCTTTAATTCTGGCAAAAGCCTGTTGTAAATCTTCAATAATATCTTGTGCATCTTCAATTCCCACGGAGAATCGCAATAAACGGTTATCAACGCCTGCTTGAGTACGAATTTCTTCAGGAATATCTGCATGTGTCTGAGTAGCCGGATAGGTAATAAAGCTTTCTGTTCCGCCTAAACTTTCTGCAAAACAAATCAGCTGTAAACCTTGTAAGAATGGATTTACCCATGTTTCGTCTTGAACCCTAAAGGAAACCATTCCGCCTTTTCCTGGGTAAAGCACATCTGCAACGGCGTCATGTTGAGTAAGGAATTCGACAATATCCTTTGCATTTTTTTCATGTCTTTCCATTCGAAGCGACAAAGTTTTCATCCCGCGCATTAATAACCAAGAATCAAAAGGACTTAGAACTGCACCGGCACCGTTATGATGGAAGGCCAATGCTTCACAAAGTTCCTTTCCTGTTGCAGCCACAAGTCCAGCGAGGACATCATTATGACCTCCTAAATATTTCGTTCCGCTATGAATGACAATATCCGCCCCAAGTGCAATTGGCTTTTGTAGTAGTGGTGTATAAAATGTGTTATCTACTATTAACAATAGGCTATGTTTTTTAGCAATCTCAGAAACCGCTGCAATATCTGATTCCTGCATCAACGGATTGGTTGGTGTCTCTAAGAAAATAGCCTTAGTATCTGGCGTTATTTTCTTTTCAATTTCTTCTGGACAACAGGTATTGACATATTGAGTTTTCAAGCCCCATTTTTTATAGCCTTTTTCTAAGAGACGGTATGTACCACCGTATAAATCATCACTTACAATCCATTCGTCTCCAGATTCAAATAATGCAAGAATAAGCTGGATGGCTGCCATCCCTGAGCTACAAGCAAAACCTTGATCTGCACCCTCTAAATCAGCAATCGTTTTTTCAAGGAGCTGTCGAGTGGGGTTCCCTGTTCGACTATAATCAAAACCTGTTGATTGCCCAATTCCTGCATGCCTGTAGGCTGTTGAAAAATAAACAGGCGGATTAACCGCGCCTGTAGCTGTTTCACTACGGTTTCCTATTTGTGCTAATTTCGTATCAATTTTGTACATGACGGACACTCCTTGTTCAATTAAGTATGGGACTGTATTGTTGTCTAACTTTAGTGCTGTAGGGTACTAAAGCTTTCATATAAAGAAAAAAAGTCTTCTATAAGAAGAAGACTTTTTGTTAACACGACAAAGTATCATTCTTCTTATCTTGCAAACGAAATTTGCAGGACTTAGCACCTTTTCAATGAAAAGAAACATTGAAGGTTGCTGAGGCGTCTCAGGGCCATTCCCTCAACCTCTCTTGATAAGAAATCAATATTTAGATTATTTATAAAATTTACTACAAATTAGCTATTGTGTCAATCTGTTTTTACGACTGATTCAATTTTTATAAAAGGAGAACTTTCTTCGATTCTTAGACATGTAAGAATTTAACACAAACAGGGTAGGGAACAACAATATCTGATTGAATTAAAGTGAGTTTCCCTGTGTTTTCATCCCGCGCATATAAAACAAGATTGCTCGATTCTTGATTGGAAGCAACTACAAATTTTTCAGTTGGGTCAAGTGAAAAATCACGTGGCCAATCACCTTCTGTGGAAGTATGATCAATAAAGGTTAACTCACCTGAGTCTTGATTTACGCTGAAGAGAGCGATGCTGTTGTGACCGCGATTGCCAGCATAAACAAATCTTCCATCAGAAGAAATATGAATCGCACTGCCTTGATTATTTTCTTTAAAATCGTCAGGCAATGTAGAGATATATTGAATTTCTGTAAAATGGCCATTTTCCGGATGGTAAGATAAAACAATTACTTCAGAGCTGAACTCTGTCATGATATAAGCGATTTTGCCATTTGGATGGAAGACAAGATGTCTTGGGCCGCTTCCCGCTTTCAATGGTAAAAGATTTACCTTAGTAAGAGTACCATCCTCTTCCACTGAATAGGTAATTAGAGCATCAATTCCTAATTCACACACGGCAAGATACTTTTCATCAGGTGTCAGATCAGAATAATGAGTGTGAGGCTTTTCCTGCCTTGGGTCTGGGCCGGATCCTTCATGCTCCCTGATGGAGGCATAAGGTAAGACTGAGCCGTCCTCTTGGTTAATAAGATGGGATTGCACAAGACCTTTATGGTAGTTGGCCCCAAACACAAACCGATTGTTGCTGTCCACACTAACATAACAAGGTGGTGCCCCCTCTATTAATTGGCTGTTAATGGCGGTCAGGCTGCCCGATTCCTCAATAGAGAAAGCAGCAATACCTCCAGCATTCCCTTCTTTAATAACTGAATAAAGGTAACGGTTATCTGAACTGATTGATACATATGTTGGATTCCCAAGCTCTGCTGCGACGCTTACGTCCTTAATCCTTTTCTCCTGTGTATCAAGGGTGAAGGAATAGATGCCCTTACTGTCGCCTTTTGTATATGTTCCGATAAAACCTTTGAATTCATTATTTGTTGTCATATATCTACGCTCCTCATTAAAATTTCTACCTGTTATTGTATCAAAACTATTTCATATTTACTCAAGAGTTTGCTTGAAATATGTAAGATATGTCGATTTTTACTAATAAAAATGGATGATAAAAGGTTTTGTTTGCAATCTTAAGTAAGTTAAGTAATATTTAATGTAATACTTCAAATTAAAGGGGTTTGATTATGGCAAAGAATAAAAAAAATACAAAAAGCCAACCACAATCTTCATCAAAGTTCGTTTTTTGGGTGATTGGTTTGGTTGCGGTTTGCGTTTTGGCGCTTATTTTATTCGGAAATCTATCTAAAGAACAGGAAAAGAAAGAATCAACGGGGGTTAAAATAAACTATAATAATCAACCATTCTTAGGTGAGGAGTCTGCACCTGTTTCAATCATAGAATTCGGTGATTATAAATGTCCAAACTGTAAAAACTTTTCCGAACAGGTCGTGCCGACCATTCAAAAAGAGCTGGTTGATACTGGGAAGGCCAAGTTTTACTTTATGAATGATGCTTTTATAAATGTGGATTCAACCCGATCTGCTAAATTTGCAGAATCTGTTTTTCAAGAGCTGGGGAACGAAACTTTCTGGAAGTTCCATGATCGTCTTTTCGCCTTGCAGCCAGCTGAACGAGAAAAGGAAAAAATGGATATTTTTACTGAGGACTTCTTAACTAAGACATTAAAAGAAGTGGCTAGTGAGGCAGATGTGAAGAAGGTTGTCGAAAATTTCCGAGCTGAAAGGTCCAAAAAGGCATTTGATCAGGATATGGAGTATGCCGGAAAACTTGGTGTTACGGGTACCCCAACTATTTTCGTAAATGGTAAGTTATTTGAAGGACAAACCATTGATGACTTAAAAGATATGGTAGAGAAAGCGGCGAAGTAGAATGAATAAACCATTATTACTCTCCTGGGTGGCCGCGATTATTGCCACACTTGGCAGTTTATATTTTAGTGAAGTGATGCATTTTATTCCCTGCACCCTTTGCTGGTACCAAAGAATCTTTATGTATCCTCTAGCCATCATTTTAGGGATTGCCGTTTATCGTAATGATAAGGGAATTTACAGGTATGTATTGCCATTGTCGATCATTGGGATGCTCATCTCCGGGTATCATACGGTACTACAAAAAATCCCCTATTTACAGCAATTTGAAATGTGTACGACCGGTGTGCCATGTTCTAAAGATTACATAAATTGGCTGGGTTTTATCACGATTCCGTTGTTGGCATTTGTTGCATTTACGATTATTACAGTGAGCTTGGTTATAATTGCGCGGAACGACAAAGAAGAAGAATAAACGTTATAAAAGTGTATAAGAAAGAGCGGTGAACCAATTGGGTTTACCGCTCTTTCTTTTGCTATGTTGAAGCTGATAGGGTAACGATTAGTACATGCTGCCCATAAAAGAAGCTCCAACAATAATTAAAAGAATAAACAACACAACGATTAAAGCAAAACCGTTATTGTTATTGTGTCTGCCGTCTGACATACTATTCACCTCCTCTTTAAATTCATTACAATTTATGCAAAAGCTGATGGATCTGAAAGGGACAAGTGTTTAGTATAGAAAAAAATAGTAAAAAAAGCGGAGCATTTCCAGGTAAAGATGACCTTTTAGTGTCAAAAAATCGCCATATGTACATTTGGTGAAAGGTATAGTTAGTATGAAAAGTATGATGTATCCTACAAGGGAGAGGTGAGTGATCAATGATGAATCATGGAAAAATTTTTGGCACGACAAGTATCGGTGAAAGAGGCCAGGTGGTGATACCGTCTGAAGCAAGAGAGGAATTAGGCATTAAAGCAGGAGAAAAATTTGTCGTGTTTGGGGATGCCAGGAAAGGTACGGTGATTCTTGTTAAATCAGAGATTATGAATAAGTTTGCTAATTTCTTTTTTAATAAGTCAAAGAGATTCGATAAAATCGCTAAAGAGATTTTTGAAAAAACAGAGGCGGAAGTAGAAACGGAAGAGGATCAAGAGTGAATTAAATCTCTATAGAGGAATAAGATACATACCACGCAGGCTTGTCCAGTGGAGTGGTTATGAAAGGGGAGGACAAGAATGCGTGAGATGACACGCTTACTGTTAAACAAGAGATTTCGAAAAACATTTTTTATGTTCATCGTTTTTTTTATCCAATTTTGGTGGCTGGGTAAAGTAAAGAAATTTATACATAAAGAAAAGGCCGCAGAAAAGTATAAGGCAGCCTACACATCTCAAGCCAATAAGTTTGCCAAACTGGCCGTTGAATTGGGTGGCTTAATTATCAAGCTTGGCCAGTTTGTCAGTTCAAGGGTGGATATCCTGCCAAAAGAATATACGGATATCTTATCGGAACTACAGGATTCTGTGGCGCCCGTTCCTTCAGAACAAGCCATTAGCAGAATAGAGGTAGAAATGTCAGGGAAGGTTTCTGATCTGTTTGACGCCTTTGATCAAAATCCAATTGCGGCAGCATCATTGGGCCAAGTTCATCAAGCGACTCTGAAAACCGGTGAAAGTGTGGCCGTTAAAGTAATGCGTCCAGGAATTGAAACAACTGTTTCATTGGATTTAGCAACATTAAAAGTACTGATTGCTCTAGCTGGCCGCTTCACAAAGGCAGGAAAGTTTGTTGATTTAAAGGATGTATATCAAGAGTTTGAGGAAGTCATTACAGACGAACTTGACTATATGATAGAAGCCAACAATATCGAAGCCTTTCAAGCATCGTTCAGCGACTTCCCAGGGGTCACTACCCCAAAGGTCTATAGGGAATTTACGACAAGTAAGGTACTTGTCATGGAATTCATCGAGGGTGTAAAAATTAACGAGATTGATCAATTAACAGGAGCTTCCATCAATCAGAAGAAAGTGGCATCTATCCTGTATTTATCTTATTTAAAGCAGCTGATGGAGGATGGTGTCTTTCATGCCGACCCTCATCCGGGTAACTTATTAGTGAAACATGATGGTACAATCGCTTATATTGATTTTGGCATGGTTGGAACGATTTCTAATAACATGAAGGAAAATATGGTCAAGCTTGCCATGTCCATCTACCTGAAAGATGCCGGGGGGATTGTCGATGCCTTTGATGATCTTGGTTTTTTAAGAAAACAAGCTGACAAACAAGCCTTAATAAAGAATGTGAGTATCATCCTGTCCGGTTTTTCTGAAAAAGGGTTTAACGTAGATAAGTTAAATAACCAAGGTTTTCTGGAGGAATTACGAGAATTTCTTTACGAGCAGCCCTTTCAAATACCATCGCGAACAACATTTCTAGGGAAGGCTATCATGACGGTATTTAGCATATGCAATGGCTTAGATAAGGAATTCGATATAGTAGTCAATACAAAACCCTATGTGGAAGATATTATAGGGAGTGATTCCATCAATTCTGCTAAAGATACGGTAATAGATCAAGTTAAAAATACGATATTAAAAGTCATTCCAACCTCCCGAAAGTTAATAACGTTGGTTGATCAGCTAGAATCTGGGGAAATTCGCATTCAACCCTCGAAAGCTTTCGAAAAGAATATCCTTGAACAGCAAGCTTTTCAAACAAGCAAAATAGTCTTGGCTGTATTTGGAGCCGGTTTACTAATTTCCGGCTCACAAATTCTCCTCCAACATAATTGGATTGGAATATTGTTGATGGTGGGCGGCGGTTTACTGACGCTTTCACAAGCAGGGAAAAGATCTGCTAAAAGAAGAAGAAGACCCCATCCAAAACCGACTTTTATGAAAAAGTAAGGAATAGGTTATTTATAGTTAAAAAGAGGCAGATCCCACTCTTCAGGGGTCTGCCTCTTTGCATAAGCTCTAGTGCATAAGGCGCTAGGGCTTTTCTTAATTCATGGCATCATATACGGACTTGGTTTGTTTATTCACGCCATACCAGCCCCATGTGGCAGTATGACCTTCGCCAGTAGCAGGATTATCCACTACAAATTCATACACATGAATCACGTAATCACCATTATCAGCATCATGATCATATACCACTTTTATGTTTTGTCCGGATTCAATATTTAGGTGTTTTTTTACAAGCTCCTCAGCTTGCTCGTGTGTTAGAGCGTAATTTGCTGTCTCTTGCTTTTGTTTTTCTTTTACTTTTTCCTCTTCTTCTAGTTTCTGTTTCGCTTGCTCTTCTTCAAACTGCTGCTGTTTAGCTTGTTCAGCTGCTTTTTTCTTTTCCGTTGTTTCGGCAAGGAATGTAGATGCATCTTTGGCAATGGTTTCAATCGCATCTATTTCTGGTAAATCAGGTGTTGCTGCTATTTCTTTGAATACGGCGGCAGCTTCATCATATTGATTTTCAGCTAACAGCGTTTTCCCTTTGACCATTTTTTCCTTCATCGTATCAGAAACTGTTTTCGCCTTTTGAATTTCTGAAAGTAGTGAATTAGCTTGTTTAATAATTTTTTTATCTACTCCTTCAACAGCCTTCCCCTTTAATAATTTCTTTATGGAGTAGATAGCGGATTCAAAATTTCCCTCTTTATAAAGTGTTTCGCTTTCCTGTAGAGATTGAGCAATATGAAGATAATTTTGTGCCTCGTCGGTTTCTTTCTCTTCTAAAGCATTTTCAAATGTATTAATCGCCTGTTCATAGTTCCCCTTAAGGAGAGCTGTTTTTCCAGCATCAAAGCTTTCGGTATAGGCTTTAGGCGTACACGCTGAAAGGATCAGTGCAGTTAGGACAATAAGAGTAAATCTTTTCATATAATCCCCCCCAAATTAATCCTTGTGTTAAGGATTGTATGTTTCTTAAAATTGTACAGTTTCCGACAGATTCTGACAATAGGATTCAAATATAAAAAGGACACCAGCCTGATGAGAGTGCAGGCGGTGCCCCTTGTTAACATATTAGTATAACGCAGTTTTAATACCAGATCTACATCTTCCTATATTGATTTTCCAAGGAATGCACTTAACATCCAGACATGTTTTTCTAAACCGGAATGTATGGCTAAAAGCATATCCCCAGTTGTTTCATCATTTACTTCTTCAGCCAAGCTCATTCCTTCTTTTAATTCACCAATAATAATGGAAAAGTCATTAATGACAGTTTGAACCATTTCTTCTGCAGATTCACTGCCGGCTGCTTCTTTAATGGATGAAAGCTCTAAAGATTCCTTCATAGTGGCAACTGGTCTTCCGCCAATGGCCAGCAATCGTTCGGCAAGTTCATCGACATTCGTTCCTGCTTCATTATAAAATTCCTCAAATTTTGCATGCAATGTGAAAAATTGTCCGCCTTTTACGTACCAATGATAGTTATGTAATTTTGTATACAAAACAGACCAATTTGCAATTTGCTTGTTAAGTACGCTGACTAATTGATTTTCCATGTAAAAGCCTCCTATTTTATGTATTCAATAATATTATCACCTATGACTTAAAGAAAATTCTGTATCAAATGTTGTAATTTGTTGTCAATTTAGTGAAGCTTTTGCTTTAAAAGTAGTGATTATTTTATTACACCCCTGCAACAACCTGTAATATTGAAACCTTAACTATCCATCGATTCCATTTTTTAGGGAAGGTTGAATATATGGTTGGTTTTTCCATTTGGTAGAGAAATGCTTTTATAATAGGCAGGATCTTAGTAATATAGTTATTGCTAAATATTGGGTAATGAATTGGAATGTTACAACTGATAGCCTTAATAGTAGAGAAACCAACTACAGGAGGTAATAAAAAATGAATAAACTTAAAAAACTAGTGATGGCAACAGGTTTAATTTTATCAATGTCAGCATTTACGTTAAATGGTACAACTGAAGCGGCAACTACTACCCATAAGGTACAATCTGGTGAGACTTATTGGAAAATTGCGACGAAATTTGGTGTTCCAGTTTATAATTTAATGAAAGCAAACAATGCATCAAGCGATATGTTATATGCAGGTCAGAATCTAGTAATCCCTAATTCTACTATTTCTGCTGCTGATAAGGAATTAATGGCACGTCTTGTTCGTGCAGAGGCAGTCGGCGAACCATATGCCGGTAAGGTTGCTGTAGCGACTGTCATTTTGAATCGAGTAGCAAGTCCTGATTTTCCTAATTCGATAAGAGAAGTTATTTATCAAATTTCAAACGGACATTATGCATTTACTCCTGTCCAAAATGGACAAATCAATCAACCAGCTGATGCCGCATCTAGGCAAGCTGTAAATGAAGCTATAGCTTTTAAAGGTCAAGGAAATGGGTCATTATTCTTTTACAATCCAAAAACAGCGGTAAGCCAGTGGATTACATCACGTCATGTAACTGTGACGATCGGTAATCACCGTTTTGCAAAGTAATTACTACCAAAGAATAGTATAGCCTTAATCTAAAAAGCAGTGAATTCCAAATTTTGGACTTTCACTGCTTTTTTTTGTTAATAAATTTAATTCTTTTCTAAGTAGGATTACTTACAATTTAATAGAATTAATCTATTAATTAGAAATATATTAGTTAAAGCTTGGCTAAACAAAACAGAAAATTATCAAAATGAAACAAAAAATGATTTAGGGAGGAAAAGAGGATGAATTTTTCTTTAACAGAAGAGCAGAAAAGTGTGAGAAAGGTAGTTAGGACCTTCGTTGACCGTGAAATTATTCCCTATATTAAAGAATGGGATGAAAAAGGCCACTTTGAAACGAGCATCCTTAAACGGCTTGCCGACTTACAACTTATGGGTGTATGCATCCCGGAAGAGTATGGCGGGGTAGGAATGGATTACAACACATTGGCCATAGTTTGTGAAGAATTGGAACGCGGTGACACTGCCTTCCGTACGGCGGTATCGGTTCATACGGGTTTAAATAGTATGACCATCCTCCAATGGGGGACTGAAGAACAGAAACAAAAATATCTTGTCCCACAAGCAAGGGGAGAAAAGGTTGGTGCTTTTGGGCTTACTGAGCCCAATGCCGGTTCAGATGTGGCGGCAATGGAAACGACTGCTGTAAAAGAAGGCGATTATTATATATTAAATGGTTCAAAGACGTGGATCTCTCTCTGTGACGTGGCTGATCATTTCTTGATTTTTGCCAAAACAGACACGAGTGCCAAGCATCATGGTATTTCCTGTTTTATTGTTGAACGATCCTTTGAGGGAGTTTCCTCAAAGGCCATTAAAGGAAAACTCGGTATCCGTGCAGGAAACACGGGTGAGGTATTTTTAGATCAAGTAAGAGTCCCAGCAGAGAATTTGTTGGGATACGAAGGCGAGGGCTTTAAGATTGCCATGTCGGCCCTTGATAATGGACGCTTTACGGTTGCAGCTGGCGCATGTGGAACGATTATGGCTTCGCTCGAAGCCAGTGTTAAGTATTGCGAGCAGCGAAAAACGTTTGGTAAGGAAATTGGCAAGCATCAGCTAGTCCAGCAAATGATAGCAAAAATGTCTGCGAACCTAGAGATTTCTCGATTATTGGTTTTTAAAGCGGGATGGTTAAAAAATCATGGTAAACGCAATACGCAAGAGACGTCGTTGGCAAAATGGATATCCTGTGATGCTGCCTTGGAGGCAGCCAATGATGCGGTCCAAATCCACGGGGCTTATGGCTTTTCTAATGAATTTCCTGTTGAGCGCTATTTGCGAAATGCCAAAGCACCTGTCATTTATGAGGGCACAAGGGAGATTCATACTATTATGCAAGGAGAATATGCTCTTGGATATCGTGAAGATAAGCCATTACGTAAAATGCTCCCTGCTTGGCCATTTAAAGAAAGTCTGATTAAAGGCTAGGTGTGCCAAAGCACATGTAATACCATAAATGCCCTGAATGCAGCGGTAAAAGACTATATGGACAATATGTGACTGCTGATAAATAAATATACTTCATATTTTTGGACGTGCTGTGTTACGATAAAGTATAAAAGCAGTCTGGAAAATGGGGGAGAGAAGTTGAATAAAACGATTTTGTTTGATGTGGACGGAGTACTTTTAAGTGAAGAGCATTATTTTGATGCGTCAGCATTAACCGTTTGGGAAATGCTGATTAGCCCAAATTACCTGGGACTGAACCCAGAACAATTTAAAACAGACTATAGCGAGGCAGAGATTAACAAAATTAGGGGGCTTGTATTCGAAAACGATCAAGTTCTTAAGTTTATGAAATCACGCGGTCTAAATGCCAACTGGGATATGATTTATTTATCCTTCAGCCATCAATTGATTCACCTGTTATCACAAATTAAAGAGTCGGAATTGGAAAATATAAACAAGTGGTGTCAGGCACCAATGAATATTGAAGCATTGCAAGAGATGGGAAAAGTGTTAAATCACTATCAGGTTAAGATAGACTTTAGTTTGTTTGTAAAGGAGTTTGCTCCATCTGATGCGACGAAACAGGAATTGTTTAGTTATTTGAATGTGCTGGCGAAGGAAAAGCTTGGGGTGGAAACTTCCATTTTCAATAAAGGTGTGCTCTGGTCTATCTGCGAGCATGTAAGTCAGGAATGGTATGTAGGTGATGAGAATGTTCTTGCGTCTACGGGGAGGCCCTCTGTTCAAACCGGTAAAAAGGGCTTTTTGGCAAATGAAACGACATTAGCTCCTATGGAGGAAATAGGTAAACTCTTTGAATTTCTTACCTCAGCTGGATTTACGATTGGAATCGGCACAGGCAGGCCGAAATTAGAAACCATTCAGCCATTTCAGCATTTAAAGTGGATTCAATATTTTGATGTGAACAGAATCATAACGGCTGATGAGGTATTAATGGCCGAGCAGGAGCTTACAGTACCAAAATCACTATCTAAGCCTCATCCTTTTACTTATATTATGGGTCTAAAAGGGAAGGAAACATCGGTAAAGGACTGTTTACAAACACCGCTGCCAATCGACAGGGGAGAAGAGGTTCTTGTTGTCGGCGATTCTTTGGCAGATTTATTGGCAGCAAGACAACTGGGCTGTGAATTCGCTGCCGTATTAACTGGTTTATCTGGGAAAGATGCACGAGCTGATTTTGAAAAACATGGTGCCGATTATATTCTTGATTCTGTTATAGATTTAAAAGGAATCTTATAATCAAGGTTAGGTTGTTTTCATGTTAAGAATGGAGCAAAGGGCTGCCACAAATGGCAGCCTTTTTTCTATCCACACGAAAAGCCTTAAGCCTTTCTCTCTCCTTTCATCTTTCTTTTTAGAAGGGAACTTTTCAAGCGAAATATTAACCTTTTAAAACGCAATAGTAAACGTTTACAATAAAAAATAGGATAGTAATCTATTGTAAAAAAATAAATAGAGTCATATAATGTCTACAATAGGAAAACAATTGTACGCTCCAAACGGACAATTATGGGAGGGGAATTCATGAAAGCCATTTCCATTGGTCTTTTAGGTTTAGGCACAGTAGGTTCAGGTGTGGTTAAAATTATTGAAAAAAATCAAGATAAATTAATCCACCAGGTGGGGTGTCCGGTCGTTATCAAAAAGATTCTTGTTCAAAACATAAACAAGAATAGACCGGTATTTATAGATTCAAAAATGTTAACATCTAATGCTGATGATATCCTTTTTGATAAGGAAATTGATGTAGTGATTGAGGTAATGGGTGGGGTTCAAAATACAAAAGAGTATTTGTTAACAGCTCTTCGTCAAGGAAAACATGTTGTTACAGCAAATAAAGATCTAATGGCTTTGCATGGGTCGGAACTGTTAACGGTTGCCTCAGAACATGGCTGTGATTTATTTTATGAAGCGAGTGTTGCAGGAGGTATCCCTATTTTAAGAGGGTTAGTCGATGGTCTTGCCTCTGATAGAATTACCCAAATGATGGGGATTGTCAATGGAACAACCAATTATATATTAACAAAAATGAGCGATGAAGGCCGCTCCTATGAAGAAGTTTTGAAAGAAGCACAGGTGCTCGGTTTTGCGGAAGCAGATCCTACCTCTGATGTAGAAGGATTAGATGCAGCCAGAAAAATGACAATCCTCGCTACATTAGGTTTTTCCATGCATATTGATTTGGATGATGTGAAGGTGAGTGGTATTTCTTCCGTAACAGAGGAAGACTTGCGCTACGGGAAACAATTAGGCTATACGATGAAACTCATCGGTTTCGCACATAGGGAAGGTGAGAAGGTAGAAGTAAGTGTTGCCCCTACTTTTCTTTCTAATAATCATCCGCTAGCCTCTGTACAAAATGAGTATAATGCTGTCTATGTTTATGGGGAAGCTGTGGGGGAAACGATGTTTTATGGTCCTGGTGCAGGAAGCATGCCGACCGCTACCGCAGTCGTTTCAGACCTGGTTGGTGTGATTAAAAATTTAAGACTTGGTGTGAATGGACGAAGTGCAGTGACACCGCAATATCCGAAGATGTTAAAGGATAACGAAGAAAAGTTTTCAAAATACTTTCTACGGATTCATGTTCAAGATGAGGTAGGTGTCTTCGCCGATATTACGGCCATTTTTGCAAAATATGGGGTTAGCTTTGAGAAAATACTACAGTTGCCGATTAAGAAACGGGAGACATCGGAAATTGTACTGGTCACACATAAGGCTTCGTTAACGAATTATGATAAAATTTTATTAGAATTATATGATCTACATGCAGTAAAAGAAATAAAGAGTGCATATAGAGTGGTGAGGAAATCATTATGAGATGGCCAGGATTATTAGAAACCTATAAAGAATTTTTACCGGTTAATGGGTCAACCCCCAAACTAACATTAAATGAGGGGAATACTCCACTTATAAAGCTTGAGCGGCTTTCAAAAGAATGGGGTGTTGAACTTTATGTAAAAATGGAAGGGGCCAATCCAACCGGTTCGTTCAAAGATCGTGGCATGGTCATGGCTGTAGCGAAAGCAGTGGAATCAGGAAGTAAAACGGTTATCTGTGCCTCAACTGGAAATACTTCCGCAGCCGCAGCCGCCTATGCAGCACGAGCGGGATTAAACTGTATCATCGTTATTCCTGAAGGAAAGATTGCTCTTGGCAAACTGGCTCAAGCCATGATGTATGGTGCAGAGATTATTTCGATTGAAGGGAATTTTGATCAAGCCCTTAAGATGGTACGCAATATTAGTGAAGAGGAACCGATTACGCTCGTTAATTCTGTAAATCCATATCGGTTGGAAGGACAAAAGACAGCAGCATTTGAGGTTTGTGATCAACTAGGGGATGCACCGGATATTTTAGCCATCCCTGTAGGGAACGCGGGAAATATTAGTGCCTATTGGAAAGGATTTAAGGAATTTACTGAAAAAAAAGGCAATAGCTTACCACGTATGTTCGGTTATGAAGCGGCAGGGGCGGCAGCTCTTGTTCATAATCGGGTTTTTGAACATCCTGAAACCATCGCTACAGCAATTCGGATCGGCAATCCGGCTAGCTGGGACCTAGCCGTTTCCGCCGTAGAGGAATCAGATGGTTTGTTTGATGAAGTCAGTGATGAAGAAATTGTAGCAGCATATAAAAAAATAGCCTCTACCGAAGGGGTATTTGCTGAACCGGCTTCTTGTGCGTCACTTGCGGGTGTGTATAAGAGTATTCAAAAAGGAAAAATAGTAAAAGGTACAAAGATTGTTGCGGTGTTGACAGGAAATGGCTTAAAGGATCCAGATACTGCAATTCAAAGCAGTTTAGTTAATCCTATCCATTTGCCAAATGATGAAAGGGCAGTGACAGATCATATTCGAGGAGTTGTCCGAGTATGATTCATGACCGTTTTATGATTAAAGTACCTGCAAGTACAGCTAATCTTGGACCTGGCTTCGATTCAATGGGACTAGCACTTGATTTGTATCTGACGTTGGAAATAGAGGAAAGTAAGCAATGGAATGTTTATTCTACTAGTAAGGAATTGAAGGATTTTCCAAGTGATGAGACTAATTTTATCTGTCAAGTGGCCTTAAAAACAGCTGAACACTATGGGGTTGAATTACATCCTTGTAATATCAAGATGGATAGTGATATTCCATTAGCAAGAGGGCTTGGCTCCAGTGCATCTGCAATTGTTGCGGGGATTGAACTTGCAGACACCGTTGGTGGATTACACTTAACAAAACAAGAAAAGCTTTTTGAAGCTACAAAATGGGAAGGTCATCCAGATAATGTAGGTGCATCAATCTATGGTGGACTCGTAGTCGGCTGTTATCAACAAAATGATGTCGATATGTTAGCATTTACTGATCTTCCAATAGAGGTAGTGGTTGTCATCCCGCAAGAAATCTTATTGACGAAAGCAGCTCGGGATGTTTTACCTGAGGTTTATTCTAGACAGGATGCGGTTCAAGCATCGTCTACCGCTAATCTTTTAATTGCTGCTTTATTAAGTCAAAACTGGATGTTAGCCGGTAAAATGATGGAAATGGATGTTTTTCACCAACCATTTCGAAAGCCTTTAATCGGTTCGTATCAAGAAATTGAAGATTTGGCGAAAGTTAATGGAGCGTTTGGGGTAGCATTAAGCGGGGCGGGGCCAACGATGATCTGTTTTACTGAAAAAGGAAAAGGGCAGCACCTTGCAAAGGTCTTGGAGGATGGTTTTCCTGCTATGACAGCAAAGAAACTTTCGATTGACTATACTGGGAGCAGTGTTATTGAATTAGTAAAATAATAATAATCAAAAAAGGGGTGAAATCTTTTTTCATCCCTTTTAGCTTTATATGTTAGGTCCTTTTCTTTTTAATGGACAACGATGTACCACTCCATCTTACCCTTTAATCCCTTGTAACCATTCCTGATAACATTCATCACAAAGGGCCTCATCTCTTTCCTCATTTAAGGAAACAAATGGAACATAATGCATCTGCTTTTCTTCAATATCGGAAGTGCAATAAAAGCATTTTTCAGGCATAGTCATCCTCCTTAATATTTTGTACTTATACATAGTTTTTCTCGTCCGAACTATTTATTACTAAGAAAAAATTTCCATCTATAATAAATTCTTTGTACAATAATACGGTCATGCCGGCAAACGAATAATCGATACACTATGAAAAGTTAGTGTTTTGTACTGTATTTTTCAATGTTATATGATAGAAGAAGTACATAAATTGAATGGAGGAGACAATGATGGATTTTTCCAATAAGGTGGTTATTGTGACAGGTGCAGCCAACGGAATTGGCCGAGGCGTAGCCAGTGCTTATGCAGGAAAGGGGGCAAAGGTAGTTATAGCTGATCTGGATAGTGATTCAGGTAAAATGGCTGCTGAAGAAATGAAAAAAACTGGTGGAGAAGTTCTTTTTGTACAAACAGATGTGAGGAAGGAAGGTGACATACTCCATTTATTTGAAGTAACCAAACAGACCTTTGGTAAAATTGATATCTTAATCAATAATGCAGGCATAGGCGTGTTTAAATCCCCTTATGAATTAACGATTGAAGAGTGGGATGATGTGATCAATACGAATTTGCGGAGTGTCTTTCTTTGCTCCCGTGAAGCAGCTAAAATGATGCGAGAACTTGAAAATGGGGGATCTATTGTGAACATCGCTTCAACCCGCGCCCTCATGTCAGAGCCGAACTCAGAAGCATATGGAGCATCAAAAGGGGGAATAGTCGCGATCACCCATGCACTTGCCGCTTCATTGAGTAAAGACGAAATTACCGTAAATGCCATCTCACCAGGTTGGATTCATAATGGTGAAGACTCACAATTAAGCGAAGCAGACCATAGACAGCATTTTTCTAATCGGGTCGGCAAACCAAGTGATATTGCCCGGGCCTGTCTTTACTTAACGGACCAAGAAAATAATTTTGTCACCGGGATTAATTTAGTCGTAGACGGTGGGATGACACGAAAAATGATATATGTGGAATAACATACCCATAATATTTACAATATGGTAAAATAGTGTAAATATTGTGGAAATAGGAAGGAGGACAAAAAGTGAAGCTGCCGATTATTCAAACAAAACTTCGCATTCCTGCTGTAAAGGACGACTTTATCAGACGGGCAAAGCTTACACAGAAATTGAAAAAGATACCTGAATATCCGCTGACAATTATTCATTCCGGGGCAGGTTTTGGAAAGAGTACGGCACTTGCTTTGTTTATGAGGGATGAAAAGCTTCCAGGCTGTTGGTACTCCATCTCTTCGATGGATGACGACATCCTTCCCTTCCTCTCCTATATTGTTCATGCCTTGGAAAAAGTTGTTCCTTCTTTTGGAACGGAACTATCTGCTTATATAAATACAATTGATCGATATATTCGTGAAGAGGAATTAAGCATCTTATGTTCTCTTTTTGTTAATGAAGTTCTCGAGACTAATACTGAGGTTACGTTAATCCTCGATGATTTCCATCAAATCGAACATTCCTATACGATTAATAGTTGGATGGAAAAATTGCTTGAACACATCCCTTCCAATTTACATATTGTGATTTCGAGCCGCAGCCGCCCAGGATGGAAGCATCTCACAAAAATGAAGGTTTGTGGACAGCTTTTAGAACTAACAAGACAGGATTTAATTTTAACGATGGAAGAAATGGAGCTGTTATTAACAGACTTATATGGATTAAATCTAGAACCAGACTATTTACAATCTATCTATCAATTGACTGAAGGATGGATTATCGCCTTATGCATGATTGCCACGCAAATCCCGTTACAAAAGGATATTTCTACACTTTTACACCATTCCTCACAGTCACTGCAGGACTTTTTTCAATATTTAGTGATGGAAGTCTTTTCAAAGCAGCCGCCCATCATTCAGCAATTCCTTGAACAAACATCTATATTTGAAGAAATAGAAGAAGAGATTTGTGATGAAGTAATCGGGTTACAAGGAGCTTCTAGTATGTTAGAGCAATTAAAAGACCGAAATCTATTTATTCAAAAAGTGGGATTAACCCATTATCGTTATCATGCATTATTTAAAGAGTTTCTTGAAGATACTTTTCAAAAAAGTAATCCAAATCATTATGTATCACTTCATGAAAAATGTGCGCGTTATTTTGAAAAAAGACAGTTGTGGGAGGAAGCCCTTCACCATTATAAGAAAATTCAGCTCCATAAGGCGGTTGCCTCCATTTTACACGAGAATGGGATCAGGATGCTTGAAAGTGGGAAATTAGAAAGCTTATATGATCAATTAGTGCTTCTACCCGATGCGGAGATGGAATTGTACTATCTTCTTTGGTATTTGAAAGCAGAAATTTATCGTTACCGCTCACAATACAAGGAAGCAGAGGCTTGTTATGATAAGGCTTTTCGGGGTGCTGAGATAAAACAAGATGATCTAGGCATGAGCCTGTCATTAGAGGGGAAAGCCAAAATATATCTTGACACTATTCAGCCGCAGCATGCTGAAAAACTGTTAGTAGAAGCTATTTCCTACCGCGAGAAATATCCAGGGGGAGTTGAAGGGAAAGGGAAACTATACCAATTACTATCTGAAAATCTATTAAACTCTGGAAAAGCTTCTGAGGCTGAAAAATGGATTCGTAAAACAAAGGATGCCAAGGTTCGTGATCTTGATGGGAATTTAGAAGCTAGATTATATTTACGAACAGGTCGATTTGAAGATGCTAAAAAGGTTCTTTTAATAAAAAAAGAAGAGATTAAAGATACTGCCGAAACCACACTGCCGCAGGCACACAGAGAGACAGATTTATTACTATCTCTAATTGAAGCCTTTACAGGTAACGGTTTAAAAGCAAAGGAGCTTGCCCAAGCAGGTATTCAGCAGGGGATATGTGCAAAATCCCCGTTTGTTGAGGCATGCGGCTGGATCCGCATGGGCCACGCAGTGCAAATTCTGAATAAATATGATTCACAGTTAGCCGAAAATTGCTATCAAACGGCATTAGAAATTATGGGCCAGCTCAATGTTGACAGAGGTAAGGCTGAGCCATTGATGGGACTTTGTATTTTATATGGGACAAGGGGAGAACTTGAACGTGCGTTAGAAGTTGGAAGGAAGGCGCTTCTAGAAACTGAAAAGGTGCATGACGTCTGGCTTTCAGCCTTAATTACGCTGTGCATGGGGATTACGTGCATTTACAATGAACGACCCCAGAAGGCACTCGATTTCTTGAATAAAACCGATTCCCTTTTTTACCATTGTGAAGACTCGTTTGGAAAAATGCTTAGCAAGTTTTGGCTTTCCTATCTTTATTTTTTAGAAAAAAAACAAGATGTATTTAGGGAATGCATAAATGAATGTTTGGATCTCATTCAAATCCACGAGTATGAGTTCTTCTTTCATCATCGTTCTGTTTTCAGTCCAAGGGATTTACAAGTATTTGTGCCAATGTTAATAGAGTGTATAAAGGAGGAAGTTCACCCTTCATATGCTGCTAAAATTCTCGACTCCATGGGGATTACCACCTATGATGCCCATCCCGGTTATTCGCTTCGTGTTCAAACTTTGGGACAGTTCAAACTATGGCTTGGTGAGAAAGAGGTTGGAGACAGAGATTGGCAAAGAGAAAAGGCAAAGGAACTATTTCAATTGTTGATTACATCCAATGATTTAATGGCCAAAGAAGAAATTATCCAAACTTTGTGGTCCTATCAAGATAAAAAAAGTGCGGATCGTGATTTTAAAGTGGCTCTGAATAGTCTTCATCATGTTCTTGAGCCATTGCGTAAGCCGCGAGCTGCTCCATTTTTTGTCATCCGGGATGGAATGTTTTATGGGTTAAATCCACAGGCAAGAATCGAAGTAGATACTGTTCAATTTCAAGAGTTCATTCAAATGGGCTTAAATGAAACCAATCAAGAAAAGGTGATATCTTTCCTTGAAAGAGGATTGGCACTATATCTCGGAGACTATCTGCCAGATCGCCGGTATGATGATTGGTGTATTAGTAAAAGAGAGAGCATGCTTGTATATTTCTTACGAGGTGCTGAAAAGATGGCGCAATTAATGGTGCGCCGTGAACAATATGATCTTACGATTAATTGGTGCGAGAAAATTTTGGAACGTGATCGAACCTGGGAAGAAGCCTACCGCTTACTGATGTATTGTTATTATCGAAAAAATAATCGTCCACAAGCAATGAAGTGGTATCAAAAATGTACAGAGGTCCTGGAGGAAGAATTGGGTGTATCGCCGCTAGAACCTACAAAACATATGTACACAATGATTACCGAATCAGAAAGTATAATGAATTCCATTGAGCAGCCCTAAAACTTGGGGCTGTTTTTTTGTAACTCCCCTGTAACTGCCTTCTCCTATCCTAAGATCAACGCATGGCAAGTTTTACAATCACATTTTTTAAGGGGGAAAAAGAGTGAAGGGGTACCGTAGTAGATGGGCATTATTAGGTTTACTTATTTTTATGATGTTGTTCGCAAGCGCTTGTAGTTCTGACAAATCATCATCAGCGCCAAAGGAGACTGGTGAAAAGAAAACGGAAAATAAAGAGCCGGTGAAAATTGGTGTGCTTGCCTCCAAGACGGGTGCACTAGAAGCTTACGGTAAACAAACATTAAGAGGGTTTGAGCTCGGGCTTGATTATGCAACAGACGGAAAGATGGAAGTTGCCGGAAGAAAAATAGAATTCATTGTAGAAGATACGGAAACCAAGCCGGAAGTAGCCGTTCAAAAAGCAACCAAGCTATTAGAAGAAGATAAGGTTGATTTTCTGGTTGGATCCTCCAGTTCTGCCGACACGTTGGCAGTCTTGCCATTAGCAGAGGAATACCAAAAGGTAATGGTGGTGGAACCAGCTGCGGCTGATAGTATTACAGGTTCAGAGTTTAATAAGTATATTTTCCATTCAGCACGTAACTCTTCACAGGATGCAGTTGCTGGTGCAGCGGCCATTGCCAAAAAAGGAGTGAAAATTGCGACCCTTGCACCGGATTATTCCTTTGGCCGTGACGGAGTCGCCGCCTTTAAGGAAGCGGCGAAGAAGCTTGGCGCTGAAATTGTGAAGGAAGAATATGCAGATCCTGCTGCGACAGATTTTACGTCGAACATTCAAAAAATCGTTGATGCCAAGCCTGATTACTTATTTGTCGTTTGGGCAGGCGCCAACTCGCCATGGAAACAGCTTTCAGATATGAAGGTTCAAGAAAAAGGAATCAAGATTTCAACAGGAGCCCCGGATATTGCTGCCTTATCAACTATGGAACCGTTAATTGGTATGGAAGGGTTTACGGTCTATTATCATGACCTGCCGAAAAATAAAATTAACGACTGGCTTGTAACTGAGCATAAAAAGCGATTCAACGGTGATGTTCCAGATTTATTTACACCTGGCGGTATGAGCGCTGCCATTTCTATTGTAGAAGCATTAAAGAAAACAAACGGAAATGCAGATGCAGATAAATTAATTGAAAAAATGGAAGGCATGAGCTTTGATACTCCAAAAGGTAAAATGACGTATCGCCCTGAGGATCATCAGGCCTTGCAAACCTTGTATGCAATTAAATTAGTAAAGAAAGATGGCGTGCCATACCCAGTGCCAGTTCTTATTAGGGAATTGTCTCCTGATGAAACAGCACCACCGATACGCAATAAGTAATAACTTTAACTCCAAAACCAAAGATGAGGGTTGGACCGAATGAAACATGGTCACCCTCTTCCTTATTTATAAACGCTAACAATCTAGGTGGTGAAACGAATGACTACACTTATTGAAACGAATGGTTTATCGATTACATTTGGCGGTCATACGGCGGTGGATTCTGTTAGTATTTCCGTTCCAGAAAAACACTTTAAGTCCATTATCGGGCCCAATGGGGCTGGAAAAACAACCTTTTTTAATCTCTTAAGCGGCCAGCTAACACCCACAAAAGGGAGTATCTATTTTCGGGGAAAAGATATTACGAAGTTTTCTTCCACAAACCGCACACGAGCGGGGATCGGCCGTTCTTTTCAAATTACAAATGTATTTCCCAATTTAACGGTATTAGAAAACGTTAGGTTAGCCGTGCAATCGCAAGCAGGAATTCGTTACCAGATGCTGTTTCATCATAAGAAATATCGTGCCTTTGAAGAAAAGGCATTAGAATGGCTCAAGCTAGTTCTCTTAGATGATAAAAAGGAGTCATTGGCGATTAATCTGGCTCATGGTGAAAAACGGAAACTTGAAATCGCGATGCTGCTTGCACTTGAGACAGAGATTCTTTTACTAGATGAGCCGACAGCAGGGATGTCTCTCGAAGAAGTTCCAGCTATTTTAGAAGTGATAAGAAAAATAAAAGAACAAGGAAACCGCACGATTATCCTGATTGAACACAAGATGGATATGATTTTGGACTTATCAGATTCGGTAATGGTTTTATTTAATGGGAGGTTATTGGCTGATGGTTCACCAGAAGAAATCATGAAAAATGAAACTGTTCAGTCTGCCTATTTAGGAGGTCATTTTGATGAACGACCTGTTGAAACTTGATAATGTGGAGACCCATATTGGTCAATATCATATCCTTCAAGGTGTTTCTTTTGAAGTGAAAAAAGGCGAAGTAACCGTGCTGCTGGGAAGAAACGGCGCTGGAAAGACAACAACCTTACGGACCATTATGGGCCTAAATTCTGCTTCAAAAGGAACGATTACGTTTAAAGGTGAAACGATCCAGTCATTGCCAACCTATTCGATTGCGAATAAGGGAATCGGTTATGTTCCTGAGGATCAGGGGATTTTTGGAGGATTAACAGTCGAAGAAAATATGAAAGTTGCCATTCAAAAGGAGAATGATGAAACCGCTAAACGAATGGATTGGATTTTAGATTTGTTCCCGGATTTGAAGAAGTTTTGGAAGAAACCTGGCGGGCTGTTAAGCGGTGGACAAAAACAAATGCTTTCTATTGCGCGAGCGTATGTTAATGAAAATGAACTGTTGTTAATTGATGAACCAAGTAAAGGGCTGGCCCCGATTGTGGTGGAAAAGGTCATGGAATCGATTCTACAAATGAAAGATCAAACCACGATTGTGTTGGTGGAACAAAATTTCATGATGGCGAGCACGATTGGAGATTGTTTTTACATTATTGATGATGGAAGAACGGTCAGTCATGGCACCATGAAGCAATTAAAAGAAGATGAAGAAATGAAACGAAAATATTTAGGGATTGCCTAAGAAAGGGGGAACCTCTTAGTGGATTTGATGATCAATTTAACGCTGAATGGGTTGGCAACAGGCATGCTTATCTTTTTACTAGCAGCTGGTTTAACGCTCATATTCGGTTTAATGGATGTACTGAATTTTGCACATGGCGGCTTATTTGCCTGGGGAGCATACAGTGGACTTTGGATTTATGGGAAAACTGGCAGCTTTGTAATTGGAATTATTGGCGCCGTTCTAACAGGATTTCTGCTAGGCATCCTAACGGAAAAGTGGATTATTAAACCTGTTTATGGAAATCATGTGCAACAAATTTTAATTACCCTTGGTCTTATGCTGGTATTATCTGAAATGCTCAAGGTGATATGGGGGCCCAATCAGATTACCGCCTCACCCCCTGATTATTTAAAGGGAAGCTGGGAAATTGGTGATGTAATCATTATTAAGTATCGAGCCTTTATCATTTTAGTGGGCTTCCTCATTTTTGCAGGTGTCCAATTTGTCCTGAAAAAAACAAAAATCGGCCTTGTTGTTCAAGCAGGTGTAATGAATAAAGAAATGGTTCAAGCCCTTGGCATCAATATTCAAAAGGTATTTATGTTTGTATTTATGATTGGTGCTGGGATGGCCGCACTTGGTGGTATGCTGCTTGGTCCTTATTCCGGGGTCATACATGCCGGGATGGGGATGGAGTTCGCCATTTTAGCATTTATTGTGGTGGTAATAGGAGGAATGGGCAATTTTAAAGGCTCAGTTTTAGCTGCTATTTTAGTGGGCCTATCTGGTTCCTTTATGGCTTACTATGTTCCAGATTTATCATTAGCCGTTAATATGCTCCTCATGGCGATTGTATTAATTATTCGACCGCAGGGTTTATTTGGAGCGAAGGGGTGAGGATATGAGGTTTATTCAAGGTAATCGAATGACAGCCATTCTATTAGTCATCTCGGCATTTCTGCTCCTTTTGCCATTTGTGTATGAATCAAGAAATCTCTTAATCTTGCTAACACAAATATTTGTGTTCTCTATTTTTGCAATGAGTTATGACTTGTTATTAGGTTTTACTGGAATAGTTTCCTTTGGACATGCGATGTTTTTTGGAATTGGTGCCTATTCCATGGGTATCTTTATGAAGCAATTTGAACCGACCATGTTCTATTTTTTATTAGCAGTGCTAACAACAATAGCACTTACGGCACTGGTAAGTTTTATCGTCGGTTTGTTGACACTTCGTCTAAAAAGCCATTTTTATGCAATGCTAACCTTGTCATTATCCGGTCTATTCCTTGTCTTAGCTGAAAAGTGGCGGACAATGACCTATGGAAATGATGGATTCACTTTTCGTGTACCTGACCAATTTATCGACCGGACTAATTTTTATTTACTTTGTTTACTCTCTATGGTGGCCGTTTTTCTTATCCTAAAGCGATTTACCAATTCCCCGCTTGGCAAGGTACTCCAAGCCATTAGGGAAAACGAGCAGCGAACAGAATCGTTGGGATTTCAGGTGCTGCATTATAAAATTGCCGCGAGTGTACTTTCCGGCGTCTTAGCTGGCGTGGCGGGAATTTTATATGCGATTTCTCTTCGATTTGTTAATACTAGTGTGTTTTCAATGGATCTCACGATAGATGCTTTATTAATTACGATTATTGGCGGAGTGGGAACATTGATTGGTGCTATTATTGGTGCCGGGTTAATTGAATTTGCTCATGATTGGTTGACACAACTAGCTAAGGAACATGTGATATTTGAACGCTGGATTATTTTCTTTGGGATTATTTATATTTTAGTTGTTATGTTTTTCCCAAAAGGGATTGTCGGGACATTGAGCACCTTATCATGGAAACGTAAAAAACAGCATTCCGTCAAAAAAGAAGAAAAAGTGGCGGGATAGAAGGAGGAACTAATGGATATCAATCAAATTGCCTCCTTCGTTGTCCGTTTTCAATTAGCCGCCGTTGAGAGAGACACTGGTAGAAAACAATGGAGAATCAAGGTAACGCATGTTCAAGAGGACAGGGAAACGTTATTTGAGTCGATTGAAGAAGCAATGAATTTTATGAAGGAAATGGCAGAAGAAGCTTAGATGAGTAGGTGATTGAATGCAAATTGGAATTCTCAGTATAGGTACCTATTTACCCGAAGAATTTGTCACTGGTAAAGAAATAGCACAACTGGCAGGGATCCCTGAACTAGTTGTCGAAGAAAAAATGGGCATTAAGAAAAAACATATTCCCGGTTCTGGGGACCATACTTGTGAAATGGGGATTAAGGCCGCCAAACAAGCAATTATTAAAGCGGGAATTGACCCGCTTGAAATTGATTTGGTGATTTATATTGGCGAGGAGCATAAGGAGTATCCGCTTTGGACGGCGGGAATAAAACTTCAAGAAGAAGTCGGAGCTTTAAATGCCTGGGCGTTTGATGTCGCGTTACGATGTGGAACAACGGTTATGGCTTTAAAAGTTGCTAAATATATGATGATGGCAGACCCTGATATTCGTACAGTTCTGCTAGCAGGCGGGTATCGAAATGTCGATTTCATTGATTACGAGAATCCGAGGACTAGGTTTATGTATAATCTAGCTGCTGGCGGGGGTGCCATACTTTTAAGAAAAGGATATAACGAAAATCTTTTATTAGAAACGGAACTGATCACAGATGGTTCTTTTTCAGAAGATGTGGTCGTTGTTTCCGGTGGAACAAAGAATCCGATTACGATAGAGGCTATTGAACAGCGGTTAAATAAGCTGGATGTGCTCGATCCAGAGGGGATGAAACAACGATTAGAACAGAAATCAATGGATAACTTTTTAAAAGTGATTCGTAATTCTGTCAAAAAAAGCGGCTATCGGGAAGAAGATATTTCCTATTTGGCTATTCTTCACATGAAAAAGTCAGCCCATGAATATGTTTTAAAGGAATTAGGTTTGTCCGAAAATCAATCTATTTATCTTGAAGAGTATGGCCACATTGGGCAAATTGATCAAATCTTGTCATTGGAACTGGCCTTAGAAGCGGGAAAAGTGAAAGATGGCGACATCGTAGTGTTTGTTAGTGCGGGGATCGGTTATGCATGGGGAGCTGCAACCATTAAATGGGGAAAGGGTGTTTAATATGGTTAACATACTTATGAAGGAAGTCCTTCTATCGAATGGGGAAACACTTGCCTACAGAGAAAGGGATGGCGGGGAAATAAAGGTGTTATTAATTCACGGAAATATGACCTCATCCAAGCATTGGGATCTTGTTCTGGATCATATGGATCCTAAATATAAGCTCTATGCAGTGGATTTACGCGGCTTTGGAGGCTCCACATATAACAAGCTTATTATGTCAATAAAGGATTTTTCAGACGATGTAAAACTGTTTGTTGATGAAATTGGGTTAAAAGACTTTGCCATGGTTGGCTGGTCAACAGGTGGGGCAGTTTCGATGCAATTTGTTGCAGATTATCCCGGCTACTGTAATAAATTGATTTTAGTAGAATCAGAGTCAACGAGGGGCTACCCATTCGATGGAATGTTACATGCCAATGATGAGCCGAGGCGATTTACAACACATGAGGAGATTAAACAAGATATAGGTAAAACACTTCCGGTCCAAACAGCCTACGATACTAATAATACTGAATTATTAAAGCTCATCTGGAATTCTGTTATTTATACGCATAATCAGCCTTCACCTGAACATTATGATGAGTATGTTCAAGATATGAGAACCCAGCGGAACATAGCTGAAGTACATCATGCAAATAACACATTCAATATCAGCCATTACCATAATGGACTTGTGGATGGAACAGGTCAAGTGGACGATATTACTATCCCAGTACTGGTATTACAGGGAGACCGAGATTTGGTGGTAACGGCAGAAATGGCTAAAGAAATCGTAGAAGACTTGGGGGAAAAAGCAAAGTTCGTCGAACTAAAGAATTGTGGGCATTCCCCGTTGGTAGATGACCTGGCGCAATTATTAACCGCGATGACACAATTTTTGGAGGATGGGGAACAGAAATGAGATTACAAAGTAAAGTGGCTATTATCACTGGGTCAGCCAGTGGAATTGGATTGAAGGCTGCAGAAGTATTTGCTAGAGAAGGCGCAAAGGTTGCTATGGCTGACTTTAATGTGGAACAAGGAGAAAAACGTGCTCATGAATTACGAGAAAAAGGTTATGAGATTACTTTTTTCCAAGTAGATGTTGCTGACCGTGTCAGTGTAGATGGAATGGTGGAAAAAGTGCGTGAAACCTTTGGAAACATTGATATCCTAATTAACAATGCTGGGATTACAAGGGATGCAATGTTGTCAAAGATGTCGGTTGAGGACTTCCAAAAGGTGCTCGATGTTAACCTAACAGGAGTGTTTCATTGTACACAAGCGGTATTACCATCGATGCTTGAAAGGGGAAAAGGAAAAATTATTAGTACGTCCTCTGTCACAGGAGTGTATGGAAATGTTGGTCAGACGAATTATGCGGCAACAAAAGCGGGCGTAATTGGGATGACGAAAACTTGGGCAAAGGAACTTGGACGAAAAGGAATAAACGTCAATGCGGTGGTACCTGGGTTTATTGAAACTGGGATGACGGCTAAGGTTCCTGATAAAGTCCTTGATCAAATGAAGAGTATGGTCCCATTAGCCCGCTTAGGGAAGCCGGAGGATATTGCGAACGCCTATTTATTTCTTGCTTCTGATGAATCGAATTACATTAATGGGACAGTGCTTCATGTTGATGGCGGAATCATGATGTGATAGTAAAAGCGACCTTTCGGGTCGTTTTTTATTATTACCAGAATTTACGAGTTTGGGGTACTCCAAAACAAGTTCGGACAGGCCGAGGAGAAACAAGCATGATCGTGTCCGAAGTGAAGCTAAGTTCGGACAGGTCAGGGGGAAACAAGGACGAATGTGTCCGAAGTGGAGCAAAGTTCGGAAGGTCAGAGAGAAACAAGCATACCCGTGTCCGAAGTGGAGCAAAGTTCGGACAGGTCAAGGGGAAAATAGCATGGTCGTGTCCGAAGTGGAACTAAGTTCAGACAAGTCAGGGGGAGAAAGCACGATCGTGTCGGAAGTGGAGCAAAGTTCGGACAGGTCAAGGGGAAACAAGCATGGTCGTGTCCGAAGTGGAGCCTATGTTCGGACAGGTCAAGGGGAAACAAGCACGATAGTGTCCGAAGTGGAGCAAAGTTCGGACAGGTCAAGGGGAAACAAGCACGATAGTGTCCGAAGTGGAGCAAAGTTCGGACAGGTCAAGGGGAAACAAGCACGATAGTGTCCGAAGTGGAGCAAAGTTCGGACAGGTCAAGGAGAAACAAGCACGATCGTGTCGGAAGTGGAGCTAAGTTCGGACAGGTCAAGGGGAAACTGGCATGGTCGTGTCCGAAGTGGAGCAAAGTTCGGACAGGTCAAGGAGAAACAAGCACGATCGTGTCCGAAGTGGAGCAAAGTTCGGACAGGTCAAGGGGAAACAAGCACGATAGTGTCCGAAGTGGAGCAAAGTTCGGACAGGTCAAGGAGAAACAAGCACGATCGTGTCCGAAGTGGAGCAAAGTTCGGACAGGTCAGGGGGAAACAAGCACAATCGTGTCCGAAGTGGAGCGAAGTTCGGACAGTCAGAGGGAGAAAAGCACCCATCGTTGTCCGAAGTGGAACTAAGTTCGGACAGGTCAAGGGGAAACAAGCACAATCGTGTCCGAAGTGGAGCGAAGTTCGGACAGTCAGAGGGAGAAAAGCACGATCGTTGTCCGAAGTGGAGCAAAGTTCGGACAGTCAGAGGGAGAAAAGCACGATCGTTGTCCGAAGTGGAACTAAGTTCGGACAGGTCAAGGGGAAACAAGCACGGTCGTGTCCGAAGTGGAGCCAATGTTCGGTCAGGTCAAGGAGAAACCTTTTCTTGGTTGGCGATTGTCAATAAACTCTATAGACTCCCCTGAATTTGTGACGGTCGTTAATAAGCCTTATAAAAGAAACTTTGCTAACTAGATGCAATAACTAGCAAGTTATTAGTTTGTAACTTCCTTGTAACCGAATCTCAGTAAAATGATTCCATCTAGTAGTGAAGGAGCGATTGTTCGGTGAGGTGGGAACTGGATTGGCTGGAAAATAGAGCAAGAGTATCTCCGAAAAAAGAGGCGATTATAGAAGAAGACACGAACAAATCCTGGACATTTGAAGGTTTAAATAATAGGGCAAAATCGCTTGCCAGCTGGCTTCAAGCCTGCGGCATTAAAAAAGGCGATCGGATTGCTATACTATCACCCAACCATATTAGCTATTTCGATGTATTGTTTGCCTGCAGTAAAATTGGGGCCATCTTTGTTCCCCTAAATTGGCGCTTATCCGTGCATGAAATAAAGGAAATATTGGGGGATTGCACACCAGCCCTTTTAGGAATTCATCAGGAATTTAAAGACTTGTATCAACCCCTAACTAATTTTAGCTTAAGTTCCTTTTTAATAGGAGATGACGGTTATGAAGAACTGGTTTCCTATCCACTTGATGATAGTTTCAGTGGACAGCTGCTTGAAACCGACCCACTGGCAATCATTTACACAGGCGGGACAACTGGTAAGCCAAAAGGTGTCGTATTAAGCCATCAATCCATTATGTGGAATGCCATTAATACCATTTTAAGCTGGGGTTTAACCAGTGAGGATATTACAATCAACTACATGCCAATGTTCCATACGGGCGGGTTAAATGCTTTGAGTATTCCCATTCTCATGATAGGAGGAACCGTTGTAATTGGAGAGATATTTACTGGACAAAAAGCGGTGCACTCCCTTAATCATTATCGCTGCACCATCATTCTCCTTGTCCCGACCATGTATCATATGTTGATACAATTAGATGAATTTCAGCATACCAGTTTTCCGTTTATGAAAATATTCCTCTCTGGAGCCGCTCCCTGTCCTTTGCCAATATACGAAGCATTTCAAAACAAGGGGCTTTCCTTTAAGGAGGGATATGGACTGTCAGAGGCAGGGCCGAATAATTTTTACATTAGTCCGGAAGATGCACAAGTCAGACGTGGATCTGTTGGCAAGCCAATGCTGTTTAACTCGATAAAGTTAGTAAAATCTGATGGGAGCGAGGCGAAGCCGGGCGAGGTCGGAGAATTATTAATTAATGGAAAACATTCTTTTTCATTTTATTGGAATAACGAACGGGCTACAAAGGAAACGGTCATGGATGGCTGGATTCATACGGGGGATCTTGCGAAAAGGGATGAAGCTGGCTTTTATTATATTGTCGGACGAAAAAAGGATATGATCATAACGGGAGGGGAGAATGTTTATCCACTTGAAGTAGAGCATTGGCTAGCGGCACACCCTGCTATTGATGAAGTGGCCGTAATCGGATTTCCTGAAGAAAAATGGGGTGAATTGGTTGTAGCGTTCATAACCTTAATGGATAACACAAACATACAAGATGAAGAATTTAAGATATATTGCGGGGTAAAACTAGGCAAGTACAAGATCCCGAAAAAATTCATTCGTTTAAAGGAAATGCCCAAAACGCATGTAGGAAAAATCGATAAAAAAAAGTTAAAAGAAATCGGAACTCGCATATAAAAGGGGAGAACAAAAGGTTCTCCCCTTTTACATTTTTATTTACTCCTCAAAATTATATGGAAACTTTACGCCCTTTAAGATACCAGATAATTGTGAAGTGGCCGATGAAAACCTCGTGTTAAAAGCAGATGTCAAGTTAAAGTAAATCAGTCGCACCTTCTATGAAAATCTTAGCTACAATCGATTGCGTTTTGTTCTTATTGTAGACAAGATAAAAATACCTTTCAACATCAAAACCCTCGATGTTATACATCCTAAGCATATGATTATTTACATATTCGTTCGCAGCAACTTCTGAAATGATGGAAATCCCCACATTCTGTATGACAAATTGAATTAAGCTCTGTCCATCCTCAATATAGGAAATGATGTTTAATTTATCTTTTGCTATTTTATGTTTTTTCAGGAACCGCTCTAGTAAGGCATTTGTTCCAGAATCAGAATTCCTCATAATAAAAGGGAAAGCTAACAGATTTTGAATGGATACAGGTTCTATTAATTCAACTTCGTTTGAGGTAACTAGAACTAATTTCTCCTTCATTAAAGGAATATAGCAAAGTTTATCGTCATCAAATTTTTGACCTAATATCCCCATATCAACAGATCCATTCAATACCCTTTCCGCAACAATTCTTGAAGAGAACTGGTTAATATGAAAGGTTACATCAGGATATTGTTGTCTAAATTGTTTAACCATTTTAGGTATCATAAATTGTCCTGGAACAGAACTTGTTGCAATTCGAATCATTCCTTGAAGCTCTGTCATCCCTTGCTTTAAATCGAGCAGTGCTTGATCTTTTAGGAGTAATAGCTGAAGAGCCCACTGATACAAACGTTCTCCTTGTGGAGTAAGGATACTTTCCCTGCCAACACGATCAAACAGTTTCATCCCCAGCATTTTCTCGAGGCCTTGTATATGGGAACTGACAGTAGATTGACTTAAAAAGATATCTTCTGCTGCTTTAGAAAAACTTTTATGCTCCACTACTTTCGTAAATACATACAGTTGATGCAAATCCACAGAAAATCTTCTCCTTTGTATATATATAATCGATTAATACTCATTGAAAAAACAACTATAATAATTTTAGTTTACCATAAAAAAGAATGAACTAATTTTACGACAAAAATAAAGAAGGAGTGGCAGTCACTCCTTCAGGCTATCTATTCAAAGCTATATTTTCATGTGAAAGGCAATGGTCCAATATCCAAGGCCATTTTCCGTGCCCTGAATCAGTATTTATATGCCCGGCATTTGGTAAAACAATCGAAGGAAAAGCAAGCTTTAAGTAGTTTTTCGCATCCTCCATATTACAATATGGATCATTTGATGAGTGGACAAATAATGAAGCTTCTGCTGCTTTATTTAGATGTTTTTCCAATAATGGTACAGGATAAAAGGATTTTGCTTCTGTAAGAACAACAGATGGAGATGGCGGTGCAACGAGGATCGCTTGCTTGACAGTCCTCTTTGGGTGACTCGCTGCATAATGAAGCCATAGGAAGCATCCTAAACTATGGGTAATTACTGTAAGTTGAGAACCAGCTGGAATGGTTTGGATTGCCTCCGTTAATTCTTCCAGCCAAACCTTTTTATTTGGTGATTGGAACTGTGAAAAAGTTGGGTAACAAACATGATAATTTCTTTTTGTTAATTCTTGAGCTAACCATGTTTGCCAATGATCTGGTCCACTGCCGCCTAATCCATGAATGATGAGAAAACTTTGTTGGTTCATCATACCCCTCCATTTGTTTATTTAAACTATTCCGATTGATTAAGTTGGTTTTATCGAAATTATAAGGCTTTTAAATGGAAAAGGCAACACTGTTGTCAGATTTCTCTTAGTTTTTTCAAATATTAACAATGTATATTTGCAATTGTTTCGATAAACTATCAATATTAGTGAATAGGTTATTTGGAAGGTAGGGGTTTATTTGACAGACTTTTTAACATTAGGTATTTCAGAAACTTTAGTGGAACAATTACGTGGTTATGGGATTGCAAAACCAACACCCATCCAAGAGCAAGCCATTCCCTTTGTCATGAAGGGGAACGATGTAATTGCACAAGCGCAAACGGGTACTGGGAAAACATTTGCCTTTATTTTGCCAATCCTTGAAAAAATTGATCGAGAAGCAACGCATGTTCAGGCATTAATTGTCACACCTACGAGAGAATTAGCACTGCAAATTACGGAAGAAGTAGAAAAGTTAGTTGCTAATATGGAGGGGATAGCTGTTTTAGCAGTTTATGGGGGACAAGATGTCGCGAAACAGTTAAAAAAATTAAAAAGGAATCCGCAAATTGTGGTGGGGACACCTGGCCGGTTGTTAGATCATATCAGGAGAGAAACGATAAGATTATCGGAAGTATCTTTCTTAGTTTTAGATGAGGCCGACCAAATGCTTCATATTGGGTTTCTAGGTGAAGTAGAAGATATTATTAGGGAAACACCTGAGTACCGACAAACGATGTTATTCTCTGCAACGATGCCGCCGGAAATTCGGAAACTAGCAGCAAAACATATGGATCAACCAGAATACATTCAAGTAGAAAAAACACAAGGTCCTGCTGAAAATGTCAAGCAAATGGCTATCCATACCACTGATCGGGCAAAGCAAGCAACGCTGATTCAATTAGTAGAAGAACATCGCCCTTTTTTAGCTGTTATTTTTTGCCGGACGAAACGAAGAGTTAGTAAACTATATGACGGTTTAAAAGCTCAAGGGTACTCTTGCGATGAATTGCATGGAGATTTATCACAGTCCAAACGAGAACAAGTCATGAAACGCTTTCGAGATGCGGAGATCCAACTATTGATTGCCACAGATGTGGCTGCAAGGGGGCTGGATGTTGAGGGTGTAACCCATGTATATAACTATGATATTCCTCAAGACGCTGAGAGCTATATCCATCGAATTGGTCGAACAGGCAGGGCAGGAATGACGGGATTGGCTCTTACGTTATACACTACTTCCGATCAACCCACACTAGAATTAATCGAAAAAGACCTTAAAATTTCGATAAAAAAACAGAACTTGGATAACGCCAACAATGAAAAAGACCACTATAAAGGGCGTACTCATTTTCAAAAAGAAGAGCGTAGTGCTGGTACTAGAGATACCCATAAATACAACAAAGTTCAAAGAACGGGCAGGAGTAAAACCGAAAATAGGGCTGAGGGTCAAAACAAGCCTGAACGGAAAGAGAATTCAAGAAAAAAGGGGGCAACTTCATCAGTTGAGCGGGGAAAACAACAAACCTTTACTAAAGGAAAACACACTACTTCAAGTTCATTGACTAGAAGTAATTCAAAGAGGGGTTCAGGCAGAAAAAAATAAATAAAAAAATGGAACTGAGGAAATATCAGTTCCATTTTTTATATTAGCGAATTCCTATCCCAGTGTTAGATTTAACAAGAACTTCTTCATATTTCTTCACATCAGCTTTTTGGCTGGAGAAGATCGTACCCAGATAACCGGCTAAAAATCCCAAAGGAATCGAAACAATCCCTGGGGTTGTATATGGGAAGAGTGGGTTCCCTACAAAAATAGCTTTTCCGACTTCAGGACTGAAGACATTCGGACTAATAAGGACTAAACCAATGGCAGAGATAAGTCCCACTACCATCGCCCAAACAGCTCCCGTTGTATTAAACCGTTTCCAATAAATCGTGTAAATAATGACAGGTAAGTTCGCACTTGCTGCTACTGCAAAGGCAAGTGATACAAGGAATGCAACATTCAGGGTTTGTGCACCTAAAGCAAGAATAATGGATATGACAGAGACGCCAATTGCAGCCCAGCGTGCCATGCTAACCTGTTGTTTCTCGGTTGCCTTCCCTTTACGAAGAATTTCATTATAGAAATCGTGTGCAACTGCAGATGCAGAGGTCAAAACAAGTCCAGCGACAACTGCAAGAATGGTGGCAAAAGCTACAGCTGAAATAAAGGCAAACAACATATTACCACCAATCGCTTGTGCTAAAAGAGGTGCCGCCATATTTCCGGCAGGATTAGCAGCTACAATTTCAGAGTTTCCAACAAAAGCTGCCGCACCGAAGCCAAGGAAAATAGTCATCACATAGAAAATCCCAATAATCCATGTCGCGTAAACAACAGAAGAACGCGCTGTTTTCGCATCCTTTACGGTAAAGAAGCGGACAAGAATATGTGGCAGGCCAGCAGTACCCAAGACTAGTCCCATATTCAAGGATATAGTATCAAGGCCTATTTTGTATTTAACACCTGGATTTAAAAAGGCTTCTTTCAAAGGTGTTGCTGTTTTCATTTGCGCAAACATATCCGTAATACTCCAATTAAACTTAGCAAAAACAATAATTGAAATTAATAATGTACCACCCATTAAAAGGACGGCTTTAATAATCTGGACCCAGCTTGTTGCATGCATCCCGCCAAAAATAACATAGACGGTCATTAACACCCCGACAATCAAAACAGAAGTAGTATATTCTAAACCTAATAATAATTTTATAAGAGCACCTGCTCCAACAAGCTGGGCGATCATATAAAAGATGGAGATAGCCACTGTATTCATTGCAGCAAATCCCCGAATTTTTTTTGCATCGAAGCGGGCAGCAATCATATCAGCAAAAGTATACTTTCCTAAATTGCGGAGCGGTTCAGCGACTAAATAAAGAACAACTAAATAGGCAACAAGGAAGCCAATGCTGTAAAAAAATCCATCAAACCCTGTTAATGCTACAGCACCAGCAATTCCTAGGAAGGAAGCTGCCGACATATAATCTCCAGCAATGGCCATTCCATTTTGCCATCCTGTCAGACCTCCGCCTGCTGTATAAAATTCACTTGCATTTTTTGTTTTCTTAGAAGCGTAATAAGTAATAACTAAGGTTACCAGAACAATGCCCAGGAACATAATAAAAGCGGGAGTATTCATTGGCGATTCCCCCCTTCTTCAACCACCTGATTTGCTAATTCATCAAATCTAGCTGCCTTTTTTGAATAAAGCATACACAAACCCCAAGTCATAATGAATTGTAGAAAAGCAAAAACCCATGCCCAAGTAATACTGCCAATAAATTTATGATTTAAAATGGTTGTATAAGAAGTAAGGATGGGCAGCGCAAAATAAAAACAAAAAAAGAAGATGGTGATTGGGATAATAAACTTTTTCTTTTCGGAGAGTAATGTTTGAAATGATGACGAGTTAACAATGGAACTGTAATCGCTTTCAGAATTAAGTTTAGTCTTCCGAGCCTCCATTGGAAGCTTCCCCCTTTCATTAAAAAGAACTCTTAAAACATTTGGAAAAAATATTAGTGTGGGTCATTGGTTGAAGAAAAAAATTACTGTGGCAGAATGATATCTAACTTAGGTTTATATTATCTTTATATATCACCTCTAATACAGATTATTCTAAAATTTCAAAAAATGAATCTACTGCTTATTATAGTAATAGGGTAATAAAATACGCAAGAAAAATTTCTAAAAACAGGAAAATTTACCTAATGATGTATAAAAGAGGACATAAAAAAAGAAAATCACTGCATCGCAATGATTTTCAAGTATGGAGACTATCGGGATCGAACCGACGACCTCTTGCATGCCATGCAAGCGCTCTCCCAGCTGAGCTAAGCCCCCAGTATTATTGGTACAAGAGAAATTATATCTGGATTATAAAAATCTTGCAAGAGAAAATTTTTATAAACAGGATAATATTTTGCTATTACCCTTATCCAATACTTTCAATTTCTACTTTTTGTACACCATCTATCGCCGAAACAGCAGCATAAACTTCTGTAGTTTTATCTCGATAATCAACAGCCACTAATATTTGAACTAGATGATCTCCATTATCTAAATCCTTTATTCGGAGCCTGCGAATAATATACTTTTTTTCTATTAAAAATGAAATAGTAGTTTCAATTTGTCTTTGGTCTCTTATAAAAAGTTGGAGATTGATTTCTTTTTCTCTTAACTGTTTGGGTCCAATAATCTTCATAAGAAAAGGGATAAATTCAACACTAATAATAAGTAAAGCAACTCCAGCAAAAGCTTCTATATAAAAACCTGCACCAACGGCAATACCTATGCCTGCAGCCCCCCAAATCATGGCAGCTGTAGTTAAGCCTGAAATACTGTCGTTTCCTCTTCTTAATATTACACCTGCACCTAAAAAGCCAATTCCAGATACAATCTGAGCTGCTAGACGCAGTGGATCCATTGTAATTTTCACATCATCCGAGGTTGGGAACATATAGGCAGATTGTATGGAAACAATCGTTAACAAACAACTGACAACAGATATAACAAGACTTGTTTTAAGGCCAACTGGCTTTCTCTTTAATTCACGTTCAAGACCAATAATCAGTCCGAAAACTGCAGAAATTCCTAGTTTGATTAATATATCAATGTCTGCATTACTCATCTCATTTCACTTCCAATACAAGTGTCATTGTTAACTGAAGGTTTTTTTATTGAATAGAAATATCTTACAATGAAAATGAAATCAAGGAAATATTCTTTTTCATTTATTCTTAAAACATAAAAGAATGGAAGAACTTAATTTTAATGGATATAAATTAAAAAAGCTATTCTCTTATTAGATATACAGTTCAAGGTTATTTTATGAGTATAAGAAATAAAGTTTGCCTTATTAAATATAAAAAGTTTAAAAATTATATTGCAATCATTAATCTATCATGGTATATTAATACCTGTCCTCAGCGAGCGGTAAACAACTTAAAATAAATTTTAAAAAGTTGTTGACACTAAGTTGAGAAACATGATATATTAGTGAAGTCGCTTTTGGGCGATTGAGTAAATGTTCTTTGAAAACTAAACAAACAAAAACGTCAACAAACAATAATATTAGTTTCGTATGAAACTAAGCCAACGTAACAAAATGAGCTAAATCAACTTTCTCGGAGAGTTTGATCCTGGCTCAGGACGAACGCTGGCGGCGTGCCTAATACATGCAAGTCGAGCGAATCTTGAGGAGCTTGCTTCTCAAGATTAGCGGCGGACGGGTGAGTAACACGTGGGCAACCTGCCTGTAAGACTGGGATAACATCGGGAAACCGATGCTAATACCGGATAATCCTTTTCCTCTCATGAGGAAAAGCTGAAAGTCGGTTTACGCTGACACTTACAGATGGGCCCGCGGCGCATTAGCTAGTTGGTGAGGTAACGGCTCACCAAGGCGACGATGCGTAGCCGACCTGAGAGGGTGATCGGCCACACTGGGACTGAGACACGGCCCAGACTCCTACGGGAGGCAGCAGTAGGGAATCTTCCACAATGGACGAAAGTCTGATGGAGCAACGCCGCGTGAGCGATGAAGGCCTTCGGGTCGTAAAGCTCTGTTGTTAGGGAAGAACAAGTACCGGAGTAACTGCCGGTACCTTGACGGTACCTAACCAGAAAGCCACGGCTAACTACGTGCCAGCAGCCGCGGTAATACGTAGGTGGCAAGCGTTGTCCGGAATTATTGGGCGTAAAGCGCGCGCAGGCGGTCCTTTAAGTCTGATGTGAAAGCCCACGGCTCAACCGTGGAGGGTCATTGGAAACTGGGGGACTTGAGTGCAGAAGAGGAAAGCGGAATTCCACGTGTAGCGGTGAAATGCGTAGAGATGTGGAGGAACACCAGTGGCGAAGGCGGCTTTCTGGTCTGTAACTGACGCTGAGGCGCGAAAGCGTGGGGAGCAAACAGGATTAGATACCCTGGTAGTCCACGCCGTAAACGATGAGTGCTAAGTGTTAGGGGGTTTCCGCCCCTTAGTGCTGCAGCTAACGCATTAAGCACTCCGCCTGGGGAGTACGGCCGCAAGGCTGAAACTCAAAGGAATTGACGGGGGCCCGCACAAGCGGTGGAGCATGTGGTTTAATTCGAAGCAACGCGAAGAACCTTACCAGGTCTTGACATCCTCTGACACTCCTAGAGATAGGAATTTCCCCTTCGGGGGACAGAGTGACAGGTGGTGCATGGTTGTCGTCAGCTCGTGTCGTGAGATGTTGGGTTAAGTCCCGCAACGAGCGCAACCCTTGTTCTTAGTTGCCAGCATTTAGTTGGGCACTCTAAGGAGACTGCCGGTGACAAACCGGAGGAAGGTGGGGATGACGTCAAATCATCATGCCCCTTATGACCTGGGCTACACACGTGCTACAATGGATGGTACAAAGGGCAGCAAAGCCGCGAGGCCTAGCCAATCCCATAAAACCATTCTCAGTTCGGATTGTAGGCTGCAACTCGCCTACATGAAGCCGGAATCGCTAGTAATCGCGGATCAGCATGCCGCGGTGAATACGTTCCCGGGCCTTGTACACACCGCCCGTCACACCACGAGAGTTTGTAACACCCGAAGTCGGTGGGGTAACCGCAAGGAGCCAGCCGCCTAAGGTGGGACAGATGATTGGGGTGAAGTCGTAACAAGGTAGCCGTATCGGAAGGTGCGGCTGGATCACCTCCTTTCTAAGGAATATGCAGTCCTTGTGGACTGATAAAAGTTGACCGCTTTTTGTTTGTTTAGTTTTGAGGGAGCAATTCTCTCAATGCACAACATTCGTTCTTTGAAAACTAGATAATCGTAAGAAGAAGCAAGAAAACATCGAGTAATCGCCATTTTAGTTTTCTCTCTTAAGTAATTAAGAGAAATAACCTTTTAGGTTAAGTTAGAAAGGGCGCACGGTGAATGCCTTGGCACTAGGAGCCGATGAAGGACGGGACTAACACCGATATGCTTCGGGGAGCTGTAAGTAAGCTTTGATCCGGAGATTTCCGAATGGGGGAACCCACTGCTCGTAATGGAGCAGTATCTTTACCTGAATACATAGGGTATTGATGGCATACCCGGGGAACTGAAACATCTAAGTACCCGGAGGAAGAGAAAGCAAACGCGATTCCCTGAGTAGCGGCGAGCGAAACGGGACATAGCCCAAACCAAGAGGCTTGCCTCTTGGGGTTGTAGGACACTCAACATGGAGTTACAAAGGAACGGGGTAAATGAAGCGATCTGGAAAGGTCCGTCATAGAAGGTAAAAACCCTGTAGTTGAAACTTCGTTCCCTCCTGAGTGGATCCTGAGTACGGCCGGACACGAGAAATCCGGTCGGAAGCAGGGAGGACCATCTCCCAAGGCTAAATACTCCCTAGTGACCGATAGTGAACCAGTACCGTGAGGGAAAGGTGAAAAGCACCCCGGAAGGGGAGTGAAATAGTTCCTGAAACCGTGTGCCTACAAGTAGTCAGAGCCCGTTCATGGGTGATGGCGTGCCTTTTGTAGAATGAACCGGCGAGTTACGATCCCATGCAAGGTTAAGTTGAAGAGACGGAGCCGCAGCGAAAGCGAGTCTGAATAGGGCGAATGAGTATGTGGTCGTAGACCCGAAACCAGGTGATCTACCCATGTCCAGGGTGAAGTCCAGGTAACACTGGATGGAGGCCCGAACCCACGCACGTTGAAAAGTGCGGGGATGAGGTGTGGGTAGCGGAGAAATTCCAATCGAACTTGGAGATAGCTGGTTCTCTCCGAAATAGCTTTAGGGCTAGCCTCACGTAGTAAGAGTCTTGGAGGTAGAGCACTGTTTGGACTAGGGGCCCTCATCGGGTTACCGAATTCAGACAAACTCCGAATGCCAAAGACTTATCCGTGGGAGTCAGACTGCGAGTGATAAGATCCGTAGTCAAAAGGGAAACAGCCCAGACCACCAGCTAAGGTCCCAAAGTATACGTTAAGTGGAAAAGGATGTGGAGTTGCTTAGACAACCAGGATGTTGGCTTAGAAGCAGCCACCATTTAAAGAGTGCGTAATAGCTCACTGGTCGAGTGACTCTGCGCCGAAAATGTACCGGGGCTAAACGTATCACCGAAGCTGTGGATTGACACCATCAGGTGTCAGTGGTAGGAGAGCGTTCTAAGGGCGTTGAAGCTAGACCGTAAGGACTGGTGGAGCGCTTAGAAGTGAGAATGCCGGTATGAGTAGCGAAAGATGAGTGAGAATCTCATCCACCGAATGCCTAAGGTTTCCTGAGGAAGGCTCGTCCGCTCAGGGTTAGTCGGGACCTAAGCCGAGGCCGAAAGGCGTAGGCGATGGACAACAGGTTGATATTCCTGTACCACCTCTTTATCGTTTGAGTGATGGGGGGACGCAGGAGGATAGGGTAAGCGCGCTGTTGGATATGCGCGTCTAAGCAGTTAGGCTGGTGAATAGGAAAATCCGTTCACCGTGAAGGCTGAGCTGTGACAGCGAGGGAAATTTAGTACCGAAGTTCCTGATTCCACACTGCCAAGAAAAGCCTCTAGCGAGATAAAAGGTGCCCGTACCGCAAACCGACACAGGTAGGCGAGGAGAGAATCCTAAGGTGAGCGAGAGAACTCTCGTTAAGGAACTCGGCAAAATGACCCCGTAACTTCGGGAGAAGGGGTGCTCTTTGAGGTTCATAGCCTCGAAGAGCCGCAGTGAATAGGCCCAGGCGACTGTTTAGCAAAAACACAGGTCTCTGCGAAGCCGCAAGGCGAAGTATAGGGGCTGACGCCTGCCCGGTGCTGGAAGGTTAAGAGGAGGGGTTAGCGCAAGCGAAGCTCTGAATCGAAGCCCCAGTAAACGGCGGCCGTAACTATAACGGTCCTAAGGTAGCGAAATTCCTTGTCGGGTAAGTTCCGACCCGCACGAAAGGCGTAACGATCTGGGCACTGTCTCAACGAGAGACTCGGTGAAATTATAGTACCTGTGAAGATGCAGGTTACCCGCGACAGGACGGAAAGACCCCGTGGAGCTTTACTGTAGCCTGATATTGAATTTTGGTACAGCTTGTACAGGATAGGTAGGAGCCTGAGAAGCCGGAGCGCTAGCTTCGGTGGAGGCGTCGGTGGGATACTACCCTGGCTGTATTGAAATTCTAACCCGCACCCCTTATCGGGGTGGGAGACAGTGTCAGGTGGGCAGTTTGACTGGGGCGGTCGCCTCCTAAAGAGTAACGGAGGCGCCCAAAGGTTCCCTCAGAATGGTTGGAAATCATTCGTAGAGTGTAAAGGCACAAGGGAGCTTGACTGCGAGACCTACAAGTCGAGCAGGGACGAAAGTCGGGCTTAGTGATCCGGTGGTTCCGCATGGAAGGGCCATCGCTCAACGGATAAAAGCTACCCCGGGGATAACAGGCTTATCTCCCCCAAGAGTCCACATCGACGGGGAGGTTTGGCACCTCGATGTCGGCTCATCGCATCCTGGGGCTGTAGTCGGTCCCAAGGGTTGGGCTGTTCGCCCATTAAAGCGGTACGCGAGCTGGGTTCAGAACGTCGTGAGACAGTTCGGTCCCTATCCGTCGTGGGCGCAGGAAATTTGAGAGGAGCTGTCCTTAGTACGAGAGGACCGGGATGGACGCACCGCTGGTGTACCAGTTGTCTTGCCAAAGGCATCGCTGGGTAGCTATGTGCGGACGGGATAAGTGCTGAAAGCATCTAAGCATGAAGCCCCCCTCAAGATGAGATTTCCCATAGCGTCAAGCTAGTAAGAACCCTGAAAGATGATCAGGTTGATAGGTCAGAGGTGGAAGCGTGGCGACATGTGGAGCTGACTGATACTAATCGTTCGAGGACTTAACCATTTATATTAGGTGAACTCGATTTTTAAACTTCTTCTGCATTATCTAGTTTTGAGGGAATGAAAAATTTTTAATTTCCTCTTGAAAAATATCAAAAAGACATTATAATAAAATAGTGTCGAATAAATGGTCTGGCAATTATGGCGAGAAGGTCACACCCGTTCCCATACCGAACACGGAAGTTAAGCTTCTCAGCGCCAATGGTAGTTGGGACATGCGTCCCTGTGAGAGTAGGACGTTGCCAGGCAATATATGGAGGATTAGCTCAGCTGGGAGAGCATCTGCCTTACAAGCAGAGGGTCGGCGGTTCGATCCCGTCATCCTCCACCATATATTATTCCAAATTATTATTTGCCGGGGTAGCTCAATTGGTAGAGCAACTGACTTGTAATCAGTAGGTTGGGGGTTCAATTCCTCTCGCCGGCACCACTATACGAGCCATTAGCTCAGTTGGTAGAGCATCTGACTTTTAATCAGAGGGTCGAAGGTTCGAGTCCTTCATGGCTCACCATTTAAATGAATATGCGGGTGTGGCGGAATTGGCAGACGCACCAGACTTAGGATCTGGCGCCGCAAGGCGTGGGGGTTCGACTCCCTTCACCCGCATCATTTAATTTCTTATATGCGGAAGTAGTTCAGTGGTAGAACATCACCTTGCCAAGGTGGGGGTCGCGGGTTCGAATCCCGTCTTCCGCTCCATTAATGCCGGGGTGGCGGAACTGGCAGACGCACAGGACTTAAAATCCTGCGGTAGGTGACTACCGTACCGGTTCGATTCCGGTCCTCGGCACCATTACAACAAATTCATATGCGCCCTTAGCTCAGCTGGATAGAGTGTTTGACTACGAATCAAAAGGTCGGGAGTTCGAATCTCTCAGGGCGCATTATTTCGGGAAGTAGCTCAGCTTGGTAGAGCACTTGGTTTGGGACCAAGGGGTCGCAGGTTCGAATCCTGTCTTCCCGACCATCTCCTTTTCAAATGGGGTCTTAGCTCAGCTGGGAGAGCGCCTGCTTTGCACGCAGGAGGTCAGGGGTTCGATCCCCCTAGACTCCACCAAAATTTAAATTTGAATATTTGGCGGTGTAGCTCAGCTGGCTAGAGCGTACGGTTCATACCCGTAAGGTCGGGGGTTCGATCCCCTCCGCCGCTACCAATATCATTTAAAAGTACTTCAACTTGGACCTTTAGCTCAGCTGGTTAGAGCAGACGGCTCATAACCGTCCGGTCGTAGGTTCGAGTCCTACAAGGTCCACCATGAAACTTTATATTACACACGGAGGAATACCCAAGTCTGGCTGAAGGGATCGGTCTTGAAAACCGACAGGCGGGTAACACCGCGCGGGGGTTCGAATCCCTCTTCCTCCTCCATAATTTTTATGCCTTTTATTGTCGCGGGGTGGAGCAACGAGCATTGCTTCAGTGAATAATCTGCGAGTTGTGTCAATCGAATCGCTGCTTGAATTAGCTTACTGAGATTGATACAGTCCATGCAAGCTTGGAGCATAGATTCACCGAATTATTTATTATTGTCGCGGGGTGGAGCAGTCTGGTAGCTCGTCGGGCTCATAACCCGAAGGTCACAGGTTCAAATCCTGTCCCCGCAATACGGTCTGGTAGTTCAGTTGGTTAGAATGCCTGCCTGTCACGCAGGAGGTCGCGGGTTCGAGTCCCGTCCAGACCGCCACTAAGTGTGGCTCAGTAGCTCAGTCGGTAGAGCAAAGGACTGAAAATCCTTGTGTCGGCGGTTCGATTCCGTCCTGAGCCACCATTTTTAATTGAATATATTCTTATGGCGGCTGTGGCGAAGTGGTTAACGCACCTGATTGTGGTTCAGGCATTCGTGGGTTCGATTCCCATCAGCCGCCCCTTTTAAAAATTATTATGCGGGTGTAGTTTACTGGTAAAACCTCAGCCTTCCAAGCTGATGTAGTGGGTTCGATTCCCATCACCCGCTCCAATTGGGGCCTATAGCTCAGCTGGTTAGAGCGCACGCCTGATAAGCGTGAGGTCGATGGTTCGAGTCCATTTAGGCCCACCATTTTAATGTTCCGCAGTAGCTCAGTGGTAGAGCTATCGGCTGTTAACCGATCGGTCGTAGGTTCGAGTCCTACCTGCGGAGCCAATTATGGGGAAGTACTCAAGTGGCTGAAGAGGCGCCCCTGCTAAGGGTGTAGGTCGGGTGACCGGCGCGAGGGTTCAAATCCCTCCTTCTCCGCCATAAATATAATCGGCCCCTTGGTCAAGCGGTTAAGACACCTCCCTTTCACGGAGGTAACACGGGTTCGAGTCCCGTAGGGGTCATAGATAAAAACTGATAACATACTGTTATCAGTTTTTTTGTATGCAATTTTTTATGAAAAGACAGATGGTGTCAGTAGAATATAAATACGCTTTTGATTTGAGATAAAATTAAGTCTTCCAAAACCTTCATTTCCTTTCCTGCAAAAGGCAGCATAAAAGATTAAATTTATTATATTAAAATAATATTTAACTGGTTATCTTCTCTTTAAAAATGATTGATACCGCTTACATTTGCCTCGTTTACAATGTATATCACCCAACTAAATTATTAATAAATAAATAACTTTTTTGACCTTAATTTTATAAAATTTTATAAAAAACTTGATAAAATTCTGTCATATATTGACGAGATTTTTGTCGTTTTGTGTTTAATTATGCTGAAAAAGGGTAAACAGTATCATCTTACATCAATTGTTGTCGGAAAAGATAAAAAAGTTTTTTGAGGCTTATGCTTCATTTGCACTTATAATTGTTCAAAGAAATACATATTTTCATTGAGGATGAGGAGAGCCATGACTGTGAATACGTTATACCCAACCGATTATCAGCTGCATTTGTTCCATGAAGGCAGCTTTTACCAGAGTCATCAGCTTTTTGGCGCTCATATTTTTAAGAATTCCGATCAAGTGTATACAAGGTTTTGTGTGTGGGCTCCAAATGCTTATCAAGTGAGGCTTACAGGCGATCTTAATAACTGGAATGGTGAAGGATATGAACTACAGAAAGTAAATGATGAGGGAGTTTGGGCGATTATAATTAATCAGGATCTTACCGGAACCATTTATAAGTATGAAATTATTACACATTTCGGTGAAAAGCTCCTTAAGGCAGATCCATTTGCCTTTTACTCGGAAGTCAGACCCCAAACAGCATCGATTGTCTATTCCAATGAGGAATATGACTGGCAAGATGATCATTGGATGAAGCGAAGAGAAAGAAAAAACATTTTATCGGAACCAGCAGTCATTTATGAAGTCCATCTTGGTTCGTGGAAAAAGCATCTAGACGGCAGCTACTTCACCTATAGGGAATTGGTGTTAGAACTTATACCCTACGTACTTGAACATGGGTTTACTCATATAGAGTTGTTACCACTCGTTGAGCATCCGCTCGACGCCTCTTGGGGATATCAAGGAACAGGTTACTTTTCCGTTACCTCAAGGTATGGGAATCCAGATGACTTTAAATATTTTGTGGACCAATGTCACCAGAATGGAATTGGTGTCATTTTAGATTGGGTTCCAGGGCATTATTGCAAAGATGCTCATGGACTATATCGATTTGATGGTACGCATATTTATTCTTATACCCATGCTGCGGATCGGGAAAATGCAGTCTGGGGCACCGCCAATTTTGATTTAGGAAAAGGGGAGGTGCAAAGCTTCCTCATTTCAAATGCACTCTATTGGATCGACTATTTCCATATTGATGGCTTCCGAATGGACGCTGTTGCGAACATTATTTATTGGCCAGATGCAACAAATGGCAAACGGGAAAACCCATTTGGAATCAACTTTTTAAAAAAATTAAATAAAGAAGTTCATGAATACGATCCACATTTTTTAATGATAGGAGAAGATTCTACTGAATTTCCTCATGTAACAACACCTGTTTACTACGGTGGTCTTGGTTTTGATTATAAGTGGAATATGGGTTGGATGAATGACATGCTTGAATATATGGAAACTCCCCCCTACTTAAGGTCGAAAGTCCATTCAAAGGTCACTTTTTCTCTTTTATATGCTTTTTTAGAAAACTTTATGCTGCCGTTTTCCCATGATGAAGTGGTGCATGGGAAAAAGTCATTGCTGGATAAGATGCCAGGACATTATTGGGAAAAGTTTGCCCAGCTAAGGTTGTTACTCGGTTATATGTTTGCCCATCCAGGAAAGAAATTATTATTTATGGGGTTTGAACTAGGACAGTTTGCTGAATGGAAGGACAAGGAACAGCTGGATTGGAACTTACTGGAATATGACATGCATCGAGATTTAAATTCATATGTAAAAGTATTAGTCAAACTGTATAAACGCTCAAAGGCTTTATATGAATTGGATCATCTGCAGGACGGATTTGAATGGATTGATGTCAACAATAGTACGCAATCCATATTCTCTTTCATTCGGAAAGGGAAAAAGGAAGAAGATAATTTAATCATAATTTGTAACTTTACGGGTGTAAGCTACCCCCTTTATAAGATAGGGGTTCCTAAACCATGTGAATATCGTGAAATTTTTAATAGTGATGACATAGAATTCGGAGGATCTGGGGTAATAAATAAGAAAACTATACTGGCTGAAAATGAGCCCTTTCATAATCAATCATGCTCACTTGAAATGAGTATCGCTCCATTTGGATTTCAAATCTTACGACCGGTTAAAAAACGAAAGGAGAGAAAAGGGAATGGGAAAGAAAAAGTGCGTCGCCATGCTATTAGCAGGAGGGAAAGGTAGCAGACTTAATTCGCTGACTAGGGACTTAGCGAAACCAGCCGTACCTTTTGGAGGAAAGTACCGAATTATTGACTTTACATTAAGCAATTGCGCAAATTCTGGCATTGATACAGTGGGGGTATTAACCCAGTACCAGCCACTTGTGTTAAATTCTTATATTGGGATTGGTAGTGCGTGGGACCTTGACCGTAAGGATGGAGGGGTTACGGTTCTTCCTCCATATAGTGAGTCATCGGAAGTAAAATGGTATACCGGAACTGCAAGTGCGATTTATCAAAACTTAAATTATCTTAAACAATATCAACCAGAGTATGTATTAATTCTATCAGGTGATCATATTTACAAAATGAATTACGAAAGTATGCTGGAATATCATATAGAAAAGAGAGCAGATGTAACGATTTCCTTAATAGAAGTTCCCTGGGTTGAGGCAAGTCGCTTTGGCATTATGAATACAAACGAAGAAATGAGAGTAGTAGAATTCGAGGAAAAGCCAGCCAATCCGAAAAATAACCTCGCTTCTATGGGGATTTATATCTTTAGTTGGAATGTATTGAAAGAATATTTAGAAATGGATGATCGGGATCCTAACTCAAGCCATGACTTTGGAAAAGATGTCATTCCTATGCTTTTAGAGGAAAATAAAAAATTATTTGCTTATCCTTATAAAGGGTATTGGAAAGATGTTGGAACGGTTCAGAGTCTTTGGGAAGCAAATATGGATTTATTAGACGAGAATTGTGAATTAAATTTATTTGAACATGATTGGAGAATTTACTCAGTAAATCCTAATCAGCCTCCACAATATATTTCTTCGGAAGCATGTGTAAAGGAATCACTCATTAATGAGGGCTGTACCATTGAGGGGGAAATAGACAAATCTGTCCTATTCCAAGGTGTGTCAGTCGGAAAGAATAGCATAATTAAGGAATCCGTCATCATGCCGGATGCAACCATTGGTGAAAATTGTTTGATTGAAAAAGCCATTGTACCATGTGATGTAATTGTACCCGATGGAACAGTGATTCAGTCTTTTGATGATGAAATAATTCTGGTGACGGAAGAAATGTTAGCCGGGCTATTTCCAGCGTATTAGATTAATAGTTAATAAACTATAGTTGACGAAGATTTAAGCTATTTTTATAGAATGACAGGAGGAATTTGATTGAAAAGGGAGTTTTTAGGTGTCATAGATGCCACGACCTATCACGAGGATTTGGAAGATTTATTAGTACATCGATCACTAGCTGCGCTGCCTTTTGCGGGTCGGTACCGTCTAATTGATTTTGTGTTATCAAACATGGTGAACTCGGGTATACGGAGTGTGGCCATTTTTCCAAAGATGCAGTACCGCTCTTTAATGGATCATCTTGGGTCCGGGAAAAATTGGGATTTGAACCGGAAACGGGATGGACTTTTCTTTTTCCCTTCCCCAATTGTTGATCATGATGGCAAGCGGATTGGTTCGTTTGAGCACTTTGCTGCTAATATGGATTATTTTTATCGAAGCACCCAAGAGTATGCGATTATCGCCAATTGTTATACGATTTTTAATATGGACTTTAGACCGATATTAAACTGGCACAGTAAAGAAAACTGCGACATTACCGAAATCCATCACCATGATGGAACTTCGATGGAAATGTATCTGATTAAAACATCCCTATTGATTAAATTGATTGAAACTAGGCATGAAACAGGGTATACGTGTATGAAAGATGTTGTCACTGATCTTCATAATCCATATTTGAAATGTCACTATGATTACAACGGTTATGCCGTCATGATAGATTCGATTGAAAACTACTTTTCAACCAGCATGAAGTTACTGGAATCAGACATCTGGAAACAATTATTTTTAAAAGAGCAGCCCATCTTCACGAAAGTAAAGGATGAACCGCCAACCAACTATCTAAAAGGGTCATCTGTTAAAAATGCAATGGTCGCTAATGGATGTATGATTAGTGGTACGGTGGAAAATAGTATTGTCTCTCGAGGTGTGAAAATTGGCAAAGGGGCAGTCATTAAGAACTGTATTATTATGCAAAAGTGTCAGATTGAAGAAAACTGTTATTTAGATTCGGTTATTTTAGACAAAGATGTAAAGGTAGAAGCTGGAACTCGTTTAACAGGTTCAGCACATGCCCCTTATGTCATTCGCAAAGGAACGAAACAAGGAGCGTTGATGAACTCGTGAAAATATTATTTGCTGTTTCGGAATGTGGGCCCTTTGCAAAGTCTGGAGGACTTGCTGATGTTGCAGGTTCCCTTCCCAAAGAACTAAAAAGCTTAGGTACAGATATAAGAGTGATCCTTCCTAAATATGGAACGATTTCACAAAAATATAAACAAAAAATGAAAAAGGTAAAGGAATTTACTGTCTCCGTTGGTTGGAGGAATCAGTATTGTGGTATTGAGGAACTGTCCTATCAAGGCATTACCTATTATTTTGTCGATAATGAATACTATTTCAAACGGGAAAATTTATATGGATATTTTGATGATGGGGAAAGGTTTGCCTATTTTAATCGGGCAATCCTTGAAACTATTAGTCAATTGGACTTTTTTCCTGATGTTCTCCACTGTCATGATTGGCATACTGCCATGATTCCCTACTTACTGAGAACAGAGTATTACAAGAAAAAGGGATATGATTTGATTCGGACGGTATTTACCATTCATAACCTACAATTTCAAGGGATATTCCCAAAAGAGGTTTTAGGGGATTTGTTAGGAATGGATTATAAATCCTTTCACACAGGCCATTTGGAGTTTTTCGGCAATGTGAATTTTATGAAAGGCGCCCTTGTAGCAGCAGACAAAATTACAACGGTGAGCCCAACCTATAAAGAGGAAATACAAACGGCCGTTTACGGTGAAAAACTAGACGGATTATTACGGGAGAGAAAAGAAGACCTTATCGGAATATTAAATGGAATAGATGAAGACTTTTATAATCCGGCGATTGACCCCTTAATTTATCAAACCTACAAATCCGATAGTATTTCGAAAAAAGCCATTAATAAAAGAGAAATTCAAAAAAGATTCGGATTACCGCAAAGTGCGGACACACCTTTACTTGTCATGATTTCACGACTAACCAGGCAAAAAGGACTTGACTTAGTAAAATGTGTCCTTCGTGAAATCTTGCAAGAGGATATTCAGGTCATCATCCTTGGTACAGGTGATTTAGAGTATGAAGAACATTTTAGGCAAGCCGGTCGAGTTTATCCGGAAAAGTTAAAGGTGCATACTGGTTTTGATGAGGAACTAGCTCATAAACTGTATGCGGCAGCAGACTTATTTTTAATGCCGTCTCAATTTGAGCCATGCGGTCTTGGCCAGCTAATTGCGATGAAATATGGTGCAATCCCGATCGTCCGTGAAACGGGAGGTTTAAACGATACCGTGACGGCCTATAATGAATTTACTGGTGAAGGAAATGGCTTCTCCTTCCGAAACTTTAATGCACATGATATGCTCTATACCATTCAAAGAGCACTTGGTTTTTACCATAAGCCTGAGGTATGGAACTCAATTGTAAATCAGGCAATGGGAATGGATTATAGCTGGGCCCAATCCGCATTTAGTTATAACCAGCTTTATGCAGGGCTGGTCTCAAGGAGTGAAACGCATGTTTTCTAATAAGTCACAGTTTAAAAAGACCTTTCTAAAAAGGCTTGAGATGCTTTGTGGGAAGAGTTTTTCTGAAAGTTCCCCAAGGGACCAGTATCAAACGCTTGGCAGCATGATTCGGGAATATGTTAGTAATGATTGGATTGCAACGAACGAGCGATATCTTGCCGCCGAAGGAAAGCAGGTTTACTATCTCTCGATTGAATACTTATTAGGAAAATTGTTAAGGCAAAATATAATCAATTTAGGTATAGAAGAAACCGTACAAGTTGGTCTTCAGGAATTAGGTATTGATTTAGATGAACTAGAAGAATTAGAGGCGGATGCAGGTTTAGGAAATGGCGGCTTAGGAAGATTAGCCGCTTGTTTTCTGGATTCACTTGCATCTCTAAATTTACCAGGTCATGGTCATGGGATTCGTTACAAGCATGGATTGTTTGAGCAAAAAATTGTGGATGGCTATCAAGTAGAACTACCAGAGCAATGGCTGAGGAGCGGCAATGTTTGGGAAATACGAAAACTCGATAGTGCCGTTAAAATTCCCTTCTGGGGTAAGGTAGAAGGAAAGAAGGAAAATGGCCGACTTGTCTTTCATCATCTAAATGCCGAAACCGTTACTGCCGTTCCACATGATATGCCTGTAATTGGTTATAAATCCAATACGGTCAACACGCTTAGGCTTTGGAATGCCGAGCCTTCGCAATTTCCTTTCCATGCGGATATCTTGAAATATAAACGGGAAACAGAATCCATTTCGGAGTTCTTATATCCTGATGATACTCATGATGAGGGGAAAATACTGAGGCTGAAACAGCAGTATTTTTTAGTATCCGCCAGTATCCAATCTATTTTAAGAACTTATCGTAAACAGCATGCCAGCCTAAGTCACCTTCATGAACAGGTATGTATTCATATTAATGATACACATCCCGTATTAGCGATTCCAGAACTGATGAGAATTCTTATTGATGATGAAGGGTTTGAGTGGGAGCAGGCCTGGCATATTACGAAACATACAATTTCCTACACTAATCATACCACGTTATCTGAAGCACTTGAGAAATGGCCGATTCATATTTTCCGTCCGTTACTTCCGAGAATCTATATGATCGTAGAAGAGATTAATGAGCGGTTTTGCAAGGAACTATGGGAGCAGACTCCAGGTGATTGGGAGAGAATTGCCAACCTTGCAATCCTAGCGGATAATTATGTGAAGATGGCTCATTTAGCAATTGTCGGCAGCTTTAGTGTGAATGGTGTAGCTAAGCTACATACGGAGATCTTGAAGACAAGAGAAATGAATCAATTTTATCAACTGTTTCCTGAGAAATTTAATAATAAAACGAACGGAATCGCCTACCGACGCTGGTTATTAAAAGCTAATCCTAAATTATCTTCCTTGATAACGGACTCAATTGGATCGGATTGGACCTATTCAGCAACACAACTGACACAGTTACTTAAATACCAGAACGATTCCGCCTTTTTAGAGCAACTGTTCAAGATGAAAAATGAAAATAAACAACGACTTGCTGAGATTATATTGGATAAAACAGGTGTGGCTGTTAATACGCATGCAATTTTTGACGTACAGGTAAAAAGGCTCCATGCCTATAAGCGTCAGCTTTTAAATGTTTTACACATTATGCATTTATATAACCGAATTAAAGAGGATTCAAACTATACCATTGTTCCAAGGGTGTTTATTTTTGGAGCAAAAGCTTCGCCAGGGTATTATTATGCAAAAAAAATCATTAAATTAATTAACACTGTTGCCGAAAAAATTAACCACGACCCCCAAGTCGGTGATAAAATGAAGGTTATTTTCCTTGAAAATTATCGTGTTTCATTAGCAGAAAAAATCTTCCCTGCCTCAGATGTGAGTGAACAGATATCTACCGCAAGTAAAGAGGCATCCGGGACAGGTAATATGAAGTTTATGATCAATGGTGCCCTAACCGTAGGTACTCTTGACGGGGCAAATATAGAAATTCAAGAATTAGTAGGGGATTCCAATATCTTTACGTTTGGATTAACAGCCGAAGAAGTTCTTCATTATTATCAGCATGGCGGCTATCATTCGCTCGAATATTATCATCATGATTATCGAATTAGGCAGGTAGTCGATCAGCTGGTCAATGGATTTTTTCCTGGTGTTCACAACGAATTTGAGCCGATTTTTGATTCTTTATTGCAAGAAAATGATCAATATTTTGTTCTAAAGGATTTTGCCTCTTATGCAGACATCCAACAGTCGATTGGAGAAATATATACAGATAAGTTACAATGGCAAAAAATGAGTTTAACCAATATTGCCCATGCTGGTTATTTTTCTAGTGACCGAACGGTTCAGGAGTATGCGGATGGAATATGGGGAATTAAGTCCTTTAAATAAAAAAACTTCTGCCGGCACGGCAGAAGTTTTTTTATTATGAAGTAAAGTGTCCGATAAAAATTCCGATGGCAAGTAAGAATCCGAAGATGGTATTTGTTTGTGCAGTTGCAATCATGGCTGGCGCCATCTTGATAGGAACATTATTTTTCATAAAACCTTTGATTGCTTTCAAGGCTTTTGGAGCACTTAGGATGACAAGGGCTGTCCATAATGGAGCTACTCCACTAATAATTAATCCTAAAACCCATAGATAAGATAAGGCGAACATACCTGCTAATACATAAATGGCTTTGTTTTTTCCTAATAAAATCGCAACTGTTTTTCGGCCATTTTCCTTATCTCCATCTAGATCACGAATGTTGTTAGACATCATAATCATTCCAACCAAAATCATACTAGGAACCGAGATAAGAATGCTGGTACTATCAACCGTACCTGTTTGAATGAAAAACGAAATGAGAATAATCAACATCCCCATAAAGAAACCGGATAGAAGTTCTCCAAATGGTGTATAAGCAATTGGGACAGGTCCGCCAGTATAAAAATAACCAACAGCCATACAAACGAGTCCCACAACAGCTAACCACCAGCTACTGTTCGAACAAATATAAATTCCTAATAATAAAGCTATAAAGTAAAAACCAAATGCAAGATTGATGACGGTTTTGGGTTTAATTCCATCACGTACAATGGTTCCCCCAATTCCAACAGAGTGTTCAGTGTCAAGTCCGCGTTTGAAGTCGAAATATTCGTTAAACATATTAGTTGCTGCTTGAATTAACATACTGGCAATCAGCATTGCTGCAAAGAGTCCAAAATGAAATTGATCGTGCCCAAGGGCTAATGCTGTACCAAGTAAAACCGGTACAAACGACGCCGTTAGTGTATGAGGACGAGTCATTTTCCACCAAACTTGAAAGCCCTGATTAGATTCAACAGCAGGTTTTGTATTTTGTTGTAACTTTGTCTCCATACTGTTTTCTCCCCCTTAATAATAATTTCTCTCTATAAATTAGTACATTACAATTCTTTTAGGATTTTTATGCCCAACCATAAGTGTATGGAATTCCAAGATTCGTGTCAATTGATTTTTACTTTCAGAACTAGAAGATAATACCTGCTCGACTAAGAAGGAACCTTAGTGGGAAAATACAAAGAATGAAACTATGTTTAAAACTTAGTAACGTGTTTTGATATATAATAAGGAATAAAACAGGATAGGTAGTGACAAGTATTATTGACTTCATTACAATAGGAGTAGTATCTTAAAATAAGCTTATAAATGAATGGATAACAGTCATTTCGGCTGTTTTGGAGGGATTTGTTTGGTTACCATTCAAGAAACGGAAATAAAGGAAAGAGGCCTTTTGGCTGTTAGTCGTGTGAAAGAACTAGGAAGACCTATTTTAATTAGCGAAGTCCATAAAATAGACAAAATTAATCCTTTATCATTTTTTAAGGCAGGACAAGACAGATATTCTGGAGAACGATTTTTTTGGAAAGACCCAACAGGTGAGATTGTCCTAATTGGGCTTGGCATTTCAAAGCAAATTCAGTCGGATCAGGCTACTGACCGCTTTTTTCATGTTGAAATGGAGTGGAAGAGTTTTTTAAAGGACAGTTTAATTTTTGATCCATATGGGGTGAATGGCGTTGGCCCTTTGATGTTTGGTGGATTTTCTTTTGATCCAGTTAAAGAGAAAACCGAACTCTGGTCCAAATTTGCAGATTCATTATTCCATATACCTAAATATTTATTGAGTATCATTGACGGTGAGGCTTTCTTTACTACGAATATAGTTCTTACCCCTCACGATGATGTAACTTTATTTAGTGTGGTTAATGAAGAAAGAAGACAACTCTTACAGTCACTAAAGCAGAATAACCCATCACAAACCGCTTCTTTAGTAAATACGATTGAAATAGCTCCTGAACGGTGGAAACAGGCTGTTGAAGAAGTTGTGAAGGATGTAACAAGTGGTCCGTTAAAGAAGGTAGTCCTTGCACGGGAACTCAGGTTAGTATTTAATAATGTGGTCGAGGCTGAGACGGTTCTTGAGAATCTGTATAGCCAACAACCGGCTAGTTTTATTTTTGCTTTTGAATCGAATGGTGACTGTTTTATTGGAGCGTCACCGGAAAGACTAATAAAGAAGCAGGGAACTGAGGTCTATTCTACCTGTTTAGCAGGCTCTATTTCACGAGGAAGAACAGACGAGGAAGACCAGGTGCTCGGTCAAACCTTGTTAAACGATCAAAAAAACCTAATTGAACACGGTTTTGTGGTTGAAATGATTAAAGAAGCATTAGAGGAATCCTGTGAGGAGATGATCCTTCCAGAAAAGCCACAATTAATGAAAATGAGAGATATTCAGCATCTATATACACCTGTAATCGGAAAATGCAGGGAAAATACGTCATTACTTCGGCTAGTTGAAAAACTTCATCCTACTCCTGCTCTTGGCGGACTGCCTAAACAAGATGCGGTTGAAAGGATTAGACATGCAGAAGAGCTTGATCGAGGTTTTTATGCCGCACCGCTTGGCTGGATAGATTATAACCAAAATGGTGAATTTGCTGTATCTATTCGCTCTGGACTTATTCAGGGGAATGAGGCCTCATTATTTGCTGGGTGTGGCGTGGTGGCAGATTCCAATGCTGAAAGTGAATATGTAGAAACAAGTTTGAAGTTTAGACCGATGCTTCGAGCGCTTGGGGGAAATTAATATGAATCATCAAGAATCATTAACAGCCTATATTGCAGCCTTTGTTTCAGAACTTGTGTTAGCAGGTGTAACAGACGTGATCGTCAGCCCTGGTTCAAGATCCACTCCGATGGCGATGGTAATGGCTGAGCATCCAGATTTAAAAGTCCATATTCATGTGGATGAACGGTCAGCTGCTTTCTTTGGTTTAGGAATGGCAAAGGCAAAGAATAGCCCGGTCGCGATTTTATGTACGTCAGGTACTGCTGCTGCAAACTATTTTCCAGCAATAGTGGAGGCACGATATGCACGGGTTCCCTTATTGGTGCTGACGGCAGACAGACCTCATGAATTAAGAGATGTGGGAGCTCCTCAAGCCATTGATCAAATTCGTTTATATGGTCAGCATGTAAAATGGTTTGCTGAAATGTCTTTACCAGAAAAAAGTAATGAAATCCTTCGCTACGCTAGAACTTCTTGTGCTCGTGCCGTAGCAATCGCGACTCAAGCACCATCAGGTCCTGTCCACTTGAATTTTCCGTTTAGGGAACCGCTGATTCCTAAATTGGATGACGCCTTGTTTCAGCTATCTGAAAGGCCCAAAGGATATGTTAAGGTGCACAATGGTGAGCTAGTAGTACATGATGCAGAGCTTCAGAATATTGCAGCAAGATTAAGAGAAAAAGGTAAAGGAATTATTGTTTGTGGAAATATTGCGGATAAGCAATTTGCAGAAGCTGTAACAAAGCTTTCAAAGAAGTTGAAGTATCCTATTTTGGCCGATCCACTCTCTCAATTAAGAAGTGGAAACCATGATCCAGAAAATATCATTGAAACGTATGATACTTTTTTAAGGAATGCTGACGCTAAGACTTTCCTTAAACCAGATGTTATCATTCGCTTTGGAGCGATGCCTGTTTCTAAAGCGTTAACCATATTTTTAAAAGAAAACCCTACTGCTGATCAATTTGTCGTGGATGGAGGAGGGGGCTGGCGTGATCCGGCTTCATTAACCACAGATATGATTTTTTGCAATGAAACCATTTTTTGTGAAAAACTGCTAACTTATCTGGAAAGTAATCCTTCAGCCCAGTATTTAGAGTATTGGAAAAGGGTCAATCAACTTACCACTGAAGGGCTGATGTCTCTCCGTGATGTGACCGAATTAAGTGAAGGGAAATTATTTTATCAACTAGCTGATATGCTGCCTGAGGGAGCTACATTGTTTGTCGGAAATAGTATGCCGATTCGCGATCTGGATAGCTTTTTCCTTAAAAATTATAAATCCATTAAAGTAATGGCTAATAGGGGTGCTAATGGCATCGATGGCACGGTTTCAACGGCTCTTGGTGCAGCCATGTACTCTAACCCCTTGTATCTGGTTTTAGGGGATTTAACCTTCTTCCACGACTTAAATGGTCTAATCGCAGCAAAGCTTTACAATATAGATATCCGGATTATTCTTGTGAACAATAATGGCGGAGGGATCTTTTCGTTTCTTCCACAATCAGAACATCCAAAGAATTTTGAACTATTATTTGGTACTCCATTAAATATAGAATTTGAACATGCGGTAAGAATGTTTAATGGAAATTTCACTAAAATAAAAAATTGGGATCATTTTGCTGGTGAATTAAAAGCGAGCAAGGACAGACCGGGAATCCATGTTTATGAAGTTGTAACAAATCGCGACATAAATCGAGATGAGCATCGTCAATTATGGAGTACTGTTTCCCAGGAAATATCAAAATTCGTCAAGAGTGAAAACAAATGGAACTGAATGTTGACGGAATTCATTACCATCTGAATATCAGTGGAAGCGGATTTCCTCTCGTCCTATTACATGGATTTACGGGGGATTTGACCACTTGGGATGATTATTTGGTCAGGTGGGGTCATCACTCCACCCTCGCTGCCCTTGATATTATAGGACATGGAAAAACCGAGTCACCTAACAATCTTAAGCGTTACCAAATTGAATCGGTAGCAAATGACATAGCATTTATGCTTGACGAATTAGGGATTACCCAAGTTGATGTGCTCGGCTATTCAATGGGTGGCCGACTTGCACTCACCTTTGCCTGTCTTTTTCCAAATAGGGTCCGCAAGTTAATTTTAGAAAGTGCCTCGCCTGGATTAGGAATAGACGAAGAACGAAACCTTCGACGCATAAAGGACGGGGAATTAGCGAAGTTTATTCAAGTACATGGAATCCAATCCTTTGTGGATTATTGGGAAGAGATACCCTTATTTCATTCCATGAAATCCCTCCCTGAAAGAATTAAGGGAAAGGTCAGAGAACAAAGGCTGAGAAATGTTCCACACGGTCTTACAAACAGTTTACTCGGAATGGGGACTGGCAGCCAGCCTTCTTGGTGGAGTCTGTTAGATGATCTATCCTGTGAAGTGCTGATCATTACGGGGGATAAGGACCTAAAGTTTTGTGGAATTGCCGAAAAGATGTTAAAAAAGCTAAAAAAAGGCTCATGGAGTATAATTGACAATAGTGGTCATACAATTCATGTGGAACAGCCTGAAAAATTTGGTACAATAGTAAGTGACTTTTTAATTTCTAACTAGGGAGGTTTTTCATTTGACAGTAGAATGGGTTCCAAAACGTAAATATGATGAAATACTTTATGAAACTTATAATGGGATTGCCAAGATCACCATTAACCGTCCACATGTACATAATGCCTTTACACCAAAAACGGTAAGTGAGTTAATTGATGCTTTTGCCTATGCGCGTGATGATTCAGAAGTAGGGGTCATCGTATTAACAGGTGCAGGCGATAAGGCATTTTGTTCAGGCGGAGACCAAAAGGTAAGAGGCCATGGCGGCTATGTTGGTGAGGACCAAATTCCACGTTTAAACGTTCTAGACTTGCAGCGTTTAATTCGAGTTATACCAAAGCCAGTAGTTGCAATGGTGAAAGGGTACGCTATTGGCGGCGGCCATGTTTTACATATAGTTTGTGACTTAACGATTGCAGCTGATAATGCGATTTTTGGACAAACAGGTCCGAAGGTAGGAAGTTTTGACGCTGGTTATGGCTCAGGCTACTTAGCTAGGATTGTTGGTCATAAAAAAGCTCGTGAAATTTGGTACTTATGCCGTCAATACAATGCACAAGAAGCTCTTGATATGGGCTTAGTTAACACAGTTGTACCATTAGAGCAAGTGGAAGAGGAAACCATTAAATGGTGTGAAGAAATGCTTGAGAAAAGTCCAATGGCTCTTCGGTTCTTGAAAGCAGCCTTTAATGCAGATACCGATGGCTTAGCGGGTATTCAACAATTTGCAGGAGATGCAACCTTGTTGTACTATACAACTGATGAGGCAAAAGAAGGCCGCGATGCTTTTAAAGAAAAACGGAAGCCTGACTTCGGTCAATTCCCACGTTTCCCTTGATCGTTAGGACTTGCAGCTTGATGGTTTCCATCAGGCTGTTTTTATATTGAAAGAAGGTGCTCATTTGGTTAATGAAATCATGCCAAATTTTTTAATAAAGCGGACTTTCCTAACGCCAGATAGGACGGCTATTTACTTTCAAGACCAGACCTTAACCTTTAAACAACTCTATCACCGTTCTGTTACGACATGCGGGCAGCTCCAAGCTCTTGGGGCTCAAAAAGATGATTTTGTGGGTGTCTTATTAAAAAATCATCTGGATACTGTGGTAATTCTGTTTGCTCTTCAGTTATTAGGCGCTAAAGCAGTTCTACTAAATAACCGTTTAACTCCAACAGAACTAGTTTGGCAATTGAAGGATGCTCAAGCAGAGTATCTAATTTATGAGGACTCTTTTAAGGAAACTGAAGAGGTTATCCAACAACAAATGCTTTCACTGGATACAACTTCGAAAGAGAAACTTTTTCGAATGGAATCAGAGCAAGCTGTTATTCAGGATGAAATAAATCTTTCAGATATATGTACTATTATGTATACCTCAGGTACCACGGGTAACCCAAAAGGTGTTATACATACATTTGGAAACCACTGGTGGAGCTCAATTGGATCCGCATTAAATTTAGGAACCATTGAAAGTGATAGCTGGTTATGTGCTGTACCACTTTTCCATATTAGTGGCTACTCCATTCTAATGAGAAGTGTAATTTATGGGATGCCGATCGTTATTCATGAAAAATTTGACGCAGAGCGGACAATAAAAGACATTATTGACAAGCAAGTTACCATTATGTCTGTCGTCGGAACTATGTTGACTGGAATTGTAGAATCACTGGAGAATAGACGGCTGCCTAACACGTTTCGCTGTATGCTGTTAGGGGGCGGCCCCGCACCATTGCCGTTATTAAATGCATGTGTGGAAAAAGAAATCCCCGTATTTCAATCGTATGGGATGACAGAAACCTCCTCCCAAATTGTTACACTCTCACAAGAAGACAGTCTAAGAAAATTAGGTTCTGCTGGGAAACCTTTGTTTCCATCTGAAATAAAGATTGTCCTAGAAAATGGGCAGCAAGCACCAATTGGTGTTGCTGGTGAAATTCTAGTAAAAGGCCCTAATGTGACACCAGGTTATTTAAACCGTCCAGAAGTTACAGAGGAAAAAATTCATGATGGCTGGTTATCCACAGGCGATATTGGCTATTTAGACGATCAAGGGTTTTTATACGTGCTTGATCGTCGGTCTGATTTGATTATTTCAGGCGGTGAAAATATTTATCCTGCGCAAATTGAAGAGGTATTGTTAGCCCATCCTGATGTGTTAGAGGCAGGAGTTACTGGCATTGAAGATAGTAAATGGGGGCAAGTACCGGTTGCCTTTGTTGTGAAAAAGAAGTGGGCAGATGTTAATGAGGAAGAGCTAAGGGGATTTTGCCTAAACCATTTAGCCAAATACAAAGTACCAAAAGACATATATTTCACAGACAGATTGCCCAGAAATGCTGCTAAAAAATTGCTGAGGCGAAAATTGCGAGAGTGGGTGAATGGCGATGAAAATCGCAACGGTTGAGCTAATTGTTATTCAGATGCCATTAAGATCACCGTTTATCACGCATTTAGGGGCTGTTAAAGACCGAGAAGGTATTATTGTTAAGGTAACCAATTCTGATGGACTATCTGGATTCGGAGAAGGGGTTGCCTTTTCAACACCTTGGTATACAGAAGAAACGGTTACGACAAGTTTACACATGCTGACGGATATTTTAATCCCCATATTGCAAAACCATCCAATAAACCATCCTACAGAGGTCTCAGAACTTTTTCAGTCGGTTCGAAGAAATAATATGGCAAAGGCAGCTATAGAAACAGCAATTTGGGATTTATATGCTAAAGAACAGTCAGAACCACTTTCCAAAGTACTCGGCGGCACACGTCCTTTGATTGCCTCTGGTGTTGTGGTGGCAACAGATTCTACCGAAAAAGCACTGCAGCAAATTGAACAATATCTTGAGGGTGGATATCAACGCATCAAAGTAAAGATTAATCCCAATCAAGATTATAACTTTTTAAAAGAAATCCGCAGGTATTATCCAGATCTCCCCATCATGGCAGATGCTAATTCAGCCTACACACTAAATGACGTGGATCAATTGAAAGCATTAGATGAATTTAATTTAATGATGATCGAGCAGCCGCTTGGACATGATGATCTACTCGAACATGCTGTCCTGCAAAAAGACCTGGAAACCCCCATTTGTTTAGATGAAAGTATTGTTAGTTTTGAGGACGCTAGAAAGGCGATTGAGTTTGGAAGTTGTCAGGTTATTAATATTAAAGTAGGCCGTGTTGGTGGACTTCAAGAAGCGAAAAAAATTCATGATTATTGCTTTAATAGAGGTATCCCTGTTTGGTGTGGAGGAATGATTGAGTTTGGTATTTCCCGTGCCCATAATATTGCGCTAGCATCATTGCCAGGGTTTACTATACCGGGAGATATATCGGCTTCTACTCGTTTTTGGGAGGAAGATATCATTTCACCGGAAGTAGTGGTCGAAAATGGATTTATCACGGTCCCGACTTCTCCTGGTATCGGGTTCAGTATTAATGAAAAAAGGCTACAGGCGACAGTATTGAGGAAAAGTAAAATAATATTTTAGTGTTAAAAGAAAGGTGAACCTGTTTAGAACAGGCTCACCTTTTCCTTATGTTTATGATAGTTCCCCGTTCGGTTCAAATGTTTTACAATCGGTTTCCTTACTTGTATCAGCCGTTTCACCTGTATGGCTGACAACATAAATTCGATCAGCGCTGCATTTATTACCATTTGCCCAAAACGAACAATTATTTACTTCACATAAAACATCTTGTGCCATTGTTGTATCACTCCTTTTAAATTTTAGGGATACACAAATAGTTTTTGATAATTGATAAAGAAACATGCTCGTAAGGAAATGGGAATTACTTTCTTGAATTGGCGGCTTTTCGTTGTCTTAAGTATCGTTTATCATTCATAAATAGGCTCCAAAAGTAAATAAAACCAGGAAACAAAATTGCAAACCCAAAAATGTAGGTAATAAAAATGGCCCGGAAAGAATTTGGGTCCGTAAAAGCGGAATGAATCGTAACTTCGGGATAAACAATATAAGGCAAATGGGCCCTCCCATATACATAACTGGCAATTAAATATTGGATGGTGATAGCAATGACAGATAAGCGGGGCCATCCTTTCGTTTCTGTTTTTGATGAAGGCAGCCATAAACCCAATCCGCCAATCAGGAAACAGGCTAGTGATACCCATAAAAGCGGGAGGTTCCTCAACATTTTATCGTAAATCCAAGCAGCTTCAGCTTTTAAGGTAAACATGATTAGGAAAGCCATTAATAAGGAAATGGGGCCAATAAATATTGCATCCCTTCGGTAGACGCGATAGGCCTCGAAGTCCTCCGATGCTTTTGAATAATCAGCTAATAACAGTGATGATAGGAATAATGTACTTGAAATCGCAAATCCGAAAAAGGCATATTCATTTTTACTCGTAAAAAGTCCTAGTAAATCAAGCGTTTGACGGTTAGAAGAAAAATCGACATAAACCCCATGTGTAATCGGCAGAACACTAATCAATAATCCCGGAATGACTATTCCACAAATTCCTGATATGTAGGTTAAAGGTTTTTTATATTCCTCTGCTATATTTGAGAAGACAAGAAAAGCACTGCGTAAAGAAAGTAATAACAGAATTAAACTACCCGGTATCAAGAGAATGGTTCCGAGAGTGTAGGCACCTCTTGGAAAAAGACTATACACAGCTATAACAAGTGCGACAATAAATGTATTTGTTACCTCCCATGTCGGGGAAAGATAACGATTGGCGATATTCGTTGCATTTCCGTTTTTACGATTAATGTAGAACATAGACCAAAATCCAGCGCCAAAATCCATTGTTGCCATAACCGCATAAATGAAAACAAATCCCCAAAGTACTGTAATCGCAAGATAAACATCTAACATTTCGTTCCACCTCTTTAAGAATTTGAACTAAACAGTGGTACACCTTTTTGGTCGGCACGGTTTAGATCATCAACAACTGAATTTTTCTTAAAATAATATCGAAGCACGAACAGGACAGAGAGTCCTAAAATCATATATACACCCGCAAATAATATAAATAACACTCCTAGATTGGTTGAGGTGGTAACCGAATCTTTTGTCGAAAGAACGTGATAAATAGTCCACGGCTGCCTGCCTGTGCATGCGAAAATCCAGCCAAATTCAATTCCTAAAATCGCCAAAGGGCCAGAGATGACATACAACCACATTAACCATTTTGGAAAATGTTCTTTTTTGAAAAATTTTTTTAAAAAAAGACCGAGAAAAGAAATGAGAATTAATAAGGATCCAATCCCGACCATTCCATTAAATAGGGTATGGATAAATAGTGGCGGCCATTCGTCTTTAGGAAAGTCGTGTAAACCCTTGACAACAGTGTCAAAGCGATTTCCAGATAAAAAGCTTAGTGCCCAGGGAACTTCAATTCCCCATTTTACCGTTTCTGATTGTTTATCTGTGTACCCGCCAATTGTGAGAGGAGCATAGGATTGTGTTTCAAATAAACCTTCTGCTGCCGCAAGCTTTTCGGGTTGATATTTATGCAGGTATTGGGCGGATTCATGACCGTTAACAGCTGTTAGCAGGGAAAAGATTCCCCCAACTATGAGGCTTAACAGTAATGCTTTTTGATGAAAACGATAAACCCTTGAAGCAATATCTGCTTTTAGCATCTTGTAGGCTGAGACGGTAGCGACAATAAATGCCCCTGTCGTATAAGCAGATAGTGCTACATGACCTGCAGTGACAAAAAAGCTAGGATTAAAAAAAGCGGCCCATGGGTCAACATCGACAATCTCCCCGTTTATGATCTTAAAGCCAGCCGGGGTGCCCTCAAAAGCATGGACATTTGTAATTAAGACAGCAGAGCCCATTGCTCCAAGTGCTACGAGCAGCAGGCTGGCGACTCTCATCCAGGGGGCAATCCGTTCGGCGGCATAAACATAAATGGACATAAATAAGGCTTCAATAAAGAAGGCATATATCTCAATTTGAAAGGGTAATGCCATTACTTTTCCAATTACCTCCATAAAACCTGGCCATAATAATGACAATTGAACACCAGCAATCGTACCTGTAGGAATTCCTACTCCTAGCAGGACAGCGAAAGCCTTTGTCCATCTTTTGGCCATAACCACATATTCGATATCCTTTGTTTTTTGATAAAGGAGCTCTGCCGTTAAAATCATAAATGGTAAGCCAACCCCTATCGTAGCGAAAATAATGTGAAACCCCATTGTTGTTCCAAATAAACTTCTGGCAATTACCAAATCATCCATGCAATTCTTCCTTTCTATAAAAACTCATGGACTTATTGTTTACATGTTATGGGGTATTATGTAATTTTTACCTAACTCATTTAAATATAGTAAAAAAAGCCCTCCGAACTTTCGGAAGGCTTTGCATATCATGACTAATCATTTAATGCGGTTTTTAATGTTTTCAAATTACCTTGCATTAAAGAAAAATAAGTTTCTTTGTTTTTAATGTCATTACTGGATAAAATAGCTAGGTTATGAATAGGCAGTGCCCTTGCACCAATTTCCTTTTGCACGACCTTGCCTAATTTAGATTGAACATTTTGTTCGAAAAGAATATAGTGAAGGCCCTCACGGTCAGCAGTAGAAATGATCTTTTCTAATTCTTTTTGAGTTGGTTCATTAGAAGTTGAAAGTCCAGAAATACTAATTTGTTCGATACCATAACGGTTTTCCCAATAACCGAAAGCAGCATGTGTTACAATAATTTTTTTATGTTTGGCATTGGTAATGGTCTCTGTAAATTGTTTATTTAAATGATCCAGATCTGTTGCAAGTTTTTGATAATTTTCCTTGAAGACTTCTTTATTTTGCGGCTGTTTTTTTACTAACGCATCACGAATAACTGCAGCCATTTCTTTTGAATAGATGGGATCCAGCCAAACATGTGGGTTTACATCCCCATGGTCATCGGCCTTATCTGCTCCAGACTGATTATCCTTTGGCAATTGGAACTGATCAGCAACCGGTATCAATTGAACATCTTCGTTCTTTAAAGTTCCTTTTGCCTTTTCAACAAAGCCTTCTAATCCAAGGCCAATGTAGAAAAATAAGTCTGAATCAGCTAAATTCATCATATCCTTTTGAGATGGTTCAAAAGTATGTTCATCCGCACCAGGAGGATATATCGTATCTACATTGACATATTTTCCGCCAATACGCTCTGTAAAATATTGCAATGGAAATACAGTAGTATAAATGGTTAATTGATCTTTATTTTTTCGGGTCTCGACTTTACCATTAGAACATGCAGACAGAATGAGGGTTAATGGTATAAGGAATGAAAGGATAAGGTTGAGTTTTTTCATAATGACTCCTTATAATTTATGAAAATCGGATTAATTACGATTTAAAATCAAAAAAAATTTTTAATGAGATATTGGACTTAATACGGAACGATTCCGATTTCCTTATGTATCTTACAAAAAAAATAGCATAAATGCAAGTATAATATTTGTTACAATCATAGCATATTATGTATTCTTATATAGAAGGGTGGAATTATGTTGAGTCATTCAATATTAACCAATATTTTAGAGTACAATCAAAGATTTGTTGAAAATCACGAATATGAACAGTATGAAACAACAAAATTTCCTAAAAAGAAAATGGTCATTCTCACTTGTATGGATACACGGTTATTGGAATTATTGCCAAAAGCCTTAAACTTGGGAAATGGTGATGCAAAAATAATTAAAGACGCAGGGGCACTTGTTTCCCATCCATTTGGAAGTGTAATGAGAAGCATTTTAATTGCGATATATCAGTTAAAGGCTCAAGAAGTGTTGGTTATAGCCCATTATGATTGTGGGATGAGCGGACTAAAAGCGGAGCCTGTGATTGAAAGTATGAAAGAACGAGGAGTATCTGAAGAGACGTTAAACACCCTTACATATTCTGGAATCAATATTCAACAATGGCTTCATGGGTTTGATAACGTAACGGAAAGCGTTAAGCACAGCGTAGGAATTATAAAAAATCATCCATTAATGCCTGAAGGAGTCCCTGTGCATGGTTTGGTCATCGACCCTAAGACAGGAAAGCTTGATCTAATTGTGGATGGTTATAAGATTTAATGCTCTTTTTTTTCAGGAACAGGGTCAACGCCGCCAGGGTGAAAAGGGTGACATTTTGATATTCTCTTAAGGGTCAGCCAGCCGCCTTTTAGAGCACCGAAACGTTGAACTGCTTCTAATCCATATTGCGAACAAGTAGGATAGAATCGACAGGTTGGTGGTTTTAATGGGGAAATGGCCACTTGATAAAAACGAATAAAAGAAATAAATATTTTCTTAAACATGGGTAATCTCCTTTCATCATTTCTTACACGATATCATAAATTTAAATAAACGTCTAAGCTGTTAACTATACCTATGGCGTTGAAAGCTGTCGGGGTTTATTATTAAAGCAGATCTTTAAATAATGAAATTAAAAAATTCCTATTCTAAAATGAATAGGAATTTTTATTCTTTAGTGCCTTCTTGTTCTTGTTTCTTCTCTTGGTCAATATATGGATTTTCTTCTAATGAATCAACTGTATGTTTATAGGTGTAGGCTTTTGAAGTAGTAAGAACAGCTAAAAGTAAAACAACGATGACAATTATAACACTAACAATTAATACAATATACATTTGTCCCTCTCCCTTTCTCCTACATTGTAACATGAGAATGCCTTTTCTTATGAAGAAAGTTTTTAAAAAACCTCATGATTTGCCCGCAAAAAAAGGAAGCTTTTTCGCTTCCCTGATTTATTGGCTGTTGCCGATTTCCAAAGGTATGTACAATCAATGAATATTTCTAGGATAATAAGTATGTGTACGGTGCTGTCCGTACTCTTCTTGAGCAAATTTTCCCTTCAGGCTTTCAATAAGGTAAAGCCCCATTAAATCGTATAATTCTTGTTTATCCATTTCTTGTATTAGGGCAAGAAGATCTTCATGTGACATTTCTTCTAAAAAGGCAAACGTCAGCATGTCAATATCCTCTTCATCACCGGTTAGCTTATTCCGATACATGGCATATAATTCATCGACTAATTTCATTTAAACACCTCCTGTTTAATATTTTTCCTTACTTTCATACTTATTGATTTCCCATAAAAGAGTAAAATCATCCCTCCCTTTTTATTTTGAATTAACTGAAAAATCTGTTTTCTTGATTGTATGATTATTATATCGTATCTATTTCTAAAAAATGAGTCGAATTGTGAAAAAGAATAAATTTTATCTATTTGAACATTACTAAACAGTAAAAGGGGTTGAAGTAATGAACCAGCAGAAGAAGACCTACTATATAGATATTGGAACCGGTCATATATCAAGAAGTGCTACAGACTCGACTTGGAGCTATAAAATTCAAGCTGACGATGAAGAAATTACTCAATTACGTGAGCTTTTTGATCAAAACTATTCGACAGAATGGAAAAATTTTTTTAGAGCACATGTCCCATATGTTCAATATCATTATGACAGAGAGAACGATGCTTATGATAGTACTATTCAACAAGTGTATGGTATGTTGTATAAACTAGGTGATGAAGAAGCTAAAAACCATATCGATAGTATGAATATATTGCCTAAGCATGAATAATCAGTTCAAGGGGAGTCCTAAGGTTTAGGAATTCTCCTTTTTTTATTATAATTATATCATTAAAGAAAAAAACGGGGCGGTATTTAATGATACAATTTGTAGACCAAAATGGAAACAACGTCGAACTTATTTTTACTCCCAATACCTTTAAAGAAAAATCCATGCATGTGTTTGTTATATGCCAATATGAAGATAATTGGTTTTTAACAAATCATAAAACACGCGGTCTGGAATTTCCCGGTGGAAAAGTAGAAATGGGTGAATCACTTGAAGCAGCAGCCAGACGAGAAACCTTTGAGGAAACAGGTGCAATCCTTGGTCATTTAAAATGCATTGCCGAGTACAAAGTATATGACAATATGGGTTCATTCGTAAAGACTGTTTTTTGGGGAAGAGTAGTTAGGTTGGAAAAAACCGATAACTATTTTGAAACAAATGGCCCCGTTGCTTTTAAAGGTGATCTTTTGCAACGGCGTTTTGGGAAGGAATTTAGCTTTATCATGAAAGATCAGGTCATCGAGGAGTGCATCAAATACATCCAATTTCAAACATGAAAAAGAATAGCAGAAATCAACCTATTCCGCTATTCTTTGATAAGTTTTTTCTCTAATAACTCAACAAGCTGGTACATAATGGTTGCAATTACGGCAATGACTAACAGGGATAAGAAAACAAGCGTGAAATTAAAGACTTGAAAACCGTAAATAATCATGTATCCAAGTCCGCGGGATGATACAAGAAATTCCCCTACAATGACACCAACCCATGATAACCCAACATTCACCTTCAAGGTTGAGATAATGGTTGGGAAACAAGCAGGCAGGATCGCCTCTTTAAAACATTGAAGACGCGTTGCCCCAAAGGTTTGCAAGACTTTTAAATAATTCGGATCGACCTCTTTAAAGGCGGTATAAACCACAATAGTCGTAATAATTACGGAGATGATGGCACCCATTGCAATGATGGACGGATACCCAGGGCTCAAAGCCACTATTAGAACAGGTCCAAGTGCAACTTTTGGCATGGCATTTAAGATGACCAAATAAGGGTCGAGAACTTTCGAAATCATTGGTGACCACCAAAGGATCGCTGCTAGTATGGTTCCAAGTAATGTACCTAAAATGAAGCCAAGAATTGTTTCGGTCATGGTAACACCCAAATTGGTTAGTAATGACCCATCGTGGATTTTCTCTAAAAATAAATGCCATATTTTTGATGGTGAACTAAAAATTAACGGATCAATCCATTGCTGTTGACTTGATATTTCCCAGCTTGAGAAAAAGACAATGAAAATAATCATTTGATAAAAACGAACCCATCTCCGTTCAACTTTTAACGAATAAAGATAATTTTTATGAAGGAGGTCCAGCTTATGCTTCTCCTGGCTCAAGAGACTCCATCTCCTTCCAAATTGTTTGAAAGATGCTTTGAAAAACTTCGTGGTTCCTTGCTTCAAATGGAGACAACCTTTTTAACTCTTCTGGCATGGTAAAAGTTTTATAAATCCTGCCAGGACTGGGTGACAATAAAAAGATCCGGTCGCTCATCGCAATAGCTTCGCCGATATCGTGAGTCACGAGAATAGCTGTTTTTCCAAATTCATCTAAAATTTTTGAAACTAAATCCTCAAGTCTTAGTTTAGTTTGATAATCGAGAGCGGAAAAAGGCTCATCCAGCATTAATAGTTTAGGCTCAGTAGCTAGTGTTCGTACGAGAGCTACCCGTTGTCTCATGCCGCCAGACAACTGCCGGGGAAGTTGTTTTTCCACTCCCGATAAACCAATTTGATTTAAAAGACTGAGCACTGCCGTTTTTGTTTTCTGATTAAGCTGCTTGGATAGTTTTAGACCCATGAAAATATTCTCTTCGATTGTTTTCCAAGGAAACAAATAATCCTGTTGGAGCATATAGCCGATCTGGTTTTTCGCGGTTGTTACAGGATTATTTTCTAACAAAACAGATCCTTGGGTGGGTTTAAGTAAACTTGATAGGATAGAAAGTAGGGTTGTTTTACCACAGCCACTGGGGCCGAGGAGGGAAACAAACTCTCCCTCTTCAACCGCAAGTGTTATATCGGAGAGGGCCGTGGTGGCAGAGGCTTTCGTAAAATAAGTATGGTGGATGTGTTGAACTTGTAAAAAGCTCATGAAAACGGCCTCCCTTTCCTATTATTTTTTAATAACCTTTTCAGCGACTTCTGTGTTTACAAGTGTTTTGTGATCTACTTCTTTAGGCAATTCGCCTGCTTCTTGCATGATGTTTTGCAGATTGTTCCATTCTTCTTCATCCAGGATAGGATCGGTTGCAAACGAACCTTGACTCTTATAACGCTCCACCACAGTGGTCATGATATCTAAATCGGTATCAGGAAAATAGGGTTCTACAGCCTTGGCAATTTCCGCGGCACTGTGTGTTTGCACCCATTGTTGTGCTTTATAAATAGCTCTAGTAAATTTTTCGATGGTGCCCTTGTTTTTCTTCATGTAGCTTTCTTTAGCCATAAAGGTTGTATAGGGAACATGGCCTGATTCTTTTCCGAAAGAAGCGACAATATGACCTTTACCTTCTTTTTCAAAAATACTTGCGGTTGGTTCAAATAATTGAACGAAATCCCCTGTACCGGAAGCAAAAGCATTTGCGACATTGGCAAAATCAATGTTTTGAATTAAATTAAGGTCATTATGAGGGTCAATGCCATGTTTCTTTAATACAAACTCACCAACCATTTGCGGCATGCCGCCTTTACGTTGGCCTAAGAATGTTTTACCTTTTAACAGATCCCACGTGAAATCATCAATTTTTTCTCTTGCAACCAAGAATGTGCCATCAGTCTGCGTTAATTGGGCAAAGTTGATGACCGGATCATTTGCACCTTGGGCATGAACATAAATAGACGTCTCTGAGCCAACAAGGGCAACGTCAGCACCGCCTGAAATTAACGTGGTCATTGTTTTGTCTCCGCCGGGGGTAGTCGTAACGGTCACGTCCAAGCCTTCAGCCTTGAAAAACCCTTTAGCGAGAGCAACATACTGTGGAGCATAAAAAATGGAACGGGTAACTTCAGCAATTCGAACCTTTTCTAATTTTTTTGTCTTTGTTGTAGAATCATTGTTACAAGCTACTAAAGAGAACATCAGAATACTAATGAGAAGAAAGGAGAAACTGATTTTTAATGATTTCTTCATGAATGGAACCTCCTTATTTACCTTAAAAAATCTGGGCTAATTGCCTAAAATATCGTATGTAGGGAAGTAAAATGTGTGAATACCTAGACCATAAATTTTTACAAAAATATAACAAGGGGGAAATGGCAGTGGAGATACATAACGGAAGTATTTTGGAAATCAATCGTTTTCCCTCTCCTAATCCAAACGTCGAATTATCGATTATTACCTATCTTTCCAATGGGTTAAGGGTGAAAGGATTGCTAGCAGCGCCTTTACATGAAGGAACGATGGATGGGTTCCTTTATTTACGCGGCGGAATAAAAAATGTTGGGAAAGTACGGCCAGCGCGAATTGCACAATTTGCCTCTGAGGGATTTATTGTTTTCGCTCCTTACTATCGTGGTAATCAAGGTGGTGAGGGAAATGAGGATTTCGCTGGGGAAGATCGTGAAGATGCCTATGCAGCCTATTTATTGTTACAATCATTGCCGATGGTTAGGGATATCCATGTTTTTGGTTTTTCTCGAGGTGGTGTAATGGCATTGTGGACCGGCATTAACTTTCCAGATGCCGCTTCGGTTGTCACTTGGGGAGGTGTAAGTGACATGACCTTAACCTATAAAGAGCGAAAAGATTTACGGAGAATGATGAAAAGGGTCATTGGCGGGACGCCAGAGAAGTATCCAGAACGTTATAAGGAAAGAACTGCCCTGTATGAACTTGAAAGAATAAATGCACCGGTTCTGATCATTCATGGGGTCAAAGATGAAAATGTCTCCGTGGAACATGCCTACAGACTTGAAAGAAGGCTTAGGTCATTAGATAAACAGGTAGAGTGTTGGTATTTTGATGAGTTTACCCATTACTTTCCCCCGGTATTAAATAGAAAAATTGTCCATGATTTATCAATGTGGATGAAAAACCAGAGCAAAAGATGGTAATATATAGTTAATATAAGCAGAGGAGCGGATTTTAAAGTGGGTATGCCTCTTGAATTAAATACTATGATTGTGACAAAGGGCAGGGAAAATCGGGTAGAAGAGAATCTTTTTGTGCTTGTAAAGGAAGGATATAGACTTTACCCGATTGAAATTCCAATTGAGGTTAGAAAAACAATGGATAGTGATTCAAATGGAATTGCTTTAATTAAAAAAGTGGAGTGGCAACAAAGCACAACTACCATTACCTATGAATTAGTTTCATTAAATTCAACGAACTGAGTAAGCAGTTGAAATCCTGAATTTATTTCACTCCAATTAAAAACGCACACGAGAATAAAATCTCTTGTGCGTTTGTTTTTGATAATTTTTAAGCTATAGGCCCGCCTTTTTCTTCAATTTCAGCCGATACATCGGTGAATTTTTTGAAGTTTTCACGGAATTTTGCTGATAGTTCTTTTGCCTTTTTCATATACGCCTCTGAATCTGCCCATGTTTTATTCGGTAGAAGCACCTCATCAGGAACACCTGCTATATGAAGAGGAATATTTAAGCCGAAAATGTCATCTTTAACGGTTTCGACATGGTTTAATTCACCCTCGAGCGCTGCTTGAACCATTGCCCGTGTATAGGAAAGTTTCATTCTGCTTCCCACTCCGTATTCTCCGCCGGTCCACCCCGTATTAACCAAAAAGACATTGGCGTTATGTTCAAGTATTTTTTCTCCCAGCATATCCGCATATCGAGTCGCAGGGAGCGGCAGGAATGGAGCACCAAAGCAAGTGGAAAAAGTTGCTTGAGGTGATGTGACTCCTCGTTCAGTACCGGCCAGTTTAGAAGTATATCCGCTTAAAAAGTGATACATTGCCTGTTCTTTTGTTAATTTCGCGATTGGAGGCAATACTCCGAAGGCATCAGCCGTTAAAAAAACGATTGTATTTGGATGCCCAGCAATACTTGGCTGAATGATATTATCAATGGCTTCCATTGGATATGCAGCTCTAGTATTTTCTGTTAATTCACCATCGTCATAATCTGGGATTCTTGATTCAGGATTAATCGTGACATTTTCAAGTACCGTTCCGAAACGAATAGCATCAAAAATTTGCGGTTCTTTTTCTCGTGAAAGATTGATACATTTAGCGTAGCAGCCCCCCTCCATATTAAAGACCCCGTTGGAGGACCAGCCATGTTCATCATCGCCGATAAGACGGCGGTTGGCATCAGCTGAAAGGGTGGTTTTTCCTGTTCCAGACAAACCAAAGAATAAGGCAACATCGCCTTCAAGACCGACATTTGCGGAACAATGCATCGGGAAAATATTATTTTCCGGTAATAAGTAATTCATGACAGAAAAAATGGATTTTTTCATTTCACCCGCATATTCCGTCCCGCCAATTAAAACAATCCTGCGTTCAAAAGAGATGATAATAAAGGTTTCAGAGTTTGTACCATCAGTGGAGGGATCAGCCTTAAAATTTGGTGCGGAAATAACTGTAAACCCTGCCTCATGTGTGAGTAATTCGTCTTCTGTTGGCCGAATGAATAACTGTTGTACGAATAGATTGTGCCATGCATACTCATTTATTATCTGGATGGGCAAACGGGACTTTTTATCTGCACCGGCAAAGCCTTTAAATACAAAAATTTCCTCTTGTAGTTTTAAGTGATCAAGAACTTTATGATACAGGTTTGTAAAAATTTCTTCAGAAATAGGTTGATTCGTCCCCCAGGCAATTTTATCCTTAGTGGTTTCCTCAAGGACAATAAATTTGTCTTGTGGTGATCGGCCTGTGTATTTACCAGTAGAAACACTGACAGCCCCTGTTGAAGTTAGTGTACCCTCATTGCGGCTAAGGATCCTTTCAACAAGTTGTGGAACTGATAATTGTACTTGAACATTAGCATCTTGCAACAGTTGTTTTAATTCATTGGGAATATGAACAGAATTCATTTACTGAAACCTTCCTTTATCCATGTTTTATGTTTATTATGCTAAATAGTATAACACATTTTGTTAATTATTCTATACTATTCTGAAAATTCAACAAAAGTTATTGCTTTTATTGTAGGGATTAGGTCTTGTAATATTAGGTATTATATATATATAGGAAGAAAAATAGATTGCTCAAAGGATTTTGTTGGAAAAATTCCATTGACATTGCTCGATAAGGTAGGTTATGATTTACCCTTGAACGGATACTCTCTTATCCCGAGCTGGTGGAGGGACAGACCCAATGAAACCCAGCAACCTGCACACGAAAAATAGATGGATCAAAGAAAATTTTTCGGGCAAAGGTGCTAAATCTGAAGCAAGGCAAGTCCTTGAACGATAAGAGTGAAAGGCACGCAAAACTTTTGCTATCAACCTTTCCTCAAAATGGAAAGGTTTTTTTGTATTTTAGCATAAATTTTTCGTGCTACATAATCGCTGCTATTTATTCCATCGTTTAAATTTTCTATGGGATTTCTTCACGAATATGGTTTAACTAATAATAATCCCATGTTTATTTCATACTACTAAGGGAATGAGTTCCGTATCAACTCGAGGTTAAATGGCAAGGTTGTTATTATCTCATACATATAACCTCACCTTATTCAAAAATAAAGGAGGAATTCAGATGTCAACAAAACGTCGTTTGTTCACTTCTGAATCAGTTACTGAAGGTCATCCCGACAAGATCTGTGACCAAATTTCTGATTCCATTTTAGATGCTATTCTTGCAAAAGATGCTAACGCTCGTGTGGCTGCAGAAACTTCTGTAACCACAGGTTTAGTATTAGTTGCTGGAGAAATCACTACATCTACTTACGTTGATATCCCCAAAATTGTTCGTGAAACCATAAAAGGGATCGGCTATAATCGTGCAAAGTACGGCTTCGACTCCGAAACTTGTGCGGTTTTAACCTCCATTGATGAACAATCACCAGATATTGCAGCGGGCGTTAACCAGGCGCTAGAGGCACGTGAAGGCCACATGTCTGAGGAGGAAATTGAGGCAATTGGTGCAGGGGACCAAGGTTTAATGTTTGGATTTGCTTGTAATGAAACAAAAGAACTTATGCCACTGCCCATTTCACTTGCACATAAGCTTGCCCGCCGCTTAACAGAAGTGCGGAAAGAAGATATATTACCATACCTTCGTCCAGATGGAAAAACCCAAGTAACAGTTGAATATGATGAAAATGATAAACCAGTTCGGATTGATACCATCGTTATTTCAACACAGCACCATCCAGAAGTTACTCTAGAACAGATACAACGAAATGTTAAGGAATATGTTATTAATCCAGTGGTTCCTCAAGAACTAATCGATGAAAATACAAAATATTTTATTAATCCAACAGGACGTTTTGTTATCGGAGGACCACAAGGAGATGCCGGCTTAACAGGCCGGAAAATTATTGTTGATACGTATGGCGGCTATGCACGTCATGGCGGCGGCGCTTTCTCTGGAAAGGATCCTACCAAAGTTGACCGTTCAGCGGCATATGCAGCTCGTTATGTAGCAAAAAATATTGTCGCAGCAGGACTTGCTGAAAAGGTAGAAGTTCAGCTTGCTTATGCGATTGGTGTTGCACGACCGGTCTCCATTTCAGTTGATACTTTTGGTACAGGTAAAGTAAGCGAGGATCAATTGGTTGATTTAGTTAGTGAAAATTTTGATCTTCGCCCAGCCGGAATTATTAAAATGCTGGATCTTCGCCGCCCCATCTACAAAAAAACAGCGGCTTACGGTCACTTTGGACGTACAGATGTTGATCTTCCATGGGAACGCACAGATAAAGCAGACACTTTACGTCAGCAAGCCAACCTTTAATTAACGGAAGCGTGATGATGGAAAACGGAGTTGCATTTCAAGATGTAACTCCGTTTTTTATTTTTCGTCAGTATTAGCGTAGTATGGAATACAATGTTTAAGTAGGTCTATAGAAGTGAAAACTGTAATTACATGAAATTTCCTACTGTTCGGTGTGCAAATTTGACTGTTTTAGTGGTAGTATTAGAGAGGTGTTTTTTTAAAAGACCTTTTAATTTAAATTGGAGTAGGTGAGGTACATAATGTGTGGTTTTATCGGTTGTGTACACGACATAACACAAAACTATAGTGAAGAACAAAAACAGCAGTTTAAAAAAATGAACGATATAATTACCCATCGCGGACCAGATGATGATGGCTTTTATTATGATGACCATATTCAATTTGGTTTTCGCCGCTTAAGTATTATTGATATTGAGAGCGGTCACCAGCCGCTTACGTATGAAAATGAGCGCTATTGGATTATCTTTAATGGTGAAATTTACAACTATGTGGAGCTTCGTGAAGAATTGCTCAAAGAAGGATTATCATTCGCGACAAGTTCTGATACAGAAGTGATTATTGCCTTATATAGTCATATGAAAGAAAAGGCAGTTGAAAAACTGCGCGGAATGTTTGCCTTCGTCATTTGGGATAAACAAGAACAAACGCTGTATGGTGCTCGTGACCCATTTGGAATTAAACCCTTCTTTTATTTTGAAGATGGCGACCGAACATTTTTTGGTTCTGAAAAGAAAAGCATTTTGCTTGCGTTAGAAAATGATGTGTTGAATTATGATTCCTTACAGCATTATTTAACTTATCAATTTGTCCCTGAACCATTTACCTTATCAGAGGGAATTAATAAGCTTGAACCTGGTCATTTTTTCACAAAAAAGATTGGCTCTAAAATGGAAATTAAAAAGTATTGGAAGGCACATTTTAACCCTGTCCATAAATCAGAAGAAGACTTTATTAAAGAGATTAAGGATGTCTTATATGATTCTGTTGAAAAACATATGCGCAGTGATGTTCCGGTAGGTTCATTCCTATCAGGCGGAATTGATTCTTCGATTATTGCCTCCATTGCAAAAGAATATCACCCAGCAATTAAAACTTTCTCCGTTGGATTTGAGCGCAATGGCTTCAGTGAAATAGATGTAGCCAAAGAAACCGCAGATAAGCTTGGTGTAGAAAATATCAGTTATGTGATTACACCGGAAGAATATATGAAGGAAGTTCCTAAAATTATGTGGCATATGGATGATCCACTTGCGGATCCTGCATGTGTTCCGCTCTACTTTGTTGCGCGGGAAGCTCGTAAACACGTAACAGTTGTTCTTTCGGGTGAAGGTGCCGATGAATTATTCGGCGGCTACAATATTTACCGTGAACCACAATCATTAGAAGTGTTTAATAAAATTCCTAGAGTGGGTAAAGTCCTTTTAAAAGGAATTGCTAACATGATGCCAGAAGGGATGAAGGGTAAGAGCTTTATTGAGCGTGGTATCACACCTATGGAGGATCGTTATATAGGTAATGCCAAAATGTTCACAGAAGAAGAAAAGCGTGATCTGTTAAACGTCTACCGTGAAGGATTAGATTATACGGATATTACTAAACCGCTTTATCAAGAATCCCGCGGCTATGACCCGGTTGACCGTATGCAGTATATTGATATCCATACCTGGATGCGCGGTGATATTTTACTCAAGGCTGACCGAGTTACCATGGCACATTCATTAGAGTTGCGGGTGCCGTTCCTTGATAAAGAAGTATTTGAAGTAGCTTCAAGAATTCCAACAAGCATGAAGACGGCGAATGGAACGACCAAGTATATTTTACGTAAAGCGGCAGAAGGGATTGTTCCTTCCCATGTCCTTGACCGTAAGAAACTTGGGTTCCCTGTACCTATTCGTCACTGGTTAAAGAATGAAATGAACGATTGGGCGAAAACCATTATCCGTGAAAGTAACACAGACCACTTAATTAATAAAACGTACGTATTGCGCTTGCTTGAAGACCATTGTCAAGGTAAAGCTGATAACAGCAGAAAAATCTGGACGGTTCTTATGTTTATGGTTTGGCATCAAGTGTACGTAGAAGATGTCTATTCTTTTCAACGGGATTATGCACTTCAAAAGGAATTGCAAACCCTGAAACATTAAATTAGGAGAGCACCCATACTCATTAAAGTTTGGGTGCTTTTCTTTATCAGAGAAGAATATAAAATTTGACTTGGAGAATTGTCCAGCACCAGGACGCTTCCGCTTTTCTTAAGATTGCAGGGATTTATAATATTGGCCCTTCTCGGCATATTCTGTATAAATGCGGGTCATATCTTCTTTATCTTCTGCCGTTAATTCTCTAATAACTTTCGCAGGTCTGCCAAATGCTAAGGTATTAGGGGGGATTTTTTTTCCTTGGGGAACTAAACTGCCTGCGCCAATAAAGGCACCTTCACCAATTTCGGCATTATCAAGAATAATGGACCCCATTCCGATTAATGCTCTTTTCCTAATGGTACAGCTATGGAGAATTACCTGGTGGCCAATGGTTACTTCGTCTTCTAAAATTAGCGGGTTATTAGGACTTTGGTGTAAGATAGAATTGTCTTGGATATTAACTTTATTGCCTATCCTCGTGAGGGCAACATCACCACGTATAACGGAATTAAACCAGACACTAGAGTGTTCACCAATTTCAACATCACCCGTGATGGTTACATAATCGGCAATAAATGCAGTTTTAGCTATTAAAGGATATTTGTCTTTATAAGGGTAAATCATAGCGTTCGCTCCTTTTTGGGTGGATACTTCTATTTTAACGAGAATCTGTTAAGGTTTTCAAAGTATTCAACTTTTTCTTAAAAAACTTTAAATTTAACTGTAGCTAATAACTTATTCTAGGGGGAAAAAATATGTGGAAGTGGGAAGCAGAAGGGGATGCTAAGGCGGTAATTGTAATTGTTCACGGGGCAATGGAGCACCATGGCAGATATGGGTGGCTCATTGAAATGTGGCGGTTAGCTGGCTTTCATGTCATTATGGCTGACCTTCCAGGTCAAGGGATGACAACGAGGGCCAATCGAGGTCATATTGATTCCTTTGATGACTACATCATCGAGGTAAAAGATTGGATTCAAGCAGCATATCGCTATAACTTACCCGTATTTTTGTTAGGTCATAGTATGGGTGGATTAATTTCAATCCGCTTGCTTCAAGAGGAACAATTAAATATTGCAGGTGTCATTCTTTCCTCGCCATGTTTAGGACTTGTCCATACCCCATCTAAATTTCTAAATACACTGTCACATCTCTTAAATGTTATTTATCCTTCCTTAAGGATGGACTCGGGTTTAACGGTTCAAATGGCTACAAGAAACGAAGATGTCCGTGAAGCTGATGCGAATGATACTCTTTACGTGACAAAGGTTTCTGTCAGGTGGTATCGTGAACTTGTGGATGCTATGAAACAGGCATTCGAAGAACTCGAAAAAACACAAGACATCCCTATGCTTGTCATGCAGGGCGGAGAAGACAAAATCGTGAATAAACGTACTGTGAAAGAATGGTTCAATTATGTGCCATTATCTGAAAAGCGATTTAAGGAATGGCCAAAATGTTATCATGAAATTTTTAATGAGCCAGAACGTGAAGAAGTATTTGAATATGCAAAGGACTTTGTTCACAGCCAATTAAAAGCGCTCGGATATATTATATAGAAAGGTTGTTGTTTCCATGATGCCAATCACCCTAATGTCTAGGGTCTATCGCAAGATACTTCCAGCAGTCCATCAAGAATTGGCTTATTGGAGAAGCCGGGCTGAAAATATCCCTAATGTAGAGCTTAGAAAACAAGCCCTCGCTAGTATTGACATGAAAACCTTCCACTGTGAAGGTGGTGCAATCCTTGCTCTAACAGCTAAAGATGATTATCTAAAGGCAATAAAGTTTATTGTCGCTTATCAGACTATCAGTGATTATCTAGATAATCTCTGTGACCGCAGTACATCACTTGATCCAAATGATTTTGCAGCCCTTCACGAAGCTATTTCTGATGCACTTGTTTTAGAGGCTGAAGAGAAAAATTATTACCGGCTCCGTGATGACCAAGATGATCATGGGTATTTACATGATTTATCAGAAACCTGTCGTCAAGTTTTAAGGGAAATGGATCATTATGATAAGATTAAAAATTATCTTCTTGAACTTTGCAGCTATTACTGTGATTTACAAATTAACAAACATGTAGTAAAAGAAGAGCGGGTTCCAAGGCTAGAACAATGGTTCCGCCGTTATCAGGAAGTGTTACCTGAAATGGAGTGGTATGAATTTTCAGCATGCTCAGGTTCTACACTAGGGATATTTTGTTTAATATCCTATGCAATGCGGGACGATTTTCAAGTAAGCGATGCCGAAAATATTCGCAAAGGGTACTTTCCGTATATTCAAGGACTTCATATCCTATTAGATTATTTTATTGATCAAGAAGAAGACATTGCTGGAGGGGATTTAAATTTCTGCTCCTATTATAAAAGTGAGGAAACCCTTTTTAATCGTTTAAAATATTTTGTTAGCCAAGCAGACCGGCACACTGAATACCTTCCACATAAGAGATTCCATCAGCTAATCAATCGCGGATTATTAGGGATTTATTTATCTGATAAAAAAGTACGCAAACAAAAGAATGTCCGAAAGCTGGCAAAGGAAATTATTAAATCTGGAGGTTGGATCAGTTATTTCTTTTATTTTAATGGACTTGCCTATCGGTCATTCCAAAAAAATGTACCGGCCTTTGTAACACGATTAATGGCAAAGTAAAAAAGAATGTCCCAAAACAAATTGGGACATCCTTTAACGTTTTTCTATAGCAACGATAAATGGCGGGTTATTCTTTTGATTAATAAATTGATATTGCAAAACATGGGCTGTCTTTTGATCCATTTCCTGGCAGAATTTTAATAAGGAATCTCGTTCAATTATACCTTGTTCGTGTCCGTGATAAATCACCAGCACAATAATTCCTTCTGGCATCATAATTTCTAGTAATTGCTTAATGGCAGCAATAGTTGTCTCAGGTCGGGTTACAATCCTTTTATCACCGCCGGGGAGGTATCCAAGGTTAAAGATCGCCCCCGTAATTTTCCCATGGTCAACTGTAGGAATCTTTTCTAAAAGTTGTTCGTGTCCGTCATGAAAAAGAGTAACACGCTTTTCTAATTTTTGCTCTATTAGCCGCGCCATACTAACTTCAACCGCCTCTTTTTGGACGTCAAACCCATAAACCTTTCCTGTTTCACCCACAAGTTCTGCCAAAAATACGGTATCATGCCCATTTCCGAGCGTTGCATCCACAACCACATCACCCGTTTTAACCACTTTTTCAAGTAAACTTTTAGCAAATGGAAGAATGCGTTCTATTTTCATTAGATCTTCCTCACAGTACTTTCAAAAAATTTACCTTGCCAACTGTTTCTTCGTTTTAATTCGGCATCAATGGAATTTAATACTTCCCACTTATTGACACTCCACATCGGACCAACCATCAAATCAATGGGACCGTCTCCAGTAATACGATGAATAACCATTTCTGGTGGTAAGATTTCTAATTGGTCGCATACTAAGTTGACATAGTCTTCTTGGGTCAGAAATTCGAGCAAGCCCTTCTCATATTGCTTGACCATAGGGGTTCCTTTTAGCAAATGGAGCAAGTGAATCTTAATTCCTTGCACATCCAGCTTGGCTACTTGACGAGCAGTTTCCATCATCATGTCATACGATTCAAGGGGCAGCCCGTTAATAATGTGCGAACAAATCCGTATTCCATGTTTTCTTAACTTGTTGACACCGTCCATGTAGCATTGAAAATCATGGGCACGATTGATGAGTTGTGCTGTCCGTTCATGAACGGTTTGAAGTCCGAGTTCGACCCATAAGTAGGTGCGCTCGTTTAATTCTGCTAAATACTCAACAACATCATCAGGTAAGCAATCAGGACGGGTAGCAATTGATAAACCCACCACATCATCTTGCTTTAGAACTGTTTCATATTTCTCACGCAAAACCCCTACTGGTGCATGGGTATTCGTAAACGCTTGAAAGTAGGCCATATACTTGCCATCTTTCCATTTTGTATGCATTTTGGTTTTAATCTCATTAAATTGCGTTTCCAATGTTTCGACACGATTGCCGGCGAAATCCCCAGATCCAGCTGCACTGCAAAATGTACAGCCTCCATGTGCCACGGAACCATCACGATTCGGACAGTCAAAACCGCCGTCTAAAGCAACTTTAAATACTTTATGACCAAAGTGCTGACGGAGATGGTAATTCCATGTATGGTATCGTTTATCGTCAGAAGCATAAAGAAAAGGTTTAGTCTGAAGCATTCAGAAAACCTCCTTAATTTATAAATTAGCGCCTCTAATTTTATCACTAAGTATTATGCATATCCATCTGTAATTATTTCAATCTGATTGGTAACAATTATCGATCGGATTGGGTTATAGGAAAAAAAATGGTGAACACAATAAGAAATGAAGCAGTATGTGCTTCAAATGAGTTTATTATGTTATTGTGCGACAACATGAAGGGGGTTCTTACAATGGCTACTCGCGACTCAATGGATATGTTAATGCAGCAAGTAGAGGACACTATTCGCTATGCGGAGGAACAATACAAACAAAGCAGCCTTCAAGAGCATTATAATGACGATGACTATACAAATGCACTCCAACAACTAGAAAGTACGTATCAAGATATAGCCAAGATGGCTCATAGTGCTAATTCGCAGCAGCGGGAACAACTTCATCGAATGAGGCTCCTGGTTCAGCAAATTCAGAATTCGATGATTATAGAAACACATTAAGAGGAGGAGAACCATTTTGAAAAAACGTTCAAAAAAACAAAATCCTGAGCAAAAGACTCGAAATGGTGTCAATAGTCAAGATCTGGAACTTGGCCAGGACATGGATGTAGTGAAACAAGCTAAAAAGAAATATGAACAATCTGGCGGACAGCCTGTAAAATCTAAAATGCACCAAGAAAAAGGACAATCTTCCTAACAGTGTTGTTTAAGATCTCTCAACGTCTTGTTGAGGGATTTTTTTATGGAAAAATATTTTTGTTAAAATGAGGACTTTTCGTTATAAAACTGCACTAAAACCCTCTAAAAATCAATTTTAGAATAAAACCATCATGAAAATAGAGGAAAAAACTCGTTCACACTTTAGAAACAACTACGATTTAATTTGTGACGTCGGTCACAGAATGGGTTTATTTTTAATGGTTTAAATAAGGTAGTGAATATGAAGTCTCACTCTAAAACCGCCACTTTTTGTTAGGGACAATACTTTGACCTAACTCTTTTTTATAAACTTCTGTGATCATTTTCACATTTTATCCATATTTATTCGAGACATTTATTGAATCTCTGCGCTAGAGTCCATAATCGATGATAAAGGGACTATGTTCAAACAAGAAAAGAAAAAAATAATGCAACACAGTATAAGCGGTTTCAATTAGGTATTTAATTTGGGATTAAAGTTCCTACACGGACTTTAATATAAAAAAAGAGAGAAAAAATATTTATGGGAGGTGAAGAAATGTTCAAAAAGCTTCTTAAGATGAACAAAAAGTTTTTAATTGTGTTGGCCCTGCTGATTGGAGTATTTTTATCGTTTTCCGCAGTTAAAACAATGGCTTACCTGGATTCACCTGGTTTTTGTCAAAACTGTCATACGATGAAAAACGTTTATACGTCATTCATGGATTCAACGCATGCGGAATTACAGTGTAATGATTGCCATTTACCACACAAGAGTGAGGTAGGGAAATTATTTTTCAAAGGCCGCGCTGGAATGACTCATGTGTATTACAACTCATTAGGTACAGATGATATCCCTAATGTGATTGAAGCGACAGACCGAACAATGAAGGTAATCAATGAGAACTGTATCTCCTGTCATAAGAGTACGATTACCAATGTCTCACATGATGCAAAAGACAGCTGTGTTTCCTGTCACAAAACAGTACCACATGGGAAAGGCTTTAAAGATGATCATTATAATAAGCCACCTAAGTCAGGAGAACTATTAGAAAATAAGGGAGGATTTTAAGAATGGGAAGGTTTCGATATGGGGCATTTGTTCTACTGCTTGTATTGCTGGTAGTGATAACTGGCTGCAGTAAAGATACCAGTGAAAAAACAGCATCCGCAGTGAGCAAACAGACAACCGGCCTATCAGCCGATGAAATTAGTAATGAAGCATTCAAGGACTTATTTCCGCTTCAATATAATAGCTATAAGAAAAATGAAAAGATGGAAGATACGACTTACGGAGGTTCAGTAAAACGCAGTAAATATGAAGTGGATAAAGAACCGTTGTTACCAATTCTCTTTAATGGTTATGGATTTGCAACCGAGTATAACGAAGAACGCGGTCATACTTATGCGTTAGAGGATATTCGTAACATAAAACGGATCACCGATAAATCAGTAGGTTCCTGTTATACATGTAAATCCACGGCTGTTCCAAAAATGATCGAAGAAATGGGCGATGATTACTGGGGAGCTAATTTTAACAAAGATATCTGGCCAAAAGGGGAAGCTATGGGCCACTCACCGATTGGCTGTTCTGATTGTCATGATCCGAAAACAATGGATCTTCGCGTAACACGTCCAAGCTTTTATAAGGCTTTGGAAGCGAAAGGTGTGGATACTTCAAATCCAACCAAAAATGATATGCGCAACTATGTTTGCGGACAGTGTCACGTTGAGTATTATTTTGCAGCAGATAACAGTGAAGTAACATTCCCGTGGACCAAAGGATTTAAACCAGAAGAAATGTATGAATACTATAAAACCATTGCCAAGGAGCAAGGCTTTGAAAAAGACTGGGTTAGCAATATTTCTGGGACCCCTATGTTAAAAGCACAGCATCCTGAATATGAGACCCATTCCTCAGGCACACATGGAAAAGCTAACGTCTCTTGTGCTGATTGCCATATGCCTTATGAGCGTGTTGATGGAAAAAGAAAAATTTCTTCACACTGGTGGACTTCACCATTAAAGACGATGCAGACTTCCTGCGGTCAGTGTCACGGTGATCGTGATTTAGATAAATTAAAAGAGCGTGTTCTTGAAACGCAAGAAGCAAATGTCAGTGCTATGCATGATGCACAGGATGTATCCACATCCTCACACTATTATGTAAATAAAATGATTACTTCTAGTGTAAGCCCAGATAAAATCAAACAAGCACAAGAATATGTTCGCCAAGGCCAATGGTATTGGGATATTGTCGCTGCTGAAAACTCTGCTGGCTTCCATAATCCTCAAGGATCGATGGACTCACTAAGGATTTCAATGGAAGCTTCCAATAAAGCCATTCGTCTTGCTACTGAAGAGCTTGTGAAAAAAGGCGTTAATATGGACGAGTTGGATCTGGAAATTGAAAAAGTGAAAAAAGCAGTCCTGGATGAGAAAGATAACGAAAAGAAAAAGGATAAGGCTGTAAACAGTTATTTCCCTGCCCAAGCACCTGCTGCCCCAGCGGTGCCAAAAAAATAGACCCTTTCCACATAGGTTCTTATTCGTCCCGCCAAGAAGGAATAAGATGGGAAAGAGCCAAAAAACACGACTGAAAACACTGTTTCTATCAGAGGAACAGTGTTTTCTTCTGCTTATTGTGCCAAATAAGTGGTCGACTGTCAATTCAACGGTTGCTTACAGGTTGATTGGCGGAATTAAAGTCGGCGGAACCACCTTCCAAGTTAGCTGAATCCTCGAACAATAAAATTGGTAAACGAAAATCATTGCGAGTTACCACCTAATGGAATACAATAAATCTTTGGAAATTGAATTAGTTTTTATAGTAAAGGAGCGTTTTTCATGCCGCGTGCCTTATGGCTTTTAATTATTGGGATGGCAGTGAATACAATTGGCTCTTCTTTTTTATGGCCTTTAAATACAATTTACATTCACGATCATTTAGGAAGGTCCCTATCAGTTGCCGGTATTGTCCTTATGCTTAATTCGGGGGCAAATGTCATCGGAAACCTTTATGGCGGTCATTTATTTGATAAAATCGGCGGCTATAAATCTATTATTTGGGGGATTGGTATTTCCCTTTTAGCCCTCATCGGTTTATCTATCTGGCATGACTGGCCGCAATATGTTATTTTTCTTACGCTTTCTGGCTTCGGAACAGGTCTTATTTTTCCTGCCATGTATGCCATGGCAGGATCGGTTTGGAAAGAGGGAGGACGTAAATCATTTAATGCCCTTTATGTAGCTCAAAATGTAGGGGTTGCGATTGGGGCATCACTCGGGGGCATAGTTGCAGATTATTCATTCCAATTGATCTTCCTTGCTAATACGATCATGTATGTAATCTTTTTATTTATTGCAGTTTTTGGATATAAAGGGATTAACGTTGAACCAATCATACTAGAGTATAACGATAAAGACTCCAATACGATAAACACCAGCAATATCAATTTACGTGCTCTTCTCATTCTTTGTGGCGGCTATTTGCTTTGTTGGGTTTCCTATAGTCAGTGGACAACAACAATCGCTTCTTATACTCAGGACATCAATATTTCTCTAACACAATACAGTTTATTATGGACGTTCAACGGTGCGATTATTGTCCTTGGACAGCCGCTTTTAAACGGATTTTTGAAGCTTCTATCCACATCACTTAAACTGCAAATAATTATCGGAATTGGTATTTTCATTGTGTCATTTCTTATTGCAGGAAAGGCTGACTCCTTTTCAGGCTTCTTAGTGGCAATGATCATCCTTACGATTGGGGAGATGTTTATCTGGCCAGCCGTACCAACCGTTGCATTCGATCTAGCACCAAAGGGACGGGAAGGATTTTATCAAGGTATTGTAAACAGCACGGCTACCGGTGGAAGGATGATTGGTCCATTATTGGGTGGCTTAATAGTCGATATGTCTAACATATCCGCTTTATTTATCGTTTTAATAGGATTATTCCTGTTAGCCGTCGTAACAACCCTATTGTATGACCGAGGTCTAAAAAATAAGTTGGTGTCAGGCACCATCCGTGGACAATTATAGTGTTTTGTCCGTGTGGAATGGACAAAGGAGGCTCTCCTTTGTCCTTTGTCATATATAAGAATTTTTAAGTTTTGACTTTGAGAATTGTCCAGCTCCAGCGCCCTAACGGCTAGTGTCCTTCGCTCTCCGCCCTACGATAAGTCAACATCGAATCGCCTCCGGCTCTTCGTGTTTCCTTTATCTCAGTTGGAGCGCTCCAGGCCATACGCCGCTGACCAGGGCGCTTCCGCTTTTCTCATTTTTGGAGACAGGCGGAGCACCACAAAAACCTGTGTTTAAAAGGGAAGTATTTTGTCCATAATGAAATTAGGCGTTTGTTTGCTTGCATAGTGGCTGAAAATTTAATACAATAACCGTAATACTTTATATTAAAAAAACAGTGATCAGGAGTAGTAATGATCCATACTCGAAAGATAGAGAGTTGACGGCTGGTGCAAGTCAACCGGGTACATCATGAACTCGCCTATGAGTTGCAAGCATGAAATGGTAGTAATGTTTGCCGTTTTCCGCGTTAAGGATGAATGAAGCGAGTGTTAACAACACTAATGTGGGTGGTACCGCGGGAAGATACATACAATCCTCTCGTCCCTTTTTGGGATGAGGGGTTTTTATTATGCTTAGGAGGAAAAGTTATGAGCTTTAATCATCAACAAATTGAGCAGAAGTGGCAAAGGGTTTGGGAAAATGAAAAAACGTTTAAAACAAGCGAGGAATATGATAAGCGGAAGTTCTATGCTTTAGATATGTTTCCCTATCCATCTGGAGCCGGACTCCATGTTGGACACCCTGAAGGCTATACAGCTACCGATATTCTTTCACGTTTAAAAAGAATGCAAGGTTATAATGTTCTCCATCCAATGGGCTGGGATGCATTTGGATTACCTGCAGAACAATATGCATTAGATACCGGAAATGACCCTGCAGAATTTACCAAACACAATATTGATACATTCCGCAGACAAATTAAATCATTAGGCTTTTCCTATGATTGGGATCGTGAAGTCAATACAACGGACCCGGAATACTATAAATGGACGCAGTGGATTTTCTTAAAGCTTTGGGAAAAAGGGCTTGCTTATATTGATGAAGTAGCCGTAAACTGGTGTCCTGCTCTCGGAACCGTTTTAGCAAATGAAGAGGTTATTGACGGGAAGAGCGAGCGCGGCGGCCATCCAGTTGAGCGACGTCCGATGAAACAATGGATGTTAAGAATCACAGCTTATGGTGACCGATTACTAGAAGACCTAGAAGAGTTGGATTGGCCGGAAAGCTTGAAGGAAATGCAGCGCAACTGGATTGGCCGTTCTGAAGGAGCAGAAGTAACCTTCGCGATTGATGGACATGATGAAACTTTTACTGTTTTCACAACTCGTCCGGACACATTATTCGGTGCCACTTATGCCGTTCTTGCTCCTGAACATTCTTTCGTTGATAAAATTACGACAGCAGAACAACGTGCAGCTGTTGATGCCTATTTAGATAAAGTAAAAATGAAAAGCGATCTTGAACGCACAGACTTAGCCAAGGAGAAAACAGGTGTATTTACTGGCGCTTATGCCATTAACCCAGTAAATGGTGAAAAAATGCCGATTTGGATTGCTGACTATGTCCTTGTCAGTTACGGAACTGGTGCCATTATGGCTGTTCCAGCTCACGATGAACGTGACCATGAGTTTGCAAAACAATTCCATTTATCCATCAAACCAGTGGTTGCAGGTGGCGATGTAGAGAAAGAAGCTTACACAGGTGATGGAGAACATATTAACTCCGAGTTTTTAAATGGGTTAAATAAAGAAGAGGCCATTTCTCAAATGATTTCCTGGTTAGAAGAAAAAGGGATTGGAACAAAAAAAGTAACCTATCGTTTACGTGACTGGTTATTCAGCCGCCAGCGCTATTGGGGCGAGCCAATTCCAATTATTCATTGGGAAGATGGGACGATGACCGCCGTTCCTGAAGAGGAGCTTCCATTGACATTACCAAAAACGACAGACATTAAACCATCCGGTACAGGTGAATCACCGCTTGCTAACATCGAGGATTGGGTAAATGTCGTTGATCCAGAAACAGGTAAAAAGGGCCGTCGCGAAACAAATACGATGCCACAATGGGCAGGCAGCTGCTGGTACTATTTACGATATATTGATCCGAAAAATGATGAAGCATTAGCATCAAAAGAGAAATTAAATCATTGGCTTCCTGTTGATATTTATATTGGCGGTGCCGAACATGCCGTGCTTCACTTGTTATACGCTCGCTTCTGGCATAAGTTTTTATATGATATCGGTGTGGTGCCGACGAAAGAACCATTCCAAAAGCTTTTCAACCAAGGAATGATTCTTGGCGAAGGTAATGAAAAAATGAGTAAATCAAAAGGAAATGTGGTAAATCCTGATGATATTATCGAAAGTCATGGTGCCGATACCCTTCGTTTATATGAAATGTTTATGGGCCCGCTTGATGCATCAATTGCCTGGTCAACAAATGGCTTAGACGGATCCCGCCGTTTCTTAGATCGAATATGGCGTTTATTAGTGGAAGAGGATGGTTCATTAAGTCCAAAAATCAAAGTAACGGAAGATGCTGCAGGTTTGGAAAAAGTTTATCATCAAACCGTTAAAAAGGTAACTGAAGATTACGAGGGCTTGAGATTTAATACAGCTATTTCTCAAATGATGGTATTCATCAATGAGGCCTACAAAGCAACCGTCCTTCCAAAGGATTATATTGAAGGCTTTGTTAAATTGCTTGCGCCTATTTGCCCGCATATTACCGAAGAACTTTGGGAAAAGCTTGGTCACAGTGGAACTATTTCTTACGAAGCATGGCCTGCCTATGATGAAGCAAAATTAGTCGACGAAGAAGTGGAAATTGTTATTCAAGTCAATGGTAAGGTAAAAACAAAGTTGATGGTACCTAATGATGCAAGCAAGGAAGCATTGGAAGGAATCGCAATGGATGATGACCGTGTGAAAGAGCAAATTGAAGGAAAAACTGTACGTAAGGTAATAACTGTACCTGGTAAATTGGTGAATATTGTAGCAAACTAAACAGATAGCTCCAGCGTCTTGGTGCTGGAGCTATCTGTAAAAATAGAACATTCTTCTGCAAATCCAGGGGATGTTTTTTGAAAGGATGAGTGGGATGGAAGAAATTCAAACAATTACACCCGAAGAGTTAGAAAAAAAGCTTGAGGCAGGGGAAAAACTTGAGCTTGTCGATGTAAGAGAAAATGAAGAAGTAGTATTCGGGATGATCCCAGGGGCTAAGCATATCCGCATGGGGGATATTCCTGCTAACCTTGACTATTTTGACAAGGATAAAGAATATATATTTATTTGCCGCTCAAGTGGCCGCAGTGGGAATGTTTGTCACTACATGCAAGAGCAAGGATATAAAGTCCGCAACATGGTTGGCGGAATGCTCGCTTGGACTGGTGAAACAGAATACGTTGAATAACCGATTCCAAACTGGAATCGGTTTTTTTTTGAAACTGTGGAACTACAGAAAGTCGATGTTTATCCTCCTTGCAGTCTCCTGATATTGATAGGTAAACATTAGGTACCACCTGTGGTTGTATCAAATCCTCGGTTATGTCCGGATGGGCGGCCGCCACGACTGAATTGATCCTGCTGACCGCTATCACTAAAGTCCTGTCCGCCATTGTCAAAGCTATTATTTGAATATTGATCATTCTGATTAAATTGTGAAGAATTGTCACCGCTCATGGAATCGTCAAATCCTTGACCTTGTTTGGGAACACCCTGAGAACCTAAACGATCTTGTGATTGTGTATTTGTATTATTTTCTTCAGGGAAGCCCTGATTAGATACCATTTGATTGTTAGTCTTGTCCCCATTTGATAATCCAAGATAGGAAACCATTCCAGCAACGAGAGCTAAGCTGCCAAAGCTGACTCCCCATGAAATTTTTTGCTTTTTATCCATAAATATTACTCCCTTCATTTATGACCTCAAAACGAGTTTACAAGTCCTAACTTAAAATAACCTTAACTTTAAAAGAAGCTAATTTTAAAAATTCAGAATAAAGGACATAATGGTAGTAAAAAAGAAAGGGAGATTCTAAGTGATACAGGTAAAATTGTTTGACCGAGAGCATGAGAAGGATTTAGAAAAGGAAATGAATCGCTTTTTAAAAGGAATCGATGAAAAAAGTCTATATGATATCAAGTATAATGTAGCTGCAATAACAGAGGATGAAGAAGAAGAACAGATATATTGCTTTACAGCCATGATTATTTATAGGGCCTGACGTTTGTCAGACCCTATTCTTAGTGTTAAGAGCAGCGTTTGTTCCAGCTAATCGGCCTGTTACGAGCGCAGAGGTAATATTATATCCGCCAGTGTAGCCGTGGATATCCAAGATTTCACCGCAAAAATAAAGTCCGCCCATTAATTTTGAGGCCATAGTCTGTGGTTCAATCTCTTTAACGGTGACTCCGCCGCCTGTGACAAATGCCTTATCAAGTGGCAGGGTGCCATTCACTTGAATCGGGAAGTGCTTACAGCTTTTTGCAAAAGCTCGGATTTTTTCATTAGTAATAGTTCCACCTTGCTCAGCAGAGTCAATGCCATTATAGTCAAATAGAAAAAGGAGATAACGTTCAGGGACAAGACCTTTTAAAGTGTTTTTAATACTTTTTTTCGGCTCACTTTTTACGAGTTTCACTATTCCTTGAAAAAACTCTTCTTCGGTTTGATCTGGGATGACATCGAGGCTCATCGTCACTTCAGTTAACTTCCACTTTTTCAACGCTTTTACCACAAACTGACTGCAGCGAAGCACAGCAGGACCGCTAAGGCCAAAGTGTGTAAAAAGCATATCCATCCGGTGGGTAATAATCGGTTTGCCCTTAGGATTTAACACACTGACATTAATGTCTCGTAAAGCTAAACCTTGCAGGGTTTTATTTTTAATAAAAGGCTCACTAGAGGTGACAGGGACTTCAGTGGGAAACAATTCCGTAATCGTATGTCCAGCTTTTTCTGCCCAGGCATATCCGTCACCAGTTGATCCAGTATGGGGGACGGATTTACCGCCGACAGCAATCACAATCGATTTTGCTGTAAAGCGTTGACCATCTTTTAATACCACACCGGAAACCTGTCCGTCTTCATACAGGACATCTGCCACAGGACTATTTTTATAAACCTTTACACGAAGTTTCTCTAATTGTTCTAAGAGCGCATCAACTACAGATTGTGCTTTATTAGACACAGGAAACATCCGTCCATGATCCTCTTCTTTCAAGGCAATCCCGAGTTTTTCAAAAAAGCGAATAATATCTTCATTACTAAAAATCGAAAAGGCACTATATAGAAACTTACCGTTCCCAGGGAGGTGCTTAATAATTTCTTCAACTGGCAGACGGTTCGTTACATTGCAGCGACCGCCGCCAGATATAGCAAGCTTACGGCCAAGCTTTTCCCCTTTATCGATTAAAAGTACCTTTGCCCCTTTTTCACCGGCAGCAATCGCAGCCATTAAGCCGGAAGGTCCGCCGCCAATCACAATTACATCGTAATCCATATATCCACCAACTTTTAAGTATTCACTTCATTATACAAAACTTGTGAAAATAAAACGAATGCTGCGGAATTTTTAATGAAAATAAGTCTGTTGTTAGTAGCATCGGAGGAAAAGAAGTTGTAAACTACTAATAGTGTGCAAAAAGCGTCGAATATTCTTTAGGAAACCACGAATATTTTTCTTCGGGTAGGAAGGGATTTTATGCAGTCAAAGCTTTTAAGAGGAACCTTTATATTAACTCTTGGAACATTACTTTCCAAGGTGATTGGCTTAATTTACGTTATTCCGTTTTATCAAATTGTCGGGAAAGAAGGGACTCAACTTTATTCCTATTCATACGTCCCCTATACAATTTTCATTAGTATCGCTACAGCAGGTGTACCGCTAGCCGTTTCAAAATTCATTGCAAAATATAATGCTTTAGAAGAGTATGCCGTTGGAAGAAAATTGTTTAAGTCTGGCATTGTGGTTATGTTAAGTACAGGTATTGCAGCGTTTTTAGTGATGTATTTAGCTGCCCCTTTGCTAGCGGAAATGAGTCATTCAGATGAAAAACAGTTAGATTCCATTATAACAGTTATTCGGGCTGTTAGTTTTGCTTTAATACTAGTTCCCTTTATGAGCTTAATCAGGGGATACTTTCAAGGACATCAGTCAATGGGGCCATCTGCTGCTTCTCAGGTAGTGGAACAAATCGTTCGGATTATGTTTACATTAGTTGGAGCATATGTTGTTTTGAAATTTCTAGATGGGTCCATTGTGACAGCAGTTAGCGTAGCTACATTTGCAGCCTTTATTGGGGCGATTGGCGGCTTGTTCGTCTTATTTTGGTATTGGTATAAAAGAAAACCTCATTTAGACCAGCTGTTAGAGCATGATAAAGGGACACTGCATGTTTCACTGAAGGAAATCTATAAAGAAATTTTTATTTACGCAGCCCCATTTGTTTTCGTGGGGATTGCTAATCCATTGTTTCAATTCATTGACCAATTTACCTTAACTCGGGCCATGGTAGAAATGGGTGTGTCAGAAAAATTGGCAGATACCGCTTTTGGTATCCTGAATTTTGAGTCCCATAAGATAGTCATTATACCCGTTTCATTAGCAACTGCCTTTTCATTAACCCTAGTGCCAAGCATTACGAAGGCATTTGTAGAAAATGATCGAAAAAACCTAAACCGTCAATTAAATCAGACCTTCCAAGTTCTATTATTTTTAACATTGCCAGCGGCAATCGGTCTTTCCTTATTGGCAGAACCTGTTTATACTGCATTTTATGAACATGACCCACTAGGTACACAAGTATTAAGTGCATATGCTCCAGTAGCGATTTTGTTTTCTCTTTATTCTGTTACTGCTGCTATTTTACAGGGAATTAATGAACAGCGTTTTACTATTTTAAGTTTACTAGTGGGACTATTGATAAAGCTTTCCATCAATATACCTTTAATTAAAATGTTTGAAACGAAAGGGGCCGTTCTAGCAACAGCACTTGGGTATACGGCAGCAATCCTCATTAACCTAATCGTAATTAAAACTTATTCGAAATATCCTTTTCGATTGGTTTGGAGGAGAAGTTTATTAATCGTTATATTTGGGGGATTAATGTGGGCAGGTACTGAGATCATGTATAAAATCTTACGATTATTCCTTTCTCCTGCATCTAAAATGGAATCAGTCTTGATGATTATTCTATGTGCTGTTGTCGGAGCTTCCATATATTTTTACCTCGGTATTAAATCAGGGCTTGTCAGTCGCTTATTTGGAGATAGAGTTGAGCGGTTATTGACAAAATTAAAGCTGCCACGAAGGAGGAAAAGCGTTGAGAATTGATAAGATGTTAGCAAACCTTGGTTATGGCAGCCGTAAGGAAGTTAAGCAGCTTCTCAAAAGTGGTGCGGTCAAAGTAGATGATGTTGTGGTGAAGGATGCCAAGCAACAGGTTAATGAGAAAACCCAAATAGTTACATTAAATGGTGAGACGATAGAATACAAAGAGTTTATCTATCTAATGATGAATAAGCCGCAAGGGGTACTATCTGCAACTGAAGATAGCGCCACTGAAACAGTCATTGACTTATTGGAGCTCGAAGACCAGGTATATGAGCCGTTTCCAGTCGGCAGATTGGACAAGGATACGGAAGGTTTACTTTTGATCACCAATGATGGGCAATTGGCTCATCGGTTACTTGCTCCAAAAAAACATGTACCGAAAACGTATTTTGCCGTGATTGACGGAGAAGTAACTGAAGCGGATGTTAACGCCTTTGCTCATGGGGTAACTCTAGATGATGGGTACGAAACAAAGCCTGGTGAACTGACGATTATAAAGTCTGGGATTCACTCTGATATTGAATTAACAATTACTGAAGGAAAATTTCATCAAGTAAAAAGAATGTTTGAAGCCGTTGGAAAAAGGGTCGTTTACCTTAAACGAATTTCCATGGGACCACTTCCGTTAGATGAAACTCTCGAGCTAGGTGAATATCGGGAATTATCGGATGAAGAAATGGAGTTACTGAGAAATTATCAAGTGAAATAAGAACAAACAAAACGGACAAGGCAGCTGCCTTGTCCGTTTTGTTTGTTTGTGGAATTATGCTTGTAAAAACGATTGTAACATCCAGTTATGTTTATTTAGTTTACCAACTAAATCTAAAAACATATCGCTGGTCACTTCGTCATTGTTTTGTTCGGCAACTTCCATCCCCGTTTTTAATTCATCGATTATTAATGAGAAATCTTTAATAATAGTTTGAACCATTTCTTCGGCGGTTAATTTTTCGTTTGTTTCTTCAATGGTTGCTAGTTGAAGATATTCTTTTAATGTTGAAATAGGCTGGCCGCCAATCATTAACAATTGTTCTGCCAATTCATCAATAGTGGCTGCTGCCCCTTCATATAGTTCTTCAAATTTTCCGTGTAAGGTAAAAAAGTGAGGTCCTTTTACATACCAGTGAAAACGATGTAATTTTGTGTACAATACATTCCAGTTGGCAATTTGTTGGTTTAATACTTGTGCTAATGTCATTGACCATTCCTCCTAATTTCTAATTTATTTAATTATAACATATACTAAATAAAAGTAAATATTAAATTATAATTATTATAAATAAGAAATTGTAAGGGCGTATTTATGCTGTAATTCTTCAAGTTCATTCCCAAAGAATTTTTATCAAAAATAAGTAACGAGTTAGCACAATGGGTATCTTATTAATATTTACTATGGATTGATAGGGGGAAATATCATGAAATTGACTCATGAACAAGCAATTGAATTGCATGGTTTTAACAATCTTACAAAGTCATTAGCTTTTAATATGTACGATATTTGTTATACAAGAACTAAGGAAGAACGTGAAGCCTATTTAAAATATATTGATGAACAATACAGTGCGGAAAGGCTTCAAAAGATATTAGTCCATGTTTCTGATATCATTGGAGCACATGTCCTAAATGTGGCCAGCCAGGATTTTGAACCTGCAGGAGCGAGCGTGACGCTGTTGGTATCAGAGGGACCAGTTGCTAATGTTCCATCTGAATCATTTGAGGAATCTCCTGGACCGCTTCCAGAATCCGTTGTCATGCAATTAGATAAGAGTCATATTACAGTTCATACATATCCAGAATTTCATCCTGACGAAGGAATCAGTACATTTAGAGCTGATATCGATGTCTCAACCTGTGGAGAAATTTCGCCGCTGAAGGCCCTGCATTATTTAATTCGCTCATTTGAAACGGATGTAATGACGATTGATTACCGGGTGCGTGGATTTACAAGGGATAAAACCGGACACAAGTTATTCATTGATCATGAAATAAACTCTATTCAAAATTACATCCCAGAAGATGTGGGTGAATTATTCGATATGATTGATGTGAATGTTTATCAGGAACATATTTTCCACACAAAATGCAAACTGCGGGAATTTGATTTAAATAACTATTTGTTTGGCTATACAAAAGATAAGCTAACACCGGATGAACATATTGAAATAACGGAGAGGTTAAAGATAGAAATGGATGAAATTTTTTATGGGAAAAATATTGTCTAAAAGGTAAAAATAGACTCTTTATGTGTTCCTGCAAGGTCCTAATCGACTGAACCTCTAGAAAAAAAGGACGGACGGTAGAATAGAGTGGTTCTAATCGCCCGAACCGCAAGAAAGAAAGGGGAACGGTAGCATAGAGCGTCTCTAATCGCCTGAACCTCTAGAAAAAAAGGACGGACGGTAGAATAGAGGGGTTCTAATCGCCCGAATCCCAAGAATGAAAGGGGGAATGGGAGCATAGAGTGTCTCTAATCGCCTGAACCTCTAGAAAAAAAGGACGGACGGTAGATTAGAAGGTCTCTAATCGCCCGAACCGCTAGAAAAAAAGGGGAACGGTAGCATAGAGGGTCTCTAATCGCCCGAACCGCTAGAAAAAAAGGGGAACGGTAGAATAGAGGGGTTCTAATCGCCCGAACCGCTAGAAAAAAAGGATGAACGGGAGCATAGAGGGTCTCTAATCGCCCGATCCGCTAGAAAAAAAGGATGAACGGGAGCATAGAGGGTCTCTAATCGCCCGAATCCCAAGAATAAAAAGGGGAACGGTAGCATAGAGGGTCTCTAATCGCCCGAACCGCAAGAATAAAAGGGGGAACGGGAGCATAGAGCGTCTTTAATCGCCCGAACCGCTTTAAAAAAAGGACGGACGGTAGAATAGAGGGTTTCTAATCAACCAAACCTCTCAAAAAAAGAGAAATAGAGGATTCAATCCTAGAGAGCATATTTGACTAGCTTATCCCATACATTGAATTGAAAAGATGTAGGGGGGATGTCTATGCAATTTTACTATGGACAACAAATGCCATTACGTATTTTAGATGAGGCAGAATTTTGGAAGCACCAAGAGGAAGAACACACGGTAGTCATTAGAGAGTTGGTTACAGGACTTGAACCAGAATTCGTCGATGCCTTGAAAAAGTGGGAGGAAGCTCTTGGTAATACTCATCAGCAGGTTGTTCGTTTTATTGAATCTGTCATCAGATCTGGGACACAGGTATCCAATCAATTATATCAACAAGTATTACAGCTCGTTTTCTATTGCTTGCAGGAAAGTCAGGCATTTATTCAGCTATGTGAGCAGATTAAAACACAAAGTGCTGCTGTGAGTAGTAATCAGACAGCAAAAGTAGTGCTAAATCATATTATCAGAGAGTCTGAGTACTTTATTGGAATTGCCCAGGCCTTGTTATCCAGCGGGCAAGGAACTGGACAATAAGCTTTCTTATCAGAAATTCTGAATGAAAATAAACTATGGCGGTGCCTTACTAGTGGAGGTTACCGTTTTTCTTTTTTTAAAGAATACTTGACATGAAACCAAATGGTGTCATATAATTTTAACATGAAACCAAATGGTTACATATAAAAACCAAACTAATTCTAGGAGGCTATTAGAGTGGCAAATGAATCACAAGCAACATTAGAGGATATTAAATATACAGTCGTTTATCATGCACCAATTACTAAAGTATGGGATGCAGTCGCAACAGCAGAAGGACTTAGTGCATGGTTCATGCCGAATGATCTGGAGCCTATAGAGGGCCATGAATTTCACATTAATGCAGGACAATTTGGTATGTCACCGTGTAAAGTTACCCATGTTGATCCACCAAACCGTCTATCTTTTAATTGGGGCAAAGATTGGACACTTACTTTTGAATTAAAAGACCTAGAAGATAAAACAGAGTTAACCTTAATTCATGGGGGCTGGGATGCTGATAAGGTTACTGAATTTGGCCAGCCTCATACACCAATTCGTCAAAACATGAATCAGGGCTGGGCAGGTCTTGTGAAAAAATTACAAGGGTACGTTGAGGCATAAATGGGTGCTTCCTCAGCAAAACATGATGTTTTTCAAGCCATTGCTGACCCTACTCGTCGGAGTTTATTAAAACTTCTTAGTAATCAAGAAATGCCAGTTACAGCGATTAGTGAACAGTTTCCGATTAGCCGTACTGCCGTTTCAAAACATTTGAAGGTTTTATCAGAAGCAGGATTGGTAAAGGAGCGGAAAGTCGGCAGAGAAACACGTTATAAGCTAGAGCCAGAACCCTTATTTGAATTAAAAGATTGGCTTCAATATTTTGAGTTGTTTTGGAAAAACAAGCTGGGAGCACTTAAGCTTTTCGTAGAGTCCGATGTTGACCAAGAAAGTAAAGGACAGCGTCCAAGCTTTGATCAAAACAAAAAGTGATATCCAATAATGGATATCACTTTTTGTTTGTTCACAACGCTTTTTTATTTATAAAAGAAAGGATAATTAAAACACCTATAGTAACGATACTTACGATTGAACCAATCATATTATTGGGATTTAACAAAAATCCAATAAAAATGATGCTTAAGGACACAATCGCAAAAATGGTTGTAATTGGGAACCATTTTACCCTGAATTTTGGTTGCTTTTTGTAAAATGGTCGTAGTTTTAACTGTGCAGCACAAATAGCAATCCAGATAATCATTACGGTAAAACCAGGGATGGTCATCAGATAGCCAATGACTTGACTAGGTGTTAAGTAGGCTAAATAAACACCAGCTATAATGCATACACTTGTAATCATAATTCCAATATAAGGGATGCCTTTTTTTGATATTTTTGCTAATCCCTTAGGGGCAACACCGCTTTGTGCCATCGAAAACAATGTTCTTGAAGTAGCATAAATTCCTGAGTTGGCCGCCGAAAGTACAGCCGTTAACAGAACAAAGTTCATAATATGAGCGGCCCCAGGTAATCCTGTGGTACTAAAAACTTGAACAAATGGGCTATCCTCACCAGTAACTTGATTCCAAGGCATAAGACCACAAATGATAAGAATCGGTAAAATATAAAAAATAATTACACGCCAGACAGCGCCTTTTATGATTTGAGGTAAGACCCGTTCAGCATCCTTAGTTTCAGTAACAGCAACGCCAATTAATTCTGCACCACCATATGAAAACATGACAACTAAAAAGGCACTGAAAGTCCCTCCTAATCCGTGTGGGAAAAAACCACCATGTGCTGTATAGTTTGCAAGCGGATCATGGATATTGCTGGGAATGATCCCAAACAAAAGTAAAAACCCTAAAATGATAAAAGCAATTAAAGCAATAATTTTTATTCCAGCAAACCAAAATTCAAGTTCACCGTAATATTTTACTTGAAATAAATTGATTCCGATGATCAGGATTGCACAAATTAAACTTAACAACCACAATGGTATAGAAGAAAACCAAAATTGTAGAAAACTCCCCGCTGCTAATAATTCAACAACAGTTACTATAATCCAATTAATCCAGTATAACCACCCGACTAGAAAAGAAACTTGAAACCCAAAAGCTTTATTGACTAAATGCTGTACATTTAAATTTGGATGGGCTAGTGCCATTTCCCCTAATGAAGCCATGATGATAAATAACAAAATTCCGCCAATTAAATAAGCAATGATTACGCTTGGCCCGGCGATACTGAGTGTGTCGGAACTGCCTTTAAAGATTCCCGTTCCAATCATTCCTGCCAAGGCAATAAATTGGACATGTCTCGGCAATAACCCTTTTTGTAAGTCTTGTTGTTTTTTCTCCATGCTGCCCCTACCTACTTTTATATTTACCTTGACGCTTTTAAGCGCTAAAATATTTTATCCTAATATATCATAATTATAATAACAGTCCAATAGAGATAAGATAATTATTCTTTTCAAGATAAAAATAAAATAATTTTTTTGCCTAAAGGAAACTTTTTTGGGTTTGGTGAATATTATAAATGAAAAGAGGAGTTGAGATCGCATGCTAGTAAGCCCTCGATTACAACGGAGGATTTTTCTTTATTCTTTTGTGTTTAAAAAACTGGGTATCCTATCGGAACATGAGTATAATCAAATAACTACTTTTTCACCATTACCTAAAAATAAATACCTTAATAAATAAAAAGCATGCGAAACTTCGCATGCTTTTTATGACGCTCATTATATTTTTGTATTTGTTTTAAGATGACATCTTTACTTTTTTCTGTGTAGTAGTCCATTTTCCACGGCTTGGGCTGATGACCAAGTCATTATAGGCCAAGACATTTAAATCTCGTTGTATGGTGCGAGGAGTGATACCAAATTCCTCTACAAGTTCCTGAGTCGTGACAGTGCCGTTATTGCGAATAAACATGTAGATACATTTGATGCGGTTTAACATCCGGTTAGTCGAAGGTTTCAAAGAACCACTCCCTATCCTAATTTCAAACCTATGGCTTAATCCCTCTACCGACAGCCTGTTTGAAGATTACTCTTCAAGAATATGTAGTTTTCTTTTCCGCGCAGACATCTCCTTTTTATGGAATGTTACTATGGATACTTTTTGTATAAATCTAACTTTATTGTACCCATAATTTTTGAAAATTTCTACCAATATAGTTAACTTTACAAAATATTCACATGTAAATCATGGAAAATGTTCGTTTTTCGCCCTCCTTAAATTATTTTATACTATATGGTATGGGGGAATCCATGGAGTTTATGATAAGTTTTTTGAATTTTTAGTAAAAATACTTAAACTACTTATGTATAACTTGTATGAATGGAATTCTGAAATTGCTTTGATATTTGTAAAAATGATAATGTTAAAGATGTATATTAAGGAACCAGAGAGCAGCACTAGTATTTTTAAATTAGATGGGAGAGAGAACATGAAATTTGCAATCTTAAATGGAAAAATGCTTAACCGTTCGGAGGCAAAGGTGGATATTGAAGACCGAGGCTACCAATTTGGCGATGGTGTGTATGAGGTCATCCGTGTCTATAATGGTAAACTATTTACATTACATGAACACTTGAATCGCTTTGAAAAGAGCGCAGAAAATATTGGCATTGCTCTTCCTTATTCTGAGGAGGATTTAATCGAGTTATTAGAAGGTCTAGTAGTCAAAAATAACCTTCAAATTGGAACCGTCTACCTGCAACTGACAAGGGGAGTGGCACCTCGAAATCATGCCTTCCCAGTACCCGAGGTGACACCAACTCTTGTAGCCTATACGAAGGAAGTCCCAAGGCCAATAGAGAATTTACAAATTGGGGTAAAAACAATCCTAACTGAGGATATTCGCTGGTTAAGATGTGATATTAAGAGCTTAAATTTGCTGCCTAATTTATTAGCAAAGCAAAAAGCAGCTAATAAGAAGTGTTTTGAAGCCATTCAATACCGAGACAGACATATTACAGAAGGGAGTTCATCGAATGTTTTTATTGTAAAGAATGGTGAAATCATCACCCATCCTTCAACCCCTTTAATCTTAAAAGGCATAACAAAGGATGTAATTTTTCAAGCCTGCTTAAAAAACAATCTATCATTTGTGGAAAGACCTTTTACAATAGATGAGCTTGTAGACGCCGATGAAGTATTTATGTCTAGTACAACGGCTGAGGTCATGTCGATTGTTGAAATAGATGAAAAAAAGGTGAATAACGGTAAACCCGGACCCATCACAAAACAATTACAGGAACTATTTGAAAAAGAAATCGAAAAACAATGCGGCCCCCTGCAAGTTAAAATTTTACTTTAAAAAAAGTATTAAAAATAGATGTTGATTTTCAGCACGTTGATTGGAGCGGAAGGCGCGAAGACTCCTGCGGGAGTACGGGGCTGGTGAGACCCCACAGGCGCTTTAGCGCCGAGGAGGCTCACCGGCACGCCCGCGGAAAGCGAAGCGCCTGGAGCGGAAATCAACATTTAAGATTAACAGAGCCTTAATAAAAAGACGTGGTACAGAAAACTTGGTACCGCGTCTTTTTAAACTCATTTTACATAAAATGAACAAAGAAAATATCCGCTGACTCTTGCTTTTCTTTTACATACATTTTGGAGAAAATAAACTAAAATGAAAAAAAGGACTGATTGAGATATGGAGCAACGACCACACTTTTTCTTTGCCGTAAGAATTCCAGAAGAAACGAAATTCATTATGAAAAAACATATTGAAACACTAAAAGAAATGATCCCATTTAGCCGCTGGGTGGACTATCAAGATTTGCATATTACCCTCGCGTTTTTGGGCTCAGCAGAACCTGAGAAGCTGTTAGCAGCAGAAAATAATGTGCAAGAGGCATTAATCGATACAAAAAGAATCCAGTTAATAATAAATCAATTAGGGACATTTGGAAGGGAAGAGTCACCCCGTGTGTTCTGGGCAGATACAGAGGAAAGTGATAACTTGAAAGCCCTTCGAAGTAAGGTATTTTCCGCATGTACACAAGCTGGATTTCAACTGGAAACTAGACCGTTTCGCCCGCATATTACGTTAGCTAGAAAGTGGAAAGGGCAGGGACCCTTTCAAAAGGAACAATTAGAGATTTGGAATAAACTGCAACCCACGCCATTAATTTTTGAAGTAAAAGATGTCGTTGTGTATCAAACACACCTTAATCAAACACCAAAATATGAAGCGGTAACAATTTTTCCATTACAATCATAGAAATTATAGTCAAGGGCTGATTTTATGAAAACTTTATACTTTATTGTGAATCCAAAAGCAAGAAATGGCTACTGTCTTAAAATATGGGAAAAGATAGAACGGCAATTAAAGGCTGAGAACATAACCTATCTTGCTTTTTTTACTGAGTATGCTGGACACGCTAAACAGCTGGCCAGACGGCTTGCCGAAAAGAACTTAGAGGAAACATTATTGATTGCTGTTGGCGGGGATGGAACCATCCACGAAGTGATGAATGGCATCGTAAATGACAAACATATTACACTCGGATTTATCCCTGGCGGCTCAGGAAATGACTTTTCAAGAGGGTTCGAAATTCCCAATGACCCGGAGGAAGCATTAAAAGTTATTCTTCGCTTAAGGAAAAAGCACGGGCTGCCAATTGATATTGGGAAAATAACCATGCAGGAAACAATTGAGCACTTTTTTATTAACAATATGGGTGTAGGGTTTGATGCGATCATTTCCTATGAGGTAAACCTTTCACGGATGAAGGCATTATTAAATAAGTTTTCTTTAGGCAGGCTGGTGTATGTTTATTTTTTATTAAAAAATGTATTTACATTTAAAAAAGCAACAATTGATTTATCAATTGACGGAAAAAAGCATATATTTGAACAAACATGGTTTGTTACCGTTTCCAACCAACCGTATTATGGGGGTGGGATGAAGATAGCCCCAGCTGCCGAGCCGGATGATGGGCTTTTTGATATAACGGTTGTCCATCAATTATCAAGGTTGAAGTTGCTGCTAGTCTTTATTAGTGTTTTTTGGGGGAAGCATATCCACTTTAAAGAAGTGAAAACGTTTAAAGGGAGAGAAATATCTATTCATTCACCTGCTGCACAATACGTCCACGCCGATGGGGAATATATTGGACATACGCCACTTACCATTTACCTTCAAAGGAAAGCATTGGCCATTTTAACTAGAAAACCCGCTAAGGAAGAAGTTGATTTGAAGGAGAGGAATTCGAATGAGTTCAGTTGACAGAAAATTTTTCGCGTACTTGGACGAAATGAATATCATTACGATTCTTCTTCCCCTTTCATATCATCATGGGCTGTCATCTTTTTTCACTTTGACATCGGAAGCTGTGAAGAAACCACTGCAAATCATTGAAAAAATAAAAATAGAACATAATCAAAAATATGTTTGTCAGTTTGAAGGGGAAATCTTTTTTGAAAAGAAATATTGGATTCTCGACGAGTACGGAGGGAAAACCGATTTACAAATCGGAGCGGTTATTCGGACCGATGCCTTTGATGATAAATTTTATTATGAGGGAAATGACCTCGGTGTAACATATGCTGATGGGGAAACAATCTTTAAGCTATGGGCTCCAACTGCCACAGCAGTAAAATTAAAGTTACGTCCTCCATCTAGTGAGTATTCAGAAATAATTAAAATGAAGCGGGAAAAACGAGGTATTTGGTCGGTACGTTTTAACCGTAATTTGGAATCCTATCAATATAGTTTTCTTGTCCTGGTTAATGAGGAATGGAGCGAGGCCGTCGATCCATATGTGAAGGCTGTGACGGCTAATGGAGAGTTGGGAGTGGTTGTAAGACTGGATAATCACGTAAGACCAAGGACGAAATTACCTCCATTAGAAAGTCCTACTGATGCCATTATTTATGAAACCCATATTAGAGATTTTTCTATCCATCAAAACAGCGGTATTAAACATAAAGGGCTTTATCTTGGTGCTGGAGAGATGAACACAAAAGGGAAGGATGGCGAGGCAACGGGTTTATCGTATGTAAAAGAATTAGGAATTACCCATATTGAATTTCTGCCTTTTCATGATTATGCCGGTGTAAATGAATTATCTCCCCACAATGATTACAATTGGGGCTATAATCCGCTCCATTTCAATGCTCCTGAGGGAAGCTATGCTACAGATCCTTCCAATCCATATGCTCGAATTAACGAGTTAAAAAGTCTCGTTGATCAGATTCATAGTATTGGCCTTCGCGTCATCATGGATGCCGTATATAATCACGTTTACATTCGTGAAACATCTTCTTTTGAAAAAGTGGTCCCAGGTTATTATTTTCGGCATAATGAGATGGGGTTACCATCAAATGGAACTGGGGTTGGCAATGATATCGCTTCAGAACGAAAAATGGTGAGAAAGTTTATTGTGGACTCAATTCGATATTGGATGGAGGAGTATCATATTGATGGTTTCCGTTTTGATCTTATGGGCATTTTAGATGTAGAAACCATGAATGAGGTAAGGAAAACGTGTGATAGTATTGCAACTGACACACTCATAATTGGCGAGGGTTGGAACCTTAACACACCACTTCCAGCTTCACAAAAGTCAACGATTGCCAATCAAGCAAAGCTCCCACAGATTGCCCATTTTAATGATGAATTTCGTGACACGATTAAGGGCAGCACGTTTAATTTGTTTGATAAAGGCTTTGCTATTGGGAATGAACATAACTTGGATGCAGCTTTGGAGGTCATAACAGGCAGTGTGGGATTTACCAAAAAGGGTGGGCAACTTTTTAATCAACCTTCACAAACAGTAAATTATGTAGAATGTCATGATAACCATACACTTTGGGATAAGCTTCAGGCTTGTTACCCTGCCTTGGATGAGGAGATGCGAATGAAATACCATCGACTTGCTACAGGTATTGTCTTATTATCTCAGGGAATACCATTTCTCCATAGCGGACAGGAATTTTTTCGCAGTAAGCATGGAGATGGCAATAGCTATCGTTCGCCAGATCCTATTAATCGTCTTGATTGGGAAAGGAAAATCAACTATAAAGATAATGTGGCATATATTAAGGGGCTTATTAAAATTCGAAAAACACTATCTTGTTTTCGTATGAGAACGACGGAGGAAATTCTACACAATATTAAGACGCTGCCACTAGTTCCTCCATTACTTGGTTGTTTATTATTCTCACGTGATGATGAGGTTGTTTTCATCATTAATCCCACTGCAAAAGAACAAATGATTCATCTTCCAAGTGGAGAATGGTCAGTATTGGCCAATCAAAAGGCAGCGGGAATTTCTCCCACTAAAGTGGTGATATCGGGTCAAATGACGATAGAACCTATTTCCTTAAATGTTTTGCTAAAAAAATAGTTTTTCAAGATGACTTGACGGCAAAAGGCAATAGGAGCTAAAATTTATTAAGATGGCTATTGTGTGCAATGGTTTCAATAGCTTTTTTTTTATTTTCAAAATAACTATATGTATAGTTGTAATTAGACAAGCCTATGAGAAAAAGGTATTACCTCTTTATATATGGAAATAACCGCATTAGAACGGCATAAATTGAAGGTGAGCAATTTTGGAACATTTACTAGGACAAGAGTGGGAAATTACACCAGCTGGAGGCAAAACAGGAGAAGCCTTTTATGCAGAATATGAAGATCAACGGCTTTTTTTAAAGCGAAATTCCTCTCCATTCCTTGCAGTATTATCGGCAGAAGGTATCGTCCCAAAGCTTGTTTGGACAAAACGATTGGAAAATGGAGATGTAATAACAGCTCAGCAATGGCTTCCTGGCAGAGAGTTAAAGCCCTCAGAAATGAACCAAGAAAATGTTGCAAGATTGCTTAAAAAGATTCACTGTTCTGAGCCTATGCTTGGAATGCTAAGTCGAATCGAGCATTCACCATTAAATCCTGAGCCTATTTTACAATCAGTGGTCAATGAGTTAGATGAACAAGTTCTTTCGTTACCAGAATCACAAAAGGCAATGGTTTTCCTACGGAAGGAAGCACAACATGTTTCTTGTGATGAGAAGGTCGTTTGCCATGGAGATGTCAATCATAACAACTGGCTGCTAGCTGAAGACAACCAGTTGTATTTAATTGATTGGGATGGGGCCATGATTGCCGATCCGGCCATTGACCTCGGTCTGCTGCTTTATTGGTACATACCAGAAGATAAATGGCAGGACTGGCTTACCATGTACGATAAAGAGCTTACTGATCACTTAAAACTAAGAATGAAATGGTATGTAACCATTCAAACTTTGTCCTCCATTCAATGGTACAAAAATAAAAACCGTTTTGAAGAAATGAATAAATGGATTCACTTTTTAAAGGAAATCCTGTAACTTACGAGAAATGATCGATATCGTTCACCCATTGAGAGAGGTTTTCTTGATTGGTTAATATATGTTGGTCCAAATCAGCTGTTTGAGCACCGTTTTGGCTGTAATGATAAACTTCTTGTAAAATGCTTTTTACATTTTGGTCGACTTGTGTGTTGACCATCAGGGATTTAATTAATCGTTCTAATTGTTCACATTCAGCAACCGATCCACAACAATCTGATTGATGATTATTTAAAATATCTTTTAGTAAGGTGACTTGATCACCATGACTTAATGGCATAAAAACACACCCTTTCTAATGGCAATAGTAAAAAAGGAATTCATAGTTAGGGTGTGGATTCTTTTTTTTGTTTATTCATGATCTTAATTACCAAATCTTTTAACTTGTTAAGGGTAGAAGTACGTGGTATGTTTTGAACAATAATTTTTTTTTAGGAGTGTCATAAATGAGGGTTAGGAATAAACCTTGGGCCAAGGACAAAATAGAGCAGTATCCACAATATGTTGTCGCAAATCCTGAACAATATAAAGGGAAATGGCCCCAAGTATTTGAACAAAATCAACCGATTCATATTGAGGTGGGTACCGGGAAAGGCCAATTCATCACCGGAATGGCCAAGGCGAATCCGACCATTAATTATATAGGAATTGAAGTATACGATAGTGTGATTATTACTGCCTTGGACCGTTTGATTGAAGCTGATTTACCAAACCTTAAGCTTTTACACGTAAATGCAAACGAGATCACTAAGTACTTTAATAAAAATGAAGTGGATCGGATCTATTTGAATTTTTCCGACCCATGGCCGAAGTCCAAACATGAAAAAAGAAGGTTAACTTATAAAAATTTCCTAAAATCGTATGAGGAAATTATGGTAGACGGTGGAGAAATTCATTTTAAAACAGACAATCAAGGCTTGTTTGAGTATTCCTTAAGGAGTTTTTCAGAGTACGGATTGTTATTAAAATATGTTAGCCTTGATCTTCACAACAGTGATTATGAAGGAAACATTATGACAGAGTATGAAGAAAAGTTTTCAGAAAAGGGCAGCCGTATTTATCGCTGTGAAGTAAAATACCAAAACAACTTGTAGGACAGCTCATTAAGAGCTGTTCTTTTTTGTTTTTCTAAATAGTGCGACAATGTTAAAATATAGAAAAAGCGATTAGGGGGATGAATGGTGGAAACATTAAAAATTGGGGACGTGTCTTTAACATGGTTATCGGGGGGGATTACAAATCTTGATGGCGGTGCTATGTTTGGCGTTGTTCCAAAAGGCTTATGGTCAAAAAAATACCCGGTAAATGAAAAAAATCAAATTGAATTACCAACAGACCCTATTTTAATTCAAATGAATGGTAAATATTTTTTGGTTGAAACTGGCTTAGGAAAAGGGAAATTAACCGAAAAGCAATTAAGAAATTATGGTGTAACCAAAGAGTCCGAAGTAGAGCAATCATTAGAGAAAGTAGGAATAACTGCTAACGATATTGATTATGTCCTCATGACACATTTACATTTTGATCATGCGTCAGGTTTGACCAAACTAGTTGAGGGCCAGTATGTTTCCACTTTCCCTAATGCTAAAATCATAACTTCACAAGTAGAATGGGATGAAATGCGTAATCCTAATATTCGTTCGAAAAATACATATTGGAAAGAAAACTGGGAAGCAATTGAAACACAGGTGATTCCGTTTGAAGGAACTTGGAGCTTAGGAGCGCTTACGATGATTCATACGGGAGGACATAGTGATGGACATTCTATTCTAATCGTTGAGGATGGGGATGAAATGTCGGTTCATATGGCCGATCTTATGGCGACACATGCACACCAAAATGTGTTATGGGTTATGGCCTATGATGATTACCCTATGACTTCCATAACCGCAAAGGAAAAATGGTTTCCACATGGAGTAGCAAAAAATGCATGGTTTACCTTTTATCATGATGCTTTTTATCGGGCAGTTAAATTCGATTCAGATGGAAAAAATATTGTTGAGAGCATTAAAAGGGAAAGATAAGCCAAAAATAGCCGTATCACACGCTGATACGGCATTTTTTGTGATCATATCTTGCTTAGATCTGAACAACGTCTAATAATGTTCCAGTTTGGGCATCGGCAATAAACTCAAATTGTTGATTTCCCTCGCCGCTATTTTTGGAAATACCCCCTTTATAGACTTGATAGGTTATATGATGTTTTTCATACGGCTCCGCCACCATATGTATCCATGAGCCGCTAATTGGCCCGTATTGCTTATATTGTTTTTTTACTGATTCTAATACCTTTTCAGGTGAGACATGTGTATTTTGGCTTATAATCTCTTTTGTCACATATCCGCCAACTAATCCGACCGCAGCACCTAAGAAAAATGATTTCCAGTTCATTTATACACCTCCTAAAAATGGAAAAGATTACTTTCAAGCATCTCTTCTCAGTATATCGTATTTATTAGCAGGAAGGTATTATTACAGATAATGAAATGAATTGTTGGTAACAGCTGCAATATTTATGTAATATTAACTCATATACATATATCAGAAAATAAAAAGGAGTAGTAAAAATGAATGAACAAACATTAAAACTTTTTCAAACCTTAACAGAACTGCCAGGAGCATCGGGAAACGAGCATTTAGTCAGGAATTTTATGAGGGAACAATTATCACCATACTCTGATGAAATCATTCAAGATAAATTAGGCAGCATCTTTGGTGTGAAAAAGGGAAATGGCCAAGGCCCAACCGTTATGGTGGCAGGCCACATGGATGAAGTAGGATTTATGGTTACTTCCATTACTGAAAATGGGATGATCCGGTTTCAAACACTAGGGGGTTGGTGGAGTCAAGTTCTACTTGCTCAACGAGTCCAAATCATGACAAAGAATGGTCCGATTATTGGGGTGATTGGGTCCATTCCCCCACATCTTTTAGATGATGCGAAAAAAAATAAACCGATGGATATTAAAAATATGTTGATTGATATTGGTGCAGATGACCGAGAGGATGCCGAACGGATTGGTATTAAGCCAGGCCAAGCCATTCTGCCTATTTGTCCATTTACCCCAATGGCCAATGAGAAGAAGATCTTAGCAAAAGCTTGGGATAACCGGTACGGCTGTGGATTAGCGATTGAACTACTTCAAGAGCTTAAAGATGAAACATTACCTAATATTTTGTATTCGGGTGCAACAGTCCAGGAAGAGGTTGGCTTACGTGGTGCTCAAACCGCTGCCAATATGATTAATCCAGATATCTTCTTTGCCCTTGATGCTAGTCCTGCCAATGATATGACCGGGGATAAACAAGAGTTTGGTCAATTAGGGAAAGGCACCTTGCTGCGGATCTTTGACCGAACGATGGTAACACATCGTGGTATGCGCGAATTTGTGTTGGATACAGCTGAAACACATCATATTCCATATCAATACTTCATTTCACAGGGCGGAACGGATGCTGGCAAGGTTCATTTATCCAATGAGGGTGTGCCGAGTGCTGTCATCGGTATTTGTTCACGATACATTCATACACATGCTTCTATGATTCATATTGATGATTATGCTGCAGCAAAAGAATTATTAGTGAAACTTGTTAAAGCAAGTGATCAATCAACGGTTGACACGATTAAATCTAACAGTTAATCAAGCAGGAGGAGGCATAATTTTGCCTCCTTTTGTTTGTGAAAGGAGAAAGATTATGAAGGTTATAATTGGAACCAAGAACCCTGCGAAAATCTCAGCAGTAAAAAATAGTTTTACTCAAGAAAATATAGAGTTTATTTCCCTTGATATCCCTTCAGGTGTTCAAGCTCAGCCGTTTTCTGATGAAGAAACGATTCAAGGTGCAATCAATCGGGCCGTTGGGGCGCTAAATCAGGGGAATGGTGACATTGGGATTGGCCTGGAAGGCGGAGTGCAGGAAACAAGCCATGGATTGCTTCTTTGTAACTGGGGAGCACTTGCTTCAAGGGATAGGGAGCCGTTTATAGCTGGGGGGGCAAGAGTGCTCCTTCCTAAGGAAATCGCTGTTAGGCTGAGAGCGGGAGAAGAGCTGGGTCCAGTGATGGATGAATATGCAAAAATGAAAAATGTAAGGAAACATGAAGGGGCAATTGGAATATTTACAAATGGAATGATAAACCGAGTCGATATGTTTACCCATGTTACAAAATTATTAGTGGGACAATATAGCTATTACTAAACCCATTAAGCATATAAATCTCACTTTTGTTTTCAAAGATTTTGATTTGGATATGATAAAAAACGAGGTCTAAGAATAGAAAGAAGCATATCATTGGACTGAAAATCTTTGGGACTGTTATGATTTAAACAAAGTTATGAAAACAAGTTCCAACGGAGGCGGGAATTTTGAAAAATTTAGAGTCAATTGAACAATTTGAACAGCTTCGCGATCAAGGGAAAACAATTTTTATGTTTTCAGCTGCCTGGTGCGGTGATTGCCGTTTTATTGAACCAGTACTACCAGAAATAGAAGCCAAATTTGCAGAATATACCTTTATTCATGTTGATCGTGATCAATTTATTGATTTGTGTCAGCAGGTAGACGTATATGGTATCCCAAGTTTTATCGCTTATGAAAGCGGAAGGGAACTGGGTCGGTTCGTAAGTAAAGACCGTAAAACTCAAGAGGAAATCGAAACGTTTATTTCAGAGTTAAAATAAAAATTGTCCCAGCCCTCTCTCCTTTGAGATGAGGGTTTTTTCATGTAAAATAGACTAAACAGCTTTATTGAAATGGTGGGTTTAATATGAAAATGGATAGTAAACAAATGCGGAGTGAGTTAGAAGCACGCTTGGCTGGAAACGACAAATTAATATCCTATGACCGTGAACGGGATCAACTTCGGTTTGAAAGTAAACTAACTGGAAAAGGAATAACGGTTTCCTTACCAGGGATTATTGCAAAATGGCAGGTTGAGAAGGAAAAAGCGATTGAAGAAATTGTCTACTATGTCCAAGAAGGTTTACGTGCTATGGAAGAGCCGGTTGAGTTAAAAGACCATGAAAAAAAAATCTTTCCTGTTATTCGTTCTGCTTCTTTTCCAATGGAAGCTGAAGAAGGTGTGCGTTTTTTGATGGAAGACCATACGGCGGAAACAAGGATTTATTATGCATATGACATGGGTAAAACATATAGACTGATTGATGAACATATTATGGAAAAAGAGGGGTGGAAGGAGAACAGAATTAAAGAAATTGCCCTGTTTAATGCAAGGTCGCTTTCTACTCCATTAAAAGAGGATCAAGTTGCTGGGAATACCTTTTATTTTTTGAACACGAATGATGGTTATGATGCAAGCAGGATTTTAAACAAGGGGTTTCTAAATGAAATCGAGAAGAGCATGACAGGAACGATGGTACTTGCGGTTCCGCATCAAGATGTGTTAATTATTGGTGATATTCAAAATTCAACCGGTTATGATGTCCTTGCTCAAATGGCCATGAGCTTTTTTGCAAACGGACGAGTGCCAATTACGGCATTGTCATTTTTATATGAAAATGGGGAATTAGAACCAATTTTTATTCTTGGAAAAAACAAATAAAAAGATGGAGAAAGAGGATCACATATGGAAGTGGTCTTTTTTCGTGATAACCTTCCTAATGTATCCAATTCGAACATATTTCGACTCATTCTTTAGATTTGTGTCGAAAAAATAATAAATACTGATAAAATAGAATGATAGATGAACAAGAAAGAGTGATAGTTTTGACGTGGATCCAAAACTTTTTTCAAAAGTTAAAAAAAGACAATGAGGAAGGGGATTACAACGATTACCTTATACATAAGCAGCCGGAACACCTTCCGTCAGTTAGTCAAATAGATAGTTTGAAGGATATAGATGCAAGAATCTCTTATCAATATCCTAAAAGCGGTAATCTTCCTTCTCGAACTCATAATGTCATTCAAAAGACAAAACCAGATTCATTACGTCCCAATCGATCTGTTAAACTTGCTGAGAAGCGAAGAAAAGTTGAAAACCAAGACGTTCCTCCTGTTAGTCCTAGTACTACAGAGGCAGCGCATATACAAAAAGAAATTCCTAAAAACAAAAGTGAGCCTAAGTCCAGAGTTCGCGGGCGGTTTCAACCAACTGAAATACCTTCGCCAGTTTTTGGATTTAATAGGCCGAAAAAGTCGGCTGTCATCGTCGAACATGAATTAAGCCACTTTTTAGAGGAGGACTTTGATAACAGGATTGACCCAATCATGGAGATTGAGCAAGTTATTCCTGAACCAGAGAAAGCAATTTCAGTTGGAGATGGGGAGGCAGTTATTGTTAATGAAATAACCGACAGCCCTATCCAAGAAGAACCCGCAGTGATAGAAGTCAATGAAACAGAAATGGTGGAAACTCTTCATGGAACAAGCCCATCACTATCTCATGAGGTTCCTAAAATCTTACTGACAGAACAGGTGAGGGAAACTTTAGTTGAACCGGAACCCGTACAAAAATTCAACTTAGAACCAAATGTGACGTTAGAAACAAACCTGGCCGCTGAAACAGAACTAGAACCTGAAAATAAGCTAGAACCAGTGGTGAAACTACTAACAGATGATGAGGTCATAAGCGAAACAATACCCGAACCTGAAGCAGAGAAGCCAGCCCCAAAACGGGCACACTTACCATTTAATGTGATGATGCTGAAACAAGATAAACAAAAATGGGAAGAAAAGAAGAAAATACGCGAACAAGAACCTGAGCTGAAGCCGATTGAGACAAAAACTCCAGAAAAAGTGGTTCGGTTGGAGGAAAAAGCCACCAGGCTGATAGACCAAGCTGATGATACCTATATCCTGCCAAATTCTACTTTGTTAAACCCGCCTGTAATAGTGGATAGTGATACAGCTTGGATAAACGGGCAAAAAGAGCTTTTAAATGTGACCTTACAAAACTTTAATGTAGGGGCAAGTGTGGTTAATGTCACACAAGGTCCGTCGGTTACTCGCTTCGAAGTCCAGCCGGAGCCGGGAGTTAAGGTAAATAAGATAACTAATTTAAGCGATGATATCAAGTTAAGTCTTGCAGCAAGGGACATCCGGATTGAAGCGCCTATTCCAGGTAAACATACTATTGGAATTGAAGTTCCAAATCAGAAATCCAGACCTGTTTTTATCAACGAAATTATCAGCAACAGTGCTTTCACTGAAGCAGCTTCACCATTAACAGCTGTGCTGGGACTTGATATTGCCGGTAAACCAATCGTGACTGATTTGAAAAAAATGCCGCACGGCTTAATTGCAGGTGCAACGGGATCAGGGAAGAGTGTATGTATTAACTCTATTTTGATTAGTCTGTTATATAAGGCCCGTCCAGAAGATCTAAAATTGTTGCTTATTGACCCCAAAATGGTCGAACTCGCTCCTTATAATCGAATCCCACACTTGGTAAGCCCGGTTATAACGGATGTGAAAGCAGCAACTGCATCTTTAAAATGGGCTGTGGATGAAATGGAACGACGCTACGAATTATTTGCCCATACTGGTGTTCGTGATATTAATCGCTTTAACGAATTGGCCATGCAGCATAAACGCTATTCTGATAAATTACCGTTTATTGTGATTGTAATTGATGAATTGGCAGATTTAATGATGATGTCGCCAGCAGATGTCGAAGAAGCGATTTGCCGGATTGCTCAGAAAGCCAGGGCTTGTGGGATTCATCTTATTGTTGCAACCCAAAGACCATCTGTTGATGTCATCACTGGCTTAATTAAAGCAAATATTCCAACAAGAATTGCCTTTTCTGTTTCGTCCCAAGTGGATTCGCGCACAATAATTGATATAAGTGGTGCAGAAAAGCTGCTTGGCCGAGGCGATATGTTATTTTTAGAAAACGGCTCATCCAAACCTGTCCGTTTACAAGGAACGTTTGTATCAGATGAAGAAATAGATCTTGTCGTTTCGCATGTAAGAGAACAAAGGGAGCCTGAATATTTATTTGAGCAAGAGGAATTGTTAAAAAAGGCACAGGTAATCGAAGAAGAGGATGAACTTTTCTATGAGGCGTGTGAATTTATTATTGACCATGGCGGTGCCTCTACTTCTAGTCTGCAGCGTCGTTTTAAGATTGGCTATAATCGAGCAGCAAGATTAATGGATATGCTGGAGCAAAACAGTTACATTACTAGTGCAAATGGAAGCAAACCACGCGAAGTATTAATAACAGAAGCTGATTTACTAACTTTACAAGACTAACATGATTGTAAGGGTGGATTTCTTAATATATAGAGCAAATTACAAATGTCATCGCCACAAATAGTTTTTATTACTGAACAGTGCTATAATAGTGAAATGATTTCTTAAAATACTTAATAAAACAACGTGTGCTTTTTTACTATTGGTTAGCAAAGCGCCTTGGTGCAAGAGAATCTTGGCTCAAGTCTGCTTCTGCTTTTCTATTAGCAAATACAGACAGATGTCATATAATGTTTAACAGTATTACGTTGGTTGGAGGTTCTTCTATGACTATTTACCATTTTGTAGGTATAAAGGGGTCTGGAATGAGTGCATTAGCACAAGTTCTTCACGATATGAAATATGAGGTGCAAGGCTCCGATGTCGAAAAGCGCTTTTTTACACAACTGGCCCTTGAACAATCAGGGATTAAGATTCTTCCTTTTCAAAAGGAAAATATCAAGCCAGGAATGACAATTATTGCAGGAAATGCTTTTCCCGACACACATGAAGAAATTCAAGAGGCTATGAAGCTGGGGCTTCCTATCATTCGATATCATCGCTTCTTAGGTGACTTTATGCAAAATTTTACCAGCGTTGCCATAACAGGAGCACATGGAAAAACGTCAACAACAGGGCTGCTTGCACATGTAATCGAAGGAGCAAAGCCAACGTCCTTTTTAATTGGTGACGGAACTGGGAAAGGGACAAAAGGGGCTGAGTATTTTGTATTCGAAGCATGTGAATATAAACGGCACTTTTTATCCTACTATCCTGACTATGCGATCATGACAAACATTGATTTTGATCATCCTGATTATTTTGCCAATATTGACGATGTTTTTTCAGCCTTTCAAGAAATGGCCGTTCAGGTAAAAAAAGGCATATTCGCATATGGTGATGACGAACAGCTTCAGAAAATTCAGGCAAAAGTCCCTGTGCTTTTTTATGGGTTTGGTGAGGAAAATGACTATCAGGCGAAAAACCTTGTGAAAACAACAACGGGAACAAGCTTCGATGTCTTTATTCGTAATACATTCTATGATACATTTTCTATCCCGACTTTTGGTAACCATAGTGTATTGAATGCATTGGCTGTCATTGGTTTATGTCATTATGAGGAAATGAATGTGGAATTAGTGAAAGAGCGTTTGCTAACTTTTCAAGGTGTTAAAAGGAGATTCTCAGAAAAAAGAGCGGGTTCTCAAATTTTAATTGATGATTATGCCCATCATCCGACTGAAATTAAAGCAACCATTGAGGCGGCAAAGCAAAAGTACCCTGATCGAAAAATTGTTGCTGTATTCCAGCCACATACTTTTACAAGGACACAGGCTTTTTTAGAAGACTTTGCTGAAAGCTTACGTCAGGCTGATAAAACCTTTTTGTGTGAAATCTTCGGTTCGGCAAGAGAGAATCACGGTAAGCTGTCAATAGAAGATTTACAGGAAAAAATTGAGGGATCTGAAATTCTTACGGAAGAAAATACTTCGGTATTAACTCAGTATGATAACAGTGTCATTATTTTTATGGGCGCTGGAGATATCCAAAAATTCCAAGATTCTTATGAAAAACAATTGATTCAATAATAAAAAGGATGCCAGCCTTAAATGTTGGCATCCTTTTTTCATTATTTAAGGTTTTCAGGGTTTAATTGTTTTAATTCTGGAATGACAAAAAGTCCATCTTTTCTAATTAGTACATCATCAAAATATATTTCCCCGCCACCGTACTCAGGACGTTGAATATTAACCATATCCCAATGAATATTGGAATGGTTACCATTAAAGGCATCATCATAACATTGTCCAGGAGTGAAGTGAAAGCTGCCGGCTATTTTCTCATCAAACAAAATGTCCTGCATTGGGTTGAGAATAAATGGATTGACCCCAATGGCGAATTCACCCACATACCGTGCTCCCTCATCCGTATCAAAAATCTTGTTGATTCGTTCAGAAGCATTTGAAACAGCCTCGATGATCTTTCCATCTTTGAATGTCAGCTTAACATTTTCAAATGTAAAACCTTGGTATGGTGATGGTGTGTTATAGGTAATCACACCATTGACAGATTCACGTACAGGAGCGGTGTATACTTCACCATCAGGAATGTTTAATCTGCCAGCACACTTAATCGCTGGAATATCCTTAATAGAGAAAGTTAGATCGGTACCAGGTCCGGTGAGGCGGACTTTATCAGTTCGGTCCATTAGTTCCTTGAGACTATCCATCGCCTTATCCATTTTCCCATAATCAAGGTTACAAACATCAAAATAAAAGTTCTCAAACGCCTCTGTACTCATTTTGGCCAACTGAGCCATGGATGAAGTTGGATATCTAAGCACAACCCATTTCGTTTTTGGAACTCGGATATCACGATGAACCTTCTTGCCAATCGTATTACCGTGGATTTTCATCTTATCGTCTGGAACATCTGCTTGTTCACTGATGTTATCACCAGAACGAAGGCCTATGTATGCGTCCATTTTGCTCATGACATTTGCTTCAAAATCTGCCATCATACTAAATTGTTCTTCCTGTGCCCCCATTAATAAAGAGCGGTCCACCTGATGATCTTTAATAAGAACAAATGGATAACCACCCGCGGCGTATGCTTCTTTTACAAGTGCTGTCACCAGCTCACGCTGTAGTCCAAAATTTTCAATTAGGACCTTTTCACCCTGCTGAAGCTGTACCGAGTAGTTAATTAAATTTTTTGCAAGTTTTTCAATACGTGGATCTTTCACAGTAACGCCCCCAACGAAATAAATAAAGTTCCTCTCTATTGTACCCGAATATAATTAGAAAGTTGAACCAACAGTGTAATCAGCGGTAATATTTTTATGCAAATAGCAGGAAAACAAGACAAAAATAGGGAAGTAGTATAAGATAATTAGCGAGGTTTATATCTGTATTGGATAGGATATACATAGTGATAGTTAAAAGTGGAGGTGCAGCATGCAAATTATTTTATACTTAAGCGCAGCATTGGTAGCAATTGCATTTTTTGTACTTGTTATCTACTTATCAAAAACGCTCAAATCACTTCAAGTGACACTTACAAGCGTTTCAGAAACATTAACGGGACTAGAAAAACAATTGAATGGTGTTACAACAGAAACTACCTTACTTTTACAAAAGACTAATGCTTTGGCTGAAGATATTCAACAGAAATCTGAAAGCTTAAATAGTGTAGTGGCAGCAGTAAAGGATGTAGGTACGACAGTTACTAAATTTAATGGAACACTGCAGACGATAACTAATTCCGTTGATCAGCAAGTCGAGGAAAGTAAAGAGAAAATCTCGCAAATTGTCCAATGGGGGAACGTACTTCTTGATTTAAAGGATAAGTGGGCTGCTAGAAAACAAACAAAAACGGAAGTTAACGCAATGGAAAGACAAAGAGTAAGATCACATTAAAAAAGAGGGAGGAAACACTGATGTCCAATAGAGAATATGAATCAAGAGAAACCAATCAAAGTCAAAATGAAGAGAGTTCCAATTCCTTTATATTAGGAGCAATAATTGGAGGTATGGTTGGCGCTGCAGCAGCAATGCTTTTGGCACCTAAGTCTGGTAAAGAACTTCGCGATACCTTAAGCAGCCAAGCTGAGACAATCATGGATCGAACAGAGCAAATTCGTGAAAATGTAATGACTAAAAGCAATGAATTAGTGTCTAAAACGTCTTCACTTTCACAAGGACTTGTTCAACAATCCTCTGAATTACTTAATAAAGTTAAAGGGAAAGCTGCTATGCAGGATGAAGGGGAAAAGAATTCGGAATCATCCTACATATCTATCCCAAATTCATCAGAAGCCTCATCTAATAAAAAAACTATTAAAGTGAAACCATTGGACAGTACAGAAATCAGGAAAAAGCTAGAGGAAACTCAAAAAGCGTTTGACGCTGAAGAAAGTAAGGTCAAATTATAATCAAACATTATTTATTTGTGATAAGAACGGTGAAGTGTTAAAATTACTTCACCGTTTATTATTTGTTGTCTAGCCCCAGCGCCATACAAGGTGCTCGCGCTTTTCGAACTGGAGGGTATAAGAATGCTTGAAAAAATTGAATCTATCGAACAATTTGATGAGGTATTAAAAAATGAAAGTAAATTTTATCTTCTGAAGCACAGTTTAACATGTCCAATTAGCCATGCGGCCTACAAGGAATATGAAAAATATGCAAATGAGAATAAAAATGTTCCAACCTATTTTTTAGCAGTTCAAGATTCACGACCATTATCAAATGAAATAGCGGAAAGATTTCAGATTAAACACGAATCACCTCAAGCCATTCTTTTTTCAAACGGTGAACCAGCATGGAATGCAACTCACTGGAAAATAACGAACCGGTCTTTAACAAGTGCCAGCGGGGATAATCAATAAATGCCAAAATGAAAGGGGATGAAGTGATCATCTCCTTTTATTCACATTGTGAGATAAAATACATATATTATTTTAACGTAAATTTTACTTTAATGCTTAAAAGCGTTTAATTAATAAAGAAAAAGTAGATGACAAAGCAATTTATTTCAGCTATAATTAGCCTAATTATTGAAATATTATAAAATTTAATCTTGTAGTACTTGAAGAAATCCTAGAAAAAACACTTAATACTTTTGGACAAATGTGATTTTAAAAAAGAAAGGATGGTTTATAATGAGCAATAAGGATTTAGATCAATTAAGGCTGCGTGTCGACGAACTTAACTTAGAACTACTAAAGCTAATTAATGAAAGAGCACAGATTGTGCAAGAGATTGGACGAGTTAAGGGAAATCAAGGGGTATACCGCTACGATCCAGTTCGTGAAAGAAAAATGCTTGAAGTGATTAAAGAACATAATGATGGACCATTTGAAAATTCTATAATTGATCATTTGTTCAAGGAAATTTTTAAAGCAGGATTAGATTTGCAAAAGGATGATCACGAAAAGGCATTGCTTGTATCAAGGAAGAAGAAGCCTGAAGATACCATTGTTTCATTAAAAGGGGAAAATATTGGGGACGGAAAACAACACTTCGTTTTTGGCCCTTGTTCTGTCGAGTCCTATGAGCAAGTAGCAACGGTAGCAAAAGCAATGAAGGAAAAAGGCCTAAAGCTTCTCCGCGGCGGTGCTTATAAACCAAGAACATCACCATATGATTTCCAAGGCCTTGGAGTTGAAGGCTTAAAAATTTTAAAACGTGTCGCTGACGAATTCGATATGGCTGTTATTAGTGAAATTGTTAATCCATCGGATATTGAAATGGCATGTGATTATATTGACGTCATTCAAATTGGTGCCCGTAATATGCAGAACTTCGAATTGTTAAAAGCTGCTGGTGCTGTAAACAAGCCTGTTTTATTAAAACGAGGAATCTCAGCAACAATAGAAGAGTTTATCAATGCAGCAGAATACATTATGTCGCAAGGAAACGGACAAATCATCCTTTGTGAGCGTGGTATTCGAACATATGAACGAGCTACAAGAAATACACTAGATATTTCCGCAGTTCCAATTCTTAAACAAGAAACCCACTTACCTGTAATGGTAGATGTTACGCATTCCACTGGTAGAAGAGATTTATTGCTTCCTTGTGCGAAGGCCGCTATAGCAATTGGTGCTGATGGAGTTATGGCTGAAGTACATCCTGATCCAGCCGTTGCTTTATCGGATGCACAACAGCAAATGGACCTTAACCAGTTTGATACATTCTATAATGAATTGCTTGCTTCTAAATTTGTCAGAATTTAATCAATTGCAGCGAAACCTCCTGTCAAAGCAGGAGGTTTTTTACGAATTACAAACATTTTCGAAAAAATATTGACAAATGCAATTGCGGCTTTTTATTAGTTGTCGTATGATTAAATACATATAAAGATTGTATATTATCTCACAATCAAATATAGATGATTAGTTTTTTGCAAACAGATGTAAAATAAAGAAAACAATGTACGTTTTAGGAGAGTGTTATAAGTGAATATCACCATTTATGATGTTGCAAGAGAAGCCAATGTTTCAATGGCAACGGTTTCCCGCGTTGTCAATGGGAATCCGAATGTAAAACCGGTAACCCGGAAAAAAGTATTAGAGGTAATTGAAAGATTAGGTTATCGCCCAAATGCTGTAGCTAGAGGTTTAGCTAGTAAAAAGACTACAACAGTGGGAGTAATTATTCCTGATATTTCTAATATCTTTTTTGCGGAATTAGCTCGTGGAATAGAAGATATTGCCACCATGTATAAATACAATATCATTCTAAGTAATTCTGACCAAAATAAGGACAAGGAATTACATCTTCTTAATACCATGCTTGGAAAACAAGTGGATGGACTTGTTTTCATGGGTGGAAACATTACTGCCAGTCATGTAGAAGAATTTCAAAAATCACCGGTACCAATTGTTTTAGCAGGTTCTATTGAAGAGTCAGGTCAAATACCTTCAGTCAATATTGATTATGAAGAAGCGGTTTATGACTCGATTAAGGAATTCATCGGTAAAGGTCATAAAAATATTGCTTTTGTCGTAGGTCCGCTTCATGAGCCTAAAAATGCACAGAAGAAACTTAAGGGCTACCAACGTGCACTTGTAGAAGCAGGATTACCGTATAATGAAGAGTTTGTAGTTGAAGGCGATTATACGTACGACTCTGGCATAGAAGCGTTTGAAAAATTGCTGGAAAGTGCGGAGCGGCCAACTGCGATTTTAGTGGGTTCAGATGAAATGGCACTCGGAGTAGTTCATGGTGCCGAAGATAAAGGCTTTAAGATACCTGAAGATTTTGAGGTCATCACATCTGATAATACAAGGCTGTCATTAATGGTCCGTCCTCAGCTTACGACGATTGTACAGCCATTGTATGATATTGGTGCAGTAGCAATGCGCTTATTAACCAAATTAATGAACAAGGAAAAAACCGATGAACATATTGTGGTATTACCACATCGAATTGAACACCGCCAATCAACAAAGTAAGATAAAGCGAAAGCGCCCATTTAGCGAGTACACCAGCCGTTGGGCGCTGGAGTGATAATTCTCCAAGTTGAGTACTTATTTTTATATTCCAAAAAGGGCTGCAATATTGCAGCCCTTTTAAATAGATTCGGTCTTTTTATGATTTCTAATGGGATATAGGGCTTTTTCAAGGGTAAGTAAATTTTTTTCCGTAATTTCAGCTTTCCTTGGAATTGGTGTATACAAGTGGAAAGGGTCGTCCCATTCCTTTGGTAAGGTGACAGGCGAACTTTTCTGCCACTCATTTATCCACGACTCGGGTAATTCACCGTAGCAATTTGAGTTTTCTGTCATCTCAAGCCAAATGAATGCCCATGCCCGTGGAACCACTCTCCAAATGTCATATCCCCCTCCGCCAACAGCAATCCACTTCCCATTACAGTATTGGTGAGCCATTTCATGAGCAAGCTTTGGTATTTCACGATAAATTTTCATGGTTGATGATAGGTGGGTTAATGGATCCAAATAATGAGAGTCCGCACCATTTTGGGTTAAAATGACATCAGGTTTAAAGTATTCAGCTACTTCTTTAAAAGATTGTGTATAAGCTTCCAGCCATGATTCATCTTCGGTAAAGGCATCTACAGGAATATTGAAAGAATAGCCGTAGCCAGCCCCCTGACCTCTCTCATTAATATTACCTGTGCCTGGAAACAAATATCTTCCTGTTTCATGAATAGAAAGTGTGCAAACATTGGGATCATCATAGAAAGACCATTGAACACCGTCACCATGATGGGCATCCGTATCAACATATAAGACACGGGCATTGTATTTTTCCTGTATGTATTTAATAGCAACAGAGCTGTCATTATAAACGCAAAATCCGGATGCTTTACCTCGAAAGCCGTGATGCAATCCACCACCAAGATGCAGGGAATGAAGCACCTTTCCAGTCATTACTTGATCCACTGCTGTTAAAGTGCCACCTACTAGTAAAGAACTCGCTTCATGCATATGAGGGAATATGGGTGTATCTTCTGTCCCTAAACCATAGTTTTCGGCAATTTCTTTTTGAAGTTTCCCTTCACCCGCTTTTTTTACGGCGTCAATGTAACTTGGGTCATGAATAAGGGCTAACTCTGCTTCTGATGCCATCTTTGGTGGAATGATCTCTTCAGGAGATAATGCACCAATTTTAGTTAACAAGTCCACGGTTAACTTTAGGCGTAATTGATCAAACGGATGATTATGACTGAATTTATACCTCAGCAGGTCTTCTGAATAAACAAAGGAACAACGATCTCTCATACGTTTATCCCCGGTAAATTCGGCCAAAGGACATCATATCCGGCTTGTTTAAGACTATGAATAAGTGAAGTTGGATTCATTGTCTGGACTCTGAGGACAATAATTTTAAAATGGTCATCGATTTTATCCGGATAAACGAGAACACTAAGTATATTTGCATTTTTATTTTTTATAATCGTCGTGATATCACTTAACTTCCCTGAAAGATTAGGAACTCTAATTTCAATTTGAGAACCTGGCTGATGCGCTCCAGTGAGCTCAACCATTGTTCTTAATAAATCTGTTTCGGTTACAATTCCGACTAACTTTCGATCTTGAATGATGGGGATGCAGCTAATCTTGTGTTCATAAAATAGACCGGCCACCTCTTCTACAAAATCGAGAGGGTGTCCTGTGATGACATTTTTCTCCATGATGGTGTCCAATGATTGTCTTAAATCTTCAGGATGCTCATTTGCATGAAAGATGGATGGAGTGGCATCCCTAATTTTTGCAACAGTTACGAGACCAACAAGATGCCCATCTCGATTAACAATAGGGATGTGACGAATTTTTCTAGTTTCCATTAAGGCCATAGCATCTGCAATGGTATTGGCTGGTAATAGTGAAGCAACATCTGTTTTCATGATTTCCTCTATTATCATAAAAAATCACCCTCTATCCTTAGGAAGATTCAATTGTCTAGTTTGGATCAAGCGTCAATTAATACATAAATCGATTCATAAATCGTAACCGATCAAATTTTTGAATGGACTCCATGTCTACTCTTTTCCCCATCCTTGCCATTAAACAGTTGGCGGGGTGAGAGCAAATTTCAGGGTCATCCGTTGCATACCATTCAAGACCGCCCGCACTCATCATCTTTTCCATAACTTTTCGATAATCCCAGACATTTAATTTGGTGCCCTTTAAGTCCCAATGCCAATAGTATTCAGTAGTCATCGTGATATAATCTTCCATGGCATCATCCATCATCGAAACAATTAAAAGGTTCTTACCAACAGCACAGCCTCTAAATTGTGGGATTACTTCGATGGCTCCTAATTCAATTAAATTATCCATTTTTCCTTCTGACCAGCGTTCAAGTGGATCAGGATAAAGATAGGTCACATAGCCAACGATTGTGTTTCTATTTCTTGCAATAATAATTCTTCCTTCCGGCAGTTCAGCAATTCCAACCAAAGCTTTATGCTGTTGAACAGGAGGACGGAAGGCAACAAGATCTTCATGAAACTCATAGTCTGCTAATATATCAGAGGAAATTGGGCCTTCAATAATTAAATTTCCATGGGGAGTTTTTAATTGTTTTGCATTGTAAGTCTTTTTATGCTCCATACGGTCACCTACCTGAAAGAGGGTTGTGTATCAACTCTATTATACATAAAATCTATCGAGAAAAAGGAATTTTACAAAATTTTCTGGTTATAATCAGAGGAAAAATCTATTAAATAAAATTTTTAAAATTGTGAATAGTTCATACTTGTACTATAATATTCTCATACGAGCGAGAAGGGGAGATGGAATGATGAAAGTGGAAGCGCTGCCAGTTGTACAAGGGGAGTATAACTTAAGCAATTATGAAGAAATGTATAAGCAATTTGACTGGAAGACTACAGAAAAGGAATTTTCATGGAGTGAAACAGGGCTAGTTAACCTGGCTTATGAAGCAATTGACCGCCATGTGGAAACATTTCGAAAGAATAAAGTAGCCCTTTACTATCGTGATGGTTCCAGGGATGAGAAGTACACCTTTAAGGAAATGAAGGAATTGTCCAATAAAGCAGGGAACGTCCTAAAAAGTTATGGGGATGTAGAAAAGGGTGACCGCGTCTTTATTTTTATGCCGCGTTCGCCAGAACTTTATTTTACTGTTTTAGGTGCAATCAAGGTCGGCGCCATTGTGGGACCATTATTTGAAGCCTTCATGGAAGGAGCAGTTAGAGATAGACTTCAAGACAGTGAAGCTAAAGTTTTAGTCACTACACCTGAATTGTTAGACCGAGTTCCTGTACAAGATTTGCCTGCACTAAAGCATATTTTCCTTGTTGGTCATAACGTAACCGAGCAAGATCGATGCATAGACTTTTTAGATAAGTTTTCATCAGCCAGTAAAGACCTCAAAATTGAATGGGTGGAACGAACAGATGGGCTAATTCTGCATTACACCTCTGGCTCTACAGGAAAGCCTAAAGGAGTCTTGCATGTACATAATGCAATGATTCAACATTATCAAACAGCAAAATGGGTCCTTGATTTAAAAGAGGATGATGTATATTGGTGTACAGCTGACCCAGGCTGGGTAACGGGAACTTCATACGGCATTTTTGGCCCATGGTTAACGGGAACGGCAAACGTAATTATTGGGGGCCGTTTTAGTCCAGAATCATGGTATCAAATGATCGAAGACTTTGGAGTCACAGTTTGGTATAGTGCACCAACCGCTTTCAGGATGTTAATGGGCGCAGGTGATGAACTTGTGAAGAAATTTGATTTAAGCAGCCTTCGTCATGTTCTTAGTGTGGGTGAACCGCTGAACCCTGAAGTTGTTAAATGGGGGGCAAAGGTATTTAATAAGCGGATCCATGATAACTGGTGGATGACGGAAACAGGTGCCCAGCTAATAAGTAATTATCCTTGTATGGAAATTAAACCAGGTTCAATGGGGAAACCAATTCCAGGGGTTACAGCTGCGATTGTTGATAATCAAGGGGTTGAATTGCCTCCTTATCGAATGGGGAATTTGGCCATAAAAAAGGGCTGGCCATCGATGATGCATACGATATGGAATAATCAAGAAAAATATGAATCTTACTTTATGCCAGGTGATTGGTATGTATCCGGTGACTCAGCGTATATGGATGAGGATGGTTATTTCTGGTTCCAAGGCCGTGTGGATGATGTAATCATGACTTCAGGAGAACGCGTGGGACCCTTCGAAGTGGAAAGCAAGCTTGTGGAGCATCCTGCAGTGGCAGAAGCCGGAGTAATTGGAAAGCCTGACCCTGTTCGCGGGGAAATCATTAAAGCCTTTATCGCCTTACGTGACGGCTACGAAGCCTCAGAGGAATTAAAGGAAGAAATTAGATTGTTTGTGAAAAAAGGTCTGGCTGCCCATGCGGCCCCACGGGAAATTGATTTTCGGGAAAAATTACCAAAAACCCGTAGTGGTAAAATCATGCGGCGTGTCTTGAAGGCATGGGAACTTAATTTGCCAACAGGTGATCTGTCTACAATGGAAGATTAAATTATAAGAAAGAAAGCCGCACCGATAATGGTGCGGCTTCTCTTATGGGGTTGGTGTTGTAGTTGGAGGTGGGACGACCACCGATCCGACTTCGACAAGATTAGAGGGTGCTGATTCATTTCCGGCAATATCAACAGCCGTTACATAAAACGCTCCGCTGCTGGCTGTAAAAGAGAGACTTGAGCCACTGCGGATGCTGGCGACCTTAGAGGAACCTCCTGTATAAACCCGGTAACCAACAACATCCTTATCTGGAGAGGCAGACCAAGCTAATGTGCTACCTGTTACGGTTAAGCTGACACCATCAGGATTCTTGCCGTTATCCCCCATTTTAGCTGTAGGCACAAGAATTTTCCCCCAACGTTCTTTTTTAGGTATCAACTGACTGTAATTTTTAAAATTATTTCCAACCATTCGAGTGATAAAGTCGGGATTTAAAATTAAACCAGATTGGGCAAACTCCGCTGGAGTGGAATCCAAGGCTAAATATTTTTTATCCCCAACAGTAACAAACTTTCCTTCAATTAAACTATCATCTGCTTTTGTTGGTACATCATTCACATTAAAATAATCGCTTTCGATTAAACCAGCTTTAGTACATGCTGCAGATGGCAGCATGCCGGAAACAGCGCAATAGGAGCGTTTCACAATTCCTTCTGGCATTTGAAAGGTTTCTTTGGGTGCGACTAAGTCTGGCTTGATCGAATAGGCGGCATTGATTAGTTCAGCCCACAGGTTATTTGTACGCTGACTATAGGACATACCAGAAGTCTTTAGTGATTTCGGTGTATCATAACCCGTCCAAATACCAAAGGTGACATTTGGGTTAGTTGCAACAAACCAAGAATCAATATACTGATTTCCCGTTCCGGTTTTGCCGGCCCAATCAGCCTTAAATTTTAATTTACTATTCACGCCTGCAGCCGTCCCCATTTTAATAACATCACGCATCATGTCAAGTGTTAAAAAAGCTGTTTGCGGCTTGAAAACATCAACAGGTTTTACTTCGTGCTGATAAATAATCTTTCCGTCTTTATCAGTAATGCTGTCGATCAGATATGCGTCAATAAACTTGCCGTTGTTTGCGAACGTACTGAAGGCATTTGTATTTTCTTCAATTGTCACTCCCTTTTCCAATGATCCAATCGCGGTTGAAGGGTTTTCAAAGTCTGGCTTTATAAGTGACGTAAATCCCATTTTTTCGAGATACTTAGCTGGTTGTTGACCTAAAATGTCTTTGTATAATTTCACAGCAGGTACGTTATAAGATTTAGCTAAAGCATATCTAGCTGAAACGATGCCGCTGTACCGCAAATCATAGTTTCGCGGCCATGGCTTTGCTTTACCTGCTAAATATAATTCAACGTCAGGCAGAGGTGTTCCTGGTGCTGCTTTGCCTAATTCAATCGCTGGTCCATAAACGAGGAGTGGTTTCATCGTAGAACCATTTTGTCTTATAGCACTGGTTGCATGGTTGAGCTGTTGATTGTCATAATTTCGACCAGCCACAAAGCTAATAATTTTCCCTGTTTTATTCTCAATCAGTTCAGCCCCTACCTCGACAGGCTCCATGACGGTAATCTTCTCCCCAGTTTCTGGATCTTCTTTTTCCTGGGCTTTATTGGGTCCATAATATTGATAATTATCTTTTACCACTTGCATGGCATCATAAATATCTTTATTGATGGTGGTGTTAATCTTGTAGCCGTTTTGATGTAAATCATGGTCTGCTAATATTTTGTATTTATAATATAGATTGTCATCATTTTTTATGTCCTTTTCTGTGTACCCGTCTTTTTGGGCTAGGACAGCGGTGAGCACTTCAATGGAGCGTTTTTCAATTTCAAACGTAAGCCAAGGATATTTTTCAAGTGGATTTGCAACAGGCTTTGTAAAGTCCTTCGTGATATCATAGGCCGATGCTTCAGCATATTGCTGTTGATTGATGTATCCACCATCAAACATTCTCTTTAGAACAGTCTTCATCCGTGTTAGACCAGGTTCAAGATTATTCTTGACCGTTCCTTCTCTTGTGAAAGGTGTATAACCAAACGGGCTTTGTGGAAGACCTGCGATAAAGGCAGCCTGTGGAAGGGTTAGTTCACTAGCGTTTTTTCCGAAGATTCCTTTTGCAGCAGCTTGTACACCGGCAATGTTTTGTCCAGAAGCATTTCTGCCAAATGTTGATACATTAAGGTAGGCCTCAAGTATTTCCTTTTTGTTGAAGAACTTCTCTAAACGGAGTGCTAATAGAATCTCATTAGCCTTCCTTTGAAACGAAACTTCGTTTGTTAGAATTTGATTTTTTATTAATTGCTGGGTTAATGTACTTCCCCCCGATTGAACCGCAGAATTTGTCACTTCTTGAAAGAGAGCACGAAAAACGGCCTTTGGAACAACACCTTTATGCTGATAAAAGTATTCGTCTTCTGTTGCAATCACTGCATTAGTCAAATCCTTTGAGACTTGATCAAGTTTGACCTCTTCACGGACAAGGTCTGATCGCAGCCTGCCAAGATAAACCTGATCGGCAAAGTATAAATCCGATGTTTCAGTATAGTTATATATATCCTTTTTCATACTTTCATACGAGCGGACTGGTTCATCTTTCACAAGTGAGGCAAAATAGCCGGCACCCACCCCTGTAGCAAATGAACCACCTAGTATGACTACAGTCATGACAAGGAGGAATAAATTCCAAACGACTTGATAGGTAATTCGTGCACCTTTTACCGTTTTTTTATGGGTAAACAAGTTCAGTATGGATTTTGCTTTTTCTATCCACGCTTGCATTTTTTCATTCATTCAATGCATCACCTCAATATAAAATCCCTTACATTATAGCATATAGAAGGGGAAAAACTGACAACCTTCTACATTTTTCTGAAATTTCCAGTTCGGGTTTGACAGTTGAAGAGAAATATGTTAAAAAAAGCTATAGTAATTTTTATAATATAAAGCTGTGAAGGGAATCAACTGTAGTTCTTCTGTCCCTGTTTAAAGAGAGCCAGCGGTGGTGAAAGCTGGCACACATAGAAGAACGAATTACATCCTAGAGCTTTTTCTGTGAAAACAACCGTGACTAGCAGAAAACGGATTGAACCGTTAAATTTTTTGAGTTGGAGGATTTTTTCCTCAAGCTGGGTGGTACCGCGTAATTTACGTCCCTGCATTTTTGCAGGGACGTTTTTGTTTTTATTTTCAAAGGAGGATTATGATGGATTTATTACAGGATTTAGCATGGAGAGGGATTATATACCAGCAATCAGATGAAGAAGGATTACAAGAACTATTAAGCAGCCAGAAAATTTCTCTTTACTGTGGGGCTGATCCAACAGCTGACAGTTTACATATTGGCCACTTAGTACCGTTTTTAACACTTAGAAGATTTCAGCAGCATGGACACCGTCCTATCGTTCTAGTTGGCGGGGCAACAGGTTTAATTGGTGATCCAAGTGGAAAAAGTGAAGAACGTAATCTGCAAACCCTTGAAGCAGTACAAAAGAACGTAGAAGGGATTAAGAAACAGCTTGCCTCGATTTTTAACTTTGAAGGTGAAAATGGTGCAGTTATGGTGAACAACTATGATTGGGCAGGTTCTATGGATATTGTGTCGTTTTTACGTGATATTGGTAAACATATTGGGGTTAATTACATGCTTGCAAAAGATACTATTGCATCGAGACTTGAAACAGGTATTTCTTTTACTGAATTTACCTACACCATTTTACAAGCAATGGATTTTAATCACTTATATGAGCATCATGATTGTAAATTGCAAGTTGGCGGGAGTGACCAGTGGGGCAATATTACATCTGGATTGGAATTAATCCGGAAAATGCAGCCAGAAGGCGCAAAAGCGTATGGCTTAACCATTCCACTTGTAACGAAAGCAGATGGAACAAAGTTTGGTAAAACAGCAGGTGGAGCTGTTTGGCTTGATGCCGAGAAGACAACGCCTTATGAGTTCTACCAGTTCTGGATTAATACCGCTGATGCTGATGTTGTCAAATACTTAAAGCTTTTCACGTTCCTGTCTCATGAAGAAATTGACGAATTAGCAAGATCTGTGGAGGATGAGCCACACCTTCGTAAAGCTCAAAAGGCATTAGCGGAAGAGATGACCCGGTTAATCCATGGCGAAGAATCACTGCAACAGGCAATTAAAATTTCACAGGCGTTATTTAGCGGTGATGTCAAAAATCTTTCGGCTGCTGAGATTAAGCAGGGCTTCAAAGATGTACCTTCCTTTCATGCAAGTGAAGCAGAAGGAAACTTAGTGGAGTTACTCGTTGCTGCCAATATCTCTCCATCAAAGCGCCAGGCGCGTGAAGATATCACAAATGGTGCTGTTACCATAAACGGTGAAAAAATAACGGATACGAATTATGCTTTACAGGAAAGTGATCGGATTGAAGGTCAGTTTACCATTGTGAGAAGAGGTAAAAAGAAATATACGCTAATTAAATATTAAAGATTTTAAGGGCTTTGAACTTTTCAAAGCCTTTTTTTATGGAACAAAAAAACAGAAAAAACCCTCGTACCAAAATTGGTACGAGGGTTTTAGAACGATTAACGTGAGTAGAACTCGACGATAAGTGTTTCGTTAATTTCAGCAGGTAATTCAGAACGCTCTGGTAAGCGAGTGAAAGTACCTTCTAATTTGTCTGCGTCAAAAGTTAAGAAATCAGGTACGAAGTTATTAACTTCAACTGCTTCTTTCACAACATCAAGATTGCGTGACTTTTCACGAAGGCTGATTGTTTGACCAGCTTTTAAACGGTATGATGGGATATCTACACGAGTACCATCAACTAAGATATGACCATGGTTTACTAATTGACGAGCTGCACGACGAGTGCGAGCAAGACCTAAACGGTAAACAACGTTGTCAAGACGTGATTCAAGAAGAATCATGAAGTTTTCACCGTGTACGCCGCTTAATTTGCCAGCTCTATCGAATAGATTACGGAATTGACGCTCAGTTACGCCATACATATGACGAAGCTTTTGCTTCTCTTGTAATTGTAATCCGTATTCAGAAAGCTTTTTGCGTTGGTTTGGACCATGTTGTCCAGGAGCGTAAGGACGCTTTTCTAATTCTTTACCCGTACCGCTTAGAGAAATTCCAAGACGACGAGAGATTTTCCAGCTTGAGCCAGTATAACGAGCCATGAATGACTCCTCCTTCGTGTTTTTATTTTGGTAAAATAAAAACCGTTATGAGACTCTTAAACAGCCATTTTGTTTTCATGTACCTTCGCCCTAGCAGCAGAGGGTTACGAGATACACCATCAAATATTGAGGAACAAAATGAGACTATTAAAGTGAACACATTAGGCTGCACTATTTTACACAAGGAGTATTATATAATTTTTATTCATGGTAAGTCAAGTTTATTTTATGATTTAAGAATAACCATAAATTATTTCAACTGGATTCCAAAAAAAGCGATGTTCCAAATGGCTCTGCCACTTTGGGACATACTTTTTTCTACTTATATGTATTCCAGTAAAATGGCTGCAAATTCTTCAAGATTTTGCTGGTCAAGTTCATCAAAGCGATTCTTCTCTGGGGAATCAATATCTAATACACCCAATAGTTTTTCTCCTTTTATGAGCGGAATGACAATTTCAGATTGTGATGCAGCATCGCAAGCAATATGACCCGGGAATTGATGAACGTCTGCAACCAGCATTGTTTCTCTATTTAAGGCTGCAGTGCCACACACCCCTTTTCCGACTGGAATCCGCACACAAGCAGGTAAGCCTTGAAATGGCCCAAGAACTAATTCTTCATTTGTATCCATTAAATAAAATCCTACCCAGTTAATTCGATCTAGGCATTGGTTTAGAAGGGCAGAGGCATTACTGAAATTAGCAATTTGGTTTTTCTCATCTTGAAGAAGTGCCCGTAATTGCTTTTTAACAAGCTGATAATTTTCTTCACGACTTCCGGTATACATTTCGACGTTAAACATGTTATTTCACCTTTTTCTCTAAAGTTTTATTAACTATGATAGCAAAATTAGAAGAAAATGAGCAGACTTTGTCGATATTTTCTTAAAGGAATCTCCGATGATACAAAGAATCATTATGTATGGGGATACCTGAAGGGGGAGAAGAAATGAAAAAGGATGCAAAAGAAGCAATTATAAAGGCCGCAATTTCGTTGTTTAATGCAAATGGTTATTCGGGAACTTCAATTAGAGATATTGCCAGTTTAGCAAAAGTAAATACAGCTACGATTGCCTACCATTTTAATAATAAACAAGGTCTGCTGGAATATTGCTTTATGCATTTTTTTGAACACTATATGAGCAAGATTGAAGAAGCCTATCTCTCCATCGATCGAGGTGCAAAAGAATGCCTAAAGAAGATCGTTGCTGATATCCTCCATTATCAATGTGAGAATATATATTTAACCAATTTTATATACAGGGAAATGTCCATGGATTCGCAGATCGTCAGGGAAATTATGTCCACCTATTCTCTAAAAGAAAAATATTATTTCCAAAAGATTTTCGAGAGAGGTTTTGAATGGGAGGAATTTCAGCCCCATTCCATCCCTTATTTAATTATTCAACTTAAGGGCTTGATTATGATGCCATTTATGAATACTCAATATATGAGAGAAGTATTGTACATTTTTCCTAACGAGCCATTTTTCGAACAAAAGTATTTAAAAGATATTTATTCATGGATTGATAAAACTTTATGCTTGGATGTACCACAAAAAAAAGGTGCAGTGATTAAATAGCGGCGACGCTATTTTTTATTTTACAAAAAAATTGAAAATTATCGTCAAAAATTGTCGTTTACATGGTATCATAAAAGCATTGAATCGAACATGAAATGATAATTTATTTTTTATATAGATGGACTAATTAAACTTCAAAGTATGATGTTGTTTGAAATAGGGGGCTTACTTGTGAAATATTTCATTGGCTTTTTCATCCTGTTACTAGCCTTATTTGTATTGGGATATTTAATAAAGAAACGTTATTTTAAAGAGATGGATCGATTGGAAGCTTGGAAAATCGACCTAATGAATCGACCAATACTAGATGAGATGGCAAAGGTGAAACAGTTAAATATGACAGGCCAGACAGAAGAACTATTCGAACATTGGCGGAGCGGTTGGGATGACGTCGTGACCGTAAAGCTCCCTGATTTGGAGGAAATGCTTTTCGATGCAGAAGAGTACATAGACCGGTACCGTTTCAAAAAAGCGAAAGAGGTTCAAGACGCGATTGCTTCCAAATTGCAGGAAATAGAAGATCAGATTAAAAAAATACTGGAAGAGCTACATGAACTTGTCGGCAGTGAAGAAAAAAATAGAGTGGAAATTGAACTGCTTAAAGAACAATATAGGGAATTAAAGAAAATGCTTTTGGCTCACCGCCATAGTTTTGGAAATGCCGAAAAGCATTTAGAAACACAGCTTAAGGATATAACACAAAAGTTCCATGATTTTGATGAAAAAACAGAGCTTGGTAATTATTTAGAAGCGCGGGAAATTGTTCTGCATATACAAGATCGATTAGATACCATCAAACATGATATGGAATTAATACCCCAGCTTTTAATTGAATGTCAATCACTGCTTCCAAATCAGTTATCTGATTGCTTAGAAGGTTATCGTGAAATGAATGAGCAGGGTTATTATTTAGATCACATCAATGTGGAGAGTGAAATAAAGCGGTTGGAAGAAAAACTGGCTGAAAATTTAGTATTAATTGAAGCAAGTGATTGTGACAAGGCTGAAGAAGGCATTAAAGAGGTAAAAGAACGAATCGATATCGTTTTTGATCTTCTGGAAAAAGAGGTTCATGCGAAGCATTTTGTTAATAAAAACGAAAAGGCAGCATTTGAACAACTTTCATTCGCACAAACTGAAAACAAAAGCCTTTCCAATGAAGTGATGCAGGTTCAGCAAAGCTACCAACTCTCTGATGATGATTTTGAAACACAAAGGCAGCTGGAGAAGGAACTCTCGACAGTGTACAAACATTATGAAATTCTAGTTGAAAAATTAAAACTTAATGAGACCGCGCAAACCGCACTTTGTGATGAATTAAATACTATTAAAGAACAACTTGATTTTATCTCTGAGGGACAGCAAGCCTTCGCTCTTAAACTCCAGGCTTTAAGAAAAGATGAGCTTGAAGCAAGAGAAACAGTGAAGGAATTGACCAAAAAGGTTGGCGAAGCCGTGCGCCTCGTGAAGAAAAATAATGTTCCAGGACTGCCTGCGGATTATCATTATTTACTGGAAGATACGAACGAAAGTATACAAAATGTTCGCTACCAACTAGAGGAAAAGCCACTTAACATTGCTGCCCTTAATGAATACTTAGAAATGGCTGTTTTAACGGTTGAAAAGCTCGTGAGCACAACATATGAATTAATTGAGAATGTTACTCTCGCAGAGAGAGCCATTCAATATGGGAATCGTTATCGCAGTCATTATCCATCCGTTGCTAAACGATTAACAGAAGCAGAAAATGCTTTTAGACAATATGATTATGAAGAGGCATTAGAGCAAGTGGCAGCATCGCTTGAGGGAATTGATCCAGAAGCTTTAAAGAAAATAAAGGCAACAATAGCAGCAGAGTAAGATGTGACAAACTGATTCAACTTGAATCGGTTTGTTTTTTTTATCTGATTCTTATCGGACAAAGTTCAGCTGCCCTAGGCTTGCCTAATCAGAACTTTTCTTTAATATTCTTCGGTTTGTATGATAAGATTGATAATTGTAAGTGAATGGTACGGAGGAAAAATAATGATTTATTTTGATAATAGTGCAACAACAAAACCATATAAAGAAGTAATAGATTCATTTGTCAGTGTTTCAAGCCAATATTATGGAAATCCGTCCTCCCTCCATAGTATGGGAGGGCAGGCTGAAAGGCTGTTATCTCAGGCAAGGGGACAGGTTGCAAACCTCTTAAAGGTAAAACCTGCGGAAATCTATTTTACCTCAGGAGGTACTGAAAGTAATAATATTGCGATAAAAGGTGCCGCTAACATAAACAAAAGAAAAGGAATGCACATTATTACATCAAGTGTGGAGCATGCCTCTGTACATGCTGTGATGGAACAATTAGAGCGGGATGGATTTGACATAACTTATTTGCCTGTAGATGAAAATGGGAGAGTAAGTCCGGCTGATGTTGAGAAAGCCATCCAGAATGATACGATTTTGATTTCCATCATGCTGGTGAATAATGAAGTTGGTACAATCCAGCCCATTAGAGAAATAGGGGAATTATTAAAAAAACATCCATCGATTGTTTTTCATGTAGATACCATTCAGGCAGTTGGGAAAATACCTCTAAATCTATACAATAATAGGGTAAATCTTTGCTCTCTTTCGGCACATAAATTTCATGGCTTAAAGGGAACAGGGGCCCTTTTTATTCGGGAAGGGACAAGAATTGATCCACTTTTTCTAGGTGGCAACCAAGAGCAAAAGATGCGCAGCGGTACGGAAAATGTAGCAGGAGCCGTTGCGATGGCAAAGGCACTGAGGATGACAATGGTCAAGAGCGAGGCAGGTATAGAAAAACTGATGAATATTACATCCATTTTGAGGGACGGAATATCTGAATTAGATGGTGTTCAAATTCATACGCCTTCTGAAGGATCAGCACCTCACATTTTAAACTTTTCTGTAAGTGGGATAAAATCAGAGGTGCTAATCCATGCACTTGAACAGGTTGGAATTTTTGTATCAACTACGAGTGCTTGTTCTTCTAAGAAAAAATCACCTAGTAAGACTTTGCTTGCGATGGGTGTTCCTGAACATTCAGCTGAGAGTGCCATTAGAATAAGTCTATCGTTTGATAATACAGAAGAAGAAGCAAGAACAGCTGTCGCAGCAATAAAGAAGGCTGTAATTCAATTACGAAAGGTTATGAAATGAATGAAATATGACCGAATACTTATACGTTATGGTGAAATATCAACAAAAGGGAGAAATCGCCATAAATTTGTTGAGAAGCTTAAAAACAGCGTTAGAATAGCTCTTACCTCTTTTCCAAACATTAAAATCCAAGCAAGTCGTGATCGGATGTATGTGTTATTAAATGGGGAAAATGGGCTTGAGATAATAAATAAATTAAAGCATATATTTGGGATTCAGTCATTTAGTCCAGCTATAAAGGTTGAAAAAGATTTAGAAATGTTAAAACAAGCTTCGTTTGAATTAGTTCGCTCCCTTTATAAAGAGGGTCAAACATTTAAGGTTACTCCAAAACGATCTGACAAGACATTTATGTTGGATACAGATGGAATTAATCAAGCAATTGGCGGCCATTTATTGCAAAACATTCCGGGAATGAAGGTGGATGTGAAAAAGCCAGATATTAATTTACGCATAGAAGTAAGAAAAGAAGCAATTTATTTGTCATGTGAAATCATTAAAGGGGCCGGCGGTCTTCCCATTGGTTCCGGGGGAAAAGCATTACTCATGCTATCTGGTGGAATTGACAGCCCTGTTGCCGGATATTTGACAATGAAACGTGGGTTGGAAATTGAGGCGGTTCACTTTTTCAGTCCGCCCTTTACAAGTGAACGTTCCAAGGAAAAAGTGGTTGATTTAACTAAAAAGCTGGCTGAGATTTACGGCAGCTCCATTAAGCTTCATATTGTTCCTTTTACAGACATTCAGCAAGCCGTTCGTGAACAAATTCCAGAAAACTACTCCATGACATCAACAAGAAGAATGATGTTGCGAATTGCGGATGAAATTAGGAAAATGCAAGAAGGTCTTGCCATAATTACTGGTGAAAGCATTGGTCAAGTTGCAAGCCAGACGTTAGAAAGCATGTATGCCATTAATGATGTGACGAATACACCTATTTTACGTCCGTTGATTACAATGGACAAAACCGATATAATCAAAATCGCCAAAGAAATAGATACTCTTGAAATTTCAAATAGGCCTTTCGAAGATTGCTGTACGATCTTTGTGCCGGCTTCACCAAAAACCAAGCCAAAACGGGAAAAAGTTCAGCATTACGAAAGTTACTTTGATTTTGAACCAATGATACAAGAAGCAGTTCAGAAGATAGAGACCTTGGTCATTAAGCCTGGCGAGGAACATCATTCAGAATTTCATTCATTATTTTAGAAACAAAATATTAATTTTCTGTGAACAATTACCAATTGGATTATAGAATGAACCTTATCGTTATTACACATTCTATACTCACAAGGAGGTGATATCACATGGCAAGCAACAACTCAAATCAATTATTAGTTCCTGGTGTTGAACAAGCTCTTAACCAAATGAAACAAGAAATTGCTTCAGAATTTGGTGTAAACCTTGGTGCAGACACTACTTCACGTGCTAACGGATCTGTTGGTGGTGAAATCACTAAGCGTCTCGTTTCATTAGCTCAACAACAAATGAGCGGATTTACTCGTTAATAAAAAATAAATACGATGGCTACAGAGAGTGTGGAGGGTTTCCTCCCACTCTCTTTTTGATTTGCACAGGAATAGATTCTCACGATAGAGTTTTTGTTTCCGTTTTGAGAAAAAAGGTTTATAATTGGTATCAGGTACTAATAGTAAATATTAATTTTTAATTTATTCTGTTAAATGAATCACTTGAGGGGGAGAGTTATGAAACGGGAAGATTTAATTGCACCAGAAAGATATAATCTAGTGACTGAAATGGAGCGGTTTGCAAAAAATCCGCAAAGAATAGCATTAAAGTGGGAAAATGAGATTGGTGAAACAAAGCAAGTAACATATGAGCACTTAATGAGACAGGTCAACCAGGCCGCTAATGTATTGACCCAGCATGGGTTAACCCAAGGTGATGTTGTTCTTGTGATTGTCCCACGGCTTATTGAGGCATACATCATATATTTGGCTGCATTAAAAGCAGGTATGGTTGTTATTCCAAGCTCTGAAATGTTAAAGGAAAAAGATTTACAGTACCGTATTTCTCATGGAGATGTAAAGGGTGTAATCAGCTATTATCCTTACGTTGATCAGTTTGCGCATATAACGGAAACTCAGCCACTAGTTAAATTTACATTTGGTGCATTAGAAGAAGGCTGGAGTCATTTAGATGCGGAAATGAAAAATGCTAGTGAGCAATTTGAGATGGCTGATACCCATAGAGAGGATATGGCATTTTTGTCTTATACCTCTGGAACAACAGGAAATCCAAAAGGTGTTGTTCATACACATGGGTGGGCGTTTGCTCATTTAAAAACAGCCGCAGCAAAGTGGCTTTGCATTGAAGAGGGCGATACCGTGTGGGCAACAGCTGGTCCTGGCTGGCAAAAATGGATATGGAGTCCTTTCTTATCCGTTCTTGGCTCGGGTGGAACAGGCCTAGTCTACCATGGGAAATTTGAACCGAAAAAATATTTAAGCTTGCTGCAGAAATATGATGTGAATGTTCTATGTTGTACACCAACAGAATATCGCTTAATGGCGAAGGTGGACAATCTAGACGAATACCAATTATCAAACCTTCATAGTGCTGTTTCTGCAGGGGAACCGTTAAATCGTGAGGTAATTGATATATTTAGAAAACACTTTGATATTGATGTCCGCGATGGTTATGGGCAAACGGAAAATACCTTACTTGTTGGAGTAACCAAAGGGATGAAATTGAAGCCAGGTTCGATGGGCAAACCTACACCGGGAAATAGAGTAGAAATTATTAATGATGAAGGCCAGGTGTGTTCTGTTGGCGAGGTGGGCGATATTGCCGTCCATGTTGAAACACCAGCCTTATTTAAAGAATATTATAAAGACCCTGAAAGAACGGCTATGCAGTTCCGTGGAGATTATTATGTGACGGGCGATAAAGCAAAAATGGATGAAGAAGGGTATTTTTGGTTTGAAGGACGTGGAGATGATATTATCATCAGTTCGGGCTATACGATTGGGCCATTTGAAGTTGAAGATGCATTGGTAAAACATTCATCTGTAAAAGAATGTGCCGTGGTTGCGAGCCCCGATGAAATTCGCGGCTTTGTAGTGAAAGCCTTTGTTGTATTACAAGAGGGTGTGGATGCTCAAGATCCAGATTTAACGAAAAAATTGCAGGATCATGTAAAGACACTAACGGCTCCATATAAATATCCAAGGAAAATCGAGTTTGTGACAGACCTTCCAAAAACAACTTCAGGAAAAATCCGAAGAATCGAACTGCGTCAAAAAGAAATGGAGTCACAGAAGCAAATTTAATAATGATGAAACCTAAAGCAGGCGGTATCTACCGTCTGCTTTTTATGTGGCAAATAGTCTAGTGTAAAATAATTCCCCTAAATGAAATGTTTCGCGGTATAATAGAATTTATTTCGAAACTAGAAAGAATAGAGGTTTAAGGGGAAATATGAAACAGACAGAAGTTAAGCTGGGAGCCATTCATGCTGGCTTTTCCTATTTTATTTGGGGTTTATTGCCGATTTATTGGAAACTTGTAGATAATGTGAATGCAAAGGAGATTCTGGCAAACCGTGTTTTTTGGTCGTTTATTTTTATGATAGCTGTACTTCTTTTTACGAGAAAGTGGGGTTTATTTGTCTATACTTTAAAAGATTTTGCTCACAACAAAAAACAATTGTATGCTCTTGCGATTGCTTCGTTTATAATAAGCGCGAATTGGTTTATATATATTTGGGCAGTTAATAGTGGTCATATGATTGAAGCAAGCCTTGGCTATTATATTAATCCACTTATAAGTATTTTATTAGGTGTCATTGTCCTTAAGGAAAAATTAACTATATACCAATTTGTTTCCTTCCTTTTAGCGGGTGTTGGGGTATTGATTTTGACCGTTTCTCATGGCTCATTTCCATGGATTGCTATATCACTTGCATTAACTTTTGGTCTATATGGGTTAGCAAAAAAACTAATTAATGTTGATTCTGCCGTTGGATTAACCTTGGAAACCCTTGTAGTATCACCATTCGCTCTTATTTATCTGGTTATCTTGCTTTTTAATAACTCCAATTCCTTTTTTACAGCAAGTATGAAGACTAATTTATTGTTAATAGGTGCTGGAGTAGCGACTGCTGTGCCGCTTCTTTATTTCGCAAAAGGAGCGCAAAAAATCCCACTTTCTTTACTTGGTTTCTTGCAATATATTGCACCAACTCTAACCCTAATTCTTGGTGTTTTTGTTTACCAAGAACATTTTACAAAGGTACAACTTTTATCCTTTATCTTTATCTGGTCGGCTCTAACAATTTACTCACTTTCAAAGACTAAACTATTTACGGCAAGCAAAAAATCTACAAAGGAAAAAAGTGTAACCTTATAATACAAAACAAACCTTATCCCGTGATAGGATAAGGTTTTGTTTTGTATTAAAGGAACGTTCTCTTCACTTTATCCCAGAAAGAGTTGTCTCTTAATTTTAATGTTTTCACTTTTTTATCACTTATCTTGATTTCTATATTCCCAACATGACGAATACTTAAGGCCTCATTATCCATCCCCATTGTCGGATGGTCATTGCCTTCAGAGATGACCTTAAGCGTTAAGGTCCGCTCACTTCCCAGAATAAACGATGCACCGAGTGTACGGTAACGACTCGTATTAAGGGAGGCTACCTCGCTTACTTGCATGCAGGAAAGAAGCGGGTCAACGATTGCCCCATTTACTGATTTGTTATAAGCAGTACTTCCGGTTGGGGTAGCGACAATTAAACCATCTCCGCGGAAAGTCTCTAAGTGAAGCTGATCAACAAAGACATCAATAACAAGTGTTTTAATAATAGCAGAGCGGATACTGAATTCATTTAAGCATGTAAACGTACTCTGACCATCCACCGTCACGTCTATTGTCGGATATCTGCGAACCTCTACTTGCTCACTCGTGGTGATCGCCTCAATCAATTTTGATGTATCATCGAGTCGAAAATCACAATACATGCTTAAACTATTATTTATGGAGATCCCCATGTATAAACAATCCTCACGAAAACCTGTTTTTCTGACTGCTTGTAAAAAGGTTCCATCATCGCCGACGCTGGTAATAATATTTGCTTTACGATAATCCTCCACGATGGTAAACCCATACCGATTCGCTAAATCCCTAAGCGGTGCTGTTTTCGATAACATATCAGCATCCCGTTTATGATAAAAATAAATATTACGTCTAATCTCCATTTCAGCATCCCCTTTTAAAAGACTAAAAATATCAACCATTATATCCCATTGTACAGGTTTCTTTGCTAAAATAATAAATGTCTGAAATTAGTTTAGCATTTTTTTGAAACAATATAAAAGCAGGACGTCTAAAATTACATGATAGGTAGGGGGAAAACACTTGAATGGAAAGAGATGGGCCGCTTTGGGGATTGCTGCGGCATTATTTTTTATTTCAATCGTTATAAATTTTCTATCTGCATTTGCTTTCAAAGGAATTGAAACAGATGTAACCAATTTTATGGGTGCAACTGATCAGCCTTTTACTGAGGAGGTTGTTAAAGATGGCAGTGAGTTAAAAAAAATTGTCATCCTTGATGTCGATGGGGTCATTCAAGACACAGGTGACGGTGGCTCACTGCTGCAAAGCACTGGCTATAATCATCAGGATTTTTTGAAGAAGTTAAACTATATTCAAGAAGATGATTCTGTAAAAGGGGTTATTATCAGAGTGAATTCACCTGGCGGCGGAGTAGTAGAAAGTGCCGAAATTCATGATAAACTGGTTGATCTTCAAAAAAATAGTAAAAAACCTGTATACATTTCGATGGGCTCAATGGCGGCATCTGGAGGTTATTATATCTCAACTGCAGCAAAAAGGATCTATGCTAGTCCTGAAACATTAACAGGTTCTCTTGGTGTCATTATGGAAGGATATAATTATAAGGGATTAGCAGATAAATACGGTGTTGATTTTGTCACGATTAAAAGCGGTAAATATAAAGATATTATGAGCCCTACAAGAGAAATGACAGCTGAAGAACGGCAAATATTACAAAGAATGATTGATAATTCCTATGAGGGGTTTGTCAAAGTCATTTCTGAAGGCCGCCATATGAGTATCGACCAAGTTAAACAGATTGCTGATGGACGGGTGTATGATGGGCGGCAAGCAAAAGAAATTAATCTAATTGATGATTTCGGCTACTTAGAGGATGTCATTAAGCAAATGAAAAAGCAGGAGAAATTATCGGGTGCAAAGGTAGTCCGTTATTCTGATGATCTTGGTTTTGGTTCATTGTTTAAATTACAGGCATCAAAATTATTGAGCGAAAATGTTGAAATGGCTGGACTCATGAAAATACTTTCTAAACCCAATTCGCCGCGTCTCATGTATTTGTATGCGGAATAGGGAGGGAATACTAGCAAATGGAACCAAATGATTATCAAAATAACGGTGAACGAGAACATTCAATGGCTGAAATATCGTCCCCTCAAGTGCAAACTCAAAGAACAGTGATTCAGGAGCAGCCCGTTCGTTATGCAGGATTTTGGATGCGTTTTTGGGCCTACCTGCTTGATTTAGTGGTAATTGGCAGTATTGAGCGCATCGTAGTTAAACCATTATTTCGGTTACTCGATATTTCCTTGTCTGAATTTAATATGTTTGCTCCCATTTCGATTGCTTCTGCTATCATTTTCTATGTATATTTTGTTTTAATGACAAAATATTTTAATCAAACTCTTGGAAAGATGGTATTTGGTTTAAAAGTCATTGATCTGAAAAGGGATCAATTGACTTGGGGGACCATTCTATTTCGGGAGTGGATTGGCCGATTTATTTCCGCAACAATCATGATTGGCTATCTTATTGTCGCCTTTTTACCCAAAAAGCAGGGATTGCACGATCTCTTCACGGATACCACAGTCGTCCATGTAGAGCGATAACATAAAGCAATAAACCTATCAACATTAAGTTGATAGGTTTATTTTTTTCCATAAAGGCGAATAATAATGGGCTGAAAGGATGTGTACAAATTGTTTTGGCTGATCCTCTTCTTAGTGATTCTTATGTTCTTATTAATCTTATTTATCCTTACTAAAATAACGATTTTTGTAAATTATTATCATCATAATGATAATGATGATTTGAAGGTAGAATTTAGAATTTGGTTTGGAATAATTAGATACAAAATAAATGTACCTTTAATAAAAATTGATGATAATTCTCCAAGTGTGGTTGTAAAAAGTCATTCACATCTAGGGGAAAAAGCGGATGAAAACCCACAGCAAACAGTCAATCAATTTACACACAAAGATCTAGTATCCAGGTTTGAAAATAGTAAAGAGATGCTAAAAAAAGTGGTCAATTTGAATGTAATTGTTAGAAAGTTGCTGCAAAGGGTCACTATTAAAAAATTTGAATGGCAAACGCTTATCGGTCTTGGTGACGCTGCCCATACAGGAATGATAACGGGGGCTTTATGGGCAATCAAAGGAGGAATAATAGGAATCCTAAGTCATTATTTTCGTTTGAAAGAAATGCCTGTTGTTGCGATTACACCTCATTTCCAAGCTGCCGTCATACAATCACGAGTTTCATGTATTTTTCAGTTTCGAATCGGGTATGCTATTCTCGCAGGATTAAAGCTGATCAAATTCTGGAAGGGCGGAAAACCGCACATCAAAAGAAAGAACGATTATAGTGAAAAAACTAAAACCGTTTGAAAGAGGAGGCAATAACCATGTCTGACCATCCAATTCAAGGTTTGATGACAACGGCAATGGAAAGCTTAAAAGAAATGATTGATGTTAATACGATTATTGGCGACCCTGTTGAAACGCCTGACGGTAGTGTAATTTTAACAGTATCAAAGGTCGGTTTTGGGTTTGCTGCTGGCGGCAGTGAATTTAAGGTTGATGGTTCTCAGTCACAGGGCCAAGACAAGGGACAATCAAGTCATCCATTTGGAGGAGGAAGCGGCGGCGGTGTTTCCATTACTCCAATTGCTTTTTTAATAGTGAACTCCCAAGGTGTCAAAATGCTTCATTTAGACGAGAGCACCCATTTATATGAAAAGATCTTAGAGCTTGCACCGCAGGCGGTTGATAAAATCCAGCAAATGTTCTCGAAGAAAGATGAGGGTAAACAGCAGCAATCACAACAAAAACACGAATCACAACAGCAACAGCAGCCAAAAGTTGATCTTGAATTATAAAATAGAGAGTTAATCTTCCTGGAGGAGGGTTAACTTTTTTCTTGGCTGAATAAAAGGGTTCTTAATTTTCACAATTCAATTTATTGCAAAATGGCTTCTGAAAAGATATATTTACACTGTACATAAAGCACATAACCGTTACACTTAGTGAAGCGGTAGCTTTTAAATGACAAAGGAGGATGTTAGAAATGGCAAACGTTACATTTAAAGGTAATGCAGTAACTTTACTAGGCAATGAAGTAAAAGTAGGGGATCAAGCTCCCAATTTCACTGTTCTTGCAAATGATTTATCAGAAGTAACACTAAACGATACAAAGGGGCAAGTTCGCTTAATCACTTCCGTACCTTCATTAGATACTGGAGTATGTGATGCAGAAACACGCCGTTTTAATGAAGAAGCAAATAGTTTAGGTAATGTGAAAATTTTAACAGTTAGTGTGGACTTACCATTTGCTCAAAAACGCTGGTGTGCAGCAGCTGGAATCGAAAATGTGCAAACAGTATCCGATCACCGCGATCTTTCCTTTGGAGAAGCATATGGAGTCGCTATCCAAGAATTAAGACTATTAGCTCGAGCCGTGTTCGTTGTTGACTCAAGTGATAAAGTTGTTTATGTGGAATATGTTAGTGAAGCTACTAACCACCCTGACTATGAAGCAGCATTAGAAGCTGCAAGAAATGCAAAATAAATAGTAATTAAAGGCCTCGGCATAATTGCGAGGCCTTTATACTTGTTTAAGAAATAAATAATCGTATAAAATGAGTAAGGAAATTTAGTAAGGGAGGAGAACGATGAAAATTTCTCCGGTTGAACAACTTTTTACATTATTCAATGAAACAGCACTTATATTACAAGAGGAATTATCCTGCAGTTTCCTCGAGGCACTTGCCGAAACAGGGGAGAATTTATTTCAAGGGGCCATACTCCAAAATGAATTAAGTGAGTTAACAGTAAAACGATTAAAGAAACAATATGAAGAGATCGGAAGGCTTGACTATTCGAATGAGGAAATACGTAAAGCTTATCAGCTTGTTATCTTAAAAGGCATGAAGGAAAATGTGCAGCCCAACCATCAAATGACGCCGGATACAGTTGGAATGTTAATGGGTTATTTAGTCGAAAGGTTTATAAAACAGTCATCATTCCGTTTGCTAGACCTTGCTGTCGGGACAGGAAATTTATTAACCACCGTACTAAATCATATAAACAAAGAAATCACCTCTATTGGAGTGGAAATTGACGATTTACTCATTAAGCTTGCCTATATTAATGCTAATTTACAAGGTCATCCCATTCAATTCTTTAATCAGGATAGCTTAGAGCCGTTATTTATTGAACCAGTAGACGCTGTGATAGCAGATTTACCAATTGGTTACTATCCAAATGACGTGCGAGCAGCAGACTATCAACTTATGGCGCAGGAAGGACACTCGTATTCGCATCATTTGTTCATTGAACAGAGTGTTCGAAATACTGTTCCAGGGGGATATTTGTTTCTCCTCGTTCCCAATGGCCTCTTTGAAAGTGATCAGGCAGCCCAGCTTCATGAATTTATTAAAGAAAATCTCTTTATTCAAGGACTTCTTCAATTACCAACCAGTATGTTTAAGAGCAAGGGGTCAGCAAAGAGTATTTTAATTTTGCAAAAAACGGGTGAAGATGTCCGGCCTCCAAAGCAAGCATTACTAGTTAATTTACCGAGTCTTTCCAATGCATTCGAGGTAGATAAGATTTTAACTAAAATGGAAAAATGGTTTCAAGAAAACAAAGGATAAAACTGGGTTACTTCTCCGGTTTTATCCTTTTTTTTTGGAAATAAAGATAAGGAATTTTGTGAAAATATGAACATTTTGATTGGAAACGTTATCATAAAAATAATCCCTTGTAATGACTTATAAACAGTGAGTAAACTAAGAAATGAGGGAAATAAATAGTGGTGGTTTGCACAAAATAGTGTTGTACTACAAAAAATTATTTAAATTATAGTTGTTATATAAAAGGAGAGTTTTACTAAATGCCAAAAATTATTGCCATTAATGCAGGTAGTTCTTCCTTGAAGTTTCAATTGTTTGAAATGCCAAGTGAAGAAGTTATTACAAAAGGTCTAATTGAAAGAATTGGCCTGAAAGATTCAGTTTTTAATATTACCGTGGACGGAAAAAAGGTTCAGGAAATTAGTGATATTCCAGACCATGAAGTTGCTGTAAAGATGCTTTTAGATAAATTAACTACTCTTGGTATTATTAAGTCATTAAATGAAATTGAAGGAATTGGCCATCGTGTTGTACACGGAGGAGAAACGTTTAATGATTCAGCTGTCATCAATGAGGCAGTTTTAAATAAAATCGAAGAATTATCAGAACTAGCTCCACTGCATAATCCTGCCAACCTTACAGGAATTAAAGCTTTTATGAGTGTACTTCCAAACGTACCAGCAGTCGCTGTTTTTGATACGGCATTTCATCAAACGATGCCAGAAAGTTCTTTCTTATATAGCCTACCGTATGAATACTATAAAGATTATGGTATTCGTAAATACGGTTTCCATGGAACAAGCCACAAATATGTATCCCAACGTGCTGCTGAAATGTTAGGACGTCCTGTTGAGCAGCTTCGGTTAATTTCTTGCCACCTAGGAAATGGAGCAAGTATTGCAGCGATCGAAGGTGGAAAATCCATTGATACCTCCATGGGCTTTACACCACTTGCAGGGGTAACAATGGGGACTCGCTCTGGAAATATAGACCCTGCTTTAATTCCATATATCATGGAAAAGACAGGAAAAAATGCTGATGAAGTGCTAGAAGTTTTAAACAAAAAGAGCGGTATGTTAGCAGTTTCTGGCTTTTCAAGTGATTTGAGAGATATTGAAGTGGAATCAAATAAGGGAAATGAACGGGCTCAATTAGCATTAGATGTATTTGCCAACCGTATTCATAAATATGTTGGTTCTTATGCGGCCCGCATGAATGGTGTAGATGCGATTATTTTCACAGCAGGTATCGGTGAAAATAGTGATACAATTAGAGCAAGTGTATTAAAAGGTCTTGAATTTATGGGTGTTTATTGGGATCCAGCTTTAAACAAAGTAAGAGGTGAGGAAGCATTTATTAACTATCCTCATTCACCAGTAAAAGTCATGATTATTCCAACTAATGAAGAAGTCATGATTGCTCGTGACGTCTTAAGATTAGCTAAATAATAGTAAAGAAAGCAAAAGCTATTTAAATGGCTTTTGCTTTTTTTTTGACAATTTCTTTGTGATATACTTGAATAGAGAGTGTGAAGGAGGGGTATTGATGCCATTGACAGAACGGGAAACAATTGTAATGAATGGAATTCGGTTATGGGAACAAAACTTGTTAGATTATGAAGCCAATGACTTTCAATTAACATATGAAAAATATTTGGAACGTTCTTTTTCATTATTGCCAAATAAGGTACAAAAGCAATTTTTTTCGGTAATTGATAATTGGCTATTTCATTTACATAGTTTCATTCAAGGCTCGCAACTCCAAATGGATGCAAAGGGACGGATTCTTTCATCAGGGAGGATTTTTCGTTCAGATTTAGAAACAATAACAGACTTAAAGAAATTGGACATTGACCAATTACAATACATAGCAGAACAGCAAATAGCCAGACATCGGTTTTATTCTTTTACTCAAGGCGGACTTGCAGGAACGGGCGGCATGCTGCTGCTGGGTACAGATATCCCAGCAATGGCTGTCATTAATTTAAGAGTTGTCCAATTAATAGCAATGACCTATGGTTTTGAAATTAATACTCCATTTGAAATGATGACATCATTAAAAGTCTTTCATATCGCAACATTGCCGCCGCGAATTCAAAAAGAGGGATGGACATCCTTAATGGCTGAATTAGAGGGAAATGGTGAGTTTTACTTTTATGAGGGCAAAGATGAAATCACGGATATCACATGGCTTGAACAACCTGTTCAACAAATATTAAAAGCAATGGTGATTGCATTGTTTAGAAGAAAGGTAATTCAGGGAATTCCATTGGTCAGTATGGCCGTCGGAGCAAGTGTTAATTATCAATTAACACGAAAAGTAACCGAATTTGCCCATAAGTATTATCAGCTTCGCTATCTAAAAGAAAAAGAGGAGATTTAGGATGAGCACGCAAGAACATAAGAAAGAAGCACCAAAGACGGTGAAATGTAAGGTCATTACTGTTAGTGATACTCGGGATCAAGTAACTGACAAAAGTGGCAGACTTATGATTGAGATGCTAGAGGGAGCTGGACATACCGTTGCAGACTACTGTATTGTGAAGGATGAGGGACAGCCTATTTATGATGAAATACTAAAAGGCTGTGAGCGAGAGGATATTGATGTGATTCTGACAAATGGCGGTACAGGAATCGCTAAACGAGATGTAACTATTGAGACTGTCCAAAGTATGCTGGATAAAGAAATTATTGGCTTTGGTGAATTGTTCAGGATGTTAAGCTTTCAAGAAGATATCGGGTCAGCTGCAATTCTTTCTAGAGCAATTGCCGGGGTAGTTAAAGATAAAGCAGTATTCTCCACTCCTGGCTCCTCTGGTGCAGTTAAACTGGCGATGAATAAATTAATCCTCCCCGAGATCGGGCATGTTGTAAGGGAAATTAAAAAGGACTTATAAAATAGAAGCATGTCCTAAAACAAAGTGCCCAGACCCCTCAAAAACTTTTATATGATAAATTGAAGTTAAGCGAAGGGTCAGACCCTTTGTAACATACTCGTTACTGATGCTGTTTTGTAGTAAGAGTTTGATTCGAACGGTACCATAGCCATAAGTCATTGATAATGGAAGCAAGGTCGGCTATCTCTGAATTCAATTGACATGAACGAGGAAAGTCACTTTCATCAGAAAGCTGGGCCTGTTTTTGATTTATCTCTTGTTCGAGTTCAGCTATTCGGTCAGGAATAGAACCACGGATTTGTTCCCAATGATATAAAATATACTGTTGTGTCTCCTGACTGTGCTCATCCCAATCAAAAGTTAAATCCGGAACTAAAATTCCGAGCCGTTTATTAAAAATAAAATGATCAATCATTTCGCTGCCTCCATGCTTAGATATTGTTTTTATTTTACTATAGATTCGTAAATAGGTCATGAATAATTAGTAGGGGAAAGAAAAAGCACGGAGCATGGGCTCCGTGCTTTAATATTTTAAAGTTATTCGGCGTCTTTTTCCGTACGGACAATGAGTACATCACATGGGGCATACCGAGTAATATGTTCTGAAACACTTCCGATAAAAAATCTTTCCACAACGTTCATTCCTGTTGCCCCACAGAGGATTAAATCTACTTTGTGCTTTTTGGCCAAATCTCTAGGAATTCTTATTTTAGGAGAGCCGAATTCAATTTCGTATTGAACATCTGTTAATCCTGCCTCGACAGCTTGTTTTTGGTAATTTTCTAACATATCTTTTGCCAGTTTTTCGGCCCTATCACCAATGACCGTGTCGTAAGCTTCTATTAATGCAAATGACCTTGTGTCGATCACATGAACTAACAACAGGCGAGCATGATTCCGTTTAGCAATTTCTACACCCTTTTGAAATGCCCAATCAGCCTCTTTTGATCCATCAATTGCGACTAAAATATTTTGATATTTGAGTCCCATGATTATCATCTCCTTGCCTTTATTATACAATATTTAACAAGGAATAACTGTTGCAATTTTTCGAACAATAATGGAGTAACTTACATTGAAAGGGGATCTGATAGGTGATGAAACTGGATCCAAATAAGAAATATTCTTTTGAATTTAACGATCATGGTGTAAATGAAGTAAGTCAACAAATAATGAACTCCTACAACAGTGGTTTTATCGGAGAAGGAACTGCTCTTGCAGATAGCGATGATTTTGCCGCAGTAGAGGAATAAAGGTTTATATTATTTTTAGGGCTGTCTACTTGGGGCAGCCCTTTTTATATGTAGAGAAGGACTGGTACTAGTCATCTATCCTTAAAAATAATGAGCCTAAGGGCGTTAACCCAAGAACTTTCCTCCCAATGGCATATTCTTTATTGTGCCGTTCAATTAGAAATGAGGAGGAAGAACATGAATACAGTCATGCCGACTAACATGGATGTACAATATGGAATTAACCCAGAGGATGAAAGGCTTCACCATGGCTTTGGTCATTTTGGCGGCGGTTTTGGGCACTTTGGAGGATTTGGCCGTCCAGGATTTGGGTTTGGAGGATTCGGACGCCCTGGATTCGGATTTGGAGGATTTGGCCGTCCGGGATTTGGCTTTGGGGGATTTGGACGCCCGTTTGGGTTCGGTTTTGGTAGACCATTTGGTTTTGGATTAGGATTTGGATTACCATTTTTAGGTGGGTTAGCTGCAGGCGCGTTACTAACAGCTCCTTATTATGGATATGGTTATGGTTTTGGATATCCATATTACGGATATCCATATTACGGCTATCCATATTATCCTTGGTATTAACCCTTTGAGAGCTTTGCCTATTGTGGTAAAGCTCATATTTGTCTGGTGGGGATAATATTGGTTCAAACCTTATTGAATTATGGGTACATTTTCCAAAATTGTGGATATATTAGTATTATCAGTACTTTCTTATGAAAAACAAATGGAGGGAATTACATTGCGGATTGGGGTACCTAAAGAGATAAAAAATAATGAAAACCGGGTAGCAATGACACCATCCGGAGTCGTAAACCTTGTAAAATTCGGCCATCAGGTCATAATCGAGAAGGGAGCTGGAGCGGGCTCCGGTTTTTTGGATGATGATTATCGTTCTGCAGGGGCAACGGTAGTAGAAACAGCAAGGGAAGTATGGTCAATGGATATGGTCATGAAGGTAAAAGAACCATTGCCTAGCGAATATCAATATTTCCGTGAAGGGTTGATTTTATTTACATATTTACATTTAGCGCCTGAACCGGAATTAACCAAAGCATTAATTGATCATAAAGTAGCAGGGATTGCTTATGAAACCGTTCAATTAGCAAATAAAAGTCTGCCCTTGTTGACCCCAATGAGTGAGGTTGCCGGGAGGATGGCTCCACAAATTGGTGCACAATTTTTAGAAAAAGTCCATGGCGGTAAGGGGATTCTTCTTTCAGGTGTTCCAGGTGTGCAAAGAGGAATAGTGACCATTATAGGCGGCGGGGTTGCAGGAACAAATGCAGCAAAAATGGCGATTGGACTTGGCGCAAAAGTAACCATTTTAGATGTTAATCCAGAACGTCTTCGTCAATTAGATGATATTTTTGGAACCGATATTACCACCTTAATGTCTAATCCCTACAATATTGCCGAAGCGGTCAAAGACTCCGACTTAATTATTGGAGCAGTTCTGATTCCAGGTGCAAAGGCACCAAAGCTCGTGACGGAAGAAATGATTCAGGCGATGAAGCCGGGTAGTGTCGTTGTCGATATCGCCATCGACCAGGGCGGGATTTTTGAAACCACTGACAGAATTACCACACATGACCATCCGACCTATGTAAAGCATGGTGTTGTTCATTATGCTGTTGCCAATATGCCAGGTGCTGTACCAAGGACATCAACCATTGCTTTAACCAATGTGACAGTTCCATATGCCGTTCAAATCGCAAATAAAGGCCTTCGAAAAGCATGTATTGAAAATGAAGCACTACTAAAAGGGATTAATACACTTGAAGGCTTTGTAACATATCAGGCCGTCGCAGAAGCACATGGCCTGAATTTCTCAGATGCAAAGTCGTTATTAGGAAAATAAAAAAAGAAGAGGGCTGCCCTCTTCTTTTTTTACAATAGAAAACCAGCTGCAAAGAGCTGGTTTAAAATACTAATATGCAGCCGCATTTGCCGTAGTAAGATAAGAAAGTTTTAAACCACCACTCCTCAAAGTGGGTGTTTTCAGAAACCTTTCTGCATGTCCTCCATGTCATATAGACAGAGGCTTGTCATTCCGGTTTCGATGTTTAAACTCCCTATTACAGCTTAAAGGTTAAAACTTTATTATGGATACGTACAACGCAGCTTGTATTAGTATAATACACCAAATCCTCGTCGAGTTCAATGTAAAAAAACTCCAGATTACTTATTTTATGATTTGAAGTTCTTTCGGAAATTTGGTTAATATTTTAGCCCCATCCGCAGTAATATAAATGTCGTCCTCAATCCGGACACCAGCAACGTCTGGTACATATATACCTGGTTCAATTGTATAGACCATACCTTCTTCAAGCAACAGCTGATTAGTCTCAGTTAAGGATGGGTACTCATGAACACTGATGCCGAGACCATGTCCTAAGCGGTGTGGAAAATATTCGCCATACCCTGCGTCAGAAATAACTCTGCGTGCCGTGAGGTCAACTTCAGCCGCACTAACCCCAGGCTTACTTGCCTCAATGGCAGCAAGTTGAGCTTTTAATACAGTCTCATAGATTTCTCTTTGTTTGTCATTAATATCCCCATATGCAACTGTTCTTGTGATATCCGAGCAATAGCGGTCAACCACTACACCTAAATCAAATAGGACGAGATCACCTTTATGAATCTTCGTTTCCCCCGGGTTGCCGTGAGGGGAAGCAGCATTTGCACCAGTTAACACCATGGTTGAGAACGACATTTCCGTTACGCCCTTTTGTTTAAGAGCGTACTCTAAGGCATTTAGGACCTCAAGCTCTGTCTTGCCCTCTTTAATTTCACTAGCACCGAATTCAACTGCATAATCCGCAAGTGCACATGCCTCTTCGATGATTTTCAATTCATTCGCATCTTTAATCATTCGAAGCATACGTAATTTTTCCTCAGCAGAAACAAAGGATGCATTTGGGAATAACCTTAAAAGTTGTTCGTACCGCTCCACATTCATATGTTCTTTCTCAATCGCTGCCTTTGTAACACGCTTATTTCGCTTCGTAATCGCTTGTAATACCATCTCCCATGGATCATCGATGTCACTATAGCCAATTGTTTCATAATTCCAGCCTGAGCGTTTTGCATCGTGTACCTCCATTGCCGGGCAGATTAGAAACGGCTCTTCTTCTTGAAAAACAGCAAGACCAAGCAATCTTTCATGCGGGTCGGTATAATAACCGCTCAAATAAAATACATTTTCTGTAGAAGTCAGAAAACTTACTTCAATATTGTTTTCCTTCATCCATGTTTGCAACTTTACCAATCGTTGATTCATGTGCAGGGAGCCCCCTTTATATAATTAAAACCAAATTGAGAGTATCAATAATATGAAAAAATGTAAACTATCACACCTTAGTGTGAACTAAAATGGGAGTGTTATGGGTATAAATGTAGAAGGAATTATTAAATTTATATGGAAGTACATAGTATGACAATCTGAGAGGAGTTAGTTTAAATGAAAGTATCTTATCATGGACATTCTGTAGTTCAAATTCACACGCAAGGCAAAACCATTCTAATTGATCCTTTTATCACCGGTAACCAATTAACTGACTTAAAAGTGGATGATGTAAAACCTGATGTGATTATCCTTTCCCACGGGCATAACGACCATGTTGGTGATACAGTGGAGCTGGCTAAAAAGCACAATGCCTTAGTGGTTGGCAATGCAGACCTTACCACATTCCTCAGTTGGCATGGAGTTAAAACCCATGGAATGAATATCGGAGGATCTTTTCAATTTGATTTTGGAACAGTTAAATTGACACAAGCCTTTCATGGCTCAGGTTATGTTACCGATAAGAATGAAATTATTTATTGTGGAATGCCGACAGGGATTTTGTTCAGTAATGAAGGCAAGACCATTTATCATGCCGGCGATACAGGACTGTTTTCTGACATGAAATTGATTGGCGAACGCCATCCGATTGATGTGGCCTTTTTACCAATAGGCGATAATTTTACGATGGGTCCAGAGGATGCGGCATATGCAGCTAAATGGTTAATGGCCAAGACGGTTGTTCCGATTCACTTCAACACATTCCCGCCAATTAAACAGGATCCGTACAAATTTATTGAGAGGCTTGAAGAGAAAAATGGAAAAGTGCTGGCTCCGGGTGAATATATAGAAATTTAGATGTTCATAGTGATACAAATACTTTTTCTCCTCCATTATGCATAAAGATGAAACAAGCAGTTCATTGCAGTATTTAAGGGAGGAAAAAAATTTGAAGAAGAACAGATATTTACTTTGCTTGCTGCTGTGCGGTTTTATGCTTTATTTTGCGGTCCCGCGATTATCAATTAATCTGGATGGAGCTCAAGGGTTGTTTTCAGTCGCATGGCTAGTGTTTGCCTTGTTCGTGATTGCGGGAAATTTGACGGGGCTTCTTTATAGTCCTAAAAAACATGTTTCAAAAATCCATGCGAAGCAATTAAAGAAAAAGTCGCGTTCTTATTACTGATTAATAAACAACAATGTGAGAATCCGCATTGAATCAAGGCTTTTAACCCTCTATAATGGAACTTAGATATAATTCAGGTTAATATGTGACCGGGTGAATTGGAATTCAAACATAAAAGGGTGAAGGTCTTGGCTACAAAGCATGAACAAATTTTGCAATACATTGATGGACTTCCGATTGGGGAAAAAATATCAGTGCGGCAAATCGCCAAGGCGATGACCGTAAGTGAAGGTACGGCCTATCGGGCGATTAAAGAAGCCGAAAATAAAGGGTATGTTAGTACAATTGAAAGAGTAGGCACGATAAGAATTGAACGGAAAAAGAAAGAAAATATTGAAAAGCTAACATTTGCCGAAGTTGTTAATATTGTGGATGGGCAAGTTCTAGGCGGAAGGACGGGTTTGCATAAAACCCTCAATAAATTTGTCATTGGTGCCATGAAACTTGAAGCCATGATGCGGTACACAGAAGCTGGGAACCTGTTAATTGTCGGAAATAGGACACAAGCACATGAACTAGCTTTAAAAGCAGGAGCCTCCGTACTGATTACGGGTGGATTTGATGCAGAAGAACATATTAAAAAGCTTGCAGATAAACTAGAAATACCTGTCATCTCCACAAGTTATGATACATTTACTGTGGCAACGATGATTAACCGAGCTATTTACGACCAATTAATCAAAAAGGAAATTATTCTAGTTGAAGATATTTTAACACCACTTGCTAATACCTTTTATTTAAAAACAACAGATACAGTATCCAAATGGCATGAGTTTAATCAAAAAACAGCTCACAGCCGCTATCCCGTTGTAGATCAAAATTTAAAAATTCAAGGTATGGTCACAAGCAAGGATATATTGGGCCAAAATTTAGAAACTCCAATTGAAAAAATTATGACCAAACATCCGATGACTGTTAATGGTAAGTCGAGTGTAGCCTCCACCGCACATACGATGGTCTGGGAAGGGATAGAAGTTCTCCCGGTTGCAGATGATTCCAATCGATTAGAAGGGATTATCAGCCGTCAAGATGTGTTGAAGGCACTGCAAATGAATCAACGTCAGCCACAAGTGGGGGAAACGATTGATGATATTGTTACAAATCAATTAGTGCTAATGCAGGGAAAGTCTAAGGGAGAAGAGGTCTACACCTGCGAAGTAACACCGCAAATGACAAACCAGCTTGGAACCATCTCCTATGGTGTATTCACCACTATTGTCGCGGATGCAGCCAATCGGATTTTGCGAAGCTATAAAAAAGGTGACTTAGTTGTTGAAAACATGACCATCTACTTTTTTAAACCGGTACAAATGGAAAGTAAATTAGAAATATACCCTAAAGTACTGGAAGTTGGACGCAAGTTTGGTAAAGTGGATGTAGAAGTTTTTAATGAGGGGATTCTAGTTGGTAAAGCGATGATGATGTGTCAGCTGCTTGATAGAAGTTAAAAGCGGCAAGCACTTGTGCAGCCGAAGTACATTGACGCTTGCACTGAATCTAGATTGTAATCAATAAAATTAAGCCGCTTCCTATTAGTGGAGCGGCTTAATTTTATTTTTGGGCATCGAAACTATTGGCTTCCTCAATGGCAAATGGAAGGTAATGTTTATATTTTTTAAAACCAATCCAGCTGAATACGGCACCATAAATAGTAAAAATTGCTGCAATAATGTATGATGTGCTGGTTTCAGAAATGAAGATTAGGTGATTAACACCAAATAAACAAACAAAAAGGCCCAAGGCAATATTAGATTTTGCTGAAAGCCATTTCTTTTCAACTTGACGGTTGCTTCTAATGTATTTTGTTTTATAAAATAAATAAAAAGCAAATGAAATAACGACTAAGACAACTAGTACAAACATAATAGGTCCTCCAAGTTCTAAAAATCTTCTATTATTTTAACGTGTATTTTAAAAAAAAGCCATTATTGGTTCTTTAAGGAGCATTGTCCATGATTGATCAAATTTTAACAGCAATTGAACAATACGAAACCATTATCGTTCATCGTCACGTCCGTCCCGATCCAGATGCTTATGGGTCGCAGGGTGGATTGGTTGCGATTTTACAAGAATCATATCCTGAAAAAAATATCTATGCTGTGGGTCAGGAGGAGCCAACCTTAAATTTCATGCGCAGACTTGATTGTATTGAAGATGAAGTCTATAAAGGAGCTTTGGTTATTGTTTGTGATACGGCTAATGCAGAGAGAATTTGTGATAAACGTTATACATTGGGAGAAAAACTTATAAAAATTGATCATCATCCCAATGAAGATCCTTATGGAGATTTATTATGGGTGGATACTACGGCAAGCTCATGCAGTGAAATGATTTATGAATTTTACTTAAATGGTAAAGATAAAGGTTTAAAAATGAATGATGAAGCAGCAAGACTTTTATTTGGAGGGATTGTTGGGGATACGGGAAGATTTCTTTATCCTAGTTCAACAGAAAAAACTTTTGCTTATGCTGGGGAGTTAATTCACTACAATTTTTCCCGCACTGAACTGTTCAACCGTATGTATGAGCTTGACCCAAAGATCATAAAATTACAGGGCTATATTCTTCAAAATTTTGAGCTTCAGTCAAATGGTGTAGCTTTTGTAAAAATTACCAAGGATTTATTAACGAAATATGATGCAAGGCCTGCAGAAGCCTCTTTACTAGTAAGTACATTAGGTGATGTGAAAGGAATCCTTGCATGGGTCTTTTTCATTGAGGAAGATCATCAAATTCGCGTGCGTCTTCGTTCAAAGGGACCAATTATCAATGGAGTGGCTAAAAATTTTAATGGCGGCGGCCATCCACTAGCTTCTGGGGCATCCATTTATTCATGGGATGAAGTGCCGAATGTCATAAAGGAACTAAACGAAGTTTGTGAAAACTATCTAAAGTAACGTAAATTCTTTCTAAAAAGAGAAAACGGCCCAACTGTGGGCCGTTTACTCAAAGCTAATTTCTAATTGAATCGTTAAGTTGGTATAAATAATCATTTCTTTGACGTTTAATTTGTATCTTTTATCATTGATTTTTACTGGTTTGTGTTCAATGATTTTCTTTAGCAAATCCTTGCTTTTATATACAGTCTCTAAATCCTTCGCCAGCATCATACTGATGTCATCACGAACAGAGTTTTCTGTCTCAAGGACACTTAAAGAGTCTAGTTTATATTTTTCTGAGTTGATAATTTTAATATTAATCTTCTGAACCGTCAGTTGTTCAATATTCCGCTTGTTCAATAGTTTATATTCTTCCTGCCATATCTTTTTCTCATTATTTAGGTCAACGATATCCTCTTGCTGCTTCCTGATTAATTCCGTATTCTCCTCCTGAAAAACACCGTAAATATATAAAAAGATACACCAGCTTACCGCACCGCCAACAGCCATTCCTGCAAAAAAACGCTGCCTCCCAGGTCTTCGATACAATGAGGGGACTCTCATGATGAAATATGCTCCTGGGTAAGCCAGTTAATGATGAGTGCTCCTGTCTGGGCGCCGCCTAAGGCAGAGAGAATTAATAATAATTGTTTGAATAAATCCTTGGTATCCGCATTAAATAAGCCCCTTTCAAACGTGTAAACCGCATCAAATGTTCCGCCGATAGCAGAGACAATTGCCCAAATTCGCAGCGCTGAGGACAAACGGTAGACGGTAGTAAGTGGTGGTTGTCCGGTTAAAAATGAGGCAATTCCACCAATTAAGGAACCGCCAAGGACAACTCCTAATGCAATAAAGTAGCTCTCAATAAAAGCCGGGAAAAAACCGATTTCTTTCATACCTTTAACCGCCCTCATACACAGGATTAAATACCTTCATTTCCATATATATGGACAAAGGGTCATGATTATGTTTTGGAAGTTAGTATTATGTAATGATCTCGCCTTAGCTGATGTCCAAAAAAATAAGAACATATTTTCCTTTTTTGGCGTTAACCACTATAATAAATAATAGATATTAAGTTTAAGGAACGGTGTGACGCTATGTCTTTTATTCACCTTCACGTATATAGTGCTTATAGTTTGCTGACAAGTACGGCATCTGTCTCAGAGTTAGTAACAAATGCAAAAAGAAAAGGTTTTTCTAGCCTTGCCTTAACAGACAGAAATGTCATGTACGGAACAATTGAATTTTATAAGCAATGTAAAAAGAATCATGTAAATCCGATTATTGGATTAACGGTTGATGTAGAAAGTGAACATTCCCCGAATGAAGCCTTTCCACTTGTTTTATTGGCGGAAAATGAGAATGGCTATAGAAATCTATTGAAAATATCCAGTGCAGTTCAAACGAAGGTTGATAATGGCATCCCATTTAAATGGTTAAAACATTATTCGGAGGGACTAATTGCGATTACGCCTGGAATAGAAGGGGAAATTGAACAATCGCTTTTAAACGGTCATGATGAATTAGCTAAAAACCTAATTAACAAACATAAAACAGTCTTCGGACATGGTAATTTTTATCTTTCTATTCAAAATCATCAACTTGAACAAGAGAAGAAACTATTGAGGATGCTGCCTACCATTTCAAAAGAGGTGAATGTGCCTCTTGTTGCAACCAATAGGGTTCATTACCTAGAGAAAGAAGATACATTTGCACATGAATGTTTATTGGCCATTAAGAATGGCGATAAATTGCAAGACGACGATAGGGAAAGACTAGAAAGCGATCAGTTTTATTTAAAAACGGCTGCGGAAATGGTCGAGTGTTTTTCGGAAATCCCTGAAGCACTAGAAAACACTCTTATGATCGCTAAGAGATGTAACATCAATATCGACCTTAATAAGACGTATTTGCCTACATACCCAACCGAAAATGGATTGGCGGCGGAGGATTATCTTGAGGGTTTATGTCAAAAAGGTCTGCGTGAACGCTTTTCTAATCCAGGCCAGGAATATTTTGACCGCTTGTCGTTTGAATTAACAGTAATCAAGCGGATGAAGTTTAGTAATTACTTTTTAATTGTTTGGGATTTTATGAGATATGCACGGGAAAGAGGGATTTTAACTGGTCCTGGGCGCGGGTCGGCGGCCGGTTCGCTGGTTGCCTATGTTTTATATATTACCGATGTGGATCCCATTCATCATAATCTTTTGTTTGAACGTTTCTTAAATCCTGAACGGGTTTCAATGCCTGATATTGATATTGACTTTCCAGATAACCGTCGTGATGAAGTCATTGAATATGTCGCTCAGAAATATGGGGAATTGCATGTCGCTCAAATTGTCACCTTTGGTACTCTTGCAGCAAAAGCTGCCTTAAGAGATGTAGGGAAGGCCTTTGGGTTAAATACAAAAGAGCTTGAGTATTTATCGAGGCAGATACCGCCCCGAATAGGGATTAACCTTCAATCGGCTTATAATGAATCCGAGTCGCTTAAAAGGTTTATTGAGGAATCACCGCTTAATCGCAAGCTTTTTGATACAGCATTAAGGCTCGAAGGTATGCCCCGCCATACCTCCACCCATGCTGCTGGTGTGGTTATTAGTGAGAAACCTCTTGTGGATTTAATTCCAATCCAACGCGGATCGAACCATATCTACTTAACGCAGTATTCAATGGAACACCTTGAAGAGATTGGGTTACTTAAAATGGATTTCCTTGGTCTCAGAAACCTGACACTTCTTGACAACATCCTGTCTTCCATTCATCGGTCTACTGGAAGGGAAGTAGATATTAAACAAATTTCTTTAGAAGATTCAAAGACATTTGATTTATTAGCCAGGGGTGAAACAACAGGTATTTTCCAACTTGAATCAGAGGGGATGCGGAAGGTATTAACACGATTAAAACCGTCTAGATTTGAGGATATTGTGGCAGTAAATGCCTTGTATCGTCCCGGTCCTATGGAGAACATTCCGCTCTTTATTGACCGTAAACATGGCAGAAAACCTGTTGACTATCCTCACCCAGATTTGGAGCCAATCCTTAGAGATACATATGGCGTCATAGTCTACCAAGAGCAGATTATGCAAATTGCTTCAAAAATGGCGGGATTCTCACTTGGTGAAGCAGACTTGCTGCGAAGGGCAGTTGGCAAAAAGCATAAGGAAGCACTCGATCAAGAGCGCACACATTTTGTACAAGGTGCCTTGAAAAAGGGATATAAGCAAGAACTTGCTAACGAAATATATGATTTAATTGTCCGTTTTGCTAACTATGGATTTAATCGCAGCCATGCGGTTGCCTATAGTATGATTGCTTATCAACTAGCCTTTTTAAAAGCTAATTTTCCAGTCCATTTTATGGCAGGATTGTTAACTTCGGCAATTGGAAATGATACGAAAATTGCTCAATACATTATGGAAGCAAAGCAGAAGGATATCTCGATTTTACCACCGTCGATTAATTATAGCGCCTACTCCTTTCAAGCAGATGCATCCGGAGCGATCCGTTATAGCTTGGCTGCGATTAGAAGTGTGGGTGCTACAGTTTTAAGGGAGATTTTTCGTGCAAGGAAACCAAGGAAATTTAATGATTTATTTGACTTTTGTATTAGAGTGTCCTCAAAAATAATTAACCGAAAAACACTGGAATACCTTGTCCATTCAGGGTGTTTTGATGAATTTGGTGAAGATCGTGCTGTGCTGCTGGCGAGTCTTGATGTTGCAATCGAGCATGCTCAAATCTTTAAACCAGATGATTCCAACCAATTTGCCTTATTCGACGATGAGATGATTCCAAAACCGAAATATGTTCAAGTTGACCCTATAGATCTTGAAAATAAGCTGTTCTTCGAAAAAGAGGCACTTGGCTTTTACCTATCTGACCATCCTATATCGATTTATGAAAAAAAACTTAAACGAAGCGGCGCCTATTTGTTGTATCAACTTAAGAATAACCATAAAAGAGTTTCTTCTGGTGTTTATATTTCTGCAGTGAAATCAATTAGAACTAAAAAAGGGGATTCAATGGCATTTTTAACAATAAGTGATGCAAGCGGCGAAATGGAGGCCGTTGTCTTTCCGAATGTTTATAAAAGAGTTCAATCCTTCATACGTCAGGGGAATTTTGTCCTCGTACAGGGAAACATGGAAGAACGTGAAGGAAAACTACAGTTTATTGTCCAACAGGTATCTGATTTGGAAGGCTGGTTAAAAACAATCGCTGAAAAACACCCCATGTTGTATTTGCAAATAACAACTGATCAGCAGGACGAGGAAATCTTACAAAAAATACATCAAATAATCAGGGGAAATAGAGGGAATTCAGAGGTGATTTTGCATTACGAGGTGAGTCATAAAACCATCAAATTGGGGACCGAAAATAATGTCCATCCCAGCCCAGAAGTGCTGTCACAATTAAGAAAACTTCTCGGTTCAAAAAATGTTGTTCTTAAAGATTAATTCTTTACAACTTTTGAAGATATGTTATAGTGGTAAAGAGACTAGCGTGGTCTGACCACTATTGCAACTATGATATTTATTAAATTAATTATAAAAAATATAGAAAGTTGTTTAGCTCTGTGCCTTGGTGATCTGGAATAAACCATTCAAACGAGAAGGTTAAAGAACAAACTTCTTGTTGCTTGCCTTATGCTAGTCACTCTGGACAAGGGGCTTTTAGCTTTTCTAATGGAGGGGTGAAAGTTTTGACTTTAAGAGAAGAAGCATTACATATGCACCGAATTAATAAAGGAAAGTTAGAGTCGAAATCCAAAGTGCCAGTTCGAAATGCACATGATTTAAGTTTGGCCTATTCACCAGGTGTGGCAGAGCCATGTAAGGATATCTATGAGAAACCAGAAACAGTTTATGAATATACCATGAAGGGAAATATGGTTGCAGTTGTTTCAGATGGTACGGCTGTCTTAGGACTTGGTAATATCGGACCTGAAGCTGCACTTCCTGTCATGGAAGGAAAGGCTGTTCTTTTTAAAAGCTTTGCTGGAGTAGATGCGTTTCCAATCTGTTTAAATACTACCGATGTAGACAAAATTGTTGAAACGGTAAAATTATTGGAACCAACTTTTGGCGGAGTAAATCTTGAAGATATTGCTGCTCCCAATTGTTTTGTGATTGAGGAACGATTGAAGAAGGAAGCAAATATACCTATTTTTCATGATGATCAACACGGTACAGCCATCGTTACGGTTGCCGGTCTTGTAAATGCACTTAAACTTATTGGAAAGAAAATGACAGAAATAAAAGTGGTTGCCAGCGGAGCAGGTGCAGCGGGTATTGCCATCATCAAACTTTTATATAGCTATGGTGTTAGAGACATTATTATGTGTGATACAAAGGGTGCCATCTATGAAGGCAGACCGCAAGGTATGAACACTGTAAAAGCCGAAGTGGCTAAGTTTACTAATCGTGATAACTTGACAGGCAGTCTTGCCGATGTCATTAAAGGAGCCGATGTCTTTATCGGCGTATCGGTTGCTGGAGCTCTAACAAAAGAAATGGTTGAGTCAATGAATTCTGATTCGATAATTTTTGCTATGGCCAATCCAGATCCAGAAATTATGCCCGATGATGCAAAGGCAGCAGGGGCAAAAGTTGTAGGAACTGGCCGTTCTGATTTTCCTAATCAAGTAAATAATGTCCTCGCTTTTCCTGGAATCTTCCGTGGTGCACTTGATGTTCGTGCAACCCATATCAACGAAAAAATGAAAGTAGCTGCTGTGGAAGCAATTGCTGGATTAATTAGTGAGGAAGAGCTTAATGCTGACTATGTAATTCCAGCACCATTTGACCCAAGGGTAGCTCCAAATGTGGCGGCTGCTGTGGCGAAAGCGGCAATGGAAACAGGTGTAGCCCGCATTAAGGTAGACCCTGAAGATGTGAAGGAAAAAACGCAGAGACTCGCGATTATTGGCAAAAGTGAGTGATTAGGTAAGTGACCAATACTAAAGTATATTTAGAAATAGTAAAACAATTAAGAGAAATTATTACCTTAGATGGATTAAAAACTGGAGATAAAATCCCTTCAGAACGGGAATTGTCAGAGCGCCTGAATTTTGGGCGCTCTTCCGTTCGGGAAGCACTAAGGGCATTAGAATTGCTGGGTTTAATCGAAACTAGACGAGGCGAAGGAACGTATATCCGGGATTTTCGCGGCCACCAGCTTGTCGAGCTTCTTAGTACATTTATTTTGCAGGATAATAAAGCAAAATACGATGTACTTGAAACAAAAAATTATATTGAGATGGATTGCCTTCGCTTAGCCCTTCAAAATGTGGATAATCAGCAGGTAGAGAGTATAAAAGATTGGGTTAAAAAAGCAGACAACTTTTCAGATGATAAGTTTTTTCAGCAAATTATTGTAATTGCGGATAACCACTTGTTCTTAAGGATTTGGTCGATCTTAAAGGAATATTATTATTCACTTGAGGCTAATCGAGTAGTTTACAAGCGGGAGGACTATTTCAATTTGTTACAGGCCTTAGCAGAGAAGGATATGGCAAAAACACTATCTGCCTATTGTAAACTTCGAAATTTGTCTGACTTTAACGACAAATACTAACAGATTTTGAATTTTTTTTATTTTATAGTGGTTTTATACAAGCCCTGGGGGAAAGGGTATTTTTTATTCTGTTAGTGGTCTGACCACTTTTGAAGGAAAAGGTATGAAGTGAAGACGGGATAGAAAGACTGCTAAATAGTAAAAGATGGATATTCTTGCCGTTTGGCAAGTCGCGTTACATTAGGGAGGTTTTAATTTTGGCGCTTAAAGATCTTTTTACAAAGAATCAACCAAAAAAGAAAAAGTATGCAACGATTCCCACAGAAACTGCTAAAAATGATGTTCCAGAAGGAATTATGACAAAATGCCCTTCATGCAAAAAAATAATGTATACAAAAGAATTATTAAAAAATAATAAGGTCTGCTTGCATTGTGAGTTTCACTTTCAAATGAGTGCACAAGAGAGAATAGACAGTTTTATTGATGAAGGCAGTTTTGTTGAATTAAATGAAGAAATGATTTCAACTAATCCACTTAATTTCCCAGATTACCTCGAGAAATTAGAAAAGGACAAGCAAAAAAGTAAGTTAAATGAGGCTGTTGTAACTGGAATGGGGACTGTGAATGGTCATAAGATCGTTTTGGCCATTATGGATGCCTCGTTCCGAATGGGCAGTATGGGCTCAGTAGTGGGTGAAAAAATAACGTTGGCAATTGAAAAAGCCGATGAACTTTCACTGCCCTTTATCATCTTTACTGCCTCAGGCGGCGCAAGAATGCAAGAAGGCGCGATTAGTTTAATGCAGATGGCAAAAACAAGTGTTGCACTAAAAAGGTTTAGTAATAATGGCGGGTTAATTATTTCAATCATGACCCATCCGACAACAGGCGGAGTATCGGCTAGTTTCGCTTCTTTAGGTGATTATAACTTTGCTGAACCTGGGGCTTTAATTGCTTTTGCTGGAAGGAGAGTCATTGAACAATCCATTCGTGAAGAATTACCTGAGGATTTTCAAACAGCTGAATTCCTTTTAAAACATGGTCAGTTAGACGCGATTATTGCACGCACTGACTTAGTTGATAAAATCACAAATCTCTTAGAAATTCATCAACCTGGAGGTGAACTCGAGTGGCAGGAGAATTAGAATTTGAACGTCCAATTGTGGAATTAAGAAACAAAATCAGCGAATTAAAAGAGTTCACAAAAACAGCAGATGTTGATTTAAGTTCGGAAATTAAAAAATTAGAAGTTAGACTTCAAAAGTTAGAAAAGGATATATATGAAAATATAAAACCATGGGATCGAGTGCAAATTGCCCGTCTTGCAAATAGACCAACAACACTTGATTATATCTCCTTCCTATTTGAAGGATTCTTTGAATGCCATGGTGATCGAACTTTTGGGGATGACGAGGCAATTGTTGGTGGTGTTGCCAAATTCAAAGGTTTACCGGTTACAGTCATCGGACACCAACGTGGAAAGGATACAAAAGAGAATATTCGCAGGAATTTTGGGATGCCTCATCCTGAAGGCTATCGAAAAGCTTTACGACTTATGAAGCAGGCCGATAAGTTTAACCGCCCCATTATTTGTTTTATCGATACAAAAGGCGCTTACCCTGGAAAAGCTGCCGAAGAACGCGGTCAAAGTGAAGCGATTGCCCGAAATCTTTTTGAAATGGCAGGTCTTAAAGTACCCGTTATTTGTATTGTAATTGGTGAAGGCGGCAGTGGCGGTGCCCTTGCTCTAGGAGTGGGGAACCGAATTTATATGCTTGAAAACTCAACTTACTCCGTTATTTCTCCTGAAGGGGCGGCTGCTATATTGTGGAAGGATGCTGCCCTTGCTAAAAATGCAGCAGAAACAATGAAAATAACTGCCCCAGACTTAAAGGAGCTAGGAATAATAGACGATATCATTCCTGAAATAAGAGGTGGAGCACATAAGGATGTTAAAAAGCAGGCTGAAGAAATAGAAAAGGTTCTTAAAGCATCCCTTCAACAGCTTCTTAAACTATCAGAAGATGCATTAATTGCTGATCGTTATAATCGATTCAGGAGTATTGGCGAATATACTGTTATGAATGATTATATTGGGGTAAATTAGGAATCGTGCTCATTCTTGAGCACGATTTTTCTATTTTTTTCGTTCACAAATTTTTCACGAAAAATACTAAAAAAAGTAAAAGATAACGGTTGCAAGGCAATATAGAGCGCTTACAGTTCACTAATTATTCCGTCTATTGTAATTACTAACATCAATCGGTTGTTAAGGGGATTTCTTCATGTTATTTTATAAATATTCGTAAGTTTTATGTTAATAATAAAAGGGTAGTTGTGTAATGGCTATTGTCTTATTTACTGATGAAATCGTACATAAGCTTTTGATTCTAAGATTGAGGTGATATACATGAAAAAAATAGGTGTACTAACAAGCGGCGGAGATTCCCCAGGGATGAACCCTGCTATTCGCGCGGTTGTCCGTAAAGCAATTTTTCATAATTTAGAGGTTTATGGGATTTATGGCGGGTATACAGGATTAATGTCCGGAAATATAAAAAAACTTGAACTCGGTTCCGTGGGTGATATTATTCACCGTGGCGGTACTATGCTGCAGTCTGCGCGTTGTCCAGAGTTCAAAACAAGAGAAGGACAGCTCAAAGGGATTGAGCAATTAAAAGCCCATGGTATTGAAGGACTTGTAGTAATTGGCGGGGACGGTTCTTATCGTGGAGCCAAGGCCTTAACAGAGCTTGGATATCCTTGCGTAGGTGTTCCTGGAACCATTGATAATGATATACCTGGGACTGAGCAGACCATTGGATTTGACACTGCCTTGAACACTGTTATTAATGCACTGGATAAGATCCGGGATACGGCGACATCCCATGAAAGAACATTTGTCATTGAAGTAATGGGACGAGATGCAGGAGATATCGCTCTTTGGGCAGGACTTGCAGGTGGAGCCGAAACAATCTTGATTCCTGAAGAAAACTATGAAATGAAGGATATTGCGGCCCGACTTTTAAAAGGGAAAGAACGTGGGAAGAAGCACAGTATTATTGTTGTAGCAGAAGGTGTTTGCAGTGGGGTTGAGTTTGCTAAACAATTGCAAGAAGCCACTAACTTTGATACACGCGTTTCTGTATTAGGTCATATTCAACGCGGGGGATCACCTACCGCTGCCGATAGAGTACTTGCCAGCCGTTTAGGAGCTAGAGCAGTAGAACTGTTGATTGAAGGTAAAGGCGGCCGTGCAGTAGGAATCGAAAAAAATCAGTTAGTAGATTACGATATCATTGAGGCTCTTCAGAGAAAACATACATTAGATCTTAACCTATTCAATTTATCCAAGGAATTATCCATTTAAGATTTAGCAATACTCTTTTTTATAATTTAGGAGGAAAAAAGCATGCTACGTAAAACAAAAATCGTTTGTACCATAGGTCCTGCAAGTGAGAGTGTAGAAAAGCTAACTCAATTAATAAACGCTGGAATGAACGTTTCCAGATTAAACTTTTCTCACGGTGATTTCGAGGAACATGGTGCCCGGATTCAAAATATCCGTGAAGCAGCAAAGCAAACAGGTAAAACCGTTGCCATCCTGCTTGATACTAAAGGACCAGAAATTCGAACAAATAATATGCAAAACGGTGCAATTGAATTGACATCTGGCGAAAATATTATTATTTCCATGACTGAAGTAGAAGGAAACACTGATAAATTTTCAGTGACATACCCTGGGTTAATTGATGATGTCCATGTAGGTTCAAAAATTCTATTAGATGATGGATTAATTGGTCTTGAAGTAACGGGAATTAATAAAACTGCGAATGAAATTCATACAAAAATATTAAACAGTGGTACCCTAAAAAATAAAAAAGGTGTTAACGTTCCAGGTGTATCCGTAAATCTTCCAGGTATTACGGAGAAGGATACAAATGATATTCTTTTTGGAATAGAACAAGGGATTGATTTCATTGCCGCATCTTTTGTCCGCCGGGCAAAGGACGTTCTAGAAATTCGTCAATTATTAGAAGATAACAATGCTACACATATCCATATTATTCCTAAAATTGAGAACCAAGAAGGCGTTGATAACATCGATGAAATTCTTGAAGTCTCTGATGGATTAATGGTGGCTCGTGGAGACCTTGGTGTGGAAATCCCAGCTGAAGAGGTACCACTCGTTCAAAAGATGTTAATTAAAAAATGCAATGCCCTTGGAAAACCAGTTATTACTGCTACACAAATGCTTGATTCTATGCAGCGAAATCCAAGACCGACTCGTGCGGAAGCAAGTGATGTAGCCAATGCCATCTTTGACGGAACAGATGCTATTATGCTTTCTGGTGAAACAGCAGCGGGTCAATACCCAGTGGAAGCAGTTCAGACCATGCATAATATTGCTTCAAGAGCTGAATCAGCATTAGATCATAAAGAAATCTTATCAAGCCGCAGCAAAGATACCGAACACAACATTACGGATGCAATTGGTCAATCTGTTGCCCATACTGCTATTAACCTTGAAGTTAAATCGATTATTACGCCAACTGAGAGTGGACATACGGCAAGAATGATTTCTAAGTATCGTCCAGAAGCCTCCATCGTTGCTGTTACCTCCAACGAACATGTTTGCCGTCGTTTGCAGCTTGTCTGGGGTGTTTATCCACAACTTGGACGGGTAGCAACCACAACAGATGAAATGCTTGAGGATGCTGTGGATGAAAGCTTAAAGAGCGGGCTAGTCAAACATGGAGATTTAGTTGTGATTACCGCTGGTGTTCCTGTTGGTGAATCAGGTACAACAAACATGATGAAGATTCATGTTGTCGGCGATATCATTACAAAGGCACAAGGCATAGGCCGCAGATCTGCTTTTGGAAAGGTTGTTATTGCCCGCAATGCACAAGAGGCCTTAGACAAAGTTAAACCTGGCTCTATTCTTGTTACAATTGGATCTGATCGTGAAATGGTACCGGCAATTGAAAAATGTGCTGCACTTATCACGCAAGAAGGCGGTTTAACAAGCCATGCAGCAGTTGTAGGTCTAAACTTGAGCATTCCAGTAATCGTCGGAGTTGACCGAGCCTTAGAATTATTTACAGAAGGTCAAGAAATTACAGTCGATGCAAATAGAGGTATTATCTATAATGGACATGCAAGTGTTCTATAATTAAGAAAAGCGCAAGCGCCCTGGTCAGCAGAAACTGCTAGGGCGCTGGAGCTGGACATTTCTTAAAGTCAAAATTTATTTGTCAAAAATAAACGTCAGCATCCGTTAGGAGCTGACGTTTTATTATGCCTCTTTTCCTTTTATAAAGGTCCAAACATCATGGAAAACATTTGCGCGATAAAGAGTACTGATGATGACGAGGGTAACAGGACCGACAATTAATCCTAAAAAACCAATTAATTTAAAACCTACAAATAAGGCAATTAGTGTTGCCAATGGATCAAGCCCTATATTTGATGAAAGAATCTTTGGCTCCATAATTTGCCGTTGAACAAGGACAATAAGATATAGAACACCTAATCCAATTGCCAGGGCTGTATTGCCGCTGATAGCAGCGTAAATAATCCAAGGAACAAACACAGCACCTGTACCAAGGTATGGAATAATGTCAACTATCCCAGTTGCTAAAGCAATTGTAATGGCATAATCTACTCTAAGTATTAGTAAGCCAATTAAAATAATAACGGTTGTAATGGAGATAAGTGTAAGTTGTGCTTTAATAAATCCAAATAAGGCCTTTTTTAAGTCGACAAACACAGATTTACTGCTTGTCTTTGCTTTCTCAGGTAAAAGTTTTCCTCCTATTGCTGATAACCGGTACCAATCCTTACTAATAAAAAAGGTTGCCAATAAGGAAAAAATAAGGACAGTCGCCGCATTGGGAAACCAAGACAAGATATTTGGGATATTTCCAAATAGATTCTTAATAAAAGTTCCAACCGTTGTTCCCACATTCGTCCCGACATTTTGGATATTGCCGATTATGGTATCCTTTTGACCAGCATCCAGTTTATTAAATACACTAGTTAATTGATTGTATAGTGGAATGATTTGAGCAGTGAAATAATCTTCAATATAAGTAATCAGAGTATCAAGGTGAGCTGGAACAACCGTAGCTAAATAGGCGGTTCCAGAGACAATTTCCGCTACTAAGAGTGTAATTAACCCTGCAAATAAGGCAAAAATAAAGATTAAAGAAATGAATACAGCAAGTCCACGAGGCATTTTTGCCTTTTTCTCAAGAAAGTCAACAAGTGGATTAATCATAAAAGCAATGATCAACCCAATTAAAAAAGGATAGGTAATCTTAGACAAAAAATAAAATGTATAGAGTACTAACACAACTGCCGCTATAACCAGAACAAATCGTATAGTTCGGTATATGTACTTGGGATTCAAAAGCAGACCTCCTTGAGAACAATTGGTAGTTTTAGTTTACCATTTTATGTATGAAAGAGCATGATTTTTCCTAAATGATTTATTCTTGAAAAATATTACTTGCACTACATGGAATAATTGAACCATGTTTTCATAAAAAAGTGGGTATAGTAATATATTTCAGTCGTTTTTTAATACTATGTTAATATAATTTGGAAAGGGTGGGTGAAACGGATGGTAAGTCAATCATTATTGTTCCTTTTACTTTTGCTCGTCATTGGCTTTATTGCTAAAAATAGTTCGTTAATGGTTGCGATTGCAGTTCTCCTCGTGCTGAAGGTCGGAGGCTTGGATGCAAAGGCTTTCTCCTTTTTGCAATCCAAAGGAATAAATTGGGGTGTAACGATTATCACCATTGCCGTTTTGGCACCGATTGCCAGTGGTGAAATAGGATTCAAGGACTTAACCGGTGCATTTAAAACACCAACTGCTTGGATAGCTCTACTATCTGGGATTCTCGTAGCTTTATTGGCAAAGGGGGGTGTGAAGCTGCTCGCTGAAGATCCTCATATAACAACTGCACTTGTTCTGGGTACAATATTATCTGTTTCCATTTTTAAAGGTGTAGCTGTTGGACCATTAATTGGTGCGGGTATTGCCTATACTGCAATGAAATTTTTTGATTTTTTCAGTTAGATTTTTTGTAAAATAATATTTTTTTGAATTTTTCAGCGTCTTTTCATTCACAAAAATCTGATAATTGTTTATAATAGGCTTGTAAGCGTATCCTTTTTTTACATAAAACATATATTTATGCTTAATTACTTTGTAAAATAATTAATTCATTGGTAATGAAAGGCATAAACATTATTTGTGCAGATTCCGAGCAAACGCTCAGTTAATCTAAGGGGATAGATCAGTAGAGTAGAAGTACAGCCACGCTCGGGCCAGCTTTATGCCAATTCTTCCAATTAATCATCTTGGACATTTAATCAGTACTGTTAGTAAAGCAGGATTATTTGCGGGTAAGAAAATATAACTTTCCTATCTAGCATAAGAGTAATGGATGCCACTGTCATTTGCCCTGGGGCTGGACAGTCGGTAAGTTATCAGTTTAAAGGAGTAATGGGGAAAATTAGAAGGAGAAGGAGAGATTTTCTATGACAGTAACACGCGGTCTTGAAGGGGTAGTGGCAACAACATCATCCATCAGTTCAATTATTGATGACACGCTAACATATGTTGGTTACGACATCGATGATTTAGCAGTAAATGCTAGCTTCGAAGAGGTAATCTATTTATTATGGCATCGTCAATTACCAAATGTTGAGCAACTAGCTGAATTGAAAAAACAATTAGCTGAGAATTCAGCTTTACCCCCTGAAGTAATTGAGCATTTTAAAATGTATCCCATTAAAACTGTTCACCCAATGGCAGCTCTTCGTTCAGCTGTTTCGTTATTAGGGCTCTATGACGAGGAAGCTGACTTGATGGATCCAGAAGCAAACTATCGCAAAGCAGTTCGACTCCAAGCAAAGATGCCAGCAATCGTGACAACCTTTGCTCGCATTCGTAAAGGACTTGAACCGATTCCACCAAGGCAGGATTTAAACTTTGCAGCAAACTTCCTTTACATGTTAACCGGTAAAGAACCTGAGCCGATTGCGGTAGAAGCGATCAATAAGGCACTAGTATTACATGCGGATCATGAATTAAATGCCTCTACATTTACAGCACGTGTATGTGTAGCGACATTATCGGATGTATATTCTGGTATAACTTCTGCTATTGGTGCTTTAAAAGGTCCTTTGCATGGTGGTGCAAATGAAGCAGTAATGAAAATGCTCAAAGAAATTGGTACACTAGAAAATGTGGAGCCATATGTACGCGGCAAGCTCAGCAACAAAGAAAAGATCATGGGCTTTGGTCACAGGGTATATCGTGGTGGCGACCCTCGTGCAAAGCACTTAAAAGAAATGTCTAAAAAACTAACAGAATTAACTGGTGAACCACATTGGTTTGATATGTCGGTTGCAATTGAGAAAATCGTTACAGGCGAAAAGAAATTACCGCCAAATGTTGATTTTTATTCAGCATCTGTTTATCATAGCTTAGGAATTGACCATGATTTGATGACACCAATCTTTGCGGTAAGCCGTGTTTCAGGTTGGCTGGCACATATTTTGGAACAATATGAAAACAATCGGTTAATCCGTCCTCGTGCTGAATACACAGGACCAGGCATGCAAAAGTATGTTCCAATCGAGCAAAGAGATTAATATTTTACTTTTTTCTAAAAAATTGATTCAATAGTATTGAATGAAAAGGTTAGAGGTTACACTCTCTAACCTTTGATTCAGTCTTTGAAATATAAAGGAAGGCAGAAGGGACTGTTTACGGTACTGGAGCTGGACAACGAACAAAGGTTAAAGCTTTTATACATAACAGGAGGGGAAAACACAATGCAAGGTGAAAAAATCACGGTTACAAATGGTGTACTAAATGTACCTAACAATCCAATTATCCCATTTATTGAAGGAGACGGTATCGGACCTGATATTTGGGCTGCTTCTGAGAGAGTTTTAAATGCAGCGGTAGAAAAAGCTTATAAAGGCGAGCGCAAAATTGTATGGAAAGAAGTTTTAGCCGGTGAAAAAGCTTTTAACCAAACTGGTGAATGGCTTCCAAAGGAAACACTTGATGTCATTAATGAATATTTGCTTGCTATCAAAGGTCCATTAACTACTCCTGTTGGCGGTGGAATTCGTTCATTGAACGTTGCACTGCGTCAAGAGTTAGATTTGTTTGTATGTTTACGTCCTGTAAGATGGTTTGAAGGAGTTCCTTCACCAGTTAAGCGTCCGCAAGATACAGATATGGTAATCTTCCGTGAAAACACTGAAGACATCTATGCTGGGATTGAATATGAAAAAGGCACAGATGCTGCTAAAAAAGTAATCGACTTCCTGCAAAATGAAATGGGCGTTACAAAAATTAGATTCCCTGAAACATCAGGTATTGGAATTAAGCCAGTATCTGAAGAAGGAACGACCCGTCTTGTACGTGCTGCCATTAACTATGCAATCAAAGAAGGCCGCAAATCCGTTACACTCGTGCATAAAGGAAATATCATGAAGTTCACAGAAGGCGCGTTCAAAAACTGGGGCTATGAGCTTGCTGAAAAGGAATTTGGCGATAAAGTCTTTACATGGGCACAATACGATCGCATTAAAGCTGAGCAAGGCACAGAAGCGGCTAACAAGGCGCAATCCGATGCAGAGGCAGCAGGTAAAATCATCGTTAAAGATGCAATCGCTGATATTTTCTTACAACAAATCCTTACTCGTCCACGTGAGTTTGATGTTGTTGCAACAATGAATCTAAACGGTGACTTCATTTCTGATGCACTTGCAGCACAAGTTGGCGGTATTGGAATTGCTCCAGGAGCTAACATCAACTATGAAACAGGACATGCTATTTTTGAAGCAACACATGGTACTGCACCTAAATATGCAGGCCTCGATAAAGTAAACCCATCATCTGTTATTTTATCCGGTGTTTTATTACTTGAGCACTTAGGCTGGAATGAAGCGGCTGCTATGGTCATAAAATCAGTTGAGAAAACAATTGCCTCTAAAGTAGTAACGTACGACTTTGCTCGTTTAATGGAAGGTGCAACGGAAGTAAAAACTTCAGAGTTTGGTGACGAATTAATCAAAAATATGGAGTAATTTTTTCAAGGGTACGGATGGAATTTTTCGCATGATAAATACGGAAAAGGGGAGAATCATAATGTCATTAAAACGTAAAAAAGTTTCTGTGATTGGCGGCGGATTCACAGGTGCTACAACCGCATTTTTACTTGCACAAAAGGAACTTGGAGATGTTGTTTTAGTTGATATCGCACCAATGGAAAACCCTACAAAAGGTAAAGCCTTAGATATGCTTGAAGCAAGCCCTGTACAAGGGTTTGATGCAAATATTACGGGTACAGCGAACTACGAGGATACACGTGATTCTGATATCGTAGTCATTACTGCTGGAATTGCTCGTAAACCAGGCATGAGCCGTGATGATTTAGTGCAAACCAATCAAAAAGTTATGAAAAGCGTGACCCAAGAGATTGTAAAATATTCTCCTAACTGTACAATAGTTGTTTTAACAAATCCAGTTGACGCTATGACTTATACGGTCTTCAAAGAGTCTGGCTTTCCTAAAAACCGTGTAATCGGTCAGTCCGGTGTTCTTGATACTGCTCGTTTCCGTACATTCGTTGCCCAAGAATTAAATCTTTCTGTAAAAGACGTTACTGGCTTTGTTCTCGGTGGACATGGTGATGATATGGTTCCACTTGTACGTTACTCCTATGCTGGCGGTATACCGTTACAAACATTGATTTCTAAAGACCGCTTAGAAGCAATTGTTGAACGTACGAGAAAGGGCGGCGGTGAGATCGTTAACCTTCTTGGTAACGGTAGTGCTTATTATGCACCTGCAGCTTCCTTAGTTGAAATGTGTGAAGCCATCCTTAAAGACCAACGCCGTGTATTACCTACCATTGCATACCTTGAAGGGGAGTTTGGTTACGAAGGTATTTACCTTGGTGTTCCGACAATCCTCGGTGCAAATGGAATTGAAAAAGTCATTGAATTAGATTTAACTGCAGAGGAAAAAGCTGCCTTAGATAAATCTGTAGAATCGGTTCGCAGTGTTATGCAGGTTCTAGCATAAGGATAAACTGTAAAATTCGGGGTCACGTGCTGTCCCCGAATTTTCTCTATATTTATATGAAATCGTTTACATAGGAGGCGCGATAAAATGATTTTAGGCAAAAAAAGGAAATTAGGAAGAGGAATTGAAGAAATCCAGGTTGGTGAAAAATTATCATTATCTGAAGTGATTGAAGATAAGGATCTTCTCCTCTATCTAGGTTTAACCGATGATGCCAACCCTCTTTATATCCAGCATGACTATGCATCACAAACTCCGTTTGAAAAACCGATTGTGCCAAGTGTAATGTTAACAGGCATAATTACCTCAGCTATTTCAAAATATTTACCTGGTCCAGGCAGTCACATTTTAAGTCAAGAAATTGAGTTTCTTAAGCCTGTCTATCATTATGCTTCTGTGGAGTTTTTACTTGAAGTAATCGACGTTCAACCTACTGCTGGTTATGTGGTGATTCGTGCAGTGGGAACGAATGAGAAAAATGAGACGGTCATTACAGGTAAGGTCAAAGTATGTCCCCCATTTCCGTTAGAAGATATCCATGGGAAGGTTTTGGATAATTTTTGATAGTGAATATATGAGACATATAAGGGGAAAGTCGTTTGAAGATTGCCCCACTGTCCTTAGAGAGCGGTCATGAGGACAGGGTAGGTAAGTAAAGAGGAAACCCAGTCCTCATGGAGCGTTCATGAGGACCGGAACCATGAGAATAGAGGTAACCCAGTCCTCATGGAGCATTCATGAGGACCGGAACCATGAGAATAGAGGTAACCCAGTCCTCACGGAGCGTTCATGAGGACAAGAACCGTAAGAAAAGAGGCAGCTCAGTCCTCATGGAGCGTTCATGAGGACAAGAACCGTAAGAAAAGAGGGAGCTCAGTCCTCATGGAGCGTTTATGAGAACAATCCCTTAGTTAATGCATAATCAAATTAGAGCCTAATCAATGATTAACATAATATGAATACTTTCCATGGCCATTTCTACTGAAGTTTTTTGCTAATACCCTATTGATCGTCTTCTTCGACACCACTCCGCCACACCACTCATGGACACAGTTAGTCGTAATTCTCTTTTCTGGGAACAATAACTTTATTTCATCCACACCACGTAAAACGGCAGACTCTATTTCCTCCTGATGCTCACAATCTTCACACTTTATTTTTCCGTTACACGCTAAAAAGGCGGACAATGATCTGCACTTTTCACAACTGTTTCCTTTCCGTAAGGTCTGAAAATCATAAGCAGGAACCTTGATATAGGGAAAATCAATCTGATGTAAAGAAACTAGTTTGTCTGCAAGTTTTTTATTGCGATTGTTTAACTTGGACGGCAACGTATTTAATTTTTCCATAAATTGAGTGAGCTGTGTGGAATAAATGATGGGCATATCTAAGGGAGTTTGATATAGGGTAAACTTGGGGTTAATAAAGACAACATAGGCTTCAATAGGGATCTTATATCCTAGACTTTGAAGCAATTGGCGGAGGAGGGATTTGTTCCTTTTCAGCTGAACGAGAGGATTTTTAATCTCCTTCCCATAAAGAGTCTCGAATTTGTCGTCTTCAGCAAAATAACAATAGTCACCTTCAGAGTTCTTGACATCGAAATAGTAAAATACATCTTGAAAAATAAGAGAAGAATCAAGTTGAAACCGAGTGTTATTAATTTCAAGCAGTAAATCATTTAAAATATAGCACTCACTTAAAAGTTTCTCTGTTAATAAATCAAACTGTACTTCCCCTTCAAATCCTTTTTCTTGGTATAAATAATACTTTTTTTCCTCTGGAGTAAATTCCATTCGCGCATTTAGTATCCTTAGGATTTTTAATAAAACAGTTTCTGTCCTAGGTTTGTATGCCATGCTCCACATTCTTTCTTAATATATATTTTACAAAAAATTTACGAAGGAAGGCTTGACTAATTTGTTAATGTTTCTATTTTTTGGGGTCAGCCCATAAAACTAGAAATACCCCGGTTCTTATAGATATAATGAGATTATCAAGTTAAAGTGGGGGTTCAGAAATGAAAAATAAAGTCCTTGTTGTTGATGATGAACAGTCAATTGTGACATTACTTCAGTATAATTTGGAACAGGCCGGATACGAGGTTATTACTGCAATGGATGGGGAAGAGGGAAAACGACTAGCGGAAACTGAGTCACCAGATATGCTTGTTTTGGACTTGATGCTGCCAAAATTGGATGGTATGGAGGTCTGCAAACAGCTGCGTAAAGATAATATTATGACCCCTATTTTAATGTTAACAGCAAAAGATGATGAATTGGATAAAATATTAGGACTCGAGTTAGGCGCAGATGATTATATGATCAAGCCCTTTAGTCCACGCGAGGTTATTGCACGTGTCAAGGCAATATTAAGGAGAACACAGGCACAAAATGAAACCGTAATAGAGGAGGACCAAGCTGGTGGGCAAATTGAAATTGGACAGCTAACGATCTCTCCTGAAAAATATGAGGCAGGTTTTAAAGGAAATCTCCTCGAGCTGACTTTAAAGGAGTTCGAATTACTCCTATTCCTAGCTCAAAATAAGGGCCGCGTCTTAACGCGTGATCAATTACTTAGCGCAGTTTGGAATTATGACTTTGCTGGCGATACTAGAATTGTCGATGTACACATATCCCATCTTAGGGAAAAAATCGAAGAAGATACAAAGAGGCCTGTGTATATAAAAACAATCCGTGGTTTGGGTTACAAACTGGAGGAGCCTAAGGGAGAATGACAAAGTTCCGCAAAAGGCTATTTATAGGACTAATTTTTTTTATTACCATTATCTTAGTGGGATTAGGAATAATTCTAGGGCAGTTTTTCAAATATGATATCCTAGATTCGCTTAATGAACGAATCAAAATAGAAATTTGGTGGCTCTTCTCGATTGGTTTTGGAACGGCCATTGTGGTTACCGTTTTGTTGTGGTTACGGATTTACTCTAGATATACAAAACCAATTAAAGCAGCAACAGAAGTTGCTATAGAACTTGCGCATGGAAACTATCGTGCGAGAACAAAGGTCGGTCGATTAGATGATGCTGGCTTGTTAGGGTCTTCGATTAATTTATTGGCGGAGAATCTCCAGGAACTAACCAAAGCACATGATATGCAGCAAGATCGATTGGGAGCACTAATTGAAAATATGGGAGCGGGTTTAATCTTAATAGATAGCCGTGGATTTATTAATCTGATTAATAAAGGTTATATCGATATTTTTCATGTTAATTCAAAAGAATACCTGAATAAACAATATTACGAGGTTATTGAACATGGGGAGATTTGTCAGCTCATTGCTGAAGTATTTCGAACCGAACAAAAGGTCAGTAAACAATTACTCATTCCATTATCGATTGAGAGAAAATATTTTATTGTTTACGGTGTTCCAATTATTGGCGTAAATAATGTTTGGAAAGGTGTACTACTTGTTTTTCATGATATTACAGAAATAAAAAAGCTTGAACAAATGCGCAAAGATTTTGTGGCCAATGTTTCTCATGAATTAAAAACCCCGGTCACATCGATTAAAGGTTTTACCGAGACACTATTGGATGGAGCCATGAATAATAAAGAAACGTTAGAATCCTTCCTTTCGATTATTTTAAAAGAAAGCGATCGGCTTCAATCCCTAATACATGATCTTTTGGAGTTATCTAAGATTGAACAACATGGTTTCCAATTGAACATGCAGGAAATAAATGTACGAATGCTCCTTGAGGATGTCATAAACCTCCTGTGCCGTAAAGCTGAGGACAAAAACATCCACCTCGAATTCATTTGTAAAGAGGAAAAAGTTTTAATAAAAGCTGATTTTGACCGTTTAAAACAAGTTTTTATTAACTTGATTAGCAATGCCATCACGTATACACCGGCAGGCGGGAATGTAAAAATCATCCTCATTGACTATGAGGGGAAAATTCGGATTCATGTGAAAGATACTGGGGTAGGAATAAGAAAAGAAGAAATTCCACGCATTTTCGAACGATTTTATCGGATAGACCGGGCAAGAAGCCGTCACTCTGGTGGAACGGGTCTCGGGTTAGCCATCGTAAAACATTTAATTGAAGCTCATCAAGGGACGATTCATGTTAAAAGTAAAGTCGGTGAAGGAAGCGATTTTATTATTGAACTAAAGAAATAATGGAATTGGATGGTGAAAAAATGGAAAAGAAAAAGCTTGTTTTGATAGATGGAAATAGTATTGCCTATCGTGCCTTTTTTGCACTCCCTCTACTTAATAATGAAAAAGGTATACATACGAATGCTGTTTATGGCTTTACAATGATGCTGATGAAAATTTTGGAAGATGAAAAGCCAACCCATATGCTGGTTGCTTTTGATGCGGGGAAAACGACCTTTCGTCATAAAACCTTTGGAGAGTATAAAGGCGGTCGGCAAAAAACGCCGCCAGAGCTGTCAGAGCAATTTCCTTTCATTCGGGAACTGTTAGATGCCTATGGAATTTCAAGATATGAACTTGAAAATTATGAAGCTGACGATATTATCGGAACTCTTTCATTAACAGCTGAAAAGGATGGCTTTGAAGTTAAAGTAATCTCTGGTGATAAAGACTTAACCCAGCTGTCTTCCCCTACCACCACTGTCGGGATCACCCGAAAAGGGATTACGGATATTGAAGAGTATACACCAGAGCACGTAGCTGAGAAATATGGTCTTACCCCAGAGCAAATCATTGATATGAAAGGTCTAATGGGGGATCAATCAGATAATATTCCTGGGGTGCCAGGTGTTGGGGAAAAGACTGCGATTAAGCTGCTAAAAGAATTTACAACATTAGAAAATTTAATACAATCGATTGATCAAGTTAGTGGGAACAAATTAAAGGAGAAATTAGCTGAATTTAAAGATCAAGCAATAATGAGTAAACAACTAGCAACCATTGAACGACAAGCGCCCGTTGACGTGAATCTGGACACGATCGAATATGAGGGATTTACGAGAGAAAGATTAGTCTCTTTATTTAAAGAATTAGGCTTTAACTCTCTCTTGGACAGACTGGGCGAAGATACAACAGAAATTGTGGAACAAGAGCTTACTGAAATTGAATATGTGACTCCAAAAGAAATAACAGAAGCAATGTTTGCTGATACCAATTATTTTTATGTGGAAATGCTCGATGATAATTATCACTATGCGGACATTATTGGTTTATCGCTTGTCAATGAGACAGGTAATTATTATTTACCTACAGAAATGGTACTTGAATCTTCTGTATTTAAAAGATGGGCCGAGGACGAGAATAAAAAGAAAATCGTGTATGATGCAAAGCGTACTGAGGTATCGTTACGAAGATATGATATCCACTTAAAAGGAGCTAATTTTGATATTCTTATGGCTTCTTATCTTATCAATCCCTCAGACAACTTTGAGGATTTAGCAGCGATTTCCAAACGATACGAGATTCATAATATTCAATCAGATGAATCGTTTTATGGAAAAGGCGCGAAACGAAAGGTTCCTGAACCTTCAAAATTGGGAGAACATCTAGTTCGGAAGAGTCTTGCAATGGCCAACTTAAGGGACAAACTAGAAGATGAATTAAGAACAAATGAGCAATATGAATTATTTACTGAACTTGAAATGCCTTTATCTTTAATATTAGCGGATATGGAATCATGTGGAATTAAAGTGGAACGCGAACGACTTCAAATGATGGGGAAAGAACTCAATGAACGCCTCGCTGAAATCGAAGAAAAAATTTGTGAATTAGCAGGTGAAAAGTTTAATATTAATTCACCTAAACAACTGGGCGTGATTTTATTTGAAAAGTTGGGACTTCATTCCTTTAAGAAAACCAAGACAGGCCATTCAACCTCCGCAGATGTTTTAGAAAAATTAGCGGATGACCATGAAATCATTGAGTATATTCTGCTATACCGACAACTTGGAAAACTTCAATCAACTTATATTGAAGGGCTGCTTAAAGTCATTAATCCTAAGAATGAAAAAGTTCATACACGCTATCAACAAACGTTAACTGCCACTGGCAGATTAAGTTCCATTGATCCAAACCTGCAAAACATCCCTATCCGCCTTGAAGAAGGAAGGAAGATTCGCCAGGCATTTGTCCCTTCAGAAGAGGGCTGGGTTATTTTTGCGGCGGATTATTCACAAATTGAACTTCGGGTGCTGGCCCACATTGCCGGTGATGAAAAACTGATTGATGCCTTTCAACATGACATGGATATTCATACGAAAACAGCGATGGAGGTTTTTCATGTTGAGAAGGATGAAGTAACCTCTAATATGAGGAGACAAGCAAAGGCGGTCAACTTTGGTATTGTTTACGGAATTAGTGATTATGGTCTGTCACAATCTTTAGGGATTTCCCGAAAAGAGGCTGGTCAATTTATTGACCGATACCTGGATACTTATCCAGGTGTAAAAGAATATATGGATGACATCATTCATTCAGCTAGACAAAAAGGATATGTAACTACCTTAATGCAAAGAAGACGATATCTGCCTGAAATTACGGCCCGTAACTTTAATTTAAGAAGCTTTGCGGAAAGAACCGCTATGAATACACCTATTCAAGGCAGTGCTGCTGATATTATTAAAAAGGCCATGATCGATATGGACGAAGCCTTAAAAGATAAAGGCTTAAAAACACGCTTATTACTTCAAGTGCATGATGAACTTATCTTTGAAACTCCTGAAGATGAAATTGAAATTCTTAAGGAGTTAGTTCCAGCTGTGATGGAGAATGCCCTTGAATTAAAAGTTCCGCTAAAAGTGGACTATGCTTATGGGCCAACCTGGTTTGATGCTAAATAAAAAGGGGGATCTAAATTGCCAGAGCTTCCTGAAGTAGAAACGGTAAGAAAAACATTAAAAAAACTTGTCCTCAATAAGACCATTAAGGATATTACAGTTTATTGGCCCAAAATCATCAAGAATCCAGTTGAGGTCGAACAATTTATCGATGCCTTAAAAGGGGAAACCATTGTTGATGTTGGCCGGAGAGGAAAGTTTTTAATTATTTATACAGAAGTGTTCGCTTTAGTGTCTCATTTGCGGATGGAAGGCAAATACGGATTGTATCCAAAAGAAGAGCCTTTTGATAAGCACACTCATGTTATTTTTCATTTCACAGATGAAACAGAACTGAGGTATCGAGATGTGCGTAAGTTTGGGACGATGCATCTTTATAAAAAAGGAGAAGAATTCCTAAAGCCCCCCTTGCTTGAACTGGGCCCGGAACCTTTTTCAGAAGAGTTTACGATAGAGTATTTAGCGGAGAAATTAGCGAAGACCAATCGAAAAATTAAAACCGCATTATTAGACCAAAAGTTGTTTGTAGGACTAGGAAATATTTATGTCGATGAAGCGTTGTTTCGCTCAGGGATTCATCCAGAGAGGATTGCTAGTACCCTGAATGATCAGGAAATTACAGTTCTCCACCGCGAAATTGTTGCTACCCTAAGTGAAGCAGTAAAAAAGGGCGGCAGCACCATCCGGTCTTATGTGAACTCCCAAGGGGAAATCGGAATGTTTCAATTGGAGTTATATGCCTATGGCCGTAAAGGTGAGGCATGTAAAATTTGCGGAACTCCCCTCGAGAAATCAACAGTAGGGGGCAGAGGGACGCATTATTGCCCAAGCTGTCAAAAAATATAATTAAAGTATCACCACTGACCATGGCGCTTGCGCTTTTCTAATAATTGAATAACATTGGATGGGCTCCTGCCATATACTATCGTAGTATTTCGGAGGAAGGAGTCCCAGACATTATGGTTCAATTGTTCTCACTTCTCATCTTAGCGTTTGCCCTTAGCCTTGACAGTTTCAGTGTCGGGTTTACTTATGGATTGAGAAAAATGATATTGCCTATTAAATCGGTTTTCATTATTGCAACCTGTTCGGCCGTTTCTTTAATAATTGCCGTGTCAATCGGACATGGTCTAGAAAAAGTTCTTTCACATGGAATCACAGCTCGTCTTGGTGGATTCATTTTGATCGCCCTTGGTTCCTGGGTGTTGTATCAATTTTTTCGACCTGAGAAGGAAAAAGAAATGCTAAAACATGAAAAGATAATCGTCAACTTTGAGATTCAATCTTTAGGTTTAGCGATCAACATATTAAAGAAACCAATGTCTGCCGACTTTGATCAATCTGGTACGATAACGGGGATTGAAGCCATGATGCTGGGCTTTGCCCTGTCATTAGATGCTTTTGGAGCAGGGATTGGGGCAGCCATGCTTGGTTTCTCACCTATTTATTTAGCTGTCACGGTTGCAATTATGAGCTCCTTATTTGTTGTTTTTGGGATTAAAACCGGAGCGTTTTTTCATAAATTTGAATGGATTCAAAAGTTCACCTTTTTACCAGGAATCTTACTAATCATGATTGGGATATGGAAATTATAAGCGGGGAAGGAACATAGCATGACATTAGTTATTGGGTTAACCGGCGGAATTGCCAGTGGAAAAAGCACTGTATCAAACATGTTTAAAAAAATGAATATTACCGTAGTTGATGCAGATATTGAAGCACGTCTAGCAGTTAAGAATGGTGAACCTGCTTATTACCGAATTATTGAGGAATTTGGTCAAGATATTTTAATTGAAAACGGGGAAATTGACCGGCCAAAACTTGGTTCAATCATATTTCATAACGAGGAAAAGCGACGGGTCTTAAATGAAATTACACATCCTGAGGTTCGGAAAAGGATGCTTGCGCAGGTGGAAAAAGCAACGAAAAACAACGAAAAAGTGGTTGTTCTCGATATCCCTTTATTATTTGAAAGTAAACTAACCTATATGGTCAATAAGACCCTTTTGGTCTATGTTGACCTTGACACACAATTACGGAGATTAATGGAAAGAAATAATTTATCTAGTGATGAGGCTAAGGCAAGAATTCAATCCCAGATGCCACTTGAGGAAAAGATCAAGCTTGCTGACGCAGTGATCAATAATAATGGATTAGTAACGGATACACAAAGACAGCTTGCTCACGTATTAGCTGGATGGGGAGTAAATATCAAATAATCGGAGAAGGCGGCTGCCTTCTCTTTTTTTTGAATGGATTGAACCTGCGAACAAGGAAATATTTATAAAAACGTAAAATATTAAAAATTCCGCCATTAATTCATCACAATTAAACCTAAATATGTTATACTATTTACAATAATACAAGTTAAAAGTATAACATTAATACGGAAGGGGCCGTAAAATGAAGGCGAGAGTAGCAATTAATGGTTTTGGGAGAATCGGAAGGATGGTTTTTAGAAAAGCAATCCTTGATCGTACGCTTAATATTGTAGCTATAAATGCAAGTTATCCAGCTGAAACGTTAGCACATCTAATTAAATATGACACAAATCATGGACCATTTCAGGGCGAAGTGATCCCTTTAGATAATGAATTAATCGTTAATGGAAAGAGAATTAAGTTACTCACTAATAGAAATCCTGAGGATTTGCCATGGCGGGAACTAGGGATTGATATTGTTATTGAAGCAACAGGAAAATTTAATGCCCGTGAAAAGGCTGCCCTACACTTATCAGCGGGTGCTAAGAAAGTCATTTTAACGGCCCCAGGAAAAAATGAAGATGTTACCATAGTGATGGGCGTTAATGAAGAAATGCTTGATATTAATCAACATGATATTATCTCGAATGCTTCTTGTACGACGAACTGTCTCGCACCGGTTGCGAAGGTATTAGATGAGAAGTTTGGCATCGAAAGTGGTTTAATGACGACCATTCATGCATATACAAATGATCAAAAGAATATAGATAATCCACATAAAGATTTGCGGAGAGCCAGAGCATGCGGACAATCAATTATTCCAACAACTACAGGTGCGGCGAAAGCAATCTCACTGGTGTTGCCGCAGTTAAAAGGGAAATTACATGGCATGTCACTGCGTGTACCGACACCAAACGTCTCATTGGTTGATTTAGTCGTTGATCTTAACCAAGATGTGACTGTGGATGAAATTAATCATGCTTTTATGGAAGCGGCCCATGGATCGTTAAAAGGGATCCTGGATGTGACGATGGAGCCGTTAGTCTCAGTTGATTTTAATACAAATGATCATTCTGCCACCATTGACGGGTTATCAACCATGGTTATGGGGACGCGTAAAGTAAAGGTACTAGCCTGGTATGATAACGAATGGGGATATTCGTCACGAGTGGTGGATCTTGTTCAATATGTTGCCGCTGAAATAGCTAAGTCATCTCAAGTTAAGGTTGGCTAAAAGCAGTCTCGTTTGCCCAATAAAATGATAAAAACTCGGGTTGTTCTGTCAAGAGGTGTACTAATTGTACACCTCTTTTTATATTTTTATGGTAATGTTGTAAAATAAGGGGTAAGACATATATTTGGAGGATTTAAAATGGCTAGTTTAATGGATATGTTTACTCGGTTTCAAAAACAAGTGGAAACTTCAGACCAAAATAAAGATGATGCATTGAAAACTCATTATTATAAAGCAACATTTAATCAACTGTTTCAATCAGTAGAAAAACTATTTCATGAAGATGCGGATTGTCGAGTCACCACTATATCAAAGGAGCATGGTGAAATTGCAGTGGAGATCAGTAAACCGATTCCCTGCTTCTTGATTGCTACCATAGTTTCCGTCAAGCCGATGGAGACAGCAGTGGATTTTAATATCTCATCAGAAAGATTTTCGTTACTAGGAAACTATCCTGACTTAAAAAAACGGATCATTTACTACTACGGGCAAATTGGTAAGTTACATAACCTTATCGGAATAAAGAAAAACTTGTAACACTTCTACTTGTGAAAAGGTCAGCTTTTTTATAAGATAAAAGTAGGAATTTAGTTCGGGTTTTTGATTAAGCAGATCATCCTTTCATAAATTTTAATGATTTAGTTCAAATATGCCTCTGTCTTCGCCCTTTAGGGTTCGTCAGTCGGTCAGTTTTCTCTATCAGATTTGGAGTTGATTTAACAATGAAGTGCCCTTCATGTCAAAACTATGGTACACGTGTCCTTGATTCCCGGCCTGTCGATGAAGGACGTGCAACACGGAGAAGAAGAGAGTGCGAGGAATGCGGATATCGTTTTACTACCTTTGAAAAAATTGAAGAGATCCCCTTAATTGTTGTGAAAAAAGAAGGAACAAGAGAGGAATTCAGCCGTGATAAAATTCTAAGAGGCTTAATAAAGGCTTGCGAAAAACGGCCTGTTGCCTTAAAGGAATTAGAAGATATTACACATGGTGTGGAAAAGGATCTTCGCAGCCAGGGGATATCTGAAATAAAAAGTGAAGCGGTAGGCGAAATGGTTATGGACAGGCTGGCACATGTAGATGAGGTCGCCTACGTGAGGTTCGCCTCGGTATATCGTCAGTTTAAGGATATTAATGTTTTTATTGAGGAATTAAAAGAATTAATCGAAAAAGAAAAATCTTGAGGAGCTAAAGGGGTTGTCCTTAGCTCTTTTTGTTAGAAAAGCAGAGGCATCCGGCTAGTTGCGAACTCTTAGCAGGGTGCAAATAGCTAGACAGTAACATGAAAGAAAGGTTGAATGGATATGACTCAGCATTGGCAGGAAATTCTTCCTATCGACCATTATATTGTAGCGGCTAATGGGCTGCTTCATGAGTATGACCGAAAAGTGCTGACGTTTTTATATCAGCCCTTACTTGGATCGACTTGTTTTAGTTTGTATATGACACTTTGGGCAGAGCTTGAAGAAAATAGGCTTTGGTCCGAGTCGTCGACACACCATTTACTTATGAACCTTATGGGATTGAACTTAAAGGATATTTATGAAGCCCGCCTGCAACTGGAAGGTATTGGTTTATTAAAAACCTATGTCAAGACGGATGAGGGGGGACGATCCTTTATCTATGAACTTTATCCTCCTTTAAATCCTAAGCAATTCTTTTTAGATGGTATGTTAAATATTTATCTTTATCGGAAAATAGGAAAAAAACACTTTGCCCGTCTAAAGCGATTTTTTACAGATCAAGAGAAACCTGCAGAAAACGAATATCATGATGTGACGAAGGCATTTCAGGATGTGTTTTCTTCAGCAACGCCAGGTAGTCTTCAATATATTCAAGATTTATCCGAGGAACTTGAACCAGGGGAAGATCAACAGTTTGTCGGTCGAAAAGAAACAAAGCCCATTCAGGTTGAACCTAGCACCTTTGATTTTGAATTGTTAATCGATGGTTTGAATGAGTCCCTTGTTCCTAGAAAGTCGCTAACAGCAAAAGTAAAGAATGTGATTAGTAATCTTGCATTCCTGTATAATATTGATGCCATTGAAATGAAAAATTTTATATTAGGTGCCATTAACGAACATGATGAAATCGATATAGAGGAATTGCGGAAGGGTGCTCGTGATTGGTATCAATTTGTTAATTATGACCAACTTCCAAGCCTCATCAATCGTACTCAGCCAGTTGCGCAGCATGTACAATTAACTGAGCCGAAAACAGAGGAAGAAAAGTTAATTAGATATTATGAAACGACCTCCCCGTTAACCGTCTTTAAAGTATTGTCAGGTGGAGTAGAACCTTCAAATGCGAATTTGAAAGTTTTGGAAGAAATTATGATTAAATATAAACTTCCTCCTGGTGTGGTAAATGTATTAATTGAAGTGATCTTACGAAAATATGATATGAAATTTACTAAGGGAGTAGTGGAGTCAACTGCTAGTCATTGGGCCCGAAAACAATTAAAGACGGTAAAGGACGCCATGGAGTTTGCGAAGAAAGAAGAACGAACAATAATCACAAAAGCTGGAAAAACATCGAATAAAAAGCCGATTAGAACGGAACCAATACCGGATTGGTTTGAAGAAAGCTCCAGTGCAAAAAACGGTAAAGAAACCGTACTTGAAAACCCTACGGAAGATGAAGCGAAAAAGCAAGCTATTAAGGAAAAATTAAAGGCCTTTAGGAAGTAGGAGGTGATTGGGATGGAGAAAATTAATAGAACGTTACAGCGGCTCGCATCGAATTCAAACTTTCAAAAACGCTATCAGGAGCAGCGCCAAGCTGTACTGGAAAATCGGGAAATTAAAGCATTTATAGCCGAGCATCAAGATGAAATAACGCAAGATATAATAGAGAAAAGCATGAGTAAACTTTATGAATTCACAAACCAAAGTAAGAATTGCGAACGCTGTCCAAGTCTTGAAGGATGTATTAATTTTATGAAAGGGTATCATCCTGATTTGGTTTTAACAAGAAACTCCATTGATGTAGTCTATAAAAAATGCCCGAGAAAAATGATCGCTGATGAAAAAAAGAAAAATGAAAAGCTCATTAAAAGTCTTTATGTACCAAGAGATATTTTGGAAGCAACCTTTGAGGATTTTGAAGGGGATACAGGGAGATTGGATGCAGGCGATAAGGCTGCGACGTTTTTAATGAATTATGAAGCAGGCAAAAAAGTAAAAGGTCTATATTTATATGGAAAATTTGGTGTGGGGAAATCCTATATTTTAGGGGCAATTGCTAATGAATTGGCCAACAAGCAGATTTCCTCGATGATTGTCTTTGTACCTGAATTATTAAGAGAAATGAAGAGTTCTATTGCGGATAACACGCTAAATGAGAAAATTGAAGCATTGAAAAAAGAGCCTATTTTAATGTTGGATGATATTGGTGCGGAGGCAGTATCAAGCTGGACAAGGGATGAAGTTTTAGGGCCAATCCTGCAGTTCCGTATGCTCGAAAGTCTGCCGACATTTTTTACTTCAAATTTTAATTTTCAGGAACTAGAGCATCATTTAACCTACAGTCAACGTGGAGAGGAAGAAAAAATGAAAGCTCGTCGGATTATGGAAAGAATCCGAACGCTGAGTGAGCCTGTTTTAGTTGATGGGCCCAACCGAAGATAATAAGTAATTAAGAATTGCCACTAAAATGGCAGTTCTTTTTTTATTTTATAATGCAAAAGCATGTCTCTCCTCACTTCTATTTTGGCCAAGTCCCCCATATATATTTAAAACAGAGATTTGCTCAAAGGGGGGATTTGGTTGACGGAAATCATCTTCCAAAGCAAGATGGATGCTCGTAAGTTTTATAACCACTTGCTGAAGTATGTTAAGTTTAATCCAAATGAAGACTTTATTCTTCTAATCGAAGATCGACATATAGTAAAAATCGTAGATGGAAGCTTTTCTATTGATTGTTTTCATCTGATAAAAAAAGCGTTTAATAAGTTTATTACCACAATAAAGCGTGACGAATGGCTAAGAGAAATTATTAAGAATCAATATTATTTTCAGGACGTGGATGAACAACAACAAATAATGGATATCATTTATTCTGTACTGGAAGGTCAGAGGGAAGATCTGGCTATTTTCTTAAAAGAAACAAAAGATGAGGCTGAAATGATTGAGGCGGCCATTCAGCCAGTTTTTCAGGAAAATGTCTCGTTTACTTTTGATTCTTTACTTAAATTTCGCTTACGGCCATACCTTCAAATGCTTGAAGAGTATGTGGAACTAGCTATAGATGAATATAAAATGGAACAAGAATATCAAATGTTTGTGCACATGCTTCGTGAGTTTTTAATCAACCGTGAACCTAAAATCAATACGCTCCATTTATTATTTGATGAGGAAATTACTTTTTATAATGAACAATTTGAAGAAATAAAGCGAGCTGAATTAACAAGAATGATTGACCGAAAATTGTTAGTCAACCATCCTGTTTATGTTGATTCTGCTTCCATTGCTCCGTTATTATCGCTTGCTCCAACGAGTATTATGATTTATACAAATGATTCGGATGAACCACTTGTAAGAACCATTAAAAATATCTTTGAAGAACGTGTTACAATTAAGACATTTGCAGCTCTACAAGAGGTTAAGAAATCAATATCTGCAAAGAAAGACATGGAACATCAAACAAAAAAAATATAATTATGTCAATATTTAGTTTAATGGACCTTGCTTTTTTTAAAGTAAATCATTATAATAACGTACATAGCAAAATCAATCGCAAAAGTAATGATGAGGACAACAGTATTTCTGATCCAGTTTTAGAGAGGGAGTCCACCGGCTGAAAGTCTCCTACCACGGAAGAATTACTTACCACCTTTAAACTTCAACAGTGAACACTTTATTTTGAAGTTAGTAATTGTTGACGGTCTACAGCCGTTACCTGACCAAAGTCATTTTCAGTGGGTTACAAGGAAAATGAAAAATTGGGTGGAACCACGTGTTAATCATAACTCGTCCCTATTCCAGGGACGGGTTTTTTTATTTTTTAAAAAGCTGCTTTTAACGACATAACAGTTCAAGGCACGCTTATATTAAAGGAGGAGTTATTATGTCAGACGTTGTTAAGATTTCGTTTCCTGATGGGGCAGTAAAGGAGTTCCCAAAAGGTACAACAACCGAAGATATTGCCGCTTCCATCAGCCCAGGCCTTAAGAAAAAGGCAATTGCCGGCAAATGGAACGGACAAATGTATGATCTTCGCCGTCCTATCGTGGAAGACGGTTCTATAGAAATTGTAGTACCTGATTCAAGTGATGCTTTAGAAGTATTACGTCACAGTACCGCACACTTAATGGCACAAGCCGTTAAAAGGCTTTATCCAAAAGTAAATCTTGGTGTCGGTCCAGTTATTGAAGGTGGTTTCTATTATGATATGGATCTTGAAGAATCCTTATCACCCGAAGACCTGCCAAAGATTGAAAAAGAAATGGCGAAAATTGTGAATGAAAATCTTGAGATTATTCGTAAAGAAGTAAGCCGTGATGAGGCAGTCCAACTATTTAAGGAAGCGGACGATCCATACAAGCTTGAATTAATTGAAGCTATTCCTGCTGAGGAAACGGTGACGATTTATGAGCAAGGTGAATTTTTTGACCTTTGCCGTGGCGTCCACGTCCCGTCTACTGGGAAAATTAAAGAGTTTAAATTATTAAGTATTGCGGGTGCTTACTGGCGGGGGAATAGTGACAATAAAATGCTTCAGCGCATTTATGGCACGGCCTTCTTTAAGAAGGAAGACTTAGCTGAACACCTGCGATTACTTGAAGAAGCAAAAGAACGTGATCACCGTAAAATTGGTAAAGAATTGAGCCTATTTACGACTTCGCAATTAGTAGGACAGGGGTTGCCGCTTTGGCTTCCAAAAGGCGCAGCCATTCGCCGCGTAATTGAACGCTACATTGTCGATAAAGAAATTCGTCTCGGTTATGATCATGTGTATACACCAGTGATGGGAAGCGTGGACTTATATAAAACTTCTGGACACTGGGATCATTATCAGGAAGATATGTTCCCTATCATGGATATGGACAACGAACAACTAGTACTGCGTCCAATGAACTGCCCGCATCATATGATGATCTACAAAAATAGCATCCACAGCTATCGGGAACTGCCAATTCGTGTAGCTGAACTTGGTTTAATGCACCGTTATGAAATGTCAGGTGCTTTAGCCGGATTGCAGCGCGTTCGCGGGATGACATTAAATGATGCACATATTTTCGTCCGTCCAGATCAAATTAAGGATGAATTTAAACGAGTTGTTAATTTAATTCTTGATGTATACAAGGATTTTAATATTAACGATTATTCCTTCCGTCTTTCCTACCGCGATCCACAGGATACGGAGAAATACTTTGATGATGATGCAATGTGGGAGAAAGCACAAAGCATGCTGAAGGAAGCAATGGATGATTTAGGTCTAGATTATTTTGAGGCGGAAGGCGAGGCAGCTTTCTACGGACCTAAGCTCGATGTTCAAGTTAGAACAGCGTTAGGTAAGGACGAAACATTATCAACTGTACAATTAGATTTCTTATTACCAGAGCGCTTTGATTTAAATTATGTGGGTGAAGATGGTAAGCAGCACCGCCCGGTTGTTATTCACCGTGGTGTCGTATCCACAATGGAACGGTTCGTTGCCTTCTTAATCGAAGAATACAAAGGGGCATTCCCTACATGGCTTGCTCCCGTACAGGTTCAAGTCATTCCTGTATCACCAGGTATCCATTATGATTATGCGAAACAGGTTCAAGACCAGCTGAAAGCTGAAGGCTTCCGCGTGGAATTGGATGGCCGTGATGAGAAAATCGGTTATAAAATTCGTGAGGCCCAAATGCAAAAAATACCATATATGCTGGTGGTTGGTGACAAAGAAGTGGAAGACCAAGCCGTTAATGTACGGAAATATGGGGAACAAAAATCTGAAACTAAGCCATTTGCAGAGTTCTTAGCAGGAATTCAAGCTGAAGTAAAAAGAGGATAAACCTGACAAAGAGAGAGAGGAGTTCTCTCTCTTTTTGTATAGAAATAAAAATTAACTATTGAATAATTTGTTGTTTCTTGTTACAATAAGTTTCGTTGTCAAAGAAATAGTTCATTTGACAACACATCTTTGCTTATGATATAGTAACAAGGTGAAAATTGAATACTTGTTTTTGAAAAAGAAGAAGCACCCGCTTCTCACCTGATTGACGCAACGATCGCAGTTGGCAGGTTTTACGTGAACTTTTTGTTTATTACTTTTGTTTCGTAAAGTGTGGGTGTATTCATCCGCACTTTTTTGTTTGTGTACGTAAGCAATAGCACTTATAAAAAGTAATTCATACCTGTCGATTCAACTGTGTTGTCAACTAAAGGTGAATCCTTCTTTGAACTAGACGTTGTATTCGAGAAAAAACCTTGGAGGTGGCTAATTATTAGCAAAGACATGTTGTTAAATGAGGGCATTCGCGCTCGTGAAGTTCGTTTAATTGATCAAAATGGCGAACAATTAGGAATTAAATCCAAAATAGAAGCGTTGGAGATTGCTGGACGGGTAAATCTTGATTTGGTACTTGTTGCACCAAATGCAAAGCCTCCAGTAGCCCGAATTATGGACTATGGCAAATTTAAATTTGAGAATCAAAAGAAAGAAAAAGAAGCTCGAAAGAACCAAAAAGTCATTACGACTAAAGAAGTGCGTCTCAGCCCAACGATTGATGAGCATGACTTTAATACAAAGTTGCGCAATGCCATTAAGTTCTTGGAAAAAGGCGATAAGGTAAAAGCTTCAATCCGTTTTAAGGGCCGGGCGATTACCCATAAAGAAATCGGTCAACGTGTATTAGACCGTTTTTCCGAAGCGTGCAAGGAAGTTGCGACGATTGAATCACATCCTAAGATGGATGGACGCAGCATGTTCCTAGTTTTAGCACCTAAAATCGAAAAGTAATAAGGAGGACAATCACAATGCCAAAAATGAAAACTCACCGCGGCGCTGCAAAGCGTTTTAAGAAAACTGGTTCTGGTCAACTTAAGCGTGACCATGCTTATACAAGTCACTTATTCGCTAACAAATCTACAAAAGCTAAGCGTAAGCTTCGCAAATCAGGCCTTGTTTCAAAAGGCGATTTCAAACGCATTCGTCATTTATTAACTTACGTAAAATAATCAATTCGTGATCGATTTATAGGAGGGAAATTACATGCCACGTGTAAAAGGCGGTACTGTTACGCGCAAGCGTAGAAAAAGAGTTCTTAAATTAGCAAAAGGTTATTACGGTTCAAAACATACATTATATAAAGTTGCTAACCAACAGGTTATGAAATCATTACAATATGCATTCCGTGACCGTCGTCAAGTAAAACGCGACTTCCGTAAACTTTGGATTACTCGTATCAATGCAGCAGCTCGTATGAACGGTCTTTCTTACAGCCGTTTAATGCATGGCTTAAAACTTGCTGGTATCGAAGTAAACCGCAAGATGCTTTCTGAATTAGCAATCAGCGATGCAAATGCTTTTGCTGAATTAGCTAATGTTGCAAAACAACAATATAACAAGTAATAACTAAAAAGCCATTCTCATTGTGAGAGTGGCTTTTTCTATAAAGGGGATAGTATAGATGGCCATTTTGTTAGGGGCTTTTTTAATCATGAATATAATCGGACTTCTCATAATGGGAGAGGATAAGAAGCGGGCAATAAAGCATCAATTTAGAATTCGGGAGCGGACTTTGTGGCTTGTAGCCATTTTTGGAGGCGCAATTGGTACAACAGCGGGTATGCAGTATTATCGTCATAAAACCAAGCATATGTCCTTTAAAATTGGTTTCCCTGTTCTGGCCTTCGTGGATGTTATTTTGTTGCTAAAGTTTTTATTATAAAAAGCCGCATATCATGGCGGCTAATCCTGTAGGAATTCTTTTACTGGACTTTTCCAGTGTATTTCAGCATTATGGTAATGCTCGAGGATCATTTGATTGATATAAAAGAAATCTTCTTTTACTAATCCTTTAAGGGCAGCTGTATCTTCTGGCCAAATGGAGATGGAGACCACGTCAAACATGTTATTCGCTGTACCCATATATTTTTCGCCCATAAACACAGCGCCTTTATAGGTAACAACAAAATTTTTTCTGACGTCTTCCTCATCAATGAATAAAAATCGTTTCTGTTTTCTGGCTGCTTCAAGTTTTCGAGTTGATGTAAAAAAGTATTTTACGCCGATGTAGAATAAAAAGATAATCATAAATAACAAGATGAAGCACAGCAACCAAACCATGGTTAATCCTCCTACACCTATTTTCCTTCTAATACGAATCAGCAGGAAAAAAGTTTCAACCATGTTTGCTTTTGATATAATTTTTCCATGGGAGTGATGATGATGAATCTTGAAAAACTGTTTCAGATGCAAAAGGCATTGGATGGCCATATTGAACAGAAACACGGTCTTAAGGACGAGGATTTATTTGGCCGGAAAATTCTTGCTTTGCTTGTGGAACTTGGTGAATTAGCGAACGAAACGCGCTGCTTTAAGTTTTGGAGCATAAAGCCTGCTTCCGACAGGGCGGTAATTTTAGAGGAGTTTGTTGATGGCATCCATTTTATTTTGTCGTTAGGAATTGAGCTCGGCTTTAATCAAAAGAAAATGAATGTAATGGCGACAGAGTCCGCTTTAAGTGTGACTGAGCAATTTATTCATGTTTATGAGAAAATACATATTTTTCAAAAGAGCAAGCATTATGAGGATTATATAGAAGTATTTGAATCCTATTTGCAATTAGCCGCCCTTCTCGAGTTTAATTCTACGGAAATTGAAGAAGCATATTTTGATAAAAATGAAGTAAATTATCAAAGACAGCAAAACAACTATTAGCTGAAAGTTTGTAATGATTAGACGATTATTTGTATAATGAAGGGTGTACATACAGATTTGGGGGCGAACCTATGGTAAAACTAGATGAAACATTAACAATGTTAAAAGACTTAACGGATGCTAGAGGAATAGCCGGTAACGAGCGTGAAGTACGCGAGGTCATGACTCGATACATAACTCCATACGCTGACGAACTATCAACGGATGGATTAGGAAGTTTAATCGCAAAAAAAGTGGGCAAGGCCGATGGCCCGAAAATTATGGTCGCAGGGCATTTAGATGAAGTAGGCTTCATGATTACAAAAATTGATGACAAGGGATTCCTTCGTTTTCAAACGGTCGGCGGCTGGTGGGGCCAAGTAATGCTCGCACAGCGTGTAACGATCGTAACACGTAAAGGTGATGTAACCGGTATTATTGGTTCAAAACCACCACATGTTTTATCAGCAGATGCTAGAAAAAAACCAATTGAAATTAAAGATATGTTTATTGATATTGGTGCTTCAAGTCGGGAAGAAGCGGCTGAGTGGGGCGTTTGTCCTGGAGATATGGTAGTCCCATACTTTGAATTTACGGTGATGAATAACGAAAAAATGCTATTGGCCAAGGCTTGGGATAACCGCATTGGCTGTGCCATTGCAATTGATGTGTTAAAACAATTGCAGGGTGTTGATCATCCTAACGTGGTTTACGGAGTAGGAGACGTTCAAGAAGAGGTTGGATTAAGAGGAGCAAAAACAGCTGCCGCAAAAATTAAACCAGACCTTGCCTTTGCAGTCGATGTAGGTATTGCTGGGGATACCCCTGGAATTTCCGAAAAAGAAGCAATGAGTAAAATGGGGAAAGGACCGCAAGTAGTCATTTATGATGCATCGATGATTGCACATAAGGGCTTGCGCGATTTCGTAACGGACACTGCGGATGAATTAAACATCCCGTATCAGTTCGAATCCATTCCTGGTGGCGGTACCGATGCAGGCTCCATCCATTTGACTCATAATGGTGTGCCTGCCTTGGCCATTACGATTGCGACCCGTTATATTCATTCGCATGCCGCTATGCTCCATCGCGATGATTATGAAAATGCAGTGAAATTAATTGTCGAAGTGATTAAGCGTTTAGACCGTGAAACAGTAGATAAGATTACATTTGAATAATTGTTGGAAATCCCCGGTTTGATACCGGGGATTTTTTTAACAATAGTAGTTCTTGCGGCGCTCCGCCTCTTTGCCAAAGAAAAAGCTGCCGATGAGAGCTCGGGCAGCTTAATCAACTATTATTACTTCAAACCATTTTCTAGTGTGGACAGCATTTCTTTTTTCTCGTCTGCAGAGGAATTATTCCAGATCACTTCAAACAGGACGCCAAGTCCCGGAAGCATTTTTTCCTGGCCATTTTGAATCGCATCTACAATCGTATCTTCTAATTGGTCTTGCGTATTCCCAGAAACGTTTTGAATTATGGCATTGCGTAAATTTAAATCCATACTACACACTCCTTTTGTTTACCTTCATTCCTTACTATCATTTCTAGTTTTTGGTTTTATTATGTATGAAAAATGGGCTATAATGAGAAAATCAACACAGCAATTTAAAAGGAGAACCGGTTTTGAAATATATTGAATCTGTCAATAATCCTAAAGTAAAACAATGGAAAAAACTTTTAACGAAAAAAGAACGGGATAAGACTGACTCGTTTTTGGTGGAAGGTTTTCATTTAGTAGAGGAAGCGCTGAAACAAGGCGAGCAAATTATCGAAATCATTATTTCTGAAAAAGTAGAAATACCGCCGCGTTGGGATATTGGCTCAACACTTGTTACTTCGGTTACGGAGGAAATTTCAGACCTTTTATCGGATACAGAAGCCCCACAGGGCATTTATGCTGTATGTCGGCAGCCAAATCCAAAAATTCACGACGCAAAAACCTATCTTTTCATCGATGCCGTTCAAGATCCAGGTAATCTGGGGACCATGATTCGAACAGCTGATGCCGCCGGGATTGAAGCTGTGGTAATTGGTCAAGGAAGCGTTGATATTTTTAACTCAAAAGTGCTAAGGTCGGCTCAAGGCAGTCATTTTCACCTTCCCATTATTAGAGGCAACCTTCATGAATGGATCGAAAAACTTCAAGAAAAAAATATACCTGTTTATGGAACAGCTTTAGAAGGGGCCTCTGTCTATACAGATATTACTCCTGAAGATTCGTTTGCCTTGATTGTCGGCAATGAGGGCAATGGTGTTGGCAAAGATATCCTTGCTAGTACCACAACCAACCTTTATATTCCGATCTTCGGTAAAAGTGAGTCACTTAATGTAGCCGTAGCAACGGGAATCTTACTCTATTATTTAAAAAAATAGGCGAAAGCACGTTTGACCTTTTAAGGAAAAATATTATATAATAGTGAACAATTGATTATAGTAAATACAATGACGGAGAAAAGTACCTTATCATGACCATTTAGGGAGAAAGTGCCTGGACTGGAAGCACTTTTATGGAATGGGTAAGCGAAGTTCACCTCCTGAGTAGGCATCGGGACCATTTGTTATAAATGTAAAGATGCATCGGCATAAGCCGTTATCCGAATGAAGCGAACACAATATCTTTATACATATCGTGTTTACAAGGGTGGTACCGCGAATAGTAAACCTCGTCCCTTTCCAGGGATGGGGTTTTTTTGTTTTTCGGTGCCTGACACCCTTTCTACTGCATTCAGGTTATTAATGGTGCCTGACACCCTTTCTACTGCGTTCGCGTTATTAATGGTGCTGACACTCATTCTATCGATAAAAATTAAGGAGGAATAGACATGCAAGAACGTTTAAAGGAATTGCAAGGAGAGGCTATTCAAAAAGTTGAACAGTCGACTAGCTTAAAAGAATTAAATGAAATTCGTGTGGCGTATTTAGGGAAAAAAGGTCCGATTACAGAAGTATTGCGTGGAATGGGCAAGCTTTCTGCAGAGGAGCGTCCGGTTATGGGGGCGCTCGCGAATGAAGTTCGTGAAGCAATCGCAGTAAAGATCGAATCAAAACAAAAGGGATTAGAAGAAGCAGCTGTTCTTGAAAAATTAGCATCTGAAAGCATTGATGTGACCCTGCCTGGCCGTCCAGTGAAAGCTGGAAACCATCATCCGCTCACAAGAATTATTGAAGAGATTGAAGATTTATTTATTGGAATGGGCTATCAGGTTGCTGAAGGACCAGAAGTAGAGCAAGATTATTATAACTTTGAAGCTCTTAATTTACCGAAAGGGCATCCAGCTCGCGACATGCAGGATTCTTTCTATATCACAGAAGACATTCTTCTTCGTACCCATACATCACCCGTTCAGGCTCGGACGATGGAAAAGAACCAAGGAAAGGGTCCAATCAAAATCATTTGCCCTGGTAAGGTATACCGTCGTGACAATGATGACGCGACACACTCACACCAGTTCATGCAAATTGAAGGCCTCGTTGTCGGTGAGAACATTCGCATGAGTGATCTTAAAGGAACACTAGAGATTTTTGCTAAAAAGATGTTTGGTGAAGATCGTGAAATCCGCTTAAGACCAAGCTTTTTCCCATTCACGGAACCATCTGTTGAAATGGACATCTCTTGTAAAATTTGTGGTGGTCATGGCTGTAATGTTTGTAAACAAACAGGCTGGATTGAAATTCTTGGTGCAGGGATGGTTCATCCAAACGTACTTGAGATGGCAGGTTATGACTCTAAAAAATACACAGGTTTTGCCTTTGGAATGGGACCTGAGCGAATTGCTATGTTGAAATACGGTGTTGATGACATCAGACACTTCTATACAAATGATGTTCGTTTCTTAAAACAATTTTCAAAACACGAGTAAGTTGAACGGCTGAAGCGGAATTTTTTACAAGAGGCTTCAGTTTTATAAAGGGATAATAAAGGAGGATGACGACATGTTTGTTTCGTACAAATGGCTCGAGGATTATATCGATTTAACTGGAGTAACAGCAACAGAGTTAGCTGAAAAAATCACCAAAAGCGGGATTGAAGTTGAGGGAGTAGAAGTTCTTAATGAAGGTATTAAAGGTGTTGTAGTCGGTCACGTATTAGAGCGTGTACAGCATCCGAATGCTGATAAATTAAGTAAATGTCTTGTCGATGTAGGCGAAGAATCTCCCGTTCAAATTATTTGCGGCGCACCGAATGTGGCGCAGGGACAAAAGGTTGCCGTTGCGAAAGCCGGAGCGGTATTACCAGGTAATTTTAAAATCAAACGGGCAAAATTGCGCGGAGAAGAATCAAACGGAATGATTTGTTCTTTAACTGAACTTGGTATGGAAGGAAAAGTGGTACCAAAGGAATACTCGGAAGGAATCTTTGTTTTCCCTGCGGATGCTGAGGTCGGAGTAAATGCTCTTGAACTTTTAGGCAGAGATGATCAAGTTTTAGAGCTAAGCTTAACACCAAACCGGGCGGATTGTTTAAGTATGCTGGGTGTAGCCTATGAGGTGGCAGCAATCCTCGGCAGAGAAGTAAAACTTCCTGAAACGAACCTAAATTCTGCAGCTGAGAAAGCAACTGATTACGTAAGTGTTGTGGTGGATTCACCAGAAGATAACCCGCTATATATTGCAAAAGTGATTAAAAATGTAAAAATTGGCCCATCACCGCTATGGATGCAAACGCGCTTAATGTCAGCTGGAATTCGTCCACATAATAATGTAGTTGATATTACCAATTACATTTTATTAGAATATGGCCAACCGCTTCATGCGTTTGACTATAACCGTTTGGGCTCCAAGGAAATCTTGGTTCGACGTGCGGCAGATGGTGAAAAATTTGTAACACTTGATGATGTGGAACGGACATTAACATCCGATCATCTTGTAATTACAAATGGTAACGTTCCAGTAGCACTTGCAGGTGTAATGGGTGGAGCCAATTCAGAGGTAACTTCTGACACAACTACTGTTCTATTGGAATCAGCCTATTTTGCTGGAGGCACGATTAGAAAAGCATCAAAAGACCACGGTTTAAGAAGTGAAGCAAGCGCACGTTATGAAAAAGGTGTTGATCCAAACCGGGTACGTGCTGCCGGTGAACGTGCTGCCTACTTAATGGCAAAATACGCTGGCGGTGAAGTGTTAGAAGGAGAAGCTGTGGTTGATACCCTAAAGGTAGAACCTGCTGTAGTTTCGATCACATTAGAAAAAATCAATCGTGTACTTGGTACTGAGTTGCAAATGAACGATGTTAAAGAAATTTTTGACCGTTTGCAATTTGCAGCAAGTGTTGAGGGAGACTCAATCACGGTAACGGCTCCTACACGCCGTGGCGATATCAGCATTGAAGAGGACCTAATTGAGGAAGTGGCTCGACTTTACGGATATGACAACATTCCTACGACATTACCATTTGGCTCAACCACTCCTGGAAAGTTGTCTGAGTATCAAAAGAAACGCCGCGTTGTGCGCCAATACCTTGAGGGGACAGGCTTGTATCAAGCAGTAACCTATTCGCTGACGAGCGAGGAAAAGGCTGCCCAATTTGCCTTAGAAAAGCGCGACACAATCCGTTTAGCGATGCCAATGAGTGAAGAGCGCGGTATTCTTCGTTTAAGCATTTTGCCACAGCTTTTAGAGGTAGTAAAATACAACGGTGCCCGGCAAAATGACAGCTTAGCTGTATATGAAACCGGAGCTGTCTTCTTATCTAATGGGGAAGAAGCACTTCCTGTTGAAAAAGAACATTTAGCTGGGGCTATTACCGGCCTTTGGCACAGCCATTCTTGGCAAGGGGAGAAGAAAGCAGTAGATTTCTACGTTATGAAAGGTATTTTAGAAGGTATGTTTGCAAAACTTGGACTGCTTGAAAAGGTACAATTTGTTCAAGCACAGGTAGAGGGCATGCACCCAGGTCGTACAGCTGAAATTCTTTTAAACGGTGAAAAAATTGGCTTCGTTGGTCAAGTGCACCCTACTGTGCAAAAAGAGCTTGATTTAAAAGACACATATGCCTTTGAACTATCATTAAAAGCTGTACTTGAAGGAGACACAACAGCCTTACGCTATCAATCCATTCCACGCTTCCCATCCATCACAAGAGACATTGCCCTTGTGGTAAACAGAGAAACGGTGTCAGGCACCCTACAAGAAATTATCTTAACTGCCGGTGCGCCGCTTCTGAAGGAAGCTGATGTGTTTGATTTGTATGAAGGTGACAAAATGGAGGAAGGTAAGAAATCCCTTGCTTTCTCTTTGAAATATTTAGATCCTGAGCGTACTTTAACGGATGAAGAGGTAACAAAGGTTCATGAGCGTGTGCTTGCAGCCTTGAAAGAAAAAGCTGAAGCTGTGCTAAGAGGATAATTATTAGGTGAGAGGCTGGCTCGAGTGGTTCGAGCTGGCCTTTTTATTTAGAAACAACCGCTGGTGGGGAAAAAATTACGATTCGCTGATAAAACGAAAAATTCGCTGATAAATGGTGGAGAATCGCTGATATCCATCGCCAAAGCGCTGATAAAAGGAAAGAGTCAAAAATTATCCGCAATTTCCGCCATAATTCGGCAGGATTCCAGCACGGATATTAGAATTTTATTAGAAAATAGAAGGGAGTGATAAATTTGATTATAAAAGAAAGGAAAATTCCAATAGCTATTCTTATTTTAGAGGCATTATGCCGGCGTTTGCCCATAAATCACCATAAATATCAACAGATTTTAGAGGAGTTGGGAAGAAGGCAAGCGGGTTACCAAGGGGAGGTAGCTCTTGATTATTATTTACGTCTCCTGCCGATTAAAAGATATTTAATCCTCCATGATTTAAACCTTCCAGATGGTGATTATAATTGCCAGATCGACACCCTCCTTTTAACAGAAGAATTTGCCTTAATAGTAGAAGTTAAAAATATGGCAGGTAAATTAATATTTGATACCGAAAACGAGCAGTTTTTGCAAATAAATAATGAAAAGGAAAAAGGTTATAACTACCCCATTGCTCAGGCAGAATGGCATCAGTTTTATTTGAAAAAACTGATGGAGGAACATAATTTCCCCACACTTCCTGTGGATTATTTACTTGTCCTCAGTAATGGATATGCTTCCTATGTTATTTCCGGAAAAAACACTCATAAAGTGAAACAACGGGTTTGCAAGGCTGATGTATTCCTCAATAAAATTCAGTATTTTGAAAGACTATATCCAAATCCACTACTCAATACAAAAGACCTCCGAAGACTGAGCCGCCTACTAGTAAAAATGAATTCAATCCCAACTAGTTATCTTTTAAGTAAATATGGAATTAAAAAAGAAGATATCCTCACAGGTGTTTATTGCCCCACCTGCAAACATCTTACATTAGTAAGAGAGAAGCAGAAGTGGTACTGCAGCCCCTGTAGAGAATTTTCAAAGGATGCTCATATTGCAGCCCTTAAGGATTACTTCTTACTAATCGATTCGAAAATTACAAACCAACAGTTTCGGAAGTTTTGTCATTTACATTCTATCGATACTGCTGGGAGATTGTTGCGTGCTATAAATCTGGTTAGCTCTGGATCAAAGAAGATGCGCACATACGCTCCAGCAAGATTTCCCCTTAAAGATTTAGAACCAAAAATTCCGATTCGCAAATAAAACAGGGGAATTCGCAAATAAAAGTATAAAAGTCGCAAATAAAACAAGGGAATTCGCAAATAAACGTATAAAAACCGCAAATAAAAAGTTTTTTAATTATGTTTTTTTGATAAAAAAACGAAAAATTATAGATTGAATCGTAAAAAACCAACAAAATTAGCAGTTGATTTCCTTCTAAACAAAAAAGAGGTCGCCCCAACACCAAATCAACGGGGCAACCTCGCATTTATTCCATATTTTCGTAACGTTTTCATGATTTTCACAAACATCCTAAATAAGTCGACCGCAATCCCATAAAAACCCGCAATCACTTTCGCTTTTTATTAGCAATTGCCATGGCTTTATCCGTATTAGCAAAGTGCAGTTTGACAAAGGAAGGGAGTGCGTCACGCCCCTTACTCAAGATAAGCTTGGCTGCTGCCACATCCACCTGTGCTCCGGCCCCTTTTGGGATTTTAAAGCCTGCAGTTTCACTCATCTTATCGATATACTGAATAAAGGCATAGCGGGCGAGGATGCTGGCGGCAGCAACCGCAAGATGAATTCCTTCTGCTTTCGTGCTGAAATAAACATCTTGATTCGCAATAGCCCTCTGTCCTTTTATATGTTGAAAATAGGTACTCGGCTGAACGAATTGGTCTATAAGAATCGCTTCAGGTTTTACAGGGGATATTTTTTCTAACACATTTAAAATCGCTTGATTATGAAGAAGAGCCTTCATTTTCCCCTGAGACATCCCCGCACGCTGGACCTGGTTATATTTTTCGTTTCGTAAGGTCATTAAGCTAAAGGGGACGATATCCTTGATTACCTTGGCAATCGCAATAATTTTTTCATCGTTTAAGTCCTTAGAATCCCGAACGCCTAATTCCTTTAGCAGTGGAATATCTTCCTTCTTCACATAAGCTGCCACAACCGTAATCGGACCGAAGAAGTCGCCTGTCCCCACTTCGTCCGAACCGATGACAGACATTCCGCTAATACCCGCAGGGACATCTCCTTTTGCAACAGATTTTCCTTTTATAGAAGCGGTTTTTTTACTGGATGCCGGAGCATTCACGCTGCTGCTGCCCCATTTTCCCGCCTCTTTTTCACAGTCATTCCCTTGAAATAGGACTTTACCGGATTTATAAGCGGTAATCATACAAGTTGGGGTTTTTGCAGCGAACACACTTCCAGGTATGTTTTTATTCAAGAGCTGATTTTCGTAATATTTTTTCATTTCGTTCATCTTAGACATATCCAAATTGAGAACAACATTTCCCATTAAAAAACACCACATTTCTACAATAATTAATTCGCTTCTTTTGAAAAATTAAGGCTGTAATAAGGCTGGTACCGCTTTTTTAATTTGTTTGACTTTTCGACTTATGTCGGTTCATGTTATGATAGAGAGTAGGATTCCGGAATGGAGGCATAACGTTGTCAAATACAGAAAAAAATCGAACAACCGTTGATATATACGGGCAACAGTACGTTATTATGGGAACGGAAAGTCCAAGTCATATTCGTCTAGTCGCATCATTAGTTGACGACAAAATGCGTGAAATCAATTCAAAGAATCCAATGCTAGACGTAAATAAACTTGCCGTTTTAACAGCAGTAAACGCAGTCAATGATTATATTAAAATAAAGGATCAACTAGAACGGCTGCAAGCTGAAATACAAAAGGAAAAGGACTAAAAAATATGTTAGACTTAGCCATTATCATTTTATTAATATTTGGATTCTTTGTCGGCCTTAAACGAGGCTTTATCCTCCAGCTTTTACATTTAACAGGTTTTATTATTGCATATGTAGTCGCTACTTCCTACTACGAAGAGTTAGCAACAAAACTAATACTGTGGATTCCTTATCCAAACTTTGGGGATGCCACAACATTAAAGATCTTAACAGGATCAAACAACATGGAAACAGCATTTTATCGTGCTGTTGCGTTCGTGATTATCTTTTTTGCAGTAAAAATATTATTCCAAATTATTGGATCCATGCTGGACTTTATTGCCCATTTGCCTGTATTACGGCAGCTGAATGTGTTAGCAGGCGGGATTTTTGGATTTCTTGAGGTCTATTTAATCATCTTTATTTTATTATACATTGGTGCCCTAATACCAATAGATTTTATCCAAAACGCATTGGATCAATCCGTATTGGCTAAGGCCATTGTCAATCACACACCTATCCTTTCACAGCAAATCAAAAGCTTGTGGATCGAATATACAGCTGCTTGAACTTCTCTGTAGCAGAGAAGTTTTCTTTATTTCAATGCTTTAACCATAAAAGTGAGAATCGGTTTTATCATTCCCTAATTTAATAAGGTAAAATGAAGATGCTAAACTTGAGGGCAGGTGGATGTTATGGAAATCAATAAAAAGGAAATTATTCGTTTATTAGAAACGATAGCCATATATATGGAACTAAAAGGGGAAAACCCGTTTAAAGTCTCCGCATTCCGAAAGGCGGCCAATGCATTGGAAGCGGATGAGCGCACCTTGGCAGAAATTGAAGACTTTACATCGATATCAGGAATTGGCAAAGGAACCGCTGCAGTTATAGAAGAGTATATAAAAGAAGGCACATCCGCAGTATTAAATGAACTGAAGGAAGAAGTTCCGAGCGGATTAATCCCTCTGTTGCAGCTTCCGGGTCTTGGTGGAAAGAAAATAGCCAAGTTATATAAAGAGTTAGGGATTGTTGATGTTATCAGTTTAAAAGAGGCTTGTAAGTCGGGAAAAGTACAAGCACTAGCTGGGTTTGGTAAAAAAACGGAAGAAAAAATCTTAAGTGCCATTGCCAATGTAGGAACAAGACCGGATCGTCTTCCAGTCGCCTACATGCTCCCTATTGCTGAGCAGATTGAGGCAGCTTTGGCTGAAGTTCCGGATATTGACCGATTTTCAAGAGCGGGAAGCTTGCGTAGGATGAGAGAGACTATAAAAGACCTGGATTTTATCATAGCCACTCACCATCCAGAACGGGTAAGGGACCATTTATTAAAGCTGCCTAACATTAAAGAGGTAATTGGGGCTGGAGATACAAAGGTTTCTGTTGTTTTTGGTCTTGATTATGATATTTCTGCAGATTTCAGACTCGTTCAACCAAAAGAGTTTTTCACGACCCTGCATCATTTCACTGGCTCCAAAGAACATAATGTGCGGATGCGGCAATTAGCAAAAGAACGCGGTGAGAAAATTAGTGAATATGGCGTAGAAAATGTTGAAACAGGTGAGGTTCTTACTTTTTCATCGGAAGAAGAGTTTTATAAGCATTTTGATCTTCCGTTTATTCCGCCAGAAATCAGGGAAGACGGCAAGGAAGTGGAGACCTTTACTGCGAACGAACAGTTAATCGAACTGGAAGATATTAAAGGTGATCTTCACATGCATACCACCTGGAGTGACGGTGCCCATACCATTGAGGAAATGGTCGAGGCCTGCCGTAAGCGTGGATACCAATACATGGCGATAACAGATCACTCCCAGTATTTGAAAGTAGCTAATGGATTAACGCGGGAGCGGCTGTTAAAGCAGAAGGAAGAAATAAAAAAACTAAATCAAAAATACGATGATATTCTCATTCTTTCCGGAGTGGAAATGGACATTTTACCTGATGGCACATTAGACTTTGATGATGAGATGCTAGCCGAAATGGATTTCGTGATAGCTTCAATTCATTCTGCTTTTTCCCAGCCGCGCGAAAAAATTATGGATCGGTTAAGGACAGCACTTGAAAATCATCATGTGGATTTAATTGCGCACCCAACAGGAAGAAAGATTGGACGCCGTGAAGGGTATGATGTAGACGTAGACCTGCTTATTCAGCTTGCTAAAGAAACCAATACGGCTTTGGAGTTAAATGCCAACCCCAATCGATTAGATCTATCAGCCGAATATTTACGAAAAGCCCAAGATGCTGGGGTAAAGATCTTAATCAATACCGATGCCCACAAACTGGACACATTAAAGCACATGGAGATCGGTGTGTCTGCAGCGAAAAAGGGCTGGATTAAAAAATCAACTGTGTTAAACGCAATAGACAAATATGACTTACTAGAATATCTGCACAATAGAAAATGAGGAGGATTAACTCCATGCATGAAAGAACCATCAAGGTACTAGAATTCACAAAAGTGAGAGACCAGCTGATTGAACATGCTGCGTCCTCGCTAGGCAGGGATAAAATTAACAAGTTGGTACCATCCACCGATTTTGAAGAAGTTGTTCGTCTGCAAGCAGAAACGGATGAGGCGGCAACTGCTTTTCGTATAAAAGGAAATGTCCCTTTGGCAGGGATTCATGATATCAGGGCTCATATTAAGCGCTCGATCATAGGCGGTGTTCTTAGCCCGCATGAACTCTTTCAAATCGCTAGTACGATTCATGCCAGCCGTCAGATGAAACGATTTATTGAGGAACTGGCTGAGGAGCGGACAGAATTGCCTATTTTAGTAGAGCAAGTGGCTCGAATTATTCCTCTTACCAACCTAGAGCAAGAGATCAAACATGCGATCGATGAAAGCGGTGAGGTGTTAGATAGTGCAAGTGATCTGCTCCGCGCATTAAGAAGTCAGCTAAGATCAAATGAGTCGCGGATTCGTGAAAAATTAGAGAGCATGATTCGATCATCGAATGCTGCCAAAATGCTTTCTGATGCGATTGTGACAATTCGAAATGACCGCTTTGTTATACCTGTTAAACAGGAATACCGCAGTCATTACGGCGGCATTATTCATGACCAAAGTTCTTCAGGGCAAACGTTGTTTATTGAGCCCCAGGTTATTGTTCAACTGAATAACCAACTCCAAGATATCCGCGTCAAGGAGCAGGTTGAAATCGAGAGAATTTTATCAGAGCTATCCGCAAAGGCAGCAGAGTTTGAAGGTGAGCTCCAAGTCATTGTAGAAGTCCTCGCCAATTTAGATTTTATTTTTGCAAAAGCCAGATATGGTAAAAAAATAAAAGGCTCTATGCCGATTATGAACAATGAGGGAAGAATCGCTTTATATAAAGCCCGGCATCCATTCATACCGATTGACGAAGTGGTGGCCAACGATATAATGCTTGGCAATGAGTTTACAACGATTGTTATAACCGGTCCCAATACCGGCGGTAAAACGGTAACATTAAAAACGCTTGGGTTATGTACGTTAATGGCTCAGGCGGGCTTACAGATTCCAGCACTGGATGGATCCGAGCTGGCCGTTTTTGATTCAGTCTATGCCGATATTGGCGATGAACAGTCGATTGAGCAAAGCTTAAGTACATTTTCGTCCCACATGGTAAACATCGTCGAAATTTTGAAGAGGGTCGATTTTAATAGCCTGGTTTTATTTGATGAGCTTGGAGCTGGAACGGATCCACAAGAAGGCGCCGCCTTGGCAATTTCGATTCTAGATGAAGTCCATAAACGGGGGGCAAGGGTAATTGCGACCACTCACTATCCTGAGTTAAAAGCCTATGGCTATAACCGGGAAGGTGTCTTAAATGCGAGTGTTGAATTTAATGTCGAGACATTAAGTCCAACCTATAAGTTGCTGCTTGGCGTTCCGGGCCGAAGTAATGCCTTTGAAATCTCGAAGCGATTAGGTTTAAATGAACGAGTCATTCAAGCCGCTCGTTCCCATGTAAGCGAAGATACCAATCAAATAGATAAGATGATCGCCTCATTGGAAGAAAGTAAACGGCAGGCGGAGATCGAACAGCAAGAAGCGCGGGATTATTTAAAGCAGGCTGAAAAACTTCATCAAGATTTGCAAAAGCAAATGATGGAGTTTTACGATAAAAAAGATAGTATGCTTGAAAAGGCGGCTGAAAAAGCGGCTGACATCGTCGATGAAGCGAAACATGAAGCCGAGCAAGTTATTCGTGATCTTCGTAAAATGAGAACCGAAAAACATGCGGAAATTAAAGAGCATGAATTGATTGATGCGAAAAAACGTCTTGAAAGTGCTGCACCGGAAATTAAGAAGTCAACTAAGCCGTCAAATAAAAAAACAAAGCAGCACGTCTTAATGCCCGGAGACGAGGTGAAGGTGCTTACCTTTGGTCAGAATGGAACGCTTGTTGACCATGTTTCAGACAATGAGTGGCAGGTTCAGATTGGAATCTTAAAAATGAAGGTAAAAGAAAAAGATCTAGAATATATCGGTACCCCGAAACAAGTGGAAACAAGACCAATGGCTATTGTAAAAGGGCGCGATTCCTATGTTAAACTAGAGTTAGACCTTCGCGGTGAAAGATATGAAAATGCACTAATGAAAGTGGAAAAATATATTGATGATGCCCTTCTCTCTAATTACCCACGAGTATCCATTATCCACGGGAAAGGTACGGGTGCTTTAAGACAGGGAGTACAGGAATACTTAAAAAACCATCGTTCCGTCAAGAAAATTCGTTTTGGTGAAGCTGGAGAAGGTGGTTCAGGCGTAACCATAGTCGAATTTAAATAAAGTCCGGGGAGTAACATAAATGAACCAGTTTTGGGAGAACGAGTATACTCAGATTGCAGCCTATTATAGTGTGGTTATATTATGCATCGTTGTTTTTCTTGCCATTTTTGAAGCGGTAACCAAATATAAAAATTGGGAAGAAATAAAAAAAGGAAATCTAGCCGTGGCGCTGGCAACAGGCGGTAAAATTTTGGGGGTAGCCAATATTTTTCGTGCTTCCATTGAAAAACACAATTCTTTACTTGAAATGGTTGGCTGGGGAATATACGGATTCTTGTTATTATTAGTAGGCTATTTTATCTTTGAATTTTTAACGCCAAAATTTAAAATTGATGAGCAAATCCAAAATGATAACCGAGCAGTTGGTTTCATTTCCTTCATTATCTCAATAGGTTTATCTTTTGTGATTGGTGCAGGGATTTCGTAAGGGGAGAATAAACAATGGAGACATTAGCAAAGATCCTTATGGGATTATGCGGCTTATTTTTACTAATTGGAATTATTTATCTGGTGTTTTTTGTCTAAAAATAATCATCGCTGAGTCAATCGGCGGTGATTTTTTTTTTATTCCATAAGTAAGGTACTCAAATAATTCCCGGCACTAGGAGTGTGCGCTTTTCCTCATTGAGAATTGTGATGGACTGTACTATAATAAAAGAGTATTTAGAATTTTTATAATAATACACACGAATAAGGGAGGTTATGTATGTTGGAGTCAAAACCATGGTTGGAACTTTACCCTAAAGAAATTCCTGCCACACTTGAATACTCATCAGAGCCTGTACAAAATTACTTGGTCAATACAGCAAAGAAATTCCCGGAAAAAATAGCCATTCATTTTATGGGAAAAGAGATGACATATCAACAGCTTTATGAAGAGGCATTAACTTTTGCTAGTTACCTTCAAGGATCGTTAAATATTAAAAAGAATGACCGCATCGCCATCATGCTGCCCAATACTCCACAGGCGGTAATTAGCTATTTTGGTATCTTAATGGCTGGGGGAATTGTTGTTCAAACCAATCCATTATATACAGAGCGCGAACTTGAGTACCAAATGCAGGACTCAGGAGCTGTTGCCATTATCACCTTAGACATCCTCTACCCGCGAGTCTCAAAAGTTATGCCGCAGACAAATTTGCAACATATATTTGTAACCGCTATCAAAGACTACTTGCCGTTTCCAAAAAATCTTGTTTATCCTTACATTCAAAAAAAGCAATATGGGATTGTGGTAAAAGTAAAACATGAAGGAAACACCCACTTGCTTACTGAAGTCCTAAAAAATATGCAGAATGAGTTAACCCCATATGAATTCAATCCTGATGAAGACCTCGCCTTATTACAATATACAGGTGGTACGACGGGTTCACCAAAGGGGGTCATGCTGACACACAAGAATTTAATTGCCAACACAACTATGAGTCAAGCGTGGATTTATAAAGCTAGACCAGGGGAAGAGTCGATGCTTGGGATCGTTCCGTTTTTCCATGTTTATGGAATGACAGTGGGTATGATTTTATCGGTTAAGATGGCATGTAAAATGATTATCCTGCCAAAATTTGATGCGTTAACGACTTTAAAGACGATTCATAAACAACGCCCGACCCTTTTTCCAGGCGCGCCAACCATTTATATAGGTTTATTAAATCATCCTGATTTAAAAAAATATGATCTTTCTTCAATTGATTCGTGTATTAGTGGTTCGGCACCACTTCCAGTGGAAGTACAACAGAAGTTTGAAGAAGTGACGGGGGGAAAGCTTGTTGAAGGCTATGGTTTGTCAGAAGCGTCGCCAGTTACACATTCCAACTTCCTATGGGATGCCCCAAGAATAAAGGGAAGTATTGGAGTTCCGTATCCGGATACCGATGCAGCCATTCTTTCTATAGAAACAGGCGAACCCATGCCGATTGGAGAAATTGGTGAAATTGTGATAAAGGGACCGCAAATTATGAAGGGCTATTGGAACCGTCCTGAGGAAACAGAGGAAGTATTAAAAGACGGCTGGCTCTATACCGGTGACTTGGGTTACATGGATGAGAAGGGATATTTTTATGTAGTGGATCGCAAAAAAGATATGATTATTGCAGGCGGCTATAATATTTATCCTAGAGAGATAGAAGAAGTGTTATATGAACATCCGGATGTCCTTGAGGCAGTGGCGGCTGGGATTCCAGATCCATATCGCGGAGAAACCGTTAAGGCTTATATTGTCTTAAAGGAAGGATCATCTGTAACGGCAGAGGACATGAATAAATTTGCAAGAAAATATTTGGCTGCTTATAAGGTGCCAAGACTATATGAATTTAAAAAGGAATTGCCTAAGACTGCAGTGGGGAAAATTTTAAGAAGAATGTTGGTGGATGAGGAAAAACAAAAAATAGAAGAAGAAAGCCAAAAACATGCCTAAAAGCAAAAAAGTATTTTTTTTGAGCAGGATGGCTTGTCCTTCAATTAAAATAAGAATAGGATAAAAGAGTTGGTCAGAATTTCTTGACAGAAATAAAATTAAAATCTATTATAAAAATATGAATGATGATTCATTCATATTTTTTCTTTTTTTGAATAGAGAATAAAACCGATTTTCTTCAAGAGGGTGGAATGGATTTGAAAAAGAGTAAACCAAAATATATGCAAATTATAGATGCTGCAGTGATTGTCATTGCCGAAAATGGGTATCATCAAGCCCAGGTTTCGAAAATTGCCAAACAAGCAGGCGTAGCTGATGGCACTATTTATCTTTATTTTAAAAACAAGGAAGACATCCTAATCTCGCTCTTTGAAGAAAAAATGGGAGAATTCGTTGAAAAAATAGAAGAAAAAATAGCAGGAAAAGAAGCCGCGGGAGAGAAGTTATTAATGATGATAGAAACGCATTTCCAGCTTCTTTCAGATGACCATCACATGGCGATTGTAACACAGCTAGAATTACGCCAATCCAATAAAGAACTTCGCTTAAGAATTAATGATGTTCTGAAAGGATATTTACATGTGATTGATCAAATCATTATTGATGGAATAGAAACAGGAGAATTTTCAAGCAGCCTCGATGTTCGCCTTGCCAGACAGATGATCTTTGGGACAATTGATGAAACTGTCACATCATGGGTGATGAACGAGGAAAAATATGATTTGCTTGCACTTGCAGCCCCAGTCCATCGTCTCTTAATCAATGGATGTGGAAGCAAGTAAATTTTACAAAAAGGGGGAGTTTGATTGGAATACCTGAAATGGTCTAATCAAGACAGTATAGCGACTATTACGATTCAACGTCCTCCGGCAAACGCTCTTTCATCAGGCCTGCTGCAGGAACTTTCGGCCGCACTTGATGAAATTGAGCCAAACCGTGAGATTAGAGTGATCGTTATTCATGGAGAAGGCCGCTTTTTTTCAGCAGGTGCTGATATTAAGGAATTTACCACGGTTACTTCATCAGAAGCATTTTCTAACCTAGGCAAATTTGGGCAAGATTTGTTTGACCGGATGGAAAAATTCCCAAAACCGATTATTGCCGCCATCCACGGCGCAGCTCTTGGCGGTGGCCTTGAATTGGCAATGGCCTGTCATATCCGTTATGTAAGTGAAACAGCAAAATTAGGACTCCCAGAATTACAGTTAGGTCTGATCCCAGGATTTGCAGGTTCACAGCGTCTGCCTAAATATATTGGAGTAGCACGTGCAGCGGAAATGCTATTTACAGCTGAGCCCATCACTGGAGTAGAGGCAGTTCAGTTCGGACTAGCCAATCGAGCTTTCCCAGAGCAAGAAGTATTAAAAGAGGCCTATAAGCTTGCTGGAAAGATTGCTAAGAAAAGTCCTGGCGCACTTCAGGCAGCAATTGAATTGTTAAACTATGCAAAAAACGAAGAATTCTATCAAGGCAGTAAACGGGAATCTGAGTTATTTGGTCAAGTTTTTGTTTCAAATGACGGCAAAGAAGGCATTCACGCCTTTCTCGAAAAAAGAGAGCCGAATTTTAAGGGTGAGTAACTTCAAAGGTGAAAATGCATCTTAAGAAGTTTTATAGTATATTTTTTTCAAAAAAATTTTCTCAATCTTTCGAACTGCGATAATGTTTGAAATTTACTAGGAGGGTATGTATGAACATTTATGTCTTATTGAAAAGAACCTTTGATACCGAAGAGAAAATATCCATATCAGGTGGAAAAATCAATGAGGATGGTGCAGAATTTATCATCAATCCTTACGATGAATATGCGATCGAAGAAGCTATTCAAATCCGCGATGCAAAAGGTGGAGAAGTTACAGTCATTTCTGTTGGCAATGAGGAAACAGAAAAGCAATTGCGTACTGCTCTTGCAATGGGAGCAGACAAAGCCGTTCTTATTAATATCGAGGATGATGTGGAAGACGGTGATCAATTTACAACAGCAAAAATCCTTGCAGAATACTTAAAGGACAAAGAAGCGGACTTAATCATTGGTGGAAATGTTGCCATTGACAACGCCTCGGGTCAAGTTGGTCCACGGGTTGCTGAATTACTGAATATACCTTACGTCACTACTATTACGAAGTTAGAAATTGACGGAACCAATGTTACGGTTACGCGTGATGTAGAAGGGGATTCAGAAGTGATTGAAACTAGCCTGCCACTTTTGGTTACAGCTCAACAAGGCCTAAACGAGCCTCGTTATCCATCATTACCAGGAATTATGAAAGCGAAGAAAAAACCGCTTGAAGAATTAGAATTAGATGACCTTGATCTTGAGGAAGACGATGTGGAAGCGAAAACAAAGACCATTGAAATATACTTACCGCCCAAAAAAGAAGCTGGAAAGGTTCTTGCTGGTGATTTAAGTGATCAAGTAAAAGAACTTGTACAACTTCTTCATACGGAAGCAAAAGTAATTTAAGCTCATACACATAAAAATTGTTTTCAGGAGGTAATAGAATGTCAAGAAAAGTATTGGTGTTAGGAGAAGCACGGGATGGATCATTACGGAATGTTTCTTTCGAAGCAATCGCAGCAGCTAAAACAGTTGCAGAAGGCGGAGAAGTAATAGGAGTTCTTATTGGTGAAGGTGTAAGCGCTTTAGGGAATGAACTCGTACAATATGGTGCTGACCGTGTAGTGGTCGTCGAAAATGATAAGTTAAAACAATATACCTCAGATGGTTTTGCTCAAGCACTAACAGCAGTTATTGAGCAAGAAAAACCGGAAGGACTTGTTTTAGGCCATACAGCTCTTGGAAAGGATTTGGCTCCAAGAATAGCAGGTAAACTTTCCTCCGGCTTAATCTCTGATGCAACAGCTGTTGAAGTAGCTGGCGGAAATGTCGTATTTACCAGACCTATCTACTCAGGTAAAGCTTTTGAAAAGAAAATTGTCACGGATGGGCTAATCTTTGCCACGGTCCGTCCGAATAATATTGCTCCATTAACTAAGGATGAAAGTAGAACGGGAGAGGTCTCCTCTTTGTCTGTTGAGATCAAAGACCTTCGTGCCATCATCAAGGAAGTCGTTAGAAAGGCAAGTGAAGGTGTTGATTTAAGTGAAGCAAAAGTGGTTATTTCAGGCGGCCGTGGTGTAAAAAGTGCGGAGGGTTTTGCACCATTAAAAGAATTAGCCCAAGTTTTAGGCGGAGCAGTAGGTGCCTCCCGTGGTGCCTGTGATGCCGATTATTGTGATTATTCATTACAAATTGGCCAAACAGGAAAAGTGGTCACACCAGACCTTTACATTGCCTGCGGTATATCAGGAGCAATTCAACACTTAGCAGGGATGTCCAATTCCAAGGTAATTGTCGCGATTAACAAAGACCCAGAAGCGAACATCTTTAAAGTAGCTGATTATGGAATCGTTGGTGACTTGTTCGAGGTTGTGCCAATGTTAACGGAAGAATTTAAAAAGCTAAAAGTTCATTCTTAAACTGATTAGTTGTTGTCAAATAGGTTCATAATAAAGCGAGCGAAGCATTCTGCTCGCTTTTATTTATGTTCAGCTCCAGCGACCGTGGCGCTTCCGTTTTTCTTACCTTTGCATAGAATATTTATATAAAAAATGGGTATATTACATGCTGAGACATATTATTCGCATGATTTGGCAATCGATGGTATACTTTCCGTAGTATTTCAGTTATTTATTAGGAGGTCAATCAATATGGCTATTTCACATGTAACAGATCAAACTTTTGCTACTGAAACAGGCTCTGGCTTAGTGCTTGTAGACTTTTGGGCACCATGGTGCGGCCCTTGTAAAATGATCGCTCCCGTTCTAGAAGAACTTGACTCAGAAATGGGCGATAAAGTAAAAATTACGAAGCTTGATGTGGATGATAACCCACAAACAGCATCTAATTTCGGTGTTATGAGTATTCCAACTTTGTTGGTACTTAAAGATGGCGAAGTGGTTGATAAAGTAGTCGGCTTCCAACCTAAAGATGCGTTAGCAAGTGTATTAAATAAGCACGTATAAGCTGCTTAATTAGGTAATAAAAACCTTAGCTAGAATTCAATCTGGCTAAGGTTTTTTTATGATTACCAATCAAACTTACTTTTCTTTATGGGCAGTATGCTTTAAAATTTTAAAAGACAGATAAAAAAAGACGGAGGGAGCGGCCGGAATGAATGAAACTATAAAGCAAAAACTGACCCTGCTGCCTGATCAACCTGGCTGCTACTTAATGAAGGACCGTCAGGGAACCATTATTTATGTAGGAAAAGCAAAAGTCTTAAAGAACCGGGTGCGTTCCTATTTTACTGGTTCGCACGATGGGAAGACATTACGACTTGTGAATGAAATAGAGGACTTTGAATACATTGTTACCTCTTCTAATATAGAAGCGCTGCTGCTTGAATTAAACCTGATTAAGAAGCACGACCCCAAATACAATATCATGTTGAAGGATGATAAGACCTATCCGTTTATTAAACTTACAGCAGAAAGACATCCGAAACTTATTATTACAAGAAAAGTAAAAAAAGATAAAGGCAAATATTTTGGTCCATATCCAAACGTCATGGCGGCCAACGAAACAAAAAAATTGCTTGACCGGATTTATCCGTTACGCAAGTGCTCGACATTACCAGACCGTGTCTGCTTGTATTATCATTTAGGTCAATGCTTGGCGCCTTGTGTGAATGAAGTGAGTGAAGAACAGTACAAACAAATGACCGATGAAATAAGCCGTTTTTTAAATGGCGGCTACAAGGAAATCAAAAAAGAACTTACCGAAAGAATGACTGCTGCGTCTGAAGAATTGGATTTTGAACGTGCCAAAGAATACCGCGATCGAATTGTTCATATTGAGACAATTATGGAAAAGCAAAAGATCACCATGACAGATTTTACAGACAGAGATGTCTTTGGGTATGCGGTCGATAAAGGCTGGATGTGTGTACAGGTCTTTTTTGTCCGTCAAGGGAAGTTGATTGAGCGGGATGTATCCATGTTCCCCATTTACAATGAGCCAGAGGAAGAAATATTAACATTCCTTGGTCAATTTTATACAAAAACAGAGCACTTCAAGCCTAAAGAAATTCTGATTCAAGATGAAGTCGATCTTCATTTGGCTGAACAACTGCTGGAAGTAAAAGTATTGCAGCCGCAGCGGGGTCAAAAAAAGGATCTTGTCAAAATGGCGATTAAAAATGCGAAGATTGCCTTGAATGAAAAGTTTTCTTTGATTGAAAAAGACGAAGAGAGAACCATTAAGGCAATAGAAAACCTTGGTGAGCTTCTTGGTATTTATACTCCGCACCGGATTGAATCATTTGATAACTCCAATATTCAAGGGACTGATCCTGTTTCGGCTATGGTTGTATTTATTGACGGTAAGGCAAATAAACGAGAATATCGGAAATACAAGATTAAGTCTGTTAAAGGCCCTGATGATTACGAATCGATGCGAGAGGTAACTAGAAGAAGATATTCACGGGCGTTGAAGGAGAACCTGCCACTGCCAGATTTAATCATTATTGATGGTGGTAAAGGTCATGTGGAGGCAGTTCGAGATGTTTTAGAAAATGAACTTGGGTTGGATATCCCGCTCTCAGGTCTTGTAAAAGATGAAAAACACCGGACCTCCCAGCTTCTTTATGGAAACCCGTTGCAAATTGTTCCTTTAGCAAGGAACAGTCAGGAGTTTTACCTGCTACAGCGAATCCAAGATGAAGTTCACCGGTTTGCGATTACCTTCCATCGTCAAATTCGGGGAAAAAGTGCGTTCCAATCCTTGCTTGATGATATTCCAGGCATTGGTGAAAAACGCAAAAAGTTATTATTGAAACAGTTTGGCTCAGTGAAGAAAATGAAGGAAGCTAGTATAGAAGAATTTACTGGTTTAGGTATTCCGTTAAATGTAGCAGAGGAATTAATCGATAAACTTCATTCAGAATGATTGTCAAGAAAAAAAGTCCATGCTATAATAAATGAAAATTTAAATCTATCACTTTATAGTACTAAAGTGTAGGTAGAGGTGCGAGCTTCAATAGTAGTGGTTCTGAGAAGGATGAGCTTCAAGGAAGAATCATGAAAGGGAATGTTCGCCGAAGTAAAGAAGGTCTCATTTCTTTCTTTGCTGGTTCTGTATTGAACAAATCCAGAATTGTCAAGACCTGTGTCTTGGAGAGCTATCTTACGTTGTTTGTACAGGAATTTATTTCTTCGTGTTCAAAAAGCAATGAGATGCCCTTCTCATTGCTTTTTTTATTGGTAGGGAATGCATCCTTTTTTAAAGTAAACTAAACGTAAAAGCTTGTGCAGGTAATTTTCTAAAGAATTCGAAAGTAGGGGAAAAGATGGGTTTAGTTGTTCAAAAATTTGGAGGAACCTCAGTTGGCAGTGTAGAACGAATCCTAAATGTCGCACAATGTGTAAAAGAGGAAACACAAAGAGGCAATAATGTGGTGGTTGTTGTTTCCGCAATGGGAAAATCGACCGATCAGCTTGTAAGTTTAGCTAATGAAATTTCCAGCCAGCCGAGCAAACGCGAAATGGATATGCTCCTCTCAACCGGAGAGCAGGTGACCATTGCGTTATTGTCTATCGCCTTAAACCAACAAGGGCTAAGTGCTGTTTCCTATACTGGCTGGCAAGCGGGGATCATTACAGAACCGGTCCATGGCAATGCCCGAATTGCTCAAATAAAAACGGAAGCGATTCAAGCGCAGCTCTCCGAAGGTAAGGTTGTCATTGTGGCTGGATTCCAAGGAATTACTGAGAATGGGGAGATTACCACACTTGGACGGGGTGGTTCAGATACAACAGCAGTGGCTTTAACTGCTGCCTTACATGCGGATAAGTGTGATATTTATACAGATGTAACTGGAGTTTTCACAACGGATCCAAGATATGTTAAAGCAGCACGCAAATTACAATCCGTTTCATACGACGAAATGCTCGAACTTGCTAATTTAGGTGCTGGGGTGCTGCATCCTCGAGCAGTGGAGTATGCAAAAAATTATCAAGTAAAGCTTGGTGTCAGATCAAGCATGGTGAAAGAAGAAGGAACAGTCATAGAGGGGGAAGCAACAATGGAGCAAAATTTAGTTGTCCGTGGTGTGGCATTTGAAGATGAAATTACTAAGGTTTCCATCTTAGGACTAACAGACTCATTAACAAGTTTATCAACCATTTTTACTACATTGGCACAAAATCATCTTAACGTCGATATTATTATTCAAAGCACTACGGAGGGCGGCACTGCTAACCTGTCATTCTCCATCCACACAAATGATTTAATGGAAACATTAAAAGTACTAGAGGATAACAAAACGGCACTAGGTTATGAACAGTTAGATGCTGAAAATAAATTAGCTAAGGTCTCCATTGTGGGTTCAGGAATGATCTCCAATCCAGGAGTAGCGGCTAAAATGTTTGAAGTATTAGCCAATAACAATATCCAAATCAAAATGGTCAGTACTTCGGAAATAAAAGTATCTGTCGTTGTCGAAGAAAAAAACATGCTAAAAGCTGTAGAAACACTACACGAAGCATTTGAACTAGGACAATAGCAAATAAGGTGTCAGGCACCGTTGGTGCCTGACACCCTATTTACCATAATGAACGTGAAATGCTTCATTACCCCTTTTTAATTGGGTCTTTTGTGTCCCATTTGACCGTGAATTGAACTTTATTTGACTTTTTGACGGGGTGCTCAAATGCTTCAGTGCTCGCTTCTTTTAGAAATTCAATTTGCTGTGCAAGGAAACCGGCTTCGAGCTGGAAAAAGTGCTCCGCTTTTGATTTTACACGCGAGACAATAAGAGGACTAGTTAATTCTATCTCCATTTCATTTTTGGTTTCCTTTACTAATTCAAGTTGACCCCAAGATGCAGTGTTAAAAAACTCAGCTACTTGAGTGATATCTGTGAAAGGAAATTTCCGGGCTAGACGCTTTCCTGCCCAATATAATATTTCGGGTGCATCTTTTCCAAGAATTTCGGGCAAAAGGATTTCTCTGATCAGTTCATATCCGAAAATGGATATGGTTCTTGGTTCAGCTTCATTCATATTCAGATTAACGGCTGTACTTTCTTTCACATGTTTCCCCTCTTTCTATCATTCTATTATATACAATTTTATGGATGTTTCAGTATAAAAACCAATGTTATTGTGCAATATCTAAATTATTTTTAATCATAATTATGATTACCTAAAAAGTGAAATAATCAACAGTTAGATGTTGGTAATTTCATGAGAATTTATGGATGTTTTCTCGGTGAGAACTAATGGAATTGATTTGTCAATCGACTTTAGTATAATATCAATATATTTTAAAAATTTTCTTTTTTTAATAAAGTTTGTGTATACGTTTTCTTGACGCTCTAGTTTGATGGGAGTAAAATGGACATGTCACATAATTGTCACAGTGATAATAGGTTAAGAATCTTTACGGGGAATTTAAGAGAAGAAGCTTAACTTTACTTTTTTAAAATTTAAAGGGGGGTAAAATAATGGCGGGTAATCGAGAGTTTGTAAATCGCAGATTGCATTCATTGCTGGGAGTTATTCCAATTGGTTTGTTCCTGATTCAGCACCTTGTAGTCAACCATTTTATCACAGGAGGACCAGATTCCTTCAATAAAGCTGCAGGCTTTATGGGAAATCTTCCATTTCGTATTGTCTTGGAAACTGTAATTATCTTTTTACCATTGTTATACCATGCAATCTATGGACTTTATATCGCTTTTACTGGCAGCAGCAATGTTAATAGGTTCGGAACCTACAGAAACTGGATGTATTTAATTCAACGAATCACAGGCGTAATCACCTTGATTTTTATTGCGTGGCATGTTTGGGAGACGCGTGTGGCCGCTGCATTTGGTACCGAGGTAAACTATGAAATGATGCATGATATTCTATCATCACCATTTATGTTTGTATTCTATTTAGTTGGTATTCTATCTGCGATTTTCCATTTTGCTAATGGATTATGGTCATTCCTAGTCAGCTGGGGTATCACTGTGACACCTCGTTCACAAGTTATTTCTACATATGTAACGATCGGTATTTTCGTGGTTCTAGCTTTTATCAGCGTACAAACTTTGGTTGCATTTGTTTCATAAGAGGTCGAGTTTGGAAAAAATATTGTAATTGGATTGAGGGAGTGAGTCACGAATGGGTAAAGGTAAAGTGATTGTAGTCGGCGGCGGCTTAGCTGGCTTAATGGCTACCATCAAAGTTGCAGAAGAAGGAACACCGGTTGAGTTATTTTCACTTGTTCCGGTTAAACGTTCTCACTCTGTTTGTGCCCAAGGCGGTATCAATGGAGCGGTAAATACAAAGGGTGAAGGAGATTCCACGTGGATCCACTTTGACGATACTATTTATGGCGGAGACTTTTTGGCTAATCAACCGCCGGTAAAAGCAATGTGTGATGCAGCACCAGGTATTATTAATCTATTTGACCGGATGGGTGTAATGTTTAACCGAACCCCTGAAGGTTTACTAGATTTTCGCCGTTTTGGAGGTACACAGTATCACCGTACAGCCTTTGCTGGTGCAACAACTGGACAGCAGTTACTATACGCACTTGATGAACAAGTTCGTCGTCATGAAGTAGATGGTCTGGTTACGAAATATGAGGGCTGGGAATTCTTAGGTGCCGTCGTGGATGATGATGGTGTTTGCCGTGGAGTTACCGTTCAAAACTTAAAAACGATGGAAATTAAATCGTTCTCTGCAGATGCTGTCATTATGGCAACAGGCGGTCCTGGGATTATTTTTGGTAAGTCAACTAACTCTATTATTAATACAGGTTCTGCTGCATCAATCGTGTACCAACAAGGTGCCTATTATGCAAATGGCGAAATGATTCAAATTCATCCAACTGCTATCCCTGGAGATGATAAGCTTCGCTTAATGAGTGAATCAGCACGGGGTGAAGGCGGCCGTATTTGGACATACAAAGACGGAAAACCTTGGTACTTCTTAGAGGAAAAATATCCTGCCTATGGAAACCTTGTACCACGTGATATCGCAACGCGTGAAATTTTTGACGTTTGTGTTAATCAAAAACTTGGTATTAATGGTGAAAACATGGTATTCCTTGATTTATCTCATAAGGATCCACATGAATTAGATGTAAAACTAGGCGGAATTATCGAAATTTATGAGAAATTCATGGGTGATAATCCAAGAAAAGTACCAATGAAAATATTCCCTGCGGTTCACTATTCAATGGGTGGACTTTGGGTTGATTTCGACCAAATGACGAATATCCCAGGTCTATTTGCTGCAGGTGAGTGCGATTATTCACAACATGGTGCAAACCGTCTTGGTGCCAACTCATTACTTTCAGCTGTTTATGGTGGTATGGTTGCCGGACCGAATGCAGTTAAATATATCGAGGGACTTGAAAAGAGTTCTGACGCTGTTTCTTCTACTGTTTTTGATCGTCATGTGAAAGAACAAGAAGAAAAATGGAACTCGATTATGTCTTTAAATGGTACTGAAAATGCCTATGTACTTCATAAAGAGCTTGGCGAGTGGATGACAGATAACGTAACCGTTGTTCGTTACAACGACAAACTATTAAAAACGGATGAAAAAATTCAAGAATTACTCGAACGTTACCAACACATCAACATTAATGATACGTCTAAATGGAGTAATCAGGGAGCAACATTCACAAGACAATTACAAAATATGCTTCAATTGGCCCGCGTTATTACGATTGGTGCTTATAATCGAAATGAGAGCCGTGGTGCTCATTATAAACCAGACTTCCCTGAGCGGAATGATGAAGAATTCTTAAAAACAACTATGGCCAAATTTGTAGATTCTACATCTGCTCCAGCTTTCCATTATCAAGAAGTCGATATCTCGTTACTTCAGCCTCGGAAACGCGATTACACTACAAAGCACTAATAGGAAGGGGAGTAGGTAAGAATGTCTGAAAATAAAACAGTAAAATTTAAAATAATGCGTCAAGATAACCCAGATTCTGCTCCTTATGAAGAGGAGTTTGATGTTCCATATCGTCCGAATATGAATGTTATTTCGGCTCTGATGGAAATTCGTAAAAATCCTGTTAATGCGAATGGACAATCCACTACCCCAATCACTTGGGAAATGAACTGTCTTGAGGAGGTTTGCGGTGCTTGTTCTATGGTCATCAATGGCAAACCGCGTCAATCCTGTTCAGCGCTAGTGGATCAATTAGAACAGCCAATTCGCTTAGAGCCAATGCGGACATTCCCTGTTGTTCGTGACCTTCAAGTCGATCGCAGCAGGATGTTTGATTCCTTAAAAAAGGTTAAGGCATGGATTCCAATTGATGGAACATACGATTTAGGTCCTGGACCGCGTATGCCAGAGAAAAAACGGCAATGGGCTTATGAACTTTCGAAATGTATGACTTGCGGGGTTTGTTTAGAGGCTTGTCCGAATGTAAATAGCAAATCTAATTTTATGGGACCTGCTATTTTTAACCAAGTTCGTTTATTTAATGCGCACCCAACAGGAGAGATGAATAAAGCAGAACGATTAAATGCCTTCATGGATGATGGTGGTATGCAGGGGTGTGGTAATTCCCAAAACTGTGTCCAAGCATGTCCAAAAGGAATTCCAATTACCACTTCGATTGCAGCGGTTAACCGTTCTGCAACCATGCAAGCATTTAGAAATTTCTTTGGTAGTGACAATGACTAACAGAACGATAATTGGCGTGTTATTTGTGCCAACTTCATTTACCTTCTTTTCTAAACAGAAAAGAAGGTTTTTGTCGTTTTTACACTAAATGTTTTTCGTAGTCCTGTCTACAGCCATTTGGTATACTTAATATTATGTCGATGGAAAAGGAGGGGACTATAAGGTGAAATCTAAACTTCCTCTTTTAATTATTATGATGGGTTTTATTCTTATGGGTATTGGTCTTTGGCAATACATGGGTATGAAGGTCCAAACAAAGGCATCCCTCCACCAAGCAAAAGAATTGGTTGCCAAGCAGCCAGCCAACAATTCCAAACAGAAGCCAACAAACAGTCCGCCACCCAAAATGGGCGATACATTCGGACTGCTTACGATCCCAAGGATTAAAGCGGAGCTGGCCATTGTTGAGGGGACCGATCCAGATGATCTTGAAAAGGGTGTAGGACATTATAAGGGCTCTTATTTTTCCGGTGAAAAAGGGCAAATTGTCCTGTCAGGTCATCGCGACACAGTCTTTCGTAAATTAGGTGAGCTGAAATTGGGGGACTCCCTAACTGTAAAGATGCCTTATGGCTCTTTTACATATGAAATTATCCATACCAAGATTGTAAAGTCAGATGATACAAGTATTATTACCTTACAACATGAGCATGAAGAATTAATTTTAACTACTTGTTATCCATTTAGTTATGTAGGAAATGCTCCAAAACGATATATTATTTATGCAAAGCTTAAAAGTTCCTAAGTGGTGGAATTTTTAAGCTTTTTACCTTTAAAGGGGAATATTTTATTTTTAATAATAAATTCATTTTCCTTAAAGTAAATATAGTCACTTCATTTGTATCCTTAACATAAGATATGGTGACTAAATATATACCCACCCCACGATTCATTACTGGCGAAGGCAAGGAGGGTTACAATACTTGAAGGAGAATGAATATAATCACAAGCCATTACTCACCAAACGAGAAAGAGAAGTATTCGAACTACTAGTACAAGACAAAACAACAAAAGAGATCGCTGGTGAATTATTTATAAGCGAAAAGACAGTTAGGAACCACATATCCAATGCAATGCAAAAGCTTGGTGTTAAGGGGCGTTCACAAGCTGTTGTAGAGCTCCTTCGAATGGGAGAGCTTGAACTATAAAGATGACCGGCTTCCAATTTGGAGGCCGGTTCATTTTTTTTCAATCCACATAGAGGAATGATTTCTTGAAATAATAAAAATATTTATTAAACACAGAAATAGGTCTCTTAATAAAAACAGAAGTGTTAATAAAGTACTATTAAACGTTATATTAGTTTATGGGAAATAGTAGAAATATATTGAAAGTTTTATCAGTAAAACTTACAATGAAATTAAAAGCAGGTTTTTTTTCATACTATCTTCAACTATATATAGATAGAAATGAGTTAGTTAATTGAGATAGACACAAGCCAAGATGGAAGTCTTACTCATCTTGGCTTTTTTCATAGGGATTCAATTTTGGGGGAGAAAGGAACTGAAACAGAGAGATGAACGGTCCTGTTGAAGCAATCAAAAATGAAAAGAGAATACTTTTACAGCAATATATAAATGATAATCTCACTAAATCTGAAACGCTGTTCTATTCCAACCAAGATTGTATGCTCCTATTAGACATTGATGGGCATATTATACTGGCAAATCCGGCTTTTGAAAATATAATCGGATACCCATTAGCCGAATTGAAAAAGATGAAGCTCCAATCTTTCTTGCCAGTTGCTAGCTTAAATAAGGTTTTTCAGTATTTTTATAAAGCTGTATTAGGTCAATTTGAAAATTTCGACGATAAAATGATAGATAGAACAGGTCAGGTCATTGAACTGAATATAACGACTATCCCGATAAGTGTGGATAACCAAATTGTAGGAGTTTGTACTGTTGCCAGAGATATAACGGAATTAAAACGAAGGAAAGAAGAAATCAGAAAGTTAGAAGAAATGCAACGGATCTTGACAGATCATGTTTTAGATCTAATTATCAGCACCAATATGCAGGGCGAAATTCTCTATGTATCTCCTTCTTGTGAACATATACTTGGATATCATCCTAGTGAGTTAATCCAACATGAGGTTTTATCTTTAGTTCATCCTAATGATGTGGAAAAGGCCTATAAAAACCGTATAGAGGTACTGAATAGTCAGGAAAATGGCAGGTGCTGTTTTCGGATACGTAAAAAGAACGAGGAGTATGCATGGGTAGAGTCATTATGTAAACCCATCATAGATCAGGACACCCATCATGTATTAGAGGTTGTCAGTGTGATTCGCGATATTACAGAGCGAACACGTGTGGAGGAAGAAGCAAAAAAACGAGAGGATAATTACCGAGATTTGGTCGAGTATTCACCTGATGCTGTTGTTATTGCAAAAGGGAGTAAGATTCTGTTTATTAATGAAACAGGTGCAAACTTATTAGGAGCTAAATTTAAAGAAGAGATTCTCAATAAGGATATTTTAAGTATGATTCATCCAGACTTTCATGAGACGGCTATTAATCGGGAAAATATGATTATGGCTGGTGCGGTCACTGATTTTTTTGAATATAAACTAATTCGTATTGATGGTACTCCGTTTGTGGCTGAAGTGAAAGGAATGCCTACTATATACAACAATGAACCAGCCCGCCATATTATCATTCGTGATATAACTGAACGGAAAATGACACAGGAGCTCTTACTTAATTCGGAAAAATTAAATGTGGCCGGGCAGCTGGCAGCCGGTATTGCTCATGAGGTTCGAAATCCACTTACTTCAATAAAAGGGTTTCTGCAGTTAATCGAAGCACAATTAGGCAGCAATAAGTCCTATTTTGAAATTATTCAGGCTGAAATCGATCGAATTGAGTTGATTTTAAGTGAATTATTGGTTCTGGCTAAGCCCCATGAATTAAAATTTGAAACAATAGACATAATCACACTTATTGAAAACGTAAGAACATTACTCGATACCCAGGCAATTATTAATGGCATCCACATTAAGACGATTTATCACAGTAATAATTTAATGATTCGATGTGATAAAAATCAGATAAAACAAGTCTTTATCAATCTTTTGAAAAATGCTATTGAAGCCATGCCTGACAGTGGTTCCATTACGATTGAGATGAAAAAACATAGTTTTAATAAGGTGAAGTTAATTTTCAAAGATACCGGTAAAGGGATGCCTCCACATATTTTAAAACGGATTGGTGAACCATTTTTTACAACAAAAGAGGATGGTACAGGGTTAGGAATCATGATCTCTAAACAAATTATCGAACATCATGATGGGACAATTCATTTTTGGAGTGATCATAAGGGAACTATTATTGAAGTGATTTTACCTTTGGCAAAACCTAATTGAAGCGCTAAAGAAAAGAAGGGATGAAACCGGCGGTAAAAGCCGGTTTTCATCATGTTATGGCTATTCTGGTTTTGTATAACTAAATTCCAATTCATCCTTTTGCTCATCGAAATGAACATGTAAATCATGGCCATTAAAAAACCATAAATCCGTTCCTTCTATAAAAAAGGTAAGCCCTGCGATTTCTGTTTTAACAGACATATCGATGGGTTCATTATCTACGGTAAATCCAAGTGCAAAATTTTCTTGGACAGGACTACTTCCGTATATTTTGGCAAAAAATTTTACCTTATCCCCATCCTTTAATTCAACCTCATCTTTAAACCATTTTATTGCCGCATCGCTAATTGTAATTTTCATAATAATCTTATTCCCCTTGATTTGTTTTCGGAAACCTTCTTTTTATTATTTGTTAAAATAAATTTTATTATAGCATTGAATTGGTGGTAAAGCTTTTATGAGGTCTTATGAATTTAATAAGCTTCAGCTTGAAATTTTCGTAAAAAAAGTAGAAAATAAAAACAAGCATAACTAGTAAAGACGAATCATGTTATTTAAATGAGGTATATCTTGAGGAGAAGCCTATATAATGGGGTGTTAATGAATGGAACTCGAAAGTGCAGAACAAGTTACCGTCAATATTTTTGCAAATATTGAAAAAGATTTACGATATATATCTGGAATTATTAAGCAAAAAGGAAGAGAAATGCTTAGTAATTATAAAATCACAACGCCGCAATTTTTGGCTTTACAATGGCTGTTTGAAGATGGAGATATGACAATCGGAGAGCTTTCGAATAAAATGTATTTAGCTTGCAGCACAACGACAGATCTTGTTGACCGAATGGAAAAAAATCTGCTTGTGGAGCGGGTAAAGGATCAAAGTGATCGTCGTGTAGTCAGGATTCACTTACTAGAAGAAGGTAAACGTATCATTGATGAAGTGATTAAAAAGCGCCAAGTATACTTAGAGGAAGTATTAAAGAACTTTTCGGCGGAAGAAATTCTCCTCCTTCAATCCAGCTTAATGAAACTACATCAGGAAATGCGCTAAAAGAGGCGAGATGTTTGAAACAACCAATAGGTGTTATCGATTCTGGTGTTGGTGGATTAACCGTTGCCAAAGAGGTCATTAGACAGCTTCCAAATGAAAAAATCATCTATTTAGGAGATACAGCTCGTTGTCCATACGGACCGAGAACAAGGCATGAAGTGAAGAAATTCACATGGGAGATGACCGCATTCTTATTAGAAAAAAATATAAAAATGCTGGTGATTGCTTGTAATACAGCTACAGCTGCCGCACTGGACGAGATACGTAAGGAATTGTCCATCCCTGTTATCGGAGTCATTAATCCTGGTGCACGTGCAGCTATTAAGCATACGAAAAACTATCGAGTAGGCATTATTGGAACAGATGGAACGATTAAAAGTGGAGCTTACGAAAGGGCGTTAAAATCGTTGAACAGCCGTCTTTTCGTAACGAGCCAGTCCTGCCCAAAATTTGTCCCATTGGTCGAGAGCGGCGAAAATGATGGTCCCATTGCAATGCGGATTGTGTTGGAAGCCTTGAGACCTCTATTGGATCAAAATTTGGATACATTAATTATGGGCTGCACTCATTATCCATTGCTTGAGCCACTCATTAAAAATGTAATGGGTGAGAAGGTCAGTGTCATTAGTTCAGGTGACGAAACGGCTCGAGAAATAAGTGCTATTCTCCAGTACAATGGCCAGCTCGAAACATGTGAAGATGAACCCGAACATGAATTTTACACAACCGGCTCAAAAAGACTTTTCTCAAAAATCGCATCCCAATGGATGGGAACCCCAATTACCAACGTAAATAAAATAAAACTATGAAAATGGAGTCCTTCTAATTAAAAGCGGGACTCCTTTTTTATGTATAGGTGTTGTTAATGGTGCCTGACACCATTATGAATACTACCATCTTATTAACTATGTTTAAGCTGGGTATGAAAAAACTTTTAAATTTTATTCTATTTTTCTTTGTTCAAGCGGTCTAATTTCTCTTAAGGCTCGTATACATGATAGTACAAACTGTCTTAGGGGGGAAATAATGTGTCTAAAAATACAGTAAAAATAATTGGTGTAACCATGCTTTCTTCAACCGTTCTTCTTTCAGGCTGCGGGTTGTTTGGCACTGAAACACAAAAGAAAATCGATCCGCCAAAAACGGTTGTGGTTGGCGAAAAAAAAGCAAGTAAAGAAACAACTGCAAAGGAAACAACAGCTAAAGAAAAAGGTCAAGCCCAGAATACAGTTCAAACGGAGCTTTATTTAATCGATAAGGATGGCTATGTGGTGCCGCAAACATTGGCACTTCCAAAAACAAAATCCGTAGCTAAGCAGGCGCTTGAATATTTAGTGGCCAATGGCCCTGTCACGAACATGCTCCCAAATGATTTTAGAGCTGTTCTCCCTGAAGATACAGATTTTACGGTTAGTATTGACAAGGATAGCGGCGTTGCAACGGTCGACTTTTCAAAAGAGTTTAAAGACTATAAACCTGAAGATGAAATGAAAATTCTTCAATCGGTTACTTGGACACTGACTCAATTTGATAATGTAAAGTCAGTTCATTTGAAAATGAATGGTCATGAGCTAACAGAAATGCCTGTCAACGGTACTCCTATTAGTGCGAACCTTTCAAGGGCCACTGGGATCAATTATGATACAACGGATGTAGTTGATATTACTAACACAAAACCAGTAACAGTTTACTATATTGGAGGCGAGGAAGGTTCTTACTACTACGTCCCAGTAACACGCCGGGTCAGCAACAATGAGAAGGACAATATTATGGCTGTTGTAAATGAACTTATTAAAGGACCAAGTCAAAAATCAAGTCTGGTGTCGGAATTCATGTCTGACGTGAAACTGCTAGAGGCGCCAAAATACCAAAATGGAACAGTCACTTTGAATTTTAATAAAAATATTTATGGCAGCTTTGAAGAAAAAGAGATTTCACAATCGCTCTTAGATGCGCTCGTTCTTTCTTTAACTGAACAGCAGGGAGTCGATAAGATTGCCGTTCAAGTGGATGGAAAAGCGGAAATTAAAAACGATAAAGGAAAAAAACTTTCCGAACCAGTAACCCGCCCAGAAAAAGTCAATACAGGTAGTTTTTAAAAAACAATTTTTGATATACTATATAGTGACAATAGTAGAGGTTGGCTCAGGTAGCCGCCTCTTCTTTATTTACCAAGGGGTATTTATAGGAGGGAAGCTTGGTGCGAGTTGATGGAAGAGAGCCATTACAATTACGACCACTACATATTGAAACAAATTATTTAATGCACCCGGAAGGTTCTGTCCTTATTTCTGTAGGGAATACAAAGGTAATTTGTACCGCCAGCATTGAAGATAAAGTCCCGTTCTTTATGAGAGGGGAAGGGAAAGGCTGGATTACAGCCGAGTACTCGATGCTGCCTAGGGCAACAGAAACGAGGAATATGCGCGAATCTACAAAAGGGAAGGTAACAGGCCGAACCATGGAGATTCAGCGTCTAATTGGCCGTGCCTTGCGTTCGATTGTGGATTTAAGTTCTATAGGTGAAAGAACAGTTTGGATTGACTGTGATGTGATTCAAGCTGATGGCGGGACACGAACAGCCTCTATTACAGGAGCGTTTGTCGCAATGACTCTAGCATTAAATGGTTTAGCAGAACGGAAATCATTTTCTAAGTTTCCCATTACCGATTATTTAGCAGCTACAAGTGTTGGTATTTTACAAGGTGAAAAAATTGTCCTCGATTTAAATTATGCCGAAGATTCCAAGGCCCAGGTTGATATGAATGTAGTCATGACTGGGAATGGTGAATTTGTAGAATTACAAGGGACAGGTGAGGAATCAACCTTTTCTTATGACCAGCTGCAAGGCCTGCTCCATGCAGCACAAGAAGGACTTATGGAGCTTTTTGAAGCGCAAAAGGCTGCTTTGGGTGAAGAAATCACTAGAAAAATTGAGGGTAGACGAAAGAAATAGCCTGTTGTATGTGTAGAAGGAGATTACTCTCGGATGGAGAGGAAATATTCTCGGATAGAAGTGAAATACTCTCGGATAGAGCAAAATACTCTCGGATAAAGCAGAAATACTCTCGGATAAAGCAGAAATACTCTTGAGCCGAGCAAATACTCCCTGATAGAGGAGAAATACTCTCGCATAGCAAGCAAATACTCTCGGATAAAGCAGCAACACTTAAATAAAGAAAAATTAAGAGGCGATTACGATGAAAGAAGTTATTATTGCAACTAAAAATCCTGGCAAGGCACGAGAATTTGATCACATTTTTTCCGCAAGAGGAGTGCAGGTCCGGACGTTACTAGACTTCCCTGACATACCTGAGGTAGAGGAAACAGGAACAAGCTTTGAAGAAAATGCCGTTCTTAAAGCAGAAGCTGTATCCCAAGCGCTCAATAAAATGGTGATTGGCGATGATTCTGGATTAATAATTGATGCCCTCGATGGCAGACCAGGTATCTTTTCTGCCCGCTATGCTGGTGAACCAAAGAACGACCAGAATAACATCGATAAAGTACTCTCCGAATTGGAAGGCGTTCCCGACCAAAAGAGGACTGCTAGATTTTACTGTGCCCTAGCTATCGCTGTGCCAGGTCAGGAAACGAAGACGGTGTCAGGCACCTGCGAAGGCCGAATCCTTGAGAAACGTCAGGGTTCGAATGGTTTTGGCTATGATCCTGTGTTTTATGTACCTGACAAAGGAATGTCAATGGCAGAGCTGTCTTCAGATGAGAAAAATATGATCAGCCACAGGGCCAACGCCTTAAAAAAGCTTGATGTTATTCTAGATTCTATTTTAGAAAGAGTGGCGGAGTCATGACAAAGGTCTTAATTATTAGTGATAGTCATGGGTTAACAAAAGAACTTGAAATCATTCGAGAGCGGCACCTAAATGAAGTCGATTTAATGATTCACTGTGGGGATTCGGAACTGACGCCTGATGATCAAGCGATAGCCGGTTATGTAACGGTGATGGGGAATTGTGATTATGGCGGCTACCCATTGGAAACAACGGCAGAGGCTGGGGGAAGAAAATTTTTTATCACGCATGGACACCGATACTCGGTGAAATCGACCTTAATGAATTTAAAATACAAAGCGCAGGAAGTTCATGCGGATATCGTCTGCTTTGGTCACTCGCATTTACTGGGTGCGGAAGTCATTGATCATACCTTATTTTTAAACCCAGGCAGCATCCGTCTCCCGCGGGAGCGATTAGAAAAAACATATGTCATTCTAGAAGTGCAGAATAATAAAATTGCCATGAGGGTGTATGAGGCCTCAGGACAGGAAATAGTAGACTTAGCGCGCGAATTTGTGCTGTGATTAAAAGGGGGAACTCGTTTCCCCTTTTAAGAAAAGAAAAATAATCCAAAAAAGATGTTGACTTTTAGGTATTAGGATAATATAATAAATCTTGTCTTTGATAAACAAATTGTCCCAGTAGCTCAGCCGGATAGAGCATACGCCTTCTAAGCGTACGGTCGGGAGTTCGAATCTCTCCTGGGACGCCATTACTTGTACCATTTAAACTACATATCAAAATTTCAAGCTCACCAGTGTTCTGGTGAGTTTTTTTGTTTTTCCTTTCGCACACTTCCCCTGCTGGATCACAAGTTTTCTTTATCCAAGAATTGTGCTACACTATTTTCCAATGACAAATCGAAGGACGGATTTCAATGAAGAAACGGGAACAAGTAAAAAGAAAAGATAATGTAATCTTCTTTCCCGGGCTCGAAAAAAGATTAACAGACAAAGGGCTGGAAAGCCTTGAACAGAAAAAGTTTACTGAAGCTATTCCGCTATTGGAAGAAGCCCGGGAACTTGATCCGGATAATGACAATATATTAATTGGGCTGGTCCTTGCTTATTTTGAAGCGGGCTCTTTTCAAAAAGCAAAAACACTTGCCAAAGATATGCTGCATAAAGGAATCGGTGACTATTTTCAGATGGTAGATTTATATTTGACCGTCCTAATACAACTTCACGAATACCAAGAAATTGTGACAACTATTGAGGCGCTGTTAGATGAAAAAGAAATACCACCAGACAAACATGACCATTTTTTAACCATTCTTCAATTTAGTCAAAGGATGGCCGAAATGCACAAGGCCGGAAATGAAGAAGAGAATGAAGATTTTTTCCAAGAAAACCAAGGGCTGGATCTCTTCTCTAATAAAAGTTTAAATGAGCAAATGCTCACGATTGCAAGTCTAGCAGAAAAAAATATTCGCCCCTATGTCGAAGAAATTGCGGATTATTTGCAATCTGAAGAGGGCCATCCATTTTTAAAAACAATTCTGCTTACACTGTTAAAAGAACAGGAAATTGATAGAGAATTAGCCATTCGGAAACTCGGATTAGAAGCTCGAATTATACCGACAAAGCTGCCAGAGGTTAGAGAGCAGCCGAAAATGTTAGAAATAATAGAATTAATAGAGGGGCAAATGGCCAGCAACAATCCAGGGTTATATGATAATACTGTTGGAATGGTGGAACGGACATTTTTTATCAGTTATCCTATGGCAATTGCACCAGAGTCCTCCGCTGCATGGGCTGCTGCCTTTCATATGCTAGCACAAGAATATCTAGGATTTGAGATGAATATAAGCGAGTTAGCAGGGGAATATGGAGCTGACATGGATGAAATAGAAGCAGCAAGGGCTCTAATAGTAGAGTTGGAGGAAATTTCTTATCCTAATATTTAGGTCTCGCTGTTGAAAGAAAACAAACCTATGATATAATGTAGGGGTTGCATTGTGTAAAAAACTATCTTTTACATCTAAAAAATGGAAGAATGACTTGATGCAAGACATATTCCGACTCTAAAATTCGTTACGAATGAAATGAGAATAGATTTGTTGGAGGGAAAAAGTATGACAGCAAAATGGGAAAAATTAGAAGGAAACCGCGGCGTTCTTACTGTTGAAGTAAGTGCTGAAGAAGTAAACAAAGGTCTTGACGCGGCATTCCAAAAAGTTGTTAAGCAAGTTAATGTACCAGGATTCCGTAAAGGTAAAATGCCTCGTGGAATGTTTGAAAAACGTTTCGGCGTTGAATCACTTTACCAAGATGCATTAGACGTAATTCTTCCAGAAGCATACAGCAATGCGATTGACGAAACTGGCATTGAGCCAATTGATCGTCCTGAAATTGACGTGGAGCAAATGGAAAAAGGTAAAGAACTTGTTTTCAAAGCAACTGTACAAGTTAAGCCTGAAGTAAAGTTAGGCGAATATAAAGGTCTAGAAGTAGAAGCATTTGATACTACTGTAACTGACGAAGATGTTGCTAATGAATTAAAAACAATGCAAGAGCGTCAAGCTGAGCTTGTAGTAAAAGAAGACGCACCTGCTGAGAACGGTGATACAGCAGTGATCGACTTTGAAGGATTCGTTGATGGCGAAGCATTCGAAGGCGGAAAAGCTGAGAACCATTCATTAGAACTTGGTTCAAACTCTTTCATTCCAGGCTTTGAAGAGCAATTAGTAGGCGTAAAAGCTGGTGAATCTAAAGACGTGGAAGTAACATTCCCTGAAGAATACCATGCTGCTGAACTTGCTGGTAAGCCTGCAGTGTTCAAAGTAACCGTACATGAAATCAAAGGGAAAGAACTTCCTGCATTAGATGACGAGTTTGCAAAAGATGTTGATGATGAAGTAGAAACATTAGATGCTCTAAAAGAAAAAATTAAAACTCGTTTAGAAGACGGCAAAAAACATGAAGCAGAACATCACCTACGTGACACTGTTGTGGAAAAAGCCGCTGAAAATGCCGAAGTTGAAGTTCCAGACGTAATGGTTGAAAACGAAGTAAACCGTATGCTTCAAGAGTTTGAACAACGCTTGCAAATGCAAGGAATGAACCTTGAACTTTACTTCCAATTCTCTGGTCAAGACGAAGCTGCATTACGCGAACAAATGAAAGAAGAAGCACAAACTCGCGTGAAAGTGAACTTGACTTTAGAAGCAATTGCGAAGCAAGAAAATCTTGAAGTAACAGAAGAAGAAGTAGACGCTGAACTTGAAAAAATGGCTGGTATGTACAATATGCCAGTTGATTCTATTAAACAAGCGCTTGGCGGTGTGGATGGAATTAAGGCAGACCTTCAACTTCAAAAAGCTGTTAACTTCCTTGTAGAAAATAAAAAGTAATTTTAAGCAGGGCCAAGGCACGATTTTTATCGTGCCTTGTTTTATACATTTTTTCAATTACATATTATAATAAGGACAGGGAAACCTTTTTATTATCCAGCGATAGTTTGTTTGCAGGGTGATTCCCTTTTTTATTAACAATGGGCAGGAATATAAACGACCGAAAGCGAATATTAAATTCCAAACACTTTTAAGGACTTAATTTTGCTAAGAATGGTTAAGATTAATGAGTACATATGTTTTTGGTTGATTTACACAAACAAATAATCACATAATAATTTAAATCGTTTTAGTTCCAGTCCATTGGCTAAATGTGTTACAATGCAAAATACATACCAAAAGAAGTTTAGAGATACTCAAATTTTGTTTGTGTAATTCACATGCTTTAATAGGGGTTTTAACACGTTTTAAGGGGTGAAAGAATTGTTTAAATTTAATGATGAAAAAGGACAGTTAAAGTGTTCCTTCTGTGGCAAAACACAGGATCAAGTTCGTAAATTAGTTGCCGGGCCAGGAGTATATATATGTGACGAATGCATCGAGCTTTGCACAGAAATCGTTGAGGAAGAACTTGGAACAGAAGAAGAAGTAGAATTTAAAGACGTTCCAAAGCCGAAAGAAATCTGTGAAATACTTAATGAATATGTTATTGGCCAAGACCAAGCAAAGAAATCGCTATCTGTAGCGGTATACAATCATTACAAACGAATCAATTCCAATAGTAAAATTGATGACGTTGAGCTTTCAAAAAGTAATATTTGTATGATTGGACCAACTGGTAGTGGTAAAACATTGTTAGCGCAAACATTAGCGCGCATTCTAAATGTGCCATTTGCGATTGCTGACGCTACTTCCCTTACTGAAGCAGGGTATGTAGGTGAAGACGTAGAAAACATTTTGTTAAAACTAATCCAAGCTGCGGATTATGATGTGGAAAAAGCGGAAAAAGGTATTATTTATATTGATGAAATTGATAAAATTGCCCGTAAATCTGAAAATCCTTCCATCACAAGAGATGTTTCCGGTGAAGGCGTTCAGCAGGCACTATTAAAAATTCTTGAAGGTACTGTTGCAAGTGTTCCGCCTCAAGGAGGCAGAAAGCATCCGCATCAAGAATTTATTCAAATTGATACTACTAATATCTTGTTTATCTGTGGTGGAGCGTTTGACGGAATTGAACCGATTATCAAGCGCCGCTTAGGCCAAAAAGTTATTGGTTTTGGTTCAGATGTTAAGCAAGTTGATGTTGATCAAAAAGAACTTTTATCAAAAGTATTACCTGAAGACTTACTTCGTTTTGGGTTAATTCCTGAATTCATCGGTCGTCTTCCTGTGATTGCCAGCCTTGAGCAATTGGATGAAGCGGCATTAATTGAAATCTTAACAAAGCCAAAAAATGCGCTTGTAAAGCAATATCAAAAGATGCTTGAAATTGATGAAGTGGAGCTTGAATTCGAAGAGGGTGCACTTACAGAAATTGCTAAAAAAGCAATTGAACGAAAAACAGGTGCCCGTGGTTTACGTTCGATCATTGAAGGAATCATGTTAGATGTTATGTTTGACCTTCCTTCACGTGAAGACATTACCAAGTGTATTATTACGAAGGAAACTGTTGCGGAAAATAGCGTTCCTAAACTAGTTTTAGAAGATGGAACGGTTATCGCTGAAGAAAAATCGGCATAAATAATGCAAAGACCCGGCCTTGTGCCGGGTCTTTTTTTAGCATAGAATTCCTCCCAAATTATGCACTTTCTAGATTTTATCAGCGGATTTTCCGAGTTTATCAGCGGATTTTTAATTTTATCAGCGAATCCATTATATTTATCAGCGAATTTCACAATTTATCAGCGAATCGTTATCTCCCTGTCCCGCGCTAACTGTTTTTATAGTTTGTGGTTTATTCCCATCCTCTACAGGAAATACTTATTACTATATCTAGTATTTAGTAGTAGGAGGGAAAAAAATGAGTTGGACGGGGATTGCCTTATTTATACAGCTATTTTTCGGTATCATCATCGGGCTGTATTTCTGGAACTTGCTAAGGAGCCAGCGCACACAGAAAGTGTCTATTGACCGAGAATCTCGAAAAGAAATGGATCAGCTTCGCAAAATGAGATCCATATCCTTAACAGAGCCATTATCCGAGAAAGTCCGCCCTACAAGTTTCAATGATATTGTAGGACAAGAAGATGGAATAAAATCATTAAAAGCTGCATTATGTGGACCGAATCCACAACATGTGATTATTTATGGACCGCCAGGAGTCGGCAAAACAGCAGCAGCTAGGCTCGTATTAGAGGAAGCAAAAAAGAATCCGAAATCGCCCTTTAAAAAATCATCCGTTTTTATTGAATTAGATGCAACAACTGCCCGGTTTGATGAAAGAGGGATTGCCGACCCTTTAATTGGTTCGGTTCATGATCCCATTTATCAAGGTGCTGGTGCAATGGGACAAGCAGGAATTCCCCAGCCAAAACAAGGGGCCGTTACCAATGCCCATGGCGGCGTCCTGTTTATTGATGAAATCGGCGAATTACATCCCATTCAAATGAATAAATTATTAAAAGTGTTAGAAGATCGCAAGGTTTTTCTCGAAAGTGCCTATTATCATGAAGAAAACAACCAAATACCCACCCATATTCATGATATCTTTAAAAATGGTCTCCCAGCCGACTTCCGCTTAATTGGAGCGACCACAAGAACACCAAGTGAAATTCCACCGGCTATCCGTTCCCGTTGTATGGAGGTTTTCTTCCGGGATTTAAATCAGGAAGAGATTGTTACGGTTGCTAAAAAAGCAGCCGATAAAGTGAATATGCAAATAAATAAAACGGGTGTTGACACCTTATCTACATATGCAAGAAACGGCCGCGAGACGGTCAATATGATTCAAATTGCAGCAGGCCTCGCGATTACGGAGGATCGCAATTTTATCAAGGATGAAGATATTGAATGGGTAATCCATTCAAGTCAAATGACGCCGCGAATGGAAAGAAAAATCAACGACATATCACACGTAGGGCTTGTAAACGGCTTGGCAGTATATGGCCCGAATTCTGGGGCGTTGCTTGAAATTGAAGTCACCGTCATCCCAGCGAAAGACAAGGGCTCGATTAATATTACAGGGATTGTCGAAGAAGAAAGTATTGGCGGACAAGGAAAATCGATTCGCCGTAAAAGTATGGCCCGGGGCTCGATTGAAAACGTTATAACCGTGCTGCGGTCGATGGGTGTACCAGCCAATGATTATGATATTCACGTTAATTTTCCTGGCGGTGTTCCCATTGATGGTCCATCGGCCGGAATTGCGATGGCAACGGGAATATACTCGGCGATTTATAAGATCCCGATTGATAACACGGTTGCCATGACGGGTGAAATTAGTATCCACGGTAATGTGAAACCGATTGGCGGCGTCTATCCAAAGGTGAAGGCAGCGAAAAAAGCCGGGGCCAAAACCGTCATTATTCCGGAAGAGAATATGCAAACAATCCTAAATGAAATCGGCGGAATTACCATTGTCCCTGTTACCCATTTGCATGAAGTATTTGAAATTGCTTTAGTGAATGCCTATCCAAAACCTGAGGTCATTCCAGCATCAATCGAATTAACAAAAAAAGAGTCTATTTAAAACCAAAACTTCGGTTTGTCTAAAAAAACAAGCCGAAGTTTTCTTTGTATATATAAAGCTGAGACAATTTTTGTTTTATAGGAAGGAAAACGGTATCATTGGGGAAAATAATTATATTGAAAAGAGTTTAGGCAGCATCTCTAAAAATAGACACGAAAAACTAAATAAGATAGAATTGTACAACAAAGACTATTCTGCTTTGCAGTAGAAAAAAAGAAATTGCATGTGGAGGTGCATTATTATGGCGAAACAGAACGAATTGATCGTCCCCCTCCTGCCGCTTCGAGGATTGCTTGTTTATCCCACCATGGTCCTTCATTTAGATGTAGGCCGTGAAAGATCTGTGCAGGCACTGGAAAAAGCAATGGTAGATGACCACCTAATTTTTTTAACCACTCAAAAGGATGTCTCTATTGATGAGCCAACTGAAGAGGACTTATATAAACTGGGAACATTAACAAAGGTGAAACAAATGCTTAAACTGCCAAACGGAACCATTCGTGTATTGGTAGAAGGCTTGAATAGAGCGGAAGTGGTTTCTTTTTATGAAGAAGAGGACTATTACTCCGTTAGTATTGTGACCTATGAGGATCCTAAACACAAGGATGTAGAAGATCAAGCTTTGATGAGAACCATGCTTGATTATTTCGAACAATACATAAAGTTATCGAAAAAAATCTCCGCAGAGACCTATGCCACTGTGGCGGATATTGAAGAACCAGGCCGGATGGCAGATATTATCACTTCTCATTTGCCAATTAAACTCAAGGAAAAACAAGAGATTCTTGAATTGATTGATATTAAAGACCGTGTTAACCGTGTCATCGATACGATTCATAATGAAAAAGAAGTCCTTAATCTCGAGAAAAAGATTGGTCAACGTGTCAAACGTTCGATGGAAAGGACACAAAAGGAATATTATCTTCGTGAACAAATGAAGGCAATTCAAAAGGAATTGGGCGATAAAGAAGGAAAAACCGGCGAAATTGCTGAATTGACGGAGAAAATAGAACAAGCGGGTATGCCTGAACATGTCCATAAGGCAGCCATGAAAGAGCTGGACCGCTATGAAAAAGTGCCATCCAGTTCAGCGGAAAGTGCTGTGATCCGTAACTATATTGACTGGTTGATTTCCCTCCCGTGGTCTTCCAAAACGAAGGATGACATCGATATCCTTCGTGCAGAGAAAATTTTAAATCATGACCATTATGGTCTTGAAAAGGTCAAAGAACGGGTTCTTGAATATTTAGCGGTTCAAAAGTTAACTAATTCCCTAAAAGGACCAATCTTGTGTCTTGTGGGACCACCAGGGGTTGGGAAGACGAGTCTTGCACGTTCGATTGCCACCTCGCTTAATCGTAATTTTGTCCGTGTTTCACTCGGTGGTGTAAGAGATGAATCAGAAATCCGTGGTCATCGCCGTACCTATGTTGGGGCAATGCCAGGCCGGATCATTCAAGGAATGAAAAAAGCAGGAACGATTAATCCAGTCTTTTTATTAGACGAAATTGATAAAATGTCCAGCGATTTCCGCGGTGACCCATCCAGCGCCATGCTTGAAGTATTGGACCCAGAACAAAATCATAATTTTAGCGATCATTATATAGAAGAAACGTATGATTTATCAAAAGTCATGTTTATCGCGACAGCTAATAACTTATCGACTGTCCCTGGCCCGCTGTTGGATCGGATGGAGATTATATCGATTGAGGGTTATACCGAAATTGAAAAAGTTCACATCTGCCGTGATCACTTGCTGCCAAAACAGATCAAAGAAAATGGTCTAACAAAAGGGATTCTTCAAGTACGTGATGATGCCATTTTGAAAATCGTCCGTTATTATACGCGCGAGGCCGGTGTTCGGAGTCTTGAACGACAGATGGCAAAGATTTGCCGAAAAACAGCCAAAATTATTGTGGCTGGAGAGAAGAAGCGTGTCATTATTACCGAGAAGAATGTGGAAGAATTTTTAGGCAAACCAAGGGTTCATTATGGAATGGCCGAAGCGGAAGACCAAGTAGGTGTTGCAACTGGATTAGCCTACACGACGGTTGGCGGAGATACCTTGCAAATTGAGGTTTCTTTAGCGCCAGGTAAAGGCAAACTCGTGTTAACAGGTAAACTTGGTGATGTGATGAAGGAATCAGCCCAAGCTGCCTTCAGTTATGTCCGTTCAAAAGCAAGCACGCTTGGTATTGACGAAGATTTCCATGAAAAATATGATATCCATATTCACGTTCCAGAGGGCGCCGTTCCAAAGGATGGCCCATCCGCAGGAATTACGATGGCTACAGCACTTGTGTCCGCTTTAACTGGTAGAGCCATTCGGCGTGAAGTCGGCATGACAGGCGAAATAACGCTAAGAGGCCGAGTTCTTCCAATCGGCGGGTTAAAGGAAAAATCGCTAAGTGCTCATCGGGCCGGGTTGAAGACCATCATCATTCCAAAAGATAATGTAAAGGACTTGGATGATATTCCTGAAAGCGTTCGGAATGAATTGGAATTTGTCCCTGTCTCCCATGTAGATGAAGTGTTGAAACGTGCCCTATTAGAAGGGAGTACTCAATGAAGGTAGTTAGTTCAGAAATTATCATCAGTGCAGTGAAACCGGAACAATATCCGGAGACAGAACTGCCGGAATTTGCTCTTGCAGGACGCTCAAACGTGGGCAAATCTTCTTTTATCAATAAATTGCTTAACCGAAAAGGGCTAGCGAGAATTTCATCTAAGCCTGGTAAAACGCAAACATTGAATTTTTACCTTATTAATGAAATTCTGCATTTTGTTGATGTCCCTGGGTATGGCTACGCAAAGGTCTCAAAGGCTGAACGGGCTGCTTGGGGAAAGATGATTGAAACGTATTTTACTACACGTGAACAGTTGCGGGCGGTTGTTTTGATCGTCGATTTACGCCATCCACCCACAAATGATGATGTGATGATGTATGATTTTCTTAAGCATTACGAAATTCCCGTGATCATCATCGCCACGAAGGCGGATAAAATTCCAAAAGGGAAATGGCAAAAACATTTGAAGGTAACCCGCGAAACCTTAGACATCGATGCCAACGACCATATTGTTCTGTTTTCATCTGAAACAGGTCTAGGGAAAGATGAGGCATGGTCGATTCTTAAAAGCTATATGTAAATGGGTTTTTCGTGATTCGCAAATAAACGGGTTAGATTCGCAAATAAACCACTCAAATTCGCAATTAACGGTCAAGATTCGCAAATAAACCCTTAAAAGTCGCAAATAAAAACCTAACATGATAAAAAAATAACCGCTTTGCGCAGCTGTTTGTGCGCAAAACGGTTATTTTTTCTTTTTTAGTAAAAAATAAATACCAACAACAATTAAGAGTGCGGGCCAGAATCTCCAAATAAAGCTCATCCCATTTTGTAACAGACCAAAATAGCCGGCTATTTTATCATAAAATAGCAGCAGTACCGCTATAATGAGAAAAAGAAACGCTTGGAATAAACCATTGTTTGTTTTTTGAAAACGAAGGAAAAATCCTACCGAGATGATAAGGATTAACATCCCAATCATATTAGTAGGCCAAAAGGATGCGTGGCCGGAAAGATGAAAATGAAGACCAAATCCACTCATAATCACCCCAGGAAGAATGGCTTCGTATTCCCTTGCCGAATAGCCCTGACCTAAAAAGGCTGCCCCTACAATGATAAGCAATGTTGGCCATGTATAAAAATTTTGAAAAAGTGTAATGCCGCTTTGCTGCAATAAAAAGTAAGCCCCAAATCCAATCAAAATGATTCCTGGGAAAATTCGTTGATTTTTCATTGATAACACCACTTCCAGTAAGGTTCACTTGAATCTAGTCCATTTTTTTGGTACTGTACATAGGGAAGTATTTTAAAAAATTATATTAAAATTATCTCTTAAGAAAATATAAAGGAAACCATGCTAACGTTAATTAATCATCAAGATGATATTATATTAGCACATTGTTTCATTTTATGTTCACATTTTCGAGCAAAAGTCGAATTTGCTCGTGATATAATTTACCTAGATCAAACTGTAATCTTATTGGGGGTGTCATTAACTAAATGCATATTGTAGTCATCGGTCTTAACTATAAAACTGCCCCAGTAGAAATCCGTGAGCGGTTGACCTTTAATGAAACCGACCTTGTGGATGCCATTAAAAAGTTAAACTCTAAAAAAAGCATCCTAGAAAATATTATCCTGTCTACATGTAATCGTACAGAAATCTATGCCGTTGTAGATCAACTACATACAGGCCGTTATTATATTAAAGAATTTCTGTCCGAATGGTTTGGGTTAGACCAAGCTGAATTTTCCCCGTTTCTATTCGTAAATGAAGACGATGGAGCGGTAGACCATTTATTTAATGTAACGTGTGGTCTTCAGTCAATGGTATTAGGTGAAACGCAAATCCTTGGTCAGGTGAGAACAAGCTTTATGTTGGCACAACAAGAGGAGACAACTGGTTCTGTATTTAACCACTTGTTCAAACAAGCGATTACCATTGCGAAACGTGCCCATTCTGAAACAGAAATTGGTGCGAATGCCGTTTCGGTCAGCTATGCAGCGGTGGAACTGGCAAAGAAAATTTTCGGTTCATTAGAAAATAAGCATGTGTTAATTTTTGGAGCAGGAAAAATGGGCGAGCTTGCAGCTCAAAACTTGAGCGGTAACGGTGTTAAACAGGTAACAGTCATCAATCGTACGTTTGAAAAAGCAAAAGACCTAGCAAGCCGTTTTAACGGACAGGCAAAAGCTGTTACGGAATTAGAAAAATCACTTGTAGAAGCTGATATCCTTATCAGTTCAACTGGTGCAAAAGATTTTGTCATATCAAAAGAATTGATGGCAAAAGTGGAGAAAAAACGCCGTGGCAAACCATTGTTTATGGTTGATATCGCCGTACCGCGTGACTTGGATCCGAGAATTGCCGAACTTGAAAATATCTTTTTATACGATATTGATGATTTAGAGGGAATTGTTCAAGCGAACTTGCAAGAGCGTCAAAAAGCAGCGTCAAAAATACGGTTAATGATTGAAAAGGAAATTGTGGATTTCAATCATTGGCTGGGGATGCTTGGCGTGATTCCTGTCATTTCAGCATTGCGGGAAAGGGCCCTTGCCATTCAATCGGAAACCATGGTGAGTCTTGAAAGAAAGCTGCCAAATTTATCTGATCACGACTTGAAAGTATTAAATAAACATACGAAGAGCATTGTCAATCAGATGTTAAAAGATCCGATTTTACAAGCGAAAGAATTAGCGGCAAGACCAGATGCAGTTCAGGCAATGAATTTCTTTATGAAAATCTTTAATATTGAAGAGCTTGTTCAAGAACAACATTCGAAAACAGCCGAAACCAGAAAAATGCCGGTTGGAGAAGTTCAAGCTTCTTTTCAGTCATAGGGGTTGTTGCTGCTATGGTTGACACTCTATTGACGAGGCTTCATGAATTAACAGTTGTTCTATATGCCTTCAGTGTGTTGTTATACTTTTTTGACTTCATTCACCATAACCGGAAGGCAAACCGTATTGCCTTCTGGTTACTTGCATTTGTGTGGATTTTACAAACGGTTTTTCTCTTTTTCTATATGATGAAAACTGGCAGGTTCCCTGTACTTACCATTTTTGAGGGGCTCTATTTTTATGCCTGGGTATTAGTAACATTGTCAATTGGGATAAATCATTTACTAAAAGTGGATTTTATCGTCTTTTTTACCAATATACTTGGTTTTACGGTCATGGCCATTCATACCTTTGCCCCGATGCAATATCATTCCCACATCATGGCAAAGCAGCTTGTGTCCGAACTGTTGTTGATTCATATTACCATGGCCATTCTATCTTATGGGGCCTTTTCTCTATCGTTTGTTTTTTCAGCATTGTATCTACTACAATATGATTTATTAAAAGGAAAAAAATGGGGCAAACGGCTGATTCGCCTGGCTGATTTAGAAAAACTCGAAAAATCTTCATACATATTGGCTGTTATTGGTGTACCCATGCTCCTCCTTAGCCTGATTTTAGGTCTACAGTGGGCATTTCTCAAAGTTCCTGGGATGCCGTGGTACGATATGAAAATAATTGGGTCATTCTTGTTACTTACGGCCTATAGCATTTATTTATATTTACGGATTGTAAAAAATCTTTCTGGCCGAAAATTGGCCATTTGGAATACCGCATCATTTTTAATCGTTCTAATTAACTTTTTCCTATTTGGTCGATTATCATCATTTCATTTATGGTATGCATAACCTAGGAGGCAATCATGAGAAAAATTATTGTCGGTTCAAGACGCAGCAAACTAGCATTAACACAAACAAATTGGGTAATGGAACAGCTTAAGAAGCTTGATCCTAATTTCGAATTTGAAGTAAAAGAAATTGTCACAAAAGGTGATAAAATCCAAGATGTAACCCTGTCAAAGGTCGGAGGTAAAGGGTTATTTGTCAAGGAAATCGAGCAAGCTATGCTTGATAAAGAGATTGATATGGCCGTTCATAGTATGAAAGATATGCCCGCCGTTCTCCCTGAAGGTCTAACCATTGGCTGTATCCCTTTCCGTGAGGACCACCGTGATGCTTTAATTTCAAAAGGCCATGTGAAATTAAACGATTTAAAGCCGGGGGCTATTATTGGTACAAGCAGTTTGCGCCGCAGTTCACAGTTATTAATTCAGCGTCCAGATTTAGAGATTAAATGGATTCGCGGAAATGTTGATACCAGATTAGCAAAATTAGAAACAGACGAATACGATGCGATTATTTTAGCAGCTGCCGGTCTTTCCCGCCTTGGCTGGGCAAAAGAAGTGGTGACTGAATTTATTGATGCCGATAAATGTATACCTGCTGTTGGTCAAGGGGCATTATCAATCGAATGCCGTGAAGATGATAAAGAATTACTTGAGCTATTTGAGAAATTCACTTGCAAGAAGACGGAAAGAGCCGTTCGTGCTGAACGTGCATTCCTTCAAAAAATGGAAGGCGGCTGCCAAGTACCAATTGCCGGTTTTGCACGTGTGGAAGAAAATGATGAATTGGTCTTAAACGTCCTCGTTGCTTCTCCAGAAGGGCAAGAGGTTTATAAAGAAGAACTTAGAGGTCAAAACCCAGAAGAGCTAGGAAACCAGGCGGCTGATTTATTGATTCAAAAAGGAGCCAAAGACTTGATTGAAAAGGTCAAACGGGAGCTTGAAGGGAAATGATCCATTCAACCCCTTTGCTTGATAAAAAAGTTCTTGTTCCACGAGGAAAAGATCAAGCGAAATCCTTTTCACAGCTGGTTGAAAGGTATGGAGGGATTCCAATTGAAATCCCTCTAATTGCTTTTCGTCCAATTGAAAATAATCAGCGCCTTCAAGATTGTTTGAAGGCAATCGATACATATGACTGGATTATTTTTACGAGTAATGTAACGGTTGAAACCTTTTTTTCTTTTTATCATGGAGTGGAAGCGGATCTTCCTAAGATCGCAGTGATTGGGAAAAAGACGGCGGAAGGTTTGCTGGAGAGAGGACTTCAGGCTTCATTTGTCCCCTCGGCCTACGTGGCAGAAGTGTTTGTCGAGGAGTTTTTGCCAAAGGTCGTGAGTGGTTCACGGGTATTGCTTCCTAAAGGGAATCTTGCCCGTGAGTATATTGCTGACTCTTTAAAAGAGAAAGGGACAGTAGTCGATGAAGTCGTCATCTATGAAACCTATATGCCTGAGGATAGCCGCGTAAAGCTGGCCCGAATGATCGCTAATCGGGAACTCGATATTCTAACTTTTACTAGTCCGTCGACCGTTGACCATCTCATGACGGTGGTTGCCGAGTTCGGGTTGGACGAGCAACTGAAAGATTGCATCATTGCCTGCATAGGTCCAGTCTCCGAGGATAAATTGCGGTCTTATGGATTGCCAGTCCATGTCTCCCCAAAGGAGTACACAGTCAAGGGTATGATTGAAAGCACAATCGTTTATTTAGAGAAAAGTTATGTTTGATTTGATAACCGCTCGTGCAGCTATCTGCGAATAAATTGCCCTATTCGAGAGTAAAGGGCAGCTATCCGAGAGTAAATGGTTGTTATCCACGAGAAAGGCTGCACTATCCGCGAGAAAAAGCACGCTATCCGCGAGTAAGTTGCACGAACCAAGAGTAAAAAACAACAATTGGGGGTAAAAGATAATGGATTTACAATTTGATCGTCACCGTCGTTTACGTTCAAGCGCCAGCATGCGTGCGCTTGTGAGAGAAAATCACTTAAGACCAGAGGATTTTATTTATCCGCTATTTATATATGAAGGCGAAAATATCCGTCAGGAAGTTTCATCGATGCCTGGAGTATTCCAAGTGTCAATGGACAATCTCCATGCTGAAATGGAAGACATCGTTGCCCATGGCATTAAGTCCGTCTTATTATTTGGAATTCCGAAAACAAAGGATGCCTGCGGTACCCAAGCTTTTCATGACCATGGAATCGTTCAGGTTGGTACACGTTACATAAAAGAACACTTTCCAGAAATCATCATCGTTGCAGATACATGTCTTTGCGAATATACCGACCATGGACACTGTGGTATGGTCGAAGGAGATAAAATCCTAAATGACCAATCCCTCGACTTGCTTGTAAAAACAGCTGTCGCTCAAGCACAGGCGGGTGCAGACATTATTGCTCCATCGAATATGATGGATGGCTTTGTTGCTGCGATTCGTGCTGGATTAGATGAAGCAGGATTTACAGAAATTCCAATCATGTCATATGCCGTTAAATATGCATCAGCATTCTACGGACCGTTCCGTGAAGCAGCAGAGGGCGCACCACAATTTGGCGACCGTAAAACGTATCAAATGGATCCTGCCAACCGGATGGAAGCTTTTAGAGAAGCAGAATCTGATATTGCTGAAGGTGCAGACTTCTTGATTGTTAAGCCAGGTATGCCTTACTTGGACATTCTTCGTGATATGAAAAATAACTATAATTTACCTTTAGTCATCTATAACGTTAGTGGAGAGTATGCCATGATTAAGGCAGCAGCTCAAAACGGCTGGATTGACGAGAGAAAGACTGTGCTTGAAATGTTAGTAGGTATGAAGCGTGCAGGTGCTGATTTAATCATTACCTATCATGCAAAAGATGCTTGCCGTTGGTTAAAAGACGAGGAATAGACCATATTTGAAACGAGGGAATAAAATGCGTTCGTATATAAAATCCATTGAAGCATTTAAAGAAGCTCAACCCTTGATGCCTGGCGGTGTAAACAGCCCGGTTCGTGCCTTTAAATCCGTAAATATGAGCCCTATTTTTATGGAAAGAGGAAAAGGGTCAAAAATTTACGATATTGATGGAAACGAATATATTGATTATGTGCTTTCATGGGGCCCGCTCATCTTAGGTCATTCCAATGACCGTGTGGTGGAAGCCTTGAAAAAAGCAGCTGAATTCGGAACTAGCTTTGGTGCTCCAACTTTATTAGAAAATAAACTAGCCCAACTGGTAATTGAACGAGTACCATCGATTGAAGTCGTGCGGATGGTAAATTCGGGCACAGAAGCAACGATGAGTGCCCTTCGGTTAGCCCGCGGTTACACAGGCCGTGACAAGATACTAAAATTCGAAGGCTGCTACCATGGCCATGGTGATTCATTATTGATCAAAGCCGGCTCAGGTGTCGCTACACTTGGTTTGCCTGACAGCCCTGGTGTCCCAGAGGGTCTCGCAAAAAATACCATTACCGTTCCTTATAATGACTTAGAAAGTGTTAAGTTAGCCTTTGAACATTATGGCAAGGATATCGCATGTATCATTGTTGAACCTGTTGCAGGTAACATGGGTCTTGTTCCACCGCTCCCTGGCTTCTTAGAAGGTCTTCGGGAGGTTACGACTGAAAATGGATCATTACTCATTTTTGATGAGGTTATGACCGGTTTCCGTGTAGGTTACAACTGTGCACAAGGCTATTTCAATGTCACACCTGACCTGACTTGTCTTGGTAAAGTAATCGGCGGAGGCCTGCCAGTTGGTGCATACGGCGGTAAAGCAGAAATCATGCAGCAAATTGCTCCAAGCGGTCCAATTTATCAAGCTGGCACCTTGTCTGGTAACCCACTTGCGATGACAGCAGGGCTTGAAACATTAAGTCAGTTAACTCCAGAGGATTATAAGGAGTTTATCCGTAAAGGTGACATGCTTCAAAAAGGCTTTGAAGCTGCAGCTGAAAAATATGATATTCCGATTTCCTTTAACCGTGCCGGTTCAATGATTGGCTTCTTCTTTACTAACGAAGCAGTCATCAACTATGATAAAGCCAAGACGTCTAATTTGGACTTCTTTGCGGAGTATTACCGCGAAATGGCGAACCAAGGGGTATTCTTACCACCTTCCCAATTCGAAGGGTTATTCCTATCGACCGAGCATTCTGATGAGGATATTGAAAAGACCATTCAAGCAGCTGAGGTTGCTTTCTCGAAACTTAAATAATTGATCCATCGGCACCCACTTTGAATAGTGGGTGTTTTTTTTATCATAAAAAATAGCTTTGGTTCATAAAGTGTAAGTGACATAGTGATTTTGCGTGGAGGATACGAAAGGAGGAGTCGCTTTGTCCCAGGAGAATCAATCGTGCCTGCGGTTTTCCTTGGAGGAGTCGTTGTGGTTTAGAAAAGGACAGGAAGTCGAAGAGCTTATCTCGATTTCTCTAGACCCAGACATTACCATCCAGGAAAATGATCAGTACGTAACCATACGTGGTTCGCTCGAACTTACCGGTGAGTATAAAAGCTACGATGCAAACGAAGTAAGCGAAGAAGAAGGGGTGGCCTCTCAAAAATTTGTCGAGAGGGTAGCAGAGGTCGATGAGGAAGGAAACTGTGAGTTTTCACATCGGTTCCCTGTCGATATCACGATTCCAAATAATCGGATTCAAAGTATCTACGATATTGACGTGCTCGTAGAATCATTTGATTACTCAATTCCTGAACGCAGCTGTCTCAAGTTATCAGCTGAGTTAACTATCAGCGGTCTATACGCTTCTGAAAAGCAACTGGACCAACCAGAGCTGGAGGCAGAGGAAGAAGAAGTTTACGAGGCTCTTCATCGTGCTGAAGCGGAATATGAAGAGGCTGAAGAAGAGCAAGAAATTGAAATTGAAGTAGAACAACCACAGATTCAGAGCAGCTTTGAAAATAACTTCTTGTTTGAAGCAGAGGCTCGAAAACAGCAAGAAGAAGAACCAGTCGAAGTGTTACCGAAGTTCCCAACTTTCAATTATCAGCCACAGGTGGAGTTGGAAGAGGAAGAATACGAACCAGAATGGGACTTACAAGAGGCAAGAAGTGAAGGCCACCATGAGGAAGAAGTAGAGGTGGTCTTTTTAGAAGATCATGTCCCTCACGGCCACCATGAGGAAGAAGTATTAATTATTGAAGAAAGTTCATCCTCTTCATCAGAGGAAGAGCCTCCGAAAAAAGAGAAAAAGAAGAAGCCAGTTAAAAAGAAAAGTATGACCTTAACGGAGTTTTTTGCCCGTAAGGATGAAAGAACAGCGCAAACGAGATTAACCATTTGTATCGTTCAAAAAGGTGATACCGTATCAAGCGTGGCCGATCGCTATGATGTTTCAGTTCCAAATCTCCTTCGCGTCAACAATCTAGAACTCAATCAAGACGTTTACGAGGGGCAAGTATTATACATTCCTAATACTCTTGCAAAAAAATAATTCTATAACGAAAAGGATGAGCGGGTTTCTTTGACCTGCTCAGCTTCTTTTTATTTCGTTTTTCTCTGAAAGAAGGTTGAGTTACTATGAATGACTCGAATCAGCTAGAAGCGGTTAGACCGATATTAAGGAATTATTTTATTGAGCCTTATTTTGTGGAGGATTACGGGATTGTGCAAAAGGTTTATTCGAATAAAGGAACCTTTGCCTTGAAAAGGATCCCACCTACTACGGGGACGGATTTTATCCGCCATGTTCACCTTCTATACCAGAAGGGCTTCAATCGGATTGTTCCCATATATCCGACAATGGACGGACGATATGCCGTGCTGCATGAAAATAACCTTTATTATTTAATGCCCTGGATGCCAAATGATCAAAAAGAGGATCGTAATCACAAACATCATCAGTTGTTTCGTGAATTAGCCAGGCTTCATACCCTCTCCGCAAAGGAAGTCGCCGTCAGCAAGGAAGAACGAACAGAGCATTATGAAAAAACGATTCAGGAGATGGAGAAGCAGCAAGAATTCTTGGATGGTTTTATCGATGAATGTGAGAAGAAGACGTATATGTCACCCTTTGAATTGCTCTATTGTTTATATTACAACGAGATTAGCCAGGCACTGCGGTTCTCAAAAGCTAAATTTGAAGAATGGTACGAGATTAACAAAGAACTAGAAAAGGCCCGAATGGTCATCACCCATGGGAAGTTGTCCTCGGAACATTTTCTTTATGATGATCGTGGCTATGGCTTTTTTATCAATTTTGAAAACGCTCGTTATGGTTCACCGATACATGATCTTCTGCCCTATTTATCACGAGCCCTAGATACCACTCCCCAGCGGAATGATACAGCGATTGATTGGGTGTACCATTACTTTAAGTATTTTCCTTTTAAAGAGGATGAGAAGCTATTATTCTACAGCTATTTAGCATTGCCGATTCCCATCATGCAAGTGGCAGAAAGTTATTATCGCAAACAAGGCAAAAAGAATGAAATAAAATTTGTTCGTCAGCTGCAGCACCGCTATTGGCATTTGAAAAACTCTGAATATGTGGTGATGCGCATAACAGAAATCGAAAAACAACAGAAGCAAGCAAAAGAAGGAGCCCAGCCGCAGTAAAAACCTGCAGAAAGGGCTCCTTAAATAATTTCAAAATAGATGGAAACGGCAATCACTAGGAAAATGGTTAATAATAATATATCTAAAATGGTGGGTAAAAAAAGTGTTCGGATTAATTGAAAAATACTAAATGGTACAATAAATTGAGCGGCTATTCGGCGTGAGGTAATGAACCAGGGACGGAATTTATATTTGTGGAAATTATTGCGCTTCACCTAAGAACCTCCCCAAAGGAATATGGCATTTATTTATGTATATTCATTTCACCCAGTTTGTTCCCAGATTATTATAAATTCTCCTCACTAAAACAAAAGACCCCATAAATTTCTGATTGAAAAGTCCCATAACTCATGGAATAATTGAGAAGGAATTGATTTTCCAGTTACTTTTGGATTATTTTTCAAGATACATAATAAAGGGAGTTAATTTAATGTATTGGTTTATCATACTTTTTCCACTTTTGATTTATCCTTGGGGATTTGATCCGTACTATACAACAATAAAGACGGACTACCTTTATCTATTTGTACTAGCTGCCTGGCTATACCTTATTTTTACAAAAAAATATCGAATGCTTTTACCTGAAAAAAGGAATTCCTCATTCGAGATTATTTTACTCATCTTATTAACCTTAATTGAAATTTCCACCGCTTTTTCTGATTATACATACACGGCTGTACATGGTACATTGGACCGGTGTGAAGGGCTGATTACCTATTTTTGTTATTTTAGTATTTTGCTGTTTTCCTATCGATTAATAGATGTGAAAAAGATGAAAAAAGTATTATCAGGAATCGCCGTTGTTTCGATCATTGTTTCGATCTATGGAATTTTACAGCACTATTCATTAGATTTTCTTCCGAGGAACAGCGCCATGCGGGGTTACACGGGAACCTATACATTTTTTGATAACCCTAACTTCTTTGGATCGTATCTTGTTATCGCCTTGCTAGTTGCACTGACCATGTATTTAACAACGAACAATAAAAAGACTACTTCCCTTTACTTTATAACGACCTGTTTAGCTTTTATGGCACTTATTTTTTCAAGTACAAGAAGTGGTTATGTGGGAGTTTTTTTCGGAGCTGCTTTTTTAACGATTTTTGTCGTTTTGAAGAGAAAATACTTGTGGAAAAGGTGGATTTTATTATTATTTACCCTAGGCTGTTTACTTTTAGCAATTAATATGTCTGAAAACGGGTTTTATACTCAACGGATTCATTCAGTTGTGACCGACTCGGTTAGCATTGCAACTAATCAAAGTACTGGCCATGAAGGGTCTTCACGATTTTTTATCTGGAAAAAATCATTACCACTTGTAAAGGATTATTTCTGGATTGGTTCTGGTCCTGATACCTTTGAATTTGTGTTCCCGGCTACCCCAAGTGAACTTCAGGAATTCTTAGGCAGCCCCAACACGAAAGTGGATAAAGCCCATAACGAATATATACAAATTGCGATTACCTTAGGAACGCCGGCATTATTGACCTACTTACTCTTGTTATTTGTGGTAATCAGGAAAACCTTCCAAGCTGTAAAAAGAACGCAAGGCAATGAGGCAATTATTCTTTATGGATTACAAGCAATTATTTTTGGCTATTTAGTGCAGGCATTTTTTAATATAAGCACTGTCCCTGTTGCCCCTTTATTTTGGTCCATCTTAGGGATTTCCATGGGACAAGCACATTTACCCCTTAGTCAAGCAAGAGTGGAAAAGTCGATAAGTGTAGATATCTCTAATAAAATTGCATCGAATCAGGCGACATTACCATTCTAAGCACATATAGTATAAAAAATAAAAAATTTGGCCATCATGATTGACGACCATCCCCTTTTTTGGGTAGTATAACATTATAATTTAAAAATAAAGCAAAGACAGGGAAGAGTACGATGCACTCCTGCTTAAAGAGAGGGAAATCATGAGCTGGAAGATTTCCTAAGCAGAACATCAGAAGGTCGCCCAAGAGCTTCTTCTGTGAACAGAGCAATCTTAGTAGTGGAAGACGGAGGAAATCCGTTATCTGATTTGAGCGCCAATCAAATGTTATTTGATTGGAAAAAAGGTGGTACCGCGAAGCAAACTCCATTCGTCCTTTTATGACGAATGGAGTTTTTTGTGTTGTTGCAGGTACAAGAAGGAGGAATATAGATGGAAACAAAAGAATTAACGATGCCGACCAAATATGATCCGCAATCGATTGAAAAAGGACGGTACGAATGGTGGCTGAAAGGGAAGTTCTTCGAGGCAAAGGACGATGAAGGAAAACAGCCCTATACGATTGTCATCCCGCCGCCAAACGTTACGGGAAAACTGCACTTAGGTCATGCCTGGGATACAACCTTACAAGATATTCTGACCCGCATGAAACGGATGCAAGGATACGATGTCCTCTGGCTCCCTGGGATGGATCACGCCGGGATTGCAACACAAGCAAAGGTTGAAGAAAAACTCCGCAAAGAAGGCACGAGCCGTTATGATTTAGGACGTGAAAAGTTTGTTGAGGAAACATGGAAGTGGAAGGAAGAGTATGCCTCCCACATCCGTGAGCAATGGTCAAAATTAGGCTTAGGCCTTGACTACAGCCGTGAGCGCTTCACTCTTGACGAAGGCTTATCAGATGCGGTTCGTGAAGTGTTTGTTACTCTTTATAATAAGGGCCTGATCTATCGTGGCGAATATATTATTAACTGGGATCCATCTACGAAAACGGCCATATCCGATATCGAAGTTATTTATAAGGATATTCAAGGTGCTTTTTATCATTTAAGATATCCACTTGCAGACGGCACTGGCTCAATTGAAATTGCTACAACGAGACCAGAAACCATGCTTGGTGATACGGCTGTTGCTGTTCACCCAGAGGATGAACGTTACAAGCATTTAATCGGCAAAACGGTAATCTTACCAATTGTTGGCCGTGAGATTCCAATCGTTGGTGATGATTATGTGGATATGGAATTTGGTTCTGGGGCAGTGAAAATTACCCCTGCACATGACCCGAATGACTTTGAGGTTGGTAATCGTCACAATCTAGAGCGCGTTCTTGTAATGAACGAAGACGGCTCGATGAATGAAAAAGCAGGCAAGTATCAAGGACAAGACCGATTTGAATGCCGCAAGCAAATTGTTAAAGATCTGCAAGATTTAGGCGTTCTGTTCAAGATTGAAGACCATATGCATTCCGTTGGACATTCTGAACGCAGTGGAGCGGTTGTAGAGCCGTACCTGTCTACTCAATGGTTTGTAAAAATGCAGCCACTCGCAGATGAAGCCATTGCCCTGCAGAACAAAGATAATAAAGTAAACTTTGTTCCAGACCGTTTTGAAAAAACGTACTTGCGCTGGATGGAAAATATCCGCGACTGGTGTATTTCAAGACAGCTATGGTGGGGTCACCGTATTCCAGCTTGGTATCATAAGCAAACAGGTGAAGTGTATGTTGGAATTGAAGCACCAGCAGATGCTGAAAACTGGGAGCAAGATAAAGATGTATTAGATACTTGGTTTAGTTCAGCACTATGGCCATTCTCGACCATGGGCTGGCCAAATAAAGAAGCAGCCGATTACAAACGTTATTTCCCTACTGATGCCCTTGTAACAGGCTATGATATCATTTTCTTCTGGGTATCAAGGATGATTTTCCAAAGCATTGAATTTACAGGCGAACGTCCATTTAAAGATGTACTGATTCACGGTCTGGTTCGTGATGAGCAAGGACGTAAAATGAGTAAATCGCTTGGCAACGGCGTGGATCCAATGGATGTGATAGAAAAATATGGTGCCGATGCCTTACGATACTTCTTATCTACTGGAAGTTCACCAGGTCAGGATTTACGTTTCAGTTATGAAAAAGTGGAATCAACTTGGAACTTCGCTAATAAAATTTGGAATGCCTCTCGGTTTGCGTTAATGAATATGGACGGCATGACGTATGAAGAAATTGATTTTAGCGGTGAAAAATCTGTTGCAGATAAATGGATTTTGACCCAATTAAATGAGACAATTGACCATGTAACCAAACTTTCTGAACGCTATGAGTTCGGTGAAGTAGGCCGTGCTTTATATAACTTTATCTGGGATGACTTCTGTGATTGGTATATTGAAATGGCGAAGCTTCCATTATATGGGGAAGATGAAGCAGCGAAGAAAACAACACGATCCATTCTTGCCTATGTACTGGATCAAACCATGCGTTTATTACACCCATTCATGCCATTTATCACCGAGGAAATTTGGCAGAACCTCCCACATGCAGGCGAGTCCATTACGACTGCGTCATGGCCAGTGGTAAAACCAGAGTTCTCCGATGAGCAAGCGGCGCAAGACATGAAACTATTAATGGAAATGATTCGCTCTGTCCGTAATATTCGTGCTGAAGTGAACACACCAATGAGCAAGAAAATCAAAATGCTGGTTAAGGCAAAGGATGAATCCGTTCTAAAAACGGTCGAAAATAACCGTACCTATATTGAACGCTTCTGTAATCCGGAAGAATTGCAAATGGGAATTGACATAGAGACCCCTGAAAAGGCCATGACTGCCGTTATTACAGGTTTGGAAATCATTCTGCCGCTTGAAGGCTTGATTAACATTGACGAAGAAATTGCTCGTCTTGAAAAAGAATATGAAAAGTTAAATAAAGAAGTAGACCGTGTTCAAAAGAAATTAAGCAATGAAGGCTTCATGAAAAAGGCCCCTGAAAGCGTTGTGGCAGAAGAGCGTGCTAAGGAAAGTGACTATCTCGAAAAGAGAAGTATTGTGGAAGCAAGGATTAAAGAATTAAGAGGATAAACAGCTAAAAGTGAGGCGAATTCAAATCTGGATTCGTCTTGCTTATATTAAAAGGGGTGTTACCAAAATGTTTACAACCTATCAAGAAGCCCTAGAATGGATTCATGCGAGATTAAGGCTTGGGATTAAACCAGGGTTAACAAGAATGGAATGGATGATGGACAAGCTTGACCATCCTGAAAATAAAATCAAATCAATCCATGTGGGGGGCACTAATGGCAAGGGCTCAACCGTTACCTTCTTGCAGTCGATTCTCCAAGCGGGGGGATATACGGTCGGAACGTTTACCTCACCTTATATTGAGCAATTTAATGAACGAATTAGTGTTAATGGAAAACCAATCACTGATAAAGAGATTTTACAACTAACTAATGTGATTAGACCGCTAGCAGATGAATTAGAAGAAACGGAGCTTGGAGGACCGACTGAATTTGAGGTCATCACGGCCATGGCCTTCTATTATTTTGCCCATTTAAGTAATGTGGACATTGTCGTTTATGAGGTTGGGTTAGGGGGTAGGTTTGATTCAACTAATATTATTCATCCCTTAGTCTCTGTCATTACAAACATAGGATTAGACCATACCAATATCCTCGGTAATACGTATGAGGAAATTGCCTTTGAAAAGGCAGGCATAATCAAAGAGTCTACGCCCGTCTTTACAGCAGTTAAACATCCTGGGGCATTACGTGTAATCGAGGAGCAGGCTTCAAAGAAATCTGCACCTATTTATAGATTAAATAAAGAGTTTTCAATAGGTGAACATGTATCACATGCAAAGGGTGAAAAATTCACAATCAATCATTCGCTTCATCCATTAAATCAAGTAGAAATTAATATGATCGGCCAGCATCAAACAGAGAATGCTACATTAGCTGTTCTTGCTGCCCAATATTTAAATCAACATACCCCTTATAACATTACAGAACATGCCATCAGGCAGGGCTTAAGAAATGCCTATTGGCCGGGCCGGTTTGAAATTCTTTCTGAACAGCCACTTGTGATTATTGACGGGGCTCATAATAAAGAAGGAATTACGGCACTCACCCATGAACTATCAAATCGGTTCTTGGATCGAAATATCCAAATTGTATTTGCGGCATTAAGGGATAAGAAATTAGATGAGATGATTGCGAAACTTGATAAAGTCGCCGATCAAATCACATTTGTAAGTTTTGACTATCCACGGGCAGCTAGAGCGGAAGACTTGCTGAATATTAGCCAATCACCCAATAAACTTGCCGTTGATGACTGGCCTTCTTATCTATTAGAAGAAATAAAAGATTTAGGAGATAACGAAATGCTGGTGGTGACGGGTTCTCTATATTTTATTTCCGAAGCAAAACCAGTTATTTGTAAATATTTGAAAAATATTAACATTTCCTTATGACAAGCTATAGTAAAAATGGTAAAATAATGTTATCTCGAATTCATAGTTTTAACTAAAATGTAGTAAATACTTCCTATATTTTTTGTGGTTTTATTTTAAGAAACTTATTTCCGATTAATTGAGTTTTAACTACCATGCTATTGTTTGGAGAGGAGGATAAAAATGGATGTAAAACCGCAAGTGAAACGAGCAATTTTTCTTGTCTGGATCCTATTGGTTCCAGCAGGATTGTGGTACACCTATAAAACTTATCCTCCTGAACTTTCTGGACATTGGTTAGATGTGTTAGCCTTTTTTCTGTTAACGTCTGTCGTGGCTGCAACTCCGATTGTGATTAATGATATGTTTATTTTTTTAATTCAATGGGTGGCGCTGGCTACCTTTTTAATGTTTGGGCTTTTTGTAGAAATAATCTTCGCCCAAATCGCAGTTGTTGTTTTACTTCTTAGATTAAGGGTCCTTCGGAAGGGAGAATATTTCCGATTGCCGCTTAATTTGATTATGTTTTTTATCGTATCATTTTTTAGTGGTCTATTATACATCATATTTGGCGGGGAGCCTGGTCCTAACCTTGCAGATGACTCAAGGTCCTTATGGCTTGCCGTATTATACTTAATAACTTCCTATGTGGTGAACCAAATTATTTTCTCATGTAACCTCTATTTTATATACAAAATAAAGGAGTCCTATTTTGGAAAAGACTTCATCGTCGAGACCATTACTACATTTATCACACTCCCAATTGGTTTTGTGTTATACATTCTTTACAATCAGATGGAGATACATATATTAGCTCTTTTGTTTGTTGGAATCCCCTTTGTCAGTCTATCAATTATCTTTAATCTCTATTATTCTAGTGAAAAAATTAATGAATATTTACAAAAAGCTGCGGAAATTGGTCATCAATTGGCTGAACGTTTATATGTGGATGATGTCCTCAATTTGTTTATTCAGAAAATTAAGGAAATGATTCCTGTGGATTATGCTTATATATTGGAGGCAAAGGGGGATGAGCTGCAATTAATTCGGCAGATGGAAGCTGGGGCTATTATGCCGAATGAAAATCAGTCATTCCTGCAAAATAAAGGAATAAGCGGAATGGTTTTGGCGAAACAAAAATCCTTCTTATTTAATTCCAAGAAAGAGTGGCGCCAATTTGATATTGGTACCATTCCAAGGGACACAGAAAGTATTTTAGGTGTGCCCATTATAAGAAGTAATAAATTGATCGGTGTCTTAATGCTAGCATCCAAGCGAAAACGTGCCTACCATAAATCACAGCTGATGATTATTGATATACTTTGTTCGCATCTTGCCGTAGCAATTGAAAACGCCAACAATTTTGAGCAAACAAAACGACAAAGTGAACGGTGCGCCTTAACAAATTTATATAATTACCGCTACTTTGAAGGCATGCTCACAAGGGAATTCGAAAAGTTAGCAAGCTTTGAACGTCAAATGCTTTCACTAGTCATCTTAGATATTGATCACTTTAAACAAGTAAATGATACCTTTGGACATCAAAGTGGAAATGAAATTCTTCGTGAAATGGCGAACAGACTAACGAAGTTAATGGGAGGCAGAGGGACAGTTGCTCGCTATGGCGGAGAGGAATTTGTTGTTCTCTTACCGGATGTAAGTAAGGAAGAAGCCTATAAAATGGCAGAACTAATTAGACAATCCATTGCGAATTGGCCATTTACGATTCGTGAGTCCTTAGACCTAATGCAGCAACAAGTAATGATTACCGCTTCTATTGGAGTTGCGACTGCACCAGAGGATGCGGAAGATTCATTGGCATTGATACGACATGCAGATCGTGCGTTGTATGTGGGAGCGAAAAGGGCGGGCAGGAATCGGGTGGCAGAGTATTCGTCTTGTTAAATAGTTATATTAATAAAGCATTAAAAAGGGACTTACTATTAGTTGGATTTTAACGACTGGTAGTAAGTCCCTTAATTGTGTCTTTTAGATTCAAATTTATGACTAATTTTTTATGATGGTACTATATTTGTATTGCTTACTAAAAAGAATGCTGATAAACTACTATTAAAATTTTGTAGAAATATGTAGAAATCTGGTGTTTTATTACTAATTAATCAATATAAAAGGATGATTAAGATATATGAAAAACCCTTCTTCACGGTTCTCCTCTCAAGAAGGTTTAACTTTAATTGAAATACTAGCTTCAATGTTAATCCTGTCGATTATTATTATCTCTCTTCTCTCCTTCTTTACACAGTCTACAAAGGTTAATAAGGTTTCCAAGAATATTACTGACACTACCTATTTAGCAGAAACGCAAATGGAGGAAATTTATAATTGGAATAAATCCTTATCTGTACCTTCCTTGGCAAACTTATCAACCCTTATTCAAGCAAAAAGCTTTAAACCCGATAGTTCTTGCAGCAATTGTTTTGGACTTACCAAATCTGGTTTTTATGTGTTCGTTGAATTAAAAAATGTCTCCTCTGGTTTAGGAAAAGTCATTGTTAAGGTCTTTAAGGATGATAAAAAAATTGATCAAGAAGCCCAAATGGAAATGTTATTATCGTGGAAATAGGTGAGTCGATGAAAAATAATGAAAATGGTGTGACATTAGTTGAAGTTTTAGCAGCCATTACTCTGCTATCAGTCATCCTGCTTGTAGCAAATTCTGTGCATTTATTTGGACAATCGCAAATGAAAGCTCAATCAAATGAAATACAGACACAATCAAATGATCGACTAGCCATCAATCTTATAACAAAAGAAATTAGAAAGGCGAATAAGATTGAAGTTAATGCTGTAAATGTATTAACGATAAATGGAATAGATGTTTATAAGCTAGATGGTACCAATCTAAAAAAAAATAACGAGACCTTTTTTTCAAATATTAACAAATTTTCCGTGTCCAAAAGCGGCAATCAAATCAACTTATCAATTGGATCTATTCCTGAAACCATTATTTATATTAGAGACTAGGGTGATTTTATGAAGGAAAGGCTTAAAACAATCATGTTATCAAATAATGAGAAGGGCGCTGCCCTGCTTATCGTAATCATGATTTTCGTAGTTATTTCAATTTTAGGACTAGCCATTTCAGGGCTTGCGATCAATAATATGAAAATGAGCTCTGGTGAACAAAACTACCAATCTTCCTATTATATAGCTGAATCTGGTATTACCTATAAAATGAACGATATTCAAAAAAGTATCACTGATCTTAACAAGGGAAGCGATATGAATAAATTTTATAATGATGCTGAAGGAATTTTTAAATTAGATCAATGGACACCCGTTCCTGATGGGATTTTTGAAACCTCATTTGGTCAGAAACCGACCGCAAAAGTTAAAATATCTAAAGGACCATCTTATAATACAAATTCCGGGACCAGAGACTACATCATTACCTCTGAAGGAACAATCGATCATCGTTCAAGGACTGTGGAAAAGACATTTAATATAATCTGGAATCCTGGAAAAACGGTTAAGGCAATGCTTAATACAGCTGTATTGGTAGATAATTTAATCGATATGTCCGGCAAAGGGGGGCAAACTATTTATGGAGCTGTAGGGACTAATTCATCTACAGCTAGATCCATTGTCCTCGGCGGGAATGCCAATATTACGGGAAATATTTACGTAGGTCCAGACGGGAAAAGTGATGTGATTTATAATTCGACATCTAATGTTTTAAAATCCCCGACACCGGTACCGAAGACCTCATTTATTATGCCAGAATTTCCCCAGACTTTTCCGATTGGGATCAATAAAGGTGTAATTAATAAATCTTCCGGTAGTCTTTCTTTAACTATGGATCAGGATATGAAATATTCATCCATTACACTCGATAGAGGCGCGATCTTAAATATAAACATTGGCAGCAGTAATCGGAATTTAATTGTGGACCAGTTAAATTTGCCTTATGGATATATTAATATTATTGGAACTGGAAAACTTAAAATTTATGTGAATAATCAATTCACAATGAGTTCTGGGAGTATCATTAATAGTTCTGATAAAACGGATAAACTGGAGATTTTTTATAAGGGGTCAACAGCTTTAAATTTTGGTGGCAGCACAAAGGTATACAGCTCTTTATTTGTAGAGCAAGCAGATGTAACATTTACGAATGGTGCAGGGTTTCAAGGTCACATCGTATCTCTAGGAAAGAATTTAACCTTTTCTGGTGGGACCGTTGTAAATATTCGCTTGGTGTATGCCCCAAATGCGAATGTAATCTTCTCGGACGGGGCAAAACTATCAGGATCTGTTGTCTCAAATTCAGTTCAAGTTTCCGGAGGCAGCAGTATTACTTACGGCATGCCAATTATTGATGATTTATCCTTTTTTGAAACGAGCGGAACAGCTTCGACGGCTAATTTCAGTGATGTAACAGCGGTTAGGGAAAAATAACAACTGACGGTCATTGGGCAGTATTCTTCGTATTATAGGATAGGTTAACAACAATAAAAAACAGACTGTTTTATACCAAAAAATAAGGTTCAGCAGTCTGTTTTAAATTTTGCATATACTATTATTGATAAACAACATCATTAACCATTGTATTTGTTAAACTTCCCCAATCAATGGAGTTTGTTGATGCATCTTCAAAAGTATTAAGACACTGTTTTTGAAAGGAGTTTTGGTTACTACTATTTACAATTACAGGCGGTTTCCCCATCAAAGCTGTATTATAAGGTGTTGTTCCATCCAAGTTATAGATCTTTCCTCTAATAATAAATTCTCCGTTATTATTTATTGAACTAACCTTTATATCACCATTCACACATACAGCAGAAGTACTATCAATGTCCAATTCTTTCGTAATTTTCGAGACAATTTTATTGTTAATCTCCTCTTGAGTTCTAGTTCCCCTTATTAGTATATGAGATTCTTTTTGTAAATTAAGTTGTCCTTCACTAAAAAAAAGTCCACCCACATAAAAATTCAATTTATTTACATTATTCCCATTAATATTACTGCCGATAGAGAGATTTTCTTTTGTTTCAACTGTTACACCTGATGGATTATTGAAGTTTTGGCCAATCTTAAGTGATTTTGCGTAAATGTCTATTGAACCCGAATTGTTTAAGTTGCTTGTAAAAATCAAATCTATGATTGAGTATAAACTTGAAACATCTACACTATTATTTTCTGTATAAGTTCTACTTCCATTGGCAGTATTGGGTGTGTCTATATAAACACCGGGACATGTGAAGTTTAAATCACTATTACCGCTTTTTCCATTACCACTATTACCCGTTTCTTTGTTAAGATCCTTGAACGAAGTGGGGTTATTGCATCCTACGTTAATTTTATCTGGTTTTGTAACTTTACCAAATGAAATTTCAGGCGGGTTCTCAGGTGCTGTAGTCACAATATCTATATCAGAAAGGTTATTAATCACCATTTCTACATCCAGTTTAGTATCATCGTCTTTTTTTAAGCCGATAACTATTAAATTTATTTTTAGTAGATTTCCAGATGTAGTAACCTTTATCTTATCAGTTGCTTCATCAATACTATTCTGATCACTTACACTTTTTTCAATTGTAAAAGATGCTCCATCATCGATTGAATCAGATGTTGGGGGAATATTTTTTATTCGGGTTCTTAATTCTGTTTTCAAGTAATCAATAATTTGTGACTCTTCTATAAAGGTTTTATTTTCAACTTTTTCTTTAACTTCACCTTTTAGATCTTCGAAAATTTTTTGGATGGCAACATCATAATAGGAAACACCCATTTCTGCTAATGCTACGGATTGTGATGATTTTTCAACTGTTTGGTTTTGTTTTACACTGTTAAAGGCTTGACCCATAAAGGCAAGAAACAAAATCGTAAACACTGTTACAATAATCATTACGGTTACAAGGGCATAACCTTGTTCACTCGTCTTATTGTTCACTAATAACCAACCCCCTTTAATCGATAGAGATATGTGTCCGTTTTTACCTTATTTTCAGAATGATTTTTGTCCTTGGCAGTAATAGTGAGAGAAACATCATTTTTATTTGGCAGGATTAAATCCGGATCTATGTTTTCTTCAGTATTCTTAATATCAAAAACTAAATCGAAACATATTTGGGAATGGCTCAAAACCTGGTTGGGTTGGGCGACATTCTTATTCGACGCTTTATCCCACTTTTTAGAGGTTATGGTAATTTCACAATTATTAACACCAGAGGGTATGATTTTATACTCACTGGAAGTTTGATGGATTTTTGTTAAATTGGTAACGAGAAGGTTTGTTTCTTGGATCATTAAATTTTTTGAAACTGCTTTTTGAGAAAAATTAAAGCCTTGAAAAAAGACACTCCATATAATGACACTTACAATCGAAAAAATGGTTAAAGTGGCTAAAACCTCTATTAGCGTTAAGCCACGCTCGGCTTGATTCAATAACGTCATCTCCTTACTTTATTTTAACGTAACCGTAAGTTTGACTTACAACAGAATCTCGTTTATCCAATTTATACAATTTAACATTTATGAGATGCGTGTTATAAATACTCGACCGACTACTTGGATTTATTTTAATAGTTATTTTTACAAAAAAGTCCCCTTTAGTAGTTTCAAAAAGATAGTTATCTCCCTCAATTTGTTTATACTCAGGGATAATTAGTACATCAGGGGTATTAAAAAAGTCATCCAATTCTTTCTTCTTTTGCCAGTCGAGCAGAATATCCTTTGCAGTATTAATACTTTGAGTCTTTACATGGTTTTGGGTATTCAGGAGTCCCATTTGTGGAAAAAATTTCATAGTTGTTAAAAGTATAATAGAAAGTATAACAATTGATAAAAGTACCTCTATTAACGTAACCCCTTTTTCATTTTGATTCATGATCACCTTAACCGTCCCTTCAGGGGAAATATCAATTTCTACTAATTTAATCATATAGAAATAAAAATTATTAGTAAGTTTTACCCATAAATGATTCCAGTTCTTTTAAAATACTCAATTGTATTATACAATATTTAGTAGACGAATTTTGTCTAATTTTAGAAGATAACAATAAAAAATATAACTGTTTGAAGTAAAATGTAGTTTAATAGTACTAAACATTAATAAAAAGGCGGAGTGAATGGATGCAGTCAATGATATGGGCCTTAGGTTCTATGCTTGTACTAACGTTAATAATATCTTTTTTACCTTTGGGATACACCCTTAAGGGGAAGTTCCTAGTTGTATTAGCTAGTTTTTTAGTGGCGCTTGGAGGACTAGCTGCAGTGTCGACTTTTCCTTTATGGCAAACAGCATTAATCATTTTGGCGCTCGTCTTTTTTGTTGCCTACTTTATGAATAGTCGTTTGGGATCGTTCCTTAATAAGGAGAATTCAGGACCTGAGCAAGTAATAGATGAAGATTTACATGACTTTAACCTTAAGCACGAAAAAGAAAGCATAGAAGATAGTAATTTGCTTGTAATGGATGATAATTTATTAGTAAGTACTGCCGCTACTATTCATTTAGAAAAGGATCTATTACCGATAAACTCTGATATGGAAGAAAACATTAATGTTGAAGAACTTCTAGTACTACCTGAAAAAGAAAGTGAAGTAGAGGTATCTCAACAATTAGTAGAAGATATACAGCAAGAAGATGGCTATTTGGCGGAACATGAAAGTTTACTTGAAGCTGAAGAAAAGACAGTCCTAATAGCTGAAAATGTATTTGAAGAAAATGACGAATTACCTCTTATTATGGTAAATAAGAAAATAAACAGTAACAGCGAACCTGATACAATTGATGAGGACCTTTCATTTCTAACCGAAAGAGATCATGAAATAGAAGTAGTCGAAAATATGGAAATAGACACAAAGCAAGAAATTGGTTATTTATCGGAACTTGAAAGTTTACTTGAATTTGAAGAACAAGAAGAAATTAAAGAAGAAACAGGATTATTGGAGGAAGATGACGTTCTTGAAGTAATGAATGTAATCCCAACCATTAATGAGGAAGAGAGAGATGCTGCCCCATTCGCTGACGAAGATTTCTTGGACGACGACTTATTCGACTTTCTACTTGCTGAAAAAGAAGCCGCAGTTGATCGTGAAGAATTATTGGAAGAAACCAATACGAAAAAAAAGGTTAGCTTGCAAAAATAACTTTTAGTGGTTTAGGGAGGCAAATATATTGGGTAAGAATCAGCAAATGATAAAATTATTTGTTGTATTGTTTTTCAGTACAGCATTTATCTTTAGCTTTTCTCATTTTGGCGCAAGAGCCTATGAAAATATAAAAAATGCCGATGGGAAATTTTCCACGGGTACGACGATTGGAACATTGGATGTTACAGGGAAAACAGAAGATGAAGCTAAAAGCTTGTTGGAGAAAGGTTATGTCACATGGCTTAAAGATACTTCCATCCAATTGCAGTACGGAGAAAAAACGGCTGCATTTGATTTAAATCAATTTCATATAGATTCACAACAAACTATTTCTTCTCTTAAAGATGGACAAAAAAATACTGCGTTCATAACAGTTGAGAAAGTACAGGTAGAAGAGCAAATAGAAATTTTATTTCCAGAAATTAAAACTAGCGATCTTGATCTAGATAAACTCATGAATCAATTAAATGAAACAGCATCACTATTTGAAGCAGGTGCACATAGTTTTAACCTTCATGATGAATTCTTGCTTGCAAGTAAGGTCAAGAAGGATGAGGTCTTAAATACGGCTGTGATTACCATGAAGGATGTCCCAACGGACTTGCAAACCGTTGTTCAGAAAAATCCTTCGATTGAGATACAGCCAGAATCGACATTTTCATTGTTAAAGTTTGCCGAGGAACATAAAATTACTAAAAGTAATGCCCTGAGTGCTATGGCTACTGGAATCTATCAAGCTATATTACCTTCTAATTTTTCAATAGATGAGAAGAATATTAGCAACACGCTTCCGGATTATGCAGCCTTAGGATATGAAGCCATGGTGAATCAAAGTAATAACGCTGATTTGGTGATAACCAATCCTAATAATGGTAAATATGTCCTTGAGATGAAACTAGAAAATAATCAATTAAAGGTAACCTTAAAAGGTGAAAAGTTCCTATACGGTTATAAAGTGAATGTGAAAGACGAACAAAAGTTACCGACAAAGACGATTGTTCAATATAGTCCGCAGATCCTTACAGGAAAAACAAAGGTTGAAACAATCGGGGCTGATGGATTAAGCATTAAGGTCTATAGAGATGTCTATCAAGGTGAAAGTTTTATAAAGAGTGAATTGATTTCAGAAGATTATTACCCACCCGTTTATCAAGTAGAATTACATGGTTTAGGAGGCAGTACGCAGACTACAACCCCTGCTGCTGGTTTAACAACAACTCAGACAGATAGTAGTAACCAACCTACAACTACGACCGATAATCAAAAAACCTCTACTACTGAAACAGGAGAAAATAGTGACAGTGACATATGGGGGAAACCTAATGAACAACCAAAATAAAAAGCAGGGATCATAAATGAGACAATCACGAAAAAAACTTGGTGATCTATTAATTGAAGAAGGATTAATTACACCTGAACAGCTTCAGTCAGCATTAGATGAAAAAGGTCCGAATCAAAAGCTGGGAGATGTTCTTTTACAAAGGGGCTATTTAACAGACCAACAATTAGTGGAAGTCCTTGAATATCAATTAGGTGTCCCGAGTATTAGTCTTTTCCAATACCCCTTTGATACAAGCCTTTTTTCACTTGTTTCAAAGGAAACAGCGCGGCGCAATTTGATTATTCCTTTAAAAAAAGAAGGAAATAAGCTTTTTGTTGCCATGGTAGACCCCATGGATTTTATCGTCATCGATGATTTGCGCTTATCAACTGGATTCCAAATTGAACCAGCCATTGCAACAAAAGAAGATGTCTTGCGGGCGATTAATAAATATTACAATATCGATGAGGGATTAGAAGAATTATTTGATGAACTTCCAGCTAATGAGCGCGGCGGCAGGGAAGACGATTTTACTGACCAGGATTCACCAATCGTTCGTTTGGTGAATTTGCTTTTAACCAATGCCGTGATTCAAAAGGCGAGTGATATTCATATTGACCCCCATGAGACGAAGGTTGTTGTCCGTTACCGAGTGGACGGTGTTCTTAAAGTGGAACGGGTCTTACCTCGTCATATGTTAAGTGTGTTAACGGCCAGAATAAAGATTTTAGCGAATCTTGATATCACCGAACATCGGATCCCCCAAGATGGACGGATCAAATTTAATCTTGAATATCATCCGATTGACCTTCGTGTTTCGACCTTGCCAACCGTATACGGCGAGAAAATTGTTATGCGGCTTCTCGATATGGGAGCGGCCTTAAATGATTTAAGTAAAATTGGCTTTAACACACTCAATTTCAAACGGTTTAATGAATTAATTGAACAGCCGACAGGGATTGTCTTGATTACTGGGCCAACAGGTTCGGGTAAATCATCGACCCTTTATGCGGCGCTAAACAAATTAAACAGCGAACAAGTCAATATCATTACGATTGAAGATCCTGTTGAGTATCAGTTAGAGGGAATCAATCAAATACAAGTGAATCCCAATGTCGGGATGACCTTTGCGGCCGGTCTTCGTTCTATTCTCCGTCAAGATCCCAATATTATCATGGTGGGGGAAATCCGTGATAAAGAGACGGCAGAAATTGCCATCCGTGCCTCCCTAACAGGACACTTAGTATTGAGTACGTTACACACCAATGATTCATTGGGTACAGTTACAAGACTGGTTGATATGGGCGTAGAACCATTTATGATTGCCTCTTCAGTAACGGGCATTGTTGCCCAACGCTTAGTTCGTAAAGTTTGCCGTGATTGTGCTGAGGTGCAAGAACCAACCAAGCGGGAAATTGACATTTTCGCCAGACGGGGCATGAAAATAGATAAAATAACAAGGGGTAAAGGCTGTTCCTCTTGTAATATGACCGGTTATAAAGGAAGGATTGCCCTCCATGAAGTGCTTGTTTTAAGTGATGACATGCGGCGGGTGATTATGAATGATGATTCCTTCCAAAAGTTAAGAGAACTTGCTATCAAAAACAAAACTATTTTTTTAATTGATGATGGATTATTAAAAGTGAAACAAGGTTTAACAACAACCGAAGAAGTCTTACGTGTAGCTATTCTGGAGTAGGAGTAATGGGATGAAGAGTGAAAAAATTGACAATATACTACGTGCGGCCCTTGAGTTTAAAGCATCCGATATTCATTTAACAGTAGGAAGCGCTCCGGTCTTCCGTATAAACGGGGACATAAAACGATATGGGAAAGAAATACTGCTGCCAGCTGATACAGAAGAAATGGCGAGAGTAATTGTCCCAGAACATATGTGGGATTTATTTATCGAGAAAGGGGAGCTTGACTTCTCCTATGGCCTCCCAGGAGTTTCGCGTTTTCGTGTTAATGCCTATCATCAGCGGAAGAGTATTTCCATTGCCCTCAGGGTAGTAGCCTCTAAAACCCCAACCATCGAGGCGTTGGAATTACCAAATATCGTGGCTAAACTTGTGGAGAAACCGCAAGGGTTGATCCTTGTCACGGGACCAACAGGAAGCGGAAAATCTACCACACTTGCTTCGATGATTGATTATATGAACAGAACGATGCGCAAGCATATTATTACCTTGGAAGACCCAATCGAATATCTTCATAAACATGGCAATTCCATTATCGACCAGCGTGAAGTCGGTTTTGATACAAAATCGTATGCAAGCGGCTTAAAAGGGGCTTTACGCCAAGACCCAGATGTCATTCTTGTCGGTGAGATGCGGGACTTGGAAACGATGTCAATTGCAATCACGGCAGCAGAAACGGGTCACCTTGTGTTAGGAACCTTGCATACTTCGAGTGCACCATCAACGATTAACCGGATCATCGATGTGTTTCCATCCGCACAACAGCCGCAAATACGGGTGCAGCTTGCCTCTGTATTGGTCGGTGTAATTTCCCAGCGCTTGTTTCCGACAGCTGATAAAAAGGGGAGACGTGCTGCAACAGAAATTATGGTGAACAATCCGGCGATTGCCAATTTAATTAGAAATGAAAAGATCCATCAAATTGAAAGTACGATGCAAACCTCACGTGCCCAAGGAATGCACACGTTAGAAATGAGTATTAGAGATTTATTGGACCGGGGTATTATACAAAAAGATTCGGCCACTCAATATCTCCATGAAAAGATGATGCAAAATGGCTAGATTTAAATATGAAGGACGAAATCGGAACGGAAAAACACAGGGCACCATCAATGCAGCTTCACGACGAGAAGCAATGGTCAAGCTAAAAGAAGATGGCATCAGAGTTATCGAAATGAATGAAGTACCGGAAACCCTGATGACAATGGATATTACCCTAGGAAATCCAGTTAAACTGGAGCATTTTGTTATTTACCTAAGACAATTTTCTACCCTTTTGAAAGCTGGCGTTACGATCGTCGAAGCTACTTCCATTCTTGCTTTCCAAACTGAAAGTAAAGGCTTAAAAAAGGCATTAATGGCGATTGACCAAGAATTACGGGAAGGAAATCAATTTTCAGATGCTATTTCGAAACACAAGAAGATTTTCTCGCCTATGTTCATTAATATGGTAAAAGCAGGCGAAGTCAGTGGTAACATGGATGAAACACTTGAAAACCTAGCAGATGATTTTGAAAAACAACATTACACTAGGCAAAAGATCGTTTCTGCTTTAACCTATCCAGCCGTAATTGGCTTACTTGCGATTGGTGCAGTTATCTTTTTGCTAGTATCAGTAGTACCGACATTTGTGACCATGTTTGCGGATATGGGCGCAGAATTGCCATCTATTACAAAATTTGTGTTAGCCTCTAGTGAATTTATGCAAAAGTCTTGGTGGCTGGTTTTACTCATGGTCATTGTTCTTGTGCTATTTTTTGTCTATATTAAAAAAAATAAACAAACCAAATACTACTTGGATTATGCATTATTAAAAATGCCAATCTTCGGGAAAATGATGCAAAAAGCGGCATTAGCCCGAATGATGAGAACACTTAGCACGTTATTTTCAAGTTCTGTGCCGATTCTCCAAGCAATGTCGATCGTTGAAAAGGTTGTCGAAAATGAAGTGATTTCTAAAGTCATTCGCCAATCTAGAGATTCACTTGAAAAAGGACGGTCGATGACAGAGCCAATGACAAGTCACTGGGCCTTCCCGCCATTGGTAACGCAAATGATTTCAATCGGTGAGGGAACTGGGGCATTGGATGCGATGCTATCTAAAATTGCCGAATTCTATGAAAAGGAAGTAGAGCAATCTACTGACCGGCTTAAATCGTTAATTGAGCCAATCATGATCGTATTATTAGCAGGCGTTGTCGGTGTCATCGTCTTATCTATTATGATGCCGATGTTCTCCATGTTCGACCAAATGAGCTAAAAGTTTCAATTATAGCCTAGAATCTACAAAAATGTAAAATTTGGGACAAAATCTGCTAAAAATTATCTTTTCAATAGATGTCATTTATTGTATACTCATAGAGAAATAATACTAGGTTCATAGAACCACAAGGAGATGGAAAAATGGTAGAAAGCTTACGTTTAAAACTTAAAGAACAAAAAGGTTTTACGTTGATTGAATTATTAGCAGTTATTGTTATTTTGGGGATTATTGCGGCAATTGCGATTCCAGCAATTTCAAGTGTTATTAGTAAATCAGACGATAAGGCAACTGCACAAGAAGGAGTACAAATCATTAATGCAGCAAAGATGTATGTTGCAAATGAAAATGTAACGGTTAGTTCCACATTGGAAATAACTAATGCTAACCTAAAAAAATATCTTGAACGCTTTGATGCACCAGCCACCTTTACAGTTGTTGTAACTAAGGATGCAACAGGGACTTTCACCTATTCATTAAAAGGACACCCCGCTGTAGCTATTGCAAATACTACATCAGGAGCTACGGAAGCAACTGAGCAGCAACTTATTGCAGCAGCTAAGTAATGATTAACAGTCTAATTTTTATCTATGGTCTCCTCTTAGGCTCCTTCTACAACGTAGTGGGCCTGCGAGTACCATTAAAACAATCAATTGTAAAGCCAAGGTCGGCATGTCCGACCTGTGGCCATCAATTGAAACCATATGAACTTATTCCGGTAATTTCATATTTGCTACAAAAAGGGAAATGCCGCGGCTGTCAGTCGCGGATTTCTCCTATTTATCCGATTATGGAATTACTAACTGCACTTTTGTTTGTGACAGCACCTTTAGTTATTGGATGGTCTGGAGAATTATTAGTTGCACTATCACTAATATCGATGCTAATGATTATCGTTGTTTCCGATATTAACTATATGATCATCCCTGATAAAATTCTGATTTGGTTTGCAGGGATTTTTTTATTGGAACGGATTTTTTGGCCGCTTTCTCCTTGGTATGACAGCCTGATCGGAGCAGTTACCGGTTTTCTTCTTCTCTTTGTCATCATGTTCGTCAGCAAGGGCGGGATGGGCTTTGGCGACGTGAAACTATACGCCCTCCTAGGGTTTGTATTAGGCTTTAAACTTGTTCTTTTATCATTTTTCCTCTCTACCTTATATGGTGCAGTGATCGGCGGATTGGCACTGCTGCTTAAACTTGTTAAGAAGCGCCAGCCCATTCCCTTTGGACCCTTTATTGCCGCTGGAACTTTGACAGCTTATTTTTGGGGATATGACTTAATCAATTTATACTTACGTTTCCTTAATCAAGGATTATAATTAAGGGGTTTTTTAAATGGCTTTTTCCCTATTTACACCCAAAAACCGAATCATTAATCTGGTTTTAAATGACCATTCCATTCGTTTTGTCGAATTGAAACAAACTGATCCTCCATCTGCGCAAAGATGGAATGAACGTTTTCTCCCACCAGGGATTATTCATGATGGGAAAATTACGGATGCAGAGTCCTTAACAAGTATCTTGGAGGAATGTATCGATGAATGGAAGATGCGGAGACGATCGATTCGCTTTATCGTGCCTGATCCGCTTGTGATTATTAGAAAAGTCTCGATTCCTGTTGAAATTCAGGATGATGAAATAAAAGGATACTTGTATCTAGAGTTAGGATCAAGTATCCATTTACCTTTTGAAGAACCAGTGTTTGATTTTTATCCACTTTCAGATAATGAAAAAACGAGGGATCTCCTTCTTTTTGCGGCCCCAGAACAACAGGTCATGGAATATGCGGAGTTATTTTCCAGTCTTAAGCTAAATCCGGTGGCAGCTGATATATCACCGCTTGCTCTTTATCGTTTATACCATCAGCTAGGACAGGCTGATGAACCGGAAACGCTTTTTACAGTTCAATTCGATTTGACGAGTGTAAATTTGTGTATATTTGAAGGCAGTGTACCAGTGGTGATGCGCCCATTTGCACTACCATTTGATATGGATAAATGGGAGATTAAAAAGGACACCCTTGGCCTGATGACTTGTAAATTTACAGGTGAAGCAGATGAATTGGTGATCCAGTTTGAAGAGATATTCAGAGAGATTCTGAAACTAGTCGACTTTTATCGATATAGTCTAAATAATGAAAAACAAGATATTTCAAAGTTTCTTTTAAGTGGCGATCATCCCATGCTTTCAGCCATCATGGATGAAATGAGGGATCGCTTTGAGGTCCCAGTTGAATTGCTCGCTGTGGATGGTAAGTCAGGAAGCATACCGGCTAATTTAATCCTTCCATTAGGGCTCGCTTTGAAAGAGGTGCAATAATGTTAGTCGAAATTAACCTGCTTCCACAGAAAGAACCGAAAAAGTTTAGTTTTCTTATTACCATCTCAACTTTTCTAGTACTCTTTCTCTTAATCGGTGGCTTTTATTACTATCAAACTCAATCGATAAAAGATCAACTATCATCATTGGACAGCCAAATATCGATGACAAAGAAAGTTGCTCAAAAACAAGAAGAAAACAGTAAAACCGTAGAAGCAACGAACTCCGTCAGCCAATTAAAAAGCGCGATTGACTGGGCGAATGACTACCCAATTCAAACGATACCTGTTATGCGTCATCTAACTTCACTATTGCCAGAACGCGGTTTTATCCAAAGTTTTGGTTATACAGAAGCCGGGACCATAACATTAACCGTTCAGTTTGATAGTGCTCGAGAAGCGGCTTACTTTTTAGATAGTCTCAATGAGTCAAAGTGGATTTCTGAAGCCAGTCTAAGCTCGTTAGCGGCAGCGGCTCCAGCTGATTCGAGTACAGAGGCAGCAACAACAGCTCAAACGGCAACAACATCTGCTGCAACTACTCAAACAAATACAGCTAGTACAACAGTACAACCAAACACAGCAACGACAGCTCAAACGCCAACAGGGCAGGTTTCACCGACAACTGGGACAACTGCGAACAGCAGTAACTCAACAAGTACGACGACGAATCCTACAGTGAGTCAAAGTACAACTGCTAATCAAAGTACCACAACGAATACACAAACCAATAGTACGACAGGGAATACTACAACTGCGGCACCAAGCACGGCAGCCGGTACAAATACAGTCACAAATATTCTCCCTCGGTACACTGGTCAATTTGAAATAAAGCTCAATACAGAGTACGTCAAAAAAACGATAAAAAAGAGCAAAAAAGATGAGAAGGGAGTGACGGGTTCATGAAGCTTCAACTCTCAAAACGAGACAAACTGATTCTTGGAGTCGGCGCTCTTTTATTAGTGTTACTCATCGTTTATGCTCAATTTTTTTCTCTCTCGCCCTTAAAGTCAGATTTAGCAGCCAGGGAGCAATCCTTAACAAATGAACAAAAACTGCTCGATACGATCAGTCAAAAAAAGGCAGAAGACACAACCAAAACGGCAGAGGACACCAAGGAACTACAGAAGATATTACCTGTAAAGCCGCTTCAGGAACAAGTCATCCTAGATCTTGAAAAGGCAGAAACCCTCTCTAATAGTAAAATCAGCTCCATGGGGTTTACAAAGGATGCGGATGTGAATACGGCTGCAGAGCAGGCGAATGCGCAAACGACCAATGGTCAGCAACCTACGACAGATGCTTCCGCTAATCAAGCGGCAGCAACGGAACAACAACCAGCTAATGGCCAACAACCAGCCCAAGCTCAAACGGTTGCCCTAAAAAAGCTGACTGTATCACTAAGTGTCGAATCTCCAACCTATAAGGATTTCGAAAAGTTTATTGAAACGCTAGAATCCTTACAGCGGATTGTTGTGGTAGAATCGATTAGTTATTCAGGTGGTCAAGAGATTACTAGTTTGGATCAAGAAGCCAAGCCATTAACATACAGTTTGACGGTTTCCGCTTTCTACATGCCGACTTTAGCTGATCTTGCGGTACAACTGCCGAAGATTGATGCACCAGCGCCGGCTGGTAAGGATAATCCCTTAAGTCAATTTCCAGCGACAGCGACCACACAGCCTTAATAACAACATGACGAACTTACAAATAATTTGACGAAAGCATTCGATAACAAGACGACAAAAGTCTTGTTATTTTTTTTTGCCCTTGTGTTAGGATGAAGCCATTAGCTATCGGTAGAGAGAGGAGTACGATTAGTGGACAAGCCTAAAGGCGGCAATACAATTAAAATTAAATTAAACGGTGAACACACGACCTTTCAAGAAGAACCTACACAAGTAGAACCAAAAAGCGACACCAGTCCAAGAGTCATCAAAATAAATACAACGGAAGTAGATTCTGATGTGTTTTTAGAGTCAGCGGCAGCGAAGGAACCCATCGATGAAAGTTTTGATTGGATCATCCCGGAATCCTCCGAACAGGATATAGAGGAATTTAAAATTGTCAGTCATAAAAGTTCAAAAAAAAGCAGTCTTCCGAAAGTCGTCTCTTTTTCAAGTCATTCTAACAAGAAAAATGGTCGCCCATTTGGAAGCATTCTACTATCTTTTACCTTTGCCATTCTGATTGGGACAACCATTGGTGTTGTCATGTTGAAGTTGGTGATGACAGGACCTGCAGAGAAGACAGGAACAAGTACCCTGCCAACAACAGTTACGGAAGAAAAAAACGACCCGGACACCCAGGCATCCACAGGCACCTCGGCGGCAATCGGTCCGCTCTCCGTCAATGTCATCCAAGGCGGGCTGTTTACGTCGAAGGAGGGTGCCAAAGAAGTATCTACACAGTTACAAGCAAAAGGGCTGCCATCGCAAATATTCGAAATAAATGGTAAATACTTAATATTTTTAGGAATAGCCGATTCTATTGAAACCGCTAAATCTTTAAGCACACAATATAAAAATAATGGGGCCGAAGGAGCATTTGCCAAACCACTAGTAATTAATGAAAAGAAAGTTTCTACTCTCACAGATAAAGAAAAGACTTTTCTCGAATCAGTACCGTCCATCTATCAAACTCTTTCTTTAGCCACATCTAGTGCGCTAGTAACAAAAGCCATTCCTGAAGACGCTGTTAAAGCCATAAAAGAGATCGAAGCGCAATTAAAAGATAACAGTGTAAAAAACGAACAGGTTAAAAAAATAAAGACAGAATTAACAAGTGCTGATGAAAAGGTAAAGGAATATCAAAAATCAAAAGCTGCTAAAAGCATCACTCAAGCCCAGCAGCATTTATTGAACTTTTTGGCACTTTACAATGCTTTATAATCGACAAAACCCGATATTTTCTGGGAAATAGTCAATCCTGCCTAGCTTGTCTTATTAGAAGATAAGCTTTTTCATTTTTCAGAAAACATTACTTTGCATAATATGACAACTTTCTTCAAATTTTAAGCATATTAAAATTGTTTGCTTCTAACATTTCTGATACGATGAACATGTATCTCCCTATACAAATGTAAAAAGGTAAGGTGATGAAATGCAAGACCTCATTTTAGCCTCTTCTTCTCCACGGCGAAAAGAACTTCTAGAAAATCTCCACTTAACATTCACGATTTCAAGCAGTGAAGTTGATGAAAGCTTTGACCCAGCTCTTTCTCCGCAGGAAGTTGTGATGGAGTTGGCCGAACGAAAGGCTCAAACCGTTTTTACAAAAAACCAGCAGGCTTTCGTTATTGGTTCGGACACAATTGTGGTTGCGAACCAGCAAATATTAGGAAAACCTAAGGATGAAGCAGAAGCATTTAAGATGTTAAAAAGTTTATCTGGCCAACAGCATGAAGTATTTACTGGTGTGGCCATTGTATCACCAACGAATACGATCCGGTTTTATGAAAGAACGGAAGTATGGTTTTGGGAGTTAACCGACAAGGAAATTAACGCTTATGTGCAAAGTGGTGAACCGTTTGACAAAGCAGGAGCGTATGGCATTCAGCAGCTTGGAAGTATGCTCGTTAAAAAAATCCATGGAGACTATTTTGCGGTTGTCGGCCTGCCAGTTGCAAGAACAATCAGGGAACTGAAAAAGGCAGGCTACCATTTGCCGTATGAAACATGATTAACTCCCAATTAAAAAGGGAGGAAACAAAGTGTCAACCAATACATTGATGATCCGTGATTTTCCACAAGATGAACGGCCGAGAGAGCGATTTATCCATCATGGCCCGCAAAGCTTATCAAACCATGAATTAATCGCGATTTTGCTCAGGACCGGAACGAAGGATGAATCGGTGCTGCAATTATCGAATCGACTGCTTACCCATTTTGAAGGGCTTAGAGAGCTGAAAAACGCCACTCTAGAAGAAATGACAGAGATCAAAGGAATTGGATCAGCTAAGGCCATTCAAATTCTGGCAGCGGTCGAAATTGGCAGGAGAATTGCCAACAGTAATAATACCGACCGCTATGTGATCCGCTCACCAGAAGACGGTGCCAAGTATGTCATGAACGATATGCGCTTTCTCACCCAAGAGCATTTTGTCTGTTTGTATTTAAACACGAAAAATCAAGTCATCCACAAACAAACGATTTTTATCGGAAGCTTAAATGCCTCCATAGTACATCCTAGGGAGGTCTATCGTGAGGCTTTGAAGCGTTCCGCCGCCTCCATCATTGCCCTGCATAATCACCCCTCCGGAGACCCGACTCCGAGCCGCGAGGACATTGAGGTGACCAAAAGGCTAGTCGAGTGCGGAAAGATTATTGGTATCGACCTTCTCGACCACCTGATCATCGGGGAAAATAAATTTGTATCTCTAAAGGAAAAAGGGTATTTATAACACTAGGATATTATTTGACGTTGAGCTATAATATTGGGTATGATTTTTTAGGATTGATTTTAATATTGCTATATTTAATTAGTACGAAAATAGACATGATAATTAAGGTGATTAACCTGCCTATAGCATTTGTGCATTTCGTATCAGAAAGGGAGATACAACATTATGTTTGGAATAAGACCTCGAGATCTTGGAATTGACTTAGGGACAGCTAACACGCTTGTCTTTGTAAAAGGAAAGGGAATTGTATTGCGTGAACCATCAGTGGTAGCCATGCAAACAGATACAAAAAATATTGTGGCAGTGGGGAACGATGCCAAGAATATGATTGGACGGACACCAGGAAATGTCATCGCCATGAGACCGATGAAGGATGGTGTCATTGCTGATTTTGAAATTACGGCAGCCATGATGAAATACCACATCAAACAAGCCCAGAAAAGTTCTCTTTTTTCCGGCAAGCCATATGTAATGGTTTGTGTTCCATCCGGCATCACAGCGGTGGAAGAGAGAGCGGTCATTGATGCAACAAGACAAGCTGGGGCAAAGGATGCCTATACGATTGAGGAGCCGTTTGCGGCCGCAATTGGCGCTAATTTACCTGTGTGGGAGCCGACCGGCAGTATGGTGGTGGATATAGGCGGCGGAACGACTGAAGTAGCGATTATTTCTTTAGGCGGGATCGTCACAAGTCAATCGATTCGCGTAGCCGGGGATGAAATGGACGAGTCGATTATTTCCTACATCCGCAAAAATTATAATTTAATGATTGGAGAACGGACCGCTGAAACCATTAAAATGGAAATTGGCTCTGCCGGAATCCCTGAAGGAATTGACAATATGGAGATTCGCGGACGTGATCTCTTGACAGGTCTGCCAAAGACAATAGAAATCACGGCCAAAGAAATTGCGACCGCCTTAAACGATACGGTTTCTGCGATTGTTGATGCTGTAAAAAATACACTCGAAAAAACACCGCCAGAACTTGCTGCCGATATCATGGACCGCGGCATTGTTTTAACGGGTGGAGGCGCACTGCTTCGCAATTTGGACAGGGTGATTAGTGAAGAAACAAAAATGCCTGTTTTAATTGCGGAAAACCCGCTTGATTGCGTGGCCATTGGTACGGGTAATGCCTTAGACCATATCAATTTATTCAAAAACAGAGCGAAGGATTCACGTTAATTAGGCTGCTGTTTAATAGGACGAGCTAGACAGTAATTAAAATTTAGAGATTTGTAATTTTAGAAAAATAGAGGTGTATAATCATGCCACAGTTCTTTTTGAATAAACGACTGATTGTTTTGCTTGTCAGCATTATTGTTCTCGTGGCATTGATTGGGTTTTCTTTAAGGGAGAGAGATAAACTAACTTGGCCGGAGCAATTTGTGAAAGATACAACCGGCTGGGTTCAATCCCTGGTTTCAAAGCCGTCCAACTATGTGGCAGGCTTTTTTGAAAATCTCCAGGACTTAACAAATACATACGAAGAGAATAAAGAATTAAAATCGCGAATCGAAAATGTAGCCAGCCTTGAAGCACAGGTTCAAGAGTTGAAAAAGGACAATAAAGAATTGCGTGACGTTCTCGGTGAAAAAAAGACCCTGCGAGATTTTGAACCACTTCCAGCTACTGTGATTGGTAGAAACCCTGATCGTTGGCATGAAATGATTATTATCGACAAAGGAAAATTAAACGGTATTGAAAAAAATATGGCTGTTGTCACAGCGAACGGCCTGATTGGAAAAGTAAAGAATGTTACACAATTTAGTTCTACTGTTCAGTTATTAAGCTCCATGGATCCAAAAAACCGGGTTTCGGCGATTGTCCAAGGAGACACAGACGTCTATGGACTTGTGGAAGGCTATGATAATGAGAAAAAATTATTGATGGTCAAGGCCATTCCATCTGGTGCGAAAATTGTAAAAGGTCAGACCGTCATCACCTCAGGATTAGGCGATGTCTTCCCAAAAGGGCTTATGATAGGGAAAGTAGTAGAAGTGAAGCAGGATCAATATGGACTAAATCTAACAGCACTCGTCAAACCTGGGGCAGACTTTTATGATATTAAAACAGTCATGGTTACAAAGAGAATTATGGCCCAGCCTGCTGATAGTAAAGTAACCGATGGGAAGGAGGAGGAATAATGAAAAAATTCCTTCTTCCTCTTTTGTTTCTGTTTTTATTTATCTTGGAAAGTTTGTTTGTTCAGTATGTACCCGCAGACATGTTAGGACATAATCGAATCCTCGCGCCCCATTTTCTATTTGCGGCCCTATTGCTTCTAACTATTTATGTTAGTCGGAAACAAGGTATAATTTATGCGGCGATTTTTGGTCTTTTGTTTGATATTGTCTATATTGAAATAATCGGTATATACTTTTTCCTTTTTCCGTTTGTTGCCTATTTGGCAGCCAAGCTAATGAATATCATTCAATTAAATATTATTGTTGCCTTCCTAGTCTCCTTACTTGGGGTTGCCCTATTAGAAGTGGGAGCCTATGAAATGGATCATTTAATTCATATCACCAGCCTTGATTTTAAGAGTTTTCTTGATCTGCGTTTTTATCCAACGTTGATGATAAATGCCATCTTCATTTTAATTACAGTCTATCCTTTAAAGCGGCTATTCGAAAAGCATGCGGAAGGGCTAAGAGACGAATGATGTGAGCCGCAGTTCCCCGATAGCTTTTCTTTTAAAAAAAAAGGAGAATGGACGCATCGTGTCGAATTTTTAATAAATGTCTGTTTTTCATTCGGAAAAGGTCTGCAAGCAAGCATCCAACTTGCTAAACAGGTTCCGAAATTGTTTTTTTATTATGAGGTGAAAATTCTCCATGAAAAAGCGTCAAAATGTTACAATAAAAGGAACGAAGGAAGGTCTTGTCCTTCATCTTGATGATACATGTTCTTACACGGAACTTAAAAAAGAACTGGATCAAAAGCTTTCCGTTAACGCCCGGACACAAGAAGATCGGAATGTCATTTCCGTCAAAGTGGATGTGGGCAACCGTTATTTAACGGACGAGCAGCGGGAAGAATTAAAAAGTTTAATTCGGCAAAAAAAGAATCTAGTGGTCGATGATATTGTTTCAAATGTCGTCACCAAGGAAGAAGCGGCACGGCTAAAGGCTGAAAATGAGGTCCTGACCGTCACTAGAATCATTCGTTCTGGACAAGTCCTAGAAGCGCGCGGGGATCTGCTATTGATCGGAGATGTCAATCCAGGCGGAACCGTCATTGCCGGCGGTAATATTTTTATTATGGGAGCCTTAAAAGGAATGGCACATGCTGGCTGTTTTGGAAACGAGGAAGCCGTCATTGCGGCCTCCAGTATGAAACCATCGCAGCTTAGGATTAGTGATCATATAAATCGAGCCCCAGATATAGTCGAAAACAATGAAAAACGGGAAATGGAATGTGCTTACATAGATGATGACCAAAAAATCATTGTTGATAGATTACAAGTTTTAATACATTTAAGACCTAATTTAAACAGATTCGAAGGGGGACTTTAAGGTGGGAGAGGCAATTGTAATAACATCCGGTAAGGGCGGAGTAGGGAAAACGACAACTTCTGCTAATATTGGGACTTCTTTAGCCCTTCAAGGTAAAAAAGTATGCTTAGTAGATACTGACATCGGTCTTCGAAATTTGGATGTCGTCATGGGACTAGAAAACAGGATCATTTATGATCTTGTCGATGTCGTGGAAAAAAGATGTAAAATTCATCAAGCCTTAGTCAAGGACAAACGCTTTGATGGTTTATTGTATCTGCTGCCGGCAGCCCAGACGGTTGATAAATCAGCGGTTAAGCCTGAACAGATGAAAGAACTGATAACTGAGTTAAAACAAGACTATGATTATATTATTATTGATTGTCCTGCAGGAATTGAGCAGGGCTTTCAAAACGCTACTGCCGGTGCTGACAGGGCCATTGTAGTAACAACTCCTGAAGTCTCAGCTGTCCGTGATGCCGATCGAATCATTGGTTTGCTAGAAAAACAAAAGAATATGGAAGCCCCCAAATTAGTCGTGAACCGTATTCGCAATCATATGATGAAAAGCGGTGATATGCTGGATATCGACGAAATCACCCAGCATTTATCAATTGAACTGATTGGGATTGTCGCTGACGATGAAGAAGTTATTAAAGCCTCCAACCATGGTGAGCCGATTGCCTTAAATCCAAATAGCAAAGCATCCATTGCGTATCGGAATATTGCGAGGAGAATTCTTGGTGAATCTATTCCCCTGCAGCCTCTAGAGGAAGCAAACAAAGGTGTTTTCACAAAACTTAAGAAGTTTTTTGGTGTTCGATAATAGAGCAGCCTGTCCTAACACGTAGGACAGGCTTTTTTTAATGTTAAGTCATACTCTTTCTTTTTCACTCATAGACTTGTACAAAAAGTGGGAAAAGGGTTGATGATATGGCGCGGTCTACACCGGAAGAAATACGGCGGCGAATCGCCAAAAGGAAAAAGGAACAAGGGGCACAGACTACAAGTACGGAACGAAGATTAGCTTGGCCGGGTAATGATGATGATGAGCACTATGACTTCCATTCGATTCGTCCGTCTAATCATTCAAATGATGATGGCGGGCACCCCTTATTCAAAAAAGAAGTATTCTTTTTCAAAATCTTAGCGTCGGTCCTCTTGTTCTTGGTTGTGGCTATTTTGTTTCGCAACCAATCGGCGACCTTTGCGCCGGCTCGGGATTTCGTGACAAGTCAAATGGACAAGGATTTTAAGTTTGCTACAGTGTCTAATTGGTACGAAGACAAATTTGGCAAACCACTGGCTCTGCTGCCATTTTCCAGTGAGGATCAAGCAGGCAAAAAAGAGATGGTGCAAAATCAGAACTTTTCCGTTCCAGCGATGGGAAAGATAACCGAAAACTTTGAAAAAAATGGCCAGGGTATCATGATTGAAACAGGTAAAGGGGCGGCAGTCCAAACCATTAACGACGGCTTAGTCACGTTTGCCGGCGTCAAAGAAGGCATCGGAAAAACGGTGATTATTCAGCACTCTGATGAATCGGAAACCTGGTACGGAAATTTGGAAGATATTAAAGTGAAATTATACGATTATATTGATAAAAGAACAGTAGTTGGGACTGTCTCCGCCTCAACCAACGAAGATAAATCCAAAGGCCAATACTATTTTGCCATTAAAAAAGGCGATGACTTTATTGACCCGATTCAGGTGATTCGCTTTGAATAGAGCGATTACACTTTTACGTCATGTTTATATCCATCCATTGTTGTGGATTGTTATTGCCATATCAATTGCGACAGCGCATTTCCTGGAAGTTTGTCTGCTGCTTGGGATCATTTTTATACATGAGATGGGGCATGCTGCAGCGGCTTCTTTTTTTTCATGGCGGATTAAAAAAATTACCCTTCTCCCGTTTGGCGGGGTGGCTGAAATGGATGAGCATGGAAATCGGCCCCTAAAGGAAGAGACCATTGTGGTCCTTGCCGGGCCGCTTCAACATGTATGGATGGTGGCACTTGCCTATCTGTTATTCTCTTTCCAAATAGTGCCTGAAGATTTATTTACCCTGTTTATCCATTACAACGTTATGATCTTTCTGTTCAATCTATTTCCTATGTGGCCGCTTGATGGCGGCAAGCTCGTCTTCTTACTGCTCTCATTAAAAAAATCGTTTCCAAGTGCGCATCGCCAGACCTTATTGATTTCATTTTTTTGTTTAAGTGTGTTCTCCATTATTATTTTGCTGACCGCACCTTCGCATCTGAATGTATGGGTGGTGATCGCCTTTTTGCTTTTTTCACTCTACCATGAATGGAAGCAGCGGCGGTTTATTTTTATGAGATTTTTATTAGAGCGTTACTATGGAAAAAAATCGAATTTGGATGTGTTAAAACCGATACAGGCGGATGAACAGGAGCTGCTGATTCACGTATTAGAAAAATTTCAACGTGGCTGCAAGCATCCGATCATTGTCGAGGCGGGCGGTAAAGAAACAGGCACATTGGATGAAAACGAGCTGCTGCATGCTTACTTTACCGAGAAACGGCTTACCGATAAAATCAGTGACCTTCTCTTTTCCTATTAATTCGCTATAATAGAACCATCTAGGAAAAAAGTGAGGAAGCATGGTTTGGAAACATTAATTGTAAATTACACAGCACGGGAAAAACGATTTGCCTACCTGCGGGACAACCGTGTTGAACATATTGTCATGGACCGACCAGAACATCGTTCGCTGGTCGGTAATATTTATTATGGGACCGTAACTAAGGTATTACCAGGGATGAATGCGGCCTTTATTGACATAGGTGAGGGGAAACATGCCTATCTGCACCGCGACGTTCTCCCGGCCTATGTTTTAGCTGCGGATAAACAAAAGAATATTTCTTCTTATGTTCATCAAGGTGAAAAAATGCTAGTTCAAGTCGATAAGGATGCGACGGGCACCAAAGGTCCAAAAGTGACGGGCGTTATTGAAATTCAGGGGAGTCAGCTTATTTATATGCCCCAGGGACGCTACGTGGCTGTTTCAAAAAGGATAGCTGCCGAATCGAAAAAAACAGCGCTTCGTCAAATTGGAAACCGGTTGAAGACGGAAGAGGAAGGCCTCATTTTTCGAACGTCTGCCATCTACAGTGATGAAAATGAAATTCTTGCTGAGCTGACTAGTTTGCGGGAGCAATATCAAGAGCTGTTGCAAAAAACAGTCTCGTTAAAAAAGCCTGGGATCATTTTTCAAAAAGATACGTTTATTGAAATGATTATGGAACATGTGAGCAGAATGAAGTCTGGTGAAGTGATCGTGGACGATGCTGCGGTCAAGAAAATACTTGAGCCCGTTAATGCAAAAGTGAGGGTTACCTATTACCATGCTAAAGAGAATATTTTTTCTGCCCATCAAGTGGAGCATGAAATTGACAAAGCTCTAAAACGGATTGTATGGCTTGATAAAGGGGCATACCTTATTTTTGATGAAACGGAAGCTCTGACGATTATTGATGTGAATACAGGGAAATTTTCAGGCAAGGCGGATTATCAGGATACCGTCCTGAAAACGAATCAGCTGGCCGCTAAGGAAATTGTCCGGCAGCTTCGTCTTCGTGATATTGGCGGGATTGTTCTGATTGATTTTATTGATATGAAACGTGATCAGGACAAGCAGGCGGTTCTTGATACGGTGGAGCGTGAATTGAGTAAAGATGAGAAGCGGACGAAGCTGATTGGGTTTACACCGCTTGGCATCCTGCAGCTGACAAGGAAGAAGACAAAGGTTACCCTGTCAGAGGCTCTGCAGGTGAAATGTCCGGTCTGCGAGGGGACAGGGCGCATCCTTAGTGCAGAGACGATTGCCTTTCGGCTGGAGAGAGAGCTGTTAGAGCACCGCCATGCCGATTTCGACGCCATCCTTATTGAGACTACGACTGAAGTGAAAGAGGCACTATTAGGAACAAATGAAGCCCATAGAGAGGTGCTGGAAGATCTTCTTCATTTAAAGCTTTATTTTTCGATAACCTCTACGGCTAAGCCTTATTATTTATTGAAGCAATTTGGTGATGATGAGGAGATTTCGCAAAAAGAGTCGACTGTTTTGTGATTTGCCTAAGTTTTTATTGACACATTCGCTAAAATTATGTATGATTTTAATGTTATGTTTGTAGCACCCGTGCTACAACCGCACAGAACAGGTACTAAGCTTTTGCGTTCTTTGCGCAAGACGCCTGTGTATGGCGAGTCTGAGTCTATTAAGGAGGTGCAGTTCATGTACGCAATTATCGAAACTGGCGGGAAACAAATTAAAGTCGAAGAAGGCCAAGCTATCTACATTGAAAAATTAGATGTTGAAGCTGGTGAAACAGTTACTTTTGACAAGGTTCTTTTCGTTGGCGGTGAAAATGTAAAAGTAGGAAGCCCTGTTGTTGAAGGTGCTACTGTTACAGCTAAAGTTGAAAAACAAGGCCGTCAAAAGAAAATCATTGTTTTCAAGTACAAAGCGAAGAAAAACAACCGTAAGAAGCAAGGTCATCGTCAACCTTACACTAAAGTAGTCATCGAAAAAATCAACGCGTAAGGTGCCTGAGTCCTAGATGATTAATGTTACGATTACTCGTATCGAATCCGGATTTATTCATTCGTTTAAAATAAGTGGTCATGCCTTTTTTGCTGATCGAGGCAAGGATATTGTCTGTGCAGGCGCATCCGCTGTCTCTATCGGTGCAATTAATGCGGTACATGCTTTAACAGGCGTTACACCCGTGATTGAGCAAGGAGATGGCTTTCTCCGCTGTGTCATTCCTGATCATCTCAGGGAAGATATATTTGAGAAAGTGCAGCTTCTTCTTGAAGGGATGATTATTTCATTACAAACGATAGAAGAAGAATACGGAAGTCACATAAAAATAACCTTCAAAAAGCAGGAGGTGGAATAACATGTTATTAAAATTAGATCTTCAGTTGTTTGCATCTAAAAAGGGAGTAGGTTCTACAAAGAACGGACGTGACTCTATCGCAAAGCGCCTTGGTGCTAAGCGTGCAGATGGTCAATTCGTAACTGGTGGTTCAATCCTTTACCGTCAACGCGGTACAAAGATTTATCCAGGTGAAAACGTAGGCCGTGGCGGAGACGACACTCTATTTGCTAAAATCGACGGCGTTGTGAAATTTGAACGTTTAGGTCGTGACCGTAAACAAGTAAGTGTTTATCCAGTAGCTCAAGAAGCTTAAAGTTAACATCAAAAGGAAACTCTAACCTGTTTGGTTAGAGTTTTCTTTTTGAATAGCGAATGTGTACCTTCGATTTATACTCCAGGGAAACTACTTCGTAAAAGCTCACTTTTGCCTCTAAAACCAACTCAATTGTTAAAATTAGCTTACTCACCAAAGTTTTTTTGATATACTTACAGCAAACAGTGTCCAACACTTTAATGTGGGAGTGTATGTATGGGGAAAGAATGGGATATCGTCGAGGTGCTTCGGCACTCACGGCATGATTGGTTAAACAAGCTGCAGTTAATAAAAGGGAACTTGGATTTAAATCGGATTGACCGAGCTAAACAAGTCATTGATGAAATTGTAATCGAATCTCAGCATGAGACAAAGCTTTCAAATTTACATATGCCCTTGTTTGCTGCGCTGCTCCTAAGATCTAATTGGGAAAATTATTCCTTTAAACTAGAATATGAAGTACTTCTTGACCCTGAATCGGTCATGGTGGATGATGTGATCATGACAAATTGGACAACCTCCTTTTTTTCATGTTTGCATCAAGCCATTGAGCAGTTTCAAGAGAATAATTTATCGATTACCATTGAACCGCAATCAAATGGTGTTCGTTTCTTTTTTGATTTTAGCGGGATAATAATAAAAAAGGAACTGATTGATGCATTTCTTACAAAGTCGTCAATCGACGTGCTGGTGAAGGAGTTCTTGGAAAACGAATTCACCTTAGAGGTGTTTATTCCTGCCCATTAAATTTTTTAGTTCATATATGTAAGACTGGAGGAATTAGATGTTTGTCGATCAAGTCAAAATTTATGTAAAAGGCGGAGACGGCGGCAATGGTATGGTCGCGTTTCGTCGTGAAAAATATGTTCCAAATGGTGGTCCGGCCGGCGGAGACGGCGGTAAGGGCGCTAATGTTGTGTTCGAAGTGAACGAAGGTTTGCGGACTTTAATGGATTTTCGTTATCAGCGCCATTTTAAAGCACCACGCGGAGAGCATGGTATGTCAAAGGGCATGCACGGTCGCGGCTCACACGACATGATTGTTAAGGTGCCGCCCGGTACCGTCGTAATGGATGCAGAAACGAATGAGGTTATTGCTGATTTAGTCGAGCACGGACAGCAGGCTATTATTGCTAAAGGCGGTCGAGGCGGCCGAGGCAATACTCGGTTTGCCACACCTGCAAATCCAGCACCAGAGTTTGCTGAAAATGGTGAACCTGGTCAAGAACGTGATGTTATTCTTGAATTAAAATTGCTCGCTGATGTCGGTCTTGTTGGATTTCCAAGTGTCGGAAAATCAACTTTGTTATCAGTTGTTTCATCAGCAAAGCCTAAAATTGCAGACTACCACTTTACGACGATTGTGCCAAACCTTGGTATGGTCGAAACGGAAGATGGCCGAAGCTTTGTTATGGCCGATCTGCCGGGATTAATTGAAGGGGCTAGCGAAGGCGTTGGCCTTGGTCATCAATTTTTACGGCATATTGAACGAACAAGAGTCATTGTCCATGTGATTGATATGGCGGGAATAGAAGGCAGAGACCCATTTGAGGATTATCTGACCATTAATAAAGAATTAAAAGAGTATAACTTGCGGTTGACAGAGCGTCCGCAAATTATTGTCGCCAATAAAATGGATATGCCTGATGCGGAAGAAAACTTGAAAAAGTTTAAAGAACAGCTGGAAGAAGATTTCCCTATCTTCCCAATTTCTGCTTTATCTCGTAAAGGATTACGCGAATTATTATATGCGGTTGCCGATAAAATTGAGGAAACTCCTGAATTTCCGCTTGAGCATGAAGAAGAGGAAACCGGTGTTCATCGTGTATTATATAAACATGAGGCAGACCCTGATGCGTTTACCATTACAAGAGATCCGGACGGCTCTTTTGTTCTTAGCGGCGAAAAGTTAGAAAGATTGTTTAAGATGACTGATTTTTCAAGAGAAGAATCTGTTCGCCGATTCTCACGTCAGCTGCGTGGTTTTGGGGTAGATGATGCCTTAAGACAGCGGGGCGCAAAAGATGGGGATATCGTCAAATTAATGGAATTTGAATTTGAGTTTATTGAGTAGTCAAAAGGGCGGGGTGCCGACTAGCGAATAATCTACTTATACGCCTGTTACGTTTTTTTAGAGATCGAGGTAGAGTGTAAATGGATAATTTTGATAAAAAATTTTATTTGGTCCGTGAGGATGTTTTGCCGGAAGCGATGAAGAAAACGCTTGAAGTAAAGGAAATGCTCGAAAGGGGAAAGGCGGAATCAATTGCGGATGCCGTTCTTAAAGTGGATTTGAGCAGAAGTGCCTTTTATAAATACAGAGACACGGTGTTTCCTTTTTCAACCATTCAAAAGGAGAAAATCATCTCCTTATTCTTTCATTTGGAGGATCGCTCTGGTACATTGTCATGCTTGTTAAGTGTGGTGGCGGGGTCAGGCTGTAATGTCCTGACCATTCACCAAACAATACCGCTTCAAGGCAGGGCCAATGTGACATTATCTTTAAACACATCGAATATCACTACAAAGCTCGATGATTTACTTGTGGAATTAAGAAAACTTGAATTTGTCGAGAAGGTAGAAGTGCTGGGAACAGGTGCATAGCGGTGAGAATCCGCTTAGCCTGCTCTCAGCTTTCTTTTTAAGAAAAGCCGACGTACACTGACTGGCGGCATATGGCCTGGAGCTCGACATTTATCAAAGTCAAAATTTTTAAAAAAGGGGAGTGGGGAAGAAATGAAAGTGGGTTATTTAGGTCCCAAAGCAACATTTACAGAATTGGCAGTGAGTAAAGTTTTTCAAGGATATGAACAGGTACCGTTTCAAACTATTCCTGAAAGTATGGATGCCATAGGTGACCATAAGGTAGATTTAGCTGTGGTTCCAGTTGAAAATGCCCTTGAAGGTTCCGTCAACATTACGCTTGATTATTTAACTCACGTTGTGCAAATTCCAATCGTGGGAGAAATTACACTCCCTATCAAGCAGCATTTAATGGTCCATCCGGATAACAAGGATAACTGGGGGAAGGTAAGCAAGGTATATAGTCATTCCCATGCGATCGCCCAGTGCCATAAATTTTTACATAATCATTTTAAAGGTGTTCCAATTGAAAGTGTTTATTCTACCGCTGCGGCAGCGAAAATGGTGATGGAACAGCCGGATCAAAACGTCGCAGCCATTGCGAATGAACTAGCTGCAAAAGAATATGGTTTGACCATTGTGCAAAAGAATATTCATGATTTTGACTATAACCATACAAGCTTTTTTGTTTTATCGGAGAATGATTTTGATTTTGAAGCCATCAGCGGTTCATCTCGCTATAAAACCACATTGATGATCACACTGCCTTCAGACCAAGCTGGTGCCCTTCATCAAGTGTTATCTGCTTTTGCCTGGAGGAAATTAAACCTTTCTAAAATTGAATCACGGCCGATGAAGACAGGTATTGGTAATTATTTTTTCATTATCGATCTTGAAATGAAGCTAGATGACGTATTAATTCCGGGGGCGATTGCCGAGTTAGAAGCACTTGGCTGCGGCGTAAGAGTTTTAGGAAGCTATCCTTCTACGATGGTGAATCTGGATTAATTGTGCCCGCCCAACTGATTTTTTAGAGGTGCACGGTCACAAAAAAAGATAATTCTGCCCGTCGAGTCGATTTTTAGAGGTGGACGGTCACAAAAAAAGGTAATTCTGCCCGCCAAGTCGATTCTTAGAGGTGGGACGGTCACAAAAAAAGATAATTGTGCCCGGCCAGTCGATTTTTAAAGGTGGACGGTCACAAAAAAAGATACTTATGCCCTTCAACCCGATTTTTAAGAGATGCACGGTCATAAAAAAAGATACTTATGCCCGCCTGTAACGTTTTAGGATGAGTTTCGGGCAAAAAAATGACCTGGAATTGCTCCAGGTCATTTTCCTTATTCAATCAAAATTCCTTCTGTCTTTAGTGAGGCCTCTGCTTTATCAAGTGCTGCTTCACTAGAGGCGGAAAGAGTATGTAAATGATAGCCGCCGGTTAACTCTGATAATAACGAAGCCTTAGTCGTTTGCAGCCTTTTTAAAAATTGCTTTACTTCCTGGCGATTGGACACCATAATAGAGGCGGTTAAATCTCCGTAAACCGCATGTTCAATTTTTACATCTTTAACTAAAACGCCATGATCGACTAGTAAATTGAGTTCTCTCTCTGTCTCCTTTGGGGTGTGTTGACAGGCAATCGTCCGCTCAAAAACTGGCATGTTCGAACTCTGTTTTAAATAAATATACCCTTGGCTAGTGGCAATAATCGGTTCACTTTTTGCTTTTAAGAGGGTGATATCTCCGACAATGACTTGTCTGCTTACATTCGTTTGCTCCGCTAATTCACTCCCTGTAATGGGGACAGGGCTTTCTTTAAGCAATTGCAAAATAAACTTTCTCCGATCTTCCCCAAGAATCTTTCTCTGTTCCATATGTAAAAAACGCTCCTCATTCGGTATGATACTTCATTTTATCATACAAAAAAATAAATTTAAAATTTGTCCTTATTGATATAGCAGCTCTTATTTGGACGGTTTACAAATCATATTTTTAGGAAAGCTAGCATAAGTTTTTTTGAAGAATGTTAGCACTTTGCCCATTTTCACATACACTATATGGACTTATGCCATAGGAGGGAAATCAGAGTGAAGATCCATATCGTACAGAAAGGGGATACTCTTTGGAAGATCGCCAAGAAGTACGGCGTGAATTTTGAAGAGCTGAAAAAGATGAATTCACAGCTCAGCAACCCTGATATGATTATGCCCGGAATGAAAATAAAAGTTCCAACGACAGGCGGTTCCATAAAAAAAGAAGTACCGCTTGGTTCTCACCCGGGAACGTCAATCAACTTAGGAGTCAAGAAAGAAAAGCCCATTGCTGAGCAACCGTTTGTTAAGGAGAAACCTGTTAAAGAAGTACCAATTAAAGAAGCACCAATTAAGGAGGCACCTATTAAAGAGGCGCCTATTAAAGAGGCACCTATTAAAGAAGCACCAATTAAAGCAGTACCTATTAAAGAAGCACCAATTAAAGCAGTACCTATTAAGGAAGTACCTATTAAAGAAGTACCTATTAAAGAAGTACCTATTAAAGAAGTACCAATCAAAGAGGTACCCATTAAGGAAGTACCTATTGCAAAGGAACAACCAATCAAAGAACAACCTATTAAAGAAACACCAAAAACACCTTATACTCCAAAAATGCCGCTGCAAATCATTCCAGAAATCGACATTAACAATTATTATACAACAAACATGACTAACATGGTCCCCCCACCAGCTAAAGAAATGCCAATAGAGACACCACCGCCGCCGCAGGATTATTGTGTCCCTGTGACACCTGTTATGCCTGGTCCTGGTTTCTGCCCGCCATTTGGTGGAGGAATTCCGATGCAGTCATTTATGCCATGTCCGCCAATGCCAATGCCATATCAGCCAATGACTGGGGCAGCTTTTGCACAACAGCCTGGTATGATTCATGGTACTCCTGGAATGGCACCACAAGTGGCAGGAGCATCCGTGATGCCAGCACAATTTTTCCATGATGAATCATCATCGTATATGCCGCAAATGCCTGTTATGAATCCGGCCTACGCTCCTGGAACCATGATGGGTGCACAAAATCCAGGATTCCAACAGTCAATGATGGATCCAGCGGCCTATGGTCAAATGCCAATGGGCTACGGCCAAATGCCGACAGGAACTGGTCAAATGCCAATGGGCTACGGAGAAATGCCGACAGGAACTGGCCAAATGCCAATGGGATATGGAGAAATGCCGACAGGGACAGGTCAAATGCCAATGGGCTACGGAGAAATGCCGACAGGGACAGGTCAAATGCCAATGGGCTACGGAGAAATGCCGACAGGGACAGGTCAAATGCCAATGGGCTACGGAGAAATGCCGACAGGAGCAGGTCAAATGCCAATGGGCTACGGAGAAATGCCGACAGGAGCAGGTCAAATGCCAGTGGGCTATGGCCAAATGCCAGGAGGTTATGGTCAAATGCCAATGGGATATGGCCAAATGCCGATAGGAACAGGTCAGATGCCAATGGGATATGATCAAATGCCAGCCGGTTATCATGGAAACCCTGGAACAACAGGTTTTCCGATGGCGGGGTCAGGAGGTGCGTATCCATCCCAAAATCCAGTTGAGATGAACCAGCCTATGTCTGGAATGCCTGGAATGATGTATGGAACACCTAGTATGGGCAATCCATATGGAATGGGAGGAACCGGTGGAACGCCTTACGGTTATCCACAAATGGGTGGTTCTGGACCACAAGTGATGGGCGTACAAGATTTTGAATCATCCGATTTAATGAATCCAGTTGCCGGCGGTCAAGTGCCGTTTATGCAAAGCTATCCAACACAAAGTATACCAACAAGTTCAGGTGGAGATTGTGGTTGTGGAGAGATGCAGCCAGCAGGAATGGTTCCAAATCCGGCGCCAACACCTTTTGTGCCGCCGACACCACCGATATATAGTGCCCCATATACGGGACCAGCTAATGTAGCACAACCACCATATATGAATCCATATGGTATGGGACCATCGGGCACCAATCCTTTCGGAATGCCGGGTTACCGTGATGAAAGCAATTAATAGACCCATCAACCAAACAGGAGACGATGATTTCTTTGATCGTCTCCTCTCTTATTTTCAGCTGCAATTTTATGAACCCATCCTCGAGCTGGTTCCAATAAGGTCATCCGTGTTTCTCCTTAAAACAGATCAAAATACTTACATGGTAAAAGGGTATCCCAACAATAAACGGCTTAGACTCCAAGAGGCTTTTACTGCAACACTAAAAAAAGAAGGATTTTCAAAAACCTATTTGTTTTTACAGCACCCTGTAAAAGAACAACTATTTTTTGAAGGCATCTACTATGGATGCATGGAATACATCCCTCCAAATAAGACAGCCTTTTCCTTCCATACTCATAAAAATCGTCAAGAAGGAATCGATCTGTTAGACCATTTCCACCAAACAACAGGAACATTTGAAAGCCGGTATCGAACCTTGCTCCCCAAAGGTCATCTAATGGCAAAATGGGCTGAGAGACTCCATATTTTTAAAAAGAATCTGCCCTTTTTACACTATTTTGTCAATGAACGATTACTCTCAGAAATGGTGGCTTGGGCAAACTGGTCGCTGAATGGTATGGAGAAAAAAAGAAGTTTTTTTCAAAAAGAACCATTTGTTATTCTTCACGGTGATGTTGCCCATCATAATTTTTTAAGGGACAGGAATGGAGATTTACATTTAATTGATTTTGACTTAATTAGTATTGGTCCGCCATCTTTTGATTATTTACAATATGCCAATCGTATTCTGCCCTATATGGAATGGTCATTTGAGAAGCTCGAAAGGTTGAAACAAATGCGAAATTATTTACAGGAAGATGCCTTTTTATATGCATTAGCCTATCCAGCTGATATTTTTCGTGAATGGAATCGGCTCATACGCGAAAAATCTTATAATGACCAAGTGAAATTACGACAAGTTCTGGATCTATCTGTTAATCAGTTTTACACACGGAAAAAATTTATTAAACAAGTACAGGAAAAAGTTAAATAATTTATGACCGAATGAAAACCTTTCGAAATTAACACCCTATAAACGAGCATGTAATTTTGCTCAAAGGATGTTACTCGAGGGGGTTTTTCGCTTGATCAAGAAACAGTGGATGATTCCTCTTTCCGCGGCATTAATTTTCGGTGTAGCGGGATGTGCTAATGGTAAGGGTGTGAGTAATAATTCGGTACCAATGGGTTATTACTCGAATGAAAACCATCCTAATAATGATTATGAGCTGTTAAGGGATAATGATGGTGCTGTAACGGATATAATGGACCACAATCTAGGTGATGAAGACAGGTCCATAACTGAACAAAATAGAAGACAAATGCAAACCAGAGATGAAAATGGCAATCCCAAAAATCCAACGACCCCAAGGGCATCTAAGGATCAAAACTTTTTCCAGCGGGATAATCGGTTTAGCACAAGTGATATGAATTACCATGGTCACTTGAGTACTAAAAATGGAAAAAATGGTGTGGCAACGAATCCGAACTTTCAAGATCATGTTACTGAGAACATAAGAAACACTGTTGCTGATATCAACAATGTTCAGGATATTAGATCAGTGGCATATGGAAATACGGTAATCGTGTCAGTAAAGTTACGCGATCCAGACAAGGCAGCTGAAACAAAAAGCGCCATTAAAAAAGCGGTAAAGCCTTATGCCAATGGACGAACAGTAACCGTCCTTACGGATGAAGGAACACTAGGCCGTGACCGAAACAATCATAATGATTTTCAGCGAGAAAAGGGTGGCAGTTAATCTGACCTTATTTTGAAGAAGGCAAAGCTTCGGGCTTTGTCTTCTTTTATTTATGGTAGGATAAAAAGGCAAAATAAGGCTAAACTAGTACTGTAAATATTGTTCAATTATTAACAATAAGAGGTGAGTAACATGAGGGTCAATTGGATAGCAATGGTTCGGTTTGCCGTAGCCGTATTTGCTGTTATTCTCTTCATGTTTATTGGTAGAGTACCTGGAAGTTTTATAACAGGCTCTGCTGCCCAACAGGAAAATGGTCAAACACAGCCAGACAAGCAGCCACTAAACATGACGGTTATTTTAGAAAGGGTATATCTTGATGGAGAAATCAGTCAAGAGGTAGTTCACGAAACGTGTTGGACGATGGAAAACTTTTGGGCAAAATATGACCAATGGCGGCTTATTGACATTGAGGATTCGACGTTTGTCTTTCGAAAACAAGTGGACGATATATCCCCATTGCTGAAATCTCATGGATTTTTTGGCGTAACGGATGATGGGATATTGACGATTTTCAATGGCAGGCCAGGACAATCAAGAATTATTCAATCCTTTTTTCAAATAGATATCAAAAAGTTAGAAAGTAAAAAACAAGAGGAGCTCATTCAGGGCATCCCGATTAAAACAAAAGATAATTATGTTGAAGTATTAGAGACCTTTAAGCCATATTCAGTGAAAAAAGAATAGCTTGATACCGAAAACAGGCTGATGGAACAACATCAGCCTGTTTTTTTGATTTAAAAGTTGTATTTTTGACGTTTTATTTGCGATTTTTTTCGTTTTATTTGCGAATCCAGCGGATTTATTTGCGAATTTCATGATTCTATTTGCGAATCTAACTATCTTATTTGCGAATCGAATCTTTCCGCCCTGACATACTGAATTATTCGACTTTTTTCTAAAAAGCGATTTTCTTCAACTCCCAACTTTACTTATGATAAAATGAAAGATAGCCTGAATTTTCACAGCGGTCCAATCGATGTGGGTTCAATTAGGGAGAGAATACGATTGTATGAATTTATAAAAGGAAACGTTGAGTTTGTCGGACCTGAATACATTGTCATTGAAAATAATGGGATCGGATATCAAATCTCAACACCTAATCCGTTTATTTATACGGGTAAGATGGAAACAATGGTCACAGTATATACTTATCATTACGTGCGAGAAGATATTATCGCTTTATATGGATTCGAAACAAGAGAAGAGAAGCGATTGTTTACAAAATTATTAAATGTCTCTGGAATCGGTCCTAAAGGAGCTTTAGCGATCCTTGCTTCCGGTGAAGTACAACAAGTGGTCAATGCGATTGAAAATGAAGATGAGAGCTTTTTGGTGAAATTCCCTGGAGTCGGCAAAAAGACGGCCCGGCAAATGATCCTTGACCTTAAGGGGAAATTGCAGGATATCGTTCCAGATTTCTTTCCCAATCTATTCAATGCTGATCAACTTCCGCTGCATACACAAGCTGGCAATACAGCCCTTGAAGAAGCCATCTTGGCTTTAAAAGCGCTGGGTTATTCGGATAAAGAAATTAAAAAGATTTCCCCTGAATTACGAAAAGAACAGCTTTCAACGGACCAATATATTAAGAATGCACTTAAGCGGCTTTTAAAATAGGCGGTGATGATGGATGGAAGAGCGGATTATTTCAAGTGAAGTAAACGAAAGTGAGATTAGTATTGAACAAAGCCTGCGTCCGCAAACCTTAAAACAATACATTGGACAAAATCAGGTGAAAGAGAACCTTGAAATTTTTATACAGGCGGCAAGGCTTCGAAAGGAAACCCTCGACCATGTTCTTCTCTATGGTCCCCCTGGTTTGGGAAAGACGACGCTTGCTGTCATTATTGCCAATGAAATGGGTGTAAATATTCGTACTACCTCAGGTCCAGCGATTGAACGGCCTGGTGATTTAGCGGCTATTCTCACCGCTCTTGAGCCAGGGGATGTCTTATTTATTGATGAAATTCATCGTCTGCCGCGAACGATCGAAGAGGTATTGTATCCGGCAATGGAGGATTTCTGTCTTGATATCGTAATCGGGAAGGGGCCAAGTGCCAGGTCTGTCCGCCTCGACCTCCCGCCGTTTACACTTGTCGGTGCCACGACGAGAGCAGGCTCCTTATCCGCCCCGCTTCGGGACAGATTTGGTGTTTTAAGCAGGCTTGAGTATTATAAAGAAGATCAGTTGAAGAGCATAGTGATGAGGACCTCTGATTTGTTTGATACGGAAATTGATGAACCCTCAGCAGCAGAAATTGCAAGAAGAGCAAGGGGAACCCCTCGGGTAGCCAATCGGTTGCTTCGCAGGGTGAGAGATTTTGCACAAGTAAAGGGAAATGGTACAATTGACCTTAAACTTGCTAGAGAAGCATTAGAACTGTTACAGGTTGACCGTCTCGGGCTTGATCATATTGATCATAAGCTTCTAAAAGGAATTATTGAAAAATTCCGCGGCGGTCCGGTTGGTCTTGATACCATAGCTGCATCCATTGGTGAAGAGGCAGAGACAATCGAAGATGTATACGAACCCTATTTATTACAAATTGGCTTTTTGCAGCGAACCCCTCGTGGAAGGGTGGTAACGGGAGCGGTTTATCACCATTTTGGCATGGAGGTGCCGATGGAATAACCACTTTCCTATTTTTTATTTTAGTAAGATATCAATAAAGTAAGGTGTGTTTTAGATGAAAGTAGATTTATTTGATTTCCATTTACCAGAAGAATTAATTGCACAAGTTCCGCTTAAAAATCGGACAGACAGCCGGTTAATGGTTTTAGATAAACAAACTGGCGAAATTAAGCATGAAGTGTTTAAAAATATAACGGAATATTTGCGTGAAGGGGATTGCCTTGTATTAAACGATACAAAGGTATTGCCAGCACGCCTTTTTGGTGTCAAAAAAGAGACTGGTGCCAAAATTGAAGTCCTATTGTTAAAGCAGCTTGAAGGAGATCAGTGGGAAACACTTGTTAAACCGGCAAAACGAGTGAAGGAAGGAACCGAGCTTGATTTTGGCGACGGCCTTCTTACCGCTGTTTGCACAGGGACGTCCGATCATGGCGGCCGAGTCTTCGAATTTAAATATAAAGGGATATTCTACGAGGTGTTAGACCAGTTAGGGGAAATGCCGCTGCCGCCATACATAAAAGAGCAGTTAGAAGACAATGACCGTTACCAAACAGTCTATGCGCGTGAACCTGGATCAGCTGCAGCTCCAACGGCTGGACTTCACTTTACCGAAACTTTGTTAGATGAAATCCGAGCAAAAGGCGTCCATGTTGCGTTTATTACGCTTCATGTGGGGCTTGGTACGTTCCGCCCTGTAAGTGTGGATGACGTGTTAGAGCACGATATGCACGCTGAATTTTATATGGTAACGGAAGGAACGGCCCAATTATTAAATGATGTAAGAAGCAAGGGCGGCAGAATTATAACCGTTGGGACGACATCAACGCGGACCCTAGAGACCATCGCTTCCGCAAATGATGGGAAGTTTACGGAGGGAAGCGGCTGGACAAGTATATTTATCTATCCTGGTTACGAATTTAAAGCGATTGATGGAATGATTACCAATTTCCATCTGCCAAAATCAACCTTGATTATGCTCGTCAGCGCTTTGGCCGGAAGAGAACATATTTTAAACGCCTACAATACCGCTGTTGCTGAGCGCTATCGCTTTTTCAGCTTTGGCGATGCCATGTTTATTGTCTGAGTTAGTTAGGCTTTGCAGAAGGAAGGAGACAAAAATTTGACTGCGATTCGTTATGAATTAATTAAAACTTGTAAACAAACGGGGGCCAGGCTTGGCAGAGTCCACACTCCGCACGGATCATTTGATACACCTGCTTTTATGCCGGTTGGGACATTGGCAACCGTTAAAACGATGTCACCAGAAGATCTAAAGGAGATGGGTGCAGGTATTATTTTAAGTAATACCTACCACTTATGGCTTAGACCAGGACATGAAATTATCAAGGAGGCTGGCGGCCTTCATAAATTCATGAATTGGGACCGGGCTATCCTAACAGATTCCGGCGGTTTTCAGGTGTTCAGTTTAAGTGAATTCCGTAAAATTGAAGAAGAAGGGGTTCATTTCCGTAACCACATGAGCGGTGAGAAATTATTTTTATCACCAGAGAAGGCCATGGAAATTCAGAATGCCCTCGGTTCAGATATTATGATGGCGTTTGATGAGTGTCCGCCATATCCTGCAGAATTCGAATATATGAAGAAATCCGTTGAGCGGACTTCCAGATGGGCTGAACGTTGTTTAAACGCCCATCAACGTCCAGAGGATCAAGGTTTATTTGGGATTGTCCAAGGGGGAGAATACGAAGAACTTCGCAGACAAAGCGCTAACGACCTTGTATCCCTCGATTTTCCTGGTTATGCCGTTGGCGGATTATCTGTTGGTGAGCCAAAGGATGTCATGAATCGGATGCTTGAGTTTACAACACCATTATTACCAACCAATAAACCTAGATATTTAATGGGGGTTGGTTCTCCAGACTCGTTAATAGATGGCGCCATTCGCGGAATTGACATGTTTGACTGTGTGCTGCCAACAAGGATTGCAAGAAATGGTACATTGATGACTAGCACGGGTCGTCTTGTCGTGAAAAATGCCCAATATGCGCGGGATTTTGGACCGCTCGATCCAGATTGCGATTGCTACACTTGCCGAAATTACAGCAGAGCCTATATTCGTCACTTAATTAAATGTGATGAAACCTTTGGAATTCGTTTAACGTCTTATCATAATCTCTATTTTCTGTTAAGATTAATGGAGAAGGTCAGACAAGCCATTATGGAAGACCGGCTTGGTGATTTCCGTGAAGAGTTTTTTGAACGTTATGGTTTTAATAAACCTAACGCGAAAAATTTCTAATAGAACCATTTTGGAAAGGAGGGAAACAAGATGCAAGGTTTTGGTACAATCATTCCATTGATTTTAATGTTTGTGTTATTTTACTTCTTATTGATTCGCCCGCAGCAAAAACGTCAAAAGGCGGTTGCTAACATGCAAAGCGAATTAAAAAAAGGTGATAAGATTGTCACGATTGGCGGTCTTCATGGTTTCGTAGATTCCATTGACGAATCCAAAGTAGTGATTAAATGTGGTGACGGCAGCCGTCTCACCTATGATCGCTCTGCCATTCGTGAAGTGACTGAATCTAGCCCCAGCTCAAGCGCTAGTGAGGGAAGCGTAAACTTAACAAAATAATGCCAAAAGAGGAAGCCAGCAAAAAGGCTTCCTCTTTTTCGTAAGGTAAGAAGTTCCAGGGCGCTTCCGCTTTTCTAAGCAGATCTCCGTGAATTGTTGGTGGAAATATTCACCCCTAAAATACCACCCATCATTGCGATTAAGGTGTAACAGGTGTGATAAATGACTTGCTCTGCATCAAACAGACGGTCATATCCAAGGTATTGAAACAAAAAGACAACGATGGAATAAATGAGCCCTGTTAAGCCGCCGATAAGCCAGCCTCTTTCCTTTCGTTTTCCCCCAGAAAGAAAGCCTCCTCCAAATAGTCCAATAAATGATAAAGCTGTAATCACATATTGAAGTGATCCTTCCCGAGCGGCTGTGAATCTAAGAATAAATGCAAAAATTAAGCTGCATAGGACGGCAAAAACAAAGATGAATAGCAATCCATACAGAATGGATGTCCCAAAACTTTTCGATTCGATTTTAACTCTCCCCCTCCTGTGTCTTTAATACTGAACTTCTGTCCTTTTTTACATCTGAGACAGTTTGTTCCTAGTACAAGCGTATTCAAGGTTAGCGAAAGTTAGAATATAAATTTGCTTCCTTACCCATTTGAAAACCAGCTTGGATTTTTTTCCCTTTCATTAAAAGATCTCAAATGCAAATACTATTTTTGAATGCAAAAAAAGGGGCGACTAATAGTGGAGTTTGTATCGATTGTATTTCGGACCATATTCTTTTATATCCTCATCATAGTTATTTTCCGTATTATGGGGAAAAGAGAAATTGGCGAATTGAGTATCCTCGATCTAGTGGTGTTCATTATGATTGGTGAAATGGCGGTAGTCGCAATTGAAAATAATCGTACGCCCATGCTGCACACAATGGTCCCAATGTTGGTCTTAATGGCCATTCAAATTACCACAGCCATTATTTCATTAAAAAGTAAGAAGTTCCGTGATCTCATGGACGGGCAGCCGATCATCATTATTAATAGGGGGAAGATTGATGAAAATGCCATGCGAAAGCAGCGATATAATTTTGATGATTTAATGACTCAACTTAGAGAGAAGGATATACGTAGTATTGCCGACGTAGAATTTGCCATTTTAGAATCGTCAGGAAGTTTGTCAGTGATAGAAAAATTAGAGACAAGCCAGGATGAAGCAAAACAAGGTGATATTACGATACCTTTAATCATGGATGGAGAAATTAATGAGGAAAATCTAAAAAGAATAAATAAAACGAATCTATGGCTTCGGCAGGAACTGAAAAAAAAGGGATATCGAGATATTAAAAGAATTTCCTTCTGCAGCTATGAAAATGGGAAATTCTACATTGACCTATTGGACGAACATTAAGAAGAAGACACGCCATCAAGTGCATGTCTTCTTTTTCATTTCATGTGCATTTGGTCTTTAAAAAGCAAAAATATGACCTATCCATGGAATGCGTTTAAGCTCGTCTTTTTTTATCAGTCGGAATAAAATCAGCATAATGAAATAAGAAATGGTCATGGCTAATGTCGTGGTAATGACTCGGATGATTAAACTTTCGCTTAATAAGATGTGGTTATATACCCAATAACCGATCCAACCGGATGCCCCCATCACTAGAAACCCTTTGATATAATCCCGAATAATGAAGGAAAATGAAACCTTTTTTAACACGGTGGCAAAATGAAGTCCAGTCACCAACACAAAACCAACTATTATGCCTAACGCTACGCCAGTAATCCCGAAAGAGGCTTGGGAGGCTAGTAAAAAAATGACCGCTGTTTTCACAACCGCTCCAATCAGACTATTAATCATTGCCGCCCGGGCTAAATTTAAAGCTTGTAAAACAGCTTGTAAGGGACCTTGATAGTAATAGACAATAAAGAACGGAGCCATGAGGCGGATAAAGAAGGAGCCCTTTGTTGAGCCGTACATGAGCTGCATGAGTGGATCTGCCAATACATAAAGGACAATAACAGCAAGCCCGCCTGATAAAAATACAAATCGTAATGCCTGCTGGAGGCGGTATTCAATCAATTTAAAATTTCTTTGGGAATTAGCCTCACTGATTGCAGGAACAAGTGAGGTCGCCAGAGAAAAAGTAACAAACGATGGAAGCATTAACAGCGGCATGGCATATCCAGTTAGGGCACCGTATTGTTTTGTGGCATTCACGGCAATTACTCCTGCCAAGGCTAAACTGTGAGCTACTACAATCGGCTCAAAAAACCAAGAAATAGAACCAATCATTCTGCTTCCCATTGTAGGTAAGGCAATTTCCAATAGATCTTTGAGCGTCCGTTTTCCTTTATGAATGTGTTGAAAGAAATTTTTTCTGAGCCTAAAGCGCTTTTTTAATTTAAACATAGTTAATAGGTAAATGAGTGAGAGTAATTCCCCTAGGACAGATGCGCCCATTGCCGCTGCTGCACCATATTCCACCCCATAGGGAAGAAATGTTTTTGTGGCAGTTGCGATTAAGGTGATTCTCACAAATTGCTCTAGAACTTGCGATATCGCGGATGGTCGCATGTTTTGCCGCCCTTGGAAGTACCCTCGTAAAACAGACGAGATGGCGATAATCGGGATTGCCGGTGCAATCGCAATTAATGGGTAATAGGTCCGTGGGTCGGTAAAGAGTGTCGTGGATAGAATGGGTGCAAGTAAAATCAAGGCAGGTGTAATGATAATTGATAAGCCCACCGTGATGGAAAGGGAAACAACCAGTATTTTTTTAATTTCTGCATAATCCCCTTTGGCTTCTGCTTCGGCTATATTTTTAGAAATGGCGACTGGAAGACCTAACTGCATAATCGTTACCATTAGAATAAACGTTGGGTATGCCATCATATATAAGCCGACGCCTTCCTCACCAATGCTGCGGGCTAAAACGATTCGATAAATAAACCCTAGGACTCTCGTAATAAAGCCAGCCACTAACAGGATGAAAGTCCCTTTTAAAAACTTTGACATTTAGGTTCCCACCTTCTCAAATAAGAAGAATTCATATACAATTAACTATATGCCTTAAGGTGGACAAAGCATGACAAGTACTATTAGCTTTTTGGAAATGGCTCAATTAAAAGAGGACCTTATTGGGTTCTAGGAGGCAGAGAGATGGATTATAGTCACGTAAACGAACAATTTCGTACCCAAGTTCAACCTGCAATTGCGAGTAAACTTAGAGAATTTCGCCTGTTAGGGATTGATTCTGTGTCAGAAGGGGCTTTTTGGGAATTCTTAGTAAAGAAAAAGTGGAAAAAGGTAAAAAGTGAAATGAGACTTTACGAAATTATCCAGGATATTCTCTCGATAAAGGCAAGTGATTATGTGAGCTTTGCGACCATTGAGGCCTATAAAACGACGGAGTTTTCTTTTGATAATGAGGATGAATTAAAAGAACTTTTAAAATAAGTAAGAATATATTCATTTTTTGTAAATTGACAGCCTATCCAACTTATTTCATAATAATAACAGCGACTTTTTTTATTATTTATATATAATGCTTTTTACGTTAAGTGCTAAGGCACGTGCATTAAGGAGGAACATTACATAATGGTAAAGCGTAGTAGAATTATTGCTTTCTTTCTTATTGTCCTTATTATAGGAAGTACAATAGGAGCAACAACAAAGAACATCCTGAACAACATTAAGCTGGGATTAGATCTCCAGGGTGGTTTCGAAGTTTTATATGATGTAAAACCAGCCAAGAAAGGTCAAAAGATTGACAAAAATGTAATGGCAAGTACGGCTGAAGCGCTTGATAAGCGGATTAACGTCCTTGGGGTAAGTGAACCAAACATCCAGATTGAAGGAAATAAACGGATTCGTGTTCAACTTGCTGGTGTTACGGATCAAAATAAAGCGCGTGAGATATTGTCTACTCAGGCTAATTTAACTTTCCGTGATGCTAATGACCGTCTGATGATGGACGGTTCTGACTTGAAACAAGGCGGAGCAAAGCAAACTTTCGATGAAAGTGGTGCACCAAGTGTCTCATTAACATTAAAGAGTGCCGATAAATTCCGTAAAGTCTCCGAAGAAATTATGAATATGGCACCAAACAATGTCCTTGTCATTTGGCTGGATTTTGAAGAAGGCAAAGACTCCTTTAAGGAAGAGGTAACGAAACCAAATCCTAAATTCTTATCAGCTCCAACTGTAAAACAAATTTTTAATCAAGATACGGTCTCAATCGTTGGTAGTTTTAAGACAACTGAAGCCCAATCCTTGGCATCACTTTTAAATGCCGGTTCTTTACCAGTTAAGCTGGATGAAGTGTATTCAACTTCTGTTGGCGCTAAGTTTGGGGAACAGGCATTAACTGAAACTGTTACAGCAGGAATTATCGGCGTTGCCATCATTTTCTTGTTTATGATTTTCTACTACCGTTTCCCTGGGTTTATTGCAACGATTACGTTATCAATCTTTACTTATCTAGTTCTATTAATTTTCGATTGGATGAATGGATCCCTGACCTTGCCGGGTATCGCGGCGATTATCCTCGGGATTGGAATGGCCGTCGATGCCAACATCATCACCTATGAACGGATACGAGAAGAAATTAAGGTTGGGAAATCGATTAAATCAGCTTACCAAGCTGGTGAAAAAAATGCCTTTACATCGATTCTGGATTCTAACTTAACCACAATTCTTACAGCAGCTGTGCTCTTCTTCTATGGGACAAGCTCTGTAAAAGGATTTGCGACGATGTTAATTATTAGTATTCTGATGAGCTTTTTAACTTCAGTTTACGGTGCACGTCTACTGTTAGGCTTATGGGTTCACAGCAATCTCTTTAAAAATAAACCAAGTTGGTTTGGAGTGAAACAATCCGATATCCATGATATTGCTGAAAATTACGATACATTAGATCTGCCTACTCGCTTTGATAAATTGGATTTTGTCAAACCTAGAAAGAAATTTTTCCTTATTTCAGGTATATTGATTGCTGCAGGTTTAATTATTCTTATTGTCTTCCGTTTGAACCTTGCAATCGATTTTACAAGTGGAACGCGTGTTGAAGTATTATCTGATAAACCATTGACTACTGAAAAAGTACAAGCAGCTTTTGAGGACCACAATTTAAAAACCGATGACATTGTGATATCTGGGGATAACAAGGAACGTGGCTCGGCTCGTTTTGTTGGTGTTCTCAAAAAAGATGAAATCGCTAAGTTAAAATCGGATTTTAAAAAGGAATTTGGTTCCGAACCAAACGTAAGTACGGTTTCACCTGTGGTCGGAAAAGAATTAGCCAAAAACGCTTTTATCGCCTTATTACTTGCCTCAATTGGAATCATTATTTATGTCAGTGTTCGTTTTGAATTCTCGATGGCGATTGCAGCAATTGCTTCACTATTGCACGATGCTTTCTTCATGATTGCGTTCTTCAGTATTACAAGACTAGAAGTAGACTTGACCTTTATTGCGGCCGTTTTAACAATTGTCGGTTACTCGATTAACGATACCATCGTTACATTCGACCGGATGCGCGAAAATATGCATAAGAAAAAACGTCTTAAAACAGATTCTGATATTGCCGATGTGTTAAATACAAGTATCCGTCAAACCCTGACCCGTTCTGTTAATACTGTATTAACGGTTCTAATCACGACCGTGGCACTGATGATTTTTGGGAATGAATCCATTTTCAACTTCTCAATCGCCTTATTTATCGGCTTATTGGTTGGTGTCTACTCTTCCATTTGTATCGCTGGACCGCTTTGGTATGTGTTAAAAACCCGCGAGCTTAAAAAGAAAGGCACTATTAAAACGGTCAAAGAAAAGAAAAAATACTCTGACCAACCACAAGTCTAGAAAAGCGTAAGTGCCCGTTTAGCAGCGTATGGACTGGAGCGCTTCGACTGAGATAAAGGAAACACGGAGAGCGATAGCGATCCGATGTTGACTTATCGTAGGGAGAAGAGCGAAGTACACTAGCTGCTGGGCACTGGAGCTGGACATTTCTTAAAGTTGAATCTAATATTTTTATACTGTGAAAAAACCGCAGAAAGTCTGCGGTTTTTTCTTTTTATTGAATAGTGGAATCTGCTCCTGTATAATTAGAAAGTCTGAGGGGTGAACGTGCCAATGTTAAAATCAAAAACAAAATGGATTGTTCGCAGTTCTGATCACAACCTGGTAAAGAAATTTGCAAATGAATTAAATATTACACCTCTAGTTGCATCATTACTTGTTAACCGTGGATTGGATACCGTTGATACTGCACGGTATTTTTTATTTGGAAAAGGTGAATTCCATGACCCTTATTTGTTAAAAGGGATGGATCTTGCTGTTAATAGAATTCGCGATGCCATCGAAAAGCAGGAACCCATTCTCATTTATGGGGATTATGACGCGGATGGTGTCAGCAGTACGTCTGTGTTAATGATTACCCTTCGTGATTTGGGTGCGAATGTGCAATTTTATATTCCCAATCGATTTACAGAAGGATATGGTCCGAATGAACCTGCATTCCGTCAGGCGGCAGAATCAGGAATTAAATTAATCATTACGGTGGATACAGGAATAGCAGCGGTCCATGAAGCTGCGGTGGCGAAAGAACTTGGTTTGGACCTGATTATAACCGATCACCATGAACCAGGCCCTATCTTACCTGAAGCACTAGCTATTATCCATCCAAAACATCCTGAAAGTATTTATCCATTTCGGGAATTGGCAGGAGTTGGAGTTGCCTTTAAACTTGCCCATGCCTTATACGGGGAAGTTCCCGAGCATTTGTTTGAAATAGCGGTAATTGGTACTGTCGCTGACTTAGTATCATTAAAAGGGGAAAATCGTCTCATCGTCAAAAATGGCCTTGAAAAGCTGAAGATGACTAAGAACATTGGTCTTAAAGCTATTTTAAAACTAGCTGGTGTTGACCTGATGTCGATCAATGAAGAAACGATTGGATTTACCCTTGCTCCGAGAATTAATGCGGTGGGCAGATTAGAAGATGCTGATTTAGCAGTTCAACTGATCTTAACGGAAGACCCGGAGGAAGCTCGAACCTTAGCTGAGGAAATGGATCAATTAAATAAGACAAGACAAGCTATTGTCAATACGATTACAAAGGAAGCAATGGAAGAGGTTGAAAGAAACTTCCCGATTGACCGTAATAAGGTTCTCGTCATTGGCAAAGAGGGCTGGAATCCCGGCGTGATTGGAATCGTAGCTTCGAGACTGGTTGAAAAATATTATCGGCCAACGATTGTGTTAAATTTTGACCCAGAAAAAGGCCTTGCAAAGGGTTCAGCCAGGAGTATTGCGGGGTTTGATCTTTTTAAAAACTTATCAACCTGCCGAGAAATCCTTCCCCATTTTGGCGGGCATCCAATGGCTGCCGGAATGACGTTAAAGCTGGAAGATGTGGTGGAGCTTCGAACACGTTTAAATCATTTGGCAGAGGAACAGCTGACCGCTGACCATTTAATTCCGATTACCCATCTTGATGAGGAAATCCATCTTAACGAGATTAGTTTATCCACTTTAGATGAAATCAATCTGCTCGCTCCGTTTGGTATGGATAATCCAAAACCTAAAGTGTTAATTAATCAGGTGGAGATTGCCACGATGAGGAAAATTGGCAGTGAACAAAACCATATAAAGTTGGTAGTCAATGAAGATGGTGCCAATCTTGATGGAGTCGGCTTTGGATTGGGGTCATTAGTTGACCATATTTCACCAGCTTCGAAAATTTCATTAATAGGAGAATTATCTATTAATGAATGGAACAATATACGTAAACCACAAATTTTTATCCAGGATATCGCTGTTGATTCATGGCAATTATTTGATTATCGCGGCCAAAAACGGATCCATAATCTTAAACAAGCAGTCCCTGTTGAAAATAGAAAACTGGTTGTTTTTAATAAAGAACATCTAGATTTCCTAGCGCCTGACTTGCGAGCAGATGCCAATCTCATCCAAGAAATTGAGGAAGCAAAAGAATTTGATGGAGATCAAGCCAATATTGCTTTAATTGATATGCCGCCATCAAAGGAACTGCTTCAGGTTTTATTAGAAGGAAAACAACCATCAAGGATTTATGCTTATTTTTATAAAGAATCCAGTGATTTCTTTACTATGATACCGACTCGCGATCATTTTAAATGGTTCTATGCTTTTCTTTTGAAAAAAGGCCCTATTGACCTGAAACGCCATGGGGAGCAAATAGCTAAACATCGCGGCTGGTCAATGGAAACGATTATCTTTATTTCAAAGGTGTTTTCTGAACTGGATTTTGTTACAATAAACAATGGATTTATAACTTTAAAAACTGGAGCGCAAAAGCGTGATCTAACAGACTCAAGAACTTATCAATTAAAACAAGCTCAGTATGCACTCGAAAGAGATTTATTATTTTCATCCTTTCAGGAATTAAAAAGCTGGTTCGATCAAGTTATTCAAGAGTCGGTTAAAACTGAGGAGGCAATTGAAGAATGGATTTAAAAGAATTTATTACGATCGTACCTGATTATCCAAAGCCTGGAATTAAGTTTAAAGACATTACACCTTTAATGAATAATGGTGATGCCTATAAATATGCAACAGATCAAATCGTTTCCTATGCTCAAGAGAAACAAATTGATATTATTGTAGGACCTGAAGCACGCGGCTTCATTATCGGCTGTCCAGTTGCTTACGCATTGGGAGTAGGATTTGCTCCCGTTCGTAAAGAAGGCAAACTCCCACGGGAAACCATCAAAGTGGGCTACGGACTTGAATATGGGAAAGATGTCCTGACTATTCATAAAGATGCGATTCAACCAGGACAACGTGTTTTAATCACAGATGACTTGTTAGCAACAGGCGGCACGATCGACGCTACCATTCAATTGGTGGAACAGCTTGGCGGTGTAGTTGCTGGTATCGCTTTCTTAGTTGAGTTAAGCTACTTAGAAGGACGTAAAAAACTAGACGGCTACGATGTATTAACATTGATGCACTATTAAAAGGTAAAGAGGGCACTCAAAATAGAGTGCTCTCTTTCATATAAATAAATAGTCCTGAATTTGTTATTTTTGCGGTTAAATGTAGCCATAATAGATGGAAAAATCGACAAAATTATCGTAATTTCTAGAAAAAAGGCAGAATCTCTTTACATCTTCGTTATTTTTTTCGATAATAGTAACAATCATTCTAATTTAGGAACGATTTTTTAAACTATAACATTTATATCCTTATAGAGAATTCTATAAGTGGTTTACACAATAGAGGAAAAAATTTTGGTTTGATTTTGTTAAATAAAAATGAGATGAAAATAAAGGTGATTTCATGGCGAATGATCAAGTGTTAACAGCCGACCAAGTCATCGACAAGACGCGGAAATATTTAAATGAAGAGCATGTTGATTTAGTTAAGAAAGCATATGAATATGCCAAACATGCTCATCGTGAACAATATCGAAAATCGGGAGAGCCGTATATAATTCATCCGATACAGGTTGCAGGAATTCTTGCAGACCTCGAGATGGATCCAGCTACGGTCGCTGCAGGTTTTCTCCATGACGTTGTAGAAGATACGAATATATCCTTAAAGGATATTGAAGAGGCTTTTAACAGCGAAGTGGCCATGCTTGTCGATGGGGTTACAAAGTTAGGGAAAATTAAATATAAATCTCACGAGGAACAGCAGGCGGAGAATCACCGCAAAATGTTTGTGGCGATGGCTCAAGACATCCGTGTCATCTTAATTAAGCTTGCCGACCGTTTGCATAATATGCGGACACTTAAACATCTTCCGGTTGAGAAACAGCGTCGGATTTCAAATGAAACACTTGAAATTTTTGCACCTTTAGCTCATCGTCTTGGTATTTCTAAGATTAAATGGGAGTTGGAAGATACCGCATTAAGGTATTTAAATCCACAGCAATATTACCGGATTGTAAACCTTATGAAGAAAAAACGCGCGGAACGGGAGCAATATTTAGAAGACGTGATCGAAGAAGTGAAGCACCGAATGGGTGAAGTTTCGATTAAAGCGGAGCTTTCAGGCCGGCCTAAGCATATTTATAGTATTTATCGAAAAATGGCTCTGCAAAACAAGCAATTCAGTGAAATTTATGACTTGCTTGCGGTTCGTATTGTCGTGAACAGCATAAAAGATTGCTACGCTGTCCTTGGCATTATTCATACCTGCTGGAAGCCTATGCCTGGCCGTTTTAAGGATTACATTGCCATGCCTAAGCCCAATATGTATCAGTCCTTGCATACAACGGTGATTGGTCCTAAAGGGGACCCGCTCGAGGTCCAAATTCGAACGTATGATATGCACCGAATTGCTGAATTCGGGGTTGCGGCTCACTGGGCATACAAAGAAGGCAAAACGATTAGTGATACATCAACCTTCGAACAAAAATTAACCTGGTTTAGGGAAATTCTTGAGTTTCAAAACGATACAGCTAATGCCGAAGAGTTTATGGAATCTTTAAAAATTGATCTGTTCTCCGACATGGTGTTTGTGTTTACGCCAAAGGGTGAGGTTATTGAATTGCCGTCTGGTTCTGTCCCGATTGATTTTGCCTACCGAATTCACTCTGAAATAGGCAATAAAACGATCGGTGCAAAAGTGAACGGCAAAATGGTGACACTTGACTATAAACTGAAGACCGGGGATATTATTGAGATTCTCACATCGAAACATTCCTACGGTCCAAGTATGGATTGGTTAAAGCTCGCCCAAACCTCACAAGCGAAAAATAAAATTCGCGCCTTTTTCAAGAAACAACGTCGTGATGAAAATGTGATTAAAGGCAAAGAGCTAGTCGAAAAAGAAATCCGGAGCATGGAATTCGATATTAAAGAAATTTTAACTCTGGACAATCTGAAAAAAGTTGCCGAGAAATTTAATTTTTCAAACGAAGAAGATATGTATGCGGCCGTCGGTTATAATGGCGTCACAGCCTTGCAAGTGGCTAACCGCTTAACAGAAAAGTGGCGGAAGAAACGGGATAAGGAACAGGAGGCAAGCATTACCAATGCCATTACCGATCTTAAAACCTTCCCATCTGCTAAAAAGCGGGAATCCGGCGTACGTGTCCAAGGGATTGATAATTTATTAATCCGCTTATCACGTTGTTGTAACCCGGTTCCTGGCGATGAGATTGTTGGTTTTATTACCAAAGGCCGTGGTGTCTCTGTCCACCGTTCAGATTGTACGAATATTGATTCCAATGACGCTCAGAACAGATTGATTCCAGTTGAGTGGGAATCAGCCTTAAACGACCGTAAAGAATATAATGTTGATATCGAAATCAGCGGCTTTGACCGAAGAGGATTGTTGAATGAAGTTCTCCAGGCCGTTAATGAGACTAAAACAAATATTAATGCCGTTACGGGTAAAACGGATCGAAATAAAATGGCCACGATTAGTATGACCATTGCTATTCATAATGTTAATCACCTCCATAAAGTGGTGGAGCGGATTAAGCAAATCCCAGATATTTATTCGGTTCGCCGAATTATGAACTAAGGAGTCTCAGGGTATGAGGGTAGTAGTACAACGCAGTAAAGCGGCTAAGGTTACCGTTGACGGTGAAATAACCGGCAGTATTACCAAGGGTTTTGTCCTGCTGGTTGGTGTGACACATGAGGATACTGAAGCGGATGCTGCCTATTTAGCGGATAAAATTGTGAACCTTAGGGTCTTTGAAGATGACGCTGGAAAAATGAACTTGTCATTATTGGATGTGGGAGGGGAAATTCTTTCCGTCTCCCAATTTACCCTTTACGGAGATTGCCGAAAAGGAAGAAGACCTAACTTTATGGCTGCCGCAAGGCCCGAACAAGCTGTCGAGCTTTATGAAGCTTTTAATCAATTGCTTCGTGAAAAAGGGGTCCATGTGGAAACAGGTGTGTTCGGTGCGATGATGGACGTCGAATTGATTAATGACGGTCCGGTTACCCTAATTGTGGACAGTAAATAAGGTATATGGGGCTCAGCATCTTGTTTTGGATGCTGAGCCCTTTTTTAGTGCCTTTTTAGAGTGTAGGGAGTGTGGGGTCTATGAATTGTAGAATTAGTCTTGATTTTTGTAGAATAACTCTAAAAATTGTAGAATGCCTTTCAATGTTTGTAGAATAACTCTAAAAATTGTAGAATCCCACCTAATGTTTGTAGAATAACTCTAAAAATTGTAGAATCCACCTTAATGTTTGTAGAATCCAAACTTTGCACACGTAAAATCCACCATCACTTTTGCAAGAAACCGCATAAAAAAGCCCCAGAAGGTTGTACAAACCCTCTGGAGCTAGATGATATTAGTTGCTTTTAAAATAGCGTGCTAGACCATTATATAAACCTGACGCGGCATTTTCCTGATATAAACCGGAATTTAGAGTAATTTCCTCTTCCGGGTTACTTAAATATCCAAGTTCGATGAGGACTGCTTTTTGACTATTTTCTCGAATCACGTGAAAATCCCCCAATCGCACACCACGGTCATTCAATTTGGTTTGCGCGACTGCCGAAGTATAGACAGAATCAGCAAGGGATCTTTGATAATCATGATAATAATAGCCTGTCATCCCACGCACACTACGGTCTGTATTACTGTCGTAGTGAAGGCTTATAAAGGCATCGGCATCGTACGTACGAGCCGCATTTACACGGGACGGAAGCGTGATAAAGGAATCACTGGTCCGTGTAAGATAGACAGTGGCGCCGGCGGCTTTTAGTTTATCATACAATAGCCTTGCGGTTCGAAGTGTCAATTCCTTCTCCAATGTCCCATTTGCACCTGTTGTTCCGTTATCCCCGCCGCCATGGCCAGGGTCGAGTACAATCGTCTTATTTTTTAGATAGTCTTCTGCTCCCGCTTTTTGAATCTGCGGTTTTGTCCCATCAATTGAAACAATCCAGCCTGCAACATATCCAGTTTTTCCATTCTTAAGCTTTACTTCATACCAGTCATTGACAATTCGTATAACGGAAAGAGTTTCTCCTTCGTTAGCCAATTGTACGACATTCGATTGCACATTTGCCTCTTTACGGATGTTTGTCCCGTTATGTAAGATGGTAATCGTGTTTTCTTTCACTGCTTGTCCCGTCGGTGATTTAGCTTGCACTGCATTTTTTTCAAGATACCATCCCGAAACCCATCCAAATCTACCAGACTTAAACTCTATTTTTGCCCAATTATTCACTTCTTCCAAAATGACAAAATTCTCCCCATTTGAAACGGAGCCAATAATAGGGTAGTTTAACGATGACCCTGAGCGGACACTAAGACTGTTCGCGGTTACCGTTCCTTTCGTTCCTGACAATTCTTTTTTAACTGTTTCCTTTACTGTCCCGGTACCAATAAACTCCGAACTTACCCATCCTCTAAGGTTAGAAAAACCAATCTCCAGCCAATTATTTTGCTTTGAATAAATGGTTACGCTTGTTCCATTTGATAGTTTTCCAATAACTGCACTCTTAGTAGAAGGATCTTTCCTCACATTTATGGTATCAGCATTGACCATCCCTAATTCCGTTTGATTGGAAGACGTTGGAGCCTTTTTCTCTTGTTTACTTGCTGTAAGCTCTAAAAAATCTCGTATAACCCAGCCATCACCAAAAGCTGAGGTGATTTTATACCAATTTTCATTTTGTTCTAGGACGGTTACTGTTTGTCCCTTATTTAAGAATCCAATAATTTGAAAACTTGTCCCAGGTCCTGAGCGAACCCTTAATTGGTCGGTATTGGCCACAGCATTGGTATTATTACTGTTAGCCGATGATGAGGCAACAGCCTTCTTTGACTCGTTTTCTTTTGTCACAAGCCAGTTAACTACCCAGCCCGTTTTGTTCAATGAAAGCTTAATTTCTATCCATTCGCCTTTTTCCTTTACAATCGAATAGCCTTCGCCTCGTTTGGCAACTTTGACGAGGGGATAAGTTAATCCCGGTCCGCTGCGGACATTGGCCGTTTCACTAGAAATGGTTAGTGTGCCACTTGCAGCATTGCCTTTTTCTATTGGCAGAAAAGCTCCGAAAAATAGAATGATAGATAATAGCAGAAAACTATACTTTTTGAGCATTGTCACCCTCCTTCTCTTGTTGTCTATCAAAGTGCTGGGACAAGGCACTTCCATTTTTCTATTATATTTTAACGTAAATAGGAGAGAAATACATTCCTTAATTGTTAAAAAAGTCCAAGTGAATGTAAAAAGTCATGCAAGTTTTTTTGTCATAATGGAAATAATAGAAGAAAAGATAGAGGTGAATGGGTATGAGACTAAGCGAAAAAGGGATGAACATTCAATCAATGGAAGGACGCCTGTTTGGTGTGGATTTTCATGATTTTATTCAAAAAGAACAACATGCCACCACTTTTGAACTGGCATCTGAATTTGGTTTAACGATGGGCGATGTCAGAAAGTTAAAAAAACATTTAGAAAGGTCGTAAAACACTCTTGACATTGCCTTCAATGCTCCGTATCATTATATAAATATAAAACAATATCCATATAACCAATGATGGAGAATAGTAATTAAGCTACCCATGAAAAGAGAGGAAATGTCTTAGGCTGAAAACATTTCTACATGTGCCTTAATGAATGAACACTCCGTAGGCTTCACTCTGAAAAGGCTTAAGGCATTAGTAGGAGAAGAACGTGAGCAGGCGTTAACTGTTTAAGAGGAAGAGCATTCATGAATGATACATGCTTTTCAACTAGGGTGGCACCGCGGGAATATGAAAAACTCTCGTCCCTTGTATGAACATACAAGGGATGGGAGTTTTTTATTTGTAAAATAATAATTTTTTTACATAAAAGTACATTTTTTAAGAGGAGGTTTACCACTATGTCAATTAGCATTCCAAGAGGCACGCAAGACATTCTGCCTGGAGAGGTAGAGAAGTGGCAACTAATTGAAGCCAAAGCGCGGGAGCTTTGTGAGAAATATCAATATCAAGAAATTCGCACCCCAATTTTTGAACATACTGACCTTTTTTCAAGAGGTGTAGGTGATAGCACAGATATCGTGCAAAAAGAAATGTATACCTTTGAAGATCGTGGAAAACGCAGTATCACATTAAGACCAGAAGGTACAGCAGCAGTTGTTCGCTCCTTTGTGGAGAAAAAGATGTTCGGACTTGCCAATCAGCCCGTCAAGCTTTATTACATGGGACCGATGTTCCGTTATGAACGTCCGCAGGCAGGCAGGTTCCGTCAGTTTGTCCAATTTGGTGTAGAAGCTTTAGGCAGTAACGATCCAGCCATTGATGCTGAGGTCATTTCACTTGCGATGAACTTGTACAAAGAGATGGGCTTACAAAAACTAAAATTGATTGTAAACAGCCTTGGTGACAAGGAAAGTCGGACAGCTCATCGTGAAGCGCTAGTGAATCATTTTAAACCTCGGATTGGCGAGTTTTGCCATGATTGTCAAAATCGTCTGGAGAAAAATCCGCTTCGTATTCTAGATTGTAAGCAAGATCGGGATCATGAACTAATGAAATCAGCACCATCGATCCTTGATTATCTTAATGATTATTCCAAAGCGTATTTTGAAAAATTACAGCATTACTTAACGGTGCTCGATATTCCGTTTGAAGTGGATGCTAATTTAGTCCGCGGTTTGGATTATTATAATCACACGGCTTTTGAGATCATGAGTGATGCGGAAGGGTTTGGAGCGATCACCACTCTTTGCGGCGGCGGCCGGTATAATGGTTTAGCAGAAGAAATTGGTGGACCAGAGACACCAGGAATTGGCTTTGCCTTAAGTATTGAACGCTTTATCGCCGCACTGAACGCAGAAGGAATCGAGTTAGAAGTTAATCAGGGGATTGATTGCTATTTAGCTGCACTTGGTGAGGAAGCAAAAGATTACACGGTTGGACTATTACAGCAATTGCGAATGGCTGGTTTTTCAGCAGAGCGTGATTATTTGGATCGTAAAATTAAGGCTCAATTTAAAGCCGCAGACCGTTTAAAGGCCAAGTTTGTTGCGATTCTCGGTGAAGATGAGCTTAAAAATAATAAAATAAACGTGAAAAATATGGCATCAGGCGAACAAGTGGAGGTAGACCTAGCCACGTTCATTCAACAATTTCAGGAAATGCAATCTTAAGGGGGATTAATAATGTTTGGCAGATCGTATTTTTGTGGTGATGTTCCAGAATCAGCAGTAGGTGAAAAAGTTTCCTTAAAAGGATGGGTCCAGAAACGCCGTGACCTTGGCGGATTAATCTTTATTGATTTGCGCGACCGTTCGGGTATTATTCAAGTTGTGTTCAATCCGGATGTATCAAACGAAGCGTTACAAACAGCCGAGAAAATTCGTAATGAATTTGTTTTAGATGTAGTCGGAACAGTGGTTGCTCGTGAGCCAGGAACGGTCAACGACAACTTGAAAACAGGTAAAATTGAAGTCCAAGCAGAAAACGTAACGATTATCAATGAATCAAAGACACCACCGTTTATGATTTCTGATAAAACGGATGCGTCAGAAGACGTACGCTTAAAATACCGTTATTTAGATTTCCGCCGTCCCGTTATGTTTGAAACATTAAAAATGCGTCATCAAGTGACACAGTTTGTTAGAAATTTCCTTGATGGAGAAGGCTTCTTAGATATTGAAACCCCTATTTTAACAAAAAGCACTCCAGAAGGTGCCAGGGATTATCTAGTTCCAAGCCGTGTTCACCCAGGCGAATTTTATGCTCTTCCCCAATCACCACAATTGTTTAAACAATTACTTATGGTAGGCGGAATTGAACGGTATTATCAAATTGCCCGCTGTTTCCGTGATGAAGACCTACGTGCAGACCGGCAGCCTGAATTTACACAAATTGATATTGAAACCAGTTTTCTGGATCAAGATGACATTATCTCCATGATGGAAAGAATGTTGTCACAGCTGATGAAGGATGTAAAAGGCGTGGAAGTACCAAAAGTTTTCCCACGTATGACATATGATGAAGCAATGCGCCGCTATGGTTCGGATAAACCAGATACTCGATTTGGTTTAGAGCTTGTTGACCTGTCCGAAATCGTGAAAGACTCTGGCTTTAAAGTTTTTGCTGCAGCAATCGCAAATGGTGGTCAAGTAAAAGCCATTAATGTAAAAGGCGCAGCTGACAAGTATTCGCGTAAAGATATTGATGCATTAACTGAATTTGTTGCTGTATATGGTGCAAAGGGTCTTGCTTGGCTAAAGGTGGATGCAGAAGGCTTAAAAGGACCAATTGCAAAGTTCTTTGCTGAAGACGATGCCCAGGCACTTAAAACAACCCTTGAGGCAGCTGAAGGGGACTTACTCCTCTTTGTAGCCGATAAGAAGAGTGTTGTCGCAGATGCGCTTGGAGCCCTCCGCTTAAAGCTTGGTAAAGAATTAGGATTAATTGATCAAAGCTTGTTTAATTTCCTTTGGATCACAGATTGGCCGTTATTGGAGTATGATGAGGAGGAAGGCCGTTATTACGCTGCGCATCATCCATTTACGATGCCGTTCCGTGAAGATTTAGAATACCTTGATTCCGATCCTTCAAAAGTACGTGCCCAAGCATATGACATTGTCCTTAACGGGTATGAACTTGGCGGTGGATCACTCAGGATTTTTGAGCGTCCAATTCAAGAAAAAATGTTCAGTGTCTTAGGATTTACTCCTGAGCAGGCAAGGGAACAGTTTGGATTCCTATTAAATGCATTTGACTATGGAACACCGCCGCATGGCGGGATTGCGATTGGCCTTGACCGCTTAATTATGCTCCTTGCTGGCAGCTCTAACCTCCGTGATACGATTGCATTTCCAAAGACAGCTAGTGCTAGCTGCTTGTTAACGGACGCACCTGGGGAAGTTTCTGAAGCTCAATTGCAGGAATTAAATTTGTCATTAAATGTTAAAAAATAACAGGAATTCGCTTACATGATTTCTTGATGCGCTCTGCCAATTGTGTTATAATAAGAGCAAGTAAAGAAGAGTCCTGAAATGTTCGTTGTATTACCTAAAGTTTTGACCAACATTAATGATTCGGGAGTCTGGAGTTTTCTGATTGCGTAAATGCCTCGCCTTCAACGGTATGGGGACTTACAATATCGGGAATAGGACACCCACCTGCAAAAGTTGCGGGATCAAAACTAAGGATCTAAAGCGACGGCACCATTGGGACTCTTCGCTTTATTTTATTCTCAATAACCTTCGGCCTAAGGCTGGAGGTTTTATTTTGTTTTTAATAAGATAATTCCTATCATAATACTTGTTTTTATAAGCGTGTATGATATATTTTTATGGTGAAAATATAAATATAAATTGATTATAATATGGAGTGAATGTCATTGTTACACCAATTTTCCCGCAATGAGCTTGCAATCGGTAAAGATGGATTAACTATTATGAAGAACAGCACGGTCGCCGTTTTAGGTATTGGCGGTGTCGGCTCATTTGCTGCTGAGGCCTTAGCACGCTCTGGTGTTGGCCGCTTAATATTAATTGATAAAGATGATGTAGATATCACCAACATTAACCGCCAGTTAATTGCCCTATTATCAACCGTTGGAAGGCCAAAAGTAGACATCATGCAAGAGCGGATTAAAGATATTAATCCTGATTGTGAAGTTATCTCATTAAAGATGTTTTATACAGAAGAAACGTACGAAGAAATATTCAGTCATAAACTAGACTTTGTCGTTGATGCTTCTGATACAATCGTTTATAAAATTCATTTAATGAAAGAATGTCTAAAAAGAAACATACCCATTATTTCGAGCATGGGAGCAGCCAATAAAATGGATCCTACTCGCTTCCAAATCGCAGATATTTCCAAGACGCATACTGATCCGATTGCCAAGGTAATCCGTACACGGCTTCGCAAGGAACGAATTCATAAAGGAATTCCGGTTGTTTTTTCAGATGAAAGCCCCATTGTCATTCGCGAAGATATTAAAAAAGAAGTCGGAAACGAAAATGCACCCATTCGTAAAGCACAAATGCCGCCTGCATCCAATGCCTTCGTCCCATCTGCCGCAGGTTTAATAATGGCGAGCTACGTGGTAAGACAATTACTAAAAGATATTAAAATCCAGCGCGTTTCAGATGAAAAATAATTGGCAGAGCCCTTAACTTTTTCAAGTTGAGGGCTTTTTTAATCGGGAAACGAAAGGAATATTTTTCTAAAATAAGGTACACTTAAATGAGTAAGTTTGATTAAAAAAGGAGAGAGACTTTGGAAACGATTGTAGAATTAAAAGACGTAACGAAGGTCATCAAAGGAAGAACCATCATAGATCATATCAGCTTCCAAGTAAATAAAGGGGAAGTCTTTGGATTTTTAGGTCCCAATGGGGCGGGAAAAACAACGACGATTAGGATGATTGTTGGTTTGATGGGCATTACCTCTGGAGATATCATTGTTGGCGGCGCAAGTATCAAATCCCAGTTTGAAGAAGCAGTAGGTCATATTGGTGCCATCGTTGAAAATCCGGAAATGTATAAATTTTTAACAGGTTATCAAAACCTTGTTCATTATGCCCGAATGGCTAGAGGAATAACAAAGGAAAAAATTGCCGAAACGGTGGAATTGGTGGGATTAACGGAACGGATTCATGACAAAGTAAAAACCTACTCATTAGGGATGAGGCAAAGATTGGGACTAGCACAATGTCTCTTGCATGATCCGGATGTATTAATCCTTGATGAACCTACGAATGGCCTGGATCCTGCCGGAATTAGAGAAATTCGTGATTATGTCCGACGGCTGGCTCGAGAAAAGAATATGGCGGTGATTGTTTCCAGTCACTTGCTGTCGGAAATGGAAATGATGTGTGATAGAATCGGCATTATTCAAAATGGGCGATTAATTGATGTCCAGCTTGTCCAGGAATTTGTCCAAGACACTAAAGTATCATTTGAGCTGGAGGTCATTCCTAGTGAAAAGGCCATAGCCCTTGTCGAGATGAACTATCCTAATGTTAATGCAAACCATTCGAGAAATGGAATTACGGTTGAACTTACAAAAGAAGAAATACCAGCCTTAGTAAAAAGGTTCGTCGAAGCGGATATATCCGTTTTTGGGATTAAAGAAGTCGCGAAAACATTAGAGGACCGCTTCCTTGAAGTAACATCAGAAAAGGGGGCGGCAATTCGTGGGTAATTTAATTAAAAATGAATGGATGAAAATATTTAGAAGGCCTGGAACATTTGTGATGATTGCTATTCTACTAGTGGCTGTGACCCTAATGGGGATTATCATTAGGTCGGAACAAAATGATATGGATGTGGTTCAAGATAAAAATTGGAAGCAAGTTTTACAAGAGGAAAACAATGCCTTAAAGCATCAAATGGACCAGAGTCAATCAAACATGGAAAAACAATTTTTTAAAAAAGAAATCGCTATTAATGACTATCGAATGGCTCATGATATTCCGACCCGTGAAAAATATTCCATTTGGACCTTCGTGAAAGATACGTCTCAACTGATTATATTGGCGGGTTTATTTATCATAATCATTTCTGCTGGAATTGTGGCAAGTGAGTTTAACTGGGGAACGATCAAATTATTGTTGATCCGTCCTATTAACCGAAGCAAAATCTTATTATCTAAATATTTAACGGTGCTATTATTTGCCTTGTTCATGCTGGCCATCTTGTTTATCTTTTCAGCCCTCTTAGGCGTTATTCTATTTGGTATTCCTGATCAAGCCGTTCCATACTTAAATTATAATAATGGTCATGTCACTGAGCAGAATATGGGGGTCCATTTGTTGATTTATTATGCATTAAATTCAATTGACACGATTATGCTTGTGACAATGGCGTTCATGATTTCATCTGTTTTTCGAAATAGTTCCCTTGCCATCGGATTATCATTGTTTTTATTGTTTACAGGTGCCCAATTTACCGCCTTATTGTCCATGAAGTTTAGCTGGGCCAAATACATCTTATTTGCCAACACAGATTTAATGCAATATTTTGAAGGTACACCAATGGTGGAAGGGATGACGTTAGGTTTTTCCGTTATGATGCTATTGCTTTACTTTGCCCTATTCCAATTCTTAGCCTTTTCCGTCTTCAAAAAACGTGATGTTGCAGCATAGTAGAACCTCAAAAAAAATTGCTGGTCGAAACAGGCCAGCAATTTTTTTCATGCATATAGAGCCAATCCAAAGCGGAAATAAAAGGTTTGAAAAATATTCAGTTTATCGATAAACTGTCTACAAACCCCCAAAATATATGTAAATATCAGAATAAAAAGTTTACTGCCTGCGTTCTAAAAGGAGAAGGATTAAATGGAAAAAATCAAGCAAATCTCCAGTGAATTAATGGATTGGATTACCAATACTTTGAAAAGTGGGGTAAGCCCGGAAGCCATTGTAAAAGCCATGATCAAAAAGGGGTTTGATACAACCTTTGCATATAGCACGCTTTTACGTATTGTCGGAAATCAATCCATTACTACGAATAATCATCATAGTCATAGCCCCTATTACTATGAAGTTCCTGAAATGGGTCAAAAGGGTAATGAAATTGTGACGAATGATCGGAAAATTAAAGTCCTCTCTAGGGTAGATCAGCCATTTATCCTTCATTTAGATCATGTATTAAGTTACGAAGAATGTGATCAGCTAATCAGTCTATCAAAGGACAGGTTACAGCCTTCCCAAATTATAGATTCCCTTACTGGGGAGGAAAAGGCAGCATCCGGCAGAACGAGTAAAGGGATGTATTATCAACTCGGCGAGAATCATTTGGTATCAACCATTGAGAAAAGAATTGCTGAATTAACAAATTATCCAATCGAAAATGGCGAAGGACTACAAGTGTTGAACTATAAGGTGGGGGAAGAATATAAACCTCATTTTGATTATTTTCCGCCCGCAAAGGTGAGAGCAGACAAAGGTGGTCAGCGTATTGGTACACTATTAATCTATCTAAATGATGTACCTAGTGGAGGAGAGACCGTTTTCCCGAAAGCCGGAATATCGATCGTCCCGAAAAAAGGAACGGCCGTTTATTTTCACTATGGAAATAATAAAAGTCAAGTTGACCGCAAGTCCTTACATACCAGTCTGCCTATCCAGGCCGGGGAAAAATGGGTTGCAACCAAATGGATTAGGCAATGGGAGATATGTTAGCAAGGGTGTTTGTACTTTTTAAAGCTTCTTAGTGGAATAGGATCTAATGGCAATGGTATAGTATAGTTGTTTTCTAAATGTTATGCTTATTAAGTTGTTTTACATATACAAATTAGGTAAAAAGAAAGGTGAAGTAAATATGGAGAAAAATAACATAGAACTCTTTAAAGAAGTAATGGGCAATTACCCAACAGGTGTTACCGTTGTTACAACCGTTGAAGAGAACGAGCAGCCACTTGGTCTTACCGTCAATTCATTTGCATCCGTTTCCATTGACCCCTTATTAATTCTATGGTCGATTGACAAACGGGTTGGAACGTATCAGACGTTTACTGGAACTGAAAAATTTGCTGTCAATATATTAGCTGGAGATCAAAGTGATATTTGTTCTTTATTTGCTTCTAGAGGGATTGACCGGTTTAAGAATTGTGAATGGAGCCTTTCTGAACATAAACTGCCGATAATTGCTGGTGCAGCGGGTGTATTCCAGTGTAAAACCTATAAAACGATTGAAGCAGGGGATCATACGATTTTAATTGGAGAGGTCATTGACATACAGAGTGCAAACAGCGACCCTCTACTCTATCATCGTAGAAAATTCGGGAAAATCCCTGGAGAATTTTATCTATAGTCTTAAAAAAATATCCCTGCGTAAAGGCATTTACGCAGGGATATTTTATGTTATTTTTTAGTTAACCTTTCATACACAGATGCGAGTGCCTGTTCAAATTTTCCTGTTTTTTTCGGCTGATAGTATTTTTTGTTCTTTAATTTATTCGGTAAATACTGCTGCGGCACCCAGCCATTTTCATAGTCGTGGGGATACAAGTAACCAATTCCTCGGCCAAGATCCTTGGCTCCTTTATAATGGGCATCTTTAAGATGGTCGGGAACCTCGCCGACGATCCCTTTTTGAATATCCTCAAGTGCTGCTGAGATGGCTAAAACGGCTGAATTTGATTTTGGTGATAAGCATAGTTCAATTACAGCATTTGCAAGTGGAATCCTTGCTTCGGGAAAGCCAATTCTTTCAGCTGTTTCAATAGCTGCCAATGTCCGCGCACCTGCTTGTGGATTGGCCAGTCCGATATCCTCATAAGCAATGACAATTAATCGACGGGCAATACTCGGCAAATCGCCCGCTTCAATTAATCTGCCGAGATAATGTAGGGCTGCGTTAACATCACTGCCGCGAATTGATTTTTGAAAGGCCGATAGGACATCATAGTGGCCATCCCCGTCTTTATCCGCGACCAAGCTCTTCTTCTGTAAACATTCTTCCGCTGTTTTAACATCGATATGAATCGTACCCGTTTCATCTTGATCGGTTGAAAGAATCGCTAACTCTAGTGCGTTTAAGGAGCTCCTTACGTCACCATTGGCTCCCTGAGCAAAATGCATCAAGGCCTCTTCAGTTATATCAACCTTTATTTTTCCAAAGCCACGTTCGTCGTCTTCGAGAGCACGCAATAACGCCAGCTTTACCTCATCAGGGGAAAGCGGCTTTAGTTCAAAAATTTGACAGCGGCTGCGGATAGCTGGGTTAATAGCATGGTAGGGATTACTGGTTGTTGCCCCAATTAATACAATCATTCCATTTTCCAAAAAAGGAAGTAAAAAATCTTGCTTTGCTTTATCTAAACGGTGGACTTCATCAAGAAGCAGGATTACTTTTCCTGACATCTTTGCCTCGGCAGCGACAATTTCCATATCCTTTTTATTATTGGTGACTGCATTCAGTGTGCGAAAAGCATATTTAGTGCTGCCTGCTATTGCACTTGCAATAGAGGTTTTTCCAATGCCTGGAGGTCCATATAAAATCATCGATGCCAGCTGTTTGGCTTTCACCATTCTAGCTATAATTTTTCCGTCCCCAACCAGATGCTCCTGACCGACGATTTCGTCAATCGTTCTTGGCCGCATTCGATAGGCTAATGGTTTTTGCTGCATAATCATCTCTCCAAAAATGAACTGAACTTTGATTTTTTTATCAGTACCCAGTGGTTAATGAACACCTCAAAAGGGCGTTTCTTCTTTTAACAATACCATTTTCGCTTGAAAAAGCATATTAAAGAAGAATATGATATAATTTTAATGCCTATAAAATTACTAAGAATTTATTGTTTAAAAATAGATAGATCTATGAATAGGGGTGCAATAAATGAAAATCTCAACTAAAGGCCGTTATGGCCTTACCATTATGATTGAGCTTGCTAAGAAACACGGAGAGGGTCCTACCTCATTAAAGACTATTGCTCAGGCAAACGACTTATCAGAACATTATTTAGAACAGTTGATTGCCCCGCTTCGGAATGCTGGTCTAGTAAAAAGTATTCGGGGAGCATACGGCGGTTATATTTTAACAGATGAGCCTTCTAAAATTACGGCAGGCGACGTCATCCGTGTCCTAGAAGGTCCGATTACACCGGTAGAGGGAATTGAAGAAGAAGAGCCAGCTAAACGCGAACTATGGATTCGAATTCGCGATGCCATTAGAGACGTATTGGAAAATACAACGATTGAGGACCTGGCTAATCATAGTGATGATCAAGAAATAGAAGGTTATATGTATTATATTTAATGTTAAATGGAATAATAGAGAATTATTTTGATTGAAGGTGTAACAAATGGAACGAATTTATCTCGATCATGCAGCGACAACACCCATGCACCCTAAAGTGATTGATAAAATGATTAATGTTATGAATGCTACGTTCGGAAATCCCTCTAGCATTCATTCTTTTGGCAGGGAAGCCCGCCATCATATTGATTTAGCGCGGGCTGCCCTTGCACAAAGTATTGGTGCAAAGGAAAACGAAATTATTTTTACAGGCGGAGGAACGGAAGCTGACAATATGGCCTTATTTGGTGCAGCTGAAAGTTACCAGAAGAACGGTAAACATATTATTACAACCGAAGTGGAACATCATGCCGTACTTCACGCTTGCAAAAAGTTAGAAAAAATGGGCTTTGAGGTAACGTATTTGCCTGTTGATGAAACAGGGAGAATCTCCATCTCGGAACTCCAAGCGGCATTAAGAGACGACACGATTCTCGTATCTGTGATGTACGGAAACAATGAAGTAGGAACGCTTCAGCCTATTACAGAAATAGGGCAGCTATTGCAAAATCATCAAGCCCTTTTTCATACAGATGCTGTTCAAGCCTATGGAATTGAACAGATTGATGTTAATCAGAGCAACGTTGATTTATTATCTGTTTCAGCACACAAAATTAATGGCCCGAAAGGTATGGGCTTTCTTTATGTCCGATCAACAGTAAAAATAGTTCCGCGGTCTTTTGGCGGCGAGCAGGAAAGAAAAAGACGGGCAGGAACGGAAAATGTTTCGTCTATCGTTGGATTTCATGAAGCAGTCCTTATAGCGAGTGAAGAACGGGCAGTTAAAAGTGAACGGTATAAGGAATTCAAGGAAGTATTGATGCAAACACTTCGTGAACAGAATGTAGAATTTTTCCTAAACGGATCGCTTGAATATTCGCTGCCACATGTATTAAACTTAAGCTTTCCCGGGACAAGTGTGGAGGCGATGCTGGTCAATCTTGATTTAGCAGGTATTGCTGTTTCTAGCGGTTCTGCGTGCACGGCCGGCTCCATCGAACCATCCCATGTCCTTGTTGCAATGTTTGGTAAACAATCAGAGCGAATCTCCAATTCCATCCGATTTAGTTTTGGTCTCAACACGACAACAGAAGAAGTCATCAAGACAGCGGAGGAAATTGCGAAGGTGGTCTCGCGGCTGAAAAAATAAATCTTCTTATGATGCAGCAAGAAGAGAGAGGTGAAACAAATGGAAAGAAAAGACCCAAAAGATACGAGAGTTGTTGTTGGGATGTCTGGCGGCGTGGACTCCTCTGTTGCGGCGCTTTTATTAAAACAACAGGGTTATGACGTAATCGGCATATTTATGAAAAACTGGGATGATACCGATGATAACGGTGTTTGTACGGCAACAGAAGACTACGAAGATGTCATTCGTGTTTGCAATCAAATTGGCATCCCTTATTATGCCGTGAATTTTGAAAAACAATATTGGGATAAGGTATTTACCTACTTCCTTGATGAATATAAAGCTGGTCGTACCCCGAACCCAGATGTCATGTGTAATAAAGAAATAAAATTTAAAGCATTCCTCGAGCATGCCGTGAATTTAGGGGCGGATTACCTTGCCACAGGGCATTATGCGCGTGTCGAATACCGTGACGGCGAATATAAAATGCTTCGCGGACTGGATGAAAATAAAGACCAAACGTACTTCTTGAACCAGTTGTCTCAAGAACAGCTAAGTAAGGTCATGTTCCCAATCGGCGACCTTGAAAAACCTCGAGTACGGGAAATTGCCAAGGAAGCAAACCTAGCTACAGCTGCGAAAAAGGACAGCACCGGTATTTGCTTTATTGGAGAACGGAACTTTAAGGAATTCTTAGGTCAATATTTACCGGCTCAGCCTGGTAATATGGAAACCTTTGAAGGGGAAATTAAAGGTAAACACGAAGGGCTCATGTATCATACCATCGGACAGCGCCATGGCTTGGGCATTGGCGGTTCCGGTGAGCCGTGGTTTGCCATCGGTAAGGATCTAAAAAGAAACATCCTATATGTTGGTCAAGGTTTTCATCATGAAAAGCTATATTCTGATGCGATCACCGCTGTCAATGTAAGTTGGGTTTCAAATCGAGAAAAGCCTGCCGAGTTTGATTGTACGGCCAAATTTCGTTACCGTCAGGAGGATCATAAGGTGACAGTTCGTCTCTTGGAAGATGATAAAGTCCAAGTGATTTTCCATGATCCCATCCGGGCTATTACCCCAGGACAAGCAGCTGTTTTTTATCATGGCGACGAATGTCTTGGCGGCGGAACGATTGATGAAGTTTATAAAAATGGTGAACGGTTAACATATGTTGGTTAAGTGAGACCCTGATTCCTTCATTGGAGTCGGGGCTTTTTTCTGTTTGGCGGAATAAATGAAAAAGTGCGCGGGAATAACTGGGATTTACGCGGGAAAACCGAGAAAGTGCGCGGGAAAAGTCCAGATTCACGCGGGAAAACAACCAGCCCGCAATTCCCTCAAGATGCTAAGATAATTTCCAACAAAAATATGGTATACTTTCTGATAGGATTGGAGTTGGAAAAATGGATAAAAACCAATTAGGTGTACAATACATGCAAGAAGGCAACTGGGAAGAGGCCGCAAAAGCCTTTAATGAGGCCATTGAAGAAAATCCGAATGATCCAGTTGCATTCATTAATTTTGGCAATGTTCTATCTGCTGTCGGCGATGATGAAAAAGCCTTGAAATTTTACCAAAAGGCCATTGAAGTCGATGAAAACGCCGCTGCAGCTTTCTATAGTATAGGTAATGTCTTATTCAGTCACGATCGTTTCACTGAAGCACAAAAAATGTTTGAAACAGCGATGAAAAAAGGACTGCAATCTAGTGACAATTTCTTTATGTTAGGGTTAACACTTGTTCAACAAGATCAAGGCCGTTTTGCCCTTCCGTACTTACAAAGAAGTGTCGAATTAAACGAAAATGATGCAGAAGCCCGTTTTCAATATGGACTATGTCTGGCTCAGCTCGAACTGATTGACGAAGCTATTACTCAATTGCAAGCCTGTATTGAGCTAGACCCAGATCATTCCGATGCTTATTATAATTTAGGGGTTTCCTATGCGTTTAAAGAAGATGCACAAAAGGCCCTAGAAATGCTAAATAAAGCACTCGAGATTCAACCAGACCACCTGCTTGCCGGTCATGCTAAGAATTTACTTGAAAGTAACTTGTAATTATAAAATCTTTGTTGAAGGGAGGGAGCCAAATGGAAAAGCAAGACACGCTGGATCTATTTGCGGAACAAGGTAAGTTTGTTAAGGGAAGGCCGATTGTAACCATTTTTCACAATGAACAAAATCTATATACCGTTTTGCGCATCCGAGTGGATGAAACAAATGATCAATATGACGATAAAGAAGCCGTAGTAACTGGCTATTTTCCCAAAATCCATGATCAAGAAACCTATATCTTTTTTGGTGAATTTAAGGAGCATCCAAAGTTTGGAGTACAATTTCATACCAACCATTTTCGGAAAGATATGCCTCAAACCAAACAAGGGGTGATTGCCTATCTTTCTGGAGAAATGTTTAAAGGAATTGGGAAGAAAACAGCGGAGAGCATTGTTAATACCTTAGGGGATAATGCGATTTCAAAAATTCTTAATCAGCCTTCCTTACTCGACTCCATTCCTAAGCTTCCTCCTGAAAAAGCAAAAATGCTTTATGATACCTTGATGGAACATCAAGGGCTTGAACAAGTCATGGTCGCCTTAAACCAATATGGCTTTGGCCCCCAAATTTCGATGCGGATTTATCAAGCCTATAAAGAAACTACCCTTGATATCATTCAAAAAAATCCGTATAAACTCGTTGAAGATATTGAAGGAATCGGTTTTGGCCGCGCTGATGATCTTGGATACCAGCTTGGACTTTCCGGCAGCCATCCCGACCGAATAAAAGCTGCCTGCCTTTATACGCTCGAAAATGAAAGCATGCAAACAGGTCATGTATACATGCATGTGGAAGACTTGCTAGAACAGGTCAAATCACTTCTCGAGAATAACAAAAGCGAGGAAGTTCCTTTCGCGGATATCGCAAATGAGCTTGTTAAACTTGAAGAAGAGGGTAAATTAATTGGTGAGGAAAAACGAGTTTACCTGCCTTCCTTATTTTTTGCGGAAAAAGGACTTGTCACAAGTATCAGCCAGATCTTACAGCAAACAGAATATAAGGATCAATTTCCTGAATCGGAATTTCTCCTGGCTTTAGGTGGACTCGAAGAACGGCTCGGGGTTCAATATGCCCCCACACAGAGAGAAGCGATTCAAACGGCACTTATGTCGCCAATGCTGATTTTAACAGGTGGACCGGGTACTGGGAAAACAACTGTAATTAAAGGGATTGTCGAACTTTATGCAGAATTGCATGGGTGTTCACTGGAGATTAAGGACTATTACAAAAAGGATGAACCCTTCCCATTTTTACTTGCGGCACCAACCGGAAGGGCCGCCAAACGAATGACAGAATCGACAGGATTACCGGCGGTCACCATCCATCGTCTTCTTGGCTTTAATGGCTCAGAAGGTTTTGACCACGATGATGCCAGCCCGCTTGAAGGAAAAATCTTAATTGTCGACGAAACCTCAATGCTTGATATATGGCTTGCCAACCAATTGTTTAAAGCATTGCCAGAACATATTCAAGTCATCATGGTGGGGGATGAGGACCAGCTCCCCTCTGTCGGACCAGGTCAAGTCTTAAAAGACTTACTACAATCAGAGCGGATTCCAACTGTTCGTCTGACCGATATTTACCGTCAGGCACAAGGTTCTTCCATTATTGAACTAGCGCATGATATTAAAAAGGGGTATCTCCCTGCTAACGTTACGGCCAAACAAGCTGACCGCTCCTTTATTAAATGTTCAACCGCACAGGTAGCACAAGTGGTCGAAAAGGTGGCTCTAAATGCCAAAAATAAGGGCTATACGGCAAAAGATATACAAGTGTTAGCACCAATGTACCGTGGGCCAGCCGGTATTGATCGTTTAAATGTACTGCTGCAGGAAATTTTTAATCCCAACCCTGACGGCAAACGGAAGGAAATTGCTTTTGGTGATGTAAAATATCGCATTGGTGATAAAGTGCTTCAACTAGTGAATAAACCAGAAAACAATGTTTTTAACGGAGATATTGGTGAAATTATTTCGATTATTTATGCGAAGGAAAACACTGAAAAACAAGATATGATTTATCTTTCCTTTGAAGGAAATGAAGTGGAATATACGAAGCAGGACTTGAACCAAATCACGCATGCTTACTGTTGTTCGGTACATAAGTCGCAGGGCAGTGAATTTCCAATTGTTATTCTGCCGATTACAAGAAGCTATTACCGCATGCTGCAAAGAAATTTAATTTATACAGCCATCACAAGAAGTAAACAATCGTTGATTATTTGTGGTGAAGAAGATGCGCTTAGGATGGGGATTGAAAGGGCAGACGAATTGAGCAGACAGACGACACTCTGCTTAAAATTACAAGAGTCCTTGCCAAGTATAAACGAAAAAAAGGAAATTCCTGTACTGGAAACAAAAGCAACAGGTGAATTATCCTACGAGGAGGAATTGATGCTAGTGAATCCGATGGTAGGAATGGAAAACGTTACACCTTATGATTTCATGGTAAATGACTGAAACTATAAATGTTCACAGGAGGTGACACTCTTTGCGGACATTTTCTCTATTGAAAGGGCAGCCGGTCTTTGACACTAAAAGTGGAACGAAGATTGGTGAAATAAGTGATCTATGCATTTCTAGCACCGGCAAAGTTCAGGGCCTCTTAGTGAAAAAAGGCGTATTCTTTAAACAAACTTTTTTTCTGGACATTCAAAAAGTGGCCTCCTTTGGCTTGGATGGGGTGATGGTCGAGGATACCGACCATTTAAAAAAGTTAGCGGAGAGCCCTGAATTTACATTAAATCATCAACATTCGTTAGATGGAATGATGATGCTCTCAAAGAGCGGTGAGTCACTCGGATTGTTAAAAGATGTATATTTTCAGGAAGAATTGGGCACAATCGTAGGGTACGAAATCACGGATGGCTTCTTTTCGGATATATCGGAAGGTAAACAAGTCATTCAATCCGGGAAGCCCTTAGCGATCGGAAAGGATGCCATTATCGTAGATGTAGAAATACGTGAGGTGTCCTTTTATGTTAAAGTGTCCCAATTGTCAAAGTAAAGATATCGGTAAAATTGGTATCAGCCAATATTATTGTTGGAATTGTTTTATTGAACTCTCCGTAAATAAAGGTCTAATCAACACCCATCAGGTCGAAGAAGACGGGTCACTTAGTTCCTTAGATGATTTGTTTGAAGAAGAAGAACGTCGTTACACCCTATAAAAATTTTTATAAGAGGTGAGACGGATGAATAAAATGATGACGACAATGATCGCTTTTGGTGCTGGGATGGCAGCATATAATATTGCACAAAGAAATAATATGATGTCAGCCCGTCAAATGAAAAGAATGCAAAAAAAGGTAAAGCGAGCGATATTTTAAGGTTATCCCCCTCAAAAATGAGGGGGATTTTTGACTATCAGCCTGTATATTTCCAAGGTCAGTCTCGAACACTAACTGTCGAGGAGGCTGTGAAGTGGATATTCGATTGAAATGGTATTATCGGATTGGATTTTTGCTCCTTTTATTAATCGCGATTTTTGTATTTTTGAAAATAAATTCTTTATGGATGCCAATAGTAAAATTAGCAGCAACGATTATACTCCCTTTTTTTATCGCTGGGTTTATTACTTATTTACTCCATCCCATTGTGGAGGGATTACATGAAAAGGGTCTTCATAGAGGACTAGCTATTTTTCTCATTTATTTTATTTTTTTTGGCGGGTTAGGTTTTGTTTTATATAAAGGTATACCGGTTGTGATTGATCAAATAAAAGATTTATCAGAAAGTGCGCCTGTCTTTGCTGAGCAATATCGTAATTGGATTGACTCACTACAATCACATACAAGAGAATGGCCAGATGGACTTCAAGCAAGAATGGATGAAGGTATAGATGCCTTTGAAACGAAATTAGATTCACTATTGACCATTATTGTAAATATTTTAATTGGTTTTTTAAATTCAGCGTTACTGTTGATGATTATTCCGTTTATTACTTTTTATTTGCTAAAGGATTTTCCTTTAATAAAAAGGACGGCATGGTATCTAACCCCAAAGAAGTGGCGAAAAAAAGGAACGCTATTTTTAAGGGATGTAGATCAATCATTAGGGAGCTACATTCGAGGTCAACTCCTTGTATGTGTCATCATCGGTACGCTTTCGTCCCTTTTATTCTGGATTTTTCATTTGAAATATCCTTTACTCTTAGGGCTCATTGTTGGTGCTACCAATGTCATCCCATATTTTGGACCGATAATTGGAGCAGTTCCTGCTATCATTATTGCAGCCACCACTTCAACCAAATTAGTGATTGTCACAGTCATCATTGTCTTTGGTCTGCAATTTATCGAAGGAAATATATTATCGCCGTATATTGTCGGAAAAAGTTTGCATATGCATCCATTATTAATTATGGCGGCGTTAACAGCTGGTGGTGAAGTCGGAGGGGTTATTGGGCTAATCGTGGCAGTTCCTGTTTTGGCCGTCCTTAAAGTTGGTATTATTCATGCAAAAAATCATTTCATATCACAATAATATTAAATAGCCTCTGTCATTTAAACAAATCAAATTGACAAACGTTTTTTTGGTGGCTATAATTCGTCATATACTATATTTGTTTAAACATGTAGAAGGATCAAGTATGTTGTAGTCCATCTGTAACGCATTAAGGCGTATAAGAGAGGAGCTTTCAAGGCTGAAAAAAGCTCTAGATGAAGGATGACAGAAAGCTAATCCGGAGTGCAGCTAATCACTGCCGTCACAGCCGCGTTAAGGCGATGATTGAGAGATGGATATGCTTTTTGTATCCATAATCAGGGTGGTACCGCGAGATTAGCTCTCGTCCCTGTTTTTGGGATGAGGGCTTTTTTGTATGCTTTTTTAGTGTCTAGCTCCAGCACCCAGCGGCTAGTGTACTTCGCTTTTCTAATTAAAAGGAGGTTTTATAGATGAAAAACTTAACAGGATCACAAATCCGCTCGATGTTTCTACAGTTTTTTAAAGAGGAAAAAGGGCATACAATTGAACCAAGTGCCTCACTTGTTCCGCATGATGATCCATCATTATTGTGGATCAATAGTGGTGTAGCAACACTAAAGAAATACTTTGATGGCCGAGTTGTGCCAGAAAATCCACGGATTACAAATGCGCAAAAATCAATCCGGACTAATGACATTGAAAATGTTGGTAAAACAGCTCGCCATCATACATTTTTTGAGATGCTGGGGAACTTTTCAATCGGTGAATATTTCAAAGATGAAGCGATTGTTTGGGCATGGGAATTTCTTACCTCTGACAAATGGATTGGTTTTGAGCCTGAACTCTTAAGTGTTACTGTTCATCCGGAGGACCATGAAGCCTATGAAATTTGGAATAAAAAAATCGGCATCCCTGAAGAACGTATTATCCGGCTTGAGGGGAACTTCTGGGACATTGGGGAAGGCCCAAGTGGTCCAAATACGGAAATCTTCTATGACAGAGGACCAGAATATGGAAATGACCCTAGTGATCCTGAATTATATCCTGGCGGTGAGAATGAGCGTTACCTTGAAGTCTGGAACCTTGTGTTCTCTCAATTTAACCATAACCCGGATGGTACTTATACACCGCTGCCAAAGAAAAACATTGATACTGGCATGGGATTAGAGCGGATGGCATCAGTTGTTCAAAATGTCCCAACTAACTTTGATACTGATTTATTTATCCCTATTATTCGGGCAACAGAAGAAATTTCTGGCCAAAAATATGGAGTAGATAAAGAGATAGATGTAGCCTTTAAAGTAATCGCTGACCATATTCGTACGGTTGCCTTTGCGGTGGGTGATGGAGCATTGCCATCAAACGAAGGCCGTGGCTATGTGCTGCGCCGCTTACTTCGCCGAGCAGTTCGCTATGCAAAACAAATCGATATTAATCGGCCATTTATGTTTGAACTTGTTCCGGTTGTCGGCGAAATTATGCAGGATTTTTATCCGGAAGTAGTCAACAAGACAGAATTTATTCAAAAAGTTATTAAAAATGAAGAAGAGCGTTTCCATGAAACTCTTCATGAAGGCCTGGCAATTTTAGAAAGTGTCATTAAAAAGGAAAAGGAAAATGAAAGTGATACGATCACGGGCGCAGATGTTTTCCGTCTTTATGACACGTACGGATTTCCAGTAGAATTAACAGAAGAATATGCCGAAGAAGAAGGCATGAAGGTAGATCATGAAGGCTTTGAAGTGGAGATGGAGCAACAGCGTGAACGTGCACGGAAAGCCCGTCATGATGTTGATTCCATGCAAGTTCAAGGTGGTGTCCTTCGTGATGTCACGGTCAAAAGTAAATTCATTGGATATGACGAACTAAAGTCACAATCCACTGTAGCAGCTATAATTAAAAACGGTGAACTCGTAGACGAAGCGGTTAGTGGTGAAGAGGTACAGCTTATTCTTGATGTAACCCCATTTTATGCTGAAAGCGGCGGACAAATTGCTGACCGTGGCTTAATAGAAGGGGAAGGCGGAAGCGCAGCGGTTAAGGATGTACAAAAAGCACCGAATGGTCAAAACCTTCATAGTGTTGTAGTGAAGAGTGGCACCTTAAAGACGAATCAACAGGTAACCGCAACAGTTGACGCTAAAAGCCGCGTTAAAATTATTAAAAACCATACAGCAACCCATCTGCTTCAAAGAGCATTAAAAGATGTACTTGGAGAACATGTAAACCAAGCTGGCTCCCTTGTTGAACCAGATCGTCTTCGTTTTGACTTTTCTCATTTTGGACAAATAAAACCCGAAGAACTTGAACAAATCGAGAATATCGTAAACGAACAAATTTGGAAAAACATCGAAGTGGACATCAGCTTAAAACCAATCGCTGAAGCAAAAGCAATGGGGGCTATGGCGCTTTTTGGTGAAAAATATGGTGAAATTGTCCGTGTAGTAAAAGTTGGAGATTTTAGTCTTGAGCTTTGTGGCGGCTGCCATGTACCGAATACATCTGTTATTGGTTTATTTAAAATTGTTTCAGAAGGCGGAATTGGTGCTGGAACAAGAAGAATTGAGGCCGTAACAGGGGAGGCAGCTTATCGCTCATTAAATGAACAAGTTAGTTTGTTAAAGGATGCTGCAGAAAAATTAAAAACAAATCCTAAGGAGATTGTAAATCGGATTGAAGGTTTAATGGCTGAAATGAAGCAGCTTCAACGAGAGAATGAATCTCTAGCAGCCAAGCTTGGAAATATTGAGGCTGGTAATCTTGTATCCAATGTAAGGGATATTAACGGCATCAAGGTTTTAGCAGCAAGAGTTCAAGGTGCCGATATGAACAATTTAAGAAATATGGCCGATGATCTCAAACAAAAACTCGGCTCAGTTGTACTTGTTCTCGGTAGTGCTCATGAAGGAAAGGTAAATTTAATTGCTGCAGTAACGAAGGACTTAATTGAAAAAGGCTTCCATGCAGGCAAATTAATTAAAGAGGTGGCCACTCGTTGCGGCGGAGGCGGTGGAGGCCGTCCTGATATGGCTCAAGCCGGTGGTAAGGATCCTGAAAAATTAGATACTGCCCTGCAATTCGTGGAAGAATGGGTAAAATCAATTTGATAATGAGACAAAGTAGTGTAAAATATAGGTAACTAAACTAGAAAAGCTGCAGCAGCTTGCCTTGGGTGGCAGCAAGACAATATATTTCTCGTCAACAAATAAGCGAGGTGCATGAAATGAGCTCATTTGACAAAACAATGCGATTTAATTTTCCGGAAGAACCGTTTGAACATGATGTAACTGATGTTCTTTTGCAGGTCTATGAAGCGTTACAGGAGAAGGGCTATAACCCTATTAATCAAATAGTTGGATACCTTTTATCTGGAGATCCTGCCTATATCCCTCGTCATCGCGATGCCCGAAACATTATTCGCAAGCTTGAACGGGATGAAATTATTGAGGAACTAGTCAAATCATATCTTAAACAACAACGTGAGGTTAAGTAATGCGTGTAATGGGGTTAGATGTAGGCTCAAAAACTGTCGGCGTTGCCGTTAGTGATGAGTTAGGATGGACCGCACAAGGTCTGAAAACTCTCAAGATCAATGAAGAAAAACAGGAGTTTGGTTTTGAGGAAATTGGGCAATTAATAAAGGAGTATCAAATTGATACTGTTGTCATCGGCCTTCCTAAAAATATGAATGGGACGATTGGACCCCGCGGAGAAGCGAGTAAGCAATTTGCGTCTGAAATTGAAAGTAAATTTGCTGTCCCTACTGTTTTATGGGACGAGCGTCTTACAACAATGGCAGCTGAGCGTGTATTGCTTGAAGCAGATGTGAGCCGAAAAAAACGTAAAAAGGTCATTGATAAAATGGCAGCAGTGATGATACTTCAAGGATATCTTGATAGCAAAAATTAATGAGGTGTAGGAAATGACAAACGAACACGATCACAACCATAATCATCAACACGATGAAGAAGATCGCTATATCACACTTGTAGATGAAAATGGCGATGAGCAATTATTTGAAATACTTTTCACCTTTGACTCAGATGAGTTTGAAAAGTCCTATGTTTTCTTTTATCCAGTAGGTGCAAATGAAGATGAGGAAGAAGAAATTGATATTCTTACTTATGCGTATATTCCTACAGAAGATGGCGGTTTCGGAGAATTAATGGAAATCGAAACGGAAGAAGAATGGGATATGGTTGAAGAGGTATTTAATACGTTTAACGAAGAAGAAGAATAATAATCTGAAGGAACCGGTCAAATAATGGCTGGTTCCTTTTTTTGAAAAAAATGAGTATAATTGACATATTCGCTGATAAATTGACATTTTTCTTACTATATGCTGAAATTATTACAATGTCGATTTTTATATTATTTAAAAAGGTTGACCAAATTGGTTCCAACCTTGTTTTAGGGGAAAGGGGGAAAATGATGACAACAGATGATAAAGGTACAAAGAAAGATGTTATTCAAAAAAAAATGCTAGAACAACATAACGAAGCTAAACTTGTCCGTAAGATTGTTTTAATTATTTCTATTTTATTGCTATTATTCATCGTTATAGTTGGCGGTGGCGGTTATCTCTACATACAATCAGCACTTAACCCTTTAGATTCTAACAGTAAAAAGCAGAAGACAGTGGAAATTCCTTTAGGATCATCGGTAACGGGAATTGCTGAGACTTTAGAAGCAAAGGGAATTATTAAGAATGCAAAGGTATTTAAGTATTATGTTAAATTGAAAAATGAAGGCGGATTTATGGCGGGAGATTATCAACTGAGTCCGTCGATGGATGTTCCTGAAATTGTTACCCGTCTGAAAACAGGCAAGGTTTTAGCAAAAGCAAGTTTCAAAATAACTATTCCCGAAGGCAAACAGCTTATCGAAATAGCTGCTATTATGGCAAAAGCTACTAACCAAAACGAAGATCAAGTATTTGCAAAATTGAATGATAAAGAATTTATCAAATCACTTATGCTCAAATACCCAGACATCTTGACAGAAGAAATTATGCATTCCACTGTAAAATATCCATTGGAAGGATATCTATTTCCAGCAACTTATCCATTTTATAAACCAAATCCTTCTGTAGAGGAAATGGTCACGGCTATGCTAGATCAAACACGGACCGTCTTAGCAGAATATACAGATGAGAGTAAGGAAAAGAAACTGTCCGTTCATCAATTATTAACAATGGCATCTTTGGTAGAGGAAGAAGCGACCAACAAGGCTGACAGGAAAACGATTGCTAGTGTATTTTATAATCGGATGGATAAAGGAATGCCATTACAGACTGATCCGACTGTTTTATATGCACAAGGAAAACATAAAGATAAGGTCTTATATGAGGATTTAGAAGTCAATTCACCCTATAATACTTATAAAAATACGGGACTGCCTCCTGGACCGATAGCCAATTCTGGAAAAATTTCAATTGAAGCAGCTCTTGAGCCTAAGAAAACGGATTATTATTATTTTCTTGCAACGTCAGAAGGCGATGTTATTTTCACAAAGACACTGGAAGAACATAATCAACAAAAAGCAAAGCATATCACTAGTAAAAAATAATGTAAAATTCTCGGGGGAAGAGTTAGCATTCCCCTGTTTTTTATGGTAAAATAGTTCAGGTGTTTTAATAAGTATCTTATAGCGTAACACACAGTAAGGGACTTTTGCGGCTATGCCCAAAGGTGCACCAAGTTGAATTCTTCAGCTTGCTGAAGCTTTCCATATCTGTGAACGCTATTTTTTCATGTCTAAAGTTCGTTTATTTGTGAGAAAATAAATGTATTTGACTCTTTGGACGAATTTTATCAAACCATGCTTTATACAGGATAGAGGTGAGGGCAGCTTGTTAAACGAGAAGCTGCATTCTTATATTGAAGGCCTTATACCAGAGCGTAACCAACTGTTATCAGAAATGGAGCACTACGCACACGAGCATCAGGTTCCCATCATGGAACTAGCCGGTATCGAAACCATGCTCCAATTGTTACGGATCCAACGTTCAAAAAAAATCCTAGAGGTAGGAACAGCCATTGGCTATTCGGCACTGCGTATGGCTGTAGCAATTCCTGACGCGGCAATTGTCACTATTGAGCGGGATGTTGAACGAATTCTAGCAGCAAAAGAGTTTATTAATCGCTCTGAAAATGGTGCGCAAGTTACACTTATCGAAGGTGATGCCTTAGAGGTTGAGGAAATTGTTAGTGGACATGCCCCGTTTGATGCTATTTTTATTGATGCTGCGAAAGGGCAATATAAAAAGTTCTTTGAGATTTATGAAAAATACCTGAATCGTGACGGAATTATTATTACCGATAATGTCTTGTTTAAAGGTCTTGTTGCTGAACAAGAGATCGAGTCAAAAAGAACCCGTAATCTTGTTAAGAAAATTGCTGATTTTAACCAATGGCTGATGAACCATCCAGAATATAACACAGTTATACTTCCAGTCGGGGACGGGGTAGCCATCAGCAAAAGGAGAGGTGAAAGGAAATGAAGAAACCAGAATTGCTTGTCACTCCACTGACAGTTGACGATATATTGCCACTTGCCGAGGCTGGGGCGGATGCCTTTGTTGTTGGGGAACAACGCTACGGGTTACGGCTTGCAGGTGAATTTAATCGCGAAGACGTTCAAAAGGCTATTGAGCTAGCACATAGCAAGGGGAAAAAAGTATATGTGGCGATGAATGCTATTTTTCACAATGAAAAAATAGCAGAACTTGACAACTATATTCAATTTGCGGCAAAAGCAAAGGCGGATGCTATTATCTTCGGTGATCCTGCTGTTTTAATGACAGCACGAGAAGCAGCTCCGGAGATGAAGCAGCATTGGAATACAGAGACAACTGGAACCAACTGGTTCACATGTAACTATTGGGGTACAAAGGGTGCAAAAAGGTCTGTTTTAGCTCGAGAGATTAATATGGAGGCCATCGTAGAAATAAAGGAAAAGGCTGAAGTAGAAATCGAAGTTCAGGTCCATGGCATGAGCTGTATGTTCCAATCCAAGCGTTCGTTACTTGGTAACTATTACGAGCATCAAGGTAAAGTTATGGAAATTGAAAATCGCAAAATGGAAAAAAATATGTTTTTACACGATAAAGAGCGGGCTAATAAATACCCGATATTTGAGGATGAAAATGGAACGCATATTATGAGCCCTAACGATATTTGTATTATTGACGAGCTTCAGGATATGGTAGAAGCAGGTGTCGACTCCTTTAAAATCGATGGAATCTTAAAGAGCCGAGAATATATTCTTGCTGTTACAAAAGCATATCGTGAAGCCATTGATTTATGTGTGGAAGATCCAGATGAATATGAAGATAAAAAGGACGAATTATTATCGGCTATTGAAGACATTCAACCTGCCAATCGTCCGTTAGATACAGGGTTCTTTTTCAAAGAAACAGTTTACTAAGGGAGGGGTTCACTCGTGAATACAGTTAAAGACAAAATCTCAGAAATAATTGATGGGAAACGTGTCATTGTAAAGAAGCCGGAACTCCTTGCACCAGCAGGCAATCTTGAAAAATTAAAAATTGCTGTTCATTATGGCGCGGATGCGGTTTTTATTGGCGGGCAGGAATATGGCCTCCGTTCAAATGCCGATAACTTCACTTTCGAAGAAATGAAAGAAGGAGTGGAGTTTGCTAAGAAATATGGAGCTAAAATTTACGTGACCACCAATATTTTTGCTCATAATGAAAATATGGATGGTCTTGAAGAGTATATTCTTGGGTTGAAGGAGACAGGAATAGCTGGAATAATTGTCGCTGATCCACTCATTATTGAGACCTGTCGCCGACTTGCTCCTGAGATCGAAATTCATATTAGTACCCAGCAATCACTATCAAACTGGAAAGCGGCCGAGTTTTGGAGAGAGGCTGGGGCATCTCGTGTTGTTTTAGCACGTGAAGTTGGTGCGGAAGAAATTAGAGAAATGAAGGATAAAGTTGATATTGAAATTGAAACCTTTGTCCATGGTGCAATGTGTATTGCTTATTCTGGCCGCTGTACATTAAGTAATCATATGACCGCTCGGGATTCTAACCGCGGGGGCTGCTGTCAATCATGCCGCTGGGATTACGATCTTTACAAGCTTGAAGAGAGTGACCAGGAAACAGCTCTATTTGAAGACACGGATGCACCGTTTGCCATGAGTCCTAAAGATCTTAATTTAATTCAAGCGATTCCGAAAATGATTGAACTCGGCATTGATAGCTTGAAAATCGAGGGCCGAATGAAATCGATTCATTATATTGCGACTGTTGTCAGTGTTTATCGAAAAGTGATCGATGCCTATTGTGCTGATCCTGAGAACTTTGTCATTAAGAAAAGTTGGTTAGAGGAACTTGATAAATGTGCAAACCGGGAAACGGCACCAGCATTTTTCGAAGGTGTTCCTGGGTATAAAGAGCAAATGTTTGGTAATCATAGCAAGAAGACAAAGTTTGAATTTGTGGGTCTTGTGTTGGATTATAATGAAGAAACACAAATGGTAACATTACAGCAGCGAAATCATTTTAAACCAGGGGAAGAAGTAGAATTCTTCGGTCCAGAAATTCAAAACTTTACACATGTGGTTGATAAAATTTGGGATGAAAAAGGTAATGAATTGGATGCAGCCAGACATCCGCTTCAGATTGTGCAATTTAAATTGGACAAACCGGTATACCCTAACAACATGATGCGAAAGGAGAACGCATAATGCGCAAACCGGTTGTTATTGGAGTAACCGGCGGCTCCGGCTCCGGAAAAACCAGTGTAACGAAAGCCATTTATGAAAGCTTGAAGGATCATTCTATCTTAGTGATTGAACAAGATTATTATTATAAAGACCAGCATGAATTGCCATTTGAGGAACGATTAAAGACGAATTATGATCATCCGCTGGCTTTTGATAATGATTTATTGATTGAACATATTGGAAAGCTTTTACGCTATGAACCAATTGAGAAACCTGTATACGATTATTCTATCCATACTCGTTCAAACAAGGTAATCCCAGTTGACCCGAAAGATGTAATTATTTTAGAAGGAATACTTGTGCTAGAAGATGAACGTCTACGCAATCTAATGGACATTAAATTGTACGTTGATACCGATGCGGACTTAAGAATTATCCGCCGGCTTACACGTGACATTAGAGAACGGGGACGGACGTTTGATTCTGTCATTGATCAATATTTAAATGTGGTCCGCCCTATGCATAATCAATTTATTGAACCAACGAAACGTTATGCAGATATTATCATTCCAGAAGGCGGACAAAACCATGTTGCCATTGATTTAATGGTCACAAAAATTCAAACAATTCTTGAACAAAAGTCGTTTTTGTGACACAATAGCAAAAGAATAGCCTTAAATAAATAGTACTTGTGCGCGACCTTACAACCTAAGGCCGCGCAACTATATATTTAGCTGGTTTTATATCTACATACATTACATACACAATTCTAATGGGGGATTGTGAAGACTAGAAGGAGTGAGGATTTTGGCTACTGAAAAAGTATTTCCAATGACACAAGCAGGTAAAGAGAAATTAGTCCAAGAGCTAGAATACTTAAAATCAGTAAAACGTAAAGAAGTAGTAGAAAGAATTAAAACAGCTCGCAGCTTCGGAGATTTATCGGAGAACTCTGAGTATGATTCTGCGAAAGAAGAGCAAGCATTTGTGGAGGGTCGAATTACAACATTAGAAAATATGATCCGAAATGCTAAAATTATTGCTGAAAGTGAAATGGCTGGCGACTCTGTTACTTTGGGCAGTTCAGTTACTTTTGTTGAGCTTCCAGATGGTGAAGAAGAGACGTATTCCATTGTTGGTAGTGCTGAGGCTGATCCATTCGAGGGGAAAATCTCGAATGACTCTCCTATTGCAAGGAGTCTCTTAGGTAAAAAAGTTGGCGATCAAGTTTCCGTTCAAACACCAGGTGGGGAAATGAGCGTACGAATCGTCAGTATTAAATAATCAATTAAATATTGTTTGAAATGAAGAAACCTCGTCAAAACTTTTGACGAGGTGTTTTTTATGTGGAAAAAACGGGCTCTTGGCTGGCTTTTTATTTGTATAACAGGTTTCGTATTGCTATTGGTACGGTTAATGCAAATACAATTAATCGAAACAAAGACCTTTTCTAAGCATAATGTTAATTTACTTGAGGAAAGTGTTAAACAAAGAACACAAGAAATCGTCATTGATAATGGCCGCGGGAACTTTCTTGACCGGAACGGGCAGTTGCTTACACATAAGAAAGTATCAGTGCTAGTGCTGTTTCCATTTTTAAAAAAGATGGACTGGGATGCAGGTAAAGTTTCTTCCATTTCAGGAATACCAGTGAATGCACTTAAACTAGCTGTCGAAGCAGCCAAGAAGCCATTTGCCTATGGTAATTCACAGCCTGTTGAATTGACCACTTCCCAAATGGAGAGAATTAATCAGTTAAAAATTCCTGGTGTTTTTGCGATTGAAAGAAAGTTTGAACGTTCAGATGTGCCAGCGGAACAGCTAATAGGACTGACAGGGGAAAACGTAAAAGAATTAAAGAAGCGCTATCCGAATAAAGAGTTATCAGAGAAAACCTTGCTTGGCGTTTCAGGGCTTGAGGAAAGTTTTGACGAATTCTTGCTGCCTGAAGGTAAATCAAAGCTCGTTTATCATGTTGATGGGACTGGCTCCCCCTTGTTTGGCATAAACGTGAAATATGTAGATCCTGCGAACCCTTTTTACCCAGTTAATGTTCGAACGACTATCGACAAAAATCTTCAGCAAAAAGCCGAGGACTTAGTTGATCAGTACCAAATAAAAAAGGGCGGTTTAGTCCTATTGAATATTCAAGACAATAGTGTGCTGGCGATGGTTTCACGGCCAACGATTAATAAAAAAGACCCTTATAGTGGTGCAGGAATTACAAATATCATGCTTAAACAACAGATTATAGGTTCTGTATTTAAAACGGTGGTTGCTGCAGCTGCTATTGAAAATAATCTCGATGACCCCACCCGCCGATTTGATTGTAGTAAAAAAATCAATGGTCAGCCGGAAATAAAATATGATTATGGAATGCTCGATTTTACATCAAGCTTTGCAAGAAGTTGTAATCGAACTTTCGGGGAACTAGCCAAAGATCTGCAAAAAAAGAATCAACATGCTTTAGAGGATTATGCCACGAAGTTGTCGTTAACAGGTTCTGTTGGCTGGCAAGGGGATGTATACCACACAAGTGACTTTAAACAGCTTGTAGATGAAGATCATGGCCGAGTATTTGTAACCGATCAAGCAAGAAAAGATAGAAACTTTGTGGCCATGTCAGGAATTGGGCAGCATGAGGTTCGGGCTACACCTTTAGCCGTGGCCAATATGATGGCAACCATCGCTAGAGGGGGTCAAAAAGAAATGGTCAGGGCCGTCTCAAAAATTGAATACAAAAATGGAACGACCATGGTCGATTTTCCAGAGGAAAGTTTAAAAGGGGATCCGATTTCTCCTTATACTGCAATGAGGCTGCAAAAATTACTGAGAGAAGTTGTGTTAAATCCTAATGGTACTGGCAGGTGGTTTAAAGATTTACCATATGAAGTTGCTGGTAAATCGGGCACAGCTGAAACTGGGAAATATGCAGATGGCAAGCAGCTTCATAATAAATGGTTTGCGGGATATTTCCCCTATCAAAATCCCAAATATGCCTTGGTTGCCGTAAATTTAGATGTACTGGATTCTGAGGGCGGGGTCAACTTATTATTTGGCGATATGGTTAAAATGCTCTATGAAAATGATCATAGCAGTAAACAATGAAATTGTTTTTTCCTTCAAGTTCTCCTGAAATCATGTTAGAATATTGAGAGCCTGATTTATACGGAGGGATAAATTTGAGTAATGATTTCAAGCCGAATTCTCGTTCGGGTTACCGGGCGAAAAGGAAAAAAACAAATATTGTCTTAAATAGTTTAATTGTCATTGTCTTGTTATTAATTATTTTCGTGGCTTACAATATTTTTGCATCTGGGGATGACAATGCATCACCAAAGAAGGAAAGTCCAAAAACAGAACAAAAAGAAACAGTAAATAAAGACGCTAAGGCCAAAAAAGATCAACAAAAGAAAACCACTGACAAATCTTCATCTGAAACTAAAGATAATGCGGCAGAGGAAGAGCAAAAAAGTCAGGAAGCCTCTAGCTCTGAAACGGAAGCGGCAGATGAATCACAGGCAGTGGTATCTGATGGAGGCAGTTCTTCTAATGTAGTGAAAACCATTGAGAATCCTAGCTGGAAACCTGTTGGGACCACCCAAACAGGTGAGCATACGCCAACATTTGATGGAGTGGATTGGGATGAAATGCTTCAGGCCATTTCATATGCTACTGGTCTCGAACAAAGTAATATGAAGGTATATTGGCTGGGCAGTGATAAATCTACAACTAATGCAGCAATTGGCACTGTATATTCACCCGATCAACAACAAAAGTATAGAGTGTTCATTCAATGGGTAGATGGTGAAGGCTGGAAGCCGACAAAGGTAGAAGAATTAACACAACTTGAAAGATAAAGGCTGTGTTAATGATTAATGGTGATTTTAAAGCACGTTGATTGGAGCGGAAGGCACGAAGACTCCTGCGGGAGTACGGGACAGGGGAGACCCCGCAGGAGCGAAGCGACGAGGAGGCTCCACGTACCGCCCTAAGGTCCGCGAAGTGCCTGGAGCGGAAATCAATAAGAAAGTTTAAAAGAGCAAAAATAAAAGAAATAGGATGAGGCTAAAAGTAAATCGCCTCATCCTATTTCTTTTTAAAATGAACTACAGCAGAAAAATAGGTTTGTCCATTTTCGTTTACATGCATCTGGTGGGTAACAGAGTGCACTCCTAATAGGATGGCTCTATTCTCATCAATCTGCGATTCAATTTTCTTTTGCAATGTTTTTAAATCATTAGCTTCAAAAAACTCTACTTTATCCTCAATTAGTTCAAATTGAAAATTCATTTCAGCATCCTTCCTTTCACTAAATTCATTTTAATTAAATTCAATGAGGCTTACAATCTAAATGAAACAAAGTATGAATTATGATAACAGGACAGCTCAGTAAATCATACTATATTTCTAGGGATTCAAAGAAAACTAAATATTCATCCATGTGTGAGGAAATAAACCATGAGGCAGCATGGCAGGTACCACTTAAATGATGGTAGAATAGTGATTGCGGATATGAAGGTAGAATCCGAGGAAGAGTATAAAACATAAAAGGAAAACAAACAGAAAGAGGTTAAAGCATGAAGATCGCCATCATCGGAGCAATGGAAGAAGAAGTTACCTTACTAAGAGACAATATAGAGGACAGGACACAAGAAACAGTTGCAGGCTGCGAATTTACATTCGGCAGCATGCATGGTGCAGAGGTCATTTTGCTGCGTTCTGGAATTGGTAAAGTAAATGCAGCCATGTCTACTACGATTTTGCTTGAAAAATATAAACCAGATTGCATTATCAACACCGGTTCAGCAGGAGGCTATAACCCTTCTCTAAATGTCGGGGATGCAGTTATTTCTACGGAAGTTCGTCATCATGATGTTGATGTCACAGCATTTGGTTATGAATATGGTCAGGTTCCACAACTTCCTGCTGCATTTTTAGCAAATGAAAAATTGATTTCTACAGCAGAAGCAGCCGCAAAAGAACTGGATAATTTCCAAATAGTGAAGGGGCTTATTGTAACAGGTGATTCATTTATGGAAGACCCGGCACGTGTAGAGTTTGTTCGTTCCAAATTTCATGATTTGCAAGCTGTCGAAATGGAAGCGGCTGCGATTGCGCAAGTTGCTCACCGTTTCGGAGTGCCCTTTGTAATCATTCGTTCTCTTTCGGACATCGCTGGAAAAGAGTCTGAAATCTCATTTGATCAATTTATTGACAAGGCAGCAACTAATTCTGCCACGTTAGTCATGAAAATGGTAGCAGCCATTAAATAGTATGTAGAGGTGGAGTCATGCAAGTTTACAAAAATGTACATGCATTAATAGGGCAGACACCAATCGTTGAAATCACACAATTTTTTTTGCCTAAAGGCGTTCGTATTTTTGCAAAGCTTGAATTCATGAATCCGGGTGGCAGTGTCAAGGACCGGCTTGGAATAGAACTACTAAAAGAGGCATTTTCGAGCGGAAAACTAAAAAAAGGCGGTACAGTCATTGAGCCGACCGCTGGAAATACAGGAATTGGCTTGGCACTTGCTGCCATTAACACAGGTGTAGAGGTTATTTTATGTGTCCCCGAAAAGTTTAGTATTGAAAAACAGGAATTGATGAAAGCCCTAGGTGCAAGGGTAGTTCATACGCCAACAGAGCAAGGGATGAAAGGGGCGATCGCTAGGGCAGAGGAGCTTTTGCAAGAAATCCCTGAATCCTATTGCCCGCAACAATTTGGTAACCCAGCTAATCCTGAAACCTACTACAAAACACTTGGACCAGAAATTTGGGAGCAAATGGATGGAAAAGTGAATATCTTTATTGCTGGGGCGGGCACAGGTGGAACGTTCATGGGTACAGCCCGTTTTTTAAAGGAAAAAAGCCAATCCGTAAAAACAGTCATTGTTGAACCAGAAGGCTCCATTTTAAACGGTGGAGAATCAGGTCCTCATAAAACAGAAGGCATTGGAATGGAATTTTTACCAAATTATATGGATCGCTCCTATTTTGATGCCATTCATACGGTTTCGGATGAAAATGCTTTCGCACTCGTAAAAGAATTAGCGAGAAAAGAGGGTCTTCTAGTTGGAAGTTCTTCTGGGGCAGCATTTTATGCTGCATTAGAAGAGGCCAAAGCGGCTAAGCCAGACACCAATATCGTGGTTGTTTTTCCTGACGGGAGCGAACGTTATTTAAGCAAGAAGATCTTTGAAGGAGGTATTTAGGTTGAGAAGAAAAACCAAATTAATTCACGGTGGAATTAGTGAAGACCCCCTAACAGGTGCAGTTTCGTTCCCAATATATCAAGTCAGCACCTATAAACAAGAAGGTGTCGGCGGCCACAAGGGTTACGAGTATTCTCGAACAGGTAATCCCACCAGACATGCTCTAGAAGAGCTTATTAAAGATATTGAGGGTGGCAGTGCTGGTTTTGCATTCGGTTCCGGTATGGCGGCCATTACGGCGGTATTTATGTTATTTAATAGCGGTGATCATGTTATTCTAACAGATGATGTGTATGGTGGAACCTTCCGTATAATGACCAAGGTCCTAAATCGACTTGGCATCGATTCAACCTTCGTTGATACTACCAATTTAGAAAACATCAAAAAGGAAATCAGACCCAATACAAGAGCTATTTATATAGAAACACCGACCAATCCACTGTTAAAGATAACAGATATTGAAGCGGCAGCTAAGCTTGCTAAGGAACATGAACTGTTAACCATCGTCGATAACACTTTTTCCACACCGTACTGGCAAAATCCATTAGAGCTGGGTGCTGATATTGTACTGCATAGTGCAACAAAGTATATTGGTGGTCATAGCGATGTCGTGGCAGGTCTAGTGGCCGTTAATAATGACCAGCTGGCTAGTGACCTTCATTTCGTTCAAAACTCAACAGGAGGGGTTTTAGGACCGCAGGATTCATGGTTGCTCATCAGGGGAATCAAAACATTAGGGGTCAGGATGGAGGAAACAGAATCCAATACGAAGGCGATAATAGAATTTCTCCAAGGACATCCCCGTGTTAGAAAGGTGTTTTATCCAGGATTAGAAGACCATCCCAATCATGATATTGCAAAGAAGCAGGCTAGAGGGTATGGCGGCATGGTTTCCTTTGATGTTGGAAGTGCAGAAAATGCTGACCAATTGCTAAGTAAAATCCATTACTTTACCTTGGCTGAAAGTCTTGGCGCCGTTGAAAGCCTCATTTCCGTACCCGCTAGAATGACCCACGCATCAATTCCTGCTGAACGAAGAGCAGAATTAGGGATAACTGACGGGTTAATTCGGATCTCCGTCGGTCTCGAAGACATCGAAGATTTAATCGAAGATCTATCACAAGCATTACAATAGTGTTAGAGTGAAAAAGGGTGTCAGGCACCGAGATGGTGCCTGACACCCTTTTTCTAATATTTACATACTGTTTAGTCGTAAATATTATGATAAAGTAGGGGAGTAGATTTTTTAGAAGGTGCAGGTGATAAGATTGGAACAACAAATGAAAAATTTGTATGAAAAAATGGTTGATTTTAAACGGTTTGGAACTGTCTTATTAGCTGTAGGTGTATTTTTTTATTTAGGCGTGATTATCCCAATGAATGTAAAAAGTGAATGGGATACCAATATAATGGTGATTTCCTCAACGTCTTTTTTTGCCCTTTCAATCTTATTTTTTATTCAATCAAAGATATATCAAATAAAGCTCTCCAATATGGAAGATAGTGAAGATTATTTCATGAAAAAGTAAGCGCCCCGATTTTGTCGGGACGCTTATTTTTTTACCTTCTTGGCGGGCTTTTTAATTATTTATTATAAAATTTCAGTAAAAAGGTTTACAAAACATGATTGCGTGGATATAATTACCAGTGTAAACGAAAAATTCCAAAAAAGGAGGTCGAAGAACATGATGTTATTATTAATTGGAGCACCTGCATCCGTAACAGCTGGCATTGGTATGAATAATGTTTTGAAAACTGTATATGGGAATATCACGCATTCGACCAGACTGGAATGGATCGCTTAAATTAAGTGACAATACATATCCATGCCGCAAGGGAGAATGACGCCTTGCGGTATTTTTGTGCCTTCTTTTAGGTGTGCCGCAGGGAGCCTTCTTCTTGCGGCCTTTTTGTGCCCTTTTTACTCGCCATTTGGATATGTCTTGCATAAAGTGAAACTGCATGCAGTGATCGTACAACTTAATATTCACACTTAAGGAGGTGGTAAACCATGACCCTAAATATTTTGTTTCTTTCCATTACCATAAAAAAGCGCAAAATTAGCTTGCAGGAAGCAGCAGCACAAGAACGAGTTGAAAAGCTTTATGAAAAAAGCAAGGATCGGCAAATTAGTATGCACCGTCTCATGTAATAATGGTATTAATAAAAAAGGAAGTGAATGAAAGTGACCTTAAATATATTATTTTTCTCGATTACGATAAAAAAACGAAACATCAGTCTTCAGGAAGCAACAACACAAGAACGAGTGGAAAAGCTCTATGAACAAAGCAAAGATCGGCAAATTTCCATGCATCGACTCATGTAATCAGCTTTAAGTAAAGGAAGTGAAAACAACATGACCCTCAATATATTTTTTTTAACGATTACCATTCAGAAACGGAAAATGAGCCTTGAAGAAGCTGCCCATCAAGATATGGTCAAAAGGCTTTATGAAAAGAACAAGGATCGTCAAGCAAGTATGTATCGAATGATGTAAAGGGTTTTACTATTAACAATAAAGAAAGGTGGTTTTATTATGGTGTTTTTATTAATGCAAGGTCGAGGAGCTAGCTTATGGGATATGAAGGATACCACCTAGCCGGACTTTGAAAATAGGAGGAACCTAAATGCCGCTGCATATATTATTACTATCATTACTCTTTAAACCAAAGAAAACGATTAAGAATTAAGCATTTTATCTAAACATAAAATTATCTTTTTGAAAATAACTTTAACTTATTGTTAACAAAATGTTCATTTTTCCCTTAGATAGATACGGTGAAAATATGATAAATTCATAGTAGAAGATATCAGAATCTCTCTAAGGGGTGGAGAAAATGTTCATGGTTGTAATGGCTCTCGTTATTACTGGGGTTATAGGCTTTGTTATCTTAGCTGAATTAAGTGCAGAACAATGAAATGAGCATCGGCCATAAGTGGTCGATGCTCATTTGTATTAATAAAGATTATTTCTCTTCTGTAAGTGCAAGAAATTCATTAATATCCTCAAGACAAATGCCAACTGCTTTTTCCCAGAAGTCTTTTTGAGTTAAATCGACCTGCAAATGTTTCATCGCTAGCTCTTCAACAGACATCGAGGCGGTATCTCTTAACAAAGCCATATATTTTTCCTCATAGCCTTTCCCCTCTTCTAGTGCCCGGGCATAAATACCAAGGGAGAATAAGTAGCCAAAGGTATACGGGAAGTTGTAGAATGGAACACCAGTAATAAAGAAATGTAGTTTGGAAGCCCAAAATAATGGATGATATTCTTCTAAAGCATCTCCATAAGCCTCTTTTTGGGCGTCTAACATTAATTCATTTAATCTTTCAGGCGTGACCGTACCTTGTTTTCTCTCATCGTAAAACCGGGTTTCAAATAAGAAACGGGCATGAATATTCATAAGAAGGGCAACGGTCCGTTGAATTTTATCATCTAATAGAACAAGCTTTTCTTCTTCATTCGCAGCATTTTTAACAGCGGCATCGGCCACAATCATTTCAGCAAATGTTGAAGCCGTTTCAGCCACGTTCATCGCATAGTTACAATTAAGGAACGGAACTCCGTTCATCGCGTAAGAATGGAAGCCGTGGCCAAGCTCATGAGCAAGGGTTGAAACATTCGATGGTGTACCAGAATAGGTCATAAAGATGCGAGATTGTTCACTTTCGGGAAGATAAGTACAGAATCCGCCAGGTGCCTTTCCTGGGCGGTCCTCAGCTTCTATCCACTGTCCTTCAAATGCATTCTTTGCAAAAGCAGCTAATTTTTCACCAAACAGTCCAAAGTTCTTTTCGATAAACGCTGCACCTTCTTGATAGGATACCTTTGATTCTGTTTTCCCATATGGTGCATCAAGGTCAAACCAGCTTAACTTCTCTAGACCTGAAAGTTTGGCTTTTCGTGCTAGATAATCTACAAGTTTTTGTTTATTATCTGCAATAACCGCCCACATCGTATCGAGTGTTTCTTTTTTCATACGGTTTATACTAAGCGGTTCCTTTAATACATCTTCCCAGCCGCGTTTTTGGTACACATTTAAACGGAAGCCTGAAAGATGATTTAATGTTTTAGCAAGGAAATCAGCTTGGTTACCCCATGCTTTTTCCCAGCTTTTAAAAACTGCTGACCGGATTTCACGATTTGGACTTGAAAATTTATTGAAGGCCTGCCCAACAGATAATTGTTTCTCTTCACCGTTTTCGACAAATGGAACTTTAATTTTACTGACAATGACATCGTACAATTGCCCCCAGCTATGGTAACCATCGACTTCTAAAGCGCTGATTAACGCTTCTTCTTCCTTAGACAGTTTTTCCTTTGCTTTCTCTCGGCTTTCTGTCAATACAAAGGATAGCTCCTTTAATGATTCGGCCGCAACAATCTGTTGCCATACTACATCATCAAACGTGGTCAACAGATTATCAAATGAGCCAAGAGCGCTTTGGAAGACGGCGTTCAAACTGGTTATTCTTGCATCAAGGGAATAGGCTTTTTTATCATCAGTATTTTGTGCCAATAAACACCCAACAAAAGCTCCAGCTTGGATTAATTTTTTTGCAGCACTTTCTAAATCTGATAGCAATTCTTGCAAGACCGCGGAATCAGCAAGAGAATTAGCTGGTTTCCAGTTATTTACTTTTGATTCGAATTGTTTAATACTTTCCTCTGTTTGGGATAGATAATCCTGTAATTGTGGAGAATCACTGCCCCCAGGGAAAAATACGTCAAGATTCCATACTTCTGAATATGTAGTGGCTGTCATCCTTGAACCCCCTTTTATGTATCTATTAATTATAATCTATTTTTCGAAAAATTCTATATGTTACGCTTTTCGAAATAGAGAAAATGGAGTGTTGATCCCTGGAGTATGTAGTGGAGGAAAACGCAGGTTCATTACTACTTTAGTAAAAATTTTGAGTTCGCTCATTGTCGAATATTTGACATTTCCAGTGGGACTGGGTTATAAGTGGATGGGAAAGAATACGTAAAGTGAATCTCATCGACTGCAGATGTTATTCAGGAGGAGAAAAATGAAGGTAAATTTAAAAACGTTATTAGCACTTATTTTAGGAGTATTTCTTATAGTCTCTGGATGTACTAAAAAGGAACAAGATCAAAAAACCACTAATCGAGAAAATCACACGAAATCCGAAATCCCCTTTCAAATGGTTGAGGCAAAATCAATGAAGATGAAAAATATCCGTGGTATTGGCTACCCTGGCAATGACACGGGTTTGTATGTGGCAAGTAATAATGGCCTGAAAATATTTAAGGATTCCAAATGGTACGAAACAACCTCTCTTCAACATGATTATATTGGCTTTCAAGCAGTTGAGGCGGGTTTTATTGCGAGCGGCCACCCACAAAAAGGCTCCGGCTTAAAGGACCCATTGGGTCTTATCCAGAGCAATAATAAAGGCGAAACTATAAAAAAATTAGCTTTTTACGGAAAGGTAAACTTTCATTTCACTGCTGCCAGTTTTTCAGGAAATGGCCTTTATGTCATAAGTGAACAGCCCAATGAACAATTAAGCTTAGGCGTAAACTATACTACCGATGGTGGGGAAACTTGGAATAAAAGTGAGTTCAAGGAGTTTAATGCTGACTCCCTGGGGATGATTGCCGTGCACCCGATAAAAGGGGAAACGATCGCCATGTCAACAAGGTCAGGGATCTATTATTCTAATGATCACGGCAATACCATGAAGTTGACCACCAATCCCATAATGGTAACAGCCTTAACATTTAGAGGGGATTCCATTTTATACTCAAGTGTTGAAAATGAGAAAATAATGTTAAAGATACTAAACCCAGCAACAGGTGAACAAGCCAATCTTGCTTTCCCGTTTTTAGATTATGATAATCCCATTACGTACCTTGCTGTTAATCCAAAGAATATAAATCAAATAGCCTTTACGACCTATAAAAATGATGTATTTGAAACGGTAGATGGCGGAAAAAGCTGGAACAATCTTCTGAGCGAAGGAAAATAGTTAAGAGCGGGATGAAACTCCCGCTCTTTTTCAATTCTTTTTCTTTTTTTCCTTCTCAGCTCGATAAAATTCATGGAACATTTTCATCAGGGCCCGTTTTTCAATTCTTGAAACATAACTCCTCGAGATACCTAGTTCTTTGGCAATCTCCCGCTGTGTTTTTTCTTTTTGTAAATCAAGGCCAAATCTGCCTATAATGACTTCTTTTTCACGATCATCTAGGACTTCGATGTACTTTTTAATCTTCTCAAGTTCCATATTAAGCTGAATCGTATCGACTACATCTTCAGATTCGGATTTTAGTACATCAATAAGGGAAATCTCGTTTCCTTCCTTATCTTGACCAATCGGGTCGTGCAGTGAAACATCTTTTTTTGTCTTTTTTAGTGCTCTTAAGTGCATTAGGATCTCATTTTCAATACAGCGAGCGGCATATGTTGCCAGCTTTGTTCCTTTTCCTTCTGAGTAGCTTTCAATCGCTTTAATTAATCCAATGGTTCCAATCGAAATTAAATCTTCCGAATCCTCTCCGGTATTTTCAAATTTTTTGACGATATGCGCGACGAGACGTAAATTGTGTTCAATCAACATATTTCGTGCATGGGCATCTCCTTCAGCCATTAAACGTAAATATTTTCTTTCTTCGGCTGCAGATAAGGGCTGCGGAAATGCATTATTTTTTACATATGAAACGAGGAATAAAAACTCTTTCATTAAATATCCGAGAGCTGTTAAGATTCCAGACATCCACATCCACCCCCGTGTTTTCTTAGGACTATAACCTATTTACTAATTCCTATGTAGAAAACAAGAAATTGTGTCTGTCCTGTTAACTTTTAAAAAAAAATAAATAAAATGACCTCCCCTGCCGTAAAACCAGCTAGTAAGAAGGTCATTCGTTTTTTCATTTGAAAGAATTATACTTTTTTCAGTTTAAATGAACTAACCATTAGAAAGGATAGAATCAACATTATAAATATGAAGGTTTGAGCTGGAAAGTAGGGAATAGCTAAATAACTTAGCGTTGCTAAACAGCCTGCAGCTGTAATCGGCAGTCCGGTAAAGTACCCGTTGCTTTCAGTAATATTGAAACGAGCTAATCTAAATGCTCCACATCCAATGAAAAACACAGTAAAAAATGAGCCAGGTCCACCAAATTCAAATAAAATTCCTTGATATAGTAATAGTGCAGGAGCAACTCCAAATGATATAATATCACTCATGGAATCCAATTGTTTGCCAAGCTCGGATTCAATATTAAATTTTCGGGCGATCATTCCATCAAATCGGTCAGCTAAGGCGGCAATAAATATAAGCAGGAGACTTAAACGTAGATTTCCATGTATACCAAACACAATGGCAAATCCGCCTAATGATAAATTTGTTAAGGTGATGACATTTGCTGTTTGCGATTTTAGTTTTTTTATTGTTTGATCTAAAACTTCCAATAAAAACATTCTCCACATCACTCCTTTTTCAAAACAAGAAGGAAATCATTTTGTTAAGTTTATTCTATACTATTTAATTCTAAGGGTTTTATGCCATTCCGTAAAGAGTATTTTTACACTATTTGGGGGTCTTTCTATGATACAAGGGATATATCAACTAGTAATAGAGTTAACGAATGGGAGGTGGTCATCTGCCATTTTAAAAAGATTTGCACGTTCTCGTCTTAGCCGTTTTTTCGTACCGTCCTTCGCCAAGGTCTATCATTTAAATCAAGATGAAATGGAAAAGGAATTAACTGAATATCCAACCTTGCATGATTTGTTTATCAGGACATTAAAAATAGATGCCAGGGAAATTGATCGGAGTCAGGATTCTGTTGTCAGCCCTGTAGACGCTGTTATTGAAGATGTGGGGACAATTCGTGAGACTAGTGAGATTACCGTTAAAGGGAAAATATACTCAATTGAAGAGATGCTTGGCGATCGAGAGGTTTTAGACAAATATTTAAATGGCAGCTATATGATTCTATATTTGAGTCCCAGTCATTATCACCGGATCCACAGTCCTGTAGATGGGGTTGTTACTAAACAATGGACTCTAGGGACCAAATCATATCCAGTAAATAAGTGGGGATTAAAATACGGACGTCAAACCCTTTCAAAAAATTACCGGGTCATTACAGAAGTACGAACATCATACGGCCATGTCGCCATTGTAAAGGTCGGGGCGATGTTTGTGAATTCGATTGAAACCACACATAAAGGTTCAGAATTAGAAAAAGGTGGAGAAATGGCTTATTTTAGCTTCGGTTCGACTGTGGTTCTGTTATTTGAACAGAATATATTCCAAATTGATTCCACCATTTCTACACCTAAAGAGATAAAGGTAGGGGAGAAATTAGGGGTATTACGAAAGTAGTTCAAAGAGGGACTACTTGTTTCGTTCCAAAAAGAAAAGCCCTCAAGGGGCAGGATCCAATTTACGAAGATATTTTTATTTTATTGAATAAAGAGCGTCGGTGTATTTCGGACTCAATCAGACTGATAAATTCTGGGCTTAAGTTAAGTTCCCTTGCTTTATAGTATGATTCAATTAATAATTCATCTGACAGTTTTCGCATGACAGTGTCCTCCTTCTACTAAATAAAATTGTTCTATTTTATAGTTAAAATACATAAAATGGTATGTTCAATGGTGTACCCTAAATCTACCAAATTTATTCCTATAGAACAATCGTTCTATTTATCCACAGTCTCTAGTGGATAACTTGTGATTAAATTGTTTATAAAGGAGATAAATCTAAAGTCTTCAATGGGTAAAATGTTAATAAGGTTATCCACAACTGTTCGGAAAGAAGAAGTTTGTCGAAAAATATTTTTCATATTTCCTAAAACTGTCATATTTCTGATCCATTTTTATTTTTATAAATTGTTTCATTATAAAAATTTCATGGATTGTCAAGTTTTGAAGAACAATAAATGTATGGGATGAATGGATTAAGCCTTGGAATTACCTAACCTGTTTCGCTTTTCTTTTGAAACGAAGGGTAAAATTGGTTATGATGGTACAAGAAAAGATGTGTGATTGCTTTCATTGCTCCAAGCACCATTTTTATTTAGAAATTAATGAGGTGTAAGCTTAGTGTTAAAACAATTTTTACCAAATGAACATGTAAAAAGCATTCTGGATATATCTCCTGAAGAGTTAAAATCAAGAGGGATTAAAGGAATTATTACAGATCTTGATAATACTCTAGTGGAATGGGATCGCCCTTTGGCTACCCCTCAATTGATAAAATGGTTTGAAGAAATAAAAAAACATAATATCAAGGTAACGATCGTTTCTAATAATAATGAAAATCGGGTAAAGGCTTTTTCGGACCCGCTTCAAATTCCGTTTATTTTTAAGGCACGGAAACCTCTGGGGCCAGCATTTCGTCGAGCCATTGCGCAAATGGGCATAACAAAAGACGAGGCCGTAGTTATTGGTGATCAATTATTAACGGATGTGCTCGGTGGAAACCGAAGTGGCTTTCATACCATCCTTGTTGTGCCTGTCGCACAAACGGATGGATTTTGGACAAAGTTTAATCGCTTTGCCGAACGAAGAATTTTAAATTGGTTCCGTAAAAAGGGTATGCTTCAATGGGAGGATTAATCTGTGAGTGAACAACAATATATATGCATGGGCTGTGGTGTCACGGTTCAAACTGAAAACCCGAGTGAATTAGGCTATGCTCCTGCTTCTGCTTTAGAGAAGGAAGCTATTATCTGCCAGCGGTGTTTTCGCCTTAAACATTACAACGAAGTTCAAGATGTAAATTTAACAGATGATGATTTTTTAAAAATACTAAATGAAATAGGCAAGACTGATGCTCTCATTGTGATGATTGTCGATATCTTTGATTTCAACGGAAGCTGGCTTCCTGGATTACATCGATTTGTTGGCAGCAATAAAGTCGTCCTTGTTGGAAATAAGGTTGATCTATTGCCAAAGTCAGTCAAGCAGAACAAATTGATCAATTGGATGAAGCATGAGTCGAAGGAATTGGGATTAAGGGCGGAAGAAGTCTTCCTAGTTAGTGCAGCTAAAGGGATGAATATTAGAGAAACTGCCGCAGCCATTGATGAATTGCGGAATGGTAAAGATGTTTATGTGGTCGGGTGTACCAATGTTGGAAAATCTACATTCATTAATCGAATTATTAAAGAAGTAACGGGGGAAGAAGAAGTGATTACGACCTCCCACTTCCCAGGTACGACATTGGATATTATTAAAATTCCCCTAGATGATGAAAAATCTTTAATGGATTCACCAGGAATTATTAATCATCATCAAATGGCCCACTTTATTAATAAGAAAGACCTTAAAGTGATCACTCCTAAAAAAGAAATCAAGCCAAAGGTCTTTCAATTAAATGAAGGACAAACCTTGTTCTTTGGGGGACTGGCTCGCTTTGATTATATTAGCGGAGGCAGGAGATCGTTTGTTTGTTATGTTTCCAATGAATTGACGATTCATCGAACGAAGATGGAAAACGCTGACGACCTTTATGACAAGCATGTTGGGGAAATGTTAACACCCCCAGGACCTGATGAGCTAGAAACATTTCCAGAGCTTGTAAGACAAGAATTTACTGTGAAAGATGCGAAAACAGATATTGTTTTTTCAGGACTTGGCTGGATCACAGTAAATGAGCCAGGGGCAAAAGTGGCAGCCTATGTACCAAGGGGCGTTCAAACATTAATGCGTAAATCATTAATTTAAATAATAGAGAAGAATAGGGAATGGTGGGGAAAATAAATGAAAAAGTTATTTGGAGTTGTGGGGAACCCGATCGGGCACACGATGTCTCCGGTCATGCATAATAATTTGTTTTCATTTTATAACCTTGATGCCATATACCTTCCTTTTCAAGTCGAGGAAGATCATTTACAGGATGCAGTCAATGGTTTTAAAGCAATTGGGGTGGGGGGCTTTAATGTTACCGTTCCATATAAAAGTAAAATCATTCCCTTTCTTGATGAAATAGATGATCTTTCCGCTAGTATTGGTGCTGTAAATACAGTAGTGAACACTGGTGGGAGGTTGGTTGGCTATAATACGGACGGGCCGGGATTTTTAAGAGGACTTCCTCATAATTATGTATCAGAGGCTGCAGAAAAAAAGGTATTGGTAATTGGAGCAGGTGGTGCCGCTCGAGCAATCTATTTTACGATCGCTAAAGAAAATCCACAGGTAATCGATATTGCTAATCGTACTGTTGAGACGGCAGTTAGTTTAATTGAGGCATGTCCATATTCCACTTCTTCGAAGGCGTTGACGTTGGAAGAGGCGAGTAAAAGATTAGGTGATTATGATTTAATTGTGCAAACGACCATGGTAGGGATGTCACCGAAAACCATGGAAATCCCATTGGAGTTGAAAAATCTTAGCCAACATGCACTAGTATGTGATATTATATATAATCCACTTGAGACAAAGTTTCTACATGAAGCAAAAGCAAAAGGGGTAATGGTTCAAAACGGCATTGATATGTTTGTCTACCAGGGCGCACTTGCTTTTGAAAAATGGACGGGAATTTTTCCAGATGTGGAAAGAATGAAAGAAAATGTATTGGGACAATTAGGAGGAAATAAATAGATGTTAACAGGAAAACAAAAAAGATTTTTACGCTCAAAAGCACATCACCTGGACCCTATTTTTCAAGTGGGAAAGGGCGGCGTAAATGAGAATATGATTAAACAAATTGCGGAAGCCCTAGAAGCGAGGGAACTTTTTAAGGTCAGCATTCTGCAAAATTGTGAAGAAGATAAATCAGAAATTGCCGAACAGTTGGCAAACAGCACGGGTGCCGAAATTGTTCAAATCATCGGCAATACCATTGTCCTTTATAAAGAGTCTGTCGAAAAGAAAACGATCGTATTACCATAGCTAAAAAACATCAACATAGAAGGATGGCGAATGCATGAAGAAAGTTGGAATATTGGGAGGAACTTTTAATCCCCCGCATTATGGACATCTTTTGATTGCGAATGAAGTATTGTCCACACTTCAGCTTGATAAAATTTGGTTTATGCCAAACCATGAGCCGCCACATAAGAAAAAACCTGAATCGGTTATGGATGAGGAACGCCTGCACATGTTAGAGCTGGCCATTGAGGGGAATCCAGCTTTTTCTATCCAGCCTATTGAACTGCATCGGGAAGGTCCATCGTACACAGTAGATACGATCAAAATACTGAATAACCAATACCCTGACCACCAGTTTTTCTTTATTATCGGGGCAGATATGATTGAATATTTACCAAAATGGCATGATATTGATGTTCTCGTCAACCTTGTTCAATTTGTAGGAGTGGCGAGACCATCCTACAGTACAACTTCAAACTTTCCTGTCTTATCTGTCGATGTTCCTTCAATAGATGTATCATCAAGTATGATCAGGGAACGATTGAAAGGCAGGAGAACAGTTCGTTATTTATTACCCGATTCGGTAATTGAATATATTGAGGGGAAGCATTTATATGGAACGTGAAAAGGCTTTACAATTGGTTAAGCTACAATTAACGGAGCATCGTTATCAGCATACATTAGGTGTGATGGATACGGCGATTTCCTTAGCGAAACAATACGGTGCCGATCCAAAGAAGGCTGAAATTGCGGCGATTTTTCATGATTATGCAAAATTTCGTCCAAAAGAGGAAATGAAGGAAATTATTGCAAAGCAGGATTTTCCACAAGATTTGCTCAGCTTTAATGCGGAATTATGGCATGCACCTGTTGGAGCCTATTTGGTAGAAAAGGAAGCCGGCATAACCGATCGTGAAGTATTGGATGCAATCCGCTACCATACCTCGGGCAGACCGAATATGAGTGTGTTGGAAAAAGTCATCTATTTAGCTGATTATATAGAACCTGGAAGACATTTCCCAGGAGTCGAGGAAGTAAGAGAAATGGCAAAGGTAAATTTGGATCAAGCCCTAATTCAAGCAGTTCAAAATACCATCCTTTTCCTAATGAAAAAGAAGCAAACGATCTACCCAGAAACATTTTTTACCTACAATGACTTGATCGATAAACTGGAGGACTGATGAATGGATACTCAAGAACTGTTAAAAATCGCCGTAAAAGCGGCCGACGATAAACGAGCAGAAGATATTTTGGCCTTAAATATGAAGGGAATTTCTTTAATTGCGGATTATTTTATTATTTGCCATGGTAATTCTGATAAACAGGTACAGGCAATTGCACGGGAAATGAAAGAAAAAGCTCAGGAATTGGGTTATGATGTAAAAAGAATGGAAGGCTTTGATGAGGCAAGATGGATATTAATTGACTTAGGCGATGTGGTGGCCCATGTATTCCATCGTGATGAAAGAAGCTACTATAATTTGGAGCGCTTATGGGGCGATGCACCGCTTGAAGACCTTCGTAGTGAGCTGAATTCATGAGTTATCAGCAGTTTGCCTATTTGTATGATGAGCTGATGAAGGAAGCTCCATATGATCAGTGGGTTCAATTTGTTAATGAAATCCTTATAAAGTACGATGTGAAAGAAAAAAACATGTTGGATTTAGCGTGTGGCACAGGCGAGCTCTCGATTCGTTTTGCCAAAGAAGGATTTCACGTTACGGGTGTTGATTTATCAGAAGATATGTTAGCTGTTGCTCAAGCAAAGGCAGAAAATGAAGGGGTTAAAATTCCATTTTTTCAACAAGATATGGCGGATTTAGAAGGCCAAGATATTTTTGATGTTGTTGGCATCTTTTGTGATTCTTTAAACTATCTGCAAACAGAGCAGGAGGTCCAAGCTACTTTTTCAAACGTATTGGATCATTTACAACAAGATGGAATATTCATTTTTGATGTTCATTCTGTTTTTAAAATCAACGAAGTTTTTATAAATCAGACTTTCGCCTTAAATGAGGATGAGGTTTCCTATATTTGGAACAGCTTCCCTGGTGATTTTCCTGATAGTGTTGACCATGAACTAAGCTTTTTTGTTTTGGATAAACGGGCTGGGAAGTATGATCGGTTTGATGAATTTCATTATCAGCGTACCTATTCCATCCAACAATATACCGCATGGTTAGAAGCAGCTGGCTTTGATTTGTTGGAAGTTACCGCAGACTTCAAGCATTCTGCACCAGAACCACAGTCAGAACGAATCTTTTTTACAGCTAAGAAGAGAAAATAAAAACTGCCATCTTTTTTAAAAAAAGATGGCAGTTTTTTTATGATAGTATGAAGGAATTTGTCATAAAAAAGCGAATTATTGTTTAGAGAATTGAATTTCTACTTTTTCTAGGTCCTCTTTGAACTTTGCATGGGTTGCTTGAAATAAGTGTTCAAATACCTTGCCGAGTTCTTTGTCTAATACTTTAATCCCTTCTCCCGTAATTCCACCTTTCACAATCACTTTTTCTTGCAATGAAGGCAATGTGTAATGCCCTTGTTTAATTAATTCTCCGAGTCCAACCACCATTTCACTTGCAAAAATAGTAGCTGTCTCCTTGTCTATTTCTGTCTCTTTTACGGCGGCTTCAATAAAATTTTGGAGGAGATAACTAAAGAAGGCAGGCCCGCAACTAACGATATCAGAGGCAACCCGGGTTATCTTTTCATCGATACAAACAGGAACAGAGATTTTTGAAATTAACTTTCCTACTTTTGATCTCCAATGCTCAGTGCAATTTTCTCCATAGGTAATCAATGAAACCCCTGCGAGTGCCCGATTGGTAATACTAGGGATAACTCGGATTGTTGAACATGAAACCTTTTGTTCAATTTGACTGGTACTTACCGGACTGGTGATTGAAATCAGACATTTTTCGGGACCTAAATGTGGATTGATTTCATCAAGTATACTGATAATTTCTAACGGTTTCACACAGATGAAAATTAGATCAGATTGCGCAGCCACTTCCCCTGTATTTGCACCTATTCGTAGTTCTTTATATTTATCCTTGAGCAGCAGGGCTTTTGATTTAGTTCTATTAGTAATGATCATTGAAGAAGGGGAAGTGGCCTTTCCTTCAATCAAAGCCTCCACCAAGATTCTTCCCATATTCCCGGTACCAATGACCCCTATTTTCATTCTCCCGACCTCCTTCACATGCAAGATTCTTCTTTAACCATATGAAAATCGTTAGTGAAATATACCTTAAGAAAGGATGGATATGCTTGAAAAGCTGGATAATGGAATATAAAATTTATCTTCTTGTTACTATTTTTGTTGCTTTGGGCGGTGCATATTATTTTTATGGGCAAAAGGATGCGGAGCCTGCTCCCCTAAATGCAGTAAGTGAAGAAATTAAACCTCAAGGAGAGACCGACGAAGCAGGAACGAATAAACAATCCAAGCAGGCTTCTGAGCCAGAAAAGATCATGGTCGATGTGAAAGGACAGGTAAACCAACCAGGAGTTTATCAATCCAACACAGGGGAACGTGTTATGGATGTGATTGGTCGTGCGGGAGGATTAACGGAGCAAGCAGATCAAACGCAAGTGAATTTTGCTGAACATGTGCAGGATGAGATGGTGATTTACATCCCTGCCAAAGGGGAGGAAGGAATGGTTCCCTCAGGCACGTCAGGAGGCAGTGCAACGTCATCCAGCAGCGGGAGTAAGGGAGAGAAGCAAATTAATATTAATAAGGCAGACGAGCTTGAACTTCAAAATCTGCCAGGTATTGGTCCTGCTAAAGCTGCTGCCATTATAGAATATCGAAATACTAGTGGTCCTTTTAAAGCGATTGAAGACTTAAAAAATATTAGTGGAATCGGGGATAAAACATTTGATAAATTAAAAGATTTAATTGTTGTAAAATGAAACAGTTGTTGCTGAAATGGACAGACACAAGTAAACTAAAAAGAAAAGTTTGTTAGGGAGTGGTGAAGTGGAGAGGATATCTTGGGATCAATATTTTATGGCACAAAGCCATTTGCTTGCACTAAGAAGTACTTGTACTCGGTTAACAGTAGGGGCAACAATTGTTAGAGACAAACGAATGATTGCTGGCGGATACAATGGTTCCATTGCCGGTGGTGACCATTGTATTGATAAGGGATGTTACGTGATTGATCATCACTGTGTAAGGACCATCCATGCCGAAATGAATGCTCTCTTACAATGTGCCAAGTTTGGAGTTCCGACCTCTGAGGCTGAGATTTATGTTACACATTTTCCGTGTCTTCAATGCTGTAAGGCCTTAATCCAAGCAGGAATTAAATCAGTCTATTATGCTGAGGATTATAAGAATCATCCATACGCCATTGAACTTTTTGAACAGGCAAAGGTAAAGGTAGAAAAAGTGGAGTTAACTTCAACCTTTATTGATTTCAAACAGATGGATTAATATTAATATTTTTTACGGCGCCGGGCCTCAACCGGCGTCTCCCTCAATCGAATAAAATCCTCTGAAAATGATTTTTTTATAAATGGAGAAGAAAATATGAATGGAAAATATATTTACTTTGCATTTGCTGCCTTACTGGGTGTTCTTTGTGCTTTAGTAACTTTTCCCCCGTTTTTTATATTATCCCTTTTTTATTTTTTATTTTTAATGAAATTTAAAGAATTTAACCATAAAAAGCTTTTCATCATAGTGGTGATGGTTGTTACCTACTTTCTCATTGGATCCCAAACTGAATTAGGCCATCACTCTGTTATTCCGGCGACTCAAACTCATTTTAAAGTTGAATATACTCAAGATCCGAAAATCGATGGTGATTTGTTTCAAGTACAGGCCATTGAAACACAATCTAAGGAAAAACTTCTGATCCGTTATAAAATAAAGACTGAGGAAGAGAAAAAAGAATTACAAGGGAGAAGCTTTTATAATTATGTATGTGCAATTACAGGTGTGATGAAGCAGCCATCCATAGCTAAAAATCCAAATGGCTTTAATTACCACCGTTATCTGGCCAATAAACAAATTTATTGGTTAATTGAAATTCAAGAAAGTCCACTCCAATATTGTACCCCTACAAAATCTTCTCCACTCGTCTTTATTAAACAACTACGATTCTTTGGTATTAAGTATCTAGACCAACACTTTCCACGTGAAGTAGCCGCACTTTCCGCTGCGTTGATTTTTGGGGATAGAAGTATGATTGATCCAACTGTATTAGCCGATTATCAAAAAACAGGAATCGTTCATTTGTTAGCTATTTCCGGCCTGCATGTTTCCTTATTTATTGGAATGATTTTTTATCTGGGAATTCGAGCCGGTTTAACCAGGCAGTTTATGACGAATTTCCTGCTCATGTTGCTCCCTGTTTACGTGATCCTTACGGGAAGTTCACCATCTGTCATACGATCCGCTTTAATGATATTCCTTGTCCTGATAACTGAGAAGTGGAAGAATCAGCTTAAACTATCAACACTTGATGCGATTAGTTTGGCGATGATGTTTTTTTGCTCAGTTTCTCCATTGGTTATCTTTGATGTGGGATTTCAGCTCTCCTTTACAGTCAGTTTTGCTATTATCTTATCTTCTCCCAACATTTTGCAGGGAAAGGGAAATGGGGCTGCCATGTTGTTGACATCGCTGACGGCTCAGTTAGCTGCAATCCCCTTATTGCTTTATCATTATTTTGAAATTTCCTTGTTAGGCATTGCAGCCAATATGATTTATATCCCACTTTTTTCCTTTGTCTATCTTCCAGGTTTGTATTTCATTTTTCTTATCGAAATCATTTTTCGTAAAACTCCCCAACTCTTTATATTCCTTCTATTAAAAATTATTGAACTTTCCAATTCATTGATTAATTTTCTGGCTAATCTTTCGTTTGGCAAATTTACGCCTGGAAGGCCGGCAATTGGCCTGCTCCTCCTTTACATCGTTCTCATCATTATTATTTTTTACCAATGGGAGAGTATCAAGGCTAAGAAGGAGAAAGTCCATTTGCTGCTATCGGTGCTCATATTGTTTAGTTTTCAAACAGGTTGGAATTGGCTGGATCCCTATGGTGAGGTGACTATGATTGATGTTGGTCAAGGTGATAGTATTCTCATTCATCTTCCCCATCGAGAGGGAACCTACCTTATCGATACGGGAGGAACAGTCGGCTTTGGAGAGGAAAAGTGGCGGCAGCGGATGAAACCATACGAAGTGGGAAGGGACGTAGTGGTTCCCTATCTAAAGGGAAAAGGAATTACTCAAATAGATAAATTAATTCTTACTCATGGAGATATGGACCACATTGGCGGAACCATTGCTATTTTATCGAGTTTAGACGTGAAACAAATTCTGATGCCTTCGGTCGCTGAACCATCTGATACCGAATTGCATATACTCAAGGAGGCAATGAAGAGAAAAATTCCTGTCATAAAAGTATCAACCGGGGACCAATGGGAGATCAAGGGCAATGATTTCTTAATCTTATCTCCAGAAAGTAACTTTTCGGGTGAACGAAACAGTGGATCAATTGCCTTATATGCAAAAATAGGCGGCGTTAGCTGGTTTTTTGGAGGGGATCTTGATCAAGAAGGGGAAGAGAACATCTTAAAAAAATATCCTTATTTAACGATTGATGTACTAAAGGCCGGACATCATGGCAGTAAAACGTCGAGCTCAAATTTATTCATTAACCAAGTTCAACCAAAAGTCGCCTTGATATCTGTGGGTGAAAATAATCGCTTTGGCCATCCCCATTATGAAGTGCTTAATCGCTTAAAAGAAACCCATACTATTATTTACCGAACTGATTTGCAAGGGGCGATTACCTATCGTTTTTATCATGATAAAGGAACCTTTTCGACCTATTTACCATAAGATAAAGTACTTACCACATAAAGAAAACTCGCCGATGGGCGAGTTGTTAGGCGGTTCATGAGGCGTAGTTGCAAATTACGGAAAATAGAAAAGTTAATACTGTCCTATCTGCTAAAAAGACTGCACCAGTAGCTGCAGCCTCTTTGTTACCCATATGTAGCCATTCCTTAGGAACCAATTAACTTAATTACAGTAGCAATAATAAACATTGTTGCAAAAAATCCAAAGGAAACCATAAATCCTACTCCAGAATCAATCGCATCATTACGGTTGTCTCGCACTTCTTTTTCAAAATGATTCACAATATACCCCTCCTATTTTCAAGTATAGTATAAGCTATTTAATTGAAAAAATCCAGCATACCTTTCCGGACAGTTGTGGGTCTAAAAGGAGAATTTCTGGTGAACCAAATGGAAAAAGCTGAAAGGGCGTGAACCATTCTGGCAGAAAGGCTATTTCCGTTTCCTGTACTGACAAGAGTTGTCAAAATAGTTGTACTAGTGAAGGGCTACACTATACTTACAAAGGAACTCCGCCAGGCAATATAAGATCCTAGGGCTGATTATTGCTGGCGTTCATTATAGATCGGGAATTAGTGCTACTTAAATTAGTGATGCTAATTCCCTTTAAGTACTTGTCAAATCGTCCAAGCTTCATTACGATAAGATGTGAGTGAAAATGAAGGGGAGCGCAGGACAAGATGGTATTAGATATTTGGAAGAAAATCAAAAAAAAGCAATTTGCTCCTATTTATTTATTATATGGAACAGAAGCATTTTTAATTAATGAAACAAAACAATTACTTCTGGACCGTATTCTAGACGAAGAAGAGAAAGATTTTAATTTTGCTGCATATGATTTAGAGGAGACACCAATCGATGTAGCCCTTGAAGACGCTGAGACATTTCCTTTTTTAGGGGAGAAAAAAGTTGTTTTTTTACATAATCCTACTTTTTTAACAGCCGAAAAAACAAAAGATAAAATAGATCATAATTTAGTGAAGTTCGAAGCCTATCTTAAGGAACCAGCTCCATTTACCGTTTTGGTTATTTCCGCACCGTATGAGAAGCTGGACGAGCGAAAGAAAATAACAAAAGAATTAAAAAGAAATGCAGAAATCGTTGAGGCCAAAAAATTAAATGAGCATGAATTAAAGAATTGGATAAAGGAAAGGGCAACCAGCAATGGCATTGAATTTGAAACAAATGCAATTGACCAATTGCTTGCCCTAGTAGGAACTAATATGTTTATGCTTACAAGTGAAGTCGATAAATTGAGCTTGTACGCGGCTGAGCAAAAACGAATTGATCGTGACTTAGTGGAGAAATTGGTGGCCCGGTCATTGGAGCAAAATATTTTTGTTTTAATCGAAAAAGTGGTGCAGCGGAAATTAGCTGAGGCTCTTCGTATTTATTATGACTTGTTAAAGCAAAATGAAGAACCTATTAAAATTTTAGCATTACTTTCAGGACAATTTCGACTCATTTACCAAGTAAAGGAACTTTCCAGAAGAGGATATGGTCAGCAGCAAATTGCTGGATATTTAAAGGTACATCCATTTCGAATAAAACTAGCATTAGGTCAGTCTAATAATTTTACTGATGAAGAATTATCACACTTAATTGAACTCCTTGCTGAGGCAGATTATCAAATGAAAACAGGCGGAATGAATAAATCATTATTAATCGAGATGTTATTGTTTCGCTTAAACAAATAAAAAACGATTCCTTAAACGGGAATCGTTTTTTTTACTCTTATAGAGCGTTTGATTTTTTCATTAGACGTGATTTTTTACGAGCAGCAGCATTTTTATGGATAAGACCTTTTGCAGCAGCCTTGTCTAATTTACTAGCAGCAGCAACTAATGCTTCTTTTGCAGCAGCAGCGTCGTTAATAGTAACAGCAGCTTCTACTTTCTTAACAGCCGTACGCATTGCAGATTTAGCAGTTGTATTTTGAGCATTTTTAGCTTCAGTTGTTTTTACACGCTTAATAGCAGATTTAATGTTAGGCATTCTTTCACCTCCTACAAAGAATCGAGACTATATGAACTCGACTTTACATTCATCAATAATAATTCAGAACAAGAAGTATTTTATCAAACGATAAGCTATTTTGCAATACACAATTCTTTCACGGTAAGAAATTACGTGTATGTTTTACGGTTACCCGGGAAAAATAGGGAATAGTTTCTATCTTTGAGCTATTTTATCCAAGGGGTGATTAGGTATGGATCAGTCTATTGATTTAAGTAAATACTCGGTTCGAACAGATTTAGCAATTGAAGCGAGAGAAATGGTACTTGCAGGAAAGTCTGTCGGTCAAGAGGAGAACCTTTCGCAAATTGAAGGGGTCATTATAAAAGAAAAAGATGTTGATGATATAAAAGTATCTTTAGTTGAAGTAACAAAACAAGGTGAGGAGCAGCTAGGCAAAAAGGCGGGACGATATTTAACGATTGAAGTACAAGGGATTAGAGAACAAAACACAGAGGTCCAACAAAAAGTGGAAGAGATTTTTGCTCAGGAGTTTGCTTATTTTCTAGCCGGTACGGGAATTAAAAAAACAGACTCATGTCTTGTGGTTGGATTAGGCAACTGGAATGTTACACCGGATGCATTGGGACCAATGGTGTGTGAAAACCTCTTGGTGACCAGGCATTTGTTTGAACTTCAGCCGGAAAATGTCCAGGAAGGCTATCGTTCAGTGAGTGCTCTGGCGCCAGGCGTCATGGGACTGACCGGCATTGAGACTAGTGATATTATTTTTGGTGTTGTCGAACAATCTAAACCAGATTTTGTCATAGCGATAGATGCTTTAGCATCCAGGTCAATTGAAAGAGTCAATTCTACTATCCAAATTTCGGATACAGGTATCCATCCTGGTTCAGGAGTTGGTAATAAAAGGAAAGAGTTGAGTAAGGAAACACTAGGTATACCTGTTATTGCCATTGGGGTACCAACAGTCGTCGACGCAGTGTCGATCACGAGTGATACCATTGATTTTATTTTAAAACATTTTGGAAAAGAGCTTAGGGAAGGTGATCGTCCTTCACGAGCGCTGGCACCAGCTGGTATGACTTTTGGGGAAAAACGGAAGTTAACGGACGAGGACCTTCCTGAAGAACAGCAACGAAAGACATTTCTCGGTATTATTGGCACACTGCCTGAGGATGAAAAGAGAAAATTAATTTATGAAGTACTATCTCCGATTGGACATAATTTGATGGTCACACCAAAAGAAGTAGATGTCTTCATCGAGGACATGGCCAATCTCATTGCTAATGGGTTGAATTCTTCGCTTCATAACGCTATTGACCAAGAGAATGCTGGTTATTATACAAAATAAGTAATGGCAGGGGCGAAGCGCTGAAAAGGCGTTTCGCTTTTATCTTTTAGTTCTACCAATTCTAGTAATGTCATAAGATTTACTAGAATCGTTGATGCGGGGTGGAACTATGAAAAATGCTAGAACATCTGATACATTTTTAAGCATTCAAGGTACAAGCTTATTAAAAATTGTTGCGGCTCTATCACTTTTTATTATCTTAATTTTTTCAATAAGTGGGCTGTTAACCTCATTAAAACCACAATACCGACTAATGTCATCATCCGTCAATCAGGCAGCAACCAATGTGAATGGCGAATTGCTTTATCAATTAATGGGGTGGGAAAATCACCATTTTCTCAAGGTGAAGAAGGATTCGGATGCGGCTCCTAAGCTTACTAATATAGTGTTTAAACTATCTAGTAATATTAACTTGGATGATCCTAGAAGTCTTCTTGGGCGGGAACTGCCTGGCTTCTTTCAATTTGATGGAAAGATTCTTGTTGCGGGTGAAGGGACGAATTACACAAATATGCCAATTGAGTCATCACCGCCGATCGAAATTATGAAGGCTGAGCGCGAAGCTGCACTCCAGAATTTAGAGGGCTTAGATAAACCCTCTGAAGAAAATCACTCTCCGTCACCGGGCCAAACAACGGGTGATCGCAAGGTTGTCTATGTTTATTTCTCTCATAATCGGGAATCCTATTTACCATATTTGAAAGGTGTAACCAACCCGAATCTTGCTTACCATTCCCAAATCAATGTAACTAAAATTGGTGATCAACTAAAAACAAGCTTGGAAGATAGGGGTATTGGAACAGTTATTGATAAAACTGATGTAATGGGGAATTTAACGAAAAAAGGTTTAAAAATGCCAAGTGCTTACAAGGAATCTGGCAGTGTCGTCCAAGCGGCTATGACCTCGAACCGTGATTTGGCCTACCTTATTGATATTCATAGAGATGCAAAACGGAAGGATCAAACAACTGTCACCATTAATGGAAAACCTTATGCGAAACTTTCATTTATCATTGGCGGGAATAATCCGAATTATGAAAAGAATGCAGGGTTAGCTACCGATCTCCATAATCTTTTACAGAGTAAATATAAAGGTTTAAGCTGGGGGGTAAAAATCCAGAATGGAGCAGGTCATAATGGTGTGTACAATCAAAATCTATCGGATAAAGCCATTTTAATTGAATTTGGCGGGGTTGATAATACGTTTGAAGAACTAAATAATTCAGCTGATGCACTTGCAGATGTGTTTAGTGAATATTATTGGCAGGCAGAAAAGGTAAACCAGGATGAAGGGCAGCCTGCGGATAAACAATAGTAGTAAGGGGCATTTTTATGAAAATGTTTATGCTGAAAAGTCTTTGTTTAGCTGCTTTGTTGTTAATAACGGCACTAGCCGGAATGCAGCTGGCTTTTAATGGGATTCATAAAATGAAGGGTTATGACGATCCAAACTTTCAAACTGCTGTCAGTTTAGATGGAACCGACAAAGAAGTAAGAGCTTCGTTTCTAGGAAATGAAATTTCTAGTCACGACATTGAGGCAAAAAGGAAACGGCTCGAGGAAATAAATGCCTATAATTTCTTCTCGTCAATGGGAAAGAAATTGTCGGAAGGGATTACAGGTGTTTCAGAAAGAATCATTCATCTTCTTGCAGACTAATGTGGAAAACGGCACTCTTAAGGTGCCGTTATTTTTATGGTAGAAATTATCCAATTTACTTTTGATTGAATCTTGAAAGTGGTGCTGATATAATCAAAAATAGTGTACATGTGCGAGTATAGTAGGAGTGAAAGACCATGAACAGAGAAGAACGACTGAAACGACAATCAAAAATAAGAAATTTCTCGATTATTGCCCATATCGACCATGGAAAATCGACATTGGCAGACCGTATATTAGAAAAAACCAATGCTTTGACATCGCGTGAAATGAAGGACCAGCTTTTAGATTCGATGGACCTTGAAAGAGAACGCGGAATTACTATTAAGTTAAATGCCGTCCAATTAAAATACAAAGCAAAAGATGGGGAAGAATATATTTTCCATTTAATTGATACACCAGGACATGTTGATTTTACGTATGAGGTATCAAGAAGCCTCGCTGCTTGTGAAGGGGCTGTCTTGGTCGTGGATGCGGCGCAAGGAATTGAAGCACAGACACTAGCGAATGTTTACCTTGCCCTCGATAACGACCTTGAAATTTTACCTGTCATTAATAAAATTGACTTGCCAAGTGCGGATCCCGAACGCGTTCGGAATGAAATTGAGGAAGTCATTGGTTTGGATGCTTCAGAAGCTGTGTTAGCATCAGCCAAAGCTGGCATAGGGATTGAAGAGATTCTTGAACAAGTCGTTGAAAAAGTACCGGCACCTACTGGTGACCCTGAAGCGCCTTTAAAAGCCCTAATTTTCGATTCCATCTATGATGCCTATCGTGGAGTTGTAGCTTACATTCGTGTTGTTGAAGGAACTGTTAAAGTTGGCGACAAAGTAAGAATGATGGCAACTGGGAAAGAATTTGAAGTAAATGAAATTGGAGTCTTTACACCAAAAGCTACGATGATGGATGAGCTTACAGTTGGGGATGTTGGCTTTTTATCAGCATCTATTAAACATGTCGGCGACACCCGTGTCGGTGATACCATTACAAATGCAAAAAATGGGACAACTGAAGCACTTCCTGGTTACCGGAAGCTCAATCCTATGGTCTATTGTGGGGTATATCCAATCGATACAGCGAAATTTAATGACTTACGAGAAGCACTTGAAAAGCTTCAGTTAAATGATTCTTCCCTTCAATTTGAACCAGAAACATCCCAAGCACTTGGATTTGGATTCCGCTGTGGATTCTTAGGTCTTCTTCATATGGAAATCATTCAAGAGCGGATTGAGCGTGAATTCAAAATCGATTTAATTACAACTGCACCAAGTGTTATCTACCATGTTCATATGACTGATGGTTCAGAAGTAAAGGTAGATAACCCATCGGATTTACCAGAGCCGCAAAAAATAGAACGTGTGGAAGAACCATATGTAAAAGCAACAATGATGGCACCAAACGATTATGTGGGTACCATTATGGAGCTTTGCCAGCAAAAACGTGGTATTTTTGTTACAATGGAGTACCTGGCAGAAAATAGAGTGAGCATTATTTATGAAATGCCACTAGCAGAAATCGTGTATGATTTCTTTGATCAATTGAAATCAAGTACGAGGGGCTATGCGAGCTTCGATTACGAGTTAATTGGTTACAAACCATCCAAGCTGGTAAAAATGGATATATTGCTAAATGCTGAAAAAGTGGATGCCTTAAGCTTTATCGTTCATAATGATTTTGCCTATGAACGTGGAAAAATCATTGTGGAGAAGTTGAAGGAACTTATTCCAAGACAGCAGTTTGAGGTACCTATTCAGGCGGCGATTGGACAAAAAATAGTTGCTCGTTCTACGATAAAAGCAATGCGCAAAAACGTTTTGGCCAAATGTTACGGCGGAGATATTTCCCGTAAACGTAAGTTGTTGGAGAAACAAAAAGAAGGTAAGAAGCGGATGAAACAAGTTGGTTCTGTTGAAGTGCCGCAAGAAGCATTTATGGCAGTTCTAAAAATGGACGATAATAATTCAAAAAAATAAAAACAATTGGAGGTTAGGGATTGCCTGGCAACAGGCTTTTCTAGCCTCTTTTTGTTAAAGAATGGAGGGAGAAAATGATAAAAGCAGCCTATCTTCATATCCCATTTTGTGAGCATATCTGCCATTATTGTGATTTTAATAAAGTATTTCTAAAGGGTCAGCCAGTGGACGATTATTTAGTTGCGTTAGACAAAGAAATGAAAATGACACTAAGTGAATTTCCAACTAAGGAGCTAAATACAATATTTGTGGGAGGTGGTACCCCTACCTCATTAAATGAACAACAGCTCTATACTTTTTGTGAAAGTATTCGTCATAACTTACCGAGAAATGAGCAGCTGGAATTTACTTTTGAGGCCAATCCGGGTGATTTATCGAAGGAAAAATTACAAATATTAAAAGATGCTGGGGTAAACCGCCTAAGTCTAGGGGTGCAAACCTTTAACGAAGACCTACTAAAAAAAATCGGTCGTGTTCATAAAGCAAAGGATGTTTATCAAACAATAGAAAATGCTAGAAGGGTGGGTTTTGATAATATCAGTATTGATCTGATTTTCAGTCTGCCTACCCAAACAGTCCAAGATTTTAAAGAAACACTTACAGAGGCGTTTTCACTTGAATTGCCCCATTTCTCGGCCTACTCATTAATTATTGAGCCTAAAACGGTCTTTTATAATTTATTAAAAAAAGGCAAGCTTCCAACCCCAGGTGAGGACATCGAGGCCAATATGTATGAAATTTTAATGGAAGAAATGGAAAAACACGGGTACACACAATACGAAATTAGTAATTTCTCTAAACCTGGCTATGAGAGTAAGCATAACTTAATCTATTGGAATAATGAATACTATTATGGATTTGGAGCGGGGGCACACAGCTACCTTAACGGAATAAGGCGATCCAATATTGGACCCTTAAAAAAATACATGGATCAAATAAACGAACGGAAGCTGCCAATCCTTGAGGACCACATGGTGACGAAAGCTGAACAGATGGAGGAAGAAATGTTCCTCGGCCTTCGCAAAAACAAAGGAGTGTCTATTTCTCATTTTAACGAGAAATTTGGACTCGATCCGTTAAAATTGTTTGCTCAAGAGATAAACGATTTAATCGTAAAACAATGGATAGAAGTGAAGAATGATAATATATATTTAACTAAAAAGGGGCGTTTATTAGGGAATGAAGTTTTCCAAGCCTTCTTAGGCGTTGTTTAGTTCTTTTTGATTGACACCATCCCCCTTTTTTTGATAATTTATTAGTATAATTAGCACTCGGTAACCAGGAGTGCTAACAGAGGTGATGAAAGTTGCTAACAGATCGTCAATTGTTGATTCTTCAGGTTATTGTTGATGACTTTATTCGATCTGCCCAACCAGTCGGCTCAAGAAGTTTGTCGAAAAAAGAGGAGATTTCCTTTAGTTCAGCCACTATTCGGAATGAAATGGCTGACCTTGAAGAGTTGGGGTATATTGAAAAGACACATACCTCATCGGGGCGTGTGCCTTCTGAAAAAGGGTATCGGTATTATGTCGATCATTTACTGTCCCCGCAGGTTTTAAATCAGCGAGATGTCTCGATCATTCAATCAATTTTTGCTGAGAAAATTTTTGAGTTTGAAAAAATCATTCAAAGATCTGCAAAAATATTATCAGAACTGACCAATTACACATCCATTGTACTTGGGCCAGCTGTAAGTATTAATAAGCTAAAAAAAATTCAAATCATTCCGTTAAACAAGGAAACGGCTGTTGCTATTTTCGTGACAGATACCGGTCATGTGGAAAATCGAACTTTTTCATTACCACCAGCTGTCGATGCCGGTGACATTGAAAAAACGGTAAATATATTAAATGACCGTTTATCAGGGGTTCCTCTCGAAGATTTGAACGATAAGATTTACAAGGAAGTAGCCATGCTTTTACGTCAGCATATTCATAATTACGATTTTATGCTGCACACGATTGCAGACTCCTTAAAAATGCCGATTACAGAGAAATTATTTTTCGCTGGAAAAACAAATATGTTAAGTCAGCCAGAATTCCATGATATTACAAAAATTCGCAGTCTTTTAACCATGATTGATCATGAAGAATGGATTTACAATTTAATCCGAAATGATTCTGCCGGAATTCATGTCAAGATTGGCAGCGAAAACAAAAATAGTGCCATGGATAATTGCAGCTTAATTACGGCTACCTATTCTGTCGGTGTTGAGAATTTAGGGACTATCGCTATTTTAGGACCTACTAGAATGGAATATTCACGGGTGATAAGCTTGCTCCAATTTTTAAGCAGGGATCTTACTATGGTTTTAACAAAGCTGTATCAAAATAAGTAAGGCGGGTAATATTGAGTAAGGGTGAAATGTCTTAAAATGCTTCACCCCCTTTTCCTTGCAAATTGAATGTTTAAAATAAACAAATCCTTTAAGGGAGGTGAGTAAGTTGACAAATGAAAAAAACACAATAAATGAAGCAGTGGATATCGAAAGCACAGATCAAGTTGAACTTACCGAAGAAAATGCGGTTGAGGCTGAAACAGCTGAACAGGCTGACGTCAACCCTGTTGAGGAACAACAACTTCAAGAAATTCAACAGCTGAAGGAGAAATTAGAGGAAGCAGATAATCGCTATCTACGACTTCAAGCTGATTTTGATAATTTCCGCCGTCGCACTAGATTAGATCTAGAGGCGAGTGAAAAATATAGAGCTCAAAAATTAATAACGGATTTATTGCCGGCATTAGACAATTTTGAACGAGCTATGAAAGTTGAAACTTATAACGAACAGACCAAAGCCTTGCTGCAAGGTATGGATATGGTGTACCGTGGGTTGGTAGATGCCTTGAAAAAAGAAGGTGTTGAACCAATTGAAGCAATTGGTCAGGAGTTTGATCCGCATCGCCATCAGGCAGTCATGCAGGGTGAAGATGAGAATTATGGTTCAAACATTGTTACCGATGAATTTCAAAAAGGGTATATATTAAAGGACAGAGTAATTCGCCCTTCAATGGTGAAAGTAAATCAATAATTCTACATATAATTAGGAGGAAAAGGCAATGAGTAAAATAATTGGTATTGACCTTGGAACAACAAACTCTTGTGTGTCCGTACTTGAAGGCGGAGAACCAAAAGTAATTCCAAATCCAGAAGGAAATCGTACAACTCCATCTGTTATTGCATTTAAAAATGGAGAACGCCAAGTTGGGGAAGTGGCAAAGCGTCAAGCAATTACTAACCCTAATACAATTATCTCGATTAAACGTCATATGGGTACGAACCATAAAGAAAATATTGAAGGAAAGGATTATACTCCTCAAGAGCTTTCCGCTATTATCCTTCAATACCTAAAATCATATGCTGAAGATTATCTTGGTGAGCCAGTTACAAAGGCAGTTATCACTGTACCGGCATATTTTAATGATGCAGAGCGTCAAGCTACTAAGGATGCAGGAAAAATTGCTGGTCTTGAAGTAGAACGGATCATTAATGAGCCAACAGCTGCTGCTTTGGCATATGGCTTAGATAAGACAGACCAAGATCAAACGATTCTTGTTTATGACCTTGGTGGTGGTACTTTTGACGTTTCTATCCTTGAACTAGGTGACGGGGTGTTTGAAGTAAAAGCAACTGCTGGTGATAATCGCCTTGGTGGGGATGATTTCGACCAAGTTATTATTGATTATTTAGTAGAGCAATTTAAAAAAGAAAATGGCATTGACCTTTCTCAAGATAAAATGGCATTACAACGCTTAAAAGATGCTGCAGAAAAAGCGAAAAAAGATTTATCAGGAGTAGCTTCCACGCAGATTTCCTTGCCATTCATCACTGCAGGAGCAGCTGGACCGCTTCACCTTGAAGTATCACTAACTAGAGCAAAATTCGATGAAATCACTGCTCACCTTGTAGAACGGACGATGGGTCCTGTTCGTCAATCATTAAGCGATGCAGGATTAACACCATCTCAAATTGATAAAGTTATTCTTGTCGGTGGTTCAACAAGAATCCCAGCCGTACAAGAAGCTATTAAAAAAGCAACTGGTCAAGAACCACACCGTGGGGTTAATCCAGATGAGGTAGTAGCCATGGGAGCTGCCATTCAGGGCGGCGTTATCACAGGAGATGTAAAGGATGTCGTCCTACTTGACGTTACACCATTGTCCCTTGGTATTGAGACTATGGGTGGGGTATTTACGAAGTTAATTGATCGAAATACAACGATCCCAACCTCTAAATCACAAGTATTTTCAACTGCGGCTGATAACCAAACAGCTGTTGATATCCATGTTCTTCAAGGTGAACGTCCAATGGCTGCCAATAACAAAACGTTGGGCCGTTTCCAATTAACAGACATTCCACCAGCACCACGTGGAATTCCGCAAATTGAAGTTACTTTTGATATCGATAAAAACGGTATTGTAAATGTACGTGCAAAGGATCTTGGAACAAATAAAGAACAGCAAATTACGATTAAGTCATCTACTGGCCTTTCTGATGAAGAAATTCAAAAAATGGTTAGAGAAGCTGAAGAAAATGCTGAAGCAGATAAACAACGTAAGGAAGAAGTGGAGCTTCGTAATGAAGCAGACCAACTTGTCTTTACAACTGAAAAAACATTAAAAGACCTTGAAGGCAAGGTCGATGATGCAGAGGTTGCAAAAGCAAATGAAGCTAAAGATGCATTAAAACAAGCAATTGAAAGTAACGATTTAAATGAAATCCGTACTAAGAAAGATGCGCTTCAAGAAATTGTTCAGGCTTTAACTGTGAAGCTTTATGAACAAGCAGCTCAAGCTCAGCAAGCTCAACAGGGCGGTCAAGAAGGTGCTGCTCCTAAAGATGATGTAGTTGATGCAGAATTTGAAGAAGTAAAAGACGACAAATAATACCATCGGTTAAGCTTAGCGATACACTCATTATCTTACGGAAAAAGTCAAAGTCAGAGCTACGGGCTTTGGCTTTTTTCGCGAAAAAGAAAGAACTTAAACAAACAGCTTAGCCCTAATGCATATTATTTCCTAAGAAGTGAGCCAAACAATGATTCTTCTTTATTGCAAGAGTCCTATAATGGGTGGTACAATAATCTTTATGTGACAGATTCGGGAGTGGGTAATCATGAGTAAACGGGATTACTATGAGGTACTGGGTGTCAGTAAGAGTGCCTCAAAGGATGAAATTAAAAAAGCGTATCGTAAGTTATCTAAACAATATCATCCAGATATTAATAAAGAACCAGATGCCGCAGATAAATTTAAGGAAATAGCTGAAGCATATGAAGTGTTAAGTGACGACCAAAAGAGGGCTCAGTATGATCAATTCGGGCATACAGACCCTAACCAAGGTTTTGGCGGTGGAGATTTCGGTGGTGGTTTTGGCGGATTTGAGGATATCTTTAATACGTTCTTTGGCGGTGGCGGTGGAGCAAGACGGCGCGACCCTAACGCACCAAGGCAAGGAGCCGACCTGCAGTATACCATGACGGTATCGTTTGAAGAAGCAGCCTTTGGCAAAGAAACAGATATTGAAATCCCTCGTGAAGAAACATGTACAACATGTAATGGCTCTGGTGCAAAACCAGGTACTAAACCAGAGACATGTCAGCACTGTCATGGTACAGGACAGTTAAATGTTGAACAAAATACGCCGTTTGGCAGAATTGTAAACCGTCGTACATGTAATCACTGTAATGGAACAGGTAAAGAAATTAAACAAAAATGTTCAACCTGCGGTGGTAGAGGAAAAGTCCAAAAACGTAAAAAAATTCATGTTAAGATTCCAGCCGGTATTGATGACGGTCAACAGCTGCGTATGGCTGGACAAGGCGAAGCAGGTACAAACGGTGGTCCTGCAGGGGATCTTTATGTAGTATTCCATGTTCGCCCGCATGAATTCTTTGAACGAGATGGCGATGATATTTATTGTGAAATGCCAATTACGTTCGTCCAAGCCTCACTTGGTGATGAAATTGAGGTCCCTTCATTAAACGGAAAAGTTAAGTTGAAGATTCCTGCCGGTACTCAGACAGGTAAGAAGTTCCGTTTGAAAGGGAAAGGAATACCAAATGTACGTGGATATGGTGTAGGGGATCAATACATTATTGTTCGACTCATTACACCAACGAAGCTAACAGAAAAACAAAAGCAGCTGCTGAAAGAATTTGCAGAACTTAGTGGAAAATCACCCATTGGTGAACATGAAGAAGGCTTCTTCTCAAAAGTAAAACGAGCATTTAAAAGCGAGTAAGGATGGAGTTGGTAGTATGAAGTGGTCAGAAATTAGTATCCACACAACAAACGAAGCGATCGAACCTATTTCTAACATATTGCATGAAGCTGGGGCGAGCGGTGTAGTCATTGAAGATCCATTTGAATTGACAAAGATTAGGGAAGATCAATTCGGAGAAATCTACCAACTTAATCCAGACGATTATCCAGACGAAGGTGTCATCGTAAAAGCATATTTGCCAGTTAACAGTTTTTTAGGAGAAACGGTTGATGCTATTAAAGAATCAATTAATAACCTTATCATTTATGATATTGATTTAGGGTTAAACCATGTAACCATTAGTGAAGTGAACGAAGAAGAATGGGCCACAGCATGGAAAAAATATTATCATCCTGTTAAAATTTCAGAGAGGTTCACCATTGTTCCTACCTGGGAGATTTATGAACCGGTTAACAGTGATGAATTAATCATTGAATTAGACCCGGGGATGGCGTTTGGCACGGGGACACATCCAACAACCGTTATGTGTATCCAAGCCCTAGAACGGACGGTTAAGCCTGGTGATCGTGTGATTGATGTGGGAACGGGGTCTGGCGTACTCAGTATTGCTGCTGCAATGCTGGGTGCAGAAGATGTTAGAGCCTATGATCTTGATGAAGTGGCTGTTAAATCAGCAAGACTTAATATTAAGCTAAATAAGGTTAATAACTCAATATCTGTTTCCCAAAACAATCTTTTAGATGGTGTCGAAGAACAATCGGCTGATGTGGTTGTTGCCAATATTTTAGCTGAAGTCATTTTAAGATTTACCGACGACGTTTCCCGTGTTGTTAAACCTGGTGGAACCTTCATTGCATCCGGGATAATTCAGCCAAAGAAAGATCAGGTAAAAGAAGCCCTTATCGGAGTGGGCTTTGAAATTTCCGAAACTATTCAAATGGAAGATTGGGTTGCCCTAATTGCTAAAAAGAAATAGTGTTTTTTAAAAGGGGGATAAAAAACCCCTTTTTATTTTATGCAAGAAAAAAATATAGATATTTACTTTGAGAAATGTCCAGCCAGCGGCGCCTCGCTTTTCTCTTTTTTTAACTTTCTTTCATGACCTATCTTTAGTAAAATAAAGAGTAAAATATTTTTGAGAGGGTGCAGTCGTGTGCAACGTTACTTTGTGAACAAAAAAGCAAATGATAATCAGTTCATTATTAATGAAGAAGATCGCCATCATATTGTGAAGGTTATGCGGATGCAAATAGGCGATCAAATCATTTGCGTTGACCCGGACGGCAGTCAGGCTGTTTGCCGGCTTGCAGAAATTACCGATTCAAGTGTCGTTGTGCACGTTGTACAATGGAAAGATGAGGTTACTGAGCTGCCCATCTTCATTACGATTGCTAGTGGTCTTCCTAAGGGGGACAAGCTGGAGTGGATTATCCAAAAAGGTACGGAACTTGGGGCACATCAGTTTCTTCCGTTTACTGCCGCCCGTTCGGTTGTGAAATGGGACGAAAAGAAAAGTGCAAAAAAATTAGACCGATGGCAAAAAATTGCCAAAGAAGCTGCGGAACAATCCCATCGTGCCTATTTGCCTAGGATTATCAATCCCCTAAGCTTTAAAGCAATGCTGGCAGAAAGTAAGGTTTACGATTATAAATTAGCTGCCTTTGAGGATGAAAGTAGAAATGGTGAAACGTCTATTTTTTCCTCAACCCTTCAAAAAATAAAAAGTGGTGAATCACTATTATTGGTTTTTGGACCTGAAGGCGGGTTAGCAGAAGAGGAAGTACAGCTTTTAAAGGAACATGGTTTTGATTTATGTGGATTAGGACCAAGAATTTTAAGAACGGAAACGGCTCCATTGTATTCGCTTGCGGCCATTTCCTACCATTTTGAACTATTGAGGTGAGATTCCAATGGCAACAGTTGCGTTTCATACACTAGGATGTAAAGTGAACCATTATGAAACAGAGGCCATCTGGCAGTTGTTTAAACAAGAAGGTTACGAACGGGTTGATTTTGAATCAATTTCCGATGTTTATATTATTAATACTTGTACCGTTACAAATACAGGTGATAAGAAAAGCCGCCAAGTAATCCGGCGTGCGGTCAGGAAAAATCCTGATGCGGTTATATGTGTAACCGGCTGCTATGCGCAAACATCACCAGCAGAAATTATGGCTATTCCTGGTGTTGATATTGTTGTGGGCACGCAGGATCGGGTGAAAATGCTTGATTACATTGAACAATTTAAAGCTGAACGTCAACCAATAAATGGCGTCGGGAATATTATGAAAAACCGTGTTTACGAAGAGCTTGACGTACCATCCTTTACAGACAGAACACGGGCATCCTTGAAAATTCAAGAAGGATGTAATAATTTCTGTACCTTCTGTATCATTCCATGGGCTCGTGGATTAATGAGATCTCGTGATCCCAAAGAGGTCATTCACCAAGCCCAGCAACTCGTGGATGCAGGTTATAAGGAAATCGTACTAACTGGTATTCATACTGGCGGATATGGAGAAGACCTTAAGGAATATAATCTTGCCGCATTGCTTCGAGATTTGGAAGCAGGGGTAAAAGGTCTAGAACGCTTGCGTATTTCCTCGATTGAAGCTAGTCAAATAACAGATGAAGTTATTGGGGTTATAAACCAATCCAATATTGTAGTCCGTCATTTGCATATCCCGATTCAATCTGGTTCAAATACTGTGTTAAAAAGAATGCGTCGGAAATATACAATGGAATTCTTTGGGGAAAGATTAGAGCGTTTGAAGGAAGTCTTGCCAGGTCTAGCCGTTACTTCAGATGTAATTGTCGGGTTTCCTGGGGAAACAGAAGAAGAGTTTATGGAGACTTATAATTTTATTAAAAAGTATAAATTCTCTGAACTCCATGTCTTCCCGTATTCAAAACGTACTGGCACACCTGCCGCACGTATGGAAGATCAAGTAGACGAAGAAGTGAAGAATGAACGTGTTCACCGCTTGATTTCTCTTTCAGATCAGCTTGCGAAGGAATATGCTTCACTTTTTGAAGGGGATGTTTTAGAAGTCATTCCTGAAGAAGAATACAAAGAACAACCAGAGTCAGGGCTGTATATGGGTTATTCAGATAACTATTTGAAAGTAGTTTTCCCAGCTACGGAAGAAATGATTGGTAAAATTGTCAAAGTTAAAATTACTAAAGCAGGTTACCCATATAATGAAGGGGAATTTGTACGTGTAATTGAGGATTCAGCGTCAATTAAACAAGAAGTATTTTCAAAAGAAGAAGCTGCTATATAAGGAGAAAGGACCCAAAAAGGGTCCTTTTTATGTTATCGGTTTTTTTGGCTTTCGATCATGTAAAAATAAAATCATTTCCCCGAACTTTGTTGCAAAAGGTAAAATAAGTAAGGAGGTTGCTACATTAAAAATAACACTTATATGCGCTAACTGAACATCTGTTTTACTAGCAAGGAATCTGGCATTTTCCGTAAGGAACGGAATCAAAGGAATGAAAATCAATACCCCAAATACATTAAGCCATATATGGGCAAAGGCAGCTAGTCTGGATTCTTTTCCTCCACCGACCGAAGCGATAACAGCAGTAATGCAGGTGCCGATGTTCGCACCAAGGACGATGGCAATACCGGCATCAAGCTGAAGCAGACCAGCTGTTAAAAACCCCATAGCAATCCCAGTCATTGCTGTACTTGATTGAATAATCGATGTAATGATGGTTCCAGTTAAGAGACTTAAGACAATATTATCATTAATAGATAAAATGAATTTGTTAATGAAAGGCATTGTGGTTAATGGCTGAGCCAGCAATTCGAACCCTTTCATCGCAGTAAACACAGAGGCAATCCCGAATAGCAGCATGCCAATACTTCTTGCTTTTTTATTTTTAAATAAGATAAGCAACGCACCAGCAACAGCGAGGGGAACGAGAATGGCATCCAAATCAAACGTAATTAATTCGGTTTTAAAGGTTGTGCCAATATTGGTCCCAAGTATTATTCCGATGGACTGCGGGAAAGTCATGATTCTGGCTGAAATTAACCCTATTGTAATCACCATAACCGCAGAACTGCTCTGCAACAGAGCTGTGATAAACGTCCCCGTGACCATTCCTTTTAAGGGTGTACTTGTTAATTTAATTAGCCATGTCTTCAATTTATTAGCAGATAAATTAAATAGTCCAAATCTAATGATCGTCATTCCAAAAACAAATAATAATATGCAAAGTATAAATAATAATATGTAGAGCATTGAATTGTCCCCCCTCATTCATTGTATGGTCAAGGGAGCACGGACATGCTATTTATTTAAACAAGCATTAAATGAATAAATAATGGCTCGTTTCGTTAATCATGAAGAAATACAGTTGACCTTGTTTCAAGGTTATATTATAATTGCATGGTACATGGATTGAATGTTAGTGTGTTGTGTTTCGGAGGGAGGGAAAGAGAATGTCTAAAACCGTCGTTCGTAAAAACGAATCGCTTGAAGATGCTCTTCGTCGCTTCAAACGTACAGTATCAAAAACTGGTACTTTGCAAGAGGCAAGAAAGCGCGAATTTTATGAAAAACCAAGTGTAAAACGTAAGAAAAAGTCTGAAGCAGCTAGAAAACGTAAGTTTTAAGAGAGGGTGTATTACATGAGTCTTCTCGAGCGTTTGAACAATGATATGAAACAAGCGATGAAAAGTAAGGAAAAAGACAAACTTTCGGTTATTCGGATGGTGAAAGCTTCGTTGCAAAATGAAGCTATTAAGCTCGGTACAAAAGAGCTTTCCGATGATGCAGAGTTAACAGTCCTTTCTCGCGAAGTAAAACAACGCAAAGACTCCCTCCATGAATTTGATAAGGCTGGTCGTCAAGACCTAGTTGATAAATTGCGTACGGAACTCTCGATTGTAGAGCTATATTTACCGAAACAGCTTACCGAAGAGGAGCTTTCAGATATCGTGAAAGAAACGATTGAGGAAGTCGGCGCAAAATCAAAAGCAGATATGGGAAAAGTGATGGCTGCTATTATGCCTAAAGTAAAGGGTAAAGCAGATGGTTCGCTCGTAAATAAATTTGTACAACAACACCTTTCATAGTATTCTGACATAAAGACTATAGGTTTTATTACCTATAGTCTTTTTACATTTATTATGAGAAATGAAACCTTTTTGTCTGTTAGACGTAATACCTATAGTCAGATAGAATAGGAAGGGGGGCCTTTACATGATTCAATTTCTTACTGACCCAATTGTTGTAACCGTTCTTTTAACGATTGCGGGAGTTGGAATTGTTATTGAGCTTTTTTCGGCAAAGTTTGGTGTGGCAGGGTTTATTGGAATATTAGCGCTGATTGTTTTCTTTTATGCACATTTTCAAGCAGGGCTGGCAGGGTATGGAACCTTATTTTTGTTTGTGGCGGGACTTCTGTTGATTTTCTTGGAATTCTTTTTGCCTGGAGCTGTTTCAGGAACACTTGGGATAGCTGCCCTGATTCTTAGTCTCTTTTTAGCAGGAGAAAATGCCATCCAAATGAGTGTTTCAATCTTAATCGCGCTTTTCCTTTCAATTACGGTTTTCTTTATGATGATTAAGATATTTGGCAAAAAGCTTGTTCTTTTCAATAAAATGGTGTTATCAGATTCAGCTAGAAAAGAAGATGGGTATGTTTCAAATATTAATCGGACTGATCTTTTAGGAAAAGAAGGCATTGCCATTACCATTCTTCGTCCGGCTGGGACTATCATTATGAATAATGAGCGAGTTGACGCTGTAAGTGAAGGAGGCTTTATCAGCCAATATGCTAAAGTGAAGGTCATTAAGGTGGAAGGGGCTCGTATTGTCGTTAGAGAGGTTAAATAAATTCACTAGGAGGTTTGAGTAAATGGATATAGTATCTGGTGGAACTATTTTTATTATTGCAGTTGTGGTAATTGCCCTAATCTTTTTTGGTATTTTATTATCGTTTGTACCAGTCATGCTATGGATTTCTGCACTTGCTGCAGGAGTGCGCATAAGTATTTTTACATTAGTGGGTATGAGACTTAGAAGGGTAACACCAAGCAGAGTTGTTAATCCGCTTATTAAGGCACATAAAGCAGGCTTAAACGTTACGACTAATCAGCTCGAGAGCCATTACCTTGCAGGAGGAAATGTTGACAGGGTGGTTAATGCTCTAATTGCGGCACACCGCGCTAATATTGAATTATCCTTTGAACGCTGTGCTGCCATTGACCTTGCAGGCCGGGATGTTTTAGAAGCAGTCCAAATGAGTGTAAATCCAAAGGTTATTGAAACACCATTTATTGCAGGTGTTGCCATGAACGGTATTGAGGTAAAAGCAAAAGCAAGAATTACAGTCCGTGCCAATATAGAACGTCTCGTCGGTGGTGCAGGAGAAGAAACGGTTGTGGCTCGTGTAGGTGAGGGGGTCGTCTCAACGATTGGTTCATCGGACAGTCATAGTAAAGTATTGGAAAATCCGGATCTGATCTCACAAACAGTTCTTTCAAAGGGACTCGATGCCGGTACAGCCTTTGAAATTCTGTCGATTGATATAGCGGATGTGGACATTGGTAAAAACATAGGGGCAGAATTACAAACAGAGCAAGCAGAAGCTGATAAGAAGATTGCTCAGGCTAAAGCGGAGGAACGAAGAGCAATGGCCGTGGCTCTAGAACAAGAAATGAAAGCGAAGGTACAGGAAATGAGGGCAAAAGTTGTGGAATCAGAAGCAGAGGTTCCGCTTGCCATGGCTGAAGCACTTAAATCAGGTAATATTGGTGTAATGGACTATATGAATTTTAAAAACATTTCTGCTGATACAGAGATGAGAGGATCAATTGGTAAAATCACCGGTGACAAGAAGGATGAAAAGTAAAACCCACTTTGAAATAAAAAGGAGGGTATAAGTGTTTTGGAAACAATATTATTCTTGATTATTGCCGGCGTCCTTTCAACAATTTTTAGCAAAGGAAAGAGCAAAGGAACCACATCGGCAAAAAAACCATTTTCAACTAAAAGCATGAAGGAAATTCGAAACCTCTTTACAGAGTTTACTAATAATGAGATGAATAAAACAAGACCAATTAAATCAGATATAAAAGCAGATTCGCACATAAACAACTTAAAAACTCTTGAACAAGAATATCAGCAAGTTAGGCAAGAGTCTGAATCCAGCCGAATGGGAATCGCCGCTTCACGTCAACAAGCAGAAAAGACTAATGAGAGGTCAATCAAGAGTAAGCTCGAAGAAAATGAAGCAGTTAACTTAGAAAAACCAGATGCCAATACATTAGTGAATGGAATTATTTGGTCGGAAATTCTAGGGGAACCTCGCTCGAAAAATCCTTATAGGGCAAAAAGACGCTAATTTAATCAATAATTCAATTCCGAAAAGTGTGCTAGAACCCTCTTTCATTTCATAAATATGAGATGAAAGGGGGTTCTTTTTTTATGGCAAAAAAATGGAGCCAGCGCGTTCGAAACTGGATGGCTGTTAAAATGGATCTTCCTCAAGATGTCATGATGGATTTGCCGCGCATTACGATGATTGGTCAAATCCACATTTATGTTGAAAATCACCGAGGCCTGTTGGCATTTACTGATAAAGAACTCCGTTTATTGTTAAAGCAGGGACAACTATTAATTAAAGGCAAATCATTTGTCATCAAAACCATATTACCCGAGGAGATCTTACTGGAAGGAAAAATTGATCAGGTCATTTACATAAATGATAATGCGGGAGGAGCAAAATGAAGAACCAATGGATTGAATTTATATTTGGCAGGGTTACTGTTAAAGTATCAGGAAGGGGGATAGAGCGTTTTTTAAATGTTTTAACAAGAAACGGCCATCATATTTGGAATGTTAAACGGCATGGCACAGAAACGATTACATTTAAAATGCGACTTCAGGACGCTTTGAAGATCAGGCAGTATGCAAGAAAAAGTGAATGTTCTATTTCTTTTTTACAACGCAGTGGTGCACCGTTTTTAATAAAAAGACTATTGAAAAATAGTGGCTTTATGCTGGGAGCTGCCGCTTTTTTATGTACCATTTTAGTTTTATCAAATATGATTTGGGGGATTGAAATAAAAGGGGCAAAGCCTGATACAGAATACCAAATTCGCAAAGAATTGGACAAGATGGGTGTGAAAATTGGCAAAGTACAATTCTTTGTAGAAAATGTTGAGGGCATTCAAAGACGGTTAACCAATAACATTAATGCCTTAACATGGGTTGGGGTGGAATTAAAGGGGACAACCTACCATCTTCAAGTGGTAGAAAAGAATGAGCCTAAAAAGGCTGAGCAATTATCACCACAAAATCTAGTCGCGAAAAAGAAGGCCATCATTGTCAAAATGTTTGTTGAAACAGGGCAAAAGGTTGTTGATATTAATGACCATGTTGAACCTGGTCAATTATTGGTATCAGGTGCTTTTGGTCAAGAGGATAACCCAGAATTGACTGCAGCTAGGGGTGAGGTTTGGGGCGAAACTTGGTATAAAAGCCATGTCGAGCTCCCCTTGGTCACCAATTTTAAGGTTTATAACGGCAAAGAAGAACAAAAACAATCATTGTTAATAGGTAAACTGGAAATTCCCGTTTGGGGGTTTGGAAAAACTGATTTTAAGAAATTTGAAACGGAAGAGTACATTCATAAAATCCATTTTTTAAAGTGGGAATTGCCGATTTCTTACGTTAATAAAACAATTCGGGAGCGGGAAGAGTATCAACGTACTTATACAAATAAAGAAGCAGAAGAATTAGCAATAGAGCTAGCAAAAAAACAAATAAAAAACAACTTAGATGAAGATGCTATCATTAAAGATGAAAAAATTTTACACAAAGCAATTGAAAATGGTAAAGTTATACTAGATATCCATTTCAAAGTAATTGAAAATATTGCAGTCGGACGACCAATATCCAAGGAGACTCCTGAATGACAGAAAAATTAACTACCATAAATGTGCAACTAGAAAATCCGGCAGAGGCCATAAACCTGCTTGGGAATTCTGACCAAAACTTAAAGATCATTGAACAAGAACTTAGTGTTTCCATTATTACTAGAGGAGAATCTGTAAGTCTGTCAGGTGATGAAGAAAAGGTCACCATGGCCGAACAGATTATCGATCGATTAATCTTTGTCATCCGGAAAGGAATTAACATTGGACAAAGAGATGTGCTATATGCGATTCAAATGGCACAAAAAGGAATGCTTGATTATTTCGTGAATCTATATGATGAAGAAATCGCCAAAAATGTCAAAGGGAAAGCTATTCGTATTAAAACACTTGGTCAAAAACAATATGTAACGGCTATAAAGAAAAATGATTTAGTTTTCGGCATTGGACCTGCTGGGACAGGTAAAACCTATCTTGCCGTTGTAATGGCTGTAACGGCCCTTAAAGGTGGACAGGTAAATAAAATTATTTTAACAAGGCCTGCTGTAGAAGCTGGGGAAAGTTTAGGTTTTTTACCTGGCGATTTAAAAGAAAAGGTCGATCCTTATTTAAGACCCTTGTACGATGCTCTCAATGACGTTCTAGGGGCTGAGCATACCCAAAGGTTAATTGAACGTGGCACAATTGAAATCGCACCGCTTGCTTATATGAGGGGGCGTACATTGGATGATGCATTTGTTATCTTAGATGAGGCTCAAAATACAACACATGCACAGATGAAGATGTTTTTGACTAGGCTTGGCTTTGGCTCAAAAATGGTGATTACCGGAGATCAAACGCAGGTTGATTTACCTAAGGGTGCTAAATCTGGTTTAATAATGGCAGAAGAAATTTTGCAAAATGTTAATGGTATTTCATTCATCTTTTTAGAACAAAGCGACGTTGTCCGTCATCCGCTTGTCGGTAGAATTATTGCAGCCTATGAGAAAAGGGATAACCAACAAGGACACAAGGGGTAAACCTGAATGGTTTATCCCTTTTTTCCATATGTAAATGTCGTTTTTTTAAAAGATGAAACTTTTTATTAAAACTGTTATCATTTTACATAAAGTACTCTTTCAGTAATAATAGGAATATTTGCTGCATAGGGGTTTAAGGGCCGTGTTTGGAGGGATATAGTTGGATAAACTACAGCAGTACTTCATACGGATACGGAAGTTACTCGATATTATCTTTTTTCGAATACTTTTTTTTCTTGTATTAGGGATTGTTCTGTTTGGAGCCATGTACAGTAACGTAAAACCTGAAAAGTTGGAATTGAGTTTGTTTTCTGTTGCTGAAAAAACAATTCGCTCTCCTGGCACTGTGGAGGATAAAGAAAGTACTGAAAATAAGCGAAAAGATGCACTTGATCAAGTACAGGATGTTTATACCTTAAAAAAAGAATATACACAAAACAGAGTTGATTTAATCACTTCTATATTTCAATCAGCGATAGAGGTAAATGATGAGATTAAAGAAGAATTAAAGAAACAGGAAGAGCTGGCTGCTGAAGAAACCCATGTTAAATCGGAACCGAGCGCAACAGAAAAAGTAACAAGGTTAAAAGCAAAATTGACTTCAAGTGTTTCGAAAGACGTATCTGATCAGGTGTTTTCAGCTTTGGTCCAATCCAGTAATGATGAATTGTCGATTGCAAAGGATTTGACGGTTACAGCCATTAATAATGTAATGTCGTCAAGGATTTCTGCTGATGATGTTGAAAATGCCAAAAAAAAGGTCGAAGAAGAATTAAAATTTAACAGCTTAAATGATAATTTAAGATTGGCTGCCATTGATTTAGGCAGGTATGCAGTTATTCAAAATGAGTTTTATGATCCTAATGCAACAGAAGAGCTTAGGCAGCAGGCCTCAGAAAGTGTCGAGCCGGTAAAAATTCTCCAAGGTCAAATTATTGTTGAAGAAGGAGAATTAATTAATCAGGACATTTATCGACAATTAAAATTGGTCGGTCTGTTAAATAATAATAAATCTTATAAGCCATTTATCGGTTTAATCGCCATGATTACCATCTTACTTGCAGGGATCTATTATTACTTTTACCAAATGAAATCTCTTCCAGAGCAAAGGCAAACTTCCTTGCTGCTATTTGGGCTGATTTTCATTCTTTCAATCTTCATAATGAAAATCATTAGCATGTTACAAATTTTTAATTTTGCTGGTATTGGATACATATTTCCCGCGGCAATGGGAGGAATGCTGATTAAGATTTTGATTGATGAAAAACTTGCTATCCTTATGTCAATCGTCATGGCGGTTTGTGGGAGCATCCTATTCAATGAGGGGATAACCGGTACTTTCAACTTTTCAATCGGCATATACATTATCTTCAGCGCCCTAGCAGCGATCTTGTTTTTGAATAAACATAATCAACGTTCGAAAATTTTACAGGCTGGTACATTCGCGGCAATTGTAAATGTGTTGTCAATTGGTGCCTTGATTTTGTTGCCAAATGGACAGTTTACAGGGATTGAGTACGGTTACTATGTTATTACTGCGCTTGTATCGGGTATCGGGTCTGCTGTTTTAACGATTGGACTACTGCCATTTTTTGAGGCTAGTTTCGGAATTCTATCAACTATGAGGTTAATAGAGCTATCAAATCCTAACCATCCACTACTGAGAAAAATTTTAATGGAGTCTCCAGGTACGTATCATCATAGTGTTATGGTGGCAAATTTAGCTGAATCTGCCTGTGAAGCGATAGGGGCAAATGGTCTATTAGCAAGAGTTGGCAGTTATTATCATGATATTGGAAAAACGAAAAGACCAAACTTCTTTATTGAAAACCAAATGCACCATGATAATCCCCATGACCGCTTGCCGCCGGATAAAAGTGCTCATATCATTATTGCTCATGTCACAGATGGATCGGCTATATTAAAGAAATATCATATGCCAAAAGAAATTATTGATATTGCGGAGCAGCATCATGGGACAACATTGTTAAAATTCTTTTATCACAAAGCACTGCAAAATAATCCTGAAACAAAGGACGAAGATTTTCGTTATCCAGGACCAAAGGCGCAAACGAAGGAGTCGGCAGTCGTTGGAATTGCAGATAGTGTGGAAGCAGCAGTACGTTCCTTATCACAGCCTACCCCTGAATTAATTGAATCGCTAGTGAAGAAAATTGTGGCCGACCGACTTCAAGATGATCAATTAAATGAATGTGATATTACCATTAAAGAGATTGAAACAGTGTCTCACACATTATGTGAGACATTAAAGGGAATATTTCATTCAAGAATTGAATACCCAGAATTGACAAAAACAAAGAAGGTGAAGCAAGCATGACATTACTAATAGATTGTATCGATGAAACAAATGAAGTATCTGAACAACAAATGCTTGAAATTGAAAGGTTAATAAATTTTGCGGCAAAGAAATTAAACATTGAGGAACAAAGTGAAGTATCTGTCACCTTTGTTTCCAATGAAAGAATTCAGGAAATTAACCGAGAATATCGGGATAAAGATGCGCCAACAGATGTCATTTCATTTGCTATGGAAGAGCTTGGTGAAGGCGAAGTGGCCTTAACTGGGGTTGAAATGCCCCGTGTTTTGGGGGATATTATTATTTCTATCCCCAGAACAAAGGAACAGGCAGAGGAATATGGTCATTCTTTTGAGCGAGAATTGGGTTTTTTAGCGGTTCATGGTTTTCTCCACCTTTTAGGTTATGACCATATGACTCCTGAAGATGAGAAGGAAATGTTCACATTGCAAAAGGAAATTTTAAATGATTATGGACTCACAAGATAAACGTCCAATATTTTCGTTTATTCATTCATTTAAGTTTGCTTTAATGGGCATCTTAACGGCACTTAAAAAGGAACGAAACATGCGGTTCCACCTAGTATGTTCAATGCTTGTGCTGATGATTTCCTTTTATTTATCTATTACAAAAATAGAGTGGGTCCTCATCCTTTTCGCCATTGGAGGGATGTTTGTTCTGGAATTAATCAATACCGCTATTGAACGAGTGGTGGATCTCGTTACAAGCGAATATCATCCACTTGCCAAACAGGCTAAGGATATTGCAGCAGGAGCTGTATTGGTTTATGCTGTTATCTCAGTGGTAATTGGAATTATCATCTTTTTACCATATCTTCACCACTTGTTTTAAAGGAAATCCTAGGTCTAATTTGAAAAAGGAAATCAAATTAGATAAAATGACATAATTAACTTTTAGTTAAAGATGGTAATTATGAGAAAATTCTAATTTTTAAAAATTTTTATATTACTTTTTTGCTACAACTAATGATTTTCTCTTAATTATGCTGTAAAATAAAGAAACAGCAGAACCTTGCTGGAAGGGAAGAGTTTTTGTGAATATCGAAAGATTAATTGAAGAAGCAAAAAAAGCAAGAGAAAGAGCATATGTTCCATATTCAAGGTTTGGTGTTGGAGCAGCCCTTTTAACAACAGATGGAAAAGTATATCACGGCTGTAATATTGAAAATGCCGCATATAGTATGTGCAACTGCGCTGAGCGAACCGCCCTTTTTAAGGCATACTCAGAAGGTGATCGCGATTTTCAGATGCTAGCAGTTATTGCCGATACTGATCGCCCTTGTTCCCCTTGTGGTGCGTGCAGACAAGTAATTTCAGAATTATGCCCAAGTGACATGAAGGTCGTCCTAACAAACCTTAAAGGTGATACGAAAGAACTGACAGTAGCAGAGTTATTGCCAGGTGCCTTTGCACCGGAGGATTTACATGGTGAATAATGGGAATGGAAACGCATACAAGTCAGGATTTATTTCGATCATCGGACGGCCAAATGTGGGGAAATCCACCTTTTTAAATCGAGTAATTGGTCAAAAAATAGCCATTATGAGTGATAAACCGCAGACCACACGCAATAAAATTCAAGGTGTATTATCACAAACAGACGCTCAAATGATTTTCATTGATACACCTGGTATCCATAAACCAAAACATAAACTGGGCGATTTTATGATGAAGGTTGCACAAAATACACTAAAAGAAGTTGATTTAATTTTATTTATGGTAAATGCGGAAGAAGGATTTGGCCGTGGTGAAGAATTTATCTTAGAAAAATTTAAAACAGTAAACACACCAATCTTTCTTGTAATTAATAAAATTGATCAAATTCATCCAGATAATTTGTTGCCTATTATAGAATCGTATAAAGAAAAATATGATTTTAAAGAAATCGTTCCTATATCAGCCCTTGAAGGAAATAATGTGGATCGTCTTTTGGAGCAAATAAAAGGCTTTCTACCAGAGGGACCGCAATATTATCCCGCTGACCAGGTAACCGATCATCCAGAGCGATTCATTATTACAGAATTAATAAGGGAGAAAGCGCTGCACTTAACTAGGGAAGAAATCCCCCATTCATTAGCGGTTGTTCTTGATAAAATGGAGCGGCGAGAAGATAAAGATATTATTAATGTTATGGCAACAATTATTGTGGAGAGAGATTCACAAAAGGGTATCATAATTGGAAAGCAAGGCAGCATGCTGAAAGAAATCGGTAAGCGGGCCCGGACCGATATTGAAAATCTACTAGGGTCAAAAGTGTTTTTAGAACTATGGGTTAAAGTTCAAAAGGATTGGCGTAATAAGATGTCCCAACTCCGTGATTATGGCTTTAATGAAGATGAATATTAAAAATCAACCCTAATTACAATATTATCTGACAGATAAGATTATGCATGGACAACATTAACAATTATTTCGTCTTATGATTTTAGCTAAGGCAGGCTATGATATTAATAAGGTTTGGGAGTAACTTTAGGCTAGTCTAAATAATGAAAGGTGGGGTTTTCGATGATGGATTTTACGTGGAAAGTATTCCTTCAGACAGGTAATATTGACACATATCTTCTCTTCAAAGAACTTGAGAAGGAAAACCAAGAAATACCCGGAAATCAGAGTGAAGAGCTAGCACAAATAGATTTTCCCGTTTCATAAGTTTGTTTTTGCGTAATTTAAGAAGGTGACAATGATGCTTCAGAAATGTGAAGGCATCGTGATTAGAACGACAGATTATGGTGAAAATAATAAAATAGTGACCCTATATACAAGGGAATGGGGAAAGATTGGTGTAATGGCTCGTGGAGCCAAAAAGCCTAATAGCCGTCTTTCCGCCATTACCCAGCTTTTTACACATGGATATTTTCTATTGCAAAGAGGGTCTGGCCTAGGGAGTTTACAGCAAGGGGAAATTAATACTTCTATGCGTTCAATAGGGGAAGATATCTTTTTAACGGCGTATGCAAGTTATATTGTTGAATTAACCGATAAATGTACAGAAGATCATAAGCCCAATCCCTACCATTTTGAATTGCTTTTTCAAACATTACATTACATGAATGAAGGCTACGACCCGGATATTCTCATGAATATATATGAGATGAAAATGTTAAATGTAATGGGTATGCACCCTATTTTAAATCAGTGTTCCGTTTGTGGGAGTACAGACGGACATTTTTCTTTTTCGATTCGTGAAGGTGGATTAATTTGCCATCGTTGTCTAGGTAAGGATCCTTATCATTTTAAATTATCACCAGCTGCAGTAAAATTATTACGGCTCTTTTATCATATTGATCTTTCAAGGTTAGGAAATATTTCTGTTAAAGAAGAAACAAAGGCTGAATTAAAAAAAGTTATAACAGCCTATTATGAAGAATACTCAGGTCTTCATCTCAAAACAAAGAAGTTTTTAGATTCAATGGATCAATTTCGAAATCTCTTATAACCAACTTGTTGACAATGTTTGGAGTTTTCGTTACTATTTCTTTAATTAATAAAATAGTTGCTGTGACGGAAAGTAGTAATTGGTCCTCTCTATAGAAGCGAACCTAGGATGGTGTGAGCTAGGGTATAGAGTCCCAATGAAGGCGTTCCTGAGCGATAAGTTGTTGTTTTGACACAACACATTCAAGGAGGCTGCTTTTTTAGCAGCAAATAGGGTGGAACCGCGGGTAACTCTCGTCCCTATGCTTAAATTTAAGCATAGAGGCGAGAGTTTTTTATTTTTAATGAAAAGGAGCAAAAAAAATGAATGTAACAATGGATCAAATTGTTTCGCACGCCAAGCACAGAGGATTTATCTTTCCAGGTTCAGAGATATATGGAGGTCTTGCAAACACTTGGGATTACGGCCCTTTAGGCGTCGAATTTAAAAATAATATAAAGCAAGCTTGGTGGAAAAAATTTGTTCAAGAGTCCCCTTACAATGTGGGCTTAGATGCAAGTATCCTAATGAACCCAAGAACTTGGGAAGCATCTGGCCATATTGGTAACTTTAATGATCCGATGATTGATTGTAAAAATTGTAAAGCTCGTCACCGTGCAGATAAATTAATTGAAAATGCACTTGAAGCAAAAGGAATCGAAATGGTTGTTGATGGATTACCATTTGAAAAAATGGAAGAACTCATTAAAGAACATCAGATTGCCTGCCCTGATTGTGGCAGCCATGATTTTACAGGGATTCGTCAATTCAATTTAATGTTTAAAACTTTCCAAGGCGTAACAGAAACTAGTACAAACGAAATCTTCCTTCGCCCAGAAACGGCACAAGGTATTTTTGTTAATTTTAAAAATGTACAACGGACAATGAGAAAGAAATTACCATTTGGGATTGCACAAATAGGAAAAAGTTTCCGTAATGAAATAACTCCAGGTAATTTTACCTTCCGTACTAGAGAGTTTGAACAAATGGAACTTGAATTTTTCTGTAAACCAGGTGATGAGCTAAAATGGTTCGATTACTGGAAGCAATATGCAGAACAATGGTTACTGTCATTAGGACTGACAAAAGAGAATTTAAGACTTCGCGATCATTCCGAAGATGAACTTTCCCATTATAGTAACGCAACGACGGACTTTGAATTTAAATTCCCATTCGGCTGGGGAGAATTATGGGGTGTGGCATCAAGGACTGATTATGATTTAAAACAACATATGGAGTTTTCAGGTGAAGATTTCCATTACCTTGACCCAGAAACAAACGAAAAGTATGTCCCATTCTGTATTGAACCATCACTTGGTGCAGATCGCGTCACACTTGCATTTTTAATAGATGCCTACGATGAGGAGCAATTAGAGGATGGTACATCAAGAACTGTTATGCATTTCCACCCAGCCTTGGCGCCGTTTAAAGCAGCCATTCTTCCTTTATCAAAAAAATTGTCTGAGGAGGCAAAAGAGGTATTTGCCACTTTATCTAAGTATTTCACTGTGGATTATGATGAAGCGGGTTCAATTGGTAAACGGTACCGCCGCCATGATGAAATTGGCACACCATATTGTATTACGTATGACTTTGATTCAAAAGAAGACCATATGGTTACGATACGTGATCGGGACACGATGGAACAAAAACGGGTTGCCATTTCAGAGCTTGTAAACTTCCTTCAAGAGAAGATGGCTTTCTAAGAAGAGGCGCGGGTAACCGCGCCTTTTGTTTATAGTGAACAGGAAATAGATTTCAAATAGTTAGTAGTATATAATTACCCTATAGACAATTATATATTTATTTTGTTAAAAGGTATTTTAAGGTGGTGAGGACAATCGAACTGACTAAACGCCAAGAACATATATTGCAAATAGTTAAAGATAACGGTCCGATTACAGGGGAGCAAATTGCTGAACAATTGAGTTTAACTAGGGCGACCTTAAGGCCGGATCTTGCTATTTTAACGATGGCTGGATTTTTGGATGCAAGGCCGCGAGTTGGTTATTTCTATACGGGTAAGTCTGGTACTCAACTATTAACAGAAAATTTGCAAAAAATTTATGTGAAAGATTATCAGTCTATTCCTGTAGTAGTAAGTGAGAATGTATCTGTTTACGATGCGATTTGCACCATGTTTCTTGAGGATGTGGGAACATTATTTGTAGTTGATCAAAACTCCAGCCTTGTTGGTGTTTTATCAAGAAAGGATTTACTTCGTGCAAGCATTGGAAAACAAGAGCTTATAAGTATTCCTGTCAATATCATTATGACTAGGATGCCCAACATAGCAATGTGTGAACGGGAAGATTTATTAATTGATGTTGCCAAAAAGCTAATTGAAAAACAAATCGATGCCTTACCGATTGTTAAAAAGTCAGAAAATGGGTACGAAGTAATTGGCCGAGTAACCAAAACCAATATTACCAAAGCCTTTGTAGCTCTTGGCGATGAATAAAAAAATATCTTGATAGAGGAGCTGTTTTGGGAGAATGAGTTTGCCTATCATCTATGTTGTATCAGATTCAGTGGGGGAGACGGCTGAATTAGTGACAAAAGCTGCAATAAGCCAGTTTAATGGTTCAGGTATGACATTAAAAAGATTTCCCTATGTAGAGGACAAGGAACATATTGATGAAGTAGTGTCCCTTGTTTCAAATGATAAAGGCATGATTGCTTATACACTAGTCAAACCGGAAATTCGTACATATTTGAAGGAAAAAGCAGATGAAGAAGGTATCCAAGCAGTTGATTTAATTGGTCCTATCATCGATCAAATTCAAGTTTTTAGCGGGAAAACACCATTATGTGAACCAGGCTTGGTTAGAAAGCTGGATGAAGATTACTTTAAAAAAATCGAAGCAATTGAATTTGCGGTAAAATATGACGATGGACGTGACCCGAGAGGGCTTTTAAAGGCGGATATTGTTCTAATTGGAGTGTCAAGAACCTCCAAGACACCACTATCACAATACTTGGCCCATAAACGCTTAAAAGTGGCAAATGTTCCACTTGTCCCAGAAGTGGACCCACCTGAAGAACTTTATAAGATTCCAGTCAATAAATGTTTTGGATTGAAAATCAGTCCTGAAAAGTTAAACAATATCAGAAGAGAACGATTAATTTCATTAGGATTAAATGATCAAGCAAGCTATGCTAATATCGAAAGAATCAAAGAAGAGCTAACTTTTTTTGAAAAAGTGGTCAATAAGATTAATTGTCCAGTAATTGATGTAACAAATAAGGCGGTGGAAGAGACTGCCAATGTTATCTTAAATTATATTTATAAGGGCAGACCTTGACACATAATCTTGATTATGTGTCTTTTATGTTTGAAAAAAAGAAGAAAAAAATTATGGCAAAATGATAATAAATGTACTATAATAAAAAATTGTGATAAAAAAATATCTTTTTAGGTTTAGAGTTGCATTGGAACGAATAAACTATTTATTGTTAGATGTCAAGGCAGCCCTATAAAAAAAATTCGACATAAATCCTTTTATAAAAGTTATCTCTTTAAGAAGGAATATGCGGAGTGATGTAGAATTAATACTTATGTAAAAGGCAAATCGACTATTTTGTCGATACAGATTCTTGCCCGATTAAAAGAGGAGATTGTCGAAAGTTCTTCCGAGTTTCCCGTTGAAGTTTTTTTATTGCTTCCTATGATCACCATGTCAAAAATAAGACGACTACATATGCAACATGGAAATATGTTGATACTGGGAAGGAAGCAGCTGAATTGTTCATTTTGAACCATGCAAGTAAGGAGATATTGTCACTGAAAAGGCCCAAAATCTCTTTCACTCTAAAGATCGAGTAAGTTTTATGACAAAATTAACAAAAAATTTGTCGAAATTTGCAGGAATATAATGATTGCCTGCCGAATACGTGTAATACAAATGGAGATGTTTTCATGGCAGATCGTATTGCCGAAGAAAAGATTGACCAAATTCGTCAGGCTGTTGATATAGTTGAAGTTATCAGCGACTATGTTCAACTGAAGAAACAAGGGCGAAATTACTTCGGACTATGTCCTTTCCATGGAGAGAGTACACCATCCTTTTCAGTATCACCTGACAAACAGATTTTCCATTGCTTTGGATGCGGAGCTGGGGGGAATGTATTTTCTTTTTTGATGGAGCTAGAAGGAATATCATTTCAAGAGGCCGCCATCAAACTCGCTGAGAAGGTAAATATTGAACTTGAAATTAGTTTATCTTCAGCTGTTGGCGGGAAAAAGGTTTCCAAAGAGTATCAATCCATGCTGGACGCACATGAGCTGTTAAGGAAATTTTATCATCACCTTCTTGTAAATACAAAAGAAGGACAGCATGCTTTAGAGTATTTATTAGGAAGAGGCTTTACCCAGGAATCGATTGATAAGTTTCAAATTGGCTATTCCTTAAATTCATGGGATTTTGTCGTGAAGTTCCTAACTAAAAGGGATTTTTCACCAGAATGGATGGAGAAAGCTGGATTAATTATCAAACGAGAGAGGGACGAGACGTATTTTGATCGATTTAGGGATCGAATTATGTTTCCAATTTTTGACCGTCATGGTAATACGATTGCTTTTTCAGGGAGATCACTAGGGGCTGAAGAACCCAAATATTTAAATAGTCCCGAAACAGCAATCTTTAATAAAAGTAAAATTTTATATAATTATCACTTGGCTAAACCAAGTATAAAAAAAATGCAGCACGCTGTTTTATTTGAAGGTTTTGCTGATGTTATTGCTGCAGACCGGTCTGGCGTAGAAAATGGCATTGCAACAATGGGGACCTCCTTGACCGATGAACATATTGCCCTTTTACGGCAAAGCGTCCAATCCATAACGATTTGTTATGATTCCGATAAAGCCGGAATTGAGGCAGCCTATCGAGCGGGTAACCATCTTCATGATGCTGGTTTTCAAATAAAGGTTGCCATGATGGCGGATGGACAGGATCCTGATGAGTATATCAAAAAAAATGGTGCTGATAAATTCCGTAAAGAAGTGATGGATGCAAGTTTAACTTGGATGGCCTTCAAATTTCTATACTTTCGAAGAGGAAAAAATCTTCAATTTGAAGGAGAACGGCTTGCATACATCGAAAAGATAATTAAAGAAATCAGCAAACTAGATAAAGCTGTTGAAAGGGATCATTATTTACGACAGCTGGCTGCTGAATTTTCTCTTTCTTTAGAAGCATTACAGCAAACTTTACAACAACAGCAGAAACAAATGTTTTTTGAAGAAAAAAGAAAATCGAAGGGTAAAAATGACCCTGAGCCTAAACCGTTGGTGATTGTTAAGCGTGTGGATGAATTAAAACCTGCCTATTATACAGCGGAAAGATGTTTAATTGCCCATATGCTAAAAAATCGGGATGTGGCTTATAAGGTTCAGGATTTACTTGGAGAAAGCACGTTTAATAGCGATGAGCACCAAGCAATAATAACATATCTATTAGGGTTTTATGAAGACCACTTTGAACCAGATACTAGTGCGTTTTTAACCTATATTCAAGATGACAATCTTAGAAGAATGGTTGCCAACATCGAAATGATGTCGATCAATGATGAAGTAACAAATCAAGAATTAACTGATTATATCAAACAGGTGTTGAATTATCAAAAGATGTTAAAGATAAAAGAAAAAGAAGTGGAATTAAAAGAAGCAGAGCGACAAAATGATTTTCACAGGGCTGCTGCAATTGGTAATGAAATTAACCAATTGCGTAAGTTGTTATAAATTTATTTTAAGTTTCTTTAATGCTGGAAGGAGGGGGACATATGGCTGCTGAAAAATCAGCCCGTTCAAAAGAGGTTGAAAATGAATTAACCCTTGAACAAGTAAAAGACCAGTTAACTGAGCTGGGTAAAAAAATCGGTGTCCTTGCCTATGATGATATTGCTGAGAAGATGGCTATTTTTGAATTAGACTCGCACCAAATGGATGAATTTTACGAGTTCCTTGGAGACCAAGGAATTGAATTAGTCGGTGACGGTGATGAGGAAGACCCAGATATTAAAAAAATAGCCAAAGAAGAGGAAGAAGAATTTGATTTAAATGATCTTAGCGTTCCGCCTGGAGTAAAAATCAACGATCCAGTTCGTATGTACTTGAAAGAAATTGGCCGAGTAGATTTGTTATCGGCTGACGAAGAAAAGAATTTGGCGCTTCGTATTGAACAAGGTGACGAAGAAGCTAAACGGCGCCTTGCAGAGGCAAACCTAAGATTGGTTGTCAGTATCGCCAAACGTTATGTGGGCCGTGGCATGTTATTCCTTGATTTAATTCAAGAAGGAAATATGGGTTTAATTAAAGCCGTTGAGAAATTTGATTACCAAAAAGGCTTTAAATTTAGTACCTATGCAACGTGGTGGATTCGACAAGCGATTACACGTGCGATTGCTGACCAAGCAAGGACCATTCGAATTCCTGTACACATGGTTGAAACAATTAATAAACTTATCCGTGTTCAACGTCAGTTACTTCAAGATCTTGGCCGCGAACCAACACCAGAAGAAATTGGTGAGGATATGGATTTAACACCAGATAAGGTAAGAGAAATTTTAAAAATTGCTCAAGAACCTGTCTCACTTGAAACTCCAATAGGTGAAGAAGATGATTCCCACTTAGGAGATTTTATTGAAGATCAGGATGCCACATCTCCATCTGAACACGCTGCATATGAATTGTTAAAAGAGCAACTAGAGGATGTACTTGATACCTTAACAGATCGTGAAGAGAACGTGCTTAGGCTTCGTTTTGGACTGGATGATGGCCGAACCCGTACCCTTGAAGAGGTGGGGAAGGTCTTTGGTGTAACTCGTGAGCGTATTCGCCAAATTGAAGCGAAGGCATTGCGTAAATTACGTCATCCAAGCCGCAGTAAACGACTTAAGGACTTCTTAGAATAATGATGAATTTATAGTTTACTTCTTAACAGGGGTAGACTATTTTTTTTGTAAATTTCTTGCTTTTTCATTATTTTACTGAATTGTCTCTCATTTTGCAAATGCACATTTAAATCGTAGGTAATCTTCCACTCAAAATTATTTTTGCGGAAAAGAGAATTCTAAATGGATCGCTTTTGTTAAGAGTAGTAAAATGTTCTAATAAAAATATAAAACAAAAAATGGTAAATGGCCATCCCTATGTTTAAATAATAATTTATTTTTTAAAATTTTTTTAATCTTGAGAATTTATCATAAACCCTCGTATAATTAATAAAGAAAGCGTATACAGTGCTTCTTTAGGGGGGGATGGATATGAACTTTGATTTAACTTCAGAACAAGAAATGATCAAACGGACCATACACCAATTTGCGGATGAAGTAGTTGCACCAGGGGCAATCGAACGGGATCGGTTAAAGCAATTCCCTGTTGAAATATTTAAGGAACTAGCAGACATGGGAATAATGGGATTGCCTTTTCCAGAACAATATGGCGGCAGCGGTGCCGATACAATTAGCTTTGCAATTGTTGTAGAAGAGTTAAGCAGGGTGTGCGGCTCCACTGGCATCACCTACTCTGCTCATATTTCTTTAGGTGGAGCACCGCTTTATTTGTTTGGCACCGAAGAGCAAAAACAAAGATATTTAACGCCAATTTGTACAGGTGAATCGCTAGGGGCTTTTGGGTTAACAGAGCCAAATGCAGGCTCAGATGCTGGTGGTACAAAAACATATGCAACTGAGAAAAATGGGGAATTTTTGATTAATGGTAGTAAATGCTTTATTACGAATGCCAGCTATGCCAGCCATTTAGCCATAACTGCTGTGACAGGTGAAAAGGATGGAAAAAAAGAAATTAGCGCCATCATTGTCCCGACAAAGACGGCAGGTTTTACGGTCATTGATAACTATGAAAAGATGGGATTACATTCATCGAATACTACAGAACTAGTGTTAGAAGATGTCAGAGTCCCTGTTGAAAACCTTCTAGGAAAGCGTGGGGAGGGCTTTAGACAGTTTTTAATTACACTTGACGGCGGTCGTATTGGAATTGGTGCAATGGCTGTAGGGATTGCACAGGGAGCGTATGAGAAGGCACTAGCCTATGCAAAGGAACGAAAACAATTTGGTCGATCCATTTCTTCTTTCCAGGCAACTCAATTTAAGCTTGCAGATATGGCATTAAAAATTGAGTTAGCACGAAATATGGTACTTAAGGCTGCATGGTTAAAAGATAAGGGGAGACCATTCTCAAAGGAAGCAGCCATGTGTAAGCTATACGCCTCGGAAATTTGTATGGAAGTAACTAATCAAGCCGTGCAAATTCATGGCGGATACGGTTATATGAGGGAATACCATGTGGAAAGAATGATGCGGGATGCAAAGCTGCTTGAAATTGGTGAGGGAACCTCTGAAGTGCAAAGACTGGTAATTTCTCGTTTAATTGGATGTTAACAAAAAAATATGGGAAACTAATGTGAGGCTAAGGGGTCGTTATTACACCCAATTCGCCTCTTTTTTCTTTTTTATAAAGATTATAGTGATAAAATAAGTTTAGGGCTTTTCCTTCTGTTCATTTTAAAGTAAAATAATAGTTGTTTGTAAACATTTAATTTTGACTGTTCGTACATAAGGGAGGTTATTTCATGAATCGGAATCCGGTAATACCTTACATCCTAGTCATGGTTTTTGGAATCGTGTTAGTATTTATTCTATCTTTCAAAGGCGTTGGAGATATGAAAGAAGTGGCTAAGGAGAATGGTGAAGGTAAAGGTAGTGAAAAAACAGAGGTTGCTGCATCTAAACCAGAGGATATTTATAAAACTACATGTATTGGATGCCATGGTGATCAGTATCAAGGGGTAGTAGGACCTTCATTAAAAGGTGTTGGTGATAAGTATTCCAAGGAAGAAATTATGACCATTATCACAAAAGGTAAAGGCACAGGCATGCCAGCTGGTCTTGTTACGGATGAACAAGCAGGCGCTATGGCAGATTGGTTAGCAAAAATTAAATAAGCAGTATGGTCCTTTGCATCTGTGAAGGACTTTTTTTATACTATTTTTATACTATTTAAATACATAACTAAAAAGTGGTGGAATTTTTGAATACAGAAAAATTATCAGTTCGATTGATGAAAGTTGCAAAATATGTGCCGGAAGGGTCAAAAATGGCCGATATTGGCTCAGATCATGCCTATTTGCCATGTTACCTGGCAAAAAACTTAAAGATTTCTTTTGCGGTTGCGGGTGAAGTAGCAAAAGGACCCTACCAATCCGCAGAAAGAAATGTGAAGTCAGAAGGGTTAATAGAGACGATTTCTGTACGGATGGGGGATGGTCTTGAGGTGATTCAATCCGGTGAGGTAGATTGTATTACGATCGCAGGAATGGGTGGTGCCTTAATTTCCACTATTCTTGAAAATGGAAAAGAAAAGCTGACTTCAGTTCGGCGCCTTATTTTACAACCGAATATTAGTGCGATATCTGTCCGAAAATGGCTTTTGGTAAATAACTGGGAAATTATTGAGGAAGAAATTATTGAAGAAGACGGAAAAATTTATGAGATTGTTGTTGCTGAAAAAGGTAATCCTGATAAGCCCTATCAAACAAACAAGGACACGGGTCTTTTATTAGGTCCATTTCTTCTGCAAAGAAAAGAAGAAACATTTAAGAAAAAATGGACGGCTGAGAAGAAAAATTGGCAGCGGATCTACGAGGCTCTCGAAGATGCAACTGAAACAGCAGATACAATTGAAAAGAGAAAAGAACTTCTTGATAAAATTAGAATAGTGGAGGAGGCTTTAAAAGATGAAGAATCCTAATGGCCATGAAATCATCCAATTGTTTGAACAGTTCGCACCTAAAGGGTTAGCCATGGAAGGTGACAAGATTGGTTTGCAAATCGGCCGTTTAAATAAAAAGGTTGATCGTATGATGATAGCTCTAGATGTACTAGAAAATGTCGTTGATGAAGCGATAGAAAAAGATGTTCAGCTAATTATTGCTCATCACCCCATCATTTATCGTCCGCTGAAAAATTTGCTGACCGACACGACACAAGGGAAAATGATTGAAAAATTACTTAAACACGATATTGCCGTCTATGCTGCCCACACCAACCTTGATGTTGCAAAAGGCGGAGTGAATGATCTGCTGGCTGCTGCTTTAGGTCTTGAAGATGCTGAAGTGCTCGTACCTACGTTTGATACGAAGCTTAAGAAGTTAGTTGTTTATGTCCCTGCCAGCCATTCTAATGAGATTAGAACTGTCTTGGGAAAAGCAGGGGCAGGATTTATTGGTAATTATAGTCATTGTTCGTTCTCTGCAAATGGGACAGGGCGATTCATGCCAGGCGAAAATACAGATCCCTTTATTGGCCAAGCAGGACGATTGGAAGAGGTAGACGAAGTGAAAATTGAGACGATTGTACCTGAACCTCTTCTTAAGAAGACCGTCACAGCCATGATTAAAGCCCATCCATATGAAGAGGTGGCATATGATGTATATCCTCTAGAAAATAAAGGGGAAACGCTTGGTCTCGGCAGAATTGGCCGCGTCAACGAAATGACCTTAGGAGAATTTGCAGAAAAGGTAAAAACTGCGTTAGAGGTACCAACAGTGCGCGTGGTTGGTGATGTAACTGCCAAGATTAAAAAGGTTGCTGTTTTAGGCGGGGATGGGAATAAATATTTTATGAATGCTAAGTTTAGAGGGGCTGATGTGTATATTACGGGTGATATTTATTATCACACGGCACATGATGCTTTGATGCAAGGATTAAATATGATTGATCCAGGTCACAATGTAGAAAAAGTGATGAAAAAGGGATTATCAAAAGTATTAGAGAAGCTGTGTCAAGAAGCAGGCTTTGAAGTAGAGGTTTTTCCATCCGAAGTCAATACTGAGCCATTTCAATTTATTTAAAAGTTCATAAGCGGCCGTAGAGGAAATATTTCAAAAAAGAACGGTCGATTTTAAGGATTCTAAATTTGAAAACATCAATGAAAAGAACCGCTATACAAAATATAGCGGTTCTTTTCCATTTATACTTCAGTTTTTTTAACTTTAGGTAATATTTTACTTAACTGAACTTGTTTACGACGTTCCCATGTTGCTTCATTGTTCGGATCAAATTGTTCAAGGAAGGTAATAACTTCTTTGGTGATTGGAGTGGGTGTAGATGCTCCTGACGTTACAGCGACATTTTTAGCATCCTTAATCCATTCAATTTCCAATTCTGTTATATCAGCAATACGGTAGGCCTTGGTGCCGGCAATTTCCTGCGAAACCTGAGCTAGCCTGTTGGAGTTATTGCTTTTTGGGTCACCAACGACAATGGTCACATCTGCTTCAGTTGCTTGGTTCGCAACCGCTTCTTGACGAATTTGTGTGGCATGGCAAATTTCATTATACACTTCAACGTGTGGAAATTTTTCTTGCACTTTTTTCATAGTATCGGCAACGTCCCATTGGCTCATTGTGGTTTGATTGGTGACTAATAGTTTTTCACAGTCAATTGTTAATGCCTCTACGTCACTAGGAGTTTCCACAAGGTGAACCATACCTGGGGCGACCCCGATGGCACCTTCGGGCTCTGGATGTCCTTTTTTACCAATATAAATAACTTGATAACCCTGTTTTGTTTTTTCTTCGATTAGGACATGTGTTTTTGTTACATCAGGGCAAGTGGCATCAATCGTTACAAGACCACGCTCTTTGGCAAGCTCGCGAACTTCTGGAGAGATACCATGGGCAGTAAAAATTACAGTTCCAGATTTTACTTTATCAAGGATATCTTTGCGATTTTTACCATCAAGGGTAATAATACCTTCTTCTTCAAAAGCATCCGTAACGTGCTTATTATGGACGATCATTCCTAAAATGTAGATAGGCCGAGGTAATGTTTTATCTAAAGCGGCATTTCTCGCAATAACCATGGCATCGACAACACCATAGCAATAACCGCGTGGAGAAATTTTAATTACTTGCATATATTAAGTCCCCCTAAAAGACATGATTTAGTAGTCTATGTATTGATTATATAAAACTATGAGATATATTACAAAGATACATTTTTCCTGTTGAGTTTTCGAAAAATTAAAAAGAATGCTGTCTCCAGCATTCTCTAATCAAATATACATTTTAGGTACTGAACTCCCTCTCTGGTGTGAGCTGATCCGCTTGGAACCATCGGATTGAGTTTCTTTTCTTGAACTAACCTTTTGGCTTTTTTGCGCGGAGGTCGTTTTTTTTGAAGTTGACACATGTTTTGTTTCATTATTTGATGACTCTGCTGAATGATCGGATGAATCCGTGCTTTTTGATGCATTTTTAAAACCTCGATAGATTTTCCAGATAGCAGGAAGATTCTTGACCATTGGCCCATACTGTTGAATCATGGGTCCAATTGATTGAGCAGTCTTTAATACTTGTTGGGTATTATTTAAGACATTTGTAAGTCCGCCCGGATTGCTTAAAGACTGAAGTAAACCGCCTCCACCCCCTCCTGAAGCTCGAGCTGCCCCTGGCATTCCCATAATTCCACCTGTTTGGTTTCCTCTTCCAAGTATTTTTGAAAGTAAACCACCGCCTGCCCTGTTCATTTGTGGTGGTCCCATTCTTGAGCCCATCATCGGATTTCCTCCGCCAAAGGGACCTTGGGGCTGCCCCATCATCGGGTTCCTTCCGAAAAATGGATTTGTCCCAGAGCCCATCATCGGATTTCTCCCCGCAAACATACCTGGTCCCATTCCATTGTTCATGGGTACTCTTGGTCTTGGTAGCATTCTAAAACATCCTTCCAACATAACTTAATACAATAAAATATGCATTTTTCCTAATTTGGTTTAGGTATTCTACACAAGGAAAAAACTATATTTTGATTTTAAAAAGTGGATAAAAAGTAAAAGCTGAAATATAAGGACTTGTAAGCTGGTTATTTAAGAGGATTTTTACTATAATTACAGGATGGAAATAAAAGTGGAAACTCTTACTAAGGAAAGAAAACTACTCCATAAACAAAAGATTTTTTAAAATAAGGAGCCATTATATGAAAGTAAATCGATTTGAACGTTTTAAGTTTCAGCCTTTTATTATAGAATCTCTCAATCAGTTCGGTTTTTTTGAACCAACTGAAATACAGGAACGGATGATTCCGTTAGTTCTAAAAGGGGAAAGTGCCATTGGACAGTCGCAAACAGGAACAGGGAAAACATTTGCTTATGTATTGCCTATCCTCGAAAAGATTGATCCAAAGCGCCAAGAGGTACAAGCTGTAATTACTGCGCCAACACGAGAATTAGCATCACAAATTTACCATCAAATACTGAAGGTAATTGAGTATTGCAGTCCTGAGAGCCCAATTATGGCAAGATGTTATATTGGAGGAACGGACAAACAGCGAACAATTGAAAAACTTAAAGTACAGCCACAGATTGTGATTGGTACACCAGGAAGAATTAAAGATTTAATGGTGGATCAAGCGCTGTTTATTCATACATCTACCATGCTTGTGGTCGATGAAGCCGACATGATGCTTGATATGGGCTTTATTGAAGATGTTGACCAGATTGCAGCTAAAATGCCGGAAAAACTACAAATGCTCATCTTTTCAGCAACTATTCCAGAAAAATTAAAGCCATTTCTTAAAAAATATATGGAAAACCCTAAAACGGTACAAATTGAGTCAAAAAACAAAGCAGCTGAAAATTTACAACACTATCTTCTCCCTTCAAGACATAGAAGTAAAAAACAATTGGTTTACGATGCCCTTTTGGCTTACAATCCTTATTTAGCGATTGTGTTTACAAATACGAAAAAAATGGCGGAAGAGGTTGCTTACTTTTTAAATGAAAAAGGATTAAAGGTTGGCAGAGTACACGGCGATTTAAATCCGCGTGAACGAAAGAAAATGATGAAACAGATTCAAGATTTAGAGTATCAATATATCGTCGCGACCGATCTTGCATCGCGGGGCATTGATATTGAAGGAGTCAGCCACGTTATCAATTATGAGCTTCCATCTGACTTGGATTTTTATATCCACCGGGTTGGAAGAACAGCGCGAGCAGGAAATTCTGGAATTGCGCTTACCGTATATGAGAGTTCTGATGAGGATGCATTGAACCGTTTGGAAAAGATGGGAATTCAGTTTAAACATGTTGACCTGGGCAAAGAGGGATTTGTTGAGATTGATCCTCGAAATAAAAGGAAGACCCGTGTGAAAAAGGAAGATGAGGCAGCGAAAACCGCAAAATCCATGGTGAAAAAACCACAAAAGGTAAAGCCTGGCTATAAAAAGAAAATGCAATGGGAAATGGATAAAATAAAAAAACGGCAAAGAAAAATAGAAAATAGAAAAAACAAATAAGGTGAGAGGGGACAAAAGCGATGTTAAAAATAGGCTCACATGTCTCTATGAGCGGAAAGGATATGCTGCTGGCCGCTAGTGCGGAGGCTGTATCCTATGGTGCAAATACCTTTATGGTCTATACCGGTGCACCACAAAACACAAGAAGAAAGAAAATTGAAGACCTTAACATTGATGCAGGGCGACAACATATGGAGTTGAACGGAATCTCAGAAATTGTGGTCCATGCTCCCTACATTATTAATATTGGCAATACCACTAACCCTGACACCTTTGAATTAGGGGTTAGGTTCCTTCGCAGCGAGATTGAGAGAACTGAGGCAATTGGTGCTAAGCAAATTGTGCTTCATCCAGGAGCTCATGTTGGGGCAGGAACTGAGGAAGGAATCAAGAAAATTATCGAAGGTTTGAACGAAGTTTTAACAGGTAAGGAACAGGTGCAAATTGCCTTGGAAACAATGGCTGGGAAAGGCTCTGAGTGCGGAAAATCATTTGAAGAGCTTGCGATGATTATCGATGGGGTCACCTATAGTGATAAATTATCGGTATGCTTTGATACATGCCATACCCACGATGCCGGCTATAACATTGTGGACGATTTTGACGGGGTCTTAAATGAATTCGATAAAATTGTTGGATTAGATAAACTTAAAGTTCTGCATATTAACGACAGTAAAAATGAAATAGGGATGAGAAAAGACCGCCACGAGAATATCGGATTCGGCCATATTGGCTTTAAGGCAATTAACTATATTGTTCATCATCCACAATTGATGGATGTGCCCAAAATATTAGAAACTCCCTTTGTCGGTGAAGATAAGAAAAACAAAAAGGCGCCTTATAAATTCGAAATAAATATGCTTCGTGAACAAACGTTTAATGAAGACCTTTTAGATCAAATTATGCAATCATAAGATGAAAGCTGTGCCTTAGGCACAGCTTTGTTTTTATTTAGTTAACTCAAGAAATAATTTATTTACTTTCCGGGCCGTTTCAGGCCCAGCGGTCTTGGCAATTTTTTTTACTAGCTGTGAACGCTGTGTATCGTCGAAAATATTAACATTTTTTCCTCTTAAGTATTCAGCGATTTGCTGTGCTTGTTGTTGATTAACTGCTATATTAAACTGATTTGCATACTTTATCAGCTCTTCAGCTGTAATTGTATTGATTTTATGATTAATGACGCTTTCAAATATTTTCACCCTCATCACTCCTCCATGCTAATGTATGAAGAAGTGAAGGGAGTGTTACAACGATTTCAAATTGATCATGAACCGGTTAACTCTTTGATTGCTTTACAATCAGGATTTCCTATTGTATACTACTTGAAGTTAAATCGGAATGATTCTTATAATTAAGGGTGAGATTAAGACTATGCAATCAATAATTGAATTAAGAAATCTTTTCTATCGTTATGAACAGGATCTTGTCCTTGAGAATATTAATATGTCCGTGCCTGATGGTTCCTTTTTGGCAATTGTCGGACCAAATGGATCTGGTAAATCAACGATGCTCAAGTTGATTTTAGGTTTATTAAAGCTTCAAAAGGGTCAAATCTTGTTATTCGGTCAGGAAATTAATAAATTTAAGGACTGGGAACGAATTGGATATGTGTCGCAAAAGGCAAATTCCTTTAACACTGGTTTTCCAGCAACTGTATTTGAGGTAGTTTCAAGTGGGTTAACTAAAAAGTTAGGCCTGTTTACGTTTTTTAATAAAGAACATGAAAAAAGGGTTATCGAGGCATTGGATGCAGTTGGAATGAAGGCATTTAGTCATAGAAATATAGGCGAACTCTCTGGGGGTCAACAGCAGCGTGTGTTTATTGCTCGTGCCCTTGTAAGTGAACCAAAGTTGCTAATTTTAGACGAGCCAACTGTTGGTGTAGATGCTGAGAATGTTAATTCCTTTTACCAAATGCTTGTTGATTTAAATAAGAGCCGAGCGATTACTCTTTTATTGGTCACACATGATATCGGAACAATATCGGATAAGGTTACTCATGTTGCCTGTTTGAATAAACATTTGTATTTTCATGGAGAATCCAAGGATTTTGAACAGTTTAATTCTAGTGGTTTGTCTCAAGTTTATGGTCATGATGTTCACATGCTGGCACACCACCATAATACGGAGGAGTTATAAATGATTGAAGGGATTTTTCATTATGAATTTTTACAAAATGCGTTCTTAACAGGGATATTGATTGGAATTATTGCTCCGTTGCTCGGCGTTTTTGTTGTAGTAAGACGTCTATCGTTAATTGCCGATGCCCTCAGCCATGTTACATTAGCAGGAATTGCCGCAAGCCTCTTAATTGAGAGGAAACTTTCAATAATGTCAGGATTGAACCCACTTTATTTAGGAATGGTGTTTTCGGTTGGAGGATCGTTGTTTATTGAAAAATTAAGAGCGGTATATAAACACTATCAGGAATTAGCTATTCCCATTATTCTTTCTAGCGGGATAGGGTTATCAGTTATTTTTATTTCGCTTGCTGATGGTTTTAACCAAGACTTGTTTAGCTATCTTTTTGGCAGTGTATCTGCTGTTAGTCGAACGGATTTATGGGTTATTTTAATCACAAGTGTGCTTGTTATATTGGTTATTATCATGTTATATAAAGAACTTTTTTTACTTTCCTTCGATGAAGAATACGCAAAAGCTTCAGGTATTGCAGCCAAGAGTATCCATTTCATCTTTATTGTTATGGTTGCCCTTGTTATTGCTGCTTCCATGAGGATTGTTGGAATATTGTTAGTGTCTTCATTAATGACGTTACCCGTTGCAGCTAGTATTCGAATTGCAAAAGGTTTTAAACAGACGATTCTTTTATCAGTAATATTTGGTGAGGTCTCTGTATTAGGAGGGTTATTTTCTGCCTATTATTTGGACCTTGCACCAGGTGGAACTATTGTCATGCTAGCCGTTCTTATTTTAATCGTAACGATTTTTTATAAAAAAGTTAAGGTTGGCTATGGAGGTAATGCTCAGTGAATGTAAATGAAGCCATTCAATACTTAAAGGAAAATGGATTTAAACAGACTGGGAAAAGAGAAGATATGCTTCAATTATTTGCTGATAGTGATAAATATTTAACAGCAAAAGATGTACTTGATCAATTAAAGGATGATTATCCTGGGTTAAGTTTTGATACTATTTATCGAAATCTTTCCTTATTTGCCAACATGGGTATTTTAGAAATGACGGAATTATCTGGTGAAAAACACTTTCGCTTCGCTTGTTCTAGAAGCCATCATCACCATCATTTCATATGTTTAGAATGCGGAAAAACGAAAGAGATTGAAACATGTCCGATGGATGGATTAAGTGAAAATTTAAAGGGATACGAGATATCAGGGCATAAATTTGAGATTTACGGACGTTGTCCTAATTGCCATTAAAAAAACAGCTTGTGTATGCTTACACAAGCTGTTTTCTTATTCAAACCAATTTTCAACCCAATTATAGGCTTCGCGCCAATCTTTTACACGGATAACTCCATTAGGCAGAGGATCCTGATTATAGGGTGTATCAAATAATATCACTGGTATTTGGCACTCATTATGGATCATTACGGCATTATCATGTTTATCTTCAAAAAAGATGTCAATTCTTTGTTTTCTTACCGTCTCTACCTTATCATGGGAACCAACTAATTCAATTTGATGAGACGATAACCCTTGGCGTTGAAACCATTCCTCAGTAACATCAAGTAAATAAGGCTTGCGTGCACTAATAAAAATTAAATCATGTTTCTTTTTCCACATCGAAAGTATCTGTATGGCATCTTTTGCTGGTGGTGAATCTCTATAAATAACGGGTTCGCTTTCCACAAACCATTTGGCAAAATCAGCTTCGGGAACGTTAACAAAAGGTGTTAATTCATATCGATTAACGTCCTCATACAATAAGTTTAAGTTAAAAGCCTTATTAATAAAAGTAACCATTGAAGTAGGGCAGGTTACAGTTCCATCAATATCTATTCCTAATCTTTTTTTCATTATGCAGTCACCTTCATTTGAATATCTCTTTATATTTTACCAAATACAAAGGAACAAGAATGTAAATTTTTTAAAAGTATTTGAAATAGAAACCTATTAGTGACAAACATTAACATATTAAAAAACGGTAAGACGCAAACAATAATTAATGCTCCTATAACTGAAAGCGAGGGATTAGGATGGCAGATGAAAGAGACACAAAAGTACAAGAAGCTCTTCGAAGTTCAATTATTGGTGAGCAAATACCAAATTCTCCTTCACAATATAGGGAGGAAACAGCGTCAGAAGTTGCTTCACCAATAAAGACTTCTTATTCATTGAAAAAAGATGCGAATGTACCTCAGGTTGGTGCATCTGTTCCACTCAGAACTTCTCAATACCGGGAAGAGTCAGCGGCTGAGATCGCTGCACCTGTTTCTGTCTCACGTCCAAAGAGTCAAAACAATACGCAGGGAAATGCAACCGCTGGAACAGGTTTGGGAACACTTGCATTAGCATTATCCATTTTGTCGCTGTTTGTAATGCCTATTCTATTTGGTATCGCAGGTATTGTGTTAGGCTTCGTTGCCAGAAAAAGGGGTGCCACAGGCCTTGGTGCTTGGGCAATTGGAATTGGTGCGATATCGCTAATCGTCGGTATCTTTATTCTCCCGTTCTTTTAACATAACCTGCTTAGGAGCAGAATGTCAAAAGGGTCTGACTTCACGATATGTGAGTCAGACCCTTTGTTTTTTGCTGTTTATTTAGTTATCTTTTCTTCTTCAGCTTTTTTGCGAAAATATTCCTCTGCCACTTGATCAATTTCCTTTTTCAATTCTTCGACCATTTGTGCTTCAGGGACCTTACGGACGATTTCGCCTTTTCTAAATAATAATCCTTCCCCGCGTGCACCGGCAATACCGATATCGGCTTCGCGAGCTTCACCAGGACCATTTACTGCACACCCAAGAACTGAAACCTTGATAGGAGCTTTAATTTTTGAAATGTACTCTTCCACTTCATTTGCAATACTAATGAGGTCGATTTCAATTCTACCGCAGGTTGGACAAGAAATTAACGTTGCGGCATTGGAGGATAGTCCAAAAACCTTTAATAGTTCTTTTGCTACTTTAACTTCTTGTACGGGATCTGCACTTAGTGAGATTCGCAATGTGTTTCCAATACCTTTATTAATGATGGCTCCTAATCCTGCCGCACTTTTTACCGTACCTGAGAACAGTGTACCGGATTCGGTAATTCCCAAATGCAGTGGATAATCAAAAGCACGGGCAGCCTTGTCGTATGCTTCAATAGCTAGGTTAACATCCGATGCTTTCATGGAAACAATAATATCGTGAAAATCCAAATCTTCGAGAATTTTAATATGATGGAGGGCACTCTCAACCATTCCATCTGCTGTAGGGTAACCGTATTTCTCAAGAATCTTTTTCTCAAGTGATCCTGCATTTACCCCGATTCTAATCGGAATCCCCTTTGCTTTGGCTGCTTTCACAACAGCTTCAACCTTTTCACGTTTTCCAATGTTGCCCGGATTGATTCTGATTTTATCAGCTCCGCCTTCAATTGCTTTTAATGCTAATTTATAGTCAAAGTGGATATCAACTACAAGCGGAATATTGATTCTCTTTTTTATTTCTGGGATCGCATTCGCTGCACGTTCATCTGGACACGCGACTCGAACAATCTGACATCCAGCATCTTCAAGTCTTTTTATTTCAGCAACGGTTGCATCCACATCATGGGTTTTCGTTGTTGTCATGCTTTGTATAATAATTTCATTGCTCCCGCCAATTGTTAAATTACCCACTTTAATTGGACGGGTATTTGTGCGATGTATAATTTCACTCACGTGTAATTCGCTCTCCTTTAAAATGGATTCGAATAAAAGGTTCTAAAAGACAATCTGGTATAATTGTATCAGTCTTCTACTATTTTTGACAAGAATAAGTGTCTATCCTCTTTATTTTGAGTAATCTGGAAAATGATATGTAGCCCCAATTTGAATTTTTTCAGGAGACTTGCCAGGATTTAATTTTTGAAAGTCAGTAATTAAAGCAGATATGGAAACTGGTAAGGGTTTATCAATTTGATGTTCAACAATTGAAATGACGGTTTCACCAGGTTTCACCTTTGCTTCAAAAGAGGGAATGCTTGGTTCAGCTTGCGGCCTGACCGTCTCTATTTTTGCGTCAACTTGCTTTGAATTAGCGGAGGGAAGGGTGCCGACTGTGAGGTCGAAATAAATAACATATATGACTAAAATTGCAAATAGTAGACCAAATAGTTTTTTCATCGGAAAAGCCTCCAAATAGACGTTTGTACATTCGTATGCTTGTCCAACTTATTTTAGAACAAAAAAACCTACACCGTTTTCGGTGTAGGTTAGCTTGCCTTCTTAGGTTTAGGTACTTCCTTAATAGCGAGGGCTAATACAATAATAATGACAAACCAATTTAGCAGTGAACTTTGAGGTACAGAAGTTTTTAACGCAGTCATGATCGTAAAAAACAGAGTTGGTAATGTTTCGCAGTAAGCAGCCATTCGCCATAATTGCCCATATTTCAGCTTTCTTCCAAAAAGATTTTTCAATGCTAAGCCAAATAAGGCCAATATGGTTACCTCGATAAAACCCCAAGCACTTGAAAACAAATAAATAAACAAGGCCATCACAGGAATGATGATTCCTTTCATACCTTCAATTGTGTCGATAAACTGAAGCAACTCTGTGTTTGTTATATTCATGCCTTCTAACATAGAATAAGGGTATGTATCAATTCTACCGCCTGTAGATAAGGCAAATTCATCCTTCAATAAAGCTAATGTATTATCCGTTTCCTCAACATCTGTTTTAGAAATGGCACCTGTTGGGTCAATTATAATGGTAAAGTCATTTTTATTTATTGTAACCGGAACATCCGTATTTGCTGATAATTGTCCGTTCTGAATTGAAAATTCAGGCGCTTGATCTTTAATAAACGATTGTGCAGCATCTATCCCTGTAGAGAGGGCTGTACTAACATAATAAATAGAGGGTAAAATTGAAATGAAGGTAAGGAAAAAAACGTATAAAATTGTCTTTCCAATGCCCTGAAAACGAAATGTAGCAATATCCTTTGGAGAATAAATACTTCTGTAAAATTGTTTAAAAATATTCATAATGACCACCTTTATGTATAAAACAAAATATTACTTGAACTTTGAAACATTATGCATGGAGTTTCCTTTAAATAGGAGATCTTACATTTCAAGTTCCGCTATTCTATTGTAGCCTGTGGAAACTAGATATACAAGAAGGATGAAGAATGAAAACATGTTGATTATTAAATCGTAGGAAGGGTATATTTTCTGTAAAGGATGGGGATAGATGGAGATTTTGTATTGGCTGATCATTGGTATTCTATTTATTGTTGCGTTCGTTGGATTGGTGTACCCAATTATTCCAAGTGTATTATTTTTATTAGCAGGTTTTTTATTATATGGAATGTTTTTTAGTTTCGAACCATTTAACTGGCTGTTTTGGCTAGTCCAAGGATTATTTATCGTCCTTTTATTTATTGCAGATTACCTAGCCAATTTGTTTGGGATAAAAAAATATGGAGGTTCAAAGGCAGGTGTATGGGGAAGTACAATTGGTCTTTTAGTTGGCCCATTTGTCATCCCTATTTTAGGAATAGTAATTGGGCCTTTTATTGGGGCTGTTGTGGCGGAGTTAATTTTTAATAAAAGGAGTTTTACTGAGAGTCTTAAAGTCGGTTTTGGCTCTGTTCTTGGTTTTATTGGCAGCGTTTTTACAAAGACTGTGATCCAACTCATTATGATTGGTTACTTTTTGATCGTTGTTTTTTAACAGTCCGAAAAGCCGCCAAAAACGGCGGCTTCTTACTATTTAAGATTAATAAAGGAATGGAGAAGGGGACTATGGCTGTTCTAATTTAATCCGCAAATCTCTGATGAGCAGTTTTGGCAATCTACTTCTTCTTTTAAATAATTTATATCCTTCACGGTAAACATTTGGTTTTCATATAAGATAATATCCAATTCGCGCAGCTCCTTTAAAGCGCGCTGGATCACTTCTCTAGTCCCAAATGTTAAATTAGCTAACTCCTGATGTGTTAATGGCAAATCTATAAGAATACCGTTTTCTGTCTTTACGCCATACGAATTACATAAACGGATTAGGATCGAGTAGAGCCCGCCTTTTTTACCATTCATAATTAAGTCCTGGCATTTCATTTGTGCTTTTAAATAACCTGTGCTTAACCATGCGACCAGTGCATTCATGGCTTCAGGTTCTGCTGAAATAAACTCTTCAAAAAGTTCTTTTTTAACAAGCAGAAGTTCACAGTCCGTTAGAGCTTTGGCATAGAACTGATAATGAGGATTTGCTTTAAATAACTGGTATTCCATTATGAATTCCCGGTCGTTTAAAATTTTAAGAATAAAGTCTTTTCCACGTACATGAACCCTCCCAAGTGCGATACTGCCTTTGAGCAATAGGTATACATATTCTACTAGATCCTTTTCATGAAAAAGAACAGTACCAGCTTTGAATTTTTGTATGGGTTCATTTTTTTCAAAAAACTGAGCCATTAAATTATATATGGAAATGCTGCTAGTTTGCATGTTTTGTCACTCCCTTTATACCCTTACTTCTGATTTAAATGAAATAATAACTGCCTGTCAATATAGCGATTTTAATTTTTGGGATATATTCCATGGGGTTATGACATAAATCGTTGACAGAATGCTGGTTTGATGAAACATGACAATTTTTCGAAAAATGAAACTGTAAACAAATATTTATCCTATTAAGGATCAACAGGAATATAATTCATTGAAAAGGGAATTGTATTTATGTTGGATATAAGCATTTTAATTGAATCCACCATCCAACTTTGGTATCTTAAAAGTAAAGCTTTAGAAATATTCTTATAAATTAAGGTATAGCTAAGGCCTAAAAAAATAATACGTACATAGGAGGAATTATCATGGCATTTGAATTACCACAATTACCTTATGCAGAGGATGCACTAGAACCACATATTGACAAAGAAACAATGAATATTCACCACACTAGACACCACAACACATATGTAACAAACTTAAACAACGCTCTAGCAGGGAACGAAGAGTTACTATCTAAATCAGTAGAAGAAGTTATTTCTAATTTGGATGCTGTTCCAGAATCAGCTCGTACAGCTGTGAGAAACAACGGCGGCGGTCATGCAAACCACTCTTTATTCTGGCAAATTCTTTCTCCTAATGGCGGCGGCGCACCAACTGGTGAATTAGCAGACGCAATTAACAGCAAGTTTGGCAGCTTTGAAAGCTTTAAAGATGAGTTCGCTAAAGCAGCAACTACTCGTTTCGGCTCTGGCTGGGCTTGGTTATCTGTAAACAACGGAGAGTTAGAAGTTTCAAGCACTCCAAACCAAGATTCACCATTAATGGAAGGTAAAACTCCAATTCTTGGCCTTGATGTTTGGGAGCACGCTTACTATCTTAAATACCAAAACAAACGTCCAGATTATATTTCTTCTTTCTGGAATGTTGTTAACTGGGATGAAGTTTCTAAACGTTATAGCGCAGCAAAATAATTGAATGGAAAAAGACAGCTTTCAGAAGCTGTCTTTTTTTCATTTTTACTATATTGAATAATTCCTTTGCCCTTGTTAAAGACTACCCTTAAGAAAAAGGGGAGTTTTTAATGGCAAAAAAATTTAAACTTTTAGGTGATGTAGTATTAACCAAGGATTTATCACTATTGTTGATTATTGGCGGCTTATATTCTCTAAGCGTTGCCTTATCAAACACATTTGTGAATATTTATCTTTGGAAACAGACCGGCAGATATACAGATATTGCTCTTTTTAACCTCTCAATAGTGATCCTGCAACTAGTAACGTTCATATTAGCAGGACGTTGGGCAAAGAAAATCGACCGGGTAATTGTGCTTCGAATAGGTGTTATCTTTTTGGCGATATTTTATTTAGCCGTTTTGGTAACAGGTACAAACGCTTCTACTTTTTTGCTTGTATTGGGCAGCCTGCTTGGAATTGGTTATGGCTTTTATTGGCTGGCCTATAACGTATTAACCTTCGAGATTACTGAGCCTGAGACTAGGGATTTTTTTAACGGGTTTTTGGGGATTCTTTCCTCTGCTGGCGGAATGATTGGACCGATTGCAGCTGGATTCATCATCACGAGATTTGAAAAATTTACTGGATATACGTTTGTCTTTGGTTTGTCACTAGGATTATTCGCGCTTGCCGTTTTCATGAGTTTCTCTTTAAAACCAAGGCCAGCAACAGGAAGATATTGCTTTAAACGTATATTGGAGGAAAGAAAACAAAATGAGAATTGGCGTCTGGTTACAAACGCCCATTTTCTACAGGGCTTAAGAGAAGGGACTTTTGCCTTTGTCATATCTGTCTTTGTTTACATTTCAACGGGAAGTGAATTGTCTTTAGGGACATTTGGACTTATTAACTCGGGAATATCGTTTCTTGCTTATTATTTTGCATCTCGGTTAATTAAGAAAAATCATCGTAAAAAATCCATTCTTATTGGCGGGATTATTCTTTACGCTGCTGTCCTTCTTATTGTATGGGATGTGAATTTTATAAAATTGTTAATATATGCAGGAATGATTGCAATCGCTTATCCTCTTCTGTTAGTTCCCTATATGTCAACTACATACGATGTGATTGGATTAGGCTGGAAAGCAGCTGAAATGAGGATTGAATACATTGTGGTGCGCGAAATTTTCTTGAATTTCGGGAGAATTGTCTCCATTCTAGCCTTTATTGCTGCTATAACCTGGTTTAATGAGGACAAGAGTATTCCTTTTTTGCTGCTTGTTTTAGGTGCGGGTCATTTATTAATTTATTTCTCCATAAGGAAGGTCCAATTACCTGCATCATAATGCGATGAGATTAAACTCATCGCATTTATTTTTAAAATTGGTAAGTGTTATTCATAGATAAATAGAACATTTTCTTATAAAATAGAAAAGGTTATGTTATGCCTTGAAAAAAGGAAGTGTATAAATCTTGAATAACAAAAAGAAAAAGAAGAAGACACATGTCCCTTTTCGATTGAATATGGTATTTTTTGTTGTTTTTGTCCTATTTTCAGTTCTTATCCTCCGACTTGGAGAGCTGCAAATCGTTTTTGGCGATGATTTTAAACGTGAAATTGAACGGACAGAGGATATTACAGTAAATAACCCAGTTCCACGAGGGAAAATGTTTGATCGGAATGGAAAAACGATTGTAGATAATAGCCCGCTTAACGCAATTACGTACACAAAATACCAGAATGTTACCGCAGAGGAGATGCTCGATACTGCGGGAAAATTAGCAAAGTTAATCACTAAAGACACTTCTAAAGTACCTGAACGGGAAATAAAAGATTATTGGCTTACTAAACATCCAAAAGAAGCAAAAGCCAAGATTACGAAAAAAGAGTGGGATTTATATAAACAGAAAAAGCTAGATGATAAACAAATATATAAATTGCAGGTTGATCGTGTAACTGAGGGTGAAATGGCGAGTATTCAAGGAGAAGAGCTTGAAACAGTAGCCATTTATCATGAATTTAATAGTGGATACGCGTTAACTCCGCAAATTGTAAAAAATAAAGATGTAACTCCTGAGGAATTTGCAATAGTCAGTGAAAACTTAGAAAATCTTCCAGGTGTCGATACAACTACAGATTGGGAAAGAATGTATACGTATGGTGATACCTTGAAGTCGATATTGGGGGATGTTACTACATCAGAAGCAGGTATTCCAAAGGAACAACTTGAAAAATATCTTGCTCGCGATTACAGCCGAAATGACCGCGTCGGAAAAAGTTACCTTGAACTGAAATACGAGGATGTCCTTCATGGTCAGAAGGCAAAGGTTAAAAATGTTACAGACAAAGCAGGAAAAATTCTATCTACAGAAGTGGTTTCCGAAGGGAAACGGGGTAAGGATTTAGTCCTTACTATTGATATGGATTTGCAAAAACAGGTAGAAACGATAATTGAAGAAGAAATGCTTTCAGCTAAGAGTAAGCCAAACACTGGTATCATGGACCGTGCATTTGTCGTGCTGATGAATCCCAATACTGGAGAAATATTATCCATGGCCGGTAAGCAAATAGGCAAGGATAAGAATGGTAAAACCGTCATGAAGGATTTTGCGGGAGGAAATATTACGACCTCTTATAACGTGGGTTCTGCTGTCAAGGGAGCTACCATTCTCACAGGCTATCAAACTGGTGCTATTAGTCCGGGGCAAACCCTATTGGATGAACCTATTGTAATCAAAGATACACCTGTGAAAAAGTCATGGAAGACATTTGGCGCTATCAATGACCTTAGAGCGTTACAGGTTTCATCTAACGTATATATGTTTAAAACAGTAATAGCGATGGCAAATGGACACTATGTACGTAACGCACCGATTCACTTAGAAATTGATAAGACCTTTAATACTTTACGACAATCCTTTAGCCAATTTGGTCTTGGGACACGAACTGGGATTGACCTTCCAAATGAGATGAACGGTTTTCAAGGCACCGAAAAAATACCTGGTAAACTTATGGACTTTGCAATTGGGCAGTATGATACCTACACACCAATGCAGCTTGCACAATATGTCTCTACTATTGCCAATGGCGGAAACCGTGTGCAGCCGCATATTGTGAAAGAAATTCGGGAGCCCGTCATGGAAAATAATGAATTAGGACCGATCGTTGAAGAAATTCAACCGAAGGTGTTAAATCGGGTCGATATGAAAGAAGAATGGATCAAGCGGGTTCAAGAAGGGTTTAGAATGGTTATGCAGGTTGGTGACGGTACGGCAGTTGGTTCCTTTAAAGGGGCTGCTTATAATCCTGCTGGGAAAACAGGAACAGCCGAGGCCTTTTATGATGGTGGAGATAAATCAAAACGCGGCACAGATGTTATGAACTTAAGTCTTGTCAGCTTTGCTCCATTCGATAATCCAGAAGTGGCCATGGCTGTTGTGGTTCCATGGGCATATACCGGCAGTACTGGCCCAAGTATTAATAGTTTAATTGGAAAAAGGGTAATGGATGCCTATTTTGAGTTGAAAAAGACTCATCAAAATACTCCTGGAACAGCAGGAACTGAACAACCAGCAGAAAATGCTGAAACTACTCCGAGCAACTAAATAAAACAATGTAAAAGACCTGTCTCACTACTGAGGCAGGTCTTTTACATATGAATCAAAAGATAGGTGCATCATATTCCTAAGGATATTTTTCAGAAATTCATCAAAAATTATAAGGTGAAGATGTTTTGCAATTTACAATAATGCAACATAACTTTACAAAACCTTTACATTCCATTAAAACGTGGTTTACAGTCTTCCTTTATTCTTATTCATGTAAGGCAGACAAACATTCGTTATCTCAACCAATTTTCTTAGGGGGAATACAGGAAATGAAACAATTAAAGAAATTTAGCCTACTTACATTATTTGCAGCACTAATGGTGTTCACTGCAGCTTGTGGGGGCGGGGCATCTACAGATAAAAAAGATGATACTAATAAATCAACAAAAGAACTATCTGGCTCATTATCTATTTCTGGTTCCTCAGCAATGCAGCCATTAGTAGCTGCTGCTGCCGAAGAGTTTATGGCGGAAAATCCAAATGTGGATGTTCAAGTCCAAGCTGGTGGTTCCGGTACTGGATTATCTCAAGTTGCCGAAGGTTCAGTTCAAATTGGGAACTCAGACGTTTTCGCTGAAGAAAAAGAAGGGATTCCAGCTGATAAGCTTGTGGATCATAAAGTAGCGGTTGTCGGGATGACTGCAGCGATTAACCCTAAAGTTGGTATTAAAGATATTAAAAAAGATGATTTAATCAAAGTATTTACTGGAAAAATTACAAACTGGAAAGAACTTGGCGGTAAAGATCAAAAAATCGTACTTGTAAACCGTCCAGACTCTTCAGGTACTCGTGCAGTATTTAATAAATTTGCTCTTGATGGTGCAACACCAGCTGAAGGAATTACTGAAGATTCTTCAAACACCGTTAAAAAGATTATCAATGAAACGGAAGGTGCTGTAGGTTACCTCGCATTCTCATATTTCACTGATGATTCTGTAACACCACTATCAATCGATGGTGTAGAGCCAACAGAAAAAAATGTACAATCAGGTGAATTCCCAGTATGGGCGTACCAACATTCTTATACTAATGGTGAAGCTGATGGTTTAGCAAAAGCCTTCCTTGATTACTTAATGTCAGACGATATTCAAAATACCCTTTTAAAAGAACAAGGTTATCTTCCTGTTACAAAAATGAAGGTAGAACGTGACGCAGAGGGTAAGCAAAAAAATCTCTAGTAACAAGGTTCGATTAATAAACAGGGGTAAATGCCAATCTGCATTTACCCTATTATCACGTAATTTAGGAGTGATTGGTGCATTATGGAAAAGTTAGCTCCTGCAAAAGACAGGTTACTGAAATCAACCAAGAATCGAATGGATGGAGAATTACGAGGGAAAATTCTCGTTCTATTGTGTGCTGTGATTATGATATCCGCAACAATATCCATAACTATTTTCTTAGGAACAAAAGGATTGCAATCATTTATAAAAAATGGAGTAAGTATAATTGAGTTCATTACAAGTACACAATGGAATCCAACTAATAAAGCCAATCCTGAATATGGGGTTTTACCATTTATTTTTGGGTCATTTGCTGTCACCTTTCTTTCGGCACTTATTGCCGCACCGTTAGGAATTGGCGGGGCTATATTTATGACGGAGATTGCGCCGTCCTGGGGAAGAAAAATATTACAGCCGGTTATCGAACTTTTGGTTGGGATACCATCCGTCGTTTATGGATTCATCGGGTTGACAGTACTAGTTCCTTTTATTAGAGAACATGTTGGCGGATTAGGCTTTAGTTTACTCTCAGGTATGATTGTATTAGCCATTATGATATTGCCAACCATTACAACAATTGCAACTGATGCGATAAGCTCCCTTCCCAATAGTCTTAGAGAAGGTTCCTATGCTCTTGGGGCAACACGGTGGCAGACGATTAGAAAAGTACTTATTCCGGCTGCACTCCCATCCCTATTGACAGCAATTGTTTTAGGGATGGCTCGGGCATTTGGGGAAGCATTAGCTGTTCAAATGGTAATTGGAAATGTCAGGGACTTACCATCTAGTCTCTTGGATGCGTCAGCAACATTAACGACGATTATTACTTTGAATATGGGTCATACCACATATGGAAGTGTGGAAAATAATACGCTTTGGTCCATGGGATTAATTTTATTAGTTATGTCGTTTGCGTTTATTCTCCTCATTCGCTATCTTTCATCAAGGAGGAAATTATAATGAAAAGCAAAACGGCTGATCGAATTGCCACGGGAGTCTTTATTGCCATTGCCATTATCATTGTTGCCATTCTTATCGGTTTATTCTCCTATATTTTGGTGAATGGATTTAGATACATCTCATGGGATTTTCTTACTTCTCCGTCTAGTAATATTCGTGCTGGTGGAGGTATTAGAGACCAACTATTCAATTCATTATATATATTAGTTATTACCATGATCATCGCTATTCCTCTTGGGGTTGGCGGCGGTATTTATATGGCGGAGTATGCTAAGCCAGGAAAAGTAACGGATATCATTCGTTCCTGTGTTGAGGTTCTATCATCTTTGCCGTCTATCGTTATAGGCATGTTTGGACTATTGGTGTTTGTTAATACAACAGGTTGGGGGTATACCATTTTAGGTGGAGCTCTAGCGCTGACTGTATTTAATTTACCTGTAATCGTGCGTGTCAGTGAAGACGCCATCCTTGCAGTTCCACGTGATTTGAAAGAGGCTAGTCTTGCGTTAGGGATAACTCATTGGCATACGATAAAAACCGTTATCTTACCTAGTGCCTTTCCATCAATATTAACGGGTATTATCCTTGCTGCAGGCAGGGTGTTCGGTGAAGCAGCGGCACTATTATTTACAGCAGGCCTATCGACGCCACGTCTCGATTACGGAAACTGGAATCCATTTTCCGCTCAATCTCCTTTAAATATCTTTCGTCCGGCCGAAACACTTGCCGTTCACATTTGGTCCGTAAATACTCAAGGATTAATTCCAGACGTCGAAGAAGTATCAAATGGATCTGCAGCTGTGTTAGTGATATCAGTATTAATTTTCAACCTGTTAGCAAGATGGATTGGAAGACTTATTACTAAAAAAATTACTGCAACTAAATAAAGGGCAGGTGAGAACGGATGGTTACCACTTATATGGAAAAAGAAACTGTAGAACAAGTATTACAATCAACCGTCCAGTTGCAAATGGAAAATATCTTAAAAGTAAATGATTTGGAAATATTCTATGGAGATAAACGGGCTGTAAACGGAATTTCGATGGAGATAGAAAAAAATTCAATTACAGCATTGATTGGACCGTCAGGCTGCGGAAAATCTACTTTTCTACGTAGTATAAATAGGATGAATGATTTAATCCCAGGTGCAAGGGCTACAGGGGAAATCATATATGAAGATCTAAATATCTTGTCTGAAGAAATAAATGTAGTTGCCTTAAGAAAAGAAATTGGAATGGTTTTTCAAAAGCCAAACCCATTTCCAAAATCCATTTATGAAAATATTACACATGCACTTAAATTTGCTGGAATTAAAAAGAAAAGTCTCCTTGATGAAATTGTAGAGGAAAGCCTACGAAAAGCTGCCTTATGGGATGAGGTAAAAGATAGACTAAATAAATCTGCACTATCCCTATCTGGTGGTCAGCAACAACGGCTTTGTATTGCTAGGACGATTGCGATGAAGCCGGCCATCATGCTTCTTGATGAACCATCATCTGCATTGGATCCCATCTCAAATGCAAAGGTGGAAGAATTAATTGTCGATTTGAAGAAAGACTATTCGATCATTATCGTAACGCATAACATGCAACAGGCATCCAGGATTTCTGATAAAACTGCTTTCTTTTTTAAGGGAGATTTGATCGAGTATGATAAGACTGAAAAAATCTTTACAAACCCTTCGGTAAAAAAGACGGAAGAATATATTTCCGGACGGTTCGGATAAGGGGGAAATGGAATGTCAACTTCAGTATTAACCAGGCAAGTGTTTGACATCAATCATTTGAATTTATGGTATGGAGACCATCATGCATTAAAAGATATTAACTTTCCCATCAATAAAAGAGAGGTTACGGCTATGATCGGTCCGTCAGGCTGTGGTAAATCAACTTTTATCAAATCTCTAAATTTGATGATTAATATGGTACCAAATGTCAAGATGACAGGCGAAATTAACTATAATGGTCAAAATATTTTAGACGAAAAAATGGACTTAGTTGAACTTCGAAAAAACGTAGGAATGGTTTTCCAAAAGGGAAATCCTTTTCCACAAACCATCTATGATAATATTGCCTACGGCCCGAGAATTCATGGAATCAAAAAGAAGAAGCACCTTGATGAGATTGTCATTAAGTCATTAATGGATGTGGCTTTATGGGATGAAGTGAAGGATCGGTTAAATACTCCAGCCTTAGGATTATCCGGAGGACAGCAGCAAAGGGTTTGCATTGCGCGAGCACTTGCAACGAAGCCTGATGTGTTGTTAATGGACGAACCTACTTCTGCTTTAGATCCAATTTCTACCTTGAAAATTGAGGAATTGATATTAGAATTAAAAGAAAAATATACAATTGTCATTGTAACCCATAATATGCAGCAAGCATCTAGGGTTTCTGATAAAACAGCTTTCTTTTTAATGGGCGAATTAATTGAACTTGATTCAACTTCCAACATATTTTCAAACCCTACAGATTCACGTACTGAAGGGTATATTACTGGAAGATTCGGATGATGAGGTGACGTAGATGAGTACTAGAGCAAATTTCGATAATAACTTAAAAGAATTAAAAGATTTACTTCTAAACATGGCAAGTAAAGCAGAAACTGCCATTAAAAATTCAATGCTTGCTTTAATTAATCAAGATTTAGAATTGGCAAAACAAGTGGTTGATGGTGACAATGAGATTGATGATTTAGAATACGAAATAAATGATAAAGCGCTCTTATTGATTGCAAGGGAATCACCAGTAGCAACAGATCTCAGGAAAATTAGTGCAGCCTTAAAAGTATCCTCTGAAGTAGAGCGATTTGCAGACATCGCTGTAAATATCGCTAAATCGGCCATTCACATTGGTAAGGAAACGCATTTTAAAGAGATAATTGATATACCTAAAATGATGGAAATGGCTCTAGAAATGGTTTCAGAGTCGATCACTGCTTATTATTCAGAGGATATTAATTTGGCAAAGAAATGTGCTGAGAAAGACGATGAAGTGGACAAAATGTTTGGAAGGCTGATTCAGGAGCTTTTAAGCTACATCCCACAAAATCCAAATTCAACCAATCAAATTATTCAATTGGCATTTGTTTGCCGATTTATTGAAAGAATCGCAGACCATTCAACCAATATTGCTGAGGATGTTATTTACCTTGTAACAGGAAACCGTATCAATTTAAATGAATAAGAACGAAAAAAAGATGAAGTAATTCTGACTTCATCTTTTTTTATGTAGATATAGTGTCGAAAAAGAGTACAGAAGCTCATATGAATCATGATGTTTTTTGTAGAAAAAAGGGTTGCATTCATTTCCAAAAAAAATTCTCGTTCACTTCATCTAGCCGTTATATGGATATGCAAAATACGACAAAATGCGTTTATTGAATACATTCTAAACTGATGATACGATTAACATATCAATTTATAGGAATATTTAGTGATTTATTGCATATATTGATTGTTTGCAGAATGGAGGATGGAAATGATTGAGGAAATTATTAAGCTAAGAGGGGATGGATACTCATTTCGAAAAATCGCCTCGGAGCTCAATACCACAGTCGGTAAAGTACAATATCGCTGGAATAAATGGATGGAACTTGCGGAGAATGAACTTAAGGATTCTAATGAAAAAATAAGTACCATGGATAGATCCTCCTCGGATAATTCTTTTCCACAAGAACTTACCCCACTAAAAGGTGAACTGAAGGCAAAGCTTGTAACACCTCGAAAGGTACTTCTTTTCTGGGAAGTTTCAGAATTACCTAAAAAGATTATCGAAACCTTTTTTAATCTAAAATTTGAAGAACTCGTTACGGTTGCAAGAATTTATGATGTAACAGATCTAGTATTTAACGGAAAAAATGCACATCATTTTAATGAGATACCGGTACCCTACCAAAGTGGGCACTGGTTTATTAAAGGGCTTGCAGAAAATCGCAGCTATATTGCTGAATTAGGTATTTTTTCTTCAAAAAACAAGTTTTTCCCTATTTTTCGCTCCAATTGCATTCAAACACCGTCACCAGAAATTCCAACTGGACACATTTATCATCAAGACTTATTACAATTCCAACAGTATGAAGAACAGCCTCCAAAATGGATGGATCAGGTTAGCACGTACAGCTATTATTTGAAGGCAAACAACTTGGGGGAGCACGATGAATAGTAAAGGTTTAGAACATGTTGACTTGGATCGAAATCCTCTCGAGAAATGGCAATTAAATATTTTAATTCTCTGCTGGGAGTATCCACCTAATATTGTTGGCGGCCTTTCAAGACATGTGCATGGTCTTTCAAGCCATTTGGCAGATATGGGGCATGTGGTTCATGTATTAACAGCAGGAAATAATGAACTGCCTTCCTATGAAAAAATGAATGGGGTACATGTGCATCGAGTTAGACCTGTGAATGAAATGGATGACAATTTTCTTTCCTGGATTGCCGGTCTAAACTTAGCAATGGCATTCAAGGCTGAACAATTAAGCGAAGATAGTAAACTGGATTTGATCCATGCGCATGATTGGCTGGTCAGTGCAGCTTCTATCAGTTTAAAGGAGTTGCTCTCTCTGCCATTATTATCGACCATACATGCAACAGAGTACGGAAGGAATAATGGTATATATAATCAAATGCAACAATTTATACATGACAAAGAATCACAACTAGTTTCTGAATCAGATCAACTTATTGTCTGTAGTGATTACATGAAAGATGGGCTAATTTCTACTTTCCATGCCAATGCTGAAAAGATAGCTGTCATTCCTAATGGAATCGAGCCATTAACAGTAGATAGAAATATAGAGGAACTTTTTCCAGAATTGAAGTATAAAAGATACATTTTTTCGATTGGAAGAATTGTAAAAGAGAAAGGCTTTGAAACACTTATAGAAGCTGCAGCTATTGCTAAAGAAAAGGGGTTAGACTGCCATTTTATAGTGGCGGGAAAAGGTCCGATGCTTATAGCCTATCAGCAGCAAATTAGGGAAAGAAAGCTAACCAATTTTATAGCATTTATTGGCTATGTCACAGATGAACAAAGAAATGCATTGATTCAAGGAAGTGAATTGACAGTCTTTCCAAGTCTATATGAACCATTCGGAATTGTCGCTCTAGAAACAATGATACTCGGGAAAGCCACAGTTGTATCCAATACTGGTGGTATGAAAGGAATTGTAAAGCATTTCCAAACAGGAATGCTAATGGTTCCTGGAGATCCGGAGAGCCTGCTTAAACAAATAGATTATTTAATGAGTCATCCTGATGAAGCAGAAGAAATTGGCAACAAAGGACGGAAAATTGTTACAAGCTTATATGGTTGGAGACGCATTGCCTCAGAAACAAGCAGAGTCATGGCAGATACCATCTTAAATAAACGTGTAAATGAAGAAAAGCAAAAGGTAACACCAAAAAATAGTAAATTAGGTGTAAGCGATGATGAATCTATCTGAACAACAAAATTCAAGGTCAACAGTTGTACATCCATCGTGGATGGAGGTTCTCCAATTGGTTCCGGGGATTTGGGTAAACGGCAAATACTTTTGGCTGCAGAATACGATGGAAAAGGTACTTTACGATGATAAATTAATTCTCCAGGTAAAGCAGGAGCATCTCCATTCGAAAATTAGGTTGTCTAGTATGTATGTAGGAAATCATAGTAATCAGACCAAAGAAATTAAAATTTTAGCTATGCATCATTTTTCTAATGTAGATAAAGATCATTTAACATTTGTCTCCCCGATTGAAAATCATATTTTCCATCATGCAAATCAAAAGTTATTTCTGGTAAGCGGACAATTTAATCAATCGGGCATACATGAATATACAACCGTTCCTCTATGGCATGCATATACCGATCAAGTTTGGAATTCACTTGATAAAGGAACATTAAAGTATCAACCGCTAGCTAAAGGTGCTGCAGCAAGTATTATTGCCGTGAACCTGACTATACCACCTCGGGAGACCTGTAAAATAAATACTTGGATCATTATGGGTTCTACTAAAAGCGAGTTAATTACAATGGAAAAAGCACTTTACAAACATATAGAACACGTGTGAATATAAATATTATCCCTTCATCTCCATTGAGCAACGCTTTTCTGTAAAAACACTAGCATTTCTTTTTTAAAAATGATATTATAGAAAAGTCGTATGAACGAACTTGTTTAATCGTTTGGAGGGAAATAGACATGCGTGTAAATATTACGTTAGCTTGCACTGAGTGTGGAGATCGTAACTATATTTCAACAAAAAATAAACGTAACAACCCTGATCGTCTTGAGCTTAAGAAATATTGCCCAAGAGAAAAGCGTACAACAGCACACCGTGAAACAAAATAAGCAGTAGGGCTTCCTGCTGCTTTTTTTGTTGCCTAGAAACAAGCGCTTGCGCTTTTCTTATCTAGTTAGGAGGCTTATACATATGAAGAATAAACAAGAGGTCAGGAAACACGTTAAAGGATTGCTTTCGAACCTTTCCGAAACCCTTTATGAAGGTTATTCCGATAAAATTGCTAGCAGACTCTTTGAGGATGAAGACTGGTTTAATGCAGAAGTGATTGGAATAACGGTTTCAAGACAGCCCGAAGTGGATACATACCCAATAATACGAAAAGCATGGCAACAGGGAAAAAAAGTAGTTGTTCCAAAGTGTAATCCAAAAGAAAAAGCACTGACTTTTAGAACGCTAAAAGATTTTTCCCAGCTTGAAACTGTCTTTTATGGTTTATGTGAGCCGATTGAAGATTTAACCACCCAAGTGGAGGCCAACCAAATTGATTTAATGATTGTCCCTGGTTTGGCATATACTAGGGAGGGCTATCGCTTAGGTTTTGGCGGTGGATATTATGATCGGTTCTTAAAAAACTATACTGGTAAAACCATATCCCTTGCCTTTAGCGAGCAAATCATTTCGCAATTTCCAATAGAAGAACATGATATACCTGTTTCAAAAATCATTACATATTGTGAGACTATTAAATAAAATGATAAAAGTTTTAGTTATTATGATAGGAATCTTTGCTGCTGGAATTATGGGACACCATAACAAATCATTATCCAAGTCGGGAACTTTGGCTGCAATTTTTGTTGGTCTGGCTGTCTATACTGGTTTCGGTATAATGGGGTTGATTCTCCTAGGGACATTCTTTGTTTCGTCAAGTTATTGGTCAAAATATAAAAGTTCGTTTAAAATTAAGATGGAAGAAAAATTAGCAAAAGGTTCCAGAAGAGATTGGCGACAGGTGATGGCCAACGGGGGAGCAGCTGGTCTTTTCAGTATTGTTCATTATTTTCAACCAAGTACATCTTGGCTGCTGGGTTTTATGGTTTGTCTAGCCAGTGCCAATTCGGATACGTGGGCATCGGAAATTGGCAGTTTAAGCAAAAAGAATCCTATTTACATCCGAACATTTAAGCGAATTGAAAAAGGTACATCAGGTGCTATTAGTTTATTCGGAACGGTTGCAGCCATTTCAGGTACTCTTCTGATCTCCATAATCAGTTTTTGGCTTTTTCATTTAGATTTCTTTTTAACCTTCCTTGTTTTATTGTTTGGATTTGTTGGTAATATGATAGATACAATTATCGGTGCGTTTTACCAACAAGTGTATGTCTGTAGGAAATGTGGTATTACAACGGAAAAAAAGAATCATTGTCAATTATCAACCACTAGAATAAAAGGGATTACCTTTGTGGATAATGATATGGTCAATTTCCTTTCCGGCTCCATTGCTGCGGTATTAGCAATCATAACATTTCAATTTATTGGATAGCTTCTTATTTTAAAAGAAAAAAGCTATGTTTAACTATTAAGAATTCATTTTATAAGAAATTTTATTTTGTACTTTAGAGTGGAGGAATAGTCATGTTGAGACGTGTTAATCGAGTGGCGCTAATTGGAACTGGAGCTGTTGGTTCAAGTTATGCGTTTGCTTTATTAAATCAAGGGATTACTGAAGAGTTAGTATTAATTGATTTAAATAAGAACAAAGCAGAAGGCGATGCCATGGATTTGAATCATGGACTTCCCTTTGCACCATCACGGACTAAAATTTGGTTTGGCGATTACAAGGATTGCGGGGTCGCAGATCTTGTAGTAATCACTGCTGGTGCAAACCAAAAGCCTGGTGAAACTCGTCTAGATCTTTTGGAAAAAAACACAAAAATTTTCAAGGGGATTGTGGAAGAAATAATGGATAGCGGCTTTGATGGTATTTTCCTAGTTGCCACCAATCCAGTTGATATCCTCACTTATGCTGTTTGGAAATTTTCCGGCCTTCCAAAAGAACGGGTCATTGGCTCAGGGACCATATTGGACACTGCACGTTTTCGCTTTTTATTGGGTGATTATTTTGATGTTGATACTCGTAATGTCCATGCATATATTATTGGAGAACATGGTGACACCGAACTCCCAGTTTGGAGTCAAGCCGACATAGCTGGTACCTCGATATCTGACTGGACAAAGAACAAGCCTGAATACAAACCAGAAGATCTAAATCAAATTTTTATCAATGTCCGTGATGCTGCCTATCAAATTATTGACAAAAAAGGCGCTACTTATTATGGAATTGCAATGGGACTAGTAAGGTTAACCAAGGCTATACTTCAAAATGAAAACTCCGTCCTAACTGTTTCTGCCTACCTCGATGGGGAATATGATCAGAAGGATATTTATATTGGTGTTCCTGCTGTGGTCAATCGAAAAGGAGTTAGGAAAATAGTTGAATTGGATTTAAGTGAAGAAGAAAAAACAAAATTCACCCACTCTGTTAAAGTATTAAAAGATACGATGGAACCGGTATTTAAAAATCTTTAAATATAAGAGGGATGAATTTTTGAAAAAATTCATCCCTTTTTTAAGCCGATTTTATGATTCATGGATAAATCCCTTATAATTAGAACAGAATAGTAGCAGGAGGGATGATGATGTCTCGTATGTTAACATCCATATTTATGATTGGATCTATCGGTTATTTTATTTTTCGGTATAGGTATAGACTCATTAATGTTCTGCTTGGTTCCCGCTGGATTCGCCGGATGGCGGTAGGTTCTATTATGAGTTTTCCAGGGGTAAAACAAAAAATGATGAAATCGGTATTTGGAGGACCATCTGATTGGTGAAAACCACAGATGGTTTTTTTATTAAAATCATTTGTCTAAATGGTTAAATTTAAGCAATTCTGTATGCTTTTAATCAATGTAATAGAAACATTTCGTTTATAATGAAACAAACGAGTTATAAATTTATCAATACCTTGAAATAAGAAAGTAGGGGAGAAATGAATAATAGAGAGGGTTACATCTTTTGGAAGCTGGCATATTCTTTCATTTCCGAGCATGGATATCGAATAATTCAATTGTTTGAAAATCAGAAAGAACTATGGCTTGAAAAAGTAGAAAATAAAAAGGCTCCAGTCATTCGTATGCTGCTACATGATTTTGACTGGAGTAATGCAATGCAGCGTGATATCGAATTTACTGCTTCTAATGGTGAAAGAGTCCGCAATCAAATTGGAAGAAGTCAATTAAATGTGTTAAACATTTATATTAGTCAGTTCCTCCCCGTTGATGATTATGAGTACCGACTTTCAGAACCTTTTGTTTATCCAGAAGGAAATAAGACCACTGTTCGTTCGATCCTTTTGCCAAAAGAGGGGGTTGAACAAGGATTGGCACAGATCTCGGAGAGGCTCGGCAGTGTGGTTCACTTTACTTATAATGAATCCCATTCAGAACACGATGTGGAGGAAGCGAAGAAAACTACTCTAGAATATGTAAATAAAAAAATTAAAACAGAACAAGCAATCCTTTTTAACGGCAAACCATTTTTTACTTACGTGTTTATCTTCCTCCAGGCAGCTGTCTTTATTTGGCTGGAATTACATGGGGGCAGTACGAATAACGCCACACTTACTAAGTACGGTGCAAAAGTAAACTACCTAATCTATGAAGGTGAATGGTGGAGATTTATTACACCTGTCTTTCTTCATATCGGATTTTTGCATTTATTAATGAATACATTAGCTTTGTATTTTCTAGGGATGACTGTAGAACGTATATTTGGCAATGTCCGCTTTATTTTTATTTACCTGTTTGCTGGGGTAACAGGATTTATTGCGAGTTATCTTTTTAGTCCAACCTTGTCGGCGGGCGCAAGTGGTGCCATTTATGGCTGTTTCGGTGCCCTTTTATACTTTGGAATGATTTATCCAAAGTTATTTAAGCGGACAATGGGAATGAATTTATTTGTCGTTCTCGCAATTAATCTTGTATTTAGCTTTACTGCATCTGGAATTGATAATGCCGGCCACCTTGGGGGGTTAGCTGGAGGTTTTCTTGCTGCGGGGATTGTGCACTTTCCGAAAAAGAAAAAACTGTTATTGCAATTATTATTTTTGATAGCTTCTGCGGGTATTGTAGGTGGGGCATTATTTTATGGCTTCCATTCACCTACAAGAGGACTTGATGAGGAATCGCTTGTTATGACTGCTCAGGATTATATTAATCAAGGACAAAATGATCAAGCATATAAATTATTAAAGGATTTTGAGAAGAAGGCGGATCATCCGACTGAAAAAACCTATTTGATTTTAGCTTATGTGGAATATGATCAAAATCAGATTGCGGAAGCCAAAGCACATTTGAACAAAGCACTTAAATTTGATCCTAATTTGGCACCAGCATACTATCTTCTAGCATATGTAAATTTGAGCGAAAATGATGTGAAAGAAGCAAAAATAAATGCAGAAAAGGCTAATAAACTGAAACCAAATGATCAGGACTTTACCAATCTGCTTCGTGAGATTGATCAACGTCTTTCGAGTGGTCAAGGAGAATAATTTTACTCAAGTGATCCTATTTTATTTTGAGGAGAATGGATCGACGAGGTAGACTTTTTTAATAAAATCTATTACTCTAAATTTGAAACTATTATGAGGGGGAGGGTTCCCCAGATGAAAACGATTTATGATATTCAGCAATTTCTAAAACAATTTGGAACCTTTATTTATGTTGGCGATCGAGTTGGGGATCTTGAGTTAATGGAGTCTGAATTAAAAGAGTTGTATCAAGCTCAATTAATTGAACCAAGGGAATTTCAAACAGCACTATTAATTTTAAGGCATGAGATACAATTTGAAAAAGAGAAAAGTAAAAGATAGGTGAATTTAATGGAAAATCAATGGATAGCCGGAGTCGATCTAGGTGGCACCACGACAAAAATAGCCTTTATAACCTTGGATGGGAAAATGGTGGATAAGTGGGAAATCCCTACGGACAATTCCTCTCAAGGTCAACATATTACTTCTAATATTGCCAATGCAATTGATGAAAAGCTTATTGAACATAATGTATCAAAGGATAGGTTAGTTGGGATTGGTATGGGGGCACCAGGACCTGTAGATTATGAAACAGGTATTATTCTAAATGTCGTAAACTTAGGCTGGCAGGATAACTATCCTTTACAAGAAAGCCTTGAAGCAGCATCTTCACTTCCAGTTGCAGTAGAAAATGACGCAAACTGTGCAGCCTTAGGGGAGATGTGGCTGGGAGCTGGAAATGGTGCAAAGAATCTAGTTTGCGTCACTCTGGGAACCGGTGTTGGCGGTGGAGTGATTGCAAATGGGAATATTGTCCAGGGGGTAAATGGTGCAGCAGGAGAAATAGGTCATATTACTTCAATCCCCTCAGGTGGAGCTCCATGTAATTGTGGCAAGACGGGCTGCCTTGAAACCATTGCATCGGCAACAGGCATTGTACGTTTAGCCATGCAAGAGCTCAATCGTGAACAGTCTCCTGGAGAATTAAAAGCAATCTTTATAAAAAATGGAAAAATCACTGCTAAGGATGTTTTTGATACGGCTAGAAATGGTGATCCCTCGGCGAAAAAAGTTATAGATGAGGTTTCCTTCCATTTAGGTTTTGTGCTAGCAAATATCGGGAATACACTAAATCCAGAAAAAATTGTGTTAGGCGGTGGCGTATCAAAAGCAGGAGAGGTCCTATTGGATGCTGTAAGGGATAACTTCACACTATATGCCTTTTCAGCTGTAAAGGATTCCACTGAATTAGCCCTTGCGACATTAGGAAACGATGCTGGTGTCCTTGGGGCTGCTTGGCTGATAAAAAATAAATTAACAAAATAAAGATCAGATTAAAAAAGCCGATTATCTGCGGCTTTTTTCCTGTTTATGTAAAATGTTTTAAATTAGTGAAACATTTTTATTAAAAAAAACGTACTAACATTAGAAGGGAAAAAGGGGGAGGGAAATTGTTTACATCGAACGAGCACAAAATTATATTTCGAGTTTTGGTTATTTTCTTTATTTTTTTCTCCCTACTTTTAAGTGCTTGTGTAAATAAGGAAGTACCTAATCCTAAAACTCCTGAAAAAACTGAAATGCCAAAGGGTCCAACAAAACCTGCCTCGCAGGCATTAAAATGGAAGTTACCTATTGCTTTTCCAAACGGCTTAGGTGAATTTGATAAGGTGGTTGGCTGGGTTTCCGATTTTCAAATTATTTATGTAACAAATCTTGAACAAACTTCTAATGTCGTTTTATACAATCTTACTTCCGGAACGAATCAATTAATATATAAAACCGACCATCCTATTGTCAACGTACAAATAAGCCCATCAAAACATCATCTGTTAATTCATTCTGCGCCATCCTCCTACGAAGGTTTAGTGACAATTATTGATACAACAGGTAATGTGCAATGGAAGAAATCCTTTCCTTCCTACGAATTAGTGTTTGAATGGAATCCTTATAATGAATCAGAGGTTCTTGTATCAGCCTTTGAGGAGGATTGGAGTTATCAATTATTTTTAGTTGATATGAACCGAAATACAACGACCGATATTTCTTTGCCACAACCGTTTATCAAGTGGATCCATGAAGATGAGATTTCCTATTTAGCTTGGGACGAGGACACCCCTTCTTTAGTTGCGCCGCTTATTGTGAAAGGGTTAAAAAATGAAGTGGAAAAGACATTGTTGCCAGCAGCCATCCAATTTTCAACCTATCATGACTTGCTCATGACGGTCTCTGTTAATGAACAAGACAAATCGTTGGCTGATTATTCTTTTTATGATAATAAATTTAAGAGAATATTTAGTTTCTCTATACCGCAATTAACGAAGTTTTCGGATTGGTTAGTGCCTTTTTATGATTATAATCCAGAAAAGAAGCAGGTCATTACCTTTAGTCCTCATTCCAGCGGTGAGTTCGATACTTATACGGACGGTTTTCAGCTTCTATCCTTTGATTTAAAAAAGGGAAGCAAAAAACTTATTATGGATGGATTAGAGAATGAGCCAATAGCTTTTTCCCCTTCTGGGAATTTTATTCTCTATGGTAATCGATTTGAAAAAGTAATTGATCATAAGAATACCAAAATGTATGAATTGGTAAAAGAATGACCTGAATGAAAAAAGACTGTCTGATGATATTATCCCCTTTAAGTAGACAGTGTAAAAAGCCCGCTAATAACGTGGGAATGATACACTACTACTTGGAGGGGATTTTTTATGGCAAAAAAGGGGACGAAATTTCAATCCTATACAGAAGAATTTAAACGTTTAGCAATTGAAAGATATATTAATGGTGATGGTAGTTACCAAACTCTTTCTGAGGAGTTGGGATTACGTAGCCCAACCCAATTAAAAACTTGGGTAAGAAAGTTTGAGGAAGGCAATCAACTTACCGATCAAAGGGGAAAAACTTCTACTGATAACCCCCTTAAAGGGCGACAAAAAACAAAGTTCAAAAATGTAGAAGAAGAACGTGATTACTATAAGGCTCAGGTTGAATACTTAAAAAAGCAGTATCCAAATCTTCACGGGGAGGTGAAATCAGAAAATCAATAAGGTTTGAGATTATACATGAGCTAAAAGGTATATACCCCATTACCTGGTTAACTGAAATTGCTGAAGTGCAGAGATCTGGCTATTACAAATGGGTAAAAACCATTGAGATTCGTGAAAAGAAAAAGGAAAAGGATCAGGGGTTAATGGATCTAATGCTTTCCATCCACCTCAAACATAAGGAATATGGCTATCCTAGAATGGTAGTAGCCCTGAAGGAGGAAGGATTTGAGGTAAACCATAAGAAGGTTTACCGTTTAATGAAGGAGATGGAAATTCAGTCGGTAATAAGAAAGAAATGGAGATACTTTGGTAAAAAAGGTTCCAAAGTGTTCCCTAACTTGGTTAACAGGGAATTTAAAGAGAGAAAAGAAAATGAAGTCCTAGTAACAGACATAACTTACATACCTTTCCAAAACCGTTTTTATTACCTATCAGTTATTCAGGATCTATATAATAATGAAATTGTTTCTTGGAAGTTATCAGACAGGAATAACATGAAACTGGTATTGGATACTGTGGAGGACCTAAATAAAAAAAGAATCGTGCACGGAACCATTCTCCATTCGGATCAAGGATTCCAGTACACGTCTAAGAAATACAACAAACGATTAAATAAATATGGCATTAAGGGCAGCCACTCTCGCAAAGGAAACTGCCTAGATAACGCCTGTGTTGAATCGTTCTTTTCCCACTTTAAAACAGAAATGTTGTATCAAACCGATTGTAAAACAGAGGAAGAATTAATACAAGCAATAGAGACATTTATGTATGAGTACAATTATAAGAGATTCCAAAAACGACTAAACCACCGTGCTCCAGTTGAATATCGGATCACGATGGCTGCATAGTCTTTTTTAGAGCTGTCTACTTGACGGGTGTAAGTCCACTGATGACAGTCTTTTTGGTAGTTTAGGCACTAATCAAGTGTCCAATTCAGTTTTATTAATGGGCTGTAGGAAATCCAGATTCAATAAGCGTCATAACTGTAAACCAGCCAAAAACTAAGAATGACGCAACACCCCAAAATGCACCTAAGAAGTTCTTATTCTTTAATGCACTAAATCCACCATAACCAGCAAGTATGGCTACTAGAGCAAAGATAATAACTAATCCCATCATACATCCCCCTTTTCTAAGTATAAGCAGGCATAAGGCCTATCAAGGAAAAAATTATGTAACTATATTATATACATTCGTTTCCTATTTTATATTCTTTTTATCTATTTGTCGAGGACAAATATACATTGATTTCATTGACATTGCTTTCTCTGTTAGTGTGTAATAGTGTAAAATAATGATATCGTTAATGTGTACAGGAGGAATTATTTATGAAATGGCAGCAAATTCCCTTAGGGCCGATCCAAACTAATTGCTATATTGTTGAGAATCCGGATAGGACTTGTTTAATTTTTGATCCAGGGGAGGAAGGGAACAAACTAATCAACTTACTGAATCAAAGAAAGTTAAAACCAATTGCGATTCTTTTGACGCATGCGCATTTTGATCATATTGGTGCTTTAGATGTTGTAAGAGATACATATAAAATTCCTGTGTATATTCACAAACAGGAAGAAAAATGGCTTGGTGATCCCGCGTTAAATGGTTCACAGTTATTTATGCATGTAGAGCCAATCCGGGCGAATCCCGCTGAACATATCATTAATACGGAAGGTCCAATGGAAATTGGTGCATTTAAGTTTCACGTTTACCATACACCTGGTCATTCACCTGGCAGTCTTTCTTACTATTTCCAAAAGGAGGACGTTCTGATTTCGGGTGATGCTTTATTTCAAGGGAGTATTGGGCGTACTGACTTGCCTGGAGGCAATCAGGCCCAGTTATTAAAAAGCATTCATGATAAGCTGCTAATCTTACCTGAGGAGACCTATGTTTTGTCAGGTCATGGAGCGGTAACCACCATCGGAGAAGAAATGGATAGTAATCCGTTTTTAAATGGTTTTTAAAAAATAGTAATGCTCATAAATAATAGAAAGACCCATCTCAATAATGAGAAGGGTCTTTCTGGGGGATATTTCTTTTCATATAATGGGAGGGGATATTGTTAAGCTACTATCCTAACAATATAATAAAGTTAACACTATGTCAACAGTGTTAACCTGAAAAGGAGCAACAATGATTACCTATTTACAGCAGCTAATTTCCCATTCACCTAAAGAATTAATCTCCTATGCTGACTATATCGAAGCTGTCCTATATCACCCTCATTTTGGTTATTATATGAAGGATAAACAGAAAATAGGGAGACAAGGTGATTTTATTACAACCAGCAATATTTCGGATGTGTACGGCAGACTAGTAGCAAAATGGTTTTCCTACCTTTGTAAAATAAAAGGAGTTTCACCTGTTTTTTGTGAATTGGGTGCCGGTAATGGTCGATTTGCCCAAGCTTTTTTACAGGAGTGGAAGGGAATCAATCAATTTCCCATACAATACATGATTGTGGAAACGAGTCCTTACCATCGAAAATTACAAAATGAATTATTACAATCTGATTTTTCTGTTGTTCAAGTGGAAAGCATTCAAGAGCTCGAACCCTTTGAAGGGATGATTTTTTCAAATGAGCTTTTTGATGCCTTTCCAGTACATGTGATTGAAAAACGAAGTGACCGGCTTGTTGAAGTGATGATTGGGATGGATGACCACGGTAAATTATATGAACAAAATATACCGTTAACCAATCAAGATATCCTTTCCTTTATGGAAAAAAGTAACATTCAGTTACAAGAAAATCAGCGGATTGAAATTCCTTTAGCTATGACAGAGATGATTGAATCGATGGCTAAGGTTCTAAAAGAGGGCTTTGTAGTAACAGCGGATTATGGCTATTCAAATGCAGAATGGAGTGACCCTAGAAGGGCTTCAGGGAGTTTACGTGGGTATTATCAGCATAATATGATGGAGGATGTCCTGCAATATCCTGGTGAAATGGACATAACCTCACACATCCATTTTGATTCACTCATCCGAGAAGGGGAGCAGGCAGGTTTGCAAATGATAACAAAGCTAAGGCAAGATCAGTTTTTAGTAAAAGCAGGTATTTTAAAAGACTTAGAAAACCACTTTGATCCCAATCCCTTTTCAGAGGTAAGTAAACGGAATAGGGCGATTCGCAGCTTAATTATGCCGTCGGGAATTAGCTCCTATTTTCATATCATTGTACAGCAAAAAGGATTTTCCTTGGAAGAAAGAGACTTGTTTAACAGTTAAAAGAAAAAACGCCGGAAATCCGGCGTTTTTATCTTTAATACTCAGTGTCCTCCACCAAGCGGCATCATGAACGTGGTCCAATATGTGAAGCCAGCGAAGAAAACTGTTAAATATGCTCCGAACACATACATATACATACGTTCGGAAAGCTTTAAATAGCTAAGCAAAACAAAGAATCCTGTTTGTGCTAGGAATAGCATTGCTGTTTTATCCATGTCACCAAGATAAAGCATTACGGTAAAAATGCCGGTCCAAAAACCACAAACCCTGAACATGCGATCCATATGTATCCCTCCTTTTACCCTACGATACCATCATTATAATATTATAATGTAAAAGGAGGTCTAATGTAAATATTGGTTTCAAATTAGTTTTTTACAAGGACTTGATAGGAGCAATTTTCACAGCCAGAAAGCATGTTTTCCTTTTCAACTAGATCAACTGATTCAAACAATGCTCCAAACATACCTTTCAAAAATTCATGATGCATACTGCAAACTGTTTCGCTATGTTCTTCAGCCACTTCTTTGAATGGGCAGTTATAAATTTGAAAATAAATTTTTGTTTTATCGCCACTAGCTTCAAATTCTGGATAAAAGCCAGCAAGTGTCGCAGCACTTTTTAATATTGACAGCTTTTGGTCAAAATCAATTTGCTCGCCAAGCGACCTCTTAGCCATTTCTTGCTCAATCACTTCGGCACCAAAACGTTTACCTGTTAAATAAAGTGCTTCTCTGCCTGCCTCTCCAAGTGAAATCATTGTTTGAATGGCCACTTTTGATAAAAGCATATAATCACGGTATGGAAAATGAAGCTGTATTACATCTTCAGATAATCGGTATAATCGGCTAGGACGGCCGCCTTTACCAGTTTTCTTGGTTTCAGATGCTAACATATTCACATCTTCTAGTTTTGATAAGTGCAGTCTTGCTACGTTTGGATGGATATTAAAATTTTCAGCAACCTCTTGAACCGTTACTTCTTGATGACGTTTGGTAATGTATTGATAAATGTAATAACGTGTTGGATCTGACAAAACGTTTGTTATCTTTAATGTTTGTTCCATCACTGTTCACCTCGAACCCCCATAATTTATTCCATTATAATACAGCCAAAGTATCATGGGAATGAGGTTAACAATGTTAACACTATATGTTTAGAAAATGTTCACAATTACCGACTTTTTATTGTAACAATATAACATAAATGATGGGTTTGCTAGCACATTTTTAATTTTGTCAATACCCTATTAAAGGGTAATTTAGCAAAAAAAAGAAGCAACTGTTGGTTTAGCTGCTTCTTATGCTTTTCTTCTTTTCTTTATTTCAGAATATAATATATAAGGTAAAATTCCAAACCATCGATACCAGAAATCTGCTTTGGATTGTTTTCTCTCAATTCTAAGCCGTTTCCGTTCATCTTTTGGCTGGTCAACATATTTCACGATCGTTTGGGTCATGTACTTTACATAATCATTTGTTTTCATAGACACACCTGCCTTTTACTGCTACAAGTATGCCCAGTTATGATTATTTCCAATCAAGGTTAATAAAATTCCATCCATTTAATCATCTTTTTGGTCCTAGTATCAAAATAGCCTACACCAATGATTGGTTGGACTGATTTTATAGTGAGTAAAAAATTGACTTTTTGCACAGTTCCAGCAGGCGGATCTGCTTGATAGTTCATTGTCCCTTTTACATAAGTGATAGTCCCTTTTGCAGGTATGGTCCCACTTGTTAGCATTAATTGCTCAAGTTTCTTAACTGATGAAAGTATATAATACTCCTGTTGTTGTATGATGGCTGTTTCGTTTCCTAGACTTTTTTTGGAAAGTAATAGATTGATTTGCATGGAGAAGAATAAAAGGAAAAGAATAAGCAGGCACAATGTAAGAGGGTAGGTAAATCCTTGGTTTTGCTTCATCATGTGCCAGTATTCCAGTTCACTAATGAGTATGCAGTCACTGTAAATGTTTTTCCGAAAATATCTGTGATGGTAACCCTTACAGAATTATTTTCTATAGAAAAGGTATGGCTTACAACATTTTGAAGAATGATTTCATGCCCGGTTGAATTTACCCTTCTCCTTAAATTAGAATTATACTTTTCATATTGAATGGTTTCGTTGTCTTTTGTTAGTAATAAACGGCCAGAGGCAACTTCAGCATGTGTGGATAGCCGGATTTCTTTTTTAAATTGACTACAAAATACTTCCCATTCCATTGACTGTAATTCACCTTGAGTTCCTTTATGATTTAGGATGATGAAAAACATGGGTGACATAAAGTAAATAAGAGTTGAAAAAATGGAAAAGGCAATTAGGACTTCAATAAGGGTAAAAGCACGTTCATTCGAGGATACTGCAAACATTGATCTCCCTACGGTGTGAATCTTTTTCAACAGTCACACACACCTCCTTTTGTTCATTAGGACCATGGTTATTCCAGTTGATCTTATATTCAATCATATCCACTATTAGTGCATAGTTTGAAAATGGTTGGTTGTTGTTTATTAATTTTGCCTGCAGTTCTTCATACATTAGCCTTCGTGCAGTCTTTTCTATCTGGATTTGTTGTGATTGATCCCTAATTTCCATTACTAAAGGCAGCATATATAAGCAAAGTACTAAAAAAGCAGACAGCGACAGAAGTAATTCTAGCAAAAGGAATCCCTTATTGCTCCGTAACATAAAAGCGTCCCTTTCCAATCAAAACGGTAATCCGATAGCTCTTTTCCTTTGTTTGGACAAAGAATGTCCCGAACTTGTTCACATTTCCACTACTGAGAAATTTAAAATATAAGGGCATAGAACCCTCTTTAATAAAAAAGTTTGTTGAGTACGTTCTTTCGATAATTGGAGAGAACGCAGGATTTCCAAACATCCGATATTTATATTGATTGGGTAAAAAACCCACAGACACTTCTTGCTGGTGACTAATGGCATATTGCTGGGAATAAAATAGATCTGCTTGAAGCTGAGTAAGAAAGGCATTATCATCGAGGTTAGTGTACTGTGGCTGTAGGGTGAAAGCAGTGATCGTGGAAATAATCATAAAAATCGTGAGGACTAATAATGACTCAACTAATGTAAAGCCCTTTTGATTTGTTAGCATATCATTCGGTTGGAGTTACTTTTGCAGCAGCAGTGACGTTTCCCTCAGCGTCAATCGTAACATCTTGACCATTTGGACATCCTTTCGTATTTACATTTAGGTATTTTTCCGCTATAAGGTCTTCCATTTTCGGGATACTCCCTTTATCCATTTTGTATGCTTGGACTTGAGCTTCGACCATTTTTATATAAGCCTGGCAACCTTTATTATTGATATTGGAGTTATGTTTGGCAACGTTTGGAATGGTAATAATTAATAGAACCGAAATAACTAGCATAACAATCATCATTTCAATTAATGTAAACCCTTTTTCATTATTTTTCATTTCAAATACCTCCATTTTTATATGCCATCCAGAAGATGGAACATAGGTAATAAGATAGCTAAATACATGGAAACGACGAGAAATCCAATAAATAAGTAAAGGATAGGTTGAATCGTTTTTAAGTTTTTTTCAATGCTTTCCTCCATATTTATGACACAATGCTTACTAAAAAATAGTAGTTCTTGATCTAACCTTCCATTCTCTTGGCCGTGTTTCACAATCATTGGGAATTCCTTTTCGAAAAAAGTATAGTCTACTAATATGGTTTCTAACTTTTCACCGCTGACAAGCCTATTCTTTATTTCTTTCGCAATACAGCTGTAAAAAGGCTGCCTAAAATTTTCTTCAAATAGAAATAAGGCCTCAGAAATTGAAATACCACCAGATAAAAGGAAACTTAGTTGAATGGAAAAGTAGTGTGTAAACTGCAATTTGAGGAGTTTGCCGATTATAGGGATCTTAACTAGTTGTGACCTCTGCAGAAGAATGGAGAGCTTTCGAAAAACAAAATAGTAGTAGACTAACGTTAAGGAGAAAATAACCAACACGGCGCCCATTATGATTGGGAAATAGCCATCGAATGCATAAATGACATTCATGAAAAAATTAGCCTTTAAGCCGAGAGAAGAAAAGAGGGAAGTAAACCTAGGCAATAGTGTGCTCTCAATAAAAATAAACAATAAGCCAGTAATTAAAATTAACAGTACTGGATACTGTAGTAATTTGATAAGCTTTTGCCTGTCCCTATCTTTTAAAAGAGCTAGTTCACTTCCATCTAGCAGGGCATCCGCAAAGCTGCCATGTTGTTCAGCATAATAGACGTACCCAATTAAATCTTTGTTGAAGTCAAGATTGTACAAAACAACATGAAAAGGTGAGCCTTTTTTTAATTCTATTAAGCACTCATATAGTTCCTCCTTTCGCTTGGTTGATAATTGTAATGCTATGGATTCAATTGCTTCAGCAATTGCACTTATGAATACCAATTGATATAATGGTGTTACAATACTTTTATATAAATGGAGTGCTTAGTAGAAATGGAAAAACAATATCATGTTGCAATCTTTAATAGGAAATCACGTGCTGAAGGTGATACTGATGAAACACTAAGGAATCACCGACAAATCACTGAACGGTTATGTGCTGAACGTGGATTTACATTTGATTTTTATGAAGAAGTAATAAGCGGTGCATCCAAATTTGAAGAACGTAAAGAATTAATAAGGATGCTGAAAAATGTAAATAAAGGTATGTATGATGCAGTGGTTACAGTTGAATTATCACGACTTGCAAGAAGTGGGCATTATTCACAAATCATTGCCGATACACTTGCTGAAAACAATGTATTAATAATTACACCAAAAGAAGAAATTGATTTAACTATAAACTCTCAAAGGTTGCTTTATGATATACAATCAGCAGTAAATAGTAATGAGTATCGTGTAATTCGTCAAAGAATGAGAACGGGAATTATTGAAAAAGCGAAACGTGGTGAATATGTTTCAGCAAAGGCACCTTTTGGTTATAGTGCAATTATTAAGAATAAGATCCGCACACTGCAACCAAATGATGATGCTTCCACTGTAAAGCTGTGCTTTGATTTAGCAGAACAAGGTTATAGTATGAAACAGATTGTAAAAGAATTGAATCTTAAAGGATTAAAAAGCAGTAGCGGTGGTAAATTCAGCTTCAAATCAGTAAATAATATCCTTAAAAACAAACAATACACAGGTACGCTAGTATTCAGATTGTCCGATAAGAAAGGTAATGTTACTGACGAAATAGAAGTTCCTGAAGCTTTCCCTTCAATCATAACATTTGAACAATGGTTAAGGGTTCAGGATGCTATTCAGGAACGTACAAGCGGTGATAATGAGGTAAGAAATCGTTCTAGGGGTGAAGTACGAACAATCTTAAAAGACTTGGTTTATTGTTCATGCGGTGCAAAAATGGGTTTCCAGTGGAATCCAACTCGTGATCAACTAATTCTGAAAAAATGTAGGTGTGGTATGCGGGGAATGTTAGAAAGAAATCTACTATCCTACTTTTGGGAAGAATTTATAGATGTTGAAAAGCGTTTGAAAAGTGAATGGGAAAAAGCACTAGATACTTCTTCAAGTGAATCAAAAAATGATATTGAAAACCAAATTCAAGTTTTAACTTTATCAAAGGATAAGTTAAGCAAGAGACTAAAACGTGCAAGGGGTGAATATTTAGATGGTGTATTTACAAAAGAAGAATACCTATCTGATAAAGCTGATATTGAAAAAGACATAAAAGAAATTGATGCAAATATTGAAGAACTTACTAAACGATTATCAAAAGTTGATACAGCTGTTTTAAGTAAGAAGTACGAAGATAAACTAAACTGGATAGGTGAAGTGAAAAGACTTGCAACTATACGTGAAGGAAAGCTTATAAATCCAATTGGACAAATCAACATTCCAGTTATACCACCTGAAAATTATCCTGAAGTGAATCGTGTATTAAAGCTAGTAATAGATAAGATTCATTATAAACGTGATGATGAACATACATGGGTTGATGAAGCTGGAAATGTAGAAGTTGAAAAAGCTGTTTCCTTAAACGTTAGGATTACAATTCGATAAAAAACATTTTTTAAACCTTCTGTATGCTTTACAGGGGTTTTTTTGTGCCCAAGTCTGTATAATTGGTGTTTAATGATAATTTTAATTCTCAGGTTTAATTACAGCAATTTATATTTTATAATTAAAATTATGTCGAAATAAATAAAATTATGGGAAGTGTAAAAATGCAAAACTTGTATACGGAGTTATTATCTGTACTTGTACAAGACGAACGCTTATTAGTGGATGGAGAAGTTAATAAAAATAAATTAATGGAATTGGTGCTGAAATTTGATGAACAACTAATTGACCAATTAATTGCTATTGAACCAATAAAAAAACACTTTTTTGCTTCTGTTTCGAATACATTAGTTTTCGATAAATTAAAATTTGTTAATTTTATCAATAACAAAGAGTTTTTACCCGACTCATATACAACTTTCAAAAATTATGTTGGTTTAATTTCAGATAATACATATCTCAAAGGGAATAAAGATACAGTATTAGCTTGGCCGTATAAAGATTGTATCTTGGAAGGTGGACAAGATACAGAAGATAGTAAAAGAGAAGAAGTTTTTTATAATGAAATACTTGCACCAGATGATGTAGACAGACTTCTTGAACCAAAAGTATTCTCTAATATTAAAAAATATACTTCACAAGGACAAGTTGAGGTCACTGAAATTAATCCTAGTGACAATTTGATAATCAGGGGAAATAACTTAATTGCACTTCATTCACTTAAAGAAAAGTATGAAAATAGAATTAAACTAATTTACATTGATCCACCCTATAATACTGGCAGCGACAGTTTCGGGTACAATGATAAATTTAATCATTCTACATGGTTAACTTTTATGAAAAACAGACTAGAAGTTGCTAGAGAATTACTTCATGAAGAAGGTGCTATTTTTATTCATATAAGTGACCATGAACTTGCATATTTAAAGGTATTGTGTGACGAAGTTTTTAAAGGTAATTTCGTTAATCAAATAACAGTTAGAACAAAATCTCCTTCAGGATTTAAAGTTGTAAACCTTGGTGTATTTGAAACAGCCGAATATATTTTGGTTTATGCTAAAGATAAACAGAAGTGGGTTTATAATCCCCAATATGTAAAATCTCATTATGATGATAATTATAAAAATGTTGTAATAAATTTTTCCGATAACTTTGATTCATGGCAGTTTGCAAATATAAAGGATTTAGTTGTAAGGGAAAGCGGTTATGAAACTCAAAACCAATTGATTGCAGAACTTGGTGAACACATATTTAATCAATTGATTGAAAAATATGCTTTGGAAAATGCAGATAGAGTTTTTAGATTGACACAAATTAATAATGATGCTGGAAAAGAGACCGTTGAAGCAAGGGAAGTTTCAATTGTTGAACCTGAAAGGGTTTTTAAAGTGGAAAGAGAAGGAAAAGAAGATAGGTATGTAACTCGTGGGCAAGAAATGTCCTTTTATAGAAAAAAAGTAAGAGAAATTGATGGGGAACTTACTCCTTCTACATTACTAACAAATATCTGGATAGATATTGCTTGGGAAGGTATTGCTAATGAAGGCGGAGTAAGAATGAAAAAAGGTAAAAAACCTGAAAAATTGTTAAGAAGAATTATTGATATGAGTACCAATGAAGGCGATCTTGTCCTTGATTTCTTTTTAGGCAGTGGAACAACAGCAGCAGTTGCCCATAAAATGAAGAGAAAGTATATCGGTATTGAACAATTAAATTATCAGGAAAATGATAGTGTTGTTAGATTGCAAAATGTCATTAATAATGACCGAACTGGTGTTAGCAAGTTAGTTGATTGGCGTGGTGGTGGAAGTTTTGTATACGCTGAATTGCTTAAATGGAATGAAACATTTATTGAAATGATACAATCTGCTACAACCACTGATAGACTAAAGGAAATTTGGGAAAGCATGAAGGAGAAAGCGGTTCTATCATATAGAGTTGATATTCAAAAGTTCGATGATAAGATTGAGTCTTGGGAAGAATTAAATCTGGAACAACAAAGAGAATTTCTGATTGAATGCCTTGATAAAAATAGTATCTATGTTGATTTTTCTGATATAGATGATGAAGAGTATCAGATCCCCAAGAATGTTAAAGATACTAACAAGAAGTTTTATGGGGTGAATTAAATGTCTTCTTTATCTTTACTAGAAAAACTTAATGTATATGTTGAAGATGAAATTATAAAAAAGGAAATCCCCAATCATATTAGTAAAAATATAAATCAAAAATTCGATATTAGACCTTACCAAATAGAAGGTTTGGCAAGATTTATTTATTATTTGAATGGGTACCGTAATAAAATTACTCCTAGTCATTTATTATTTCACATGGCAACAGGTAGTGGAAAAACGCTAATGATGGCAGGTGCTATCCTTGAATTATACAAATTGGGATATAGAAATTTTATCTTCTTTGTTGACAGTACAAACATTATTGAAAAAACAAAAACAAACTTTTTAGACACATCATCATCTAAGTATTTGTTTGCGGACACAATAGAAATTGATGGAAAAAATATTAGTGTAAAAGAAGTAAACAACTTTGAAGTAACAAATGATGAAGAAATTAATATTTTATTTACAACTATTCAAGGATTGCATATAAAACTCAACAATCCAAGAGAAAATAGCATTACCTTTGAAGATTTTGAAGAAAAAAAAATAGTACTTATTTCAGATGAAGCCCATCATATTAATACCTTAACAAAGGCAAGGCTTAACAAAAAAGAACAAGCTGAAACAAACTCCTGGGAATTTACTGTCCAAAAGATTCTCAATTCAAATAGTGAAAATATCCTATTAGAATATACTGCTACACTTGAAGTACAGCATCCAGCAGTAAATGAAAAATATAAGGACAAAATAATTTTTGAATATACACTTAAGAATTTTAGGCTGGACAAATACTCGAAAGAAGTACAAGTGTTACAGGCTGATTTAAGTGCAAATGATAGGGTGCTTCAAGCAATATTACTAAGTCAATACAGAAAAAAAGTAGCACAGCGAAATAATATTTATCTGAAACCAGTTGTACTAATTAAGTCTAAAACAATTGATTCATCAAAAGAGTATTTTAATGAGTTCCAAAACCTAATCAATAATTTAACCATTGAAGCAATTAATGAGTTGCAACAGAAAACCAGCAGTTCTATATTAACAAAAGTATTAAACGATTTTTCTGCTAACGACATATCATTAGAAAACTTGATAATTGAATTAAAAGAAGATTTCAATGAAAGTAAATGTATTGCAGTAAATAGTCTTGAAGACAGTCAAGCGAAACAGTTAATTGTTAACTCCTTAGAAGACAAAGATAATCCAATAAGGGTTGTATTTGTTGTAGATAAGTTAAATGAAGGTTGGGATGTCCTTAATCTTTATGATATTGTTAGAATTGATGAATCTCGGGGTTCTGATGCTACGACTGTCTCAGAAGCACAATTAATTGGTAGGGGTGCAAGGTATTTCCCTTTCCAAGTTATGCCTACACAAGAAAAATATAAAAGGAAATATGATGAAGATATTACTAATGAATTAAGAATCCTTGAGGAGTTGTACTACCATAGTATAAATAATACTCGGTACATATCTGAATTGAGAAATGCACTGATACAAACAGGTATTTTGCCAACAACCCAAATTGAAGTTGATCTTATGGTTAAAGAATCATTTAAAGAATCACCTTTTTGGGGAAGTGGGTTATTGTATATCAATTCAAGAGTTTTAAATACAAGAGAATCTATCAGGAATTTCAATGACATAGAAGTGACTAGGTCTTTTGATTATGTAATCAAAACTGGATATACACAAATTACAACCATTTTGGAGAATACTGGACATATTACAGCACATGAAACAAAAGAAAAAACATACCGTCTTGGAAATTTTGGATTTAATATAATTAAAAAAGCTATAAACAAGAATCAATTTTTTAAATTTAATAACTTAAAGAAATACTTTCCATATTTAAAATCGGTTAAAGAGTTCATTACTTCAGATGAATTTTTAGCCCAAATCATTGTGGAAGTAAAAGGTGAAGAAGCATATATAAATTCTTTGCCCAATGAAGAAAAATTAAAAATTTGTTCTTTTATATTGAATAAATTAGCTTTTGAAATCGAATCAGCTACATCTGAATTTAAAGGGACTAATACATTTACTGCGGTAGCATTATCAGAAAAACTTAAGGATATGAAATTGAATATTACCCTTAATGATAATCCTAATTCAGATCAACAACGTGGTAAGTCTATGAAATACAACTCAGACCCAAACTTTGTACTAAACATTGATAACAAAGCTTGGTATGTTTACAATGATAACTTTGGTACATCAGAAGAAAAATATCTTGTAAAATACATTGACAGTATGATAAGTTCACTTGAAGAAAAATATAGTGAAATATACCTAATTAGAAATGAGAAGATGTTTCAATTATATAATTTTACTGACGGTACACCAATGGAACCAGACTATGTTATGTATTTAAAAGAGAACGATACAGATAACGAAAAGTATTACCAATTATTTATAGAACCTAAAGGTACTCAATTGTTAGAACATGATAAAAAGAAAGAAGAATTTTTATTATCAATTAAAGAAAACTATACAATTGAAACATTATTGGAAACAGAAAAATATAATATCATTGGTTTACCTTTCTATAATGAAAGCGAAAGAAAAAGGGAGTTTTCTGAGACTTTCTGCGAACAATTAAGTTTAGATATTTAAAAAAATAATGAAGAACCAACATATATTGTTGGTTCTTTTTCTTATAGTAATTACCAATTTTTTAATTTTAAACGTACCCTATCCAGTACCCGTTTTGCTTGTTGTGGGTGATTTAAATCTAGTTCTGCACATATATCTTTCAGTGTTACTTGTTCCACGTTATCAGCATTTAAATAAAGAAGGTACACTCTTAATTCTGCTTCATCAAAGGTATTTACTGCTTGTTGCAATGAATCACGCATTATAACTGATTCTTCAAGGCTGAAGGAATCAGGTTCTTCTTTGTAAGTAAGTGGTGCTGATTCATGAAAGATAGTATGCTTGTTTCCCTTCCTATCATTTGTTAAACCTTCCCTTCTCAATACATCTATGCAACTATGCTTAATATTTCGCTTCAGGTGATGGTACAACCAGTAATTACTTTGATAGTTGTAATTAATAATTGTTTTCCATGCTTTTTCATACGCACTCGATAGAAAATCATCAAGTGAAATACGTGAATGTTTTTTATGTTTGGTGTAAAAAGCATTTACCAAAGAGTCCAGTACTTCTTTCAATGGTTCAGATTGAAGTAAATCATCAATAGTAAGCTTCTTGTTGAAAAAATAAGTAATGTACAACTCTTCCAATTCAATTATCCGCTTTCTATTCTTGGAAAATATGATTCTATCAAGTTTGGAATTGTATGTTTCCTGAACTGCATCTTGAAGTGTTACTTCTTTAATTAGTGACATCTTTTCTTTCACCCTTCCATTAAAAATCTGTTATTTTTTTTTAATTTTTTTGTGATTCTTGTGAAAAATAGTAAATTTTGTCGTTCATATTATATGTAATTAATTAATCAGGGTTATATATACAGTACATACTGTAATAACTACACACACCCTGATATAGTTACACATACCAATAACAACGAAATGAATAAGAATAGACAAATATAAATGAAGGAGTATTACCTGTTTTATATTTTTTAAGTTCGTGCTGGTGAGATTGTTCAGGGGAATTAAATTTAATAGAATATGTCTGTTTTACCCTACCTTGTTGTTTATGGTTTGTAGCAGCTATTAACCAGTTGATGCAATTACAAAAAGGGAAGGGTGCAGCATGATACAGATTACAAATGATATTGATCTGGAAATTGCAACTGCTTTACTTATGAAAGAATGGGTGAAGCGATACAAGAAGGTATTTAAAATTGATTTTGATTTTAAAGCTGGTGATGAACCTAAAATTAAGGAAATGGTGAAGAAATGGGGGTATGTGAGAACCTTTATTTCAATGATGGGTGCAATACGTTTTTACCCTGATAAATGGAAGTGTAATGAATATAAATGGCTTACGATCAATCAAGTGTACACGTGGATAGGAAATTTAGTATGGGAAATGTATCAGAATAAAGAATTTAATGTAAAGATTGTTTATCCTAAAATTTAGCAATGATTTATAATTGAAATAGATATTGCTGAAGGGGATGGTGGGATAGAATGAAGGCTTTCTATTGGATATCCGGTATTTTAATTTTGATAAGCTTATTCGATTGGTTTGTTTGTAGTAAAATTCAGGTTGAAAAGAAAAAGTTTCGATTTAGAATGTTGTTATGGGGAATCACTCTTATCATTTTAATAATTTTAGATTTTCTAGGGGTATTTTAAGAATAAGAGATCAATTACTGTGGGCACTGGTGGAAGCTGGTGCTTTTCTTTATGTCTAGGTATTCTTTTGAATTTCTGTATAAGTGTGTCAAAAAGGTGAACGAAAACAGGGGAATAATTGAAAATGTACGTGTTTTGAACGGTGTAATTTACCAATGAAATGAAGCTTGTGCAAGGAAACTAAAATTATTCTCATTATTTTCTCAATTTGAATTTTGAACATTAATATTCAAGTGTATAGCATTTCCACCAGTAAATATAAAAAGAAGCCTGAACCAGCTTATTTAACCAGTTCCAGCTTCATTGTTATCTTCTAATAGGTAATTGTTTTTCATTTAGCTTCACTTGGAATAGCACTCTATAAACCTTTATACCATCTTCTATAGATTCTTTGGATGATATGTATTTTGCTTTGAAAATTCTCGCCTGACTATCCATAATATAAGTGCTTTCATCCCTTAATTCAACTGATTGTGGGTTTACCAATTTGTCAATTAATTCTTCAGCAATTTCTTTGTTCATTAGTTCATCACGAAGTATTTCTTGGGTGTACACATTCAAAAACTGCATTCTGCATTTCTTCAAAAACAACACCGCCTTCTATCAGATGAGTTAATCATAAAGTAAAAACTTTGGTTATTTTATGGTAATTATAGATATTTGGTGAACTGGAATATTTTTCTTTTCCACATGATGGATAAGGTAGAAAAGTGTTAAAGGTAAATTATCAGTTTATTCATTTTTACCCTTTTCAACTTACTTTTGAAGCACTTCACAAACTGCTGAAAACCTTGATAAATCAACAATGTATAAGAATTGTATAAACAGATAAAAAAACGTACTTATCTAATATTGTGGAAACGTTGATATAACAGCGTTTGTTAAAGGTGTATTTATTATAAAACTACGTATAATCTATATTTTACGCAGTTTTGTTTGCATACTATATTCATAATGATGTGTGTGATTAAGGGAGTACCCGTCACTTATTAAAGGGGATGGGGTTCATCTTTTTAATAGGGTGGTGGTACGGTTTAAATAATAGAAGTGTACCATGCATATGGTGTTGGGTGTACTTGGTAGGGTGTAGAGTTCACCATGGCTATCATAGAAAGTTATTAAGCTTCTCTTGGTGATTGTGTGTGGTGGCACAGTGGTGCTTACTTACATAATACCTTGATGCAGTCATACTTACTGACTTGATCCTGTTTATTTAATGCTATTATTCAGAAGCTTATGCTGGTTGTTGGCTGGTGTTGTTTGCTGAAGCTTAAAGGGAAATATTCAGAAGTAACTGGTGTGAAGTGTGCGGTCAATGGTTCGGTCTGAATCAAGGTAACAACTAAAGCTTATTAATAATGATGATTCACTGATTCAATCCAGTTTGTTCAGTGATATAAATAAACTTAATTGAATATTAATTTTCAAAAAGTCAATAGGGGGTAAAGGGTGGGGCGGTGTGCCGTTCCGTTATAGTTCGCTATTAAATAATCCGAACTGCAATTTTGCACCTGATACTTTTACAGTGGGGGCTGGTGCTTATGACCCCTATACAGCTTTTCACCTGTTACATTATCAGGAAGTGCCAAAAATAAACTTGGTAAAATTTTTTTAACTTGCTGCTTTTCCTGTTAAAGAATGTTTAATGGTACTTGTTAAAAATAACGTGTTGCTTCCGTTAAAGAATCTTTAACTTAACAATATCCATACAACAATAACCACTAATACAAGAAATATATTTAAAACTGATGCTGAACAATTACAAGTTGTCAGTGTAATAAAAAAATATGTACCTACGAGAAAATAATTCAAAATTCTTGACTTACTTTTTGTGTCTCTCAAGAACCTATATACAGGAAAGTTATACAGTGTTGTTTTTAATGTAATCACTTAAGCAACTAGATTTACTGCCTATAAAATTCCTTTTTTTGTTTGATTGTGTTCAGGGTGTGTTGGATCAAAACCAGCATACCTGTTTTTTTATTCTATTAATCAAGAAAATTGAACTTACATGAAATTACCAAAATGCAAAACTGAAAAAAGGAAGGTGTTTAACTATGCTGAATTACAAGTTACTAAAGTATTGCAGACAATTAGCAAAACTATCGCAAAATGAACTGGCAAGAGAAATTGGAGTTTCAGAATCATTAATTTGCAAGATTGAAAAAGGTGTTGCAACATTCACACCAAAATTACAAGTAAGAGTAATGAAAGTACTAGCTGATGAAGGAATTGGACAACAAGAAATTGTGCTATTACAGAATGTACTAAAAGGAAGGGAATAAAGGAAATGGAAGTAAAACACCAGCACTTATTAAACAACCTTGAATATATCAAACAAGCATTACTTACTGATACTTACAGACAACAACAACCTATTTTAAATGTACTTGTTGCTGAAACTCTTGAATCTATCAGCAAAACTCCTTTCAACTATGAAATGAAATATGATAGTGAAAAACATATGTCACATAGGGTTGCGTATATCCAGCGTATCAAGAAATCAAGAAATAAACTACTGGTGGATATGCAGGAATTACAATTCCAGCTATCAAGAAAGAATGTGAATGTGAAGCGTTCCTTGGTTCTTGTGAATCGGATGCTTGATACTAATTTGAATACTAAGGATGTACAGGAATTAATCAATAAGTGGGTAAATGTAAATCCACGTGGAACAACCAAGACAGAAATAATATATGCAAAATAAGGGTGATCAAATATGACTAAAGAAAACAAAACATTTACAGATGTACCAATTCCATATGGACTGGATGAAAGACAAGTAAGGGTTGCACAAGATTTAGTAGTTACTAGGTTGCAAGATGGTTTTACTGTTGCTGATTTTTGCAGTAAACATGGTATCTCGACTAAAACCTTTTATCAATTCAAAGAACAACCTGAATTTAATGAATATGTGAATGCACTGAATGAAGTGTTAATTCCTTCTGATGTACTATCAGCAGTTGAAAAATTCCGGATAAAAGTGATGCAGTTCGTTGAAAAAGAATCTATGAGTAAGGATGAAATGAACCAGTTTTACAACATGTTTAAACCAATTATTGATGCATCAAACCGTATGGAAGCTGAAAAGTTAGGTTTAACAGTAAATGTTGGTTCAGCTGCAAGTACTTCAGCAAAAACAGTTGAAGAAAGAAAAGCCGTATTACTTCAGCGTTTAAAAGGTACAAACAAACCTGAAGCAGAACTTGAAATTGAAGAAATGGAAAGGGAAGAAGAAAATGGACAACTATAACCCATTGATTGATATTCGTGAAGGTATTCGTTTACAAGCTGAAGAACGTGAAAGGAAATTAAGAGAAAAACAAGCTGATATTCAGAACCAGCGAGAAAAGGAAGCACAAGAAAAGGAAACAAAAGCAACTTCTGAACCAGTAAAGAAAATGAGTGCTGAAGAAATGCAAGAACATATTACTTTACTTTCAAAGGCAGTAATTGAACTTACAGAAAAATTGAATGGAAAAGGGGAATAATAACATGTTGAAAATTTTTAAAGGTATGGAGAATCTATTTAATAAAGCTGATAGCACTGAATCACGTTATCAGGAAGCACTTGAAAAGAAGCAACTGGAACTGATTGATTTACAAGCAAAACTTCAGGATCAAAATTCTATGCTGAAGGATTTACACAAGATGAAATTACTTTCAGAAGTATCAGAAGCAACCTATGAAACAGAAGCTGGAAAGGTTCAAGCACTTCAGAAGCAAGTTCAGGAACTTCAAAAGGAAATATCTTTAATTGATGCATACAAAAATGAAGATGTTAATGCAGTAATTGAAGAACTGGAAGCTGAAAGAAGTAAAGTAATGAAGAACCACCAAAAGGAGTTAAAGAAGCTTCAAATGGAACTGCTAAACAGTAAACAAGAATACTTAAATAAGATGCTGGAAGCACGTGAAAAGTATAATGAACTAGTTGAACCTGAAAGAAAACTGGACAGGCTGAAAATAAAAATGGGTATTAAGAAAAACAGCTATGTTTCAGGAAGCTTTGAAGCGTTGAACATGGTTTCAGTTGGTGCTGGATATGAAAGTTTAATCGTTCCTATAAAAGAAATTGATGATGCTTTAAGTTACGGAAAACTTCCATATCAGTTAAACAAAGCAGTATCAGAAGCACGTGAAAAAGGAATCATTGAATAATTGTTATTGAATATTAATAATCAAAAAAGCACCTTGTTCCTTTACTGGAATCAGGTGTTTTATTTTTTTGCATATTTTTCTTCAAAATAACAAAAATATTAAATTACCAATATTGTAAAATTAAGCAAAATTGTTTAAGGTTTTTTACTATATAATTGGGTGTTGAGGTGATGAATTATGGAAATGAAAACAATTCAAATTATTGATAACATCTCTAAATTAGATAGGGATGTGCTGCCGATTGTTCTACTGAAAATTAACGAAAGCATTACTTGGTTGTACGACAGATTTGATGACACCAATGAATTGGAAAGCTGTTTGGAAAAATTAGGTGTATCGATTCAAAGTAGTTCCTATACTAGTAGTATACTTGAATATTGTGGATTTTTACCTGATGACGAGATAGCAGATGATTATATTTTTGACTACTATCTTTCAAATGAAGCAGACAGAATGGAAATTCTAAAGAAGCAGTTGATTGAAAGGGCTATTGAAATAGAAGGACTTGAAAAAGTGGGAATGTAATTAAATAATTTATTAGAAAAATTTTGAAAGACAAGAAGAAGCTTTTGTTCATCTTATCTGAACCAGTTGCTTCTTTTTTGTTTATTTTTCAGATGTAGGAATACCGAAACTGATAAAGGAAAGTTGTTTGGGATTAATATGAAATTTATGGTAAAATAGTCCAAAAGACTTATAGAATACCATAGGGAAGATATTTTGTTAATAAGGTTTAAAAAAGTATACTATTAAATTTTATGGAGATGAATTTATGAGTTGTCCTGAAAGTCCAATGGATTATTTTATTGGGTGGATTCCTGCATTGGTAAACTTTGAAGTTGTTTATTCGGAATTACTAAGTATTATTAATTCTGAAAACCGCGATAAGATAAACACTTCAATAAATGAAGTTTGTTTTATTGGACTGGTTTCATACACAGAAGCTTTTTTTAAGAATCACTTTGCTTCTTTAATAAATATTTATAATCCCTTGGTACTGAAACTTAAAGAGAACAAGAGAGAAGTTAATATTGATGTTTCAGATATTATAAATCTGGGCGATGAATTAAATTTTAAGTTGGGTTCTTTAGTATCCGAACAATTTGATTTTGGTACGGCTACCAATATAAACTCCTTATTCAATCATTTATTGAAAATAACTCCTTTTTCCAAAGATCAAATAGAAAAATATAATGAAATTTTAAGAGACAGAAATTTAATTGTTCATCATGGGGGAGTATACACAAATAAGTATCTACGTCAGAAAATTAAAATGAATGGTAATTCGATGAGAGTTTATGCTGACTCAATAGTTATTACTTTGGATCATTACGTTGAATGTGCTGAATTTCTTCTATCCATTGTACGTAAAACAGTGTCATCTTCCCAAAAATCACTTATTAAAACTTTAACTGAAGATGGGGTTAATTTAACATCTAATCAAGAATATGCTATTGAAACTATGGTTCATAGCCTTTTCTCTTAAGTTAGACACAATAATCAATCTGTATCTGTTTATTCTAATTCGAAATTATTTTGATGTTAAGCAGCTTAAAAAGTACCACAAAATGGATGGGAAATAGAAGCCTTTACACCAAGTGGAACGTGTTAAATTTTATACATGATGTAATATCAATTTTATAGTGTCTGTAATTTCAATTGCTTCGGCAATTGGGTATCCCCTGGCGAGTAATTCCCCTGTTCTTTTTAAGAAACTTGCTTGCTCACTAACTGGCCATTTATGATGGTTCATCATCAAACACCAGCCGTTCGTACTCTGATTCTTGAATGTAACCAAGAGCAATACCTTTGTTAATAACATCTCTGAGCGTCCGATAATGAAAGTCGATTTTTTCTCCTTTTGCTGCTTTCATGGTCATGTTCAGATTTCTGCCTGCTAATAGTTCAAACACACTTGCTCTTTTCCAGCGGCTATAGGAATAACATAGTGGCGCGCACTCGCCCTCGCAAAATGGACATGTAAGCTCTACTAATCTTTGGGCTGTGACGGCAATCAGTGTCTGTTCGACCTCTAACCAATTCACCCCAAATTCATGGAGACGGAAAACAGCCCCTTTTGCATCCCGTGTATGCATCGTTGAAAGTACCAAATGACCGGTCAGTGCAGCCCGGACAGCTATTTTTGCTGTTTCTGCATCCCTAATTTCTCCCACCATTATAATGTCAGGATCATGGCGGAGAATAGCCTTTAATCCAGCAGCATAAGTGACACCGGCTTTTTCATTCACTTGAACTTGCAGGACGGAGTCGTAGTTTTTTTCAATTGGATCTTCGAGTGTAATGACGTTACGGTGGAATAGGTGAGCTGTTTCATTTAATAGGGAGTAGAGAGTAGTAGTCTTGCCCGAACCAGTCGGACCTGTGAATATGATTAATCCATGTGCATGTTTGAGGAGTGCTAGCAGCTTTCTGGTCATTCCCGGAAATAAAGAAAGTTGATGAAAAGGAATTTGCTCCTGTTGGGGTAATAATCGGATGACAAGGCTCTCTCTGTTGTTGGAGGGAAGAGTTGAAAGTCTGAGGCCCATTAGTTGTCCATCTACCTCACAAAAGATAGCTCCGCTTTGGGGTCTTCTTCTTTCCCCGATATCCATATTGGCGGTGAATTTAAAATGGGAAATTAATCTGTCACATTCATCTTTTGGAAGGGATAAGCGGGGAATGAGTTTGTTAGTTAAACGGATTTGAACAAGTGTGTCTTTCTTCCGAGGAATAATGTGAATATCTGTTGCTTGATTCCTAGCGGCATCTGAAATAATTCGATTTGCTAAAAGCTCAATAGAACTAACAATGAGTAACACCACCTTTTCATTTTTTCATTGCTAATTATTCGACATATTTCTATCTATTCCTCTTTTTATTTTAATAAATTTTTAAATATTTTTTTAGTGAATTTAAAAAGGGTGTCTGGCACCATTTGGTCTATTCGCATAGTGTCTAACACCTAAATATAAAGGTTCTTAAATTGCTTTTTCGGTTAAATAGAAGAGACCACCGTTGATAAAGGATATGTTGATTTTTGGTTCGTATTGTTCTTGGAGTGCCTTTTTTTCTGTTTCATAATTCTTACTTTCTTCTTCTGCATCTTCGTAAAAATGGTGTAATAATCGTAAGTCTTGGTCCCAGCGTTTCCGTGCATCGTCCGCCCATGAATGGTCATCCTCACGGATTACAGATTTTAAATACGTTTCGATTCTGCCCATCCCGCTTTTGGGTTTTACTAAAGGTGATAAGGTAAAGGAATAATCTGGAATTTTAGGTGTTAATGGGATCTTAAGTAAGCGGTTATGAAAATCCTCTACCATTTGGCCATTAATAAGCTGTAAGCCGATTGACTTAAAAATGTCACGCTTTCTGTCACATTGATAGGAGATTTTCACATTCATACACAACCAAGGCATTAATGGCGTTTGTTGATGTACATGCTGATGACTTTCATATAGACGAATGTAATTGGCTAACTTTTTTGTTGAATCAAAAATTTGATGAAGCCGCGGCGAACCAAAATGGATGACTTCCCCCTTGATCGTCTCCGGAACGTCCTTTTGATTAGTAACAAAGGTCAACTGCATCGGATTTGGAACCCCGCCTGTTTTCTCTAAATAGTGCCAATAAAAAGGGCGGTTCATCAATTCTTTGTCCAGTTCAACGGTTAGCTGAACGGTTAAATACCCTAATTTATTTTCGATGATGGGACAATCATTTGCCTGAAAATATTTCAATAAAAAATTATGAATTTCCTGCTGCTGCATGGGAATCTTCCTCCTTCATCGATTGTGCAAATTCAATCATAGAAGATAAATTGTCCATTTTAATTCGCATTTCACCCTCTGAGCTAGATTGTCCAAAAATATCAATTAAATGGTCTTCAATATTTCCAAATTCCAGTTTCGTTAGAATGTCATCTAATTCGCCAATCACTTTTTCAAATAGGTGAATCTTTTCATATAGCAATTTAAGGATATGTTCCTCAACCGTATTTTTTATGGCAAAATTATAAATCATGACATCCTTCTCCTGCCCCAGACGGTGAATCCGGCCGATCCGCTGTTCAAGTCTCATCGGATTCCATGGTAAATCAAAATTAATAATATGATTACAAAACTGTAAATTGATCCCTTCGCCGCCCGCCTCGGTGGCAATGAGTACTTGGGCGTTTTTTTGAAATAGTTCTCTCATCCAGTCTTTTTTTCCACGTTTGAAACCGCCGCGGAAAGGAACAGAGGTGATACCATGCTGCTTTAAGTACCATTGCAGGTACATCTGTGTTGCACGATATTCAGTGAAGATGATTACTTTGTCATTGATTTTTTGTATTAATTCAAGGGCTTTTTCTGCTTTGGAGTTTTGCTGAACCGCTTCGACTTTTTTAATTAAGAAGTCAATTTGTTCCTTAAAGGCAGGGGACGGATCCTCTTTTTTTTGGAGCATGTTTTTTAGCGTATAGTAAACGGCTTCCCTGCTGCTGCAAGCCTCACGCTGTAATGTCATCACAGAGAAAGCACTTGTCTGGGCCCAGTCACCCTCACTTCTTAACAATGTAATAGCCTCATAAAGTTCATTCTCTGCTGACGAACATTCGATTGGAATGGTTTCAACTTGTCGTTTTGTCCATTCAATCCCCGTATCTGCACGACGATTTCGAATCATAACCTTGTTTACTAATTCTTTTAAATGCTCATTGTCGTTTAAGGAACGAGCATCTCGTTTGTACTTTTCAAAGAAAGAGGTTTCACTGCCTAAGTGCCCTGGTTTTAATAAGGAAACTAAATTAAAGATTTCTTCCACTCTGTTTTGGATCGGTGTTGCCGTCAGTAATAAACAAAATTTCTTTTTTAAGTTCTGAACAAATTCGTAGTTTTTTGTTTTATTATTTTTAAGTTTATGGGCTTCATCAATGATAATAAGGTCATAGTCTTGTTTAAAAATAATGTCTCGATGTGGATTTCGTTTGGCAGTATCAATCGATGATACTACTACATCGCACTGTTCCCACACATAACTTTTCTTTTGGGTAATGGCTGGGATGAAAAATTTGCTATTTAGCTCGATTGCCCATTGGGTAACTAAGGAGGCAGGAACGAGAATTAACACCTTTTTGACCAACCCGCGAATCATATATTCTTTTAAAATTAAACCTGCTTCAATTGTTTTTCCTAATCCAACCTCATCAGCTAGGATGGCTTTGCCATTCATATTTTCAATTACTTGTTTAGCTGTTTCAAGCTGATGCGGGAGCGGTGTTAAGTTAGGTAAATGCTTCGGAGCTTGCAAGCCTTCAAATTCTGGTATAACCAAGTGATTTTCAACATCAATTGCTAGTTTGAAAAGCTCCCAATTTCCCCAGGGACCATCATTGTCAATTCTATGTAAAAAGTCATCTTGCCAAGACGATTCAAATTCAATTTCGACCGACATCATTTCAGCTCCTTTTTTTATACAGTTAGACTTCTGTTTAACGTTAATTTTTCCCAGAATAATGTGCTTTTACTTTTATTATAAAGTTATTGCTCAATGTATTGTTTTAATGGTAGGATGGTAATAGCTTTGAATGTTTTAAATATTTTAATAAGGTAATTTATTTTCAAGTATAGTTAGTATGACCAAATTGGAAAATATTATAATGCGAATGACAACAAGGGGAGAGACTACCTAGGTAGCGCCGAAGGAGCAAACAATTAATGTGAATCTCTCAGGCAAAAGAACTCTTGTTTGACGCTACTCTGGAGAGCGCTGATTCAGAACGAGCAGCCACCAAAGGGGAAAACCTTTTTAGGTAAACTTTCAGGTGCAAGGACAGAGACCGCCTTTAGGAATAAAGGGAGGTCCCTGTCTTTTTTTATGCCTGCTCTCATCTTACCCAATGGTTAAAAAATTTGGTAAATGATAGTAGGATAACAACTTGCCCGGATCTGTAAATGGATTCAATCTCTTATTCGTTTAAAAATATTTTGGAACAGATTGAAGGGGGACACTTGGATGACTGAATTAAAACGAACTCCGCTATTCGATGTGTATAAAGAAAATGGGGGAAGAACCGTTGACTTTGGCGGCTGGGAGCTGCCGGTCCAATTCTCAAGCATTAAGGAGGAACATGAAGCCGTCCGCACTCGTGCTGGCTTGTTTGATGTCTCCCATATGGGTGAAGTGGAAGTGAAAGGCCCAGACAGTTTAAGTTATTTGCAAAAAATGATGACTAATGACATTTCAAAACTAAAAAATGGCGGGGCACAGTACACGGCCATGTGTTATGAAAACGGTGGAACAGTTGATGATCTGCTTGTCTATAAAATGGAGGACCATCACTATTTACTAGTTGTGAATGCATCTAATATTGATAAAGATTACAAATGGCTTGAGGATCATGTTGAGGGGGATGTCAGCCTTGAAAATCTATCTGATAAGACAGCCCAGCTGGCACTTCAAGGCCCGCTTGCTGAAAAAGTCCTTCAAAAGCTAGCCGGGGAAACAAATCTAAGTGAAATAGGATTTTTTAAATTTCAGCAAGCAGTACATATAAATGGCAAAAAGGCTCTTGTATCAAGAACTGGATACACGGGTGAAGATGGTTTTGAAGTGTATTGTGATGCTAGAGATGCCGTCGGTCTTTGGAAAGCTATACTACGAGCCGGAAAAGAAGAGGGGGTTCTTCCTTGCGGGCTAGGGGCTCGCGATACTCTCCGTTTTGAATCAGTGTTAGCTCTCTATGGTCAAGAACTTTCACCGGAAATTTCACCCCTTGAAGCAGGGATTGGCTTTGCCGTGAAGTTAAATAAGGAAGCTGATTTCATCGGTAAAGAAGCCCTTAAGAAGCAAAAAGAAGCAGGCTTAACTAGAACATTAGCAGGAATTGAAATGATTGACCGAGGAATTCCTCGTCACGGTTATCCAGTTTATAAGGGTGAGGAACAAATTGGCGAAGTAACAACTGGAACACAGTCACCTACATTAAAGAGAAATATTGGACTTGCCCTGATTAAAACTGAGTTTGCCGAATTAAATTCTGAGGTAGAAGTTGAAATACGCGGTAAACGCCTAAAAGCTAAAGTAGTTCCAACACCTTTTTATAAAAGAGAAAAGTAAATCATGGAGGGAGCTAGGTTTATGAAACATCGCTATTTACCTATGACTAAACAAGATATAAAGGCAATGCTTGACACAATTGGTGTTTCTTCAATTGATGAGTTGTTTAGCGATATCCCTGAAAAAGTTAGATTCAAGGGTGAGTATAATATTAAAGCAGCTAAGTCTGAGCCGGCTTTACTGAAAGAACTATATCAATTAGCAGACCAGAATGCAGACCTAAAAAGAAATGTGTCTTTTCTAGGTGCTGGCGTTTATGACCATTACATGCCTGTGATTGTGGATCACGTTATTTCTCGTTCAGAATTTTATACCGCTTATACACCCTATCAGCCTGAGATTTCGCAAGGTGAGCTCCAAGCCATTTTTGAATTCCAAACGATGATTTGTGAGTTAACGGGAATGGACGTTGCGAACTCCTCTATGTATGATGGCGGTACAGCACTTGCCGAAGCTGCCATGCTTAGTGCAGGACACACAAAACGAAAAAAAGTGGTTGTGTCTAGTGCTGTTCATCCTGAGTATCGTGATGTTCTTAAAACCTATGCAAAGGGACAAAATCTTGAAGTAGTTGAAGTCCCCGTAAAAGAAGGCATAACAGATATTGAGGCGCTAAAGGAAATAGTAAGTTCCGATGTTGCTGCAGTGATTGTCCAATACCCAAATTTCTTTGGCAGAATTGAGCCATTAAAAGAGGTGGAGGAAATAATCCATGAGCAGAAAGGAATGTTTGTGGTTAGCAGCAATCCATTATCCCTTGGGATCTTAACTCCTCCTGGAAAGTTTGGTGCTGATATTGTGATTGGTGATGCACAACCATTTGGTATTCCAACTGCCTTTGGCGGGCCGCATTGTGGTTATTTTGCCGTAACCAACAAATTAATGCGGAAGGTACCTGGACGTTTGGTCGGTCAGACTGTTGATGACCAAGGACGCAGAGGGTTCGTTTTAACACTTCAAGCTCGTGAACAGCATATTCGCCGTGAAAAAGCGACCTCTAATATTTGTTCGAATCAAGCTCTAAATGCCCTTGCTGCATCAGTTGCGATGACGGCTTTAGGAAAAAAAGGTGTCCGAGAAATGGCCGCAGCCAACTTACAAAAAGCACACTATACCAAAACAGCGTTCAAAGAGGCTGGCTTTGAAGTTGTTTATGATGGATATTCCTTTAATGAATTCATCGTGAAATTAAACAGGCCAGTTAAAGAATGTAATCAAAAATTATTACAAAAAGGTATCATCGGAGGCTATGATTTAGGGCGGGACTATCCTGAATTGTCTAACCATATGCTGTTGGCCGTTACAGAAGTGAGAACAAAGGAAGAGATCGATACTTTAGTGAAAGAATTGGGGGATCTGCATGCATAATCAAGACCAAGCACTCATTTTTGAACGTAGTACTCCAGATCGAATCGGATACAGCCTTCCAGAAATGGATGTACCAGAGTTAGAGCTCAGCAGTCTTCTTCCAGAAGGTTATGTACGTGAAGAGGAGCCTGAACTGCCAGAAGTTTCTGAGCTAGACATCATGCGTCATTATACTGCACTGTCTAAAAGAAACCACGGCCTTGATTCGGGATTTTATCCGCTTGGTTCGTGTACGATGAAGTATAATCCGAAAATTAACGAAAATGTGGCCCGTTTTAGTGGGTTTGCCCATTTGCATCCACTACAGGACGAAAGCTCTGTCCAAGGGGCACTAGGGTTATTGTATGACCTTCAGCAGCACTTAATTGAAATTACTGGGATGGATGAAGTGACCTTACAATCAGCTGCGGGTGCACATGGTGAATGGACTGGATTAATGCTAATTCGTGCCTATCATGAAGCTAGATCTGATTTTAAGCGGACAAAAGTAATTGTTCCAGATTCAGCTCATGGAACAAATCCTGCGTCAGCTACGATTGCTGGTTTTGAAACGATTACGGTCAAATCAACTGAAAAGGGACTTGTTGACCTGGAGGATTTACAACGAGTAGTAGGAGATGATACGGCGGCCCTCATGTTAACCAATCCTAATACACTTGGACTATTTGAAGAACAAATTCTTGAAATTGCTGAAATTGTCCATGACGCAGGTGGTAAGGTTTATTATGACGGTGCTAACCTAAATGCCGTTCTTTCAAAAGCTCGTCCTGGCGATATGGGCTTTGATGTTGTGCATTTAAATCTTCATAAAACCTTTACAGGTCCACATGGCGGCGGCGGTCCTGGTTCCGGTCCTGTTGGGGTAAAAGCAGATCTTATCCCGTTCTTGCCAAAACCAGTTATTTCGAAGCGCGGCGAAGAATTTGTGCTTGATTATGATCTTCCCCAATCAATTGGCCGAGTGAAGCCTTTCTATGGTAACTTTGGTATTAATGTTCGTGCCTATACGTATATTCGTTCTATGGGACCAGATGGCTTAAAAGCCGTAACAGAGTATGCGGTTTTAAATGCGAATTATATGATGAGAAGATTAGCTGAGTATTATGATTTACCATTTGATAAACATTGCAAGCATGAATTTGTCCTTAGTGGAAAACGTCAGAAAAAACTAGGGGTAAGAACGCTCGATATTGCGAAACGACTGCTTGATTTTGGCTATCATCCACCAACCATTTACTTCCCGTTAAATGTAGAAGAATGTATCATGATTGAACCGACTGAAACAGAATCAAAAGAAACCCTTGATTCATTTGTTGATACAATGATTCAAATTGCAAAAGAGGCAGAAGAAAATCCTGAGATTGTTCAAGAGGCCCCGCATACCACGGTTGTAGGTCGTTTGGATGAAACAATGGCTGCACGGAAGCCTATTTTAAAATATCAAAGAGCCTAATGATAAAATAAAGGTCAGATTCTTAAAAGGAATCTGACCTTTCTAATTTATGAAGGGCAATTATTCCACAATAAAAGGCTCTGGAGTATTCTCCGGAGCCTTAAAATTGTGCTTTATTTCTTTGCTTTTACTTTACCTGTCCATTTTTTAAACCCGCCTTGAAGCTGGGTTAAGTCTCTATATCCTTTGCGGTATAAAAACTGTGCCGCACGAGCACTACGCATGCCGTTTTGATCATATAAGTAGACAGGCATGTCCTGTCTAATTTCTCTCATACGCATTTTCAATTGTGACATGGGGATATTTCGCGCTCCTAAAATATGACCGCCATCGAACTCATTCGCTTCACGAACATCTATAAGTTGTGCCTTTCTGTATCCCGCACGGAACTCTTCTTCTGTAACCGTTTTAACAATTCTTTTTTGATAGAAAAAGGTAAAAACGGAGTAGATAATAACTGCTGCAATAATAATTATTAATGAAATAAGTGAACTCAACTTCTTTTTGCTCCTTTCAAGCTTGCCTGCACTAGTTTATTATATAAGTCCTTTTGAGAAAGATAAAGATGAATTGGAAAAATTCTTTTGCTTTTGCTAAAGATTATTATACCAAATTCATCTTATTTTGAATTCCTATCAGATTTTGGTAGACTAAAATCGACATAAATTAATAAAAATGAGGTTTTTGAATGGAAAAAGAAGTATGGCGTTTTATTGATTCGGGTAATGGCTCACCATCTTTTAATATGGCATTAGATGAAGCGTTACTCGATTGGCATAGTGAAGGAAAATTCCCGCCAGTTATCCGGTTTTATGGCTGGAATCCGCCTACCTTATCTGTAGGTTACTTTCAAAAGGTTGAAAAAGAAATTGATATGGAGGCAGTGAAAGCTCACAAGTTAGGGTTTGTCAGAAGACCTACAGGCGGCCGTGGTGTGCTTCATGAGCATGAGCTTACATATAGTGTCATCGTATCTGAAGAACATCCAGAGATGCCTAAAACTGTTACAGAAGCCTATCGTGTAATCTCCGAAGGAATATTAAAAGGGTTTCACTTTTTAGGACTTGAAGCATATTTTGCTGTACCTAAAACAGCTGAAGAGCGTAATGCCTTGAAAAATCCACGCTCTGCTGTTTGCTTTGATGCTCCAAGCTGGTATGAGCTCGTTGTGGAAGGACGAAAGGTAGCAGGAAGCGCGCAAACAAGACAAAAAGGTGTTATTCTCCAGCATGGCTCGATTTTATTGGATTTAGATGAAGATAAGCTTTTTAGTTTATTCAAATATTCTAATGAACGGGTAAAGGAACGAATGAAGAAGGCTTTCAAGGATAAGGCTGTTGCCATTAATGCGATTAGTCCAAGGAAAATTACCCTGGAGGAAGCGAAGGAGGCCTTTTACAAAGGATTTGCTGAAGGGTTGAATATAGAACTAGAACCCTATCAGTTAACGGAAGAAGAACTAGCATATGTTAATAAAATTGCGAAAGAACGATATGAAAGTGATGAATGGAATTATAAAAGGTAGATAGAAGCAAGCAACTTCTGACACAAAATGTTAAATCACATCAGTGGTGTCCGAAGTCGAGGTAACTTCTGACAGAAAAAGGAAAAACCACATCAGTGATGTCCGAAGTTGAGGTAACTTTTGACAGAAAAAGGAAAAACCACATCAGTGGTGTCTGAAGTCGAGGCAACTTCGGACAGAAGATGGAAAAATCACATCAGTGGTGTCCGAAGTCGAGGCAAATTTTGGACAGAAGATGGAAAAATCACATCGGTAGTGTCCGAAGTCGAGGCAACTTCTGACACAAAATGTTAAATCACATCAGTGGTGTCCGAAGTCGAGGTAACTTTGGACAGAAGATGGAAAAATCACATCGGTAGTGTCCGAAGTCGGGGTAACTTTGGACAGAATATGGAAAAATTACATCGGTAGTGTCCGAAGTCGGGGTAACTTTGGACAGAATATGGAAAAATTACGTCAGTCCTGTCCGAAGTCATGAAATCCTCTTACAAATATGTGTCTGACACTTTCTAAAAATTGTTCGGTTACCAAGCGTTTTTAGTGCAAATTCACTTGCTGATTTTCGTACAAAAGCAGTGTTTATATATAGTTCAGTTTTGCATTTAAATTTTTTACTTCAAAGCAGAACTCATTGAAGCGGCCCAGCCGCTTTTTTCATTTATTCCTTTTTTTTAAAAGTGGCAAGGCTCGAATTTTGTTAAATTTTCCTGTATTTTGCGGAATTCTGCGAAAAAGCTTTTCTTTTCTTCTATTTCTAGTTTTTTTTGAGTTTGACAAAATAATGATTGTTTGCAGGTTACACAATATATAGTGGTGTCGAAAATATTTTCGGTACTATATGTTGATTTTTATGATTTAATTGTGTTAACGTATGTTTATTAAGACAACTAGATTTAGCATAGCTTACTAGAATCTAACACAAGATACAGATTTATCTTAAAAGGAGTTGTTCTCATGTCTGTAGTTTTTAGACAAAAAATGAATATTGATTTTGAAAGGCTGAATGAGGATATCCGCTTATTTCCCCAGGTGCACCCGGTAACCCCAGATATGAAAATAACTCACAAGGGCGTTTCTCGATTGGTCATGCTAGACCGCTACACCTTTAAAGACACAGCCAAAATTACTCTTACACAAGGTGACTTTGTTGTTTTAACCATTAAGGAGGATCCGAAATTTCCTGCCCGCGGTCTTGGAATCATCAAGGAAATTGATTGGGAACGAAAAAGGGCAAAAGTTTTAGTTGAAGAGGAATTTAGAGGTGTGCTTGATGATCCTGAAGAAGTAAATACGGGAATAATTGTCCGTTCTTTAGATGTCATTGAAAAGCCACTCGAGCTCTTCTATGAACAAATAGCCAAAAGGAATGCAACAGGCCTAGCCGAGGTGGAAGAAACCGAAGAAAAGCGTAAAGAGTGGACTGATAAGTTTTATCAAGAGCTTGTTAATTTGAATTTTATTCCTGCAGGCCGTGTACTTTATGGGGCAGGGGCAAATACGGACGTTACTTATTTTAACTGTTATGTGATGCCTTTTGTTCCGGATTCACGCGAAGGAATATCTGATCACCGTAAGCAGGTGATGGAGATAATGAGCCGCGGCGGCGGTGTTGGTACGAATGGCTCAACGTTGAGACCACGAAATACGTTAGCAAGAGGTGTGAATGGTAAATCCTCTGGTTCGGTTTCATGGTTGGATGATATTGCGAAATTGACACATTTGGTTGAGCAAGGCGGATCCCGTTAACTAGCTCCTAACGGCGGGATTAAAATCTCGTGAATTGCTGGAACACCCTTAGAGTCTTATCAACCACAACGTGACTGGCAACGGTGAGCGTGACGGTTAAAAAATGATAGGGATTGGGCAATCAGCAGCGAAGCGTCTCTGGAAACGGAGATGAACGTTCAACGACTATTGAAATCACCTAAAGATTCTACCTAAAACCTTAAAAAGAGGATGATAGTTTATGAAATCAAAGGTGAAAGTAAACCATACGTGTCGGAGACGGCCTTATGGGGCACGAGACAAGGAAGCTATAATTAGAGAAATTATTTACCTCCATAATAATGGCTTTAGTCAAGTAGATATTGCTAAAAAGCTAAATATTAGTCGTGGTACTATTAAAAGGTGGAATGATGAAAACCAATTCATTAATCCAAGAACTTCTGGTGAAGGTGGAAAACTTAAAAGTAAAATTTATAAATATGATGAAAACTTCTTCACTGATATAAAGAATCCCAATCAAGCATATATTTTAGGTTATATTACTGGTGACGGTACTATTTCGGATCGGGTTAAATCTAAGAGATTGGTCCTATCGTTGGCTGAAGAAGATAAACAACTTATTTATGATATTGCTAAAGAATTTAACATGGAAAACGCAGTTAAATTTCGTAAAAAAAATAAAGAGAATGAACAAAACAAATATTCTTTAGTAATAAATTCCACTAAGATGTGCAACGACTTAATTAAGCTAGGTATTGGCCCGAGGAAAACCGGATTTGAAAGTTGGATTCCTTTTGAAGAAGATAGCTTGAAATGGGCTTTTCTTAGAGGTTTTTTCGATGCAGATGGTCATATTAGAGTATATAAAAGAAATGGCTATCAAAAAGCAAGAATGGGCTTTACTGGCAATATTGAAATGTTAAAGTCAATATTATCATTTCTAAAATCAAACGGATATGCGAGGAATGTTAATTCAATTACACCTAAACAGGGTTGTGCAGATTTGTATATCAGCAGTATTGTTGAAATACGTTTGATTTCAATAGAAATGTATAAATATGGAGATATCAAATTAAATCGGAAATTTACAAAGTTTTCTTCCTTGATGATATAGTCTGATCTCATGTGAAAGCATGAGAGCTAGGCAGAAATGACCTAGCCGCTCGATATAGAGGTGTAACAAAAAAGCGTGGAGCACAGATGATAATGTTGGCGGATTAATTAAGATGCACTAGTCCGCATCATTCAGAAAATGAATGATTAGAAAATCGGGTGAATTGCAGGGAATTCCTTAGAGACTTGCAAGCTACAACGTGACTGGAAACGGTGAGCGTGAATGCTTTAAAAATTGCAAGTATTGGACAATCTGCAGCCAAGCGTCAAAGGGCATTGGTTTTGGCGAAGGTTCAACGACTAGAGGGTGAGTCCCAACAATAAACTCTCATAAGCGCCCGGCCCCTAACAGTGTAAAGCTGAGGGTGATGATATAGTCTAGACCGTCTGTTGAAAAACAGAGTAAATATCCTGAAAAGGACGGTAAGCACGTGGCATCCAGACATTATTGAATTTATTATTTCTAAAATGCAAAATCCTAGAATTTTACGATTCTTAATTGAAAATACAAAAGATGAAACGATTAAAAAGCATGCGCAAGAAAAACTCAAATTTACTCCATTAACCCTGCAGGAGACTGCTATGTACCAGGGGATTGTAAATTATAAAGACATTCCTGGAAATGGTGGGTTTGATGTTCAAATTATTGAACATGCTGAAGAAAAATTATTAGTTGGTGGAAATTACACCGTTCACAATTCTGAATTCTTAACTGGAGCCAACATTTCCGTTTGTTTAACAAAAGAGTTTATGGAAGCTGTTGAAAATGATAGTGAATATGAACTTCGTTTCCCATATGTTGAACATTATGATCAAGAGGAAATGAAAATTTACAATGAAGAATGGCATAAAGTTGGTGACGTGCGTGAATGGGAAAAACTTGGTCACAAAGTTCGTGTTTACAAAAAAATTAAAGCAAAAGAACTTTGGAATTTAATTAATATTTGTGCCACCTATTCTGCAGAACCCGGAATATTCTTTATAGATAATGCTAACGACATGACCAATGCAAAAGCATATGGACAACAAGTTGTTGCGACAAATCCGTGTGGTAAAGTGCTTGCCTCACGTTAAAAACTCGACCTAATTGACTTAGAACCTGACCACATAATGGTGAAGGCAATAGGGGCCAAGGGTAATGCCAGGCTGAGAGACTAAAGCGGTTGAGCCAGTGTGATTTTACACTGTAAGCGATAGTCCGATCCTTCTAGAAATAGGAGAGCGAGAATTGGAGCAACCTCTCGCACCATTTTCTGTATGTAACCTTGCTGCAGTAAACCTTGCAGAAATGGCAGATAAGGAAACTAAAACGGTTAATTTTGAAAAGTTAAAACACACTGTCGAGATTGGCGTAAGAATGCAAGATAACGTCATAAATGCCACACCATATTTCTTAGAAGAAAATAAAAAGCAGGCACTTGGTGAGCGCCGTGTTGGTCTAGGTGTAATGGGCTTGCACGATCTTCTTATCTATTGTGAAACAGAGTATGGTTCACCAGAGGGAAACCAGCTTGTTGATCAAGTATTTGAAACAATCGCTACAACTGCATATAGAACTTCAGTTCAATTAGCAACAGAGAAGGGTAGCTTCCCATTCTTAAATGGTGAAACACGTGAAGAAACAAATCGGTTGAGACAGGCATTCATTAACACAGGCTTTATGAAAAAAATGCCTGATGATATCCGCCAATCAATTTTAGAAAAAGGTATTAGAAATTCACATTTGCTAACCGTTGCTCCTACGGGATCCACTGGTACAATGGTTGGCGTCTCCACAGGATTAGAGCCATATTTCTCATTCTCTTATTTCCGCAGTGGACGCCTTGGCAAATTTATCGAAGTAAAAGCAGACATCGTGCAGGAATATTTAGACCAACATCCTGAGGCAGACCCAGAGAACCTGCCAAAATGGTTTGTTGCTGCTATGGAACTAGCACCAGAAGCCCATGCAGATGTTCAATGTGTCATTCAGCGCTGGATTGACAGCTCAATCAGTAAGACCGTCAATGCTCCAAAAGGATACAGTGTAGAACAAGTTGAGAAGGTATATGAGCGTCTCTACCGTGGCGGTGCAAAAGGTGGAACGGTTTATGTAGATGGTTCGCGTGATTCTCAAGTATTAACTTTGAAAGCAGAAGATAATACCAATGAGCAATTATCTATGTTTGACGAAAAGCCAAAGCAGCATGTTGTCCTTGTCGACACGATTAGTGACCTTCGTTCAACAGACGTAACGATAGGATCTGAAGTTGGCAATACTTGCCCAGTCTGCCGTAAAGGAAAAGTAAAAGAAATCGGCGGATGCAATACCTGCACAAATTGTAATGCACAATTAAAGTGTGGTTTATAGAATTACAAAAAGGAATGGGATAACTTTCCCGTTCTTTTTTTTAAAAAAAATTATATCAATATAACTTTGTAATAGGATTGTAATTTAGCTGTGACCTGGCTGTTATCCTTTCCTTGTATAGTATGAGTATCAAATCACTCCAAGGGGGAAAACAAAAATGATTAAGAAAATTATCGCAGCTTTAGTAATGACAGCTACAATAACCACTTCTTTGTTCGCCACTTCGGGTGATAAAGCAAAAGCAGCCTATTATCACACAAAAGCCATTTCAGTGGCTAAAGCCAACCTTGGTGTTCCATATCGTTGGGGAGGAATTACTCCAAGTGGATTCGATTGTTCAGGACTTGTTAAGTATTCTTTTGCTAAAGCAGGAAAAACCTTGCCACGGACAGCAGCCGACATGTTTTATACAAAAGGATACCGTGTAAGTTCTTTACAGGTTGGCGATTTAATGTTTTTTGCGCCAACAAAAGCCAGCAAACCAACCCATGTAGCGATTTATATTGGTGCCGGTAAAATGATTATGGCTTCATCTTCAAAAGGCGTCATGATTACTTATACAAACAATAGCTACTGGAAGCCAAGATATATTGGGGCAAAACGAATTTAATTAAAGATGTTATCGATCGAAAGAGTATCGCAGCCACGATACTCTTTTTTTGATCTCAATCCTTTTGGAAAAACTTCTCTCCCTTAATGTTTACTATCATTTCAAATAACAACCCATACTATAAAAAACAATTAGAAAAGAGGGAGTAAGTTTGAACCCTTTTATGCCGCAGCTTGTATATTTTGAACCCAAAGCATTGGAATATCCACTGGGCCAGGAGTTAAAAGAAAAATTCACGAATTTAGGGCTGGAAATACGTGAAACCACTTCCCATAACCAGGTAAGGGGGATTCCCGGTGATAATGAACTCCAGAAATATAGGAACGCGAAATCCACATTAGTTGTCGGAATTAGAAAAACGCTCAAATTTGACACCTCAAAGCCTTCCGCGGAATATGCGATTCCACTCGCGACAGGCTGTATGGGTCACTGTCATTATTGTTACCTGCAAACTACCTTAGGCAGCAAACCATATATACGAACTTATGTAAATTTAGACGAGATTTTTGAGCAGGCACAGAAGTACATGGATGAACGGAAACCTGAAATTACCAGGTTTGAAGCAGCCTGTACCTCCGATATCGTTGGGATCGACCATTTAACCCATTCACTAAAAAGGGCTATTGAGTTTATTGGACAAACAGAATATGGTCAATTAAGGTTTGTGACTAAATTCCACCATGTTGATCATCTCCTTGATGCCAAACACAATGGAAAAACAAGATTTAGATTTAGTGTCAATTCCCGATATGTGATTAAAAACTTCGAACCGGGAACCTCTTCCTTTGAAGAACGGCTTACGGCTGCCAGAAAGGTCGCGAATGCAGGCTACCCGTTAGGATTTATTGTTGCCCCTATTTATTTGCACGAGGGCTGGAAAGAGGGATACCGAGAATTATTTGAACGATTAAGTGAAGAATTAGCAGGACAGGAGATCCCTGATTTAACCTTTGAACTAATCCAGCACCGTTATACAAAACCAGCTAAAAATGTCATTGCCAAGCGGTATCCGAAAACAAAGCTCGAAATGAATGAAGAAAAACGGAAATATAAATGGGGCCGTTATGGGATTGGAAAGTATGTTTACCCTGATGAGCAAGCGCATGATTTAGAAAGTACGATCCGTGGCTATATAGGTGAATTATTTCCTAATGCAGTTATTCAATATTTCACTTAGAGTACTAATAAATAGCAAAAATAATATCTTAGTTTTGAAAGGAGCCAATCCCTATTTAGGAATTGGCTCCTTTCATTCATGGGATCCAAAAGCCAATAAACGTCGATAATTTGAACAATGTACCGTCTTCACATCTTCTACATCTAATTATGCTATTCTTAGCCTATTAAAATATTATTTAGGGTGATTGTATGTACAATTTATTAAGCAAAATAAGTTCTTTCTTAAGTGAACCATTTTTTAATATGGCCAATAGTTTAGAATCCTGGCCAATCATATTTGCATTAATATTGGGCCTTGTGGGAGCACTTGCACCCTGTCAACTAACCGGCAATATCAGTGCTATCACATTGTATGGGAACAGCTCTGTACAAAAGAAAATCGTTTGGAAGGATGTTCTTAGTTTTACCTTAGGTAAGATAGTGGCATTTTCTCTTTTGGGTGGAATAGTCTGGACCTTGGGAAAAGGAATTGAACAAAATTTAATCACATATTTTCCGTGGATGCGGAAAATTATGGGCCCAGTCTTAATTATGGTGGGTATTTATATGGTGGGCTTAATAAAATTGAAGGGAACCCTAAATTTATTTAAATGGTCGGAGGAATACAAACGTTATCATCGATTTGGTTCATTTATGCTTGGAGTTAGTTTTTCTTTAGCTTTTTGTCCGACCATGTTTATCTTGTTTTTCGTTACGTTAATGCCTGTTGTATTGTCAAGTCCGTATGGAGTTATTCTCCCATCCCTTTTTGCTCTTGGAACTGCGTTACCGCTATTACTATTTATTTTCATCATATGGTACCTTGGAGGAAGTGGAATGCTAATGAAAAAAGGAAGGAAGTTTGGCACGGTTGTTCAACGGGTTGCTGGTGTTTTTATGATAGTATTAGGATTTTTGGATACTTTAACTTATTGGTCATTATAAAATTGGTAGTTGAAGAGCACAGTTTGTTTAGAGTTTGTGTATTTTTTGTGAAACTATAAAATATTTAATAGAAAAACCTACCATGGTCCTTAACATAGGATGGGGGGGTATGGTAATATGAACATAAGGAGTTATTCTCCTATTCAAAATTACTTTTTAACATGAAAGGAAGTATTAAGATGGAAAAGATAACATTAAACGTACAAGGCATGTCCTGCGAGCACTGTGTGAAAGCAGTCGAAGGAAATGTTGGAGAGCTAAAAGGTGTTAATGCTGTAAAGGTAAATTTAAAAGCAAACACTGTTGACGTGGAATATAATAATCAAGAAGTTTCTTTGGACAAAATAAAAGAAACCATCGACGATCAAGGATACGATGTAGAATAATTTTTATAAGGATTATGGAGCCCAGCGAGTAATCTCGAAGGAAATAATCTTTACTTAAAAAAGGCTGACACATAATTGTCAGCCTTTTTCCCATTAAACACTATTGTTAGCTAGTATACTGAAATTACAAGGTACTGGCAAAAAACAATAAATAAGCTGGGTGAGAGAAATGAATACAATCTTATTAATTGAGGATGAGGAAAGTGTCTCCACTGTTCTAAAGGCATACTTGGAAAAAGAGGGATACCAAGTCCATTGTGCAAAAACAGGGTTTAATGGGTTAGAGGTTTTTAAACATAAAGATGTTCAATTAGTGATTCTCGATTTAATGCTGCCAGATATAAGAGGAGAAGAAGTCTGCAAAATAATCCGTACAACCTCAGATGTTCATATTTTTATGCTGACTGCCAAAGGTTCATTAAGTGATAGAATTGAGGGCTTAAATATAGGTGCGGATGAATATTTAATTAAACCGTTTAGTCCCAGAGAATTAATTGCGAGGGTCAATGCACTTTTTAGAAGAATAACCTTTGGATTTTCATCATCAAATTGCCTTTTTGATGATGGGAATTTAATGATTGATCGCGAAAAAAGGTCTGTGAAAGTAAAAAACGAAGCGATTCCTTTTACACCAAATGAATTTGATATTATTTCGACACTTGTTATAAACCAAGGAAAAGTCTTATCTAGAGAACAATTAATTGATAAAATCTTTGGGGTTGACTTCAGAGGGTACGACCGCACAATCGATGTTCACATAAAAAATATTCGTAAAAAGATAGAAGAAGATACAAAAAATCCAAAATATGTAGTTACGGTTATGAAGGCAGGCTACAAATTTGGTGGTGTTCACTAAATGCCAACTATAAACCGTCGATTAAGTATATTATTTGTCTTATGCGCATTTGCTGCCATTTTGCTTGTGACGTTATTTGTTAATATAACCGTAACAAATAAGTTTAACCAATACATGATAGACAATCAAAATAAACGATACGATAGAATTGTTTCCTATTTTGAGGAAGCATATAAACGTGAAGGTAAATGGACCAAAGATACAGGTGTAGAATTAATGCACGAGGCCTATATGGGGAATTACTGTTTAACACTCATGGATGCAAGTAAAAAGCCTGTCTGGGGAATGGACCCTGAAAATTTATCTAATCAGCTGCACATAGGTAATATGCAAGTAGAGGATCGCGGTGTTTATTCATCTAAAACCTTTAACATAAATGTCGATGGTAAGCTAGTTGGTTATGTAGATATTGGCCAGTATTCGTCCTTGCTATTATCGGAAGAAGATGTGAACTTTAAAACATCCATCAATAAAAGCATTATTGCAAGTGGTGTACTCACTCTTCTTATAATTATTAGTGTCAGTCTTTACTTCTCAAAACAGTTTTCTGCTCCCATTCGGGAAGTGGCTAAGATGTCAGTTACTCTCTCTGAAGGGAATTTTAATACCAAATCAATTGTAAAAAGTAATATTAAAGAGCTAGAAGATCTAAGAAAAAGTATCAATATATTAGCAGGGAAGTTAAAACATCAAGATGAACTTAGAAAAAGGCTAGTGTCTGATATTACCCATGAAATTAGAACTCCCTTAAATGTGTTGCAAAATAACCTTGAGGCGATGGTAGATGGTGTTATTCCGGTAAAAACAGAAACACTTATAAATCTTAATGAAGAAGTTATTAGGTTTGGCAAATTAATAAACAACTTAAATATATTAAAAGAGTTTGAGTCTCAAAGTATAAAGCTTAATTATGAACCGGTATTATTAGATGTTTTAATTTCAGACATATATAAGGATTTTTACATGGCCGCTGAAAACAAAAATATTAAAATTGATATTGATATACAGCCTAAATCAAATTATGTAATAACAGGAGATAAAGATCAATTAAAACAGGTGTTTATAAATTTAATTTCTAATGCTCTCAAATTTAATCACAGTGAGGGTAAAGTATTGATTAAACTATATGAAGATAATAAAAACCTTATTGCAGAAGTGAGCGATAATGGGATGGGAATTAAAGAAGAAGACTTACCTTTTATATTTGAAAGGCTATATCGCGGTGACAAGAGCAGGAATCAAATTGAAGGCAGCGGGATCGGCTTAACGGTTGTGAAGAATATCTTACAACTGCATTGTGCAAGCATCGAGGTTGATAGTCAAGAAGGACTGGGTACGAAGGTTAGCTTATATTTTGAAAAAAGTAAGAACAATTTTAACTAAAACATGTGAATGAAATTTGAAAATCTAGCATTCTTCATATTGTCTACATATTGTTTCCATATGATATTGTCGAAAAGCAATATAAAGGAGATGTAGTCACATGAAAAAAATGACAGCGATGATTGTTGCAATAGGCGTGGACAAGTTACTCTAGTAAGAATGAGGTGAAAAAGATGGAAAAGAGCATTAAAATCGGTGGAATGACTTGTGCTGCTTGCGCGAAAAGAATTGAAAAAGTTACTAGTAAACTAGATGGTGTAAAAAGCTCTAATGTAAACTATGCCACAGAAAAGCTAACGATCCATTTTGATGAAACACTCGTTTCAATGCCGGATATTCAATCTACGATTGAAAAGGCGGGATATGAGGCGATTATTGAGTCGAATAAAAAAGTACTCCAAATTGAAGGTATGACCTGTGCGGCTTGTGCAAAAAGAATTGAAAAAGTGACAAGTAAGATTGATGGTGTGATAGATTCTAATGTGAATTATGCTACAGAAAAACTAACAATTAGCTATGAACCCGTAAGAGTAAGAGTATCAGACATAATGAAAGCTATTGAAAAGGCTGGTTATAAGGCGATTGAGGAAGAAACAACCATTGATTCTGATAAAGAGCGAAAAGAAACAGAAATTAAGTTGCTATGGAAAAAGTTTTTGCTCTCCGTTCTCTTTACGGTGCCATTACTCATCATCACTATGGGTCACATGTTTGGCGGGCCGATTGGATTTAAGCTGCCAAAGTTTATAGATCCAATGATCCATCCATTAGCGTTTGGGATCGCGCAATTAGTATTAGTAATACCTGTGTTAATCGCAGGAAACAAGTTCTTTACAGTAGGGTATAAAAATCTAATTAGCAGAAGTCCTAACATGGACTCCTTGATTGCTATTGGAACCTCTGCTGCATTCCTTTATGGAATCTTTGCGATTTTCCAGATTTATGGTGGGAATATTGATTATGCATACGATTTATACTTTGAAGCGGCAGGGGTTATTATTACACTTATCTTGCTTGGGAAGTACCTAGAGGCAGTAACAAAGGGTAAAACCTCAGAAGCTATTAAGAAGCTGATGGGATTAGCTCCAAAAACAGCTATTATTATTCGAAACGGAGTAGAAGTAGAAACACCGATTGAAGAAGTTTTGGTCGGGGATATCATTATCGTTAAACCCGGAGAAAAGATGCCAGTTGACGGTGAAGTCATTGAAGGGACTACCTCTGTCGATGAATCGATGTTAACAGGCGAGAGCATGCCTGTTACGAAAAATATCGGCGATAACATCATCGGTGCAAGTATTAATAAAAATGGTTCAATAAAATATAAAGCTACTAGAGTAGGGAAAGATACAGCCTTAGCTCAAATTATCAAGTTAGTAGAAGATGCCCAAGGATCAAAAGCTCCTATTGCAAAAATGGCCGATATCATTTCAGGTTATTTTGTTCCTGTAGTCATCTCAATTGCTATATTAGGTGCGTTAGCATGGTATTTCTTTGCAGGGGAAACAGGAGTTTTCGCTTTAACAATCTTTATCTCTGTCCTTGTTATTGCATGTCCGTGTGCATTAGGTTTGGCAACGCCAACTGCGATTATGGTAGGGACTGGTAAAGGGGCAGAGTACGGGGTATTAATAAAAAGTGGTGTTGCCCTTGAGACTGCTTATAAGATCAATACAATCGTATTTGATAAAACTGGTACTATCACGGAGGGGAAACCAAAGGTGACAGACGTGGTGGCAACAAATGGAATAACGAAACAATTCCTTTTACAAATTGCTGCTTCGGCTGAAAAGGGTTCAGAGCATCCGCTTGGAGAGGCCATTATAAAGGGTGCCGAAGAACAAGGATTAGAGTTTAAAGAGGTTGAATTCTTTAAAGCAATTCCAGGTCATGGTATACAAGTAAAGATTGATAGTAAAGATATTTTACTAGGAAATAAAAAACTTATGGTTGAATCTAACATCTCATTAGAGAATCTTGAAGGTGTTTCGGATAAGCTTGCTGTCGATGGTAAGACCCCAATGTATGTAGCTATAGAAGGTGTCATGGCAGGGATTATTGCCGTTGCAGACACGGTTAAAGAAAATAGTAAACAAGCTATTGAACAGCTTCATAAAATGGGTATTGAAGTGGCAATGATTACAGGCGATAACAAGAGAACGGCCGAGGCAATTGCTAAGCAGGTGGGTATTGACCGAGTTTTAGCAGAAGTGTTGCCTGAAGATAAAGCAAATGAAGTAAAGAAAATTCAAGCTGAGGGTAGAAAGGTAGCAATGGTTGGAGATGGCATAAACGATGCTCCAGCCTTAGCTCAAGCAGATATAGGAATTGCCATTGGTTCAGGTACTGATGTTGCGATGGAATCGGCAGACATTGTCTTAATGAGAAGTGACTTAATGGATGTACCAACAGCCATTCAATTAAGTAAAAAGACAATCTCAAATATTAAACAAAATTTATTCTGGGCTTTTGGTTACAATACCTTAGGTATTCCTGTAGCAATGGGGGTATTATACTTGTTTGGCGGACCACTGTTAAACCCAATTATCGCAGCTGCTGCAATGAGTATGAGCTCCGTATCGGTTTTATTAAATGCATTAAGATTAAAAGGCTTTAAGCCAGCTAGATAGTTAATAATGAAAATGACTCTGGGTATAATGCCAGAGTCATTTTTCATTTAGTAGCGTATCACTTTCATTTTGCATACATGGAAGCAAGTGCCGTCTCATTGAACCCTTTAATGAGGAGCCACACTGCTAAAATCATTTCATTAGCTGCTACCGGTAGCGCCAAAATACCACCCCAAGCAGAAACTTGTTCAAATACACCAAACATAACTAACAAGGCACTAAGAAAAATACATACTGACCCTGTCATACCCAAGATGGGGATGAACTTGGGCACAAGCTTGGATTTATAAAAGATATAACTATACATCATCGTATTGATACCCAGCATGAAATTAGGTCCAAGCAAAAATGTCCAATCATGGATTGCTTTTAATGAAGTACCTGAAGCTTGAAAAGAGGCCGTATCCGTAGCTCCTGCCGCGACAAATTCCTGGCTTAAGGTTCCTAGGGACAGTATACTAACAACGCCGACAGTAATGATAATCGCTTCAAGAAATCGGAAGCAAACATGCCATAGAGCGATCGTTTCATTATATCTTCTTAATATCGGAAACATTGTTGTTGCAGTACCAACCACTGATAGGACAAGAATTAACTCCATCAGGGCTCCTAATTTCACTTGGTTGGCGTGTTCGGTCCCATTAATTAGGTAATCGGAACCGTTTAGGATCGGATTGTATAAACGAAGACCTGCTACCGCTGTAACGGCTGCCAGGATAAATAGTACCCCAACTATTTTTGCTGCTTTTTTGGCAGATAGGAAAGTATAAGCTCTCCTATCATGCATAAGTGCAACTAGGCCTCTGTCTTTATCTAACGGCTCGCCAATCGTTGAGTTTTCTTTATTTGAATTCATTTTTTATCCCCCATTTTAATAAATTCAAAAACGGTAAAGCGGTCTTACTCCTTGGTGTTGTCCCCATAAAAAAATACTTCTTCCAATGGTGAGTTAAAGGCATGAGCAATGCGAAATGCGAGTTCTAAAGATGGGGAGTAGTTTCCCTTTTCGAGAGCCACGATGGTTTGTCTTGTAACGCCTACCTTGTCAGCTAACTGTTGCTGGGTCATTTCATCATGGTTGAATCGCAATTTACGGATATGATTGCCGACAAGATGTTTGCCCACCATATTAAACTCCTCTCCTATAGTGATAAAGTTTGGTAATGGAGCCAGTCACATCGGAAAGGAATCCTGAAGTAATCAGGATCATGAACATCAGCTGTGACGGCTGTAAGATGACCAGTGATCCCATCGCAACTAGAAAGCCGACGATAAACATAAAGAAAGAATTACGGTGCGCTTTTAAGTTGATTATCTTATCCAGTTCATCTGCAAATGATGGTTCCTTTTCTCGGGTGGTAATTCTAAAGAAAATGTTAAAAATAATGCTGATTATGATATGCGCAAAAATTGAAAACAAAGTCTGAACTAGGACGAAGGAACCCCAAAAACGATAGATTTCTGTAGAATCGAGATTCCCTTCAGGGAACTGTGGGTACATGTACAAGCAATAACTCCCGAAAATGAGTATGACGCTAATCAAAGATACGATGCTTTTCTTTTCTTGGTAGGTCAAAGTTTACACCCCCTGTAACTTTACTTTTACATTGTGTAAAGTATTATATGCATGATGTATAGAAAAGTTTACATTAAGTTATGTTTAGGTTACATGAAAAAGAGGGGCAATGTCTTAGGGCAGACTTTCACCTTTTTAAAAAGCAGATAGTTCAAAAAAAAGGAATCCGGATTATATATCCAGATACCTTTTTTCTTGACTCTTAATCATTAATTTAAATACTTGCTTCTAACCTCTTCAGGATTTGCTGAATTTAAATCATCTACTGCCTCAATTACTCCAATCAAATCTTGCTCATTTAAGTAAATACCATAAGAACCTGCTTTTTCAATATTCAGCTCTACTTCAACTACTCCTTTTGTTCCTGTAAAATCCGTTACTATTTCTTTTGTATTAGAGTTCATGATTAAAAAATAACTATCAGGATTATCAAAAGAAGTTAAGTCTACTGAAAGCTTCGTACTAATTCCGCTTTTAACCACTAAGATAAGTGGCTCAAGTTCGTAACCAATCCCTCTAACAGCAATTGATTGCACATTATTTACTATTTGTGCCTTTTTCACTAACCTGTCTGTTGAAACTTTACTAATATCATCACCGTAAATACTTGCCTTTGATGGTTCAGCAGCTGGAGCAGTAGAACTGGTTGAAGAATTTACACCTTCTGAATCACTGCTTGATGCCGTTACATTGTTTAAATCATCCACGGTCTTAATAATTCCATGTTTCATTCCCATCCAACAGCTAAACGGAATTTCCTCATTGTCGGGTGTGAATTCGATAATGTTTTGTCCTTCTTGAAGCTTTTGTTCTATATTCATATCAGGTATAACAATCGTACTATTGCAGCCAGTGAGCTGCTCTGCATTTACAACTAATTTGACCGGTATACCCTTTTTAACATATAGAGTACTAGGTGTATAACCGCTGGCATTAGCCGTAATAGTTACAACCTGCACCCCATCCTTAATAGTAGCCTTTGTTGAATTTGATCCAGCAGCTTGACTATCACTAAAAGCGCCAATATTAGCGAGCATAGTAGTTGGACTTATATTCATTCCTGCAAGAGCGATTCCTCTATTACTCATAATCAATCCAAGTACCACTATAAGGATACCGCTGAATTTTAGAATTTTCTTTGTGTACCCTTTACTTAACAGACTTGATAATGCACCAAAGGTTAACATTAGTGGTACTGTTCCAACTGAGAACATAAACATGGATAGAGCGCCACTAACGGCACTTCCTGTACCTAAGGCATATAATTGCATCGTTTGCAGCGGACCACATGGCATAAATCCATTAACTAAACCAACAAAAAAAGGTGTTCTTGGTTTTTTTGTACTTATCACTTTACAGGCTGGAGTGGGTATTTTTATCTGAATTTTTCTGAAGGCCTTAAAACCAGCCATATTAAAACCCATTATAACCATGAATACTCCAGCGAAAATTTGTAAGGCAGCTTTTGCTGTTAATGAAAGAGCAATTACTGAACCAACCGCCCCAACGATTCCGCCTAAAATGGTATATGATGTCACTCTGCCAAGGTTGTATAAGATGGCAGGCTTCATTGCTTCAAATTTATTCTTACTCGCTTTCCCTATCGTTTGGGAAAGCATAATTCCTCCGCACATGCCAACGCAATGAAGGGAGGAGATGACACCGACAACAAATAATACGGCATAAGAAGCATTTTTAAGTTTATCTTCCATATTAAAACTACCAGTGTTTATCCCCAGTAAAACAATCGCAGCGACTACGATTATAATACCGATAAACTTAAATCCCTTGCCGTTTTCTGTACTATATCCGACCCGGTTAATAGCTGCCTTTATTTGTTCTATATCACACAGCTCATCATCAAACTCTAGGTCAGTATATTGCCCGCTAAAGTTTGCTTTTACATTGACAATACCATTTAATTTTTTAACCGCTCGTTCTATCCTTTTTTCACAAGATGTACAAGTCATATCATACACCTTCAGTCTTTCCTTTTTCATACTCATTATGGTTCACTACCTTTACATGTTAATAAGACTCATTAAATGATAGGTAAAGTGTATGAAATAGATGTGTTGATGATATGAAGAAAGAATGTAGCGTAGTGAACAAATTGTGGAAAATAAATTAACAATTATTGAACCAGTGGTTTTTCACAAATTTAAATAAATATTCTTCTTGTCCACCGTACTATTTTTGTATATAACCGCTTAAAAATGTAAAAATGAGTTCATCTTTAGGAGTGGCTGCCATGAAAATAGACGGCGTTTTTTCTGGAGGAGGAATTAGAGGGTTTGCACTGATTGGAGCCTATGAAGAAGTTGAAAATAGAGGGTTTCAATTTGTAAGGGTTGCTGGAACAAGTGCAGGTTCAATTGTTGCCGCCTTAATTGCAGCTGGTTATACGAGTAAAGAAATTTACCAATTAGTGGATGAATTCGATCTTCCCAAAATGCTCGATAGCCGAAAAACCATTATTCCATTTTCGATAGCCAAATGGCTGTTTGTTTATTGGAAGCTTGGTCTTTACAAAGGAAATGAACTTGAAAAATGGATGAAGGAAAAGTTGGAAGCAAAAGGGTTAAGAACTTTTTCCGATTTGCCCCCACAGGCATTAAGGGTCATTGCCTCCGATCTTTCAAATGGACAAATGGTGGTTTTACCGGATGACTTAGACAAATTTGGAATATCACCGGGGTCTTTCTCCATCGCTAAAGCCATAAGAATGAGCTGCAGTATTCCGTATTTTTTTGAACCGGTTAAATTGCGTTCAATCAATGGAACCAACATTATTGTTGATGGGGGAGTCCTTAGTAATTTCCCAATGTGGCTTTTTGATCGTGATAATGAAAAAAGAGTCAGACCAGTATTGGGTATTAAACTAAGCCCAAGTGAACATGAACATGAAAAACATCAAATTAAAAATGGCATTCAATTATTTGGAGCTTTATTTGAAACGATGAAGGATGCTCATGACTTAAGATATATTTCTAAGCATTATGTGGAAAATATTATTTTTATAAAGGCAGAAGGGGTTTCATTAACCGAATTTCATTTAACGGAAGAAAAAAAACGAAAATTATTTGAGATAGGCAGGGAACATGCGAACAAATTTTTAAAAAGTTGGGGTTATTGAAAACAAAGAAAAATCGAGTGTCTAAAATGACGCTCGATTTTTCTTTTTACCCTTTTTGCCATCAATGACGGTCAAGTGAGCAGGAGATTTCTTTTTTATCTTGGAGCTTTTCTTTAATGTTGATAACGTCCCGAGAGAAGAGCTCTTACCAGAAGAATCTCCGCTCTTTTGCTGTAATCGTCTCTTTGACTTTTTGGCTGCTTTAAGAAATGCCCGCTGCTCTTTTTTCTGAGGACTGGAATTAGAAAACCTACGAACAAGGAAAAAAATCACCAAGCCGATCAATGCGATGACAGCTATTCCCTGAATAAAACCGGCAGGATTTGCTGTTAACGAACCATAAATGCCAATTAGCGCAAGAACAATAAGTATCCCAACAACAATAGCGGATGTCCGATTTTTCAAGAAAGCCACCTCCCTATGAGCATCTTAAGCATTTTTTTAATCTTTTAAACACCTTTGAACAAAAGTTTAGACAATTTCTTCATTTTTGGTTTCGTACGCCGTTTCTTGTTCTCTTCTTAATAATTCCTTAAATGAAAGGATTGCCACTTCCACTTGATCATTTTGAGGTTCTTTGGTTGTTAGTAATTGCAGCCAAAGTCCTGGAAGCCCTAAATATTTCAAAACTGGAATATCACGAAGTTTATTGGTGACTTGCAAAACTTCAAAGGCAATTCCTAGTACTACAGGTATTAAGAGGAGACGATCGACTACCCTTAACCAAAGAGGTGAAGTAGGTACGAGCATATAGACAAAAACCCCTACAATCACGGTAAATAAAATAAAACTACTGCCACAGCGATAGTGGAGGCGGGAATGAGCCTGAACATTTTCAACTGTGAGTTCTGCCCCAGCTTCAAAGGTATTGATTACTTTATGCTCAGCACCATGATATTGAAATACTCTTTTTATTAAGGGAGTTAAGGAAACAAAATAAATATATGAAAGGAGCAGCAAGAGCTTAAAGAAGCCCTCGACGAGTACCTGTGCAAAATCAGATGGAAAAATTGGTTTCGTTAATACAGCTAGGAAAACAGGAATTAACGTAAACGCAAATTTTCCAAATAAAAAGGAAATAACCCCAATGGCTGCAACCCCTAAATACATGGTCAATTTAGAAACTTCTTTTTCTTTAATTGTTGCATCATCTTTTGGATCAACATCGTATCTCTCCGTGGAGAAATTTAAGTGTTTTGAACCATTCGCACTTGATTCAATAATGGCAATGATCCCACGAAGGAATGGGATTTTCTTTAATTTTGATAAAGATTGATTGGCTTTTCGTGGTAAATGAAAGTATTCCACAGAACGATCTTTTCTGCGAATAGCAGTAACATAATGATGTTTTCCGCCAAACATGACTCCTTCAACGACCGCTTGGCCGCCATAAACGGGTTTTTGAGATTTAGACATGGTTAATAACACCAACCTATAACAAAGTTGCACAATAGCAGAATAAGAAATCTGTTTGTACTTAAGAATATTCTACTAGAAAAATGAAAAAACCTCTAGGATGACATAATATTTCCAAAAAAATTAGAAAAAATATTTTTACATGTAAGGATTACACATCTAAGGGCATAATAATGGTGGAATTTAGCAATTATTTTCATAACCAACATTGTTGCTGAAAATAAATAATGCGCACACTTGATTAGGACGGAGGTAATCACAATGGCAAACGACCAGGAACTAAAGAAATATCCAAAACCCATGACTTTTTTAATGATGGTTTTTTGGACAGGTTTATTTGGAGGTATGTTTTGGGGGGTTATAGGATATATTGCCTATTTATTTAATTTCACTGATATTAGCCCCAATGTTATTTTAGAACCCTGGGCCTTGGGGAATTGGAAGTATGGATGGCTTGGGAAAGTGATATCACTTATTTTTCTAGGTCTCATTTCAATTGCTGTAGCATTTATTTATTATGCAGCTTTAAGAAAACTAAAAGGTATGTGGTTTGGTCTAGGTTTTGGCGTTGTTCTGTTCCTGCTGGTGTTCTTTGTTCTGAATCCCATTTTTCCTGGAATTAAACCGTTTTTTGAGTTAAGTAGGAATACCATTATAACTTCGATTTGTTTATATATGTTATATGGAATATTTATTGGTTATTCCATTAATTATGAGTATGAACTTAATAAAGTACAAGACAAAGAGGCTTCGACGTAATATTCGATTAGTAGGAATGTTAAGATTATGATAAAATATTTTTGTCCGCAATGGGATTAGAAAGGGAGAGTGGAGAATAATGGATAAATTAGAAAGACTTAGATCAGCCTTTGAAGCAAATGGAATAGATGGGATCTTAATTACCAGTCCTTATAATCGCCGCTATATATCAAATTTTACAGGTACAGCAGGTGTTGTATTAATTAGCGCTGATAAAGCGCTTTTTATTACAGACTTCCGCTATACTGAGCAGGCAGCAAGCCAATGCCAAGGTTTTGAAATTGTGAAATTTTCTGGATCCATACCAGAAGAACTTGCGCGGCTTACAAAAGAACTAGATATAAAAAAGCTTGGTTTTGAAGAGGATTATGTAACATTCTCTACATTTAAACAATATGAGAAAGCAATTTCTGCAGAGCTAGTCCCCGTTTCGGGTGTTATCGAAAAGTTACGCTTGATAAAGACGGATGCAGAGATTAAGATATTAAAGGTGGCAGCTGATATTGCTGATGCAGCATTTAAACATATTTTAGACTTTCTTCGTCCAGGTAAAACTGAGCTTGAAGTTTCAAATGAATTAGAATTCTTTATGAGAAAAGCTGGTGCCACTTCCTCATCATTTGATACAATTGTTGCTTCAGGTCACCGTTCTGCACTTCCACATGGTGTTGCAAGTGACAAAGTTATTGAGGCTGGAGATATTGTTACAATGGACTATGGCTGTTATTATAATGGTTATGTTTCTGATATTACGAGGACGGTTGCGGTTGGAGAGCCAGATGCTAAGCTTAAAGAAATTTATGAAATTGTTCTAGAAGCACAGTTACGCGGAATGGCTGGTTATAGACCAGGAATTACTGGTAAAGAAGCAGATGCATTATCACGAGACTACATAACAGAAAAAGGTTATGGGGAGTATTTCGGTCATTCTAATGGTCACGGAATCGGTCTTGAAATTCATGAAGGCCCTGGATTATCGATGAGATCCGATATTATTTTAGAGTCTGGAATGGTGGTTACCTGCGAGCCTGGCATCTATATTCCAGGTCTTGGCGGTGTCCGAATTGAAGATGATACCTTAATTACCAATGAAGGAAACGAAGCTCTTACACATTCAACCAAAGAACTAATTATCTTATAATCATTTAGGAGGATATTAAAATATGATATCTGTTAACGACTTTAAAACAGGATTAACCATTGAAGTTGATGGCGGCTTATGGCGCGTATTAGACTTCCAACACGTAAAGCCAGGAAAGGGCGCTGCATTTGTTCGTTCCAAGCTTCGTAACCTTCGTAATGGAGCAATTCAAGAAAAAACGTTCCGTGCAGGTGAAAAAGTAGAGAAAGCGCAAATTGATAACCGTAAAATGCAGTATTTATATGCAAGTGGTGATTCACATGTATTTATGGATATGGAATCTTATGAACAAGTTGAACTTCCAGCTAGCAATATTGAATATGAATTAAAGTTTTTAAAAGAAAACATGGAAGTACACATTATGATGTTTAATCATGAAACACTTGGGGTTGAACTGCCAAATAGTGTTATATTAGAAGTTGCCGAAACGGAACCTGGAATTAAAGGAGATACATCTTCTGGCGGAACGAAGTCTGCAACCTTAGAAACAGGACTTACAGTTCAAGTACCATTCTTTATCAACCAAGGTGATAAGTTAATTATCAATACAACTGATTCATCTTATGTATCTAGAGCATAACCGTGTTCGAAGCCTTAGAGCCAATTAATGGCGTCTAAGGCTTTTTTATTGGTGCCTATTTCTAATCAATTGAATCCTTTTGCTTTTTCTATCATAAAACTTCACGAAATAGTAAGAATTACAAACCATGACAATAAACATTTTTTGTTAAAATGAACTAGTATTAACTAGTTGGAAAGGAGTGACACATATAATGAAGCGGATTACTACTCTATTATTCCTTGTCTTTTCAGTAATATTAATAATTGCGGGCTGTGGTTCCAAACTTGATAGTGAAAAATGGGCACTGGATAAAAAGCACGAACCACTGCCTGATTATGTATTAAATACTTCAGAGAAAATTCAAGAAACGTACATTATGGCATCTGAATATCCATCTGTTGTTGCACAAGTTCCCTGTTATTGCGGTTGTGGAGTCTCGGACGGACATAAAAGTAATTTAGATTGCTTTATTGATCAGTTGGGTGAAGACAATGCCGTAACAGGATGGGATTCGATGGGAATCGCTTGAGATACTTGTATCGATATCGCCCGGGAGGCGATAGATATGCATCTTAATGGTAAAAGTCCTAATAAAATTTATGATCTTATCACAAAAAAATACGGAGATCTTGGGGATCCAACTCCAACACCAGAACCAAAGTAAGGAGTAGCCCATGAAAAAAATATTAATCGGAAGTTATATTTTGATTATTATTGGAATAATAGCTGTCATTAGCAATAGTCCTATTCTTCCTAATAAGAATTCTAGGGTCATTGCAGCTGGTGAAAAGATCTATATCAAGCAATGTCTTATCTGTCATGGGGAAACTGGAAAAGGTGAAGGGACAAATGCGGGGACTGCTTTAAATAACCAGCATTTTTTAAGTACGGTTTCCAATAAGGACCTGTATAATTATGTGAAATATGGCAGGGAAGGGACAGCCATGCCAGCCTATGGGCCAAGATTGTCAGAAAAAGATTTGAAAAATTTAGTAGTGTTTATAAGAGAATGGCAAACGAAAGAAATCAATATGGAAGTTCCAAAGACAGTAGCTGGAAATCCTGAAAATGGCAATAAAATGTATAATCTATATTGTATGAATTGCCATGGTGAAGCTGGAGCCGGCAAACTAAAAATGGGACCGGCCCTTGCCAATCCTCAATATTTGAAATATACAACTGATCAGCAAATATGGACAGATACAGCTTATGGACGTGAGGAAACCCGCATGGGCCCATCATTAAAAGGTCTTGAAGGTGTGCGTCAGCTGAAAAAAGAGGATATTTCAGACATTGTAAGTTATATCCGTACCATAAAAACAAAAGAAGAACCCCAAAATAATTACCTTAAGCCTTGATTTCAATAGTTGAAATCAAGGCTTATTTTTTATTGGGTTTTATAAGACTTACTTTGAGAATGGTCCAGCTCCAGCGCCCTAGCGGCTAGTGTCCTTCGCTCTCCGCCCTACGATAAGTCAACATCGAATCGCCTCCGGCTCTTCGTGTTTCCTTTATCTCAGTTGGAGCGCTCCAGGCCATACGCCGCTGAACAGGGCGCTTCCGCTTTTCTTCTAGTAAATGTGAACATTATGTGGTGGATTTTTGTCGAATTGATTACTATTTTCTTCCTTTAACAAAATGTTCAAGAGTGGTTTAACAATTAGGGGTGAAGAACGATTATATTTATTTCAAAGAGGACTATAGTGAAAATAAATACACTTTAGTGATGAGTTTGCTAAGTCAAGGAGGATCATTATGCTTAAGAAAAAGTGGTTGGCATTGTTCGTCATTGCATCATTTTTTACTAATTTCATAGGTTTAAAAGCCAGTGCTGACACAGCCTTTCAGGCTGAAAAATTTCCTTTTAAGGAAATGCAAGTCCAAGTAATGCCAGAGTTTGATTACCCTGAGGATTGGGGATCCAGAGATGTTCCCTCTTTGTTAATAGGCCAATATGGAACCATTACAAACAAGAGCGGCCAAGATTATGATGGGAAAATTGAAATTCCAGTTCCAGCAATGGAAAAGGGTTTTGAAGCCTTTTTAGTAGCTGAGTTTCCAGAGGCGAATAAACCAGAAGTACAACGTCCATTTGATATTGATAAAGAAAAGGGGATCGTCACTTGGAAGCCGCAAAAGGCAATCAAGAATAATGAAACTTACCAATTTGTCATTGAGTACTATACAAAAACGATTGAAGTAAAAGATCAAAAGAGTTTTACATACCAACTGATTAATAATGCGGAAATTGAACAATTAGATGTTGTCTTTTATGCACCAATGACTGCCAAGGAAATCAAACTGGAGCCAGCGACGGAAAATAATACTAAAAGTGACTATGGCGAAGAGTTATATTACTACGAGTATAAAAATGTAAAGGTTGGCGAAAACCCGAAGTATTCTTTTTCCTATAAGAAGTCTGGAACAGAATCTACCATGGAAGCAATCAACAAACAGGAACCGCCTAATGACAAAAATCACAGTGGTGTAACTGCAACCGACCAAGTCACAAAAAATGGTACCGACAACTCTAGTCGTCCCATAATTGGAGTCGGAGGGGCGTCCATTATTGGCATTGCCATCATCATTGCCGGGCTCTTTGTGTTCATAGGGTTGAAGGGTAATTCCCAAACAGTTCGCCGTACAGCAGTAAAGGGAAATAAACAAAAACAAAAACCGCAAACAACTACAAAAAAAGAGATCAAGTCAGACCATTCTGAAGAAAAAAAGGAACTGCGCAAGAAACTTTTAACAGGAAAAATAGATCAAGAAATGTATGAAGAAGAAATGAAAAAATTGATTTAATGGGGTGGGTTGAATGAAAAAAAATACGATTGTAATGTTGGGTGGTTTTATCATTGCCGCTGCTATTGTTTTCCTATTAATGGCAGCTACTCCAGGTTCGAGTGGTGTGGAACTGACAATGAAAGAACTTTTGGCGACACAAGCGCAGCATAAAGACGACTTTGTCACGGTGGAAGGTTTATTAATGGAAGACACGATTAAGTGGAATCCTGACAAAATTGAATTGAAATTCGATGTAAAAGACAACGATGGCAACATCATGCATGTTATTCATAACGGAACAAAACCAGATAACTTCTCAGAAGGAGTTATTACCATTCTACAAGGTGCACCCACAAAAAAAGATACATTTGTGGCTGAAACAGTAAAAACAAGGTGCCCTTCCAAATATGAAGGCAAAGATATTAAAAACTATGATCCAGAAACACATAAAGATAAGTTAAATCAACCACCGAGTGAAAAATAACAGGCTAGTTAAGAAGGTGACGAAATGTATTTATTTGCCAACGCAACAATTTATATAGGTTTAGCCATTGCCATATACACACTCCTTATTTTGACTTTGGGGATTAGCACAAAGAATCAAAAACTCATCAATAGTGGAAAAGGCGGAATGATTGCATTATTCGTTTGTGCATCGATGGCAATGATCTCCCTGTTCTACCTTTTAGCAACTTCTCAATTTCAATATGAATATGTAAATGATTATACAAGCAGTGAACTGCCAATCATTTATAAACTTACTGCCCTATGGGCTGGTAATGCTGGGTCCTTGTTATTATGGACATTCTTCTTAACGCTTTACATGGTTATGATTGCTTTTTCTAGGAAGATGAAGGGAAACCCTATGGTTCCTTACATTTCAGCCATTTTAATGGCCAATGGGGTTTTCTTCTTCTTTATTCTCGGATTTGTGGCAAAACCATTTGTTTTAATGGATACCATACCGATTGAAGGTAAGGGTCTTAATCCAATGCTTCAAAACCCTGGAATGATCATTCACCCAGTTACCCTATACCTCGGATATGTAGGGCTTGCCGTTCCATTTGCCTTTGCAATGGCAGCGCTAATTTTGAAAAATGTTGATGATTTTTGGATTAAAATGACGAGACGTTGGACGATCGTCGCATGGTTGTTCCTTAGTTTAGGTAATATTTTTGGCGGGCAATGGGCATATGTTGAACTTGGCTGGGGCGGCTATTGGGCTTGGGATCCAGTTGAAAATGCTTCATTTATGCCATGGCTGACAGCTACTGCGTTCCTGCATTCCGTAATGATTCAAGAACGGAAAAACATGTTAAAAATATGGAATATCAGCTTAATTATTGTTTCCTATGCTTTAACACTATTTGGAACATTCCTTGTCCGAAGCGGCGTATTAACATCCGTGCATGCATTTGCCAACTCTAATCTAGGATTATACTTCTTAATTTTCATGGGCGTTGCTGTTATTCTAGCACTTTATGTATTAATGAGCCGTTACAATCTCCTTAAACGGAGTGCAGGGGAATTCAACTCCTTTGTTTCAAAAGAAAGCAGCTTTTTAGTAAATAATTTATTACTAGTTGGTGCAGCGTTTGCTGTGTTCTGGGGTACCATCTTCCCGCTAGTTTCGGAAGCAGTTCGTGGTACAAAAGTAACGGTCGGTCTCCCATTCTTTAATAAGGTTGAAGCACCAATATTATTATCAATGATGTTTGTCATGGCAGTGTGTCCGATGCTTGCTTGGCAAAAATCGACCGTAAAAAATCTTAAGAAAAACTTCATGATTCCAGCCATACTTGCTGTCGTTGGAATGATCTTAATGGTTGTATTAGGAATTCAAAAAGCCTGGGCAGTCATTGGTTATGGGGTCATTATTCTATTATTAATTACTCACTTCTTAGAGTTTTATCGCGGCGTTAAAGCAAGAAGGAAAATGACAAAAGAATCACCACTTGTTGCTTTATATCGTTTAATGATTCGTAACCGCCGCAGATATGGCGGATATATTGTTCACTTAGGGATTGCTTTTATTACGATGGGCATCATCGGTTCACAAAACTATGACGTAGAGACAATGAAAACAGTGGCTCTCGGACAGTCTATTGAATTGCAAGATTACCGTATCAATTACGATCGTCTTGATCAAAAGAAAGAGGGCATCAACGATATCGTTTATGCTGATGTAACGGTATTTAGAAATGGAAAAAAATTAGGCACTTTCCAACCGGAGAAAGTATTTTATGGTAACTGGGAACAACCATCATCAGAAGTGGCAATCATTTCCTCTGTTAAGGAAGACTTATATATTGTCTTAAGTGCCTGGGAAGATGATGGCAAAGCTACATTTGTTGTTAAGGTTAATCCAATGATGAACTGGCTATGGTTTGGATCGTTCATGATTGTTATTGGCGCATTGTTTGCTGTTTGGAACGGAAAATATGGAAATGTCACTCCGAGATACACAGGAGTTCGCAAAGAGGTGTCATGATATGAGGAATAAAATTTATCTTGCGCTCCTTATCATTGCGTTTATCTTTCAAGGTTCTTTCATTCGAGTAGAAGCAAAACAAATTGACTACAAATCTGCTGAATTTAAAGCAGTTGCCCAACAATTTGCCTGTACTTGCGGATGTGGTCAAGATCATTATGAATGTGATCCTAATACCTGTAATCTCACCACTGAATTTAAAAAAGACCTGGTGGGGATGATGAACAAAGGCTGGGATAAGGATAAAATCCGTGAATACTATGTCAATATTTATGGCGAAGAAATCCTAACCTCACCAGAAAAGAGCGGTTTTAGTTTAACCGCTTGGGTGCTTCCCTTTGTTGTATTGGGGGTAGCTGCTATAGCGGTATTTATCATTATTCGCAAATGGGTGAAGAAAAAAGGTAAAGAAGAAATAGTCACAGAAAATGTAAGCACAGAGGATGAAGTAGAAGGAGAGATTCTTTCTTCTATTATCGAAGAAGAACGCAAAAAGTATCTTTAGGATGTGAACAAAAATGCAGGATATTACAATCATTTCGATGATTTTTACGGCAGCATTAGCGCTTGTTTGTCTATTTCTACTATTAGCACCTCTATTTAAATGGGACACTTATTTACAAGGAAATGTGCATCATCAAGATTTGGTTTCAACAAAAGAAGCACTGTTAACCACTCTTAATGAAATAGAGTTTGAGTATAAAATGGATAAAATCTCTCATGCAGATTATAAAAATTTAAAAAGACAATATGAGATAGAAGTCGCTAAGATCATGAAAGAAGAGGAACAGCAGGTAGATTTGGGTGTCGACCAGGATTTATTGAAAGAAGTGGAAAAAGAAATTGAAGCTCAAATGAAAAGTTACAAAAACAAAAAGGGGGAAGGAAAGTGATCAAGAAAATCACAGTCTTCTTCCTCGGGCTATTACTGTTATTCCCATTTCAGGGGCTAGCAGCGGAAACCAATATTACAGTTGATATGCATTACATTGTTGTAAGTCCAGCTGAAGACGGCTCAACCAATATGATGAATATGGTTAATTATACAAATACAGCAGCTGAAGAATATAAGGGTGATGAAAAGAGTGAAGCGGTTTTAACTGTCACCCTGCCAAAGGAAGCAGAAGCCCTTAACTTTTTAGACAACAAAATCGCCTTTAAGCAGGTTGATAATGGTTTTATTACCACAACCCCTGTACCGGGGAATCAAACAACCGTTTTACCTTATAGTTATCGGATTCCAAAAGGAAAAGAGATTAATCTAACCGTCGATTATCCAGTTCAAATCATGCAAATTCTCGTGCCTGAGGGCATGGGGAGTATTGAAGTAAAAGGTGTTGAATCTACTAGTCAGGGACTCTTTAAATTCGACGACCAAAATTACAATGGATACAGTATTGAAGGATTAAAGGAAGGCCAGTCATTTACACTTGTTTACAATAAAGACGTTCAACCTGCAGCAGATCAAAGCAAACAGACTGAATCAACTAAAAATGTAAATAATAGTGCAGTAACCCACACAGCACCAGCGTTTCATAATCCAGGACATTTAAGGATGTGGTCACAATCGCCGTTGCATTCCTTTAACCCACACATCTTCTTGATTATAATCGGTGCAATCATCATTGCAGGAATTTCTTACTTTGTCTACTTTAAGCGAAAAGCTAGATTGGAAGAGGAAAGACTTGGAGCCGATAAAGAGGAAAAGGCCTTTAAACAATTAATGGCGAAGCAAGCAGCAATAATGGATAAAATCATTGAATTGGAAGAAACCTTTGGGGATGGAAAACTCTCCGAGTCAGAATACCAAGCCAAGCTTGCTGCCTATAAACAGCATCTAGTTCAAGTTAAATTAAATTTACGTAATTTTGTTGAGTAGCAAGCTGTGAGGGGAGGGACTGCAAATGATAGAAATAACAAAACTGATGAAACAAGCTGATAATAAGCAGATCTTACGTAGTGTAAACCTCTCAATTAAAAAAGGAGAAACAATTGCCATTTTGGGACCAAACGGTGCAGGTAAAAGTACTCTTCTAAAGGTCATCGCAACTTTAATAAAACCAACATCAGGACAGGTATTAATCAAAGGTTACGATTTAAAAAAGAACCCGATTGAAATTAAGAAACTATTGGGTTATTTACCCCATTCCAGCTTGCTTTATGATCATTATTCTCCATTAGAAAATCTCGTTTTCTATGGAAATATCTATGGAGTTAAAGGGGTAGAACAACGGGCAATGGAGCTCATAAAAGAGGTAGGACTATCATTCTTTTTAAATGAACCAGTCAAAAACTTCTCACGAGGTATGATTCAAAGGATTGCCATTGCTCGTGCAATAATCCATGATCCAGAAATTCTTCTGTTAGATGAACCACATACAGGATTGGATCAAGGTGCGATCGCGATTTTAAACAATGTCATTTTAGCAATGAAGGCAAAAGGAGCAACAACGTTGATGGTAACCCATGATTTCAAGCAAGCAGCAGAAATTTGTGATCGGGTTATTATTGTGAAAAATGGGAAGATTGTAGATGATTTTATGGTTGACAATCGGAACATAGATGTACTTTCTAAAAAATATGAACAGCAAGTGGAGGGTGTATCATGAATCTACTACGCACGGCCCTCTTCCTAGCAAAAAAGGATTTATACTCAGAATTAAAGACAAAACAAATCATGGTAACGCAAATGATCTTTGCTGGATTAGTAATTGTCGTTTTCAGCTTTGCATTTGATCCAGCTAATAATACGACAAAAGCAGTCATACCTGGAGTTATCTGGGTGATCATCGTCTTCGCCGGTATTCTAGGGCTTAACAGGTCGTTTATCTCCGAGCAGAGAAATGATACGATTCAAGGTTTGTTGGTTGCACCGATGGATTCAGCAAGTATTTACTTAGGAAAGTTCTTTGCTAACTTTACGATGATGCTTTTGGTTGAAGTAGTTTCAATTCCGTTTTTATTTCTATTATTCGACTTTAAATTTTTTGGCAGCATTCCATACTTTATCTTAGTAGTATTTCTGGGCACTTTTGGATTTATTGCGATTGGCACATTTTTAGCAGCCCTGGCAGCTAATTCTAAGAGTAGTGAAATGCTTCTGCCACTCCTGTTATTTCCAATTACTACACCCATTTTAATTGGTGTGGTACAGGCAACTCGAATAATCTTGACAAATATGGAAAAGTTCTCAAGTGCATTGGCATGGATTCAGTTGGTTACTGCCTATGATGTTATCTTTTTCGTTGTATGTTTCTTATTAATTGATTATGTATTGGAGGTTTAAATATGAGTATGAATCTCGAGCAAGCGAAAGTGGTGCTCCCTGGATCACAGGCAAGGGATACAAAGCGAATCAATCTTTCTGCTATATTGTTTGGCAGTACGGTTATTTCCATGTTAGTTGCGATCTATTTTATCTTTATCTTTGCAGCAGAGGAAAAAACAATGGGCGCTGCCCAAAAGATTTTTTATTTTCATGTAAGTTCAGCCTGGCTGGCTTTTATGGCGTTTTTTGTGACTTTTGTATTCAGTATTTTGTTCTTAGTCAAGCGAAAAAGAATATTTGACACTTATGCCTATGTATCTGCTGAGATTGGTATTGTCTTTACCATTATAGTGTTAACAACCGGTCCTATTTGGGCAAAATCATCCTGGAATACATGGTGGGTATGGGAACCACGGTTAATTACCACGTTAATCTTATTCTTTATCTATATTGCTTACATTATGATTCGGCAAATGGATGGCGTTTGGGATAAAAAAGCTCGACTAGCTTCTGTATTTGGAATTATTGGATTTGCAGATGTTCCAATTGTATTTTTCGCCATCCGCTGGTGGCAAACTAAGTTCCACCCAATTGTCTTTGGTGAAGGTGCTTCTCAAACCGGCGGCGGTATTGAAGGAACCATGCTAACCGCACTATTTGTCTCATTAGCAGCTTTTACCATTCTTTATTCCTACCTTCTTCATAAGGGTGTTTCTTTTGAAAATATGAGAATTAAGGTTGAACGGTACAAAGAAAAATTAAGAGAAAAAATGGATCATTAGGAGGAGTTTATCATGGGTTTTGAATTTATGTATGGTGCTTATTCTGTTGCCTGGGTTGTCATTTTTGCTTATGTGTTAATTTTAGGAAAAAGACATACAAAGCTTAAAAAAGAAATTGAATTTTTGAAGCAGCTGGATAAATAGTATCCTTGTTGTGGATGTCCCAGGGGGGAATCACGATGAACCAGCGAGTCATCAAATTACTTGTATTGATTCTGATTGTTGGTATGTTTGGATTTTTTGGGTATAGCATGGTTACAAAAGGCAAAAACACTGATGTGGGTGATAAAGCATACAAGTTTGAATTACCAAATTATGAGGGTAAGACCACTAAACTCTCTGATTACAACGGTGAAGTTGTCATATTAAACTATTTTGCGACTTGGTGTGCACCATGTAAAGAAGAATTCCCTGAACTAGCTGCGTTTCAAAAGGACTATGGTGATAAGTATCCACTTCTTATGATCAACCGAGGAGAAACGATCGATCGGATTAAAAAAGCTACTGATAATAACAAAGAGGGAATGATTTATTTATTTGATTATAATGCTAAGGTGGCCAAACGGTTTAACGTAACGGGCCAGCCTGAAACATTTGTAATCGATAAACAGGGTGTCATTAGAGAGCATTTTAATGGTGCTATTACTGAAATGCAATTATATAACTGGGCAAAAAAGTATGATAATTAACTATTTAAAGAAGAAGGATGGAACCTTTTCAATAGGTTCCATCCTTCTTCTTCTTTCTTCATGTCCCTTGGAATTTAGGTTGATAGTGAAAATCAGCAGTAAGTGTAGCTTTCACCTTAATTTGTCCCGGTTCGATTTGTGTAGAACTGACTCCTTTGACAAGTGCTTCAGCATGAGGATATAAAGGCAAGCTTGTATTTACATCTTCCACCACTAAAATGGGTGTAGGATTTAAAGTAACATTTAATGTTGAAGCAATTGTCTTTGCCTTTTCTAAAGCATGTTGAAGGGCAACTTCTAATGCTTGTAAGTAAACAGCCTCCTTATTTTCAATTATGAATTGTATGTTAGAAACAAAATTTGCCCCGTTTTGTACTGCAGTATCTACTACTTTCCCTACCAATGATAAATCTTTTATGATCACCCGTAACAGATGCGTGACTTTATATGCCCTAAATAACTGTTTTCCTTGTTCATAATCATATTCTGATTCAATACGATAATCGAATGTCTGAATGTGCGGCTGTGCAATTCCTAGTGTGTGGAGGGCATTGATCACCTTTGTTATTTCACTAGAATTTTGCTGCTGTGCTTTAATCAATTCCTTATTTTCAGTGATCACCCCTACGTTTACTGAGGCGGAATCAGGTGGCGTGGCTAGTTCTCCTTCACCCGTCACTTTTATTAGCGGGCCTTTTGGAGGGTGGCCATTTCGATGAGGGTGCAGATAATTATACAAATTCATTCCTCCTTATATTTATTGCCTTCTATAAATTATGGATGTCCTCAATAAATGTTCCTTTTTCTTCGCTAACTCATATATCAATGATGGCTCTATTAAAGTACTGAAAAAAATAGAAAGGATTAAACAGATTTGAAAGTCATAATGTGTCCAAGCAGGCATACATTTAAAATAATGAGAAAGGCAAAAGGAGGAAGCGTCCGTGGAAACAATCCTAAACTTTTTACCAAAAAATATTGCAGACCAAATGAGCAAAATCCCTCCTGCAGAAAAAGAAGAATTAGAGGAAATCAGGATTCGTATTAATCGCCCCATTGAGATGACTTTAAAGGGAGTACCCAAGTTTTTATCGTATATTATTCAGCCTGAGGATACGTTTCATCTTCTGAATAAAATCAGTCAATTTTCCATTTATACGCTAGAAGAAGAACTAAAACGCGGATATATAACAGTGTCTGGCGGTCATCGCATCGGATTAGCGGGAAAAGTTATTCTTGAGGATGGTAAGGTTAAGGCGATAAGGGATATTTCGTCTTTTAACATTAGAATTGCTAGAGAAAAAATAGGGATTGCAGAACCAATCATTCCATTTATCTTTCAGGGAAAATGGAAGCACACCATGTTGATTGGACCGCCACAAACAGGAAAAACAACCCTTTTGAGAGATATTGCTAGAATTATATCTTCTGGGAACAGGGCAAGAGGCATAGAGGCGAGTAAGGTAGGAATTGTGGATGAGCGTAGTGAAATTGCAGGCTGCTTAAACGGTGTACCCCAATTGACCTTTGGTCCTAGGCTGGATGTCTTGGATGCTTGTCCTAAAGCAGAAGGTATGATGATGCTGATTCGCTCCATGAGCCCAGATATATTGATTGTCGATGAAATCGGACGCAGGGAGGATGCTGAGGCCATTCAAGAGGCCGTCCATGCTGGTATAAAACTCATCATGACCACCCACGGTTCAAATCTAGAAGAAATAAAAAAACGGCCATCGCTTAAGGAGATCATTGACCAGAGAATATTTGAAAGGTTTGTGATTCTTAGCAGGTCATCAGGTCCTGGTACCATTACCCGAATACTTGATGCAAATGGACAGGAAGTGCATCGAAAAGTGAGTGTGACCTAAATGATCAAGTTACTAGGTGCCATTATCATTATTGTTGCAACAACATGGACAGGGTTCGAAGCAGCCCGGAATTTTAGTGAACGTCCGAAGCAACTTAGAGCCCTAAGGTCTGCATTACAATCCCTTGAGGCAGAAATCATGTATAGTCATACACCTTTACATGAAGCAGCAAGGAGGTTAGCTGCACAGCTTTCAAGGCCACTATCAGGCTTTTTTGAGGACTTTGCAAAAAGGTTGACTGATACGGAGACAACCGTTAAAGCTGCATGGGAAACTAGTTTAAAAGAAGTTTGGAAGTCCACTGCCTTAAAACAGGGAGAATTTGAAATTATGAAGCAGTTTGGGGAAACTCTTGGCCGTCATGATCGCTTTTCCCAGCAAAAACATATTATGCTAACTCTTTCCCATCTTGAGAGAGAAGAAGCTGATGCCATCGACAGACAGGCAAAATATGAAAAAATGATGAAGAGTCTTGGATTCTTATCAGGATTATTACTGATTATTTTATTATTTTAGGGGGAAAAGCAATGGGTTTAGAAGTGGATATTATTTTTAAGATAGCTGGTGTTGGTATCGTTGTTGCTTTTTTGCATACTGTGCTTGACCAAGTCGGAAAGAAAGAATACGCACAATGGGTTACATTATTTGGGTTCATTTATATTTTATTCCAGGTTGCAACTATTGTAGATGATCTTTTTCAGAAAATAAAATCAGTTTTCTTATTTCAATAGAGAGGGGGGCTCCGCCATTGAAATCATTAAAATAGTCGGTGTAGCTCTCATCGCCACCTTTCTTGCCTTAATCATCAAGGAGCAGAAGCCTAATTTTGCTTTCCTTTTAGTAGTTTTTGTGGGCTGTACAATTTTTCTGTTTTTGGTCGATAAGATCTTTGAAATCATTCATATGCTAGAAAAACTTGCAGTAAATGCCAAAGTAAATATGGTTTATGTAGAAACCATTCTCAAGATTATAGGCATTGCTTATATTGCTGAATTCGCAACACAAATTACAAAAGATGCTGGTCAAGGTGCGATTGCTTCTAAGATTGAATTAGCAGGGAAAATTATCATTCTCACTATGGCTATACCTATTTTAACTGTGTTAATTGAGACAATACTAAAATTAATTCCTAGCTGAGGAGACCTTAAAAGAGGTGTGAATGTGTATGAAGCAAAAGTTGCAGTTTATTCCTATTATGATATTCCTAATCTTATTTTTTACAATGCCCATTGTCCAAGCGGCAGAAGAGACAAAAGGTACTTCTCCAATCCTATCACCTCAGGACATGGTTGACCAACAGTTAGAAACATTGGATTTAACAGAGATGAAGCAATTTTGGGAGGATGTTACTAATAAATATGGCGGCTTTCTTCCTGAAAGTCAAAAAGGCAGCCTGTACGATTTTGTGAAGGGAGATAAGAAGTTTTCCTTAAAAGAATGGGGAAAGGGAGCTTTGAAATTTGCCTTTCATGAATTTGTAGCCAACGGTAAATTACTAGGCTCGTTAATCATGTTGACCATTTTTAGTATGTTTCTTCAATCTATGCAAAACGCTTTCGAAAAGAGTTCAATCAGTAAGGTTTCCTACTCCATTGTGTATATGGTATTAGTTATTCTTGCCCTTAACAGCTTTCATATTGCTATCAGTTATACAAATGAAGCAATCGGTACGATGATCTCCTTTATTCTTGCCCTTGTTCCCCTGCTTTTAGCCCTAATTGCTGCTTCGGGTGGACTAGTATCGGCTGCTTTTTTTCATCCCGTTATCTTATTTTTAATGAACATGAGCGGACTATTTATGCAGTATATTATCCTCCCACTCCTCTTTTTAGCTACCTTGCTAAGCATTGTGAGTACCATGTCAGAGCAGTACAAAGTTTCACAATTAGCTGCTTTATTAAGAAACTGGAGTATTGGTTTAATGGGTCTCTTCTTAACCGTATTTCTAGGAGTTATTTCTGTTCAAGGTGCAAGTGCGGCTGTAACCGATGGAGTAGCGATCAAAACGGCAAAGTTTGTTACAGGAAACTTCATTCCTGTGATTGGACGAATGTTTACTGATGCCACTGATACAGTGGTAAGTGCATCTGTCCTCTTAAAAAACACGGTTGGGATTGCAGGCGTTGCCATTCTATTACTAATCGTAGCTTTTCCTGCTATTAAAATATTAATGATCGCGTTCATTTATAAATTTGCAGCAGCCATCTTACAGCCATTAGGCGGAGGCCCCATAATAAAATGCCTTGATATTATCAGTAAAAGTGTTATTTATGTCTTCGCTGCCCTAGGGATTGTGTCTTTGATGTTCTTTTTAAGTATCACGGTGATTGTTGCCGCTGGAAATTTAACGATGATGGTGAGATAGGGGGTATGAGAGATGGATTTTTTAACAGAATGGGTTACAAATATAATCCTCTTTATTTTGTTAGCAACTGTCATCGATATGCTGCTTCCGAATTCCAGCATGCAGAAATATACCAAAATTGTTACCGGTCTACTCTTAATTGCCATTATTCTTACTCCCATCCTCAAGCTAATCACCAAAGATTTTGAATCAGTACTTGATTCGATCCCAACCTACCATGCACCTGGAGAAAAAAATATGAAAAATTCCATAGATTTAAAGAAAAAAGAAATACAAGCCTCACAACATGCATATATTTTAAAAGAAATGGCTGTCCAGCTAAAAAAGGATGTTAATGAGGAGTTGATGGAACAATACGGATTGGAGATTGAAAAAATTGATCTAGCCATAAATGAAGAAAGTGACCAAGCATTTCCCGAAAACCTCCAAAAGGTAATGGTTCTTCTAAAACAGCCAGAAAAAGGCCTGAAGACAGTCGAAGCAGTAAAACAAATCGAAATTAATACAGAGAAACCTCTTCCTTCTGGTGGATCAACTAAAGAAACAGAAAAGATTGCCTCATTTCTTTCACAGAAATGGAATGTAACAGAAGAAGCTGTGGAAGTTTCGATTGAAGGAGGGATTAAAAACAATAATGGATAACAACCAAGGACCATTATCATGGCTCAAAAAAATACTTAAACTTGATAATAAGGGTGAGAAAAAACCCGGTAAATACCAGTATATGATTCTTGTCCTCTGTATTGGTGCAGCGTTTATGCTTGCAGGAAACATATTATTTAAAAAGGACAGCAGCCTTGCAACAGTCCCAGCAGCAACAAGTGAAAAAGTGAATTCTGAGGATGTACCTGCATTTGGCCTGAAGAAAAGTTCAGGCAATAAGGCCATTGCGGAATATGAGGAAAAGTACGAAAGTCAAATGAAAAAGGCTTTGCAAGAAATGCTGGGTGTTAGTGATGTCACCGTTCTCGTAACGATTGATTCAACCGATAAGAAAGTACTTGAGAAAAATAGGGTGACCAAATCGCAAACAACAGATGAGACGGACCGCGAAGGTGGACAGCGGAAAGTAGTTGATTCCTCAACGGATGAACAACTGGTCATTATCCGTGAAGGAGAAAAAGAAGTTCCTATTATTGTAGAAACCAAGAAACCAGAGATTCGCGGAGTACTAGTAGTTGCCAAGGGAGCAGATAATATTGAGGTAAAAAAATGGATTAAGGAAGCAGTTACAAGGGCTTTAGGAGTACCAAGCCATAGAGTCGCTGTCATGCCTAAAAAATAAAAGGGGGATTTCATTTATGCTATTGAAAAAACAAACTGTTTGGTTATTAACAATGTTAAGTTTAGTGGTGGTGTTATCGGTTTACTATATTACTTCACCAGAACAAAAGAGCAATGACCTTACAGCCCTGCAGCAAAAAGCGAAAGATCAAAATCAAGGTAAAACGAAAACAGAGACCAAGGACGGAAAAACAGTTGTTTCAAGCGTAGCAGGTGATTTAGCATTCGAAGAACTTCGAATGAAGCTTGAAGATTTGCGCAGTGAACAGCAAGAGGAGTTAACGACTCAGCTGGCATCCACCGATCTTTCCGCAGATGAAAAAAGTAAAGTAAAAGATCAAATGGATCAATTGCATAAAATTGCTCAAAGTGAAGAATTGTTAGAAACATTTATTAAAACAATGGGATATGACGATGTACTTGTAAGAGCAGATGGACAAAAAGTCATCGTAACAGTTAAAGCTAAAAAGAAGCCTTCCGCTTCCGAAGCAAACAAAATAATGCTAGAAGTGAAAAAAGAAATTGACGAAACCAATTATGTAGCTGTGGAATATCAACCAGCAAAATAATTCCGTTTAAAAGGAAAGTTCGAAGCTTTCCTTTTTTGCTTTGTTTACGGAGATAAAGAAAAGGGAAAACTAATATTTTGAATTGAAATAACCGTTAAAATTCCCTTTTTATCCGAAAGATATTAAGATAAGTATAGATTGGAGCAGGCAAATGTGGGCTGAATATTAATAAGATGATTGAACTTTTACTAGATATTATCGTATAGTATTAATAGTTAGTACTAATTTAAGTCGTACAAGGAGTGTTACTTAATGTTAAAAGTACAGGAAATTCGCGAACTGATTAAATTGGTTGACCAATCGAGCATTGATGAATTTGTTTATGAAATTGATGGGTCCAAAATAAAAATGAAGAAAAATACTACTTCAACAGTTGTTTCAAATGTTAGTCCAGTTGTTCCTGAAACTGCAATTGTTCCAGCGGCTCCAGTTACTACAGTTCAAACAGCACCTCCGACGGTTCAGGAAGTGACACAAGAAACAGCTAATTCAGAAGTTAGCAGTCAAACAAACACTGCGAATTTACACAAAATTACTTCACCAATGGTTGGAACTTTTTATTCTTCACCTACACCAGATGCTGATAATTATGTTAAAGCGGGAGATAAAGTTTCACAGGATTCCATTGTTTGTATTGTTGAAGCAATGAAGTTATTTAATGAAATTGAGGCAGAGGTAAATGGAGAAATTGTTGAAGTACTTGTTAAAAATGGCCAATTAGTAGAATACGGACAGCCTTTATTTTTAGTAAAGCCTGAGTAAGGAGCGTACAGGATGATAAAAAAACTGTTAATTGCAAACAGAGGAGAGATTGCAGTAAGGATCATACGTGCCTGCCGGGAAATGGGCATTGAATCTGTAGCTGTTTTCTCAGAAGCAGACCGTGAAGCACTGCACGTTCAACTGGCAGATGAAGCGTACTGTATAGGACCAACGTCGTCAAAAGACAGTTATTTAAACGTAACTAATATAATTAGTGTTGCAAAGCTCACAGCATGTGATGCTATCCATCCGGGTTATGGTTTCCTCGCTGAAAATGCCGATTTTGCGGAACTATGCCGAGAATGCAATATTACATTTGTTGGCCCAAGCCCTGAAGCAATTTCAAAGATGGGAACAAAGGATATTGCTAGAGAAACGATGCGTGAAGCAGGAGTGCCGATTGTTCCAGGTTCAACAGGTATCATTAATGATATTGAGGAAGCACTAGAACTTGTAAAAAAAATAGAGTACCCAGTCATTATTAAAGCTACGGCTGGAGGCGGCGGTAAAGGGATCCGCGTCGCCAAGAATGAACAGGAGCTAATTAAAGGAATTTCAATTACACAGCAGGAAGCCATGACGGCATTTGGGAACCCTGGCGTCTACATAGAAAAATATATTGAGGATTTCCGCCATGTTGAAATTCAAGTCCTTGGTGATAATTATGGCAATACGATTCACCTAGGTGAAAGAGATTGTTCGATTCAGCGCAGACTCCAAAAACTGCTTGAAGAATCACCATCACCTGCTTTAGATGGAGAAATTCGTGAAGAAATGGGAAATGCAGCAGTAAAAGCTGCAAAAGCAGTTGATTATTCGGGTGCAGGAACGGTAGAATTTATATATGACTACCGCAATCGAAAATTTTATTTTATGGAAATGAATACAAGGATCCAAGTGGAGCATCCCGTAACAGAAATGATCACTGGAATTGATTTAATAAAAGCACAGATTCGTGTTGCTAACGGTGAAAAGCTTATGTTAAGCCAGCAGGATGTTACTTTTACCGGATGGGCAATTGAATGCAGAATTAATGCAGAAAATCCTGAAAAGAATTTCATGCCTTCTGCCGGAAAAATTAAAATGTACTTACCGCCTGGCGGGTTAGGTGTTCGCATCGATTCTGCGGCATATCCAGGATATACGATACCTCCTTATTACGATTCCATGATTGCGAAGGTTATCACGTATGGCAGCAGTAGGGAAGAAGCAATCTCAAGAATGAAACGTGCATTAAGTGAGTTTGTTGTTGAAGGCATTCACACAACGATACCGTTCCACTTAAAACTGCTAGAGCATGACAAATTTGTGGAAGGCAGTTTTAATACTAAGTTCTTGGAGCTGCACGATGTGATGAAGTCTAAATAAATATCCGGAGGTGTTTTGGATGAGTGAATATAACGTCTTGGAAATGGATCAAGGAAACAATGGACATGGAAAAATTGAAATTGCCCCTGAAGTTATTGAAGTTATTGCAGGGATTGCAGCATCTGAAGTTGAAGGTGTGGCTGGGATGCGTGGTAATTTTGCCGCAGGAGTTGTTGAACGGTTAGGGAAAAAAAATCACGGTAAAGGTGTAAAGGTAGAACTTACCGAATCAGGAATAAAAGTAGATGTGTACTGCTTAATGAAGTTTGGCACATCCATTCCGACTGTTGCAGGTAAAATCCAGGATAACATTCGGCAGGCATTGCTTAATATGACGGCATTGGATGCAGAAGAAGTCAACATCCACGTGGTTGGAATTCAATTTGAAACTCAAAAGAACGAAGTCGAGATTGAATCTGAAATCTAATCAAGAAAACTCGCCGTTAGGCGAAGGCAGAGGCGTAGTCACTTTTTCAAAGTAGGAAAGTTCATACTATCCTATCTGCCAAGAAAAACCAAAGGAATATTCCTTTGGTTTTTCTGTTTTTTTGAAAAAGCGTTTTCATTTGCATAATATATTTGGGATATCGTGCGAATCCATTTTAGTTATGCTATTATCTTTTTATGTGCAAAAGATTCGCATGTTTTCTTTTTTATGTACGAAAAATAGACAAAATAATTTTAATATAACTAAAGGAGTTAACGGTATAATGAAGAGAAGAACTGCAAGAGAAAAGGCGCTGCAAGCCCTTTTTCAAATTGATGTAAGCAATGCAGAGGCAACCGACGCGATTCAACATGTTCTAGATGGTGAGTCAGGGGACGAATACCTTTCAAACCTAGTATCAGGGGTCGTGGAACAAAAAGAAGAAATTGATCAACTAATTGTGAATCATCTCGAAAAATGGACGTTAGATCGTCTAGCAACGGTTGACCGAAATTTATTAAGAATGGCCGTTTATGAATTGAAATTTTCTCAAAATGAAGTGCCAGAAAATGTTATTTTAGATGAAGCGATTGAGATAGCTAAAATTTATGGAGATGACCAATCAAGTAAGTTTATCAATGGTGTTCTTTCCAAAATTAAATAAACTCCTGAATAAATTAATTGATTAGGTACTCTCACTAAGGGAGAGATATTTACGATGACTGCTCATATCATTAATGGCAAAGAAATTGCTGCGAAAAAAAGATTAGAGATAGCCGGACAGGTTGAAAAAATAAAAAGTCACGGGGTCACACCTGGATTAGCAGTTATTCTTGTAGGGGATAATCATGCTTCTCAGACCTATGTAAAAAATAAAGAAAAAGCCTGTAATGAACTCGGAATGTACTCGTTATTGATTGAAATGCCAGAGGAAGTTTCCGAGCAGGAATTACTTCAAAAAATTGAAGAATTGAATGAAGCTCCTGACATACATGGAATCCTGGTTCAACTTCCATTGCCAAAACATATTGATGAAAAAAAGGTAATAGAATCAATCTCCCCACTGAAGGATGTTGATGGTTTCCATCCCATAAATATTGGCAGGATGATGACAGGGCAAAATGCCTTCCTTCCTTGTACACCATATGGAATAATGGTGTTACTTGAAGAATCAGGAATTTCAATTGCGGGAAAAAATGTTGTAGTTGTTGGAAGAAGTAATATTGTTGGTAAGCCTGTAGGACAATTATTCTTAAACCGTGATGCGACCGTAACATATTGTCACTCCAAAACAAAAGATTTATTGTTACATACTAGACAAGCAGATATTCTTGTTGCAGCTGTTGGGATTGCCAATTTTATCAAAGCGGAGCATGTTAAAGAGGGTGCAGTTGTCATTGATGTTGGAATTAACCGCAATGAAGCTGGGAAACTTTGTGGGGATGTGGCTTTTGAAGAGGTAAGTGAAAAAGCTGGTTACATTACTCCAGTTCCTAAAGGCGTTGGACCAATGACAATTACGATGCTCATGTATAATACCTTAAAATCCGCTGCTGAAAGCATTGACCGTGATTAAGTAGGAAATTGTCCTTATCATATTACATGGTTGGTTCCATCTGTCAATAAAGACAATCAAGTGGGCTAATTATAAATAGATAAGGACAGTTTTATGCTCTTTGCTAAGAGAGATTGACGGGACCCCGCACATAACCTTTGGTCCCAAAAGGAGTTCTATATGCAGGAACAAAGATATTTAACTGTAAATGCTTTAACTAAATATATTAAAAGAAAATTTGATGTCGATCCCCATTTACGAGAAGTTTTCGTAAGAGGAGAAATTTCAAATTTCAAGCAGCACTCAAGCGGCCATATGTACTTTACATTAAAAGATGAAAAAGCTAGGATTCTCGCCGTTATGTTTTCCAGTCAGTCACGTTTTATGAAATTTTCTCCGGAAAATGGTATGAAGGTTATTGTAAAAGGTGATGTGTCTGTATATGAACCGAGTGGTCAATATCAAATATACATAAAAGAAATGCAGCCGGACGGGATTGGGGAATTGTTTTTAGCATATGAACAATTAAAACAAAGACTGGAAGCAGAGGGATTATTTTCTCCAGAAGCAAAAAAGGCAATTCCATTGTATCCCAGAACAGTTGGCGTGATTACTTCTCCCACAGGTGCAGCGATTCGGGATGTTATTACGACTATTAAGAGACGGTATCCTATTGCCAATATCCTTGTATTCCCTGCACTCGTCCAGGGGGATAACGCTGCTCCATCCATTGTTAAAGCAATTGAGAAAGCAAATACAATGAAGGACATAGATGTTTTAATTGTCGGACGTGGTGGAGGTTCAATTGAAGAGTTATGGGCCTTTAATGAAGAAGTTACTGCTCGTGCCATTTATTCATCCGCCATTCCCATTATCTCAGCGGTTGGCCATGAAACGGACTTCACCATTGCTGATTTTGTTGCCGATTTACGTGCTCCAACGCCAACGGGGGCAGCAGAACTGGCCGTTCCACATATTGACGAGCTGGTGGACAGAATCCTCCAGCGTCAAACCCGTCTCCTCCGTGCCATGAATGGGAAGTATCAGTTTGAAAAAGAACGGTTAATTCGTGTTCAAAAGTCATATGCGTTTCGTTATCCACACCGGTTATACGAACAAAAGCTGGAGCAACTTGATAAATTAACAGAATCACTAGTTCGCGGAACGTCTCGTTTAACCCAATTAAAAAAAGGTCAACATGAGATTCTATTTAAACGGTTGCAGCGAAACCATCCAAAAGAAGCTTTGCAGGATGCGAAAAACAGCCTTGGCCGACTCGAAAAAGACATGAATCGCTCAATGGTCCAGATACTCGCAAAGAAACAAACAGAATTTGACAGAATCGTTTCAACCTTACAAGCGTTGAGTCCACTAAAAATTATGGAGCGCGGCTATAGTTTGGCTTATTCGGAAGATAACCACCTAGTGAAAAGTGTAAAACAGGTAAAGGTTCAGGAACAAATTCAGATCCAATTACAAGATGGCAGCCTATTCTGTAATGTTGAGACAATAAAGGAGAGAGACAATAGTGGCGACTGAAAAAACAATAACCTTTGAAGATGCAATGAAGAAGCTTGAACAAATTGTAGAAAAGCTTGAGGAAGGCGATGTTCCTTTAGAAGAGGCAATTCTTAGCTATAAAGAAGGGATGGAACTTTCAAAATTATGTCATGATAAATTGAAAAATGTAGAAGAACAGTTAACACAGATCATCACGGAGGATGGACGGGCTGAAAGTTTTTCTATTGCTGAGGAGGAATAGACTTGGAAACCGGATTACTTGAGACATTTGCAAAAAAATATAAACAACTGCTTGATTTCGAACTACGAGCGCTAGTTGAAAAGCTGGATGCTCCTTCAGTGATCAAGGAATCCATGATTTATTCCCTTGAAGCAGGCGGTAAAAGAATTCGTCCATTATTATTATTCGCAACATTAGATGCATTTGGAATAGATCCTCAAAAAGGGCTGCATGCTGCTTGTGCAATTGAAATGATTCATACTTATTCATTAATTCATGATGATTTACCAAGTATGGATAATGATGACCTGCGGCGGGGGAAACCGACGAACCATAAGGTGTTTGGTGATGCCATTGCTGTATTAGCTGGTGATGCCTTGTTAACCTATAGTTTTGAAGTTATGGGAAAGCTGTCAAATGAATTTGCTTCGTCTGCTGCGAAGCTAAAATTAGTAATCGAAATGGCGAAGGCTGCAGGAACGGAAGGAATGGTCGGCGGACAAGTAGCTGATATGCAGGGGGAAGGAAAGAACCTCACCATTGAAGAACTAGAGTACATCCATGTACATAAAACTGGAAAGCTGCTCATGTTTAGTGTGGCTGCGGGAACGATTTTGGCGGAGGCTAATCAAAGTCAAATAGAAAACCTTTCTGCCTTTGCACATCACCTTGGTCTTGCTTTTCAAATCCAAGATGATATTCTAGACTTGGTAGGTAATCAACAAATCATTGGTAAGCCTGTAGGAAGTGATACAGTCAACAATAAAAATACCTACCCATTGTTATTATCCTTGGATGGTGCAAGAGCGGCATTGTATAACCATATTAACCTTTCGAAGGACTACCTAAAAAAAACTGGTTTAAATACCACCTTGCTTAGGGAAATAACGGATTTAGTTGCTTCAAGGGACCATTAAGGGTGTTTGAGGCAATGAAGGAAGTGTGTTATAATTGTTTTCAATGTAGAGAACGTTGTTAATGCCGTTATCACTTATCGTGTTAGCGGCTATTTTTTCAAAAGCAGAAGTGTAGACTAGCCGTGTGTGCTAGACCATTCGAAAAGTTAAAATAGACAGAATCAGTATGAAAGTGAGTGGTCCATAATGGATTTGTTATCAATAAAGGACCCATCCTTTTTAAAAGGGATGTCGAATAATGAGTTGGAGGCATTAAGTAAGGAGATCCGCCAATTTTTAGTTGAAAAGTTATCTGTAACTGGAGGCCATATTGGACCGAACCTAGGCGTAGTGGAATTAACTATTGCTTTACATAAATGTTTTGATAGTCCAAAAGATAAAATTATCTGGGATGTTGGCCATCAATCGTATGTTCATAAAATCCTAACTGGCAGAGCAGCTGAGTTTGATACATTAAGACAATTTAAAGGCTTATGTGGTTTCCCAAAACGAATTGAAAGTGAGCATGATGTATGGGAGACAGGTCATAGTTCTACTTCGCTTTCAGCTGCAATGGGAATGGCAATTGCTAGAGATTTGAAGAAAGAAAAGTCTTTTGTTGTACCTGTTATTGGTGATGGTGCTTTAACTGGCGGGATGGCATTGGAGGCTTTAAATCATATTGGCCATGAAAAGAAAGACATGATTGTTATCTTAAATGATAATGAAATGTCGATTGCACCAAATGTTGGAGCCTTGCATAATATTCTTGGCCAATTGCGGACTGCTGGTAAATACCAGTGGGTTAAAGATGAACTCGAAGTATTGCTGAAAAAAGTACCAGCTGTGGGTGGTAAATTAGCAGCAACTGCTGAGCGAATAAAGGATAGTTTAAAATACCTGTTTGTTTCAGGAATGTTTTTTGAAGAGTTGGGGTTCACTTACTTAGGTCCAATCGATGGACATAATTTTGAGAACTTATTCGAAACGCTAAGTTTTGCAAAAAAAACTGAAGGTCCTGTTATTATTCATGTTATCACAAAAAAGGGAAAAGGATACCAGCCTGCGGAAAGTGATAAAATTGGAACTTGGCATGGGACTGGTCCATATAAAATGGATACGGGTGCCTTTGTTAAACCAGCTAAAAAGCAGCCCCCTGCATGGAGTAGTCTTGTAAGTGAAACTGTTCGTAAGTTGGCGAGAGATGACGAACGAATAGTCGCCATAACTCCAGCAATGCCGGTTGGTTCCAAGCTAGAAGGGTTTGCTGCGGAGTTTCCCGACCGAATGTTTGATGTAGGAATTGCAGAACAGCATGCCGCTACGGTTGCCGCTGGGTTAGCAACACAAGGAATGAAACCTTTCTTGGCGATTTATTCAACATTTTTACAACGGGCATATGACCAAGTTGTACATGATATTTGCCGTCAAAATTTAAACGTCTTTATCGGCATTGACCGTGCCGGTCTTGTGGGTGCAGATGGGGAAACACATCAAGGTGTGTTTGATATTGCTTTTTTAAGACACATTCCTAATATTGTACTTATGATGCCTAAGGATGAAAACGAAGGTCAGCATATGGTATATACAGCCATAAATTACGATGATGGTCCAATTGCCATGAGGTTCCCGCGTGGAAATGGTATGGGTGTTAAAATGGATGAGAACCTTCACCGTATACCAATAGGCACGTGGGAAGTCTTAAAAGAAGGCAATGACGCAGCCATTTTAACCTTCGGTACAACCATCCCAATGGCACTCGAAGCAGCCGAGATTCTTGAAAAGCAAGGGCTTTCCATAAGAGTGATAAATGCTCGATTTATTAAACCGTTAGATGGAAAAATGCTGACGAGCTTGTTGGAATATGATATTCCGCTTCTCACCATTGAGGAAGCTGTCCTTCAAGGTGGTTTTGGCAGTTCTGTCCTTGAATATGCACAAACACAAGGTCAAAGCAAAACCCCAATTGATCGAATTGGAATCCCAGACCAATTTATTGAACATGGGGATGTTGGTTCATTATTAGAAGAAATTGGTTTAACAACCGAAGAAGTTGTTAAAAGAGTATCAGTATTAGCTAGGAAAAAACGACAAAGGGCTTTAATCAATGAAAAATAAAGAACGGGTAGATGTATTATTAGTCGAACGAGGCTTAATTGAGACACGAGAAAAGGCAAAAAGGGCTATTATGGCTGGGCAAGTCTATACAAATGAAGAGCGGTTAGATAAACCAGGGGAAAAAGTATTGGTGGATATTCCTCTTACTATTAAAGGAAAAATGCTTCCCTATGTCAGTCGAGGAGGTTTAAAACTAGAAAAGGCCTTAAAGGTCTTCGATGTGAATGTCTTGGACAAGGTATTGCTTGACATAGGTTCATCAACGGGAGGATTTACCGATTGTGCACTGCAAAATGGGGCGAAAATGTCATATGCCCTGGATGTTGGCTACAATCAGCTTGCTTGGAAGTTGAGGCAGGATGAACGAGTGGTAGTAATGGAAAGAACCAATTTTCGTTATGTCACACCTGCAGACTTAAAAAGAGAAATGCCTAATTTTGCAACCATAGATGTGTCATTTATCTCCTTAACCTTAATATTGCCTGTGTTAAAAACACTACTCATACCTGGCAGTGATATTGTTGCTCTTGTGAAGCCGCAATTCGAGGCAGGTCGTGAGCAAGTAGGGAAAAAGGGCATTGTTCGGGATGAAAAAGTCCATTTACAAGTAATCGAAAAAATTATTAATTTCTCTATTCAACAAGGTTATATTGTAACCAATCTGTCTTACTCTCCCATTACAGGTGGAGATGGAAATATAGAGTTTTTACTTCACTTAAAATGGGAAGGCGAACGGGAAATAGGGATCAACCGATTACCTGTTCAACCTAATGACATAGTGAAGGAATCACATCTTGAATTTCATACGAAACGGGAAGAAGGGTAGGCGAAAGCCTATCCTTCTTTTGTATATTCTTGTATAATTATAAATAAAAAAATGTACATTACGACAAAAATGGGCTAAGATATGGGTAGATGCGACATTTTAGTACATAACATACTAATGTTTTTATCATTATGGGGTGAAAAAATGAATAAAGGCCAACGCCATATCAAAATAAGAGAAATCATTGCAAGCAATGATATTGAAACGCAAGATGAGTTAGTGGATGAATTAAAAAGTGCAGGCTATAATGTAACTCAGGCAACTGTGTCACGGGATATTAAAGAATTACATCTTGTAAAAGTACCTTTAACCGATGGCCGCTATAAATACAGCCTGCCTGCTGACCAACGATTTAATCCGCTTCAAAAACTAAAAAGATCATTAATTGATGCGTTTGTTAGAATTGATTCTGCTGGTCATTTATTAGTCATGAAATGCCTGCCAGGGAATGCAATGGCAATTGGTGCACTCATTGACAATCTGGATTGGGAAGAAATTTTAGGAACAATATGTGGTGATGATACTATGTTAATTATTTGTCGAACACCTGAAGACACTGAAATCATCACCAATAGGTTCCTTGATATGCTGTAAATTGGGGGAATGTTCCTTGTTAGCAGAATTATCAATTAAGAATTTTGCCATTATTGAAGCCTTATCCATCTCTTTTGAAAAGGGTTTAACCGTTTTGACAGGAGAGACAGGGGCAGGAAAGTCAATTATTATCGATGCCATTCATTTACTTGTTGGAGGAAGAGGATCTGCTGAATTTGTCCGTCATGGTGAAGATAAAGCAGAAATCGAAGGGTTATTCCAAATAGATGACTCTAACCATCCGGTGTTCATGAAGGCAATGGATTTTGGTATCGATATTGAAGAGGGAATGGTCGTTTTACGACGCGATATTTCCCGAACTGGAAAAAGTATTTGTCGGGTTAATGGAAAACTTGTTACGATCTCTACCCTTCGTGAAATTGGTGCAACGCTTGTCGATATTCATGGCCAGCATGAACACCAAGAACTGATGGATGAAACGAGACATTTACCACTGCTGGATCAGTTTGGGGCTGAAGATATTTTCCCTTCTCAGCATGAATATACACAAGTATTTCGACGTTATGAACATACTTTACATAAGTTGAAATCACTAAGTGAAAATGATCAGCAGACCGCTCATCGTCTTGATTTAATTCAATTTCAATTAGATGAAATTCAAAAGGCTAACCTAAAACCTCATGAGGATGAAGCGTTATCCGAGGAAAAAAGAAAATTAGGGAATTTTGAAAGGGTGTTTGAAGCTATTCAAGCTGGTTATACAGCCTTACGAGGGGAACAGAAGGGCTTAGATTGGATTGGACTAGTGATGGGCTATCTTGAAGATGCAGCAACACTAGACTCGAATTATAAAGACCTCTTTGATTCCGTCTCCAACAGTTTTTATCTGTTGGAGGATGCTGCACATTCGTTACGGAATGAGTTAGACATACTTGAATATGATCCTAAAAGGTTAAATGAAATTGAAGAGCGACTAAATGAAATCAATCAACTTAAACGTAAATATGGAAAGACCATTGATGAAATTTTGGAATATGCTGCAAAGATTGAAGAAGAAATTGAAACATTACAAAATAAAGAAACACATATTAGCGAGCTGGAGAAAGAATTAGCTTCCATACGAAAGGACTTAGTACTTGAGGCCAAACAATTAACGGAACTTCGACATAAATGGGCGGATAAATTGACAAAATTAATCCATAAGGAATTAAAAGAATTGTATATGGCCAAAACCATATTTGAAATCCGGTTTGAATCCGATTTAAATCATTTTTCTAAAAATGGGGTCGATCATGTAGAATTTTATATTTCTACAAATCCTGGTGAACCATTAAAACCTCTTTCAAAGGTGGCATCTGGGGGGGAACTGTCGAGGATTATGTTAGCTTTAAAGAGCATTTTCTCTAAGCACCAAGGGGTTACTTCCATTATTTTTGATGAAGTAGATACGGGGGTTAGCGGCCGAGTGGCTCAATCAATTGCTGAAAAGATTTATAAAGTGGCTGTTGGTTCACAGGTACTTTGTATATCACATTTGCCACAAGTAGCTGCTATGGCTGACACGCATTTATTTATAGCTAAGATTGTTAAGGGTGGACGAACAAAAACCTCTGTTACGTCACTGACTATGGAAGAGAAAATTAAGGAAATAGGCCGGATGATTTCTGGTACGGAAATTACGGATTTAACTAAGAAACATGCAGAGGAATTATTACAATTAGCAGTAAAAACTAAGTGAATTTGAAAAGCTATCCAAATTGGGTAGCTTTTTTATATTGAACTAAGTTATAAATGATTGTCAAGGAGGCAAAATTAAAGATGTAGCCATTTATTAAAGTGCAGTGAAAAGAAGCGAGGAGAGTGAAGAATGTGAATTTAGATATAATTAGAAAGTTTATTGGTGGAATTCTCCTTGTTTCATTAATTAGCCTAAGTTTTTTTCAACCTATACAACAGTACCTTTCAATGCCTAAAACGATTACTGTTTTTGAAGGGCAAAATTACACATTTCAAAAGGCTGCACCGGTATCAGCCACAATAGCTTCTCATCAAGCGAATATAACCCTTAATCAGGAAAAGCATTCGGTATCAGTTAAAGCAAGTGGAAATGGCAAAAATGAAATGCTGTTAGAATATGCAGGTATCCCCATTAAAAAGGTCGATGTACATGTTTTAAAAGATTTCCGAGTCCTGCCAGGCGGTCAATCAATTGGTGTAAAGTTAAATACCGTAGGTGTTTTAGTGGTGGGGCACCATTTAATCAACACCGAAAATGGAAAAAAATCTCCGGGTGAAATTGCAGGAATAAAAGTTGGAGATATAATAACAGAAATTAATGGTAATAAAATTGAAAAAATGACTGACGTAGCTCCATTTGTACAAACAGCGGGTCAAGATGGTAAAGCCCTTAATATGGTAATAAGCAGGGAAAGCGGCAAATTTACCACTAAACTTACCCCATTAAAAGACAAAGGTGAAAGCAGCTATAAGCTTGGCCTGTATATTAGAGATTCGGCTGCTGGAATTGGAACTATGACATTTGTCCATCCCCAATCTAAAAAATATGGTGCCCTGGGACATGTCATTTCAGACATGGATACCAAGAAGCCGATTGTAGTTGAAGATGGTCAAATTGTCCGTTCAACCGTGACTTCTATTGAAAAAGGAAGTAATGGTGACCCTGGTGAAAAACTTGCACATTTTTCTACAGATCGTGAAATTGTAGGCAATATACAAAAGAACAGCCCGTTTGGAATTTTTGGAGAATTAAATAAAGAATTAAAAAATGGTGTAATGGATAAACCATTGCCAATTGCTTTATCACATCAGGTTAAAGAAGGACCTGCGAAAATTTTAACAGTAGTTAATGATGACCGAGTTGAAGAATTTGATATTGAAATTGTCAGCACAATTCCGCAAAAGTTTCCAGCTACAAAAGGCATGGTCATAAAAGTAACAGACCCAAGACTCCTTGAAAAAACAGGAGGAATTGTTCAAGGGATGAGTGGCAGTCCGATTATACAAAATGGTAAATTAATCGGAGCCGTTACACATGTTTTTGTCAATGATCCTACATCAGGGTATGGGGTCCATATTGAGTGGATGCTTAATGAAGCTGGAATTAATATATATGAAACACCAAAAAATAAGGCAAGTTAAAAAAGAGCAAAATAGGTGAAGTGGCCTATTTTGCTTCTTTTATTTCCCCAAGATTAATCGACAAAATTAAGTAATATATTAATTAAAAAGCGAATTACGTCGAAAAAAGAAGGAAAACAAAGAAAAAATAAGATTTTATCACTAATTTAAGAAATATTAAAAAATTGAGAGGAATTTTTGTTGCATTGTCGAATTTGTACTTTAGAATAGAATTAAAAGATAAACTGAATAATCGTAAAATGAAATAGAGATGGATTTGAATGAGGAGGAACTGAAATTGAAAAAAATAAAAGTGTGTGTGGTTGATGATAATAGGGAACTTGTAGGACTTTTAGAGGATTATATTTCTTCCCAGGATGATATGGAAGTCGTAGGAATTGCTCATAATGGACAAGAATGTTTAGATATGTTATCTGCAACAGAAACAGATGTTCTTGTTTTAGATATAATAATGCCTCATCTTGATGGGTTAGCAGTACTTGAACGTTTGCGCGATGTAAAAAAAGGAATCCTTCCTAATGTCATTATGCTTACAGCATTTGGACAGGAAGATGTGACAAAAAAGGCAGTTGAACTTGGGGCTTCTTACTTTATTTTGAAACCGTTCGATATGGAAAACCTAGGAAATCACATCAGACAGGTAAGCGGCAATACGAATACATTTACAAGGAAGACGTCAACAACTAGTTACCGCTCACAATCTGAACAAAAGCCCAAAAACTTGGATGCAAGCATTACCAGTATTATTCATGAAATTGGTGTACCAGCCCATATTAAAGGGTATTTATACTTACGAGAAGCCATTTCAATGGTTTACAACGACATCGAGCTTTTAGGTTCCATTACAAAGGTATTGTATCCGGATATTGCAAAAAAGTATAACACAACAGCAAGCCGAGTAGAACGTGCCATCCGTCATGCCATTGAAGTTGCATGGAGCCGAGGGAATATTGATTCTATTTCATCCTTATTTGGTTACACGGTCAGTATGTCAAAAGCGAAGCCTACAAATAGTGAATTTATTGCAATGGTTGCCGATAAATTACGACTTGAACATAAGGCTTCTTGAAAGGATCAGTAAACATAAACAAAGTCTTCATTTTAAGAAAATGAGGGCTTTTTCTTTTTTTGGCGGGTAGAGACGCTAAAGATTCTTTTACGTACATATAATGATAAAAAAGGATAAAGCAGGAGTGAGATTATGACGCAGATTTTTGCGCACCGTGGGTATTCGGCGTTGTTCGCTGAGAATACAATGGGTGCCTTTATTGAAGCAGAAAAAGAAGGTGCAGATGGAATTGAATTAGATGTTCAATTGACAAAAGATGGGGAGATTGTTGTCATTCATGACGAAAAAGTTGATCGAACAACCAGTGGGAATGGATTTGTAAAAGATTTTTTATTTAAAGACATAAGAAAATTAAATGCCAATAAAAAGGGATTAAAAAAAGAGCCGATTCCAGCATTAACGGAAGTGCTGGAATGGATGAAAACAAATAAGGTAGTCTGTAATATTGAGCTTAAAAATGGTCTGTTGCCGTATGAAGGAATGGAAGAAAAAGTGATCCAACAAATTCAGAGGTATGATTTGATGGAACGAGTGATTATTTCCTCTTTCAACCACTATAGTATTGTATACTGCTACAGGATTGCTCCAGATGTGGAAACAGCTCCTCTATTTATGGAGGCGATCTATATGCCTTGGGTTTATGCACAATCCATAAGAGCAAAAGGCATTCATCCTAAGCATTCGTCCATGTCAGATAATATATTTATCAATGCTATGGAAAATGGAATTGCCGTTCGCCCCTATACGGTTAACAAAGACGTGGATATGCATAGATTCTTTAATATTAATTGTACATCCATCATTACGGATGATCCTGTTAAGGCACTCCGGATAAGAAAACAATTTGAAAAGAGGCCCTAAGCAGGCCTCTTATTTCAATAGAGTATTTATGGACTTCGAATCAATGAATATGAACGCTTAGTGCCTATAATAGCGTCGTGTCATTTTCTGAATTTGGTTTGAACCTTGTTTTTTTTACGATCACGGTGAAAAATAAATCCTGCTACAAATCCTAATCCCCCGATAAACAGGATCAAGCCAATAAGAAATTGCAGCCATAAATTTGGAAATGGCGCTTGTAGAATACCAAAAGTCATATCTCTCATTAATTTGATGCCTAGGGCCGCCAATGCCCCTGGAATCACTAAAATAATGAGGGCAATAATTCTTATCATCACTAAATCATCCTTTATTCAACAGCCTATTTTGATTATACCAAAAAATTATGAGGACATCGTGAAAATTTGTCAAGATTGTCGTTCCATACTAAAATGAGTATTGAAGAAATTTGCATGGTTCTATAAAAAGGTGTGAAAATTATTTCAGATATTAAAGGGGCAAAAAAATGCAAAGGATTATGATTGTTGGGGCGGGTAAAGGTGGAACTGCCATCCTTAAAATTTTAATGGAATCAGAAGTGCTTAAGGTTGATGTGGTGATTGATCGGAATTTGGATGCACCGGGGATATTATTAGCACAAACAGAAGGGATTAAAACCGGGACAAGCTGGGAGCCTTTTTTAACAGAAGACATTGATATCATTATTGAAGTAACAGGCAATGATGCTGTATTCCAAAAAATAAGGGAAACGAAAAATAAGAAAACGGTATTAATTCCAGGCAGTGTTGCTTTTTTAGTTTCAAAATTGATGGAGGAAAAGGAGGAACTTGTTGCCAAGCACAAAAATGAATCCTATCAACAGGAGCTCATCTTTAACTCTACAAACGATGGGATGTTGGTCATTGACCACCATGGCAAGGTCATATTGTTTAATAAGAGAGCCGAAGAGATCATGGAAGTAAAAAAACATCAGGCAATTGGGAAAGATGTTCAAGAAGTGATTCCGACGAGCAGACTTCCATTGATATTGGAAACAAGAAGAATTGAGGCAAATCAAGAAATGGTGTTACGTAATGAAAGGAAAATCATTACGACCCGTATTCCAATTATAGAGGAAAATGGAACATTAATCGGTGCTTTTGCTGTATTTAAAGATATTACGGAAGTTGTTAATTTAGCAGAGGAAATTACAGATTTAAAGGAAATTCAAACCATGCTCCAAGCTATCATTCATTCCAGTGATGATGCTATTTCTGTTGTCGACGAGAATGGGAGGGGAATCCTCATCAATCCAGCATATAGCCGCCTTACTGGATTAACACAGGAACAAGTCATTGGCAAGCCTGCTACAACAGACATTTCTGAAGGTGAAAGTATGCACATGAAGGTATTAAATACAAGAAGGGCTGTTCGTGGTGTGCCTATGAGGGTCGGGCCAAACAAAAAGGAAGTAATCGTGAATGTCGCTCCAATCATTGTAAAAGGAAAATTAAAGGGTAGTGTTGGGGTTATTCATGATATGTCTGAAATGAAGTCATTAAGTAGAGAATTGACCCGTGCAAGGCAAATCATTCGCACTCTTGAGGCTAAATACTCCTTTGAGGATATTATTGGTGAGTCTGAAGAAATGCTGCTCGCTATAGATCAGGCAAAACTAGGAGCAAAAACACCAGCTACTGTTCTGCTTCGGGGTGAATCTGGAACTGGTAAAGAGTTGTTTGCCCATGCTATACATAATGCTAGTGACCGTAAATACAATAAATTTATCCGCGTTAATTGTGCGGCCATTTCGGAATCATTGCTAGAGAGTGAATTATTTGGTTATGAGGAAGGGGCTTTTTCTGGGGCAATAAGGGGAGGTAAACGCGGGTTCTTCGAGGAGGCTAATAATGGCAGTATCTTTTTGGATGAAATCGGGGAACTTTCAGCAAATACACAAGCAAAACTATTAAGAGTGCTGCAGGAAAAGGAAATTATTCGAGTAGGTGGAACAAAACCAATCACTATTAATGTTCGAGTTATTGCAGCTACCAATGTAAACTTAGAGAAGGGTATTGCGAATAGTTCCTTTAGGGAAGACTTATATTATCGATTAAATCGTATGCCTATTCAGATTCCGCCGTTAAGAAATCGTAAAAGTGAAATCCCATTATTATGTGAGCGATTAATTGAAAAAATTAATCGGGACTATGGCCGGAATGTGGAAGGAATTACACATGCGGCATTACATTTGCTGATGGGTTATGATTGGCCGGGAAATGTCCGTGAATTAGAAAATATTCTTGGCAGGGCGATTATTTTTATGAATTATTCCGAAACACTCATCGATTTGCAACATTTACCTGAATTAAAAAATAAAAAGCCCGCTAATATACTTTCTCATATAAAAGATAGTGAAAATGGGGTATTTGAACGTTCTTTAACAGACATGATGGATGAATACGAAGCGAAAATTATAAAACAAACGCTAAGACGCTTAAATGGGAATAAAACTTTAACAGCCAAAACACTGGGTTTGTCCGTAAGGAATTTATATTACAAACTTGATAAATACAACATTGAAAAAAACAGCATGCAATAAATTGCATACTATGAAAAATATTGCAGATAAAAATAATAAATTAAAGCGTTTTCAAAACAAATTATTTGGCATGAAATATGCATATTAACATAATGGAAGTTTCAAGCAGATGAAAGAGGGTTGATGACAACTTGTTGTTAGATTCACTGTTTAACTCAGCAACCCATGAAAGAATTCATACGGTTGCAATTGCGGCAGCAGATGATGCAGAAGTCATTGAAGCAGTGTTCAATGCATTAGAATTAAATCTTGCTCATTTTATTTTGTTCGGAGATCAAGAAAAAATATCTTCTTTGATTGAAAAGAAAAATCCAGGTGAGTTTGACAGGAATGCAATAAAAATAATTCATGCCAGTACGAAGGAAACTGCAGCAAAATTAGCAGTGATGGCTGTTTCTAATCATGAAGCAAAAGTATTAATGAAAGGTAATGTTCCAACCCAAGTACTATTAAAAGAGGTATTGAATAAGGAATATGGGCTTAGAACAGGAACAGTTTTATCGCATACAGCCTTTTTTGAAGTGCCAGGCTATGAACATTTTATCATTGTAACGGATGCAGGAATGAATATTGCCCCGAACCTTGAACAAAAAGTTCAAATTATTAACAATGCCGTTTCGCTGGCAAAGTCAGTAGGGATTGACCATCCAAAAGTTGCTCCGATTGCTGCTGTGGAGGTTGTCAACCCAGCTATGCAAGCAACGGTGGACGCTGCATTATTGACCATGATGAATAAACGCGGACAAATCACTGGTTGTACAGTGGATGGTCCGCTCGGACTAGATAATGCGGTCTCAGCTCTCGCTGCTGAACATAAAGGAATCAAAAGTGATGTAGCTGGTAAGGCAGATATTTTATTAGTACCAACTATAGAGGTTGGGAATGTACTATATAAATCATTGATTTACTTTGCGAAAGCAAAGGTTGGTGCTGTAATTGCAGGAGCTAAAGCACCGATTGTGTTAACATCAAGAGCCGATTCCGCGGAAAGTAAGCTCTATTCTCTTGCGCTGGCCTTATGTTGTGCTGAAAGATGGAAGTGAACATTAGAGGAGGAAGAATAATATGGAAATCTTTAAATACTTAGAAAAATATGATTATGAACAATTAGTTTTCTGTCAAGATAAGCAATCAGGCTTGAAAGCCATTATTGCTATTCATGATACAACACTTGGGCCTGCTTTAGGCGGGACCCGGATGTGGACCTATGCTTCAGAGGAAGCTGCGATTGAAGATGCCCTTCGTTTAGCGAAAGGGATGACATATAAGAATGCTGCTGCTGGTTTAAACCTCGGTGGTGGAAAAACGGTTATTATTGGTGATCCTCGAAAAGATAAAAGTGAAGAGTTATTCCGTGCATTCGGGCGTTATGTCCAAGGATTAAATGGCAGATATATTACAGCAGAAGATGTTGGAACCACTGTCGCGGATATGGATTTAATTCATGAAGAAACAGATTTTGTTACCGGGATTTCCCCTGCATTTGGGTCATCAGGTAATCCGTCACCGGTTACCGCATATGGTGTTTATCGTGGGATGAAAGCCGCAGCAAAAGAGGCTTTCGGATCAGATTCCCTTGAAGGGAAGGTCGTAGCTGTTCAAGGTGTTGGAAATGTAGCCTATACACTTTGTGAATACCTCCATAAAGAAGGGGCACAACTGATTGTAACAGATATTAATAAAGAAGCAGTTAACCGTGCAGTAGAGGCTTTTGGGGCTTTTGCCGTAGACCCAGATGACATCTATGGTGTCCAATGTGATATATACGCCCCTTGTGCATTAGGTGCAACTATTAATGACGAAACCATTCCGCAATTAAAAGCAAAAGTAATTGCAGGATCTGCCAATAATCAACTTAGAGATACCCGGCATGGTGATATTATTCATGAAATGGGTATTGTCTATGCTCCGGATTATGTTATTAATGCCGGCGGTGTTATTAATGTAGCCGACGAACTATATGGTTATAACCAAGAACGTGCTATGAAAAAAGTAGAACAGCTCTATTCAACAATTGAAAAGGTCATCGAAATTTCAAAACGTGATGGAATTCCAACGTATGTGGCTGCAGACCGAATGGCTGAAGAAAGAATTGAACGAATCCGTAATTCCAGAAGTCAATTCCTGCAAAATGGTCATCATATTTTAAGCCATCGAATTTCTAGATAGGGTCAGGCACTAAAAGCATAGGAATTAGTCCATGCCCATTGTGTAACTTGTCGTAATAAAAATAAAAAAAGGCAAAGCGCTGAATATTGATTCAGCGCATTTGCCTTTAAATTAAGATGTTTTTGTTAAATGGAGGTCACCACAGTGTTAGAAAAAAAATATCGGATGCTAGTCATCAATCCAGGCTCAACATCCACCAAAATTGGGATCTTCGAAAATGAAATTTCTATTTTTGAAAGAACAATCCGTCATGATGCTGAAATCATCAATTCCTTTCCTAATATTATTGATCAATATGAATTTAGAAAGAATATAATCTTGGAAATACTGGATCATGAAGGGATTAATATTTCGAAAATAGCGGCTGTTTGTGGACGGGGAGGTTTGCTTCGCCCCATTGAAGGTGGAACCTATGCTGTTAATGACATAATGTTAACTGATTTACGTTCAGGCTTTGCTGGTCAGCATGCGTCGAATCTTGGCGGAATCTTGGCCAACGAAATTGCCTCAGGTCTTAATATTCCTGCTTTTATTGTTGATCCTGTTGTAGTAGATGAACTAGAGCCAATCGCGAGAATTTCTGGTTTCTCATTAATCGAACGAAAAAGTATCTTTCATGCATTAAATCAAAAGGCCGTTGCCAGAAGAGTGGCAAAAGAATTAAGAAAGAATTACAATGAATTGAATCTCATTGTCACTCATTTGGGTGGGGGGATTACGGTTGGCGTACATAAACATGGTAAAGTTATTGATGTGAACAATGGGCTGCATGGTGATGGACCCTTTAGCCCTGAACGCGCTGGAACGGTACCAGCAGGTGATTTAATCGCCCTTTGTTTTTCGGGGGAACATTATCGAGATGAAATAATGAAAAGACTTGTTGGTCAAGGTGGTCTTGTTGGTTATCTTGGCACAAATGATGCCTTAAAAGTTGAAGAACGAATCGCGGCAGGTGATCAAAAGGCTATGCTTATATATGATGCAATGGCCTACCAGGTTGCAAAGGAGATTGGCGCGGCTAGTGCTGTTCTTTCCGGAAAGGTTGATGCTATTGTATTAACAGGAGGCCTCGCGTATGGCAAGGAATTCGTAAAATCTATAACAGATAGAATAAATTGGATTGCCGATGTAATGGTTCATCCTGGTGAAAACGAACTCCAAGCATTGGCTGATGGAGCTCTTCGTGTCCTGCGTGGTGAGGAGAAAGTAAAGGATTATCCCAGCCATTCCATACACGCAAAAATATGAGGGAAACGGGGTTGAGTGTAAGTGGCAAAAGAATATGATTTAGTCATATTAGGTGGTGGAACTGGGGGGTATGTGGCAGCTATTCGAGCCTCCCAGCTAGGTTTAAACACCGCAATTGTTGAAAAGGGCAAATTAGGTGGTACATGTTTACATAAAGGGTGTATTCCTAGTAAGGCTTTGCTTCGAAGTGCAGAGGTTTTTGCCACTACGAAGCAAAGTGAAGACTTTGGTGTCATGACTAGTGATGTAACTCTGGACTTTGGCAGAGTGCAGGAGCGGAAAAACAAAATAATTGATACTCTTCATAAGGGTGTTCAGCATTTAATGAAACAGGGAAAGATTGATATCTATGAAGGGATTGGACGTATTCTTGGCCCTTCGATTTTTTCGCCAATGCCGGGTACCATATCGGTGGAAATGAATAATGGTACTGAAAATGAAATGTTGCTTCCTAAAAATGTGATAGTTGCAACTGGCTCAAGACCTAGATCATTGCCAGGCCTTGAAATTGACGGTAAGTATGTACTGTCTTCTGATGAAGCATTACAGCTAGACTCATTACCAAGTTCAATCATCATTGTTGGCGGAGGTGTCATTGGAATAGAGTGGGCATCCATGCTGTCTGATTTTGGAGTAGGTGTAACCGTAATTGAGTATGCAGATCGGATTATTCCAACAGAAGATAAAGAAATTTCAAAAGAAATGCAGCGGTTAATGAAGAAAAAAGGGATAAAAGTTGTAACCAGCGCTAAAGTTGTTTCAGAATCAATTGTGAAAGAAAATGGGGTCTCTATTCAGGCTGAAATAAATGGTGATTTGAAAGAATTTACAGCTGAACGACTGCTTGTATCAGTTGGACGTCAAGCGAATACAGAAGGAATTGGGCTAGAGAATACCGAAATACAAATAGATAAAGGTTTTATCGTAACAAATGAATTTTTTCAAACCAAAGAAACGCATATCTATGCCATTGGGGATGTAATCGGTGGTTTGCAGTTAGCTCATGTTGCTTCACACGAGGGAATAGTAGCAGTCGAACACATTGCCGGAAAAAATCCGTTACCCATTGAATATCACTTGGTTTCTAGATGCATTTATAGTAATCCAGAGGTCTCCAGTGTGGGTATAACTGAGGAACAGGCAAAAGAAAATGGTCATAAAGTGAAAGTAGGCAAATTTTCATTTCGTGCTATTGGGAAAGCATTAGTTTTTGGAGAATCAGATGGTTTTGTAAAAATTGTCGCCGATGAGGAGACCGATGATATTCTAGGGGTGCATATGATTGGTCCACATGTTACGGATATGATTACAGAGGCCGGGCTTGCGATGGTTTTAGATGCAACACCATGGGAGATTGCTCATACCATTCATCCACACCCAACCTTAACGGAAGCCATTGGCGAAGCTGCACTGGCAGTCGACGGTAAGGCAATACATTCATAGTTTTTAAGCGAACAAACGGGAGGTAAAAAATTAATGGCAGAAAAGCGTCATGAAGCAATAGGTTTAAGCGACGAAGAAGTATTGGAAATGTATGAAACGATGCTATTAGCCCGCCGCATTGATGAGCGGATGTGGTTACTGAATCGTGCCGGGAAAATTCCCTTTGTTATTTCCTGTCAGGGCCAAGAAGCTGCACAAGTAGGTGCTTCATTTGCTCTTGACCGTGAAAAGGATTATGTACTTCCATATTATCGGGATATGGGTGTTGTTTTAACCTTTGGGATGACCCCTAAGGAACTTATGCTTTCAGGTTTTGCAAAGGCGGAGGACCCCAATTCGGGAAGTCGGCAAATGCCAGGACACTTTGGTCAAAAAAGAAATCGAATTGTTACTGGTTCTTCTCCGGTGACGACTCAAGTGCCACATGCAGTCGGAATTGCACTTGCTGGGAAAATGGAAAGAAAAGACCTTGTTACATTTGTAACCTTTGGGGAAGGCTCTTCAAATCAAGGTGATTTTCATGAAGGTGCTAATTTTGCAGGTGTCCATAAACTTCCAGTTATTTTTATGTGTGAAAATAACAAATACGCCATTTCCGTACCTATTGAAAAGCAATTAGCGTGTGAAAAGGTATCGGACCGGGCAATTGGTTATGGTATGCCGGGGATAACGGTTGATGGAAATGATCCATTGGAAGTATATATGGCAGTAAAAGAAGCAGCTGTTCGTGCGCGCCGTGGTGAAGGCCCAACATTAGTTGAAACGGTTTCCTACCGTCTTACTCCGCATTCTTCTGATGATGACGATCGGTCCTACCGGGCGCCAGATGAGGTTGCAAAAGCGAAAACAAAAGATCCAATCATTACATTTGGTGCATACTTAAAGGAAACAGGTGTCATGAATGATGAGTCAGAAAAAGAAATCAATGACCGGGTAATGTTTCAAGTGAATGAGGCGACGGATTATGCTGAGAATGCTCCTTATTCTGCACCAGAAGATGCGCTGAAATATGTATATGCGGATACGGAAGAGTAAGGGGGAAAAAGAATGGCAATTATTTCATATATCGATTCAATAACACTGGCTATGCGTGAAGAAATGGAAAGGGATCCGAAGGTATTTGTCCTCGGTGAAGATGTAGGGGTAAAAGGCGGTGTGTTTAAAGCAACACAAGGTCTGTATGAACAATTTGGCGAAGAACGGGTCATTGATACACCGTTAGCCGAATCGGCGATAGCTGGAGTAGGAATAGGCGCCGCGATGTATGGTATGCGCCCCATCGCTGAAATGCAATTTGCTGATTTTATTATGCCGGCAGTTAACCAAATTATCTCGGAAGCAGCTAAAATTCGCTATCGTTCAAATAACGATTGGCATTGTCCGATTGTCATCCGTGCCCCATATGGCGGCGGTGTTCACGGTGCACTCTATCATTCACAATCGGTAGAAGCAGTATTTGCTAATCAGCCCGGTTTAAAAATTGTCATGCCGTCCACACCTTATGATGCAAAAGGATTATTAAAAGCAGCCATTCGCGATAATGACCCGGTGCTATTTTTCGAGCATAAACGTGCGTACCGATTAATTAAAGGAGAAGTTCCCTCTACTGATTATACCGTGCCGATTGGAAAGGCAGATGTGAAACGTGAAGGTGAGGACATTACGGTTATTACCTATGGTCTTTGTGTTCATTTTGCCCTTCAAGCTGCTGAAAAATTAGCTCAGGATGGAATTTCTGCACATATTCTTGATTTGCGAACGGTCTATCCATTAGATAAAGAAGCTATTATTGAAGCAGCATCCAAAACGGGCAAAGTTTTACTAGTAACGGAGGATACAAAAGAGGGAAGCATTATCAGTGAAGTTTCCGCCATTATTGCGGAACATTGCTTATTTGATTTAGATGCTCCAATCAAACGCTTAGCAGGTCCAGATGTGCCAGCGATGCCGTATTCACCAACAATGGAAAAATTCTTCATGATAAATCCTGATAAAGTAGAAAAAGCAATGCGCGAACTCGCTGAGTACTAAGGAGGTAACATAAAGTGGCAATTGAACAAATTAAAATGCCTCAGTTAGGGGAAAGTGTTACAGAAGGAACCATAAGTAAATGGTTAGTATCTATTGGCGATAAAGTCAATAAATACGACCCTCTAGCAGAGGTCATGACAGATAAAGTTAATGCAGAAGTTCCATCCTCTTTTACGGGAGTAATCAAAGAGTTAATTGCAGCGGAGGGGGATACTCTGGCGGTCGGAGAAATAATTTGTTCGATCGAAATAGAAGAAGTAAATACCTCGGAAACTAAAGCGAAAGCAGTACCAACACCGGCTCCTAGTGAACCTGAGAACGCTGAATCCATTAACCAAGTAAACAAAGTCCGTTATTCTCCCGCAGTTCTGAAGATTTCTCAAGAACATGGTATTGACCTAACCCAAGTATCTGGGACAGGGGCAGGCGGGCGAATTACAAGAAAAGATCTACTAAACCTAATTGAGTCCGGAAACATTCCGGTTGCGGGACAAAAAGTGGAAGCTGCTGATGAACCGTCAACTATTCAAGCTCCATTAACTGAACTAACACCACAAGCGTCTACTGCTTCTCAACAAACGGCACAGGCGGTGAATATCCCTGTTACAGCAGGAGATATTGAAATTCCGGTTACAGGTATTCGTAAGGCAATTGCTGCCAATATGTCACGCAGTAAGCATGAGGCGCCGCACGCTTGGACAATGATTGAGGTTGATGTCACCAATTTGGTTGATTATCGAAACGAACTCAAAGATGAGTTTAAGAAAAAAGAAGGATTCAATCTTACCTTTTTTGCATTCTTTGTTAAAGCTGTTGCCCAAGCATTAAAAGAATTTCCGCAAATTAATTCGATGTGGGCTGGAGAGAAAATCATCCAAAAGAGGGATATCAACGTCTCAATTGCGGTAGCAACCGATGACGCTCTTTACGTTCCAGTTATTAAACATGCAGATGAGAAAACAATAAAGGGTATTGCCCGTGAAATCTCGGAACTCGCCGTCAAAGTAAGAACAGGGAAACTGAGATCAGAAGATATGCAGGGTGGAACATTTACGGTTAACAATACAGGATCATTCGGTTCCGTCCAATCAATGGGAATTATTAATTATCCTCAAGCTGCTATTTTACAGGTTGAGTCGATCGTTAAACGTCCTGTTGTGTTGAATAATAACATGATTGCTGTTCGTGACATGGTGAACCTGTGCATGTCTCTTGACCATCGGGTATTAGATGGACTAGTGTGCGGACGCTTCTTACAACGGGTTAAAGAAATTCTTGAGAACACATCAAAATCAACCACTTCAATATACTAAGCGCAAAACAACCGCTGCCTATTTTGCAGCGGTTGTTTTGCGTTTGAATGAGGATGAAGGCAATCGGAGAAGGTTTTAACAGTTTTGTTGCTTGATTTGTATTTGTACCATAAAATAGAAACATGTAGAATTATTTGAATTTTTACTTCATTTATTAAGGGGATGGGGATATGGTCTTAGAACAAATAAAGAATCAATCTTTTCCACCGCAAACCGTAAAGGATTGGCAAGCTAAAGCAGAAGCATCTCTAAAAGGCAAAACCATTGAAACATTAAACAGCCATACATATGAAAACATTGTTTTGAAACCGCTTTATACCCGTCAAGATGATCAGCCTGTCCCAGACTATTCTGGTAGTTCCGATTTTAGGAGAGGCATTCATCCGCTTGGATATATCACAAATGAATGGAAGATAGCTCAGCGGATTTCATATCAAACATCAGGAGAACTGAAAAAGAAGCTTCTTGAGGCTTTTGAAAAAGGGCAAACTGCCATCTCCTTTGAGGTATCCCAGGAATTGTTTGATACTGAGCAGGATCTTTCAAAGGTTTTGGAAGGACTGGTTGATCAATATCCACTAGCTATTAACACAAAGGGATGGCATAAAGCGTTTTTTGACGTTTTGGAACAAGTTGCTGTCACAAGTAATCAGGTATGTGGTTACATTGGCTCAGACCCAATCGCAAACTTTGCAATGGAGGGGTATGTGTCTGAAAACTATATCTTTGATTGGGTCAAGCATAGTAAACGAACAATCAAAGCATATCCAAACCTCCGCACTATCCTAATTAATACTATTCCCTATCATAATGGCGGGGCGAACGCTGTTCAAGAACTTGGGATCGCCATTGCAGAAGGGGTATATTATCTCGAGAAGCTGCAAGAAGGTGGTATTGAGCTTAAGGATGTTTTTTCAAAATTAGTTTTTCAGTTTTCTATAGGAAGTAATTTCTTTATGGAAATGGCAAAGCTCCGAGCGGCCAGAGTCCTATGGAACCGAATAACGGAACTTTATGGTGCCAAAATTGATGAGCGAGGAATGGTTATTGCTGCGGAAACATCATCATTTACAAAAACGGTTTATGACCCGCATGTAAATCTCCTTAGGGCTGGAAATGAAGCATTTGCCGCAGTCCTTGGCGGTATTCAATATTTACATGTTGAGCCATTTGATAGTCTTTCAGGTTCTACCCCATTTTCAGAGAGAATTGCTCGAAATATCCAACTGTTATTAAAGGAGGAAGCACAGCTGAAAAATGTCATTGATCCTGCTGGTGGTTCTTGGTATGTCGAGGAATTAACCAACCAGCTGGCAGAGAAGGCATGGGAATTCTTCCAACAAATTGAGGCAAGGGGCGGCATACTAGAAGTTTTAAAAACTAGTTGGCTGCAATCAGAAATCCAAGCTATTTATAATAATAGGAAAAACAATATTTTTACAAGAAAGCAAACGATTGTTGGGACAAATGCTTATGCTAATTTAGCTGAAAAAGCACCAGATCAATCAGTTAAAGATCAAGTATTTCCTTTGAATACTAACAAAGATTCGGATTTACAAATTGATGTTGTCCCCACTCGAAGGATTGCGGAACCATTTGAAGACCTGCGGAGAAAGGCAAAGCAGATCCAAGAAAAAACAGGTGTTATCCCCTCTATAGGACTAATTGGTCTGGGACAATTAAAGCAGCATAAGCCTAGAACAGATTTTATGAAAGGATTTTTTGCTGCGGGTGGCTTGCGTGCTATTGAAAGTGAATCGATAGGAACCTTAGAAGATGCCAAACAATTTATTTTAGAACAGCCCTCTAAATACTTTTGCTTTTGTGGCAGCAATGACCAATACGAGATTTCTGGCCATGACCTGCTAACAGCATTAAAAACTGATTTTCCTGAACGAATTTTTTATTTAGCAGGCATTCCTGAAAAAGAGATGCAAGCCCAATGGCAAAAGGAAGGTATTAATCAGTTTATCCATGTGAAAACCAACTGCTTTGAAACCCTGAAAACCATTCTTGACGACTTGGAGGTGAGTACCGTTGAAGAAACAAAAGCCTGATTTTCAGAACATCCCATTGTTTTCAGGTCGGAACTTTGATACGAAGGAAAAGTGGGAGGAAAAAGTTGAGCAAGAAACAGGAACTTCCGTTGAGGAGTTCTTATTTGAGACGAATGAACAAATTAGTCTTAAGCCAATTTATTCTAGTGAGGACCGGAACGGAATAGAGCATATGGATGATCTCCCAGGTTTGCCTCCATTTACAAGAGGACCTTATCCAACGATGTACGTTAACCGTCCGTGGACGGTTAGGCAGTATGCAGGCTTTTCAACTGCTGAAGAAAGTAATGCCTTTTATCGGCGAAATCTAGCAATGGGACAAAAGGGTTTATCCGTTGCATTTGATTTAGCTACTCATCGTGGTTATGATTCCGATCATCCCCGTGTTGTTGGGGATGTTGGTAAAGCTGGCGTTGCAATAGATTCTATTCTTAATATGAAGACATTATTTGAGGGGATCCCATTAGATCAAATGTCTGTTTCAATGACGATGAACGGAGCTGTTCTGCCTATTCTAGCTTTCTTTATCGTTACAGCTGAAGAACAAGGGGTAAGCCAAGATCAACTATCGGGAACCATTCAAAATGATATTTTAAAAGAATATATGGTGCGTAATACTTATATCTACCCTCCAGAAATGTCAATGAAGATTATAGCTGATATTTTTGAATACACATCAAAATATATGCCAAAGTTTAATAGTATCAGTATTTCTGGCTATCACATGCAAGAAGCAGGAGCACCGGCAGATTTAGAATTAGCTTACACACTTGCAGATGGTTTAGAATATGTCCGAACAGGACTCAAGGCCGGCATCGACATCGATTCCTTTGCACCAAGATTGTCATTTTTCTGGGGAATAGGAATGAATTACTTTATGGAAGTAGCGAAATTGCGGGCAGCTAGATTAATTTGGGCTAAAATGATGAAGTCTTTCAACCCTAAAAATGAAAAATCATTAGCCTTACGGACACATTCACAAACATCTGGCTGGAGCTTAACTGAGCAGGATCCCTTTAATAATGTTACTCGAACGCTTCTTGAAGCACATGCAGCGGCGATGGGTCATACTCAATCCCTGCATACGAATGCTTTAGATGAAGCAATTGCCCTGCCAACAGATTTTTCTGCAAGAATTGCCCGTAACACACAGTTGTTTTTACAGGAAGAAGCAGGCATTACCAATGTAATTGACCCATGGGCAGGTTCTTATTATGTGGAAAAGCTAACAGATGAACTAGTCAAAAGGGCTTGGACACATATTGAAGAAATTGAGGGCCTTGGTGGTATGGCTAAAGCCATTGAAACCGGGCTGCCCAAAATGAGAATTGAGGAAGCGGCTGCACGACGACAGGCGCAAATTGATTCTGGAAAAGAAGCCATTATTGGTGTTAACCGTTACCGCCTTGAAAAGGAAGAAGCCATTGATATCTTAGATATTGATAATACTGCTGTTCGTTTAAAACAAATTGAAAAATTAAATACCTTAAAAGCTAGCCGAGATGACGTTAAGGTGAAAGAAGCACTGGATACGTTAACAAAAGCTGCAGAATCTGGTAACCAAAACTTATTAGACCTTTCCGTGAAGGCGGCAAGATTACGTGCCACACTTGGTGAAATTTCTGATGCCATCGAGCGTGTCGCAAGCAGGCATAAGGCTGTGATTCGTTCGATTAGCGGTGTTTATAGTACGGCATATAGTAATGAGGATGAAATTAAAGAAGTAAAAAAAATGACGGATGATTTTCTAGAGAATGAAGGTAGAAGGCCGAGAATATTAATAGCGAAAATGGGTCAGGATGGTCATGATCGCGGAGCAAAGGTGATCGCCACCGCCTTCGCTGATCTAGGTTTTGATGTCGATATAAGTCCATTGTTCCAAACACCAGAAGAAACCGCTATTCAAGCAGTTGAAAATGATGTCCATGTCGTCGGCATGAGCTCACTTGCTGCAGGTCATAAAACATTATTGCCACAGCTGGTAAAGGAATTAAAGAAACTGGGCCGAGAAGATATATTAGTTGTAGTGGGCGGTGTGATTCCAGCACAGGATTACCAATTTTTATACGACCATGGGGCATCAGCAATATTTGGGCCGGGAACGATTATCCCAGTGGCAGCTCAAAAGGTAATCAAGGAGATTTATTTAAAACTCGGTTATGAGGAAGTGTCGCAATAATGGACATTAATCAAAAACCGGAATGGAATGATCCACAAAATCCTGAATACTGCTCAAGTGTTGTCAGGCAGGGACAGGAGCTTGAAGGCCAGGGACTCTCAACCCAAAAAAATATCCGTTTCCAAAAACGCAGTTCAACGGAGATCTCTATTGATGAGCTGGTTGAAGGTGTGCTAAAGGGTGAAAGGAGCTTGTTGGCTAGAGCAATCACGCTAATAGAAAGTAATGCCGAGCAGCATTTTCAAAAGGCACAGCTATTGTTACAGAAGCTCCTTCCGCATACTGGTAAATCTATTAGAATAGGTATTACAGGTGTTCCAGGTGCAGGGAAAAGTACATTTATTGAAGCATTTGGGATGTATCTTTGCAGCTTAGGTCACCGGGTTGCTGTGTTAGCCATTGATCCGAGTTCAAAGGTAAGCGGTGGCAGTATCCTAGGTGACAAAACCAGAATGGAGCAATTATCAAAAAGTGCCAGCGCCTTTATTCGGCCTTCCCCGACCGCAGGAAAGCTAGGGGGCGTTCATCGGAAAACGCGAGAAGCGATGTTACTTTGTGAGGCCGCAGGCTTTGATGTGATCTTGATTGAAACGGTAGGAGTCGGTCAAAGTGAAGTAATGATCCGGGATATGGTTGATTTTTTCATGTTGCTCGTCTTAACTGGAGCTGGTGATGAGCTGCAGGGAATGAAAAAAGGAATAATGGAACTATCTGATGCCATCATCGTTCATAAAGCAGATGGGGATAATAAACAAAAAGCTGCCCGAACCAAACAAGAATATAATCGTATTCTCCATTTTTTACAGCCAGCCACAAAAGGCTGGACTACAAGGGCCTATACTTGCTCCTCGGTAACACAGGAGGGAATTTGTGAAATCTGGGAGGTCATTCAATCCTTTAAAAAAATTGGGGGTTCCTCAGGGGTTTTTGATGAAAGAAGAAAAATCCAAGCTAGGGAATGGTTTTATTCCATGATTAATGATCAGTTGCATTTCCATTTTTACCATCATAATCGAGTAAAAGCGGAATTGCCCAAACTTGAAAATCAAATCCTTTCAGGTGAAAAGACAGTAGCTACAGCCGTTGAATCATTATTTCAAACGTTTTTATCTTCATCTAATAATTGAGACTGCTCTATTTGTGGCAGTTTTTCTTTTTATAGAACCAGATATCATTTCATTTGGAAAAAACATATTTTAACTGTTATGATGTAGTTATATAGGAAAGAAAAGGAGTGATATTTTATGAGTATGAATTTTAACTTTTTTATGAATGACGTCGTTACCCAATCACGTCAAGAAATTATCGATGCTGGGTATAAAGAACTTAAAACACCTGCTGAAGTAGAAGAAGCCTTTGCTCAAAAAGGAACTACCTTAGTAATGGTTAATTCCGTTTGTGGTTGTGCGGGCGGCATTGCACGCCCTGCGGCAGCACATGCGCTTCACAATGATAAACGTCCAGACCATCTTGTGACCGTATTTGCGGGTCAAGATAAGGAAGCAACCGAAACGGCCAGAAGCTATTTCACAGGTTATCCGCCATCCTCACCATCTTTTGCCTTATTAAAAGATGGTAAGATTCTTTCAATGATTGAAAGACATCAAATTGAGGGATACGATCCAGCAACCGTTGTCACAAAGCTGCAAAAAGAATTCGATCAATATTGCGAAGAAGTTTAAAGATAAGTCATGAAAAGGTCAATCTCCAAAAGGGGGTGGCCTTTTTTATTTACCACGAAGCAGGAATCCACCAGTTTTTATGGAAAAAGTTACATTAAAAAAATACTGACGAATTTTTAAAAATATATTTGCATAATTATTAGTTTGTGTTAAAATTCATTACATTGAATAAATATTAACTTATAAAACTAGTAAATATGGAAATCCGATCATTAGTTCAATTAAAATATAAAATTGAATAATGATAATTTTCAGAAAAGTTATAGGGGGAAAACAAATGAAAAAGGCATTTATTTTATTATTAACATTGGTTATGACTGTTGGCGTGCTTGCTGCATGTGGTACTGCAGAAAAGGCCAGCAAAAACAGTAGTGATAAGAAAGTTCTAACAATGGCAACGTCTGCAGACTATCCGCCATTTGAATATGTAGAAACAGGAAAAAGTGACGAAATTATTGGTTTTGATGTAGACCTAGCAAAAGAAATCGCAAAGAACCTTGGATATGAGGTTAAAGTAAAAGACATGGATTTCGGAGGCCTAATCCAATCGCTAAAATCAGGACAAGCAGACTTTGTCCTTGCTGGGATGACACCAACGGAAAAGAGAAAGAAGAATGTTGATTTTAGTAACATTTATTATACTGCACATCATTTAATTGTATCTAAAAAGGACAGCGGCATTAATACGATTGAAGACCTGAAAGGGAAAACGGTTGGTGTTCAACTTGGTTCCATTCAAGAGGGGCAGGCGCAAAAGATTAATAAAAAAGTATCAATTAAAATTGAAAATCGTAATCGTATTCCAGATCTTATTCAAGAAATTAAAAATGGACGTTTCGATGCAGCAATTATTGAAGACACTGTGGCCAAGGGATATATTGAGAAAGAAACAGACTTCCATGGTTTTACTATAGGTGATAATCCTGAAGAAGCGGGCTCTGCCATTGCTTTCCCAAAAAACAGTGATTTAACAGATAAATTCAACAAAGAGTTGAAGAAAATGAAAGAAAACGGTGAGATGGATAAATTGGTTGTGAAATGGTTCGGCGGGGAAAAATAATTTACATCCACAAGAGACGTTCGCTCCTGAACGTCTTTGCATTTTTCTAAAAAAAATTAGAGAGGACGGAAGTTGAATGAATCTAGATTTTACTCAATTCATTCCCTCCATGCCATACATTCTAAGAGGCATTTTGGTTACCTTGCAAATTGTGTTAATCGCGGCGTTATTGGGATTTGTGCTTGGGATTATATTATCATTATTTAAAATTAGTACTTTAAAAATACTCAACTGGGTTGCTGATGTGTATACCTCGATTTTTCGTGGTACACCCTTAGTCTTACAATTAATGTTAATCTATTATGGTTCCCCACAGATTATTGGCTATCAAATTGAGCCATATACGGCTGCCATTCTATCATTTGGTTTAAATTCCGGTGCTTATATCTCAGAAATTATTCGTGCCGGGATTCTTGCAGTTGATAAAGGACAGCAGGAGGCAGCGATGGCCTTGGGTGTCCCTTATGGAAAAATGATGTGGGATATCATTTTGCCCCAGGCGCTAAAAAATATCCTTCCAGCCTTAATGAATGAATTTATAAGTCTTACTAAAGAATCTGCGATTGTGACAACGATTGGGGTTATGGATATTATGCGCAGATCCTATCAAGTGGGAGCGGAAAATTACTCTTTCTTTGAACCATTATTAATTGCGGGAGCTATATATTACTTAATGGTTATAACCTTGACCTTCTTAGGAAAAGCGCTTGAAGGGAGAATGAGACGCAGTGATTAAGATCGAAAATTTGACTAAAAATTATGGAAAACTAGAAGTGTTAAAAGGAATCTCGACAACTATCCAGACGGGTGAAGTAGTTGCAATTATCGGCCCTTCGGGATCTGGAAAATCTACCTTTTTACGCTGCATGAATAAGCTAGAAGAAGCAACAAGCGGGCATATATGGATTAAAGATCAAGAAGTGACGAATAAGAAAACCAATATCATGAAAGTACGGCAACATGTCGGAATGGTTTTTCAACACTTTCATTTATTTCCACATAAAACGGTTTTACAAAATCTAACCTATGCTCCGATGAAGGTAAAAGGATTATCAAAGGACAAAGCTGAAAAAGTAGCGTATGGTCTTTTGGAGCAAGTAGGTTTGTCAGAAAAGGCTGAAGAATATCCGAATAGACTATCCGGTGGACAAAAGCAGCGGGTGGCCATTGCGAGGGCATTAGCGATGGAGCCTGAGGTAATGCTGTTTGACGAACCAACATCTGCCCTCGATCCTGAAATGGTAAAAGAAGTGCTAGAGGTAATGAAATCTTTGGCTCATACAGGTATGACAATGGCGATTGTGACACATGAAATGGGATTTGCTAAAGAGGTGGCAGATCGAGTACTATTTCTAGATGGCGGTGTGTTAGTAGAAGATGCTGCGCCAAATGAGTTTTTTACCAACCCAAGCAGTCAGAGGGCACAGGAATTCTTGGAAAAAATGCTATAATAAAAGTATTCTAAAGATGATCATCATGATCATCTTTTTTCCTTTGAGGGTGAAAATAAGTGAAATTTTCGATTGGCTACCGAACGATAAAAACAGCTTTAGGAACGGCTATCTCTATTTTAATTGCCCAGCAGCTTGGATTAGAGAACTTTGCATCTGCAGGAATTCTAACAATTTTATGCATTCAAGTGACTAAAAGAAAGTCCCTCCGTACGGCATGGGATCGGTTTTTAGCCTGTGTATTAGCAATGCCTTTTGCTGCTCTCTTTTTTGAGGGTATTTCCTATCATCCATTGGTCATTGGATTAATGCTTTTTTTCTTTATTCCTACCATTATTATGCTAAAGGCTAAAGATGGCGTTGTAACAAGCAGCGTTATTATTTTACATATATTTATGGCTCATAACATATCATGGGCACTCTTTCTTAATGAAATAGGGGTTATTACAGTAGGAATTGGTGTTGCTCTTGTCCTTAATCTTTATATGCCAAGTGTTGATCAACAGCTTAAAAGCTGCCAAGATAAAATCGAAGTAAATTTTAAGATTATTTTCTCTGAAATAGTGCGATATTTACGTACGGGTGAAAGTCTTTGGGACGGTAAAGAAATAACGGTCACTGCAAGTTTGCTAGATGAGGCAAAAATGCTGGCGTTAAGGGACGTCGAAAATCGTTTATTAAAGGAAGAGAATAGTTATTTTCATTATTTTAAAATGAGAGAAAAACAATTTGAAATTTTAGAACGGGTTTTACCGATAGTTACTTCACTGACAAGCACGGTAAAGCAAGGGGAAATGGTGGCTGCATTCCTTGAAGAGCTTTCCGAAAATATCCACCCTGGGAATACGGCATATATTTATATAGATAAATTAAGGGAAATGAAAAGAGAATTTGAAGAGATGGACCTTCCCAAAACAAGGGAGGAATTTGAAACACGAGCAGCACTTTTACAACTAGTAAATGAATTAAATGACTACTTAATTATTAAAAGTACTCTTAAAGTAAAAAAAATGAATTTGAATGAAAAAAAGAAATTTGAAGCAAACTAGGGGAAAAAAGGCAGGTGGCTGCTTTGTTCAAAATTCTATCGCCTATCCTGATTACTTTTTTTCTTTCACCTTTTTGGCCGCTGGGGCCAAACCCTATGCCTGGTGACCCCTTTGTAATTGTTAACAAGGGTACAAATGAACTGGCACTGATTAATGAAAATAAGGTTCAAACGGTTATAAGTGTTGGGACAGGTAAGGAGCGGGAGTTAACACCAGAAGGACTTTTTACGATTACGGTAAAGGCTAAGGAGCCATATTACCGAAAAGGAAATATTCCTGGAGGAGATCCAAAGAATCCACTGGGGGCTAGATGGATAGGTTTTGATGCCAAAGGATCGGATGGCCGAACCTACGGTATACATGGAACTAATCAGCCTGCCTCAATTGGAAAATATGTTTCTCAAGGGTGTATTCGTGCTCAAAATGAAGTGGTTTCTTCATTATTTCCATTAATTCCATTAGGAACAAAAATATTGGTAACCACTTCAAAAAAGTCTTTTGAAGCGTTGGCGCAAGAAAATGGAGCTATTCAATAAGGAAACGGGACTGTTCGACATTTGAACAGTCCCGTTTTTTATATATTGTTAAGAAAGATACGCACCAATTCCAAGTAGGAGTGTTGAGGCAAGCATAGCGAAAAGCATTAAATATACAATGATTTTCCTAGTTTTCTTCTTTTTCAATATGGAAACCCCCATTCACTATCAATTACTTTATCTATATTGTACAAGGAAAAGCCTAAATGAACAACGGAACTACTTAGTAATTTGGGAAGGATTTATGAATTTTTTAACGAATACAATAATTGTCTAATAAATTTTAATATTTGAACAGAGGGGTAAATATGATAAAAAAAGTCGACCATATTGGAATTGCTGTGAGATCTCTTGGTGAAACACTTCCCTTTTATACCGATGTGTTGAAGCTGCCGTTATTAGGGATTGAAGAAGTGGACAGCCAGAAAGTTAAAGTCGCCTTTTTACAAGCAGGGGAAACAAAACTGGAACTGCTCGAACCAACAGCAAAGGAAAGTACCATTGCTAAATTTATCGAAACACGTGGTGAAGGGGTTCACCATGTGGCACTAGGCGTTGAATCTATTGAAGCAAGATTAAAAGAATTAAAAGAAAAGGGAATTCGCCTGATTGATGAAGAGCCAAGACCTGGTGCTGGGGGAGCACAAATTGCCTTCATGCATCCAAAATCAGCATCTGGTATCTTATTCGAGCTTTGTGAAAAAAAGGGGATGAAGGGGTAAAATGATCGATATCTATGAAAAAATAAATGAATTATATGATAGGCGGAGAAGTGTTGAGCTTGGCGGCGGGGACGAGCGCATCGAAAAACAGCATGAAAAAGGTAAATTGACTGCACGTGAACGGATTGACCTGTTGGTTGATAAAGGTACGTTTATCGAATTAAGTCCGTTCATCGAGCATAGAACGAATGATTTTGGTCTTGATGAGCAAAGAAGCCCTGGTGATGGGGTAGTGACAGGCTTTGGAAAAGTAAATGGCCGGCCCATTTATTTATTTTCACAAGATTTTACTGTCTTTGGCGGTGCCTTAGGGGAAATGCATGCCAAAAAAATTGCCAATGTCATGGATTTAGCAGCAAAAAATGGTACGCCATTTGTCGGTTTGAATGATTCTGGTGGAGCGAGAATACAGGAAGGAGTGGTTTCCCTTGATGGGTATGGACAAATCTTCTATCGCAATGCCATCTATTCTGGCGTCATTCCACAGATTTCCGTCATTATGGGACCCTGTGCAGGGGGGGCGGTCTATTCACCAGCGATAACTGACTTTGTATTTATGGTGGAAAAAACCAGCCAAATGTTTATTACAGGTCCAAAGGTAATTGAAACCGTAACAGGAGAAAGAATTACTGCAGAAAACCTCGGTGGAGCAAATGTACATAATTCCATTAGTGGGAATGCCCATTTTCAATCTGATTCCGAAGAGGACGTGCTGCAAAATGTTCGTAAACTATTAGGCTATCTTCCACAAAATAATCAGGAACAACCTCCTAAACTCGAGGTAGAGGAAGAAAATGATTACCGTCCTGATTTAATGGATGTGATTCCATTTGATGCCGTTCGACCCTATGATGTCCGAAAAGTGATTGAACAAGTGGTAGATGACGATTCCTTTATGGAAATTCATAAAGATTTTGCCAAAAATATCGTAGTTGGATTTGCCCGGATTAAAGGAGAAACAGTAGGGCTCGTCTGTAATCAACCGAAGGTAATGGCCGGTGGCTTAGATATCGATTCATCCGATAAAGCTGCTAGATTTATTAGAACGTGTGATTCTTTCAATATACCCATCATCACATTTGAGGATGTGACGGGCTTTTTCCCTGGGGTTAAACAGGAACATGGCGGAATTATCCGCCATGGAGCAAAGATTTTATTTGCCTATTCAGAAGCAACTGTGCCCAAGCTGACGGTCATTTTAAGAAAAGCTTATGGTGGTGCATATGTCGCGTTAAATAGTAAGTCGATTGGCGCGGATTTAGTATTTGCATGGCCTAATGCCGAAATTGCTGTAATGGGTCCACAAGGAGCAGCTAATATTATTTTTGCAAAGGAAATAAACAATAGTGATAACCCTGAATTGACAAGACAGCAAAAAATTGAGGAATACCGCGAGAAATTCGCCAATCCATATGTAGCTGCCAGCAGAGGAATGGTTGACGATGTGATTGACCCTCGTGATACAAGAATTAAAATTATCCAAGCATTGGAAATGCTGAGGAACAAAAAAGAGACACGTCCTTATAAAAAACATGGCAACATTCCGCTTTAAATTTATACCCAAATTAGCTCAATGTTCTATCATTTGATGATAGCGGCTAGAAAGAGGTATACTAAAATAGAAAAAGTTAAAGCGCCTTTAACCAGGCGCTTTAAACTTGAATAGAGTGAGTACATAAATATTGGAGGGTTAATAAATGGTTAACCAAGAACGTCTTTTGAATGAATTTTTAGAACTTGTCCAAATTGATTCAGAAACAAAATATGAAGCTGAAATTGCAAAGATATTAAAACAAAAGTTTACGGACTTAGGTCTTGATGTTTTTGAAGATGATACGATGGGAGTGACGGGACATGGTGCTGGTAACCTAATTTGTACACTCCCAGCTACAAAAGAAGGAGTAGATCCTATTTATTTTTCTTGTCATATGGATACCGTTACCCCAGCAAAAGGTGTTAAGCCTTCAATTAAGGACGGCTATGTAGTGACTGATGGGACGACCATCCTAGGTGCTGACGATAAAACCGGAATCTCTGTCATGCTTGAAACAATCCGCCTTCTTAAAGAGCAGGATCTTCCACACGGTCTGATTCAGTTTGTTATTTCTGTCGGCGAAGAATCAGGCTTACAAGGGGCAAAAGCAATTGACTCATCCTTGTTGAAGGCAAAATATGGTTATGCACTTGACAGTGATGGGCTTGTGGGAAATGTCGTTGTGGCAGCACCTACCCAAGCAAAAGTGCAAGCTGTTATTTATGGAAAAACCGCTCATGCCGGTGTGGCACCTGAGAAGGGAGTCTCTGCCATAACGATTGCAGCGAAATCCATTGCAAGAATGCCTTTAGGTAGAATTGATGAAGAAACCACTGCCAATATCGGGCGTTTTGAAGGTGGTCAAGCAACTAATATTGTTTGCGACCGCGTGGATATTTTAGCAGAGGCTCGTTCGCTTGTACCTGAAAAAATGGAGGCTCAAGTGGCTAAGATGAAAGACGCATTCGAAACAGTAGCTGCTGAAATGGGCGGTAAGGCAGAAGTAAAGATTGATGTCATGTACCCTGGTTTCAAATTTGGTGAAGGTGACCAAGTTGTCGAGATTGCGCGTAAAGCAGCCGCTAAAATTGGCCGCAGCTGTGAACTTCAAAAAAGCGGCGGAGGCAGTGATGCCAATGTATTTAATGGCTTCGATATTCCAACGGTAAACTTGGCTGTTGGATATGAAGAAATCCACACAACAAACGAACGTATGCCAGTTGCAGAATTGTATAAATTGGCAGAAATGACAATTGCGATTATTGATGAAGTCACAAATCAGTAATGGTGTTTAACTGAGGAGAGCCAATGGTTCTCCTTTTTGCTATAATGAAGCAGTAATTAATGATCCTAAGGGTGGGCAGTCTGGCATGAAGGAAATGTATCCGAAGAATGGAAGAGTCATTTTACATGTTGATATGAATAGCTTTTATGCCTCGGTGGAAATGGCCTATGATCCCACACTAAAGGGTAAGCCGCTAGCGATTGCCGGCAATGTGGAGGAAAGACGAGGAATTATTGTCACCTGCAGCTATGAGGCGAGAAAGCTAGGTGTAAAAACAACTATGCCGTTGTGGGAAGCTAGAAAGCTTTGTCCCCAATTAATTGTAATGAAGCCAAATTTTGAACGGTATCGGACAGTGTCGTTAGCTATGTTTGAATTGTTAAGGCAATATACTGACCTTGTTGAGCCTGTGTCAATTGATGAGGGGTACATGGATATTACGGATAGTTTTGAATTTGGCAGTCCGATTGAAATCGCCGAAAGCATTCAAAAGAGAGTATTCGAACAACTTGATATTCCTTGCAGCATTGGCATAGCCCCTAATAAATTTTTAGCCAAAATGGCCTCAGATATGAAAAAACCAATGGGCATAACGATTTTAAGAAAAAGGGATATACCGTATGTCCTCTGGCCTTTAAACACAAATGAAATGCATGGAGTTGGAAAGAAGACAGCTGAGAAACTTACTGCCATTGGGATTCATACGATTGGTGATTTGGCAAAGGGAAATGACATCCAGCTTAAAACGCTGCTTGGGATAAATGGGACACGAATAAAAGAGCGGGCCAATGGGATAGATTATCGGCCGGTTGACCCTGAATCGGTCTCGGAGTTTAAGAGTATTGGGAATTCTACCACATTGCCCAGAGATATTAGTAACCAGCAGGAACTTTTTCACATATTGGAGTCATTAGCCGAAACAGTATCTGTTCGAATAAAACGAAAAAATGTCCTTGCTTCAACCTTGAGTATTACCATTCGTTATAAAGATAGGAAAACAATCACCAGAAGTAAAAAGTTACCGAATCCTATCTATCAAAAAGAAGACATAGCCATGTTTGCAAAACAAATTTTTATAAAATCATGGAACGGAGATCCAGTCCGATTATTGGGGATAACGGGTACTGATTTAGTTGAACAAGACCATGCATACAAACAGTTGGATTTATTTTCTTATGAAAAGGATGCTAAAAAAGAGCCGCTGTTAAATACACTTTCCAATCTGCGGGAAAAGTACGGGAAAAATATCATTGAAAGTGCAGGAGCCCATAATCTTGATCCTGCCCATAAAATTGGGACAGGTACTAGCTTTAATAAGGACTTCCTGCGCTCCTTCCCAGATAAAAGGGATGTGGAAGAATAAAGCGGCACGCTGCTGTAAGGCAGGGTGCCGCTTTTTATCACTAATAAGAAATTATCCGCTTTTCTTACTTACATATATCTACGTCTAAATCCGATACAGGCCACCAGAATCTTCCATCTTTTTCTAAGAGTTCATCTGCTTCTTTAGGTCCCATTGATCCGGATTCGTAATTAGGGAATGCTGCTTTTGTCTTTTCCCACTCAGCCGAGATTTTATCTACAAATGCCCAAGAGTAGGCGACTTCATCCCAATGAGTGAAATTAGTAGCATCACCGCGCATACAATCGAAAAGAAGTTTTTCATATCCCTCAGGTGTGTTCATCGCGTGTACGCCCGTGTTAGCGAAGCTTAGTTTTACTTCTTGAGCATCCAAGTGCCCGCCAGCTTTCTTTGCGTTTAAATGGAGGGTTATTCCTTCCTCTGGTTGAATATGAATGACAAGCAGATTTGGATTTAACATTTTTTCGGGTTGATAGTACAAATTCATTGGAATGTCTTTAAATTGAACCACAATTTTTGTAGATTTTGTGGCCATTCGTTTGCCAGTACGAATGTAAAAAGGAACTCCAGCCCAGCGGAAGTTATCAATCATAATTTTTCCTGCCACGAATGTTTCGGTATTGGATTCTTTGTCTACCATTGTTTCATCACGGTATTTGGGTAACTGTTGATCTTCAATGGTTCCTTCACCATATTGTCCGCGAACAAAATATTCATTCACTTCTTCACCCTCGACGGTCCTTAGTGCTCGGAATACCCTTACCTTTTCGGAGCGAATCTCATCAGTGGTTAATTTTATTGGCGGTTCCATTGCAAGCAATGCCACCATTTGAAGCATATGATTTTGCAGCATATCGCGTAATGCACCGCTTGTCTCGTAATAGCGGCCTCGTTCTTCTACACCGAGGGTTTCACTCGAGGTAATCTGAATGTTTGAGATGTAGCGATTATTCCAAAGTGGTTCAAATATAGCGTTGGCAAAACGAATGACTTCGATATTACGAACCATTTCTTTACCTAAGTAGTGATCAATACGATAAACTTCTTTTTCCAAAAAGGCACTTCTAATTTGTTTGTTTAAGGTCTTGGCAGACTCTAGGTCATGGCCAAATGGCTTTTCAATGACCAGTCGTTTATAACCTTTAACATCTGTTAGTCCATCTGATTTTAAGTGAAGGGCAATTGGCCCGAAAAATTCTGGAGCCATTGCTAAGTAAAAGATTCGATTGCCTTCGAGTTGATAATTTTCATCAATTTGATCAGCGAATTTTCTTAATGAAACATAAGAACCTGAATCTGACACATCATGTGATTGATAATAGAAATGGGAGACAAATTCATCAAGATCCTCTTTATTCCCTAATGCTGAGGTGACAGATTCCTTAACGGATTGTTGGAACTCATCGTTTGTCAGAGTTCTTCTGGCAACTCCAATGACAGCAAATTTATCTAATTTATTCCGGGTAAATAATCTGTAAAGAGAAGGAAATAGCTTCCGTTTTGCTAAATCACCTGTTGCACCAAATATCATAATTAATGAAGTCATGTTTTGCTCCATTTTATTACCTCTTTTCTCAAGACTGCTATGTAATTTCTTCTTAACAATTATTAAATTTAGCTGTTTTTGTTAGGTTTCGCAAATATATTGAATTGCATGTAACAAAATATCATTAAATTTATGTGGAAAAAATGGTACTGAAAGAGCAAATAAAATAAGTTTGTGATATATTAACCATATTGACGACCGGATAAGAGAGGGGCTTGTAATATGGATTTATTTTTCTTAGGGACGGGTGCTGGAATGCCGGCAAAACTTCGAAATGTCACATCAATTGCTCTCAAATTGCTAGAGGAGCGAGGAGCTGTTTGGCTATTTGATGCCGGTGAGGCAACCCAGCACCAAATATTACATACACCTATTAAACCAAGACGGATTGAGAAAATCTTTGTTACTCATCTACATGGGGATCATATTTATGGACTGCCGGGACTTTTATCAAGCCGTTCTTTCCAAGGAGGGGAATCAGAAGTAACTGTCTATGGTCCTAAAGGGATTAAGGAATACCTTGAGGTCAGTCTTACTTTGAGTCAGACCTATTTGAAATATCCTTTAACTGTTATTGAAATTGGAGAAGGTGTGATTTTTAAAGATGATCAATTTACTGTGGAAGCTCGTTTGCTTGAACATGGTATTCCGTCCTTTGGCTATCGGATTGTGGAAAAAGATCATCCCGGTACATTGCTCGCTGACAAATTGCAGGAAGCTGGTGTACAGCCAGGGCCTGTTTTTCGAAAAATAAAAAATGGTGAAACTGTCACTCTGGATGATGGCAGGGTTATAGAGCCAAGTGAGTATGTTGGACCATCACAGAAGGGCAGGATTGTTACAATCTTAGGGGATACAAGATATTGCCAAAATGCCATTGCACTTGCGGAAGATGCAGATCTTCTAGTTCATGAAGCTACTTTCTCAAAGGGTGAAGAGAAACTGGCTTATGATTATTTTCATTCCACTACCCATCAGGCGGCTGATGTGGCAAGACTCGCTGGATGCAAACAGCTGTGCCTGACACATATAAGCTCCCGATACGATCGTCACGCATGGCAGGAGTTAGCTGACGAAGCAAGGGAATTATTTCCGGATACGGATATAGCTGAAGACTTTAAGGAAATTAATATACCGCTCAAATAAACTAAAACGCACTACCAATCAGTTGGTGAGTGCGTTTTGTGTTTTGTAAGACTATAGCCAGCCACGCTTATATTGTTCAGGAGTATCAATGTCTGCTCCTAACGCTTTGGCTGCGGTTCGCGGCCAATACGGATCACGCAGCAATTCACGGGCTAAAAGGACCAAGTCGGCTCGTTCATTTTGTAAAATTTCTTCTGCTTGGATGGGGGAAGTGATGAGTCCAACCGCACCTGTAGAGATGTCAGCACCATTCTTTATCGTTTCAGAAAATTTCACCTGATACCCCGGGTATACAGAAATATGGGCAGGGACCACAGCACCAGAGCTGACATCAATTAAATCAACTCCTTGCTCTTTCATCCATGCGGCAAATGGTATGTAATCTTCAGGGGTTAACCCTTGTTCATGATAATCATGGGCGGACACCCTGACAAATAATGGTCCAGTCCAGACTGTTTTGACGGCTTCTATCACCTCACGAAGGAGACGGTAACGATTTTCTGCCGTTCCACCGTATTCATCGGTTCTTTTATTGGAAAGCGGTGAAAGAAACTCGTGAATTAAATAGCCATGGGCACCATGGAGCTCAATCACATCGAACCCAGCTTTGGCTGCTCTTACAGCACCATTTTTAAAGGCCTCGACTGTTTCAGCAATATCTGCTTTTGTCATTTCTTTTGGAGTTTTGTATTTTTCATTATACGCAATGGCAGAGGGAGCAATAATTTCACCCTCTAATACAGCTTTTCTTCCTGCATGTGCAAGTTGAATACCTGTTTTCGCCCCGTGTTCTTTCATAAGAGCAACCAGTTCCTGTAAACCCTCAACGTGCTCATCACTCCAGATTCCTAAATCCTGAGGTGAAATTCGGCCTTGAGGGGTAACTGCAGTGGCTTCCAAAATGATAAGGCCTACTTGACCTACTGCTCTGCTAGTATAATGAGTTCTGTGCCAGTTCTGAACATGTCCGTCTTCATTATGACTCGAATACATACACATCGGTGCCATGACAATTCTATTTTTCAATGTAACTCCCTTTATCGTATAAGGAGAAAATAATTTTGTTTCTATTTTACATGACCTCCTGTCTATTCTTGTTGAACACAACTAGTATAGCAAATGATGGAAGAATAATGTGAAATTCTGCTTTTACTCTTTCTCCCTTAATTCACTTAAACGATAGGTTGTGCCCCTCCAGACAATGCCGCCTCTTTTAAAGGTAAGAAAGCTTGCCCGTACAATCGAATAAATAAATAATAAAGCTGTAATAGGAAAAACAAAAAATAAGACTGGAGAGAAAACAGTCATCCGCTTGATAATCAGCCAATAGAGTAATCCACTAAAGACAATATTCCCCAGGCTCAGTAAGGAAATAATCTGATTTGTTGAAAAGATGGTCAAGAAGGGGAGAACATTTGTGACAAACACCCCGAAAATAGAAAAGAAGATCATGCTAATTCGATAATTTAATCCAGCGAAGGTATTCTTTTCCAGTCCGACAAAGGCTTCCTTCAGGCTCCCATACCATTCGACTTCGATTAGATGGAGAGCAGTTACAATTCGCTGCCGGAAGCCGGCTCGCTTCATTTTCATACCGAGCTGTAAATCATCATCCGGCCTCATTCTGAGTTCAGCGTGCGTGCCAAACGATTCATATGCAGTCTTTGAAACCATGTTAAATGCGCCAATGCCTGTTCCGATTTTTGATTTGGGATTGTTGGCCATCCAAGGGCGCTTATAATAAGAGAATCCGAATAGAAAAAAGGCAACAAATGATTTTAACCAAAAATGGCTGGCATTTAAATTAGGGGATGCTGTTAAATGATCGAGTTTTTGCTTTTCAAAGTAATGCAGCGCCTTTGCGAACGCTTCCCTTTTATATAATACATCCGCATCAGTAAATAAAATCCACTTTCCAGAAGCCTGAAGTGCCCCTTTATATAAGGCATGGTTCTTTCCAAGCCAGCCTTCAGGCAGTTCGTCAATATGAATGGTCTTAATACGTGAATCCTTATTTGCAAGTTCATCAATAATTTTTCCTGTTTTGTCTGTGGAACGGTCATCCACGAGGCACCATTCCACGTTTTTATATGTTTGCTCCAACTGTGTTAGAATACTCGCTTTGATTTGGTCTTCTTCATTACGTGCAGCAACAACTACAGACAGTAACGGACCATTTTCCAATGCATCCTCTTTTTCTAGTGAATCTAAATGACGTAAACCGATTAAAGCGTCCAAGAGAAATATAAGCCAAACAAAGATTCCTAAGGTAAACAAAATAATGAGAATCGTGTCCATGTTCCCCGCCCTTTTAAGATTGTCCTAACCCAAGTGTATAATAATTTCTTTAGGCTTATCGTTAGTTTAAGGTAACCGGAGCGAAACATACAATGTTTAATAGCTTTTCCCCACTTTAAGGTCAGAAGATAAAGCCGTCCCCATTTTTTTTGATTGTTCGGTAGCCGCTTTGATACAGGAGATAAAGGCCTGCTGCACTTCATTTGCTTCAAGTATGCGAATTCCAGCTTCTGTGGTCCCGCCTGGGCTGGTTACTTCCCGGCGTAATTGTTCAGATGATTTAGAGGAGTTTTTCACCATCTCAGCTGCGCCAATTAAAGTTTGCACAATAAGCTCTTTTGCCATCTGTCTTTCCAGGCCAATTTCAGCTGCACTATTTTCCATTGCCTCAATAAGGTAATAAATATAGGCAGGTCCGCTCCCAGATAATCCTGTTACGGCGTCAAGCTGTTCTTCCTCCACAAACTTGGCTAATCCAACCGTTCCAAATAGTTTTTTCGTTGTTTCAAGCTGCTCACCTGTGACGCGGTCATTAAAGGCAATGGCCGTTGCAGATTTTCCTACTGCGGCAGATGTATTCGGCATTGATCGAGCAATAGGGAGTGCTTTTCCTGCTAATGTTTCAATCGTGTTCATCGAAACACCGGCTAATACAGAAACAATCAGCATTTGCTGGGTTAAATAGCCGCAGATATTACTGATTGCAGTGGCAGCATCCTTTGGTTTCATTGAGAGCATTACGACGTCCGCATCCTCAAAAAGAGTCTTCATATCATACGTACCTTGAATTCCATATTGATCTTCGAGATAAGCTAATCTTTGTTTATTTGCATGATTTGTCACCCAAATATTTTTTCGGTCGATTAACTTATTTTCAAGAATTCCAGAAATGATTGCTTCGGCCATGGAACCTGCGCCAATAATGGCAATTTTTTTCATCATCTTTTCCTCCTTTTAGGTCTTATAAAAAACAAAAAGACCCTTCATCCATAAAGGACGAAAGGTCTAGCTTCCGCGGTACCACCTTCATTTACCCTGATTTAATTTCAAAAAGGGTTCACTCTACTCCGATAACGCTGGATTGGCGTTAGGTTTTCCTAAATGCTCATAAGGTAGGTTCAATGTTCAAGAGGGCGGTGAAATCTTTCAGCCTATTGAATTTCACTCTCTTTCGCCATTTCACATTTACTGGCCTTATTCATCGCTTTTAATAACGTAAATTTTACTAGTGATTATGCTTGAAAATTAACCTATCTGTCAAGATTTAATTTGTACGAATTTTTTATTTTTTCTAAAAAATTATGGAAAAATAATGACATTCAAGGAAATAGCCGCTAAACTTTAATTTATATATGATATAACACATAAAGTTCACAATCACCCATACTATTTCTTTATTTAACTATAATAAAAGGAGTACTCCAAATGACAAAATGGAAAAACGGGATTGCCAAGATTACGTTACCGACACCCTTTCCGGTTGGAAATGTAAACGTTTATTTGATTAAAGGAGAGCGCTTAACGCTTGTTGATGCTGGGGTGAAAACGGAGGAGTGCTGGAATTCATTCAAAAGTCAGCTCGCTGAAATTGATGTAAGTCCTGACGATATTGAGCAGGTGGTCTTGACCCACCACCATCCGGACCATGTAGGAATGCTTGATTTCTTTTCGGACACTTTAGAGGTGTATGGCCATCCATTGAATGAACGATGGATTCATCCGACTGAGGAATTCTTTCAGGTACAAGAAGAGTTTTTTAAAGTGAATTTTCAAGAGTTTGGATTGCCTGAAACATACTTGCCCTTACTTTCTAAGTTGAGGAAAACGGTAAAGTATTTATGTAATCGTTCATTGACCTCACCTCTAATTGAAGGGATGAAGCCGCTTGGACTTCAAGAATGGAAAGTAATTGAAACGCCAGGCCATGCACAAAGTCAAATTGCTCTTTATCGTGAAAGGGATGGGGTATTGATTGCTGGCGATTTAATTTTAGCTCATATTTCCCCCAATCCATTGCTTGAGCCCCCAGCTCCTGGTGAAATAGAACGGCCAAAGCCGCAGCTTCAGCATAACCACTCGATGATAAAACTGCTATCTTACCCCATCCAGTGCGTTTACACCGGTCATGGGGAGGAAGTGTATCAATTGGCTGATTTAATTGAAAACAGACTCACACGACAGCATGAGCGGGCCATGACCGTCTATAATTGGCTGAAAGAAGAGAAACTTACCGTTTTTGAAATTTGCCAGCGCCTATTTCCATCCGTATATCAGCGTGAGCCAATGTTAACTATATCGGAAACAGTTGGCCAGCTTGACTATTTATCGTCAATCGGAGAAATTAGTAGTAGTAATACTAAGCCTGTTCTGTACCAAGCAAAGTAATCGGCAGATCGGGATTAACTCTGATAGAGGTGTTAAAATGACTAGGGAACAATTGAAAGGTAAAAATATTGTCATTACTGGTGCATCGGGAGGGATAGGTGCAGAAATCGCTAAACTTTGTGCGGCAAGTGGTGCCAATCTGGTTTTGTTAGCACGAAGCCTCGATAAATTGAAAATGCTGCAAATGGAACTACAGCAAAAACACCAGGTGAAAATAGATGTGTTTCAACTGGATGTTTCCAATACGGACCAAGTAAAAATGGTGTTTGAACAAATTTTTGAGCATATTGGTCAAATTGATATCCTTGTTAATAATGCTGGTTTTGGGGTTTTTCGTGCAGCCCATGAAGCAGTCATTGATGAGATTAAGGGTATGTTTAACGTAAATGTAGTTGGTCTAATGGCTTGCACCAGCATGGTCTTGCCTAAAATGCGCGCAAGGCGGTCTGGGCATATCATCAATATTGCTTCACAGGCAGGTAAGCTCGCTACGCCGAAATCTAGTGTCTATTCTGCCACAAAACATGCGGTACTGGGCTACACGAATGCACTAAGAATGGAGCTTGCTGATTATAATGTACAAGTGACCTCCGTGAACCCTGGTCCAATTGCTACTAACTTTTTTAACATTGCAGATGAACAAGGCACCTATGTTAAAAATGTACAGCGGTTCATGCTCCAGCCTGAGTATGTAGCCCAGAAAGTTGTGGACAGCATGCTGACAAAAACTAGAGAAATCAATCTCCCGCGCTGGATGAACATGGGCAGCGTGGTGTACGTTTTGTTTCCTAGATTGTTTGAGCGGATTGGAAAACGCGTGTTAAATTCAAAGTAAATCCAAAACGGCATCGCCTGATTAACGGCGTATTGAGTAGTAAAGCTGCCCGGAAAAGGGCAGCTTTTTTTCATAGTGTTTTTTAATAATGGTATAATGGTATTTCATCATAAAGTAGACTCGGACTAACATGGGAAGGAGTCAGGGACTTGAATCTAAGATTAAATCAAAAAATTATTAAAGAAATGTGCGGGACCGTCTCCTTCAAGAGAGGTGAGGCTTTTTATCGTGCCAATAAAGTAATAGTAGAACAGATTGATTCGGACCGATGGGAGGCAACTGTAAAGGGAGCAGAGGATTTCCATGTCGTCATAGATAGAGAAGGAGATAGCGGAAGATTTCGATCAGCGTGCAGTTGTCCTAAACTTGCATCCTTCCAAAAAGATTGTCAGCATGTGGCTGCCGCTTTGTTAGCTATTGATCATATGCAGCGTAAGGGAATTGTTTCAGTTAATCCGCCAGTGAATCAAAATGACTTGGCTCAGGGGTTATTGAACATATTTAATCAGCAGCCGAAACGCTCAAGCGGACACCAGCTCCATTTTGAAAATAGACAAGTACTTTCAATAGAGTTTATCTGTAAACTAGTTAGCGAAAAAGGGCATTCTCTGCTTGGAATCGAACTATCAATTGAACAAACTAAAGTAAGAAATATCAGAAGATTTTTAGAGGCTGTAAAACAAGGTCATTCTACTCAACTTTCTACATCGCTTGTTTACAACCCGAGCCTTCATTGCTTCCAAAAAGAGGCTGATTCCGTAATCGAGCATCTCATTCAGATTGTTCACGATGACCAGAATAAACCCCGCCTATCTAGTAATAACATGGCTGAACAGTTGGTGATTCCCCCTTCTTCTTGGAGAACACTGCTAGCCCTTCTGCCACGTGCACCAAAGGTGAAACTTGAATTTAACGGCCGTAGTTTTGATGGTTTCCATTTAACAGATGAACTGCCGCCGCTTCAGTTTAATTTTACCGAGGCTGAGGATAATCACTATCTGTTAAACGTACAAGGGTTATCCCAGATGGTTGTTCTGGATTTATATGAATCAGTTATCGCAGCGGGAAAGATTATCATCCTGAAAGCTGAGGATTGCCAACATCTGACGGACATTAAACAGATGCTCGATGCCTCAGGAACGAACCAAATTTTGATTCCACAGGAGCAAATTCAATATTTTTTCGAAACCGTAGTTCCAGGATTGAAAAAATTGGGTCATGTCCAATTTTCTAAAACACTTGCAAGAAAGTTTATGAAAACACCCCTTAAAGCCAAGCTCTATTTAGATAGAGTCAAAAATCGTCTGTTGGCCGGACTGGAATTTCACTATGAAAATATTATTGTTAATCCTTTGGAAGATGAAAGCATTCTTGCAGGCTCCCGGATTATTAGAGATGAAGAAAAGGAAACGGAAATTCTTAAATTAATGGATGAAAGTTCGTTTACCAAGACGGAAGGCGGTTATTTTTTACACAATGAGGAATTAGAATATGAATTCCTTTATCATGTTGTCCCAAAGCTTCAATCACTTGTCCAAATTTATGCGACAACGGCAGTACGTAATCGAATCTTTAGAGGAAATACTCCCCCGGCATTGAGGGTGAGGTTAAAAAAAGAACGGATCAATTGGCTTGAATTCAAATTTGAGCTAGAGGGCATCCCTGAACCTCAGATCAAGGAAATTTTACAGGCATTAGAGGAAAAACGGAAATATTATCGTCTGCGAAATGGTTCGCTTTTCTCGTTGGAGACAAGGGAGTTAGCTGAAATTCAACGTTTTTTAAATACGGTACCTGTCCAGAAGGACGATATGGAAAATAGCTTTGAGGTATCTGTTATGCAGGGGCTTTCACTGCTTGATTCGATTGATGACAGTTCAGTACTTAAGATAGAGGACTCATTCCGCCATTTTCTTGATACAATCCGTAATCCGGAGAGTTTGAAATTTGAGGTGCCCGTCACTCTTAACTCAGTTTTACGTGATTATCAAAAACGCGGTTACCAATGGATGAAGACCCTGGCTCATTATGGTTTCGGAGGAATTCTTGCTGATGATATGGGATTAGGGAAAACACTGCAAAGCATTACGTTTATTTTATCAGAGCTTGCTGAAATTCGTGAAAAGAATCTGCCCGTTCTGATTGTCTGTCCATCCTCACTATCGTATAACTGGCTGAGTGAAATAATGAAGTTTGCCCCGGAAATTCAGGCTTTGGTTGTGGATGGCCATCAGACAGAACGGTCTCAGATTCGGAAGGAAGCCTTGGAGATGGATGTGATCATTACTTCCTATCCTTTGCTGCGCCGGGATATACAGTGGTATGAGAAACAAACCTATCACACCCTCTTTTTTGATGAAGCACAGGCCTTTAAGAATCCAGTAACGCAAACGGCACGAGCAGTAAAAAAATTGAAGGCCAACCATCGTTTTGCACTTACGGGCACACCGGTGGAGAATTCGTCTGAAGAGCTCTGGTCTATTTTCCATGTTGTTTTCCCTGAATTATTTAAGGGGTTGAAAGAATACAGCAATCTTTCAAGGAAGAAAATTTCCCGAAGAAGCCGGCCATTTTTGCTGCGCAGGATGAAGGGCGACGTAGCTTCTGAACTTCCCGATAAATTGGAGTTCGTGGAAATGGCTGAACTGCTTCCGGAGCAAAAGCAGCTGTATGCTGCCTATTTGGCAAAACTAAGGGAGGATACCTTTAAGCATCTTGATAAAGATACAATCCGGAAAAATCGGATTAAAATTCTTGCTGGTTTGACGCGATTGCGGCAGATTTGCTGTCATCCTGCATTGTTTGTAGACGGTTATAAAGGGCACTCCGCTAAAATGGAGCGGTTGATGAGAATCATCGAAGAAGCCAGGCTTTCGGGACGAAGGGTACTGATTTTCTCACAGTTTACGAAAATGCTCAAACTGATTGGACAAAAGTTCGCGATAGAGGGACTTCCTTTTTTCTACCTTGACGGTGGAACGCCTTCTGAAGAACGATTAGAAATCTGCGAACGTTTTAATAAGGGCGAACGTGACTTCTTTCTTATCTCTTTGAAGGCTGGAGGGACAGGTCTTAATTTGACAGGAGCAGATACGGTCATTCTTTATGACATTTGGTGGAATCCAGCGGTTGAGGAGCAGGCTGCTGACCGGGCGCATCGGATTGGCCAAAAAAACGTCGTCCAAGTTATAAAGCTTATTAGCCGTGGAACGATTGAAGAGAAAATGAGTGAATTGCAAGACAAAAAGAGACACTTGATTGAAGAAATTATGGACCCGGGGGAGAGAAGTACTTCCACTTTAACTGAAGAAGATATACGCGAAATTTTGTCTTAGTTTGAGGACAGTATTTTGTGTTTTTGGAGGGTTTTTGTCCGCATGGAGCGTTTATGAGGACAAAGACCCTTTTTTTTATACTTCCTTAGTCCGCATGGAGCGTTCATGAGGACAGCCCCGAGTGTTTTTGCACTGACTTAGTCCGCATGGAGTGTTCATGAGGACAGCCCCGAGTGTTTTTGCACTGACTTAGTCCGCATGGAGTGTTCATGAGGACAGCCTACCAGGTTTTATCCCCTTCATAGTCCTCATGCCTTCCTTTTCCTGCTTCAAAAGGTTTAGTCCGTTAAAAACGCATACACCATGTCATTCACTATCTCATATAAATCAACTTCAGGATCCTCTTCTTTGACAGCAGCAATCTGCGCTGCCAATATTTCCAAATCCTGCATGCTAATCGGTATGGAATCTGCCTCGTAATACTGCTTAAAGCAGTTAATAATCATTTTATTAATGAGCTTTTTCTCCATCGGAATCCACCTCACCCACCATTATACTGATTTCTCAACATATCACCAGAGCAGAAACCGCAAAAAATTTCCATTGAATACGAACGCATATTCGCTTAGAATATGAATATAATAAAAAAGAACAAATGTTCGAAAATTCAACTATAGGGGGAGAGTTATGATTGATTACAGCGCATTGCCGAAAAATCAAATTTTGTGTGTCGACATGAAGAGCTTTTATGCAAGCTGTGCCGCTATCATACTCGGACTAGACCCTTTGAATTGCTATTTAGCGGTGGCTGGAAACAAGGAACGACAGGGAAGTGTTGTACTTGCCGCCTCACCACGTTTAAAAAAAGAATTTGGAATCAAAACAGGGTCGAGACTGTTTGAGATTCCCGATGACCCAAGAATTCAAGTGGTTGAGCCGAAAATGGCAACCTACTTACGCATTTCAACTGAAATTACCCGTGTATTTAATCGCTATGTTCCAAAAGAAGCAATTCATGTTTATAGTGTCGATGAAAGTTTTATTAAAGTAGACGGTGCTCTTCATTTGTGGGGTGATGCTCATACGATTGGAAAAAAGATTAAGGATGACATTGAGCGGGAATTTCAACTTCCCTGTTCAGTAGGAATCGGCCCCAATATGTTATTAGCGAAGCTTTGCCTTGACCTGGAGGCGAAGAAAAAAGGAATAGCTGAATGGACATATGAAGACGTACAAACAAAACTATGGAACGTCTCACCACTTAGGGAAATGTGGGGGATTGGCCGGCGTGTTGAAAAAACCTTAAATGGCATGGGCATTTTCACTGTTGGTCAACTAGCGCGCTATGATTTAGAAAAACTCGAAAAGAAATTTGGAATTATGGGCAACCAACTTTATTATCATGCTTGGGGAGTGGACCTTTCTGAATTAGGTGCCCCTATTATTCAAGGGCAAATCAGTTTTGGGAAAAGCCAGATTTTATTAAGGGATTATAAAGAAGAGAAAGAAATTAAAGCTGTTATCTTGGAAATGTGTGAAGAAGTGGCCCGGAGAGCACGAACACATCGAAAGGCAGGACGAACCATTAGTCTTGGTGTCGGTTACAGCCAAGATGAATTTGGCGGCGGCTTTCATCGTTCCAGAACAATTGAGCAGCCAACCAATGTAACGATGGAACTATATCGTGTTTGTCTCGAATTATTTAATGAGCACTATACGGGAAAGACGGTTCGGCAAATTTCAATTGCCATCAGTAATATAGTGGATGACCGAGAACTTCAGCTGGATTTGTTTGACATGGGGGCGGATAAGCGGCGGGAGCTTGGTTATGTGGTCGATTCGATTCGCAGGCGCTTTGGAGCAGGTTCTCTCCTGCGGGCAGTTTCGTATACAGCAGCAGGAACCGCTAAACATCGGGCCACGCTTGTTGGCGGACATAAAAGGTAATTAGGAAAAAACCTGCTTCACTAGGAGGGTGCGAAGTTAATAATGGACTTTGAGTGAAAGAGAAAGAAGGAAATGCATATGATTCGCGACCGCGGAAAAATCAAATGGACGTCGATGATGCTTCCTGAGCATGTGAAAATGCTCAGGGATTGGGTTAAAGAAGACCGTTATGAAAAGAAAAAAGAGCTGGATGAGCAACAGCTAGAGATCATGAACGAAACATTATCTGAGGCAATTGAATTTAATCAATATGTAACGATAACGCATTATCGTCAACATAACTATGAAATTGTCATTGGAAAAATCCATTACTGGGATGAACTAGCGCATAAGCTCCATGTCGTAGACCGATTTGACGAGTTACACCGAATTCCAATCGAAGCGATTGCCGACATCCGGCTTACCTGATGTGTTATAAAAAGAGCGGCCACAGAAAGCCGCCCCACTATTATTCTAGTCTTCTTTTGGAACTCGAACTTGAGATTCGAAATTTCCTTTATGTGAGCCATCACAGAACGGTTTATTTTTAGACTGTCCACAACGACACAAGGAAAAAGAAGGTTTTGTTGTATAGACATTGCCTTCACCATCTAATAATTCTACCTCGCCAGTAATTCTAAGTGATCCATTATCGTTTACTTTAATTTGAACTTTTGACATAAAAACACTCCTTTTTAATTGTTCATTGTATAGTAATTTGAGATTAACTGGAAGAAGAGGAAAATGCAACAAAAAGCGTAAGCAAAAAAATAGCGGCTCCACCAAATTATGATACAATCATCATATCTAAAAGAGGGGAGCAGTAAACGTGGAAATATCCATTACAGAAGCAGCAGCTAACAAACTGAATGAAAGAATCGCTGGTCAAGAAGGCTATTTAAAATTGGTCTACGATACCGACGGTTGCGGTTGTGCCGTAAATGGAGTCGTAGCTTTGTGGCTGGAATCAGAGAAAAACGATGATGAACTGGCAATCTCAACAAATGACCGGACAGTATATATAGAAAAATCAAAAACAATATTTATGGATGAACAAATGACGATTGATTTTTCAAAAACAACCAACTGTTTTCAATTAAAAAGTCCGCAGCAAATATTAAATGGGCACATGAGCTTCATAATGAAAGAAAAAACAGACTGATCCATATGGACAGTCTGTTTTAACTAGGTAATGGATGCTCCACATATTTCTGCAAAAATTCATCAATCACTCGTTCGTAATCCGTTCTGTTTTCATTAAATGATTGGGCATGGCGGCCATTTTCCGCAATATATAACATCTTAGGTCCCTTTTTTTGCTCAAATAAGTCCTTCGACATGGACGGCAGGATAAAATCATCTTTCCGGCTATGGATAAAAAGAACGGGGTGTTTAATATTTTCTATAACTGAAATGGGAGAAACATTTCGAATGGAGTATTTGTCCCGTAAGCGTAAAAAGGCATCGCCGACTGGCAATAACAGGCTGGGAATGAGCTTGAAGTCCTTTTTAATAAGGTAGGCAAGCTGCTCTTTGAAATCTGAAAAGGGACAATCAGCAATATAAAAATCTGCTCCATCCTCGAGAAGTCCAGCGTATAGAAGCATGGTGGCTGCACCCATTGATTCACCGTGAATCCCTAACTCAAGATGGGGGCCCTTTTCATTTTTGAGCCAATCCACGACCGTTTTTAAATCGAATTTTTCATAGTGGCCAAAGCTGGTTGTTTTTCCACCGGATTCCCCGTGACGACGATGGTCATAAATTAAAGCATTAAAGCCGCGTTCTATAAAGAGATTCGCATACTTAATCGAATTAATTTTTGTTTCGGTCACACCATGTGAAATGATGATGTAACGATGGGTCTGGTGAGGTTCGACTAAAAGGGCTTTAATCTGGTAACCAAATGGTGATGGAATGTCCACATCCCGTTTTGGGAGTGTATCAAATTCATCAGGGTTATACCTGCCCGATTCCTTTTCCCTCTTTAAAATCAATTCTTCGTCTTTCTTTTTCATATACATGAGGCGATTTGTAAAATACAAACCGAGAGATAACCAAAAAAATAATAAAACAAACAGAGCCCTAAAGGCTTTCTTCACGCTTGGCACCTCCCAAAAGGTAAAAAAATCAAGTTTAAGTGTCCATGATTTTACAGTGAATTTTAACATAATAAAAGCCGCTGTTACCACTAAGCGGCTTAATCATCATCATTTACTGCTCAGCATTCTGCCGTTTCGTTGGGTGGAGAGCTTTTTCAAGTTCTTCTGCAGCAATCATCCGCTTCCCACCGCCGGCTGTATCTGCATAATTTTTCCCGCTTTGACTGTTTCCTTTATCCCGCTTTTGACTCATCATTTAGTCTCCCTTCAAAGTGGTCTCAATTATTAAGATGGATTACTAGAAGACTGATTATTCATGGAAAAAAGGGAATTTAAGTAGTTTGAGCATGCAGACGATAATATCCTGTTTCAATATTTCTCGATAAATGGGGGCGGACAATTTCGATCGCATCCATCAGTTTATTTAGATCTACACCAGTATGAATGCCCATTCGTTCTAGCATATAAACGACATCCTCCGTCGCCGCATTGCCAGCAGCTCCTGGGGCAAATGGACAGCCGCCAAGTCCGCCGGCAGAGGTGTCAAACCGGTCAATCCCTGCTTGAAGGGAAGCCAAAATATTGGCTAGGGCAAGCTTGCGTGTGTCATGAAAATGGGCAGTTAATAAGCATTCAGGGAATTCGGCCTTTAATTGAGAAAACAAAGAAAAAGCTTCATTTGGTGCTGCCATTCCAATCGTATCAGCCACGCTTAATTCATCAACACCAGCATCAACAAATTCGCGGCAAAGTTGTAATGTATCACTTTCATTGATTTTCCCCTCATATGGGCAATAAAAGGACGTTGAAATGCAGGCACGGACAAAGTAATTCTTTGATTTAAGTTCATGGATGATCGGCATTAGCTCCGCCATACTATCCCGCGTTCTTTTATTGATGTTTTTAAGATTGAAACTGTTACTAACCCCAACAAATACGGCAACGGCCTGACAATTCGTTGAATAGACCCGATCTATACCTTTTCGATTGGGGGCTAAAACAATGTCTCTTGCATTTCTATCAAGGCAGGCTGCCACAATTTCAGCGGCATCTCCCATTTGTGGAACCCATTTCGGGGATACAAACGAAGTAAGCTCCATTTCTTGTATTCCGGTTGTTCTTAATTTACTAATAAATTGTTTTTTTATATCAGTTGGTATAAAAAACTTTTCATTTTGCAGCCCATCACGGGGCCCAACTTCGATAATCGTTACTTTCTTAGGCAAATTAAACATCATTTTCCCCCTTCAAGGTTCATACTTTCATTGTAGAGGTGTTGATTTCTAAAAATCAAGAATAAACAAAATTTTAGCAAAATTAGAGTGATTTCGGTATTATTAATTAAGAAGTAGTTAAGAAAATTTTGAGAGCGCTTTATTTATTAAATACTTTGCTAACTAGTACAAAACCTTATTTCGAGGGGGAAAGAATTAAGATGAAGAAAATTTGTACATCCTTCCAGGATGCGGTTGCCGATATACAGGATGGTGCAACATTAATGGTAGGTGGATTTGGTCTGTGCGGCATTCCGGAAAATTTAATCCTAGCTTTAGCAGAAAAAGGGGTAAAGGATTTAACGGTTATTTCGAATAACTGCGGAATTGATGAGTGGGGTTTAGGACTTCTCTTAAATAATAAACAAATTAAAAAAATGATTGGCTCTTATGTGGGAGAAAATAAAGAATTTGAGCGGCAGGTTTTAACAGGAGAGTTGGAAGTAGAACTAACACCACAAGGAACATTGGCGGAGAAAATACGTGCCGGCGGGGCTGGCATTCCGGCCTTTTATACGCCTGCGGGGGTAGGAACACCGATTGCAGAAGGAAAAGAAACAAAGGTTTTTAACGGCCGGGAATACCTGTTAGAAGAAGCATTGACCGCCGATTTTAGCCTCATACGGGCATGGAAAGGCGATAAAATGGGTAACCTTGTGTACCATAAAACGGCCCGAAATTTTAATCCGATGATTGCCGCAGCTGGAAAAGTAACAATAGCTGAGGTAGAAACACTGTGTGAAATTGGTGAACTCGATCCAAATTTTATTCATACCCCTAGTATCTATGTCCAATCGATTATTAAAGGAAAACAGGAAAAACGTATTGAGAGATTAACAGTCAAAAAGTAGAGTCAGTTGAAGGGAGAGAGCACTGGTGGCGAATGATAAGGTTTCAATCAGAGAGAGAATTGCTATTAGGGCAGAGAAAGAAATTGAAAATGGATTTTATGTAAACTTAGGCATTGGTATGCCAACCCTTGTAGCTAATTATATGTCAGCTAACAAACAAGTAGTTTTACAATCAGAAAATGGTCTGCTTGGCATTGGTCCATATCCAGAAGAAGAAGAAGTGGATCCTGATTTAATCAATGCAGGGAAAGAAACCGTTACGGCCATCAGCGGTGCAGCCTATTTCGATAGTGCCGAGTCATTTGCGATGATTCGCGGCGGGCATGTAAACTTGGCCATTTTGGGAGGTATGGAAGTATCTGAAACCGGTGACTTGGCCAACTGGATGATTCCTGGAAAGATGATAAAAGGAATGGGCGGGGCAATGGACCTTGTTCACGGTGCCCAAAAAATCATTATCATAATGGAGCATGTAAATAAAAAAGGTGAGTCAAAAATATTAAAACGATGTACCTTGCCGTTAACTGGAAAAGGAGTAGTCAACCGAATTATTACCGAGCGTGCGGTAATGGATGTAACCAGCTCTGGGTTGCGACTCGTCGAAGTAGCAAGTGGATATTCAGTAGAGGATGTCCTGAATTCAACAGAAGCCACCATGGATGTGGATGAGAACGTTAAGTTAGAAGCTTATTAATCGTTAAGGCAGGCTGCAAAAAAACAGCCTGCCTTTTTAATGTTATCACTATCCCCCGAAATGGTATAATAAAAGGAGATTTTGATTGTGGAGGAGTTTAGGATGAAAAAGCAAAAGAGACAAAGCAATAATCAATCTAAACCTAAAAAGGATGATTCAGCGGTAACGCTTAAAGATTTGATTAACCCAGATCTTATGAAACAACTAAAAGAGCAGCAGGACCAATTAAAGGCTGAGGAAGAAAGAAAAAAAGAAATAGATGAGCAAAGAAAACGGGAAGAACGGAGATTAAAAGAAAAAAACAAATCATTTGAGGAACTATTAAATGAAAGCGGAATGAATTGGCATGAGTTTAAATAAGAAAAGGAGAGCCTACAGCTCCTCAGGCTGTCGAAAAACCTTCGATGGCTTTTTAATTTATTCGTAACCTTTAACAATTCACCGCGTTATTACGTTATTATAATACATGGCCTTTTGAACATGGGTCTGTTGATTTGCGCTCCAGGCGCTTCGCTTTCCGCGGGCGTGCCGGGGAGCCTCCTCGTCGCTTCGCTCCTGCGGGGTCTCCCCTGCCCCGTACTCCCGCAGGAGTCTTCGCGCCTTCCGCTCCAATCAACAGGTGCATTCAATATAGGCCTTCATCTCAATAAAATTTAAAAAATAAGTGGTGAAATTAATCAATGTTTCAGCCAAAGGAATTTAGCCAAAATGAATATGAATTTGTATCTATTGATGAATTAGTTCCCGACGACCACATTTTACGTCCGATTGATAAATATATTGATTTTTCAATTCTACTTGAAAAAATCCGCCCATTTTATAGTGATCACAACGGCCGTCCTACTGATCCCCTCATTCTCTTTAAAATGATGTTTATTGGTTATATATACGGAATTCGATCTGAACGACATTAGAAAGAGAAATAAAATTGAACGTTGCTTATCGTTGGTTTTGGTTTGAAATTCAGTGACTCCGTCCCACATCACTCTACGATTAGTTGGAATCGCCAACCTCGTTTTAAAAATACCGATATCTTCCATGAGATATTTGATGAGCTAAATAAGGCGATAGAAGAGGACAGAATAAAGCATTGAAAAAAGCCGTTAAAGGAAAAGGAGATTTGAAGGATACAAAGGAAATTCGGGTCAGTACAACAGAACCTGAGTGTGGTTTTTCTGTCCCGCGAGAACAAACAGGAAATGTTCTATTATCTTGCACCGGAATACAGACATGAAGTTTAATATTATTACGGATGTTCATGATTCAGAAAAAAATGAGCGAAGCATTGCAGATTCAAAAGAACAGCACGGGCTTCGCTACTGCCGGTAGGGGGAATAAAGAAAGCAAGTGAGCAAGCTCTCCTTACTGTAGCTTGCCAGAACATGATAAAGATTACCACACACTTAGCAAGACTTGAAAATGTGTGTGGTATAACCAGATTGACTTTGCATCCCTGTTGATTGGAGCGGAAGGTGCGAAGACTCCTGCGGGAGTACGGGGCAGGGGAGACCCCGCAGGAGCGAAGCGACGAGGAGGCTCCCCGGCACGCCCGCGGAAAGCGAAGCACCTGGAGCGGAAATCAACAGGCCTCTTAGCAGGGACAATCTTTAAATTTGAAATAAAAATAGGTAATTGATTCAATAAAATTAAAAATTGCCGAGAAAAATACCCTTTCTCGACAATCTGAGGAGAGCCAACTGCTCTCCTTTTTACCGATGTTCTTTATAAATACTTGCTTTCGTTAACTCTTTAATCACAGCAATTTCCTCGTCAGTAAGTGATGAGCTCCTTACCGCCTCAGCATTACTCTTAATTTGCTCGGGACTGCTTGCGCCAGCAACAACTGAGGAAACTGCGGGGTTCGCAAGATTATATTGAACAGCTGTCTCTGTAAATGACCGGGAAGCCGCCACTTTTTCTTTTAACAATGGCAAGATTTCGATTAACTCATCGTAATTGTAATCGAGATACCCTTTTTCAGAGGCCTTTTGAAGCATTTTATCACTTAAGAGTCCTTTAGCAAGCGGGCCGCGAGTAACTACACTAATGCCATGTTCATGTAAGAGTGGTAATGCCTCTTCTTCAGGTCTGCGATCCAACATGCTGTATTGCATCATTACGGATACAATCCTAGATTTTTTTACATATTCTCTAATTACGTTTGGTCGAATCGACGAAATGCCATAATAGCGAATAAATCCCTCGGCTTTCAATTCTTCAAACGCTTCAATCGTTTCGTCTATTGGGTCATCCATCGTTCCGCCATGTAATTGGTATAGATCAATATAATCAGTTCCCAGGCGGTTTAAGCTATTTTTCACACTTTCTTTGATATATGCCTTGGAGGCATCCCATGTCCAGCCAGTTTGATTAGGCTTCCACCGATTGCCAACTTTTGTTGCAATGATAACTTGTTCCCGGACAGCTTTTAACGCCCGCCCAACGATGGCTTCATTTTGACCAAAGTCATATAAATCAGCTGTATCAAAATAGTTAATTCCTTCCTCAAGTGCTGCCTCGATTATACTTCTCGCAGTCTTTTCCTCTGTACCAATCGACATACACCCTAGACCCAATTCTGTTACATATAAATCCGAATGTCCTAGTCTTCTTTTTTTCAAAAAAATCCCCCCTTTCTTAACAATTTTAGTAAAGATCGGGGCAGACTACAAACATCAGGATTTATTTTTTCGACACAGCTTCAACCCAATCGGATACTAACTCATATTCCTTGTTATATTCCTTTAACTTTTGTACTATTTCCCAACCCTTGCCAACAAGGATGATTCCCTTCTCATGAACATACGCCTTCATCCATACCCCTCCCGATAAAGTATGATAAAATGTATGACGAAGTCTGAACGGAATAGAACAGGAGTTGACAGTAATGACCAACCTTGAGGAAAAGACAATTAAGAGTGAAGAATTATTTTCAGGAAAAGTAATCAGTCTCCATTTACAGGATGTAGAGCTTCCGAATGGAAAAATTGCAAAACGAGAAATTATTAAACATCCTGGTGCTGTTGCCGTAATTGCCATCACCGACGAAAATAAAGTAGTTATGGTCGAGCAATATCGCAAAGCATTGGAAAAGACTATTGTTGAAATTCCCGCTGGAAAGCTTGAAAAAGGGGAAGAACCAAGAGCTTGTGCCCTCAGAGAACTGGAGGAAGAAACTGGCTATGAGTGCAGAAGTTTGGAATTAGTTACGTCATTTTATACATCACCAGGCTTTGCTGATGAAATTGTCCATGTATATTTAGCAGAAGGATTAACGAAGAAAGTAAATCCGGCTGGACTTGATGAGGATGAATTTGTCAATTTAGAAGAGTTAACAATTGATGAGGCGAAGCAATATATTAGGGAACAAAAGATTTTTGATGCAAAGACGATTTTTGCTGTTCAATATTTACAATTAAAAGAGGCGCTGAAAAATAAATGAATCGTTACTATGTAGATTTACATATTCATATTGGCCGAACTTGGACAGGCAAACCGGTCAAGATTACAGGTGCTAAATCTCTGACATTTACCAATATTATTGAACATGCCCGCCATGAAAAGGGGCTTAATATGGTTGGGATTATTGACAGTCATTCACCAGAAGTCATCTTGGAGATGGAGAGTCTCATTCAAAGTGGAGAAATCACTGAACATCGGGATGGCGGCTTAATATTTGGCGATTTAACGGTGATCCTTGGGTCGGAGTTGGAGATTTATGACGAGCAGTCCAATGGTCCAATCCACCTGCTTTGTTATTTTCCATACCTATCAGTTATGAAGGAATTCTCTTCATGGTTGTCAGGGCATTTAAAAAATATCCAACTAAGCTCTCAGCGAATATATGTGACAGGTTTAGTTTTGCAAAAAAAAGTAAAAGAGTTAGGCGGTATTTTTATTCCTGCCCATGTTTTCACGCCATTTAAAAGTTTATATGGTAAAGGGGTGAATCGGTCTTTAACTGAGGTCCTAGACCCAAACTTAATTGACGGAATTGAGCTTGGATTAAGCTCAGATACAAGTATGGCAGATCAATTAGGCGAATTACATGATTATACGTTTGTCACGAATTCAGATGCTCACTCGTTGGCAAAAATTGCCCGTGAATATCAAGTAATCGCCATGCAAGAACCGACTTTTTTAGAATTGCAAAAGGCCTTAAAAGAGGTAAGTGGGCGCAAGGTGATTGCCAACTATGGTCTTGATCCATTATTAGGTAAATATCATAAAACCGTTTGTGCGAAATGTTTGAATCCTGCAGACCCAACTGACCAAGTTTGTCAACTATGCGGCAATAAAAAGATTATTAAAGGGGTAGCAGACCGGATTCTTGAATTAAAGACGGAGGATACAAGTCCCGAAGGACGACCACCCTATGTCCATCAAGTTCCCCTAGAGTTTATTCCTGGCTTAGGTCCGAGTTTACTGGAGAAGCTTGTCAACCATTTTGGCAGTGAAATGGCCATCTTGCATGAAGTCCCATATGAGGCATTAAAAGAGGTTGTGCCAGCTAAAATTGCCGACCTTATCATGAAAGCAAGAGTAGGGAGTATCAACCTTTTCGCTGGCGGCGGCGGTAAATATGGAAAAATTGCTGATCAATAATGACGATTAGAGGATGTCCCAGAAAGGTTTGGGACATCTTTTTTCTGCCAAAATCTTAAATAGAACTCTATTAAAATATGTCATAGAAAAGCTAGACTGGCATAAACTGTATTAACCGAATGAGAGTATTAGGAGGAAAGTAGAAATGAAAAAACGATTGTACCAGTCAGATGCCGCCAGTTATTTTCGTGAGCATTCCTCAATTTTTTTATTTATCGTTGTTTTATTTTTAATGGGTGTTATCTTTGGCGCTATTGTGGTAAACAGTATGAGTATTACGCAAAAGGAAGATTTATTCTATTATTTATCACAATTTTTCGGACAAGTCTCTGAGGGTAAAGTAGCAGAAGATAACGATTTATTTTTACAAAGCTTTTTTCATAACAGTAAATTTATTGGGCTTATGTGGCTCCTCGGGATATCCATTATTGGCCTGCCTGTTATTCTTATACTCTTATTTATTAAAGGAATGGTTGTAGGTTTTACCGTTGGTTTTCTGGTTAGTCAAATGGGGTGGAAGGGCTTTATGTTAGCATTTGTTTCGATCCTTCCACAAAATTTAATTATCATCCCCGTGTTTATCTTAATGGCCGCTTTCTCAGTAATCTTCTCAATCAGGATGATAAAAAGACAGTTTATGAAGAAATATGCCCAGCCAATTATGCCATTTTTTAAAAGATATATTTTCACGTTACTTGCAGCAGTTATATTTATATCAGCCGCATCAGGAGTAGAGGCCTATTTGTCTCCATGGTTAATGAAGACGATAATAAGTACACACTTTTTAAAGTAATTATTAGGTGATATTAATTATTATATGTTGTTTATAATAATTTTATTTTGAACTTCTTTTGTCATCTGTTATAATGAGAATTAACAGTGGCGAGGGAGGGCCTTCATGATGGAAACTAGAATAGAAAGAATAAAGAAACAGTTGCATTCTGCGAGTTACAAATTAACACCGCAGCGTGAAGCAACCGTCCGAGTTTTGCTAGAAAATGAAGAGGATCATTTAAGTGCTGAAGATGTGTACCTCCTCGTAAAAGAAAAATCGCCTGAAATCGGTTTAGCAACTGTTTATCGAACGTTAGAATTGCTAACAGAATTAAAAGTTGTCGATAAAATAAATTTTGGTGATGGAGTTTCTCGATATGACCTCCGCCAAGAAGGTGCCGCCCATTTTCATCATCATTTGGTATGTATTGAATGTGGCGCGGTTGATGAAATTCAAGAAGACTTACTTGAAGATGTGGAAGCTGTTGTGGAACGTAGATGGAATTTTAAAATTAAAGACCACCGCCTGACTTTTCATGGTATTTGTCATCGCTGCCTTGATAAAGTCAAAGAAGAAACCGAATAATACAACAAAAGCACCTTTTTTCCAAAAGGGCTTTTTTCTTTTGTAGAACTTCATCAAGTTTGAAGCATTATTTATACCTTGCTTCAAAGCTTTCCCATAAATAGGTATAAAACCTGCCCAAATTGGCATACCATTTACTAGGTAATTGCGAATTGGAATTGGGGGAAGTCAGATGTTTTCTATAATTAAAATTGCTCTTCAGACATTAAAGGTTTTCATTATCTTCACTGGGTGCACGATTCTCTTTTATTATGGTATCATGTGGGTATCGGAAGAATACCAAAATTATCATCGCTATGATGGACCAGAAGGGGCTGCACTGAAGGTTTCGAAATCAGTGAATGAAGAAAGTTCTTCTATGTTAGACAGGCTGAAGTTGTTTTATTTAAATGGGGAGTAATGTTGATGGAAGAACAATTAAAAGGTTTTATACAGTATTTAATAGAAGAAAAGAGATTAGCTGAAAATACAATTGTGTCGTACGAACGAGATATAAAAAGTTATCTTCAATATATAAAAAATGTAGAAAACCTTCAGTCATTAAATGATGTCCAACGTGCTCATATTATTCATTTTTTAAACTTTTTAAAGGAACATGGAAAATCAACGAAAACATTAGCTAGGCATATTGCCTCTGTAAGAGCGTTTCATCAATTTTTATTACGAAATAAAGCTGCCAACCAGGATCCATCTGTTTTAATCGAAACACCTAAGCAGCAGAGATCTCTGCCAAAGGTGCTAAGTTTACAAGAAGTAGAGGCTCTACTTGAATCACCAAATCCGAATGACCACTATGGGATTAGGGACAAGGCCATGTTAGAACTCCTTTACGCGACGGGTATTCGTGTAAGTGAATTAATTGGACTCAATCTTGATAATATCCATTTAACGATGGGTTACATTCGCTGTATTGGTACAGGAAGTAAAGAGAGAATAATTCCAATTGGAAAGGCTGCAACAGAAGCCGTCCAGAATTACCTAGATCATGGCAGAGCACACTTTATGACAGCGAAACATCGAGAAGAGGCGTTGTTTTTAAATCACCAGGGACAACGTTTAACAAGACAAGGTTTTTGGAAAATACTTAAAAAGATTGCTAAAGAAGCTTGCGTAGAAACAGAGCTTACTCCGCATACGCTCCGCCATTCTTTTGCCACCCATTTGCTTGAAAATGGAGCGGATTTACGGGCCGTTCAAGAAATGTTAGGACATGCAGATATTTCCACTACCCAAATCTATACAAACGTGACAAAAACAAGGATTAAGGATGTTTATCGTAAATTTCATCCGCGAGCTTGATAGATTAATAGAATTTTATCAAAAACATTCACATAAAGTTAAAAAAGTCTCCTAAAATTTTGGCGGCTTTTTTCTTGTAATTTCATAAAGATTTAGTAAAATAAAGATGTCAGACTTCTGACAAATAAATTAATATTCAGCTTTCATAAACTTATTTCTAAGCGGGCAATATATAATTGTCTTGATGTTTATTTGCAAACGTTTCCTTGTGGAAGATGAAGGGAACTAAACGTATACGTTTTATAGATAAAAAGGAGGAAGAATTGCATGACAGCAAATACATATAAACGGGTCTTCATTATTGTTATGGATTCAGTTGGTATTGGGGAAGCACCTGATGCTGAAAAATTCGGCGATAAAGGTGCCGATACTTATGGTCATATTGCTGAAAGAATGAATGGGCTTCATATGCCTAACATGGCTAAGCTGGGATTAAGCAATATTCGCCAAATTAAAGGAGTAGAAAAAGCGGAACGACCATTAGCTTATTACACCAAAATGATGGAAGCATCTAACGGAAAAGATACGATGACGGGTCATTGGGAAATCATGGGCTTGAATATTCAAACGCCTTTCCGCGTTTTCCCAGAAGGTTTTCCAGACGAACTCCTAGCTGAATTAGAAAAAAGAACAGGACGGAAAATTATTGGGAATAAACCTGCAAGTGGAACGGAAATCCTTGTCGAGCTTGGTGAAGAGCATATGAAAACAGGGGCTTTAATTGTCTATACTTCTGCCGATTCAGTACTTCAAATAGCTGCGCATGAAGAAATTGTTCCACTTGACGAGCTCTACCATATTTGCAAAATTGCTCGAGAGTTGACCCTTGATGAAAAATATATGGTAGGCCGTGTCATTGCCCGCCCATTCTTAGGTGAGCCTGGGAACTTTAAACGTACACCAAACCGTCATGATTATGCTTTAAAACCTTTTGATCGCACGGTGATGAGTGAACTAAAAGATGCTGGTTTCGATGTCATTGCTATTGGGAAAATATCTGATATTTACGATGGAGAAGGTGTGACCCAATCTCTTAGAACAGTCTCCAATATGGATGGAATGGATAAACTTGTAGAAACATTCGATATGGACTTCACAGGTATCAGCTTTTTAAATTTAGTTGATTTTGATGCATTATACGGCCATCGCCGTGATCCTGAAGGTTATGGAAAAGCACTTGAGGAATATGACGCTCGTCTGCCTGAAGTGTTTGCAAAAATGAAAGATGATGATTTATTAATGATAACAGCAGATCACGGAAATGATCCAGTGGCACCAGGCACCGACCATACGCGTGAATATGTGCCATTACTTGTATACTCTAAGAGTATGAATGATGGAAAAGAATTGCCATTGCGCGAAACATTTGCTGATCTAGGAGCAACTGTGGCTGATAATTTTAAAGTTAAGATGCCTAATTATGGTAAAAGCTTTCTAAATGATTTGAAATAAGAAAGGGACAAGAATATGAACGTTGAAAAAATTCAAAATGCAGCCAGTTTTTTAAAAGATAAATATTCAAAAACACCCAAAGTTGGCCTTATTTTAGGTTCGGGACTAGGTGTTCTAGCAGATGAAATTCAAAATCCTGTAAAGATAGCCTACAACCAAATTCCTGATTTCCCTGTTTCAACAGTAGAAGGTCATGCCGGTCAGCTAGTTTTTGGCTTACTTAATGGTGTAGAAGTGGCAGCCATGCAAGGCAGATTTCATTTCTATGAAGGATATAGTATGGATAAAGTGACATTTCCAGTTCGTGTAATGAAAGAATTGGGTGTTGAAGTGTTAATCGTTACCAATGCTGCAGGCGGTGTTAATGAAAGCTTTTCGGCTGGAGATTTAATGATTATAACGGACCACATTAATAACATGGGAACAAATCCGTTAATCGGGCCAAATGAAGCGAAACTGGGCGTTCGCTTCCCTGATATGTCAGAGGCGTATACTAAAGAACTGCGTGTTATGGCGAGAGAAATTGCTGAACGATTAAACATCAATGTCCAAGAAGGTGTTTATTACGGAAATCCAGGACCAGTTTATGAAACACCCGCAGAGATTCGCATGGTTCGTGTTTTAGGAGGAGATGCAGTCGGGATGTCAACTGTACCGGAGGTAATTGTTGCACGTCATAGTGGGATGAAGGTACTCGGAATCTCATGCATTTCCAATATGGCAGCTGGAATCTTGGACCAACCACTAACACATGATGAAGTGATTGAGACGACAGAAAGAGTTAAGGCAGACTTTCTTCGGTATGTTAAGGAAATAGTAAAAAGTATTTAACAATAAAGTAAAGTGGTGATTTTCGATGAGAATGGTTGACTTAATAGAGAAAAAGAGAGATGGACAAGAATTAACAGCCGATGAAATCAAATTTATCATAAGTGGTTACACTGAAGGTTCAATTCCAGATTACCAGGTCAGTGCCTTAACGATGGCCATCTATTTTAAAGGAATGACTGAAAAAGAAAGAGCGGATTTAACAATGGCAATGGTTGAATCTGGTGATCAAATAGATTTATCGCAAATTGAAGGAATTAAGGTTGATAAACATTCAACAGGCGGTGTAGGGGATACAACCACACTAGTGTTAGGACCTTTAGTTGCTGCATTAGGTGTGCCTATTGCAAAGATGTCAGGACGGGGATTAGGTCATACGGGTGGAACGATTGATAAATTAGAAGCTGTCAAAGGATTCCATGTGGAAATTGAAAACGATCAATTTATTGAGCTTGTTAATAAAAATAAAATCGCTGTTATTGGACAAAGTGGTAATTTAACCCCTGCAGATAAAAAACTGTATGCATTAAGGGATGTTACTGCAACGGTAGACAGTATTCCACTGATTGCTAGCTCTATAATGAGTAAAAAGATTGCAGCTGGTGCTGACGCTATTGTTTTAGATGTTAAAACTGGCGCTGGTGCGTTCATGAAGACACTTGATGATTCTAGGGAACTTGCAAAAGCAATGGTCAGAATTGGAAATAATGTAGGCAGAAGAACGATGGCAGTTATATCTGACATGAGTCAGCCACTTGGATATGCAATTGGAAATGCGCTAGAAGTAAAAGAAGCAATTGATACCCTTAAAGGGGAAGGTCCTGAGGATTTAACAGAATTATGTTTAACTCTTGGCAGTCATATGGTTTACGTAGCAGAAAAAGCTAGTTCTTTAGAAGAAGCGCGAAGTTTGCTCGAAAATGTGATTAAAGATGGTTCTGCACTAGAAAAGTTAAAAATCTTCTTAAGCTCTCAAGGTGGAGATGCCTCTATCGTTGAGGATCCTTCAAAAATGCCGCAAGCAAAATATACATTTGAGTTGGAAGCAAAGGAAGATGGTTATGTTGCTGAGATTGTGGCAGATGAGGTGGGCACAGCAGCCATGCTGCTCGGAGCTGGCAGAGCCACGAAGGAATCGGTCATAGACCTTGCGGTAGGGCTTGTTTTAAGAAAGAAAATAGGTGATCAAGTGAGAAAAGGTGAATCACTAGTCACCATCTATAGTAACTTTGATAACGTTGAAGACGTAATGGCAAAACTTTACGAAAATATCAAAATCTCTAGCGCCAAAGTAGAAGCACCAATTTTAATACATGAAGAAATAATGGAATAAATGGGTCCAAGTTTAGGTGTCAGGCACTATGTGAAATTCTCACATGGTGCCTGACACCTTTTTTATTGTTTTGACAGGAAATATTTGTATAAAGTTAGTTATTTTGGAAAAAATGAACTTTATAAAGAATGGAGGGTTTGTGAATGAAACGATTTGTCTCTTTCATAGTGACATCTTTTTTACTGACTAGTTTATGGAGTCCATCTGCTGCATTTGCAGCTGAAGAAAAGAAAAATGCTGATATAGTCAGCAATGTAAAATCCGCTATTTTAATTGAACGCGATACCGGGACAGTCCTTTATGAGAAAAATAGTAACGAGGAACTGCCACCGGCAAGTATGACCAAAATTATGACGATGCTTTTAATAATGGAAGCACTAGACCAAGGAAAGCTGACGTGGAATGAAAAAATTCGTGCTAGTGAGTATGCGGCTTCAATGGGCGGCTCACAAATTTTTCTGGAGCCTGGTGAAGAAATGACCACAAAGGAAATGCTCAGGGGAATTGCAATTGGGTCTGGAAATGATGCATCTGTCGCGATGGCGGAAAGAATTGCCGGTTCAGAAGAAGCGTTTGTTGATATGATGAATGATAAAGCAAAAGAGTTAGGACTAAAGCATACATTCTTTAAAAATACTACTGGGCTGCCGGTAAGTGGACATTACAGCACAGCAGCTGATATGGCAGTTATGGCAAAAGAACTATTAAAATATGAAGACATTACGAAATTTACAGGAATGTATGAAGCATACCTTCGTGAAAATACAGATAAAAAATTCTGGCTGGTAAATACAAATAAATTAGTTCGTTTCTATCCAGGGGTGGACGGGTTAAAAACGGGCTTTACTGCAGAAGCAAAGTACTGTTTAACTGCAACAGCCCAAAAGGATGGAATGCGTGTTATTGCTGTTGTATTTGGGGCCCCGACCTCAAAGGAAAGAAATGCCCAAGTGACAAAAATGCTTAATTATGCCTTTGCCCAGTACCAAACCCATCCAATGTTTAAGCGCAATCAAACAATCGGTCAAGCAAAAATTAGTAAAGGAAAGGAAAAATCTGTTGATGCTGTCACAAGCGAACCACTTTCTTTACTGACTAAAAAAGGTGAAAAGGTGGAGGATGTGAAACAAAAGGTTGTCCTGAAAAAAAATCTTAATGCTCCGATCAAAAAGGGTGATCAGATTGGGACGATCAAGCTAATAAAGGGCGAAAAGGTCATCCTTGAAAGCCCCATCGTTGCGAACAAAGATGTAAAGGAAGCAGGATGGTGGACTCTTTATAAACGTTCATTCGGAATGTTTACAAAAGCAGGGAAATAATCTTCCAGCATAGGGTGGAACGACCAACAGATTACTCTGATACAGCCTCTGAGAAGTTGTCGAAACTTCATATTACAGTACTAATTTTAGCGAAATAGGACTAGTTTTGTATTTGTAGAAGGAGATTACACTGCTAAAGGCGAAATGACTCACTATACCAGATTAAGGAGGCCAGGGATAGTGAGTCTAAACATTGATATAGAAACTAAACTTGATGTTTTATGTATCCGCTTGAGTGGTGAATTAGATCACCATACTGCAGATGAACTTCGCGAACAGGCAACAGCTGTTATAGAAAAAAATAATATACGTCATATTGTTTTAAATCTGGAACAACTTTCTTTTATGGATAGCTCTGGATTAGGGGTTATTCTTGGGAGATATAAACAAATAAAGCAGGTGCACGGTGAAATGGTGGTTTGTGCGATTTCCCCTGCAATACAAAGATTATTCGATATGTCTGGTTTATTTAAAATTATCAAAATGGAACCGACAGAGGAATTTGCATTGCAAAGATTGGGGGTGGCCTAAAATGAAGAATGAAATGAATCTTCAATTTAGTGCATTAAGTCAAAATGAATCGTTTGCCCGAGTAACAGTCGCTGCCTTTATTGCTCAACTTGATCCAACAATGGATGAGCTGACAGAAATTAAAACAGTTGTTTCAGAAGCCGTGACTAATGCTATTATTCACGGTTATGAAAAGGATCCCACTGGAATTGTGTACATTCAGGTGTCCATTGAAGACGGTTTGATTGATATGACCATTAAAGATGTTGGTTTAGGAATAACAGATGTGGAGGAAGCTCGTCAGCCATTATTTACAACAAAGCCGGATTTAGAACGATCCGGTATGGGTTTCACCATCATGGAAAATTTCATGGATGAGGTTGAGGTTCATTCACAGCCAGGTCGAGGAACCGAGGTTAGATTACGGAAGCATTTAAAACTTAACAAAATGCTTTGCAATTAAGGAGACTTGCCGATGGATGTGGAGGTCAAGAACGATAAAAGTCAAACGTATTTAAAAGATCATGAAGTGAAGGAACTCATTAAAAAGAGCCAAACCGGTGACCAGGAAGCCAGAGATCTAATTGTTGAAAAAAATATGCGGCTCGTTTGGTCTGTTGTTCAGAGGTTTCTTAATAGGGGTTATGACCCGGATGATTTATTCCAGATTGGTTGTATTGGTTTATTAAAGTCAGTTGATAAATTTGACCTTTCCTACGATGTCAAATTTTCTACCTACGCGGTTCCCATGATTATTGGTGAAATCCAACGATTTATTCGCGATGATGGAACGGTAAAAGTGAGCCGCTCTTTGAAAGAGATGGGTAATAAAATCCGTAAAGCGAAGGATGAATTATCAAAAACATTTGGAAGAATACCAACTGTTAACGAAATTTCAGTGCATTTGGATCTTTCACCCGAGGATGTAATTCTCGCTCAAGAAGCAAGCAGGACACCTTCGTCAATCCATGAGACCGTCTATGAAAATGACGGGGATCCGATAACATTACTAGATCAAATTGATGACGGTAATGAGGGAAAATGGTTTGATAAAATTGCTTTAAAAGAAGCCATTCGAGAATTAGATGAAAGAGAAAGACTAATCGTCTATTTAAGATATTATAAAGACCAAACACAATCTGAAGTAGCGTTAAGACTAGGTATTTCCCAGGTACAAGTTTCAAGACTTGAAAAAAAAATATTACAGCAAATGAAAGACCGTATGGATCTCTAATCCATGCGGTCTTTTTTTCATACATGAAAGGACTAGAAAATATCCATACTATTTACGAGGAAACTATTGTGTGGGAAGTGAATGTTTTGGAAAAAACAATCTACATCCGCATGAGGCATCGTGTTCATGTCCTGCCAAATGAAAAAATACTTTTAAAGGATGTTGCCCAGATTATTGCCCCAGAAGCGGTCCTCTTTGATTTACAATCATTAATGATTTATCAAGTAACTGACATGGATCGGAATATCATCATAATTGATGTGATGGCAGTGATTAAGGCAATTACAAACAGGTTTGAAAATGTGGATGTTCAATCCATTGGTCCGGCTCAAACGATTGTGGAAGTGATTTTTAAGAAAAAAAAGGTTTCCGTTCCTATTTTTATGCTCATATGGTTTTTATTATTTTTCGGTTCTGCTATGACCATTATGAATTTTCATGATGATGTTAGTATGAAAAGCGTTCAAGAAAAAATATATACCATTATTACACAAAAAAAATCCGATAAACCATTACTATTCCAAATTCCCTACTCTATTGGTCTTGGTTTAGGAATGATTCTGTTTTTTAATCACGTCTTCAAAAAACGTCTAAATGAAGAGCCGAGTCCACTTGAAGTAGAAATATTTAATTATCAGCTTGATTTAGATAACTATGTGGTCATTCATGAAAATAAAGAAAGTATGAAACAAGTAAATGACGATTAAAATTTTATTGATTATTTTTTTAGGCTTAGCAAGTGGATTATCGGTTGGAGCAGGCTTTGTAGCGTTTTTAACGGTTCTTGGGATTATACCAAGATTAACGCAGCTTTCTAAATCTGTGGGAATGATCAAATACTATGAATGGGCTGTTGTACTAGGGGTTCTGAGTGGAGTATCTGCGAGCTTAAGGGATCCTATTTTACATATTTCATCCTATTTCTTAGTCCCTCTTGGACTTACTGGTGGAGTGTTTGTGGGAATGCTGGCAGCTGGATTAACGGAGGTTGTAAATGTTTTCCCGATTCTGGCCAAAAGAATTAGAGTGGATGGACAAATTATCATTCTGGTAATGGCCATTGTGTTAGGGAAAATTTTTGGATCTATTTTTCAATGGCTTTATTTCGTTCAAAGATAAGTCTATTTGTAAAGAATTATTTGCTTTTAAATAAGTATAAACTCTTGTTAAGTGAAGGGACATCAAAGTATGAGTGTGCGGAGGCGTGTCATCCTAATAACTGATGGAGATGAATATGCAAAAAGAGCTGTAGAACATGTGGCCCATGAAATTGGAGGGCGATGTATTTCTAACTCTCACGGTAATCCATCCAAGTTAACAGGACCTGAAATCGTCAAGTTAATAAAAAAGGCGGCACACGATCCCGTATTAGTGATGTTTGATGACAGCGGCATTGTCGGAGAGGGTGCAGGCGAGGCTGCATTAAAATATGTCGCAACCCATCAAGATATTGATGTCTTAGGTGTAATTGCGGTCGCGGCAAAGTCAAGACATGAGGAATGGACAAGGGTCGATGTCAGTATTGACCGCGACGGAAATCTAACCCACTACGGTGTTGATAAATTTGGTATACCGGAGCTTGAAGTCGGGAGAATAAACGGTGATACAGTGTACTGCCTTGACGAATTGGATGTGCCAATCATAGTTGGTGTTGGTGATATTGGTAAAATGGCTAGGCATGATTCATACAAAAATGGTTCTCCCATAACAAAAAAAGCAGTAGAACTCATACTTGAAAGGAGTGGCTTTCATGTCCAGAAGTAATGAGCAAAAATGGCCGATCCCCGAATCAGTAAATGAAATTGAACATTATATGAAACAAAGGGTAGGACTTGGGGTTAGTTTTGACTTAGGTGTTAGGAAGCTGAAAATCCTTAAAAAAGATGTCCAAATCTATTATTGTAATGGACTTTGTGACACGAGCTATATCATTGAATTACTTGAAGAATTAGTGAAAATCACTGATCATGAAAAACAATCAGTGGATATTTATAAACTTGTTTATAATCGACTGGTAAATCAATCGGTTCAACCTATACATAAACTTGATGAATTAGTTGACTTAGTTCTGTCCGGTCAGATCGTAGTCGTTATCGATGGCGAAAGGACGGCATTAGCTGTAGATGTAAGAAGTTACCCAGGCAGGGCACCGCAAGAACCTGATACCGAAAAGGTTGTTCGTGGTTCCCGAGATGGGTTTGTAGAAAATATTATTCTAAATACAGCATTAACGAGAAGAAGAATACGTGATGAACGCCTCCGTTTCGAAATGTTTAAGGTTGGCGAGAGATCGAAAACAGATGTTGCCTTAGGTTACTTAGAAGATGTAGCAGATGCTGATTTATTAAATATTCTTAGAAAAGAATTAAAGTCCATAAAAGTAGATGGCATTCCAATGGCAGATAAAACGATTGAAGAATTTATTGTTAAGCAGGGATGGAATCCGTTTCCATTAGTTAGATATACAGAAAGAGCGGATGTTGCGGCCGCACATATATTAGAGGGACATGTTATTATTTATTGTGATACTTCTCCAAGTGTCATTATTACGCCGACAACCTATTTTCATCATGTACAGCACGCAGAAGAATTTAGGGAATCACCAGCAATGGGAACTTTTGTGCGTTGGACACGGTTTTTAGGAGTTGTAGCTTCGATTGCCTTACTGCCCCTTTGGTTATTGTTTGTATTAGAACCATCCCTATTACCTGAGAAGATTGCCTTTATTGGACCAAATGAACAAACGAATATTCCAGTTGTAGTTCAATTAATTTTAGCCGATTTTGGAATAGAATTTTTAAGAATGGCAGCCATACATACTCCGACACCATTGTCCACGGCTATGGGCTTAATCGCAGCGGTATTAATTGGTCAAATTGCAATTGATGTTGGCCTTTTTGTTCCAGAGGTCATCCTTTATGTGGCAGTGGCGGGGATTGGTACTTTTACCACTCCGAGCTATGAGCTGGGGGTGGCAAATAAAATTGCAAGAATGATTCTTATGATTTTAGTGGCTATATTTCATACGCCAGGTTTTGTTATTGGCAGCACGTTACTATTTTTATGGGTTGTTAACATGCGTGCACTTAATACGCCATACTTTTGGCCATTTCTACCTTTTGAGCCAAAAGGATTTATGCAAATTGTTGTCCGTAGAGCGATACCTGGATCCTTACTTAGACCAAGTATTGTTCACCCTCGAAACCGCTACCGGCAGCCGCCTGGGGCCAACGAGAAATAATTGCGGATTTTTTTTAGTTATGCTAAAGTAATTTTAATCGAATAAAGGGATAAAGAAAAATAGGCAGTATCTTATGTGGATTCTGTCTATTTAACTATAAGTTGTCTACATAGACTATAGTAGCTGCAGGCGGAGAGAGGGAGTAGAATGCATTTTTACGGGACGACAGGCGTAAATAAGTTTGGACATTTGGAAATAGGCGGAGTAGATGCCATTGAATTGACAAAACAATTTGGAACCCCGCTATATGTTTATGATGTTGCATTAATTAGGGAAAGAGCAAAAGGGTTTAAACAGACGTTTGACGAGTTAGATATCAAGGCTCAAGTTGCGTATGCCAGCAAAGCATTTTCAACTATTGCTATGATTCAACTTGCTGAAGAAGAGGGATTATCGCTGGATGTAGTCTCTGGCGGTGAATTATATACTGCTATCGTTGCAGGGTTCCCCGTCGAACGAATCCACTTTCATGGAAACAATAAAAGCAGAGAAGAATTAGAAATGGCCCTCGATTATGGTGTCGGCTGCATTGTTGTTGATAATTTTTCTGAATTGGAACTCTTAAAAGCTATTTCGACTGAGAAAACTGCCAGAGTGAGCATTCTGTTACGGGTAACACCCGGCATTGAAGCACATACACATGATTATATCCTAACGGGTCAAGAAGATTCTAAATTTGGCTTTGACCTTCAAAATGGACAGGCGGAAGAAGCTGTAAAGACAGCCCTTCAATTCGAATTATTTGATGTTCTGGGACTTCATTGTCACATTGGTTCACAAATATTTGATACAACAGGCTTTTTGTTAGCTGCAAAGAAAATTGTGGAAAAAATGGAACATTGGAAAAAGGAACTATCTTTTGAAGCAAAAGTTTTAAACTTAGGTGGAGGTTTTGGTATCCGATATACGAAAGAGGATGAACCAATTCCGCCATCACAATTTGTTCGTGAAATCATCTCAGAGGTAAAAAATTTAACAAAGCAGCACTCATTGAAAATGCCGGAAATTTGGATAGAGCCAGGCCGATCTCTTGTAGGTGACGCTGGAATAACCCTTTACAAGGTTGGTTCCTCTAAGGATGTCCCAGGGGTTAGAAAGTATTTAGCCGTTGACGGTGGTATGAGTGATAATATTCGCCCAGCCCTTTATCAAGCCAAGTACGAAGCGGTACTCGCTAATAAGCCATTATCAAAAGCAGATGAGACCGTTTCAATTGCCGGAAAATGCTGTGAATCAGGCGATATGTTAATTTGGGACCTGCCGCTTCCAAAAGCGGGAGAAGAAGATATTCTAGCTGTTTTTTGCACGGGTGCTTACGGTTATTCCATGTCAAATAACTATAACCGCATCCCCCGCCCGGCGGTTGTTTTTGTTGAAAATGGAACTGCCTCACTTGTCGTTAAAAGAGAAACCTATAAGGATTTAATCGTCCACGATCTCCCATTAAAATAACTCAAAGCTGCCACTCAAAACCAAAGTGGCAGCTTATTTTGATAGTAAGTATGAATCTTAACTCAGAGAATTGTCCAGCTCCAGCACCCTAGCGGCTAGTGTCCTTCGCGCTCCGCCCTACGATAAGTCAACATCGAATCGCCTCCGGCTCTTCGTGTTTCCTTTATCTCAGTTGGAGCGCTCCAGGCCATACGCCGCTGACCAGGGCGCTTCCGCTTTTCTTGTTAGGAGAATATAGATTTTATGGCATCAATCAGCCAAATAAAGAACTGCTTAATTTTCTCTAGGAAGCTTTGGCCTTCCTCTGATTGAAGAAAATTGGAAATGCGGTCTTTTGCTTTATTCAGCTGATCACTCACTTGGTTCCAATCAATATTTAAATCCTTCAGCTTGTTAAAAAAGTCCACCAATCGCTTCATTTCTTCATCAGTTAGAGTGACATTTAAATCTTTTGCTGCTTGGTCAATAATGTTTTGTAATTCTTCATCATTTTTCGGTTTATTTTTCGCGATTTCTTCCTTTACTTTTGCGATTAAGGCGGCAGCATTCTTGTCACCGATGGAGTCACCTAATTTCGCGGTTTCTACCATTTCTTGGTTCGCAGCTTGCTTCACTTCTTCAGGAATCGTCTTTTCGGCAGAGATTTCATAGGCTTTAATAATTCCTGTTAAGGCTGCAGTACCTGAAACAGAAATTGGCGCTGTAATATAAATATTGGCATCTTTGACTCCTGCCGTAATCAAGGCATTTACATACATTTCGTCTGTTACCCAGTTGATATTTTTTGTTTTTACCGTAATTCCGGCACCTTTTGAAGCAATAGTAATCGCAGAAGATGAGATGGCCCTTGTACCAATAAAAGATTTGGAAACATATTTACCTAAATATTGATGTTCTTCCTGATTGGTTACCGTCACGACTTGAACATCAGCGGGTGCCCCCATTTCTTGCAAAAGGTTATTTTTTTGTTCTTCGGTTAAATTTTCACCCAATGTGACAATCATATCCCCTTCAGCCATGTCTGCAAGGCTCCGGATTGGATTGATTAGCAGTAGTGTTAATACTAACAGTATGAATATTTTTTTCATATTTTACCTCCTAGAAGTTCTTACGTAAGCTTTAGTTAAGAGCTCTTATAATAATATAACCGAATTCTCTACTATTAACGTAATAATTAATCTATAAGTTTCATAGTTTTTCATTATTTTGTTCGTGAATGATTCCATTTAAGAGAGAACATAGATTATTTTTGTAATATGGTGTAGAATGGGGGCAGGAAAGAACACTTTTGGAGGAAAGTTTTCGGATGAAAAGAAATTGGTTATTATTTAGTATCTTAATAAGCATATCAATCATTTGGGGGATTATTTACTGGAGTTTTATCGCACCTGGTCATTAGACAATTTGAAGAATGTCCATAATTTTTGTATGATGGTATTTAAAAGAAACATATTTAAATTCAATTACATATAATGAATAATGTTTATTATTAATTTGTTTGGCAAAAATATACTATTGATAAATTAGAGAGTAAATCGGTTTATTTTATATAATGAGGGATCAAAATGTTAATTCGTTATAAGAAGACGTTAGAAAAGATCGCAATGGGTTTATTGTCCTTTATGCCAAGTGAAAAGGATTTAAAGAAGCTCCAGCAAACTATGAAAGAATATGAAACAGAAGAGAATTTGCAGCTTTTTCTATGGAAGGAAGAAGATATTATCGGACTGCTGGGTGTCCTGTATCAACAAGATGCTAAGACAATAGTCATTCAGCATATTTCCGTTAACCCTTCCCATCGCTCACAGGGGATAGGCAAGAAAATGGTAAAGGCACTTAAAGAAATGTACGCCGATAAAGATATTATTCCAAACGAAAACACTGCGGCATTTATTGAGAAATGCGATGTCTGTTAAGGAATAAAGGCAACGGATAATATTATTCGTTGCCTTTTCTTCGTTTTAATGATTGATGTCTTTCTTCGATCACACTTGTTCGATCTCGCAATTTATGACGATCAATTAGCTCATAATCGGATCTATTACTTTGTTTTCCCCAAAAATAACCCATTTGTTCGCAATAGTTTACACTCATTTCTAATAGGATTGGGTCACAGATTGGCAGTTCATAGCTTATATAGTTTTCTTCTTTTTCAATCATGGATAACCGTTTAGTTAACAGCTCTTTTAAAAGATGATGATCCAAACCAAGTTCTATTACCGTGTCTGATTGACTATCGAAGATTTTGATTGCCTTTCTTAATGTTCTGTCGGCTCCATTAAAATTTTTTCGGCGATGGTGATAAGTGGAAACGGCTAACAAAATAAGCCCTACCCAGATCGAGGTTTTATTTTTTGAATCGGTGTTTTTCCAGTACTCTTCTAATATCTCGTGACATTCAAAGTAATCTCTGTCACCATGAAAATGAGCTAAAAATTGGATGTATTCTTTCGGGTACAAATGATCCCTCCTAACCAATGTATGTATGTAGGTTTAGTTTATCATATTTGTTAAATCTATCCTTGAGAAATGAAAGAAAAAACCCGTCAAGCTTGACGGGCTTTACCACATTTAACATTACATGGAAATTAGTAAACCCAGGAAGCACCCACGATAATTAACAAAATGAATAAAACAACGATTAAAGCAAATCCGGCACCAAATCCGCCATCCATAGTTAAAACCTCCTATTAATTTATTGTTCTTTACCTTGCCATCATATGTAGGATATTTGTCCATTGTTATGGGCAAACATCCTTTGTTTTCATTATAATGTGACTAACAGGGTGATTTTTCTATTGGATTACCCCACTCTAATCCTCTATACTATTAATATCATAATGAATGATTATAAATTTACTTTTAAGAATTTTGGTGAATGAAATGCCTTATCAGGTGAAAATTGATGCCTTTGAAGGTCCATTAGACTTGCTCCTTCATTTAATAAATAGGCTTGAAATTGATATATACGATATACCAGTTCATGAGATTACTGAACAATACCTAATATATATTCAAACGATGAATGAACTGCAATTAGATGTTGCAAGTGAGTTTTTGGTTATGGCTGCCACCTTGTTAGTTATAAAGAGTAAGATGCTGTTACCTAAACACGAAGAAATTTTAGATGATGTTGATCCTGAAATGACATACGAGGAGGATCCTCGAGACGAGCTTGTGGAACGCTTAATTGAATATCGGAAATATAAAGAGGCGGCACATGATTTAAAAACATTGGAAGAAGAACGGGGACTTATGTATACAAAACCCCCTAGCGATTTATCCGATTATGCGCAAGAGAAACAACCGGATCGGACAGAGTTAAATGTTTCTCTGTATGATATGTTGGCTGCTTTCCAAAAGTTATTACGGAGAAAGAAACTGCAGCGGCCAATGGCAACAAAAATTGCGCGTCAAGAAATTTCAATTGAAAAAAGAATGAATGAGATAATGGAAGAATTACAACAGTTAAAAGGGCGGAGGAATTTTAATGACTTGTTTCCGTACCATGCAAAAGATCATATCGTGGTGACCTTTTTAGCCATATTAGAGCTTATAAAAAGAAATGAAATTGATGTAGAGCAGAACGAAAACTTTGGTGATATCTTTGTTGAAGCTGTAGGGGAAGGGGCGGAAGTAGTTGGAAATTATTAATTGGAGCAGTATCCTAGAAAGCCTTTTGTTTGCAGCGGGAGATGAGGGTCTTTCATTAAAACAAATTGCCGAAGTCTTAGAAGTTGATGAATATAAGGCGAATGATATCATAGAAAATTTAAAACAAGAATATAACAGTCACAGCAATAGAGGGATTATGATTGTTCAACTTGCTGACACTTATCAGCTTGCAACTAAAAAGGAAAATGCTGAGTATTTAAAAAAACTTGTGGATTCTCCACATACTTCTGCGCTATCACAGGCTGCTTTAGAGACTTTAGCGATTATCGCTTATAAACAGCCCATCACCCGAGCGGAAATTGAAGAAATCCGGGGTGTGAAAACGGAAAGACCCATTCACACACTAGTGACAAAAGTGTTAATAAAAGAGGTTGGCCGGGTTGAAGGAACAGGACGTGCCTATCTTTATGGAACAACAAAAGAATTTTTAGACTACTTTGGTTTGAAAAGTCTAAAAGAGCTGCCCCAATTACCAGATAAAGCGGATGAAGAATTTATTCAAGAAGAAGCAGACCTATTTTTTGATAAATTTCAGGAAACGATTAACTCTTAATTTACATTCTTATGAACAAATTTATGCTAAAATAAAATTATGTTTCAAAATAATACTGCAATTGTCTATGTTTGACGCCAAGGTTAAATAAGGAGCGGGATTACATTGCTAATTAAACAGTGTAAGGGATTTGAATTAGAAAAAGAAAAATCAAATACGTCAGAGGATTTTTTTAACAGGAGTGAAGTTACTTTCAGTGAAAATGGTCAGGAAAAGACGCTTCATGTTCTATATGTAAGATATTTTGATGAGATAATTCATGAGTTTACGCCGTACCAAAAGGATCCTATCTTTACACAAGAAGGAATAGAAGTATCATTTATGGATATTGTCGCGCTTGTTTGTCTCTTGAAAAATCCAGGTCTTCGCAGTCGGAAACGCTTATATATTAATTCTAAATATGAATTTGCATCCTACTTTCAAGAAATTAATTTTAATAAATTACCTGAAATATTTCTTGCTCTTCAACAAAGGAAAGAGTTTGAGCTGCATTCACCACTTGAGTTCATTTTGCAGCCACAATAATTTACTAGGGAAAATGGGGAAATTCTAGGGGGGTCATTATGGGGAATTCATTAGTAAGAACACAGCTTAATGATGTAAAAGATTTTTTAGCAAAGTCAATTTCAACACTTGAAGATTTTTTAAATGAAACCACAATCGCACAATTAAATTTAGAAAATGATGAAGATCGTATTTATAATAAATTAATCCTATCAAATTTACGAAAGCTGGCTGTCTATAGCGAAGAAGGTTTAGAAACCTGCTCAGTTATTTTACAAAGTGAGCCGTTCCAAAAAGCGGCTGCAGAAAAGACTCTTTACAGAATTTATCATCAATGTATTGAAGAGTTTTTCTCACCTAAGAATGATGCTTGGTTTGAAAATAGTCGCTCTGCCTATACAGGTAGAAACTCAATTAAATTTTATCGAAGTGTTTCAGAAAGTGTAATCCAACTAATTAAAAGTTTAGAAAGTGATTTTCAAAGAATCCGTGAAGAACTTGAGTATTACGAAACAGATTATCGGACAAAAATGACCCAATCAAAATAAAAAAGTAAAAAATATTCAGAGGACTTTCCTGTTAAAGAGGGAAGTCCTTTTTTGTTCTTAACAAAGGCAATTCTTCATACGCTTTAGAAGGATTAAAAGAGAAAAAACGGATGGGAGGGAACTAGCATGGACCGTTTTAGCCAGTATGTAAATGAGTTATTCAATTGGAATGAGGAAATGAAACAATTTCTCCAATCAAAGAAGGTTGGGCAAGACTCTGAATTATGGGGGGAACTAGATGAATTTACCGAGTTAATTGAAAGTACCAATCAAGAGTTATCCAACGAGGAATTGCTTCGTCTCCAAAGAAAGGCGGAGGATATTCATGAGCAATTGGAACACTACTTTAGAAAAAAACAAGAAGTTGGAACCATTTGGGTGGTTGAAAAAACCCTTCCACCGGGCGGTCATACTTTACCAGAACTCCCATATCCCTATAATGCTTTAGAGCCCTATATTTCTGAGGAAATTATGAAGCTTCACCATGATAAGCATCATCAATCATATGTGGATGGATTAAATCGAGCCGAATTAAATCTCAAAAAAGCAAGGGAGTCCAATGATTTTTCTTTGATTAAACATTGGTCTCGTGAGCTGGCATTTCATGGATCTGGACATTATCTTCATACAATTTTTTGGAAGAATATGAGCCCTAAAGGAGGGGGAAGTCCCCAAGGCCTATTAAAGGGTGAAATTGAACAATATTTTGGGAGCCTTGAAGCCTTCAAGAAGCAGTTCTCGGAAGCTGCCAAACAAGTGGAGGGGGTAGGGTGGGCTCTATTAGTCTGGTCACCGAGAGCACGGCATCTGGAGGTATTACAATCAGAGCGCCATATGCTCTTAACTCAATGGGACACGATTCCCCTTCTGGTATTGGATGTTTGGGAGCATGCCTATTATCTTCAATATAAAAACAATCGGGCAGCGTACGTGGACGGGTGGTGGAATCTAGTGAACTGGCATGATGTTGAAATGAGGTTTGAACGGGCGGCAGATATTAAGTGGCCGGCATTTTAGAAAAGTTCTAATTGAAAACTCGCCAAACAGCGAGTTTTCTTTATTCTGTGTCATAAGAGAACTCGTCCCGCATAAACTTGTATAAATAAAGAAAGGCAGAAGCGCCTAGGCGCTTTAGCCGGACAAGCAGACAAGTTGACAGATGAGAAGGAGACGAGGTTAATCTGATGAGAAAGAATTCAAAGCTACTAATTATTTCCCTCCTGGTCTCACTATTGATTGGAAACATTCCTCATAAGGTTGATGCTTCCTTGGGGGTGAGTGCCTCTAGTGCCGTATTGATTGAGCAGAAATCAGGAAGGGTTCTGTTTGAAAAGGAAGCTCATACAAAGAGAAGAATCGCAAGTATAACAAAGATTATGACAGCTGTTCTTGCCATTGAATCGGGGAAAATGGATCAATACGTTAAAGTGAGTGAACAAGCTACACGGGCTGAAGGGTCTTCGGTATATTTAAAACCGGGTGAAAAACTTAAACTTCATGACCTTGTGTATGGCTTGATGCTGAGATCGGGAAATGACACAGCTGTGGCAATTGCCGAATATGTAGGGGGAAGTGTGGATGGATTTGCCTTGTTAATGAATCAAAAGGCAAAGGAAATTGGTATGTTTAATACTCATTTTGCTAATCCACATGGGCTTGATGATCACGAAGATCATTATTCCACTGCTTATGACATGGCTATCCTTATGCGTTACGCGATGAAAAATAAAACTTTCCAAAAAATCTCAGGTACAAAGGTATATCGTGCGCCAAATCCCACAGAAGATTGGGATCGTGTTTGGAAAAACAAAAATCGCCTGCTCACCAAATACAAGTATGCAACGGGCGGGAAAACAGGATTTACAAAGCGAGCCAAACGGACACTTGTCACAACCGCCACAAAAGGGGATATGAACTTAATTGCTGTGACCTTAAACGGACCAGACGATTGGAATGATCATATATCCATGTATGAGAGTGGATTCCAAGGCTTTGATATGACAGAAGTGTTAGCAAAGGGTAAAGTCGATATAGCAAAAAACAAGTATTATAAGGGTCATTTGTATGTGAAAAAATCAATTGTTTACCCTGCAACTAGCGAAGAAATGGACATGTTCAGTATAAAATACAAACTCAATAAGCCAGATTCAGATCTCCGAGAATCAAAAAATGAAGTAATAGCCGGTAAGGCTTCCATTTATCTCAACGGAAGGGTGATCACGGAAACACCTATCTATTATAAACATGTTTCAAAGGGTAAGAAGAAAGGTTTATTTAACTTTGTAAAGGAAACTTTTCTTTCAGTTATAGGTGTGAATGCAAATGGTTAACTATGTATGGGTTGCCATGACGATTATAGGGTTGGTGTTCGCACTGATTAACGGTAACATCGAAGCGGTTAATAAGGCAGTATTTGTGGGAGCTAAAGAAGCTGTAACGCTTTGTATTGGACTAATCAGTGTATTAGTATTCTGGCTTGGGATGATGCGGATAGCTGAGGAATCAGGTCTTTTAGATAAGTTGGCTAAACTATTTCGCCCGTTAGTGAAAATTTTGTTTCCAGAAGTTCCTGTGAATCATCCGGCGATGGGTTATATCTTATCAAACATGATTTCAAATATGTTTGGATTGGGAAATGCTGCAACTCCACTTGGGATTAAAGCGATGGAGGAATTAAAAAAATTAAATAACGGGAAAGCGGAGGCAAGCAGGTCCATGGTTACTTTTCTAGCCATCAATACTGCCAGCATTACGATTATTCCCACAACAGTTATAGCAATAAGATTGACCTATAATTCAGCATCACCGACAGAAATTGTTGTTCCAACCATTATTGCAACCTTGCTTTCGGCAATAGGGGCAGTATTGATTGATCGTTATTTTTATTATCGCAGAAGCCGAAAAGAGTGATAGAAATGGAACTGTTCTCAACTATTTCGCTAACGTTTATCCCTTTATTAATTGGATTTATACTTTTATATGGTACATTCAAGCGGGTTCCAACTTATGAAAGCTTTGTGGAAGGTGGAAAAGAAGGCATTAAAATAGCGGTATCAATCATTCCTTTTTTGGTAGGTATGTTCGTCTCCATTTCTATTTTTCGTGCATCGGGTGCACTAGACGCATTAATGGATTGGGTAAAACCATTCATGCGATTAGTGGGTGTGCCAGCGGAAATTGTCCCTTTACTTATTATTAGGCCAATTTCAGGCACAGCAGCTCTGGGGATGACAAGTGATTTGATTGCTGTCTATGGCCCTGACTCTTTTATAGGACGCTTAGCATCCGTTTTGCAGGGGAGTACCGATACCACTTTTTACGTATTAACAGTTTATTTTGGGGCAATAGGGATTAAAAAAATGGGAGATGCGCTTAAAGTGGGTCTCCTCGCAGATGTTGTGGGGATTATCGTTTCGATTATTGTTGTAGTTTTGATTTTTGGAACAAAATAAATGAATCACAAAGCATGTTTCCTTTGGAACATGCTTTTTATTTTATTTATTGATACCCGTTACTTTGAAAAGTGAAGAAATTGTGTCATAATTCATTAGAATAGAATTGTGTAGGGTATACCAATTTGGATACATCTATTGTACTGTACTAATTGTTTTCGATATAAGGAAAAATTTTTTGAGGTGAAATAATGGAAAGATTGCAAAAGGTCATTGCTCGAGCGGGCATTGCTTCAAGGAGAAAAGCCGAGGAGTTAATTAAAGAAGGCAGAGTAAAGGTAAATGGACAAGTGGTTAAAGAACTAGGTGTAAAGGTGACTGCTGCTGATAAAGTAATAGTTGATGAAATACAGATTGAAAAAGAAGAACCTGTTTATTTTCTTTTGTATAAACCAAGGGGTGTTATTTCTAGTGTAAGCGATGACAAGGGGAGGAAAGTGGTTACTGATTTTTTCTCTCACTATAAAGAAAGAATTTTCCCTGTTGGCCGGCTTGATTATGATACTTCGGGGCTTTTGCTATTAACAAATGACGGGGAATTTGCCAATTTACTAATGCACCCAAAAAATGAAATAGACAAGGTGTATGTAGCAAAAACAAAAGGCATTCCATTAAAGGAAAATCTAAGGAAATTAGAAAGAGGAATTCGCCTTGAGGATGGAAAGACAGCCCCAGCTAAAGTCAAACTGCTTTCCGCAGATAACAAGAAACAGACAGCTATTGTTGAAATAACTATTCATGAGGGCCGAAATCGTCAGGTAAGAAGGATGTTTGAAGCAATTGGGAATGAAGTATTAAAATTAAAACGGGAACGTTATGGGTTTTTGACATTAAATGGACTTAAAGCTGGGGAAGCACGTGAATTAACACCACACGAAGTAAAGCAGCTGCGGGGCTATGCTATAGAGCATTCTAACAAAAATTCATAATTTAGTCACATTTACTTTCTTTTGTTTACACTGTGAAAGTGTTGAAAAATGCTATAATTTAAGACAAATTGTGTCGGGAGAGTTATTGGAGGTTTAAATATGAAAAAACGGCGATTAGTTATGAGAACAATTATTTTACTTGTACTAGGTGCAGCCGTTGCCTACTCACTTTATGCTAATCTTACAAAAGATACGAAACAAAAAGTCGCTGTTGGGGAAAAGGCGCCTGATTTTGCACTAGTCGATATGCAAGGAAACAAGCATCGTCTTTCCGATTATCGAGGACAGGGGGTATTTTTAAACTTTTGGGGAACCTGGTGCCCACCGTGTAAGAAAGAAATGCCATATATTAATAATCAATACCATCAATATAAAGACAAAGATGTTCAGGTTTTAACGGTAGATATTGCGGAGCCTGAACTCGCAGTTAAACAATTTGCAGACCGCCTTAAGCTTGATTTTCCTATTATGATTGATAAGGAAAAAGAAGTCATGAATGTATACGGTGTTGACCTCCTTCCGGCAACATTCCTCATCGATCCGAATGGGAAGGTAGTAAAATATTATACCGGAGAGCTGACTGAAAATAAGATTAAGGAATTTATGGAGCAAATAAAACCTTAAGGGATTGTAAGGAGTTTTTTACAATGAATGATGTTAAATGTGAATGCGGGCATGTGAATCCGCATGGAACCGTGCTGTGTGAAGCCTGTGGGAAAATTTTGGATGAACAAGATGCGAATAATAAAGAACTTCTTGACATGCGCTATGAGGGAAGTGCACGCCGCTCACAAACATATAATAAAACCTTTATTGATAAAATATGGAATTTTTTCTCGTCAGTTAAGGTCGGAGTATGGATCATTATCGTTATCTTAATTGCTTCGACTCTAGGAACGATTTTGCCGCAGGAAATGTACATTAACCTTCCGCCTGAAGTGTATTATGAGCAAGAGTATGGCTGGTTCGGGAAATTATATTATCAATTAGGTTTTCATGATTTATATGGTTCCTGGTGGTACTTAATTTTAATAGCCATGCTTGGCACTTCGCTTGTTATTTGCAGCATAGATAGAGTGGTTCCATTATACAAGGCCTTAAAGGCCCAAAGAGTAACAAGACATGAAGGTTTTTTAAAGCGCCAACGTGTATTTGGTGTGACTGATCATTTTGATGAACAAGATTTAATCACCATTAAACAGCATTTAGCAGCAAGACGGTATCATGTCCGTGAAGAAAATGGTGATTTGTTGGCTGAAAAAGGACGTTTTTCCCGTTGGGGACCCTATGTCAACCATGTGGGCCTAATTATCTTCCTTTTTGGCGGAATGCTTCGGTTTGTCCCCGGATTTTATGTGAATGAGAACCTGTGGGTAAAAGAAGGAGAAACGGCGGTCATCCCCGAAACGGGTGAAAAGTTCTATCTGAAAAACAACCAGTTTATTTTGCAGCATTATGATAAAAATGAGGATAAAACTTTTGAAAAAGCGATTGAAATGGCTGGACAGGTTGTTAAGAACTACCAATCCAATGTCGTTTTATATAAACGAGTAAGTGAAAATCTCCCTGGTGAAAAACCAGAATTAAAGGAAATTAAAGATTATAAGGTTCGTGTTAACCATCCTTTATCCTTTGACGGATATTCTATTTTTCAATCTTCTTATCGAAGCGAACTGAAGGCCATGTCTTTTGCCTTAACAAATAAGCAAACAAGTCAATCCTTTGGTGAGTTGAAAATTGATCTTGAAGACCCGAAAGAAAAGTATGACCTTGGTAATGGCTATTCAGTAGAAATATTAAACTACTTTCCAGACTTTGAATTTAATGAGGATGGTGAACCCACTACAAAGTCGCGGGCACCTAATAATCCTGCGTTTATCTTCCGTATGGTTACACCTGATATACCAAAAGGGGAAACAAGTTTTGTTGCAATCAAGCAAACGATTGAGCCTTTTGGTGATAATCAAAATAAAATGTCATTTAAGGGAATTGAAACAAAAAATGTTTCAGGATTTACTGTTCGAAAGGACTCATCTCTATGGGTTATTATTTTAGGTGGAATCATTTTCATGATTGGTGTGATTCAAGGTGCTTATTGGAATCATCGTAGAATCTGGATTCAAAACAAAAACGGACAGATTTGGATTGCGGCTCACACGAATAAAAATTGGTATGGCTTAAAAAATGAAATTGGAACGGTTTTAGAAGAAACGAAACTTGACATCCCAGAGGATCAATTTCAAAGGGACAATATGATTAAGGAGGGAGTCTAGTTGGCAGCACTTAGTAGTAATTTATTATTTATTGCTTTTATTCTTTATTTAGTTTCCATATTGTTTTACGGTGGATCTATTAAATCAAAGAAGGTAACGGAAGAAAAGAAAGGCACCAATAAATGGGGGAAAATCGCTGTATTTTTAACTATTGTTGGTTTTATCTCACAGGTAGGTTATTTTATTACGAGATGGATTGCAGCAGGACATGCTCCTGTAAGTAATATGTTTGAGTTTACTACTTTTTTCGGTATGGCTCTTGTTGGTGCATTTATTGTTATTTATTTTATTTATCGAACCACCTTACTTGGATTATTTACGATGCCTGTAGCGATTTTAGTTATTGCATATGCAAGCATGTTTCCCAGAGAAATTACGCCATTAATACCGGCATTACAAAGTTATTGGCTGCATATTCACGTCACCACTGCTGCCATGGGTGAAGCCATCTTAGCGATTAGCTTTGCGGCGGGTTTAATTTACCTTGTTAAAGCTATCGATCAAACAAAAAGGAACAAACAGACCTTTTGGCTTGAAATGGTGATGTTTGCATTAGTAACAGTACTTGGATTTGTAGCTGTTTCATCACTATTTGCGGGAATGGGTTATCATGAAAAATTTAATTGGATTGATAAACATGATAGTCAAGTAACGGTTGAATATACAATGCCTGCTATTACTGGTCCACATGAAGGGGAATTGTTAACAAAAGATGGATTTAAGCCATGGATCGAAATGCCTGCCTTTATTAATGCTAAAAAGTTTAATACAGTGATTTGGTCATTATTGGGCGGATTGATTTTATACGGATGCATTCGATTAATATTAAGAAAAAGAATTGCAGCTGCCTTAAAACCACTTGTTAAAAATATTAAACTCGATTTTGTTGACGAGATTAGTTATCGATCAGTATTAATTGGTTTTCCAGTATTTACACTCGGTGCGTTAATTTTTGCAATGATTTGGGCTCAAATGGCCTGGTCTAGATTCTGGGGCTGGGATCCAAAAGAAGTTTGGGCCTTAATTACATGGTTATTTTATGCAGCATTTTTACATCTCCGTCTTTCTAAGGGCTGGCATGGGGAAAAATCCGCATGGCTTGCTGTTATTGGCTTTGTGATTATTATGTTTAATCTTGTTGCAGTAAATTTAGTGATCGCTGGTCTACATTCATATGCAGGTTAACACCATGAATGGCGTTAAACCGTTCTATAGCCTTCACCTCGATTGAGTGAAGGCTTTTTAAAAAAGTAGATTGTCAAATAATTGTCACTTTTTCTTGCAGTAATTACCGTGTAAATATAGAAATATCGTAAACCATTTTGTACAATAAACCTCATGGGGGGATTAATAATGGAAAAAGACGTAAAGATTTTAGTAGTAGATGATGAAGAAAGAATTCGCCGTTTATTAAAAATGTACTTAGAGCGTGAAGAATATAGCATAGATGAAGCTGAAGATGGAAACGAAGCATTAACCAAGGCATTTGCAAATGATTATGACGTGATTTTACTTGATTTAATGATGCCAGGTAAGGATGGAATTGAAGTTTGTCGAGAATTGAGGGAAAAAAAGGCTACTCCCGTTATTATGTTAACAGCAAAAGGTGAAGAAATAAATCGTGTTCAAGGATTTGAAGTAGGAACAGATGATTATATTGTTAAACCATTCAGTCCACGAGAAGTGGTCTTACGTGTAAAAGCATTATTAAGAAGATCTTCTCAAACAAGTTATCTGCAAACAGAAACAACTACGAAAGACGTTATTGTTTTTCCACATTTAACTATTGATAATGATGCACACCGTGTAACAGCTGATAGCAAGGAAGTCAGCTTAACACCAAAGGAATACGAACTTTTATATTTCTTGGCAAAAGCGCCGGATAAAGTGTTTGATCGGGAACAATTATTAAAAGAAGTGTGGCATTACGAATTTTTTGGAGACCTGCGTACCGTTGATACGCATGTAAAACGCCTCCGTGAAAAATTAAACAAAGTATCTGAACAAGCTGCAAGAATGATTGTAACAGTTTGGGGTGTAGGTTATAAATTTGAGGTAATAAATGAATGACCTTTTTACGAAGTGTTGTAGGTAAGCTTTGGTTTACCATCCTGTTATTGGTATCATTTGTACTGTTTATACTAACGGTCATGCTCCTAGAATTTTTCCAAAACTACAACATTCTTGAAACAAAAGAGGACTTAACCCATACTGCTGAAAAAATTGCCCATGTACTAGAGGAACATCCTGATGATAAATTTCCATTAGGTTTAGAAATCTCATGGGAAATCATCGATGATGTCACAAAAGTGGTCGTAGTAAAAAATGATAATGAAGTCTATTATTCGCCAAATACCAATAAAGAGAAAAAGTTAACGTTGGCAGATATTAAAAGTGATCCGGACTTATCAAAAATCTTTCATAATACTACAACTGTTGAAAAGGTTTCAGATCTTTCTACAAAGAATGGAAACGAAGATTCTAATTATTCCATCATAGGCGTCCCGCTTCACCTTTCAGGTGAAAGTAATGGTGCCGTCTTTATTTATCAATCACTTAGTGTAATACAAGCAACAACACATTCTACAACAAAATTTATTTTACTTGTTGCAGGGGTCGCCATAATTCTTACTACAATTTTTGCATTCTTTCTATCAACAAGAATTACCGCACCACTGAGAAAAATGAGGGAAGCTGCGTTTGAAGTGGCGAGGGGTAAATTTGACACAAAAGTTCCTATCCTTACTCATGATGAAATAGGGGAATTAGCCACGGCATTCAATCAAATGGGCAGGCAATTAAAGTTTAATATGAATGCCCTTAGCCAAGAAAAGGAACAACTTTCTAGTATCTTAAGTAGTATGGCAGATGGAGTTATTACCTTTAACCGGGATGGGACCATCCTAATTACGAATCCTCCTGCAGAACGATTTTTACAATATTGGTATTATGAAAAAGGTGGAGCAGGTAGTACTGATTCGGAGTCTATTCCATCACAGGTGATGGATCTTTTTCAAGAAGCAGTTGATACAGAAAATGAACAAATGGGTGAAATCTCACTACAAGGTCGTCATTGGGTCATATTAGTAAGTCCGTTATATAGTAACCAATTTATTCGTGGAGCCGTAGCGGTGCTGAGGGATATGACTGAAGAACGGCAATTAGAAAAAATGAGAAAAGACTTCATTGCGAATGTTTCACATGAATTACGGACTCCTATCTCCATGTTACAAGGATATAGTGAAGCCATTGTTGATGATATTGCTGAATCGCAGGAAGAGAAAAAAGAAATGGCAAGAGTTATTTATGATGAATCATTACGGATGGGCCGGCTTGTCAATGAATTGTTAGATCTAGCCCGAATGGAATCCGGGCATATCCACTTATCAATGGAAGACGTTGATCTCGTTTCATTCATTAATAGGATTATTCATAAATTCCAAGGATTAGCAAAGGAAAATGAGGTTCAATTGTTTGGGAAAATCGAAAATGGTATTTCGACTGTAGTATTTGATCCAGATCGGATTGAACAAGTACTGACGAACTTAATTGATAATGCCATGAGGCATACACCAAAAGGTGGAACTGTAAAGTTAACAGTAACCTCGGAAGATAAGGGAATCAGAATAGAAGTGAATGACTCTGGTTCTGGCATACCTGAGGAAGATTTACCATTTGTTTTTGAACGCTTTTATAAAGCTGATAAAGCAAGGACACGAGGGAGAGCTGGAACAGGGTTAGGTTTGGCGATTGCCAAAAATATAATTGATGCTCACAGAGGAACAATTTCTGTTCAGAGTAAATTGGCGATAGGTACAACATTTTCTTTCCTACTGCCACGAAAAAAGTAGGATTATCAAGTTTTTTGCCGATTGTTCTTGATTCACGGGAAACAATCAGCAATATGAATAACTAACTTAAAAAAAGAGGCGTCGAATTAGAGCTCATCCTACCTGGATGAGCTTTTTTAGCCGATAGGAAAATATATCTTGCGTATCAACCATTAGGACAACTACGCCATTGCCAATAGGGCTCGCCAATCGACGAGAGTTTTCTAATGCTTTAATCGAGTAACTAACTGACTTACAGTAAATACCTTCCTTTTTGTCCAAAAAAAGTCTATATTAATAAGGGTGAAACTTTTTATACATAAACACCGACTAATATTATGAACGGGGAGGGGAAATGATGGACTCCGTTTTCGATGAACTATATCAAAAATATCATCATGACGTTTTTCAATTTTTGTTTTATATGGTTAGAAATAAAGAACAAGCGGAAGATCTTGTCCAGGAAGTATATATTCGTGTATTCAAGGCCTATAACCGCTTTGAAGGGAAGAGCAGTGAAAAAACTTGGCTGTTTTCCATTGCGAGGAATGTTGCCATTGATTTTTTTCGTAAACAAAAAGGCTGGAAGGAAAAGCTATTAGAAAAATTTGATTGGTCAACAAATCAAGTGAAGGATGAATATCCCATACCTGAAGAAATAACAGTACAAAATGAAGAAATCAGATGGATTTACAAATGTCTTGATTATTGTACCGTGGATCAACGTTCTGTCATTATCCTGCGTTATTTACAGGATTTATCCATTGCGGAAACGGCCCAAGCTTTAGGGTGGACAGAAAGCAAAGTAAAAACTACCCAACATCGCTCATTAAAAGTACTGAAAAAGCAAATGGGAATGTTTTATGAGAAGGAGGGATTAGCTAGTGAAAAAGTCGGAGTGGAGCGATAATGAGCTCGAAGAATTATTAAGGCAAATGCCAAAAATACAAGATCATCGCGATCCTCGTGACATTTACCAAAACCTTTCTATAAAAAAACGTAAAACGAAACCATGGCTATTACCAAGTATAGCTGCAGCAGCTGCCCTGCTTCTTTTTTTCATCCTAGTACCTAAGTTAATGGATGGGACAAATGTATCTTTTGAAAATGCAAAACAGGAAAAATTTTCAACAAAGAAGGAAATGGACGTAGCGCAAAAGGATTTATCCACTGAGCCGAATCAAAAAGACAGCGCTAAAGAGGATAAAACATTTTCAGGTACAGCACAGGAAGAACCAATGAAAACTGAAAGTAAGAAAACGGCCATTTACAATGAACAGGTTGGCAGCGGAACAGTATTAACTTATTGGATACCAGACAAGCAGGCACAGATTTTAGTTCCCATTTCTATCGTAGTTCAACCATCTAAAGATCAATCATGGCTAAATCTATATAATGAAGCTATGTCAAAACTCAAGGAAGAGGAATGGGGTTTAACGGAATACTACCCATTAAATGCAACGTTGAAATGGGATGAAAGCAATCAAACTGTTACAGTTGATGTACCTGAAAATCACCAATACGGACAAGGCTCAACTACTGAGGTGAATTTTATGAAGGTAATTAATAATGATGTAGCCTCCAATAGTAATAGTAAAAAAATTCTATTCACAACAAATGGTCAACCTGGAGTGGAGTTAGGCAATTACGGAAGAATTAATGAGGATAAGGTAAATTCGCAAGATAAACATGCGTATTTCTTTTATTTTCCTGAAGGCAGTGTATTGCCACTGTTAACACCATCTAGTGAAACATATACAGATTTTTCGACTGCAATTGAGGCAATGAAGAAGTCCCCTGCAGGTTTGGGTTTAGAAAGTTCTCTTGAGAAACTACTCCCTATTAATGAAATATCCATAAATGACAAAACATTATTAATCTCATTTAAAGGAAATACTAGTATGCAGAATAACCAATTAACTTTATCTTCTTTTGAAGCGTTGTTGCTAACTGCTAAACAATTTGGTATGGAAAAAGTGATTGTAGAGGATGCACCTATATCGAACATTGGTGAGTTTGATTTATCTAAAGAAATCCATGTTCCAATCGCACCCAATTTCCGTCCTATTCAATAAACCATTAAATCAGCCGACTCGGTTGATTTTTTTTGTATAAAAAAGTGGAAAACTCCAAATTATAACAAGTATGTTCACAAGTTCCCTCTATAAAACATTTTGTTCTAGATGAGAAAGGTCGAACATATGGTATGGAGGAGGAAAGGGACAAGTATAAGGAGGAAAAAGAAACAATGCGTGACTACATAAAAAGATTTTTAATTGCCATTATTATGGCACTTTGTGTCAGTTTATTATTCTTGGGTGGAAGACATTCTGATGCAGCAGGTATTGAAGGGCAAACTGGAAGGAAGGCTCACTGGATTTGGCCAGCCGATGGGATTATATCAGATACATATGGAACAAGGCAGGGAAAACATAAAGGAATTGATGTAGCAGGAAAAATGGATACTCCAGTACTTGCTGTTGATGACGGTGAGGTAGTAAAATCCTATTATTCTAATACATATGGGAATGTTATATTTATTAAACATCCTAGTAATTTTGTTACTGTTTATGCCCATTTAAATAAGAGGAATGTTTCACAAGGTCAACAAATTAAACAAGGTGATGTTATTGGGAAAATGGGTAAAACAGGGCAGGCAACAGGAACACATCTCCATTTTGAAGCGCATCAAATGGAATGGAGATTCGATAAAAAATTTGCACTGGATCCTGAAACCCTTTTAGGTAAAGCTGAAGTTGGTGAAAACGTCCAGGGCGGCATTGTGAGTAAAGGTGATTATGTTCTTGAGGTAAGCTCTCGTCTACAATCACAATTGGAAGAAGGCCACTTACAGCCAAACAATACGTCGAACAGAGTCAAATATATTGTAAAAAGCGGAGATACGTTGTCGTCGATTGCCATTAAGCAAAATATTTCAGTTAAAGTTCTTAAGGAAATTAATCACCTAACATCCGATCTTATTAAAACCAATCAAACTCTAATTGTTTATCCATAATCTTTATACAATACCCGCTGCATGTGCAGTCGGGTATTTACTATTTTAATTACAAGGCTCTGTTAATCTTAATTGTTGATTTACGCTCCAGGTGCTTCGCTTTCCGCGGGCGTCCCCGGGGAGCCTCCTCGGGGACGCCCCAGCCCCGTACTCCCGCAGGAGTCTTCGCACCTTCCGCTCCAATCAACGTGCAAAAAAATCAATATTAGTCTTTAACACAGCCAATTACAAAAAACACCAAATATAAAATTCACTCAAATTCTTATATGTGCCCTTTTTTATTTTGTTATTACATAAAACTTACAAGCAGATTGTTTTACTTAACAAACATGAATTTCTTTAGTATAATAAACTTGTAATTTCATATCGATCTATCTTCGGGGCAGGGTGAAATTCCCGATCGGCGGTATTAGAGTATAGCTCTTAAGCCCGCGAGCCTTTTTATGGCAGGATTTGGTGCGATTCCAAAGCCGACAGTATAGTCTGGATGGGAGAAGATGGAGGTTCTGCAGACGTTCAAAAAATTTCGATTTAATGGACGTTTATTAAGCGTGCCTTTGTTAACTCCCTCAAGATTTTTTCTTGGGGGATTTTTAGTTGTCAAGGACGTATGTATGCTGAACCTCTCTTCCTAACGTGATGGATCAAAAAAGGAGAGAGGAAGATGAAGAAAATGAAGAAAACAAAGAAATTAAACGTAAAGGCCTATGTTTCAATTGGGATGCTAAGCAGTATTGCCTATCTGTTAATGCTATTAAATTTTCCCTTGCCGCCCTTCCCAAATTTCTTGTTTGTTGATTTCAGTGACATCCCAGCATTAATCGCTGCACTTATTTTTGGACCAGTTGCAGGAATATTAGTAGAGTTATTAAAAAATGTTTTAAATTATATTGCTACAGGAAGTCAAACAGGAGTTCCAGTCGGACATATTGCCAATTTCCTTGCCGGAGTTGTCTTTATCCTGCCAACATATTTTGTTTATAATAAACTTAAAACTAAAAAGGGAATGACAGTAGCGTTAATAATTGGAACAGTTACAATGGCTGTAGTGTTAAGTATCTTAAATTACTTTTTAATATTACCTGCCTATACCATTCTGATGGGCTTCCCAGATATGCGTAATTTGGTTATTCCAGCCATCTTACCTTTTAACATATTAAAGGGTGTAATGATGTCCATTATCTTTATGTTATTGTTTATACGAATGCAAACATGGATTAATAAATATACAACAATAAAAGGTGCATAAAATAAAATAAAACAAAACAAAACAAGATCTCCCCAGCGTAGTCTTGTTTTGTTTTTTTTGTTTTAAGATTTATGTAAAAAAAACCTCGTCAAAAGACGAGGAGTTAGTAGCTTAAAAATATTTTATTGACAAAATATTATTCGAATTTAGTTGGATTACCGTCAAATGGCTCTTCTGCAACTTTAATAGAATCAGTTGGACAGCCTTCAAATGCATCCATCATGTCGTCGATTAAAACATCAGGAATTTCAACAATTCCTTCGTTATCGTCAAGTGTTACAAATGCAATACCTTCGTCATCATAATCATAAATATCAGGTGCTGCTGCGCCACATGCACCACACGCGATGCAAGTTTCCTTGTCAACAATTGTGTACTTTGCCATGAAAAAAACCTCCCAGTAAAATAAAAAAAATATTCTTCCTGTTTCCCCTTAACGAAATGGAAACGCATTACTCATATCTATTGTAAAACTGTATGAACAACTTTTCAATAGAAAAATGCTTTTATTAGAGTGGATTGTCCTATTCATTTTTATAAAGTTCTCCATATTTGCGCAACAAGTTTTGTATTTCATGGTAAAATGAAATTAATAAAAATGGGAAATTTGTCGATATAAAGCGAAAGAGTGGTGGGAGCAAAATGTTAAAACTAGAAGCCATCATTCTCAATTGTATAAAACAGCTAAATCGTGAGCGTACGATTTATTCCATTTATCATCTTTTAAATGGGAAAAAGTCATCCCAAACAATTCAGGATGCTCATTTATTTTCTCTAAAAAAATTTTTTGGAATATATGAACCGTTAACAAGAGAGTCCTTTGAAAAAATAATTGGTTCCTTACATGAAAAAAAGTGGATTGAAAATTGTGATGAACAAAGGTATTTTTTAACGCAGTTAGGACAGTTGAATTTGGAAAATTCCCCTATGCCAATATACCTGAATGGCTGGAGCTACCATTCCTTCACATCTATATTTTGGGAAAGGCTGTCGTTATTTGTTCAGGTCACATCTAATCTTGTTTTTGGGGAGGTAAGGTATTTACCCATTCAAAAAAAACAAGATGTTCATCAATGGTTGAAATCCGCTTTAAAGGAAATCAACGTACCAAGAAAAGAGTTGGGCAGTCGTTTGTTCACGGAGTTAATGGAGTGTTTTAATGAGGAACCGGATATCGATCCCTCGGTTTTAGTATTTCGATTAACTGGATACCAACAAATAGGATTAACACCACAGCAAACCGCCCAAAAATTAGCGATGGATATTCACGAATACCATATTGAATTCATTTATATTCTTCATTATTTAATGGAAATTATTAATCGCCATGCTGATCGTTTTTCCATTTTACCAATCCTTGCAAAGGATTTGAAACAAGATGATGAATTAACACTTTCAGCAAGGAAGACGTGGCAGTTATTAGAAAAAGGATATGCCTTTACTGAGATTGCAGATCTAAGACATTTAAAGATAAGTACAATCGAGGATCATTTAGTTGAATTTGCTTTACACATTGAACATTTCTCAATAGACCCTTATGTAGATAGACAGTTACAGCAAACAATAGCTGAGATCTCACAACAAACAGAAACAAGGCAATTAAAGAAAATAAAGGATCAAATAAAGGAAGCAACCTATTTTCAAATAAGGTTAGTGTTAGCAAAGTTTGGTGAACAATAATGGAATTAGAAACTCTATTAGAAAAGCATTTTGGTTTTACTTCATTTAAACCAGGGCAAAAGGAAGTTATCACATCAATACTAAAAGGACAGCATACTTTAGCCATGCTCCCAACTGGAACAGGAAAATCTTTATGTTATCAACTTCCCGGTTATATTCTAGGAGGTAAAATATTAATTATTTCTCCGCTTCTTTCTTTAATGCAAGACCAGGTAGAGCAAATGAAACGGTTCGGTGAAAAAAGGGTAATTGCCTTGAATTCTTTCCTCACTTCGTCAGAAAGAAATCATGCGCTTCATCATTTATCTGAGTATAAATATATCTTTATATCTCCTGAAATGTTACGTGTGCCTTTTATAATCGGTTTATTAAAACAACTAACGGTTTCACTGTTTGTAGTAGATGAGGCCCATTGCATTTCCCAGTGGGGTTTCGATTTTCGACCAGATTATTCTAAATTAGGGGTTGTAAGAAAAAAATTAGGGAATCCTCTTACCCTTGCCCTTACTGCCACTGCAACAAAGAAGGTACGTGAAGACATAGTTAGTTCCCTTGAACTTGAGGAAATAAATAGAATAGAGTCGACAATAGACCGTCCCAATATCGCTTTTTCTATTGAGAAGGTTAACCACTATCACGAAAAGCAAGATCGAGTTTTAGAACTAGTTAAAACGTTAAAAAAGCCGGGTATTATTTACTTTTCTAGCAAGAAAACAGCAGAGCAAATTGCATCCCTGTTAGTTGAAAAAGGGATCTGCCAGGCTATGGCTTATCATGGTGGATTGGATCAAGACACAAGAATATTGATTCAACAACAATTTATACATGATCAACTTGATGTCATTTGTGCTACTAGTGCATTTGGGATGGGAATTAATAAAGAAAATATTCGGTTTATTATTCATTTTCATATGCCTATGCAAATGGAATCCTATTTACAAGAAATTGGCAGAGCTGGGCGTGATGGATTGCCTAGCATTGCCGTCCTTCTATATGCACCAGGTGATGAACAGCTCCCGCTTCAATTGGCAGAAGGGGAATTACCAACAGAACAGCAGATTGATTGGCTTTTCAGTAAAGTTCATCGTGAACAACTTATTAAGGATGGAAGGGTGGATTTATATCCTCAGATCAGTGAACAGGGTGGCTTTTCTGAAATACAATGGAGAATTATTAATGACTTTGTTAATAATCCCTTTCAAGATGTTATACCCTTGGACGTGATGAAAACATCCTTAAAGAAATTTGTGAAGGAACGACTAGGAGTTAAAGTAAATAATATTTTCCAGATGAAAAGAATGATGGAAACACAGTCATGCCAAAGAGAATATATCCTTCAATATTTTGAGGAAGAATTGTCAATAAAAGTTTCCTCATGCTGTGATTACTGTGGTTTACAACTAAATGCTTATCAAACGTCGGCAAACGAATTACCTCTTAAAACAGGTGATTTGTTGTGGAAAGATTATCTTGCCAAAATTCTTATATCTAGTGAGTTGAGTGAATGAAAAAAAAGAAGTATAGTGAATTAATCGCTAGTTTGTCAGATAAAGAGCTCCTTTATCATTTATATTTAACCCAAATCATCCTCTTAGCGATATCCCTAATTTTAGGATTCATTTTGTTTGATCATTTTTCTTATTTACAAAATTTAAACATTAGTGACCCTAGAATTATTACTGTTGGCTTACCTGCAGGTGCTGCAGTTGTTTTATTGGATTTGCTGTTGATGAAATGGCTCCCCTCTTCCTTTTATGATGATGGGGGCTTAAATGAACGAATTTTTAGCAGCAGATCTATTGGTCATATCCTGGTTATCGCTTTTTTTGTTGCCTTTAGTGAAGAACTTCTTTTTAGAGGTATAATCCAAACGAAAACAGGACTGATCTTGGCTAGTATAATATTTGCTATTATTCATTATCGTTATCTTTTTAATTGGTTTTTGTTTATGAATATAGTTCTATTAAGCTTTTTTATTGGGACAATTTACGAATGGACTGGAAATCTTGCAGTCACCATCATTATGCATTTTGTCATTGATTTTCTTTTAGGTCTATATATAAGATATAGAAGTTCAACAGTTAAGGAACAAGGAGGCGGTACTCCGTGAATAAAGAAGAACCTTATAGAGATCAAGCGGAAAGATTAAAACAACGAATCCAAAAAATAACAGAAACAGGCGAAGATAGTGGCAGTGCCGAGGACGGAATCAGCAGCAAACTGCCTCCAAGAGAAATTGTGCACCGTCAAAAGAAAAAGAAGACAAAATGGAAGGTGAAGTATCCTGTCATCAGATTATTGGTTCTATGTTTTATCCTCCTTCCTATTATAATTTTTAGTGTAATTTCCTATCGAGATAACGGAGGTAAAGTTAATCACACTGAAAAAACATCTGGAAGTACAGTTGGATATGAAACGATTAATCTTGAACCGTCGAATCAAGAAGAAAACAAAATAACTAAGGAACCACCTGAAGATAATAATCAAGGTCAGAACGGAGTGAATGAATCCACATCTGAAACAGACCAGTTAATATCACCTGATAAAACAACATCTGTTGAAACACCTATTTCCAGTCATAGTAGCAGCGATAATCAGGTCACAGATAAAAATAGTCAACAACAGACTCCTGATAATAATCAAACAAATACAAGCACTAACACAAGTACTAAAACAGGCACTAATGCAAGAATAAATAATAAAAGGATGGTTTACCATACTGTTAAACCAAAGGAAACACTCTTTAAGATTGCCACTACGTACTATAAGTCTCAAAGAGGTATTGAAATTATTAAGAAAGCCAATAATTTACTGAATGAAAACATTTATGTCGGTCAAGTTTTAAAAATACCATTAGAAAATTAACCGGTCAAAAGACCGGTTAATTTTTTTTATTGTAAAAAACATATTTTTTAGGACAGGTTCATAAGTATATAGGGAGAAATGGGGGGTGAAAGTTTGGATTCTCCAATCCAATTACTCGAACATACGGATCAAGCAACAAAACAAATGCTGGAAAACGTTAGAAAAAGGAAAAAAAAATTTGATGATAGTAAAATGTGGCATTATTTTTCGATTTATGGAACTCTGTTCGTGGCCTTTTTATTTATTGTTTATTTTTATTTAACAATCTTTAAACACTATTCATATTCCTTTTTAGCCATGATATCGGCCTCATTAAATGATGCAGTTGCCGTTTTTTTGCTGGCATTCTCAATTATTGGATTTGGTGCCATGAATCTGTTAAAGCAGCAAAAGGAGAAAAAGGAAAAAGAATATCAAGAGTTAAGATGTGAAATCGTTGATCGCAGCAAAGATTTATGGAAAAGGGAAGAAGAATGGAAAAACCGTCACATTGTTTTTGAAATTATGAAGAAACAATATGATATTAATTTATACCACGAAAAAAAATAAGAAGCAGAGCTGCTTCTTATTTTAATTAAAAGATTTTCTTTTTTCCTTGTTCGTCTTTTAATATTTCAACTGCTTCACGGAAGCGCTGTGAATGCACGATTTCTCTTTCCCTCAAGAAGCGTAAACTATCATTTAAATCGGGATCATCACTCATATTAATAATCCACTGATAAGTGGCTCTTGCTTTTTCTTCTGCAGCAATATCTTCGTATAAATCAGCAATGGGATCTCCTTTTGCTTGAATATAGGTTGCTGTCCATGGAACACCGGAGGCATTTTGATAATATAAAGCTTTATCGTGATTGACATAATGATCTTCGAGACCGGCAGCAATCAATTGTTCAGGGGCAGCGTCTTTCGTTAATTTATAAATCATCGTTGCGATCATTTCAAGGTGAGCAAATTCTTCCGTACCAATATCATTAAGAAGCCCAATTACTTTACCTGGAATGGTGTATCTTTGATTTAAATAGCGAAGTGCCGCCGACAGTTCTCCATCTGCACCACCGTATTGCTCAATTAAATATTTTGCTAACCGGGGATTACAAGTACTTACACGAACTGGATATTGTAGCTTCTTTTCATAAATCCACATCTAGGAATATCCCTCCCTCATTTTATACTTGCCATGGCCATGGAGTATCATCCCAGTTCCAAGGGTACCCTGAAAAGCTGTTGCCAAATTGTTGTAGAGGGCCAAATTGACTTTCAAATTGCTTTTTGATTTTCTTCCTTTCTTTTGCATAATGATTAAATTGGTTAATGGCTTCCAGATCATCATTATGTGTGTCCAAGTATAGGGTTAGTTCAACTAAAACAAAATCAACGGCTTGGAGTTGTTCCATTAATTGATAATATTCGGCTGGTACTTGATTCATTGAGGTAATCCTCCTTTGCCCGGTTCAAGCGGACCGAACCATGGGTCATAGAAAGCTTTCCAAAGGGTCCCAGCTTTAAGTGCTTCAAGCGGTGTAAATTGAGGTAAATTAGGTGGTTGAAATCCCATATATAAGTTAGGGGGTGTAGAGTATGCTTTTTCTAAAATTGGTTTACAGGGGTCAAATGGACTAGCATATGGATGGTAGGTTTTAAAATGAGTATTCATAGTCGCCCTCCCTTTATTCAATATCAATTAATCATATGAGATAATTCTTGTAACATGACATAAATCTTTATTATAGGAAAGGATTTTTAAATATATTGTAGAAGTATAATAAGATAATGATTTTTACTATGAGGTGATGGGATATGTTTGTGAAGAATATAATGATACCGAAGCATGAATGCTTTACAGCACAGGCAGATGTAACGCTGAAAGATGCATTGGCAATGTTAGAGGCACACGAAATCGATGGATTACCGGTTTTAAACGGCGATAAATATGTAGGGGTAGCAACAAGATACAACATCTATGAAGGATTTTTTCTATCCGGAAAGTCGAAGGACGACTATTTAGTTACTAATCAAGTGAAAGACATTCTCTCACATGAAGAAAAGTATCTAGAGGGTGGAGAGTTATTTGAAAGAACACTTCTGGATCTAAAGGATTTCCCGTTATTAGCTGTTGTAGGGCCAAATAAAACCTTTCTTGGTGTGGTTACGCGTTCCGATGTAATCAGTTCCTTCGAAAGTGCGTTTGGCGTCAATCGCCCTGGAGTAAGAATTGCTTTTACATCAGTTGAAACAGAAGGGCGGATTGCCAGACTTTCTGAAATTGCCCATCAATTCCATGAACACATCATATCACTTGTCACCTTCGATGAAACAGATAAACTAGTTCGAAGGATTGTTATGAAAATAGAAAAGAAGGATAACATAGATAAATTTACTAAGAAACTTGAGGAATACGGATTCCGCATTTTAAGCATACAAGAAGACGAATAAATTGAATGTGGAAAAAATTAAAAAATCCTTCTCATCATGTATGGGAAGGATTTTTTAAATTAAAAGAATAGGTATTCTTGTCCTTTGGTGTGGATCATTTTTTGTTTAGACCTTTTTTATGATATGATTTCGGTAAAAATTTGAGAATTTGAAATGGGGATTGGGTTAATGATTCTTTGGGGAGTTGTTTTGATTTTAGGGCTTGGGGTTCTCATGTTCATGTATATGCTGCATGAGGCATTTTTAAATAAAGTAGTTAAACATGAGCTATATTTCACTGATTTTCCTGAGTCTTTTGGGAAAGTGACGGCTTTTTTTATTTCAGATATTCATAGAAGGTCTATCTCTGATTCAGTGATACAGGTTGTTAAGGGCAATGCTGATTTTGTAGTGATTGGGGGAGACCTAACGGAAAAAGGGGTACCGTTTGAAAGGATAAAAACAAATATTAAAAAACTAATGCAAATTGGACCAGTATATTTTGTTTGGGGAAATAATGACTATGAAGTGGATTATCGTAAATTGGATGCACTCTTACTTGATTTAGGTGTAAAGGTATTGGACAATACCGCCGTGACATTTGAATCGGCACAAGGTGATAAATTATGTTTACTTGGTGTCGATGACTGTGGTCAAAAACGCGATCGGTTGGATTTGGCACTTCTTGATGCGGCCGATAATAGTTTTAAAATATTAGTAAGCCATTTCCCAAACATTACGAAAAAGATTCAACCTGAGCACAACATTCGCTTAGTATTAAGCGGTCACACCCACGGTGGTCAGATACATATTTTGGGTTATAGTCCACATAAAAGAGGGGGAATCCATAAGTTGGCAAATACCATTCTTTTAATTAGTAATGGCTACGGGACGACTGCATTACCGTTAAGGTTAGGGGCACCGGCACAATCACATCTTATTACCATAAAAAGTGGTGCTTAAAAAGTTGGATTAAGATAGACAATTCACCAATAGCATTCTAAGGCATACACTAAAAACAAGAGTTATGTCACGGCAGGGGGCAAAAGCATGCGCTTAGAACGCTTAACGGCCAATAAAATAAAAATATTTTTAACCTCTGATGATTTATTTGATAGAGGCCTTTCCAAAGAAGATATTTGGAAGGATTCGAGTAAATGGAATCAACTTTTTCATGATATGCTTGAAGAAGCAAGTGAGGAGTTAGATGTTGATATCCAGGGTTCTGTTGCAGTTGAAATTTTCTCCCTTCAGGCGCAAGGGATGGTCCTAATAATTACAGTGGATGACATATTAGATGATGATGAATTATTATATGATGGCTATATTGAAATGCAGGTAAGGGTTGAAGGCTGTGCAGAATTATTATATGAGTTTACAGATTTAGAGGATATTATTGGTGTTTCAAAAAGGTTATCGATTGTAGATATTTTCGGCGGGAGCATATACAGTATGGATAATCGCTATTATTTGTTGATGGATAATGTAGAGCAAGCTAATAAAGAAAAAGCTGCTTGTATTTTATCTGAGTATGGAACTCCCTCCATCCGTAGTCCCTTCCTCCTTGCCGAATATGGAAAAACAGTAATAGAACATTTTGCAATAGAAACCATTCTGCACTTTTTTAAATAAAAGGATAAACGAATTAAAATAATAACAAGGGGCAGCAGCCTCTTGTTATTAATCTTAAGAAAACAATACGTTTATACATAATTGACAGAATCCTAAAAACATACCAATGGTAACGGTTACATAAAAACATTATTTATTCAAAATTGTATGTTTTTCTTCTTGCATAAATCCTTTAAACGTGTATACTTGTCACTGAAAGAAGACAACATTCGCATAGCATTTTCTAGGAGGATTACACAAATGGTAGCCGAAAAAGCCAATGACCAAACGAATCAAGAAGGAAAACATGATGTGTTAAAATCTACACAAACTGTTATCCATAAGGCCCTTGAAAAGTTAGGTTATCCTGAAGAGGTTTATGAGCTCTTGAAAGAGCCGTTACGTATGTTAACAGTGAAAATTCCAATAAGGATGGATGACGGTTCAATAAAAATATTTACTGGATACCGTGCACAACATAATGATGCAGTAGGACCAACAAAGGGCGGCATCCGCTTTCACCCTAATGTAACTGAGAATGAAGTGAAGGCCCTTTCGATTTGGATGAGCTTAAAATGCGGTATAGTTGACCTTCCATATGGTGGAGGGAAAGGTGGAATTGTTTGCGATCCTCGAGATATGTCTTTTAGAGAATTAGAAAGATTAAGTCGTGGATATGTACGGGCAATCAGCCAAATTGTTGGACCAACTAAGGATATCCCTGCTCCAGATGTATTTACTAATTCACAAATTATGGCGTGGATGATGGATGAATATAGTCGAATCGATGAGTTCAATTCACCTGGTTTTATCACAGGTAAGCCGCTAGTTTTAGGCGGATCACATGGCCGGGAATCGGCAACAGCGAAAGGCGTAACCATCTGTATTCGTGAAGCAGCTAAAAAGAAAGGCATCCAAATTGAAGGTGCTAAAGTAGTTGTTCAAGGCTTTGGGAATGCGGGAAGTTATTTGTCTAAATTTATGCATGATGCTGGAGCAAAAGTAATTGGAATTTCCGATGCGTACGGTGCATTATATGATCCAAACGGTTTAGATATTGATTACCTCTTAGATAGACGAGACAGCTTTGGTACCGTTACTAAATTATTTAAGAACACGATCACCAACAAGGAATTACTTGAGCTTGATTGTGATATTCTTGTACCTGCGGCGATTGAAAATCAGATTACTGAAGAAAATGCACGTAATATTCGTGCAAGTATCATTGTCGAGGCAGCAAATGGTCCTACAACATTAGAGGCTACTGACATTTTAACGGAACGTGGAATCTTACTTGTACCTGATGTATTGGCATCGGCAGGAGGGGTAACGGTTTCATACTTTGAATGGGTTCAAAATAATCAAGGTTATTATTGGACGGAAGAAGAAGTGGAAGAAAAGCTGGAAAAAGTTATGGTGAACTCATTTAAAAATATTTATGATACTGCAGAAACACGCCGCGTAGATATGCGTCTAGCTGCCTATATGGTCGGGGTAAGAAAAATGGCAGAAGCAAGCCGCTTCAGAGGCTGGATTTAATTTCACTAAATAGTATTAAAAGTATTGATTGTTGAAACATCATACAAAATCTCCTATCATGATACGGTAGGAGTTTTTTTTCGTAATTCAACATCATTTTTATATATTTTTTCTTTAAGGAGATGTACTACGTGCAATTGGAAGAAATTATTATTATTGGTGGCGGACCCTGTGGTTTAGCAGCAGCACTCGCCTTACAAGAGATTGGAAAAAAACCTTTAATTATTGAAAAGGGAAATGTGGTTAATTCAATTTATCATTATCCAACACATCAGACCTTTTTTAGTACAAGTGAAAAGTTAGAAATCGGTGATATACCGTTTGTTACCGATAGCTATAAACCTAAAAGGAATCAAGCATTGGTTTATTATCGGGAAGTAGTGAAGCGGAATCAATTAAGGGTAAATGCTTATGAAACAGTTACAAAAGTATCAAAAGTAAATCAAAGATTTGATGTGGAAACTGATAAAGGGATGTATAATGCGCAAAACGTTATTATTGCCACAGGATATTATGATCACCCAAATTATATGGACGTGCCTGGTGAGGACTTACCAAAAGTTTATCATTATTTCAAAGAGGCACATCCATATTTTGATAAGGATGTTTGTGTAATTGGAGGTAAAAACTCCAGTGTAGATGCTGCCATTGAACTTGTAAAAGCAGGTGCACGGGTAACGGTTCTCTATCGTGGTGACGAATATTCACCAAGTATAAAACCATGGATTCTCCCTGAATTTGAATCCTTAGTAAAAAACGGTATAATTGTCATGGAGTTTCGGGCAAATGTAAAAGAAATAACTGAAAATCATGTTGTCTATTTAAAAGATGGGGAACAAAAGACAATAGCCAATGATTTTGTGTTCGCTATGACGGGATATCATCCAGACCATCAATTCTTAGAAAAAATGGGTGTGAAAATTGATAAAGAGACAGGAAGACCATACTTTAATCCTGAAACGATGGAGACGAACATAGAGGGGATTTATATCGCAGGGGTGATTGCTGCAGGGAATAATGCAAATGAAATTTTCATTGAAAATGGCAGGTTCCATGGAGGTCAAATAGCCCGTTCCATTTTAGAAAAAGAAGTCAAAGGATGATTTGAGATGAAAAAGGTCGTTTTATTAACAACTGGTGGCACAATTGCAAGTAAACCCAATAAGGCATCTGGAAAATTAGCATCAGGTGCATTAACAGGTGAAGAACTAGCAGCAATGTGTAATTTACCAAATGATATTGAAGTAATTGTTGAATCTGTTTTTCAAAAAGCAAGCATCCATATTACGTTTGATGATTTAGTTTTTCTAAAAGATAAAATAGAAAATTACCTTAGGGACGATACAGTTTCTGGTGTGGTGATCACTCACGGAACTGATACAATGGAGGAAACTGCCTATTTCCTAGATTTGACAATTAAGGATTCCCGGCCGATTGTTGTAACAGGATCGCAGCGTTCACCCGAAGAAATAGGCAGTGATGTGTATATTAATATGCGTCATGCCATTTATTCTGCCTGTTCTAGCGATTTACTTGATGCGGGTACAGTTGTAGTCTTCAATGAACGAATCTTCGCTGCCAGGTATGTGAAAAAAGAGCATGCTTCAAATATTCAAGGATTTAATGCTTTTGGATTTGGATATCTTGGGATTATTGATAATGATCGTGTTCATATCTTTCAGAAGCCTATTAAACGAGAATATTATGAAATAAAATCAGCGATTCCACAAGTTGAAATTATTAAGTGTTATATTGGGGCAGATGGAAAATTTATTAAGGCTGCCCGAGAGGCAGGGGTTGCCGGGATTGTCTTTGAAGGTGTAGGGCGAGGTCAGGTAGCTCCAAAGATGATGGAAGAAATCGAAAAGTCAATTAAAGCAGGAATGAAACTAGTCATAACAACAAGTGCTGAAGAGGGATCCGTGTTTACAACCTATGATTATGAGGGCAGTGCCTATGATTTATATAAAAAGGGAGTTATTCTTGGAAGTGACAATGACTCTAAAAAAGCAAGAATTAAATTGGCCGTTGCAATGGCAAGCGGCTTAGAGACGATTCATTTTTAACTACAAATGGATAATGCTAAAAACGGACTAGTTTGTCGGTACAGACTAGTTCGCTGGAATGAATCTTTCATTTTCTTTATGGGCAATCCGTGTTACGATTAATAAAAAAAGGATTGGAAAAGAGGTTCTACATGCTCGGAATTTTATCGGCCGGAGTCGCCCCTGGTTTGGCTTTGTTAAGTTATTTTTATTTAAAAGATGAATATGAGCCAGAACCAGTTTCCTTTGTTCTTCAGACATTTTTGTACGGAGTTCTATTGGTGTTTCCAATTATGTTTATTCAACATGTCCTTGATACAGAACATTTGCTAAAATCTCATTTTTTTGATGCGTTTCTGAGCTCAAGCCTATTGGAAGAGTTTTTTAAATGGTTTATTCTATTTTATGCTATTTATCAGCATGTGGAGTTTGATGAACCATTTGATGGAATTGTCTATGGTGTAGCAGTTTCACTAGGGTTTGCAACAGTTGAAAATATTTTTTATCTAGTTGCTAATGGGATTGAACATGCGATGACACGCGCCTTATTGCCTGTATCTAGTCATGCTCTATTCGGGGTTATCATGGGTTTTTATATTGGAAAAGCTAAGTTTACCAAGGAATTAAAAGCAAAATGGATCATATTATCTTTGCTATTGCCAGTTACCCTTCATGGCTTCTATGATTATATATTGATTTCACTTGAAAATTGGCTTTATATCATCTTACCTTTTATGATTTTCCTCTGGTGGTTTGGGCTCCGAAAGGTTAAAAAGGCAAAAATTCTCAGCGCTAATCACTTTAAAAAACAATATACAGAGCAAAAGGCTGAGGCACCCGTATAGTGGGGACTTACAGCAAAAACGCAAAAGTGCTTTAACCAATTAACTCTATATCAAATTATTCTCTAAAAAAAAATCCTTCATTTCTAAATGAAGGGTTTTTTTTATTAATTTGTATTAAATGGAATAAAAACATTAATAAAACGAAAAATAGGGTTACTGCAAAAAGATTCATAATGGGGGTAATTATTCCATGATAAAGAAAAGCATCCTAATCAAATACTTCATCCTAATCTTTTTCTGTACTGTACCGTTAACTTTACTAGAGAAACATGAGGTACATGCCTTTACGAGTCAGGTCATTCAAAAGGGGGCCGTTGGTGAGGATGTGATTGAACTACAATCAAGGCTCACGCATATTGGTTTCTACCATGGAAAAATCGATGGGGTATTTGGATGGGGTACATATTGGGCACTAAGAAATTTCCAATATGAATTTGGTTTACCGATTGATGGAATTGCTGGGGCAACAACGAAAGCAAAGTTAGTTAAATCAACGAAGTATAATAAACAAACAGCGCAAAATGCAGCTCCCAATAAGGCTGCACAACAACCAGCTGCGAAAAAACCGACAGCGGCAAACATACCTAACGGTTACTCACAAAATGATATTCGCCTAATGGCTAATGCTGTGCATGGGGAGTCAAGGGGAGAACCATATATCGGACAAGTTGCTGTTGCTTCAGTTATTTTGAACAGGGTTCAAAGTGCATCATTTCCTAACACTGTTTCCGGTGTGATTTTTGAACCGGGAGCCTTTACAGCAGTTGCTGATGGTCAAATTTGGTTAACACCCAATGAATCGTCAAAAAAGGCGGTATTAGATGCCATCAATGGATGGGATCCAACCGGTGAGGCCATCTACTACTTTAATCCCGATACAGCTACTAGTGCTTGGATCTGGGGAAGACCGCAAATAAAACGAATTGGCAAGCATATTTTTTGCAAGTAAAGGGGTGAATTATTGTGATTAGAGGAATATTAATCGGTGTTCTCGCAATCGGTGTTGCGGGAACGGCATATTGGGGCTACCAAGAACACCAAGAAAAAAATGCGATACTTATTAATGCAGAAAATAACTATCAACGAGCTTTCCACAATCTTTCATATCGAATGGATATCTTACACGATAAAATAGGAACAACGTTAGCAATGAATTCAAAAAATACGCTGTCTCCCTCATTGATTGAAGTATGGAGACTTACCTCTCAGGCACATGGGGATGTTGGTCAATTGCCATTAACACTATTGCCATTTAATAAGACAGAAGAATTTCTTGCAAACATCGGAAATTTTAGTTATCGAACGGCTGTAAGAGATTTAGAGAAAGACCCTTTAACAGATAAAGAGTATGAAACATTAAAGGTCCTCTATAAGCAATCTGGCGATATTCAAAACGAACTTCGCAATGTTCAACATATGGTGTTGAAAAATAACCTTCGATGGATGGATGTGGAACTTGCCCTTGCATCTGGAAAGGAAAAGACTGATAACACTATCATTGATGGCTTTAAGACGGTAGAAAAAACCGTTTCTGGTTATGAAGAAACGGACTTCGGTCCAACCATTACCAATATGCAAAAAAAAGATGAAAATTTCAAAAAAATCGAAGGAAAAACAATTACACGCAAGGAGGCCATTACCATTGCTAAAAAATATATGAAGTTTGATGGTAATGCCAATGTGAAGGTTACTGAAAACGGAAAAGGATCTGACTATGGTTTTTATAGTGTATCCATAAAAAATAAGCAAACAGGGCAGGAAGCAAGTATGGATATAACTAAAAAGGCGGGTCATCCTATTTGGTTTATTAATAACAGACAAATAAATAAACAAGTATTAAGCCTTAATGATGCTGACAATAAAGCAGCCGCATTCCTAAAGGAGACTGGTTTTAAAGATTTAGAGGTATTTGAAAGCACACAATATGACAATATCGGTGTTTTCAACTTTGTTACGAATGTAAATGGTGTCAGAATATATCCTGAGGCCGTGAAAGTTAAGGTAGCACTTGATAATGGAGATATTATAGGTGTTTCTGCCGAGGAGTATTTAAAGTCCTTCCAATCGAGAAAACTTGAAAAACCAGCCCTAACAATAGAACAAGCACGGGCAAAAGTAAATCCTAAATTAAAGGTAATGGAAGACCGTCAAGCAATGATTGTAAACGATCTAAATGAAGATGTATTATGCTATGAGTTCCTCGGAACAATGGGTGACGATACGTATCGAATATTTATAAATGCAAAAAGTGGTTTTGAGGAAAAGGTAGAAAAGTTGAAAAATGCGGAAGCCACATATGAAAATGTTCTCTAAAGGAAAGGCAATTGCTTTTCCTTTTCTTTTTAATTTTAATCGTTGAAAGCAGCAGGGATAAATTAAAATGGAAACTCCCATACTATTGATATAGGTTTCGTATGGGAGTGGTGTTATGAAATTGGTAGAAAGGCTGTTAATTAAAGTTGTAATCGTACAATTTCTTTTTTTATTCTTATCACAGCTTTTTTTTCACCAGATGGATATTTTCCCACAAATTAAACAATTAACAAAATACGAGGGTGTAAATGAAAATTCATTTACTGAAATACTTCAAACCTTTCAAAAGTCACTAAAATAAAGCGGGATCCCCTGCTTTATTTTTATGTTAAAAAAAAGAGGCATTTCTTCAACTTGTGGTAAAATAATAGAGAAGCTAGAGAGATGTATACGAAGGTATTTAGGAGGATTTATGAAAAAGAAATTATCAATTGCAATTGACGGCCCTGCTGCAGCCGGCAAGAGTACAGTAGCGAAAATTGTGGCAGAAAAATTATCTTATATCTATATTGATACCGGTGCAATGTACAGGGCGCTTACATATAAAGCTATTGTAAACCAGGTAAATCTGGAGGATGAAAACTCATTGTTGAACATATTGTTATCAACTAATATTAAGTTATTACCTTCCGATAACGGCCAATTGGTCTACCTGGACAATAGTGAAGTAACCAAAGAGATACGCAGCTCAGAAGTTACAAATTCTGTTTCTTATGTTGCAAGGCACCAGAAAGTGCGTGAAGAAATGGTTAGAAGACAGCAAGAATTCGCCACCGAGGGCGGGGTTGTGATGGATGGCAGAGATATTGGCACGCATGTACTGCCTAATGCGGAAATTAAGGTGTTTTTACTTGCTAGTGTAGAGGAAAGAGCTGAAAGGCGCCATTCCGAAAATATTCAAAAAGGATACCCATCAGATTTAGAAAAATTAAAAGAAGAAATTGCACGTCGTGATAAAATCGACTCTGAGAGAACAGTAGCTCCTTTAAGAAAAGCTGATGATGCAATTGAAATTGATACAACCTCTTTAGCTATTCCAGAGGTTGTGGAAAAAATAATGGCTCTCGTCCATGAAAGGATTGGATAAGTGTGACATTTTATGATTTTGCAAAGTCAGTGGTTTCAGGAATATTTAAACCTTTGTACAGAGTCGAAGCGATTGGTTTAGAAAATTTTCCAAAGGATGGCGGGGTACTTCTTTGCTCCAATCATATCCATAATTTCGACCCTATTCTCGTTGGTATAATGGCACCAAGACCCATTCACTATATGGCAAAGGCAGAAGTTTTTTCCGTTCCCGTCCTTGGGAATATTGTAAGAAAATGCAATGCATTTCCAGTCAAAAGGGGCTTAAGCGACCGTGAAGCGCTTAGAACGGGTTTGAAAATTCTTAAAGAAGGCAACGTGTTTGGGCTTTTTCCTGAGGGTACTAGAAGTAAAACGGGGGAGTTAGGAAAAGGGCTATCTGGGGCAGGCTTTTTCGCTTTAAGGTCAGAAGCATATGTGGTCCCTTGCGCTGTGATCGGGCCATATAAAAGTTTTCATAAAGTAAAAGTAGTTTACGGAAAACCGATTGAAATGGACGAAATGAGAAAAGTTAAGGCATCTGCTGATGCGGTAACTGAATTAATTATGTCTGAAATTCATAAACTTATAAAAGAGCATCAATAGGTTCTGCTTGACAAAATAAACGATTTGTAAGAAGTTAGTAAAAAGAGAATTTTTTTTGAATATTCATTGCTTTTAAGTTGTTTTATATGTGGTGTTCGATGCGTGGCATGCACCAAATCATATATAGATTTTATGGAGTAAATGGATTAAGGAGGAATACATATGTCAGAAGAATTGAATCAAGTAGAAGTCAAAAGCTTTGAAATTGGGGACAAGGTAACAGCTCAAGTAACTAAAGTTGAAGAAAAGCAGGTTCTTGTTAATATTCCGGACAGTAAACTTGATGGAATTATTCCAATTAGTGAACTCTCAAGCCTGCATATTGAAAAAGCATCTGATGCAGTGAGTGAAGGCGACGAACTAGAACTAGAAGTTTTGAGAGTAGAGGAAGAGGCGTTAATTCTTTCAAAAAGAAAAATTGATGCTGAGAAGGCTTGGGAAAATTTAGAGAATCAATTCCAAACGGGTGAAGTGTTTGAAACTGAAGTAAAAGACGTTGTAAAAGGCGGCCTTGTTGTGGACCTCGGTGTGAGAGGATTTGTACCTGCTTCACTGGTCGAAGCCCATTTTGTTGAGGATTTTAGTGATTACAAAGGACGTACACTAGCGTTTAAAATTGTAGAGCTTGATAAAGAAAAGAATCGTTTGATTCTTTCACATCGTGCTGTAGTGGAAGAAGAAAAAGGCAAACGGAAACAAAACCGTCTGGGTGCTCTCCAAGTTGGAGAAATTATAGATGGGACTGTACAAAGAATAACTGATTTTGGAGCATTTGTAGATATTGGTGGAATTGATGGACTTGTTCATATTTCACAACTATCTTATGAACATGTAGAAAAACCTACAGATGTTGTGCAAGAAGGACAACAAGTAAAAGTGAAAGTGCTGAGTGTTGATCGTGATAATGAAAGAATTTCTTTATCCATTAAAGAAACACAGCCTGGTCCATGGACCAATATTGCAGAAAAAGCTCCAAAAGGTAGTATTTTAGATGGTACGGTTAAAAGATTAGTATCTTACGGGGCATTTGTGGAGGTATTCCCAGGAGTAGAAGGCCTAGTTCATATATCTCAAATTGCCCATAAACATATTGGAACACCACATGAAGTATTAAAAGAAGGTCAAGAGGTAAAAGTGAAAGTTCTTGATACTAATGAACAAGATCAACGCTTATCATTAAGCATTAAGGAACTGTTAGAGAAAGACGAAGAGGAAAATCTCGATTATGAGCTCCCAGAAGAGTCTAAAGGCTTCCAACTTGGGGAAGTAATTGGCGATAAGTTAAAGAATCTAAACAAATAATGGTGATGTAAGTGTCTAGAGCAGAACGAAAATGGGACCACATTCGCTTTGCCTTACAAAATAGGCAAAACCGTTCAATCGTTTTCAATGATATCAAGTTTATTCACCAAAGTTTACCGAATATCAGTGTGAGCGATGTTCGGTTAAACCACTCCATTGGCGAACTTTCTTTAAGTTCGCCAATTTTTATCAATGCCATGACAGGGGGTGGCGGTGAAAAAACGTATCAGATCAACAAACAACTGGGAATGGCTGCCAGTAGGACAGGGGTAGCTATGGCTGTTGGCTCACAAATGTCTGCAGTAAAGGATAAAGAAGAAAGATATACATATGAAGTGGTTCGAAAAGTGAATCCCAATGGAATTATTTTAGCCAATTTGGGTAGTGAAGCAACAACGGAACATGCAAAAGCTGCCGTCGATATGATTGAAGCAGATGCTTTACAGATTCATTTAAATGTCATACAAGAATTGACTATGCCAGAAGGAGATCGAGATTTTACCGGTGCCTTACAAAGAATAGAAGGTATTGTCAAGAGTGTTGATGTTCCTGTCTTTGTCAAAGAAGTTGGTTTTGGAATGTCAATGGAAACGGTGAAAGCTCTTACTTCAGTTGGAGTCGCCGCAGTAGATGTGGGTGGATCTGGTGGGACAAATTTTGCCGAAATAGAAAATAAGCGCAGAGAGCGTACGCTTTCTTTCTTTAATGAGTGGGGAATACCTACATCTGTTTCAATAATAGAGGCTGCAACTTTATCTGAAAAAATGTCTATTATAGGCTCTGGTGGTTTTTTGTCTGCGCTTGATGTAGCAAAAGGGCTGGCACTTGGTGCAAGTGCGATTGGCATGGCAGGTTTTTTTCTAAAAGTCCTTGTTGAAAAGGGAGTAGAATCCTTACAAGAAGAAATTGATGGCATTCATCAGGATCTAAGGATGATTTTAACTGCACTGGGTGCCAAAAGCATTTCTGACTTAAGAAAAGCCCCTCTCATCATCTCTGGAGATACCTATCATTGGTTAACCCAAAGAGGAATTGAAACAAAAAATTATAGCCAGCGTAAGTTAGAATAAAGCTCCCGCATTTTGCGGGAGCTTTATTTATCATTCGTTAGTTTTTTCTATCGTTTCCCATCGTTCAATCCTCGTGCTTCTTCTGGGCTTGAAAGCTTGGTAGCACCTGGATAATGCAGCGCCTGATCACGATCTGACTCTACTCTCCTGCTTTGTTTAAGTTTTTTTTCTTGGCGGTCTCTTCCCATTTATCCACACCTCCTCTTAATAAGATGATTCATCTAAGAAATATTATTCAAGGAGTATGAAAGTACATATGGATTACCAATAATGTAAACAATAGGAGGTGTATAAATGGAAGGTGCGCTATTTTATTGGGTTGGTTGGGCTTTATGGGTATATCTCACATTCATGCTTGATAAAAAAAATCCATATCGATTAAAACTTTCGATTATTATTCTTGTCTTACTATTTTTATCAAGTATTCAATTCAGAATAGGCAGCATGGATATTTATGCCGGAGGGTTATTTTTATTAATTACTTCATATGTATTTTTCAGCCAGGAAAAGCGAGGAGCTATTATATATTTTTTTATTTGTTCATTGATTGTATCCATTGCTTATGTATCCTTCCACTTATTTGAAATTTTTGATCCAATATGGATTATTTTTAACAGAAAGTGGATGATGGCGATTGCATTTGGCTACCTTGCCCTTCTCCTTCAAAAAACATTAAAAGGGAGATTGCTGATAATAATCAGTGGAACTATACATGGGGAATTTTTATATGCCTATACATTAAGTAAATTTCCATTTCCTTATACCATTGCAAATCTGGAATATTTAGATGTTTGTGCCTTAATGACGGCATTGCTCATTGGTTGGAGTGTGCTAGAGAATGCTGGTACATATATTCAAAATCACCAGCACTTTTTTGAAAAGAGCAAGCAAAAATCATCATAATCATAATTCTTGTGATGCTTTCCATTGCTAGAAAGGATTAACATTGATAAAATAATATAGTTAGGCCCTTCTCGTTGACAGAAGGGTTTCTTTACTTAATAAGAACTTAAAATGAAACACTGCTAACATATGTGTATGATATTTGAGAAAGGATGGCGATCAATATGGTTAAACCTGTCATTGCCATTGTTGGAAGACCAAACGTTGGAAAATCGACTATTTTTAATCGGATTGTTGGTGAACGTATATCAATTGTCGAGGATATTCCGGGTGTAACAAGGGATCGAATTTATAGTTCTGGTGAGTGGTTAACACATGAATTTAATGTGATTGATACAGGTGGAATTGATATCGGTGATGAACCGTTTTTAGAGCAAATTCGCCAACAGGCTGAAGTCGCAATTGATGAAGCAGATGTGATTATCTTCTTAACAAATGGACGGGAAGGAGTAACTGCTGCAGATGAAGAAGTTGCAAAAATATTATATAAGTCTAAAAAACCAATCGTATTAGGGGTTAATAAGATTGATAATCCTGAAATGAGAGAAAGTATATATGATTTTTACTCTCTCGGTTTTGGCGAGCCAATCCCTATTTCTGGGTCACATGGACTTGGTCTAGGTGATTTATTAGACGAGGCAGCTAAACACTTCCCAAAAAATAAGCCAATAGAATATGCTGATGATGTGGTCAAATTTTCTTTAATTGGGCGTCCGAATGTAGGGAAATCTTCACTAGTAAATGCCATTTTAGGGGAAGAACGTGTCATTGTCAGTAATATTGCTGGTACCACCCGTGATGCGGTTGATTCACCATATACGTATAATGGGCAAAAGTATGTCATAATTGATACAGCTGGAATAAGAAAAAAAGGAAAAGTATATGAAAGTACCGAAAAATATAGTGTTTTACGTGCATTAAGGGCTATTGAACGCTCAGATGTCGTTCTTGTGGTTATCAATGCCGAAGAAGGTATTATTGAGCAAGATAAGAAAATCGCTGGCTATGCTCATGAAGCAGGACGAGCTGTCGTTATTGTGGTCAATAAATGGGATGCAGTAGAAAAAGATGAGAAAACCATGAAAGAGCTTGAACAAAAAATTAGAGAACATTTTTTGTTTCTTAGTTATGCTCCAATTGTATTCTTATCTGCAAAAACAAAAAAACGAATTCATACTCTCTTGCCAATGATCAATACAGCAAGTGAAAACCATTCTATGCGAGTGGAAACAAGTGTGTTAAATGACGTCATTATGGATGCTGTTGCAATGAATCCGACACCATCTGACAAAGGGAAACGCTTAAAAATTTATTATACTACTCAAGTAGCAATAAAGCCTCCAACCTTTGTGGTGTTTGTCAATGAACCTGAATTAATGCATTTCTCCTATCAACGTTTTCTAGAGAATAGAATTAGAGAAGCGTTTGGATTCGAAGGAACCCCTATCAAAATTTATGCTAGAGAAAGAAAATAAAGATAAGGCGGGTGTAGTGTTATGCAAGAAAAACAGTCGGCTATAGCTGTGATTGGTGCAGGGAGCTGGGGAACAGCACTTGCAATTGTACTTGCAGATAATCAACATGAAGTTCGTTTATGGAGCCATAATGAAGATCAGGTAAAAGAAATTAATAAAAATCACACGAATAAAAAATATTTGCCAGAGATTAATCTGCCAGAATTAATTGTTGGTTATGATTCGTTACATGATGCCTTAACAGGTGTAGAAACCGTTATTCTTGCTGTTCCGACTAAGGCCATTCGGGAAGTTCTAGTGAAAATGCGTGCAGTACTAGCTGAATCAATCACAATTGCACATGTCAGTAAAGGAATTGAGCCTGATACTCTTTTACGCATAACTGAGATGATTAATGAGGAAATGCCGAAAGAACTCCTAAAGGATGTTGTGGTCCTTTCAGGTCCAAGCCATGCTGAGGAGGTAAGTCTTAGACATCCAACAACAGTTACAGTATCCTCAGAAAATATGCCCGCAGCCGAGAAGATTCAGGATTTGTTCATAAACCATAACTTTCGCGTCTATACGAATTCTGATGTCATCGGTGTTGAAATTGGCGGTGCATTAAAGAACATTATTGCACTTGCTGTAGGTATAACAGATGGACTTGGCTACGGTGATAATGCGAAGGCTGCTTTAATGACCCGAGGGTTGGCAGAAATAGCCCGACTTGGAACAAAAATGGGAGCCAATCCGTTAACGTTCTCCGGATTAACAGGGATTGGCGATTTAATTGTTACCTGTACCAGCGTTCATTCAAGGAACTGGAGAGCGGGTAATATGCTGGGCAAAGGTCAAACGCTTGATGAGGTTCTTGATAATATGGGGATGGTAGTAGAAGGTGTAAGAACCACAAAAGCTGCATTCCAGTTGGCTAAAAAGTATAATGTTAATATGCCTATTACATCAGTCCTCTATGATGTTTTATTTAATGGGAAAAACGCAAAGGATGCAGTGGATGTTTTAATGGCCAGGGGTCGAACCCATGAGATGGAAGATTTGGTGAATGTTCTTGAGGGAAAATACAATGAGGATTAAAATTGTTATTTTTTAAAAGAAAATAGGCGATCTTTTGATGCGTTTTGTAATGGGATTGCATACAATGCAACGAAGCAACCTGGTAGAATGACACTGGGAATGGGTTATTTAGTCGTAATAGGACTGAAGTAAAGAATTCGCCCCTCTTTACTTCAGTTTTTTTGTGGTAAAGGGGGCTTTAAACTCCCTTAATAGTACCAAGAATAAAGCGAAAGATTTTTTAGATTGATTAGTTAGTGATGTGATATAATTAACTTTTGGAAAAGGGGGAATAGTGATTGTCGCCAGCTATGATTAAAATGTGGATATCAATTGCAGGAATGGGACTGATGTTTCTTGCGATTATTACTATTTATTTAAGTAGATACAAGGTAAAAGGAATTCTTCGGGTAATTACAGCCATAATTGCATATTTATTTATGATTGTTGCTGGATTAACATTATTAATTGTTTTCCTTACTTGATTGAAAGCAAATACATAAATCAAAAGGTGATTTTATGAAAAAAAAACCGCTAGTAAGCATACTTCTTTTAACGATAGTCCTTTTATCAGGCTGTATGTATCCCAAAGAAGAATTATCACAAAACAAAGTTCCTTATAAAGACCAAATCCAAGCTGTGCAAACGGCGGTAAATGAATTTCAAAAGGATAATGGCGGAATATTGCCAATCAAAACAAAGGAAATGGATACACCCATTTATCAAAAATATCCGATTGAATTTAAAAAAATTGTACCACAGTATATGGCTGAGCCACCGGGAAATGCCTATGAAAGCGGAGGCATATTTCAATATGTGCTGATAGATGTTGAAGAGAACCCAACTGTAAAATTATTGGACCTCCAGATGGCAGAAACCATTCGTGAAATTAAATTAAGAATAAAAACGAATGGTTATCCACCTTATAAAACTCAAATAGCAAAAAATGTATTCACAATAGATTTTAAGCAATTAGGCTATAAGAAGGCACCCTATGTTGTAAGTCCATATACTAATCAAAATCTTTCTTTTGTAATAACTGGAGAGGCTGAGGTATACGTTGATTATCGACCAGATTTATATCGTGCGATTAAGGAAGCAAGTATAGATATAGAACCTGGCAAAGATATACGTTCCCTATTATGGACTAATTCGATGTTTGTACCCGCTTTTTCCTTGCCATACACCATTGATTCAAAAACGAAAGAACCTATTTTCTTAGAAGAATAGAATTCTTTCGGGATGGTCAAAGGCCTATTCAGTGTGCGTCAAACGAATATGGGTATCCCCTGCTATAATTTTTGTCATAACCCTTTTCCTACGAAATATATTGTAGGAGAAGGGTTTTTTTATACTAAACAATCATATTACGTAATGGTCATACGAGGTTTGGCCAAATCCGTATATCATAGATTGAAACCCTCCATAAAATCAAATGTTCTGTGAGATACAGATATTAAAGCATCACGTTACTTTTTAATAAGGGGGTAAAAAATTTTAGAAAAGTGTCATAACAAGATAGGACAACGTCATAAACATATACTGTCCAAACATACCTAAAATGGATGATATTATCCCACTTTACTCAATGATCGGGAGGGGATCACTTGGAAAAGGTTGACATTTTCAAAGATATTGCTGAAAGAACAGGTGGCGATATTTATTTAGGAGTCGTAGGAGCAGTTCGTACAGGAAAATCTACATTTATTAAAAAATTTATGGAGCTTGTCGTCTTACCGAATATAAATAGTGAAGCGGAAAGATCAAGAGCGCAAGATGAACTGCCGCAAAGTGCAGCTGGAAAAACCATTATGACCACTGAACCAAAGTTCGTTCCAAATCAGGCAGCGACGGTTCATGTCGATGAAGGCTTAAATGTCAATATCAGGCTTGTTGATTGTGTCGGCTATACTGTCCCTGGTGCAAAAGGCTACGAGGATGAAAATGGACCTAGGATGATTAATACGCCTTGGTATGAGGAACCTATTCCATTTCATGAAGCTGCTGAAATTGGTACAAGGAAGGTCATTCAGGAACACTCGACAATTGGTGTAGTTGTTACAACCGATGGAACCATTGGTGAAATTCCTAGAAGCAACTATATTGAAGCGGAAGAAAGAGTCATTAATGAGCTGAAGGAAGTTGGCAAACCGTTTATTATGGTGGTAAATAGTGCACAACCTTACCATCCTAGTACGGAAACATTAAGATCTAGCTTGGCTGAAAAATATGATATTCCGGTTATTGCTATGAGTGTGGAAAGTATGCGTGACAGCGATGTGCTTAATGTACTCCGTGAAGCGCTTTACGAGTTCCCTGTTCTTGAAGTGAATGTAAACTTGCCGAGCTGGGTAATGGTCCTAAGAGAAAATCATTGGCTCCGTGAAAGCTACCAAGAGGCTGTAAAGGAAACAGTTAAAGATATCAAGAGATTAAGAGATGTTGACCGTGTTGTTCAACAATTTAGCGACTTTGAATTTATAGAGAAGGCTGGATTGGCGGGCATAGAGATGGGTTCTGGTGTGGCTGAAATTGATTTAATTGCACCAGATGAATTATATGATGATATTTTAAAAGAAATTGTTGGTGTCGAAATCAGAGGGAAAGATCATTTGCTGGAACTAATGCAGGATTTCGCCCATGCCAAAGCTGAATATGACCATATTTCGGATGCGTTAAAAATGGTTAAACAAACGGGATATGGGATTGCTTCACCAACCCTTTCTGATATGAGCCTAGAGGAACCAGAGATTATTCGTCAAGGTGCAAGGTTTGGGGTAAGACTTAGAGCAGTGGCCCCATCGATTCATATGATCAAAGTCGATGTTGAATCAGAATTTGCACCAATTATTGGTACCGAAAAACAAAGTGAGGAGCTTGTCCGCTACCTGATGCAGGATTTTGAAGACGATCCATTATCCATTTGGAATTCTGATATCTTCGGGAGGTCTTTAAGTTCTATTGTCCGTGAGGGAATTCAAGCGAAACTTTCTTTAATGCCAGAGAATGCAAGATATAAATTAAAAGAGACTTTAGAAAGAATTATAAACGAAGGATCAGGCGGACTAATTGCCATTATCCTCTAGGTTATTGACTCCCTTTTGTGGAGTCTTTTTTAATTTATTCCTAAAAATGTAAAGGCAAAAGTCAAATTTAGTAGAAAAATGATGAATGAAAGAAAAGATTACCATTATTTCATGAAATTTTCTTGATAAGCTGATTTGATTATGATAATCTTTTAACAGATTACGTTATAGTGATTAAAGCCTTATTTTATAAGGTTTTCATTATAAAAATAGATTTATGTCACTAAAGTAGTCCATTATGGCTGACTTTAGTAATAAAACCGCGCTATGACGTATAGAAATTAGAAAAATTGTTTAGAAATGTAGATAAGTATTCTTATTTACGAATCTTGATAATTTCTTTGGGAGGAGGTGAATGGCATGAACAAGACAGAACTTATTAATGCAGTTGCTGAAAACAGCGAGCTATCAAAAAAGGACGCTACTAAAGCAGTTGATGCTGTTTTTGATGCGATTTTAGATGCTTTAAAAAATGGTGATAAAGTACAATTAATTGGTTTTGGTAACTTTGAAGTACGTGAGCGTGCGGCACGTAAAGGTCGTAACCCACAAACAGGTGATGAAATTGAAATCGCAGCAAGCAAAGTTCCAGCTTTTAAACCAGGTAAAGCGCTTAAAGACGCAGTAAAATAATTACATAAATTATTGCTCCCGAGCGATTGGCTTAAGCAAAAAGGTCATGGAAAAAGTCCATGGCCTTTTTTCTATTTACTTTAATATAAGTTCTTCTCGACCTTCGTAACGTGACATGGACATATTTCTTATTTTTGCTTGCATAGAAAAGATTGTGCTAATATGTATTTGTCGTCTATACTTGATGATACACTTTAGGGGGAATTTGGTATGTCAAAGGTCAATCGTACCCAAATAGAAGAGGCGGTACGTTTAATATTAGAAGCAATCGGTGAAGACCCAAACCGTGAAGGGCTGCTTGATACACCAAAAAGAGTAGCAAAGATGTATGAAGAAGTATTTAGTGGATTAAATGAGGACCCAAAGGAACATTTTGAAACTATATTCAGTGAAGAACATGAAGAATTAGTATTGGTTAAAGATATTCCATTTTATTCAATGTGTGAACACCATCTTGTGCCATTCTTTGGAAAGGTTCATGTGGCCTATATTCCACAAAATGGACATGTAACTGGATTAAGTAAATTAGCTCGAGCAGTTGAATCAGTTGCGAAAAGACCTCAACTGCAAGAACGGATTACATCGACTGTGGCAGACAGCATAATGGAAAAGCTGGACCCGCATGGTGTGATGGTTGTTGTCGAAGCAGAACACATGTGTATGACCATGAGAGGCGTAAAAAAACCAGGTGCGAAAACTGTTACGACTGCAGTTCGCGGAGTTCTGGCTGATGATGCAAATGCTCGTTCTGAAATACTGACCTTAATAAAATATTAGTTGTGATATTCTTAACAACTATTTGGAGTGATTATAGTGGAAAAGCGCAACCAGCAAAATAGTGATTATATAGTCATAAAAGCTAATGATGATGGTGTCAATGTAATAGGGCTGACTAGAGGTTCTGATACAAAGTTTCATCATTCGGAAAAGCTTGATAAAGGTGAAGTACTGATTGCACAGTTCACCGAACATACTTCGGCAATTAAAATTAGAGGGAACGCTAAAGTTCTTACTCAATTTGGCGAAGTAGAAAGTGAAACAAACAAATAATAGGTGTTCTTCTAGCATTTTTACGTTTTAAAACATAACGATAGTTAAAGTGATTATTTTGTGAATTTCTGCCCATACGAAGCCTTTTATGGTATAATTGGGTCTGCTTGTTATTAAAAGAGATCGTGATTTTTCTTCTTTTTTAGCATGAAATTATTATTCAAATAGACAATATAGAATACATATAGATATTATTTCGGGGAAGCAAGGGTGATCAGCGTGCAGGACATTCGGCAAATTTATACAGCGGTGAAAGAGCAAGTCGAAAAAAAGGTTTTAAATGCTTACTTGCTCGAACATATTGAACCTCCAATTATTGATGAAGATAAGTTACTTATTCTAGTCTCAATAATGGAACGACATGAATTGTCCTATAATGAAATTCAGAACTATGCTTTATCAACCATGTTAATTCAGATTGCCCTTGATACCCATGAGAAAATATCAAATGCATCGATAATTGAAAAAAATCGTCAATTAACTGTTCTCGCTGGGGATTATTTTAGCGGTCTTTATTATAAACTTCTTGCTGATTCGGAAGATATCATGATAATTAATTTACTCTCAAAAGGAGTAAAGGAAGTCAATGAAAATAAAGTACTTATTTACCAAAGTGAAATTGAAGGAATCGAAAGACTAATGACCTGCATTAAACGAATGGAAAGTTCCTTGATTACGAAGATTACTGATTATTTTAAAGTGGATTTATGGAATGACTTCCTAGCCAATTTATTATTATTCAAACGATTAGTAAATGAAAAAAGGTTATTTTTTCAAACAAAGAGCTCAGTAGTTTTTGATTCGATGAAGAAAATTATTTTATCTGACAGTGAGTTAAATTTGGGTGACTTAACAGGTGAACAACGTTCTCATTTAATTCAAATTTGTGACCATTATCTTGAACATTTAAAATATATGCTTGAAAAAGGATTAAAGCAATTTCCATACTCCAATGACTTGCTAGATCAAAGGATTACTTCGCTATTAAATCAATACCAGCCAAGTGCAAAAACTTTTGTGGAAGAAGGGTGAACCATGCAGCAATCGAAAGAAGAGCGCGTTCACAATGTGTTTGAAAAAATTTCTGATAACTATGATAAAATGAATTCAGTTATTAGTTTCCAACAGCACATTAAGTGGCGGAAAGACACCATGAAAAGAATGAATGTTCGGCCGGGTTCAAAAGCTCTTGATGTGTGTTGTGGAACTGCAGATTGGACGATTGCTTTAGCAGAAGCGGTTGGTCCTACAGGTAGTGTTACGGGATTAGACTTTAGTCAAAACATGTTAAATGTTGGGGTTGAAAAGGTTAAACAGTTAGGTCTTGACCAAGTTCAATTAATCCATGGTAATGCTATGGAACTTCCCTTTCCTGATAATACCTTTGATTATGTAACAATAGGGTTTGGTTTAAGGAATGTTCCGGATTATCTACAGGTCTTAAAAGAAATGCGCCGTGTTGTTAAACCTGGGGGGATTGCTGTTTGTTTAGAAACGTCGCAGCCTACTTTGATCGGTTATAAACAGCTCTATTATTTTTATTTTCGTTTTATAATGCCGTTGTTTGGCAAATTGCTAGCAAAAAGCTATAGAGAATATTCTTGGCTTCAAGAATCCGCGCGTGATTTTCCTGGTATGAGAGAACTTGCCAAACTTTTTGACCAAGCTGGTTTTAAAGAAGTGAAATATAAACCTTATAGTGGTGGAGCGGCGGCAGTTCATATCGGAAAAAAATGAAATGGATAGAACATGAAGACAGGATGAAAAGCAGGGTGAATACAAATGAAATTAAAAATGATGTATTCATTTTTGAATTCGGATATTAACATAATTGAAAAAGAGCTGGAAGAGACGATTCAACCAGAGTCTCTTCTATTGAAACAAGCTTCTATGCATACATTACAAGCCGGAGGAAAAAGAATTCGTCCTGTTTTTGTTTTGCTTGCGGGTAAATTTGGTCAATACGATATTAATGTCATGAAGAATGTGGCTGTTGCCCTTGAACTTATTCATATGGCATCTCTAGTCCATGATGATGTAATCGATAATGCCGACCTTCGCAGAGGACAACCAACGGTTAAAGCTAAATGGGATAACAAAATAGCTATGTATACGGGTGACTTTGTTTTTGCTCTCGCACTAGAATTAATGGCAAAAATTGAAAAACCGCTAGCCCATCAAATATTGGCTAATACAATGGTAGAAGTAACCATTGGGGAAATACAGCAAATAAAAGATAAGTATCGCTTTAATCAAAATATGCGGGATTACCTTCGCAGGATTAAACGAAAGACGGCTCTCTTAATTGCTGCAAGCTGCCAATTAGGGGCAATTGCTGCTGATGTTGATGAGTCACTTCACAAAAAACTTTTCCGTTTTGGTTATTATGTTGGAATGTCTTATCAGATTATCGATGATATTTTAGACTTTACATCAACAGAAGAGAAACTGGGAAAACCAGCAGGAAGCGATCTAATTCAGGGGAATATAACTGCTCCTGTGTTGTTTGCAATGGAAAATAAGCAGATTAAGCAAGAAATTGAAAAAGTTCATGAACATATGAATCCTATAGAAAGGGAAAACATCATTTCCCTAATAAAACAAACCGGTGCTATTGAAAAATCGGTATCACTAAGCGATCATTATTTGAATAAAGCACTGGATTTGCTCAATGATTTTCCAGAAAATAAAGCCAAAAAGACGCTACGTGATATTGCAAAGTATATAGGAAGAAGAAAATTTTAAAGTACATAAATCTTAAGTAACTCATTGGGAGGAAAGGGTATCTTTTTGAAAAAGACATTCCTACCATCGAAAAAGAGCTTTTATGTGCCAGCTTGCTAAATATTCAAAAAAATGATAACATTTTCCATGGATTGTTAACTTCTAACAATCAATATACATACTAAATTAGGAGTGGAATTCATGGAAAAAACATTTTTAATGGTAAAGCCAGATGGTGTTCAGCGTAATCTAATTGGAGAAATAGTTGCACGATTTGAAAGAAAGGGCTTTCAATTGGTTGGAGCTAAATTAATGAGCATTCCGAATGAGCTTGCGGAGGAGCATTATGGTGAGCATAAGGAGCGTCCGTTCTTTGGAGAATTAGTCGATTTCATTACATCAGGTCCTGTATTTGCAATGGTATGGCAAGGAGAAAATGTTATTGCAACTGCCAGACAAATGATGGGGGCTACTAATCCTAAAGATGCTGCTCCTGGAACACTTCGCGGTGATTTTGGACTAACTGTTGGTAAAAATGTCATTCATGGCTCCGATTCACCAACCAGTGCAGTACGTGAAATCGGTTTATTCTTTAAAGAAGCTGAATTGGTTGAATACTCCAAGCTTGTAAACGAATGGGTATACTAATTTAACACTTAACGACACTTGTATAGTAAATATACGAGTGTTTTTTTGTAAATAGATAGAGAAGCCTATGCATCGGCCATTGGTTCCACGATCTTACTGTTTTCAAAGTAATGATAAAAATTTATCCTTATTTTCTGAATAGTCTAGGCTTATTTCGCTCAATATGTTATATTGATACAAAATTCTTTAATGAGTTGAAGGGGGAAAGGAAATGGGTATGAGATATTTAACAGCAGGAGAGTCGCATGGACCGCAGCTAACTACCATCCTCGAAGGGTTACCTGCAGGAATGCTGCTTGCACCATCAGATATAAATAATGAGCTGGCTAGACGCCAACAAGGCTATGGGCGTGGACGAAGGATGCAAATTGAAAAAGATACAGTCGAAATTGTGTCTGGGGTACGTCATGGACGTACTCTAGGATCACCAATCACTTTAGTGGTGAAAAACAATGACTGGACACATTGGACAAAGATTATGGGAATTGAGGCAATTGAGGAAGATCAAGAGGCTGAAATAAAGCGGAAGGTGACCCGACCTAGACCTGGCCATGCCGATTTAAATGGTGCTATTAAATACGGCCATCGGGATATGAGAAATGTATTAGAACGTTCTTCCGCCCGTGAAACAACAGTAAGAGTAGCAGCAGGGGCTGTTGCTAAGAAACTTTTATCACTGGTTGGTGTGGAAATTGCCGCTCATGTCATTGAAATTGGCGGAGTTAGAGCCGAAGTGGATTCCTCTCTGCCATTTGACGTTCTCAGGGAGCGAGCCGAGAATTCACCCGTTCGGACAGCAGATACTAAAGTAGAGCAAAAAATGATGGCAGCTATTGATGAAGCTAAGAAAAATGGGGATTCGATTGGCGGGATTGTGGAGGTAATCGCAACTGGTATGCCTGCAGGAATTGGAAGCTATGTTCATTATGATCGTAAATTGGATGGGAAATTAGCGGCCGCAATTATGAGTATAAACGCATTTAAAGGCGTTGAAATCGGCATTGGCTTTGAAGCTGCGAGCAAGCCAGGAAGTCAGGTGCACGATGAAATTGCCTGGGACGCGGAGAGAGGTTATTATCGCAAGACAAATCGATTAGGTGGTTTTGAGGGAGGTATGACAACAGGTATGCCAATTGTAGTAAGAGGTGTTATGAAACCAATACCAACCCTTTATAAACCACTAATGAGTGTTGATATCGAAACAAAAGAGCCATTTGCTGCAAGCGTTGAACGTTCTGACAGTTGCGCTGTCCCTGCGGCAGCAGTAGTCGCTGAGAACGTTGTAGCATGGGAGCTGGCAAATGCACTTATTGAACAATTTTATAGTGACCGTTTTGATACTTTTCTTGATGAAATTAATAGGCAACGGGAATTTGCGAGGGAGTTTTAATGGAAATCATTCAAATTCAAACTGAATCAAAAAATTATCCTGTTTTTGTTGGAGAAGGAATAAGAAACGAGTTGCCTTCATTTTTAATGACTCATTTTACAGACCTTACCAAACTATTTATTATTACAGATGAAACTGTCTCTAAGCTCCATCTTAGTAAATTACAACAAGTACTTCAAAATTGGAATCCTGTTATTTTCACCACTCCTGCAGGTGAAAAGGCGAAAACCTTTGAAGTATATTATGAGGCACTATCAACGGCATTGGAAAGCCGCCTGGATCGTAAATCAGTTATTCTTTCTTACGGTGGGGGAGCCGTTGGTGATCTAACAGGGTTTGTTGCAGCATCCTTTATGAGGGGAATTCCTTTTATTCAGATTCCAACAACCATCCTTGCACATGATAGTGCCGTGGGCGGTAAAGTGGCCATTAATCACCCGCTTGGAAAAAATATGATTGGGGCTTTTTATCAGCCAGAAGCAGTATTTTATGATCTTGAATTATTAAAGACTCTATCCATCCAAGAAATCCGCTCAGGGTTTGCTGAGGTTATAAAACACGCACTTATTAGTGATCCTCCTTTTTTAAAGTGGCTGACAGAAAACATTCAGGACTTAAATTCGATAACAGTAGAGCAATTAACCTATTCATTAGTGAAAGGGATAAAGGTTAAAAATAAATTCGTTTCCCAAGATGAGCGAGAAACTGGTATTCGTGCGTACTTGAATTTTGGACATACCCTTGGCCATGCAATTGAAGCAGAAATGGGTTATGGTAATTTTACACATGGTGAAGCCGTTATGATAGGAATGATTTTTGCTTTGAAATTAAGTAGAGACTCGCTCAATTTCGACTTTCAGTTAAGTGAGTTTAGCAACTGGGTTAAACAGTTGGGATATGAAACAACCATTCCAACCTCATTATCGCTTGAAAGATTAATTGATAAAATGAAACAAGATAAGAAGTCTGTAGGAGAGTCTATTCGCTTTGTATTGCTAGAACAATTAGGCATGCCACGTCTTCAAGAAATATCTGATAAAGAACTATTAAAAGAATTATCAAGTTTTTAATACAAGGGGGATTTTTTATGATTAGAGGGGTGAGGGGAGCAACGACGGTTAGTGCTAATACTGAGGAAGCCATTATTAATGCCACTGAGGAGCTTATAGCAAAATTAATTATGGTAAATCAAATTCAACCTGAATCCGTTGCATCCGTATTTATATCAACGACCGAAGATATAAATGCTGCCTTTCCAGCAAAAGCTTTGCGGAAATTTGCCGGCTGGACCTATGTTCCTGTGATGTGTATGAGGGAAATGCCTGTTACAAATTCCTTAACCAATTGTGTTAGGGTAATGTTACATGTTAATACAAACCTTACACAAGAGGAAATTGTCCATATCTATTTAAATGAGGCCAAGGTGTTAAGACCAGACCTAAGCAGTCCTAACTTGAAATAAGCTATAATAAAGGGAAGAAACCATACTTTTAAGCAAATGGAGTGGGCTATATGAGATGGAAAGAACAATTATTAACACTAACTCCCTATCAACCAGGGAAATCAATTGAGGCTGTAAAGAAACAATTTAATTTGGATAGAATTGTCAAACTTGCATCGAATGAAAATCCATTTGGATGTTCAGAACAGGTACATGCTGTTCTTAACTCCAATCCAACCAGTTTGGCTATTTATCCAGATGGCTATGCAACGAATTTAAGGGCAGCCCTTGCAGCCTTTTTAAAGGTTGAGGAGGATGAACTTATTTTAGGGAATGGTTCAGATAACCTTATCCAAATGATCTCAAGATCCCTTTTGCATCCCAATGCAAATACAATTATGGCGACACCAACCTTTTCACAATATAAGCATAATGCAGTAATTGAAGGAGCCATTATAAAAGAGATTCCACTTATAAATGGCGAACATGATTTAGATGCAATGTTGGAAGCTATTGATGAACAAACGAATATCATATGGGTATGTAGTCCAAATAATCCCACAGGTACATATATACCAGAAAATAAGTTAACGGCATTTTTAGATAGTGTTCCATCACATATTCTTGTGGTACTTGATGAAGCGTATTTTGAATATGTAATTGCAGAAGATTATTATGATTCCATTAGTTTAACGCGTAAATATGAAAATCTAATTGTACTTAGAACTTTTTCAAAAATATATGGATTGGCAGCACTTAGGGTTGGCTATGGTGTGGCTAATCGATCCATAATCAAGGCACTTGAACCAGCTAGGGAACCGTTTAATGTAAATTCATTAGGGCAGTTAGCAGCTAGCGCTGCACTTGGTGATCAAGATTTTGTGGATAGTTGTAAACAGAAAAATAGGCAAGGTCTCGCTCAATTTTATGCGTTCTGTGAGCAGCATCAGCTGGACTTTTATCCAACTCAGACGAATTTTATCTTAATTGACTTCAAAATTGACGGGGATATAATTTTTCAATATTTGCAAGAAAAAGGGTATATCGTTCGTTCCGGAAAGGCTCTTGGTTTTCCAACATCGGTAAGAATTACGGTTGGTTCTACTGAACAAAATGAAGGTGTCCTAAAAGCATTAAGTGACTTTCTACAAACGAAGTGAGGGGAATTATTCACTAAATAGGGGGATTAACATTGAAAGGCAGGGTTTTTGTCATTGGCTTAGGATTAATTGGCGGTTCCTTAGCATTATGTATTAAAAAGGAACATAAAGAGGCAGTAATTGTTGGCTATGATATCAATAGCGAACAAGCTAGACTGGCAAAAATGCTTGGTGTTATTGATGAGATAGCAGAGTCAATACAAATTGGTGCGACGAACACAGATTTAATTATTATTGCAGCACCGGTTACTCACACAGCAGAGATTATCCAACTATTATCTGAACTTCCACTTAATCCTAATGTAATTGTGACAGATACAGGAAGTACAAAAATGGAAATTGTCCGCAATGCCAGGTGCTTAAAAACACAGGGCATCACATTTATTGGAGGCCATCCAATGGCTGGTTCCCATAAAAGCGGCGTCTCAGCAGCCAAGGAAATATTATTTGAAAATGCATTTTATTTGTTAACTCCTGAAGAACATATAGACAGTACAAGTGTAGAAAAATTAAAGGATTGGTTAATCGGCACACATGCAAAGTTTTTAACGATTGCCCCCAAGAATCATGATTATCTAACAGGAATTGTCAGTCATTTTCCACATATTATTGCAGCATCCATTGTTCGTCAAACTGAAAAACTTTCAGAAACAGACAGTCTTATCCCTCGGCTTGCTGCAGGCGGTTTTCGGGATATTACTCGTATTGCTTCAAGCAGTCCGGAAATGTGGAAAGATATTCTGCTTCATAATAGTGAAATATTAATCGAATTACTTAATCAATGGCTAGATGAAATGAAGGATGTTAAAACCCTTTTAGAACAAAAAAATAGTTCGGCTATTTTTGACTATTTTAGACAGGCTAAGCAATTCCGTGATGGCCTGCCGATTAGGGAAAAAGGTGCGATTCCATCATTTTATGATTTGTTTGTCGATATTCCCGATTATCCTGGTGTGATTTCTGAAATAACTGGATTTTTAGCGAAAGAGAGAATTAGTATAACTAATATCCGCATTCTTGAAACGCGGGAGGATATTTATGGAGTGTTAGTGATTAGCTTCCAAACAGAAGAAGATCGACAGAGGGCGGAAAAGTGTATTGGCAGTTATTCTGGCTTTGCTACATCGATTGGTCCTTAAAAAACTCCCAAGCGAGTGAATGGAGTTTTTTGGAGTATAACTTCTGATTTTACAAATAAAGGTGATTTCTGATGACTGAATTAACATTGAAGAATAATATAAAGGGTTTAAATGGTGAAATAACCATTCCAGGAGATAAATCAATCTCACATCGATCAGTCATGTTTGGTTCCATTGCTTATGGAGAAACAATTGTTTCTAATTTTTTGCCTGGGGCCGATTGTCTAAGTACAATCGCATGCTTTCGCAGGCTGGGCGTAACAATTGAAGAAACTAATGGCAAACTTCACATCTTTGGAAATGGTTTTGAGGGATTAGTAGAACCTAATGAAATATTGGATGTTGGCAATTCAGGAACAACCATTCGTTTATTAATGGGGATTTTAGCTGGAAGACCCTTTTTCTCTTCTTTAGTGGGTGATGAGTCCATTGCAAAGAGGCCCATGACAAGGGTAACCGTTCCATTAACGAATATGGGAGCAAAATTGGATGGTCGAAAAAACGGTGCCTTTACACCCATTTCCATTCGTGGAGGCCAATTACAACCAATCCGATATGAACTTCCTGTAGCAAGTGCTCAAGTAAAGTCTGCACTAATCCTTGCAGGCCTGCAGGCTGAAGGTGAAAGTACCATCATCGAACCTGCCGAAACACGGGATCATACAGAAAGAATGATTCGTAAGTTTGGCGGAGAAATCAACAAAGATCATCAAATGATTACTGTTAAAGGTGGACAAAGATTGGAAGCAGCCACCATTCATGTTCCTGGAGATATTTCATCTGCTGCTTTTTTTCTTGTTGCAGGTGCTGTTGTTCCCGGCAGTAAGCTGATCTTAAAAAACGTGGGCTTAAATCCAACTAGAACTGGAATCATTGATGTTATGAAGAAAATGGGTGCGAATTTAGAGATTATTAATCAGGAAGAGGATTCGTTTGAACCGGTTGGCGACCTCATTATTAAAACATCTACACTTAAAGGTACAGTTGTGGAAGGTGCCTTAATCCCAAAACTTATTGATGAAATTCCAATTATTGCTCTTTTAGCAACACAGGCTGAAGGTACAACCATTATCAAGGATGCAGAAGAATTAAAGGTGAAAGAAACAAATCGAATAGATACAGTTGTTCATGAATTGAAAAAATTAGGGGCTTCCATTGAAGCAACTGATGATGGGATGATCATTTATGGAAAATCCAAACTGCATGGAGGAATCGTCTCAAGCCATGGTGATCACCGGATTGGTATGATGCTCGCAATAGCAGCTCTTTTGTGTGACGAAGATACATTCCTTGAAAATCCAGAATCTATTTCCGTTTCATACCCTAACTTCTTTTCTCATTTAAATAGTTTAATCGACTAAAAAGCTGCTTTTATTGCAGCTTTTTTTAGTTGAGTGGCAAGCTATCAATAGAGATGCAGTCAATCATAATAAGGTATTAATGGGATTGAATCAGAGTCATAGTTTTCAATTTTTTAGCATAGCTTGTCTTTAAGAATGATATTAGGCGGTGGACGATGTATATTATTGAAAATGCCAATATTTTGAAAGACAAGCATCTGACTACATGTTCGCTATTAATTCATGATGACCGAATAACTAGGTTACAAGCACAAAATTCAAAATATCGATATATGAAAATGAATGCTGAACCATATATAATGACCCCGACCTATGTTCTGTTAGATTCCAAAATTCCCACTTCTATGCCATTTCCGATTATAAAGGAATATTTGACTGAACATTTCTTATTAAAGGGTTCAACTACTTTATTTACGTACGTAGATGTCACACTTGAAAATGAACTAACTGAGAAATTGAGACAAATGAAAAATGCACTCATGAGTTGTCCTCTTGATTTTATGATTGGAGTAAGGATTCCTCCCCATCTCCTATCTCCATCCTTTATAAGAAGTTGTAAAAAATTAAAGATTCCAGCTATCTTTATCCAGCTAACCGATCAGAATCAAGAAGAGTTAGATCAAGTACCGTGGGGCTGGATAAGGGAGGCGTTGTTTCCATTTAATAGTCCTCTGATTCCAATAATTTCTTCTTCACAAAAGAAGGAGCAAAAGGCAGTTTTGTCGAAATGGAAAGTTATAATGCAAAAAGAAAGAATTCCAGCATTATTGGAGGTAATTGTAGAAAATCAGCCATTGTCAATTCAGGTACTAAACAAAATTGGTTTTTATCCTCAAAAGGGCAGCCTTATGAATGGTACGGAATTAAGTTATAATCTATATGTAAAAGGAAGAGAAGTCATTAATGTTGATGAAGTAAATCTTTTTCATTATCATGGTGATAGACTTGTAGTTACAGTTCACAAAGGAAAGGTTGTCCGTTCAGGTATGAGGGTTTTATTTAAACCAGGAAATGGAGAACATGTAAAGGTGCGAACCCCATCTTATTTTTCTTTGTAAATTCAAGGGGGAAAGAGGTAAAGCCAATGGATCGAGTAAATAAAATTATTAGTTTGTTAGAGAACGGCCAACATAAAGAGGCCTTAAATGAATATAATGTTGTATTACAACATGGTCTTCCAGAAGAAAAATTTTTGCTTGGAGAAGAACTATATCAGTTTGGTTTTCTAGATGAAGCAAAAGCCTTAGTTGAAAACCTATTAGAATCTTATCCTGAAGAAGGAGAGCTTCTTGTTCTCCTGGGTGAAATATTTGTGGAGTCAGGCGAAGAAGAAGAGGCAATCCTTGTCCTAGAGAAGATTTCGGAGCATGATGCAAATTTTGCACCGGCATTGTTATTGTTAGCTGACCTTTATCAAATCCAGGGCCTTTATGAAGTTTGTGAAAGGAAGCTATTAAAAGCAAAACAGATATTGCCTGATGAAGTCATTATTGATTTTGCTTTAGGAGAGTTATACAGTGAGGAAGGCGAAGTGATTAAGGCAAAAAATGCCTATGAGAGGGTTTTAACAGAAGAGGTCGAAATTGCTGGTGTCAACATAAATGGACGTCTGGCTGATTTATTAAGTACTTCTGGATCCTTTGAAGAGGCTCTAACCTATTATGACAAGGCACTTGATGAAAAATTAGAGATTAACACACTATTTGGCTATGCATTAACAGCACTTCAGGCCGGATATAATCGGACAGCCATTGTTAAATTCAATGAATTGAAAGAGCTTGATCAGGAATATCATTCGCTTTATTTACATCTTGCAAAAGCATATGAACGAGAAGAAGAACTCGAAAATAGTTTACAAGCTATTAAAGATGGCATTAGACAGGATGAATTCAATAAAGAGTTATCCTTCTACGGTGGAAAAATATCTTTAAAACTTGGTAAAGTGGAAGAAGCAGAACAATACTTTCGTGAGGCACTTGCATTAGACCCTGGCTTTTTGGAGGCTGCCCTTACGTTAAATAAGCTCTTTTTCCAACAAGAAAGGTATGACGATGTTATTGACTTGATCTCCCAGCTTGATAGTACAGGAGATGAAGAGCCCCAGTTGATATGGGATGCAGCACTTGCTTTTGATAAACTTGAAAATTTTTCTGACGCATTAGACAAATATGAAAGTGCATATACTTTTTTTAAGCATAATCAAGACTTTTTGCTTGATTACGGTTATTTTCTAATAGAGGAAGGAAAAAACGACCGTGCCGCCGAAATTTTTAAAGAGCTGATAAAAGGGGATCCAACAAACGTTGAGTATTTGGATTTACTCGAACGTCTAACCAATGTGAACGATTAAATAAGCTGAATATACAGAGGAGGGAAACTATCATGGCAACCCCTGTTTCTGTCAACGAGAAGAAGGACTTTATTCGCTGGTTTTTAAATCATTACCAATTAAAGAGAAGAGAATGTGTTTGGATTCTTAATTATTTAATGAGCCACGACCAACTAATGGAAAAAGTTCATTTTGTTGAGCAAGCACAGTACTGTCCACGTGGTCTAATCATGTCTACACATTGTGTAGATAAAGTACCATTCAGGTTTTATAAAGAAAATGTTATGACAACTGATGCTGAAAAATCCTTTCATGATATCCGGCTTAATCGAGATGAGGATATTTTTATTCAATTAAATTTCCATGCCTCAAACCAAGCACACCAGTATGCAGCTGTTCTAGAAGAGAACCCATTTGTACCAAAACATCTGCAAGTGAATGAAAAGGATGGTATTATTGCTGAACAATTGTTACAGCGTAGTATTGAACGCTTTCAACGTGAAAAACTCTTGCAATTAATTGACGATGCACTTGATAAACAAGACCGAAAATCGTTTCAGCTGTTAACAGAAAAACTCAATAAATTAAAAGTTAGAGAAGAAAAAGGAAGTGTGCGTTAAGCAGGCTTCCTTTTTCTTGCATTACTAAAAGAATTATGTCGAAATATTCACTATATCTTTTGTTATTTTAGAAGAAAATGCTATTATAGAATTAGTGATTCAAAAAGGTTGGTGTATAGTATGAAATGGATTCCTCAAGAGATTGAGACTTACTTAAGTGCAAAGGAGTATGTGGATACAGCAGTCATTCCAATTAATTCACTTTCATTCGGAACAGAGATGAAACAATCTGCTGCTGCAGTTGAATTTATCACACTATTAACAGGTTATTTAGAAAGGCAGTTTACAGGGAGAATATTATTATTTCCTGCTTTTACATACTTAAAGACAGAACCCAGCGAAAAAGTAGTAACTGATCTATTAAATTGGGAACAAAGCATTGTAGAGAGTAAATTTAAGCATATATTTTACATAACTTCTGAAGTGGATTGGCGGATGCAGGAACAAAGGTTAAACGGTTCATTAATTTGGCTTCCATCCCTGCCACTTGAACATATGAATAACTCTCAGAAATCTGAGATAATTGAGAATCAAGTTAAACAACTATTATCTCTTTTTACGCAAAAGTGGAATGATATTCAGTGAAACTTACCATATTTTAAAATAGTATGATATTGACCTAACTTGAAGATTGATATATCATTGTTATGTCCTAGTTTTATATGTGTTTAATAATTGTCCGCTGGACTTAACTTTTTGAATAAAGGGGGGGATAAACATGAGTAAAGAACGCGTATCAAGACGTCAATTTTTAAGCTACACACTTACAGGGGTAGGCGGCTTCATGGCAGCGGGAATGCTAATGCCAATGGTTCGCTTTGCAGTCGATCCTGTACTTAAGGCGGAAGCAGGCGGAGATTTTATTGCTACTAAGCAAAAGGTAGCTGATTTAACGAAAGAGCCGGTTCGAGTTGACTTTTCATTTAAACAAAAGGATGCGTGGTATGAGTCTGAAGTAACCAACACGGCTTGGGTTTATCGTGATGATAAAACAGACAAAATTGTAGCGCTTTCGCCTACTTGTAAGCATCTGGGCTGTACAGTTGCCTGGAATACTAATAAGGATCATCCAGAGCAATTCTACTGTCCATGTCATGGCGGCCGTTATACGAAAGATGGTACAAATGTTAAAGGTACACCACCGCTTGCACCGCTTGATGTATATCCATTGAAAGAAAAAGACGGTTACGTTTATTTAGGTAAAGCTGAACCACGGAAGGAGGCGTAATCATTGTTAAACAAAATTTACGACTGGGTAGATGAACGTTTAGATATTACGCCGATGTGGCGCGATATCGCAGACCATGAAGTACCAGAGCATGTAAACCCTGCACATCATTTTAGTGCGTTTGTATACTGCTTTGGCGGGTTGACTTTTTTCATAACAGTCATTCAAATTCTTTCCGGTATGTTCTTGACAATGTACTATGTGCCGGATATTAAAAATGCCTGGGAATCTGTTTATTATCTTCAAAATGAAGTTGCATTTGGTCAAATTGTACGTGGAATGCATCACTGGGGAGCCAGTTTAGTACTTGTAATGATGTTTTTACATACGTTACGTGTCTTTTTCCAAGGGGCCTATAAGAAACCACGTGAATTGAACTGGGTTGTCGGAGTTCTTATCTTCTTCGTCATGCTTGGACTTGGTTTGACTGGTTATCTATTACCTTGGGACATGAAAGCGCTGTTTGCGACAAAGGTTACACTTCAAATTATTGATGCAACACCGATCCTTGGTCCTTACCTGAAAACGTTAATGGCTGGTCATGAAAGCATTGTGGGAGCTCAGACATTATCTCGATTCTTTGCCATCCACGTGTTCTTTTTACCGGCTGTATTATTTGGGTTAATGGCAGCTCACTTTGTTATGATTCGTAGACAAGGTATATCTGGACCACTTTAAAAACAATTTTTCTGACATAATTATCTTAATACAGAAAAAAGGAGGGGGATTGCTCAATGCATCGCGGTAAAGGTATGAAGTTTGTCGGCGACTCACGTGTTATTGCACCCGAAATGCGTACGCCAAAACTTCCGAAAGATTACTCAGAATACCCTGGTAAAACAGAAGCATTTTGGCCTAACTTTCTTTTGAAAGAATGGATGGTAGGAGCAGTATTCCTAGTAGGCTTTCTCTGTTTAACCGTTGCCCATCCGGCACCGCTTGAAAGGATAGCGGACCCAACGGATACTGGTTATATTCCATTACCAGACTGGTATTTCTTATTTTTATACCAATTGTTAAAATATTCATTCGCATCTGGTCCATATACGGTAATTGGTGCAATGATTATTCCTGGACTTGCTTTTGGCGGGTTACTACTAGCACCTTTCATTGATGTTGGACCTGAACGCCGCCCAAGAAAGCGCCCGTTAGCAACAGGATTTATGCTGTTAGCACTTGCTGCTATTGTGTTTTTAACTTGGCAATCTGTTGCCACTCATGACTGGGCAGCTGCAGAACGACAAGGGAAGATTGTAGAAAAAGTAGACATTGATAAAACTAGTGATGGGTATAAAATTGCTAGTGATAATACATGTATTACTTGTCATGGCGATAGCTTTCAAGGTGGAGCGGGAGCCCCAACACTTATCGGCAATGGTTTGTCAGCTGACGAAGTAGCCAAGATTGCTAAAAACGGTAAAGGCAAAATGCCGGCTGGAGTCTTTAAAGGCGATGATGCACAGTTGAAAACACTGTCTGAATTCATTTCTGGACTTGGCAAATAATTAAAAAGATTAAAAGCTGACGAACATTTCGTCAGCTTTTTTAGCAGATAGGAAATTATACCTTCCCTATTTTGCAAAAGGGCAATGCCTCACGAACCGCTTAAGGCTCGCCAATCGGCGAGTTTTCTTTATCTGTTAGTATTCAAAATATCATTGAATGAGGTGTACACGTGCGTTGGATATACCCACTCTTAGCCAATCGATCAATTCTAAAGCTTTTATTGATCATTAATATTGTTGGAACTATATATGGCTATTATTGGTATGGTTGGCAGCTTAAAGAGACACCTGCCATTTTTCTTGCCTTTGTCCCTGATAGTCCTACAGCAAGTTTGTTTTTTGTTTTAGTCCTTATAGCCTTTTTATTACGTAAAAATTGGCCATTAATAGAAGCGCTGGCTATTGTAACCCTTTTTAAATACGGAATATGGGCAGTAGTCATGAATATTCTTGTCTTTATTGTTCAAGGAGAACTAGATGGGATAGGATTTATGTTGATTGTTTCCCATTTTGCAATGGCTGTCGAGGGGCTCTTGTATTCCCCTTTTTATCGATTTAAGTGGTGGCATTTAAGTGTTGCGGCTATTTGGACGCTTCATAATGATATTATTGATTACGTCTTTTTCATGCTGCCAAGCTATCATATGCTTGACCAATATACACCTGAGATAGGATACTTTACTTTCTGGTTATCGATTGTTTCAATAGGAATAGCATATTATTTTGTTATTCGTCCCAAAAGGTTTAAACTAAAAATAAAATAACTGAAGATGGTCTAACCTTGTCCAACCTTACATACATTTTATTAGAATGAAAGGGGGGACAAGGATTGAAAATCAGATGGCTATTCTTTTTAACAATTATCATTATGCTCACTCCCGCTACTGCATACGCTGAACAACAATCGCCAATGGAGAAGCTCGATGATATATCAGATGAAGCACTCCAAATGGTGAAATTTCAACGATATGAAGATGCAAAAAAATTACTAGATTATTTTTCTGATCAGTTTACGAGTATTACTGGGACAGATAAGCCTTTATCGATGGATGAGGTTAGGATTGTCAATACGTCCCATGATGAAGCTATGGAAGCAGCAGTTAGTCCCAATATGAAATATGAGGAAAGACTAAATAAACTAACAAAGTTTCGTCTTGTTATTGATGCATTAGCAACAAGTCATCAACCTTTATGGACCGAAATGGAAGAACAAATTATGACCTCATTTCACCAAGCTAGGGAAGCAGCTATTCTGGGTGATACGGCCCATTTTCATACAAACTTTAACACCTTTTTATCCTTATATAATGTTATCTACCCAAGTATGAAAATTGATGTACCAGTGGAAAATATTCAAAGATTAGATGCACGGATTGATTTTATTAATGAATATCGTTCTCAAATTGTCAATAATTCTAAAAGTCAGCAGGAACTTACTGCGCTGGACACTGACCTAAAGAATCTTTTTGCCAATATGGAAGAGGATGAGGCAGATCCGTCACTCTGGTGGGTGATTATTTCAACAGGTAGCATTATTATTATGACATTATCCTATGTAGGCTGGAGAAAGTATCAAGGGGATAAAAAGTTGAAAAAAGGTCGTTCTAGGGATCTAAAGGATTAATGCATCTAATCGGCTTTACACACTGCCAATAACACCACGAGCTGATTTGGAGGAAGAGTATGTTTTACCTTATTTATTTTGCTATCATTGTTCTTATCCCGTTATGGGCACAGATGAAAGTGAAAAATACCTTTACAAAATATTCGCGGGTACCGACATCAACCTATCGTAGAGGTGCCGATGTAGCTAGGGAGATCTTAAATGCAAATGGTTTGTTTAATGTAGGAGTTGAGGAAGGACGCGGATTTTTAAGTGATCATTATGACCCTCGGAGTAAAACCGTTCGTCTGTCGCCAGATAACTTCCGCGGAAATTCTATTGCTGCCGCAGCCGTTGCCGCCCATGAATGTGGACATGCTATTCAGGATGCAGAGGGATATGCTTTTTTACGGTTTCGTCATGCGTTAGTTCCAGTAGCTAATTTTGGTTCCAATGCATCATGGATCCTCATTATGATTGGAATATTTGCTCATTTAAGTGGAATGCTGTTACTTGGAATAATATTAATGGCTGCAGCTGTTCTTTTCCAAGTAATCACTTTGCCTGTTGAATTTAATGCTTCAAACCGTGCCCTTAAACAAATGTTATCCCTTGGCTTAGTTGCGAACCGGGAAGAAAGAGAGGCTAAAAAGGTTTTAAGTGCCGCTGCTCTTACGTATGTTGCAGCTGCTGCAGTCGCTGTTCTTGAGCTATTAAGACTGGTGCTGATCTATACCGGTATGAATAGAAATGATGATTAAGAAAAGCGGAAGCGCCCTGGTCAGCGGCGTATGGCCTGGAGCGCTCCAACTGAGATAAAGGAAACACGAAGAGCCGGAGGTGATTCGATGTTGACTTATCGTAGGGCGGAGAGCGAAGGACACTAGCCGCTAGGGCGTTAAAGCTGGACATTTCTCAAAGTAAAAACTTATAAATTCTTATATGATTAAAAAAGAGCAATGTCCTCACGCTGGGGACATTGCTCTTTTTATTCACCAATAGGCATTTTGTTTTCGTCAAGGGTAAAACCTTCACCATGAACATCATGGACCTCAGAGATCGAAACAAATGCATGCGGGTCTACTGAAGTAATTAAATTTTTTAGGCGAACTATTTCATTTTTTGCAACCACACAATACAACACATCTCGTTCAATTTTTGTATAGGAACCATATGACCTTAGTGCCGTAACACCTCGGTCCATTTGCTCCATAATTTTGGCGGCTATTTGTTCGTTCTTTTCAGAAATAATCATCGCACCACGTGCCGAGTAGGCACCTTCCTGCATGAAATCAATAACCCGAGCACTAACATATACAGCAACAAGCGTATACATAGCTTGTTTATAATTTAAATATGTCAATAATGAAAGAGTAATAACACAGGCATCGAATAAAAACATCGTCTTACCCATATTCCAACCGGCATATTTTTGGACAAGCCGGGCAATGATATCAACCCCGCCTGTTGTACCGCCCGACCGAAAGATGATTCCTAATCCAATTCCTGTAAGAACTCCTGCAAAGAGCGCAGCTAATGTTAAATCGTGCTCGAGCGGCATGTTAATACTATTCCGTTGAAAGATCCATAAGAATATTGAAACACCAACTGTGCCAATAATCGTATAAATAAACGAGTTTCTTCCTAAAATCTTCCACCCAATAAAAAACAACGGAATATTGAGTATTAAATTTGTATACGAAGGATCCCATTTAAAAATAAAATAAAACAATAAGGTTATGCCTGTGAATCCCCCTTCGGCAAGTTTATTTTGCATATTAAAATTAACAAGACCAAATGCCATAATGGCTGTACCAACTAGTATAAGCAATATATTTTTTAGTTTAAGTCCAAATATCATAAAAATTCCACCTCTTCCATACATTTCTTTGTTATGGCGGTTCTAATTATAGCGAATAAGGATAACAAGAGCAATGAGAAGACGAAAAGAGCGTAGTATAGTCGAAAACATTTGTAAAACAGTCCTAATTTAGCTAACATAAAAAAGGAATAATAATTAATCAAATGTTACATAATGAATATTTTTGATACTCGAGATAAAAATCGGTGGACAAGAATTAATCAAGAGAATGAGGAGTGAAAAAGATGGAAGATGTCAAAATCATCATTGCTGGACCACGTGGTCGAATGGGCAGTGAAGCTGTGAAATTAGTAACAAACACGGGAAACTTTAAATTGGTTGCAGCCATTGACCATAAAAACGAAGGGTTAATGTTAAGTGATGTGAACGGATTCCAATCCATCGCTAACGTACCAATCTATACAGATATTGAAAAGTGTCTGCAAGAGGTGGAAGCTGATGTATTAATTGACTTAACCACTCCTGAGGTTGGTATGCTCCATGCAAAAACAGCGCTTGAATATAATGTTCGTCCGGTTGTTGGAACGACCGGCTTTTCGAAGGAAGATTTAGAAGAGCTTCAACGCATTTGTTTTGAAAAGGAATTAGGATGCATCATTGCACCAAACTTTGCCATTGGTGCAGTCCTTATGATGAAATTTGCACAGATGGCTGCTAAATATTTTGATGATGTTGAGATTATTGAAATGCATCATGATCAAAAACTTGATGCTCCTTCAGGGACAGCAGTAAAAACAGCAGAAATGATCTCAACTGCCAGAGAACCCAAAAAGCAAGGTCACCCAAATGAAAAAGAAACTATTAAAGGAGCAAGAGGCGGCGACTATGATGGAATGCGTATCCATTCGGTCCGCTTGCCAGGACTTATCGCTCATCAACAAGTTTTATTTGGGTCTGATGGACAGTCATTAACCATCCGTCATGATTCCTACCATCGCGGCTCTTTTATGTCAGGTGTTAAGGTAGCTTTGGAAACAGTTATGAAGCAAAATAAGTTTGTGTATGGACTTGAAAATATTTTAGATTAGAGGTTTTTTTATGAATATTGCATTAATCGCACATGATCAAAAGAAAAATGATTTAGTCCAATTTGTTACGGCATACCAAGCAATTTTTGCCAAACATGTCCTCTTTGCAACTGGTACAACCGGCTCAAAGATTAATGAAGCAACTGGTTTAGCTATTACTCGTTTCCAATCTGGCCCTCTTGGCGGTGATCAACAAATCGGTGCCCTGATTGCTCAAAATCAAATGGATGCGATCTTCTTTTTCAGAGATCCATTAACAGCACAGCCACATGAGCCAGACGTTACGGCCCTTGTAAGACTATGTGACGTGTATTCCATACCTTTAGCAACAAATATGGGAACCGCAGAGTTACTAATTAGAGGGTTAGAATTGGGTTTGTTGGAATGGAGAAACATTGTTAATGAGAATGGTGAAGGTAATGGAAAATAAACAATTACATATGCTTGCTTTTGGTGCACATGCTGATGATGTAGAAATCGGGATGGGAGGAACCATAGCAAAATTTACTGCAGAAGGAAAAAAGATTGGCATTTGTGACTTAACAAATGCCGATCTTTCATCAAATGGGAATGTAGTGTTACGTAAAGAGGAAGCAGCCCAAGCCGCAGAAATATTAGGGGTTTTATTTCGAACGTCTCTAGGCTTTCCAGATCGAGGATTATTTCTAATAGACGAATACATTCGAAAGGTTGCTGATATTATTCGGACTTATAAGCCGCAAATAGTGTTTGCGCCCTATTACGAAGATAGGCATCCAGATCATGGGAATTGTGCCAGCATTGTGGAAGAAGCTGTATTTTCTGCAGGAATTAGAAAATATCAAACAGATGAATGTAATGTGCCTCATCGTGTGCAAAAAGTCTACTTTTATATGATAAATGGTTTTCATAAACCTGATTTTACCATTGATATAACATCCTCTATAGGGCAAAAGCTTGCCGCGCTTCGTGCCTATAAAAGTCAATTTGAATCAACAGCTCAGAGTTTCGATACTCCACTCGTAAATGGTTATATTGAGACAGTAGAGGCTAGGGAAAAAATGTTTGGAAAATTGGTTGGAGTACCATATGCCGAGGGTTTTAAGACAAAGGTTCCACTCCTCTTAAAGAATGATTTGATAGGGGATTAACATGAGAAAATTAAAAATTGGAATTACATGCTATCCAACTGTGGGCGGCTCAGGGGTAGTAGCAACAGAATTGGGAAAAATGTTAGCTGAAAAGGGACACGAAATTCATTTTATTTCCTCGAGTCTCCCTTTTCGATTAAATAAAATGTACCATAATATTCATTATCATCAGGTTGAAGTAAATCAATATTCAGTCTTTCAATACCCTCCATATGATATTGCTTTAGCAAGTAAGATGGCAGAGGTTGCTAATCGGGAAAATTTGGACCTGCTGCATGTGCATTATGCCATTCCTCACGCAGTTTGTGCCATTTTGGCCAAGCAAATGTCAAATAAGGATATTAAAGTTGTAACCACCTTACATGGCACGGATATTACAGTCTTAGGCTATGACCCATCATTAACAGATGCTATAAAATTTGGAATAGAAAAATCTGACGCTGTAACGGCTGTCTCAAATGCATTAGTACAACAAACTTATGAGCTCATCAATACCGATAAACAGATTGAAACGGTTTATAATTTTATTGATGAACGCGTTTATCATAAAATCGATAGTGCTTCTTTAAAAGCGCAATTGCATATTCAAGAAGATGAGAAAGTGATTATCCATGTTTCCAATTTCCGTGCTGTAAAACGGGTGACCGATGTGGTGAAAACTTTTGCAAAGATTTCTGCAAATATGCCGGCAAAATTGCTGTTAGTCGGAGATGGTCCAGAAATGACTATCGTTTGTAAACTGGTGAAACAGCTCTCAATAGAGGATCGTGTGATATTACTTGGAAAACAAGAGAATCTTGAGGAGTTATATTCGATAAGTGATTTAATGCTGTTATTGTCAGAAAAGGAAAGCTTTGGCCTTGTGGCACTTGAAGCAATGGCATGTGGTGTCCCATGTATCGGGACAAACGTGGGCGGGATACCGGAAGTAATCCTGCACGGTGAAACAGGTTATATTTGTGAGGTCGGAGATGTTGACACTATTTCCTCCCAAGCCATTTCTTTGTTAAATAATAACAGTCTTCATGAGGAATTTTCCCATGCGTCATTAGAAACCGTTCGGATAAAATTTAAAGCCGACCAAATTGTTGAACAATATGAGCAGCTTTATTGGAAGCTGCTGAATTAAGGTGAATGGAATGAAAGAACCCTTTTTATCGGCTATTCCCGTTTTAAAGCGACTTGAGGCTTCAGGCTTTGAAGCTTATTTTGTAGGGGGATCGGTTAGAGATTATCTTCTTGACAGACCGATTCACGATGTTGATATTGCCACATCTGCTACCCCAGAAGAAGTAAAAGAAATATTTTCAAAGACAATTGATATAGGCATCGAACATGGAACTGTGCTGGTGATAGTAGATCATAAGTCTTATGAAATAACCACTTTCCGGTCAGAAGGAGAATACCAAGATTTTCGGCGGCCAAAAGAGGTATCATTCATTCGGAATTTAACCGAAGACCTCCAACGAAGGGATTTTACGATGAACGCGATGGCAATGGATCGATATGGAACAGTCATTGATCCTTTTAATGGACAAGCGGCTATTGCGAATAAAATGATTCAAACGGTTGGTTTAGCGGAGGATCGTTTCCATGAAGATGCATTAAGAATGATGAGAGCGGTTCGATTTGTCAGCCAGCTCTCCTTCTCTATAGAGGAAAAAACCAATCGTGCTTTAACAACGCTTGCTCCGCTGCTTAACAATATTGCTGTTGAAAGAAAGAGGGCAGAATTTGAAAAACTGCTAGTTGGGGAAAGCTGGAACAACTCTATTAGAATCCTCTTGGAGTCGAATGTATTTTCCTATTTACCTGGCTTAGTAAACAAAAAAACGGAAATAGAAAAAATATTAAATTTAAAATGTACAGGACTTACTAAAAATGAAATGTGGAGTTTACTTCTTTTTTATTTAAATTTAAACGGAAAAGCGGTTGAAAGCTTTTTGCGGGATTGGCGGCTTCCTGTTAAAGAGATTAAAGAAATTCAACAAATTTTACTTTTTGTGAAAAAAAGGCTTGTCCAAAAATGGTCTCTATTTGACTTATATTTAGCGGGCAGTGACATGATTACTTCTGCAGAAAGACTATACAACGTGTTAAAAGATTCTTCTGAAGCGGAATCCCTACAGTATTGGTTAAGCCTTTATAAACAGCTCCCTATTAAGGACCGATCTGAAATGGCTGCTACAGGCAGTGATCTCATGAAATGGTTCAATTGCTCAGGAGGTCCATGGTTAAAGGAAATGCTTTTGCAAGTGGAATGTGCAATCGTGACTGGAAAAGTTAAAAATGATAAACAGATGATTGAGGAGTGGTTAAGAACGTGCAGTCAGAAATAAGAAAAAAAATGCTTGATGCATTTACAAATGCGAATAAAGCCTTTTTATCTGGACAACATCTTGCTGAACTGATTGGCTGCTCAAGGACCGCAGTTTGGAAGCATATAGAGGAATTAAGAAAAGAAGGTTTTGAATTAGAAGCAGTTAGAAATAAAGGCTATCGAATTGTCAAAACGCCGGAAAGAATAACGGCAGATGAGATCAGATTAGGCTTAACAACTGATTTTATCGGTCAAAACATCCATTACGAGGAAAGAGTTGAATCCACACAAAAAATTGCTCATCGCTTGGCCAACGAAGATTGGCCAGAAGGTACGGTGATTATTGCTGAAGAGCAGGTATCTGGGAAAGGAAGAATGAATCGAACATGGCATTCTCCGAAATATACTGGCATTTGGATGAGTCTCATCCTTAGACCAAGCATTCCCCTTAGCAAGGCACCACAATTGACTCTTTTAACCGCAGTAGCCATTGTGCAAGCAATGGAAGAGGAAACAGGACTTCAGCCTGAAATAAAGTGGCCAAACGATATTTTAGTGAATGGCAAAAAAGTAACAGGAATATTAACTGAATTACAAGCTGAATCTGATCGCATCCATTCCATGATTATTGGAATGGGTATCAATGTAAATCAGAAGAAAGAGGATTTCCCAAGTGAGCTGAAGGAAAAGGCAAGCTCTCTTTATCTTGAAGAAGGGAAGCTTGTTTCCAGAGCTAACTTAATTAAAAGTATATTTAGGAATTTTGAAAAATTATATTTAGTTTATTTAGAGCAGGGCTTTTTCCCAATTAAGCTTTTATGGGAGGGATATGCCATCAGTATTGGTAAAACCCTTAAAGCCAGAACATTAACTAATGTAATAGAAGGGAAAGCATTAGGAATTACGGATGATGGAGTATTAAGATTAGAAGATGTGAACGGAATCGTGCATCATATTTATTCGGCAGATATTGAGGTTTAGTTAGGGCTTAGGTTTTATTATGTCAACGATTAATTGTATCTAACAAAAACATGGACTTGCGCTTTTCTGAAAATTTGCTATAATTTCCTTGGGCAGTATCTTCCTAGAACTGCACCTTTTTGTAAATCTAATTGATAATTTAAAAGGTTTCTGCCTAGATCCGTATAACGGACCGGGACAGAGGGATGGAACATGCAACCGAGTATTAAGGATCCTCTGCCTTCAGAAGGATCTTTTTTATTTGTTCTGTAATGAAGTTTTATCACCTCTCCCATTACTAAAGGAGGGAAAAATGATGAAGCAAACAACTGATTTCTTAAAAATGAAAGAGAGCAATGAAAAAATTGTCATGCTGACCGCCTATGATTTTCCGTCTGCCAAACAAGCAGAACAAGGGGGAGTTGACGTCATTTTAGTTGGTGACTCTCTTGGCATGGTAGTCCTAGGTTATGATTCCACCATACCTGTGACAACCGAGGATATGATTCATCACACAAAAGCAGTCAAACGAGGAGCAAAAGATACATTTATTGTGACAGACCTTCCATTTTTGACCTATCACCTTTCATTAAGGGATACCTTAATCTCTGCAGGCAGACTTATGCAAGAAGCGGGAGCCCACGCGGTAAAACTTGAAGGAGCCGATGAAGTTATTGACCATATTGCTGCACTGACAAAGGCAGGAATTCCTGTTTGCGGACACTTAGGACTAACACCACAATCCGTTGGGGTTTTAGGTGGTTATAAAGTTCAAGGTAAAGATGCACATGCGGCTCAAAAACTGATGAATGATGCAAAGAAAGTGGAGGAAGCAGGTGCTTTTGCCCTTGTTCTGGAATGTGTGCCAAAACAGTTGGCGGAGGAAGTTTCTAAATCCATTTCTATTCCTGTGATTGGGATTGGGGCGGGACTCAATGTTGATGGGCAGGTTTTAGTCTATCATGATATTCTAGGCTATGGTGTCGAAAGAGTGCCCAAGTTCGTAAAACAATACCATTCAGTCAATCCATTTATGATTGAGTCCATTCAGGCCTATGTTTCTGAAGTGAAAAGTAAGCAATTTCCTGAGGATAAGCACTCGTTTACGATGAAAGAAGAAGAACTTAAAGTTCTTTATGGAGGCATAAAATGAAAGTCATTACTACCATAAAGGACATGCAAGCTGAAATAGTGAAACAAAAGGGTTTAGGAATGACAGTCGGCTATGTCCCAACAATGGGGTTTTTGCATGAAGGTCATTTAACCCTAATATCGCAAGCTAGACAGGAAAACGATCTTGTTGTCATAAGTATATTTGTTAATCCATTGCAGTTCGGACCGAATGAGGATTTTTCCAGCTACCCTCGTGATTTTGAGAGGGACCGCGCTTTAGCAGAGGCAGAAAAGGTTGATATTCTTTTTTATCCGACTGTTGAGGAGATGTATCCATGCAAACCATCAGTAAGCGTAATGGTTACTGAGCGAACTGATGTATTATGTGGAAAATCGCGCCCAGGTCATTTTGATGGGGTTGCCACGGTCCTTACTAAATTATTTAATATTGTAACGCCAACTAGGGCTTATTTTGGGAAAAAGGATGCCCAGCAGGTTGCTGTTGTAGATGGGCTAATAACTGATTTTAATTTTCCTATCGAGTTAATTTCAGTTGATATTGTACGTGAAGAGGATGGACTTGCAAAAAGTTCCCGTAATATTAATTTACTTCCTGATGAACGACAGCAAGCCACAGTTCTCTATAAGAGTCTTCTTGCTGCCAAAACAGCTATTGATGATGGGGAGCAGATGCCGTCTACATTAATTAATATGATAAGAGAGATGATTACACAGGAATCGATAGGGCAAATTGATTATATTGAAATCCTTTCTTATCCACAGTTAAAGGACCTGAAGAAATTAGAAGGAAACATTATCCTTGCACTTGCAGTGAAATTTTCAAAGGTTCGTTTAATCGACAACATTATTATTCAAATTGCATAGTAATCATACCTACAGGGAGGAATACGTTTGTTTCGTACGATGATGAATGGAAAAATACATCGAGCAACAGTGACAGAAGCTAATTTAAACTATGTTGGCAGTATTACAATAGATGAAGATCTATTAGATGCAGTTGGAATGATTGCAAATGAAAAGGTACAAATTGTAAATAATAATAATGGTGCCCGCCTAGAGACCTATATTATTCCAGGAAAAAGGGGCAGTGGAGTTATTTGTTTAAATGGTGCAGCTGCCCGTCTTGTCCAAGTGGGGGATATTGTTATTATTATTTCTTATGCACTTGTTACGGCAGAAGAAGTCCATTCTCATACCCCAAGAGTAGCAATATTAGATGATAACAATCAGATAAAAGAACTTATTCATGCTGAACCGGCACTTACCATTATGTAGAATCCCCAAATACTTGGGGATTTTTTTTTAAGGATTTTAATTTTGCCTGATATAATGGTAGAATTTGAATCATTATAGATTATTTTTTAGATATTAATGATATCGTTGAATGAACAAAGGTTTGGAGTGTTAAAAATGATAGGTAAATTCGTTGTAGTTGATTTGGAAACAACAGGGAACATTCCAAAAAAAGGCGATAAAATAATTCAATTTGCAGCTGTGGTTATTGAAGATGGAAAAATCACCGAACAATTTTCGTCGCTAATCAATCCACAAAAACCGATTCCAGCATTTATTGAAGAATTAACAGGAATAAATGACAGTATGGTAAAAGATGCACCCCTGTTTTCTGAGATAACAGAAAAAGTTACTGCGTTATTGGAAGATGCTTATTTTGTTGCCCATAATGTTTTGTTTGACTTATCCTTTCTTCAAGAAGAATTAATCCTTGCAGGATGCGAGGGCTTTTACGGATCTGTTCTAGATACAGTAGAAATGGCAAGAATTTTATATCCTACTGCTGATGGGTATAAACTTTCGGATTTAGCAGAAAGAGAGAATCTTTATCACGATCGTCCTCATCAGGCAGATAGTGATGCTCTAGTGACGGCAGAATTATTCCTTATCATGATAAAACAATTATCTTTATTGCCGTACATAACGCTCAAACAGCTATCACATTTATCAGGGGGGTTAAAGAGCGACCTTCAGCAGTTTCTAGATGAAGTAATCGAGAAAATGAATAAAAAGCTGGAGCCATTGCCAAACACCATCGAGATTTTCAAGGACATCGCTTTAAAGAAGAGTACTGTTGAAGACATCGACCTAGGAACTCAAAATATGGTTTACCCTGCAAGTGAAGACGAAAAAATGGCGATTATAACAAAAAGTTTTCCATCTTTTGAGAAAAGGGATGGCCAATTTAGGATGATGGACACCATCTATCAATCCTTTCACGAACGAAGACATACTTTAATAGAAGCTGGAACAGGTGTAGGGAAATCAATGGGCTATCTTTTACCCATTGCCTATTTTTCGAAGCAGCAAAGGCAGCCGATAATCGTTAGTACACACACAATTCAACTTCAGGAACAACTTCTGAAGAAAGAAATTCCACTTTTAGCTAAGATCCTCCCATTTGATATACGATGCGTTCTATTGAAGGGCAGAGATCACTACCTAAGTTTAGAAAAATTTCATCAAACATTGAAAGATGAAAATGATAATTATGATACTACATTGACAAAAATGCAAATTCTTGTCTGGCTGATGGAAACGGAAACCGGTGATAAGGATGAATTAAACTTATCAAGCGGCGGTCTGCTTTATTGGAATAAAATTAGGGAAGAACCACCTGTTTTTTCAAAACGCGATTGGAATGAGAAGGATTTCTATCAAAATGCAAAGAGAAGAGCACAAGCAGCTGATATTATTATTACAAACCATTCCTTACTATTAAGTGATATAAAAGGTGACGGTACTATTTTACCTGACTCTGACTACATTGTGATTGATGAAGGACATCATCTTGAAAAAGTTGCAGGACAGTTTTTTGGTTATTCTCTTGATTATTTATCGACGCGTCTTCTTTTAGGTCAGTTTGGTCTCTATGAACAAAAACAGCTATTCTATGATATGGAGCAACTGCTGACCTCCTTTTCTAATCGGGGAGAAATGAAGCCACATCCCTTTGAATTGAACCAAATAGTTGTCGAACTTCACTATGAAATGGACGAGCTTTTTAAATTGATCGCTCATTATGCAAAAACAAGACCTGCGAACAAAAAAGGCTACCATCGTCTTAAAGTTCGTTTTTCTCAAACTGAGAGTGGAAAGGAAATAAAGGCCCTTATACACAGCGCAGAGCGATTTGCTTTTCTATTAAAAGACTTACAAATAGCAATTAGTGAGCGTCTTGAGTGGATAAAAAATGGCAAAAAAAAATTGACGAAAATAGAAGAAACAAAAGTGGAAGAAATAGCCACATTTTTAATTGAACTTGGAGAGCTCCGAGATGCCGTAGTCTGCTGTTTTATTAAAGAAACGGGTGATGTGAAGTGGATCGAATTGGATACTCGTTCACTCCAAAATGTAACTACCTTTTTAGCACAACCTGCAACAGTGGCTAACCAGCTAAAGGAGAAATTCTTTCATGTAAAAAAATCAGTGATACTAACATCTGCCACCCTATCAGTTAATAAATCTTTTGATTACATCATGAAGGAAGTGGGACTTGATACCGAAACGACGAATCAAATCACAATTCCTTCTCCCTTTGAATATAAAAACCAAGTTCAGCTTCTTCTGCCCGAAGATTTACCTGAAATAAATACAGTATCCCTAGATGAATACGTTATTGCGATTACGGAACATATTATTACCATTGCAGAGGCAACAAGAGGAAGAATGTTAGTTCTTTTTACGGCACATGACATGCTAAAGAAAACCTATGAATTAATTCGGGAAAGTGGCTTTCTCAATGAATATGTTCTAATTGCGCAAGGAATTACAAGCGGCAGCCGCACAAGATTAACGAGGAACTTTCAACGGTATGATAAGGCAATTTTGCTTGGAACCAGTAGTTTTTGGGAAGGCGTGGATATCCCAGGGGAGGATCTTTCCTGCCTAATTATCGTAAGACTGCCGTTTAGTCCGCCTGATGAACCGCTCACTGAAGCTAAATGCCAGTTGATTGTAAAACAAGGTGGAAATGCATTTTCTGAATACTCCCTGCCTGAAGCGATTCTCCGTTTTAAACAAGGATTTGGACGGTTAATCAGAACTGAAAACGATCGAGGAATCATGTTTGTTTTTGATAGAAGAATTATGACGACCAAATACGGTAAGTCCTTTTTGAAATCCATTCCGCCTGTTCCTGTAAAAAAAGGAACAATGGATGAACTGGTGGAAATTATTCATAATTGGTTATGATAAAATTTGGTATATGACACATCCTATAACTATCTGGGAGGATTGTGTATGCGAACATTAATCATGATTATGGCGGTTTTGCTTTCGTGCAGCATGTTGGTAAAAGCTGAAACGAATGTCTCTAGTGGGATTGAAAACATTGATTTAAATATTAAGGAGCACCAGGCAGCTGTAACCTTTTTGGGCCTGTCTTCAGGCGAAGCTACGCTTATACAAGGCCCAAATGGAAAAACAATCTTGGTGAACATCGGTGGTGAAAATACCAGTGCAGAATTAGAGGGATGGCTTTCCCTTTATGATGTAAAGGAAATTTCTACCTTAATTCTCACTAATGATGGACAGGAACTATCTTTCCATAAAATTAGCCAGCTCATTTCAAAATATCATATAAAAGAAATCGTCACCACATATGAACTATCAGCATGGTTAACTAGAAAATCGCCTCCCTCTAGTTCTATTTCCATTCATGTATGGGAAGAAGACACAAAAAGGGAAATTCTTCCTGAAATGTTTGCTGCAGTGCCATTTGTCGGTAATGGAATAGATGAAGGTATGGATATCATGTTGAGTATTTTTAGTCATAACATACTTTTGATGACATCCTCAAGCGAGCGGGCTGAACAAGCAATGTTAAGGAAAAATCTTAAAGATATACATGTTTTAAAAATCCCTAATCGTACGTCAAAAGACTTAATATCCGATCAATTAATTCAAAATCTCAATCCTCAAATTTCGATCCTTTTTGCAGCTGAGGAGGACCATCTTGATTCAGAATTACTTCAAGATCTCCACGGGATTTGGTCTGAAGTGTACTTTACAAAAAAACATGGAACAATCACCGTAAAATTTACAGAATCAAATTATGAAATTATTACTATTCCAATAGAGACGGATAAATAAATTGAATGATGATTATATGTAAAAAATTCTTTAATTTAGTAAAGAATCATAACACATCCTGTCCTATCCTGTTATAATAATTAGAAAGATTCTTTACATAAAGAGCACATGGTTTAAAAAGGAGTATCAAGTATGGAAAGTAAAATTGTAGAATTTGCGTACATAGAGAAGTGAGTGTAATGAAAAAGTGGATTTTGGTTCTCGTAATTGTATTAGTAGTGATTTTTGGGTTGTCGCTAAAGGTTTATTTTTCATCTGTTGAACCAGTCAAAGCAGCAGAAAAAAAAGCGGTCGCACTAGCTAATAAAAAGGTTCAAATTAGTACAGTAGATGATTTTCATATTTATAATGGAATCGAGACTGTTAATGTGATTGAAGGGAAAAATAAACAAGGTGAAAATATTATCATTTGGATACCTGAGAAAAGCAAAAAAGTATTTGTGAAAAAAAGGAAAAGTGGTTTAACAAGAGAAGAAGCGATTGAAAAACTTCTCCAAGAAAAAAAACCAAAGAAAATTATTTCAGTTCGGCTTGGAATGGAAAAAAATATTCCATTATGGGAAATTTATTACCGTTCTGAAAATAATTTAATAAATTATTATTATGTTCATTTTGAAAATGGTAAGTGGCTTAAAAAAATTGAAAATCTATAGTAGATAGAAATTGGAGGAGTTTAGGATGGCAGTGAAACTAGCAAATCGGGTGATGTCTCTAACACCATCATCTACGTTAGCCATTACAGCGAAAGCAAAGGAATTAGCGGCACAAGGGGAAGACGTCATTGGATTAGGCGCAGGGGAACCAGACTTTAATACCCCTCAATATATCTTGGACGCTGCAGCTAAGTCTATGAATGAGGGCCATACCAAATATACGCCTTCTGGTGGCTTGCCTGCTTTAAAGAATGCCATTATAAACAAGTTTGAATCAGATCAAGGATTAACATATAAGCCAAACGAAATCATTGTGGGTAATGGTGCAAAGCATGTTCTTTATACCTTATTTCAAGTCCTTTTAAATGATGGGGATGAGGTTATTATTCCCACACCATATTGGGTTAGCTATCCTGAACAAGTAAAATTAGCAGGTGGTGTTCCTGTTTATATTGAGGGCCTTGAACAAAATAATTTTAAAATTACCCCAGAACAATTAAAAGATGCAATTACTGATAAAACGAGGGCTGTTATTATTAATTCACCAAGCAACCCAACCGGTGTTTTGTATTCGGCTGAAGAACTAAGGGAATTGGGTGAAATTTGCCTGGCAGAAGATATACTAATTGTTTCAGATGAAATTTATGAAAAGTTGACATACTTTGGAGCTAAGCATGTATCAATTGCTGAACTCTCCTCTGAGCTAAAAGAGCAAACGATTGTAATTAATGGTGTCTCTAAATCTCATTCGATGACTGGTTGGAGAATTGGCTATGCTGCAGGTAATAATAAGATTGTGGAAGCCATGACCAATTTAGCAAGTCATAGTACTTCCAATCCTACTACAACAGCTCAGTACGCAGCCATTGCTGCATACAATGGTTCACAGGAGCCTGTGGAGCAAATGCGTCAAGCGTTTGAAAAAAGATTAGCGATCATTTATGATAAGTTGGTAGCTGTGCCTGGATTTACATGTGTAAAACCAGAAGGAGCATTTTACTTGTATCCGAATGTTAAAAGGGCAGCCGAAATGACAGGATTTAGCAGTGTAGATGAATTTGTGGAAAGTTTACTAGTAGAGGCAAAAGTAGCAGTTGTTCCGGGATCAGGATTTGGAACACCAGATAATATTCGCTTATCTTACGCTACATCTTTAGAACAATTAGAAAGTGCAGTCGTTCGAATCAAGCAGTTTGTAGAATCAAAACTTTAAAATTACTAATATAAATCCAACACTTAAAAATCAAAAAGTCTGCATATTGCAGACTTTTTGGCTATAAGGAAAAAAGACCTTAAATAAAAGTTTACACTTCCTTATTCTACCCTATAGGACAATTTTTTCCACTTACCCTCCGAAAATAGCCATTTGTTAGTTTTTCTATAATTTCCTTTCCAAAGATGGATACCTAATTCTCTTACTGGATGAGATAGTTCATGTTATACTTATCAGGAGGTGTACTACGATGAAATCAAATATTTTAGCATGGCTCCAAGAAGGAAATATTACCATTCCTACTTTATTATTTTCAGAATATCGAAAGCTAAATTTAAACGAAACGGAACTAGTCCTTTTATTAAATATTCTTACGTTTATAGAAAAAGGAAAGGAATTTCCTACTCCTGAAGAACTTTCGGAAAGAATGACCATTTCTATTTCAGACTGTAATGACCTGCTTAGAAGATTGATTCAACGCGGATTTATTGAAATCATGGATCAATATTCACATGATGGCATCCGGTTTGAAAAGTATTCTGTCTTTCCATTATGGGAAAAGCTAGTGGATCAGTTTATGTTAAACAATCTGGCAGCAAAACAAACCGAAAAAAAATCAGAAGAAACAGACCTTTATACCTGTTTTGAGAAGGAATTTGGCCGTCCCTTGTCACCATTTGAGTGTGAATCTTTAGGAATGTGGCTGGATGACGATCACCATGATCCATCAATTATTAAAGCTGCTCTTCGCGAGGCGGTCATGTCAGGAAAGTTAAATTTCCGCTATATCGATAGAATTCTTTTTGAATGGAAGAAAAATGGAATTAAGACAATAGAACAAGCTAAGAGACATGGACAACAATTCCGTCAAAAGCAATCAGTAAAGGGTCATGTTAAGAATGAGGCTCAACAACCTGCTGTCCCTTTTTATAACTGGTTAGAACAAAAGTAATAAATAATTTTAAAATCGAATTGTAATGCTAATGCATGACTAACGAGAGATACATCTCTCGTTTTATTTCATTTATAATTAGTAGGTGATGTTTTGTTAAATCAGACACAAATTCGTTATTGTTTAGATGAAATGGGTAAGATGTTCCCTGAAGCCCATTGTGAGTTAATCCATTCCAATCCATTTGAATTAGTTATTGCTGTATCCCTATCTGCACAATGTACAGATGCACTAGTCAACAAAGTAACAAAGGAGTTATTCAAAAAATATAAAACTCCAGAAGATTATTTAAAGGTACCGTTGGAAGAACTCCAAAACGACATCCGGTCCATTGGCCTCTTTCGGAATAAAGCCAAGAATATCCAGAATCTTTGCCGCCTCCTTTTAGAGGAATATGGTGGCATATTACCAATGGATAGAGATGAGTTGACAAAGCTTCCAGGGGTGGGCAGGAAGACCGCAAATGTCGTAGTTTCTGTTGCGTTTAACATTCCGGCAATTGCTGTGGATACACACGTGGAACGAGTAAGTAAACGCCTGGGGATCTGCCGATGGAAGGATTCAGTACTCGAAGTCGAGAAGACGTTAATGAAAAAGGTACCAATAGAGGAGTGGTCGGTGACCCATCATCGGTTGATTTTCTTTGGCCGTTATCATTGTAAAGCCCAAAATCCACAATGCTCAAGTTGTCCGTTATTAGAATTATGCAGAGAAGGCAGGAAAAGGATGAAAGGAAAGGTTGCTGTCAATGGATGAACAAGATGAGACAGTCTCTGTTATATTTGCAGAGTGGGTGACTGTTAAGACAAACCTTGAAGCACTATTCCGTAACCGTGACCCCAAAAACGTAAAAGAATGGATGGAAAAGGGAATAAGCCTATTTATGCATTTTTTGTATTACACAAATGGTGGAACATTATCACCTGCCAAGCAAATTCCAGTTGAACAATTTCATTTTAAGCCTGTCAATCTTTCTGAAAGATTAGACTTTATTATTTCAAGACCCACATTATTTCATTCATTCCGTCAACTATCAGAGCTAATGGCAGAGCAGGAAAAGCAATATGTAAAAAGTAAATTAATAAAGAAAGCGACTAGGCCAGATGCCTAGTCGCTTTCTTCGTGAATTCTTTTATTCTCGTTAGTTTTCTCGTGAAACAGTACCTTGACCGGTTGTTGGTGTTCCTGGAAGAGTAGCTGGAGGTGGGGTTGTTCCACCTTGGCCACCTCCATCATTACCATCATTAGTACCGCCAGTACCTTTATCATTACCATTACCTTTATTACCATTACCATTATTACCATTGCCGTTGTTTCCATTACCATCGTTTCCATTACCATTGTTGCCATTTCCATTATTACCATTGCCAGTATCGTTCGGCGGAGGGGTTTCTGTTTCTGGCTTTGGTATCTCAATTGTAGTAGAAACAGGGTCACTCTTTTTATCCCCACTTATAGCTAAGACGGAAATGGTATATTTCTCACCAGGATTTGCAGGAATAGTTAAGCTGGTTTCTGCTTGAACAAGGTGTTGCGGATTAGAAGCATTATTGATCGTGATATCGAACTTCACATCTTCCCCTGTTGGATTGTTATAAGTCCATGCTACCGCAATATTTTTAGCTGCCTCATCATATTTTGAGGTTAGATTTCCTGGTGCCTCAAGCTTGTTATACTTTGTCGAAACCTTTTTAGGTGCATGACCTTTGACAGCATATTCAGTACTAATTTGACTATCTGGTGTATATTCACTTGCCAACACTGGAGGCATAGAGCCTTTTTCAATTCTAACTTTTTGAACACTATTAGGCATTTCAAAATCAGGTGTTTCTTTATCCTTGGAGACGTAAGCCATTAAATTTTTAAAGAGTATCTGCGCAATTCTTTGGTTGTTTCCTTCCGCTGTTATCGGAATGGTCCGATCGCCATAACCAGTCCAAATGGATGCAGTATAATTGGTAGTATAGCCGGTGAACCATGCATCTGGAACCGAACTGCTCTTAATATTATATTTTTTCATTTCAGCATCCGTATAATTTGTTGTCCCTGTTTTACCGGCAATTGGAAGACCTGGAACTTTAGCTCTTGTTCCAGTTCCTGGGGAGACGAGCACACTTTTCATCATATCTGTAATCATAAATGCGGTAGAATCTTTCATAACCACTTTTGGTTCAGGGGCAGTGCTAATCATCGTTCCGTCTCGCAGCTTAATTTTATTTACTGCATGTGGCTTGGTATATAAACCACTATTTCCAAATGCACTATAGGCACCAGCCATTTGCAGTGGAGACACCCCTGTTTCAAAACCGCCGATAGCATATGATTCATAAATTTCTTTTAAAGGAATACCCAGACTGACGGCAAAGTCCTTTGCTTTATCCAAGCCAACCTGTTGAAGGGCTTGAACGGCAGGAGTGTTTCGTGATAATTGCAATGCTGTCCTGATCGTCATTGGTCCTTTGTATTTTTGATCCCAGTTACCAAATTTCTTGCCAGAAGAATAGGTAATCGGTTTATCTTCAATCATTTCATATGTGCCCCAATTTAAGTACTCGATTGCTGGAGCGTAATCAAGAACCGGCTTGATGGTAGAACCAGGCTGTCTAACTGTGTCAATCGCATAGTTAAAGCCCCGTTTTACTGTTTGGTTTCTTCCGCCGCCAATGGCACGGATTTCACTTGTTTTTGTATCAAGGAGAGCAATTCCTGCTTGAAACTTTTCATCTGGATAAGGGACGATGTTAGAATCCTTTGTATTAAGAATTTCGTCCACATGAATTTGGGCATTTTTATCTAACGTTGTATAAATAGTCAGACCATCTGTAAAAATATCAAAATCTGTTGTTGCCTTTACTTCATCAATAACCGCGTCGACAAAGGAATCGAACGGTTTTTCATCAACTTGACGTTGGTCTTCCTTCAAAACGGTAGATGCAACCGGAACCTTTTTGGCGTCTTCCATTTCTTGTTTTGAAATAAATCCATGTTGATTCATTAATGTTAAGACAATATTTCGTCTTTTTTCTGCTAAATCAGGATGGTCAAAGGGATTATAATTATTAGGACTTTGCGGCATTCCTGCGATTTGAGCAGCCTCTGCTAACGATAAGTCTTTTAATTCTTTTCCATAATAGATTTCTGCTGCAGTAGCAAGACCATGGCTGTTTTCAGATACATATACCTTATTCACATACATTTCGAAAATCTGATGTTTCGTATATTGTTGTTCAAGCTGATAGGAAAGCCATGCTTCTTGGACTTTTCGTTTTAATGTTTTTTCTTGTGTTAAAAATGTGTTCTTTACAACTTGTTGAGTGATTGTACTGCCGCCTTCCGCACCGAAACCACGTTGGAAATTTGCCAGTACAGCACCAGCTAAACGTATTGGGTCAATCCCATGGTGTTTATAAAATCGGTAATCCTCTGTTGCTATTACAGCATTTTCAACTACCTTTGGTATGTCTTTATAATTTACATATTCCCGATTTACTGCCCCAACTTCGGTGATAAGGTTATTATCTTTATCTAATATTTTGGATGGTATTGGATCCTTTAATAATTTGGGATCAAGTTTGGGTGTATCTTTTACTAAATAGGCGAAAGTCCCCACTCCTGCAAGTATGCCAACGATTCCGAGAACAACAAGACTAAGAAAAATCTTTTTAAACAGGCCGCCGGATTTTTTTTTGCCCTTTTGCTTCCCTTTGGATTGGAGTTTCTTTCGGCGCTCCTCTCTAGATTTATATTGTTCTGACATATGAAATTCCTTCCTTTCTAACCTACTCAAAAGTGAAACTTTTCTAAAGAAGATCTATTACTTTAATATAGTCAATCCTTGGTTGGAATCCAAGTGGAATGTAATGTCCCTTTTCTTCAATTTCTTCTTTTGTAATTGATTTTCTGCCGCCGTTCTTCATTCTCTCCCAATAGGTTAACAAGTGTTGGGCCTCAAGCAAATATACATGCTCAAATCTTGTAAAACGAAGAATGACAAAACAAATACCTCCCTGATGGATTACCTCTTCCATATGCTGAATTTGATGTTGATGGAAATTTTTAAGTGGAAAAGAGGTAGTGTTTTGTGTTTCTTTGGCTTCAAAATCAATATATTTACCTTTATATACCCCGTTATAGTCTGTAGTCGATGCTAATTTAAAGTAGGCCTCTTTGATTACGGCTGCGCTGCGATTTGGGTAATCCACTTGGACAATTTGAATCGGTGTCGGCTTTTTATGTATGACCGCAATTTTTTGATCTCGATAGTAATCATTTGTTGCATTTAAATCTTCCTCAAGTGTCATACCACGATTACTATAAGAACCATTTTTTTTGATCTTTATTAATTTTTTCGAATCACTTTCCTTTGGTATAAACCTTTTTCCGTTTGGATAATTAAAATTCATGCTTAACACCTCTCAAGCTATTCCTTATCATATCAAATCTTAGCAAGATTGGGTGTATAAAATAAATCTGCTTACACACTCTAATACTAATCTAATACTAATTGTACCGTGAATGCCAAATTTAAGCATGATTCATTGTTCCCGCATAAACAGGTCGAAGCTCCGCCACTAATGGAAACTTAATTACTAATTAAAGGGAAGATGAAGAATATGAATCATCTTACAATACAAGAACAATCAATCATCCGTCAAATAATAACTGAAACTAATAAAAAAAATATTGATAATATCACGAGAACAGAAGCCTATTTTACTTATTTTAAAAAAAATCCCGATATTATTTGGTCTTTTCTTGCAAGTATGGTTTCACGAAATGGGGGATGGAATATGTGTGATTTAGAAGGTTCCATTTTCCCGCATATTATAGAAGCAAAGATGAGGAAACAACTTTTTCTTACATATGAACGTGCCAATTGGCTTATCTTTCATGATGCATACCCCCAATTATTGCTTTATCAATATTCGACGAAACTAAATCGACCAATGTTTCATTTACTTCCTTATTTCCACGTTTCTACGTTTATGCAAAAAGAGTGGAACCTCTATTGGAATGAAAGTGATAAAAAACGGTTAACTACTGCATTCATTATCAATGAGCAAAATGTCATACAAACCCCTGTTATTGAACATCCAATTTATAAGAAAAAAGTTTTCCATTCAAAAATTTTTTCTTTTCAAGATTGGCTTCACTTTAGCTGTGTCTTGTTTCCCACATGTGGGGGCGAAGTCTATGGTGCAAGTGTAAATGGTTTTAAGTCACTTTCAAAAAGAATAAATTTAGGGAAAAGATTAGCAAGTATCCTTTTCCACCCTAGGCTTTTTCCTTACTTTTTGGAATTTGCCGAAAAGACACCGCATACTGGTTCAAGGTTCGATTATGAGCAATATTTTAAAGTGAAAACTAGTCGTAAGACACCATTGTTGAGAACAACCTTTCCAGTAATTGCACACCATCGGCATAATAATCAGGACTGGAGTAAACATCGAAGGGTATCTCCGGCATGGCTGTATTTTCCCGCACGTCATCGTCACCCAGTCCATCTTACTGACTGGTATTTTGCTAAATCTAACCAGCTTCTATTTTTACTCGCATTTCAAAAGTCTTTAAAGCTGGATAAGTGGAAATGAAAAAGCAAGGAATATTTTTCCTTGCTTTTTGGCTTATATTACTCTGCAGGACGATTTGGTCCTTCAAGCTTTTTATCACCGTAGCCTGTTTTTTGTTCTGAAACTGATTTTGTTTGTTTGTTTGTTGGATTATTCTTTTTGGCCATTAAAAACACCTCCTATCCTAGCATGTGCTGATTTCCCTATTTTCATGCGAATTTAAACTATGTCGAATTAGAAGGAAATTCATGCAGATTTGGCACTTTCTTTGACGAACTTCTTCTAGTTTTGTCAGGGGGGCAGGAAGCTATTAAAAGAAGGAGAATACTACCTAATAAATCACTGCGAGGAGGGTTTAATAAATGAATAGACAATTGTCCGAAAAGGAAAAACTGCTTACGAGCTTGATAGATATTTATGACCAATTGGAAGAACTCGACTCTGTTCTTGAAGCCTCATTCTCCGACCATCGCATTTGTTTGAATAAAGAAGAACAAGAAAAATTTGTTATACCAGTTCAAAGACTAGCTGAACTTGGAGAAAAGTTAATTGAAGAAAACACATTTTCCAACAGTGAAACGGCTGATTCAAGGCTCACACAAGGATCACAATCCTTAAAGCTTGAATTAGGCTTTTAAGTAACGTTACAATTATAGTATTGGATGAGAGTAGCATACTACAACATTGCTACTTTTTATTTTGTGTATGGTTAAGAAAGGATCTAGAAAAATGTCAGAAGAAATTCTTCAGTTAACACAAAAACTTTTACAATATAATAGCTTATTTCTTGAATATTATACGGAGGGAAGAGAGAAAGGAATTATTTATGATTTTCATGAGATTATTAAACCATTTGCGGATGAGGTCAAAATAATCAATATTGAGTGGAATAATGCCATGAAAAAGTGGCTGCCAACAATAAATCATAAATACTTACATGTGAAGCAAATCGAAACCACCTCAGAACATATCGATCAGCTCTCGATTCAAGCCTTTTTCCCGAAAACTAGTAAAGCACGGTTTTTAAATTCCCACCGAACAGTAGAATATTTTTTGTTAGAAATAGAAAAAGAAATTGAAAAGTAGAAAAGAGATGCATATGCATCTCTTTTTTGATATTCAATATAATTTTTTAGTACTTTGGAACGATCTTGCCTAGTGTCTTTGTATAAACAAGATCTTCCGCTTTAATGATTTTCGATGAGGGAGTTTTCGTTATCAATATCAGGTATAACCGCGCCTTGGTTTTCAAGCTCACGGACAAGAAGGCGATACTCTTTAATGCTAATTTCATTGTGAATATACGCTTTCTTTGCAAAATCCATTAGTGCATTAACATCATCAGTGGTGTAATCCCGACTTTGAATAAATTTGCTTTTTAATTCACGAATGTTCATAAAATAGCTCCTCCTTCATCATTTTCTCTATAGTATCATGAAAAAAAAGGATTTCTAGTTTTTAAAATATTTAAACTTTAGACAAAATTCCTGTGAATATGACAATGGTGTTAGTTTTTTACCCAATCACCATTTATCTCATAGTTTCATAATGTGTAATAGAGAATAATACAGAGGAGATGTTTGCCCATGCTTGGTAAGAGAAGGCCAGATCATCACTTACATTATGGATACTCGGGGCAAATGATGCACCAAGTTCCATTTACTTCCCAATATCAACAACAACCCATTAATCGAAACCAACCATTACCTTATCAGAATCCACCTATGGCGTATGATTGGATGGCATACCAGCAACAGAACCCTTATCAGCCAGCCATGCAAATTTATGGTCAACCATATCAACAAGGATATTTTCCGCAAAATGTTCCATACCCAACACAGCAGTCTGCTCAAAAAGATGCCCAGTTCCTTTTTCAAAACCCTCTTCAACCAAAGAATGAAATGGTTCAACAACAAGCCTATATGCCTATGAATGGATACCCAATGATGAATCCTTATCCGAAAAATAGTATCATGCCAAAACAGCCTGGCGGAGTGCAATCCATTATGAATTCTTTTAAGTCGCAGGATGGTTCGGTTGACTTAAATAAAATGGTGAATACAGCGGGCCAAATGATGAATGCAGTAAATCAAGTCACCTCACTTGTCAAAGGTTTTGGAGGAATCTTTAAGGCATAATAAAAGAAAAGACGGCAATTACGCCGTCTCAGGCTGTCGAAAAACTTTCGATGGCCTCTTATTTTATAAGTAACCTTTAATAATTCACCACGTTAATTTATTATAATAATGTTAATACATAGACTTTTGAACTTGGTCTGTTGATTGGAGCGGAAGGTGCGAAGACTCCTGCTGGAGTACGGGGCAGGGGAGACCCCGCAGGAGCGAAGCGACGAGGAGGCTCCCCGGCACGCCCGCGGAAAGCGAAGCACCTGGAGCGGAAATCAACAGGCCCCTTAGCAGGGGCGATTTTTAAAGTCGTAATAATTTGTATTTGATTCTAATAAAATAAAAAATTGCCGAGAAAAATCCTCTTTCTCGACAATCTGAGACGGCAATTACGCCGTCTTTTCTTCTTTTAGAAGGACCAAAGGTTTTTACTAGCTTGTTATTCTTCTATTTCAATAATCTTGCCTTTTTGTTGAGGAATATGGATTTGTAATAACCCATTTCGATAAGACGCTTTAACTAATTTTTCATTAATAATTTGCGGAAGAGAAATCGTTCTCGATGTTTGTTGTCGAACGAATTTTCGACGATAAACATGTGTTTGATCATTTTCTTCGGTTTCAAGCTCATTATTTTCAACGGATATAGTTAAATAGTTTCCAGTAATATTTAATTGGATTTGTTCTCTTTTCACTCCAGGAAGTTCGGCAGTAATGATATATTCTGTACCGGTCTCTACCGTTTCAACATGAAAACCTGCACCATTTGGAAAAGGAGATTTAAAAAAATCATCTATGGATTGTAAAAATCCTCGAATTGGTTTTTCCGCAAAGAAATCGTTCATTGATTTTACTAATTCACGAAATGGCTCAGGTGTTTGGTTTTTAGGGTTATTTTTATCACTTGGAAACATGGATGACATGATTTTCCCTCTCTTTCCATTATTTTTCTCCCTATCATATGCTGAAAGAACTAGGTAGGTGCCTCCATAAAATCGCCATATCTTTTTGAACAATTTGTTACAAAGAGAAGTAGTGTGATTATAATCACTCTAAAGTAGTGATGAATTTTGTAGGCTAGAGCAGTAATATACTGGAAAGCGAGGAATTTATATGTTCTGTTATCAATGTGAACAAACCCCTTCGGGTGGATGTACCGTAATGGGTGTTTGCGGAAAAGATGAAACCATTGCAAGTTTACAAGATACCATCATTTTTGGTTTAAAAGGTATTGCAGCCTATCGTACACATGCGAATCAATTAGGATATACAGATCCATTTGTTGATGCAACTACACATGAAGCACTTTATTTAACCTTAACCAATTCTAACTTTAATGTGCAGGAACATATTGATATGGCTTTGAAGGTAGGCCAATCGGCAGTTCGGGTCATGGAAATGCTGGATGAGGCCCACACAAAACGTTTAGGAATTCCTCAGCCAATCCGTGTCAGCCAAAATAAAATTGAAGGCAATTGTATTGTTGTAACTGGTCACAATCTGTTTGCTCTCGAAGAGTTATTGAAGCAAACAGAAGGAAAGGGCATCAATATTTATACCCACTCAGAAATGCTGCCTGCACACGGCTATCCAGCCCTAAAAAAATATAATCACCTAAAAGGAAACATTGGTAAAGCCTGGTATGATCAACGCCGTCTATTTGAAAAATTTCCAGGTGCTATTTTGGCCACAACGAACTGTGTAATGCCAATTAAAGGCTCATATGCAGATAGAATGTTTACGTATGAAGTTGCGGGGCTTGAAAATGTTGAAAAAATAATAAATGATGATTTTACTCCATTAATTCAACGTGCATTAGAGCTGCCAGAAGCAGCCATCGAATCAGATGAAACATTACTAACTGGTTTCCACCATGAAACTGTTCTTGGTCTTGCACCGGAAGTGATTGATGCAGTGAAGGCGGGGAAAATTAAACGGTTCTTCGTAATTGCAGGTTGTGATGCCCCAGGTCATGGCGGGGACTACTATCGGGAACTGGCAACCTCCCTTCCTCCAGAAACGGTGATTTTGACCACATCCTGCGGTAAGTTCAGGTTTAATGATGTGGATTATGGTGTTGTTCCTGGGACAGAGATACCAAGATATATTGATTTAGGCCAATGTAATAATTCTGGTTCTACAGTGAAAATTGCCCTAGCATTAGCCGACGCATTTGGCTGCGAAGTAAACGAACTACCAGTCAGCATTGTATTATCGTGGTTTGAACAAAAAGCAGTAGCCATTTTGTTAGGTCTTTTCAGTCTAGGAATAAAAGATATCCGAATTGGACCAAAACCGCCTGAATTTATCTCTGAAGGTGTGTTAAAGGTACTCCAAGATACTTTTAATCTAAAATTGATTGGTACAGCAAAAGAAGATATGGAAGACATGCTTCAATTATAGGTAAATAAAAATAGAACACTGCAGCAAAATTTGCTGCGGTGTTCTTTATTTTTACAATAAATTTATTTCCTCCATGAGGAGGTCAACGTCAATGATCATGTCGCCTGCTTCATCCACTTCGATGATTTCATCTTTCTTCATCTTTGTTAACGTCCGGCTTATTGTCTCACGAGTAGTTCCAATCATATTAGCCAAATCTCTGTTTGTGAATTCTGACTTTAATACGAGGGTTCCATCATCGCGCCGAACCCCGTGATTCTGTGCAAGCCTGATGAGAAGTTTGACAATTTGTTCATATGTATTATTAAGAATTTGTTCTTCCAGCCGATTTTGTAAATCGACAATTTTTTCACCCAACACTTTAAATACCTTAATACATAGTTCGGGGTTTTCAAGTAACACAGAATCGAATTTTGAAATTGGGACAGCGATAAGGGTGGACGGCTCAAGAACCTCGGCAAAGGCAGGGTAATCTCCTTTTCTAAAAAAGCCTACATGGGGAAACATTTCTCCCTTTTTGGCAATAGCGACAATTTGTTCTCTGCCATTGACGTCACTTTTATAAATTTTAATTTTTCCGCTGTAAATAAAATAAACATTTTCCAGTGGATCGCCCTGGAGAAAAACATGGCTATGTTTCTTCCATTCCCGGACAATTGAAATATCAGTAATTTTCGTTAGTTCAAAATCAGTCAATTCGCGAAACAGGGTAAAATCAGAAAGTACACGTTTAATTTCCTCAATTTTCATGGTATCACCTTCAAATTCTTTTCGATTACAATCTATTGTACCAAAGATTCACACCATAATTAGAGATTCATTTGAATTTAGTTAAAAGGTTTATAATTTAAATATTGTACAAAGTGCTGGAAAAAGGTTTCTCTCCTTTTTAAAACAATAATTTTGTTTTCCTCTTTCATAACGAACGTCTATTCGCTAAAATAAAGAATAATGAGGTGAGGGACATGAAGTTAAGAAAAAGCCTCCATGAAATATTGGAAGAGTTAAAAATAAATAGTCAATTTAAAGAAAATATTGTTACATGGCAGACGATTGAAGAAAAGCCTGCACGAACGGTTCCATTACCCGATGATTTGCATCCTGTTTTGAAGAAGTCGCTTAATAGGAAGGGAATTGAACAACTTTACACTCATCAGAAATCTGCTTATGAAGCGATTATGAAGGGACAAAGTGTGGTAGCGGTTACCCCGACGGCTTCAGGAAAAACACTTTGCTATAATTTACCTGTTCTTCAAACGATACTTGAAAACCCGAGTGCAAGGGCTCTTTATATGTTTCCAACAAAGGCATTGGCACAAGACCAAAAAAGTGAAATCAATGAAATAATCGACGCATCTGGTGCTGCTATTAACAGCTACACGTATGACGGTGATACACCAGCGAATATTAGGCAAAAAGTTAGAAAGGCTGGACATGTGGTAATTACGAATCCTGATATGCTTCACTCTGCGATTCTGCCACACCACACAAAATGGGTATCTTTGTTTGAAAATCTTAAATTTGTCGTGATTGATGAGCTGCATACCTACCGTGGTGTATTCGGAAGCCATGTAGCCAATGTTATTCGGAGATTAAAGCGAATTTGCCACTATTACGGCAGCAATCCAGTTTTTATTTGTACATCGGCAACGATAGCGAATCCGCTTGAACTTGCCGAGACACTTACGGAAGAGAAGATGGTTTTAATTGACAATAACGGTGCCCCTAGTGGGACTAAACATTTTATTTTCTACAACCCGCCGATTGTGAATAAGCCATTAAATATTAGGCGAAGTGCGACCCTTGAGGTACGCAGCCTTGCTGGTGAACTGTTGAAAAATAAAATTCAAACCATTGTTTTTGCCAGAAGCAGGGTAAGGGTTGAAATCATTCTAACCTATTTGCAAGAGCTAGTGAAGAATCAGCTGGGGCCAAAGTCCATTATGGGATATCGTGGAGGATACCTTCCAACAGAAAGACGAAAAATTGAAAAAGGACTTCGTTCAGGAGACATCTATGGCGTTGTCAGCACGAATGCACTTGAACTTGGTGTTGATATTGGGCAGCTCCAAGTTTGTATTATGACGGGCTATCCTGGAACTATTTCGAGTGCTTGGCAGCAGGCAGGGAGAGCAGGAAGGCGGCATGGCGAAGCACTGGTGATCATGGTAGCGAGTTCAAGTCCGCTGGATCAATATATTATCCAGAATCCAGATTACTTTTTTAATAAAAGTCCTGAGACAGCAAGAATTAATCCAGATAATCTCATTATTTTAATTGATCATATGAAATGTGCGGCATATGAGCTCCCATTTAAAGAAGGAGAGCAGTTTGGAGATGTTGGAACGGAGGAATTACTAGAATACTTAACTGAGGAGCGGGTGCTTTACCGGAATGGTGATAAATGGTTTTGGATGAATGATTCTTTCCCCGCTCATAACATTAGTTTACGATCTGCCTCACAAGAAAATGTGATTATTATTGATCAAACAGATGTGGCCAATGTAAAAGTAATTGGTGAAATGGATCGCTTTTCAGCGATGACACTTCTCCATGATGAAGCCATTTATTTACACCAAGGTGTACAATTCCAGGTCGAAAAGCTCGATTGGGATGAAAAAAAGGCTTTTGTTCGTGAAGTGGATGTTGATTATTACACAGATGCTAATTTAGCTGTTCAATTAAAAGTTTTGGAAGTAGATAAACTACAGTCGAGAGAGGAAGCAGAAGTTGGCTATGGAGATGTTAGTGTAAGGGCAATGGCAACCATTTTTAAAAAAATTAAATTTGAAACCCATGAAAATATTGGTTCAGGGCCTATCAACCTCCCAGAAGAGGAGCTTCATACGAATGCTGCTTGGGTTTCCTTAAATACACCATTGGCAGAAATGGGCCTGGAAAGGCTCGAGCAGGGATTAATCGGAGCTACGCACGGACTCAATCATATTGCTCCCTTATTTGTCATGGCAGACCCTCAAGATATTCATGTCATACCTCAAGTGAAGGCAGACCATAATGAAAAGCCCACAATTTTCTTTTATGATCGCTACCCTGGAGGAATTGGCTTAAGTGAAAAAATTCATTCCGGAATGTCAGAAGTATTACGAGAAACCTTAACAATGATTAATCGTTGTCAATGTCAGTCCGGCTGTCCATCGTGTATTGGAGCGGACACTGTTAGTGAAACAGCAAAAATAGATGCTATTCATATAATCGAGTCATTCTTACAACCTTTCCGAACTGACAAGGAAGTGTAGAAATGTCGTTAAAAAATAAATTGAATAGGTTAAAGCCTCATCTTTCAGTTGGAAATCAATCAGAAATCGTCAGTAACCATCCTCAATCAGTAGAAATTGAAGTGCCTTTCCAGGAAAAATGGAAGCAAGAAGGTGTACATCCTTATTTTTTTGATCAGGATTACTGTTTAATTAGGGAAGTGAGGTACCCGCTTTCACAGCAGCACGGCCATTATCGTTTTCAAGATTTCCTTACAGCTATTAATATTTGGAATCAACGGACATTCAACCATCCATTATCAGCTGAAGGTCACAGACCAGAAGAATTATTCTTTTTTGATACAGAAACAACTGGACTTGGCGGAGGCGTAGGAAATACCATCTTTTTACTTGGGTATGCCAGTGTGTCCGGGGACCAACTCATCTTAAGACAGCATATCCTGCCGCATCCGGGTGCGGAGATCCCTTTATATCAGAGCTTTTTAGAAAAAGTGAATTATCGAACACTCGTAACGTATAATGGGAAGTCATTTGATTGGCCGCAAGTAAAAACAAGACATACCTTGGTAAGAGACCATGTACCAAAGTTACCTTCGTTTGGACATTTTGATTTATTTCATGCAGCTAGAAGACTATGGAAACATAAATTAGACCGGATGAAATTATCTATAGTTGAAAAAGAGGTTCTGGGAGTAGAAAGAGTCGATGATATACCTGGATTTTTAGCACCCATGATTTATTTTGACTTTATTGAAACAAAACAGCCGGACGGAATGATTGGGATTCTTAAACACAATGAAATTGATATATTATCACTTGTTACCTTATATACCCATCTGACGTTTCAACTGTGCGGAAAAGATCTGAATCAATCAAGACCAGAATCCTATGAAGTGGGACGTTGGTTTGCCTCTTTGGGAGAAAAACAAGAAGCTGAAAAGGTATTGACAAAACTTACTAATGAAAGTGATTTAACCTCTTATCAGGCGAAATTAATCTTGGCTTATCAAGAAAAAAAAGACCATAATTGGGGAGCAGCCCTGAAATTGTTTTTGGATATAGTGGATTCTAATAATGAACAGATGGTGATCGAGGCGTGTGTAGAGCTTGCCAAACTGTATGAGCATAAATGCAAAGATTATACACTAGCCATGAAGTACTGCCAATTAGCGATTACCATACTAACAGAGGGTCTTAATATGGCTAAATTAAAAAAAGGGTATGAACTCGAACAACTGCTAAACAGGCAAATGCGATTGGAACGAAAATCGGCTAAAATCAGTAGTTAACAGCAGGTAAAATAAATCGTCATAAAATCGTAACAAATTAATACAGAAAATAAGCATTTCCATATTGTTTATCATAGTTGGAACAGGTAAAATGTAAAATTGGATTGAGAAAAAAACGACTATAAAACTTATGGAGCTGGTAGTATGTATAAAACGATTTTATTCTTATTTTTTATTGTCGTCTGTTTGACTGCCGTAGTATTTACAAGCTTAAAAGATAGCTTTTATTCGATGTTATAGAAATAGACAGATTACTAGAAAAATGGATTTAAAAGCTTAACCTTAAGGGGGAAGCGAAAGGTTCTGGTTTTTTAAAAAATTTCTATGACAAAAATAGGTATTTTCATTAGTACAAGAGTAACTCCCTTAACATAGGCTGTTAATGTAAACAGAATATTTGAGAGGAGATTATAATATGTATCTTGGAACAAATTTTATGCCGCCAGTCATTCATCCGACACAACAATTTGTGAACCATACGTTTTCTACGACGGTGGTACCACATATTCATCCAGTGCACACCACAACGGTAAATCACCACATGTATCAACATAAACATTATTGTCCGGAAACGGCATCATGTGCAGAAGAGTGCTGCAACCAGCACATCAACTGCTGTAACACATGTGCACCTGCTGCACCAGTAATGCCAGTGGCAAATGCACTGCCAAATGCACTGCCAAATGCACCAGGCTTTGGTGGAATGGGCGGTCCCGGCTTTGGCGGAGGCGCACCAGGTTTTGGACCAGGTGGCCCAGGCTTCGGACCTGGACCATATATGGGCCGTAGACGTTAATGGGAATGATTATTGCAAGGGCTTTTTAGCCCTTGTTTTTTATTATTGTTACTATATAGTATGCTGTTTAAATCAAAGTGTTTGTCCATTTAAAAAATTTTTTTCTATGGAGGGGAACAATTTTGAATAAAGTAATAGCTATATCCGGTTATAAGCCATTTGAACTGGGAATTTTTAAACATGACCACCCCTCAGTTATATACATAAAGACTGCATTGAAAAAGGCTATGCTGCGAATGATTGACCAAGGACTAGAGTGGGTTCTAATAAGCGGACAATTAGGAGCAGAACTTTGGGCAGCTGAAGTGGTCTTTGAAATACAAGTTGAGTATCCGGAGGTGAAGCTTGCGGTCATAACTCCATTTTTAGATCAAGAAGCGGCTTGGAATGACCAGAATAAAGAATGGTATGCCTCTGTTTTAGCACAAGCAGATTATGTGGATTCGGTAACAAGAAGAGGATATGAAAAACCTTGGCAGTTTCGATTGAAGAATCAATTCTTTATTGAAAAAAGTGATCAACTTCTATTGCTTTATGATCAAGAAAAGGAAGGAAGTCCACGATATTTATATGAAACAGCCTTGGAGTACCAAAAAGACCATCAGTACCCCATTGAGTTAATTACATTTTATGATTTACAAATGATTATTGAGGAAGAACAAATGAAACAATCTGATTTTTAAGGAATGTTTATGTACTTCCCCCATATAATGAAATGATTTAATGGGTAAGTAAAAGAAAAATTGACAAAAGGACTTATTTTTGAAAAAATAATAGTTAATGATTGGCTAAACTAGAGGTGATTTAGATGCTTGCTGATAAGGTAAAGTTAACAGCAAAGGATATTTTAGAAAAAGAGTTTAAAACTGGAGTTCGAGGGTATAAACAAGAAGATGTTGATAAATTTTTAGATTTGATTATTAAGGATTATGAAGCGTTCCATCAAGAAATTGATGATTTACAGCAAGAAAACATGAGACTGCGTAAACAACTTGAAGATTCGTCAAAAAGGCAGCCGGTAGCACAACCTGCTGGAACAACTAATTTTGATATTTTAAAGCGTTTATCGAATCTTGAAAAACATGTTTTTGGAAATAAATTGTACGATTGATAAAAATTACCGTATTTTCCTAATAAAAACCATTGAATTAACAACAGGAAATACATATAATAAGAAAGTATCATTAATGACGTTCGGGTAATCGCTGCGAGGAGCTTTTTTGCAAATCGCAGAGGAAAGTCCATGCTCGCACGAGCTGAGATGCTCGTAGTGTTCGTGCCTAGTGAATAAATAAGCTAGGGCAGCTGAGTCTAGCATTCGGCTGACGGCCGGGAAAATACCTAAGTCCTTTATGGATATGGTATGAATACCTATAAAAGTGCCACAGTGACGTAGCCGATCCAGAAATGGAAAGGGTGGAACGGGTAAACCCCACGAGCGAGAAACCCAAATAATGGTAGGGGCACTTTCTCTGAGGAATTGAACGAGGAGAAGGACAGATTCCATTGTGAATCTGTAGATAGATGATTACCACCTAAGTACGAGACGAAAGTCGCTTGCAGTACTATGGTACAGAACATGGCTTACAGAACGTTATTAATGGGATTGTATGCTGGATATAACGGCTCTCCTAATATGGGGAGCCTTTTTATTGTCGATAAGCTGCATTCGTTACCTGATTTTTGTCAATAATGAAAGCAAACAAATAGTATTGGTTAGAGAGTACATATAGATGTAAACATACATATGAAATTTTATTTAAGGGTGAAGATATGGGACAATTTCAATTAATTGCAACTGCTGCAATGGGGCTTGAAGCCTTAGTTGCTAAAGAAGTACGGTCGCTTGGATATGAATGTGAAGTTGAAAATGGGAAAGTTATGTACACTGGTGATGAAACGGCAATTGCCCGCAGTAATCTATGGCTGCGTACCGCTGATCGTATAAAGATTAAGGTTGGCGATTTTAAGACGTATACATTTGATGAATTATTTGAGAAAACAAAGGCGCTGCCGTGGGAAAAGTTCTTGCCAGAAGATGCAGAATTTCCTGTTATCGGTAAGTCGGTAAAATCCAAACTATTTAGCGTTTCCGATTGTCAAGCAATTGTGAAAAAGGCTGTTGTAGAAAGGTTGAAAAAACATTATAAACGGAGTACCTGGTTTGAGGAAAGTGGGGCACTTTACCGGATTGAGGTTGCTTTGTTAAAGGACGTTGCTACCATTACCATTGATGCCAGCGGCCAAGGGCTCCATAAACGCGGCTACCGGATTGATCAAGGTGAGGCACCATTAAAAGAAACTTTAGCAGCATCGCTTGTCATGTTAACAAATTGGCATCCTGACCGCCCGTTTATTGATCCTTTTTGTGGTTCAGGTACCATTCCGATTGAAGCAGCTATGATAGGGCAAAATATTGCACCTGGTTTTAATCGAGAATTTGTTTCAGAATCTTGGAATTGGCTTCCTAAAAAGGTATGGGATGATGCCCGGATGGAAGCAGAGGACTTGGCAAAATATGATCAGCCGATTGATATAACAGGTTCTGATATTGACCATCGAATGGTGAAAATAGCACAGGAAAATGCCTTTGAGGCAGGTTTTGGTGATTTGATCCATTTTAAACAAATGCAAGTTAGCGATATTTCAACTAGTAAGGAATATGGTGTAATGGTTGGTAATCCTCCATATGGTGAGAGATTAGGGGATAAAAAGGCCGTTGAACATATGTATAAAGAAATGGGTCAGGCTTTTAGTAAGTTGGATACATGGTCTATTTATATCTTAACTTCTAATGAAAATTTTGAGCAGCTATACGGAAAGCCAGCAACGAAGAAAAGAAAATTGTTTAATGGCTTTATCCGAACAGACTTATATCAATATTGGGGTAAGAAACCCCCGCGTCCAAATGGTGAATGATAAAATAGACTAATATAACAAGCGTCGTGCATTTTTGATGCTTGTTGTTTGTGGAGGGGATTACATGCAGAACCGGATGCCGTTTGAAATTTCCAAAACTGAATCCTTTTATGAGAAATTAAGTGAATGGATTGGGGATGTCTTTTACGATATCTTGCCAGATGCTGGCTTTGAGCTAAGGGATGAACAAATTTATATGGCTTTTCAATTGGAAAATGCCTTTAAAGATAAAAAGGTAATGTTTGCAGAGGCAGGAGTAGGCACTGGGAAAACTATCGTCTATTTGCTATATGCGGTCATGTACGCTAGATATACGAATCGGCCCGCTGTAATTGCCTGTGCAGATGAAACGTTAATTGAGCAGCTTGTCAAAAAAGAAGGCGATATTGCTAAGCTGGAGAAGATTCTTGAGTTGAATATTGATGTGCGGTTAGCGAAATCACGGGATCAATATCTCTGTTTAAAAAAGCTGGACCAGGTACGGAATAATAATTTTTCAGACGAGATTTCAGATGTCTATGTTAATCTGCCTGATTTCGTCCATTCTGTGGGGTCAATGCAGACGTTTGAAAGGTACGGAGACAGACGTGATTTTCCAAATTTGTCCGATGAAGTATGGAATGATGTCAATTGGGATCAGCTTCAAGATTGTTTCTCCTGTGAGAAACGTCATCGTTGCGGGTTGACATTGCATCGAGAATTTTATCGTCATGCTACTGACATTATCATCTGTTCCCATGATTTCTATATGGAGCATATTTGGACGAAGGAATCACGTAAGCGAGAAGGACAGCTGCCATTGTTACCTGAGCATTCTTCCGTTGTTTTTGATGAGGGACATTTGCTGGAATATGCAGCCCAAAAAGCATTAAGCTATCGCTTTACTGACTATACATTAGATACCTTGTTGACAAGGTTAATGGAAAATGAAGTAAGGGAAAAGACGTTATATACGATTGAAGAGGCACTATTGGATAATGAGACATTTTTTGATAGTATTTCACAATTCTCCTCACAATCGCTAGGTTCTGATAAACAAATCATTACCAAGCACCCTTTAGTAATGAAATCATGCCGCAAATTATTAGCAACCCTTCAAGCGTTAGAGGAAGAACTCGTTTTTGAAAGTGAATTGTATGTAATTAATGAGTATGATTTAAAAATTGTGGAGGAGTATTTAGAGCAAATCACTTATTCTTTATCTCTTTTTCTTCAAGAATTAAATGGGATCACTTGGTTTGAAGAAAAGGGCGGGGAGCGGACGCTAGTCATCATGCCTAAAATGGTAGAAGAGGTGATGCGTGAAGAGGTTTTCTCTCAGAAAAAACCGTTTATTTTTTCTTCTGCAACCCTGTCCAATCAAAAGTCATTTGACTATATGGCGGGGAGTCTTGGTGTTCAGGAATATCTATCTTTTTCCGTAGCTTCACCGTTTGCCTATGATGAAAAGATGGAAGTGTACCTCCCGCATTTTCCAAAAGAAAGCATGCATGAAAAAACCAACTACCTTGTAAAAATGATAAACAAATCAGAGGGCCGGGCCTTAATTCTGCTAAATAATAAGGTAGAACTGTCCTATCTTAAAAAACACCTGCCAGAAGAAGTTACCTACCCGATTTACTTTGAAGGAGACGAAGAAATCAGCACACTTGTTTCAAAATTTCAAAATGATGAGCATGCGGTTCTTTGTTCTATCCATCTATGGGAAGGCCTTGATATCCCTGGCCGATCACTTGAAAATGTCTTAATCTTTTCGTTACCATTTCCGCCTAATGATCCGGTCTTTACTGCTAAACGGAATGGGGTTAACCAACCATTCTTAGAAGTAGATTTACCGTATATGCTTCTTCGTCTTCGGCAAGGAGTCGGGCGTTTAATTAGGAGTGAGCAAGACCAGGGAACGGTTCATATATTGATAGAAGATGATATCAATCCAAGGGTATTGCAAGAGATAAAGGCAGTATTGCCCACCAAACCAACTGACAGTGAAAATTAAAAAATTTTAAGCGGAGGGGCCCATGGCTCCCCCGCTTTTTTGTGGATGGCGAATAGAAATAGGTTTAATAGAATAATTCCTGTTGTAGTGCCTCTCGGTCGATAAGATAAAAACCATCCTCGTCTTGAATTATATAATCCTTCCTTTTCACTTGATTAATCGTTCTGCTTACCGTTTCTCGAGATGTTCCAATCATATTGGCTAATTCTCGATTGGTAAATTGGGTGGTCAATTTATACCGATCTCCGGCCTTTTCACCGTTAGATTTACAAAGTCTTATCAGAAGTAAAATAATTTGTTCAAAGGTGTTATGGAGCACTTGTGCTTCCAATCTTCCTTGAAGGTCGACAATTTTTTCACCCAACACTTTAAAGAGCTTTATGCTGAGTTCAGGATAGGCAATTAAGACTTCTTCAAATTTAACAATGGGAATGATCACTAAATGAGCATCTTCCATAACCTCCGCATGGGCAGGAAAATTGCCGTTCCTGAAAAAACCGGCATGCGGGAACATTTCTCCTGGTTCAAGGACTGAGATTAATTGTTCTTTACCAGTTTGATCGGTTTTATAAATTTTGATTTTACCACTGTGTATAAAGAAAACTCGGTCAAGAGGGTCATCCTGCATAAAAACATACATTTTATGTTTATAAAAACGTGTTTGAGCTACTTTTACGATTGAATCCAGTTCTTCTGCAGATAATTCCCTAAATATAGGAACCTCAGATAATCTTTTTATAATATCCTCACGTTTCATTTTCCATCATCCTTATATTATTAACTCGATTTATTTACATTGTAGCAGTGATTCCTTACTTGTTATGTGACCCCCGTCATAGGAGCATTCCTTTTTGAAAATAATTCTCAGTAGTGTGTGAAATATCACACCTGCTAGATGAGGTCCTTCACTTTGTGAACGAGAAGTGACAGTTACAATACAAATGTGACGAAATAGGAAAGGATGAATCTGGAATGGAAATACAGCGGGGAACAACCACTAATAAAGTGGTAAAAGTAAAGAAAAATGGATTGTTGAAATCTGTTTTGATGATAACGATTCTACTAAGCTTCACTGTTTTACTAGTTGGAGGTTATTGGATATTTAAGGAACAGGCACCGAGACCTATAAAGGTTACAAACGAAAAGGGTGATGTTCTCTTTACAAAAGAATCTATTATGGGTGGTCAAGCCGTTTTTCAAAAGTATGGTTTAATGGATTATGGAACAGTATTAGGGCACGGTTCTTACATGGGTCCTGATTATACGGCTGAGTCTCTAAAGATTTATACAGAAGGAATGCAGGATTTAAAAGCAAATGAAAAGTATGGTAAGGATTTTGCGGACTTAAATAGTGATGAAAAATCAGTGATTAAAAATAATGTCATTAAAGAAATGCGAAAAAACCGCTATGATAGCGGGAAGGATACAATGGAGTTAACAAACGCACAAGTATTCGGACTGGAAAAAGTTAGAGCGCATTATAAGGAAGTGTTTACAAAGGGTGATGGATGGGGATTAAAGGCAAATCTTATTAAAGATAGTGATATGCCAAAAACAAATCGCGCTTATGTTGCCAAGGGTGATCAAATAACCCAAATTTCAGATTTCTTCTTCTGGACGGCATGGTTATCCAGTACTGTCCGTCAAGGTGATGAAATAACCTATACAAATAACTGGCCATACTACGAGGATGCAGGAAACCAATTATCGTTCTCTGCTGTTTGGTGGAGCGGTGCAAGTATTACTATATTCGTGTTAATGGTGGGAGTCATCCTCTTTGTATTCTATCGATATCAATTTGGAATGAAGGAAGCCTATAAAAAGGGTCAGTTTCCACGGATTGATTTACACAAAATGCCTGTAACAAGTTCACAAGTAAAAAGTGGCAAGTATTTTGTCATTGTTTCAGCCTTATTCTTTATCCAATGTATGCTGGGCGCCTTACTAGCCCACTATTACATCGAACCGGATAGTTTTTTTGGAATAAAGTGGATACATGATATCCTTCCTTTCAATATTACGAAGGGTTACCATCTACAATTAGCTATTTTCTGGATTGCGACTGCCTGGTTAGGAATGGGGATCTATATTGCTCCACTCGTGGGTGGTTACGAGCCGAAGAAACAGGGTTTATTAGTTGATATCTTATTCTGGGCATTAGTGGTCCTCGTTGCCGGCAGTATGGCGGGTGAATGGCTGGGGGCAAACGGTTATTTAGGAAACAATTGGTTCCTGCTTGGTCACAATGGCTGGGAATATATTGAGCTTGGCCGTATATGGCAGTTGATTCTGATAGCAGGTATGCTAATTTGGCTGTTTATCGTTTATAGAGGCATTCGTGCAGGTCTTAAAAGAGAAACTGACAAAGGTGGTTTAATCCATCTATTATTCTACTCAGCTATTGCAGTTCCTGCCTTTTACATTTTTGCCTTATTTATTAACCCAGGTACGAGTTTTACATTCGCTGATTATTGGCGCTGGTGGATTATCCATTTATGGGTAGAAGGGATCTTTGAAGTATTTGCAGTAGTTGTCATTGGCTTCTTAATGGTTCAGCTTGGGCTCGTTACAAAGAAATCTACGGTTAGACAATTGTATTTCCAATTAATCTTGCTGCTAGGCAGTGGTGTAATCGGAATTGGTCACCACTATTACTATAATGGCTCTGCCGAAGTGTGGTTAGCACTTGGAGCTGTGTTCTCAGCGTTAGAAGTTATCCCATTAACCTTGTTAATCCTTGAGGCATATGAACAGTACAAAATGATGCGCGAGGGCGGGGTTGATTTTCCTTACAAAGGAACTTTCTGGTTCTTAATTTCCGTCGCCATCTGGAATTTAGTTGGTGCAGGTGTCCTTGGCTTCTTAATTAACTTACCTGCTGTAAGCTATTTTGAACATGGACAATTCTTAACACCAGCTCATGGTCATGGTTCGATGATGGGTGTATATGGTATGTTCGCTTGTGCCGTCTTGCTTTACTCTCTAAGAAATATAGTAAAACCAGAGGCATGGAATGATAAATGGCTAAAATTCAGCTGTATTATGTTAAATGTTGGACTTGCAGGAATGGTCTTCTTATCATTACTTCCTGTTGGTATCATTCAAATGAAAGAAGCATTTAATCACGGGTATGCCGCCTCACGCTCAGCATCCTTCCTCCAAAAGGATCTTGTGCAAACATTATTAACTTGGCGCGCGGTGCCTGACACCATTTTCCTTATTGGGGTTGTGGTATTGTTAGTATTCTGTATTAAAGCACTCTTCAATTTGCGTAAGCCAACACATAAAGAGGGAGAAAGACTTCCCGTAAAAGACTTGGCATTCGACGAGAAGGAATAATAGAAAAGGGAAATCCGTACAGCTTAACTGTGCGGATTTTCTTTTTCTTTTGAACTATTTTCATAACATTCAAAGCAATAAAGATTATTATTGCTTTGAATGCCATTAAAAAAGCCATCCAAGCAAAAAACTTCCTTTTGGCACTTCGTACATGATCCAATTAGTTCCTTCATCTTGATTTCCCCCGTTTTAATAATGTATTAATAAAATCATGTTAGCAGTGTGATACGATGCACTATGTTTCTGTAAATGATTTCTTATAATAAATGAGAAGTTAACAAATTTAATGGAGTGATAATAATGCAAACTTACGTAAAAGTTATTCATGTTCCAGATTACCCACCGCGTGAAAAGCATCCTACAATCTTTAATAATTTTGATGAATTAGCTTCTGGTTCGGCTATGATGATTGTGAATGACCATGATCCAAAGCCTCTTTTATACCAGTTTATGATGGAACGAACTGAACAGTTTTCTTGGGAATATCTTGAGGAAGGGCCAGAAATATGGAAAGTTGCCATTAGCAAAAACTAACTTTAAATAAAGCTAGATTGCCCTACACATTTTACAAAAAAAACGTTAAGAATAACTTATTTCATAACCTTATATAATTCATTAATGACAACAGAAATTTCCTTCTGTTGTTTTTTTATGTTTTTGCTTGGCTCAAATACCAACTTCTGGAGAATTGTATGATAAAATTTAATCAGATAAGAGGGGGAATTGCAATGAATAGTGAACAATTGGAAAAAGAATTTTTGGAATATGTAAAAAAAATTTCGGCTTATAATGAAGCACTTGGACTAATTTATTGGGATCTGAGAACTGGAGCCCCAAAACAAGGGGTAAAACAACGGTCAGAAGTGATTGGAATGTTATCTTCCGAAGTATTTAAAATGTCCACATCCGAAGAGATGGCTGCATACATAGCAAATTTATCTAATCACGCACTGTCACCTAAAACTGATAAAATTTTAAAAGAATGTAAAAAGGAATACGGAAGAAACAAAAAAATCCCAGCAGAAGAATACAAAGAGTTTGTTATCCTTCAATCAAACGCAGAAAGTATCTGGGAGGAAGCGAAAGAAACCGCTAATTTTGCCTTATTTAGTCCATACTTAGAAAAATTAGTAGCGATGACAAAAAAGTTTATCAACTACTGGGGGTATGAAGAAAATAAATATGATGTTTTATTGGATATGTACGAACCAGGTATAACGGTGAAAATTCTCGATCAAGTTTTTAGTGATTTGAGGGATAAAATTGTTCCGTTGGTCAAACAGGTTACAGAATCACATAATAAGCCGAATACAGATTTTCTATTTAAAGAATTTCCGAAAGAACATCAACGCGAATTTAGTTTAAAAGTGTTAGACAAAATGGGCTTTAACTTTAATGCAGGGAGACTGGACGAGACAGTTCACCCGTTTGCTACCGGGTTGAATCCTGGCGATGTTCGTGTTACTACTAATTATAATGAAAACGACTTTCGTACAGCTGTTTTTGGGACTATTCATGAGGGCGGTCATGCCTTGTATGAACAAAATATCTCAAAGGACTTAATAGGAACACCTCTTTGCACAGGAACTTCCATGGGAATTCATGAATCGCAATCCTTGTTTTATGAAAATATCCTAGGACGCAGTTATTCATTTTGGAAAGGTAACTTTGAATTATTAAAAGAATATGCAAATGGTCAGTTTGACAATATTGATTTGGAAGATTACTATCGTGCTATAAATGAGTCTAAGCCGTCGTTAATTAGAATTGAAGCCGATGAATTAACCTACCCGCTCCATGTGATGATTCGTTATGAAATTGAAAAAGGGTTATTTAATGATGAAATCGAAGTGAAGGACTTACCGAAGATTTGGAACGACAAGTATGAAGAATACTTAGGCATACGTCCTGAGAATGACGCAGAAGGTGTTTTGCAGGATGTCCATTGGGCAGGAGGCAGCTTTGGATACTTCCCTTCCTATGCCTTAGGGTACATGTACGCTGCTCAGTTTAAGGATAAAATGCTAAAGGATTTACCTCAGTTCAATCAATTAGTCGAAGCAGGGGAGCTTCTCCCCATTAAAGAATGGTTGACTAAAAATATTCATCAATATGGGAAAATGAAACTTCCGTTAGAAATTTTACAGGATGTTAGCGGGGAGGGCTTAAATCCAAACTACTTAATTGATTATCTATATGATAAATATAGAGAAATTTATCGGTTAAAATAACAAGGTCTTTCTAAAAATATGCAGAAAAAAGGGCTCAATCATAGAGGATTGAGCCCTTTTTTACGACTTTATCGGTTATTGCTACCATTTACTCCAAGTTTGGAATCCTTTTGAACCTGGAGGTGCATTTTGAATAATGTCGATAAATGGTATCGTGTAGGCGAAAAGAATGAGAACGGCAGTAATACCAAGCCATAATTTCCAGTTTTCAAATACCATCGGTGCTTTTTCTTCCATATTTTCTGCTTCAGCCACTGGAAACTCTTCCTCCCCCTTAGGAGCAAAGAAGGCAAGATTGATAAAGATAATTAAAACTAGGATAATACCAAGAAATAAAATCGAACCGCCTACTGCTTGGGCAATCTGATAAGGAATCCACTCAGCTGCTTGCTTTGCCCCGCCATATGTGGAAAAAGCTGAACGACGTGGGCCGCCAAGTAACCCTTGAATGTGCATGGCACCAGACATAAATACCATGCCGACAAACCAAACCCATGCTTGGATAATACCTAATTTATTCATTGCTTTTGTTAATTTACGTCCCGTTAAATGAGGGACAAGCCAATAAGAAATTCCAAAGAATGTTAGTACTACAGATGTTGCAGCCGTTAAATGGAAGTGGCCAGTTACCCAAATAGTGTTATGAACTACTTGGTCCATTTGGTTTGATGCATTAATGATCCCTCCTGCGCCCGCAGGAATAAAGGAGGCCATTCCAATAAATGGTACAGTAAATCGAGCGTCATTCCAAGGTAATACTTTAAACCATCCAAAAAGACCAGTTGCTCCCTTAGACCGGCCATAACGCTCAAATGTGGCAAATAGCGAGAAGGCTGTCATTAAGGATGGGATTATAACCATGAAAGTTAAAATTACTTGGAAAAATTTCCATGCTGGGTCAATTCCAGGTTCTGTTAATTGGTGATGAAAACCAACGGGAATTGAGAAAAGCAAGAACAAAATAAACGACAAGCGTGCTAATGAATCTGAAAAAATTTTCCCGCCAATAATTTTTGGGATTATAGCATACCAACACATATAGGCAGGAAGTAGCCAGAAGTATACTAATGGGTGTCCAAAATACCAGAACAAGGTCCGGCTGACTAAAACATCAACAGTGTCTACTAATCCAAGTGACCATGGAAGGAGCTGGAATAAAACCGTTGAAGCCACACCTAAAGTAGCCACAATCCAAAGGACGGTATTTATGACTGCCATGAAGCTCAATAAAGGACTTGGTTTCCCAGGATTGTTCTTGCGCCATCTTGCATACGTCATAATTTGTGCAGCACCATCTACCCAGCTTCCAACAACTACGAAAGTTAACCCTAGGTAAAATATCCAGTGGGCTTTTAGTGGAGCATAAAAGGTATAAAGAACAGATGCTTCCTTAAGTAAAACCATGGTAGCGGCCATCAGAGTTCCAATTAACATTACCCAAAAGCCGATCCAGCCAGTGCGTCTGGCAGCGTTTGAATGACCGCCCGTTGTTCTGCTTACTGCAGCATATTGAAAACCCATAATAAAGAAAGTTGTTAGAACAAGACCCATTAAAACGCCATGGACTGTTAGAATTTGATAATAATCAATTCCCCAAGGAAGTTCCCATTTACCAGATCGAACTAGAGTTTGTAAAAGACCCATTAATCCGCCAAGTGCAAGAGCAGAAAAGGCAACAAAAAAATGTGCCATGGAAAGCTTCGCGTCGCGAGGATCTACTTTTACTTTTACAGCTGCACCGTTACCCATTATTTAACCACCTCAATCTTAGCGCTCATTAAATGATGTCCAGCACCACAATATTCATTACATACAATTAAATACTCGCCTGCTTTGTCAAAAGTTGTGGTATATTCGCTGACATATCCAGGCTCAAGCATCATATTAATATTAGTTCCAGCCATTTCGAACCCGTGAATAACATCTTTTGTAGTGGCAATGACTTTCACTTTGGCACCAAGCGGAACTTCAACTTGGGCAGGATTATAGGAAAAAGCGGATGCTACAAAAACTAATTCATAATCCCATTCTTTTCCCTCCACCTTATGTAAACCTGGTTTATCAAATGGCTTGGTTTGATCCACTTTTTCTGGATTAATCGTTGTTAAACAGCTTGGCGGTTTATTGCCAAGATAAAAGGCACTCACACCTATTACTGTCAAAAAAATGACTAAACAGCTAATACCAAAGGTCAGCCATATTTTTTCTAATTTATGCATATGCATGATAAATCCCCCCTTTATTCATTAAAAACGGTCTACGAATAGGTAGTAAACACCCACCCAGGTGACGATGATAAATGCTCCCAAAAGGAAAACGGATGCTAATGTCCCCTTGAGAGAAGAACTGTCTTCTACTTCTGTTTTTTGGTTAGTTTTTATTTCGGCTTTCGCCATCCCCAAGCCCCCCTTTAGAAATTTAATCAAAAATTAAATGAGTTCTCTTTCATAATACAAAACAATTGCGAAAGTAAAATATGAAATTTCGAAGTTCACAAATTGTTCATTCCTTAGGTATCTACTATGTTAATGATAAAAACTTGATACAACAGTGATTTATATCACAATTAACAGGGGGTAAATGTGAATAAAATGTGAACCATCACAATGTACCTGTGATGAATGTAATTGAATAAAGATTTTAATCCCACAAGCCCCTTACATTCACACTCTCAGAAATTGAAAATAAAATTATAATAGATACCTTAACTTGGTTGGAAGTGAGTGGTTACTTTGGAGAAATATTATTGTGAACAGTGCCGGCTTCTCTATAATGAAGTGGAATATTGTAAAGTTTGTGGATTACTTGCAACAAACAAAATTAAGATCGAAGTGCAAAAACAATCTGAAAAACCATGAGTAATGAAATTGGAAAAGATTGCGTAATGAAGTAATGGCAAATCCGTTATATAATTTAAATGCACAGCAACAACCTTCAAAACGTTTGCTTCCCAATCAAGGGAAGCTTTTTTTATCTACTTAAAGACTAATAAAATCTCCTCGAATAATTTCCAATCTACTGGTAAAAATAACCTTACACACATGGAAGGAGAAATGAGGATGCCTGCCATTATTTCCGTTTCGGAGGTTATTCCCCCTTATGAAATTACACAAGACCAAGCCTCGGAGTTCGCACGAGAGTTATTCGCAGATTCATTTAAGGACATCGAAAGACTTCTAAAGGCCTTTCAAAACGGGCAAATTGAAAAAAGGCATTTTGTCAAAGATATCACTTGGTTTCATGAAGAGCATAACTTTGAAGAGAAGAACAATGCCTATATTGAATCTGCTGTAGCACTGGGCAAAGAAGCTATCGTAGAATGCTTACATAATTCAAGATTTTTGAAAAAGTCAATTCCTTTTGAAGAGATTGACGCATTTATTTTTGTGTCCACTACTGGTATCTCGACCCCTAGTATTGATGCACGAATCATGAACGAATTGTCTTTTAATCCACATACCAAACGAATGCCTTTATGGGGGCTTGGCTGTGCTGGCGGTGCCGCAGGATTATCAAAGGCTTTTGAGTATTGCTTGGCCTTTCCAAGTGCCAAAGTTGTGGTGCTTTCCGTGGAACTATGCAGCTTAACATTTCAGAAAAACGATCTATCAAAGAGTAATTTAATAGGAACATCCCTGTTTGCTGATGGAATTGCGTGCGCCCTGGTTTGCGGTGATCAAGCTCAGGCAGAAGAATACAGTAACAAGTCAACAATGCCTACCATTATGGCAACACAATCCACACTCATGCCGAATTCCTTAGATGTAATGGGGTGGGAACTAAGAAATTCAGGATTGTTTGTGATTTTCTCCCGTGATATTCCGCATATTATTGAACAGTGGTTAAGGCCAAATGTTAGGGGCTTTTTAGCAGAGCAACAGGTGGAGTGGGAACAAATCAATTACTTTATTGCTCATCCTGGTGGTAAAAAAGTATTGGATGCCTATGTACATTCATTAGAAATTCCTCCTTCCATGAATGAAATATCGCTTGAGGTTTTAAAGCAATTTGGAAATATGTCGTCAGCGACCATATTCTATGTGTTAAAACGATTTATGGAAAAGGATATTCCCAAAGGCGCCTTTGGCTTAGCGACGGCACTTGGTCCAGGATTTAGCTCAGAATTACTCCTGTTGAGGTGGCAATAAATGAATGATTTTTTTTCATTTCTGTTATTCTTTTATTTTCTTGTCTTGCAGCGAATTGCGGAGATTTTTATTGCAAGGCGCAATGAAAAATGGCTGAGGAAGCAGGGAGCGATGGAATTTGGGAAGAGACATTATAAATTCATCGTGATGCTGCATGTGTTGTTTTTTGTAGGGTTATTAGCCGAAAAGGTTTTTCTTCAACGAACATTATCCCCTGTATGGCCGATTATTCTTGGACTATTTGTCTTTGCTCAAATTCTGAGGGTCTGGACCATTTCTTCACTTGGAATGTTTTGGAACACCAAAATACTGGTTATTGAGAATGCAGCGGTTGTCAGAAAGGGACCATACCGTTTTCTAAAGCATCCGAATTATTTTATTGTTGCGTTCGAACTGGTTGTGGTACCTTTGCTGTTTAACGCCTTTTACACAGCCTTACTCTTTACATTTTTAAATGTCATAATGATGATGATTCGAATCCCTGAGGAAGAAAAGGCCCTTCGAGGTTTAACGGAGTATGAAGGGGAATTTGAGGACTGCAATCGGTTCATTCCAAGAATTGTTAAATAAGTGTGAACAGTTCATCATGGGTTATTGAAAACAATTATCAGTTATGCTAGAATGTTTTTAAAGATGAAAATCATTCTCAAGTTGACAGTCGGATAAGGAAGGTGTTACATATGGCTTTTGCTTTTGTTGGCGGAACGGTTATAATTTATGCATTTGTCATGAAACACGTCTTAAAAAATATTACACAATAATAAATAGTTACTAAGGGCGCCAAGGAGAAATCCTTGGCTTTTTGTTGTTTTACTAAAAAAAGTTTTTAGGGGGGTGAATGTCATAATAGGAAAAGTTCGAATTATCGTATAAAATAAAAAATATAACTATGTTGTTAAGGGGAAAAAGTAAATGCTGCAAACAGCCAATCAAAAAGAAACGACTCAAACACTTAAAAAGAAAATAGCTTCCATATATCAATATTTACTTGATCATCAGGATTTCATACAGGCAGCAAAAGTAAAACAACTTGCGAGAAAATTAGAGAATCGTGAATTTCTCATTGCCTTCTGCGGTCATTTCTCTGCAGGGAAATCAACGATGATTAATCAGGTGGTTGGAGAAAATTTATTGCCCTCGAGCCCAATTCCAACTAGTGCAAACTTGGTAAAAGTTAAATCTGGTGAGGATTATGCAAAGGTATTTTTTAAAAACGAGAAACCTAGGCTTTATTTGGCCCCTTATGATTTTGACTTGGTCAAAAATTATTGTAAAGATGGGGACTTGATTGAAGAATTAGAGATTAGCCATAGTGACTCCCACCTGCCATCCAATACAGTCATAATGGATACTCCAGGAATTGACTCTGCTGATGATGCCCACCGAGTGGCAACAGAATCTGCGATCCATCTTGCTGATCTCATATTTTATGTAATGGATTATAATCATGTCCAAGCAGAATTAAACTTTTTATTCACGAAGGAATTAACAGAGGCAGGAAAAGAAATCTATCTGGTCATTAATCAAATAGATAAACACAATAATGAGGAATTGAGTTTTACTGACTTTCAAAAAAGTGTAGTTGATTCTTTTGCATCCTGGGGAGTAAAACCGGAAAGAATTTTTTATACGTCATTGAAGCAAAAAGATCATCCCTTTAATGAATTTAAACCACTTCAGGAGTTTATTGCTGAGAAATTAGCCAAAAGAGAGCAAATGTTAGATATATCTATTTTTCATTCACTAAGAAAAATTGCCCGAAATCATTTAAATCATGCTGCAAAAGTGGAGGAAGAAGAGCTTGCGCCAGTATTTGAAATAGTAAACGAATTAACTGATCAAGAAAAGCATGATTTACAAACAAACTATGAAAAGCTGAGATCAAAGCTGGGAATTTTAAATGAAGGCAGTGGGACGAAGGAAAAAGAATTTAATCTTGAAGTGTCTGGGATCATGAGTAATGCCTACCTGATGCCATTTGAAACAAGAGAATTAGCCGAGCGTTATTTAGAGAGTTGTCAGCCAGAATTTAAAGTGGGATTACTGTTTGCTAAGCAAAAAACAGTAGAAGAGAAGAATAAGCGATTAGAGAGTTTTTATCAGGATCTTCTTGCAAAAACAAAATCACAGCTGGAGTGGCATTTACGTGAGTTTTTACTCCGCTGTTTAAAAGAGACAGAACTTGATCAAGGAGAACTCCAGCGTATAGCGCAATCCTACTCCATTCCGGTTCCGGTAGATATAGTAATAAAAACGGTGAAAACGGGAGCACGTGTTACTGGAGATTACGTCCTTCATTATACAGAGGACGTCGCTAATGAGATTAAAAAAGTGGCAAGAAATCGTTTGGAAGAGTTTAAAATAAACTTCTTTGAAGCAGTAAATAAGCAGGCAGTGTTACTAATGGAACAATATGATAAGGAATTTGGCCATTTGGAGAGGTATATCCAGGCATTGGAACAGTATAAGCAGCATGAACAGGATGTTCTATTACGAGAAAAAGAAGTAGAAGTATTACTTTCACAAGATGAAAACCTTCAGGAAGATGTGTTTCGGCTATTTACTCAGGATGAGGAAGAATATGAAGTGGTGAATTCCAAAGGGGAAACCAGCAAGAAGACCATAGAAAACCCCGAAAGGCGAGTTGAATCGCCAATCGTGATGGAGCATGCTAAAAATTTAAATCAACAAGCAGGTACTCACCTAAAAATGATTACGGAAAAACTAAAATCAGCTTCGTGGCAAATTAAAGACTTACCTGGTTTTCAAAAATTGTCGATCGAGTTAATGGAGAAAGCTGATCGATTAAACAATAAAGGCTTTACAGTTGCATTATTTGGAGCATTTAGTGCCGGTAAATCCTCATTTGCAAATGCACTAATGGGCGAAAAGGTCTTACCCGTCTCACCAAACCCAACGACTGCAGCGATTAATAAAATCAAGCCAGTAACCGCCCAACACCCCCATGGAACGGTCTTAGTAAAGTTTAAAGAGGGAACCACCATGCTGGAGGATGTAAATCGCTCTTTAAAGTTTTTCGATTTACATGCTCATGATTTTGAAGAGGCTGCAAAATTAATTAATCAGATTTTGCTTGAAAAAGGGCAGGATGGTGTATTAGAGAAAACACATTATGCCTTTTTACAAGCATTTAAAAAGGGCTATACCTCTTTGCTCCCATTACTAAGCACTGTTCTAGAAACCGATATAACAGACTTTCATGAATTTGTCGCAAAGGAAGAAAAATCCTGCTATGTCGAATGGATTGAGCTTTACTATGATTGTGATTTAACTCGGAAGGGCATTACGCTTGTGGATACACCTGGAGCAGATTCCATTAATGCCCGCCATACCGGTGTAGCCTTTGATTACATTAAAAATTCAGATGCGATACTGTTTGTCACCTATTACAATCATGCCTTTTCAAAGGCGGACCGTGAATTTTTAATCCAGCTGGGGCGTGTGAAGGAATCGTTCCAAATGGATAAAATGTTCTTCATTATTAATGCCATCGATCTAGCAGAAGATGAAGAAGAAAAAAATTCAGTTGCTCAATATGTGGGGGAGCAGCTAATAAAGTATGGAATCAGAAAACCACATCTTTATTCCTTATCAAGCCTCCTTGCTTTAAAAGAAAAAACAAATCATGAAGGGGAACTTGCTTCTGGGATGGGCAGGTTTGAACAGGCATTTTATCAGTTTATTGACAATGATTTAACAGAGATGGCCATTTCTTCAGCTGAAAAGGAATTGTCTCGTGTTCATGAATTGTTGAAAACCCTGATAGACAATTCAAGAGCGGACAGCAATGTAAAAGAGCAAAAACGACTTGCACTTGAAAAGCAAAAGGCATTAATCAATACCTTATTTGATAAGCAAACAGCAGATCCCTTGAATAACCGTTTGTTCCAAGAAGCGGAAGAATTAGTTTATTACATTAAACAAAGGGTCTTCTTGCGCTTTAATGATTTCTTTAAAGAAGCATTTAACCCATCAGCCTTAAGGGATGACGGCCGAAACTTGAAAAAGGCACTTCAAACGGCGCTTGATGAATTACTAGACAGTATTGGCTATGATTTTGCACAGGAAATGCGGGCTACCACGATAAGATTAGACCGATTTATTGAAAAACTGTTGACTGATTATCAATCAGCACTTACACGAAATTTGCTCGATATCAATCGGGAGCTGTCTTTTTCAGCATTTGAAAAAGTAGAAAGTCCAGAAATTGACTTTCCAATCGCGTTTCGTGATGTGAATCAGAAAGTCTTTACTAAGGCTATGTCCTTTTTTAAGAATCCGAAGTCCTTTTTTGAAAAAAATGAAAAGAAATTTATGAGTGATGAACTGTATCAAAATTTACATTCCCTTGCAGATTCCTATTTAAAGCATGAAACAGCACGTTTAAATGATCATTATACAATGTTATTAACAGATGAATTCAAGCGGTTAAACATGCAAATGAAGGAACAGGCAGAGGATCTTTATGTAAGCCTGCTAACGGCCTTAGATGGAGGAGTGTCGATTGAGCGTTTAGTCGAGATAGAATTAGCACTAAAAGAAGCGAGGTCTAAATAAGAGAGGTTTGCCTGAAGCATACACTTTCTTTGGTACTATCGTATTCATACTTTATTGGGAAAATAAAGTGACTAATTTTAAAGGTCAGCTTATGTTATAATGGAAGACGTGCTGTTTTTTATAAAACGACAATAGGGGGACCTTAGAAATTGGAAAATCAAAAACCTTCACTTATGCTTGTTGATGGAATGGCACTGTTATTCCGTGCTTTTTATGCCACGGCTGTATCAGGCCAATTTATGATAAATTCAAAAGGGATTCCGACTAATGGAATCCATGGTTTCATTAAACATTTATTCACTGCTGTATCTTCTTTTAAACCAACCCACCTTGCAGTTTGTTGGGATATGGGCAGTAAGACATTTCGAACGGAGTTATTTGCCGATTATAAAGGAAATCGTGGGGAAGCCCCGATTGAGTTGATTCCCCAATTTGATTTAGTAAAAGAAGTAGTAGAATCCTTTGATATTCCTAATATAGGATTACTTGGTTATGAAGCGGATGATTGTATTGGGACAATTGCTCAGCAAATGAAGGATTCTGCCCATGTGTCCATCTTAACAGGTGACCAAGATATCCTGCAGCTGCTGGATGAAAGTATTTCTGTTATTTTATTGAAAAAAGGCTATGGAAATTACCTTGTTCATACCCCACAAACATTTTTTGCGGAAAAAGGGATTACGCCGCGTCAGATGATTGATCTAAAAGCATTAATGGGTGACCCTAGTGATAATTACCCAGGTGTTAAGGGAATCGGTGAAAAAACAGCCTTAAAGCTGTTACAGGAATTTGAACATGTTGAAGGCATTATTTCAAATCTTGATCGCTTATCAAAATCCAATAAAACGAAAATCGAGCAGGACTTGGAGATGCTTCATTTGTCAAGACTGCTTGCCGAGATCAAATGTGATGTTCCCGTTAGCTGTGACCTTGAACTAGCAGGGCTTCGTATTCCAAAAGAAAAAGCCTTAAATAAATTACAGGAAATAGAGCTTCGCGGTATTCAGAGGCTGCTTCCTTTTGATGAAGCGGTTATTTCCTAACAATGCACAAGGGTGTTCCAAACATTTTGGGACACCCTTTTCATATTTAGATTTTAGTATTACTTTTCTTGGCTCTGTTTTCCAATTTGCTTTTTGGTTCTTCCGCCAACTCAGCATCTTGTCCATATCCCTGTGGATTAACGCCGGGAGCTTTTACCCCACGACTTGCATTTCCTTTTTTAGTCATTCAAGACTCACCTCCCACTTTTTGTAGTATTTCCACTAGGAATAATAAAACACCACTTTCTTAACAATAATGGTAGAGGTGATAGGATGAACAAAGGTGTTTATTTAGCGCTTTTTAGTATTGGGTTAGCCCAAGGTGTGAAAATTCCCATTCATTATTTAAAAAAGAAAGAATGGAGACCGGAATTGTTTTTTGGTACAGGAGGCATGCCAAGTTCCCATTCAGCTGGTGTGTCGACCCTCACTACTTATATTGCCTTACAAAGGGGATTACCGACTTTTGACTTTGCTCTTTCCCTCGTTTATGGGTTAATTGTCATGTACGATGCTCAAGGGGTTCGCCGCCAAACAGGTGAACTTACTCTAAAAGTAAACTCAATGAATGATTTAATTGAAAAAATCCATAAAGATGAAAGTGTTGAATTTAAACAAGAAGCACCTAAACTTAAGGAAATGTTAGGCCATCAGCCAGAGGAAGTGGTAGGTGGGGCTGTGTTAGGTGTATTGGTTGGTGTGATTGGTCATCTCTGTACAAAAAAAGATAGAAAATTGTCGAAATTTAAGTTAAGATTTTAAAGGAATGGTAAGACTTTGGGAGAGGGTTGGACAAGAAGTGGGGACAATTGAGGATTATATAAACTTCTTAGAAGCAAAAGGTTTTCAATTTCAAGATGATGCAGTAGGCTTTATTTATTTCGGAAAACACTCGACGAATGCTGCGGATGAATTAATTAATACGGCAATCGAACTGACATTAAAAGCACAAAAGAAATTCGATGGCAGTTTTTATGTATCATTACTAGAAACTTTCATGGAAAATAAAATTCAGACAAGAAAAGATGCCATAAAACTTGCAAAAGATAAAGAGTTACTTGTGATTTAGATGTTAATAAAAGCTCCCTTCTCGACGAAGGGAGCTTTTTAAACCTTCATTATTATCGTCTCAGAATGTTGTATTAGGTTCCTCATTTTTGATTTTTTTGAATCGCCAATCTTGCCAGTTCATCTGCCACTTTGTTTTCAGCACTAGGAATCCATTTCATAAAAAATAACTCAATTTCTTTCGCTAGTATTAAGGCCTCTTCAAGAAGTGGAGCATAGAGCTTATTTTTTACGAACTCCTTTTCCATCGCCTTATTCACTAATTCTGAATCTGTTCGAAAAGAAACAATTGAAAGCTGATATCCATTATCTATACATATTTTCAATGCTTGAATAAATGCATGGAATTCCGCTTCGTGGTTTGACATGTTTCCTAATGGTATTGAATATTTTTCGGTAGATCCGTTAGCTTTAATAAAGATTCCAGCGCCGCTTGGTCCAGGGTTTCCAGCACTCGCCCCATCAATATACACTTCAATCAAGCTAATTCCTCCATGTATTTAATAAAGAAAGTTTAGCATATTTTAGTGCGGGAATGCAGGAAATATATTTACCACTGTCCAAATAGGTATAATAAAATATAGATTAATTTTTTCCTAAATGAATAAGCTAGTTGGTAAGACGAGAAAATCATTATTGAGAGGCTGAAAATAATGAAATATAGGCTTGAATGGATGTATAAGATAAAAAGTAATGAAAAGGTTCAGTGCACATCTGAATGGGTTTCTGGTGAATTTGCCGTTCAATTCGCCGAAGAGCTTGAAAATACAGGGAAAGTAACTGATTTGTATTTTTATGACGAACAAGGGACATCATGGATTTTAAAGGAAATGAAAAAGCTGTTAGCGGAAGTTGAGGAAGACCCTCACGAAATTACGGTCTTTTTTGATGGAGGATTTCAGAAGGAAACCAATCAGGCTGGCCTTGGAGCAGTGATTTTTTTTAAGCAAGGTAAAAAGAAATACCGCATACGTGCCAATGAACGTTTTGATGAAATGGAATCCAACAATGAAGCAGAATATGCTGCATTTTATTTTGCTCTCAATATTTTAGAGGATTTGGGAGTCCATCATTTGACCTGTGAATTTAAGGGCGATTCCCAGGGGGTCTTAAAACAGCTCGAAGGTGAATGGCCATGCTATGAAGAAACACTTAACAGATGGCTGGATCGAATTGAAGAAAAAATGAAAACTCTAGGAATGCAGCCTAAATTTACGGTAATTCCTAGGAAGGAAAACAAAGAAGCAGATAAATTAGCTACCCAAGCGCTAGAAGGTAAAGATATTTTCGCCAAAACATTAATTCTTTAGGAAGAGGGGGTTAAAAAGGATGAAGCCTCCGGTCAGAAAAGAATTGTTAAGCCAAGTAGAGGGCTTGATGAACCAGTATTGTGATGGATGCTTTTTACATGATCATTTGAAAAAAGAAGGCGGCAGGAGAGCTGCACACCGTTTTTGTATTTCACAGTGTACTGTGGGAGAAAAGCTGCAGGAATATGGAAAAAAACTAATATAATAATCTAAAGTAAGCGCACTGGAGCAGGACATTTCTAAAAGAAAAAATTTATCCTATTTATTCACATAAAAAAGGCTGACAATAAATGTCAGCCTTTGATTGGTTATAATGTTTAAGGATTATAGCTTTACTACGTTAGCTGCTTGTGGTCCGCGGTTTCCTTCAACGATTTCGAAAGAAACTTCTTGGCCTTCTTCTAATGATTTGAAACCTTCTCCTTGAATTGCGCTGAAATGAACGAATACATCGTCTCCGCCTTCAACTTCAATAAAACCAAAACCTTTTTCGTTGTTAAACCATTTTACTTTACCGTTTTGCATGTACTTCTTCCTCCTAAACCTTTCATGACACCAACTCTTGGTACCAAAAATATAAATATTATCATGTAGCAAAATGTATGTTATTCGGTTACATGATGTCTTAAATATACAATAATGAAAAAAGACAGTCAAGGAATGGGAAGCGTTTTTTTTACTGATTATATACGATTTTAATATAGTTATGAAAATTATAATTTGATATTTTTCATAAACATAAATATAGCTTTTTTTCATATGTTAACTAATAAAATACCTTTTAAAGGTGGGACTGCTGTATGTACCGTTTTTCAATTAAAGGAGAAGAATGGATTTTAAGATTCTCACCAAAAGTATTCATTGAGGCAGATGAAAAACAGGCCATTCTGATGTCCCTTCTTCATATCGGGGAGGACTTAGCTGACTTTTCACATGGAACTGCCTTTATAATGTTTGCGAAAAATATTGGAGCAATTGTTTTTGATGTCGAGCGAATCCCATCATTGATTTTAACTGTATCAAATATTGTTCCTAAGGAAAATTGGTATATCCAGGAGTCAGACAGTATTAAGAAAAAGGGATAGCAGTTTACAGCATTTATTAAAGATTTATATTTTTATATTTTTGTCATCATAGAGGGTCGCTTTATTCAACTATAAGACTTTGGGGAGACTCATTATTCAAATGGGTCTTTTTGTCATTTTTGTGAAATGATGAGTGGAACTATTGATTGCTGGCTAATATTGAGGCTTTACGAATTGGATTTGAAGTGGGAAAATGAATCCGGGATGCATTAAAAAGGAGTAAAAAATATGAAATTAATTATTGCTGAAAAACCCGATCAAGGTTCAACTTTAGCTTCTGTTTTTAAACATAAAAAACAAAATGGTTTTATTGAAATTTTTCCAAACGAAACCTTTCCAAGCGGTGCTTACGTTACTTGGGCAATTGGGCATCTATGCCAGCTCGTGGCGCCAGAAAAGTATGAATCAAGTTGGAAAAAATGGTCATTGGACAATTTACCTATTATACCTGATCAATTTAAATATGAAGTAACCAAGGATAAAGCAAAGCAGTTTACCATTATACAAAAACTTGCCTCCAATCCGGCTGTTACCGAAATTATCCATGCAGGTGACGCCGGACGTGAAGGTGAATTAATTATCCGAAATATCTTAAGATTATCCAATTGTAAAAAACCGATGAAACGATTGTGGATCTCCTCATTAACGCCAAATTCGATTCGTGAAGGATTTAATAAACTATTAGATGAGAAAGAAACCAAAAGTTTATACTTTGAGGCCTATACTCGTGCTTGTGCCGATTGGATAGTGGGTATGAATGGTTCAAGACTCTATAGTTTACTGCTGCAAAAAAAAGGATTCTCTGATGTGTTTTCGGTTGGAAGGGTCCAAACACCAACGTTAGCCCTTATTGTTAAGAGAGAAAAAGAAATTGAGAGTTTTAAGTCCGAGCCATTTTGGGAGGTTATCGGCCATTTTAATATCAATGGAAAAAAATATAGCGGAAAGTGGCAGAACGATGGGGAAACTCGCGTTAAGACGAAGGAGCTGGCAGATAAAGTGGCGGCCTTCTGTCGAGAAAAGCCTGCTGATGTAGCGGAGGTAATCTCTGAAAGGAAAGAATTTTTACCGCCGCTTCTTTATAACCTTTCGGCATTACAAGCAGAGGCGAATAAGCGTTTTAAATTATCACCGAAAAGCACACTAGATATTATGCAAAAGCTCTATCAAAAAGGCTATGTATCTTATCCCCGCTCCGATTCGCGCTATGTGACAAAAGAAGAAGCCAATTCTTTTCCTGATATTCTTACAAAATTAAGCAAGGTGAACAACTATGCCAGTTATTTCCCCTTACCAATAGACTCAATAGCTGATAACAAACGATATGTAAATGAAAAAAAGGTTACCGATCACTATGCGATCATTCCAACTGAACAAATCCCCAATGTGGATCGGCTAAGTGCTGACGAGCGGAAAATCTATGATTTAATTGTGACTAGTTTAATTGCAGCGCATTATAATAAATCTGTTGCCGAATATACGACTGTTACAACTTTAGTGGAGGGACGGGCTTCCTTTATTTCAAAAGGAAAGGTCCAACTTGAAGAAGGCTGGCGAAAAGTTCTCAACCATAAGGAACGTGAGGATGAACCTGAACTCCCATCACTGACAAAAGGAGAGCAGGGAAAGACAGTCAAAGTGGATGTAAAGGAAAGTCAGACACAGCCGCCTAAGCGTTATACCGAAGGACAACTTATAACATTAATGAAAACGGCTGGTAAACATATAGATGATAAAGAGCTTGAGAAAATATTAAGCAGAACCGAAGGGCTGGGAACAGAAGCAACCAGAGCGGGAATCATCACCATGTTAAAAGACCGCTTATATATTGAAGTGAAAAAGAACTTAGTATATGCCACAGCAAAGGCAAAAATTTTAATTGAGGCAATTGGTCATGATATTCTCGCCTCACCGGAAATGACAGCAAAATGGGAGCAAAGGTTAAAAGAAATATCAGAAGGAACGGCAGTCCCCAGTCACTTTATGGAACAAACTAAAAAGATGGTAGTCCATTTAATTTCCTCGAGTATAGATCAATCGGCAAATTGGACATTTTCAGATGACCTAACCAATAACTTCACACCTGGGAAACAAAAGTCTTACCGAAGATCGGCTGCAAAACTAGGACCCTGTAAAAAGTGCGATGGAAATATAATTGATAAAGGCAGCTTCTATGGCTGCAGTAATTATAAAAATAATCAATGCAACTTTACAATTTCGAAAAAAATTCTTGGTAAAAATATTACCCAAAAAAATATTAAGTTGCTTCTTACTGAAGGAAAAACTGACCTGATTGAAGGATTTACGAATAAGGATAAGTCCTTTAACGCAAGGCTTTTTCTTGATGAAAAAGAAAAGAAAGTGAAATTTTTATTTGAAGAAACGGTCTCAAAATAAATCATTTCATGATAATGAACCTTGTCACTCTTTTTTTTCTATAGTAAACTTTTAATGGAGTAATTTTTTGGAGGTCAAGGGATGCCAACACCTAGTATGGAAGATTATATCGAACAAATATATATATTGATTCATGATAAAGGATACGCTCGGGTTTCGGATATTGCTGAAGCGTTGTCTGTACATCCCTCCTCAGTTACGAAAATGGTGCAAAAACTTGATAAAGATGAATATTTGGTTTATGAAAAATATCGTGGCCTCAGTTTAACCCCGAAAGGGAATAAAATTGGCAAACGACTTGTATTCAGGCATGAATTACTAGAGCAATTCCTCAAAATCATCGGGGTTAAAGATGAAAATATTTATCACGATGTGGAGGGCATTGAGCATCATTTAAGTTGGGATTCAATCGACCGAATCGGTGATCTGGTTCAGTTTTTTGAAGATGACCCGAACAGAGTCGATACATTAAAAGAAATTCAAAAACAAAATGAACAAGAATAATAAATACCAAAAAGCACCTAGCGAGTATATGCTAGGTGCTTTAAAATTAAAAGCTGATGTATTTTTATGCCCATGTATAAGGAGTTTCCTGATATACACAGTAATTCAGCCAATTTGAAAAGAATAAATGCCCATGTGAACGCCAGCGATTGATGGGTGGCTGGGTTGGATCATTGTTTGGAAAATAATTCTCAGGCATATGAATTTCTAATCCCTTTTTTAAGTCCCTTTCGTATTCTTGGGCTAAAGAATCCGACTCATATTCCAAATGCCCCGTAATCATAACGTGTTTACGATTTTTGGAAGCAATCAGTAATGGTCCGGCGTCTTCGGAAGCAGCAAGTAAATTCAATTCTGAATGACGTAAAATGGCCTCAAGGGAAACATCTGTGTAACGGGAATGGGGCGCATAAAAAAGATCGTCGAACCCTCGTAATAAAATATCATTTTGTTCAATTATACGGTGAGCATATATTCCTGAACATTTTCGCTGCAATTCAAATTTACCTATTCCATAATGATAATAAAGCGCAGCCTGTGCACCCCAACAAATATGTAAGGTTGAAGTGACATTTTGATCGGCCCAATCCATAATCTCTGTTAATTCGTCCCAATATTTAACTTGGTCAAAATCTAACAATTCTACAGGGGCACCGGTGATAATCATCCCGTCAAATTTCAGGTTTTTGATCTGCGAGAATGTAGTGTAAAACTGTTCCAAATGCTGCTTACTCGTATGAGTGGATTCATAGGAATTAGTTTTTAAAAAATTTACATTGATTTGCAAGGGTGTGTTTCCTAATAATCGTAAAATCTGTGTTTCGGCTTTTTCCTTCTCAGGCATCAGGTTTAATATCAAAATATTTAATGGCCTAATATCCTGGCTGACAGCCCGTTCTGTCTCCATAATAAAAATATTTTCCTGCTCAAGCACCTCACGTGCAGGTAAAAGTTTTGGTATGTTAATTGGCAAGAGACCATCCCCCTATCTAGTCTTAAATATACATAGCTTAAATTAAAATCCTACACCGGCTCACCCTAAATGTTCATGAATATTAAAAAAATTCGATAGTTTCATTATAAACATTAAAATATAATCAGAAAAGAAAATATTAATAGATAATAATTTATCGGAATGAAATTAATTGGTACAATGATGGAGTAGGTTAACTTAAAATGCTGAATGTGGGGGATTAATGTGACTATGAAAACATCTGTGAAGTCAGACATCGAAATTGCACAAGCATCTACAATGAAGCCAATTGTCGAAATTGCCGAAAAGATTGGACTAGGTGAGGAGGATCTAGAACTTTACGGTAAATTTAAGGCAAAAATATCAAATGAAGCATTACATAAGTTAAAGACTAAAAAGAGCGGAAAGATTATTCTTGTTACATCGATTAATCCAACCCCTGCTGGTGAAGGGAAATCAACGGTAACAGTAGGACTAGGTGATGCCTTCAATCGGATCGGGAAACAAGCTATGATTGCCATGCGTGAACCTTCGTTAGGTCCAACAATGGGAATTAAAGGAGGAGCTACTGGCGGCGGTTATTCCCAAGTTTTACCGATGGAGGATATCAATCTCCATTTTACTGGTGACATTCACGCGATTACAACGGCAAATAATGCACTTGCAGCATTACTTGATAATCACCTCCAGCAAGGGAATGAATTAAATATTGATTCTCGCAGGATTGTCTGGAAACGAACTGTAGATTTAAATGACCGCGCCTTACGTAAGGTAATCATTGGTCTTGGCGGACCACTTCAAGGTGTTCCAAGGGAAGACGGTTTCGATATTACGGTGGCATCAGAAATTATGGCGGTTTTATGTTTAGCATCAGACTTAAAGGATTTAAAATTACGTCTATCCCGAATGGTAGTTGCCTATAATGTAAATAAAGAACCTGTCACGGTTGGTGATTTAGGTGTGGAAGGGGCCTTAACGTTATTGTTAAAAGAGGCGGTAAAGCCCAACCTTGTTCAAACGATTGAACATACCCCTGCACTCATTCACGGCGGGCCGTTTGCTAATATTGCCCATGGCTGCAATAGTGTCATTGCAACGAATGCAGCATTAAAGCTAGCTGATTACGTCATCACTGAAGGCGGTTTTGGAGCTGATTTGGGAGCAGAAAAGTTTTTACATATTAAAGCGAGAAGTGCAGGGATTAAACCGGAGGCTGTCGTTGTCGTAGCAACAATTCGGGCATTGAAGATGCATGGTGGCGTGGACAAACAGGAGCTGGCAAAAGAAAACATCTCAGCACTAACCCTTGGTTTTGAAAATCTACAAAAACATATCGAAACCATCAAAAGCTTTGGTTTACCTGTGGTGGTTGCACTTAATAAATTTATCACTGATACAGATCTAGAAGTTCAAACACTTCTAGAGTGGTGTGAAAGAGAAAATGTACCTGTTGCCTTAACGGAAGTGTGGGAAAAAGGCGGGGCTGGCGGCGTTAAACTTGCCGAAAAACTGTTAGAGGTAATCGAAAAGGAAGAAAATAACTTCCATCCATTATATGAACTATCTGATTCAATTGAAAAAAAGATATCCACTATTGTTCAAAAGGTTTATGGCGGTAAAAATGTTGAATTTTCACCTAAAGCGAAAAAGCAATTGGCAGATTATGAGAAGTTTGGCTGGTCAGATTTACCTGTCTGTATGGCAAAGTCTCAATATTCTTTGTCAGATGATCCTACAAAACTGGGGAGACCAACAAATTTCACTGTCACAATTAGAGAATTCAAACCATCGATTGGGGCAGGATTTATTGTAGCCCTTACTGGTGAAGTTATGACCATGCCAGGTCTTCCTAAAAAACCAGCTGCTTTAAACATGGATGTAGATGATTTTGGCAATGCGATAGGTCTTTTTTAATCATCAGGCAGTGGTTTTAGTAAAAGGAGTCGAAAATTAATGTTTGATCCGACAGCCTTTGATAATATGAAGGTGGTAATGGAAGGGGCCTTATATGATAAAGATATCGGTGGAGAAATTATCATAAAAGATCGAAATGATCGGATTAATTTAGCCAAGATGTCCCGTCAATTTGATATATCCTTCCATTTACCTGCAAGCGTTGTTATCGCAAAATTTGAAATGGAATCAAGGTTAATGAATTTAGCGGCAGAACTTTTACCCAGTCTATCTACCGATCATTTTGCGGGGTGCCATGTAAGATTGCAATTTCTTCTAGAACATGATGGGGTAATTGATTATGAAGCGTTTAAGCAGCGGCTCACCAATATATGGGGGGCAGACAGAAAGGTTGCGCTATCGACCAGTTTTAATCCGCTTGAAAAAGAAACGAAGTGGTCTACGATTTTCACAGTGGATTTTGATCGTTTAGTTACGGAAGATCAAATGGATGATTTGGTTTATATGGCCGATTATTTGATGACAACGTTAGAGAAGCTAACTGAATAAGATTGTATTACAATAAAACCAGCTGTAGTTGAAAGCTGGTTTTATTTATTTGTTACATATTTACATAAATCAAAATAAGGGGTACGATAATAGTAACTAGATATTATGACCTCGTACCAAAAAATAAAGGGGAGATGACGTTGGTTAAGACGGCTTGGGTTACCGATAGTACTGCCTTTTTAGATGATGAATTAAAAAACAATCCAGATTTATATACCATTCCCTTAACTGTCCTATTAGATGGTGAGGAATTTTCTGATGGAGTGGAATTAACAGCTATGGAGCTGTTCACGAGATTAAAGCAATTAAAAAATCCTCCTATGACCTCACAACCATCTGTTGGAGCTTTTCAATCTTTATACGAGCAGCTTTCGAAGGAATATGATCAAATAGTAACAATTCTTATTTCTGAAAAACTAAGTGGAACAGTATCCTCAAGTAAGCAAGCTGCTACACTAGTCAATATTCCTGTAACAACGATTGATTCAAAAATTCTCACTGCTCCCATGTCGGCCTTGTTAAAAAGAGGAATGGAATTAATAACAGCTGGTCACAGCGTTGAATCCATGATCGAACAATTAGAGCGAATAAGGGATACGAATGAAACGTATGTGTTGGTTGGCAGCTTAGAGCAGCTGCATCGTAGTGGAAGAATGTCCGGAGTGCAATTTTTCCTGGGAAGCATGCTCAGTGTCAAGCCTATTATATCAATCGAAAATGGGGCACTTAACGTAAAAGAAAAAGTAAGAGGAGAGAAAAAGGCTAAAGAGAAAATACTTGATTACTTCCGTCTTGCTTATGAAAAACATCAATTTAAAGAAGTGTATATATTATATGGATTACATGAAGAACAAACCGATGAATGGGTCCATCAATTGAAAGAGAATTACCCGTTCGTTCGGATCATTTGTTGCCCACTAGGGGCTGTAATTGGGGTCCATGCAGGAGAAAATACACTTGGTATTAGTTGGTTTAATGATTTGAAATAACATGCGCTCATTCCGTGCATACTAAAGTGGCTATCCATTTTAGATGAAAGAGGTTAACAACATGAGCAAACAAGGAAGACAAAATTCTAATCAAACCAGAGAACGAATTGAAAAGCAGGATCACCGTAATGATGTGGAATTAGGTAATGACTTTCAAATTGGTAATAGTCAATCGCAAAGCCAGAAAAAAAGCGGCCGCCAAGCAAACAAAAAATAACCTCGAGCATCGGGGTTATTTTTTGTTTGCTATTCATGTTAAAATAGCAAGGGTGAAGGCAGGTGCTTTTTATAATGAATGACAAATTAATTAAAGAAGCGGAAATATTTGTTCGTAATGAATTAGGTGAAGATGCCACGGGCCATGATTGGTTCCATGTGGACCGTGTCCGGCGCAATGCCTTACATATTTGCAATGTAGAAATGACTGGAAACCCATTTATCATTGAAATGGCCGCACTTTTACATGATATTCCAGATGAGAAGCTAAATGAATCTGCTGCAAAAGGCAGTGAAAAACTTAATTCCTTCTATAACAAAATTGAACTGTCTGAAAAAGACAGAGATCACATTACACAAATCATTGAATCGATTTCATATAAAGGTGGAAAAGGGACAAAGCTCGAAACAATTGAGGCAAAAATTGTCCAAGACGCTGACCGATTGGATGCAATTGGAGCTATTGGGATTGCAAGGGCCTTTGCCTATGGCGGCAAAAAGGGTCAACTTATCTATGACCCCGCCATATCGGTAAGGGAAGATATGAGCGTAGAAGAATACAGAAAAGGAAAATCAACAAGCATTCATCATTTTTATGAAAAACTATTAAAACTTAAAGATTTACTCAATACTGATGCTGCCAGAAAATTGGCTGAGAGCAGGCAGCAAATGATTGTCGAGTTTTTAGAACAATTTTATCGGGAATGGGATGGACAAGATTTATGAAAATGCTCACAGTAGAAAATGTTTCCAAAACATACGGAGAGAAACAACTCTTTAAAAATATATCGATCACGATCAGTGAGAAAGAGCGGGTCGGTCTAATCGGGATAAACGGGACAGGGAAATCGTCACTATTAAAAGTTATTGCTGGACTTGATTCACCTGATGAGGGTAAAATCATCACCGCAAAAGACTATACGATTTCGTTTCTAGATCAACAGCCCGAATTAGATGCTGATAAAACGGTTTTGGAACAAGTTTTTCATGGCGAAGCGCCCATTTTAAAACTGATGCGTGAATATGAAAAAACACTATTGAATTTGAATATCTCACCAAATGATATGAAAGTTCAAGAAGACCTGTTTCAATTACAAAAGCAAATGGATGCATTAAATGCTTGGGATGCCAGCACCAATGCCAAGTCAATCTTAATGAAATTGGGAATAGAAGACTTTACTAAGAGAATTGGTGAATTATCTGGCGGCCAGAAAAAACGGGTTGCCTTAGCACAGGTATTAATTGCTGAGCCAGATTTATTAATCCTTGATGAACCAACCAACCACCTTGATTTTGATTCGGTAAAATGGTTAGAGGACTATTTAAGCAGATATTCCGGATCCATTTTACTAGTTACACATGATCGTTACTTTTTAGACCGTGTGGCAAATCGTATGTTTGAATTGGACGGCGGTAATCTTTACGCTTATAAAGGGAATTATGCAGCCTTTTTGGAAGCAAAGGCGATTCGTGAGGAAAATGAAGCAGCCACCTATGAAAAAAATAAAAACCTTTTTCGAAGAGAGCTAGAGTGGATTAGACGTGGGGCAAAGGCCAGATCCACCAAGCAAAAGGCCAGAATCGACCGCTTTGAAGAGTTGGATAATAAGCTCACCAGCGGAAAGCAGTCAGGTGAAAAACTGGATATTTCTTTAAATGGCAGCCGGCTAGGTAAACAGGTTTTTGAATTGAAGGATGCCACTAAACGCTACGAAGAAAAAGTCATTATGAATCATTTTGATTTATTGGTCAAGCCAGGAGACAGAATTGGGGTCATCGGCAAGAACGGTGCAGGGAAATCCACATTATTAAATATTTTAGCCAAAAAGATTCCGCTTGATGAAGGGGAATTCATCATGGGGCAAACGGTTAAGTTCGCCTATTACACGCAAGAAAGCGAAGATATGGATGAAAATAAGCGGATGATTGAATATATAAAAGAGACAGCAGAGATAGTCGAAACCTCAGATGGAAAAACGATTTCAGCTGCGCAAATGTTAGAGCGTTTCTTATTTCCGCCATTTTCCCATGGAACACCAATACGCAAACTATCTGGCGGTGAAAAGCGTCGACTGTATCTCTTAAAACTGTTAATGACGGCACCAAACGTGTTATTACTGGATGAACCCACCAATGATCTGGATACACAAACACTAACGGTGCTGGAAGATTATTTGGAAGAGTTTCCGGGCGTTGTCATTACCGTTTCCCATGATCGTTATTTCCTTGATAAAGTAGCAGAACAGCTGTTAGTGGTTCGCGGTAATGGGAAAGTTGATTCCTTCTATGGGAATTATAGCGAATACCTTGAGAAAGAAACCGCCATTGAGGTCCAAAAGACGGCCATGACAAAGTCAAATTCATCTTTTAAAGCTCCAGAAAAGGAAAAGAAGAAAAAGCTGACCTTTAAAGAGCAAAAGGAATGGGAAGAAATTGACGAGGTGATTGCCAAGACTGAAGCTAGTCTTGAAGAAGTAGCTGAAGAACTGGCTAAGGTGGGCAGTGACTTTACTAAAGCACAGGAATTAATGAATCAAGAAAATGCTTTAAACGAAAAACTCGAATATTTAATTGAGCGCTGGAGTTATCTGGCGGAAATTGCCGATAATTAAACAAAAGAAAAAAATAGAATAAGGTGATTGTGTTGAAAATAAAAGCGATTGAACCAACGCCAAGTCCAAATACAATGAAAATCAATTTAGATCAAGAACTCCCAATGGGAAAGAGTCATAATTATAAAAGAGACACAGCAGCGGATGCCCCTCCTATCATTCAAGCCATTTTACAAATTGATGGCATCAAAGGGGTGTACCATGTTGCCGATTTTCTGGCAGTGGAACGGAATGCGAAATATGATTGGAAAAATTTATTACCCCAAGTCCGCCTGGCATTCGGAGAAAAAGCAGATGAAACGGTTAAGGTGGAAAACGTAAATGAACATTTTGGTGAAATAAAAGTAGAAGTCCAAATGTTTAAGGACATCCCACTCCAAGTGAAATTGACCGATAGTGAAACTGAACGCAGGTTTGGGATGCCAGATTATTTTTTAAAAGCAAGAGAGCGGGCACAACTTCCTGAAGATAATTACATCCTCTTACGTAAATGGCACAATCAAGGTGTTCGTTATGGTGAGTTTGATCAAATCGGTCAGGAGGTTATTTCTGAATTAATCGCCGCCTACCCAGAAGATCGCCTCGAGGAACTAGTTAAAAAAGCGCAAACACCCGAATCACCATCGGTATCAAAATCAAAGCAGACTCGTAAAAAAATAACTATCCAGGATTTAGCAAACCCTGAATGGCAGGTTCGCTACCAGCTTCTTGAGCAAATGGATGATCCCGAATTAGAAGATTTACCAGTACTTGAAAAAGCCTTAGCAGATGAGAAGCCTTCCATCCGCCGACTTGCAACCGTTTATCTGGGTATGATTAAGGATAAAAAGGTTTTACCGCTATTATATCGTGCCTTAAAGGATAAAACAGTAACAGTGAGAAGGACGGCCGGCGATTGCTTATCGGATTTAGGGTTTCCAGAGGCAGCTGATGAAATGGCAAGCGCCTTACAAGATTCAAGTAAGTTAGTGCGCTGGCGGGCCGCCATGTTCCTCTATGAAGTAGGAGATGAAAAGTCGCTGAAAGCCTTAAAGGCGGCAGAAAACGATCCGGAATTTGAAGTAAGCATGCAAATCAAAATGGCCATAGAAAGAATTGAAGGCGGTGAGGAAGCCAAAGGTTCTGTATGGAAACAAATGACAGAAGCTAGAAAAATGGAACAGTAGTTTTGTAAAAGAGTGGACTATATAGTATCCTAGTAAGGAAGAAATGGAGTGATTAATGATGTCAAATGCTTATGAAGAATATATGAAACAAATGGTCTTGCCAATGCGTGAAGAACTTACGAGAGCAGGTTTCGAAGAATTAAAGACACCTGAAGAAGTGAAGGACTTTATGGAAAAAACAGCGGGAACCTCACTTGTAGTGGTAAATTCCGTATGTGGTTGTGCTGCTGGGTTAGCACGTCCTGCTGCCACTCAAGCAGTCTTAAATAGTGAGAAAAAGCCAGAACACCTTGTAACTGTTTTTGCCGGTCAAGATAAAGAAGCCACTGCAAAAATGCGCGAGTATTTTGAGGGAATAGAACCATCCTCACCATCTATGGCATTAATAAAAGATAAAAAAGTTGTTCATTTTATTCCAAGACATGATATTGAAGGCATGCCAATGGAATCCGTAATGGAAAATTTAATGAATGCATTGGAAACTCATTGCTAAATGGACGTCATTAGACGTCTATTTTTTTTATATAAAACATTTAGTTGAAAAAGTATAATCTCATTTTTCCATTTTTTCAAAAAAAGAAGTATAATAAGATCATACAAATTCAGAAATCTCTACGTATAAAGGTGTGAAAAGAATGAATAAGTGGCTCCGTAAATCTCTTTTTGTGATGGTTTCTATACTAACATTCGGGCTGGTTACGCCAACACAATTAATCAATCATGTTAATGCTGAAACGATCTCTGACCGTGATGTATTCGAAACATCTGCTGCTGAAAACAGTATTAATCAGCCCAATAGTATTAAAGAAGAATCAGAGTTTAATAGAGAAGCCTTTATGGAAGAACTAATAAAGCAGGCAGAAGTCCAATCCTACCAAAAATTCGGAACGAAAATTAAACCAGTGATTGAAAATGAATTTCGTGAGGTCATACTACCAAACATTGAAAAAGCAGTAGAAGAAACAGCTCTTCAATTTCCCGAAGAGGATTTAAAAAACCTTACAATTACCGAACAGCCTGGTCCAGGAGTCTCTGAGAAAATTTTTAATATAAAAAATAGTGTTTCTGGGAAAGATATTTTACGTTTTCATGTGAGAAGGGATAATCCGCCACAATCCGGTTATTGGTTTAATTTTCATTACCACACCTATCATGATCAATTTCAAAACCACCATGAATTGGGATCTATTTTTTGGGATAAAAATACGCCGCCGAAATGGATGAGTTAACAATTTTACAACAAAAGAAGGAAATGAAAAATTTTTTTATAATAATTGAAACCTTTTTAAGAGAAACTCGTAAATAGACTATTACCTTAATTGGAGGAATGAAAAAATGGCAGTAAGCTTATCAAAAGGTCAAAAAGTTGATTTAACAAAAACAAATCCAGGTCTAACAAATGTTGTAGTTGGCCTTGGCTGGGACACGAATAAATATGATGGCGGGAAAGATTTTGACCTTGATTCATCTGTCTTTCTTTTGGGCGAAAATGGAAAAGTAACCAATGAAACTGACTTTGTTTTTTACAATAATCCACAAGGTGCAGGTGGTGCTGTTGTACATACGGGCGATAATCGTACAGGTGCTGGTGATGGTGATGATGAGCAAGTAAAAATCAATCTCACTACAGTCCCTGCAAATGTTCAGCGGATTGCTTTTACAATTACCATTCATGAGGCCGATAGTAGAAATCAGAATTTCGGTCAAGTATCTAATTCCTATGCACGAATCTTTAATGAAGCTACTGGTGAAGAGTTAATTCGTTATGATTTAGGTGAAGATTTTTCCATAGAGACAGCTATTGTTGTTGGCGAATTGTATCGTCACAATGGTGAATGGAAATTTAGTGCCATTGGCAGTGGGTACCAAGGTGGTTTAGCAGCATTAGCAACAGATTTTGGTTTATCAATAGGCTAAGAAAATAGAAACTAAAGGGACCTAGCAATAGGTCTTTTTATAAAATATGGTCGGGTTTTAGGAGGAATTTTTTTAATGACGGTTTTACAACATATTTTGGATACTTATTCTCAGTTCTTTAATTGGGAAATGTGGGGGGAAGTTTTAACAAACCCAGTCAGCTGGGGATTAATTGGTACACTAGTTATTCTAGAAGGATTACTTTCGGCTGATAATGCGTTAGTATTGGCAGTAATGGTAAAACATTTGCCACCTGAAAAACGAAAAAAGGCCCTTTTTTATGGCTTATTAGGAGCGTATGCGTTCCGCTTTATCGCCATTGGAATTGGTGTGTTCCTAATCAAACTGTGGTGGGTCAAAATATTAGGTGCAGGCTATCTGGCTTGGTTGTCGATTAAGTACTTCCTTGATAAACGAAAAGAATCTGGAGAGGAGGAACATGAAGAAGGAGGATTAAATCAATCTGGTCTGTTAATTCGTTTATTTGGAAACTTCTGGGGAACAGTAGCAGCAGTTGAATTAATGGATATTGCTTTTTCAGTTGATAGCGTCCTAGCGGCATTTGGTGTTAGTGAAGAGGTTTGGGTTTTATTAATTGGTGGTATGCTGGGTGTGTTAATGATGCGCGGGGTCGCAGGTGTGTTCTTAACCTTAATCGACCGTGTGCCCGAGCTGGAAACAACAGCTTATATTTTAATTCTTATTATTGCAGCTAAAATGCTCCTTGCCGTCGGTGGAATTGACATGGGCCACGTAACGTTCTTCATCATTTTACTAGTTACTTTTGGAGCCACTTTCATTGTTCACAATATTAATAAGAAAAAAGAAACCAGCAAGGAAAACAATCTATAAGCTAAGCTTTAAAAAAATGTGGGGAGCTGACGAGAGTCCGTCTCCTCTATTTTTTATTTTTAAAAAGGGAGAAAGAGTTTATGGAGTTTTTTACATATTTTTACGAGGATGAAATTAGACGGTATTTCTTTCGTAAGCCAGAGAAGTTTACTAAATACACAAACCGTGAACTTCTGTCGTATGGGTTAGGTGCCACACTTTATATGCCAGCTACCCGTCCAAATATCCACCAAGAAATTCTTTCAAAGAAGCATGAAGGGTTAACATCATTAGTTATCGATCTAGAAGATGCTGTAGGTGATGCAGAAGTAACAAGAGCAGAAGGGATGCTTGTTGGGGAAGTAGTAAAGTTAAATGAGGAAGTAAAAAAAGGGTTTTTAAGTTTCGAAGATTTACCGCTTATGTTTATTCGGATTCGAAACCTTGAACAATTCAAACGGGTTACAGAACAATTGGGGACGGCAACAAATCTATTAACCGGGGTAGTCCTGCCTAAGTTTAGTGCGGAGAATGGCGAAAAATTATTAGAAGTGGTGCGCCAAATTCATTCAGAATCGCATCCTTTTTATGCAATGCCTATTTTAGAATCAGCCAGGGTCATCCAAAAAGAAACTAGAATAGAAGAATTGATGAACATTAAGCATCTTCTCGATCGCTATAGCGATTATGTTTTGAATGTTCGGATAGGAGCAACGGACTTTAGTGGATTGTATGGGATTCGCCGGAGCGTGGACACTACCGTATATGATATTGCCGTACTAAGGGATTGTATCGCTGATATTATCAATGTCTTTCAACGGTTTGATCGCCCATATGTGGTATCGGGTCCAGTCTGGGAATATTTTTCTTCTCATAATAGGATGCTGAAACCTCAACTCCGCCAAACCCCATTTCGTGAACGATATGGGGATGAAGGGCTAAAGTGGAGAGCCAAATTAATAGATGAAAATATGGATGGTTTAATTCGTGAGGTTCTTATGGATATTAGTAATGGTATTACAGGAAAGACCATTATACATCCCTCACATATAAAAGTCGTACAGGCGCTTAATGTGGTTTCCTACGAAGAATATTGTGATGCTAGAAATATTATCAAAGCAGGCAATGGGAATATAGGGGTTATGAAAAGTGACTTCGCAAATAAAATGAACGAAATTAAACCACATTTTTATTGGGCTAGTAAAATACTTTTAAAATCACAGCTTTACGGGGTGTTACATGAAGAATATACAAACATTGACCTTATCAAAAAAGAAGTATACGTTTAGCATCTTAGACTCTATTGATGTGGAGCTAGAGGTAAATGAAAGTCCCTATCAGATTCCGATGGATGAATTATTTACGATGGCGGCCCGAATTAATAAGAAGCGCTCCTTTTTGTTTGTTAGTAAAGTACTAGGGAAGCATTTGCCGATCGACCCTAATAAGGGCTTATTGATTGGTGCTCTTCTAGCGGCTAGATATGTTGAAATGGTTAAGGGATTAGAATGTTCGGAAAAAGATAAAATATTATCGTTATTTCTTGCGGGTGATTCTTTTACAAGTCAAGCGTTTATTCCAACAAGCATTAATCCTGTTGTCATTGGTTTTGCCGAAACAGCCACTGCTCTGGGACATGCCTTTTTTGAAAACTTCAAAGCGGCTGATTTCTTTCATACCACTAGAGAAGACATTAGGGGACTGCATCCCGAAATAACCTTTGAAGAGGAGCATTCACATGCGACCTCCCATCGCTGTTATATCCCTTTAGACATGATTGATCATCATCGAGAAATTATCCTGGTTGATGATGAAATCACTACTGGTAAAACAGCAATAAATATTATTCAATCCATTCAAGCGAAATACCCAAGACAAGAATACACCGTTGTCAGTATTTTAGATTGGCGCTCTAAGGAAAATAAGCAGAAGTTTTCTTTACTTGAAAAGAAACTAGGTATCAAAATTAATGTAGTCAGCCTTTTATCTGGTCATGTACAAGTGAACCAACGCCGTGAAATAGAGGAACGGACTATTCATGAAAGGATGAACGAACCTGGAGATTCCCAAATAGACATACTTAAGCTTGGCGCCTTTTTTACAGCTACCAATTATACTTCTAGGCAGGTAAAGGCACCATTTATATCAGAGACTGGCCGCTTTGGTATGTCGAGCCTTGAAAACAGTTCTATTCAGGGAAGTATTTCTGCTGCTGCCAAGTACTTAAGACAACAAAGGACAGGTCAAAAGACCCTTTGCCTTGGTACTGGTGAATTTATGTATTTGCCGATGAAATTAGCGGCTGAAATGGGTAATGGCATCTATTTTCAATCTACTACACGAAGCCCAATCTTCATTGAAAATAAGGAAGGGTATGGGGCAAGATATGGGCTGGATTTTTTCAACCCTGAGGACCAAGACGTTCCTTATTTTGTTTACAATATTCCACCGGGACATTATGATGAATTATTTATCTTTTTCGAACGGGAAATAGATCACGAGCAGCTGATGCCAATGCTAAGCGAACTAGGAAAGACTGCGATTAAAACTATTAAAATCGTCTTTTTTTCGATAGACAGAGGTGAAGTATATGCAAAAAATCAACAAACCAGCTAAAATAGGAACCTATCATGAGGATGATGTTCTATTCTTATTAAAGGATTTAAGTGAAATTAAGCTGGAAGACTCAGCTGTTAATCGGGAGTCGAGAATCCAATCTGGAGGGCATTATAGTGAATCCTTGCCGATTGAATATCAGCCGCCAAAGGAGTATGTGGATTTATTTTGGGAAACTCTGCATGTCTATAAACAAAAAATGGCCTTGTGTGTAGGGATAGTGGCAGAACAAATCTATCGGATCAAGGGGAAGCAAACTGTTCTCGTTTCACTTGCAAGGGCAGGTACTCCCGTTGGAATTTTAATTAAAAGATATATTAAAATGCGTTACGGCGTTTCCCTTCCCCATTATAGTATATCGATTATACGCGATCGAGGAATCGATGAAAATGCGCTCCAATATATTATTAATGAACATCCGGAAGGTAGGATTCAATTTGTAGATGGCTGGACCGGCAAAGGAGCCATATCGATTGAATTAACGAAGGCTTGTCAACAATACGAACAGAAATGGGGAATTAGACTTGACGATACACTCGCCGTCCTTGCCGATCCCGGCTACTGCACTACCCTTTTTGGAACAAGGGAGGATTTTTTAATCCCGAGTGCTTGTCTAAACTCGACCGTCTCAGGGCTTGTAAGCAGGACTGTCCTAAATAAGCAGTACATCAGTAAGAATGATTTCCACGGCGCTAAGTTTTACCAGGAGTTACGTGATGCGGATGTTTCAAATGATTTTATCGACTTGATTACCTATCAATTTTCAGTTATTTCGAAGGAAGCCTTTGCCATTGCCTCTGAACAGGGCAAGGAGAAGATCGAAGCAGAGTTTTTAGGGATGGAGGATGTGAAAAATATTCAAGGTGAATTTGCCATAGAAAACACTCATTTTATAAAGCCGGGTGTAGGGGAAACAACCCGAGTCCTTCTTCGCCGTGTACCTTGGAGAATATTATTACGTGATCCCTCTAGTCCATATGTTCAACACATCTTGATGCTTGCAAAAGAAAGAGGAGTCGAAGTAGTGGCATATCCCAATATGAAATACTTATGCTGTGGGTTAATTAAATCCGTTAAGGGGATGCAAGCATGATTTTTGCTTCTGACCTTGACCGGACATTAATGTATTCGAGACGGGCCCTGGAGGATCTTGGAGGATTTGAGGGGATCAACCTCAAACACGTTGAACAAAAAGACGGCAAATGGATTGGATACATGACAGAAAGCTCCTTTACTTTATTAAAAGAGCTCTCCTGTCTTAGCTTATTTATTCCAGTAACCACAAGGACAACAGAACAATTTAACCGATTCGTTATTTTTTCAAGAGAGATTCCCATTAAATATGCCATAACATCTAATGGTGCAACCATCCTTGTACAGGGAAAACCCCTGGTCGAATGGTCTAAACATATAGAGAAAAGTTTACATTCAGAGTCTGTTTCACAACCAGAATTGCTTTCTATTATCAATAGGGAAGAAATACACCTGGATGGGGAAAAGAAGCAGGCCGAAAGCTTATTTTTCTATTACATATTAAATTGTCTCCCAACTGCAGCTGAGCTTCAGGTGATTCAAGAGGTTGCAGCCATCCATGGCTGGAGGATTTCCTTGCAAGGGAGAAAGCTCTACTTCATTCCTAAGGCTATCAGTAAAGGAAGTGCGCTAGATTATATTTGCCAGCTTGAAGGGATGGGAGCGTTTGCAGGTGCAGGTGATTCAATCCTTGATTGGGACTTTCTGCAGAACTGCCAATACCGTTTTGTGCCAAACCACGGAGAGCTCGCCAGCTTGCTAACAAAGGTGTCAGGCACCAATAACTATTTTCTTACTGAGAATATAGGAGTAAAATCGGGGGAAGAAATTCTCCAGCAGTTTCATAATTTATTAATTCATGCTTAACCTTTTTTTACTTTTCGATTAACGATAAAATGGTAAAAACAGGAAAATAAACTGTAGCTTGCTAAAAAGAATAGGATGGACATGGATAGTGAATGGAAGACTGGAGTTAAAAGCAGGGTAAAGACCATGCTGAACACGAATAAATCTAAATAGATAAATACGTCTGAAACCATCACTTCCATCAGTAAATTTAATTCTTCTTGAACATCTTCGATTCTTGGACGTTTATATAAAAATCTCATTCAGGTCACCTACTTAACTGTCGTATTCAAATAGTATGTAAGGACAGGGTAAAGGGTGAAAAAAGCAAGGTGAATAGAAAATAATGAAACATTTTTTTAGGACATACGTATAAACAAATGAACCAATTAATTAACTGTGATATGATGATAAGGAAACCTTACATAATTTGCTAGTAGAAAAGGAGAGCTTCCATTAGCGCGACAATGCATACCGTTATTCGTGCGAAGGAGTGAACAAATCTTCGGTTTGATTCTTTTTTTCTAAATAAAGCTTTCGCTTATAGAGGGAAGGGATTATGAATGTATCCAACATTAAATCAGTTAAACGTCCGTCCTGTATCCCTTTCATTTGAAAATTGGCAGGGCATGCTGAAGAAATCACTGCCTGAACGGCCAAATTATTCAGTGGAAAATGGAACTATACAAATTGGGCAAGTGGTAGGAAAGTTTTTAGGAACTCCGATTGATACGGATGACTATTATAACCAGCTGTTTGATTATGTTCACAATAAGGAATGGAACTTGAATCTACTCAGCGAAGAGTCGCTTGATAAAACAATTAATAATATTCACTTTCAGGCCATTCAAAAAGTCATCAATATTAATAATGAACAAAAGCTGTCCATTAATCGCTTTACGGCCTTTCTGGATGGGGAGCAGCTAATATTAAAATCAAAGGTGCCAGTCATTCATCGGAAACTTAGAGAAGCGATGATTGCTACACTCGAACTATATGCAATGGAGGAACCGACAGGGCTAAAGAATCATGAGCTAAGACGTGTTCTAGTGGACATAGTCAAGTGGTCAATCAACCATTTACAATCACAATTAGAGCAGGCTGATCCGCAAAAAGTAATGCCGAAGTTTTTGTGGTACGGGGACTTCAAAAAGAGTCATCAATATTTTTTATACTATTTAATCAAGCTTGGCTGTGACATTGTTATTTTTCATCCAGAAGGTAAAGATATTTTATCAGGAGTAATGGATGAGCAAATTTTCACCCATCAATATCCCAATCAACAGCCTGCTGAACCGTTCCCAAGGCAAAAACGCAGTCGGAAAACGACAGTTGCCTACCGAGCCTCAAAAGAGATTGAGACGATTCTAAATCAAGAGGGATCGGGTCTTTACAAGCCTTGGCAGCTAAGGGACTACACTCCATCGTCGATTACGTTGAAAACGACCTATGATGAGTTATTTATTTTGAGTAAAGAAATTGCGATGGTTCGCCCCGATTTCTTTGTAGGGAATGGACAAGTTAAAATACCGTCTGTTTTTGCAAAAGTACAAGGAGTTAGTAAAAACCGTAAAGAATATTGGGACAGACTTCAATCGCTCAGTCAATTGGAACATAGTTTATTAATCAGGAGATTGCCCTATACCATTCCAAACACGAGTGATTTCCGGTTCCATTATCGGAATGCACTTGGAAAGGATGGACTAGTGGTCCCAGAAAAAATGATGCAAGCACATTACTGGCCCTATTCCTTCTTAGCAAACGGTTTACAAAAAGGCATTGCCAGTGCTGTCAGGAGAATTTGTGAAAAACCTGGTTTAAAGCCTTTACCGACGGAAAGTCCTGAGGAAGTGAAAATGTACTTATTCACTCAGGCCATGTTTATGCCAAAAAATATTATTCAATTGATGGAAAGATTTGATTATTCCCAGCATGTTCCGAAATTAATTATTTACAACAACGAAGCAACCGGACCTTTATCAAGGTCGGATGCGGCACTGCTGCTGCTTCTTAATCAATTTGGAATAGATATCATCTTGTACAATCCACCAGGGCATAACGATATCGAAAATTATCTTGATGACCGTTTGTTTGATAAACACTGGCTTGATGATGTTGTATTTGATTTAGAATTTAAAGAGCCTTCACTCTTCAAAAAAGGGCTTTTACAAGGAATCTTAAAAAATTTAAGGGGAGATTAAACAGTGAATTTATCACCTAATCCATCCAACGGTTTAACGCCTGCAGGCACAGGGGATGTCCTGACAGAAGCAAAAGTATCAGATATTAAACTGGCGCTTCGTAAAGAACCAGAAATTCAAAATTTAGCCCGCAGTATTGATGAGCGCGACCAAATTCAAATATTGGAATTTGGAAAAGAGCCAGCGGTACAAATCTCTCGTTTTTCAGATCAAATCTTAAGTAATATGCGGACAACCAAGGTAGAAGATTCAGGTGAACTCTTGAAACAGCTTGGCCGCATTATGGATAAATTTGATGCTAAGGATTTCCAAAAGACATCAGGAGGGATTTTCGGCAAGCTTTTTAAAAAGGGCGAAAAAATGGTTGAAAAGCTTTTTGGAAAATATCAGACTATGGGTTCCGAAATTGATAAGGTATATATTGAAATTTCGAAATATCAGCATGAGATGGTTGATTCTACCACCATGCTGGAGCAAATGTACGAGCAAAACTACCAATATTATTTAACATTAGAAAAATATATTGTTGCTGGTGAATTAAAGGTGGAGGATTTGAAAAATAATCAACTTCCCCAGCTGGAAGCACGTGTTGCTTCAGGAGATCAGCTGGCTTCTATGCAGTTGGATTCCATGAAGAATGCGATTGAACTATTAGAACAGCGGATTTACGATTTAGAAATGGCGAAAATGGTTTCGTTACAGACAGCACCGCAAATTCGTTTATTACAAAGAGGAAATACGAAGCTGATTGGAAAAATTAATTCGGCTTTTGTAACAACGATACCTATCTTTAAAAATGGGTTAATTCAAGCGGTAGCGGCTAAAAGACAAAAGCTAGTGGCCGAATCCATGAGTGAACTCGATCGCCGGACGAATGAAATGCTCCTTAAAAATGCCCAGAACATCTCCCAGCAAAGTACCGATATTGCAAGACTTGCCGGTGGTCCAAGTATTAAAATTGAGACGATTGAAGAATCTTGGAATGTTATCATCAAAGGAATGCAGGAAACACGAGCGATAGAAGAAGAGAACAAACGCGCTCGAATTGAAGGGACAAAACGTCTAGAACAATTGCAGGAAAACTTCAAGAAAATAAAACAATCATAATAACTAGTTTGTTGATGATCTACTAAAAATCATATGAGGTGAATGAAAATGGCGATTAATTTACAAAAAGGTCAACGTGTTGATTTAACAAAAGGGAACCCAGGACTTTCAAAAATTTTGGTAGGATTAGGCTGGGATCCCGTTCAAAGTGGAAAGGGCGGCGGTTTGTTAGGCGGGTTATTCGGCGGCGGCGGAGGTGCCAATGTGGACTGTGATGCTTCCGTGATTATGCTTGGTGCTAATGACAGACTTCAAAACAATAAAGATGTGATTTATTTTGGGAACTTAAAAAGCAATGATGGCAGCGTCCAGCACTCAGGCGATAACCTGACGGGTGATGGAGATGGCGATGACGAGCAAATCGTGGTCGATTTGAGCAGAGTACCGTCACATATTCAAAAGCTTGTATTTGTGGTCAATATTTATGATTGTGTTAAAAGAAAACAGCATTTTGGGATGATTCAAAATGCGTTTATTAGAATTGTGAATCCTAGCAATAATCAAGAATTAATCCATTATAATCTTTCGGATAATTATAGCGGGCTGACATGCCTGGTAACTGGGGAAATTTATCGCCACGGAAATGACTGGAAATTTGCAGCAATTGGCAGCGGTACAAATGCTGCCAGCCTAAGTGAAGTCGTTCGTTCGTATAGTTAAATAAGAAAAGCGTAAGCGCCCTGGTCAGCGGCGTATGGCCTGGAGCGCTCCAACTGAGATAAGGTGAAACTTCAATCAGCGAATGTTTTTCTCGCTGATTGTTAGTTGAACCGATCGGGTTCTTACGGGCAGTTGAGAATCTACTGCCCGTTAAACGCGATAAAGGAAACACGAAGAGCCGGAGGCGCATTCGTGCTTGACTTATCGTAGGGCGGAGAGCGAAGGACACTAGCCGCTAGGGCGCTGGAGCTGGACAATCCTCAAAGTTGAAAATTTCGCATAATTAGCTCAGTACGAGGTGATCTAAATGGGTATTAACTTAGCAAAAGGGCAAAGAATTGACTTAACAAAAACGAATCCTGGTTTAACAAAGGTCATTGTTGGTCTAGGCTGGGATACTAATCGTTACCATGGCGGGCATGACTTTGACTTGGATGCTTCTGCATTTTTAACAGATGCCAATAGTAGAGCGCTTCAGGACTCTGACTTTATTTTTTATAATAATCTAGTCCATCCGTCAGGAGCAGTCGAACATACAGGTGATAACCGGACAGGTGAAGGGGACGGGGACGATGAGCAAATTATAATTGACTTTAGTAAAGTTCCTTCCCATGTCCACCGAATTGCGATTACCGTGACCATTCATGATGCCGATGTAAGGAATCAAAATTTTGGTCAAGTTTCTAATGCCTTTGCACGGGTGGTTGATGAAGAAACCGGACGAGAGATTTTACGGTTCGACCTTGGTGAAGATTTCTCAGTAGAGACAGCAGTCGTGATTTGTGAACTGTACCGTCACAATGGTGATTGGAAATTTAACGCTGTTGGCAGTGGCTTTGCCGGCGGATTGGCCGCACTTTGCCGAAACTTTGGTTTAGAGGTTTAACGTTTATTGGGAGAAGCTGCAAACTTAGCAGCTTCTTTTTCAATATAATCCCCCCGCATTCCTGTTCTTTGTATCAATTTAATTAAATGCAAATCTAGGTTTGTGATAAAATAAAAAGAACGTAAAGATAGGAGTGTCGAACTTGAAACAATATTTAGAGCTATGTGAGCATGTATTAAAAAATGGTAACGTAAAGGGTGACCGGACAGGTACGGGAACGATTAGCACTTTTGGTTATCAAATGAGATTTAACTTAGAGGAAGGTTTCCCGCTTTTAACAACGAAAAAGTTACACTTAAAATCGATCATTCACGAATTATTGTGGTTTTTAAAAGGAGATACGAATGTTCAGTACCTTCAGGAAAATGGGGTGCGGATCTGGAATGAATGGGCTGATGAGAATGGTGAGTTGGGGCCAGTTTATGGACACCAATGGCGTTCTTGGACAGGGGCTACTGGAAAAACCGTTGATCAAATCAGCGAATTAATAGAGCAAATTAAGACAAATCCAAATTCACGCCGGTTGCTTGTTAATGCTTGGAATGTGGCGGAAATCGATGATATGGCCCTGCCGCCATGCCACTGCTTGTTTCAATTTTATGTAGCAGATGGGAAACTGTCATGTCAGTTATATCAACGATCTGCAGACGTTTTCCTTGGCGTCCCGTTTAATATTGCATCCTATGCGCTGTTAACGTTAATGATCGCACAAGTATGTGATTTAAAACCAGGTGAATTTATTCATACATTTGGAGATGTCCATATTTACCAAAATCATCTTGAGCAGATAAAACTTCAAATGGGACGGGAACCACGAAAATTACCAATTTTAAGAATTAATCCAAACGTACAAGATATCTATTCTTTTGAGTATGAAGATTTTACATTAGAAGGATATGACCCACATCCACACATTAAAGGAGTAGTGAGTGTATGATCTCCTTTATCGTAGCTATGGATAAAAATCGGGTAATAGGGAAAGAAAATCAACTTCCATGGCATTTGCCCGAGGATTTGAAGTTCTTTAAAAGAGTAACCATGGGCCACCCTATCGCCATGGGGAGAAAAACCCATGAATCGATTGGGCGTGTTCTGCCCGGAAGGGAAAATATTGTGATAACCCGCCAGTCTGACTATAGATGTGAAGATTGTACCATTTTTAATTCAGTTGACGAGTTTGTAAAGGAAAGTCGGGAGCGAAATGATGAAATCTTTGTGATTGGCGGCGCAGAAATTTTTCGAGAGACTTTTCCATATGTAGATCGATTATACATTACATACATAAATGAAACCTTTGACGGGGATACCTTTTTTCCAGAATTTAATTCTAATCAGTGGGCCTGTATCTCTACTGAAAAAGGGATAAAAAATGAAAAAAACCCTTATGATTATGAGTTTAGGATTTATGAACGGAAGACTCAGTAAGGGAGTCAAGGGATGGTAAACCTAAAATGAGCACCAGTAGATGTCCAACTGGTGCTCATTTACTATTCCCAAATTAGTTTCACAAATATGTTCCGTTACTTTCATACTCTGCCATTTTTTTTAGCATACCTCTGAATTCTTGTGGATGGCAAAACTCTTCCTCATGGAAATGAGATTTCACCCAAGCAATTAATTCATTGGGACTATTGAAGTATTCTCCACTTCGGTCACTTTTACGAATGGTATATCTTCCATTGTCATCATCAATTGTTACCTCAACTGGCATGGCACTATCATAACTGCTTAGTGAAAATTCCATCATCATCACATCCAATTCATTGGTTTTAATTTTCATTAGTATATGTCTCTATTGTTCAAATTATATGCAATAAAAATTCTGTTGTCAAAATATTTTAAAAATTTAATTAACAATTCAAACATTGACTTAATCCATTGTAATTGATAAATTGTCTATAGTACTAGTGGGAATGAAAATGCTAAAAGTCACATATAAGTAATTTTTATGTGATTATGTGAAATTACTATGAATTATTGCTAAAAATTAACGCAAAAGGATTTATCAATACTATAATCATAGTAGTAATATACAACAATTGAAGGGGATGTAAATCCATGTTCTCAAATATTGGAATACCCGGATTAATCTTAATATTAACACTTGCTCTAATTATTTTTGGACCAAAGAAACTTCCGGAAATCGGTAAAGCTTTCGGTCAGACGTTAAAAGAATTCAAGAAATCAACCCGTGAACTTACGGATGATGTGATGGAAGATATTAACGAAGAAAAGAAAAAATTGACTAAATAAGGTGTAAGATTTTATGTCTTGCACCTTTTTCTCTCGAAGTTTATAACTATAATGATGCGTGAAACATGGTAATCTCACTTTGTTAGTAGCTTACATTTCCATTACTGACTGTGAGTATGATTCGCGTTCTTTTTTTCAACCTTTGAAATTGGCAGGGGAAGTACATGGAAGATAAAGAATTAAATTTAGTTGATCATTTAGAGGAATTACGAAAACGAATCATTATTTCTGCTCTGGCATTTGTGGTCTTTTTTATCGTGGGTTTTATTTATGTTGACGATATTTATAAATGGTTTGTCGGCGATACGAAGCTGCTCGTTCTCGGACCTAGTGATATTATGTGGATTTATTTCATGCTTGCTGGTATTGTAGCTATTGCAGGCACCATTCCTGTCTTAGCATTGCAAATATGGATATTCGTTAAGCCAGCATTAAGGCCTGTTGAAAGAAAAGTCACTCTTTCCTATGTTCCTGCTTTATTCCTCTTATTTATTTGCGGTCTAGCATTTGGGTATTTTGCAATATTTCCAATGGTACTAGACTTTTTGGTGAATATGGGACAGGATATGTTTGTCACCAATTTCACAGCAGAACGATATTTTAGTTTTATCTTAAATATGACCCTTCCATTCGGGGTATTGTTCGAACTTCCAGTAGTTGTCATGTTTTTAACTTCACTGGGTATTATAAATCCGTTTGTCTTGGCAAAAATCCGTAAGTACGCTTATTTTGTTCTCATCATCATTGCGGTTGTCATTACACCACCGGACTTTATGTCTGACTTTGTCGTAACTTTGCCACTCTTGCTTCTATATGAAGTAAGTATTAATTTATCGAAGTTCGTTTATCGAAAACGATTAAAGAAGCAGCAAGCAGAAGAACAAGAAGAAGAAAAAGAAGAAGTAGTCGAAGCATAAATGAAGTCCCAAAAGACCTTAAGAAACTTAGTTTCTTAAGGTCTTTTTTATGGGAACAAATCCGTCGTAAAAAGCATTATACTTTAGCAGCATCTGGCTACCAAAATGAAGCTACCATGAAATAAGTATTAAAATACTATAAAGGGGAATACGTGATGGCTGATGAAGAAAGTATCCCTGAAGCTGATGCATTTCTAACTGTTGGAGGGAATTCCCTGAGGGCAAGGATGCAGTCGAGATCGGAAGCATTATTGGCAAAGGAAAAGGACAATTGCTTTTAGAAACTCCGCTAGGTTCCAAACGGCTATTAACGAGATTATCTGGAACGATGTTTCCAAGGATTTGTTAAGAAAAGGCCCTCATTCGGCAGAAATGGAATGGGGGCTATGCTGTTTTATTTATTTTGGTCATTCATCCATGCTTGGAATTTTAAGAAATTTATATATTCCATAAAATCTTCTTTTCCAATTCCCTCCTCCATCGCTTTCTTGATTAATCCCCTCCACTCATCATCCAAATCACAAACACTCTCCCCTTTTAACAAGTACTCAATGCTAGTGTTTAAAGGGATGGCAATTTTACTTAAAAAGTTTAGCGAAGGGTTCTTCTGTAATCCCCGTTCAATCTGGCTTAAATACGATTTTGATACATGAGCTAGCTTAGCCAGTTCTGATATTGTAAAGCCTTTTTTCTTCCTCAACTCCTTAATTTTTTGGTCAATCATAGCCTCTTCTCCTTTGGCTTCGAATCACAATCTTTCTCGATGCACAATTACATTATAGGGCACTATTTTTTCTTAATAAAGAACAAAATATTATGTAATATTTTTGAAATAAAATTTTTAGTGTGAGCGGTAAGGGAAGATATTAGTTAGCGATATTAACACTATTATTATATTGATAAATAAAATGTTACTGAAATCCTGACAAACTAGGTTGTCTGCTTTAATTAGCTTTAACATCTAATAAATGTTGATATTATAAGGAAAATTAAGAATTAAGAATAAAGTTTCTCCTATATCGATGTTATTTTTTTATAAAAAAAAAGCTATCGTGAGGAAACTCAAGAGAATATTAGTATAATACCTAAAAACAATACTTTTTGACCAAAAATGGCTAAAATTGGAATTATATTATTCGAAATAAATCGAATATACTATTGCCATAAAGTTCGTTAAATAGAACAAAATGAATTGGAATATAGAAAGTTATTGGTCCCTACCAGTAAATTTCATTCAAATTTACTGGAGGTTTTGAATGTCAATTCCCTTAATAAAAAGGATGGTAATAAAATGACAAAAACTAAAAAGTGGGTAAGTGGATTTGTTACTTTTCTTATTTATGGAGTGCTGGTTTGTGTTGTATTTATGGTGTTTTCTTCCAAGCTTTCAGGAGGAAGTCCAAAGATTTTGCGACATGAAATTTTGACGGTCTTATCTGGGTCAATGGAGCCCGGAATTAAAACGGGTTCGATTATCTCTGTAACACCCGTTAAGAATCCCACAAAGCTTAAGAAAGGGGACATTATTACCTTTAAGACTAAGGATGACCCTAATCAACTGATTACTCACAGAATTATCGAGGTCCAAATCGTGAATTCTTCAATCCAGTATATGACAAAAGGCGATCATAACGATGGAAATGATCCTTCCCCTGTTCCTATTTCAAATGTTGTTGCAAAATACGATCACTTTACCATTCCTTTTGTTGGGTACGTACTATCTCTTGTGAAATCTAATCTAGGCGCTATTTTGTTACTGATTGTTCCAGGGGTTTTAATGATTATTCGGTCGATTCTCTCGATTTGGAAATCTATTAAATCAATGGATTCTAAGAATGAAAGTCCTCAACCATAAGGATGGTTGGAATTGATTGATGTCACTAAGTTCTTCGGGACTTATGCGATTCAATATAGAGGATTTGAAACCTAAAAAAGAAAAAAGGGAAAAGGAGGAATTTTGTGTGAGTATTAAAAAGAAATTTGGCGGAGCAATTTTTACAACAGTCTTGGGGGCGGCCTTAATCAGCGGAGGAACATTTGCATTGTTCAACTCGACGACTACTAATTTAGGAAACACCTTTACGGCAGGAACGGTTGTTGTAACTGACATTACTGAGGGATCACTAGCATCACAAGAAGTTAACTTTGACAATCTCGCACCAGGGGATTCAAACACATTAACGATGAAGGTGAAAAATGATGGGACACTGGATGAATGGGTAAAGATTGATACGGCGGCATCAGATGCTTCTAAAAATGGCAGTATTTTTGAAGGTACTACACCGCTTACTTTAACATACTCTCCTGATGTAATTAAATTAGCACCTGGAGAAACGTATGATTTTTCAATAGACTATGAATTTCCAATTAATGCAGATAACAGCTACCAAGAAACAACTGGAAAATTCAATGTGGTAGTGGCTGCCGTTCAAGCTCGAAATAATACGGAATACAACGGAAGTAATGAGGAAGTTGGACCAATTACCTGGGATTAAATCCAAGTTCTAAAGAAGGCGTAGAGATTGGCGACCTTTTATGACCTACTAAAGGAGGATCACGGAATGAATAAAAGAAGAAAACTGATGGCATTGTCGTTAACAGGTTTGTTGGGAATAGGGTTGGCTGTCGGCGGGGCAACATTTGCCTTATTTTCAAGCACGGCAACGAATGCTAACAACCAATTTACAGCAGCTAAATTTCATATTTCATCTAATCGAGATGATGTACCTACGAATGGACCGATGTTTTACACCAATAATAATGCAGATACTCCAGGAATTAATCCTACAGGAGTTTGGGCTCCAGGGGATAAACAAACCCGTGGCTTATTCTTGAAAAACGACGGCAACTTAGAAGCAAAATTGAAGTCAATTTCTGTGGCTGATGCAGCTGGAAGCAATCATGCAGATAATCAAAAATTTGCCCAACAGGCAAAGGTAATTATTTGGCAAGTGAAATGGTTTAACTCAGTTGGTTTAAATGGTAATGTATCAAATTTGAATGCCACACAAATGGATAAAATTATGAATTATTTAAATGATGGTTATAAGGCTTGGGCAGCACAAAATCCAGATGGAGACCCAACACATGACCCTAATACCAAAAGACAACTTTTACAAGCAGAAAATGTCTTTTTAATGCAATATATGAATGATATCATGGCGGTTCCTGGTGCGCAAATTAATGATGGTATCGTAAAGGTTACCAACCTTTACAGCACAAATTTGGCGGATTTGAATAATTCCGCCGATGTAAACAGTTTTGGAATTACAACGGCCCCTGGGAAGGCACAATTATTGGCTTTTACAGTAGAACTACCTTTAGAAACAGATAATTCTGCTCAAGGTATATCAACAAAACTAGATTTTAAAACGTATTGGGAGCAAGCCCGTAACAATTAGTGGGTGGCAGTGATGAATCTGACATCTTTACAATCGGGAATAAAGAGCGATGTTTGGTTCATGAAAAGATATAAAAATATATTAGGGAGAGATGCTGATGTGCTATGGTTAGGTTTAAAAAGGCGAAAGTAGCGGGACGGAAACTTAAACTAGGGCTGCTGGCAGGTTTGTTAGCAGTGGGGGTAACTCCATTTGGGGGGAGCTCTTCGATGGTATCTAGAGCTTTAGCGGCAACGGGTGTTCCAGGCGGGACTCCAGATTATTGGACAACGCCAAACTATGCAAATAGCCAGCTACCGGAATTTGATTCAAACGGCAATCACATTGCTGGAACAGGTATTAGGAAATTTGTGGATACATTACCCGGATTAGGTGAAGCAAATAAAAATAATCTTGGACAGTATCTCCCGGTTGCTGTTCCGGATACCACAACCTATCCTGGTTCAGACTATTATGAAATTTCTTTAGTAGAGTATGAAGAACAAATGCATAGTGACTTACAACCCACCAAGCTTAGAGGCTATAGGCAAACAAATACAACAGATGCTTCTATTAAAAAACCAAATTATCTTGGTCCCGTCATTGTTGCGAAAAAGGATCGGCCAGTTCGAATTAAATTTACGAATGATTTACCAACCGGGAGTGGAGGAGATTTATTCTTGCCTGTAGATGAAAGTCTTATGGGGGCAGGGATGGGGCCGGATGGAGTCAATATGTATACCCAAAACCGTGCTACGCTTCATTTACATGGTGGAATAACTCCATGGATTAGTGATGGTACTCCACACCAGTGGATTACACCGGCTGGAGAAGATACCCCATATCCAAAAGGGGTCAGTGTTCGGAATGTACCAGATATGCCCGATCCAGGTGACGGATCGCAGACATTCTTTTATACTAACCAGCAAAGTGCAAGGTTAATGTTTTTTCATGATCATAGTTATGGGCTCACTCGGTTAAATGTCTATGGCGGTGAGGCCGCAGGTTATCTCATTAGAGATCAGGTCGAACAAGATTTAATCGACCGAGGAGTGATCCCTAGTGGAAATAGTGAAATCCCATTAATCATTGAAGACAAAACGTTTGTTCCTTCTGATACCCAGCTGAAAGCAACCGATCCAACTTGGGATACTAATAAATGGGGGGGACAGGGTAATTTATGGTTCCCGCATGTTTACATGCCAAACCAAAATCCTTATACCTTATCCGGTGCAAACCCAATGGGCAGGTGGGATTATGGTCCATGGTTCTGGCCGCCAAATACAGGTTTGAAGAACGGTCCAATCACAAATCCGTTAGATGGCGAAGTTGGGCAAGCACCAATGAATCCAGGGACACCAAATGTATCGACCTCTCCTGAAGCTTTCATGGATACCCCTGTCATAAACGGTACCGCCTATCCAACCTTAACAGTGGATCCAAAAACCTACCGTTTTCGTATCCTGAATGCTGCAAATGATAGAATGTGGAATCTTCAATTCTATAAAGCTAAGTCCAATGGCGAGATGTGGAATGCTGATGGCACATTAAACGACGGTGATGCTGGTGAAGTTAGTATGGTGGATGCAGTTCATAAAACAGGTTACCCATCGACTTGGCCAAGTGATGGCCGCGATGGCGGAGTCCCAGACCCATCGACTGTTGGCCCAGAAATGATTCAAATCGGAAATGACAGCGGCTTCTTACCAAATCCGGCCATACTTAAAAATCAACCTGTCAACTATGAATATGGCAGAAGAAGTATTACGGTTTTAAACGTATCCGAAAAAACCTTATTACTAGGACCTGCTGAAAGAGCTGATGTCGTGGTCGACTTCAGTAAGTATGCCGGTCAGACACTTATTCTTTATAATGATGCACCGGCACCTGTTCCAGCTTTTGATCCACGGTATGATTATTACACAGGGGATCAGGATCAGTCGGCGACGGGTGAAAATACGGGTGGTGCTCCTACAACACAACCTGGGTTCGGACCTAATACTAGGACAGTCATGCAGATTAAGGTGGCGGCAGATCCAAATGCAACAGACACTACTCAAGCAACTATTGATAAATTAAAAGCGGAAATGCCAAAGGCTTTTGCTGGAGGTCAAAAAGAGCTAATTTTTCCTAATTCTCCTGATGATCCAAATCGTAAATGGGTTAATATTCAAGATAACACTTCAACCTTTACACCGCCTGGAACTTCCACTTCGATTACGAAAGAACTAAAGCCGAAGGCGATTGCAGAGGAGTTTGAACAAAATTATGGGCGGATGAATTCAACCCTTGGGGTGGAAATGCCTAATACTAACTTCCAAAATCAAACGACCATTATGCTTGGGTATGTAGACCCAGTAACGGAGGACCTGACAGATTCCATGAATCCAATAGGTTCACCAACCGGTGACGGTACACAACTTTGGAAGATTACTCACAATGGGGTTGATACACATGCCATGCACTTCCACTTGTTTGATGTGCAAGTTGTAAACCGTGTGGGCTGGGATGGTTCGATTCGATTCCCGGATGAAAACGAATTAGGCTGGAAAGATACGGTCAGAATGAATCCGTTGGAGGATGCAATTGTCGCTCTAAGGCCGATTTCACCTAAATTACCATTCGGTGTCCCTGATAGCATCCGGCCATTAGATCCAACCATGCCGCTAGGCTCAACTGGACAATTTATGAATGTCGATCCACTGACTGGAAACCCGGTAACTGTAACCAATAAAATGACAAACTTTGCATGGGAATATATTTGGCACTGTCATTTATTAGGACATGAGGAAAATGACATGATGCGGACCATGAAATTTAACTTTATCAACACAAAGCCAAGCGCATCTACCTTAAGTTTAACAAGGACTAACGGAGGACAAGTCGATTTAACCTGGACCGATCCAACGCCAGTACCTCTTACGAATGACAACTATGATTTGACCAAATTGGGTAATTCCTCTAACGAGATCGGCTTCAATATCATGCGTGCACAGGTTGTAAACGGTAAAGTTGGAACGTATACAAAAATAGGATCGGTATTAACAAATAATACAAAATACACTGATACAACCGCACAAGCAACTACAACTTATTCGTATAGAGTTGATGCTTTTAATGCCGCAACAGCAGCCGATAAGCTTGATCCAATTTCCTACCTTACTGGAGGAACTCCTTCTAATGCAGTTACCACACCAGGTCTCCCGGCAGCACCAAGTAATTTAACGGCTGCACAGTCAGGGGCAAGTGTGAACTTAACCTGGAAAAATAATGCAACAAATGTAACCGGATATATTGTTGAACGTTCAACGGATGGTCAGAACTTTACCGTAATAGGAAAGCCGACAGGTACCCAGTTAACAGACACTAATCTCAAAGCAGGGACGACATACACCTATCGTGTAAAAGCAGTCAATGGAACAGTTGAATCTATTTATTCAAACACATCAAGTGTGACCATTTCGGATATCTCACCTACAGCTCCTAGCAATCTAACAGCTAGTGTGGTATTTGGGCCGGGTGTTAAGCTGACGTGGATAGACCAATCGTTGAATGAGACGGCATTTACAATTGAACGTTCAACAGATGGGATAAATTTCACTGCAATCGCTTCACGGGGCTTGAAAACTGGCAGTGCAACAACGGTTTCGTACACAGACACTACTGTAGAAGCTGGAACTAGCTACTTTTATCGAGTGAATGCAGTAAATGGTAGTGTAGCTTCGGATTATACCAATGTAGTTCAAGCGGCGATAACGATTGTGCCTGCTGCGCCAACGGGAGCGGGCGCAACTGTAACCAGCGGTACTACAAGTGATACCATTAGGGTCACTTGGACAGCTCCTGAAGGTACAGTTAGCAGCTATGATGTTCAATTTTCGACTGATTCAACATTTGCTACAAATGTATCAACCTATAATACTGGCAGTACTGGGACGCTATACTCGAGGTCAGGGTTTACTAAGAAGAAAACATACTATATTAGAGTGCGTGCTGTAAATCAAATTGGAAACTCCACATGGTCAAATGTAATAAGTGTCCTAACACCTTAAGGAAGAATTGAGTTAGGTGACAGAGGCTTGGCTGCGAATATACAAAAGTAGTCGATTCGCAGCTGACCACTAAGGATGAACCTGCCATTAAGGTAAGAGATCTGTTTTAAGGAGGTTTATGAATGAAAAACAAAAAATTGATTGTCTCAGTTTTTATAGCCTTACTGCTAATTCTGGGGACAGTTGCAACAGCTTGGCATAATAATAATACTGCCTTTGCTAAGGGTAAAAACAAGCCACCTTCAGTCAATGCAAAAGCCATAATGAGCCAATATTCCCCACCCAAGTCAAAGAATAAGACAGGATCAACCGGAAATACCATTCGCAGGAGCCGCCTATCGCAAATGAATGTGGTAAGTGAAGCAGCACAAGTATTTAATGTTTTACCTATTAAAATAATAGAAGAAATGAACAAAGGGAAAACATTAGTGCAAATTGCGAAGGATAAGGGAATGACGAAAGCCGAATTCTTACAAAAGCTAAAGGATGTTGAAAATAAACTCGTTGATGACGCAGTCAAAGCCGGAACCATTACCCAAGAGCATGCAGATGCTATAAAAGCAGGCCAAAAGGATCGTTTAACAAAGAGTCTTACCCTTAAGTCTGTAGATGTTAAGGACCATCAGTCAATGGATATGGGAAACTAAAAAAGAATTAAGCAAATAACCCGACGAAGGAAGTCTTATCATATCCTTTTTCGGGTTTTTACATAATCGATTTGTACCTATTTTACTTGTAGTTTTGTTTCTTCATCCAGGCTTGAAACTTTATGTAATTTAAGTATTCCTGGAAATCTTCTTTTTTTAGGCCATCTTTTAAGGCTTGCTGAATCAATGTCTTCCACTCATCATCCAGACTTTTCTCAAACTGGTTTTGTGACTTTAGATCCTCTAACAGATCGTCAATACTAGTATCTAAGGGAATAGCAACCTTTTGTAAAAACTGAAGAGAAGGATTGGTTTGCAATCCCCTTTCAAGCTGACTTATATACGACTTTGACACATCTGCCAGCTTTGCCAGCTCACTGATTGAAAAACCTTTTTCCTGCCTCATCTCCTTAATCTTTTTCCCAATCATATGGACCATACCCCTTTAAATTTAATTCACTTTATGTCTAGTTGGATAAATACATTATAAAGAACAATTAATTCTTTATAAAATACAAAATAGTAAGAAAATGGGAGGAAACAGAAAGAATTATGGTCAAAATGTTCTTTATTAAGAAAATTTGAAGGAATTTGAGGTTTTCCAAGTTCGTTATTTTGTCATATACTCAATTTGTAAGTTCGTTAATAAGAACGAATCTTATATCTAAATAAAGGGATTAAGAGGAGGAAAAGAAAATGAGTATTAAAAAGAAATTAGGTTTGGGCGTAGCATCAGCAGCACTAGGATTGTCACTCATCGGTGGAGGTACATATGCGTACTTTAATGATGTTGAAACAAATGTTAGTAACTTTGCTAATGGTACGTTAGATATTAACGTACAAGGAAATGATAAAGCTAATGCAATAATTGACGTTTCCAATTTAAAACCTGGAGATACAATGCTCCGAACATTTAAATTAAATAACACTGGATCATTAGATGTATCCAAGGTTTTATTAACTTCTGGATATGTTGTAACAGACAACGGATTACCTAATGCTGGTAAGGATTTAGGTAAGGACATCAAAGTGAAATTCCTAGTTAATAAAGATAAGAGAACTGAAGTTGTTCATGAAACTACATTATATGCCTTAAGTCAAACAGACGTTGTGGAAAGAGATTTGCTCGGTTGGATTTTAGGTGGAGAGCCTGATGGTCTTAAATCAAAAACAAGTGATGAATTCTCCGTTTTGTTCGAATTTGTTAATAATGGTGATCAAAATGTTTTCCAAGGAGATTCTCTAAAACTTACTTGGAATTTCGATGCTAAACAAACAGCCGGTACATCTAGATAATTAAAAGAAAAAAGAAGGGTGGGGTAAACCCATCCTTCTTTTAAAAAATATACTACTTTATTCTTTACGATTTAAATAAAATTTACCCTTATTTTTATTCAAATCGTAAAGAATAAATAAATATCTATACATAATAAATATATTTTTAAAGCAAATTGAGGAGATGAGGGGTGTGATTAAGATTAGAAATACTCGATTAAAAAAGTTTAGTAAAAAAAATAAAAAGATTAGTCTTTTATCCCAAGTCATCGCAATTTGGTATGTACTGATGTTTACAATGGGATATTTATCCTCTGATACCAGTGCATATTTCAATTCTACTTCGGAAATTAGTGGGACCATTACTGCAGGAACCTGGCAAGAACAATGGGATAAGAGTTCGCTAGAATTTACGAATAAAAAAGATCAACTTATTACTGCTTGTGATGCAGTTGAAATTTCAGTAGCAATTAAAAATAGTGGCAGTGATATGGAAGGTCAGTCTCAATTTGAAGTATTTTACGAAGAAAGTCAAAATCCAAAGGATGGTCAAAAGATAGGGGATGGGATTGTTGAACCACTTAAATCTGGTGAGACAAGTGCACTAAAATTTACGATCAACAAACCTGGAAACTATAAATTTAAGGCACTTCAACGCCCAGGGCACGCGAATAAGTATGACACAAGACAGGAACTATGGAGTGAAACCATTACGGTGAACTGCCAAACTCCAACTCCCAAGAAAAATGAAGAAATACAGAATACTCAATCTTCAAAAGGGGAAGTAACTATTCCTGAAAATAATCAAAATCAATCAGCCGAAGGATTAAAGGGAAATGTTCAACCACCATCAATTGAGGGGTCAATAGAAAATACACAACCACCAGCAGATGAACAAAGTCAATCAAACCAAAATGGGGCTTCAGAAAACCAAAGCAACAGTGATTCTTTGTACAGAATCAACTAGAGAAACTATTAGACCATAAAATCGTTCCAAAAAGTAATTTGCAGATTGATAACGGAATAGAAAGGTAGTGCAAAATGAAAGTAAAAACTGTGAAAAAAATTCTTAATAACTTAATAACTGTAATCTTGCTAATCGTCTTTGTATTTATGTTATTTGTTGTTATTTCTTCAAAGGCCGCAGGAGGAGAACCTCAAGCTTTGGGTTACCAATTAAAGACGGTCCTGTCAGGATCAATGGAACCGGGTATCAAGACAGGATCAATAATAGCGGTAAAACCAGTCGACGATACGAAAAAATTCAAAAAGAATGATGTCATCACCTTTAAGGCGGACGAAAACAAATTAGTTACACACAGGGTAATAGAAGTAGTAAAGAACGGTGATACCGTAATGTATCGAACCAAAGGTGACAATAATAAAACTGAAGATATGAACCCCGTTCTCTCTGAAAATGTTGTGGCAGAATATACTGGTCTGAAGATTCCATACTTGGGCTATTTTGTTGAATTTTCCAAGTCAAAACAGGGTAGCGCCCTGTTATTAATTCTCCCTGGTTTACTGCTATTACTTTATTCGGGATTTACTATCTGGCAAACCATTTCCAAGCTAGAAAAGGATACAAAACAAAGTTCCGAAAAATCTATTAGCTAGCCATTTATAAGTAGGATTTAAATTTATTGAGAAAAAAGCCTTAAAGGAGGATACCATGAATGAAAAAAAAATAATCACTTTCTTGGTTTGTTATTTCTTAATGCTAGCAATGTGTATCCTAGCTCCATTTAGTCAAATTACCTATGCAGCTGAAGTTCAAGAAATAGACATTGCAACTTCACCAGAGAAGGTGTTATTCGATTTAACTAATCTCAAGCCAGGTGATTGGTCGGAGCGGACGTTAAATATTCAGAACAAGGGCAAGCAGGATTTTAAGTATCTATTCTCTAGTAAACTTAAAGAGGGCTCGGAAAAATTTTATAATGAACTGCTACTAAAGGTATCCGACAAGAAAAGTGTATTATTTGAAGGGAAAATGCAAGATTTCGCTAAACTAGATTCTAGATTTATAGCTAAAAATGGCTCAGAACAACTATATTTTAAGGTCGAGGTTCCAGAAGAATTAGATAATGAATTTCAAGGTCTAGCATGTAAGGTTGAGTTTAAGTTTTACGTTGAAGGTACATTGGGTGGAGTTTTACCGGTCGATGGACCTAAATTACCTGAAACAGGAACAAATATGTTCAATATCTTGGTAGCTGGAGCTGTATTAATATTATCAGGGTCAATTTTACAGCTTGTGTTCACATGGCGAAAAAAAATGGCAAAACAAGTTTAATAAAGCTTTTTCTAGAGAATTACTCTCAAGGCTATTGATTCTATTAGATGGAATGATTCATATAATGTATAGACTGTATTAAAAATTGGAGTGGAAACTGTGTATAAAAAAACCTGCCCCAACTGCCACAAACCTTCTTACAATAGCTGCGACTTCGGAACGTGGATTTGCCCTAATTGTCATCATAATCTATTTAATATTAAAATGTATGATGCCGAAACAGGAAAACATTATAAACCGCAATTATTTCTAATCAAAAAAAGTGATCTTCAGCAAAACAAAAAAGTGAAGGCCCAGATAAAGCCTTACATATTCAAATTATTCGATTAGTCGAACAGGCCATAATAATGTCCTGTTTTTTTGTATAAAAAAACATCACTGCCTATTTTTCATGAATTGGTCCGTAAATATGCAATTGATTAGATAGGGGATTAGAAATTACACATAATTCAATCCGCAAATGTACTTCTTAAATTTAAAATAATCCAATCAAGATGTATTTTGTTTTCTTCAAATCCTAAAACCTGTATAATACAAAGCATTAATGTATTTGTTGGGAAGTGAATTTATGATGAGCAAAATTAAAATTGTAACCGATTCAACTTTGGATATATCCAATGAAATGATTGAAGAACTTGGGGTTGTTATGGTTCCTTTGACTGTATCAATCAATGGAGAAACCTATTTGGATCGGATTGAAATTGATAATGTTGAATTTATTAAAAATATGAGTCACTCAAAAGAGTTGCCGAAAAGCTCCCAGCCGGCTGCGGGTGCCTTTCTTGAAGTGTACGATCGTCTTGGACAAGAAGGCTATGAAGTATTATCCATACATATGACCGGAAAAATGAGCGGGACCGTGCGCTCGGCAGAAAGTGCTGCTCAGATGACCGAGACAAAAGTAACGGTGGTCGATTCAGAATTTATTTCGAAAGCTCTAGGTTTCCAAGTGAAAGAAGCGGCCGTAATGGCGAAGCAGGGGAAGAGCATGGAGGAAATTCTCAAGCGTTTAGAATCAGTCCGGGAACATACGAAATTGTATATTATGGTCGACACATTAGAGAACCTTGTAAAGGGTGGGCGAATCGGCAAAGGAAAGGCTTTTATTGGTTCATTGTTAAATATTAAACCAATTGCCTCATTAGAAGGAGCCGAATATAATCCTGTCACAAAGGTTCGCAGCTATTCACAGGTCGTTAAATTTATGGCCAATCAATTCGCAGAAGATGTAAAAGGCAAAACCATTCGGGGTGTTGGCATTGCCCACGCTGAGGCCTACGAACTATCAACAAAAATAAAGGAAAAGATTATAGAATTAACCGGATACCAGGATATCGCCATTGATTATACAGGTCCGATTGTTAGTACACATACAGGACCAGGTGCACTTGCCTTAATGTATTATACAGATGAAGAATAACAAAAATGGATGGGTGAAATATCTCCATCCATTTTTATTTTGCCTTCACTAGTTCTCCATCTTTTTCCTTCACGGTCAGACCTAGGCGGGTTAAATGCTTACGGATCCCGCTCCGTTCCCATGTTTTGAGAATCGTATTTTCCAAGCTCTTCTTCGGATAAAAGATGCCCACACTAGTGAGTTCCTCAAAGTTCATCCCTTGCTGAACGTATTGAGTGATTCTTTCATCTCTGCGGTCAATGATGGCAAGAAATTTAGCCATGGCTTCTGTAAATTCCTGTTTGGAGAAAATCCCTTTTTGATGCCCGGTAATATAGGTGTCAGCATCAAGTGTCAGCAGGCGATTCCCCGAAGCAATAAAGTCCTCAATATTTCCGTCAGTCCCGTTATACCAGGGTCCAAACGAGGTCATATCATAATCACCGCTAAACACCACACCTAAGTCTGGAAAATAGGGACAGGCGAGACCACCCGTGTGGCCTGGGGTGTGTAAAAACTGGACTTTTACTTCACCGAATTTGTATTCTGTTTCATATTCATATGCCCCCGAAATTTCTCCAAGGTTCATAACCCACTCCTGCGGGACAGTTTCTTTCCACTTTTCAACACCTTTAGCTCCCCATTCCTGATAAACTCCATTTACACTTGCCACCCCTTCAATCGTAAGAGAGGTTTCAAATTCAATCGGATTGATCAGTTTGGTTGTCTTTGGAAATAGATGGTTATGAAGGGTATGATCAGGGTGGTAATGTGTATTTATGATTAGCTGAACCCCATAATCTTGATCAATTTCTTTTAGTGCCTTTGGTTCTGCCCCCGTATCAATCAGCACCTTTTCAGAACAATCAATAAACAGACTCCGAGAATAGGGAACTTTACTTGATTTTGCTCCTTCTACAATGATAATTGGGCCGATTCGATCCATTTGTCTTCACCTCTTATGGTCAATTAATTTATAAAAATATGATATGTTGACTGAATGCTCATTCATAATATCATAATTTTCAAATATATAAAAGAGTGTTTGACCCAGTCCAAATTATCATTACCCTGCTCGATACATGAGTAATCATGTAAGTTTTTTGGCTATAAATAGATTTATTGGTAAAAATAAAAAAAATGTCTGAACAAAGGTGAAACACATGTTCAAATGGATCACAGGGAAAAAACCTTCAGAGGAAAAAAAAACGCACAGCCAGCAAATTGATGAATTGAAGGAACAAATCAAAGGTCAGCTCCATGTAGGTGAAAATCTAATTTTCAGGTCCCTAAAACGAGATGGACAGAAAATGCTATTTTGTTATATGGACAGCCAAATCGATAATATGAGTCTTGATCAATTAATTATTTTTCCGATTCAAAAACATACCCAAACGGAGTGGACTTGTGAAGCTATTGCACAAATCCTGCCTATTGCTAACTTAACTGCTCAAAATCAACTGCAAGAAGTGGTTGAGGGAATAAATGATGGATACGTCTACATTTATGTGGAGGGCCAGCCCTATGGAATACTCGCGGATATCAGTAAAACGGTAGAACGCAGTATCGAAAAGGCGGAAACGGAATCACTTGTTTATGGTCCTAAAATTGCCTTTACGGAGTCACTGGACAGTAATATCAATATATTAAGGCAAAACATTAGAGACTTAAATCTATGTATGGAAGACCTAACACTTGGAACCAGGGCGAAGACAAAACTAAAACTTGTTTATATTAAAGACATTGCTGATGAAGCACATGTCAACACTTTTCGAAAAAAAATCACTGAGTTAAAGGCTGATTTTGTAGCTGGGAGTACCGTTCTTGGCCAATTAGTTGAAAATAACACCTGGACTGTTTTCCCACAATTGGTCACAACTGAACTCCCCGATCGTGTCTCAATTGCCTTAATGCGAGGCAAGGTGGTGATCTTAATGGATAGAAGTCCAGATGCCCTATATGGACCGGCACCGTTCTTTTCCTTTTTTGAATCAACGGAAGATGTCTATATGCGTTGGAACATGGGACTTTCGCTGCGGATATTGCGATTGCTGGCAGCGTTTTTATCAGTTTTGCTTACGCCTGCATATGTAGCCGTTTTAACTTATCATTATGAAGTAATTCCATCCCCCTTACTCGTTTCTTTAGGGCAATCAAGGTCAAATGTTCCATTTCCCCCGGTATTTGAAGCACTCTTACTTGAATTCTTTATTGAACTCCTACGGGAGGCGGGGGCGAGACTGCCAACAAAAGTAGGTCAGACGATGGGTATTGTTGGCGGTATTGTTATTGGGCAAGCAGCTGTGGACGCCGGATTTACAAGCAATATTTTAATTATCATCATTGCTTTAAGTGCCTTGGGCTCGTTTACGACCCCTAGTTACTTGATGGGCACTTCGATTCGAATGATTCGTTTTCCGATTATATTAATGGCCGGTCTTTGGGGTGGGATTGGAATCATGGTGTCATTTTGTTTTCTTCTCATTCATCTGATTAAATTGGATACAATGGGCGGGCCCTATCTCTCCCCAATCTATCCCTTTAGATGGAAAGATTTACGATATAGTTTTTTAAAATTACCTTCTCAATATCTAGTTAAAAGACCATTAACTAACCATGTAGATAACGAAATTCGATTTTCTGGAAAAAAGGCAAAGAAAAAGGATGTAGATGAATAGGAGCGGACAATATGAAGGTGAATTTACATCCGAAAGAAGGGTTACTATTTAATGCAGTTTTACTTATTTTTGTCATTCACGGTTTCCAAACAGGGGTTGGATTAATTGGCTTACCTAGAGTGGTCTTTTTAGAAGCCAAACATGACGCCTGGATGGCTGTTTTCTTAGGCGGAATTACAGCCGCGATTGTTTTAGCTGCTATGGTTTTGATGCTTAGACAATATGATAGTGCTGATTTATATGGAATACATGTCGATCTATTTGGTAAATGGATCGGAAACACCATGAATATCATCTACATGATCTATTTAATCCTTTGTTTCTTCATCATTATCATGAATTATATTGAAATCATTCAAGTTTGGATTTTTCCTGATTTACGGACGTGGCAAATTTCTTTAATTTTGATTCTGTTATCAGCTTATGCCGTGAATGGTGGAGTTCGAGTGATTGTTGGAGTTACTTTTCTCTCGGTCATAGGAACTGGCTGGTTAATCTTTATTCTATTTGTCCCGGTACATTATTCAGATCCTAAACATCTTTTACCCATATTAAATGTAGAATTGATTCAAATGATGAAAGGAATTTTTAAGACCTCCCTGTCAATAATAGGCTTTGAATTATTGTTTTTCTTTTATCCATATATAAAAGACAAACAGCGGGTATTTCTGTTTTCGCAGCTTGGTAATTTGTATACAACCATTACTTTTTCACTTGTAACGTTGGTATCAATTACTTTCTTTGCGGAAAATAGTTTAGCACGGACAATTTGGCCTGTATTATCGATGTTCAAAATTGTTAGGCTGCCTAATTTAGAAAGGTTTGAATTTATTGCCGTCTCATTTTGGATGTTAATTATCCTACCCAATTTGTGTGGCTATTTATGGGCTGCATCTAAGGGGTTTAGCAGGGTCATCCCTTGGAAACAAAGAAAGGGAATATGGGTTATTGCTCTTTTAGTTTGGGGTGGCTCCTTTTTTATCAAAGCAAGATATCAAATGAATGAAGTAACAGATTTAGTTGCAAAACTTGGTTTTGCTTTAGCTTTTTGTTACCCCGTACTCCTTTCGATGATAGTCATGATTAAAAAGAAGTTCTTAAGGAGGAAGAAAACTAGTGCGGAAGCTTCCTAATTATAAAATGATCTTCATTCCTATGCTTTGTATCATAATAGTTATGAGTACAAGCTGTGTGCAGCAAAAACCTCTCGAAAAACAAGGGTTGATTACCATCTCTGGGTATGACTTGGTTGGAAAAAACAACATTAAGGGAACGGTAGTTGTTCAAAAATTTGATCCTATGAGCAAAACGGAATCAAGAGTAATCACGGTTACGGCAAAAACGAGCAAAGGATTAAGGCAGCAAGAAAATTTGCAATCCAATCAAAGGTTAGTTTCGGGGCAGCTGCGTACAGTTATATACAGCAGAGAACTTGCCAAAAGAGGGATTACCCAACTGGTCGACACCTTGAATCGAGACGCAGCAATCGGAAATATGGTCTATATAACAATCGCAGATAAGACAGCAGCTGAGGTATTAATTAAAGGTCAAAATAAACCAAATATTAATCTTGGCACCTACGTGTATAATTTAATTAAACAAAATGTTGAGGGAGAGCAAATTATTTCGCCAACCTTACACGAATTTAACCATAATTTATATGAAGTTGGAAAAGATCCAATACTCCCAATTCTAAAAGTTAAGAATAAAAATGTGGTGATATCAAGTGTTGGATTGTTTAAAAATGATCGCTTAGTTGATGAAATAAAGGGTGGAAAACTGTTCTATTTAAAAATACTGATTCAATCCTACCGAGCCGGATCACACGAAATGGGAATTGAAAAAAAACAATTAAAAAACTTGCTCTTAAAAAATCAAACTTTTTCGGATACATCAATTTATAATAAGATTTACTTAACGATTGATAACATCCGCAGTAAAACAAAAGTAAAGTTAGTGGATAAAAAAAAGCTTCGTTTTAAAGTGACGGTTAAGTTAAATTCAAGATTATTGGAAATGACAGAAGCTTTAGATTTGTCCTCACCAAAAGCCATAAAGGAACTTGAAAAAACCCTTGATAAATTAATGAAAAAGCAAGTGAGTGATTTAATCCTTTATTTCCAGGATTCAGGAATTGATCCCATTGGCTTTGGAAACGAATATGAAGCCCATGTACGTGGGAAGCCGGAAAAAATGAGTCAGTGGAGAGAAAAATATAAACATGCTACTTTTGATATTGAAGTGAAAAATACGATTGAACGTACAGGGGTCATTGATTAGAGTAAGCTATTTCCTTTCATCTGCCGGCTAACTTTGTTAAACTATTCCCGAATAGAAATAGTAAAGGTTGTAGGTGAGAGAATGAAGGTTCGCTTTCTGTTATTATTCTTAGTCATTTGTTCCCTGATGTTGTCAGCCTGTGGAAAAAATGAAATTAAAAATGCCGTCAATTGGCCCGTTCAAGATTTTACGGCGACAACGCAAGACAACCAGTCAATCGGTTTAAAAGACTTAAAGGGAAAGATTTGGATTTCCGATTTTATTTTTACTAGTTGTGCTGATGTTTGCCCGCCCATGACAGCCAATATGACCAAATTACAGAAAAAGGTCAACGAAGAAGGCTTGAAAAATGTGGAATTTGTTTCCTTTAGTGTCGATCCCACTGTCGATAAACCTGAAATATTAAGCAAGTATGCTAGTCAATTTGGGGTCGATTTTAAAAATTGGACCTTCCTAACTGGTTATTCACAAGAGTTCATTGAAAGTTACGCAGCGAAGACCTTCAAGACGATTGTCAAGAAGCCGGCAGAAGGGAGCCAGGTCATCCATCAAACGTTCCTTTATTTAGTGGATAAGGATGGGAATATAAAAAAATCATACAGTGGCTATGAAAATGTTCCATATGATGAAATAATTAATGACATTAAGACATTACAATAGACCATTTCATGGGTCTATTTTTTTTCCATGAATAGGATAAAGTACAAACTGTTTTGAATGATTCTAGCCATGGTATAATAGAAATAGTTTAGAAGGCAGGTGAATAAAACGATGAAAAGGATTTTCCCCCTTCTACTTTCAGCATTGTTATTAAGTTCGTGCAGTCCATCCAATCCTCTCGAACTACATCAAGAAAAGAAAGTCTCTGCCCAAGTGTTTGAACCAATCCCCGCTGATTTTTTTCCACGGAAATTGAACGTATTATCAGCTGGTGATTCCTTGACACAGGGCGTCGGTGATAGTACCAACCAAGGCGGCTACCTACCCTATTTAAAAACGATGCTCGAAAAAGAAAAAGGTATACAAGAAGTGGATTTTATTAATTATGGAGTCAAAGGGAATCGGACGACCCAATTATTAAAAAGACTCAAATCACCAGAAATGGAACCCGTACTACAAAAGGCAGATTTGGTCATTTTAACGATTGGCGGCAATGATATTATGAAAATTGTTCGGGATAATATTTCAGATCTGCAGGTATCTGATTTCATACAGGAAAAAGAATCTTACCGAAAACATTTGACTCAAATTATGGAAGCTATTGTCCAAGAAAATCCCCATGCGAAGATTGTGTTGGTGGGCTTGTATAATCCGTTTTCGAAATGGTTTTCGAATATTAAGGAAATGGACCAAATTGTTGCCGATTGGAATCAGGCAGGCCAAAGTGTAATCGCTCAATACCCTAATGCCTATTTTGTACAGATAGAGGACGTATTCTTGGATGCGGATGAGAATCTATTGTATACTGATAATTTCCATCCCAATGACAAGGGGTATAAACTAATTGCCCAAAGGCTGAATGAAACAATGGAGGAACGGGTATTACCTGATATAGAGAAAGAACCTTATATAGTAAATGCTGAGGAGAATTAGATGAAAAACAAATGGAAAATAGGCTTTTTAGTCTTATTAGGAATCAATCTTTTAATTGCTATTATTCTTTTTTCACTGGTACTTGCACCAACCACAGATAAGGAATTAAGTAAGGTAAAAAATTTGGACAATAGTGACGATGTATCCTTTCATGTTCAATCCAACAAGTATGATTTAAATAGGTTGATCAATCATTATTTGAAAGAAGAAGCAGCTGATTCACCGATTGATTACCGGGTCCTATTAGGTGAGGAAGTAGAACTATACGGAACCTTACCGATTTTTAGTCAAGAACTAAATTTAAAATTAACCTTTGAACCAGAAGCGCAGGAAAATGGGGATTTGGTTTTAAAACAAAAATCTATGTCGGTGGGAAAGTTGCATCTTCCCATTTCCTTCGTATTAAATTTAATTAGTGAAAACTATAAGCTGCCAAAAGGAGTAGAGATTAGACCGAATGACCAACTTGTCTATGTCCATATGCAGCAATTAAAATTAAAAAGTGATCTGAAAATCAAAGCTGAAAAATTTGATTTAAAAAAGGATGACATTGCGTTTACTATTTTAGTACCAGTAAAATAGGTGCCACTCAATTGGGCACCTATTTTTTTAATCTTTTATGCTGATGAATTGGAATTCTGGATTCCCTTTGGATAAACCGAGAAAGACAATCGTGTAGCTTTCATTCGGCATAAATTGTGACTGTGGCATTGGTAAAAGAACCTCTCTACTTCCTGCCCCTCTTGCCTCTAAGTCTACCGTCATTGGTGTTAAACCCAGATAATCCGTTGCTTGCTTATAGGAAACACTCGGAAAAATGACATCTCGATCCTTTACGGCAATATCGAGAGGCGGAGAATCTTGTGATAAATGGATAAAGCGGACTTTGGCTTCATTTACTGGAACCTTGGGCTGATTCAGAAACACAAGCAAACGCATTTTTTGGACTGGATCAATGGTCGTGAGGGTGTACGTTTTTCCAGCTTCTACTGTTATTTTTTTATTTAAGACACTATCCACCATGTTTCCAGCTGGATAAATATCAATATGGTATTTTCCTGCCTTGAGGGTAAGATCCTTACTTACTTGTTTAAAGGAGAGGTCTCTTATCATTCTATTTCCATTAATATAAACATCAACATTGGGAGAATCATGTGAAGTATGAAGGAGGCGGACTTTGGCTTCCCCCTGGAATGATTGGGCAGTTGTGCGCATGAGGTTCATCGCTTTATTCATATATTTAAAATGTTTTAAATAAAAATGCATGTGTAAGTTTGGGTTTGTGTATTTATAGGATTGAGCTAACAAATCATACATCGCTGCTTTTTGGAGATAATCAGCTTGGTTTCTTTTCTCGGACATGTTATCAACTCCTTACAGTAGGTTACACCATAATTTATTCAACTGGATATGGGTAGGTGTCTACCTTTCTATAGTAAAAATGGAATTTTCTGTTTACATTTAACTCGATTTTGCATATAATAACTTTAACTATTAGGAAAGCGGGTGACGTGCAATGGCAATGTTAATTGAATTGATCCGTAAGTTGAATATTGTTTGCACAGCCCCAACTTGGTCCCTTTAAGGGAAAGTATTCTTTTTTATTCCATAAAGCGAATAAAACCATGGGCTGTGTGTGCCTATGGTTTTTTAATTTTATCCATAAACTTTCGTTGGAGGAATACGAATGAATTTAGGTACTTTAGGTTTAACAGTAGATGTAAATGATTATTTTAATATAGTGAAAACAAGTGATGATCAAATTATTGGCAGAGTGGCCCTCGAGCATAAGCATCTGTATCGAGTTTGGACGGAACAGGGAGAATTATTAGCTGAGGTTTCGGGTAAGTTCAACTATCAGGCCCATTCAAGAGAGGATTTCCCCGCTGTAGGTGATTGGGTATGCGTTACACCTCGGTTTGATGAAGGAAAAGGAACCATCACTTCTGTTTTGCCGCGGAAAAGTAAGTTTTCTAGAAAATCGGCTGGTACTACAGCCGAGGAACAAATTGTGGCGGTCAACGTTGATACCGTTTTCCTCGTTAATTCTTTAAATGAAGATTTAAATTTACGAAGAATAGAGCGCTATCTGTTGTTAGCTTGGGAAAGTGGAGCAAACCCTGTGATTGTGTTAAGCAAAGCTGACTTATGTCAAAATATCACGGAAAAGTTGGCTGCCGTTGAAACAGTAACAATGGGGGGTGTCCCGGTAATTCCAATTAGTTCGGAAACGAGGAGCGGACTAGAAGAGTTAGCCCCATTTCTGCAGCCAGGCAAAACGGTTGCCCTGCTTGGTTCCTCGGGGGTCGGAAAGTCGACCTTAACAAATCGTTTATTAGGAGAAGAAAAACAAGCCGTTCAAGAAATTCGTCTGGACGATGACAAAGGCAGACATACTACGACCCATAGAGAGCTCATCTTATTGCCAAATGGCAGCATCTTAATTGACACGCCTGGAATGAGGGAACTGCAACTTTGGGAAAGTTCAGAAGGTTTAACCGAAACGTTTTCTGATATTGAGGAACTTGCTTCAATGTGCCGTTTTAGGGATTGCCAGCACGATGATGAGCCAGGCTGTGCAGTGGTAAAAGCAATTGAAGAAGGATTGCTAGCTGTAGAACGGCTTGCGAGCTTCAACAAGCTGCAAAAAGAGTTAGCGTATATTGAAAGAAAAGCTGATAAACGTGCCCAAGCAGAAGTTAGAAAGCAATGGAAATCAATTAATAAACAAATAAAACAGCGAAAAAGCCGTTAAGATCGTTTGCCGAACCTCATAGATGGTTCGGCATTTTCTTTTTAGTTCAGAGATTTTATTTTTCATAAAATCTTCGGTATACTTTATTTAAACAAAAGAAGGGGTGGGAATGTGGAAAATAATCAACAGTTAGCGACATTTGCCGGCGGCTGTTTTTGGTGTATGGTGAAGCCGTTCGATGAACAGCCGGGTATTATCAGCGTTTTATCAGGGTACACCGGTGGTACAGTAGAAAACCCTACATATCAGCAGGTGTGCTCAGATACAACAGGTCATTATGAAGCGGTACAAATAACCTTTGATCCTAACGTGTTCCCTTATGAGAAATTGTTGGAATTATTCTGGCAGCAAATTGATCCAACCGACGCCGGAGGACAGTTCTATGACCGCGGACAATCATATCAAACAGCGATATTTTATCATAATGACACACAAAAAAGACTAGCAGAAGAATCAAGGCAAGCCTTGCAAGAGAGCGGCCGGTTTTCGAAGCCCATAGTGACACCAATCCTGCCTGCGCAAACCTTTTATCCTGCTGAAGACTACCATCAGCACTATTATAAGAAAAATCGTGCTCATTACGAGTCCTATCATGTGGGGTCTGGCAGGGCTGGATTTATTGAAAGACATTGGGGGAATGAACATGGAAAATAAAGATTTAAAAAAGGAACTAACACCTATTCAATATGAAGTAACACAAAATAACGGGACAGAGCCGCCTTTTCGAAATGAATATTGGAATGAAACACGGGACGGCATCTATGTGGATATTATCTCTGGAAAGCCGTTATTCAGTTCGCTTGATAAATTCGATGCTGGCTGCGGCTGGCCAAGCTTTACAAAACCACTGGAAGAAGAAGAAGTGATGGAGAAAGTGGATACAAGTCATTTTATGGTGCGGACAGAAGTAAGAAGTAAATCGGCCAATTCCCATTTGGGTCATGTCTTTGATGATGGTCCGAACCCTACTGGACTGCGCTATTGCATTAACTCCGCTGCTCTTCGATTTATTCCGAAAGATCAACTTGAAAAAGAGGGCTACGGAGAATTTGCCCATTTGTTTGAAGCAAAATAAACAAGGCGTCCATTTTTGGACGCCTGTTTTTGTTTTATCAGCGAATTTTGGTGAGATATCAGCGGATCGAGTCTGTTTATCGGCGAATTTCAGCTTTTATCAGCGAATTGAAAATCCCCTAGGTCTTGAAGAACAAAAACAACTTATGACTCTTTCACAGTCTTCTTAGGGGAAGAGGTCATCCCGCCAGATAATACAAATTTCATTGCATCTTCCACTTTAACGTCAATAATCTCGACTTGTTCCTTTGGAATAAGGAAGGTAAAGCCGGCGACTTGAAAGGTTTGGGGGATATAAACGGCAACATGATCCTTTAAAGGACTATAAAAATCCTCTAATTGCTCTGATGTGATAAAGCCAATGCTTCTCATTTCAGTTCCAGGAATGACCACTAATGCCACCTTCGAAAAAGATTTCTTATCGCCAAGGAAGGATTGAACCGTATCCTTAATGACCGAATAAATCGTCTTAACCACCGGGATTTTTTCTAATAGATAATCGATTAATTTTATGATTTTTCCGGTGAAATACTTTGTCGACATCCATCCTAAGAGGGTAATTAATATAATCGTCGTCAACAGACCAAAACCGGGAATGTAATCGTCTTTGAGAAAGGGTCTTAAGGAGTTGCCTAACAAACCGTCTAAAAATAAAAAGGTTTTATAGATCACATAAACCACAAGGATGATGGGAACGATTGTTAAAATACCGTTAATAAAATTCTTTAATACAGATTTCATCTAATCACCTACAAATTTATCATTGTCTTTCATAATATAGGCGAATGCACATACAGGTCAAGCACCTAGTTCATAAAGTATCCATGAATAGATATAAAAATTCGAGGAGTGAATGTTATGTATCATGGATACGGATTTGATGGTGGATGCGGCTATCCTATGGGAGGCTGTGGGTATCCTGCCTATCCAGTAGGCGGATGCGGTTTTGGAATTGGTGGATTTGCGTTAATTGTTGTGCTGTTTATTTTGTTAATTATTATCGGCGCTAGCTGGAACTACTGCTAATAAGAAAAAGGCTGACCCAAACCCGGTCGGCCTTTTTTGTTGAATTTTTTTCCTTTACCCAATCGTCACTTTTTCTTTCGGATAATTGAAAGTCTCTTTGCTCTTTTTGCCTCGTAAGATGAGTAAACACGTGACAATCCCCAATCTCCCGATGATCATTAAAATAATGATTAAGATTTCGCCAAATGTCGATAACCTCGGTGTTAACCCCAACGATAAACCGTTCGTTCCAAACGCGGAAGTGACCTCAAAAATAACTTCCATAAGTGTACCTTGTTCCGTTATCGATAAAATCAAGATCGAATTTAAACACAAAAAAGCCGCAGTCGTGAGCACAATAAACGATTTAATAATATCTTCGTTATGTAATTCTCGTCTGAATATTTTTATTGTACCTTTTCCTTGTGCATAGAAGACAATCGTTAAAATAACGATGGCAAAGGTGGTTGTTCGAATTCCGCCGCTGGCACTGCTCGGGGAGCCGCCGATGAACATTAAAAGGGACAGGAAAAGCTGATTGCTGGGGGTGAAATCATTGATATCCATGGTGGCAAGTCCAGCACTTTTGGTCGTAGCCGAATTAAAAAAGGAGTAAAAAAAAGATTCATGCCATGGCTTGTCAGCAAAAAAATTCTGACTATCCAGGAGATAAATGAACAATGTCCCAATAACAGTAAGTAATAGAAAGGTAATCGTAGTTAATTTTGTAAACAGGGTAAAATGAAATTTCTTCTTAACACGCAGGCTTAAAAAGTACTCATAAATTTCAACCATTACTGGAAATCCTATTGCCCCAACAATCATTAAGAAAATAATCACGGATTGTACTAAGTAATCGTGGCTAAAAGGATAGAGCGACTCTCCTGTAATATCAAACCCCGCATTAGTCGTTGCACTTATGGAAGCAAAAAATCCATGTTTAAAAGCGGAAATCGGACTATCGAAATAATTCAAAAAACAAAACCCTAAGATTATCCCGCCAATCAATTCAAAGGATATAAAAATAATCAAAATCCGTTTAGCAAGCTGCACTAATCCTGCCAGTTTCGATTGATTTTGGTCAATCATAATAAGCTGTCGTTCTCTCAGCCCCACTTTTTTACCCAACATAATCCAAAGAAAAGTACTTAAGGACATAACTCCGAGTCCGCCAATTTGTAATATAAGGCATAACAGGAAGATTCCAAAATCACTGAAAGTATCTTTTATCGAGATCACACTTAGGCCTGTCACACTGATGGCACTGGCAGAAGTGAACAATGCATCGATAAAACTTAAGGAAACCCCTTTACGATGGGCAACTGGAATTTTTAATAAGAGCGTTGAAATAATTAATGCGGATAAATAAAAAATGACAATTAATTGGATGGTGGATAGTTCTTTCTTTTTAAATGGAACGCTTTTTAGTGTATTCATAGAGCCCTTTCCTTTAATAATCTAAATGTAATTTTATAATAACGGCCGAAAAAAGTAAAAGACAGGGATTTGGATTATGCAGATATTTCCTTTACAAACCCCTTTAAATGAGATGATAGAATCGAAAATTCACTCATACAATGGAATATAACTACCTAATTTGATAAGAAAAGTGGTGTGTTTGTGGGTGAGTCCTTTTTAATAAAACCAATGCTGGATGAAATATACCCGGTCATCAATTATGGCAAAGGGGTTTATTTATTTGATATGGAAGGAAACAAATACCTTGATGCGGCATCTGGTGCGGTAACAGCAAATATTGGCCATGGTGTACCTGAAATTATTGAAGCTATGCAGGAACAGGCAAAGAAAGTCTCCTTTGTCTATCGTTCGCAGTTTACAAGTGAACCAGCCGAAAAGTTAGCAGCGAAAATTGCTGAATTGATACCTGGAGAGCTTAATTGGAGTTTTTTTGTTAATAGTGGTTCAGAAGCAACGGAAACGGCAATGAAGATGGCGATTCAATATTGGCAGGAACGAGGGATTTACACAAAGACGAAGATTGTTTCAAGATGGGTTAGTTATCATGGGATTACCATGGGGGCGCTTTCAATGTCCGGTCATCCTGGCAGACGAGAAAGGTTTGTTCCCATTTTAGAGGATTTTCCGGTGATTAACCCTCCATATTGCTATCGCTGCCCTTATAAACTTGAGGCACCTTCCTGCGGCTATATGTGTGCGAATGAATTGGAAACGGCCATTAAACGGATTGGTGCAAACCAAATTGCAGCCTTTATTGCAGAACCTGTCATTGGGGCGGCCGGTGGAGCCATTGCACCACCAAAGGATTACTTTAAAGTGATTAAAAAAATATGCAACGAGAATGACATCCTCTTTATCGCCGACGAAGTGATGACTGGTTTTGGCCGGACCGGCACCATGCTTGCCTGTGAACAATGGGATGTAGAACCGGATATTGTGGCGTTTGGAAAAGGCATGGGTGCAGGTTATGCGCCCATTGCAGCCGCGGTTGCAAGTGAAAAGGTAATGGCACCGATTTTAGCGGGGACGAAATCGGTCATGAGCGGCCATACCTTAAGTGCTAATCCGCAATCATGCGCTGTCTCCTTAGCTGTTCTAGAATACTTAGAAAAAAATGAGATTTTAAAAGAAGTAGACTGCAAAGCTGTTTATTTACGAAACTTGCTTGAAAAACTGAAGGGACTATTTTCTTTTATCGGGGATGTCCGCGGTAAAGGATTGTTAGTCGGAATTGAATTTGTAGAAGAGGGCAGCACGAAAACCCCATTTGCAAGAAAGGAATCCATAACACAAAAAATAGTGACGCTTGCCAAGGAAAAAGGACTTTTGGTTTATCCAGCGGGGGCTGGGATAGATGGAGTGAATGGAGATGCCATTATTATTGCCCCGCCATTAACGATATCTAAACGGGAGATAGAAGAGCTTGTCTCTCTCTTAAAAGATACCTTAACAGAGTTTGCAACCCAAATGAAAGCAGGAACGGATGGTGAGGACTAAATGGAAAATCCATTCGGAAAAATTACAACGATAGATGATGTCATGAAATTCTTTCATGATGGAATGACTTTAATGTTTGGAGGGTTTGGCGGAGTAGGTTCCCCGCCGACCTTAATTGATGGCATTCTTCAAAAAGACGTACATGGCCTAACGCTAATCGGCAACGACACAGGTTTTCCGCATATTGGAATTGGAAAATTAGTCAGTCAAGGAAAAGCTAGTAAAGTGATTGCCTCGCATATTGGTTCCAATCCTGTTGCAGGGGCGCTTATGCATGAAGGAAAGCTGGAGGTAGAATTTTCTCCGCAAGGGATTCTAGCGGAAAGAATTCGTGCCGGTGGTGTAGGCATTAAAGCATTTTTATCCGATATTGGTATGGATAATGACATGGTCTCAAGAAATAAACCGCTGTTTATGATAGAAGGAAAGAATTATCTCGTGGAAACGGCTTTAACAGCAGAGGTTTCCATCGTCTATGCTAAAAAAGCTGATGCATATGGCAATTTAATTTATGACAAAAGTGCTCGCAACACCAATCCACTTGTAGCCATGGCGGGTGATATTACCATTGCGGAAGTAGAGGAAATTGTCCCAATCGGCCATCTTGATCCAGATGAAATTATGACGCCGGGAGTTTTTGTTGATTATGTAGTTGCTTCCGAGGGGGTGAATTGGAAATGGGCATGGGAGTAAATATTCGCACCCAAATGGCGAAAAGGGCGGCAGAGGAAATCAAAACAGGAATGGTAGTGAACCTTGGGATTGGAATCCCTTCACTTGTTCCTAACCACATATCAAGAGAGACCAAGGTGATGTTTCATGCGGAAAATGGGATTACCGGGATGGGACCAAGTCCCGTCAAAGGGGAAGAGGATGAGAATTTATGCAATGCAGGAGGATTTCCAGTTACTCTAAACAGTGGCGGGTCATATTGTGACAGTGCTGTTGCTTTTGGCATGATTCGCAAAGGCAGGGTGGATATGACTATTTTAGGTTCACTGCAGGTAAGTCAATATGGAGACCTTGCCAATTGGATTGTCCCTGGAAAAAAGGTTCCTGGTATGGGGGGAGCGATGGAACTTGCTCAAAAAGCCAAAAAGGTGATTGTTGTCATGAATCATAATGATAAACATGGCAGCCCTAAGATTGTTCCCTCTTGCTCATTACCATTAACATCTTCCCGTTGTGTTAACCTCATTATCACTGAACTTGCAGTCTTTAAGGTAACCAATCAAGGATTGTTGTTAACAGAACTATTTACACCATATAATGTCGAAAGTGTTGTCAATCGAACGGGCTGTGACTTTAATATTAGTGAAACGATCCGCAAGATTCCATATTAAGTTTGCTTGAAAGGGTGAACCAATTGACAAATTACGAGGAACGAATTAAGCAATGGCTAAAAGATAATCGAGCTCGTGGCGCTAGGCTTTTACAATTACTTGTTCGTGAAAATAGCACGAGGGGTAATGAAAGTAGTACACAAGCAATCGTCATTGAAAAATGCCGCCAATTAGGTCTTATACTGGATATTTGGGAAATTGGCGGTGACGGTCTAAGAAACCATCCAGCCTATTGTTGTGACAGGATAAGTTTTGATGGAAATCCCAACTTGGTTGCAGTCTTAAAAGGAGAGGGAGGGGGAAAATCCGTTATTTTAAACGGGCATATCGATGTTGTACCTGTTGGTGATGAGTCCAATTGGAACCATGATCCATTTAGCGGGAAGATTGAGTGCGGTAAGTTATTTGGAAGAGGGGCAACTGATATGAAGGGCGGAAACGTCGCTCTTTTAATGGCGATGGAGTCGATTATCGCCAGTGGAATCAAGTTAAAAGGTGATGTTATTTTTCAAAGTGTGATTGAAGAAGAAAGCGGTGGTGCAGGGACATTGGCCGCTGTGTTAAGAGGGTATCAAGCAGATGGGGCCATTATTCCAGAGCCGACCAATATGAAAATATTCCCTAAGCAGCAAGGTTCCATGTGGTTTAGGATTACCGTGACCGGCAAAGCAGCACATGGTGGAACGAGGTACGAAGGTGTCAGTGCGATTGAAAAGTCACTGCTTGTCATTCAAAGATTACAACAATTAGAGAAAGATAGAAATGCCAAAATTACCGACCCTCTCTTTCAAAATATTCCTATTCCTATTCCCATTAATGTTGGAAAAGTTACAAGCGGAGAGTGGCCATCATCGGTGCCTGACACTGCTGTTATTGAGGGAAGAATGGGTGTATCCCCTGAAGAAACCATCCAATCAGCACAGCTAGAAATGGAAAATAGTTTACGCGAATTGCAGCAGCAAGATGCTTGGCTGCAGGAACATCCCTTAAAGCTTGAATGGTTCGGCGGCAGATGGCAGCCGGGAAGTCTTGAAAGTGATCATCCATTAATTAGTGAACTTAGCAGAAGTTTTGTTGACGTAATGGGCGAACCTCCTGTTATTGAAGCAAGTCCATGGGGGACGGATGGAGGGATTCTTTCAACAGTTGGAAATACTCCAGTGGTTGTATTCGGCCCAGGAATTACGGCAACCGCTCATGACGCTAATGAGCACATCATTCTTGAGGATCTTTTTGCTGCAAGTGAAATCATTGCTTTAACATTATTGAAATGGTGTGGGATAGCTGAAAAGTAATAGATTGCTATAATAAAGGTATACGAACATTAGGGAGGATAGAAACTTGAAACAGGCACTCTGGATCGGTGGTGAACACCGCACAGCCAAAACATATAAGGAACTAAAAAACCCCTATAATTTGGAGATTATCGCCCATGTCGCGATTGCTGAACAAGATGATGTTTTATCTGCTATTACTGCGGCACAGCAGGCCGCCTCAGTAATGAAAGAAATGGCTGCCTACCAAAGAGCTGAAATTTTAGAAAAAGTAGCAGGATATCTTAGGGAAGAAAGAGAAGAATGTGCTAATCTGATTTCAAGAGAAGCGGCAAAGCCCTTGAAAGCTGCCCGAGCGGAAGTGGACAGAACCATTATGACTTACACCTTTGCGGCTCAGGAGGCACGGAAAATTCATGGGGAAACGGTGCCAATGGATGCAGCACCCGGTGGTGAGGGCAGACTTGCTTTTACCGTTAGAGAACCGTTAGGGGTAATCGCAGCGATCACCCCATTTAATTTTCCTATGAATCTTGTTGCTCATAAAGTAGGCCCCGCTATTGCTGCAGGAAATTCAGTGGTTCTAAAACCAGCTAGTCAAACTCCATTGTCTGCATACAAAATTGCTGAATTCTTTAGAAAAGCAGGCTTACCTGCAGGTGCTTTAAATGTTATCACGGGCAGTGGCAGTGTTGTTGGGGACGTGTTAATGAAAGATGAAAGGATAAAAATGATTACGTTTACCGGCAGCCCTGAGGTGGGTCAATACATCCGCGAAAATTCCGGTTTAAAGCGAGTGACACTGGAATTGGGTTCTAATTCCGCCGTGATCGTGGACCAAGGTGTGAACCTAGAAAAAGTGATTCCCAGAATGGTGACAGGAGCCTATTCCTATCAAGGTCAAGTCTGCATAAGTATCCAACGCGTATTTGTCCACGAAACCATCATGGAAACTTTTGTAGAACAGTTTGTCGCGGAGGCAAAAAAGTTAAAAGCAGGTAATCCCTTAGATGAGGAAACGGATATTTCGGCATTAATTACAAGAGATGATGTAAATCGAACACAAGCGTGGGTAGATGATGCTGTTAAGGCAGGAGCGCTGCTGCCGTTAGGTGGAAGCTTTTCAGATGGTGTTTTTCAGCCAACGGTCTTAGTGAATGTCCCAATCTCTGAAAAAGTTTCCTGTGAGGAGATATTTGCCCCAGTTGTTCATATTAATAGTTTCACAACGTTTGAGGAGGCAATTCATCTCGTCAATGATTCAAAATACGGTCTCCAGGCAGGTATTTTTACGAATGATATCAATCGTGGACTTTTGGCAGCGAAAAAACTGGAGGTTGGCGGCGTCATGATTAATGATATTCCGACCTTCCGCGTGGATCAAATGCCTTATGGCGGTGTAAAAAAGAGCGGCATGGGCCGTGAAGGAATTATGTACGCTGTTGAGGAAATGACGGAATTGAAGTTAATCAGCTTTAAGATGGACTAAAAAAGTCTGGCTTATTCTTAGCCAGACTTTTTCAAAAGAGTTATTTGGTTAAATTAAAGGATTCTTCGTGAAAGATTGAGTATAACATGGGAATAAACGATAAAGATACCTTAAATTCAATGGATTTAATCCGCGTAGAAAGAGTATAAACAACCGAAAAACTCAAAAAGGAAAGGCCACAGTCGGATAGAGGGGGGTCTAATCGACCGAAGAGATCAAAAAGGAAAAGTTTCAGTCGGATAGAGGTGGTCTAAGCGACCGGAGCATCAAAAAAAGAAAGCTCACAGTCGGATAGAAGGGGTCTAAGCGACCGAAAAGCTCAAAAAGGAAAGGTTTTAGTCGGATAGAGGTGGTCTAAGCGACCGAAGAGATCAAAAAGGAAAGGTTTCAGTCGGATAGAGGTGGTCTAAGCGACCGAAGAGATCAAAAAGGAAAGATTTCAGTCGGATAGAGGTGGTCTAAGCGACCGAGAAATTCAAAAAAGAATGGTTTCAGTCGGATAGAGGGGGTCTAAGCGACCGAAAAGCTCAAAAAGGAAAGGTTTCAGTCGGATAGAGGGAGTCTAAGCGACCGAAAAACTCAAAAGGAAAAGGTCCCGGTCGGATAAAAGGGGTCTAATCGACCGAAGCAACCAATTCTCATCCCAAACTCTAGGATACATACTTAATAAAAAGGAAGTGACCAATATGAACCAAACTGCATCTACACTTTATTTTAATGAAAGCAATTATTACCTCGAAGTATATGTAGATCCATATAATAAAAGAATTCGAGTGGATGATTATCGCGGCAATTCGGACTTGATGTTAGATAAAGCAGAGGAGCTTGTGAAACAGCATGGAGCGGAAAAATTAATTATTAAGGGACGCAGCGAAGATTTTTTAAGATTTATGGAAGGCGGTCTTCAGCCTGAAGCAATGGTTGATCATTACTTTCTTGGCTCTACAGCCCATTTTTTTTCTAAATTTTACACACCTGACCGCAAGAAGAATGACCATTGGATTACTGAAGATGATATCATTCATAGTATTTATCAATTGGATGCTTCCATGGATAAAATATTGCCGCCGAATGAATATGAATTAAAAAAGGCGGACGAGAGTTGTGCTGCTGCCCTTTCTGCTTTGTACAAACAAGTCTTTCCAATTTATCCTACTCCCTTGCATGATTCGGAATATGTAAAAAAGACAATGAGGGAAGGGACAATCTATTATGTCTTTTTCTATCAAGGGAAAATTGTCAGTGCGGCCTCAGCTGAAATTAATTCTTTTTATAAAAATGCGGAATTAACCGATTGTGCTACATTACCGGAACATCGAAAATATGGGCTGATGAAAATTCTCCTGCTGGAGCTGGAAAAGAACCTAAGACAAAACGGGATCTTTTGTGCGTATTCTATTGCAAGGGCGTTATCTTTTGGCATGAATGCTGTGTTATTTCAGTTAGGCTATTCTTACCGGGGCAGGTTGATGAATAATTGCTATATTTATGACAAGCTGGAAAATATGAATATGTGGGTAAAAAATTTGGCAAACTGCTAAAGTTTCGGCGCAGCACTGCCAATTTTCCGGCACTTTAACTATTGAAGAAGGGAGGTGATGTTGTGGTTCAATTAACAGCTTTAACAAAAGAGGTACTGACAGCAATTCTAAAGAGCATCGATGAAGGAATCCATGTGGTCAATATGGAAGGGAAAACAATCTTTTATAATGAAGTAGCAGCCAAGCATGATGCCATGGATGTAAGGGAAGTCCTAGGAAAGCATTTACTTGACGCCTTTCCTTCCCTGACAGAAGAATCGAGTACCTTGTTAAAGGTGATTAAAACGGGTAAACCCATATACAATCAAACTCAGGTGTATGTTAATATGCATGGAGCAAGAATTGATACCATCAATACAACCTTACCCATATATTTAGGGGAAATAATTATTGGTGCGGTTGAAATTGCCAAAGATTATTCTCGAATGAAGCTGCTCGCCGAAAGGCTATTAGATTTACAAAAAGGCTTTCATAAAAGTACTAACAAAAAAGTTTCTAAACAAGTAAACTATACACTAAGTGATTTAAGGACGGTAAATCCCTCTTTTCAGAGTACAAAGGAGGAGGCAAGGAAACTAGCAAAATCGGACTCACCGATTCTCGTCTATGGGGAATCAGGTACAGGGAAAGAATTATTCGTCCAAGGAATTCATCATGAGTCACACCGGTCATCGCGTGCTTTTATTGCTCAAAACTGTGCTGCGATTCCTGAAACCTTGCTCGAAAGTATCTTGTTTGGAACAGCCAAAGGAAGTTATACCGGGGCAGTGGACCGGAAAGGACTTTTTGAATTAGCTGATGGCGGCACCCTTTTTCTGGATGAATTACATACGATGCCCATTGAACTGCAGGCAAAGCTGTTAAGAGTGTTAGAGGACGGAATGGTACGCAGGGTCGGCAGCTCACAAAATATTTCCGTTAATGTCCGTGTCATCGCAGCGATGAATGTGAACCCAACTATAGCCCTTCAAGAACAAAAGCTTCGGAATGATTTATATTATCGGTTAAATGTTTTTACCTTTTCCCTTCTGCCATTAAGGGAACGGAAAGAAGACATATTATTTTTATCCGATTATTTTATGAAAGAGTTTAATATCGAACTAAAGAAGGGCATCCGTGGTTTGGAAACAACACTCCAACGTTTCTTTATGGACTATCAGTGGCCCGGAAATGTTAGGGAACTTAAACATACGATTGAATATATGATGAATGTTTGTGAGGAAGAGCGGCTAAAAATCAATGATTTACCGATTATGTTGAGGCAGCATATTTCCCATTCCCAAGATAAGCAGTCTCCTATTGAAAGTTTATCATTAAGAAAAAATCTTGATACACTTGAAAAACAACTTATCTTGACTGCCCTTGAACAATGTAAGGGGAATATAAATCAAGCAGCAAAGCTTCTAGAGATTCCTAGGCAGACCTTGCAATATAAGCTTAAAAAGGTCACCGATTAAAGCGCCGATTTTTCGGCGCTTTTAGTATGTATTTTGCCTTTAAAATAAGAATATTTTAATTAACCAATTGTCTCCAAGCCGTTTTGTGGAGTCGGCACGATTCTTGCATATGATTTAGTAAAGCAAGATAGGGGGAACATACAATGAAATCATTTTTATATAAACCGAAACGCCATTGGAAGGAAATAGAGCTTTGGAAAGATGTGACCGATGAGCAGTGGAATGATTGGATCTGGCAATTAACGAATACCATTCGTACCTTAGAAGATTTAAAAAAGGTCATCCATTTAACACCAGATGAAGAAGAGGGGGTAAGAATTTCTACAAAAACCATTCCGTTAAATATTACTCCATATTATGCTTCTTTAATGAACTCTGATGATCCACGCTGTCCAATCCGAATGCAATCCGTACCGATCTCTAAAGAAATTTATAAAACAAAATATGATCTTGAAGATCCATTGTACGAGGATGAAGATTCCCCAGTCCCAGGCTTAACCCACCGTTATCCTGATCGGGTTCTCTTCCTAGTAACTAATCAATGCTCCATGTACTGCCGTTATTGTACACGAAGACGATTCTCAGGGCAGATTGGCATGGGTGTCCCAAAAAAACAACTTGATGCCGCCATTTCATACATTCGGCAAACGCCTGAGGTGCGGGATGTATTAATTTCCGGCGGGGATGGTCTGTTAATTAATGACACAATTTTGGAGTATATCTTGAAAAACCTTCGTGAAATTGATCATGTGGAAATTATTCGGATTGGAACACGGGCTCCGGTGGTATTTCCGCAGCGGATTACCGAAAATCTCTGTAACATATTAAAAAAATATCATCCAATTTGGCTAAATACTCATTTTAATACATCAATTGAAATTACGGAGGATTCCAAAAGAGCGTGTGAAATGCTTGCCAATGCCGGAGTGCCGGTAGGCAATCAATCTGTTATTCTAGCAGGTATTAACGATAGTGTTCCAATCATGAAGCGACTCATGCACGACCTCGTCAAAATTCGCGTCCGTCCGTATTATATTTATCAATGTGATCTTTCTGAGGGGATCGGCCATTTTCGGGCACCAGTTTCCAAAGGGCTTGAGATTATTGAAGGGCTGCGCGGACATACGAGCGGTTACGCGGTACCAACTTTCGTCGTCGATGCTCCCGGCGGGGGAGGAAAGATAGCCTTACAGCCGAACTATTTAATTTCTCAAAGTGCTGAGAAGGTGGTGCTCCGTAACTTTGAAGGGGTTATTACGTCCTATCCAGAACCAGAAAATTATGTTCCAGGCCGAGCAGAGGGATATTTTCAAGAAGTTTATCCTGATATGGATACGAAAAAGTCGCTTGCAGGTATTGCAGGAATTATGAATGACCAACATTTTAACCTGGTCCCAGAGGGGTTAACAAGGCTCCATCGGCGAAAGGAATACAACCAAGATCCTGCACATACCTCTTTAAAAGATAAGCGGGGCAAACGTGATGAACTGAAGGAAAAGAAATTTAAAGCCTTGACAGAGAAAGATACGGGAAAGCAGGATACAAAAAATATTGACCAACCACTAGAAAAGACCAAGGAATAGGGGGAAATCATAGTGACGTTAGCATGTGAATGGTGCAATAATACCCATGTAGAGTTAACTTCTGCCTCCGTTTTTTGGGAATTACCAGACGGGACACGAGCCATCGAAATTACAGAAACCCCCACCCACCACTGCTTGGATTGTAACATGACCTATCAGCGTGAAGAAATTGTTAAAGAAATAGAAAATCAGTTGTTTTTAGTTGATTGTAAACAAATTGGGAAGGTCATTACTTTCGAGGAATTAATGAAACTACCTAGACTTTTAAAAAAGAATTATTTTGATTTTTCGTCCTAACAAAAGGCAGCCGATTTAATTTGGCTGCTTTTCTATTGGCAATGATTATACTGGACGATAAGAAGACAATCCGTTATAGTGTTTCTAAGAAAAAGACAGAAAAGAATATCGATCAGAAAGATAGGCGTATAGTCATGAGAAAAACATTTTATCATTTTTTAATGAAATATAGACACCCTGCCCCAAAAGATGCGATTAGTTCCTTCGCGAATAATGCTTTTTTAGATCATGGGTTTCCGAAGACCTCTTACGATTACCATGAAATTAGTTCATATTTGGAACTAAATGGACAGTATTTAGAGTCGATGTCAATATTCGATGATGCCTGGCAGGAGTATATCATTTCTGAAAGTTAACAATTATCCAGAGAAATCGCCTTAGAAGTAGAGGCGATTTTTTTCAATTATAAAAGACGTGCCCGTTCCCTGTTCTCCTGCATATACTATTGTAATCAAAATTCAGAACTAATCCAATTGAGGGGATGGGAGGACATGGTAAAAAGAAAAAAACCAAAATATAAGATCGATGATACGGTCGTCATTACAATGTATGGAACAGTAGGAAAAATAACAGATGTGAAATGGCTCGACGGTAACTATGTATACGAAGTCAATAAAAGTGACGGTCTTTTTATTGAAGAAGCCTTACAATTACTCTCAGAATATGAGGGCACTGTTATGGAGCAAGAACAAATTGATATTGAATATAAATTTTTCTTCGGCGATTTAGTGCAAGTGAGTGGATATGGTGCTGATTTATTTAAAGTTGTCGGTTTCCGGACAGAAATTTGGCGCTATAAAGAAGACGCCTGGGAAGATGTGATTTATGAACTATCACGTGTTAGCGATGGTGAGTGGCTTGAAGCGGGGGAAGAGGAATTGACCCTCGTTGCCGATGCAGAAAATGCAGATACCTTCATACAAAAACTAGGTCTTCTCTATTTAGTCAATAAACAAGAAAAGATAAAAAAACTTCCTAAACTACAAAATACAGGTAGAAAGGCAGAAGTAGAGGAAATAGAACGTAAGAAAGAGAAAAAAGAACTCATTGATCATTTATTAGATATCTTTAATGATTACCGGATTCTTTATGACATGTTTCATGACCCAGAATACTACAAGGTAATGCGAGTCATTCTTAGAAAATTAGAAAGCCTAGTAAATAATGATGGCAAGAGTCATGTCTAGCTTACCAACTGGAGATAAGCACAAATAAATATAAAACAAACGGAAGGCCGGCCCATTTAATCAGAAAGAATAATGTGTTTAAGATCTTTTCAAAAGCTTGGATGGTGAGACTATCTTCACGGTTTACATCTTCTATAAATGCCTCAAACTTCAATTGGAAATTTTCCATACAATCACCTCATAAAGACTTTTTTTACATCCTATGCTTGTCCTGCCTAAATAAGACATAAATTTCTTCATGGATTAAAGGAAATCGATCTAAATTCAGGAGTATTTTAAGTAATTTGCATGAAAAAGCCATGTACATCATACATTCACTAAAAAGGGGGCGATGCTATGAGAGAAATTGAAGTCTTTATTGATACAGAAGAAATTGCTGAATTTTTCTTTCATGAGCTTGTGAAAAGGGGATACGTTCCTAGTGAGGAAGAATTAGAAGAACTAGCTGACATAACCTTCGAATATCTAATTGAAAAAAGTATTATTGATGAAGAAGTACAGGATGAATAACGTAGTAAATGAGGAAGAGAGCCAATCTCTTCTGTTTAATAGAGTATCATGAAAGACGAGCATACCTTCAATGCTCGCTTTTTGTTTTGTCGCAGCTTTGACTTGCAGTTGAGATGTTGTGTCGAATGTTTCATATTTTTGAAACTTTTCATTATTTAATCCGTATTAGAATTTACGAACCTAAGGAGGGATAGTAGATGTTTAAAAAAATTCTTAAATCTATTATCAAAGGTAAACTTACTCAGCATCATAAGTATGGATCTTCAAGCGATGCATGGAAGAAAATGAATCACCATAAGCACAGCCATTACGGTCATCATCATTATAAAAAGAAGCATAAAAGCGGAAGTTTTATGTCTAGTTTCTTTAGCAGCTAAGTTGGGTAAAACATGCTGAAAAAAGGTATTTTATTTTTTGCTAATTTATTTGAAAAACCTTTTTCACCAGTTGAGGTAATAGATGACCGTTACCAGATAATCAATCATTTGGGCATGGGGAGCTATGGACATAGTTATATCGTCCGGGACCTTTTAGATCACAAGGTAAAGGTGTTAAAAGCATTAAGGATTCATAAGCGAATTACCCGCCAAGGCAGACGTGGGTTTGAACTTGAGAAAAAACTATTAGCTGCAATCAATCATCCAGGATTTCCAAAATATTTTGAAGAGGGCACCCATAAAAACATCCCTTATTATACGATGGAACTAATAGATGGGAGGAACTTTGAACAGCTTATTTTTACTGAAGGGTGGAAGATATCAGAACGCGACGCTTTTCAGATAGTCGTGGAGTTACTAGGCAACATTGAATATTTACATGATCATAACATCGTTCATAGAGATATTCGAATTCCAAATGTTATTTTTGATGGTACTAGGATTAAGCTAATTGACTTAGGTTTAGGAACATATGTTAACAAAGAAGAGGCAAGTAGAAAGGTCTTTAAGAAATAAACTATCAAGCAGATTTTTATGGTCTCGGCCATTTTCTATTGTTTTTACTCTATTCTAACTTTACATTTGATAAAAATGACAAGGAAAAAAGCTGGGAAGAAGAATTAAATATCTCAAAGGAAGCTAAACAAATTATTAGAAGACTTTTGCAAATTGAACAGCGATATGAACATTGTTCCGAAATAAAATCAGATATAAAAAATCTGCAAGGAATCTAGGAGGAAAACACATGTCACTTTTTAATAAAATATTTGCTAGTGTAGGTATTGGAGCAGCGGCAGTTGATACGAAACTTGAAAAGGATACGTATATGCCGGGTGAAACCGTCAAGGGGGTCGTGGATATTAAAGGTGGTTCGGTGGAACAGCAGATTGACGATATCTATCTTGCCTTAAATACAACTTATTTAAGGGAGTCTGATGATCGAAAATATACGATGACAGCTGTCATTGACCGGTTTCGCTTAACGTCACCTTTTACCATTCGTCCGAATGAAAAAAAGGAAATTCCTTTTACATTCCAACTTCCTTTTGATACACCGCTGTCAATTGGAAGATCGAAAGTTTGGGTAACCACTGGCCTCGATATTAAGGGTGGTGTGGACCCAACAGATAAGGACTTTTTAAAAGTGGTTCCCAATTCATTAATGAATGCTGTTTTTTTCGCTGTGGAAAACCTGGGTTTTAGAATTCGTGAAGCGGATTGTGAAGAGGCACCAAGGAGATTACGCGGTCGATTACCATTTGTTCAAGAATTTGAATTTGTGCCAGCATCCGGTCCATTTAGAGGCAGATTAGATGAGTTAGAAATTGTCTTCTTCCCATCTGCAAATGGAACACTTGAAATGATGTTTCAGGTAGATCGACGTGCAAGAGGATTATCAGGCCTATTTTCGGAGGCTTTAGGGACGGATGAAACAAATGTAAGATTATCCGTAACAACCAGTGATATCCCTTATTTACAACAAAAAATCCAAAGTACAATTCAAAGATTTTCTTAATTTGACAGGCAGTAGGGCACATCAGTCCTATTGCTTTTTTTTCGCTAAATTCCCACAAGAATCTGCCTATCATACTAAAAATATGATAATCGACAAAATTAGTGAGGTTTTTATGAAGGATTCGACAAGGACTATCGCTAATTATTAGAATAGATTAAAAATTCTTATCATTGGGGGGATATGATGATCAAAATGTTAACAAAAAAAGCCTGTATTCAATTTGATGTGACGATCTTTCAAACTCCAAAGTACCGAGAACATAAGGGCTATAAAGAGGTGTACCGAACCACAATTCCAGCCACTAATCGTGATCATTGTTTGCAAGAAACGTTTAGTCGCTTTAATGTGACAGACAGAATACCGGCTAACTATAAAGGAAGATTTCTATCAACGGGGGATATTATTTTAATTGATGAAGGCCGAGGTGGCCAGTTTTATTTTCAATTAAAGCCAGGCGGTTGGCTTCCGATTAATCGAATTGTTATTCGCTGAATCGAATTGTTATTCGCTGAATTTAACTAAAAAAACCTAAGGATAAATGAACCTTAGGTTTATTTTTGTCATTTCTATTTTGGTTGTTTATTTAGTTTTTTCTTCCACCCGCAGCGCTGTTTTCCTTTGCATGTGCTTCGTGTTCAGCTACAATCGCTTCAGCAGGGATGTGATTGTTCTTCTTTTTACCATGGATTCGAGCTCTGTGCTTTTTTCCCATCAATACCCCTCCTTTTACATCTACAAATAGCTTCCCACAAATTTAAAAAATCATGTTCAATTGGAGAAAGGTTTTTCAATAAAAAATCGTTTATGTTATAGTGACTATGGTACAACATAATACTGTACTGACTTTTGATGGGAGGCTTAACAATGAGTGTACATATTGGTGCAAAAGAAAATGAAATTGAGGAGACAGTATTGCTTCCAGGAGATCCACTTCGAGCAAAATATATTGCAGAAACATTCCTAGAGGATGCAAAATGTTACAATGAAGTTCGAAATATGTTTGGATTCACCGGAACATACAAAGGGAAAAGAATTTCTGTACAAGGGACAGGAATGGGTGTTCCTTCTATTTCAATATATGTAAATGAGTTAATGCAAAGCTATAATGTCCAAAACCTTATTCGTGTTGGAACTTGTGGTGCAATCCAGAAAGATGTAAAGGTCCGTGATGTTATTTTAGCCATGACAAGTTCAACCGACTCCAATATCAACAGACTTACATTTGGACACGTTGATTTCGCCCCTGCAGCAAACTTCGATTTACTGAGAAAAGCTTATGATGCAGGAGTAGCCAAAGGTCTTAATCTAAAAGTAGGGAATATTTTTACGGCGGATTCATTTTATAATGATAATGCCGACCTCGAAAAGTGGGCTAAATATCAAATACTTGCAATCGAAATGGAAACAACCGCTCTTTATACCCTAGCTGCTAAATTTAATCGGAATGCTCTTTCAGTTTTAACCGTCAGTGATCATATCTTAACTGGTGAGGAAACTACAGCAGAAGAACGGCAATTAACTTTTAACGATATGATTGAAGTAGCGTTAGAAGCTGCCATTAAAGAATAAAATCGTTACAATTTCATTAAGAATGAGCGGCACCTACTGAATGTGTAGGTGCCATTGTTAATTATTAGTGTATTTGGTGCATTTCATAATATTTTCACTACATTTCTTTGTTAATTTTAATAAAAAAATGTTATTCTAATCACTAAGGGTTTACTTTTTAAAGAATGGATAAATTGTTTCCCAGGATGTGAAAGTTCTGGCGTTTTTTACAGCTTGGACATTTCATAATTTTTATGGTGAATGAAAGTGGTGAAGGCTTTGGATGAAAAGAATGATGAACAAAAGGTTGAAGAAATAAAGGCCGAACAACAAGAGCAAATAACTGAGAATAAATCAGGATATATCCGCTTGAAAAAGTTCCACTTTATTATGCTGTTATTTCTTCTTGTTTTCTTATCTGCTGGAATAACTACCTTTGCGTTAGCATTTGGTAAAGAAAAAGTAGTAACCGTTACCCCAGAACGGACAGAATTCGATAAGCTTTATGAAGCCTTTGATACATTGAAGGATGGGTATTACAAAGAAGTAAATGAGAAAAAACTCGTAAATGGTGCGATTGACGGAATGGTCAAATCGCTTGACGATCCATACTCAGATTATATGAGTAATGAGGAAGCAGCTAGCTTTCACAGCAGTATTTCTTCTTCTTTCGAAGGAATTGGGGCTGAAATACAGGAAAAAGATGGGCACATTATTATAGTCTCCCCCATTAAAGGATCCCCGGCAGAAAAAGCTGGTTTAAAACCAAATGATATGGTGGTCTCAGTGGATGGGAAAAGTTTGCAGGGAATGAATTCAACTGAAGCTGTAACCCTAATTAGAGGGAAAAAGGGGACAAAGGTCGAATTAACCATTCAACGGCCTGGTATGGATGCACCAATGACAGTACCAATCGTTCGAGATACCATCCCAATTGAAACGGTTTATGGTGAAATGGTGGATGATTCAATTGCCAAAGTTCAAATCACAAGTTTTTCAACTAATACCTCCAAAGAATTAGTTGAAACCTTGAACGATTTACAGAAAAAAGGCATGAAAGGTCTCGTTTTAGACCTTCGTCAAAATCCAGGCGGGTTACTAGATCAAGCTGTAAGTATTACGAGCATGTTTGTACCTAAAGGCAAGATCATTGTAAAAGAAGAAGATAGAAATGGAAAAATAAAAGAAATTGCTTCGCAAAATGAGGGAAATCCAAACCTTCCTTTAGTAGTTTTGATTGATAAGGGCAGTGCAAGTGCATCCGAAATTTTTGCTGCTGCGGTAAAAGAATCCGCGGGTATACCACTTATTGGTGAAAAGTCTTTTGGTAAAGGTACAGTTCAAACTGCCGAGGATTTCAAGGACGGTTCAAACCTTAAATATACGATTGCTAAATGGTTAACACCTAACGGGAATTGGATTCATAAAAAAGGAATTGTTCCTGATGTAGAGGTAGCACTTCCTGAATATGCAACATTACCGATTATTGATCCTGATAAAGAATTATCTTTATCTACTTCTTCGACAGAAGTTCAAACAGCGCAGAAGATGTTGAAAGCAGTAGGATTTGATCCAGGGCGTGTTGATGGCTTTTTCGATGAAAAGACTAAACAAGCTGTTATCAGTTTCCAAACGGCACAAAGTCTGCCGGCTGATGGTGTATTAAAAGGTGATACGACCTTAAAACTAATGGACACATTACGTGAAAAAATAAAAACAAGTGATACTCAATTACAAAAAGCAGTTGAGGTTTTAAAAGGCAGAATGAAATAGTCAATCAACCCGATTCCAACTGGAGTCGGGTTCAACTTTTTGTATATGCTTTATACAAAAGGCTGTGTTAAAGACTAATGATGATTTTTTTGCACGTTGATTGGAGAGCGGAAGGTGCGAAGACTCCTGCGGGAGTACGGGGCTGGGGAGACCCCACAGGCGCTTTAGCGCCGAGGAGGCTCCCCGGCACGCCCGCGGAAAGCGAAGCACCTGGAGCGTAAATCAACAATTAAGATTAACAGAGCCATACAAAAAAGAAAATAAATGGACCAAGAAGGGAAAAATCATGAAAAAAACAGAAGTTTTCATTTTATCGGGTTTTTTAGGTAGTGGAAAAACAACATTATTAAAACGATTATTAGAGGATGAACACCGTCTGGGGAGAAAAGTTGCCGTAATGATGAATGAACTTGGTCAGGTTTCGATAGATTCTGATGCCGTTGACGAAGATGTTTCATTAAGAGAGCTTCTAGGAGGATGCATTTGCTGTTCCATTCAGGATGAGCTTGAAGCACAGCTTCAAGGTTTATTAATGGAAGTCAAACCAGATGTCATCTATATTGAGTCAACTGGAGCAGCCCATCCGGTTGAAGTATTGGACACCGTGCTTTCACCGCTATTTGCCGATCAACTATTAATTAAAGGAATTATCACGACCGTAGATGGGACGAGATGGAAGGATCGGAAATTATTAAGCCCGCAGCTGCAACAGTTAGTATTAGAACAAGTTAGGCATGCGGACTTTATCATTATTAATAAATTGGATGAAATTCTAGAAATGGATCAAGCCATGATCAGTTATGAGATTCAATCCTTAAATCCAAAAGCACAGTGTTTGTTTACAAATTTTTCTCAAGTGTCCATTTCTCAATTGAAAAATTTATCCGTCTCTTTTGAAAAAGAATCCAAGCACATTCATCTAAATTTAACTACATTTGTGTATCAGTTTAAGAATGTTATTAGCCAAACAAGGTTTGAAGATTTTTTGAAAGAATTGCCAGATACCATTTACCGGATTAAAGGATATATTAAGTTTGATTATTCTAAACAGCCCTTTTTATTTCAATACTCTTATGGGATGCCTCTATATATGAAGGAAGAGATGAATATGCCGTTAAACCTCGTTTTTATTGGTGAAAATATTGATTGGACTGTCATACAGAACCAACTGTCCCTTTTAGAAAAATAACAGGTAAAATGAATGATAACGACCCCTTCAGGTAACTCTTTTAATGTAGCAAAAATTCCATTAAAGGGGGAAGGGGGACTATAATGAAGAAGGTAGTTTGTCTTTTCGTTTTGATGCACATCCTCCTAAATGGGCAAGAGACATTCGCCGAGACTCAGCTTAGTTATAAAATTGAAATGCTGGATTGGAAAGAGGTCAACCAGATCCTACCCAAGTATACGAAATTCACCGTCTTAGATGTAGAGACTGGGAAAAAGTTCAGAGTTCAACGAAGAGCGGGCAGTCGCCATGCAGATGTTCAGCCACTGACCTCAAAAGATACAAAAATAATGAAAAAGATTTATGGGGGTAAGTGGAGCTGGAAACGGAGAGCAATCCTAGTGATTCACAAGAAACAAACGATTGCCGCCTCTATGCACGGGATGCCGCATGGTGCAGGAGCACTGCAGAATAATTTTCCTGGGCATTTTTGTATCCACTTTTATGGAAGTACAACCCATCGAACCAATTCTATGGATTTATCTCATATGCTGATGATTATGAAAGCATCAGGAAAATTAGATGAATATGTAGGAAAAGCAGATCCATATCAGGTCATCAACGCCTATATAGCGGGAATTAAGCAGCAGGATGCTCGGATCACTGCTAAGGTCTCTTTGCAAAAACTTAAATGGTCGTCTTTTTTAACAAAGGTTGAAAATGTGAGGATTTCTCGGATAGAGCAGTTGCCGCCTGAGGATTTAACAGATGAAATCAGTTTGGACGTCCCAATTGTGATTGATTGGTACATAGTGGACAAGGGGAGGCAAACGTTTAGAGGAGACATCCATTTAGTTAGGTTTTCTCCTATGGATGCATGGAAGGTAGATTCAAAGAAATTTATTAAAGAAAATCAATTTCACTAATAAAAAAACACCTTTATGATTGAGCCTTCTGAATCGGCTCACATAAAGGTGTTTTTATTAGCACTATGGTTGTTCGCCAAACTTGATAAAAGTTCGTTCATCCTCAATTAAACCGCATGAACCACATTGTATCCGATAGTCCGGTCCATTATAGGGAAAATGAAACGGTTCTAAATCATTTTCGGCATACTCTCTGATGACTTCTCCAGTTTGTGGGTCAAGTTTTACAGATTGTGAAACTTGTTGAATGATATTAAACCGGCTCCGATTCGTTTTACAATTCGGGCATTTGTATGGGGTAGACATAGATATCTCCTTTCTATATGTTGTTAAAATTTATTTTTTGCAATAGTATTGGTAAATATGTAACAATGCTAGTGAAGGATAAGGGAGGGATTTGTTTGAAGAAAAATGAAATAATTAATGATGTTGATAAAATAAATAAAGGAGAAAAGTTATGAAAAAGGTATTATTAATGATCGTTACCGTTCTCCTCCTTGGCATTGCGGTATCTTGTAGTAAACAAAAAGAAGATGCAGGGGAATTGCCTAAAATGGTTGAAGTGAATTTATCGATTAAACCGGAAACCGGGGAAGTTGGTAAACCGATTTTATTTGAAGCAAAGGTAACGCAAGGAACTGAAGAGATAAATGATGCGAAAGTAGTGTTTGAGGTGTGGCGGGCAAAGGATACAACACATGAGAAGATCACTATTAAAAAACCAAAAAATGGCGTTTATCGGCTTGAAAAGGCCTTTCAACAAGAAGGAACTTATTATATTATTTCACATGTAACGGCGAGAGATATGCATAATATGCCCAAGAAGGAATTTATTGTGGGTACCGCAAGCGAACCAGAAGATTCAAAAGCATCGGAATCAATGGAAGATATGAATATGGATGATGCAACTGATAAGTAAATATTCCCCCTTGAAAAGGACAGCCGCTGCGGCTGTCCTTTTCATAGTAAAATAAGGATAGTACTACTTTGAGAATGTCCAGTTCCAGCACCTGCTGACAAGGGCCCTTGGGAATTTCTTGTTAAGGCTCCTTTTTAGCTCTAAAATTAACCTTTGCTTCATGATTAATTTTATCTTTAATAATCTGATTTATTTTTTCCGAGTCACCCTCAAAGGTAGAACCGATATTTAATTTTCCCGATAATTCTTTAATCCCTAATTGGCCAAAATTATTAGCGTAATCTAAGTGTTCAATCACAATTTTATCAACCTGCAAGTGGTCAATTTGAATAGTTGTAGAAGTGCTATTCTCCTTTTTATCCGAAGAAACTGGAAGTGCTTTAATGGCGGTCTTAACGGCCGTATTAACCTCAGCCTTAACGGCAGCATTGATCGCCGTAATTACCTCATCCTTAACTCCTTCTTTGACCTCGTCCATTTTGGTATCTAATAAAGTAAGCTTGCTTTCCAATTCCGATATTTTCATCTTAACTATCTTATGAGAAGTAAACAAGCGTAAGAAGAAATGCATAATTACCCTCTATTCAGAATTGGTTTGACCATTCATTTGATCTTGTAACTTCTTATTTTTATCTTATTTATGATAATGAAAAACATGCAAAAAAAAAGACCTTTATAAAATTTCGGTCACATCAATTTGTGAAAACTGCATATCTACATTTTTCGGTATTTTTACTTCTAGCATGCTATCTTTAAAGTTTGCCGTTGCCCCTTTCTTTTTTACAATAGCCGGAAGGGTAATCGTGTGTTTATCTTCATCGGTGGGGATCCCTTCTACAAGGAGTTGATTCGTTGTATGATAAATACGAATCTGTTTAATCCATTCTTCTTTTTTAATCGGTATTCGTACATAAACATAATCATGTGTTTCAAATGCGTTAGAATTCAAAGGGCCTGTTACAGGCGGCTGCTGGGAAACTGACGTTTGGAACCCGCCAAACATATCTTGTGGGTTCATTCCTCTCATGTTTGGCATGACTTTACCCATTAAATCTTGAACATATTTATCTATTTCTTCTGGCTTCATCTTTTTCAACGAATCTTTTATATCTTTATTAAAAGGGAATATATTCCAGGGAAACATTACAGTTCATCCTTTCGATCGACTAAAATTGATTCGAAATCGGTATAGCTGGGTTGGCAATTTGATCTTGATCACTAATATCAGTATCAGCAAAACCATTAATAGAACCTGAAGTGGTGGGGGACAAATCTCCAAACGCCATATTGGTTCCTATCCATTTTGTATTAGCTGTATGACTGTTTTGTATATTTGTTCCAAAATCAATATTGGCATTATTATTTAAGGCGTTCGTTTTTATATTAAAAACATTTATTTGAAAAGGCATCTATCCATTCATTCCTTTATGATGGGATTGGTTAAGACATTGGATGGGTTTGCAATATCACCCATATCATTAAGATCTGGATCAATAAAAACATTTTCCATAGCTGCCGTTGGAGGGGCAAAATCACCATATGAGGAATTTTGACCTTGTGATTTAGAATTCGCCGTATGGGCGTTATGAAGGGCTTCACCGATGTTGACAGACCCGTTGTTTGATACACTGTTAATTTTAAGGCTAAAGATATTAATTACAGTCTGCATCCTGTCACATCCTTTTCGCATTCTTATTACACACATACTATGCAAATGAATGCCCATCCGTTATTAAAACCTATTTTTTGTCTAATTTCCTACTAGCAAAGGTATTCTACAGAATGCTGGACAAAGAAATAATTTTTTATTTTATTTAATTTTTTGAACAATTTGATTTTCCTGGATGAAATGTGTTTTTCTTGCAGATAATAGAAAAAACTTTATCTAAGGAAGGAGCAATGAAGTTGAGTTTTAATATGAATAGAATTAATCCAAATCAAACCCAAGTTTTTTTTCATGATGGCCGTTATGAAACATTAACGAACGAGGAATTAGAAGAATTATTGCTCCATATGGGTCAAAGTGAAAATAATATGGAGCAAACTTTAACGGAGTAATGATTCATTTTTATTTGAAAAAAATAAAAGCAAACGGCAGGGTGCCGATTGCTTTTTATGCTTCCAACAAATGGGAAGAATCTGGTGAAAGTGATTCATTCCGTAAAAGATGGAAGGTATATAAGTCTTTTGGAATTTCATATAAATCATATACTTCTTCAATAGCGTTTAGCTGCTGATAAAGTGAACTTCTACTTTGATTGGCCTTTACAACATAGGGAAGCTTTTCGGCCGCCTTGATGGAACGAATGTTTACTTTTCGAATCCGCATAAAGATTGTTTCAATACCTGCTTCGAAAAAAAGTTCTTGAAAGAAGGCATCCTTGGCGGGACTATTATATCCCTTACCATGATAAGGCTTTCCAAGCCATGTCCCTAAAAAGCCAGCATTATCTTGAATATCAAACAAATTAATTGTACCGATGGGCGCTCCCCATTCATCTAGAATAGTTCGGGAAATTAACTCACCGCGCTCTTCGGCTTCAAGGGTTTGTTTTGTGATAAATAGAAATTCTTCATAGGAAGCCGCTTTTTGACGTACAAAAGGGAAGACATCTGGGTGTGTCATTAATTCGTACAACGTGTGGCTGTCATGAAGATCACGTTTCTTAAGCATGATAATCCCTCCAATAGGGCATTCCGATCCCATGTCAAAAGAAGCGGTCCACCCTCGAAATTTTTTAGCCGGTAGGAAATCGTAACTCCCTATCAGGCAAAAGTGCAACTACACTACTGTAATACCCCGATTAGATTCCAGTCAGCGAGTTTGCTTTATAAAATTGCTAAAAAATTTCGGGGTGGGAATCGAACCCACTAGAACCAGTAAACTGGTGGCGCACCATTTGCCTTCCCTATTTCATTTTTTGTAACCGTTTATGCTGGTAAACCCCCAATGGTTTCAGTTCCAAAACTGTTTCACTTAGAGTATGATACAAGAAAAAAGGAAAAAAAGAAATAGGTTTTTTGTGTATAATTCGATAATATTTTTTACCAATTTTCAACAAAATTCTATCCTTCTTGATAAACAATTTCTCCGCTTATCATCGTCCACTTTGGTTTAGCTAAATAATGAAAGGGATGATGACTCCATAGGACTAAATCAGCTTCTTTTCCTTCTTCTATACTTCCGACGCGATGGTTAATTTTTAAATTTTTAGCAGGAAGAATGGTAATCCCCTCAATTGCCTTTTGTTCAGATAATCCTTCACGGGCTGCAAGACTTGCACAAATATTTAAATATTGTATTGGAGTATAAGGGTGATCCGTCGTAATCGACACTTCCACGCCATGATTGGTCAATTCCTGATATGTTTTCCATGTCTTATTTTTTAGTTCGACCTTGGATCTTCTAGTTAAAGTAGGACCAACGGAGACCTTTAAATCCTGATCAGCTAGTTCACTGGCAATTAAATGTCCTTCCGTACAGTGCTCAATTCGTAAATCCAAATTAAACTCCTCTGCAAATCTTAGAGCAGTAATAATATCATCAGCACGGTGGGCGTGAATTCTAACGGGAATTTCCCTCTTTAATGCCTTTACGATTGGTGCAATTCTAAGTTGATCAGGATTATCGGCATGAATCGCACTGTAAAATGCTTCTCTGAGCATACCCATAATCCCCATTCTAGTAATCGCATTACTATTCCCGCTGCTGTGAATTCTCTTTGGGTTTTCACCTAAGGCAATTTTTAATCCGGCTACTTCCTGGACGAGCATCTTTTTTATATTTTTTCCAGTGGTTTTTATCACGGAGGTGGTACCACCGATGACATTTGCACTTCCTGGCATAATATGAGCTGTCGTAATTCCGCATTTTACAGCATCAGTGAAGGCGGGGTCCAATGGGTAAACACCATCAATCGCGCGTATATGGGGGGTAAGTGCTTCAGCCGTTTCATTTGCGTCATTACCTGCCCAGCCAGTACCTTCATCATATAATCCTAAATGGGTATGAACATCGATAAAACCTGGTAATAAATACGACTCAGCACAATCAATAATAGTAACGTTTAAATCCGCTATAATATTTCTGCCTATTTTACTAATTTTCCTATCTTTTATTAGAATGTCCATGTGCTTCATTGGTGTGGAGGTAACTGGAAAAACATAAGCGTTTTTTAAAAGTATTTTAGTCATAATAAAACCTTTCTTTGTGTGATTTATATATTTTATCTATGTTAAATACAACATATGCCCCTTAAGAAAAGGTGATATTCTGCATGTATTAAATATTTAGCGGAATTTTTAATGATCAATGAAACCTTTGAAGGTAAGCAGCGTAAATAGTAAAGTAAGGAAAAAATTTTCCATTGGGGGAAAAGAATATGAAAAGTGATGAAAGGTTATTGTCTGCAGGTATTTATGTGCTGAGTTTATTTTTTCCAGTGATTGCTCCTCTAATCATTTGGTTATTAAAGAAGGATGAGTCTCCATTCATTGATTATCATGGAAGAGAATATTTTAACTTTTTAATTTCTTATACGGTTTACTTCTTTATTAGTGGACTCTTAACTATTATACTTATTGGCTTTGTAGCATTGGCGGTATTAGGAGTTATGCTGTTTGTATTCACCATTATCGCAGCTGTGAAGGCATATGAAGGTGAAGAATATCAATTTCCATTAATTTTTAGACTGATTAAATAAATCGCTTATGACTAAACCCGGCATAAAAATTTTGTCGGGTTTTTGAAGGTTTTAAAATATCAAATAGAGAATATTGTAGAATGTGTGGAAAAAATTTCAAGGAGGTATAACAATGGAAACACTTACTGAATATTTACCTATTTTAGCACCAATCCTCATTATCCAATTAATTTTACTTATTGTGGCCATCATTGACCTTGTCAAAATAGAGAAAACCAATGGACCCAAGTGGTTATGGGCAATAATCATTTTATTTATCAATATCATTGGACCTATACTTTACTTTGTCATTGGAAGGAGAAATAACTGATGTCCCTGGTACAAATAAAGAATTTAAAAAAGAGTTTCCAAGGGATTGTAGTCATTAAGGGGATTAATTTTACATTGGAGAAAGGGAAGTGTGTCGGTTTATTAGGGCCAAATGGTGCAGGGAAGACAACAACCTTAAGAATGCTATCAGGTCTAATGAATCCCACGGAAGGAGAAATCATCTTTACAGAAGCCAAAAAAGGGGAAGATATTCGCAATTTTATTGGTTATCTGCCGCAATTTCCTGTTTTTTACGAGTGGATGTCCGGGATGGAGTTTTTAGTTTATGTTGGTAAATTAGCTGGCTTAACAGGCCAGCAGGCAAAAGAGAGATCACTAGAATTGCTGGAACTAGTGGGGATCCTAGAAGCAAAAAATAGAAGGGTTGCAAAATATTCTGGTGGAATGAAACAAAGGTTAGGAATTGCCCAAGCCCTCATTCATCGTCCACAACTGATTATGCTTGATGAACCAGTTTCAGCCTTAGATCCAATTGGCAGAAGGGAAGTGCTGGATTTACTTGAAGGTTTAAAGAAGGAAACAACGATTCTTTTTTCTACACATATATTAAGTGACGCGGAAGAAGTTTGTGACGAAATTCTGTTCTTACATAATGGAGAAATAGTTGAATCAGGGACGATGGCAGAGCTTCGTGACCGGTACCAACAAACGAAAATTGACTTGTACTTTAGAGGGAAAGCGGATAATTATGTTGGCCTTTTTAGGGACCACGAATTAACGAATTCTATCGTGAAGGAAGAAAATCAGGTTAGTATTTTTGTTAAGGATATTGATTTGGCTAGGCAGAACTTCCTTCAGTTAATTTCAGACCAAAACTTGCCATTAGAGAAATTTGAAATTAGTAGTATGACACTTGAAGATGTGTTTATGAAAGTGGTGGGAAAATGAATCAGTGGTGGACATTGCTGCAAAAAGAGCTGTTAGAAATGTGGAGAAATTTCAAATGGATTTGGGTGCCCATTACCTTTATTTTAATTGGTGTTAAAGAGCCTATCTCAAGTTATTATTTGCCGCAAATTATTGATTCACTCGGCGGATTACCTGAAGGGGCTGTTATTGAAATTCCCAAGCCAACAGCTGGTGAGGTATTAATTTCAGGTCTTGGTCAGTATACAACGCTTGGTGTCTTGATTATCGTCCTAACAACAATGGGAATTATTGCTGGAGAACGAAAGAGTGGAGTCGCCGCTATTGTTTTAGTTAAGCCAGTCTCTTATTTCTCCTATGTAACGGCTAAATGGGCAGGCGGCCTCTTATTACTTTGGAGTTCCTTCTTAATCGGCTATTTGGCCACTTGGTATTACACGGGAATATTATTCGAATGGATTCCAATAGAGGACTTTTTTCAATCCTACTTTTTTTACGGTTTATGGCTTACTGTTATTTTAACGATTACGTTGTTTTTTAGTGCTGCCCTATTATCAGCAGGGGTGGCGGGCTTTTGTTCATTAGCAGTTGTCATACTAATAAGTCTGGTTAGCAGTGCGCTGTCCAATAGATTAGAGTGGAGTCCATCTCAATTAACTAATTATGCAAACGAAATGCTAGTTGGCAATGGAATACCAGATGCTCTCTTACCATCTAGTATTTTAGCATTGGTAATATTGGCTGTTTTGTTAGGTTTAAGTATATTTATTTTTAGAAAAAAAGAGCTGGCTTCATAGATACAGTGGACCAGTTGTGAGAGTTTGTAAATTCACAGATTTATTTTTTACAGAGTCCTTTGTTTTTGCAAATAATTACAGAAACTTTTATAATGGCAAGTGGAAAAATTTTTAAATGGTTAAGGAAGTGGCAGTATGTTAAGTCAAGTCGGTTTAGTATTAGAAGGCGGCGGGATGCGCGGTGTTTATACTGCTGGAATCCTTGAATATTTCTTAGAACAAGAATTATTTTTCCCCTATGTGATTGGTGTTTCAGCTGGGGCATGCAATGCTGCATCTTATTTATCGAAGCAAAAGGGAAGAAATAAAACAGTCACAATTGAATATGCTTCAGATCCAAGATATATCTCATGGAGAAATTATTTTAAGAATCGGCAATTTTTTGGTATGGATTTCATTTTTGACGAAATCCCGAACCAACATGTTCCCTATCATTATGAAACGTTTTATAATAGCCCTTCAGAATTTGTTGTCGGGACAACAGATTGTGTGACTGGTAAATCTGTTTATTTTAATAAGAAGGATTATGGTAATGATCTTTTAACAGTATTACGTGCGTCGAGTTCTCTGCCATTTATTGCACCAGAAATACGCTTTCAGGATAAAATTTTACTTGATGGCGGGATTAGTGATCCGATTCCAATTAAAAAAGCACAAAAGGATGGTTTTAAGAAAAATATTGTTATTTTAACTAGGAATCAAGGATATATGAAAAAACCGTCAAAATTTCATTTCCTAGTTGATCGCAAATATCCTAATTACAAGGGCTTGCAGCAGTCTTTAAGAAAAAGATATGAGATATACAATGAAACGGTTGCCTATCTCGAGGATCAAGAAAAGGAAGGTAAGGTTCTTATTATCCGTCCAACCCAGCCGTTGAAGGTTGGCAGGATGGAAAGAAATCCACAAAGGTTGGAAGAGCTTTATAATCAAGGCTATCAAGATGCGAAAATTTCGATGTCGGGCATTCAAAATTATATTCAAAATTAAGAGAAGAGTCTTTTTGGCTCTTCTTTTTTCTTGTCAGAAGAAATTCTATCATTTTTTTGGAAGCTATTAAATAAACTGATAGTAGAGGAATTGATAAGGAGTTTTCTACATGAAAATAAACGAATATTACCGGGATACAGCTAATTTGAACTTAAATGGTAGTATCGCAGCACTCGTTCCAACTATCATGATTGTTTTTGGAAATCTTTCTTTTATTAAGCAAAGGGAAATCATGTTATTAGTGATACCATTTTTGCTTTATAGCCTTATCTGTTTTCATGCCTATCTATATAGGATGCGCCAATCCATTGCCATCAAAAAAAATATTAGAGCTGCTAGAGGCAGCTGGCGATCACTCTTTGATGCCAGGCAACTATTAGTATTTTATATGAATGCCCCGTCCCCTCATTTACTTTTCTACTATCCAAACGGTTATTTGGCAGGGAAGATAAAAAGATACCGTGGAAAAGGATTGAAACGGTATAGACCTTCTAAGATCTATGTGCTGTCAAATGAAGAGGATTTAGTACTTGGTTACTTCAAGATAAGAGGCAGAGGAATAATAAGGCTGGATGTATTTGATCGGCATAAACATTTTTTAGGAAGCTTTGAAAAAAAGCAATTGGGCTGGAAAAGAAGCAAAAAGGAATTAACGGACAGCATGGGAAGAAATATTGGCACAATAACGGGGTCAAAGGCTTTTATGGATGAACAAGTGTTAGATCAAGGTGATCAACAGATTGGCAGACTCCGCAGGGGATGGATGCCAATGGAATGGAGTCAGATATTTCCTGAACCCAATACACCTGTCCTAACATTTTGGCAGGATCTATCTGAAGCGGACAAGCTCCTAAGGATGTCATTTTTAATTAACGAATACTTTATTGAAAGATAAAATCCAGACAGTTTCCCTCAAAGATAATGTTTGATATGATATATAATAACGATTTTACTCATTTCTGGGGGTTTTATAGTGCAAATCGAATTAATTAAAGGCCATGGTTCGGGGAATGATTTTCTTCTCATTGATGAAATTTCTAATGACTATTCATTTTCGGAAAAAGAAAGGGCCGAGCTTGCAAAAATTTTATGTAAACGGGAGACCGAGCTAGGAGCTGACGGGATCCTTTTTGTAATGAAAAGTGATAAAGCAGATGGCAGAATGCGAGTTTTTAATGCAGACGGGTCTGAAGCTTCGATGTGTGGGAATGGTCTTCGCCTTGTAGCTAGATATATATGTGAGCAAAAAGGGGTAAGGAATGCCGTTATTGAAACGATGAAAGCAAATTTGCAGGTTAGCAAACAAGCAGATTTACTACCTGATATTCATACTTATCAAGTAGAAATCTCCCCAGTTTTATTTGAATTAAACTCACTTCCATTAAATTTGAACAAGCCAACACTATTTAATGAGAAAATTGTAGAACTATCCGAGGAGTTAAGGTTTACAGCAGTTGCTGTGCCAAACCCACACTTAATTGCAATTGTCGAAACAAACCAGCTGGAAATTGACATTCAAAAGCAACTGAGTGAAAAAGTAAATGGACCGAATCAGTTATTTCCTGATGGGGTGAATGTTAGTTTTGTAAAATCACTCGAGCCAGGCTCTATATACGTGAGAACCTTTGAGCGGGGTGTAGGGTTTACAAATGCCTGTGGTACAGCAATGTCAGCATCGTCACTTGTGACTTGTTTAACGGGATTAAATGATTATGAAAAAGTGATCAATGTCTATAATAATGGCGGCAAAGTACAATGCGTCGTTCATAAATCGGAAGGAACATACAAGATTGATTTAATTGGAAATGCAACATACCTTTATCATGCGTCTGTCAACCTAGACCTTGAAAACCCTACCGTTGCCCTTTCCACTAAAAGAGATTTTTCAGAACAAGCTATATACGAGAATCTGCAAATAGCTGCCCAACAATTTATTAAAGAAGCACTGTAAGGATAAGGTAGTCCCTTATCCTTTTTTTCCTGCACTTTTTAAAAATTCAAGGACGGGGGCAAACGGTTGAATCTGCTTGGTTTGAAAGAATTCTTTAAAGGGATCCCCCTGATTACGAATTCGCTTGAGTGCATTTTCCATATTAAATGTATCCAGTTCAAGGTTTTCATTCACTTCCTCCCAGATAAGCGGAGTGGCAACACCGGCGTGCTCAGTTCCCCTCAGTGAATAAGGTGCAATAATCGTTTTTCCTTCTCCGTGCTGTACATAATCCACATATAATCGATTTCCGCGCTTTTTTTTCATTCGCTCAATGGTAAATAAATCAGGATCCTTAGAAATCAAATATTCGGCAATAAAACATGTAAAAAGTCTTGTATCTTCATATGTGTACGTATTTTCGGGTAATGGAAGATAAATTTGCAGGCCTTTTCTTCCTGAAGTTTTTATGAATCCAATTAAATTTAATTGGTCAAGAACTTCTTTTATATAAAGGGCTGCTTTAATGGCTAACTGAAATGCATCCTTGGAAGGCGGGTCTAAATCAAACACTATTTCACTAGGACCCTTACTGTGAATGGTGTGAAAGGGTACATGAAACTCAATCGAAAGCTGATTACCAAGCCATACGAGTGTTTTTAAATTATTGCATAGTATATAGTTAATTCCATCCGCTTCCTGTGTTTGAACAAAGTCTGGTGCGTAATCCGGACAATTCTTCTGATAGAAGGCTTCGCCGAACATTCCATGTGGATATCGAATGACTGTTAATAAACGGTTTTTTAAAAAAGGCAGCATATAGGGAGAAATTTCCCTCAAATACTGGATATAGTCTGCTTTCTGAATGGTGAGTTTTTCCCACAAGGGTTTATCTGGATGGGTGATTTCTAGGTCCGCTGGAAGGTTGTTTTTTGCAAAAACAAACCGGTCATACGTACAGTCTGCAGGCTTTAAATCGAAACGAAACCGGTCAAAATGAGGCTCACGTAATTGATTTTCATAGAGCTCTAAATATTTCACCTCTAGACAGATGGCGGGGTGGACATAGATAAACTGTTTATCCTCACTCACCATATTTTGTTTAATGGTTTGTTTTAGAGCATCTTTTTCTTCTGGCTTAAAGCCAAATAAAACTTGACCAATCGGGATGATCGTCTCTGCTTTATAGACACCCAGATAAAAATAGCCATTTGTTTTCTCAAAGGCTGTGACAAAGGAGCTGACATATTTCCAATTTTTATATTTCAACCACTGTAATGTTCGCTTACCTTCTTCCCAAAGGCCATTAATAGCTTTTGCAATAATTCCTTCCCCATCATATAAAACCACTTTATCCCATAGAATCTGAAAATCTTCATAGGCCGTTACATGCTGAATCAATTGGCCACTATAGGGATCGGCATCTAATTCAAAACAAAGAGCCATAAATAACTTCTTGAGTTCTGCTTTTCGTTTTTGATAAGCAAGCGAATAGAGAGGGTTCCCATTTAACATTAGTAAATCAAATACCATTAAACGGCAGGGTGAGTGAGCAGCCTGTTCTTTTATTTTCTTTTCTGATTTTAGTCGGCCGCGGACTTGAATGGCAGAGAAATTAGCTTTGTAGGTATTTTCAAGATAAACAAGTTCTCCGTCCAATTGGAGTGGTAAAAAGGGTTGAAATAGGTTTTTATTATCGAGTAAAAACTTTTTAATTTCAGGAAATTGTGGGAAAAGATCTTTTCCGTTTCTACTCGTCAATTTGATTCCTTGCGAATCCCAATCTAGCATGGCTCTAAAGCCATCATACTTTACCTCGTACTTCCAATTAGGTCGTACTGGAGAATCGAAGGTTAAACTTGGCAGCATCGGTTTCATTTGCAGTGATGGTCCTTCCTTTTTTCTTTATTTTGCTTAATTACTTGCAACTTCATCCTTTTCCAATTGTTTTTAGGAATGGAATGGTGTTTGCGCTGCAAAATAAAAATAAAAAGAATGGAGATATCCTTATGCATACGATGTGGAAAGGAAGTATAAGTTTTGGATTAGTTAATATTCCCATCAAACTTCATACTGCTACAGAAGATAAAGATATTAAGCTTCGCACCTTGCATAACAAATGCCATGCGCCGATCAAGTATGAAAAAATATGTACCGTCTGTGAAGAAGAAGTAAAACCTGAAGAAATTGTAAAGGCATACGAGTATACAAAAGGAAAATTTGTTGTTCTTGATAATGAAGATTTAGAAAAACTACGCAAGGAAAACGAAGAAAAAGCAGTAGAAATTATTGATTTTGTTAAAATAGAGGAAATTGACCCCATTTATTTTGATCGCACTTACTATATGTCACCAAATGAGGGTGGATCTAAGGCGTATTCTCTGCTACGGAAGGCGTTACAGGAGTCACAAAAAGTTGGATTAGCCAAAATTATCATTCGTTCAAAGGAGCAAATGGCTGTTATCCGGGTGTATGAAAATACATTGGTAATGGAAACCATTCATTTTCCTGACGAGGTTCGTAAAGCTGGTGATGTGCCCAATGTTCCAGCAGAAGACAAGGTGACACAGAGAGAATTAGATACGGCAATTTTACTGATTGATCAATTAACAACCGTCTTTGAACCTGAAAAATATACGGATGAATATAGAACAGCTTTACTAGATTTAATTGAATCAAAACGGACTGGAAAAGAAACTGTTACAGCTGCGACAAAAGAAGTTGCTTCAAATGTTACCGATTTAATGGCAGCCTTGCAGGCATCCATTGATCGGACTAAGCCAACGAAAACAACTACAGCTAAAAAAGCAGCATCACCTCGGAAAAAGACAGCAACTAAAGTGAAAAAGGAAGCCTAAGGGAAGTTGAGATTTATCGACCAAAAAATCGATATCTCAAAATATGGAAACAATGGTCATATAGACAGAAGTTCTATATGGCCTGTTTTTTCTGATGTTCTTTCAGTTAAACGTCAAGCATATCTTATTATGTAATAAATAATAAAGGGGCGAAATTATGGCTTATAATGTACTGTTATTTTCAGACCCCGGTATCGATGACTCGTTTGCCATTATGTATGCATTACTTAATCCTCAAATAAACGTTGTGGGAATTGTTAGTGGTTATGGAAATACACCGAAAGAGAAATCGGTAACCAATACAGCTTATTTGGTTACTTTAGCGGGCAGAGAAGATATTCCTATTATAGCTGGAGCTGCAGGTCCCTTGTCAGGTGAAAGAGTTCAATTTTATCCTGAAATTCATGGTAAAGAAGGATTAGGTCCTATCCAACCACCCAATACGATGAAAAAGTTTATGGTTTATGATATCAACAAAATACTTGAAATAGTTACACAATATAAAAATAATATTATTATCGTTTGTGTTGGCAGATTAACTGAGTTAGCCTTAATGTTTATCTTATATGGGGACAATGCCTTAAAAGATGTCACAGCCTTTTACATTATGGGTGGCGCTTTTTTAGTCCCTGGAAATATTTCCGCAGAGGCAGAGGCCAATTTTTATGTAGACTCTATTGCAGCAAATACTGTCATGGAAAAAGCTCATAATATTTATTTATTCCCGCTGAATATAACGAACAAAGCGATTATTACAGAGGATATCATAAATTTCCTTGGAGATCACAGTCCGACCCCATTTAAGCCCTTACTTAAACCAGCTTTTGATTATTACTACAAAGCCTATCAAAAAAATGTTCCAGGGATTCAGGGGGCACCACTTCATGATGTTGTGCCATTAATGGCCTTAACTCAACACGATATAGTTAAATATATTCCAAGACGTGTTCGGGTCCAGGAATTTGGTGATGCTAAAGGGAAAAGCATTGCGGATTTTCGTCCAAAACCTGATAAAGAACCACCAGAGACTCTTGATAACATTGGTATGGAAGCAGATATTCAAAAGTTTATTATCAACTTTATGGAAGTATTTATGCAGGGCAGCACTCGCAAATAGAGTAGAGTAAATCGAAAATACGTTTCATGATTTCCTAGGTTCGAATAGTAGATTGACTAAAGGAATTGATTGTGATAAAATAGAGATACGCTTTAATGTTCGTTAATATTTATTGGTTTAAGTAGTCGTAACTGCACGAAGATGTGGGTGATGTCTGCCCAGCCGTGTTGGGTTACGTCTTTTTTATGATTTTTTAAATGTACGAGAAATTTAAAGTGAACAAAATGTTGGGGGTAATACCATGCAAAACGGTAAAGTAAAATGGTTTAATGCAGAAAAAGGTTTCGGATTTATTGAATCTGAAGGCGGTCAAGATGTATTCGTTCACTTTTCAGCTATCCAATCAGAAGGCTTCAAGACTTTAGAAGAAGGTCAATCAGTATCTTTTGAAATCGTTGAAGGCGCTCGTGGACCACAAGCTGCTAACGTACAAACAGTTTAATTCTTTTAAAATAAAAAGGTGATGCACCAAGTGAAAGCATCACCTTTTTATCTATATTTTTTACTAGAATGGTAGCTTTGTCAGCTATCAGACAAAGTGTTCAAAAACAGTCATAACTAATTTAAAGGAGTGATCGTTTTGGCGTTTGGAAGAAAAAATGAAGAAGAAATTAAATTAGAAGAAACAAAAATTTGGGTTTGCAGCTCAGAAACGTGCAAGTGCTGGGTTCGTGATAACTTTAAAAGTAGTGAAACACCTCTTTGTCCAATTTGCAAAAGTGAAATGAAACAAACTACAAAAGAACTACAAGTGATTCATAACCATAGCAAAAATTTTATGTAATTAAGTGAGTAACAGGGAGAAAATTCTCCCTGTTATTTTTTTACTCTTTACAATGTTGCTTACAATATGTAAGAACTAATTCTTCCTCTTCTTCTTCCAGGGCAAAGTCAAGGACTTGTTCACTGCCTTGTTCATAAAAGTAATAGTTGGTAATCTTGTCTTCACTTGCATCACGAACAAAAATGACTTTTAACCCCACACCTTTTTCAGAGTAAAGTTCGTCCTCTTCCTCAACATCTAGTTTAAGAAAAAATTCGTAACGGTCACCTGTCAGTAATCCAAATGGATCTTCTAATTTTTCAACTTCATGGTCAATAATATTCAAGGGTATCATCCTTTTCTGATTTGTAGACCTTCTTATTATACACATTTTCCTTCAAAACTGAAAAAATGACCAACGTTAGTCAAAGGATTTTGAACTTAATGTGAATTATTGCACAAATCAGTTTCACAAAAAGATGTGTAAGGTATGATAAAACTGTAAATCCATACTTTAGCAGATTGGAAAAGCGGGTGAAATATAGAGGGAATATGTGAGTATATCAAAACGAGGAGCGAGGAAATGAAAACTTCAACAGACTCAATACATACTAAATTACATCTATATTTATTATCGAGAAAAAATTTTTACCAGTTTTTATATACCTTATTTTCAGAACCAATAAATGAGGAGATCTTGTTGGAATTAGCCTCCCAAGGTGATTTTACAGAATTAAAGGAAATAAATGAAGGAGGGGAACTTCTCGCTGCCTTTTTTGAACAATTTACGAAAGAGCAAATTGGTTATGTAAAAGAAGAGTACGATCGTCTGTTTGTGGGGCCCGGTTCTATCATCGCTCCTCCATGGGAGTCTTATTATCGAAGTAAAGAACATTTGTTATTTGAGGAATGGACTTTGCAAATTAGACAGCAATATCATCAATTTGGGCTGAAATATATTAAAGAAAATAACGAACCAGAAGATCACTTATTGTTAGAATTAGAGTTTCTGATTTTTCTAATTGATTTAAGTTTACAAGAAACAAATTTAAAAAAAGTAGGGGCAATAGTTTCTAGCCAAGTTAGATTTCTGGAGGACCATTTAAATGTTTGGGTTCCAGATTTTTGTAAGAGGATTATCAATAACAGTAATAGTCAATTATATCTAGGTGCTGCAATGCTGCTTGAGGATTTTTTAAACTTGGATCTAAGAACTTTATTGGAAGTAAGGGGGGCATTATCGAATGTCTGAAAATAGCCATTTAAAGAATTTATTAACAAATAAAATGCAGAGGCGCACCTTTTTGAAATGGTCTGGTGCCATAGGAGTTCCGGTTATAGCTGGTGGTATTGGAACGAAAATGCTTGTTGACCGCAAGGAAGAAGAAAAGCCAGTAAGTGCAAAGACTGAGGAAAAAATTATCTCAACTTGTAGTATTAACAATTGTGGGGGTCGTTGTGTTATTAAAGCCCATGTACAGGATGGGGTAGTTGTCAGAGTTAGTACTGATACACAACAAGGCGGAGACCTATCTACACCACCACTAAGGGCGTGTGTTCGAGGACGGAACTATCGGCCAATGCTTTACCATCCCGATCGTCTAAAATATCCGATGAAACGAGTAGGCAAACGTGGTGAAGGGAAATTTGAAAGAATTTCATGGGACGAGGCAATAGAAACCATCGCTTCGCAGGTCAAACGGATTGGTGATAAATATGGACCTGAATCCAGATACGTAAACTATGGATCTGGACAAAGTTGGGGTTTGCATGGTGGACCAAGAGCAGCCAAAAAGTTATTAGCCCTTACAGGTGGTTACCTGAATTCCCGTAATGATTATAGTTCAGGCGCTGGAAATGTTGCGACTCCCTATACGTATGGTACGAACGACACAGGAAATAGTTTCGATTCACTTTTACATTCAAAATATATAATCCTATGGGGCCAAAACCCTTCTGAAATGATCTTTTCTACACCATATCGTGAATATTTAATGCAAGCAAAGAAAAATGGCGCCAAAATAATTGTCATAGATCCTAGATATACGGATACTGCAATAGCTTTTGCTGATGAATGGATCCCTATTCGTCCTACAACAGACACTGCCATGATGGACGCTATGGGGTATGTAATCATTACTGAAAAACTACAGGATCAAGCCTTCCTTGATAAGTTCTGTATTGGTTTTGACGGTGATCATATGCCGGAGGGAATAGCCAAGGAAGAGTCATTAAAAAGTTACCTGCTAGGTGAAAAGGATGGTGTACCTAAAACACCTGAATGGGCTGAGAAAATTTGTGGTGTACCTGCAAGTAAAATACGCGAAGTAGCACGTGAATATGCAAAGACGAAGCCGGCTGCACTTATTCAAGGCTGGGCGGCACAACGCCAAGCCTACGGTGAACAATTCATGCGCGGAGGTGCACAGCTCGCATGCCTTACAGGTAATGTAGGAAAATTAGGCGGCTGGGCAGCTGGAACTGGTTATTGGAGTCGTTCTGGAATTGTTTATCCATTTTCATATGAGAATCCGGTTAAGGCATCCATTCCGTGTTTCCTATGGACAACTGCAGTTGAAAAAGGGACTGAAATGACCGAAAAAGATGGATTAGCAGGAACAGATAGATTAACAACAAATATTAAATGTATTTTTAACATGGCTGGTAATATGTTAATCAATCAACATGCAGATATTAATAAAACCCGCAAGCTGCTTGAAGACGAAAGTAAAGTGGAGTTTATTGTTGTCAGTGATCTGTTTATGACTCCAAGTGCAAAGTTTGCTGACATATTATTGCCAGGAACCACGTTCTTTGAACGTTATGATATTGGCACACCTTGGTGCTTTGGTGACTATGTTGTTTTTGGCGATAAAACGATTGATCCTTTATATGAATGTCGGGATGAGTATGATGTCTTTGCGGAAATAGCCGGCAAATTAGGACTGAAGGAAAAATTCACAGAAGGTAAAACAATACTGGACATAGTAAAGGAAAGTGTGGAACGAACCAAAAAAGAGCTCGACCCTACATTCCCGTCTTTTGAGGAATTTAGAAAGCAAGGAGTACATCATTTTAAGTTTAATGAACCACTAATAGCATTTAAAAAGCAAATAGAAGATCTTGAGAAACATCCGTTTGAGACCCCTTCGGGTAAAATTGAATTGTTCTCAAAGGCTTTATGGGACATGAACCAGCATGAGGAAATTCCTGCGATTGCAAAATATATCTCTTCTTGGGAGGGACCTGAGGACCCATTGATTGAAAAATACCCACTCCAGTTAATAAGCTGGCATTATAAGCGTAGATGTCACTCTACCTATGATAATCAGGAATGGCTAGAAGAGGCAGCCAAGCAAGAAATGTGGTTGAATCCAGAGGATGCTGAAAAACGAGGAATTAAGGATGGTGACCGTGTTCAGGTTTTTAATGACCGGGGTTCATTAGTTATTGATGTAAGGGTGACATCTCGTATCACTCCAGGAATTGCTGGAATACCTCAAGGTGCGTGGTATACGCCTGATAAAAATGGGCTTGACCAGCGTGGTGCAGTTAACGTGCTAACATCACAACGACCTACAGCACTTGCAAAGGCAAACCCGCAACTAACAAACCTTGTTGAAGTAAAAAAAGCGTAGGGAGTGAGATCGTTGGCACAATTAGGATTTTATATTAATCAAAGTCTCTGTACAGGCTGTAAGGCTTGTACAGTAGCGTGTAAGGATAAAAATAATCTTAATGTTGGTATCAATTTTCGCAGGGTGTACTCCTTTGAGGAAGGAAACTTTATCCAACAGCCGAATGGTGGGATTATTCAAAACATTAAATCATTTTATTTTTCCATTGCTTGTAATCATTGTAACCAACCCGCCTGTATTCCAAGTTGCCCCGTTGGAGCAATAGAGAAAAATAAAAAAAATGGTGTGGTAACAATTGATCAAGAGGTTTGCGTGGGAAGTCAATTGTGTGTCAAGGCATGTCCTTACGGAGCACCACAATATAATGCCAAAGTATTTAAATCAAATAAATGTGATTTCTGTATCGACTTACAAGAAAAAGGGGAAGAACCTGTTTGCGTGTCCACTTGCCCAATGCGGGCAATTGAATTTGGTCCAGTTGAAGAACTTCGTAAGAAATATGGTAGTGTCAGTCAAATTAAAGGCATGCCAAGTAATACGATTACACATCCCAACATTGTGATAACACCGCATAAGGATGCGAAATTATCGAGCAGCTAACCTAATTTGTAGGTGATTATATGTCTATATTGATGAATTGGCTTGAAAGTTTGCATGTGGATGCAAAAATAACGAACACCTGCTCAAGAAAGAAACACTTACGGTCGACTTGTACAGCTTGTTTAGAGGTGTGTAAAGATGAAGCCATTTCCATTACAAATAATTCGATTGAACTTAACTTAGAACGATGCACTTCCTGTGGTGAATGTATGATTGTCTGCCCACTTTCAGCAATTGCTGGGATTGCTGGTACAAGAGAGTTTGATAAAAGCAGCTTAATTTTTAATGATCATTACACACCTTCCGTTAAGGAATTACTGATTTATAAATCAAGAGGGTTAACCTCGATTATAATGGGGTCTGGAGATTTCAATCAAAGTTGGGAAATGGTCCTTAAAGAAACGAATCAAACCTTACAACTACTTGATCAACAGCCCATTGAATTCGTTCGTATAAGGAATCAAGAGGGAATTTCGAGGAGAGTGTTTTTTGCTTCACTGCAAAAAGAGGGAAAGCAGTTAGTGAAAAACATGGCACCAGCAATCTGGAAACAGGTTGAAAATGAATGGAATTTAGCATCCTACTACCCTGATTATCAATTTCATCAAGTTGAAATTAATCATGAAAAATGTACTTTGTGTCAAATGTGTCAAACCTTCTGTTCACAAAACGTCATAACGAAAAAGGAAGGCTTTTTACTAGTGGAAAATGAAAAGTGCGTAAATTGTTCGGATTGTACAGACATTTGTACAGAGCATGCTATCCAAATTAAACATGGAATCCAAAGGAAAAAACATTCCAAGCATCATTATTATACAAAAAAATGCCAGGAGTGCGGACAACTGTTTAACACTTTTCAACCAGAAAAAATAAAGTGCAGTGTATGTAACAATAGGGATCCCAATTGGTTAAGTCCCTATGATTAAAGAAAAGAATCTTTCAGAAGGGATTAAAAATCCACTGAAAGATTCTTTTAATTTAAGAAGAAAAAATAAAAAACACTATTCAGAGTGTTTTGGAAGAAAAATATGTATGGAGGAGAAGATGAGATTCGAACTCACGCAACGGTTACCCGTCCTAACGCATTTCGAGTGCGCCCCCTTATAACCACTTGGGTACTTCTCCATAATGGAGCGGGTGAGGGGAATCGAACCCCCGCCGTCAGCTTGGGAAGCTGAAATTCTACCATTAAACCACACCCGCGTAGCTGAATCAGAACACTATATATTATAGCATAATAATTCCATTGTGGGTATATAAAATTAATAAAATGAATAAAAGTGTTGAGGATTGATCCTCAACACTTTTATTATGCCTCTGCTTTTGGTTTTATTGCAATCATCGCTACTATTGCAGCAATGACACTGAGACCGCTTAGTGAAATAAAAATCCAATGACTGGCATATTTCATTAATACGGCAATAAGGGGTGGACCTAGTGCAACTCCAATAAACCTCATAGAACTGTAAATGGATGATATCGTTCCGCGTTCTTTTTTCTCAATTCCTTCCGTAATTAACGCATCTAAACATGGCAGGCTTAAGCCAATCCCCACACCGGTAATTAGGAACATGGTAAGCATGTACCAAAGTTTAATGGAGAACCATAGTGCCCCAATAGAAATTGCTGTTGCAATAATACTGATTAAGGTAATCCATTTCATTAAAACTTTGTTTTTCTTAATAATTTTTCCGCTAATAAAGGAGGATAAGCAAAGTGCCCCAAGTGGTAATGCTAAAAAGAAGCCCTTTTTGACATCTTTTATCCCATATTCCTTTTCAAAAATTTCTGAGAGGTAAAATAAAATTCCAAATAATACAAGCATGAGAATACCGCCAATAAAAAAGATGGCATAGAGCCAACGTCCCTTTTCAGTAAAAGTCTTTTTAACATTTGTAAAAAATTGTTTGAAGGGTATTGGTTTTTCCTGAGTTTTTGGACACTTGACAAGAAAAATCATTAAAAGAACGGAAAGAGCACAAAAAACTGGAAATGAAAAAAAAGGTAAAAACCAGAAAAAACCAGCTAAAAAAGAGCCTAATATGGGACTTAGAACTTTTCCAAACGTATTAGACGTTTCAATAAGTCCTAAGCAACTACTAACATCATCCTCGCTTTTAAACATGTCCCCCACTAAGGGCAGGACAATCGGCATTGCACCGGCAGCACCAACACCTTGAAGTGCGCGGCCTAGTAATATGAGCCAGTAGGCATCATTTAGCTTCCAAGCAGCCCATCCTGAAATAAATCCGCCAACACCTGCAATGATGAGACTTGGAATAATGACTTTTTTTCTACCGATGTGGTCGGAAATATAGCCTGCCACTGGTATTAAAAAGATGGCAACGATTGAATAAACAGTGATAATCATGCTTGTTTGGAAGGAGGAGATTGATAATTCTTTCTCCATTGATGGTAACACAGGAATCAACATTGAATTTCCTAAAGTCATGACTAAAGGAATCGAAGACAGCGAGATAATTGCCCACTTTTGTTTGGATACCTCACTGGTTTTCTTTTGCCCAGCTGCTGAGTGTTTCTTATTTCCTGCCTTTTGCTTTTGGCCTAATTGTTCAATATGTTCCATGGATCCTCTATCCCGCCTTCATTTATACTCTCGAACGTAGTCTCAAACATGCGTGTCCCTCTTACATTGAGTTCTAATCTTAATATTGGCTATTACCATTAAAAATAACAGTGTTTAAAGTATCCTTTAAATGGAAGTGGATATGTTAATTAAAAAGCGAGAAACCGTAAGTTACACGCCATAAATTTTTATCATTTTGAATTTTTTAATAATAACATCTTGACATAGATGGTGAAGTTAGATAGGATAATAATCAATAAAGAAAATCATAAGGCTTTGACGAAGAGTAGTAACTTTTACGGATTGTTTAGAGAGCTGATGGTTGGTGCAAATCAGTGAAGACGTACAAGTGAATGGACTTCTGAGCTCCAAACCGAACTTCCTTTAGTGATCAGTAGGCTTTGGCGAAAATCTCATCGTTACAAGAGACAGATATTCAAGTAAAACTTCGATATCGGTTGAGTGAGCTAGCTATTAGCTAATGAAGGTGGCACCACGGGTCTTCCGTCCTTTTTGGATGGAGGGCCCTTTTTGTTTTTAAAACTAAATACAATCATAAAACGTTGAGCAAGAGGAGTAAGCCAATTAAATTTCTTTCCAGAGAGTCGGATAAGGTGGAAGCCGATAAGAATGAATGGGTTGAATGGACTTGTGAGTGGTGTCTTGAACTAAAGTAGAGATGCACGGAGTTCCACCGTTAAAAGGATAGGTTATCGAAACTATTATTGTTTCTGTATCCGAAAGAGGAAGCAGCATTACAGCTGCTTCAAACGGAGGTGGCACCACGGTTTAAAATCGTCCTCTATATACGTAAGGTTTATTGCGTATATAGAGGACGATTTTTTTTATTTTTGAAAGGAGTTGTAAAAATGAAAACATCAACCGGATATTTTATAGAAGAACTTAAAGGAGATACATTAACCCCCATTTCGATCCTGCAAAAGATTAGCGGATCCAAGAAATTTTTATTAGAAAGTTCACATAAATACAATGACTCAGGCCGATATTCTTTTATTAGTGCAGACCCGGCTTTTGAACTCATTTCCAGAGGCAATAAAAATGAAATTATTGACCGGGACGGCAAAAAGAGGCTGGTGGAAGGAAACCCATTAGAAATTTTAAAGCAGCTGTTGCCAACAGAAGTAATGGATAAGGAAGCATTTCCTTTTGTAGGAGGAGCAGTTGGTTATGTTGGTTATGACATTATTAGGAAGTTTGAAGAAATTGGTGAGGAATTTCCAAATGAGTTAGATATGCCGGATGTCCATTTAATGTTTTATGAAGAAGTGATTGTATTTGACCACCTGAAAGATAAAGTATTCATTTTCGGGCTCCCACTATCCGCAATGAGCGATCTGGAAGAAATAGCAGATCGAGTCATAAAAAGGAAAGCGGAGCTCAAGCAGCCAGATTATTATCGCGAAGAAGAACCATTTCATTTCACAGGCTTTGAATCAGGAACAACAAAAGAAGCGTTTATTAAAAATATTGAAATTGCAAAAGAACATATTCTTGAGGGTGATATTTTTCAAGTCGTACTGTCAAGAAGAATGAAGTCGGCGTTTCATGGTACACCATTGTCCCTTTATCGGAAGCACAGAAGTAATAATCCGACCCCATATATGTTTTATATCGATTTTGAAGGATATACCGTAATAGGTTCTTCCCCAGAAAGTTTAATAAAAACGAGGGGGAAGACGGTGATTGCTAATCCCATAGCCGGAACAAAGCGAAGAGGAATGACAATGGACGAGGACCAGATGATTGAAAAAGAACTTTTAAATGATGAAAAAGAACTAGCTGAACACCGAATGCTTGTAGACCTTGGAAGGAATGACCTAGGTAAAGTATGTGAGTTTGGATCCGTTCAAGTTGATAAGTATATGACCGTTGAGAAATTCAGTCATGTCATGCATTTAGTCTCTGAAATTAGTGGACAATTAAATCCGGATCAAACAGGATTAGACGCTCTAGCAGCATGCTTACCAGCTGGAACTGTTTCAGGTGCTCCAAAGGTGCGGGCAATGGAAATCATTAATTCTTTGGAGAAGTCAAAACGAGGGCTATACTCAGGAGCGGTTGGTTATGTCTCAGCAAGCGGCAATATGGATTTTGCTCTGGCCATTCGAACTATGATTATTAAAGATAAAACAGCCCATATTCAAGCAGGTGCAGGAATTGTTTTCGATTCAAACCCTGAATCTGAATATGAAGAAACGCTTAACAAGTTAAAATCCTTTTTGGAGGGTGGACAATGATCTTACTAATTGATAATTTTGACTCGTTTACCTTTAATTTGTATCAGTATTTAGGGGAATTAGGCGAGGAGGTTAGGGTCTATCGTAATAATCACCTCAATATGGAGCAAATCAAAGAAATGAACCTGAAAGCTATCATCTTATCTCCCGGACCTGGGAGACCAGAGGATGCAGGTATTTGTATCGAATTAGTCCAAACCTTTTATCGAACCGTCCCAATTTTAGGTATTTGCCTCGGGCACCAGGCTATTGGAGCAGCTTTTGGCAGTGAAATTAAAAGGGCCCATGTAATTAAACATGGTAAGACATCATTGATTAACCACCAAAGCAATGGAATATTTTCTAACTTACAATCACCATTAGAGGTAATGAGATATCATTCATTAGTTGTTGAGAAAAGCACTCTGTCTCCTCAGTTAGAGTGCATTGCCTATTCTACTGATGATCAAGAAATAATGGCCTTCAAACATCAAGGATATCTAGTTTATGGTCTGCAATTTCACCCTGAATCGATTGGAACGCCATTTGGAAAACAAGTATTAAATAACTTTTTAAATGAAATAGAAAGGAAGAGACTAAATGAAAAATTATCTACTCCAGTTAGCTGAAAAACGATCCTTTACTGAAAATCAAATGAAAGACGCATTCGAACTTATACTTGCTGAAGATATATCCGAATCAGAAATAGCTGCTTTTATAATGGGCTTAAAGTCCAAGGGTGAAACCGTCGAAGAAATAGCCGGAATTGTAAGAGCATTGAAGGAAAATACGATGGCTTTCAGACGGAAATTTCCGAATGTTCTGGATAATTGCGGAACTGGAGGTGACGGTTCATCCAGTTTTAATATTAGTTCGACTTCTGCCTTTGTCATTGCAGCTGCAGGTATCCCTGTTGCTAAGCATGGCAATAGAAGCATTTCGAGTAAAACAGGAAGTGCAGATGTGCTTGAGTATTTGGGAGTTAATTTAAATTTATCTGCCGAACGGTTAGAAGAAATTCTTCACGAAATTGGAATAGCCTTTTTATTTGCACCGAACGTGCATCCAAAATTGAAGAAGATCACAGCAGTACGCAAACACTTAAAAATTCCTACTGTTTTTAATTATATTGGTCCTTTAACAAATCCAATCGACTTGGATTTTCAATTACTAGGCGTTAATAGAAGGGATTTATTGAATGTTTTCGCAGAAGTGCTAAAAAGGCTTGGCCGAAAACGTGCCGTGATTATTAATGGTGCGGGGTATATGGATGAAGCGTCCTTACAAGGAGAAAATCATTATACCCTTTTAGAAGAGGGAAAGATTACAAATTATACCTTCCAACCCGAAGAAGTAAACCTCCCGCAATACGATAACAGCAGTATAAAGGGAGGAGATGCAAAAGATAACGGAGAAATACTAATAAAAGTATTAAAAGGGGAAAAAGGTGCGCATCGCGATACCGTGGCTCTCAATGCTGGAATAGGAATCTTTACTGCAGGCAGAGTAAACTCTATGCAACAAGGAGTAGAATTGGCAAAAGAAATAATTGATTCAGGTGCGGCATATGAAAAACTAACGGCACTCATTGAAAAATCTCGTGTCGGACAGAGAGAGGCGATTTAAATGGAAACAATTCTCGATCGAATTATTGAGCAGAAGAAAAAAGAGGTGCAACTTGTTAAACAAGAAAAACAACTTATTAAAGTAAAAAACACTCAAAAGAGATCATTAATAAAAAGACTAAAAGAAGCTAGCGAGCTATTAATTATAGCTGAATTTAAACGTGCTTCTCCGTCAAAGGGTTTAATCAATGATACGCTAACACCAGCACAACAAGCGGTCATTTATGAAGCATCTGGTGCTTCAGCAATTTCTGTTTTAACGGATTCAACCTTCTTTAGGGGATCCTTTTCAGATTTAGAAGCTGTTCGAGAAGCCGTAAATCTACCCATCCTATGTAAGGATTTTATCATTGATGAAGTACAAATTAATTTAGCTGCTTCTCATGGAGCTGATTTAATTTTATTGATTGCCGCAGCATTGGAAGAAAATCGTTTATGTGAACTATTTCAGTATGCCAAAACAAAAGGCTTAGAGGTGTTAGTAGAAGTCCATAATCTATCGGAATTAGAGAAAGCTCTTAAAACCGGTGCAAAGTTGATTGGCGTTAACAATCGTGACTTAAGAACTTTTAATGTTTCACTTGAGGTAACTGAAAAATTAGCATCTACAGTAAAACAAACTGGGGCGTTTCTCATAAGTGAAAGCGGGATTCATAATCAATTGGATGCAAAAAGAGTAAGAAACGCTGGTGCAAATGGAATTTTAGTGGGCGAGGCTTTAATGGTCAGTCAAAATGTAGGCAAATCTTTTTTAGATCTTCGTCTGCCACTTCAAGAGGGTGCAAATAGATGAAAGTGAAAATTTGCGGAATAACAGATGTTACGACCGCTCAAGCAGCAGTCAAGTACGGTGCTGATGCCATTGGTCTTGTGTTTGCACCAAGTAAGCGGAAAATCTCTGTTACAAAGGCATATGAAATCGTTTCATCGTTACCTTTAGATGTCCTGAAAATTGGTGTCTTTGTGAATGAATCAAGAGATGAGATAGAGAGAATAGCTTCAAAAGTTGGTTTAACTCATATTCAATTACATGGTGAGGAATCAGCTGCATTTGTGGCATCCCTTTCGTTACCATCCATAAAAGCAATTAGTGTCCAAGGTCAAGAAGATTTATTAGCAGTAAATCAATTTCCTAGTGACTATATTTTGCTGGATGGGCCAAAAGGAAAATTTCACGGAGGAAATGGTACACCCTTTACTTGGAGTATGGTGGATACATCTTGCGTGAACGAGAAGAAGTTAATCCTTGCAGGTGGATTGCATGTGGAAAATGTGGAAGAGGCTATTGCCATTATGAAGCCAGATATGGTGGATGTCAGTTCTGGAGTTGAAACAAACGGCATTAAAGATGTTGAAAAAATCAAAGCATTTATTAAAAAGGTGAAAACTTTACCTGTTGGAGGGGAACAAAATGAACAGCTATACATTACCGAATGAAACAGGACATTTTGGCATTTTTGGAGGGAGATTTGTACCGGAAACGCTAATGAAGGCAGTTATTGAATTGAATGATGCATATGAAGAAGCAAAGGTCGATCCTGTTTTTCAAGCAGAGATTGCAAGATTATTAGAGGAATATGTTGGTAGAGAGACGCCATTATATTTTGCTGAAAACCTGACAAAACATGCTGGGGGAGCAAACATTTATCTTAAAAGAGAAGATCTAAATCATACAGGTGCTCATAAGATTAACAACGCTATTGGTCAGGCTTTGCTTGCAGTTAGAATGGGAAAGAGAAGGATTGTGGCTGAAACAGGAGCAGGACAGCATGGTGTCGCGACAGCAACAGTATGTGCGCTTTTAAATCTAGACTGCATTATCTTTATGGGGGAAGAAGACATTAAACGGCAAGCATTAAATGTTTTTCGTATGGAATTACTAGGTGCTAAGGTTGTCAGTGTGACTTCCGGAAGTGCAACGTTAAAGGATGCTGTAAATGAAGCATTAAGATACTGGGTAGCCAATGTTGATGATACTCATTATCTATTAGGATCTGTAATGGGACCACATCCCTTCCCGGTAATGGTCAGAGATTTCCAAAGTGTGATTGGAAAAGAAACGAAGGAACAATTTTTCGCAAAAAACAGCAGGCTTCCTGATGCTGTTGTTGCCTGTATCGGCGGTGGTAGTAATTCTATGGGAATGTTCTATCCCTTTATTGAAAATGAGGAAGTTCGTTTATATGGGGTGGAGGCTGCTGGTGCCGGTGTGGAAACAGACTTTCATGCAGCATCACTTACAAAAGGGAGACCAGGAGTATTACATGGTGCTCTCATGTATGTGTTACAAACAGAAGATGGGCAAATCCAAGAAGCTCATTCCATTTCTGCAGGGCTTGATTATCCTGGTGTAGGACCAGAACATAGTTATTTGAAGGATAATGGCCGTGTGAATTATTTCTCAATTACCGATCAAGAGGCCCTAGATGCATTTTTGCTACTATCCAAACTTGAAGGGATTATCCCAGCACTTGAAAGTGCCCATGCAGTCGCATATGCTATTAAACTGGCAAGTAAAATGGACGATACAAAAAATATTGTTGTATGTTTATCTGGCCGCGGTGATAAGGATGTAGATACGGTAAAAGCAAGACTGGAGGGGAGGAATTAACATGAATCGCTTAGAGAGAACCTTTACTTTATTGCAAGAAAATAACAAGAAAGCCTTTGTTCCATACATAATGGCAGGGGATGGGGGATTGGATTGTCTGATTGATCGACTCTTATTACTTCAACAATATGGTGCAACGGCGATTGAGGTGGGGGTTCCTTTTTCAGATCCTGTAGCGGATGGCCCAACAATTCAACGGGCTGGAATTAGGGCTCTAAAAAATGGTACCACTCTACAGGGGATTATCGCGGAAATAAAAAAGGCACGCCAGGTAGTAACGATTCCGATTATCCTAATGACCTATCTAAATCCAATTTATTCTTATGAGATTAATAGATTTGTCGATGATATCCAAAAAGCTGGAGTGGATGGCTGTATCATTCCTGACCTGCCAATTGAAGAAGAAAGTATTATTGCGTCTCAACTCGAGGAGGCAAATGTAGAATTAATCCGTCTCGTTACACTAACAACACCACTTGAACGAGTCAAAACAATTTCAAACAAAGGTAAAGGATTTTTATATACTGTTACCGTTAAAGGGATTACTGGGGTAAGAAATGAATATGATAACGATCTAAGTCAATTTTTACAAGCGGTTAAGGAGGTTAGTTCCATCCCTGTCATGGCTGGTTTTGGTATTTCTACTAAAGACCAGATTACGGAAATAACAAAGTATTGTGATGGTGTTATTGTAGGCAGTAGAATTGTTGATTTATTTGAACAAGAGCAATTAAGTGATATGGAAGAATTAATGTCCATTTTTAAACAAGAATCAAAAATGATTTAATCCTAAAGGTTTACATTACGTATGTGGTGTAGACCTTTACTTCTCAAAAACCCTCATGTCTTGATACCTACGGAAATCTTCTTTATAATAGATATACACACAAATTTCGAGTGAAACTTCCAGTAATGGAAGTTTTGTTGTTTTTTATAGATATTTTTAGTGCGGAATAATTATTTATTTTAGGAGCGTTATTTAAATGAAGGAAATAACTGTTGAAGAACTTTTTAACTTAGAAAAATCAGTCATTATAGATATCCGGTCTCCGATTGAGTTCAATGATGGCTCAATACCGGGAGCGATTAATGTTCCTCTATTTTCTAATGAGGTACGTGAAGTAGTGGGGACTATTTATAAACAAGAAGGACCGGCAGCTGCCAAGTGGAAATCGATGGAATTAATTTCTCCAAAAATTCCTGAGCTTTTGCATACTATAAAATCCTATCAATCAGAGGGTGAGTTAGTCATCCATTGCTGGCGTGGTGGGAGCCGCAGCAAGGCAGTTGTAACCTTTTTGGAGTTTGCAGGTATTTATGCATGGCGTTTACTTGGAGGTTATAAAGCCTACCGTCATTATATCTTGGAGGAAACCTCTTCCTATATTCCTAATAAGGCAGTTGTTCTTCACGGCATGACAGGTGTGGGTAAAACTGTGGTGTTGAAAATTCTAGAGAAAAATGGTTATCCTATTTTGGATCTTGAAGAAATGGCAGGACATCGTGGATCCATTTTTGGAACGATTGGTCTTGGGGATGGACATAACCAAAAAACCTTTGATTCGCTTTTATTCAAAGGACTGCAGAACATTAAAGGCTCCGATTATTTTCTCGTCGAAGCAGAGAGCAAACGAATTGGTAAAGCAGTTCAGCCAGAAAAATTAATGGATGTAAAGTTTAAAGGATTGAATATTTATATTCATACACCAATCGAACAAAGGGTAGATCTTCTTGTTTCCGAATATGTCCTGCCATACCAGCAGGAGCCGTGGTATCACGAAAAGATTTCATTAGGTATTGACAGGGTAATAAAACGTGTAAAAGACGTGGAAATGAGAAAGACGCTTCTTCAATTACTGAATGAAAAGAATTATCGAGAAATGATTCAAATTTTGCTAGTGCACTATTATGACCCTCGGTATGATTATGCAAGGCATGATTATGTAGGAGAATTTATTGACATTTATGCTGATAACCCACAAGATGCAGCGGTGAAAATTACAGCTAAGCTCAATGACTTATCCTTTTCACCAATATTAGCAGCTCAAAACAACAGATAGTCTCCGCAAGCATCTATTATATGAGTGCACATTTTAGGGTATACGTTTTATCAGTAAACAACCGCTGATCCTAAATCAACGGTTGTTTGTTCCTAATTTTCTAGTTTCGTTTCTTAAATGGCTTTAATCCACGGCGTTGAATTTCATCTTTTAATATTTTAATCCATTCTTTTTCTTTTTCCTCTCCGGACTTTAATGCATCCCGATATGAAACAACCAATTGTTCGTTACTCATAATTTTCAATTTGAGAATGACCTCCTTGGAAAATGGATTTAATATTCAGTTTTTATTATTGTAATGGTGGAGTAATGTTTTGAGAACAAATATTTACCAAAAGTTAAAAAAGTTCACAAAAAACATAAATTGCATATAATATAAAATTGATAACTGAGAAGTTGCACATCACTAGCCGTATTGATTATACTAGTACATGGGACAATGATCGAAAGGAACGGTGGCAGCATTGATTCATTTAACATGGAGAGATCGTGAAACAGTAAAAAAAGTGAAATGTGTTCATACGGATGCAAAAAAATTTCTTGTCAATAATGCTTTGACAGTGGGAAATATCTATGATGTGAAAAATGAAACAGAAGAGTTTTATTACATTATTGATAATACCGGTAAAGTGGGCGGATTTTACAAGGAATATTTTCAAGATGCATAGAACCAATTGACTGTGAGGCCAAGCCTCCAGTCTCTTTTTATGGGGAAACGGTAAAAAAGAAGCATTGCGAAAATGCTTCTTTTTTTTACTTTATTTTTGTTTAACGGGAGTACCTGCAGGCTTTGCTGCTTGATACAATTTCCGGCTTATCAGTGTTTGAATAGTTAAAAATAATCCACCAACAACCCAATATAAGGGAAGTGCAGCTGGGGCGCTAAAGGAAAACATGACAATCATTAGCGGTGACATTAATCCCATCATTTTCATTTGTTTTTGTTGCTCGGTTGGCATGCTCGTTTGAGATACTTTAAATTGGAAGTAGTAAACCAGTCCTGCAATAATGGTGATAATGATATCAGGATGTCCTAAGTTAAACCATAAAAATTTATGTGCCGCAATTTCCTTCGAACCACGAATGGCATAATAAAAGGCAGTTAAAATCGGCATCTGGATAAGAATTGGCAAACAGCCCATATTCAATGGATTAACACCATGTTTTTGATAAAGACCCATCATTTCTGCTTGCAGTTCCTGCTTCTTCTTAGGGTCCTTTTCAGCCTTTATTTTTTTTTGAATAACATCCATTTCAGGCTTTAAACCATCCATTTTTTCTTTCATAGCCATTTGATTTTTATATTGCCTTAACATTAAAGGCATCAAAATAAGCCTGATAATCAAAGTGACGATAATAATTGCTAAACCATAGTTTCCATTAAATAGTTCAGCGGTTGCATGGATAAGGGTTGAAAAAGGATGAACAAAATAAGTTTGAAAAAACCCAGTATTATTCCCATTTTGTGTTTGCGATGAACATGCTGATAATAATAATGTTGGTAAAATTAAAAATGCTGCTAGTAATAGTGAAGATCGTTTGGTTTTCATATTTCCTCCTAAAATGTCTTTTAATGTGAGTAGGTAAAAAGGAAGGAAATTGGTTCCTCGGAGTCTTCCTGTGAACATCTTTTTCTACGAATATATTTAACAATTCTTTTTAGAATAAAACTTCCGTTTAAACTGCTTCTTTTTCGGTAAAAAGCTAACGGCTGAATAATTTTTGTATTTGCAGAATCAGAATTAGAGCCAATAAAAGAATATTCTACACCCCATGCCCATAAATACTTTATTGTGATTCCTAAGCAAATACTAACATAAAGGGCATTTAAAGCGTCTATATCTGAAATGTAAATTAGCAATTGAAACAAAAATTATCACCTCACTTAAATATCAATGATATGAGTATAAAGGAGAATTCAAAAAGAATCAATTTTATCTCAATAAAAATGCTATTGTTTGAATATATGTTAAAAATTCAGATACAAATATTTCTATTTCGAGCTTATGAAACGTGCAGTTAGAAAAAACACTGATTCTAACATGAATCAGTGTTTAAAAGGTGCTTTCCGGTGTGCTGTTAACATTTGATAGGCAAATGCTACGCTTGTTTCGGTAGGCGGTTCGACATGATTTAATTGATATTCATGTCCAAGTGCTTCCCACTTATAAACGCCAAGTTTATGATAAGGGAGGATTTCAATTTTGTCGACATTTTCTAGTGTTCCAATGAACTCGCCAAGCTTTTGCAGGTCTTCGGGATCGTCTGTCACAGTTGGGACAAGGACATGGCGTACCCAAATGGGTACCTTTCGATCAGATAAAAATCGAGCAAACTCTAAAATATGATCATTCGCCATCCCTGTTAATTGAATATGTTTTTTGCGATTGATATGTTTTAAATCAAGCAGCACCAGATCAGTATACTGTAATAATTCCTCAAGTTGTTCAATGAAAAGCTTAGAATGAGAGAAACAACCTCCTGATGAATCAATGGTAGTATGAATTCCCCGTTTTTTACACTCTTTAAATACCTCAAGCAGAAAGGGGACTTGTAACAGTGGTTCTCCCCCAGAGACGGTAATTCCTCCTCCAGACGCTTCAATAAAAGGAAGATAAGATACTAAATCATCTATGATTTCGGAAACAGTCATTTCTTTACCGGTACCGATTTCCCAAGTATCTGCGTTATGGCAAAACTGACAGCGCAGGAGGCAGCCTTGGGTAAAAATGACATAACGGATTCCCGGTCCGTCAACAGTACCCAGTGTTTCGATTGAATGAATATTTCCGTTCATAATGATATACCCCTTTCGTTTTAAGCAGGAGCCCTAGTTAGAAATAGGGCTCCCAAACCATTTTTAAAGTGATTCATGGAATGTGCGGTTAATTACATCCAGTTGTTGCTCTTTCGTTAATTTAATGAAGTTTACAGCATATCCAGATACGCGAATAGTTAATTGTGGATATAATTCTGGGTGTTCCATTGCGTCTAATAATGTTTCTCTATTAAATACGTTAACATTTAGATGATGACCTTCTTTGACAGCATAACCGTCTAAGATGGATACTAAGTTACGAATTTGGCTGTCTTCTTCTTTACCTAGTGCTTTTGGAACAATTGAGAAAGTATTCGAAATACCGTCCATTGCAGATGCATATGGAAGCTTCGCAACGGATGAAAGTGATGCTAATGTACCTTTTGTATCACGGCCATGCATTGGGTTTGCACCTGGTGCAAATGGTTCCCCAGCACGACGGCCATCAGGTGTATTTCCTGTCTTCTTACCGTAAACAACATTGGATGTGATTGTAAGTACAGACAATGTGTGTACAGAATCACGATAAGTAACATGTTTACGAAGTTTTTTCATAAAGGTTTCTACCAGTTCAACTGCGATACTATCGACACGATCATCATTGTTGCCGTATTTAGGGAAGTCACCTGTTGTTTCAAAATCTATTGCAAGACCATTTTCATCGCGTATTACTTTTACTTCACCATATTTTATGGCACTTAATGAGTCAGCGGCAACACTCAATCCTGCAATTCCTGTTGCCATAGTTCTTAAGATTTTTGTATCATGTAGTGCCATTTCAATCCGTTCGTAGCTATATTTATCATGCATGTAATGAATAATATTTAAAGTATTAATGTAAAGACCAGCAAGCCAATCCATCATTAAATCATATTTTTCCATTACCTCATCATAATTTAACACATCTGATGTAATGGGACGATATTGTGGTCCGACTTGAATTTTTAATCTCTCATCGACACCGCCATTAATTGCATAAAGTAAGGCTTTAGCAAGGTTAGCACGTGCACCGAAGAATTGCATTTGTTTGCCGATTTCCATTGCAGATACACAGCAGGCGATACCATAATCATCACCGTATTCAGGGCGCATAATATCATCGTTTTCATATTGAATAGCACTCGTTTTGATTGATACCTTTGCACAAAATTGTCTGAAGTTTTCAGGCAACCGAGGAGACCATAATACTGTTAAGTTTGGTTCCGGCGCAGGGCCTAGATTATCCAACGTATGAAGGAAACGGAATGAGTTTTTTGTAACATATGAACGGCCATCGCTGCCCATACCGCCAATAGACTCCGTTACCCAAGTTGGGTCACCACTAAATAAGTCGTTATAATCAGGTGTCCGGGCAAATTTAACAAGACGAAGTTTCATAATAAAATGATCGACAATTTCTTGTACTTCCACTTCTGTTAAAATACCATTCTGTAAGTCTCTTTCAATATAAATATCTAAGAATGTGGAAACACGTCCAAGGCTCATCGCTGCACCGTTTTGTTCTTTAACAGCTGCTAAATAACCGAAGTATACCCATTGGAAAGCTTCTTGAGCATTTTTAGCAGGTTTAGAAAGATCAAACCCATAACTTTTTCCAAGTTCTTTTAATTCTTTTAATGCGCGATATTGCTCAGAAAGTTCTTCGCGTAAACGAATCGTATCTTCTGTCATCACACTGCTTGTATTAGCAAAGTCTTTTTGTTTTTCCTTCATTAAGAAATCTACACCATACAAGGCAACACGGCGATAGTCGCCAATTATTCTGCCACGTCCATAAGCATCAGGTAGTCCAGTGATAATTGCTGCCTTACGAGCTAATTTCATTTCATCTGTATAGGCATCGAAAACACCTTGGTTATGTGTTTTACGGTAATCAGTAAAGATTCTTTCCACTTCAGGACTTAATTCGTAACCATATGATTCACAAGCTTGTTGCGCCATACGAATACCGCCGAAAGGTTGAAGAGAACGATTAAATGGCTTGTCAGTTTGAACACCGACCACCTTTTCAAGATCCTCATTTAAGTATCCAGGACCATGGGATGTAATGGTTGAAATGGTTTCAGTATCCATATCAAGGACGCCGCCTTTTTCACGTTCTTGCGCTGTTAATTCCATTACTTGATCCCATAGTTTTTTTGTTGCGTCAGTTGCACCAGTTAGGAAGGAATCATTTCCTTCATATTCAGCGTAGTTTTTCACAATGAAATTGCGAACATTAACTTCTTGTGTCCATTTACCTTTGTTAAATCCTTGCCATTGTTCCATTATTTTCACCTCTAAATTTTTTAGGAAAGTATATAACAGATTAGTTATTTGATTCATGAGTAAAGTATAACAGGTAAAATAAAATAAAAACGCAGTAATTGTTAACATATTGTGAAGACTTATTAAATGTGGATTTTAGGGGGGCGTTTTTGAATAATTTATGAACGCAGCATAAAACTGTAATATAAAAAAATACGAATAAAGGAAAACTGTTATATAAGAAGAATCCAACAATACCAACGTATCAAAAGTGGAAACTTATGAAACAGGCAAAGGAAACAATTAAAAAAGCAGGAAACAATTCCTGCTTTAATTGACTACTATATAGGCAATCATTGGACCATTATGAGTACGGTCAGAATGGGTCTCACAAATTAATTGATAGGTTCCTTCTTTGTTAAATTGAAGTGGAACAACGGTTTCTTCACCTTTGGTTACGGTTCCTTTTATATCAGTTCCCTCTATATAAAATGGATGCTTTTCGCCGTTTATACCGCTAATATACAATTTTACTTTTTCTCCCTTTTTGACAATGACGGTACCAGGATCCCAACGGTATGATTCGATGTTTTTCCCATTTTTCGTGGTGGTTTTGAATTCTGCTGTCACCATATGGATTTCTCTAACCTCTGTAGCTGACTGCTGATTAAAAACAGTTACGTCGCCTGCCCTTAACATGAACCAAGCTGAAATGCTTGCCAATACAACTCCGACCGCTAAAAAGAAGATCAAGGTTTCTTTTTTTAAGACTAATAATTTCATGGATAAACCTCCTTAATAATCTAACCTTAGGAAGTCTTCCTTCCTTAGGTTGATGTAAGTAACTAGCCTTTGTCAGCACGGATTATGTGTAACCAATCGTCTAGTTAATTAACTTTGTCCTATCCTATATTTATGCTCGGAGGGTATGAAAACTTGTCTCCTTTTTAAAAATAATTTTTTGCCAGCAAAAGCAAGAAAGAATGGAGGTTTTCTCATACTTGATGGTTGAACATATAGAGTTCTGTCAACAATACTATTAGGCTAGACGGAATAATTGGAATATATTTCTTTGTTTTTCGCTGTGAACAGTTTATAGTAAAAACAGGATGAAAAAATTAGGTGGTTATCTTGTTGGGGATTCGAAAAGAAAAAGTATTAAAAGTTGCAAAAGTTATCTTTCCTTTGTTTTTGCTGTTTTTTGTCATTTTAGAAATAAAAAAGTTTACGGGTAAGATAAATGTTCAATTGCTAGTAAATGAAATAAACCAATTGAATATATGGCTCTTATTATTGATTTTTGTGGTTACCTTTTTAGCCGTATTACCAATGATTTTATATGACGTGATTTTAGTTCGAATATTAAAGTTAAAAGTTTCTAAAAGAGATCTTGCAGAACAATCCTTCATAGCTAACTCATTTTCAAATTTAATTGGCTTTGGCGGATTAATAGGGGCAATGCTTAGAACCTATTTTTTTCATAAGTTTGAACAAGATAAACGGAAACTTCTTGGGGTTATTGCCTCTGTTTCTCTTTTTTATTTAACTGGTATTTCTTTGCTATCATGGTTTGTAACCATCTGCTTTCGACACTTTCCACTTTTTGGTGATACTAAATGGCTATATTTTGCTGTTTTAGGGGTTGGGTTGTATTTACCTGCTTTTTTAATAATCCATATCATTAAATCAAAAAAAGATGATAAGTCACTGATTACCACTAATATCAGTTTTAAGCTAGTGATTGTATCTGTAGTTGAATGGCTGGCCGTGTTTGTCGCTATTTATGTTTTATGTAAAATCTTAGGGATTTCTATTTCTCTTGCAAATCTATTTCCAGTGTATATAGTCGCAGCGTGCGCAGGAATTATTAGTTTGATTCCAGGTGGTCTTGGTTCATTTGATTTAGTTTTTATTTGGGGGATGCAAGAATTACATATACCTGAAGAAAAAGTCCTTGTCCTATTATTGTTTTACCGGATTGGCTACTATTTCATACCGTTTTTGTTGAGTTTAGTTTTCTTTGTCAGACTTTATTGGGAAAGATGGAACAAATCTTGGAATTACCTGCCAAAGGCAATTATTCAAGGACTAAGCCATGTTATATTAACCATGCTTGTTTTTTTATCAGGATTAATCCTGCTGCTGTCCGCAAGTGTTCCGGGAATCATGTCAAGGTTGAAGATTGCCCAGGAACTATTATCTCTTCCTATTATTAATGTTTCACATCAACTTTCGGTAGCAGCTGGTTTTTTATTGCTTGGTTTATCGCGAGGGATTGAATATAGTGTAAAAAGAACTTATGAATTAACGATGTTCGCACTAATCCTAGCATCCGTTTTTTCCATATTCAAAGGGATCGATTATGAAGAGGCGATTTTTTTAATTATTGTCGCCTTATTATTAAGAATATCAAAAGGCCAATTTTATCGAGAAAGTTATGTTCTGACATGGGGAAAAACCATTTTCGATGTGACTTTAATTATATTAATTACATCCATGTATATTTTGATTGGTTATATAAATTTACCCACTTCTAAACTAAGTATTCCAGAAAGACTTCTGCCATATGTCATTATCGACTATCGTGATTTATTTTCAAGTGCAGGGATTGGTTTGGTCATTGCTTTAACCATTCTCTTTGTAGGATACGTCATTAGTTTACCGAAAAAATGGAAATTAGAGAAATCGATTGATTATGAACAGGAGATCATTAGGCATCTAACTGACTATCAAGGTAAGGTGTTATCGCATTTAATATTTTTGCATGATAAATATATTTTTTGGAATAGAAAAAAAACTGTTTTAATTTCATTTCAAAAATATGCTGATAAATTAGTCATCTTAGGTGACCCTGTAGGGGAAAAACAGGATTTATCGAATGCAATAGAGGAGTTTCAGGAAATTGCAGATTTATATGGATATACTCCTGTTTTTTACCAAGTAAGTGATGAAATGCTTTCTTATTTACATGGACATGGCTTTGCCTTCTTTAAGCTGGGGGAGGAAGCTTTTGTGGATCTAAGTAACTTTTCATTAGATGGTAACAAAATGAAGGAATTAAAGGGATTAAAAGATAAATTTGAACTTGAAAAATTTAGCTTCGAATTAGTTAAGCCCCCATTTTCAGAAGCTTTCTTGGCAGAATTAAGAGAGATTTCAGATGAGTGGCTCCAAGGAAGAAAAGAAAAAGGTTTTTCACTGGGGTTCTTTGATGAAAAATATTTAAATAAGGCACCAATTGCCATTGTAAGAGATGCAAATAATAAAATCCAAGGCTTCGTCAGTATCATGTATGTATATGATCATCATCAAACGATTTCAGTAGATCTAATGAGAGTATCATCAACGTCAACTACAGGTACTATTGATTTTCTATTTTTGTCCTTATTTGAATGGGCAAGGGGACAAGGTTATCATCGCTTTAATATGGGCATGGCACCTCTCGCCAATGTGGGTCTATCAAGGTTTTCCTTTTTAGGGGAGAAAATTGCAGCGCAAATTTTTCTGCATGGACACTTTTTTTATCACTTTCAAGGCTTAAGAAAGTTTAAAGAAAAGTACACAAATATTTGGGAACCTAAATATTTGGCCTATCGAAGGAAATCTTCATTGGCTATCATCATGGCACAGATTACATTGCTCATTTCAAAAAAAAGAACTTAATTTTATAAAGTCCAAAAGAGTCTTACCTTCTCACAAACTCCAATCTCCGCTGATTTTATCAAAAACCAGCCATTTATTGTGTGTGAGGGTAGGACTCTTTGCTATTGAACAACTGATTCGAGTTTAATGGAAAATATTAATTCATGACGTCTTTAAGAAAACTATTTATTTTTTAAATAAATCTGATAAAATTCGAATAGGGATTAAATGTAAGGGTAAGGGTGTTTTCTATTGAAAAAGTTTATGTTTATCATTATGATCGTGCTTCTCCTATTTTCCAGCCACATCACTGCCTTTGCTGCAGAAACAGGAGAACTGCAATTGAAAAGTGAGAGTGCCGTCCTGTTAGATTCTGACACAGGTGCCATTCTTTATGCAAAAGACGGTAATAAAAAAGAATACCCCGCAAGTCTAACCAAAATTGCAACAGCAATATATGCGATTGATAAGGGCGATTTAGATAGTCTTGCAACCGTAAGTGAGAATGCGGTTCGTCAAGATGGAACCCGTGTTTATTTAACAGCAGGCGAGCAATTACCATTAAAACAGTTGGTACAAGGAATGCTTATTAATTCGGGTAATGATGCAGCAGTTGCCATTGCCGAGCATCTCGATGGCACTGTGGAGAACTTTGCTGAAAATTTAAATGTGTATTTAAAAACAAAAATTGGTGTTTATAATACCCACTTTACCAATCCGAATGGTTTATTCGATGAAAATCATTATACAACAGCTATGGATTTAGCGTTAATAACCAATTATGCTATTAAGAATCCAGTCTTTGCTGAAATCTTCGGAACAAAGGTATTGGATTGGAAGGGTCAGTCATGGGAGTCAAAACTTGTAACACATCATCGCATGTTAAAAGGTGAACTGCCATATCCAGGAGTTACAGGTGGAAAAACAGGCTATACAAGTCAAACTAAACAAACCTTGGCAACAACAGGAGACAATGGAAAAATCAGGTTGACTGCTGTAGTGTTAAAGTCTGACCTAAAAAATGATAAATATAATGATACTGCTGTTTTATTTGATTATGGTTTTAAGACCTATCAGCATGCAACTATTAAACAGGGGGAAATATTTACACAAGACCATAAAGAATTTTATCCGGAATCTGACACCCAGATTACTGAATGTATTACGGGATGTGTAAAAAAGCTCAATAATAATGGAATTCTATCGATAGAAGATCAAAGCGGTCAAGTTTTACAAACTGTCCAGCTAAAATATAAGGAACCGCCTCAACCGAAGGTTGATAAGAAAAAGAAAACACAAAAAACAAATGAAGATGACGACATGCTAATTCAAATTAATGTTGTTATTGGACTGCTAATCATGGCCCTTCTAGGTGCAATTATTGCAGTTCGCAGCAACTCGAGTAGGAATGCCTAAAATATTTTCTGTATCAACAATAAAATGAGGACATCCCGACAGGATCCACTTGGTCCTTTACCGGGATATCCTCTTTATTTTTTTGATATATTAGTTAGCAACAGCATCAGAAATGAAATAATCACCATAGAGAGAACTAATAGCCAGGCTAACTGCATATTACCAGATTCCATCGCAATATAAATGGCAGTAGGAGCTGTTTGGGTTTTGCCAGGTATATTGCCAGCAAACATGAGTGTAGCGCCAAATTCCCCAAGTGCTCGAGCAAAGCTAAGAATTACACCCGTAATAATAGATTTAACTGACAATGGCAGAGTTACGAGCAGGAATACATTTAGTTCATTCGCGCCATCAACCCTTGCTGCTTCTTCAATATCTTTATTGACTGATTCAAAGCCTATTTTCACGGTTTGATACATCAATGGGAAGGCCACTATTGTAGATGCAATCACAGCAGACATGGGTGTAAACATAATGGTTTGGTGAAATAAAATTTCTATAAACACTCCAACAGGACTATTTTTACTAAAAAAGAAAATTAATAAAAATCCAATCACAGTGGGAGGCAGCACAATAGGGAGCAATAGGAATGTTTCAACAAGCATTTTTCCCTTAAAGTTTTTCTTTGCTAAAAGTCTGGCTAAGAAAATACCTGCTAGGAATACTATTATGACCGAAATCGATGCTACTTTTAATGATAATAGTAAAGGGGACCAAAATTCATTTTGTATCAATGTCATCAATCCAATACTTTAAATCCATATTTTTTAAAAATGGCTTTAGCTTTTTTACTTTTTAAATAGTCATAGAAACGTTCTGCCTCTTTTTTGTGAGTGGTTGCCTTAATCATACCTGCTGAATATATAATTGGGTCATGGGAATCCTCGTCTGCCACTACTGCAACTTCAACTTTATCAGAAATATCTACATCTGTAATATAGACCATTCCAGCATCAACGCTTCCTGTTTCCACATAGGTCAAAACTTGCCGAACATCTTTCGTTTGAATAAGTTTGGGCTGTACTTCCTCCCACAGCTTAAAATGCTTCAGTGTTTGTTTTGCGTACATACCAGCTGGAACTGTTTCGGGTACACCAATCGCAACTTTTTCAATTTCTTTCTTTGAGAGATCTTGGATATTCTCTAAATGGGCTGGGTTTGCCTTATTAGTAATTAAAACAAGTTGGTTTCCTAGTAAATTTGACTGATTCTCTTTATCTATTAAACCCTTTTGTTTTAGCTCTTCAAATTGATCCTTAGCCGCAGAAATGAATATGTCTGTTGGGGCCCCTTGAATGATCTGTTGTTTTAACGCTCCAGAACCACCTAGGTTATACAAAATTGTAATGTGATTATTTGTATCCTCAAAGTTAGATTTTATTTCCTCCAATACATTTTTAAGACTAGCTGCTGCGGAAACAGTTACCTCAACATTTTCAGTCGAATTTAATTTTTTATTTGAGTGATCCTGCGAACAGGCCGTAACAACTCCTATTAAGAGAATCATGATCAGGTGTAAAATTTTCATTTTCATTCGTTATTTCCCCTCGGAAATTCTATTCTATTTCATTATTATAACGAAAGGAAACAGTTCAGTAAAAGAATTATTGGATTAAATATCGATAGAGATTCGTAATATGAAATAAGCAGCTCTAATAAATTAATTAGATAATGTGAGGGAAGAGGGGGGAGTACCAATGGACATGGAAAAATTAAAGCAATGGCTGGATTTGACTAAAAATATGCATGGAGGGGACTTTTGGAATAATATTTTTGAACAAGATTTTGCGAAGCAATTTACGAATGAAGAACAGTCTCACCAGGATCAACGTTCCCACAAAGAAAGGACCACCAAGTCTTACCCTGCATTTGAACTGTTAGAGGGTGAACAAGATGTTATGATCATATTAGACCTTTCGGGAGTATTGAAGGAAAATATAGAATTGGGTATAAACGGAAATGTACTAACCATTAAAGGGAGAGTTCTTCCAATTTATCCACAATTAAAAGTAACCTATTCAGAAAGATTCCTTGGCGAGTTCCAGAGGCAAATACCTTTACCTGATACAGTAAACCCGAAACAATTAACGGCAAAATTTTGGCATGGCTTATTGTTAATAAGTTATCAACGTACTATTGAACAAGGAGAAAGAATCCCCATTGATTAAAGTTCATTTCAACTTAATAAAAAAAGACTAAAGTAAAATCTCTTTAGTCTTTTAATCATCATTATTGCAGCCTGCTCTCAACCTGCTGGCATACTTCATCAGCAGACATTCCATTAGCATCAATAACAGAGCCTTTTGTGAAGGTATCCTGCATACCCATCACGTTTGAATCAAGGCCAGTTACAACACAGCAATCGCAATTTTGAGCATCTGATTCCTGCTTAAGTTCTACCACGTCATACCCTTTTTGCCTTAATGCTTGTTGAATATTTGTAAGAGATTGTTCTACTCCAACTTTTGCCATACAAAACACCTCCTCCTGTAGATTATCTTGCCTAAGTTTTAGGTAAATATTCGGTATAAATAGTGATTATTTACCAAAAGATAAGTGTGGGAGGTGTAGCATATGGGAAAACGCAGCAAACGAAAAGCTGACCCGTCCACCATTGGTCTGAACTCACCACAAGTTGAGGGACAAGGAACCACCAACATAGAAACAGGTTCGATCGAGGAGCCTTCTTCTCGAAAAAAACAAAAAAGAAGTTAAGAAAAGAGTCTGTCCAAAGAGGATGTTCCCTCCCAAGACAGACTCTAAATTTTATTTATACATTTCAGCTAATTGTTTTTGGACCTCTTCGTTATCTAAATATTCATCATAAGACATTTGCCTATCAACAAGACCCTTTGGTGTAAATTCAAAAATTCGGTTGGCAATGGTTTGAATAAATTGATGGTCATGTGATGAAAACAGCATTGATCCCTTGAAATTGATTAACCCGTTATTTAGAGCAGTGATAGACTCTAAATCTAAATGGTTAGTTGGTTCATCAAGAAGCAATACGTTAGCGCCGTTTAACATCATTCTTGATAGCATACAGCGAACTTTTTCTCCTCCGGATAGAACACTTGCTTTCTTTAAAACTTCCTCACCAGAAAATAGCATTCTTCCCAGAAACCCTCTCAAGAAACTTTCACTATCATCTTTTGGTGAAAACTGACGGAGCCAATCCACAAGATTTAAATCGCTGTTTTCGAAATACTCCGAGTTATCCTTTGGAAAATACGCCTGTGAAGTAGTGATGCCCCACTTATATGTTCCACTGTCTGCTTCCATTTCACCCATTAGGATCTTAAATAGAGTAGTTTTTGCCACCTCATTTGTACCAACAAGGGCAATTTTATCCCCTTTATTCATAAAAAAGCTTACGTTATCCAGTACCTTTATTCCATCAATGGTTTTTGTAAGACCTTCCACGCGTAATAAGTCGTTGCCTATTTCCCGTTCTGGTGTAAAGCCTACAAATGGGTAACGACGAGATGATGGTCTGATATCGTCAAGAGTAATCTTATCTAACAGTTTTTTACGAGAGGTTGCCTGTTTGGATTTAGAAGCATTTGCACTAAATCGGGCGATAAAGGCTTGCAGTTCCTTTATTTTTTCTTCCTTCTTCTTGTTTGCATCTGAAGTTAATTTAGATGCTAATTGGCTTGATTCGTACCAGAAATCGTAATTTCCAACATAGATTTGAATCTTGCTAAAATCCAAATCAGCAATGTGTGTACAAACTTTATTTAAAAAGTGACGATCATGGGATACAACTATAACGGTATTTTCAAAGTTAATTAAGAAGTCCTCGAGCCATTGAATAGCTTTGATATCCAAGTGGTTAGTCGGCTCGTCCAAAAGTAATACATCAGGTCTGCCAAATAAAGCTTGTGCTAGTAAGACTTTTACTTTTTCTGAACCTGTTAGTTCTGCCATTGTTTTATAATGTAGGTCCTCACCGATTCCAAGACCCTTTAATAGGATGGCTGCTTCTGGCTCAGCTTCCCATCCATTTAATTCAGCAAATTCCCCTTCAAGTTCGGCTGCTTTCATACCGTCTTCATCAGTGAAATTTTCTTTCATATAAATTGCATCTTTTTCTTGCATGACCTCATAAAGTCTTGCGTGACCCATAATAACCGTTTTTAATACTTCAAATTCCTCATACTCAAAATGGTTCTGTTTTAATACAGCCATTCGTTCATTTGGTCCAAGTTGAACTGTTCCTGTTTGTGCTTCAATTTCACCAGATAATATTTTTAAAAATGTAGATTTTCCAGCTCCATTTGCACCGATTAGACCATAGCAATTACCAGGTGTGAACTTAATATTTACATCCTCAAATAACTTGCGGTCACCATATCTTAAACTTACGTTACTAACAGTAATCATATTAAAATCCTCCAGAACACAAAATATCTATTAATTATACCATCAATGAGGCAGAAGAGCGAATCCCATTTACAAAAATGATTATTTTAACAGATAACAAGAAATTTTTTCTAAAAAATTTTTTCCATATTCACACTTTATTCATATTTTTGTTGTAAAATTGGATTAAGATGTATTAAAGAGGGTGAAAAGTATGGCAAAAAAACAGCTTACTGAACTCGTAAACAAATTAAAGAGTGCCGGAATAAAAGCGAGTCTAACTAAACCAAAGTCTAATTACCTTTTATCTTTGCAGCAAATTAAAAAATATCCTTCATCCGTGAATTAAAATTAAGAGTGTACATTAAAAAGCGATTAATCCTTTCGATTAACCGCTTTTTTTATTAGTTTATTTTATCAATAATTTTTTTGTAAACTTCTTGTTTATTAAAATAATTACCCATCGGAAATTTAGCAATAAATTTGTTGTTTTCATCAACCAAATAGGTAAAGGTTGTATGGATAAACTGACCGTCACCCGGGTCTTTGTATTGGAATTGCAGTGCATTTGTAATTTTCCGAAGCTCTTTTTGAGCTGCTTTTACATTTTGTTTTTCTCCTGTTAAGAATAACCAGTTGTTGTCATTAGCTAACCCAAATCCCTGCTTATACTCTTGTAAGATCTCAGGGGTGTCCCGATAGGGGTCAATCGTAATGGTGACAAACTCAATGTCTTTTCCATACACTCCTTTTTTCATTAAGTCCTTTTTCAATCCGACCATCTTTTGTGTTGTGGTTGGACAAATATCAGGACAATGGGTGTAAATAAATTCGATTAACTTTAATTGGGTTTTATCTTTTCCAAAAATATATGTATCACCATTTTGGTTAATCAAAGTGACATCTGCTGGAATGGACGCATTTGCATCGCGGATAAGAAAAAAAGAAATACCTCCGGCAATTCCAAGGAAAACAGCAAGACAGCAGATAAGATAGATTTTTTTCATTACGATCCCTCCTAACAATAAGATAAATAAGTTTTATTAAAAAAGATATGGATATTATGTGAACAAAAGTTGATGTTTCATATTCGTTATTCCTTTATAATGTATAGTATGACGTAAATTGATAGCTGATTTTATTGTTTGGGAAGATAGGTGGTAAGAGTATGGCGAAAAGAGTTTGGAAATTTACTGTGCAATTGTTTATTCTAATCATAATCTATCAGGCTGGAAACATCATTGCCCAATTTCTACGACTGCAAATCCCAGGTAATGTTATTGGAATTGTGCTTCTTTTTGTTTTGCTTTGGGCAGGTGTCATAAAGGTAGAACAAATTGAATTTGCCGCAGGTTGGTTAATAAAGCATCTTGGATTCTTTTTTATTCCCATATCTGTTGGTCTTATGACACTTGGCGATATAATCAGAATAAATGGATTGTCCCTCTTAATCATACTTATTGTCAGTGCTTTTATTGGAATTGTGACTGCAGGTAAAATGACACAAACAGTTATATTATTTAGTAAAAAGGAAAAAGTGGAATACCATGATCACGCTCTATAGTATCTTAATCACAGTTGTCGTCTACCTAGGTGTCCGTTTTTTATCAACTAAATATGCAACGCCATTAACTAGTCCAGTTTTCTTAAGTACAGTTGTGATTATTACATTATTACTTGTTTCAAATATTTCATATGAAGAGTATACGCCTGGGAAAAATATCATGACCTATCTACTTGGTCCGGCTACTGTTGCACTGGCTGTTCCAATCTATAAGAATAGGAACTTATTTGCAAGATATTTAGGAGCGGCTATAATTGGGCTGTTAATTGGCAGTATTACCACTATTACAGTTGCTATTTTACTAGCAAAGGGGATGCAGCTTTCAAAAATGTTCCTTCTGGGTTTAACCGTTAAATCTGTTACTGTTCCAGTGGCTACAGAAATAGGCAGAATCATTCACGGCAATATTTCTTTGATTGCTTTATATGTGATCGTGACAGGTATGATTGGGGCAATGTTTGGGTCAAAGCTTTTGAACTTGTTTCATATAGACCATCCTTTTGCGCGCGGACTTGCCATTGGTACTATAGCCCATGGGATAGGAACGGCTGAGGCCGTAAAAGAAGGAGAGATACAAGGTGCTGTATCAGGGGCTGCGATGGGGATTGCGGCTGTGATAACCTCGTTTATCATTCCATTTATTATTAAATTTATTATTTAAGTTGAATGATAGTTGACAAAAATGGATCATTCACGTATTCTTTAGAAGAATTTAATTTTTCTAATAAAGGGGTATGTTTTATGTTAGGTGTCGTTCTTAACTAATCCAATCAATTGGATAGGTTCTTTCCATATCTCCACATTCAACTTTAGTTAAATGAGGGCTTATTTAGTTATGGAATGAAGTTAAGAACAATGGGCAAACATAAGCATGCATCTTTTTCCAATGTAGCTGTGTACACTCGTGTAGACAGTTTTTATTTTGGGTGAATTTAGCGTGAATAATGGGTGGAGTTCCACTCATTGAGGCCGCAATGACATTGTTCATTGCGGCCTATTTTCATTTTAGGAGGCTAAAAATAGTGAACAAACATACTTTTAAAACACTAGATTTCCAACAAATTACGGACACCATTTCTACTTTTGCTCTTACGAGGGAGGGAAAGGAAAAGATTGACTCCATTGCCCCTTCATCTAATATAAAACAAATTGAAGCGTGGCTGGATGAAGTGTCCGAGGCCGTTGAAATTTTGAAAAAAAGTGCTAGTGTTCCGGTCCATGGCTTAGAAGGAATGTCTTCAATTTTAAATAATTTGAATAAAGGTTCGGCACTAAGAGTTGACCAACTAGCAAAATTATACGATTTTCTTGATTGCTGTGGAAAAATGCGTAGATATATGAGGGACAAAGCATTTTATGCACCAAGGGTTTCTGCCTATGTTGAGGTGATTGATGAATTACCTGAACTTGCAGCAGAAATTAATCGCTGTATTCGAAATGGTCGTGTAGATGACTATGCAAGTAAGGAATTATTAAAAATAAGAAAGCAAATCGCCATTCATGAGGAGCGTTTTAAGGAAAAGACGATGCAGCTAATTCGTTCCAATAAATATAAAAGCTTTTTACAAGAGCATGTGATTAGTCAAAGGAACGGCAGATATGTCATTCCAATAAAAAAAGAATACCGTAATAAAATAAAAGGAACGGTCCTTGATACGTCGTCATCAGGATCCACTCTTTTCATTGAGCCAGAAGAATGGACAGTTTATCAAGATCAATTAACATGGCTTTTAAACGATGAAGAAGCAGAGATGGAGAAGGTTTTGAATTATCTAACAGGACTGGTTGAGGGAAGGGAACAGCAATTACAATTAGCAGTTGAAACCATGGTTCATTATGATTTTTTATTTGCAAAAGCCAAGTATTGCCGTTCAATTAGCGGCGCAAGAGTGGGGATTAATGAAAATGATGAATTAAAGCTAATTCAAGCAAGGCATCCCCTCCTAGGAGAAAAGGCAGTCCCATTATCATTTGGATTAGGTAAAGAGGAACATGCCCTAGTTATTACTGGACCGAATACTGGCGGGAAAACAGTGACAATAAAAACTGTCGGTTTGTTATCCTTAATGGTTCAATGTGGGCTTCTTATCCCTGCAGCCAAAGAGAGTAATCTAAAAATTTTTGATCGGATTTTAGTCGATATTGGCGATGGACAAAGTATTGCAGAAAATTTAAGTACCTTTAGTTCAAGAATTGTCAATATAATCGATATTTTGAAAGAAACCAATGATCGCACATTAACTCTTTTAGATGAATTGGGCTCTGGAACTGATCCTGGAGAAGGTATGGGACTCGCAACAGCTATCTTACAAACATTGTATGACAAGGGAGCAACCATATTAGCAACCACACATTATAGCGAGATAAAAGACTTAGCCGAAACCCATGAGGGATTTATTAATGGCTCAATGGAATTTGATCTCCGTTCACTGGCCCCTACCTATCGCTTAATAATAGGCAGTGGGGGAGAGAGTCAAGCGTTTGCGATCGCTTTAAAACTTGGTATGCATCAAAAATCATTGAGAGAGCACATTCCATTACTTACAAGGAAGAAAAAAAATATGTGTCTGATGAATTGGATTCCAGGAAACTGAAGGAATTAGAAAAACAAGTGATAATAAATAAATATCAACATTTAATCAAGAAATCGAAATCAGATATCAGTGTTCCAGTTTACCATCAAGGTGATAATGTGAAGATTTCACCAAACAATGAATTTGGTATCGTATTTTCGGGACCAGATCAATTTGGTCATTATATCGTCCAAGTAAAGGGAGAAAAGATTTCAGTCAACCATAAAAGAATCCAATTATATATTGCAGCTTCGGAACTTTATCCTGATGATTATGATTTCGATATTATTTTTCAATCAAAAGAAAATCGCAAAAAAAATAAACTTCTTTCAAAAGGACATGATGACTCGATTACAATTCATTATAATGACAACAATCATTTACGGTAACAAAATGAGATGAATTCATATTTACCGAATTCTAAAAAAACAAAGATCACTCATTAGGTTGGAACCCTTTGAGCGATCCTTTTTTTATTCCACCTTAACTGATGGTTTACTTGTTTTTATTAGTTAAATATTGAGTAGCAAGAATAGACTTTACCTCATTATAACTTAATCCAGATTGGCTGTTTAATCGTTTTACTTCATCTATGTCGGTTCCAACCTTTGTAAATTGTTTATGTTTAGAAGTCATGTTTTTCTAATCCTCCGTAACTTAGATGATTTTACAGAAATGAAATGGCACTTTTTTGTGCATACTAGTAAAAAAAGGAGGCGGTTCCCATTTTTTACGGTAAAAGGGCTAAAGAAGAAGAAATTGAAACGATTCTTGTGGACACTGAAATTTACTCCTGCATGGATGATGCCTGTATCGGGTGGATGAGGAAGGATTTTGTGGCGGAAGACTTGCTCTGTCCAATGTGTGGCAATCAAATGTTACAGGAAATAAGAGAGCTTCCAAAGATTTAAATAGAACTAGGGATGTCCCAAACAAAATGTCAGACCCCTCATTCATATGTAATGAGCGGTCAGACGATTTGGGGGTCCCTTTTTTATTCTTCTCCAAAATCAAGAAAATGGTCGTCGTATGCTTTTTGCGCTGCTTCTGAAGTAGAAAACAATGCATCATCGTCTTCAATCACATGAAAGGTTTCATTTAGAAACAATGCAAGAGCATTTGGGTCTTTTGGATGTTCAACTATTTCAGCTGCTTTAATATTTGCTACAGAGGGTACATGCGGATTTCGATAAATGACAAATACTTCATCACCGGGTTGAGCATTAGTGATATCAATTAGGCTCAATTATAAACCCTCCTTTATAAATTTTCATTTTGTTGGCGGATTTCATCACCGCTAATTATGGTGTTAGCTTCTTCAAGAAACTTATGCTCATCTACGGAATCTCCTGGGACACTTTTTTTATTTGGGAAAGTTGCCCCATTATTGATTGTCATTTGCTGATTTTTAGCTGATGGTGTTATATAATCTTCATTAGTTGCTCTAGCCATAAAAAAATCAACTCCTTATTTAAGGTTTTACATAGTGATGTGAGATTATCCCTGCCTAAATATCTCCAAAACGGAAATATAATGCATTTTGCAAGCAAAAAAAGCTCTCCATTTCTGGAGAGCTTTTTAGTTTATTCTTCTCTTTTAGCTAAACAACGATCGCATTCCATTAAGTAACTTTCAGCTTGTTCCTCCATATGATGGCCACACTCTGGACATTCCTTTTTAGGTAACGTACGAAAAAATTCAACTGGACTCATTAACATATTAAATCTCCTCCTTTATTAGTACAATTCACTTTGATATCAATTGTTGTAGTACAGTATGAACAAAAAAGAAAATTTCTGGAGAGCTTTTAGTTTTATTCTTCTCTTTTAGCTAAACAACGATCGCATTCCATTAAGTAACTTTCAGCTTGTTCCTCAATATGCTGGCCACACTCTGGACATTCTTTCTTAGGTAACGTTCGGAAAAATTCAACTGGACTCATTAACATAAATAAAACTCCTCCTTTATTAATACAGTTTATTTTTAATCGACTTGTTATAGTACAGTATAAACAAAAAAAGATAAATTGTGTAGACTTATTTTAAAAAAAATTGCAATTTTTTTAAAATAAGTCTTTTGTCACACGATGCTTTATTACCCTAATTTCATATTAATAATTAATATTGGATGAAAAAGGATTAAATAAAGGGTGGAATAAAAATAATTGCTTCCAAAAGGATCTTATTTACATTACAATCATAGTAGAAAAACATTGTTAAATCGGGGGAATGCTGTTTAATGAATACAATGTTAGGAACTTTTCATCCCTATTTTATAATTGTCGCTATTGGTTTAACCATTATGGCATCCTATACAGCATTAGATATGTTTACCTTAATTAGGTCATCCAACCAAAATAAAAGGATTTTATTTCTCGGTGGAACGTTCTCCATGGGAATTGGAATATGGGTAATGAATTTTATGGCCTTTATTTCTTCTGATGCTAATCGCTTTGCAAATTACCATATTCCACTCACGATTCTGTCTATATTTATTGGTATAGCTTTTACTGGCATGGCTTTTCTGTGGTTTTTTGGAAGGACGATTACATTCTATCACCTGCTATGTGGGAGTTTATTTTTAACATTTGCTGTTATTGCCATCCAAATAATTGGTTTTTATGCATTATATGAAAACATTTCGTACAATTTAGGGATATTAATAGTTTCAGGATTATTAATCTTTGGCTCCTTTTTGTTTTCTTTGTGGATTCTTTTTTCTTCAAGCTATTCACATAGTAACCAAGTGTGGCTTAAACCTATTAGTGCACTGATTATTTCTGCTGCTATAGCAGAAGGGCATTTCTTATTTAAAAGAGCAGTCATAACAACAACGGCTGCTGTAAAAGAGACTAATGCAGATAGTCAATTCTTTATATTCCTGGTCTTATTTGTATCCGTTCTAATCATTGGAGGACTGATTATATCGAGTACACTCATTAGTAAACAATTAGCAACTACTGATACAAATCTTAAGGATATAAAAGCGGCTCTAGATGCTTCTACCATCGTTGCTATTACGGATGCAAATGGAATTATTACTTATGTTAATGATAAATTTGAAGAGATATCAAAATATACGGAAGAAGAAATTTTAGGAAAAAACCATCGAATACTTAATTCTGGTTATCATTCAAAAGAATTCTTTCAAGATTTATGGAGTACAATTAAAGCAGGGAAAATATGGCGGGGAGAAATTAGAAATAAAGCCAAAGATGGCTCGTTTTATTGGGTAGACACAACGATCGTTCCTTTTCTGAATAAAAAGGGAAAACCAATTCAATATATTGCCATTCGATCAGATATTTCCAATAGGAAACATGCGGAAGAGCATCTTAAAGAGATGATTAAAGAGAATATTGATATTAAATTTGCCCTAGATCAATCCACGATTGTGGCATTTACTGATGCTAAGGGCAAAATCACTAGTGTGAACGATAAGTTCTGTGAAATTTCCAAGTATAGTCGGGAGGAAATACTTGGGCAAGATCACAGAATTCTTAATTCAGGCTACCATTCTAAGGAATTCTTCAAGGAACTTTGGAAAACCATCGGAACCGGAGTAGTGTGGAAAGGTGAATTACGGAATAAAGCAAAGGACGGGACCTATTATTGGGTGGACACCACCATTGTCCCTTTTTTAAATGAACAAGGTAAACCCTATCAATACCTTGCCATTCGTAATGACATAACGGAACGGAAGAAGACTGAGGAGGTCCTTCACCGCCAAGATAAACTTGCTGCTGTAGGACAGCTTGCTGCAGGAGTGGCACATGAGATTCGAAATCCACTGACTTCCATGAAAGGATATGCAGAGTTTTTACAGTTGGACGAAAAAGATCCAGAACGCCAAGAATTTTTGAATATTATCCTTGATGAAATAGAACGTGTTAATACAATTGTTGAGGATTTTATGGTATTAGCCAAACCTAAAGCTGTCGAGTTAGAAGAAAAAAATGTCGTTCCAGTAATCAGAAACGTTGTCTCCCTGCTGGAATTTGAAGCAAGGAAAAAGAATGTTCGTTTGACCTTTAATTGTAATCAAGAAATCATTCAAATTGAATGTGATGAGAATCGTTTAAAGCAGGTATTTTTAAACTTCATTAAAAATGGAATAGAAGCTATGCCAAACGGCGGTGATTTACACGTTAATACCATCATTCAGGATCATAATGTACAAATTTCTATTCAAGATTCAGGTGTTGGCATTTCTCAAGAAAAATTAAAAAAGCTTGGGGAACCTTTTTTCACAACAAAGAAGAATGGAAATGGGTTAGGGCTAATGGTTAGTTTCAAAATCATTGAGAGCCATAATGGCAAGGTGTTTGTTGAAAGTGAGCCTAATAAAGGAACAACCTTTAATATATTATTACCGGCAAGGACGGCATAAAAAACGGGAGATTCTCCCGTTTTTTATTTTTTAAATTAATTAAAATATTTTTAAAAAATCACTCTACAATCAATATAAATAGATTAATATAGTTATATAGGTAGAAAAGTTGTAATGGGAGGGAAAGTAGTGGGAGAACCTAATTTTGTAAAGACGATTTGTGGATATTGTGGAACTGGTTGTGGTTTAGTGCTCGAAGTCCAGGATAACAAAATTACGAAAATCCGTGGAGACAAAGAAGCACCAGTAAATAAAGGGCAAACTTGTGTTAAGGGTGCATTTGCTTATGAATATGTACATGCAAAAAACCGATTAACATCGCCGCTCATTCGTAAAGCAGGGCAGCTAGTTGAGTCAACATGGGAAGAAGCCTATCAATTAATTGCCAGTAAGTTATCAGCTATTAAAACAACTTATGGTCCCAATGCGATTAGTATGTTTGCTTGTGCTCGAAGTACAAATGAATCAAATTTCATTACACAAAAGTTTATGAGGACTGTTATTCAAAGTAATAATATTGATGGCTGTAACCGAACGTGACACGCTCCTAGCGTTGCCGGTCTGGCAACTGTTTTTGGAAGCGGTTTCCCTACAAATACACTTGAAGATTTTGATAAGGCGGAAGTTTTACTATTAATGGGTTCAAACACAACAGAGGCACATCCTATTATTGCAAACAGAATGAAAAAGGCAGCAAAATCAGGGCTGAAAATTATTATCATTGACCCGAGAAAAATCGATATGGTGAAAGTTGCACATCGACATTTACAAATCAATGTTGGGTCAGATATTGCCTTAATTAATGCGTTTATCCATATCATTCTAAAGGAAGGTTTATATAATCCTGAATTTATTGAACAATTTACAATTGATTTTGATCGTCTAGCAAAACAAGTTGAACCCTACACTCCTGAGTATGCCTCAATGATAACAGGCGTTAAAGCAGACGATATTATCGCCACTGCAAGAGAGTATGCTGCATCTAGTGGCTCAATGATTGCCTATACCCTTGGGATTACTGAGCATCATTGCGGGGTCAATAATGTCTTTGACATTGCTAATTTAGCTTTATTAACTGGAAATATAGGAAAACCAGGTTCCGGGATTATGCCATTAAGAGGGCAAAATAATGTTCAAGGTGCCGGGGATATGGGCTGCTTACCTAATCAATTAGCAGGTGCAATGAGTTTGGCAAATGATGAGTTTAGAGCACGTTATGAAAAGGAATGGAAGGTCCAATTAAATCCGCAAGCCGGAGATACTCAAACACGTACCTTTGATCGTTTGGAAATGGGAGAATTAAAGGCTCTTTACTGTATCGGAGAAAATCCGCTTCTTGCTGATGTTCATATGAATCATACAAAGACATTATTTGAAAAGCTTGACTTTCTAATTGTCCAAGACATTTTCTTAACGGATACAGCTAAAATAGCAGATGTCGTTTTGCCAGCCCGCTCCTGGGGAGAAGTGGATGGAACCTACACAAATACAGATCGACGAGTTCAACGGGTTAGAAAAGCAGTTGCTGGCCACCTTAATACAAAGGAAGACTGGGAAATTCTTTGTGAACTCTCAACACTTATGGGCTATCCAATGCATTATAATAATAGTCAGGAAATTTGGGATGAGGTTAGAAGACTTGCCTGGGAGATGTATGGGGGTATTTCCTATGAACGACTTGATAAGGAGTACAGTATCCATTATCCTTGTCCAGATGAGAACCATCCGGGAACCTTGATTATGCATGAACGGTTCCATAATCAAGACCCAGTTGTGAAAAAGTCACCATTTGTACCAGTGGACTATACCGAACCATTAGAATTACCTGATGAAGATTTTCCGTTTACGTTAACAACCGGGCGGCGTTACGAGTCCTATAATACACATATGCAAACTCGTCATTATGCAACAGGTGTTAAAATAAAACAAACAGAGGAAACAGTTGATATTCATCCCGAAGATGCACAGGCTCTAGGAATAACCGATGGTGAAATGGTCCAGGTCAGATCCCGAAGAGGGGAGCTGGAAGTGAAGGTAAAAGTTACAGAACAAGTGGTACCTGGACTCGTTTTTATGAGTTTCCATTGGAGTGAAACACCTACGAATGTTTTAACGCTGAATGAGTATGACCCAATATCAGGTACAGCTGAATATAAAGCTTGTGCGGTTGCAATTTCAAAGGTTAATTAATTAAATAGTTATGTTAGAATAGTGCGGAAGTAATCTGCGCTATTCTTTTTTGGTTAAATTTATACTGAAAGTTAAAAATACCCAGTTATATGGATTAGAATAGAATTTCCAATTATTTAGAAATACTATTGTAATATAATTGCCATCCTTGTAAACGAATTAACATACCCCTGTTCTTTGTATCAAAAAAAACCATGTTATGATGAGTACAGTTAGCAGCGAAAGAACATGGGAGGTAAAGAAATGCTCAAAAAACTAAAAACATTATTAGCAGTTGCTGTACTCTCAGGGACTGTAGGCTCTAATGTACAAGCGGCAGAATTAACAGTCCAAAAAGGTGACAATCTTTGGGATCTGTCAAAAATCCATCATACATCTGTTGAGAATATCCAAAAATGGAACCATCTTTCTACGGACCTTATCCATCCAGGAGATGTATTAAAAGTAGCAACAGAAAAACAATACACAGTTCAGCAAGACGATACTTTGTGGGATGTAGCTGTAAACTACCAAGTTTCAGTTAATCAGATAAAGGAATGGAATAAATTAACAACAGATCTTATTCATCCAGGACTAAATCTTATCATTTATGATGCATTACCTGAAAAAGTGAAAAATGTTGATTCGGCAACAGAATCACCAGAGAATGATAAGTTGACAAACAATGACTCAGCTCCTATTGAACCTGTAACACAACCACAGGTAACAAAAAGTGAAACAGTAAATGAAACTTCACAAGCAAATGAAGCTCCTGACACACCCGAAATAACTGAAAAAAGTAATGAAGACAATACGAAAGAAATAACGGTTAAGGCTACTGCCTATACCGCTTCATGTGAAGGATGCTCCGGCACGACAGCTACAGGCGTTGATTTAAATGCTAACCCCGATGCCAAGGTGATTGCTGTTGACCCATCTGTCATACCGCTTGGAAGTAAAGTATATGTAGAGGGATACGGCGAGGCAACAGCCGCTGATACCGGCGGAGCCATTAAAGGAAATCGAATTGATGTCTTTATCCCAACTGAACAAGATGCTCTTAATTGGGGTAATAAACAAGTAAATGTCACAATCATAAACAATTGATAAAAAAACTGCCTAAAGATCTAGGCAGTTTTTTTGTATCTAATTAACTTGCTTGCTTTACTAATACTTCAGATACAACAGCTTTTCTTTGATAGAAGTACCAGTTGAGTACAAAAGAAATGATATAAAAACCAATGAAGAAATAAAAGGCAGTTACATAAGAACCTGTAGATTTAATCGACCAACCGAAAAGTTTTGGGATAAAATATGATCCATATGCTGCAAAGGCAGCTGAAAAGCCGATAACAGGTGCAGCTTCTTTTGGTATAAACAGACTAGGAATCATTTGGAAAGTGGATCCAGAACCTATTCCTGAAGCAAGAAAAAGAATTAAGAAAGACACTAAGAATCCCGTGAATTGTTTACCATTTAAAAAATAGATAACTCCGGCGGCACCAATTCCCATGATGACCAAGACATAAGCAGTAACTTTTGCTCCACCTAGCTTATCAGCCAGCCATCCACCCACTGGTCTTGAAGCAGCAGCCACTAATGCACCAAGGAAGGCTAGTGATATATGTTCTGGAAATTGTGATTTCAGTAACAGCGGGAATGCTGCTGAGTAACCAATAAATGATCCAAAGGTTGCTACATATAAAGCGGTCATAATCCATGTATGCTTCCGTTTTACTATTACAAATTGTTCTGCAACTGATTGCTTAGCACCAGGAACGTTATCCATTTTAAATAAGGCCAGAACGGTCATGATGACGATCGGAATGACCCAAATAAATGCCGCATTTTGCAAATAAACTGCTTGACCGTTTGCTAAAACTTGTTTGTCACCAACTAAAGCGAAGGTTCCTGTGGTAATGATTAAAGGTGTGACAAATTGGACTACAGAAACACCCATGTTTCCTAGACCACCGTTAATACCAAGTGCTGTCCCTTTTTCCTTTTTAGGAAAGAAAAAGCTAATATTGGCTGAAGAAGATGAAAAATTTCCACCTCCAAGGCCACATAGAGCAGCTAATAACAGCATAATGGAAAATGGGGTATCTGGATTTTGAACTGCAAACCCTATACCGATGGCAGGAATTGCTAAGATGGCAGTGGAGATGACAGTCCAATTTTTACCCCCAATCGCACCGACGGCAAAAGTATAAATAAAGCGTAGTGTAGCTCCGACAAGACCTGGAATAGCTGCTAATGTAAATAATTGTTCATCAGTAAAATGAAAGCCAATATCGTTAAGTCTGACTGCAACTACTGACCAAATTTGCCAAACAATAAATGCAAGCATAAGCGATGGTACAGAAATCCATAAATTTCTACGTGCGTGTTTCTTTCCTTCAGCATTCCAGAATTTCTCGTCTTCTGGATTCCAATAGTTAATATGGGCCATGTCTAGTTCCCCCTAAATTAATTTCAAGATTTTATGTTGTTGGTTTGTTTATATTGTTACTATAAATCACTTGATAATATAAAATTTGTGAGGTACGTCACAAAAATCGTGAAGGAACTGTGAACTCAATTGTATCGACATAAAATTGTAAAATTTACACTGATAAGAGGATATTTTACCCGAAAAGAAAAGACCTTCAATTATGAAGATCTTTTGCCTGGATTGCACTTTTATTTGGTTTTTGCTTTTCTTCGTAAAACATTCCTACATAGTTTTTTATTTCAGAAGAGTCGTCCTTAATCGCAGTTATCGTTAACCATTCTTTATAAATTTCATTGTTTTTCCGTTTATTCCATATGTAACCTTCCCAGAAACCATTTGTTATTAAACTATTCCACATCTCTTTATAAAATCCATTGTCATGTTCACCTGATTGGAGGACACTCGGTGTTTTTCCGATTACTTCAGCTTGACTATATCCTGTTATTTTTGTAAAGGCAGGGTTAACACTCAGGATAATCCCATTAACATCCGTTACACAAATACCATCTAAAGCATTGTTTACGATTTTTGCTGAAATATCAAGTTTATCTTGATAGTAAAGCCAAACAACAATGACAAGACTTGCAAGTGAGAATTCGGATAAGGCCATAAAACCAATTGCATAATGTCCTGTCCAATTAAATAGTATGGTTAATATGAGCGGTGGAAAAAAGCCGCCAAGACCACCCATTGCTGCTACTATTCCATTAACAATACCTGCTTGCTTTGAAAAATATAATGGGACTAACTTAAAAATGGCACCGTTCCCGATTCCTGCAAAGGAGGCTACTAACAGACAACCGAAAGAATAAATTGGAAGTGAGGGTGTAAAGGACAATAGAAATCCTGCAAAAGTTAAACTTAAAAAAACAGCCATTAATATCAGAAATGGATTTATTTTATCCCCAACCCAACCACCTAATGGTCTAAAAAGAGTAGCCAAAGCAATAAAACCAGCGGTGCGCAAGCCTGCGTCTACCTTATCCAATTCAAAATGATTCACTAGAAATGAAGGTAGATAAATAGTAAAAGCCACAAAAGAACCAAATGTAATAAAATAAAACAAGCTTAAGAACCAAAGTTTTGGATTTTTATACACATCTTTAATTTGATCTACTAACGGGTTGTTTACTTTTCGTTCCTTCTTGTCTCCAAAGAAGAAATTTAATGCAGCAAAAAGGAGCACCATTACTAGAAAAAGTTTAACTGTGTTTCTCCATCCAAATGCATTTGCTAGTACAGGAGATGCAAAGGAGGTAATCGCTGTTCCAATATTTCCTGCTCCATATATACCATTAATAAATCCATGTTTTCCCTTTTCATAATATTTTGGTAAGGACGTGACACCAATTGAAAAAACAGCTCCCCCAATACCAAGTAAAAGGCCACTCAGAATTAACATAAATAAGGTATTTGCATAACTTAGGACAGCAATCGGTAAAAGCAGAATAATAAAACTAATGAAGAATAAAATTCTTGCTCCATATCGATTAGTCCAATATCCAAGTGGAACTCTAAGAAGTGATCCAAGGATGACAGGTACAGCAGTTGACCAAGCAATTTCTGTCGATGTTAATGGTATATCTGCCTTGATAAAAGGCATAAGCGAAGAAATGAGTACCCAAACCATAAATCCTGCTATGAGACTTCCTGTTTGAATAGTAAGTTGTTTTGGCCCTTGCTTCATTTTCATCCCCCTTAAATCCCTTATCACGTATTATTTCCATGAAGATTAGGTATCAATCGAATCCCAAAAAAGACTATTGTATGTAAAATTTCCTCAATATTATAGAACACTTTCATTAATAGAACAGTGAGTTATGACACATTATCACTATATTCAATTAAGTTTATTTACATATTTTATTTCTAGTAGTATATTTTTCCTTATAGAATCTGCCTATATCATAAACAATTATAAAAAAATATATAATCTGGAAATCTTGATTAGGTGATAGGAGTGAAATATAATTGAATTTTCATGAGATTGCTACTATCGACGAACGGTTGGAGTTTATGAAGAAACTTTCAAAACAGTTTTTATTAAGAGCGCATCAAGTGGATATCGAGGGAAGTTTTCCATACCAAAATATTCAAGATTTAAAAAATACAGGTTACACTTCATTAACCATACCTAAAAAATACGGGGGCCAGCAAATTTCTCTTTATGAATTCGTTCGCCTTCAAGAAAGAATGGCAGAGGGGGATGGTGCAACTGCTCTTTCAATTGGGTGGCATATGGGGATTATCAAGAATCTTCATGAGAAGAACTCATGGAACGAGTCTATTTACGGAATGTTATGTGAGCAAGTTAAAAAAGGCTCATTAATTAATAGTGCACAAACTGAACCTAAAACGGGGAGCCCTACACGTGGAGGGAAGCCGGAAACAAGTGCAAAGAAAAATGGTCAATTCTGGCTAATTAATGGAAGGAAAACATTTACTACAATGGCACCAGTCCTTGATTATTTTATTATAAATGCCACAATAGACGGTCAAAATGAAACAGCCAACTTTTTAATACCCAGGGAAATCGAGGGAGTAAAAATAGCAGAAACTTGGGATAGCATTGCTTTACGAGGAACAGGGAGTCACGATCTAATCCTTGAAAATGTTATGGTGCCTAATGAGTATCTAGTGGAAAGGGCTCAATCAACCCGCAACAAGGCAAACGGTTGGCTGCTGCACATACCGGCGTGCTACCTTGGTATCGCAAAAGCAGCGCAAAGACTGGCCATACAATTTGCAAAGGAATATTCCCCCAATAGTATTGAAGGAACCATTATTGATTTACCAAATGTAAGACAAAAACTTGGGGAGATCGAATTGAAATTAATGCAAGCAGAATACTTTTTGTATGGGGTAGCGAAACAATGGGATAGCGGGGCTGAGGCTGATCAAGAAAAAATGGTTTCTGCGCTTGGTGCCGTTAAGTTAACCGTTACTAATACAGCTATTTCAGTAGTTGACTTAGCAATGAGAATTGTAGGTGCTAGAAGTCTTTCTATTCAAAACCCATTACAACGTTATTATCGAGATGTGAGAGCAGGACTCCATAATCCTCCAATGGATGATATGACAATAGAATTGTTGGCAAAGCAAAGTATTTTGAATCATAGCACGTATTAAAGAAATTAGGCAACCTCTTTAATCTTTACAGTACAAAGTAAGAAAATTTACTTGGTGCAAAGGCCTTATTTTGGGTACCTTAAGGTAAAGGAGTGAGGAAATTATGCCAAGAGGGAAAGAATTAAAACAGCTTCCAATGGCAAATATCGCGCCAGGAGCCGGTAAAGATGCTGGAACTAATAATCGGGAAGTTCTCGGGAGCATAGTTCAACAAGATCAACCACAACCTGCCAATATTCGAAAGCAATAGTGACTCGATGAAAATGCCACCTTATGAGAAATAAGGTGGCATTTTATGATTAGTCTTCACTTAGTTCGTGAATTTCAACAATAGTTCGTTCTTCCAGTGGCCCCCGTAAATGGACAGTTGCGGTCCTTTCATCATCATTTAATTGATCAATCCAAACAGAAGTGCCATTGTATTTAACTTCAATATCTGCTGAGGATGATAATATTTGCTTTATACGCTTGGGATTCATTGAAATAGCTCCTTCAAAATAATTTTTTAATTATTATTATTACTCAAAAGTGTATTGTAACCGTTTTCATCTATTTAATATTAACGGTCTTGATACAAACTAATCTACTCATTAATGTTTCCCCATGATTTTCTATAATATTCCGTCTCTAATCCGAAAAAGATAAGTCTATATGCATATTGCATCCTTATGGGTTGAAGTTTATGATATGTTAAATGACGATGCCCTTTGTGTGAGGCCCCAAATTAAAGGCAGTTTCCTCATTAAAAGGGATTTAATATTGTTCGGTGAAACTAAATGTTACGCTAACACGTCTTATATTACTGAAGATAAAAAACAGTCATGTCCCATAAGTTTAAAACATAATATAAAAGGGTATTTGAGCATGGACAGAATAGAACGGGTGAAATATGGCGAATCCTTATGAAATATGACAAAAATTATTCTTTTGTATTATACATAAAATGGCATATTTTATGTTTTAATTTTTAAAGAAAATGTGATATAGTAGTTGAGGTTCGTTTACCGAAGTAATGGTAAGTGAGAGGAGAAGTTAGAAATGAATAGAATGAAATTTTCTAAAAAATTAACCAGCAGTCATATTACGTTTTTTGTAATAGCTGTGGTATTATTCTGGATTAAAACTTATGCAGCCTATCAAATTGAATTTAATCTTGGTATTGATAATAATCTACAGAAATTCTTGCTTTTAATTAACCCGCTTAGTTCAGCACTTTTCTTTTTTGGATTAGCGTTGCTCTTTAAGAAACGTACAAAGCTTGTAATGATTATTATCAATTTTTTGTTATCATTCCTATTGTACGCCAATATCGCATATTACCGCTTTTTTAATGACTTTATTACGGTACCTGTGTTGATGCAAACAAAAACAAATGCTGGACAGCTCGGAGATAGTGCACTTTCATTAATGTCTCCATTGGATATTTTTTACTTTTTGGATATGTTTATTTTAATTGCACTAGCACGTACTGTTTACAAAAAAGTTACGATTACCAATCGGAAAGCATACAAGATTGTTCTTCTATTTTCAATTACATCTTTTCTTTTCAATCTTGGATTAGCGGAAAAAGATCGTCCCCAATTACTGACACGTTCTTTTGACCGGAATTATTTAGTTAAATATCTTGGTGCATATAACTTTACTATATATGACGTCATTCAAAATATTAAGTCATCCAGTCAGCGTGCATTGGCAGACTCCAGTGATATCACTGACGTAGAAAACTATAGGAAGGCCAACTATGCAGCACCTAATTCAGATTTCTTTGGGAAAGCAAAAGGAATGAATGTTATCTATATTTCAATGGAATCATTCCAAAGCTTTATGATTGATTATAAAATGCCAGACGGTCAAGAAGTAACACCATTTTTAAATTCTTTAGCCCATGACGGTCAAACATTTTACTTTGATAACTTTTTTCATCAAACAGGTCAAGGGAAAACCTCTGATGCTGAATTCTTGATGGAGAACTCATTATATCCAATGGCTCAAGGAGCGGTATTTGTCAACAAAGCACAAAACACTTATCAAGCCATGCCAGCAATATTAAAAGGGCAGGGTTATAGTTCAGCTGTATTACATGGAAACTATAAAACGTTTTGGAATAGAAATGTGATTTACAAAGCGTTTGGTTACGATCAGTTTTTTGATGCTGAATACTATAATATGACAGATGAGAATACGAAAAACTATGGTATGAAGGATAAACCATTCTTCAAAGAATCCATTCCATTACTTGAAGGCTTAAAACAGCCTTTCTATACTAAATTTATTTCATTGTCTAATCATTTTCCATTTGAAATGGATCCGGAAGATACTGATTTTCCTGCTGGTGATTTTGGTGATACTGTGGTTAATCAATACTTCCAATCAGCACATTATATGGACCAGGCTTTTGAACAATTCTTTAATGACTTAAAAGCAAACGGAATGTATGATAACACTGTAATCGTTATGTACGGAGATCACTACGGCATTTCTGAGAACCATAATGATGCGATGGCTAAAGTTATGGGTGTCGATGAAATTACACCTGCCATCAATGCAAAATTACAACGTGTTCCACTATATATTCATGTACCTGGTGTTAAAGGCGGCGTACAACATCAAATTGGCGGAGAAGTAGACGTTCGCCCAACTGTTCTTCACTTATTAGGTGTTGATACGAAGGACTATATGGAATTTGGTTCGGATTTACTTTCTAAGGATCACCGCAACTGGGCTTTATTTAGAAATGGTGATTTTGTTTCATCTGATGCTATTCAAATTAATGAAAAATGTTACTCCTATGAAACAGCAGAATTGCTAGAAGATAATACCGTTTGTAAGAATGTTGATGAGAAAGTAAAAACGGAATTACAAATGTCTGATGAAATTGTTTATAAAGACTTATTACGGTTCTATAAACCTGAGGGCTATACCCCAATAAATCCAAATGATTATGAGTATTTGGGACCCAAAGACAAAGGAACAAAACTAACTGAAAATAATTAACTGAGAGAGAAGATTTTTCTTCTCTCTTTTTTTAGTTGCGGACTGCTTTTCAAAAAATTATTAGATTAGCCATTCGGGACAGGTTAGCATATAATAAGTGAATATATTAATGTGAATAAGATTGGAGAGGGATCGCATGAGAGACGTTACATTATTAAATATATTTGAACATCGTATTGCCCAAAAGTATTTGAACCGTTCTGGACTTGCCCATGCGATTGCGGTTGCGTACCATGCTTTTCATTTAGCTAAAGAACATCAATTGGATGTAGATATTGCTGCAAAAGCAGGGCTGCTTCATGATATGGGTCATTACACATGGTATAAGAATGGTAAATGGGATTATGACTTATATAAAAAAAACGATATCCATGCAATTAAAGGAGCCGAGCGGGCTCACAAACTTTTAATTAGACTAGGGGAAAACCCAATAAAAGCTAAAACAATTGCCCTTGCTATTTTGTTTCATACAGACTCCTTTTTGCCAACGAATGATATTGTTAGAACCCCCTTACAACAAATTGTAAAATGGGCCGATGAAAAAGATGAAGAAGAGGGTGGGATGCACCACTATCGGCGAATTGAGTTTGAACGGGCTAAACGAAGCATTATTCGATTAGATGAGATGATAGAGAATGTAGAAGTTTAAAAAAAGGCTGTCTCAATTTTTGAGACAGCCTTTTCCTTTATTTTCGATGGAAGCCTTCTTCTCTCAAAAAAGCTTCTGCCTCTCCATATGTGTTAAAACTTTCATCTAGATTTAATCCGAAATATATATTCCATGCCTCATTTTCATTCACCAAAATCAGTAAATTTCCTTCGGAATCCTCCCAGCGCTCTTCATCTGAGTCACCGATAATCGCTTCCTCAAAAGGCACTTTCTCTATAGGAGATAATGCTTGAATGGACTCCTGTAACAATTTTCTTAATTGTTCCGCAGAAAAATCCCGGATATTAACCAGTCCTTTTTCGTCCGTTTGATAATTAGATAAGTGACCTGCATAGACAAATCCATTTCCATTAGGATGTAAATGATACACGATATTTTTCTTTTCTGAGATACTATCAGGATATTGAAAATTTATCCTCCCGAGTGAAACATTTTTTCTTTCTAATTCAGGAAACGATTCAATAATTCCTAATTTTTCATTAAAAGTAAGCATAATATTCCTCCGTTGTTTATGTACACATAATAGTTTAGCACGTGAAGAATGATGACTCTTCACCTCATTCATTGTAACTTACATTCCTCGGTGTTGGAAAAAGTAGTTGTTGAGTATTCTTAATCATACAGAACTTTTACAGAAAGGTAAAATTGATTATATATTTGTTCAAAGCAAACTATTGAAAAAACTAATTTTTAGTGTAAAATTACACTAAAGAAGAAATTTTTAAAGACATGACATTGATAAATAAGCTAATACCGAGAAGTGTTTAAATATGGAGGGAAATGATGGAACCGCAAATTAGAGAAGAAAGAAGAAGAATTTTTAGGCAGGAGCTATTCAATTTAAGAGAAAAAGGGTACCTATCCGATGAGATCGTTCAGACTGTTGGGAGGGCACATCATCAATATCAACTGGATTTATTAGAAGAAGAAACACAGCAGACTCAAGTTCTTATTAATAAAATAGAATCAAAACCCACTTCTGTTCCGCCAAAACCAATTAAAGTAAAGAAAATTCGCACACCTGAAGAGATTCGTGAACGCAATATTTCTTGGTTATTAAATATTGGGGTGATTTTTTTATTAATTGGCGGTTTATTCGTTGCCACAAGTAATTGGGAATCGATGACAAGTTTTATGAAAAGCAGCTCCATTGGGATTGTGTCACTGCTATTTTATGGGATAGCCCTGCTAACGAGAAAAGTTCTGCATATTGATAAAACTGCATTTGCTTTTACAGTACTCGGAAGTTTGTTTTTACCCATTTTCATTCTCTCATTAGGCTGGTTTGGTTTATTAGGATCATATTTATCCATATATGGAGATGGCCGCTATCTGCTTGGGATGCTGGGAAGCTTTCTTCCGATTGTCGTTTATATTCTTTTTGCCAGGAAATTGAGTTCTAGACTTTTCGTTTGGTTTACATATGTGTCTTTATCTGCCGGTGTTGCCTTTTTATTGGCAGGAATTAAGTTAAACATTGATTTCTTTTATTTGGGTATGGTGGTTTTTAATGCAAGCTTAATTTTGGTGTATCAACGGGTAAAAAGAAATGACACGTATCAATTGTTTACAAAAGAATTTGTTTCATATATTCAAGTTAATCTGATTTTATCTACACTCTTTATGCTGTTTATTTATGATAATGAGCTTTTGTACGGTGTCAACCTCCTATTGACGGCTGTTGTTTATTTAGCGATGATATATGTCAGCGGTAGAAAAGAGTATCATTTTATCTTTACCTTAATGCTGGTTTATGGTGCCTACCAGCTGATCGAGCATAGCTTCCTCGACTACTTTTCAGAGATTGCATACGCATTACTGGCCTTTGGTTTTGTATTTGTCCCAAAGGCATTGAATAATCGTTTTTCCTTAAATAAAGTATTTCATTATACAAGTGCCGTGATATCAGGGTTTGCGTTCATCTATATAAGTCTAGAGGGTATGTTGTTGCGTGCCGGAGATCCATCTGTGGTGTTAATGATGGCTTATTTTATCATAGCAGGCAATTTTCTTTACTTATCCTATTATAGTCCAAGGTGGTTATTTCCTTATTTAAGCTCACTGTTTGTCGCCTCAGGAGTTTATGAAGCCCTTGCTTTACTAACAAAACCATTTGATGTCTTTAATTTGTCACTTTCTGTTTCAATAACAGGTTTTGTCTTATTAACTGTTTTTGGATTTGCACATCTAGTAATGGTTCTTAAGATCATTCAAATGCCTTCTAGGGATTTAGGTTTAGCAATGATCGGGATTTCTATCTTATCTGCGATGGTGTTTACTCAGTGGTGGGAATTAGGGGTCATGTTGTTACTGCTAGTCGTGGCGACTTACTTAATATACAAGCATGATAAAAGGAATGTATTAAAAGATGCAGCATTATGGATTTTACCTCCTGCACTTGGTCTTTCAATCGTAGCATTTGGTGAAGAACTAAATATTAATTCCCTTTTATATTATAGAGAGTTTGGCGATACGATTAATTTTGCCTCTGGGGCAGTACTTGTATTAGGTTCTAGTTTTGTCTGGAGAAAGGTCAAAGAAAAAGAATTAACCAGAATTTCACTGTACGCCTCACAAGCCCTTTATACCCTTGCCATTGTTTATGCATGGCTAAGCCCGACCAATCAAATATGGGTACAGCCACTGGTATTAGCATTCGGTATTGGAATGTATTATTATTTTTATAAAAAAATCAATTCAAATTGGGTTCCGTTTTTCATCAGTGGCACGACGCTTCTTACCTATTTTTCAATTATGCATTCCGTCTCGTTAGAAGTAACCTTCAACCATTTAGTTAATTCATTCATTATTTCTATGTCTGCAGTGTTTTTGTTAATGATTGGCTTTATCTGCAGAAAAAAGAATAAGACAATTGCAAATGCGTATGCATGGATAGGGCACATTTTTTATCCAATCACGCTCTTATTTACTTTGTTCGTCTACTATAGTGATGCTATTTATAGCTTTATCCCTGCACTGATTGTGTATGCACTAAGCGCTAGAACAGTAGAGAAGGAATGGAAAATTAAAGTATTTCTCTATGGGTCTTTTACTTCACTCTTTTTTCTGGTATTAACAGGCATAGATACAAGCAACTATGATAGCGGATACTATGAATTTCCCATCACTAGTGCATGTATTCTTATTTTCGCACTAATAGCCAAAAGTGAATTTAAAAGACGGACAGCATATTATTTAATGCCATTTTCAATTTTTGGATTGGGCTGCGTGCTGTTAACCTATCCGTATGGTCTGCTTCCATACCTTGTCGCTGGTATCTATTCAATTGGGATTCTGTTTTATTTGCATAAAATCAACTGGGATGTATTTGGTATCATTCCATTATTTTTAGGATTTATCGCAACTATTGAATATTTATATATAAGTGAAATGGAAGAGATTTATAAACTACTTCTTATTGCTGGACTAGGTATGCTCTTGGCATATGTTGGTAAAAGTGTTTACAAGCTCCTGTATACAAGGAGTAAAAAATTTCAAAAAACGAAAATTGATGGGTATACAATCGTTTCTTTTCTGTATTTTGGGTTCATGTACTTTATTGAGAGTGAGTTGTTATGGACACATGCGCTGCCAGGTATACTGATAGCAGTATCCATATGTATGCAAGTAAAGAGGGTACCGGGTAAACTCTCCATCTTTCTGCCAATAGTGGGGGGAGCTTATTTATTACAACCATACTACGCTGTTATCAATGAATTAACTATCAATCCTTTATGGGAACAGGAAGTACGAGTCTTGCCATTTATTCTTTTGATCGTGTTTATTCGAAAAAGTTTAAAAGGCCGGTTTGAAGATATGACAAAAGCTATTCAGTGGGGAACTTTGGTAGTGGTGTCATTAATCTTAATTCAGGATGGTTTAGCAAGCCATACTATTTATGATGCAATTATTCTTGGGTCACTCTCCTTATTATCTATGTTATCGGGCATGTTCTTGCAAATTAAATCTTATTTTTTCGTGGGTGCAGGAGTTTTACTATTAAATGTATTTCTGCAAACGAGACCATATTGGGGAAATATGCCATGGTGGGTTTATTTATTGATCGCGGGGTTAATTCTAATCGCTGTTGCAAGCTTTAATGAATGGAATAAACAAAAAACTCAAAAGGGTGAAAAAACGTTTATTTTTAACTTAAAGGAAAAAGTAATGGAAAAAATGAAAAAATGGGATTGAAGAGATAAATATATTATTATTATTATATAAATAGGTAAAAATCCAGCCAGTTTGAGGTTGGATTTTTTGTTATGCTGAAGATTAAGAGTTTTAAATTTGTTTTGAAACTAACATGTTTTAACCCATTTATAAAAAATTAATTATCACTTTTTTAGTAGATTGAAAAGTGACCCCCAAGATTTGAGAAGTTTGGTCGAATTATTTTGTAACAAATAAATTATTAACTATTTATGGAGGTTAGAGATGGGAAACGTACTAATTGATATTGACAAATTACTAGAAGCCACTACTGATCTAACATCTGAGAAAAACAATTATAAAGTGAAAAAAGTAGAAATTGACAAATTACTAGAGAATACGCGTAATTGGTAAAACATATTGAGGAACTTACTTATAATTTCAAAACATGATTGAATGCCCTTCTATTAGAAATAGAGGGCATTTTTTTCGTTTATTTGAGGATGTGTCACTTTAAAGCAAAAAAATATTTTTAGATTATCTATTGCTTTTAAGCAAAAAAGATACTAGAATAATTTTTAATTATACAAATTATTTGAAAATTTTTATTAAAAGGAAATTAAGGGGGATATTATGAGTATGAAGAGGAAGGTACAAGCTCTATCAATTGCATTAGCAGGGATGTTGCTTCTCGCAGGTTGTGGCAGTAAAGAATCTGCAGGAGGTTCGGAAAAGGGTGAAGCAAATAAGGAATTTAAGGTAGGTATTACCCAGTTTGCGCCGCATCCATCCTTAGATGCAGCTACTGAAGGCTTTAAAAAGGCATTAAAGGACAAAGGGATTAAGGTTTCATATGATGAACAAAATGCACAAGCAGATATGAATAACACGCAAACCATTGCCAAAAATTTTGTCGGTGATAAAGTAGATTTGATTTTTGCTAATGCCACTCCAAGTGCGACTGCTGCATTGAATGCTACAAAGGAAATTCCCATTGTCTTTACATCGGTAACCGATCCAATTGGAGCAGGGTTTGTGGAGGCATTTGATAAACCAGGGAAAAATATCACTGGAACAACCGATAATCATCCTGATGCAACTAAAAAAACAATTAGCTTTATCACGGATGAAGTGAAAGCGAAAAATATTGGCGTCATCTATAATTCTGGTGAACAAAATTCTGTTGTACAAGTTAAAGATGTTAAAAAAATCGCAGAAGAGAAGGGTGCAAAGCTAGTTGAGGTATCAGTATCCACTACAGCGGAAGTTAAACAAGCTGCAGAATCATTGGTGGGTCGTGTTGATGCCATTTACATTCCAACTGACAATACGGTGGTTACAGCTCTTGATTCTGTAATTTCTGTTGCCAACAGCAAAAAAATTCCTCTTTTCGTTGGAGAATTGGATTCAATGAAAAAAGGTGCGGTTGCAGCAAGCGGCTTCAGTTATTATGACTTAGGTTACCAATCTGGTTTAATGGCAGCCGATATTTTAAGCGGAAAGAAGAAAACCTCTGAAATACCGGTTGAACTTCCCAATAGTTTAAAGCTTGTCATTAATAAAAAGGCGGCAGAAGCTCAGGGATTAAAGGTAAATGAGGACTGGAAAAACCTCGGCGAGTTTTATGATGGAAAATAAGTAGTATTCATTTCGAGGAGTAAATCCTGATCAAGGGTTAACTCCTTGAATCTTTACATAAGTTTAATAATGGACTATGGAAATAGTTTAAAAGACATAAAGGAAGGATGATCTTCATGTTTACAGCCATATTTGGGTCATTTGAAGCAGGTATCATCTATGCGATTATGGCACTGGGCGTTTATCTCTCCTTTCGTATTCTGGATTTCCCAGATTTAACCGTGGACGGGTCGTTTGTCACAGGAGCCGCTATTTCGGCGGTTATGATTGCGAACGGAGTAAACCCCTTCTTAGCAACGATTGTAGCGTTATTTGCTGGTTTCGCGGCAGGATGTATGACAGGTCTTCTCCATACATTTGGAAAAATAAATAACTTACTCTCTGGAATTTTAATGATGATTGCGCTCTATTCTATTAACCTGCGAATAATGGGACGATCAAACATTCCCTTATTAAATACAGATACGGCCTTTACAAAAATCAGTGGGATCTTTGAAAAGAGTGGTATCGATTCTTTTTTCAATAACATTCTTTCGATGATTGGGCTAGGCGACAGTCTGCCGGAAACATGGGGAATTCTGATCTTTATGATTTTCGTTACATTCGTGATTAAATTCCTTACCGATTTGTTTCTACAAACCGAAATTGGTCTAGCGGTTAGAGCCACAGGTGACAATAAAAGAATGATTCGCAGCTTATCGGCTAATACCAACCTTCTTGTCGTTCTTGGACTTGGTTTATCAAACGCTTTGGTCGCATTCTCAGGTGCCCTCATTGCTCAACAGGGAGGATTTGCTGATGTGGGGATGGGAATTGGTATGATTGTAATCGGCTTAGCCTCTGTCATAATTGGTGAAGCTCTGTTTGGCACTAAGACAATTGCAAGAACAACACTTGCGGTTATTGGCGGATCAATCATTTATAGGATTGTTGTCACGCTAGCACTTCGAGTAAAATTCTTAGATCCAGGTGACATGAAGTTAATTACAGCTATTATTGTTATTACAGCACTCACAGCACCAAAGATTATAGAGGGAACTAGGGAAAGTAAACGGAAAGCACGCAGAAGAGCCGAGAGAATAAACATGTTACAGGCATCTGCCCAAGGGAAGGGGGATAATCATGCTGCACTTAAATCAGATTCATAAGATATTTAATGAAGGAACACCTGATGAAAAAATTGCTATTGATCATGTTAACCTATCCCTAAAACCTGGAGATTTTGTAACAGTTATTGGCAGTAATGGGGCGGGAAAATCTACATTAATGAATATTATTTCAGGGGTATTAATACCAGATGTAGGAGAAGTTAACATTGGGGGAAAAGAAGTAACAAATATGTCTGAGTTTAACCGTTCAAAAATGATTGGACGTGTTTTTCAAGATCCAATGGCAGGTACAGCCCCAAGTATGACGATAGAGGAAAATCTCGCGATGGCCTATTCAAGGAATAAGACGAGAACGCTGCGAAGGGGTGTAACAAAAAAAAGACGTGAATATTTCCGTGCGGTATTAGAAACATTGCATTTAGGCTTGGAAAATCGGCTTAGTGCAAAGGTCGGATTATTATCGGGCGGGGAGAGACAGGCGCTCTCATTATTAATGGCTACTTTTACAGAGCCATCAATCCTTCTTCTCGATGAACATACAGCAGCCCTGGATCCATCGAGGGCCGAGTTAATTACGGATTTAACGAAGGAAATAGTCCGCAAATATAACTTAACAACCTTAATGGTTACCCATAATATGCAACAAGCTATTGACCTCGGGAATCGCTTAATTATGATGGACAAGGGTCAAGTCATTTTAGAAGTGAATGAGCAAGATAAGCAAAAGCTGACCATTGAAGGATTATTGAGTGAATTTAAAAGAATTCGTGGTGTTCAAATGGCGAATGACAGGGCTATTCTGTCATAATCGAAAAAATTTTTTTACAATTTTAGACATGAATTAGTTAGGTTATAAAGATATAGATTTTTTAAATCTTAGAAACATACCATATCCTAGGTGTGTTTCTATTTTTTTATGGGGAAATATGCGTTTGGAAGCTTGATTCTTTACTACCTAAATGCGGTATTACATTACTCTCTGTTCTTGAGAGAAGCTCAACCCTTCAATTAAAATGGATTCAGAATATTATTACTTTTCTAACTGGAGGTTTTAAAATGGCAGAAAAAAAGGCTAGAGAGGATCAAAACATAGAAGATTTTTTCCCCGTCAGAGATATAGACTATATTGAGATTTATACGGGGAATGCCAGACAAGCCTGTCACTTTTTTTGCACCGCTTTTGGCTTTCAGCCTGTAGCTTATTCTGGTCTAGAAACAGGAAATCGTGAAACCGTTTCCTATTGTGTAAAGCAACGGAATTTACGAATTGTTCTTACGGGTGCATATACTGAGGATAGCAGCGTTACCCAGTTTGTCAAAAGACATGGTGATGGTGTCAAGGATGTAGCATTATTGGTGAATGATGTGGAAAAAGCATATGAGGAAGCAGTAAACAGGGGCGCAATTGCTTATGTTGCACCGTTTGAAATGAAGGATCACTTGGGGGTGGTAAAAAAAGCCGTTCTCGGTACATATGGAGATACAATCCATACGTTAATAGAGCGAAGAAATTATCAAGGGGTGTTTTTACCAGGATATGAACCATACACCGCTGGATTACCGATCATTGATGCTGGCTTAATTGGCATTGACCATGTTGTCGGCAATGTAGTGAGCATGGAGGAATGGGTTGAATATTATTCAAAAGTAATGGGCTTTAAAGAGATGAAACATTTCTCAGATAAGGATATTACAACTGAATACTCTGCCCTTATGTCCAAGGTCATGCATAATGGCGGCCGGATTAAATTTCCAATCAATGAACCAGCGGTTGGAAAGAGGAAATCACAAATTCAAGAATTTCTGGAATTCTATAATGGTCCGGGTGTACAACATTTGGCTATTTTAACAGAAGACATTGTTTCTACTGTAACTACATTGAAACAAAACGGGGTGGAATTCCTAAAGACACCCGTAACATATTATGACTCATTAGCAGAGAGAATCGGTAAGATTGATGAAGAAATGGAAAAGCTACGTGAACTAAATATTTTAGTAGACCGTGACGACGAGGGCTATTTACTGCAAATTTTCACAAAACCGATTGTAGATCGGCCAACATTATTTGTAGAAATCATTCAACGTAAAGGAGCACGGGGGTTTGGCGAGGGTAACTTTAAGGCTCTTTTTGAATCGATTGAACGGGAACAGGAAAGACGCGGCAATCTTTAAATAGAGTTCATTAATAAAGGGTGGGGCATATGAGATTTATAACCTTTGAAAAAAAGGATGGGGCAGTCAGTGCTGGCTTCTTGTTAGATGAAGAACGTGTCTTAGATATGTACGAAGTCTCAGAAGGGAAGCTGCCTAATAATCTATTAGACTTCCTTGATAAAAGTGAGGACAATCTGAAACTAGCGACTAGTCTTTTACACCTTCCATCATATCAAAAAGGAGTTTATCAATTAAGTGAAATTCGATTAAAAGCGCCACTCCCAGTCCCTAGAAGCTTTCGTGATTTTTATGCGTTTGAGCAGCATGTAAAAACAGCAAGAGAAAACCGTGGGCTAGAGATGATACCTGAATGGTATAAAATGCCAGTTTTTTATTTTTCCAATCATCTTTCTATAAAAGGGCCTAATGATGAAATAACCAGGCCGCACGCATGTAAGAGGTTAGATTATGAGCTTGAAATTGCCTGTATTATTGGAAAAGAGGGTAAAGATATCGCCAAGGATGCGGCCGACGACTATATATTTGGTTATTGCATTTTAAACGATTGGAGTGCAAGAGATTTCCAAGTGGAGGAGATGAAAGTTGGGCTGGGACCGGCAAAGGGAAAGGACTTTTCAACAACAATTGGTCCCTGGATTGTCACGAGGGATGAATTAGAACCTTTAAAACAGGATAAGGGCTTTAATCTTCAAATGAAAGCCCGTGTGAATGAGATTCTTCTTTCTGAAGGGAATATGAGGGATATACATTTTTCTTTCGGGGAAATGGTTGAGCGTGCTTCACGAGGTGTCACTCTTTACCCGGGTGAAATAATTGGGTCTGGGACGGTCGGAACAGGCTGTATCCTTGAACTGGGCCAAGAGGTACATCGATTTCTTGAACCTGGTGATAAGGTAGAATTGGAAATTGATTGTCTAGGTGTACTCCAAAATAAGATTATTGATTAAGGAGGGATGCAATGTACTACCGTCAATTGGGGAGGGTTCCACATAAACGCCATACGATATTTAAAAAAGATGATGGAAGTCTTTACCGGGAGCAGGTGGTGGGTACACGTGGTTTTTCAGGAACGCAATCCATCTTGTATCATCATTATATGCCGACAGAAGTGGTTAGCTCAGGGAAGGCTTACCATTACATTCCGGATTATGAAGAGCAGCAATCACTCAAGCACCGCCATTTTTTCACCAGCATGGTGGATTTGAGGGGAGATGCGCTTAAGGCAAGGAATTATCTAGTAGGAAACCAGGACTTATTAATTGGAACAGCTTGCGTGACGGAGCCAATGCCTTATTATTATCGAAATAGCGATGGGGATGAGATGCTTTTTATTCATAACGGATGTGGTAAGCTTGAGACTATGTTCGGAATGTTGTCCTACCAACCTGGTGATTACCTGATCATCCCCATTGGGACTATTTTTCGAGTGATTCCGGATAAAAACGAACCGACGAACATGTTGTTTGTTGAATCATTTAGTCAAATCACTACCCCAAAAAGGTATCGGAATGAATATGGTCAGCTGTTGGAGCATAGTCCTTTTTGCGAGCGAGATCTTCGAGGTCCAGAAGAACTGATAACATTTATTGAAAAAGGGGAGTTTGAGGTATTAACGAAGTCTAGAGGTTTCATCTCTTCACATACACTTGGCCATCACCCGCTTGATGTGGTTGGCTGGGATGGATATTTATATCCTTGGGCATTTAATATTGAGGATTTTGAACCGATTACTGGAAGGGTACATCAACCACCACCAGTTCATCAAACCTTTGAAGGTAATAATTTTGTAGTATGCTCCTTTGTACCACGACTGTACGATTATCATCCCCAATCAATACCAGCACCGTATTATCATAGCAATGTAAATAGTGATGAACTCCTTTATTATGTTAAAGGGAATTTTATGAGTCGTAAAGGGATCAAGGAGGGATCCATCACCCTCCATCCTGGTGGAATTCCGCATGGGCCACATCCGGGGAAAACGGAAGCAAGCATTGGGAAAAAAGAAACTCTTGAAACTGCGGTTATGATTGACACTTTTCACCCTTTGAAAATTGTAAAGTCGGCCCAAAATTTTGAGGATTTACATTATATGTATTCTTGGCAGGAGAATTAAGGAAAAATATCCTACGAACAATCCAATTTGATTAAAATTGGATTGTTTTTTTTATAAGAACTATAAAAAGTGGTATGGTAGTAATAAGCAAATATTAACGAATAGAGTGAGGTGAAATCATGGAAAAAGAAAAAGTTTTAAGAAGATTAAAAAACCATATTCCAAAAATACTTGGGAGTGAAGGCTTTTCAAAATATGCCATCCTTCTTCCGCTCATACAAAAGGATGATGGTGTCCACGTATTATTTGAAGTCCGTTCGTTTGAATTAAGGAGGCAGCCAGGGGAAATTTGCTTTCCAGGAGGCAAGATTGACTCAGAGGATTTAGATGAAAAGGGTGCGGCGGTTCGCGAGACGATTGAAGAATTAGGGATATCTAAAGAACATATTACAGAAGTATATCCTTTAGATTATATGATTTCACCATTTGGCATGATTCTTTATCCTTTTGTGGGCCATATTAATCGTCATGAAATGATTGACCCTAATCCGGCAGAAGTTGGGGAGATTTTTACGGTACCATTATCTTTTTTTCTCGAAAATGAGCCAGAAATCTACCGTGTGAAGTTTAAAGCCGAACCCGAGGTGAACTTTCCAATTAATTTACTACCTGGTGGTGAAAATTACAATTGGCAGACCAGAGAATTAGAAGAGTATTTTTACAGGTTTGAGGGGAAGGTAATTTGGGGACTAACGGCAAGGATTCTTTCACATTTTATTGAGATTATTCGCTGAAGGTTATTGGAAAAGGTTATATGCTTTGATTTTTTATATTTAAAACCAGTGGATTTATCATAAAACTCACTGGTTTTTTTAGTAAATTAATTTTTTGTCCTCTTAATAAAGACAAATGTACATATATGGCGGAAAAAACACTTGAATATTTTTGGAATTATAATAAAATTAGGATTATATTTTTTATAGATTAGGGGATGTATCCATGAAGGTTGTAAAGTTTGGCGGATCCTCATTAGCAACCGGAAAACAGCTTGAGAAGGTTTTCCAAATTGTTGTATCCGATCCGGATCGTAAGGTTGTCGTAGTATCAGCGCCAGGTAAGAGGTATGCCGAAGATACAAAGGTAACAGACTTGTTAATTGAATGTGCAGAACTCTGTTTACAGGATAAAAATCCTCAGGAAAAGCTAGAGGCTGTTATGGAAAGATATTCAGAGATAGTCGGGGAATTAACTATTTCAGAGGGAGTTTTGGAAGAAATTTATCATGATTTAATTAAAAGATTTGCTAGTGACAAAAGTAAACCTGACCGGTTTATTGATTTAATAAAGGCAAGCGGTGAGGATAATAACGCAAAATTAGTTGCAGCATATTTCCGTGAACAAGGAATCGAGGCAAATTATGTCAATCCTAAAGAGGCAGGTCTTTTAGTTAGTGATGAGCCCGGCAATGCTCAAGCGTTACCGGAGGCGTATGATCGGTTATTTTCACTGCGTGAATACCCAGGTATCTTAATTTTCCCTGGATTCTTTGGCTATAGTGTGAAGGGCGAGGTTTATACTTTTTCCCGCAGTGGATCCGATATTACAGGCTCCATTCTTGCTAATGCGCTAAAGGCTGACCTGTATGAGAATTTTACTGATGTGGATGCAGTTTACTCCGTTAATCCGAACATAGTGAAAAGTCCAAAGGAAATAAAGGAGTTAACCTATCGGGAAATGCGAGAGTTATCTTATGCGGGATTCACGGTATTACACGATGAAGCCCTTGTTCCTGCCTTTAAAGCAGGAATTCCTGTCCATATCAAGAACACAAACAACCCTGCTGCAAGAGGGACAAGAATTGTGAATGAACGGGACAACACGAACGGACCTGTAATTGGGATTGCCAGTGATCAAGGGTTCTGTAGTATTTATGTGAGTAAATACCTAATGAATAGGGAAATTGGTTTTGGTCGAAAACTACTAGGAATATTAGAGGATTTTGGCTTTTCCTATGAACATACTCCATCAGGGATTGACGATGTGTCCGTAATCTTAAGAGAAAACCAGTTTGATGAAGAGATAACAGCAAAAGTGGTAGAGCGGATTAAGAATGAATTGCATGCAGATGAAGTAAAAATTGAACACAGCCTTGCACTAATAATGGTTGTGGGGGAAGGCATGCGGCATAATGTAGGGACAATGGCTAGAGCCTCAAAAGCCTTGGCCAGGGCTTGTGTTAATATTGAAATGATTAATCAAGGCTCGTCAGAGGTTAGTATGATGTTTGGAGTAAAAGAGATTGACGAAAAAAGAGCGGTTCAGGCACTCTATGAAGAGTTTTTTGCGGCCGTTCTCGTATAAAAGGAGACTTAAGGTACACCTAGTTGGGTGTACCCTTTTATTGACTTCTAGTTAATTTTTTCTTGGTACGAATTCCAGTCCAGATTGCAATGACCAGTCCCCCCAAAGTATCAGCAATTAAATCGGTCATCGTGTCTTTGTTTCCTCCACCTTGCAAAGTCATATTAATAAATTGATCACAGCTAAATTCATATACCTCCCAGAGAACGCCTCCAAAAGCTGCAAATGAAAGAGTAAACAAGAAAACAAACCATGCTGATATGGAATCTCCTGCTTGTCTGTGGATTAATCTTTCATATAAAGCAATCCCGGAAAATGCAAGGATGGCTCCACTGACAAAATGCATAAAAGTATCCCACCAACCAAGGCCATACCATCCTAAAATCGAGCCAAAATATTGTGAACCAATTAAGAAAATTAAATAAGAAATAACGATGGGCAAATTAAATTGCAGTTTAGTAAATAAGGCTAATAGAAGGGGAATAGCTCCACAAGCTATTCCACCTACTGCTACAATGGATTTAAAGGATTCCCCATTTTGATGGTAGTAAAAGGCTAAAAGGGCCATGAAAATGATATACATTGCACTAAATATGATAACTAGTTTCCGGTTCATAAGTAACACCTCAACTAAACCTTCTTTTTTCTTAACAGGGAATATATAGCAATTAGGAGACCACCTGCAAGACCACACAGTAAATCATACATAGTATCCTTATTTCCTCCCCGTTGCATTGTGTGTGTTAATGTTAAATCACCTACAAATTCATAAATTTCCCATAAAACACTAGCGAAGACAGCCAGTGAGAGAACGAAAAGAAAAACTATCCATGCTGAAACATCGATTCGTACTTTCTTTGGTATCATATATTTATAAAGGCTTATTCCGATAAACCCAATATAAATCCCTTTATAAAAATGAAGGGTAGAGTCCCACCATTTATGATGTAGATAATAACTTGCGATAGAGCCTAAAAATAACGAACAAAATAAAAAAAGATAATACCCTAAAATAATCGGTATATTAAAGGGAATACGTTTCATTCGTAATAAGCCAAGTGGAAGGGCACTAGCAAAAATACCTCCAAGTGCTACCTGCCATCTCGATGAATCGCCTTTAATAATATAAAAAATAAATAATCCAATCATAAAAAGGATAAATAAAATGCTTAATAAAATCATTATTTTCCGTTTCAGTCTTCATCACCTCAAGTACAAATGCTTTCCTATAATTATGTCCAAATGTGGATAATTCTAAAGATGATTGCCAAAGCTCTCGCAAATAGATTGTAAAAACGGTATAGTGAAAGAGATTAGACATCCATTTTATTTGAACCTTGATGGAGGTTTTCGCATGCAGAAAGCACAAATCCCTACCTATGAGCGGATTGCAATCGATCTCGCAAATAGAATATATGACGGAAAGTTTAAAGTTGGAGAAAAGATTCATGGCAGGTCTACTTTGGCAAGTGAATATAAAGTTTCTCCTGAAACTGTTCGCAGAGCCATTAAGATATTAGAAGACGTAGAGATTGTTCATTCCACTAAAGGGAGTGGTATTGTCATCTCGTCTCGGGAAAATGCCTATAAGTATATCCACCGTTTTTCCAATCTAGCGAGTATTAAAGATCTAGAGAAACAAATGAATGCACTCATCTCGGAAAGAGACAAGCTTGATGAAGAACTTTTTACTACACTCAGAAAAATCATGGATTACTCGGGGAAACTTCGTCATACGAATCCACTGGCACCGATTGAAATAGAAATATTTTCTGGTTGTATACATATTGGAAAAACAATATCAGAAGTGAAGTTTTGGCAAAATACGGGGGGAACCGTGATTGGTATGAAGCGGAACGGTGAATTAATTATTTCTCCAGGACCATATGCAGTAATACAAGATGGGGATGTCCTACTTGTTATTGGGGACGATAAAACCTATGACAGGGTAATTCATTTTTTAAACGATTAGTAAAAGAAGCCGGTCAGTTTAAACTGACCGGCTTCCTATTAGTATTATTTTACAATTAATCCAATAATCCTTCTTGTTTCAAAAACTCCTTGGCAACCTTTGCAGGTGATTGTTTAAGGCTGTCAACTTTATAGTTCAATTCACGCATTTTATCATCCGAGAGCTTACCTGCTAAGGAATTAAGTACATTTTTTAATTCGGGATGTTCCTTTAATGTTTCCTCTTTTATTATTGGAACTGCATAATAGGGTGGGAAGAAGTTTTGATCATCTTTTAATACCTTTAGTCCAAACTCCTCAATTAATCCATCAGTTAAAAAGGCATCAATAACATCACTCTTGTGATTGTCTAACGCAGTATAGCGGAGGCCGCCATCGATGGATTTTACAGCTTTAAATTTCATATTATAGGTTTTTTCTAATCCTTCTATTCCATCTTTCCGGTTTGAGAATTCAATCGTTGGACCCATGATTAAATTGCCACTAACCTTAGCTAAATCGGAAATCGTCTCCAATCCATATTCTTGTGCTGTATCAGGTCGAACCGCCAAAGTATAGGTGTTGTTAAATCCTAGTGGTTTTAATAATTCAATGCCATATTTCTGCTTGAACTCTTTTTGAACGTAAGTATAGACTTTATCAGTATCGTTTTCTGGAGATTGTTTTAAAATATTTACTAATCCAGTTCCTGTATACTCTACGTATGCATCAATATCGCCGCTTTTAACGGCATTAAAAGCAACTTGGGTACCACCTAAATTTAGTTTTCTTTCTACTTGGATATCAGTCTTATTTTCGATTAAATCTGCAAGCATATTCCCAAGTATGATAGATTCACTAAAATTCTTTGAACCAATAACAATTTTATCTTCTGCATTTGCTGTTGAATAAACCTTAAAGCAGCCTGCAGCAATGATGACGATTGTGGTGACGGCGACAATCCATCTCTTAGCTGTTTTTCCTTTCTTTGCTCCTCTTTTAGCTCCTGTTTGCTTACTCGTATATGAAAGATTTGATTCAAGTTTTCCTACAACAAAGTCGATGAAGAGGGCTAATATACAAGCTGGGATAGCTCCTGCTAAAATCATATAATTATCAACGGTCTGTACACCTGAGAAGACAAGGTAACCGAGACCGCCGGCACCAACAAAAGCAGCAATTGTCATTAAACCAACAGCAGTTACCGCTGAAATTCTGATCCCTGCCATAATCATCGGGAAGGCCAGTGGTAACTGAACCTTTTTCATTGTTTGACTTTTGGTCAGACCGATGCCTTTGGCTGCTTCCAGAATATCACCATCAATATTTGTCAAACCCGTATAAGTGTTCTTGACAATTGGTAAAAGGGAATAAAGAACAACCATAACAATTGCGGGTGATGAGCCAATACCGATAAACGGAATAAGGAAACCTAGTAACGCTAAACTAGGAATTGCTTGTATGACGTTTGTGGTTCCAATGATTGGTTTTGAAAGTTTTGGTTCATTCGAAATCAATATTCCTAGCGGTATCCCAATAATAATAGCAATAAGTACAGACACGATGCTTAAATAAATATGCTCGCCTAATAAGCTTAAAACTTGTTGGTAATTAACTGATAAATAATTCCAAAATTCTCCCATTAAAATGCCACCTCTAAGTCAATTAATTGGCTGCTTAGTGCAGATAAAATACTACTTCTTGTGATTAAACCAGTTAATTGTTTTGCACTGTTTACAACAGGAAGATAACCAATTTTATGTTCATTCATGATTGCTAGCACGGAGATTAAATTAGCATCCTGTGAAACGGACCGGACATTTTGCTCCATAACCATTTCAATTGGGGTATTTCGATTGAGTAACTGGATGCTTTTTAATGTGACAAGTCCGATGAGGACATTTTGTTTTCCTGTAACCATTAGACTATCAACCTTATTGTCCTTCATGATTTCAATAGCCTGCAGGACATTACGCATAGCTGTTATCTTTACAGGATTTGGAATCATAATATCTTTAGCTAATAGTAATTCAGGATTGTTCCATACTCTTCTTTTACCAATAAAGCCTTCAACAAAGTCATTGGCAGGATTTTTAAGAATATTTTCGGGGGTGTCATATTGAAGAATGTCTCCGCCTTTTAAAATACAAATCTTGTCTGCTATTTTAATAGCTTCGTCCATGTCATGAGTGACAAAGATAATCGTTTTATTTAATTCTTTTTGCATTTGAAATAATTCATCTTGCAGGGAACTTCTTGTAACAGGATCTAATGCACTGAAAGGTTCATCCATTAAAATGATATCTGAGTTAGTAGAAAAGGCTCTGGCCACACCTATTCGTTGCTGTTGTCCACCGCTCAACTCTCTTGGATAACGGTGTAAAAATTCTTTAGAGTCTAAACCAACTAAAGTCAACAAATCTTCGGTCTTTTTCTCAATGGAAGCGGGGTTTTCACCTTTGAGTTTGGGGATCAATTCTAAATTCTCTTTAATAGTCATATGTGGAAAAAGGCCTGTATTTTGTATGACATAACCAATATTTCTCCGTAATTCTATGGGATTCATGGTGGAGATATCTGTCCCATTCACAAAAATTTTACCCGACGATGGTTGAACTAACCTGTTTATCATTTTGAGCAAGGTGGTTTTTCCGCATCCACTTGGTCCGATAAAAACAACTAATTGACCATCATCAATTTTTAATGAAAATGGATTAATAATAGTTTTTGTTCGATATTTTTTAACAATGTTCTTAAATTCTATCAAAGTCATTCCTCCTCAACTAAGTTAATACCCGTTTTAGTAACAACTTAATCATAACATATAAGTTGTTAGTTTGTCGAACCCCCTTTAAATAAGTAGTTATGGTACCTAAAACTTACTAAAAGAAATTTAGATTACAAAATTTCTATTCATGAAACAAAAAATGGTAAAATAAAATAAAAATATATTTAAAAAGAGGAGAATATATGTTTAGTTTTGTACGTGATAAATTCAGTGCGAAGTTTTTCCTTTTCCTCGTTTTAGCATTTATGCTTATTCATGTGCCTTTCTTTGGAAATTACATTAGAATCATTAATACAGTATTCCATGAAACTGGCCACGCCATCATTGCCCTTTTAGGTGGGAATGTAGAAACCATTTCATTATTCATGAATTCAGAAGGAGCAACAATTAGCAGTCAATCAACCTGGGTGGGTAGTTTCTTTACCAGTTTGGCAGGTTATACCTTTGCCTCTTTTATGGCCTTTCTCTCATTTTTACTAATAGGGAGGAAAAGGGAAGCGCTTTTGATTGATATTTTACTTGGTTTTATTTTTTTGAATCTGATTTTTTGGGTACGAAATCCATATGGAATCTTTTGGCTTTGTTCATTTGCAGTTACCTTTCTTTTTCTTCTCATAAAGGGAAGTCAGAACTTAAGAAATCATTTATTATTATTAATTTCCTCGATTTTACTTGTGGACTCTGTCCAAAGTGCCTATGAAATACTCCGTATTAGTGTTATTCAGCCAAATGCTGCAGGGGATGCAGCAAATTTAGCTCAATTAACCGGGGTCATTCCAGCACCATTCTGGGGACTTTTATTCTTCCTTCAAGCACTGGGGTTTTGTTATTATGGGTTAAAAAGAGGTTATTATAAAGTAGGTGGAATAAATTAAGAAGAATCATATTTATGATAATGTTGAATGTTAAGGGGGAGATTCTGTGAATATCATGGATGTACTATATTCGAGACGAACTATAAAGAAATTTAAGTCAGAACCTGTTAAAGAAGAATTAATTATCACATGGTTACAGGCTGCGGCAATGGCACCTAATCATCGCATGACTGAACCGTGGGAGATTTTTTTTATTGGTAAGGAAACAAGAGAGAAGTTAAATCATAAAACTAATTTTGGTAATGCCCCATTCTTAATGGCTATTCTTTCTAGGCGGGGTGCTACTGAAGTTGAAACAGAGGAAAATGCACTAGCCACAGCATGCTTTATTCAAAATTTTAACTTAGCTGCTTGGGCTAATGGTGTAGGGACGTTTTGGTCATCGATTGGCATAACAGGTAAGAACCGGGAAATTATTGGGGTTCCTGAAGGCTATGAAATTATTGGGGTGCTGGGCGTGGGGTATCCAGAAGTAATTCCAGATGCAAAGCCACGTACTTCGATTACCAATAAAATCAAAAGATTACAATAGGGGGAAAGCCAACCATCAGGTTGGCTTTTCTTTTGCTATACATGTGAAAAGGATGAAAGATTGCCCACATTGACTGCGCGAATATATTCAGCCGATAAATTATCGATTATCGTTCTTACTGGAAGAATCTCATTAATCTCAGCCACTCTTGCTCCTGCAAAAACAAGTCCATTCTCGACATCCCCATTTACAGAGGTAATTAAAGAATCAAGTGTGCAGAAACGATAGGAACAATTCTTTAAGCAATCATGACATTTTGCTATTTTTAATTTATTTGATCCGCTTACCGAATTCGTAAAGTTATTCTTGATCGCTCTTCCTTGTAATCCGACAGTTGTTTTAAGTAAAACTAGATCTTCTTGTTTAGCATTAACATATTTTTGTTTAAAGGCAAGGGGAGCATCGCATTCTTCACTGGCTACAAATTTTGTTCCCATTTGTACCCCTGAAGCCCCCATAGCAAGGGCTTTAGCAATATCCGCACCAGTCATTATTCCTCCTGCTGCAATGACTGGAATAGAGACAGTTTCAATAACCTCTGGAAGAATATCGAACATGGGTCGATCCGTTCCCAAATGTCCTCCCGCTTCGAAGCCTTCAACGACAACAGCTGAAGCACCGAGCCGTTCGCAAATCCTTGCTAACTTTGCAGAAGAGACAATGGAGATAACTGGAATTCCTGCTTGTTTGCCCCAACTATACATATCTCTTGAGATACCCGCACCAGAAATAATAAAATCAACCCGTTCTTCTAAGGCAGCTTTCATTTTTTCTGCAAAGTCATTCATAGCAAATAAAACATTTACGCCAATATAACCTGCACCCTGGATTAGTTCTCTTGCATGTCTTATATGTGAACGCATTTCCTCAACCGGAATCCCAGTTCCTGAAATTATTCCAATTCCGCCGGCATTTGCTACTGCTGAGGCAAGTTTGCTAAGTGAAATACCAACTCCCATTCCGCCTTGTAGAATGGGAACCTTTGGTGTCATATGCCCTATTTTAAGTTGTGGAAAGATCAATTTATAACCCCATTTCAGTTGATATTATAATGATATCTTTATAGCATCATACCACCTAAGGATCGTTAGGTATGTGATAATTGTTACCTGATACTAAAAGTAAGTATTGTGTCCTAGTATAATGTAATTGAAATCTTAGATATCGATTTAATCCCTGTTTTAGTATATATTTAGCAAAGAGACCTTAAGAAATGACTAACAGCAGGTTACAGTTAAGTCTGTATAAGAATAGTTTCTCAAAACCAAACTATACGTTATGGAAATAAGATTGGATGGTGTCAAATATGGTAAAAATTTTTACGGATATAGACTTAGATGGTCTAGGATGTGGATTGATTGCAAAAATGGCCTTTGGAGAGAAGGCAAATGTGTTTTATAGCTCATATCGTAACTTAAATCAAAGAGTGGAAGCTTTCATCACGCATCCAGGTAATAATCAAGAAGAAATTTATATTACCGATTTAGCAGTTAATGAATTAGTCGAGAAAAAACTTGAAGAGCGGTATAGACAAGGAAAACATATTCAAATGATTGATCATCACGTGACAGCTCTTCATTTTAATAAATATGACTGGGGAAGGGTAATCCCAGAGTATGAAACAGGTAAAAAGACCTGTGCAACCTCTTTATTTTATGATTATCTAATAGAGCATGGAATGATGGAAAGAAATGCTGCTCTTGAGGAATTTATTGACTTAGTTCGTCAGTACGACACGTGGGAATGGGATGAAACGAATAACGTTACAGCTAAGAGGTTAAATGATCTATTTTATATAATGAATAGGGAAAAGTTTGAAGAGGAAATGCACAAGAGATTAATGGAAAATAAAGAGTCATTTATGTTAACAGACACGGAAAATATGATTCTTGATATTGAAGAACAAAAAATCCACCGGTACATCCATTCAAAAAGCATGCAGATCGTTCAAACCTTTGTGGGTGATTATTGTGTCGGTATTGTTCATGCTGAACAATATTTGTCGGAGCTGGGGAACGCCTTAAATAATATTTATCCCCACTTGGATATGATTATTTTATTAAATGTAAGTGGGAAGAAAATGGGATTCCGAACGATTCATGATGAAGTAAATGTGGCCGAGTTTGCCAAAAAATATGGTGGAGGCGGTCATCCCAAGGCATCCGGCTCTGAATTGACAAGGGAAGCATTTGATACATTTGTGGTGAATGTGTTCGATTTAAACCCGCTAAAACCGGATACAGATCGGAATGAATATAATGTAAAGGGTTCTCCCTTTGGAACAAGTTATCAGAACCAGCTGGGCGAAATTTCTTATATCGTACCAAACGGAGATGGAACTTTTTATATTTTACATAAAGGTGAAAGTGCAGACCCTGTATTTCCGAATTTCGAGGATGCAGAACGATTTATTAAAAGAAATTATTCCTCATGGCTTAGACAGGATCAAGAGTTTCTTAAACGGCTTTCAGCGTTTCTTCATATTCCACTTGAAGAATTAAAGGAAAACTTTGATGAGATTATCAGTAACAACTTTGTTGATATTGTGAATGTATAAAAGTGAGCTTGGGGAAATCCCAAGCTTTTTTTATTTTTCTTAACATCTTAAGGATTCATTAAGAATTGAGTGGTAAATTATTCGTGGGTATATAGTATTGCTATTTTAGAATTGTAATTTTAATGCAACACTAAGTAAATTCAAAAACATATTGCTGTAATGTATGTAGAGTATTATTGAATATAAGGAGTTTTATCTAACTTAAAGAGGGTAAACACTAACTAAATTAAATCTTAATTATCTGTATTAATAATACTAATATACCTTTTTATGAGATTTAAGAGAAAATTTAACGGGGTGATTGAATGGCAGCTACTTCAAAAAGGAGTAAATATTTTGATAATGCCAAATTTATATTGATATTTCTTGTCGTTTTTGGTCATCTCATAAGTCCTTTAAAAGAACAAGATGGATTACTTTATACTTTATATACAGTCATTTTTTTATTTCATATGCCTGCATTTATTTTAATCTCGGGATACTTTGCAAAAGGTTTCAAAAAGAAAGGGTACTTAATAAAATCTGTCAAGAAAATATTAATCCCTTATTTTATCTTTCAAGTTATCTACTCGGTTTATTATTATTTGATTGGGAAAGAAGAGAGTTTTGTGGTTGATTTTTTACATCCACATTGGACATTGTGGTTTTTGTTAAGTTTATTCTTTTGGAATTTACTCTTATATGCGTTTGCAAGGATGAGATGGTTTGGATTTGCCATTGCAATAGTAATGGGAATTGCTATTGGATATGTGGAAGATGTGGGTAGTTTTTTAAGCCTTTCAAGAACATTTGTATTTTTTCCGTATTTTTTATTTGGATTTTTATTAAGTGGGAATCAATTAAGACGACTAATACGGGCAAAATATTCACTTCCTGTTGGGATCGGCATTATTCTAGTTACCTTGTTGTTCTTTGGAACAGGATTCCCAAAAGATGCTGTACCATGGCTATTAGGTGACACCTCATATGCAAATATGGGGGGGATGGAATGGTCGGATGGACTTTTTCGGGCACTGCAATATGGGTTGACGTTAATTGTTGTATTTGGATTTTTAGCGTTAATTCCTTCGACACAATCCAAGTTAACCAAAATTGGTGAAAGAACACTTTATGTCTATTTGTTCCATGGTTTTATCATAAAGTCGCTTCAAGCCATGTTACCTAAGGAGAGTTTATCGCTCTTTTCGGATAACTATCTCTTACTGCTGATCCTATCCTTTGCCATTTGTGTAACTCTTGGAAGCTTTTTCATAAAAAAATATACTCAGCCACTTGTTGAACTTAAAGTGTAGATATGGTATTGGATAGTTATATGAAAACAGCCGAACGTTATCGTTCGGCTGTTTTCATATAACTATATAGTTAAAACCCAAAGATAGAACTTACGAAATTTTTTTTCTTTTTTCTTTTGGCCTTATTTTGATCCAATATAAGCGGTTTTTCCATTTTTGAGGGTAACAGTTGGTTAAGCTGGTCTTGAAGAGTTTTAACTAACTGGGTTAGTTCTTTTACATTATTTTGCAAGTCCTCTATTTCTCGGCGATGTTGCAGGAGTTGATAAGACGCAACTGAATCTGCCTTTGCATCCAAACTGGCTTCTAATTTGTTCACCTTCATCAACAGTTTTTCAATAGCTTGATCATTTTCTACCGCCTTCACCGCTCCCTTCCGCGGATTCTTTTTCTCATTTATCGGTGTTATCTCATGGAGTAAAGTACCATTTTGAAGTTGTTCATGAATCTCTTTTAAGAGTTTTATATCTTCGTTAGAAAAATGATAATGTCCACGATCATTTTTCACCATTGGGAGTCCAAGCTGCTTTACCCAGCGTTGAATTGTACTTTGAGACACTCCTAGTAATTTTGCCACTTCACTTGTATTCATGTCGAATCCTCCTAAGGATAGATTTGCCCAAACTCTGAGTAACGAATAATAAAAGCAACTATCACAACAATCAAAGGAGCTTTTGATTACTTATCATTTCATAAATTAGCTTGTGATTATGTCCATAATTTCCACCATTTCTTATCTTTTGTCGCAGCTACATCACGAAAGCTTGTTAACATTTGCTGGAATGCTAATTCACGTTGGGTGACTTCGTTCCTGTATTGATTACGTTCTTCAAGGAGAAATTCACGATCCTTTGTAATTGTCTCGGATAAACTGGAGAGTTCATTATTTGTAATATCAACATAATGAGACAGCTCTTCCGTTGTCTCTGCTAATTGTTTTGAAAGTGAATAAATCTCTTCGGAGGTCTCTAGTGACACATTAGTTATATTCTTGGCAAGGTACTTTAGAGAGTCTGCTGTAACCTCTGTTGTTTTTTCTAATGTTTCCGAAAATTCTTTTATTTCAGCCTGCGTATTTGCAGATGATTTGTAAATGGAGTCTGAAATGGATTTAACTGTTGTTAATGATCCACTTTTTATTTCTTTCTTTACTTCCTCTAAAACCTCTTTCCGAACAACACTACGTATTTCTTCCTTTACCTCATGTAAAAAGGTTTTCTTATAGGTTTCCATTACTTCAAAAAAAAGCTCTGTATTTTTCATGGCTAAATCTTCAACTGGCAAAGTAGTAATAGCATCTTCTTCTGTGATGATTTCTAAGGCTATTTCTGAAACAGGGTTGGTTTCCATTATAGCCGGCTCCTGTTTGGTGTGAATGGATTGTCTAATCATCTCCTTACTTACCTTTTGGTCCGCTAGTTGTTTTATTTCAAACAATTGATCAATTACTAAGTCAGTGAAAAGCCTAGCACCTTGTTTAGAGCGAGGGATATCAAGAATATCTACAAACTCTTTTTCCCACTGGCGGACAATCCCTGGTGTTACATTTATTTTTTTTGCCACTTCTTTTAATGTATAAGTCTTCAAACATCATCATTCCTTTCTATGTCTCTCGGAAATAATTCTTCTTTTTTACATATTCACCATTAGGTAGGTGAATTTCCTGCTGTCTGACAAAAGCTATCAAAACAAGACTGAAATCACGAAATAACAACATATTTTTTAAAAAACATTATTGTAGGCAAAATGAAAGAGTGCAGAAAATTAAACTCCCGCACTCTTTTAAAATATATATTTAATTACCTTCAACTATTCGACTAATTGCAGCATTTTCAATCCATTATATATGCCGGAATTAGTGACTTCTGTTGTTTTATGCTGTGCATATTGAAAAATGTCTGGATGTCCATTTCCCATAGCAAAACCTTGTCCCACTAATTGCAGCATTTCCTTATCGTTCATACCATCACCAAAGGCAATGGAGCTATCCCTAGGTATACCTAGATGATTCAAAACCATTTGAACCCCATAGCCTTTATTTACTTTATCCCGGATGACATCATAGCAATCCATCATGCCCTCAACATTAACCTGAGATAAATGAATATTACCTTGCTGATTGTAAAGATCCACATCATCAACATTTAAATTAACTAGTGTAATCCCGAGAATCTCCTTATCTAATGCAGGTGTATATGGTTCATTTTTATGTAGGTGGAAAACTTTCCTGAAACTTTGCATTTTGGGGTCATCTATATGCGTAAAGACGTTACTATTATTTGTGTATAGTACGGCTTCATGGTGATGATTTGCCGCAGTTTCCAAGAAATGCTTCACAATGGAACTGTCAATCGGTTCCTGAAATATGTCTTTTCCTTGATACTTTGCATAGGCGCCGTTGTAGCCTATAAATGAGCGAATGTTCAGTTCGCGTGCAAGGTCATCTATTTCATGCAACGGTCTTCCAGTTGCTAAAAATACCTCCACTCCCTTTGCTTGAACCTGGGTAATGGCATCCTTTGTTGATTGTTGAATAGTGGCTTCTGGTGTTAATATGGTTCCGTCAACATCTAGAAATAAAACTTTGTAATGGGTCATTATGTATCTCCTTCTTATTAGATAAGAATAGTGTAACACTTTTACAATCATGATTTCATCTAGCATGCCGTATGAATTAAACATTAATAGTATGTAAAAATCCATTTTAACCTATAATTCAATACAATGCGGAATGAAGACTTTTAATGAACGATGTTATTTAGAGGAATACTAGGGGAACTAGACAATCAAATAAAAAAGTGAGGAATTATATGAGTAAGATTTTATTGTTATTTATTTGTTTATTCCTTTGTGGTATTCCCGAAAAAGCATCAGCAAGGCTAAAAGTACCTATCTTAATTTATCACTCCATCGAAGAATTTAACGGGATTGGATCAAAGGAGTTATATGTTACACCCAATAATTTTGAGAAACAAATGACCTATTTAAGAGATCACGGTTATACGTTGTTAACTTTTGAGCGCTGGCAAGATATTAAAAAAGTTCAACGTCCGATCTTTATCACTTTTGATGATGGCTACAAGAATAACTTGAATGCTGTGGCCATATTTAAAAAAATCAGAACAGAACAATTTGACCCTGTAGGTACCTTTTTTGTTATTTCTGATTTCGTAGGGCGTTCAAACCGCTTATCAACAATGGATATAAAGAAGCTATCAGATTCAGGAATCATCTCCATTCAGTCCCACACTGCAAAGCACCCAGATTTAACCAAAGTTGAAAATATAAGCTATGAACTGAAAAACTCAAAAGAGAAAATAGAAAAACTTACAGGCAAAGCTGTTATTGCACTGGCATATCCATATGGAAACACAAACAACCAAGTTATTGCAGAAGCAAAAAAGTATTATCTATTTGGACTTACCACTACGCCGGGTTCTTACAGTCCAAGTGGAACAAAAAACGAGTTATATTACCTTCCTCGATCATATGTTAAATATTCAACATCTATAGAGGATTTTGCAAAAATAGTGGAGGGGGAATAAAAGCGTCTTGTATAATAATCCATCGTGGGTTAATACAAAAAAACTGTGCAGCCTCAAAGGGCTTTGCACAGTTACATATCATAATATAAAATATACTGCTGCTTAATTGATTAGGGCCTGGAGTGGGGCAGGAATTCTTCCGCCACGATCAATTAACTTTTGGGAACTATAAGGATTAACGCCCATAATCGGTGCTCTACCTAGCAGTCCGCCGAATTCAACTATCTCTCCTTCTTTTTTACCTGGAACCGGAATAACCCGGACAGCAGTTGTTTTTTTATTGATCATTCCGATTGCGGCTTCGTCCGCAATCATCGCGGAAAGGGTAGCAGGAGACACATCACCTGTTATCGCAATCATGTCAAGTCCGACAGAACACACACAAGTCATCGCCTCTAGCTTAGATAACGTAAGGGCACCGTCTATAATTCCCTTAATCATTCCATTGTCTTCACTTACAGGAATAAAAGCTCCACTTAAGCCTCCTACATAAGAGCTGGCCATGGCGCCTCCTTTTTTTACGGCATCATTCATCAAGGCTAGTGCTGCAATGGTTCCGTGTGTACCCACCCGTTCAAGGCCAATTTCCTCAAGGATCTCGGCAACGCTATCGTTTAAAGCATTTGTAGGAGCAAGCGAGAGATCCATAATACCAAAGGGAATGCTGAGGCGTTTTGCCACTACTCGGCCAATCAGCTCTCCTGCACGTGTAATCTTAAAGGCAGTTTTTTTAATAATATCTGATACTTCTCCTAGGTCGGCATGTGGATGACGTTTTAAAGCATTTAAGACAACACCTGGTCCACTAACGCCAACATTAAGGACTACTTCACCTTCACCAGTTCCATGAAAGGCTCCAGCCATAAAAGGATTGTCCTCAACAGGATTACAAAAAACAACTAGTTTAGCACAGGCAATCCCGTTTTGCTCTTTTGTCCTTTCAGCAGCTTCTTTTAAAATATATCCTATCTGACGTACCGCATCCATATTAATTCCACTGCGAGTGGTTGCAACGGAAACAGAAGAACAAACCCGTTCTGTTACGCTAAGTGCCTCAGGCAATGCTTTAAGAAGCACTTCATCGCCTTTTGTCGAACCTTTATGAACAAGAGCAGAGAACCCGCCAATAAAATCAATTCCTAGTTGTTTTGCAGCCTTATCAAGCGTTCTCGCCAGATCTACAGTTTGTTCTACTGTTGCATTTCCGAGGATTTCAGCAATGGGTGTGATGGAAATACGTTTATTGATAATGGGTACTCCAAATTCTTTTTCGGTTTCCTCCGCCACACTTTTTAAGTTCTTTGCATATTTAGTGATTTTCGTAAAGACACATTCCTTCATTTTATCAAAATCTGAATCTGCACAATCTTGCAAGCTTATCCCCATTGTTACCGTACGAATATCCAAATTTTCCATTTGTACCATTCGAATCGTTTGTAGTATTTCATCCATTGCAATTGATATATGTATCGCCCCTAAGATTATATTCTGTGCATGGCTTGAAAAATTTCTTCTAGCTGAAGATTGATTTGGACATCCATTTCATTGCCAACCTTGTCCAAAGCTGTGCGCACTTTATTTAAATTTTCATTTTCAGTCACATCAATTATCATCATCATGGTAAAAAATTCTTGCAAAATCGTCTGACTGATATCGAGAATATTCATGTTGTTCTCTGCTAATACAGTTGTCACTTTAGAAATAATGCCAACCTTGTCTTTTCCAATGACACTTACTACTGCACGTCTACTTTCCATTGTTCCACCTCATTTATAAAATAAAAAAAAGATTGGTTGCTCCAATCTCACGGTTAAGAAAAGTGTGCAGTTTTGCACAACATTCTCCTGTCCTTTTGCCTGAGATTGTGAATCCTTCGGCGCCACTTTTTTAAGCGGTCTCTCCAGAAGCTGCTCCAGTTGTAGTTTACCCACAACCATCATTGCCGGCTATTATGAATTAACCAAATAATATCAATCTTTAATTATTCAGTCAATTATTAAATGAATGAAAAAACATTGTAAACGAGTGGAAACCTTAATGTAATCAAATCTTGATATAATGGTACAAATAGGATAGAGAATAGTAGGGTGGGTGTTTTTATGGAAGAAACCATTGCAAAATCATATTTACAGAAATCACTTGATGAGTGGAAAGACGATATTGCATTAGTATTAGCCGAAATTGCAAATGAATATGATGAAGTGGCACAAGAATTAAAAGTGTATTCTTATAAATATGGTATTACTAAGCAAGTAATCCAATCAACTGTAAACGAGGAAATTATCGAGAAAATTCGAGAGATGTATCATAAGCCATTTGAGGAGAGCTATAACCAACTAAAAGAATACATAAAGGATTTAGAAGAGAAAAGAAGAGTGTTTCAAATGTTTATTCAAAAAATCGATGAAGTGACGAAAAAAGAATCTGCTAAGATTACAACCTATTAATAAAAAATCCGAAGCATAAGATCCCAATCCCTAGTGATTGGGATCTTTCTTTTTGTTTCATATTTTGTTAAAAGGAGACGCGATTACTGATTTTGCATATATTGATTAACAAAAACAATTTTGTGAGGTGTGAAACATGATCACGGCAAAGATTGGATCCAATACCTTTCGTATCCCGGATAACCTTGCGGAATATTTTCAAACGTTTCGCTCACAAGTGATTGGTATAAATCAAGAATTCATCTCTCCCTATGGAAAAAGGAAAATTATTTATGCGGATTGGACGGCAAGCGGGCGTTTATATAGACCTATCGAACAAAAAATTTCCGAGACATTTGGCCCATTTATGGCCAATACACATACCGAATCAAACATTACAAGTTTAATGATGACAGGAATCTATAATCAATCAAAAAAAATTATTAAAGACCATGTGAATGCTGATCCAACTGACGTGCTCATTTTGGATGGATTTGGGATGACGTCAGTTATTAATAAGTTCCAACGTTTGCTGGGGCTCAGAGTCCCCGGGCAGTTTAAAAATAGCATAATCCTATCTGAAGATGAAAGACCAATTGTCTTCATTACACATATGGAGCACCATTCAAATCATACATCATGGCTAGAAACATTGGCAGACGTGGAGATAATTGCTCCTGATCCTTATGGCCGTGTAGATATAAATCAATTAGAGAAATTACTACAAATATATAAGGACCGACCTTTAAAAATAGGTTCATTTACAGCTTGTTCCAATGTAACAGGAATTCAGACACCCTATTACCAACTAGCAAAAAAGATGCATCAACATGGTGGTTTCTGTTTCGTTGATTTTTCTGCAGCAGCTCCCTATATAACAATTAATATGCATCCAGACGATCCGCTCGAAAAATTAGATGCCATTTTTTTTTCGCCTCATAAATTTTTAGGAGGCCCTGGATCTAGTGGTGTTTTAGTGTTTGATTCGCGATTATATAAAAACCAGGTACCTGATCATCCTGGTGGAGGAACCGTTACATGGACTAATCCTTGGGGAGAGCACCAATATTATCAAAACATTGAGTTGCGTGAAGATGGAGGGACGCCAGGAATCTTACAAGCCATTCGTACAGCATTATGTTTGAATTTGAAAGATCAAATGGGTGTTAAAAATATTTTAAACAGAGAAAAAGAACAGTTGAAGTTGTTATATCCGCTTTTGAAAGCAATACCTGGTCTTCATATCTTAGATGGTCAAATCAACACTCGACTTGGAATTGTTTCATTTTTTATTGAGAATATTCATTACAATTTAATTGTCCGCTTATTAAATGATCGATACGGTATTCAAGTGAGAGGTGGGTGTTCATGCGCGGGAACATATGGTCATTATCTATATCAAATAGATAAAAACACCTCTAAACAAATAATGAACAAGATTAATCAAGGCAATCTATCATCAAAACCAGGATGGGTAAGGTTTTCCCTTCATCCAGTGATGAATGATGAGGAAATAATTATATTTGCAAATGCCTTGAAGGAGATCACCGAGAACATTGAGGAATGGAAAAAAGATTATAAATACGATTCCGCAAGTAATGATTATTTTTATATAAATTATAAAAGAGAAGATATGTCATCACTATTTCGTCTTGAATAAACTCTGAAAAAGGTCATTTTTTGAAAGGCGGGATCACATGATTCATATTGTTAAGCCTGGTGAAACACTAAATATACTTTCTGCTAACTATCGCGTAAGTTTGCAGCATCTATACGCGGCAAATCCTGGTGTCGGACAATTACATGTCGGACAACAGATTCATATTCCAGGTCTTCTAGATCCAAGTACTATCCCGTATACCATTCAGGTGTCGGTAGGAAAAAGGCGGCTTTCTTTGTACCATTCTGGAAAATTAGTGAAAATCTTTCCGATAGCAGTTGGGAAAATGCTGACTAATACACCGATGGGAGAATTCGTCATTGTTAATAGACAATATAATCCCGGTGGTCCATTTGGCGTTTTGTGGCTATCTTTATCAAAACAGGGCTATGGGATACACGGGACCAATAATCCAAGTTCAATTGGAAAAGCCGTCTCACATGGCTGCATAAGAATGTACAATCGGGATGTACTCCATCTTGCTGAAATGGTTCCTAATGGAACGAGAGTGAATATAATTCCTTAAACAAAGTAATTCTTTATTATAATTTAATTAGTTGAAATGAAAATTTAGCGATGTGCAGAAAGCTTTCCGAATAAGGAGAGCTTTTCATTATTTATAATCTGCACGGTCATTAATAATTATTTTACGGATTTTTTCTAATACTAATTAAATAAGGAATAATAGAGGAGGGATAACCTTATGAGAATGAAAAAAGTAAAAAGAAATAGTCTTCCTTTTTTAATCTTATTATTCATTCATTTATTTCTTATTATGTTAGCCTTCAAAAAGAGTAAAAATAGAAAAAACTTATTAATCCTGTTAGGCTCCAATATGGGGTTTGCCTACTTATTTGAATATATTGTTCTAAATATATTTAAGGCATATAAATATAAGCCGAATATATTAAAAAACAGATCATTAGACAATATTTTTGGTGCTGCATTATCTCAAGCAGTATTTATTCCTTTTACGGCCGTGTTATTAACGTCATTTAAGTCTGGTTGGCCTGTTAAGATTCTATTCAGTATTTATTTTTCTATAATAGAATTGCTTTTCCTGTGGTTAGGGATATATAAACACAATTGGTGGAAAACGGTATATACCTTATTACTTATACCTTTTTACTTTAAGTGGAGTGATATATGGTATAGTCTCATCGATAAAAAAAATGAAGTAGTGCGAATGATTTCCTTATTTTTGCTAATTATGGTCACAGAAACAAATTTATTTTTAGTTTTAGCCATTTTGCGAAAAGTTCGTTTTGGTTGGGGAAAGTACTTTGCGTGGACGGAACATTTTGTTATATCTCCGTTGTATTCAATTACATCTTCCTTTTTTGCAGTTTATTCCTTAAAAGGAAATTTTAAAGAAGGAAAAAAGGCAGGTTTAATTATATTTCCAATTTGTTTAGCTCAGTTCTTTGTGGGAATAAAACTTTTAAAGAATAATGTTAAGTTTAGTGAATTTTTTTTAATACGAATTGTTATGATGTTTTCTTATGGAAAATTTAATGAGTGGGTGTACGGTATCAAAAGTAAATAATGTTCGAAAAAAGAAAAAACGCCTCCATGGCGTTTATTATTTCGCTTGAAAATATAATAGGAGCATGATAGAATTAGGTTTACTGCTGATACCATGATATTAACAAATTAAAAATATCCTATTTTAACATTAACACAAAATAATTCTATTGTCAAGTTATTGATTCTAAATTTGTCTGGAGTGTGGCCAATGAGCAAGATACAAAGAAATGTGTGGCAATCTGAACAAGAAAGAGTTAACTCAGTTGTAGATCTAATAAATAAAAAGACAGATAACCTTTTGAAAAATGCAGGAAAAGTAAGGACAGATGTTCTTGAGATTCGAAAGTCTTTTTGGGATGATGTAACCGTCAATTTGGATGAACCTGACGATTATATCGAAACAGCAGCGAGTATTAAGCAGCAAGCTGAACTTTTGTCTGAACGAGAACGGTCGCATAAAAACTTGGATAAACAGCTAAAAACATTAGATCGTTTAAGGTATTCCCCTTATTTTGGAAGGATTGATTTTCATGAAGAGGGGGAACCATCCTCAGATCAGGTATATTTGGGCATAGCTTCTTTGATGGATGAGAATGATGAACAATTTTTAGTCTACGACTGGCGTGCCCCAATTTCTAGTCTCTATTATGATTTCGCACCAGGACCTGCACAATATAACACCCCTGAAGGAATTATTCATGGAGAAATGGAGCTTAAACGACAATTTATTATTAGATCATCAGAGATTAAAGGAATGTTTGATACTGGTGTAACGATCGGGGATGAAATGCTTCAAGAGGTGCTTGGTATTAATGCCAGTCCGCAAATGAAAAGTATTGTGGCAACTATTCAGCGGGAACAAAATGAAATTATTCGAAATGAACGTAGTAAAATATTAGTCGTTCAAGGAGCTGCCGGAAGCGGCAAAACATCTGCAGCATTACAGAGGGTTGCCTATTTGCTATACCGGTATAGGGGAACAATAAATGCAGAGAACATCATGCTTTTTTCGCCCAATCCGCTTTTTAACAGCTATGTTTCCACTGTATTACCTGAGTTAGGCGAAGATAATATGCAACAATCCACCTTCCAGGAATACTTAAATCATAGATTAGGAAAAGGGTATTACGTCGAAGATCCTTTTTCACAAATGGAGTTTTTGCTAAGTGTAAAAGGTGAAAGAGATTATCAAACAAGGGTGGATGGAATTCGCTTTAAGGCAACTCTTGAATTTAAAGCAATGATTGATCAGTATACTTCTAAACTATCCAGTCAAGGATTACTGTTTAAAGATATAACGTTTAAAGGGGATGTTATCCTTTCCAAAAAAGAGATACACGATTACTTTTATTCGTTGGACGAAAGCTATTCAATACCCAACAGAGTACAGCTTGTGAAGGAATGGTTGTTAAAAGAATTAAGGAGGGCTATGAAGAGAGAACGTTCTAGGAGCTGGGTTGAAGAAGAAATTCAATTTCTTGAAAAAGAAGACTATATGGAGGCATTTAAGAAGCTTCAGGAAAAAAATCGATTCACAGACAATACATTTGATGATTTTGAGCGTGAACAAAAGCTCCTTGGAGAAATGGTTGTAAAGGAAAAGTTTAAACCCTTATTTACAAGAGTGAAAAATCTAAAGTTTATTGATATGAGGGAAATATATTTGCAACTATTTAAACAATGCGAACACATAGATGAAAGTCTTCCACTATACTGGGGATTGATTTGTAAGCAGACGGTTGAGAATTTTAAAAATAGAATCATCCCTTACGAAGATGCAACACCTTATGTTTATCTGCAAGATTTAATCGAGGGGCGAAAATCAAATACAGCCATTCGCCATATCTTTATTGATGAAGCACAAGATTATTCACCTTTTCAATTTGCATTTATTCAACAGTTGTTTCCCTACAGTAAAATGACGTTGCTTGGAGACTTTAATCAAGCGATATTTTCTGGTGCAACGAGTTCAGAAACAGTCCTTAGTGATAGTAGTATAAAAGATGAAAAAGATGTTGAGCTGTTTGTTTTAACAAAAACTTATCGGTCTACAAAGGAAATTGTTGAATTTACGAGTGGATTAATTGAGGATGGCGAAAAAATAGAACCATTTAATCGTAGGGGAAGTAAGCCTGTAATTGAAGTAGTAGCCAAAACTAATCTACATTTTGCAATACTTGAAAAAATGAAAGAATTTAAGAACACTGGATATCAAACCGTAGCGGTAATATGTAGAACCGCAGCAGAAAGTATAGCCGTATATGAAAAACTTAAAAATGAGATTCCTCTCCACTTAATTGAAAAGGGGACCGTTTCTTATGAAAAAGGCAATATTGTGATTCCCTCTTATCTTGCAAAAGGAATCGAATTTGATGCAGTCATTCTTTACGATAGTTCTCAATATAAAAATGAACGAGAACGAAAATTATTCTATACGGTTTGTACAAGGGCCATGCATGAGTTGCATATGTTTTCGACAGAGGGGATAAGTCCGCTAATGAAGTCCGTTTCCAAGGAAACCTATATTATCGCATAAAAATAGCTGCAGGATTCGTTAGTTGAATCCTGCAGCTTTTAAATGGGTAATGTTAATTATTTTTTCCATTGTTTTTGGACTTGTTCATAAGCCAGACGAAATATTTCATCTTGAGATGTTTCCCGATTAGTAATGACGTTTGTTAAATAACTTTTTCCTTTAAGTCTTATTGTTACTTCTACTTGTACCATAAAAAATCACCTTTCTTTAAAAAATATATATTGAAGTAAATTGCGCCTAGTAAATGACACAACTCTTTAGAATACGTATTAATTATCATAATAATAACAAAAAATTTTCGACAATGGATTCAACAAAAATATGAAGTCGGCGGCGTGCAACTATATGCACTTTTGAATATGGGTATGCGTAGGCGAGGCTTGGACAAAATCGAATCGGTGTGTTGAGATAAAATACAAAGCTCAACAATTTTGGGAAACATTAGGATTAGAATATTATATAATAAAGAATACAAAAAAAGGAAGTGGAAACTTTTGTAATCAAGAATTAATTGGCTAAAGGTATATTTGTGAAGATTAAACCTCGACTGCCAAAAATTCCTCAGCAAACAGCTGTACTTGTTTCTTATCTATTTTATTCTTCTTTAGTAAGGATTCTGCAATTACTAAGTATGCCTGAACCACAGTGTTTCTTTTTAAATCGCGTAGGGATACATCTCCATTCAGTAATTCAATAGCTTTATCTTTGATGTCTTGACTCTTAGAAGAATTGTAAAGTAGATACGCAATACAGGTAATCTTGTCCATTAGGGTTCCTCCAATCAAGAATCTGAATCTATCTACAAATTCGACTTCATTCTAAATACTTCCTGCTAATTTCCAGAATATTTTTACTAAATAATTAACCTGGGCATATCCAAAAATATGGCAAGCATCATTATGTATCCCTTTATCTTTTAAAAATAGGATAATTTGTTGAATATTGCTTAATTGATATGATTTTTATATAATATTGAAGGGATAAAAGAACAAAGATGATCGTCAGAGGATTTTTACCTTTCGTCCCATTGGGAGGAAAGGTTTTTTATTATTAGAATCCAAATGACAATTCGCAAAAACTTATACATATGATTTAGGAGGAAAATTGATGAAACAGACCTTAATTAAGGATCTATACAGAAATACCGGTAGTTATATAGATCAAAAAGTCCAATTGTCTGGTTGGATTCGTACAATACGTGATTCCAAAACTTTTGGATTCATTGAATTAAACGACGGCAGCTTTTTTAAAGGGGTACAAATTGTATTTGATGAGCAGTTGGTTAATTTTAAGGAAATTGCAAAGCTTCCAATTAGTTCATCTATTAGGGTAGTGGGGGATTTTATCCATACGCCAAATGCAAAGCAGCCATTTGAAATTAAAGCAACTGACATTGTCATTGAAGGTACATCAAATGTTGATTATCCATTACAAAAGAAAAAGCACTCCTTTGAATATTTAAGAACGATTTCACATTTACGTCCAAGAACAAATACGTTCTCTGCTGTGTTCCGTGTGAGATCACTAGCATCATATGCAATCCATAAATTTTTCCAAGATAAAGGATTTGTTTATGTCCATTCCCCAATTATTACTGGCAGTGATACGGAAGGGGCAGGAGAGATGTTCCGAGTAACAACTCTCGATATGGACAATCTTCCGAAAAATGAAGAAGGTAAAACAGATGTAACAAAAGACTTCTTTAATAAAGAAACGAATCTAACGGTTAGTGGTCAGCTTTCTGCTGAAGCTTTTGCGCTAGCATTTCGAAATGTTTATACCTTTGGGCCAACATTTAGAGCTGAGAACTCTAATACTGCAAGACATGCTGCAGAATTTTGGATGATTGAACCAGAACTTGCTTTTGCTGAACTTCCAGACATTATGGATTTAGCTGAAGAAATGGTTAAATATGTGATTGGTTATGTTTTGGAACAAGCTCCTGAGGAAATGAATTTCTTTAATAGTTTTATCGAGAAGGGTTTATTAGAGCGATTAAATAATGCACATGATGCAAATTTCGGTCGTGTAACCTATACGGAAGCAATACGATTATTGCAAGAATCAGGTGAAACCTTTGCCTATCCGGTTGAATGGGGGCTTGACTTGCAAACAGAACATGAACGATATTTATGCGAAAAGGTTTTTAAACGTCCAGTTTTTGTTACGGATTATCCAAAAGAAATTAAAGCATTCTATATGCGTTTAAATGAAGACAATAAAACGGTTGCGGCTACTGATTTACTTGTACCTGGAATAGGGGAATTGATTGGTGGAAGTCAGCGTGAAGAGCGAGAAGAAGTACTTGCTGGAAAGATTAAAGACCTTGGCATGAATGAGGAAGACTATTGGTGGTATCTTGAATTAAGAAAATACGGTGGTACGAAACATTCTGGCTACGGTCTAGGTTTTGAACGGTTAATTATGTACTTGACTGGAATGACAAACATTAGAGATGTGATTCCATTTCCAAGAACAACCGGTAATGCCGAATTTTAAAAGCAAAAAAGATCCATTCAAGCGAATGGGTCTTTTTGATGTTTCTACCTTTTAATTTAAGAATCTTGAAGTTCCTCTTCGAAAAAAAATGTACCAGGGTGTTCTTTTACGATATATGAATATCTTTTCATATTTTTTACATATTGCCATTTTAAAATGGTGACAACTTCACCTGTTTCAATGATGTTTACTGTTTGACCACTATTATACCGATTATTTGAGTTTTTCAATTTTAACACCCCTTTTACTATTCCCTTTTAAGTATAACACAAATTTTATTCTTTAATCGTGCGCAAGATTGTAAAGACAGAATACCGCCTTTCGGCTTTCCATTATAATGTACCTATGGTATACTTTACAAAAGCGAGGTGTCATTTTGACAAATTATAAAGCAAAAAGAAGTAACCTCAAAGATCTCTTATTAAAAGAAGGTATGAATTTGGATAGCTTGGAAAGGAATACAAATATTCCAAGGGAACAACTTGATGAATATTTATCCAAAAAGGTGATGAGCCTAAATACGGCGATGACCATTTCCAAGGAATTAAACTGTAAGATTGAAGATTTATATGTGTGGACAACGAAGGAAGCCTAAAGTATACCTGTTAAAAAAAAAAAAATAGACCCAGCAGGGTCTGTTTTTTTTGTTTATATAAAAATCTAAGATTGGTCGAGGAAAATTAAACGGTTAAGTCACATTTATCTAGAGGGATTACCTTTGTCTTTCTCGTGAATTTATACCCAAGCCATAAAATAAGAAATAATGGCAAACCAATATAGGAAACTAATACACTATTCCAATCAATATGGTTACCCATAAAGGCAGAGTAATTTTGTCCTAGAATAACAAACCCACAAACAAGAAAGGCAAAAACTGGTCCAAGGGGGAAGAATTTTGATTTATATGGTAGTAAATTTAAATCCTTACCTTGTGCAACATAAGCTCTTCGGAAACGATAGTGACAAATGGCAATTCCAAGCCATGCGATAAAGCCTGACATACCCGAAGCATTTAAAAGCCATACATAAACGACACCATCTCCAAAGAAAGATGCTAAAAATGCTAGGGTTCCAACTAAGGTTGTCGCGATTAACGCATTGACTGGGACACCATTTTTATTTAGTTTACCAAGAAATTTTGGAGCCTTGCCTTGTCGGGCTAGATCCCAAAGCATTCGTGTAGAAGCATACATCCCTGAGTTTCCTGCCGATAATACAGCTGTTAAAATAACAGCATTCATGACAGATGCAGCGAATGCAATTCCTGCTTTTTGAAAAACGAGTGTGAATGGGCTGACGGAAACATCGCCATTGGCCAAGTTCTCGTTTGTATAAGGAATGAGAAGTCCGATTACTAAAATGGCTAAAACATAAAATAAAAGAATTCGCCAAAATACTGATTTTACTGCACGGGGAATAGATTTTCCTGGGTCGTCTGTTTCGCCGGCCGCAACGCCTAATAGCTCGGTCCCTTGGAATGAGAAACCTGCAGCCATAAAGATTCCTAGCATAGCCATAAAACCACCATGGAACGGAGCGTCACCAACTGTAAAGTTAGAGAATCCGATGGTGTGGTCTCCCATAATTCCAAAAATCATTAAAGTACCGGTAACAATAAAAATAACAACTGTTACTACTTTAATAAGAGAAAACCAATATTCAGCTTCGCCAAATCCTTTTACAGATAGATAATTTAATAAGAACATGATAACCAAAAAGATACTGCTCCATACTAATGAAGGGGTATCAGGAAACCAAAACTTCATAATCATGGTTACAGCTGCTAATTCCGCAGCAATTGTAATTGCCCAGTTATACCAGTAGTTCCAGCCAAGAGCGAAACCCAGGGCAGGATCGACAAACTTTGTAGCATACGTACTAAAGCTACCGGCGACTGGCATGTAGGCTCCCATTTCTGCTAAACTTTGCATTAAAAAGTAAACCATTATCCCAATGACGAGATAAGAAAGAATGGCACCGCCAGGTCCCGCGGAATGAATCGCTCCGCCGCTAGCAAGGAAAAGTCCAGTTCCTATTGTCCCGCCAAGAGAAATCATTGTTAGGTGCCGTGATTTTAGACTACGTTTTAATTCGGTATTTTCTTTATTAGGTGTTTGCCCATCTGTATATTCAAGGGGTCTTGCTGATTGTGATTGCATTAAGATTACTCCTTTTTCTTTTGAAGTGCTGCCCTAGTTGATGACAGAAGAAAGCTAATGTTTTCTAATTCGAGAAGGAGTGTTGGAATAAAAAATACCATCGAAGTAGAATCGATGGCATTGGTAATACCCCGCATCATACCTTCCGAAAGATAGCTCAACACGCTGGACTGGTAAGGTCAAACGTGACAGTTCTGTTCCTATTCGAATACAGACCCAGCGTACTCTTATAGAGAAAAAAGTACGCTTCGGCAGTTTTTCCTTTCATACGGAGTCTGGGATGTCTCTTCATCTCATCCGTATTACTAATAAAAACCGCGACCTCTACCTCATCGGTTTGATGAGGATTTAAACTATAAATTTATTATAGTACTAAAATATAATAATGACCGCTCAGTTGTCAATGGAATATTTACCAAAGGAATTAAAAATAGATTAGTCTGATAATTTATTCTATTGGCAAAAAACTATTAAGTTTACTTTAATTTAATGAATTTAGTATGATTTTAAAATAGTAAAGTGCAGGTAAGGAGGATTTTTACCATGCAATTAATCGGTGTTTTTTTAGGATCTCTAATCGTTGTAGGAGCATTTAATTTTTTCTTGATCCCTCATGAGGTGTTAAGCAGTGGATTAAGTGGTATTTCCATTTTGCTAGGGATGATTACTCCTCTTAATACAGGGTTAGCTAACCTCCTATTGAATTTACCTTTAATTATTCTTGGTTATAAGATGTTGGGGAAAAAGTTCATCATGAATACCATATTTTCTGTGTTGATCATTTCTGTAGGTCTTTATGTGGTGCCAATCATACCATTAGCCAATGATACCATTCTTTCATCAATTTTTGGGGGAGCCCTAACTGGTCTTGGGGTTGGACTTGTCTTTCGTTCATCAGGTTCGACAGGTGGTTTTGATATTATTGGCATGATTGTTTCCAGGAAAAAGGATTTTCCTATCGGAGTATTACTTTCTGGAATGAATGCTTTAGTCATTATTATTAGTGGTTTCCTTTTTAATTGGGATGCGGCACTAAATACTTTAGTTTCGATTTATGTAACCGGTAAGGTAGTGGATACGATCTATACAGACCACGCCAAATTAACGTTAATGATTATTACGGATAAAGGGGAAGAAATGCGGGCCCATTTGCTGAATAATCTGTATCGTGGGCTTACAATTATGGATGGAGTGGGCGGGTATTCCAATGACAAACGCAGCGTATTAGTTACGGTCATCTCACGATACGAATTAAATGAGGTGAAAAACCTTATCGGAGACGTAGATGCTTGTGCTTTTGTTAATATTACAGAAACAATTGAAGTAATGGGGCTGTTTCACAGGCCAAGCCCATAATAATACCAAGAGGCGTTCACTTTTTAAGTGGACGCCATTTATTATTATTTATACGGTCTTTTTATAAAATTTTAACAAATTCAATTTGCTTGACTGTACGAATCTACAATAGTAAGATAATCAAACTAACTTACTTTTTGTAAGTATTTTTAATCAAGGAGGATCATTCATGCATTCAGTGTTAAATAAAAGCTTATCTGATGTAATAAAAGAACGTCACTCTGTTAGAAAATATGATTCAACCTATATTATCTCAAAAGAAGAGATTGAAAATATAATAAAAGAGGCGACATCCGCTCCGTCTTCAAGTAACCTTCAACCATGGCGCTTTATGGTGTTTCAAGACGAACAAACAAAAAAAGAGCTTAGAGCGATTGCTTTCAATCAAGAACAGGTTGAAACAGCATCCGCAGTAATTGCCGTATTAGGCGATAAAGAAATGTATAATAGTATTGAGAAGGTTTACCACAGTGCACACGAAGCTGGTTTTATGGATGAAGCAAATATGGAGCGATTAATCGCTAGTGCACAAAATACGTATCCTAAAGCCCCTGAAGAGATGCGAAAAAACATTGCTGCTTTTGATGCGGGTCTTGTTTCAATGCAGTTAATGCTATTAGCTAAGGATAGAGGTTATGATACAGTCCCAATGGGAGGATTTGATAAAAAACAATTTATTGAAAAATTTAATGTGTCAGAGAGATTTTTCCCAATTGTTTTAATTCCCCTAGGCAAAGCTGCTGCACCTGCATTTGGCTCAACACGGTTGCCAATTGAAGATGTAATAATTGAATATAAATAATAAAACGAACCCAAAGCTTCTAGTAAATCTCTAGCTTTGGGTTCGTTTATTTTTAATTGTTAATGTATTTTTCAAAAACAAAACCAAAATCCTTCACACAATATTGTTTTTTGCTATCTTCTAACCATTGGAACGCAGCTTGATTAAGCATTTTGAATTGAACCACTAAATTACTGTCAGAACTTGTTACACGCCCAAGTGTTGTTGAGGCTAATTCAAGGCTTTGTTTGGAGAACTGAAGACTAATTTCATTTTCATGGGAGATCTCAGAAATTTTTATAAGTGCTTTATATAAATCCTTTATTTCCTCAATATGTTTTTTGTGAACATCGATTGAAAAGGGTTCAGAGCCAATTTTAAATTTTATTTCGACATCAAGATCGACCGTACCCGCAGTTTCCAATTTCACTTCTGAAATTTGATTCGTTGCATAGCTATAACGGTGCAGCATCCTTTTTTTACTTGTTGCACTAGTTCCATCTAAATGAATGAGGGCATTATTGGTAAAACAATATTCATCAGACTTTGATTTTATTAAAAAATATATTTTTTCATTGTCTTCATGCATGACATAATCGTCTGCATCAACCTTATCATAATCTTGCGGCTTAATAACTGCACCTACATCGCTTAATCCTAAAATATCTGCTGCAACTTTTCCAAACATTGTACCAACCTCACTTATCATATTTTTAATCATCCAATGTACGAATAATGGATTATAAAGTTTCAAACTAACCTGCATTTAGAAGAACAAAATATTTTATGCTAACAAAAATTTTGTATTCGCATTTTTAAGATTAACATACAATTCAGAAATCTGATATACTAAAAAGAAAATGAATTAGCAAGTTCAGGAGGATGTCCGATGTAAATAAACCCTTACTTTTATATGAAAATTTAATAAAAAAGTGAGGGTACATGATGTCTATTTTATTCGGAAAACGAGGTTCTTTTCGGTTTCTTTGGTTTGGGCAAATGTTAGCTAATTTAGGTGATATTTTATATATAGTTTGTTTAATAAAAATAATTTTTGATGCAACTGGCTCTGTAACCTATATGTCACTAGTTCCGTTCTTTAATACAACTTCAGCATTGTTCAGTGGGTTATTAGCACCCCTCATAATTAGCAAATACAAACTTAGAGCCGTATTAGTTTATTCACAAAGTGGCAAAACATTGTTGTTATTTGTGTTGTGCCTATACTTAAACGATTTAACAGATAATTTGCTGTATTTTATTTATTTATTAATTAGTGTTATTTCTTTTTTAGATGGGTGGGCATCTCCACCACGAAATGCTTTAATTCCCAGTCTTGTGGACGAAAGAAACCTTATGAAAACTAATAGTTTACTTTCTATTTCAGATCAAATCGTTCAGCTAATTGCCTGGCCAATCGGAGGTATTTTATTAGTCGCACAAGGGGCAGATGAAATCCTTTGGATTACATTTGGTCTTTACCTTTTCTCTACTACTTTTATGAGTTGTATTGTTCATGTCGGGACCCAACCGGATCAGGGTAACATGTCACGTAAAGATACATTAAAAGAGGGTTGGGGGTTGATTTGGAATTCACGGCAGCTTCGAACAATTAGTATGATGAATATCCTTGAAACCTTTGCCAACGGAGTTTGGATTGCGGCGATTCTATTTATTTACGTTTCCGATGCTTTAAACAAAGGGGAGAGCTGGTGGGGGTTTATTAATGGCTCCTTTTTTGCGGGTATGCTTTTTGGCGGGATATTGATTTACCGTTTTTCGCAGGTCTTAGAAAGAAATTTAGGAAAGACCATTCTTTGGTCAACCTGTAGTTTAATGGCTATTACTTTGTTGTTTGGAACCACCTCCATTCCGTGGTTTGCCCTTCTTTGCTCATTTTTATTTGGGCTTCCACAAATGGCAAGGGATGTAGCAGAGACCACCATTATTCAGTATAGTGCTCGTGAACAACTACTCGCTAAGGTTTACTCAGCACGAGGAACAATGATTTTGGGGGCATTTGGAATATCCTCTTTAGTGATGGGATGGATTACTGAAGAATGGGGAGTAAGAGCAACATTTATAATTGCCTCTATTTTGTTCCTTTGTTCGCTTTCACTTGCATTTATGAGCAGAAAGTACTTATTTAAGAGTTTGTATAAAGAAAGCAGCTAATTTCAAAAATAACTTAAAGGAAATCACTTGATGGTTTCCTTTTTTTAATGGAAAATACACTATATACATAAGAAGGATGGTGATTATTTTGATAATTAAATTCACAAAGCAGCAAAAAGATCATATGATTTCAGAGATACAACGTTTTTTTTATGAAGAACGGAATGAAGAAATTGGCTTGATTGCTGCTGAAAATGCCTTTGATTTCATTAAAAATGGGCTTGGTCCATACTTTTACAATGCAGCAGTCAACGACGCCCGTAAATTAGTTGAACAAAAAATGATGACTCTTGAAGAAGATATGTTTTCATTAGAGAAGAAACTGTAAAAAAGGAGAATGGAACATGCGGCCCATCATAATTGGTATATTTGCTGCTTTCTTTTTTGCCTTTACCTTTATTTTAAATAGATCGATGGATTTGGCAGGGGGGAGCTGGATATGGAGTGCCTCCTTAAGGTATTTCTTTATGGTTCCCTTTTTATTTTTGATTGTTATTGGCAGGAAAAATTTAAAACCATTACTCATCGAAATGAAACAGCGGCCTGTTGCATGGTTATCATGGAGTACGATTGGTTTTGGGTTATTTTATGGCCCTATTTGTTTTTCGGCTGCATTTGCTCCAGGCTGGTTAATTGCAGCTACCTGGCAAATTACAATTATTTCAGGCTCTTTACTGGCACCACTTTTTTATGAGAATGTTAATACAGACAAAGGAATCATCCAATTGAAGGGTAAAATTCCTTTCAAAGGATTGGGTATGTCTTTCATTATTTTACTGGGCATTATTTTAATGCAAGTAGAACAAGCTAATCATTTATCCATTTTAGCTATAGCGTTAGGTGTTTTACCAGTGGTAGTAGCTTCGTTTGCCTACCCTTTAGGGAATCGAAAAATGATGGAGGTATGTGGTGGCCGCCTTGATGTTTTCCAACGGGTATTGGGAATGACATTAGCAAGTCTGCCCTTTTGGCTAATTTTATCGATCTATGAATTAGTCAACCATGGAATCCCAAGTTTAGGTCAAACTGTTCAATCGGGTCTTGTTGCCATATCTTCAGGGGTAATAGCTACGGTTCTATTTTTTCATGCAACAGATCTTGTAAGGGGAAACATGCAAAAACTCGCTGCTGTTGAGGCGACACAATCTATGGAAGTTTTATTTGCTGTTGTAGGAGAATTGTTCCTCTTACATTCGGTAATGCCTTCCGTACTTTCATGGGCCGGAATGGCATTGGTAATGGTTGGAATGGTTCTGCATAGCTATTTATCAAACAAAATAGTAAAGTCTAATATCCAAAATGTTGGTGCATAAGATCTTTCAATCCGATAAAATAATGAATCCTTATCAATTGATAAGGATTTTTATACATTTACTATTTGAGATATGGAGATAGTTTTTCAATTGATTTCTCGAGTAGTGCAGCATTTTTCTTATACATCACTTTTGATTTTTCAGAATTTGTTTCAAGAGAAAAAATCTCTAAATCGGCCTGTACTTTTTTTAAAGTAGCTAATAATAAGGGACGCTGAGAATGTACTGGAACCTGAATTTTATCATCATATAAATCAACTGTAAGCTCACCATATGAATCAACTTGACCCAGAAAAACATTATCGAGAGTTACCCCTAGCTTTTCTAATTCGGAGTTTAGCCAGCCTCTGCCTTTTCCAGCACATCGCAAGGGGTCATCAAGGATATTCCCATCCATAATGACTGTTTGTGGTTCTTTCTCATTAGGCACTTTCATTTGTAAATCTTTCGGAGTTAACGGCCGATTTTCCCTTTTTAATAAGGTACTTAAGTTCCCCCTAGGTTCCAATACCGCAAATTCAACATCAGCGATCCTAAAAATATCCTTTTGACGGAGCAATGCTGAAAGTTCATCGATTGTATACTTTTCCTTTTTTAAATTATCTTCTAAAATTTTCCCACTCTGAATCACGACAGTGCCTTTTCCCTCAGCAAAATCACTGAATTTTTTACTTTTAATGGATAAAAAGTTTACCAAAAAGGTAACAAACCCAAATACACAGATAGCGATAGCTCCGTGAGCCATGTTTGCCTCGAGTCCCGTAACCACTTCGCCAGCAATACTTCCGATGGTAATTCCCGCAACGTATTCAAAAAATGAAAGTTCGGAAATTTGTTTCTTGCCGAGTATTTTTGTAGTAATAAATAAGAGCAGCAAGAAAATTATTGAACGACTGATAATAAAAGTCCAACCTGGCATATGTTCCTCACCTCAAAATTTTATGATTCTTTATATTGTGGTTCATCTCGTTCAAGTTCTAAAACCCGATATTGTAGATCTTTTTTTACACCACCCATTATTAAACTGGTTTCATGAAAAACAGCTTTGGCTTCCTCATCAAGTGAATTTAATGCTAATGAAGACAGCTGTGCTTCAATTCCTTTTATTGCAGCAAGACATTGCTTGACATTTGCAGCAATGGTCATCAACAAAACTTCCTCTCATAGGGAATTTGAAAATGAAAAAGGGGCTGGCAGATTTGCCAACCGATCCTTCTTTTTATTGATTGTATTGTGGTTCTTCTGACAATATTTCTTGGAGCCGGGGTTCAAGGCTATCAAGAACAGATTGTGTTTGTTGAGCTGCCTGTTGATAAAGTTGTTTGGCATTTTTGTTTTCTGTTGCTAGTGCGAAAGTTTCAAAACTTGCTTGTGCACTTTTTAAACTGGCTAATGCTTGTTTAACTTGTACTCCTACGGTCATCTATAATCCTTCTTCCAACTAAGTAGTAAATTACAAAGGTAGTATGTGGAGAAATGGATTGCTTATGTAAGGGGATAACGAATTTTAAAATTATTTACCTACTTTCGAGTATGCTTGTATGTTTTAACATAATAATCCTATTGATTGGGTTTTTTTATTGGGAATGAAACTTTTTTTGGAAAATTTCGTCAAACTATACAATAGATAAATATTATTCAGTGAACTAGTAATTAGTAAAGAAAACTTTATAGAGAATGAAGCATTATTACATATTAAGTTGCACTTTCACTGTTTGTTAAGGGGGATGTCATGCTATTAATAAGAAGAAAAGAAGTGGACGAGGAGTATCATGTAAAGCTGGTTGCTTATACGATTATTTTGTTTATTAGCAGTTTTTTTGCCCCATTTGTCATTGTTTCATCTTATCAGAGTATAGTTTATTTTTCACGCTCCTATTGGTTTTTTTCAACACCGTTTTCGGCCTATATCACTTTCATGGCTGCAATGATATATATTGCTGTCATTTTGTCGGTCTATCTCATCTTTAGGCATAGATGGGAGGGAAGGAGATTGAAAGGAAGTATTGCTCTATTACTAATTTTCAGTATACCAATATTTATAGTAAGCTTAACTAATTATTATTATTTGGACGATAAAGGGGTTCATTATAATAGTTTAATATCCATCAATGAAAAAGAATTTAAATGGAATGATATGGCAAAGGTGCATATTATTTATAGGAACCATCAGGGCACAACGGGTTTTTATCAATATAAATTTGAGATGGCAGACGGTAGTACTGTTACGATTCCATTTAATGATAAATTTTCTGAACATAAATACCAGGTTGAGGAGAAAATCAAAGAATATAAAATTCCAGTTAAAGACAATTTTAATAATCCAATTATTAATTAGATAAAAAGGAAGTATTATGAAAATCTCAAAAGTTTACAATTAATCCCAAAAGTTCACGTATTCGTCACAACCTTTTGATTAATTAGAAAAGTTACGTGATATACTATAAATGTAAAAGGAAATAGAAAGTTAACATCTTAGGAGGCTCAACCATACGTGTTCGTTCCGTTAGTGAACGAGTAATAGTAAGGTTATTCCGAATTAACTTTTTGGTAGGTGGAGCGATACAATATCTAATGAAAAGGCATAAATTCAAAATAGAAACTTTTTATAACTGATATCTATGAAAATTATAGAGATCATATCAAAGGTAGAAATTTAGAATTTATAGGTTAGTACATCTTATTAAAGAACTTTATTAAGATGTATCAATAGCTGAAACCTAATCTTAAAGTTGTATTGCCAAGAGAACCATAATCCAAAAAAGGAATAATGAGTCTTAAACCATGTCAATCAGGTAAATTGTTTCTTTTAGGAATTTGAATTCCATTAAATCACATGTGAATTAATTCCTTCTACGGAACAAACACACATCGGCTGTGATTTCAAAGTTTCCGTTTAGCTTGAACCATAACTAAATGGAAATGATACTTGAAATAAACGGTTGATGTCCATGGTTGGGTCCCCTAAGGTGTTAATAATCATTAAGGAGTTACTTCAAAAATGAAGTAGCTTCTTTTTCATTTTAATCAAAGCTAATTGTTACTTTGTTTAAATAGGTATAATAACTAAAAACTTTGGGAAAATAATCCCCTGAAGGAGTTGACTAACATGTTAAAGAAAAAAGAACCAACCATTGCTCCAGGGATGGATGATCAGGAAGAATTAGATCAAAGCGCAACCCAAAATGAGATTAACGAAGGAGAATATACAAGTGTAACAACTGTTTCTCTTGATGAGGTTGACCCCAGTTAGGAAATTAAGCTGCCTGAAAAAGGCAGTTTTTTATATGGAAAAGGTTTTGTTTCTGAAAATCAATGTAAGGAAATTAAGCATATCAATATAAATAGAACAAAAAATTCGTTATACTAAAACAAAGAAGTATACTTCGAAAGGGGCCAGATAATGACAGGAATTCAAGAACTTAGTTTACATGAACAGCAAGAAGCCATTATGACAAAGGTTCAGCACAGGGGTTTGACGAAAGGTAAGATTTTTAAACGAATATTATTAATAACACTTGGTGCTATCCTAATGTCTGTGGGACTTGAAATTTTTCTCGTTCCTAACAATGTCATTGATGGTGGAATCACGGGAATTTCCATCATGTTATCCTATCTAACAGGATGGAAATTAGGGGTTTTTATTTTCCTCCTTAATATGCCTTTTTTCTTTCTAGGTTACAAACAAATTGGAAAAACCTTCGCTTTATCTACTCTTTATGGAATAATAATACTTTCAATTGGAACCACTTTACTCCATCCTGTACCAGCATTTACACAAGACATCCTGTTAGCGACTGTTTTTGGAGGGATTGTACTGGGCATAGGGGTAGGTTTAGTTATTCGGTACGGGGGTTCATTGGATGGTACCGAAATTCTTGCAATACTCTTCAATAACAAACTTCCGTTTTCGGTTGGGGAAATTATTATGTTCTTTAATCTTTTCATACTGGGCAGTGCTGGATTTGTTTTTTCATGGGATCGTGCAATGTATTCGTTAATAGCTTATTTTGTGGCGTACAAAACAATAGATATTACTATTACAGGTCTAGACGAATCAAAATCTGTGTGGATTATAAGTGACCATTCCCGGCAAATTGGCGATGCGATTATGAACCGCTTGGGTCGTGGTGTTACTTACATCAATGGAGAAGGAGCCTATTCAGGTGATGATAAAAAAGTGATTTTTTGTGTTATTAATCGACTTGAAGAGGCAAAGCTAAAAGAAATTGTTACCGAGAATGATGATAGTGCCTTTCTAGCAGTTGCTGATATCGCAGAAGTGCGTGGGGGAAGATTCAAGAAAAAAGATATCCATTAGCCATCCCACTCAGGATAAGGTGTTATGTCGATATTAGTTGGTCTTCCGAATATTCATAATTAATTATTGTAAAATTCACACAATTTTTGTCGTAATGTAGTGAAATATGTCCGCGTCTTAAAGTAAGTTTTGTCGTACTTTGCGCTTACCTAGGAAATAGTTTGCGAAAAATGAAATATTTCCAAAAAAGATGGCAGAATTTCCTGCCATCTTTTTTAGCTTAAAATAGTAGCTCATATACTTCGTTTAGCTGATAGGCTCTTTTTTCATCTTTTTCGGCTTTAGCGTAATTTATTTCCTCGGGTAGTATATTGTTTAAAAAGTTGATTTCTTTTTGGTTTAAATTTCGCACAAAGGATCCTTCTGAAGTAAAGTCACCTTCTGTCAATTTCTTGTAAATATGCTTTCCCTCAGTATGGTCGTCAGTATAATTTGATATTATTTCTTTTAAATATCCCAATGTTTGATCCATTAATACCCCACCTTTCACCCCTTTATTTTTCAACCATTAGAAAAAAATATACGTTTATTATTAGAATAGTGAAAAGGGGGGCGACTAAAAATTCTTTATTTAGTTGCAGTAATGATCCTGTAGCTTAAAATATCTTGATACTTTATCATCATATTTCCATGTTCATTTAAGATATAAAAAAGCTCAGGTTCAAAATCGTTAGAAAAGTTAAATTCAGGTGTTTGGTTACCATGACTAAGGGATTGTTTTGGTTTTTTTAATTTAAGGTTATCAAAACCAGTCCCTTGAATTATGTTGGACCAGTCTTCTTCCAATAATAAACTGTCCACTGAGTAAAAATCCATTATTTCCTTTTCTTCATGAGGGCTAAGCCGCATATTCATCGTCATTTCATTTGCAATTAAACGGCCGCCTTTTTTTAACACTCGGTAAAATTCTTTTAAAGCTTTAGGTTTGTTGACAAAGGCTAAAACCGATTCGGATAGAATAAAATCAAACGTACCATCCTCAAAAGGAATTTCTTCTATTGATCCTTGATGGATTTGAACAGGGAGTTGTAGTGTGTGAAGGCGACTTTTTGCTTTTTCAACCATGATCGGATTGATTTCTAAACCAACCACGTTTGCTTGATATTGTTGATACAAATAGGCAGCGGTTTGTCCCGTACCGCAACCTGCATCTAAAACAGTTGAGTGATTTGAAATATTTTCCTTGGAGAGAATATTTTGTGTTAAAAGGAATCCACCAGGATGAGCTCCTCCCACGCCAAACTTTGCCAAAAAATCGAAATATGTTAAGCCTCCCATAGATACCACCTAATTATCTTTTTTTTGCATTGTATGATAAGGGATGATAAGAGGTTCTTTCCGTGTTCAAATAAATAAAAGAATAGGATTAGTCATTTATTAACAGAGCTTGCACTGTTTTCTAAACATATTCCCAATCAAAATGCACAAATTAAACAAGTGAAGGGGATCTTATCCTTCTATAGCTTTGCAAAAGGAGTGCTGTAGATGAAAAGTATTAAAAGGCAACCGTTCTTTAAAATGTTTGCACCTAAACGAAAAAGCAGAGGGACAATGTGGGCATCCATATTAGGAATTGGGATAAGTGCTGCTTTTTTGGGTGTAACAAGAGGGAAGTCGAGAGATATTACCCGCCCGTTACAAAATGTAATTAAGAACTTTTCATCAAAAACAAATCTTAATTTGATGGACAATGCAGCAATGACAGAGTTTTCCGAGGAATTGTTAGAAAGTGCTTTAAGAAATAAACGAAGTGAATAAAGTTTCGTTACAATAAAAAGGTCCGCATTTGTGCGGACCTTTTTTAATAGGGTGCATTGGGAATTTTTCGAGGTTTATACTCAATCCCCTCTGATGAATATAATTTAATGATGAGCATATTTCCAAATGTTTTAGCTTGGATTAACACTGGTTGATTATAATTGTTTTTAAATTCAAAATCAGGTCCATACCAGCTTACGGTGGCATCTCTACCTGGTGGAATATAGGGAACTTTTCTAGAATGAGAAAAACGCTGAACAATCTTAAGCCCCGCACTATCAACAGCATTAAAAAGGGTAGACGATACTTGACAGATCCCCCCGCCAATGTCCTCGGAAAATTCCCCTCTTATGATTACCGGTGCACGCATATAGCCCTTTGTTGTTGTGCGTTTTCCAACTACTTTATTAAAAGAAAACGTTTCCCCAGGAAAGATTACATGGTTATTGATTGCCTTTGAAGCTAATTCAATATTCTTGGTTCTTGTTTTATTTTGTGCATTAAAAGAGGTAAAATAGCGGCCAATTCGCATACTTCGAATATCTGCAAGTAATTCACTGTCAACTTTAGGATAAACGGACAGCATGGGAATTTCCATTTTTCCTGATTTATGTGAAAACAGAAAAGCATAAAATTGCTCTGTAAAAACTTGACGATGAATTCGTGTTCCAATTTGTTCTTTTAATATGTTTCCACCTGAATCCAAACTTGCATTTTTAGGTTCAGTGGAAAGTTGCTTGTCCAATTGATCTAAAAAATCATTATATTTGGTTGAGTCAATAAGTGGTAAGTCCGTATAAGGATAGGAAAAATCTAATCGATTAATGGTTATGATATTTTGCCCATCTTTAGTAATCGCTATATGATCTGGAGAATTTATTGGTTGAGCTGCCAGTATAATGCCAAGTATCCACGGAAAAATCATTAATTGCACGCCTCCTGATGTTAATATTAGTAAAACAACACTATTTCATGTACCAAGGCCGTCAAAAAATAATCTATAAATTCCCAACTAATTTTTTAATATTTATAAAAAGTCAGTCTATTTAGTGAAGAGGGATAATCAAGGCATCCATCAGTATCATTTTTTATGAAAAAAATGTAGAATTATGGTATAATAGCACTTAATAACAATTAAATAGATAATTGCTAGCAAAATGCTAAAGCTAGTACAGGAGTGTTATATTATGAATGAGAACGAAAGAATTCAATTAAACGTAAGGATCACGAAAGAAACTTCTTCGAAACTTGATGAAATTGTTGAATATTATCAACAGGGAATTAAGCTTGGCAGAATTTATAAAGGTGATGTCTTAACGGATATAATTGAAAAATCATATGAAGTGATGAACAAACAAAAGAAATCGTTTAAGAGATATTAAAACTGTAGTGCCGAGAAAGGATAAATTTCTCGGTCTTTATATTTATAAATAATTATAAATTTAGAACAAGACGACCCTAATTATTATTGGGTATTAATTAGAATATTTAGAAAAGTATTTGAATATTTAAAATTTGTAGGTATAATTATAGGTAACATACTAACTGGTTAGTATAGGCTGATTTACATCAAAATGTAGATAACCAGGAAGAAGGGCTGGGTATTATGAAATTAGATGGTAAAACTGCGATTATTACAGGAGATGGCAGCGGGATTGGTCGAGCCCTTTGCAAAAGAAGTTGCACAAGTGACAGTTGCCGACATTGACTCCAATGCTGGTGAGGAAACAGTCAGCCAGATTGTGGAAACTGGGGGTTCGGCAATTTTTGTTAGGACAGATGTCGCAGAAGCAGAGCAGGTAAAAGAACTCATCTCTGTCACAGTTAGTAAATATAAAAGCTTACACATTATGTTTAACAATGCCGGTATTGGTAATTCCGAAGTGCGAAGTGTGGATTTGTCGGAAGGAGAATGGGATCGAGTAATCGATATTAACTTAAAAGGAGTATTTCTCGGCATTAAATACGCTGTCCCTGAATTAATCCAATCTGGCGGCGGAGCGATTATCAACACATCGAGTTTATTAGGATTAAAGGGGCAAAAATTTGTATCCGCTTACAATGCTTCTAAGGCAGGTGTTATTGTCCTGACCAAAAATGCTGCACTCGAATATGGGAAGTACAATGTTCGAGTGAATGCCATTGCACCAGGAGTAATGGATACAAAAATTATTGATAATTGGAAACAGAATGAGCGTAAATGGCCGATTATATCAAAGGCAAATGCTCTTGGAAGAATTGGGACTTCCGAGGAAGTGGCAAATGCCGTATTATTTTTAGCATCTGATGAAGCTTCCTTTATTACTGGGGTAACTCTTTCAGTGGACGGGGGCGGACTTACTTTTTAATCAAAATAGATTGTTTAGAAGAATAATACCTATTGGAGGGAAACACGTGAGTGAAAATAATACTTGGTTGAATCTATATCCTGAAAGTATTGAAAAACAGATCACCATACCTAATAAAACATTGGGAGACATCCTTCAAAAAACAGCAGCAAAATTCCCTTCCAATAACGCCTTATCTTTTTACGGAAGAAAAATTACTTATGGACAACTATATGATTTGGCACAGAGTTTGACTTCTGCATTGCAACAAAATCAAGTTCAAAAAGGTGACAGAGTGGCTGTCATGCTGCCTAATTGCCCGCAATATGTTATTTCTTATTACGGAATTTTGGCTGCGGGAGCAATAGTTACCCAAGTAAATCCGATGTCGGTTGAAAGGGAGCTTGAATATATCTTAAAGGACTCTGGCGCTGAAACGATTGTTGTCCTTGATGCATTTTATTCAAGGGTAAAAAGCATTCAAGATCAAACGAATGTAAAAAATATTATTGTAGTCAGCTTACAGTCAGCAGGTTCAGATTTTACTCCGGACCGAAGCTTTGAGCAATTCTTAAGTGAAGGAAACGGGAAGGTAAATGCAATTGAATTCGAGCCTGAGCATGATGTTGCTGTACTTCAGTATACAGGTGGTACAACAGGACGTTCCAAGGGCGCCATGCTGACTCATCGGAATGTATTGGCAAATGTTATTCAGTGTTATGAATTTTTTAAACATGAAATGGAATTTGGAAAAGAGAAATGTTTAACCGTTATTCCACTTTTCCATGTTTTCGGTATGAGTTCGTGTATGAATCTTTCTATTTATACTGCAGCCGAATCAATTATGCTTCCTCGTTTTGATTTAGATGAGGTACTAAACACAATAAAAAATGAACAGCCTACCACATTTCCTGGCGTTCCAACCATGTACGTTGCCATTAACAGCCACCCTCGGGCAGAGGAATTTGGAATAAATAGTATTCGAACCTGTAATAGTGGCAGTGCTCCAATGCCGGTCGAACTGCTTCGCAGTTTTGAAGAAAAAACAGGTTCTAAAATTCTTGAGGGTTATGGTTTGTCAGAAGCATCACCTACTACACATTGTAACCCGCCATTTGCAGAACGAAAGCCTGGCAGTGTTGGCATAGGAATGCCTTCAACAGAATATAAGATTGTAGATGTTGCAACAGGGACAAGAGAAGTTCCTGTAGGTGAACTGGGTGAAGTAATTATTAAAGGACCGCAGATAATGAAGGGATACTGGAACATGCCAGAAGAGACGGCTAATACTTTGCGTGATGGCTGGTTATTTACTGGTGACATTGCGAGGGTTGATGAAGAGGGTTATTTATACATTGTTGATCGAAAAAAGGATCTTATTATTGCTAGTGGTTACAATATTTATCCACGTGATATTGAAGAAGTATTATATGAACATCCTGCAGTTCAGGAGGCTGTTTGTATCGGTGTTCCAGACCCTTACAGGGGAGAAGATGTCAAAGCTGTAATTGTGCTTAAGGCTGGAAAAACGGTTACTGAGCAAGAAATTATTCAGTATTGCAAACAAAGTATGGCAGCCTACAAAGTTCCACACATTGTTGAAATTCGTGATTCTTTGCCAAAGACAGGAGTTGGAAAAATCCTTCGACGTGCTTTGAGAGACGAAGTATTAAAAAATTAGAAATCCTTTGCATGAAAGGATAAGAAAATTCATAAAGTTTTTATCGCTAGATATAAAGGAGAGATATAGTGTATGGTATAATTTTTTAATAGACATTTAACAGATTGTGAGGACAGAAAGGTGAAAGAAAAAATAACGGGACAAAGCATCCGCTTATTTGAGAAAAAAGGCTTTAGTGAAACATCGATCCAAGATATTGTTGATTCTCTCGGGGTTACCAAAGGTACATTTTACTATTACTTTTCGAGTAAAGAAGAATTGTTAATGGATATACACCTAGGCTATATCGAAGAATTATTGGTTCAACAAGAGCGAATATTTGGAGATCCATCAAAGTCGTGTAAGGAAAAATTATTTGACATTGTTTTTATGCTCCTTTCGGATATTAAAACGCGTGGATCTGCAGCAAAGATATTCTTTAGAGAATTAAAAAATTTAAGTCCAGAACGGGTAGCCTTCATCATACCTAAACGTGACCAATTCCGTCTAAATATTGAGGCATTGATTAAGCTAGGTATGGAAAATGGTGAATTTCGCCCTGATTTACATGCCTCGATTATTACTTTCGGAATACTGGGAATAACAAATTGGAGCTACAATTGGTTTAATCCAAGTGGGGCATACTCTGATCGTGAAGTAGCAGAGATTTTTGTCGAAATGATCTTAAAGGGAATTGAAGTTGTTTAATAAAAAAATGGAAGAGGGGACGTTTTCGGTAAATTACCCCTTCTTTTTTGAGGGAAGGATACTAACCGGTTAGTATATAGTAATAAACTAAATTATGGGGAGATTTGTTTATGCATGAAATACGAGTAACCGTACGTTTTGGTGAAACAGATGCACTCGGTCATATTAACAATACTAGTTATTTTATATATATGGAGGAAGCACGCATTCGCTTTATTAAAGCTTTAGGGTATGAAATGGACGTTGAAAACTGGAATTTTATCCTTGCCTCAACCAAATGTGATTTTATCAAACAAGGTTATTTTGATCAGGAATTAACTATTAAAACCTATGTTTCAAAAATAGGAACAAAAAGCTTTCAACTTGAGCACGACATTGTTGCGACCTTAACAAATGAACTAATCGCAAAAGGGAATGCAATTATGGTTTCGTTCAATTTTGATAATCAACAAAGTATACCAATATCTGAATTGTTACGAGAAGAATTAAAAAATTATATTGTCCATACTTAAATGCTTATCTCTGCATTGAAGAGTCGGAATATTCAAAAATAGGAGGGGAAATGATGCCACAACAAATGAATAATGACACAATCCCAGTTCGAAAAGGTGAAGAATTAGATTTAGTCGTATTGGAAAAATTTTTACGAGAAAATTTGAATTCAATCCCGGGAGGACAATTGGAAATATTACAATTTTCCGCAGGTCATTCTAATTTAACCTATCAGCTAAGACTGGGGGATTGGGAGGCTGTTTTAAGGCGGCCTCCACTTGGCCCAGTGGCACCTAAAGCACATGATATGAAGCGGGAATTTAAAATCCTTACTGAATTAAATCCTGTTTTTTCTGTCGCTCCAAAACCTCTCCTTTTTTCAGAAGATCCCACCATAGTCGGCAGTCCCTTTTTCCTTATGGAAAGAAAAAATGGTCATGTTGTCGATACATCCTTTCCTAATGGGGTGCAAGTCACCAAGGGTCTCTGTATGCATCTATCAGAGATTATGGTTGAAAAATTGGTGCAATTACACTCAATTGATTATAAACAGACAGGACTAGCTGAAATTAGCAAACCAGAAGGTTTTATGGAAAGGCAGGTTCATGGCTGGATAGGCCGATATGAAAGGGCAAAGACAGATGAAATTGCTGTGGTGGAGTCGCTCAAAAAATGGCTCATTAGCCATATACCTAAACAATCAGATGCCGCTATTATTCATTATGATTATAAATTTAACAATGCAATGTTTAATGAGGGATTAACAGAAATGGTTGGATTATTTGATTGGGAAATGACTACCGTCGGCGACCCGCTTGCGGATTTGGGTGTAGCGATGAGTTATTGGAATCAGAGAGATGATTCTGAACTTTTAATTAAAGGATTAGGCAAGGAACCAGTAACGGCAGTGCATGAAGGATTTTTAACTAGAGAGCAATTTATTGAAAGCTATGCTAAGAAAAGCGGTCGTGATATTACTAATTTTAACTTCTATTTAACCTTTGCCTATTTTAAGCTCGCTGTTATTGGTCAACAAATTTATTATCGTTTTAAAAAAGGCCAAACCAATGATTCTCGGTTTGCGAATTTTAACCATTTTGTTAAGAATTTAATTCTTCATGCGGCTAGTGTTGCTGATGAAAAGCTATAAAGAGGAGCGGGATAGGCATGACTAGGATTCACCTTCTTATGAAGAAAGAAGACATAAAAGAAGAGAAAATCGCAGAGGGAACCAAGGTGGCAGTTGTTTTAGATGTTCTTCTGGCGACAACAACGATTGTGTCAGCCTTGAAGGATGGTGCAAAGGAAGTAATTCCTGTTTTAGATCAATATGAAGCTAAGGAACGTTCAAAAGCATATCAAGCGGGTGAATACTTACTGGCAGGTGAACTTGATGCTAAACCCATTTGCGGTTTTGTTTACCCAAGTCCAACGTTGATTAGGGAGTCTATTACAGGGAAAACGTTAATTTTATCGACAACCAATGGGACTGTCGCTTTACGAAACTCTTCTCTGGCAAAGAATGTCTATATTGCATCTCTGCTCAACAATCCTGCTGTAGCTCATACCCTTCAGACCATTACAGAAGATCATACAATTCTCGTTATTTGTTCAGGAAATTCCGGCGAAACAAGTTTAGAAGATTTTTTTGGTGCAGGGCATCTAATTGATTGCCTGTTAAATCTGAGTGACTATGAATTAACCGATGCGGCTAAAGCAGCATTGTATTTTTACCGTGGTCAGCCTCATTCCTATGAAATCTTACTAGATTCTTATGTTGGTAAGCTTTTAGACAAACATAATCACCATGAAGACTTAAAGGTAGCTGCATCGGTAGGGATTACCTCGATCGTACCGACATTAAAGGATGGGAAGGTGATTGTAGAATTATTAAATAACACGCTCAATTAATATAATCATTTGGATGTATGTTTTATGGTCATTAATTTTAATAAAGAGGTGGAAAATAAATGCGATTTTCGCAATCAATTGCTGTAGTTACCGGTGCTGGAAGCGGAATTGGCAGAGCTTCTGCACTCCGGTTAGCGAGTGAAGGGGCAAAAGTGATACTAGTCGGAAGAACAAGACAGAGACTTGAAGAAACGGCGGATGCTATTAATCAAAAAAGTAAGATTCCATTAGCAGAGATATTTACGGCTGATTGTACTGATGCGGAGGATGTCTTAGAACTAGCAGAATACGTCTTACAGCATTATGGCGACCTACATGTACTTGTAAACAATGCTGGGGGTTCACGTCATTCCAGAATCATGGAGACAACTGAACAAGACTGGGACTATGTTCAAAATGTTAATTTGAAAAGTGTATTTTTAGTATCAAAAGCGCTTGCGAAAATTATGGCTGAGGGGACTGAGAGGGAAGACCGCCACCGCGCGATTGTTAATGTGGCATCATTATCAGGTCATCAGGCTGGAGCAGAAATCCCACATTACAGTGCAGCAAAAGCTGGAGTGATTAATTTCACTCGGTCTCTTGCCTTAGAACTAGCACCCTATGGAATTCGAGTAAACTCTGTATCACCAGGCTTTGTTGAGACCCCTTTAACTGAACCCGGCCTGCAAAACGAACGTTTTGTTAAAGCAATCGAAAGAAACACTGCCTTGAAGCGGATCGGCAGTGCAGATGAGATTGCCAATGTGATTGTCTTTGCTGCCTCACATGAAGCCTCTTATATGACCGGAACAGATTTACTTGTGGATGGAGGCTGGCTGATTAAATAGGTTGATAGTGTTACTTACTAATATTGGTGGTGCCCTGCTAACCTGTTACAAGGCACAAATTTATATAAAATAGTGAACGAGAAAGGGAGTAGCATATGACAAAAACAGATTTAGTGGTTGAAAAATTAGGTCCAATATTGTCGCTTACCTTAAATCGGCCAGAGAGCTTAAATGCCTTTAGCCCAGAGATGATTTTAGGATTAAAAGACGCTGTTCAAAAAGCTCAGATCGAAGAAGATGTTCAAGTCATTGTTTTGTCAGGGTCAGGACGTTCTTTTAGTGCTGGCGGTGATGTTAAAACAATGGGTCAAGCAAATGGGGTCCAAGTATATGATCACATTGGCAAACTAAATGAACTTATTTTATTAATGAAGGATACGGAAAAGCCGATCATTGCTGCCGTTCACGGCTTTGCTGCAGGGGCTGGTTTTAATTTAGCACTTGCATGTGACTTAATCATTGGTGCAGAGAATAGTCAATATGCTCTAAGTTTTTCACAAGTTGGACTAATTTCGGACGGAGGCGGGTCCTATTCACTATCTAGGCTTATTGGACCGCACTTGGCTAAACAATTCTTTTTTACAGCAGAAGCGATACCTGCAGAGCGCCTCCATCAACTGGGAGTAATTAATTATCTGGTACCAGTGGAGAATCTTCAAGAGGAAACGATGAAACTTGCCTTGAAATTAGCGCATGGACCTGGCAGGGCATTTGGAAAACAGAAGAAATTAATTGATCAATCGTTTACATCGACGCTAGAAGAAATCCTTGAGCAAGAACGTTTAATCCAGACATTAATGGTTGAAACCGAGGACCATCAAGAAGGTATTACAGCATTTAGAGAAAAAAGAAAGCCCGTTTTTAAAGGAAAATAGGAGATGAATTTAATGAAAGTTGTACAACTAAAGGAATTTGGCGGACCAGAGGTCTTGCAAGTATTGGATTTGGAAAAACCAGTTCCGACTGGTCATGAAGTGTTAATTGAAATCAAAGCGATTGGTGTCAACTATGCTGATACGGCTCGAAGAGAAGGTCAATATGTTATTAAAACACCACTTCCGTTCATTCCAGGTGCGGAAATTGCCGGAGTGGTTGTAGAAGTGGGTGATCAAGTTACAAAAATAAAGCCTGGGACAAGAATCGTAACGTTAATCCAATCAGGAGGATACGCAGAATTTGCACTTGCGGATGAGCGTTCAGTCATACCTCTTCCTGAACAATTAGATTATCACACCGCTGTGGCCCTGCCCCTTCAGGGCTTAAGTGCCTATCATATTTTAAAAACAATGGGTCGATTGGAAAAAGGTGAAAGTGTACTTGTACACGCTGCGGCTGGGGGTGTAGGAACTATCGCAGTCCAGCTGGCAAAATTGTTTGGTGCTGGTAAAATAATTGCAACCGCTAGTTCGGAGGAAAAATTAGCGCTAGCCCATGAAATGGGAGCGGATGTTTTGATAAATTATTCTGAGTCCGACTGGGAACAGCAGGTATTGGCAGCGACTGGAGGAAAGGGAGTAAACCTTGCATTAGAAATGGTAGGCGGTGATGTTTTCAATAAAACAATAAAGTGTCTAGCCACATTTGGCCGCCTAGTTATATTTGGAGCGGCAAGTGGGGAACAAAGCCGTTTTTATCCATCCTCGTTAATGGCTAGAAATCAATCCGTTATCGGTTTTTTTCTCCCGCAAATCATGAGAAAACCAGAGTTAATGCAGCCTAGTTTAGTAGAATTGTTTACTTATCTGGGGGAAGGAAAACTTAAGTTAACGATTGGCGGTGTATTTCCACTTGAGGAAGCAGCGAAAGTTCATACCTTACTGCAATCACGGAAGACGCAAGGAAAATTGGTTTTAGTGCCATAACTAAATACAACTTGTGTAACATAATGGGGCCGTTACGCTAAGATCTTATATTGGAGAAATGCGAAAGGGTGAATCAATCCATGAAAACAGTTGAAACAGTTACAGGTCCGATTTCCGTAATGGGGCTAGGAAAAACATTAATTCACGAGCACTTTATTTTTGGGTACCCAGGTTTTCAAGGCGATATTACACTTGGAGCATTTAAGGAAGATGAGGCTTTAGAGGCTGCCATTGGTGTGGCCAGACTTATGCAAAGATACGGTGTTCAAACTGTTGTGGATCCTACCCCAAATGAATGTGGCCGAAATCCCCTATTTTTAAAAAAGATTTCGGAAGCAACGGGATTGCAAATTATTTGTGCGACTGGCTATTACTATGAAGGGGAAGGAGCACCACCATACTTCAAGTTTCGGCAAGGGTTAGGAACAGCCGAAGATGATATTTATGAGATGTTTAAAACTGAAATTACTGAAGGGATTGCAGGAACGGGGATTAAGCCAGGAATTATCAAACTAGCTTCAAGTAAAAATGAAATCACCGAATATGAAAAAATGTTCTTCCGTGCCGCAGCCAGGGTTCAAAGAGAAACAGGTATTGTCATATTGACACATACCCAAGAAGGGACAATGGGGCCGGAACAGGCTAGAATGTTAATAGAACTGGGGGCAGAGCCTAGTAAAATCATAATTGGCCATATGTGCGGCAATACGAACCCTGAATATCATAAGGAAGTCATGGATCAAGGGGTGCGGATAGGGTTTGACCGTTTTGGCATTCAATTATTAGTTGGTGCACCGCTTGACCAAGAAAGAGTAGCAACCTTATTGTCCTTATTAAATGACGGCTATGAAGACCAGATTTTATTAGCCCATGACTCAGTGAACATTTGGCTTGGCCGCCCGCCTGTTATGAACGAACAAGTTACAAAAATAATGGAGAATTGGCATCCAAGTCATATTTTTGACAACATCCTGCCAAGTTTACGGGATCATGGGATTACCGAACAACAAATTGATAAGTTGCTGGGCGGAAATGCCCTATCATTATTTGCCGGGACACCTACAAAGGTTTTATAAACGTATCATGAAAAGAGGTCTTGAGTTATTCAAGCCTCTTTTTCTATGGAAGTTGGGCAGGCGAAAATATTAATAAACTATGAACAAAGTATTAATTACCTGGGAAGATTGAGGTTGAAAGTTGATATAAGCAAAATTTCGTTTAAACTAAAGGAAGGTATAGTTTTTGCTAGGAGATGACCGATTTTGAAATTATTAGTGATAGAAGATAATAAAAGTGTTTGTTCTATGATTGAAATGTTTTTTGCAAAAGAAGGTATAGAGGGTGTATTTGTAAACGATGGGTTAGAAGGATATAACCGTTTTAAAAGTGGTACATGGGATGCGTTAATAATTGACTGGATGCTTCCTGGAATGGATGGTGTATCGATTTGCCGGAAGATTAGAGAAGAGAAGTTCACCGTTCCTATTATTATGTTAACTGCAAAAGATAGTGAATCCGATCAGGTGCTTGGACTTGAAATGGGGGCTGATGATTATGTCACCAAACCGTTCAGTCCTCTTACACTAATGGCTAGAATTAAAGCGGTAACCCGAAGAGTACAGTCGCAGGTTCATAAAGAAGATGATAATTTACTAAAAACAGAACATTTTAAAATCAATAAAATTACACGAGAAGTGTTTGTTGATGAAACACAGATTACAAACCTCACACCAAAAGAGTTTGATTTGCTTTTTTACATGGCAGAGCATCCCCGCCAAGTATTTTCTAGAGAACAATTGCTAGAAAGGGTTTGGGGTTATCAGTTTTACGGTGACGAACGGACTGTTGATGTTCATATTAAGCGGCTGAGGAAAAAAGTTGAAACTGAAGGGCATCCATTCTTCCATACTGTGTGGGGAGTAGGTTATAAGTTTGACGACTCAAACAAAACAGATGAAGTTTAAGTACTTTTACCAACAGTTTTTTAGTCACATAAGTATAATTATTGTCGCATTTTTATTGTTAAGCATTCTTTTTACACACTATGTGGAAAATTTGATTTATGAAAATAAAGCAGACGAATTGATCTCCTATGGAAGAGCGATTTTAGCTGATTTAAAAGAGACTCCAATTGCATCAGATGCGATATTAAATCAATATAGCAATGTATTGGCTGCGAGAAATACAAGCTTTAGTTTGTTTGATCAGGACGGTGTTTACCTGATTAATAAACGTGGATTAACTATAAAAAATTTACCTGAAAAACAATGGAATTTAGTCAAAAAAGGGCAAACCATCATTGTCAAAAGTGACTATAAAAGTTTTGGACAAGGGGGAGTTACATTTGTCGTTCTTCCTTATATAGATAGTGGTAAATTTATTGGAGGAGTGCTCTTAACTTCGCCAATAAGCGGCTCTAGTAATATGATTCAACAAATAAATAAATTTTTACTGTATACCATTCTGATAGCTTTTGGTGTTTCGTTTTTACAAAGCTGGTTTTTATCAAGAATTCACGTTCACCGAATTAAACGGCTTCGTAAAGCAGCATCCCTTGTCTCGGAAGGGAATTATCATGTGAAGGTAAATTCTTCTAATTTTGATGAAATCGGTGAATTAGCCAATGATTTTAACCATATGGTTGATAAAATCAATACATCGATGCTTGAAATTGAAAGCCTGGAAAATAGACGGCGGCAATTTATGGCTGATGTGTCTCATGAAATGCGGACACCGTTAACGACCATTAGTGGTGTGATTGAAGGATTGAAAAATGATATGATTCCTGAGGAAGATAAAGAGCGGGGGATCCATTTAGTAAGTCAAGAAGCAAAAAGATTGATTCGACTGGTCAATGAAAATCTAGACTATGAAAAAATCCGTTCGAATCAGATTACCTTATTTAAAGAAGATATTCAGCTTTTAGAGGTACTAGAAATTATTCAAGAGCAATTAAGCATGCAGGCGGAAGAGAAAAATAATCGGATTGTAGTTGAGGCCGCTCCAGAGCTAGTGGTAAATGCTGATTATGACCGATTAGTCCAAATTTTAATTAATATTACCAAAAATAGTATTCAGTTTACAACCAATGGAACGATTTGGCTGCGAGGAAGAAAAGAGAATAACATGGCGGTTATCGAGGTGGAAGACACGGGGATTGGCATAGATGCAAAGGAAATCGAAAATATTTGGCGTCGTTTTTATAAGGCAGATCTTTCTAGAACGACTAACCCTTATGGTGAATTTGGACTAGGTTTGTCGATTGTTAAACAATTAGTGCTTCTTCATAATGGAGAAATTAATGTATATAGTGATAAAGGAAAAGGAACCAAGTTTGTAATTCGACTTAAACATGAATCATGATGAAAAGCTGCAGGGATACCCTGCAGTTTTTTTCAATATCAACATAATTTCTTAAACTCGTTAAGGTTTGTTAATAATTTGTTAAGATTTGTGAGGTAAAGTAAAGACAAGATAAGAAACAAACCTAAAGGAGATCGATTGAAATGGATTTCAAAAATGAAAATGAATTTGAGAACAACCAACCAACTTCACCAGAGATATCTGAACATAAAAGTCCAGAAGAAAATTCTCTTGATAAAATCAATGTTAGTCATTCAGAGGAAAGCGATCATGCAGTTGATGCTACTTATACGGTGGATTCTCACGACGTTGTTGAAACCCAGGATCGCCTGAAAACAGCAGGAATTGAAGAAATAGAAATACCTTCGGAAGAAAAACAAACTCGTACAAACCAACAGCCTAAACCTAAAAACCGGGTGGTTCGAGGATTGGCATCGACCGTTGCAGCGGGTGTAATTGGATCGTTATTAACCCTAACTGTTCTTCCTCATACGGATTACTTAAAAAACTATTATTCCGGCACAGGAAATCAAGTATCTAGTAATACTGCATCTACCGCTAAGCCGGTATCAGCTCAGCCAACTATGGCTTCCACAAATTCTATTGCAGATATGGTGGAGAATATTTCAAAAGCCATTGTTGGGGTTGTCAATTATCAACAGCAGCAAAACAATGATTTTTGGGGAAATTCAAATGGGAATTCAAATTCCTCGCAAAGTGTGGAGAGTGGGTCAGGCTCTGGTGTGATTTTTCAGAAGAATAATGACACAGCCTATATTGTGACCAATAATCACGTTGTTGAAGGTGCTGCAAAATTGGAGATCTCCTTATATGATGGACAAAAGACAACAGCCGAAGTGGTTGGTACGGATGCCTTAACAGACTTGGCTGTATTAAAAATAGATGCTAAATATGTTACGGCAACAGCTAATTTTGGGGATTCTTCAAAACTAAGACCTGGAGACCAGGTGTATGCGATTGGGAATCCACTCGGACTTAATTTATCAAGAACTGTTACACAAGGGATCGTTAGTGCAATTGATCGAAGCATTTCCGTTTCAACTTCTGCAGGAAATTGGGATACCAATGTTATCCAAACCGATGCAGCAATTAATCCAGGAAATAGCGGCGGGGCATTAATCAATCCTCAGGGCCAAGTAATTGGCATCAATAGCTTGAAGATAGCTGAAAGTGGTGTGGAAGGTTTAGGTTTTGCTATTCCAAGTAATGACTTGATACCAATCGTGAACCAATTAATTAAGAGTGGAAAAGTGGACCGTCCGTATCTTGGGGTCGGACTTGCTGATTTAGATGAAGTTCCACAAATGTACTGGCAAAACCTTCCTGAGAACGTCAAAAAAGGTGTCTTGGTTATGAATATTGACCCTAATTCTGCAGCTTCACGGGCTGGATTCCAACCGAAGGACGTAATCGTCTCGATGAATGGAACGGAGATTGCTAATTCATCGGAATTACGAAAGTTTTTATATTCAAAAGTAAAGACAGGTGACTCCATCAAATTCGAGGTTTACCGTGATGGAAAGCAGATTACATTAAATGCGAAGTTAACGGAATAGTTGGGAGAAAATAAAAGAATGGCATTTATATAACAAAATAAAAAAGTAGAATGGGTACCATATTATTAAAATGATGGCTAAAAAAGTAGCCGAAGCAAACTATAATAAGAGTTAGGTCGAAATTAAAGAGACTCTGTTTGATCAAAAAAATCGATTCTGAATATGCGACTTGGCTTGACAAGAAGAAAAAGGATAATGATATCAAATATTCACTAGCAGATGTATAACGAAATTAGATGATTAAGAGGTGGACAAAGAGTGAATCGGGTAGGGAAACATGCAGCCAGTAGTGCAGGTGACGATCTTGAATTAATGAAAATGGTTTTTGAGTTAACTGAAAAGGATAAAATGATTATGTGGTCAGAAGGCTATATTGATTCGGTTATTGATAAACTACCTGTTTTCGCTCGTGAAATTTTGGGAAACCGCAAGAAAAAGTGGGAAGATACTAAAGCTTATTATGAGGGACAGCTGAATGAAATCATCGGTCAGGAAGAATTTAAGAAGAAATTGAAGGGCAAACGCAAGGAGTTTGCTCTTTTTGTTATGGAGAAATATCCGGAGTTCCAGTCATTATTATTTTTAATTTTTGATGGCAATTTAACAGATGATGACCTTAGAAGATTTGTCTACCGAAGAAGGTTGTCATCAAGAAAAAGGTATCTTTTTTCATGAATAGACGTACTGTGAAGAATGTCCAAATGTTTATAAAACTTTTAATTGTAATGGAGCTGCCATTTATTGCGGCTTTTTTTTGCACCTTTTTTGAGGCTTTTCAAAATACAAAAATTTTTTTATAATGGATAAAGTTGTAAAGGTGGGATGTCATGATTGCAGCGTTTTCCTTAATACAAGTCTTTTTTCTTCTTTTTATTACAATAGTAGGGGTAATCTGTTCCGTTATTTTCCAACAGCCACTGGTAATAGGTTTCTTACCTGGCTATATCGTTCTATATGTTCTCTCTTTAAAGAAACATATTTCAGCAAAGCAGATATTAAAAATTAGTTTACAAGGTGTACATAAAGCGAGAATTGTTATTATCATTTTATTCTTGGTTAGTTTTTTACTTCCATCTTGGTATTTATCTGGAACAATTGAACAATTGGTTCGGGTGGCTCTTTATTTTATAGCCCCACATCATTTCTTTGTTCTTTCTTTTCTTATTGCCATGCTATTTTCAATGCTTCTTGGTACCACAATCGGGACATTAAGTTCAATTGGAGTTCCAATCTTAGGCACGGCATTGCTTCTCCATCTGCCAATTGCCATAGTAGCGGGAGCGTTGGTCTCAGGTGCTTTTGTTGGAGACCGGACATCCCCGTTTTCAAGTGCACATCAATTACTATCGCACACTATTGAAGTACCAGTGAAACAGCAGTGGAAAGCGATGCTAATAACAACAATAGCTGCAATCGTGATTTGCATTATTTTTTATGGTGTAATGGATTGGCGTATCTCAAACCAAGTGGCTACAATAAATCCAAGTCATTTAACTTGGCGTGAGATTTCTATGACTAGGTTTATTCCACCGATGGTTTTAATTATCATGGTCATTTGTCGTTTGAGTATCATTTATGCGTTTCTTTCTAGTATTCTATCAGCTGCTGCGATTGCTGTACTAAACGATGTCTCTTTATCGAAGTTGACTGCGGCGTTATGGTACGGTATTGATGGTCTTGGCGGGGGATTCACTCATATGTATGAATTACTGCTATTTTTAGCGATAGCTGGTGCGTATAACGGTTTAATAGAAGAATTGAATGTGATTCAGCCTTATTTGGATAAATGGTTGAAATCATCCAGGTCGTTAAGTGGTGATACATTGAAAGCACTCATAGCAACGCTTCTTATCACGCTGATTGCAGCTAACCAAACATTACCCATCATATTAACGGGGAGGTCTTTTCTTCCACACTGGGCAAATAAATATGGGAAAGAAGAGTTAGCTAGAGTGATGGGGGATACGACACTGCTTTTTCCGGGTGTGGTCCCGTGGAGTGTCCTAGCAATTATGTGTAGTACCATTGTTGGAATTCCCTTACTTGAGTATTTACCCTATGCACTATTCTTATGGATATTACCTTTTTTAACAATGTTTGTTTCCTTGGCAAAACAAATACGACATAAAGAAAACCATGCCGCTACCGTTTGAAAACAGAGTCTTTGATGGCTCTGTTTTTTTGATTGTCATAACCGTTTTTTGAACCCGTTGAATGAAATATCTATTTTAATCATATTAGTAGTATTAAAGAACATGGACAAGGAATGATGGGATGCTGAAAAAATTAGCAATTATCGGATTTGGAAGCACGATGATTAGCATTGGAATTAATGGTTTTATCCTCCCGTTTCACTTAATTAATGGGGGATTTTTTGGCATAAGTCTCTTGTTAAAATATGTATTGGGGATAAAGGCAGGGTTGGCCTTTATTCTACTAAATATACCAGTTTACCTATTTGCCTTTAAATCAGATCGCCACCTTTTTTATAATGGATTAACTGGAGTATGTTTTTCAGGTATAATGGTCGAATTGCTTCTTCCATTAAGTGGTACGGTGCAGTTGCCGTTAATAAGCAGTGTGATTTTGGGTGCGATCATTATTGGGGTTGGCGTAGGTGTCATGCTTAGAAACCATATCAGCCCAGGCGGGATGGACTTGCTTGCCCTTTTAATTGCAAAATGGACAAAGGTAAATGTAGGGGTGATTATGGTAGCAATGGATGCTGTAGTTATTCTGATTGGATTGTTGCTCCTTAAAGATCCTAGGCTATTATTCTCGTTGTTAATTATTTCGATTATTGGCCTCCTTGCAACGTTTATTACTTCATGGAGACAAGTGCAGACGGAATGATTGTTGGTTATCTTGGCAGTAGTTATGTTCACGTTTTTTTCATTTCTTCCTTAGAAAATGTTGCTATTACAAAAAGAATATCATCGTGTCGATTGGGTGATAAACGGAAAGGAAGCATACGAGAGTGCCAGAATCTCTCCATATGATTTTACCATTTTGGATTGAATGCTATACCGGGAGAAAATGGTCTTTCAGGTTATAAAAGACTGCGTGAAAAAGGAAGCCAATGCGGTATTTTATTTGTAACGGCAAAAGATTCTATTGAGGATATCATTACTGGATTAGACTCAGGTGCGGATGACTACATAGTAAAGCCATTCGAATTTAATGAATTATTAGAAGTGATACGGGCGATTAGCCGTAGAAAAGAAAAAACGCTAGAGGATATAATCACGATAGATATTTTATCTTCAACCTCAACACGCATGAGTTAAAACGTGAAGATTTCCTAATTGAATTAATAAAAAAGGAATACCAGTTTCTTGAAATATTAATGCGGAATCATAATCAAGTCGTGACAAGAGATGTGTTATTTGAACGCTTATGGGGGTATGATAGCGATGTTTCTGAAAATGCCTTTGACGCATTAGTAAAATTAGTACGAAAGAAGATTCGTTAATACAAAATGTCTTCGGAATTTAGGCTCTCAGGACCAAATGTTCCAAAATTCTGTAGGTTGACATGGAGCATCCTGATTTTGCTGTGTTTCCCAATTGTTATCACGATCCTCATCGTACTCATCATCGTCATCATGATCATTATTTTCTTGATAATACTCATGTTTTTCTCCATCATCATCGTCGCCATGTTCTTGCCCATCATCAGCAATAACACTTGTTCCAATCGAAAAAAGGGTTATTATAGTTACTAGTAACATCAACAGCTTTTTAAACTTACTTTGCACTTTATTAAACCTCCTCAATTCTTTTGATTGCAGTATAATTCAGGACACTGAAAAAAATCTGAAAACTATATGGTAAAATTAAAATTATGACGGTTTAAATTAGGAGAATAAAAAAATGAATGTGAATCCCATAATTGATCACGTAAAAGCTGATTTAAAGATTTTATTTGTTGGTTTTAATCCAAGTATTCGCTCAGGTGAAGTTGGACACCATTATGCCAATCCAAATAATCGTTTTTGGAGAATTTTATATGAAGCAGGGTTAACAGCGCGGAAATATGAAGCAGTAGAAGATGCTCAGTTACTAGACATAGGATTTGGTTTTACAAATATTGTTGCAAGACCAACGAAGGCAGCGGATGAAATTACAAAGGAAGAGTACATAGAAGGAAGAGAGATTTTAAGGAGAAAAATCGAACAATTTAAGCCCAAAGTAGTTTGTTTTGTAGGGAAGGGTGTCTACCAGCAATACAGTGGTCGGAAATTAGCTCCATGGGGCAAGCAGACCGAATCGATTGTTCCGGGGGTTATTGATTTTGTTGCTCCGTCATCAAGCGGGTTGGTAAGAATGAAAATGATTCACATTGTTGAAATCTATACAAAGCTTCGCGAATACATCTCTACCTAAAAACATCGACGGATGGGTAATCTATCCGCCGATGTTTTTCATTATGAGGGGAACTTTTTTTGATAGTTTGCTAATGTCATTAGCGGAAATATAAAGCGATAGCTATGGTAATGAATATAGAATCCACCAGCCATTCCTTGTCCTTTTGGATAGTCAGTTGTCCAATCTTCTTTTTCAATTGATTCTAGCAAAAAGGCGATTCCTTTTTGAATTGATACTGTCGGTCTTTCTGAAACAGAAATCAGGGCATCAAGTGCCCAGCTAGTATGGGTCAATGTACTTGCTTGTAAGGGAACATACACTTTTTTACTATCACTATGGCAGGATTCTCCCCAACCGCCATCCTTGTTTTGGATTCCAGTTAACCAACTAACTGATGTTTGGATAGAAGAATGGGTGGGCGGTACCCCAACTGCTTTAAGGCCTGTTATGGCGGCCCAGGTTCCATACAAATAACAAATTCCCCACCGGCCATACCAAGAGCCATCCTTTTCTTGATTTCGGAGAAGCCAATGACCCCCTTTTTTAATCGCAGTATGATCCGTTGATAAATTTGTATAGTTTCCTAGGAATTCAAGCGTCCGGCCCGTAAGATCGGCGCAAGAAGGGTCCGCCAAGATAAATTCTCCTTTTTCTATGGGGAGAAACTGTAACAAGTTGGAGTTTGTGTTCTTTTCAAAGGCTGGCCAGCCGCCGTCATCATTTTGCATTGAGAGCAGCCATGTGATTCCGCTTTTCCAGGGTTGCAGCTTGGTAGAAACACCCCGTGAAATAGAGCGTAATACGGCTGTCGTATCATCTACATCGGGAACCATGGTATTTATATGAGAAAACCCCCAGCCTCCAGGTAGGTTGTTTGGGTTATGAATGACCCAATCTCCAAATTTATGATGTTGCCTCTCTAGTAGGTATTGATTTGCTTTTGTAACCATCGGGTCCTCCGGCTGGACTCCGGCTGCTTGTAAGCTAAAACTAATCAAAGACGTGTTCCACACATTGGCGGTAGTATATTGCATGTGTGGAAGGCTGTCGATCTCGCATTTCATTGATTTAATTCCATCCACCGCTTTAGTAATGATAGGGTCAGTTTTTTTGTAGCCAAGTGATAAAAGGGCGAAAATCATTAAAAAAGTACAACTATAGTAACTATAAAAGGTGCCATCCTCCTCAATTCGGTCGAGCATATATTTTTTTGCAATTTCCATTGCTAAATTGTGTAGCCGTTCAGGTAAGCCTAGTAAATTTTCTACCCCCTCTTTTAGATAGGAAAACAAGGAACGATATTCAGGAGAACGAGTCCAGGGATGTTCCTGGTTTCGAGCTAAATGGAGATGAGACAATTCTGGACTTTTCGATGTTTTTATTGTAAATTTCCTATCTGCTACTATCATGAGGGGTGTAAGATTTGCCCGGCCAAAAACAGAAAACGAATAAAAGTTAATGGGAAAATTTAGTGGAAGGAGAATAATCTCGATTGGCAGCGGGGAAGTTTCTGGCCAAGGATATTGCCCAGTTAATGAAAGCATTACTTTTGTAAACATACTTGCTTCTTCTAAGCCGCCATTGGCTAAAATAAATTTTTCAGCTGCTCGTAACCGTTGATTTTCTCTCTTGTAGTAACCTGAATACAACAAGGCATAATACGCTTCAACTGTTGCAGTTAAATTTCCATCGCCTTCATCATAAAAAAGTTTCCAGGCTCCATTTTTCTCCTGTTTATTAATGATCCTTTTTGCTAAACCCTGAATCAATTCTTCATCATTTAATTCTAATGAGCGTAATAAAATAATCATATATGCATCTGTTGAAACACCCGTTTCAAAGGGATAAGCCCATGAGCCATCGGGAGATTGGTCTTTTCGCAGCCTTTCAATTATCCAATCAATGCCTTTTTGTGTATCTGCCATTCTACTTTCACATTCCTCTCCCAAAAAATATTCTCATCTATACATATTCTCATGAGGGCAGGAGAATTCGTAAGGGAGGAGATGTCCCATTATTTTTAGAAAAAATCGTGAGAAAACGCCACTTCAAATTATTTCGGAAGTATTAAAAAATAAAAGTACAAAAGCGGCAGCTAATCACCCGCTAACCCCAAAGGAAAAAAATCTGCTGAACAGAATTAAACGGACAACACAGGAATATAATCTCAACAATGTTACAAGGACAAAGGCCTATCTTGACTTTTATCTTCGCCATCCGGAAATACACTGGGCCTTTTTGGGACACATGGTTTCTAGAAATGGCGGATGGAACATGACGGATTTAAAGGGTGAATTTTTAACTAGGCTGATGACAAAAAAAGATCGGAATTTATTCTTTGATTTTTTAGAGCGAGGCAATTGGTTAATTTTTCAAGACGTATACCCGCAATTTTTACTTTATGAAGAAAGCCTAGTGCAAAAGAAACCGTTGTTTCAGTTATTGAATCAATTGAATATTTCTATATTTATGGAAACAGTTTGGAATCAGTTTTGGAGAACCCGAGACAAATATTTCCTTGCCATCGCTTTGGTTATTAATGAGCAAAGCTATCTCGAAAAAAGGGTGGTTCAAAATCCACAATATCAAAAAGATGTATTAAACAAATTCGAATTTATGCTGCAAGATTGGTTCTCGTTTAACCATATACTCTTTCCGTATGGAAAACAGAATTTAGTCGGACAAACACTTCATCAGTTTGAATCTGTTCATGAACGAATCTTACTTGGAAAAAGGTTATATTCTCTCCTATTTAATAATAAGGAAATTCACAGCCAGATAGTTGATTGGGCCCAAAAACATCCGCATACCGGTTCGAGAAAGGATTTTTGGCCGCATTTGTTTAATAGTGTCAATGAAGGCACGCCGGGATTTCCTTATCAACTTCGCTTAAAAACCTGTCAGCTAAGACCCGGAGCAAGAAAACTTTATAGTCCCACACTAGAAAATGCTTGGAAAAATGTCAACCACAATCGAGCGGAAAGAGGAGATTGGTTCAGTGACATTAGTGTAGTTAATTATTTAATAGAAGATCATGAAATGATTGATGGGGAGATTAAAGATGAATACTGTAAAACACTTGAACGACTCGAACTCGCTACCCTTGCAAAAAAAGCGATTACCTTTTAAAGGTAAATATTATTTTGGAAGTATGATACTTGCCAGCCTATTGGGAACGTATTTAGACCTATATCTTGTAGGAAAACAATTTTATCAGTTTACTATTAGGCCCTTTCCGGAAATATTCTCGATTAATATTGCCTTTACCTTAATCGGTTTGCCAATATTTGTGTTTCTTTTCTTGCATAGCATCATTCCCCTAAACAAATGGGGAAAAGCCGGAGTCATTCTGTTTTTAAGTTTATTAATGCCAGTGTTTGAGAGATTAGCGGAATTATTAGGTTTTTTCAGCCATTCTGATGGATGGATGCATATCTACACTGGCTTTGGTTATTTGGTCTTCTTAACAATTCTTGTAATGTTTCATGATTGGTTAGCAAACCCAAATCGGTAATGCAAAAAGCCGAGACCATGGTCTCGGCTTTCGTGATGCCAACTAATTAGCACCAGCCCCTTCCGTCCGTACAGTGGTTAAGTGTCCCGCAACAAGCGAATGTTCGGAAGGGGTATTACTATAATACCACAAAGTAGTGAAAATATGATGAGGTGTTGAAAATTATTAAGTGGCTAAACTTTCCTTTCTGTTGTGAAAAGTGTATGATAAAAATGATTTTTACATAAAGGAGTGTTTTCAAATGGCTAAAAAAGGATACATAGTAATGGAAAACGGAGAGAAAATTGAATTTGATCTATTTCCAAACGAAGCACCAGGTACAGTAGCTAACTTTGAAAAATTAGCAAATGAAGGCTTTTATGATGGTGTTATTTTCCACCGCGTTATTCCTGGCTTTGTAAGTCAAGGCGGAGATCCAACTGGTACTGGGATGGGTGGACCTGGTTACACAATTAAATGTGAAACAGCAGGGAATCCACATAAACATGTACCTGGATCTTTATCAATGGCACATGCAGGTAAAGACACTGGCGGAAGCCAATTCTTTATTGTTCACGAATCGCAGCCACATTTAAATGGAGTTCATACTGTTTTTGGTCAGGTGACTTCAGGCCTGGAAACAGCAAAATCCATGCGTAATGGTGATAAAATGGTCGAAGTAAAGGTTTTTGATGTAGAATAAATAGTATGAGAGAGCTGAATTAATTTTAGCTCTCTTTTTTTATACTCTCGCTTGCACTGTTATACGTAATAAGGGGTTCTTATTTAATGGATGATGAAAAATTCTTATTACTGCAAAAGATTGCAATGTAGAATGATAAATTATTCATAGGGTAAATTAACAGTAAAAATGCACTTTGGAGGTAACGATGAAAAAGCTGGCTGCTCTAATCCAATTGTTATTTTTAACCATACCCTATTCAGCATTCGCCGAAGATCAACCTTCGAAACAACTGAAGGCAGCTATTATTATTGATGATTTTGGAGGTGGAAACGGAGGTGTTCAAGATTTTTTAGAAGGTGACATTCCAATTACTGCTGCTGTAATGCCTTTTTCAGAAAAATCGAAAGAACACGCAGAATGGGCTCATCAAAATGGTTTTGAAGTCATGATTCATTTGCCTATGGAACCCAAAAAAGGAAAAAGATCGTGGCTTGGTCCGAAGCCGATTACGGTAGACCTCACTCCAGTAGAAGTCAGAAACCGTGTAAAGGAAGCAATTAAAAGTGTCCCTTATGCGGTGGGATTAAATAACCACATGGGTTCATTAGCCGTAGAAAATGAAGAAATTGTTCGAGCTATCGTAGAAGTAGCCAAGGAAAAGAAGCTATATATTATCGACAGTGGAACAAGCAGTGGATCGAAATTCCCGGAAGTTGCAAAAGAATTGGGTGTCCCACTCTTAAAACGAGATGTATTCCTTGACGACATTTCATCTTCAACATATGTTCACAAACAAATGATTAGATTGGCAAAAGTTACTGAAATTAAAGGTTCAGGTATTGCAATTGGTCATGTGGGCATCACAGGAAAGATTTGTTCCATTGGAGTGTTTCAATCCATAGAAGAATTTAAAAAAAGAAATATAAAAATTGTCCCTGCGTCTGAGCTTTTTTCAAAACGACTACTCGATAAGAATTTTCCTCCTTTTTAAAAGGCAAGAAAAAAGTCAGAACAGTCATATTCTGGCTTTTTTTCTTGCCTTTCTTCAACGGTTCAGACAAAATGAAAAAATAAAATGTAAACGCGCAGCAAGGGAGAAGGAATTAAAAATGAAATTAGTATCATGGAATGTTAACGGCCTCAGGGCTTGTGTAAAAAAAGGATTTTTGGATTATTTTCACGAAGTGGATGCTGATATTTTCTGTGTACAGGAAACAAAACTGCAAGAGGGGCAAATAACACTCGAGTTAGACGGTTACTTTCAATATTGGAATTATGCTATTAAAAAAGGCTATTCAGGTACGGCTGTGTTTACTAAATACAAACCCCTTTCCGTTAAATATGGGGTTGGAACCGATGAGAGTGAAGGAGAAGGCCGCATTCTTACCTTGGAGTTTGATAGATTTTTCCTCGTCAATGTTTATACACCTAATTCCCAAAGAGATTTAGCGAGAATCGATTATCGGTTAAATTGGGAAGACCGTATCTTACAGCACTTAAAAGAATTAGATAAAATAAAACCTGTTATTTTCTGTGGAGACTTAAATGTTGCACACCAGGAGATCGATCTTCGTAATCCAAAAACAAATATTGGGAACTCGGGTTTTACAAATGAGGAACGGGGGAAAATGACCTCGCTCCTTGAAGCAGGATTTATTGACAGTTATAGACATTTTTACCCGGATCGAAAAGAAGCTTATACATGGTGGTCGTACATGAACAAAGTACGCGAAAGGAATATTGGCTGGCGTATTGATTACTTTATCGTATCAGAAAGTTTAAGCAGCCGCCTTAAGAATGTTGATATTCATTGTAATGTAATGGGAAGTGACCATTGTCCAGTGGTTCTGGAACTCATGGACTAAATTCTAATATTAATAAGAATATCTTATTGTTCTTGATAAATTACCCGTAATTTTCTTTATGGTATTACCGTTTTATAGTTTATCTATAAAGAAGTATTGGGGGATGGAATAAATGGATATGAAAAAAGATGTTCAACAGCAATTCGGAAAAAGTGCAGATGCCTATGTGAGTAGTACCATTCATAAGGGTGGCAAGGACTTGCAAAAATTAGTTGAAATGGTATTGGTTACCGGTAACGAAAAGTTACTCGATGTTGCGACAGGTGGCGGTCATACGGCAAATGCATTTGCTCCATTGGTTAAAGAAGTAACCGCCCTTGATTTGACAACTGAAATGTTACGAGCTGCTGAAAAGTTCATAAAAGGAAACGGCTTTCAAAATGTTGAATTTAAAACAGGTGATGCTGAAAATTTGCCTCTCTCAGATGAGATATATGATATTGTGACTTGTAGGATTGCGCCACACCACTTTCCAAATGTAAAGAAGTTTCTTCAGGAAGCGTACCGTGTACTTAAACCGGAGGGATATTTTTTACTTGATGATAATGTGGTTCCCGAAGATGATGAGTTTGATCACTTTTATAATAGGATAGAAAAAACGCGGGATTACAGTCATTTTCGAGCATGGAAGAAAAGTGAATGGCTTCATATGATTGAAATGGTTGGTTTTGCCATTCATGAATGGCATCGGTTTGAAAAGACTTTTCATTTTGAATCTTGGTGTAACCGAATGAACTTACCTAAAAACGAAAAGGAGAAGTTGTCCCAAAGTTTCCTAGAGTCATCACAAAGGATAAAGGATAAGTTTAAAGTTATTATTGAAAACGGAAAAGTCATTTCATTTAAAGGAGAAGCCATTGTTTTGAAGGCAGTTAAATAGTAAAAAATCCCCCTTGTTTAATGAGAAAAACCCCTTTTGCAAGGGGTTTTTTATGGCTTGTAGGTATTAAGGACAGTTAATTACATCTTTAAAATGCAAATTACTAGTTGACTTACGATATAAAGGAGAGTATTATAAGAAAGTCGCTTCCACGATATGAGTTAAATTCTGACTCTAAATATAAAAATTATATTGAAGGAAGTTGACACCGTGAAGACATTATGTTAGAATAACAAATGTCGCTAATCGGTAGATTAGTAGATTGTTCTTTGAAAACTAAACAAACAAAAACGTCAACAAACAATAATATTAGTTTCATATGAAACTAAGCCAACGTAACATTTATGAGCTAATCAACTCAACTTCATTGGAGAGTTTGATCCTGGCTCAGGACGAACGCTGGCGGCGTGCCTAATACATGCAAGTCGAGCGAATCTTTAGGAGCTTGCTCCTGAAGATTAGCGGCGGACGGGTGAGTAACACGTGGGCAACCTGCCTGTAAGACTGGGATAACATCGGGAAACCGATGCTAATACCGGATAACCCTTTTCCTCTCATGAGGAAAAGCTGAAAGTCGGTTTACGCTGACACTTACAGATGGGCCCGCGGCGCATTAGCTAGTTGGTGAGGTAACGGCTCACCAAGGCGACGATGCGTAGCCGACCTGAGAGGGTGATCGGCCACACTGGGACTGAGACACGGCCCAGACTCCTACGGGAGGCAGCAGTAGGGAATCTTCCACAATGGACGAAAGTCTGATGGAGCAACGCCGCGTGAGCGATGAAGGCCTTCGGGTCGTAAAGCTCTGTTGTTAGGGAAGAACAAGTACCGGAGTAACTGCCGGTACCTTGACGGTACCTAACCAGAAAGCCACGGCTAACTACGTGCCAGCAGCCGCGGTAATACGTAGGTGGCAAGCGTTGTCCGGAATTATTGGGCGTAAAGCGCGCGCAGGCGGTCCTTTAAGTCTGATGTGAAAGCCCACGGCTCAACCGTGGAGGGTCATTGGAAACTGGGGGACTTGAGTGCAGAAGAGGAAAGCGGAATTCCACGTGTAGCGGTGAAATGCGTAGAGATGTGGAGGAACACCAGTGGCGAAGGCGGCTTTCTGGTCTGTAACTGACGCTGAGGCGCGAAAGCGTGGGGAGCAAACAGGATTAGATACCCTGGTAGTCCACGCCGTAAACGATGAGTGCTAAGTGTTAGGGGGTTTCCGCCCCTTAGTGCTGCAGCTAACGCATTAAGCACTCCGCCTGGGGAGTACGGCCGCAAGGCTGAAACTCAAAGGAATTGACGGGGGCCCGCACAAGCGGTGGAGCATGTGGTTTAATTCGAAGCAACGCGAAGAACCTTACCAGGTCTTGACATCCTCTGACACTCCTAGAGATAGGACGTTCCCCTTCGGGGGACAGAGTGACAGGTGGTGCATGGTTGTCGTCAGCTCGTGTCGTGAGATGTTGGGTTAAGTCCCGCAACGAGCGCAACCCTTGTTCTTAGTTGCCAGCATTCAGTTGGGCACTCTAAGGAGACTGCCGGTGACAAACCGGAGGAAGGTGGGGATGACGTCAAATCATCATGCCCCTTATGACCTGGGCTACACACGTGCTACAATGGATGGTACAAAGGGCAGCAAAGCCGCGAGGCCTAGCCAATCCCATAAAACCATTCTCAGTTCGGATTGTAGGCTGCAACTCGCCTACATGAAGCCGGAATCGCTAGTAATCGCGGATCAGCATGCCGCGGTGAATACGTTCCCGGGCCTTGTACACACCGCCCGTCACACCACGAGAGTTTGTAACACCCGAAGTCGGTGGGGTAACCGCAAGGAGCCAGCCGCCTAAGGTGGGACAGATGATTGGGGTGAAGTCGTAACAAGGTAGCCGTATCGGAAGGTGCGGCTGGATCACCTCCTTTCTAAGGAATATGCAGTCCTTGTGGACTGATAAAGTTGACCGCTTTTTGTTTGTTTAGTTTTGAGGGAGCAATTCTCTCAATGCATAACATTCGTTCTTTGAAAACTAGATAATCGTAAGAAGAAGCAAGAAAACATCGAGTAATCGCCATTTTAGTTTTCTCTCTTAATTTAGTTAAGAGAAATAACCTTTTAGGTTAAGTTAGAAAGGGCGCACGGTGAATGCCTTGGCACTAGGAGCCGATGAAGGACGGGACTAACACCGATATGCTTCGGGGAGCTGTAAGTAAGCTTTGATCCGGAGATTTCCGAATGGGGAAACCCACTGCTCGTAATGGAGCAGTATCTTTACCTGAATACATAGGGTATTGATGGCATACCCGGGGAACTGAAACATCTAAGTACCCGGAGGAAGAGAAAGCAAACGCGATTCCCTGAGTAGCGGCGAGCGAAACGGGACATAGCCCAAACCAAGAGGCTTGCCTCTTGGGGTTGTAGGACACTCAACATGGAGTTACAAAGGAACGGGGTAAATGAAGCGATCTGGAAAGGTCCGTCATAGAAGGTAAAAACCCTGTAGTTGAAACTTCGTTCCCTCCTGAGTGGATCCTGAGTACGGCCGGACACGAGAAATCCGGTCGGAAGCAGGGAGGACCATCTCCCAAGGCTAAATACTCCCTAGTGACCGATAGTGAACCAGTACCGTGAGGGAAAGGTGAAAAGCACCCCGGAAGGGGAGTGAAATAGTTCCTGAAACCGTGTGCCTACAAGTAGTCAGAGCCCGTTCATGGGTGATGGCGTGCCTTTTGTAGAATGAACCGGCGAGTTACGATCCCATGCAAGGTTAAGTTGAAGAGACGGAGCCGCAGCGAAAGCGAGTCTGAATAGGGCGAATTGAGTATGTGGTCGTAGACCCGAAACCAGGTGATCTACCCATGTCCAGGGTGAAGTCCAGGTAACACTGGATGGAGGCCCGAACCCACGCACGTTGAAAAGTGCGGGGATGAGGTGTGGGTAGCGGAGAAATTCCAATCGAACTTGGAGATAGCTGGTTCTCTCCGAAATAGCTTTAGGGCTAGCCTCACGTAGTAAGAGTCTTGGAGGTAGAGCACTGTTTGGACTAGGGGCCCTCATCGGGTTACCGAATTCAGACAAACTCCGAATGCCAAAGACTTATCCGTGGGAGTCAGACTGCGAGTGATAAGATCCGTAGTCAAAAGGGAAACAGCCCAGACCACCAGCTAAGGTCCCAAAGTATACGTTAAGTGGAAAAGGATGTGGAGTTGCTTAGACAACCAGGATGTTGGCTTAGAAGCAGCCACCATTTAAAGAGTGCGTAATAGCTCACTGGTCGAGTGACTCTGCGCCGAAAATGTACCGGGGCTAAACGTATCACCGAAGCTGTGGATTGACACCATCAGGTGTCAGTGGTAGGAGAGCGTTCTAAGGGCGTTGAAGCTAGACCGTAAGGACTGGTGGAGCGCTTAGAAGTGAGAATGCCGGTATGAGTAGCGAAAGATGAGTGAGAATCTCATCCACCGAATGCCTAAGGTTTCCTGAGGAAGGCTCGTCCGCTCAGGGTTAGTCGGGACCTAAGCCGAGGCCGAAAGGCGTAGGCGATGGACAACAGGTTGATATTCCTGTACCACCTCTTTATCGTTTGAGTGATGGGGGGACGCAGGAGGATAGGGTAAGCGCGGCGTTGGAATGCCGCGTCTAAGCAGTTAGGCTGGTGAATAGGAAAATCCGTTCACTGTGAAGGCTGAGCTGTGACAGCGAGGGAAATTTAGTACCGAAGTTCCTGATTCCACACTGCCAAGAAAAGCCTCTAGCGAGATAAAAGGTGCCCGTACCGCAAACCGACACAGGTAGGCGAGGAGAGAATCCTAAGGTGAGCGAGAGAACTCTCGTTAAGGAACTCGGCAAAATGACCCCGTAACTTCGGGAGAAGGGGTGCTCTTTGAGGTTCATAGCCTCGAAGAGCCGCAGTGAATAGGCCCAGGCGACTGTTTAGCAAAAACACAGGTCTCTGCGAAGCCGCAAGGCGAAGTATAGGGGCTGACGCCTGCCCGGTGCTGGAAGGTTAAGAGGAGGGGTTAGCGCAAGCGAAGCTCTGAATCGAAGCCCCAGTAAACGGCGGCCGTAACTATAACGGTCCTAAGGTAGCGAAATTCCTTGTCGGGTAAGTTCCGACCCGCACGAAAGGCGTAACGATCTGGGCACTGTCTCAACGAGAGACTCGGTGAAATTATAGTACCTGTGAAGATGCAGGTTACCCGCGACAGGACGGAAAGACCCCGTGGAGCTTTACTGTAGCCTGATATTGAATTTTGGTACAGCTTGTACAGGATAGGTAGGAGCCTGAGAAGCCGGAGCGCTAGCTTCGGTGGAGGCGTCGGTGGGATACTACCCTGGCTGTATTGAAATTCTAACCCGCACCCCTTATCGGGGTGGGAGACAGTGTCAGGTGGGCAGTTTGACTGGGGCGGTCGCCTCCTAAAGAGTAACGGAGGCGCCCAAAGGTTCCCTCAGAATGGTTGGAAATCATTCGTAGAGTGTAAAGGCACAAGGGAGCTTGACTGCGAGACCTACAAGTCGAGCAGGGACGAAAGTCGGGCTTAGTGATCCGGTGGTTCCGCATGGAAGGGCCATCGCTCAACGGATAAAAGCTACCCCGGGGATAACAGGCTTATCTCCCCCAAGAGTCCACATCGACGGGGAGGTTTGGCACCTCGATGTCGGCTCATCGCATCCTGGGGCTGTAGTCGGTCCCAAGGGTTGGGCTGTTCGCCCATTAAAGCGGTACGCGAGCTGGGTTCAGAACGTCGTGAGACAGTTCGGTCCCTATCCGTCGTGGGCGCAGGAAATTTGAGAGGAGCTGTCCTTAGTACGAGAGGACCGGGATGGACGCACCGCTGGTGTACCAGTTGTCTTGCCAAAGGCATCGCTGGGTAGCTATGTGCGGACGGGATAAGTGCTGAAAGCATCTAAGCATGAAGCCCCCCTCAAGATGAGATTTCCCATAGCGTCAAGCTAGTAAGAACCCTGAAAGATGATCAGGTTGATAGGTCAGAGGTGGAAGCATGGCGACATGTGGAGCTGACTGATACTAATCGTTCGAGGACTTAACCATTTGTATTTAGGTGAACTCATGTTTAAAAACTTCTTCTGTATTATCTAGTTTTGAGGGAATGAACCTCTAATTAAATAGTCTGGTAATTAAGGCGAGAAGGTCACACCCGTTCCCATACCGAACACGGAAGTTAAGCTTCTCAGCGCCGATGGTAGTTGGGACACGCGTCCCTGTGAGAGTAGGACGTTGCCAGGCTGTTTATTTACATGGAGGATTAGCTCAGCTGGGAGAGCATCTGCCTTACAAGCAGAGGGTCGGCGGTTCGATCCCGTCATCCTCCACCATATATTTTCCAAACTATTATTTGCCGGGGTAGCTCAATTGGTAGAGCAACTGACTTGTAATCAGTAGGTTGGGGGTTCAAGTCCTCTCGCCGGCACTTTTTTTATTTTTCTGTCTTAGAAAAATTTCTATGCGGGTGTGGCGGAACTGGCAGACGCGCCAGAATCAGGATCTGGTGCCGAAAGGCGTGGGGGTTCAAGTCCCTTCATCCGTATCAAGTTATATAAATGCGGAAGTAGTTCAGTGGTAGAACATCACCTTGCCAAGGTGGGGGTCGCGGGTTCGAATCCCGTCTTCCGCTCTCTTATTTTCTTAGAGTGGCGGAGATAGCACCGCAAGTATTTTAATTATTATCATGGCGGTGTAGCTCAGCTGGCTAGAGCGTACGGTTCATACCCGTAAGGTCGGGGGTTCGATCCCCTCCGCCGCTACCACTAATTTTATATCTTTAAAATGGAGGAATACCCAAGTCTGGCTGAAGGGATCGGTCTTGAAAACCGACAGGCGGGTAACACCGCGCGGGGGTTCGAATCCCTCTTCCTCCTCCAGTTTTTTACTTTCCTTTATGTGGAGGGGTAGCGAAGTGGCTAAACGCGGCGGACTGTAAATCCGCTCCCTCCGGGTTCGGCGGTTCGAATCCGTCCCCCTCCACCATTTAGGGGCATAGTTTAAAGGTAGAACTAAGGTCTCCAAAACCTTCAGTGTGGGTTCGATTCCTACTGCCCCTGTTATATTCTATTAAATGATGTATTTGCCGATGTGGCGGAATTGGCAGACGCGCACGACTCAAAATCGTGTTCCGTGAGGAGTGTCGGTTCGACCCCGACCATCGGTATAAACTGTAAAGAGTAATATGAAAGCTTCTATCCTATGGGTAGAGGCTTTTTTTTTGTTGGAAAAGGCTTTGCAGAAGGGATTAAGTACAAGTATAGGTGAAATATAAAATTGTTTTAACTTTAATTTAAGGTGGGATAGATATTTAACTTCTTTTTTTTCTGTGCTTTTTGTATTCTTAAGGAAAGTGTTTAGAAAAAAGTAAGCGTTTTTTTATTGTAAAAACTTGAACACTTAAGGAGAGGTATGAAATGACAGCTGTATCCGAGTTTACTTTTCAATCAAGTGATGGAGTTGAAATTTTTGCGAAAAAATGGATCAAGGAAGATGTGAGCAAGCCAAAAGCTATCGTTCAAATCTCCCATGGCATGGCGGAACATATCTCACGTTATGATTCCTTTGCTAAGACACTGGTTTCTGAAAATGTGTTTGTTTTTGGAAATGATCATCGCGGTCATGGGGAGACTGGAAAAAAGACTAATAGTATTGGTTACTTTGCTGAGGATCGTGGCTTTGAAAAAGTGGTTGAAGACATGTGTCAACTGACTGCCATCCTTGAAAAAGATTATCCGGATGTTCCTATCTTTTTGTTTGGCCATAGTATGGGTTCTTTTTTATCAAGACGGTATATCCAATTGTTTGGTGACAGACTGTCTGGCGTAATTCTGTGTGGTACCGGCGGAGATCCTGGTATTATGGGGAGGATTGGCAAAATGGTTGCCGCACGAGAAAGCAAAAAGAAAGGCCGAATGTCCCCAAGTCAATTGCTAAATAATTTAACCTTTGGAAACTACAATAAAGCTTTTCTCCCAAACAGGACTGAGTTTGATTGGCTAACCAGGGATGATAAAGAAGTTGATAAATATATTGCTGATCCTTTATGTGGGGGTATTTTTTCGGCTGGCTTTTTCTATGATTTTCTCGAGGGACTTGGAAACATAAATATTCCAGAGAACATTAGCCTGGTTCCGTTAGAGCTTCCTATTTTGCTTATTTCGGGGGAAAAGGACCCCGTAGGTGGAAAAGGTGGAAAAGGTGTCATAAAAACTACACAGCAATTTAAACAGGCTGGAGTACAGGATGTAAGTATGAAATTATATGAGGATGCCCGCCATGAATTATTGAATGAACTAAATAAACATCAGGTTCAAAAAGACATTATCCACTGGATTAAAACCCGTATTGAATAATGGAAAAGCAGTGTGAATTTTCATGGAGACACACTGCTTAACATGTTTTCGTTTATATGCTTTTACCCCAAAAAAGAGGATATATTAATCGGACCATCTATCGTTAAGAATTCAGCGTCATGGCTGCTTTTTCCCATCTAATCCGATCTTCGCGGGTTGGATCGTTTACAACTGCACTCTCAATATTAAAGACCAAAGTGGATCGATTATTTTTCTCATACTTTGGCCAGTCGGGAAGGGCTTCCGTATTGGGATTACCATTACGTGCAAAGTTGATCCAGGCTTGATGCATTTGACTCGCTAAAAGTTGCCTATCTGGGGAAGTACCAGTGAAGTTTTCAGTATTACCCTTTTCAAGTGTATTCCACACAAAAGGAATCTCTAACGCATGTGTGGCTTTAAGGGCACCGCCAAAAACCGGTGTTTCCCAATCAAATTCATACATCCAAACAGGAGCATCTTGATTATCCTGCAGTTCTGCTAGTTTTTGGGCAGGATATCTAAATATATGAATAGTTAGTAGTTTATTAAATAGTGTTTGATTTAACGCCTCGGAGAACTGTTCTGAAATAGCAGGTAATAGATGTCCAAATGTTTTTTCAAATATCGCTTTGGTCTTTGTTTCATTGGCATCCTTCCACTCAGGTTCAAATACACTAAAAATATTGTATTCATCTTTGTTTGTCCCTATTAAGATTGTGACGTCTTTCGCAGAACCTTCTGCAATAGCCTCTTCTGGATGTTTTGGAAGTGATATTCCATCTATAACCGGTCCTAAGCTCATTGCTGGTACGAGGTCAGATACTTGTATTAATTGTTCAACAGGCAATTCTTCTAGTTTGGAAAGATTCGTTGGCTCTACTTGTAATTCAGCTAATAAACGGCCCGCCACTTTTGTTGCTCTTGCAGTAGAATGGACATTTGCTGCAGCACCACTTTGTAAAATTGCTTTATGAAATAGACCTTGTGCGGAAGGAAATCCAAGCAATACACCAATGCTCATGGCACCTGCAGATTCACCAAATACCGTTATATTGTTCGGATCACCGCCGAACGCAGCTATATTATCTTGCACCCATTGTAATGCGGCGACCTGATCTAGAATACCGCAATTTCCAGAGAACGCATATTCCTCTCCACCAATTTCTGCAAGGTGAAGGAAACCTAATATTCCCAACCGATAATTTATCGTAACGACAACCACATCACCTTGAGTTGCAAACGAAGTCCCGTCATACCAGTTGCTAGAGCCTGAGCCAGAAACGAAAGCCCCACCGTGAATCCAAACCATTACAGGGCGTTTTTTATCATCTGCTCCCTTTGACCATACATTTAAATAAAGACAATCCTCATTCATATTTGAAATATCATTTCCAAAGAAGTTCATTATTTCTCTTTGTGACTGTGGGGCTACAGGTGCAAACGAAGTGGCATCGCGCACACCTTCCCAAGAATCTGGCTGCTCTGGAGCTCGAAATCGAAGAGGGCCGACAGGAGGTTTTGCATAAGGTATTCCTTTCCATACATACAGACCATTAATTTGTTCCCCTTGAAGTGTACCGTAAACGCTTTCAACAATAGTGCTAGACATTGATTTACTCCTCTCAAAAGAAAAACTTTATTTTCTGCAGAACAATGTTTGTACAAATTAATTCTATTCGTTATTAAGGAAACATTTTCCTGTTATTCTTGAAGAAATAATCGAATACTTGTAAATACTTGATGGAATCCATTAGAGTGATAGAAATCTGAAAATGAAAACAACCAATATAATTCTTAAGTTATTAAACTGAGACTTTTGTTGTATTTAATTATCTTGCTAAAAAAGTTATTATATTGCGGTGCAATATTTTGAGAAACAGGTAATGTTGGGTCCGAATTTCATCAATATTTCACTCAAAAATGATTTAATAAAGTATCGATATAGAGGGAAGGTTTAATAGAAATGGTTTTTGATTCATTAGTAATGGCTTTTTCAGCTGCGGAAGTTGATTATAACATGTTAAAAAATTTAGGAATCTCTATAGGGATTTTGCTTTTATTTATTCTTTTTAGAAATATTTTTACGAAATATGTATTTCAGTTGATTTTAAAATTGTCTAGAAAAACACCCACTGACTTTTTTACACAAGTATGTTTAAGTTTTGAACGGCCTTTAGGATGGTTCTTTATAATTTTAGGATTGTATCTTGCTATGGATTATTTTCCTTTTATTGAACAACACAATGCCTTATTTTTAAAATTTTTACGTTCCATGGTCATTGTATTAATTACTTGGGGATTGTTTAATTTGTCATCACCAACCTCGGGGATATTAATGAGTGTTAATCAAAAAATCAACAATAAGATAGATTTAATTTTGATTCCATTTATATCAAGAATCATTCGTGTCATCATAATTGCCATCAGTATTAGTATCATTGGTCAGGAATTTGATTATGACGTAAATGGATTGGTGGCAGGACTGGGGCTAGGGGGTCTGGCATTTGCCTTAGCAGCGAAAGAAGCAGTAGGCAATCTAATTGGAGGAGTTGTGATTGTAACGGAAAAACCTTTTTCCATTGGAGATTGGATCCTAACTCCCAGCGTTGAGGGGACGGTAGAGGACATTAATTTCAGAAGCACTAAAGTTCGAACATTTAGTCAAGCTCTCGTTACAGTTCCAAATGCAACACTTGCAAACGAAGCTATTACTAATTGGAGTCGGATGGGGAAAAGACGAATTACGTTTCACTTAGGACTTAACTATCAAACTACAAAAGACGAAATTCAAAGAGTCGTTAAACGAATTGAACATTTGTTGAAGACACATGACGACATTCATCCGGATACAATTATGGTTGCCTTCGATCATTACAATGAGAGTAGTCTGGATATTCTTATCTATTTTTTTACGAATTCTACTGTCTGGGCAGAACATATTAAAATTAAACATGAAGTCAATTTGGAAATCATGGGAATCCTAGAGGAAGAAGGAGTAGAAGTAGCTTTTCCAAGCCGAACCCTTTATGTATCTCCTCAAACAAATGAATTGCTTCAAACAATGGGTTCTTTGGATTAATATATAATCATGTATTTATTTTTGCTGCATTGATTATTGGCGTTGCTTCTATTTATTTTTATTCCTATAGAATATTTAAACATAATCTTTAATTAGGAACCGAACAAATTTTGTTCGGTTTTTTTGTGTTATTTGGTCGAATTTTTTGAAATAGGGGAATCCTAATGAAAACTTTCTTTAAAGGAAGGGGTTTTTCCATGCCAGAACTGCCAGAAATGGAAAACTATAAAATCCTCCTAAATGAAAAATTAACCGGTCAATTGATATCAGATATTCAAGTAAATCGTGAAAAATCAATTAATATTAATCCTGAACATTTTATACAAACAGTTCTTCACCAGAAAATCATAAACATAAATCGGCGCGGAAAACATTTGCTGTTTCAATTGCAAAATGGACAGGTCCTGTTATTGCATTTAATGTTAGGCGGATGGATATTTTACGGAACAGAAGGAGAAAAACCAAAACGAACTATACAAATCCGGCTTTCATTTGGGCAGCAGCATCTTTATTTTATTGGTCTTCGTTTAGGATATCTCCACCTATATAGTCAAAATGATGTTGAGCAAGAACTTTCAAATTTAGGTCCGGAACCCTTGAATCAGACATTTACTTTAAATGAGTTTTTAAAATTACTCGGCTCCAAACATGGGCGGCTTAAATCAACGTTAATTGATCAGGGATTTATGGCGGGGATTGGGAATTGTTATTCAGTAGAAATTTGTTTTCATGCTGGAATCCTTCCAACTAAGGATATTGATGACATCAGTAATGTGGAGCGGACTCAATTATTCCAATCAATGAAATTTATTTTAGAAAATGCGATAAAGCATGGAGGGTATATGGAGAACCCACTATTCCATGGAGACCATCTAACAGGGGGATACACTGAGAAATTCCAAGTATATGATCGTGAAGGATTAACCTGTAACCGATGTGGTGCGATTATTGTGAAGAAAATGATTTCTTCAAGAAAAACATATTATTGTCCTAATTGCCAAAAGTAAGTCAAAATCTCGTCCTAATAGACGGGATTTTTTTATTTTAATTTTACTTGATTTGTGAAAATATTGTTTCGATTTTTGTTTAAATGTAATATACTATATACAAATAAGTATAGCACATTTATAATAATGTCATAGAATATAACATATTTATTGTAAAAAAGGGGGTGGTAAGAATTAAACTGACAAAACGCCAGGATGAAATCCTGCAGATTGTTAAACAAAATGGACCCATCACTGGAAAAGATATCGCTGAAAGGCTTTCGTTAACAAGGGCTGCTTTAAGACCGGATCTTGCAATCTTAACCATGTCGGGAAATTTAGATGCTAGACCCCGTGTTGGTTATTTTTTCAACGAAAAAGTTCAAGTTAAACGCCTAGCAGAAAGATTTTTGCATCAATATGTAAATGATTATAAGGCCCTCCCAATTGTTGTTGGAAAATCGACTTCCGTTTATGATGCAATCGTCCAATTATTTTTAGAAGACGTTGGGACTCTTTATGCAGTTGATGAAAAAGGAAGTTTAGCGGGTGTTATCTCTAGAAAAGATTTGCTCAGAGCATCACTTGGTAAACAAAACTTAAACGAATTACCAGTCAGCGTTATTATGACAAGAATGCCAAATATTATCACCATCCACCCAGAGGAAACCTTATTAGAAGCAGCAAAAAAAATGATTCACAATCACATTGACTCATTACCAGTTGTAAAGGAAGTGGAGAGTCAACCGCATACATACCTGCTAGTGGGTCGAATTACGAAAACAACGATTACACGCGCATATTTAGAAATTATGGCAGAAAAATCAGACTAAGAGGAGTGGCTGATATTTTGGGAGAGAAAGAAGTTGTCTATGTGGTATCCGATTCAGTTGGAGAAACAGCTGAGTTTGTTGTAAAAGCAGTGGCAACACAATTTAATGGCGGCCAGGTTGATATTCGCCGCAATTCATATGTGGATGACCTTGAAGATATTGAAGATGTCATTCTTTTAGCGAAAAATGACAGATCCATCATCGCGTATACAATTGTCATTCCTACTTTGAAAGAGTATTTAGACAACCGTGCAAGGGAAGAGGGGATTTTGGCAGTGGATTTACTTAGTCCACTAATGGACGCATTTGTTTCAAAATTTAATAAGGAACCCCATCACCAGCCAGGACTGATGAGAAAATTGGATGAAGAATACTTTCGGAAAATTGAAGCGATAGAATTTGCTGTTAAATATGATGATGGACGTGACCCAAGAGGAATAACAAAGGCCGATATTGTGTTAATTGGTGTATCGCGGACATCGAAAACACCACTTTCTATGTATTTAGCCCATAAGCGATTTAAAGTGGCTAATGTTCCATTAGTCCCTGAGGTCCAACCACCTGATGAATTATATCAGATTCCTAGAAAGAATTGCATTGGGCTTATCATTTCTCCAGATAAATTAAATGAAATACGTAAGGAGCGTTTGAAGGCCTTAGGTCTAGCTTCACAGGCCAATTATGCAAGCTATGATCGAATTTTAAGAGAATTAGATCATGCAGAAAAAATTATGAAACGTGTAGGTTGTCCTGTCATTGATGTCTCTAACAAGGCAATAGAAGAGACAGCAGGCTTAATATTAGATGTTTTAAAAAAAGAGAGGAGCTTTTGATAATGGACAAATTTGTTTACTTATTTCATGAGGGGAATGGAGATATGAAAGAGTTGCTAGGGGGAAAAGGGGCAAACTTAGCAGAAATGACTCGAATTGGTCTGCCAGTCCCTTTTGGCTTTACCATTACTACCCAGGCATGTAATGCTTACTATGAAGCTAGTAAAACTATTCCTACATTAGTTGAAAAACAAACATTAGAAGCTCTTACGCAATTAGAAGAGAAAATGGGCAAAAAGCTCGGTGATCCGCTAAATCCCTTACTAGTTTCCGTTCGTTCGGGCTCAGTATTTTCCATGCCTGGGATGATGGATACTATTTTAAATCTGGGAATGAATGATGACACAGTTGTAGGACTAGCTAATTTAACAAAAAATCCTCGTTTTTCATATGATTCCTACCGCCGTTTCATTCAAATGTTTAGTAATGTTGTTCTTGAAATTGATACTTATTATTTCGAACAATTTTTAGAAGAAACCCGTGAACAAAAAGGCTATTCTTCCGATCCAGAAATGACAGCGGAGGATTGGCAGGGAGTAATAGCAGGCTATAAGGCAATTGTTAAAAAACACACCCGAAAAGACTTTCCTCAAGATCCAAAGGAACAACTGTTCCTTGCTATCAATGCCGTCTTTAACTCTTGGAACAATCAACGGGCTATTGTATATCGCCGTTTGAATAAAATCCCAGATCATTTAGGAACCGCTGTTAACATTCAAAGTATGGTGTTTGGAAATATGGGAAATGATTCGGGTACAGGAGTTGCCTTTACCCGAAATCCATCTACTGGTGAGCACGTCCTTTATGGAGAATATTTAATTAATGCCCAAGGGGAAGATGTAGTGGCAGGTATTCGGACGCCACAACCTATTGCAACTTTAAAGGAGGAAATGCCTGGGGTATACAAACAATTCTCTGATACTTGCAAAAGACTAGAAAAGCACTACAAAGAAATGCAGGATATAGAATTTACAGTGGAACGAGGGCAGCTTTTTATCCTGCAAACACGGAATGGGAAACGGACTGCAGCAGCTGCGATTCGCATTGCTGTTGAAATGGTGGAAGAAGGAATTATTGATAAAAGAACAGCCTTATTGCGAGTCGATCCCGATCAATTGAATCAACTGCTGCACCGACGGATTGATGACAAATTTGAAAAGAAAATTTTAGCAAAAGGCTTACCAGCATCACCAGGAGCAGCTACTGGCCAGGTTGTTTTTGATGCAGATGAAGCGGAAAGTCTCAGCAATGATGGTAAAAAAGTAATCCTTGTAAGACCTGAAACAACTCCTGATGATATTCACGGTATCGTCGCTTCACAAGCTATTTTAACCAGCCGAGGAGGTATGACCAGCCACGCAGCTGTGGTTGCCCGAGGCATGGGAAAAGCATGTATTTGTGGCTGTGAGGCTTTAAAAATTGACTTAAAAGCTAAACAATTTACCGTTGGTGACACTCTTGTAAACTATGGTGATATTATTACGATTGATGGGTCGACTGGTGAAATTATGCTTGGGGAGATTCCAATGATTGACCCTGAACTTTCTGATGACTTCCAGTTGTTGCTTGCGTGGGCCGACAAGGAGCGGAAAATTGGTGTTCGTGCTAATGCCGATAACCCTGAAGATGCAAGGAAATCATTTGAGTTTGGGGCAGGTGGAATTGGCTTATGCCGGACAGAACATATGTTTATGGACCAAAAGAGGATTCCCATTGTCCAAAAAATGATTTTAGCTGAAAATTTAGGAGAGAGAATGGAAGCACTTAGTCAGCTATTACCGATGCAACAAGGTGATTTCGAGGGGATTTTTGAAGCAATGCAGGGATTCCCTGTAACAATCCGCTTATTAGACCCTCCCCTTCATGAATTTTTACCTGATAAAGAAGATCTATTAGTAGAAATAACCAAACTTCAATTAACTGATCCTCAATCGAGTGAATTGAAGAAAAAAGAACAATTGCTTAAAAAAGTGCGCCATTTAGATGAGTTTAACCCAATGCTTGGTCATCGTGGCTGCCGTCTAGGGATCATTTATCCAGAAATTTATGAAATGCAAGCGAAAGCCATTTTCTATGCGGCTGCAACACTTGCTGAAAAAGGCATGGTGGTTCAGCCTGAAATCATGATTCCATTGGTGGGGCATGTAAATGAGTTAAAATTAATGCGTCAGTTAGTTATCGATGCGGCTATTAAGATTCAGGAGGAAACAGGAAAGACTATTGATTATACAATTGGTACCATGATTGAAATTCCACGTGCAGCATTGACGGCTGATCAAATTGCTGAAGAAGCTGATTTCTTCTCCTTCGGAACGAATGATTTAACGCAAACAACCTTTGGTTACAGCCGTGATGATGCGGAAGGTAAGTTCCTGCAAGCCTATATTGAAAATAAAGTACTTCCAGAAAATCCATTTGCAGTCCTTGATCAGGAAGGCGTTGGTAAATTAGTTGAAACAGGCGTAAAGCTCGGCCGTGCAACTAAGCCTTTATTAAAAACAGGTATTTGTGGTGAACATGGCGGTGAGAAAAGCTCAATTGATTTCTGCTATAGAACTGGTTTAGATTATGTCAGCTGTTCCCCATACCGGGTCCCGCTTGCACGGTTAGCAGCCGCCCAAGCAACCATTCGTCATGAGTTAAATAAAGAAGAAGTACTTACAACAGCTTAATTTTTTGGAGGATAGCTCTCTTTTTTGGAGCTATCCTCTTTTTCATCCTAAAGGTTTAGCCTGTAAGTTTCTGCTAATACTATAAAAAATTATGAAAAGGGGGACTTATTTTGGGTGCCATTGAACGCAGCGGTTATCGTTTTGTACCTGAATTTAGTGTTATTAAACAAAATGGTGCTATTCATGTATATAATCGAGAGAGTTTTATTGAAGAAATTCAATTTCAATTTTCAGGGAAATTTCCAGAAATGGATCAAATTGAAGAACTGGTCGATCAATATTGTACGAAACACAACATATAAAGAACACTTGTTCGATAATATGTTTAATGCTATAATAAACATGCAATAGAATAAGTTTTCTCAAGGGTGGCCGGCACATCTCCTACCAGAAAGGGGGTGATGCTCTTGACAGTTTTTCAGGCATTGATGTTTAGCTTATCGTTTGCTAGTCTCATTGTCACAGTTCTGTCTTTCCACAAAAAAAAATAATCCACCCTTGAGCCGGCAAGCAGAAGTGGTGGATTATTCTCTATACGCCGATCCCCTTTAAGGGAACCAACTATTGCCTGACCGAGTGGATTGTCGTCAAGCTCGGTCTTTTTTACTATATGATCATCTATATTCATATTATACATAACTTTATTGAAAAAGGAAAATCAAAATTGAAAGAGAGGGGCTATTATGAATAAATTACCAGCCATTTACCCTCAAGCAATCGAGCATACCAAAATGAAAGTATTTGAAGACATTGATCGGTATTTAGAAACCAAAGAATCGCTGCCTTTGTTTAATCAATACTTAGCGGAACGTGTTCATTATCTTGAACAAATTTGGGTGAACGTTTGGTTGAATAAATCAACCAATGATGTTCCTAAAAATGAAAAAAAGCAATTTTTAAGCGAAAAGGGATTTGAGGTTCAGGGGATTGACCGAAAACTCATTAATAAACTATTTCGCGATGAAATGAGATTATATCAGCCCTTTGATGTAATAGGATGGGTACAAGAAATATTCGAAGGTAACAGAGATTTATGGGCCGCACGCTACTTGGAGGCAAAAGAAAATTTTATAAAACGAGAAGAACAAAAAAAACTAGAAGAACAGAAACAATTCATTCGAACTAAATTAGAAGATATGGCAGTCGGAATACTAGAAGAACAATATGAACTATTCTATTTATATGTGCGCCATTTCGTAGCGAAACAGTTATCGGCAGACCTCGAAAATAATGTGAAGTTTCAATCTGTCGATACCTTTGCTCTTGAAGAGAAATTAGTAGATCAAGGTGCATTTAATCCGTCTGCCTATACAACGGTGGCGACATTTTTTAATGAATTGACAGGTGATATTCATAAAACAATCCATTGGGGGAGGAGTTATTATGAATATCAAACCTATTTCTTTGTTTATGAGGGATTAATTTCTGATTTTGTCTCCGAATTTATTCCACAAAGCGTGCTAAAGCAGCTTCCTGAACAAGTTAAAACTGACTTTCAAGAAACCTTTCATGAGCCATTATCAGCTTCATTTGTAAAGGGCAGTATTGCCCAGCCATTATATGATATAGAAAGTTTTTTTATTGAAGATATCGAGGAAGAATACCTAACAGATCTTCTAAAGTTATCCGAAGTTCCTTTTGAACTTAAGGTGCATATGGATATTTTAAAACAGGACATCCAAGCTCGAGAGCAAAAGCAGAAAGAAGAGCAAGAAGAAATTCAGCGAAAAAAAGAAGCGGAAGAACGGATGATGCAGGACATTTTTGGAGCAGAATACGCCCCCTCCTTCAAACGCCAAGTCCGCTATGTGCTGCATATTGGTGATACCAATACAGGGAAAACACACCATGCTCTTGAAAAGATGAAGGAAGCTAGCAGTGGATTGTATTTGGCACCGCTGCGTCTATTAGCCCTTGAGGTCTTTGATAAATTGAATGCTGAAGGAACTCCGTGTTCCTTAAAAACAGGTGAAGAAGAAAAAATAGTCCATGATGCCAACCATATATCTTGTACGGTGGAAATGTTTCATGAGAAAGATTATTACGAGATTGTTGTTATTGATGAGGCACAGATGATTACCGATAAAGACCGTGGTTTTTCCTGGTACAAAGCAATTACAAAAGCCAATGCTGAAGAGGTCCACATTATCGGAAGCAGGAATGCAAAACCAATGTTGCTGCAATTATTAGGAACCTCAAATGTCATAATCCAAGAATACAGTCGTGATACCCCGCTTGAAGTTGAAACAAAAGAGTTTAGCATCAAACATGTTAAAAAAGGTGATGCTCTTATTTGTTTTTCAAGGAGGCGGGTTTTGGAAACCGCTTCACGCTTGCAAAATGATGGGCATTCGGTAAGCATGATTTATGGCAGTATGCCTCCGGAAACAAGAAAAAAGCAGATTGAGCAATTTAATAAAGGGAAAACAAAAGTGATTGTTGCGACAGATGCCATAGGCATGGGCTTAAATTTGCCGATTCGCAGGATTGTATTTTTGGAAAATGAAAAATTTGATGGTACTAGAAGGAGGCTGTTAACTTCTCAAGAGGTAAAGCAAATAGCCGGTCGTGCTGGTCGTAAGGGGATATATGATGTCGGAAAAGTTGCTTTTACAGCCGATATTAAAAAAATGAGGAATTTACTGATGCAGGAGGATGAACCAGTTCATACGTTTGCAATTGCACCAACCAACTCTGTTTTTGAACGCTTCCAACGCTATTACCATGATTTAGACAAGTTTTTTGAACTGTGGGGAAAATTTGAAAGTCCTAACGGAACAAAAAAGGCCTCGCTGGCAGAGGAGAAGTCACTTTATCAATTAATTGCCGGAACAGAAATTGAGGCTCGGCTTCCATTAATGGACTTGTATGGATTTCTGCATCTGCCTTTTTCAAAGAATGAACCTGTGTTGACGAAACAGTGGGAAGAAACCATGTATGCTCTAATCCAAGGCAGGGAGATTCCTGAGCCAATTATAAAGGAGCGTAGCTTAGAAGAATTAGAACTCAGTTATAAATCCATCGGTCTCCACCTGTTGTTTTTGTATCGGTTGGGTGAGCGAACGGAAGCTCTCTATTGGGAGCGGCTGCGAGAAGAAGTTAGTGAGAGAGTCCAAGATCGTTTAAAAACCGACATTAGAAAGTTTGTTAAGAAATGCAAGAAGTGCGGTAAACAGCTGCCATGGGACCATGCTTTTCCAACATGTGACGCTTGTTATGCCACAAGATATCGGAAATACCGATATGGTGAGGACTATCAAAAATAACGGATGATAAGAAGGACCTGAAAAGGTCTTTTTTACTTTTAATTTATGTAAAAAGGCCTCTTAAATAAAAATAACAGGAAATAACACCTACGTTTCGTTACCCTAAATAATAGGTAAATAGATACTTCTTGTATATTGATTATTCTGATAAATTAGAATTCTAATATTTATAAAGGGGTGTTGAACTTGTTAAAGGTTCTATCAAAATCAGCTATTGCACTTGCTTTAGCTGGGGGTGTTGCTTTTACTGGTTTTCAATCCAGTGATTCTTCTACAAAAGCAGCCTCGCCTAAAAGTACATATGATTTAAGTCTTGCGCATTATGTTGGGGCTTCTCCAGAATTAGAGACAAAAGCGAAAGAATTAGGAAAAGATCTCTCTAAAGTGGATCCCGCAGAAAAAGTTGTAAAACAGCTAGGTACAAAATTTCAACAGGCTGGAAATAATCATGTAAACTATCAAACAGCAAATGGTGAGGTACCGGTATTAGTGATTCTTGCTAAGTTTAAAGAGGGGGATGAACCCAAAGGGGATGTACCTGGTCAAGTTCCGCCAAAGTATATCGAGGATTTGATTTTTGGGGATTCCTATAATCCATATGAATTGGATGAATTTAAACAGTATGCAGAATTTAATGGTCAAAAAGCCCCGACTGATAGTACGATGCAAAATATTTATAAAGAATCCAGTTATGGAAAAGTGAAACTTGTAAAAAAGGACAATACGGATCTCGTTTGGGTTGAATTACCTAAGGGTGCTTCCTATTACTTAGATCAGGACGGTAAGTATGCTGAAGGTGGCAAGTATATCAACGGAAATGTAAATGGAGATGCGCATAATGGCGAGTTGGTTACGGATCTATTTAAAGCAGCTGATAGTGTAGTAGATTACTCTAAATATGCAGTTAATGGCCAAGTTCCAAACGTCTTTATCGTTCATGAAGGAACTGGAGCGGAATTTAGTGGTGATCCAGCGCAAATTTGGTCGCATAAATGGAATGCCCTAAGCGCGTTATATTATGGAAAATACTATGAAACAGGAAAGCCTTCAGCAGATTTAGACCAAGACGGTATTGAAACAGATAATGAGTGGAATGCTTGGTATGGCCAATTTATTAAGGATCACACTCTTGATGGAGTTCTAGTAAATAACTACAATATTCAACCTGAAATTGGCGGTAACGTAGCAGGATATAATGAAGCTACAGGTGGATATGATGAAGCTTCGAAAACCGGTCCATTCCCTGGTCAAGCGGGTGTATTTGCCCATGAATTTGGTCATGCTCTGGGTTTACCTGATTTTTATGATACTGTTTATACCTCTGAAGGTGCAGGTAACTATTCAATGATGGCTGGCGGTTCTTGGATGAGATATCCGGATGCAGCCGCGTACTCTGGTAACTCACCAACACATTTTGACCCTTACTCGAAGATCTTTTTGGGATGGGCGACACCGAAAGTAGTTACCCCAGCCGATGGTGTAAAAACGATAACTTTGCCACCTGTAAATGCGGCTGACGCAACAAATGGCATTGTTAAAATGGAAGTACCTGGTTCGAATGGCACTGAATATTTCTTATTTGAAAATGTCCAGCAGAAGGGTTTCAATAAAGGGTTAATTCGTCAGGGTGCAGATGCTCATGGCTTAGTCGCTTGGCATGTAGATGAAAATGTTTTATCACTCTATTCATCTGGCTTCCGTCCGAACAATGTTGAAAACTGGATGAATAAACGCTTCCAATTCAATCAATCTCAAACAGCCAGCAACGGTACAGTAGTTACCCATTATGGCTTATCCGTTTTGCAAGCTGATGGTAAATATGACTTGGAAAAGAATGTAAACCGTGGTGATGCAGCCGATTTCTTTAAAACAGGCAGTAAATTAACACCAGTATCTGGAAATGTTCATACTGGTTCGTATTACTTCTGGAAGGGTTACAGCTCTACGCCAGCTGATTCCGGTATCCATATAACTGATATTACGGAAAATAAAGACGGCTCTATTACAGCAAAATTCTACTATAACTTTAATGAAGCAAAGTAGAAATAATGAACCCGGGTTCTTAGAGAATTCGGGTTTTTTGTATTTCATTGTATTATCCTTCCACGGATGTCAGGGCTAAGCTTTAATAGAAATTGTCCTCGCCATAAGGTTTGTTCTTTTACCTCACTTTCCGAGTTATAATACCCTCCAAAACCCATATGATGGATATAAAGGAGTGTGATAGTATGGCGGTTCATGTTGTAAAGACGGGGGAAAACCTATGGTCTATATCTAATATGTATGGAGTTCCCATCCAAACGATTGTAGAATTAAATGGATTACCCTCCGCGAGTAGTGTCGTCCCGGGGCTTGCGCTTTATCTTCCAGACAACCTCCCTTCAATCCGTTCCTATCAAATAAAAGCCGGTGACCACATTTGGCAATTAGCACAACAATTTAATACTGACATTCCTTCCATATTAACAGCAAATCCTGGAATTGACCCGAAACACCTTACCGTGGGCCAAATCATTCAGATTCCAACCACTATTAAATTATCAATAAACACGCTCGGCTTTTTGGTCCCTTCATCTCAAAGTGCGAACCTTACTACTTTAAATGAACTAGCAGGACAACTAACCTATTTAGCTGTGGTTGCCTATCAGTTTACGGATGAAGGGTTTGCATACAATGTGATTGATGATACCGCTCTCATAGCACGCTGCAAAGAATTGAACGTTACGCCCTTATTAATGATACGAAATTATACCGGAAGTGAATTTAGTGCAGAATTGGCAGGAGTAGTACTTAAAAATCCAACCTATCGTGGGAATTTAATTGCAAGCATTGTGAATCTTGTCCGACAAAGAGGTTTTGGCGGGGTCAGTATCGATCTTGAATTTATCCCTCCAGCACAGCGGAACGAATTTATTACTTTCTTAAGGGATTTGAAAATTGCTTTAGCCGGGCTAACTTTACATGTAAACGTTCACGCAAAAACAGCAGATATACCCACAAATCGAATTATTGGTGCATATGATTATGCAGCAATTGGCAATGCTGCGGACCTGGTCGCGGTAATGACAATCGATTATGGCTATCCTGGTGGGCCGCCCGACCCGATTGCTCCAATTTTTTGGATGAGGCAAGTGATTCAGTACTCGATTACCCAAATCAATCCTCAAAAACTGCAAATTGCTATGCCTCTTTATGGGTATGACAAAGTTGTAAAGACAAATGCTACACATGCGCTGTCCGTTTTAGCAGCCCAAAATCAAGCGATTTCGACGGGCTCGCCTATTGAGTTTGACAAAAATGCTCAATCGCCCTTGTATCGTTATTGGCCAGGTTCAGTAGAGCATATCGTTTGGTTTGAGGATATTCGTAGTTATATGGAAAAGTATCGTTTAATGGATTTATATCAGTTGGCCGGCACGACCTTTTGGCAAATTAGCCTTGCTGCGCCGCAGAATTGGGCATACTTAAAGAACCATCTCGTAGTGGTGAAATAATTATTAGATATTAAACCCATTAATCTAATTAACATACAAATTTAGTCATTTGGACAAACTTTTAGAAAAAAGGGAAGGCTGGATTATATTTGAATAAAAAGCTTTACTATTATCTGTTATTAGTATTCACGGTGCTGACTTTTTGCCTGCCTGAGAAACACATTTATGCAATCAATAGTCAAGGAGACATGGCTCAGCAGATTAATCAATTATTAATGAAAGAGCAGTCTCTTCAGGGGGCCATCGCTGGTATTAGTATAAGGTCTGCCGCGAACGGGACGATTATATACGACTACCAAGGTAATGTACGATTACGTCCTGCTTCAAACATGAAACTTTTAACAGCTGCTGCTGCCCTTAATGTTCTTGGTGAGAATTATACCTTTAAAACCGAAATACTAACTGATGCTCCATTGAAAAATAAAATACTGAAAGGTAATCTCTATCTTAAAGGATATGGCGACCCAACCCTTCTTACGTCTGACTTTGATCAAATGGCAATAGAACTAAAGAAGCAGGGTATTACAAAGATTAAGGGAAACCTAATTGGAGATGATTCCCGCTATGATAATGTACGTTACTCGCTTGATTTACCATGGAGTGATGAAACAACCTATTATGGTGCACAAATCTCTGCCCTAACCGCTTCACCAACGAAAGATTATGATGCTGGGTCTATTAAGATTATGGTGAAACCAGGTACAAAAACTGGTGACAAGGTTGAAGTCATTATGACCCCGAAAACTAGTTATGTAAAAATCATTAATCATGCAGTTACGGTTAAGGGGGAAGGTAATAAGGACATTTCTATTGAACGAGAACATGCAAAGAATATTGTCACAATTAAAGGTACCTTGCCGTTAAACGCACAGGAAACAAAAGAATGGGTTGGAGTGTGGAATCCTACTAGTTATGCAACGACCCTTTTTAAACAGTCTTTATCAAAACATGGTATAACGGTGTCCGGAAAAGTTATTTCCGGCTCGGTGCCTGACACCGCAAGAATTCTTGCGAATCATCAATCGATGCCATTATCGGAGTTACTTATCCCGTTTATGAAGTTGAGTAATAATGTTCATGCGGAAATGTTAATTAAGGAAATGGGCAAGGTAGCGAGAGGGGAAGGAAGTTGGGAAAAAGGTTTAGCGGTGTTAAAGGCCGAAGTGGCTAAGTTTGGAGTTGATCCCCAAACGATGGTGATTAGGGATGGCTCAGGCATTTCCCATGTAGATCTCATTCCAGCTAATCAACTTACACAACTTTTAGTGGCTGTTCAGAGGGAAAAATGGTATCCTGCTTATAATAATTCTCTCCCTGTAGCAGGTGTAAGGGACAAAATGGTCGGCGGTTCATTAAGGAATCGCCTAAAGAATCAAAGTACCCTTGGAAAAGTGAAAGCGAAAACGGGTACTATTTCAACGGTCAGCGCTTTATCGGGCTATGTGACGTCGAAAAGTGGACAAACCTTCATTTTTTCCATCTTGTTGAACAATTTATTGGAAGATACAAAGGGCAAGAAGATTGAGGATGACATAGTGACAATATTAGCAAATCAGTGATGCGTTAGCAGCTTGGTGAATAGTAATGGAGTACATAACAAATGCTATCCGTAAAAAAACGGATGTGGTACAGAATGATATTCGGCAGTCATGTTAGTATTAGAAAAGGATATTTAAGTGCAGCAAAAAAAGCGGTTGCTAATGAGGCATCCGCTTTTCAGTATTTCCCCAAAAACCCTCGTAGTCTTTCCATCAAGGCCTTTAATCAAAACGATGCGAAAAGCTGTAAAGACTTTTGTTTTGAGAATCAATTGTATTCGGTTGCTCATACTCCCTATGCCACTAGTTTAACTCCATCCAAGGACAAACAAGAACTAACAATCGCCTCCTTGCTAAATGACTTAGATATCGCCAATTCCTGTGGCTCGATTGGCGTAGTTGTTCATTATGGCAGTCAAATTAGTAAAACCGATCCACTAGCCAGTTACCAGCTCATGTTAGAAATGTTAAATAAGGTCTTAAGTCAATGGAATGGAGAATGTCAAATCCTCATAGAAAACAATGCAGGAACGAAGGGTGCTTTAGGAACGACATTTGAAGAATTAGTACAAATCAGAAACCTGTGTGAATATCCAGAAAAAATAGGTTTTTGCCTGGATACTTGCCATGCGTTTGGCAGTGGTCTTTGGACAGGGGGAAATGTCAAAGAGCTAATGGAAAAGGGTGAGAGTTTGGGTTATTTTGACCAGTTAAAAGTCATCCATTTAAACAACTCTAAATATCCTGCTGGGTCAAAGAAAGACCGCCATGCCAATATTTTTAGCAGTAATGGGTATATCCTTGAAGATCAGTTTAAAGGCCTGGTAGAATCACGACTATTAAGGGACATTCCTTTAATCTTAGAAACACCGGAGGATGAAGGAATTAGTCATAAAGAGGAAATCAAAATGCTCAAACAAAAATGGGATAAGTAAGTAATTTCTTGAAAAATATAAGTATTGATTTTACTATTAAAATAATGAATAAATAAAAAAGAATCTTGGTAAATGGGAGAGCGTAAAATGAATATGAATAAAAAGCAGGGGCCATTGCTGTCCGAGCGCTTTGAAGTGGCTTTTAACCAAGTTCATGACGCGTTAAGAGACATCGTTCAGATTAATGATGAGAGATTTGTAGTATTAGTGAAAATCGGGGCGAAGAAATATCAAATCATTGAAACTTTTAAGAAAGATTTGGAACAATATGCCAAACTGAGAAATGCGATTGTCCACGAAAAGATGGAGGTTGGCTTCTATATTGCTGAACCCAATGCCAAGGTAGTTAACCATATTGAAAAAATTGCCAATTTGTTAAACCGTCCCAATTTCGCTCTTTCGATTGCCTCCAAAAATGTGGTTTATTTTGATGTTCAGGATAGCATTTTAAAAGTGACTTCTGCTATTAAAGAGTATGGATATTCAAAATTTCCAATCTATAAAAATAAAAAATGTATTGGTCTTTTAACTGCAGGTTCGATTATGAAATGGATGGCACAGCAGATGAATAGTGGTGTGGTTAATCTATCCGAAATACATGTAGAGGATATTATGTTAGTCGAAAAAGAACGCCCCATTGAAATAGTAGCTAAAAATATTAATATTTTCGAAGTAGAAAATATTTTTGAAAAGGCCCATAAAAAGAAACGGAAAATAGAGGGCATTGTCATTACTGAAAATGGAAAAAGTGATGAGGCGCCACTTGGTATGATTACAGCCTGGGACCTGATTGAAATTGATTATACGGTGGAGTGATGTGGAAGTAGACCTCAAGTTGGTTGGGATAAAGGGAAAGACGCATGGACTGCACCATGCGTCTTTCCCTTTTAAGTATATAAACTCAAGGCATGTCGTCAAAATTAAATTCACTTAATTGATCCATATGGCTTGCAATCATAGCGATAATGGTGGACGCTTCCTCTTTACTAAAAATAAAATGGGATTCATCCTTGATTAACTCATCGTCGGTTGTCCTAATCCGGTTAATACGTTTCAAGACACCGTCCCCTGTGGCTTGAACAACCCCAAACTGATAAGTTACTTCCACTTCATCTTCATGCATAAAGGCTGTTACTTCAGGGGTAGACCAGTCCACATCAATTTCCTCAAATATATCGTCACTATTGACTTGGTCTGCTTCAAGATAATCTTCCTTATCGTCCACAGGTTCACAATCATCTTCATCAAATGCATTGTCTGTTTGCAAGTAAACACCATCATCTGTATAGTGGTCTTCGCCATTGATGTAGTCATGAAGGCTCGCGTGTACTTCCTCGACAATTTCCTCAATGTCTGAAAGAATGATTTTCGCTGTGTGTCCGCTATCAACATCGAAAGAATCGATGTAAAATTCTTCATTTTGCGGGTCAAAAAATAGTGAACAGAAATAGTCGCGATCTGTTTCTTCCGTATCCACATCGGCTGTGTCAACGAAAAACTCTATTCTTGGATGTTTGGCAGCTCTTTCAATAGTCATTTGACCCACTTGATCATATTCTTCACAAATAGACTCTAGGTGATCCTGTAGTTCCGCACATACTCTGTCAAACCATTCTAACGACATCAAACATCCCATCCTCTCAAGGTTATCAGGGTTATTATTTCCTGACTTTGAATTTAATATGTTATTCAAAGGGGTTTACTTCCAAAAGTTTGTTAAAAATAATTATTTATAGAAAAAACCGGAAGGTAATAATATCAAATATATAGAAGTAAATGGGTTAAAGGGCCATAAAATGTGTCTGATAATTAATAATAGATTAGTCTGGATAATGATTGGAGTGAAACCATGTACTTTCTTGTAGATGAACTTAGTAAAATCTGTAACAAGTTTCCCCTAAACGAAAAAATCGTAATCGTTGATTCCCATGCTATTGGGGAACAAATCAATCAAACCTTTGTAATGAAAGGCCACCGAGCAATAAATATTAAGTATAAAACTGTCTTTGATCTTGCTCAAAAATTTGTGGAACTACATAGCGGAGAACTATTTCAAATGTTGGACCAAACGGTTGGAGTCCAATTTACCTACACATTGCTTAATGAATTGAAAGAACAGGGAAGACTCGTTTATTTTGCAGGAATGGAGATAACGCCATCATTCAGCCATGCGATTTATACAACGATTCAAACATTGAGATTAGCTGGTTATACAAAAGACAATTTGAATGCAGACGTCTTTATTTCGGTTGAAAAAGCAGCAGACCTGTCCGAAATCTTAACTGAATATGAAATGATACTTAGTCGATATCAATTAATGGACAAGGCTGGCCTTTTTTCTAAAGCAATAAAGCTAGCATACAAAGAGGAAGAGGTTATTTATATATTACAATCAAACCTAAGAATCTCACACTTAGAGGAGCAATTGCTGGAAAGGATCTTGTCCGAATCTGTGGATAAACTGCCATTAGCGCCTGTATATGGAGTAACAATTCCGGAGAGGTCAAGTATTAGTTCTATTCGTATTGGAGAGGAGACACCACTTAGCACCCTTTATCAACATGAAAAAGACAGTGGTGAACTGAATTTAGGTGTATTCACTGCAAAAACAGAGGAATTGGAAATTAAGCAAATTTTTGAAACAATAAAAAGGAATAATACCCGTCTTGATGAAAGTGTAGTCTATTATACGAATGCTGATACATACATAACCCTTATATATCATCTATCACAAAAACTAGAAATCCCTGTGACATTTGGAGAGGGGCTCCAAGTTACTTTTAGTCGTCCAGGAAGGCTGGTGTCAGGCTTATTAAGCTGGATTAAGTCCAACTATAGCGTTCAAACTTTTCTAGATTTATTGAATGAAGGTTTAATGGAGATCGGTAAAAACGTTTCTAAAATTAAAACGGGTTTGGTTGATTCCGATCATAGGATTGTATCCAAGTCTAGAATTTCCAAAGTGCTCCGTGATCTTAAAATAGGATGGTCACAAGAACGCTACTTAACCCTGCTTGAACAAGAATACGAACGTCAAACGATGAAGTTTAGCGAAGAAAACAACACTCTATATGAAACCCGTGCGAAAGAGGCACAATGGATTTTAAAGAGCGTAGAGGAGATTTTCAAAAAGTTACCCCCTTTAACAGAAACTATGAATTACAAACAATGTTTAATTGGAATCGCCCATATCTTAAATAATAATAGTCAAACGAGTTCCGTTTTCGACGAGATTGCGAAATCAACATTATTGGAGGAAATCGATAAAATCCTCCCTTTTGCAGACGAATCGTTACTTAGTTATGATGTGTTTGAAAAAGTGCAAGACCTTCTCCTTACACTAAGGATTAATTCATCACCACCAACCCCCGGTCATCTGCATGTTTCATCATACAAAAATGGGGTGTACAATAGTCGAGCCAATGTTTTTATTGTTGGTTTAGATAACAAAAAATTCCCAGGTAATTCGAGTGAGGATCCACTTTTACTCGATACAGAGCGAGTTCAGTTAGAGAAAAGTCTCCCCTTATTACAAGAAAAAGGAACTGAAAATTTGTATACCCTGTTACAAGTACTTGCAAATTCAACCGGCAAGGTATCCGTTAGTTACTGTAATTTTGACATTAATGATAATCGCGTTGTGAATCCTGCCTTTGTTGTATTGCAGTGCTATCGATTAGTCAGTGGTAATAAGGATGCAGAATTTAAAGATTTAGTCGCGAAGCCTGCTTCAACCACTACTAATTATTTTTTTGAAGATAAGGATTACTGGGTGGAGTCATTCATGAATGGAAATTTGTATCAGCTTAATATGGATTTGCTTAATCAATTCCCCAATATTAAACAAGGTTTGGCTGCTGAAAAAAAACGTAATTCGGAAGGCTTTTCGGAATATGATGGTCTAGTGCAAATTGATGTGGAGCAATATGATCCTCGTTTTAATCCTGACAAGACGATGACGGCGGGTAAACTCGAAACACTTGCTAAGTGTCCCTACTCTTATTTTTTAAAAGAAGTATTAAAAATAAGGCCGATAGAGGACCTTTCGTTTGATGCAAATACATGGCTGGATGCAGCTACTAGAGGAAGCTTGCTTCATAGTATTTTTGAAAACTTTTACAAAAAGTTAATAGAAGCTCATGTAAAGCCATCTTATACCCAACATTTGGATGTAATCCTGTCAGTTGCAACAGACCTGATTGAAAAGGAAAAGGAAATTGTTCCGATTCCAAATGAAAGAGTCTACCACCGTGAAGTAGCCGACATCCTAGAGTGCTGCAAAATCTTCCTAAAAGAAGAAGAACTTTATAGTGAAAATTACGAGCCACTCCATTTTGAATATAGATTCGGGATTGGTGAAAATGATCCAGCTATAATTACTTTACCTTCAGGAGATGTGAAAATATCAGGTATTATTGACCGGGTTGATCAATCCAGCGATGGTAAGTATCATATCATCGATTATAAAACTGGTAGTACATACGGGTACACAAATAATGGCATTTTTAAAGGCGGTAGGCAGCTGCAGCATATGATTTATGCGATGGCGATTGAACAACACCTGCAACTCGGTGAGGGAGCCGTGGAAGAGAGCTCTTATTATTTCCCGACTCCAAAGGGATTAGCACAACGATTTGCGAGGAAACAAGACAATACGCTTAGAACAAATGGTTTAAATATTCTAGAAAAATTAATTGATGTGATTAAAACAGGCCATTTTGAAATGACTGATGATGTGAATGATTGTAAATTCTGTGATCTTAAATTGGTGTGCCGACGCCACTTTTATGATAAAGAAGCCCTACAAATAAAGCAATCGGATCAGAAGTTAAAAGGGGTGAGGGCATATGACTAAAGAAATTCTTGATCAAGCAGCTCGGAACAAAATAAAACTTGAGTTAGGGACCAATTTTCTAGTGGAAGCTGGTGCAGGTTCAGGTAAAACGACAAGTTTAGTTGAGAGAATGGTTCACCTAATCTATACAGAAAAAGCTAAAATTCAAGAAATTGTCGCGATCACTTTCACGAGGAAAGCAGCAGATGAACTGAAGGTTCGCTTTCAGGCTAAGCTGGAGGATGCTTGGAAAAAGGAAGCAGACCTTGATCGCAAATTTCTTCTCAGTGAGGCACTGCAGAATATGGAGCGCTGTTTTCTTGGGACTGTTCATTCTTTCTGTGCGAGGTTGTTGAGAGAGCGGCCAATTGAAGCAAATTTAGATTTAACATTTAAAGAACTAGAAGAAACTCATGATTTGGATATTTTAGAGGAGGCTTGGCAGCAACATTTACATTACTTAATGAATGAAGAACCCGAACACCTCGAAACCATGGAACAAATAGGTATTTCAGTTGACCATCTCTTCCCATGGCTTAAGATGTTAAAGAATTATTCGGATGTCAAGTGGATGACAGATACTGTTCCTAAACCGGAGTTGCTAACAGGATATAACTCATTTATGGTTTTAATTAAGGAAGCGAAGAAATGTGTTCCAGAGAAGGAGCCAGAAAAAGGTTACGATGTGTTACAAAAGGCCATTTTAACAGCATGTCAAATAGAAAAGTTTATCAATTCGGTTAAAGAGAAGGATATTATTAGTATTTTTGAATTATTTGATAAAAATCTAAAGCCTACATTTAACCGTTGGTGTTCAAAAGATGATGCAAAGTTTTATGAGGAAAAAATCACAGCAACGTTTGAGGTATCAATTAGACCGCTGATTCAAGCATGGAAAAATATTGTCATCCTAAAATTGTAAGCTTCATTAAGGACACGGTTAAAGCATACAAGCAATTAAAAAGAGAGAGATCCCTGCTAAATTTTCAAGATTTAATGATGCATACATCAATACTGTTAAAAGATAATCCAGAGGTTCGAAATTACTTTCAAAACAAATATCGCTATTTACTCGTCGATGAGTTCCAAGATACCGATCCAATTCAAGCGGAAATCATGTTCTTTTTAACAAGTGAGGATTGTACAGAAAGGATTTGGACAAGTTGCCGTCCAAAACCAGGTACTCTTTTTGTTGTGGGGGATCCGAAGCAGGCTATTTATCGATTCCGTCGTGCTGATATTGATACATACAATCGTGTCAAACAGTTAATTGAGGAACATGGGGGAGAAGTGTTACAGCTAACAACAAACTTTCGAACTCTCGATTCCGTGACAACTAAATTAAATACAGTTTTTGAAAAACACTTGCCTGAATTTGAATCGAATTATCAAGCTGCCTATCGGCCATTGATCGCTCATCATGAAGATGTGGGAAATGTATTTTCAGGGGTCAAGCGACTAACTATTCCCGCTGATGTGAAAAAGAAAGAAGATGTCATCTTGAAGGATGCCGAAAACATCGCCTTAACTATTCAACATTTGATGAAACAGGGAAGAAGAGCCAAGGATTTTATGGTATTAACCCGCTACACTGAGGGTGTTGCAATTTACGCGAAAATAATTGAGGATATGGGAATTCCGGTAAGTATTAGTGGGGAAGTCATTCTCGGAGAAACAAAGGAATTCCAGGATTTATGGATTTTGTTGAAATTACTCCAAGATCCTACTGATGAAGTTAGTTTTGTGGCTGTTCTGCGAGGCATCTTCTTTGGTATCAGTGATCAAGAATTATATTTATGGAAACAGCTTGGCGGCCGATTTACGATTTATACAGATATACCGGCAAATTTAGTCAATTCGACAAAAGAGAAATTTCGATACGCATTAGAAACATTAAAGCAATGTCAGAAGCTGATTCGAACCCTTGCCCCGACGGCAGCCATTGAAAAAATAATCGAAGTGATTGGCTTCTATCCATTACTTTTAGAAAATGATCGGAACAAACGGACGTACAAAAGCCTGTTACAAATGATGGAAGCACTTCGTAAGCAGGAAGCAGAAGGAAATACAACTTATAAACAAGCGGTTGAAGTCTTAACCGAAATGATTTTTGAAAAAACGGTGGTTGCAAATCTGGAAGAAGAGGCCGACGCAGTTCGAATCATGAATGTTCATAAAGCAAAAGGACTTGAGGCACCGATTGTTTTTTTAGCCCATCCAGCAAAACTGGTTAATCCAGATTCATTCTTATCTCAACATATTAAACGGGAAGACCAAGCATCTAAAGGGTACTTTAGATTTACCGTGAAAAACGGCTTTTCAGATAAGGAAATAGCCATACCACTTGAGTGGCAAACACACAAGACAGAAGAATTAAAGTACCTAACAGAGGAAGAAGTCCGGATTGTTTATGTTGCCGCGACTCGAGCTGAGAAAGCATTAATTATCAGTTCAAACGGCAGTAATAAGAAAAATCCCTGGAACAGTCTATTTGAAATGGAGGATATCGAGGAGCTGGAGGTTCCGGAAATTGTTGCATTTGCCTCCTCAACCAACCCACAGGAAGTCACTTGGACAGATTACAAGGAAAAGACGGTTAGTATAACGTCTTGGCTAGACCTAAGTAAAGAAAAAACGTATGACTCATGGACGCCAACTAAGGATAAGGATTATTCAGAATTGATGGGGATTGAGCGGGAAGCAGGCGGTGGAAAAGACTGGGGAACACTGATTCATGAGGTATTTGAAAAAACCGTTCAGGGGTATGATTTGACACATTATCTTAAAGCAGCTTTAACCAAATATAACTTTTCCTTAGAGAGAGAAGCGGAGGTAAAGACTTACCTTCAAAACTTCCAACGATCTGCGCTTTGGGAAGAATTAATGACAGCAGATGAATTCCATACAGAAGTTCCGTTTACGTTGAAAGTTGAAAAGGGACAATTGCTTTATCCATTGATTACAAAAAATCTTGAAGGTACACATCCTTTTTTTGTTAAGGGAACGATTGATTTGATCTACAAAAAGAATGGGGTATGGACAATCGTTGACTATAAAACGGACCGGGCTAAACAGGATAAGGACTATGAAAAGCTGCGAGCCTTTTATAGCAGCCAACTAACCTTTTATAAACACGCGTGGGAAGAGTTAACGGGAGAAAAGGTGGCAGGAGTATACCTCTATTTCTTAGAAACAAATTGGCTTATTACGTGTTGAAGGTTAAATATTGATGATATAAAGATAGAAAATACCTTCGATAAGCACATTGCATTGGATTCCAAAAGCTTTATGGTACTATGGTTACTAATGATAGAAAACCGAGGTGTTAATATGAAAATTGAAGTTTGGTCAGATTATGTATGTCCGTTTTGTTATATTGGAAAACGCCGGTTGGAAATGGCGTTGAACCAGTTTCCACAAAAGGATCAAGTTGAGGTTGAATTTAAAAGTTTTGAACTTGATCCAAATTCACCGAAAAATACCGGTGAAAATATTCATGAAGTGTTAGCGAAGAAATATGGAATGAGTGTAGAGCAAGCTAAACAAGCGAATCAAGGTGTCGGCCAGCAGGCATCCACAGTTGGGTTGACTTTCAATTTTGATGAAATGAAACCAACCAATACATTTGATGCCCATCGCTTGGCAAAATTTGCAAAAACACAGGGGAAAGAACCTGTGCTTTCTGAGAAAATTCTCCACGCTTATTTCACTGACTCAAAGAATATTGGTGATTTTGATACGTTGGCAGACCTTGCTGAAGCCGCAGGTCTAAATCGGCAGGAAGTATTAAATGTGCTTAATGATAAAACTGCATATGCAAATGAAGTCCGTGCTGACGAAGGAATTGCCCAACAATATCAAATTAGCGGTGTTCCGTTTTTTGTTATCAATTCAAAATATGCAATCTCTGGGGCACAGCCACTAGAAACATTTAAGGGTGCTTTACAAAAAGTGTGGGAGGAAGAATCTCCAGCCCCTGTTTTGCAGGATCTCTCCACTGATGAAGATGTAAGTTGTGCTGATGGAAGCTGTATAATTCCGGAAAAGTAATCTACCTATAGGAAAAAAAGGGAAAGGATTCAGTTGAATCCTTTCCCTTTTTACATTCTGTTTCACTTGCGCCTTCTGATGCAAAATTCCCACATATTCCCATTATCCCAACAAATTTTCGTTTGGGTATTGCCATGTGGTGTGTTACGCCAGCCAGTTTGACCCTCGCACCTTTTTGGATGGTGGACGTGGTTGTTATGTGACGTCACACGGCTACTACTTGAGGTTAATCGTCTTGAGGTGATTCTTCTTGTCGTCATGCGACTTGAACTTGATGTGGTAGTTTGCTGGATTCCAGGGTCTCTAAACATAAAATCACCAAAACCGCCTCGTCTTACTTCATCTGCTGCTCTCTGGATATCTTCCGCTGAAAATTCACTCATGTTTGCACCTCCTAACAATCTAGAAAAGGGAGTATGAAAAAATATTTTGACTTTTATTGCCTACACTCCTCACTCTTCTTTTACTAATTTACGTCTTTTAGGCTGTCCGTGTTTGGGACGAACGCCTAAAATTAGAAAAATACTAACTGTCCGGAACCACGAGCCTAGTCCATTCATACCAATAATGGAGGAGGAATGTAAATGGACAAGGGTAAAGACATACCAGATTATAAACTGTTTATAACACCTAGTAATCTTAAGGAACTTAGACGGGATATTTGGATAGACGCTCCCATTCCTGCCTTGTTAAAAATAGGGGGTAAAAGACTAGAAATTGATTTGAACTATCGTGGATCCCATATTCGAAAGTTGCTTAAAAAATCCTATCAGCTTTCCTTTTATAAGCCTAAAACCTATCAAGGTTCTAAACAAATACACTTAAACGCAGAGTACAATGATCCATCTATGGTCCGAAATAAATGCTCATTTGATTTTTTTTCCGAGATAGGTGTTTTATCGCCCAGATCTCGTCATATCTTTTTAACAAATAATAGCAGGGCTGAAGGAGTATATTTAGAAATAGAATCGGTTGATGAAAACTTTTTATTAAAAAGAAATCTGCCTAAGGGAAATATTTATTATGCGATAGATGGAGATGCAAACTTTTCGCTAATGAGTTATTTGGATAAAGGGGTAAAAAAATCACTTGCATTAGGCTATGAAAAAAAGTGTGGGGTGGAAGATGATGATTATTATTTGAAGGAGTTCATTTTTAACATCAATACCCTTTCACTACAAAATTTTGAGCGGGAAATTCATCAATTTCTTGATGTGGACCAGTATCTGCGCTGGATGGCGGGAATAATCTTCACCTCTAATTATGATGGCTTTGTTCATAATTATGCCCTTTATCGAAATGGAGAAACGGGGCTATTTGAGGTCATTCCCTGGGATTATGATGCCACATGGGGAAGGGACGTGAATGGCAAGATCATGCCGGCAGATTATGTACCGATTGATGGGTTTAACACTTTGACGGCCAGGATTCTAAATGTTAAACATTTTCGAGAGCAGTATCGTAGATTACTGCAACAAATTATGAACCATCAATTTAGCAGAGAACATATGATTCCAAAACTAGAAAAACTACTCCAGCTAATTCGTCCCTATGTATTACTAGATCCATATAAACAAGATAAAATAAACGAATTTGATAACGAACTAGAAGTAATCACCAAGTATATCGAGGAAAGAAAAAACTTCCTTCAAAAGGAATTAAAAACCTTTTAATATAGTAAAAAAGGTGTCAGGCGTAGAAATAGTGCCTGACACCAAACATGATTTAGCTAATATTTCTATGAAAGGTGAAATTAGCAGTAGTTTTTGTTGATGGAGTAACTTCCCCGCTAGTTAGTTCCTTCTTGAATTTCCTTTTTTTGAAGTTAAATTCTAATGAGTTAAGGTCCATGTTTGCTTCAAGTTCTTTCTTGATTATATTTATAATGAGAATTATGACAAAGTAGCAAATAAGCGGGAAAAGGACCAAGTAGGGAGCTCGGAAGAACTCGTAGATGTTTTGTCCGATTAAGCCTGCCCATTCTTTTGAGTTTGAGTAGGGGATATCCAGACCGCGGATCCCAAATTTTGAGGCACCACCAATATATATCTGAAAAGCTCCTAAATACATAATTAGAATAAAAGTGTTTAATAATTGTTGGAAAAACATTAGTAACCCATAAGATTTTAGGAATGGCTTCAATTGTGTTTTAAAGACATGTAAATGATCCCCGCCCATTAAATAAGAACACATAATAAATGACTTACCTTTAAGTTCTTCTATGATATCTGAGGTCATTAAAAGGACTGAAGGAATACCGATGATAACAAGTACAATCATTTGATAAAACATTATCGAGAAAATAGCATCCTCAATATACATAGTAACCCGAGACATGAGGACTAAGGTAATGATAATAGGTGGAACTAAATTAAACACCAATAAAAAGTCCTTTGCGATTGGAAGTAATTTTTTAAACCATAAAGAAAAGAGAACTCCCAAAAAGCCGCCAATCAAGACACGAAGGATGGTCACCCCAAATGCGATTAATAATGTAAATTTAGCTCCATAAAGAATCATATAAAGCATGTCTGCCCCATTTCGGTCAGACCCGAGTGGGTAATAGGAGGAAGGTGGAATGGGTGGTACACCAACTAATTCGCCCTTATTATCATATAAAAAAAACACCGAGTTAAAGTCTTTTGGTCCATATAATGGATATAATAAACTGACTATTAATAACACAAATAATAAGGAGAAACCAAGAATCGTCTTTTTATATCTAAATAATTTCATATACTCATCTGCTCCTTTCTTTGTCTTGTCTTGCTGATTATGTATGCAATTACATTGCTAACGATAATGGGAGCTGCAAACAACAGGAGTCCCAAGGTGAAAATAACAGCTTGCGTTCCATACAGCTTTATTAAAACTGCGCTATATCCATGGATGTTGAACAAATATTCGACTACATATAAATTGGATAACATAAACCAAATAATTGTTTTTAAATGAATCAGCATTAAAGGAATAATATTCCTGATAATATGTTTGAAATATATCATCCTTAATGGAAGACCCTTTGCACGGGCATATAAAACATATTCTTGTTGCTCTTCATTAGTGAACTCTTTTAATAAAAACTGTATTAAGAATATGGTTGGTAAAAATGTGATAATAAAAACGGGCATAAAGTAGGGCTCCGATACATTTCCCCCATAAAGTTGAAAAAGCTTTACATGGAAATTCCGATACAAATAAATGACCAAATACTGAAGCAAAAAGACGACCAACAAATCTGGAGCAGTGGTGGTAAAATCAATCACATTTTTAAATCTTTTCCGAAATTTTTGGGGAAGCATCATCAAGCCAGTAGCAATAATTATGCCGAGTATCATAACAATTAGTAAAGAAATAGATAATATTGACATTGTATAGAAGTACTTGTGAAGGCCATCACCTTGAAAATAACTGAGTATGTATGGATATCTGTCTATATCAGTAAATCCAATAAAGGTATCTTTAATATAACCCCAATAGTCTCCCCATTTAAGCTCAACCGACTTTTTAATAGGATTGAAAGTTAAAAGAATTGGTATATTAATTAAAAAAATAAAGCCTGCTAAAACAATAAGTCCTCTCACAGGAAGAAGTAATATTCTTTTTTGCATAATTTTTTCATCCCTTCTATTTCTATGTAATAGACATGTTAGTCTCTAAAAGCCCAAAGTTACTACATAAGCCCTACAACATTCTGACGTAAAAGCAGTAAAAAGGTTTCTTAATTATGCTTAAGATTGAAAATAATTGAATTAAAATTCCAAGTAATCACCTAAATAATCTGAAACCTTAACGAATAAAGGAACGTCTATTGATTATCGAATGTAGTAACTTAATAGTAAATATGAGTAAAATTATCCTTTTTGTGAGGTGTACTAATGACTTTGCTGCGTTTCATAAAGAAATTGGCATTCTTAATTTTACAATGTGCCGTTGGGGTAGAAATTCTGATTCTAATTGCAGTTTTCCCCGTATTATTTGAAAATTTATCCTTTAATGTAAGTGAATATCTTCATGCCATTTCAGAATTAAATGTCAGATTAGTTACATTAGGACAATTTTTAACAGCAGATGGCAGGAATTCATTATTTCCCATTATTTTATATAAGTATACGGATTCCATGAAGATGCTGGGCTTAGGAGTATTAGTTGCTTGTTTTATTGCTTTTGCTGTTTCCTATACAGCTCTCATTTTTTTCAAAAATAAAATAAACCTTCTTAAAAATATTATAGAGGTGGGGGAGGCTATTCCGGATTTAATGATGATCCTTCTACTACAATTAGTAGTCATCATAATCTATAAGAAAACAGGAATTAAACTTGCACAGGTTGTAAGCGTGAGGAATGAGGCGATATTGCTCCCAGTTATCAGTCTAAGTGTGCCAATTAGTTTATATATTACAAAAGTGCTCATTCTCTACATCGAAGAGGAATTGGAAAAGCCATATGTCATGTTAGCAAAGGCAAAGGGCTTTACGTTTACGTATATCTTAAATATTCATGTGCTCAGAAATATTGCCGATGGTATGTTTGGGACTTCAAAAACGATTTTCTGGACGATGCTCTCTACCCTATTAGTGATAGATTACTTATTTAATATGAATGGATTGCTGCGTATCATGTTAACAGGCAGAGATCCATTTATGATTGGATGTCTCTTAATATTTGTTCCCTTTTTCTTATTATTCAGGCTCTATGAATGGGTAAGCTTTGAGGGCAGAAAGGAAATATAATAATATGGTGGTATTCTTACTAAAAAGGAAAAGATTCATCATTAGCGTAGTCTTTTTAATCACTTTATTTACACTAAGTATTTTAAATACCATATTAAATGATGGGGAAATTAGTCAGGTGAAATTTCATAGTGATAAAAAAGGGAATATCACTGATACCCCGCCATATCGGCCATTTACTGAATTTTTGTTTGGGAGCGACATATACGGATATAATTTAGGGCATACGATGGTGGAAGGGGCAAAGTGGACAATTGGAATTGTTTTAATTGTAGTTATTTTTAGAATGCTATTTTCCATTATTTTGAGTTCACTGATCTTTTCATTAAATCAACGTATGTATAACAGTATTAAGACCATATTTGAGCCGTTTTCTGTTGTTCCTCAAACCATTATTGCTTATTTTATTTTACACAGTGTTTTATGGATGACAATTGATGGATTTAAAAATCCATTTTGGGAGCGGGCTTTATTTGAAACTTTTATTCTAGTTATCATTGCTATACCGAACTTAACCATCCATCTTGCTTCTGAGATGAGGCTTGTTAACAATGAAACTTTCATCGAGTCTTCACGAATTCTTGGTTCGAGTAAACCATATATCTTTTTTAAACATATAATTCCCCATGTTTATGAAAAATGGATCCTATTATTTGGACAGCAATTTATTCAATCATTACAGTTGCTCGCTCATCTTGGTTTTATGGAACTTTTCTTCGGCGGTACATATGTCCCATATGGAGCAGTAATTGATGAACCCCCTCATTCCGTTTCCTATGAATGGTCTGGAGTAATTGGCGGGAATATAAGCTACCTATATGGCTACTCATGGATCATTTTAGTACCAATTGGATTCTTTATTGTTACAGCGATTAGTGTTGCATTAATTAATCAATCCATTAAAGCCTACTACCAAAGCAGGACAATGGTTCAAATCAAGAAGACCAATTAGGGATTAACAATAAAGTGTTATAGAAACCATACAACAGGGCAAAGGAAAACTTTGCCCTGTTGTATGGTAGTGTTTTTGTTTAGTTTGATAGTTTGCCAACCCGTTTTAGGACCTTTGTTTCAAAATCCGGTTGATTAATATCCAACCCCATGATCTCATTTCTAAATGACTTAAACCGTCCGTTTTCCACCTCTAATGTAAAATAGCCCCTTTCACTCAACAGGTTAATGTCTCCGATGATATTTTTTCGCTGAACAGGATCGAACAAATTTATTAGTTTAGGATTACTTGGGTGTGGTTTGAATCGGCAGCCATGTTCCACACAAACTCTAACAATATTTTGCACTTTTGGGTGAGTGATACTGTCTATTTTCTTACTGACTTCCATACCAACCATAAAGATCATTCTCCTTTCCCATCTAAAAACAATATGCAGATGATGAATGAACATTCTAAAAATTATTTTTTAAAAAGTTAAATATTTAAAGGATTATACAAAACAATGGTGAAATTATTATATGAATTTCCAAAAAATGACTAGGAGTTGGTAAGGATGTTTTCCCCATTAACGCCACTTGACTGGAAAAGGAGAGCAGTAAAATATTATCCGCATAAAACAGCAGTAATCGATGGTGAGAAGGAATTTACATATCAAGAGTTCGGGCATCGAGTTGACCAGCTTTCAGCTGCACTGCACCAAGCTGGAATAGGGGAAGGTGACCACGTAGCGGTAATGCTCCCTAATACTCATTATATGCTGGAGTGTTTTTATGGTATTTGTCAGCTTGGGGCGGTCATGGTCCCATTGAATTACCGATTATCGGCAGATGATTTAGCTTACATTATTAAGCATAGTGATGCAAAAATATTAATTGTAGATGAAGAATTTTGCAAACCAATTGAAGAAATCGTCGACCAACTTTCATTAGAGCAAATAATTATTGTTAATGTTCCAGGACAGGACACCTCATTACATGGCGTAAAATATGAAGATTTTCTATTACATGTTCCGAAAGATATTTTTTTACCAAATGTAGATATAGATGAAAATCAACTCCTTACGTTAAATTACACAAGTGGTACCACATCAAAGCCAAAAGGTGTGATGCTTACGCATCGTGGTAACTACCTAAATGCGGCTAATTTCATGTATCATTTGGGTGTAAACCATGACGATGTGTATCTTCATACCTTGCCAATGTTTCATGCCAATGGCTGGGGTGGTGTATGGGCCCTTACAGCTGCAGGAGGCACCCATGTTTGTTTACGAAAGGTGGATCCGCCTTTTATTCTCGAGTTGTTTGAGAGTAAAAATATTACCTTGCTTTGTGGAGCACCAACTGTAGTGAATATGCTGGTAAATGAGCCAAAAGCAAAGGAAATCAAAATCAAGACACACCCACGCATGGCGACGGCTGGTGCACCTCCTGCGGCAGCCTTAATTCAGAAAGCGCAAGATATTCTAGGGCTTAATATGATCCATGTCTATGGCCTGACGGAAACCTCGCCATTCATTTTGTATTGTGAGTGGAAAAAGGAATTTGATTTAAAATCGGCTGATGAACAAGCAATAATTAAGGCACGTCAAGGCATTGAGCTTGCTTTTAATGGGGAAACTAAAGTTGTGCATCAAGACGGAGAAGAAGTGGCCTGGAATGGAAGAGAACTGGGGGAAATTGTCACTCGTGGCAATGTAGTAATGGCGGGGTATTACAAGGATCCCCAAACCACAGCAGCAGCTTTTAGGGACGGTTGGTTCCATACGGGTGATTTGGCGGTTACACACCCAGATGGTTTTATCGAAATACAGGACCGTGCCAAGGATTTGATTATTTCTGGAGGAGAAAACATTTCATCTACCGAAGTGGAAGGTGTTCTCTATAAGCATCCTGCAGTATTAGAAACGGCTGTTATTGCTATTCCTGATGAAAAATGGGGCGAGGTTCCTAAGGCGATTATTGTCCTGCAAAAGGGAGCAGAGGTAACAGAAGAAGAGATTATTCACTTCTGCAGAGAAAATATGGCCCATTTTAAAGCACCGAAAGCAGTAGAGTTTGTAGAGGCATTACCAAAAACCGCTACAGGTAAACTACAAAAATATCGATTACGCGAAATGTACTGGAGTGGGCCAAAAAAGGTAAATTAGCATTTCAACGTTTATACGAAGGGCTAAATGTAAGTATCTTATAACGGTGACTTTAGTTAAGAGAAGTTCTGAAATTCTATTTCATAGAAAAATTTGTTCTTTTTTTTACTATAGTTTAAACATAAAAGAGTAAGCAGTGATCGAAAGCGGTCACTGCTTACTCGTTTTTTTATTTTTCATATACTAACTATATTTTGACAAATTCCTTCGTACTTCCATCGTTGAGGTTCGAACGAATAAATATCTACTTATAATAGTCAATTTTCGAACAAAAAGCTAATGATTAGCACGGTCTTCCAGTAAAGGAAAAGCGATTATGAACATTTTGTGACATCTTTCACATTTACTGTTCATTTTTTAAAATTGGTAATAGAATAGTTTTACCCGAGTGTGATTTACATCACTACATAACCAATTTTTCATTCAATTCGGTTAGGCTAAAAATAGAAAGGGGCACCACAATGAAAATTAAATGGGCATTATTAACACTGGTTTTTACTGTTTTCACAGTGCTTACAGGGTGCGAGCCGTTATTAGTTTTAGATCCTAAAGGGCCTCAAGCAAAAACGCTTGCTACTGACATTAAGTTAACTATGGCAATAATGGCATTTATTGTTATTGCAGTTTTTGCTATTTTAGTTTTTATGTTAGTAAAATATCGTGCTTCAAAACAAAGTAAAGATTATCAGCCACCACACATTGAAGGTAATCCAATTGTGGAAGCGATTTGTGTTGGGATTCCGGTAATCATTGTCGCAGTCCTTTCCTTTATGTCTGTTCAATCAAACTATAAAGTGGAGGCGACACCAAAAGGGTATGAAGACCAAAAGCCACTAGTTATCTATGCTTCATCTTCTAACTGGAAATGGCATTTTAGCTATCCAGAAGAAAATATTGAAACAGTAAACTATCTCTATATACCTACTAATCGTCCAATTGAATTTAAACTATATTCATATGGACCGATTACTAGTTTTTGGATTCCACAACTTGGCGGACAAAAATACGCCATGTCAGACATGGTGAATACTTTACATTTAGTAGCAGATTCTCCAGGAGAACTGATGGGAAGAAATGCAAACTTTAGTGGTAAAGGCACGGCTGAAAATACTTTCCAAGTCGAGGCCATGTCGGAAGATAAATTTGATGATTGGGTGAAAGAAGTAAAAGAAAATGCCAACCCGCTTACTCAAGAAAAATTTGAAGAATTACTAAAACCGGGACACCTTGGCAAGTCCACTTATACCGGAACACATTTGGAATTTTCACCGCCTCCTGAGGGTCATGAAAATATGAAAAATATGGATCACATGGAAATGGAAGACATGAACCACGAGAAATAGTAATCAAGTAAATTAGGGAACTATTTTTCTATTTTGATTGAATGAAAGGAGTCACCAAGCATGGATTTCTTTGATAGATTTGCAATACCTAATCCAAGCCCTGCTATTTATGCCTCAATGGTTGCCATCGGTCTTACTGTTATTGCCATTATAGCTGGGTTGACATATTTTAAAAAATGGGGCTATCTTTGGCGTGAATGGTTAACAACAGTTGACCATAAACGGATCGGTATCATGTATTTGGTTTCGGCACTATTGATGTTATTCCGTGGCGGCGCAGATGCTATTATGTTGCGTGCTCAGCTTGCCGTTCCTGATAATAAGTTGTTAAATGCACAGCATTATAACGAAATTTTTTCGACACATGGAGTCGTAATGATTATGTTTATGGCGATGCCATTTATTATGGCCCTTATGAACTTTGTGGTTCCATTACAAATTGGAGCTCGAGATGTTGCCTTTCCACGACTCAACGCCATTAGCTTTTGGTTATTTTTTGCTGGCGCAATGTTATTTAATATTTCCTTTGTTATAGGAGGATCACCTGATGCGGGTTGGACTTCTTATTTTCCGCTAGCAGGTAATGATTTTAGCGAATCGGTTGGTACCAATTACTATATGATTGCCCTCCAAATTGCAGGTCTTGGGACCTTGATGACTGGGATTAACTTTATTACTACAATTCTTAGAATGAGGGCACCAGGATTAACATTAATGAAGATGCCAATGTTCACTTGGTCTGCACTCGTTTCGAATGTCATAATTGTATTCGCATTCCCAGTGTTAACTGTTGCACTTGCAATGGGTACAATGGACCGGCTTTTTGGAACAAACTTCTTCACAACAACAAATGGCGGGATGGATATGCTTTGGGCTAATCTTTTCTGGGTCTGGGGCCATCCTGAAGTGTATATCCTTATAATGCCTGCATTCGGTATTTATAGTGAGGTTATTTCCACCTTTGCGAAACGTAATTTATATGGCTATAAATCAATGGTTGCATCAATGGTAATGATTTCTCTTCTTTCTTTCTTAGTATGGGTCCACCATTTCTTTACGATGGGGCAGGGAGCATTAACCAATAGTATTTTCTCAATTACAACAATGGCCATTGCTGTTCCAACTGGGGTTAAAATTTTCAACTGGCTATTCACTCTTTGGAGAGGGAAAATTGAAATTACTACTCCGATGTTATACTCCTTACTTTTCATCCCGCTTTTTACGATTGGCGGAGTAACAGGAGTTATGCTAGCAATGTCAGCGGCAGACTATCAATATCATAATACGATGTTCTTAGTTGCCCATTTTCATAATGTTATTATACCTGGCGTAGTTTTCGCCATGCTTGCTGGATTAACTTATTATTGGCCAAAAATGTTTGGCTTTATGTTAAATGAAAAGATTGGTAAATGGACAGCCTGGTTATTGTCAATCGGTTTTGTGTTAGCTTTCTTCCCTATGTATATTACTGGGTTAGATGGCCAGGCGCGTCGTATGTACACCTATTCAGCATCCACAGGTTTTGGACCATTAAATATGGTGTCGTTTGTTGGTGCTGCGATTATGGCAATTGGCTTTGTGTTAATCGTTTATAACATTTATTATAGTGTGCGTTATGCTTCCAGAAATATTAGTGCTGACCCATGGGATGCACGTTCACTTGAATGGGCGACACATAGTCCTGTACCAGAATATAATTTTGCGATTACACCGCAAGTTCAATCTTCTGAAGCGTTTTGGGATTCTAAGAATAATGGACATGAATTATTCAAAGGTAACTATGAAAAAATTCATATGCCAAATAATAGCGGGTTACCAGTTATTCTTGGCGGTATTTTCTTCGTTTGGGGCTTTGCATTTGTATTTGCGATTTGGCCGTTATTAATCCTAGCAACTCTAGGAATCTTTGGATGTATGGCCTATCGTTCATTTGAAAATGATCATGGTCGATATATCTCTGTTGAAGAAATTGAAAAAACTGAAACAATATTGCGAGGTGCGAAATAATGAAAATAGATCACTCGCTGCCACTTGAGTATAGTACGGAACAAAATAAAACAAATATTTTAGGATTCTGGATTTTCCTTGGAGCGGAAATCTTACTTTTTGCCACACTATTTTCATCCTTTTTCACATTGGTGAACCGGACTGGAAATGGTCCTGCAGGAGCAGAACTGTTTGAAATTACTCCAGTTATTATTGAAACCATTTTGCTTTTAACAAGTAGTTTTACAATTGGTCTGGGGATTCATGCCATGCGAATTGGCAACAAAAAAGCAACAATGGCCTTCTTTGCCGTTACACTTTTATTAGGTCTAGGATTCTTAGGGTTTGAGATCTTTGAATTTGTTACCTATGTTCACGAAGGGGCAGGGTTACAAACAAGTGCCTTTACAGCTATTCTTTTAACAACATTAGGAACACACGGTGCCCACGTTACATTTGGATTTTTCTGGGGATTATTCATCCTAATTCAGGTGAAAAAACGGGGATTAACGCCTGAGACAGCTAATAAATCATTTATCTTCTCACTTTATTGGCATTTCTTGGATGTGGTTTGGATATTTATCTTCAGCTTCATCTACCTGAAAGGAATGATGTAAGATGAAAGAATTATTCCCTATGAAACAGGTTTTGGGGTTTGTCGGATCATTGCTGCTTACCGTGGTTGCTTTGGCTGTTTACTTTTTAGATATGTCATTCACAGCAGGAATGACAATTCTGCTGCTAACAGCTTTTATCCAAGCAGCTGTCCAGCTTGTTGTTTTTATGCACGCTGGAGAATCGAAAGATAAGGGAGCAATTTACGCAACCCTATACTATGCAATTATCATTGCACTCGTAACAGTCTTTGGTACTTTGTTAACAATGGTATGGAATATTTAGTTTGAGAAGGAAGGATCTTGTTTAATGCCAACGTTAAAGCAGGTTGGATAGAGGATTCTCCTCGGCGGATAATAAAAAAGGAGCGCTTATAATGGCGCTCCTTTTTTATGCTTTATTTGAGATATGGCAATCCCCTTAAATGATTTTTCCGTCATTTCTTCCGTTATTACAAAAAATACACCCATGATAAAGATAAAAACAGCTCCAATAGCCGCACCAATTCCAATACCAATTAATGGAGTGGAACCGTTTACGAAGCCAATTAAAAAGGAAATGATTCCGATCGTTAAAAATGTTCCCCCAATATACCTGACAGCATTCAGTACTTTTAATTTTGCTTCCATACTATTAAGCCTCCTTTTATATATATTATTCACTTTGTTCACAAAATTGTCAAAAACAATTTTTGAACTATGTTTACATTGTTTACCCTATCTGTCTAGAAAGCGAATCTTAAAAACTGAAATTACGACAATAATGGGCAAATTTAATTCTTTTCAGCTTTTTAGTGTCGATAAAATCCTAAGTTCATTTCACAAAGCTGTAACAGTTGATCTGAAAAAATGGAAAAAATCGGTGATAATAAGATTAAAAGGGAGTCGATGTTTTACAGAGGGATAGCAATAAAATCTAAAAAAATAAGGAGGAGGAAGATGAAAAAAGTAAATTGGATTGCTCTAATGTTGGCAGGCGGTAAAGGGAAAAGATTAAATCTACTAACAAAAACGGTAGTTAAGCCGGCCATGCCATTCGGTGGGAAATATCGAATCATTGATTTTGCTTTAAGTAATTGTAAAAATTCAGGTATAGAAACGGTTGGAATTTTAACGCAATATCGGCCATATTTGTTGCATGACCATCTTGGTCATTGTCATTATTGGAATGATTATCATCGCTATGGTGGACTTACCATTCTCCCCCCTTATCAGCGGAATGACTCTGGTGTAGAGTGGTATGAAGGGACATCTCATGCAGTGTTTCAAAATATTGAGTTTATCGAACAATATAACCCAGAATATGTTTTGATTCTGTCGGCTGACCAAATTTACAAAATGGATTATTCCTTAATGCTTGAGCAGCATATTAACACAATGGCGGATTGTACGATTGCTGTAGTGGAGGTTCCCTGGGAGGATGCCAGCCGTTTTGGTCTTATTAAGATGGATCCTACTTCCAATAAAATCATTGCTTTTGAAGAAAAACCAAAAAGTCCAACAACCAATCTAGCCTCTATGGGAATTTATATTTTCAAGTGGTCCGTTTTAAAAGAGTACTTGTACAAAGAAGAACAAAAGGAATTTACCAGTAGGGATTTTGGACACGATATAATTCCATCGATGATGAAGGATGGGCTACAGTTGTATGCCTATTATTTTGATAAGTATTGGCGAGATGTAGGGACTGTACACAGTTATTGGGAAGCTAATCTAGATTTATTAAACGGCGAGAAAAATATTTTTTTACAAGACCCCGATTGGAAAATTCATACCGCAGAATATAATGAGCCGCCCGTATTTTTTGATGAAGGTGCGAGGATGTCTCAAAGTATCGTAAGTGAAGGCTGTGAAATATACGGAGCCATCGAAAACTCTGTACTATTTAGTGGTGTTAAGATCGGAAAGGGAGCAAGACTTAAAAATGCTGTCATCTTACCGAAGACCATTGTGGAAGAAAATACTTGGATAGAAAATGCAGTAGTGGGGAGCCAATCCGTAATCAAGGATGGGGTGATCATTGTCTCAAAGAATCCAGAAGCACATTTAATGGTAGTCGGAAATAATGTAACGGTTGATCCTGCTTTTCAAGATTATTCTGCAAAAAATAATGTGATATCGGTTCTGTCTTAGTTAGGCAGCTGTATGATACTATATTGGGAAAAGTGTGTGAGTCGTCCATTCACACACTTTTTTGCTTACACGATATTGGGTAAAAATATTTAATTGTGAAAAATTTTGTGTTTTCAAATAATAAAATGGTAAACTATTAAAAATATATGTTGATAGAGGAGATAGGCAAAATGATTAAAGCCATTTTTTTTGACTTAGATGATACACTGCTTTGGGATCAAAAGAGTGTGAAGGAAGCCTTTGCTCTTACTTGTAAAATTGCAGAAAATCGCTATAATATTGACGCTGTTCAACTTGAAGAGGCTGTTCGAGCTGCGGCAGGAAATTTATATAGATCCTATGATTTTTACCCTTTTACACAAATGATAGGAATTAATCCGTTTGAAGGTTTATGGGGGGATTTTTCCGATGAAAATCATGAGGAATTTAAAAAAATGAAAGTAACAGTTCCTTCTTACCGAAAGGAAGCCTGGACAGCCGGTTTGAAGACACTGGGTATTGATGACCCTGATTTTGGCTATGAGCTAGCAGAACGATTTCCACAGGAGCGAAGAAAAGTGCCTTTTGTTTATGATGAAACTTTTAATATACTGAATAGGTTAAAAGACAATTTTCAGCTACTGTTATTGACAAATGGATCAACAGAACTACAAAAAACGAAACTGGAGATTACGCCAGAGCTGGTACCATATTTTGATCAAATAGTGATTTCCGGTGATTTTGGAAGAGGAAAGCCGGATCCTGCCATTTTTGAACATGCCTTGTCATTGCTGTCATTAGAAAAAGAGGAAGTTTTTATGGTTGGCGATAACTTAATGACAGATATACTAGGTGCCAACCGTGCCGGTATTAAAACCGTTTGGATCAACCGTCACAATAAAGAGAAAAATGAGGTTAATCCTACATACGAAATACAACATTTGGACCAATTATTTCAGATTTTATCAACTTTAAATCATTAGGGTTAACATCCATTTACTAGTTAAATTTTTCTTATATAAAAAAAGTAATAAGATACCTTATAAGAAGGTATAAAAAAGCCTATGTCAAAATTATTGACAAGGCCTTTTCTATTTAAATGGATGGTCAATATTCTTAACCTGAAATTAAGTTACCATAATAATATTATGTTAAGTAAATAAAAAATATAGAGGTGTTTGTTTTGGAATTAAGACAATTAAATTTATTTATGGAAGTAGCAAAGCTTAAAAGTATTACACGGGCTGCTGAGCACATGCATTTATCTCAGCCTGCTTTAAGCAAAGCCATTATGGCATTAGAAGAAGAACTAGGTATGACCCTAATTATTCGTACCAATAAGACGAGTGACTTAACAGATGCAGGAAAGGTTGTGCTCGAATATGCTCAAAAGATGAATGGTCTGTTGGATGAGCTGAAGACAACCTTAAATGACATGACAAATTTAACGAGGGGACAGATTAATATTGGACTTCCTCCATTTATTGGAAGTTTATTTTTTCCAAGAGTTATGGCGAAGTTTCATCATACCTTTCCTAACATAGAATTGAACATTACCGAGTATGGAGGTGCAAGGGTTGTCAAAAGTGTGGAGGAGGGTGAATTCGAACTAGGTGTTGCAGTACTGCCTATTGATGAACAGCTGTTTGATATCTACCCCATTGTGGAAGAAGAAATGAAGCTGTTAGTGTATAAACATCATCATTTAGCTGCAAGAAAAGAGGTAGATGTTGTGGAATTAAGAGATGAGGAGTTTATTTTCTACCATGAAGAATTCGCCCTTAATCAAATTATGAGGAATCATTTCATTACTGCTGGTTTTGAGCCCAAAATCTTATTTAAAAGCTCACAATGGGATCTTATGGCTGAAATGGTGGCGGCAAATTTGGGTATTACCATACTGCCTCAATCTATTTGTAATCGACTCTTTAACATGGATATAAGGGTTATTGATCTTAAGCAGGATATTCTGTGGAGGCTGGCTGTCCTAACAAAGAAAAATCGGTACATTTCCAATGCAGGGAGAACCTTTATTGATTTTATTTTAAAAGAACCATTATAACTTTAAGTTATGAAATTCATTCTGAATATGTATTTTACGAATATCAAAAATAAGCGTACGATTACTCTATAGTAAATTAGCGAATCCAAAAGGAGTATAGCAGCTCCTTTTTTGCATAAAGAGAGGATTTTCACAATGAAACTTGGAGTAATTGTGTTACAGGTATTATTTTTACATGTATTTCTATTTCTAGGTGCGGCACTTAAAGAGATTATCCCACTGCCGATTCCTGCCTCTATGTTCGGGTTATTCGTGCTTTTTTTAGCACTTTATTTTAAAATCGTTAAGCTGGATTGGGTGGAAAAAGGAGCGAATTGGCTATTAGCAGAATTGCTGCTTTTCTTTATACCTTCGGCAGTGGGAATTGTGAATTATGATGAAATTCTAAGTGTTCAGGGAGTGGAAATCGTTGTTTTAATTGGGCTTAGCACCATCATAGTAATGGGTATGACAGCATTGATTGCCGATAAAATAACAGGTTTGAAAAGGGGGGAACAACATTGATGATGATTCTTTTTACAATTGCAACGTATCTCATTTACCGTTTTTCCAAAATTGTCTATGTTAAAAAAAGTAATCCGTTATTTCATCCCTTATTACTCGCACCGATCTTATTAATTTTCCTTATTTTAGCCACGAATGTCTCAGCGAATCAATATCTGATTGATACCAAATGGCTAACCCATTTACTTGGACCAGCGACAGTGGCATTTGCAGTACCTATCTATAAAAACTTAGGAATGATTAAAAAATATATAGCTACCATCATGATCAGTATCACCTCTGGGACGCTTGTTGCCATATTTTCAACGTTTGGATTGTCCAAATTGCTTCACTTAAAGTATGATTTTATCATTTCCATCCTGCCTAGATCGATTACCACTCCAATTGCGATTGAAGTTTCGAAGGAAATCGGTGGGCTGCCCACATTAACAACTGTTTTTGTCATTATAACCGGTGTCATTGGGGGAATTGTTGGACCATTTGTGATGAAATGGCTCTCCATCAAAACGCCCATCGCTAAAGGCCTCGCGCTCGGTATGGGAGCCCATGGAGTTGGGACTAATAAAGCACTTGAATATGGAAAGCAGGAGGCTACCTTTTCATCATTGGCAATGATCTTTGCCGCTTTAATTACGTTAATTTGGGGGGCAATTCTAATTCCGTCATTAATGAATATGAACCTCCACCATATCTTTTAGGAGAATGATTATCACATTGATAATCATTTTTTCTTTGTCTATTTAGACGTTTTTTCCAATATAATTTCGTTATGGAAGGAATAGTAGCCGGGAAATGGAGGGACCGTTATAATAAATTTATTGATTATTAAAAAAATAAATGGGGTTTAATAGCAGAGTGAATTTGCCATTGGAACTCCATTTAGGAGGGGGAATACGATGCTCCGGAACGTAATTGTCGTTACTGACGATGAAGCAAGTGTCAAAAAGGCAATTAGAGAAGTGTTGAGATCCAAACATAGGGGGCACGAGGTGGCTCTGGATTTAACAAGAATAATAAATAAGGATCGAAAAAGAGAAATTATGAAGCTATTAACTAAATATTAAATGGAGGATGATTTAAAAAAATTTTTTATAAAAAAAGGAAAACAAGCCCCAAATTTTTCAGGATGCTCATTTTCCATCTGAACCATTTTAAATTAAATGTAAAAGATTTCGTACAGCATAGGCAAAACCATCTTCATCGTTGCTCTTTGTTACGATATCCGCTTTTTGTTGAATGTGGAGCGGGGCGTTGCCCATCGCGATGGAAGTAGTCGCTACTTCAAATTGAGCAAGGTCGTTTCCTCCGTCACCAAAAGCAATAATCTCATCAAAATGAAGATTCATGATGTCCTGATACCGTAGTATAGCCTTCCCTTTATGTGCATCGCTTGAAGTAATCTCCACATTATTTGGAAAGGAAGATGCCGTTGAGATAGCAAAATTACCTGCTAAAGCTGCGTTTACCTCTTCTATTTTTTCTAGTTGGTCAAGATGGACCAATGCGATCAGTTTATAGATTTTTAAATTTTTTTGTTCAAGAATTTCATCATAATTAAAAGTTTGGAAGAGTTCATCTAGTTCTTGTTTGCTTTTTCCGTGTAGTGGGGGCAAAGTGGAAGGAAAGCCTCCTTGATTTGTGTAAACAAGAATACCTACGTCTAATCCTTTTAAAATTGAGAAAATTTCTTTATAGGTCGAAGTGGATAACGTCGCTTCAAATAATAGTTCTTTTAATCCAGAGTATAAAACCGACCCATTAATACAAAAAATAGGAATCTCAAAATTTTGAATAGCTTTTAACTTTATTACATCTGCATACGCTCTGCCAGTATTCAGGATGAGAAAGTAGCCTTGTTCATTTAATTCCTGTAATACTTTAGCATTTTCGTCGGATATTTCATGGTGTGAGTTTAATAGTGTTCCGTCTAAATCTATTGAAATACATTTCATTATTTATTTTAAATCCTTTCCATTTGTTCATATAGAATACGATAGCAAAATTATACGGTTATATGGTTTGTCAAATTTATGAGGAAAAAGGAATCCGAATCCGAAAGAAGAAATAAAAAAAGTTTTTCATCTTCATGATGAAAAACTTACTTCATTTTACACAGTAGACAACGTGTAATCATACTTAATGGTGTCAGGCACCATTTTTAAGGCAAGCATGTTGTTAAACAAGCTTGCCTGTATTTTATGAAGATATATATATCCGCAATTAATTATCCGCGTCTTCCGCCTCGGCCGCCACGTTTTGTTTCGGTGTTGCGCTTAAGGCTAGATAAGTTCTCTTCACTTGACTTTAAGAACTTAGCCATCTTATCTTCAAAACTTTCCTTTGGTTTGAAATTTCCTTTTGAACGGAAGTCTTTGGAACGGTTATCCGTTCTTCCTTGCCTTGGGCGTTGTGAATATGAAGAAGCTTGTCCTTCAGGTTTATCAATTGCTTTTTTGATGGATAGGGCAGTTTTTCCGTCTTTCTCACTAATTACTTTCACTTCAATTACATCACCTATTTTTAGATGATCATTAACATCTTTTACATAGCTATCCGCTACCTCACTAATGTGCACTAGACCAGTTGTGCCACCGGGTAATTCCACGAATGCTCCAAAATTAGTGATTCCTGTTACTTTACCTTGTACTTTACTGCCTACTTCAACTGACATAAAAATATAGTTCCCCCTCAATAATGTTAAAGACACTTTATTATAACAAATATTTATGAAAAATAATATCTCCACATTTTCACCTGTTTTTACCATGGACTTTTGGTCCAATGAAACAAATGATTGGAAAAATATTAAACTTGACGTTTGATAAAGAATTGAAGTCTACCTTTCAAGATAATTGCAGCCATACCTGATTCTTCCTATAATCATAAACATACAAATTAAGTTTTACAGGTAATATCTACGATATAACATTCATATAATTTCCATACTCATTAATATAAGGGGAGTGAATAAATTGATAAGAAGCAAAAGTGAAGCTTCTGACTTTCTTTCCAAATTTGAAACATATGCAAAGTGGAATGGAGAAAAATTTTACCTCACTATACAAACAATTAATCCTGTCGGTACCCTTACGATATTAAAGACGGAAAGTGGAGAATTTTATTATCATAGGAAAAATGAACTTTATTGGGATCTTAAAGAAATTATGGTCGAACTAGGTATATTGACTGATATTGTATGGGTGTTTAGAACAGCAATTAATCATTCAGTAAAAAATGTTTGTGCTATTCCGTAACTCGTCTTATCAGTAAAGTATAAATTCTTTCACCCGTTAAACCTTTCCTCTAAAACTCTATATCCCCTAAAAGTCCAGTATCAAAAAGGCTGCACATAATACTCCAGATTAAATAGAATAGTTTCATTTGCAATATTATATTTCACAAGACTGTAACAAGTAAAGTCCAAAACTTGAAAAAATGTGGAAATAATAAAAATGTAATAAAAAAGCCAATAAACAGGGAGGTGAAATCGAATATTTATCATTCTTTCTCGACTAGAAAGGGGGTCAAGATTGGGCAAACAAATGATCAAAACATTTATTAAGTGAGGCAGTCACAATAGGCTGCTTCATTTTTTTAATAATACAATTTGAGTCTAAGTAAAAAAATTATGTGAGTAATGAGAAATCACATCATTGGTATAAAAATTTATGAGTCAAAGGCTAAAAGTAATCAAAGAATGAACAATTTATTGTAGTCCATAATAATAGCTAAAAGGAGGCATGCTATTTGGAACAAAAATATAATACAAACAAAGATATAAGTGCTGAGTTGAAAAAGGCCCTAAGTAAAAGTCCACCGCTCAATAATCCAAATATGAGCGAAGCAGAATATAAACTGAAATATAAAGGAAAACAGAGTTAGTTAGAAACTGCGGAAAGTCTGTTAAAGTTGGAGGTGAAAAAATGGCAGAGAAAAATCCGATAGAGTATACCGGAAAGGTTCTTGATCAAAGAAACGACTTAACGGGTCCTAATGACGGGAAGGGTACCTATCCAGAGAGGCCAAAACATGTACAGATCCAAGAACCAAACAATAATAAGCTAAAATAGTTTTAATGGTGGACTGCCGAAGAGGCAGTCCGTTTTTATCATTATAATCCTACATTCACTTTATACATATATATTGAATTTAACTGAAATGAAACTCTAAAGAGAGGCATGTCAAGCATATTTTTTTGTTTCTGCTTTACCAATTGTTACTATAGTGATACATCTTCTAACGAAAGGAAATATATTATGCCAACTACACAGATACCTGTTTCTGTCCTAAATCTGGCCCCAATCCGGGAAGGACAAGATTCTAAAGAAGCAATTGAAGCAATGGTCGAACTTGCGCAAGCAGTAGAGAAATTGGGATATCAACGATATTGGATTGCAGAGCATCATAACACACCCACGCTTGTCAGTTCAGCTACCTCCATATTAATTAAACATACATTAGAACATACCAATCATATCCATGTTGGATCTGGTGGGATTATGCTGCCCAACCATTCACCATTAGTGGTTGCTGAACAATTTGGGACTATGGCCGCCATCTATCCAAATCGGGTTGATCTTGGTCTTGGTCGTGCTCCTGGAACTGACATGATGACTGCTAATGCTTTAAGACGGTCGAAAAATGATTCTGTTTATACTTTTCCTAATGATGTTCAAGCCTTATTGACATATTTTGGTACAGAAGAACACCAGGGATATGTGAAGGCATATCCAGGGGTAGGAACAAATGTTCCAATATATATTCTTGGATCTTCAACAGATTCAGCTTATTTAGCAGCAAGTTTGGGTCTGCCTTACGTATTTGCATCCCACTTTGCACCACGGTACATGGAAGAAGCGATTTCAATTTATCGTGATCGCTTTCAACCATCAGCCTACTTGGATAAACCTTATATGATGGTTTGTTTAAATGTAATAGCAGCTGAAACCGATGAGGAAGCAGAATGGTTATCGACAACCATGCAACAATTTTTCCTAAATGTTGTTAGGGGTTCGCAAAATAAATTAAAACCGCCGGTTGAAAACATTAATGAACTTTGGAATGCAATGGAAAAGGAAATGGCATCTTCCATGTCGAGTGTGACATTTATGGGCAGTAAAGAAACCATTCGCAATCAATTTAATGCTTTTCAAGAACGCTACAATGTGGATGAAATTATGGCTGTTTCGTATATTTATGATCCTGAAAAACAAAAACAATCTTATGAAATTTTAAAAGAGGTTGTTGATGGGAAATAATAATAAAGGTCTAATTCTGAAAAGAACAGTCGTTAAAAAACTTACAGGAATTCATGTACAGTAAACGGAAAGCTACTACTATTATATAAAATGAAAATCACCCTCTTAGTTGAGGGTGATTTTCATTTTAGCTATTTTTTGACTGGAATTGTACCATGAAATCACTGAATGCCTGGCATGCCTCAAGCGGGACAGCATTGTATGCTGAAACACGGCACCCGCCAATGGATCGATGCCCATTCACTCCTACAAAACCTTCTTGTTTTGCCTGTTCTAGAAATTTCTTTTCTAATTCTTCCGTTTTTAAATTAAAGGTAATGTTCATAAGCGAACGGCTGTTTTGTTCTGCATGACCAATGTAAAAATCATTACTTGTATCGATGGCTTCATAAATTAAGGCTGCTTTTTGGTCATTCAGTTTTGAAATATTATCTAATCCACCTAGTTCACGAGCCCAGTTCAGAACTTCTCCCAACATATAAATGCCAAAAGTTGGCGGTGTGTTATATAATGAATTATTTTTCACATGGGTGCTGTACTTTAACATAGTTGGAATATTTGTATTCGCTTGATCAAGTAAATCCTTCCGTATGATGACCACTGTTACACCTGATGGACCAAGATTTTTCTGAGCACCAGCATAAATAAGGGCAAATTTGCTGACATCAATTGGCTTTGACAAAATATCACTCGACATGTCTGCAATTAACGGAACTTCTCCAGTGTCTGGATAGTCTTTCCACTGTGTGCCATAAATAGTATTGTTAGAGGTAATATGTAAATAAGTATCCGTTGGATTGTACTGTAATTGTTCAACCCTTGGAATACTGCGATAATTACCTTCTTTTGTAGAAGCAGCATGATATACATCACCGAACAGCTTTGCCTCGGAAAATGCCTTCTCTGACCAAGAGCCAGTCATAACATATCCAGACTTTTTCCCTTTTTGTAAAAAGTTCATCGGAATCATTGAAAATTGAAGACTAGCCCCGCCCTGCAAAAATAGAACTTCATAATTGTCAGGTATCGACAATAATTCCTTTAGACTACAAATAGCTTGATTATGTACCTCTTCATAGGCTTTACTGCGATGGCTTAGCTCCATAATCGACATACCCGTACCTCTAAAGTCAATCAATTCTTGTTGCGCTTTCTCTAAAACTGGATAGGGTAAAGCAGATGGACCAGCATTAAAATTATAGGTACGGTCTACTTGCAGTTTCATAATTTATCACTCCAATTTTTCTTTTCTTGACTATATCATATTTTTTAAATATTGAGATAATAAATTTGATTTTTGATTTATATAAAATTTAAGAGGACATGAAGTTATGTTTAAAATTAAGAAAAAATTACCCTGCTTATTTATAGTTAAAAGTGGAAATTATACAGAAGAAAGATATGAACATTAATATAGTTGGAAGGAGGAAAAGATGGGTATGTTATTGAAAATTGGAGATTTGACTCCCGATTTTACTTTACCATCTACAACAAAGGAAACTCTCACGTTGTCTGAATATCGCGGCAAGAAAAACATAGTCGTTGCCTTTTATGGAATGGATTTTACTTCAGGCTGAATTAAGGAAATCGCCTCTTGGAAAGAGGACTACAAACGCTTTGAACAATTAGATGCAGAAGTAATAGCGATTAGTGTGGATCATATTCACTCGCACAGAGTCTTTGAAGCAAGTATGGGAACACTTCCATACCCTTTAGTGTCTGATTGGCATAAACAAACGACCAAAAATTACGGAGTGTTTAACGAAAAAGGGGAGACAGCGATTCGGTCTGTCTTTGTGATTGATAAAGAGGGCAGCTTAACTTACCTAAACACTGAATTTATAGCTGATAAAAAGGAGGCCTATGAAGCGGTATTTATAGAACTTGAACGGTTAATGAACAATGTTCCTTCATAGCTATATCGGTTGATTAATTGCATTAATAGTCTAAAGGCCATTCTAATCTAAATGGTCTTTTTGGCTGTCAATTTATTTTATGAAAACCTGCCCCTTCATTTATCGTTTAGATTCCATTCAAACAAAGGAAATTATTTTACGAATGTAAAAGTAGTGCGAAAAAACGAAACTATAATTTTATTATGTAAACCCTATAAATTTAACTTTAATAGTTGAACAGGTCTTTTATAATGGGGAAAAGGATATAAGTAAACTAAAATACGAGAGAATTTATATTGGAGAAAATGGATCAAATTCAATGTTGCATAATATAGAAGTAAAAAAACTTGAAATAATTACAGATTGTTTGACGGCAATCCTGATGGTATGATGGTAAAGTTGCTTTTGAAAATTTAACTAGGATTTAAAAGAGTATAAATAGCATTTGACACACTGAATTTATTATGCTAGAATAATATATGTTGCTAAAAGATGATTAGTAGATTGTTCTTTGAAAACTAAACAAACAAAAACGTCAACAAACAATAATATTAGTTTCGTATGAAACTAAGCCAACGTAACAAAATGAGCTAAATCAACTTTCTCGGAGAGTTTGATCCTGGCTCAGGACGAACGCTGGCGGCGTGCCTAATACATGCAAGTCGAGCGGACTTTTAAAGGCTTGCTTTTAAAAGTTAGCGGCGGACGGGTGAGTAACACGTGGGCAACCTGCCTGTAAGACTGGGATAACATCGGGAAACCGATGCTAATACCGGATAATTCTTTTCCTCTCATGAGGAAAAGCTGAAAGTCGGTTTACGCTGACACTTACAGATGGGCCCGCGGCGCATTAGCTAGTTGGTGAGGTAACGGCTCACCAAGGCGACGATGCGTAGCCGACCTGAGAGGGTGATCGGCCACACTGGGACTGAGACACGGCCCAGACTCCTACGGGAGGCAGCAGTAGGGAATCTTCCACAATGGACGAAAGTCTGATGGAGCAACGCCGCGTGAGCGATGAAGGCCTTCGGGTCGTAAAGCTCTGTTGTTAGGGAAGAACAAGTACCGGAGTAACTGCCGGTACCTTGACGGTACCTAACCAGAAAGCCACGGCTAACTACGTGCCAGCAGCCGCGGTAATACGTAGGTGGCAAGCGTTGTCCGGAATTATTGGGCGTAAAGCGCGCGCAGGCGGTCCTTTAAGTCTGATGTGAAAGCCCACGGCTCAACCGTGGAGGGTCATTGGAAACTGGGGGACTTGAGTGCAGAAGAGGAAAGCGGAATTCCACGTGTAGCGGTGAAATGCGTAGAGATGTGGAGGAACACCAGTGGCGAAGGCGGCTTTCTGGTCTGTAACTGACGCTGAGGCGCGAAAGCGTGGGGAGCAAACAGGATTAGATACCCTGGTAGTCCACGCCGTAAACGATGAGTGCTAAGTGTTAGGGGGTTTCCGCCCCTTAGTGCTGCAGCTAACGCATTAAGCACTCCGCCTGGGGAGTACGGCCGCAAGGCTGAAACTCAAAGGAATTGACGGGGGCCCGCACAAGCGGTGGAGCATGTGGTTTAATTCGAAGCAACGCGAAGAACCTTACCAGGTCTTGACATCCTCTGACACTCCTAGAGATAGGACGTTCCCCTTCGGGGGACAGAGTGACAGGTGGTGCATGGTTGTCGTCAGCTCGTGTCGTGAGATGTTGGGTTAAGTCCCGCAACGAGCGCAACCCTTGTTCTTAGTTGCCAGCATTCAGTTGGGCACTCTAAGGAGACTGCCGGTGACAAACCGGAGGAAGGTGGGGATGACGTCAAATCATCATGCCCCTTATGACCTGGGCTACACACGTGCTACAATGGATGGTACAAAGGGCAGCAAAGCCGCGAGGCCTAGCCAATCCCATAAAACCATTCTCAGTTCGGATTGTAGGCTGCAACTCGCCTACATGAAGCCGGAATCGCTAGTAATCGCGGATCAGCATGCCGCGGTGAATACGTTCCCGGGCCTTGTACACACCGCCCGTCACACCACGAGAGTTTGTAACACCCGAAGTCGGTGGGGTAACCGCAAGGAGCCAGCCGCCTAAGGTGGGACAGATGATTGGGGTGAAGTCGTAACAAGGTAGCCGTATCGGAAGGTGCGGCTGGATCACCTCCTTTCTAAGGAATATGCAGTCCTTGTGGACTGATAAAAGTTGACCGCTATTTGTTTGTTTAGTTTTGAGAGTACAATCTCTCAATGCATTTGCTCCTGCGCCGCAGTAGCTCGAGGAAGTAATCCCTCAGCTCGTCGCAAGGCAGCATGAAGTAACGCTCTGAAGTTCATTCACGATGTGATTGAAGTCAGTAGCCTCGTTCCTTGAAAACTAGATAATCGTAAGAAGAAGCAAGAAAACATCGAGTAATCGCCATTTTAGTTTTCTCTCTTAAGTAATTAAGAGAAATAACCTTTTAGGTTAAGTTAGAAAGGGCGCACGGTGAATGCCTTGGCACTAGGAGCCGATGAAGGACGGGACTAACACCGATATGCTTCGGGGAGCTGTAAGTAAGCTTTGATCCGGAGATTTCCGAATGGGGGAACCCACTGCTCGTAATGGAGCAGTATCTTTACCTGAATACATAGGGTATTGATGGCATACCCGGGGAACTGAAACATCTAAGTACCCGGAGGAAGAGAAAGCAAACGCGATTCCCTGAGTAGCGGCGAGCGAAACGGGACATAGCCCAAACCAAGAGGCTTGCCTCTTGGGGTTGTAGGACACTCAACATGGAGTTACAAAGGAACGGGGTAAATGAAGCGATCTGGAAAGGTCCGTCATAGAAGGTAAAAACCCTGTAGTTGAAACTTCGTTCCCTCCTGAGTGGATCCTGAGTACGGCCGGACACGAGAAATCCGGTCGGAAGCAGGGAGGACCATCTCCCAAGGCTAAATACTCCCTAGTGACCGATAGTGAACCAGTACCGTGAGGGAAAGGTGAAAAGCACCCCGGAAGGGGAGTGAAATAGTTCCTGAAACCGTGTGCCTACAAGTAGTCAGAGCCCGTTCATGGGTGATGGCGTGCCTTTTGTAGAATGAACCGGCGAGTTACGATCCCATGCAAGGTTAAGTTGAAAAGACGGAGCCGCAGCGAAAGCGAGTCTGAATAGGGCGAATTGAGTATGTGGTCGTAGACCCGAAACCAGGTGATCTACCCATGTCCAGGGTGAAGTCCAGGTAACACTGGATGGAGGCCCGAACCCACGCACGTTGAAAAGTGCGGGGATGAGGTGTGGGTAGCGGAGAAATTCCAATCGAACTTGGAGATAGCTGGTTCTCTCCGAAATAGCTTTAGGGCTAGCCTCACGTAGTAAGAGTCTTGGAGGTAGAGCACTGTTTGGACTAGGGGCCCTCATCGGGTTACCGAATTCAGACAAACTCCGAATGCCAAAGACTTATCCGTGGGAGTCAGACTGCGAGTGATAAGATCCGTAGTCAAAAGGGAAACAGCCCAGACCACCAGCTAAGGTCCCAAAGTATACGTTAAGTGGAAAAGGATGTGGAGTTGCTTAGACAACCAGGATGTTGGCTTAGAAGCAGCCACCATTTAAAGAGTGCGTAATAGCTCACTGGTCGAGTGACTCTGCGCCGAAAATGTACCGGGGCTAAACGTATCACCGAAGCTGTGGATTGACACCATCAGGTGTCAGTGGTAGGAGAGCGTTCTAAGGGCGTTGAAGCTAGACCGTAAGGACTGGTGGAGCGCTTAGAAGTGAGAATGCCGGTATGAGTAGCGAAAGATGAGTGAGAATCTCATCCACCGAATGCCTAAGGTTTCCTGAGGAAGGCTCGTCCGCTCAGGGTTAGTCGGGACCTAAGCCGAGGCCGAAAGGCGTAGGCGATGGACAACAGGTTGATATTCCTGTACCACCTCTTTATCGTTTGAGTGATGGGGGGACGCAGGAGGATAGGGTAAGCGCGGCGTTGGAATGCCGCGTCTAAGCAGTTAGGCTGGTGAATAGGAAAATCCGTTCACCGTGAAGGCTGAGCTGTGACAGCGAGGGAAATTTAGTACCGAAGTTCCTGATTCCACACTGCCAAGAAAAGCCTCTAGCGAGATAAAAGGTGCCCGTACCGCAAACCGACACAGGTAGGCGAGGAGAGAATCCTAAGGTGAGCGAGAGAACTCTCGTTAAGGAACTCGGCAAAATGACCCCGTAACTTCGGGAGAAGGGGTGCTCTTTGAGGTTCATAGCCTCGAAGAGCCGCAGTGAATAGGCCCAGGCGACTGTTTAGCAAAAACACAGGTCTCTGCGAAGCCGCAAGGCGAAGTATAGGGGCTGACGCCTGCCCGGTGCTGGAAGGTTAAGAGGAGGGGTTAGCGCAAGCGAAGCTCTGAATCGAAGCCCCAGTAAACGGCGGCCGTAACTATAACGGTCCTAAGGTAGCGAAATTCCTTGTCGGGTAAGTTCCGACCCGCACGAAAGGCGTAACGATCTGGGCACTGTCTCAACGAGAGACTCGGTGAAATTATAGTACCTGTGAAGATGCAGGTTACCCGCGACAGGACGGAAAGACCCCGTGGAGCTTTACTGTAGCCTGATATTGAATTTTGGTACAGCTTGTACAGGATAGGTAGGAGCCTGAGAAGCCGGAGCGCTAGCTTCGGTGGAGGCGTCGGTGGGATACTACCCTGGCTGTATTGAAATTCTAACCCGCACCCCTTATCGGGGTGGGAGACAGTGTCAGGTGGGCAGTTTGACTGGGGCGGTCGCCTCCTAAAGAGTAACGGAGGCGCCCAAAGGTTCCCTCAGAATGGTTGGAAATCATTCGTAGAGTGTAAAGGCACAAGGGAGCTTGACTGCGAGACCTACAAGTCGAGCAGGGACGAAAGTCGGGCTTAGTGATCCGGTGGTTCCGCATGGAAGGGCCATCGCTCAACGGATAAAAGCTACCCCGGGGATAACAGGCTTATCTCCCCCAAGAGTCCACATCGACGGGGAGGTTTGGCACCTCGATGTCGGCTCATCGCATCCTGGGGCTGTAGTCGGTCCCAAGGGTTGGGCTGTTCGCCCATTAAAGCGGTACGCGAGCTGGGTTCAGAACGTCGTGAGACAGTTCGGTCCCTATCCGTCGTGGGCGCAGGAAATTTGAGAGGAGCTGTCCTTAGTACGAGAGGACCGGGATGGACGCACCGCTGGTGTACCAGTTGTCTTGCCAAAGGCATCGCTGGGTAGCTATGTGCGGACGGGATAAGTGCTGAAAGCATCTAAGCATGAAGCCCCCCTCAAGATGAGATTTCCCATAGCGTCAAGCTAGTAAGAACCCTGAAAGATGATCAGGTTGATAGGTCAGAGGTGGAAGCGTGGCGACATGTGGAGCTGACTGATACTAATTGTTCGAGGACTTAACCAAGAAAAGCGGAAGCGTCCGCTTAGCAACGTATGGCCTGGAGGGCTTTGACTGAGATAAAGGAAACACGAAGAGCGATAGCGATTCGATGTTGACTTATCGTAGGGAAAAGACCGAAGGACACTAGTTGCTGGACGCTGGAGCTGGACAATGATTACTCGTTTTACAAACTTCTTCTGCATTATCTAGTTTTGAGGGAATGAACCTCTAAATAAATAGTCTGGTAATTAAGGCGAGAAGGTCACACCCGTTCCCATACCGAACACGGAAGTTAAGCTTCTCAGCGCCGATGGTAGTTGGGACACGCGTCCCTGTGAGAGTAGGACGTTGCCAGGCACAAAAAGGACAACCTGTATTAGGTTGTCTTTTTTACATTGAAAAATGAAAAAAATACATCATTAAGTTTTATGGTAATGGGATGCTGGAAAATTAAAACGTTCTTGGAAATATGAATGGAGATTGCGATATAATGATGATTAATGGAAATAAAACTATATTAAATATTAAAAAGTTGAGCGGGCAAGTTTAAAACTCTAAACTCACCCTCTTTTAAATTGGGATAATCGATAGATTCCCACAATAGTTTGGAGTTGATTAGTGTGAGCGGAGTTTTTGCTAAAGGATATGATTTTTTTATGAGTCCTTTAGAAAAAGAGCAGTTTAAAAGGATTCGAAAGGAGCTTTTGACCAAGGCAACAGGACAAGTTCTTGAAATAGGGTCTGGAACAGGGATTAATTTTCCTTTATATAATGATGTTGATAAAGTTGTTGCTACAGAGCCTAGTCTTGATATGATTGAACGTTCCCAATTAAAATATCAACAATCAGTTGTACCAATAGAAATTGTTCAGGCAAGTGCAGAGGCACTTCCATTTGTCGAAGATTCATTTGATTCCGTTGTTGCAACACTTGTTTTTTGTACGATTCCAAATCCTGAAAAGGCAGTTCAAGAATTAATTAGAGTGTGCAAACCGGGAGGAAAGATTCTCCTTTTTGAGCATGTGAAATTGGAAAACCGACTTTTGGGGTGGTTACAGGAATTTCTAACACCAACTTGGAAAAAAATTTGTGACGGCTGCTGTTTAAATAGGGATACATTGACACTTTTAAAAGGAAGTAAACTAACCATTAATGAGGTCAAAAGTTATTATAATGGTTTATTTATATATATCGAGGCATTCAATAATAAATAATTAATCATTAAATCTACCCTTTTAGCTTGGGTAATCATATTCACAAAAAATAAACCAAATCAAATTGATTTGGTTTATTTTAATGTAAACCCTTAATGATAATTTTGAAAAATACCATCTACATCGTTATGATAGAGACATAAAAATGTAAAGGTACTTTTAAAAAGGAGGTAGAGCGATGAGTAAGCAAATTGGTTTTATTGGTCTGGGTAAAATGGGACAACCTATGGTATTAAATTTAATTAAGGCTGGATTTCAGGTAAAGGTGTATAATCGGACGCCAGCAAAAGCAAATGAAGTAGTTGCGGCAGGCGCCCAACTAGTTGATAAACCATGTGATACTGCCGCTCCAGGCAATATTGTAATAACCATGGTGGCAAACGATCAAGCACTTGAAGAAATAGTATTTGGTCCTGAGGGATTTGGTGACCGGTTGGGGAAAGCTGGCATTCACTTATCAATGAGCACTGTGGCCCCGGACACATCACGAAAGTTGGCCAAATACCATCAAGAGAAAGGAAGTCACTATGTCGCCTCTCCGGTATTTGGCAGGCCAGATGCTGCAGCAGCACAAATGCTAAATATCCTTTCTTCAGGACCCAGTGAAGCCAAAGAACGTGTCAAACCAATACAAGAGTCTCTTGGACAACGTGTATTTGATCTTGGGGAAGAACCAGGTAATGCCAATGTAATAAAGCTGGGCGGGAATTTTATGATTTTGGCTGCGATGGAAGCCATGGGAGAAGCCTTTAATTTGGCAGAAAAAAGTGGGATAAACAGGGAGTTAGCAGCGGAAGTGTATGCGTCAACATTATTTAATTGTACAGTATATCAAGGTTACGGTAAGATGATAGCCAACAAGAAATTTGAACCAGCAGGTTTTAAATTATCGCTGGGACTTAAAGATTGCAACTTAGTTTTAGACGAGGCAAACGCTACAAAAACACCGATGCCTTTGGCCAATTTAGTACATAATCGTCTGTTGGCATCAGCAGCAAAAGGTCGCGAGAATCAAGACTGGTCAGCCCTAGCCCTAATTGCATTAGAAGAAGCAGGGCTTGATTATAATTGAATTTTCTAAGAACGTTATCCCTTATGAACAAAATGAGTGAATAACCAAACATAAAAAGTTTACGCTATATATTATAAAGTGTGAGAAAAGGAGTAATAAACTTGAACCAATATGAAATTACAAACATGATAATCGATGATAATTTTGCGGTTGAAGAATACGCTACAGTAGAGATTATTCACGGTTATAAAAATTATAGTGTTACTTTTAGGAAGGCAGATTTAGAAATTATTAATACCTGGTTATTTGAGGATGGAACCTCAATTCCCGCAAAATTACCAAATGAAATTATTGAATCAATTAGAGAAGACGTAAAGAAAAGAGTCTTGCTATAGACAGTTTTTTGAGTAATTAAAAAGACAGGAAATGAGCTAAAAATGACCTACAAATTGTATAGTAATTTGTAGGCTTATTTTTGTTGATATAGAGGGATTTTGATAATTATTATGGGGGAATTTGTAGTCCACATTGTATATTAAAGACTGAAAGGGTTTGCAAACCTCGTAATATGCAATCCTAAGATAGCAATAGGAACCCTTTAGAAAAAAATCGATTTATTGTTAATTAAATGTAAAATATCCCAAAATTTAGTTTACTTTGTATATTTAAACAGTTATAATTCATTTTGGTTTAGGTGATACTTTTGTACTATTTGGAAATAGCACAACCTTTTTACTACTCTTCTTTTATACTCCATTGTACTTCTTCATACTATCTAATCTACCTATCCAGATTTATGTTTACTAAAAAAATTTATGATTTATTAGGGAGGAACAAGTAATGACTTGGTTTACAAAGTGGTCTTTTCGGAATAAGGCTGCCGTATCACTTACGACTGTCCTAATCTTAGTGATGGGGATCGTCAGCTATTTTACCTTGCCAATGGAATTCTTACCAACAGCTGATAATCCTCAGGTTACGGTGGTTGTGCTTGGTCAAGGTACTGATGTTGAAACAATGACTGATACGGTGACTTCACCTATAGAGAAAGCGGTGTCCTCGGTAAAAGGGAAACGGGAAATATTTTCCACCACGGGAGATGGATTTTCCAAAGTAGATATCTTCTTTGAAGCAGAAACAGATATGAAGCAAGCTGCTGATGATGTACAAAAAACGATTGATGGTATAAAACTTCCTGACGGCACAAATAAACCAATCGTGGTACAACTGAATACAGACATGATTCCCATTGCTGACATTTCAGTAACGTTTGAGGAAGGGATCACGAAAGAAAATGTTACTCTAGCAGATGAAAAGATATTTCCTGCCTTAAAAAGTATAAAAGGCGTCGGTAGTGTAGCCATGTACGGGCGGGGAGTAAATGAAGTTTCGATTGAATTAGACCAAGAAAAGCTTCAGCAATTAAATTTACCGGCACAGGCCATACTTGGGGCATTACAAGGGCAAAACATGGCAGCTGCCGTTGGTCAGAAAACTATTGATGGAAAAACAAGTAATATTAAAGTGGTAGGAAATCTGGAAAGCCTTGACGACCTTAGGAAGTTACCAGTTTTACCTGGAGTTAAACTTGGAGACGTTGCCGAAATTCAAAAAGCACATAACGAAGGCAATATAACACATGTCGATGGAAAAGATGCATTACTTGCAATTGTCACAAAAGACAGCAATTCTAGTGCAGTGTCAATCGTGAAAGAAGTAAGAAAGACTGCTGATGAACTTTCTGAAAAATATGATAATGTCAATGTTAGTGTTTTCTATTCTACCGCTGATATGGTTGTCACTTCCGTAACTAGCATGGTAAAAGAAGTATTATTAGGTGCTTTATTTGCAACTATTGTCATTATGCTTTTTTTACGGAATATTCGTTCAACCTTTATAACTATTGTATCAATTCCACTATCATTATGCTTAACACTATTCTTATTGTCACGGTCAGGTATTACGTTAAATATTTTAACTATTGGTGGTGTGGCAGTTGCAGTTGGACGTTTAGTTGATGATAGTATCGTTGTCATTGAAAATATTTTCCGAAAAATGCAAGATGAAAAATTCTCAATTCAACTCGTGATTGATGCAACGAAAGAAGTGGCTTCAGCGATCACATCGTCCACATTGACAACAGTTGCAGTTTTCTTACCGCTGGGATTGGCGGGGGCAGGATTAAAGGATTTCTTAATGCCATTTGCGTTAACTGTTACGTATTCTTTATTATCATCACTCCTTGTAGCTTTAACTGTTGTCCCATTAATGAGTGCTGGTTTACTGAAAAACGCTAAACTACCGAAACATCATACACCAAAACGTTATGTTTCTATGTTGAAATGGTCATTGAATCATAAATGGGTCATTTTACTTACATGTGGACTGCTGTTCTTTGGATCAATTGGAGCCTATTTTGTTATGCCGAAAGGTGCTTTAGATAACTCGGATGCGGAAATGGTAATGGTTACATTGGATTATCCAAATGAAACACCAATGGAAAAAGTTCGTAAAGAGACGATGAAATTAGAAGAATTTTTATTGGCTCAAGATGGACCAAAATCAATTTATACACAATTAGGAAATAGCCCTGATGCCGCTCAATATGGAGATGTAAAATCTCCAACTACGGCTACCTATACGATTATCATGAAAAAAGATGCAAATGCTGACCATTTTATCAATAAAGTAAATGAACAGAAGAATCAGTATCCTGGTGCTGAATTACAAGCTGGTGCCGGATCGTTGACCGGTGGAAGTTCTACTTTGATTACCATTGATGTGGTAGGCGAACAAATTAAAGATATTGAGTCTGCAGCCTCCTCGATTGAAAAGGAAATGAAGGACATTATAGGTGTTGAAAAGGTAGAGACCAATCAAGAAGAGAAGAAACCGGTTTATACTTTTGAAGTAAATTCACTAGTGGCTAAACCAAGTGAAGTAACCCAACAGCTTGGTATGCTCTTAAATCGTATGCCAGTTGGAAGTGTAAAACTAGATGGTACCAATACGCCTGTTTATTTAGAACCTGTCTTGAATCCTAGTTCAACCAAAGATTTGGAAGGAATCATGATCACATCACAGCAAAAATCGGTCCCTATTACATCTGTTGCAAAACTCAATATTGAAAATAAATCAACACAAAATCTCCATAAAAATGGGGTAACTTATTTACGAGTCACTGCAACGGTTAATCCAGAGCAGCTTTCCATTGTCTCAAAAGAAATTAATAACAAAATCCATGGTACCAAGCCTGGCGAAGGATTAGATTTACCGGATAATGTGGATCTGTTTGTTGGTGGTGCATCTGTACAACAAGCAGATGATTTTACAGACCTGTTTATGACAATGGCCGTATCGATTGGAATAGTATATTTAATTATGGTCATTACATTTAAAACATTACGTGCACCGCTAGCCATTTTGTTCTCCTTACCACTTGCTGCCATTGGAGCAATCGCAGGATTATTAGTTAGCCAAATTCCAGTTGAAATAACAGCTCTTCTCGGTGCATTGATGCTAATTGGCATAGTTGTAACCAATGCTATTGTATTAATTGATCGTGTTAAGCAAAATGAAGAAAAGATGATTATGCGTGATGCTATTTTAGATGCAGCGGGTACAAGACTTCGCCCTATCCTTATGACTGCAATTGCTACCATCTGTGCCATGCTTCCATTATTATTTAAGAAAGCGGAAATGGGAAGTCTCGTCTCTCAAAGCTTAGCGATTGTTGTAATTGGTGGTTTAGCCGTGTCAACATTACTAACTTTGGTGGTAGTTCCCGTTATCTATGAATTGTTCCACTTTAAAAAATCTAAAAAACAACGGATAGCTAAAAGTAGGAACTTATTAGGGGGATCTGAAATATCAGGTTGATCATTAATAAAAAATCGTTAATGATTTAGCTAATATGAATATTGGAGAGGGGAGTTCATGTATTCAAAAATATGAGCTTCCTTTTTTTTATAAGTATAAAACCTTAAAGAACAGTTACATACCACTAGGATGGATTGCTATTTTAATATACTTCAAATTAAAGTGTATTTGAATAATCGGAATTATCGGATATAATAAAGCTATTCACACTAATGTCTTTATATAGTTGAGGGTATATGGGCGCCGCCTTGATTTACTTATTGAATTAGTAAACTATTTAACCTTAAAGTAGATAAAATATTGATTTGGAGGGCTTTTTCATGAAATTTAGCTATGTTTCCCATCTTGAGTGTCCAAAATGTCATGAAGCATATTCAGTCGATGTGGTTAATCAATTATGTCGATGCGGGTCACCGCTATTAGTTAGATATAATTTAAATGAGGTCAAAACAAATTTACAAAAAAAGGATCTCATCACTCGTAAAAATAACTTATGGAAATATCATGAGCTTCTTCCTGTGAAAGACAAGGATAATATTGTTTCACTAGACGAAGGAATGACTCCCCTAGTACATATGAAAGAATTAGGCAAGAAAGTAAACCTCCGTCAACTGTATATAAAAGATGAAGGGATCATTCCAACAGGCTCCTTTAAAACTAGGGGGGCAAGTGTTGGTATTTCTAAAGCAAAGGAACTCGGTGTGGAGCAATTGGCAATGCCGACAAATGGGAATGCTGGATCAGCATGGGCTCTATATTCAGCAAAGGCCGGCATTAAAGCCACAATAGTTATGCCTTTGGATGCACCAAACATCACTAGAAAAGAAGTGATTATTTCAGGAGCTAATTTATATTTAGTGAATGGACTAATCAGTGATGCTGGAAAAATTGTTGGAAAGTTAGTTGAGGAACAGGGTTTTTATGATGCTTCCACCTTAAAGGAACCTTATCGTATTGAAGGAAAGAAAACGATGGGCTATGAAATTATGGAGCAATTTAATTGGAAAGTACCTGATGTGATATTATATCCAACTGGCGGTGGTGTCGGGATCATCGGTATTTATAAAGCTTTGCTGGAATTAAAGGAGTTAGGCTGGATCTCTTCTGAAAAGTTTCCTAGACTTGTAGCAGTTCAAGCTGAGGGCTGTGCTCCGATTGTGAAGGCATGGGAGGAAGGTAAAAAGGAATCCGTTTTTTGGGAGAATTCCAAGACAAGCGCATTTGGAATTAATGTACCAAAAGCGCTTGGAGATTTTCTTGTTTTAGAAGCAATCTATGAAACTAATGGATGCGCTATTGCCATTTCAGAATCGGATATTTTACAAGCGCAAAAACAGGTTGCTGAATTGGAAGGGAATTTCATTTGTCCTGAGGGTGCTGCAACATTTGCCGCCGCACGCATTTTGCGTGAAAAAAACTGGATCAAAGGAGAGGAAACGGTAGTTTGCTTAAATACAGGTCAGGGCATAAAATACCCTGAGACAGTTGAGAGTGAAAATGTGCCATTGTTACAACCGAATGATGTTATTTAAATACCGTATATAACCTTATTATGCTGCTGGAAAATGGGGTCTTATGGTCTATCACACCTATCTGAATCGCTACATAGGATGAAAGCGGAGGTGATGGTGTGAAGAAATGGTTAAAAGCAGTAATACTGTCTTACCTTTCATTTTTATTTTTCGGCAGTTTCATAGCCATTGGGATGTTGTGGACGGGTGCCTTAGAGGATTCGCTGCCGTTCTTAGCAGAAATTAAAATGTTTTTGTATTATTTCTTTGCTGGTGCTATCGGCGGTTCACTTAGGCATCTTTATTTGTTTTGTTCTCATTATATGGAAGGTGAATTAAACGATTATCGAAAGTGGATTATGTACATTTTTTATCCGATTTTTGCAACTGGTACCGCTGTTGTAACTGTAACCCTGATTCAAAGTGGATTATTATTGGTTGAGTTTACTGATTATGAGGATACTCCTTATGCACCAATAAGTATTGCTTTTTTTGTAGGGTTTGGTTTTAATCGCTTTGTTAATTTACTTAACTCACTTTCCAAAAACCTATTTCAAACGGACAAAAAAAATAATGACAAGTCTGCTAAAAGCGAGGACAACAATTTTACCGACCAAACCATAATTGGCCCTGGGAGTATCGAACCAATCCACCACGGTCCAGGAAGCAACGGAGCAATTAATAATGATGCAGGGAGTAATGGTCCTGGAAGTATCGAACCAATCCACAATGGCCCAGGAAGCAACAGACCAGTTAATTATGATTTAGTAAGTAATGGTCCTGGAAGTATCGAACCAATCAACAATAATCGCGAAAGTATTGAACCTATGAATCATGATCCCCTAAACATTGAACCCCAAGATACAGGATTAGGAAGAATTGATCCCGAACCAACCAATATTGGTCCAGAACACATGAAACCAACTAGAAATAGTTCGGAATCCGATTCATAAGGCTTATTATGGTACTTGAAATCATTTTTCCTTGGAAAGCCAAGTGGCAGTTCACATATGTGAACTGCCATTTTTCTTTAAAAGGATAGTATTAGTAATAATTTACAAAAAGTGAATTTCGACCCTATGTATTACAACTATTACTATATAATAATCATTATAATTGACTCGTTTTAAAAAAAGGTCTATAACGAAAAGGAAAGGGGAGAGATAACACCATGAATCAATTTATCGAAGTAACCAATCAATTTATTAATGGGGAGTGGAAAAAGGGGTCTGCCAATAAGCAAGCAGAAATTCTAAACCCATACAATAATGAAGTGTTAAAAGAAGTAACAATTGCCTCAAAAGCAGATATTAATGATGCCTACATCGTTGCACAAAATGCCCAAAAAGAATGGGCAAATGTATCAGCAGAGGAAAAATCAAACGTATTATTAAAAGCAGCCAAATATATGCAAGATCATGAAGATGAAATAGTCGAAGTGCTAGTAAAAGAATCAGGAAGTTCCGTTTATAAATCCAAATTTGAAATTTTTGCTAGTATTGAAGCGTTGAAGGAAGCAGCCGGGTATCCAAACCAGTTTGAAACTGTTACTAGTCCTTCCGGAATGCCGGGAAAAGTCAATCATGTTGTGAGAAAACCTATCGGAGTAGTAGGTTCCATCAGCCCATTTAATTTTCCGTTGTTCTTGTCAATCAGAACGATTGCTCCAGCCATCGCAACAGGTAATGCTGTAGTCCATAAACCAGATTTACAAACTGCTATTTCCGGTGGTGTCGTGTTCGCGAAGATGTTCGAGGAAGCAGGCTTAATGGCAGGCGTATTTAATATGATTGTGACAGATATTAAAGAAATAGGTGATTATTTTGTTGAACACCCTATTCCAAAATTAATTTCATTTACTGGTTCAACTGCTGTCGGCAGACATATCGGTGCGGTAGCGGGAGGAAGCTTGAAAAAAGTAGCTCTAGAATTAGGCGGTAACAGCCCATTCCTAGTTCTTGAAGATGCTGATGTAGACCAAGCCGTAGATGCAGCCCTATTTGGTAAGTTCCTTCACCAAGGTCAAATTTGTATGATGATTAATCGAATATTGGTTCATCGTTCCGTGTATGATGAATTCATTGAAAAGTTTGTTGAACGCGCTTCTAAAATTAAATATGGCAATCCAGAAGATCCAACGATTCTGTTTGGACCAATGATAAATGAACGACAAATTGAAAAAGTATTGAACTTCGCAAAAATGGCTGAAGAAGAAGGTGCCAAAGTAGCATTAAGAGGCGAACGTATCGGCAATGTCATTACACCATTTGTTTTCACTGAGGTAAAAAATGACAGCCGGATTGCACAGGCTGAAGTGTTTGGTCCGATTGCTACAATTATTCCATTTGAAACAGAAGAAGAAGGAATCCGTTTAGCCAACGAAACAGATTATGGTTTAAGTGCAGGTATCTTCACAAAAGATTTAAAGAGAGGACTTCAAGTGGCTCAACGAATTGAAAGTGGCATGGCACATGTCAATGATCAATCAGTAAATGTGGAAGCAGGAATGCCATTTGGCGGCGAAAAAGGCTCCGGCTTGGGTCGTTTTGGAGGACAATGGGCATTTGAAGAATTTACCACAGTACAATGGGTTACAGTACAGGAGACACCTAGAGAGTTTCCTTTTTAGAAAAACACTAGGAATCTACTAAACTTATTAAAATAGCATCAGTTTGACTGATGCTATTTTTTAATAAGTTTTTCGGAAGATATTCTTTCTTTATTTATATTTAAAATTTGATAAAGTTCGTCGAGTTTTTGAATTTGATAAGTTGGTATAATGGAAGTATTGTTTTCCTTCAATCCAGGATTAAACCAACATGTGTCCATTCCGACCAATTGTCCGCCTTTGACATCAGAACTTAAAGAGTCTCCAATAATTAAGCTATGATCGACAGAGAAATTTGGAATACGTGTAAAAATATAATCAAAAAATCCCTTCATCGGCTTTTGAAAGCCGGTGTCTTCTGAAACGAAAATGCCCTTAAATAAAGGAAATAGTCCTGAATCACGCAAACGTTTATCTTGCGTTTTTGAAACACCATTTGTAACTATATATAAGTCATAATGATGTTGCAGGTAATATATTAATTCCATTGCCCCGTCTATAAGCTGATGCCCCTCTTCTAAAAAGCTGCGATATTTTCTTTCTAATAATGTCCCGTCCACCAGAAGACCGTATTCTTTAAATAAAAGTGAAAAGCGGGTATTAACCACTTCATCACGATTTAAATTACCTTCTTCAAAGGATTTCCAAAGATGCTCGTTAATATTTTTATAGTTTTCTTCGATTTCTGCTGTGAGAGGATAATTTTGATCATTAAACAACATTTGCAAAGCTAACTTTTCTGCCGCTTTGAAATCTAATAATGTATCATCAACATCAAATAATAAAGTTTGATAGATTTTCAACATGATTCCTCCGATGTCTAGTTGTTTTGTTTATGTATGTACTTTTATTTTACAGGAGAAACTAGTTATCTTCCATTTAAAAAATTGGAATGGGATGGGTCATTAAATCAGGAGAATCAACTATACTATTTTTTAAACACATGATGACCGATTGCAAGTGTAGTTTTCCTTGAATCAAGCCAACGACTAGTAGCAATGGTTGGATTATAAAAAAATAAAGAATCAGCAACCAAATTTCTATTTTCCTTCAATGCTTCGTGAACTGCCTGGATTGAGTCTTCATCTGCCGGTTTATTGATTTGCCCATTTCGAATGGGTTGAAATTGCCCTTTTTGATAGATAACCCCTTTAATTGTGTTAGGAAATTTTGAACTTTCTACTCTATTTAGGACAACACAGGCAACGGCCACTTTCCCTTGATAGGGTTCGCTTTCAGCTTCAGCTCTAACTAATCTGGCTAGAAGGTCTATTTCATATTCTGAATATCCTACTTTTATTTCCATTTCAGCTGACTCAACCTCTGGTTTACTTTGATTCTCCTCAGGAATGGTTATATTCAGCCCTTTCTGATCAGTAATAACTGTTTGTCCTATATATATCAAATCAAGATTTTGAATTTGCGGGTTTAACTTTGATAAATCTTGTAAAGAAAGATTGCTTTCTTTGGCAATCCTTGTCATTGTGTCACCACTTTTTACTGTATAAGCAAAGGCAGGAGATGTAAGTAATAAGGAAACTACTAATGTTATGAATGTAATTAGTTTTTTCATCTTTTTTTCCTCCTAAATGGTTTTAAATGTCTCTCTTATTTATGTCTATTACTATGAATACGAATAAAAGATTAGTATTACAGTTTCATTAAATAGAAAATCAGTTTTGTAATAAATTTTAAATAATTATGAAACAAAAAAAAAAAAGGGAATTCATTCTGAATTGTTACGAATGAATTCCCTTTTTCATATTACTTTTATTCAATGTCTATTGCCGAACTTAACTTATCTAAATATAAATCAATAAAAAAGTAGCCATTCGTAGAAATTACTGCATATTGAACGTCCTTTACTTCAAGACTTCTGCTATTTAATTGATCTAGGAGCCAAGCATTAGAATATTGGTTATTAAAGTTTTTTTCAATAATTTTTCCATTCATGATTAGTTCTTTCGGAACTTTTATTTCTTGATTTGTAATAGTTGGATTTATATCTTGTTTCGTAACATTTTGATATTTTGTTTTCTTTAAAACAGATAACTTTCCACTCACTTCTAACATGGCAAACTCGACTTCAATGAGATTAAAAATTCCCAATTCTCTAAGTTGTTGATTTAAATCATCGAGCGTATACCTAATTTTTTCCATATTAGTATCTAGGATTTTTCCTTTTTCGATGATTACAGTTGGCCGACCTGATACCCATTGGCGAATACCTCGTTTTTTTGAAGAAAGCAAGGAAAAGCTAAAGTAAATCAAAATTAAAGACATAAAAGCAGAGAACATAGGTAAAAAGTTTAATTTGATATCAAATGCCATGTTCGCAATAAAGGAACCAATCATAACGGATATTGCAAAATTGTACAAATTAATATGTGCATTAATTTGTTTTCCAAACCAAAAAGTGCACACCATAAAGATAATAAAAGAAACGAATGTACGGAGTACTGAATAAATAATTTCTTCCATTTTCTCATCCTCAATATTTTAGTCAAAAAGATTTTTCTCAAACATAATGATCAGAAGGTTTTTAATATATAACCTTTCTTACTTTTTAGTTTGTTTATTTCTATAAGAAATCAAGTTTGTTTTCAACGAGGCATATGTACCGATAGCGGCATACCCATAAAACCAGCCCATAAATAAACCTGCTATGATGCTGTGTTTGTGACTAATAAAAAGGGAGATTCCCAAACCAAAAAGGAGTGCGATACTTGGAACGAACCATTTGGGGATTTTGAAATAAACCTTAATAAATTGAGTTAACAAAATAATAATAGGTATGGCGAAAATTGCATCCCAAAAATTCATATGAATGGTAGGGAAATCCATAGATAACACACCTTTTTATTCTATTATGTGCCGATTTCATAAAATTTATTAAATGAAAGCTAAGCGGCATCAACAATTTATTTCATGCTTACTTAGATTTGAAATTTTTAGAACATCCTTTTCGATTAAATATTTACACTTTGATAGAATAGTATGTAGTATTTATAAATGCGACATGAAAAATAATATACTCTCGAAAGGTACATACTGACTCAATAGTTAGAACTAAGTGAAGATTAAATAAGGGGGTAAATTCAATGGAGATTGGTGTAACAACATTTGTGGAAACAACACCTGATGTTTATACTGGCCATGTGGTCAGTCATGCACAGCGTTTGCGTGAAGTTGTGGAGGAGATAGTCCTTGCAGATCAAGTAGGCTTGGATATTTTTGGTGTCGGGGAGCATCATCGTAAAGATTATGCAGCTTCTTCCCCTACAGTTCTACTTGCTGCAACAGCATCACAGACGAAAAGAATACGGCTGACAAGTGCAGTTACCGTATTGTCATCCGCTGATCCTGTTCGGGTATTTGAAGAATTTGCTACACTAGACGGCATTTCAAACGGAAGGGCTGAAATCATGGCAGGCAGAGGTTCATTTATCGAATCCTTTCCATTGTTTGGTTATGATTTAAGCGATTATGATGAGCTGTTTGATGAGAAGCTTGAATTGTTGTTGAAATTACGTGAGTCAGAGAAAGTTACATGGAGCGGTAAGCATCGACCATCAATACATAATTTAGGTGTATATCCAAGACCGGTTCAGAATCCTTTGCCAGTGTGGATTGGCAGTGGGGGTACACCAAAATCTGCTGTTCGTGCCGGTGTGCTCGGATTGCCGCTTGTCCTAGCCATTATTGGAGGACGTCCTTTGCAGTTCGAACCAATAGTACAGCTTTATAAGAGAGCGGCAGCTCAAGCTGGTCATGACATATCCAAGTTAGCAGTTGCATCACATTCTCATGGTTTTGTGGCGGAGGATTCTCAGATCGCTGCGGACAAATTTTTCCCATCAACTCAGCAAGCCATGAACGTGCTCGGAAGGGAACGAGGATGGGGATATTATGATAGATCCAGCTTTGATGCAGCCAGAAGCTTTGAAGGAGCATTATATGTTGGTGATCCTGAAACAGTTGCACAAAAAATTATTCATCTTAGAAAAAACGTTGGTATTACACGCTTTATGTTACACGTACCCGTTGGAAGTATGCCACATGCAGATGTATTGAAGTCAATTGAATTGTTGGGAACAGAAGTAGCACCCCGTGTTCGGGCAGAGGTTTCCAAATGGGAAGCAATGCAGTAATTCTAATATTTATTGGTATTAAATAATAATCAAGAAAATAAGTAAAAAAGCTTGGAGAATCCTCTCCAAGCTTTTTTTTGAAAAATATTCTCCTACTTTCATCCTATTTTGACAAAATTCATGTTTATTGGACAACATATTGGGTATATCATTTTTAGGTTTAAGATGTACTTCTTATTTTATTCTTAATATTTATAAATCATTTTAGGAGGCAGTGCAAGATGAAAAGAATAGTTGGTAGTTTGTCATTAGCTGTAATACTATTTTTAGCTACAGTACTTACTGGATGCTCAAGCAAGAGTGTTGAGGCTGATGCAAAAGGGAAGGTAGTGGTCAATTTTTGGACATTCTGGGGATCCGAAACCAGACGACCAGTAATTGAGAAAATAGTTGATGACTTTAATAAGTCACAGGACAAAATTGTTGTCAAACATACATTTATCCCTTGGGGAGATATTTGGACGAAAAACCTTGCTGCTGTGGCAGCTGGAAATCCAGCTGATGTTGTCATTAATGATATTAATAGTGTTTCACACAGAGCAGAAAACAATCAGGCAGAGGATTTATCTAAATACATAAAAGCAAATTCTTTTAAAAATCAGTTTTACCCAAATTTATGGGATACAGTCTTATATAAGGGTAAACCATACGCTATCCCATTTACAACCGATACTAGATTATTATTCTATAATAAAGACGCATTTAAAGAAGTAGGTCTTGATCCGAACCAACCACCAACCACCTGGAAAGAGCTTGAAGAAACTGCGAAGAAGCTGGACGTTAAGCAAGGTGAAAAATATACGAGAATTGGATATTTTCCACTGTTTGGCGGTTTTGGTGCACCAAGTTGGTTAAAGAACGCTGATAATGGTCAAGGTTATGTGGAAAATGAAAAGCTGAATATTGACACACCTAATAAAGAAAAGGCATTACAATGGCTAGCTGATTGGCAAAAGTATTACGGTGATAAAACAATCCAATCCTACCAAGCAGAATTCAGTAATGGACAAGCAAATCCATTTATTGCAGGGAAAGTAGCCATGTATACTGATGTAGCAACATTTTATACACAAATTCGTGATTCAGGTACAAAGATGAATTTCGGTGTAACCACCATTCCAAAGTTTGATGAAAATAGTAAACCATGGAGCGATGGCGGTGGCTTTGTAGCTGAGGTTCCAAAAGGAGCCGAGCATCCAAAAGAAGCAATGACTTTTATAAAATATTTAACGGGTGAAAAAGCGCAAAAATACTGGGCTGAAAAAAATTACGATAACGTTGCTAATAAAAAAGCAGCAGAAAGCGTCTTAAAGGAGTTGACAGGTGATTCAAAAATGGTTTACGAAGAAGCTGTTAATGCCTTGAAATATACGACATTATCCCCAGTTCCGAATAATTATCCCGACTATCAAAATCGAATCAATCCTTTAGTTGAAGCGGCTATTAAAGGAAAAATGTCTCCAAAAGCAGCCTTAGCTAAGGCCGAAAAAGACGTAGAAAAGGTAAAGAAATAATGGAAGAGGAAGAGAAGCCAATTATGCTTCTCTTCCTCTAGTAGAAAGGAATGAACGATATGGAAAAAGTGACAGTGAATCGAATTGATTCAACGATTTCCCGTCTTCCAGCAAAGAGAACAGAAACGAATGTTTCTGTTCCATCTATGTCACTATTAAAACGGAAAAGAAACATAACGGGATACATATTCATTTTACCTTGGTTGGTCGGTTTTATTGGGTTGACCGCAGGCCCTCTTGTTTTTTCCTTATTTGCCAGTTTCACTGATTATAACATTACATCGAAGATGAATTTTATTGGCCTGGATAACTATAAGAAAATGTTTACCATTGATGATATGTTTTGGACATCACTTTGGAATACACTTTATTATGTGATATTTTCCGTTCCATTAACAACAGTAGGAGCCATTTTTATTGCTGTTTTACTTAATCAAAAAGTAAAAGGAATGAGAATATTTCGGACTATTTTTTACCTTCCAGCTATCCTGTCAGGGGTCGCCGTTTACTTTTTATGGATGCAGTTATTAAGTCCATCTACTGGGTTAGTCAATCAATTTTTACATATCTTCGGAATAGAAGGTCCATCCTGGCTGTTTGATCCAAATTGGACAAAGCCCGCACTCATTTTAATGAAAATGTGGAGTGTCGGTGGTGGTATGCTTTTATACCTCGGCAGAATGCAGGGAATTTCACCATCATTATACGAAGCGGCTTCATTAGATGGCGCTAATAGTGTTCAAAAATTTGTTCATATTACACTTCCGATGATTACACCGATTGTTTTCTTTGATGTAATCACAAGCACCATAGGATCCTTTCAAATTTTCCAAGAAGCCTATGTAATGACCCAAAATGGAGAAGGGGGACCATCGAATTCACTGCTTTTTTATAATCTCCATATGTGGAACAATGCCTTTAAATCATTTGATATGGGATATGCATCGGCAATGGCGTGGTTCTTATTTATTATTATTATGGTGTTAACCTTTATAAATTTAAAGGTAGGAAAGAAATGGGTCTACTATGAAGGCGGGGATGGTAAATGAGAACTGGAGAAGAACTTCAGCAAAAGAAGCCAGTTAAGTTTGAGACCAAGAATTTCGTTGTATTTGTCATTCTTCTAATAGGAAGTATTATATTATTAACACCGCTATGGTGGATGATTTCGACTTCATTAAAATCCCCACAAGAAATTTTGCAATATCCACCGTCGTTTATACCAAAGGAATTTCATTTTTCTAATTACATTGAAGCGTGGAAAACTGGGGCTTTTACAAGATGGAGTCTAAATACTTTATTTATTGCAGTTGTTAGTACGATTGGTAATGTCCTTGTCAACTCATTTATCGCCTATGGATTTGCCAAGGTTCCGTTTAGAGGGCGAAATGCACTGTTTGTATTGGTCCTCTCGACCATGCTATTACCTGGTTTTGTCACGATGGTACCACAGTACGTACTTTTTTCTAAATTAGGATGGGTGAATACGTATTTACCACTCATCGTCCCGGCCTTCTTGGGCAGCGCTTTTAATATTTTTCTCATTAGGCAATTTATGATGAGTATTCCTAATGAAATAATTGAAGCGGCTATTATGGATGGTGCGAGCCATTACCGTATTTGGTGGTCAATCACCTTGCCGCTAATCAAACCAGCCCTTGTAACGGTTGCTATTTTCTCCTTTACTGGAGCGTGGAATGATTTATTAGGACCATTATTATATTTAAGTGATGAAAATCTATACACACTTCAACTGGGCCTTCAAACCTTTAAAGGCAGCGTCCAGACACAATGGAATTATCTGATGGCCATGTCTGTTATGGTTTTAATTCCAACGGTGTTGATTTTCTTCTTGTTTCAACGGTATTTTATCAAAGGTTCCAATATTTCTGCTGGAATGAAAGGTTAAATCTTCAAAGTCAGAAGAATTTCTTCAGTTTTTTTGGGACAATATAAGTCCGAGGTGATGGAATGGCTACTGTAAAAATTGGTGATGTAATAACGTTTAAACGTGAGGGAGAAGAATTTGAAGGTATTGTTTCCGGGATTAGGGAAAATTCCGTTATAGTCCAATATGGTTACTCAAAGACGAAAGATGAACCCCTTACAACAGTTGTTAATCATAAAAATTATAAAATTACTAATTCAAAAAGTTGAACGAATGCCTGTCCACTATTACTTTAATTTTCAATGTAATGGGGGACAGGCATTGTTTATGTAATATAATAATTCGGTGAATAGACTGTCAATGATGACAGTCTATTCTTTCTTTTGTTACACAGTGTAGATTGGGACATTGCTTGTGCATAAAAAAAGCAATGGAACTCAAGTGGGAAAACTGGTAATATTTAAAGGCATGACTTTGCGATATAAATTACATCTATGCAGTGAATAGGGAATGGAGGTTGATGAATGCATGACAAATTCAAGTGTAAAGCAGACTACAATCGTGGCACTACTGCTTGCAGGGGCGTTCATTGCGATATTGAATCAAACACTAATGATTACAGCAATACCTCCAATTATGGATGAAATGAATATCACCGCCAATAGTGCACAATGGTTAACGACTGTGTTTATGTTGGTGAATGGAATCATGATCCCGATAAGTGCCTTTTTATTAGAACGTTTTACAACGAGACAGCTGTTTATTTCGGCTATGAGTATTTTTGCAGCAGGAACCCTACTGGGTGGGCTGTCTCCTAATTTTGAGTTTTTATTAGCAGCAAGGGTCATTCAGTCTTGTGGAGCGGGAGTTATGCTGCCCTTAATGACTACCGTATTTTTGCTGGTTTTTCCAGTTCATAAACGCGGTGCAGCAATGGGGTTGGTCGGTCTCGTCATCTCTTTTGCGCCGGCAATAGGTCCTGCATTGTCGGGGTGGATAACGGCGAATTTTTCTTGGAGAGTTTTGTTTTTTATCATTTTGCCTATCGCGCTAATCGATATTCTTGTTGCGTTCATTGCTCTAAAAAATGTAACAGAGGTTTCCAAGCCCAAGGTGGATGTTATTTCCATCCTTTTTTCTTCGCTAGGTTTTGGAGGCCTCCTTTATGGATTTACAAGTGCCGGGAATTTCGGTTGGACCAATTCTAAGACCTTACTAACCTTAGGAATTGGCGGTATAACACTTGCCTTATTCATTTATAGACAGATACGTTTGAAACATCCAATGCTTGAATTTAGCGTTTTTTCATATTCAATTTTTCCTTTTGCCATTGCAATCGGAATGATTGGCTTTATGGGATTAATTGGTGCAGAAACGATTATCCCTTTGTTTATGCAGAATATGCGAGAATTTACGGCATTTGAGGCTGGTTTAGCTCTTTTACCGGGGGCGCTCATTAGTGGACTGATGGCACCTATCATTGGGAGAGTGTTTGATCAAATTGGAGCAAAATGGCTGGTACTGATTGGCTTAATCATTTTGACTGTCTCCTCCTTCGCATTTACCAATTTAGGCCCGTCTACTTCGATGACCTATCTTACGGTCTTATATAGTATTAGAATGTTTGGCCTTTCAATGGTCATGATGCCAGTTGCAACAGCAGCCTTGAACCAGTTACCAAAAAGATTAATTCCTCATGGTGCGGCCATGGATAATACCATGAAAATGATTGCAGCATCAGTTGGTACAGCAATTCTTGTTACTGTTATGACTACCACGGCGGAGACAGCTAAGCAGCGACCGGACATTCCGTATCCAGATATGTATGGAGCCAATGTTGCTTTCATGGTGATATCGTCTCTTACATTAGTAGGCCTTATCCTTTCTTTCTTTATTAAAAATGAACGAAAGATCGAAACTGAAAGGGATGTAAAACAGCAAAGAAAGGTTAGCATCAAAATGCAGAAATAGAAGCATAACATTATATCTACACCTACCCATCAACAAGAAGTTGATGGTTTTTTCCATTACTTAGGATCATTTTGAAAAAACTTTAATGATATTTAATGGGACTGGCATGGTGAAAATGGTAAAATAATAGAACTAGAGGAAAAAAGGAGTTAACCGGATATGACCAAAATTGAGATCATTGCTCGGAGAATACAGGTTGGAAATTAAATAGATGGGATCGCTGGTACGATTTTGAAAACAGTAATTTTATTTCAGTATCTGATTTTCAACCTGAACAAAACCTTAATCATGCCATGCTTATCGTCGAACGGTTAAAAGTACTAGGATTTAGCTATACAACAAACGGAAACTCGGAGGTATGTTTTAATGACGTATGCGAATCCGGCGATACGTTAGCACAAGCCATCACAAATGCAGCTTATACAGTAGCAGATAATAGTTCCATCGATGAGGGATGGCTGTAAATGAATATTGTTTTAGAAAGGGTTGAATACATAAATGGAACGAATCTATCTGGATTATAATGCCAGCACCCCGATTGCCCCTGAAGTAGTTGAGGCAATGAATCCTCTTCTTCATGATTTTTATGGTAATCCTTCAGCTCTACACTGGTCAGGGAAGCCAGTTAAAGCATTATTACAGAAGGCAAGAGAACAAGTTGCGGAGTTAATTGGCTGCTCTCCAAGAGAACTAATCTTTACAAGTGGAGGAAGTGAAGCGAATAACCTCGCTTTAAAAGGTTATTATTTTAAAAATCGCCATAATGGCAACCACATTATTACGTCTAGAATTGAACACCCTGCAATCATGAATCCTTGTAAATTCTTGGAACAACTTGGTGCAAAGGTAACATACATAGGTGTTGATCGCTTTGGAAGAGTGTCTCCACAAGATATTGAAAGGGCGATTACAAAGGAAACGATTTTGATTTCAGTCATGCACTCAAATAATGAGGTAGGTACTTTACAACCTATCAAAGAAATTGGCAAACTAGCGGAAAGTCATGGTATTGCCTTCCACACTGATGCATCTCAATCTACTGGCAAAGTACCAATCAATGTGTATGATTCAAAAGTAGATATGCTTACGATAGCTGGTCATAAACTATATGCTCCAAAAGGAATCGGGGCACTGTTTGTAAGAGAAGGTATTCAACTAGAACCACTTATTCACGGAGCAGGTCATGAATTGGGTCTTCGAGCAGGGACGGAAAATACATTATTAGCTGTTGGCTTAGGAAAAGCATGTGAAATTGCTCATCTGCAGTTGGAGAATCATGACATAAAGGAGTTGCGTGATTATTTTTGGGAACAATTAAAGAATGAATTTGGAGACCGAGTAGTATTAAATGGACATCCTGAGGAGAGGTTGCCAAACACTTTGAATGTATGTTTTGTAAGGAAAATTGGTCAAGATGTGCTGTCAGCTATTCCTCATTTGGCTGCTTCAACTGGTTCTGCATGTCATGCTGGCAGCATTGAATTATCTCCGGTGCTAAAGGAAATGAACGTTTCTGAAGAGGTTGGAATGGGAGCGATTCGCTTTAGTTTAGGGAGGAATACGTCAAAGAGTGAAATCGATCAAGTGATGATGTGCTTAAATGATATATTACGAGACGAATAATAAATTAGCGGATTACATATTGATGAGATGAAAAAAGAAAGGAATAGAGTACCAAACAAATAAGCTTGGTACTCTATTTTCACTAATTTTTATCTCAAAGTTTTTAATGCTCCACTCCATGCGAGTACTTGATCAAGCATCGCATTTACATTATTAAGATGTAATTCAGCTGGTTTGAAATCGGCTCCGTTGTTTTCAAAATCAGTAAATAAAGATAATGTCGGGTGGATTCTTACATCCGCAATTTGTAATTCTCCGCAAATTCCACGTAAGTGTTCTGCAGCACGAGCACCACCTGTAGAACCATAGCTGACAATACCGGCTGCTTTATTATTCCATTCATCTCGTGCTGTATCCAATGCATTCTTTAATGCACCTGTGATACTGTGATTATATTCTTGCACAATAAAGACAAAACCATCTAAACTAGTGAGCTTTTCTGACCAAGCTTTTATTCCAGGCTCTTCCCCAGCTGTAGTAAAAACAAAGGGTAAATTAAAATTAGCAATATCAACAATTTCGTAATCAGCATCTCCACGTTTATTAGCAATTCCCTTTACCCAATCGCCAACCTGTGGACTAACGCGACCTTGCCTTGTACTTCCTAAAATAATACCTATTTTCAGTTTTTCATTTGTCATTCTGTCTTCCTCCTTAGTTTTTCTTCCGAATAATTTATCGAAAAATCCCATTTTTTTGAACCACCTTTTGCCCTATTAAGATTTAGGTATAGAGCGTCTCCTTCCACTTTCATTTTTTAGTCCTTTAGGTATTAATATCAGTAAGTAGATCGTTTCTCATACCTGATAAAATAAAAATATTCATATGGATAAGTAAATACATTCCAATACCTAGGTTTGTTTAAACAAGCGAATTTTAAATATAAGGATAAAATACTTGAAAATCTATGCGGTTTACCCCAAGATTATATTGTTAGGGATTGATATAAAAACACTGGAAATAGGAGAAATTAAAATGAAAAAATTACTTTTATTATTAATGGGAATCTTTGTGATGCTTCCCACGATTGCAAGTGCACATACCGAACTAACATCATCGAACCCAGGAGCCGGTCAAGTTGTTAAAGAGGACCTTAATGAAATTGTACTTACCTTTGAGGGCAAGATCGAATCATTGAGTACAATGAAATTAATGAAGGATGGGAAAGAAATCTCATTTGTAAGTGTCGAGCCCCAAGATAATCAGTTGGTTGGGACCTTTTCACAGCCTTTAGAAAACGGGGCCTATAAAATTAATTGGAGTATTGCTGGTGAAGATGGGCATCCATTATCAGGTGAAATTCCATTCTCCGTACAGAAAGAGATTAAATTGGACCAACAGACTGAAGATAAAGAGAAAGTGACAAAAGAGCCAAAAGAAAAAGAAGCAGTAACAAAAGAAAAAACAAAAAAACAGAATGCAGAACCAGTTAAAACTGAAAATCAAACCTCGGATTCTTCTTTTAACACTACCATTGTTACTTTGGTAGTATTAATAGTGATTGTTTTCGGTTTATTTATGTTAATTAGAAGGAATCGGAAATAATGAACTATATTATCCCCATCGCAGAATTCGGAAATTATTTTTTGTTTTCTATTTTAGTGGGACATGTTGTCCTTCAATTTGTTCCGGAAGCAAATAAGCCCCAAATTAATATTCCAAAGCCGTTTTTACTGCTATCAACACTGGGGATTCTTATTTTTTCTATAGGACCCTTAATTGAACCCATCCTTTATTTTAAGGAGGGTTTCGGTCTTAGCATGGCAGTAAGCTCCGTGTTATTCGATTTTCAGGTTGGAAAAGCTTGGTTGTTTACTGGATTTATGGCGGCTTTCTTATGGCTGGCAATCATACTAAGGATTTCAAAGTACGTCCAAGCACTGCTGCTAATTTTGATGATTGGTGCAGTTGGATATGCAGGTCATGTGGCATCACTGTCTTTCTGGGCAGGATTTATTTCTCATAGTCTTCATTTCTTAATGGTCACCATATGGGTAGGTGTTTTGCTCCATCTTGCATGGTTTACAAAAGAACTTCCGAATTGGTCAAGAATACTTCGGTGGTTTACTCCAATGGCCTTGGCCTGTTTCATAGTCACTATACTAAGTGGCTTCATTCTTATGTATTATGTAGTAGATATAAAAAGTTACGCAAAGGCATGGGTGCTGCCTTATGGACAAATGCTGCTTATAAAGCATATAAGTATTATTCCTGTTTTAATATTTGCCTTTATAAATGGGATTTTAGTTAGAAAATCGATAGCTCTTTCAAATTTTAATCCTCGACCATGGTTAAGAGGAGAGAGCATTTTCCTGTTCGTTATTTTTTATGTAACAGGTGTATTAGGGACCTTAGCACCTCCACATAGCGATGTAGACTTTACGGTAAACTTTGAGGGTCCATCTAAATGGGTCGAATGGTTGCTGAATAAAAAAATCCTTACAACGGAACAAACTCATTTCTTACCATCCATAACATCTGGATTATTAATTCTCCTTTCCATTATTTTTTTACTAATGATCTTGGTCAGTTTTAAAAGGATCAGACCTATGTTATCCGTGGTATTTGGTATTTGTTTCATTGTTGTACTTTATTTGGGATTGATGTTTTCGTTAATTATTTAAAATGCTGGTATAAATTGAGGGTGCCTTTTTTATGCTAATATGCACAAAAAAGGCACTTTCTTATTTCTTTATGGGTGGATTATTGATGTCAACATGAAAGGGATTTGACTGGTTTTCTGACTGATTTCCATAAAATTGTTCCTGAATTTGGTGATTCGCAGTTTCTGCTTCAGAATCTCCTGATGTACTTCGCGATCCTGGTTCATTAAATACATCATCCATCTTTTGATTTGCCTCAACAGCTTCATTTTTGTTATTTTTCATCTTTTTACACCTCCACATCTACTTTGCTTTTATTTTTCCCAAACTTCAGAAATGACAATAATAAACTTTCATATCTCGGTGTTTTTCTTTAATGAAAGCGCATACATTGATAAAGAGAATTGGAGGTGTTGTTATTGTTTTATCCTTACGGTAACGATTATATCAAGTTTTTAAATGATGAAGGTTCTAATCGGAGAACATTTGAACAATGGAGAAATAAACTCCATAAAAAAGGAACTAATAAGTACATCAATAGTGGTAATGTAAAGGGCTCCACTCAAATTTATCCAAAGTGAAATTTTTATGTATACGCTAGTTAAAATATTTCAAAACAGCAAAAAAGGTTGTAGGATTGAGTGAAATCTAATCTAACAACCTTTTTATTTTAGTTTATTGATCAATTTATTTTAAAAGTGCTTCTGATACTCTTTGCAATAATACTTCTTTCTCTTCTTCTGAAAGCATCCGTTCAGCCATAGGATACAAAACTTGTTCTTCTTTTGAGAAATGATTTAAGAGTGTTTGATATGCATTTTTAATAAGCATTGAATTTTGAATCCATTTATCAGTTGTTAAATTTGTTTCACTTTCAATATTTTTGATGAATGCCTCGATAAAACCTTTTGCTTGCTCATGTTCATATTCCATAACTGCAATAGGACCTCCGCTTTTACCAATGTATACTTCCATCATTTGAAATAATATATTTTCTTCGCGACTAGAATGCCATTCTAATTTTGTGGAAAAATCCTTTACCTCTTGAATTAATTCTTCATAAGAAGCACTATTACCGTCCTCAACCTGATTACATAAAGAAAATAAGGTTTCTAAATTAGTTCGTAAGGGGGTATGTTCACTTACTAATTTGTTTAAGCCTTCTGAAAGCGCTGCGGGTCCATTACCTACTAAATCGCTATGACATCCTTGCATGAAAATTTCTCCTTTCGAATTTAACTATCATTAGTATAAAAGAAGCTAAAAGCTTTTATAGTGATAAATATCACTACCTTACTCCTATAAAAAGACCGCTAATCTCCATAAAAATTAGTCAAAATAAAACTGGTAATTTATCTAATAACTGTTATATAATTACTCTTAATAAAATAAGTTGTTATATAACAACTAAAAGGAGAGATAATTATAATGAAAATCGACTCAATTGCACGGAGAATACTAGGTTGGAAATTAAATAGATGGGATCGCTGGTATGATTTTGAAAAGAGGACTTTTATCCATGATTCTGAATTTCAGCCCGAACAAAATCTAGATCATGCAATGCGTATTGTAAATAGATTAGAAGAGTTAGGGTTTACCTATACCATAAAAGGGGCATCCAGGGTGTGCTTTAATGAAATTTGTGCAACGGGTGATACGTTGGCACAAGCCATAACGAATGCCGCTTATGCAATCATCGAACGAAATTCTATTGCTGATAGTACAAGAATGTGGCAGAAAATGTGTTAAAGTCTTAGTCGTACTGAGATTGCAACAAAAAAATTAACATCAGTTTATCCAGCTTTCTGAGAAAAAGGAAATAATAATAAAGAAACAAACGTGGAGCTTTGTAGACAATTCAGACAAGGCTGCACGTTTGTTGATGTGTTGATGGATATTTCTTTTAGTCTCAAAAAATAAATAAAGCACTAACTAGATACAAAACAATAGCAACAGCTGCACCAATTACAGAAATCTTTAATTTATAGCGTGCATAATCAACAAGTGACATATCTAAAATGGAAGCTGTTGTGATGGTGGTATCCCCCAGCGGCGAAGTTAATGCCCCAAAAGCCCCGCTAGCGAATACTGCTCCTACCGTTAACGGGATAGACGCTCCAGTTGAAACCGCTAATGACATGCCCAGGGGCATAAATAATCCCCAAGTTCCCCAGGAAGAACCTATAAAGTAGCCAATCAAGGAACCAAGCACAAAGATGGTGACCGGAGTTAAAAAAGCGGGTAAGAATGATCCTAATGTCGAGCTTATAAACTTTGAAAAACCAAGCTTTTCTGCCGCAAGTGTCAATGACCAGATGAGGACTAGTAAACTTATCGCCTCCATCATTTGATTTCCGCCATCATAAAAATGGTACATAATTTCATGCAATGCTTGCCGCCTTATAATATAAAAGATGAAGGATAGGATGAGGGTAATGAAAACAGCTAATAGCATGACAAAGGTGGCATCCGCGATGGTAAAAGCTTCAAATATCGATTTCGCTCCTTTAGTTGTACCGTCACGCCATAAGAGAAATAAGGATAGTCCAAGGAGTAAGAAAACCGGGAAAATTAAATGCCAAGGCTGCGCTTTGACTAATGACAATTCCTTTTTAATTCCGATTCGATGAAATTCATTTTCTTCCTCATCTAACTCATTTTGGACAGGTTTTTGGCTGGGGTTGTTTTTTTTAGCAGCAGGATTCCAGAATGTAAGGAAGACTCCAATCATCAACATGACTATTGCAAAAAAATCATACAAAATACTAAGTAAGAATACATGATAGGCAGACATATCTATTTGCAACTTTCGGATGCTGCCCTCTACTAAAGAAACCATGAATCCTACGAACGCAGTTGCAACCGGTAAAAGGACAATGACCGATTCAGTTGATATATCCATCATAAATCCAACCCTTTGCTTTGGTACATTTATTTTTTTTATCAATGATTTCACCACAGGACCTATCATCATGATTCGAAACATTGGCATCATAAAAGTAAAAGGGAGGGTAAACCAGATTAGACCAAACAGCCCTCGTTCTGTCTTAATCTTGGTTCCAATCCATTCCGAAAATCCTTTTATACCTCCGGAAATGTTCATCATCCCAACTAGTCCGCCAAATAAATAAAGAAAACCGATGATTTTAATATTCCCTCCATCCGATAATGTGGTAACTATATACAGGACGGATTGATAAGTTCCTTCTAATAAATCCCTTTTAACAATAATTGAACCCACAAGTAACCCAACCACAAGACCAGGCAGGATGTTTTTAAGCCAGATTGACATAGAGATTACAATAAAAAAGGGTAATAAAGATAACCATGTATGTTGCAAAGTTTTTCCCCCAAACCATCTGAAATCATTACTCTGGTATTAGTTATTTGTTTATTTTGCCAAATAATAGTGACATTATTATCGAAAAGAAGGGAATGGTTTTAACGCATCTACCATAATTTAATTCTCCATTAACAAACTCATAATAGGTTATAATAGAAAAATAAAAAGTAACCATTAGGAAACTTTCCAACTAAATCATCTTAGAATAGTGTAGGAAAATTCAGTGGACCAGAATGTTTATTGGTTTTACTACCCGTGTTGATGTGACAAGGAGAAAATTTATATGAAAGAAAAACAAAGTAAAATACCCTCATTATCGTCCAATTCTGTTTATCTGGGTATATTGCTTGCTGTTGTCGGAGGTTTTTTAGATGCATATACATTCATCAGCAGAGACGGAGTGTTTGCCAATGCTCAAACGGGAAACATGGTATTGTTTGCTGTAAAGGCAGCAAACAGGGAATGGGAAGGTGCTTTGCTTTATATACCGCCGATTATCGCATTTATACTGGGTGTCTTGGTTTCAGAAATTGTTAAGACTCCACAATTAAGAGAAATATTGTATAGCTCGAGAAGATCTATTCTTATAATAGAATGTATTGTATTAATTATGGTTGGCCATATGCCCAAAAGTGTGCCTAACATAATTGTAACCGTATGTATAGCGTTTGTATCATCCTTACAAATCTCTACTTTCAATAAGTTGGACAAGTGGGCATACAACTCCACGATGACAACAGGAAATCTTCGAACAGCTACGCAAGCAGCCTATTTAGCAATTAAAGAACAAAATCAGGAAGCAAAAAAACAATTTAAAGAGTTTTTTGTTATTATTCTTTCTTTCTTATTTGGTGCATTAATAGGGACGTTTTCTACCACTTATATAGGCAATACATCGATATGGATCGCGGCTGGGATATTAGTAATTGCACTTATCTTGTACCATAGAGATAGAGGATATTTGAGAAAAACCGTGAATTCTAAATAATAGGAGTTTTTTGTTAGAAACTAATTTATTCCAATAAAGAATGAAAGGATCTACCACATGTCTTTCTTAGAAAAAATCAAACCCCATTTAATCAGTGATGATGTTTTAATTCAAGAAATGGTTCTGCATTCACTGCATGATTATCCAGAAGTACCGGAAGAATGGACCATAGAGTTACTGAAGGAAGCCTTCCAAAATAATGAAAAACTATCCTCTATTCTTATTTATATTGAAAATCAGACATTCAATGAAGAGGCTGTCAAGCTACTAATTGAGAAGATTCCTATGATGGATAAGACAAAAATTCATTTAGCGCTGAAATTATTAGACCATATTGAACCAGAAATTGCTTTGAAATACCGAGAGCCATTGGATGGATTTATTCGTGATGAGATGTGGTCGTTATATACGTTATTAATGAATGGGACAGAAGAAGAAATCTATACAGAGTATGGCAGCGTATTATATACACTAGATCATTCAGATTCTTTCCAGCATAATTTATTCATAAAAGCGAAAAAATTGGCAAAATGTATCGTTCAAAAAGGTTGGGTTACAGAAAATGAAATAGATCAAGTAATGATAGACCAATTACAAGGAGAATGGTTTTCATTTAATGGAATTTTGTCGGTCTACATGATTGGATTATTAAAACTTAATAAGTATATCCCAATGCTAGCGGGGTTATTGGACCGTGATGATGATATTTTGTTAGAAGAAGTCTCGGTTGCATTAATAGGTTTTCAATCCGATGAAGTGGTAAAAGTGGTAGATCCTTATCTGAGAAGAGAGGATTCTATTATCTATGCAGCTTCAATCGTTGAGAATATAAAAACAGAACTAGCGACCCAAGTTTTGCGTTCGGCATACAGAGCTGCAGATGAATTGTCAGATCAAGATTTATTGATTGAAGCACTTTGTCATCAGTTTTCTATTAAGGCACTTCCTGAGATCTCAGACCACATGAAAAAAGAGTATACTTCAACCTTAGTAGATATTGAACAGGTGGTTTATAGTTATTATTCCATTTTAGGCTTGAATCACCTTGAATTAGAGGATTGGAAATTAACAGCATTGGAAAGAGAAATGGACTTTAGAAAGGAGAATTCACAGCAAAGCGCCCCGCTTGTTAAGGAAATAAAAGTTGGTAGAAATGATCCCTGTCCATGTGGAAGCGGCAAAAAATATAAAAAATGCTGCGGAAAGTAGAATTTTATTCAACTACTATGAAAAAATAGGACTAACCATAACGGTTAGTCCTAATTTTTCATTATCTTAATATACTGTTTGGAACTTGAAGCATGTAATAAGTAGGTCAGTCTGTACTATAGTTCCAGCAAAATTTTTTGCTAGTAAAAAGAGGATGAATACATAAATTGGAATTCTTGAATAACCCTCAAAAAAACTCATTTTCCTTCTTCGTCGTCTCGTACATGCTGATCTAATCGCTGTCTGCCTTCACTTTCAAGTTTATCATTTAGAGCTTGCCATGATCTTCTATTTCTCTCTCATCTTCTATCTTTGAATAAACAAAATCAAATAGAATAGTAACCACCAAACTTCCAAAAAATGCCCAAATGAGTGCCATGTTGTCTTTTTCTCCTTGTAAACAAAAACTAATAGTTTTTTTAATTCAATTAGATAAATATAACACATTATGAAGAAGATGATTACTATTTTAGTAAAATTGTTTGGATTACAATAAATATAAAAAAAAGTGTCAAGCCCTAGGAGGATGCCTGACACCTATTGTGATTAATTAGCTTTTGCTTTTAATGATTTAGGTGAAAATTGGTTAATAGCCTACCTCAACTGATGCGACAACTATGTACATCAAATCATTCTTATCTCCTTTTTCCTCGAGAATAATTCCACTTGTTGTTTTCATTCCACCGTCCATTACCTCGACGGTAACTTTCCCATATGGCAAGGCCTCTTTTACTGCAGCAATATCGAGGTTTTCTTTATCACATGGGACGGCGAGTTTCACATTTACTCTCATATTATCTAAACTGTTTTCAGGCAATACAGTTCGTATACCGGGCATTGAATTAAAGTGAATAGCATTTTTTACAGCTCGAACTGCTGCAGAAGTTATATTTTGACCATGAACATCAATCCCCATCCCAGTTTCAATAAACATTAATTGATCCATAAATACCATCTTCCCTTCCATTTTTAAATACCCATATATTTTACCCCTTTTAATCAAACTATGTTAAACACAAGGTTACTTTAAAAGAAAAAGATAAAAAAAGCCTCTTAATAAGAGACTGTCAAAGTTTATTAAAAATAGAATTTCATATGGGTTTACCTGATTACTTACATAAATGCCAGGCCTTTTTAAATAAACATAACCCAAAGAGTAGAAGAGCAAGGAAGCCAATAATCGCTATGATAGTATTTAAAATGCCGCCAAGCACTCCTAAACCAATTGTTCCGAAAAATGTAAGCAGGTGTCCCGATAAAGATAATAGGAACCATATTACCCCTGTTAAAAATCCGAGAAAAATTCCAAAAATACCCCAGGAAGAATGGTTGTGACTCATAGAAATTCACCTCCTGTCTGTGGCTGTTCATAGATATTGTATGCGCATACACATGGACTTGTTTATAAAAACATAAAACCAGGGCTCAAAATGGGCGTTTATGAAATTATTATGGGTTGAAAAATAAGAAAGGTTTTTTAAGTAAATGAATTGGAGTTTTCTAAAATACGGATATTTAATTATTAACCTAATTTATCGTTCGTGTTTTTAATTGAAAAACGGCTTGAAATGAGAGAAATTATAGGTTAATATAGTCAAATAACAAACAATCCAAAAGGAGGCGAATGTTTACTTATTAAAGAAATGAACTTGATTGCAAAATTTGAAAACTGAATTGGGAGAGATGACAAATGAAAAATCGGTGGCTCATAGCACTTTCAGGGGTGGGCATACATATTTCGATTGGCTCGGTCTATGCTTGGAGTGTTTTTACAAATCCATTACAAAGGGAAATGGGTTGGGGATTAAAGCAAATTTCTTTTACGTTTAGTTTAGCAATTTTGTTTCTTGGATTATCCGCAGCTTTTTTAGGCCAGTTTGTGGAGAAGTATGGACCAAGAGTATCAGGCACGCTTAGTTCTTTCTTTTTTGGAATAGGTGTGGCAGGTGCAGGGCTAGCTGTACATTTAGAATCATTACTATTACTCTATTTATTTTATGGTGTTATTGCGGGTATTGGCTTAGGGGTAGGCTATATTACACCTGTTTCAACATTGGTAAAATGGTTCCCAGATCGAAGAGGTTTGGCAACAGGACTTGCTATTATGGGCTTCGGATTCGCAGCCATGATTAGTAGTCCCATTATGAATCATTTAATCGAATTATATGGAATATCCAACACATTTTATATTCTCGGTGGTACATATTTTATTGTCATCTTTTGTTCAGCTCAATATTTAGCTCCTCCCAAAACGGGTTGGTTACCAAAAGGCTTCGATAAAATGGCTATTGCTTCGGGAAATAAAAAGATAAAACAAGACCTAAGACAATTAACAGCAAACGAGGCCGTCAAAACAAGACAATTTTGGGCACTCTGGATCATGCTCTTTATCAACATTACCTGTGGGATTGCCATTCTCTCTGTTGCTTCCCCAATGGCACAAGAACTTGTAGGAATGTCAGCCGTATCTGCTGCAACGATGGTTGGAATAATGGGTTTATTTAATGGCTCCGGACGGTTAGTATGGGCGACCATATCAGATTATATTGGAAGGCCAAATGTTTATACACTATTTTTTGCTTTCCAAATCGTTGCCTTTTTTGTTTTGCCCAACATGACGGTGGGAATTTTGTTTTCTATTATCGTTTATATGATTATGACCTGTTATGGGGGAGGATTCTCCTCAATACCTGCCTATATTGGCGACCTGTTTGGGACAAAACAGCTAGGGGCCATACATGGCTACATTTTAACAGCTTGGGCAGCTGCAGGTATTGTCGGACCAATCTTTGTATCGTGGATACGGGAAACAACGGGCAGCTACCAAGGTACACTACTAGTCTTTTCCGGGATGTTTATTGTAGCATTAACAATCTCTCTATTAATTCGAGTCGATATTAAAAAATTACGGGCTTTAAATGAAACAAAAAGTGTTTTATAAAAGCAATCATTTAATAAGCAGTTAATAAAGTTAATTAGTTTTATAAAACGGTTCATTTCTATGATGTAGAATTGGATCGTTTTTTTTGTCGTCACTAATAACGATTTACAAAATGAATCATTCTTTCTTGTTTAAATTTACTTCTCCCCCTAACCTCCTACTACTAACCTTTCAACTATTCAAAACAGGAAAACATTCCTATTGTATTAGTACTATGCAAAAGGAAAATTATAATAGAAAATAGGAATACGTGGATAAGACTAACTAACATTTTATTGATTTTTTATTATTAATATAGACTTATATTAAAAAAAGGGCCATTATACGACTTCTCGGGGGAAACTATGAACAAACAACTAACACAAGATTTGATTATAAGTGATCAATTTATTCATCTCTTTGCTAAATTAACAGACTGTATAATGGTGGTTAATACTTTTGGTACCATTATTTATGTAAATCCAGCTGCAGAAAACATGTTTAGGGTTCAAAGTAATTATATGAAAGGCCGTTCCATTCATAAAGTAATACCCAATTTTAAAATAGAGAAGATGAGAGCGCCACTAAAGCCAACGATCGTCATCGGTGTGAGGGATTATCTACACCACTTCCCACTACAAATTCAGTCTCACTCTTTTTCGGTGGAAAACGAGTATTTCGAAGTCATTCTTCTAAAGGATTTACATGAAGATAAGCGGACATTAGAACAATTACAAACTATTGGGAAAGAATTAGCTGATATTAAATTGGCACTCGATGAGTCTACTATCATTGCTATAACCAACGCTAAAGGAATCATCACATTAGTGAATCAGAAGTTTTGTGAGTTATCTAAGTACACAAAAGAAGAACTGATTGGACAAAATCACCGGATTTTGAATTCGGGTTATCATTCAAAAGAATTCTTTCGTAAATTGTGGAGAACCATTAGCTCTGGTCAAATATGGAAGGGTGAGATTCAAAATAAAGCCAAGGATGGAAGTTTGTACTGGGTTGATACAACGATTGTTCCGTTTATCGGCCAAAACGGAAAACCTTATCAATATGTTAGTATTAGGACGGATATTACAAAACGAGTAAACATGGAAAATGATTTACATGAATCAATGAAAGTTGATTTGATTGAAACGATGAGAAACCTTCAGAATGGTATCTATAAAATGAAAAGAGATGAAGATGGACGGTTTATTTATACCATGGCAGAAGGGAAACTTTTAGAAGAAATAGGAGCGAATTCAAAAGCGCTCACTAATTACACACCTTTTGATGTTTTCCCAAAAGAAATTGCTGAACTTAAACAGTTCCATTATGAAAAAGCGTTTCAAGGCCACCGTGTGAATTATGAGATTGAATTGGGCGGAAAGCTTTTATTTGCCGATGTCACCCCCATCAAACATGGTGATAGGGTGACTGAAATTGTTGGGACAGTTCATGATATCTCAGAATTAAGGTTAACCCAGCGCAAGCTTCAAGTAAATCAACAGCATTATCAATCTCTCTTTGAACATAGTCAAGATTATGTTATTACCTATGACACAAATGCGCACATCGTTGATATGAATCCAAGGGCGATGGAGTTTTTTGGATTTGGAACCGAAGTATTACAAAATTTAACTATGAAAGATCTGAATCTAGAAGAGTATGAGGAAATAAGATACAACTACTTCGAAAAAGCTCTTCATGGTCATCCACAGAATTTTGAAATTAACTTTGTTAATCGGCTTGGTCAAAAGATGTTTTTTACTATCATGTTATTCCCAATTATTATAGACAAGCATATTAAAGGCGTGTATTCTATCGGAAAAGATATTTCCGAACAAAAGAAGATTCAAGAGACCAATGCCTATTTAGCCCATCATGATGAATTAACTACTCTTCCAAATAGAAGGTGGATCGAACAGAAGCTTAACGATTCGTTACTTTTTGCAAAAAAGAATAACAAACAGTTAGCTGTATTGTTTATTGATTTAGATCGGTTCAAATATATTAATGACACCCTTGGACATATCATTGGCGACCGACTTCTACAACTTATTTCAGAACGATTGCTTCAAAGTATCGATAAAGATATGCAGTTTGCAGCCCGGATGGGTGGAGACGAATTCATGATTCTCTGTCCAATAATAAATCACGCTGAGGACGCAATTAAAATTGCAAAGAATCTTTTAGAAAATTTAACTATACCATTTTATATAGAAGATTATGAACTGTTTGTCTCAACCAGTATTGGAATCTGTATTTATCCTTCAGGGGGAAATGGTGCAGTCGATTTAATGAAGAAAGCGGATATTGCTTTATACAGGGCAAAAGAGCAAGGACGTAATATGTATCAAATTTATGTGAACAACATGGATGCGCGAAATTATCAATCTTTTCTATTGGAACGAGATCTAAGAAAAGCATTGATAAATAATGAATTTATCGTTCATTTTCAACCTCGTACTGACGCCTTAACAGGGATGACGATTGGCGCGGAGGCATTAATTCGGTGGAGGCATCCAGAGATTGGCCTTATTTCACCAGGAGAATTTATTCCTCTTGCTGAAGAGACAGGTCTGATCATTCTATTAGGTAAGTGGATGAAGAGAAAAGTATGTGAACAACTAGTAAAATGGAGGGAAGCGGGGATTCCACTTATACCGATAAGTGTAAATATAAGTTCTCAACGATTTCTACAAAAGGATTTTGCAAAAGAGGTTAGAGCGTTGCTTAATGAATATCAGTTGGAGGGAAAGTGGCTTGAATTCGAAATCACTGAAAATTCATTAATGAAAAATGAGGAATATATCCTTCAAACCTTACAAGAATTAAAAAATATGGGGATTAAAATCTATATTGATGATTTCGGTACTGGTTATTCATCATTTAATTATTTAAAAACGTTTAAACTAGATGGAATTAAGATTGATCGTTCTTTTATTCAAAATATATCGTGTGAATCAGAGAACGCTGGTATTACTGCAGCTATGATAGAAATGGCTCAGCATCTAAAAATGGATGTCGTCGCTGAAGGTGTTGAAACAGAATCTGAGTTAGCCTTTTTGCTAAAACAAAACTGCCACCATGTGCAAGGGTTTCTTTTCGGTAAGCCTTGTGCTATTCATGAATTCGAGTTGAGTTTTATGAATTTCCGGAACCCATGAATAGAAGGACCAAAAAGTGATAAATTTACTGGGGTCAGTCCCTCGTTGCGTTAAACTCAACGGGGGGCTGACCCTATTTTTGAGGTACAGTTACTCCCACATATCTTCCATTAATTTATTTATTTTTTTCTGCGTGCTTGGGTTTCGGTCTTATCAACTTGGTGAATTTTTACCAGGAAAATGCATTCAAAACCAGTTTTTGTTCTACTAATTTTAACATGAATAAGGTCATTTAGATAAAAGGATAGACTAATAGTTAAAATAACTATTCCCCAACTTGTCCACCCTCTTATGTTAAAATAAACTATCATGGGTATTTAAGCCTTTACCTACTTCATAATTAACATAATGATTTAAGTATGGTTGAAAGTACTTCAATGTTGCCAGAATTAAAAAAGATACTCTCTAAGTAGACATGCAAGGGTTGTGAAAAGAAATGAAAGTATATACAGGTGGATTTACTGCCGAACATTTATATAGAAATGAATTGAAAATAGTGGCTGCCTTACATTTACAGGGATTGTCCAAACAGGAAATAAAGGACAAAATTCTTGAAGAAAATCTTTTTCATTGCAGGAGCGAAGCGGCAATGAAGGATCTTTTTCCTCGTGTATATAAACGAAACGATAAATTGAACAATTCTTTAAGGGCTATCCTGGGGAACGGTTCGCGTTCAGATACTAATGCACTATTATTGTATGCTTTCTTAAAAAGTTTCCGATTTCCTCATGACTTTGTTTTAGAAGTGATCCACTATAATTACAAGAAATATAAAAAAACGATAACGGAAGGGAATATATTCACTTTTTTCGAGGAAAAAGCTCAACAATATGAAGAAGTAAGGAATTGGACAGAACAGACAAAATATAAGTTAAAGCAAGTAACCTTGAAAATATTAGTAGATGCTGAGTTATTAGTGAAAAATAATAAAGAATACCAAATAAAGCAGATCCCGCTGAGTAAAGAACTAAGAACCATTGTAGCAAATAATCCACAATATTATGATTTGATCATGTTAACATTAAACGACTAAGGTGATAATGATGGAAAAGATTCAAAAGAAATTGAATCAATTTTTTGATGAAATTCAAAGAGATGATTTCTTAAAAATGCGAGGGCTTGGAAACGAAGTACCTTATTTTGTTTTTGATTATAATCCCGCGAATGAATTAATCGTAAGGAACTCGATTAAGTACCATAAAGATAAATTACCTATAAAACTAAGCGTGTTAAACCTATTTGAATTGATTATTAATCTATTTGAGGACATTGGTGGTTTAGAGGGGTTAAAGCAATTTGAAGAGGAACAAGGAACGGAGGAATTATTTGATGCGATTCGCCCTTCGATAGAGGAAGAACAGTTGGTTGAACGGATTGCCGAAGAAGCTGCAGAAGCTCAAATATTATTTATTACAGGAGTAGGCAGTGTATTTACGTTAGTCAGTACTCATGAATTGTTAAATCAGTTACATGCACGTATAACGAATACTCCTATTATTATTTTTTATCCAGGGGAGTACTCCGGCCAAGGACTAAGCTTATTCAATCGATTTGAATCAAATGGCTACTATCGGGCATTTTCAATATAGAGGGGGGAATTAGAATGTTACAGGATTCTTTAACGATAAGAGAGTTATTTAAAAAAAATATTGATCGTGAGATTCAAGGGGTGGTCCAAGCTGGGCAACGTGATGAAAGGGTCATAGAAGATGAATTAGAAGAGTATGTCATGACAAAAGAAATAAGTGAAAATATGGCTTATTTCTTTAATAATTATGCCTATAGTTTTGAGCATTCTACCACCAAAATGGGTGTATGGATTTCTGGCTTCTTTGGTTCGGGTAAATCACATTTTTTAAAAATATTGTCCTATCTTTTAAATAACGAAACCGTATATGGGAAAAGAGCGGTTGACTTTTTCAAAGGGAAAACAAATGACCAAGAGCTATTAGATATTCTTTATCGATCCGCATCTTATAATAGCCATGCGATCTTATTTAATGTGGACTCCAAATCTGCTGGCGGCAAAAAAGAAAAAGCCACCATTGTCGAAGTTTTTTTAAAGGTATATAACGAATACCTGGGCTTTTCATCTACTCCATGGATCGCCAATTTGGAAAGACAATTAACGGAAGAAGGCATTTATAGCCAATTTGTTGAACGTTTCGAAGAAATTGATGGTTCGAAATGGGCTGACAGCCGTGCACGTGTCTTATTTAAGAGAAAGTCATTTGTCGAGGCTTTATCTCAATTAGGGTATACAAAGGATACTGCAGAAACAGTATTAGCAGCTTCCAATAAAAACTATCAAATTAGTTCGGATGAATTCGCTCAACTAGTAGCGCAACATGTAAAAAGTCAAGGTGAAGATTACCGTCTTACTTTTTTAGTGGACGAAATTGGACAGTACATTGGTGATGATTCAGATTTAATGTTAAATCTTCAAACCATTACAGAGGATTTAGGAAATCATTGTCAAGGTAAGGTGTGGGTGGTCGTCACCTCTCAAGAACAAATTGATGCGGTAACTAAATTTAAAGGGTCCGAAAACTTTTCAAAAATCCAAGGCAGGTTTGCTACAAAAATTCATCTGACAAGTTCGAATACGGATGAGGTTATTAAACGACGTTTGTTAGAAAAAACCCCTGCAACAGCCGATCGTCTTAAAATTGATTTCGATCAGGTTGGTCAAAGCTTAAATAATACCTTAACGTTTGAAAAGGATAAATCCGTTCTGCAAAATGGATTTAAAAATGGAGCTGATTATGCAGCCATCTATCCTTTTGTTCCGTATCAGGTGGAGCTATTACAACGTGTCTTTAATAAAGTCCGTCTTCAGGGTGAAGCTGGTGCACACCTTTCTCAAGGTGAACGTTCCTTATTAAATGCCTTTCAGGAAGTGGCTATTCAGCTAATGCATGAGGATACCAATCAACTTGCTCGGTTTTCACAATTTTATGAAACCGTCAAACGCTTCTTAAGTACAGCCGTGTCTTCTACTATAAGCGAAGCAAGAAAACGCGAGGGAATCACAGACTTTGATGTAGAAGTACTGAAAGTGTTATTTATGATAAAGGGAATTGATGAAGTAAAAGCGACAGTTGAAAATATAACAACATTATTAGTGGACAGTGTGGATTGCATTAAAAACGAACTTGAAAAGCAAGTGACAAAATCACTGATACATCTTCGTCAGAAATTACTAATTGCGGAAAATGCAGACAGGACGTTTGTTTTTTTAAGCGATGATGAGCAAGAAATTAATCGAGAAATTCAAAATGAACCTGTAAACGAGGCTAATGTGATCGATGCACTTGGAAGGTTGTTCTTTGAAGAAGTCGTCCAAATTCGCACCTATCGCTATCAAAAAACACATGATTTTGAATTTAATAAGGCTTTCGATTCATATAACAGGGGGGGTAAAACACATTCCCTTACCTTGCAAGTTTACACAAGGGATGTGTCGGAGGAACATGCACGAGCCAATGCCAACTCTGGAACAATGATTATGTATATAACAGAAGAGGCAGCGGTTAAATTTTTTGATCCTATGCAATATGCACAGAAAATCCAGTCATATGCAAACAAAAAGATCTCAACAAGTCTAACTGATAAACAAAAGAAAATTTTGGAAGAAAAGCGCCAGCAAATAAGTGAGTTTGAAAAGAAAGCAAGAGAAGCATTAGAAGAGGCAGCGGTTAATGCAATGTATTTTATCCAAGGACAGGATTATGGATTTAAGGGTTCACTAGAAACTCAACTCCAGAGTGCTTTTGAAATCCTAATTCGAAATACTTACAACTATTTAGGATATATTGATGAGCCTGTTCCGGTGAAAAATGCTAATGTTGTCATTCTTGATTGGGCAACAAAAGGGCTTCCAGGCAGACTAGATGGATCATTTGCTAATTATTTAGCATATGACACACTTATTCGTTATTTGGAAGAAAGCCGGAATAGACAGATTGTAACATTGAAAACATTAATAGACAGATATAAAGAAGTACCATATGGTTGGAGCGAAAATGACATAGCTGGCATTGTGGCAGCCGCTATCTATAATAAAAAAGTGAAACTCTCTTATCTAAATGAACATTTTGACACCACTCATCCCCAATTCATTGGACGATTGACAAAGTCATCTGAAAGGGAGAAGGTTGTTCTGGATGTGAAAACCGGACTGCCGCTTCCAGTTCGTAAAGCCGTTATAGAAGTAATGCGTGAACTTTTCAATACCTATGAAATAGGGGAAACTTATGATGAAGTAGTTAAAGTTATACGAGAGCAGCTTCATAAACATTTTGTCACACCAATTGAGGAAATGCAGCGTACCAAGTTACGCGAAGATCAACAGTTTCCATATCCTGGTGGAATTCAGTTAACAAAAATTAAAAACAGTATTTTAGACTTGTTATCCATTACAAAACAAGAAAATTTTGTGGATGAGTGGATTGAACTTGACGAGGATTTGGAGGAATGGTTAGAAGAAGTGCAGCATTTAAATGCTTTCTTCAATGGAAATGCCATTCGTCATTTTGACGAAAGTGTCCGATTGTTGAAAGAACGACAGGATGATTTAGATGTGGCTCAACATGATAGTGAGGTACAAAAGACTAAGAATAGCATAATTTCAATTCTTACTAACGACAACCCATTTAAGCAGATCCCCAATTTACCTGTCCTCAATGATCAACTTAAGACAGGGCTTTCGGAATTCGTAAAACGCGAGATAGGCAGCCAGCTTGAACAAATGGAAATCATTAAACGAGATATGGAAGGACTTCAATTACAATATAGTGCAATTGATGAAATAATAAATCTTGTCCACACCAACTTGGACGAACTGCAGGCACGTGTTGAACAAATGCGAGACCTTGAGAGTATCTCACGAGTGTATACGTATACTCAGATGGCAAGTAATGACTACCGCCGATTAGAGGACAAGGCTCGAGAAATGTATGAAAAATACATTGGGAATACAATTGAAAGAATAGAAGTAACAGCTTCCCAATTAATTTCTGCGGCCTTACCATCAGGACAATTTGAAGTAAAAAATGAATTGGATCTTAAATTATGGCTTAACAAGCTGGAGTCAGAAATAAAAACCAAATTAGGTGCTGGACAAACAGTTGTTATTAAGAAATAAGGGAGACAATATGCGATGAACAAAAAGGCATTAAAAGATTTTGCTATTTATGCTCGTAATGAACTTCGTAGTCAAATCGCATTACGTTCACAAGCCTTTGGAATTACTTCCAAAGGCTCTCCTGCGCTTGTTTCAGGTACTGATTATGTCGAAATAAATCATAAGAAATTTCCTCTTACATATAGAAAAAGTATTCAAAACCTATTAAAAGAAATTGAAACAAAAGGCTACGACAATGTGATTGAAGAGGCAGCCTATACATGGTTTAACCGGCTCATCGCCATCCGTTATATGGAGGTTCATCATTATTTGCCCTCTAAGGTTCGAGTTCTTTCTAGTGAAACAAGAGGGAAAGTCGACCCTGACATCATAACGGAGTACCAATATACAAATTTAGAGGTCAATAAACAAGAAATTACCTCCCTTTTAGAAAATGGTAATCGGGAAGAAGCTTATCGCAAACTTCTAATTGCCCAATGTAATGAATTAAGTGATATTATGCCGTTTTTGTTTGAAAAAATAGAAGATTTTATAGAATTATTGTTGCCAGAAAATTTATTGCATGCAGACTCCGTTCTTAACAAACTGGGAATAGACTTACTTGATGAAAATTTTCTAGAAGTAGAAGTAATTGGATGGTTATATCAATATTATATTTCTGAAAAGAAAGATGAGGTTTTTGAAGGATTACGAAAAAATAAAAAGATTACCAAGGAAAATATCCCAGCTGCAACCCAATTGTTCACACCACATTGGATAGTACGATATATGGTGGAAAATTCAGTTGGACAAATGTGGTTAGAATCTTATCCTAATTCTATATTAAAAAATGAGATGAAATATTATGTTGAGCCAGCTGAACAAGATATTGATGTAAGGACAATTCTTGAGAAATTGCGAAATCCAAACTTATCGCCGGAGGAAATAAAAATTCTTGACCCAGCATGCGGATCAGGACATATTTTAGTTTATGCCTTTGATTTACTATATAAGATTTATGAGGAACGAGGGTATCCAGCAAAAGAAATTCCTACAGTAATACTAGAAAAAAACTTGTACGGAATCGATATAGATGACCGAGCCGTTCAATTAACCCGATTTGCATTAATGATTAAAGCTCGTGAAAAAACGAAGCATATTTTTCGAAACCGCCCTAACATGAATATATTATCTGTTAAAGAAACGAATAGCATTGATATTGCTAAAGCGGTAGATTTACTTTCCGAGAATAGTACAGAAATGGGAGAAATTAAAAATCTGCTTAGTAGCTTTAGTGATGCAAAAAATTATGGTTCCATTATTCAGCCGGGGAACATGGATTATTCTAAATACATTAGAAAATTAAAAGATCTTAAAGAATCAGGGATGTACACTCTTGAAAGCTTCGAGTTATTTGAGCAATTCGATATACTTGAAGAAATTATTGAACAGGCCGAAATCCTTTCTAAGCAATACGACGTAGTCATAACTAACCCTCCATATTTGGGTGGTAAAGGTATGAATATGAAATTAAGTGATTATGTTAAAGAAAATTACCGTGATGCAAAAACTGATCTTTTCGCCGTATTTATGGAAAGATGTAATTCTTTTACTAAACAAAATGGATTTCATGCAGAAATTAATCAACAATCATGGATGTTTTTAAGTAGTTACGAAAACCTACGTAAAAAATTATTACAAAATCAAACGATTACTTCAATGTTGCATTTAGGTCCAAAAACGTTTGAAGAAATAGGTGGGGAAGTTGTACAGAGCACTAGTTTTGTTCTTCGTAAAGTCAATATAAAGGATTACATTGCTAGGTATTGGAGATTAAGCCAATTAACAAAAGCATTAGAGAAGGAGCGGGCATTTCTTGATAAAGAAAATGAGTTTCTATCTGCCCAGAATACTTTCGCTGCCATTACAGGTAATCCAATTGCTTATTGGGTTTCTAACCGTTTAAAGCGGATTTTTATGGAATATCCGGAATTAAACGAAATTTCACAACCTAAACAAGGACTTGCAACAGGTGATGATAAAAGGTTTTTGAGACTTTGGCACGAAGTTAATTATTTACAATTAGGTCGAGGATATAAAGATATAAATAAAGCACTCAATAGTAATAAAAAGTGGTTTCCCTTTATTAAGGGTGGTCCCTACCGAAAATGGTATGGTAACCAGGAGTATGTTATTTGGTTTGATAAACAGGGATTTGAACTATTAAGTAACAGCGGAAATAAATTACCATCTAGAAACTATTATTTTAAACCGGGGATTACATGGGGACTAATTTCAACTGGAAAACCTTCATTTAGGTTTACACCTCCAGGTTTTATACCGGGGCACAAAGGTCCTACCATTTTCTTTGACGGTCAATCCACGAATTCTTATTTTATTCTTGGATTATTAAATTCTAATGTTGTTGTACAGTTTTTAGAAGTTTTAGCCCCTGGAATAGGATTTGAAGTAGGGCATATAAAGAAGCTGCCAGTATGCACAACCATTACTCCTGATATGAATGAAAGGGTCAATAAATTAGTTAGTGATAACATAAACATTGCAAAATTAGAATGGGATTCCTTTGAAACCTCCTGGGAATTCAATAAGCACCCTTTTATAAAGTATAGGAAGAAAACAAAGCTAGTGGAACAATGCTATTCATTGTGGAAGGACTATTCTGAGAGTAGTTTTCGACAATTACAATTAAATGAAGAAGAATTAAATAAAACATTCATCCAGCTATACGGACTCCAAAACGAGACAAAGCCAGAAGTACCAATTAATGAAATTACCCTCAGAACTTCTTTGCCTTCTCGTGATGCTAAGTCATTCTTATCCTATTGCGTTGGTCTCATGATGGGCCGCTATTCTTTAGATGAGGAAGGATTAGTATTTGCAGGGGGAGACTGGGATAATCGTAAGTATTCCACCTTCCAGCCTGATTCAAGTGGGATAATACCCTTAACGGAAACGGACTATTTTGAAAATGATGTTATGACACGTCTTCAAGAGTTATTAAAAAACTTATTTGGACCGGATACACTGCCGGAAAATCTCCGTTGGCTGGCGGAGTCACTGACAATGAAAGCGAATGAAACACCTACTGAGCGTCTTCGTCGCTATTTTTTTGATGAGTTTTATGGAGATCACTGTAAAACTTATCAAAAACGACCTATCTACTGGTTGATTGAATCTGGAGTGAAGAAAGGTTTTCGTGCTTTATTTTACTTACATCGCTATACACCAGAAACGTTAGCCACGATACGTTTTTCTTATGTTCAAAACCTACAGGAAAAACTTCACCAGGAGCAAAAAAGACTAGAACAAGATATCATACATCCAGAGTTGTCTGCTGCAATGAAAAAAAGATATGAGAAACAGCTGGCATTATTGAAAGCTCAGTTGGAGGAACTCATTTCTTTCGATAAGAAATTAGCAGAACTTGTAAATCGGCGAATTGTTCTAGATTTAGATGATGGTGTTGTTGCTAATTATGATAAGTTAAAGAATATCTTGGCCAAAATAAAATAGTAAGATAATGATCATTAGTTTAAGTTGGAATTCTAACTCGAAAAGGTGATGAAATGAACAAAAAGGCATTAAAAGAATTTGCCATCTTTGCTCGAAAGGAACTTCAAAATCAAATCGAATTACGAGCAAAAGCCTTTGGGATTACTCCTAAAGGCTCTCTAATTTTAGTATCAGGTGCAGATTATGTGGAAATAAATCATAACAAATATCCAATTTCATATAAAAAGGGCTTTCAGAAATTAGCATATGAAATAGAAACTAAAGGTCTTGAAAATGTTATAGAAGAAGCTGCATATACTTGGTTTAACCGTTTGGTGGCCATCAGATATATGGAAATACATAATTTTTTGCCTTCTAAAATCCGCATTTTATCTAGTGAAATAAAAGGGAAAGTGGACCCTGATATATTAACGGATTATCAATATTCTAATTTACCAATCAATAAACAAGAAGTGGCTCACCTTTTAGAACAAGGCCACAGAGATGCTGCATTCCGCAAACTGCTCATTGCACAATGCCACGAATTAAGTGATATCATGCCGTTTTTATTTAAGAAGATAGAAGATTACATAGAGTTATTATTACCGGAGTCATTACTCCATGCCGATTCGATCCTAAATAAATTGGGGAAAGAACTTGAAGATGAAAACTTTGAAAATGTTGAAGTGATCGGTTGGCTCTACCAGTATTATATTTCTGAGAAAAAAGATGAAGTATTTGCGGGATTAAAGAAAAACAAAAAAATTACCAAAGAAAATATTCCCGCAGCTACTCAATTATTCACGCCTAGTTGGATCGTTCAGTATATGGTAGATAACTCACTTGGTCACATGTGGCAGGAGTCTCATCCTGAGTCAAAATTAATAGATGATCTGTTGTATTATATGGAACCAGCTGAACAAGAACCAGACGTTCAAGCAAAACTTGAATCGTTACGTAAGCCAAATTTGTTACCTGAAGAGATAACACTGCTTGATCCTGCTTGCGGGTCGGGGCATATTTTAGTATATGCATTCGATTTATTTTATAAGATTTATGAAGAAAGAGGATATCCAAAAAAGGATATACCGGCACTGATTTTAGAAAAAAACTTGTATGGAGTTGATATCGATGATCGTGCAGCCCAATTGGCTTCCTTTTCTTTATTAATGAAAGCTAGAGAAAAGACAAAACGGATCTTCAGTGATGTCCCAAAGCTTAATATTATTTCTATACAGGAAAGTAACCAAATTTTTATCAATGAAGCGGCTGAGCTAATAGGTGAATCAGATAATGAAAAGGCGGACATTAACAGGCTTTTACATACATTTATTGATGCTAAAATCTTTGGTTCCATTTTAAAAATGGAGAAAGTTACTATCAATAAGATAATCAACAAAGCCATGAAACTAAAGGAGACAGGAGAAGCTACATTAGAAAACTATAATGTGTATGAGCAGTTAGATGACATTCTGAATATTTTTATTCAATCCAAAATCCTAATGGAACAATATGATATTGTCATTACCAACCCTCCTTACATGGGCTTAAAAGGAATGAATTCAAAGCTAAGCGATTATGTTAAGAAGCATTACCCTGACTCCAAGTCTGATTTATTTGCTATTTTCATGGACAAGCTAACTACTTTAACAAAAAAGAATGGATTTCACGCTGAAATAAACCAGCATGGTTGGATGTTTTTAAGTAGTTTTGAAAAGCTAAGAAATAAAATCGTCGATAATCAGGTCATATATGGAATGATCCATCTAGGACCGCGAACTTTTGAGGAGTTAGGTGGAGAGGTCGTCCAAAGCACAAGTTTCATTCTAAGGAACTTTTCAGAAGAAAATTATTTGGCTAAGTACAGCCGATTGGTTGAATATCCCTCCTCATCTCTGAAGCAAGAGGCATTTTTAAGGCAGGAACATTTGTATTTAATTAAACAAAAAAGATTTCATAGTATTTCTGGTGTTCCAATCGCGTATTGGGTATCTCAGCAAATCTTTGATATTTTTAATAAATTTATTAACCTAGGAATACTGGCTGAGCCAAGGCAAGGAATGGCAACAGGGAATAATAATAAGCATCTTAAATATTGGTTTGAACCTGAAATAACCAATATTGGGTTCGGATTGGAAAATGCCGTTGCGGCACGTGAAAGCAAGGCAAAATGGTTTCCTTATAATAAAGGCGGAAGCTTTAGAAAATGGTATGGAAATCAAGAATTTGTTGTCGATTGGAAAAATAATGGTGAAAATATAAAAAAAGAAGAAGGATCTGTTATTAGAAATGAAGGCTACTATTTTAAAGAAGGCCTGACTTGGTCATCGATTTCCTCCACAATCGGATTAAGACTTTCACCGAAGGGCTTTTTATTTGACTCTAAAGGTCCAGTTTGCTTTCCAAGGGATTCATCAGAATTATACTATATTCTTGGGGTACTAAATTCAAAACAAACAGCTGAGTTTTTAAAAATATTATCACCTACACTTGATTTTACTCAAGGTCCTTTAAGTAAGGTTCCGTTTATTCCATATATACAACCGGAATTAAAGAAAAAGATTGAGGAATTGACAAAACAAAATATAGACATTTCAAAGCAAGATTGGGACTCATTTGAGACCTCATGGGAGTTTAAGAGGCATCCTTTTTTATATAATAAACATTCCAACAAAATTGAGGATTGTTTTAATCTCTGGAAAGAAAATACCGAAAATCATTTTAGAGAACTTCAATGTAATGAAGAGGAATTAAACAGGATCTTAATTGGGTTGTATGATCTTGAAAATGAATTAACACCAGAAGTCTCAGAGAAAGAAGTAACTGTGCGACGTGCTGATCGAGTTAGAGAAGTTAAATCCTTCCTTTCCTATTGCATTGGACTGATGATGGGACGATATTCGTTGGATGTTGAAGGGATCGCTTTTGCTGGAGGGCAATGGAATTCTGAACTTTATCATACATTTAGTCCAGATGAGGATGGAATTATTCCATTAACCGAAACTGAATACTTTGAAGATGATGTGGTCAGTCGACTTCAAAAGTTGTTCATTATTTTATTTGGACAAGAAACACTTGCTGAAAATCTTCGTTGGCTGGCAGAAACACTTTCGTTGAAAGCAAATGAAACACCTACGGAGCGTCTTCGTCGTTATTTCTTTGATGAATTTTATGTTGATCATTGCAAAATGTATCAAAAAAGGCCTATCTATTGGCTTGCCGAGTCGGGCCCTAAGAAAGGGTTCCGTGCATTGTTTTATTTACATCGTTATACTCCAGAAACTTTAGCCACTTTGCGTTTTTCCTATGTACAAAACTTGCAGGAAAAATTTCGCCAGGAACAAAACCGTCTTGAGCAGGACATTATTAACCACGATTTATCAGTTTCGATGAAAAAACGATATGAAAAACAGCTAACGACTATAATGGCTCAACAGGGTGAACTCATTGATTTCGATAAGAAGATTGCAGAACTTGCGAATCAGCGTATTGACCTCGATTTAGATGAAGGTGTCGTGTTGAATTACGGAAAATTTAAAAATATCTTGGCAAGAATTAAATAATAAAAGGTCAAAGACTACTCCTTGGTATTCTTAACTAGAATAAGGTGATGAATTGGACAGAAGGCTGTTAAAAGAATTTGCTGTATTTGCTCGAAACGAGCTGCGTAGTCAAATAGCACTGCGTGCACAATCATTTGGAATTACTTCTAAAGAGATCCCAACTCTCGTTTTGGGAACTGACTACATTGAAGCTAATAATAAAAAAATGCCAATAACTCTGAAAAAGGGACTAGAAAAGTTATTATTTGAGATCGATATAAAAGGCTATGACCATGTCATCGAAGAGGCAGCCTATACATGGTTTAATCGATTAATGGCTATTCGCTACATGGAAGTGCATAATTACCTGCCATCAAAAATCCGTGTCCTTTCTAGTGAAACCATCGGAAAAGTAGATCCAGACATATTAACGGAATATCAGTATACGAATTTGCCAGTTAATAAAGAAGAGATTGAAATGTTATTAACTAAAGGAAATAGGGAAGAAGCCTATCGAAAACTTCTAGTGGCACAATGTTTTGAATTAAGTGAGATTATGCCGTTCCTATTTGAGAAAATAGAAGATTATACGGAGCTTTTATTACCAGAATCTCTTCTTCATGCAGATTCATTAATAAAAAAGTTAGGTAATGAGTTAGACGATGAAAACTTTCAACCCGTGGAAGTGATTGGGTGGCTGTATCAATACTATATTTCTGAGAAGAAGGATGAAGTATTTGCTGGACTAAAGAAAAACAAAAAAATCAGTAAAGAGAATATACCTGCTGCCACTCAATTATTTACACCACATTGGATCGTCCAATATATGGTGGACAATTCACTCGGACACATGTGGCAAGAATCTCATCCGGAATCCGATTTGAAGAATAGTATGATCTATTATTTGGAACCAGGAGAGCAAGAAAAGGATGTACAAGAAATACTCGATAAAATTCGCAGAACCAATATCTCTCCTGAAGATATTACGATCCTTGATCCAGCTTGTGGGTCAGGACATATTTTAGTGTATGCATTTAGCTTGTTGTATAAGATCTATGAGGAAAGAGGCTATCCTTTAAAAGAAATCCCTAAACTAATTCTCGAAAAAAATTTATACGGTATCGAATTGGATGAACGTGCTGCTCAATTGGCCTCTTTTGCATTATTGATGAAGGCCAGAGAAAAAACAAAACAAATTTTTCGTTCAGTCCCCAAAATAAATATCATATCAATTCAAGAATCAAATGATATTCATATTGATCTAGCGGCAGAGCTGCTAGGGAAGAATGAAAAAGAACAGGAAGAGATTCGAGGGTTATTAGTTCATTTTATTGATGCGAAAAACTTTGGTTCTATCTTAAATCCCGTAAAATTAGACTTTCAGCATTATTTAAATAAGATTACACAACTTCAAGCTACAGGTACTCAAACACTTGAAACATTTGAGGTTTATAATCAGCTGGAAAAAATAGCCGAACTTCTTCAGCAAGCGATTTATTTAACCTCTACCTATGATATCGTGATTACCAACCCCCCATACATGGGATCCAAAGGGATGAACAGCCAGCTTAGTGACTTTTTAAAGGCCAATTATCGAAATACCAAATCTGATCTATTTGCCGTATTTATGGAGCGCATGGAGACATTTACGAAACCCCAAGGGTACCATGTTTCAGTCACGATGCAATCTTGGATGTTTTTATCTTCTTTTGAAAATTATCGGAAGCATCTAATTGAAAACTATTCGATATTAAATATGGTTCATATGGATAATATGGTAATGGGAATAGCTTTTGGAACATGTGCGACCGTTATTAGAAAGGTTTCAAGCAATTTTAAAGGGACTTTCCAATATATTAAGCTAGAGAATATCAAAGAAAATATTCCTGAGTCATTTCCTGTAACCAAAAATCGGTTTAACATAACTAATAGTAAAAAATTCACTATAATCCCTGGTTCTCCATTTCTTTATTGGATTAGTGAGCATGCTCGTAATTTATTCGGGCAATACAAAAATCTATATGAATATACCGTTTCGGCAAGTCAAAATGTAACAGGCAATAACAAAAAATATTTACGTTTTTTTTGGGAAATCAGTGCAAAGGATTATATGTCAGAAGGTGGAAAGTGGCGTTTTTACGCTAAAGGCGGCGGCTTTAGGAAGTGGTTCGGTAATTTATTGGAACTAATTGATTGGTCTCCACAGGCAAGAGATACATATCGTACGGGACACGCATCTCAAATCATTCCCGAAGAATATTGGTATAAAAAAGGAATTACCTGGGGCCTAGTTACAAACGGAAAACCAAGTTTTAGGGTTTTACCTGAATATGCCACCTTTGATAAGGGGGGTTCTTCTATTTTCGTTTATAACGAAGTCCACTATGAATATATACTTGCTATTTTGAATTCAAAAGTGGGTTTATACTTTTTAGAAAATTTAGCTCCAACACTTAATTTTCAAGTTCGGGATATCCGTAATATACCTTTTGTTGAGGTATCAGAAAACAAGTTGAAAATTATTACTGAGAAAGTCAACGATTGCATAAAAAGGACAGAAGAAGACTGGAATTCCTTCGAAACATCATGGGATTTTAGGAAACATCCATTACTCACTTTCAGGCAGGGTTCGAAAATAATCGAAGAATGCTTTAGTAACTGGGAAAGATATTCAGTAAAGCAGTTCCACAAACTTCGGAAAAACGAAGAAGAATTAAATAAAGAATTGATGGAATTGTATGGACTCCAAAATGAGCTGAGTGCAGAAGTTCGTGATGAAGAAGTATCTTATCGTGTTGCAGATCGATATCGAGATGTAAAATCATTTTTATCCTATTGTATTGGCATAATGATGGGAAGGTTTTCATTAGATGAAGAAGGTGTTGTATTTGCAGGTGAAGAATGGGAAACAAGGAATTATAAAACGTTTCAGCCTGATTTAGATGGAATTATTCCACTTACAGATACAGAGTACTTCGAGGACGATGTTGTTACCCGCCTCCAAGAATTATTAATAATTATGTTTGGAAACGAAACACTTGCAAATAATCTTCGTTGGCTGGCAGAATCGCTCACAATGAAGGCTAATGAAACACCAATGGAACGTCTTCGACGCTATTTCTTTGATGAATTTTTTGAAGACCATTGTAAAATTTATCATAAACGCCCAATCTATTGGCTGGCAGAATCAGGTTCAAAGAAAGGCTTCCGTGCTTTATGTTACTTACATCGTTATACACCAGAAACGTTGGCTATCATGCGTTTTTCCTATGTTCAAAACTTACAGGAGAAACTGTTTCAAGAACAAAAACGGATTGAACAAGCTATACTAAACCCAGAACTATTGCCTGCAACGAAAAAACGTTATGATAAACAGCTGCTTACTATTAAAGCTCAGCAAGAAGAACTAATTGATTTTGATAAAAGATTAGCTGAACTTGCGAATCAGCGGATAACTCTTGATTTAGATGATGGGGTGGTCGAAAATTATACAAAACTTCAAAAGGTGTTTGCGAAGATTAAGTAATCTTTGAAGGGGTAGAGTTTTCACTCTATCCTTTTTCAATAACGTAAGGTTTACAATTTAAGTATTCTTTCTTATTCTAGTAGAAGAAAACATTTAGTTTTATGAGAGTTGGTGAACAAAATGAATATCACAGAAGAACTATTGCGGCTTTTCCATCAACAGCAGGGAGAAAATACAGCTGCAAATCGTTCACTGGTGTTTTGGTATGACCCGCAAAGTGAAACACGTAATTTTACTGAAATAAATGAGGTATTAAGGCAAGAAAATATTAAAGTACATTATTTAGATGAAAACAATTCATTTCGAACAAAGGTTTTATTAGAAATCGAAGATACAAATACTTCCTATTTAATTTATGCTCCGTTTGCCAAGCCTGAGGACAGAGAAAACTTCTTATTGGATATTTTATTATATTCTGGCAAGTACGGTGAATTTCAAGCCGATGAGATTGCCATTCGAATGAAAGAATTACGCTTAGATCATCTGGCCATACGTGATTTTTTGGAGAAGCATGCTAAGTTTTTTGAAAACAAGCAGCGTGTGGTGAAATTTCAAAAGTTATTACCAAATAAGCCTACAATGGAGCAAGTGCAGCAAACCATGCTTGCTGTTCTTTCCAATGCTAAAAGTATTCATCCTCAAGATATCCTAAAAAGTGTGTTAACTAGAGGGGATTTTTCAGATAAGAATGAGGAATTGGAGATGTTTGCTAAATATCTGGACAAGGAAGCATTTTATACCTACATAGAAGACTACTTCGGTATAACTAAGACTAATGAAAATCGTTTAGCTAATATCATAGAATCCATTGTTTTTCAGCATTATGCAGCAAATTTGGATGATAAGATTTTATCGATGCAATACGGGTCGATGGTACCGAATATTTGTAAAGTATTTGTAGAAGAATGGTTAAAATCTGAAGAGCGGATTATTTTAGAGAATATCCTTGATTCGCTTGAACAAACATGGAATGTTGGGCAAACGGTAGGAGAATATACCTATCAATCTTTTTTGCGCTGCGATACATTTGCGGTGATTGAGCGGAAAATTCTCGATACGTTACATGAACTTCTATTAAATGAAACAATTGATGTGACTGAGTGGATGAGTATCATCTCAGAGCGCAGAAAGAGCTATTGGTACAAAACAAGATTTAAGAATGAGTATGAATTATTAGAATTAGGCCTGCAATTTTATCATTGGTTTAGGGAATTTGAACAGGATAATGAGCCAGCAACTGGACAAGAGTTATATAGTTTTTACACTGAGAAGTATTTCATTATTGATCAAACTTACCGGCAATTACAATTCCTCTACAATAGTAGACAAGGTTTAGAATTGTATCAAGAATTATTAAATAAGTTAACGTTCATATACGAAAATCGCTACTTATTAGAATTAAGCAGGTTCACAGACCATATCGTTGAAACGGAGCTTAAAGATGAGTGGCCGCTTAAAGATTTTTTACAGCAAAAGAACTTTTATCGAACCATGATTCATCCATTAGTCCAAGGCTCAAGGGAACGAATATATGTCATTATTTCTGATGCCTTAAGATACGAAATAGGGAATGAATTAATGAATCATTTTAGCAAGCGGTTAAATACGGAAGTTAAGCTAATCCCCATGCAGGCAACACTACCAACCTATACCCAAATAGGAATGGCCTCCTTACTTCCAGGAAAGATCTCTGATATTTCAAAGGACGGAACCGTGTTAGTTGATGGAATATCCACGAGAGGACTTTTAAATCGAAATAAAATTCTACAATTACATGAGTCTGATTCTGTTGCCCTAAAGATGGATGATTTTATTCAACTTAGCAAGGAAGATGGATTGGGACAGGTGAAAGGAAAGAGGGTTGTCTATTTATATCATGACAACATTGATGCTATTGGCGATTCCAGTAAGACGGAAAAATTTACATTTGAAGCGGTTGAGAAGGCAATGGACCGTGTGAAAGCGGCTGTTAAAAAACTGACAGGAACGTATGAAGCTGTTCGGATTTTTATCACCAGTGATCATGGCTTTTTATTTCAATCTTCCCAGGTGGAAAAGTATCAAAAGACTGAAAGTATGAAGGGTGATGTAATAGATGGTAATCGTCGCTTCGCAATCGGGAAAAACCTTGGGTCGCCAGAAGGGACGGTAAAGATCTCACTAGATTATATAGGCCTTGATAAGGAAGCAGTTATTGCCAAAGGGTTAAACCGTTTTACTGGTGGGGGCGGCTTGCGATTTGTTCATGGTGCTGCCATGCCACAGGAATGTATGGTTCCTTTAATTGAATATCGGCAGGTGAAAGGAAAAGCACGCAAGTCTGAAGAAGAACGTGTAAATGTCCGAGTCTCATCGATTCAAAAAGTGATTACCAGTTATCAATTTGTGGTTCCATTCTTCCAAGAAGAGAAAGTTTCAAACCTTGTATATCCAAGGACTTTACGTGCAGCATTTTATCGGAATAATGAGCGGATTTCGAATGAGTTAACGATTACCTTTGATTCAACCGGTGAGGCATCAGAGAGGCAAATAGATATTGTTTTTCATCTTTTAGAAGACCGCTATCGAACTGGAGATATTTGCGTGCTCCGTTTAGAGGATGTTTCTGGACGAACTAACGAATTGTATGTTGAAGAAGAATATGAATTAAAATTATATAGTATTTAATTCGTGTATTCCTACCACTGGTTTGTCGAATGTAGTAAAATAAGATGAATGTGCACGGGTATGAGGCTTTACATGTTGAAATTAAATTAGTATGGGGGATATAAGGTGACCTATCAACAAAATAATAGATTTAAAATGTTCGCATTAAATTCAAATCAAAAGTTAGCCAAAGAAATGGCAAATCTTTTGGGTTGTGAATTAGGCAAATGCTCCATTACGGAATTTAGTGATGGAGAGCTTCAGATTCATATCGAAGAAAGTGTACGCGGCAGTGAGGTTTATATCGTTCAATCAACTTCCTTTCCTGTAAATAAAAATATTATGGAGCTCCTTATCATGATCGATGCCTTGAAAAGAGCTTCGGCCAAAACAATTAATGTTGTCATCCCTTATTTAGGGTATGCCAGACAAGACCGAAAAGCACGTTCTAGGGAGCCGATTACAGCTAAGCTTATTGCTAACCTTTTAGAAAAGTCTGGAGCCACCAGAGTTCTTACTATGGACCTTCATACTTCCCAAATACAAGGATTCTTTGATATACCTGTTGAGCATTTATTTGGTGTTCCAATCCTTACAAAGTATTTTGAGGACAAAGGATTAGAAGATATCGTAGTGGTAGCACCACATAATGGCAGCATAGGAAGAGCTAGAAAAATGGCCAACTTATTGCATGTTCCAATTGCACTTATCGACAAAAGAAGATTTGAAGAACATACGGATGAAACCTTCAGTGTTGTGGGGAACGTAGAAGGGAAAAATGCTATTATTATTGATGATTTAATTGATACGGGCACGACCATTACATTAGCAGCAAAGGCTTTAGCTGAGAACGGGGCTAAATCGATCTTTGCAGGCTGCACTCATCCAGTATTTACTGGAAAATCTATTGAAATGATTGAATCTTCACCGATTAAAGAATTAGTGGTTACTAATACCATTGTATTACCAGAAGAGAAAGCAACTAAGAAAATTAAAGTAATATCCGTTGCCCCATTGCTTGTAGAAGCAATTGATCGAATTCATAATGAGAAGGCAGTGAGTCCTTTATTTGAATAGGGAAATGTTAAGAGGCAGAAATAAATAGTTAAGTAATTAACTACTTGTTTCTGCTCTTCTTTTTATTTGTTCATCAACGCATGATTTGGAGGCAAAATGATCCTTTTCGATGAGAAAGGACACCAAAAGACTACCAACAATGGACCAAAGGGGTGCACCAATGTTCAGAAAATTCACACCAGACATACCAATAATTAAGGCGAAAAATGCCCCCATCTGGAATTTAGAATCTGAAAAGGCAATCTTCAGCGAACCTAGGAGAACGCCAATCATTGCAAGACCAGCGATTGAATTAACAATTACACCAGGCATAGCTTTTACAAAAGGAACAACAATTCCAGCAAGTACTCCAAAACACAAAAATAAGAAGCCGTTCAATGCAGACGCTGTATATCTGCTATCTTTTTCTCCTGATTCTTCAGAGGCACATATCGCTGTCATAGGACCAGCGGTATTAATGGCATGACCACCGAAGAACGATGCGATAATACCAGCTAATGCACCATAAATCGACATGGACTTGATTGGCGGGGTGTACTTTTTTGCTATTAAGATTCCTGTGGTTTGGGCATTTTCGGTACAGATGATCAGAATGGTTAAAGGTATTGAAATAGAAACAATTGCATCGAAATTAAAGGATGGAAGTTCAAACTGTGGAAATATAAAAGAACTTTGTACATTCGTAACATGGAATTCCTTTGTAATAAGTGCAAATATTACGGATACGATTAATGCAGATAAGACAGGTGGAAATCTTTTTATATAGCGTGAAGAAAATAGATAAACAAAAACTGCAGAACCTGCAATTATTGGAGAAAGTTTAATAGAAGTGATCATTTCTGTAGCAAAACGAATCATAACTCCCACAATCATCCCCATTACTATCGGAACGGGTATCCAATTCATGACTTTCCCAATTAATCCAGTTGCTCCTAGAATCCCAACTATGACATTAGCAATTAAATAGGCTCCTATGGCATCATTTAATGAAAAATTTGTTAAAGCGCCTGAAACTAACACTGCTCCTGCAATGGAATAGGCACCGGATATAGGCTGACGAAACTTTAAAGAAAGAATAAGCCCCAGTAATCCTCCAAAAAAGTAAACAGCGAAAAGCCAACTAATGGTCTGAGCATGTGTTAAACCGCCACTTGCAGCCCCTCCTATGATAATCAATGCTGGACCAGTACAGCCAAAAATGGTAGCAACTGTTCCTGAACTAATGGCATTTAAATTTAGATCTTGTATAAATCTCCAATTAGCTGTATCTCTCTTGTTTTCTTGCATTTTAACCTCCAAAATTATAAATTTCCGATTAGGGTATTACTAAGGATTCACAAAATCACAACATATTTACTGCTCAATTAATAGTTTTATTAATTATAATGATTATATAAAAGAGAGCGGTTTCAATTATCTTTAAATTAATTTGATGGCTTGGTTGAATATTTCAATTTCTACACAATAGAAAGGGGTTCTTTACAATGAACCACCAGGAACTGAAGAGTGTTTTAGAGAGAATGAAACTTGAATTAGTTAAAAAAATTGAAAATCCGGATTTATCAAAAGAAGAGAAAGAAGTCATTCAAAAATCCATTTGTAACTTTGAGTATATTATTGAATTAGCGGATATTGGTCATTTTGAACGTGGATTATCCGTCCTTTAAAAGAAGCGAATCCATTCGCTTCTTTTTTACTTTGATAGGACTTTTACTTTAGTCGTTTGAAGAAGAAAGATAAGGATGTCTTAATTCTACCACCTTTTTACATTTTATTGTATATCAAATATTCAGATATATGTAAAAATTGCAATCAGAAGCGTGCTTGAAATTTTCCTTAAAGGAAGCAGAGATTTGGCAAAAGACCTTATAATATGTTAGTTTTAAAAAAACAGCAGGAGTTTTTTTCATTCTGTTATATGGAGGTTTTTATATAATGTTGGAATCGTTTGGGAGTCTTCCCGCTGTCAGCCAAGCAGGATTAGGCACATTATTTACTTGGGGAATGACTGCTCTAGGTGCAGCATTAGTTTTTACGACTAAAAAGGTAAATCAAAAATTTCTAGATTGTATGCTTGGATTTGCAGGTGGAGTCATGATTGCAGCAAGCTTTTGGTCATTACTATTACCTGCACTTGAAATGGCGGAGGGCAGTTCCCTGCCAAAATGGCTGCCTGCAGCTATAGGTTTTCTTTTAGGAGGTTCTTTCCTGTTAGTGGTTGATAAGATTCTTCCACATTTACATCCATCTCAATCAATAGAAAAAGCTGAAGGAATTCATCCTAATAATAAGAAGAGAAGCACTCTCCTTGTATTAGCAATAACGATTCATAATATTCCTGAAGGCTTGGCGGTAGGGGTTGCTTTTGGGGCTGTTGCTGCAGGCTTTCAATCTGCTTCCTTAACTGGTGCTGTGGCACTAGCCATCGGAATTGGGATTCAAAACTTTCCAGAGGGTGTAGCAGTGGCAATGCCTTTAAGACGAGACGGAATGTCTCGGACAAGAAGCTTTATGTATGGTCAATTTTCAGGATTAGTGGAACCTATTGCAGCAATAATAGGGGCTTTATCAGTAGTATTTATTGAACCCCTTCTTCCATACGCACTTAGCTTCGCTGCTGGTGCGATGATTTTTGTTGTCGCAGAAGAGGTTATTCCAGGATCACAAGAAAATGGTAACACCGATCTAGCCTCGATAAGTTTGATGATTGGATTTGTGATTATGATGATTCTAGATGTTGCTTTGGGCTAATTCTTTGTAAATTTAGAGGGGTCAGCTATTATCTAGCTGCCCCTTTTTATGTGTGTGCTTTAAATAGGAGTACCTCCTATTTTGCTGGAAAGCCAAGGGATGGTACTTCTATAAGACATCAAACCAAACTGGCGTCTCATCATCCGGTTCACCATTGTAATTTATCCGAATTTCTTCACCGTTTTTTATGTTTGTAAGGGCAAAAAAGTCGATGGTTTTGTTTTTTAAATTGAGTATAAATTCAGCATTAGGTGTGTAAGAGTGGTTAAAAAGTGAACCATACCCCAATGCTAAAGCACATTCATTTAAATCTTTGCCCCACCAAAAGACATATTCCATCAGTATCGTCTTTTTCAGATATTTGTACTCATCTTTAGGTGATACAATAACCGGAGCTTCATGTATAAGTTCTCCCTTCTGAATATCCCGGGTAGCAAATAATCCTCTGCCGAAATTAACGTCCTTTACTTCAAACATTTCACACCACCCATTCCAAAATCTTATATTATGCATGAAAAAAATAAATTCTTTTACCAATCTATGCAATACCGGTTTATTTTGCTTGAGTCGTTTACCAAATTTACAGAACTTAGGTGCTGAGCATTAGTTATGTACTAAATTAAAATGGGTCTTTTACGTTGGTTCCTTATGAAGAACCTCTTTTCATATCACAAACAGTGAAATTGGTGATATTATCATATGTAAAGGAACAACAAATGGGGGAACGGAAGATGGTAGTAGTAAAAGAAGTGAGAATAGATGGTGAAAGTATACATATTTTTAAAAGCGCCATTTATATTTTTGAAACAGGCTCTGGATGTACATTAGAATTGGATGTGATTGTAAGCGAGGTTGTTGTCAATAAATATAAAAAGCTGGAAAACCTGATTATGGAAATAGAATTAGAAGATGGCAGAGTTATTAATTCAATAATGAATGTAAAAATTTTTCAAGGCGGGCTTCCGCAACTTAATTTATTTTGTGAATTGGATGATTTTGAGGACTACGAGGATTTTGACCGGGTCACCGAAAATGATTCTTGTTTTCCGAATATAGAAGAAGGTATTACGCTTGCAGAAATAAGAAAAGTAGAAATGCCAATTGAAGATATTAGGTTGAAATTTAAACTGCCCATTGATCAAGTTGAATGGTTAAAAACCCAAAAAAAGTCGGAAGTAAATGAACTGTTTAAAGAATGGATTTACGATTATTGGAAAAAACAAGAGGAGAAAGACTCTTAAAAAGAAAAGGTCTAGAGGTAACGGTGGCTATTTGCATAGTCATTATGGTTTACTGGACGAATTTATTTTCTCATTAGAATTCCTCAAACCTGTTTGCAAGGGAGTAGTAACATGGACTATCAAACTAAATGGAATAGAAAACATAAAGAACGCATCAACCTGTTAAACGAACCGACCCCAAATCCAAGATTATCTAATCTTTCCTCCTATCTTACCGGAGGCACCGCACTTGATCTTGCCTGCGGACTAGGGGGAAACAGTTTATTCCTTGCTAAAAGGAACTATGAGGTACAAGCTTTGGATATTTCAGATGTGGCTATTCACTTCATCAAAGAAAAGTCAGTCCAAATGCGGCTTACTATCCATCCACAGGTATACGATATCGATCAATCAAATCTACTTAATTATCAAAACCATTCTTTTCATTTAGTCGTGATGACTTATTATCTTAATCGCTCACTTTTTCCGAATGTGAAGAACATGGTACAAAAGGGTGGGTATTTTTTCATGGAGACCTATTTTCAGTCATCAGATAGTAAGAATCAGGGTGTTTCTAACCAATATAAACTGCACCCACAAGAGTTGCTTACAGTATTTAAAGATTGGACTATTCTCTTTTATGAAGAAAATGAACAAGAGGGAAGGCAAACCATTTTTTGTAAGAATAATGGTTAGAAAATAAGATTGTTCACAAAGTAACACCTTAAATAGGTTTGCTATTTTTTATGTGCTAACCAATTAGCTACCAACTTTGCCTCTTCGGCAGAGATAACACCAGCTGGCATTCCATTTTTCCCATGATTAATAATATTTTCTATTTCACTTTGAGAATATTTTGAACCAATTTTAGTCAGATTTGGACCTGCTCCACCTTGTAAGTTTTTCCCGTGGCAGCTTGTACAATTATTTCCGACAATTTTTTCTGGATCACCTGCTGAAGTGGTTTCAGTGGTTTTCTTCCCATCTGCCGCTTTTTCTGTATGCTGAGGTCCATTATAAAAAAATAATAAAAAGACAAGACACCCTGCTAATATTAAATTAATGGCCATCGTACCCCATACTTTTTTCATCAAAAAACCTCCATAAGCTGCAATAAGAAAACTTTTCCTAAATTACTAACAAAACTTAAAACGACTTGAAAAGAGAAGCACCATTAAATATAAGGGACCAAACAATGTCGTTTACTATTAAACCAATGATAAACACGGTCCATTTATATTTCTTTCGTTCCCAGCACGCAACCATAAGGGCAAGTCCAAGCGGGATTCCTAAAAAGGATACCCAAGGAAAACTATCAAAGGATTTAAAAAAGTAAATACCGATTGAAGCAGTTAATAATATGGACAGTAATAGTTCACTTAATAATGATAATTCAGATTTCAGATGATTGGTCATTCAGATCCTCCTAGAGAAGGTTTATAAACAATTTTTATTACATATGCCTTTATTCAGTAAAGCGGGTCAATTACAACTTCTATGGTATTCATAAAAGGTGTCTTCTTTTTTTTATTATGTGCTTTATGCAAAACATTAGTCTTGAAAGACAAATGTAAATTTTGTTAATCCGCCAATTGAATATATCCTAATGAATTAATTTACACACTTTTTTAAACAAAAAATCTTAAAATACGGAATAGCATGCCAAGAGGCATAGTTTAAATGTCCAAGTACATCCTAAAATATGAAATAAGGGATGTTGGAGGTAGTAAAATGGTTACTCTTAATGATGTATTCCTTGCTCATGAAAAAATGAGGGGAACTGTACACACCACACCGCTGGACTTTTCCCAAACATTTAGTACCATCTCCGCTAATAACAAGGTGTTTTTAAAGCTTGAAAACTTGCAGAAAACAGGCTCCTTTAAAGTTAGAGGCTCCTATAATAAGTTGAATTCATTGTCAGAACCAGAGCTTCAGAAAGGCGTTATCGCGGCTTCGGCGGGAAATCACGCCCAAGGGGTAGCATATTCCAGTCAGATGCTTGGAATCCCTTGCACTATTGTGATGCCAAAAGGGGCTCCATTAAGTAAAGTATCTGCAACAAGGCAATATGGAGCAGAAGTGCGAATGCAAGGGGAAACGTTTGATGATGCGCTCGCTTATGCACTAGAACTAAAGGAACAAATGGGAGCAACCTTTGTACATGCTTTTGATGATGAGGCAATCATTGCCGGTCAGGGGACAGTCGGTTTAGAAATTTTAGATCAACTGCCAGATGTTGAGGCTATTTTGTGTCCTATTGGTGGAGGCGGTCTTATTGGTGGTCTTGCCTTAGCCGTAAAGGAAAAAAATCCAAATATTCATGTTTATGGTGTCCAAGCTCTGGCATGTCCAAGTATGAAACAGTCATTACTAGAAAATAAACCAATTATGGTTGATTCTACGCCGACAATGGCAGATGGCATAGCTGTTAAGAAACCAGGAGAGCATACATTTAAGTTGGTTCAAAAATATGTGGATGATATTTTTTGTGTTGATGAAATGGAGATAGCAAGGACGATGTTGTTGCTGTTGGAACGAAATAAACTACTAGTGGAAGGGTCAGGTGCTGTTTCTTTAGCAGCATTACTTTATCAAAAGGTTAATTTTAAAGAAAAGAACGTAGTAGCGATAATAAGCGGTGGAAACGTGGATGTGAGTTTTATTTCACGAATTATTGAACGCGGCATGGTAGAGTCCGGAAGATATGCAAATTTATCAATGATTGTAAAAGACAAGCCAGGAGAATTGGAAAGAGTGCTAAGTTTTATTTCAGAATTAGATGCCAATATTCAATCTGTAAATCTTCAGCATGCAGGTAAAGACATATATCCAGGATTTGCGCAGTTAGAATTATCATTGGAGACAAAAAATCTTGATCATATTGTTGCAATAAAAAAAGTATTAAAGAATAAAGGATATGAAGTTTGTGACAATTGACCCTCTAAGCTAAATATCTAACTAAATTTAAGTGTATGAATTATGTTTGTTTTTTTCAAAAGACCACATTGTGAAATAGAACATTGTGGTCTTTTGGTGATTAATTAAATGTTTAAAAGCTGTTGAACCGCATAAGCAAACCCATTTTCATCATTTGTTTTGGTAGTGATATCGGCCTCTTGCTGAATAATAAAAGGAGCATTTCCCATTGCAACAGAGGTTGTGGCCACTTTAAATTGATCAAGGTCATTTCCTCCATCGCCAAACGCAAAAATTTCATCAAACTGGAGATTCATTATATGTTGGTACCTTATGAGTGCAGCCCCCTTATTAGCTTCAATGGAGGTAAACTCGACATTGTTGGGGTGTGATGAAGCCATTGACAATTCTAATTTACCTTCAATCGCTTGCTTAACTTGATTTATTTTTTCCAGTTGATCTCGGCGTGACACAGCCATGATTTTATAGATTTTGAGACCTTCTATTTCAAGAATATGATCATAATCATAATTTTGAAATATCGGTTCAATCTCATCATCACTTTTATCTTGGATTTCTGGATTTCGGCAAGGGAATCCGCCTTGATTCGTATAGACCATAATCCATACTCCCATTTTCTTAAGAATAGGCTGTAACTCTTTATAGATAGTAACTGGAACTGAGGCTTCAAATAAAACCTCTCTAGCTGGTGAATATATAACCGTCCCATTAATACTTATAATTGGTGTTGACAGCTTGTGAATAGGATCAAATTTAATGACATCTTCAATAGCTCGTCCCGTGTTAAAGATGATATGATGTCCTTGATTATGTAAGTATTGAAGAATCATTAAATTTTCAACGGAAATTTCATGATTTGTATTCAATAATGTGCCGTCTAAATCAATTGAAAAACATTTCATTCTTTTTTAATTCCTTCCTTTTAACTGATCATCATTACTATATCAAAAGAAACTCATGAATAAAAATAAATGCTAATATCTGATAATTTAAACTAATACGTAGAATTAATAATAAGGCTTTCATCAATTTATTTACATTGACTGAATTTTAATACCATATTAAAATTAATATTTGTCAGAAATTACATAAAGTTTAATTAATAATACTAACTTTACTATTGTCAACATAACTAGAAGCAGCAATAATTGCTGCGAAGGGGGATATGTGTGAGTTTTATACCAACTAATCAAATTGTACGCGAATTTACCTATGTGCAATTATTTAAAAAATCAAATTATTTCACAGCCTTACTCTTCGGTCAAATTTTTTCTTTATTAGGAAGTTCAATCACAAATGTTATTCTCCCTATTGTTGTACTCCAAATTACTAATTCTACAGCTATGATGGGAACGGTCATGGCAATCTATATGGCTCCATTCGTCATCCTTCTGCCTTTTTCAGGGGTCTTGGTGGATAAGCTGAACAAAGTCAACATTATGTTTTTTGTGGATTTCGTTCGTTTTGTGTTGATGCTAATCTTATCGATTGTTGCATTTATGGACCATCTTAATATGACATTTTTATTTGTATTTATGTTTTTCATGGGAACAATGGATAGTTTTTTTCAGCCGGCTTATTCAGCGGTTAGGGCAAAAATTTTCACACCAGATATCCGTAATGCCGCTAATTCTATTAGTCAGATTAGTGTCCAAGGAATAAGAATTTTTGGACCGATCATCGGAGGTATAATCGTTTCTACTATTTCAGCTGCATGGGGATTTGGTATCAATGCTGCTACGTATATAATCTCATTAATTTTCATTTTTGGTTTACGAACACTTACTTTTCAAAAATATAAAATAGACCCTAATGGAAAATCATCAATCAGACAAGACTTTATGGAAGGAGTGAATGTACTTAAGGGACAGTCCTGGCTGTGGATAACTATTCTTGTATTTTCATTGATGAATATTTTTTCAAGCGGGATTATACGTATTATTATTCCATGGTTAATTAATAATTATTATGATTATGAACCTGTCGTTTATGGTCTAGTGCTAGGTGCATCCGGCGCAGGCGCTATTGTTTGTGGCATTATCTTTGGTTTGCGGCCGGAGTGGAAAAAGAGAGGCTTACTTGCATACGGGGGAATCACTTTGAGTGGTATTGCACTTCTGCTAATGGCTTTTATCTCGAATGTGCAGTTATTAATGCTTTGTATGTTTATAGAGGGAGCGGGGAGCATGCTATTTGGGCTGATATGGGAAACCAGTTTGCAAGAATTAGTCCCAGAAGAGAAATTCGGCAGGGTTGTCAGTTTAGATATGCTTGGCTCATTTGCCTTGCTTCCGGTTGGCTATTTACTTACAGGCTGGGTGGCTGAAGGGATTGGAGAAATTTTCACCTTAATCCTTTTCAGTATAGTGGTTGTTTTGATTTCTGGATTGGCAATGATGAGCAAGGGAATTAGAAATTTTAATTAAGGTTACATTTAGTGATAAGATAAAAAGGACTACATGATAATAGTAGTCTAATGTAAAAAATAAAAGAAAAGGTGTCCTATGCAGAAAGTTATAGTAATTGGAGCGGGTATTTTGGGAGCTTCCACTGCGTATCACTTAGCTAAATTAGGTGTTGAAGTCACGCTTATTGATCGTTATGATCAAGGCCAAGCGACAGATGCTGCGGCAGGTATTGTCTGTCCATGGCTTTCGAAGCGAAGAAACAAGGCCTGGTATCAGTTAGCTAAAGGAGGGGCGGCGTATTATCCAAGTTTAATTGCTCAATTGGAAGCAGATGGTGAAAAAGAAACAGGATATAAACGAGTGGGAGCAATCAGTCTTCATACAGATCCTGCTAAGCTTGAACAGATGGCAGAACATGCCGAAAAGCGAAGAGAGGATGCACCGGAAATCGGTGAAATTACGATTTTAACCCCATCTGAAACAAAGGCTTTATTCCCACCATTGGCGGAGGAATTTGGATCCGTTCATATTAGTGGAGGAGCCCGGGTAAATGGGAGAGCGATTCGCGACGCGCTAATTAACGGCGCACAAAAATATGGAACAACTTTTATGAGAGGTAATGCTTCGATTGTCCATAAAAATAACCAAATAATCGGAGTTAAATTAGAAGAGACTACTTTATTTGCAGATCAGGTCATTGTAACAGCAGGTGCTTGGTCAAACCAACTCCTGCAGCCATTAGGAATGGAATTCTTAGTAAAACCACAAAAAGCACAAATTGTTCATCTTGAAATTCCCAGCATTGAAACGAATGCATGGCCGGTTGTGATGCCTCTCCATAACCAGTATATCCTCACCTTTGAAAATGGTAGAGTAGTTGTTGGTTCAACGCATGAAAATGAGGCTGGTTTTGATAAAAGAGTAACGGCTGGAGGGATTCATGAAATTTTAGAAAAGGCCTTAGCGGTAGCACCTGGACTAGCAAATAGTAGTTTTGTTGAAACAAGGGTAGGATTTCGACCTTTTACACCAGGATTTTTACCAGTGGTAGGAAAACTGCCAGGCTTTGAAGGAATTTATGTCGCCAATGGACTGGGCGCATCCGGGCTAACCAGCGGGCCGTATATTGGAGCGGAATTAGCAAAGTATATTGCCGGTGTTCAAACAGAAATTGATTTTAGTTTGTATGATGTTGCAGGAAGCTGTTTGTTCTAAGATTGAGGAACAAGTAGTTTTGTTTTTAAAAATCAATCAAGAATCTCCTGCATTGAGTCTTTTTAATTATCTGATTTAGAATAATAGATAAATTTTAATTATTAGTTCCAGTGTTCAAAGTCTGTTATAGTATGATTTGAAATCTCTATAAGCAAAGGATGATATTCATGAAATATAACTTTGATGAAATTGTTAATCGCCGAGGGACTTATTCAATCAAATGGGACGGTGGGAAGTTTATAAAAGCAATGGGTCTTACCGATAGATATGATGAAGACACCATTCCATTATTCACTGCGGATATGGATTTACCAGTGCCCCAGCCCTTAATAGATGCTTTACATAAAACAGTCGATCATCGTATTTTCGGCTATTCTATTTTTCCAGATGAATATTTTGAAGCCATTCAACATTGGTTCAAAAAGAGACATGATTGGGACATTCTCAAGGAGGAAATTATCTACAGTCCAGGAACAGTTCATGCTTTAAATATTGCTGTAAGAGCTTTTACAAATCCCGGTGATGGAATTATCATCCAACGCCCGGTTTACCCTCCTTTTACTGCGTCCATAGAAGCGAATGGCAGAAACCTCCTGAATAATGCGCTTATTTGTGATGATGAGGGGTATTACCATATTGACTTTACGGATTTTGCAGAGAAGGCTAGAGATGAAGAGACCAAAATGTTTATTTTGTGTAATCCACACAATCCAACTGGAAGAATTTTCAACAAAGAGGAACTAAGGAAAATGGCCGATATTTGTGCTGAAAATAATGTATTAATAGTAGCAGATGAAATTCATGGTGACTTAATTCGACGCAACCAAACCTTTATTCCGATTGCAAAAGTTACAAAGCAACCAGACCAATTGATTACATTTACTGCCATCAATAAAACGTTTAATTTAGCAGGCCTGCATTGTACCAATGTGATTATTTCGAATCCAGATCTTCGGAAAGCATTTAGCAGCGTGATGGGTGGCCACTTACCGTCCCCATTTACGGTTTCAGCACTTATTGCGGTTTACAAGGATGGAGAAGACTGGTTAGAACAATTGAAAGAATATATCGATGGCACCATGGATTGGGTAATTCAGTTTTTAGCCGAAAAGATGCCAAGAGTAAAAGTAAAGATTCCTGAAGGAACCTATATCATGTGGATGGATTTCAGTGCCTATGGTTTGTCTCCTGACGAGGTTCATGATCGAATTTATAACAAAGCTAATGTCATTTTAGAAGATGGAAAAATGTTTGGGGAAGAAGGCATTTCATACCAAAGGATTTGTATTCCCTCACCACGACCAATGATTAAAGAAGCATTTGAGAGAATTGCAATGGAATTTGAAAATTTAGGATAAGATAAATCCAACACACGTTACAAAGTACATTAGAAGTCCCTCAGTTTACTCTGTGGGACTGATCCCATTTCTCCAGTAAAAGAATGGTATCATTGTATATAGCAAGGGCATATTGATGTTTTTTAATTTCTTCTGGGATTGTAATCTTTACTACATTTGCAGAATCTCCTAATCCAATTGGCGCTTCTATTGTTTGGTATAATTGAGCTAAAGCTTTGAATTGATCGGCCCATGATACTTTATCCAAAGATGTAATGGTACCGTTTTCAGCCCATGCCAATAACGTTTTTACAGTAGTATGTAAATAAGAGAAGCCTGCAGATAAATCATGAAATCTTTGTTCACATTCATGTAAATTATTTTTGCTTTTCTTGGAAAATGGGTTATATTTTAGACTGTCTCTTACGTCACTAATCATAACTTTCAACTGGTAAAGTTCATCTTCACGTTTCACTAGTTCGGTTTGAATCTGTTCTCCATAAGCTTTTTCTAACCCCTTCTGCAGCCATTCTGAAACATTGTTAAAGGAACTAGCAAGGTGGTTTGAGTATTCAGTGGACTTTTGAATAGCCTGTTTTGTGTAGTTAGGCGGATGGATTACCATTTGAATGAGAACGGCAATTATGGCTCCAATTAAGGTATCTCGAAAACGATCAATAGGATAGTTACCGGATTTATGCCCCATTACAAAGACGAGTAATATCGTTAAGGCAGCTTGATGAATTGCTGATTCATCGCGTTTTAACCATTTTGCAATGAAACTCCCTAAAATGATTAAACCACCCAGTGTCCAGCCTGTTACTGTTAAATATGGCTCCATTAAAACAACCACCACTATTCCAATAACAGTCCCTACCATCCTGTGATAGGAAAAACGAATGGAGCGGTTAATGGTGGTTTGTAAACAGAGAATGACGGAAATAGGGGCCAAATAAGGGTGGTCTGATCCTGCTAATTTTGCAATTTCCCATGATAGAGCTGAAGCAATCCCCATTTTCCAAATTAATACTGTTTTATTTTCCATTTGTTTTTTTAACTGATTCTTTTTTTTCATCCGAATATACCTCCTGAAATGGAGTGACAATACACGGAATAGTGTCACCTAGCATGAAGGAGTTATTCAGTTGAAACTAACTTTCAGCTTCTAGTACTTTGTTTTTTACAAGATTGGCGCTAAGAGCCTGGATATGGCTTCTTTAAATTTAATAAAAATGGACCGGCCATTATACTTTTCCAACGTTAGTTCAGTGCTTACTAGGATATCTTGAAGGAACAAATAGGTAAGCTCTTGAGCAGTGGTTTCATCATACACAATCGCATTCACTTCGAAATTTAAACGAAAGCTCCGTGTATCAATATTAGCGGTTCCCACTGATGCAACTTCCTGATCAACGACAATCGTTTTTGCGTGCAAGAATCCTTTATCGTAGAAGTATATTCTAGCACCATACCTTAATAGTTCTCCGGCGTAAACACCAGAAGCCCATTTTACAAAAGGATGATCACGCTTGTTGGGTAACATAATCCTAACATCCACACCTGATAATAAAGCAATCTTACATGCATCCATAAAACTGGAATCCGGAACAAAATAAGGTGTTTGAATGTAAACGATTTTTTTGGCAGACAGGATAAGTTTGATATACATATTTTTTAGGTGTTCCGTTTCGGAATTAGGTCCGCTCGCAATTATTTGAATAGGATTTTTACCAGTATGTTTTTCGCCCTTTAAATTATAATCTTCTAGATTTAGTTTATGTTTTGCAGCGTAATTCCAATCTAAAATAAATCTCCCTTGAATGTGAGTAACTGCCTCACCTTTTACCCTAAGATGTGTGTCACGCCAATAGCCGAACTTTCTATTGAGCCCCAAGTACTCATTGCCAACATTAAAGCCGCCAATATAAGCTATTTTCTCGTCAATGATACAAAGCTTGCGGTGATTACGGGTATTAATGCGAAAATTGATCATTTTAAAAAAAGAAGGGAAAAATACTTCTACCTCTCCACCATTTGCCACCATTTCCTTAAAGAATGAAGGAGAGATCTGTTTTGATCCAATTTCATCATAAAGTACTCGGACTTTTACTCCTTCCTTTGCTTTTTTGGTAAGTTCATCTCTCAGTTTTTTTCCAAGAGTATCACGTTGAATAATATAATATTGGATATGAATTTCATGTTTAGCCTTTTGAATGTCTTCAAATAAAGACTTAAACTTTTCATGCCCATCAGTAAAAATGACCAATTCATTGCCCATAGTGATCAATGCATTAGAAGATTTTAAGTTCATCTTCACTAAGTCAGAGTGTTTTTTTAGCAATTCGTTGTGGCCCCATTCACTTAACTTAAGTTGCTTTAGCTGTTCATCTACAGCTGACTGTAAATAGCTTCTTTCTGCTGAAGACAAATGGTAAAAATTGGTTTGTTTTAATTGCCGTCCAAAAAATAGATACACGATAAAACCCAGTATCGGAATAAAATAGAGGATTAATAACCATGCCCAAGTTGAACCAATATCTCTTCTCTCAATAAAGATAACAACCCCAGCAAGAATAATATTAATGGTTAAGATGACCCATACGATAAGTGTGGTTATATTACTAACATCCATACAGAAATTCCCTTCCTAAAACTACGATATAGTAGAGTTTACCTTATAATTTGCAAACTATAAAATAAATAGTACTTTCGATAAGGACAACGATTTTATTATGTATGACCAAGCGTCATCTTTTTAATTGACAGATGACACCTTGTCATTTATTATCTAACTATGATGACATGGTGTCATGTTATAAAAGAGGAGGAGTTGCCGGTGCCAAAGATTACCTTTTTTAATCTGCCAGAGGAGAAAAAACAAACATTAGTAAACGCACTCAAAAAAGAGTTTTCACGGGTGCCCCTATATAATGCTTCCATTTCAAATATCGTTAAAACAGCACAAATCCCGCGTGGCAGCTTTTATCAATACTTTGAAGATAAAGAGGACGCATTTTTCTATTTATTAAATGAAATGGTTAGCAGCATCAAGTACAATTTTGGATTTCTTTTAAAAAAACATAACGGTGATTTATTTGATTCACTGATTGAATTTTTTCAATTAATGATTGAGGAAGAAGCTGATGTAAACTTCTTGAAGAATGCATTCTTAAACATGACGTATAAAATAGAAGATACTTTTTCGACAATTTTTCGCGGTCGTGAAAGTAACGACAAATACAAACTAAAAACTATTATTAATAATGAACGATTAAATATCTCAAATGACTTGGAATTCGTTCATCTTTTACAAATCCTGTCTACCATTACCATTCGTAATGTCGTTGAAAAATTTGCAAAAGATTTGTCGAATCAGGAAGCATTGGGGAATTATATTATAGAAATTAACCTTTTAAAAAATGGACTAGCTCGTAATAAACTGGATGCAAGCCATTAATATTACTTGGAGGAACTAAAATGAAACATATAAAGCCACCAAAGAAACCACTTATATTTTATTATGGGGTAACAATTGTCATCATTCTATTGCTAAATTCTTTTATTTTCCCTGCCATTTTTAATCATTCCGTAAAAGAAGTGGATTATGGAACATTTTTATCCATGGTGGAAGAGGGGAAAGTAAAAGAGGTTGAAATTGAAAATAACACCATTATGTTTAAACCAGTTGACACAAGTAAAGTTAAGTTGTATAAGACGGGCACAATTGACGATCCGAAATTAGTGGACCGATTACATGAAGCGAATGTTAAATTTGCAAAAGTAATTCCGAAAGAAACATCACCGCTGTTAAATTTTATCTTAACTTGGATTCTTCCGTTCCTTATTTTTATTGTTATTGGCCAATGGTTAATGAAGAAAATGCAAAATAAGATGATGGGCGGCGGTGGTGCCCTATCTTTTGGGAAAAGTAATGCCAAAGTGTACGTAGAAGCGCAAACAGGCATAACGTTTAAAGACGTAGCCGGTCAGGATGAAGCCAAGGAGGCCTTGCAGGAAATTGTTGATTTCCTTCATAATCCAAAAAAATATAGAGAAATTGGGGCTAATATTCCAAAAGGTGCATTATTAGTTGGCCCTCCAGGAACAGGGAAAACCCTGCTAGCCAAAGCGGTTGCTGGGGAATCCAAGGTACCATTCTTCTCAATGTCAGGGTCAGAATTTGTTGAAATGTTTGTTGGAATGGGTGCAGCAAGGGTAAGAGATTTATTTAAGCAAGCACAAGAAAAGGCACCATGTATTGTGTTTATTGATGAAATCGATGCAATCGGTAAGAGTCGTAATTCCGGTATGGCAGGTGGTAATGATGAACGGGAACAAACTTTAAATCAACTCTTAACTGAAATGGATGGTTTTGATGCTGATAAAGGGGTCGTCATTCTTGCCGCAACGAATAGACCTGAAACTCTTGATAAAGCACTTCTAAGACCGGGTAGATTTGATCGCCGAGTACCGGTGGAATTGCCTGATTTAGCAGGTCGTGAATCCATTTTAAAGGTTCATGCGAAAGATGTAAAACTTGCGGATGATATTGATTTTAATGTTATTGCCAGAGCAACATCCGGAGCATCAGGTGCTGATTTAGCCAATATCATTAATGAAGCTGCACTGAGAGCCGTTAGATTGGGGCGTAACAAAGTAATCCAAAGTGACTTGGAAGAGTCTGTTGAAGTGGTAATTGCCGGGTATCAACGGAAAAATGCAGTGATTTCAATGAAGGATAAGTTAACCATTTCTTATCATGAAATTGGTCACGCATTGGTAGCAGCAAAACAAACACATTCCGCACCAGTTCATAAAATAACCATTATTCCAAGGACTTCTGGTGCTCTAGGGTATACCATGCAAGTGGACGAGCAAGAAATAGTCCTTATGTCAAAGGAACAGGCATTGGATAAAATTACAACCTATATGGGTGGACGTGCAGCAGAAGAAGTTATTTTTAATACCATCACATCAGGTGCGTCTAATGATATTGAACAAGCCACAAAGATTGCCAGAGCAATGGTCACTAGGTATGGGATGAGTGATGAGTTTGATATGATGGCACTCGAAACAGTCAATAATCCGTATTTAGGCGGAGATACTTCTTTAATGGTGTCAGCAGAAACAGCAGCTAAGGTTGATACTGAAATTCTTAAAATTATTAAATCTTGTCACATAAAAGCTAAAGAAATCCTTGAAGAAAATAAAGATAAGTTACATGAATTAACCAAGTATCTGTTGGAGAAGGAAACAATTACTGGTAATGAATTTATGTCTATTTTAACTAAACAGGCATAGGGAAAACTTCCATTACTTCTCACAAACAGCCAGGATGACTCCCTCATCCTGGCTGTTCCCTTAGTTCCAATAAACCGCATCATAGTAATCTTCCAATATACACTTTCGGAGAGGGAAGGTGTTGAGTCAGCTTTGTAAAGTAACTTCTATTAAGGTTATCCCATCTGGGGCTTGTAGGTGTTTTTGCAGTATACGTTCAAATTCAGATAATTGGCTGACCCGAAAACCATTGATTCCAAAACTTTCCGCTAGTTGAACAAAATCAGGGTTCTGGAAGGTTGCACCGAAGTTTTCGCCAAACTTTTTGTTCATTTGCTGTACCTCAAGTTTTAACATCGAATCATTTATCACGATGATGATGAAGGAGAGGCCTAAACGTTTAGCCGTCTCAACTTCAGCAAAATTCATAAGAGCCCCACCGTCGCCCGTAATACAAATAACGGGGTCTTCCGGACAAGCAAGACTGGCACCAATGGCACCTGGAAGCGCAATACCCATTGAGGCAAGCCCGTTAGAAATGATTAACCTGTTTGGCATTTTGGGCTGATAAGTTTTTGCAATTGAGACTTTATGAGAACCGACATCAGAAATCATGATGGTATTCTCTGTAGTAAATTTTTCAATAGAATGGAGAAGATTCTCAATTGTAAAGGGTATGGTACTAGTACTAGTTTGATTATCGTTTATTTGATACGTCTGGGAAATTTGTTCGCGCAGATCCCCTGAAGGTTCCCATGATTTTACAGAAAGCTCAGATTGATTCAACAATTGAAGAGTTTTTTTGATGTTGCCGACGAGTTCACACTCAACAGGGTAATACTCATTTATTTCCGCTGGCAGGGTGTCTATATGTAAAATCGGCAGTTTTTGTTTATTCCAATCCTTTGGAAGCTGTTCAACAAAGTCAAATCCTATCACGATTAATAAGTCAGCTTCTTTAATACCTGCTACTACCTCATCGTTGTCCTTAAATCCAAAAGTAAAATAATTAAAAGGGTGTTCTTTTGGTAACACGCCCTTTGCCATAAAGCTGTGAGTCACAGGAGATTGGAGCTGATTAATAAAAATCTGAAGTTCTGTAACCGCATCCTGTCTGAGAACTCCATTTCCAATAATAATAAATGGTTTTAAATGATTATGGATTAACGATTTTGCTCCTTGTATCGATGCTTGATCAGGGACACCTTGGGGTAATGGTGTAACAGGCAATGGCTTATTTGGGATCATTTGAGTAGAAAAATTAACCGGTAAGGTGATGGCGACAGATCCCGGTTTCTCCAATTTTGCCAATCGAAAAGCTTTTCGTATAATGGCAGGTACAGTCGTGGAATCCTGAATTTGAGTGCACCATTTTGTTACAGGTTCGAATAATTTTACAATATTGATATATTGATGAGACTCTTTATGATGCCGTTCTATGCCAGCTTGTCCAATTAACGCCACCACAGGTGAGTGATCAAGCTGAGAGCTTGCCATTCCCGTAAGAAGATTTGTCGCCCCAGGACCTAATGTTGATAAACAAACGCCTGCCTTTTGGGATAGTCTTCCATATACATCTGCCATAAAAGCAGCTCCTTGTTCATGTCTGACATTTACATATTTAATTTGATTTGATTTTGATAATGATTCTGCGAGGTCGAGTGTTTCAGTGCCCACAATTCCAAAAATATACTCTACACCTTCATTTTCTAAACATTGAACGATTAGATCTGTAACTTTCATATAGGTCCTCCGTTGAAAAAATATATTTCTACAAAAAACTATCATACCCTAATTTTTCCAAACCATTCTTCCCTCTTTAAGTGCAGACGATTATTTTTTATAGTGGTAAAATAGTTTAAATAAATGGAATTTAATAGAAATAGGTGATTTGTAATGATTGAGGAAAAACAATATGTTTGGTATGTAAGCTATGGATCCAATATAAATACTGAACGATTTTTATGTTACATAAAAGGAGGGCAGCCAGAAGGATCCTCCCAGGTTGAGATTGGCTGTAAGGATTCATCTCTTCCAGTTGATGAGTCGACATATACCATAAAGTTTCCCCTTTATTTTGCGAAAGAAGCAAAAAAATGGGATTCCCAGGGTGTAGCCTTTCTAGGTTTACAGCAAGAAATTAACAACGTTACTTTTTGTAGAAAATATTTAATCACCACTGAACAATTCTTGGATGTAGTGAAGCAGGAAAACAATGGGATAGATTTGGACATTGAGATAAATGAGGTAATAAAGGAAGGATCCAAAATAATTCGTCCTAATGCTTGGTATGGAAATATACTGTATTTAGGAGAGGAAAAAGGCTTCCCTATTTTTACTTTTACTGCACCATGGAACATTAATGAAGTAGACTGGAAAAAGCCATCGTACTCATACTTGTCAACTATTATTAATGGTTTAAAAAAGGACTATTCAAATCAAGAAATATACGATTACTTCCATAATAAACCAGGGATAAACGGCACATATTCAAATGAAGAATTAGCTGCTATTATTAGTAAAAATTAATAGTAAACGATGTTCAACTAATAACTGGATAAAACTTTTCCTGTTTCCCCGAAATTTGTAAAATTCCCGCGACTAATTGCGTGTTTTTTAGTAAAAAAGACAAAAATTTATCGATTGGTTGTATAATAAGAACTTGCCAACAATAGAAGGAGGTAATAGTTCTTATGGAATGGACTTTAATCGGATTGTTTGTGATATCCGTTGTATTATTGATTTTTTCTATTTTGAAATCTACTCATGCAGCAAAACTGGAACAAAAACAAGTTGACCAAATTCATATTGGTACGATGAAAGAAATTAATGCTCTTAAAGAGGCAATTCGGAATATTGAACTGGACATAGAAGTTGTGATGAAGGAAGCAGGAATTCAACTCTCCTCTGAGGAAAAACTCCACATTCGTGAAGTACTAGATTTATATAAACGGAATTATTCGCTTGCAAGTATTGCCGAGTTGAAGCAAGTTAAAGAATCGGAGATAGAAAAAATCCTTGCTTCATACCATCTTGTAAAGGACGGAGGGAAAGTTGCAAATGAGAATTAACTTATTAAGCAGCTTTGCAGCCGGAATTCTTATAACAACAACGATTTGTGGGATTGTTTATTTTACTGATAAAACTGATGTCGTAAAGACAACAGAAAAAACCAAAACAGTAAATGTTGAACCATCAGAAAAGACGATGAAAGAACAGCTTGTAACCAGTGGATATATTGTTCAAACGAAAGCCGAGTATGACAATAATATAAAAGCTGCAAAAGCGACAGGGCAAAAACAAACCACAACGGATGATAACAAAACTACTAAACCTGTAACACGAGTAATTATTAATGTATCAGACGGAATGACCAGTATAGATGTTGGAAAGATGCTGCAACAAGCAGCCATCGTTCCGAATGCATTCAACTTCTCTAAAGATATAGAGCAAAAAGGGCTTGAAAACAAACTACGCCCTGGCGTATATGCAGTGGATAGTAGTATGACCTACGACCAGGTCGTCTCCACTATTTTTAAATAATCAACTTAGAATATATAATTTAAGCCGCTTTTTTTAAGAGATAGCGGCTTTTTTTATTTGGTGCTTTGTGATAATGACTATATCACTATATTTTTCAAAAGTAAGGCATAAAGTTTGAAAATTCAAGTTTCTATTTCTATAATCTAAATTGTATTGAAATAGAACTATAGGCAAAGGTGTGAACAGAATAATGAAGTTAGTAGCGATTGTAGGGAGTTTGCGAAAAGGGTCGTATAACAGACAGCTTGCAAACACCATTCAGGAAAGATTTGTTAATACATTTGATTTGGAAATACTGGATCTTGGTCAACTTCCCCATTATGACCAAGATACAGAAAATAATCCTGCCGAAGCAGTAAAGGAATTTAAAAGGAAAGTTAAAGAAGCAGACGGTGTGCTTATCCTTACACCGGAATATAACTGGTCCATTCCAGGTGTCTTGAAAAATGCACTTGATTGGTTATCGCGTGTTGATAAGGTATTAATTGGTAAACCTGTAATGACGGCAGGCGCAGCAACAGGTATAATGGGTACGATTCGTGCTCAGCTCCACTTGCGTCAAATTCTAACAGCATTACAAGTAAAACTTTTACCACCAGCAGGCAATGAAATTCTTATTAGTCAGGCAATGAATAAATTTGATGATGAAACTGGAAGTTTAGTGGACGAAGCCACGCTTAAATTTATTGATGAGGTTATCGAGAGGTTTGTCGATTTTGTAAAAGAATAAAAATGTAATGCCTGTCCCAATCTGTGCAAAAGCTATAGCCAGATTGGGATAGGCTTTTATTTTTTTCCTAAAAGAAATGTTATTAAGTCTTATTTGGTATATTAGCATTTCATTTTAATTAATATTATAATTAGTCATTGTTCATGAAATTTATATTGGAAAGTTGCGATCAGCATGGAAGAGAATAAAACGAACAAATCTAAATCTGTCACATATAATACCCCTACACTATTACAACAAGCCCTATCTGTTAATCAAAAGCCGTTTCCCTGGTTAAAGGCATTTTGTGCAGGATTAGCTGCCGCTCTTCCGGTTATCATCGGATTATTATTTGGCCATCTAGATTATGGATTATTAGCTGGAATGGGTGGCTTTACCTATCTTTACGTATTTGATATTCCCTATGCACTACTGGCAAAAAAATTAGTGGCAGTCATCCTTGGTATGACTCTGGTCACGGTACTGGGTACTCTCGCAGCTCCATACCCTCTTGCTATTGCTATATTGATGGGGATTATAGGTGCTGTAGTTCTGTTTATTTTTGGGGCATTACGTATTACTGGTCCATCTGCAATCTTTTTCGTTTTAGTTTTCTTGATGACATCAGGAATGCCCGTACATCCGGAGCTCGCTCTATTACGTGGCAGCCTTGTGTTTTTAGGAGGAATCTTGTCATTTATCATTGCAATGACTGGTCGGTTCTTTAAACCTCATGGTCCAGAAACAGGGATAATTATACGGGTATATCGTGAATTAGCTGCGTTTCTTGATTCAGTTGGTACCGGTAATTTTAATAAAGTTAGACATCGGGTCATGTCCGTTTTAAATGAGGCCGACGAAACACTGGCTGCGGGGTATATCCCTTGGCGAACCACTGATTTATTTAATCGCCTATATGTATTAAAGGAACATGCCAATCAGATTTTTCTGTACATACTTAATAATTTTTCAGAGCGAGAATCAAAAATACCACCAGCACTAGGCCAGACCGTTCGTGAAATGGCTGATTCATTTGAACAAAAGAAAAAGAATGATTATACTTCTCTAAAAATCCTCCAGCCAGACGAAATGGATGAAACGATTAGTAAATTATTTTCTAAAGTATATAATGCTGACGCCATCATGAATGAACCAACCACTAAGATTAATCAAGTGATTCAAATTTCTAAACCATCATTTAAGAGTATTTTTATGGGTGCCTTGGATAAAAATTCGATGGTTTTTATTACGGCATTACGTTTTGGTTTGGTTACCATGATTGCGGCTATTATCGCCTATCAATTTGAATTTGTTCGGTCTTATTGGGTGCCGTTATCCTGTGTTGCTGTTATGTCAGGCTCGACTATTGTTGCAACCCATCACCGGGCCATCCAGCGGGGAGTAGGTACTATTTTAGGGATTTTGATTGCTAGTTTGATTTTATCTACACATCCAGATGGATATATGATTACATTGTTTATTCTCTTTTTGACGTTTATTACAGAGTTATTTATTGTAAAAAATTATGGTTTAGCGGCCTTGTTTTTTACCCCCAACGCATTACTTATGGCTGAAAGTACTAGTCAAGGTCACTTTAGTTTTGCCTACTTTGCTTCTGCTAGAATCATCGATGTTCTCATCGGGAGCGTGATAGGACTTGTTGGTGTATGGCTCATTGGGAGGCGATCTGCATCAAGTCGTCTTTCGCATTTGCTAACTAAAACGATTAGAAGTCAGGCACAATTTTTATTCACCCTTTTTTCAAATCAAGGAGTCGGCTTTAATGCGAGAGAAAGTAGAGAACTAAGAAAAATGCAAACGAATTTAATTAATTTTAAAATAATTTATAATACAGCAGCGGGTGAGATACCTGTTAATCAACAAGTGCTTGATTTTTATTGGCCCGTTTTGTTTTCAATTGAGCATTTAGGATATTTACTTGAAAATTGTGCTAAAACAGCAAATCGCCCTAATCTTTCGGATGAATCTCTTGCTCAATTGCTTTATGTGTGTGAAACGATGGCAAATGCTACCGATCGGAAACATTCGCCTCCAATTAAACCTGTTCCTAAAATAGAAGCATTTCCAAGTATACAGAATGAACTTAATAACTTGCAGAAGTTGCTTCATGGCAATAAAAGTGTGATTGTTTAAAAATGTATCAAAAAGAAGTTGTCTCAATGAGGCAGCTTCTTTTTAATTCATATATTTACGGAGTGAACATATATTTAACAGGAGAAGATGAAACGTTGCAATTCAATATGGAAGTTAAGTTATTTAGGACAAGCATATTGGATAGAGAAGGAGACATTAGTCTGGATGGAGTTTCTACAAGAAATCATAAATAGTTATAGTACAATATTTTCACTAGAGGCATTTAAAGAAGTTTTCCTTAATCCTGCCAGTTGGGGGGTTATTGGTACACTGATTATTCTTGAAGGATTGTTATCTGCTGATAATGCATTGGTATTGGCCATGATGGTAAAGCACCTTCCAAAAGAGCAACGAAAGAAAGCATTATTTTATGGAATCTTTGGTGCCTATTTTTTTCGTGTGGTTGCGATTGGTATAGGTGTAACATTAACTACAATTCCGTGGATTAAGATTGTTGGTGGTCACTATCTGCTTTGGATTGTTCTTCAAAATTTTATAAAGAAAAATGATGGGGAAGACGGCATAACAGATAAAAGCAGAGGCTTCTGGAGAACAGTCATAACGGTCGAACTTATGGATATTGCCTTTAGTTTTGATAGTGTCATTGCAGCCTTTGGTGTTTCTAACCAGGAGTGGATACTACTTTTAGGCGGTATATTGGGCATTTTAATGATGCGGGGAGTTGCTCACATATTCCTTGCTCTAATTGAAAAGGTACCAGAGTTCGAAGTGGCTGCGTTTGTCCTTGTCGCAATTATCGGCCTGAAGATGATTGCTTCTGCCTTTGGAATCCAAATGGATGAAATTTTCTTTTTTAGCTTACTTACGACTGTCTTCTTTGGAACATTTATTGTGCATATAGTTCGAAAAAATGAAACAACCCTGTAAATATGATTTAAAGGGAAGGCTGCTTATGGCCTTCCTATTTGCTTGGGGAAAACGAATTTTAATTAGATTTTAAGGAAGAAATTGAACAATACCATCATCCGTAATTTCGACGGTTTTGTAACTATTGAAGACCTCCATATTGGTGATTTCATGCTTCTCCTCATGCGAAAAGCTCTCCATGTAGGGTTGATATACATCAGGATTTTTTACAAGATGATACATATTCACTCTTTTTCCATTTCTCATCTCGCTCATCCTCAGTAAAAACCGATCTCCATAAAGATCTTTAAACCAAGCTCTAGCATCTCCATGATTTTGAAATTTTGGTATTTGTTCATAATCAATTGAAAAGTCTTGATTCATTTTTTATACCCCGCTTTTATAAAATTTAAGTATTTACCACTATTATTCCCTAGAGAAAAAAATAATGGCAGTAAATATAATTTAAATCCATTAGAACTATACAAATAAATGGTTCTCGCATAAAAAAGTAGTAAGTAAAGAAAGATGGTTTTTAAAAAGTAAGTATTCTGGACAAGATTAAAAAGAAGAGCATCATGAAAGGAAGGTGACGTAACTATGAACATACCTTTCGAGTATCCTGAAATTTTCTATAATGAGGTTATCCATTATTTAGAAACAAAATGGGAGCGTCGACTATCTGACCATGAACGGCATGTGTTAATTGAAGGATATCGATTTGGCAGGATGATTGAGTCTGAAAGTGAACTTAAAATTTTGTTTGCTAATTAAGAAATTCGGAAGCGCCATGGTCAGCGGCGTATGGCCTGGAGCTGGATATTTCTCCACGCTGAAGTTTGAAAATTCTTATGTAATTAAAGGGTGCCCATTTGGACACCCCTTTGCATGAAATCAAAAGTTATTGACCTTGTTGATTTCGTAACGATTGTTCAGCATAAGCAACCAGACGTTTCGTCATTTCACCGCCAACTGAACCGTTTGCTCGCGCGGTCGTATCAGCACCAAGTTGAACTCCAAACTCGTTGGCGATTTCTTCCTTCATTTGATCAAGCGCGTTGCCCGAACCAGGAACCAAAAGTTTGTTTCTTGCCATGATACATCACTCCCGACGAAGTTTTTTTGAGCAATCATTAATTTGCTCGTCTATAATTTATCCAATTAAGCTTTATAAATTCCTATCCTTCATTTATCAAACACTTCAATGTTGTGTTTAGAACCATAATTATAATAAAAATTCACTTCAAAAAAGTTTTATAATAGTAATAGGTGTATAAAAAGGAGAGAGTAGATATGTTTGTGGCAGGTCAAAAAGAAATGCAGCAAATGGATCAATATACGATGGAAGAGATCGGTTTACCTGGGGTCGTATTAATGGAGAACGCAGGTGCAAAAGTAGTCGAAGACATGATCGTTAGCAGTCCGTTTGAAAAACCCTGTGTACTTGTGCTAGCAGGAGGCGGTAATAATGGCGGGGATGGTTTTGTCATCGCGCGCAGGCTGTATGATTTAAAATTTGACGTCCTCCTATTTTTATTAGTTCCTCCTGAGAAAATTAAGGGAGATGCAAGAGTTCATTTTGATGTATATATCAAGCGAGAGCTGCCCATTTGTTATTTACAAGAAAGTGGCTTTGATACACTTCGGAATAAAATCCACGGGGCCGATATTCTTGTCGACGCCATACTAGGAACGGGTGTCCATGGTCTAGTTAGAGAACCCTTTTCAACCGTAATTTCAATGATAAATGAGGTTGAGAAAAAGAAGTCGATTATTTCTGTCGATATTCCCTCGGGATTAAGCAGTGACAACGGAAAAGTTGGTGGAATTGCAGTCAAAGCAACAAAGACAATTACATTTGTTTTTCCGAAAAAAGGGTTCTTTTTACATAATGGTCCCAGCTATATCGGCGAGTGGAAGGCGGTTGATATCTCTGTTCCACCTTCCATTGTCGAAGTTCTTGGCCTTGTATTACCCAAACTCATTACTGAAGACCTTGTAAAAACTTCTATTCCAGCCCGGCCTAGAAACGGTCATAAAGGAACATTTGGGCATGTGCTAATAATTGGTGGATCTCGATCCTATGTTGGCGCTCCCATTTTTTCCGCAAAGACGGCCTTATATAGTGGGTCCGGATTAGTAACGTTAGCTGTTCCGGAAAATATCTATCCAATTGCGGCAGCCCAAAATCCAGAATCCTTATTTCAGCCATTATCAGAAGAAGATGGTCACTTTTCCGTTAAATCAATTGCTGAAATCGCCCCCTTATTGCATCAATTTGATAGTATAGCGATTGGTCCAGGGATAGGGAGATTTCAGGGTGGAGAAGAGTGGATGCGTTCATTTATGGAATTACTCACAGGACAGCCGATTGTTGTCGATGCCGATGCCTTATTTTTACTTCGAAATAATTTAGATATTGTTCGAAATTATAAGGGAGCTGTCATCTTTACCCCGCATCCAGGGGAAATGGCTAAATTAATGAATAAAACTGTACAAGAGGTAGAAGAGGATCGAATTGAAATTGCCAAGGCTTTTGCAAGTGACACTGGTGTTTATTTGTTATTAAAAGGGCATCGTTCCCTGATTGCAACACCTGATGGAGAGGTCTTTATTAATCCACACGGTCATGACGCACTTGGAAAGGGAGGGAGTGGGGATGTGCTGACAGGGTTGGCTGCCTCATTTATAGCCCAAGGAGCATCCCCTGTCCATGCCCTAATAGCTGGAAGCTGCTTACATGCCAAGGCAGGAGAGGAAAAAGCAAAGTCATTATCTCATTATGGTGTGATGCCGCTAGATATAATTGATGGGATAAGGGAACAAATTAATCACTATACAGATTGATTAAAAACCTTAAATAGACGGCCAGCTTTACTCCATTGATAACAAAAGACAATGATTAAAACCAAATCAGTTGCATCCCCTCCATAATACATTAGCATTGCGGCCGTTTCAGCCTGGTCAATTGGGACACCCATTGGTGGATGAGCAAAAATAAACTTCGATAAAATACCGTGTCCTGCTAATGCTGCCACTAACACAATCGCGCGAAAGACAAACGTTTTCCGGTGTGGAGTAGGATCTATATAGATTATGGATGCAGTAAACAGATAGCCCGCCATAAAAATATGAAAGTGGATTAACAGATTTAGAAGAACGTGGTCGTGCATTTTCATGTAAAGGCTGCTTGTATAGAGAATCCAAAGACCTCCAACATTTATAAATGACGCGGGAATTGGGTTACAAATAAAACGAATAAGTCCACTTCTTAACAGAAAGGATAGACGTCGAGCATGAAATACATTTAGAGTTCGTAAGAATAGAGTCATTGGTGCAGCTAAGACCATCAAAAGTGGTGCAAGCATACCAAGGAATAGGTGACCAACCATATGTTTCGTGAAATCGTTATGAGCACTATCTGCGACCGGTCCAGTAATGGCGAAGAGAGCACTAAAAATGCCTAAAATCCATAAAATCAATCGACTTAACGGCCATTGTATTTGTTGGCTCTTAGATCTAACAAAGGCTAGTAGATAAACAATTAAAGCTATAATAAACGGCATTAATAAAAAAAATTCTGGAATGATGTGTGGCTCAAAGCTTGCAGCTACATGTTCAACGTGATAAATTTTAGGCATTTTTCAAAGCAGCTCCCGTTTCTTTCGATATACGAATTAACAGGATGATTCCTATTAACAGCATAAATACTGCTGTTATGTGCCAAACCAAGTCATAAGGCATGATATCGACATGATAGCGGATTTGGTGGAGTCTCATCAGTTTGTGTTGAATTGTACCATCGTATAATTGAAAACCACCTGCTCCAATAAGTATGCAAGCCAGCCATTTCTTTGCCTGCCACGCATGATATCGTCGAAGAGAGGTAACCATAAACAACGCTAAAACACTTGAAAACCAGATAAACGCGTGGAAAAGTCCATCAGATACCAATCCAATTGCGGTGGTGGATTTATCATAGAAATGATGCCAATGTAGCAGTTGATGAAAAACAGCTTCATCAATAAAGGCGACCAACCCTATTCCAAATAGAATGCCAGACCAAATATTTAGCTTATTCTGATAAGCGTTTGTAGTGTTTGAATTATTTTTTTGATGGGAAGTACTAGTCAAATTGCTTCACCTTCGTATCTAGGATATTCTTCACCTTTCCCATTTTTGAAGAGGAGTAATCATATACAGTAGTAAACATTCGAATTTGAATGTTTGGTCTCGATAAAAACAAAAACTGCCCTTTTTTTACCTAGGGCAGTTTCTGTTTTTATTAAAAATTAAAATTATCTGGATCGGCACCAAATCGTTTATTTTCATTTAGAGAGTTAATTTTTTGAATTTCATCAGCCGTTAACTCAAAATCAAAGATATTTGCATTTTCTATAATCCGGCTTTCTTTAACAGATTTCGGAATCGTGACAATTTCATTTTGCAGATCCCATCGTAAAATAACTTGGGCTGTTGTTTTATTGTAACGCTCTCCGATTTCTATTAGAGCTGGGTGCGCTAACAGTCTTCCTTGACCTAAAGGAGCCCATGCTTCCATTTGGATTTGCTGTTTCTTGCAATACTCTCGAAGCTCAGTTTGAGCCAATAATGGATGTAATTCTACTTGATTGACCATTGGTTTAATTTCTGCACTAGACAATAAGTCTTCTAAATGATGAATTTGGAAATTGCTGACGCCTATCGCACGAACACGACCTTCTTTATATAGGTTTTCGAGAATTTTCCAAGCTTGTTTATACTTTCCTTCAACAGGCCAGTGAATTAAGTATAAGTCAATATACTCAAGTCCGAGTTTCTTTAAGCTTGTTTCGAATGCTTCTAAGACTTTATCTTCACGTTGATCAGAATTCCAAACTTTTGTTGTAATAAATAGCTCTTCACGAGGAACTCCAGATTCCTTGATTGCTTGACCGACACTTTCTTCGTTTTGATAAAGGGCAGCGGTATCAATAGCTTTATAACCTGCTTTAATTGCTGATTTTACGGAGAGAAGTGCTTCATCACCTTCTTGCACTTTATATACACCTAGGCCAAACCAAGGCATTTTGACGCCATTATGTAGGGTTGTTGAAGATTGTAAGTTATTCATTCCCATCTCCTCCTTATTGATTCATACAAAGTAAGTATAGCCCCTTCATTGAGGTGGGTGCAATTGATTTGATTGTATTTATTTTCTAAATATTTTCCAAACATTGTTAATGTCTCAGTTTTTTTTCTATCACTGATTCAATCATTTTCCATGGCAAAGTATTTTTTAGAAAAAGGCTGGTTTTTACACCCTTTCCGATTGGGTAGCGGAGGTCGGGGGATGCAGATTGTGAAGCAACATGTGCTGCGAGTCGCGCTACATCTTTAGGATCACCATGTGCTGCTTTTCCCTCTTCCACTTCTTTAAGTAAACTTTTCATATATGGAAGGTACGGGGAATCAGCATTTATTTCCATTTGGTCAACAGTGGCCCAGATATTCGTTTGATAGGAACCAGGTTCGATTAAGGAAACATCAATTCCAAATGGTTTAACCTCGAGCCTTAAGCTTTCGCTATATCCTTCCAGTGCATGCTTTGACGCCGTATAGGCAGATAATCCGGGAAATCCAATTCTTCCACTTATACTGCTGATATTGATAATTCGACCATGTCCCTGTGTTCTCATATATGGAAGGACTGCGTTTGTCACAGCAATAATCCCGAAAAAGTTAGTTTCAAATTGATATCGATAGTCACCAATAGAAAGCTCTTCACTAAAACCTCCCAGCGCAAAACCAGCATTATTAATAAGCACATCAATCGAAGAATAAGCAGAGAACCTAGTTTTTATGGAATCAATGGATTCGGATGAAGTAACGTCTAGTGGTAAGACCTGAATCCGCTCCTCCACTTTTTTCTCTTTTGCATAAGTAAGCAATGAGTTGGCTTTTTTAGTGTCCCTCATTGTGGCAATAACCGTAAATCCTTTCAAAGCAAGTTCAATGACACATAATAATCCAAAGCCACTGGAAGAACCGGTTACAATCGCTGTTTTCCTGCTCATTTATTTCTCCTTTTATTTTTTTTCTCTTTGTAAAAGTCTTCATTCACTTTAAGCAAGCATCATAAAAAAGGCTGCCCAAACCCATTCCTTTCTGGGAAAGACAGCTTTTTTGAATTATAGGATTGTTGCGCTTTTGCTAGCAGGCAGAAGCTTTTGCAGGACTAACTTTTCTTCTTCATTTAAAGGTACCAATGGTAAGCGGACACCACCAACGTGAATCCCAGACATGTTTAAGGCTTCTTTAACTGGAGTTGGGTTAGGTGCAGCAAATAAGCCTTTCATAAGTGGGAGAAGACGGCGATGCGCAATTGCAGCTTCCTGTATTTGACCATTTTTAAAGTTCGTAATCATTGCCTGCATTTCGTTTCCGATAATATGGGATGCAACCGAAATGACACCAGTGCCGCCAATAGCTAAAACAGGTAATGTTAATCCATCATCACCGCTATACAAGGTGAAATTGTCTGGAGTTTGGCTAATGATTTGGGCCATAGCATCTAAGTTACCACTTGCTTCTTTTATTGAGACAATATTTGGAACTTGTGAAAGACAAACTACGGTTTCCACGGATAAATCGACCACACACCGTCCGGGAATATTATAGAGAATGACCGGTAAGGTAGTTGATTCCGCTATTGCTTTAAAATGTTGATATAATCCTTCTTGAGATGGTTTGTTATAATATGGGACTACAAGCAAGATGCCGTCCACACCAGCCTCTTCGGCAAGACGAGTTAACTTGATGGAAGCTCTTGTATTATTGGAGCCAGTGCCAGCGATGACTGGAACTCGGCCAGCTACTTCCTCTACAACAAATTTAAATAATGCAACTTTTTCTTCTATTGATAGGGCAGGGGATTCCCCAGTTGTTCCAGATACCACCAATCCATCAGATCCATTGGCAATTAAATAATTGACAAGTGTTTTTGTTGCGCTAAAATCCATCTCACCATTTTGATCAAATGGTGTAACCATTGCTGTTAAAAGTTGGCCAAAATTCATTATTATCACCCTTAAAATTATTTTTACAAAATAAGTGGGAAAGGCCAATGTAGAATCAACGCAAAAAAGCAGCAACGAGGGTTCGCTGCTGCTGTAGAAACAAAAATAAAAAGTTCCTATGCGTGAGATAGCCCTCCATATAGTTTCCTATATGACAATTCTGTGCTTATTCAACAACAGAACCAGCTTCAAGTCCAATGAGATTCTTAAAGCTTCGGCAAATTCCCCTTTCGACAATTATCATAGGAACTCATTTTCCTCAAATTGTGTACTAATGGTTTTTGCGCCTCTATCCTCACTTCAAAAGGTATTGAAGTAAGAGATTATGTAATTGTTAGTTAATATAACAGAAAATTCACGTGGATTCAAGTGAAATGCAATATGTTTTAGTTGAGTAAAATAAGTTTAAGGAATTACAAGGAAGGGAATCGTGAAGTGAAAGTTGAATATTAATTAAAATAATATTTACATTTCCGAAAAAAATAAGAGGGTGGGAAATAAAATGAATTCTATTCCTAGGCCAGCATCCACAGTTGTTTTAATGGATCATTTATCCAAAGTTTATATGACAAAAAGACCTGACACAATGAAATTTATGGGTGGATATTATGTTTTCCCGGGGGGAGCGGTAGATTCTACTGATGACATTCAAGCTAACAACAAATTTATTACTGGAAAAAGAAATGACTCTTTTACAATTGGGCATTATGTCGCTGCTGCAAGAGAACTATTTGAAGAAGTGGGTGTTTTAATTTGTAAGAAAAAAGACGGCACACCCGTTCATTTGGATGAAAAAGTAGAAATGGAATACCGCCGTCTCCTAATCAATCGGGAGATTTCATTTTTACAGCTATTACAAAAGGAAGAACTCCAATTTCCTCTTGAAAGCTTAGCTTATATTGGACAAATCGTCACACCGGATATTAGTCGAATAAGATTTGATACCCGTTTTTTTCTCTCGTATCTTCCAAAAGGGCAAACACCCAAACCAGATCCAAATGAAATCAGTGAAGCATGTTGGATGGACCCTGCTGATGCCTTGAATGCTTATAAGCAAGGCGACATATCACTGGCTCCGCCAACCATTCATACATTGAAAACGATTATTAACTATCAAAAGGGCGGTCAGTTGAATATGCCCGAGTTTATTTTTGCTGATTATATTAAAGATCTGAGAGAGTAATAGGAATCCTGCTTTGATACAATTCCGTCTTTTATTAATTTGATTAAGTGTGCCTCAGTTGTCCGTTTAGCAACTTCAAAAACATTGGGGTGGGGGAGATTGTCATAAATGATGTTTGTTAAATCGGAAACAGTTATCTTTTCATGCTCGCTTAACAACGATTTGATTTGGTTTTCACGGAAATATCTTCTATTTAAAACAAAATCAATGTGTTCATAAGGATTATCTACCCATTCGCCATGCCCAGGACCTATTTTACTTAAATTTAATTGTTTTAACCTTTGTAACGTGGCAATATAGTCTGACATATCGCCATCTGGGGGTCCTATCCATGATGTCCCTTCAGCAACGATATTATCCCCTGCAAGGAGAATCCGTTTGGTCGGAATATACAGGTTTAATTGACCTGCAGTATGACCTGGTGCGTGAATGAGGATAATTTCTTCTCCAGCAATGCGAATCACGTCGCCATCATTTAAGAATGCTAAACGGTTCCATGGCCCAATGGCCGCCACTATACCCGGCTTTTCAAGCGGATGTCCATAAACGATAGGATTCCAATCTACTAATTGAAGAACTCCTGGGGCATGGTCTGGGTGTGAATGGGTTAAGATTATTGACTTAGGTAAAGCGAGACCGGTCTGCTTAATCACATTCTGTAATTCTATTTTAGTATCAGGCTGATCATACCCAGCATCGACTAATATACTTTCTTTGTTGTTACCAATTAAATAACAATTTGTAGTAGTGTGTGGCAGTAAAGTCGGGGTTGTAATAGGCACCCGAATAATTTGGAACTCCTTAACATTTTCCATGGTTTACTTCCTCTCATTAATTCATAAATGCAGCTGTCTTAATCTATAAATTACGTATTCACCATGAAAACGTTATATTCCTGCTGATAAGAACATATCTTTCTGAGTTTTTCTAACAGAAGCTAAAATAAAAATTTATATACTATCGTCCTATTTTTAAACAATTCTGCTAACCGGTTACTTGGCATAAAAATTTTCTGTATAGTATGGCTGTGATTCTTTATTAAAAGCCACACCAATCCCTAAATATTCATAACCATTTTTCAAGATATTTTCACGATGTCCGAGGGAGTTCATTAAACCTTCATGAGCAAAGATACTGCTTAGTTGTCCATAAGCCAGGTTTTCTCCTGCTAAATGAAAGATTATATCATCTTCCTTCATTCGATCAAATGGGGATTGTCCTTTAAGATTGGTATGATCAAAATACTGATTTACTGCCATGTCGGAGCTATGATTACGAGCGGTTTTTCGTACATGCTCATCCCATGTGAGAATTGGGAGTTGATGCTGGACTCGTGCTGCATTGGTCAAATCAAATAACTGGTACTCAAACCCTTCTTTTAAGGCTGGATTAGCTTTGGTATAGAAATCCATTCTATTATCTTCTAAGTCTTTTTTGATTAATTGCATGGCAGTGACTGTATTACCCTCGTGTTTATCATAAAAAATAGTTACATAAACATCACCTTGCAAAAACATATCATATTCGTCATTGTCTTGTAATTGATAGAAGACCAATCCTTTTTGAATTTTTGTTAAGGGGCTGCCTAGTAAGGAACGGACACTTTCTTGTGTACTCCCAAGTTTGATTCCATTTTTGGAGGAAATTAAATCTTGATTTGTATATAATCCAGCAACCTTATTGTTTACATCATACATGACCATAAAAAAATTCCGGTAATGATCATGATAACTATACCAATCGGTACCATATTCATTAAGTGAAGAACGGATTGCAGTTCCAAATTTTTTTTCAATATCTTCCTTGGATTCTCCAAGTTCAATGTTAAATATTGAATACATTTGCGAAGTGGGTGTACTTAACGCAACTTTATCTTCGTCTGTCTGCTGATTATTTTGTTGACCTTGTGGGAGATTTTCTAATTGTGAACTAAGCTGTTTGACTAATAGCTGAAATTTTTCAATTATAGTATTTAATGCTGTCTTTACTTCTGGGCTGCCCTTCATCACCTTAATTTCTGATTGAATTGAATCAATACTTATAGTTTGATCTGATTGATTTAATTTTTGTTCAACTAGAGGCCAGGAAGTATATACTAAAAATAGAATGATGATCATCATAATAAAACGCACGATTGGTTACCTCCATTTCTATTAGAATTGTAACCAACCTAGTTCAAATATATAAGTAATATGCTTGGTTTAATTATTTTCAAGCTATGTTTGAATGGTACAAAGTAGTTACGGTAAAAAAATGCTATATTGGTAATTTAGAAACAACATAAACAAGAAGAACTCAACCCTTACTAGTGGTTGAGTTCTTCTTGTCCGATTCAAAAGAAAGATTTGACAATGTCTTCTTGGTTTTTACATTCCAAACATGTATAAGCGATCTCTAATGCATCTTCTCTGACCATGTGCTCCGTTTCCTTTTTACAATGATTACAATAGAGTTTTCTTGGTATTTCTATCATACAAAATCACCACACCTTCTTTTATAGAAGATTTCTATCATATAATATTCCAGAATAATGGTTAATCATTCATAAACTTTATAAGGTATTTTTTAAAACCACAACTCAGCGTAAGTATTTTTAAATATTTATCCAAATTTCCTTATTAAAAATGTCGGTTTCGTAGATTGGACATTTATAATTAAATTGAAAAAAGCTTACCTTAATTTAGTACATCCGGGTTTACTAAGTTTCTTGGTCGTTTACCGGTTAATCCTTCCAGTAAATTCTCTACTGCAAGTTTAGCCATTTTAAGCTCGGTTTCAAAGGTGGAGGAACCAATATGTGGTGTCGTGACAACATTATTGAACCGAAGAAGAGGATTATCCTCTTTTACAGGTTCTATTTGATAGACATCTACTGCTGCACCATGGATCTCCTTATTACTTAATGCTTCTATTAGTGCTGATTCATCAACGGTTTTTCCGCGTGAGCCATTCACAAAAATAGAGGAGGGCTTCATGATTTTAAATTCTCGTCTTCCAATCATATTTTCGGTCTCATTTGTTAGCGGAGTCATTAAACAAACAAAATCAGACTCCATTAATAAGGTATCAAGGTTACAGTAGGCTGCGCTATAACGTTCCTCAGCCTCAAGGTTTCGCGTTCGGTTGTGGTATAAAATCTTCATATCAAATCCACAATGAGCCCTTTTCGCAATGGCTGAGCCGATTTTCCCCATCCCGATAATACCTAAGGTTTTATGATGAACATCAAGGGCATATTGTTCAGTGGTTAAGTGACCATTCCAATTTCCTGATTTAACAAAGTGATCCAACTCTGCAATTCGCCGGGCCGCCGCAAGGAGAATCCCGAAAATGGCGTCTGCGGTTGTATCCTCTAAAACCCCTGGAGTATTGGTTCCCAATACGCCTCGCTTCGTCATCTCTTCAATGGAAAAATTATTATATCCCGTGGAGTTATTTGATACGATTTTTAAATTAGGTGCACGATCCAATAATTCTTGATCGACCGGAAGAGCTAGGCCAATAATGCCTTCCGCTTCCTTTAAGGCCTCTAAAAATGAAGGGTCTGTTTTAGGATTAATTCCATCAAATACTAGTACATCAAAAGTGTCTTTTAATTTTTCAAGAGTTTCTATTAATTCGAAATTATAGGCTATAATTTTTCGTTTCAACAAGTAGGCCCTCTCCTCTAGAAATCTATAGTGATCATTACATTATTAAATTGACATAAAGTTATAGAAGAGTCAATAATTCAAACAAAGAGTTCGGATGCGTGTATTCATAGCAAAATTTTAGCAATTTGCTTTAAATTTGCTAGCAATTAACTATCGTTCTTCTCGCCATAGCTAGCAATAGTTTTTCAACTTAAACATTAAGATGGATTGTTAGCGTTTTTCCCGATTAATAGGCATACTCTCATTTACCGCTACTTTTGGAATTCTCTCGATTAGTACAGGAGTAATTTAATGGGTTCGGTAAAAACTTTAACTGTAATACCAGAAAATAGGTTTATTTACTATTAAAATATCAATTCTCTTGTTAAAATAAATAGTAATATCAAAATTTTCAAATAGGTATCTTAAAACTTTTTCTAGTTTTAATACATACAAATATAGGGCATCACGAAGTAATTTATTCCTAAATAAAGAGTGACTAGCGTACTATATAAACTCAACTATTATTTTGCTAAAATATTAGGGAGAATATCTTTTCTACTTATACAAACAAATAGTATCATTAACATTTATTTTAGAATAATCACGCAATGTTAGGTTGCTAGGGTGGGAGGAACATATTATGTGGGATTTTGACATGGATATAGATCAAGTAGCAAGAATTAAAGTAATTGGAGTTGGCGGTGGAGGAAACAACGCTGTCAATCGAATGATTGAAGATGGAATCCAGGGTGTTGAGTTTATTGCTGTGAATACAGATGCACAAGCGTTAAACCTGTCTAAAGCCGAGATAAAAATGCAAATCGGTGCCTCCTTAACTAGAGGACTAGGCGCAGGTGCTAACCCAGAGGTCGGAAGAAAAGCAGTAGAAGAAAGCAAAAAGCAGCTGCAAGAGGTGCTGGAAGGTGCTGATATGGTTTTTGTAACAGCCGGAATGGGTGGTGGTACAGGAACCGGGGCAGCTCCTGCGATAGCACAAATTGCCCATGACCTTGGGGCATTAACGATTGGTGTCGTGACACGTCCATTTGGTTTTGAAGGGCGAAAACGGGCGGTAAATGCTGCAACTGGAATCGAGTTAATGAGGGAAGCAGTAGATACCTTAATTATTATACCGAATGATCGCCTATTACAGATTGTGGATAAAAAGACACCGATGCTCGAAGCTTTCCGTGAGGCGGACAATGTCCTTCGCCAAGGGGTACAAGGGATATCTGATTTAATTGCTGTACCTGGGCTAATTAACCTTGATTTTGCTGATGTAAAGGCAATTATGACTAATCAAGGGACAGCTCTTATGGGAATTGGCGTAGCAAAAGGAAAGGACCGTGCAATTGAGGCTGCCAAAAAGGCTATTTCTAGTCCGTTACTGGAAACATCTATTGATGGTGCTCAAGGGGTCTTGATGAATATTACTGGTGGTAGTAATTTGAGCCTTTTTGAGGTACAGGAAGCTGCGAATCTTGTTGCTTCCGCATCAGATCATGAATTAAACATGATATTTGGTTCTATCATTAATGATAACTTAAAAGATGAAATTATGATTACTGTCATTGCAACTGGTTTCGTTGATAAAGAAGTAAGGACACCTGCTAACGTGCCTTCCAATGCAACACCTGGAGTAAACCTCCAATTAAAACGTGAACAAAATACACATGTTGATCGCTCGTTTGGAGAAGTTCAACAAATGGAGGAGCCGGAAGAACTGAATAATAATGATATGCGGCAGACTCATGTGCAAGACGATTCGCTTGAGGTTCCAACCTTTTTACGTAATCGAAATAAAAGGTTACGTTAACCTTTATTTAAGCAAAAACAAAAGCCCCCTCAATCATTATAGGATTGCGGGGGCTTCTGTTTCTGTTTTTTGACCGAAAAATCTTGCAACCAATTGCTCAAGAATATCCGTCTCAATACCATCTTGATTCCTCTTTAATGAAGAAAGAGCACTTTCAACTAAATACTTACGCGGGTGCTTGGTTTGTAATAATTCGTCTTGAATAAATACAAGCAACTCCATGTATTTTTGCTTTTCCTCAATATGGATAAGGGCTTTTTTCATCGTGCTGATAATATGATTTACGTTTAGCTGTAATTCATGGGTGCCTTTCTTACAGTCAGGAATCCAGTGGTCTAAAACATCAGGTGATATCAATTGTTCATCTGCATCTGTTACTTCCTCTATCATCTTCACGATACGATCCATACTATAGCTGACTATTTTTTTAATGCTCGTATTTGTTTTATAAGCTAAACCATAAAATTTTAGGTTATGGAATAAAATACCTAAAAACATTATGGAACAATCTAACAAATAGGGCCTTTTATCCTCGCCAAAGATATCAACAAAACGATTGAATGTCCATCGGAGTAACTGTAATTGTGCTTCTTGGATAAATTTCTTAATCTCTTCGTCTTTAGAAACAATGACTTCTTCAAAAAGAAGTAATAATTTATTTGTCCTATTCATTTTTAATTGTAATTCAACTTGTTTGATAAAGACTTCAATGTCAGAGGGATCTTCGCCAATAAGTAGTTTATTCCGTTCATGATTATGTTTTTTATATAACATTTTAAATAAAGCGATTAATAATTCACTCTTAGATGAAAAATAGTTATAAAATGTTCCTTTTGATATTCCACTATAATTTAGGATATCTTGAATGGAAGTGGCTTGAAAACCTTTATCAATAAATAATTGATGGGCTGAATCAATTACATGCTGTTTCCTGTCATTCATTGGATCACCCTTACTAATAAAATAGACAACCTGTATAAAAACAATAGTACCTTATTTTTTTAATGGAGACAAACCCATTAAATCACAGTATTTTTTCATTGCAATCTTTGAACCATTGGTATAAGATATTGTCTATGTGTAATTTGAGTACAAGAAAATGAACAAAGCGTCTAAGGGGGAAACATTAATGGATCAATCCATAAAAAAGACCAATCGTCCACCATACGGAATAATTGCAGTGTTGATGATTGGAGCATTTATTTCATTTTTAAACAATACGTTATTAAACATTGCTTTGCCTTCTATCATGAGGGACTTAAATATTGAAGCATCAACAGTTCAGTGGTTGACGACTGGATTTATGCTAGTAAACGGGGTATTAATTCCGATTAGTGCTTATTTAATCCAAAAATTTTCTGTCCGGCACATTTTTTTAGCGGCCATGACATTATTTACTGCAGGTACGATCCTTGCGGGTTTTGCCCATGTATTTCCGCTTCTTTTGGGCGGACGGATGTTACAAGCATCAGGCTCAGCTATATTAATGCCACTGTTAATGAATGTTATGTTAGTCAGCTTTCCAATTGAAAAAAGAGGAGCAGCAATGGGGGTATTTGGATTAATCTTAATGTTTGCTCCAGCCATTGGTCCAACATTATCAGGATGGATTATTGAGCATTATGACTGGAGAATGCTGTTCCACTTTATCACACCAATTGCTATTATCGTTATTTTACTAGGTGTATTCATGATAAAAGATAAGAAAGAAAAGGTCATTGTTCACCTTGATTTCTTATCGCTTATCCTTTCAAGTATCGGTTTTGGCGGGATTCTTTATGGGTTTAGTTCTGCAGGAAGTAAGGGATGGGACAGCCCTCAAGTTTATGGAACCATTATTATTGGTGTCATTTCGTTGGTTATTTTTATATTGCGTCAGTTAAAACAACAATTACCTTTGTTAAATTTTAGAATCTATAGATATCCAATGTTTGCCTTATCATCGGTTATTACTATGGTAGTAAATATGGCTTTGTTTTCCGGAATGCTGCTATTACCTATTTATGTGCAAAACATCCGTGGTATTTCGCCAATGGACGCCGGTCTATTGCTTATGCCAGGGGCCATTTTGATGGCATTCATGTCACCTGTTACGGGTAAATTATTCGATAAAATTGGTGGCCGAATCCTTGCTGTTATTGGGTTAGCGATTGTCACCATAACCACATATGGTTTTAGTCAATTAACTCTCACGACAAGCTATACACATTTAATCATTTTGTATTCGGTTCGGTCGTTAGGGATGGCCATGTGTATGATGCCTGTTTCGACTAATGGTTTAAATCAATTACCTAAACGTTTTTATCCACATGGTACGGCGATGAATAATACATTAAACCAAGTGGCTGGTGCAATTGGAACTGCGCTCATGGTAACCATTATGTCAAACCGTGCTGAATCGCATGCAAAAGAACTAGGCGCAGCTGCAATGAAAAAATTAACTGAGCAGCCAACACAAGAAGCTCTTGCACAAATGAAACAACAAATTATGATGCAAGCTACATTAGAAGGAATTAATTACTCCTTCTTAATTGCTACGTTTATTGCTGCTGTTGCCCTAGTATTGGCATTCTTTATCAAACGTGTGAAACAACCGGGAGATGAGTCAAAAGGGGAAATTAAGTCAAAATCTTCCAAGGTTGCAACCAAAGTAGCAGAAAATTAATTTGTGGTGCCTGACACCGTTTCTACCATATGCATGGTATTTAAAAGCCCATTTCTAATAGAAATGGGCTTTTTTATGTACAAATTTAGTTAGTTTGTAAATATACAAAGTAATATATTTTGGAAAATTCGCAAAACAAATTTTATTGAAAGCGTATGCTATAATGATGATATAACCATCAATCAGCAAGGAGTTATCGCCATGTTAAAAGATCTATTTATGGGATTATCCCAAAATCAATTTCTAAATACAACTGCTAAAAAGTATGGCTTAAAAATGGGCGCCCAAAGCGTTGTTGCAGGTACAAATATACCTGAAGTGATTAAAAGTATTAAGGAGCTAAATTCTCACGGGATTTCTTGTACAGTTGATAATTTAGGCGAGTTCGTTTTTAAAGAAGAAGAGGCAACGGCTGCCAAAGAACAAATACTCGAGGTTATCGAAGCGATTCATGAGAATAAGGTGGATGCACATATCTCAATCAAACCGACACAATTAGGGTTAGATATTGATTATTCATTTTGTTTAAATAACTTAAGAGAGATTGTCGCCAAAGCAAGTCAATTTGATATGTTTGTCAATATTGATATGGAGACGTTTAAACATTTAGAGCTTACCTTTGATTTATTGGACGATCTGTCGATCGAATTTGAAAACGTGGGTACGGTCATCCAAGCATATTACCACAATGCATTAGAACACGTTGAAAAATATAAGAATTATCGTATTCGGTTGGTAAAAGGTGCTTATAAGGAATCCGAAGAAATCGCTTACCAGGATAAAAAAGATATTGATGCAAATTATATAAAATTGATTGAATGGCATCTTTTAAATGGAAAGTTTACGTCAATTGCTACCCATGATCACAAAATCATTAACCATGTAATTGATTTTGTAAAGCAGAACCATATTCCGAATGATCAATTTGAATTCCAAATGTTGTATGGATTTAGAAGGGAGCTGCAGCTTAAATTGGCGAGCGAAGGCTATAACTTCTGTACGTATGTTCCTTTCGGAAATGACTGGTATGGGTATTTTATGAGACGACTTGCTGAAAGACCGCAAAATTTAAATCTGGTTGCTAAACAAGTATTTAACAAAAAAACAAATACCCTTATCGGTGTTGCCGCCGGGGCATTTATACTAGGAAGAATGACAACGTCAAATAAGAAAAAAAGGAAATAAACTTCGTTTTAACAGCTTAACATTAATTAGTATGACCAATCGCCAGGAATTCTTCCATTTATGAAGGATTCCTGGCATTTTTATTTTTATATAGAAATGAATGGCGTTTAATTATTTGATATAAATAGTCAATTGGGTTTAAGATAGCAAAGGATATTATTCGTGATGCGAAATATTTTGAAGGTTGTTCCTAGACGTGTGGAATCCATAATCAATTCTTTGAAGTCGATTATTTTTTTACGATAAAATCCGATTTAAACGATAGGTATTATCTGATTTTCTTATGTGTTTATTTTTGGTAAATGTACAAATAATAATTCCTAGAGGTGCTGAATAATGATTGATAAATTATTTTATAAAACGTTTCTTAAAAAGACATTTTCTATACCTGTAGAGATTACTTTTTGGGATGGTGAAAAAGTGCAATATGGAGAGGGCGAGCCGCAATTTAAACTCATCTTTCGAGATATTATTCCAAAGGCCGAAATACTGGCAAACCCATCAGTCGCCTTCGGAGAAGCATATATGGATGGGATTATCGAAGTTGAAGGCGATCTACGAGAGATCGTGACCTCTATGTATCGAAGTCAGGAAAGTTTTTTAGGTAATAGTAATTTTACTACTCAGCTGCTGAAAAAAATATCCAATACAACGAAACGAAGTAAAGAAAACATTGCTTTCCATTATGATATTGGTAATGACTTTTACAAGCTATGGCTGGATGAAACGATGACCTATTCTTGTGCTTACTTTAAGGAACCTACAGATTCTCTGAAAACGGCTCAACAAAATAAAGTGGCCCATATACTTAAAAAGTTGAGCCTGACTGAGGGACAAAGCCTTTTAGACATTGGATGTGGTTGGGGAGAATTAATTATAACTGCTGCTAAACGCTATGGCGTAAAAGCTATCGGGATTACCTTATCAGAGGAACAATTTGCTCGAGTAAAGGAACGGATTAAGTTGGAGCAATTGGAGTCATCCGTTGAGGTCCATTTAATGGATTATCGCGATTTGAAAAAGCAAAGCTTTGATCGGATAGTCAGTGTGGGGATGCTTGAGCATGTTGGCCAAGATCACCTGCCAGAGTATTTCCAAAAAGTAAATGATTTACTTGTGGAGGGTGGTCTATCTGTTCTGCACACCATCACTTCCCCAAAAGAAGGTGCCACAAATGCTTGGATTGATAAATATATTTTCCCAGGAGGCTACATCCCATCCGTAAACGAGTTAGTCAATTATATTACTGAGTATAATTTCTATTTAACCGATTTTGAAAGTTTGCGGAGGCATTATGCAAAAACGCTAGAAAAATGGGCAGAAAACTTTGAAAATGTACTTGATGAAGTTAGAAAAACCAAGGATGAACGCTTTATTCGTATGTGGCGTTTATACCTAAATGCATGCTCTGCTTCTTTCCTAACAGGGAATATAGACCTCAGTCAATTTATCTTTACAAAGGGTACCAATAACTTTATTCCATGGACCCGTGACTATTTATATAAATAAGTTAATAATAGGGTCTAAGGCAATAATGGTGCCTGACACCCTTTTTTGCATTTACAAGATGTATAACTATTTTTTCTCTGTAATGGTTGTGGTTAAGGTGAATTAGGCACACAAGAATTACTATAGAAAAGAAAAAAGGCACCTAGCCTTTGAATAGTTCATCAAAGGTGTTAGGCACCATGAGTTACAGCATTGTAGGAGAATTTTGCATCATCCCATTGATAAATACCTTCTTGGAGCTTTATGACGGAGTCAAAAGGTCGATCGATGGTAACTTCTTCTTCTAATTGAACCTCATTATTTAAATCTTTATGTTGTTTCTCAATTAAATAGTTCTTTAACCGCAGCAAATCTGTTTTTGAAGCAACACGAAGTACCTTATCTAAAGTAATTTTCTTTTCACTTATTCCATAACTATTACAAATACTTGTTTGAAAACTTTTATTATACTGTAGCATCATGTTTAAATCATTGATACAGGCTACACCAAATACCTCTTTGATAATATCCTCGTACCGAAGCTGTGTGCCAGTAGCAAATTTAATAATATTCTTTTCAGGATTCTCTAAGAAATAAACGGTTTCGATTGAATTTCCCATGTTATACCACCTTTTCTTCCATAAATTTCTATAGCAAAATCTTTAAGAGCAATAAAAATAAGTAGATTTATTTAAAGATTATAGTTAATTTAGCCTAATAAATCAGTGCATCATATATATTATAACACACTTTTCATTAATTTTCGGGACACCTTTTGAAATTTGTCTAGTTTTGTCGAAAAATTACTATAGTAATCAGCTAAAGAACTTCCTTAGTGTAAAATGGAAGTTCTTTTACCCTAACAGATCAATTCCCTTTTTGGGATATTGCCACAAACCCTTTTGCTGCCTTATATGAAGGTAGTTGAAAGCGCTTTAAAATAGTTAAAGAAATATTCACATGTTTCTAGAAGAAATTACTATAAAATAAGGTTATGTTTAATATTTCACAAATCAATCAAGAAAACAATTAATTAAAAGGAGTATATCAAATGGGATACAACAAACCCGATAAAATTATGGAAATCACCGTAGAAAATGGTGTTACAAAGACAAAATATTCTCCAGTTCAGACATTAATCTTAGGTTTCGAAGCAGGGGCATTTATTGCTTTAGGCTATTTACTATTCATTCGTGTTACAGCACCTTTGTCTGGTAATCTAGAAGGATTAAGTAACTTAATTGGAGCATCCGTATTTCCGATTGGGCTAATCCTCACCTTAATTGCCGGTGGTGAGCTCTTAACAGGGAATATGATGGCCGTACCACTTGCAAGGATTGCGAAAAGGGTCAGTACAAGACAGGTTATATATAATTGGTTTCTTGTAACGGTTAGTAACTTTATTGGAGCTATATTTGTTGCCTACTTTTTCGGGCATGTGGTTGGATTAACAGAATCGGCACCATATTTGGAAAAGACCGTTAGTATTGCCGAACATAAGCTGGAAGCTTCCCTTATCCAAGCTTTTATTTCGGGTATTGGTTGTAATTGGCTTGTTGCCTCAGCTGTATGGCTTTCATATGGGGCAAATGATATGGTTGGGAAAATTGCCGGTATTTGGTTTCCAACGATGGCTTTTGTCGCAATTGGATTTCAACACGTAGTCGCAAATATGTTTGTTATACCGGCCGCCATTTTTGCAGGACATTTTTCATGGCTTGAATATCTTCATAATTTTATTCCTGTTTTTTTAGGGAATGCGGTGGGCGGAACGGTATTTATTGCGATGGCTTATTGGTATACTTATAAGAAAAATACACCTGAGTATGCTGAGCCAAAAGTGGTTCAACCAATGGTGAAAAGTGGAGTTAGCTAAAACTTTATCTACCTTAAAAGCAGCCCTAAACGAGAGTTTAGGGCTGCTTTTTTACGCCTTTATAACATTAATCATGGTTAACCTCCTTCTTAGTAATATGGACATACTGCATAGAATAAAATGGGTGAATGGGAGTATTTCCTAACGGTAAACCAGTAGTACTGGCAGGAGTCATTTAAGAAACTAGATAAGAGGAGAAGTTGAGGAAATGGTAAAGCGTATTAGGGCAGTCACATGGATGATAATAGGTAGTTTAATAGGTTTGGCTGGTTGTACAGAAGATAGGGCACACGAAAAGCCTCAAAAAGAAATGGTTACGGAGACGCAGCAAAAACCTGCCCAAAAGCCAGCAGTTGAACCCGAAAAAATAAAAGAACAAAAACCAGTTGAAGTAAATGTAATTGATCCAAAGTCGAAAAAAATTATTAAAACTTTTTTACCAGAAGAGGTAGGTTACCATACAGATCAGCAATTATATAAGAAGGAAATAGAAAAGTGGTCTAAAGAGCTAGCGCGAGGGACGGAAACAATGGAAGGCTATGACCAACGTATGGTGCTTGACAAAATTGATGAGAATAGCCAGATTATCAAGGGAAAACCACAAATTATCTTAGATGAAGCTATTTTAGTAGATAGAATAATGATTGCCTCTATCAGCGGGGGAGACGTAGAGCTGCCTATTACGGTGACAGAAAGCGGCTATAAGCCTGAAGATGTTCCACATTTGAACGAGGTAGTTATAGGTTCCTTTACAACCTATTTTAACAGTGGAGTGGTTGGCCGTTCTAAAAATATAGAGCTTTCAGCAAAAGCTATTGATAATATCATTGTTGGTGCCCAGGATATTTTTTCTTATAATACAACTGTCGGTCCAAGTGACGTTGAACATGGGTACCAACCTGCAAAAGAGATAGTCAACAAGCAATTGGTTGATGGAATTGGCGGCGGAATCTGTCAGACGTCTTCGACATTATTTAATGCCATCGACCAAGTGGGAGTTAGTTATGTTGAACGGCATCACCATTCCTTATCGGTTGGATATGTGCCTGCAGGGAGAGATGCGACTGTGTCTTATGGCGGACCAGATTTTCGTTTTCAAAATACTACGGGTGTTCCATTACTGATTAAAACCATTTATGGAAAAGGAAAATTAACCGTTGAAGTGAGAACATCTGCTGCCTATCAAAGTCTTATTTCAAACAGGCAATAGTCATAAAAAATCTATTAAGATGATAATAAAAAGGCCGATTCGATTAGGAATTCGGCCTTTAGTAGTTATAACCCTTCGATTACAATCTCTTGAGATGGTAAGAAATCTTCCCCTGTATCTAAATAGTGAAGCGTTACTTTATCGCCTTCTTTTAGATAGATGGCCAATGGTGCTTTTTCAGATGAAATAACATAATTTGTATGATTGTCTAAAAGAATGGAAACAACAGTAAAATCTCCAGACTTTTCCTTGTAGACCCGAAGGACTGTTCCAGATATAATCTTTTTCTCCGCTTTTGAACTTCCGTCAACCGAACCTTTTCCTTTTTGGAGTGAGATTTTATATAGTTTTAAAGCTTCATTTGCTGTGTTACCATAAACGGATATTTCCGGATTGGCTGCGGAGACGATAAAATAATTTTGAAGAAACCCATTTGAATCCATAACAGGAGTTAACCAGCTTGCTTCACCATAGAAGTTGTAAAGGATAGGCATTTGCCCATGCCATTTCTTTTCAATAAATTTCTTCTCAATAATCTGTAATGCCCCCTGTGAATCCATATAGGATTGTTCGGGGTTTCCTGTATAGTAGATGGCTTTACCAGTCCTTGAGTTGGTCAATGAATAACCAAGCATTGAATCAACGCCTTCTTTTGGACTCGTAAAATCAGTGAAATAATACATGACCCCATTTTCATCAAAAATGGGACTAACATTTGCCTCTGTTCCCTCGTCTGACGGAAGTTTCACATCTGATTTTCCAAATTTGCTGTTCCAGTATCCATGGATTAAGTTTCCAAAATAACTATTTTGCAAACTAACAACTTCCGGAGAAAGAGCCCCGTCAATAAACTCAGGAATATCTGCCAATGAATATTCTTTTGTTTCACCACTTTTCGAATCTACTACTATAATTCCTTTAACATCGAAGCCATTACGGGCAGAAACAAAGTTGCCGTATGAACGAATATAAAAAGGTTTACCGTTTTCATCCACTTCTAATTGAACATCACCATAAAAAATCTTTTTCGGATTCATCATTCGAATATGACGCTCGATATTTTTATTAAAATAAGCTGAAGGGGTATAGACCATTTCGGATTGTATAAATTTAGGGTTTGCCGATGAATCGGTTGCACTTAAAGTAAAGTAACCAGGAGTCTGATTCCCTTTCCACCATTTAAAAAACCCGGAAAATTCAACAGGCGCAATATAGACATACTTGCCCTTCACCTTTTGTATTTGTAAGTTTCCAAGCTCGTAATAACTTGTATTTGGAACTTGACCAAATGCCTTTTTCATTTTGTTCCGGGCAAATTGTGGAGGAACACTTGCTGGTGTTTCTTTTTCATCAAAAGATTGAATTTCAACTTTTTGGTCCATTTTTGCAATTTCGTACTTCTCATCCGCATTAAAAAGAAAGGCTGTAAGGAAGTAAGTGCCGGCAACTAGACTTGCTAAAAATAGAAGCCCTTTTATCTTTCTTTCCATACCTTTGGCAAGAAGTGTCCCTCCTAAAGTAAGGAGGATCGCCAATGGCCATAAAGAAGAGAAGTTTCGATCTAAGTTACTAAAATAATAGAAGATAAAGACTGACGCTATCAATAGAGTGGAAATTAAAAGAATGAATCGTAAAAATTGTTTCCGTCCCTGTTCATTCGGCAAATCCCTCTTATGAATGGGTAATAAAATAATGACAGAGGCGATGCTAATAATCAGAGTAAATAAAAATATATTTCCCATATGGTTCTCCTTTTGAACATCATTTTTCAATACTGTTTATTCCATTTACGGATTAGCCTACGAAAAGTTTCAAGGAGAGGAGAATCAAGGTGAGTGATAAGACACAATAAACAACTAAAGACCTTTATTATCCCTAGACACAAAAAAACGAGCTTTAGAGAATTTTCTAAAGCTCGTGGTGTCAGGCACCATTACTCATTTATTCATTGTAGGAACGTTCTAATTCATCAATGAGGGAACCGACATAGGCGACGGCTTTTTTAATTGGATCCGTAGATGACATGTCCACTCCTGCATGTTTCAATAACTCAAGCGGTTTCATGGTTCCACCTGCACGAAGCACCTCGAGCCAACGGTATACTGCAGGCTGACCCTCTTCTTGGATTTTTTGAGCAACAAGGGTCGATGCGGTTAAACCTGCGGAGTAGGTGTATGGATATAAGCCCATATAATAGTGGGGCTGACGCATCCATGTAAGACTTGCTCCTTCATCGATTTCAACAGTGTCACCCCAGAATTCGGAAAGAACAGCACCTGTGACTTCTGTTAATGTTTTGGCTGTTAGAGCCTTGCCTGCTTCAGCAAGTGCATATACTCTACGCTGATACTCAGCCTCAAGCAAATGAGTGACAAAGTTATGATAGTACGTTCCCAAAAGCTGTATAACAACCCAACGTCGCATTTGCTTATCATCAAACTTTGCAAGTAAATGCTGACCTAATAACATTTCATTCATGGTAGAAGGAGCTTCGATAAAGTACATGGACGGGCGTACATTCATGATTCGCTGATTTTTATTAGCTAAATAAAAATGCCCTGCATGGCCGAATTCATGGGCCAATGTGAAGGCTCCGCGCATATTATCCTGCCAGGTGATGAGAATGTATGGATGTGCACCATATGGACTTGAGCAAAAAGCACCAGTTGACTTCCCTACATTATCTGCAAGGTCAACCCATCTTTCTTCGAACCCTTTTTGGATCATCCCCTGGTATTCAGGTCCCATAATCTTAAGAGATTCTAAAATGATTTGACTTGCTTCTTCATAAGTTGTTTCAGGATTAAAATCCGGATCCAATGGTGCTTTTAAGTCACAAAAAAGCATTTGCTCAAGACCTAGCACCCGCTTCTTTAATAAGGCAAATCTGCGCATATGTGGAGCCAATTCTTTAAAAATAGTATCAATTTGATTATTATACATTTCTAGTGTTACCTGCTGCGGTTCGAGAAGCATGTGTGTGACGGACTCATAATTGCGTAAGCGAGCAAGGGCAAGTTGTTTCTTTACTTCTGTTGCGTAGGAACCGGCAACGGTGTTTTTATATTTTTTTAACGTTTGCACAAAAGAGTGATATGCCTTTCTGCGAATATCTGTATCGGCTGTAAATTCATAGCGGTTTTCAAATAATGCAAATGAAATGAGAAGTTCGTTACCCTCCGTATCTTGAATTGGAGCAAATTCCATATCAGCTAACTTGGTCATTTGATAGATTTGATAGGGAGCCCCTTGGAGTTCACCGAGTGCTGCAAGTGCTTCTTCTGTTTCCGGCGTGAGCCTATGCTTTTTCGTTTCAAGAAGCTGTTGTAAATTCTTACGGAAAGCCTCAAGATTGGGCTCTTCTTGAAGAAACTGTTCAATGGACCCCTCATCAAGTGTAAGTATTTCAGAATTAATAAAGGATAAAGCTGCCACACTTTTTGTATGTAAGGAAGAAAACTTGGCTGAATTAGCTTGATTAACGGGATCAGTTCCATCGGCGGATTGTTTTAAACTAGCATAGGTCGCTGCCTTAACAATTCGCATTGAAAGTTGTTCCTGTGCACACAAGCAATCCAAAAAAGTTTTTGAACTGGTATGTAATGAACCTTTAAATTTATCAAATTGTATAATTTCTTTATCAATAACGGCTAATTCCGCCTCCCAAGCCTCATCAGATTCAAATAAATCTTTTAGATTCCAGGTTTGGTTTTCTGATACCTCTGAACGGATAAGCCGTTTTTCAACTGTTTTATTCATCTTTTTCCCTCCTAAAAATAGTTCGTAAGTCTAAATTTAATTTTATATTATTTGAAAATTAAGTCAATAAATAAAAAGGTTAAACCACATCGAGGACAGGAGAGTGGATATTTTTTAAATTGTAATTTAAATGAAATATGTTGTTTTGAAACCATCAACCATCCACAGTCGTCATATAAAGAGTAAAGCTATTTAAGGGGGTAAAAGGGTGGGGGGACTAAAAAGATTATTCATTACCGTAATTCTTGTTTCCACATTAGTTTTTAGTGTGATTATTGGTGTATTTGGATCAGCCTTATTTCAGGAGGGAAACCCTCTGCCCTTGATGGTATCTATCTTGAAATTGAAATTTACCGATAAAGATCACGTCGAGTTTGCAAAAACAGAAAAACAAAGCCGGTACATATCAATCAATAAAGGAAATAATCACTATAAAATCGTAAAGGACTTTATGAAGTCCAATGGTTGGCTCTTTAAAGAACAAATGGGTTCCGGGCTAATTTTTATTAAAGAAGAGAAAGAAGCAATAGTCCTGACAAGGCAGTACTCACGTCATTTTGTTATTTGGGATATTTCGAAAAGCATGGTTTATATTGATACTGAGACATCACAATATACAGACATGCAAAAATCCCCTAATTTTACAAATTAGGGGATTCTAAATTAATGGGTATCCTTTAATAATTTATAGTAATCAACAATAAACTGTTCAAGCTGCTGTAGTTCTCTATTCCAAATAGTCTCTTCTTTCAATGAGGAAATGGTACTTTCAATCAAAAATCTTCTTGGCGTATTAGAATGAAGAATTTCTTCCTGGATAAAGTCTAATAATTCGATCCATTTCTCTTGGGTATCTTCTTCATGGTTAGATTTTGAAATTTTTTTCCTCAACTCTCCAGTTAAATCTAGAAGCTGGGCTTTTAAGTCTTGTCTGTTGCTCGAACAGGCTGGCAGCCATTTTTTCAAAAGTACAGGATCAAGCAGCTGAACTTCTGCTTCAGATACATCTTCTACCATTTTAACTAACCGTCCAACACTATATCGGACAACCTGTCTAACTTTTTCACCAGTTTCATAGGCCATTCGGTTATACTGTAAATTATGTTGAATAATCCCCTGAAACATAATCGCACAATCCAGCATATAGGGTTTTTTATCCTCACCGAAGAGATCGATAAACCGACTATAAAACCAGAAAAGTGAATTTAACCGAGTTTCCTGGATGAATTGTTTGAGGTCAGAATCATTAGAAGACATTACCTCTTCATAAATAGTGATTAGTTTGTTTTTTCTATTTGTAATCATTTGTAATTCGAGTTGATTAATAAATATATCAATGTTTGAAGGATCTTGGCCTATTAATAAATCATTTCGATCTTTTTCCAGTTGTTTATTAATGGTTTTATAAATCCCAATCAATAATTCATTTTTTGAAGAAAAATAATTATAAAATGTCCCTTTCGAAATACCGCTGTAGTCTAAAATATCCTGAATAGAAGTGGAATGAAAGCCTTTGTCAATAAACAGCTGATGTGCAGCCTTAATGACATTTTGTTTTCGCGTGTACATTTAATCACCTATAGTTGGATTTATACTGCTTGTATAAAATAATACTACCTCATTTAATCCATCATTACAAACCCATTAATTGAGCTTTTTTTTTATTGCAATAATTGAAATGACAGTATATTATATTATTGATGTGGAATAAGGGTATAAAAAAATAAACGATTAGTTCAATAAGGGGGAAAATGGATGGATTTATCCAAGCAAGTGAATAATCGTCCACCATATGGTATTATTGCAGTCTTGATGATTGGTGCTTTTATAGCATTCTTAAATAATACCTTATTAAATATTGCACTGCCTTCAATTATGAAGGACTTAAAAATTGAGCCGTCAACTGTGCAGTGGCTCACAACAGGTTTTATGTTAGTAAACGGAATTTTAATTCCACTTTCGGCATTTTTAATCCAAAAATTTTCGGTTCGGCAATTATTTTTAGCGGCTATGGGATTATTTACTATCGGAACTTTAGTAGCAGGTTTTGCTCACGCTTTTCCTTTATTATTAACTGGCCGGATGACACAAGCAGCAGGATCTGCTATTATGATGCCGCTTCTAATGAATGTCATGTTAACAAGTTTTCCAGTTGAAAAACGTGGAGCAGCAATGGGGGTTTTTGGTTTAGTATTAATGTTTGCTCCAGCTATCGGTCCTACTTTATCAGGGTGGATTATTGAACACTATGACTGGAGAATGTTGTTTCATTTTGTAACTCCCATCGCTTTAATCGTTCTATTAATTGGCTTTTTTATGCTTAAAGATAAAAAGGGAAAAGTGGATATCCGACTCGATTTCTTATCCGTATTGTTATCTAGTATTGGGTTTGGAGGAATACTTTATGGATTTAGTTCAGCGGGTAAAGAAGGCTGGGATAGTCCCCAAGTCTACGGTACGCTTACGATTGGTGTTATTTCTTTAGTAACTTTTATATTACGTCAACTAAAGCTAGAGCGTCCATTGCTCAATTTTAGAATTTATAAATACCCAATGTTTGCCTTATCCTCTGCTATTTCAATGGTGGTCACAATGGCCATGTTTTCAGGAATGCTTTTACTTCCTATTTATGTTCAAACCATTCGAGGAATCTCCCCAATTGATGCCGGTTTAATGCTTCTTCCAGGTGCAATCGTAATGGCCATTATGATGCCTATTACAGGTAAATTGTTTGATAGGTTTGGCGGGAGGTTATTGGCCATTATTGGGCTAACGATCACTGTAGTTACTAGTTATTTATTTAGTAAATTAACTTTGGATATCACCTATAGTCATTTAATTGTTTTATATACTCTCCGTATGTTTGGGATGTCGATGGTAAATATGCCGGTTACTACAAATGGTTTAAATCAGTTACCAGCGCGTTTTTATCCGCATGGTACGGCCATGAATAATACAATGTCACAGGTCTCGGGAGCGATTGGTACAGCTTTACTTGTAACAGTTATGTCGACACGTGCCAAAACACATGCAACCGAAATTGGTGCGGCAGCGATGAAGAAACTGACCGCACCACCATCAACGGAAGTACTTGCACAAATGAAGCAGCAAATCGCTATGAAAGCAATGCTAGAAGGAATCAATGATGCCTTTTTCATCAGTGTCTTTATCGCGGGACTCGCACTAGTTCTTGCTCTCTTCATCAAGCGGGCTAAACAAGCAGAAGATCCAGGTGAATCAGTACCTGCACGCCCACAATTTGGAACAAAAGTAATGGAAAATTAAATGAAAGGAAAGGTGTCAGGCACCATTAATTTGCCTGACACCTTTTTTTGCTTTTTTACCATACTAAATTTGCTTTTTTGTTAAAATAAATTCAATATGATAGTAGATAATATTGATTGGAGGATTTTTATGTTAAAGGAACAATTAAAACAATATATAGCAGAACAGCAAGAAGGTATAAACAATGATGGTATAGTAATTTTTCCTGAAGAAAAAGAGTATATAGAGAAGAATAAGCTTGAATACAATGGGCCATTAATTGAGAATGAGGGGGCACGCTTTACGGATGCTTATATTGAACGTTGTGATAAAGAAACGGAAAATATGATCCGGAATGAATCCTCTGCTTTCTTATCCGAACCACTAGAATATCTAAAAAAGAAAAAAAATGAGTTTATTTACTTAGAATCAAAATGGTTTGATGTCATTAGTGTAGATGCCATTTCGCTGGAAGCAGATGATGTCTTCGGTACATATGATGTTATGTTAGGTTTAAAGCTCCAAAAGAAATTTGAGCAAGTAATTAAGGAACAGCTCAATGCACATTTGCATGGCGAGGAAGCAAAATTTGATTTAATGTTCAGCCATGAAGATGGTCTTTGGAATTTGAACTTTGCTTTGAACTATGTTGAGGGATTTCATGAGGATATATCAATTGGCGAGGCCTTTCAGTTAATCTATCATTTCTTATTTAAATTGGTGGAAACAGTTGAACAACATAAAAACAATTAAAATCATAGGAGACATAAAAAACCTAACCAATATTTTACTGGTTAGGTTTTTTTAATGGGATTGTTACTGTCTTGATCCATGACTGTGTACTGAATTCTCTTGCCATGATTTCTACCTTATTTTGAAAAACATTTACTACACACCCTTGTGAGAGGATGTAGTTTGGTCCACCCTCTGGTGTATAGGTATAAGCAACTGAACTTGTATTTACCATTGTAATTCCGTCAGTATAAATACTTTTTGGATTATTCAATGGGTAATGAGAGTGTCCTGTGAATAGAATTACTTGAGGGTATTTCTTTAGTAATGCTAAGATTTTTTGGTCCTCAAGCCCCGCGCCCCATTCGCTTCCATAAACAGTATTAGTAATGGGCTGATGGAAAAATACAAAAATTGGTTTTTGATCTTCTGCTTTTTCTGCCAGTGTCCTTTCCAGCCACTCATATTGTTCATTAGAGACATAGGCAGCATCTTGCTCCGCCGTCCCATAGGCAGCTTTCATCGTTGCAGCTGATTTTTCCCCTGCAATTGTAATAAAATGATAGCCTTTAATCCATTTATCATAATAAATTCCTGGAACATTTATTTCGTTCATAAATCTATTCTTCAATTCCTCATCCGTTACCTTACTTTTAGGAAGTGCTCGTTTTTCAAGCCATTCGTGGTTACCTATTACCATAAATTCATCAGCACCGGTAAGAATGTTTTTTTTCAAAATGGATTTAAATAATTCGTATTCTTCTACCAATCCATGATTCGTCATATCTCCATTAACTGCTAACACATCATATTCAGGTGCGATATTCTTTAAATCTAGCAATGCAGGTTCTAATTTGTTATTACCATTTGGTACTTCTTTAGAATCTATATGTGTATCACTGATCACCCCAACCTGAAAGATTGGTTTATTATTCTCGTGTTCCAATGTTGATGAAGAATCAGATTGTTGTAAATCTGATGCAACATCATTAGAGGTTTGTTTGATGTCAGATCCGGTATCATTAGTGGAGGTATCTGTGTGAGCGTTTAATGTGTTTTGTGCCTTGACAATTTTCGATTGTAGAATACTTTCCACCTGGTTCCATTTGAATATGGAAAGGCAAAAGACCCCGGCGAGTATAAATATAATAAAAGTATTTTTTTTCATGACTAAACCTCGCTAGATCATTTATTAGTACGTCATGATCATAGAACAGTAAACTTAATTTTTTATTAACTTGCCTTTTAAAAAGCTTAAGTATGTTATTTCCGTTCCCTCTATAAAAAATTTTACACATTTTAAAGTATGTCCAAGTTGTTAACATACAAGTGACTTGGTGAAAAAGGAATATTTTTGAATAATTGGGTTAAAGTATAAGAACTAATCAAACATACATGTATTTGCAGGCAGGTAAATAAGAAAATTTATACATAGCGGAGTTTTCGATGCGAAAATTTAAAAAAATGTTAAATGGTCATCCTCGTAAATTAGATAGTGAAAAAATCAATCAAGAAATTTTAACCGATTTATCAAAGAACACACAAATTTTAAAAGAGCATTTTAAGGACTGCTCTGACATAGTCTTCCGCCCGTTTTGTGCAGGTGGAGTCATGTCCATATTGGTATTTGTAGATGGATTAGTCGATACTGCGAGTATTCAATTCCATGGAATAAACCAAATAATTAATGAAATGGACAAAGGGAATGTTTCTGCTGATTTTTTGATAAAAAAAATTCTTTCGGTGAGTTCTGTGAAAGAAATTTCGTTGATGGATGATGCTGTGTTAAATGTTTTAAAAGGTAATACAGTTTTATTAATTGATCAAGTGGATAAAGGGATTGTCATTGATGCAAAGGGCGGTCAAAGAAGAAGTGTAAGTGAACCTGAGACTGAATCCGTTGTCCGTGGACCTCGCGAAGGGATGACTGAGAGTCTTAGAGTTAACACGGCGCTTGTTCGACATAAGATTCGATCCAATCGACTAAAAATTATTTCGAAAGATATCGGGGAAGAAACCAAAACAGGCATTGCCATCATGTACGTAGATGGATTGGCGGCACCTGAACTCATTAAAGAGGTGCAGGCGCGGTTGGATCGAATTAAAATTGACGGAATCTTAGAAAGTGGATATATAGAGGAACTGATAGAGGATAATCCTTGGAGTTTGTTCCCACAAATCCAAAACTCAGAACGGCCGGATACAATTGCTGCAAATTTGCTAGAAGGAAGAGTAGCCATTATCGTCGATGGAACTCCATTAGCATTAATTATGCCAACTACTTTTTGGCAATTCCTGCAGGCTAGCGAGGATTACTATCATCGCTTCCATATTTCCATTTTTCTCAGAATTCTCCGTATTATATTTGTGTTTATTGCTCTGACTCTGCCTGCTTTATATGTGGCAACTACAACGTACCATCAGGAAATGATTCCAACAAATTTGTTATTTAGTATTGCTTCAAGCAGAGAGGCAATCCCTTTTCCAGCTTTTGTCGAGGCTTTAATTATGGAAATTGCCTTTGAAGCATTAAGAGAAGCGGGTGTAAGACTGCCGAAAATAGTTGGTCAGGCTGTTAGTATTCTAGGGGCACTTGTAATTGGTCAAGCTGCGGTAGAGGCTGGAATCGTTTCAGCTCCGATGGTTATCGTTGTTTCACTTACGGGGATTGCCTCGTTCACGATCCCAAGATTTAATATGGCTATTTCGATTCGGCTTCTACGGTTTCCCTTTATTGCTCTAGCAGGTGTGTTTGGGTTATTTGGGATTCTACTGGGACTCTTAGTTCTCTTAACACATTTATGCAAATTAAGGTCGTTTGGCATACCTTACTTTTCACCACTAGCCCCTTTATCGTTTAAAGGACTTAAAGATGTGTTCATTCGGGTTCCATGGTGGGCTATGAACAAAAGGCCAAGTCAAACAGTTAAATTCGATATTACTAGACAAGCTGGAAATATGAAGCCATCACCTGGGAAAGGGAATGAAGAGGGGGAATCATCATGAGATCAGCCCGGCTATTAATCATGATTATATGCTCTGTCATTGTACTAACTGGCTGTTGGGATCGGTCTGAAATTAACGATATCGCCTTTATTGTTGCTACAGGTGTAGATAAAGGCAAGGACAACAAATACCTTTATTCTGTTCAAGTTCCCTTGCCGAGCTCCATGGGTGGGGCTGGATCAAGCGGCGGGGGCGGCGGCACTAGTGGTGAAGGCCCCTTCCTTATTGCTCAAGGTTTGGGAGGTAACCAAAGACAAGGATTAGAAGATATCCAGATGAAGTTATCGAGGCGACTTTATTTGGGCCATAGAAGAGTCCATATAATAGGAGAAGACCTTGCTAAAGAGGGAATTTCTAAATCATTAAATGCAGCTTTCGTACAACCCCGTTCCCGTATCTCTACATTTCTGTTAATTTCAAAAGGGGAAGCAGTGAACGTATTAAAGGCACAGCCACGAATGGAACAATATTCAGGAGAAGGTATGCGGGAGATGTCTAAAAACAGTATCAATATGACGGTCAGAGATGCCCTTCAAGATTTAAATCGGCCTGGAAAAGATATGGTTATTCCCAGGGTTGAAAATGCGGGTACAATTAAAGGCGATAAGAAAAAGAATGAAGTCCAACTCGAAAGCTTTGCTGTTTTCAAGGATGACAAGCTTGCGTTTTCAACCACTAAACAAGAAGGAATTGGAATATTATGGTTGTTTGAAAGAATGCAAAAAAAATCCCTTTCCTTTCCAGTGTCTAAGGACATGGAAATGTCAGTGCAAATTTTTGAAAATCATGTTCAACCTCATTTAAAGTTTGAGAAAGGTGTCCCTGCCTTTGTTCTTAAAGTAAAAGCTGCGGGTGTTTTATTTGAAAATGAACCTAATTTAAGAATTGAAGATCCCAAAACCTATCAATTTATTATTAGAAAAATGGAGAGTGAAATTAGAAATGATATTCAATCCATTTTGGGGCATGCCCACAAATCTGGTGTGGATGTATATGGATTTGGTTGGTATCTCTATAAAAATCACAACCAAAAATGGGAGAAAAATTGGAAAGAACACTGGCGAACTATGCTGCCAAAGTTAAAGGTCACAGTTCAAGTTGATGCGGATATCCAACGATCGACTAATTTAGGAATCATAGAAAAGGAATGACAACATGAAAACAGGAATGATCGTTGTTTTTATATGTTTGTTAAGTTATCTCATATATATTATTAAAGCAAAAGTTGTGAGCAAAAAAGAGCGTAAATGGGTCTACATTTGTGTTGGATTAACACTACTAATTTCTCTTCTAGATATGTTCAATCTCTCATTAAGTGGTTTTACAACATTTTTAAATGTAACCTTTGAAGGGATTGCTAAAATGGTGGTAAAATTATGAAGCAGAAAATATCAAATCTACAGTTGATTTTATTGGTTGCCAATTTAATTTTCACAGCACCTGTTATCAGTCTGCCCCAGATTATTTTACAACAAGGTGACCAAAATGCCTGGGCAGTCCCTATCATTATTTATCCCATTTTAATCTTGTTTATTTTCCTTATTTTTGGCAAAAAGAACAATGTTGAGAGACTACAACACTTATTTTTAATCGGAGAAAAGAGTAAGTGGAAAGAAAAGGGATTTGTTCTTCTTTTTCTTCTATTTGTCTTTTTTACCTTGGTTAGAGATGTAAGATCAATGATTGACTTTGTTGCGACAGTGTTGCTGCCCACAACACCCAATGATATCCTTATGGTCTTGTCTATGTTAGCCATTGTCTATATTTCCATATCAGGAATTGAAGTTATTTCTCGGGTGACCGCCATCCATTTTGGATTATTATTTATTGTCGTCGCCTTGCTTCCTTTTTTCCTAATGAATGAGTGGGATTTTGGGAATTTGCAGCCGCTGTTCGGCTGGAAATCGATTCCCGCTCTATTAAGATCGGTATTCGTTACTTTTTCTTGGATGGGAGAAATGATTTTCTTTTTAATTATCATTTCCGCTATCAATCCTGTTAAGGAAGCGAGAAGAGCCGTTATTATTGGGACTGGGCTGGGGCTTTTCCTCTTTTTTATTGTCATGGTCTCCGCACTAGCCGTCTTAGGGGAACAAATTGTCAAACAGTCAACGTATCCCAGTTTAATGATGATTCAACAAATAAATATTACCGATTTTCTAGATCGGCTTGATTTAATTATTACGGCTGCCTGGCTGCCGACTATGTTTTCGAAATCTGCATTCCTTCTTTATGCAATCAATTACAGTTTAAGTTTTCTATTTAAACGAAATATGAATATTTATTTACTGCCTATTAGCTTGATCGTAGGTTATTTCTCAATTCTAATGTTTAAGAACACCATGGACCTTTTACGTTTCTCGTTTTACACTTGGAATTTAATTAGTCTGATAGTTGAGATCCTTCTGATTTTTATGTTCCTTATTGTAAGAAGAAATGGGAAAATAAAAGTGGAAACGAAAGAGGCAGAAACATAGGATTGGTCAAAGTGATGGAAAGGGGGAACTTGTGTGAGTTTTACTAAAAAGACGGCACTAGTCATGGGTGCAAGCGGGCTGGTTGGCAATGAATTAGTAAAGGTTCTTATTCAGAAGCATCAGTACGAAAAAATCCATTTGATGGTAAGAAGACCGATTCAAATTACGGATTCGGTATGTGAATATCACCTAGTTGATTTTGATCATTTGGAAGATTTCTCGGAATGGTTTCACGTAACCGATGTCTATTGTTGCTTAGGGACAACGATTAAAAAGGCGAAAAGTCAAGAAGCTTTTCGGAAGGTAGATTACACCTACCCACTCGAGGCGGGTAAATTAGCAGCTAAGGCCGGCGTCGAAAATTTTCTAATGATCTCTGCAATGGGGGCAAATGCCAAATCGAAAATATTTTATAATCATGTTAAAGGAGAGATAGAAGAATCTCTAACAAAAATGGGCTTGAATTCCTTACATATTTTCCGCCCTTCCTTGTTGTTGGGTGAGAGGGAAGAATTTCGCTTAGGTGAACGCATAGCTTCCAAAGCTAGCGGTTTTTTAAATACTATTATGATTGGCCCACTTCGTCCTTATAAAGCCATCTCTGCAAAAAATGTGGCCATTGCTATGGCAGAAGTAGCTGCCTCTGGAAAAAAAGGAGTCCATATTTATCCCTCCCATGAAATCGAACAATGGGCAAGTGGAAAACTAGATAGAAAGATTTAGTAAAAATTCAATATGTGAGGTTAAGGCAATGGAAAAGGGTCTAACTGGAAAACGAGTGATGGTAGGCGGTTCACGTAAAATTGAAGAAATTAGTAAGTTAATAGAAAAACAAGGTGGCGTTCCACTTGTCCGTCCCCTTCAAGGAACGGTATTTTTAGCTGAACAAGAATTGGAACCTGATATACTTGAGTTTATCCAAAAGGGGGCTGATTGGGTTATATTCACAACTGGTACTGGTATTGAGACATTGGTACAAGTGGCTGAAAAACTCGGCTTAGCTGAAAGATTTATAGAAAGTGTTGGAAAGGCAAAGGTAGCTGTGCGCGGATATAAAACACTGGCTGCACTTAAAAAAATTGGGATTAAACCAATAGCGGTTGATGAGGATGGGACAACCAATGGGTTGGTTCGTAGACTAGAAGGATTTGACTTCTCTAAAAAAAGAATAATGGTTCAGTTACATGGTGAAACAGCCTCTAAACTAACTCGGTTTTTAGAAGATCGGGGTGCAGCAATCCAAAAAATTCTTCCGTACCAGCATATTGCCCCTGCTGCTGAAACCGTTGAATTAGTATGTAAAGAACTGATCACGCACCAGTGTGACGCAGTCTGTTTTACAACAGCTGCTCAAGTACGGTCACTTTTTGAGTATGCGCGGGATCATCAACTAGAAAAAGAGATTAAAGCTTGTTTTAACCATCATGTACTAGCTGTTGCGATTGGTAAAGTAACATTTGAAGCTCTTTGCGAGGAAGAGATTGAGCGTGTCCTTGTACCTGAGATCGAAAGAATGGGTGCAATGATTGTTGCTCTTGCTAAATATTATCAACAGTAACAAAATTCTGCGTACCTTCTAGGAAGGTACTTTTTTTTGGTCAGTTTTTCCAGCTATAATTTCTATTGTTATAAAATGTCGATAAATTTTTTTAAGCACAGTTTATATCGATACTTGAGTCTGAGAAGGTTTACCGAGAAACTGGTGAGCTTAACTTACTAAAAAAACAATGGAAGATAATTTGACAGTTCGATTTGTTTTTACAATTTTTTTGCTATGCTTATGTTAAATTGATAAAGTATTCAGAAAAGTACAAGAAGTATTCCTATCTGCCAACCCAACAATCCAGTCTAATTCTACTTTACAATTCATCTTAAGCTAATTCCTCCATGTAAATGACCCAATTTCTTTTTACATAGTGGTTAATTAAAGGTTTGCATCATTTTACAGATTGTTAGCTGAAATGACTATGTTAGGTCTGTAGAATGAAAATAAGATGCAGAATTTTCTGCGAACAATAAAATCTTCTCAAAAAGGGGGTCGGTTTTATCGATATAAAAAATAAATAAAGCGCTTACATTTTAAAAAAAGGGAGGGTTTCTTTTGGCAAATGAAAAGGTACTGCGGCTATCCTTAACCAATCTTGAACAGAATTTTCTAGAGGTGGAACAAGGTTTAACAAACCAAGAAGCGATGGAAGAATCGAATCGATGTCTATATTGCTATGACGCTCCATGCATTAAAGCCTGCCCTACAGGTATCGATATTCCCACTTTTATTAAAAAAATTGCCTCAGGAAACTTACTAGGATCTGCAAAAACAATTATGTCCTCTAATCCAGTGGGAGCCAGCTGTGCAAGGGTTTGTCCTACAGAAGAACTCTGTGAGGGTGCATGTGTCCTCAATCATTCCACAAAACCAATCATGATTGGGAATCTGCAGCGTTATGCCACTGATTGGGCCATTCATAATAAAAAACAACTTTTTCAGCCCGGTATCCCAAATGGTAAGACCGTAGCCGTAATTGGCGGCGGACCTGCAGGTTTATCAGCGGCTAGGGAACTTGCAAGACTAGGGTTCCAAGTAACCATCTTTGAAGCTGCCGATAAAGCCGGGGGCTTAAATACGTATGGAATCGTATCGTTTCGGTTACCTCAAAGGATTTCTTTCTGGGAAGTGGAACAGGTTGAGAAATTACAAGTAAAAATTAGGACCAACACCGTGGTAGGCAAGGATATTTCAGTTGAAGAAATAACAAAAAATTATGATCATGTGGTTTTAGCAGTTGGAATGGCACACGTTCCAAACCTCGGGGTGGAAGGCGAAACCTTAGAGGGTGTCTACGATGCCATAGAATTTGTAAAGGAAACAAAAAGCGGGCAGTTATCGGCTGGGTTTGTTGGTAAACGAGTCGTCGTCGTGGGTGCTGGAAATACAGCAATTGATGGTGCAACTTGTTCAATTCGTTTAGGTGCCGAGAATGTAAAAATTTTATACCGAAGAACGGAAGAAGAAATGACAGCTTATGATTTTGAATATGAATTTGCTAAACAAGATGGAGTAGAATTTCGTTGGTTAACCGCTCCAAAACGAATCATTGGCAATGAAAACGGCCGTGTAATCGGAATTGAATGTGTCAAAATGAAGCTCGATGCGAAAGAACAGGATGGTCGGCGACGCCCTATTGTGATCGAAGGTTCAGAGTTTGTGATTCCTGTCGATGCAGTCATAAAAGCAATCGGTCAAACAAGGCACTTGGAATTAATCGAGGCGTTTGATCTTGAACATGCAGGCGGTGTTGTCAAAGTCAATCAGGACACAATGCAAACGTCCAATCCGAAAATTTTTGCTTGCGGGGATGTGGTATTTGGAAAAGGGAACGGTGATGCCATGGTTGTAACCGCCGCAGAGCAAGGGAAAAATGTTGCCTATGCGATTCAAAAGCAATACGCGGCTGTAGGTTCTGTATAAACAAAGGGGGAGAAGAGATGGCTGATTTACGTACGAATCTTGCAGGGATCATGTCGCCTAATCCATTCTGGCTTGCGTCCGCACCACCGACCAACTCCGGATATCAGGTGCAAAGAGCCTTTGAAGCAGGCTGGGGCGGTGCGGTATGGAAAACATTAGGGGATCCAATCTTAAACGTTTCATCGAGATTTGCTGCCAATCATTTTAATGGGAAAAGAGTAGCAGGATTTAATAATATTGAGCTCATTACCGATCGGCCATTAGACATAAATTTAAAAGAAATCTATGAAACGAAAAAAAGATTCCCTAACCATGCCATCATCGCTTCATTAATGGTTGAGCCTCAGCAGGAAAAATGGCATGAAATTGTGAAGCGTGTCGAAGATGTAGGTGTGGATGGACTCGAGCTGAATTTTGGCTGCCCGCATGGAATGGCTGAGCGCGGCATGGGTTCTGCCTCCGGGCAGGTACCGGCACTGGTTGAACGTCAAACCTACTGGGTAAAAGAAGTAGCGAAAACACCAGTAATCGTTAAATTAACTCCCAATATAACGGATATTACCGCAACAGCTGAGGCTGCCTGTGAAGGTGGTGCTGATGCGATCAGTATGATTAACACGATTAACAGTTTAATGGGCGTGGACCTCGATACCTGGAATACGATTCCTCATGTAGCTGGGAAAGGCGCTCACGGCGGCTATTGTGGACCTGCTGTTAAGCCCATCGCCTTAAATATGGTGGCAGAATGTGCTAGGCATCCACAAATCAATGTACCGATCTCAGGCATTGGCGGGATCTCTACTTGGCAGGATGCAGTTGAATTTATGCTCATGGGTGCAAGCGGTGTTCAAGTATGTACGGCTGCCATGCATCACGGCTTTAGAATCGTCGAGGATATGATTGATGGATTAAGCAATTACTTAGATGGGAAGGGAATCTCTTCTGTTTCAGAAATTGTTGGAAAGTCTGTACCAAGATATTCAGATTGGGGAAACTTGGACTTAAACTACAATATTGTAGCTAAAATCAATCCAGATGTTTGTATCAACTGCAATAAATGTCATATCGCTTGTGAAGATACATCCCATCAGTGTATTGATATGTTGACGGATGCTTCGGGGAAAAGCTATCTCAAGGTTCGTGAAGAGGATTGTGTGGGCTGTAACCTTTGCTCAATCGTTTGTCCCGTTGATGGCGCGATTGATATGGTTGAGGCTGCGAGAGAGCTGCCGCCTATGACATGGAATGAGCGGCAGTCAGCTTTAAATGCCGCTGTTGAGTGCAAAGCTGATATAACAAAATAATAGTTTAGGAGGAATGATTGATGAAAAGGATTATTAAGAATGGCACGATTGTCACTGCTTCCGACACCTATCAAGCAGAAATTTTAATTGAAGATGGAAAAATAACGCAAATCGGCTCTAATCTATCTGCAATTGGAGCGGAAATCATCGATGCGAAAGGATGCTTAGTTTTTCCTGGCGGCATCGATCCCCATACCCACTTAGATATGCCTTTTGGCGGGACTGTTACCAAGGATGATTTTGAAACAGGAACCATTGGAGCTGCTTTTGGCGGTACCACAACGGTCATTGACTTTTGCTTAACAAATAAAGGTGAACCGTTAAAAAATGCAATTCAAACCTGGCATGCTAAATCTAGGGATAAAGCAGTGATTGACTATAGCTTTCATTTGATGATTTCAGAAATTAATGAGGACGTTTTAAATGAACTTCCACAGGTCATTAACGAAGAGGGCATTACATCGTTTAAGGTGTTTATGGCCTACAAAAATGTCTTTCAGGCTGATGATGCCACCCTTTTCCGCACACTTCTATTAGCCAAAGAGCATGGAGCATTAGTCATGGTCCATGCTGAAAATGGTGATGTAATTGATCACCTAACCACCAAGGCACTTCAAGATGGAAATACAGACCCCATTTATCATGCTTTAACAAGACCGCAGGAACTAGAAGGAGAGGCCACGGGCAGAGCGGCCAACTTTACCGGTTTAGCAAATTCGCAGCTTTACGTTGTTCACGTATCCTGCGCTGATGCAGTCGAACAAATTACGAAAGCTAGGAGTAAGGGGATAAATGTCTGGGGAGAAACCTGTCCACAATATTTAGTCCTTGATCAAAGTTACTTAGAAAAGCCTAATTTTGAAGGGGCAAAATATGTTTGGTCACCGCCCTTACGCGAAAAGTGGAACCAAGAGGTTTTGTGGAATGCCTTAAAGAGCGGGCAATTGCAAACACTTGGCTCCGACCAATGTTCATTTGACTTTAAAGGACAAAAAGATTTAGGCAGAGATGACTTTACCAAAATCCCGAATGGCGGGCCGATTATCGAGGATCGAATATCAATTTTATTCTCAGAGGGGGTGAAAAAAGGGCGGATTAGTCTAAATCAGTTTGTGGATCTTACCTCCACGCGAGCTGCTAAGCTGTTTGGCCTATTCCCTAAAAAAGGGACGATTTCAATTGGTGCTGACGCGGATCTTGTCATTTTTGATCCGACTGTAGAACGTGTTCTTTCAGCTGAAACCCATCATATGGCAGTTGATTACAATGCCTTTGAGGGAATGAAGGTCACAGGTGAGCCTGTTTCTGTGTTAGTGCGTGGGGAATATGTGGTCCGCGACAAGCAGTTTGTTGGCAAACCTGGTTCTGGCCAATATTTGAAACGGGAAAAATATAGTGTCAATACCCCGTTAAGTCATGATCAAACCATAACCGCAAAATAGCTCAAATCCAATAATAAATGCACTCCTGTAATTGCTCAAGGCACTTCCCTGAGCAATTACCCTTTCCATTTTAATCTGACCTGTCGTCTTTTAATCTTGGGTTATTAAAATATTATTGAAAACGAGGAGTGTTTATATGAAAAAAAGCCACTTGAAATCACCAGATTTATTCCCCATCCATCATAAAGACAGGAAAATTACCAAATTAGGTTTTTCATTTATGTGGGTAGGAATGGTGGTCGTTCTTGCCACCTTTGCAATCGGCGGGGCAGGGGTTATGAGCCTTTCATTACCATGGGTCATTCTGGCTACAGTAATTGGCAGTTTGGCGATTGGCTTTTTCATCTCTTTAATAGCCGATATTGGAATTGAACATGGAATATCATTTCCAGTGTATATGCGGGCACCATTTGGAACCATTGGTACCCATATTCCTTCGATTACCCGCGGAATAACGGCCTCTATGTGGTTTGGTGTTAATACTTATTTTGGTTCTACAGCGATGAATGGAATTTTAAATATTTTATTTGGCTTTGATAATTGGTTTGTCTGCTTCCTGATTTTTGCGGTTGTTCAATTAGTCAATACCGCACTTGGTATTAAATCGATTGAACGGTTTGCTGATTTAGCTGCACCGATTATTCTAATCATCTCCTTATGGATGTATGTTTCATTATCCGATCAAGCTGCTGCAGCGGGAAGAAGTGTTTGGAGCTGGGTAGAATCCCCAGTAACAGGCGGTGCTGCTTTTTCTGCCTTTTTAGTTGTTATATTTAGTAATATGGGCTTTTGGGCCACATTAAGTGCAGATATTCCCTCCATTTCTCGGTATATGAAAGCACCGATGAACGAAAAAAATTGGTTTAAGCGAAATAAGGCTTCGTTAATTGGAAATCTTGTGGCAATGCCTTTAACTCAAACGTTTATGATCATCATAGGAGCTGTTTCCTATATAGCTGTGTTAAATGCGGACCCAGTTGTGGCGCTTCAAAAGGCAGCTAGCGGTTTTATCCTTGCTATATTGCTGCTGATGATTGTCTTAGCCCAGTGGTCAACTAATACAGCAGCAAATGTAGTACCAGCCGCAACGATTTTCTCAAATGTTGGCGGTCCTAGGTTTCCATTTTGGGCGGGTGTTATCACGGCTGGTATTGTCGGAACAGTGGTTCAGCCATGGCAATTGTTTGACATCATCATTCAAGTGCTGCTCTTTGTCGGTGGTATTTTAGCTGCTATTGTGGGCATCTTGTTTGCCGATTATTATTTGCTCCGAAAAAGACGAGTGAATGTCCCTGATTTATATGAAGATCAAGGACAGTATCGGTATGCGGGCGGTGTAAACTTAGCCGGTTTCATTGCCTGGATTATCGGGGCAGGCGTTTCCTATTTTACGCCCGATTATGGGTTTCTAGTAGGGTTTATTATTGGGGCAGGAATCTACTATATTCTTGCGAAAAATTGGTGGTTTAAAAAGTATAAGCAAGCAGAAATAGAAGATCCAAGTGATGAAAAATATTTGGGAATATCAGTTGGGCGTGATTGGGTTATTGAGGAGAAAGCCTATGAAACTGTCGAAGACGAGATCCCAAATAATGTGGATTTATATTAAATGGATGGATATTCCAGATCGTTTAAAGAAAAAAGGGAGGTCTATATGTCAGATTATCAACAATACTTAAATGAGCGGGATAAAATTGATTTTTTACTCCAAAAGGGTTGCCTTATAAGTGGTGTAAGAGAACATTTAAATGGGGCCACTGTTGATTTTTTACACCACAATGGAAATGTAACTGAAACACTTATAATAGGGACAGCAAATGGACGGAAATATTTTTCCAGTCTATTAATTAATCAAAATCAGGCAAAAATCTAAACTGGTTATATGGTGGAATAAGTAGAAAAGGATTGGTTGACATGCCAATCCTTTTCCACTAATTTTAAAGTTTTAATTTCAAGGGGATATGCCTATGAAAGAACATATTCAATTTACAGTAGCTGATATTTTAAAACGGAAGCATTTTGAACAGGCAGGGGTGATCGCTGGAAATAGGGGCATTCAACGAATAGTCAAATGGGTGCATGTGGTTGAAGTCACCAAGATTGGCAAACTTTTAAATGGACATGAGCTTATTTTATCAACTGGTGTTGCCTCGAAGGATGATGTGAACTTGTTTGTTTCCATGGTACGGGAGTTGATTGATAACAAGGCAGCTGGGTTATGTATAGAAATGGGAACCTACATGTCTGAAATTCCTGCTGATGTGATAGAGATTGCCAATGAACATAACTTTCCAATCATTATTTTTCAAAAAGAAGTCCCGTTTGTGGAAATTACACAAGATATTCACTCAGTCATCATAAACCAGCAATATCAAAAAATATCTGATTTGGAAAATTATTCACAGAGTTTAAATAAGCGCTTATTGACGATTGAAACCTATGAAGATATCCTCCAATTTATTTTCTCGGCCCTGGATCTACAAATCATCTTTCGTCTAAAAAATCAGGAATACTTATTTGTTCCTGAAATAAGTCCCAAGGAACAAAATACGATTATTGATCAGTTGGAAGGCGCCACTTCAAAGGTCAATGATTATTTTGCCTCCTCTCCGATTTCCTTATTTGGGCAGGAGTACGCTGATTTATCCATTTATTCATCGGACATTCCCATCAATGAATACGATTTATTAATTTTAGACCGAACGGCAACGGCTATGGCTCAGCATTTATTAAGAGAATTGTATGTGGAGGAAAAAAAGCGTGTAGAGGAGTTTGAATGGCTCCACGGCTGGCTCGAGGGCGAACATTCACTCGAAGATATACAGGAATATTTAATCGAGAATGGTGTTAAAGCTAAAACAAATGATGTGGCAGTGGTCATTACGAAGCATTTCCCTGTTAAGGAAAAAACCAGTCAAGATGTTACCTATATGAAACTATTATTTCGTTCCGTTTTTGAACAGAATGGCTTTGCTGTATTTTTCGTAGAAAAGCGCAATGAAATTACTTTTATTCTCTTAAATATTCGAACGAAAAGTAATTTAAAAGAACGGATTAAAAGAGCAATTGAATCGATTCAAGAGTCAGAATTTATCCGCAAGCAAAGTTCTTCAAAGTTGATCATTGCAGCAGGAAAGTTTATTTTTTCACTCAGTGAAGTACATAAGAGTTATCAAACAGCGAAAGAAACCCTTCGAATTCAACAAAAGATGAAAAACAATCAAATCTATCAATTTTATGAGGATTTGCATTTATATCGGCTAATTTCACAAATGAGTAAACATACGGATTTGCGGGAACTGGCATCAGAATATCTTCAGCCGGTCATGTTATATGATCAAAAATATAATGGCAAGCTCCTTGAAACGTTAAAAGCCTATTTGGAGTGTAACGGCTCTAAGCAAGAAACGTCCAATAAACTTTTTATTGTACGACAAACTTTATATCATCGATTGCAAAAGCTTGAAAACCTGTTAGGTGAAGATTTTATGGAACATGAGAAAAGGGTTGCTATTGAATTTATGCTTCTTGTTCACGATTACTTAGAGTCTTCGCAACAAAATAGCATGAACCAAGCATTGTAGCCGAGAATCGCTCCTAACCTAAATGTTAAATGAATGTTCAATTTGTTGCAGAAAATCTATCAGTCATTTTACAGAATGTCTAATGAAAGCCTTTTATAGATGCGAGATAATAAGTTTATAAGTCTTCGATGTCGTAAGGTTTTCAAAATATGATTAGAAAAATAAGGAGGAAAAGACATGAATGTGACCCAAAATGAGACAGTGGTTTTGAAAAATTTTATTAATGGCGAATGGGTGGCCTCGATAAGTGAACAAACACTTGATGTTCCCAATCCAGCTACTAATCAAGTGTTAACAAAGGTCCCTGTCTCTTCAAAAGAGGATGTTAATCTTGCTGTTACGGCCGCAAAGGAAGCATTTAAACAATGGAAAAGTGTACCAGTCCCAAAAAGAGCAAGAATTCTCTTTAAATACCACTACTTGTTAACAGAAAATCATGAAGAATTAGCAAGATTGATTGTTCTTGAGAATGGCAAGGCATATAAGGAAGCTTACGGTGAAGTGCAAAGAGGCATTGAGTGTGTCGAATTTGCATCAGGTGCGCCAACTTTAATGATGGGTGAAACGTTATCGGGGATTGCAGAAGACATCGATTCGGAAATGTTCCGCTATCCTTTAGGCGTCGTTGCCGGAATAACTCCGTTCAATTTTCCAATGATGGTGCCATTATGGATGTTTCCTCTAGCAGTAGCCTGTGGAAATACGTTTGTGTTAAAACCGTCTGAACGGACGCCGATGTTAGCAAACCGATTAGCAGAATTGTTCACGGAGGCAGGTGCACCTAAGGGGATCCTCAATGTTGTCCATGGTGCCCATGATGTTGTTAATGGTTTACTCGAGCATCAAGATATCGCAGCCATCTCCTTTGTCGGTTCACAACCAGTAGCCAAATATGTATACGAACGGGCGGCAGCTGAGGGAAAGAGAGTTCAAGCTCTGTCTGGTGCGAAGAATCATCATATTGTTATGCCCGATGCTAACATAGATAAAGCTGTTCAAAATATCATAAGTTCTACGTTTGGAAGCGCTGGTCAACGCTGCATGGCTTGCAGTGCGGTTGTAGTGGTCGGTGAGAATCAGCCGTTTGTGACAGCATTGAAGAAGAGTGCGGATGAGTTAACGATCGGGAACGGAATGGATGATGAGGTGTTGTTAACGCCTGTTATTCGTAAGGAGCACCGTGACAAAGCTATTGGCTATATCGAAAAGGGGATATCAGAAGGCGCTGAGTTAATTCGAGATGGACGCAGGGAAATGGATGATCTCCCTGAAGGGAATTTCTTAGGCCCAACCATTTTTGATCATGTGACCCCAGAGATGACCATTGCTAGAGAAGAAATCTTTGCACCGGTATTAAGTTTATTGCGTGCTAAAGACCTTGATGAAGGATTAGACTATATCCGTAAATCTAGGTTTGGAAATGGCGCCACAATCTATACAAATAATGCAAAAGCAGTCCGTCAATTCCGGGAAGAAGCCGAAGCGGGTATGCTTGGAATTAATGTTGGTGTTCCAGCCACAATGGCATTCTTCCCATTCTCGGGCTGGAAAGATTCCTTCTATGGGGACCTCCATGTAAATGGAAAAGACGGTTTAAACTTCTATACACGGAAAAAAATGATCACATCTAGATTTGACGCATAGAATAAGTGCAAAAGTGAGTAATGGTGTCAGGCACCAATAATGGAGGGATGGGAATGGTTCAAACAAGCGGGTCACATGAGACGTTATTGGCTCAGGATGATCAATATGTGTGGCATTCGATGAAGCCTTACAATCCGAAAGCAACTCTTGTTGCGACGAAGGCTGAGGGGTCGTGGGTAACGGATGCAGATGGGAAACGCTATTTGGATGCAATGGCAGGATTATGGTGTGTGAATGTTGGTTATGGGCGGACAGAACTGGCGGAAGCAGCTTATGAGCAATTAAAAGAGATGGCTTATTTTCCACTATCCCAAAGTCATGTCCCTGCTATTAAACTAGCGGAAAAGCTCAATGAAATACTTGGAGATGACTATGTCATCTTTTTCTCAAACAGCGGCTCAGAGGCAAATGAAACCGCCTTTAAAATTGTGAGGCAGTACCACCAGCAAAAAGGTGAACATAACCGTTATAAAATCGTTTCCCGCTACCGTGGTTACCATGGTAATTCGATGGGGGCATTAGCGGCAACAGGGCAGGCGCAAAGAAAATATAAGTATGAACCGCTCGCACCTGGGTTCATCCATGTTTCACCTCCTGATTCCTACCGTGATGATACCAATGTTGCGGATCCAAGTGAACTATCATCAGTAAAAGAAATTGACCGAACGATGACATGGGAATTGAGTGAAACGATTGCGGCGATGATCATGGAACCAATCATAACGGGCGGCGGCATTCTCGTTCCACCGGATGGGTATATGAAAGCAACCAAAGAAGTCTGTGAAAAACACGGGGCCCTGCTCATTGTCGATGAAGTTATTTGCGGCTTTGGCCGGACAGGGAAACCCTTTGGTTTTATGAATTATGATGTGAAACCGGACATTATTACCATGGCAAAAGGGATTACCAGTGCGTATTTACCACTTTCCGCGACAGCTGTTCGAAAAGATATTTACGAAGCATTTAAGGGTACGGAGGAATATGATTACTTCCGCCACGTCAATACATTTGGCGGGAATCCCGCTGCATGTGCATTAGCATTAAAAAACCTAGAGATAATGGAAAAAGAAAAATTGTTTGATCGATCAAGAGATTTAGGTGCCCAGCTCTTGAATGATTTAACCAATCTGCTTCAGGATCATCCTTATGTTGGTAATGTTAGAGGGAAGGGCTTATTAATAGGAATTGAGCTCGTAAAGGATAAAAGTACAAAGGAACCATTAGATGCTGATCTTGTATCTCAAGTTATCACAAGTTGTAAACAGGCCGGGGTTATTATCGGAAAAAATGGAGCAACGGTTGCTGGATATAATAATGTGTTAACCCTGGCGCCACCGTTAAACATTGAACAAATCGATTTACAATTTCTTGTCAAAACCCTGACAGAATCACTAAATAATATCCGCTAACGTTTATTAAGAACCACTAGTATGCTTACTTGATTGTCAGATACTAGTGGTCTTTTTATGTAAGTTTTTATTGCAGTGGATACATTTTTTGCAAAGATTGGTCTATAATGAATAAACATGCGATAGTAATTTCATCAAAAAAGGAGTTCAATCTTCAATAGGTTGAACTTTTTTCATTTAAAAGGAAGAGATGTAATGATTAGTACGGTTTCATATATTAAAGAGTGGCAGCAGGCGCTCCAGAATGAAATAACCTATTTAAAAAGATATGGCAGTAACAAAGTTCTTGTTTTAAATGGCAGACTGTTATCTAATGATGGTACTTTTACCTATTATTTTGATACCTCTGCATCTGTTCGTATTCCTGTAGGTTCCTCGATTAGACTTGAATGGGGAGGAATGAAACAGAAGGGGCGCGTGTTATCATCAGAAGGTAAAGTGATCATCCTTTCCGTCGAACGATCATTTGGTGACTTGATTTCAGAAGCAACCCTTTTTCATGATCCATGGGAACTGCTTGAACAGCTCATTCAGCGCCTTGATGAAATAAAAAAAAGTAAGCAAAAACGGCTTCGAGTCAAAAAATTAATGGATCCATCCATGCCAGCACAGCATCCAATCGATAAAATAAAAAGCAATGTTCACGAATTAGTGTTACGGTCAAAATATAATCCGGTTACTTTCGTTTGGGGACCGCCGGGTACTGGAAAAACCTACACATTAGCCAGAACGGCTGCCAATAAATACTTTCAAGAAAAGCGTGTGTTGATCTTATCACACAGTAATCAAGCGGTAGATGTCCTGATCAATGAAATCGCTAATTTTATTAAAAAGAAAGACCGTTATCGTGAGGGAGATGTTCTTCGCTATGGTTTCAACTCGGGTGATTTGCTTGTTAATCACGAAGACATTACAACTAGTCAGTTAATCGAGAAGCAAGATCCCTATCTTGCTGAGGATAAAAATAAATTAATGGAAGAAAAACGGAATCTTAAGCAGGACTTAGCACAATCTTTTAGCAAACGGGACACTGATCATTTATTAGAACTGGAGACCAAGATTGTTCGAATACAAGAAAAGATTCGCCAAAAAGAAATTCAGTTTGTGAAAGATGCCTATATAGTGGGGACAACACTAGCAAAAGCTGCGAGCGACCCTGCCATCTATGAAACAGAGTACGATGTCATCATCCTTGATGAGGCGAGTATGGCTTATGTTCCACAGGCTGCGTTTGCAGCTTCACTTGGCAAACGGATCATTATTTGCGGTGATTTCAAACAATTGCCGCCAATTGCTGCTTCAAGGGACCCTCTTGTGACCACCTGGTTGAAAGAAGATATTTTTCACCGCGCTGGAGTCGTAGATTGGGTGAATGATGGAAACGTCCATCCGCATCTGTTTTTATTGAAAGAACAACGCCGAATGCACCCGGATATATCAGCCTTCACCAATCAATATATCTACCATTCGCTAGTCGGTGATCATGAAAGTGTGTGGAAAAGCAGAAATGAAATCGTCGATAAAGCTCCGTTTCCCAATCGAGCTTCAGTACTGGTTGATACAAGTTTTACTGGGGCTCACTGTATGACAGAGCGCACTTCGTATTCAAGATTGAACCTTTGGCAGGCGTGTGTTTCCTTTCAATTAATTCATGAATCCTATTTGAGCGGCTTAAGGTCGATTGGTTATGTGACACCATACCGCGCCCAAGCCAGCCTAATGGAAATAATCCTAGAGGATTTATACGAAAAAGAAAGGGTAACAGCAGATATTATTGCCGCCACTGTTCACAAGTTTCAAGGCAGTGAGCGGGATGTCATGGTCTTTGACACAGTTGACAGTGAGCCGCAAACTCGTGCAGGCATGCTTTTAACTGGAAAAGATAGTGAACGGCTGATAAATGTAGCGATTACGAGGACAAAAGGGAAGTTTATTCATGTTAGCAATCAATCGTTTATTCGGAAATCTGTGTATACTCGAAAAACGATAAGACAGCTTGTGGAATACCAACAGAAACATCGGCAAACGGTTGGAACCGTGGATATAGGAACGTGGATTAGACATCAGCACCCAAAATTACAATGGGTGCATGCTCGTAATGTAGAAAAGGTTTTTCAAGATATTGAATTGGGCTGCCAGTCTATTGTGATTTCGTTACCGAAACTAACCACCCTGACACAGGAATGGAAACAGAAATTAATTAATCGTAATCAGCATGTAAAATTAACGATTATTTCGGATGAAAAGTGGCTTGATCTTCGACCAGACAAAATAGTGGAGGAAGGACTTTCGTTTTCATTTATAATCATCGATTATAAAGTTTTGTGGCTAGGTTTACCGTTCGTTACGGGAAATGTTGTTCGTCCGCCTTATATTTCTGTTAGACTTGATTCGGAAAAGGTTTCAGATTATTTTTTGAGTCAGTTTTTAGTAAAAGAGTAGGAATTGGCTATTTTTCCAATTCCTACTCTTTATCGTTTTACATGGCAGATTTTTTCTCTAGTTGGGATGGATTTCAATTTCATCAAATTTCACTTGACTAATCGATCAATTTTGAAATTAATCTGTTTGAATGTCCGCCAAAGCCTTGCCTTGTATTGAATTTTTAACTTTAAAAGTTAAAACTAGTCCTATGACTAAGCAAAGAGACATAAATAGAAAGGCGCTTTTGAAACCTCCCCCATCTTCAATCAGCCAACCAGCTATTGTAGGACCAAGAAATTGCCCGATGGCAAAATAAAAGGTCACATAACTAAATGCTATAGGCATATCAGCTGTCCTTACGTAATCCATGCTTAATGCCTGTGTTAACGTAAACAAACCAGTGGTAGTACAGCTTAAAATAATGAGATGACAGGTAAATCCAAGGATTGTGGGGGAAAAAATAGGCAGGGCCATAGAAAATAAGGTAAGTCCCATCGTGAGTATTAATGAGGTCCTACGGCCAATTTTATCCGAAATAGATCCCCAAACAGGTCCGCTAAAAATTGATAGGATACCGTTTAACGCCATTAATTGGCCAGCGTATTTCGTATTGATTCCTGAATCTATCATATAGCTCATAATAAATATGGTTTGGACGATATAGGTGATTCCGATAATACCATAGATAAGCCCAACATTTATTACTTTAGGGTTTTTATAGACTTCTTTTAGGGAAGATGCTGGTTTGCTGTCCATTGCCATTTCCATTGGTGGATTTTTCACAAAGAATAGTGTGAGGAGGATTACAATGATACCAATGAGAAAAAATATCCCCCAAGACCATCTCCAGCCGTTTTCTGGATTAACGCTGCTAAGATATGGAACGATTATGCCTGAAAATAGGATACCGAGGCCTGCACCGCTGGTAGTTAGCCCGATGATGGTCCCCTTTTTTTGGGGAAACCAAGCAACGAGTAGAGAGATGAAGGGTGTATAGGTGAATGACGTTCCAATTCCTAATAAGATCATAAAAAGAAAGGTGATCCAATAAGAAGTCGTAAAGGCAAGCCCCAATAATCCTAATGTTACAAGTGATATCCCAAGTAAAATGGTACGTTTACTGCCCCATTTAGAGGCAAGAACTCCTGCGAAAATAATGGTACTTAAATAGCCGAGTGAAGTGGTTGTTCCAAGATAACCCGCTTCTTTATATGTAAGGTGGAGCCCATCCCGCATAAATGGCAGGATAATGCCATAAGAAAGTCTTGCGAAAGCAAGTACGACGACGGTTGTTAACATACCGATCAACCCATACACCCACAAGCGTTTATTTTCCATTTAGGAATCTCCCTTTTATGATCGATTACGAACCTGCTATGTCACTTAACATTCTATTCTATTTGTTTAATTTAAATGTTAAATAGTATGGTAAACTTTTAATCGGTAAGCGATTTCTTTAAATTTTCAAAAAATTATATTGACAATTTCCTAATTTCTATGGATAATCAAAGGAAATTATCATAAGGAAAATGTATGGGACTAGTAAATCATTGGAATGTGATAGAGAGTGAAACCCAAAGGCTGAAAGGTTTCTCATAAAAAGATGATTGAACCTGCCCTCCGAATGCTGCTTATGCTAACATAAGTCGTACCCCACGTTACGGGTTCAAGAGGATGCTTGCATCAATGAAGGTGGTACCGCGGAAACGATTATATTCCGTCCTTTTTTAAGGACAGAATATGGTCGTTTTTTATTTTTTGAAGAAGGGTCGAGCTTAAAATGAAGAAACAGCTAGTGGTCGTAAAAATTGGGAGCAGTTCACTTACGAATGCTTCCGGAACCATTTCTGAAGAGAAAATACGTGATCACGTCGAGTCACTTGCATTTTTAAAAGCCCAAGGACATGAGGTCATTTTGATTTCATCGGGTGCAATTGCGGCGGGATTTGGCTCACTTGGCTATCCATCGCGGCCTAATAGTACGGCTGGGAAACAAGCAGCTGCTGCGGTTGGTCAAGGGTTATTAATGCAGCATTATATTCAATTATTTAATGAGTTTCATATGGTACCAGCGCAAATCTTATTAACTCGTGAAGATTTTTACAGCAAGATCCGCTTTCAAAACCTTTTTTCCACCATTCATGAATTGCTTCAAAGAGGTGTCTTGCCAATCATAAATGAAAACGATTCGGTATCGATTGAGGAATTGACCTTCGGTGACAACGATTTGCTGTCAGCGCTAGTAAGCGGATTTTTACATGCCAATGCGCTGATTATTTTAACGGATATTAATGGGCTTTATGATGGAAATCCAAGGGTTTCAAAAGAAGCAAAAAAATATAATTTTATCCCTGAAGTTTCTGAAAAACTTTTAAGTGTTGCCGGGGACAGCGGTTCTTCGGTTGGAACTGGCGGGATGAAATCAAAGTTATTAGCAGCTAAGAAAGCTTTATCACTAGGTGTCAGCGTCTTTGTTGGAACTGGAACAGGTAAGGAAAAATTGGCTGATATTTTGGCAGGAAAAGGGGATGGAACCTATATTGGCGGTTCATTTCAAACGCAAATGCATATGCGAAAACAATGGATTGCTTTTCATTCGCAGGTTAGCGGCGGAATTGAAATAGATGAAGGTGCTGAGAAAGCCATTCTGTTTCATGGTAAAAGTCTTCTGCCAGTTGGAGTTACAAACGTATTAGGTGACTTTAATGCTCTAGATGTTGTCGAAGTAAGAAATCAAAAAGGAAAAATGGTTGGAAAAGGACAGATTTATTATTCTTCAAAGGATTTATTAATGGTAAAAGGGTTACCGAGTGACCAATCAAAAGGATATTCCATTAACAAAAAAGCAGAAGTGATTCATCGGGATAATTGGGTCACATTGCCGAAGGAGTGAATGAGAGAATGAGTGAATTAATAGAAAAAGCTAGTAAATTAAAAAAAGCAGCTAAGCGATTGGGAATGCTGACATCGGATGAAAAAAACGAGGCACTTTTGAAGATAGCAGATTATTTATTAACGGAAAAAGAATGGATAATGAGTGAAAATGCGAAGGATATTGAGGCCGGCAAAGAAAAAAAACTATCGCCATCCCTTTTGGACCGATTGCTTTTAACAGAAGAAAGGATTGATCAGATTGTTGATGGAGTTCGCCAATTAATCACTCTTACTGATCCTATTGGGGAAACAATTGAGGCATGGGATCGGCCGAATGGATTACAAATTAAAACCATTCGGGTACCGCTTGGGGTCATTGGCATGGTATATGAAGCCCGTCCAAATGTGACCGTGGATGCGGGCGGTCTTTGTTTAAAAGCAGGGAATGCCGTTCTCTTACGAGGAAGTTCTTCTGCTATTCATTCCAATAAAGCTCTCGTCCATGTTATGCATCAGGCCCTAGAGAACACAGCATTTCCTGCTGACGCAGTACAACTTTTAGAAGATACTTCACGTGAAACCGCAGGAGAAATGTTTAAATTAAATCAATATTTAGATGTACTGATTCCTCGGGGGGGAGCTAGCTTAATTCAATCGGTCATTCAAAATGCAACGGTGCCTGTTTTAGAAACGGGAGTCGGAAATTGTCATGTCTTTATTGACGAGACGGCAAAAAAAGATATGGCGATTGAAATTGCTATTAATGCCAAATTACACAGACCGTCGGTTTGTAATGCCGCTGAAACAGTACTTATTCATGAAAACTGGCCCTATCAATCGGAATTACTGAACAGATTATATGAAAAAGGTGTCGAACTGCGAGGTGATGAAAAACTGGCCGCTGCTTATTCGTTCATTAATCAAGCAACTGAAGAAGATTGGTACACGGAATTTCTAGCCCCAATTTTAGCAGTTAAACTTGTGAGTGATGTAACGGAAGCAATCGAACATATTGATGTATATGGCACAAAACACTCAGAAGCCATTATTAGTGAAAATCATGAAAATGTCCAATTATTTTTCCAAGCAATTGATGCAGCAGTTTTATACCATAATGCTTCCACTCGTTTTACCGATGGAGAACAGTTTGGTTATGGCGCAGAAATTGGGATCAGTACGCAGAAATTGCATGCCCGCGGGCCAATGGGATTAAAGGCTCTAACGACAACAAAGGCGATTGTGCAAGGAACCGGACAAATCCGCTCCTAATAACCATGAATATCCGGCGCAAATGTGCGCCTTTTTTTTTGCTTTCTGATATACTAAAAATACAAACATACATTCTAGTATAGTGAGCTGATGAACACGTGACAGATGCCATTCAAATATCGGTAAGAACGCTGGTTGAACATGTTTATCGGGGCGGAAGTATTGATTCCCGTTTTCGCTCCCAATCCACTCTGACCGATGGGACAAGGATTCATCAAAAAATCCAGAAAACATATCAAGACGAAGATCAAAAGGAAGTATATTTGCGTGCGGAAATTCCCTTTGATGGTCTTACTTTTTGCATTGATGGTCGATGTGATGGGCTATTGTTTCGTAACGACGAAGTTATAGTCGACGAAATCAAATCTTTCTCCCAGCCCCTCGAACAGCTTGAAGGGGAAGGATATCCAGTCCACTGGGCTCAGGCTAAGATGTATGCCTATATGATTGCACATGATCATAATTTAGAAGAAATTTTTGTCCAGTTAACCTATGTCCACGTTGAAAGTGAGGAAACAAAATATTTTAAGCAAAAGTATACTCGATCTGAACTGAATAACTTTGTTTTAGAGGTCATCAACAGCTATGCTCCTTTCGCAAAATTACAAAACACGCATCGAGCAAAACGAAATGAAAGCTGTAAAGAGCTAGCCTTCCCATTTGATACCTATCGTAGTGGCCAACGAAAACTAGCTGGAGCGGTTTATAAGACCATACTTGATAGAAAAACTCTCTTTGCTCAAGCACCCACAGGGATTGGAAAGACGATTTCAACGATATTTCCAGCTGTTAAGGCAATGGGCGAGGGAGAGCTTAATCGGTTGTTTTATCTAACTGCAAAAACGATAACCCGAACAACAGCAGAAGAGGCGTTTACGCGGATGCGCTCATGCGGACTTTGTTTGAATAGTGTTACTATTACAGCTAAAGACAAAGTTTGTTTCAAAGAGGAAACAAATTGCCAAAAGGAATACTGTGAATTCGCCAATGGTTATTATGACCGCATCAATGATGCCATTCTTGATATATTAAGCAATGAAAATAGTATGACCCGTGAGGTAATTGAAGCCTATGCCCGAAAGCATACGGTCTGCCCGTTTGAATATTCACTAGATTTGGCATATGCAGTCGATGCGATTATTTGTGACTATAACTATATCTTTGACCCAAAGGTGTCATTAAAACGCTTGTTCGAAGAGCAAAAGAAGTCTACGGCCTTACTCGTGGATGAGGCCCATAATCTTGTGGACCGCGGCCGGGAAATGTTTTCAGCTTCCCTTAACAAAGAAATGTTTCTTCAATTGAAGAAAGACTTTAAAGGTGTAAATAAAACAATTTATGAAGAGGCTAGTCAATTAAATGCTGCGTTTATTTCCATAAAAAAGCAAAATGAGGGTCAAAAAGAATTTGTTTTAAAGGGACTGGATGATTCATTTATGGAACATCTTGGTCGATTTATAATCGATGCGGAGCAAGCGCTGAAAATAGAGCCATTACCAGTTTTACTTGAGACTTATTTCAAGGTAAATCAATTCCTAAAAGTAGTCGAGTATATCGATGAACAGCACTATGTCATCTATGCGGAAAAAATTAAAAATGATCTAGTAGTGAAATTGTTTTGCTTTGATCCTTCCCAACTTCTTCGGCAAATGGGGAAAGGTTATCGCTCAAAGGTGTACTTTTCCGCAACGCTTTCGCCATTATCCTATTATCTGGATATGCTGGGCGGAACTGCTGAAGATTATGTTATTTCGATCCCATCACCATTTTCAGAAGAGCAGGTTGATGTGTTAATTAAGCCCGTATCCACACGGTACCGTGATCGAGAACGGACGAAGAGTGCTATTGTTTCGGTAATACAATCGTTAGTGCAAAAACGACCAGGGAATCATTTGATTTTTTTCCCATCCTATCAATATTTATTGTCTGTTTATGATCAATTCAAGCTTGAAGATGACCACACCAAAACGTTAGTTCAAGCTACAGGAATGTCAGAAGCAGAAAGAGAAGCATTTTTAGAGGAATTTAAGCCGGATCAGAAGGAAACATTACTCGGTTTTGCAGTAATGGGCGGTATCTTTTCAGAAGGAATTGATTTGATTGGAGATCGTTTAAATGGAGTGGTTGTGGTAGGTGTTGGGTTACCACAGCTTTGTTTTGAGCGGAATCTTATTAAGGATCATTTTTATCAAAAGGGCAAAAATGGGTATGACTATGCTTATTTATATCCGGGGATGAACAAGGTGTTACAAGCAGGAGGACGATTGATTCGCTCCGAATATGATCAGGGGACAATTGTGCTGATTGATGACCGATTTCTACAAAATCAGTATCAAATGCTCTTACCTGAGGAGTGGAGTAAGTATACAATCATTTAATATATAGTCCACTTATACTAGAGGGTCGAATTTGATTCTAGTTTGACTATTTAATCTAACTTTATTAAAATTAGATTAAATAATCTAATTAGGGTGAGGAAACCGTGGAAAACCCCATTTCAATTTTTATTTGTGATGTAAGTAACTCTTCGGCGGAGAACATCGGAGATGAACTAACCGTCTATCTAGATGATATCGTTAACCTAATCACTACATGGACTAATGATATTGTTCCTGTAAAAGTGAAACATCGGGCAGGGGATGAAATAATTTTCGTGGGCTCTGGTTATTCTACCGCCTACCTCATTGCATTTTACGTAAGCAGAATTTGGAAATATCAAGACCATAAACCTTATTTTGGTTTATCAGTTGGTGATAGTAATAAAGAGGTAGCGGAGGTGGATCTTGAGAAATGGATCCATCCTTTAGTTAAGCAGGCAAGATATGCAAACGATTTATTAAAACAAGAACAAAATAGACCACTCTTTAAATTTGAACTTGACCAATTTTATCACGAAAATCCAAGTAATTCTTTTGTATACGATCAGTTTAGAAGTGAATTCGAATCTTTATTCAATACATTACTTCAGTTGCAGTACACACTCGTTAAGGAACAAACCAAGATTCAGGAGCTTGTGTGCACTTCCTATCTGATCTTGCAGCAGCAAAAAGCAGTTGGAATCCTGCTTGGTAAAACGGCACCGACGATCTCAAGTCATTATAAGAAGGGGAAAAGTGAAGAAATCCTGAATACCTTTCATCGATTAATTAACAACTTGGATTCCTTGGAAAATAAGGCTTATGGAGATTCTGGAAATAATCAGCGTAAACGAAGTGAACTATTATCCACCTCCATCAAAAAACACCTAAGAAATAATATTGAAACTATAGTCAAACCATAAAACTCGAGTAAATAGAGAGGAGAAACCATGCTTATTTTATGTTTAATTCTTGCTCATCTCCTTGCAGACTTTTATTTGCAAACCGATGAAATGGTGAAGGAAAAGCATAAAAATATCTGGAAACATTTGGCCCATCATTTTTTAATCACTGGAATGGTGCTATGCGGCTCCTTGATATATCACTTTACACCAGTAAACATTCTAACTTATTTCATCTATCCATTAGTTTTTATTGTTTTTTCTCATTATCTTATCGACCTATTAAAAATTAAACTACTTGATACGATAAAAATAACAAATGAGGAGAACTTAAAGCGGCTGAGTTTTTTTCTTATCGACCAATTGCTTCATCTTGTGATGATTATTCTGGCCTGTCATTTTTTCATTGGTATCAAGTTCACAAATCTTCTGGGAGTTTTCCAAGAGGGGCATAAGCTAAGTACAGTAAATGCAAGCTTATTTATTATCATTATTGTGATTCTAACGACAAGCGTAAGCGGACATTTGATCAGGATTCTTTTAGGGACCATACCAAACCAGCTTTTAAGTTTTGAAGGAAGGTATGCTTTTAAAACAGATAGACAAGAAGAACATTTTATCAATCATAAAATGGGAAAAAACGGTTTAACGGAGGAATACCATTACACGATCTTTTCAAAGCATGACCTTTCTCGCGGTAAATTAATTGGCTATATTGAGAGATTGTTAGTATTAGTCTTAACATTTTACAGTGCCTATCCTGCCATTGGATTTATTGTTGCAGCAAAATCAATTGCGCGATTCAAGCAGATGGATGACAGGGATTGGGCAGAGTACTTCCTGCTCGGCACACTCACCTCGATGTTCATTGGGATCTCACTTGGAATCGTATTACGTGAGGTTTTAACTTAAAATGAGATTCGTTAGCTGCCATTATAATTGGCAGCTATTTTTTTGAAAAATGTGGCAAAATCAGGAACTATTTCATATACTTATAAAAAAGTTGCACGAGGTAAAAACTTTGAAAAAGGGGAAAGAGAGATGGATAAACCTAATATTATTAAATTGGTGAATGGCGAAAAAGGAAATTTAATAAAGATTACTAACTTAAATTTAGATGGTGTGATGAGAAGAAGATTGTTAGATTTGGGTTTTGTAACAGGTGCCCATGTTGAGGTTGTCAGAAAAAGTCCACTGGGAGATCCAATTGCGTACCGAGTAAGCCAGACAACGATTGCCCTGCGAAAAGAAGAGAGTTCACGAATAGAGGGGGAGCTGTTATCCAATGGGGAATGAGTACCGAATTGCCTTAGCCGGAAACCCGAATACAGGAAAAAGCACCTTATTTAATGCGTTAACCGGCCTTAGACAACATACGGGAAATTGGGCAGGGAAAACCGTTTCCCTAGCAAAAGGCAGTGTTCCATTTAAAGATAAGACCTTTCATTTAATTGACCTCCCTGGTACGTATTCGCTTTTTTCCAATTCAACAGATGAAGAAGTAGCAAGAAATTATATTGTATTTGAAAAACCGGAGGTCACACTGGTTGTCTTGGACGCAACCTCATTAGAACGTAATTTCAATTTAGCGCTGCAGGTTTTAGAGATGACGAAAAATGTGGTGATTTGTATAAATTTAATTGATGTCGCTGAACAACAAGGGATCCATATAAATGAACGCCTGCTGACAAATCGGTTAGGAGTCCCAGTTATAAAAATTTCGGCGAGAAATAAGAAGGGGTTCCCTATGCTGCTTGATACCATTGACCGCATTGTTACAGGTGTCATTGAATGCCAGCCTGCACAGCTGATATATCCCCATGAAATTGAGGAAAAAATTAAAAAAATTGAACCAAAAGTTCAAGAAATAGTCGGGAATCAAATCTCTTCTCGCTGGGTTTCTTTACGGCTGCTAGATGGGGATGAGAGCTTGCTCAATGAAATAAGCAAACGGCTTGTATCGAAAGGGGTGGAGTAAATGAGTATTCAAGATCTATATACTGAAGCTCAGGGCTTATCGACCTCTAAGCTTCGAGATGACATTGTTCAACATCTTTACGAGCGCAGTCATAAGTTATGCGGGGAAGGGATTTCCTATACAAAGTCAAAGCGGGACACAAGAACGGAAAAACTCGATGCCATCTTTACTTCACCTATTTTTGGTTTTCCGATCATGATTGCGATGTTAGGGGTGTTGTTTTACTTAACGATTGCTGGGGCAAATATTCCATCCTCGATGCTGGCTGAGTTTTTTGGTTGGGTTGAGAAATATATTACTTCTTTCTTTACTCTGCTTCATTCACCTGAGTGGCTGAATGGTGTGCTTGTTCTCGGTCTTTATCGGGGAACGACGTGGGTTATTAGTGTGATGCTGCCGCCAATGGCCATTTTTTTTCCAACCTTTGCCCTGTTAGAGAATTATGGTTACTTGCCACGCGTTGCCTTTAACATGGATCGACTTTTTAAAAGGGTTGGTGCCCATGGTAAGCAATCCTTAACAATGGCAATGGGTTTTGGCTGTAACGCCGCAGCCGTCATTTCAACCAGGATTATTGAATCACCGCGAGAAAGAATGCTTGCCATTCTAACTAACAACTTTGTTCCATGTAATGGCCGCTGGGGAACGTTAATTGTATTAGCCTCTTTATTTATGGCGGCCAATTTTACAGGAGGTTTAAAATCACTTGTTACCACCGGAGTTATTGTAGGAATAGTCTTATTCGGAATTATCGTCACTTTCTTTGTCTCCTGGGTCCTATCAAAAACCGCACTTAAAGGAATCCCCACCCATTATACCTTAGAACTGCCACCCTACCGTAAACCTAAAATTTTCGATACAGTTATCCGTTCATCGCTCACAAAATCTTGGTCCGTGTTAGTTCGGGCTGTAAAAGTAGCCGCTCCAGCCGCCATTTTAACTTGGGTGTTTGCCAACATTTATATTGGGGATACAAGTATTCTCATGTATGCCGTTGAATTTTTAGAGCCGTTTGGAAAAATGCTTGGTCTTGATGGATACATCATGATGGCGTTTATTCTTGGATTACCAGCTAATGAAATTGTCCTGCCAATTCTGTTGATGGGTTATTTATCGACTGGCTCCTTAACGGAAGTTGATAACCTCGTTGATTTAAAACAAATCTTTCTTGACCATGGCTGGACATGGCTCACTGCCCTTAATATGATGTTATTTTCGCTGCTTCATTACCCATGTGGAACAACATTACTCAATATCTACAAGGAAACGAAAAGTAAAAAGTGGACCTTCTTAGCTTTCCTGATTCCAACTGTCCTGGCGATTTTAGTTCCCCTCATCATAACGCAAACGGTGAGATTGCTAGGATTAATTTAAGTGGTGTTACTACTTAATAGTTATCACTCGATAGGATAGGAGAAGAAAATGAAAAACTGCCCTTCCGAAAAAAAGGGCAGTTTTGTTATTTCATTTTACTGATTTCTTCAGTTACAACAAATGCAAGATCGTCATTTCCAAACAGTGATAGAACGCCTAGCAATGTTTCATGCGCAATTTCTCCGGCCTCTTTTTTAGGAACGGTTAAATCTATTGCTTCTTTTAGAGCAGGGTTAGCGGACTGGGCTGGATAAGCCTTTACATATATTTCTTCTGGATTAAGGTCGTGATTCACACACCACTGGGCAAAGACAAGGATCATCATTTTTTCTTCCCCTTGATAGTGTTGAATAATTTTTTCTTCTAACTCTTTTGAAACCATAACAAAACTCCTTTTTTCGTTTATAGGTTCATTATAAGGTATAATTCTAGAATAGAAAGCATGAAAAGTTTCAAACTACATAGGTGGAATTTGGATTGGACATGCATTTATGAGATACTGTTGGAAGGAAATCTTTATATGACAAGGAGTGTTTTCAATGAGCAAAATTGAAGTAGGCGAAATTTTTACCATTAGCGATGAGGGTACAGAAGAACAAGAGGTTGAAGTGTTAGGGGTTATGACAATTGACGGGGCAGACTATGTGGCTGTCGCATTTGCTGAAGACGTTAAACAGGAAACCGATGAGGATATTGATATTTTCTTTTTAAAGGTTGATGAAGATGGTGATTTTTCCGCAATTGAGAGCGATGAAGAATTCGATAAAGTTTCCACAGCGTTTGATGAAATGATGGATGAGGAAGAAGAAGAGTAATCATCAAAGGAGGGGTAAACCCTCCTTTTGTTCTTAATTGGAAAATTTATGTATGTATAATTTTGTTTTAGGAATACTAACATGGAGAATACCTACAAAGGAGATTACCATGTTAATTGAAGAAGGACTTAAGTATCAAATTTCGCAATCGATAAAAGGTTTTTTTAATTCTGCTGAAACGATGACGGTGAAAAGCTACAATGGAGTGACAGTTCAATTTACGCTTGGGGACAGCAAAGGTCATGGTTCGATGCCAGTAGAACATTTACAGTATTTATTGAAAAAGTCGAATTTAACACTAATTCCTAATAAAAGGTCTTTGTTAACTACCGATATGAATGAAGAACAAATTGGATAATAACCAAATTGCATTGCTTCGATAAGAGGTGATGCATTTTTATTACAAATGATTTAATCTTTTTATATAGGGTAGTTATTAAGTGAGGAGTGATGAAGGTATGGAAACGAATAATGTTGAACTAGCAAATGCTTCCATTGCATATGTTGATAAGGGAAAAGGCAAAACAATTGTCCTTCTCCACGGATTTTGTGGCAGTTCGAAATATTGGGAGGAAGTGATTCCCGCTTTGGCTGAACAATACCGAGTGATTGCCCCAGACCTCCCAGGCCACGGGGAATCCTCAACGATTAGGGAGCATTTTTCTATCACGGATATGGCTGACATAATGAAAGAACTTTTAGATGTATTAAAGATTGATAAAGCAACGATGTTCGGTCACTCTTTAGGCGGCTATATTACATTAGCCTTTGCGCAAAAATATCCTGACATGCTAGATGGGTTCTCACTTGTTCATTCCACGGCCTTTCCAGATTCAGATGAGGCAAAACAGGGTAGAAGTGCAAATATCGAAAAAATAAAGAAGGATGGGATTAAACCGTTCATTGAGGGATTAGTGCCAAAGCTTTTCTCCCCGGCACACCTGGAGAAAGACTATGTTAAAACAGCAATAGAGATTGGATATTTGACCCCGCCCGAAGGTGCGATGGGTACACTGGCTGCGATGAGAGATCGTCCAGATACGAATAGTGTTCTAGAAAACACTACGTTGCCTGTTCTTTTAATAGCAGGGGAAAATGATCAAATCATTCCGCCAGAAAAAACGTTTTCAGTTAGCAAAACTAATATTGAGCATGCTTTGGTTAAAGATGCTGGGCATATGAGTTTGGTTGAAAATGTTCCAGAACTTATTTCAGTGATGAAAAAATATCTTGGCCAAAAATAGATAGAAACTGTATTGACGATGAGAAAATAAGTGTTTTTTTATTTTTATATTAAAATAAAATTCCCAGCCGTTTATTGGATGGGAATTTTGTTTAATTTTATTACATTGGGTTATGACCCATGTATTGACCATTAATAAAAACGGCCATTTCTACAGTACCATCTTGGTTATAATATGGTACACCGATCATAATTGCGTCACCATAAGTATGATTGACGATTACTTCGATATTATTGACACCCTTCCAGCTGTATCCTTCATTCGTGACTAAAAGCTTGGATGCTTTAAATTCTGGACTACTAATCAAATTAGCGATGATTTTATTTTTTTCAGCACCTAAAACCGGTGAAGTGACACAGCCACAATCTGCTGCTTTGACCGTATTTCCTGTTGTCACAAATAGAGACAAAGCCACCAATACTCCACATAATAATGTTAAAATTTTCTTCATTCATTTCTCCTCCTTTTTTATGTCTCTTTGTTTCTTTCGCTCTTTTTCGACATTCTCCTTCAAAATGCTTGGAAAAATATTCGACAAATGGCAAAATTTATTACAAAATGGTGACAAACTGCCTATCTGTGTCCAATTAGTTGTCATTTTTTCATGAATAAAGTCTAATTAAGGTAAATCTTTTATAAAAGCTGCGGGGGTTTATACTGTGTGGTTCGTGATTGGGGTTATCTTATTATATAATTTGCTTTTATTTTACATCGGCTGGAATGGTTGGAAATGGATGAAAAGTATGTGGAATCCGAAACGAACCATTCAACTGTTTTATTGGCTTTTTCTGTTATTTTTTGCTTATTCGTTTATGCTGGGAAGACTTTTTGATGAAGATGTCATCATTACATGGGTTGGGGCGATTTGGTTAGGCTTCTTTTATTTCTTACTATTTTTGCTTCCAGTGAGTAATTTGGTTGTTTTTTTATCTAGATTTACACACCACGAAAAAAAAACTGTCATTAAATGGACCGGCTGGACGACAATCTGTATCATCCTATTACTGTTCGGTTACGGTGTCTTTAATGCCTATAGCCCTGTCATTAAAAATTATCAAATCACTATTCCAAAGCAAGTGGAGGGTAAACAAACCCTTACGATTGTCATGGCTTCAGATATGCATTTTGGTGTACTGTCTGGTGCAAAGCATGCCAAAAATCTTGTCGATCACATAAATGATCTCAAACCAGATTTGGTTCTGTTACCTGGAGATATCATTGATGACGATGTAGCACCTTTTCTTCAAAAAGGAATACCGAACATCTTAAAAGAAATCAAGGCTCCTGTTTATGGTTCGCTGGGGAATCATGATCGTGACGAACATGCTGATTTGTTAAAAACCTTTAACAATAGCGGCATGCGGTTATTAGCGGATGAGTCGATTGTGTTAGATAATGGGATCACCATAATTGGTAGAAAAGATCGAGGCTATCAAGATGTAGTTCGCGCTGAACTTCCAGACTTAATGAAGCAAGTCAATTTAGCAAAACCAGTTATACTGTTGGAACACCAGCCATATGACCTTGACATAGCTAAACAGAACGGTGTTGATTTAATGGTATCAGGTCATACGCACCGCGGCCAAATCGCTCCGATGAATTTCATTACCGCGAAAATTTATGAAAATGATTGGGGTTTTCTTAAAAAAGGGAACCTTCATTCCATTGTTTCATCAGGATATGGATTTTGGGGGACGCCGATTCGAATCGGAACCCGGTCAGAAATTGTGCAAATAAGAGTAACCTTCCAAAAATAAGATATCTCCGATGCAAGTACTCCTATCAACTTGAATCGGGGATTTTTTAATTTATACCTGAGTATCGGTGATTTGCTTGAGTTATTTTCGAGTGCTATGATTCTTGTATGTAAGATTGAAGGAGACGATATTTTGGTAACTGAAATTAGTTTAAACAATACTGCTATTAAAGTAGATCACTATGTAGAAGAAAAGGTTCACGAATTAAATAAAATCGCCATTAATTTCAAGGTAACAAGTGAAGATTACCATGATATCACTACATTACTTTATCAAGGTACTTTCGATGTAAAAGTTCCAGAAAGAGATCTAACCTTTAGGGGTACAATTCAAGAATATTCTACATCGATTACCAATTTATACGAAAAAAATCAGGTTGGGAACTTTAGAATCAGTTTCCTCGAGATAAAGAAATAAGAAAGCAGGTGGTTGTGTGAAATTAAGCATTTTAGACCAATCCCCGATTTCTGCAAATCAAACAGCGCAAGAGGCCTTAATGGCATCCATGAAGTTAGCACAAATAGGAGAATCCTTAGGATACAGTCGGTATTGGATTGCAGAACACCATGACTTGCCAGGTCTTGCTTGTCCAGCACCAGAGATTATGTTGAGTTATATCGGGGCAAATACCTCAAAAATTCGCATTGGCTCGGGTGCAGTTTTATTACCACATTATAAACCCTATAAAGTCGCAGAAGTCTATAATATGCTGGCAACCTTATTCCCCGGTCGGATCGATTTAGGGATTGGCCGTGCCCCAGGCGGTTCAGCTGAGGCGACAAATGCCTTATCCGAAAACTTTTTACAACAAGTGTGGAACATGCCTGCGTCTGTTACGGAACTACTTCATTTTTTAGAAAATGATTTTCCTACCGGCAATGAATTTGCAAACCTGACTGCATCACCACTTCCACCAGTTCCACCAGTGCCGTGGCTGCTTGGGACCAGTAAAAAAAGTGCTATACTGGCAGCAGAAAATGGGATTCCCTATGCGTTTGGCCAGTTTATGAGCGGAAATGACGGGGCAGAAATTATCCAACAGTATGTAAATGCATTTAAACCGAGAAAACCAAACCAGCACCCTGAAGTGATCGTCACTGTTTCTGTCATTTGTGCCGAAACGGATGAAAAGGCTGAAGAGTTGGCGTTAAGTACATTGATTTGGGCTTTGCAGCGAGCAAAAGGAGAAGGGAAAGGTGTTCCTTCTGTAGCAGAAGCAAAAAAATATAGTCCAAATGATAAAGAAGTGGATACACTAGAAAAAATGAAGCAAAATATGATTATTGGGAATCCCCAAAAGGTGATCCAAAAACTTAACGAAGTAAAAACAAAGTATCATGCAGACGAAATCATGATGGTGACCATTACCTACTCCCCAGAGGACAAAATCCAATCCTATCGGCTAATCGCCCAACAATTTTTTAAATAAAAAATCACAAGGCAATGCTCCCTTCAAGAGCGAACTGCCTTGTGATTTAATTTTTTTTTGCTGTATAGTATTTGACTGGAGAGTTATTCGATTCCTCCAACGTCTGAAAGATAGAACTTGTCAGGCTAAGTGGTCCTTGGGCATCCAAGCCGACTTCCCAAATCATCATCCCGCCAAAGTTGTGATCTAGTGCCAGTGTTGTTTTCTTTTTCATCGTATCAGCGCCATTATAATAGTAAGTTGTCCCATTCATGCTGACAATGTCTTTCGACGCATTCGCCGGGTTATTATTGATAATCGCTCCGTATGATACCTGCTTAATTTTTGGATCCTCCGGCTGGGCATAAAATGGAACACCTAATACTAGTTTATCTTTTGATAAATTATTTTTCTCAAATAAGCTTGTCCAATAGTTTACAATCTTTTCCGTAAAGGGATAAGGCGACAAGTTAGATGCATGATAACCGTCATCCCATTGACCATCATAGGCCATAATATTAACATGGTCGACATCCTGAAACATTGAGGGTTCATAGACAACAAAGCCAATTTCAGTTAAGGTAACGGCATGAATTTTGGAATAAACCGCTATAGATAATTCCTTCTTTTTAGGATGAAGCTGTCCACTTAATTCTTTCGCAAATGCGGCTAGATTTTCAGCATCTGCTTTTGAATGTGGATGTTCAAAGTCAATGTCAATTCCATCCAAGTGTTCTCTATCTGCGATACTAGTAAGCTCATGAACTAGCTTTGTTCTAGAAGTTGGATTAGATATAGCCGTCTTAAAATATTCATAGGATTCACCGCCATTTATGTGAAACCATCCTCCAACAGCTAACATCACTTTCGTATCATGTTCTTTTGCTTTCGCGACAGTGGTCCGTAAGTTCTTCAGAGCAGAATCACCGTTAAGTAAAATTCCTCCGTCCTTTGTCGGATGGGCAAATGAAAAGATCACATGGGTTAGTTTATCATAGTCAACCACATTCGGATCGCGGAAATCCTGTACATAACCAATGAGGACTTTTGATGAACCTTTTTCCACGTGTGGTATTTTCTTAGCTTGCGGTTTAAGAGCCGACTCGGGTGCTGGCTTTATTTGAATACGTTCTTTTTGTTGATGGTTAGTGGAGTATTCAACCCCTGTATATATTCCTCCAATGAAGATTAGGACCATTATCAGTCCAAAGAGGAGATTACGTTTTTTCATGGATGTGGTTCCTCCTAATTTTCTTCACTAGTAAAAATTGTAACAGAAATAACGAGGGAGAACGCATGGTAATATCAACCTGAGCAGCCTATATAAGCCTAAAACGGAGATTTATTTGAAAAGTATTGGTTATTTTTGATATAATCATAAGGTTAATGTTAAAAACAAGTATATTTTTAAAAAGTTTAAGGTGGTTAATGATGAATCAAGAATATAGAGTGTTACTGTATTATAAATATGTTCAAATAGAAAATCCGGAAGAATGTGCAAATGAACATCGTCAATTCTGTACCGATTTAGGTTTGAAAGGACGGATTATCATTGCCGCTGAGGGAATTAACGGTACAGTGTCAGGCACCATTGAACAAACTGATGCGTATATGAACTACATGAACGAGCATCCATTGTTTGCCGGTACCATTTTTAAAATAGATGAAGCCTCAGAACATGCTTTCAAAAAAATGAAGGTACGTTATAGAACAGAATTAGTAACGTTACGTTTGGAAGATGATATTGATCCAAATGTAGTTACAGGAAAACATTTAAAACCAAAGGAATTTTTTGCGGAAATGCAAAAAGAAGATACCGTGGTTATTGATGCTCGAAATGACTATGAATATGATCTAGGACATTTCAGAGGTGCAGTTCGCCCAGATATATTGAATTTCCGGGACTTGCCACAATGGATTAGAGATAATAAGCAGGAGTTTGAAGGTAAGAAGATTCTTACTTACTGTACAGGCGGAATCCGCTGTGAAAAATTCTCGGGCTGGCTATTACAAGAAGGCTTTGAAGATGTATCACAGCTGGATGGCGGAATTGTCACTTATGGTAAGGATCCTGAAGTTCAAGGGGATTTATGGGATGGACAGCTTTATGTATTTGATGAGCGGATTAGTGTCCCTGTGAATCATAAAGAACATGTTGTCGTTGGAAAAGATTACTTTACGGGTGAACCTTGTGAGCGCTATGTTAACTGTGCTAATCCTGAATGTAATAAAAAGATTCTTTGTTCTGAGGAAAATGAACACAAACATATGCGGAGCTGTTCGCATGAGTGTAGAGTTCATCCTAGGAACCGCTATATTGCAGAACATGGATTAAGTGAAGAAGAAGTAAAGGAAAGACTAGCTGCACTTGAAAATGAAGTCATTAAATAATTAGGATGAAGACAGATCAAAATATTGATCTGTCTTTTTTATGATTGGGAAGTTCTTAGGGGTTGTGGATAGGATTTTTTGAATATATTGATTATGATAGGAATAGCGAGTTACTTTCAAATACATAAAGATGAGAGGGGTTAATACATGACATCCTACACAAGCCGAACTGAAGTTCCAACTCAAGAAAAATGGAATTTAGCGGATATCTATTCTGAAATAAGTAAATGGGAAGAAGATTATCAGTTAATCGAAAAAATGGCAAAAAACCTGAGCGAGTTTGACGGTAAAATAGAAGATGGTAAAAGCTTGTATCAATATCTTCATCAAAGAGAGGAATTGTCATTTCACTTCAACAAAGTTTACGCCTATGCGATGTTAAAAGTTGATGAAAATACGAGGGAACCAGAGTCCCAATCATTTTTAGACCGCGCTAAACAGCTTAGTGTAAAAGTAAGTGCGGCGACCTCCTTTTTTATGCCTTATCTATTAGGGCTAGATGAAGATACATTAAAAGGATATATTACTGCAGAAAAAAAACTTGAGTACTTTGCTGAAGATTTATGGGATTCGTTCCGATACAAAACCCACGTCCTAAAGAAAGAGCAAGAAGAACTCTTATCCCAATTAGGGGAAGCACTTTCTGCCCCAGGACATACTTTTGGGATGATGAATAACGCAGATATTAAGTTTGGAGAGGTTACGGGGGAAAACGGTGAAAGTGTGGAGTTAACCAGAGGCATGTATTCCAAACTAATTGAACATGAAGACCGAGAAATTCGGCGAGAGGCCTATAAAGCCTATTATCAACCATATCTCCATTTGAAAAATTCAATCGCTTCGACTCTTGCAGCTGCAATCAAAAATAATGTAACACTTGCAAAAATTCGTCAGTATCCTTCAGCACTGGAAAAAGGATTATTCGGCGATCGGGTGCCGCGGGAGGTTTATGAGAATCTAATCAAAACAACAAAAGACCATATTGAACCACTCCACCGTTATACTCAGATTCGCAAGGAGAAATTAAAACTAGATGAAATTCGTCAGTATGATATGAGCGTCCCGCTCGTCAGCGGTGTTAAACAGGAAATACCTTTCGAGGAAGCTTATGTGACCATGCTTAAGGCGTTAGCACCTTTAGGAAAGGATTACATCGATATCCTTAAAGAATTTAAAGAGGCCCGTTATATTGATGTGCGGGAAACTCCGGGGAAGCGTTCTGGAGCTTATAATCTTGGCGTTTATGGTGTCCATCCTTTTATTCTTCTCAATCACCAAGATGATTTAGATAGTTTATTTACATTGGTTCATGAATGCGGCCACGGTGTTCACAGCAAGTTAAGTTCACAATACCAGCCGCAAATTACAGCTGGTTACAGTATCTTTGTTGCCGAGGTAGCTTCCACTGTTAATGAGGTACTGCTTATTAACTATTTATTAAACAATGAAAAAGATACTCAGGTACGAAATCACTTACTCAACCATTTTATCGATCAGTTCAAAGGAACTTTTTTCACGCAAGTCATGTTTGCTGAATTTGAGATGAAGACCCATGAAATGGCGGAAAAAGGTGTGCCATTAAATGTTGAGGTATTTAATCAAACCTATGAGAATTTATTCAGGGAATACAATGGTGATTTAGTCGTTTTTGATGAAGAGGTAAAATATGGATGGTCGCGAATTCCCCATTTTTATCGTCCTTTTTATGTATATAAGTATGCAACAGGGTTTGCTTCTGCCATCCATTTGGCAACAAGGATTTTAGAAGGAGACCAGGAAACATTACAGGCTTATTTGGAATTCTTAAAAAGCGGCAGTTCTGACTATCCACTCGAATTGTTAAAAAAGACCGGTGTCGATTTAACGACTCCCCTCCCTATTGAAAACTCTCTTAAACGATTTGCTGAGCTCGTAGAAGAGTTTTCAAAAATATAAGCATGTCTAAATAAAGTCAAATTTCTCAAACATAGGAATTTGGCTTTATTTTTTACATTTTTTTTACAAGATTCCGCCCCAAATATATCAGAATAATGTTAAAATTAGCGGTAATAATAACCATTTTTCACATTTTAGGGGGACTGTTCATTGGACACAAAGTTTAACAAGCCAAAAGGATTTGGAGAAATACTAGATCATACATTTAGTTTGAGTAAAAATCGGTTTAAGGAATTATTTATGATATTGATTATTTTTATGGGCCCAGTCTATTTAATTCAAGCGATAATCCAATTAGCGACAGGGACTAGCTTTTTAAGACAGGGCGGAAGCGGCGGTGCATGGTATGAGCAAATGCTCTCCGGCTTAGAGGAAAGCGGGACAATAGATACCGGTAATATGGGGGCAGACATTAGCATCATCGTGATTAGTTTAATTGGTGGTCTTTTATTTCCAGTGGCCGAAGCAGCCATTCTTTTTATGTTGAATCACTTACGTAATGATGAAGAATTTACAGTTAGCTCGGTCATTAAGCAAGCATTTTCCCGTTTTTGGCCAATCCTTGGCAGCAACATATTATTTGGACTAATTTGCCTAGGCATCTTTTTAGTGCCACTTGGGATTGCCATTGGTTTAGGTATAGGTGTCAGCATGTCTATTCATCCAGTAGTAGGCGTTTTGTTAGGGATCTTGGTGTTTCTTGCTTTTGCGCTTGGATTAGGACTATTAATTACGCGCTGGAGTTTTTATTTTGGCTCAGTCGTTTTAGACAAACAATCACCTGGATTTACAAGAAGCTGGAGACTTTCAAAAAAACGGACGTGGGTCTTGTTTGGTCTATATATCGTCTTTTATTTAATCATTTCTAGTATAAGCTTTGCCATACAATTAACTTTTGGGGCACTTCTAGGAAACAGTGTTTTGTTAACCTTGATTTCTAATATGGTTTCACTGTTTACCACCATGATTTTCTCAGTCGGCTACGGAGTTATGTATCTCGATTTAAAAACAAGACATGATGCCGAGGATCTAAAAGATATGATAGAAGATTATAAAACTATTTAATAAATACCCTAGTAGTTAGGTGATGATTATGGTTGATGCAAACAAGGCACGAGAGAAAGTAGAAAATATTTTAAATTCACCAGATTACCAAGTGTATCGCAACCAATCAAAGGGGCTAATTCAAACTTGGTGGGATAAAGCCAAAGAATGGCTCGCTTCTCAGTTGGAAAAATTGTTTCCAACGTTTGGATCAGCAAAAGGGACCTCTGAAGTCATTTTAATAGCGATCATTGTCATTGTTGTTATTCTCTTATTATTATCTGCTTTCTTCCTAATCCGAAAGTTGAAACGTAATGCTGTCCTAAGGAAGAAAAAACCGCTGCAATCATTGAAAGAACGTAATTGGTCATTTCAAAGACATCTTGAGGAGGCGAAGAAACTGGAATTGGCTGAAGACTATTCAGCTGCAACCCGACACCTTTTCTTAGCTTTACTCCTTTCCTTCCATGAAAGAGGCTGGCTGGAGGCTAAAATATGGAAGACAAATTGGGAGTATTATGACGAACTAAAGACTGTGAACAAACAATGTGCAGTGGAATTTTATGATTTTGCTTCGTTTTTTGATGCGGTGACATATGGAGAGACTATCGTACAGAAAGAAGATTACTTTCAGTTTCAAATTGGTGTAATCAAATGGCTCGAAGAAGCGGATCAATTATTAGAACGTAATGGAGGGATAGTCGGAACATGAAATTATTTAAAACATGGGCAGGACTAGTCCTCCTGTTATTCTTTTTTATAGCTGTTAGTTACTTCAGTTTTTCACCAACACCGAAAGCCTATCCAAGTTATGTGACGGGGTCTCCTGCACCTACTGGGATTAAAGCTATTTATACATATTTATATAAAGAAATGAGTGCTACCGTTTGGTCAAGGTCGCCTGAATTGCTTCCTGCAGGAGGAGAGAAAAAACTCCTGATCATGGTTGAGCCCTCCATAAAAATGAGTAGGGAGGAAATGCATAAGTATGTCTCCTTTATGGAAAAAGGAAACACGATTTTATTACTAAAAGACAACCCCAAAGGGATGTTTGCGATAAAAACAGAATCAACTAAGAACTTTACCTCCACCAATATCTATGATCAAGATTTTAAAGCGATAAAGTCTCTCGTTAGCAGTCATTATCGATTAAAGTCGACGAAACAGGACAAAATCCTTCTCCATGATCATTTAGGTGCCATCGCACTAACGCGTTCTTTTGGCAGTGGACAATTGATTGTATCGGTCACGCCTGAATGGATGACGAATGAACAAATTCTAAAGTTGGATCATTTACCACAAATTCTTCATTTTATAAACGAAGGAAAAACAAATTCAATTATGTTTGATGAATATATACACGGTGAACAAAGTACTTCCTTGTTTATCATTTATCCAAAATGGTTTTTACTGCTATTGTTACAAGGGATTCTCTTAACCATATTTTGGCTTTGGTTTAAGGGAAAGCGGTTTGGGCCTATCTACACCCTGAGGGAAGAATCAGTTCGCTTTAGTGATGAGGGCATACATGCGCTTGCTGCATGGTATTTAAGGGGTAAACGGTATCATGATTCACTAATAATCCAAGCAGATTATGTCAAGCTGTTACTCCAAGAACGCTGGCAGATTCCCTACAACAAAGAATGGAAGGAGCTTGCTAGTTATTTAGAAAGAAAATCCGTACGAATACCTGCTCGTGAGATTCCTCCATTTCTAAGTGGCTTAGTTTCTATTCTAGAAAAAGAAAACATCAATAAACAAGAATATTTATTATGGTCAAGAAAACTTGACGAATTACGAAAAGAGGCTGAATGATGAAAACAGAATTAACATCGTTTTTAGAAAAATATGAGGAGCGTATTTTAGGACAAAGCCAAAATCTACGACTCTTATTATCTGCCATTTTAGCAGGGGGACATGTCTTGCTTGAAGGTGTCCCAGGCACTGGAAAAACGCAGATGGTCCGGACGCTTGCTGGTCTCCTTGGCGGCACGTTTAACCGCATTCAATTTACTCCAGACTTATTGCCAAGTGATATTACAGGAAGCACGATTTACAATATGAAAGAGAGTACGTTTCAAACATTAAAGGGTCCCATTTTTACTAATATTCTTTTAGCAGATGAAATTAACCGAACACCTGCCAAAACACAAGCTGCACTATTAGAGGCGATGGAAGAAAAGCAAGTCACGATACAAGGAGAAACCTTTCCATTACCAGAGGTGTTTTTTGTGGTGGCTACACAAAATCCTATTGAATTTGAAGGAACCTATCCACTGCCAGAAGCACAGCAAGATCGCTTTTTATTTAAGCTAACTATTGACTTCCCTTCGTTTGAGGAAGAAAAAAATGTTTTAAAATTAGTGATCGAGAATAGTTTTGAAGAAAATCCACTCTCAGCTATTTTAGAAATAGAATCTTTTTTAAGGATTAGAAAAGAAATTGAAAAAGTGACTGTAAGCGAGAATATTTTGGATTACATCCTGCAAATTGCCAGGAAAACTCGTGATACGGAAGCGATTCGCTTTGGTGCCAGTACCCGTGCAGGGATTTCAATTGGAAAGGCAGCACAGGCATGGGCCTACCTTGCTGGGAGAGATTACGTAACGCCAGACGATATTAAAATCGTCGCCAAACCTGCATTAAGACACCGTATTCAGTTATCCCCGCATATAGAATTGGAGGGAGCAACCGTTGACCAAATCATTGAAGAACTTGTGGGGTCGGTTCCTGTTCCAAGATAGAGGAGTCTTACCAACCAAACGATTTTTGTTACTTTTTAGTATCTTTTCATTGGTTTTATTGATTGGAACATTCTATGGTATTAATTGGGCTAATCTTATTACTATAAACATTTTCGTATTTTTTATAAGTTTAATAGATTTACTTTTTTCACCGAAGAAGCGACAGATGACCTTTCAACGGACAATTGCCGAAGAATTCGAACGGGGCATTTCCTATCCAGTTCAGATTGAAGTGGAAAATACCTCGCCCTATGCTTTTTCCTATCGGATCATGGATGGGTTACCTCAGACATTCGACAGGCCGTTTCCACTGATTGGGAAAGCCCCTAAAAAGTCAACTATTGAAATTACCTATGATACGACTGCACATGAAAGAGGAAAGTATGATATTGAAAAACTATATGTTCGCTATTCCAGTCTTTTTGGTTTATGGGAGAAGCAAACAACCATAAACATAAAAGCAGCGGTAAAAGTGATTCCTGATTTAACTGAAACCAAGCAGTACTTGGAAAATGCGCAGCAATTTTTACAATATGAGGGCTTAAAGATACGAAAGCAGCGGAGCGGTGTTGGCGAGTTTTCAAAGATACGGAGTTATGTGGTTGGCGATGATCCGCGAAAAATCAACTGGCGGCAAACAGCAAAACTGCAGGAAGTAATGACCAATGAATACGAACCAGAGCATGGAAAATATATCACCATTTTAATAGATTGCGGCAGGATGATGGGAGCAGAATTGAAAAAAGGGAATCGTTTAGAACGGTCATTAGAAGCGGCCCTCACGGTGACTGCAGCAGCTCTCCAGAAAGGTGATTATGTTTCGGTTCTCGCTTTTTCAAGGGATATTAAAGTATTTGTTCCTCCCGCTAAAGGAATGGCGCATTTACAAATAATCCTGCACGCTATCTATAATATGAAAGTGGATAGTGCCGAATCCAATTATGCAGCAGTCCTGCAATACCTTGAATCAGTCCAAAAGAAGCGGAGCTTACTCCTGTTGTTTAGTGACGTACGAACCTTTCTACATGAGGGAACGGCTTTAGCCTACTTAAAAAGGCTTCGTAAGCGTCATTTGTTTTTCATGATAGGGGTAGAGGATCAGACGCTTTCAAATCGAATAGTCATGGCCCCAGAAACTGTACAAGCAGCGATGGTGAAAAGTATTGCTCAGCAGCAGATCCTGATTAAGAAGCGTGAAAAAATCAAATGGGAAAAACAAGGCCTCCCCATGATAGAGGCCAGTGAGGAGAAACTAGCAGTAACCGCAATCTCACATTATATCGCTATTATGAATCAAAACCTTTTATAGTAGATGCTTTAGTTAATTTAAGTTTTCCAACTATAACATAAAGGATTAAACCAATCACGGTTAAAAGAGCAACGATGTATTTAGATTCTAAAGAAATTTTTGCAGGGGTGATAAAGCCTTCAATGATACCTGCAATGACAAACAATGGAATGGTTCCAAGCAGGAGCTGGACGGAACGCTTCGCTTGCTGCTTTAATTGAAATCCCCTGCTATATTGTCCTGGGACAAAGAGCTTATAGCCCATTAACAGACCCGCACCACCAGCAATAAAAATGGCTGTTAGCTCAATCATTCCATGTGGGACGATAAAAGCCCAAAAGTCGTAGGATCTGCCATAATTCCAGAAATGTGCGGCTAAGGCGCCAATGATGATTCCGTTGTACACTAGCAAATAAACTGTCACAAGCCCAAATGTAATTCCTCCGGCAAAGGCAAAGATAGCCACCTTAATATTGTTGGTCATAATACTCGCTGACATGAGGGAGGAATCCACTGCACCAGCCCCTTGGCCTAATTTGTTTGGATCAACCACACCACGGGCAATTTCAGCTGGGAGAATAGAATAAAGATGCAGGGGGTTATGGGCGACCGAGATAAAGCTCCCAATTGCACCAATCATAAAGAGAAGCATCGCAAATGCAACAAACTTCCATTGCTCGATTAATAAGCCAACAAATTTCGTACTAATGAAATAGCGAATTTGTTTGAAACTTGACACTTGATCTTTATATAAAAGATTATGAGATTTAGAAACAAGTCCATTTAAGTATTGGGTAACTTCATCAGTTGGGAAGTAGGTTTGACTGTAAGAGAGATTCTGTGCAGCCTTTTGATAGAGATGATGGTATTGAGTTATTTTTTCACCAGTAATCCTATTGCTTCGTTTGTTCAATGTGGTGACTAATTGTTCGAGTTGTTTCCACTCTTCACGATTGTTTTTGATGAATTGCTTTACATTCATTTTGACACCTTCTTTAAGGAGAGTATGTATAGATGTACTTTATTCTCCTAATTATAGTAATTTTGTAGAAAAATAGAAACAACAATAGAAAAAATCAACAAGATAATGGGGGAAAGCTCATGTATGATGACCAATTGGATATTAAAACACCCGAGTACGTTTCCATTCAGTTTCAGATTGCTGGTCTAGGAAGTAGAGCTGCCGCGTTTTTAATCGACCAGTTACTGCTCTGGACCGTAAATATTCTCACCATAATCGTGCTCTTGTTCCTATACAATGGTATGGATTCATTACCCATCTTTTTAATGGATAGTTCCATTCCGTTAGCTGTTACGATTATTCTTCTGTTTATTATTAATTGGGGTTATTTCTTTGTGTTTGAATTTTTTTCGGGAGGACGGACCATTGGTAAGAAGGCCGTGGGGATTCGGGTCATTCAGGAAAATGGTCATAGCATTACATTACTTGCTAGCTTCATCCGCAATCTGATCCGTCTGATTGATTCTTTACCAACTGTCTATTTAGTCGGTATGCTGATGATCTTTTTCCATTCCAAACACAAACGGTTAGGTGACCTTGTTGCCGGTACGATCGTGGTCCACGAGCGGAAAGCCAAACGAAAAAAGAAACTTACTCCAATTGAAAAAGAAATAAACAATCGAGGGCTATCTAAAGTTGACCTTACTATTGATGAATGGACATTAAAATCATTTGGCGTGAAGGATTGGAAAATTATCAGTACATATGCCAGCCGTTTTCATCAATTACCGCTAGATGAACGAAACCAACTAACCAAACAGATTGCGAATCTATTGCTAATTAAATTAGGGTTGACAGTGGAAGGCGAAAACGAAATGGATTTAGAAAATAAACTGCTTGTCCTTTACTTAATCTTACGGGAGGACTGGGAGTTTGAACTTTAAAGGGTTTTCTCTTTCATGCAGAAAAAATCGGTGATAAAAAAAGGTTAACCAGCTGGTTAACCTTTTTTCGTTGCCTTACTTCATAAACAGTTTAATTTTTTGCAGACCATTCTTAACATTTGGATAGCGAAACGGTATATCAAATAGGGTGGTTTGTTTAAGAACACTTTTACTATGTGAAAAAGTATCAAAATTCCCTTTCCCATGATAGGCACCGATCCCACTATTTCCGACTCCTCCAAAGGGAAGGTAGGGGGAGACAAAGTGATAAACGGTATCATTTACGCAGCCGCCGCCAAAAGATATGCTATTTAAAACTTCCTGTTGAATGGAAGTATTTTCTGTAAAAATATAAAGAGCAAGCGGCTTTGGATGACGATGAATGCCTTCAATCACTTCTGGTATATTTTCATATTCAAGGACAGGAAGGATTGGTCCAAAGATTTCATCCTGCATGATCGGATCTTCCCAGTTGATATCGGTGAGAACTGTCGGCTCAATCATTAGTTTATCTCTACTTATATTCCCGCCCATAAAACGTACCCCATTATCTAAAAAGGAGGTTAGGCGATCGAAATGTCTTTCACTAACGATTCGTGTATAGTTTGGATTGCTTAACGGCTGCTGCCGGTATAATTCGCTTGTTGTTTCCTTAAATTGCTGGAGGAATTGGTCCTTAATACTGGCATGAAGATACAAATAGTCCGGAGCAATACAGGTTTGTCCTGCATTAGTAAATTTCCCCCAGGCAATCCGTTTGGCTGCCAGTTTGATATTCGCGTCTTTATGGACGATACAAGGGCTTTTTCCTCCCAATTCTAACGTAACTGGGGTGAGATTTTTAGCTGCTGCTTCCATAATGATTTTTCCAACTGGAACACTCCCCGTAAAGAAGATATAATCAAATTTTTCATGGAGCAATGCTTGACTCGTATCTACACCACCTTGAACAACGGAAATATACTCTTCAGGAAATAGTTCACTGATGAGTTCCCCTAATAGGTCTGATGTAATCGGTGTTAACTCAGAAGGCTTGATGACTGCACAATTTCCTGCTGCAATTGCTCCGATTAAGGGAGCAACTGCTAATTGAAACGGATAATTCCACGGAGCAATAATTAAGGTTACACCATATGGTTCCGAATAAATATAGCTTTTTGAACCAATATGGGTAACCGGTGTTTTCACCTTTTTCGGTTTAACCCATGAACGTAAATGTTTAATGGTAAAGCGTAATTCTTCAAGGACAAAGCCAATTTCGGATGTATAGGCATCAAATTCTGATTTATTTAAGTCAGCCTTTAGGGCATCCATTAATCTTTTTTCATTCGTTTTAATGGCTGACCGAAGCTTTTGGAGTGCCTCAAGACGGTAATCAATATCTTTCGTTATGTCTGTTCGGAAAAATGTTTTTTGTTTGGTCAAGAGGGAATGGTAAGATTCCATTTGATCAGCCACCTTTTATATGAATGATTAGGCATATTCTTCTTCTTTTATTTGTCGATATAGATGGAATATGTCCTCTTTAAAGAGAATTCTCGGAACGGGATAGAGGGGATTTGCTTCCTGCAATGCACGTTCGACCATTACCGGAATGTCACTTTCATTTATTCCACTTACCTTTTTGGGAATGTCCATTTTCTCATTGAGGATTTTAATCGCATCTATAAATTTGACTGCCTTTTGTTCAATTGTATCAGATTGCACGCCAATTCCTACTAAATCAGCGAGTTCTGCTAAGGGCTGATGGACTGAATCGCCATAATACTCCAGGACATACGGTAAAATGATCGCATTTGCCAGTCCATGGGGTACTGAATAAAATCCTCCTAAGGTATGGGCAATCGCATGAACATAACCTACATATGCCCGAGTAAATGCCATTCCAGCTAAGTAAGCCGCCTTTTGCATATTCGAACGGGCCGTCAGGTTTGTTGGATTTGAATAGGCTTCATAAAGATTTTCAAAAATTAATCTTACTGCATCTAAGCTATATTTTTTGGTATCTTTTGTATTACTTCGGCCAATATAGGCTTCTACGGCATGTGTCAAAGCGTCAATGCCAGTGGCCGCCGTAATATGTGGAGGGAGTTTTACGGTAAGTAAAGGATCTAGAACGGCAAAATGTGGAATGAGTGATGTATCCATGATTGCATATTTTTCATGTGTGCTGCTATTAGAGACAACTGCTGCAAGTGTTGCTTCACTACCTGTTCCTGCTGTTGTAGGGATGGCAAACATGGGAGGAAGCTTCTTCAACACCTTCAATACACCTTTCATCTGAGCCAAGCTTTTGTTTGGGCGTGCCACGCGTGCACCGACGCCTTTCGCACAATCCATAGGGGAGCCGCCGCCAAAAGCCACAATTCCCTGACACTTGTTAGTGGAATACATGTCTAAGGCCTCTTCAATATTATCAATAGTTGGATTAGGAACGGTTTTGTCGTATAAACAATAGTTAATTCCTTCCGCTCGCAAGTCTTCGAGAAATTCATCCATTAAACCCACAGAAACAATTCCTTGGTCCGTTACGATTAAAACGCTTTCAATTTCTTGCTTTTTAATAAGTTTAGCTAGTTCTCTTAAACTATTTTCACCCTCAAGTAACTGTGGTTCTCTCCAGGGCATAAGATAGGAGGCAGTCCTCATGACTCCTTGAAAAGACCTGCAATACATTTTATACATACCATTACCTCGCTCCATAAAATTTTACTTTACCTTTCATAGTAGTCTACGAAGTAAACATTTCACTTTCTTTATACCCAAAAGACCCAAAAAGGGGGGAGGGATACCCAAAAAACCAAAAAAATAAAAAGGTATACAACTTTTATAACGTATTTAATAAAAAAATGTCAAGTGATTCTTTTGAATATAATTAAAATTCTGAAAACTAGTTTTATATTTTTTAGCTTTTTTTAATAAACGAAATTAATAGTTGCAATTCCTCTGAGTTAAGTTGATTAGCATTATTAAAGAATTGTTGGACCAATTTGACCATTTCAGGACTTAATTCATTTCCAACAGACTGAATAATCATTCCTACCACAGCACCGACAAATACAGTAAGCTGCACGTTATACTCCTGTGAAGCGTTCAACAAATTGATCGTTAGGTCCTTCACGGGTTTTCCATTACTATTTAGGTATAAAAGGAGAATGCAAAGGAAGTAGGCACAAAATTCCAGCTTAACATCAACCATTTTCATTATGTTTAATACTTCATTTATTGCATCAATTAAAGGGAGGTTTTGTTGATTTTCAAGCACCTTGGTTACTTCAGTTAAAATAATATCCCATTCCTGAAAATCGACGATTTGTCGCCTTTCTTTTTTAAACACATCATCTGCCAATTCTGTAGGGGAGAACACGACCATAGAACGCCCTGTTTCATTTTCATTTGTCGAATAGGTTCTTTTTAATAGCCCTTGACTTTCTAATGTCTTCAACACATCATATGCCGTCCATTTACTAACACCAATCGCCTCAGCAACTTCCGAATAATGAACGGGGAGGTTTGTAGATTGATATTGACGATATAGTTGATCCAAAAATTCACGTCTTCGGTTGGTTAAGGTCATGCTAAAGGTCACCTCACATGGTTTTGAAGTAGTCATTATGGCATATAAATCATTTTTATGTTTTTAATACTACCATATTGAATAAATAATTAATATTCATACAAATAAATTGGGTGAGGGGGGAGGTAAAAAAGAAATGCCTAGCTTTGCAACTAGGCATAATCTTTAATAAGGAAATTGAGAAGAATAGTTGTTAAATTGCTGATAGGCTTGATCGATTTTTTGTTGTTCTTCAGCTTCAAGTTTATACCAACCATGTTGAAACATTAAATTATATAACTCACGGCAGCTTTGGTGGGTTTCATTTAAAATTTGGACTAAGTCAATATGCAGCTTGTCGTGACTTGCTTCACGAACTGCGATATTTAGACTGTCGGTTAGATATTTGCAGGTACTAAGACCATCGTTAACGTAGTCACGGTCATTCATCTCCGGACCTTTAACCTTTGGTAATTCACCCGTTTGTGGATTGGCAATTTGATTCTTATTTTGTCCTTGTGATTGTTGATTTGGCATAACGTAACCTCCGAATCTATTGTTGTGATTGCTGTGATTGAGTATTAGGCAGGCTCGCTAATGCAGCATTATTATCTACCTGCAGGTGTGTCAGCAGTCTTTGAAAATGATTTTGATGCATTTGCCCAGCTTTATCGAGTGCTTGTTTAAATTCAGGATTATTTACCTGCTGCGCCATAGAGTGAAATTTCTTAAATGCTAAAAGTTCCCATGATAAGGCATCTTTAATATACATGATATCCTTTGTAGTAATAGCCCGTGGCGGGAAGGGAATAGGTGCTTGATTATTTGGCATAAAAAATCTCCTTTACCTTATATGTTTACAATTATAGAATTAACCATTGGGATTTTTTTATGCTATGTAACCCATTGTGATAATAAAAATATAAACTGCGTAAAATATAAATTTGACGCAGTTTATGCTATGAAGTAAAATATAGACGGAGGTGTTAATATGGTCAATCAGGCAAAAAATGCCAATTTCAAAAAACTTCAAGCCTTGCTTCGGGAATTGCCCTGGTATGTTGAAGAATACATAAACCATAAATTACGAAATCTTTCGACCGCATCCCTGTTTAATTACTGCCATGATTACAAAATCTTTTTTAATTGGATGCTTAGTGAAGGCTTATGTGAAGGAAAAATTGAGGATATTCCGTTAGATCGACTGGAACAACTGACTGTTATGGAAATTGACGGATTTCTTAACTTTCTGCACTACCAATTAAATAATAAAGAATTGACCGTAAATCGTAAATTATCGGCATTAAAATCCTTGTTCAACTATCTTCAAAATATTGCTGAGACATCGGATTTAAAACCTTATATTAATCGGAATATCATGGCGAAAATTGATTTTAATGAGGTTAAAGATAATATGGAAACGAAAGCTACGAAAATGGAAGGAAAGATTCTGCTGGGTGATGAATACGAGAAATTCCGCTTATTTATTGCCAATGATTACGGCGAATTGGTCAAGGAAAACAAGAGATTATCCCACTTTTACCAATTAAATAAAGAGCGTGACACTGCCATTGTGTCGTTGATACTAGGGTCTGGACTTCGCCTTTCAGAGCTAGTCGGAATTGATTTGGATGATATTGATTATAGCAAGTATTGTGTACGAGTGATCCGCAAAGGAAATAAAGAACAATTCGTTTATTTTAGTCAAGTGGCTATGGCTGACCTCCAAGAGTATTTAGCAGTCAGAACTGCCAAATACAGCGTGGATAAAAATGAAAAGGCATTATTTGTTAGTGGACCAACGGGTCCGAAAGTTAAATCACGAAGATTAAAAGGTAGAGCTGTTGAAAATTTGATTGAAAAATATGCAACGGCATTTGGTAAACCAGCGTTATCGGTACATAAGCTGCGGCATTCCTTTGCTACAAGATACCATGCCGAAATCAATGATGTACCTAAATTAAGAAGGCAATTGGGTCATTCTTCGATTCAAACAACAATGATTTATACGCACATCAAGAATGATGATTTGAAGATTGCTGTTGATCGAATGGATATGCCAAAGGAACAAATGGAATAATTATAAAGGCTGCCACTTTTGTGGCTGCTTTCTTTTTTAATTATTTAGTTTACATAATATTAATTATGTTAACATAAATTCAAAATATCTCAATATCCAAGTATACTTAAGATAATGAGACAAAATAAAAAATTAAAGTTTTATTTCTATTCTTGGATTTATTTTTTGTAATTCATGACAAAATTTTTCCTCATTTTTCGGTGAAATTAATATGAATCCCCATCTGTCATATCGTACTTCTAATCGTTTTAGTGACAGTGCCGGGCTTGATAACGGATTTCGGGATGTGTGGATACTTTGTATGGTCATAATCTCAAACTTCCAGCGGAACGGTCCACCGACGATTCTTAATTGATTCCCAGTAATTTCATAGTAAGTACCAAACCAAAGCCATACGATAAGAGCAATAGTCAACACTTCAATGATCACTGCCGTAAGCATCTCCCCCTTCCCTTCTGGCCCGCCAGGAAAAAAATGAAACGCTCCGATTAAGAATACAACCGTTCCCCATATGAGTACACCGGTGATGAGCCCTTTTTTGGAATAAAATCGCACTCTATCCTCTCCTCCCCATAATTATGGTTAATTTATATACGTACATACACATTTATGGTTCCAAAAAAGCCTGGAAAGTTATGAACTTTTCCAGGCGCTAGTATATTATCCAACATTTTTTCGTGTGAACTGACTATTGTATAAATCAGCATAAAAACCGCCGTTTTCTAATAGTTCCTCGTGTGTTCCTTTTTCAATCACCTTACCATTATTCATAACAAGGATTAAATCTGCATTACGAATGGTAGATAATCTATGGGCAATAACAAAGCTCGTACGCCCTTCCATCAAATGATCCATCGCCTTTTGTATTTGTACTTCTGTACGGGTATCTACACTGCTGGTTGCTTCATCAAGGATCAGAATGGCTGGGTCGGCAAGTATGGCTCTGGCAATGGTTAAAAGCTGTTTTTGCCCCTGTGATATATTGGAAGCTTCCTCATTTAGTACGGTATCATAGCCATCAGGTAGTGTTCGAATAAAGTGGTCCGCATTTGCCGATTTCGCTGCAGCTACAATTTCCACCTCGGTGGCCCCTTCCCTTCCGTAAGCAATGTTATCACGAATCGTACTATTAAAGAGCCATGTATCTTGGAGCACCATACCAAATAAATTCCTTAAACTTTCTCTCTTTAAGTCCCTTGTATCAATTCCATCAATTAAAATTTTCCCGGAATTGATCTCATAGAATCGCATCAAGAGATTGATCAAGGTTGTTTTACCTGCACCTGTAGGTCCAACAATCGCAACCTTTTGACCTGATTTTACATCGATATTCATATCACTAATTAATAGTTCATTTTCCTCATAACCGAAGGACACATGTTCAAATTTAACATCACCCTGTGGTTTAGAGATTATTATTGGCTCTACCGCTTCTGGAACCTCTTCAGTTTCGTCCAAGATTTCAAACACACGTTCGGCACTGGCAATCGTCGATTGAATGACATTCGCAATTTGAGCCGTTTGCGCAATTGGCTGCGCAAATTGACGTGCATATTGGATAAAGGCTTGAATATCACCGATCTCAATGGCTTTTTTCGTCACTAATAAGCCGCCTGCTACGGATACTAGTACATAGCCAATATTATTGATAAACGACATTATTGGCATAATCATCCCGGAAATGAATTGAGCTTTCCAGCCGGATTGATAGAGCGTTTCATTAATTTTCTCAAATTCTTCAATGGATTTTTTTTCATGTCCAAAAACCTTTACGACTTTATGACCCGTATACATTTCTTCAACATGGCCGTTAAGCTGGCCCAGTGATTTTTGCTGTCCCTTAAAATATAACTGCGACTTTTTAGCAATATTAGCAGTTGCGATAATACTCAACGGAAGCGTAATGATCACGATTAGTGTCATCAATGGACTGATTGATAGCATCATGATAATAACCCCAATGATCGTAACAACCGAAGTAATAAGCTGTGTTAAGCTTTGTTGTAAAGTTGTACTAATATTATCAATATCATTGACAGCTCTGCTTAGTATTTCCCCATGTGTCCGTGAATCAAAGTATTTTAACGGCATCCGGTTCAGCTTTTCTACTACCTCTGTTCTAAGGTTATAGACCGTCTTTTGTGCAACACCAGCCATGATATACTGTTGAAGATAAGCAAATATAGCACTTAATATATAAAGCCCAATTAAAAGAATAATAATTTGTCCGATATAATCAAAATCGATTTCAGCCCCTGGAACACCTTTAAGTTTCATCATTAACCCTTCAAAAAGTTTCGTGGTCGCTTTCCCCATTATTTTTGGGCTGACAATTGCAAACACTGTACTAATCATGGCGGTAATTAATACGGATATTAGCTGTAATTTATAGGGTTTCAAATAGTTTACAAGTCTTTTTAGTGTTCCTTTAAAGTTTTTTGCTTTTTCAACAGGCATCCCCATTCCCATCGGACCACGGTTTCGCCCGCCAGGCCCATGTTCAGGTTTATGATTTTTGGAATCTTGGCTCATGCGATTTCCTCCTCTGACAGCTGTGACATGACAATTTCACGATAAACTGAACTTTTATCCATCAATTCCTTATGTGTACCAATTCCAGCAATCATACCGTTGTCTAAAACAATAATTTGGTCGGCATCCATGATCGTACTAACGCGTTGGGCTACGATTAATAAAGTAGAATCGGCTGTTTCTGTTTTTAATGCTGCACGCAGGTTGCTGTCTGTTTTAAAATCTAAGGCAGAGAAGCTATCATCAAAAATATAAATCTCTGGTTTTCGAACCAATGCACGGGCAATCGAAATGCGTTGTTTTTGTCCGCCGGAAACATTTGTTCCCCCTTGGGCAATAACCGCATCGAATCCTTCCGGCATAGTTGAAATAAACTCGGATGCCTGCGCAATTTCAGCCGCATGCTGTACTTCTTCGTCCGTAGCATCTTCCTTACCATAACGAATGTTTTCAGCAATTGTACCGGTAAATAGGACAGATTGTTGTGGAACAAAGCCGATTTTTTCCCGGAGTTGTTCCTGGGTCATCTCACGAACATCTACACCATCAACTAATACTCTCCCGCTTTCCACATCATAAAAGCGTGGAATTAAATTGATTAAAGTGGATTTTCCCGATCCAGTTCCTCCAATTATGGCAGTTACTTCACCAGGTTTCATAGAAAAAGAAATATTGGAAATAGCGGGCATCTCTGCACCATGATAACTGAAACTAACATTTTGAAATTCAACATGACCTTTTGAGACGGTTTTAGGGGCTGGTACTGCTGCATCTACAATATCTGCGTCCATTTCTAATACTTCATTTATTCTGACAGCTGAAACTGATGCTCTTGGAATCATCACAAACATCATTGACAACATAATAAAAGAGAACATAATTTGCATAGCATATTGAATAAATGCCATCATGTCACCGACTTCCATGTGCCCATTGCTGATCCGAATACCGCCAAACCAAACAATAGCTACGGTTGTAAGATTTAGTATGATCATCATAATCGGCATCATGGCAGCCATAATTTTATTCACTTTTATGGCTGTTTGAGTTAAATCCCAGTTTGCTTCATCAAACCGCTTTTTCTCAAAGTCAATTCGGTTAAAAGAACGAATGACACGGATCCCGGTTAAATTTTCTCTTAACACTCGATTGAGTTTATCTAGCTTTACTTGCATGGCTTTAAATAACGGCAGCCCTTTTCTAGCAATAATGACAATTGCAATCACAAGTATGGGTAATGCAACTGCCAGTACCAAGGTGAGCTTGGCATCTTTTGAATAGGCCATGATAATACCGCCGATACACATCATAGGTGCCATTGCCATCATCCGCAGCATCATAACCAATACCTGCTGAATTTGCGTAATATCGTTGGTGGTTCTTGTAATAAGCGATGCCGTTCCAAGTTGATCAAACTCTTGAAGTGAAAAGTTTCCTACATGAGCAAATACTTTGCTTCGCAATAATCTTCCAAACCCGGATGCTGCTTTTGCAGAATAAAAGCTTGCTAAAATGGAACAAATCATCCCTCCCGCAGCCACAACCAGCATGTAAGTGCCAATTTTCCAAATATAGTGTGTGTCTCCTGTTACGACACCTTTGTCTACAATATCCGACATTAACGTCGGTAAATATAGCTCTGATAATGATTGCAGGAGGACAAGTGCTAGAACAAAGTATATGGGAATTTGAAATGGTTTAAGATACTTGCCTAATTTTATCAATTTGCTCCAACTCCGTTTTATATTGTTTTTGTTAAATCTGACCCTTTACTGACTAAATTGATTAAAATAGTTATTCACTTTAGTGAGTAATTCCGCCAGGTGCTCACTCTCTTTTTCTCCTAAATAATCAATTAAGCCCAAAAAGGTGTCAGTAAAGGCCCTTCTTGCTTGCTGCGCTGCTTCAAGTCCTGAGTCAGTTAGCTTGATATTCACTACTCTCCTATCGTCTGGATCTATTGATCGTTCAATTAAGCCATCTTTATCAAGGAGATTGATAATTTGCGTAACAGTCGGCGGAGTCACTTTCAATTGTTGACTAATCTCAGAAACCTTCATTTCGGTATTTTTCTGATTTGCTCCTCGTTCAATTGCTGCCAAAACTCTGAATTCGCTTGGGTTAAAACCAGCTATTTTCTTATTTTGCCAACCAGTTTTTCGGAATTGCATAAAAGACTGCAGAAGCTTTTGGGAAGTCTCGCTTTTAATATCGGCCATAATCATCACCTCATTTTTTTCTTATTTCACCCAAATAGTTAGGTAACTTAAATATTCATAGACCTAAGTATATTCCCCACCATTGTTAACGTCAAATATTTTATAAATAGAAAAAAACACAGAAATAACTCCCTGTGTTTTTTGCAGGTTATTGTAAAATTTTTAAAACAATAAACCCACGATTATTAGATTATTGATTGTTCAATTGCTTTACTTCTGTACTAGACAGCGTCCATTGGCCATGATCGAAATACCATATGGATTTGACTAATGCAATGGTGTCAGCGTTTGCCACACCCGTCACTTTTTGAATACCTTTTAATCCTATTTGTTTATTTTTCATTTTTATTGGTTTTAGGCTGCTATATGTGTTCACCGATAACTCTGTTGGCTCATTCAACTTTCCTTTATAATAAAACCCAAGTTTTTTATAATATTTCTTCCGATTTGCTAAATCAAACCTATACGTTTTCCCTGTTTGTTTTAATGTGATTTCAGCTTGATATCCATTAGCAAATTTTGCGTCCATTTCTAGCGGTTCAGGGACGGAAAGGACCGTTCGGTCAAAATCCTTTAAAGTATAGGAGAAACTGATGACACTTCCGTCGCTTCCCTCCATTAATACACTTGCAAATAAATCTTTCAGACCATCATGGTTTAGATCGACAAGATTAAGTGCTGCTTTGCTGCCGCCTTCTAATGGAAAGGTATAGGTTTTATCGTTTGATGCCTGTACCTCTATATAAATCTCTTTTAAATACGAATTTTCATCTTGATAGGGAACCCCCTTTAAAAAGATCACCTCTTTTTGACCGTCCCCTGTAATGTCCATTTCTTCTTTTGAAATAGTAATGACCTTATGATTTTCTTCAAATGCATAGACACCCGTTATTGCACTAAGCGAAATGAGAAAAAATGAAACGATCACTAAAAGTATTTCCTTTTTCATCCCTATCCCCCCATACTATTCTTTTCATTAGTATGTCCATTATTGGAAAAAAGATGAAAAGGACTTCCTAATTTTTAGGAAGTCCTCTAAATTTATTCACTTGCACTCTCTGTTACGGGTGTTTTGACTTTCCAAATGGTTGCTACTTTACCATTTTCATCCACATCAATGATGAACGAACCATTCGAATAACGATCACTAAAATGAATGTCTTTGACTGTGAAGGATTCAATATAACCTTTTTCGGTTTGAATAAAAATCACGTCTTGGTCATTTGCCAAAGTAAAGCCCATGACCCGATGTGGATTGGATTTAAGTTCCCTAAGAATTACGACACCACGCTTCGCACGGGTTGCCTTTTCAAATTCCTTTAATTTCATCCGTTTTAATGATCCACGTTGTGTGGCAATCACGATGGTTTCTTTACTGTCTGGCGAAAGTAATTTACCACCGACAACAAAATCATCATCTTTTAAATTAATTCCTTTTACACCTGCAGCACGCTGCCCCACGATACTGATTTCTTCCTCATGGAACCACAAGGCATATCCATAGTGTGTAATAAGGAACATTTCTTTAGATCCATCGGTTAAATGAACATCAACCACTTGGTCGTCACCCTTTAGATTGACGGCAACAAGAGGTTTTGAGTAGCGCTGTGCTTTATAAGCATGTAACTCGGTCTTTTTCACCATTCCATGCTTCGTTACAAACACTAAATAGGCTTCAACATCAAAATCCTTAATGGAGATGGCTTTAATAATTTCTTCATCCCGTTCAATTGGAATAATATTGGCCACATGTTGGCCCATATCCTTCCACCGAATGTCAGGGAGTTCATGAACAGGACAGAATAGGTAGTTTCCCTTATTAGTGAAGAGGAGTAATACATCTTTTGTATTCATATCCAGCTGTGCTAAGAGACGATCCGATTCCTTCATCGCAAGGTCTTGACCACCGGAGGCTGCATGGGACCGCTGGCTTGTTCGTTTTACATACCCTTGTTTGGTTACGGTTACGATGACATCCTCACTAGGAACTAAAACATCAAGATTAATTTTGATTTCTTCAATCTCTGCTTGAATCTTGGAACGGCGCGCATCAGCAAAACGTTTTTTCACGTCTTTTAATTCTTTTTTGATAACGGAGAGAAGCTTTTTCTCACTAGACAAAATGCTAGTCCATTCTTCAATTTTCTTTGCTAATTCTTCCGCTTCTTGTCTTAAGGCTGTGATATCAGTGTTTGTTAAGCGATAAAGCTGTAAGGAAACAATCGCTTCAGCCTGAGGTTCTGTAAAGGCAAATTTAGCGATGAGATTGTCCTTCGCATCGCGTTTGTCCTTTGATGCTCGAATAGTCGCAATTACTTCATCAAGGATCGACAATGCCTTCATTAATCCCTCGACAATATGCTGACGTTCCTTTGCTTTGTTCAGGTCATATTGCGTACTTTTTGTAACAACTTCTTTTTGATGTCCGATATAAGCATCAAGTAATTCGCGCAGGCCCATCTGTTTAGGTGTTTTATTATAGATAGCGACCATATTAAAATTATAGGTTACTTGCAGATCACTATTTTTATATAAATAATTCAGGACACCTTCAGCATCAATATCCTTTTTTAACTCAATGACAATTCTAAGCCCAGTCCGGTCAGTTTCATCCCGAACCTCTGACATTCCTTCAACTTTACGGTCGAGGCGGAATTCATCCATCTTTTTAACGAGGTTGGCTTTATTGACCTCATATGGGATTTCCGTTATGACAATTTGCTGTTTACCACCGCGAGTCTCTTCGATTTCTGTTTTGCTGCGGATAATAATTTTGCCTTTACCAGTTTCATAGGCTTTCTTGATTCCTTCAATTCCTTGGATAATTCCACCAGTAGGGAAGTCCGGTCCTTTAATAACCGTCATTAACTCATCAATAGAGACATTAGGATTGTCCATTCTCATAATAACGCCATCAATGACTTCTGCAAGATTATGTGGGGGAATATCAGTTGCGTAACCTGCAGAGATCCCTGTCGAACCGTTTACAAGTAAATTTGGGAACTTCGCTGGTAACACAGTAGGTTCCTTCGAAGTATCATCAAAGTTAGGAATAAATTCAACAGTGTTTTTTTCAATATCCCGCATAAGTTCAGCTGCAATCGCCGAAAGCCTTGCTTCTGTATAACGCATCGCTGCAGGCGGGTCTCCATCCATACTACCGTTGTTTCCGTGCATTTGCACAAGAACATTTCTAACCTTCCAATCCTGACTCATCCGTACCATTGCCTCGTAAACGGAGGAATCACCATGCGGGTGATAATTACCGATAACGTTACCAACGGTTTTAGCTGATTTACGAAAGCCTTTATCAAAGGTATTCCCTTCTACATGCATGGCAAATAAAATTCTTCGTTGTACCGGCTTTAATCCGTCCCTTGCATCAGGCAGGGCACGATCTTGAATAATGTACTTACTATATCTGCCAAAACGATCACCAATAACCTCTTCTAGAGGTAAGTCCCGAAATATTTCTGTGGCACTCATTCTTCAGAACCCTCCTCTGAAACTGTAATATTTTCGTTTTCTAAAATCGTGTCATCCTCTTCTAAGCCAAATTTCACATGGCTTTCAATCCATTTGCGGCGCGGTTCAACTTTATCACCCATCAGGGTGGTTACACGGCGTTCCGCTTTGGCAATATCATCTATTTTTACACGAATTAATGTGCGTGTTTCTGGATCCATTGTTGTTTCCCAAAGCTGGTCAGCGTTCATTTCACCAAGTCCCTTATAACGCTGAAGAATATAGCCTCTGCCCACTTTTTTAATGGCATCTTGGAGATCATCGTCACTCCAAGCGTATTCAATAATTTCTTTCTTTCCTGTCCCCTTACTAACCTTATACAAAGGGGGAAGAGCAATAAACACTTTACCTGCTTCAATCAGCGGTTTCATATACCGATAAAAGAATGTCAGTAATAGGACTTGGATATGAGCCCCGTCAGTATCAGCATCAGTCATAATGACAATTTTATCGTAGTTGATGTCCTCAATAGTGAAGTCAGCTCCAACTCCGCCGCCGATTGCATAAATCATCGTATTGATTTCTTCATTTTTAAAAATGTCAGCAAGCTTTGCCTTTTCCGTATTAATGACTTTACCTCGGAGTGGCAGCACTGCCTGAAAGCGTCGGTCACGGCCTTGTTTAGCAGAACCTCCAGCAGAATCACCCTCCACTAGGTAAAGTTCGTTCTTTTTCGGATTTCGGGATTGAGCAGGAGTAAGCTTGCCTGAAAGAATCGTTTCAGATCGTTTTTTCTTTTTACCGCTTCTAGCATCTTCACGGGCTTTTCGAGCAGCCTCGCGAGCTTGAAAGGCTTTGATCGATTTTTTAACTAGAAGTGAGCTAATATCAGGGTTTTCTTCAAGGAAGTAGGAAAGATGTTCTGATACAACGGAATCAACAGCAGATCTTGCTTCGCTAGTGCCTAATTTCCCCTTCGTTTGACCTTCAAATTGGAGTAGATCTTCTGGAATTCTAACAGAAATAATGGCAGATAATCCTTCGCGAATATCATTACCTTCAAGGTTTTTGTCTTTTTCTTTTAAGAGGGCCACCTTACGAGCATAATCGTTAAATCCCCGAGTCAAAGCTGTTCTTGCCCCGGCCTCATGTGTCCCGCCATCCCTTGTTCTCACATTGTTAACAAAGGATAAGACATTTTCGGAATATCCATCATTAAATTGAAATGAAAATTCTACTTCAATTCCATTTTGCGTTCCTTCAAAGCTGACAACCGGATGGAGAGTTTCTTTGTCTTCGTTTAAGTATTCAACAAAAGCCTCAATCCCATTTTCATAATGAAATACCTCATGTAAATCATTACGGTCATCATGAATCTCAATTTTTAATCCTTTTAGTAAGAAGGCAGACTCTCTTAACCTCTCACATAAGGTTTCAAAGTTATAAGTGGTGGTCGAAAAAATGGTCGAATCTGGTTTAAAGTGGATCGTGGTACCTGTTTGATTGGTTTTACCGATTTTTTCAAGTGTAGTGACCGGTTTACCACCATTTTCAAACCGCTGTTCATAAACAAATCCGTCCCTTTTAATGGTAACAACTAACCATTCTGATAAAGCATTAACAACGGAAGCACCTACACCGTGTAAACCGCCACTGGTCTTATAACCGCCTTGGCCAAATTTCCCGCCTGCATGGAGTATAGTTAAAATTACTTCAGGAGTAGGTTTTCCCATTTTATGCATACCGGTTGGCATCCCGCGTCCTTTATCTAAAACGCTGATTGAATTATCTTTGTGTATTCTTACAATGATTTGATCACCAAATCCACCAAGTGCTTCATCGACGGAATTGTCAACAATTTCATAGACGAGATGGTGAAGACCCCGTGCATCCGTGCTGCCAATGTACATACCTGGACGTTTTCTAACCGCCTCAAGACCTTCTAGTACCTGGATGGCATCATCATTATAATCAAAAGTTTGCTGAGTCCTTGCCACTAAAATACCCCTTTCATACCAAAAAAACATAAAATGCGTTTAACGCATTTTGGAAAATCATTCGTTAAAACGAGTCATGTATCCTTTTAAATAATGATTATAGAACGAATGTTTGCTAATGTTTGCCACTTTTATTTTAACACATGTTCTCATGGCGTCTATGCTTAATTGTAGCGATTTATTTCGTTTTGGCAAATACCAAATGTAAAACAATCTATTTTTGTCACATAATTTTAGCGCGTATTTGGAATAAAAATGAAAAAAAACTGCTATTTATTAGCAGTTTTTTTCAAGGAATTTATTATTTTGTTAACGCATGTTCCACTTTAATGCAACGATTCATGATAACAGTATAACCCTTTTCTTTTAAGAACTGATAGGCTTCTTCATTTTCAAGCCCCAGCTGCGCCCAAAAGACATCCGCATCTATTTCATCAAATTCTTTAGCTACATCAAATAATTGTTCAGAACGACGAAAAACGTTAACAATATCTACATGTCCTTCAATATCCTTTAAGGATGCCACCGCTTTTACCCCTAATACTTGATCCACAGTTGGATTCACTGGGATAATATCATAGCCTGCTTTTTGCATGACAGCAGTCACTTGGTAGGAAGTTCGCTCAGGATTATTACTTAGACCTACAACAGCAATTCGTTTGGCTTTTTTTAAAATTGCGCCAATCTCTTCCCGGCTTGGGTTTTCAATTGTCATATAAATCACTCCAATATTGTGTTTACTTTATTTTACTCTTTTCCTAAATAAACACATAATGAAACGCTTACAAATTTATCTGCGGATAGCAGCAGCCACTTTTGTAAAAATAAAAAAGCCCCCTATAAATGGAAGCTTAAGATTGATTTATTTAGCAAGTTCGAGTGGTTCTACGACAGAAACCTTGGGTACCGATAGACAAAAACTCGCTCCGTGTTCAGTGTTCGTAACTTTAATTTGACCATTCATATTTTCAATGATCATTTTTGTCATATAAAGACCTAAACCAGTTCCATTTGGTTTAGTTGTAAAAAACGGATCGAAGATTTTATTCAGTACATCATCATCCATTCCACCAGCATTATCAATAAGTTCTGCAGACACAAATTCCTCTGTTTCATCAAGGTGAATCCATATTTTCGGATTTCTAATAGCCTTTTGGACAAATGTATCTCTTGCATTGGTTAAAATATTTAGGACAACTTGACTAAACTCGTTTGGATATCCATAGGCTGACTTTTGTCCTCCATACTCAAATTCTACATCAATCCCATAAAAGGTAAGACTGGGTGAAAAAATAAACAAGGCATTTTCAATAGAGTTTCCGATTAAAAATGGCGATTTTTCATTACTTGGTGTATAGAATTTTCGAAAATCATGGATGGTTCGAGACATATGGTTAATTTGAACCATACTTTCTTTAATAAATCTGTCAATATATTGTTCATCAATCACACCAAACGCAAATTCTTCGCGGACATCTTGGACGAGGAGAGACAAATTATTTAATGGCTGACTCGATTGGCGGCCCATACTTGCAACCATTTCCCCCATGGAGGCTAATCTAGAATGCTGAATTAAAAAATGGTCCTTCTGTCGATTAGCTGCTATTTCTTCTTGTATTCGCAATTCTAAATTTCGATTGTTGACCTCATGAGCTTCTACTAACTCTCGAAAGCTATTTTCTTTTTCCCTAAGCTGCTTCAATAACTCACGATTCTTATAGATATTTTTACATTGTAAGATCAATAATAAAACCATGACTAAAGATATAAAAATATAAAAATAAAGCATGGAAACTCCCCTCTATCATTCTTTGCTGTACAAGGTTACACAGTTTCTACCTTTCATCTTTGATTGGGTAAGGGACTGTTCTGCCGCTAATAACAATTCATTTTTTGATTCCCCTGCACAATATTCTGTTACACCAAAGCTGCAGGTTACTTGCCCAATATGAATAAATTTAAATTCTTCAATAATAGTGCGGATTGATTCTGCCAGTTCTACTGCGTTAGGACCATTTGTTTCAGGGACAAGAAGGATAAATTCCTCACCGCCCCAGCGTGCAAACATATCACACTCCCGTATCCTTTGTTGGACTATGGTAGAAATGGTCATTAAGACTTTATCTCCTGCTGATTGACCAAATCGATCATTAATCGTCTTAAAAAAATCTATATCCATCATGATAAGTGAAAATGGATGTCCAAAGCGTTCAGAACGTCTCATTTCAGCTGCTAATAGATCTTTAAATTTCACGCGATTAAAACTATTTGTCAGTGGATCCATCATTGAAAGCTGTTCTCTTTTTCTGCTTTCTTTTTCTAAATTCGTTATATCCGTACAAATAAATAATAATTGCTTTGTTTCAGGGATGAAGCCTGCCTTCATCACATAGTTATAATCCATTCCATCCGTTCCTTTTAATCTAACCTTTGCCATATTTCTCCCATTTGCAAGAAACTCATCTATCCATTTCCCTTTATCTTTAGGGTAGAAATAGTGTGGATCCTCAACAAAGAAGCTTGCAAGGAACTTACTTTTAAAAACACTTGGACTGACCTGATTCATTCCTGTTAAATTGGTCAAAGCCTGATTCCATTCCACAATTTCATCGTTTTCAATGATGAAGATAAGATCATCCTGAAAATCAAGGAGGGACCTTGTTAATTTTTTTTGCTTATCAAGTTCTTTTTCCAATTGTATTTGGTAAACTGACTTTTGAACGGCTTGTAGAAATAAATCTAAATCTATCGGTTTTAAAATAAATTGGTTGACATTAGTTTCGATTGATTGAGCAAAAAAGTCATGATCATCATGGGTGGTTGTCACTATCACTTGTACTTTTTCATCTATTTCACGAATTCTTTTGATCATTTCTAATCCGCTCATTTGGTTCATTTTAATATCGGTAATTATTAAATCAGGTTGATATTTTTGATAAAGCTGGAATCCTTCTTCCCCGTCAATTGCAATGTGAATTTTAGCAAATCGACGCTTTAAAACACGTAAAAGTTTTTCACGGGAGAACTTTTCTTCCTCCACATACAAGACACTTATTTCCGGGTATTGATAATTAAGATATTGCAGGATATTTCTTGCCATACGATGATCACCTCTTTCAAATAATATGTAAGAAAACCGACCAATCTTGATCCTGACTTGGTCGGTTTAAGTTCTTGTTTATTTATTTTATCTGAAATAGTAGGTATCTGATACGGCTGTCATTGAATTAACACAAATGGTTTGAAAATTCTCCATATTTTCGTAATAAAATTGTCTAGAATTTTCTTGTAAGACTAGTATTTAAGTCTATTTTTGGGTTACTGTCTGGTCTGGATTTAAATTTATGGCAGACCAAGCTGTCTGATCACCAAATGTTCTAGACCATGTTCCGATGCCTGCTAGTTGATATTTAGTGACTAAATCCACCCTTTTCTTTAAGGAGAATTCGTCCTCTATCCAAATTTTATAGGTGGCCTTTTCATCTGCAGCCACGTATTCTGCATAGTTTTGGCCGCTTTCTTCATCAAATCTTGTCTGCAAATCCTTTTCAGCCAGCCATGCCTTTACTTTATCCATAGAAAGAGCTTGTGCTGTAATCTCAGTCGAACCATCAGGATTTGTTTGTTCCTTCCAGAGTCTTGCATATAATGGAACTCCAAGGACTAATTTTTCATTCGGTACCTCTGTTAAAAGGTTATTTAGGTTTCTTTCCACCCAAGGCAAACTTGCTACACTTCCGGCACCAGAAGCAGCACTTGTATGTTCATCATACGCCATAACAATCAGATAATCAGCGATTTGAGCAAGCTTCTCTCGTTCATAAAAAGAAGACCAATTATTGTTTTCTCCTGCTGAGAACGTAATGTCCATTGATACCACTAAACCAGCTTCATGAAGGTAGGGTGCGGCTTCCCGCATCAATTGAGTGACAAGCGGCCCATCCTCAGGATTCACGTTTTCAATATCGAAGTTCATTCCTTGTAACTGATACATCTGGCTGAAATGGAGCAGCTGCCGAATGATATTGGCACGGGTTTCAAAGTTCTTTAGTGCTTCATGTGTTAGGATCGGATCAAAAGCATTGGAAAATACACCCCATACTTGGTAACCCTTAGACTGTGCCCATTTACTGTATTCAAGTGAAGCCAAGTTTTTTATTGAACCATCGTTTGCAGCAAGTGAAAACCAAGTAGGCGACACGACATTCACTCCGGGCATTTCTTGGATTTTAGTAAAATCAGGATTTTTGGTATAAACGGGTTCCCATGTTAGCTGAATAGGGCCGTTGAACTTAGATATCGAGAAGGATTTCCTTTGGAGCGGTACATGTGTGATTACACTATCTTTCTTTTCAACATAATCTTTTTTTATGTATCCACTTATCCCGTTCGTTTTCCTTACAAGATAAAATTCCCCTTTTTCACCTTCAATGGTAACAGCCTCCTTTTTGTTCATTTCAGCTGTATAAGGTGATTTCCAACTAGGCTCTGTCCGTAATCTAATTTTTTCTTTGTTTAGTTCTTTATCTATTAATCTCCCATTCTCATATTTGTCCCCATCTTCCTGCACCCAAATGGCTTCACTCTGTGGTAATTTTTTATATTGAATGGGATATAATGTGAGGATTGGCTCAAGGGCTACAAATATTTCCCCATTCTGTGAGATAATGGGAGACAGTTGCAATTTGATCACCTTTTGATTAACAAAATAAGTTAAAGAATCTGTTGGCATTTGAACAACTTTATCTTTTGTGGTAATAATGATCGACTTTGATTTTTCATCATAAAGGATATCTTTATCAATATTTTCTTTTAAAAATGTAAGTGGAACAAACAGTGTGTTTTGTTTAAATAAGGCATTTCCCCGCTGTTTTCCATTAAATAAAATAGGATTTTCACCATGAAAAAACTCTTCTTGATCAGTCGACGCAAATGGATAGAATAATAGCAAAATGGAAGTAATAATGAGTAGACATGCACCAATCATTCCTCCGATAATCACCCATTTTGGTGCCTTTTTATGATGCTGATATGAAACTCTTACCATTAAACATTTCCTCCTTAGTTCTATCCTAAGGGATTCTTTAGGAATTGAGAAGGTAAATTTCACTCATGTTGAAATTTTCTGCCCCTCTTAATGTAACTTATCTATGAAAGGGATAGTGTTTTTTCACAAATACATGGTAAAATAGAAGAACTGAAACCAGATTGAAAAGTAGTTAGAGGATCTGTTTTATCTGTTGGGATACTCTCAAAGCTTTACATTATAGGATTGCGTGTTATTACGGTAGAAAAGTTAATATTGAAGGAGAAATCGTTAATGATTCAAATTATTTTAGTCTTGGTTCTTGCCTATTTGCTAGGTTCCATACCTTCGGGATTAATTGTTGGAAAGGTATTTTATAAAACGGATATTCGCGAACATGGGAGTGGCAATTTAGGTGGTACGAATACATTTCGAACACTTGGTGTAAAAGCGGGTTTAGCCGTTACATTAGCTGATATACTTAAAGGGACATTAGCAGCAGCACTACCCATTCTCTTCTCTGTTGAAGGAATAAGTCCTTTACTCGCCGGTGTATTTGCGGTAATGGGACATACCTACCCTATTTTTGCAGGATTTCGAGGTGGGAAAGCTGTTGCCACTTCTGGCGGTGTCTTGTTGTTTTGCGCACCATTCATGTTTATCACGGTCTTAGTCATCTTTTTTATCAGCTTATCCATATCAAAATATGTGTCCTTGTCGTCGATGCTTGCCGGTATCTGTGGTGTTATTTATGCCATTATTATTTGGGACATCCCCCTCTTAATTGTGGTAACCTTAATGGCATCGTTTGTTATATACCGTCATCGGGCTAATATTAAGAGAATTATTAATAAAACAGAACCAAAAATAAAATGGCTATAAAGGAACCAGGTGGTTCTTTTATAGCCATTTTTTATATATTTAGCAATTTAAATGAGTAGTTCCCCATTACATCTTGGACATAATCTAATTTGGTATTATTAAAATAAACGCTATCCTTTTCATGGATGAGGATGATCAAATCGTCAAATTCAAAGGTGTGATCTCCAGTAATTTTCTGCTCTTCCAGAGACAGATTCAGCTTTGGGCCCCCTCAGCCAATTCCCATATTAAGTCGTAAGAAAAGCTGCTCTTCAGGTGTTTTCTGTTCAGTCCTTATTATTTCCAGCAATTTTTTGTATGCACTTTCTGTTATCTTAAACATTTTTTTCACTATCCTTACAGTTTTAAATAATATCAACAAAGATTCAATGTTAATTTATCTATTAATATAATATAGTATAACCAAGGAGCATTAAAATATTTTGCTTGGAGACTTTTGACAAGGAGATTCTATGAAAAAAAGACCCATACTCCCCTCTGTTTTCATTATTCTTGCTTCCGGTATAATAGCTAGTGTTCTTTTATTCCAGCAAATGAAAGCGTTTGACAAGAAATCCACTATTAATAGTTTCAAAATACATACTCCACGACAATACCTTCCTGTCAATAATCGAGGACTGACTGAAAAAGTTACCATTGGGGCCATCGGTGATATTCTCATCCATAGTCCTATTTATCTTGATGCCTTTAACGGTGCGGAATATAACTTTGATCCCATCTTTGAAGAGGTGAAACCCTTGTTAGAAAAGCCAGATGTGCTTACAGCCAATCAAGAGAGTATGTTAGGTGGTCTTAAGCTAGGGCTTTCCGGATATCCGATGTTTAACAGTCCGTATGAAGTCGGTGATGCACTGGTCCATACGGGTGTTGATATTGTATCCACTGCCAATAACCATGTCCTCGACCGGGGAGAAAAAGGAATTCAGTCCGAAGCCGAGTATCTAAATCAAATTGGTTTACCTCACGTGGGGAGTTTCCTAAATGAGGAGGATCAACAACAATTGAGAATTATCCATAAGAAGGGCATAGCGATTGCATTTCTTTCTTACACCTATGGAACTAATGGACTTCCTATTCCAAAAGGTAAAAACTTTCTCGTGAACCTAATTAATCGAACTAAAATGAAGGATGAAATTCATCGTGCCAAAAAAGAAGCGGATGTCGTCGTGATGAGTATCCATTGGGGAAATGAGTATAAACGAATTCCATCGAAGGACCAAAGAGAATTAGCCACCTATTTGGCAAACGAAGGTGTGGACATAATTTTTGGATCCCACCCCCATGTTTTACAGCCGATGGAATGGATTAAAACGATGAATGGCAGGAAATCGTTTGTTGTTTATTCCTTAGGGAACTTTATCTCTTCTCAATCTGGTGATTTTAAGGATATTGGTGGTGTCGTGACCATAGATATCCTTAAGAATATTTCAGAAAAAGGTGTCACCATTGAGGTGTCTAATCCCGTTTTTTCTCCAACATTTGTCACTAGCCAAAATTTTCAAAATTACCGTGTTGTACCATTAGAAAAGGCAGATGCGTTAGGTTTATCCAATGCAGCAGCAAAATACCAGGAAATTCAAGAACATATGAACCAGTGGATCCGCCCATAAAAAAGAAAAGAGGAAGCGCCCTGCTCATATATAATATTTAAAAGACCCACATAGAAGAATTATTCTACTAGTAGGTCTTTTCCATTCTCCCATATTTGTTCATGGAGTCCTTCTTTATGTAAAATCTCTTTCTGTTTATCGCCAAGCAAGTCAAAATGAGAATATCCATCTTTGCGGTGATCAATCCATTCTCTTTGTAAACCGTACTTCTTACCCCATGCCGCTAATCTATCAAGATCATGGCAGCCCACCTTGGTTACTGTCTTACAGCCTGGAAAGCGATCATCTAGCCAGTAATGTGTTAAAAAGGCAATTTCTCCGCTATCAATTTTTCTTTTCCATTCGTTAAGTTCATGCCTTTTAATACCAAACGCCATCATGATCACCTCTGTCTGTTTATTGATGGTAGTTATAACGTTTACTACCTATTTTTTCTTAACTTCTTCGTATTTAACATACCATTCTGGAAAGGCCTTTTTAAATGAAGTCGGTCTAAAGTTGTCCTTTTTTACAATAATATGCGTTGATTTACCTTCTGCACATATTTCGTCATGCCCATTTAAGACCGTGTAACCGTAAATAGTCTTAATGCCGTCATTTAACTCCACCCATGTTTTGACAAAGGCCTGATCCCCATATCTTAAAGGCTTTTTATAAGTAATCGAAATATCATAGACAGGTGCAAAATAACCTGATTCCTCCATGCCAAGATAATTGAAACCAAGATCTTCTATAAATCCAGTCCGGCCTAGTTCGAAGTATTTTAAATAATTAGCGTGATAAATGACTCCCATCATATCTGTATCCGCATAGTAAAGCTGAATTTCTCTGGTGGATATAAAGTATTCTTCCACAATTAAACGCCCCTTTCCATATAAAAGATTATGTTAGTTTACTTAAAGCTTTTTTTACATCTTCAACCTCAAGAACCATCGATTTTTCCAAGAGACTATCGTCTTCTTCATCTAGATCCATTAGTCTTAAAGCCTGTGCTTGGATCATCTCATCTACCAAGTTCGTAGCAAAACGTCCATTTCCATTGTAATTTTCCGCATCCATTGTTTCAATTAATAACTTTTTGGACTCCACGGTTAATTGGTATTGAAATTCTTCCGCGTAGGAACACATGATTGCGAGCATTTCTTCAGAATTATAATCAGGGAACAGGAAGAATTTTTTAAATCTTGATCGAAGTCCTGGATTACTTTCAAGTAATTGATTCATCTCGTTAGGATATCCGGCTAACACGACCACCAGATTCTCATTTTGTTTTGTCATTTCATCAACAAGTGTATCGATGACTTCTTTACCAAAGTCACCGGCGGTTTGACTGAGCAATGAATAGGCTTCATCAATGAATAAGACTCCGCCCAAGGCTTCTTTAATTTTTTGTTTTGTTTTCCCCGTTGTTTGGCCCACATATCCAGCCACAAAATCAGCCCTGCTCGCCACAATTAAGTGCCCTCTTTTTAAAATTCCGCATTCTTTTAAAAACTCTGCATAGATTTTGGCTACTGTGGTTTTCCCTGTCCCTGGATTACCCGTGAAGACCGCATGAAGTTGAATGGGTACAGTGGGAAGCCCTCTTTTTCTCCTAAACTGTTGCATTTTTACAAAGGAAATCAAGGTATTTAATTCTTCCTTTAAAGATGTCAGGCCAATTAAACGAGTAAGCTTCTCTTGTGGAGATACAGCCGTTTTCTCTTTTTCTGTTTGAAAATCCTCTTTATTTAGCAGCATAAAGTTAAATAAGTCTTGTTCTGTTGCTTGATTTTCAGCACCTTTTTTGAAAATCGCATCTAAGACAATATTACGAACAGTTCTAGCATTACCGAATGTATCATCCACCCGTTCCATGTCAAGGCGATTGTCTATTTCCACCCTCGATTCTTCTGTTAAAATATAATCGTTTTCAGCAGCAACCAGCTCTGCAATCTTGATTAACTCTTCATTTGTGTAATTAGGTAAATGAATAAAGTTTGACTGTGGAAACCTGCTGCGCAGACCAGGATTTGCATTTAAAAAGGAACGCATCTCATCTGGATAGCCTGCCATAATTACCGCGAATTTTCCTCCGTATTCCTTACTAGTCATAAGTGAAACAAGGGTATCTATTGCTGCTTGTCCATAATCATTCCCGTTTTGCCCCTCGCGTTTTAAACTATAGGCTTCGTCAATAAATAGTACACCGCCAATGGAACGTTCAACAATAGCTCTAACGTTTTCTTCCGTTTGTCCAACAAAAGAACCAACTAACTGGGAGCGGTTGGTTTCGATGACTTCTTCCCGAGGGAGAGCCCCAAGTTCGTGATAAATTTTCGCAAGTAGTCTTGCTAAAGTTGTTTTACCGGTCCCTGGATTACCGGTTAAAATCATATTAAGGCTAAGTTCATCTTTAATTTGGAATCCAAATTCCTTGCGTTGTTTCTGATATTTTAAAAACTGATAAAAATCATGGACCCGTTTTTTCACTGACTCCATTCCAATCATCTTTTGCAGTTCGGCTAGAGGATTTTCCGTCGTTGGGACTGCTTGCTCCTCACCTATGAATTGCTGTAGCCATGCCTGTTTTATTTCTTCCAGCTGTGCCATATGTAATTTTAAATCTTCATAGAAGGTAGCGGTATGGAAAACACCTGTAATGGATTGATCATATTCTTCGGCTGCTTTTAATAAGTTGCCAGTTTCCTCGATGGCAGCGGATAGTAAATCAACCAACTTATGATAGCGTTGAAATAGATCATTTACCACCATTGTTGAAGCAATATCTTCCATTGCTTGTAAATTATGAAGCCGCTCATCTGCCTCTGCTAGGAAATCTTGACATACCTCTATATATTGCTCCGCTGTTTTCTTTTTGGCTGTCCGATTATCTGTTTCCCTCATCGGTGGAAATGTAAGTGGAGAAAGTAAATCCTGCATCTTTTTCCAATCCGTTTGGATCATATATTCTTTTGCTTTTCGGTTATTTGGATTTAATGTTTGTGCCTTGTCTAACCAAATAGCTGCCAATGAATCCTGTTTATTTCTCCCAAGTCTTGACAAAGCCCCTAATGTTAACAGTGTTGACAAGGTAACTGGATTGGACTCCTGCTGAATGGCTTGGATAATTAGGGCTTCATTAGTAATTACACCAGTTTGATGAAGTTCTTTTTCCCATTGCTCAATTTGTTCTTGGGTAGTTGTGCGGTTTAATTCTCGTTGGTTCAAAATAATCACTTCTTATCTATGTTTTCTATTTCGATCTGTTAGCTTGCAGAATTTGGCCCCATTCATTATAGGTTTCGCTATGAATTTGGAAATAGCCATTTAAATTCTTATTTTACCATAAGCTTTTGAGGTATACGACTTCTAAGAGCTAAAAAAAGACCTGCTCTATTAAAGAACAGGACTTAAGCTTAATCTAAGGTTAATTATCATGTGCTTCGTCTTTTATTTCAGAACGGAAAGAATCAATGCTTTCCCGTCTGCGCTCGTTCTTTGCTTGAATTTGTTGCTTTTGTTGCTCACTATCAGTAAAAGCAAGTGATTCTTCAGCAGCCTCCATATTTTCAATTGTATTTTGAATCATCGACTGAAGTTTTTCCACGTTATCACTGCGATCATCTGGATTGGGTTTGTTATTATAAGTCATCTTTTAGTATCCTCCCTATGGTGGTGGTATTGGTACAAAATATAGTTTGTAACGGAACACAAAATTTATCACAAAAGACTTACGAAAATTTATTGGCAAAACTTTTTACCTTTCGATGATCCCTCATATTAAAACAAAAAGACCCACTAACGGGTCTTTATTCTATGTTTTATTCACCTTTAGTTTGGATTACCTGTGCGTGTTTTCCAGACGTATCATTCATTTTTTTCCCATTGTTGCCACTGTACCCAATTGGCTGTGTTCCAAGATGACTGGGTCTATATGGTTGACTATGTTTTTTTGGATTACCCATTTTTAAATCCCCCCTTACTAACATTTTGCCCAAAAGGGTGGGATTCATGATTGGAAAACTTTTGAGTTACTCCGCTTTTCCAAGGCGTTTTTCTTCTAAGCGTTGCTCTATTTTATCCATCGCAGCACGGTCTTTTAAAAGTTGAGATTTATTTTCTGATACAAGTTCTGCGAAAGAACGTTTTCTAGGTTTTCTCATTGGTATCACCTTCCTTATTTCCTATTCTAACAGTTATTATGCCCGGAAACGCTTGCAATTATTACAACTTTTTGAAAATTATATCGATTAATTGATTTTGTATTATAACCAAATAAAAAAGACGCTGGCTTTAATACCAACGTCCCCATTCTATTTTAATTTACTGGTAAAATCTTTCATAACATTCAGCTTCATCGAACCGGAATATTTATTCTGAATAATCCCCTTGCTGTCAATGAAATAAGTCGTTGGAATCGATAATATTTGATAAGCCTGATTTACCTTGTCTTCTGCATCAAGTAGTACAGGGAACGTAATTTTATTTTCATCGACAAACTTTTGTACATCTAACTGTGGATCAATGTTTACGGCCAAAATAATGGTATCATCACCTATTTGCTTAGAGAACTGTTCCATTTCCGGCATTTCAGCTTTACATGGCGGGCACCATGTTGCCCAAAAGTTTAGCATAATTTTTTTCCCTTTTAATTCAGAAATCCTCACCGTATCACCGGTTAATGTTTTTAATTCAAAATCAGGTGCCTTCGCGCCTATGGCAAGCCCCTCATTATTGGCTGAAGCCTGAGTGGTTGTTGTTTCGGGAGCTTCTGTTTTTTTATCCATTGCTTGAACAATTGCAACCGTAAGGAAAGCAACTAATATCACGGCAGCAATTACTTTTTTTATCATCCCCGAATCCTCCTTTTACATCTTCTGCTACATCGATTTTACACTATAATCCTAGTTGAAACAAAACTTGTCTATGCCAAAACTGTGACATTTTGCGTAATTTTTGGAGAATGATAAAAATGTAAGCCCTAAAAATCACAAGTTTATTTTAAAGGTTTTTCTTTTCTTTTAGAAGACGGTTAAATTCATGGTCCAGTTCAAGATATTTAGGATCCTTCTGGTCAAGTAAGGAAAGCTCTCCAAGAATTACGGCAATCCTATTTTCAATAATCATAAGTTCCTCTTTTTTATTATGTGCTTCGGCCTTTTTATCCTTATTTAAGAATTCATCCGGACTCATTTCAATCCGATTAATTTTCTGGTTTTCAAACACTAGCAATTGGTCACATAACTTATTCAGAAAATAATAATCATGGGATACTGTAATGATGGTTCCCGGAAACTCCGATAATGTCTTTTCAAGTTGTTCTCTGCTCGGCAGGTCCAAATGGTTCGTTGGCTCATCCAATATAAGAACATCATATTCCTTCATTAACAGATCAACCAGCTTTACTCTCGTTCGTTCACCAAGACTTAAGGTCCCAATAGGCTTTAAGATATTTTGCTCCTTAAGGCCTAAATTAGCCAGTAAAGTGCGTGCCTTTAGAATGTCTTGTCTATCCACAAATCCAAGTGCATCTAGCACATGCTTTTCCACTGGTAAATCATCCACATCCTGACGAAGATAAGCAATTTTCAAGGAATTGCTTCTCCACAACTCACCATTATAATCGTGGTCCTCACCGAGGATCATTTTAATTAATGTCGTTTTTCCACATCCATTCTGACCCAATAGGCCAATCCTGTCGCCTTGGTTAATATAAAACTGGGAATCCGCAAAAAGAGTCCTGCTCTCAAACGCCTTTGTGAGCTTTTTAGCCTCTATAATCCGTTTACCTCTTTTGCTATCCATATCAAACTGAAATCGAACTGCGGCTTCTTCAATCGGCTTTTCAATCCTTTTTTTGGCGAGTTCACTTTCCAGCCGTTTTACTTTTGATTTTACACGATTATCAATTTTTTTAGCTTTTACCCGATGGTATTCTTTGATACCATTTTGTCTTTTCGATGGGCCGGATCCTTTTTTTGTGGAATCCCTGTGAGCTTTTTCAGACCATGACTTTAATTGTTCCATTTGCGATTCAACTAATTCTATTTGACGCTGTTGGACATTATATTGATGTCTTTGGGTCTCGAGTTTCAATTGTTTATTTTTTTGATAGTCACTGTAGTTTCCGTTGTAAAAATGAAGCTTACCTTGATCTAATTCAAATATCCGACTGACAGTCTGATCTAAAAAATGGCGGTCATGCGATATAATCAACACCGACCCTGGAAACCTTTCTATTTCTGAAATCAACCACTTGATTCCTTGAAAATCTAAATGATTAGTCGGTTCGTCTAGGATTAAAAAGTCGGGTTTAGAGGCCCAGATCATGGAAAGAGAAAGCTTAAGCTTTTCGCCTCCACTTAAATGGGATAAACGGTTTCCTTCCCAGTCATATACCTTAGCGAGACCTAACTTACTAGCGTGTTGAAGCAGGTTATTTTCTTCATTGATGGTTAAAGTGTATTGGAAATCATTAACCTCATAATCAATGGATTGTGATAGATATCCTATTTTAAAATCGTCGGCTTTTTCAATCGTACCTTTATCAGGATTAATTTTTCCAAAAAGGAGATTAGCTAATGTGGTTTTGCCTGTGCCATTAAACCCGACAAGTCCTATTCTATCTCCATTTTTTATATCAAATTGAATATTGTCGAGTACTTTCTGTAATTGAAAGCTTTTGTCTAAACCGGTTACTTTTAAAACCGTCATTTGTTTCGTGCACATAAAAAAACTCCCTTCAATTGAACCTGAAAGAGAGTTTATGTCCTAGCGATCATTAACCATTATAAATGGATGTTCAAATAAACCTAATTAGGTTTATTTAGTATATTAACGATCAGGGCATAAAAAAGGACAGACTAATCCTATTCTTCAGGTTCAGCATTTTCGTAATATTTGAATGCATGGATCTGATAAATAAGATTATATTTTCATCGGCCCTTTGTTCATTCCTTTTCGTTTGATAGTCTTATTTTATGTAAAATTGTTTATGTTTGTCAAACAATTCTTAACAATAATGGCAAAAACACCATGTTCGGTTAGTGAACATGGTGTTTTTATTATTTCTTAGGCTTGTAATTTTTCACGTAGAACCATTTGTAGAATTCCGCCATGACGGTAATAATCGATCTCTACTTCAGAATCGAAACGAACGACTACTTCAAATTCTTTTTTGTTTCCAGCTTCGTCAGTAGCTGTAACTTTTAAGAGGTCATGTGGTTTTACATTTTCGTCTACTTGAACATCGATGGCTTCTTTACCAGTTAAACCAAGTGTTTCAGCACTTTCGCCTGCTCTAAATTGAAGTGGAAGAACACCCATTAACACAAGGTTTGAACGGTGAATACGTTCAAAGCTCTCAGCTAAAACGGTTTTAATTCCTAAAAGATTCGTCCCTTTTGCAGCCCAGTCACGAGAAGAACCCATTCCGTAATCTTTTCCAGCAAGGACGATCAACCCAGTGCCATCTTCTTTATATTTCATGCAAGCATCATAGATTGAAGTTACTTCACCTGTTGGCCAGTAAGTAGTGAAACCACCTTCTGTACCTGGTGCAATTTGATTGCGAATACGGATATTTGCAAATGTACCACGCATCATAACTTCATGGTTACCACGACGTGAACCATAAGAGTTGAAATCACGAGGCTGTACGCCTTTTTCTAATAAATACTTACCAGCTGGAGTGTTTTTACCGATAGCTCCGGCAGGTGAAATATGGTCAGTTGTGACAGAGTCACCAAACTTACCAACAACGCGAAGTCCTGTTAAAGGTTCTACCGTACCTGGTTCAGGTGATAAGCCTTCAAAGAATGGCGGGTTAGCAATATAGGTTGAATCTTCATCCCAAGTATACAATGGCTCATTGCTTGTTTTAATTGCATTCCAACGCTCGTTGTCACCGAACACATTTTCATACTCCCTGCGGAATAGTTCAGGTGTTACCGTACGTTTTACAACATCATTTACTTCGGCAGTAGATGGCCAGATGTCTTTAAAGAAAACATCGTTACCATCTTTATCTTTACCGATTGCCTCAGAAGCAAAATCAATGTTCACGGTCCCAGCTAGAGCATAGGCCACAACGAGTGGTGGTGAAGCAAGATAGTTAGCTTTTACTAGCGGATGGATCCGTCCTTCAAAGTTACGGTTTCCAGACAGTACAGAGGTAACCAATAGGTCGTTTTCTGCAATGGTTTTTTCGATTTCTTCTTTTAATGGACCAGAGTTACCAATACATGTTGTACAACCATAACCAACAAGGTTAAAACCAATTTGCTCTAAATATGGCAGTAAGCCTGAATCACGAAGATAACCTGTTACAACCTTGGAACCTGGTGCCAAAGAAGTTTTTACGAATTTTGGAACTTCCATTCCTAATTCAACAGCTTTCTTTGCAACAAGTCCTGCTCCAACTAAAACATATGGGTTGGATGTGTTGGTACAGCTAGTGATGGATGCAATTGCAACAGCACCAGTTTTAATAATAGCTTCATCGCCATTATTGAACTTAACAGCAGCAGCTTTTTCAAGTTCATCTGCTTGTAAGCCAAATCCTTGGTTTCCTTGCGGAGCGGATACAGCTCTCACGAATTCTTCTTTCATTTTTGAAAGGGGAATTAGATCTTGTGGGCGCTTCGGACCAGAAAGGTTGGCTTCAATTGCGGTAAGATCAATTTCAATAACATCTGTATAAACTGGCTCTAAAGCTGGATCAAAGAACAATCCATTAGCTTTACAATATGCTTCTACGACTTTAACTTGCTGCTCATCACGACCTGTTAAACGCATGTAGGCTAGTGATTCATCGTCAATTGGGAAAAATCCGCATGTTGCTCCATACTCAGGTGCCATGTTTGCAATTGTTGCACGGTCTGCAAGCGGCAATGAAGATACACCAGGTCCGAAATATTCGACGAATTTTCCAACCACACCATGACTCCGAAGAACTTGTGTTACTTTAAGGGCAAGGTCTGTTGCCGTTGCACCGTTAGGCAGTTCGCCAACTAATTTCACTCCGACAACTTCTGGTACTGGGAAATAAGATGGCTGTCCTAGCATGCCTGCTTCTGCTTCAATACCGCCAACGCCCCAGCCAAGTACGCCAAGACCATTGATCATTGTTGTATGGGAGTCAGTTCCTACTAATGTATCAGGATAGGTTTCTAGTTCTCCATCAACCTCTGCAACATGAACAACATCTGCCAAGTATTCAAGGTTTACTTGGTGAACAATCCCTGTTGCTGGTGGAACCGCACGATAATTATTAAATGATTTTTGCGCCCAGCTTAAAAACTGATAGCGTTCAGCATTACGTTCAAATTCATAATCCATATTGATTCGTAAGGAATCAGCAGAGCCATAAGCATCAACTTGAACAGAGTGGTCAATAACTAAATCTACTGTTTTCTCTGGGTTAATTTTGTCTGGGTCGCCACCAAGGTCAGCCATTGCTTTTCTTAGGGATGCAAGGTCAACCACGGCTGGAACACCAGTAAAGTCTTGAAGGATAACACGTGCTGGCTTAAATGGAACGTCTACCTCTTTTAGTTCAGCGGTTCCCCATTTTGCCAAGTTTTCAACATGCTCTTTAGCAATAACACGGCCATCATATTGGCGAAGTACAGATTCTAGTAAAACCTTTACGGAATATGGCAATTTTGATACTTTGCCAATACCTGCTTCTTCCAATGCACTTAAACGGTAGTAGTGATAACGTTTACCGTCTACTTCATAAGAAGAGCGTGAATTAAATACATCATTATTGTTTACCATGTTTAAAATACCCCCTTATTCGTCATAAAATCCAAAAATAAACGAAAAGTCGAAAAGTTTGAATTTTCCCATCCTGCTTCACTTTTCTCACAATTCTAATCTTAATACAACCGATTACATAAGTAAATAACAAGAAAGTTATTGTGATTGATAAGTTTTTCTTATGTTTTTATGTACTTTGTTCAGAATATTTTGTTAAATACCTTTGAAATTAAAGTGAATTTTAAATATTGGGAAAACGAAACCTTTCCCTAATATTATCGCAAAAAACTATTATTTTGTCATTAATTAAGTAAAGAGGGAAATATTATTAGACAGGAGGTGATTGGCATGGTAAAACGAAAGTCTAATCATGTAATTCCAGGGATGAATGCGGCAAAAGGGCAAGGGAAAGGTGCTGGCTTTAATGAAGAGTTGGCAAAAGAACCTGAATTAACGGAAATGGAAAAAAGAAACAATAAAAAACGTAAAAAGAATCAATAAAACGACCACCAAGTTTAGCGAATTTCATAAACGCTCATGAGGACTGAGGAAGCTCATTTCTCTTAGTTCCAGTCCGCATGAAAGCTTCATGAGGACCGAAGTAGCTGGTTTCTCTTGCTTTCAGTCCTCATGAAAGCTCCATGAGGACTGGAGTAGCTGGTTTCTCTTGCTTTCAGTCCACATGAACGATCCATGAGGACTGAGGAAGCTCGTTTTTCTTAGTTCTAGTCCGCATGAAAGCTGCATCAGGACTGAGGAGGCTCGTTTCTCTTGGTTCCAATCCGCATGAACGCTCCAACAGGAAAATTCACAAAAAAGCAGGAGGCGTCCCTCCTGCTTTTTTCTATTCTTCTTGATTAACTTCGGCAACTATACTTTGCAAATCCTGCTGGAAACGCTCTAACTGGGCGCGCTGGTGTTCTGAAGCGACTTCCAGTGCATTTTCAATTTGCTGATAAGCTTCATTTACTTCATCTTTAAGATGCTTTAACTGATGTCCATAATTTGCACTATCACTTACAATCGTTTCAAAAAGTCCCTGGGCATTTTCATATCCTTGTTGTGCGGCTTGAAAAGCATGTTGTTTATCCTTATAGTAAGCATTCTTTTGCATTTTTCACTTTCACTCCTTCATTTTATTACCGTTAAATTGCACAGAACCGCAAAATTTATTCAGCATAAAATGACTTATTGACTGCATCCTAACATATAGGAGGGATGAAAAATGGTGAACAAAAACGATGGAAAAGATATGCGTAAAAATGCACCCAAGCAATCAGGCCAGCCTGAGCCATTAAGCGGATCTAAAAAAGTAAAGAACCGTAATCATTCACGGCAAAACCATAATCCAGGACACGATATGTAAGGTAAAACCCCTCTATTAAGAGGGGTAAACATTTTCTAAGGCTAAGAGCAGCAATTCTTCTTCTTCTGCCGTAACTGTTCTTAAATCTAGGATCAATTCCTCTTTTTGAATCCTTGCTACGATGGCTGGTTTGGATTCAGTTCGTAACTTCCTGCCTAGCTGTTCAACGGTTAAGGAATCATGTTTTAAGGCAATCACCATAGTTGGCAGTAAAACATCCGGCATTGTACCTCCACCCACTTGACTATTGTCTTGTAAAATTTTTGCTTGATAATGGCTTGTTCGTTGTAACAATTTTGTAACAAAAGTATTAGATCGATCGTCTAATTCTTCAATAGTAACTAAAAGGTCACGAATAGCAGGAATATTACGCATCCCGGCTTCTCCGCGAGCATAATCAAGTAATGTCCCTTCCAAGGCTGCTAAGGTCATCTTATCCACCCGGACCACCCGTGCTAATTGATGTTTTTTTAATTGGTCAATAATTTCTTTCTTTCCTGCAATGATCCCTGCCTGTGGACCCCCCAGTAGTTTATCGCCGCTGAAGGTGACAACATCTGCTCCCATTTCAATGACTTCTTTTACAACCGGTTCTTCACCAATCCCATGTTTTCTGAAGTCATACAATGCACCACTGCCTAGATCTTCATAAAAAATAACATTCTCTATTCCACTTGTTAACTGAATGAGATCCTCAGATTCCACCGATTTCGTGAACCCAATCACTTTAAAGTTACTTGTATGAACCTTCATGACGATGGCAGTTTCAGCAGAAATAGCCTTTTCATAATCATAAAGATGGGTTTTATTGGTAGTACCCACCTCTTTGAGTTTAGCGCCGCTTTCCTCCATTATTGAAGAAATACGGAACGAACCGCCAATTTCAACGAGCTGTCCACGTGACACAATTACCTCTTTATCTTTTGCTAGTGCCCTTAAAACTAAATAAACGGCAGAAGCATTATTATTAACGACCATGGCTGCTTCAGCCCCAGTTATTTCCCTAATTAGTGATTCCACATGACTATGTCGTGAACCACGTTCCCCTTCAACTAAATTATATTCGAGATTAGAATAATTTCGAGCAGTTTCAACGACATGATTTATCGCATTTTCACTTAATCGTGCTCTTCCCAAATTAGTATGTAATATGGTACCTGTTGCATTAATAACCTTTTCTATGGTATAGGAAAATTGTTTTTTTACCTGAGTTTCAAGACAGCAAAACAACTCATCAATAAACTGATTTGTACCAGGCAAAGCTCCCTCCCATTTTTCATTTAAGATGGTCTCCCTTATTTGCACTAGTAGATCCTTTAACTTCTTTGTAAGCTGTGAAGGATCAAGTTGACTTTCGTTAACAAGTGTTAAAAATTTACCATGACTTTGCAGCTCATGGACAGCTGGAATTGAACGTAACCATTCTTTCACAATAAAAACTCCTTCATATTCCTACTCTGCCTGATTTAAAAACCATCCTTATATGGATAGTTTCTTTGCCTTAACCGTTGGGCCAATTGGCCTGATAATCTTTATCCTATTATATCATATGTGTTTCACGTTTTAAGTCTGCCTGAATAAAATGATACGAGCAAGGGGGATTTACGATGATGAAAAAGAAATATCCGCCAAATCAAATGGTTGATTTTGAATTGGTGGAAAAGTGGCTGGAAAACTATTTTCTGGATCCGCTAACGTCTTATTATGATCAAACGCAGTTTCAAATCGATCTTTTTGATACAGATCATGAATGGATTGTGGAAGCAATATTACCTGATTTTGAAGCATCAGAAATAAAAGTTTATATAGAAGAGAAAAAATTACGAATCACCGCAGCAAAATTCCCCCATTCAAATCAAAATAATAAGATCCGTTCCATTGAATTCCCTTTTCATGTTACAAGGCAACAAGTTACAGCTTCCTTCACGAATGGAATATTAGAAATCTATATTTCAAAAACTAAATTGGGAATAGGAAAAAACAGATATGTTACCTTACCTTGAATGCTGTTCCGTATTTACTTTTTTTACTCTAGTTTACATAATAATATTCTCGACAACAAAATCCCTCATACAAAATGTATGAGGGTTTTTGTTATTGTTATTTGGAAGAAATAAGTTCAATCATTTCTTCCGTATCAGGAAATATACCGGTTTCTAGCTTGGAATAAATTTTTTCTCCATTAACAGTGACTTCAAAAGCACCGCCAGAACTAGGAATAAGCTCTAATTTTTCTATATTTCGATTAAAATGAGTAAAAAGTTCTTCCGCGAAACTCGCGGCTTTGGGTGCATAGTTTCATTGCATACAAAATTCTACAACAACATGGTAATTTTTCATGATTAACCCCCTGCTATTTTCCTCTACCGCAATAGTAAAAATAGTGTACCCTATCCTTTTTTGTTCTGCAAATGTTCTGAATGAAAAGTGCTTATTTAAACGGAAAGTTGTATACTATGGAAATGGAGGTGGACATGTTGAGTGAACAAGATAAAATTCGCCTAACTTCTTTATCAACAAAAGCTGGTTGAGGATGCAAAATTGGTCCTGAGGACCTGGCGCAAGTTTTGCGCCAATTACCTAAGCAAGAACCTGTCCCTGAATTATTAGTGGGCCTTGATACATCTGATGATGCGGGGATATATAAATTAACAGATTCTATTGCTCTAATCCAAACAGTGGATTATTTTACACCGATTGTGGATGATCCCTATATGTTTGGCCAGATTACAGCTGCTAATGCCTTAAGCGATGTTTATGCCATGGGCGGCACACCAAAAACAGTCATGAATATCGTTGGCTTCCCGATTAAAAAGCTCGGTGCCGATATGTTATCTGACATCCTTCGCGGCGCAGCCGATAAAGTAAAAGAAGCTGGTGCGCTAACTGTGGGCGGTCATTCTATTGATGACCAAGAACCTAAGTTTGGTCTTTCAGTAACTGGTATCGTTCATCCAGATAAGTTCTGGAAAAATGTAGGTTCCAAGCCTGGTGATGTTTTAGTGCTCACGAAACCGATAGGCGTTGGCATTGTGACAACAGGTATCAAGAGAAGCGTAGTCACCGCGGAACAGGAGCAAATCGTAACCGAGACAATGGCCATGCTTAATAAAACAGCATCCGAAATCCTGATGAATTACCAACCGCATAGTGTTACGGATGTAACTGGGTTCGGCTTACTTGGACACGGGAGTGAAATGGCGCGCGGCAGTGATGTGAGCTTTGAGATCTCTTTTAGTCAAGTCCCAATTCTAGAAGGAGCGATTGAATTAGCAAGAAATGGTGTAGTTCCTGGAGGGTCCAAATCGAATCATCAATGGTTACGTGATGACGTCGTTTATGAGGATATCCTTCCTGAAGAACAGCTAGTTCTATGTGATGCCATTACCTCTGGCGGTCTACTCATATCCATGACTGAAGAGGATGCAAGAAGTTATGTAGATCAACTTCACGCCAATGGAGTTATTCAAGCGGCCATTATCGGCCGAGTCTTAGATAAAAGAGATAAACTAATTTATGCGAAAAGATAAACAGCGAAGCTTTAGCGGCTTCGCTGTTTTTTATATTATTGATGGAATGATTATAACTTTTGCCTTAGCTTTTCAATCATATCCTTCGTCATACTGTCTAAATTATATTGATATTTGAAACCCCACTCTTCCATTGCTGCAGACGCATCAATGGAATTTGGCCAGCTCTCAGCAATTCTTTGTCGGTCTGGATCAACATCGTAAGAAATCTCAAAGTTAGGAATATACTTAGCGATACTTGTAGCAATCTCCTCCGGCGCAAAACTCATTGCCGTCACATTGAAGGCATTGCGGTGCTTCAAATGGATCGGGTTAGCTTCCATTAAGTCAACAATCGCTTGTAAGGCATCTGGCATATACATCATATCCATATACGTACCTTTGTCAATGTATGAAGTGAATTTGCCTTTTTTAACAGCTCCGTAATAAATCTCCACTGCATAATCTGTAGTTCCACCACCAGGGAGTGCCACATAAGAGATAAGGCCCGGAAAACGCAATCCACGTGTATCGACACCGAATTTATGAAAATAGTAATCTGCCAGCAGCTCTCCCGCCACTTTATTTACCCCATACATGGTAGTGGGACGCATAATGGTGTCCTGTGGGGTTTTCTCTTTTGGAGTCGATGGCCCAAAAGCACCGATGGAACTAGGGGTGAAAAATTGAGCATTCAGTTCCCGAGCTGTTTCAAGTGCATTCATCAACCCGCCCATATTTAAATTCCATGCAAATACAGGCTTTGCCTCCGCAGTTGCTGATAACAATGCTGCCAAGTGCATTACTGTATCCACTTTATATTTTTTGGCTGTCTCTACCATTTTATTTAAATCAGTCACATCAACCGTCTCAAACGGACCGCTCTCCGCTGCCTCACTATCATTCTTTTTGATATCGGTTGCAATAACATTTTCTGCACCATAGATTTTTCTAAGCTTTAAGGTTAGTTCAGATCCTATTTGTCCTAAGGCACCTGTGATTAATATACGCTTCATCGTCGTTTCTCCGTCCTCTTTACTTATGTTGAATAAATCAGTGTACCCATATAAAATACGTTAAATATATAGGGAAAGTGCCATGGATTCCTCTAAATGACACCCATTTCTTTACCGACTTTTTCATAAATAGAAATGGCTTGGTCCAGCATTTCTGTTGTATGGGCAGCAGTTGGCATATTACGGACACGTCCCGTTCCTTGTGGAACCGTAGGAAACACAATGGCTTTTGCATAAACCCCTTCTTCGATTAAACGTTTGCTAAATTGTTGTGTTAGTGATTCATCGCCAATAATACATGGAGTAATTGGGGTCTCGCTATGACCAATATTAAAGCCTAATTCCTTTAAGCCTTTTTTCAGGTAGTTGCCATTTTCCCATAGTTTCTTATTAAGCTCTGTACTTTCCATTAAAATTTCAATCGATTTCTTACTTGCTGCTACATCGGCTGGTGTCAACGAAGTCGAAAATAAGAATGGCCGGCTGCGCACTTTTAACCAATCAATCAAATTCTTCTTACCAGCAACATAGCCGCCAACCACACCAATTGCCTTTGAAAGCGTGCCAATTTGGAAATCAATTTTATCAGAAAGGCCAAAATGCTTAACTGTCCCTGCGCCCTCACCAAGTACACCTGAACCATGAGCATCATCTACATAAGTGATTAGATCAAATTCTTCGGCAATCTTAACAATTTCAGGCAATAACGCAATATCCCCATCCATTGAAAATACACCATCCGTAATGACCATAATCTTGTTATAAAGACCTGACTCCTTTGCTTGTTTTGCTTTTGCGCGGAGATCTTCCATGTCAGAATGTTTAACACGAATAATCTTTGCCTTGGAGAGCCGGCACCCATCAATAATGGAGGCATGATTTAATTCATCTGAAAGAATGGCATCTTGTGAATCCATCACGGCTGAAATCGCTGCCATATTACAATTAAAGCCTGATTGGTAAGCGATTGCTGCCTGTGTGTGTTTAAATTCTGCTAATTTTTCTTCTAATTCCACGTGAAGTTTGAGTGTGCCATTGATCGTACGAACGGCACCTGCTCCTACACCATATTGTTCAATCGCCTCGGTGGCTGCTTTTTTTAGACGTTCATCTGTTGCAAGACCTAAATAGTTATTAGATGAAAGATTGATCAGCTCTTTCCTATTAATTGTAATAACTGGTCCGTTAGGGCTTTCAAGCGGATCTATCACATTGTATAATCCTTTAGATTTTAGGTCTTCAAGATTTTCATTTAAAAATTTCTCTAAACTATTGCTAGACACTTTACATTCCCCCTTAATTTTTACTCACAGTCTCATTTTTAAAAAGAACATTTGTCCATCCTGAGAGGACAAAAGATTTTTGTGAAACCGTGATATGTAAGGTTTCCTAAACTATACTTTATCATATTTTTTTGCGTTTGTTCACTACAAACGGACAATTTAATTAATTTATTATTGGTATTTATAGGAATTGCGTTTGCAAAAATATTCCAGTAAAAAAGGATGTTAAAATAACGAACTATTATTTATATTTTTAATTCAATGTTCGGAAATTAATAAAAAAGAGATTGATTTCCCCCGTTCTCATGATATAATGTGAATAAATTAATAAAGGTTTCACTCATATAATAGCGGGGATATGGCCCGCAAGTTTCTACCAGGTTGCCTTAAACAATCTGACTATGAGTGGGTAATGAGATTTTGCATTAGGTTAAATGCATTTCTTTTCCTTGTGGACAAAGAGCCCAAAGGTCATTGCCTCACTCATTTACTGATGTGAGCTTCGACCTTTGGGCTTTTATTTTTTAAGGGGGAAAACAAACATGAGATTACTTGAGGAAAAAATCAAAGCAGATGGCAAGGTGCTATCTGACCAAGTATTAAAGGTCGATTCATTTTTAAACCACCAGATTGACCCGGTATTAATGAAAGAAATCGGAAAAGAATTTGCGAATCGTTTTGCAAAAGACGGCATAACCAAAATCGTAACCATTGAATCATCTGGGATTGCACCTGCAGTAATGGCTGGATTATATATGAATGTCCCAGTTGTTTTTGCTCGAAAAAGAAAATCCTTAACACTTAATGGAGATTTACTAACAGCTACTGTTGCTTCGTTTACAAAGAATGAATCGAATGAAATCTCTATATCAAAAACTTACTTAAATGAGACTGACCGAGTCCTTGTGATTGATGACTTCCTTGCCAACGGACAAGCGGCGCTTGGATTAATTAATATTATTCAACAAAGCCGTGCCCAAGTAATGGGAATTGGAATCGTCATTGAGAAGTCCTTCCAGCAAGGGGCACAAAAGCTGCAGGAACAAGGATTTAGGGTCGAGTCCTTAGCAAGGATAGCTTCTCTAAAAAATGGAGAAGTGCAATTTATCAACCAAGTGGAGGAATTACTCAAATGAAACAAAATTCATTAAAAACAGCTTCTTTAGGAATTCAACACGTATTGGCGATGTATGCAGGTGCCATCATAGTTCCGCTCATTATCGGCGGTGCCCTACATTTATCAGGTAAACAATTAGCCTACCTTGTTTCCCTTGATATTCTAACAAGTGGAATCGCAACCCTTTTACAAGTATGGCAGAATCGCTATTTCGGTATTGGTCTTCCGATTGTCCTCGGCTGCACCTTTACAGCAGTAGGCCCAATCATTGCAATTGGCGGTCAATACGGTTTATCCGCTATCTATGGATCTATTTTGGTTTCTGGTGTCATCGTCATGTTAATAGCTAAATTTTTTGGAAAACTGATTCGATTCTTTCCTCCGGTTGTAACAGGTTCAGTGGTAACAATTATTGGTCTCACCCTTATTCCTGTTGCAATGAACAACGTTGCTGGTGGTCAAGGCAGTCCTGATTTCGGTTCATTATCCAATATTGGCCTAGCGTTTGGTACGTTATTATTTATTATTTTACTTTATCGCTTTTCAAAGGGATTCATTCGGGCAATTTCTATTCTATTAGGATTGATGGCTGGAACGATCGTGGCTTTCTTGATGGGAAAAGTAGATTTTACTGCTGTTGCTGAGGCTTCATGGTTCCATATGGTAACGCCTTTACATTTTGCATCCCCTTCATTTGAACTGGCTCCAATTATCACGATGACTTTGGTTGCCATTGTTAGTCTTGTTGAATCTACGGGTGTTTACTTTGCACTAAGTGATATAACTGGTAAAAAACTTTCGGAAAATGATTTGGTAAAAGGATATCGTTCTGAAGGTCTTGCTAGTGTGATTGGTGCTCTATTCAATTCATTCCCTTATACCACCTACTCGCAAAATGTAGGCCTTGTCCAGTTTTCAGGAGTTAAAGATAAAAAGGTGATTTATACAGCGGCTGGTATCTTAATCTTCCTAGGCTTCGTTCCTAAAATTGCAGCGTTAACAACGGTCATCCCTACTGCGGTTCTTGGCGGCGCCATGGTTGCCATGTTTGGAATGGTGATTTCATCTGGGATCAAAATGTTAAGCCAGGTAGATTTTTCATCGCAAGAAAATCTTCTTATTATCGCTTGCTCTGTGGGTGTTGGCTTGGGAGTAACAACGGTTCCGAATTTATTTGACCAGCTTCCAGAGAGTATTAAAATTTTAACCAATAGTGGAATTGTTGCCGGTAGTTTAACTGCAATATTTTTAAACATTGTCTTTAATGTTGCACGACCATTGAAGCAGAGAGAAATAACAAAAACAAACGGACAAAGTGTTGCATAAGTTCAGCCTTTCTTGGACATTTGAAACCATTAAAAAAAATCAGACGGAGCTAAGGTAAACTCCGTCTGATCAAACCTATTAAACCAGAGATACTGTTTTCTGATGATAAATCTAAGTCAGATAATGATGTGGTATTACTGCTCTGATTTCCCTCACCAGCTCCAGAGGTTGTCCTGGTTACCGAGATAGGCGAAATACAATTCGCCCCGCCAAAATTGACAATACCTCCGGAAATAGTACCGATGGTAACGCCCTCGGGATTATTAGCCACTTACATCACTCCCTTTTATTCATTTATATAGCATATGTACAAGCTTAAAACTTGATTGGAGTTTTCATAAATAAAAAGTTTTTTCTATTAAATGTAGCTCTTTATATATTTACTTTTTTCTTCACGTTACCTAAATTTTCTAATTTACCTACCCACTTATAATAACCAATTACTATTAGAAGTAAAATTGGATCCAGTATGGCAGCGTGCCAAAGCCTCCACCATCCATAATGGAAATAACCCCAAGGAGCTGGCAGTAACGTTATCTTTTCATAAATTAAAATCATAATGGTAAAACCAATTAGATAAGTAAATTGTTTGATTTTTTTATATTTAAAAGGAAAATTATTAATAAAAATCATATTTACTGGTGGAACAAGGAAAAAGTGTGGCAGTAGTCCGATTGCATCAATTTCTTTATCAAAATACCAATACCCATGATATTTAAATTCAATAAAAATATCAAAAGTCATTTGAAGGGCAATTGTAAAGGACCAAATATGAACAATTTGGTTCAAAGAGAGTTTTTTATTAAATTTAATGGCGATGAAATTAAATACTATTATGGCGAGTAGAAGTCCAATCATAAATTATTCCTTTTTATTAATAAAATGCCCATGAAGATCGTTAATTTATACATTTCCCAATTAAATTACAATTATTTTCTCTATTTAAAAATCTCGTCGTTTCATCAAAAACTTTGGATGATGTAATAATCTATAATTAAAGCTGTTTCCTTTCGTCTATTAGCAGAAGACCGTGTTGTTCTTGTCTGCCACAAACCGAATTTTTATGAGGATTGGGTCACAAAAGTTGGGAATGTTGAAGAATGGTCACAATTAACAGTTTAAGAAATTCCTTCTTATCTCTGCTAGTGAGCAGAGATTTTTCTTTTGAACATAGGGCTTCCACTGTTATTACCTGTTTTTTACTATTTATAAAAACGATTAATTCCGATAGTATAAATAGATAATATGAATTTATTAGCACTTATTCTTTCTCTATACTAAAAAAGGCAACAATAGTTTAAATATTTTTAAGAGGTGCATATATGAAGAAATTGCTTTCTGTTTTATTATTAGCTATGCTTGTATTTTCCTTAGCTGCATGTGGCAGCCAAAAAGATGATAAGACAAGTGATGAAAAAAAAGAAACAACAACAAAAGAAGTATTCAAAATTGGTGCGATTCCTGACCAAAATGCCGCTGTGCTGGATAAAGGAATGACGGCAATGGCTAAATACTTGAGTGATAAAACGGGGATGAAAGTAGAATTTGTCCCATCAGTTGATTATGCGGCCTTAGTAACAGGCTTTCAACGTGGAGAAATCCATATGGCTTGGTTTGGCGGTTTAACTAGTGTTCAAGCAAGAAATCTTGTTCCAGATGCGGAGTCGATTGTTCAAAGACCACGAGATGCGGAGTTTCATTCGGTATTCATTACTCAATCGTCTGAAAACATTTCAAAGTTAGAAGATTTAAAAGGTAAGTCGTTTACGTTTGGAAGTGAAAGTTCGACTTCTGGGCATTTAATGCCACGTTATTTTTTATCGGAAGCAGGAATTGATCCTAACAAAGACTTTGATGGCAAGCCGAACTTCTCAGGTTCCCATGACACTACTTACAAGCTAATTGAGTCAGGTGCGTTTAAAGCAGGTGCTTTAAATGAAGCTGTTTGGGAAGCAGCTGTTAAAGAAGGAAAAGTGGATACTAATAAAGTAAAAGTATTCTATACGACTCCATCTTATTTTGACTATAACTGGACGATTAATAGCAATGTAGAAGATGTATTTGGTAAAGGTACGAAGGAAAAAGTAAAAGATGCCCTTCTTTCATTTAAAGGAGAACAAAAGGATATTACTGATTTATTCCAATCTGATTCCTTTGTGGAAACAAAAAACGATAACTATAAAAAAATAGAACAGGTTGCAAAAGAACTAGAGATTATTAAGTAGTAGGTGTAGTAGATATGACTTCAAGGACAATAATTGAAGCTAAAAATTTAACAAAACAATTTGAGCGGAAGATAGCTTTATCTTCCCTTTCTTTTACGATTAAACAAGGGGAATTAGTTGCGTTAATCGGACCAAGCGGTGCGGGTAAAACAACATTACTAAACTCCCTTGCTGGGCTTGTCCCTCTTTCAACCGGCTCCCTTCTAATAGATGGGAAGCCTCTTTCTGCTTATAAAAAAGGAAAGACTTTTGCGAAGAAAATGGGTGTGATCCGCCAGCAATTTGATTTAATTGGTCCCCTTGCTGTCATTCACAATGTGTTAGCTGGAAAACTTTCTGATTGGGGTACCATTAAATCTCTCTTTTCGCTGCTCGTCCCTCAGGAAAAAGGACTCGCAATTAATGCATTGGAACGAGTAGGACTTCATGGGAAGGCGTACGAGATTACCTCTTCCTTATCCGGCGGTGAACAACAGCGTGTGGCTATGGCAAGACTGATGGTTCAAAAGCCTGAAATTATTTTAGCCGATGAACCAGTTGCCTCGCTTGACCCTGCAAGAGCGGATGATATTCTCGCAATGCTGACTACTATGGTAAAGGAAGAAAATCAGACATTACTTACAAGTTTGCATTCCGTTGAATACGCCCGAAAATATTTTACCAGAATCATTTCAATGCGAAATGGAGAAATCTTCTTTGACTTGCCGACAGAAGAAGTAACGGATGATCTATTAGCAGAGCTTTACGAACTAAAAAGCGGTGATTTACAATGAAATTAATGTCTGCACTTCGCTTGCATAATCGTTTCGCGCTCACTTTAGTATTAGTGGCAGTATTTGTCTGGAGCCTTTTTTCCATTCACTGGAATGCAGATTTATTCCATTCTGGCGGAATTCCCACTCTCTTGCAGGTTGGTGAGGGTCTCATTCAGCCTGATTTATCGTCAGAAGTTTTATTATTAGGATTTGAATCGGCGTGGATTACCCTTGCCTATGCGATTGCCGGTATGTTTCTTGCGATTATTTATGCCTTTATTGCTGGTACCCTCGCCTCTGGTGTCTTGACTTCCACTAAAACATCCAGAATCCTTTCAAAGGTGTTTTTTAGAGGGATTTTAGGATTTACTCGTTCTATTCATGAACTTATTTGGGCCTGGCTTTTCGTAGCAGCAGTAGGACTGTCTCCCTATGCCGCCATTTTTGCTCTAGCTATTCCTTACGGTGGTATTCTAGGTAGAATTTACGCAGACATGTTAAATGACGTATCTGATGAACCAATTAAAGCGTTAAAATCGGCAGGCGCCACCAAGTTGCAAACCTTGATTTATGGTTATCTCCCTTTAATTTGGGCAGATATGATTAGTTATACGATGTACCGTTTTGAATGTGCGATTCGTTCGTCCGCCATTATGAGCTTTATTGGCCTTGGCGGCTTGGGATACCAAATTCAACTATCCCTTCAAGATTTAAGATATGACCGCGTTTGGGCGTTTGTCTTTTTCTTAATTGCCCTTGTTATTTTTGTAGATATTTGGAGTAACGTTGTCCGCAGAGCTTTAACAGAACGAAAAAGACAGCGTGGAATCGGTTCCGGTTGGCGGTCTGTTATTTTCACTTCTCTGCTGATCATTGCTTCCTGGGCCTATATTAACCTCGGCGAAAACGCTAGATTTTTCGAATTGCTTTCTGATAAAAATATGGAAGCGGCTAAGCGATTTTTTGGCGGACTTATTGGCATTGGAAGTGAACATCCGGCCTTTCTTGATGGGGGGAGCTGGGCAGCGGCATTAAAACTTACGGTAGAAACACTTGAAATGAGTATTATGGCGATTGGATTCGCAACCATCGCTGCTTTTCTAACGGTAGTCCCAGCAGCAAGGAATATCGCCAACGGAAAATTAACTGGTTCTAAGAGGTGGTACAATTGGCCGCTTCATTGGATTGTCCGTATCTTTTATATTTTTTCAAGGTCCGTACCTGAGCTTGTATGGGCAATGATGATTATTTTTATTTTTAAACCAGGTCTGTTACCTGGTGCGATTGCATTAGCGCTTCATAATTTTGGAATTCTCGGCAAGCTTTGGGCTGAGGTAATTGAGGACATGGACTCCCGCCCGATCCGAAATCTTGCAACAGCTGGTGCTTCAAAAATAGAAACCTTTTTTTATGGCATCCTGCCCATTGTTTTACCAAGATTCCTCACCTATATCCTTTACCGTTGGGAAGTAATCATGAGAACGACGATAGTAGTGGGATTTGTCGGTGCAGGCGGGTTAGGAATGGACTTTAAATTGGCGATGAGCTTTTTCAATTACACACAAATCACCCTGCTTTTGATATGTTATATGATTCTCGTGATCATAGCTGATTTTGCTTCAGAAAGTACTAGGAAAACCGTAAAATAAAGGCACATTTCCCAAAGGAGATGTGCCTTTATTTTATCTATTTCAATGCTGTTTAAATAGTAGATATCTGCTATTTCTTTGCTAGCAAATAGATATCCTTTACTAGCTTTATTCTTGCTAGGCTTCTTATCGGTATTTTTAGGTGTTTGTGCTTTTCTTACTACTTACCACCTTCAAAATGGTGTTATCCGTTGTGACAATTTCAACGGCCTCTTCATAGTCAGCAATTCTCCCATTTCCCTATCAAAATGATAATTTTTCCATATTGGGCTAAATAAAGTATAATGACTTTATACTAGCTGATTTGAATAGTGTAAGTTTTTAGAGTATGTAATTAATTACGGCTAAAACTTGTTTTAAAAGGTTCCTTTCCATTATCCTATATAGGAACAAAACTGTATTTACGAAACATCTGGGGAGTGAAAAAATGCAAACAAAAAGGGCTTTGCCAATATTATTTGTTGTTATGTTTTTAGTGATGGTTGGTTTTGGCATTATCATTCCTGTTCTACCCTTCTATGCAGAGAAAATTGGGGCTAATCCCACTGAGCTTGGGTTATTAATGGCTGTTTATTCCCTCATGCAGCTTATATTTGCACCAATTTGGGGGCAAGTTTCTGATCGGATTGGCCGGAAACCAGTGATGATGATTGGAATAGCGGGTCTTGCCATTTCCTTTTTAATTCAAGCCATTTCTACCGAGCTTTGGATGCTATTTGCTGCTCGAATTCTGGGTGGTATGTTATCAGCTGCAAATATGCCTACTGCTATGGCCTACGTTGCAGATATCACGACAGAAGAAAACCGCGGCAAGGGCATGGGGATTATTGGCGCTGCGACGGGATTAGGTTTTGTTTTTGGCCCAGCTATTGGAGGTGTTTTTTCAAAAATAAACTTGAATATGCCCTTTTATTTAGCTAGTGGATCTTCCTTTATAACTTTGTTCCTTGTCCTGCTTTTTTTAAAAGAATCAAAGGAGCATTTACGTCAGTCTGCAAATGAAAAACAATCAATCTGGAAGGCCTTTACGGGTACGGTATCGATTCTCTTTTTCGTCCAGTTTTTGATTTCGTTATCACTTGCTGGTTTAGAAGCGACATTCGCTTATTTTGCTGCGAAAAAAGCAGGTATGACCTCAATCCAGCTAGGCTATATTTTCATGATTATGGGCTTTGGCAGTGCCATTGTACAGGGTGGGCTGGTTGGCAGGTTAACGAAAAAATACGGTGAGAGTGCCGTTATAAAAGGCGGAATGATTGTATCAGCGATAGGATTTGCCTTAATCCTATTGGTCCACAACTTTATAACTGCAGCTATATATTTAACTATTTTTGGCCTAGGAAATGGAGTGATTCGTCCAAGTATATCCTCACTGCTGACGAAGGCTTCCACCGCAGGTCATGGCAGCTCGACAGGTCTATTATCCTCGTTTGACTCATTAGGGAGAATTATTGGTCCACCACTTGGCGGCTGGCTATTCTCATTAACAATGGGCCTCCCTTACATCTCGGGAGTAATTATTACGATCATTGCTTTTGTGCTGTTACTGATCTTTCGTCCACAGTTAAATCCAGTAAAATTAACGAGCTAATAGGCATATGTTAGTTGGACATGCATAAAATGGGTTACGAGGATTCAATTGAGAAGGAGCCCTGGAATATGAAACTAAAAACCTTTATTAGTGTTTCTTTCCTTTTGGTTTTAATAGGCTTTTCCGCCTATCTTGACTCACCGTACTCATTTTTGAATAAAAATTATGCCTTTACAGCGGATCAACCAGTTTTGGTTCAACCTGTTGATGTTGAACCATCAACCGATGTGCCAGAATTGGAGGAGAAACTGGAGAAAACTGAAAGAGTTAGTGGTTATATCGTAGAAACGTATGAGGAATATGAGGTTTACAAAGACAAGGATGGAAACGTTGTAAAAAGTGAACCTACCGGCAATACCAACACTCTAAAATATTGGGATTACAACAATAAAGACCGCTAACAACATCAGCGGTCTTTATTGTTTATTAGTGTTATTGCTTCTTCAATATCTGTAGTGGGTTTACTACAGACAAAATTCTCACAAACATAAACGGTTGTTTTGTCCTTTATCGTGTGGTAGTCCTTGGTAAATGGTGCTGTTTCTGCTAATTTATCATGGCTATCGCTGATAAGAAAGGTAATTTCCGGATGGAATTCTCGTTGCAGTTCTTCCAAAAGTTTACCCGACTCACCAGGTGCAGCTAACACAATTACCTCTTTCATCCCCATTTGTGTTAATAAATAACTTTGCAATAATACAGTATGACCGGCCGGATAACGAGTTAACTCTAGTGCAAAGGTATCGAATATCTGTTGAACCTTTTCTTCTAATTCAAAGTCACCTGTCAGGCGAGCCAGTCTAACCATTTGTAAAGCAGCAATACTGTTCCCTGAAGGAATCGCTCCATCGTAGGCTTCCTTTTGGCGAACCAACAATTCTTCATTATCCACTCCTGTAAAGAAAAAGCCGCCATCCTGTTGATCCCAGAACAAATCAATCATTTCTTTCGTTAATATTTTGGCTTTCTCTAAATACCCCAATTTTAATGTACTTTCATACATTTCGATATACGCCCATAATACAAAGGCATATTCATCAATAAATCCTTTGTTTCTCACTTCACCATCCCGATAACGAACCATCAATCTACCATCTTCGATTAGGTTATTCTCAATAAAGGTAATGGCTTTTTCAGCAACTGCTCGATATTCCTCCTGAGCAAATACCCGCCCAGCCTTTGCAAGGGCTGCGATCATCAGGCCATTCCATGAAGTAAGAATTTTATCATCTTTATAGGGATGAACCCTCATTTCTCTGGAACGAAATAACTTCTGCCTTGCTTCTTCTAACTGGTTTTGCAAATTTTCATATGGAATATTGTTTTTCAGCGCAAAATGCTTTAGGTCTTCCTTAATTAAATTTGGTATGTTCCTTCCCTCAAAGTTCCCATGCTCCGTTATATCATAGGCCTGGCAATATAAACCCCCTAATTCTTCCCCTAACACTTCTTTTACTTCTTGTGGTGTCCAAACATAAAACTTACCTTCTACCCCTTCAGAATCAGCATCTTCTGCACAATAAAAACACCCTTCAGGATGATGCATGTCTCGAAGGACATAAGTAATAATTTGCTCGGCAACCTGTTTAAATTGAACTTGCTTTGTAATCTGGTACGTTTCCGTATAAGCCATGACAAGCAGAGCATTATCATAAAGCATTTTTTCAAAATGCGGAACGAGAAACATTTCATCCGTGGAGTAGCGGGAAAATCCAAAACCAATATGATCATAGATTCCTCCACGGGCAAGGCCGTCGAGAGTTTTTATCACCATATCAAGGGCATGTTCGTCATTACGGTATGCATAATAACGTAAAAGAAACATCAAGGAATGCGGCATTGGAAATTTTGGCTCTTGACCAAATCCTCCATACCTGCCATCAAACGTTTCAACAAAATGATCAAAGCCATCTTCAATTACTTCCCTCGATAACTGGTGTGCTGCCTCTTTACTTGAATGAGGCCTTAGTGCCTCCATTACATTTTCGACTACTTCATTGATATGGTCGGGGTCCTCTTGATATTTGTTCGATAATCCTACAATTAAGTCCTTAAAGCCGGGCTGACCATAACGGGCTTCTTTGGGATAGTATGTTCCAGCATAAAAAGGAACTTTGTCAGGGGTCATAAATACACTCATCGGCCATCCGCCATGTCCCGTCATCATCTGGCACACCTGCATATAGATTGAATCAATATCCGGCCGCTCCTCGCGATCTACCTTAATAGAAATAAACCGTTCATTTAAGAGCTTGGCGACACCTTCATCTTCGAAGCTTTCCCTTTCCATAACATGACACCAATGGCAAGTGCTATAGCCGATACTTACGAAAACTGGCTTGTTTTCCTTTTTAGCTATTGAAAAAGCTTCTTTGGACCAAGGAAACCAGTTAACTGGATTGTATGCATGCTGCAGTAAATATGGAGATTTTTCCTTGGCTAATCTATTGGGTTTACGATTCGTTGACATTTCGAACCACCTCTTGTGTTTGAATATTTTTGTAGATGTATAAAACATAGCTTACCCTTCAGTTAAAAATTGAGCCCTGTCTGCTTCTACTGTGCACCTCACGGGTATTACACATGTTGTAAGGGTGGTTGCGTTATCAGGCGGTTACACGAGAAAAGAAGCCAATGAAAAGCTAGCACGTAATTATGGCTTAATCGCAAGTTTCTCACGTGCCCTATCGCAGGGACTAACTGCCAATCAAACAGACGAAGAATTTAACGCAGTGTTGGCTAAGTCCATTAAAGAGATTTATGAAGCATCCATCAAATAAAAACAAACCAAACTATGATTAGGCTGGTTATTAAAAAAACCCGCATCGATAAAAGTTTAAACTTAATCGATGCGGTTAACTTAACATTAAGCGAGCATTCCACCAGAAACATTCAGTGAAGTACCTGTGATTGCATTTGCTCCTTCTGAAGCTAAAAATACGGCAGTAGCTCCTACTTCTGATGGTTCAAGCAGATGGTAGTCATTGTGCCTTCTTCCTTTATGTTCATTTCCTTTTAACTATGGTGTGCCCTCAGATGGAAAATAGTTTAATTGTAACTTCTTATTGCCTATTTCCTTTAGGCCGATCTTGATGAGCCGGAATACCACAATCCATGAAGTAACCATCAATAGGATTTGCCCATAGGGAAACATTCCTGGTAACGGAGTATCCCAGAGGGCATGCATTAACACAACAAGAATGAAAATACGGATAAACTTAGGCTGTATTAACATACGAAGTTCAAATTTACTGTCCTTCTGTACCAAACAGAAGGCAGCACCTGTTAAAGCAGCCCAGGCTACATGGCCCCCTGGAGCTAAAATACCGCGCCACAGAATCGTGATATAAAGATTGTATGGATTCTCAGAAAGCAGAGCACGTAAAGCATAACCAGCCGTTTCAAACGCCGCAAACCCCGCCCCAACTGCTGCACCAAGGAGAAGGCCATTTAAGATAAATTTATATTTTAGGTTGCGAACGAAATAGATTACGGTTATTACCTTGGCCAACTCCTCCGCAATACCAATCGTAATAGGATTTATGTTGTTTTTTAATATATCAAAAAACACCAATGCTACTAACATGGAGAGGATCCCGCCAATAAACACAACATAAATAATGCGGTAAAAAGCAATATTTTGCGGTGCGTTCATTTCCCAAAAGAAAATCAATGTTGTCATGGGAACGGCAAAGGCTCCCACTATTATTAAACCAGGGATAAAGTTAATATTCCTAAACAAATCCACACCCAAGTACAATCCTAAGAATGCTGTAAGTGAAAAGAGAAAAACTCTCGCAAAAAGCCAAGGCTTTGGCCATGTTTCTTTAACCTCTTGAATTTTCGGAGTGGTGATGGCAGTACCAACAATAAATAGCCGCTCGGCTTCAAGCTCGCTATGCTGCCTAAACACCCGTGAAAATATGTTTTGAAATCTAGGTTCAACCGACCGTTCAACCCTCGGAACCATGTCAACATAATGGGCAAACTCATAAAAAAGGCTGTTTTGTTCCGGTTGAGTATTGTCACGTGGTCTAAAATCTTGGCCGCAATTTAAACATAGTTTTACACCATCCGGATTACTATAAATACACTGTGGGCATTCCATAAACCTTCTCCCCTCTTTTTGTACAAACTCTTTCCAATCATCTTTTGGAGTTACTATTTACTATGCCCTTGAAATAAGCTCAACATTATCCTTTTACAAAAATATGGGATAGGAATCAATATTTTTCTTTTCTATCAGGATCAAAAAAAACCGCCTACCAAGGTAGACGGTTAATAATTTCTGACTTAGCCAGTTAAACTATTCATTCAAAAGCAAGAATAATAATAAAATAGATGACCATGGCAGCTAATCCAATCGGGAAGGCAAATCGAGCATATTCCCCACTGGTAATTTTCAATTTCCCTGCAGCAATGATATTTGGAATGTTACCCGGAATTAACATTCCGCCACTAATCAACAGTCCCATTAGAATATCTTTAATAGTCGCATCATTCATTGCTGGGCTAATTTCCGCTGCAGCGAGTGTCGCATTATCTAATACAGCAGAAACCATATTGATCCAATACATGATGAGTGGGCTTAAATCCAGTAAATAGGCTTCAATAAATGGCTCGAACCCGGCCCCAAGACAAGTTAATGCCATAACAAATAAATAAATTTTTAAACTGCGAATGATGATTTCTCCATATGATTCCTTCACTGAGCTGGTTTCCACAGTTGTTTGGATATCGGTCCATGCGTCATCATGGGTAGAATTCACCAGTTCTTTTCCAGCAGCAATTTCATTTTTCCAAGAGCCTTCATTTGATTTTTGTTTAGATGTAACCATAAATGCAGCTAAGATTCCAAAAATAATGACTCCCGGAATTACGGCATTACCAACTAATTTAAACAAGTAAAAGAAGTCTTCATCTAACTTTCCTACTACGAGTGTTGAAAGAGGCTCACCAATTGGTGTAAGGACAGCCCCCAACCCAATGGCAAAACAGGCTAAAACCACTAAACGAATTTCAGATTTACGATCAAGCCGTAAAACACTAATAACTGCAACAAGGATAATAGCAGCAACAATGGCTGTAATAATGCTGGAAAGGAAACCGAGAACAATGACGAATAAGGCAATAAACAAACGATCGGGCATTTTATTTCTTAACCCAACAATTCCTTTTTCAATTGGACCTTGGAACCAACGAAAAACGAGACCAGCAAACAGTACGGCTAATGCAATGTTAATCGGGTGGATTAACGCTTCTTTTACAAGTTCCAGTGAAAATGCTTGACTCACGGTGACAGCCAAGATTCCCATAATAAATAAAAACACTTCTAAATTTCTCTCTACCAACCTTGTGAACGGTAAAACTAAGACAAGCAAAAGAATGATGGATAATCCAATAATCATAAACATAACTCCCCCTTAAATTTTTTTATATATTTTGTTTTATAAACAGCAAAATAACAAAAGGAGCCTGTCACCAAGGGACATACTAATCCCTTGGTGACAGGCTCCTCCAAAAAAATAATTATAATTTAGTTGTAAGAATACAGTTATATACGACTAATAATATTTAACATTATTATTATAACACATATAGAGTAAATCCTGCAATGGCAGTTTCTTATATACATTGATCTTACTTCCTATGTTAAAAAAGAAAAAAGCTGATAAATACTACTATTGTAGATGGTTTATCAGCTTGGTTTTAAATGTATTTATGCTTGATTGATGAGCCGTTGAGCTTCTCGTAATTGAAATGTACGAATTTTACGTGGTAAGAATCTACGAATTTCATCTTCATTATATCCAACTTGTAATCTCTTTTCATCCAGGATTAAGGGTCTTCTTAATAAACTTGGATTGTCTTGAATAATTTTATATAAATCATGCAGCGGTAGAGATTCCAAATCGACATTCAGTTTTTGATAGGCCAAGGACTTAGTCGAAATAATTTCATCCGTTCCATCTTCTGTCATTCTAAGAATATCTTTAATTTCTTCTAAAGAAAGCTTTTCTGATGAGATGTTTCTTTCCATAAAAGGTATTTGGTGATCATTTAACCAAGCTTTTGCTTTACGGCAAGAAGTACAACTAGGTGTTGAATATAAGGTTACCATTACACATACACTCTCCCTCTATAAAAGAATTAAACCTTACTTTATATGAGATAGGTTCGACATTTTTTGGATGAACATTGACACTTAAATATCTCAATTTCAAGATAAACCCATTATATACCTTAAAGACTATTTGTCAACAGGCTTATCACCCAATTTGAACTAGATGAAAAACCTTCCATATTACCAAAATAGAATTTACTACGAATGTGTAAAGCCAGCTGACTCCTCCTTTATTTACCCAGAAATATACAGGACAAACCACTTTGGATTATTTTTCTAAATATATGAAAAATATTATAAAACTCCAATTGACTTTATAACTTGACCGCTAGCTTGACACAGAAAAAGAGCTTCATCACTTACTGAAGCTCACATGGAGTTACTTTTTCTCATTCCCTTAAAGAAAGGTTCGTTTAAACCACTCTGTTGCTGCATTGACTTCTTCAATCGTCAATTGATGCCCTCTATTTTCCCAGTGGAGTTCAACTGATGCGTTCGCTTTTTCGAGTAACGATTGTAATTCCTTTGATTCCAATGGTGAACAAATAGGATCATTTGTCCCTGCTGCAATAAATACATTCTTCCCTATTAAGTTAGGAAGTTCAATTCCCGCTCTTGGAACCATTGGATGATGCAGGATTGCACCCTTTAAGGCATTTTGATAATGGAATAATAAACTTGCTGCAATGTTGGCTCCATTGGAGTATCCAACAGCCACAATATTGTCTCGGTCAAACTCATATTTTTGGGCTGCTTCATCCAAAAACTGATTTAATTCTTCTGTGCGAAAAACCAGGTCCTCTATATCAAAAACTCCTTCTGCTAATCTTCTAAAGAACCGGGGCATCCCATTTTCCAGCACATTTCCACGGACACTTAAGAAAGAAGCCTCCTCATCAATCATGCCCGCGAGCGGTACCAAATCTAATTCATTTCCCCCTGTTCCATGGAGCAATAGGAATGTTGGCTTTGATGCGTCGGTTCCCTTTTGGAATATATGTTTCATTTCAATCATCCTTTCAAATTAACCAAATAAGAAAATTTTATTTTGGCCTCTCAATCGAAAATAATTCGCCAATTTTAGCATAATCATGGCCGGCCAATCGGCTTACTGCCGCTAATCCTTCAGCATCAATTCTGCCATTTTCATAAAGGTTTTGCTCAATATGGAATTGAACAACTTTACCTATAATGAAGTCACTGCCTGGGAAATTAACTCCCCCTAACTCTAACGAATGTTCTAATACACATTCCATCCGAATTTTTGCTTCTTTTACACCTGGAACAGAAATTTTTATGCTCTCAACCGGAGTTAATTGTGCGGCTTCAATTTCACTTTGATCCGGCGGCAGGCTTGCGGCGGTTTTATTTATCTTTTCAACAATTTGTTCATCGACAATATGAACCACAAATTCCTTTGATTCAATAATGTTTCTCGCTGTATCCTTCTGCCTTCCTTGTGGCCGTTGAATGGATAAAGAAATCATTGGTGGATTGGATGACACGATATTAAAGTAACTAAAAGGTGCACCATTTAAGACACTCTCTTTTGATCTTGTCGTGACGAATGCAATCGGTCTAGGGATAATACTGCCAGTTAGAAATTTATAATTTTCTCTTTCGGTATTAGCCGATGGATCTATCGATAGCAAAGAAATCACCCTTTCGAAAATTTTATCTTACTCGCGAACTTCAAACGGAAATAATCCTCAATGGTGCTCACTGGTCAAGCGTACTATGATGGATACCCAACGTCTTCTTTATCATAATACCCTTCATACCTTTTCATGATAGTATTTACGAAAAAATTGATTAACAAGCTTCCTCCTAGGATGGAACGGCGGTTCCTCGGATTTACGGTCCGCATCGGAAATCCCTTTTGAATTTAAATATCTTGAATATGAGATAAATGTAAAGCAAAATTCATGGACTGTCAATATTAAATCTACAACGCCGCATAGGGAGTGTACAATACCTTCTACTTCCTCCCGTCTATCAAAGAAAAAAGAGAACGTTATTGGAACGTCCTCTTCTAAGTTTGCTTATTTTATTACTTTGTTAAAATGATAGGTCCATTTTTAGTTACAATCATTGTATGCTCATATTGTGCGACGAAGCTTTTCTCCGTCACAAAGGTCCAGCCATCATCAAGTTGAAACACTTCCTCATCATGTGTGGAAATAAATGGTTCAAACGCAATAACCATACCTTCTTTTAACAATCCACTGTCAGAAGTTTCGTTATAGTTGTAAATATACTCCGGCTCTTCGTGGATGGTTCTGCCGATTCCATGACCTGTAAGGTTCATAATTACCGTTAAACCATGCTTCCTTGCAGTTTGGTGGACTACTTTACCCATTCCCGTAATTTTTGCACCAGGTTTTACTTTCTTTAATCCCTCTTCAAATGCCTCTTTAGCAACTTCGCAGATTTTCGTTAATAATTCATCACCTTCGCCGACCACAACAGAAATGCCTGTATCAGCAAAATATCCATTTTTCGAACCAGAAATATCAATATTAACTAAATCTCCTTCTTTAATAACCCGATCACTTGGTATACCGTGTGCTACTTCTTCATTAATACTAATGCAGGCATAGCCTGGAAAATCATATTCACCTTTTGGTGCAGAAATAGCCCCGGCTTTTTCAAAAAGTTCTCCTGCGATGTCATCAAGTTCTTTAGTTGTTACGCCGGGTACAGCTTTTTGAACCAACTCATCTCTAATCGAAGCGACGATCCTGCCAATTTCCTTTAAACTGTTAAAATCCTCTTCTGTTTTTGCAATCATTGGTCTTGCCCCAATCTTCATAAATTAATAGTAAAAATAATCCCTATCTCTAATTTTACCTATCCCAGCTTAAAAAACCAAGTATTGTTGATTGTTCATATTATTTCAAAAATAAGCAATACTCCAGAATGATAATCCCTCTAAAATAAATTTATTAACCCTTAATGGAATGATACACTTAAATAAATACCAGTATGTATTTGGGAGGGAAAATAACTTGAAGAAATTTATACCTACCATGCTACAGGAGCAGAACCTTCCTTTACTCAAACCGCTTAAATCATTGGAAGAAGTTTTTTGGTTGAATCCAAACCTTGAAAACTTTCAAACTGCTGTTACAAAATCACCACTCAAACTAGAAGATGTGAAGGAAGCCGAGGAACGTTTAAATCGTTTTGCTCCCTATTTAGCGAAAGTTTTTCCCGAAACAAAAACGACAAAGGGAATCATTGAATCTCCATTAGTAAAAATCCCTACTATGAAGCTTAAATTAAATGAGGAATTCGATCAGCCCATTTTAGGGGAGTTATTGTTGAAATGTGATAGTCACCTTCCCATTTCAGGATCCATTAAAGCAAGAGGTGGTGTCTATGAAATACTTAAACATGCGGAATCTTTAGCGCAAGAACATCATCTCATTACTGAGGAAGATAATTATTCAATTATGGCTAATGACCAATTTCGAACTTTCTTCTCTCAATACAGCATTGCTGTAGGCTCTACAGGAAATTTAGGTTTAAGCATTGGCATCATTAGTGCAAAATTAGGATTCAAAGTAACTGTTCATATGTCTGCAGACGCGAAACACTGGAAAAAAGACCTGCTTAAAAAGCTTGGCGTTCAAGTAATTGAATATGAGGCCGATTATAGTCATGCTGTCGAAGAGGGCCGACATCAAGCAATGAAAGATCCTGCTTGTTATTTCGTCGATGATGAAAATTCGCCTGATTTATTTTTAGGATACGCAGTTGCAGCTCTTCGTATAAAAAAGCAATTAGATGAGTTAGAGATAACGGTGGATTCCGATCATCCATTATTTGTTTATCTTCCCTGTGGTGTTGGCGGCGGGCCTGGGGGCGTAGCGTTTGGTTTAAAGTTAGTGTTTCAAGACCATGTTCATTGTTTCTTTGCCGAACCCACTCACTCTCCTTGTATGTTACTAGGTTTAATGACGGGCCTGCATAATCAAATTTCCGTCCAAGATATTGGCATTGATAATGTGACAGAAGCCGATGGACTTGCGGTTGGAAGACCCTCTGGTTTTGTTGGAAAACTCATTGAACCATTTTTAGCTGGGTCCTATACCATTAAGGATGAAAAGTTGTTTAGGCTTCTGGTGGATCTTGCTGACACAGAGAATATTAAATTAGAACCTTCTGCTCTAGCAGGCATGATTGGGCCGGTAAAAGTATGTAAAGAAGGTTCAGATTATTTCCGAAAACATCAAATGGTAAAACAAATGCCCCAGGCTACTCATATCGTTTGGGTGACTGGTGGAAGCATGGTTCCTGAAAATATTCTGAATGAATATTATCAAAAGGGACAATTAGTTTAATAAAGAAAAGTCACCTCTGCTACATACAATGGTTGGTGGCAAAGGTGGCTTGATTCTTCTTGAGGTAAAATTAAAAACGTTCAAATACACCATATTGTGCAGTAAAATTCCTTTGGTTGGTATAGGTTTTTGACGAGTAGGCAGTTTCCGCTTTTAGAACATTCACAAGCATTTTTAAAGCATCATTAAGGTACACTCCCTTATTTAGCATAATGCATTCTGCTCGTTTACCGTATGAAGCATCGGTAATCTCGGAACGAGTAGGAATCCCCTTTTTCGTTAGTCTTTCTAAAACGCCTGTAGCCCAAATCACTGGCGTATGACTGGCAGAACAAATGGTTAATATTTCATCTTGTACAAACGAAAGATGTTCTGGTCCTATTTCCACAGCCAAGTCCCCTCTTGCAACCATAATGCCGAATTTTTTAAAATGTAAACCTTCTAAGAGGATTCTTGCTAGATTGTGTACGGCATCCTTTGTTTCAATCTTCGCAACCACTCCCAGATCATTTGCTGCGTACCTTTCTAGTTCTGACCGTAATTTTTTCAAATCCAGCGGGGAGTGCACAAAAGAAATCCCTACTAAGTCTGAATGTTTTGCAACAAATGGTAAATCCTTCCTATCCTTTTCAGTTAAAGCAGGTACATTTAAGCTCAGCAAGGAATCGGGTAAATTTAAGCCCTTCCCTTCTTTAATCTTAATACGATTTTCTAACGGGGTTAATATTACTATATCGATGTATTCATTTGTTACTAGTTGTACGCTTCCAAGAATTTTACCATCATCAACAAGAATTCGATCCTTGATACGGACATTCTGAAAGGCTTTTTTTAATGTCACCGGGACGGCGGCTGGTGTATCGATTGTGGCCGGATGGCCTTGTTTCTCGGAATTAAGGTATAAGCGTAACACATCTCCTTTCTTAACAGTTATTGGGGTGGTTGGCAATTTACCTATTCTTACTTTAGGACCTGCTAAATCCATATATATTTTACAGTTTTTATGATATTTACCTTCATCTTTTAATTTTTTTTCTACACTACGTAAGCATTCAATTACTTGCAACCACATTTCTTGATCATCATGTGCGCAGTTTATTCTGGCAACGTTCATCCCATTTAACAATAATTCTTCCATTTGAAGTATATCGTTCATTATTTTAGAATCGAGTGTAACCATGATTGCTGCTTGGATTCGATCGTCTGTTTTTCCGAATAGAAGTTCTGAGCGTTTTTTTAATATATTTCTGGATTGATTTGGTGTAGGAGTCGCGAGACTCGTAGGTGGCAGTGTGGCGGTTGTAAGCTGATTTAATATTTTCTTAATGGTGTATAAAATGTGAGTGTGTGAATGTTCGAGTGCAGCAAATCCTAAGTCCTCCAATTGATGCTTAAACTCTGTAGGATTAAATTCACGTAGTGCTAAGAAAGCAATTAAATTATCTCGGCTAAGTAGAAATTCTTCAATATAATTAGAACAATCGTTTACTTGTTCAGTAATTCGAATCATTTGCAGATAGAGTGATTCAAATTGTTTTTGAAAGGTTTGTTGCCCTATTGGGGAGTTAACCACGCTATTCCACATCCTTGTAGCCGATTAAGATTACCACTAATCTTTTTATTCAGTTTGGGGAAAAATGTGCACTGATTCATTTAGTGGGAATAAGAAACAGAGAATCTATATATATAAAAAACAAGTTGGTTGCAGTGAAAACATTACTGCTGCCAACTTGTTTTAGAGTATACAGGGATCACTTAACAAAAACGAGTAACAGCCATAGGTACAAACTAATTAAAGTAAAAATTAACGTTGGTGGAATGACAATAAGAGTAACTTTCAAGTATTCCATCCAGGTTATTTTGATTTTATTCTTCTTTAATATATGCATCCAGATTAGTGTGGCAAGAGTCCCAATGGGCAGGATTAATGAGCCAATATCACTTCCGATGATGTTCGCCAGATAAACCGTTTTCATGGTTAATGGATCCAGTCCCATATCGGTTAACGCTAGGGTGGAAATCATCAATGCGGGATGGTTGTTAAATATATTGGATAATAGGGCTGTGATAAGTCCCATTGTTATACTTGCATGAAGCAGACTATCATGGACTAGGGGCTTTAAATGATCTATTAATATAGTCGTTAAGCCGATATTGTGTAACCCAAATATAATGACATACATGCTAAAAGCAAAGATCAAAATATGCCAAGGTATTTTTCTCACTACATCTTTTGGACTTACTTTTAAATAGATCCACCGCCATATTAATAGAATGATTGAACCACATACCGCTACGAGTGATACTGAAATGCCTATAAAGGAAGCGATGAAAAGACTGATCCTTACCATAAATACAAAGAATAACATGTAGATCATAAGTTTCTTTTGCTGATTAAATAAATCCTCTGAATTCTTTTGGAGAGGATGATATGGTCGATTTTTTTGGAGCGGAATGGAATACGAATGAAACCGAATAACTCTCGGTATATTTTTTTTGAAGACGAGGAATAACAAATAGGATAGAAATAGGAGCCCTAATACGCCTGGAACAAACATCATTTCGGTTTGTAAATAAAGATCCATGCCAATAATTTTTAATGCAATAAGATTTACAATATTACTAACACCAATTGGAGCACTTGAAGCCGTAGCGATTAAAGCGCCGCTTAATAGATAGGGAATTTTTTGAGTATTTTTTAACTTTAAATTATTTAAGATTAAAATGAGAATCGGTGTCGTAATTAAGATGCTTCCGTCATTATTAAAAAACAGAGTCATTAAAAAACAAAGCAGTAGTGTATTCCAATATAAGCGAATTCCTGACCCTTTTGATATTTTTAACATCAAAGCTGCCGTCCAGCTGAAAAAACCAAAGCTCTCAAGGACTATTGCCATGACGATTGTGGCAATTATGGTAATCGCGGCACCGGTAACCTTTGAACTAATGTCCAGTAAATCCCCTGTCGAAACACTTCCACTCAGAAAAACGAGGATGGCACCAATAGTGGCAGGTATAGCTTCATTCATATTTTTAGGACGGATAAAAATCATGACCATTGTTAGAATAAAGGCAAAGATAGTGATAATCACCGTCGATTCATGATACATAAAAGTGAATTTACTCCCTTCAAATAATTTCCTTCTTCTTCTTTTTTCCGTTTATTCTCTTCTTGTCCCTTGCTATATAGTACGTCCAATTGTAAGGCTTGTTCTAAACGAATATCTCGGTTTCCTACAAATCAGCATGAATCTAGAAATTTTTAAAAAAAGTAAAATAGCTTCTAGCCTATTTTCTTCTATCTAGGCTGATATCATTTATTGCATTTCCTAGGCATATGTACTCTTATGAGCAGAGTAAAGATTTCTCACTTCTAAGCAGAATAAAACCGATACTTTTTTAAGTACCGGTTTTATAAATTAAATTCGATAATGATAAAATTCAAGGAAACTAAATAAAGCTTCCCTTACTTGATTCTTAATCTTATTTCTTGCCCTTCCCCTTACCTTTACCTTTTCCTTTTCCGCCTTTAGAACCCTTACTTCCTTTGGATCCCTGACTGCCTTTTGAACCTTTACTTCCTTTAGAGCCTTGACTGCCTTTAGAGCCTTTGCTTCCTTTAGAGCCTTTGCTTCCTTTAGAGCCTTTGCTTCCTTTAGAGCCTTGACTGCCTTTTGAACCTTTGCTTCCTTTAGAGCCTTTGCTGCCTTTTGAACCTTTGCTTCCTTTGGATCCCTGACTCCCTTTAGAACCATGACTGCCTTTTGAACCTTGGCTCCCTTTAGAACCATGACTGCCTTTTGAACCTTGGCTCCCTTTGGAACCTTGACTGCCTTTAGTGCCATGGCTGCCTTGTGAGCCGTGGCTGCCATGTGATCTGCAGCTGCCATATGAGCCGTGACTGCCTTGTGAGCCATGACTGCCATGTGAGCCGTGACTGCCTTGTGAGCCATGACTGCCATGTGAGCCGTGGCTGCCTTGTGAGCCATGGCTGCCATGTGAGCCGTGGCTACCTTGTGAACCGTGGCTGCCATGTGAACCGTGGCTGCCATGTGAGCCGTGGCTGCCTTTGGAACCGCCGCTCCCTTTAGAACCGCCGCTCCCTTTAGAACCGCCGCTTCCTTTAGAACCACCGCTGCCTTTTGAACCACTACTGCCTTTTGAACCACTACTGCCTTTACTACCTTTTTTTCCTTTCCCTTTGCCTTTTCCCTTCCCTCCTAATTTAAATTCAACGGGATTATTTACTAAAAACTCCATTACCCCGTTTTCCTGTGCTTGTGATAAAAGTTCTTCCATAGCCATACTCATCCCTATTTTCCACCACTTTCCAAAAATATTATGCTCATGGTTAATTTATGGGAATAAAGTGGGGTTTGATATAGACATTCATTTATTTTTTTTTAATTAGTCTAATGCCTATATACTGCACCATTACTAGTTAAAGAGCATAGTATTCTAAAAATGTGTATATAGAGGGGGTTTGTCATGCAAAAATATGAAATTATTATTAATCCTAAGATGTTAAACCAGCTAAATAATGATATTTGGATGGATGAACATGTACCTGCCATTCTTAAAATAGGAACGAAGCATTATTCCATTGGCGTGGCATATCGGGGAAATGTGATTAGAAAAAAGAAAAAAAAATCATATAATATTATTTTTAAAAAGCCCTTTATTCTTAATGGTGCCCATGAAATTCATTTAAACGCTGAATTTAACGATATTTCCCTAAGCCGGAACAAGCTATCCCTTGATTTCTTTGACAGAATCGGAGTGATATCACCGCATTCCAAACATATCCTTCTCTATATTAATGGATTGTGTAAAGGTATTTATTTAGAGCTGGAGTCCTTCGATCAATATTTGTTGAAAAAAAGAGGTCTTCCGATGGGCCCAATCATATACGCCACCAATTATCACGCGAATTTCTCCTTGTTAAACCCAGAAAAAGAACTAAAGAAAAGGTTATCAGAAGGATACACCATAAAATACGGTAAAAAAAATGACCTTTCAGGTGTAGAAAGTTTAATAACCATGACCAACACCCTCAACAATGATGAATTTATAGGACAAATTTCAGACGTGATAGATGTGGACAAATATTTAACATGGCTTGCAGGGGTTGTTTGTACCCAAAACTTTGATGGTTTTATTCATAATTATGCACTTTTCCTAAATGGTGAAACGGGGAAGTATGAAATTACTCCATGGGATTATGATGGTACCTGGGGCAGAGACTTGCATGGGAAACTCCTTGAACACGACTATATACCTATAACTGGGTATAACACTCTCACGGGTAGATTGCTTTATTTTCCTGACTTTAAAAAGAAATACGGTGAGATTCTTACCGGCATTTTAGATCATGAGTTTACAGTTCATACGCAATCAAGAATTATGAATGAACTATTTAAAACTCTCAAACCTTATTTACATCTTGATCCCTTTATTAAAAGCAGTCCTGAAATTCTAGACAAAGAAATGGAGTATATTTGCGAGTTTATTAATAAAAGGAGCGGCTACTTAAAGCAACAATTGGTGAAGCTTCAATAAAGAAAAACGTATATGGTTAAATATCATATACGTTTTTCTGCCTATTTTTCACCTAAAATAAGAAAAAAAGGCTCCTTTATTAGTACAACATCATCCCGTGATACATATAGATGCAGTGTAAATGTTTATTTAAATTAAAGGAGGAAAATTCTTTTATGGATAGAGAATTGATGAATCAACATGTGGGTAAAACAATCAGGGTTGACCGTGGCGGTCCAGATTCTAGAATTGGTAAATTGTTAGCTGTTTTCGAAGACTATTTTGTCCTATTAACTGAAAAAGACGGTGTGGTTTACTACAAAACAAACCATGTCAGAAGTATTACAGAGAGTTCGAAGGACGCAATGAAATTGGGATTAAAAATTCCAGAAAAATTAGATTTTAAATCCGCTGAAAACTTTCATAAGCTTTTAGAAAGTATTAGATTTCAATGGGTTAAAATTAACCGTGACGGCGGGCCAGAGTCATTGGAAGGCGTACTGAGTGATTCCAATAAACACTATGCTTCCCTTATCGTTAAGGATGAAGTAGTTCGTTTTTCAATGAAACACATTCGAAACATTAGCTACGGCTTGATGGTGGAGAAACACAAAAAGGATGACTCTGGCTCTGACGATTCCAATAAGAACAATAGTGATGATAAAAGTGAAGGTAATGATAACAACAAAAATAATGATAACAACGAAGACAACGAGTAAACTATTTACGTCGCTTCTCCACTGAGGAGCGACCCATTATCTCTAAGGAGGATTAATATGGGTTTAGATAAATTTTCAGCTGCATTGGATTTATTAAAAGGATTTCATGTAAATCTCTTTGTAGGTGAAGACGTATTTAAAGGGAAACTGATTGGCGTCGAAACTGATCATGTCGTTTTGGAAACAGAGAAAAAGTATATATTTTATTATAACATTGACAAAATTCAAGCCATTACTAAAAATACTAAGCAATTTCAGCCTGAGTTATCCACGGCTGATTTTCAAAAAACACAGAGTTTAAAAGAGCTTTTACATTCCTTCCAACATTCCTGGGTTACGATTTTGAGTCTAAACAGACAAAAATTCACGGGTGTATTAAGCGAAATTGATGAGGATTTTGCTACCCTAATTAATGGTGAAGAGCGCATTTTAATTAAATTAACACATATATCTAACATCTTAAAAGGCTTTGTTAAGGAAGAAACCAAATCAGACGAGACCAAGTCAGGAGAGTCAACTAAAGAGAAAAAATCAGACGATACGAAGTCAAAAGATTCAACAAAAGAGAAAAAATCAAATGAATCCAAAGAAGATGGTAAAAATAAGAACGAGTCTAAGGAATCAGAAAAGGAAACAAAAGAAGAAGACACTGTGCTATTTGAAGCGAAAGAATACACAGCAGAAAAAATGCCGGAAGTTTACTCCAAGCCAGTAGTAAAAGCTACTAGCTACAGTTCTGAAAAGAAAGCGAAAACTCAGTCACCGCGTGAAAAGGATGAAAAGGAACCTGAGGTTTGTGAAGCAGTTGAAGAGGTCGATTCAAACCATCAAATGGTTTGGTCACAACCGATTAAATGGGAAGCTGACACTTCAGACACCAAAGTAGAAAATCACTCTTCTAAAGGTAAAAAACATCATTCAGTTGGAGAAACAACCGAAAAACAAATGAATGAAATCAAAAAAACAAATAACGACATAAAACAAAAAGACAAAAAAAATGAAGAACCAACTATAAGCAAACCAAAACAGGTTGATAAAATGAAAGATACAAAAGAAATGAAACAGAGTAAAGATACAACTAAGAATACTACTCCACAAAATAAAGAAGCTAAAGGTTCCAAATTCCATGATACAACAACATCTAAACCAATGGTTTCTCAAAATGCTGCCCCTAAGAAAAATGAAAAAAGCGAAAAGAATTCCAATGATACGAACAGGGTTTGGAAACAAAAAGAGCAGGAAAAAAGAGCCTTCCGATTCACAGGTGAGCCAGCTCCTCGCAATTCAGAACGAACATTCCCATTCGCTGGATGGCCAAACCCCAGCACAAACAAAAGAACATTTAGATTCTAACCAAAGAAACTATTATGAAATGCATATGAATATTATTAGATTCATTGACCAGGTACTTTGGGTGCATCATAAAGTCCTCTTACAAATTAGAGCTGGGCGAGTCTTATCATTTTAATAGTAAATAAGGAATTAGTCCCAAGCCCTTCTCTATTTGTAAATGGAGATTTCAAGGAAAGGATGTGAGTACATGAAAATGAAAGAAAATATCGGGAAGTATATTAAACTAGAAATTTCCGGAAAGAAATTCATTAGCGGATTACTCGTGGATATCGGCAGTGATTTATGGGTCATGTTTAATGGTAATGATTACCTCTATATTCCAACGATCCATTGTCAAAACTGGCAGCTTTTAAAACAATATGAAATTGATGAAATTACATTTAATGATGAACCAACCCCTATTTATAATCATAATGAAGAAATATCGTTACGAAAAACACTTACCGCGGCAAAGGGAATTTTCACCGAAATCTATGTAACTAGTAACCAAGCACTGCATGGATATATTATTAGCATTATGAATAATTACTTTGTTTTTTACTCCCCTATTTATAAAACAATGTTCATCTCCCTTAACCATTTAAAGTGGTTAATCCCATATACCAATAATCAACGGCCATATGGTCTAAGTAATTCCAGTTTACCTGTAAATCCAAGTAATCTAACATTTGCAAGATCCTTTGAGGTGCAGCTAGATAAATTAGTCGGAGAACTAATTGTCTTCAATATTGGTGAAAATGAAAACGTAATTGGTAAAATACAAGGTATTAAAAATAACTTTGTAGAATTAATTGGTGCGAAGGAAGAGCCATTTTATATCAATCTACAACATATTAAAACCGTTCATATGACCTAACTACTGACATTTTTTCGGCTGATTTTTAAACAAGCTTTAAGAAAAGCGGAGGCGTCCTGGTCAGCGGCGTATGGCCTGGAGCTCTCCAACTGAGATAAAGGAAACACGAAGAGCCGGAGGCGATTCGATGTTGACTTATCGTAGGGCGGAGAGCGAAGGACCTAGCCGCTAGGGCGCTGGAGCTAGGCAATTCTCAAAGTAGAAAATTATATTCTTTATTAAAAAAAGAGTGTCACGTGGCACTCTTTTATATATTTGTTCGGTTAAAAGTCACGATTTATTCTTCAAATAAGCCGTCTCCGACTTTCCAACGAGGCGGAGAATTACATAATCAAATGTCATCCCATAGAGAAATGTAACAAGGAACATGGAACCAATCATATCAAAGATGACGTGTTGTTTAACAAAAAGGGTTGAGATGATAATTAATGATCCTAAAAAATGAATCCCTATAAGGTTAATGGCGTGTTTATTTTTGATATGTAATGAACCAAGCATAACCGCAAATGTCGTTAGAACATGTATACTTGGAAAACAGTTATAGGGGCGGTCCTTTGAATAAATCCATAAAACAATTTTATTAACAAAATTATCACCCGTCACTAATGGTCGTGGGACAGTTGTTTGGAAAAAGAAATAAATGACAAAACAAATCAACTCAGCCATGACAATCAACAAGATTGTTTTCAGATAGATCGTGGTATCTTTAAAGCAAAAGTAAATTAAGTAACAAAAGATATAAGCATACCAAAGAATATAGGGAATAATAAAAATCGGTAAAAAAGGTATAGCTTGGTCGACGGATGTAGACAAATTTAAGGCTCCATGTGACCGACTATTTAATAGTTGATAAATCATTCCCAGAACGGGGAACACCAGCAAAAAAAGTAAATAGGGAGTTTTTCTTATTAATTTATACACATCGAATCCTCCCCTAACTCCTCAAATGTAAATATTTCTCAAATTTAATAATACCATAAATATGCTGAAAACACATAAATGGGTGTCAGGCACCATTCAAATTTTTAGTACCCCATATAGTGGTTATGAAAACTTACTTTAGCGAAGCGCGGATGATTGTAACTGGAAATTAAAAATGTGATAATTTTATATACTTATAAAGTGACGATCCTCTCAGTCAAATATTACGGTACAACCATGAATCGGTTAGTAAAAAAGGCGGTGCCCCTATGAATCCTATCATCTTATTTGACGGTGTTTGCAATTTATGTAATAGCAGTGTGCAATTTATTCTAAAAAGAGACGGTCCTGGCCATTTCACCTTTGCCTCCCTCCAGGGGAAAGCAGGACAAGAATTACTTAAACAACATGGAGTTAGCACGGAGTTAAACAGCATTGTATTAATTGAAAATGGTCATGTTTACGACAAGTCAAGTGCAGCCTTACGAGTGTGTAAATACTTGAATGGACCTTGGAAACTTGCGGCTGTGTTCATACTCATTCCTCAAGTCGTCCGAGACTATCTTTATGAAATAATTGCAAAAAACCGTTATAAATGGTTTGGCAAAAAAGAATACTGCATCGTCCCTCAACCTGAATGGAAACATCGATTTCTAGATTGAAAAATAGAATAAAAAACGCTGTCTGCACGAGTGCCTAATTGCAACTAATAATTTATTCCATATCGCATACATTTTAGTAATAAGAAGATTTCAGCAGGAGGCGCATATGGATATTTTTGTTAGACAAGGAGATTCATTATGGCACTACAGCCAGTTATTTGATATGAATTTACAGCTCATTCTTGATTCGAATCATGATATCCAACAGAACAGTCTTTCAGTGGGTCAGCGGGTTCGGATTCCAGGCTTTGTAGCCCAAGAATATCAGATTCGCCAAGGAGATTCCTTATGGAAAATTGCCCAAAGCCGGAACCTCCAGCTTGAATCCCTTCTTTTGGTTAATCCTAATGTAAATCCTAGTAATTTAAAGGTTGGTCAAACGATCCGTGTGCCACTCAGGATCACGTGGAGATTGGTAAATGGAGGACAAAATTACGATTTCAACCTATTAATGAATGATATTAGACGTTTGCTTGGCGTCTACCCCTTTTTACAAACGCCTTCAATTGGAAAAAGTGTTCTTGGAAAGAGTATACCTGAACTCCTGATTGGTAATGGCAGTAAGCGTGTCCATTATAATGCATCTTTCCATGCAAATGAATGGATTACTACATCCGTTATGATGACCTTTCTTAATGATTATCTATTATCACTAACCAATCAAACACTTATCCGCGGTTTAACAACAATTCGATTTTACCAACAAACTATGTTATCGATTGTACCAATGGTAAATCCTGATGGTGTTGACCTGGTTTTACATGGTCCACCTGCCAATGAAACATGGCGCCAGAAAGTGGTAGAATATAATAAGGGAAGTATGGATTTTTCAGGCTGGAAAGCCAATATTCGCGGTGTGGACCTAAATGATCAATTTCCCGCTCGCTGGGAGTTAGAGAAAGCAAGAAATCCTGATAAGCCTGGTCCAAGAGATTACGGGGGCGAAAAGCCATTAACAGAACCTGAAGCCATCGCCATGGCAGAAATGACAAGAAGCCGGGACTTTGCTAGAGTCTTAGCTTTTCATACACAAGGTGAAGTCATTTACTGGGGATTTGAAAATGAAGAGCCGCCAGAATCAGAGGTAATTGTTCAAGAATTTAGCAGAGTTAGTGGGTACGAACCTGTCAAAACAATCGAAAGCTATGCCGGATACAAGGATTGGTTTATACAGGATTGGCGCCGTCCGGGGTTCACGGTTGAGATTGGCAGAGGAATCAATCCCCTTCCGTTATCACAATTTGATGAAATCTATCAAAAAACACTAGGGGTTTTCTTGGCAGGTCTTTATATGTAGCTTAATAAATATTCAAAAAGAGACTGGAAATCCAGTCTCTTTCAATTGTCTTCAGGATTTTGGATAATTCAGATCCCAGATAATGCCAAATTTATCTTTCACTTTTGCATACTTTGCTCCCCAAAAGGTATCCTGTAATTCCATGTGTACGGTCCCTTTTTCTTTTAATGCATCATATACCGTTTGAATCTCTTCTTCACTTTCAAATTCGAGTGTTAAGGAAATATTATTCCCTACTACCACCGAACTTCCTGGGAACGTATCCGAGACCATAATCAACAAATCATCCTTTTTAAATTGGGCATGAATAATTCGATCATGGGCCTCTGGCGGGGTGGGATAATCTGCTTCCCCATAGGTTTTAAGATTAGATATTTCCCCTCCAAAAATACTTCGATAATACTCTAGTGCTTCTCTCGCCTTACCATCAAACATAAAATAGGGTGTTGCTTGTCCTTTCATCAGTCGACACTCCCCTTTTCTTTTAAATTGGAATTCCTTATTTAAAATTCCTTTTATTAACGGCTCCTCCATTTTAATATTTACGAGACTAAAATACCATATCTCCAAAATAAAAACTCCTCCTGATCAAGAATGAACCTCCTAAAGCAGAAAAAAAACCTTTGAGATAAAATCTCAAAGGTTAAAAAGAGAACTTAGTGGTCTAGGCCAAGCCCTCAAAATTAGGAGGTCTAAACTCAGAAGAATTTAAACATCTTTATATTACCATTTTCAAAATATTCATTCAACAATTTATTACTGTAAAGTAAAAAAGTGTTGGTAAATGAAACAAATGACCTATATAACGTTAAGTACAGGATCCCTAAGAATTAGCCAGGAAAATGGAAAGCATACTACTAGTATATCTTGACACTCCCCTTCAAGAAGAAGCTAGATGGACGAAAAAAACTTTAAAAAACCTAAAATTTCCTTGTTGACATACATGTATATACAAGTTAGAATGAAAACGTAAACAAAACTTGTATATACAAGCGTCAGAAATAATTTTGTAAACGCAGACAATGCTTGTTTATATCTAAACAATAATAATAGAAAGAAAATGGTAAGCTAAACCATTTCATTAGGGGGAAAGACAATGACGAAGTATACAGAACCTTCGAAAGAGCTATTGCAACACATTGGAGGTAAAGAAAATATTGCAGCCGTTACCCACTGTGTAACCAGAATGCGATTTGTATTAAATGATCCTTCAAAAGCAGATGTCGAAAAAATTGAAGATATTAAACTAGTAAAAGGTACATTTACACAAGCAGGTCAATTCCAAGTCATCATTGGTAATGAAGTACCTAGCTTTTATAATGAATTTACAAAAATTGCTGGTGTGGATGGTACTTCCAAAGAGGAAGCAAAAATAGCAGCCAAGCAAAATCAAAACTGGCTCCAGCGTATGATGGGCCACCTAGCTGAAATTTTCACACCATTAATTCCCGCTCTTGTAGTCGGTGGATTAATTCTAGGTTTCCGAAATGTAATCGGTGACATTAAATTATTAGATGATGGTACAAAAACAATTATTGAAGTTTCACAATTCTGGGCTGGTGTCCACTCCTTCCTATGGTTGATTGGTGAAGCAATATTCCACTTCCTGCCTGTCGGAATCACTTGGTCTGTTGCCAAGAAAATGGGTGCATCTCAAATCCTAGGGATTGTACTTGGTATTACCTTAGTTTCACCGCAATTATTAAATGCTTATGCTGTGGCAGGTGCAAAGGAAATTCCAACATGGGATTTCGGTTTTGCAAAAATTGAAATGATTGGTTATCAAGCACAAGTCATCCCTGCGATTTTAGCTGGATTAGTATTAGGATTCTTGGAAACTAGATTACGTAAAGTCGTACCAAACTCTATTTCGATGATTGTTGTTCCATTTTTAGCATTAGTTCCAACAGTATTAATTGCACACACAATCTTAGGCCCTATCGGCTGGACGATTGGTTCTGGCATTTCCCATGTTGTTTACTCTAGCTTAACTTCTGCATTTGGCTGGTTATTTGCGGCAATCTTCGGATTCGCTTATGCTCCACTTGTTATTACTGGTTTGCACCACATGACAAATGCGATTGACCTTCAATTAATGAGTGAACTTGGTGGTACGAACCTTTGGCCAATGATTGCATTATCTAATATTGCTCAAGGTTCTGCTGTTCTTGCGATGATCTTTATCAACCGTAAAAATGAAGAAGAAAAGCAAGTTTCAATTCCTGCTGCCATCTCATGTTACTTAGGTGTAACAGAGCCTGCGATGTTCGGTATTAACTTAAAATACGGCTTCCCATTCTTGGCAGCCATGATTGGTTCTATGATTGCTGGTGTTGTATCCGTTGCATCAGGTGTCATGGCTAACTCGATTGGTGTTGGAGGACTTCCTGGTATTCTTTCCATTCAGCCAAAACATATGGTTATGTTCTCCATCTGTATGTTGATTGCGATTGTGGTTCCATTTATTCTAACGAATATCTTTGCAAAAACAGGTGTTAAAAAGTTTTCGGTTAAAAAGTAAATCTACACTCCATTAAGGAGGGAGACCATCTCCCTCCTTTTCCACATTAGAGTACACAAATAAATTAGGCAGGTGTTTACTATGTCAACAGCATGGTGGAAAAAAGCGGTCGTTTATCAAATTTATCCAAAAAGTTTTAATGACACGACTGGTAATGGTACCGGTGATCTTCAGGGTATCATTGAAAAACTAGATTATTTAAAAGAACTTGGAGTGGACGTCCTCTGGCTCACGCCGATCTATCAATCTCCACAACGTGATAATGGTTATGATATCAGTGATTACTACTCCATTCAGGAAGAATTCGGAACGATGGAGGATTTTGACTTGCTTCTTAAGGAAGCACATAAACGCGGCATCAAAATCATTATGGATATCGTCATTAATCATACTTCAACCGAGCATGAATGGTTTAAACAAGCAAAATCCTCTAAGGATAATCCCTATCGTGATTTCTATATCTGGAAAGATGGCAAAAACGGCGAGCCGCCAACCAACTGGGAATCTAAATTCGGCGGATCGGCTTGGGAATATGATGAAACAACTGGACAATACTATCTTCATTTGTTCGATGTCACCCAAGCCGACTTAAATTGGGAAAATGAAAAAGTCCGCGCAGCATTATATGAAATGATGCACTTTTGGTTAAAAAAAGGTGTGGATGGTTTCCGTTTAGATGTCATCAATCTAATTTCGAAGGACCAGAACTTCCCTCAAGATGACAGTGATGGCCGTAAATTTTATACGGACGGACCAAGAATTCATGAATTTTTACATGAAATGAATGAGCAAGTTTTCTCAAAATACGATATCATGACAGTTGGCGAGATGTCGTCCACATCCATTGATAACTGTATTCGATACACGAATCCCGAGCAACAAGAATTGAACATGACCTTTAATTTCCATCACCTAAAAGTGGATTATCCAAACGGGGAAAAATGGACCAAGGCTGACTTCGATTTTCAAGCCTTAAAACAAATATTATCCAAATGGCAAGTGGAAATGAACGAGGGCGGCGGCTGGAATGCCCTTTTCTGGTGTAACCATGACCAGCCTCGAGCAGTTTCCCGTTTTGGTGATGATGTGAACTATCATAAGGAGTCCGCTAAAATGCTGGCTACTACCCTCCATTTGATGCAGGGAACCCCATATATTTTTCAAGGGGAAGAGTTTGGGATGACAAATCCAAAATTTGATTCAATCGATGATTACCGCGATGTAGAGTCATTGAATATGTTTAATATTATGAAAAAGAAAGGCATGGACGAACCGGAAATTATAGAAATTTTGCAGCAAAAATCACGTGATAATTCCCGCACTCCCGTACAGTGGAATGATGAAGGACACGCTGGTTTCACCATTGGAACACCTTGGATCAAAACAGCTGCAAACTATAAAGACATTAACGCGGAAAATGCGGTCCAAGACCAAGATTCGATTTTTTATCATTACCAAAAGCTGATCCAATTAAGAAAAGAGATGGAAGTAATCACCGACGGAGATTTTGAGTTAATTTTGGATCAAGATCAGGATATATTTGCTTTTATTAGGACAAACGGTTCCGAGAAATTGTTCGTGGTGAATAATTTTTATGGAAAAGAAACGAAATTTGTCCTTCCCTCTCAATTAGTTCTTGATGACTATAAGAGTAAAATGGTACTCTCAAACTATACGGACTCGGCGGCACAGCTTAACAAGGAAATTCTATTGCGGCCATATGAGTCGATTGTGTACCATTTGAAAAAATGAACGGAGATGTCATGATGACAAACAAGTACCTAACTATTTATAACGGCATTGTCGAGCAAATTAAAAACGGAGATCTCCCTCCACAAACGCTTCTCCCTTCTGAAAATGACTTAAAGGATCAATACGATACCTCAAGGGAGACGATCAGAAAAGCGTTAAATTTGCTTTCACAAAACGGCTATATTCAAAAAGTTAGAGGAAAAGGCTCGATTGTCATTGACATCAGCAAATTTGACTTCCCTGTTTCTGGACTAGTCAGTTTTAAAGAATTAGCCAGTAAGATGGGAAGTAAACCGAAAACGATTGTAAACGAATTATCATTAATCAAGCCTGATGGCTTTATTCGACAGCAGCTTCAGTTAGGCAGTAAAGACCAAGTTTGGAAGGTTATTCGTACAAGGGAAATGGGCGGAGAGAAAATAATTCTAGATAAAGATTATTTATGCTCTACCTTCGTGCCTATGTTAACAGAAGAAATTTGCGCGGACTCCATTTATCAGTATCTGGAAAACGAATTAAACCTGACCATAAGTTTTGCCAAAAAGGAAATCGTCGTCGTTGAACCAACACAGGAAGATCGCAGCCTGCTAGACCTCGAAGGTTTTTATAATGTGGTCGTGATAAAAAACTATGTCTACTTAGATGATGCCACCCTATTTCAGTATACAGAATCACGGCACCGGCCGGACAAATTCCGTTTTGTCGACTTTGCTAGACGAACACATTAATAGGTAAAGAGGAGTCGCTCCATTCATGACTCCTCTTTTTTGCCTCTTTAACCTTCTCTATAATTCCCTATGGAGTGCTTTTAAAAGGTAAATTTGATAAAATTACCTTACTAATTGGTGAGGTGAAAGATATGTGCGGCCGATTCACATTAACTGCAACAATTGATGAAATCATTGACAGATTCGATGTTCAATCTTTTTTAGAAGAGGAAAATTACTTGCCGAGCTATAATATTGCCCCTTCCCAATCCGTACTGGCGGTAATAAATGACGGAAAATCTAATAGAATGGGGTTTTTAAAATGGGGTCTTGTTCCACCATGGGCAAAAGACACTTCAATTGGATATAAAATGATAAATGCGCGAGCTGAGACGATTACGGAAAAGCCAAGTTTTCGGAAAGCTTTCCAAAAGAAGCGCTGTTTAGTGATCGCTGATAGCTTTTATGAATGGAAGCGTCATAGTGATAAAACCAAAATTCCCATGCGAATTAAGCTGAAGTCCAACGAGTTATTTGCAATGGCGGGAATTTGGGAAGGCTGGCAGGCTCCTGATGGAAAAATACTGCACACCTGTACGGTGATTACCACCACTCCCAATGAATTAATGAAAGATATTCATGACCGAATGCCCGTCATATTAAAACGGGAAGATGAACCGATATGGTTAGACCCCAACATCTCAGAGAAGAATGTGTTAAACCAATTATTGGTCCCCTATGACAATAGTTTGATGGAAACATACGAAGTTTCTTCGTTAGTAAATTCACCTAAAAATAATTCCATTGAGCTTATCCAAAAAATTTGTTAGCGCCCTTTTTATAATAAATTTTTTTAACAGGGACATGTTCACTACATGCACGTACAAGCTTAAACATATGCTGTATTAACCCATAAAAGTTTTCCTTCTTTAGAAAGTGGCAAAGGCCGCTTTCTTTTTTTTGATAATTTTTAATCATGGTAACTTAACACAAACTATTATTTTTCCCTTTTGTATCCCACCACTCACGAACCTCAAAAATACCCACTATTTCATTTTTTGCTTTTTCGAATACTTCCACGGTTTCATTTGTTGTATAAGACAAAATATAATGGCTAGGTGTTTCATTGATGACACGAAAAGAACTAATTTCACCATCTTGCATTTCAATCATGTATACCTTACCAGTCAGAATTCTGTTCGTGAGCGCTAAATTTTCCAATTTGCTCATCCCTCTCCAAAGTCTGGTTTGTTAAAAACACACAATAGTGATAGGCTTCTCTTCCCTATTAAGTTTATTGTATCAATCAAGCTTCTATTCATAAACAAAAAGATTTTCATTGTTATATTGAGTCGTTTCTTTACAACAGAAAAGCCCTGATTATTCAGGGCTTTTCACTTAGGGTCATACCAATTAAGTTTTGTTTTTATATCTTTTTCATTCGTCTGGTTTGTTTTTTAAGTTTCGCAAGCTACCTTTTTTAATATAAGTTTTCAGGTTAATAGCTACAGTGGCACCTTAGTAACCATGCCCGTGGAATCCTCCACCCCAGCCGCCATATCCACCATGTCCAGGGAATCCTCCACCCCAGCCGCCATGCCAACCATGTCCAGGGAATCCTCCACCCCAACCGCCATGCCAACCATGCCCAGGGAATCCTCCACCCCAGCCGCCATAACCGCCATGTCCAGGGAATCCTCCGCCCCAGCCGCCATATCCGCCCATTCCGGGGAATCCTCCCATGCCACCAAAACCGCCCATGCCAGAGTATCCTCCCATACCGCCAAAACCACCCATACCGCCTACGCCGCCAAAACCGCCCATTCCAGGGAATCCTCCCATACCCATGCCGCCTATTCTATCCACACCAACATTAAATTGTCCCATATCGTTCATTAGAGCATCTCTCCTTTTATAGGTTTCAGTCTAGACTATGTTGAAATGACAAAAAGGCATGGGCGAATGTCCATATTTTTCAGAACTAATATAGGTTTTAGCAGATTTTAATGAGCATGGTGGAACGTTGTGCATATTCATATTTCCACGGTGAACGTCTTGAAAGCGTAAGCATCAAATATTACGTGTAGAGATCAAATCTTTACGACGAAAAACACTTAACACGCTCCCAATTAAAAAGGCATTAAACAGGGTTGGCATTAAGCCATAACTAATGAAAGGAAGTGACATCGAAATCATTGGAAATAAACCCAAAATCATTCCGATATTTATTACGAATTGCACCGTATAAAGTGAAATGGCACCGATCAAGAGAAGTTTTCCATATGAATCCTTTACTTTGAAAGTAACGGTTATCATTCGGGCCACAAATAAAGCCAATATAAGAACGAGTGCAATGGCAAAAAGCCAACCGTAATAATAGGTGAAACTGACAAAAACAAAATTAGTATGGGCTTCTGGGATAAATTCCTTTTTTATAGAGGCGCCAAACCAGCCTGCCTTTGACAGTAATTCTCTAACACGCAAAATAATATAACCCTCTTGATCTGCATAGCTTTCTGGGTTAAAAAAGGCCAGCAATCTTACTTTTTGATAATCTTGTAGAATTTGCCATGTGACAAAGCAAATTGCTGCAGATACAAAGGCTGATACGCTCCAAATGGTTACTACAGCCTTTTGAGTGAATTTACTTCCAATCAGCATGACAAATACCATCACCACATAAATTACGGTGGTTGATTTAGTGGGCAACGAGATAAATAAGAGGATTGGAATCGAAAACAAGAGGATAAACTGCCATACCCTTAGTCTCTCATTATCTAACATGGCCGCCCATGCCAGATAAAAGAAAGGTACCGCCATTAAACTTTCAATTGTAAGCATTGAAATTCTTAAAGTAGGAAGGCCATTGATCATTGTATTTGAAAAAAACTGTAACAATAATAAAATGATAATGCCGATTGAATAAAACAGCCACCCTTGTTTCTTCCATTTTCGATAGTCCATTAGCATCAATCCAATGGCGGCTGCACCACCTAATAGTGTAATGATGATTTTATTATAGGCTATAAAATTACCTTCCTCCATATACCCAAGTGAGAACAAAGGTAAAAAACCGATAATCAAAGTCGTTCCTAACAAGGACAGTAACAGCCAATCAATCTTTGGCTTATGAAGCTTATTCATTTGTTTTCCAAGTTGGATTGGACTCCCCATTTGCTCAATCGCTTTTTCCTCAGCTTGCTCTTCTGTTAATCCTTTCTCCAACCACGTCGTCTTTGATTCTTTTAAATGGTAACTTAATTCATCAGCTATGTATTTCTTAGCTTCTTTGGAAGAAATCTGATTAGTTACCTCATTTAAAAAAGTATGGTTATTCTTGGCCACCTAGTTCACCCCATTAGTAATTCTTTTAATATAAATGATCTATTTTTCTTTTGTTTTACTGCTTTTTTCAATAATTTGCTTCCTTTATCCGTTATACGGTAATTTTTAATTTCTGTTTCATTCCAATAGGCTTGGATCCATTGATTTTGTTCCAGCTTGTGTAACAGGATGTAGATGGATCCTTCATTGTCTTCGAATTTTTTTATCCCTCTTGCTCGCAATAAGTTGGCTAACTCAAAACCCGTTTTTTCATGAACAAGAAGATGCAGGATGGCTAAAAGAATATCTTCTTCCTTTTCATCTTGCTTGGATATCTTCTCACGAATCTCCTTTTGATGCTGCTCCGTAAAGTTTAACTGAGAAAAAGTAGTTCGATCCATCGATTTCTTTAGATTCTTTAGACGTTCTTCCATGTACTATCCCTCCAATCGCTCTTTGAGTAATTCTTTTCCGCGCTTCAGCCTAGTTTTTACGGTATTATTTCCCGTATCTGTCACAGTTGCAATTTCTTTAATGGGTAATTCCTCATAATAAAAGAGATAAATGACTTCCCGATATTTAATGGGCAGCTCCATAATCGCTGAAATCAACTCATCATCCGCTTCTTTTTGGATGACTGCCTGCTCAACCATTTCTTTTTGTGTTTTGTTTGCATCCAGTTCTACATCGGACATGACCACATTCCTGTTATACCAACTTTTTAAATAATCTTTACAATGGTTAATAGCAATTCTCCACAACCATGTTCGCAGCTTTGATTTTCCCGTGTATGTATGAAGAGATTTGTAACATTTGATAAAAATATCTTGGGTCAAGTCCTCCGCAATATCTTTATTTTTCACATAAGAATAAACGAGCTGTAAGATATCTTGGCCATAACTTGTCATAATTTCATCGATCAAAGCTTCCCTATCATCTGTTTTTATTGTTTCTATCGTAATATCCCCCACGTCTTTCCCTCCTTGCTATAACTTAGACGAATCAACACATTAGGAAGTTTTTATTTTTTTATATTTCATAAAAAAAAGGACAGTGAAAGCAGAATAACTGCTTCATCTATCCTGTTGGTCATTTAATCATGGTCTGTCTCTGTTTCTTTATCCTTATTAAACCAAAGCGGTTCATTATCATCGACTTCACCATTATAATTGATGAGAATTTCTTCCCCTGCTTTGATATCCCGATAAGCATAGAAGTCAAACGTATGATTAGGAAAATTTATTTCATAAATCGCATTGGGCTGATAGGAGTGATTAAAGAGCATTCCGTATCCCAAAAGCAACGCCGTATGGTTTATTCCATATTCAAATGCATAATCTGCCAAAAGTGTCTTCTCGATATGAACATGCTCCTCATTAGGATAAGGAATAACGGGTGCCTCATGAATGAGTTCCCCTTTTGCAATATCTTGTGTGGCAAATACACCTCTATTTAATTCCCCATCGCTGAGCTTAGAAGTTTTTACTTCAATCATATTAATCACCTATAAATTTCTTTCCAAAGAAGTTTTTATTCATTACTAAGCTTGCCATGATACAGACAAGAAAGCAACCTATTTTCACGAATTGGTGCCTGACACCATTTAGTAGTTATTGGTAGTGTTAATTCCGAACTGGTTATAATTTTTCTTTGGTGAACATAAAATGGAATATACGTTCGTAAGGAGGCGGGGATATGGGTAACAATGAGTCCTTGATAACAGGTGAGATGCTAGTCAGGTATTACGAGCTAAATAAACAGAAGAAAGAAATTGAATGGGAGATGAATCAATTAAAGGATCATTTCCAAACTTATTTTAATAAATTAGTAGGTTCCAATCATAAAGGAGAAATAACGATTAGCGGTTACAAGCTGCAACGGCAAATACGAAAAACAGAAAAATATAATGAGGAGGAAACCATTAAAAGATTGGAAGAAATGAGGATGCATGATCTTATTTTGAAGGTCAAAAAACCGGATGATAGTAAAATTAAAGCTGCACTTGAACTAGGCTTATTAAATCCAAATCAATTAGAAGGCTGTATTACAACCTCTTATTCCCCTGCTATTTCAGTAAAACCCCTAACACCAAGATAGATAAAAGTAGCCCTAACCCACATCGAAACAAAAGATGTGGGTTTATTTTTTAGATGTTGGAGGAGTTTTTAATAATATAGAGAAATAGTATGTTGTAGACGCTTTCATTCTAATTTGAAAGGGGAACTTTAGCATGGCCAGTCAAGAAAGTTTATTTGTAAGAGAGTTTTTAAAAGCAGCAAAAACAAGCCAAACAGCAGATGCAGATATTGAAGCTGCACGTCAAGGATTGGAGGCCCTTTCTGGTTTAACCCCGGTTAATCCGGATATCACCGTTGAAAAAACAAGCATTGCGGGAATTCCAGCGGAATGGGTTTCTGCACCAAATGTAATTGAGGGCCGGGTGCTTCTCTATCTTCATGGCGGTGCCTACATAATGGGGAGCTGCAATACACATCGCTATTTGGCTTCCAAATTATCTCGTTCTACCAAAGCTCGGGTATTAGTCCCTGAATACCGTCTTGCCCCTGAACATCCATATCCGGCCGCAATTGAGGATGCAGTCAAAGTATACCACTGGTTACTTTCTTCCGGATATGCGCCGGAAAATATTGTCATTGGCGGTGATTCAGCAGGAGGCGGTCTAACCTTGGCAACACTGTTAACATTGCGAGATGAAGGTGAGCGCTTGCCTGCACTGGCCGTCCTTCTATCTCCATGGACAGATATGGAAGGTTCAGGAGAATCCGTGGAAACCCGTGCAGATGCCGATCCTTGGTTATCAGCTGAAGCGATGCGCTTTACACCAGCTTTGTATATTCGTGACCTGGATCCTCGTCATCCGCTCGTTTCTCCAATTCATGCCGACTTAACTGGGCTGCCAGCCATGTTAGTTCATGTTGGAAATGATGAGATTTTACTGGATGATTCAGTACGGCTGGTTGAACGGGCCCGTGCCGCAGGAGTCGATGTCAGCTTTAAGGTTTGGGATGACATGTGGCATGTATTCCAAACCTTTGCCATACCTGAGGGACAACTATCAATTGATGAAATTGGAGAATTTGTTGTTAATCGGTTGAAGTAGTTTCATAAAATGGAATCATTGTTGGAGAGCTTGGAAGTACCAAGCTCTTCTTTGTCGTCTTCCCCTAATACATCATTCCGATTTTTTAGAATAAAACAGTTTCCATCTTCTGCAAAATATAAATATTCCCCTTGCTCGACATTAAAATGGACATTTTTTTTATCATAGATTAACTTCTTGACCTTAACAAATTGGTCGACTAATTCATGTGTTGGGTCAAATATGATCTTGTTATTACCATTCGTGGTAACAAAGCCTCTTGGTTCGTTTCTTCGTTTTGGTTTTACTTCAGTTGCCCACGTCCCGTTAAGTAGAACGGTTTCAGCCGTGACCCTCGACTTTCTGGTTTGAATTGACCATGTCTTTCGACAATTACATCGATGTATTTTGAATTTCACCATTTTGATTCCTTCTTTCCCTGATGATCTGGCTTGAAAAATTCAAAATAAGATTATTGTAATTGTATTATCAATTTGACCAAATTATTAGTAGGAGACTACCACTAGAAAGGCAGTTCAATCTCGATAGTGGAGAAAATTTGATGGGATGAAAAAAATGAAGTGGAATCACTCTAAAATGATTCCACTTCATTTTAATATTTACGCCTCAATAGATTGACCTTCATGAACGGGCTCTTCGTCTTCTTTCCAACCTTTACATACATCTACCCATTCTCTAGCAAAAGAGTATTGATATAGTTCTTCTTTCGTTAACTCAATCGCAGAGTTTGTACTGCCGCAGGCTGGGAATAGAGTTTCAAACCGATTCATGGAGACATCAAGATAAACGTCAAGGTCATTTCTCAATCCAAAGGGACAAACACCGCCGATGGCATGCCCTGTTTGTTCTAGCACTTCAACTGGTGAGAGCATCCGTGCCTTGAAGCCGAATTGTTGACGGAACTTTTTGTTGTCAATTTTTGCATCTCCAGCAGCAACAATTAGGATAGCCTTTTCCTCAGCTCCTCTGAAGGATAATGTCTTTGCAATTCGAGCAGGACTAACGCCGATCGTTTCCGCAGCCTGTTCCACCGTTGCACTAGACGTTTCAAACTCCATTACATCTACCTCACGATTCCATTTTTTAAAATGGGCTTTAACACTCTCTATTGACACCTTATTCATCCTTTCATTATGTATAATTATAAATAATAACATACGTTAAAGGGATAAAGCGAAAAGAAGGCTTAAAATGTGATAATCCCTATATTAAACCTAAGGCTTTGTTATTATGAGAATTCATAAGCGGAGAATTTCCGGCTAATGTATGTAGAGAAAGCATAAAAAGCAGATATAAACGGAGATATTCCGATTAACTGCTCAAAATAAGACAAAATCTAAGGATCGGGATAATATAAACGGAAAAACTTCCTTTGTTCTAGCGGAATTGGGGAATTTCCCAAATTAGACGGAATTTTACCGTTTATTTTTCAAACACATTGAATTTAACTTCAGTTATAACAGAGCCTAAACTAAAAAAAGCAGACCATCTCTGGTCTGCCCTTCTTATTATTCTTCTTCCCCAAGATCTACGTTGTGGTAAATTCGTTGCACGTCTTCTAAATCCTCTAGGACATCAATCATTTTTTCAAATTTGGCTAAGGATTCACCATCAAGCGTAATTTCATTTTGTGGAAGCATCGTTAGTTCTGCTACCGTAAATTCTGTAATCCCCGCTTGTTTGAAGGCTTCCTGAACGGCATGGAATTGGTCTGGCTCGGCATACACAATAACCGTTTCATCTTCTTCAATAATATCTCGAACATCCACATCTGCTTCCATTAAGAGTTCAAGGACGTCGTCAGAAGACTTCCCTTCTATGCCGATAACAGCTGTAGCATCAAACATATAAGCAACAGATCCGCTTACCCCCATGTTTCCACCGTTTTTGCCAAACGCAGCACGAACATCTGATGCGGTACGGTTGACGTTATTTGTCAGCGCATCGACAATAACCATGGATCCATTAGGTCCAAAACCTTCATAACGAAGCTCAGTGTAGCTTTCCTCAGATCCACCTTTTGCTTTTTCAATCGCACGGTCAATAATATGTCTTGGGACATTGTATGTTTTTGCACGCTCAAGAACAAATTTTAATGCCTGGTTGGATTCTGGATTTGGATCTCCTTGTTTTGCAGCAACATAAATTTCTACCCCAAATTTAGCGTAAATACGGCTTGTATTGGCATCCTTTGAAGCTTTCTTTTCTTTAATATTGTTCCATTTACGTCCCATTCTGAACACTCTCTTTCCACTTTGAATCTTACCAAAAACATTATGATGAAAAATGGATTCCTTAAATACTTTCTCAATATAACATTTTGGATTCTGTCCGTTTTCTGATAACTAAAGACAGCATAATTAAATAAGCTGTCTTCTGCACAAATATTATTATACATTAAATGTGTCATTTGTTAAGTATTCAAATAGGTAAAAAAGCACGAAGTTGTTCAATTATCCTAATTTTTTCTATAAAAAAGACCATTCCACCTAGCATGGAAGGTCTTTTCACCTTATACAAGCATTTGAAAAAGTGTGCTGTCTTTATTGACTTCCCTGTGTAAAAAGCCCTTGGCCTTGATTCTTTCTATTAATGGATAGTAATCTTCTTTATCCTTTAATTCAATCCCAACCAATGCTGGTCCTGTTTCCCGATTATTCTTTTTCGTATATTCAAAATGGCTGATATCATCATTTGGACCAAGAACATCAAAGAGGAATTCTCGTAACGCTCCTGGGCGCTGTGGGAATTGAACAATGAAATAATGCTGCAGCCCTTCATAAAGCTTAGAGCGCTCTTTAATTTCCTGCATCCGTCCGATATCATTGTTCCCGCCGCTAATGACACAAACGACTGTTTTTCCCTTAATTTCTTCGGCATAGGTATCTAAGGCTGCGACAGAGAGGGCACCAGTTGGCTCAACCACAATCGCATTTTCATTATAAAGGGATAAAAGCGTCGTACAAACCTTTCCTTCAGGAACGACAATAATATCGTCAACAATTTCTTTACAAATAGTAAAAGTTTTCGATCCGACTGTTTTAACAGCAGCCCCATCAACGAATGGATCAATTTCTTGTAAAGAGGTCACTTCCCCTTTTAAAATCGATTCCCTCATGCCAGGTGCTCCCTGCGGTTCAACGCCGATTAAATGCGTTTGTGGTGAGTAGTGGCGCAAATAAGTGCCAACGCCTGCTAAGAGTCCGCCCCCGCCAATCGCAGCGAAGAGGTAATCAATTTTTTCAGGGCAATCATTCAGTAGTTCAACAGCAACTGTTCCTTGGCCGGCAATGACATCGTAATCATCAAAGGGGTGGATAAATGTCCGATTTTCAGCTTGGCAGCATTCCATTGCCTTTTCATAAGCATCATCAAAGGTATCTCCCACAAGAACAATTTCGACACTCTCTTTACCCCAAAATTTAACCTGATTGACTTTTTGCTTTGGTGTTGTACTTGGCATAAAGATCTTTCCATGAATATCAAGGAGATGACAAGAATAGGCAACACCCTGCGCATGATTCCCAGCGCTTGCGCAGATAATACCATTCTTTAGCTCTTCCTCATTCAACTTTTTGATTCGGTTATAAGCCCCGCGAATCTTAAAGGAACGAACGCTTTGTAAATCCTCTCTTTTTAAATAAACACGACAGTCATATCGTTCAGACAATAATTGATTGTACTGCAGTGGAGTTGGTGAAATGACATCTTTTATGGTATGACTGGCAATGATGATATCCTCCACATTAAACGCTTTTTTTTCTACTTGTTGACTCATTTTCACGTTCCTCCCATTTCTCATTTCAATTTTACATTTTTACAATTTTAAAGTTTAATAAACACAAAAAACCCGTCCCTATGGTTATAGGGACGAGTTAACTCGCGATACCACCCTACTTCCGCACCTAAATCACAGCTGCGGCTCTCGATCAACGTACTATATGCTTGTACGTGTTCCATGTTAACGGCGGACTGTCCGGTATAGCTTACTTTAGGTTCAGCCATACATCTCGGAGATGATTTTCAGATCTTCATGTTATCGACTCCCACCAACCGTCGACTCTCTATGAAACAACGAACATCTTACTCTTCTCGTCATCAATTCATATCAATTTTAGATAAGGTTACCACCGAAAAATTTAGCTGTCAATATTTTTTGACTATTTTAACTTTTATGTCAATTTTAAAGCGCTTACATGGTGCCTGACACCATTCTTACTATTTCGACCTACCTTTTCATGTTATTACTTTATGTGGACTTTTTATTCCTACTATTTTCCCAAAATGGATTTTCTATTATTGGCTTCGTAGTTTCTAATGATATAATTATACTAAAATTTAAATTATTCTATTAATAAAAGGAGAGATTTTATTGTGAAGATCCCATACAATGGTAAATCACCGATAGTCCATGAATCTGTTTTCGTTGCCCCGGGTGCCTATTTAATTGGTGATGTCCAAATTGGAGAAGGCTCCTCTGTTTGGTTCAATGCTGTACTGCGTGCAGATGACGGAGCAATTGTGATTGGAGAAAGATGCAGTATTCAAGATAATTCCACCATCCATTTATATGAAGGGTTTCCGGTATTGATTGAAGACGATGTTACCATTGGTCATAATGTTATTTTACATGGATGTAAGGTCGGAAAAGGCTCCATCATCGGAATGGGTTCCACCCTATTAGATAATGTGGAAGTTGGTGAGGATTGCATTGTGGGTGCAAATACACTGCTTGCAGGCGGAATAAAGATTCCCCCACGATCACTTGTATTAGGTTCCCCAGGGAAAGTGGTCCGAGAATTATCAGAAAAAGATATACAAATGCTGAGAATGTCAAGTGAGCACTATGTACAAAAGGGAAAAGAGTTTAAAGAAATACTCAAGACAAATTAACGCACAAATTCAGCCTCCCTTATGGTCAGAGAGGCTGATTCTTTTTATTTTACTGTTTACATAATAAATTTATATTTCAATAAACCATCTCAACCTAATCTTTCTTACCTAATGCTTGTGATTTGGATGGAATTAAAAAGCTTAACACAATCGTAACTAGACTCATGCACAAGGCATAAAGAAATACGTTCCTAATCCCGACACCAATACCTGCTGACACATTAATGAGCAGTCCCATAATGGTCACCCCAATGGAGGTCCCGATATTTCTTAAAAAGATATGCAATGACGTCGACATCCCTTTGATATGAGGCTCAGCAAATTCTTGAGAGGCAATCGTTCCAACCGCAAACAATAAGCCAAAAGCAGCCCCTTGGAGCATTAATATCAGAAACAACCACCAATATGAAATATCGTTAATAAATAAATATAATCCCAACCCTGATATGGTAGTAAGCAAACTGCCGAGGATAAATAAAATTTTATAGCCAAATCGTAGAATCCAATTTCCTGCAGGGATACTTCCAAACATCCAGCCGCCTGCAATACTTAATAGGATCAAGCCACTTTTATAAATACTCATATGATTGCCTTCTTGTAGAAACAACGGAATAAAGTTAGAGGTTCCATAAAACGCTAAACAATAAAATAACATAAATAAATTCGTCATAAGGATACCTTTATTTTTAAACAATGAGACCGGTAGGAATGGCTCCGACTCTTTCCTCTCAACAAAAAGAAATAAAAGTAAACTAAAACAACCAATTAGAATAAACCATAATGGGTGACTGACATTGGTTGATAATAACAAAAGTGTAATAGCTATTCCAAATAAGAAAAATCCTTTGTAATCAATAAACATTTTTCTAAATTGTGTTTTCTCTTGGTAAGGTATCAAGCATAGTACGGTCGCAATACCGATCGGGATATTAATAAAGAAGATCCATCTCCATGTAAGAGCTTCTACAAAAAATGAACCTAAGACAGGACCCACAATGGAAGCAAGGGCCCAGATGGTGCTAAACGCAGCTTGGATTTTGCCGCGTTGTTCAATCGAAAACAAATCTCCTACGATAATCATCGAAAGCGGAATCATCCCGCCGGCCCCTAGACCCTGAATTCCTCTATAAACAATCAGCATCTCCATTGAATTGGCGATTCCACACAGAATCGACCCTGCCGTAAATAAGCCCACCGCGATCATTAATAACTTTTTCCTGCCATACATATCAGATAATTTACCGTATAGTGGCACGGTAACCGTACTGGCTAGCATATAGACTACAAAAATCCAGGCAAACAAATCCATTCCGCCTAGTTGCTTTACAATGGTTGGACTGGCCGTCTGCATAATATTGGCATCCAAGGCTGAAATCAACGTTGTAATGACAAGACCCCAAAATACATATCTATTTTTTTCCATAGTATCCTCCTGATGCTGGCTTCCTTTTTTTAACAGCCTTAATTTCACATAAATACTATTATAGCAAAATATTTTATAAATCTTTATCTTTATTTAAAAATGGGTATTTACTTGAACAAAAAACCCCAACACATTTGTTGGGGTTAATCATTAATGAATCCAATATCCACTTGAATGAAATTGGTACCATTTTCCTTGAATCAATTGCCGATTGGTCAACATTGCACCACTCGATGACAAGTAATACCATTTCCCTTTATCTTGAATCCAGCCTGTTGCCATAGCACCAGATGAGGTTAAGTAGTACCAGCGGCTGCCGTCCTTTAACCAGCCTGTTGCCATAGCACCAGATGAGGTTAAGTAATACCAGCGGCTTCCATCCTTTAACCAGCCTGTTGCCATGACACCATTTGATTTCAAGAAGTACCACTTCCCGCCAACTTTTTGCCAGCCTGTAAGCATGACACCATTCTGGTTTAAGTAATACCATTGATTGGCATCCTTTAGCCAGCCTGTTGCCTTTGAGCCATCAGCTTTAACAAATTCCCACTTCCCATTAACTTGAATCCACCCTTGCTGCTTTACGGTCGGATAAGTAACTGAAACAGATGATTCATACACTTTATCGATAGAAATCCCAGTATAATAAAATTTTAAAATATCCTGATAGCTCTTACCTGCTTTAGCCATGTTTTGAGCACCCCATTGACTCATGCCGACACCATGGCCATCACCAACACCTGTAACACGTATGAGATCATTATCCGTTTTTATTTCATTCACTAAATAACTTAACATAACACGATTCCCGATTATCGTGCGAAGTTTCGCTCCACTAATATCGGATAGGGAAATTCGTTGAGGTACTAGGTTGCCCTCATTGTCTAGGATATCTTTTACTAAAAAATCTATCGTTATGCTTCCTTTGGAAACACGACCGCCAGTGCCTGCATCTTGAAGAGAAAATTGTGGAATGGCTAGGATTTTTAGCTCTTTGTTTGCATAACCGTTCGTATTTACCCACATTTTAATATTAGCAGCAATCGTTGGGTCTGCTTCTTTGACTAATGACCACCATTCAGAAGGATTGGATAAATTCTTGTCAGTTACATCAATTTGTGTTTTATGAAAGGAAAAGCTCCAAACGGGTTTTGGATCATAGGGGTCTTTTTGAATGATCAAATAAGGTACCGGTGCTGAACCCCACGCATTTGCATTACTTTCGGTCAATCCACCGTTGCTCGCAGAATAAAGGGCATCAATTAAACGACCATTGTATCTGGCCACTAAACCACTTGTATCATCTACTGCCTTTGTTGTATTAGGAGTCCAGATATATCCTCCATACACTTGGTAATTTGTCGTATCATCAATCATATCCCGATTCAAATAACTCATTGCATAGGTCCTTGCTGCTACTGCTTGTGTTTTTAAGGCTTCAATATTCCAAGAAGGATACATTTCAATGGGGACAACACCTTTTAAGTAGTCCTCCATTTGTACCAAATTGACTGGACGGATATAATTGTTTTCTACTCTAAACTCAAAGCTTCCTAAATAGGGTCTTTCATTAATAATAAGCTGTCCATTTTTTTGCACCGGTCTAATTGAAAAAACATCAAATGTTCTTAAAAAAATACCATCTTTATATAATGAAAGATTTTTGTTTTCTAATTTTAGTAGATACGTATAATCAGACTGTAAGACTTGTTTAGAATCACTAGTTACAAAATCACCCACTGGTTTGATGGTAATTTCAGATTTATTTCCTAAATAGTTTACTAGTTTCACTTTAACAATTGGCTCTGGCTCCTGTGCATGGCCATACAGAATTGGAAGGTAAGCAATAAATAATAAAATAACCACGGCAGATAGCAGAATTTTTTTCAAGCTAATTCATCCCTCCGAAATCTTTTACTAATGATTCATTACTAAATAATCATATAGTACTAGATCGATAGAGAACAATAGTTTATTATTTCCATATAACAAACTCAATTATAAATTGTTTCTTTTTTTAACAATGGCTGTGTAATGGTTGGTAAAATAATATCAATTTTCGTTCCTTGATTAATAATACTCTTAATCGATAATGTGCCTTTATGGCTTTCAATAATTTTATAACAGGTCATTAGACCTAGTCCTGTACCTTTTTCCTTCGTCGTGTAAAACGGTTCTCCGAGTGTTGAAATCCTTTCTTGGGGGATGCCTACTCCTTGATCAATAATCTGGATGGATATTTCTCCTTCTCCTCTTCTCTTCCCTTTCACATTAATGGTACCGCCTTGAGGCATAGCCTCTATTGCATTTTTAAGAAGATTTAAAAAAACCTGCTTCAATTGGTTTTTTTCACAACTGATACTCGGCAAATCTTGGTCAACGTCTACGACAATTTCAACACTATTTAATATAGACTGTGTGCCCATTAAGGTCACAACATCCCTTAAGAGTTCTTTTACATCCTGTTCCAGAAAAACCACTGCCGTCGGTTTAGATAGGACAAGAAATTCTCCAACAATGGCATTGATCCGCTCAAGCTCCGAAAGAACAATATCAAAGTATTCGTCTTTTTGCTGATTAGCCTTAAATAACTGAATGAATCCTTTAATCGAGGTAAGGGGATTTCGAATTTCATGAGCGATGCCAGCTGCCATTTGACCTAGCATGGCCAGCTTTTCTGACTTTTGTACTAATAATTCTGTTTGTTCTTTTCTAGCTGTAATGTCCTTTCCGATGGACAATACGGCCTCTTTCCCTCCAAAAACGATCGACAAGGAAGAAACTTCAAAAAAGAACGTAGAACCATCTAAACGTTTTGCTTTGTACTCAATCGTATTTACGGGACGCTTCTCTTTTTTTATTTGTCTAAATCGTTCCAGTAATCTTTCCTTATACTCCAGAGCAATAAAATCCAATATATACCTGCCGATTAAACTTTCTTTATTCGTCGAACCAATCATATTAGCAGCCGCATTATTTACATATAGAAACTTATGATTATGTGTAATATAAACCGGTTCAGGAAGTGAGTCTATTAAGACCTTGTAGCTTTCTTCGCTTGCACGTGCTTTTTTTTCATAATATCGAGCTTTATCATATTGCCATCCGACCGCCCAGGCAATGAAAGTAAAGATAAAAAAGTCGATTGTAAAAAATGCTTGATGATGCCCCATAAGCTTTTGATAGCCCGTAAATAAAATTGAAATAAATACTAGAATAATTTGACCCAACCTGTTCATGTCGTTACCTCTTAACTGCTTATTTCAAATTTATAATAAGAAGAATATTCGCCAAAGTTTTACGTAATCCTCTATATTTCTTAATAATCTTTCATTGGTAAATTTAAAAAACAGCTTGACATAATCAAGCTGCTTTTTTTACGAATAACTTACTTAGGGGAATCTACCAAATGAAGGAAATTTCCCATTACAGTTAGATATTCCTCTGGTTCTTCTATATATGCCATATGGGCACTTTTTTCAAACACATAGAATTGTGAATGGGGGGTTACCTCACTATAATACTCTGTCGTCTCCGGTGTTGCTTCGTCAAACCGTCCGCATGTAAATAAGGTGGGACAGCTTATTTCTTTTAATTGGGATGTACAATCAAATTCTCTGAGGTTTCCGAGTACTGTAAATTCGGAAGGACCCCACATGATATTATAGATTTCAGAGTTTCGATACCCTGGAGGCCTTTGTTCCAGCCATTCAGGGTTTTTCTCTAATCTGTTTACAAAATGCTTACTAAATACTTCGATCGCTGCTTGGAATTCTTGAGAATCGGTTGTACCATTTTCCTCACTGTGTTTAATGGTTTCCTGGATATCGTGCGGTAATTTTTTAAGATTTTTCTTTTGGTCCTGCTCCCATAATGGTGCACTGAGGCATGGACTTGAAAAAATGACACTTTTCACACCACTCGGCTTGGTTAAGCAATACGCAGCGGCAAGTGTGGTTCCCCATGAGTGGCCTAGAATATGCACTTCCTCTAACTTTAATGCTTCTCGTATTTGTGCCAGTTCCTCGACGAATCGGTCGATTCTCCATAGTCGGGTGTCCGTTGGCCGCTCAGATCTCCCACATCCCAACTGGTCATATAAAATAACAGGACGATCCTTCGCAAGAGACTTAAGCACTTGTAAAGAATAACAAGAAGAACCCGGACCGCCGTGCAGCACAATAACAGGCGTCCCACCAGCAGCGCTATCATATTTTTGATACCAAACCTTTCCACCTGTTACTTCAATGTATCCCTCTTGAATCATGGCAGTCTCCCCTTTTTTCAAAATAACAATATGTACAAAAGTTGAACAATTAACTTTTAGTAAGGCAATATGTTTTTTATTTTATTAATAATAGTTCGAAAAGTCTATTAAAAAACATACAGATGCTTATCTTAAACAATAAATTTAATATAGTATACTCGTAAAGTTTTAATTAACAGATCGATCCTTTCTTTTCCCGATTAACAAGCCAATAAACCAGCAACCTCCGGCGAACAATGGATACAGAATCATAATGGCAATACCGTTACTACTATCCTTTAGACTGACCATATAAGTTAAAATCCCACTAAGGAGGACACCGGCAAAATGACCAAATCCACCATACATCATAGCGTACCGTTTCTTTCTCCATCCGATTATTCCAAATATAAGACCGATTACAACAAATAACACTACCAACAAAATGTCTTCAACTAAATAAATAAAGTCTTGCATAAAAGTTCCTCACTTACTCTCACAAAATTTCTTTCGTTACCTAGGGTACTTTAACATAGTAGACGGCAGGGTTGTTTAAATAGTTTCATGCAGCAGATTACAAACAATAAAATACCTGGGTTCTATTTTTGGTAATAAATCCTCTACCTTTTACAAAGGATAAGAATGGAGGTGAAGAAAATGAAAAAAGACTTCAACGATAACAATGGGACGAACAATGAGGAAATTATGAATAGGGTAAATCAGACTTTTGATAAGATTGCAGAGGATGTAAAAGACATGATCAATAATAATGATTCTTCGGATCAAGATCAATATTCCTAAAGCAAGCGATGGCTTTTTTTACATATGTTCCGGTCGAAGGATAATACAAGCTGCAAAGAAAAAGTCCTTCATCACATTGATGAAGGACTTTTTCTAATTGACTTAATTGTTTTTACTATTTAATACCTGGAAACCATCCAGGCGTATGAATAATCGCCTGCCATAATGGATCTGGGACCACCAGCTCTTGTTGTTTACTTTTATCGATTTCCGTTACAATTTCAGTTTCTCTTCCATCTGCTACCTTTTGAACCCAATCAGGGTCGATAATAATTTCACGTCCTAAGGCAATGAAGGGTACACCAGTTTGGATTGCTTTAACAGCTTCGTCAGCAGTTTGAATTGACCCGACGCCGATGACTGGAACCCGATCACCAACCTTTTCTTGGATTAATTCAATCCGTGAGCGCGTATCCTCTACACCACGCCTTGGTTTGGACCAAAAATCTTGTAAAGAAGCATGAAGGTAATCAAGATTTTTATCAGCAAGAGCATCAATTAATACTAATGTATCCGCCATTGTAATGCCTGGGGTTTCAGGCTCTTCTGGCGAGAATCGATAGCCAATAATAAATGGATCCTTTGTATGCTCGGCAGCTACCTTTTTAACTTCATCAACTATAGCCAAGGGAAATTTAAGGCGTTTTTCTAAACTACCACCCCATTGGTCTTCGCGTCGGTTGGAATGAGGAGAAAAAAATTGCTGAATGAGGTAGCCGTTTGCCCCATGAATCTCTACCCCATCATAACCTGCTTCAATTGCGCGACGAGTAGTTTCCCCAAAGTCCCGAATAATCGATTTTATTTCTTCCTCTGATAATTCCCTAGGGACTGGTTTTCCTTCGCCTTCAGCAGGTACTGCACTAGCACTAACCACGTCTCCATTGACTAATTCTGGTGGAACTTGACGGCCGCCGTGGAAGATTTGCAATATTGCCTTCGCACCTTGTTCTTTTATTCCTGAAGCAATTTGTCGTAAGCTAGGAATCAACTCATCCCGATCACCGCCAAACTCTCCGTGAAATCCTTTTCCATTCGGAGTGACATATGTACATGCGGTTATAACCATCCCAACTCCAGCAGACCTTCTTGCATAGTATTTCACCTCAGCGTCGGTCACAGTCCCATCCGGATTGGATGAAAAATTGGTCATTGGTGCCATCACCAAGCGGTTCTTTACTTCAACTCCATTTGAAAAATGATATGGTTCGAATAATGGTGCAAATTTTGAATCCATTTTGTTGTATCCCTCCAGCTGTTTTTATATACAAATCTTAAGTACCCTTTTTCTAGGTTTTGACCATCATAAACAGTATGATAAACCAATCATTTCTTTCCTTGCAATCAATACGATTTACTTTTCCGTTGATAACTTGACCCCATTCTTAAAAATCTTCTTTCGGTATCTTTGCAATTGTTGATGCTTACTAACAATCTCGAATCATAAAAAGCAGAATGTCATGTACATGGCATTCTGCTTTTGGTTAAAAGATTATTTTTACAGATTATTGACCTTGAGCACCATTGGGTGTCCCTCTGCGAACATGATCATCTTCAAAACCATTTTTTCTCGCTGTTTCGACCTTATCGTTTAAAAGTTTTTTTTGATCCACCTCTGATGACGGTGTGTGTTTATTTTTTGACATCAAAAATACCTCCTTTAACATCTTCATTTTCTTCCTGTTTTATTTTGCTGTTCTTTTCAAAATGATAATCATGATTTTTTTGGTAAATTTTTTGGCAAATGAGTTATCAGATTGTTTTGTACTATAGACAGGTCTATTGGACAAGTTTGGTTATTTTTCTATGTATTTGTCTAAAAGGATTGGTCTATTGAACACTTTTGGATTTTCTTTCTTTGCGTTTTGCCATATATGAGAGTTCTATCGGACGCTCTTTTGGTTTTTATATTGGGTTTTTTCCAATAGGAGGGCTCTATCGGACACTCTTTGGATTTTAACTTCGGGTTTTGTTCTATAGGAGGGCTCTATAGGACACTCATTAGGTTCTTTCTTTGCTTTTGTCCTTTAGACGAGAGTTCTGTGATTCCACCACCTTGAAATTTCTATTAGGGTAATGACTTTTACCTTTACTTGAGTGAGACTCACATATAGATGAATATAAAAAGACAACCCATTTTAGGTTGTCTTTAGTGTGCCTGGCAACGTCCTACTCTCACAGGGACGCATGTCCCAACTACCATCGGCGCTGAGAAGCTTAACTTCCGTGTTCGGTATGGGAACGGGTGTGACCTTCTCGCCTTAATTACCAGACTATTTAATTAGAGGTTCATTCCCTCAAAACTAGATAATGCAGAAGAAGTTTGTAAAACGAGTAATCATTGTCCAGCTCCAGCGTCCAGCAACTAGTGTCCTTCGGTCTTTTCCCTACGATAAGTCAACATCGAATCGCTATCGCTCTTCGTGTTTCCTTTATCTCAGTCAAAGCCCTCCAGGCCATACGTTGCTAAGCGGACGCTTCCGCTTTTCTTGGTTAAGTCCTCGAACGATTAGTATCAGTCAGCTCCACATGTCGCCATGCTTCCACCTCTGACCTATCAACCTGATCATCTTTCAGGGTTCTTACTAGCTTGACGCTATGGGAAATCTCATCTTGAGGGGGGCTTCATGCTTAGATGCTTTCAGCACTTATCCCGTCCGCACATAGCTACCCAGCGATGCCTTTGGCAAGACAACTGGTACACCAGCGGTGCGTCCATCCCGGTCCTCTCGTACTAAGGACAGCTCCTCTCAAATTTCCTGCGCCCACGACGGATAGGGACCGAACTGTCTCACGACGTTCTGAACCCAGCTCGCGTACCGCTTTAATGGGCGAACAGCCCAACCCTTGGGACCGACTACAGCCCCAGGATGCGATGAGCCGACATCGAGGTGCCAAACCTCCCCGTCGATGTGGACTCTTGGGGGAGATAAGCCTGTTATCCCCGGGGTAGCTTTTATCCGTTGAGCGATGGCCCTTCCATGCGGAACCACCGGATCACTAAGCCCGACTTTCGTCCCTGCTCGACTTGTAGGTCTCGCAGTCAAGCTCCCTTGTGCCTTTACACTCTACGAATGATTTCCAACCATTCTGAGGGAACCTTTGGGCGCCTCCGTTACTCTTTAGGAGGCGACCGCCCCAGTCAAACTGCCCACCTGACACTGTCTCCCACCCCGATAAGGGGTGCGGGTTAGAATTTCAATACAGCCAGGGTAGTATCCCACCGACGCCTCCACCGAAGCTAGCGCTCCGGCTTCTCAGGCTCCTACCTATCCTGTACAAGCTGTACCAAAATTCAATATCAGGCTACAGTAAAGCTCCACGGGGTCTTTCCGTCCTGTCGCGGGTAACCTGCATCTTCACAGGTACTATAATTTCACCGAGTCTCTCGTTGAGACAGTGCCCAGATCGTTACGCCTTTCGTGCGGGTCGGAACTTACCCGACAAGGAATTTCGCTACCTTAGGACCGTTATAGTTACGGCCGCCGTTTACTGGGGCTTCGATTCAGAGCTTCGCTTGCGCTAACCCCTCCTCTTAACCTTCCAGCACCGGGCAGGCGTCAGCCCCTATACTTCGCCTTGCGGCTTCGCAGAGACCTGTGTTTTTGCTAAACAGTCGCCTGGGCCTATTCACTGCGGCTCTTCGAGGCTATGAACCTCAAAGAGCACCCCTTCTCCCGAAGTTACGGGGTCATTTTGCCGAGTTCCTTAACGAGAGTTCTCTCGCTCACCTTAGGATTCTCTCCTCGCCTACCTGTGTCGGTTTGCGGTACGGGCACCTTTTATCTCGCTAGAGGCTTTTCTTGGCAGTGTGGAATCAGGAACTTCGGTACTAAATTTCCCTCGCTGTCACAGCTCAGCCTTCACGGTGAACGGATTTTCCTATTCACCAGCCTAACTGCTTAGACGCGCATATCCAACAGCGCGCTTACCCTATCCTCCTGCGTCCCCCCATCACTCAAACGATAAAGAGGTGGTACAGGAATATCAACCTGTTGTCCATCGCCTACGCCTTTCGGCCTCGGCTTAGGTCCCGACTAACCCTGAGCGGACGAGCCTTCCTCAGGAAACCTTAGGCATTCGGTGGATGAGATTCTCACTCATCTTTCGCTACTCATACCGGCATTCTCACTTCTAAGCGCTCCACCAGTCCTTACGGTCTAGCTTCAACGCCCTTAGAACGCTCTCCTACCACTGACACCTGATGGTGTCAATCCACAGCTTCGGTGATACGTTTAGCCCCGGTACATTTTCGGCGCAGAGTCACTCGACCAGTGAGCTATTACGCACTCTTTAAATGGTGGCTGCTTCTAAGCCAACATCCTGGTTGTCTAAGCAACTCCACATCCTTTTCCACTTAACGTATACTTTGGGACCTTAGCTGGTGGTCTGGGCTGTTTCCCTTTTGACTACGGATCTTATCACTCGCAGTCTGACTCCCACGGATAAGTCTTTGGCATTCGGAGTTTGTCTGAATTCGGTAACCCGATGAGGGCCCCTAGTCCAAACAGTGCTCTACCTCCAAGACTCTTACTACGTGAGGCTAGCCCTAAAGCTATTTCGGAGAGAACCAGCTATCTCCAAGTTCGATTGGAATTTCTCCGCTACCCACACCTCATCCCCGCACTTTTCAACGTGCGTGGGTTCGGGCCTCCATCCAGTGTTACCTGGACTTCACCCTGGACATGGGTAGATCACCTGGTTTCGGGTCTACGACCACATACTCAATTCGCCCTATTCAGACTCGCTTTCGCTGCGGCTCCGTCTTTTCAACTTAACCTTGCATGGGATCGTAACTCGCCGGTTCATTCTACAAAAGGCACGCCATCACCCATGAACGGGCTCTGACTACTTGTAGGCACACGGTTTCAGGAACTATTTCACTCCCCTTCCGGGGTGCTTTTCACCTTTCCCTCACGGTACTGGTTCACTATCGGTCACTAGGGAGTATTTAGCCTTGGGAGATGGTCCTCCCTGCTTCCGACCGGATTTCTCGTGTCCGGCCGTACTCAGGATCCACTCAGGAGGGAACGAAGTTTCAACTACAGGGTTTTTACCTTCTATGACGGACCTTTCCAGATCGCTTCATTTACCCCGTTCCTTTGTAACTCCATGTTGAGTGTCCTACAACCCCAAGAGGCAAGCCTCTTGGTTTGGGCTATGTCCCGTTTCGCTCGCCGCTACTCAGGGAATCGCGTTTGCTTTCTCTTCCTCCGGGTACTTAGATGTTTCAGTTCCCCGGGTATGCCATCAATACCCTATGTATTCAGGTAAAGATACTGCTCCATTACGAGCAGTGGGTTCCCCCATTCGGAAATCTCCGGATCAAAGCTTACTTACAGCTCCCCGAAGCATATCGGTGTTAGTCCCGTCCTTCATCGGCTCCTAGTGCCAAGGCATTCACCGTGCGCCCTTTCTAACTTAACCTAAAAGGTTATTTCTCTTAATTACTTAAGAGAGAAAACTAAAATGGCGATTACTCGATGTTTTCTTGCTTCTTCTTACGATTATCTAGTTTTCAAGGAACAAGGCTACTGACTTCAATCACATCGTGAATGAACTTCAGAGCGTTACTTCATGCTGCCTTGCGACGAGCTGAGGGATTACTTCCTCGAGCTACTGCGGCGCAGGAGCAATTGAATTGAGAGATTGCACTCTCAAAACTAAACAAACAAAAAGCGGTCAACTTTTATCAGTCCACAAGGACTGCATATTCCTTAGAAAGGAGGTGATCCAGCCGCACCTTCCGATACGGCTACCTTGTTACGACTTCACCCCAATCATCTGTCCCACCTTAGGCGGCTGGCTCCTTACGGTTACCCCACCGACTTCGGGTGTTACAAACTCTCGTGGTGTGACGGGCGGTGTGTACAAGGCCCGGGAACGTATTCACCGCGGCATGCTGATCCGCGATTACTAGCGATTCCGGCTTCATGTAGGCGAGTTGCAGCCTACAATCCGAACTGAGAATGGTTTTATGGGATTGGCTAGGCCTCGCGGCTTTGCTGCCCTTTGTACCATCCATTGTAGCACGTGTGTAGCCCAGGTCATAAGGGGCATGATGATTTGACGTCATCCCCACCTTCCTCCGGTTTGTCACCGGCAGTCTCCTTAGAGTGCCCAACTGAATGCTGGCAACTAAGAACAAGGGTTGCGCTCGTTGCGGGACTTAACCCAACATCTCACGACACGAGCTGACGACAACCATGCACCACCTGTCACTCTGTCCCCCGAAGGGGAACGTCCTATCTCTAGGAGTGTCAGAGGATGTCAAGACCTGGTAAGGTTCTTCGCGTTGCTTCGAATTAAACCACATGCTCCACCGCTTGTGCGGGCCCCCGTCAATTCCTTTGAGTTTCAGCCTTGCGGCCGTACTCCCCAGGCGGAGTGCTTAATGCGTTAGCTGCAGCACTAAGGGGCGGAAACCCCCTAACACTTAGCACTCATCGTTTACGGCGTGGACTACCAGGGTATCTAATCCTGTTTGCTCCCCACGCTTTCGCGCCTCAGCGTCAGTTACAGACCAGAAAGCCGCCTTCGCCACTGGTGTTCCTCCACATCTCTACGCATTTCACCGCTACACGTGGAATTCCGCTTTCCTCTTCTGCACTCAAGTCCCCCAGTTTCCAATGACCCTCCACGGTTGAGCCGTGGGCTTTCACATCAGACTTAAAGGACCGCCTGCGCGCGCTTTACGCCCAATAATTCCGGACAACGCTTGCCACCTACGTATTACCGCGGCTGCTGGCACGTAGTTAGCCGTGGCTTTCTGGTTAGGTACCGTCAAGGTACCGGCAGTTACTCCGGTACTTGTTCTTCCCTAACAACAGAGCTTTACGACCCGAAGGCCTTCATCGCTCACGCGGCGTTGCTCCATCAGACTTTCGTCCATTGTGGAAGATTCCCTACTGCTGCCTCCCGTAGGAGTCTGGGCCGTGTCTCAGTCCCAGTGTGGCCGATCACCCTCTCAGGTCGGCTACGCATCGTCGCCTTGGTGAGCCGTTACCTCACCAACTAGCTAATGCGCCGCGGGCCCATCTGTAAGTGTCAGCGTAAACCGACTTTCAGCTTTTCCTCATGAGAGGAAAAGGATTATCCGGTATTAGCATCGGTTTCCCGATGTTATCCCTGTCTTACAGGCAGGTTGCCCACGTGTTACTCACCCGTCCGCCGCTAACTCTCAAAAGCAAGCTTTTGAAAGTCCGCTCGACTTGCATGTATTAGGCACGCCGCCAGCGTTCGTCCTGAGCCAGGATCAAACTCTCCAAGAAAGTTGATTAGCTCATAAATGTTACGTTGGCTTAGTTTCATACGAAACTAATATTATTGTTTGTTGACGTTTTTGTTTGTTTAGTTTTCAAAGAACAAGTTCACTTTCATAGCGACAACAATAAATATTATACCGCTGTATTACTTGTCCATCAATGGTTAATTATTTCCAGCCATCAATAGAATGGTTAGTATTAATCTGCATGTTTTCAACAAGAGGCTGTGTTGTAGGCCTTTCTTTTTGTTGAGAACTTTTATTATCTTACCACCCTAAATATATTGATTCAAGGTGCAATTTTTTTCCATATCAATATAAAGTAATCGAATTACAGGAATCAATAAAAGGAGTTTTCTTTATTCATCGAATAAGAGCGTCAATTCCCTGATAGCTGAAATACAAACCAAATATAATTAAGGAAGCTCCAGAAATGATAGAAATAGCAATTAGACTTTTTACATTTAATAGTTTTCGAAAGCCGGTGGTAAGGGCCGCAACAAATACATCCCAACATGTGAGGCCGAGAAAAATCATGCTGCTGTAAATTAATAGTGACTCCGTCCCGCTGGTTTGGGCTGTTTTTGCTAAGACAGAACCGTAAATGCCTAACCAAAATAAAATAGATAAGGGGCTGGTAATTGACATAATGAAACCGGTCAGAAAGCATCTAAATAGTGATTCCTTATTCCTACTATACGAAAGCGTAATGGTGTTGGAGTTCTTAATACTTTCAAGCCCAGAATAAATCAACACAAATCCCCCAAATAACCAAAGGAATATTTGGACGATAGGAACGCCAAGGAATTGAACCATTCCTAAATACACCATAAGCATAAAGATACCATCTGCAATCATAGAACCAGCTCCGACAATCCACGCATGCCAAAACCCATTTTTAATCCCCTTATCCAATCGAGCGGAATTTACTGGTCCGATTGGAGCTGCTAAGGTAAAGCCCAAAATAATATAACTCACTAAAATACTTATACTCAAAAACACCACTCCACTCCGATGTATCAACTTGTACATTTTATGAAGGTTTTTCAATGTCATGTCCAAAAAATCAAGAAATGTTCAGCGCCTATTAATTGGACATAAAATCAGTTCATAAATTTTGGAGTATGTGTTTTCTTAAAAGGATAGCAAAAACAATTAGGCAAACGCTGAGCGCAATCAATTTGGTTCACTAAAAAGAGATTTTAGATTAAATTTAAGAAAAAAGACCAATTCCATTTTTGGAATTGGTCTCATTTATGACAAATGATTTCACCAAGGATATTCGCCCTCTTTATGTTTATCGGTCTTGGAAAAATAATCTGGCTGGTAGTGGCGAACAAATTGATTTGTATCACCATTAATATAACCAGAACCATAAGTTGGGTCTTCTGATTGCCAAACACCGTTCAACATTACTTCATTCCAAGCGTGATTCTCCCCGTAAGACACTTTTGCCGGAATACCGGCAGCGCGGTGCAGAGCTGCGCTTAAGTCCGCATAACCCGTGCACAAGACGACACGAGATTGATACGTTTGCAAGGCCGAATACAGTGGCGGCTTTTCCGAATTAACCAGCGGAGCATTATAAGCCACATTTTTGGCCACCCATGTAAAGATAGCTTGAGATTTACTGGTATCTGAATTTTTTCCATTCGTAATATTTTTAGCAAGCGCTGTAAGGCCGGGATCGTTACTTTGAACCATATAACTTGGAGCTAAGTACGGATCACTATCTGTCAATGTATATTGGGCATAGCCTAAGACTTTATTCGGATCATTTTCCTTTCCCTTATAATATTCATCCAAATTCAGAATCACATCCCCTACTGGATAAATTAAAGGATAGGCATAATGGACCTTCCCATTTGAAAAAGGAACTTTAATCGTCGTTTTCTTATCAGCCCGCACTTCTTGAATATATAAAATAATTCCATTCGCTTTATTATATTTCCCGTATGGAGTAGGTTCTCCGATCACAACTAATTTACCATCCTCCACTATAACCTGATAGGTTTGAATGTCAGTGGTCTGATATTTCCCATTTGAAACAGGTTTATGTTCAAGTTCTGATGAATGTACAGTTTTTTCATTTGGCAGTGGATTATCAACATCATTTATATTTAGAAAACGTGATACTTCTGCTAGGGATGGAAGCATATTTTTTTGTGATAAGTAGGAAAAGCCCACAATACATAGGAAGAGAACCAATAATTTCTTCAAGAAATTTCACCTCTATTTTTCAAACATTAGTAGATTCATTTTATCATGGTTAACGCCTGTAGCATGTTAGAATGTCAAAATATATTAATTCCCTTTTTTAAATGGGTTCTTTTCTTTCTTTTGTTATACTAATCTTTAAGAATAATAAAGAACCATGAGGTGGCATCATGAAAAAAACAATCGGAATGTTTGCCCATGTGGATGCCGGAAAAACCACATTAGCAGAACAACTTCTCTATCATACAAAAACTATTAAACAACGCGGCCGTGTCGACCATCAAGATACTTTTCTTGATACCCATTCAATTGAAAAACAAAGAGGTATTACGGTTTTCGCTGATTTAGCTATGTTTCCTTTTCATGACTCCACTTACTATTTAATTGATACTCCTGGACATGTAGATTTTTCACCAGAAATGGAACGAGCCATTCAAGTAATGGATTATGCCATTGTTATCATTAGCGCTGTCGAAGGAATCGAAGGACATACCGAAACAGTATGGCGTCTCCTTCAGCAGCATCATATTCCTACATTTTTCTTTATTAATAAAATCGATCGACTGGGTGCGGACGCGGATAAGGTAATGGATGAAATCCGAAGCCAATTAACTGAAGATGTCTGTGATATCACCAACATGTTTGATGATGGAGAAATGAAGGAAAAGCTCGTTGAATTTTTAGCAGAACGTAATGAAAACTTATTAGATAGGTACATGAACGACGGATATCAGATGGATTTATGGCTAAATGCGATGAAAGAAATGATTAGTGAAAATCAACTCTTCCCATGTGCCTATGGCTCTGCCCTACAAGATATTGGCATCAATAGTTTTCTTGAAAAAATTGACCTGTTAACCTCGAGTGAGTATAGCTGCGAAGAACCCTTTTCGGGAAGGGTCTTTAAAATTCATTATGATGAGAAGGGAACAAGAATTACGTTTATCAAAGCCCTAAGCGGTACATTGAAAGTACGTGATGAAATCATCTATGAGACTGACAAAGATCGGCTTTGTGAAAAAGTAACCCACATCCGTCTATATAATGGAACAAAGTTTACGTCAGTGGATCAAGTTTCAGCTGGCGATATTTTCGCTGTAACGGGCTTATCCTCTGCAGTTGCCGGGGCTGGTCTTGGTTCTTTACGAGAAAAAGCCTCTTATGAAATGGTCTCAGCCCTTAAATCGAAAGTAATCTTTGACCCATCGATCAATGTAAAAGAAGTTTTGCGTATTTTTCATATCCTAAATGCCGAAGACCCTGCTTTAAACGTCACATGGGAAGAACGCTCCCAAGAGATTCATATTCACATAATGGGAACGATTCAACTTGAAGTTTTAATCCAAATCATTCAAGAACGATTTAACCTAGCCATAACATTTGCTGAACCAGAAATATTATATAAAGAAACGATTGTTTCGGAAGCCATCGGCTACGGTCATTTTGAACCACTTGGACATTATGCAGAAGTCCATCTTAAACTTGAGCCAGCCGATAGGAATAGCGGCAATACTTTCAAAAGCGCCTGTCATACCGATGATTTATCGATTGGGACGCAAAACGTCATCCGAACTCACCTTTTTGAACGAGACCATCACGGTTTACTCACAGGCTCTCCAATAACAGATGTTAACATTACTTTGTTGACAGGACGAGCTCACAATAAACACACTTCCGGCGGTGATTTTAGGGAGGCTACCTTCCGCGCATTACGGCAAGGCTTAGAAAAAGCAACTAACCTCCTGCTCGAACCATTTTATGAATTTAAGATGAAAATGGAAATTGAGCAGATGGGGAAAGTCCTTACCGATATCCAGCAAGCACATGGCCGCTTCGACCCTCCTGCGACTGTAGGCAGCAAAGCCTTTGTAACCGGAAAAGTACCTGTAGCGACCTTCATGCATTATGGTCCTGAATTTGCTTCCATTACTCAGGGTAAAGGGACCATGAATTTAGTAGTTTCAGGCTATTACCCTTGTCATAATCAAGATGAGGTGATTGATAAAATTCATTATAATAAGGATGCTGATCCAGACTATACTTCTTCCTCCATTTTCTGTTCCAAAGGACAAGGATACACCATTCCATGGCAGGAAGCAGAAGCAAAAATGCATTGTTTATAATAGAAGGTTAAAATCTGGGCACAAAGAGAAGGCAAGCAATTTTTTTGCCCGCCTTCTTTTTATCTAACGACGATGTTCTACAAGGTCGATTACACCTAGTACCACGTGCGCTAAACCAAAGCCAAACACTGTGTTCGCTAACATTTTATTAGACCGGCGGTTTTGTTTTAAGGCATAACCTGTAGCTGTAACAGCTGTGCCTAATGCGGTAGGAATCAATCCTTCACGTATGTTCATGGTAAATCTCCCTTCCCATCATGTTGGTGGTGTGATTACACCATCTTTATTTTTTTCTTATAGGATGGAATTATACTGTTCATCTTTTGGTAGTAAATACTCAATTGAATCCAAGTACAGGGTGTGGGACGTAAGGCTCTTCCAAAAAGGTTATTTCGTCTGGTGTCAGCTTAATCGACAGTGCGGCCACCGCATCTTCCAAATGAGACATTTTCGTCGCCCCAATAATGGGTGCCGATACGGGTTCTTTTTGCAAAACCCATGCAAGCGCTATTTGTGCCCGGGGAACACCACGTTTTTCTGCTACTTCTGCAACTCGGCCAACCACAACGCGATCGGCTTCCGCTGTTTTTGCGTAAAGACCTTTTCCAAATTCATCTGTTTCCGAGCGAGCAGTCGTTTCCTCCCAATCGCGCGTTAATTTTCCTCTTGCAAGGGGACTCCATGGAATGACGCCAATTTTCTCCGCTTTACAAAGAGGCAGCATCTCACGCTCCTCTTCCCGATACAATAGATTTAAATGATTCTGCATGGTCACAAACCTGGTCCAGCCCTTGCGCTCAGAAATATACAGGGCTTTTTGAAATTGCCAAGCATACATAGAAGAGGCGCCGATATATCTTGCCTTCCCTGCTTTAACGACATCATGCAGGGCTTCCATTGTCTCCTCAATTGGCGTTTGGTAATCCCAGCGATGAATCTGGTAAAGATCTACATAATCAGTACCAAGACGTTTAAGGCTGCTGTCAATTTCACTCATAATAGCCTTACGTGAAAGTCCAGCTCCATTAGGCCCCTTATGCATACGGCCGTGAACCTTGGTCGCAATGACGATTTCATCCCTATTAGCATAGTCTTTCAACGCACGACCGACAATTTCTTCGCTGGTTCCGTCGGAATAAACATTGGCGGTATCAAAGAAATTGATGCCAAAATCAAGTGCTTTTTTAATTAGCGGCCGGCTTCTCTCTTCGTCAAGAACCCACTGATGCGGCCCTCTCTCAGGTACGCCAAAGCTCATACAACCCATACAAAGGCGTGATACGTCCATACCGGTATTTCCAAGTTTCACAAATTCCATTTCATATGTACCTGCCCTTCATCTAAAGTATATAAAATAAATGCGTTAGACTACTTTTAATAATACCTTATTTCCCTTACAAAATTAACCATAAAGGTAAAAAAATGTCCACATGATATGGTCATGCGGACAAAAACATCTCTACTTCCCCGGAACTACTTTTCTTCTCAATGTACTATTTAACGCCCCAGCATTCCAATGAACTGTTGCCATGGCCACTAAAAGTAAAATTCCTGTGGCAGCAAATACGATTGAAACAGGAAAAACACCGCCAATGAATCCGCCAATTATAGGACCGGTCATTCCTCCTAGTTGGTTTGCCGTTTGATTCAAACTGAAGGCACGACCGCGGAAGTCATCAGGAGTTGATTTCACAACTAGTCCATTTAATGCAGGATAAACCGCACAGAAAAAAATCCCATAAACAAACCGAATAATCGAAAATCCCCATATTTGGGTGAATAATATTTGAGCTATTGTACCGAGACCCCCACCAAGTAGTCCGATGAATAAAACACGTTGAAATCCGACTTTATCCGCCCACTTTCCCCATAATGGAGCAAATAAGGCACTGGCGATACCGGGAAGTGAGAACACAATTCCTGCCAATAATGACGCATTTTCAGAAGAACCGCCTAATTTTACAATGTACAGTGGGAGGATCGGCTCGATCGTCATGACTGAACAACTGGTGACTAAGGTTAAGATCAAAACCAATAAAAAAGGGCGGTTATTTAGCGCTAATTTAAAATCCTTTTTAACAGAGCCCTTTTCTTTACTTGGTACGAAATTTTCTTCTGTTACCCAAAAAATAATTAGAAGTGTCGACAAGCAAACGATCATTCCTGCACTAGCAAAAGCCCAGCGGTTTCCCACTAAATGAGCAATCCCTCCACCCAACAATGGTCCAATAATCCCTCCGGATGCGGAAGCAGTAGAAATAAGCGACAGCGCATACCCTACTTTATTATTTGGCGTATTAGTACCAATCAAGGCAATGGCACCAGGAATGAATCCACTTAATAAACCTTGTAGTATACGCAATACTAGTATTTGATAAGGGTTTGTGACAAATGCCATTAAAGTGTAAATGACAAAAAGAACAAAACCGGCACGAATAATCATTGGTTTCCTGCCGTATAGGTCTGCCATCCTCCCCCAAAAAGGTGAAGCCACTGCACCCGCAAAAAAGGCAGAACTAAATAAGAGCCCAGACCACATTTCTGTGTGTTGATGTACACCTAATTGAAGTAAAAAAATCGGCAAAAAAGGGATGACCATGGAAAAACTTGCTGCAGTAAAAAACACTCCAATCCAAAGAACACATAAATTCCGTTTCCAAGTTAGCATGCTGTTCCATCTCCCAGTTATTCGAAATTAATATTGATATAGTACCATATTTGTAAATTATTTTCATTCCCGAAATATACGAGTTCAGAAATATTTTCTACTATCTCTTTATAAGGGTCCCATTTTTTTAATTAAAGTGAATAGTAATCGTAAATACTAAAAAACATCAGTTCTTTAAAAGAAAAATTGGGTATATAGGTTGGATAAGTGATGCTCAAAAACTAAGCACGAGTTATCCAAATTGCAGCAGTTGCTAAGAAAGGATTTTCCGAAAATGATTATTGTAGATCGTGAACAAAGTTATTTTATGGTGACGCAGAATGATCATGCCCACATTGCAGGGGAAATTGCCCGAAACTGTAAAGAGGAGTATTTTTTTGGTCCTAAACGAAAGCAGGAGATACTTCTAGCCATCCAAGAACATGATCGAGGCTGGATCGAATTGGATTCATCTCCCATATGGAATGAACAAGGTAAGAAACCATACTCTTTTATCGACTACCCCATCGATCGTAAAGTCTCTTTTTATAAAAAAGGATTAGATGAGGTGGAGGATAAGAGTAAATATGCAGGACTATTATGCAGCTTGCATTATTCTACACTGATACAGGATGCTGAGGAGCCCGCTGTGAGGGAATTTTGGAATGAAGAAAAGCATAGACAGGAGCGGCTTAAAAAGGACTTGCAATTAATGGGAAACAAGAAAAAGGAAGAAACCTTGATGTACCACTTAGATCTAATAAAATTCTGTGATTATCTTTCTCTATTTATTTGTTTAAATGAGCCTGGAGACAATAAAAGGACGCACCCTTTTTTCCGTAACGGTTTTCCTCAATTATTTTCTTTTGTTACCGACAAACCTATCATTGCACATTGGGAAAGCCAAGAAACCGTTTCGCTTTCTTTCTCCCCTCTGAAAAGTGAAACGGAGGTAAAACTTCCATTTAAGGCAGTAATGAAAGATGAAATCGAAGAGCACGGGATCTTACAGGCATATAAAGATACTCCTATTTCTATTAGGAATATAGCATTTAAATAGGTTAAAAGAGTCAAATATAAAAAAGGCTGTCTCGACAGCCTTTACTTTAAATCTTTACTCATGTTATACCAAGTGAAACCGCCATGCTGGGAATTTGAAACCCCTTTATTTCGATATCCATGGTTTTCATAAAAGCCAATTAAGTCCTCTTTACAAGTGAGTGTAATCGTTTCACGTTTTTTTGCTCTCGCATCTTTTTCTAGGTGTTTTAATAAAGCTGATGCCACGCCACGAGTTTGAAAATGGGGAGAAACGGCCAAACCTAAAATACTTTGATGCCCGCCAGTAGCTGGATTAGGTTGGATATCATGAAAGAGATCATCTGTGATAAAGGCTGTATCAATGACTGGTCCATTAACCAATCCAATAATCACACCTCTTTCTTCCGCCACAAAAAAACTATCTGAGATGAAATGAATGCGCTGTTCAAAAGTTTCTCTCGTAGCAGCCTCTTCTTCTGAAAAGCAAAGTTGTTCAATCACTATTAAATTAGGTAAATCTTCCATTCTAACGTTTCGTATATCCAACAGTTCCAGCCTTCCTTCAATCATTAGTAAAGCCCCGAATATGGTATGGTTAAATCCTTTTTCTTATAGAATATCAAATGATGGGGGGAAATGGGCAACATCTTTCTTCTTTCCATTTGAAAACTATAAATTAAAAATTATGAAACTATCTTTTTATTATAAAGGATACAAGGATATTATTAGTATATAATTATTTTTAAACTTTTAAAAATTAAAAAAGGGGAATCCATGAAGCTCATTAATAGGCTTCATGGATTCTCCTTTTTTATCGTTAACTACCCTGCCCCTGTTGATCATAAAGTTATTTTAAACCTAATCACATTTATCTAGGCAAATAACCATTTTCACTTCCTAAAAGAACCCAGAATTTTGTCCGCTCATATCGTAGGTTAGACACATGATTGGATTAGTCGACAATTAAAAAGGGTTTTATAGTCTAGCTTCTAATACCTTTTAACTAGTCTATTCAGGATACTTTTATAAAGGAGAGATTTTTTTGAAAAGGTTAATCATCCTTGCCTTAATCGGCTTGGCAGCCCAGTTAGTCGACGGTTCATTAGGAATGGCCTATGGGGTTACTTCCACCTCATTATTACTGATGTTTGGAATTGCTCCAGCAGTTGCCTCAGCATCAGTTCACATGGCGGAAGTGGTGACAACCGCAGCATCCGGTGTATCACACATTCGCTTTGGTAACGTAGATAAACAAGTAGTTTATAAATTAATTATTCCTGGTTCGATTGGGGCATTTTTGGGTGCTTGTTTTTTAGGAAGCATTCCTGGTGATATTGTTAAACCCTATGTTTCCTTCTTTTTATTAATGTTGGGTGTTTATGTCATTTATCGTTTTATGTTTAAATTTAATCCGACTACGCAGCTTTCAGGAAAGAAATTCGGGAAAAAGCAATTAATTCCGCTAGGTTTTATTGCTGGATTTTTTGATGCGACAGGTGGAGGGGGCTGGGGTCCAATTGCAACACCTGTCCTATTAACGAGTAACAAGATGGAACCGAGAAAAGTAATTGGTTCGGTGGATACAAGTGAGTTTGCCATTGCCATTGCATCCACATTAGGTTTTCTTTTAACTTTAGGATGGACACAAATTAATCTTCAATGGGTCCTCGCCTTAATGATTGGCGGGATTATTGCAGCACCCGTTGCTGCTTGGTTAGTTAAAATTATCCCTACTAACCTTTTAGGAACGCTGGTGGGCGGAATTATTATTATTACAAATATTAGGACCTTATTAGGAGCACTTGATGTATCACAAACAATAAGTTTATTGACTTATTTAGTGCTTGGAATACTTTGGGCGATTGCAGTTGTAAATGTAATTGTAAAAATTAAAAAAGGTAATTATAACAAACAGGTAATGGAATAGAGGAAAAACCATAAAGAGCTTTTCATGCTCTTTATGGTTTTTTTGATTCCGCTAAACTATATGGTAATTTACCTTACCTCATAGAAGTTGTGTTATTCACCCCATATTTTCTAATGGCAAGGTACGTAAAAATAGAAAGAGTAATAATAGTCCAAAGCAACGAAATTTTGGGATTAATATTGGTTACAACGAATAAGGATGGCAGATTTCCGAACACTGAATTATCCATGGTCAGAAACCAGCCAAGAAACATATTATTTGCAGCGTGGGCTCCTATTGTTAATTCTGCGCTGTTTGTTCTCGCTGTAATGTAACACCATAAAATCCCCGAAAGTACATAATCACTACCAACAAAAAAAGGAGAATAGCTCATTTCAGGATTAGTGAAATGCAGTGACCCAAAAATTAAGCCTACAATGATTGATAGTAATAAAACATTATTAAGTTTTTTACCGAACCATTGCATAAGGTATCCCCTGAAAAAGACCTCTTCAGCTGTTGTTTGAATGGGGGTTAGCATCAGGACAAAAATAAATAGTTTAAGATAATTCTGGGCTTTAACGTGATTAACGGAATAATCTCCGGGATTTAATAGAGCATCTATGAGTGTTGTGACAGCAACTAAGCAAAAAAATAGAGCATATCCCCAAAAAATCCGTCTCCAGTTTATCTTTTTATTTGGCGTAATTAAGGTTTTAAATTTTCGTTTATGTATGAGCCTTATAAAAAGAATCAGACCAAAAATCCAAACCACATAGATTAAATTTGAAAAAACAAATTCATAGACGGGGTCAACGTTTATACCAGTCATTTGTTCAAGATCAAAGTATGTTTTTGGATTACCGTCTGCTTCGGCGTATACTGCTAAGACAATAAAATAGAAAATGGAACCAAGAAACATAAAACCAAGAAAGACAAAAAAGGATAATAAATACCTTTTCCAATTGTTTTTCCCTTGATTCATTTTTATAAAATTTCCTTCCAAATCCCTTCCCCCTTAATCTTTAAGTTGATACCCCATCCACACGGAACTTGGCAGCAATGGCATCAAATGTATTAAAATAGAAAATAGTTCTTGGCTTCATACTTTTCTAATAATTTAGAGGTGAGTAATCACCTCTCATAATTTGTTAAGTTTAAGAGTCATAGATAGTCATTTTGCAAGATTTAATACAACTCATAATCCATGAAACCTTCCCATTAAAATCGTATTATAGTATTTCCCATCAGATAGAAATTTGTCTTTTTGAAGGATCCCTTCCACTTCAAAGCCGTATTTTTTATAAAGCATGATGGCCTTCACATTCGTTTCAAGTACATTTAAAGTAATCTTTTTTATACCATTCGCATCTGCCCAATTAATAGATTCCTTTAAAAGGTTTGTTCCAATCCCATAGCCCCAATATTCTTGTAAGACACAAACACCAAATTCTACTTTATGGGCATTTCTTTTTAAATTATTGCCTTGACACCTGGAAAAACCAACAATCCTTCCATTCACTTCAACTACTAAAAAAAGGTTATTATTACTTTCTGTGTCATCCTTAATGAGCTGTTGGAAACCCGTCTCATCAATATAAGCCTCTCCTTTTTCTCTCTCTAAATTTTCTGTTTCGCCATCGATCTGCAATCTCACTTCCGATAAGTTTTTCGCATCTTTCTTAACTGCAGATCTTATTAAATAATGTAAACTATGAATAGTATATTCTTTTTGATTAACAATCATTACGTTTCCCCCCTAAGATATCTAGTTAAGCTGTTTCTATTCAATTCTGTCCCTGTCATTTTTCTTTGCCAGAAAAAGTTTTCGCCACATAAAAAGCCGATTTCGTTAAGATGTAGAAATCGACTTCGTTTCAAAAATTGGTCCTAGCTATCAAGACTTTGCCTTTTCCTAGATTTAACAATCTCTTACTAATTATTCCACAATAGGATACGTTTCTTGCAAAAATCTAACAGATTCCTTAATTAATTTTTTTAATACTTCCACATCGATATCAGCGATCTTGTTAATATATACACAACCCTTTCCAGTTGTATGTTTCCCAAACACCTTTAAAAGCTCTTCTCTTTTGGTCACACCTGGGGTAAAGTACAAACTGATTTTGGCTTTACGCGGTGAGAAACCCACTAGTGGTGCGTCACCTTCGTGGCCGGATGCATATTTATAATGATAGGAGCCAAATCCAATTATACTTGGACCCCACATTTTCGCTTGATAGCCAGTGGTTTCAGTAAAAACATCTAATAATTGATAAGCATCTTCCCGCTTCTTCAGACTATCTACTGCTTCTATAAACTCAATGACACTATTGTCGGTTTCCTTTGTTTTTAATTCATACATATTGAAAATCCCCCTTCCATTCAATTTTTTTCCTAAAAGGAAATAATGATTACTTTTAATAGTACTACATTAATTACTAATTTCCTTCTTTTACCTAGGTGAAAGCTATTCTTCCCTATAAAAAAAAACCTGACAAGGAGTTTGTCAGATCTTATGGTATTCCCCTTTATTTATTAACCTTTTCAGCATTACAATAAAATAATTGAATCTGGTAAGGATACAGTCGTTAAAATGTCTGTTTCTCGCATGCGATCGTTGCAATAGGATGATCCAGATGATAAAGAAACATCAAGGTAGGCTGGATGACACATCACCTCTACGGTTTGACCATCCAGAACGCGGTCTGGAAGTTTATCAAAATAGTCATATGTAGCACCCTCACCATAAAAATCAGACAAGAACACATCTGTAAAGGCTGCCACATCTGTTTTAGCTTTATCCGAGAAACATCTTGCGGTTAGTTGATACTTACTTGCCAAACTTTGAACCACGGGTAAAAATTCCGGAATAGTATGGACATGATGATGGCTGTCAAAATGAGTAGGAATTAATCCCGCTTGGAGGAATCTTTCTATTTGTGCGGTCCATTCCCTCTCTAGTTCCTTAAGAGAAAGGTCTCTGTCCTCCATTAATGTAGAGAGTTTTCTAAAATCTCCATTCTCATCTACAAGTGTAGGAACATCAGATAAGATCGGTTTCCCACAAGTTAAGACCAAATGAATGCCAACTTGAAGTGTGGGATGTTCTTTTGCTAGTTTGATAGCATGATTGACACCCGGCATATTCATCATCATGGTCGTTGAATTGACAATTCCATTTTGATGGGCGTCTAAAATCCCATAATTGACACCTCTTGAATAGCCAAAGTCATCAGCATTGACAATTAATTTAATCAATTTGGACCTTCCCTTTCCTAGAAATTTTCAGTTAAATTGTGGTAAATACTTCTTATGTGCCTCCATCATTTCATCCACAATTTGTTTAGCAATCGTATCCGATGCCACTAATGGGTTGATGGTCAGTGCCAGTACTGCTTTATTATAATCTCCTGTGACAGCTGCTTCACACGCAATCCTTTCAAAAGATTTAATTTGCTGCACAAGACCGCGGACAGGAACCGGCAGATCTCCCATAACAATTGGTTTTGGTCCCTCTTTGGTTATCACACAGCTCACCTCAACAGCGGAATCATTGGGAATGCTGGCGATCGATCCATTATTGATTGTGTTAACCGGCTGGATATCACCTTTATCGTTATAAATAGAAGAAATTAACCGTACGGCAGCATCACTATAATACGCTCCACCGCGTTTTTCGAGCTGCGGCGGCTTAATTGCTAAGTTCGGGTCTTTATACAGCTCAAACAGCTCATCCTCCAACTTCTTGACCACTTCGGCACGTGTCCCAACAGTTGCAGCATTTTTCAAATCTTTTTCCACCATTTCCCGTGTCTTATAGTAATAGTTATGATACGGACAAGGCAGTACACCTAATGCTCGAATAAATTCTGGTTCCCATCCCTGTCCCTGAATATTTTTTACGAAGCTCGAATTCTCAGGGTTGGTTAAAAATTCAATCACTTGATCTTTCACACTAACGCCATCAACATATACATCTAATCCATACACCATATGATTTAAGCCGGCAAAATCAATTCTGACCCGGGAATGGTCAACCTTTAATAGTTTCGCTATCCCCATTTCCATGCCGATGGGAACATTGCACAAGCCGACCACGCGGCGGTGATCACTATACCGAAGGACTGCTTCTGTCACCATTCCTGCTGGATTGGTGAAGTTGACAAGCCATGCTTCTGGGCAGACTTCCTTCATGTCCTTGATGATATCCAGAATAACGGGAATGGTACGAAGACCTTTAAAAAGCCCGCCTGGACCATTGGTTTCTTGACCTAAGACCCCATATTTTAATGGAATCCGTTCGTCTTTTGCCCTGGCGTCTAATAACCCGACACGGAATTGAGTTGTCACAAAATCAGCATCCTTTAGGGCCGCTCTTCGGTCTAGTGTCAAATGAACTTCAACAGGGAGACCTGCTTTTTCAAACATACGTTTTGCCAGATTTCCAACTATCTCGAGCTTTTCTTGGCCCTCCTCGATATCGACGAGCCAGAGTTCCCGTAAAGGCAGTTCATCATACCGCTTAATAAATCCTTCTACCAGTTCCGGTGTATAACTGGAACCCCCACCAATAGTAGCAATTTTAATTGAATTTTTCACTATCAGAAACCCTCCTTATTCTCAATGATTCATTTCTTGACGAAACTCAACGATTTCTTTGGCTAGATCTTTCAATGTCAAGGCAGTCATTAGATGATCTTGGGCATGGACAAGAATGATCGGCAAATCCAATTGTTCTCCAGCTGCTTCTGCTTGAATTAATTGTGTCTGAAAACGGTGGGCCTCAACAAATTCGCTATCTGCCTCTGAAAGTTTTTCGAAGGCACTAGAAAAATTTTTCTCCTTCGCTGCATAAATCGCCTCCATTGCCAGACTCCGGGCATTCCCACTGTGTAAAATTAATTGAAAAGATAGATTGTATAACTCTTCTTTCGTCATTTACTTTATCTCCTCTCATGACAAGGCAAGAGCCTGCCTGGCGGCAAGCTCTTGTATTCTATTTTCAGCTCTTTGCCCCATTTTCTACTTGTAGGTTTTGTTTATCCCACATTCGGAAGAAAGGATAGTAAATGGCGAAGGCCACAACTAAATTAATTACCTGCATTAAAGAGCCTCGGATATTACCTCCAGTTGCTAGGAAACCACCGATAATGGGCGGGGTAGTCCATGGTACAGCAACGCCAGCCGTTTTCGGTGCAAACCCAGTGCTCATACCAATATAAGTGGTGATAACTAGAACTAATGGGGTTAAAATGAAAGGAATGATTAGTAAGGGATTCATCACAATTGGGGCACCAAAGGTGATCGGTTCATTGATATTGAATATACCCGGACCTATTGCCAATCGTCCTAATTGCTTGGACTGCTGGCTCTTAGCCATAAATAACATCATAAAGGCAAAAGAAATGGTCGCACCCGAGCCGCCTAAATAAATAAAAATGTCAAAGAATTGCTGGGAAACAACGTTTGGAAGTTCGTGACCTGCTTGAAAGGCAATACGGTTTGCATCCGTTTGCGATAACCAAATTGGTCCCATTACCCCACCTACAATAGTCGCTCCATGCAAGCCGGTAGACCATAAAAGCTGGATGAGGAATACAGCGACCAGCGCCCCTACGAGCGATCCGCCTAATGCACTAAGCGGCTCTTGTAAAAGCTGACCGACCACATTGTGCAGCGATTCAAAAGAAGTATTTTCGATCAGTAACCGAAGAATCCATACTACTACAATGACTAAAAAGGCAGGAAATAAGGCAACAAACGATTTACTAACACTCGGCGGAACACCATCAGGCATTTTTATGACAATATTTTTTTGAATAACATATCGATAAATTTCGGTAGATAAAATCGCAATAATCATCGCCACAAACAAGCCCTTACTTCCCAGAAACGCCATTGGGAGAACTCCAGTGACTTGGATCGCTTCCGTTGCACCATCTGGAGTAAACATCGTGAAATAAGGTGTAGCCAAAATAAAGGCCGCAACTGAGATAGCACCGGCATTTAATGCATCCACTTTGTAATGCTCGGCCAGCCGATAAGCGATCCCAAAACCGGCAATCAGCGCCATAATATCAAAGGATGCGCTAACAGGATAGAGAAGTTTTGTCATCCATGCATCACCGAAGGTTCGTGCCATAAATTCAGGATAGCCATCTATTGGAATGAACCCTAAAATCAGAAAGATGGATCCGATAATGATCAACGGCATAGTCAAAATAATACCATCACGTAAGGCTTGGAGATGCTTCTGTGCTGCAATCCTGCCGGCAACCGGCATAACTTTTTCCTCTAACATCTGATTAAATTTGCCCACCTGCATTCACCCCTATGTGAAATTATGAACCTACTAAATTTCTGGCAAATTTCAATACTTCAGCCCCATTGCACAATCCATAGTGAACCGGATTAATCGCATCCACTGGAATCCCCTTTTCTAATCCTTTTTTCTTTAATTGCGGCAGCATATAACGGACTTGTGGACCAATAAGCAAAACGTCTGCATCATCCAAGTGATTATTAACATCATTTGCGCTAACCGCCCAAATTTTTGCTTCCATTCCTTCTGCTTTTGCAGCCGCTTCCATCTTTGCCACTAGTAAACTCGTAGACATTCCAGCCGCACAGCAAAGTAAGATATTCATATCTGGCCTCCTCAATGCCTTGTAAGCGTTTACAATATTAGCGAAATAAAAAGTTTACTTTGATTATTAAAAGGTGATACCTCCCTCTGATATTTTTACCCCGCAGTAAAATATATTGTTTCCTGTCGTTTTTAGTACAACTTCTTTTATTTTTTTGATAAAAAAACGGCTTCATGAGGACTTTTCCAGTTAGTTCTTTTAAAGTCATTTTTGTAAGAGCCTCAAGGGCGTTCAAATATCCGTCAAAACATTTCTAACAAACTGTGAACTTATCACTGTAGCCATGTTTTTTAAGTGAAAAAATAATATAGTATAACCATAAAGAACCAAACAAAATATGAAGGGCGGAATCATTTATGTTTAATAAATTTTTAAGAGAAAATAAAATTGCTTCTTATATTCTAACAGTTTTACGTGTCTATCTTGGGTATTCTTGGTTTACAGCAGGCTTAGGGAAATTAACAAGCGGCGGGTTTGATGCTTCTGGATTTTTAAAAGGCGCGATTGCTAACCCAGTCAAAGGTCCAGATGGCGCGATTGTATTTGGATGGTATGTTGACTTCTTAAAACACTTTGCATTACCAAATGTTGACATCTTCAACGTAGTCGTTCCTGTCGGTGAAACATTAATCGGTTTAGGCTTACTTTTAGGATGCTTAACAACTACTGCCATGTTCTTTGGTTTAGTCATGAACTTCAGCTTCTTCTTGGCAGGTACCGTATCTCATAACCCTAGAGACATTTTCTTAGGATTTATCATCTTAACAGCAGGATACAACGCAGGTAAGATTGGTTTAGACCGTTGGGTAGTACCATTCATAAGAAAAACCAGCAAAAAGGAAAACGGAATTGTTAAAGATAAAACGGCCATTTAATTACTCTCATTTTAACAACAAAGCAATGTCATTCGAATCTGAATGGCATTGCTTTTTCTATGTTTCTAAGCGTTTTAAGCTAGTACAAAGAGGGTACTTTAAATGGGAGTCTTATAAAAGGAGTGGATTGCTATGAGCAAGAATATTGCTGTTTTAGTAACTGATCATTTTGAGGATTCCGAATATACTGAGCCTGTTCAGGCGTTTACGGAAAAAGGTCACAAGGTAACCGCAATCGAAATGGAAAAGGGAAAAACAGTAAAGGGAAAGCAAGGAAAGAGTGAGGTTGTAATCGATGAAAGTATCGATGATGTCTCTCCAGAGAACTTTGATGCACTCTTCATTCCTGGTGGTTTTTCACCAGATATCCTACGTGCTGACGAGCGATTTGTAAACTTTGCCAAATCATTCATGGATGCTAAAAAACCAGTTTTAGCTATTTGCCACGGTCCTCAGCTGCTTATCACAGCGGAGACGCTCGAAGGTCGTGATGTGACAGGATATAAATCCATCCAAGTGGATTTAAAGAATGCGGGTGCTAACGTGCAAGACAAAGAAGTGGTCGTTTGTCAAAATCAACTCGTCACCAGCCGACAGCCAGATGACATTCCAGCTTTTGTGCAGGAATCGCTTCGAATATTAGAATAACAAGCAAACAGGCAGAAGGAATTTCCTTCTGCCCATTTTTATAAACATTACTTCCGAATTCCAGTTTGCTCCGCTAGTTTTGTATACCTGCCTGTTTCCTCCTTCACTGCCTTAGTAAACTCATTTGAATTCAAATAAGCAGGTTCGAGTTTAATTTTTTCTAGTTCATCGAGGAATTTTTCATCCTTCTCCATTTTTGCAATGGCTTTATCCCATTTTTTTACAATGCTTGCAGGAGTTCCATCTGCAAAGGATAATCCGGTCCACCATTTTACCGTTAATCCGGATACCCCCTCCTCCTCTACTGTAGGAACATTTGGGAAAAGCGAGCTTCTTTCTGCCGACTGGACGGCAAGGATTTTTATTTTCCCTGCTTCTGCAAGGGAATATAATTCACCCACGGTATGGACAGCTAAAACGACGTGACCGCCGGCGACTTTGGCTGCAGAATCACTGGCTCCTTCAGATGAGACCATACTCGTCTTTTTATAATCCACCCCTATCGCATCGAGCCATTCTGCAACACCAAAGGCAGAAAATCCAGCTGGGCCTACACTGGTCCAGGTAAGTTTTTCTGGATTTTTCTTTACCCAATCTGTAAATTCCTTGAAGCTATCCCACTCTGCATCCGATTTAACAGCATAGGCAAGTGATCCTGCAGCGACACGGGATACAAATATATTATCCTTTGTTGTGATAGTTGGATTGACATTTCCTGCTTCATACATGGTGGTGGATGAATTATTGTTCACCAACACGGTATATCCATCCGCTTTGGCTTCTTTCAGAGCGTACTGGGCACCAATGATTCCCCCGCCTCCAGGCTTGTTGGTCACCACAACAGATTGCCCCCATTCTTTGCTCAAATACTCAGCCACCGCCCTTGCCGCTAAATCCACACCACCGCCGGCAGCAAAGGGAACTACTAATTCAATTTGCCTTGCGGGATAGGCATCCGCCTCTTTTCCCTTTTCCGTAGTTTTATTCGTTTGGTTTGAACATCCAACTAGAACAATCATGAGGAGTAATAATGCAGAAAAGCCGACATGAAGAAATTTTCTCAAATCTCATTCCCCCTAACTAGTTAAAATTCCATATGTTCGCCTGTTTCCTGCAACAGCCGTTTTTTGGTCCGTTTCATTAAAAAAATGGAGATAATAAACAAAACCACTGCCAGGATCAATAGCGTTAAAGATATAGGTCGTTGAAAAAAGATCAAGAGGTTTCCAGATGAAATTTCTAATGATTGAATAAATGAACTTTCCATTTTGGGCCCTAAAACTAAACACAATACAAACGGAATAACCGGCCACTGGAACTTATGAAATAAATAACCAAGCACGCCAAAAATAATGGCAACAATCACATCAAACATACTATTTCGTACAGTGTAAGCACCGATGATGCTTACTACCAAAATGATTGGTCCTAATATCGCAAACGGGACTTCTGTCAGTTTTGCCCATAAGCCAATCAAGGGAAGATTTAAGATGAGGAGAAAGAGATTGCCAATAAACATACTCGCAATCACGGTCCAAACCAACTGGCTGTTTTGTTCAAATAACACTGGTCCTGGTGTTAAGCCATAAATCATTAAAGCCGCTAATAAAATCGCTAGTGGTGGTGATGCCGGTATGCCGAGGGCTAATAATGGAATAAAACCGCCCGAGCTTGTGGCATTATTGGCGGATTCAGGACCTGCTACCCCTTCGATCGCTCCTTTTCCAAATTTCTCTGGATGCTTTGATACCTTTTTTTCCAGATCGTAAGATAGAAATGAGGTGATGGTGGCTGACACTCCGGGAAGTATTCCGAGAAAGAACCCTAACAGTCCCCCTCTTAGCATCGGAAAAAGACTTTGTTTCATATCCTGCTTACTAGGATAGACATTTTTTATTTTTTCGTGTTTAATGGTGACTTGCTTTTCCTCCAGCCCTTTTAACACTTCTGTGATGGCAAATAGCCCGATAATGACACTAACCATCTCAAAACCGCCTGTTAACTCTCCCAAACCGAAATCAAACCGGGGCTTTCCACTTGATACGCCAATCCCGACAAGAGAAATGAGAAAGCCAAACAATCCCATAATCATTGATTTTATAAACGTGAACCCGGTTAAATTAAATAAAATAAATAAGGCAATCAACATTAACGTAAAATACTCGGGCGGACCGAATTTTAACGCTTGGTCGGCCAATATCGGCGCAAATAAAACAAGGCCAATTAACCCAATCGTGCCTGCCAAAAAGGAGCCAATCGCTGCAACACCAAGTGCTGCGCCCCCCTTCCCCATTTTAGCTAATGGATAGCCATCTAAAGTGGTGGGTACGGACGAGGATTCGCCGGGGATATTCATTAAAATAGCTGTTGTTGAACCCCCATACATCGAACCATAGTAAATCCCTGCCATCATCATGATTCCTTGTGTTGGGGCTAGTATAGTCGTCATGGGCAACAGAATGGCAATGGCTGAGGTTGGACCAAGGCCTGGAAGCACACCGACAATCGTTCCAAGCAGTGACCCTAGTAAAACAATTAATAAATTGAAAGGGGTAAGGACTTCACTTAACCCGTTGAACAGAAACATAATAGAGTCCATTTCTTTCCACCCCCTTAACTAAAAAGGTAAATTGATGCTCGGAAACGGTGTTTTGAGTAATACAATGAATAGTAAGTAAAAGGCCGTAGTGAGGACGAGGGCGAGTACAGTAGTGAACAGCCACCGGTAGTCTCCGAATGATTTAAAAAGAAAAATAAATGTGATCACCGTACTAAAGAAGTAACCAATGATGCCGATCAACAAACAATAAATAAATAAACTTAAAATGGAGAATATCATGATACGTGCCGTTTTTCCTATAGGCAGCTCCTCTTTAGGCTGTTCTTGCTGCCGCTTTACAACAAGGATTAACCCTGCAATGATAAGGAGCACTCCAATCAATCCGGGAAAGGTATGATCTCCAGTCAGGAGTTTATTTCCATACGGGAAGAGTTTTATAGCTTCCTTAATGGAGAGGATTCCTAAAAAGATAGATAAAATACCGCCGATTCTATCAGGAGAAAGGTACTTAAATGTCATTAGTTCTCTCCTTCCTGTACCTCAACTTAAACGCTCTTTTATTGTCTTATGGTGTTTTATGGTTATCATCATATATATTTGTGACAATTAGTCCATATTCTCTTCGTTTAAAGTGTTCAGTTATTAAGAAGTGTTCTAAGCGACCGTTTGAGGAAAAAGATTAGGAGTTCAGTCGTATAGGTGTGCTCTATGCGACCGTTTGAGGAAAAAGATTAGGAGTTCAGTCGTTTAGAAGTGCTCTATGCGACCGTATGAGGATAAGGATTAGGTGTTCCGTCGTTTAGAGGTGCTCTATGCGATCGTATGAGGATAAGGATTAGGAGTACAGTCGTTTAGAGGTGCTCTATGCGACCGTATGAGGAAAAAGATTAGGAGTTCAGTCGTTTAGGGGTGTTCTATTCGACCATTTAAGGAAAAAGATTAGGAGTTCAGTCGTTTAGAGGTGCTCTATGCGATCGTATGAGGATAAGGATTAGGTGTTCCGTCGTTTAGAGGTGCTCTATGCGATCGTATGAGGATAAGGATTAGGAGTACAGTCGTTTAGAGGTGCTCTATGCGACCGTATGAGGAAAAAGATTAGGAGTTCAGTCGTTTAGGGGTGTTCTATTCGACCATTTAAGGAAAAAGATTAGGAGTACAGTCGTATAGGTGTGCTCTAAGCGACCGTATGAGGAAAAGGTTTAGGAGTACAGTCGTTTAGGGCTGCTCTATTCGACCGTATGAGGAAAAGGATTAGGAGTTCAGTCGCTTAGAGGGGTTCTAATTACCAATTATTTAAATATTAACTGCAATTATAGTAAATTTGAGAATTTCACTAAAAAATGGTACCTCCCCATCTTCAAGAAAGGTACCTTCCTATTTTTTTCAAAATATTTAATCTCAGTTCATCGCCGACAGTATTTCTTGCATTTTCCGCGATACAAGTGGATAAAAGTATTTGGTTGCACTTGTTGTGGTATTCCCCCCGAAAAAACCGGTTCCTGGACAGGTTTTCGTTATATGATTTTTACTGTTATCTAAGATCCGTTCACCCGTTCTTAAATCCCACCAATGATGATACGTGATACTGTCAATGGACGGGGTTAATCCAAATTTAATACTAAGGACCGCAGCAACATAAACAATCGTTTCCTTTTGCTCGGCCGTCATGACATCATTACCCAAGTCAAAGTTTCCTACATTTTCAATCGCAAGGCCATTGGTATTAGCCAGAGCCCCAATCGAGCCTTCGGGTGCTAGATCAAAGGGTCGTGACACAGCTATTAACCCATCAGGAAAAGTTGTTATATTTTGCGCGATATTCTTCCATTTCCTATAATTCACATGAAATGACTCCATCCCCTTCACAACAGCAAAGTGATTACGACCATTAAATTGTTTGTACGACGGTAACCAGGTGTGGTGTTCCTGGATAAGTGTAATCTTGCGATGAAAACGATTGTTAAACAACCAATGCTTAAAATCTTCTCTTGTCATTAAAATATACTGCCCTTGCATGTTCAGGCTCTTAGGAGCAATCTTTAACATTTGGCCAACATGAATAGAATCAGAGGTGAGACCATTCATTACTTTGATGTGGGGAACAGTAGAATGATAAGTCACTGCAATCTTTTCTAAGGTATCTCCTGGAGATACCTCATACACAAAAGGTACAAACAATTTCTGACCGGCTTGTAAGGAAGTAGATATTAATCCATTGGTTCTTTTTAGTTCATCCTCAGAAATGTTAAATTTAGCAGCTACACTGAGAAAAGTATCCCCGGCCATTACCACATAAATATTGCCTGGTTGCTTTTCTGATGCTTGAACATAAGAAGAATTCATTAGCATGATGAACAACAAACTAAGAATAACGAAATACCATTTCTTCATTTTTTTATTCCTTTCACTCCGAGCTACTTTTCCTCATTCTTCTCTACACTATCCAGCATAATGTTCATTTCCTTCTTCTCCAACAATTGAGACAGCTTGAATATTTGCATTAGTTTGTTGTCTCTGAACCTGAAGTTTGGCGTCTTCCATACTATTTGCCGTTACATTCTTGAAAAAAATGACCCCGTTTAACTCATATTCAACAGAGAAGGTCCTTGCATTTTTCTGATTCATCTTTAGCCCACCTTATTAAATTAATTAAAAACATTCTTGTGTTCATTTTCCCCCATAATTTGTCTCTTTATTTATAAATGAAGTTGTCACATTAGATTGTAACGAACGCGATATTTGCTTCGTCTATAAAAGTAGAGGTGAGAAAATGAAGAAATCCCTAAGTCTGTTTATCCTTCTTATAACAATCTTAGCTGGCTGTCAGTCGAGTCCATTTGGCTCTCATACGATCATTGATTGGGTGGATTTCATTAAGTGGAATGGAATTGAGTATGATGGTATCTATAGCGGGGTCCTAGCTGATGAAACGTACGTTGGTGAAAAAATAGGAGAGGTAAAGTTTAAAGTGGCAGACAATGTCTCAGATCCTGAATATAAAATTAAAAATGGGGATGCCGCCTTTCATGAAAAAGGAACAGACTTTTATGCGGTAAAGGGCTATCCACATCTTCTCGCCGTTAAATCCTCTCGAAATATTAATGGCTATAGTCTTTATTACTCAAGAGACGATGAAACATTCCAATGGCATTTTAATAACATGCCGTTGGATAAAGTGGACCGAGTGGAAGTTTTCCAAGAGCAATCACCTGAAGGTACTAGGAAACTAACAGAGATCACAAATCCTGAGCAAATTAAGAATTTCCTTCAAATTTTACAGAATGGTAAGAAATCACCTGACTTTCAACCGGACACAAATGAAAAAGACCCATTTTACTATCAAATGGTTTTTTATACTGGTGATCCAGTTGCATATATGTTTAACCTGCAATTTGATGGGAAAACATACTATTGGTTTCCAGACGAAACGGCCATCCTATCCAATGAAATTCAAGCGTTTTTCCCAAGTAACTAATAAAAAACTCCTTTTTAAGACTTGGCTAATTCGTTAACTAGCCAGTCCTTCTAAGGAGTTTTTTCTTTTAAAAAAATTATTCATTAATTAATAAGTTCCCGCGCCAGTAAACGATACACGTTTAACCGTTTCTCTTGGGAATGCGGAATACTACAAATCATGGCTTCATCAAAGCCATAATATTCCTGCTCCCGCTGAAGTCTTTCCGCAACCTCTGCAGCTGAACCCACTAAATGCAGTTTCTTACGATTCTCTTGAATCTGCATTCGTTCCATTTCCGTTAATGGATGACTTTGCGCATCTTCCGGTGTAAGCAGCTGACCAAGTTTTCCTTTCATTAAATTCAGCCTAGCGATATCTTGTGGAAGGGCTTCAAACTCCGCTTCTTCCTTTGTTTCCGCAGTGGTTACCAAATACGTAACGGAAATCTGTGGCCGCTCCATAAATGCAGAAGGAGTAAATTGGTCTTTATATAAATCGAGAATTTCTTTTGTCATTTCTCCGTTAAAAAACTGGGCAAATGAATAACCCACACCCCTTCGACCTGCCATCACGGCACTGTTACCAGTGGATCCCAACAGCCAGGCTTCTGGCAGAACCACTTGGGACGGAGTAGCAATGGTTTTGTTATATAAATTATGTTCAGGGACTTCATCTTTCATGAGCTGTAAGGCAATATCGAATTTTTCATACATATTATTCACCATGGGCTGCCGTCCTTCCGACAACGCATAAATGGCATAATTATCGCCACCAGGAGCGCGGCCTACACCAAAATCGACCCGGCCGGGAGCATAGGCACTAAGTGTTTTAAACACTTCAGCAAGTTTTAGTGGCGAATAATGCATCATCATCACGCCGCCTGTTCCAACTCGGATATTCTGGGTTTTAGCAGCCAAATAGGCAATCGAAACTTCCGGAGCCGAACTTGCATAAGACCCTGTGCCATGATGTTCAGCCATCCACATGCGGTGGTAACCTAATTCATCTGCTAAAATAGCTAGCTCCTCTGCTTTTTTTAAGGCACCTGCAGGAGGATTCCCTTTTGTAATTGGCGCTTGATCTAGAACACTTAATTTCATGAATCCTACTTCCCTTCTTTGTTGCTTTTGATTCCACACTTCCCGAAAAATACTATAATAAGTGTTTATTTCAATAGTTATAGAAATAAAATTACTCTTTGTAATTTATATTTGCAAACATAACAAACTGGGATATACCTCAAACTCTTTTTACAATCTTAAATGACTTCCCTCAGTTATAGTAGAAATTTCCTCCAACCTAGAAAAAATCAAATTAAAGTCTGCCTGATTCGGATAGTGTGCGGATTGTTCAAGAGGAATAAATTCTTTACCTTCCAATGCAACAAGACGTTCGGTGAACTCTTTTGTCAGTTTATAATTAGTGAGTTTATCATGTACCCCTTGAAAAATATAAACAGGCATTTTTAACTGACTGATTTCTTCCATGAAATTTACCTGATGAATCTCATTTTGCAGGTCTTTTGCTTTAAATAAACTAAAGCTTGCTCCCGACATCATAGATTTATAGATGTCAGCTAACGTGTAATCCGGAGAAATGAAGGCAGACTTTATCAGCCCTAAAATATTGGCCTTCTCCACCTTTTCATCGCTGTAATTGTCACCGTAGTATTTCGAAATATACTGTGACAGCAATTTATCCTCATCCCCTGTAAAAGGCGGTTCTCCAAGAGACTTAAGATCCCGGAGCATTTTTTCATTTTTTTGATTTTGGCCAATTTCTGTCAACCAATCTATAGAGCGACGTTGGGTTTCCTTGTTATCAACGAACTGTGAAAGGCCAATATATGCTTTTACCTTTTCGGGATAGCTGCTGCAATACTTTGTGCCAATAATCGTACCCCAAGATACACCTGCTAAGACCACTTTGTCTTGTTTAAATCGGTACCTTAAATAATCTACAACAACATCTGTATCCTCAACAAATTGATGGATGTTCATCGAATCTAGCGGAATATGTTTGTTGTAGCTTTTCCCGGAACCACGCTGATCATAATAAACAACAAGATAATGATTGGGAATTTGCGGAAATGCGCCTCTTGCACTAACCCCGAATGGAAAGGGCTGACCGGGTCCGCCGTGCAAAAACAACAGGATCGGTTTCTGTTTATCTTTTCCTTCAATTAATAAATATTGGTTCGTCCCATTCACGTTCAGCTCCACTAATTCACTTATGCCACCATTGGCTACTAGTTTTTTCCCTTTTTTCATAATTAGTGATTGATTAACTGCTCGAATAATAAGTAGTACCAAACCAGAACCTATGATTACAAGCCCTAGGATCCCACTTATCACTTTAAATAACTCCATCGCCCATCCCTCAATTCATTTCTTTAAGTCTATTAACCAAAATAAGAATTCTATAACTGTCCCCCATTTTTTGTAAAACTATTATAGTTGAATATTACCATTTTTCGTTATCAATTTGACTGATTTTGCCTGAAAATTTCTCCGATAACAAATATGCTAAAAACCCAAAATAGATACGTGTATGTAGTGTTATGTGCTAAAAATTCCAACTAAAAAGATCGTCCGAGGACGACCTTTTTGTTTGATTTTAAAAGATAGATTTCTTATTTAGATTTTTTTTGTGCTCTTAAGGCTATTTTCTCAAGTCCATTTTCTCCGGCAAATTCAACATCTCTTTTTGGAAGAACGTTCTTGTTCTTAAATTGGTCATTCTTATTCTTCATTGCTTTCACCACCCTTGCAGGTTTGATTTTTATTCCCACAAGGGTTAGTTTGCTTACTTTTTTTCAGGCTATGCTGATTGATTTTCGCAGACATCAGAACCTATTTAATCTGAACAAATACATAAACCATGGCCGAAGCATTCTGTGTACTGGCATCTTTTTGCATATCTAATGTTTGAACAACAATGGTCATTTTTGCTTGATTATTTTCTTTTGTAAAAGTAGCTTCTTCTGCAGTAATAATATGTTCACCTTGATAGGTGGAAAAGCGATCAAAAATTTCGTCTGTTTTAAAAACAAGCAGATTTTCTTCATTTTCGTTCATTAACTTTATATCAATTTTATTATCATTGATTTCTTTTAATATGACGTATTTACTACCTGCCTTTTCTATTTCGAACTGTTCCTCACCATTATTATAAGGATTAGACAGTCCCATTTGGAAAAAGAAATCATGTCCGGTTATGGAAATCGGCATCGGCTCTTTGACACTAATGTAAGTGGATTGCCCTGAGTTATTCTTAGGATCATTAAACTCGTCAAAGCCAAAGGTAATCTGAAAATCCTCATAGCTATTAAAATTTTTAGGAAGAAAGGAAACCTGTTTGGTATAATTCATCATGCTTAAATAATTGATCGTCTTAGTGATGATCTCTTTATCCTTCTTAGGGATTTTGTCCTTTGGTATAATTTTATTATTTTCTAACATATTATTTTTCACAAGAACGTCTTCAAGTGTCCTAATTTGACTATGTTTGCTAATCGTAAAAGCATCCACAGGGGGAAGAATGGAAATAATCGCAAATACAATAAGGATGGGAGCGATAATTCCATTATTACGGACCGGCAAGTAACTCAAAAGGATACCGGAAATTACGGCATACAGTCCGAACAAAATCACATAATACCTTGTATGGGTAATACCTGTATCTGTCAGAGTTAGAAAGGACGAAATAATTTGGAAGATAACAATCGGAACAAGGATTTTAGGAAACACTTTTCTAAAAAAGATGGTAAACTTGTTGTCTAGTTCGCTTGCTAATATATAAATTAAAATAACTGTGATCGCGTAGGCTACTAGCATGGGTTCAAGTAAGTTATCTATCCAAAAACTTCCGCCGATATTTTTGATAATATAAATGACCAAAATTAAAGTAAATACAGCAAGTAGTGGAATGAAAATATAGGAAATCAAAATGGCTAGGAATTTTGGACAATTAGCTGCCTTTTCTATCCTGTCAATTTGAATCTCATCAACTTCATCCGCCCGATCTCGAGCACTTTCTCTTGGAAAGATTGGAATAAGCGAAAGAAAAAACATCGGGGCAAATAAAATAAAAATAAGGTTTGCTGTGTGGGCAAAAGCTTTCGAGTCAATTGGAAGAATCAACAGATTGATGGCTGCAAGAATAATACTAATACCTGCAAAAATGACACCAGCAAAAAACAGGGAGAGAAAAAAGGATTTAAAGGCAATCATAAAACTTTGATTGAAGGTTATTTTGCTTTTTATTACAGGAATCCAAATAAAGGCAATAAGTAAAGCAAACAGAGACACTACTGTTCTAATCGATATCTCCATACTAAGTTGTGGTACTTGCCTGATAATAAGGTAATATCCCCCTGTTAACAAGACCACGACACCCATGAGCATGAACCGGGCTGATTGTTTAGAAAAAAATCGTTCAATTGCAACCTGGGCCACCGCACTCAAAAACGCGCCAACAATAAAGGTTAACAGCCATTTGTAATTTTCCTGTTCGACACTAATCATATAAGCGTCTGTGATCGCGGCAGCTAAAAGGAATAGCGTAGTCAAAGGAAACCGGGTAATGGCTTCATTTAATCCTGTAAGCCGGTCTTTAAATCTTCTCATCCATTTCATCTTCTACAGACCCCCCTTTTTATATGTTTATTAATGAATAATTCATTGAGAGTTTTTATATCTTATTCGGCAACCCATATATAAAGTATAGCATGGAAAATTAAAACAATTTTGAAAGGTCATATTCATCATTAAAATTTTTTAAGTCATTGTGACTTTTTTTCCACACTATCATCCTCATGAATTAGCAAACAAATTACGCTAACTCGTTCTTTTATCCCCTCATATTTTACTTTTTATCAATAAGTTTTTTATTTGTGATTCGCATCACATATCCAAAATCGCTCCTATGGTATATTCCTAGTGAGAAATATTATCAGTCCCTCTTTAAGGAGCGATAATGATGTCAAAATTATTGAATTTACAATTACCTGTTTTCCATTTATGCAATGAGTTCCCTGAAATCATTCCGATCATGAAGGAACTTGGTTTTGAAAATATCACCAATCCCCAAATGTTGAAAACAGCCGGTCGCGTTATGACCTTACCAAATGGCTGCCGAATGAAAAGAATTTCTTTAGATCATGTCATAAAAACCTTTGAAGAAAATGGATTTACCATTACACAATAAGGAGCAATTACCATGAGCGAAATAATTAATAACCGTGAACAAGAAACCAAAAGTCAATCAGAGCGACAAACCATATTAAAAGAAATCATTAAAGATTTGCATAATGGCAAAAGTGTCGAAGAAGTAAAAGCTCAATTTGAAGAAGCGGCTGGTAATATTACGGTGGCGGAGATTTCTAAACTCGAGCAAGCCCTTATGGAGGAAGAAGGTATTCCTGTTGAGGAAGTACAGCGGTTATGTTCGGTCCATACCGCTATTTTTAAAGGTTCGATTGAGGAGATTCACCGTTCTAATAAGCCTGAGGAGCAACCAGGGCACCCGATCCATACATTTAAATTAGAAAATAAAGAAATTGATCTATTAGTCAATTTCAAGCTTCAACTCCATTATGATCGGTTTGAAAAAGAAGATAACGAAGAAAACATTTATAAACTGTTAGAGGATTTAAATCTATTACTAGATATAGACAAACATTACAGCCGCAAAGAAAATCTATTGTTCCCGTATTTAGAAACCTACGGAATCATGGGCCCTACCCAGGTGATGTGGGGCGTGGATGATAGAATTCGTGATGCCATAAAAGAGGCAAAGGCAAAACTAACACATTATAACGGAGAAAAACAACCCGTTATCGATGCTCTCTACTTTGTGATCCAAGAAGTCAGTGAAATGATATTTAAAGAGGAAAATATTCTATTTCCAATGGCCCTGCAGACTTTAACCGAAGACGAATGGGTCAAAATTGCCCATGAAAGTGATGAAATTGGTTTTTGTTTAACTGGACCGGCAGGCGTTTGGAAACCTGAAAGAAAAGGGATTCAGGAAGAGGCACTTACCGATGGATTTATTAGAATGGAAACTGGGATTTTATCGATTAAACAACTTGATCTTATGTTAAATCATTTGCCAGTCGATATTACGTTTATTGACCAAGATGATGTGGTTCGCTACTTTTCTCATGGCAAAGAAAGAATTTTTGCCCGCACCAAAGCGGTCATTGGCCGGACCGTGCAAAACTGTCATCCCCCAAAAAGTGTCCATGTCGTCGAAGAATTATTGCATGACTTTAAAGCGGGTGTAAAAGACGTTGAAGATTTCTATATAAAATTCAAAGATAAATATATTTACATCCGTTATTTTGCTGTTAGAGATGAAAATGGCCAATATATGGGAACACTGGAGTTCACCCAAAATATTAGCTCCATTCAAGAAATCCAGGGTGAGAAGCGAATTTTAAATTAGTCGTTTTCCGCCTTGTGTCCGAAGTTGTACTGACTTCGGACAGGACTGCTGAAGTTTACCCGCCTTGTGTCCGAAGTTGCTCTGACTTCGGACAGGACTGCTGAAGTTTAGCCGCCTTGTGTCAAAAGTTGCTCTGACTTCGGACAGGATTGCTGAAGTTTACCCGCCTTGTGTCCGAAGTTGCTCTGACTTCAGACAGTATTGCTGCAGTTTAGTCGCCTTGTGTCCGAAGTTGCACTGACTTCGGACAGGGCTGCTGAAGGTTAACCGCCTTGTGTCCAAAGTTGCATTAACTTCGGACAGGGCTGTTGCAGTTTAGCCATTTTGTGTCCGAAGTTGCATTGACTTCGGACAGGGCTGTTGCAGTTTAGCAATCTTGTGTCCGAAGTTGCACCGACTTTGGACAGGACTGTTGAAGTCTAGCCGCCTTGTGTCCGAAGTTGCTCTGACTTCGGACAGGATTGCTGCAGTTTAGCCGCCTTGTGTCCGAAGTTGCTCTGACTTCGGACAGGATTGCTGAAGTTTACCCGCCTTGTGTCTGAAGTTGCACTCACTTCGGACAGGGCTGTTGAAGTTTAGCCGCCTTGTGTCCAAAGTTGCTCTGACTTCGGACAGGATTGCTGAAGTTTACCCGCCTTGTGTCTGAAGTTGCTCTGACTTCGGACAGGACTGCTGAAGTTTAGCCGCCTTGTGTCCAAAGTTGCTCTGACTTCGGACAGGGCTGTTGAAGTTTAGTCGCCTTGTGTCCAAAGTTGCTCTGACTTCGGACAGGGCTGTTATGGTTTAGCCATCTAGTGTCCGAAGTTGCTCTAACTTCGGACACTATTAATATAATTTAGCCTCATTCTGTCCAAAGCCACCCACTTTTCAGAAAGCAAAAGTAATCTTAATCCCCCAAAATAAAACAAGGCTTATCCATTTGGAACAAGCTTGGAGCTAATCCAATATTATGGAACTAGCAGTCCTGTACGGATTATCGAAAATGGAGAGTGGAATGGAATATGGGGATTATTGATGGCCATACATTTTTAGAACGATTAAATCAGAACAAACCGGAAATTTGGTATGATGGAGTAAAAATCGAAGGCAAACTGTCTGAGCATTCCGCATTAAAAGGGATTCTCCAGACAAAGGCCTCTTTGTATGATCTGCAGAATCAAGAAGAACTAAAAGAGAAGATGACGTTTCTATCACCAACAACAGGAAACCCGATTGGGCTCTCCTATTTACAGCCCAAAACGAAAGAGGATTTAAAGCGGAGACGGCAGATGATTGAAATTTGGGCTAGGCAAACACATGGGTTAATGGGCAGAAGTCCGGACTATATGAACAGCGTTATGATGAGCTTTGCCTCCTCCTCTTCTTTCCTGTTAGAAGGAAAGGAAAATTGTTTTCCTGATAATATCCGATCCTTATATGAAAAAGCAAGAGAACATGATCTTTCTTTTACACATACCTTTATTACTCCCCAAGCGAATCGTTCGGAATTTTATATTGAAAATTCCAAGGAACCAATCTCCGCAAAGGTCGTTGAACGAAATGAAAAAGGTATTGTGGTTAAAGGGGCTAGGCTTCTGGCTACCCAAGGCGGATTAACAGACGAAGTGCTAGTTTATACGGCACCAAGGCGATTCTTAGATCCAGAAGAAGCATTTGCTTTTTCCATTCCTTCTAATACGAAGGGAATACGTTTTATTTGCCGTGAATCCTTGGTTGGAGGAGAATCGCACTTTAACCACCCTCTTAGTTCTAGATATGAAGAAATGGATACGATTGTTGTCTTTGACAATGTATTAGTCCCTTGGGATCGTGTCTTTTTCTATGATAATGTTGAAGCCACAACCGACTTTATGCTCCATAGCTCCTTCCATCACTATGCCACCCATCAAGTCATCATTAGACAAATTGTCAAAGCCGAATTTATTTTAGGTTTGGCCGAACTCTTAATTCAAACCATCAATGTAAGCGAATATCAACATATTCAGGAAAAGCTTTCGGAGATTATTATCGGTCTTGAGACCTTGAAAGCACTACTAGATAAATCCGAAACTGATGCAGAATTAGATCAATGGGGGTATATGCGTCCTAACATCTTCCCTCTCCAAGTGGCCAGTAACATTTTTCCACGTATTTATCCCCGTTTTTGCGAAATCATTCAACTTATTGGTGCAAGTGGAATGATCTCGTTGCCCACAGAAAAAGACTTTGAATCGGATATTAAATTAGATCTCAGCCAATATTTGCAAGGGACCAACGTAAATGCCGAAGGACGAGTGAAAATCTTTCGCTTGGCATGGGATATGACAATGAGCTCTTTTGGCACAAGACAAACCCATTATGAGCGATATTTCTTTGGTGATCCGATTCGATTAACAAGCAATTTATATAAAAATTATCCGAAAGATAAGGTTGTAAAAGATATACGTGATTTTTTAAACCTCTAATACATCTCTTGGCATTACTTTATTATGTAAGAACAACGCCAAAGCGATTTCCTTGGCATTGTTTTAAATTCCAGTATTTAAAAGCATTCCATTCTGCCTTGTGTCTTTTACTCTTTAAAATAGTGCAAAAGAACCGTCCCCATGCTGTTCCTCAGACTGTTAATTCGTTCTCTGTTTTTAATGCCAGTGCGCTTCTTAGCTGTTCCTGTAGAACGGCTGAAAAAACGGAAATAACCAGTGAGGCAAATACAATGCCAATACCCATTAGTGCTATTCCAGGATGCAATGCGTTTTGTATAGCAAGAAAAATGATCCCAATCACATATATACCAATAATGGTTACGGCAAAGTTCCTAATCATTCTTAGTGATCGTACCGCTAAGTCTGAAAAGGCATTTTTACGTTCAATTAAACGGACCAGGTTATAAGCTTGAAACATCGCAAGAAAAAATGGGATAGCGGAAACATACAGACCGATAAGAACTGGATACTGCAGATATGAATACTCTGGGTTCATCTCTGCTGCATCTCTAGCCAAATTAGGCAGCCACAAACACAAAGCGAAAATGATCATCCCGATAAATAAAATAGCTAGTTTTAAAAAGTTGGTTTTACTTCTCTTCATGATACACACCTCGTTTTTTATATTTTCTGGCTTAATAATAATTTATTTTTTATCGAATATCAATAAATTCTTATTAGTAATTAATATATTCTTACTCAGAATAATGATAAAGGTATCGGGGAAAATAGAGGAAAACATGAATGGTGAAAAAATGAATAAAGATTTAATAATGGCTTTCATTATGATTTTTGGAATATGCGGCTGTATTTTTTTCATTCGACTGAGTTGGAGACATTATGGTTTAATATTTTTAATTAGTCTTCTATCCGCTAATTTCTTGTGTTATTTATTTACTTTTGTAGGCTTTTATTCATTTCCCAATAATGTCTTACACGATCATCTTTTAATACCATATGGACTAGTTTCAACTGTTTTTCCATTTATTAGTTTGTTCGGAATACGATATAGTCCTGAAAAATGGGTTTGGAAGATCCCTTTTTACTGGACGATCGTTCATCTTGGAGTTTTAAGTGAAGTGATTTTAAAGCATACGACTATTTTCAAGTTCGAAGCAGAGTGGGATTTATGGGACAGTTATACTATCTGGTGGATTTTTTATTTATTACTTGAGGGTTTAGGCAGTAAATTAGTTCCGCCCGATTTAAGAAAACCTATTTCACACAAGTCATTTAGGTATGGCCGGTGGGCCTGGATTGTCCTTCATGTCGTTGTGATTACCACAATCTTTTTAGCAGGAGTTTATGTAGGAGTGACAGTATTTAAATAAAATATTTCTTGCTATATGAGAAGAAAACACTCGCCATTTTTGCAGCGAGTGTTTTTCTTTTTTATACCTTCAGCATTTCTGCTTGAACAACTATATGGAATACTTCCGATAAATAATCAATAACCGTCAAATATAGGATTCCATTTCCTTCTAATTTTGGAGAATTTCCTAACGGAACCGTTCGCTTGATTAATTGGGCATAGAGTTCAGGCTCTGTCAGCTCTCTTTCGAATAATTGATTTGAAAGGGATTTGATCAGAGCTAATGCACCAGAAACATGTGGAGTAGCCATTGAGGTTCCACTAAGCGTAGCATATCTTCCTTTCAGATAGGTAGATAGAATATTTTCACCAGGAGCGACAAGATCCACTTCATTATTTGAATTGCTGAAATCAGAAATATCTCGATCCAAGTTGATAGCTCCTACACTGATTACTTCATTGTAAAAACCAGGATAACCGAATTCATTGGTACCATCCTGACCATCGCCATCATTCCCAGCGGCACAAACGACTAAAATATTTTGTTCCACTGCCTTTTGAATGGCTGCATGTAATTCGGGTACATCTTCCGGACCACCGAGACTCATGGAAATGATGTCCACCTTTTGTTCAATGGCATAGTAGATCCCATTGATGATCCATTCATACTGGCCGGAACCGTTTTTATCAAGGACTTTAACAATTAATAGATTTGCCTCAGGCGCAACACCGACTACCCCTCTTTGGTTAACTGTCGCAGCCATCGTGCCAGCCACATGGGTGCCATGACCATTGTAATCCCGATAGATCTCTTTCCTGCCTTTGTCATCAGTCGTGAAATTCCTTCCACCAATAATTCGTTCCTTCAAGTCGGGATGCGTGAGATCACAGCCGGTATCTAGAATCGCAATCGTGATTCCCTTCCCTTTCGTTTTTTCCCAGACCTTTGGGGCTTGAATCATTTCGACCCCTTTTGGCACCTCGGTTACTTCTTCAACCTCTGTAATCACTTGGTACGGAATCAAGCGTACTTTTCGCTCCATTGTATTCCCTCCTGACAGATTTAATTGAAGTCAACCCATGATGGTAATAATAGTTTAACAATTCTGAATCTATTAAAATAGATTCCTTTGACGTATTTTTGTTTTCATCCTCTCTTATTTTTCTGAGTCAATAGACACCTTTCAACTTTTATTTATAGTTATCACATGAAAAGAGTTAGGTTCAGACAAGACTTTCAAAAAAAGATTTCTACAAATATGAGAAATCAACGTTTGATTGTCGTCTTAATTTGTAAGAAAAAGATGAAATTTTACAATTACTTATAAAATATGGAGATTCCTGTAGATAAGTTTTACAAGGTGGTGGCAGGAAAAATGCTTCCCTTTACAAAATATTAAAGAAAACGGAACAGATGTCTAACGAATAAGTTGAAAGGTGGTCATGATCCCTTGAGCGAGCTAACCCTACAACAAATCGTCGAAGGTCTACCGAAGTCTTTATTAAATGCAACTGATCGGGATTTGGAAGGATTCCAAAAAATTATTGAAGAAACCATAAAATTAAGGGAAGGTCATCGAAACCTGCAAAAGATGGTGAAAAGCTTCTCAACATCTGCCATTCAACGGAGTTAATAGCCATTGTTAATGAGCATGAGGAAGGTGAAATTTACCTTCTTTTTTTATTTCCAATAAGAAAAAGCTGGCGCCTTTGATAAAGCGCCAACTCAGTCTCAAATCGATCCATTCAATTTAATATAGTCTATTTTATCTTTTCACATTCCTCTATTAACTTCTCCGTCTGCTCGATTAAAGTGAACATTTCCTGCCAAGAGTTTTCTGTATTGATAGTTTGTGAATGAGCTAAATTATTACGCAGGTCTTCTAATTTTTTAAAAAACTTCTTCCCTTTACTTTTGTTTTCAAAACCCAAAAGCTCCCTCAGCGGTCCCTCATTGAGAATGATGTCCCGCTTATCACAAATCTGCAAACAATCACTTAATTGAATAGCTTCATTCTTAGATTTTCTAAGAGAGAATAAGTCCTCTGCTATAATAATCCGCCTGGGATTTAAATGATGCTTCCAAGTTTCATTGGGAAAATAATCATGGATAATTCGATACAGGTGCATTTCTAATAAGGAGATCAATCCAAATAATAACATTCGAATCGGCGGCTTTTGAAGATCTGCAAGTGTGACAACTTTTGTGATCCTATTTCCTTCTAGGACAAAAATTCTTTCAGTTTCTTTAAAGATAAAAAGTGTATGTAAAAGTGATGTTGATTCCGAGACAAGTTCAGTAGGACTAAAACTCCGATAAAACTCTTGGCAGCTTCCTTCCTTCAGTTCATCTCTTACCACATAGCCCATGACAATCCCCTTATTCTCCAACCCCAGAACATCATAGTCTTTTATCACCATCATGTTTTTAATACTAGAGGCATCATCAATGTGATTACACGTGACTAATGTTTCAGCAATGCTATTTACAGTAATGTTTTGTTCATATAGGGAACGAAGATTTTGGTACGAGCTCATTTTATCTCTTTGCTGTGCTGGAATGACAGGCATCATCATTACCTCCTTAAAGGTTCTTTCGTCTTCTAATTACAGTGTACCATTTCAAATGAGCTTATATTGTTTTATTTATTAGAGTAGAAGCTACTAAAATAGGTAATTTCTATACGTAAGTAAATGGTTGTTTACGAAACGAGAAATCGTGGTAAAGAATGGAAAAGGAAAGGAAGAATCCAACATGAAATATATCTTGCTAAAAAGTAAAAATAGGAATGGTAAATATAGATACAAAATGGAAGGAACTATAGAAGCGTCTTCCTTGGAGGTTGCAAGTAGTCTTGTATACAAAAAATTCAGAGGAGAAGTCAACAAAGAGAATGGTGAAAGATACATTATCATCCCCTACAACAAGAACATAGATGTTAATCAACATAACCTTCCCCTATTAAATGGTCAACCCTTTAGCATAGTGCATTATCGCGAATAGGGTGAAGATTTATTTCCAAGAAATGTGCCAGCAGCATTTAGATATTTAGGGATGAATTAATACATATGTGTACAAGTCAGCGGTTTAAAAAAGCATGCTCCTATTTGTATGTAAAACATAAAATGATAAAAAAGTAATTGGATGGTGGTAGCATGCCCACAATCATTACGGGTACAAACGGACCCATTTACTTAGGATACCCTTCTCCAATGTTTGGCGCTTGGAATCAGTTATTACACTATCATCCTAATAAAATTCAAATTGGACATAGTATCTATTACTTTACACCAACCCTTTATGGGTATCCTGGTGCCTTTCCATATCTAGGTCCGTTTGTCCCATTTCGATTAATAACTTGACCGGTTTGGCAATGTATGTAAAATAATTAGTTTTTTAAAACAGACGATTAATTTTCGTCTGTTTTTTTATTTGGCTCTGTTAATCTTATTTGTTGATTTCCGCTCCAGGCGCTTCGCTTTCCGCGGGCGTGCCGGGGAGCCTCCTCGTCGCTGCGCTCCTGCGGGGTCTCCCCTGCCCCGTACTCCCGCAGGAGTCTTCGCGCCTTCCGCTCCAATCAACGTGCTTAAAAATCAACATTAATTTTTCACACAGCCTTTCATTTAAAAATAAATTTATGAATACACAAAAACTGACAAGGTTCGACTATGATATTTAGTAGAATAATTGTATAAGTTACAATTTTGCAAAAATACTGTAATCTATGACATAAATACATAATTTTTGAAAATAACATATTAATAGCTTAAATATCATCTGGGTTGGAGGAAACTTAATGGAAAGCACAACAGTAATGAATGAAATGGACAAAAAACGCGGAAATTTAGTAAAGTGGTTCGCAGACTGGAGGATTATTACCGGAAGTCTCCTCTTCATTATCGTGCTCTTAATTGCATCAGTCTGGTACTATCAAGTAAGCCATTTTAATTCACATATCAAGATTAATGGGATAAAAGTCGGTGGAATGACCGCTGATCAGGCACTAAAGAAATTAAAAACAACTATATTGAAAAATACCGTCTATGTCGGAGATCAACAAGTTTTCGATGGAAAAGATACAAAGATGGGATTTATAGAAAGTGACCTGCCCCAAGTCAAAAAAATATTAAAGGGACAGAGGACGTTTTTTCCTTCTTCAAAAGCTAAGAATTATTCTTTAATGCCCAGTAAACAGGATCAATATCGAAACCAGACGTTAAAAAAAATGGTAGAAGAAAAGTTATTAACCATGAATCAAAGTTTAAAAGCCCCACAAGATGCGGTGGTTCGTTTGGAACAAAGCAAAATTGTTGTCACTAACAGCGGTAGCGGAGAACAGTATGATGTCACCAGTATTTTGAAGGACTACGACAAACAAGAATATATTAGTGAAATCCATCTTAACCCAGTATACCTACAGCCCATTAAAGAAGATAGTGAGTACGTAAAAAATCAACAGAAAAGACTGGAAGAATTTCTTATGCAGACCGTTGATTATAAGGTTCAGGATAAGGTTTATACGTTAACAGCGGGCGAATTAATTAAAAATGCATCTATATCAAAAGATTTGCAGATCAAGATTGATGATGAGGGTGATATTAAGAAAAAGATTGTTGAAATTAACAATACCCAATCCACATTAAACAAGGATATCTTATTCCAGACCCATTCTGGATCGGTGGTTTCGGTTAAAGCTAAAGGCTATGGCTGGGCCATAAATGTCGATAAAGAAATACCGCGTATTATGACTGCTTTTGAAAATGGGGAGAAATCGGTTTCCGCTTCTAATATTTATGGAAATGGCTGGAAAGGTGAAGGCTATGGATATGACACTATCGCGAACAATGGTATTGGCGGTACGTATGCTGAAGTCTCCATAGCAGAGCAGCAAATTTGGATATACAAAAATGGGAAATTAATGGTTACAACCAAAGTGGTTACTGGCAATCAAAGTACTCAACATGGTACATCACCCGGAGTGTGGTATATCCTTTATAAGAAAACACCCTCCGTCCTAACGGGCAGAGAAAACGGAAAAATTACGTATCAGACACCTGTTCAATATTGGGTACCTTTTACGAATGACGGACAGGGATTTCACGATGCTAACTGGAGGTCAAATTGGGGTGGTAATATATATCAAACCAATGGATCGCATGGCTGTGTCAACACCCCGCCAAGCGTTATGAAAACGGTGTTTGACAATCTCAGCACCAATGATCCTGTTGTCGTTTATTGATGCATTAGTAAATACTGCCAGAACAGTCCTTGAATAATTTATGGTTCTTTTTTAGATGCTTGCATGAAATCCTATATTAAAAGGAGATACATTCATCGTGTTTCTCCTTTTTTTATTATTAAGGACTCCCTCAATCCACAAGGTTAGCAAATCTTAGTATAAAAAAAAGGGGCAAGCACCCCTAACATAAAATATTTTAATGATGAGAAAAATGACACGTATTTAATAAATTTCCAACCGGCAATAGTCATTCTAGTGGCATCTTTAACACTGTCAGCATAATTGGTACCAATAGGAATGCACCTTCAGCACTAACGATCCTAGCGCCAATCCCAACGAGGGATGTGGATTTTAGTTTGGAGTGAAGGAAAGAGCCTTTCAAACTATTGATTGACTCAAGGAACAGGATTCAACCAGCTTAATCTCTAACCATTCCTCTTCATATAGAAAGTACATAGCGATCTCTTCAAATGAATACAATGGTATAAAACATTTCATTAGGGGGAGATGAGATGCCTGAAACCAATTTTAACAAATTAACGGACCAACAAATGATTAGTATTATTAGAAATGGGCTTTCGAAGACGAGTGTACCTAAGAATATTACAATTGTCGGTGCAGGACTTGCAGGGCTGGTTTCAGCATCATTATTGAAGGAAGCTGGCCACAATGTCATTCTCCTCGAGGCCGCTAACCACGTGGGTGGTCGTACTTATACAATTCGCTCCCCTTTCCACAATGGACTATACCTTAATGCAGGTCCGATGCGTATTCCTGATGCCCATCATTTAACCTTAGAGTATATTAAAAAATTAGGGTTACAATTAAATGTGTTCATTAATCGAACGCCTGTCGATATTCTATATATCAACGGAATTAAAACGCGTCTTACTATTTTTGAACGGTATCCAGATATGCTAAACTTTCCTGTTGCCCCAAATGAAAAAGGGAAAAGCGCAGAGGATCTTTTAAATCTAGCCTTACAGCCCATTATTGATTTTATTAACAAAGATCCAGTAAATAACTGGAATATGATTGAAAAAGAATTTAAGGACTACTCACTGGGTTCTTTCTTAAAATTTTACCATTATCAATATGGAACTACTTTTTCTGAAGGCGCGGTTGATATGATCGGCATACTACTTGATTATGAGGCCTATATGGGAATGTCATTTCTTGAAGTCTTGCGGGAATTGGCCCAGTTTAGAACAGACCGTTACTATGAAATTACAGGTGGAATGGATCTGCTCCCAAAAGCGTTTCTACCACAGTTAAAGGATGTCATTCGGTTCAATCACAGGATGACGAAAATTACCCAATATTACAACCAAGTATCTATTCATTCCTCCCATCCCAACACGGTTGCTCCTTCTTCCACCATAACTAGTGATCTAGCGATTATTACAATCCCCTTCTCCGTTTTACGATTTGTCGAAGTGGAACCCTACCATTCTTTTTCCTACTATAAACGCCGTGCGATTCGAGAATTAAATTATATGGCTGCCACCAAAATCGGTATAGAGTTTAAAAGCAGGTTCTGGGAACGATGGAATCAACGCGGTGGCAAGTCGATTACGGATTTACCCATCCGCTTTACGTATTACCCAAGCCTAGGTATTGGTACAAGTGGACCTGCTGTGGTAGTGGCAAGTTATACATGGGCTGATGAAGCGTTGACATGGGATGGTCTATCAAATGAAGATCGTATTCAATACGCGTTAAAGAATTTAGCTGAAATTTACGGTGACCAAGTCTATTCTGAATTTGTCGTAGGGACATCCTTTAGCTGGGTTGATAATCCATATTCTACAGGAGCGTTAGCCACCTTCGAACCAGGTCAGGAATTCGAGCTGTTCCCCTATGTATCTTTGCCTGAAGGAAGAGTGCACTTTGCCGGTGAACATACAACCCTTACCCACGGGTGGATGCAAGGTGCAATTGAATCAGGTATACGAGTAGCCTTTGAAGTGAATAATCTACCAAAGTAACAAATGAAAGAGAAGTAATGGAGGAAGAGTTGCTCTACTCGAGCAGCTCTTTTATTTTGTGAAAAATAGATGAGTAACAGTTAAAATATGAAAATGTAATCTGATAGTAAAAATGTTGAAAACAAATTATGGGATAATCAATACTTCAGGTGGTTTAATATTGTGAACTCAATCTACTTTTTTCTGTTCAGGAATGAAAAAATAGGGTAAATTTAATTGTTATGTAGATAGTGAACATTCAACTTAGGTGGTGCAAACTTTGACACGGTCGAAAAAGAATAGAATTAGAGTAAGATGGAAGAGAGTGTTTGGTGCCTTTCTTCTCTTAGGAATTTTCATGTTTGGTCTTTATCATCTATTTCAGTACATAGAAGGAACAGTAAATACCATACATAAGCCACTTAAAAAGGTGGAAGCCAAAGAAGCTTTTAAAGGTGATGAACCTAAATTAGGTGCCGTTAATGTCCTCTTATTAGGAAGTGACTCACGGGGAGAAAAACAAGCTCGAACAGATACGATTATGGTTGCCCATTATGACCCAAAAACTCATAAAATAAAACTTATTTCACTTATGCGGGATATGTTGGTCACAGTACCTGGGCATGGTCAGCAGAAATTAAATGCAGCTTATTCGTTTGGCGGCTCTGAATTACTAAGGGAAACAATTAAGGAAAATTTGGATTTAGATATTCATTATTATGCCATGGTAGACTTTAAAGGGTTTGAAAAAGCGGTCGATCTGCTTGTGCCGAAGGGAATTGAAGTTAACGTACCATATGAAATGTCTTATGGAATCGATACGACAATAGAAAAAGGGAAACAAAAACTGCATGGTAAAGAGCTGCTCGGATATGTTCGATTTCGTCATGATCGTCTAAGTGACTTCGGACGAATTCAGAGACAGCAAGAAGTAATATCAAAATTAACAAAAGAAGCCGTAAGTTTACATAGTGTGGTAAAACTCCCTAAATTAGTAGGTCTCTTGAATACATATTTAGAAACAAATATCGATAAGTCGACCCTATTAATGATTGGAAAAGATGTGTTAACAAAGAAAAGTGGAGATGTAGAAACCATCCGCATCCCTGAAGACGGCAGTTTTGAAAATAAACGGGATGAAGAACTTGGTGACGTCTTAGTGGTAGACTTCGAGCAAAATAAAGCAGCTCTCCAAAACTTTTGACACATGGGGACGGTTCTCCTGCATGGTTTTAGTTAGTGCACGAGAACCGTCCCCACGCATCATTTCTCAGCTATTCAAAGTGTTTCTTTCGATACTCTGCCTGCTCTTTTTCACTGAGTAATCTTGTTGCCTTCCCTACTGTACCATCTTGAAGCTTCCAAATTTCATTATGGTCTGAAACAGCATCACTATAATCTCCTGCTTGCCATTTCTTTAGGATGCTGATGTATAAATCATCAAAATCCAATTCATCCTTATTTTGCTCAAGAATCACTAGTAATCTATCAATTCTTTCTTGGGTTGGTTCTAGATGACTCCATTTCTGCTTAGCATAGACTTTAGCATGGCTCATGGAATGGATGGAGTTTTGTATTTTCTCTTCAGATATATCCAGCGGTAATTCTCTCTCCACTTTTGTTCCAGTTTCCATTTGACCTTGGTCATCCACAGCTTCAGCAGTTGTGGTCACTGAATCGGTTCCGGCCTTGTCTTCAACTTTCTCACCCTGTTTGATTTCCTTTGATCCTATCAAACTAGTCGAAACATAATATCCCATTACCAGGACAAGTGCGGCAACTACTATTATGATGATAGATTTATTTTTCATAACAATCCCCCTCAATGGTAGATTTGACCTGACAAACGGACTAAATCTTTCCTAAACTCCGGAGTATTTACCATAACATAAACTTGAAATTTGCTGTTGTATTTTATTTCGCATGCTTGGTGAAAATGGTGTCCAAGGTTGACCAAATTTAAGAAATAATGACTTACACATCTGGATTAATAAAATCAAAAGGAACTTAGTAACTTTCTCCTTTTCCATTCTCTAAAAGAAAGAGGCTGCCCCTGAAGGCAGCCGTTTTATTTTGAATGTACTATGCTAAATTTCTGTTTACATAACATTATTATAGAAACGCCTAATCAAGTTGATTTAGAGCAAGAGAACCGTCCCCACGCATCATTCTCTCTCGTGCAGTGGTATACTCTTGATGAAGTTTGTTTACGTATTCGGCTGTACTTGAAATTTTGTTTATAACTCCAATGCCCTGACCGCTGCCCCAAATATCTTTCCAAGCCTTGGCCTTACCATCACCGCCAAAATTCATTTTGTTTGCATCACTTTCAGGCAGTGCATCGGGGTCTAAGCCAGCAGCTTTGATAGACGGCGCAAGGTAGTTGCCATGGACACCCGTAAATAGATTGCTATAGACAATATCATCAGAAGTAGCTTCCACAATCGCCTGCTTATAATCTTCAGCAGCCCTCGCTTCATGTGTGGCAATAAATGGGGAGCCAATATAAGCAAAATCCGCTCCCATCGCCTGTGCGGCCAAAATCGCGTTTCCGTTAGCTATCGACCCAGATAAAGCGAGCGGGCCATCAAACCACTGCCGAATTTCCTGGACCAAGGCAAATGGACTTTTAACCCCAGCATGACCGCCTGCTCCTGCAGCAACTGCAATCAGCCCATCGGCGCCTTTATCAATCGCCTTATGAGCGAACTTGTTATTAATCACATCGTGAAAAACAACGCCTCCATAACTGTGTGCAGCCATATTAACTTCTTCGCGCGCCCCAAGAGATGAAATAATGATCGGAACTTTATACTTCACACATAATTCCATGTCATGTTCAAGTCGATCATTGCTCTTATGGACAATCTGATTAATGGCAAACGGCGCGGCGGGACGCTCTGGATTACGGGCATTGTAATCTGCAAGCTCTTCAGTTATTTCCGCGAGCCATTCATCAAGCTGCGATGCTGGCCGTGCATTTAGTGCAGGCATTGAACCAACTATCCCTGCCTTACATTGCTCAATAACTAGCTTTGGATTACTAATGATGAAAAGTGGTGCTCCAATCACAGGAATCCTCAAATGATTAAAGATTGACGGAATGTTTGACATATGTATTAACTCCTCCATTCATACTATGGTTCAAGAATACTAGGTTAATAGTGTAAATCTACGCAAAAAACGATATGAAGAAAACGTTTACTTAAAGTAAAATTACCATATTATGTGGTATATCGTCAATTCTATTCAGAAACTTCAGAAAAATTAAAGGTCTTTTTTGTATCAAACTACCATCTGTTTTTCAAAAATTAATGAATAATCTCCCCCACTTTCTATCTAAAAAATTTTTAAATGTATAATTTTAGGAATTGGTGACACTCTACTATTTAGTATTATTTAGGAGGCATTTATGGTGGTTAATCATAAGATTAGATTATCTAGTCCTGAAATTGGCGGCTTATGGGGGTTATATATACAAGAAACAATGTCAGTATGTTTATTAAAATATTTCCTTCATCATTTACAAGATGATGAAATCAAAACCATCCTTCAAAAAGCATTGGAGATTTCACTTGAGCATTTACAACAGATTAGCTCCATCTTTTCTCAAGAAAAAATCCCCTTACCACAAGGGTTTTCCGATGAAGATATTGATTTAACCGCACCGCCACTTTTTCACGATCTATTTGCCCTAAGTTTTGTTTATTCCATGAGTCGAATGGGCATGATCAACCTTTCGTTCATCACATCAAATGTTGCAAGACCTGACGTGCTCAAGTTTTTTACAACTACTTTAAAACAAGCTTCAGAACTTTATACCGATTCCACTACCTTAATGCTATCAAAAGGAATATATGATAGACCGCCAATGATTAATTATCCTAAAAAAGTGGAATTTATCGAAAAACTATCCTATATTGATGGTTTAATGGGTAAAAAAAGACCTATAAATGCAATCGAGCTCATGGAAGTATTTTTCAATATTGAACGAAATTACTTTTCTATCTTGCTTTGTCAAGGTTTACTCCAGGTGGTAAAAGACAAAGAAATAAAAACTTATATAAAGAATGGAAAAGATATATCGGAAAAGCAAATTAAATTTTTTAATGAAATCTTAATAAAAGAAGATCTCCTGGGAACGGTTCCAGTGAGTATGGAAGTAACAGATTCAACCACGTCGCCCTTTTCAGACAAACTCATTGTATCACTCTTTCATTTCTTGAATTCCATTGATATTACCCTTGTTGGTCATGCTTTGTCTTTATCGATGAGAATCGACTTAGCAACGCATTACAGTAAATTTATGACCGAAATTTTACTCTATGCAGAAACCGGATTTAACATCATGGTCAACAGAAAATGGCTCGAACAACCACCACAAGCAACTAATCGAAGCGCTTTAGAGAAAAGATAATCAACAAAACGCTAGCAAAAAAAAGAAGTCATAATAGTCTAAAAGGGCGGGAAACCAGGGACTGTTAACAACAACCTGTCGAGCAACAGCTCCTGATCCCGCTTTTCCTTATGTGGCTCCTTCTAATCTAATTTCTTGAGCGCCGATTATAATCCCTTTCAATTCCTTCTTTCCAGCTTCGATTTAATTTTTTGCCGCTACGGAGGCTGGTGACGGCTTCACTTACTGCTTCATAATTTAATTGTGTTCCGACATTGTCAGCTTGATAATCCACAGCAAAGTCCTCATCAATACCAAATCGTGAAGCAGTGGAAATGGCATCTATATTGGCTCCTAAGAACATAAATTCCCAGCTAAAATTCTCTTTTTGAAACTGGACCATTTTTTTAATTTTATCAGCTGAGTATTCTTGGCTGGCATTCTCCATTCCATCGGTTGTAATAACAAACAATACCTTATCGGCACGTTCTTCCTCACTAGTTCGCTTTTGGACATTGACTATTTTTTGAATGGTTGAACCAATGGCATCTAATAATGCCGTCGTCCCGCCGACTTCGTAATCGTTTTCGGTAATCGGAGAAATCCCCCTTACATTGATTCGGTCGTGTAATAATTCATAACGATGATTAAACAAAACAGTCGTTACCAATGCTTCACCCTCGGCGTTTTGCTGTTTCTTCAGCATCGCATTAAAACCGCCAATCGTATCTGTTTCAAGCCCTGCCATCGAACCACTTTTATCTAAAATAAACACTAATTCCGTTACATTTCTTTTCATCCTTATCATCCTCCAATTATTGATAAACCTAGGATAACAAGATTTGAATAAAAAAAGGTCGCTTAGAAAGCGACATTTTTAAGCACCCAATAAGCTTTGATCAAAAGCGAATAAGGCTTGATTAATTTCATGAATATTATAGTTTGCTTGTTGAATAAAGTACTCAATAATCACATCAAATTTACTGCTTCGTGACAATGTATATCCGGCAGTTGACAATAAATCGTTCGTTTCCTCCAAAGTCAATTGTAAGGAAATCGCAAATGCTATAGCTGTTTTCTTGGTAGGAGTATAGTCGACACTATTACGAATTTTCGAGAATAATTTACGGTCAATATTGGCTTTTTTATACGTCTCTACATCAGACATCCCTTTTTCATCGATGAAGTGCAGCAGCCGCTCAGAAAAAGATTCATCAAGCTGCTCCAATAAATCGACTAAAGACTCCGCTTCTTGATAGAGATCCTCTTGTAATATCTCAGCTTCCTGTCTTTGTTCCCATATAAATTCATCCTCACGGTTACGGGAAAAGGATATTTCAGCTTCCTCGACATAATGCTCATCGACAAATTGATGAATTGATGTAAATACCTTTTGGCTAATCCCAAAGGAACTTTTGTCAAAAACCACCAGATAAACAAGCATGTCATGTTTTAATAAAAAAGAACTAATGGCGGCGACAGCAATTTGTAAAGCTTCTTCTTTTGGATATCCATAAATGCCAGACGAAATCAACGGAAAAGCGATCGACTCACATTGATATTTTCTTGCTAGTTCCATAGAGTTCTCATAAGATGCCCTTAACAGTGCTGCTTCTTGCTGACCCCCGCCCTGCCAACGCGGGCCAGGTGTATGGATGATATATTTAGCATTCAACTGGAAGGCATCGGTTATAACGGCCTCTCCAACCTCACACCCGCCAATTTGATTGCAAGCTTCCTGAAGCTTACTGGCCCCGGCCGCTCGAAAGATGGCTCCACAGACACCGCCTCCCATTTTCAGTGAGGTATTCGCGGCATTTACGATTGCATCTGCCTTGACTTTGGTAATATCTTGGCGGATCATTTCCAATGGCATAACTATTTCCCCTTTTACCTATGAATAGGTCCCTTTTTTCTAAATCTACCACAAAACTTTAATTTTTCAACTCACTGTTCTCAACCAGTTAATCATTAACCTGCAAGGTTTATAGTTTCCATATTTTGATTAATGATAGACTTTATAAATTCTGGTTAACGGAAAAAGCTGCAAACCCTTTTAAAAAGGAATTTGCAGCTTTTACGGTTATTTTCACCTATAATTTCTTCACAAATTAACAATGATAGCGTTCTTTATCAATGATTAGATCAGCAATTCTACGTTTAATCAAAACGATATCTACTGAACTGCTTTTTATTAAAAGACTGGCGCTTCGGGAGAAGTACTCTTCTTCCCCTAAATGGTTAATCAAGTTTAATGCTCTAAGTGCAAGCTGCTGCGACGTTTCATGTGTATATACCTTTGTACAATCCAGCTTCAGTCTATGTGGATCTTCGCCTGTTTTTAGGATTGATTTTTCCGTCCTCAAAATGGAGCTTTCTACTGCATAAATGGCAATAACCAGATCTGACAAGAAAGCGGCAATCTCTTGTTCTATATTAAAATTACTTAACGAGTGCCTTTCTACAGATTGAATGGCAGCATGAAATAGCTTTTTCATAAGTTGAAGGACTTGCTTTTCCCATTGAAGGACTTCATTCTTAACTTCGGCTGCTTCAAGTGAATCCTGATAATTCTTCAACACTGTGGTTGCGATGAGAATTCGGTTGATTTCATTCGTTCCTTCAAAAATACGGTTGATTCGGGAATCACGATAAAGGGTTTCGACTTCATATTCCGCCATGTACCCGTATCCACCGTGAATTTGTACGGCTTCATCTACAATAAAATCCAGGGCTTCAGTGGACAAAACTTTATTAATGGAACATTCTACAGCATAACGCGCTATGGTTTTCCCGTAATCATCTCCGGAAAGTTTCATTTCCTCAAATCCAGCTTGCATTTCAGCTGCAGTCCGATAGACAGTACTTTCATTTGCATACGTTTTAATGACCATATCAGCTATTTTCGTTTTGATTATATTAAAAGAAGAAAGTGATTTTCCAAACTGTTTACGTTCATTTGCATATTTTACGGCAAGCTCGATGGCCCGTTTGGCTGTTCCGAGGGAAGTAACGGCGATTTTATGGCGGCCAATGTTCAAAACATTAAAGGCGATGACATGACCGCGTCCTATTTCGCCGATCAGATTCTCAATGGGCACTCGAACATTTTCTAAAATGAGCGATCGTGTAGAGGAGCCTTTTAACCCCATCTTCTTTTCTTCCGCACCGGTAGAAACCCCATCGTACGATTTTTCTACAATAAAGGCGGAAAACTTCTTACCATCTACCTTTGCATAGACAATAAAAATATCAGCAAAGCCAGAATTCGTAATCCACTGTTTTTCTCCGTTTAGCACAAAATATTTTCCACATTCAGATAAAATGGCAGTCGTTTTGCCACTCAGAGCATCTGTCCCTGCTGAAGGTTCAGTGAGAGCATAAGCCGCTATTCTTTCACCTGACAAAATATCTGGCAAAAACTGTTTCTTTTGATAGTCTGTTCCAAAATAAGCAATTGGTAATGCCCCAATCCCTGTCTGGCCCCCAAATGTCACTGAAAATGAACGGCCAACTGCCATTTTTTCGGCAATTATGGCTGCGCTCACCTTTCCTAACTCAAGACCGCCATCCTCAGAAGGAATATCAGCACCAATCAACCCAAGATCCCCTGCTTTTTTAATCAGTTTTACCGTTTCAGAAAATTGTTGACTTTCAATTGCTTCCAGCTTTGGAAAGACATCATTCATAACAAATTTACCGGCCATCTCTTCCAGCATTTCATGTTCATTATCAAAATCTTCCGGGGTAAACACACGATCAGGAGAAATTTCACTATTTAAAAAGTACTTATTTTCTACCTTATCAATTAGCAAGCCCTATCCCTCCACTGTTTCAACTGACTTTTAAATGGCAAACCCTTGCTTGGCATGGGCTTTTTATCTGCCGGCAAAAACCGGCTTTCTTTTTTCAACAAATGCCTGAAGTCCTTCTTTACGGTCTTCTGTCGCAAAGGCATTGGCAAAACAGGAACTTTCAATGATTAATCCAGACTCCATATCGGTATTCGCCCCCGTATTTACAGCCAACTTAACCATTTGGAGGGCAACAGGTGGCTTTTGAGCTAATTTTTGAGCCCATTCCTTAGCAGTGTCCAGTAATTCAAGAGCCGGGACTACTTTGTTCACAATATGCAAATCCAACGCACGCTGGGCATCAAACATTTCACCGAAATATAACAATTCTTTTGCTACTCCTTGTCCGACAATTCGTTGTAAACGCTGCGTGCCGCCCCCGCCCGGAATAATGCCAAGACCTACTTCTGGAAATGCAAATTTTGCCTTTTCCGAACTAATTCTTAAATCACATGCAAGGGCAAGCTCAAAGCCTCCGCCAAGTGCAAGGCCATTCAATGCTGCAATAACCGGTTTTGTCAAAGTTTCAATCTTTGAAAAAACTTCTCTGGAAGCTTTATTCATTTTATTGATCCCCACAAGGTCAAGAGACGCCATTTCGTTAATATCTGCACCTGCAACAAACGCTTTTTCACCGCTGCCTGTCAGAACAATTGCCCGGACTTCATCATTTGCTTCCAGTTCATCAAATAAAATCCCCAGTTCTCTGAAAACTTTGGTGTTTAAAGGATTGACTGGTGGTCGGTTGATGGTTACTATTGCAACATTCTTATCCAATTCATATAGTAAAAATTCAAAACTCATTGTTTACACCCTCCTACTCTATTATTCGTAATCGTAAAATCCTGCCCCAGATTTCTTACCATTTCTACCCGATCTCATGAGCTGTTTCAATAACAGCGGTGGAGCGAAATAATTGTCATTAAATTCATTTTTAAAATACTCCATTACATGATAGCCGATGTCGGCTCCGGCAAAGTCTTGCAGTTCAAATGGTCCCATTGGATAATTTAGACCGAGTTTTACCGCTTTATCAATATCCTCATAGGAAGCAACCCCCTCTTGTACGAGTTTAATCGCTTCGATAAATTGAGGGATCATAATCCGATTGACAATAAATCCTGGCGAATCTTTTTTAACTTCAACCGGTTCCTTTGATAGTCTTTTAGATACCGCTTTTAATTCTTCTACTGTTTCATCACTTGTTTTGTATCCACGAACGACTTCAACCAGCTTCATTAGCTGTGCCGGATTAAAGAAATGCATCCCTGCTACAAATTCAGGACGTTTGGTTGCAGATGCAATCTCGGTGATCGACATCGAGGAAGTATTTGTGGCCAAGATAACACCTTCCCGAACAATTTGATCTAGTTTTGAAAAGACTTCCTTTTTTAATGCTAAATCTTCTAAAACTGCTTCAATTACAAGATCAGCATCCTTAAAATCTTCCAGATTGGTAGTTGTTCGAATCCGGCCAAGTGCATCTTGTTTTTGCTCTTCTGTCATTTTTCCTCGTGCAACACTTTTATCCATAAAGCTGCTCATACGTTTTAAAGCGTTTTCCAAAAATCGTTCATCAATATCCCGAAGAATAACCGTAAATCCATTTATGGCGGCAAGGTTTGCAATCCCTCCCCCCATCGATCCTGCTCCAACTACACCAATTGTTTGAATAGCCATTATGCCATCTCCTTTATTTTTATTGTTTAAATTTTCTGTAAATAAATTATAACTCTTTCCCTTAACTTATTTGTACCTACAAAATGTCGGAAAAAAATCGTTTTTTTTCATCAAAATTACGGTATGAAAGTAAAAAGACTGATTGACTGTTAAACCTTTAGTAACAGACAATCAGTCTTTAATGACTCTTAGCTTAAACTTACGATTGAATTTCTTTCAATTTCTTTTCCATACATATCATAAAGTTTGAATGCCATCATTAAATTAAATCTCTCTTCAGCATCACTTAATTGCACATTTAAAAGAGATTCAATCTTCTCCAAGCGATAGAGTAACGAGCTTCTGTGAATAAAAAGTGCTTCTGCGGTATTTTTCACATTGCCATTATTCTGCAAAAAGGTATGTAAGGTATTGCATAAATCTGTATTTTTTCCTTCTGAATAGAATAGCAGCGGTCCCAGCTGTTTTTTTACAAACAAATCAACTGTCATAGAATAATTCAAATGATGAAGGATGGCATAGGACCCTAACTCTTCAAACAATGAAAAACCGATATGATGAAGCCGGCTATTCACAACGTTCAGAGCCTGTACCGCCTGTTGGTAACTCACAAAATAGTCATGGAGATCGGTTGTTTTCCCGCCTACACCCATATACACTTGACACGCAACTGAGGTTTCTCCAACCCAACTACTTATTTTTTGATAGAGATTTTGATGAAAATCTTTTGAATGATGGTTTTCCTGGTGAATGGGCACAATCAGAATATATTTCTCGTCATAGTACCCGGTTATAATGGAGTGATTATAGCTCGATAAATTGGATTTTATAAAATCCCAGACTAGATTTTTTTTCGCCTGCTGCTCAAAAAGATTGCTTCCCCTTGTTTCCCTTTCTTTCAGTGTAATGGATAAAACCACGAGCTGATGTCTCTTGAAAGGGTCCCATTCAAACAGGTTGGCATATTGGAGGATTCCATCCCGATCATCAATTTTTTCTGAAATCAGCCTGCCAATAAAGCTGTCTTTTGTCTGATCTTTTGCATCGAGAGAGATTTTTTGCTTAATAAATTGGATGGAGCAGATATTTTTGGCAAGTTCAATCGTCAGGTGATCAATTTCATCCAGTTCTGAACGTAAGCCTTTAATCGCCAAATAACCTAGCAAACTGCCGCCCCCGTTAATTTTCCAAAATGTATAAAAATCGGTGCCATCAGGGGTTTCCTTCGAAAAGACATCCTTATCTGCCAGATAATCAATCTCCTTCTTTCGGAATTTTAACATCTCATTTAGGATGGGTTCGATTCGTTTCCCTTTATCGCTCCCGAACGCTATCGGCCGTAAAAACCGGTCAAATAAAATGACTTGTGTTTGAAACAGACCTGACAGCTTTGCCGTAATTCCTTCAAAAGTATCTTCCTCTATGGTTTCTTTTACTAATGACTGTTGATAGTCTAATAGATATTGAAGGCGGTTTTTTTGTTCTTTTTCATTGTTAAACAGGCGGGCATTCTCCAAAACAGCCGCTACATGATTGGATAACATTCCTAAAAATCGCAGGTCAGAATCGGTAAAAGCATCTTCCCTATTATGTGCAATGTGCAATACTCCAACTGTTTTCAAATCAACGGTTAAAGAAACCGTTAATTGATTCCCGCCTACTTTTTCCAAGAAAGGAAAGTATTTATTCAGCATGTAATCTCCGTCAATCAAGATTCGCTGAGAATATTCCATCATTCCATAGGACGGGGCCTGAAAAACAAAGCAGTTCTCACGCTCATTATAAATATAAATACAGGCAAAATCTGCGTTAGTTCCTTTGCCTGCCTGCAACGTAAGCTCCGCAATCTGTTGTTCTAAGGGGGCATTGAGCGAAAGGGTTTTGTTGATCCATTCCATCCCTTCCAATTTTTTTAACTGGGATTTTTTTTGCCTGGCCAACCCCATCGCCGCTGCAATGTCTTTTCCAAATTCATCAAAAGTTGTCCCCATTTCTAAAAGGGGAACATAGTTAAAAAATCCTACCATACAAAATCCCAGCCGATCATCATGGTTAAACAAAGGTACAGTAAACCACGTTTTCACGCTTGCCTCTTTCAGTATTTTAGATAACAGGCAAACCTCTGGTGAATCTGCTTCTTCATATGGCAAAGATTGAATAAGTAGCTTGGGAGAGCAATGTTCAATAGGGAGTGGGAAAGAATCGGTCACTGAAGGGCATGTACCACTCCATGCTATTGGTACGAACTTCCCATTTTCGATCAAAATAATGCCAACAAAATCACAATATAACTCTGTTCGAAAGGAAGCTGTCAAATATTGGAGGACTTCTTCTTCCGTATCAAATTTAATCAGGTGTCTTGCTGTGGATCGTAAATGCTGCTCTAATTTTTTCATTAATTTGTCCTTGTTCGACACAGCTTTTTCCCCCATTATTGAAGTTATAATTTTATCTTACTAGAAAAGGTTTTATTTGAAAATTAATAATCTTTAAATAACAAAAATAGCCCTGATTTTCCAGGGCTACCTTTTACCGCAATTCCGCTTTTAAGGAATCTTTTAGCAGTGATTGAAGAGATATTTTCTTAATCTTTCCACTTGCGGTCATCGGAAACTCATCCATGATTAACAGCTTATCCGGTACTTTATAATCCGCTACATGCTGCTCAACAAACGTAATTAGTGCATCTGATTCTACAACAGTATTGGGTTTGAGTTTCACACAGGCGCAGGAAATTTCCCCTAATACGGTATCAGGTAAGCCGACAATGGCCACTTCCATTACAGCCGGGTGAGTGTAGAGAACCTCCTCTATTTCACGCGGATAAATATTATACCCTCCGCGAATAATCATTTCCTTCTTTCGGCCGACAATACGGAGATTCCCCAATTCATCTAACGTACCCATATCACCCGTGTAAAACCAGCCTTCCTCATCCAGTGCCTCAGCGGTTTTTTCTGGCATATTAAAATAACCTTTCATAACACCAAAGCTGCGGCATGCAACCTCTCCTACTTCACCTAGCGGTACATTTTCCTTATAATTATTGACAATTTTAACTTCTGCGCCTGGAAGTGCTTTTCCAACTGTTTCGGCACGAATTGTATCATCGTCATCAAAGCTGGTCATAGTCAGTGTTGGGGATGTCTCACTTAATCCATAACATACGACGACATCACAGCCCATTTCTTTACGGATTCGCTTTACCACTTCCACTGGACATGGAGCTGCTGCAATAATCCCTGTTCTTAAAGAGGATAAGTCATACTTAGAAAAATCTTTGTTATTTAACTCTAGTATAAACATGGTTGGTACTCCATGTTTGACCGTTATTCCCTCTGATTGAATCAATTCAAGTGCTGCCAGTGGCTTGTATACTTCCATCAAAACCATCCGTGCCCCGGAAGCAACTGTACTTAAAATACTTGGGACCAGTCCAAATACATGAAACACAGGCACAGCCACGAAAAACACATCGTCTTCGGTACATTTCATTTCTTCAGCGGTAATGATCGCTGTATTGACGACATTGCTGTGTGTTAGCATTGCTCCTTTTGGTGCACCTGTTGACCCAGAAGTATATAGAATGGAAAACACATCGTTTTGCGAATCAATGGGAACAGGTGTGAAACAAACCTCTTCGCTTCTTTCCATTAACTGCTCATAACTCATCAGACCATCAAGTTGACAGCGGACAGTCACTAATTTTTCTAAACTGGAAACATGTTTAATCGCGTTGGAAAATTGTTCATAATGATTCACTCCGCTGAACTCCTCCGTAAAAAAAGCAATCCTGGCTTCGGAGTTGGTTAAAATGTATTCCACTTCGTCCTGTCGATAGCGGGTGTTAAATGGAACAAGTACTGCACCGAGATGTGCAACAGCCATATAAATGACGACAAATTCATTCCAGTTTGGCAAACATACAGCCACCTTATCTCCCTTTTTTAGGCCTATATCTTGAAGGGATGCCGCCAATGTAAGAGACTCTCTCCATAATTGCTTATAGGACAATCTCGTATAACCGTCGTACAAGACCTCATGCTCTGGGTCTCTATCGAAAACGCTTTCAAGTAACTGTGAAACACTTTGTTTACTAAGGACCTTTTTCATAAAAACCCCCTGTTAATCTCACATTTTTTTAAAGCACTTCCCAAATAGCTGCAATTCCCTGTCCGCCCCCAATACATAAGGCAGAAGCACCGAATCGTTTATTTCTTCGTTTCAATTCATACAGTAATGAAAGACTGATTCTTGCCCCGCTAGCTCCAAGCGGATGTCCAAGAGCAACCGCACCGCCGTTTACATTGCCGATTTTCGGATTGAAGCCGAGTTCTTTTTGGCAGGCTAAGTATTGAGCAGCAAATGCTTCATTGATTTCAATCAAATCTAAATCCTCCACCTTCATGCCAGCACGTTCAAGTGCCTGACGAATCGCTGGTGCTGGACCGATGCCCATGTATTTAGGTTCGACACCGACAATTCCCCATGAAACCAGCCTTGCAAGTGGTTTTAGATTACGTCTTTGTGCATAGTCACTGGAGGTGACGACCATTGTAGCAGCCCCGTCATTAATTCCACTGGCATTTCCCGCGGTAACGACGCCATTATCTTTAAACCGTGCTGGAAGTTTGTTCAACACTTCGATTGTGGTATCCCGCGGATGTTCATCCCGATCGATGATTCTTTCTCCTTTGCGATGTTTAATCGTGTAGGGAACAATTTCCTCAGCAAAATACCCTTTTTCAATCGCAGCTAATGCCTTAGCGTGACTGCTTGAAGCAAATTCATCTATTTGGTCTCTGGTCAGTTCATATTTTTCGGCAAGGTTTTCTGCCGTGATGGCCATGGTACATTTACCGTATGGGTCATAAAGAGCCTCCCACAAATAATCCTCCATTGGTGCTTTTCCAAGCGGCAGTCCCCAACGGGCACCGCGAATAACGTGCGGTACTTGACTCATATTCTCCGCACCGCCGGCAATGCTAACCTCTGATTCTCCCAACTTAATAGATTGTGCTGCATTTACAATGGCTTGCAAACCAGATCCGCACAACCGGTTAACCGTTAAGCCCGGGACATGCTCCGGAATGCCTGCTTTTAAGGCGACATGTCTAGCCATATAGATGGCATCCGTACTAGATTGAATGACATTTCCTATCACCACTTGATCGACCTCTTCTGGTTCAATCGACGACCTCTTCATGGCCTCTTTCGTCGTGGCCACAGCCAGGTCAATGGCTGATGCATCCCGAAAAGAACCTCCAAATTCCGTAAAGGCTGTTCTCGCCCCATCAATTATCACGATTTCCTTGTTTCCCATTTCAGTTCACCTCTTATTTTTCGATAAATTGTGGTTTTCTCTTGTCATATTTCTTTGAAAGTTTTTAAAGTGAATATTTAGAATTCTCAATATTATTATAAAATTTTTAGATTTTTTATGACACCTTATTTTTAAGGAAAAACGAACCTCCTTTTCCGCAGAAATAACGAAAAAACACACTTCTCGTCTGTAAGCGTGTTTTTTGGATTAACTATATCTTTGGACTGAGTCAACATCTATTCATGCAAGAAAACTCCATTAGGGTCAACTGCATTTGTAGGAAAGCCTGTTAGGATGGCTTCTTTTATTGTTACTTGGTCGCCAACACTTGTTATGATCGAAGGAACTGACTTTCCAAACAAAAGGGACAGGTCTCGACTTAATCCATCCAGTTTTGTTTCCACTTCTAATTTTTCTATTTTACTATTTTCAGTGAGCGAATCGATTGCGTCCGTGTGGGTTTGCAGTTCGATTCTAAAATGATAGGGAGTGGTAATAAATGTTCTTCGGTCACCACGGTCTAATTCCCAATTAAGTTTTTCTGCATTTTCACAGATGAGCGATTGTTCATCTGCTGAGACTAAAAAGCCAATATGGTCAAACATAACCTTTTTTCCATAACCGAATGTAATATTGACTGCGCCTTTTCTTGCTTCAATAATCCGAAATAGTATCTTTTTGTCACGAAAATCATCCCATGTTAATGGTGGATGAAACGTTTGAAACTCACCTTCGTATTTACCGATCCGCTGCGATATGCGGAAACCGTTTTGAACATAAAATTTCTCCGTTTCTTCAAGAAAAGGAGTCCAAAAATGATAATGAAAAAGCATGAACGCCACCTCTGAATAGTTAATTCAATATGTATGATAAAAACCTTTTAAACATATCCATTATAGATTTTACAAAACCATCCAATAAAAAGCACTAAGAATATTCAAAAATCTTTCGGTGGACTGTTTTTTAGAAAGTAAACATCTACCTTTTAAAAACAGCAAAAAGGCCACCTAACAGTGACCTTTCATTTTTTCATTAGATAACACCTTGTTCAATCATCGCATTCGCCACTTTGACGAATCCGGCGATGTTAGCACCGACAACAAGATTGCCTGGTGCGTCATAATCTTCGGATGCTTTCATACTCTTACTATAGATATCTTTCATAATATCTTGTAATTTCATATCCACTTCTTCAAATGACCAAGCGAGCCTTGCACTATTTTGCGCCATTTCTAATGCAGATACAGCAACACCGCCTGCATTGGCTGCTTTAGCAGGAGCAAATAACACACCATGATCCATAAAGGTATCGATTGCTTCTTGGGTAGAAGGCATATTGGCTCCTTCGCCCACGGCCTTTACTCCATTTGAAACTAACACAGAGGCTGCTTCTTCATTTAACTCATTTTCTGTTGCACACGGTAAGGCAATATCGCATGGCACCGACCAAATGCCTAAACACCCTTCTTGATATTGGGCATCTGGATGCTCATTAACATATTCACTAATTCTTTTACTTTCGACTTCTTTTAATCGTTTCACTGTATCTAAGTTTATTCCATTTTGATCATAAACATAACCGTTGGAGTCGCTGCATGCGACCACTTTGGCACCAAACTGGATCGCTTTCTCCATCGCATAGATGGACACATTCCCTGAACCAGAGACGACAACCGTACTTCCTTGAAAGCTTAATCCCTGACCTTTCAGCATTTCGTCTACAAAATAAACTAATCCATACCCTGTGGCTTCTTTTCGAGCTAAACTCCCGCCATACCCAATGCCTTTCCCAGTAAGGACACCTGCTTCATAGGCACCTTTCATTTTCTTATATTGCCCGAACATATAACCAATTTCTCGAGCTCCTACCCCGATATCTCCAGCCGGCACATCGATATCCGGCCCAATATGTCTGCCAAGCTCTGACATAAAGCTCTGGCAAAAGCGCATAATCTCTAGATCAGATTTACCCTTTGGATCAAAGTCGGAACCGCCTTTTCCACCGCCGATTGGCTGCCCCGTTAAGGAGTTTTTAAGAATCTGCTCAAAGCCAAGAAATTTAATAATACTGGTGTTAACAGATGGGTGAAACCGAAGTCCTCCCTTATAAGGTCCAATGGCACTATTAAACTGAACCCGATAGCCGCGATTCACTTTGACATTCCCTTGGTCATCCACCCATGGAACGCGAAAGGTAATCAGTCGCTCTGGCTCAACCAATCTTTCTAAAATGGATTGTTTAATATAGCTAGGATTTTTCACAAGAACAGGTACTAAAGAATCCAATACTTCTTTAACAGCCTGCTGGAACTCCCATTCATTAGGATTACGCTTTTGAACACTTTCAAATAAACGATTGACGTAATCTTTCACGATTTGTGTCTGATTTTCTTCTACTTTGTCCAGCATTTTCAAATCCTTCAGCCCCTAATCTACTTTAAAGTTAAGAAAATTCTCTTTTCTTTCATGTGTTTTCATTTTATAATTTTATAATTAATAGTTTCAATCTTAATTTCAGATGAAATCAATGCATAAAACGCATTAATGGAGTGACATAAAATGGAGACAAGGCAAATTCAGTATTTTCTAGAAGTGGCAAAAAGAGAACATGTGACAGAGGCAGCAGATTTCTTGCATGTGGCTCAATCTTCCGTTAGCAGGCAAATCTTCAATTTAGAGGATGAATTAGGTGTAAAACTTTTTATCCGAGAAGGAAGAAGCGTCAAGCTTACCCCGATTGGCAGAATTTTTTTTGAACGGATGAAACAAGTGTGGAATTTGATGGAGGATGCGAAAAGGGAAGTAGAAGAAAATTTAAATCCTGAAAAAGGCACAGTTCGAATTGCTTTTCCTATTAGTATGGCCGCTTATACATTACCTTCCATTATTTATGCGTTTCGTATGCGTTATCCTGATGCCAAATTCCAAATGAACAATGCCCTTTATCATGATTTGATTGGAGGGGTCATAAATGGTGAATTCAATTTAGCCATCATCGCCCCCATGCCTAATCTGGCAAAGGAGAAAAAAATAAAAGGAGCGACCCTTTTCATAGAAAAGATTGTTGCCCTCCTCCCACTTCATCATCCATTATCTGATCGTAAATCGATTCGGTTGCGCGACTTAAAAGACAGCCCATTCTGTGTCCTTCCTGAAGGGTTTGTTTTTCGCGAACAGGTAGTACATGCATGTCATGATCTTGGTTTTTCACCACAAATTGCCTTCGAAGGAAAAGATATTGATGCCTTAAAAGGGTTAGTTTCGGCAGGTTTAGGTATTGCCTTGATGCCAGAAATGACATTGGTAGATAACACACCGCGCTCTACTGTCGTGATTCCCTTATCAGATGTGAATCTCACCCGAACAGTCGGGGTCATCTATCCGACGCAACGGAAGCTGCTTCCTACCGAAGAATTGTTTTATGATTTCTTACTGGAAACGTATGAAAGATTAAATGAGTTTAGAAATTAACAAAACCGAATAATAGCTATGGTCGTGATCACGATGGTAAAATTTGATATCTTCATATAAAGATATCTGGTATTATATATATCAATAAAATCTTTCGAGAGACGAAAATGAAATATTAGGGAGGGATCTTGACCATTTATGGGAGATACATTATTCAAGCCAGTGCCTGAACAGGTAGTCCTGACACGCTCAAAACGGTTATGGATGGCATTTATTCTTGGTTCACTCGCAGCCTTTGGCCCATTATCCATCGATATGTATTTACCTGCTCTGCCAAACATTACAAAGGATTTTCATACAACCCCATCGTTTGTACAACTCAGCTTAACGTTTTTCGTACTAGGGCTGGGATCGGGACAGCTGCTGACAGGGCCGATCAGTGACATCATGGGGCGCCGCAAGCCGCTTTTGATTGGCTTACTTATCTATTTTATCGCCTCGCTATTATGCGTATTTAGCCCATCCATTTTTGGATTAATCCTCTTACGCTTTATTCAAGGGTTTGCAGGGTCAGCAGGGGTTGTCATCGCAAGGGCGATTGTAAGAGATTTATATTCAGGCAGCGAATTAACTAAGTTTTTTGCACTGCTTGCTTTGGTCAATGGCCTCGCTCCTATCCTCGCTCCCATTTTAGGAGCACAACTATTGAAGATTGTTCCATGGCAAGGGGTATTTATTGTTTTAAGTGTGATCGGACTTGTCATGTTCTTTTTGGTTCTATTTAGTTTACCTGAAACACTTCAGGAGGAAAACCGATTGGCTGGCGGCATAAAGAATACCTTTCGACCTTTTTCAAAATTAATTCAGGATCGAAGCTTTATGGGCTATGCGATCGCACAAGGACTTATTTTTGCTTGTATGTTTGCCTACATATCAGGTTCGCCATTTGTCATTCAAGATATTTACGGTGCCTCTCCACAAATGTTTAGTCTCATTTTTGCAATTAATGCTATTGGTATTATGATCAATAGTCAAACAACTGGTAGATTAGCAGGGAGAATCTATGAATCAAAACTGTTTACATTTGGATTAGGCATGTCCTTTATAGGTGGTATTATTATGCTCATCCTATTAATTTTACAGGCAAAATTAATCTTCATTTTGATTCCATTGTTCTTCGTCGTTTCCAGTGTTGGGATGGTCAATACAGCAGGATTTTCCCTCGCCATGCAGACACAAGGAAAAAATGCAGGAAGTGCCTCTGCGTTGTTGGGTGTAACCTCCTATGCTTTCGGAGGAATTGTCGCACCGCTAGTTGGAATTGGCGGCGGTCAGACAGCGATACCGATGGGCGTGGTGATTGTATGTGCCGGTAGTGGAGCAGTTTTATCTTATTTGATATTAGTAAAGAAAAAAAGAATAACAAACTAGGAAGACTTTTTAGTTTAAAAAGTAATAAGGCTGCCATTGATCTGGCAGCCTTTATTTTCGTACAATTTCTTACACCGGGTATTAAAGACATTTTCTCCGATTACCTTGCTCGTTTTGTCTTTAAGTCCGCTTATTAAAGACATTTTCTCCAACTGCCTTGTTCGTTTTGTCTTTAAGACCGCTTATTAAAGACTTTTTCTCCGATTAACTTGCTCGTTTTGTCTTTAAGTCCGCTTATTAAAGACACTTTCTCCGACTACCTTGCTCGCTTTGTCTTTAATACGGCTTATTAAAGACATTTTCTCCGATTACCTTGCTCGCTTTGTCTTTAAGTCCGCTTATTAAAGACATTTTCTCCAACTACCTTGTTCGTTTTGTCTTTAAGACCGCTTATTAAAGACATTTTCTCCGATTACCTTGCTCGTTTTGTCTTTAAGACGGCTTATTAAAGACATTTTCTCCGACTACCTTGCTCGTTTTGTCTTTAAGACCGCCTATTAAAGACATTTTCTCCGACTACCTTGCTCGTTTTGTCTTTAAGACCGCTTATTAAAGACACTTTCTCTGACTACCTTGCTCGCTTTGTCTTTAAGACGGCTTATTAAAGACACTTTCTCCGATTACCTTGCTCGTTTTGTCTTTAAGACGGCTTATTAAAGACATTTTCTCCGATTACCTTGCTCGTTTTGTCTTTAAGACCGCTTATTAAAGACATTTTCTCCAACTGCCTTGTTCGTTTTGTCTTTAAGACCGCTTATTAAAGACATTTTCTCCAACTGCCTTGTTCGTTTTGTCTTTAAGACCGCTTATTAAAGACTTTTTCTCCGATTACCTTGCTCGTTTTGTCTTTAAGACCGCTTATTAAAGACATCTTCTCCGACTACCTTGATTGTTGCGTCTTTAAGACGGCTTATTATCTAGAATCCGTTTATTGGGAATGTATCTAAAGAAATAAATACATCTCATATTGTGTAAGATTCCCTTTTTTAAAACCATTTTTCTTCAAAAACCCTTCGAGCAAGCTGTTATTGGGAAATCCTATTGACAGCCTGGAGAGGCTCAACTTTTCGACAGCTGTTTGCAAAAGGTGTGTACCTACGCCTTTCAACCTCTCACCCTTTTCGACCAATACAAAATGGATTGTTCCCGCTTTTGAAATGGCAATACCTCCAATCATGCGGTCTTGTATGTAGGCACCATAATAGGAAGTATCAGTTATTTTTTGAATAAAATCTAGATCATTCTGCCAATTAATATGATAGTCCCACTTACTAGCTGACTGCTTGAAATCTTTGAAATCGATTCGATTAATTAACACATTAGTGCTAGGTTTCGTCAACTTAGTCAAATCCTCAAGGGTGTAATAGACAATATCATATATTTTCTCATACCCCCATTTTTCGTAAAAACGGATCGCCCGATCATTGCCCACAATCACTTCTAAGGACAATTGTTTACAGCCGTGTCTAACAGCCTCTTCTTTGTGGAGTTCAAACAGTTTCTGACTGATTTTCGTTCCCCTGTATTCAGGATGAATCGCTAACGTTCCGCATCTCATCGTTTGGATGCCTTCATAATTTTTCATTCCACCTAGAATAACCCCAACCGGATCATCCTGATGAAAAGCGATAAATGAGTTTTCTCTCTTATTTCCTTCCGGCCCAAAGAACCGGGTGAGAAAGACTTCCTCAGACATATCCATTTTAATGATATAATCTGAAAAGCCCTCATGAAATGCTTGGTAAATAAAACGATCCTCCACCTCTGAACAACGTTCATACTGAATGCCGCTATTTAGTTTCACTTGTTCCTGCTCCCCCTTAAGAAAATGGACTTAAACGTAAACCCTAAAGTATTCATTACTATTTCGATCTTTTTGTTAATATTCCTACCTAATTGGGAGAGCGCCGTTATTATTTTTCACCAAACAATAAGAATGTCCTTAGGCATCTTCCATTTCATTCAAATATTCATCCATTTTGGATAAGGTTTTTCCAATTGAATCATGAATAACATAAGTTCCCGGAGCATGATCGTAAGGTGTGTCTCCTTGATTAATAATGATTAAAGGAGCGCCCTTTTTTCTGTATTGCGGGAAGGTAGAGAATGGTGTTACTTTAAGACTGGTCCCTAAGACTAAAATACAATCGGCTTCATCAATGTGGTTAAGGATGGTATTAAATCCCTCCATTGAAAACCACTCTCCTGCGTCGCCAAACAAAACCACATCGGGTTTGATATAGCGATCTCTTTCTCTATAAGTTTCACACTGTCTGCATATGTAAAAATCCTCGATGGTTTGCATACGTGAAACCATTTCCCCGGCTGAGTAGCTTTTTCCACAATGCAAACAAGAGGCCGTTTTCATCGTTCCATGGAACTCAATGACATGTTGGCTGCCGGCTTTTTGATGAAGGCCATCGATGTTTTGGGTAATAATCTGCTGGACTTTTCCTTGTTGCTCCCACTTTGCCAAAATATCATGACCCTTATTCGGGATGGCATCAGGATGATAAAGCTGCTCCATCGCAAATTGATAGAACTCTACCGGATGCTTATAAAAATAATCAAGGGATAATATGTATTCAGGGGCAAATTGGTAAACACCGGTTTTGGAGCGAAAATCCTTAATTCCTGATTCGGTACTAATACCTGCACCAGACAGCACAACAATGTTTTTGGCCTGCTTGATGTGGTTGAAAGCTGTTTCTATGTTGTAATCCAAACTAAAACACTCCGTTTTCTTTATTTGATAGTAATTTTCTTATTTATATTATTATACATGATTGATCCCAAAAAATTGTAATGGCTGCCAATTGGGACTGGCAGCCATTATTCCTTCTATAGAATCCTTTTTAAAAACAATCTTTAAATAGAGTTGATAACATCCTTCAACTTTTGTAACTCTTCCTCGGATAAGGTAACGCCCTTCCCCATCTTTTCATGGTTTTCGGACCAGTCACGAATATCATACTTCGGTTCCCTGCCATTCCAGCTGATAAGGTTGAGTTCCTTTTTCCATCCTTTTGCTGATTCTGATAGGACTGCGATGGTTTTATGAATTTCATATTTAATATCTGCCATTGTTTACCTCCCTATATTAAGTAACGGCTTAAATTTTTCTCCATTATACTACAATTGGTCGTTTAGTCCTAAAAAATTACCATTTCCTATACGGTATAAGTCTCTTTTTTTACAATATTCTACTAAAATAAACAAAATCCACCAAATGGATTGTTTTTTCAATTTATTCATTTACGGACCAAGACTATTACACTTTAAGTTCTAAGCAGATTGAATACGCTCTTTCATTAATTAATAAAGTTGAACCTGAATATACACTGGTGATTGATCCAACACAATTAACTATAAAAGATTTAAATAGATTAATTGCTTACAATAGATATAAAAATAAAGGTACCCTAGTTAACCTTGTAAAAAAAGGAGTACTGAGAAAAAGGTAAGAAGGTTCGAGCATTCGTAAAAAACATTACCAAGATGTTTATCTTGAACTTTTAATAAATGTGTGTAAAATAAAAGGTAATTTTATAATTTTAATGTTTTCTAGGGTTCCGCAATCTTTAGTTGGTCTGGTCCGAGAGAAAACTCACAGCCTTGCTGTGTCACGGAAGGATAAAAGCCTGGGAGAAACTGTATGACAGTTTTCTCCAGGCTTTTTATTTTGATTAACAAAACGGAGGTTTTCGAAATGAATACAAACTGGATTAAAGTATTTGTTGCAGCGCTATTTGAAGTTTTTTGGGTTATGGGATTGAAACATGCTGATGATTTTTGGACTTGGTCTGGAACAATCATATCCATTATTATAAGCTTCTATGTCATGATTATGGCGGGACGCAAACTTCCCGTAGGAACGGTCTATGCGGTTTTTGTAGGATTGGGCACGGCCGGTACGGTTATTTCTGAAATACTTTTCTTTGGGGAACCATTTAAAATGAGTAAAATTCTTTTAATTTTACTATTACTTGCAGGTGTAATTGGTTTGAAATTAGTGACAAAGGATCACGTTAAGGAAGGAGCTGATTCCTAATGGCCTGGATTTCTTTAGTCTTAGCAGGAATATGTGAAATGTTAGGGGTTACTTTGATCAATAAACTTCATAAGGAACGAAATGCGAAATCCTTAGCTTTATTAGTTCTAGGGTTTGGGGCAAGCTTTCTATTTCTATCGATAGCAATGGAAACACTGCCAATGGGAACAGCTTATGCCATTTGGACGGGTATTGGTGCGTCTGGAGGGGCAATTCTGGGTATGATTTTATACGGAGAATCAAAAGATTGGAAAAGGTTAATCTTTATAGCGATGATTTTAGGAGCAGCAGTAGGACTAAAACTTGTTTCATAAGGAAAATAGAATCTTATAATCTATAAATAGAAAACAGTTAATGACAATATATTGTCCTTTAAAGAAGCCTAATTTTACTCATCCACACTGTAAAATTAGGCTCTTCTACTTATACTGCTCGGTACTGATGTCAGTTGTATAAACGTTTATTTTTGTAGATTTTTCCTCATTAGCGATGCCACTTGTAGGTTATCGTGTTTAGAAGTATGTTCTAGGTTTTTAATAATTAACTCTTGTCGATCCACAGGGTGATTTTGACTTAATTTAGCTTTTGCTTCCATTTTTGTAATGTTTATTCTAAACGCGACAATTCCTTTACTCATTCCTTCCAGATAACTCGGTTCAACATCATCTAAATTGTATGGACTATCTGGACTCTCATATTTATCTACCAAGTCATTTAATGAATCTACTATTTCCTTTTCATCTTCAATAATCTCCATCTTTCCATATAAATGGATGGACACATAATTCCAAGTAGGCACCGCCTTCATTGTTTCATACCAAGAAGGTGAAATATAACAGTGTGGACCTTGGAAAACGACAAGAACTTGTTGGTTATTGGCATCCTTCCATTGTTCGTTTGGCCGTGCAAAATGACCGTATAAAGCATTTTTAGATTTATTTAGCATTAGTGGAAGATGTGTAGCATAGGGTGCTCCGTTATGCATAGAAAATAGAGTAGCAAAGCCATAATTTTCGATGAAGTCATAAATGACTTCTTCATCATCCAGTTTAAACTGTTTAGGAATATACATTGTACCCCTCCTTTTATCGAAGTTATCAAAGTGTTTTGGTCATGATAAAGTCTGTTTGTTGTTCATCACCCATATAGAACGAGTGGGCTCCAGTTTGAACAAACCCCATTTTCTTATAAAAAGCAATCGCATTTTCATTCTTTTCCCATACACCTAGCCAGATTTTCTGTTTATTCCGTTCCACCGCTATTTCGATTGCCTTCTTTAGCAGATATTTACCAAGCCCCTGTTTTTTAAATTGGTTCTTTATATAAATCCTCTCGACTTCAAGTGATTCATCACCCATTTCTTCCGACTGAGCTTCATTGGTATTAACCTTTAAATATCCAGCGACTTCATGATTAACATAAACAAAAAAGAATTGCGAAGAAGGATTGGATAATTCTTTTTCAAGTTGTTTTAAATTAAAGGCCCTTTCCAAATAAGTATTCATATTTTCGGGTGAATTCTGATCCTTGAATGTCTCATTGAATGTTTCATAACTTATTTCTTGAAGTATCCGTGAATCCTCAAGGGTACACTTTTTAATTTGTATAGTCATGGTATATGTCGCTCCTTATGTAATCAATAATCTCTCTTGTTTCCTTTTTTCACAAATTCCCAGTCTTTCTCTATATTTTTTCTGACTCTTTGCAGGAGATTGAAAATGATTTCGCCTTCACTTTCAGAAAATCCTTCTAATGCCACAATGTTGGAATAATCATTTTCTCTTTTTATATAAGGATAAATATTTTTCCCTTTCTCTGTTGGAAAGAGTTTTTTAATTTTTTTGTTATATTCGTCCCCTTTCTTTTCTATAAAGCCATTCAATTCAAGTTTTTGGATAGCACGAGCTGCCGTAGTTCGATCTACTTTTATCATCTCAGCTACCTTTTCTTGAATGATTCCTGGGTTTTCACATATTCGCACAAGGTACAAATACTGCCCTTTTGTCAGCTCATATTCTTTAAATTCTATATTACTTATAGAATCTAGGGCCCTTGCGATCATTCCAATTTCACGAAGAATTTCCTTCATAGTTCACTCCTACGTATAAATTTTTGTTGTAAATGCAATATAAACGAGATAATTTAAATTTACACTGTGTTTGTTGCATTTGCAACAAAAAATAATGTAAATATTTTCATTCATAATCAGAAAAAGGAGCTGCCTCGATGACAGCTCCACTGTTAACTCAAGCCCCAAATATTTGAATATGGTCGTATTCATCTTATTAATAGACGAATTCTAATATAATACTAGGGTTTATTAAAGTATTGACATAATGGTTAGGTAAATACAGAAAGCTGAAAAAACAAGAAATAGTAAAGATATCTTAGTATTTTTCCTGAATTTAATCCCGTACGCACAAAAGAAGATCGCCGCTGCTAATTTGGACCCCCCTCGTAAATAGGGATAATCTGAATAATATGAACTACTTAAAATAATGGAAGCTAGAAAAGTTACAGTGATTAGTATTTTGAACCACAACGGTTCACTTAGAAACACTCTTAACATGAGTTTTATCCCTTTCATGTGGGAATAGCCCCTTCAACAAACAAAATATCTATTCAATCATATGTCAAGATAGAATCCTAAAGATTTAATGTGCCGCCATCAACTACGATAGTTTCTCCTGTTATAAAGGAAGATTCATCGGAAGCAAGGAATAAAATCGTATTAGCAATTTCTGTAGGCTGACCGATTCGATTTAAGGCATTGGCTGTAGATAATACTGGCCATTTTTTAGTCTTTTTCCAATCTTCCACCATATCTGTATCAATAATTCCTGGCGCAATCGCATTCACACGAATATTCTTTTTACCAAATTCCGTTGCAGCGGTCTTTGTAAGAGCGATAACACTGCTCTTAGAGGCTGAATAGGCGGCTACTAGCTTTTGGCCTTTAATCCCTGCAATACTTGCAGTGTTGACGATTGATCCCCCTGCTGCCATCTTTGGAATCGCATACTTCATTCCTAAAAACACACCGGTAGTATTGATATCGAAGACCTCCTGCCACTCTTCAAGCGAAACATCCGGTATTTTTTTCTCATCACTTTTTACACCAGCGTTGTTGATTAAGATGTCAAGTTTACCAAAACGATCAATGGCTTTTTGGACCATGTGCTCTACATCATCTGGTTTGGTCATATCGACACGAACAAAATCTGCTTCGCCGCCAACTTCCTTAATGAAATGAACGGTTTGGATACCTGCCTCTTCTCTAAAATCGGCTACAAGGATTTTAGCACCTTCTTTTGCAAATCTGACAGCAGTTGCTCTGCCTATTCCTCCTCCGCCGCCAGTAATAATCGCTACTTTGTTTTCTAGACGCATTTCATCACCCTTTTTCAATTTTTCTATTAAGCTTTTCCCCTTGATAATTACCGGATTGCAGCTAGATCAGCTGTTTGATATTTTCGTAGCTCTAATTTAGCAATTTGGCGGCGATGGACTTCATCGGGACCATCTGCCAGCCTTAACGTCCGGGCATTCGCCCAATGATAGGCAAGCGTGAAATCGTTACTTACACCTGCGGCACCAAAGGCTTGAATAGCTCTGTCAAGAACACGCAGTGCCATATTTGGTGCAACCACTTTTATCATGGCGATTTCAGTTTTTGCTTCCTTATTTCCAACTGTGTCCATCATATAGGCTGCTTTTAATGTCAATAAACGCGCTTGTTCTATTTCAATTCGGGAATCGGCAATCCACTCTTGAACAACACCTTGCTCTGCTAGTTTTTTACCAAAAGCAGTTCGACTAAGAACACGCTTTGATAAGTCTTCCAATGCACGCTCAGCTAGACCAATTAATCTCATACAGTGATGAATCCGGCCCGGTCCAAGCCGTCCTTGAGCTATTGCGAACCCTTTGCCTTCTTCCCATAGCATATTTTCAGCGGGGACCCGTACATTGTCATAGACGATTTCCGCATGACCATGTGGCGCATCATCATATCCAAACACTGGTAATATACGTTCGATTTTAACTCCCGGTGTATTAAGTGGAACGAGAATCATCGACTGCTGTTCATGCGAAGGGGCGGTTGGATCATTTTTCCCCATCACGATCGCAATCTTGCATCGCGGATCACCAGCACCTGAAGACCACCATTTTCTTCCATTAATGACATATTCGTCGCCATCTCTAATAATACTTGTGTTAATATTGGTTGCATCACTGCTGGCAACATCTGGCTCAGTCATAGAAAAGCATGAACGAATCTCTCCTGCCAGAAGGGGTTCAAGCCATTGTTTTCTTTGCGCTTCTGTCCCATAACGTACAAGCACTTCCATGTTTCCTGTATCTGGTGCATTACAATTAAATACTTCTGGCCCAATCACAGATCTGCCCATGATTTCACAAAGAGGGGCATACTCAAGATTAGTTAAGCCGGCTCCATATTCACTTTCAGGTAAGAACAAGTTCCATAAACCATTCGATTTTGCCTTCTGCTTAAGTTCTTCCATAATTGGCGGAATATCAGACCAGCGTGTTTTCTGTTGATTTAATTGTTCTTGATAAACCTTTTCATTTGGATATACATACTCCTCCATAAAATGAATGACCTTTTTCTGGAGTGTTACTACTTTTTCGGAATAAGAAAAATTCAAACTTTTCATCCCCCCATCAGTATTTTCCTAAGGCAATGCCACTAATTTTCCGTACGTTTGACGATCTGCCAACACCTCTAAGGCAGAAGGCACTTCGTTGAAATCATACTCTCTGTAAATCAATGGCTTAATCGACCCTTGTTCATAGAGTTTCATTAGATGTTCATGGATTTCAATTACCTTATCTGGATTCAATCTGCGGAACAAGCCCCAATGGACTCCGACAATGGAATAGTTTTTAATCAAGGCATGATTTACCGGAGCATCGGGAATGCGGCCTCCTGCAAATCCGATAACCAATAAACGTCCATCAAAAGCAATACATTTTCTTGATTGATCAAAAACATCTCCACCGACAGGATCATAAATGACATCGGCGCCTCGGCCACCCGTTTCTTTTTTCACAATATCAACGAAATTTTCAGTCAGATAATCTATGGCGATATCCGCTCCAAGGTCTTTACATAATTGAACCTTTTCAGGCCCGCCAGCGGTTGCAATGATTTTTGCTCCTCTTGCCTTGCCAAGCTGTATGGCGGCTGAGCCAACTCCACCAGCTCCTGCATGGACTAATAGAACTTCCCCTTTTTGAATATTAGCACGGTGATATAACGCATAGTAAGAGGTTTGATAGGTAATAAACATGGAAGCAGCTTCACTTGGAGACATTGATTCTGAGATGACATAAACGGAATCTTCCGAAACACTTACCCATTCAGCTAAACCGCCGTTAGGTAATGCTGGAGTTGCCACAACACGCTGTCCCACTTGAAATTTACTTCCTTCTTCGACCGCACGGACAATTCCGGAAATCTCAGCACCGGGGGTAAACGGTAACGGCGGCCTCTCCTGATATTTCCCTTGGCAAAGTAAAATATCAAAAAAATTAAGGGAGGAAGCATCGACTTGAATTAATAGTTTCCCCTTTTCAATAGGAGGAACAGGTAACTCCTTTAACTCTAAAACTTCTTTAGGATCTCCCAATTGATTAACCATCCAACTTTTCATCTTTAAACTTCCTCCTAGTGTGAATTTCTGTTTTTCATCTTAGGTTTTTAATTTGAAATTAATTGCTTCCAAGAAATTAGTTGTCGTGTCCCCGGATTGGAAGGCTGAGTGTTCCAATATTTCTTTCAGCAATACTACATTTGTTTTGATCCCCTCGACATGATAAGCCTGTAATGCTGAATGGAGCTTTTCAATTGCTTCTTCACGAGTAGCTGCTGTAACAATTAATTTAGCAATCATAGGATCATAGAAAGGAGTAACGACCGAGTTTTCCTCCACCGCCAGTTCATGTCGAATATCCTTCCCCTGTGGAATACTAAATGTTGTTATCTTTCCCGGTGATGGAAAAAATGTCTTGGGGTCTTCTGCATAGATTCTGACCTCAATGGCATGCCCATTTCTCTTAATCTCTGATTGTTTAAACCCTAATGGTTCTCCGGAAGCAATCCGTATTTGTTTTTCAACGATATCAATCCCCGTAATTTCCTCGGTAACAGGATGCTCCACTTGTAATCTTGTGTTCATTTCAAGAAAATAGAAATTCTTTTCAGCGTCTACTAGAAACTCAATTGTCCCAGCGTTACTGTACCCTAGTGATTGAGCTGCCAGCACTGCAGCTTCTCCCATTTTTCGTCGAGTTACATCATCCAGAAATGGGGACGGTGCTTCTTCAAGAACCTTTTGATGACGGCGCTGAATGGAGCATTCTCTCTCCCATAAGTACACGGTGTTCCCGAGTTTGTCAGCTAATAGTTGGATTTCAATATGTCGTGGGTTTTGAATATACTTTTCAAGGTACATGGCCCCGTCACCGAAAAAATTTTTGGCACGAGTTTGATTGCCTGTGAAGGATTTTCGGAGTTCCTCCTCATTCTGCACCAGCTGCATGCCAATTCCTCCTCCGCCTGCAGATGCTTTCAGCATAACAGGGAAACCCATTTCAGTAGCAACAAGCACTGCCTCTTCTACTTCTTTTAATGGATGCTTGATACCCGGAACAATCGGAACACCAGCTTTTTCCATAGCTTGACGAGATTTGATCTTACTGCCCATTTGCTCGATGACATCTGGATTAGGACCGATAAACGTAATTCCGGCTTGCTCGCATTTACGAGCAAATTGGGCGTTTTCCGATAGCAATCCGTATCCTGGATGAATGGCTTCCGAGTTCGTCATTCGTGCAACTTCAATGATTTTATCCATATTAAGGTAGCTCTCATTTACCCGAGGGCCACCAATCATATGAGCTTCATCCGCCATTTTCACATGCAGTGCCTTGGCATCCGCCTCCGAATATACAGCAACTGTTTGGATTTTCATAGATTGACAGGTACGCATAACACGAACAGCAATTTCGCCGCGATTCGCAATTAATATTTTCTTAAACATGCCAGCCCTCCTTTTGAAAGCCTATTTATGGGCAAAAATGGGCTTTCTTTTTTCAATAAATGCCGAAACCCCTTCTTTCACATCTTCCGTTAAAAAGACTTCTGCAAACAGTTCTGCTTCTCTTTCAATCCCCGCTTGAAATTCCATGTTTGTTCCTTCATCTACCGCTTTCTTTATTCGAGATAGTGCTTGAAGGGAATAACCACTGATTTTCTTTGCCATCGTCAAGGCGGCTTTCATTCCTTCGCCCGTTCCAACTATCTGATTCACTAAGCCCAATTTTTCAGCCTCATGAGCCGTAATGGGGTCTCCGACAAACATAAGCTCCTTTGCTTTCGCTTCGCCTATGATTCTAGGCAGACGCTGAGTTCCGCCGCCGCCCGGAAAGATTCCTAATTTGATTTCCGGCAGTCCTATTTGTACATGTTCTTCTGCGATACGGATATCACAAGTTATGGCAAGTTCACATCCGCCGCCAAAGGTCAGCCCATTTAAGACAGCAATGGTTGGTTTAGGCAAGAAGTCGATTTGATTAAAGACTGTGTGTTGCTTCAATACGGTTTCTTTCATGCCACTTTTTCCAATGGATTGAGGGAATTCTTTAATATCAGCTCCTGCCATAAAAGCCCTGCTGCCGGTACCAGTCAAAATCACCACGACAATTTCGTTATCATGAGCAATCTCATCAAAAACATCGCTTAACTGGTTTTTTACCTGGCTGCTCAACACATTTAAAGGCGGATTATCAATGGTTACAATACCAATACGATCATTTTTTGTCAGCTTTACTAATTGGTTTTCCATATTTATTTCACCCCTGATTCTTTGGAATTATTGTTTCTTATCCTTCTCGTTCAATCAGTGTTGCAATCCCTTGCCCGCCGCCAATGCAGGCCGTAATAATAGCAGTGTGTTTATTGGTCCTTTGTAATTCATAGATCGCTTTCGTCAGTAAGATCGCTCCTGTTGCTCCCAGCGGGTGTCCATGGGCAATGGCTCCGCCATTTACATTCAGTTTTTCTTCCGGGATTTCCAACTCTCGATTACAGGCAATGACTTGAGAGGCAAATGCTTCGTTTAATTCTACAAAGTCAATATCATCCAATCTTAAACCGGAACGTTTTAGTAACTTTCTAGTGGCAGGCACTGGACCAATTCCCATAATGTTTGGATCTACACCACTAACAGCGTAGTCACGGACAACTGCGAGCGGCTTCAAACCTAATTCAGAAGCTTTTTCACGGGACATCAACACTAAAGCACTGGCTGCATCATTAAGTCCTGAACTGCTCCCCGCTGTAACCGTTCCATCTTCCAAAAAAGCGGGTGGCAGTTTTGCTAAACCTTCCAAAGTAGTATTTGGTCTTGGATGCTCATCCACTGTAAATGTAATGGGCGCTCCTTTTCTAACTGAAATATCAATTGGCACAATTTGTTGTTTGAAAAATTCCTGCTCCATTGCTGCTGCCATTCTTTGTTGGCTTCTTAGTGCATATGCATCCTGCTCTTCTCTAGAAATGTGATATTTTTTCACTAGATTTTCGGCGGTGATCCCCATCGGCGGATCGCCTATTTCCTTTGGTGATAGCTGAGCTGAGCGAAATCTGGGCGGCACAGGACTATAAGCTTTTGTTGGGCGGTCCATTAAATAGGGGGCTCGACTCATACTTTCTGTTCCACCTGCTACGTAAATATCTCCCGCTCCGGATTTTATGGCTTGGGCAGCTAAATTCACAGCATTAATACCTGAACCGCATTGGCGATCAATGGTTAAGCCGGGAATTTCAAGCGACAGCCCTGTCTGTAATGCTGTTAATCTAGCAATGTTCCCGCCTCCGCTTAAAACATTTCCAAAAATAACATCCTCCACTTGATTGGCATTTACACCCGCTCGATTTAACGCTTCCTTGATTACCACTGCACCAAATTCATGTGCATTCAAACTAGCCAATGCTCCCCCTTGCCTTCCAATCGGGGTCCTCACCGCTGACACTATGACTGCATCTCTATTAGACATTCTTTTTCCTCCCTCACATTTTTGTTGCTATCCTCATTTCCACCTATTAAAATCCTGTCGGCCAATTTGCTAGTCTCCGTTCACTTTTCGACCCATTTTTCACTAGTGCAAATTCTAGGGTTTTACAAAGGAATTTCCTTGTATCGCGCGGGTCAATCACATCATCAATGAGATGCTTCGCTGCCGCTTTATAAGGGGAACTATCGAATGCCCACTTTTCAAGCAGCTCTTGACGAACTTCTTTGGCATTTTCCAACCCTTGCAGCTGGCGGCCATAAACGACATTGATTCCCACTTCTGGTCCAGTAAAATTAATTTCGGCTGTTGGCCATGCTACTACAAAATCTGCTCCCATGGTCGGACCACACATGTTTCCATATGCAGCTCCCACACTTTTTCGTATCACAACCGAAATTTTAGGAACTGTTGATTGAGCGAGCGCTTGATTCCATACCATAATTTTGGAAGGAATCTTCATTTTTTCAGCTTCATTACTGATCCGGAAACCAGGGGTATCGTGAAGGAAAATCATCGGAATATGATAGGAGTCACATAGACATATAAAATCAGTCGCCTTTTCACATTCCTGTACGCCAGATGCGCCAGCATATTTGATTGGCTGATTGGCAATAACACCAACCGTTCTTCCATTCATTCTGGCAAACACGGTTATGAGGGCCGAACCATAGAGTGCCTTATATTCAAAAAACTGCCGGTTATCAACGATTTCAGTAATGATTTTCTTCATATCATAAGCGCGGTTCATTTTATTTGGCAAAATATCCAATACTCTGTCTACCCTGCGGTATGGGTCGTCTCCAGTTTCTTTATACGGCGGCTCCTCTGTTGCATTTAGCGGCATGTAACTAAAGAAATCCTTCATTTGCGCAATGCATTCTTCCTCCGTATTACCAAACGCATCAACTTGCCCGGTTTGAGAGGCATGGACATTCCAACCGCCCAGCTCTTCGGTAGAGACTTGCTGTCCGGTCGCCATTTCAATCATTCTCGGTCCGGCAACAGCCATGCAGGTCCCTTTTAACTGGGAGACAAAATCAGATGAGACAGCTGTCCAAGTGGGACCTCCAAAGCTATCACCAAGAATACTCGTAATAGAAGGAACCTGCCGGCCATGGGTTAACATTTCATTTGGAAAAAGTTTATCGCTGATTCCATCTGACCCCATTCCATCCGGCATTCTTAGACCGCCCCCTTCATGCAGGTAAAACATAGGAAGCCCGCGTTTAAGTGCATATTGATGGATGGAAACGGCTTTACGCATATGTACAGCGCCTTCCGTTCCAGCAAATACGGTTTTATCACCAGCTTGAACGACAATGGGTCTCCCATCCACTTTTGCAAGCCCGGCAATAAGTCCATCACCGGCGCTTTTCTCTTCTGAGCCAACCATGTCCGAATGATTGTGCATCCCAATCTCTAAAAACGAGTCTGGATCCACTAGCAAGTTAATCCTTTCTCTAGCAGTATAAAAACCAGCCTCATGTTGGCGTTTAATTTTCGCTTCTCCACCATTTAACTTGGCACGTTCTTTTCTTCTCAATAAGTCATCGACTGCTTCTTGAACCAAACTCTTTTCTTGATCAATCACTGTTTCACGTCCTTTTCTAGTGGTTCCTTTAGAAGCCTTCTTAACACTTTACCTGAGCTGGTTGCCGGCAGTGCATCGAGGAATTCTACAAATCTTGGATACTTGTAAGCAGCCATTTTTTCACTTGCCCAACGAATCATTTCATTCTCAGAAATCTTGCCCGCATATTCTGATTTTAAAACAATGAAGGCCTTAACACTTTCACCTCTAATTGGATCCGGGACCCCGATGACAGCACTTTGCCGGATGCCTGGATGTTCATTTAGCAAGGCTTCCACATCTTCTGGAAACACACTATAGCCTGAACTTTTAATCATTTCTTTGATCCGGCCGTGAAAATATAAATAGCCATCCTCATCCAGACTGCCGATATCTCCGGTGTGAACCCAGCCGTCTCGAAGGGTTTCTGCCGTAGCATCAGGTCTGTTAAGATATCCCTTAAACACTCCCGGGTTTTTAAGGACAATTTCGCCCTTTTCACCAGGTCCAACTGGCTTCCCTGTTTCAAAATCTACTATTTTTAACTCTGTATCAAATGATGGAATACCGCAGCTTCCCCATTTGATTTGATGAAGCGGCATAAACGTATCGCATGTATGGGTCTCACTTAAGCCATAGGATGCTTCATGCATAATGCAGCCCTTCGTTAGTTCCTTCCATTGGCTCGCTAATTGCTCAGTAACTGGAATGCCAAAGCTCGTAGAAGAGTTTCTTTTTAAAGAAGATAAATCTTTCTTTTCAATCCCCGGTAAATTTAATATCGCCACATTCATCGGTGCAATACTATACCAATTCGTAATTTGATATTTTTCAATCGCCTCAACAGTTGTAGCAGGGTCGAAACGGGTTAAAATGTAGCAATCTGAGCCAGTATAGACAGGTATATTGACTCCCATGACCATCCCGGCAATATGGCACAGCGGCGCGATGGTCAGGTAACGAGCATGCAAATCGAATTGATTGGCATGGACCGTGGAAGCTGTTTTAAACAGAGCACTGCCGAACGGCAACATGGCTGCTTTAGGTCTGCCTGTAGTACCTGATGTAAAAACCATCAAGCCAATATCATTCCACAAGTCAATTTCTACTTGATTTGCATATGGTTCATGATCATTAAGCACCTGAATGAAATCAAACGTATGCTCCGTATGCTGCTTTATCAATCTAAGTTCGTCCGGAATGGTTAAGGTAGGGTGATCTGGGAGATAATCAGCATAATTAGTTGTCACGACAAATTCGACCGAAGCTGTCTTCGGATGAACCGCTCCAATCAAAGCTTGCAGTTCTTCGCCTGCTACAACAGCTTTTATGTTTGCCTCATTGATTAAATACTCCAGCTCTGATTCTTTATACATCGGGTTTAACGGGACGACTACTCCCCCTAAGCGCTGTATTCCGTAATGAGCGATAATGTATTGAGGACAATTTTGCATAAATAAAGCGATACGGTCTCCTTTTTCTACCCCTTTACTTGCTAAAAATTGGGCAAATCTGCCAATCGAATCATTAAGTTCCTGCCATGACACATCCATGCCATAAAATGAATAGGCAATTTTATTCGGTGTATCAATGGCATTTTGCATGACATATTCATGTAATGGTCTTTCTCCTAAGCGATAGGTGAGTGTTTTATCGACTTCTTTAGGCCAGCTTTTTTGTAAAAGATCTTTCATCGTTCATTTATACCTCCCAAACTTATTAACAGAATACGAAATTAAGTAGGATATCTTCCGTTATGTCCAGGAACACCTATTGGGGAACCTTCAAACGTAACTCAGCCAGTAATTGCTGCCGCAATTTATATTTTTCTACCTTATTTGTTGGTGTACGTGGAATTTCATCTGTAAAACGAACATACTTCGGCCACATGTATTTGGGCATTTTATTTTTAACCCATTCATTTAGTTGTTCTTCATTCAGCAAAGACCCTGTTTTCCTAACAACAAATACTGCTACATCATCCTCATCGCCTACTTCTGCAGGTACTGGAAAGGCTGCGGTAAGATTGATGTCTGGATGACCATTGATAATGTCTTCCAACTGATAAGAAGAAATTTTCTCACCACGGCATCGAATAACCCCACCCAGCCTGTCAACGAAATAGTATTTTCCATCCTCCCCTAGGTAAGCGGCATCTCCTGTGTGGAACCAAAGATTACGAAAAGACTTGACGGTAGATTCGGGTTTATTAAAATATTCAGTTAATATAAGATGCGGTAAATGAGAGCGAAGGACCAATTGACCCACTTCACCAACAGACACCTCTACATCATTGTCATCAAGAATAGCTGCATCAAAGTAATAGGGCGGCGTTCCCATATATCCTTTTTTCGTCACTTGTTTGCCAAGCATCATTGGAATTTTGTTAAGCTTACATTGGTCCATAATTTTTTGGCGGGAAAGGCCTTTATAAAGGGGTGGTGGAGTTCCTTCGCCTTCTTCCGTTTCAACAATAATACTAATTAGCGGATTCCCTGATTCTGTTTGCCCAAAACCGGCCGTCACAATATCAAAACCAAAGCGTTGAGCGACTTCGTGATGATTGAGTGGAAGCGGCTGCATATGAACTTTATTTAAGGTATTATAACGATCGTTTTCACTTGGTTCTGGATTAACAAGCCATGGAATCATCACATCTAACAGTGTAACCATCGTCGCTTTGCACTTATGAATCCGGTTCCAAAACTGATGCGGGCTGAATTTATCCCATAGTGCCACAGTGCAGCCCTCATAGGCTGCCTTTGCTACATTAAAGAAGGCACCACCTACATGGTAAAGGGGCAGGTCGTTATAGATGACATCCTCTGATGACATCATCTGCCTGCTTCCAGCCGTGTATCCATTAATCCAGCGATGTGATTGAACAACCCCTTTTGCCGGTCCAGTGGTTCCGGAAGTATAAATAATATTAGCCGTATCCCAATAGTTTAACTCGATTTTTAATTCAGTCGTATCACCTTGCATGAGATGACTAAGTGGGAGTTCCTGATAATTTGGGTGCAAAGGCAGAGCTGCACCTTCTGCTGAATAATCATGATCTCCTTCTTTTGGGTTATGAATCACCGCGCTGATTCCACCGGTTTCTAAAGCTATTTCATTTAATACAGGCACCTTTGACCTTTCTGTTATTAGCAATTTAGGCTTCGTATCGTTTAACTGATAACTTAATAGTTTGCCGCGGTAATTAAAATTAATGGGACTGAATACTGCTCCGCATTTCCATATGCCGAACATAACCATAATCGTAATATATGGATTATTTAAAAAAACAGATATACGGTCGCCTTTTTGGATGCCTCTGTCCATAAGAGAATGGCCAATGCTATTCGTCAATTGGTGAAATTGTTGATACGAAATGCTTTTCTCATCTTCCCCGTAGTAAAGAAAGGTTTTCTCACCCGCTGTTTGAGCCCAATATTCCAAGCCTTTTGTAACAATTTCTTCTGGAAAGGCCCCTTCCATTAATGGATTCAATCACATTACCTCCTCTTTTGATTTACGGACGCATCCCATGACTGGATGGACCTAGCATTTGCGGAAGAAGTGCATATGCATCCTTCACCCACTCACAAATAAGCGGCCGGGTATCTCGTGGATCAATAATTTCTTCCACGCCGAATGCTTCAGCCGTGCGGAAAGGCGAGCGCACGGATTCCATTCGCTCAAGCAAATCCTTTAATAATTCTTTCGGATTGTCACTTGCTTCTAACTCACGACGATAAGCAACTTGTACACCACCTTCAACAGGAAGTGATCCCCAATCGCCAGATGGCCAAGCATAACGTAGATTTAATCCGTGGCCATTTGTCATTCCAGCACCCCCGACACCAAAAACACGGCGCATGATGATTTCAATCATGGGAATTTTCGCCTGATAAATCGCCGCAATGGCTCGAGCCCCTTTTCGAATCGTTCCCTTTAATTCATTTGGAAGACCAATCACCATCCCTGGCTGGTCGACTAGATTAACCATTGGTAAATGGAAGGTTTGACATAGATCTACAAATCTCTCGATTTTTTCACAACTCTCCGCAGTTAATCCTCCGCCGCTCACGTAAGGGTCTGAAGCTAATACCCCTACCGGATGTCCGTCAAGACGGGCAAAACATGTGAGCGTGCCACCGCCATAATAGCGTCCCATTTCAAAGATAGAATCCTGATCAAAAATAAGCGGCAAAATTTCTCGAATTTTATAGGGTGATCTCCTGTTTCTTGGGATAACAGAAATTAATCGTTCCTCCCTGCGGTTTGAATCGTCTGTAGATATTTGTACAGGAGGAAGCTGCCATACGTTAGAGGGAAGATAAGATAAGAATCTTCGGGTCTGCTCAAAAGCGTCTTCTTCCGAACTGGCGATATTATCAATGGCGCCGCTCGACCGGTGGACTTGAACTCCGCCTAATTCTTCCTTTGTTAAATTCTGGCCCATGCCATATTTCACGACCGGCGGCCCTGCAACAAATAATTGTGCGGTTTCTTCTACCATGACGGAAAAATGGGAAGCGACGACTCTAGCTGCTCCGAGACCTGCTACCGAACCCAGACACAAAGCCACAACAGGAACACGCTCCATATTTGAAACCACAACATTCCAGGCAGGATTTACTGGAACATATGTATGGCCTTCTGTATCCAGAAATTTAACACTTCCACCTCCGCCTGTGCCATCAACGAGACGGATGAGTGGCAGCTGGAGGTCGTGCGCCATCTTCTCCGAATAGATTTGCTTTCCCATGATGGCTCCGTCTGCTGCTCCCCCGCGAATGGTAAAGTCATCACCCCCAACGACAACTTTTCGTCCATTAATCCGCCCCGTTCCCACTAAAAAGTTGGCTGGAGTAAAATCAATTAATTGACCATTTTCATCGTATTTTGCTTTTCCGGCAAGCGCACCCGTTTCATGAAAGCTATCTTCATCTAGCAAACACGCAATACGTTCTCTTACGGTTAATTTACCTTGTGCCTTGTGTTTATTAACACGTTCCTCTCCTCCCATTTGCTGGGCAAGGGATTCACGGCGACCAAGTTCTTTTATTTCTGGCTCCCATGTCATGGCGATTATCTCCTCCTTTATTTCTCATTGGTATTACCCATGGTAAAAGCAGGCAACCCATCTGCCTTCTGACACTTGTTTAAGGGGTGGTTCTTCGTGTTTACAACGATCATCCGCAAGCGGGCACCGTGTCTGAAATCTGCAGCCAACGGGTGGATTAGCCGGACTCGGAAGGTCTCCACTTAGAATAATTCGTTCACGGTTACGCAAGGTTGGATCGGGCTCTGGGACAGCTGATATTAATGCCTCCGTATACGGGTGAAGTGGCTGCTCAAAAAGCTGTTCGGTTTCTGATATTTCCATCACTTTTCCTAAATACATTACGACAATTCGATCACTGATATGCTTGACAGCTTGTAAGCCATGGGCAATAAAAATATAAGAAAGACCCATTTCCTCTTGGATATCCTTTAAAAGGTTTAAAATTTGCGCTTGAATGGATACATCTAATGCTGATACTGGCTCATCACAAACAATCAATCGAGGATTAAGTGCCAACGCTCTGGCAATTCCAATCCTTTGCCGCTGCCCTCCAGAGAATTCTTCTGGATAACGAGAACCATGTGTGGAATTCAACCCTACCTTTTCAAGCAGTTCATCCACCCTTTTTTTCCTCTCACTGCTTGTGCCAATTTTGTGGAGAACTAATGGCTCTTCAATAATGTTGGCAACTGTCATTCTAGGATTAAGAGAAGAATAGGGGTCTTGGAAGACCATTTGAATTTTTTTTCCTAAATCCCGCTTTTTTCTTCCTTTAGATAGAATCGAGTTTCCTTCAAAAATCACTTCACCCACAGTCGGTTCTAGTAATCCAACCACCATTCTGCCCAGAGTGGTTTTCCCGCATCCCGATTCACCGACCAGTCCCAGCGTCTCACCACGATGGACATCCAGACTAACACCATCCACTGCCTTGAGCCATTTGTCTTTTTTACTAAACAAACCGCTTCCAATCGGATAATACTTTTTGACGTCTTTCATCGAAATTAATGGTTCAGGCATGGACAGTCACCTCTTCGAACTGGGAATCGGCAATAAGCCAGCAAGCTGCCTGCCTATCATTTCCTGTCTTGATTAACTTTGGACGTTCGGCCTGACATTTTTCCATTGCATGACTGCACCTAGAATAGAAATTACATCCAATTGGAAGTTCAAGTGGATTCGGTACAGCCCCCGGAATGGTATGGAGATGTTTTTCCGATGGTCCTCTAAGGGTAGGGACACTAGCTAATAAACCCTTTGTATAAGGATGCTGCGGATTTTGGAAAAGAGAGTATACATCCCCTTCCTCCACAATTTCACCACAGTACATGACAAGGACACGATCTGCCATTTCCGCTACAACTCCTAAATCATGAGTAATAAGCAGGATCGAGATGTCGGTTTCTTTTTGCAGCTCTTTCATCACCTTCAGAATTTGAGCTTGAATCGTTACATCAAGTGCCGTGGTCGGCTCATCGGCAATGAGGAGGGAAGGATTGCATGCTAGTGCCATTGCAATCATAATTCGCTGCCTCATCCCTCCTGAAAGCTGGTGCGGGTAATCATTAAGGCGAGTCTCCGGTTCTGGAATTCCTACCTTCGCTAGTAATTGAATGACGGTTTCTTTTGCCCTTTGATAACTGACACCTTGATGAACCATAATAGGCTCGGCGATTTGTTTTCCGATCGGATGAAGTGGGTTTAACGATGACATCGGATCCTGGAATATCATCGATATCTCATTTCCTCTTATCTTTTTCATTTGCTTTTTTTTCATTTTGAGTAAATTTTCACCTTTAAACGAAATGACACTATCATTATAGTATTTGATAGACGGGGAATTCAGACCCATAATGGACATTGCTGTCACACTTTTCCCACTGCCTGATTCCCCAACCAATGCAACGATTTCTCCGGCCCCGATTGAAAAGGAAATATGATTAACCGGTTTTATGACTCCCCTGGATGTGGGGATATAGGAACAAAGATCTTCCACCTCTAATACAGGTTCATTTTGCTCTCTCACATTCATTCCCCCTACATTCTCTTCATTTTAGGATCGATGGCCACTCTTAATCCATCTCCAAAAAAGTTCCCTGCCAAAACAGACAGCAGAATAGCCAGCCCTGGGAAAATCATCATTAATGGGTTAACAAAAATCATACTATAGGCCTGATGCAGCATCCCGCCCCAACTAACTTGCGGGGACTGAGCTCCCATTCCAAGAAAGCTTAAGGAGGCCTCGACTAAAATAGCCAAACTGAAACTAAACGATGCTTGAACAATGATGGGGGAAAGGATATTCGGAAGGATATGCTTCATCATGATCCATAATGGACCTGCACCTGATATTTTTGCTGCTTCTACATACGGCTCTCTCCTTACTTGGAGAGTTTGACCTCTCGCTAGGCGGGCAAATTGTGGAGTGAAAATAATCCCAATGGCAATCATGGCGTTCCATAAACTTACACCTAAAGCCCCAGTAATCCCTAAGGCAAGAAGAATTGCGGGAAAAGATAGGATGGCATCGACAATTCTCATAAATACATCATCGACAATCCCACCTAGATATCCAGAGATAATACCGAGTGGAACACCAATGATAATGGGGATTAAAATGGCAACGAGGCCAGCCTGAATAGCTGCTTGAGCCCCCGCGATTACGCGTGAAAAAGTATCCCGTCCTAATTCATCAGTCCCAAACCAATGGGTGCCGTCTGGCGGAAGCATAACGTTTGATAAATCCTGTTTATTAGGTTCAAACGGAACAATAAAGGAACCAATTAGGGCTAAAACCACTAAAAGCAGTAAATAAACCATGCTGAAAAATGCCAATTTTTCCTGATATAATCGTTGAATGGCGATACGAAGCTGCATCATACCTGCCTCCTTCCTACTTATATTCAATCCTAGGATCCAGTACGCTATAAAGGACATCTGTTACAAAATTGATGACTAATACCAATATAACCATCACTAATACAACACCCTGAAGCATGGGAAAATCTCTCTGTAAAATAGAATTCACGGCCAGCTGCCCCATTCCTGGAATGGCAAATACAGTTTCGATAACCACGGTTGCGCCCAGCATGTTTCCAAACAATAATCCTGTCGTCGTAATTACTGGAAGTAAGGAGTTACGAAGACCGTGTTTCCAGATAATCGGCCAAATTAATAATCCCTTTGAATAGGCAGTGCGAATATAATCAGATTCCAACACTTCAAGCAATGAGGACCTTAATTGTCTGGTGATTTGGGCTGCACCAAAGGCTCCTAAACAAATGGCAGGGAGGATTACACTTTGGATAAATCCTACTGGACTTTCAGAAATACTGATGAAACCGGTTGCCGGCAGCCAGCCCAGATTTACGCTGAAGAGGACGATCAAAAGCATGGCCAGCCAAAAATTAGGGATAGCCGTTCCGAGAGTACCTATAAATCGTGCTAAATAGTCCACCCAGCTATTTGGTTTAATGACGGACGCAATGGCAAAAATCATCCCAAAAACAAAGGAAAAGATAATTGATGCCAGAACCAATTGGAAGGTAACGCCGAGTCTGGAAGAAACAGCCTCACTTACGATTTCTCCTGTAAACAATGATCTGCCTAAGTCACCTTGAATGGCATTAGTAAGCCAATTCCAGTACTGAATCAGAACAGGCTGATCCAGCCCAAGCTGACTTCTTAACAACGCTAATTTTTCTTCTGTAGCGTTGTCGCCAAGCAATGCGAGAGCAGGATCACCCGGAATGATCAGGATTAGGGAAAAGACGATCAATGTTGTTACGACTAGCATGGGAATGACATACATCAAACGCCGCAGCAAAAATTTTAAAAACATAGCTCTCTTCCCCCATCTATAATTCTATTTATCTATCCATAAGAATGAGACTTTCGGCTTTCCAAGCAGCGTGCCTTTAAATCCTTTTACCTCAGGTTTCATAGCTCCAGTTACTGGGGTAAATACAAGTGGTACGGTCATTGCTTCTTCCACCATGGCAATTTCATTAATACGTCCGTAAAGCTTTGCCCGTTCCTTTGTATCATAGGAAGCCGCTGCCTTGGCAATTAATTCTTCTTTCTCTGGAGTAGTCGCTCCGCCTGTATTATAAAAACCGCTTCCACTTAAAAATAAATTAACTGTCTGTTGGGGATCGGGTCTTCCCGTCCAAGCAGTTAAGTTGGCTGGAATTTGTTTTTCATTGAAATAGAGAGCATTCCCTTTATTCATTTCCATCGTTTGGATGTTAATATCAATTCCCGCTTCTTTGGCTTGACCCTTAATGGCTTCACCCATTCTTTGCCACTCAGGGACGGTAGGAACCATTAAATCAAAACTAACTCTATCTAATCCGACACTTTTTAAGAGTTCTTTTGATTTTTTCGGATTATATTCAAGCTTTAAGTCAGGGTTATAGGCCCAATACTCTTTAGGAAACGCTTGAGAAGCCGGTTCCCCTTTTCCAAAGTACAAGGCATTAATGATCGCCTTCCGGTCAATGGCATATTGAAATGCTTGCCGAACCTCTTTCTTATCAAAAGGAGCCAGCTTGGTGTTTAGATAAATATTATGGACAAATACGCGCATTTTGGAGTCTAATACGACATTAGGATCCTTTTCAAGTACTTGAACATTATTAAGTGAGACATTCCAATAGAAATTTAATTGACCTGACTTTAAGGCATTTAACCGTGTATTTTCATCCGGCATAATCTTGGCAGTGATTGTGTTTAAATATGGCAGTCCTTTCTGCCAGTAATTTTCGTTTTTCTTGTATTGGATTTCCCCATTTGGAACCCATTTAACGAATTTGAAGGGTCCAGCTCCGACTGGATTTTGGGCAAAGTCTTTACCCAACTTCTGCACTGCCGTCGGTGAAACCATCATTCCGGAACGGTCAGAAAGTGCGAGAATAATAGAAGAGTCCGGCTGTTTAAGAGTTAATTTCACGGTATATTGGTCTACCGCTTCCACGGAGGCCACGTTCTTGATATCGGAAACGTTTGATCCCTCGGAATTGACCCGTTCCAAGTTGAATTTGACGGCCTCTGCATTAAATTCGGTGCCATCGTGGAAGGTAACTCCTTGCCTTAAATGAAGAATAATCGTTTTGTCGTCAGGTGTTTCCCATGATTCAGCGAGTCCTGGAGCTGCTTCCAATTTATCGTTGTAATTGACTAGAGTGTCATAGATTGGATAAAGTAAGGCATGATCATTCCCTGAGTTTCCTAATATAGGGTCGAAGTTACTAATATCCGTATCGTACCCGAATAACAAATCTCCTCCTTGTTTAGGTTCACCAGAGCTTTGATTTTTCTGAGGATTGGCAGATGATTGTGTATTAGATGCTGAATTTTTTTGTGAGCAGCCTGCAATAGCTAATAGTAGGGCCAAGAAGATAAAACTGATAAACTTATTTAATTTTCTCATAGGTTTCCTCCTTCAAATTTCCTTATCTGTATTACTACTTACGAACTGAACATGAGTATATTTGGTTATTCTAACTCAATTAAAAGATCCCCTTCATTGACAAAATCCCCTTCGCTTGCACGTACTTCTTTGATTATTCCTGCGGATTCAGCCTCTATTGGAATTTCCATTTTCATCGATTCGAGGATCACCACTTCAGTGCCTGCTTCAATTCGATCTCCTGGTTTAACCATAACTTTATAGACATTGCCAGCCATCAACGATAAAATTTGACTCATTTTTCTGCCCCCTTTCGTTCCTGTTCATTTATTCAACCTATTTCAAATTTTTTCTCTAAAACCATTTGTAGGAAGCGTTTACAAAATTTCTGATTCCATTCTACTATTGGTTAACCACCTCCTAAAATGGCTTATAATAAAACTTGTCTAGCAATGACCAGCTTCTGGATTAAACTGGATCCTTCATATAGCTGAGTGATTTTCGCATCCCTCATCATACGTTCAACTGGGTAATCTTCCGTATAGCCAAATCCCTCTAGAATTTGTACAGCGTCAGTCGTCACTTTCATGGCCATGTTGGAGCAGAATAACTTTGCCATTGATGCTGTACCTACCACCTCACTGGAACCTTTGTCGAGCAATTCTCCTCCATAGAAGAGCAGTCTTCTTGCGGCTTCAATTTCGGTTGCCATTTCGGCCAGTACAAGTTGAACATTCTGAAATTGCAAACTCCCTCTAGCGGTGTGTTTCCATTTATGAGCAACTTTTATAACCTCCTCATATGCTCCCTGAGCAATTCCCAATGCCTGTGCGGCTACATTTAATCGGCTGCGGTTGAGGGTTTCTTTTAAAATCTTAAATCCTTTACCCTCTCCTCCGATTAGTTGGGAACAATGAACATAAACATCTTCCAAAACTACTTCTCTGAGCGGAATTCCTTTTACACCCATTTTTTGTACCTCCCTGCCAATGGTAAGACCGGGTGTTCCTTTCTCTACAACAAAATAAGTGGTTCCCGCATTTTTAATAGAGGGATCAATAGTTGCTACAATCACATAAATGTCTGCTTCTCCCGCATTAAAAACACAAATTTTTTTACCGTTTAATTTATAATAATCGCCACTTTTTTCCGCCGTTGTACATAAAGATTCAGTATCTGAGCTAATACCCTCTTCCGTAATACAAAAAGCCCCTAATAATTCACCTACCGCGAGTGGGCGTACATATCTATTTTTTTGCTCATCGGTTCCCCCAATCAGGATAGGATTAATGGCCATTTCTTGACAAGTTAATAGCATGGATGTGGATCCGCAGCAACGAGCTACCTCTTCTATTGCAATCAATTGATTTATAAATGAACTTCCTTCTCCCCCATAACGAGCTGATACACTAGTGCCAAATATTCTATTTTCCTTAAGTATCTGGATGTGTGTTGCCGGTATTCTCTGAAGTTGATCCACATTCTTGGCTGCCGGACGAAAATAATTTTCTGCTAACGACTGAACAAAATGACGAACAATGAGCATTTCTTCCTGAATCACGATCATTACTCCTTCCATTACTTCATTTATTAGTAATGCAAGTTATGTGCCAACTGTAAAAAGCTTGTTTTAATAGGCAAATAGATTGATTTGTTGCAAAAATGCAATGAAAAAATGATGCAAAATTGCAACAGCATGCAATTTTGCATCATTTTTATTCTTCCAACTTCTTATTCTTAAAGTATTTTTGGATTTTTCTAGTTAGAGTGGAAGCATCAACGGCTAAGGCTTTTGCAGCCGTCCGAATACTTGGATAGTCCTTTAATGTACGCTCAATGATTTGTTTTTCATACATAATCATTTGTTCCTTGAGGGGCTTAAGTTTCACTTGATCAACAGTGTCTTCTACGCTTTTTACCGGGGGTTCAAATTCATTTTTTACAATCGTTGTTTTTATTTTCATTTCATTTTTTATGTCCTCAACGGTAATAATCGGCATTTCAACCATGATACATAACCGTTCTACCATATTCTGAAGTTCTCTTACGTTTCCAGGCCAGTGATATTTTTGAAAAATATCCAGCACTTCCTTAGAAAAGATTTTATTTAAACCGTATTTTATTCTTATGTTGTTTAAGAAATGATAAGTTAACGGTACAATGTCATGGTGTCTATCTCTTAGAGGAGGGATATGGATGGGGATAATATTTAGTCGATAATAGAGATCCTCTCGAAACAAGCCTTTTCGTATTAGCTCTTCCAGGTTCTGATTCGTAGCTGCTATGACCCTGGTGCTAATTTTAACCGGATGGATTCCTCCGACCCTAGTCATTTCAAATTCCTGAAGAACTCGTAATAATTTCACCTGTAATTGTAAGGGGATTTCTCCAATCTCATCCAATAAGATAGTTCCTCTAGAAGCTTGCTCGAATAACCCAACCTTCCCTTTTGGATTTGCTCCTGTAAAAGCTCCAGGTTCATAACCAAACAACTCAGATTCTATTAGTTCATTCGGTATGGCTCCGCAATTAACTTTAATAAACGGCTGATCCCTTCTATTACTATTTTCGTGGATTAGTTTAACAATTCCTTCCTTACCAACTCCAGATTCACCATACACCATTACAGTAGAATCATGTTGAGAAACTCGTAAAGCACGCTCAATGACTTTCTTCATATTTATATCATAGGCGACAATTGAATGGATTGCCTTTTTATTGTTTCTTAAATTTTCTAATTGCCTGCTTACTTCGTCATGTTCCATTTCTAGTTGAAAAATTTCATTTTTTAATTTGTTTAGTACCGTTATGTCTAAAATATGACTGACAACCTTAATGATTTGACCATCACTATTTCTAATCGGGATAGCTGTAACTAAAATTTCTTTGCCATTATAAATTTTTTCAACCAGCGTACAAGGCTTTTCATCTTTTAATACTTGTAATTCTGCGGATTGATCGATGATTTCTTCCATTATTAAATTCTTGTGAAAACGACCAATCGTATCATTCGGTTTTAAACCCGTTTGCTCTTCAAAAGCTGGATTTACCTCTACGATCATGCCATCTGTATTTGTAATAACTACACCAGTAAAGGAATGATTGATCATTTGCTGATAGGTAACATATATCTCCTCTAACTTATTCATTTCTTCTCGAGCGTCTTGGTCAAACGTCATTTGGGTGAATTCATTCCAGGTCCCTATGTAATTTCGCCTCCTTACATGTCCATGGAGTTTGATTTTCAATACCACTCAATACTAAAGAGACTTTCAATCCTCCAATAATTCCTTAGGTGAAAATGGAATCATTACTCAACGAGTTGCTTCTGAAAATTCAGAATTATCTTATTAAATAGTATCAATCAAAGAATCGTCCGTCAAGCTTCTCTTATATTCTATTTATCTTATTTCCATTCCCATGCGAAATTTTATATTAAATTAATAGAAATGTCTGTGTGGCAGTGGTAAATGAAAACCTAGATATAGACCAAAAAGGCTGTCAGTGACAGCCTCTGAGTGTTGAGAAAAGGTATTCTTCTCGGCAATTTTTTATTTTATTAACTTCTTTTATCGTCCACAACACTTTTTATATTTCTTCCCGCTACCGCAAGGACATGGTTCATTCCTGCCTATTTTTTTCTTCGATGTAAAGTCAACAACATTCTTCTTATTGAATGGTAATGATAATGATTTCTTCTCATGCACCGATAATTCCTGAGAGTTATTTTCTAGAATGAACGGGCTCTTAACTAACTCCTCAGGCATTCCTACAATCCTTTTTCCTTCATTCGTTCCTGTGAAGATGATCCCGTGGCTGCGTAAATATTCTAATTGATGTGCAGTTAACTGTGGATCTTCGATAAATCCACCATTACGTATAATTTCTTTGATCAAGCTAAAACGTTCTTGATCCATATTGGTAAATACCTTTTCAATGGAGAGCGGAATCTGTTCACTTAATAAGTCTACTAATTCCCCTTTTTTTAAGTGGCTGGCGTTTTTTATCTCTAGGCGTTTTCGAATATCAGTTAATTCATCTTTGGAAAGCCTTATGAGTCCCTCCTTAATTGTAAAAGGAACAGAAATATCACTCCACATTTTTAATTCTTGTTTCAATTGAGTTTGTCGAGTTATTTCTTTTAATCCGTCTAATGCGCCTAGTACTTTTTCATCCGTTTCTTTCTCTATGGTGCTATTATTCATGTTGTTCACCTCAAAAAAATATAAGTATGTAATTGAAAAAAATAGTAGAGAGCTCTAATAAACGATTAATAAGCTCTCTTATCCATTGTTTATTATATCAGAAATATATTAATTTGTTTTTCGAAACGGTTGGACCCAGGTTTTGCCTATTTAATTCACAATGAACAATTTGATTTATAGTGTTCAAAACTCTTAAAAAATTATCCTGATATAATATAAAAAAGCGAAATCACATTGGATTTCGCTTTAAATCATTTTATTACCTGCTGTCAATGGTGCTTATTATAACTCTTTTTCGTAAACCTTTTGTGAAAGATATTTAAAGCCATGATACTTATAGTTTTGTCTTTTGTACATTTCTCTAGGGGTATCTTCCCCATCCGCAACTAATATGATGGTCTTATTATAGAATTTTTCCATTACAAACTTCTGCAACCTGCTACCTATTCCCTTTTTCTGAACGCTTTCATCCACAACTAACCCATCGATTTCAGCAGTATGATTACCGATAATAATATTAACTGATCCCGCAGTAGTCCCTTTATACGTGGCAAGCAGCTGCTTGATATTCTGACTATCAAAATTTCGCTTATTTAATTCTCGGCTTTGAATGGCAAAATCACTGCCATACTTTAAATCTAGCTGATACTGAAATTGAAGATAAGTCTCTAGATTCCGTTCAGTCACAGCCTGAATCTCTATATCTGGATTTTCTTTTACAAAAGGAAATTGATCTGGTTGAATGGAATATAGTTCGTGATAACCAATCTCATAACCTGAATGATTCATATAATCAATAAGTCCATCTCCAGGTTTTTCATTCGCGGGAAAATAAAACTTTACATGGTGTTGACCATTTTTTAAATGAAATTCTCTTAAGTAGCTTTCGGCATTTTTAAATTTACTAAGAGTCGGCATATTTTTAAATTCAATAAAATTACTATCATATCTAGTTAACATTTCTGGATAATGAATATGTTTATATTGATCATCTTCAAATACAACTTTGCCAAGTGTATAAATATTTTTAAATGTTATTTGCATGATTAATCATTTCTCCTTTAGTCAATAACTCTTGCCACGTCATGACCACACTTTTGACATTTCCCTTCCAATACAATTCCAAAAGAAATTTCCTTGACAGTGTACTTCTCAATTTTAACAACATCCAAACAAGAACTGCAAAAAACATTCTTTTCTAATTGTCTTCGGGTCTCTGCAGGAATAGACAACCACTTTTTATTTGCGGAAAAAGAGAGGACTTCTTTATTTGATATTTTTTCGGATGGCTCTTCTACTTTCTCCAACTGATCAATCACTTCTTGAATCTTTGTCCTTACTTTTTTACACTCAATTGATTTCCATGCATCCAGGATAGTGATTAACTCCTTATTGTTGGAATCTGCAATCTTATCTAATAAAAGAAGAATTAAGCCACGGTTTCGGTCTTTTAAGGTTTCAACAAATTCATATTTTCTTTGTTCGGCAGCATCTATAAGTAATTCCAATAATTCATCAGCATAGGTCTCTCGTTCAATTTCCCAGCCTTTTTCTGTATACACAAGTAACGGGAGTCTGCCGTTATACTCAATGGCTAAATAATGATGTAGAATCAACCAGTCTATTTTTGCGAGAATCTCTTTTTGCGATATTCAGTGAAATGCTCCGTAAATAGGACTGTCGTTAAGCTCCAGTTCTAATAACTTTTTATCCTTCGAACCAGCTAGAATTTTGGCAAGCAGTGCCCGGTCGCCGCTCATGATTAGATCGTCCGCCCCACGTAAGATGGTTATAATTTCATTGTCTGGCAATGACTTAATTCCGTTTGGATTAAGCTCATATTCTTGTCTTCTTTTCACCATTCTGATCCCTCATTTACTATAACTCAACTACTTCAAGTATAACCATGGATAGATACATTTTAAAGGATTCGATGTTAAAATATGACTTGTTGATAAGGAACTTATCATAAGGGTAACAATGCTTTTTCCCGTATTTTGCATGCTATAACGTAAGAACTAGTTTTACGGTTAAAATGATGAAATAAATCTCTTACTGGAGGATCAATCATGAATGACAAACTAACCGAGAAAGAGTTACAAGACATAATTGAAAGAAGAAGTACGGGAAAGACAAGCTTTGTTGAATTTCTGGAGGAATTATCAAATATCGGGGTTACTCAGTACATGATTAATGCTGGAACAGGTGAAGCCACATACATGGGCGAACAGGCAGAGTTAAAAACAGACCCCCAAGTAAACTTTGTAATTGCAAATGATTTTAATAGAGATCAGGCATTACAAGCAATTAGGAACATCACCATTCCTTTTTTAGACTTTCTTAGAGAGATCGCTAATGCAGGAATAACAAGTTATACTGTAAACATTACCGATAAAAAAGCCATTTACCATGCGATTAATGGTGAAGAAATAGTGGAACCGCTCCAACTTTAAAATTCCACCTACATAAAAAGTGCAAGGCTCCCTCCGAAATGGATAGAGCCTTGCACTTTTTCATATGGCAAAATAGCCTGTTTTGTAGAATATGGTTACCTTTTTTCCACTCTTCCATCGGCATGGCGTGCGAATCTTCCTGACTCACGCTCATTGACAGGATCTGGACGGTCCCATGGCCAGCCTCCAAATTGTGTATTTCGATAATCCCTGAATGCATCGTGAATCTCCTGCTCACTATTCATAACAAACGGCCCATAGGATACGACAGGTTCTTGGATTGGCTCACCCTCAAGGAGCAGCATATAACTCTCAGATGATCCATTGGTTATCGTGATTTCCTGATTACCAACAAGCTTTACTCGATTGTATGATTCAATCGTGGTTTCGTCGATATTTAGTTGATCTCCCTGATAAAAATATATATTTCTAGTCATAGTTGCTGAAACGGACGGCAGGGTGAAGACAGCTTCCGGCTCCATATGAATGACGGAAATCCCAACATGATGATTTTTATCGTTTGCCCAGGAAGCAGTGTTTGGATCTAAACTGGACTTGTCTTTCACTGTGCCGGCTACCAGTCTTACGGTCGTTTTCCGTCCATTAGCATCAACCGATTCTACTACCGGTATATCCTCCGCCCATAACATTTTATATTCAGGATCAGCAAATTTACTTTTTGCAGGCAGATTCAGCCAGATCTGAAAGAACTCAGTTGGATTGCCTTTGTCCTGATTAACGAGAGGAAACATTTCCGTATGCTGGCAGCCCTTTCCTGCTGTCATCCACTGAACATCCCCATTCCCAAATCTTCCTTTGGACCCATAGGAATCAAAATGATCAATCAAACCTTCAAGAACGACAGTTACTGTTTCAAAACCTCTGTGGGGATGGACAGGAAATCCCGGAACCGTTGTGCCGTGATACATTCTAAAACCATCACGCAGCGTAAAATCTTCGCCAAGGTTTCTGCCTGCCAATGAGACGTTAGGTCCCTGCTGGTCATTTCCGGCAGGATACGCATCTTTATGATGGACGGTCATAAGGAACGGATCTTCTGTCTCCCACGGAAATCCCAATTTTTGTATTTTCATGATTTTGTTATTCATTTTTATTGCTCTCCTTTATAAACCACCTTGTTGTGGATTTATGTGTAATAAACAGTAGCCTATTTAGTTGGCCCAAAATTTATTCTTTTACAAATTCCTTCGTACTTCTCACGGTATCAATAGGGCGAACTAATTTTTCTATTTGTTCACGTTTAGGCTCTAAGAATGGAGGCAATGATAATTTCTCCCCAAGGGTTTCGTAAGGTTCATCCCCCATAAAGCCAGGACCATCCGTAGCAAATTCAAATAAAATTTGTGGTGCCACTCTTGCGTATAAAGACTCAAAAAAGTGACGATTAACATAACCAGATGTATGGAATCCAAAGCTGTCCATCCGTTCAATCCACTCATCTAGAACGGAGCGATCCTCTACTCGGAATGCTGCGTGATGCACGGTTCCGAATCCTTGACGTGCAGATGGTAAAACTACATTTTTCTCTACATAGATTTGTGCACCGTTGCCGCCTTCACCAACCTCAAATAAATGCAACGATCCCTCTTGTGCAATCTCTTTAAATAGGAGAACTTTCTCTAATACTTCCTTGAAGTAATCAAATTGTTCAATTCGTACATGGATTGGTCCTAATCCTGTAATCGCAAATTCAAGTGGTATGGGTCCTTTTTGCCATGGTGTACCCGATGTAATCCCTTTATTATTTTCATCGGAAATCAATTGATATTGTTGATCATCGAAATCGACAAAAGATAGTGTCTTCACACCAAATGTTTCTTTAATTCCCGTATGCTTTACTTCTAGACGTTCAAAGCGTTTTACCCAGTAGTCTAATGCAGCATCTGTTGGAACACGGAAAGATGTTTTGTAAATTTCATTTGTTCCATGCTCTCCCTTTGGAATCCCTGGGAAGTCAAAGAATGTCATGTCAGTGCCGGCGCTGCCTTTATCATCGGCAAAGAATAAATGGTAGGTTTGAATGTCATCTTGATTGACTGTCTTTTTAACTAAACGCATTCCTAAAACATAGGTGAAAAATTCATAGTTCTTTTCTGCACTACTTGTAATAGCCGTTACGTGGTGCATTCCTTTTAATTGGTTCATTTTATTTTCCTCCTAGAAAATTCAAATTTTATGGTTAGCTTACTATTCCTCAATCGGTTTTAGATTTTTTTCAATTTCAACTCTACGGTCTTCTAAAAATGGCGGTAACACTAATTTTTCACCTAGGGTTTCGATATCATCTCCGTCGGCGGTGAAACCTGGTCCATCGGTTGCGATTTCGAATAGAATCCCGTTTGATTCACGGAAATAAAGGCTCTTAAAATAGAAACGGTCCACTATGCCAGATGAATGGAAGCCGCGTGCCCGCACTTGCTCTTCCCAATGAATAAGCTCTTCTTCGTTTTTTACACGAATGGCTAAATGGTGGATACTGCCACGGCCTGGTTTTTCAGATGGACCGTCTAAATATTTTACGACGATTTCTCCAAAAACCTCTCCTTTGATGGATTGAAAAATCGCTTCATCATCTGTTCGGCTTACCTCTGTATAGCCAAACATATTTGTAAGGGTGCTTGCCAGTTTATCAAGTCTGCGTACGGTCATTTCCACAGAGCCCATTCCCTGAATTTGATGCTCTGCAGGGACTTGGGATTTTTCCCAAGTTTGCCAGTGCGCTACTTTCGCACCATTTGAGACAAGAAGGACCAACCGTAAACCTTCAGGATCCTCAAAGTGCAGGGCTGGATGATTGGCATAGGTGGTAATGTCACTTTTGGTTACCCCGTGTTGCTCTAATCGTTCTTTCCAATACAATAAACTAGCTTCAGATGGGACAAGTAAACCAATTTTGGTGATCGCATTTGTACCACGATACGTTCTTCCTACTAGTGGAATTTCAAAAAAGGATAATTCAGTACCTGGGCTGCCTGTTTTATCACCATAAAATAAGTGATACATTGATGGATCATCTTGGTTTACCGTTATTTTCACACGTCGTAAGCCAAGCACATCTCGGTAAAAATGATTATTTTGACTGACGTTTTTGGTAATCATGGAAATGTGATGATGTCCTGGAACTTCATACATAACTGTGTCATCCCCTTTCAATTTACTAGTCAAGTGATATGGTGAAAAAAAGGACTATTCATTTTCAATTTTATTTTCAGTATTCTTTTGTAACTTAGTCATTAATATATAAAGTGTTTTCTGCTCTTCTTCCGTAAGGCACTCATTGACAAGGGACGTTTGGAACGTAAGTTGGTGTTCAAATACTTCATGCATTTTATCTTCCCCTTTTGAAGTAAGGGTAATCCATTTGGTTTTCCAGTCCTGCTTACGCTGTATATAGCCCTCTTGCTCGAGTCGAGTGAGCATACGTGAAATCCCACCCTCCGACACCGTTACTTTAACAGCCAGCTGACTTTGGGTGATCGGCTGATAGGTGGAAACTTGATTTAATACATCAAACTGAGCAGCCGTAATATCAAACTGTTTTAAGAACTCATTCGAAAGCAAATTACTTTGATGGGTAAAACGAGCAATCCGCGTCCAAATGAGCGAACCAAGTGTATTTTTTCTCAATATGACTCACTTCCTTTCGTTACTTTCACTTTACACCTCAACTGATAAATACGCAAATAAAATATCTCGAATTAAAAATATTTTTTTAAATGAAATTATTGGAAATGTCCTTTTTGATCTCAGATGAAGGACTAATTTTCTAAAGAGTCTATTAGAAAAGTCCTTCATATGCTTGATGAAGGACTAATCTTCTATAGAGGCTACAGGAAAAGTCCTTCATACCTTTGATGAAGGACTAATCTTCTAAAATTTCTATTTGAAAGTACTTCAAATCACTGAAGTACGGTTGAATTTAAGCTGCTTTTTTTACTTCATTTGAACCCTTTTGAGAAAATAGTTGATCGATTGATAATAATTTGCTCCCGCTGATTGCAAGATAGAGGGCGATTACTAAAAATGCCAAATCTAATTCATATCCTGCCATTTGGCCATTACCCAATAAACCAACGGAAAGTTTTACTTTTAAGATCGCACCAATCATTAAGAATACATACAACGCAGATACATATCTAGTCGCCAAACCAATAATTAACGCGATACCACCAATGATTTCTATTAATGCAACGGCATATGCCATAAATCCTGGCAATCCCAGACTGCTGAACCAGCCTACGATATTTTCAATGCCACCCTGAAACTTTACAATCCCATGAATTAAAAACAATGCGCCTAATGTTATTCGTAAAATAAATGCCCCGATTTCGTTATTAAATTTCATTATAATTCTCTCCTCTTTTATGGTTTTCTTTTTAAATCTTGAAATTGATTATTAGTAATTCGAGATAACTATTTAAAAAAATAAATTACTTTTACTTAACTCTTTGGCAAACCAGCTACACCCCAATTTTCAGGTGGAACGTCATGTAATAATACTCTGATGGTTTCAGGTGAGTTACCTAATGTCCGGCTAACGGCTGCTGTAATCTCTGAAATCAATTGTTGTTTTACTTCTTTCGACCTGCCCTCCAGCATGTGCACCTGTACAATTGGCATATTATACCTCCCGACTTTTAAAGGACCGTTAAATTAATGTTACCCAGCTCAACAAATTCAACCGCAATCGTATCCCCACAACTTACATGAATGGCTTCCGTTATTCCACCGGTCAGGACAGTCATCCCAGGTTCAATACATAGCCCAGAGGAATGCAACATTTTGATCAATTCAACCACTGAACGGACTGGATTTCCCATAACGTCTGAACCTTTTCCTTCTTGAACTACTTTCCCATTTAAACTCATTCGAACCTTTGCATTTTCCCATTGAAACTTATTTGGACTATATGTTTTTTTAGAAAGAAAAAATTTGGCACTGGAAGCATTGTCAGCAACAACATCAATGAGGTTAAATGAAAAATCTTTATAGCGGCTGTCAATGACCTCTATTGCAGTCATTATGCCTTCAGTAGCGTCCCAAACCTCTTGCTCAGTGACATGATCTCCTTCGAGCTTTTTATTAATGAAGAAAGCAAATTCCGGTTCCACCCGCGGATGAATCAAACCTTCCAAAGAAAGTTTCTGATTGGACATCTCCATTGACTTTAGCAATCTTCCGTAAATGGGCTGATTGACCCCTACCGATTGCTGCTTCGCGATACTAGTTAGCCCCATTTTCCAGCCAACCATTTGATCGCCATTTTGTAATTCTTTTTTCATGTTGATTTCTTGAATGGTATAAGCATCATCGATGGTTATAGAGGGATACCGTGTTGTGAATTTCTCCATTTCTACCGTACTTTTTTGATGATGGGAAATTTCATTCGCTATGACAGTTAGATTCATGTTCACTTCTCCATTTTGCATGACATTATTCAAATTGCCAAACGCTGTGACTAAGATTTCCATATCGGAAACTACGATGAAGTAATGTTGCCTTTTGACTGGCATCTGCTGCACCCATTGCATAAAAGAGTGGAATAAAATGTTCCTTCCCGTATGGAGGTACTGCGAGTGATGCATTAGGAGCAAGTGATTCATAGTTAAATAACGATGGTAAATCCCAGCTGCCGAGTTTGTTTGCCAACCAATCATCAAATTCAAGTGCCCATGAATCAGCCTCTCCATTGTCAACCCACTTTACGGCTCTTAAATTGTGAACTGTTCCCCCGCTGCCGATAATTAAAATATCCTTTTCTCTTAACTCTGATAGAGATTTTCCAATGTTATATTGCTCCTCAGGAGTAAGATTTGGATTCACTGACATGGCAATAACCGGGATATCCGCATTCGGATAAAGCATACGAAGAACGACCCAAGCTCCATGATCTAAACCACGAGTGGTATCATTTTTAAAAGAAATACCATTTTTAGTGAATAGGTCCCCTATTTCCTTTGCAAGGTCATGGTTCCCTGGGGCGGGATACTGAATTGTGTATAAGGATGGTGGAAATCCGCCGAAATCATAAATCGTACTATATTGATCGACATTGCTTATTTGTTGAACCTCGGACTCCCAATGGGCAGAAAACAAAACAATTGCTTTTGGCCGAGGAAGGTCCTGACCTAATTGATTTAAAAATTGTGTATAATCGTTATTCTCAATCGCAAGTAATGGTGCACCGTGAGCTATAAATAATGATGGCATCATTTTGATTTTCCTCCCTATTTTCGTATTTAATTAGTTATCTTTGTAAATCATTTAAAATCCAAGATTGAAAATCCTGAAAATTTTGTTCGGTTACGGTGTGCCCGTCTGGATAGGATTTGAAAGTCACGGGAACCTCAAGCTGAGTGAAATAATCAACATTTTCTTTTCCCCACTCATATGGCAGAACCTGATCAAATTTTCCATGTGATATAAACACTGATAACTGCTTACCCGGGTTAATCGTGTATTCTTCCTTAACAAATTGAGGAATATAACCACTAAGTGCTACTACACCTTTAATCTTTCCAAGAGTGAGTGCTAAAGTCATGGAAACAATGGCACCTTGGCTAAAGCCCATCAAATATAATTGCTCTGGGTCGATTTCATAATTGATTGAAGCATGCTCGATAAAGTTAGCTAACCGTTTGATCCCGTCATCGAATACATCCCGATGTGGTTTTCCATAGCCTTCGATCGTAAAGTAGGCAAATCCCGGTCCTTGAGTCAAATGCCCCCTTACACTAAAAATAAAGAAGGAATCCTCAAGACCATTCACAAGTGATAGCATATTTTGTTCATTGCTTCCAATACCATGCATCACAAACAATGCGGGATACTTTTTCCCGGGAATCATATTCTTAGGACGACGAAGTTCATAAATCATGTCAGTCTCCATTCCCAAACCTCCTAGCAAATAACTTGATTTTAAAAAATAATATATTTTTCTTGATGGAGTTTTCTTATATGAATCTTTGTTCTCTAATAAAATACCAAACCTCCCTATGGATTGTCAACGGATTTTTTGTTAATATGAAGTAAAGTTTACTATTAGAAAACTAATTGAGGTGAAAAACATGGATATCGGTTCTAAAATACGTTCGATTAGAAATAGAAAAAAAATAACCATTGCACAATTGTGTGAGGAAACTGGGCTTTCAAAAGGATTTATAAGCAATGTTGAAAACAATAACACGTCACCATCCATCAGTACCTTACAAACGATCGCAGCTTTCTTAAAAGTCCCTTTACCCTATCTTCTATTAGAAAAAGATGAACACATGACGGTTATTCGTAAAAATGACCGAGAAGTAACAACCACTTCGAAGGAGTCCAATTTTAAGGTAGAGCATTTGGCTTCAAGAGGTGGATTAAGCGTTAGATTGGTGGAATTCCCCCCAGGTGCTTCTACTGAAAAAAAGGCGCATGAAGGGGAAGAATGCCATGTAGTCCTCCAGGGAAAAATACTCGCAGAACAAGGAGAAGACTCCTATATTTTAGAATCGGGAGACACGTTCAGCTGGTGCGCAAGTGTCCCACACTATGTTAAAAACATTGGAGAAGACATCGCCAAAGTTTTAATTGCTGTCAATACTGAAAGCTCGGAGCTTTAGTAAAATTCACACTTTAAGCTAGGATCGTTTATACTCCTGGCTTTTTATTTTGTCATCAATAATCCAAGACTAAGACCAAATTGAATTCGTGACTAGTCATTGCAACAGGGATCATCGTCTCTGATGTGACCCGAACGATTTATTTTTGTTTCAAGATATTTTTCATTATACTCTGATACATCGCCCCATAAAGGTTCCCTGCCTAATACCCTTAAGCCAGCGTTTTTTAAAGCATCTAATTTTTTAGGATTATTGGTTATGAGGGTAACGGGTTTGCTTCTCAATGCTTTTAAAACCTGTATCGCGTCACTATAATTTCTTGAATCATCGACAAAACCAAGCGCTTGATTTGCTTCCACCGTGTCATAGCCATTTTCCTGAAGAATATATGCCATGGCCTTACTGAACAAACCAATCCCTCTTCCTTCATGATTGGCTAAATAAAATAAGGCACCGGTACCATGTTCCACAATCATTTTCATCGATTGTTTTAATTGAAATCCACAATCGCACCTTTTGCTTCCAAATATATCTCCAGTATGACAAATAGAGTGCATACGCATAATCGCATTATCGCCATTTTCAAAGTCGCCATAGGCAAGAACACTTGACTGTTGAAATTCGGCTAAATTAATAGAGGATAATTGATCAATAATTCTTTCAAAATCCTCGGTGACTTCATCACAATTGAGCCAGCAATACCATTTGAATTCAACCGTTTCTCCGTACAAATTTACAGGCAGCCGAATCGGTCCAACTAAATAAATTGCCCCCTTTGTAGTCTTAATGAGTTGAATTTTATCTTCTAAAATTGATAAAACTTTCGAATCAAATTGAGTCTTTGCCATTACATCACTCCTTTTCTTTTTATTTTGTACAATTCTAGGAAAAAAAGAGCTGTGCGAGATTGAATTATTATTCAACCGGACACAACTCTTCTATTATTCCTATAGCAAAAAAATGAGCTAACAGCTGCAACTCGGGTAAATAACTCGAATTTTCGCTTCGAACATCTCATTTATAAGTTGGCATAAAGGAGTCAGCAGAATATAATTTCTGCTGACTCCTTTTTAGATTATTGATTACCCTTTTTTACCCATTCTGCAACTGTAACTGTACGTTTTGCTTGATGCTTAACTGCAGCTTGTACATCATCGATCATTTTTCCATCTTCACCGACCGTCACACTTGTTCCATATGGATTACCACCAGCTCCAAATAAAACTGGATCGGTATATCCAGGAGGTGCAATAATGGCACCCCAGTGCATCATGGAAGTGTACAAGGATAACAGAGTCGCTTCTTGTCCACCGTGTGGATTTTGTGCAGATGTCATGGCACTTACCACTTTATTCACTGTTTTACCGCTAGCCCATAGCCCGCCTTGAATATCAAGGAATTGTTTCATTTGTGATGGCATGTTACCAAATCGAGTTGGGACACTGAAAATAATCGCGTCTGCCCATTCAAGATCATCTCCTGTAGCAACCGGCACGTCTTTCGTTGCTTCAACGGTTGCTTTCCACACATCGTTTCCCTGAATGACTGACTCTGGTGCTAATTCTTGTACCTTTAATACTTTTACCTCAGCTCCAGCTTCCTTCGCACCTTCTTCAGCCCACTTAGCTAATTGAAAGTTAGTACCACCCATACTGTAAAAAACTACTGCTAGTTTTACATTTGTCATTGTTTTAATCTCCTTTTCTGAAGAATTTCCAAAGAGCCTGGATAAAAAGCCCATATTTACACCCTCTTTATGATTTCCCTTTTTTCAATATTTTAATTATGTTTTTTACGTTGTTTTCTTTCAATTATCCTCCTACCAATGTTCTGAACTATCTTATTTTTAACATATTTATACCTCTTTATTCTCGATAACTGTCGACCACTGAACAACAATAGTCTTTCATTTTCAATCTCAAAATTGACATATCGAAAAAAATCGATATATAATATGAAGCATGGAACCAATCGATGTTTTTAAGGCGCTATCAAATGAAACTCGACTTAACATTTTACAATGGCTGAAGGAACCAGAGAAACATTTCCCTAAACAAGGCGCACACCTGCCAAAGGAGGTAAGCTACAAAGGCGGAGTATGTGTAGGGGATATTCAAGAAAAGGCTAAAGCTTCTCAATCTACGGTGTCACACTACTTAAATATGATGCAAAAAGCTGGTCTTCTCGAATCTGTTCGTTATGGTCAGTGGACTTATTACCGAAGAAACGAAGAAGCGATTCGTCAATTTGCTGAATATTTTAAAACGGAAATCTAAGTGGTGATTTCTGTTTTTTATTTTTAGCTACATCGATTTTTCTAGATATATAAATACAAGACTCTTATCTTCTCAAAGAGAGAATCTACAAAGGTCTATTTTGTGTAGGGGATTTTCAAGAAACAAATATCGATTATTCTAGATAAATAAATATAAAGATAATTAGGAGGGTTTATTGAATGCGTTACTTCTCGTATTTACTGGCTTTATTGGCTGGAGCCGCACTTAGTTTTGAAGGTGCAATCTACGGTGAACTAGGGAAAACAATTGGACAATTGGAAACTAGTTTTTATAACTTCTTTATGGGTTCGATCATCATGGGATTATTATGGATATTCTTCGGAAAAGGGAAACTTTCATATACCGTTGAAGCGCCTAAATGGTCGCTGCTTGGTGGTGTCTTAGGGGTTGTTTATTTAACTTCAATCGTGGTGAGTGTTCCCTTTGTCGGTGTTGGAATCACGATGGTTGCCGTCATTATTGGTCAACTGGTCATGAGTATGGTTATTGAACATAATGGCTGGCTGGGCAGCAAAAAGACAAGAATCAATAAAGAGAAAATATTTGCGGTTATTTCCATGATCATAGCACTTATTTTAGTTTATTAGGAGGTCTAAAAATGGGTATATTAATGATTCTATTTACCTTAATTGGGGGTATCACACTAAGTGCACAATCGTCTATCAATGGCACCTTTAGTCGAAAAGCAGGAACAATTGAAACGACACTTTTAACGTTTTTAACAGGAACATTGTTTTTAGCAATTTTTATTGTCTTTTTTGGTCAAGGAAATATACTTGCTATTCTGGAAGCACCCAAATGGCAATTAAGTGCTGCATTTCTAGGCACGATGTACCTACTTCTCACGGTCATCGCTGTACCAAAAATTGGCGTCATAGCAGCCAGTATCGCTGGAATAGCTGGTCAGCTTATAATCGGAATGCTGATAGATCATTTCGGGTGGTTTAATAGTTTAGTCATAGCCCTAGATATGAAACGTGCCTTTGCCTTACTATTTATGTTGATTGCTCTTTATTTTATTTATAAAGGAAATAAACGCTCAAGCGAAGAATCAGTTGTCTCAAAAAGTTAGAAAGATTTATTAGTATGGATTTCGTTTTTTTTGAAAAAAACACTTAAAGGCAATCCTCTGTTAAGAGGGTTGCCTTTAATTTTTGTCAATATGTAACTCATTCAAAATGGAAGTAATTAATGGATTTAAAGGATTAATGATAGGCTTAGATGTCATAAGTTCCACTTCCTGGGATGCATCAACCATAGATAATTGAGCCACGGACATCACTTTATTTTCCTTGTTAATTTTATTTAGATATTTAACAATTTCTTGATTATATTCGTGTTTTAAACCTTTCATCAACATTTCAAAAGTATGATTAATGATATGTACCTCTATATCTAAAGATTTTTGATGATGATAGGCATATTGATTCAGACGCTCCATCGTCCCTTTAACAGTTGCCGGATTTGTAAAAAGGATCATTTGAGGCTGCTGTATTTTACTAATGGATTCAAAGTAGGGTTCATCAATTTTTATAATTGGCACTGATATTGATAATTGTTCTTCTTGTAAAATAGCAATATAGTTTGTGCAAGTAATAAGAATAGCATCAACATGGCATTGGGCAATCCACTCTATTTGCTCTTTTACTTTGTTTTGAGCATCCCCTTCATTAAAATTGTCATCAGAGGTCACTCGAACCATTAGCCCAGGGTCAACAAAATGGATTAATTCTATATCATAAGAGGAAAGTGCGTTTTCAATATACTCAATATTTGAATGATGGGCGTGCAGGCATCCTAATCTTTTAGTCAATTCTATTCCACCTCTACTATATTTCTGATTATCTATCAAGAGTTTTATCCAAATTTCTAATTTTCCCATATAGTAATGCGTTATAATATTTTTCTTCTATAAAAAAGTGGTCTCTTAAATTCCCCTCTAACACGTAACCATTCTTTTCGAGGATCCGAGCAGAGCCAATATTTGCATCAACTACACTAGCATGGAGCCTGTGAAGATTAAGGGAGTCAAAAGCGAAATCACTCATTAGTGTCACGCATTCCGTTCCAAAACCTTTTCCCCAGCGGTCTCTATGAAAAACGTATCCAATTTCTGCATGGTTTGCTTCGTGATCGAAATTGAAAATCATCGCGGTACCAATAATAGCTCGAGTTGATTTTTCTACAATGGAAGCATAAAAATGAGTCCCCGCTTCCTCGCGTTTTATCATTTTTTTGATGTGGTCACTTGTTTCATTCAAGGTGTTCATTAAACTCCAGCCAATAAATCGTGAAACCTCTTTATCTGATGCATAACGATGGATTTCTTGAACATCTGTTATACTTAATGCTTTAAAGGAGATTTTTACACCTTCCAATGTATGAAATAAATTACTACTCATATTCTCTACGCTCCTTAAATTCTGTTACTAATTTCATTTTATATGAGGTATGAAGAAAAAGCTTTCATTATCTGAGTATGTATAGCAAATATAGTTTACATAATAATATTACAATTTACTTAAATGAAAAAATTCTTATAATCGTGACCAATATCTTGGATTTTTATTCCTCCACTACGTTATATTGCCTAGTTTATGTCACTTCCATAGGAAAATTGTCACGAAACCAATTTTTGTGTAATGTTGTTCATCAAAATAAAATGAATTGTAATGTTCTCGTTCTGTATATGAAAAGTTAGCCATGTTAGGGTAATAACATGACAATTTTTACAGGAGGTAGCACACAACATGAAGAATTCTTTGAAATCATTTATTGTAGCTTGTGTAGCTACAATGGCCATTGGAGTACACACTAATACGGCGTTGGCAATTACCAACCCCTTCATTCAAATTAAACCAAACATTCCGATAGAGGAACCACAAAATACGAAAAATCCAAACGTTTCAGCAGAAAAAGCAGTCCAGCCAACAGTAAAACCAAAAGAAGAGGCTGCTCCAGTTGAAGATCCCGCAGAACCTTCGATTTCAATTTCAGATAAAGAAAAAGACCTATTTGCCAGATTAGTTGAAGCAGAGGCAAAAGGTGAACCCTATGAAGGAAAAGTAGCCGTTGCAACCGTCGTATTAAATCGAGTGGAATCCCCTCAGTTTCCAGATACAGTGACAGATGTGATCAATCAAGTAGTCGGTGATGCATATGCCTTTTCACCTGTTCAAAATGGTGAAATTCATAAACCGGCATCAGAAGAGTCAACTCAAGCAGTAGAAGAAGCTCTAAAAAGAGAAGACACTTTAAATGATTCGATTTTTTTCTATAACCCCGACATTGCAACAGATGATTGGATCCGTACACGTCAAACAGTAAAGACAATCGGTAACCATGTATTTGCACTTTAAAAGGATGAAACCTTCATTTCATCCTTTCTCCCTTTATTGAATTCTTCTCCGCGCTCCGTTTTCCTTCGACAGAAAAATATATATCCCTCAATCTCTTAGTACCCTTTCAATCAATTCAATTGCAGCTCGTAATCGATTTTCATAGTTCCCGTTTAAAAGGTGATAGTCAATGTTTTGTTTATCTAATAATGACTTTATGTGCTGATTGTTTTGGATTCTGGCTGTTTCCTCTCCATGAACTCTTAACCCATCATCCACCCATGTGACATCGGGTTCAAGGAATAGCCAAAGATCGTATTCTTGGAGTTTCGCAATTTCATCTAGGACGGGTTGATGTTCATCATTGTATAGGTTGGAGTAAAATTGAGTGACAATCGCTTCGGTATCAATAAAAACAAGTTTATTTGCCTTCTCAATCGCCTTATATTCTTCCATTTTGTGACCGTACGCAATTTTTTGATAATCTTCCTTTATCATTATGCCATCACAGCCGCCTAATTCTTCACAAACGGTCCGACCATATTCTTCTACATAGGAAGTGTTGTAGATTTTAGCGAGGTTTTTCGTAAGAGTTGATTTGCCACAGCTTTCTGTTCCAACAATCACAATTTTTTTAATAAAATAGGGCCTAACAAAGTCAGGAATGAACTCCCAATGATGAAACACCCCTTCTGTCCGAATCGCAGTAGCAGAAATGTTCACATGCGGATCAATCAGTTTGTGCTGTGCATTTGGATATAGCTCTTGAAAAATTTCATTATAGTCTACTTCAGAACTAAAGACGGTATCAATCGGCTTTCCAATCGCCTGTTTAATTAATTGCGCCCCTTCCGCCCAATTGTAGTGGTCATTATCTTGATCATCTTCAATCGCGATGACTTTCACATGGGGCATATCTTTGGTTAATTGGGACAGCCATCGCAGCCGAATGGGCGCCGGGATATAATTCATTTTGCTATTCCGACATAGCTCCCGGTCGCGCAGCTCACTATGTGATAAAACAACATATAACTCGTCGACGATCGAGGAAGCATAAACGATGGCATACACATGACCGAGATGGAGAGGAAGAAATTTTCCACCGATAAAACCGACTGTCATTTACGCCACCTCCAGAAGTTGTTTGCTGTGTAGTTTTCTCCAGTTGATGTATCCATAAATGCTATTCACAAGGAATGCCGTCCACATTACTAACATGGAAATATCATTTCCGCCTTGAGTGATTAAAGCACTTGCCCAGAGAATAATTGATAACACATTGACTGCTATCCAGATGATCCATTGTTCCGTATATCGTTTTAACATTAAAATTTGTGCTGCAATCGATAAGACGTTGGTGGCTGAATCCGTCCAAACAATCTTGCCGCTTAAATATTTCAAGAAAAATCCATAACCAATGATGAGGATCAACATAAGTCCTACTGTATAGAGCCAGCCCGTTTTTGTCAGGCTTTTCACTCTTACATCCTCCCCTTTTACATCATGTTCTGGTTTATTCTTTTTCCATAAATAAATTCCGATAAATTGGACCGGGAAGTAAAAGAGTGCATTTAACATGACTTCGCCGTAGAGACTATAACCGTAAGCAATATAGGCATAGGTTAAAGTTTGGACAATACCGAAATAATAGTTAGCAATTTTCCCCTTTGCTACTAGAACCACACAAAGCATTCCGCTAATTGATGAAATCAGTCCAATCAGTGAGTCTTCCCATGCAATGAATAAATAAATGTTCACGATGGTAAAAATCAACAACCAGATGACTTCAAACCGCGTCCAATTTTTAAAGATCCCCATCTCGATCTCTCCCTTTGTTTTTTAACCTTGTAGTTTATTTCTATACACGGATACAATCGGCTGCACTTCATTAAAACGGTAAAGCTGTGCAGGTGTTTTGGAATAGCGATTGGATTTCTTTGGCTTGCCATTTTCTTGTACTGCTTCAATAAATGGAAGAGTTGGTGCTTTTCTAAAAAAAGCAGCATCTCTTGATATGGACGGGTCATCCAATACTGTTAACAAGACCCCCTGCAGTTCAGAAAGGACAAATTCTTCAGGTAAAAAATGCTTCGCCAATGTGGTTAAAGCCATATCCTTTCGAATAAACCAGATGGCATCATCGATAATTTGACGGTGGTCAAAAGCAAGATTCAGTTTAAGGGCTTCTTCAATCGAAAATAGCTGGATATCAGCAGCATCAATCGTTATTTTTCGATTCCTTAAGGCGTCTTCATTCGCAATCACATAATGAGCGTTTGAAATAATCCAGCCCCGGTCATCTCGGCCAGGAGAATCATAGACACCAAAATGTTTAATCCGTAATCCGCCTACTCCCGTTTCTTCGAAAAGCCTGCGTTCGGCTGCTTGAAAGGCTGTTTCCTCTGGACGAACGAATCCTCCTGGCAGCGCCCACTTACCTGCCTCAATGTTGGTATTGCCTTCATGATCCCGTTCACTTCGTTTAATCAGCATGATTTTCAATGTTTTAAGCGGCGGTTTATATTCCCCATTACTTTCCGATGTGATTGTAAACACAGCAATATCACTTGTATATCCATCAGGTGTAATAAATTGATTGTTTATCTTCACTTCTATCTCTCCTTTAATTAACAATTTGTTAATTGTTAATTATAATATATTCTACTATTGCCTGTTTGGTCAAGAATTATTTGAATCTTTTTATAAAGTTATCTCTAAAGATAAAAATGCCCAGTAACGATGCTTATCATTACTGGGCACAAAATTACCTATTGCTTTTTATATACTTCAAAGTTCTGTTTTTTAATCATACTAAAAACCTTAATGATTGAATATATTTTCATTCTGCTTAAATTGATCTAACCTCTTTATTAAGCCAATAAAACCTCTAATGGTAAATAAGGTGAAATTTACACTTGCAAAGGTATGAAGTGGTGACCATTTATTCCATTTAAATAATCGAGAATTTTTTGCAAAATACCATTGACCTAAACTCATAGGAACACTAAAGATTAAACTTTTTAAGAGCAATTTGCTAAAACGATCGTTATAGGTGATTTTGACCCAGATGACACTTAATAGTGGAAAGAACAATACATCATAAATAATATTTGTTTTAAAGATTTTTGGAAAAGGCCGAACGGGATACTCAATCCGTTTAGTTCCCACAACAAAAGCATCAATCAGCGTGGCAATAACTCCTTTTGAGAAAAAAATAAGTAAATTTTCTCTCATCTTTGAGCCCTTAAACAAAAATGGTAAGGAAACGATGCACAATACATTTAGTAGGTTTAACAATTTTTTCTCCATACGGCACAATCCTTTCAAGCGGAACATTCGATAAATTTACAATTTCCAATACCAAGTAGTATTATCCATTTTCATTTCAAGATTATTTAGGAGAAAGAGGTTATTTTCTTACTTGCCTTTTAAGTATTGCTAGGGGAAGGAATAATGAAAGAGCACCATTACTAATCCTGTAATGGCGCCCTTACTTAGAGAATTAAATCCAATAGCCTTTTAGATATTTTAGTTATTTGGTATCATCCTTAAAATTAATAAGGATCAGCTTCGTGGCTTTTCTTCACAGCCTCTTCTGTTGCTTCGTTGGCAGCTATAGTCCCTTGACCAAATTTCGATTTACCTGCTTCACTGCCTGGAACTTGGTTTTTCATCTTCGTTTCTTGGATTTCTTTCATGACCTTTTCAATGCCGTCCTTCACACGGCGGCCATAGTCTTCATCCGCTTGTGTGAAATGATCAATCATGGCATCCTGAATTCGTTTGTCACAGATCGTCAGCGCTTCTGATAGGTTTTTAATTAATTCATCGCGCTCCCAATCTTCCAAGCTGCGATACGTATGGCCCGCTTGACCGTAATTATTCGGACGATCAATTGGGGCACTCATTGCAGCCGCATTATACATGGGTTGATGCGGTGCACGATCTTCTTTACTTTCTTCCTGATAGCCGCCGAGCATCGATGATTCATAGTTAATATTGTCCTCCGGCCATAGCTTTGTATCATCGAGTGGATCAAAGTCCAGTTCTGGATGGTAAATGTCCTCCATGATTTGCACATAAAGCTCCCATTTTGGATATTCTCCCCGCTCAATCGCTTCATATAAATCCTGTGTCGCATGACCGACGTTCTTCGCTTGAATAGCGTTTGCCTCTTCTTGTGTTAGGTTTCGAATCCCTTGCTTTGGCTCCCAGTGATACTTCACCAACACAGCCTCGCCTTTTTCATTTACCCATTTGTAGGTATTAACACCAGAGCCCTGCATGTGGCGGTATATAGCTGGAATCCCCCATGGAGAGAATAGGAATGTAATCATATGCGTTGCTTCAGGTGAACGGGAAACGAAGTCAAACATCCGCTCTGGATTGGGCACGTTCGAAGCAGGGTCAGCTTTAAACGCATGAATCATAAGGGGGAGATGAATGTCGGTTGGCGATAGCCAAAACACCTCCTCTTATGATAAAATAAGAACATACATTCTCGTTAAGGGGAGTGGGTACAATGATTGTTAATAAGTCATATAAATTTCGTATCTTTCCAAATAAAAAACAAATTGAACTCACCAATAAAACGATTGGTTGTGTGAGATTCACATTCAACTTCTTTCTAAGTAAGCAGAAAAACAAGGACGCTTATTGGTATATCGTTGAAGAAATGGTGCAAAACGGTCAACTCCCAGCGAACAATTGGAAAGGAAAATGTTTGAACAAATATGAAACCGTAAAAGCAATTCCAGAATTAAAGAAACAATATTCCTTTTTGAAAGAAGTGGATAGTATTGCTTTGCAGAAATCGGTTGAAAACTTGGCTGATTCTTTCGAACGATACTACAAAAAACAAAATAAGTATCCACGTTTTAAATCGAAGAAGAATCCTGTGCAATCCTACACAACAAAGCATACGAACGGAAATATTGCTATTGAAGGTAACTATATTAAGCTGCCTAAGCTTGGATTAGTTCGTTTTGCAAAAAGTCGTGAAGTCAATGGCAAGATATTGAATGCTACCATTAGACGCAATCCATCGGGCAAATACTTTGTTTCGATAGGAACGGAGGTTGAAGTTACCGAATTGCCTAAAACAGAATCGGCTATCGGGATTGATGTCGGACTCAAAGATTTCGCTATTCTATCAGATGGAACGACTTACTCCAATCCAAAGTTTTTCCGCACCTTAGAAGAAAAGTTAGCTAAACTACAACGAATCATGAGCAGACGAACCGTTGGCGGTACTAACTGGTATAAAGCCAAACGGAAAGTTGCCTGCATTCATGAGAAAATGACAAACGCAAGAAATGATTACTTGCACAAAATCTCCACTGATATTGTCAAAAACCACGACGTTATCGGAATGGAAGATTTGTCAGTATCAAATATGTTAAAAAATCACAACCTTGCCAAAGCCATTAGTGAAGTATCATGGTCTGAGTTCAAAACCATAATTGAATACAAGGCAAAATGGTATGGAAAACAAGTTGTGACAGTTGCAAAAAATTTTCCATCCAGCCAGCTTTGCTCATGTTGTGGCTACCAAAACAAAAACGTTAAAAATCTTGGCTTGCGTGAATGGGAATGTCCAAAATGCCATACCCATCACCAAAGGGATATTAACGCAGGACAAAATCTTAAAAATGAAGCGTTAAGACTTCTAACCGTCGGTGCGACGGGGATCGCCTAATCAATAACTAGCGGATACGCTGGTGTTCTTAGGAATCTCCCCCCTTCAATCAGACCGCAAGGTCGATAAGGGGTGAGTAGTTCAACAAAAGATGACGAATGTCATTACTTTCCATTTTATAAAGATGGTATATTTAAATAAAAAATCCGCCTAAGAATGGTGATAAAAATGAAAATTATTTGTTTTGGCGATAGTTTAACACGTGGGGTCTCCGTAGTTAAAGGGAGATTGCGAATCCTGAAGGAAAACTATCCAGCTTTCTTACAAGAATTATTTAATCAGCAGGGAGAAAATGATGTTACCGTTATTAACAAAGGAGTTTTTAATGATAACTCTGATTTAATGTTGTCTAGACTAGAAAAGGATGTACTTAGTGAACATCCCGATTTTACGATTATTGAAGTTGGCGGTAACGACTGCAATTTTAACTGGAATGAAATTGTAGAAAAACCCAAGGAGGAACATCAAGCAATCGTTTCACTGCAACGGTATTTAGCGAATATCAGTGAAATTGTAAAAAAAATGAGAGATAGTGGTATTGTACCCATCATCGCTACTTTACCACCATTAGACCCAGTCAGGTATTATCAGACCATTTCCACTCAATATAGCTCTTCGATTGGAAACTGGATCGGTAAATTGGGAGGCATTCAACACTGGCATGGAATGTATAACTACCATTTAAATATATTGGCGGATGAATTAAAGGTACCCAAAATTGATGTTAGAACAGCAATTAAAAAAGCCGGCGACACGATTAATTTAATCAGCGAGGACGGCATCCATTTAACAGCAGAAGGCTATAATGCTTTTAGTATGGCAGTCTTTAATTATATAAATAAGTGGACGGATGATCGGATTCTGACTTCATAATTTTCAAAGTTTCTTCAGAAATCTGGTTTCCAACAAAAAAATATGCCAGGCACCACCCTTTTTTTGGATGGTACCTGCCTAGTTCTTATTTAACGGTGGTGTCATGTACTATACTATTATGCCCACCACATTTCAGTTTGTTCTTCTTTAAAAAGCAGCCCTTGAAGCAAAGCAATGGCTTTATTTAGACCTTCATCTACGGAAGCGAGTAAATCTTCATGTTCAATGGAGAGTACATGGTTATAACCGACGGCCCTAAGGGTGCTAATCATATCGCGCCAAACTTTTTCACTTTGCCCGTAACCAATCGTTCTGAAAGTCCAAGACCGATCAAGTACTTTACTATATGGTTTGGTATCAAGAACTCCGTTGACTTTACTATTGCTCGAATCCATATAAGTATCCTTAGCATGAAAATGAAAGATTGCCTTTTCTCGTCCAAGAACCTTAATGGCCTCAACAGGGTCTATACCTTGCCAAACGAGATGACTTGGATCGTAATTGGCCCCAATCATAGGTCCTACTCTTTCTCGTAATTTAAGGAGCGTTTCAGGATTATACACCACAAACCCTGGATGCATTTCAAACGCAATTTGATTGATTCCATGCGATTTTGCAAACGCAGCTTCTTCCTGCCAATAAGGGATCACCACTTCTTCCCATTGCCAGTCTAAAACCTCCAAATATTCGGACGGCCAGGAACAGGTGACCCAGTTTGGGAATTTTGCGTTAGCATGATCACCAGGACAACCAGAAAAGCCGTTTACGACTGGAACTCCCACTTTTTCAGCCAGTAAAACCGTTTTCCTCCATGCTTCATGAGACTGTTTCGCAAACGATTTGTTGGGGTGAAGTGGATTGCCATGGAAACTTAGCCCACTTATCTCAAGATTTCTGCTTTCTATGGCCTTTTTGAACTGACGAAGTTTAGCTTCATCCCCTACTAATTCATCTGGATTACAATGCTTTTTCCCTGGATAAATCCCAGTTCCAAGTTCTACAGCCTCTAACCCCATACTTGCTACCTTATCTAACATATCTTCAAAAGCTAAATCCTGATATAAAACGGTAAAAACACCTAATTTCAAAATTCCACCTCCGTCATTTTGTTATGGGTTGTACAATTCCTATTTATCTACCCGTACCCTTCACTTAGGTCCTATAAAGTTTTCTCCTTCCTTTGCAAAAGGACGGCGCCAATGACGATCACACCCTTAAATGCCTCTCTTAAGAAAGGTGGCACTCCAAATAAATTTAATAGATTGTTCATGACGGCAATGATCAACATCCCAAAAACAGTTCCGATGATCAATCCCTTTCCGCCCATCATACTCGTTCCACCCACCACTGCAGCAGCAATGGCATCCATTTCCATTCCTCTTCCTGCATTCGAAAAGTCCATTGAACCAATCCGAGAAACTTGAATAATGGCGGCAATCGAAACCAGAAGTCCCATTAGCGCATACACACGAACCTTGACTTTATCTACATGGACACCAGAAAGTTTCGCTGCTCTTTCATTCGATCCTACCGCAATAATCTGTCTTCCAAAGGTCGTTCGCTTCGATACATAGTAAAGAATATAGGCAATGATGGCCCAGTAGATGATGGGCATGATCATATAATTTCCCATTTTGAAACTCGCAATCTGTAAAAATTCCATTGGTACCTTTGGATTATAACCTTGCATGAAGTGCTGGGTAACACTTCTGAAAATCATCATCGCACCCAGAGTCACAATAAAGGGTGGGACCTTTCCCTTCGTAATCGAAACACCGATTAGTGTACCTAACAAATAGCCGAATAACACCACTAAAAGGATGGTCACGACAAACGCAGGAACTCCTGTCATTCCCAAGATTCCTAAGATTCCTTTGGTACTAGTGTCGAGAAGGATCATAGAAAAAGCACCCGTAACAACCAACGTAGAACCGACAGCTAAATCAATCCCTCCCGTCATAATGACAAGCGTCATGCCTAAAGCAATAATCCCGATACTCGCATTATTTCGAAGAATATTGATCCAGTTATTCAACCAGGATTGAAACCAGCTGCCAATCGAATCATAATTAAACCCTAGAACCAAGGTCTGCAGGATGACCATAATCAAGAAGGCGATGGCTGTACTAAACAACGGGACTTCTGTCCATTTTGCACGAAACCATCTAAAAAAGTTTTTATTTGTTTTGACCAATTCCGTTTCCATCACTCACTTCCTCCTCTCTTCCAGTAGTCAACTGTCCACCCGTTGCTAAACTCATGATATTATGCAGATTCATTGCCTCTCCAGCCACTTCGCCTTGAATCACACCATGGTACATGACAAGTGCACGATCACATACGCGGATAATTTCCTGCCCTTCACTCGAAAGCACGACGACCGCAATGTTTTCTTCGGCAAGTTTTAGGATGATATCATAGATATCTTCCTTCGCCCCCACATCCACACCTTGAGTTGGATTGTCTAAAATCAGCAGCTTAGGACCGGCCGCGAGCCACTTGGCTAACACCACTTTTTGCTGATTTCCTCCAGAAAGACTAGTAATGCTGTCTGTCAGCTTTCCCATCTTGATTCTTAGTGCTTGGCGCTGTTTGTCAAAATCCTCCTCGTGCTTTCGCGACTGAATGACACCGCGTTTTGACCATTTAGGCCACGTGACAATCGAGGCATTTTCAATGATATTCATATCCTTGATGATTCCATTTTCTTTCCTATTTCTTGGTAGATAGGCAATCCCATGATGGATTGCTTGTGTTGTACTTTTGATGTTGACTTCTTTTCCATTCAAGAAAGTTTTACCCGCTGATACTTTTTCTGCTCCAAAGATGGCTTGAAAAAGTTCACTACGTCCGTCACCAAGGAGTCCTGTAACACCCAGGATTTCACCCGCTCGGATGGAAAAACTGATATGGCGAAATGCCTGCTTATTGGTAAGTCCCTCTACTCGCAATACTTCCTCTCCGAATTTCTTCTCGCGCAGGAGCGGTTCCGTTCTTACATCATATCCGACCATGAATCGTGCCAGGTCTTCCGTCCTGACATCCTTCACCTGTCCTTCTTCCACGAGTTGTCCATCACGTAGAACGATGAATTTCTCACAAACTTGCAGTATTTCATTTAATTTGTGTGAGATAAAAATAATCCCCACATGGTTGGCCTTTAAAGTTCTCATCATCGTAAATACTCGTTCGATTTCTTGATCAGTTAAGGATGTCGTCGGTTCATCCATAATGATAAATGATGCCTTCATCATCATCGCCCGGCAGATTTCCACAATCTGTTTATAGGAGGCATCAAGGTCACGAACCATTGTTTTAGGATCCAAGTGAACACCCATCATTTTGAACACTTCTTCTGTCTCATGAATCATTTGTTCAAGATCCAGACGTCCCCATTTGTTTTTTAACTCTCTCCCAAGAAACATATTTTCATAGATGGGCAGATCATTAATGAGATTCAATTCTTGATGAATAAAGGCAATTCCCGCTTCCTGTGATTGTGCAGGCGTGTTGAACTGTACCTGATTGCCATCAAGGGTAATCATGCCTTCATCCATTTGATGAACCCCGCCTAGTATGTTCATCAATGTCGACTTTCCGGCACCATTTTCACCCAGCAAGGCACATATTTCGCCGCCTTTTAGGGTGATCGAGACATCTTTAAGAACATGATTGCTTCCAAAAGACTTTCGAATATGGTTCATCTCCATGATCATGACATTACCTCCAGCCCCTTGTTAACGACTAAGTTAATTTGCTGTTTTTAATTGGTTTAGGTTTTGAACTGGTTTTACATTTACTGAAGAAAGCTATTTTTTACCTTTATTGGTAAAAGAATTGGGCTTTCATTTACCCTGGGACATAAAATTTTTGCTTTATGGTAAATGGACTGGGCTTTCATTTACCTTCGAACCTAAGATTTTTGCTTTACGGTAAATGGACAGGGCTTTCATTTACCCTTGAACCTAAGATTTTTGCTTTACGGTAAATGGACTGGGCTTTCATTTACCTTGGGACCTAAGATTTTTGCTTTACGGTAAATGGACAGGGCTCTCATTTACCTTCCAAACTTGTTTTCTGGCCTTACGGTAAATGAAACAATATAATACTAACAAGCTAAAGTGACAATCTCATCAAGGTTCTACTAAGAGCCCCTTGTAGAGAGAGGGGCTATAGCTGCGCCATACCCCCTCTTTTTTAGTTCCTATAGAATAAGAGATTAATACGGGGATTTATCGTCAAGGAAATCTTTATAATTGGATTTATCCACGATGGTTGTCGGAATGATCGTCTCCTCCGGTACCGTTTGACCCTTTAATAACTTTAGTGCAACATCTACTGCATCCTTTACCATGGCTGGACTATAAAGAGCAGACTCGATGAAGATATCATTATTTTCCGGCATCATTTTAAAATATTCCTGCATACCGCCGCCGCCAGTAACGACTTTAATATCTTTTCTTCCTGCTTCTTTGATGGCTTGTAGGGCACCAATCGAAGTTTCATCATCCATAGAGTATACGGCATCAATCTTTGGATTCTTTGTCAAAATATCAGCAAAATCCTTCAACCCATCTTCCCGTGTAAACTGCGTGGCATTCGTAATCAGTTTCATGTCTGGGGCTAACTCCTTCAGGGTATCGACAAATCCTGCTTTTCTCAGCTCTGAAACGGAACCTGAGGAAGGCACCTCGAGAATCGCAACTGTTCCTTCTTTACCAATTTTATCGACAATATATTTTGCTCCCTGGACCCCCATGTCCTTGTTGTCGCCAGCGACCCTGTACACGCCATCCACATCAATCTTGATATCAAAGTTGACTATCTTGATCCCTTCATCCAGTGCCTGCTTGATCGGGACCTCCATACCTTCCCATTGAGGGAAAGCCACAATCGCTTCCGCTCCCCATGTTTTTAAATCATCTAATTGGGAAGTCATTTCTTCGGCATTATTACTAGTCTGAATCTTGTATTCTACCTCTCCGGATAGTTCTTTTGCACGGATTTCTGCGTTGTAGGCAACCGCAGCAACCCATCCATGGGTAACAGCTGGTGCTAGAATTCCAATCTTATGCTTTTTCGACCCACTGTCACCCGTTTTCCCCTCATCATCACTTGCCGTTTCTTTGTTTGAATTACAGGCACTAAGAAGTGGAACCATAATCAATGCCATCAACAACAGTAGAGATAAAGCCTTCTTCATTCAAAAACCCCCTTATTTTTAATCTAGTAAAAATAGAATGAAACCTTTCCTAAACAATCAACCGAAAGAAGCGCTTTCAAAAAATTTAAGGGCTCACTCCGGTCAATTGATCACCTCTACCCGAACTTCTTGTCTTGTTTCTAAAGACTGTTCAATGGCCTTTAGCAACTTTAAGGTATAGAGTACGTCCTCTAAAGGAATCACATCGTTCTCTTGGTTCATGTCTACACATTTCACAAAATAGGCTAGCTCATTTTGAAAGGCATCCGCTTTTTCTATTGCAATCGAAGCTTTCTTCTTGTTCGTGTAATAAGTAAACTGTTGATTGCTTTCATGAATGTTCTCAATATTCTCACCAGCTGCCACCGTAAAATCGACTGTCCCTTGGGCAGCTTGGGCCCTTAAGCTAAAAGAAAATGGAAATCCGCTGGGCATTCGCTGCGATGCTTCTACAAAGGCTTTACTCTGATTCTTACATGTCAGTGTAGTCATCACATGATCCCATGCCCCATCCTTGTTCTTTGTTCCAACTGCATAGACAGTATCAACTTGACCAAGCAAATAAGTAACGAAGTCAATATCATGGATATGGAGATCAAACAGTGCACCGCCGCTTTTTTCAGGGTCCTGAAACCACTGACTCCAGGCAGGGACCTGACCCAATCGCCTCGCATGAACGATTTCAATCTCTTTTAATTTGTTTGATTCACTATACAATTTGATCATCTGATATTCTGGCCAAAATCGCAGCACATGGGCGACAAACAGCTTTACCTTATTTTTCATAATGGCATCAACAATTCGATTAGCTGAATCCAACGTTAAGGTTAACGGTTTTTCACAAATGATATGTTTTCCTGCATTGGCTGCCTTAACTACAAATTCTTCATGTAAATAGGTGGGTAAACAAATATCGATCATGTCGATGTCTGGATGTTTCAGCAATTCTTCATAATCTGTCATAAGGGTTCCTTTGAAATAGCTCGGTATTTGATCGTTTTCCAGCTTATTTCTCGTACAGATGGCTGTCACCTGACAATTTTCAATTTTCCGGTAAGCCTCCAAATGAGTCTTGCCCATAAACCCTAAGCCCACGAGCCCAATATTCTTCATGGCTTCCACTTCCCCCCACGGTTAGCCGATTATTTTGGAAAGATAGCTGAAAGACCTTTTCACACTTTGGTTTACTTCCTCAAGATTCGAAGGACCTGCAGACGTAAATTCAATCTCCACACTAATAGGGCCTTTATAGTTTGCGTCTTTGAGCGTTTCAAAAATTTTAGGAAAATCGAGATCCCCTTCCCCAATCGCCGGAAAATTCCATTCATTAAAAGAACCAAGCTTATCCTTTAAGTGGATAAATTCCACATAATCAACGGAAGCGGCTAAATCCTCATAGGGGAGAGTATTCGCAAAAAAGATGACATTCGCTGTATCGTAATTGATTTTGACCCGGTTATTCAGTGACTGAGCTAATTTTTTTAACGAGGTGCCTGTTGGAAAATTGTTACCATGCGTTTCAAGGACGAGCGTTTTATTCAGTCTTTCACACTTTTCAATAATGGGTTCTAAATTCGCTCTTAATACGGTCTGATCTTCAATGACGTCTGCATCGTTATGGGCATCACCAGTGGAGGTGATGATATAGGGACAATCAAATTCAACCGCTAAGTCAATACTTTTTAATAGATTGGTGATGCCCTCTTCTTTCATAACATTACTATGTGCACCAATCCCGACGCATTTCATTCCGTAATCACGAAGCAATTCTTTCACATGATTTCGCTCTTTCGCCGACATGTCCGGTAAAACATGTGCTGTATGATCTTTCACTGCAGCCAATTCGATTTGCGTAAAGCCTGCATTCCTAGCTCCTTTAACGGCCTCTTCTAACGAATAACCATGGTACGTATTAGAATTGATGGCAAGCTGACCTAACATGACAACCTCCTTTAAATATCAATGGTTAACAAAATAACAGTAGTATTCTTAGAGAGTATGACTTTAGTATGACGGTCTCTTTTCCTATAGTATGAAATCCGTTACATTTATAGTATAAGAAAGTGAATATTCCTTTTATTGATTATTCAATAGAGAAAATAATCCCTTAGATAGAACCAATGATTTTCTCTACCACTTTAAGTGAGACAAGTGCCTGTTCGCCTGTTACATCTGGTTCTCGATTGTGCAGGATCGCATCGATAAAGGAATCAACCACTCCGGTAGAGGTTTGGTTATCATTGGTTTGAATCATCTCGAGTTGATAGTTGACCACTTCTCCATTCTTCTTCTCAATGATCAACTGATTTTCGGGATGTTGGTAGATTTTGATGATCCCTTTTTGACAATAGATGGTGGTTGAGTTATCTTCCGAACCATAATAGGTCCAGGAGAAGGAGGCAGTTCCCAACCGGCCTTTTTTCGTCTTTAGGGCACACACCACATTGTCGCAAACCTCAATCGGTTTTCCCTTTTCATCTACTTTATCAAGTGCCCCGTGGAAGGCATGAACATCACTAATTTCATCGTTCAATAAGTAATGGATTAAATCGATCTTATGAATGCCTAAATCACCAGCTACACCCGAATGTGATCGTTCTTTTTTAAAGAACCAAGTCGCATTCGATTTATCTACTCCCCAGCTTTCAGGTCCTTGGTGGCCAAAAGAAGTCTTGAAGGTTAGCACTTCACCTAACTCTTTTTTATCAATGATTTCTTTTGCTTTTTGATGAGCCTTTGTAAATCGCTGATTATGATCGACCATTAATTTCTTGCCGGATCTCGCTTGAGCTTCTAAAATTTTCTCTGCACAACCCACGTTGATGGCTAAAGGCTTTTCACATAAGACGTGCTTGCCATGTATTAACGCATTCGAAGAATGAATATGATGGGATTCATTGGATGAACAGTCACTAACCGCGATGATCGTCGGATCTGACAATAGTTCTTCCACTGTTTCCACCACCCGACCGCCAAATTCCTTTGCCAGTGCTTTCGCACGTTCAAGATTACGGTCAAAGAAGACAATTTCATCGACATGTGGATTTGCTTTATACTCTGGTGCATGGCGGAATTTTGCAATCGAGCCGCATCCAATGATTCCTACTTTTATGCCCAACTTTCGTACCCCCTTACATTCAATAATCCAAACCCCGTTAGCCCATGGTTGATTCACGAATCACCAATTCGTGTTCCAATACAATGCTATCCACCTGGTTCTCTTTAATTCGATTGATCAGCATGTTGGCTGCTGTACATCCCATTTTATACATCGGCTGGGCAACTGTTGTGAGTGTGGGATTTGTCATATTGGAAAAGCTGATTTTATCAAAACCGACAATGGCGATATCATCCGGGACACGTAATCCTCTGCCATTAATCTCCTTTAATGCACCAATCGCTAATGTATCAGATACGGCAAATACAGCTGTTGGTCTTTCGTTAAATTGCAGCAATCTCCGCATCGCATGAACACCTTGTTCAAAATCTAAATGTTCCGTATGAACAATCCATTCCTTTCGAATGGTCAGTTCAAATTCTTTTAAGGCCTGTTCATATCCCTCTCTACGCTGGCGGGCATAAAGGTACGTTTCATCCGAATTAATGAGGGCGATTTTCTTGTTTCCAATTTTAATCAAATGCTTCACGGCATGGTAAGCGGCCAGTCTATGATCGATGGTGACATAAGGAATAGAACCGCCTTCTTCGTACTCACTACAAAGGATAATGGGATGTTGATCAGCAAGTTCATTGAGTTTTTGTTTATTGATGGTTGGGTCCATCGAAATGATACCATCCGCCATTTTATTTCTTACCATGTTAAAGTAAATGTTTTCGCGCTGTGGGTCAGAGGCGGTTTCACAGAGGAGAATGTTGTAATGGTTGGCAATGGCAATCGTTTCAATCCCTTTGATAATTTCAGAGTAAAAGGGATTCGAAAAACTTGGAATTAGCACTAATAGAAGTCGACTTTCTGAGTTTCGAAGATTTCTTCCTAACATACTTGGTTCATACTTCAGGTCTTTAATCGCATGTTCCACTTTAAGCCTCGTTTTCGCACTCACCGATGCCGTGTTATTAAGAACCCTTGAAACAGTTGCAACGGAAACACCTGCTTTTTCAGCCACTCTTCGGATATTTACCATGATGCTTCCCACTTTCAGAATAAGTTCATAAGATTAGAATGAAATCGATTTCAAATTTACTAAAGTATATTTTTCTTTTCTATAAATATGTCAAAGTCGGCCCAGTTAGTTCATTTCATTTCACGATTTCTTCAAATAGAATGTAATGGATTACATTAAGAGAGATATTGTTTGAAGGGACTTACTAACATGACATTATCTTTGTTATAGATATAGTAGAACAGAAGTGTTATAATATATCTATAACAGATTGGAGGGAACGAACATGATTATTCGAATTGAATCGGAATCCGATATTCCCATTTATCAACAGATCACCAATCAAATTATCGAAGGAATTGCAAAGGGTGCGATTCTGCCAGGTGACTCTCTCCCCTCCGTCAGGTCGTTTTCTGCAGACCTGGGCGTAAATATGCACACTGTTAATAAAAGTTACCATCAATTAGAAGAGAAGGGAATCATCCGAATCGTCCCAAAATCTGGAGCAGTAATTTCGTCTCCACAAGACTTCAATGCAGCGGCACTTTCGCGATTGAAATCTGATTATCAATTACTCATTTCTGAATCGTTTGTTGTGGGAATGACTGAACAACAAATCCACGAATTCTTCACTTCGATCATTAAAGAATTAAAAAACAGCAATAAAAATCTCAGTTAACAAGGAGGAATTAAAATGACGGTTGCCATATTTCTACTAATCGCGATAATTCTAGCTGGAATTCACATCGCTATTCCTTTTTTAGCCAAAAGAACAGTTATATTTGGGATTACCATCCCAGAAAAATACTTAAAAAACCAAAAGCTTGCCTACTTCAAAAAGCAATATACCATATTGGTTTCCCTTCTATCATTAGTGGTATTAGCAAGCTATCTCCTATGGGTCCTTCTCACCGGCCCTGCTGAAGAACAACTGGTCTTAGTTGGAGTGGTCATTCAATTTGGCATCATTCTTTTCAGCCTTTCCCTCTATTTTTATTTTCATGGAAAGACGGATCAATTAAAAAGGGAAAATAATTGGACGGAAAATTTAAAACAAGTGAAAATCACTGATTTATCAGTTCGATCGCAGGATGAAATGCTTCCTTGGTATGTCTATTTATTACCCATCTTCATTACTTTGGGAGTCATCGGATATACGCTCCTTCAGTATGACCTTTTACCAGAACAGATTCCCACTCACTGGGGAATAAACGGCAAAGGTGATGCCTTCACTGAAAAAACTCATCTGTCAGCTATCACCTTGCCACTGATCCTATTAATCATGCAAGTTATGTATTTAGGGATACAAGCAGGAACGAAAAAATCCGGCATTAAATTAAGTGCAACCGGAACCAATGCCTCTCGGACACGCCAACTTACTTTACGCAAATATTCAAGCTGGTTTATGTTTTTCGTTAGCTTTTTGCTCACGGTAATGTTCAGTTTCTTTCAATTGCAAACGATTCATCCAGACTTATTAGCAGGAAATATGATTATGGCCACACCTATCATTTTCCTTGTCGCTATACTTGCTGGAACCGTTGTGTTTGCCATTAAGGTAGGACGTTCAGATAAACGGAACATTGATGAACCCGAAGAGGACCTAACCGATTTCGACGAGGATTCTTATTGGTTTGGTGGTCTCTTTTATGTCAACAGACAGGATCCATCCATCTTTGTTGAAAAAAGATTTGGTGTGGGTTGGACGATTAATTTTGGGAACCCGATGGGCTATTTTATTGTCATAGTTCCAATAGCCGTCATCTTGTTGTTGAGTTTTTTGTAGGGCCTTTGTCAATTGAACTTAGAACTTAGCTAATCTTAGGATAATAAACTTTTAAAGAGGTGCAGCAGTGAAAGAAATGCAGAAATTCGCAAAAAAATATCATGAAGAAATGAAATGGGAAATTAATAAAGATAATTATGAGAGAACCCGTTCTTCCCTTCTCAATAATTACATGCTTTTAACAACAGAAGTAGCTGAAGTGGCAGAAGAACTTCGAAAAGCTTTTAATTTGACTAATAGTCATATATTAGAAGGTAGAGATGAAGTAGAGGCATTTAATTTAGCGAAAGAATCAATCAAAGAGGATCTAGGGAAAGAATTTGCTGATTGCTTAGCCTATATTATTAAAATGGCCAATTACTTTGAAATTGATTTAGAAGAAAGCTTTTATTCAAAAATGGATGAAGTAAAGAACCGAAAAAATAAAGACGTTGGTTTAGTAAGGTGAGGAATAGCTGGAAATATGTAAAAATAGAGTAGCCCAAGCAAAGAGCTACTCTATTTTAAACATGCCGCCAGTGTTTAATATCTAAAACATAGTGTGGAAAAGTGTGGTATATCGAGGTTTTGCTTACTTTTTCTGTAACATATTTAACAAGAAATTATCCATTTCCATTGGATTCCATTAGCAAAATGTTAGCTTTTTGTTATCCTAACAGCCACAAAAATGTATCCATTCTACCATTCTTTTTTCCGGCAATCGCAATAAAATATACCACTTACTTTTAGCGAGATTACCAATAGAGACGTTTTTTAAATAAATAGTGTAATCCTCCCAAATTTTTACGGGGGAATTAGGTTTATAGTTTTCCTTGCCATCACACCTTAATGCTGGATATCATTTTCTATTGAATAGTATCGGTGTACTGTGCAGCAAATAACTTTGTGATATTAGTTTATTCTCATCCATTTTGTTTGTATTATCTGTGATATATCAAAATTCAAAATAGAAGTTGCCACTTTCGACAACTCCTTGGTCAACATATGAGTGGATTTCTGATTGTTTTCAGTCAAACGTAGATTGGGGAGACACGTCAACTAGACACCAATTATTCAAGTAATATCACAATTAAACGTTAATATCATCTGAAAATAAAACTGTTTTTCTTTTTTTAAACTCTTCTTTAGAAATTAGTCCACCATCTCGCAAGGACTTAAGTTTTTTCCACTCTAACTTTCGCTTTTTTCTCTCTAGTTCTTCAACATAAGCCCAATCATTAGCTGTGCCGCCAGATGTCATTGCATCTTCAAGTTCTTTTCCAGTTAAACCCCATAGGAAATCCCATTCACTCATAATACAGATTCTCCAATCTGTTTAGATTATATTTTGATAATTTGCCAACGGTTACGCTAAGCATACTCGTCCTTTTGGGTGATTTAGCTATCTCTTTTTTTATCTATATCCATAGATCCCAATCAAAATCAAAATACTCTTATAATATTACTTTGCTCATTAATTCATAATGTTATATTATAATACTCTTCTTTATTTGTTTTTAATCTCCCCTTTAATATCAAGAGATCCTAAAATCAAATAGTATAGTAATAGGGTTCTATTCCTAACACTTTCAACAGTTTTAACTTTATCAATATTATGCTTATGAAAGTAACCATTTCGTTCTCTTTGAACCCAATCAGAAATAATCTTTATAATTGCTTTTATGGAAGAGAAACTTAAACTTTTTGAGAACACATCTCTATTTTCATATTGCTTTAGAAAAAATATCATATTTCCTAAAGTAGCTTTATAGAAGTCTTCTGATTTAACACTTATACTTTTAAACTTCCCCCCTTTTGCAGGAACACTTATTTTTGATTCTGTTTCAGTTTGAGTTATGCAGTAAATTAAAAGTTGTTCTATCGACTTAAGATAGCCTGCAATAACATATGTTTTGTCCAAGCAATCATCATAAAAATAATTATTGAACATCCACTCAGATGTAAAAAAAGATACTGCAAAATCCTCTAAACTTAACATGGTTTTGACTCTCTTTTTAAGAATAAAATTTTCTTGTAATACTGATCCAGAATCGATAGATATACCACATTCTGAAATTTCTTTTTTATAATCAAAATTTATTAAAATGTTTTCTAGTTGCTTTAGGAATTCCTCTTTGTTTAATGTCGTACAAATATTAGCAAGGTCAAACCATTTATATTTTTTCGCTTCGGTCTCTATATCATTAAGAGTAATGTTTATGTCTTTCCATAATTCTATTCCTAAGTATGAAGTAGTAAACTCTTCAATAGTCACAAATTTGTTTCGAATATTAACATTTGAATTCATTTTGCAAACATAATCCTGTGCAATACTACTATTTTCTATTAAGACAACATATGTATTCCAAATAATTCTATTTTTTTCTTTATTAAACTCTTTATACCACGGGACATTAGGAAATCCAACAAGCTTTTCTTGGGACATAAAGTGAATGTAGCGTTGCTCCTTCTTTATATAAATACATCGTCCATGTCTATCTTGTCCAAAACTACAATCTACTTGCCTTTCTTGCAATAGGTTATAAAAAAGTTTAGCAATTGCTTTATTGAAAATTAAGTCAGTGTGTCTAACATATTTTTGTCCTTTTTTAAGCGCCGTTACATTATTGAAATTAACTATACTTTTAGGAGCATCAGAAACCATATCAATAATCCCTTGATTGTATTCTGTTGATAACCTAGATAAAAAGTTGTCCTTAAAACTAACAACTAATTTATTCATTTATCTATAAACCTCATTTCTCTCACGAATATAAATCCTAAATCATTTCATACATTGGATGTATTTTTTATACATTATTTAGAATTTTGTGTTCTTAATATTAGCATTAAACTACTAATATATTGCTCCACAATATGGATTGATTGTGAAAGTAAGATAGAATATTACCTTACATTCCTTAAGAAAAGACCAAAATTTCACAAAGTAAAGACAAAAGTTACGTAGTATTTAGTCTAACACTAAAAAAGTGATCTTCCCTTATAAGTTGTATTTAGTTACAAGGATATTTGTACTGTGCAGTAAATGACTTTGTTTTATTAGTTGTTCATCTTCAAACTAATTTCCTGAATTTGGAATGAATTTATAAGTAAATTGTTAACTCTCTAAACTAATTTAGTTTTAAATGCTAAAAACCTTGGGTATTTATCTTTTTTTGGAAATAAAGATAAGTTTTCAATGTTCGGTACCGGTTCTACTATTTTTTCAATAATAAAACCTTCCTTACATAGAGCATTAATGTATTTTTCTAGAGGTCTATGTAAGTGAGTAGTTTTTTGACTATTTTCATCTAATGATATTTTAAATTGTGATTCTATAAAAAGCTCCTCCTTGTAGTCAAACCATTCTTCTTTGAAATAATTCCAGTAAAATGGCCAAAAACATGGATGGGTTATTGTAAAGACAAAGTTTCCACCACTTTCAAGAATACCCCTAATTGCTTTTATTACACCTTCTAGGTTTGTAACATCCATTAGAACCATATTAGCCACGACCAAAGAGAAATGAGCCTTGTTATTTCTATTTGAATAATCTTCTATCGAACTATTAATGAAACTTAAATTTTCTATTTTGTTAAAATGTCTAAGAGCAATGTTTATACTAGATGGACTCAAATCAATTCCAACGACCTTGTTAGATCTTTCTGCTAAGTATCTTGTTAGATTTCCTGTACCGCAGCCAAAATCTAAAACACTTTCCTTATTACAAGAGTCAATTAAGTTAAAAATACAAGGCTTGAGAATAAAATTAAAACTCAAATCTTTATTATTATTAATTTGATTAAATCTTGTTTCAGAAATCTCATCCCATTCCATTGCAATTTCTTTATTGGTTTTAGGATTAACTTGTTGCATTTTGGTTAACCTTTCTTTTATTAACTTGATTATTTTTCATTAAGAAATTCACAAGGTCATTTGCTATATGGAATTGGTAACCATCTGCACTTGAAAATTCTTCTATAAAATGTTTACCATCTTGCTCTTTTCCTATAGCAACTTTACTATCAATTCTTCCTGTTCTAACAATTGTAAACCTAGAATTTGGGGTATACCCTAACTCTCCATATGTATATATATTAGCCCCATTTTGTTCTAAGTTCTTAGTCAACCCTTTATTCTTAGCTAATATAATTGTTAGCTCATTTTTTTTAGCCTTTTTAAGTAACATATCCTTAATAACTATATCATCCTCTGCCCAACTCATGTCTCTTGTAAAAATAGTGACTCTTCCACCTTTATTAATCCAACGAAACATATATTCATTAATCTCCTTCTCGTTTTTACAATAAACCCCTTTATTTTTCTGACTTAACCTCATCTCCCACACAATAGCTAAAATAAATAAAATTATTGCTAGACAAATTAAGAACCCCATTAAAAATGCAGAAGGATTTTCATTTCCCTTTATTAAAAAGATAATTCCTATTAATGATCCTAAAGTTCCTAAATGACCAAACCACTTCAAATACATAAAATACCCTCCCATTATTTTCCTTATAAACAATTATAATTTAATATTACAGAACATTCTATAGATTATATTTATATTCTGGAAACAAAAGGATATATGATTATGCCAACCCTGTTTTGTTCTTTCTATACAACCAACCATATCTGCTCCGTTTTCCAGTAAGAAAGATGCAATTTGAACAAAGCCAAAATAACATGCAGTTAACTCCTTCTAGATTTCATCTTCCATTTTTAAGATGACTCGTACTCTACCATCTATAATACGGAAGAAACCGGTAGATATACAATAACTTCGGATGTGAGATTTTCTTGTTTGTACTCTCCTTTTTATTTAGTATTCAGCCTTTAGTAATTTATTATTTTTTCTCGAAGATTAGAAGCAAATGAACGGGAAGTGGTACCACTACAACCATTACACAAAAATCGGCAATTCCTTCGAATAGAGTGTTTAGAAAAAATCAAACTATTTTCCCTGCATCAACACCGGCACGATGCGGACGAAGTGGTACAGGGGACCTGTCTGCGGTAAATAGTATTACCTGCAAAAAGATGGTGTGATGAAGACGGATTGGCTGCTCAACAAAGGTTAATGGTATTTCCTTGATAAAAAAGTTGGCGTAATGAAAATCGATTAGATAAAGGTCAAATGACACCCGGTATTATCTCGACAAAAGAAATATTTATCTGAATCCAAGCAGAGTGATGGCGACCAACCCCCAAATCGATGGCTACACTGTTTTGAAAAGCAGCAAGAATTCAAACTTATACGCTTATTAAACTGATGAAGATCACTCAAGACATTGCGGATCAGCTCAATTTGGGTACAGTGACCATTACGACGAGAATTCGATGTGGTTTATGTACCAAAAAGGATTGTGAAGAGGCGATTGGAATCTTGGACAATAGCTATCTGAAGGAACACCCCCCCTACAAAATCTTGTTTTGGCCTGCGTTCGCATTGGACGTTCCAATGCCCCCTTCGATAAACAAAACCCACTGGGATGAGATAATGGCTCCCTATTATGAACCTTATTACGCTGAAGAAAAAAACGGCCTGTTGAACGATTGCAACATTGGCTAGATGCATATGTACTTGGGAAAATAATTGGGAGGAATAATTATTATTAAAACAATTATAAGCCAGACATCCCACTGGCTTATAATTTTTCAATAAGATCTAGTACGGAAGAACAGATAATACCTCCTTGAGACTAACTTACGTTTGCTTTTATTTCAATATGTTCAATTAAATATTCTTTCAGGATCATTAAAGGTAATTTGTAAGTTACCTCCATTGTTCCATTAACAATTGGCAGACGTGGAAATCCTTCTTGAACCGAATATACGTCTTCCGTTAAAAGCATAAACCGATGGCTAGTTTCTTCAGACGGCTAAAATGGAAAAAAAGAAAAAAATAATAGGAATTGTAGGTATTTTTATTGCTTTAATAGTTTTTATTAACTTAGGTTTTTCTGGTGGTGGTGAATCGAAAAGTCACAAGGGTAATCGAAAAGCGGTTCCATTGCATGCAGCATCACTTGATGGTCTAGTGACCAACCATGCAACATAACAATGGGATATCCTTCTCCTATTTCCTTATGGTTAATGAACACGGTCCTGTTTCCCCCTTCCCTTGTAAAGCGTGCGTTTTTATAAAACAAGTAAATACCAAATAGTAAATCGTCCTCAATTCCCTTATAATTATATAAATAGGTCAGTTTTTGGAACGATTCATGGTGAGTTTTATTCATGAACATTTCCTTTATGCGCATTTACATTCTACCTATCAGTAGGTTGGGTTATTCTTAAAATAATTATGATAATCTTTCACAGGTTCAGAATTTTACAAATACAATTCTACTTTATTTGAAAAATTTTTCCCACAAAAAAGTAATATACCTTCCATTTTGATTAATTTTTCTTTTTAAATGAGAAATTAAATTTGTAGAGTTATTTGTATAGATGACAAAAACAAGAGCTTCCCGTCTCTGAGAAGCTCTTAAAATTATGATCAGTCCCCCTCTACATTAAAGTCTTAGCATAGTGTAAGACTAATGGACTCGCCGATATCTTATTCCTTTTCATCTTCATCATCATTAACAAAAGAGAAGAAAAAAAACTTCGCTAGTTAATTTCACTAGTAAAGGTTCAATACTTATTCCATCTTTACCCTATTTATAAAATGGTTGTTCTAGCATTCCTGTAGGTCGCTATTTTCGACTTTGAAAAAAATAGGGCTCCTCAGTAAGATATGAGTATAGAGACCAATCTAACTCACAACTTTAGGAGGAACCCTACTATGAAGTTTAAAATGCAAAACAAACAAAATCAACTAATAGAAAGAATTTCTGTTAGACATCTTATTATCGGTGTAGATATTGCTCAACAATTTCATGTTGCTCGAGCTGTAAATTTCCGTGGAATTGTGGTCGGAGATCCACTTACTTTCAAAAATAATGAAGAGGGATTTGCTAGTTTACTAAAATGGATTAAAAATCTACAAAGATTAAATAACCTGGATGAAGCTATAGTTGGGATGGAGCCTACAGGACACTACTGGATCAATCTTTCAAAATGGCTTTTTAAACAGAATATTGAAGTAGTAACAGTAAACCCACATCTAGTAAAAAGAAATAAAGAAAACCGTGATAATACTCAATCAAAAAGCGATAAAAAGGATGCTTTAGTTATCGCTGATATGGTGAAGAACGGTTACTACTCTGAAGTTAGGTATACATCAGAATCATTCGAAAAACTTAGGGTCCTTATGTCAAACCGTGATGTAGTAGTAAAACGCCTCGTTAGTTCAATTAATCAATTAAATCGTTGGGTAGATATTGTCTTTCCAGAACTACGACAGGTATTTAAAGATATTAAAGCTAAAGGGGCAATCGCAACCCTTCGTTTATTCCCATCCCCGATGGAATTAGAGAAACTGCAGCCTCACGATGTTATTGCAGGTTGGAAATCAATTATGAAGAGGCAACCTGGACTAAAAAAGGCTATATTACTTCTCCAAGTAGCCAGGAAATCCGTTGGCACAAGACAAGCACTTGATGCGTATAAATTTCACCTTGAGCAATTATTAGAGGAATATGATTTAGCTGTAACGCAACTCGAAAGAGTTGAAAAACAAGTAATAGATGTATTAAATAAGATCCCATTCGCTAAGCAGTTACTTACCATAAAAGGAATAAGTGAAATTTCTTTAGCTGGCATATTAGGTGAGGCTGGAGATTTAAGCAACTTTTCTCATGGTAATTCTCTACTCCGCCATGCAGGATTACACTTAGCCGAAGCAAGTTCAGGTAAGTGGAAAGGACAAATTGTCATTTCAAAGCGTGGAAGGTCGAGACTACGGCGTTTTCTCTTCTTAGCGACTATGAGCTTAGTGGCGAACAACCCAGAATTTAAAGCAATACACAATCATAATGTTAAAGTGAAGAAAATGAAGAAAATGAAATCAATTATGAAGTTGGTAGGCAAGTTAGCTAGGATTTTTGTTGGAATTTCTCGACGAAATGAATCCTATTGTCCTGATAAAGTTCAACCGTTATCACCGCTGGCTGCTTAATCACTTAAGAATCGAAGATTTTTGTCGTCTTTACGATGGTAACTATAATATAGCAAGCGTGTATTTTCCGAATTTTGGCTTATTCGTAGGATTTCAAATATGTACGGAGTACCAGATTTCTTAAACATAAGGGCACAGACCCATCAGTTTAGCATTACTGGCCTCCACCCCTTGGAATAGGCATGACGAAGGAATGAGAGGGCAATTGACCCGTTGAGACATGGGAGGGAAAGCCTCCAGGGGCGGCGTGGAGCATGTACATTATATGGTAAAATATGGAGTTTCGCTTAACTCCTCTATTTAACTATGCCTTCACGAAGCCACAATGAACTAGAATCATTTCTTTTATCCGTTAAACCAATTTAAAGGGATATGAAATCCTGCGAATAAGCGAGTATTCGGGAGAAAATCGTATTAAACTGAGGGAGTTTTAAGAAGATGATTAAACGCTTGTTCTAAGTCGGCTATGAGGTCTTCAACATCCTCTATCCCAACTGAAAGGCGAACCAAACCTTCAGGTATTCCCATAGCAGCTCGTTCCTCAGGGGTACATTCGACGTGGCTTGTTGTCCGAGCTGGGCCATAAGTGGTTTCGACTGCCCCTAAGTTGGCGGCTCTATTATTGTTTTACCTCCACTTTTGTTACTGCTGCTACCTTCATTCGTAGAACTCTTGCTACTGCAACCAAAAAGGGCTAGCGTCAAAACGACAATCAATACCAATATTTTTTTCAACTATGATTCCACCGTTTTCAAATTAAATTTTTTTGAGTTTGGTTTAAAATCTAATTCCAAAACCTTTCTTCAACACCTCCCCATCATTTAAGGAATTACTTCCCTAACAACCCTTTAGGTTTGATTATTAAAATAATAAGTAGAGCTACAGACATGATTACTTGACTAACTCCATACATTTGTGGCAACTGAAATCCAAAGACTTCAATTCCTCGTTCCAATTTATTTAATATTAACTCTGGAACTAACGTAATAAGAATGGCACCAAGGATGGATCCCCTGATACTGCCTAAACCGCCCACAACGAGCATCATCACAAGACCAAAGGTCATGGAGTAAGAAAACATATTGGGATTGATGGCCGAAATTAAATGTCCGTATAACGCTCCCCCCAATAGCTGCAAAAAACGCGCCAATACCAAAGGATAAAAGTTTATGTTTTAAAAGATTCACACCAACTGCTTCTACAGCTAAATCATCCTCACGAATGGCTAACATTCCCCTCCCGTAAGATGAGTTTAATAATCTCCACACGACATAAATCTTAATTGCTGCTACGATGTACACCCACCATATATTGGTATAGGGAGCTAAGCCATTAATTCCACTCTTCCCTCTAGTAAACTCACGTAAGACTTTTGGTTCAAACTGATATACTTAGTAGTGAGGTGAGGAAATGAATATGGATATTCGAAATCCTTATGACAAAAATCTGAAGCAAAAAAGGTTGCCTAAGAATGCCATTGTGGCTGGGCGTCGGCATACCGTTGTTCTTAGATCGGACGGGTCGGTCACGGCTGTCGGTGATAATAAATATGGCCAATGTGATGTAGGCAGCTGGCGCGATATTGTGGCTGTCGCAGCGGGGAATGTTCATATGGCGACGAACACGGGGAATGCTCATACGATCGGTCTTAAATCGGACGGTACGGTTGCGGCTGTTGGTTGGAATAAGCACGAACAATGCAATGTTAGCGACTGGCGCGATATTGTAGCGGTTTCGGCGGGGTGGTGTCGGACCGTTGGTCTTAAATCGGATGGCACGGTGGTGGCTATCGGCCGAAATAATGAAGGTGAATGTAATGTAAACGATTGGGAAGATATTATGGCGATTGCGGCCGGCGACTGGCATACCATTGGTCTTAAATTGGACGGCACGGTGAAGGCTGTTGGGAATAATCGGTATGGACAATGCAATGTAAGCGGCTGGTGCGACATCGTAGCAGTTGCTGCGGGTTACCTTCATACCGTTGGACTTAAATCGGACGGCACCGTGGTGGCCGTAGGTTTTAATAAGCATGACCAATGCGATGTACTCGGCTGGCACGGCATGATAGCGGTTGCGGCGGGTAGTAATCATACCATCGGCCTTAGATTGGACGGCACCGTGGTGGCTGTGGGTTTGAATAAGCATAACCAATGCAATGTGAGTAGCTGGCACGATATAGTAGCGATTGCGGCGGGTTGTGCTCATACTGTCGGCCTTAAATCGGACGGTACCGTGGTGGCTGTCGGTGATAATGAATTCGGTCAATGCGATGTCAGCGGCTGGCACGGCAACCAATTGACCTGCTCTATTAAAAACAACAAGTCAGCGAAATCAATGAACGTGTTAATTTGAATGATACTTAAATAGCCCCAAGCCATAAGCCACGATTATGAAATATTAAGCCTATTTCCCCAATGAAAACATGGAGGGATTAGGCTTTTTATATCTTAATATTGTTTTAGACGTCATTAGTGCTGCAAATGCTAGTCAGTCCCCCAGCACGTTAATTTTAATATACTGGGGGACTGACCCCAAAATCCTCACCTCATTCATGATATGGATTGGTATTTATAAGGTAGCAACGTCTACTATTTCAAAACCCCTCCCTTTTAGTCCTTTATAATCGTCGGAACTGCTTTGCGGTTTCAGTTTTATATGCATGAGGATGATATCTCTTGTTTCTTACATTATCAAAAATATTTTTTTCGATATGTGCATAATCTTTCTGTGACCAATCTAAAGTATCAATGGACCAAATAATCACTTTGTATTGTTGTTCCCGCGCAACATTAATGACCTTGGTATCGGTATCTCCAAATGGTGTTCTTAAAAGAGACGGTGATTTTCCAATGATTCCACGAATAGCCTCAGATGTTTTCATTAAATCTTGTCGGATACCTTCCGCACTTTCTTTTGTTAATTCATTAGATTTTGAATAAGAAAGAGACGATTACTTTTGGGGTAATCGTCTCAAATGGTTGTGTATAGCTAGTATATTTGTACTGTGTTATTTTTTCTAAAAAAAGAAGGCTTTATGACCAACAAACAATTCTCCACCATAATTATTAAGTGTAGATTGAATGAATGAAATCAGTTCAGTTTTATCATTTGTATTCATGTATGTTTTTGTATAATTAGCTAGTTTCCCACACATATCTTTATCATATGATTTAAGGCTTCTGGCAAGCCACTTTCCTTCACCAACCCAATTGCCTTCTGCCCTTAGAACCAGTTCAGCTAACGTATCTATTAACTTATTTAAAATAAATAAACTTTCTTCAAAGTTTTCTGAACTTCTAAAGTCTGACAAAAGATCTGTAATTTGATACCTTGCTTCATTTATTTTGTCCTTATCCCATATCTGCGGACCCTGTTGATAAAGTTTTTTTGCCTCTTGTTGAAAATTTTCCCCAACTCCTTGTTTATCTTCTATAAGTAGACCTTCGGCACACATTATAAGGATGGTGGGTATCCCTGCGTTTCTAGCCATCTGAAATTGAATATCTAGAGCTGAAGCCGTAAAAATAAATGCATCTATTTTCCATCCAAGAAATTGATAACATTCAAGTCTTGTTGTTTCTGTTTCGTCGATTATAATTAAGTCAATATCAGATTCCTTTGTTAAATTTCCATGAACAGAACTCCCACCTATCCAGGCTATATCTGAATTGGGATAATGGGAAACGATAAACTGTTCAGCTAATTGCTTGATCGAGTCCCTCATATGAACCACCTCCCATAAATCAGGATATTCACCTAAATGATTAGTGTTCCAGCTTTAATTCGTTTCACTTCTTTTATATTTCATATTGACTAGTAATCTAATAGTCCAACTGTTGGTAAAAAACGCAAATAGTTTCACCTGGTCAGAAATTTTCCGCTTCCAGTTTGTTTAACCAGTTATGAACTAATGCGTTAAATAGATCCGCTTGTTCGATTTGCAAATTATGACCACCCATATCAAGTACAGCAAAAGTCGCCCTAGGGTAATCTTCCATTAGTAACCAGGCATCTTGGTATCCGACTACATGATCCTGCCGACCTGTTATAATAAGCGTAGGACACTCAAGTTTTGATGAAATATCGAAGGTGAAGCCATATCCATTTTGACGGATTTTGTTTAAAAGCTCATCATTCTTGAGTTTAGAAGGAAGTAATATTTCTTTGTGGAACCTCTCCCATTCCCTTTGACCTTGCATGACCCCGATGGAGCAAAATTCATCCGCGTCCATTGGCGACAAACGTGATATCAGCTCGCTATCTCTTTTTAGAACGGACTTTGGTGGGACTACTCTATTATCGAATTCAGGTATTGTCATGGGTGCGATTAGCATTAAGCCCTGAACTTTGTCATGTCGTGAATGGGCGATCCCTCTGGCAATGTACCCCCCATACGAATAACCGCAAACGATAAACGGGTGACCTGGGATAATCTCGTCGATCAGATGCATCACGGCTTCTAACATATCATCTGAGTTGTTGATTGATGTTTGTGGTTCGGAAAGCCCCATTCCTGGCAGGTCTATGTATATTCTTTTCCAACCGCTTCTTTTCTCGAAAAGTGGTTCCATTGCATGCAGCATCACCTGATGATCTAGTGACCAACCATGCAACATAACAATGGGATATCCTTCTCCAATTACCTTATGGTTAATAAACACGTTTTTGTTTCCCCTCCCCATGCAAATACAAAGCCCGATAACAACAATATTAAGCTGTTATTAGGCATTTTTTACCAACTCATTTCATAACTCGCTCCCGAACAGCATCTTTCTTTAACAATTCCTTAATCTTTTGATCGATTCTTTCTATTTCTGCTGATGAGTTCTTCCACCAATTCCGGCTCCAAATTCGTTCAATCGTCCACCCTCTGCTCTCAAGAAACCGCTGTCGGTAGACATCTCTTTCCTTGGCATTAGCAGAACTATGATACATAGCCCCATCACATTCGATTCCTAGTATATAACGCGATTTGTCGTGTGGGTGGGTGATAGCCAAATCGATGCGGTAACCTGACATGCCCACTTGAGTGGTGACGTCATAGCCAAGCGCTCGCAATTGATGATAAACTTGCTCTTCAAATGGCGAATCAAAATGCAATTCCTTGTGCTGAACTTGTGTATTCACATGTTCGTTCACTTCTTGAACAACGGCGTTGATCTGATCCATTTGAGCATTTGATACCGCTCTTACATATTTTAGATAAGCCTTCAATAATTTTGGGCCCATTTGCGAGGTATTTGCCACATTCAGTTCTTCCGGTTCAATACTGGAGACAACGGTAATACCTTCCTTTGCCCGCGTGACGGCCACATTCAATCGATTTTCTCCGCCTTTTTGATTCAACATGCCAAAGCGGTTATACACCTTGCCTTCTTCGTTTTTAGCATAAGCAATCGAGAAGAGGATAATATCGCGTTCATCCCCTTGCACATTTTCAATATTTTTTACAAAGACACGCTCATCCAGGTCTCTCGTTAACATTTGATTGTATACCGAGCTGAATTCTGCATCTTCACTAACAAGACGATCAATCTGGTCCTGGATTTTCGATTGCTGCTTGGAGTTAAACGTAATAATCCCCACCGTTTTCCCAGGCTGTTTGATTAAAATATCCTTAAGAACATTGACGACCTCAATGGCTTCCACTTCATTAGACTGATTAATCCATCTTCCATTGACCTTTTTCCAGGTAATCGCCGGTGGTTTTTTGAACGGCACCACATTTGGTGCGATTTGTATAGATCCATTATAGAAAGCATGATTGGAATAATTAATTAACTCTTCATATTTGGAGCGATAATGCCATTGAAGTAATTTCTCAGAAAACCTTCTCTTCGCTAAATTTAACAAGCTAACCGACTCGTCTGTATCATATTCTTCTTCTTCATCATCCTCATTAACAAAGGAAGATTGAAACAGATTATAAGGAGGCAGCTGTTTTTCGTCGCCAGCAATAATTACTTGCTTCGCTCGGTACACAGCTGGAATCCCACTTTCGACTGTACATTGGGAGGCTTCATCAAAGATCACTAGGTCGAATAAGCCTTCTTTTAATGGAAAAATAGATGAAACAATTTCCGGAGATGCCAGCCATACGGGCATAATATCAATAAGACCATCTCTTGCAAATTCGTTCACTAATCTCCGTAGCGGCCAAACTTGTCTTTTCTTCCCCACCTGATGCTTCAGCTCTTTAATTTTCCTTGATTGGTTCGTTTGCACAGAATCCACTATTTTGGTTAATTGATGAATTAAATACTGTGTTCCCACTTTTCTTTTTTCTTCTATAAGACCGGCAAAAGAATCCCTTATTCTTGAAAATTCATTGGTTGAGACTTTCTGAACCTGGGGATTGTTCTTTTCCGTTTGGTCAATCCAATGGACATAGGCTGAGTTTTGAAATAAATCCACCCAATACTCTGACAACGTTAATTCGTTATTCGAAGTTTTCTGTTGAAGAAGCTGAATCACTTTCTTTTCCAACCCAGAACAATGATTCCAGAATACATCCATTTGCTTCAATTCTTCAAAATCACGATGAATATATTCCACCATTTTATCCATTTCATCTAACGGAATATCACCTTCGGAAATTCTCGTTTTTAGAGTATTCACCTTTGAATCCTGTAGAAATTTCTTTAACTTCTCGACCTCATCGGCCATGGCTTTTGTCACTTTACCCAACTGATGCATAATGACGAGAGATTTCTTAATCTTCAACCATTCTGAAGAGCTAGTTCCCTTAAATTTCTCTCCCTCTAGCAATTCTTCGATAATGTTCTTACCCGATACCGAAGTCCACCACCAAAGTCTTAGACCTTGCAGAGTTCTCTTTGTTCCGTCCTCTAAATCGGGATAAATCTTATCTAGCTTATTTTCGATTAACCAAGTGTACCCCGGGGTAATGTTTTCATGATCGAGAGAATCAATGTAGGCAACCGCTTGTTTCGCTTTGTCAATCACATCATTCAACAGTTCGATGGCTTCCAGTTTTTCCTTCATATTAAAATCAGCAAATGTTTTACGCTCTTTTAATGGGAAATTTTCATCACCAAACCGATCATACCACTCGGCATAGGTATATACTTTTTCAGAGATATCCATCAAAATATCTTTATTTAAAGCCGGCAGTACCTCATGGAGATCGATAATTTGATTGGTCTCCGCCACAGGCTTTGCTAATCCATATAAATCATATAAGCGTAACCCAAAATCTTGATAACTATATAAAGCACTAGCGATACTATTTAATAACTCTTCTTGAGAAGACAACCTCTTGGACGTAGAAGATAACTGGTGTATGGCATTCTCATAGGAAACTTGATTTTGCACAAGAACGGCCCCTACTTTTGAGTAAAGATTTTTCCTGTCATTTTTTTCATCATGAACAAGCGCAATGTGATTACTTAATCCCAACCCTTCAAGCCGTTGATAAACCACATCAAGGGCAGCACGCTTTTGACAAACAAGCAGTACTTTCTTTTCCTGTTGGAGAGCATCGGTAATCAGATTGACAATGACTTGTGACTTTCCCGTTCCAGGAGGTCCATGAACCACGATCCCTTTTTTGTAACGTGCTTCTTTGATGATTTCTTCCTGTGATCCGTCTGCTTGCAAAAGGGTTAACAGGTCTGTGGCTTTCAGTTGATCCTCTTGTTCGTTTTCAAGTTGATCACCTTCTGTCTCTAATTCCACATCCTGAGGTTCTATTAATTCGCCTGCTAAGGATAAATTACTTTCCTCGGAAAGAATGATGAGGTCCTCGTAATCTTTTACCAAAGATGAGCCACCTTGTGGAAAGTTACCGATGACCGCATACTCCAATAGTGTTAGCCCTGCCACTTCAGGAACTTCTTCTTTTTTATATTCCTTTAATTTGGTAATGCCTTTAGGTGTAAAGGACACATTCATTTCATGACTCTTTAAAAAAGAAAGCCATTCATCGTAGTTGAAAGTGGCAGCTATTTCTGCAGCTTGTTCAAAAAAATCTTCTGTAAAGGAAAGATTGTTTAGTTTTTTAAAAGCTAAAAACAAAGTCCGGTTAATCTGTGGACCGTCTTCATCGATTTTGAGTACCCATTTTTGCGCATTTACATTATTCTTTTCCAGCCTAACTGGATAAAGAAATAATGGGGCTTGAAAAAACGTCCCATCTGACAAGGTACCGGATAAAAAAGGAAAGCCTAAATAGAAATCATGAATCCCTGTTTCATCTTCAATTCCCTTAATATTTCGATATAAATCTGTGAGTTTTTTGGAAAGATTCATGGATAGCTCATTATTAATGGTCGGTTTTAATAAGACGACTTCCTGTTTAGACTGATTAATAACTTGTTCAACAATCGAAACACTTACTTTTTCTTTGGACAACCTGCTCAAGTTGTCCAGCTCTGTTAAATCAAAGCTCCACTTATTATAGAGCTTCAATAACCGAATCGAACGATTACGCCGACTAATATCATTCAGCTTATCCCTCATATGTATTAGCTTGTCTTTCATTTACAAGACCTCTTTCCACAGTACAATATCCAATTGAAATCAACCTCACTGAAAACTCTAAAGGCTGATTATTTACTTCTACTCAAAAGTAGCTTGAGTTATTCTAAAAATATTATGATAGCCATTTCACGGATTCTGATTTTCGTATATATCAGCCGAAAAAAAACAAAATTCTCAACTTTTTGAGACAAAAAAACAATAATAATCCTTTAAAGGCAGGATTTTAACATCTAAACAGGATTTAGTAATAGGTAGATTATACTAGGAGGATTGTACGATGAAAAGGGTTCACTTAATTAATACCAACAAATTGTCTATAGTCTTAATATAAATGCTATGTTAACAACTCGTATCAGAAATTTTTAAGGCGACTTAACAAAACCCTTAATTTAATTAGTATATAACTACGGAGAGGTTTTGCACATGCTCCCTCTCCGTTCTATAGTATTGGTGTAGTAAGTGGGGTTTTTTCTAACATCAAATACCCACCCCTATTGTTACTGGAGCGGGCTATTTTTTTCTACTATAATGGCATTCCATTTGGAAATTTTCTATTATTTATTGATTTCATCCATTTAAGAACTTTATCCAAAGATAAAATGTCTGCATATCTAGCGTTTAAATCCAACAAGGTTGTATTTTGAAGAGTTAAGTTACGCTCACCGACTGCTTCTTTTGGAATGATGACTCTATATCCTCTTTGCAGCGCATCTACCGCAGTAGCCCTGATACTTCCACTTGTCGTAGCTCCAGCCAATATGAGCGTATCAACTTCTTTTGACTGCAGAAATTCGTCAATCTTATTATTATAAAAGGCCGTAATATAGACGGTATGGTTAATAATATCAAAGGGGTATTCCTTTAGGTCTGGGTGTATTTGTACCCATGTGCTTTGACGATCTAAGATCTGTAAAGAAGGGAATTTCTTACACCACAATCTTGATACCTTATTATCTGCTTCATAGACCGTAATACTAAATATGATTGGTATGTTATTATGTAACGCTTCTTCGATAAGTAATTTGGTAGACTCAATTTGATCTTCTAATTTTATAGATAATTGCGAGTGTGTATCCGTAAAAGCCATCGTCAAGTCGCGAATTAGTAGAGCAGGCTTTTCCCCAAAGCCAAGCTGTCCCGAAAAACCTTGATTGGAGTACAGTTGATGGAGTTCATCTAAAACATATCTTCTTTGACCACCAGGAGTATAAATCACTTTCAAACCATACTCCTCAATATCACCATTTTTCTCCATTCGCCTGAGCGTACTGGGCGACACTCCCAGCAACTTGGCTGTTTCAGATATATTTAATAATTTTTCATACATAAGCTCCCTCCTTTCATTAAAGTTATGTTAGTATATTTTATTTTATCTAATCAATATTATAACGTAATTTTATATGGTACCGTATTATTTGGTTTGTAGATTTTGTCAAATTCTTAAGTTGATGTCTAATTATGTATTGCATGGAGAGGAAGCAGATTTACATTTAAAATCAATACAAAAACAAATAACAAAATGTAAGGGAACCCCCGCGGTATCGAAACCATTAGGCAAGTAAATGGAAAATGACTTGAGAATCACCTAGGAAACTCAAGTCACTGAATCTATTTTATCCTAAATAAATAGATTGAATTGTCTCATCGTTTCGTAAATCCTCGCAATCACCGGACAGGACACAACGGCCAAGCTCGATAACATAAGCACGATCGGAAACTTCCAAAGCAAGCTCTGCGTTTTGCTCAATCAAGAGAATGGTCATTCCAGCCTTTCGCAGCGCAACAATCGAGTCAAAGATCATGTCGATAATTTGTGGTGCTAAGCCTAGTGAAGGCTCATCCAGCATAAGAAGCTTGGGTTCTCCAATCATCGCACGTCCAATCGCAAGCATCTGCTGTTCCCCGCCGCTGAGGCTGCCTCCCAGTTGGGTACGCCGCTCTTTCAAACGGGGGAAAATGCTATAGATTTCCTCCAGTCTTGATTTTGAAACTCTTCCCTTAAGAAATCCGCCGACTTTCAAATTTTCCTCTACCGTTAACGTTGGAAAAATCCGTCTTCCTTCCGGTACTTGGATGATTCCTTTGGAAACAATTTTGTGAGCAGGAAGGCGGCTGATATCCTCCCCGTTAAAATGAATGGTTCCTGTTTTTTGCTTTAAAATGCCACTGATCGACATCAAGGTGGTGGATTTGCCTGCTCCATTGTTGCCAATCAGACAAACAATCTCCCCTTCATTCAATGTAAAACTAATATCCTCGAGGGCCTGTGCATTCCCGTAAAAAGCTTGGAGATGTTCAACATTAAGCACGCTTCTTATCTCTCCTTCCCAAATACGCTTGAATGACTTCTGGATCACGCACTACGGCTTGTGGCAAACCATCCGCAATTTTCTTACCAAAGTTAAGAACAGCCATATGGTTACAAATCTTGGATAATAAATTAAGGTCATGCTCGACAATAAAAATGGTGATACCAAAATCGTTTCGTAAGGTAATAATTAAGTCCTTTAAATTTTCTCTTTCCTTTAAATTAAGGCCTGCAGCCGGTTCATCTAAAAAGAGAACCTTAGGCTGGGATGCAAGGGCCCTAGCGATTTCCACCAATCGGCGATGTCCATAGGCAAGATTTCCGCATAATTCAAACGCTTTATCTTCCAATCCGACTAATTTCACTAAGCTCATGGCTAGACTATAGGCTTCCTGTTCTTCATGATGAAACCTCTTATTTTGCAAAAGAGCCAAACCTATATCATTTTTCATTCCCGTAGAGGTTCCTACCATTACATTCTCCACGACTGTCATACTGTTGAAGAGCTTGGTGATTTGAAAGGTTCGCACCATTCCTTTAGCCCCCACATAATGCATCGGCTTTCCGCTAATATCTTCATCCATGAAAGTGACTTTACCAACCGTTGGTTTCTCTAAGCCCGTAATCGTATTGATAAACGTTGTTTTCCCCGCGCCATTTGGACCAATTAAGCCGAACACCTGACCTTGCTTTACTTCTAGATCCACGTCATTGAGCGCCACCACACCGCCAAATTGCTTTGTGACATGATCCATTTTCAATATGGTCTTGTTTGTATTTTTAGGTTGGGATAAATACTTTTTCAGGCTCAGATCAATTTTTGGATACCTAACAAATGCCTTCTTGGTTGGTTTCTTGAACTTATTCACGATTCCATATAATCCATTTGGCCAGTAAATCATCATCACTGCAATAAACAATCCATAAAATATCGGTCGATAAAGTGGGATTTCCTTTAGTATCTCATTTAAGAAGGTAACCCCAAAGCCACCCAGCAATGCACCAACAAAAGATCCGAGTCCGCCTAAAACGACCATAAGGATGACGGTGATCGATTCATGGAAGGAAAAGGGTTCCGGACTGACGAAGGCGTACATATGTACCATAACACTCCCCGCCAGCCCAGCCCAAAAACATCCTACGATGAAACCCTTGACCTTTGTCAAGCCAATGTCGATTCCGAGCGAGGCAGCCGCCATCTGGTTGTCCCGAATTGCCCGAAAGTTGCGGCCGAGCCTGCCTTCGGTTAATCGAATCATAAAAATGTACTGAACTAATAGAACAAGCGAGGCAAGAATGAAAAATTCCTTCTTTGAGTCTACGATCCAACCAAAAATATTCGGACTTGGAAGACCCGGAAGTCCATTCCATCCCCCTGTGAAGCTCCCCCCATTCGCAAAAACGATGGTTAAAATCAGATTGAATGCTAGAGTGGACATGGCAAAATAGATTTCTCCCAGCTTTGCCATTGGTGATAAAATGAGTGAAGCGAGTGCAGCTACAATTCCCGCCATCAAAAAGGCGAGGACAAAATTCCATTCATAGTGATAGGTCAGGATAGCGGAAGTATAGGCGCCAATTCCGAAAAAACCGGCATGGGCCATGCTTACCTGTCCGACATAACCGAAAATTAATTGTAAGGAAACAGCCAGTATGGTATAGATGACAGCCTGTGAGAGTAAAGAAAGCATATAATTCGATTGCACAAAGAAAGCAACAATAAATAAAATTAGGACGGTACCAATCAATGTTCCATATTTTCTCACTACGGATTGGCTCATGCTGTATCCCTCCGTTGCTTAATTCCCAGTAATCCTGTTGGTCGGAATAACATAACGGAAATTAATATTCCATAAAGGATTAAATCACGGAATTGCGAACTAACCATCGTTCCGCCAAATGCTTCAATTAGCCCAAGCAAGATACCGCCGATCACAGCACCCGTTACATTTCCAAAACCTCCTACCACAGCGGCTGCAAATGCTTTAACCCCAATGGTCCCCATATCGTAGGAAGCATAATAGATTGGACCAAGCAACACGCCAGCTACTCCTGTTAAACCTCCGGCAATTAAAAAGATGAAAGCGATGTATTTATGGTTATGAATACCTATCAACTGAGACATAATTCGATCATCTGCAATTGCCCGCATCGCTTGCCCGAGCCTTGTATAGCGGAAGAAGATTTGAAAGACGACCATGACGGCAAAGCTTAATAAAATGACGAGGAAGCTCATACCGGAAATTTTAGTTGCACCAATATCGACTTGACCCTGGGAAATATTGTTTGGAAAGCTTAAAGGCTCAGCCCCCCAGATCAACGCCCCGATTTGCGGCAAACTAATCAAAATTGCAATACTGGCAATCAGGACATGAACGTCCTGACCGCCGCGTTTTTGGATTGGGTGAAAAACCAGCGTATTCGCCAAGTACCCAACAATACCTGCGATTAACATAGCTGCTATAATAGATACATAATAATTCGTTGTCACACTGCTGATAACGGAATAGCCCACTAAGCCGCCAACCATGACAAACTCGCCAGTCCCGATATTTAATACGCCCGAAGATCGAAATATCAAACTATAGGACATCGCAATCAAACTATAAATGCAGCCAACAGCTAGTCCACTTATCAATATATCTAAGTACACGATATCCCCCCTTAATAAGATCCAGGTTCTAGTGTCTTCTCCAATTTTAAAGCTTTATTATCCCACTTAATCATATAGATAGGTTTTGTGGCCGATCCATCAGAATTAAAGCTTGTCACACCGGAAGCTCCCACATAATCTTTGATGTTTAGTAATTGTTTTTGGACCTTCTTTGTATCCAGGCTATCCGCTTTTTCAATTGCCGTTTTTAAAATATAAACCGCATCATATCCATGAACTTGATAAACGTTTGGTTCTAAATTAAACTTGGACTTCCACTTATCTATGAACTTTTTCGTTTCCTCTCCAATGCTTTCGCTAGAAATATAAGCAGAGGACACCAAGGTATTATTAGATGCATCACCGGAAATCTCTAAATACTGAGGATTCGAAATAGGATTGGTCGCAAAGATAGGTTTGTCATAGCCAACCGCTCTTGCCTGTTTCGCAATTAAGCCACTGTCCGCTGCATATCCTGTAGCAAAAATCGCTGCATTTGGAAATTCACTGATTCCCTTGCTAAGGTACGAATTAAAATCTTTTGCATCTACTGGATATTTAAATTCTTTGACAATTTTGCCTCCGTTTTCTTCGTACTTTTCTTTGAAAGCCTTTAATACGCTTGTTCCATACGCATCATCACGAACGAAGACAATCATTTCTTTCACATTCATTTCTTTGGCTGCATAATAAGCAGCGGACCAGCCAAACTGGTTATTGTTAGCTAAATTGACAAAGAAGTGAGGATCTTTTGATACAACCTTTGGGTCTGATGCAATTGGCGATACCGCAATCATGTCATTTTGTTTAACCTTTGCTACCTGAGATAAAGCTACAGCGCTGCTTGATCCACTAATGACATACTTAATATCTTCATTAGCAAACTTGTCAATGGCTTGCTGTCCTTTAAAGGGGTTTCCTTCATCGTCATCTTTCACGAGTTTTACCTTTTTCCCATTAATTCCACCTTTGTCATTAATCTCGTTGATGGCATACTCTACTGCTTCAAAAGTTGGGAGACCAAATGCAGCCGTAGGACCGCTTAACCCGCCAACATATCCTATCTCAATTGTGCCGCCTTCTCCTGAAGTAGATTTACTGCTAGAACACCCCGAAATAATAAACACTAACAAGAGTAAACAGGCCATAATAGACTTTATCTTCAAAATAGAACCGCCCCTTTAATAGATTATTGTTCTAATTTCAACGCCTGAATAATGTTAAACTGGACTTGCCAATTGTAAGTAATAATGGATATTTTCTTATCTCTCCCCAGAAATGGGACACCTTTCTGTCAAACCCTTGATAGACCATAGCTCTTACTTTTAAACAGATGCCTTGGATGTCCCAAAACGCTGACGACAAGTAGTTGCATCATACTCGTATATCCATTCAGCACTAATACCAACAGCATTGGGATTTTCAGACTGTCTTTCCCGCATCGCTTGATCGCGTTTCCGCTGCTCCTCAGGAGATTCCAGATGGTAGGTACGGCCTCTTTCACGTGCTTGTAATTGAACATTTCGCGTTCGATCGCGGCGCTCTGCTTCATATGCCTCTAATGCCAAGGGTACGTTTCCGTCAAAATAAGCAATTGCCTCTGAAAGAACAAAAGCATCTTCTATCGCCATCGCAGCACCTTGTGATAAATAAGGAAGCATAGGATGGGCAGAATCTCCAAGGAGTGTCGCATGACCCTTAGACCACTTCTGCATAGGGTTACGGTCATATAACCCCCACTTGAAAACCTGTAGATCATCTGTTCGTTCAAAAAGATTGATCAAATCAGAATGCCAGCCATCGTAGGCATTTAATAATTCTTTGGCTGAACTAGGCTCGGTCCATGACTCTGTCACCCACTCATCTGTCTCTTTGCAGGCAACAATATTAACGGCCTTACCACCCTTAACGTAGTAGGTAACCACGTGCGCTTTTGGTCCGAACCAGAACGACACAGCCGGCTGAACAAATGGAAGCGGATGCTTGTCAACAGGAACAAGGGCCCGCCAGCACATATGACCAGTAAATGCCGGATCATCCTTCCCCCACAAAGCGTCACGAACCCCTGAACGAATTCCGTCCGCCCCAACTATAAGGTCTGCTTCAAACTCATCTCCATTTTCAAATATAGCAACTGCCTTATCACCATTAAGCTTTACATCTACACATTTCACATTAAAGGTAATGCACTCTTTTGGCAGCCCTTCCGTTAAAATGCTATGGAGGTCAGCACGGTGTACATGGTAGTAAGGTGCACCATAAAGTTCGTCAAATGTATCCTTTAAGGGAGTACGAAATAATTCTTCGCCCTTTTCCCAGCTTCGACCCACCATCGCTTGCGGTAAGAACCCTACTCTATCAATCTCTTTTTCAAGGCCAAGTGAATTCAAAACCTTTACAGCATTAGGTGTCATTTGGATTCCGGCCCCTACTTCTCTAAACTCCGCTGCTTGTTCAAACAATTGGAAGGAGATACCGCTTTGCCACAATGATCGCGCCAAAGCTGCGCCTCCAATCCCACCGCCGATAATACCGACAACAAATGATTTTTCCATCCTTTCACTCACCTCACTATTTTTTTCAGAAGTTCAAACTGAACCACTCTATCATCTTGACACTCGTCTGCTCGATTGGACTTTGTATCGGGTCAATTTTTCAATGGAGCCCTGCATTAATGGCAAGAGGGCTCCTAATAAAAGTTTTACAGATTATTGAAAGACTCTATTTTCTAGCCAATTGTTTATCAACAGGTTTCATTTCTTCGATCACAACGTCTCCATCTTTTACAATCAACTTGCCATCAAGGTATAAAGTACAATTTTTCATTGGTAAATCAAGGTGGCAAGGAGTATCATTATTGCCGCCTAATTCAGAATTTGGTCCTAAGGAGAAAAGAACATTCCCATAGAAGGCACGCCCATCCATACCAAATACTTGATCGTCAAAGGCTAAACTATGCCACTGTGCCCGTTCATTTAATCCCCAGCCAATATGAGAGATCGCATAGGCTCTAGGGTCATTAAAGCTTTCTATATAATCTTTAATGAGCATCGCTTCAAACCCACCCTCGATGCTTGTCACAAGTCCATTTTTGATTGTAAAGGTCACCTTGTCTTGTAAATAACTATTAAATGGGAATAAAATATCACCCTTATCCATCACGACCACACCCTCTACACCGCCATCGTTAGAGGTAGCTGCAGCAAAGCAGCTTGGAAGATGGTCCCATCTGCCTGGTTCATCCGCGAAGGCATACTCCGTTAGAATTGGATATTGACCTAATTGGTACGTAACATCTGTTCCCGAATGACTGGTCACTCTCAATTCTTTTGCATTCTTTAGTAGATCGGTTGCGAATAACACTCTTTCCTTATCGCTTTCCTTTGGAAACATTCTTTTGATTACATCAAATGGTTCAACCACCATTAAAATCCTGACACCTGATTCCTGAAGCTCCAACTGTTCTTTTGAAAATAAGAGAAGAACTAAATCAATGACCAGATCCGCCTTCTTTAGACACTCAACAGCAATTCGATTATCTGTTAGTGGAGTGATTCCAAAAGAACCTTCATTCCCACGATTAACTGGCGGAAGTTTCAACTCGAAGGAGTTCGTTCCGATTTGAGAAGCGGCCGTTAAAAAGGCTTTTGCATAATCGGCCCGAATATCACCGGACGTTAAAACAATCATGGTTTCCGAAGGCTTGAGTTTACAGAGTTCCAACTCCTTTTTAAAAAGATCAACCATTTCATCAAATTCTACTGTCATTTTAAGACCCCTCTTTCATTTAATTTCAAAACTTTCTCAACAAAAGCAGTAATATAATTTGCTGTTTCCACCGGTGCATCCTTATAAATCATATGTCCGACATTTTTGACTCTAACGGTTTCCATAGAAGGATTAATAGATTGTAATACTTGGAGTTCATGATCGCGGATCGTGTCGCCATGTTCCGCAGCTAACAGAAGTGTCGGTACGGTCAGCATTTTTACATGCACCTGAAAGGGCTCTTTCAATAATGATTCATATGATTGGACAATGGCTTGGAGGCTGTTATTACGGTACTCCTCTGCTCGTTCAGCCACCTGTTCCTCTGTAAAGGCAGGGAAGTAACTCCGGAATAACTCCATCTCTCCTTGGTCAACAGCCTCTTTTTGTTTGATAAACATCGAGAGTGGATTCGGATAAATCCTTCTCTGTCCAGGTCCATTAATAGGCGGATCAATTAATACCATGCCAGAAATAAGCGCTTGGTAACGGCTGCCAAAGGAAGCCGCAATTCTTGCTCCCATTGAATGCCCTACTAATATGGGAGGCTGCGGATTATCAATTATGGCATTGATTACATTTAATAAATCCTCAGAATAATCCTCTAAGGTGTAACCCTCTTTGGGAGCATCGGACAGTCCCCTTCCTCTCGGATCCATAGATAAGACATAGGCATCATCTGGCATTCTATTTAAGACGTTTATGAATGATAGACTATAACTACTTATTCCAGGTAAGAAAATAATAGGAATTCCATCTTTTTTTCCCTTTGTGATAAGATGTATCTTTGCATTTAAGCCCTCAACATACAGATCATCAAAGGAAGTACGGTTAGTCATTAAACCAGCTCCTTCCAATGAAAGCCTTTTTCGAAACATCTATTTTTTTATGCTTATTTGAGATTTTGCTGTTTTTGCGGAATTGTAAAAATCAAAGGTGAATAGAATCGTCTATTAACTCACTATCAATAAATTGTTTTCATAGACTTGTTTGCAGATATGGATCACAAATCTTTGCATGTGTAGTCCTAAAGTGGCAGCGGATAATTTTGAGGTAATGTACCATGTTGTAATAGGATGGTTTTCTATCAATTTTTTAGAAGAGCACTTGATAATTTTAAGTATTCACAAATGTAGAAGGAAGTTATACTTTAGTAGAGGCTGCTTTTATTTTTGTTATATTTTGGATCACTTCACTTGTCATTAGAACATCCGCATATTTTTGACGGAGGTCAAAAAGACTTTGCTCATGTGATGCTTGGGAACGATCCCCTACAGCATCTTCAACAACAATTGGCCTATATCCTAATTGCAAGGCATCCACAGCGGTTGCCCGAATACAGCCACATGTCGTACAGCCTGCAATAATGACGGTATCAATATTATTAGCGTTGAGACGAGCAATCAGATCGGTACCGAAGAAGGCTGATGCATACTTCTTTACAATAAGGCCATCTCCAGTACGAAAGTCTAAACGAGGATCTACCTGCACTGCATCAGTACTAGATCTTAACGTTTTTAATCCTTCCATTTTATGAAACCAAATACCGGAATCAGCGAGTGAATCATCATCATAAGAAATAGTCGTAAAGAATACCGGGAATTTCAATTCATGCATGTAATTTAATAGTTTATTTGTTTGTTCAATTTGGTCCGTTAAATCGGACCCCATCGGCATGGATGGATTGGTAAATCCCTTAATCATATCCACTACGATTAAACCGGGTTTTTGACCAAAACCTAATAATTTTCCAAATCCTCTTTCTTTAAAAAACGTTTCATCTTCGTTATGTTGTACCACCAGGCTCCCCCTCTTATATCAATCCAGGATTGAATGAATTAAATTTGGAAAAAAATTAAATGTAACTACCATTCATGAAATTTTTATCACTTTACTTGCAAACTATTATTTTCTTCCCTCCACCTTAGATGTACTCGTAACCATATTTCCTGATAATAGTTTTCCAGCATTAGGGACATAGGGATCTAGCTCTAATGTTTTAAGTATTTTGTAGACAGTAGCTACGGATGCCGAAAGTACCGGCTTTCCAATGGTATCTTCCACGATTTGGATCGCCGCTAATGAAGGCATTTGGACACAAGCTGATAAGACAACCGCGTCTGCTTCGCTGGTATCGAGATTTTTCACAATTTCCACCAAACGCAATGGATCTTGGCGGCCAACCTCAAGATTGTCTGGAATTTCCAAACTAATAGAATCGGTAACTTGGATATCACTCGCTTCGATATATTCAATTACTTGATTAGTCAACGGTTTCATATAAGGAGTGATAATGGCGACTTTTTTGGCTCCTAGTGCTTTAATCCCCTCCACTAGGGCCCCCGCACTACTGACAATCGGAGTAGGCGCACCATTTTCTTTTGTTTTATTAAAAAGGCGCTGCTCTGAGTCGTTATGGTACCCAGGACCTTGGCACATAATTGCGACCAGGCAGGCGTAGGCAAGTACATCACATCTCGCGTCTGACAGTTCAACCACGCAGCGATCACTCGCAATATCCATGGATTTTAATTCTTCCTTGGTTACTTTCTGCATCCGCATGCGACTTGAATGAAAGGTAAATGAAAGGTTGGGCTCCACTTGTTGTTTTCTTTGAAGCATGGCAGGAATTTCTGTCTCCATTGTTGTATTTGAACTAGGAACAACAAGGCCAATCCGATAGTTTTTCTTCACTAATTCTACCTCCTTGATCATTACGTAAAGAGTTGTCTAGTTTAGTATTTTAGTACTATTAAATCATTAAATCTCTGCACTAACAGCCCTTCTTGAAAATCTCTTTCAGAGTTGCTAAATGTAAGATTTTCTTACCAAACTTACCAAACTTACCACTCTTTTACTTTAAACTATATTTTTATTAATGTCAATATTCAGATTATTATAAATTAAAAAAACTTAACCTAATTTAATAAAAAAACTCCTGTACAATTTAAGCACGATAATGTGCTTAAAAATGTACAGGAGTAGGTTTTGGGTGTGACCATGTGAAGCGTCTTATTAAATCAGTTGTTCTGATCTGTCGCTAGTAGAGAAAGCAATTTTCTTCTAATCTCATTCCAAGAATCATTTAAATTTAGAGTCCTTATCTCAACCATCATTCGATCATCCCAATGAAAAGTTTCATCAACGGCATCCCCATTAAACGGGTATATTAATATTCCCCGTAAATTTAATTCTTTGGGCTGATGCATGAGATAGGTAAATAACTGATAAAGGTTATGACTATGAAAGGAAGATTTCCCAAAGTTTTCTTGAAAAAGGTTTTTATAAAACTTTGCATCCATGATTATTTTTTGTCGACCATTTTTATGAGTTAAAGACACATCTGTTTTCATGGTAGGCAGATGTGTTTGATTGCCTTCCAGCTGCCAATGCATAATTTCTGAAGAAACTCGATAATCTCTTTGCTCGATTCGGTAAAAATGAAACAAGAATTTTTCAAAAATATAGTTGAGAGAACTCTCATCAATTTCTGCCGAAAACAAGCTCCACTTCCCATGTTTATGGGAAAGTAAAGTGAATTCATACAATAACCGTGAGATATGAATCATCCGTTTATAATGTAAATTATGTCTTCCAAAATATATTTTTAAAAATACGTCCTTCGTAAGCGGTGGTGAATCCACTTCTGGCATAAGCTCCAAATACGAATAGCTGAGTTTCCTTGTCTCCTCTTTAACAAAACGATTAAAACAAATGGTTTTTAACGTACTCTTCATTACTTGGTTCAACAAAATATTGGGTGAATATTGATCCTTCTCACAGACAACTAAAGGCTGCCGCCCCATTATAAACGGCATTGAATCAGTCATCATCAACCGCCCGCCTAACCGACTGGTCGAATCTGTGAAAGTAACATAATCTTTTACAATCCCACGGCGCCTAATCGATTCGACTTCCCTCAAAAACTGTTTGACGATAAAGTCATAGGTAATTAAATCTTCATCGATATCATTAAGACTATTAACCATTTCAGGCATTTCGTTCAAATAACTGAGCAAACAATACAAATTCCGAATGGGAACTTTAAACAAATTGTCCATTCTACATTCCCTCAATCAGTGATTCTACCACTTCAGGTCGGTCAAAAAAGTATTCCTCAAGTAAAGGTCGTATTTCAAATGTCACGATCCCATCAAACCAAACATTTTCATCCATTTCTTCAGGTTTCATAGTGAAGAAGGAGTGGCCAATTTCATAACCTTTTCCTAATTGATAATCACTCGCTATTTCTTTATTCCATTTTTCAACAGCGAGCAAAATCCGATTGATCATTTGGTCGGAAACACCTGATACAGAAATCGTTCTACGCCATTTTTCATTGAACGCTGGTTTAAGTGTAACAAACGCAAAACGGCGGCGGAGTGCTACTTCCAATTGGGCTAATGAACGATCTGCTGTGTTCATTGTACCGATTAAATACACGTTGCTTGGTACGGTGAAAGGTTCTTTCGAATAACCCATGGTCACAAATTCATCACGCTTGTCCCGCTCAATCAGCATAAATAACTCACCAAATATTTTGGATAAATTGCCGCGATTGATTTCATCAATTATGAAGTAATAGTTTTTTTCTGGATTGTTTAAAGCCCGCTGACAAAAATCATAAAAGATGCCAAATTGCAGAGAAAATCCATGCTCATCCGGTCTAAAGCCCATAACAAAATCTTCATAAGCATAATTTTGATGGAATTGAACCATTTCTACACGATCTGGATCCTTTACTCCCATAAGAGAATAAGCAAGTCGCCTCGAAACAAACGTCTTCCCTACTCCTGGAGGACCTTGAAAAATGAGGTTTTTCTTGTATTTTAGCAAATTCATAATGGTATCGTACTCATGTTCATCAATAAATACTTCTTTTAAGAAATCATCCTTCGAGTATTTTTCCAATTCGATAGACTGTTCTGTTAATAATATATCTAGGGCTTCCTTTAAATTAGGTTTTAGTATCCATTTAAAATGATTGGCATCTTCGTATTCACCTTCAAAAATCACATTCCAAAAACCTTCTAATCCGTCATCTCTACTTGGTATAACAGTTTCCGTCGCTCTGATAACTCGTTTTGCAAGTTGTACGACAGGTGCATTAAAGGAAGATGGGTGTTTTCCCAGGGCTGCAGCAAGCTTAGTAGCCGTTGCCTCTCCACCTAACTCATACATTTTGTTTAAGTAAATCATATCACTCTCTTTAAAAACTTCTTTATTATGGAGGAGCTCAATCCATGTTTCAGTAGTGATTTCAGGCTGTATCTGTTCTTCGCTTATGTCTTCTAAATCACCTGCATTTTCCTGTCCTTTAAATGCTCCCAACACTTCCACCATTTTTTGATGAAATTCATCGTAGGAAAAGGACTCGATACTTGAACTGTTGGTTAAAGCCTCTTGTCCCCTTTTTGGATGCTGATCCCCATATAGTAATCCGTAGCGAATTCCTGCTTCATCAATGGACACATAAAATTGAGGTGCGCTTCGATGGCTGTTATATCCTTTTTCATAAACAGCGAGCCAGCACTCTGACCCTCCAAAGCTTTGGTTCCAATTAAAGCCGTTTAACACTTTATCCTCAACAAAATCCATGTCCTTAAACTCATCCATTTCCCGGATAGCTAGATGAATTTTTCGCTGTTCTTCCTGTACCTTTTGCTTTTTATCAGCATAATACAGTTGAAAAAGAATGGTAAAGTTATTCCATGCCTGTAAAATATTTTTATCATATCGAACTTTTACTTGATCCTTAATCTTTTCCATTTCACTAAGACTAACAGAACCAGATTCAATGATTTTCTCTAAAACCATAAACTTAATTAAATTGATTTTTTCGCTATTCCGATATTGTTCCCGAAGTTTGGTTAATTGATCTGAATCCAATTCCGCAATAGCTTTTAGCATAAGTTCTGGCTGACTCATAAATTCGCCGAGTTCAACAGCCATATGATATAAGTACTCAACCGCACTCTCTACCATGATTTGTGGATACTGTGTACTGCAAAAGAAGAAATCCTGCATATCCAGCATCGTTAAATCTGGATTGCTAACTTTAAGATGGTGAAGAGCAATATCACACATTTTGAAAAAGGTTTGATAATTATGGCCGACTGTACCGAGTTTCAATTCAATTCCAAATGATTTTTTCAAATCTGTAAAAACCTCTTGTTTATAAAGAGGATATTTGTTGTAATCAAAAGCTGCCAATAAATAACCGAACAATGGTGCGCCCAGGGATATATTCGCAAGATAGGCCTTGCCCTTTTCCCGGAAAAGCTCAATCCGCTCTTCTAAGGTTTTTGTAGAATAATATAATTGGTTCAAAAGTTCCGCTACTTCGGCAGGCTGTGCTTCTGCATACTTAACCAAATCCCCAGTATTACTCCAATGGACAAAACTTCCAGCAGATGGATTTTCCTTCTGTATCTTTTTTAAGATATCTACAACTGTTAGCTCATTAATCTCCTGTCCCCGTAAAAAATCATTTAACCGAGAAAGAATTTCCTTTTTGTAAGACTCCTCATAGGTTTTAGTTTCTTTAAACAGTATGTATTTTTCAAATGAAATGTCTATATATGTACCTTTTAACATGTGCTTTTGTAATAAGTCGTCTAGCATGTAATTCACCTCTACCTATAATATATCCCTCTATGCTACTGATATCATGGTGCTGGCGAACATCTCTCCCTTTTATTTAAACTCAGATAATTGTTTTTATTGATAATATGAAAAACGGTGATAATAGCCCCTAAAAAAACAATTAAAAATACCTCAAAACAACCCAATATTGTCTTGAAACAACAAACTACTTTTAATAGAGATTAAATATGAAAAGGGATGGGGAAAATAACAATTCGTTGACAATAATCATTGATGAAAAATCATATACTACAAGTAATTTATTTTATTAATTTTCCTATTATTAAGAAGTTAATGTATGGTCGTAATAGGAGTACTTATTCTTAATAAATACTCCTCCAACCTTTTTCACTGATATTCATAACCCTTCACTTATTAAGTTCGTTTTTTGATTTCTCTCATAACTTCAAACCATTTTTTTCTAACAACATCTATGTGCCTTTTCAACCGCTTACTTGCTATCGGTAAAGATTCATATACGGTTAAATGTGCAAATTCAACTGTTATAATATATTCCAATAACTTAACTTCCTCAATTGACCAATTGTTTACTTGCTCAAATTTTATCTGTTTGAATGTATCTCTATAGTGTTTCGGAACATGATTGTACCAATAACTGAGGCATTTATTTGCAGATATTCCGATACTCCTACTGACATCTGCCAATATCGCATTTAATGTATGCCCTTCTCTAGTACCTTCTAAAATAGAGGTAATCAGTATCTGCTCTTTATTTTCGTCCCAATCATTCGAAACTATTTTCTTTTCTAATTGAGGAACTTTCTTTTTTAATGATTCTTTCTGGGTAGTTTCAACATTTTTACTATTAGTTAGAGTATCCTCTTTAGTATTGAGATCCTCACTTTCACCAGGATTCCCCATTAATAAATAGTGTTCAATTGCCCTTTCAATAAGAATTGATTTAGTAATATTATTCATTTCAGAATATTTATTAATTTCATTGGACAATTGATTACTTAAATATACTTTTAAGTCTTTTTTTCCAGGACTGTCTTTTTTTTCAACTTTCCTTTCACTTACAATCTCTTTTAATATAGAATAGTCCTCATCACTAAAATATAAAAGTGAATTAGATTCTTTTATTTCAGCTATTTTAAAAGGACTCTGATCATTATTAAGGTTATTTGACTTTGGTTTCTTTGAATCCTGGGAAGTGATTTTTTTCTTCTGTTTAGACTCTATTAAAACCTTACTACTTTTTAATCCATCTCTCGTTTTCCATTTATTACTGTTTATATCAAATAAATAGCCTAATACCTCTATTTTTCGAGTTAACTCATCTACAAACTGAAGCCTTTTCTTTTTACTTTGTCTATACCTTTTTGATAAATCAAATAATGTAATCCCATTATTTAATTCCATAATTGCTTCTTCAACTAATTTATTTTCTTCTATATCAGTCCATAAACAAAAGAACTTGTCAAATCGATAATTAGCATCCTGAAGTTTCTGATATATATTGTCAATATCAGTTTTAAATGCTTTAGCTATAGAGGCGATTCCAACATTGTTGTTTAATCTCTCAGCAATAAGTTTTACATACATCCCACTTTTATAAGTTGAAGTATTTGGGGACATAACATGTGATTCATTCTCAATTCTTACTGATTCAACAACTGATGTACATATTTTACTTTTACAGTCTAGCTTAGTGGTATTATTTTGCTGAAGTTCAGCTAATAAAACATCTTCTATTTCTTTTATTTTTTTATTGAACTTGTAAACAGTCTCTGTTCGTTGTGATAAAAGAAATAAGCCACGATCTGTAAACAATAAATCCTCAGATAAATATCTCAAATAAGGTAAAGCACGGAATATTTCTAATTTTTCGCCTAAATATTGCTTAGGTAAGATAAAATGAGTATTTTCTTTTAAATCTTTATAATATTTATTAAAAACAAAATTAACATCAATATTTAGTATTTGGGCAACTTGCTTCATTGTAAAAAGATTTCTACCATTTGTAATAAGGACAATTGGCTCGCCAGTGTTTAAATAATAAATTAACTTCTTATTATCAATGGTAGAAATTCCATACGGAGGTATAGTAAACTCTTCAAAAAACCAAATTTCTTTTAACTTTGCCCTTTTAAATTCTGCCTCAATGTTGCTTACAGTTGTATGTTCATTTTTAGCAATTAAATCAATGTCTGTTTTAAGACTATTCAATTGATAAAGATAAGATTGAATTTTCGGGGAAAACTTAGGAGAAGTACTTTCTCCTATATACGTCCATCGCTGCCTAAATTTATGATTTTCTAGCTCCTTAATTATTACAACCTCAGGTATTAAATATCTAAGTGAAATTGTTTTTAAGTTAATTTGTTCACTGAAAATTGATGAAACAATATCTAACAAAATAGAAAAAGATAGCCCTTTACTTTCTTTTAGCCATTTATTTTGATAATTGTCGAACATATATCCATACTTTAATAATTGGCCATTAAGCAACTCATTACTAATCTCTAATTCACCAAGTATATCTTCTATTGCTTCATTATTATTAAGCCTATTAGCAACTTTATCAATATCAATGTTATCCGATTTTATTTCCTCCTTGTTATTAATAAAATTGTTTACAATATCTAAAATATCCATAATTATTCATTCCTCTGTATAGAAACTGAAGTTTTTGGCTATGTTCGTTTTATCTCCAAAATTTAAGATAATGTTCTAGAGCTTTCTCTATAAGGTTGGATTTTGTAATATTATTTTTCTCAGTATAATTTTCTAACTCATTTAATATTTCGTTACTCAAATATATTTTCAAAACCTTTTTCCCATTTATAAGTTCATTTTCTTTCTTCTTCTCTTCTAATATTTCTTTTAGAATCATAATTTCTTCATTCGAAAAATCCAATTCTTTATCTGAATCATTTTGTTCCTTAATTACATCTGGATATTCATATTTTGTAGGATGTACCACTTCTTCTACTATTGCCTCTTTTTCAAAAAGATTGAAACCTAGGAAACTTAATTGTTCTTCCAAATCATTTTTTGTTACATTATAATTGTTAGCAATTACATCAATTGTTAGCTTTTTATCATTTATTTCAGCAGCTATCTTTTTTAGAATAAGATTTCTATCTTCGTTTATCCATGTTTTAAAAAATCCATCATATTTGTATCCTGCAGACTTTAGCATGATCCTCAACTCTTGTGATTTTATGCCCAATTGTTCCTCTACAGTTTTTAAGGATCCACCTTGTCTAAGAATTTTTAAAATATCATCAATTGAAAATGTAGATTGCTTTTCGACTGTTTCACCATGTTCTTCAATGTTAGCTTTTTCTCTTACTTTATTCGTTACCTCAACTTTTACATTATTAACAACATGTGATGACCCATCTTTTAATAACCACATCTTACTTTTTTGGTCAAAATTATATCCACGAGATTCAATTTTCCTTCTTAACCTATCAGCAAAATGCAATCTCTCTTTCTGGTTTTTTTTATATTTAAAAGCAAAGTCATATAATGTTATACCATTGTTTAATTCTGAAATTGCCTCATGAATTAATCTTTCCTCACTACTAATTGTCCATATATTGAAAAAAGAGTCAAACCTATAGCCAGCATCCCTTAAGAGTTTATTTATATAAGTTAATTGGACCCCATATTCCTTTGCAATACTTCCCAGCCCTTGATTCATATTTAGTTTTTTAACAATTAGCTCAGGATTTATTTCTCCAACATTATATATGTGTTTCTTTTCATTTGTAAGCGATCTATCTTCTGGGACTACATTGTTATTAGGAGTATAATTTAAGTCAAAATCTTGTTTTTCAAAGGATAGTATTTTTTCTAATTCTTTAACTTTTTTATGCGCTAGAAGGGTTGTATCAGTATATGATGCAATTAAATTTAGACCACGTTCTGTAAATAAATTCAATTTACAAAGATATCTAAAATGCGGTAAAGCTTTAAATAACTCCAGATTTTCTCCGTAATTTATAAAATGGACATTTTTTCTAAAGTCCTGATAAAATTTATTGTAAACTGTAGTAGCATCAATTTTTAAGATTTCTTTAATTTGTTCTAGTGTGAAGAGCATTTTTCCTTTATCAAGTAGAATTATTGGTGCACCTGTATTAATATCAAAAATACTTTTCATGTTTCCAACGGTCGTAAACCCATAGGGGGGGACATTAAAATTCTCTAAAATCCAAAATTCTCTAAAATTTGCATTCTTAAGTCTTTGCTCAATCTCTAAAACTGAAATCCCTTCACTATCTGCCACTTGGTTTATATCTTTCTGAAGTGTATTTAATTGATATAGAATAAATTTTATTTTATCTGGAAGATTTACCTGTTGCACATTTGGAACCAATGTCCATCGATTCCTAAATTTTCTTTTCACTAATTCGTTAATGATTGTTTTTTCAGGTATTAAATATTGATGGGAAATTGCTTTTATATCTTGTTGCTCTATAAACATAGTAGAAACAATTTCTAATAATATACTATAAGGCACGCCCTTATCTTCTTTGACCCATTCTTTTTGGTACCTATCAAACATATAACCAGAGGATAGGATTTTTTCTTTAAGGAATTCATCACTTAAATTCAATTCACTTGTAATTTTTTCTAGAGGTTCATTATTATTAAGTCTGCTCACAATTTTATCAGTATCAAATGTCTCTGCATTTAACTCTTGTTTGTTCTTGATAAAACTATTAACGATATCTAATATATCCATATTTAATCCCCCATCTTAAACAAATAGAAAAAAGGAGAATTTCCTCTCCTTCTCTTCTATTTAAAAAATCATATCGGCTATACCTTTGAGATTTCTTTCTTTTTCAGATGTATCAGTTTCCATATTCATAATTAACTCAAATATATTATTTAACATATATTTAGGCTGCTCTAGTAACTTCTGTTCTAATATTTCAATACCACCTGCAGCATATTCCTCAAATATTTTAAGTTTCTCGTCAAATGATTCATCATCATCCTGAAGTATATTGACGTCTTGAGTTTCAGCAAGTGCAACCATATTAATCATCGGTTCGTCAGTATCCAAACTAAAATTATCCCAAAGTAATCCTTCTGCGGATCCTGAGAAAGGTTTTCTCTTTTTTTCCATAAATCCAAGAGTACCTGCAATCATAAAAACCTCTTTATAGGAATTAAAAATTCCAAATTCATCTTTATCTGTTAATTTGCGATAAATACTGTCCTGTTCCTTTGGACGTTTTATTCTTCTTCTGATCATTTACCTTACCTCCTGAACAGCCGTAAATTCATACGGTTTATCTTTATTTGTTCTTGGATCATTGTACATTAACTTATATTCTTTCCCTATGAGACTATGCATTTGTGCTTCGACCTCGCCTCGCCACTGAGAAGTAGAAACAATAACGATTAACTGATCGGCAAGTTTGTATATATTCTTACCCACTCTCTCTCTATGATCGGAGTCTAAGGCACCGAACGGAGAGTCCATAACAATGGGGTAAATTCCACCTTCATCAAAATCACTTTTTGTTTCCTTCTTATATTGTTCTCTAGCTATATCAACAATTGCTCCAATAAATGATAAACTAGTAATTTGTCGTTCTCCTTGAGACATTCCAACTAAATTTCCTTTACTGTTAACCACTTGGAGTTCATAGTTATTGGAAAGTTCTATACTATAATCTTTTCGAAGAAATTGACTATAAACTTTATTAATTTTCTCTTGTAGTTCTGTTCTAACCAAGCCTTCTCTAATGGTTAGTATTTGTTTCATTACTTCTTCAAGCGACTCACAAACCTCCACCCTTTTTTGTGTGAGTTTTGCTTTATCTGCTTGATTTTCCATTTTGGATTGCTCTTGTTTCTTATCTTTTAATAGTTTTTCGATATTTTTTTGTTCATTCTCTAAATGTCCTATTTTTCTATCAATATCACTTTTTTGTTGAATTAGCTTTTGACGTTTATTTTCTAAATCACTGATTTCTTCTGAATCTTTCTCAGATAGTTTAAGACCTATTTCTTCAATTTCTTCATTTAGTTTTTTCTGAAGTTGACTTTTACTTACTTCATTATTTTTCAGCTGTTTAAGTTCTTTAAATATAGTTTCCTTCTTCTCACGGATGACACCTAAATCCATTAATGACTCCATTATTTTTTGTTCAACAGGTGTAGAGTTTATAATTTTTTTAATTGATTGCAAATGGTTATAATGGCTTGAATCCTCCCGAATATGAGTGCCACAAATACATGTACCATGGTCAATTATGTTATCAATAAACTTATTTGATATGCCTGTAATGACATCATCACTCTTTTTTTCCTTTAGTATTAATTCAGCTCGTTGGAGGGCAGGAAAGCTAAAAGCTAAATATCCTCGTTTTGTTACGATATCTGTAATTTGTTTTTGGACCTCATTAATTTCCTGTTTAATTACTTTTATTTCTGCATTTTTGGCATCCCTTAATTCTTGAAGTTGCTTTGCTCCTTCAATGGTTTTTAATCGTTCCTCTAATTCTTTAATTTGTTTTTCCGTAATACTAAAATTTTTCTTTTGTAAATCTATATCGGTAACAATCTCACTTTCCTTAGTTTCCAAGTCTTCAATCTCTTCAATTAAATTATTTGTTTTTGAATCGCCAAACTTCTTCATTTCACTTCTAAATTTTTTCCGTGCGCTAGAAGTATGGACGATTCCTCTTTCTAATATCTCTAGTCCCATTATTGATTTGATAGCACTTTTTATATCTTCCGTTCCACTATCCTTAGAAAGGTTGTCAATTCTTTCACCATCAAAAAAGAAATAAGTACGTAAATCAGATGGTAAGGTTCTTTCCACTTCCATTTGTGGGTTATTAACGATCTGAGAAAGTCCGTCTTCCCTATATTCTAATCTTAGTTCCGGGTCATAATAATAGACACCATTTCTGCCTATTTGTGCTTTAATAGTCCTTGTTACAGTATAAGATTTATTATTATGGTTATATTTTAATGAAACAAATGCATCAACGTAATCACCATCTCTAGCAATGCTCAGTGCATGTTCATTTATTATTTTATCTTCATTTGGTAAATTTAATATTCCATATAGGCACCAGCTAAATGCGTTTAACAGAGCTGTTTTACCAGAACCATTCTCACCGTGAATAACTGTGATATTTCTTGTAGGAGAAGTAGAAAAATCAATCTTTTGAGTATTAAAATATTGTCTAAAATTCTTTAAGGTAATTGACTCAATTATCATTATTCCTTAATCCTTTCCTTAATAATGTTGACGATTTCACTTACGATTGTCGTCCCCTGTAGTGTTTTTTTGTGAAGAATGTCCTTTTCTGCTTGTAAAATTTCTTTCAGTATTAATGTATTTATATCTGGTAATTCACTTAAAATAGAATGGATTTTTTCTTTTTCCTTTTCCATTTGTAATCCTCCTTAAAAACTTAATAGATTATAATTCCTTTTCAACTCATTTAGCATCTCGTGAGCAATTGGTCCATTTACAGCTAAATCCGCAAATTCTACTACTCTGACCATTTCCCTTTTAACTAAATTTCTTTCCGTATTAAATAACTCAGGCTCAAGTAATTTGATTTCCTCTAAATTTCTTGGTACGACTATAAAATCATAAATGTATGAGTATCTTTTACCAGGATATTTTCTTAATACTCTACCTCTTCTTTGAATAAATTCTCTGGGATTAGTGCTGCTGGCTAGGATAAATGCTCGTTCCGTTGCTGGAACATCTACACCTTCATCTAGACACTTTATTGCAACCAAAGCTTGTAAATCACCCGATTGAAACCTATCTAATAACATTTTTCTTTGTTCCTTGTCTTCTCTCGAAGTAAAGGTATGAACCCTCATATCCAGCTCATTTCCTAATATCTTTACTACTGCATCAATTTGTTTCTCATCATCAACGCTACTATCACCACAGTAAATAATATTATAATTTGTATCGTTCTTTTCTTTTAAAAGTTCATAAAGCTTGTTTAGCTTATTTCGCGCGGAACTAAGTACTCGAGCTCTTTCAATTAGTAATGATTCAAGGAGATGTTCCTTTTCTTCGTTTTTTTGATTATATAACTTACTTATCTTTCTTGTAATTTCAAAGTATTTATCACTCTCATCTTCGTCCAGGGTAACCATAATTGGATAATAAAAGTATTCTGTTAAAAATTTTCCAATCGCCTTGTCAAGACCAAACTCAAATACTACTTTATTTCCAAAATAATATAATAGTTCATTGCTGCCATCTTCATCATACCAGCGGTTAGGGGTAGCACTTAATGCCAGTCGATAAGGAATGGATTCAATTAAACATTTCCTTTGGTTTTTAGCTCCTAAGTGGTGGGCTTCATCAGCTACAAAAACGGTATCGTAGCTCAATTTATTAAGTAAATTTTGCATAGTACTTGTAGAAAACGTTGCATTAGTCATAATTACGCAAAAATGATTAATTGCTTTTGCATTAAAAGCAGAAATATTATTATTTAATTCTTCTTCCCACAAGCTTCTTGAGTGATAGGCAATAATAGGTGACATATTAAACAGTTTTAAATCCTTTACCCATTGATCAACCAAATGGGTATAGGGGCAAACAATAACCACTGCAAGTCTATTTATTACCTCGAACAATTTCGATACAGCAGTTATTGAAGTAATGGTTTTACCAGTTCCTGTTGCCATTTCAAGCAACCCTTGGCAGTTATTTTTGAACCAGTTTGTGATAGCTTGTTTTTGATAGTCTCTAATTTCCAATGTATCAGGTATCTTAGGGATATTAAATTCTAATGGTTCTTCTTCATTTATTTTTTTATTTGCTTCTGGATCTAACAAACTATAAGTTGGCTTTTTATATGTTAATATCTTTTCTTTGACTGATTCTGGAAAGTCATAAACATGAACTGGGTCTGTCTTGTTTTCCCATAGTGACTGGAAATTTTCAACTTTCTTTTGCACTCTAATTTTGTCGTTACCACTCCATGAACAAAATACATCAATGGATTCGAAATTTGTGTGCAAGCCACCTTCAGTTTCGTTTGAAGAACCTGAGAATGCAATCTGGTTCCGTTCGCTATCTTCCATAATTCCGACTTTTTCATGAAAAATACCTATTGTAGGGTTATTTTTTAAAATAGCTATTTTGATATCTAATTGATTATTTGCTATTAACCAGGCCATATAATTTAAGCGGTCTAGAAATATTGGATCGGTAATATCGTTAATTTCCCTGAGTAAAGTTCTTTCGATAACATTTTCTCTAGCTTCATATCCTTTTATGATTGCCTCTACATCATCATGATTGAGTTTAGGTGACGCGATTAGCTGCATTCTCCCATTACAATTCATCAATTCCATTATCCCTTTTGCAGCTAGCGATAAAGAGTGACTTGAAAAGTAACCAACTGCACGCTTATATGAAACCGCTTGAGAAAGAACAGGGATGTAAAAATCATTTATAACATTTCCGTTTTCATTATCAGAACGGTATTGGTAGGAAATATCTAAATCTTTAAAGCTCACTACCTTACCCCCATTTTACAAATATATTACATTTATTTTAACATAAATCTATAAAATTCTTCTATTTTCGAAGTAATTTCCAATAAGTTTACTTTAATAACAAAAAATGCTCGTAAATATGCTTTAAATTCCCAGCAATGTTACAAGCAAAAAAAATAAATTATTCAATTATATGTGAGTTTATCCACTCTATCCAACTTGTAATGGTTTTAGCTCTTCTATTTAAAGTAGAATCGGATGTAATCTTTAAATTCTCTTCAATCATTATTTCTAGTACTCGTTCTTTATGTATAGATCCTACTTCTGTTGATTCTAAAAAGACCTTTTTAAATATGTTGCATCAGTAGTTTCATTACAAGTCTTTTCGCCTTGTGCTGTTAGGGTAATGATAATTCCTTCCTTAGTGCTCTTTTTTGGGACTTTAGTAAATACCAAAAGAGTTGTTACCTCTGCTTTATTCATATCCCTTCTTTTCAATTCAAATAATACATCAATATTTTTTCAAAGTTATCGGCCTGTGGAAACGAGACTTCTTGATTTTTTTCAATAGTTCCAGTTTCATAAGCCAAATATATAATATCTGATTTTATATACTTAAATCCTATTTTATTTTCCTAAATTCATAGTTCTCCCCACTACATTATCAAAGTATAATTTTCTAATTGTATAATTTGTAATTTGAAAAATGAAAGCAGAACACAGGATTAACATGGATTTAAAAAATTGAATTTCAAATAAATAAAGCAGCCAGTTCCCCACCTAATTAAACTGGCTACTTTATTATTTCACTGTCTATTTAATTGGTGTGCTTTTATATCATAACCTATCTAATCAATTGGAAAGTAAGAATCCCTTGTTCTCTTTGAACCAGAAACTTTTTCCTCTATTTTTATTATGAATTCATCCACAGTTTTAATATTTAAGTCTAAAAAGCTCCTGTAACTTTGCCAATCAGACTTTTCCATTGCATTTTTCACCATATCAAAGAACATTTCGTCAAGAGAAATCAACCAAACCCCAAGATTCTTAAAAGATAACGATGGGTTTTCATCTTCAATAATTAAGAGAGATTCCTTATTTAAATCAGGGATAAAATTGTTCTTTAAGTTTTTCTGCCAAAACACATTTATATCATTACCCAATAATTTTTGTCTAAGTTCTCTTCTCCTATTGTCGTCACCATTACTGTTAATCTTTTCTAATATGTAATGTACACCAAAAACAACATAATAATGCCATAGTTTTAAATAATATTTTTTACCTAGTAATTTGAAGGTACTACTATCACCTTTTTCTTCAACAGTATAAATATTTAGCTTGTTGTTATAAAGTTGTTTATAGGCATCAACAAATTGGTATACTCCATATGAAAACAAGATATCTTCTATGAAATGATTAATTCCACTTTTCAGCTTTACTTTAGTAGCTTTTATATCAAGATATTGATTATTAAACCTTTCCACTTCAGTTTTATCACATTTAAAAATTACATTATAAAAATTTTCATTTTCAAAAATCATTTGCTTCTTGTTTTTAGAATAACTTGGTTTTCCAAGAAGTGCTAAGTATAGTTGACCTGCAAACTCGTTACTTATTCTTCTATAAGAATTTGAACCGGCGTGATATAGTGACACATTATTATTCCTCTTAATCGCTTCAAAAAGACCATCTTTATGCTCATAAAGAACTTTTGTGCTTAATTGAACAAATGCGGTATGTATTGCATTTTGCTCGTTTTTATTTGAGTATGTATCACGATAACTAATCGGATTTTGCAAATTAGTCGCTTTGGTTATATCACTTTTTAATTTGTGATTGGTAGTTTTTACTAATTTAACAGCTACAAAACAATTTAAATTTTCAAATTCCCCTGCATCTCTCAGTGCATCACATGCGTCGTATATTGCCCATGAAGATTGACATCCATTTACAATCTGCGGTGAAACAATCTTTATACTTAGTAGATCATTTGTTTCCGAATCTATTTCTTGAATGAAATCACTACCTGTTATGGTTAATCCGTTATTCATTGCTATTAATTGCTCTGGTGATTGTGATATTGTTTTTTCAATTTCCTTTCCTATTTGAGATTTGGCAGTACCAGTTAACCTAAATCGAAGGTTTTCAGCAAAAATACTATCCTGGTATTTTTTAACTATTTCATAAATTTCTTTTATATTTACATATAAAGTTGCTACTGAGAATGATTCTGCTGTTTTTAGACATGAACCCAATCTAGAAGTTGATAATTGTATTAATTGTGGTTGTTCAAATTCTACTGCACCATTATTATAAATATATCTATTACGTAACTTTTCAAAATCATATACTTCAACACCACTTGATAAAGCATATCGATTCGCTTGCTCGCTTAGCTTTCCAAAAATCACCAATATTGGTCTAACTACTTTTTCTGCTTCATTATTATATTTTTCTGCAAAATCTTTCCTTTTATCATTACCCTCATTAGGAATTGTTTTTAATCTGTTAATAGCATTTAAAACTTCATCTACTTTATCAGCATCGTATGTTTTGGTATCTGGATTATCAGAGTATTTACATTGTATGACAAACTTTACTTCATGATCATCATCACATATGCCAATATCTATTTTATGGTCACCAGAACCTCCGATTAAATATTCATCAACTAGTTTTCCTTCCTCTTCAAGTAAGATTTTTGATCCGAACCAAATCTCAAATTGCCTTCCCTTATCAGTAATTCCTCGGTCGAAGCCAATTGTTTTCATTTCATCTTTGACTTTTGAAATAAACTCTAATCTATCCATATATTCTCCTTTTGTTTTGTACGCATTATTCTTTTTAGATTTTTCAGAAATAATTTAAGTAATGAATGTTTAAATACTACAACTATTCAATATATACAAAGTATTAACCGATTTTGGGTAAATAAAACAGTTACATTAATCTATAGGACATAGACTGTCCAAATATCAACTTTTAAACATTATTGGTTCGCAAAGAAAAATACCAACGGAAGTATGAAAAGCCCTTTATAAAATACTTCAGTTTCAAGTATATACTCTATATGAGGCGAATTAATTTATACAAATTTCAGCATCTTGTAAATTTAAGCAATTTGTGCAGACTTATTCCGACAATTTTCAACAATCAACCCGAAATGCATTAAAAAAGTCATTAAATAAGCGATTAGTATTAATTTTTTGTTATTTAAAATTTTAAAAGGAAGTCAATATTTTTGCATTTTTCCTAGAATAAAACGTGGAGTATGTTTTGACCTTTTTAACAAAAGTATTAGTTTTTTGTCCCATAAATCATCCATTAAATAACTATCATGATAACCTTTTTTTGTATGATTGCTATCATCACTGGTTTATTATAGATAATTCCAATTAAAGGTCCTGTTATTATTCTTAATTTCTCAGTAGCTAGTGTATCACCAAAAAGTAAATTGCCTAAAACACAATATTCTTCATTGCAGCCTTGATGCCCATCCTTTTAATATGACAATGGATTTTTAGAACCTTACCCCGAGCATCATATTAAAGAATTTGGTAAACTACATTTAAAATAATATTCTAAAACCTATATTTTTTTATTTACTAGAATATGTTCCAATATTCCTTTTTCTAACATTTCCAGATTAAAAATATAATCAGTATGATTAAAGGTTTCTCTTAATGGATTTTTAGAAGTTAACCAACCCTTTCCATCAGTGATCCATACAAATTCTGCATTCGGATTGTTGGACTTGGTATAATCATATAAAGACATATATTCTCCAGCAGTAGCTTTTAACTTTGAACCGCCACCACCATAGTAATTAGTTTCTATAAGAATTACTTTATTATTTGTCTTTATAGCAAAGTCAAATCTTCTCTCATTCTTTTCTACTATAATTACTTCATTAAACCTACGTCGTATTTCATTGGTAGTAGCTTGAGTAATATAGGAATATCCATAGAAATCACAGACTCTTTTAACATACAATTCAGTTATATTTTCCATACTTGTTCCAGACCGGTTTTTCCTACCATTTGAATCAAGACCAACTTCGACTCCAATTACAAAATCAACAAGATTCTTTATTCTCTCGTTTTGAATTAACTTGAAAAAACCTGCATTTTCTAGAAAATCAGCTAATCTATTTGCTTCTTCATTTGTAATCTGCATTGTCTTTTTAAATGAATAATTCTCAAAGTTAAAGATATTACCTTCAATCGGATTTAATAGGACCATATTGTTATCCCTTGCAGCTAACAATATCGGGATACAACTTACAATATTAGGATAATCTTTAAGGAGTTGTATAAAAATTTCCTTCGGATTATTTTTTCCAACTATTGTATTAAGAATATTTAATTCCACTTCAATATTATTTACATTTGCAACAACTTTACCCCAGTTAACAAAATAATCCCAACTTTTTATCGTTTCTTTTAACCCGTTTAGCAAATAATTAAAAACTTCATTTTCGGTATTACAATTTAATCTATCCTTATAAAATTTAAGCATTTTCATTAATATATCTCCCCTAGAAAAGTATCAACTCCTCAATTATACATCAAATACTAGATAAAATTCTGAAAATCTTTCCTAGGTTAATTCAAAGTATTGTCGTTATTCGTATCCAAATCTAATAAAACTTTTACTATCTATGGGGTAATTATTTTTTAACTTCAACTAAATAGATAAAGTGATATTCACTTAATTGAGATGCAGATTTATATTTGCTATTTCTTTTAATTAGAATGTATTATTTATTAATTAAAATTTATATTTTCCTCGGAATTTGATAAAATAATACCTATTCCTTATAAGCGGGTGAACAATAGTGAAAAATGAAGAACAAGCAAAGTATTACTTTAACGATTTAAACTTCAAACTCCTTTTGGGGGATAGTCTTGAAATTATGAAAGGCTTACCGAATGAGAGTTTTGATATGATATTTGCTGACCCACCATATTTTCTTTCTAGTGGAGGAATTACTTGCAGTTCAGGAAAAATGGTTTCAGTTAATAAGGGGGAATGGGATAAATCCATCTCATTAACTGATAAGCATGCATTCAATAAACTTTGGTTAAAAGAATGCAAACGTCTTCTAAAAAGCGGAGGAACTATTTGGGTGTCAGGGACTTACCACAATATATATTCTATTGGGATGGCATTGGAAGAGTTGGACTATAAAATTCTCAATAATATTATTTGGGAGAAATCTAACCCATCTCCTAACTTAAGTTGTAGATTTTTTACCCATTCAACCGAAACTTTACTATGGGCAAGAAGAACCATCAAAGAGAAACATAAATTTAATTATGATCTTATGAAGGAAATAAATGGCGGAAAACAGATGAAAGATGTATGGACATTCCCTACCACAAGCCCCTCAGAAAAAAAATTTGGAAAGCATCCTACTCAAAAACCAATGCGCTTATTGGAACGTATTATCTTGGCTTCTACAGATGAAGGGGATTCTATTCTAGACCCATTTAACGGGAGTGGTACAACTGGAATTGCTGCAAATTTGCTGAATAGAGAATATACTGGGATAGAGATTGAGGAAGAATACTTGGAACTGACAATTAAAAGGTATAACGATAATATTCAGATGAGCTTAAGTTTCTAAGGAAAAATGTTGGAATTTACTAAATTCCATTTCATTTAATTATTTTATATTGGTATTATCAAAATAAAAAGGTGGTGATTCTTTTATTTTGATAATACCCCAAAGGCACTTATATTTAAAATTAATCCTCTGCACTTAGGTCTAATACTTTAACACCTTTAACTTCTTTTTGTAATAATTTTCGGTTAACTAATCTACCAACAGTAACGTATGAAGCATTATGCCCAACCGGTGTTGAAGTTTTACATTCATAAAACTTATTAATATTTTCCAAAAACCAGTCTTTTGTCCTCGGCATAGGAAGAATATGTAACTCCCTTTTATCCACAAAATAATAAAAAACATAATCTGCTTCTGTATAGAGAAAACAGCCGGGAGTCTGTTTTTCTTCGTTGCTAATTGTTTCAAGGAAATAGTTCCCGGTATAATGATATCTATCTCCCTTGATTTCAATTTTCGTTATTTTTGTTTCTCCATTTTTATCCCATGTCCAAATTAAATCGATATCCAGTTTTCTATATTCATTGTCATCTTCAACATTTTGAACCATAATAGTTTTTTTGTTTTTTCTTAAATAACTTTCAATATCCAGTGCAGCAATGGTAGCTACTTTTGAAGCTTCATTCATTGTATATTTTTTAATCAAAATAACACTCCTTCATAAGGTAGAATCAGGAATTCAAAGGACCATTTAAAAAATTATTAAAGCCCTATTTTTTTATTGTGGTCTATTATTAAAAATATTACACGTTACATCTTATTATGTATATTTCAAACGTTTTAGCTAGTTTCTACGCCATTATTCCGCCTCCCCCACCTGAATCAGTTTTCCCACTTTCCCATCCAGTTTGTCCATAAATTGAAATAGATTTAGGAGGCTTAAGATTTCTCTTTTCCGTGGGACAAATTTCATTTAATACACAACTAGTACACTTTCTTTTATTTAACAGGCAATACTTTTTACCTATTGATTTATAAATTAGATAATCCATAGATGCTGGAGTAGGAGGACAATGGTTATCAGGAATTTTTCTCCATTCATACCAAACAGCTCGCCAAGCCTCTTGAGTTCTCTTATCAACTAGATCATATTGATATGAGTAAATATCTATATAGCTTGCAAGTAATGGAATGGCAGGTTCCATTAGTCCGGATCTTAGAGCTACTCTGATTGTATTGGCATCGCTGGCAACATTTAGACTCTCAACATTTTTAATTTTGTCCCAAACACCCCAATCAATCATATCCCGGATGAACATATCAGCTTTTTTTCTGCTATACCCTATTTCCTGATCGTCAGCTATCCAGCTTCTAACTTTCTCCACATCATAATCACATAGGGCTAATATATTATAAGCTTGGCCCTCACAATTATTTATTAAAAACTCACTAGCATCTAGCATCCATTTATGCCGCTTATCTCCCTGAGATCCCGTAGCATCTAAATATTTTAGGAAGTTAAAAATATTAAGAGAATCTTTAATAATTGCTTCAGGAGTAAACCATTCTGGATGTTTTTTATATTCTTGAAAAGGGTCTCTACCACTTTTATAAATGTTTATTTTAAAATCTTGTATTGCCGTAAAAAATCTTACATTTGCTATTTCCCTATTACTTAAACCTTCTTGATTTATTGAAGTGGTTAGCTGAATATCAGGGTAAGAATAAGGGGCTGAAAAAATTTTTTCAAATACTGTAGCCAATTTTCTTGTTTGTCTAGGATTAATAGAAATATCAAGAATTTCTGTATGATTATTCTCCCAATATTCATGAAACGGTGAAATAAATTCACCCTTCTTTTGGTAAAAATATTTATTTATATTATCCAATATTATTCTTGAAATATCTTCCTTATTATTTTTTATCTCAACTTGAATATCTAGATCTGTTAATATATCTTCTAAAAACTCCTTTGTGGATTTCAATTCTATAATACCTCCTTTCTGGTAACAAATTATTTTTTTCAAAGAAATGCTGTTAAGATATTTTATTCCCACAAACATTTTTAAAAACATCTAAGGATAAATGATTAGTATATTTTGCAGTATTACCTCATCATAATTTAGTGATTACAACCAAAATTCTCATCTTATACTCAATTTAGGAAATGGCATCTGAACATTTATGGAATTAACTTTTCCAAGTGAAGTACCTCATTGTAGTTCATCCGCAATACATTCACTTAACTTAGATTAATCCTTATATTCTAATTATTCACACAAAGTTACTTTACTAAATCGATAAAGAAATGTGTCACTGGTAAATCTAGTGCTTCAGCTATGTCTAACAAAACTTCTAATGAAAAAGACTTTGTGCAGTTAGGAGCTTCAATCTTACTAATATAACTTTTGCTTACTCCAACTTTTTCAGCTAACTCTTGTTGAGAAAAACCTTTGTTCTTTCTAGCTTTGCTAATTGCTATACCAATTAGTAAATATTTATCCTGATGTTTTACTTCCATTAATCCAACACCTCTCTTACATTATTTTACAGGTATATTCAATAGAAAATGTTTCACTTATAGTGAAACAATGTTATAATTATGGTGGATATACTTAAACAAGTATATACTAAGGAAAGCAAAAAAGTTTGGAGGGCCATTATGATAAATGAATTAGAACTAATTGAGGCAAAACCTTTTTTAAAGTGGGCTGGTGGCAAGACTCAATTATTGAGTGAAATAGTGGCAAATCTACCATTGCAATTATTAGAAGGTCAAATAACAAGATATATAGAACCTTTTATAGGTAGTGGGGCTGTATTATTTTATTTACTTAGTAATGGTTACATAAATGAAGCATACATATGGGATGTTAATCCGGAATTAATTACTGTTTACGAGGTTATTCAGAAAAACGTAGAGCCACTAATAGGAATATTAAAAGAAATGGAAATTGAATACTTAAAATTAGAAAAAGAAGAAAGAAAAACTTACTACTATAATGTTAGAGATGAATTTAATAACTCTTTGGACACTTTTGACTTCACTGAGTTTGGCTATCACAAAGTGGAAAGGGCTTCGAAATTTATTTTTCTAAACAAAACTTGTTTTAATGGATTATTCAGGGTAAATAAAAAAGGACAATTTAATGTTCCAATGGGGGACTATAAAAATCCTACTATATGTAACGATAAAAACCTTTTAGCAGCAAATAAATTACTGCAAAAAGTAATAATAAATAATGGAGATTATAAAGAAAGTATTAATTTTGTTAATAGTTCTACATTTGTATATTTTGATCCACCATATAGACCTTTAAACACAAGTTCAAGTTTTACTTCATATTCAAAATATGACTTCAAGGATGAACATCAAAAAGAATTAGCATACTATTATAGACAACTTAATAGTATTGGCGCAAAACTAATGTTAAGCAATTCTGACCCAACTAATACAAATCCTGACGATACTTTCTTCAATGATTTATATCAAGAATTTAACATAATGAAGGTAACAGCCAGAAGGAATATTAATTCTAAGGGTTCTAGTCGAGGAGTAATAAACGAGCTTTTGATTACAAATTACTAAATTCCCCTTAACTGATAGCACTTTGCTATCAGTTTTTTTATAGTGAAAAACTGAATAAATAGTTTGTTTAGAGAACATTGTTAAAGTGATCAAAAAATCCCTTTCCGACCTTCAAGTAAATATTTATACACTTGTGATTAAATAAAAATTTTCATAATTGCTGAAGGGCATTAACATGACCAAAATATGACCTAGTAAAAACATATCAATATTTCGACGATTTATAAATTTCCAAAGAAAAAATAATATTTTTCAATTTTAACAACAAATAGATTAAAGGTTGAGTTAATATACTAAGTCAATAAAAAAGCTGGCTTACGCCAACTTAATAATTAAAATCCCATTTGTTTACATTCTTCTAGTAACTCATTAGCTCTCCCTTTATAACCATAAGCAATATTTGCTGCCTCTTCAGGGGAACGATTGTTTTTTAACAGATGATAAACTCCATGCATTTTTATTTTCTTTCCCGTAACACTATTTGCTTTATTCTCTTCAGATACCATCATGTAATAAAATAAAGTATAAAATCTTTCTGCGGTGTTCTTAATTTTATTAGGATAAGTTTCGATAATTTGCTTAATCCTGTTAATTACAGCTTTATCTAACACTTTATTTGTATTATTATGAATTTTTAATAAATGATTATATACTATATCTTTGGATGTAAAACTAGCTATTTCATTAAATTTTTTAAACATAGTGCTATCTTTATAACTTGTTTTAAAACTACCATCAGTAGAACAATAGGTTACACGCCAATGGTCAAAATCACCTTGATCATAATAAACATTACTACCATCAGATAATATTGTTATTTCTCTCATCTAAATACTCCTATCTAATCTCTTATTTTGTGTCTAATTTACCTTATAGTTGTTTTATTAGGAATAAGGTATTAGTTCATTTCCATTTTAAGCTATAAGAGAATATTTTCAAGAGGGACAAAAACTAAATTTGATCAAAATAATCATGAAAATAAGGAAGGATACCACGATTGTACATGCTAAAATCCACAGTAAATAGGTATCCATTATTTTTCCCCTTCTTTCTCTTCCCTCTTCGATAAGATTTTCTTTAATTCAGAAATGTCTTCATTTGACAACTTATCATTTTCAATAAAATTTAATACCATTGAATTTAACGTGCCGCCGAAATACTGCTGCAGGAAGGATTTACTCTTTTCCTCCACATACTCGTGGTTTTCGACTAGCGATGTATAGATAAATACTCTGCCGTCTTTTCTCAAAGCCTTTTTCTTGACCAGGCGTGCAAGCAGGGTATGAATGGTATTCGGTTTCCAATCACACAATTTTGACAGTTTCTCCACGTTCTCAGGAGTCTAGATGGGTTCATATTGCCATACAACTTTCATCACTTCATATTCTGCTTCTAAGATTTGAGGAATCTCTTTCATCATGCCCCCCTACTTTTACAATTGTAGTATTTATCATACCACGATGGGCCAAAAGCTATAAGAATGTGCGTGATGATTATTGCAATTTGAAATTAATTTTGCGATGCCTGTCACAACCAGAAGAATCTTGTTTACAAAATTGTTCCATAAGAATATTATTAGATAGTAAAAAGAGCCGTTCCTTCAAAGAATACGGGCTCTTTAGGTTAATTCCTTACAAGCTGTGCTACGAACTCCGCATGGATCTAGTTCGAATTATATAACAGGTATGAGGGAACTTAGCGAGTTATCTAATTTTGTATGTTGGTTGGTGGGAATAAATCAACTATTTTTTATCCATGTTTGGATTTTACTCTCTATCAATGTTGCATCCAAACTTCCGTCTAATCCATCCTCTGTAATTATCAAATTTCCACGAATATCTGAAATTCCTACTCTTTTTCAAGGATCCTGTTGGTTTAATCCCCTAAAATCATATCCACTCTATTTTTCCGACGATTAATTGGTGGTTTTAATTCTTTACCATGTTTAAACTACTCTTTGAAAGAGGTTCTTTATATTGTAGTTATCAATTCAGTATTATCATATATTGGCAATATATAGAAAAATATAGTTATACGCAGGGACTGTTCTCTGATGTTTTACTGTAAATCGCCATAACAGCCCCCATTAATCATTGATCATTATTGGAGGTGGTGCGTTTAAAAACTTTTCGTTCCTAGCATTGTTTGTTACTATTTATACAGAAAACTTAAATTTTAACAATGGAGGAATTACAATTGGCAGATCAAAATAAGAAAACCTTATCTGGACTTAGTTTTAATTTGTGGAAACAAGATGAACATACAATTCATCTCTCCATACAGAATCCCCATAATGGAAAGAATTCTTGATTAACGAGTATTGAACACACGGATAAGCATGAGGGTAAGCAGATGGCAAGAACACATAACAATTTATTTAGAGATTTGAAATCAATACTAGAAGAAAATGATAAATGGTAATCTCACAAAAATAACCGATCATACTTTAGGTATGGCCGGTAGTGTGGAATAGAGGAACTGGTTCTTTGTCCTGATTGCTAGTCTAAATTATTTTGTTATCTTGATAAAGGAATAGGTTCTTCTAGTCGAGAACCCATTACTCACTACATTGTTTTATCAGTTATTACCTAATAACCCCTCTAAAACTATTCTTCAAACTATACAACTTGTCCAACACCTGGTCGTTGGCTATATTCATCAGTGAAAGTTTCATCCTATTAAAGTCATTAAATGTTACAACCTCTGTATGTGCTGCCTTGTTTCTAAGTATAGGGTATTGCTTAATTGGAAATCACTCCATTTTCTCTAGGCAAGATTCGTGATGGATCATGTCCATTTGCAGAAGTGTTTTTATATAGAACTGGACGCCTCTTACTCGTTTTTAGCAAAAATAAACACAAATCCCATTGGGATTCATCTCCAATAAGTTAAAGCAAACTTTATGAAAAAACTAAAACATTGGTTTCAATCAATTCTGTTACTTTCTGATGATTTGCTATATATATATAATTTTGATCATTACGAGCAGTTTTTCTTCTGATTGATTTTTACATCCTAATTATGGATAGCTTTTGCAACATAAATTTCGTTTAACAGATATGAAAGCAGGATTAGCGAATAAATTTCAATTCCCGCTCTTATCTCATTTATAAGACAACATTTTCCTCACTAATTAGTGGTTGAACATTATAATCTGCACAAAGCTCTTTTACCATCTCAATATATATTTTTTTTGCCCGTCGTAAATCCTTCTGCAAGAGGTAATTGTATCCTACTTTAATATATTTATTGTACAAATATATATATATTTCCTTGGAATTTGGCTTAGCATCGATTTCTTCGACAAGTAATGGGGCGATTCGATAATATTCAATAATTAGCTTTTCCCCATCAGCATCCTTTGCCAGTTTATGATCTCGATAGGCCTTATAAGCCATAATTTCCTCACAGTTATCTGGCTTATCAAGCGCCACACATGTAGCGGTTGTTAAAAAACAACCTTTCTTCGAAGAGCCGCTGCTATAGGTTGTGTATGATTGGGATGCATAACTCTGATTTGAAGAGTATTGCTGTTTTGATTGGTTTGACTGAATCCAGCCTTCCACTTTTCGATATTCATTCTCAGCTTGTGAATGTCCCAATTGGCTTGCCTGTTCAAAGAATAATTTTGCCTTAGGTAAATCTTGAGCAAAACCGTTGCCATATTGAAAGATCTTCCCACATAAAAATTGTGCTTCTGCAGTATAGCAGTTTTCTAATAGCGGCTTGGCTTTTTGGAAATGACCATTCCAATAAAAGAGCTTGCCTAGGCGCTCTCGTATTTCTTCATCGTCCTCACCATATTCTAGTAAATATTCATGGAGGAAAATTAAAGATTCAAGTAAAATGGCGGCACGCTCTTTATCTTTTTTTCGGACCTTTAAGTAATTGATATATTCAAGATATGACAACTCTTTAATTGCCCCAATATGTTCATAAGCAGCGGCCATTTTGAGCGCAGAAACTGCTTTTCTATAACCACGATCTTTACCTAAATAAAACATACCAACATAATAATTAGCTTCGGGTATCATTAACTTAGCTAATTTCTCCATATCATGCATATTGTTCTTATCGACATAGTGTATTAACCGTTTTGCCGCATCGACCTGTCCTAAGTTGGCGGCCTGCCAATAATATTTCTGTGCTGTCTGAACATCATTGGAACATTCAAACGCTAGTCCCAGCTCGTAAAGGATGTAAGGATTGTAAGATTCACTGTACATTTCCTGTAAATCGAGTAATGCATCGAAATCCATCCTTAATTGCGGCCAAATTTTCAATTGTATACGGCTAATCTCTGGCTTCAATCCGTCTTTTGCCAAATAATTCATATCTGCTGCAGTTAATTTAGAAACTTTGGTCAACTTAATGTATATTTCAAAAGCTCGGGTATAATCAAAGTTAAATCGCTCTAGTTTAGCCATATAGTTGCGAGCACTGTTTAATTCTCCACTGTCAATTAACGATAAAATCAAGCTTACAAAATGCTTTGCAATATATGGCGTCGTCTTCCGTATTAACTCTGGCGATTTATTCGATTGTGTACAGATAAATGAATCTAGTTCTTCTGCAAGGTCAATAACTTCTTTAATATCTCCTAATAATGCCATATGATTACTTTTTATATCTTTATTATCTTTTCTTAGCTTCGTACGAAGATTACGAAGCAAATCACCTGTGTCATCATCACCAATATTTAAGATATCTTTACTAATATTGTTAATCAAATGGTTTTGCTTTTGAATAATCACTTCAATGGAGGTACAATAGGCCATTAAATCTTCGTAAAGTAATTCCCCAAAAGCCGTATTGTAGCAAGGATTTTCAGTCAATTTAATCCATTCATGGAGCTCACTGTCGAGTGAATGTACGGAAATGATATTTGACATGGTGGTTGCAAATTTTTGAGTTTGTTCCAGTTTGCCCGTTGGTGCAAATAAGTGAATCTCCCTTACCTGCTTGTATTTCAATAAAGCTTCTAATTCTCGCTTCCAAATTTCTTTTTCGTCGATTAGAATGACTGCAATTTCACCAAGGCTCCGTAATAACCTAAATATTTCTTGCTCTTTAAGACTAAAGGGAGGCATATATATAAAAGTAGTATTAACAATATTTTCTGTTGTAGAGAGTTGATAAAGCTGAATTAATCGGCGAATATCAATCCCTTTTTTATACAAATCGGTATTAGCCCCCTTATAATCCTCGAAAGAAAGTGTTTCGATACTGCCTAAAGTATTTAAAGAATGAATGAATTTATCTTGATCGTCAGGATAAATGATCGCCGGCACGTTCGTATTCATCCGCATTAGCTTTGCATCCTCAGGTGAAACTACTTTTTCGAAAAATAGTTTCGCTTCTTTCGCCGAACCATATACGGTCACAACGGTTGTATTCGCGACTTTCGGAAAATGGATAAAAAAATCAATCCTTCTTAAATGCTGCTCAAGCGACAGCATTAAATTGGTCTTTTCCTCGTAAACACTATTATTTAGCTTCCGTGCCATTTTTTTCGTAACATGTTCATACAGCACATCGTATTTTTCACGGATAGCCACTTCTCGAGGTGTGAGTTGTCCTGTTTTTTCTGTTAGTAACTTGGATAGTAAATCAAATGTGTCATTTGGCTGTGACATAATTTGTAACACCTTCTATATCAATTAAATTGTTTCAGCATTTCGTCAATTGATTTATACGTTTTATCTAAACTAAATGTTGCATAGTTACATTCTTTTATATCTTCTAAAATCGATGCATACAACTCAGTCAACGATTGAATCTCAAAAATATCAGATGAATTATAAATGACATCACCAATTCGATTACGTTCGTTTATTAAACTTTGTTGTTTCTTCTTTAATTCCGTTTTTAACGTATGGATTACCGTTGAGATTTGATCATAAATGCTTTCATTTGTCGGCTTCATTTTATCTATTTCATCCAGAAATCGTCTTAAAAAACTCGTTCCAAAGTATTCCCTTGATTCCAAAGCTGAAAAGGCAATAACTTCATATAAAGGAATATTGGTATTTTTTAGTATTCCCTTACTCTCTTCAATAACTATTTCTACATTAGAAATATTCTTTTTATCTGCTTTATTAAATACAATTAAGATAGGCTGAGTTAAATTGAGTGATTCGATAAATTCGATATCATCCTGCTGAATAATTCCATTTTCAATATCGACCAACCAAATGAGACGGTCGACACTGCGTAATTGCGTGAATGCCTTATGTTCATCCGATACATTTTGTTGGATATTGGAATCAGATTTACTGTATCCTGGTGTATCTAGAAGAGCAATATACGTATATTGAAAACTTGGGATTGTCATTACAAGATTATTAATAAATTGCGAGAATCCGAGGTTATATTTATTGTAAAAAGCATGTGTTAAAGCATTGGCTGCTTCCATGGTAATTGGGACATACCGGTCGTATTTTGTATACGCGCTGACGGTTTCTTTTTCCCCTTGGACGAGATAAGTCGCTATGGATGTAGTAGGTGATTGATCCTCAGGTAAAAAATCACTATTTAAAACTGAATTAATAAATTTTGATTTTCCTGCACTGAATTTCCCGCCAATCCCGATGACGCTTTTTTTCTCTAATAGTTTCAATTTATTCTGCTCAAACATTTTATCGCTAAGCTGCACGAGTTGTTGATACAATTCCAACTCGTTGGTTAAGTTGACCTGGCTAATAGATTGTAATAATCTCTTATCTATTAGTGTGTCGAGTTTTTTCAGTTTTTTCATATGATTGACTGCATCTTTATTGACATTCAGTAAAGATGCGATGAGCTGCAAACCTTGTTCAGGGTTTGAAAGATATGAATTTTCAACCTCCATATATTCTTCAAAATCATCATCGTCATCCCAAAGTCCCACAAGTTCTCTCTCCTCTACGTGTACTGGACAATTTGCCTCTTGTATTCCATAATTTGGTCAATTAAATCGTTATATTTATGCAAGCTGTTTTCTTTATCTTTCAACAATGCTTGTACTTTTTTCATATTTTCGCGGATTTGATATTCAATGTTATCCACGAATGTGTTCGCCTGCTTCTTTAATAAATCATCAAGTTCTACTGCTTTAATATTTAAAATGCTTACGATATCCTTACTGATTTTGGCCATAATACGGTCCTGTGTCAGCATCAAACGGCTTATATCCTCATTCTTCACAATGCTTGAGGTAAATATATCCGTTAGCTCTTGGTCATATTTTGTTGCCTCCAGTTCAATTTTTGGTATCGTAATTCGGCCAAGTGCAGTATTAAGTGGCAGCAAAATCTCCTGCTCATTAAATTCTTCATCTACCAAATCAAAGGCACTAGTTACTTCATTAGTAATTTGCTTTTTCATGTTATTAATATCAAACAATTGATCAAATTGAGTATTAATGAGTTGTTTACTGCGGTTAACATATTTACGAATGCCTGAAATCGCTTCTTGTACGTTAGCAGTATTAGTCACTACCGTACGAGTGTAGTGCTCCTTCTTCAATCCTAGAAATCCTGTACGATATGAACCACGTTCTTGATCGGAAGTAGTCGAAACGGAAACCCCAACATGGTTGTCAATTTCACGTTCAATTTCAATTTTAATTGATTCCAACGTCTTTTGAGCCCGCACACTGCCTGAAATAAAGATTTCTTGGATATTGTAGCGGATTTTATTCAATTTTTTTGAAATCGATTCAATTCTTGCTTGCAGTTCATCCAAATCATACGATTGTAAGTCCTGTCGATTTGTACGAGCTTGTATATTAATGGTTTCAAGCTCTTTTAAAAAATAATTTTGTTTATCACGTAGTGTGTTTTTCACCTTCTCGGCTATAATGTCATCTTTCTGCGCTATGATTTGTTTTAATTCTTCCTTTTTTATGCTTTCAATATTAGAAAATTCTTTCAAGAAGCCTGTATCTTTTGAAAACCCCAGGAAGCGTTTCTCAAATGTATTTATTAAATGCTCTTCTTCCTCGGATAATTCCTTTCGGTTTTCAATTTTTGTTGCAATTGCATACATCATCGCGGATACGTATTTGGGTGGCAAGTTCTCACCGATGTTCCGGATAATAGGCACACAATTAGGATTTTTTAAGGCTTCGCTAAAAATACTGTCCGCTTGTCTATTGAAAGTTTGTTGACTTAATTTCAATGCTTTCTTCAATGGCACATTTGATTCTTTATAATCTAAGATCCCTGAATCAAACTTACTGCCTATAAGTACAGCTTTGTTTACTGATTCTCCCGGAAGGATGTTTGATAAAAAATCCAAGTCCTCTCTTGTTAAGAATTGACCTGTGTAGCTTAAGAAAAACACAATGTCACATTTGACAAGGAAATCCATGGTTGTCCGGCCACGTGAGATGATCGGGTCATTCAGACCTGGGGTATCAATAATTTCTGCATTTTTTAATAACTCATTGTTCAATTTGATTTCAGTATGTTTTACGATCGGCGTGAAATGGCCATCTGAACCGACATATTGGTTAAGCTTTCGCATAAAATCTTCTTGATTTTGCCCATTGATTTTAATTATTTTTCCTAAGTTGGAATAAATATTGATTTCATTCCTATCAGCCAATTCAACTAGTTCTTTACAGGATTTAAGTTCCAGCGGAATTTTTTTCTCATTCAAATGGTAGAATTTATCTTTTGGCCTTGGCGTTCGCAATTGACCACATTGTTTAACATGTTCTTCATATAAGTTTTCCATAAATCGATCAGCTTCTTGCGCATTTGCTTCAATTAATAGCCATTCATTTTGTGTATAGAAAACAATTTTTCCTTCAAATTCTTTTCCATACGTTATCTTCGTTAAAGCTGCTGTCATCGGTGTGGGTGCTTTGGGCAGGATTTGCTCTCCATTAAAAATTAGCGCATTTAAAAACGAAGATTTCCCTGCCTTTACTTCACCGACAATCCCGATTCGAATAGCTCGATTTTCTTCTCTAATGGCTTGTAAATTGTCTTTTAAAGTCTTTGCGTTTTTTTGAAAATCAATTATATTGTCGTCACTTACCAAATTACGGGCCGAAGCTAGTGATTCAGCAATCCCTTCAATCAGGCTGATAAATTGTTCATCCTTATTTGGCATATTGTGCACCTCTTAATTCGTCCAATTGTTTTTGAGTTTCATCAATGGCCGAGAGCAGCTGTTCTTGTAATTCTTCATATCGCTTAGTTTCACTCTGCTTCATTTGTTGAGCTGCTTTTAAGGCATCCTCTTCAACCGAAATTAATTCCGCAATTTTGCTTTGCGTTTCTTCTAGTAGTTCTGCTTCAACGTCTTTTAACGAATCAGAAATAGCAGGACGGAGCTTATCCACGATTTGGGGAATGATTTCACCTTCAATTTTCTCCTTAATTTTTTCAGTCTGGCTTACTTGACCACCGATACCAAGCATTTTTAATATATCTGGTAAAAAAATAATAATGAGTTCTAACCAAGGGGCAACGGTTGTAGTCGTAATAGCCAAAATACCCGTTACTACTTTATACATCTTCGATGATTGATTAATAACTTTTTGAATTTTCTCCAATGCTATTACTGTGTCCCTAAGTTTTTCGGCAATATTTACGCCAATATTATCTGAATCAATCGTTATTGAACTGAAATCAAGCTCTCGCAAAAACTCCGTATAGGATTCTTCGGTATAACGTCTTGTTGCCTCTACTAGTACAGGCCGAAGCGTAGTATTTACTTGGCGTGAAAATGCTCTTTCACTCGATGCTGCAGCAGTAGCTAACTGATAGGAGTTACTGAATAAAGCTGTTTCTACTTCTGCGATAATATTTGGGAAAACATAATTTTGCATCTTCTGTGTTAGCTTTTTCTGTTCTTTTTGTAAAGTTGTTTCAAGCTCTTTCTTTAATCGGATATGCCCATCGATTTGCTTTTGCAAATCTGAAACATCAAATTTCTTCGAGGAAAACAGTTTCTTTAAACTTAGTAATAGATACTCATACAGTTCTTCTAAGAAGGGACTTATTGTTACTTTGTAGATATGCTGGACATCAAAGCTTTGGATAATCCGATCCATTTTTGTTATTGTCTCCGGATTGAATTTATCTACAGCTTCCACAACTAAAGCTTCTTGAAATTCCCACTCAGCAGTCTCCTTAATATTGGTGACAATCTCTTGCAGGGCTGATTTCGTTTTCTTATCCGCTTTTGATACAACAATGGCTAAGTTATGATCGTATTGTCGGACTTCATGGATAAAATCAATACCCGTTGACTTTATTTCACCTTCCTCACAGTCCACTACCATGACATACGCATTTCCTTGCCCAATGTATTGCATAATGGCTTTATTATGTTCTTCTAAAGTTGAATTAAAACCAGGCATATCTACGAAAGTATAATCCGCATATTTTCGTAAAAAGGCATTGTTTAACGTGTAACGAAAATGCAATACATCCTTAGGTAATAAATTTTGAATATCAGTAAATTCCATTTCACGTGTTGTGCCGTTGGTGAGAATTGCCTCATATTTATTAAAAGGTCCATAATGAAGCTCTGTTGCGACTGCCGTTTCAGGCGATTGGTTTTCAATTAATAAATCCTCTGATATTAAAGTATTTAATAGTGCACTTTTACCTGCGCTAAAACCTCCAATCATTAATATCCTCATTGAAAATTCTTCTGACTTTTTTTGTATTTGTTGCAATTTTTCTTGAACTTCACCTTTAATGCCGTAATCATTGCTTAGTTTTTGTATTTGTTTAATATGATTTTCTACAAAAGTTTTGTTAATCATTAAAGTCGCTCCTTATCTCTTATATATTTGTCGGATAGTAGTTATGATTCAAAAGTAATTGATTTACGATATTCTGTTCTTCTCACGATATTTACATCTCCTCAAAATGATGGTCATATTTAATCTACAAACATAGTATAATATTACTACTAGAAAAATGAAATTTTTGTCGAAATTTGTATAAAATGGTGTTAAAACTGAAGGTTCCCCAGGAATGTAATACTTTTTTGACATAAGATTTGCGTTTCCAACTTTAATTTTATTCTCTTAAAAAACCGTAACTGAAATTGTACGCCTATCATTCTCACTCAAAACTGTCTTTTGATAACGTATCAATGTTTACCCATATTTTAGCCTGATATATACTTCAATAGATTCAGTCTCGTATGAAGGTTTCAAAAATTCATAATATTATTAATACCATTTCCTAGAAAAGAACAACAGAATTGGATAAAAAATAGAGATAATACGGTATTTGAGGCATCACAAAAATATAAAGGCGGTACGGAGGAACATTTTGAATATATGACTGTGCTAGCAAAACTTACAGAAGAAAAATGGTTTGAATTAGTTGAAAACTATGAAATAATTTTTTTGTTACTGATAAGTAATTAATTCTCTATTTAATTTGGTTCCTGATCCCCAGTAGGTTAACGGTTTATCTAGCTGGGGGTCAGGACCTCTAACCCTAAAGAACCAGTGGTTGGTTTCAACCGAAACTCTTTACATAACATTTTTTGTAGTTATACTCAATAATTATTAATCAAAAATGGTGATAACTTTTAAACTATCTCATCCGGTTTTGTAAACTAATTTATAAATTTAATATTTATCAACCGTAGCCCCTAGCACCGATGCACGAATAAAATCAAGCTGCTGAAATCGTTTCAGTTCCTCTGCTGTCCCGGTAACAACTGCCCCATTTAAACGGATTTTGCCGTTCGAAGCCTTGGTATTTTCGTTAATTCCTTTTAAAGTCTCTTTTACTGAACTTGTATGGTTGCCTTCTTTAAGCAATAGTTCTAAAGTGCCTATAAACCCTTGCCCGTTTTCGTCAGAATAAGGCTGTTCTGGTAAGACCGCAAACCCAAAGGCGCCTCCTCCTCCCTTTGTCTTCAGACTGTCATCGTCTAGTGTACGTTCCATCCTATCTAACTGAGCCGTTGTTGTTGTGTCGACCCAAAGCCAATTGACATTATTCAGTCCAAGCTTCTCTCCTGCTTCAGAGAGGGTCAACGGCTCTTTAAATGATAGAGCCACCTCGATTAACTTGTTCTGATCCAAGCTCGTTGCAATATCGAGCTCGTGCGGTAAGTAATCGTATGACAAACCGGGATAATAAAAATCTATTTTTCTTTCATTATTAAAATCATTATAACGAACGACCCTTTTGGCTTCTTTATTTAAACTATTGACCTCCGTGGTTCCACTGCCTCTTTCAAGCAGCTTTATTCTTCCGAAAACAGGAACCTTTTCGGTCTTCTTATCCCAAAGTATCGAGCGATCCCCAATCGTTTTTCGGTAGGTTGATTCTGCAGTAATACTAAAAAGGTTATAGTTAAATGAGATTCCGCCAGGAGAAATATTGGCTCCGTGAAAATTATCGTAGAACATATCCGTGTTCTCGATTCTTTTCGTTAGAATATATTGACTACCCATAAAAAGAATCGTCAATAATAATGTGGTGGTAATAACGGTAATAATGACGTACTTAATCGTTTGTTTCCTTTTTGATTTTTTAACAGCCTTTTGTAAAGAAGGACTGCTGACAAAGTCAATATCCCCAGTGGGGTTAACTTAGCTATCAATTGTTTTCGGCTACTTTCCCATATCAGCCTTTTTTTCAATTTGAAAATATTAGATGATAAAAATAATTTCTAATTCATTACTAAAGCCCGCATTGAAAACAGAAAATATAAGATTGTTCATTTCCTATATGGTAGGTCTTATTTTGCATTCGATTATTATGAAGAAAAAACGAACACCCATAAGATGTCCGTTGAGTATTATTTTTGTTCAGTTGCCAATCCCCATTGCAATAGAAAATACTATTCCAACTGTTAATTTGATTAATTATTAGAACAAGGTCAACATACTGTTTCTCATCATAGTGTTCACTCACTCGTTGATAAAGCTCATCTGTAACACGTTTTGTTGGGATTAATGTAACATGCTCTGTTAACTCCAAAGCTACTTTTTCTGCTTCTGTGTAGAATTCACACTCTTTCCATGCACTGACACAATATATTCGTTGTTCGGTTTCCCCCATTTTCCGAGCATCTGCTGTATCCATGTTCAAACAATAGGCACAGCCGTTAATTTGAGAAGCACGAATTTTAATAAGTTACGAAGTTTTCGTTCAATTGCTGTCGTTCTTGTGTACTTCTCCATATCCATCATAATTTTCATACCATCATCTGCAATTTATTGGTACTTGATAGAATTACTTCTCACCTCCCTTCTGCCCCCCGCCGGTTCTGGGAACCCTTTTCCAGTATTTTTTACACTTAAGCGGACTACTTGATCAACTTCAAGCTGAAAAATGTCCATTAGATAACCTCCAATGGACAAAATCAATTTATTTTACCGAAACAGACTCGAAAGACCATTTAGGAAGTGATTTACGAACTGGTTTATCCTCCCGATATCCAAGTGCATATTCACCTTGCATAATCGTGTGAATTTCTCGGGTTCCTTCATAAATAACCGGAGCCTTTGAATTCCTTAAGAATCGCTCAACTGGATATTCATCAGAATAACCATAAGCCCCATGGATTTGGACAGCATCATTGGCCGCATCGAAGGCAGCATTACAAGATATCCATTTGGCTAGCGAAGTTTCCCTTGTATTTCGTTTGCCCTCATTTTTTAAGGTACCTGCTTTGTATACTAAAAGGCGAGAGATTTCCAAATTGGCACTCATTTTTGCGATCATTTGCTGCACTAGCTGATGTCTGCCAATTTCTTTCCCAAATGTCTTTCTTTCCTGGCAGTATTTTAAGCTGGCTTCTAAACTGGCATTGATTAACCCACAAGCCCCAGCAGCTACGGTAAAACGCCCGTTATCTAGAGCAGACATGGCAATTTTAAAGCCCTCTCCTTCCTCACCGAGTAAATTAGCAACAGGAACCCTTACCTCAGTTAGGAAGACCTCACCAGTATTTCCTGCCCTGATCCCCAGCTTTCCCTTAATCGCTTTTGAAGTAACTCCGGGAAAGTCACGTTCAACGATAAAGGCTGAAATCCCTCTTGAACCAAGGCTTGAATCTGTCTTTGCAAAAATTAGAAAATGATCTGCTACATCGCAAAGAGAAATCCATGTTTTTGACCCATTTAGAATGTAGGAATTTCCATCTCGGACCGCAGTTGTGTTCAGTGCTCCTACATCGGATCCGGCATTAGGCTCTGTTAATCCAAATGCCCCAATTTTTTCACCCTTAGCTTGCGGAACTAAATACTTTTGTTTTTGTTCTTCATTTCCCCATTGCAGCAATGTCATACTATTTAAGCCTGTGTGTACAGAAACAGCTGTACGATAAGCGGTATCTCCACGCTCCAATTCCTCACAAACAATGGCTAACGTATTATAATCCATTCCTACTCCGCCGTATTCTTCAGGAATACAGACACCCATTAACTGTAAATCTGCTAATCTTTTTAAAATCCTTGGTTCAAAATGCTGATTTCGATCCCATTCCTGTATATAAGGTATAATCTCTTTATCTACAAACTTCCGTACCATTTTCTGTACATTTTGTTGTTCTTCGGTTAAGTTAAAATTCATCATCAACATTTCCTCCCCATTTTTCATATGATTAACCTATCATGTTGTGTCCGCCGTTAATTAAAATCACTTGTCCCGTTTTCTCTACTAAAATATTTTTATTTTACATAAACTACTTTATATATTGGGCATGGAGCTGGGACGCGATAATATTTTTCTGAATTTCTGATGTCCCTTCGTAAATCCTGGTAATCCGTGCATCACGGTAAAAGCGTTCAATTGGGTAATCAGCAATATATCCGAGGCCTCCATGAATTTGCACCGCCTTGTCTGCTACGCGATTGTAAATTTCAGAACCTAGCAATTTCACCATTGCCGCTTCCTTGATTACTTTCATGTTTTGGTCAACCATCCAGGCAACTCGGTAAGTCATTGCCCGCAGCGACTCTGTATCCATTGCCATTTCAGCTAAATAATGCTGAATAATTTGCTGTTCAAAAATAGGTTTCCCAAATTGAATTCTCGTATGGGCATAATCCAGTGACATTTCAAGTAATTTGTCACAGGATCCAAGATTCCTTGCCGCAAGGCCCGCACGTCCATTTGCGAGGATTTTCAAGGCATTCACATACCCCTGTCCTTCTTCTCCTAACACATTTTTAACTGGAACCTCACAGTCCTCAAAGAATATTTCAGCAGAATGTGATCCATGAAGTCCCATCTTCTTCTCTTTTTTTCCTATTTTAAATCCTGGAAAGTCCTTCTCAACAATGAACGAGGTAATTCCCTTCGCACCTTTGGATGGATCGGTTACAGCCATAACGGTAAAAACATCAGCTAGAAACGCATTCGTAATGTAATGCTTACTGCCATTGAGGATATATGTATCTCCTTTTTTTACGGCGGTTGTTTTTAGATTAGTAGCATGAGACCCCGCACTTGGCTCTGTTAACGCAAAGGCTCCAATACGATTTCCTCTTGCCATATCCGGTAAATACTTGCGTTTTTGTTCTTCATTCCCCATTTCGACTATCCCTACTGAACCAATCCCCGTATGACCGCCAATAACCGTGGTATAACCATTATGGGTCCTGCCCAATTCTTCATAGGCTGCACATTTTCCAACCATTCCAATGCCTAAACCGTCATACTCTTCTGGAATACTCAGTCCGAATAGTCCCATTTCTTTGGACATTTCTAGGATTTTCCCCGGGATTTCATCTGTTTCTTCAATTTCCATCGCGTTTGGTTCTACTTCATTGTCAACAAATTCTCGTATTCCCTGCTTTAGAGTTAGAATGTCGTCTGATAACCTAAAATCCATTTGTTTACCATCCCTTCATAATACCGATAGAAATAAAAATAGTACTCCAGTATAGAGAAAATCTCCCCTATACTGGCATTCAATCTAAATCATTGTTAATCCGCCGCTCACCGACAGGGTTTGACCTGTTACGTAGCCGGCATCATCCGATACGAAGTAAGCTACAGCACCGGCTATATCTTCCGGCTGTGCTAAGCGACGGAAGGGAATTGCTTTTTCTAATGCCCCCGCAAGCCCTTCATTGTACGAACCAATTTCTTGAAATAATGGCGTGTCACTTGGTCCTGGTGCAACACAATTAATGTTGATTTTATGGCGGGCCATTTCACGTGCCAGGGTTTTGGTCAGAGCAACAACTCCTCCCTTTGCAGCGGAATAAACTGCCTCCCCGCTTGACCCCACTCTTGCAGCATCAGAAGCGATATTTACTACCTTCCCGTAACCGTTTTCAATCATTACCGGCAAAATCTCCTTACAAGTATGGATCTGCCCCATTAAGTTGATATCAATAATCTTCTTCCATGTTTCTGGCTCACTTTTTAAAAATGGCTCTACCTTATCCCACCCGGCATTATTTACGAGCACATCGATCCTTTGGTAAACATGAACAGCCTCTCGCACCGCAGTTTTCACGCTTACTAAATCCGTTACATCACAATAGACAGCCATTGCTTCACCTTGGTTTTCCTTAATAATCGAGACGGTTTCTTCTGCACCTCCTCTATTGATATCGGCAACAATGATTCTCATAGACCGGGAAGCTAGTAATTTCGCAATTTCTCTGCCAATTCCACTTCCGGCTCCTGTTATAAACGCTACACGTTGGACCATTCACAATCCCTCCTATATCTTCTATATTTATTTGGCGGCACTTTCCTCTACAAAATTTACTAATAAAAGCGATCCGTTATACTCTATCCGCTAACTTCTCATTGATCATCGACCGTAAGCGGAATTTTTGAATTTTACCGCTTGGCGTTCTTGGGAAATCCTCAATCACTTCTAAGTGCTCCGGCCAATATTGCTTTGCCACTCCTTTATCAGCTAAAAAAGTTTGCAATGCTTCCATCGTAAGAGGTTCCTTTCCCTGCTTCAAACTAATAAATGCACAGGCTTTCTCTTGAAGTCGGACATCCGGCATCGCTACAATTTGAACAATCGATACGTCGGGATGTTCGTATAATATATTTTCTACGTAGGCAACAGGGATGTTTTCGCCGCCACGGATGATAATATCTTTGTTACGACCAGTTATTCGGATATATCCGTCTACATCCATAACCGCCCTGTCCCCGGTAATAAACCAATCTCCGTCAAACTCTGACTTTGTTAACTCCAATCGTTTTAGATAACCAACAAACAACGCCGGACCCCTAACTAGTAAATCGCCTTCACTATTTGGCGGCAGCTGACTCCCATTTGCATCAACTACCTTTACTTCCATCTTAGGGAATGGAGTGCCATCCGTATTGGTTAGCTTTTCCTCCGTATCATTCGCAAGTGTTAGCGTTACAAGGCCATTTTCCGATTGACCCCAGCCTGATAGAATCCTGCAAGGCAATTTTTGGGCAGCCTGCTTTACAAGTGTTCTAGGTATTGGTGCCCCGATGGCAATAAAGTATTTTAAGGAGCTTAAATCATAGTTTTCGATATCCTCGACTTGTATGGTATCTTGTAAAAATGGCGTCGCAGCTGTCGTAAAGGTTATTTTCTCTTTTTCAATCAATTCGATAAATTCTTTTGGGTTCCAAATATCTTGGTAGACGGCGGTTCCTCCATAAATAAAGGGTAAGCGGACGCCATAAAGAAAACCGGTCTGATGTGCAAAAGTAGATGCCATGAAAATCACATCTTCAGACGTTAACTTCAAGTGGTCGAGCCAAAGTTCTGAGGTAAAGGTGACGGTATTATGGGTATGCATAACACCTTTTGGTTCGCCTGTGGTTCCGGAAGTAAAAATAATTTCTGTAAGTTTATTGGGATCAATGCTGATTTTGTCTAATTCACTTGGGTCTCTTCGTTCTTCCCATGGTACATCAATGAGGGACGAAAAAGATTTCATTCCTGCCGGTACATGTTTCCCAATAACGTATATATGCTCCATACAAGGCCATTCTGGAAGAAGTCTTTCAATCATTTCCGGATAGTTGAAGCCTCGGAAAACATCAGGCACTACAATCATCTTGGATTCGGCAAGTTTGACCATAAAGCCAATTTCCCTGTCACGGTAAATAGGGATCAATGGATTACTGATGGCCCCAATTCTTGTAACTGCAAAATGAAGAATGATAAATTCATTCCAGTTAGGCAATTGAAAAGAGATAACGTCGCCTTTTTTTAACCCGTTTTCTAGCAAGCCAAGAGCCACACGATCCACTAATTTACCGAGTTCCTTATAGGTATAGCGGCTTTTTTTATCAATAATGGCCGTTTTATCAGGGTTCTGTTCAATCGCTTTCTGCAAATAGTGTAAAATGGTTTTACCTGACCAATCGGATTTGTATTTTTCACAAATTTCTTCTGTTAAAATCGTCTCGAAACTCATCAGCTTGATTCCCCCTTAAATATAGGTAAACACTTAATTACTGCCTGAATTTCTTAAAATCAACCGGTCTTTTTTCCACAAAGGCGTTTCTTCCTTCTGCTGACTCATCTGTTTTGTAAAACATCCCGAGACTCGCCATTGCAATTTGTGAAATACCTTCAATATTTGCGGAATCAGCATTGAAGGAGTATTTCAACATTTTGATGGCAGTTGGGCTTTTTTCTACTATTTTTGCGGCCCATTCGTCGGCAGCTGCCATCAATTCACTTTGCGGTACAATCTTATTGACGAGTCCCATTTCCTTTGCTTCTTGTGCCGTGTATTTTTCGCATAAATACCAAATTTCCCTTGCCTTCTTTTCTCCAACTATCCTAGCCAAATAGGCTGAACCCAAACCGGCATCGTAACTGCCTACCTTTGGACCGCTTTGGCCGAAAATAGCGGTTTCAGAAGCAATCGTTAAATCACAGAGGACATGTAGTACATGACCGCCGCCTATCGCAAAGCCATTTACGGCAGCTATGACAGGCTTGGGCATCGCACGGATGGTTCGATGGAGATTTTCTATTTCTAAACCGATCCCGCCACCAAGACCACCAGAACTATCATAGCCGTTGTCTCCTTTATTCTTTTGGTCACCGCCAGTACAAAATGCCTTCTCGCCTGCGCCAGTTAAAATGACGGCACCAATTCGGTTATCATCCCAAGCGTCACGGAATGACCAGATTAATTCTTGGACTGTTAGCGCTCGAAATGCATTATAAACTTCAGGTCGGTTAATGATAATTTTGGCAATTCCATCTCTTTTTTCGTAAATTACATCTTGTAATTCCATCTCTTTTTCCCTCCATTTTTCCATAATTTTGTCTCCTAGCTTAATACGGACGAAATTCTTTACCGATTAATTCTCTTGCGATGACAATTTGATTTGCTTGAGCCGTGCCATCCCCAATTTCCAAACCAATGACGTCTCGTAATCTTTGTTCAAGCGGCATTTCTTTCGTATAGGCATAATGGCCATTGAGGAGCATGCATTCGTGAATCGCTTCCTGGCTGTATTTTGGTCCAAGCCACTTAACAGTGGATGCTTCTTTCGAATGCTTTTTACCTTGATCACGGAGCCAAAGACCACGATAGGCCTGCCATTTGATTAATTCTAATTGTGTGTAATGGGTAACAATTGGAAAGGTTACACCTTGAAACGTTGCTAAGGGTTTTCCAAATGCATGCCTTGTTTTAACATGTTCAATTGTTTCATCGATGCTTTGGAAGGCCGCCCCCACACATTGAAGACCAATTAACAGCCGGCTTAAGTCAAATCCATTCATCACCTGGAAAAAGCCGTTATTTTCTAATCCAATTAAATTCTCTTCAGGGACCTCTACCTCCGTTAAATATATGGAGCCTCTCCCAATCGGGATATTTCCCATGTCGTCATAGCCTTTACATTCCACTCCTGGAAGGTCGGAAGGCACTACGAATGCGCTTATGCCCTTACTGCCAGAATTCGGATCCGTTTTAGCAAAAACAATAAAGGCATCCCCAAACGTCGCTGCACTGATTCCAGACTTTTCTCCATTTAGTATATAGCGGTCTCCTTTATGTACAGCCGTTGAGCGGATTCCCGCAGCATCGGTTCCTGCCAATGGCTCAGTAATGGCGACACCAACGATTTTTTCTCCACTTGCAATTTGTGGCAGCCATGTTTTTTTTAATTGCTCTGTTGCATGAGTAGTAATGATTTCCGAGGCCAATGCATTAAGCATGACCGCATAAGTCAAATTGAAATCACCCCGGCCAATTTCTTCTGCTGCAATCCCGGCAGTGAGACACTCAGCCCCGCTTCCTCCATACTCTTCAGGAATCCTTAGACCATTAACTCCTAGCTCCCCAAGCTTTTTCCATAAATGTCTTGGATGCTTCTGTTCACGGTCCCATTTGGTATAGTGCGGTAGTAGTTCATTCATAGAAAAATGACTCAGCATGTCTCGAAAATACTCTTGTTCTTCGCTAAATGAAAAATTTAACAAGATAACCCACTCCTTTAACTTTTATATTTGCAAATTTTGTGCCAACTTTTGATTGCCCTTTATTCAGGCTTTTTCCTTTCGAATTTTTGCAATTCTACTATTTTTCGCAGATCTGTGACACAACCATGCGAATCGTATTATCCTTTAAACTCTATGAACGCAAAAAACACACGAAATCGTGTGTTTTTCCAGATTTTATTTCAATTTATATTTAGCCATTTTCCTATAAAGGCTTGCTAAATGGATGTTTAAGATTTGCGCAGCCTTTGTTCGGTCACCATTTGATTCTTTTAAAGCTCGCTGAATAGCAGCTATTTCAGCCCTTTTGACTGCCTCTTCCAAGCTTACGGCAACCGTGCCCTCTTCTTCATCGATTTTCTGTACAGCAACATCAAAAGCTGAAAAATGAAATGAATTTTCAATGGTTAGTGTGTCACCCTCTACCAAATTCATCCCACGCTCAATACACGCTCTTAGTTCTCGAACATTCCCAGGCCAATCATAGGACACAAGCCATTCCTTCAGTTCCGGAGTCATATATTTCACATTTTGTCCTATTTTATCATTTAAATAATTAATAAAATGATAGGCCAAGGGCAATATATCTTCTTTTCTTTGCCGCAGCGAAGGAATTTTTAATTCAAACACGTACAAGCGGTAAAATAAATCCTGCCTGAACTTTCCCTCCTGAACAAGTGTTTTTAAATCCTGATTCGTTGCCGCAATGATGCGGATATCAACATTTTTACTCCCTGTTCCCCCAAGCCGTTCCACTTCTCTTTCCTGTAATACTCGGAGAAGTTTACCCTGTGCTTGGTAGGGAAGTTCGGATATTTCATCTAAAAAAAGGGTCCCATTTTGTGCCAATTCTATTTTACCGGGCTTTCCTTCTTTTTTCGCCCCGCTGAAAGCCCCTGCTTCATATCCAAACACCTCAGATTCAAATAGCTCATGGGGTATAGCAGCACAGTTCACGGCAACAAATGAATGATTCTTTCTTGAACTAAGTCCATGAATCGCTTGGGCAAATAGTTCTTTTCCCGTTCCACTTTCCCCTGTAAGCAGCACAGTGGAATTACTCGTGCCGATTCTTGCTGCCAATTCTTTAATTTGAGTCATCAATTGGCTTTCTCCGATAATATCCTCAAAACTATATCGAATGCGATTGTTAGATTTATTTTTTAACATTGGCTTTTTCCCACCTATGAACTGTGACTCGGTAAAATAAGGATCACAACCTGTCCTTTGACCACTTCATTTCCAAATTGGTTAAAACAACTAACCTTTTGAGTTACCCAGTTTCGGTCAGGGTTAATATCAATAATTTCAAGTTCTGCAGTAATTTCATCACCTATATGGACTGGTTGATAAAAAACTACTTCTTTTTGTAGTAATACACATGCAGTTCCAGGCAATTTTTGGCTAATAACCTGCGTAATTAGACCTTCCGTAAGTAAACCAGGAACAAGCGGTTTGGAGGAAATACCCTTCCAATCATTCTCAACTTCTTGATATATAGGACTAAAATCTCCCGTTAATTCGTTACACAATTTGACATCATTTTCATTAAATGTTCGTTTTAGTCTAGCGATTTGTCCGATAAACAATTTTTCAATAATTACACTCATGGTATACTCTCCCACAGTATGAATATTTTGAATATTTGGTCTTAATTATACTATACTTTTTGGAATGTTTAAATGCAAGTGAACCTCTTTCCAATTAATACAATTAAAATCGGAGTGCCATTTTAATGGCTTGCGTTCTCCATCCACTCAACCAATTTCTTAAATTGACCATTTATGCGAAAAGCTTCTGCCTCTTGTTTCATTTGTTGATTTCGTTTAAAACTAGAAGTCTTTCTATCCTTTATTTCAGTTGAATGCTCCTTCAGTTTATAGGCTATTGTTAATGTATCTTCATATATCTTCTTCATATCCCATTGCTCGGAATCTTTTTTTCTCGATATTAACCTTGAGCCAGAACCACCTTTGTACTCTACTTCCCACGTATAATTTAAGTTCAATTCACAGAACATGTAATCTATGATACAGGCAAGAGTTTTTCGATCTACTAAAACATTCCTCACTTTTTCCTGAAATCATTTTCTTAGACCTGCCATATTCTAAATTCATATCCTATCCAAGCATGGACAATTAACACCTTCAATTTTATGACAATACGTTTCGTCAGTAACACCAGAAGACTTAAGAGATTAGGAGAAAGAGAATGAATATATCATTTTTTCAGGATAGTTATTAATTTGACAGATACCTAATTGTTGTTGTTATAATATAGATAATTCAATAAGGTTATCAAGAGTGAACGAGAGTCCTGGCTCAAGGAATTCACAGCAACCTGCCAATTGGTAAGGTGCTCCAACCAGCAAAGCAATGCTTTGAATGATAATGATCGGCTTAGGCTCTTTGTTGCGTTCATATGCAATAAAGAGCTTTTTTCGTTGCCTTCGTTTTAGTAACCTATTGATTTAATAAATAGGAGGACAAAAGATGAATACTTCAGGATTTATAAGAGGAATGATGTCAAAAAATATGGAGGGAGAAAAATTTTTCCTTTATGTTGCTACTTGCATTGAAAAAGAACTACAGGAATGGGATCCAGATTTTAAAGTAATGGTAATGAAGCTCAAGAACTATGAATTGTTTGTTACAGGTAACCAAGAATCACTCCAAGTTACTATTACAGAAAAAGAGATAAAAACACTTCAACAAAGAGGTCCGTATGCTCTAGATAGAAAAATTTGGAGGGAGCTAGAACAACAAGGCCTTCAGATAATACGAGGTTCTGGAAATTATTTAGGACATGTATTTATGGTAAAGTAAGATATCTAGGAAATTTAAGAGCTGCCCCCAAGCACAGTAATGCACTTGTGGTTAGGTCCTTTAATTCAGAAAGTTGACATTATATATGTGAGTGAACGCTTGGGGTACGGCAAAATTGAAACGACATATTAGTACTATTCTCACGGGATAAAGGAGCTGCGGGAGGAAGAATAGAAACTAGCGATTGATTCCTCGAGAATATATAGCTCAGTTTAAATAAAGATTGTTGTGGTTTGTTTATGATATATGAAAGGTGTCGTTGCGCGAATACCAGCATCAATTATCGGGAGTAATGTAGTGGCTAATTAAATACGTGTTAGAAAAACAAAACTGTAACTCACACTACTTACCAGCAGGGTGAGTTGTTTTTTGTTTAATGAGTATAGCTTATGGATGTTTAGTTGAATTAGAATAATACTCTAGTGTTAAAATTAAACTTCCCAACTACTTATAATCTCAGACACCTTACTTCCTTTTACAAAAAATACTGCAATGTCTATAGAATCAAGAAAAGGTTTAATTTTGTTTATTAATTCTCGATGATCTCTATTATCTGGAATTGCAAACGCTGTTTTATATATGTACTCATCTAACTTGGGCATAGAGAGTGTTTCAGCTGTGGCAAATAGGAGTTCCGATATATGAACTTTTATTTGACTTCTATCAAATGGTTTACCGTATCTTTTTGAAGAAGAATCGGAACTAGTTTCCCCTATGGCCTCGATAAAAAGTCTTATGTCATTGTTAGAGTTTGTTTTCTTTGCGATTACATCCTTTCCTGAATGCTTAATTTCTTTCTTTCGATTTATGATCATATAACCCCTTTCTACTAAATCTTGGCAAACGGCATCAATGACATCTAATTCAAACAACAAGGAAAACACAACCTTTCTCTTTTCATTTCTACATATGTGAGTCTTGATTAAATTATATTATTCTAGAAAATCAAAGGCATAGCCTTTTACATTCCCTTTATAATTGGCTTTTAATAAAATAAACTTATTTCTACACCTTACAACTACAAGCCTTGTAAACGATGTGGAAAGCAATTCCGGCCCACCTCTAGGGTTAATAGATAATGTAGTGATCTATGTAAGGTTTCTGCTAGGAGACATTCCTATAGAATAACAAATATAAAACGTTGAATAAGCCACTTAAATAACAACATTTTGAGTGCTGAAACCAGGCCATTACAGGGGTAAAATTCGCGAAAGGGGTTTAAGTAGTTTGGCAGCGGCCCCACCTAAAAACAGTTGTTTTCCCCTGTCTAAGTTCGCCAGCCCCCTGTAGATTAGCCCCTATTCTCTAATTCTTCGTTTCTTTGTCTTAATTCATCATTAGCTGATTTTATTTCTGTATTTAGGTAGTTTATTTGTGCCGTCAATTCTGATAGCTCATTCAAGTAATCCTCAAGTTTATTATGAATTTCCTCAGTAGTATAACTCCCATAATATCCTCCACTACTGTAACTACTGTCATTACTGTCCAAAAGAAGTTTAGACCCTATACCTAGCCCTACACCTATTAACCCTTTAAATAGATCTTTTCCAGACATAGCCCTTTCCCCCCCATTTCTATAAACTTTAAATTCTTCCTTTATTATCATGATAGTTTTTATTGTAGTCAATAAATGTTTGAAAGTTTAGAAATCTGTTGTAAAAATTTATAAAAGCAACTCCAATATTTCAATTTGAATAATCAAGAGGTACCCTTACCGGCTATACAGTTGGAAATATATTTGTTAGAAAATTTTATAACTTCGAATTCCAATATTCCACAAAAGCTCTGTAACCCTTCTCAGTTATAAAATATGGAATCAACTGCTCTCCCCTTAGCTTATAAGAATAAATGGAGGGTTTACCCAACCGAAATGCTTTTTCCATTCTGTGATTGCCATCTATGATAGAAAATATTCCAGGACGGATTTCAGCTTGGACTATAATACTATCTATATTAACAGTAGGTAAATGGTCTTCATTTAAAGATGAATGAAGTCCATGCCACTTAAACCATTCATTAATATTTATGTATTCTTTAGCAACAACTAGTTTCCCACAATGAATGTCTTCCAAAATTCTAGATATATTAAAATGAAATACTCCATTTCGAAATATTTCATCGTTTTCTTTAACAGGGCAGGATTCATATAATTTCTTTACATGCATCATTCTTGATTGACTCATCAATTCTCTCTCCTTCCAACTATCAAAAACTCCTACAAATGATGAATCGATGATATTACTTCAAGATACTGTCTGCGTTTCTTTGAAATTTCTGCATATTCATCGTATATCAATTCTTCATAATCAAAACTTTGGTTGCTTTCCATTGTATCGTAGTATTTTTTGTTTAAAACCTCCATTACGACTTCACTCTTTTGTAGTTTTTCTGACACAAGGAATTTTTGCTCCTTATCTCCCCAATACACATAAATTTCGGAGCTAAGGTCATCTCCTCCTCCAATAATATACCGGGAAAGTTGATATTCAAATAAAAAGTAACTTTCATGCTCCATATAAACAATCATACATTTTCTAACAGCTTTAGATAGACGGTGAAAATTCCGATCATAATCGGAATTTGACTCAGTACTTACTAATATACCTGCTTTTTTACATTCTTTACACAGATGTTCACGGTGACCTCTACCGCTAAATTTTTCATTAGGCAGAAAATCCCCACATCCTTTGCAGAAATGGCCTTGTTTCTTACTTCTCACTCATAAAACTCCCCATTAATAGTTATTCAACCCTTACCTAATTAATATTTTATCACCTTCGTAAAACCAATACGCTATTAAGCATTACTAATTTCGCTTGTGTAAAATTTGTGTAAAATGATTTAAAAACCTACCTTAGTCAGCCGTTTTCCCACAAAAAAAAAAACACTCATAAACGTTGATTTAACAACATTTATGAGTGTTTCACCGTTTCTTAATTTAACTCAATTTTACCTAAAGATACCGGTGGTCGGGGTCGAACCGACACACATTAAAAAATACATTCTCATTACATATGGATCAACTAATTTACCCAATTAATATTTATCAACCGTAGCACCCAACACCGATGCACGAATGAAATCAAGCTGCTGAAATCGTTTCAGCTCCTCTGGTGTACCGGTCACAACGGCACCGTTTAAACGGAGCTTCCCGTTCGAAGCCTTGGTATTTTCCTTAATTCCTTTTAAAGCCTCTTTTACGGAACTAGTATGGTTTCCTTCTTTTAGCAGCATTTCTAAAGTGCCAATAAACCCTTGCCCATCTTCGTCAAAATAAGGCTGTTCTGGTAACACCGCAAAGCCAAAAGCGCCTCCTCCTCCCTTCGTCTTCAGACTGTCATCGTCAAGTGTCTTTTCCATCCTATCTAACTGAGTGGTTGTTGTGGTGTCGACCCACAGCCAATTGACATTATTCTGTCCAAGCTTCTCGGCTGCTTGTGATAGGGTCAATGGCTCTTTAAATGATAAAGCCACCTCGACTAAAGTGTTCTTATCCAAGCTCGTTGCGATATCGAGCTCGTGCGGTAGGTAGTCGTATGACAAACCAGGATAATAAAAATCTATTTTTCTTTCATTATTAAAATCATTATACCGAACGTACCTTTTCGCTTCTTTATTTAAACTATTGACCTCCGTGGTTCCACTACCTCTTTCCAGAAGCTTTATTCTTCCGAATACAGGAACCTTTTCGGTCTTCTTATCCCAAAGTATCGAGCGATCCCCAATTGTTTTTCGGTAGGTTGATTCTGCAGTAATACTAAAAAGGTTATAGTTAAATGAGGTGCCTCCGGGAGAAATATTGGCTCCGTGAATACTTTCGTAGAACATATCCGTGTTCTCGATTCTTTTCGTTAGAATATATTGACTGCCCATAAAAAGAATCGTCAATAATAATGTGGTGGTAATAACGGTAATAATGATGTACTTAATCGTTTGTTTCCTTTTTGATTTTTTGACAGCCTTTTGTAAAGAAGGGCTGCTGACAAAGTCAATATCCTGTTCATTTTTTGAATCGTGATTTTCACTCATGGATGGCCTCCTTATAAATCTTCTCAAATTTTTTCCTCGCCCTAAATAGATTCGTCTTGATTGAACTGACACTGATCTCTAAGAGCGTAGAAATTTCTTCATATGTAAGTCCTGAATGATACTTTAACAGCAACAGCTCCTGAAATAGCGGTTTTAACTTTGAGATTGCTCTACCTATTTCACTATTGCGTTCCTTGTGTAGAAAAATAACTTCAGGCTGTTCTTTTTTATCTGTCTTTAGAAGCCCTTCGTCTAGGTTTAAGTCGTACCTTCCTCGCTTCCTGCATTGATCATAATAGGAATTTAACGCCACTCGTATTAGCCAACTACGAATTTTTGCAATTTTGATAGTATCGTAGTACAGCAAATATTTATAAGCAGCTTCCTGAACGGCATCCTCCGCATCTGCCTTTGAAATACTTAACTTTCGTAAGTACCTGTACACTATATTCAGTTCTGCATTGAGTTCATTTTGCTTATTTATTTCAACCATTATCGTCCTCCCCGCTCATAAGACGTATAGCATGAGAAAAAGTTTACAATCATTATAAAAAAAATTTGCAAGGTTTCCCAGGGTCAAAATTACATAGGCATCCTGTTCCACACTTCCCGATTCTCGAATATCGGACATTATTGTAGTGCCGGTCGCCCTAGAATTATTTTCTTCAGAGTTTGTTACACAAAAAGAGCATCAAGTTTTTTCGCTCATTGAAGAAGTATTAGTTACTATTCGAGGATTTTCCAGAATCTTAAATATAGTTCAGCTAGGCAGTAAAGCATTACTGAACCGGGATCATACCCCAGCTCCTAAAAATCCATAAAATGAGGTACAGAACTTTTAAGTTCTGTACCTCATTCAATACTTTTTAATTAGAATTGTTCGGGTAATGACAAGTACAAGGTCAGGTAAAAAAATGGCTTCTTCATCTAAAAAAATCTAGGTCTGCGCTATCTTTTTAACTCCTCCTTCCGCAGCATCCTCCTAACGACCTTCCCTACTGCACTCTTTGGTAAGCTATCAATAAACTCGATATATTTTGGCTTTTTATAGGATGCTAGATGATGCTTGCAATATTCTATAAGCTCTTCTTCACTCGCAGTGTGTCCCTCTTTCAATACTACAAAGGCTTTCACACTTTCAACCCATGTCTCATCTGGTACTCCAACGACCGCAACCTCCATCACAGCAGGATACTTGTATAGAACTTCTTCCACTTCACGAGGATAAATATTAAATCCTCCGCTAATGATCATATCCGATTTACGGTCTACTAAATACAAGTAACCTTCTTGGTCGATGTAGCCCATATCTCGTGTATAGACCCATTTTCCTTTAACTGTTTCAGCTGTCAATACTTCCTCCTTCCAATAGCCTGACATTGATTGGTTAGAGGAGACAACAATCTCGCCAATTTCACCTTGTGGAACCTCGTTGCCATCTTCGTCAACAATTTTCACTTCTGTTGTAATGGTTGGTCTGCCACAAGATAACAGCCGATCATAATAAGCAGGATTTTCTAGACCTAAAATATGGTCTTCAACCGGTAAAATGGATAGTATAAGAGGAACTTCTGTCTGCCCAAAATATTGAATAAATTTTGGCCCCCATAATTCAAGCCCTCTCTTTAATGCTACTCGAGGCATCGGTGAAGCGCCATATATTAGACTACGAACAGAATCAAAGGATTGCTTTTCCACATCTGGTGTTGATAGGAGCATGACAATCATCGTTGGAACCAGGTTAAGTGTAGTTGGTTTTATTGTTTCAACTGCTTGTAGAAATTCTTGAGGATGAAAGGTTGGTAATATGGCATTGGCAGCGCCTCTAATCCAATGTGGTAAGACAAGTATGCCAGAAGCGTGTGTTAAGGGAGCGGCGTGCATCATGATATCCCCTTTATTGATCGTGAGTGTAGACAAGATATTCGTTGCCATAGCTGCCCAGGATCCCTGGGTATGAATGGCTGCTTTTAATTTTCCAGTGGTACCAGATGTATATTGAAGGGTAGCATAATCATCTTCCACTAAAGGAACAATAGGGTCCTCATCGGTAACCGCTTTCATTTTCTCGTAAATTGGAATCATCCAATCATACTTGGCAAAACCGTCCACTTGACAAAACAGAGTTCCGATTGGAAGTCTTACCTTCAGTCTCTCCACCCTGTCTGAAAATTCCTCCGTAAATAAAATAGCTTTTGAATCTGTCTCCACGATCATATGATAATGTTCTTCTTCTGAAAGCCTTGTATTTAAAGGGACACGAACCAATCCTGACTTTAACATAGCAAAGTCAATTTCCACACTATGAATGGAATTAGCTAATAAAAAGGAAATCCGATCACCTTTTTCCAAACCCAAATTAAAAAGAACATTAGCCAATCGGTTGGAATTTATATGAACCTCTTCAAATGTAAGTTTCTGATCTTTATAAATAACAGCTGTTTCTTTCGCATAATACTTGGCCCCTCGCCTAATCAACTCCGCAGCAATCATCCGATTACCCCTTTCGATTTATGAAATTGTTTAATCCCTGCCTTGTTTCTTCACTTTTTGTATGAGGCATTCCTAATTGGCATTCGATCCGAAGTGCTTCTTCAAGGGGAAGTCCCCAACCCCTTACTGCCGCCTGCTTATCTGACTTTAATGAGCCTTGAGGATAAGAAGACATTTGGTGTGCAAGCTCTAGCGCACGATCTAATAGATTACTAGGATCAGCTAGTTCTGTCACTAACCCCCAATCCAACGCGGTGTTAGCGTCAATTTTTCTACCTGTTAATATCAGATCCATTCCACGGCCCCAGCCCACAATTCTTGGGATTCGCTGCGTACCACCGTCGACCAACGGAACATTCCAGCGCCTTTCTAAACAGCCAAACTCAGCGTTTGTTGCCGCAATGCGAATATCGCACCAAGCAGCCATTTCTAAGCCGCCAGCAAAACAAAAGCCATTGACAGCAGCTATCGTAGGTTTAAAGATATCTGTCATTCTTGTAAATCCTAAATAGCCTTTGCCATCATAAGCGAAACTGGCATCATATTGTTCTTGGGGCCCTAATGAATCAATTGCCTTTAAATCAGCACCTGAACTAAATGATGGACCGCTTCCTGTTAAAATAGCCACTTTTGCTTGATCATCATCACGAAACTGACACCAGGCTTCATAAAGTAATTGAGCGGTTTCGCCATCAATACAATTATGTTTTTCCGGTCTGTTTATCGTAATAATCATTACCCCATCTTGTTGATCCACCAATACCTTGTTACTCATCTGATTGCCCCTTTCCATTAAGTGCGTTATATCTTGATTCGGCATCTTCTATGGCGTTCAATAAATCACTTTCTAACAACTCTAACTCTTTCTGTCGTTCTCTCACCTCCCTTAAATGGTGATAAGCAAGCTTAATACCTTCTTCGTATTGTTTGATTTGCGTGGTGTCAAGATCATATAAGCTGATCAGCTTGGCAGCATCCTGCAAGGAAAATCCCAGGTGCTTTCCTCTTAGTATCATTTTTATTCTCGCTCGATCTCTTTTTGTGTAAATTCGGTGATTCCCCGCCGTTCGTCTCGGATGAATCAATCCCAATTCCTCATAATAACGAATCGAACGTTGGCTAATGCCAAATTCCTCAACAAGATCGGATATTAAATATTCAATATTTTCAGTTTTTCCAATAGACATTTTTCGCTCCTCCTTGAGTAGTAGTTTATCTTATACCTACCATCAACGTCAATTATTTTACGTAGGTGGTAGGTATTTAAAAAAAGACCATTAAATTATCAAATTATGGTGAGCCGCTTCTCTAATTACAGAAAAAAGGGCCTGACCTATGATACTTAAATACATTAACACGGCGGGGGTCAGGCACCAAATGCCGAAGTAACCCCATTTTTAAAAAGGGTTTCCACTATTTAAATAGAATTATTAATTAATGAAAAAAAGTGGAGGTGACAACTGAAATGAACCACGATTATCACTTTTCGCACCGGCTGAAGGTTCGGTACTCGGAAATTGACGGACAGAAGATTGTTTTTAATGCCCATTACCTAACCTATATTGATGTTGCAGTGACGGAATATTTTCAAGAGGGATTAAGATTGAATATGGAGGGCGGAGACTTTGATTTTGTTTTAGCAAAATCGACCTTGGAGTATAAGAAATCGGCGCACTTGAATGACTGGCTAACCATTTGGTGCAAAATGTCCAAGGTTGGCAACACCAGTATGACAATGAATTGCATGATTACAAGAGATGGAGAAGATGACCCCATCCTTTTAGCGGAAATCATTTATGTCAGTTACGATCCAGAAACGAAGTCCGCCCGCCCCGTTCCCGAATTTGTCCGCGCCAAAATTGAGGCATTAGAAAACAGTAACCAGTAAAAGAACGAAATTCCACCGGCAGTTTGCCAGTGGAATTTTGTTTACTTCAAAGCGGTAAATTGCCACCTTGGCAGCTCCAGCGATAAGCGCATTGTTACAGGAGACATTCTGTGTTTCACGGCTTGATAGTTCATTTCTCGCTGGTCTTAACCTCACCGTCCTAAACTTCTAGTCCTGCTATTCCGATACCTCCAGGTCCAGCATGTGTAGAGATCATTGCGCCAGCTTGAATCCATTTTACATTTTTGAATCCTGCTTCTTTTGCCATTTCATCCATCCCCTGCTTGATCTTTTCATCAAGTCCGAGAGAGTATAGAAGATAAAGCTGCTCTCTATCAATCTCGTATTGATTTAAATAATCTTGCATGAGTTTCTCTGAAATGATATCCATTTTCCCACGATATTTTTTGGTTGAAACAAGATTTCCATCAATTAGTTCAATTCGCGGCTTTATTTTTAGCAAAGCCCCGCCGAGGTAAGCTAGATTACTAACACGCCCGCCTGCTCTTAAAAATTCTAAACTCCCTGGAACGAAAGCCAGTCTTGATTTAGGAACCTTTGCTTCAATCTGCTCTACTAATTTGGCAGGGTCAATTGAAGGTTCATTTTCTAATACCGTAACCGCATACATGACAATCGCCGTTAATCCACCTGTTACGTTCAAAGCGTCAATTAGAAAAATATCTTCCAATTCTTCTGATGCGATGATTGCATTTTGAAAGGAAGAAGATGCCTTTGACGTATATCCAATATGTATGATGATACAATCTGGGAAATCATTTTTTATCTTCTTGAAAAACTCGAGATATTCATGGGAATTTGTAGACGATGTAGAGGGAATTTTTTTTGTCCGCTCGTAGTAGTCATAAATCTCCGTTACAGGTAACGACCCATCTAAGTAATCATGCCCATCCATAATCACATGCATCGGGACCACTTGGACATTATATTTATCGGCTAGGTCATCTGGTAAATCCGCACCACTCTCTGTAGACAAAATAATTCTTCTCATCCATATCCCCCAATTCTAAATAAAAAGCGTTATTATCCGTACTCTTCTCTACTATACAGTAAAAGGTGGATAGGCTATATATATTCAAAAATAAATATTAAAAAATAAAGTGCCTTTATGAAAAAAGAACACTTTTTGTATAGTGTCCTTTGCTAAGGGGAGATTACTCAACAGTATTCATGTCATTACTTTCTTTTTCCCCTATTACCGTATTTCCGATTTTCGGTTTGTCACTGGAATTTGTTGAATTTGGAACCCAATCAAAACTTGGTTCGGTTGTTCCTGTTGACATTAAAGGCTCCGAGCATTACTTTCCCTATTCACCATCCTCCGGATTCACAGCAAATAAATCCCTTATTCGTCACATAGTTCTTCCTACTCCAAATCCTTAGTCTGCTCGTCTTTTCTAAATTCTCACTAATTCTAAATAGGTTGAGATATTTATAGGACGAATTCATAATGATGTACGCAACCCGAGCAGCCGAATAACAGGTGGATTTTTGTTTCTCACTCTATTCCAAGTTCAACTGAATGATTATAATAATAGAAGAAACCAACGTTACTTAGTAAAAGAATCGTTGGTTTCTTTTTAATTTAATTAACTTTTAAGGTAAGATTATCCATTGGGCCCTTACTTTTTCCTATTCCCCTAGGTTGTGGTCTTAATACACAAAAGCCACTTGTAGCTATACATACTACTACTTCATCATTATCGTCTGAATCTCGTCCTCTTGATGGCAATAATATTAATATGGGTCCTGTCCCTTCGGAAATAACTTCAATTTGCACATTGTCATATTTAACAACTTCACTTTTTTTCTAAAATCTAAATTGTTAAACAAAGTTAAACCCCTATCTGCATTTTTAAAATATAGGCCCCGATTGTGGGTGATTTAGCAAGAACATTGCAGGTCAATCTCGGAGCCTTATTTAGGGAAACAGATTTTATCACAATATTAATTCCTGTTATTTTTATTTAAAACTACAAAGACAGATGTGAGCATTAATGATAATAGAAATAGAGAACTAATAAATAAGTCTCTATGTGATACAAGAAGTCCATTACTTCCTGCAATAATTAAAAGAATAAAGAGTAATATTATGAACATCCATTGGAAATTCCTTTTTTTAGCCACTGTAATCACCAACTTTTTGATCAATTGAATTGTTAGCAGTACTTTTAGTTATTGCTGAAGTTCCTTTGTTTTTTGTTAATAAAAATACAACCACTGCAATAACTATACCTACTAAATCTGTGAGAATACCAGCATCAATTGTTAATAAGGAGGAAATAAAGAGTAATATTCGATAGAAAATATTTATATTCGTATTTATAAAATAACCAATAATTGATGCTGATAATAAATAGATTCCGATTATCGCTGTAATAACGGAAAGTGAAACATCAACTACTGAACCTTGTAATAAAAGCTCCGGGCTATAGGCAAACATAAATGGAATAACGAACCCTGGTAAACCTAATCTAAATGCAACATATCCCGTTTTCATAGGGTCAGAGTTTGAAATACTTGCTGCTGTAAAGGATGCCAATGCCACCGGTGGTGTAATAGCTGCCATAACCCCGTAGAAAAAGGCGAACATATGGGCTTGAAGTGCACTTAATCCTAATTCTTGTAATGCAGGTGCTAAAATAACTGCTACAGTTACATAAACAGCAGTTGTTGGCAATCCGAATCCTAATACAACTGCTGCCAACATGACTAAAAGAAGGGTTAACCAAAGTTGTCCATGCGAAATTGTTGTTATTAAGTAGGAAAACTTAAGACCAACCCCTGAAATATTTACCCCCGCAATGATTAAGCCTGCAGTACCACAAGCGGTTGCGATAGGAATTAAATCTCTTACTGAATCCTCTAAGGCGCTTAGAAATTGAGATGGTGTAACTCTTGTCGATTTTTTTACCATCATTAAAGGTACTAATGCAACAATTGCTAATAAAGCAGAGCGAACAGGGCTATACCCCAAAAACAAACTAACAATAATAACAATAAGGGGAAGTAATAAATAACCACGATCCCGTAACAAGGTTTTCATTTTAGGGATTTCTTCACGTTTTAAAGATTTTAAACCAATTCGTTTTGATTCTAAATGAACAGCAATAAATACTGCTAAATAATAAAGTACAGCCGGAATTAGTGCATAGAGAATTAATTCTCCATAGGGCATTTGTAAATTCTGGGCAAGGATAAAAGCAGCCGCTCCCATAATTGGTGGCATGATCTGCCCACCTGTTGATGAGACTGCTTCTACGGCACCGGCAAATTCTTTTTTATAACCAAGTCTTTTCATTAGTGGGATGGTGAAACTACCGGTACTTACTACATTGGCAACAGCGCTCCCCGATATGGATCCCATTAATCCACTTGAAATAACTGATGCCTTGGCCGGGCCACCTATGGATTTTCCTGTAAGAGAAACCGCTAGTTCAATGAAGAATTTTCCGGCTCCTGACCTTATTAGAAAGGATGCAAAAATTAGAAATGGAATTACATATGTGAATACGGACATGATTGGCACACTATAAATACCTTCATCTCTCATCCAAACAAAATCAACTACTTCTGATAATCTCATTGGCGGACCATAAAATATCCATGGCATTTTATCACTAATTAATAATTGTCCAACGAAGAAAGCCCCTAATAAAACAAGAATCCAACCAACTGTTCTTCTAGTTGCCTCCAGAAGTAATAGTACATACATAGTCCCCAATATAACATCATATTCATTGGGGGCACCTTGCCTAAGAGCAAATTTGTCAAAATCCATGATAACATAGCTTTGTATAACCCCAACCATGAGAATTAAAATAACATCTACTATTCCTGTAATCTTATTTACCTTTTCATTTTTATTTTTTTTAAACATTGGAAAAAGTAAGAATGCTAATATTAATATCACGGACAATATCAATGATCGGTAATATAAATAGCTCGGTTGCCCATATGCCGAAACATACAAAACTAAAAGAGCAACAAAAAGAGCCAAAGAAGAAGCTATAATCTTTTTTACTGTCGAAATAGTAAATTTATTTTCTCTAATAGCTTCTTCTAATAAACTATCTTTTAAAGTTTCATCCTGGAATAGGTTAGTTTCTGTTGCCATATATCCACCCTCTATCTAGTTAAGTTGGAAATTAGCCTAATTATCTTTAGACAATGATCTTTATTCAACCTTTAATCCTTGTTCTTCATAATACTTTTTTGCACCTGGATGGACTGGAATATTAGCGCCTTTCATAGCATTTTCAAGCTTCATCCATTCCTTATCTGGAGGTGAGGCTTCATATACCTTATCAACATTTTCCCAAATAGCTTTTACTAAGTTATAAATAACATCGTCAGGGACATTTTTATTTGTAACTACCGATACGTACGCACCAACTGTCTCAAGATCTTCGTCTAAACTTTTGTAGGTTTCTTTAGGAATTGTTAATTTGCTATATATAGGATACTTTTCTAGGAATTTATTCATATGCTCATTATCTATTTTCAAGAATTTAACACCAGGGTTATTATCAACTTCCAAAAATGGGGTATATGGCCAAATACCTTGCCCTAAATATACATCTATATGTCCATCCACTAAGCTTTGCGGTCCTTCAGTTAAACCTAAGTAACTTACTTGACCACCATTTGCCTTAACATCTTCTAATGTAAAACCATATGTTTCAAATAATCTTTCTGCAATCGTATTAGCGGAATAACCTTCTGGAGCTAAACCTATCTTCTTATCTTTTAAATCGGCAATTGAATTTATTTTACTATTTTTTAAAACCGCAATATGAAACCCCGCTGGTGTCGTTGTGAATAAATGCCGTAATTCATCATATTTTCTTTCAAAAGGTGCCTGCCCAAGATAAGCAGCATTTGCATTTGATGTGTGAGTGTATCCCATTTCAGCTTTTCCATCAGCAACCGTTTTAAGATTGGCTTCACTCCCGCCAGGACTAACACGAACCCCAATATTATCAAGGTTCTTCGAAATAATTAACTCCATTGCTGTAGCTGGAGGGTACCATGATCCCCCGGGTGTACTAGCTACAAATCTAATAAAGTTAGTACCCTTAGAATCTTTGATATTCTTGCCGTCTGAAGCAGATGAGTTGCTACATGCTGAAACAATAAGGACCATTACTACTAAAAAAAATAATCCGGATATTTTTCTCATATATTCCCCTCCCAAATTAATACATAAGATGTTGATTTGTTACATAAGGTAATTAAATATTTGAAATGAAAGCGCTCTCTAGATAGACGATTAAAAAACTTTAGCTTTATTTTTTATAATCTTATTTGGTCCTTTAATAAATTCAATTTCTTTATGGATGTTACAATGCTATTGGTAAATTCACTCATTAACACTTCTACTGATTTAATTTCATTTGCTAATCCGACGCCCTGTCCGCAGGAGGTTACACTTGCTTCTATATCTCCTTCTTCCATCATTTTTATATAGGCCTCTCCTCCTACTATAGATAATAATTCTTGAATACTAGCTTTCTTCTTTTCCATTTCTAATACTAAGTCGGCATTTGGAGTATGAAGAACCCTATGATTCTTTCGAATTGATTCTTCAATTACAATTGTATCAGTTTCTTTCGCCTTTAAATAAAGGGACTTTATGCAGTCATGAGCTACGGATTCATTTGTTAAAATAAATCTTGTTCCCATTAATACTGCCTCTGCTCCTAGGGATAACGCTGCAAGTATCCCCCGACCATCTGAAATGCCCCCTGCAGCAATTACAGGAATATTTACAGCATCAACAATACTAGGTACTAGGACTAAAGTAGATACTTTATCCAACCCGGGATGCCCCCCAGCTTCATATCCAATTGCTACAACAGCATCCGCACCTAAATCTTCAGCCTTTAAAGCATGTTTTACAGACGTCACAGAATGAATCCACTTAATATTTGCATCCTTTAACATTGAAACATAGTCAGCAGGATTTGCACCCGAAGTAAAAACGAATGGGATTTTTTCCTCTATTGCAACATCAAAATATAAATCTGGTTTTCGTCTTCTCCCGATTGAAATATTTAATGCAAGAGGTTTAGATGTTAATTTTCTTGCTTCTTGAATCTCTTTAACTAATTCTTCTTTTGTGTCGAACGACCCTGCGGTGATGGTCCCTAATCCTCCAGCATTTGAAACAGCCGCAGCAAGCCGTGCTCTTCCTAATCTTTGCATTCCAGCTTGTATAATAGGGATTTCAATCCCAAATAATTCAGTTAGCCCCGTGGTAATCAAAAGAACTAAACTCCCTTCTTTTATTTAATTTTTTTGTTTAATACTCTGTAAAATCTCTTCATTATGCTCCCCTAATAATGGTGGATGCATCCGAACAGTACCTGGGGTTACAGAGAATTTAATCGGGATGCCCATTAATTTTAGATCGGGTATTTTAGGATGATTTACGTCAACAACCATATTCCTTGCTGCCATTTGCGGATGATTTAGTGCATAGTCAATATTCATTGCTGGAGAACAAGGAATCCCTGCATCTGATAATTCATCCACCCACTCGATTGCTGTTCTTGCTGTTAAAACTTCCTCAACAAGTGAATTTAATTCGTTTGAGTGATCAACACGACCCTGATTTGTTTTGTATTTCTCCTGTTTTAATCTTTCATCCTTCATAAATTCACAAAATCTTGCCCAAGTTTGATCATTTCCAATGCCTATCACCAAGGCACCTTCCTTGGTCTGGTAAGCCTTGTATGGCGCCATTCTAGATAAGCCACTTCCCTCTTTTTCTGGAAGTTTGCCAGTGGCAAAATATCCAACCGCATGATAGTTCATCCATGAAGCCAAGGATTCCATAAGGGAGACATCTACTTTTTGCCCTTGACCCGTTACATGTCTATAATTTAGGGCAGCTAGTATCCCGCTTAATGCAAACATTCCAGTTGCCAAATCGGCTATTGAAATCCCTACTCTAACTGGATCATCATCCGGATAACCTGTGATTTCCATTAAACCTGAAAATGCTTGTAAAGCAACATCTAAACCTACCCGGTCATTTAAGGGACCGGTAGCACCATAACCAGTAATTGAACAATATACTAACCTTGGATTAATCGATTTTAGTTGCTCATATCCATAACCTAATTTTTCTATTTTTCCATTTCTAAAGTTTTGTATAAGAATATCGCTATCTTTCACTAACTCAAGAAATACCTTTTTTCCTTCTTCCGATTTTAAATCGAGCTCCAAACTTTTTTTATTACGATTCGTGCTCATATAATAAGTGCTTTCTCCATTCCAAAATGGCCCCCAATGTCTAGAGTCGTCACCGCGATTTGGAGCTTCAATTTTTATAACCTCTGCCCCAAAATCACCCAATGTCATAGTACAAAATGGCCCCGCTAATTGTCTGCTTAAATCAAGTACTTTAATTCCATCTAAAGGTCCTTTAACCACTTTATATTCTCCCTTCAATAATTTCTTTTAGTGTTAATAGCTCTAAAAATGCTTTGAGGTTTTTCCCTGATTTAACCATCAATTCAAGCTAAATATCTCAGAAAACACAAATAACCTAGTCATTGACAAGTACACCTCTAATCAAAATTAGAAGTTTTATTGTCAAAAACTAGGTTAGATTGGTCCCATGGGAAGAGGTTATCCCCCCACGACAATTAAACCGAGTATATTTAACTTTTAAAATTTGCATCTATTATTAATTTAAATTTTATTATTATTATCCATATTTGTCAATATATTTTAAAAAATCGGAATATTCATTAGGATATTGCGCGAATTATTTGGGAACGTTGTGCTCCTAATAATGCTTCTGAAAACTTTCCAGCTTGTAATAGTTTTTCAAGATTTAAGCCCGTATTGATCCCCATATCTTCCAGCATTAAAGCAAAATCCTCTGTGCAAATATTGCCACTGTGCCCTAGCCCTTTTCTTTCAGCAGGTGGGCCACCAATCCCCCCTAGACTTACATCAAAATGAGTTATTCCTGCTTCAAGTGCTTTTAACGCATTGGCAATCCCCCATCCTTTTGTATCGTGAAAGTGGGCAACAAATTTAGTGTTTGGAAACATTTCTAATAACCTAGTAAATAACGAAAATACTTTTGCTGGGTTTGCTAAACCTGTTGTATCACCAATAGTAATCGTTTTGATATCACGGCTGACAAAATGCTCGAGTAGCCTAATAATTTGTTGTTCGGTTACTTCACCATTAATAGGACAACCAAATGCAGTTGATACACTAACAAGGGCATTAATTTCTTCCTTCCTTGCTAGAAGTATCATCTCATCAATTTGATCTAATAATTCTGATTGTGACATACGAACATTTACTTGATTATATCCTTCACTAGCAGCAATAACGAAACTTACTTGCTCAGGTCCATATCCTCCATGCTTTGCCTGAATAGCTCTTTGGAGGGCCTTTTTATTAACGCAGGTTGCTTTATACATAAGGTTCTCTTTTCGGGTAATTTTCTTTAATACTTCCTCAGCTTCTTTGAATTGAGGAACATATTTGGGATGACTAAAGGAGGTAGCTTCTATACGAGAAAATCCAACTTCACTTAAAAGATCTAGCATTTTAACTTTGTTTTCAGTTGATATATATGTTGTTTGATTCTGTAATCCGTCCCTGCCCCAGCATTCGCATAAATAAACTTGTTTTGGAAGTTTCATATTCATGCCTTTTTCTTTGCCCCTTTTGATAGAAATTCCTCAACACTTTGTTTCCATTGATTGCTTTCAATAAGAGTTTCAACTGCCTGGATTTCAAACTGGGAAGCCGATACCATATCTAATTCAACCCCAACATCAATACACTTTTTCGTTAGTCTTAATGATAAAGGAGAAAATCCTGCAATTTTTTTGGATATTTCAGAAACAGTCTCTTCAAACTGATTTTCTGGGACAAGAACCTGTGACAAGCCAAATTGAAATGCTTCCTTGGCTGAAATTACCTTTGAGGCAAATAGGAAGTATTTTGCCATATTCTTTCCGACTAATCTTGTTATCCTTTGTGTGGCACCTAGAGTACCCCGACTTACTTCAGGTAAACAGAAAGAAGCATTTTCTGATGTTATGATAAAATCACAGGAGGCTGCAATCTCAAATCCACCACCAAAGTTTTTACCATTTACTGCACAAATTAAAGGTTTTTCTATTCTCTGTATTAATTCATACGTATCACGAGCGAGCTTTCGACGGATTCTCAAATCTTGCTCACTCATACCATCTCGTTCTTTAATATCGGCACCCGCACTAAATACACCTTCACAAGCAGATTTTATAACGATTACACGTACACTATCATCTTGTTCCAAAGATAAAAGAGCTTCGCCTATCTCTTGCAACATTTTGGTATTAACTGCATTCCTTTGATTAATCCGATTCAAACTAACGATTGCTATTGACCCCTTCTTATCGATTAAAATAGTATCGTATTGCATATTCATCACCTCTTAAATAATTGATTGTGCTTTTAATTGATTGATTTTTTCCTTATCAAAGTGGAGAATATCCCTTAAAACCATTTCAGAATGTTCTCCTAACAATGGGGGTCTACTTTTCACTTGATATCCCCTAGACTTGAATTTGGCTGGGAAATTAATGAAGTTTAAATGGCCAATCCTGTTGTCTTCTAATTTGCCGAGCACACCTCGGTGTTGCAATTGTTCATCCACCAATATATCCTCTAAGCGATTCACTGGACCGCAAGGAATTCCAACTTCTGTGCATTTATGGACAATATCTCTTTGATTATATTTGTGAATTTTTTTCCCAATTATATCCATTGTTTGCTCTTTGTTTTTTAATCTTTGGGCATTGGATTTAAATATTTCATTATTTGCTGTTTCTTCATCAATTCCAATTACTTTGCAGAACTTAAACCATTGAGCATCAGTTACGGTTATTTGGACGTACTTGCCGTCTTTTGTTAAGTAAGCTGAAGAAGGGACTCGACCTGGATGCTCTGTTCCTTTTGGTTCAGGCATTTTTCCTGAAAAATGATAAAATGCCATTGCTAAAGGAAGCAAATTTACTACACAATCATACAGGGCTAAATCAATATATTCTCCCTGTCCAGTTCTTTCTCGTTGGAATAGGCTGGCTAGAATGGACATTGTAGCAAAAAAAGCTCCTGAGTAATCGCCTATTGGAACCCCCGCTTTAACAGGTTCACCGTTCCCAGTTCCTGTTAAGGCCATCATACCTCCCATAGCCTGAAAAATGGTGTCAAACCCTTTCCTGTTTTGATATGGTCCATCCTGACCAAAACCCGATATATCACAATAAATAAGATCAGATTTAATCTTACTTAATGTTTCATAATCAATTCCAAGTCTTTTTGTTACACCAGGGGAAAAGTTACATATCACTACATCACTGTTTTTGACTAACTCTTCTACAATGAGTTTCGATTCTTCTTTTTTTAAATTTAACGTGAAACTTTTTTTACTGCGGTTAAATGCTGAAAAATATCCACTTATATTTTCTTTTAACGGTGCCCAGGTTCTAGAGTCATCTCCTTTTTTGGGGTCCTCTATTTTTATAACATCGGCCCCAAACTCTGCCAAATACATCGTACATAAGGGACCTGCAATATAACGTGAAAAGTCTAGAATACGAATTCCATTTAAAAACTTCATTTCTACACATCCCATATCTATTTATTTATAAATTCATTAACACCTTTTTGGAAATCGCCTGTCATTCTCATTAAAGCGTTCATTTCTTTTGAAGTTTCTAAGGCATCATGAAAATTTAACTCAGTAACCCGATAGAACAAATCCTTTGTCATTTGTGTTGCTATAGAACTATGTGAGGCTATGGTTTTAGCAATCTCAAAGGTAGTTTCCTCTAAACTTTCCTTAGGGACAACTTGATTAACAAGTCCCATTGCCAAAGCTTCCCCCGCATTGATACGCCGACCTGTAATAAGTAAATCGAATGCATTCCTTCTCCCTACTAATCTAGTAAGGTTTGTCATAACTAATGCAGCAACAAAGCCCCTTTTAATTTCCGGATAGGCAAAGACAGCATCATCTGAAGCAATCACAAGATCCGCTGCCATTGCTAATCCACATCCTCCAGCAAGGACATATCCATGAACGGAAGATATAACCGGCTTTCCTACTTTCTGAAATAAACTATTTACTTCCATTGTAAGTGAGGCTCTGTCTCTAATAGAATCAACCGTATTAGATTCTCCCTTAAACTCTGTAATATCAGCTCCAGTACTAAATGCGCTACCAGCACCATTGAATATGACAGCATGTGTTTGTTTATCTTGTTTAGCTTTATATAAAGCCTGTCGAAGTTCCAACATTGTTTCCGTATTTAACGCATTTAATTTCTCTGGCCGATTTAAAGTGATTGTTGTAATATTCTCTTGTGTCTGGTAAATAATGTTTTTGTAGGATTCCGACATTACTGAACACTCCTTTTTTTATTTGAAATTAATCCACCTATTGACATCATTTCTAGTGAGTATTCCATTTCTAATTCATCTCTATCTGCAAAAAGTGAGTTATGATACTGTTTCATCAACTGTGAAAATTTGGGGCCATTCCGCGTTAGGGACTGTGCCATTTCTATTGCCGTTGGAAATACATCTTCTTTTGTGACCACCTGATTTACTAAAAAAAGTCGATGGGCTTCCTCTGCGCTAATAATAGAACCACATGCTAGTAATTCAAAACTAACTTTTTTTGGTAATCCTTTTTTTAGATCTAGAGAGCTTAATCCTGGTAGAATTGCCATGGCTGCTTCTGGATACCCAAACTTTGTTTCTTTCCCCATTACAGCTAAGTCACACCATGTAACAATCCCAGCTCCCAGTCCTAACGCATATCCGTTGACTGCTGCAATTATAGGAACCTTACATTCTCGGAATGACTGATAGAATTTCTTCAATAATTGATATTCAATTCTCTTTTCGTTAACCGATAGATTGTGTGTAGCCTGTAAATCCTTTCGATCCCTTCCAGCTGAAAAACATTCTTCTCCTCCGGTTAAGATAATTGCCCCAGTTTCTGGATCATTCCCATGCTTTTTAAGCAGATTTATTAACTCTTTAATCACCTCAACATTAATTGCGTTTCTTTTTTCGTTTCGATTTATTGTAACTTGCAGAATGTTTTCATCAATCACTTGGTTAAGAACCACAGAATCCATACTACTTATCCCCCTTCCTTGATCAATCGGCATTATACTTTTCAATAATTGTGGTGATTCCTTGGCCTCCGGCAACACATAGTGTGGCCAAACCATATTTAGCATCTCGCTTAACTAATTCATGGGCTAATGTTACGAGAATTCTTGCCCCCGAACATCCAAGTGGGTGACCCAATGCAATGGCACCCCCATTTACATTTACGTTTTCCCCATTGCTGTCCCATTCTTTTAATACTGCGAGACTTTGTGCTGCAAATGCTTCATTCAATTCGATAATATCCATATCCTTAAGGGTTAATCCGCATTGTTTAAGTGCTTTTGCGGTTGCTTTTACAGGTCCTAGCCCCATCTCAATCGGAGCAACCCCGGATGCCCCAATGGAAATAATCCTTGCCATTGGTTTAAGGTCGAGTGTTACTGCTTTTTCTTCGCTCATAAGCAGTAACGAAGCTGCCCCGTCATTACGCGTTGATGAATTTCCAGCTGTAACGGAACCATTTACTTTAAAAACAGGCTTTAGATTTGCTAATTTTTCTATTGATGTTTCCCTAGGTTGTTCGTCTACACTCATTTGTCGGAAATCATATTTCCCCTCTTTAACATCGATTGGAACGATTTCATCTCTAAAGCGTTCTGTTGCAGTCCTTGCTTTTATTTGACTCATAAACGCAAACTCATCTTGCTCTTCTCGACCAATACTATATTTATCAGCCAAGTATTCAGCGGTCTCACCCATTGAAAACCGTCCAAATACCTCTTCTGGTTGTGACTTAGGTTGACTTTCTGTATTAGAGTCGTACATAGTAAAATTTCCAGTTGCTACGTCGTTTCGATGCCCCACAAAGTAATAAGGTGCTTGCGACATACTCTCTACTCCGCCAGCAAGAACAACATCGCTTTGGCCAGTTAAAATAGATAAATATCCATTATGAACAGCCTGCATTCCAGACCCGCATTGTCGATGAACAGTATAAGCTGAGGTAGCAATGGGCATGTTTGCCTTCAAAGCTGCTACCCTCGCAATATTTGGAGAATGTGCACTTTGTTTTGTATGTCCTATTATCACTTCATCAACAAGATCTCCCCCTCTTCCACACTCAGCCAAGTTATTCTGCATAACGATAGAAAGCAGTTCTTCTGGGGACTTCGAGGAAAGAGATCCTCTGTACTTTCCAATGGGAGTTCTCAGTGCATTTACAATAACAACCATTTCATTTTCTCCTTTTTACATGTATTTAGTTAAAGCCCTGTTCGATAGGAACTTTTTTACTCACTAAAAAATGTGCCTCTGTTTTTTCTCTTACCTCTTTTAATGAAACATTAGGTGCTAACTCTGTTAGAATTAATTGTTCATTTTGCACCTCAAACTTACAGAGCTCAGTTATAATCGTGTCGATAGATCGATATGACGTTGCTGGGTATTGTAATTCCCTAACAATTTTAGGTCCTCCATTTTTTGTTGTGTGTGTAAAAGCAACGATTGTTTTCTTCACCCCTTCAATTAGATCCATTGCTCCTCCAACACCCAATACATTGTTGCCCGGTATACACCAGTTAGCCACTCTTCCTTTTTCATCAACTTGAAGTGCACCGATAACTGCGACATCTACATGACCACCTCGAATCATTGCGAATGATTCTGCACTATTAAAAAAGGAAGCACCTTTATTTACAGTCACAGCTATTTTACCGGCATTTACAAGATCAATATCTGCCTCTTCGGAATTTGCAATTGAACGAACACCAAGAATACCGTTTTCAGAATGAATTTGGACTGCCAAATCTTGATTTATATAATTAGCTACTAATGTAGGTATTCCGATTCCTAGGTTAACTACCTGCCCGGGCATTAATTCTTGTGCAGTCCTGGCAGCAATGAGATCCTTTAACTTCATTTAATCTCCTCCTTTTTTTATTGCAGTACACTATTGTTTTAATATTAGGTACTTGCAATTTTGGACTTAGAATTTAAAACCAAATAATCAACATACAAAGACGGTGTTATAATTTCCTCTGGCGATAATTCTCCAACCTCTACAATTTCGTCTACTTCAGCAATAACGATATTACCGGCGGTCGCCATAATAGGATTAAAATTTCGAGCTGATTTCCGATAAATCAGATTTCCAAGTTTATCTGCTTTATTTGCTTTTATCAGGGATACATCTGCCTTTAATGATTCTTGGTATAAATATTTCCTTCCTTTGATGACACGCTGTTCCATCCCGGTACTTAACTTAGTATCTACACCGGCTGGGACGTAAAAGGCTCCAATTCCAGCCCCTCCTGCTCGAATGGCTTCCGATAAAGTCCCTTGAGGCAGGAGTTCCACTTCAAATTCTCCAGCTTGATTTGCTTTTACCACATCAATATTTGATGTAAAAAAAGAGCCTATAGCCTTTTTAATTCGTCTTTGCAGTACAAGTTTTCCTAATCCCTTACCTGGTTCGCCTAAATTATTACTAATGATTGTTAAAGCTGTTGCATTGGATTGTGCTAATTGATCTATTAACGTTAGGGGGGCCCCTGATAATCCAAACCCACCAACCATCAGTACGTCACCATTTTTAATAAGTGAGATTGCTTCCAATACTTCAACTATCTTAGTCATTGAAATCCTCCTTAAAAAAGTCAATAAAAAAATCAAACCTAGTCTTTATAAAATCACTTCCAACATTCGTCAGAAGTTTTTTATAAATACCAGGTTTGATTGTTTATACAAGAAGAGGTTGTCTTCTTATCGCAACAAAACCATCGCTTATTTTATTAATAATATATTTTAAATATTCTTTAAATTCTTTGTATTTATAGCCTACAACATTTTATTTTAAAAATCAATCCCTCTTTTCATTTTTGTAAATTAAAAACTAAAGTTTTTAATTGTAAACTTTATTTTAGAGCAGTTATAAAAAAAGAATGATCAAATATACCTTGATGCTTAATTCATCTAAAGAATTGAGGGAATACTTAATAATAGAAATATTGATTATACGAATGTTAATTATTTTAGATTGCTAAATCTCTTAGTATGTTAATACATTATAAAAAGAACTTTACCGATCTCTATTGATTTTCAGAAAATATTTTTATTTGGAATAGTCCCAATACCTCTGTATTGCAGCTTGTAAAGCTACGATAACTGCTTGCTGTGATGGTGCAACATGATACTTCTTGATTCTCTCTATCAAAGGGTTAATTCCTTGTGATAAATCATATCCAATTATCAATCTCTTAAAAAAGTCTTTTGTTAATTCAGCAATAAAGTTAAAATCCGCATTTTGTATAACATGAGTTTCCTTGTTTATTTCTAATACAATTCCAGCATGTTTATATACCTCATACATAGAAGAACCTTGAGGAGCCTTCGCATATCCAGTTACTAAAATTGTCTTAAAATCATCCATTATCATACCCCATTTTATAATTTTTAAAACTATATTATCACACAATTCTAAAGATATAAAGAATTCATAAAGCCATTTACTTGGATAACTTGTATCTCTTCTATAACAATCAACTGCTATTTCAAGGCCTATTTACCACAGTTTGTTTCTTGAGTTGAGTTATTAAATAACTGAATTAAGAAAACAGTTAATAATTCACAAATCCAATTTGAAATTTACTACTTCTTTTATAGGTTCATTCTGTCTGCTGTTACTCCGACAAAATAGCACTCATTAATTACAAATATCTAATATATTTGTAGTCTTTATTACAGTAACTATTTTCCATGAACAATAATCCCTATAAATGTTGATATAACTCAATTTGCGGGGGTAAAACTGATCAATTAAAAAGGATAATTTTCTAAAATTCTACTGGTAGTTTGTTCGAACAGTTGTGACGAAGAACTATTTCACTATAACTTAATAGTCAAAATATCTTCCAATTCTTCTGATGCGATTATTGCATTTTGGAAGGAAGAAGATGCCTTTGACGTATAACCAATATGTATGATGATACAATCTGGAAAATTATTTTTTATCTTCTTGAAAAACTCGAGATATTCATGGGAATTTGTAGACGATGTAGAGGGTATTTTTTTTGTCCGCTCGTAATAGTCATAAATCTCCGTTACAGGTAACGAACCATCTAAGTAATCCTGCCCATCCATAATCACATGCATGGGGACCACTTGGACATTATATTTATCAGCTAGGTCATCTGGTAAATCCGCACCACTCTCTGTAGACAAAATAATTTTTCTCATCTATATCCCCCAATTCTAAATAAAAAGCGTATTTTCCGTATTCTTCTCTACTATACAGTAAAAGGTGGATAGGCTATACATATTCAAAAATTAATATTAAAAATAATGGCCTTTTAAAAAAAAGGACACTTTTTGTATAGTGTCCTTTCCTAAGGGGGGATTACTTAACAGTATTCCTGCCATTACTTTCTTTTTCCCCTATTACCGTATTTCCGATTTTCGGTTTGTCACTGGAATCTGTTGGATTTGGAACCCAATCAAAACTTGGTTCGGTTGTCCCTGTTGACATTAAAGGTTGGGTGACCCCATCAGCCTTTAATGAATTTTCTTGTTTTTGGGGGTTAGAGTTGTCAGGTACCATAATTTTTCCTCCTTTTATGATCACAAACTCACATCTATATAACTTCCCCCTACTATTTTCCTCTATTCCTGTTTTAATTCATTAGAAATTTGTTTCTCTTTTTACTTATGCTTTTAATCGGTTATTATAATGAACAAGTTGGTCCAATTCGGCCACCATTCTGCGACATTTATTATAATCTCTTTTACGGCGTTTTTCGACTGCCATTCTCACTGAATGATCTTTTCTGTACTCTTCATAACCTACACCATGAGCACTACGCATCGCCTTTTCCATTTCACAGGTATAACTTAATTGTAAATCATTGATAACAAATCATTCCTTTCAGTTATTTTCACAAAATTGAAATGTTCTTTTACGTGGTTTTTATCTTATCATTGAAATCTAAATCAAACAAAGTCGGTAAAGCGGTGTATTTCGCTGTATAATGGGATGTCATCCAAAGTGGTTCATTTATCAATTTAATTACTTACGATTTTAGCCATATCCTTCCATATAGCACCCCATAGAGTACTTAAAGGTACTTATGAAAGTACTTTAATAAATTTAGGATTTTTATATTATTTTAAATTTTATTAAAACTTTACCATATCTCTACAATGAGTTTACCGGGATTTAATCTTCAGATGATAAAGTGGGTTTAGCAACGGATGAGGAGGCAATATAAATGAATGTGCGTGCAATATTTATTGATATGGATGGTACACTGTTAACAGCCTCAAACTACATTTCCCGCCGAAATATGGAAGCCATTTACAAGCTCATGAATCAGGGAGTGAAGGTTTTTCTTGCAACAGGTCGACACTTTGAAGTAACCGCTCCCTACCATAAAGAAATTGGTTTAACCACTCCGATGATCTGTTTGAATGGTGCCGCTATTCACGATGCAGAGACAGGAAGAGCTAAACAAATGATTACCGTCCGAGTGAACGAAGAACGATTCCACCGTCTAACCGCTGAAAATCCTTGTAATGTTATCATTCATACCGCAAATGGACTTTTTTGTAAGGAAACAAATGAAGAAATCGATTATTGGACAAAGGTTGGCCAAATTCCGCCCCGGTATATTGGCGATTTAAGACAGGCCAAATATCAAGATGTTTTGAAATATAGTGTTCGCATAGGTGCACCAAGTTCAGAATTATCCGCTTTGTTTAAAATGGAGGCAGAAGTCATCGATTGGAATGACGGGTTTGAGTTGGTTGCTCCTAATGTTTCCAAGTGGTCTGCTATAAAAAGCTTACTTACCGAATATCGCTTTAGTTCAAATGAAGTGGTAGCCATTGGAGACGGACCCAATGATATAGAGATGCTACGTCGTGTCGGTACTGGTGTGGCAATGGGGAACGCTAGCGAAGAGGTTAAAGCAGCAGCAGATTTTGTTACAGGACATCACGAAAATGATGGATTAGCGGAGTTTATCGAACGTTACCTTCTTAAACCATACCAATCCTATGCGATATAGAGTTTTTTATAATGACTTTTCTAATAAAAAGTTGGCAGGTATGATAAGCACCTAAGTAGTTCAGTTATCGAGTAGAAAATAAAAAAGCACAACAGAACTATCAACCTGATTAACAATGCTTTTGTACGAAAATTAGCAAGTGAATTAGCACAAAACGCTTGGAAAACCGAGCGCTTTTTTTATTGCGTGTCGGAAACCTTATTTATAAGAAGATTTCTTGACTTCGGACAGAAACTGAAGTAATTTTGCCATCTGCTGTCTGAAGATAACTCGACTTCGGACAGCACTGATGTAATTCTGCAATCTGCTGTCTAAAGATACCTCGACTTCAGACAGCACTGAAGTAATTTTGCCATTTGCTGTCTGAAGATGCCTCGACTTCGGACAGGACTGATGTAATTCTGCAATCTGCTGTCTGAAGAAGCCTCGACTTCGGACAGGACTGATGTAATTTTACCATCTGCTGTCTGAAGATACATCGACTTCGGACAGGATTGAAGTAATTTTGCCATCTGCTGTCTGAAGATACATCGACTTCGGACAAGACTGATGTAATTCTGCCATCTGCTGTCCGAAGATGACTTGACTTCGGATAGAACTAAAGTCATTTTGTCATCTGCTGTCTGAGGATACCTCACTTCGGAAAGCACTGAAGTAATTTTGCCATCTGCTGTCTGAAGATGCCTCGACTTCGGACAGGACTGATGTAATTAGCATTACGTTTTTCGCATCAAATAACATATGGCCAATAACTATTGTCTATATACTAATTTACATACCATTTTTATGACTTGTTTAGATATAATTCCATACAAACCTTGATATATCAACAAAAATGAATAGTCCAATTCTATTGGGAATTGGACTATTAAATACAGTTATAATTTAGTTTTTCTACCTTAAAACTGAACTACTTAGATTCACACCTGCCATTTTTTATTTCTCTTGCTCTAGAGTGAGCCATTACTTTTTATTTGGAGTAGTCTTTTCAGTTGAAAAAGATCTGGCATTGTTCCTATTAAACCACAAAAAATCTTCTAATTATGAAGGACGGTTTTGTCCAGTCCTTGAATCCGGTCCTGATGGGTATAGACATTGAAGCCTCTTCCTCTAATGAAACCAATAGCAGTAATGCCAAGATCCTCGGCTAAATCGATGGCGAGATTTGTGGGTGCAGATTTTGATAGGATAATGGCTACGCCAATCTTGGCAGCTTTGAGGAGGACTTCTGAGGAGATCCTTCCGCTAAACGCAATGATTTTATCCTTTAATGGTATTCGATGGATCAGACAGTAGCCGAAAATCTTATCAAGCGCATTATGCCTCCCAATATCAGTCCTCATTATAACGATCCCGTCCTTTGTACATAAGGCAGCATTATGGACACCACCTGTTTTCTGAAAGTAAGCGGAACTTTCCTGCAGCTTACTCATTAAAACGTGGCATTGATTTGGTGTAATCGTTAACTTTGTGCGTATCGTTTTAGCTGTCTTCATGTCATTATAAAAATAAAATTGACGCCCTTTTCCGCAGCAAGAACCAATAAATCTCTTGGAATGGAACTCTTTTTGGACAGAGGATTTATTGACGAGGTCCACATACGCAAACCCCTTCCCTTCATCCACCTGAATGGATTTGATATCTTCAAACACCCGTATGATTCCTTCTGATGCTAAGAAGCCTACTACCAATTCTTGGATCTCAGATGGCGAACAAACGATGGTGGCAAACTCTTCACCGTCCAGAATAATTGTTAATGCCAATTCCACAGCGATGTCATCCTCTTGCTCGATAAAGGAATCCCCAGTAAATTTAACAATGTGCTGACAAGTCGTGATTTCATGTAACATCGTCTTCCCTCCTTTCTGCGTAATTTAACCCAAATTGTAGGTCCGACCATATGTAAAATAAACGGGTCTCTGCCCATCTCGGTCAAGACCCGTTTGAAAAGACTTATAGATGGTGGTCGGGATTGGCATGTTGTGCCTGGTTCTCCGGCAGCTGGGTTGTCCGTTCCAAGTGGCTCGTTTCGCTCCCCATTCCTTTCAAAAAGTCAAAGAAAAAGGCAATCGACCGATTAATTTCCGGATCCTTCAAGGATTTAACAATATCAAAATAACCGATCTGCTCATCATGATCCTTGTCTTCTGCCACTCTGGCAATTCCGGCATTCAGCTTTAGGAGAATAGGTTCAAGCTGTTTCACATTGATTGTCCCAAGTACGCCCACCATTAACAGAAGATTTTTTAACGTATTGGCTGTTTCTTTCGAGTCCAACTTTTTAATTAGGATTTGCAGGACTTTGTCGCCTTCGGCAAATAATCCGCTCAAGAGAGAAATAATTCCTCGATCATGCATGTGCTGCACTAAATCAAGTGTATCCAGTAAGGCTTGCTTATTTTTTAATAGAGAATCCTCTATTTCCCGTAAATCTTGTTTTCGCTTTTCCTCTTCCGATATCTCGATTCGCTGGATTTGCTGGGTTGCCTTAGCCATTCTTCGACCGCTCCCTTTCCTTCACAAGATCACCCGGGAAGATGTAATCCTTTCGGGCCCATTTCTTTTGGACTTGGACACCCATTTGCGGCTGAGGATTTCCGTATCGGAAATTGATCCTTGGCAGTGGATTAATTCCCTCTGCCTGTAAAATCTCCATTTTCACACGAGTATCCTTGTAGGCAGGGGTATCAGTATCTTTATCCGCTGCACTGCTAGTCAGGTAGTTGACGGCTCCGTCTCCTGTATCATTCATTGGCAGATACACCTCATTCCCCTTTACCCGGGCCGTAATCAGACATTTCACCTTTACGTTCCCAAACGGTGAGGTCAGACGGACAAGTGTTCCGTCATTTAGGCCGCGTGCCGCTGCGAGCTCCGGTGATACTTCAAGGAAAACCTCTGGTGTTTTTTCTGTAATTCCTTTTGATTTATAGGTGAGATTTCCTTCATGAAAATGCTCTAATAGTCGGCCGTTATTTAAATGAATATCATATTGCTCCTCAAATTCAAGCGGCTTTGTCCATTGGACAGGATATAACCGGGCTTTTCGATCGGAGAAAGGGAATCCTTCGGTGTAAAGCAGCGGGGTATCTGTCCCGTCCGGTTGTACCGGCCATTGCAAACTCTTGTAACCTTCTAATCTCTCATACGTAACACCGGCATAAATCGGCATCAGCATCGCCGCTTCCTCCATAATTTCACTTGGATGCTTGTAATTCCAGTTGGCACCAAGCCGGTTTGCCACTAACTGAATGATTTCCCAGTCAGGTTTAGAGTCGCCAAGCGGTTCAAACACTTGATACAATCTTTGAATCCGGCGTTCCGTGTTTGTGAATGTTCCTTCTTTTTCAAGGCTTGGGCTTGCCGGCAAGACGACATCCGCATACTGGGCAGTGCGAGAGAAAAAGATATCCTGTACCACAAAAAATTCAAGCTTTTCATATGCGGCATGTACATAGTTAATGTTGGAATCCACTAACCCCATTTCCTCACCTTTTACATACATGGCTTTGACTGTACCATTGTGAATTCCCTCAATCATATCGTGATTATTGATTCCTGGTTCGGATGGAAGCTTCACGCCCCAGGCTTGTTCAAATTTTGCCAGCACTTCTGGGTCATCTACATGCTGATATCCCGGAAAGTTATCCGGTGCACTGCCCATGTCACCGGCACCCTGTACGTTATTATGTCCCCGGAGCGGGTAGGCGCCTGCACCCGGCCGTGCGTAATTCCCCGTTACTAACAGCAGGTTGGAAATCGCTGTACTTGTGTCACTGCCGCCCAGATGCTGGGTTACACCCATCGCCCAAAGAATTGCCGTCCCGTCTGCATCACGAATCATTTCGGCGATTTGAATAAGTGTCTCCTTGGATAGACCCGTTACATCTTCTGCATAACCTAATGTATAAGGAGAAAGGCTTTTTCGAAATTCCTCGAATCCATTTACATTCTTTTCAACAAATTCTTCGTCCGCCCAGCCCATATCAATGATGTATTTGGTCACAGCTGAAAGCCACACTAAATCAGATCCAGCCTTGGGGTGAATGAACAGGTCTGCGCGAGCTGCCATCTCATGCTCCCGCAAATCGGCCACAATCAATTTTTGTCCACGCAGTTTATGGGCGCGCTTGACCCTTGTAGCCAGCACTGGATGGGCTTCCGCGGTATTGGAACCAACGATGATGACAAGACCTGCTTTGGCGATGTCCTTTATGGAACCGGCATCACCGCCGTAGCCAACCGTTCTGTGCAGACCAACCGTCGCCGGTGTCTGGCAATAGCGCGAGCAGTTATCCACGTTGTTTGTGCCAATGACCTGCCGTGCCAATTTTTGCATTAAAAAGGATTCTTCATTTGTACATTTAGAGGAAGTAATAAAGCCCATCGATTGTGGACCATACTGACTGCGAATCTCACGGAAGCGTTTCGCGATGAGATCAAGGGCTTCCTCCCATTCTGCTTCACGAAAACCGTCGCCTTCACGGATTAATGGCTTGGTCAACCGTTCTTCGCTATTGACAAAGCTCCAGCCGAATTTTCCTTTTACACAGGTGGAAATGCCATTTGCTGGTGCTCCCGCATGTGGTTCCACCTTTAGAATCTCTCTTCCCTTTGTCCAGACATCAAAGCTGCAGCCGACACCACAGAATGTGCAGACCGTTTTGGTTCGTTTGACTCTTGCCTCCCTCATCGCTGATTCCATATCGGAAACGGTAAGAATCGACCCGTACCCGGTCTCCACTCCTTTGGTCAACTCAATCATCGAACGAAGGGTTCCTTTTTCAAAGCCTGTTAGATATCCAGCCTCCCCAAGCATTCCTTTTTCCATCATCGCATTACACGGACATACGGTGGAACAATGGCCGCACGATACACAAGAGGATTCGTTAATCGGAACATCATTATCCCAGATGACTCGTGGACGCTCTCTATCCCAATCAATTCTTAGCGTTTCCGTTACCTGCACATCCTGGCAGGCTTCTACACAGCGCCCACACAAGATACATTGATCAGGATCATAGCGGTAGAACGGATTTGACATATCTGTTTGATAGGGCTTTTGCTCCCACGGGATACTTTGATGGTTAATCCGCATCTCCTTCACGGTGTTATGTATTTCGCAGCCGCCGTTATTGTAATCACATACCGTACAATATAATTCGTGGTTATGAAGAATATTGTCCATCGCTGCTGTCTGTGATTTTTTCACAAGCGGGTTGATTGTATCGATCCGATCCCCATCCTTTAAAGGGGTTGAGCAAGACCTGACAAGTTCCCCATTCACTTCTACAATACAAGCGTCACATGTTTCAATCGGTCCTAAGCTGGGATGGTAGCAGACCTGAGGGACTTCAATCGTGCTATCATTCAGGAATTGCAGGACCGTCTGGCCTTCCGGTGCCTCCATTTCTACTCCATTGATTGTAATTCCTAGGTTTTTTACCAATATGGCTTCACCCTTTCTACATTATTCATGTTTTGGGTACCCTATTTTTCGAAAATTTAAAACCATATCGGCCCGCTTTTATTTTTTGGCTCAGTTTGGTTCGTTGTTGATTTTCGTGTAGGTCATAGACGGAGAATTTCCAGCTAATGTATAAAGAGGAAGCTTAAGAAGCAAATATAAGCGGAAATATTCCGATTAACCGCTCCAAATAAGACCAAATTGATAGATTTGGATCGTATAAACGGAAAAACTTCCTTTATCTTGAAGGAAATATGGGTATTTTGAAAAATAAACGAAATTTTTCCGTTTATTTTGCAAACACAGTGAATTCAACAAGTCATATTGATAAAACGAGAACAAAGCCTTCCTTATTGATCTTCCTCCTGTTCACAGCCCATAAATCCTCTATACGTCACATAGTTCTTTCTACTCCAAATCCTACGGTTGCACTGTTTTGCTTGGTACTCATCTATTTTAAAAAGTTTGAGATATTTATAGGGCGGATCCATGATATACGCCACCCGAGCATATCCTTCTACGAGGAGCGTCTCTTGAATCGACTTTCCATCGACATACACATAAGCAAGCAGTCTACCGTATGCATCCCTTTTATTCTTCTTCTCCACCTCCAGTGATAAACTTCCTCCCGTTACTAACTCGGTATTCCTTAGGAAAGCTTCCTTTGCCAATGGCTGCACACACATCCCCGGCTTTTTGGATTCGGGAGTGTCTATCAATAAATAACGAACCGTTTCGATTTTGCCCATTACTCTTACCTTTATCGTATCGCCATCAATAGTGTCTATTAATGTTACGGGGAGTTGATTAGTGGACCGACCATAAGAATCTTCCACTCGGGATCCACCATTTTGAACGCCAACTTGTTGTATCCCGATGTTTGATTGATTTTCATTATCCAAGCGATCTAGCGGATGAAAAACTAGTACTGATGCTGCTGCCAGTAAACTAATTCCAATGATTCTTTTTCGCATCCACAACCCACCTTTCTCTTATAGAATCTCCCTCTTATACCATCCAGCTAATGCTGGAAAACTTTCAAACTCCTTCCTCATCTCGCGAAACGAAATCACCCCTTTTCCTCTAGCAAGCTGGAAATCTAGCGAATATTCGTGACAGTTTAGTGGGGCTTGCTGAAATGTTTCTTTATAGAATTGGATGGCCTCTTGGTCGCTTGCAGCAAAAATAAAGGCAAAATTCGTTTGGTCCATCTTTAGTGAGTAGATGCAGATCTTATGAAAACCTAACTTATTGGTTCGGATCAATTCGGCTACTTTCTGATGATCCGCCTGATCAAAATCTAATTTGGAAGTATCGTCATCCAATGAAATTTTCCGCTCTGTTAGTAAATGGTAGAGGTAATGGGCCAATGATGAATCTGCATAGATTAAACTATTTTGGTAAAGTTCTTCTACAATCATGTGATCGCACCTCGACAATCGAATTTTTTCCACCTTATGCTTATTTCATAAAGAGTTTATTCAAGTTCTACTACTAGTTCCTTCAGGTTCTCAATCGTCCCTGAATACTCGTTATACTCCACCGCGACGGTTCCAACTGGACCGTTTCGGTTTTTCGAGATAATGATTTCAAGGGAAGGATCCTCCGATTTTTTGTCATAATACGATTCACGATACAAGAACAAGATGACATCGGCATCCTGTTCCACACTGCCCGATTCCCGAATATCAGACATCATCGGCCGTTTATTGGCTCTTGCTTCCACTGATCGGTTGAGCTGCGCCAAACAAATGACGGGGCAATCAAAATCCTTTGCCATTGTTTTAAGAGATTGCGATATTTCCGATACTTGCTGATGGGAATTCCCCCCGTAAAATTGACCAGAATGGATGAGTGTTAAATAATCGATAAAAAGGATTGGTTTCTTATTTGGATATTGATGCATTAGTTTTCTCGTTTTCGCTCTCATTTCGGCAACCGTTTGTCCAGACCCATCAAAAATTTGTATATTTGTTTCCGAGAGTTCCCCCAATCACATCTGACCATTTATTCTTTTGCTTTTCAGTCAACATTCTCTTTGGATCCCGCATTTTCGTACGGTTAAAGCCACCGGTCGAAGCAATTAACCTGGCCGTTATAAGTTTTTCAGGCATTTCTAGAGAAAATACAATTGGCAGATACCCTGCCCATCCCGTCATTTTTGCAAAATGAAGCATCACGTCGGTTTTTCCCATTGAGGGTCTTGCTGCTACAATCGTCACTTCTCCGTCTTGGAAGCCTCCCGTCCTTTCATCGAGTTCTTTGATCCCTGTTGTCACACTTTTCAAAAGCTTTTGATCCTCCCAAGGTGCCTCAAAGATATCTTCCAAAGCCTGTTGTAAGGACGTGTGGTCCTCCATCTTCATTTGGTTAATTTTATCCAATTCGGTTATGACTTTCGCTATCTCCCAATCATTGACGGATGCTAAGGTTAAGATGTTTCTCTTTTCCCGTTCCTTCCACTGATCCAGAATGAGCTTCTCCGTTCCAGCAAACTTCTCAACATCCGCAAACGACAACAGCTCCGAAAGGTAAGACATGCCCCCTAATACTTCGAGGTCTGGTAAGGTGGACAAGGTGATCAAATCAATATTCTTACCGGCTCGTTTTAATTCCATCATTTTTCTCATCACTTCTTGATGACGTATACTTTCCAGATGTTCAGGTTGAACTACCGTATCTTTGAGTATGTACTCTGCCTTCATCAAGCTTCCTAAAAACGCTTTTTCCACCATATTCAATCCTTTTCACCTGCCGTAATGTCGTATTTGCATCTACTAGGAATATATCTTCCACCAGGAGACTTTTCGGTTGATGGCTTATGCTTCAAGGCAGACTTTTGTTTCTCCTGATATGAATCAATTTCTTCTACGGTCATTAACGATTCATTTTCCCAATTCTTCAGTATCCCAACGATATAGTTCAACTTTCGCTTGTTATTGGCACAGGCAATATTCATGGCTTTTAAGATCATTTCTTTCGGTTGTAAAAAGATTGAATCATTTAACCACGACAACAACTGTTGTTTTGCATTTATATTCGTATAGCCAAATCCATTAGCGTCCCAAAACTCAACAATTTCTCTTACATCTTCACTTTGTAAGGGATTCTTTTTGTCTAGCAGGTTCTCTCTATTCAGAGGAAATGCTTTTTGTTGTTTTCTTTTTTATTTTCTTTTTCTTTTTCTTTTTGCCCACCTATCGTATAACGAGTCGTGAACGTGTCGTCCAGCTCTTCAATAGATGGATCTTTTTCAACACGGACGCTATCCTCTACTTGTTTTTTGCAAAAAGAATCATAGAGGCTGCGAATGTCTTGATTATGTATGTCTTCTGAAACATAAGGAATAAGTGAAAGATCCTCAACCTCTTTTAATTCGGAGATGATACAATCCATAACTGGCTTCCCGCCTTTTTGAAGATTATCTTTTGCCCAGTTTTTAATCGCGAGTTCTCTTGTTTCAGGATTGTACCGAATCAGCTTGTGATGTTCGATAAATCTTTCCATTAAGGCATGAACACTCTCAATTGAATAGCCCAAATCAAACGCCATTTGTTTTTTCGTAATTTTATAGATGCCACTTTGTGTTGTTTGTGGATTTGTCAGCAGATAAACATAAAAGTATTTATCCTCCGGAGTCATCTCTTCCATGACAACTGGATTCTTCCAAAAGTCTGTACGCACCATTCGATATTTAGCCATCTACAACCAATTCCTTTCTTCTATTAAGTAAGCCTGCTTCTTCAACACTTTTACAATATCGAGATTTGCAGGGTAAAGCGAACTTCCATTTTTCCTTTTTAGAAGCATTTTTGGTGTCAAACGTAAAAAAACGCCTTCAAATTGGAATTTTGAAGGCGTTTTTTGCGATTTGGGGTTATTTTATTGCTAATTTGTATGAAGAAAAAATATAAAAAATAAGGTCAGACCACGAGTGCACTAAAGATGAAATTGAGGATATTCATATCAATATATGGATTTGTAGGGGAAGGCAGCATGCAAAAACAAACAGAATGTGCCATGTGGGGGTAAGTCCGAGATGAGTCCAAATAACGCCATACAGGTGTAAAAAAATGTAAATAGAGTGCAAATGCCCTCATTACGCTGTTTTAAACTTTAACGCCAGCTATAGGGTTTTCTATGTATGAGTTAAGATAAATGCGGATTTCTCACGCCAAGGGAGTTCAAATTAAAAAACCCAATTTCCCAGCATTAAAAATTGAGAAATTGAGCTTTTTTCGCTCCTGAAAAGTGCCGGTTGCTGAAGATCATTAATCTAATCTAATTGAAGATAGGCATTCATTAACTAGAGTTTCCCTTATTTTAAAAAGGTTAAAAATCGATTATTCCAGAGATTCTCATGATGCTCAATGATTGTTTTGGCCCCTAGAAGATCGCTGTTAAGCGTGGTAGTTAATCCTTTTTTCATAAATAATTTATATCCTAATCCATGAGCCATCAGCCTTTGTTAAACTTTTCCGCCCCGTTACTTTAAGTACATTTCTTCACAAACTTTAGCTTGTAATTGGTGTGCTACCCCTATAGCTGAATATGAAAAAGTCCCCAGATTTTTGGTTGGATTTTTCACCAGGACTTCCACTAACCTCCCCGTTTGTAAAATACACAGACTCTTTTGATACGAATGTTCCTCTAATATTGGATAGAAAAAACTTTATATTTTCCATTCTTTCACTAGTACGCTATATATTAGAGAATCTCGCCAACCATCTTTTAACAACAAGTTCTCTCGTAGTTTCCCTTCTTTTGTCATACCTACCTTTTCTAATATTTTTAAAGAACCAATATTCCTTGGATCGCAAGTAGCAAAAATACGATGAAGTTTAAGATTTTTAAAACCAAAATCAATTAAAAATCGAGCTATATCTTTACCAATCCCTTTGCCCCAAAAATCAGGATTAAGAATATAACCGATCTCTCCCTGCTTATTGATACTATCTTTTACAATCAGTTCACCGGCTCCAATCATTCTATCTGTTTCTTTTTCGGCAATCGCAAAAACATATCTTGAAATTGGTTGTTCAGCTGCATCCTTAATTACCTGGTTTACATAGTTCAAAGTATCTTCTACAGTATTTGGTCCCCAAGGTTGATATTCACAAACCTTCTGTAAGGAAGCATATATATGAACATCCATCCAATCACTTTCTTTAACTTTTCTAACTAAAAACCTCTCGTTCGAAGGTAAATTACCGTAATTAATATCAATCCCTCCATTTCAATTTTCTACAGCCTTGCATTATAAAATTCTATTTATTCTATTATTTTTAAAGTAAACTGCCACGTTTGTTCAATAACGAATTCAACAAAAAAGAGCGTTAATCCTTCTTAACCTTAATTATGATTTAATAATAAAAACGTCTAAACCCTTGGTACATATGGGTTTAGACGTTTTTATTACCAATTTTATGAAAGCGTTTATTAGTATTATACGAATTGTTTCCTCTTCCAACATTCACTTACATCCATTGATCATAGATCTCTTTTTTTGCTTGATGGTACAATCGAGCATACAGCTGGGTCTGATGTGGATCGTTATGTCCTAATAGTACTTGGATTCATTCCAATGGCATTCCTTTCATGGCTAAATGTGCAGCAAATGTATGACGTTTAGGTCGAGCGTTAGTCTCTTAGAGACTCGCAAGGGTAAGAAAGCCTATCCATCCAATACTCCGAATGTCCATTCCATACTTTTTCATTTCTCGATGGACTAACACTTTCACAATGTCTGACCGCCATAAACGGATTGTATTCAGTATGACAACGTAATCCACATCATGGTGGGAAAGATACTCCAACATCTCCTGAAAGCTCATTCTGTCCACTTCTAACGCTTCTTTATCGACTTTAGCCCCAACTAATACCTTCTTCTTTAAACTATAAACAAGCGTAAAAGCGTGTATCCTTGAGCCTGACAATAAGCCTTGATTTCATCTTCTTGATAAGCAAGGCTGTATCCGTCTCTTGCTTGTCCTTGTGTGGATACTCGAATATAACCGATTACTTTCATGATATTTTCCCCCTCCGTTACGCTAATCCTATTTAACGTAACGCTTAGCCGCTATATTAATTATAAATTAATTGTATGCAGCTTTAGCGATACATTCAACCCCTTTACCGATGCAAATTTATTGTGTATCGTAAAAGTAACATGAAGAAGAGGAAGGGAAATACCATGCGATTTCAATCAAACTAAAGGAAATACTTAAAGAACGTGACCTTTCACAACGTGAATTGGCACGTATGGCAGGGCTGCGACCAAATATAATCAGCCATCTTTGTTCAGACAACGTAGACAGGGTTTATCTATCGACATTAGAAACAGTTTGCAAAGTGTTAGACATCGATATTCAGGAGTTAATCGAGGTGGAGTAGTCCTCTTGCAATAGTAATCGTTCTATGTACGTAAAAGTTGTGAAAAAATTTATAAGGCAGGGAGAAAGCGAAGGTACGGTTTTGGAGAATAGAAATGGTGGTAACTGATGATATTAAAATTTTTTTATAAAATGGAATACATTAAATAGGACATACCATTTAAAGTAACTGTACGTCTAAGAAAATTTTAAAAATACCATATAGGGCTTACAATGAATATCTATATTCTATGAAAAAAATGTCGTTTATTCGGCACTACGTCCCCCATTGTAAATTGAAAAAAGGTGTCCCAAAAGTAAGCCTTTTGGCAACACCTCTAAATTGTTAACCTCTAATTTGGTTATTAAATATATCGTGAAGATATTCTACTTTTGGATTGTTTAATAAAATACTATTTTCATTTTTCTTATAATGTAGTTCTAGTTTCCCTTTATTTGGGTCACTTTCAATAGCCCTCACACCATCAAGTACCGCAAAAAATCCAAAAATGGAAGCATCCACTGCTCTTCTAACAATTTTAATTAATTTCTCTTTGTCATTATCATCAAGTTGATTAAACCAACTAGATAATTCTATATCCTCACTACTTGGTTTTCTTCCTGGAGGGTCAATTAAATCTTCTATACTATCTGCGATACTTTCTTCTCTAACAACTTCTATAATACTTTTAACAAAATCTTTATTATTCACTTAAACTATTCTCCTTTCTATTTTAAAAACGAACCTGGATACATAGATTTATTAAGATTGATTAGCTCTTTTAAAGCACTATTTGGAGCATTAGTATGCCATCTTAAATCCCAAATATCTTTTGCTAATAAATCTCTCGCACTACCATTATAATCTCCTTTTAGGGTTGGTATTCTCATATGTTCTCTAAAAGGAACTACAATAGATGGTGCATATTGAGGATTGTATCCATCTATTACCTGACTAGCAGGATGTTTCTGTCCTACATGATGAATGTCTAGCTTATCTCCAACCGCTGACCTTTTTTGTAAGTCATCAAACACTCCTACCTCATATTTCTGTACTTTACCCTTACCCTTTGTAAAAACATTTTTTAACACATTAAAACCTGAGTTAATCCCTTTATCAGCAACTCTTAATCCTGATTTTATTTTTCCCCCTGTGCTCAACATTCCTATCATTTTATTAATTTCCTCTTGAGACGGAGGAGCAAGAATAAACTTTTTGTCAAATTTAGTGAATTCTGGTCTTTTGCTGCTGTAATTCTTTTTACTTTTTCCTGGATTATAATTGACCGTTCCTGGCACATCTAGTGGACTTGCTTGAAAATCTAGTCCATTCCATCCCGTGTAAAGAGGTAAGTGCCCAGTCGGATCAATAAAATTGACCGGATTATTAGTTGTGTATGCGTATAAATGATGTGACCACGGATCGGATTCTGTTCCTTTATAGGTATCCTGCGAAATGAACCGACCGGTATCTGGATTATAGTGTCTGGCATTCATGTAATATAAGCCCGTTGCTGTATCATGAACCGCACCGGTGAATTTCACGTCATTAAGGAACGAATTGCTACCAAATTCTTCCGTCCCACCAAACTCGTCATAGCCATACCCCTTAACGCGCTTGGCAGTGGGATCAAGGATACTTGTGACGCTGCCTCTTTTATCATAATGATAGAAGAAATACATATTATCATAGACACCATCGAACCGCTTCGACGCAATAATCGTGCCGTCAGGATTCAACACATTTTCCGTTGCTTTATTGTTGTTGATGTCGGTCGTATAGAGGAGATTTCCTCTATCATAAAAGTATTTGGAAATTAGTCCATTGACATCCCGTCTAATCCGCTGACCGTCCCCATTGTAGAAGTTTTTTTCTACAACCGGTTTCTCACCGGCCATCGTTTGATCTACTTTTTCCAGACGATTGGCTAAATCGTATGTTAATGTAGAGGTTACATCTTTTTGGACACCGTCTATTTTCTTCTTGGTTATTTCTTTTGTTTGATTTCCTCGGTTGTCATACTCATAGGAGGAATCTACTTGGCCATTCTTCGTTGTCGTTTTTAATTGATTTAATGAATTGTAAGAATTGACGTAATGATCTGAGCCTTCATCCATGGTAAGACGATTTCCCACCGCATCATACGTGTATGACGTCGTTTTGTCATCTTGTTTGCTAGTCTTCAGACGACCCGCTTCGTCGTACTGATAGCTTTTCTTAACCGTTTTTGCTGTGTCATAGTTGGTATATAAATCTTCATTCGTAATAAATCCGCGGCGGTCATAGAGCATCTTGTATTCTTCTAACTTCTTATCCCCATTATCTAGGTATTGAATTGATTCCGTCAATCCTGCAGTGTTGTAGCCGTAATCAACTTTCACATAGCCTGAGCCGCCTGAATCAAATTGCCGGAAGTTTTTCACATAATCGATTTGACCAGAATTTGTATAAAAATACTCTTGGACTTCTTTTCCTTCCACCACAATGGAATTTAAACGGTTATATTGATCATAGACATAATCAATATCTTTTTCCAGATCCCCCTCTTCGGACCGGTAATAGATTCTTTTCACATTGTCACTGCCGTCGTATTGATAGTTAACGGAATGGCCATCTTGTACAAGTTGAGTCATACGGTCTTTACTATCGAAAGCATAGGAAGTGACAATTGTATCTGTCCCTTTTTTATCCGTCATACTTTTGTGATTTCCATTAGGGTCATACTCATACGTTGTCAAATGATCAGGACTGAAGGTGACCTTTTCCAGTTGATTCATCGCATTATAGTCGTAAACTTCCTTCGTTCCATCATTTCTTGTCATGATTTTCATGTTGCCATTCAGGTCATATTCAAAGGATTCAGTAAATTTAATAGGAGTAGTTGGCGTTCCTTCACCTACTTCTTTTGCCATACGTCCAAGGGCATCAAGGTAGGTAACTTTAACTCTTCCTTCTGCATCTGTAACGATATTCTTAATATAATCCCCTTCAACTTGATCGTATAGATATGAGGTGACTATATCTTTGCCATCCACATTTTGTTTTACAGATTTTAAGCGGCCGAGCTTGTCGAACTGACTGTAAATAGCATTTCCTTCCCCATTTATACTCGTAAGAATGTTACCTTCCAAATCATATATATTTTTGGAAACAATATTCTTACCACTTGGGTCCACTATCATCTTGGTTTGACGGTTCAATTCATCATAGTTAGATACTACCTCTCTACCTGAACCATCGATTGCCTTAGTCACATTGCCGATTAAGTCATATTGATAAGTCGTAATCGTGTTATTTTCTTCAACTTTTTTTAAACGGCCGGCTGCGTCATAATATTCGATTTTCTGTCGGTTTCCTCCATCCGAATACACTATCTTTTCATTGTTTTCTGCATCATATTGATAAGTAATCTTATCCATTTCTTTGTTTGGATGAATAGTTTCTACTAGTCTGTCCACACCATCATAATTGTAACTTGTTTCAAACCCGCTTCTATCTTTAAACTTTACTAAATTATCATTTGCATCATAATTTCCATTTTCTGTAAAACCATCAGGGAACGTCGTTTTATATAGACGTCCTAAAAGATCATACTCTTTTGAGGTGATATATCCTTTCGGGTCTTTAAACTTTGTTGGATTTCCCTGCTTGTCATATTCGAGTATCTCCGTTATTTTTCCTAATGGCTCGGTTATCTTTACCAGTCGTCCTTTTTGATCATAATCGAAGGATGTCGTTTTACTATATTCATTTTTAATTGTTTTTTGATTACCTAGATTATCGTACGTATACGCTACCGTCCTACCTTCCGGGTCAACTGAGGTACGAAGATTTCCATATTCATCATAGTCATAATGATATGCTGCGGTAATCCCCTCACGAATTGGCGTAATGATATCTTGTACTTGATTCATATCATTGTAATTTTTATATTCCGTAATATTGTTTAAAGGATCTTTAGATGTCAGGATATTACCTCGAGCATCATAGGTGTAGCGATAATGCAGTGTCTTTAATGTTCCGTCAATTTCATTATCATAATACATATGCTCAACCAACATCTTGTCGTTATATTCAAAATGAACTTTATGACCAAGAGCGTTCGTTTTAGAGGTAATATTACCGTCCTGGTTATAGGTGAAGGAGACTGTTTTCCCTTTATCTGATGTAACGGTGGTTTGATTTGAATCATATTTTAATTCGTAATATTCATTAACAGGATCTGTCACCCTAGTAAGTTTTTCATTCACATAATCCAATATTGTTTTATTTGACTTAGGATCAATAATGGTATGAAGCTCATTGGAATCATTATATTGATATTCCTTCAAATACTCTGTATTATTCTCTATTATTTGCCAAACTTTTTCCAATCTCCCATTTCGTTCATTGTATCGAAAGTTATAAACGCGACCAGCTTGATCGATTATATATTTTAACCTGTCATCATCAAAATAGGAGAAGTTAATTTCATCCCCGACATTGTTTGTTACACGACTTAAATTTCCACGGTCTGGATCATAGATTAAGGTTAAGTTATTTCCGTTAGGTTCTGTAAAATTTGTCAGTTTCAAGTTACTATCAAAAATGTATTTTACTTGGTCCTTTCTTAAAATTTCATAGGTGCCATCAGCTTTTTTTGTTAAGTTCATGAGAACACCTTTTGGTGAATCATATGTCCCCGTTTTATTTTTGACGAATCGATGTAAACTGCCATCCCCATCTTTTAAGATAAGACCGACTTCTTCTCCAATATCATTATATTCTTTCAACAAATTGGTATTAAACGAGAAATCCCAGCCATATCCTAACGATGTTTTCGTTGTAGTTTGACTGTTAAAACTTCGTTTCATAACCATCCCAAACTTTGGTCCCGGGGTAACAAAATCTGTAGATTGATAGACCAAGTTTCCACTGCTCATGTTAATATAGCCGTCTCCATCCCCAGTTCTAAACGAGCTATACCCCCAGTAATCCTGTAAACCCATTTGCTTTTCTAGCTCATTTTTATCTACAACTATTGAATCTTCTTCATTGGTAGTAGAACTAAACCTTTCGACCCCATTAAACTCTTTAGTTGCCACTACTTTATAATAAAATTTTTGACTGTAATTTAGATTATAGTCATTCCAATAAGACGTTTTGATTCCTTCAGCTATTAAATTATCTTCAGACAGGTTAAATGATTTTGTAGCACTGCGGTAGATATTATAGCTTACTCCTGCCGTATTAGAAGGTTTCCAGCGTAATAATGTCATATAATTGACATTTGGTGTTGCAGATAATTTTTTTGGTTCATCTATTAATTTCACCGTAAATGGTTGTCCGGAATTGACATATACAATATCTGAATCCCATGATTCTAAAACAGGCGTTACGCTTTTAGTTGTTGTAGTTAATACTGCTTTTACCTTAAGGCTATTCCCTACTTGTTGAAAAGCTTCTGTTTGAAATGGTTTAATGCTTTGCCATGTCTTTCCTCCATCTGCTGATGCAAAATAACGAATATCAGTTCCAACAGGCTTTTGCTCCAAGGATTTAAGATAAATGGTCTGAATGTCCCCAGCAAATTGTTGTACTTTAGACTCAAATGAACCTTCCAAGCTGTAGCCCGTGCTAGTAGAATTTAACTGAATAGAATTATTCGTATTTGTTACATCTTGAAGTTTTTCTAACTTATTAATATTGTCAAATGTATCAACCACCCCTTTTGTTTGGTAGGAGGTTGTACTAAATTTATAGTTTCCTAGACTGTCCTTACTTCTAATATAAAACTTGTTTAAGCTTCCTTCCGGATACTGTGTAGTATCTATGGATAGATTTATTTTGTCTTTCCCCATACTATCCACAAGTTTAGAATTGACAAAAAGGGACCCTTCATATTTTCCTAAAGTAGGTTTGACATCATCAATTAGAAATTCAATTGGATACAAAGGGTTAGAAATTGTTTCTTGATTTATTGGATCTATTACATTAATTTTAGGATTAATTACTTCTGTATTTTTACTTTTTATTACTTTTCTAATAACACTATTAATGTTCCCCGCTGCATCTTCTACTTCTATTTTTAATGAATATGTGGCCTGTTCTTTTAAAGTAGATGTATCCCATGAATAGTCAATGGTATTTGAAGTAAGGGATGTTCCAGAACTTATTGCCAGATATTCTTGTGGTGATTCTCCTTCAGCATACTCGATTTTCCATTTGGTAAGCGGCGCATTACTTGCTGTAACGGTTGCATCTATATCTACAATTCCGTTGATAGTTTGCGCATTAACTGGATTATTCATTGATATTAGGGGCGGACTTATATCTTTTTGTAAACTAACGGATGTAGCGTCCCCATAATTACCTTCGGAGTCAATTCCGCGAACCTTAATTTCATGTATCCCATCAGAAAGTGCTTCATTTCTAATAGTTTTTGAACCTGTACTAACATTAGTTCCTAGTGGTATCCAATTACCACCGTCTATACTATATTGAATGGTGCTCAATTGTTTATTATCTGTGATTCCTTCCCATGATAAAGTAAAATCGTGAGAGTTTGTCCAAGTTGAGGGTATTATACTCAGCGAGGTAGGCGCAGATGGACTAGTTCGGTCTTTTGTTACATAATCACTGGATGTTTTAAATCCTGAGTAATTCCCCTTTTTATCAAATGCCTGCACTTGGAATTTTATATTGGATGAGCTATCTGGCAAATTACTAACTGTATAGGTATAATTCGATGCACCAGAATGTGGAATATTTGCTACCCACTGCCATGAACCATTTGTATATTTTTGAACCTCATAATAATCGGTTCCTGAAGCAATTCCCGATGGAAGATCTGAAACACTATTCCACGTCAGAGTTGCTTGGGCGGTACCTCTACTGTTAATAAGCCCATCTTTTATTACTACTCCCAGACTATCTGGCTGATTGGGGCGGGTTGTATCAGGAAGATAGCCTTCTGCCCAGTCAGAATCTTGCGAACAGTACCCAGTTGTCTCATTACAGGCCGATACGACAAACCAATATTGTTTACTAGTTTGGTAATTTCCCCCGGATACCGTGTACATGCCGCTTGGATCATTTGCTAATTCCGTTCCTCCTCCATCTTTACGAATACCGTATCTCCCGTTCTGGAGGTCTATAGTGGTCGGGAATAGTCCTTTACCTTTAGTTGACCAAGAATTAACATCTCCTACTTTAATCCAATCAGTAGATTTTCCATTATATATACCTACCCAATACGTGTTAGCACCATACACCTTATCCCAGGAAATATTGAAGTAACCGGTTGAACTGTTTGTTCCATTAGGATATGGTGTAAGTTTTGGAGGGGCAGGCTTATCCAGAAATGTAAAGGTTATCTCTATTTCAGGCACATAAGAGCCATTTTCACTAGCAATAAATTTTTTCCAATAGGTCTGTCCATTTCCACTTGTATGAAGTGAGAAACCATAATTACTACTCGGATTATTGGCCCATTGTTGAACTGTTGATGTTACATCGTAGGAAAACCAGCTATTCCTTACTGCTGTGGTATACCCCAGATTAGTAACAGACGGGCTATAGTTCCATGTGATTGTTGATGGAGACCAATCCCATTTAGCAGTAGAAACCCAAACATTTGTAGGGGTAGTACTATAACTCCAAGTAGTATACAGCCAAAGAGTTGCTTTGTGAATAACAGCCCCCTGCAGATCTGATAAGTTAGCCTTTAAATAGGCGTAATTGTCACCAGTTGAACCATCATAATACCCTACTTTTAGTGTATAAGCCCCTTGATTAGCATCCCACAATCTGGAACCAGAATAGTTATTATTTGGATAAGCACTTGAAACATACCCATTTACAATATTTCTAAATGGTATTTTTGTATAGGTAGGATCAATATAGATTGGGAATTTACGTTCTGGACTTTTAAGCCATTCTGCATCTGCAACCAATGATAGTATATAAACATCCTTCTTGGCCTCATTGATTTCATAGAAAATATTATTTGAAAAAGCTGCTTCCCCCGATTCTGGATGGACGTTTGAATCTGACATAAATGGTTTAGGCATATTGTAGATTTCAATTCCTTGCTCATCCAATAATGATATAGAACCATCTTCGTTAGTAAGGCTTTAAATCCGTGTTGATTTCAAATTGAAATTTATTGTGGCCGGTATACTGGTTTAAAACAATATCTTCTTTAATTGAATCGTTAAAAATAATATTTCGCAAATCTATATTTGGAAAAATTTGTTTATACCAGATCTTATTTCCCTCAACAGTTGAATCCGCGGAGTTTACCTTTGTTATGCCTTGTTCTCCAATGGCTTTTAGTAATTTTACGGAAAGATTGTGATTTTTTTCTTGAAATTCAACATAATGACCATTCTTTATTTTCTTTTGAAAGGAGACATCCATTTCTGTATTTGTCGGCTTATATACATTACCAACTTTTTCAATTAAGTCTGTGGAGATTTCTTCCCATTTCCCATTCTTTTTAATATGTACAGGCTTGCCGAAGACTTTTTTGGTAAAGGTTCCGTCGTGATTATTGAAGACTTTTTCATTGACTTTTCGTAATTCTATTTCCTCAGTGGGTTTTTTCTTTTCACTTTTGGTAGACTTTGTATCTTCTGAGATTGCATTAGCTATATTTTGAGAAGGTGGTTCTTGTGTTATTCTTGTTGGAGATGTTACTGTTGTTTCTGCAATGCCATTTGGTGCAGGTACACTAGTAAAAAGAAGAAAAGCTATTATTGAGAAAATTAAATACTTCCTTCGGTTTCGTTTTCGCATTTGAATCCCCCATTTCAAAATAATATTGGAATATATATACATTATATAATAAAGGAATAATTTAATGGAATAATTTTACTTAATAGTATGAAAATTTCCAAAAAAGGATAAGAGATTTTTAAATTGATTTTAGTAGAATCATTCTAAAGTTAGGAAAAAGGGCTAATTCAGTTGGAAAAAAATTTTAAAAAAGTAATTTTAACTAGATGATTAGAAACTTTGTGGCTTTATTAAAAATCAAAAAGTCTAAGGCCAAATATTTATAATCTACAAAATCTAAATATATATAAGACACAGGAACATATAGAAATGATCAAAATATAGCTTAATATAAAAGAAATTTTATCGTTTCCGATAAATCCATAACGAATTGAACGTAGTAGTTAAAAAAGTCTAAAAAGTTTCAGAAAACAAACCAAAAGTGATTCAGTAATCGACTGAATCACTTTTATTTAGAACCTACATCTTTATAAAGACATAAAGTTATAGAGATGTGGTCGAATTCTCCTCTACTAAACCGACTGTTGTTGAGGAATTTACACAAAAATAAGCGTTAATTCTTTAAAAGAGCGTTAATCCGTCTTAACCTTAATTATGATATAATAAAAAAACGTCTAATCCCATATGTACCAAGGGTTTAGACATTTTTATAACCAGGGTTATGAAAGCGTTAATTAGTATTATACGAATTGTATAAGAATCTATAAAAAATGGTTACCTATTCCCTTCCAGAAGAAAACAGATAACCATTAATTGTCTATGTCGTCGTTATAGTCGTACTTTTCAGAATGCTTTTCTAGCCAGATTTCAAATCTTCGAGTGGTGGCCGCGTATTTTGGTCAGGAATCTGTTTACATTTACTGAAAAGTTCCTTATCGCTAATAATAATTCTATATCCGTTTAATTTCAAAAATGTACTCGCGCTAAGTAACTACTGAATTGGTAATTTTCTTTTCAGCAGCACTTACAGAGTTTTGTACTATAAAGAAGAATGAAAGAGTTAGCAAAAAAAGTGGAAACTAATAACATCTTTTATATATTTTCCCCCATTTACATCTTTATACCAACAAAGTATTTATTTCTATTTAAACAAAAAATAGAATTTTTTGGAAATTTAATATATCTATAGTAATGAATCCAAACACCTATTAATTTTAGATTAAAAATAACTATTATTATTAATTAATTTGATGATATACTTTTATTAAAGTTTTAGTTTTATATAAAAAGTGATTAAAGAGGGAAATTTTAGGGATGTTTGTATTTAGTAAAAAAGGAGATAGAGAAATGAAAAAAGATTTATAGGACTACATTAGGGTTGCAAGTTTATTTACTATGGCGGTCAGTTTAGTAATAATTGCTTGGACAATGAGAAGTGAAGTGTCGTATCTTCAACAAATTGCAGAACAGTTATTTCATATAGGAGAAAAAATTAATTATCTGGGAACACTTCACAAATAACTTCTACTAGTCATTTTGTCCCCCTCTTACAGACAGATTTTGGTTGCCTGCATTACATGCCTACCAACGGATAAATCATACCTGGTATACATGTTCGCCTATACATAAGAACCGTACATAGTTCTGCCAAAATAAAAAACAACCTACCTTTGGTAGCTTGTTATCTTCAATGGTTTATTTATTTTCTAAAAAAGGGCAGACTTCACCTTTTACTTAGACCTCTATTTTTGTTTAAAAACATCCACTCATTCCAGAAAGGAACGTTTATTAATTACACAAATACACATAGTTTTTTAACTACTCTTTCACCCCAAAGGGTGCAATTTTCGTAAAAGTTTCCACAAATAAATAAAAATAGCCTCAACAAAAGAAGTATACATAACAGAGCTCTTTGTTTCAATATCACGATGACACTTTTTATAATTTCGCAACATAACAGCACTTGTATACACCTATAAGTCTTCCTATTGGAATTTAATTAAATAAATGAATTCGATTTGATATCATAGGTTGATTGTTAAATAGGCGTGAATTTATAATAAAGTTAGTAGATCCAAAAGAAATGGAGCTGAATTTAAATGATAATAAGAAAAAAAAGCAGCATAATAACAATTTTTTTAGCGCTTCTTATAGGAATTTTTCTTTTTTTAAGTTATGGTAAAGAGTCCAAAGTCAAGGATTTTCCTGTGCCACGTTTTGCAAAATACATCCAAGATGATAATCTTAATGACTTTCAATATTCAACGTCAGGATTTTTATTTTCCTTCAGCTTATCGCTAAATGGATGGAAGGAAATTAGTCATGAAGGGGAGTCAAAAGCATATAAAAAGCGCGATAGAGAAGTGATAGTACTCACGCCCGTAGGTGAAAATACCATATATATATATGAAAAAAAATAGATTGTCCTATAAAATAAATACATAAAAATAGACTACCAAGAATGGGAGTCTATTTTTTTACAGAAAAAAATACTTGTAAATAGTAGATATTCTTTAATTTTCAGTAAACTTTAGAATTATATTTAGAACGCTAAGCATTTTGATACAATAATTTAATAAGCCCCTTCAAAAATCTGCAACGAGGAACAATTCACTACATAACCGCACTTTTGTAACAAATTCCCGATAATCATTGATTTAAAAATATTTAGGAAAAATCGTTTATAAAAAATGCCTTCCTAGTTTACATAATATCGGTGATTTTAGCCTTTTTCATTAAAAATTGTGCCGATTTCTCTCTCAAACATCAATCCCAACTACTTGAGAAAATGCAGGCCGCTTCGCCACAACTGGAGAAAACCTTATTTTTTATCCCTGAAAAAACTTCCCTATTTAAAGATTAATGCCACTATTTGCAACTAACTCAACTATTAAGCCTACCAACCACCCACTTCTCATACGCGTATCGTGGGAAAAAATTCACCAAAATCATTAAAATATGTAGTTTTCTGTAGTTGTTAGGCCCCTCTGCTAGAAATCTTGAAATTCACGATTCATCCTCCAAAAAAGCTACCTGCATGCTCGTGTGAAAAAACTCCCTTTTAGGATGTCTGTTTTGTCCGGATAAAGGAGACTCGCAAATTGCTACCCCCTAAACAAAACAATCCCCCCCCCCACAAGTCCATCCTGTATGTTAAGCCAGGTTAAAACATCCTCAAGCAATTTCAAAGGAATAAAATCGGCGAATTTTTCAATTATCTAAGTAGGACACATGTTCATCATGAAATAAGTAAATTCTCCCGGTAATTCACTATATAGGATGGATAAAATTTTTTTTCTTAAAAACAGAAATATGAGGTTAAATCAGGGAGTCAATTTTCAATTTCGGCTTTATTTATACGAGAGCATAAAAAGAGGGTCAACCAGAAGTTTATGCAGCGTATCTAGGTCAGACCAAGTTCGACGAAAACCCTTTTAAGAAATGATTAAGAACTGCTTATAATCCCTGTGAGAAAAAAGTCAACCGGCCTAACCTAAAATCGCTTTTCTCAAAATCCAAAATATAGGAGGAAATTTCAAAATGAACCAAAACAGTATTGCACTATTAACTTTAATCTTTACAATCATCGGAGTGGTTATAGGCATATTAATTGCTATGTTTCCCAAACTATTCCCCACAATCGGAGCATTCCTGCTCGGCTTAAAACCGTATGTATGGGTCGTCATCATACTGTTACTTATCATTTCGGTACAACAAGTGTTTATTGTGAAATTACAAAGGGCTGACTCCTTATCAAGACCTAATTTAAAAAAAGGTTGAAAAATTAAATGGTTATACATATTGGTCATATCTAATATGTATAACCATTTCTTTCCTACAACCGTTAGCTCAAAAAAGGCCGCCAAAAATGGCAGCTAGATCTATAACTCTTGTACCCCCGTTACTTTAATAGCAATAGGTAAGACTTTGATGTAATCTCCATCTTTTCCCCTGCTCCACACCCAACGTGCGATTTTCACCGCATTAGGCGTTCCATCTTATTCTTTTAGACTAAAGCAATTAAATTACAAACTTTACGAAATTGGTTTAGCTTCTTCAATTGTTTACCATCTAATTGAAGAATGTTCCTATATCGTTCAATCGTCGTTTCATTAGTAGCATGGATTAATCTATGTACATCTTCATGCACGATTACAAGATTGCTAAATTCATCTGTGCCACCCATATGTCGGGGTAACTTATGGTGACAGTTCACCTTATCGGATGTCAAAATTTCCCTTGTTACTGCACATTTGCCTAGTTGCATTGAGTACCTTGAAATTCTGTTATCTACAAATTCTAAGTTCTCTTTACCGTAAGGTATTTGCAACATCTTGTTTATTTCTATGGCAATGTCAGCCCTAAGATTTTGATGAAGTTTCAGCCTTCCTCCTTTTGTGTAGTTACATATATCTTGACTGAAATTCATAGCATTCCTTGTTTGAATGTCCCCTAAGGGAAATAAATACAGACCAGCAATTTTATATGTTTTAAAATTATTCTTATGAAGTCTCTTGTATGTTCCCGGTGGATTAATGGGTATTCCATATTTCCCAATTGATTTTAGACGATTATACAAGGTTTTCGTTAGATGGTAGGCTATTTTTCCAAGGTCTTTATTAATATGTGTTGCGACCATAAAGTAATTTTTTATTCCGAGTATATAAGCGTTATACTTTAAAACAGTTTTTGGTGTTGGCTTATTTTGAATTTCACGAATTAGACATCTAAGTTTTTCTAGTATGCTTTTCTTCTTTTTATCCATGATGTGTGTATTGGCTACATACTTATTAAGATTGGATACTGCTTCGAGAGAAAAACCTAGAAAATCGGATTTTCTTTTTCTTAGATTAGTGATCGCTGATTTCTCGGTAGATATATCAAGGTTCAATTGATTTTTCAAGTATCCTTTGGCGGCGTGATATATTCTAATAGCTGATTTATAAGAGTTTGTGAAAATCTTGAGGCAAGTAGACCGCTGGAACCTCCCCAGCAGTCCCTCTCAGAACCGGACGTGAACCTCTCGACTCATCCGGCTCCCATTATTCAGCCGTTGGCTTGATACCTGTTTCCCAATGTTTAAATAGCTTGGGATTCTGTTTCGCAATTCTACCTAGAACGAATTATTGAGTGGTTTTAGGAGAAATAAATTATTAAATTTCTGTTGTATTACTAAAGAGTAACTACTTTTCATTTTCTTCTAGTTCATTTTCGTCTGCCACACCAGGATAGGTACGTCCTAGGCAATCGTCCTTGTCTAGTCCAAACTCAAGACTAAGGTCTTTATCTTCCAAGTGTTCAACGTGAATTCCCTTTTTAAACTTTTCTAGTTCATCAGGTGTGAATTTCATTTTTCCCCTCCTCCTAAGAATGCTACTTTCTAAAAAAGAAGGTTCTTTCAGCTAGATTATTTTGGCCGTATAGCCTAATATCATCTTCAATTTCTAATAGGGTATTAAATTTCTTTCCTTCTGCAATTTTACTAGCAAACTTTAAGGCTTCTTGTAGTTCTAATAACATGGAAAAAGAAAAAAAGGCGATCTTCTTCTTGAAGTATCGCACCCTTTAGTTGAAGTGAATTCATGCACAAACTTGAATAACTGAATAAATATGCGTGCCTTTTGTCCATTACTAAAATTACCTAATGAATATGTAAATTAAGAAACCAGTAAAAGTGATTCCAGCTACCCATAGGTGAAATTGATTTCTTTTATCTTTATCAAGTCTACTAGATACGAACCAATCGAATAAGCCTATCAATATCAAAATAATCGATTGCCAATAAAATTCCTTCATAATATCCAATCTTTCCCCCTAAATACTAAACTACTCTGAGAATATTATATATTAACATTGCAGCCGTTCAGCATTTTTACAATACTATTCGTCATTTCCCATTAAATTCCCTTTATTTTGTTTAACTAACATGTCCCGTTAACTCAACAAGAAAATGCTGCACAGGAATGGCAGCTTGTTCTTTAACTCTTGCCCCCGTTCGTAATATAAGGTTAGCCAGATTTTTCTGGTTGACCTTTTTTTATATGGTCATATGATTACGGTAGTCGGGGTAGAACGTCGCCCCAATGTGACTAGATCCCGTCAGCTAAACTGTTCACCCCCTACTTGTATAAACATGTTTCAGGCTGGTTGGGACCATGATCCCGTTTAACAAGCGAACCTATGACATTACAAGCAGCTTTAGGGGATACCGACTAATATGTATTTCTAGGAGGAGGAGAAATCAATATGAATCCAGTGATTGGTCTGGATGTATCAAAAGGAGAAAGCCAAGTTCAAGCATTTTTAGATAAAGGTAAACCATATCGTAAGAGTTTTAGTATTAAACATGATCTTAAAGGGTTAGAAAGTTTATTAGAATTCCTTCAAGAGGTGGAAAAGGCAGCAGATGGTTATCAACCTTCGGTCGTTTTAGAATCAACTGGGCACTATCATATTCCCGTAATTCAGTTTTTAGAGGAACAAAATTATGTTTATATCATCGTCAATCCACTTATCTCACATAGAGCCAAAAGCTCAAGCCTCCGAAAGGTAAAAACTGATGCGATTGATGCTTATCATCTTTGTGAACTGTTTTATAAAGAGGAGCTTGAGCCTTACAAGAAGCGTGGTGTTCAACTCTTAAACCTTCGTAATCTAACAAGGCAACAAGAGAGTATTGCAGAAATATCAGCGAAAACAAAGATACAGCTACATTCCTTAATTGATCAGGTCTTTCCTGAGTACCGAGGAGTCTTTGGAAGCCTCTATTCAAAGGTATCTTTGCTTACTTTACTAGAATTCCCTACTTCTAAGGCAGTATTAAGTGTTAGTGAAAAAGAATTAACTGATAAGATAGGTTCGTTATGTATGGGTCGTTCGGAGTCATGGGCAAAGGAAAAGGCACAGAAGTTAAGAGAAGCAGCCATTTGTGATCCTTTTCAAAACAATCTCTACGATAGTCATATTTTTAACCTTGAAATCTTGGTTAAGATTGTTCTTCAATACCAAGAGCATTTATCCAATATTGCGGATGAAATAGATGCCCTCGCTCGTGAAATTGAAGAATATGAGATCCTTCAATCTATCCCTGGAGTCGGAGAAAAAATCGCTGCCACGATTATTTCTGAAATCGGAGAGATAGATCGGTTTAATGATGCCAAGAAGTTAGTTGCCTTCGCTGGCATAGATCCTAGTGTGTACTCTTCTGGAAAGTTTACTGCATCAGTAAACCGAATAACCAAACGTGGCTCATGTAGGCTTCGCCACGAATTGTATATGGCTGTTCAAAGTGGAATTCGGGATTCCCGTAAAAAGAAAACGACGGATGAGATCATTCCACGCAATAGAAGACTACGAGCGTTTTACGATAAGAAACGAGAAGAAGGAAAACCCTTTAGAGTAGCCATTATTGCTTGTGTAAACAAACTCTTACATTGGATTTATGCCTTACTAAAAAGCAGAACTTCTTTCCAAGATATAGCTTAGAACCTATATCTAACTAAATACAACAAAACCTTCCAATAATAGAAAAGAGGAAGGTTATTTGGCATGTACATTTTTAGTATATCATGACGTTATTAAACTTTTTATTGAAAAATGTTGACAAACTATTAGCTGGTTGCGCTTAAGTGTATCTTTTCACAATCCTGAAAAAAAGGATGTCAATTCATCCCTTTAGTTGACACAACAAAAAGAGTTGCCGAAGCAACTCCTAGTTTTACTCTAGCATACGTTAATTTAGCAATAACCCATTAAATCAACTTAGCAAACCAAGCTACATAATATGCGGCAGGAATAAACAGTAATTGAGCCACAACAGTACCCAAAAATTTAGAACTAATCATTGTCAAAGAATAACTTTTTAAATAGATATAATTAGTTTGTTTTTTCATTACTTTATCAGCTAATACAGAAGCCTTAGGGTCAATAAACAATGATAATAAAATTGTTGCTATACCATTTATAATCCCAGAAGACATTGATGCAGCCTGAGCATAATCTTTAGGTACTAACATAGATGCATATATTGAGGATAGTACCCCAATTGTAAAAACAGCTGAAATGATAACATTAATCACGAAGATTCGTTTCGGAATAGTTTTCCAGGTAATTCCCTTTAGATATGTAAATCTAGGTAGCCTAAAACACATAAAAATTTTACTTATGCCATTTCGATTGAATTGATTAGCAAACAATCCAATTATTGAACCTCGTTGAATTGAAAGCTGCACAATAGCTCTTGAAAAGATATTAATGAAGGTTGGAAACAACAGAATGCCGAACAATACGCCAATTGTAGTTACACCGATTAAAATTCTATATTGTTCCTCAATGTGGTGTAATTTGTTTATATCTGGTGCTTCTGCAATCAGTTTAGCTGTCAAAGGTTGTTGAAACATCGTAGAAAACCTTGAAACAATTACCAGTGTACTAAACAAGGATAATGCTGTTGCAATTAATTTTACTCGTGCTCCTGAAATTCTAGTTGAATAAGCTAATGTTTCAATCATTGTAATTATCAATATGAACAGAGAAATTAATAAGACCTTGCCTGTAATTAGTTCCATAAATATCTCCTTAAAAATAATGATAGGCATATTATAAATTAAATTATATTGTTTTGGAATTATTTTGAAGTGCTAAAAATTCTAATAATATTGATTTCCTTATTCAACTAATTGGCCCGATTGCCGAACAATTGGTATTTTCCCAGATAGCCCCTCAACCACGATTCATTTTCAAACCCCTCATTACCTTTTTTCTATCTATTATGCAGTTTTGGGACCTAGCTCGGACTTATTCCACATACATTAATAGCTGCTAAAAGAGCACAGAAATGAGCGTTAATTCATAAAATAAGCGTTAATCCTTCCTGGATCAACGCACCCGATAACTTATTATCTTAATTTTACCTTTTACAAAGGGTGAAAAAACAGAATAAACAAACCAAATGAAAAATATCCAAAAAGTAAGAGAAGTTATACGTTCGTTCAATAGTGGACTCTTTTTAGATAAGATATAAGTCTGAAACAATGTATATAGGCCAAATAGAAAAAAGATAAGCCAAACCAAACTACACCAACGTTCCCTAAATATGCTATACCTGCACTTTCATATGAGTAACTATGGTTTTTCGACAAATAAATTGGGGAAAGGAACATTGTAAGTCCAAAGTAAAAATATAGGAGGAGATGTTTTGAGAAGACTTCTTTTTTTAGTCCTGGTCTGTTTCATATTATCTGCCTGTAATTCCAGTGAAAAGCAATACTTAAAGGATATTGAAAAAATTCATATTGAGATGGATAAGTACGGGAATGAAAATTTAGAGATAGCTGAACATTATGCCGAAAGATGGTCGAATGATTTAGTTTCTCAACTCAGCTTTAATAATGGAGAGCTCGGTGTCATAGGAACCTACAATAATTACGTTGAGAAAGGAACAATACAAAAGAGTATAAATCGTTTTAAAGAAATTGAAAAGAAAGTTAAAAAATTAGAAAATCCCTCGAAAGAGTACGAAAAAGCCTATGACAGTTTGCTGGATATGCAAAAAGCATACAAACTGACAGCAGCTTTGGCGACTAATCCAGTACCCTATATAGGTAATGGAGGTAGAGGCGACTATGAGGCATTTTATGAAGAGATACGAAATGCTTCTGAACTTTTTAGAGATACCAATAACAAAACAGAAGTGTTAATTGAAGCAAAAAAATAATTAAGATAGCAACCTAAAATGAGAAGTTAGGAATAAACTGAAATGATTATTATAACTTCCATTTCGGCACACGAAAAGCCTAAAACTCGCTACACTTTTAGCGAGTTTTCTTTATAATTTCCTATACCTTATTAAACTATCCTGCTTCTTTAGTTTAAGTACAATTTTTCACAATCTTACTAAGGTAAATTCAAGTGATACAAATGGAGTTTTTTTTCAACAAAACGGACCAATTTGCCGCGTTAAATTGAATAAAAAAGGCTTTACCCCTTATGAAGTAAAGCCCATTTAATTGAATATAAATAAAAGAAGTTAAACAAAGCTTCTTTTATCTTTCGTATAATGATTATCAAATTTACAAAAAACTTTATTGGACTTCAATTATAATGCTACCAAACAGGTTATCTTCAATATAGGCATCCAATTTCCAAATTCCTTTTGAAGGTAAATTCAAATAACCTACAGATTCAGCATAGTGATGTGGAGGTTTTATTATATCTTCGTTCGGGACACCAATAGAACTTTCAAAAGCTGTAACAGTTTTTCCGTCCTCTTTACTCGTTCCTACTATTTTCACCTGCATATTGAATAACTCTTCCGTCTTTTCTGGTGTTCCTCCCCAGAAATGAGGTAACTGCTTATTATTTGTACCAGCCTTAACTGGAGCATCAACAATAGCAAACTTGCCTTTAACCCCTCGTAAACCATAAGGTACTTCTTTCCCATTTGGACCTGGTTTGGGGATCGTAAAGGAAGGGCTAACTTGCCATTCTTCCGTTTTAGTTTCTGATGAAGGAGATGTATCATTTTGCTTAACCGAAGATGAACTTTCATTTGAACAACCCGTTAGTAGCAAAAATGTACAAATTGAAATAAGAACCTTCTTCATATGTCACCTCTTACAAATTATTTCCATTTAATATTCGAGATAAATAGATAAAAACCTGCTATAAAAACAACTGAATCAATTTTTTTCATTGTTATGGAAAATCCAGTTTTAACTTACCTTAACCTTTTCATTTAAACATCAGTTGTAAAGCCAATTATACATAGTAATATTAAGAAGGAAATATTTCAGTAACGTGGCAGGTTAATTCAACAAGACCCTCTCCATTAATCTCTCTACTAAATTACGAAACAGTACATATTTACAAGGATTGGAACACATTTACGGCCGAATTAAAAGTATATTAGCCTTTCCCTGCGATGGATCTGAAGCATAAACTACAAACATTAAAATTTTTTAGGCTGATTTTGTTTGGTCTATTTTTTCTGAAAACAATAGCCTAGCAGAAATTAATCGGTTTCGAATTAAGACACCAATCCACGAAGCAAGGGCAGCCTTGATTAATCCAACAATAATAAACGGAGTAAATCCTCCTGCAAAAGCAGCTGGCCAAGAAAGCTCGGCAGCAATCTTTAGCCAAGCAGTTCCGAATGCCAAAGTAACGAGCATTCCAATACTATTAGCAATCACAGCATTCTTGAAGTTGAAGGCTGTTTTTTCCATAAACCATCCGATTAGGAAGGTAGCTGGAAGGAAGCCCACTAAATAACCTCCTGTGGGTCCGATAAGCTTTGAAACTCCACCAGAAAATTCAGCGAATACAGGTACTCCTGCAGAACCAATAATTAAATATAAAATGACCGATAAGGTTCCATAACGAGAACCTAGGATTGTTGCTGCTAAACCAATGGCAAGGGTTTGTCCTGTAATTGGAACGAGCGGAAGTGGAATTGTAATTTGAGCCATTACGCCAATGATTGCAGCAAAAAGTGCTGTTACAATCATCATTCTTAATTTCAATTTTTTATTTGTCATTTGTTTCTCCCTTTCAAATGTAAACTTATTTTATTGTTAGGTTAACAATTAAACTATATTTATATTTGAAAAATTTGTCAACCCAAAAAAAGAGGTGCCAGTGCACCTCCGATGATTGATTTTGAAGTATCTGAAAGGGTTTGAAATGAAACATAAAAAGAAATGGCACTTTTCCAACTTGTTGAACTAACCTCGAGTTATTTATTTGCAACAGGTTCATTTTATGATTTTGCTTTTTTTGGTAAAATGATAAATAATAATGAACGAAATTGAGGGTTGATCATGGATTTTTTTACTAGCAATTATATAAGAGGCATTCAATTAACGAGGGATTCTGTTCCTTCTTTCCAAAAATACCCCTTTACTATTCCAAGCATAAAGCAGTTAACCGAGCTTTACTTTCATCCAAATATTACGTTTATTGTGGGAGAAAATGGAATGGGGAAATCCACTTTGTTGGAAGCCATTGCAATATCACTTGGTTTCAACCCTGAAGGCGGGTCGTTAAATTTTCGTTTTTCTACCTTCGATTCTTATTCCAACCTTAGTGATCATATTAAAGTCATACGAGGTGTAAACAAACCAAGAGATGGTTTTTTCCTTCGTGCGGAAAGTTTTTATAACTTGGCCTCTAACATTGAAGAATTGGATTCGGATCCTCTTGGTGGATCCCGAGTCATTGATTCTTTTGGAGGTGTTCCCCTTCATAACCAATCACATGGTGAAGCATTTTTTTCTACCTTCATGAACCGGTTCGGAGGAGATGGGATATACATTCTCGACGAACCAGAAGCGGCGCTTTCGCCACTAAGACAATTATCAATGTTATCTAGAATCCATGAATTAACGAACGAAAATTCCCAATTCATTATTGCCACTCATTCTCCCTTATTAATGTCGTATCCATCCTCCAAAATTTTAGAAATGACAAAAAACGGGATAAAGGAAACGACTCTGGAGGAAACCGATCACTATAAAATAATGAAACAATTTTTCGATGATAAAGATCGTTTAATTCATCATTTACTAAACGAGGAAAGTTAATTTTAAGATTGCCTGTCCAGGAAACGAGTTCTCTTTTGGAGTGCAAAAAGTGGAAAAACAGGTGTAATAACCAACGATAAAGAGTGGTAATTAGCAAAGGGATTCGCCAAAGGAAAGGTATGAAATCCATAAGCGGAGAATTTCCGTCTAATGTAAATTATGAGCTAAAAAAGCTAGATATAAGCGGAGATATTCCGATTAATCAAAGAAAAATTGCCCATTTTGCATTTTTCAAGACAATAGCCGGAATCTGTCCGCCTATTTCAGCTATTTTCAGTGCTATGTTCTAAATAAGAGAACATTCTCCGCCTATTTATCAAAATCTTTTTAGAATCTAATGAAATTGTACAACTCAAGAGCACCTAGGTAAAAGAGGAAATCTAAAAAAAGGCTTAAAGATATTCGCAACCCTAAGCCTTTTTGCCTGTGAAACATACTATGAAGTTATTTGATTTGCTATGTGATTAGATTTGTATTTCACAAGTAAACCCGTTATCTCCATGCAGGCAATCTTTTTTATGATTCGTAGTTCTTTACATTCTTTTGTTCGTCCTTCTCCAGATTTTCATCTTCTCTGCCTCTTCAATTAGTCCTCCTCTAAAATCTGGATGGGCAATGGAGATTAAAAGCTCTGCACGTTCCCACGTGGACCGGCCGGCCAAATTGACTTTCCTAAATTCCGTCACAATGTATTGAGATTGGGATCTCGGGACGGTAACAATTTCACCTGCATGAAGAGTAGGGACAATCCGGGAATGAACTTCACCATTTTTATCTCGATAGGTTGAGGTTAGGCAAATAAATGCTTTTCCATCTTCAGCAAGAGAGGCACCATCCACATAATCCAATTGCCCGCCTGTTCCGCTGATCTGGTTTATCCCAGATGACTCAGAAGAAATCTGGCCAAACATGTCGACTTCAACCGCGTTATTAATCGCCACCATGTTTTTCTGCTGTCTAATCACGCGAGGGTCATTTACATAATCAACTGGAAAAGAGGCAAGAAAAGGGTTGTCTTTTACCCAGTCATAAAGTTCCTGTGACCCAAGTGCAAAGGACCATGCTGCTTTTCCTCGGTTGATGGTCTTTTTTCTGTTAGTTAGTTTTCCGGCATTATACATATCAAGGTATGCATCCACTAGCATTTCGGTATGGCAGCCCAAATCTTTTAAATCTGATTGGGCAATCAATTCACCCACCGCAGAGGGTAAAGCACCAATGCCTAGCTGGATGGTGGATCCATCTGCCATTTCTTCTACAACAAATTGGGCAATTTCTTTGTCCACTTCTTTGCTCTTCACTCTAGGCAGGGTGGGAATCGCTGGGTTTTGTCCTTCAACAATATAATCGATTTCAGAAATATGTATGCACTCTTCGAAACCACCTAACACCCGTGGCAGGTTTTGATTTACTTCTAAAATAACCGTATCTGCTGTTTCAAGTATTGCCTTTGTTGCGGAATTCGTAAGGGAAAAGTTAAAAAATCCATGCTGGTCCATGGGTGTTACTTGAATCATGGCCACATTCACTTTCAGATAACTTCTGTAAAATACGGGTTTATTCCGATAAACCATGGGAATAAAATCACATAAACCTTGTTTATATAGCTGTCTGTCCACGCCACTAAAATGCCAGCTATTATAATAAAAGGTTTCCCGTTTTGGGTCAGCCTTGACCACTTCCGGCACTCGCGTTAACAACATTCCTCTTATTTTAATATCTGCTAGTTCTTCTTTTCTTGCGGCTAAGGCTCTGTCAAGCTCAATCGGCATGGTCACGCCAAAGCCGAAATCCACCCAGTCTCCTGAATGAACCATTTTTACTGCCTCTTCAGCGCTTCTTAACTTTGCCTGGTATTCTGCTCCTACATCCATTTTATTTCCTCCCAAACTGCAAAATAATAAGTTATTTAATTCCATATAGATTCCGAATATTTATTACTCTCATAAAGAAGGTCCATTCCCTTTAACACAAAATTTTTGAAACTCAATGAGGATCGCTCTTCCCTATCAAAAAAACCAACATCATGGGAAAATTTTTCATATGTATATAGCCAGGTCCTAACTCCTAGTACTAAATGAGATTTTAGCACTAACCTTACCGATTGACAATATGTAATGTGGCTGCATTACTTCATTCATGCATGAAACCTCTGAATTTTAGCATCCTAAAAAGTACAATTGTTTATTTTCGGAGGGTGAATAATGGAGAAAGTGTTTGTTGAGGCGATACGGGATTTTGCGGTGCCGTTTACGAACTCAGAAAATTTAGATGTGGTAATCCGGGAAATTGGTCAGCAGAAGTTTGTTTTACTTGGGGAATCCTCACATGGCACCTCAGAATTTTATAAAATACGAACGGAACTTTCGAAACGGCTCATTAAGGAGAAAGGTTTTACGTTCATCGCAGTGGAAGGAGATTGGCCAGCATGTCAGCTAGTGAACCATTATATCAAAGGGTGGGATCGTAAAAATCCCCATGCCCGCGATGTCGTTCAAGCCTTTAACCGCTGGCCGACATGGATGTGGGCCAATGAGGAAATCGTTGACTTTATTGAATGGCTGAAGCAATATAATCAATCGCAGCCACATGAAAAGAAGGTTGGTTTTTATGGGATTGACGTCTATAGTCTATGGGAGTCGATGGATGAAATACTTCGGTATCTGAAAAAATCAAAGTCACCCGAACTGGAGGCAGCTCGAAAAGCATTTGCCTGTTTCGAGCCGTTTAATCGGCAGCCTGAGAAATATGGAGTCTCCGCAGCCTTTTACAATGAGGATTGTCGAGATGAAGTGGTCAAGCTTTTAACTGAAATTTGCTTAAAGAGAAATACCCACTCCGAAAATGAAGAGAGCGGATTAAATCTTGAGGTGAATGCACTCATAACGGCTAACGCAGAGAACTATTACCGTACAATGATGGTTGATGATACCGAGTCGTGGAATATTCGTGACCGTCATATGGTTGAAGCACTTAATCGCATCATGGCTTTCTTTTCTAACAAGGCAAAAGGAATTGTTTGGGAGCACAATACCCATTTAGGCGATGCCAGAGCAACGGATATGGCAGACGAAGGAATGGTCAATGTTGGCCAAATTTTAAGAGAGCAAGAAGGCGACGAACAAGTCTATATCGTCGGCTTTGGAACAAATCGGGGCTCTGTCATTGCCGCTGACCGATGGGGCGATGATTTTAAAATCATGATCACGCCGCCAGCAGAAGCAGGCAGCTGGGAAGACCTCATGTATAAGGCCGGAGCTTCTGATAAAATATTGATTTTCAACGAACAAAACAAAGAACTCTTTAACCACCCCATTGGTCATCGAGCGATTGGAGTCGTATACAACCCGAAATACGAACATCTAGGTAACTATGTTCCATCCAGGATGTCGAAAAGATACGATGCCTTTATCTATGTTACTAACACACATGCACTCAAACCGCTGGAAGTAGAAACAGTCTTTCTATAGCGAGGTAGCCTGGTGACTGGCCCCCTGTGGAATATTGCATTACTACATCGCGGGCCAGGCACCGGCATTTTGATGGTCCTCGATGTCGCATTTGGCGATTGAAATGTTCCGCCTGTACCAATCAACAATCCATCTATGAAAAAGCTGTGAAAAATAGAGTCGCTCTATATCCTTATGTGATATCAACTTTTTACCATACACATCCTTAATCTATCTTATTTTTAAGATAATTCTCAAATGATATATTCCCGGTTCTTTGTATAAAATTGGTGTTTTTCCCATCGCAGAAAGATTTGTAAAGTTTTCCTGGCAAAGTAATGCTTAAAATTTTATTTTTTTCATTATTTATCTTAATTTTTAGCTCAGCCATTTCTCTTAACGTCATAATATCTGGTCCACCAAAGTCATCAGTTCTTCCTTGAGGACCCATGTTAATCAAATCTATTAAATGTTTAGCAAATTCACCTACATCCACGCTCTGAATTTTAATGCTTCCAGGGATCACATACCTCTTAAAGAGAGGTTTGGATAAAAGTAAATTTTCAATAAAGCCGTGGAATTGAGTTGCACGTACAATTGTAAAAGGAATAGAACTATTCTTTAACAAGTCTTCTGCTTCGTATTTAAGTTTATAATATTTCAATGGTATTTCCTCAATGCCTACAATGGATGGATAAATAAAATGTTTTATGTATTGCAATTTACTTAAAAAGTTTTCAAACCCTTTAACCTCTATGTCTTTTGAATTTTTAATTGGACTTGTTGCTGCATGAATAATGACATCTACATCTTTTATTGCTTCCTCTAAACCTTCACCAGACAATAAATCACTATAAACCCACTCAAAATGTTCTATTCCTTCAGGCTTTCTTCTCGAAGTTATTTTAACTTCATAATCAGAGCCTTTTAGTTGATTTAACAAAACTGAACCTAGTTGTCCTGTTGAACCAGTCACCAATATCCTCAAATACAACACTCCATTCTGTAAGGATTATCTTTTTTATTGTATTATTCAGAAGTTGAGATCTTTATTCTACTATCCTGCATAGGTAATTCAATAAAGAAAAAGCGATCCCTCGTTATTGAAGAATCGCCCCCTATAGTTTAAGTACATTGTTTCACAAAGTTTTTAAATAGTATAATTAAAATCATCTTGAGATAAGTCTGTATTGACTCCCATTGCGGCTCTAGAACCTTCCGCTGCTGCAATAATCACTTGTGAAGGAGCAATAACTGATGTATCTCCTGCGGCATATAGCCCTTCAATATTAGTTCTGCCAAATTGATCAGTTATAATTCCACCGAGCTCGTGTGTTTTACATCCTAAAGATTGACCGAAAGTGGTGGCTTGAATCCATTCAGGTGTCACAAATCCTCCATTCCTCTTTACCTCTTCACCATCCTCAAAAATTACAGCTTCTAAACTCCCATTTCCGCCAATTAGAGATTTAATTTTTTGCTCATATACTTTAATTCCTTTTCTTTGTAACATATTCTTTTGCTCTACCGTTAATATCTTCTTTCCATTGGTACAAACAATTAAGTCTTTGCTCCAATTGTAAACTGTTTTAGCCATATGGAAAGCAGAGTGGCTTTCTGAAATAATCATTAGCGGAAGGTCTTTCAACTCCCAGCCATCACAATAAGGACAGCTGAAAAGACTTTTTCCATTTTTTCTTCGGACTTCAACATTACTTTTTGGATCTGACATTGAGGTCCATGGTCTAATCCGCACTCAAACAATGATGACTTTCCCTAAATAGCAAAAATAATATCAAGAAAAGAAATGGATTCCCAGCCTCTTGTCAATGAATATCCACCATTTGCTCCTGACACAGAAGATACCATTCCTTCTTTTACAAGCTTGGTTAGGATTTTAGATAAGTAAGTTGGTGAAACATTCAGCTTTTCTGCTAGTGTCTGTACCCCTATTGGTTTGCTTGATTTTGACAAGGCTAAATTTAACATTGTATGAAAAGCGTAATTAGTTGCTTTTGAGTACTTCTATGTATTCAACCCTTCCTATCTATTAAAGACTATAAGACTCTCTAATATCTATTAGAATTGTGTAAAAACGATTGTCTAGATACCTGCTTTATTCAACCTGCCACGTTCGTATTATAAGGTCAGCCAGATATTTCTGGGTGACCATTTTTTATATAGTTTTATCATTACGGTAGCTGGGGTAGAACGTACCTGTCCATAGGAGGAGGATCCCGTTAGCCGCCATATCCACCTTACCTGGCAGACACCTCCTCAGGTAAGCGAAAAGACCGGCCATATTGCGGGCCGGTCTTTTTGTTGTTCATTTAATTTTGTGATTTTACAAAGTCAATAAATGCTTCGACTTTACTGTCCAAGAAATTAAGCGTTCCTTCGTCAACTAATTGGCCTGATTGTTCATCAAACTTCTGATGGGCAAAACCGATTAGTACTTCATTTCCGCCCGGAGGAAGGATTCTTGCTTGAATGCCAGGGGCATCCAGAATTTCACGCAAATGCATTTGGGCACGCACGGTTCCGAGCATTCCCATAGTCGCACCGAGAGCCATGACTGGTTTGCCAATGAAAACCTTATCCACCCTCGAAGCCCAGTCCAAGGCGTTTTTCAAAACACCAGGAATCGACCAGTTGTATTCCGGAGTAATAATGACAACTCCGTCAGCATTTGAAACTGCCTCTTTGAATTCTTTTACAGACTGCGGCGGATTGTTTTCTTCATCTTGATCAAAATGAGGCAAGGAACGGATGTCGGCAATTTCCAAGTTCATTTTTTCTTTGTATCTTTCCTGCATTGTTTTAGCCAGATGCATGTTATAAGACTCTTTCCTTAGACTTCCTACGAGTACAACAATATTCATCCTTTATTTCCTCCTGATGTATTGGTAATAATTTTTGAAATTAAATTATGTTACACTTCGGATTGTTCATCCGTTATTCCATTCAATACGGTTTTATGGGTATCCCTAAGAATAGGGATAACCACACTTTCAAGGCGTTTGCCTTCTTCGGTTAAATGATTAAAGATTCAACGTCATCACGCATTCGTTATATGACTTCCCCATTCGCCCTTCGGTTGCAACCAGCTGACGCTTCTATCCACAATTAAATCGCCCAGTGTTCCTTCGTAATTCTTGCGGTATGGTTTAATAAATTCTTCCGCAAGCCAGCTATCTCTCGTGCCTTGCCATGTTTCATAAATGATCAAGTCATCCGGCTGATCCAGATCGTCCGATACAATGGCGCTAATGAATGCCTTCTCGGATGACATCTCCTCAATAAGGGAAGATAGCTCCTTGCGGAATTCTTCTTTCTTCCCTGGTTTAGCCTTAAAACGAATATTGAGTTGAACTTGTTGATTGGTCATATTGACTCCTCCTATAAATTTTATATTTTGCGGCGATTCCGTTACACCATTCCCCAAGTACTTGAAGAACAACTTACAAGATATAGTATCCTTCAGTAAGCACATTAACGGAAGTACCCACTTTTTTGTGATATAGTAACTAAAAAGTAATAAATGTGGAATGGAGAGGTTTAGACTTGAAAAAATTTAGTTGTGGTTTTGAAGTGACAAAGGAAATCATTGGCGGAAAATGGAAAGGTCTTGTATTATACTTTTTAATGAATGGACCAAAGAGAACGAGTGAATTAAAGCGCATTGTCCCAAATATAACTCAGAAAATGCTGATTCAAACACTTAGAGAGCTTGAAGACAGTGGACTTGTGAGCAGAAAGATGTATAATCAAGTACCACCGAAGGTTGAATATTCATCCACTGAACTTGGAGAATCTCTTAAACCTATCTTGCAGGAGCTCTGTCAATGGGGAAGCCATTATGCGGAGCAAGAGTATGCAGAAGGTGAATTTGAAATCGCACAACCAGAAGAGGCTTCTTAATGAGGAAACCAGCTTATAACACCTTATATGTAAGGTATTTTATTGTTGTACTAAGATTTGGCCATTTTAATTCGAAGTAGATGGCCTCGACTGATTCTTTAAGACCATTAAAGCTTCCTTAATGTAGTTAAAAACGGGGGTAGCGTCCTAGGTATATAATACCAAATAATAGTCCTTTTCGCTTTCGAATAAACTACTTTCTATTTATTTCAACTAGTTCAATATTCAAAGTAAAATACTCCTAATCATGACTAACCTTATTCAACTATCCTGCCCGTTAGCACAATAAGAAAATGAGTTGCCGCTGCAACTCATTTTTATCTTGAACTCTTACACCCTTTTCTTTAAATGAAAGTTTTTTAACAATAATTGGTGTAAAGGTTTTATTTCCAGAAATGACCGTAATAAAAGAATAGCTGCAATTACATGAAATGGTTATTTTAACTCATAATTAAATCAGGGAGGTTTTACGCATAGGAATTTTAGTTGGAGGCTTGGACTAATAATTTTATCTCAACAAGTGATTATGCCAGGAAGTTTAGTAGTCACTAACAACAGTGATCCTATCTCCGTTGCCAACCGTACTACCTTTTCGTTACACTTACCTATATTATCCATTTTGGATACAAAAAAGTTTAAAATATTCATGGACGGTATTGACCAGCATGTAACTAAAAATCCCAAAAATGCAATTATAGATAAAAACGGGAATATTATACCTGAACAACTAGGTTACCGTTTAAATCGCCAAGTTTTCACAGAAAATATTTTTTCTTATTTTTTTAATAATGGCTTATCTACATTAGAAGTCCCCTTACTAGCTATTTATCCAAGGGTCGACAGTGAATTACTTGGAAATATTAGAGGTGAAAAAATTGGGGAATATGTAACGTTTTTCAATTCCAATAACAAAGAAAGAAACAATAATATTTCTCTTGCTGTAAAAGCCATTAATAATTATGTTCTTTTTCCAGGTGAAATATTTTCCTTTAATAACGTGGTTGGAGAAAGAACAGAAGGAAAAGGATATATGCAAGCAACAGTAATCGTTAATGGGGAATTTTCAGTGGACTTTGGCGGTGGAATTTGTCAAGTATCGTCTACCCTTTTTAATGCAGTTGATAATGCTGGTTTAAATATTATTCAGCGTAATTCACACAGTAGAGAGGTTTCTTATGTTCCACCAAAGCGGGATGCCACCGTTAGTTGGAATGGGCCTGATTTAATCTTTAAAAATAATTACAATCAACCTATACTCATACTTGCAAAATCGATAGAAAACAAATTAATAATCGAAATTTATTCTTCTGATGTAATTACATATACGCCTAAGAAAGTTCCATATCTTCCCTATGAAAAACATCCCCCCAAGTAAATATTTACTTGGGGTTTTTTCTTTTTCACTAACCTGACCGTTTGCCCATACGAAAAAGGATTGACAAATTGGACCCCTATTTTAATTAACTCGAAATCAAAATGTAAATATTATGTTACAGGAATACCGTTGTAGTTAGGTTTTTTAAAGTATAAACTATACATACTTTCTTAGGAGTGATTAAGTGAACACAGTATCGGTGAATAAACTAAAATTCAAGAAAAATTTATCGATGATTGAGCAATACTCAATCAAAAATTTACTCTTCCATTGGGTTGGTAGACCAACAGAGGGATTAGATGATTTTCTACCACTCGATTACACAGACGATGTCTTTGCTAAGCTGGAGGCAAAACAGGAAACAGCATTCCATATTAATGGGGATGAACATTTTAGATATGCGACAATAACAGAAGATAATCAATTTGTAATAGGTGTTTTAGATTCAAATAAGGAGTTAAAGCATAATATCATTTCTCTGGATGAGGTTGTTAGATAAGCACTTTCTGGTGCTTATTTAATAACATTCTCTAGCTACTTTTGTATTCTTTCCGATAGCGATTTCACTTAAATCTTCAGTATAGTATAAAAGTTTCTTCAAACCTCCTGATTACATTAACTTCAAAACACACCATCTATCAGAAGGTTGGGATTAAGGCTCAGGAACTATATGGTAGTAAATTAAGGAAATGAGTTACAGTGTCACTGATACATAGAACATATTAATGATTTATTATTATTTAGGTAGCCCCTTTATTTTTTGTAATTTTTTCTACTGTTTTACATATGTACACGCACCGATACAGCTCTCATAAATAAACCATCATTGGAGTTTATCTCCTTAAAAAATCAACGTATCGAAATCAATAAATCCTTTTTGGAACATATGTCCATTTCTTCTTCAACTATCCTGCCTCTTTAGTTGAACAAGGACTTTTAACTGGATGGAGTAATAATTCATTCCTCTTTTTGGAAAACTACTTGTAAAAGGAGGTTTTTAAAATGAAGAGAATAGTTTCAGTGGCTTTATTAGCAATGATGACTACAATTTTTGCTCTTAATATTCAAATGGTAAAGGCAGCACAAAATGATGAACCTTGGAGCAAGTATCCAGATAACTCTGCAAAGAGTTTTAAGGACGTTGAATCGTTTTATATGTCGCTTGATAGAAAGCAATATACTGAATTTAAAAATGCGAAACTGAATATCCGAGAAAAAACTTATTTTAAGGACATTAATAGTGTTCTTTCTCGTGCGGATCAATATGGAAAATCCAGGGTCGGCGGTGATGGTTATCACCCAAATAGGCAAGTTTATGTTTTTATGACGATTTCTCTAGAGGGGAAAAGGTGGCAGGCCATTTTTGACGCGGAATTAGAAAGAAAAATTTTCGAAGGACGAGATCATCAATGAGTGGAAAAAGCAACTCTATAAATAGGGTTGCTTTTTTAAAGGGGGTACTTATTACCACTAATATGTTGCTTAAAACGGATTAAACTCAAAAATGGAAGCCGTTTTTTTTGTAGAACATAAAAAAAACAGGTTATTTGATCATTATCCTATTTTTGAGGAGTTCCACACTAGACCGATAGAGTCGGTCTTTTTATATGATTTGTCCAACTAACGCCCCTGTTTGTTTAAGCACACTTCTTCACATATTTTAGATTATACTTCAAGAATACTGTCGAGTAAATTGAACAAGAAAAAGAGCTGCCGCATCAGCCTTTTCTTTCATTTGAAGATGTTCCAAAACTTACCTTTCTCTTTCTTTTCTCTTAACTCAATTAATCCATATGGGTTATAGGATAAATTATCTTGGTCGTATCTTGAATCATTCATTTTAGCAATTTTCATTACAGCTGTATCTTTTCCAATGCTAAATGTTTCTCCATCTTTAATTGAAGGTCTTTCAACCAAGCTGTATAGATTAAAATTATTTATTAGATCAGCAGCGTCTTCCGGAGATAACTGAGACGAAGTAATTACATCTGGAAGACCAAAAACCAGCATACCACAAGAATAGTATAAATTTCCTTCCCCAATTAAAGTTACAAAATGGGTATATAAAGGGAAATATTCAAGGTTATTTTGAAGTTCTAACCAATCCTCTTTAGAATGGGCTAAACCGGAATTCTCTATTTTAACGGCTATGCCACCGGCTTCGAGTAATCCAACACCTAAATCCACCACATTTTTAACATCCTGAATATCCTTTACATCTGTAATCACATATAGGGTATAGGTATGGTTATCTAATTCAACTAAAACTTCTTTCGATATAGATCCCCTACTAGCATATTTGAACGATTCACTAAGATTAGAATCGTATTCATAGACTTCAACCTGAAATCCTATACTTTTTTGAGCATTATGAATGATATTCCCCGCCATTAAATATCCTCCACTTTTCGAAGCAACGGCTTGAATAATTTCAGTTCGGCTCTTCCAATTCCCAGGAATTCCTATTACAATTTTGGTTTTCTCCATAAAAAGACACTCCCTATTTAATTCCTAAAATAAATCGATTAATCCTTCTTCAAGTAAACTGCTTCGTTAGCTCAACAAGAAAAAGCTCACTGGAATGACAGACGGGTCTTCCGCAAAGCCGTTTGTTTAAGTATAATATTTCACATACTTTAAGCTAAAAACCTTCTTGTTAAAAACATAAAAAAATTTATTTCCCTTTGTCTTTCCTTGGAAAGTATATAAATATTCCTAATAAACCAGTAAGTAACATCAATATATCGGAAGGAAGTCCGCCTAAAGAATATGACCAATCAGTAGAAAAAAGTTCCCAACTATAATAGATAGTAATAATAAAAAAAACAGAAAGAACCAACAATCTCCACATCCATTCTTTCTTCATATTCCACCTCAATTCTATTAAAAGGTCATAGTTTATTTTCTATTAGATAAATATTTCGTTTTTCTAACTATATCCTTTTTCACTAGCACAAAAAACCAAGTTGCTAAAATAGGAGTTTCATTTATTACATTGCATTTTTTATAATTTTATTTGGAGCAACCAAAATAAAGCTATAGTCGAAACGACTGTTATAACGAGGTACATAACTATACCTTTATCTTCAGCATCATAAAATAATTTAACCCTTCGTAAATTGGGACGTTGTCCGTTTTTAGAGATAAAAAATAATATTGCAGCTACCAACACAGTTAAGATGAAAAAATAAATATATATTCCGATAAAATCGCACTTACAAAAAACACCAATTTGCTACATTACCTACTATTTCGACGTAATTCCTCTATATCCCTTGTTCAACTAACCTGCATCGTTACTTCATAAGAAAAAAGCATTACCGTTGATCCAGTAATGCACCCGAGAGTTTAAGAAGAATATTATTTTATCTGATAAAATAATCCTTTAGCCAACTTTTTTAATCGTACCCATACCCACTCCGGGGTTGCTGACCTCTTTGCGTAGCTTATTTAGTCCGTCCATTTTTTTTGATTAGGTAGTCTTTTATAAAAAAAATATAAATTAACCCTAAAATCAGGATTGTAGTTTTATATAAAATATTCTTATCTAAAGGTGTAAATAGTGTTAGAAAACCAATGGTTAAAAGAATTTTTATAATAAGGTCTACTCTCTTTTTCAAGCATTTGTACCCCTTTCGTCGGTTCTTTTTAAAGTAAAGCTCCCGTTATCAATAACGAAAATAAATTCATTTTACCTTATCGGTCTTTTTGACCAAATATTATAAATCACCCCAGCTATCCCTGGAGGAATTATTATTAGATATTTTAAATGTTGAGGTAATGTAAAATATAGAATGGCTGAAATAATTATCGCTGGGACATATAAAACTAAATACTTTTTAATCAATAAAAACCACCGCCTTTTTAATACAACCAAATTACCCAATACTTGCTGATATTCCCATAAAAAAAGGGCGTAAAAAATCTATATTTCCCTAATAATATAATACAACTCTCTTTTTCCATCGTATTTAAGTTCTTCGATATCCATATCTGCCATCAACGCTAGTTTAGTTTTATCTGGTCCCAGATAAAAATTAAATTTTTTTCTGGATATCGTTTGAATTTCATCCTTAACCGAAGGAATACTATGATTTGAACTCATTGCAAAAGCACCTCTTGAACCAACTAGGTTCCAAGTAAAAGCACCATTTTTGTCTACATTAATATTTGCAATTGCAATTGAATCACTTAAATTAGCGTTTGAAAAAATAATAAATTGTTCCCCACCAACCTGAATTTCATCAATGATATCATCTTTGGTAATTCCTTCGTCTTGTAGCCCATATTCAACAGCACTTTTATACTTTAAAAATGTTTTATTTGCTTGAGATGTTTTATTTGTTTGACAACCTACTAGAGTAATGACCATTAAAATTAACAAATAAAATTTTTTCAATCCAATCCCCCTTTTATTAACAATTTTACCAAAAATATTTAAGTCTAGCTCTAATAAAAGCCAATATTCCGAAATAATAGTTTGTAACGCTCTTTTAAGTAAAGTGCATTTACAAGCAATCTATATTCCTTTTAAACTCCTTCTTCCACTAACCTGCTACGTTCGTACAACAAGAAAAAGGCCGCAGAAAATAGCAGCCTTTCTTCACTTTTGTGTTATATGTTTATATAGCCTTTTTTACTCACCTACTAGTCCGTCACCATCTCGATCGTCCATATATTTATAGAGCCATGAATCGCGCGTAATTGGCATTTTAAAGCCAGCAGCTTTTGCTTCAGCGATCGTAACTTGTCCATTATGATTGGTATCCACCTTACTAATATCTTCATTACTACTTACCGTTTCATTTGCTGGTACATTGTCTGTTTTCGCTGGCGTACTGCTCGTATCTGTCGTTTTCCCTAAATTTTTGTTCACTTCATCTGGGTTTACATTGTCAAATTCATCTGTGATGGATCTGCCCTGAATTTTGTATGTGAATTTATAATGGTTTGGAATTTGCGTCTGAGTATTTGGATATTGAATCACTGCAACGAAATCAGTACAACCTCCTGCATCTCGAATCACTTTTTCCATATAAGCTTGATCGCCGTGCCTATTGAGAATACTGTCTTGAGGTGTAATGTTATATGCGTTAGATACTCCCCCAAGTGAATCAGCAATTACATGCCCTTCATCTAACGTTGGGCTCTCTGTGCCGGGAACCTTCGCTTCATCAGAATAGTATCTCCCAGAAGATGAAACATGTTCAGTATTCGGATTTTGGAGTGTTATATTTTTTGCCTCAACACGAATTAGTTGTCCGTATTCATTTGTAAAGGCCCAATATTCCCTGTCGCCAAATCCGACATCAACTCTGACATTCGGCTTTCTATATCCTGACATATCTCCGCCATCTACTTCGATTAATGTATATTTACTGTAGTCAAAATCACCATTAACACTTGTTGTGGTTGGTGTGCTAGTGGCAGGAACGCTTGGACTAGTTACATCATCAGGTATACTTTTTTTGCTTTCAACAGTGGCTGCGTTCTTTTTGGTTACTTCTTGAGTTTTATTTATTTTGGTTTCTATATTATTTTGTTGTGTGCAACCAGTAAATAAAACAAGTAGTGAAAGGAGTAATAAAATAATCCCCCATGATTTTTGAAACCATTTTTGTAGCATAATGCACCTCTTTTTATAACTGAATTAGAATTATTTTACAATATCTAGATAATATAATCTTAGAAGGATTTGTAAGTAATAGCTAAGAAAAAAATCTGTCATTGTAGAAATACCAAAATACTATTATACTCCTAAAATACTTCAAGTAACGAATAAATTTATATAAGTTAAATTTATTTTCACCATATGATAATTCTTAATGTTATTAACCTATTCTTGGTAAAACTTCTTATTCCATTAAACTGCCAGTTAGAATTCCTGTAGAAAGCTAATTATCAACTTTGAAATAAATTAGGTCCCTCAGTAAGATATGAGTATAGACACCACTCTAAATCAAAACCTTAAGGAGGAACCCTAAGTGAGTGTTCGAGAGATAATCGTATCTAACTGAGGGAACACAATAAGAAAATGGGATCGCCGCAGCCATCCCATTCTTTAACTCTTGCACCCGTTTGTTTAAGTACATTTTTCACAAAGTTACTATTTATTAATAACAATTGATAATTTATAACTCACATAATTACTTAATTCCAACAAAAATTCATCTAATATTTCATTGGATGGAAATTTGCATTCGAGAAGATAACAACTTTCTCCACTGACTTTGTAGTTGTTAATGACGTATTGAGCTTGTTGTTTAATGAACGACAAATACGGTTGATGATTAGTGTTTCTTGAAAAAATATGTATAAGGGCGTGAACGAGAAACCCCATTTTTATTTGATTAACTTTAAGAGTGTACCCTTCAATAATCCCGCTGTCCTCTAATTTCGCCACTCTAGCTGAAGTAGCTGGTCCTGTTAAATGGACTTTCTCACCTAACTCTTTCATCGTTATCCGACTATTCTTGGAAAGTTCATCTAGAATAAGCCGATCCGTGTTATCTAACATTTTTTTAACTCCTTTCATAAATAAAGTAAAACGAGCAAAACACTTTATTTAATCTATGTATCGGTCAATGGGTCATAGTATAGAATATACATTGTTCAAAGCTAATTTTAAAGAAAAGGAGTTACTTAAAATGAATATACAACTAATTCGAAACGCTACGCTTGTTGTTCAATATGCAGATAAAAAGTTCTTAATAGATCCAATGTTATCAGAAAAGGGAAGTCTTCCTCCTTTTGGAACTGGAGTAGGTTTACCCCCTGCACCAAGAGAAGACCAAAATAATCCTTTAGTAAGCTTACCAACATCCATTGATAATATTATATCTAATATTGATGCTGTCATTGTCACTCATCTGCATCCTGACCATTGGGATAATGCTGCTATAGAAGCGTTGCCAAAAGAAATTAAACTATTTTCCCAAAATGAAGAAGATGCGACAGTCATTCGAAACGCAGGTTTCAAAAATGTAGAGGTTTTAAAGGAAGATACTGTCTTTGAAGGTATAGAATTAATTAAAACAAAAGGCGAGCATGGCAGAGGCGAAATCTTACAACATGCTGGTCAAGTGTGTGGCGTTGTCTTCAAACATACAAATGAAAAAACTTTATATGTAGCTGGAGACACGGTATGGTATGATGCTGTTCAAGATGTAATAGAAACAAATAAACCAGAAATTATTGTTGTAAATGGCGGAGATAATCAATTCCTAGTAGGCGGTTCTCTGGTAATGGATAAAGATGACATTTATGAAGTTTATAAGGCTGCACCTAATGCAAAAATTATTTCTGTTCATATGGAAGCAGTTAATCATTGGACATTATCAAGAGATGAATTAAAAGGATTTATTAATGAAAAAGGAATCTCCGATAATGTTTTAATACCAGATGATGGAGAATCCTACTCATTTTAAGGGTAAAAACGACCAGATTTCTTAATTTATCTTCGGCATGCTTAACATGTTCCTTTATTTATAAATTCTTAATATCAATTAAATTGCTCTGATTAATAGATCAGAGCTTTTGTATTTGTAGTTCAAAATAAAAAAGAGATTTTTAAAAACCCATTGACATACTATAGGGGGGTATAGTAAGGTGTTGTTGTCAGGGGAAAGTATGGTTCATGATTGTTCCCTTCCTGAAGGAAGAAAGATTCAAGTTATTTTTTTAAGCAAAAGTATACTATACTAGGGTATGCTATATTTCTATGCGAATTGGAGGAGATTGTTTTATGTCGACGGGTTCACAGACACTTACACAAGCAGATCCTAAGCGTTGGAAAGCACTTGCTTTGTTAGGTTTTGCAAATTTCATGGTTATGATGGATAGTGCAATTATACAAGTTGCCCTTCCATCTATCAAAGAAACTCTAGGTTATTCACAAGAAAATTTACAATGGGTAATGACTGCTTTTCTTATATTCTTTGGTGGTCTTCTGTTATTAGGAGGAAGGTTGAGCGATTTATTCGGGCATCGTCGCATTTTTATGTGGGGATTTTCAATTTTAACCGTGGCTTCCCTTCTTGCAGGAGTGGCTTGGGACGATGTAGTGCTTAACATCGCACGGGCAGTTCAAGGTGCTGGTTCCGCATTGATTGCACCTGCGGCTCTTTCTATTGTCATGATTCTGTTTGCTACGAATCCGAAAGAACTAAGTAAAGCTCTTGCTTTATGGGGACTCTCAGGGGCAGCAGGTGGTTCAATCGGTATCGTTCTCGGTGGTATCCTTACAGAATTTTTAAGCTGGAGATGGGCGTTGTTAATCTATGTTCCTATCGGTATTATCATTTTGCTTTTGTCGCCAAGACTATTACAAAAAGGAAAGCGTATGAGTGGACGCATTGATTATTCTGGAGCCATCTCCGTTACAACTGCATTAGTTTTATTGGTTTATGGTGTCGCAAACGCAGAGCACAGTGGTTGGGGGTCATTATCAACAGTATGGTCATTATCCGTTGGAACTTTGTTGTTTATCATTTTTATTATAATCCAGGTTATGAAAAAAGAACCACTTGTCCCACTTCGTATATTTAAGACTCGAAACTTGTCTATCGGTAACGTTTCGCTCGTCTTGTTATCAATCGCATGGGTTCCGATTATTTATTTCCTTGTATTGTATTTACAACAGGTATTGAAATTTGCTCCTTTCTCTGCAGCAATGGCTTTATTACCTGCACCAATACTCATGGCAGTATTCGTTGTTGCCGTAGCTGGAAAGGCAATGGAGAAATTCGGATTGAAGATTACTATGGTTGTCGGGTTCCTTATACTCGGCAGTTCAGGACTATTGTTCTCCCTAAACACATCAGTTAATGGAAACTATTGGACGAGTGTACTATTGGCTTTATTATTAGCTGCTCTGGGCAATGCCCTTGCTTATCTGCCAGCTACCACTGCTGCAGTATCTAATGCTAAACCAGAAGAGTCAGGTCTTGCATCTGGGTTGTATAACACTACTTACCAGATTGGCTCAGCATTGGGACTAGCCATCATGGTTGCAATTGCTGGGGCGGCAACTGCCTCTAGTGACGCCGGAGACCCCATTGTCGCTTTAAATGAAGGTTTTCAACAAGCATTTTTATGGTCTGGTATAGCTGGGTTTATAGGTGCTGTATTGGCACTTTTGTTCGTCCGTTCACAAGAACTAGAAGGATCAAACAAATAGCCACACGATGATGTAATGAGCTTTTTTGTATCCAAGAATCGTTTTGTAATGATTTGTTTGTTCTTGATTCTATAATTAATATGGCTGACGTTTTTATACGTCAGCTTTTTTTGTGAAATAACAGAACCCCTTATTGAGCTAAACTGTTTCGTTAGCACAATAAGAAAATGGGATCGCCGCAGCTATCCCATTCTTTAACTCTTGCACCTTTTAGTGTAAGTACAACACTTCACAATCTTTTAATTAAAAAAGGTTGTAATCTTTAAATTTTCCCTGACATTCTAACAACTTTACCAGTCATCTCAGTTTTAATCTGCTTCATTCCATTTTTAGCATAAAATGCAATGGCTTGTTTATTCGTTGGAGAAACACGAAGATGGTATTCACTAACATTATTGTTTTTAAAGAATGTAATAGCATAGTGGTTTAAATGGGAACCTAAACCCATCCCTCGTTTTCCAGGGATAAGGTAATACAGATTGACATAGCCAATTTCTTTTCCTTCATATTCCTTTATAGTTAGTTCGAGTTGACCGATTGGTACATTGTTTTCAACAACTAAAACAAAGCCTTTAGGGTTTTTTGAAGACTGTTGTTGCAACCAATCGAGATACTGATTATCATCCCCAAAATCTTTATCTGTCCCAAAACTAACAAAGAAAGAATCTCTACGAAAAGGAATAACATACTCCTTGTGTTTGCTACTATCAATTGGCAAAAACTCCATTAGTTCTAAATTGCTGAACAATACCTACCATGGTTGGATACTTTTGAATATGCTCTGCATAGCATGATTGAAAGTCTTTGCCCTTAAAAAACAAAATTTTTATTAGGGGAAATTTAGAAATACAAAAACACTTAGGGAAGCCTATTATTCTTTTATATCTAATCCAGATAAATTTAAAGAAAGTTCATCTAATACTAAAAATACACAACCAAAAACGGTTCTGTAATCGATATATTCCCCTTTAACTTCAACATTTACCTCAATAATATTCCTTTTATTATGTATGTATTTTTCTTCAAATTCCTTAAAACTAATACTTGTAACAGATGCACTAATTTCCTCTAAGGATTTTTTTAGCTCTCTTTCAAATATTGAATTATTAAAGTTTTCGCTGAAGAAAATTCGAATAGTAAATTTCATTTCAACTCCTCCTTCTACCTGTGATGTGCTAAATCTTCCTTACTTAACCTTTTTTCGAATAACTTGTGTATTTTTTATCCCATTTAATTTATTCAACCAAACTGTACCGTAGAGAATAAAAAAGCGATCCTCTAAGTATCGCCCATTTCACATTATCGCACCCGTTTGTGAACAAAATAAGTTTATTTCTTTCAACTTCTGTCCACTGTTGACTTTGAATTAACTATTAGCCTTTACTAACAAGGTAAAGGGATCTTCAATGAGAAAAATACTACGGTTTTTCTTTCTGTTTTCGTTTTTGTCTTTCTTCCATTCGGATTAGCTGGAATCCATTCTTCTTCCATTAACCTGCACCGTTACAAAAAAAATGACTTTCTTTTTAATGGAAGCAAAGTATCAAAAGTTTAAGTACTTCTCACCCTCCTTTTTGTTTCGCAGCCTGTGTTAACGGTACCGCTCTTCCTTAAATGGATTTGCAGTCATCGAATAGCCAAGCTCTTCCCAAAAACCAGCCTCGTCTTCTTTCATAAACCCAATCCCTGATACCCACTTTGAGCCTTTCCATAGGTAAAATACTTCTGGTGGAATAAACCTTAGTGGATAACCATGTTTTGGATCAATATCTTGCCAATCATGATCTTTATCCTTCCAACGGTATACAAACAAAGAATCTTCCCCTAATAAAGGCTCTAGCGGCAGGTTTGCAGAATAACCAAATCTGTCCCCATTTGAGTAACCGTAAATTTTAATGTATTTTACATCTTCATTAATTTCAACAAATTTCAAAAACTCTCTAAGTGCAATTCCTTCAAAAGTTGTATCAAATTTAGACCAAGTGGTAACACAATGCATGTTAACATTTGATATCGTCTTTGGAAGCTCCATGATTTCCTTATAGGATAAGAACTTTTCTTCCTTCACCTCTCCAAAAAGTCTGAAATTCCATGTGACTTCATTAAACTGGGGAACATCCCCTCTGTGCAGTATTGGCCATTTTTCTGTTTCGAATTGGCCAGGTGGAAGCTGCTTTTTCATCATACACCATCCCTTTTTCATCTTAAACGTTAATTAAATTATAGTGCTTTATATATTATCCTTCAAAATAATGAAAGCATACTGTAGGAAAATCCGTTATTTGAGAACCACTAAAATTTAATTAGTATTATACGAATTGTATGCGAGGAATGCTGCCGTTACTTCAATAAGAAAAAGGACCGCAACTGTTAGGTTCCTTCTTAACCTCTTGCACCCGTTACTTTAAGTGTAATTTTTTACAAACTTTATTACATCTTAACATTTGTATCCAATCATATAGCTTTCTAAGCAATTTGTGGTGAATTTTCCTATACATAGTTTTATGTGATTTCAAAACAAATAGCTTTAAACCAATAAAAAATGAGTGTCATTTACGAATTGACACTCATTTAATTTACATTCATATTTTTAATGTTTGTGATAGGGAACAGAACAAGTTACCATAATAAGAGCTCTTCTTTTTTATGCTATGATATGTACTAAGTAATAAGAAAAGCAAAAAAGTCCTAAACAACCAACATTTAATGCCATTACTGCGAAAGACCATATAAGCGTTACATTTCTTTCTTTTTTAAATCTTATTATGAAATATAAGGAGACGGCAATCCCCATAATAAACGGGACTACCCAAATCCCATTTAGAAGTACATTACTAATTCCGTTGAATAAAAACAATCCAAAGTAAGCAACGCCTATTACGAATAATCCATAAAGTATTGATTTCAATTGAATTACCCTCCTATTCCTATTATCCATATTTTAACACAAGGATAATATTCGGGTCTATTACTCGTTAAATCAATTCTTTTAATTTAGGCTGAAACTCTTCCTCCCCGTTTGTTCAATAAGAAAGAGCTGCCGCGAAAGCCACTCCTTCTATAAGGATGCCTGGTTCAAGCAGCTAACTTTAAGGACTGTCCGCTTTAATTGAAGAACTACTTTTTATTATTAGGTGAATAGTCAATAGAATTAGCTATTTCAACTAAAGTTTGAGGAGTCACTTTATCCGAAATTCTTTTATCTATACTCAGCAAATACTGCCAATTATCTTTTTCAAATATAAGAAGATTAGACGTGCGAGTTACAATATAAGTCGTCTTGTTCCCATCCTCTAGCTTATATGTTTTTATTGCATCTCTATTATTTATAGATATTCCATACTTTGCAGGACGAACATTTATTTTATAATGATTTTTGGATGATTTATCACTTATAAACATAACCTCCAGAGTATCATTTAAATCACCATCTAAATCACTAAACCTCCCAAAAATATGAGTAAAAGCCACGGGTGGTACTCTAAATGGTAATCTCAATTTTCGTTTATAATGCTGTTCAAATGCCTTTAAAGATTCGTCAACCGATTGAAAACCTATATCAAAAAGGGTTTCCTCATAAGTTGGAGATTTATTATTTGAAGCTGCAAACACTGTCCCAATCTTAGAAGAAACTAAAACACAAGAAATAATTAACATAATACAAATGTTTTTTTTCATACACACCCCAAAATTTCGAGTTTTAAGGTTAGTTTCCCCGAACATAAAAAAATATGTATGAACCTGATTCATTCTTTTCTACAACAAACCTGCTCCGTTAGTGCAACAATATGGGTAGTAAAAAAGGACCAACGCATCTACGTTGACCCCTTTTTGTTATTCTTTTCTTATTTTTAACATTGAATTAGCATTTGTTTGAAATTCATATGGTACATTCACTTCTTCAAATGTACAGCCATTGTCAGCCAGATAACTTATTAATTTATCTAAATGCTCATATCTTTTTCCCTCTAAATCAACTAAAGGGAAAATACGAACTTCCTCTTTCGTAACCCTCAATAATTCATTTAGTGTTTCGATGTGAAATTGATAATCTAATCTATCTGCATACATAAATAGAAAATGTGCAGAGAGAAGAAGATCAAATTCTGCATTCTTAAAAGGCAAAGAAGGTAAAGTGACATGGACGTATCTTTCATTGGATTCCCACATATCGTTAGCACAAGCTTGTAAGGCACTTAAACGATGTTTTCTAAGACCTTCTATATCATTGAAATAATCCCATTTATAATTGTTTTGGGCTTTTTGCATATGTTCCATCGCGTGTTCAATATCCTGGAGACCTTTATTTTTTAGGTCTTCACCCGAATGGTAATACGCAATATCGCAAGCTGTTACATCTAAACCCAATTTGTTACCAACAGCAGTAAATGAACAAGCACTTGCTGGACAATCGAGTATTTTCTTTCCTTGCAGTTCTTCCTCTGAAAGCGAGAACATATCAAAATACTCTTCAAAAGTCCTCCCAATAAAAACAATTCGTTCTAAATCTAACTTTATACTCTGCTCAACTCTGCTCAACTAAACTCACCTCTTCTAAAAGATTACACTCATATTATCATATTGAATTGGTATGATAACCTTTTTTACTTATCTTATTACACTAAACTCCGTAGCTCAAAGAGAAAAAGCTGCCTTAATGACAGCTCTAGTCTTTAACTCAAGCACCCGTTAGCTGAAAAACCATTAACTTAAATCAACTAACATTTCCTCGATGTATTCCTTCAAATCCGTTTTGATTTCTTCCACCGAATCATCCATTAGTTCGCCAATTATCTTGCTGCCAGGGATGTTTTTTGAAATTAGCAATCCTAAGAAATAACAGTCACATTCCCAAATTCTAATCATATGAAAATCAATAAGTTCATCACTTTCATCTGTTTCATCGGTAACTCCAATCGAAACGGTAGAAAGGTATCTAGGTTGAAAAGGATCATCTCCGTCTTTATCCAATCCAGCGTCGAATTTTAATTTTTTTTCGCAAAAACAGTTTTATATTCTCTTAACAACTCTTCTATATAATCTTTTAATGTTTTTTCAATTGTTTTAATCTTTTGCTTTAGTTCTCCATCGAAATCCCTTTGATGATATTTCATATACAAATCACTTCTCTTTGATTAGGATAAATTAAAAATTCGCTAAACTATAATAAAATCCTTGTTCAACTCACCCGTTATTGGAACAAAAAAAAGAGCCGCAGCTACGACTCTTTATTTCACTAAAGCCCCCGTTACTTTAAGTAAAAATCTTCACAATCTTTTTTTACCTTAACAAAATCTAATCCCTTGATGTGTAGGGGCATATCAAAAAGACGCCTTCTTACTAAAGAAAAGCGCCCGATTGTTGAAGATCTTTAATGCTTTCACTTGTTAAACTAACGTATCCGCTTTTTCAAGAATACTTATTCACTAATTAACTATTACCTAGCTTTGTGGAATAAGAAAACCACTGATTTTATGAACACTTTAATCCTACAATAAGAACTCAATAAAATATTATAAAGGATAAACTATTTATGAAGAATGTTCCCTAAATGGTCATATTGATAACAAAATCAATTTTATAAGAGTGAGGGTTTTAATTATAACTGTATCCTTGCATTGGAGTTAGCTCAAAGGTTTATTATAGTTTATATAAGTAAGGAGGAATATTCGATGAATATCAAAAAAGCAGCTGAGATGTTTGATTTAAGTGTTGATACACTCCGATATTATGAACGAGTAGGTGTTATCCCACCTGTTCACCGAAATGCAAGTGGATATCGTGACTATACGACGAAGGATTTGAATTGGATTTATTTAGCTAAAAATTTGCGTAATGCCGGATTATCGGTTGAATCCTTAATTGAGTTTGCCCAGTTGGCCCAATTACGAGAAACGCAAAATGTAGAAGAAGCTCAAAAACAGATTTTATTTGATCAGTTGGAGGAGCTGGATAAAAAGTTAGCCGTAATGCAGGAAGTTAGGGATTTACTAGTTTATAAAATTGAAACTTATGATGAGCATCTCGCAAAATTCAAGACAGGTGTAATGGCACCTGATAAAGTTGAAAAATTGTGGGAACGAAAAAAATAAAACTTTTTCCTTGCCATGGACTTAACTCCAAGGTTTAGGATAGGTAATATAATCAAAGCTAGAGGAGGAAAACAACATGCAAACAATCAAATTAAACAATGGTGTGGAAATACCACAATTAGGGTTTGGAGTTTACCAAATTCCATTGGATGAAACAGCTGAAGCAGTTTATCAAGCAATCAAAGCAGGATATCGTTTGATCGACACGGCTTCTATTTATGGAAATGAAAAAGAAACGGGTGAAGGTATCAAACGAGCAATTGACGAAGGGCTTGTTAAACGTGAAGAACTTTTTGTAACCTCTAAGTTGTTTATTTTACAAGCACCGGAATCTAAAGCAACTGAGACGATTGAACACTCACTTGATACTATGGGGCTAGACTATCTTGATCTTTATCTTATTCACCAACCTTATGGCGATGTTTATGGAGCATGGAGAGCCATGGTTACAGCGCAAGAAGCAGGTAAATTGCGTGCAATTGGTATTTCAAATTTCAAATCAGCTAAGATGATTGAATTTGTTGGACTGAATGAAGTGAAGCCTCAAATCAATCAAATTGAAGTGAACCCTTGGAATCAGAGAATTGAAGATCAAAAATGGCATGAAAAATATGGTGTACAAGTAGAAGCTTGGGCTCCATTTGCAGAAGGACGTCACGATCTATTCACAAATCCTGTATTAGCAGAAATCGGAGAACAATATGGCAAAACTGTTGGACAAGTCGTGCTTCGCTGGTTAATGCAACGAGGAATTGTTGCATTGGCTAAATCTGTTCGTCCAGAACGAATGGCTGAAAACATTGATATCTTTAATTTTGAACTTTCAAAAGAAGATATTGAAAAAATAGCTGCTTTAGATATGAAAGAATCAGCTTTCTTTGATCATGATGCGCCACAACAAGTTGAATGGTTCATGAATCGCATGTTGGACACAGAAAAATGATGAAAAATATCCTTATCATTGGTGCAGGCGGTCAAATTCCAGAAGTGCTGATACCACTTTTACAAGAACAAGCTGATCTGAAACTAACATTGTTTGGTCGTCATGCAACTAGTCTACCCTATCCGAATGTAACAAAGATTTCTGGTGATGCGGGGAATGTATCAGATTTGGTGAATGCCATGCAAAACCAAGAGATTGTTTATATGAATTTTGACAATAAAAAAATTACAGAAACAGTCATTGAGGCAATGCATAAAATTGGCGTTAAGCGTATCATTCAAGCAGGTGTATTAAGTGTATACGGCGAAGTTGCGGAACCTTTTGCCACATGGAATAGTCGAATGATGGGCGGATCGGTTGCTCATAACCGCGGAGTAGAATCACTTGAAGCAAGTGATTTAGATTACACTTATATGCGGATGACTTGGTTATATAATGGCAATCGAAAGGATTATGTCGCAAGCCCAAAAGGAGAACCATTTTTAGGCGTTCAAATTACTAGACATGCAATTGCTCAATTTGTTATCGATAATATTACAGGCAAACGAAACGATATCCGAGCAAGTATCGGCTTATGGGAACCTGGATCAGAAAATAAATCAAAACCTGATTTTTATTGATTTAATCGGTGTATGATGTAAATCAATCAGCAGAATGAATAGAATAAACTGTGACATAGTCCATTATTTGTACTATGTCACAGCCTTTTTATGGATGAAAAGTACTGTACAAAGGTGGAGATTTAGATAATTAAGAAGAATGCTATTTTCTTGCTAATAACAGTTATATGCGTCATTATCGTTGGTTTCATTATTCTACCAAAAACAATAAATCAGAATGAAAAGGAAGGAGCAACCATAAAAAATTCAAAAACATTGATTGTCTATTATTCAAGGACGGGGAATACTAAGGCAGTTGCTGAACTTATCCAAGAAAAAGTTGGTGGAGATCTCGTACAAATTGAAACAAAAGAGTCAAGACCAACGGATTACAGAATGGAAGTAGAACAAAATGCGCAAGAACAAGAGAGTGCTACCCTACCAGAATTAAAAACAATCATTACTAATTTTGAGAACTATGATCGTATTTTTATCGGAGCGCCCACATGGAACATGGCTTTGCCTCAAGCGGTAGTTTCATTTTTAGATAGTTATAATTTTGAGGGGAAAACGGTGATTCCATTTAACACGAATGGCGGTTACGGTTCTGGTTCAACCTTTAGTCAGATAAATGCTGGTGCTAAAGGAGCGAAAATTCTAGAAGGATATATTGTAAAGGGCGGAGAAGAAACTAACGGTATCATGCTTGCAATTAAAGGTAAAAATAAAGCTGAGGTATCAAAGGAAATAGATACTTGGCTAGAAAGAATTAAACAATTAAAGAAATAGAAAGAAGTTAGAAAAGTTGAATAAAGAAAAATTTGGAATCATCTTACCGATTACATTACTATCCTACTTTTTGATATTAATGGATAACTCAATCATTTTTACCAGCTCAGTACAGATAGGAGAAAGCCTGGGCTTATCTGCCGCAGCACTTTCATGGGTATCAAGTGCGTATACGCTCACGTTCGGAGGCTTCTTACTTCTAAGTGGACGGCTTTCTGATTTGCTGGGAAGAAAACGTATTTTTTTGTTTGGGCTTCTCATTTTTGGGATCAGTTCACTAATCATTGGTCTATCAACAACAGCTGAGATGGTGATTGCTATGCGTGCCATTCAAGGGTTTGGCAGCTCGATTATTGCACCTACAACCCTCGCATTAATCATGGATGCGTATCAGAACAATATGAGACAGCGTGCTATTTCTTATTATGGCGCAACAGCAGGAATTGGTTCGAGTGTCGGTTTATTAGTTGGCGGTGGGTTGACTAGCTTGATTTCTTGGCGAGCTGGTTTCCTGATAAATATACCATTCACTCTTCTTCTGTTTTTCTTAACATTAAGGTACGTAGAAAATTCAGAACGACGAAAAGAAAGAATTGATTATCTAGGTAGTTTATTATCAATCATAGGATTAATTGGTATCATATATGGATTTACAGAAAGTAAAAGTATATTCGTCATTGCCGGTATGATTATCTTAGGCTTATTCATTTTCTGGGAACGAAACGTTCCACATCCCATTTTGCCATTATCACTCTTTAAAAATAAGATACGATCCGGTGCATATGCTGCACGGCTTTTATTTATGATGGCAATGTTGCCATTTTGGTTCTTTTTACCGCAAATGATGCAGAGTCAATATGGCTTTTCGGCCTTACAATCGGGTCTGGCATTTTTACCTCTGACTATCGTCAATTTTATCATAGCCATGCAATTACCACGATTAACCGCTAAATTTGGAAATAGCAAAGTTTTACTTGTTGGTGAGATAATATTAGTGGCTGGGTTAATTTTACTTGCTTTCTCTAACCCAGCCAATGGTTATTGGCGTACTATTCTCATTCCTATGGTAATACTAGGTTTGGGGCAAGGACTGATTTTAGCACCGGTCACCTCAGCAGGCGTTCATGAAGCGCCAACTGAACTGGCTGGTATTGCGAGCGGCGTTACAAATACCATGCATCAAATTGGCGGGCCAATCGGCTTATCTTTAATTGTCTCGGCTACTAATGATTTTTCTATTGAAATCTGGTTAATGACGTTATTTACACTCGCTTCTATACTGGTGGTTGCTATTTTTGTGAATGAAAAGAAATATTGATTACTTCTGAACAGAGCAAAAATGATTAATTTAATGATAAACAAAATAAATCCCTGTCTATCTTTATCTTGGCAGGGATTTATTTTTTAAAAATCTTTGACATTGACAAATAAATATACAGTGATTAAAACTATTAGCCATATGACAAAAAGATGAACTAATATTTCACTCCAATAGGTCCCGCCTAACATTAGTACCCCCTCTTCTCAAACCTTATTCATAATCTAAACAACATAATGTTAACATATTGGTTATTATATGGATAATTCTTATTAACCTTCCAGTTGTAGCTTTAGAACAAAGTTTGAGCAAAAGTATACTTCTTATTAAGCTAATCTGCTCAGTTACTTTAAGTACAAAGTTTCACAAACTCACCTAAACTCCTACCTAGATATCTAGGTGTTATTCAACAATATGGCCCGATTGTTGAAAAAAGCTAATGACCATTGCTCAACTAACCTGCCAGTTAATTCAACAAGAAAAAATGACCACCGCAGCGAACATCAACGTTAGCCAATGGTACCCACTAGTTGAAGAAGAAACCACTCAATACTCAACTAAATTTAGCCATTGGCCATCGGGACCAATGGTTATATGAGGAACCTTATTTAATCGAAACATTTTGTAAATGTCCATATTCTTTTTGGTTAATTTACTTAAATGTTCTGATACATCAGTCTCGGAAAAAATCAAATAATCTATTGTAGTAGACCGTAAATAAAATTCGTAAATATATCGTTTTTGACTGTCTTTTGCATAACCTAAATAACCCATTTCTCTTGGAAAAACACGGGGTAATGGGAGTTTATTTAAAATTATAAAGTCATTTGAAAGCTGATTTAATAATTGTTTTTCATATTCTGGGATAATCGCATAGATATAGCAATCTTGCTTGTAAAAGCTATGGATTATTCGTACTAACCCTTGTTCATCGATTTTTTCATTAAGTAATATTTCCTGCTTTTTTCCTGACTTTGCGTTGTTGTAAGCTTCCTTAATCAGCGGAAAAATAGTTTTAAAATTGTATACTATATCCTCAACAGTTGTAATTGGTTTAACGAACCCGACATTATATACTCCCCATCTATTTTTTTCGGGTTCAATACAAATAGATAAATATGGCTCATCTGAGAACTCCCAAATAATTCCTGCTCTAGTACCGTCAGGAGCTTGAACGAAGCCATCCCCAAACGTACAACCATCTTCGGCATCGAAATCAAAGTGGTCAGTGATTTCACCATAAATGAATCCTTCAATTTCTGACTCAATTACTAAAGGGGAACGACTATAAATAAGCTTATTTTTCTCAAAGAATTTATTTATTTTATCAAGCATTATTATCCCTCCAATCAAAAGAGTATGTTTATATAAATTCGATATTCCTATTGAACAAACCTGCCAATTAGCACAATAAGAAAAGGGGATCGCTGCAGCCATCCCGTGTTTAACATAAGCCCCCGTTAGTGCAACAAGATTATTTTTCTAAAATTCCAATCAATTTTGCATTTCCTACCTGCTTTGCAAAGTCTAAGGGCGACCTTCCTGCATTATTTTTTGTTGTTGAATCTGAATTGTACTGCATAAAAAGTTCAACAATATCGTAATATCTGCCTTTACAGTTAAAAACTGCTGTCCAAAGTGCATTATTACCGTATTTGTCTCTAATGTTTGTATCTCCGCCACGTTTAAGAATTTCTCGTGCTATATCCAAATTAGGTCTTTCACAAATTGAATGTAACGCTGTACGACCATCTTCTGCTGTCATATTAACATCAATTCCGTTTTTTATTAGGAACAACGATATATCAAGATTTTCTCCAGCAATAGAATAGTGTAATAAACCTGACCCGTTCTCATCTTTTTTGTTAATTTCATCTAAAATGAATTTCTTCTTAAATGATTCAAAATCCCCAAATCTCGCCAAAGTAAAAACATCCGCTTTTTCAGTAGGCATATTTTTCCTCCATTTTTTTACACTGTAAATAATATTTCTCCTCGTCACTATCGGTTTCCTTCTTCAAGTAACCTGCTCCGATAGTTCAATAACAAAAAGGGGATCGCCGCAGCAACCCCATCTTTCACTCTTGCCCACATTAGTTGAACAAGAATGATCTACTTAAGTTTTTCCTTCATTAAACCAATTGCATTAGAAAAGGTCTCGACTACTATTTCAACTTCAAAATCTTGTGCAATACATTCGAATGTAGAATCGTGAAAAGACAAAACAAAGTGCTTATATCCTTCGAACAATTTTAAATTGTGATAAGGATGAACTTCATTCATTTTGATTAATGTCCTTAACCAAGAAGAATCCTTTACTATAAATGCTGAATATGGTTCTAAGCCTCTTGAGGATAGCGGATGACCTTTGAAAGCCTCATCATTAGGAGGTCCAAACATTGTTGATTTGCAGAATCTAAATGTGATTATTGCAAGGGGGTCAATATTACTTTTAAAGTCAATTTCATCTTCTTGTATATAATAAGCAACTACGGTTGTATGTTCATCTGATAATACTAATGGACACGGGGCACCTACAGATGATTGTGGAACATTACTTAAGGGCAAAACTTTATCTCTTTTATCAACGGTATACATTTTATTTTCTAACCTCTTCTTTTTGGTTAATTATACCATACTTTATTGAACTAACCTGCCCGTTACTTCAAGAAGGAAAAAGGCGATACTTCGTTATTGAAGAATGGCCCCCGTTAGTTAAAAGAAGAAACAATTATTTGTCCCTACTCAAAAGCAAATATAGATGTTGGGATTGTATCTCACACAACCTTCTTCTTCTCTTTGGTTTTATATTTTGAACGATTAAGAAGCTCATTTTTTACGCGCCTTCTTATAAGGGTTAATTAATCCGAAAGTACCCAACAATAAAGCTATCTTAATACCTTCCTTTGTTCCATAGTAAATAGGGTTAAATGCCATATGATATAATGTTTTTAATTTCGTACTAACACTACCTTTTAGTTTAATTATTATGTATATTGTTTGCATATTGGTTATTCAGTATTCAAGTATGCAAAGTTCCCATAACATTTTGTCTAATCGCTCTAACCTGCCCGTTACTTCAATAAAGAAAAAGCGATCCTTCGTTATAGAAGAATCGCCCCCGGTAGCGTAAGTACATTGTTTCACAAACTTTTCTTTGTTACAGGAATGCCTCCCTTTAACTAAACAAAAAAAGAGCATTAATCCTTCGTGGATCAATGCCCCCGCTTGTTTAAGAAAGTTCTTCACAATGAGCATATCCGGATGATACCAGATCATAAAATTTCAAACCGACACCCCATTTTTCCGTCCATTTAGTGTGAACGTTCTTAATAGGTACCGACAAGGGATTCGCTGACAAAACATCAATGTGGTGAATTCATCACTTTGTGGTTGATGACTACGACGCGGCGGATGAAGAGTGCCATGACCAAGCCAATTAATGCTATAGTCATCGTGAACCAGAACACGCTTTGTGAACCTGCCGTCATCGCGTTTGCTATTTCCGTCAGCTTGGTCGGATCGGAGGAGCCGTGCAAGTATTTCTCCATACCACCAGTAAGGATACTGATTGCGACCGCTGTTCCAATCGCCCCCACGACCTGCTGCAGTGTGTTCATGACTGCCGTGCCGTGCGGGTATAACTCCGGCGGCAATTGATTTAGACCGTTCGTTTGAGCAGGCATCCATATCATGCCTACCCCAACCATGAGCCCCATATGCAAAGCCACGATGAAGCCCACTGTAGAAGCTGGAGATAGGGTAGTAAAGAACCATAACGTGACTGAAACGATCACGAGACCGGGAATAACAAGCCATTTCGGTCCATATCTATCAAACAAGCGCCCCATACGCGGGGAGAGGATACCGTTCAGCGCGCTGCCCGGTAAAAGCATGAGTCCGGTAGTGAACACAGACAGTCCTGTACCAGTTTGTAGAAACATCGGCAGGATAATCATGCTCGACATAATGATTAACATACACGACAGTACCAAAAGCAGCCCAACGACGTACATGGGATATTTGAAAACGCTCAGATTCATCATCGGATCGCGCATGACGTTCTGCCGCAGTATGAAAAGCACCAGCGCGATGAGTCCAACGACGATTGAAGTAACCACGATTGCACTGCTCCAACCTTCAGATCCTTCGCCTGCCTTACTGAAGCCAAAGACAACTCCTCCAAAGCCGATCGTTGACAATACGACGGATAGTAGATCCACCCCAGGCTTTGTGACATCAGTGACATTTTCCAAATACTTTAGCCCTATCAACAACCCAATAATCAAAAGTGGCAGCGAGAACCAGAAAATATAATGCCATGTTAAATACTCTATTAATAGACCGCCGATGGTCGGTCCAGTTGCTGGCGCAAACATGATAACAAGTCCTACGAAACCCATCGCCGCCCCCCGCTTTTCCGGCGGATATATGACAAGAATGGTATTGAACATGAGAGGAAGCAACAATCCCATGCCTATTGCCTGTAAAACTCTAGCGAACATCAACATTTCAAAATTGAAACCGAGTGCTGCAATCAATGTACCTACGATTAAGCTAATTAGTGAACCTGTGAACATCTGCCTCATCGTAAACATCTGCAGCAGCAACCCGCTCATTGGCATTAAAATGCCAAGAGTCAGCAGGAACCCGGTTGTTAACCACTGTGCGGTTGCAGCTGAAATGTGGAATACTTCCATTAAATTAGTCATTGCTATGTTTAGAGCGGTCTCGCTAAACATGCCAACAAAACCGCAGATAAGCAGCGATGCCAATATGGCTCGCGTATTGTATTGTCTCATCTCTATATCTCCCTGTAATCGATTTAATTAATAGTTTATTTTTTGCGAATCCTTGTTTGTTTAAATACTCAAGCATGAAGGGCTGTCTTCTCCATTAATTATTTTCATATCTCAGCCTTCCGTATTGATAAGGAACTCCCATATTTTCGCGTAGTGTTTTTCCTTCATATTCCCTGTGGAACAAACCGCGCTCCTGCAAAATTGGGACAACCAGGTCCACAAAATCAGCAACTCCATCATAGGCTATATCCGGAACAACCGAGAAGCCGTCACATGCACCAGCCAAAAACCATTCTTCCAAGAAGTCGGCAACTTGAACGGGGGTGCCTGCAACTACTGGATGATAGTTTATGACCCCATGCGCTAGAACATCTCGAATGGATATCCCTTTTTTCAGCAACTCTAAAGCTCTGTGGGAACGTGGATCCATTGGGTTGGCATATGCCTTTTTCAACAAGTCAGCTGATAAAGGTTGATCAATATCTACCGAATTCACCGATAGTGGTAAACCAACCATGGAACCAAGGTACCTTACCCTACTTGGAATCTCTTCAGGATTAAAACTCATTAGCTGTCTTCGTCGTTCTAAACCTTCTTCTTCAGTTGAACCTATGGAAAACATAAAACCAGCATACATCTTGATGTTATCAGGATTTCGCCCAAAACGAGCTGCACTTTGTCGAAGCGCTTGCCTATGTTCACGAGCAGATCCTATATCATAAGGATTTGCATAAACACCAGATGCGTACATGCCCGCCAATTCCAATCCTTCATTTCCTCCGCCTGCTTGAAAGATTACTGGCTGACCTTGCTCAGAAGGGGGGATTGGCAAAGGACCACGAGATGCATAATACTGCCCTTTAAGATTGATAGGCTGAATTTTGTCCATGTCTGCAAATTTTCCACCTTCTACATCTAACGTCCAGGCGTGTGATTCCCAGCTCCCCCACAATGCTTGAACAATTTGTATGGATTCATGAGCCATGTCATATCGTTCTTTGCGACTGGCAATCTGTGCACCAAAATTTGCTGCAGCTAGTGGCTCCGATGTGGTGACCGCATTCCATCCCACACGTCCATGACTTATAACATCTAGTGCTTTGAATTGACGTGCTATGTTATATGGATAATTGAATGTCGTGGATAGGGTAGCAACAAGACCAATATGTTGCGTTTCTCTAGCTACTGCCATTAGTGCTAACATAGGGTCCATAGGGAACATAGGGGTCTGAGGACCTAAGTCAACGGTTAATGCTGGAGTATCAGCGATAAAGATCATTTGAAATTTTCCTTTTTCAGCTAGTTTAGCCCGCTCCACATAACTATCTGTATTTGTGTAGGCTGCTGGGTCGGTACCAGGCATTCTCCAGGCGCTGAATTCGGCTCCGTAACCAGAAATCATTTGTAGTGCTAGTTGCATCTCTTTTCTTTTTTTCATGTATCTCTTCTCCTTTATTTTAAATAGGCTTCATGTAACAAAAGAGTATGAAGTAAATTTTTTTCTACACATTTCAGTAAATCGAAGAAAACCAAATTATACTTAGCCTGCTAACTAATTTTTCGGTGGTTACCCAGGTTCCCCGCTTCAAGAGAGGAGTTCCTTGCTAAAGAAGGTTATAATTTATTTAGCATGCTAAATATCACATAGAGAAAACTTAAAACAAGTTTCTCTCCATTCGCTTCATAAGTTCCCTTAAGATTAAGCGTTCTTCCGGTAAAATTGAATGGAGTAATTTTTCTTGCTGCTGTTTCCATTTAAACTCAACCGGTTTCTGTAATTCTTTGCCTTTATCGGTTAGATAAATTCGCATAACCCTTGCATCATGTTCATCACGTTTACGATATATAAATCCGTTTTGCTCCAATGATTTAACCATATTTGTTACAGTAGGTGGTTCGCATTTTAAATGTTCACAGAGTTGCATTTGTGTTACCCCATCGCCTAACCACAAACGAGAGAGTAAATTATCTTGACCTACATAAAGATTAAGTTCTCTTAGACTTTCATTATAATCTCGACGCATTTGAAATGAAATTTTATCTAACGACTCACGAATTTCGCAATCAACCTTATTGTTCATAGGTATGCCCCCACTACTAAATTTTATTTAGCAGGCTAACTATATCATGGTGAAAATTTACTTGTCAACTTAAGGAACCTCCTCACATTTTATCGGGCTGAATTTATCAAGAACGGCGGTCAAAAGTATATATCCAACAATAAGATGGGAACCCTTGATCCCCATCAGCTGTTTTACACTGAAAAGTCCAGATTCTGTTTATTACCCCGTTTTACCTAATTGAGTAATTTTGTTACATGAACTAGAATAAAACCAATTTTCATTTTTTTAAAGAGGGCAATAAATATTGCCTTAGTACATTTTTTGTACTTATAGCTTAGTTAGTACAAAAAAAGCTGCCACAATGACAGCTTCGGATCTTTAACTCTTACCCGGTTACCTTAAAGTCCATTTCTTCACAAACTTTTATTGTAAAAGAAAAAACTGTGGTTAGAACAATCTCTCCTCCCACAACTATAATTTACACCATTTAGTTTTTGAATATTGGGATAAACGGTAAAAGATGAATGTGAGCGCTTTGATTAGTCTACCTGCTCCCCAAACTTCTTCCCGTACTCTTCCATCAAATCAATAATAGGGATTAATTCTTCCCCTTTTGGGGTTAGTGAATACTCTACACGAGGAGGAACCTCTGGAAAAACTTTGCGATTAATTAAACCATCTGTTTCCAGTTCTCGAAGTTGCTTTGTAAGAGACCCTTGTGAAATATCCCATAAAAAAGCTTTAATTTCACTATAACGACGCTCTTTGGTCTTTAAATACCATAGAATTACATATTTCCAACGTCCGGAGAGGATATTTTGGGTATAAGCAATGCCAAAAAATTCTCTTTGTTCCTTTATACACTCTTTATCAAATCCATCCTTACATATTCTAGACACCTGCTTCACCTGCTTTCTACTGTTAAGTACAAAAAAATGTACTACGTCAATTTTTATTGCCTACTTCAAAAAGATGAGAAATGATTTTATTCTAGTATATGTAACAAAAATATTCAATACGCTTTTATACCGTTTGATAAACATATGATCGTGTAACTTTAAGAAGATTAATTCTTTTATATAAAAATTCTTTAGGAGGAACAATAATGAGATTTGGAATTATAGGTGCAGGACCAATTGGGTCAATTATTTCTAAAAAATTAGTTAAGAATGGACATGATGTTAAAATTGCAGATGCACGAGGAATTGAACGTTTAGAAGGGAAAGAGCTTGCTGGAACACCTGTGCTTGTAGAGGATGCAATTAAAAATATTGAAGTTCTCATAATATCTATCCCTATGAAGGCACTGTCTAGCATTAGGAACATTATCGATCAAGTCGGGGAGGAAGTAATCATTGTAGACACTTCAAATTATTATCCTTTTAGAGACGGTAAAATTGAAGAAATAGAGAATGGGATGGTTGAAAGTGTTTGGGTTTCAAATCAATTAGGCAGACCTATCATAAAAGCTTTCAACAACCTATTAGCCTACACTTTAGAACATGAAGGAAAATACGAGGATTCTAGTGGACGGATTGCTATGGCAGTTGCTGGTAATGATCCATCACAAAAGCAAGTAGTCATTAACGTAGTAAACGATCTAGGATTCGACGCAGTAGATAGTGGTTTCTTAAGTGACTCTTGGAGGCAACAGCCAGGAACTCCTGCTTACTGCACAGAGCTTACAAAAGATGAACTAACGAAAGCGTTGAAAAAGGCAAATAAAGTAAAAGCACCATTACTACGGGACAAGGTGATGGAACGGTTTGCACAGATTTTTGCGGAAAATAATAATATTGATTTTTCACATAAGGATATTGTGAATTTAAACAGAGAAATATACAATTCATAAAATCAAAAGGTGCAATCAGTTAGATCGCACCTTTTTTATGTTATATATATCAATCCTTCCTTATTCAACTAAACTGCCCGTTACTTCAAAAAGGAAAAAGGCGATCCTTTTTTATTGAAGAATCGCCCCCTTTAGTTTAAGTGTAATTGTTCACAAAGTGCCTAGTTCTAAATGTCTTTGCCTTTTAGATACCTATTTATAAATGTATTATCCTCACAGACAATGGCTTCCCAATTCATCTTCTGAACAACCTCTTTAATATTCTCTTCTTTAGAAAGGAACAAAGTGAAGAAGGAATCATAAACACTCATAAAAGCGTAATCCATATTTTCGTCTGTGATGATTAGTTCAACTGGCGATAGTCCGCATATATCTAGTGCAGCAACATCTTTTATTTTCAAGATTCCGCTACTATCTAAGATGGGCTCCGAAAAATGTATTTTGTCAGCACCTTTTGAACCTAACACATCCAGTAAGTCATTGATCAAAAAAATAGAAGTCTTATCTTCGGTTGGGTAATATAGGTCTCTGTTAAGATTATTATTCAATTTATCCGCTAAATCAGACCGTTGAAACTTTTTATTTAAAGCATAAATTGATGTCTTGAGTGCTAATTCCAATTCTTCAAATGAAGTTAAACCACTTACTTTCATTACAATTTTCCATAAAATCGAGGTACCTTCATTTAATATTTCCTCTTCAGTTGGATACTTCACGTCAGAATTATTTTTATTACTGTCTGTCCATCCTAAAGCTATATTCCGCTAATGGCAACCCAAAAAAGAGTAAGAATTGAAACAGAGCAATACCACCAGATACAGCTGCCACGATGATAGCTGCTATTTGGATTAATAATTCTTTCATTAAAAATACCTTCCCTTACTTTGTAATAAAAAATATCAGTTATTTCAAATAGGGGTAAGCACCACGAATAGTGATTATTTACTAATAAGTTCTACCTAATTACTGATATTTCCTTCTTTCACTAACCTGCTCCAATAGTTTAAGAACAACGTTTCACAATCTTTCTTATGGAAAAAGAAAAAAATCGATCTTCTTCTTGAAGTATCGACCCTTTAGTTGAAGTGAATTCATACACAAACTTGAATAATTGAATAAATATGCGTGCCTTTTTGTTTATTACTAGAATTACCTAATGAATATGTAAATTAATAAACCAGTAAAAGTGATTCCAGCTACCCATAGGTGAAATCGATTTCTTTTATCTTTATCAAGTCTACTAGATACGAACCACTCGAATAAGCCTATCAATATCAAAATAATCGATTGCCAATAAAATTCCTTCATAATATCTAATCTTTCCCCCTAAATACTAAACTACTCTGAGAATGTTATTTATTAACATTGCAGCGTTCAGCATTTTTACAATACTATTCGTCATTTCCCATTTAATTTCCTTTATTTTGTTTAACTATCCTGCTTCGTTAGTTTAATAACAGTATTGAAAAAGGACTGCCGAAACAGCCCATTTGTTGGTGAAATTAATGTAATCGTTTATTCAAAAAGGTTTTAATGATATTCGATTATTTCTAATGGATTCTTTATTGATTAAATTCCACTTTGGTTTCTGCATAATTTGAATAAAAAATAACTCCCTCATCTTCTATCCATTTAGAATTGTTAACACCTAATACTTCTATGTTACCAGCACTGGTTTGGATACGTGCAATTTCATCTGAAACTAGAGACATCAGCGTATTCGGGAGCAATTGCAGCGAGTTTTTTGCTTATTTGTTCTATTAAACCAATGTACTAAGTCTTGTATTCCTCTTGAACATCTTTATTCTTTGGATGACCGGCGTTAAGGAAATGGTTCGTTCCACTTGTAAATACGCCTCTGTTCCGCTAATATTCTCTGACTGCTTGCTGAGTCAACAGTTCTGTGACCAACATCCATTTCTTTCGCTTTAATATTTACCATATGAACAGACGCATAATCGTTAACCTCTTTTACTCTAAAAGCATTACGGCCTTCTGTTTCACGCATACCGGCATAGACAATATGCTCATCCCTTGAAAATGTCCGAGCTGTTAAAGCACCAAACCCACTTGAAGGCTCCTGTTATCACAACAACCTTTTCATAATTACGCATATCCATTCCTCCTAATTTTTTTATGCAAGGCCTCCATTTGAGAATATCACTTGACCATTAATCCAACGTCCTGTTGTCGCTAAATATAAAACTGTGTCGGCAATATCTTCAGGTGTTCCTAGTCGTTCAAGTGGCGTTGCTTTAGCAAAATTATCGATTGTTTGTTGATCTTTTCCATCTAAAAATAAAGGTGTTGCTGTTGGGCCAGGTGCAACCGTATTAACTGTGATATCTTTCCCACGTAATTCGCGAGCCAATATCATTGTCATTGATTCAACTGCTGCTTTACTTGCTACGTATGGAGCATATGTTGGTAATTGCGTGCGGGTCACAGAAGTAGAAAAGTTGATAATAGCACCACCTTGAGAAACACGTTGCGCCGCTTGTTGGGATATTACGAAAGTTCCCCGTATATTTGTGCGGTACAATTGATCCAAATCAGCTAAGTTCATCTCTGCAATAGAGCTAAGTATCATGATTCCTGCTGTATTAATAACGACATCAATACGGCCCAGTTTATCTTCAACCAAATCGAAAACTTCTTTCATAGATTTTTCATCCGCAACATCTCCACCTACACTTATTGCTTTTCCACCGTTCTTTAAAATCTCGTTAACTATAGTATCTGAATTTAGCTTATTTCCTGAATAGTGTACAGCAACTGCAAATCCATTATCGGCTAATTTATTTACTATGGCACGTCCAATGCCACCAGACCCCCCTATTACAAGTGCAACCCGAGAACAAGTATTTTTTAACATGATATCTCTCCTTATTATTAAATATTTAAGTTACATTTTTTTGATTTTGTAACTTTTACAGCATCATTATATATCATCTAGTTACAAAGTCAAGATTTTGTAACCAGGGAGTTATAAGGTATAATACAATTAGAATCTAGGGGGGTACAAAATGGCAATACTTAATAAAGAGAAGATTTTCTCGGTTACAGAAGAAATCATAATGAAAAAAGGAGTACAAAAAACCACCCTTTCTGATATCGCAAAGGAACTGGGAGTTACTCATGCAGCATTTTATAAACATTACAAAAACAAAGAAGACCTGTTGCAACAACTTGCACTCAGGTGGTTAGAAACTACTTCTAAGGAATTATTAGAGTGGGAATCACCAAAAGGTTTAAGTAACACGGATGCACTTCATGATTGGCTTTGGCTTCTGGCTACTACCAAGAAGAAGCTTTATCATGATGATAGACGTATGTTTCTGTTATATACTGATTATTTAGAGCGTACGCAAATTCTTGTTGTAGAACACTTAAAACAATTAGCGCAAAAAGCCGAGTCTATTAGTGGATTAAAACAATTGGGTCCTGCTATTATTACGGCATTTGTATATTTTCACAATCCTTATTTTGCAGACCGTTGGGATAATGAGTCTTATGAAGAAATGTTTGAAGATGTATGGAGGTTAGTTTCTAACAAGCTGCTATAAGCAATAGTTACCGAATAAAGCTATCTCTTCTGAGATGGTTTTTTGTTTTTTTAGTACTCTTTATATGCATGAAAAAACGCATCCAAATCCGGTTCATTTGGATGCTTATTGTTTCTTGTCTTTATTCTCTCGTTACTAAACTTCACCATGTTTTCTAGTGCGATAAGACTTCCCATGAAGGATATAATAAACTCCTATTCCCGCTAGAATGAAGAAGGTGCTATAAAAATATAAGGGACTATAGCCCACTTTTTCTGTTACGAGACCGAATATAAAGGAACCAATTCCAAATCCAAAATCAAATGTTGATAGGTAAGTAGCCGTAGCCAATGCCCTTTTTTCAGTTGGTGCAATTTGAATGACGATGGTTTGGAGACTTGGAAAGATGGTTCCCCAACCTAACCCAATAAGGGCTGCCGAAAGAAGAAATAAAAGTAAGGAAGTTGAAACACTAAGTAAGTAGGTTCCAATGGCAAAAAGTAAAATGGCTGGGTAGATAATTTTATTTGCTCCATAACGATCAAACCATTTACCTGTAAAAGGTCTCGAAATTAAAAGGATAATAGCATACACTACAAAGAAATAACTAGCCGCTTCAGTTAAACCAATCTCCTTTACATATACGGACATAAAGGTAATAATCCCAGCATATGCAAGACCAAAAAATCCAGAAACTAAAGAGACGGGGATAGCAGAACCCTCAAATAGCGTTCTAATTCCTTTATTCGATTCTAATTTTTTGAACTCCCGTGTTCCTGTCCTTTTAGGAATCCGAACGAAAGTACCTGCAATCAGAGCAAATAGGGTCTACAACGCATTAATGAAGAACAATAGATGCGTTCCTCCAAGATGATAAATGATTAACCCTAAAAAAGGACCAACTACCATACCAAGATTGAGTGTTAAACCATAATAGCCCATCCCTTCCCCTTTACGTGATTCAGGGATAAGGTCTGCAACGATGGCCCCAGTAGCTGTAGTTGCCATTCCAAATCCTATTCCATGGAGAATTCGAATAATAAGAAGTATTGTAATCGATTTAGCTATAAAATAAAGAAATGATGAAGCAAATACTATTGTGAAGGCTGTTAAAAAGACAGGATATTTTCCAATCCTTTCGATCCATTTTCCCGCGAATGGGCGAGTAATGATAGCTGCAATTAAAAAAAATGTAACGATGAGTCCAACTTCAGACTCATTACTATTTAATTCCTTCAAAGCATATACCGGTAAGGAAACTAATAGATAGTAAAAAGTTGTAAAGGTAAGAAAATTTGCGATTGCGCTACTAATGAAATTTTTTGTCCATAAATTTGGTTTGGTCATTTTTAGTCCTCCTAATTAACAAACTTCTTAGCGCCGCTTCTACTTTCCTAACTAAACCTTCATAAATTATCAAACCTTTACAACTTTATTTGGAATAATCAAAGGTAATTTATTTTTTAGTTGCTATATTACCCATTGAAATAGAGAGTCTATTCCAATTGTTTATTTGATTGATTATTAGTATAAGGTCAACATATTGTCTTTCGTTATAATGTTCACGGACTCTTTGATAAAGCTCATCTGGCACACGTTTTGTCGGGATTAAGGTCACATATTCTGTCAATTCAAGAGCTACCTTTTCTGCATCTGCGTAAAATGTGCACTCTCTCCAGGCACTAATACAATAAATTCTTTTTTCCGATTCTCCCATTTTTCTAGCATCCTCTGAATGCATGTTAAGACAAAATGCACAGCCATTTATTTGAGAAGCTCGAATTTTGATAAGTTCACGAAGATTACGGTCAATACCTGTTGTTTTCGTATACTTCTCCATCTCCATCATGATTTTCATTGCTTCTGGTGCTACATTGTAATAATCAACTCGTTGTTCCATTTTAATTTCCTCCTTATATTTCTTTTCTTATTTAAGATAGTGTTAATTCAAATGCTAATTTTGAAGCAGCTTCTTCAGCTTCTTTATATGCTTTTTGCAATACTTCATTTTGTTCTAGTAATGCAGTTCCTTGTGCCCGAATGATTTGATAATTTTCAATACCAAGAAAGTTAAACATCGACTTCAAATATTTGTTAGAGTAATCAACTTCTGTATACCAATCATTATTGGTATACATTGCTCCACTTGCTTGTATGATAAGTATTCTGCGCCCGTCTTTAAGCAGACCAACTGAGCCATTTTCAGTGTATTTAAAAGTTTCACGTGCAATCATGATATTGTCCATATAATCTTTTAACTTTGATGGAATATTAAAATTATGCAAGGGTAAAACGATGACGTACGTATTTGCACTTTTAAATTGTTGTAAGATCTCGGACATGCGCTCCGTTACTTGTTGTTCTAGGTTAGTTAACTCCTGTTTTTTTTGTTGTTTTTCCCACGCCGTTAAAACTGTTTTATCTATCATAGGCACCTCATCACTATATAAATTAATCTGTTCAATTACGTCGCTGTCAGGAATTAATTCTTTATAAGCGTTCAAAAAGTGGTTAAAAACCTGCAAGCTTACTGAAGAAATATCACCTACTTTTGGATGTGCGTTAATAATAAGTGTTTTGTTCATTTTTTAATCTCCTCTTTAAAATGAATTAAACTTTTAATTATAGAGTCATTTAATCGCCGATTAACATTGTCTATAATATGCGCTATAACCATTTTTGTCAAATGAATTTGTTTTACCCAAAAAGACATTTCTTTTATTTGACTTACACTCTAAATACTCCTATGATACAAATTGATAACCCTTAAAAGCAGGTGACTTATATGCAGTATAGTGTCGGAGTTGAATATGCTTTACATTGTCTGGTTTATTTAATTGATGCTCCTTCCAACGATAGTATTGGGATAAAGGATTTGGCAGAATTCCAAGGACTTCCTGAGACATTTCTTTCAAAAGTTTTCAGCAAATTATCTAAGGCTGGAATTGTAAGTTCTGTTCCTGGGGTAAAAGGTGGATATAGATTATCTAAATCTCCGGAGGATATTTCCTTTTGGGATGTAGTTGAAGCGATTGAAGGTCGTAAGCCTATTTTTCAATGTAAAAATATTAAGGATAATGGTTATTTGTATAGAGAGAATTGTTGTTCGGCTCCCTCCTTTTGCACCATTAATTTAGTTATGCTCTCCGCCGAAGAAAAAATGCGTGATGACTTACGTAGTAAATCCCTTGCATGGTTACATGAAGAACTTGGTAGTGTCTTATCTAAACAAATACGTGAAGATACGCGGAAATTTTTTTCGAAGAGCGACACATAAAACAAACCTCATCTATGAATCTATGCGCAAGTGCTCTACTTCTGCTTGTAACGCTACTAAATTGTTTGACCCATGTATTAACCATAGAAAATGCCGCGCCAATGGATGCCCCGATTGTACGAAAGAGTTCATTACCTTCTAAGTAGCGCTGTACTGCAGCTAATTTATCCGCTGGACTAAATTTAACCATAAAAAATACACCCTCATTGTTAGAAAGTGTCCAACAATTGGGGTGCAGTTCAAATGAGTGTGTTTTTTTAAAATGTAGAACAGTTAGGCCTTTATAGCCGTTCGATTTGCTCTTTTCTAGAAAAGAGTTTAAAAGTTTGGCGGTAAATTGGGAGCATTTTGTTAAAGGATTTTTAGCGATTTTCCGTACCTACTACGGACAATATGTAGCTGATAAATGGTACTCTTCTTTTATTAAAAAGATAGAACAAGTGTATCCAGAGTTTCATGAAATATGGAATGAATGTGAAGTTAGCTCGGCTCCAGAAGTATTAATTGAGTTTCGTCACGCAAAAGCAGGAAAAATGTTAACAGCATTTTTAATAATACACTTTCATATTCCGATTACAAAATTTAGGAAATATGAAAATCAAAACCTTAACCAGTTAGGGAATTTATATAAGTAAACCTCAAATATAACTATTCTAACCCGTTACCCATAAGTCTTTTTAACTTAGATTCTGTATTGGTATTTTCAACAGGAGTATAAACACTGCACCGTAAATCCGTGTTTCCCTGAACCTGTAAAGAGGATAGGTTAAAACCGCCCTAAGACGGTTATCCCAATAATTTTTCCATCACCATGACATCCACAAATTTGCCGTCTAGCTTCCCCTGGTTTTGAAATACTCCTACTTCGCGATATCCCCTTTTCCGGTATAGTCCTTGTCCTAAACGATTAAAGGGGAAGGTAAAAAGGACAATTTTATGAAAGCCGTTCGCCGCAGCAATGGATTCAATTTCAGCGAGCAGATGCTTCCCCAAACCTTTCCCTCTATAATCCCTTGAAATGTAAATGGAAAGGTCTGCTACACCGTCATACGCAGAGCGATTACTGTATGGATTTAAAGATGCCCATCCTGACACCTTGCCATCTTGTTCCGCCACTAGAACCCTATATCGCCCCTGATGCCTATCAAACCATTCTTTCATATAGAAGTAATCCTTTGTTTCTTCCTCAAGTGTAGCGATTCTATCTTCTATCCCCTGATTGTAGATTTTTAGAATAGACATGATATCGACTTCTGATGCTTCACGAATAGTGTTGCCGGATTCCATGGTAAAACCTCCCCATACACAAACGATTATCATAAAATATTCTCTAAATTATCCCAGAATCCTTGTTAAGCTATCCTGCTTCGTTATCACTCACTAAATTGCAGAGAATTGACACAACCTCCAATGATTATTTTTATACTGTGATTTACTATGTGAATTAGGACATAATGAGCTTTTGACATTTACCAAAATGTTGAAAGATCAATAAAAAATGCACTGTGGATTATGCTGTTAATTCAAGTGCGTTTCCCTATGTGTTTTTTTGCTATCTTTTTCCGTAAGAGAACTTGATCGCTGGTGGTGCTTTTCTCTCCGTTCCTATCCAAACTAAACCAAAAATAATGACAACACCACCAACGATTTGTGCTGCCCAAATCGGTTCATTAAAGAAAAATGCTCCTGCGACTGTAGCGGCCGCTGGTACGAAATAACGGAAGAAATTCGCTTTCGCTGCACCCACTTGTTTCATCGATATATTCCAAACGACGATGGCAATGACTGTGCACATCAGCACATTGTAAGCCACTGCTCCCCATGTGGCGATCGTGAGATTTCCCCACTGAATCATGCCCCATTTATCGAATGTAAACGGTAATAAAAAGAGTGAACCGAAAAAAGTAAACCATGTGGTCACGCGAAGAGGCGAATATTTTTCCATCAGCGGCATGGTGGCCAAGTTAAATAAAGCACCGATTAAACTAATGATTAGTGCAATGAAGTTTCCTTTCATATACTCAGAACTGAGATCAAAGCCATCCTTTCCGCCAAGGATGATCATCGTTACTCCCGCTAAAGCTATTAATCCTCCCGTTGCTACACGGCCTGTTATTTTTTCACGAATAAATAACGGTGCAAAGAGAGCGGCAAAAATGGGCCACGGTGCAACATTTAATAAAGATGCATTTGCAAGTGTCGTATACTTGATCGAATACATCACCATCATTTCTAATCCCGTGATGCCAATTAATCCAATAATAACTAATTTCATCAAATCAATTTTCTCTACTTTTACACTGCCTTCTGTCCACTTTAACAGGAGAAACAATACAGGCAATGCCAGTCCAAATCTAAGAAATACAAACACCTCTGCGGGAAAAACTTCCATTGCCCAACGAGAAATCCCAAAATTGATTCCCCACACAACCGCTACAAAAATCAAGCCTACATAATAATACAGATTTGACACCATGTTAGCTCCTTCTAGACCAAGGGATTCCTAGATAACTACCTATTCGCCATGAGAACCGTCCCTATGGGTACTTTGAGTTATTTTTTTAATTCGTACAGTAAAATTTTCTAATTGTTTCTTTACAATTGAGTAAGCAGGATTTCTACATCAAAAAACCATATTGTGTGTTCAACGCTTGAGTTATTCAAAAAGAAGTTATCCTAGTATTATATTGTCTTCCCCTTTTTCTTTGCATCTGCATCCATACCGGCTCCGATTGCGATGCCCATACTTAAACCAATCGGTAGTCCTAAGCCAAAATTATCAAATATAGTCAATCCAAACGCAAGACCTAAGCTGAGCCCTATGGACATAAAAATACTAAGATAATATCCCTCTGACACCAATTTATGTTTCTTCTGAAGGTGAGTAACGGTATTATTGATTAATCGCTTATGTTGTTTCATTTCAGTATCGCCGATTCGCTCCATATTTACTTCTAATCGATTGAAATGGCTCTTTAAATCTAGCTGAAATTGCTGACATTCCCCACAGCTTGCTGAAAAGAAATCTAGCTTTTCAATTACTCGCTCACATTTATTAAAATTAATCTCTTTTAAAAGGTTTTTATTAATAGTAGTCCTAAGCCTATTTAGAATTGCTTTTATCTCATCGACTTGTTTATCCAAAAAGGTTCCTCCTTTTAAGAAAACATTTTTATGATTATTTCTTTCTTTATATATATGAAAAATACAACCACCCTATTACTTATAACAATCTTGCCTCAAGTTGTACTTTTCATTATTTTTTTCAAATTATGGTTTTGTCCAGCTGTTTGATAACGGAATGAACAATGTGAAGGGAGTCCCATTCTCCAGAAGAAAACATCATAATGGGATACTTTTTCGGAAACAATTCAAGTTTAATCTCCTCAGGGGTCTTTCCTTCATTAAATAGCTTAATAATAGTCCCTTGCAGATCCAACAAATACTCCAGCTTCCTTTGTAAGGCTATACGTCCATTGTTCAAATAACCTGCGTGACTGCAAAAGACATCTTCAAAATCATAGGTTAAGACTTTTCTTAATGATTGTATAATGACGGGGATACTTTCCTCACGGAGAACAACCTTGGTCCTTTCTTGACAGTACAGGTCCCCAGTAAAAAGCTGCCCAGTTTCTTCATTTAAATACGCGAGATGATCGATAGCATGCCCGGGAGTTTCGATGGCCCTCCATGTCGCATTTGGTGATTGAAATGTTTCGCCAATGGCTTCTGCCCGAAATGATCTTCGCTTGCCCCAAAATAATTGGCGGTATAGTGGATAATCTGCCCTTTTCATGCAATAATCTATCAACCTATCATTCATGAATAGTGGTACATGAAGCTCCTCCTGTAAAAACGATGCACATCCTGTATGATCTTCATGATGGTGGGTGATCACCACTTGATCAAAAGAAAGCTGCTGAAAAAAAGGTTTAAAAAATTTTTCTAATGACTTTGCACCAGTATCAACCAAAACTCCATCTATAAAAAAGCTGTGAACATTCAATTTTACCCCTTGTAACGATACGGTCCCATTGCCCATCATGACCCCATTAATGATCTTTTTGGAAAAACCCTTTTTTAACAACATGACTCCTCCCCCTAAGACTTTATTATTTTTTATCGTAACACAAAATGAATGAATATTCACTCAACTATTAGTTGCAATAAATGCAAAATTTGCAAAACGAGTCAGACCCCCACTGCATTAATGACAAGGTTTTTCTTTTTTGGCTTGCACGTGTCTGAAGTTGGTTCGACTTCGGACACACCCTCGCTCTTTTGACTCTTCCTTGTCCGAAGCTGGTTCGACTTCGGACACAACCTTGCTCTTTTGGCTCTTCCTTGTCCGAAGCTGGTTCGACTTCGGACACAACCTCGCTTTTTTGACTCTTCCTTGTCTGAAGCTGGTTCGACTTCGGACACAACCTTGCTCTTTTGGCTCTTCCTTGTCTGAAGTTGGTTCGACTTCGGACACGACCTTGCTCTTTGGACTCTTCCTTGTCTGAAGTTGGTTCGACTTCGGACACTTCCTTGCTCTTTTGACTCTTCCTTGTCTGAAGTTGGTTCGGCTTTGGACACAACCTTGCTCTTTTGGCTCCTCCTTTGTCCGAAGCTGGTTCGACTTCGGACACAACCTTGCTCTTTTGGCTCTTCCTTGTCTGAAGTTGTTTCGACTTCGGACACAACCTCGCTCTTTTGGCTCTTCCTTGTCTGAAGCTGGTTCGACTTCGGACACAACCTCGCTCTTTTGACTCTTCCTTGTCTGAAGTTGGTTCGACTTCGGACACAACCTCGCTCTTTTGACTCTTCCTTGTCTGAAGTTGGTTCGACTTCGGACACAACCTCGCTCTTTTGGCTTTGCCTTGTCTGATGTTTGCTTAACTTCCGACACAATCTTGCCTTTTTAGCTCTTCCTTGTCCGATGTTAAAACGATATTTAAGATGCCACTATTTAAGGAAGGGTCTCCCTTACTTTTTAAATATTTTATAAGCTTTTAAAGGTTTAAGAATATCATTAACGAATACTTAATAATGTTACTATTGTGATAATTAATTATAGATAGGTTGTGATACTATGGAAACTTTACAAACATTTTTAAAAGATTTCAATGACCAAATGCAAGTTTTAAATAAAGCTGGGGCTGAAGCAAGCTGGATGGCCCAAACAACTGGAGACCCTGAGTGGGCTGCTAAATTAAGTGAAGCTGAAACTCGATATAACCTTTTATTCTCTTCAAAAGATACATATGAGAAAACAAAACAATTTCTAGCAACGGAAAACGTAACGGAAATCGAAAAACGTCAGCTTCAACTTCTACTAAGCGAAATGGAAGGTAACCAGCTCCCTGAAGAAGTGATTGCTGATTTATCAAAACGCTCTTCTGAACTAAATTTAATATTTAACACATATGCTCCTGTTGTGGATGGCAAGAAGTATTCTGCCAATGATATTCGAGAGATTTTGGTTAATAGTGATGACCAAGAATTACGCAAAAAAGTATGGTTTGCAAGTAAGGAAGTTGGTAAAGTTGTTGAAAAAGACCTGCTTGAGCTTGTGAAGAAGCGCAATGAAGCTGCACAACTACTTGGCTATGATAACCATCATGAAATGGGCTTTGCTCTTCAAGAACTTGACCGTGACGAGGTATTTGCTATTTTCAATGAACTTATTGCTCAATCAGATGAAGCCTACCGCTCGATGAAGAAAGAACTAGATGACCGTTTAGCAACCAAATTTGGGATTAATCCAGAGGATATACGCCCTTGGCATTATGTCGATCCTTTTTTCCAAGAAGCACCACCATCTGATTCAACCAATCTAGACCCTTTTTACAAAGGGAAGGATATTGTCCAACTCACAACAGATACGTTTAACTCAATGGGAATTGAAATTGATGACCTGTATGCAAAAAGTGATTTGTTCCCTAGAGAAAAGAAAAACCCAACAGCCTTTTGTACAGATATTGACCGCGAAGGTGACGTTCGTGTCCTTTGTAATTTAACGGAGGATGCGTATTGGATGGAAACGCTCCTGCATGAGTTTGGCCACGCGGCTTATTTCAAATATGTAGACTCTGGCCTTCCATTCGGATTACGCACACCAAGTCACACCTTAACAACCGAATCAATCGCGATGCTTTTTGGAAGAATGGGCAAAGACCCTCGTTGGTTAAAGCGCTTCTTACAAGTGGATGAAGCAACCGTAAATGCGCTTGCTCCCGAATTAGGAAAGTACCAACAGTTACAAATGCTTATTGAAGCAAGATGGATTATTACCTTTGTCTTTTTTGAAAAAGAACTGTACGAAAATCCTGATCAAGATTTAAACGCTTTATGGTGGAAAACGGTAAATGAAGTTCAGCTAGTCACCCCTCCAGATTCAACTGATCAACCCGATTGGGCAGCAAAGATTCATTTTACACTCGCACCAGTTTACTACCAAAATTATCTCCTTGGAGAATTAATGGCAGCACAGCTTCTTGGTCATATTGAAAATAAGATTTCTCCTGAATTTTTCACAAAAGAAACGGGTGAAATGCTAATCAATCAATTCTTCAAACCAGCTGCACTTTATAACTGGAATGAAAAAATTAGCCGTATAACGGGTGAAAAATTAAACCCTGCACACTTTGTTGAGGCTTATTGCAAAACTCAGGTAAAAAGTTAATTTGTGAAAAAAGGATAGCTGGGACTATATGGTCTAAGCTTTATCACGAATTCGGTCACTATCAACTAAACTAGGAGGGCCAATTGTCATAGTACTGATTTTTGGATTATAACGGGTTTTTTAAAACTATGTAATTTATAAAGCCTGTTTCCTATATTAAATAGATACAGGCTTTCTTTATTCTTCCGGTATAAGTATTTGCCCTACTTTTCCCACCTTCAGCAAGGTTTCCATGGTCGATTTTTGATAACTGGCTGGGTTTATTTGGTTTTATGAGGAAGTCTTCTGCGCCGAGAGACAATCCTTTTTCTTTCTCCTCTTCTAATACAGTTGAGACAATTATTGGGATGTTGTCCGGAGTCGAGGCATCTTCGGACACAATATAGCAATCCCACTTCTGCCCTGTCCAAAGTCAAAGCATCTTCGGACACAGTCTAGCAAACTTACCTCTGCTCTGTCCGAAGTCGAGGCATCTTCGGACACAGTCTAGCAAACTTACCTCTGTTCTGTCCGAAGCCGAGGCATCTTCGGACACAATCTAGAAAACTCACCTCTGACCTGTCCAAAGTTGAGGCATCTTCGGACACAATCTAGAAAACTCACCTCTGCCCTGTCCAAAGTTGAGGCATCTTCGGACACAATCTAGAAAACTTACCTCTGCCCTGTCCGAAGCCGGGGCATCTTTGGACACAATCTAGAAAACTTACCTCTGTCCTGTCCGAAGCCGGGGCATCTTCGGACACAATCTAGAAAACTTACCTCTGCCCTGTCCGAAGTCGAGGCATCATCGGACACAAAGTACCTAAATTAAATTACTTTGTAATTTTTTGTAATTGAATATGATAAAATATACTTAAATACAGATTATGGAAAGTTGTATTAGCCACTAATGGTGAAAAGTTTATCCAGGGGGATTATTGTGAAGAAAATAACAAAATTTTTCTTTTTTTCCATGCTGTTATTACTTTTCTTAAATGGATGTAATTCGAGTGACGTAAATAACATGAATGAGGATCTCTTTAAATATAAAGATTCTTATGTTGGAGATAACGGCGCTGTTGGTAATATTACGAGGCGGTTACCACGTCCTACTGGTGAAGGCACAAGTGGATTGGAGCTAAAAACGAAAGAGGAACCTTATGGTATTATCATCAATTATGAAAATGTAGAAACAACCGAGAATTCAGGAAAAAATTACGAAGAGACTGCCTTATATAATGCTACCTTTATATTTGCGTTAGTTAAAAATGCAGATTGGGTTCAATTTAATTTTGTAGAACAAGAGTGTAAGGTAACTAGAGAAGAACTACAAAAATGGTATGGAAAAGATTTAAGAAAATTTGATAGTGAAGATGAATTAAGTAAATTTGCGCAAGCCTATTTAAAAGATGAGAATAAGGTGAAGCAATTCTTTCAAAAATAAGGTCAAACCCCCAGTGTGTTAAAGAGTAAGCACGTTGGCGGTCTGGCCCTCCTTTTCTTTTCAGATTAATTAAGCAAAGATGATACTATATCCTCCCAGGATTTAGCCCTATCACACTGCATGGCAGATATTTTTTTGTAGTCAATTATTACGATGAAAAAACGAACATCCATAAAATGTCCGCCCGAGAATAATTATTGTTCAGTTGCCATATTCCCCATTGCAATAGATTATGGAAACTGATAAACGAATACAGACAAATTGGGATGACCATAGTAGAAGACCTGGCAAATGATTTTGAATATATGATTCCCAATGATTGGCGTTTGATTGGAACGATGAATACGTTTGATAAAGCTTCTTTATATGAAATGAGTTATGCGTTACCGTTTCTTACAGGTGATGAATTCTCTAAATCCTCCACCGAAAGTTATGTTGTAGGAATTAAGGCTATACTTAAAAATAATCTAATAATGAAAAACTTAAATAGCCCGATTTACTTAGTACATATTGTTTTTTGAATATTTAAACATATAAATAATAGAAAAATATGTTAATATGCATGTAGGAGGTGTTTAAGTGAAATTAAAAGGCTTTATAGTTACATTTGGTTCCTTTGTTTTAACAACAGCTTTATTTTACTTAATTGGTTATGTGTTTACTATTCCTGCGTTAATGTGGAATTACGAATATATGGATAATACAAATGGTACCTTCATTTCAATGGGTTCACTTCTCCCTCTTATAATCGGCTTGGTCATAAGTTTTATTTCTGAAAAGATTTATCTTTTCAAGCACCCAAAAAAACTTGGCTAATGCTACCAAGTTTTTTGCCTTTAATAGGATAAATTTAGTCAATACTGCTCAAGCCTTGTTTAACTTTATTCCATATATTTACTTAAAAATAAAACAAGTGCCAGGCACTCTCCAGTAAATTGGATTGTGCCTGGCACTTGTTTTATGCAATTGAAAACCTATATCCACTGGATAGAGCCGAATTCCCCATGTGGATGGTTTTGCAATTTGTATCTTTTATATTCAGACTCTAATCTTGAAAGCGGTAAGTCGTATAGCGGTTTGTCATCTTCTTTATATACATTTAAAAAAATTAGCTTATTGATAAGTTTTTGTCTCTTCTTTTCCACGTTATTTCTCATATGAAACACTCCCCCAATTGATATGGTTCATTTCCTAAAACTTGACCGATCCATTTATCAACTTAAGAATTTGCCATCTGGCTCATTTATTTTTGTTAAATTTATTATAAACTTATTATTCCTACCTGTAAAGTAGGATTTAGATAATAATTTAAAAAAAATGCAAAATTGAGGCAATTTAATCACTTTTTTTAATCTTGAAATTGTAGTGATCTGCTTCAATTTTCAAAGTTTTTTCACCGGTTAAAAAATAAGGTGTCAGGCACTCCCTTTTATTTGAATGGGATGGTGGCTGACACCTTATTGAATTAACTTTGCATTTACACTCGTATCTAAACCCCTGACCTTCTAAGCATGCGGGATACAGAATTGAGATTTTACAGTCCAAAATGTTGTTTAGCGAGCTCTTTGAATTTTATGTGATCAATGGACTCTTTTGAGTGAATTCCGTCAGCCCATTGGGTAAGGGTAGTATCTGTTAATGTTATATTTCCACTCTCGGTAAGTCGAGTAAGTAATGGATGTTTGTTAAAGGAAGATTTCGGATGTTCGGAAATAATGGTTTGAATCGCATTCAAATCTGAAACATCATCAATCGACTTCCTACTATTAAATGCATAGCCAATTTTCCAATCGGTATCTTTATGCTTTAGTTTCATTTCCAAACAATAGTCGCCATATTCATGGTCTATTTTTTTAATTCGAAATTCCCCATTCGAAGATGATATGGTTTCACCGGATAATGGAACAGGTTTTAACGGTAAATTCCCACCAAAGCCCGTGTCAATTAAATACGTTTGTTCATCATGTTTAAGAAGCACCGTTACGTGTGTTCTTCCAAGTTGAAGGTACTCCCGCGCAGTTTGATTATAAACGACACCGTCTGTCAGGACTGCGTCAAATCCATTTTCTTTTAGGTAGAGGTAGAGAAGCGGATTCAATTCATAACAAAGGCCGCCTTCATTTTTTTCTACTATTTTTTTTATTAAATGTTCCTTGGTAATTGTACTTGTTTTGTTTTCAATGACAGCTAAATTTTCGAACGGGATAGTTTGGGCTGTTTTTTCAAGTACCTCTGCTAATGTATCAAACGTAATGTGTTTGTCAGCGGGTAAACCTATTCGTTTATGAAAAAAAGGCGTCAGCTTTTTCATTTTTACTCCTCCAAAGCACTTCTTTATGCTTTCTTTTCAGCAATTAGTATTAATTTATCTAAAAATGTATTACGGTCTCTTCTTTAATATTCTACCATACTGTTTTATCAAGGGGTTTAATTCAACAATAAAGACCACGAGAACTGTCCCCATGGTCTTCTTCCATTGTCTATTAAAGTATATCCTTTTTCGTTTTGGCTGTATTTCTTAGCCTACATAAAGTAGTCACTGTTGGTAGCCAAAGTTATTTTCACTAAAAAAGCATGGCACATTGACCCTAGTTATTTGACGATTAGTTTCCCAACCATTCCTTCCTGTAAATGGTACCGGCAAATAAAATCATATGTACCTGGATTTGTCGGTGTTACGGTAATGGTTTTTTCTTTTCCCGCCTGGACCTCAGCATCAATACCGAGCTTTTCCACTGTGAAGGTGTGCTCTTTCCCACCTTTGTTTTTTAGTATCAAAGTTGTCGTTTTTCCATTTGGAATAGTGATCACTTTCGGATTAAAATAATCATCATGCATCTCGACCTCAATTGCCTTCACCTGTTCCATAGGCTTTGTAACAATGCCGGATTCAGCAAAAACCATGAGTGAGCCCAAAGTTGTCAGAACCAAAATCGTCGCAAACAAAATACCTATTCCAGATATCCACTTTTTTGCAAACATTCGCAATCCCTCCTTTCCTAAGTTTATTTTCTTCCAATTCATTAAATATTATCACTATTAATGATCTATCGAGGAAAAACACAATAAATAGAATAAAAAATAAGAGCATCTTGTCTGTTGCTCTTATTCCTTTATAAATTTAAGTATTCTTGAATAAAAATTTCTACTCGTATCGAAATTTCTGTTTTTTCACCGTAGGGCTAGAATTTTTGGCGTATTGTTCAAATCCGTTATCGTAAAACTGTGCGACTTTACTTGACCAGTCACTAGTATCTTCTCCATTCGTCCTTGCAGACATATAGGAGGATACGGTTTGGTCATATTCGTCGATGATTTCTCTTTGGATTTTAGCTTCATATTGTTCTTTCTGTAGAGTTGCTTTAAGTGGCAGTCTTGGTTTTTGACCGGGGATGTTTCGTGGATGGCCGACGACCAGACCCGAAATAGGAAAAACATATTCCGGAAGATTCAAAGCTTCCACAATGGTTTGAGGATTTTTCCTTATTCCTCCGATTGGAACAATCCCGAGGTCCAGTGATTCAGCTGCAATGACTGCACTCCCTAAAGCAATCCCAACATCTGTGGAACCGACAATGATCGCTTCTAAGTCCTTAACGATATTAAACTGTCTGTCATTCTTTTCAGCTGCCAGCTTCGCCCGATAAAAATCCATACAAAATACGAGAAAAACTGGAGCCTCCACAATCCACTTTTGGTTGCCTGCCGCAAGCGCCAATTTTGCTTTCCTTTCAGGCTCCCTCACTTCGATCACGGTTACTTGCTGCCCATTAATCCAATTAGGAGCTGAAAAAGCTGCCTCAATTATGGTCTCTATTTGGGCTTCGCTCACATCTCTATTAGTATCAAATTCCCTTACTGAGCGATGATTTCTTAATAGTTGAATGGTTTCGTTCATACTATCACTCCTTGTATATACGATATTACACACTCAACTTTGCAAATTCAATCAAAGCGCCTGTCACCAAACGAGTATGGCCGTTTGCTTTCATTTCGAACGATCTGGTCTTGAATCATCTTTTTCAATACCAGAGCTTTTATATTTTATGGAATGATAGTAAACGGAAACGCTAAACAAATAAGGAAAGCATTCTGTTCGGTCACAGAACACTTTCCTTTCATAAAGACGGTATACTAGGTATTGGTTATATTAAAGTAAAAGATCGGAGTCAAGGAACATCCACCCGGGCAAAAATTTTACTCAAGGGTGGATTGCTTATATATTTTACTTTTATTCCCTTTTTAATTCATATAACGATATTCCCTTAAACTATTTAAAATGGAAATTTCCTGTAATAGTTCTTGACCAATATTGGTTTCTCTTACCTTTTTTCTCACCAGTTCTTTATCCACTACTCTTTTGACAGATAATACATCCGTTCCGTCACCTAATACATCTTCTTTGGAATGAAATTGTTTATGAGCAACCAATTGCGTCCCATAGGAATTATATAGTAATGTGTAGCCTGCTATACCTGTGACAGATTGATAGGGTTTTGAGAACCCGCCATCGATGACGATCATTCTTCCATTTGCTTTGATGGGATCTTCTCCTTCAATTTCTTTTACAGGCGTATGGCCGTTGATAATATGCCCCTGCTCAGGGTCGAGATCAAATTCAGCCAGTAACTTTTTGCAAATCTCTTCATTCTCCCGTAAGGAATAGTAAGGGTTCTTTCTCTCCTTATGCGTTTCCTTCTCCTTAATAAAGTACCTTTCAAAGGTCGTCATTTCTCTTTTTCCGAAAAGAGAAGAGTATTGTCCAGTCCATAAATACCAAACCATATCGGTCGCCAGGTCATCTGTCATTTCCGGGTGTTCAAAAGCGTATCGTAAATAACTTTCAAACGTGTCAAGTAATTCACGGCCAGCATAGGTTTGATTTTCAATCGTCATTTTCTCCATATTTCCTTCTTCGTCTAAAGGAATACAACCATGGATTAACAAGTTCCCGTTATATTTCAAATAAAGACTGCCTTTTTTCATGAGAAAATTCATATGTCTCGCCAGCTTTTCCGAATGCTGAACGGAAAATAACAATTTCTCTATGACTTGTTTTTCTTCTTCTAATAATTGATCAGGCTGCTCTGGATTCACGGTGGCAAAGCAAGTATTTTCTAATGGATAAGTTTTCCCATGAATCGTGATTTCGTTCTTCTCATAATCAATTTTTTCAAGTAACAGTCTTTCTGACATATTAAAATATGGACGCCTCTTGATAATCGGCATTTCCAGTTTGAATTGGATCATGGCAATGGCTTGATGTATTTTCGTAATTTGCAGTTGTTCATAATCAAATAATTTTTTATCGGAATGAACCTTAGGTCTAAACGCGGGGTTGTCTTGATAATACTTTTCCGCAAGATTCAATAATGGTCTAAGATTGATTCCATATACGTCTTCAATAATATCCAAATTGTCATATCTCGCACAAATACGAATAATATTAGCCAAGCAAACCTTGGATCCAGCAAAGGCACCCAGCCATAGGGCATCATGGTTTCCCCATTGAATATCTACTGAGTGATAATGGATTAGTGTTTCCATAATTTTATCGGGCTCAGGTCCCCTGTCGTAAATATCACCCACTACATGAAGATGGTCAACCACTAACCTCTGAGTGGTATAGGCAAGCCCTATAATGAGCTTATCTGCCTGTCCTAAAGAAATGATTTGCTGGACTATTTTTGAATAATAATCATCTTTATTGGTGGAATCATTTTTTTTGTAAAGCAGCTCTTCAATGATATAGACAAACTGATTCGGCAAAGCTTTCCGTAACTTTGAGCGTGTGTATTTAGAGGAAGCATATGAGATGAGCATAATCATCCGCTCAATTACTTCTGTATACCATTTATTTAATTCTAGTTCATTATAAAAATGATTTTTTATCAACTGAAGTTTTTCTTCTGGATAATAAATTAATGTGGCAAATTCATTCCTTTGGTTTTCCGATAATATATATTGAAACAGGTCATTGATTTTCTCTTTTACCTTCCCGGAGCCATTTCTTAATACATGTTGAAAGGCTTGATACTCTCCATGTAAATCACTGACAAAATGCTCCGTCCCCTTTGGTAGATTTAGGATGGCTTCAAGATTAATAATTTCAGTTATTACTTTTTCTTCACTATCATATTTTTGAGCCAGTAAATCTAGATATTTTGCGTTCAAGCTTGTATCCCCTTTCAAAATTGAATGCCAATACTAGTAATTTTTCATTTCATTACTACTATTATAAAGGAAAAATAGAATTTATTATATCGTAATATCTTTAAACACCGTGTGCACAAAAAAGCTGACCAGTCATTCATACTGGTCAGCCTTTTTACCCTTATTCGCGTTTTTTTGCTACAACCTGGGTGATATAAGCAGCGACATCTTTTATTTGTTGCTCTGTTAAAAGATCTCCAAAAGCTGGCATTGTCTTTCCGCCCTTTTTCACCCTTTCCAACACCTTATCAGAATCCTTCGCTATTTGACTAAGCTGTAAATCAGGTCCATTATGTCCGCCAGTTCCTTCTCTTCCGTGACAGGCTAGACAGTTTCCTTCAAAGACCTTCTCACCATCATCGACACTTGCGGTTGCTGTAGCAGCACCATCGTTTGTGTTCTTGTCCTTATTATCAGCAACTGGAGTCGTCCCGGATTCAATCGTACCGTCCAAGGCAAAAGTCCATAATGAGTCCCCATGCTTCGTCCCAGCAAGAGAATTACCTGCCACAAGGACTGAAATATATTGCTTTCCATCGACTTCATAAGCAATTGGGGCGGCATTTACGCCTGCATCAGTCTTAAATTCCCACACTTGATCACCTGTTTTGGCATCATAGGCAATTAATCTTCCATCATTATGACCGACAAAAACAAGTCCTCCCTTTGTCGTTAGAACACCGCTATAGGCACTATCATCCCATGTCTTTTGCCAAGCGATTTTATTTGTTTTCACATCGATCGCAGTCACAGTTCCTCTTCGTGGCGAATCATCTACAGGTGCAATGATACTGCCAAGATAAACACTTCCCTCTTTAAACTCTTCTTCACTTCTGGTAAAAAGTTGATACTGGTCTGTCGCTACGACATAAAAATAACCTGTGTCCGGACTGTAGGCAGATGGCGGCCAATTGGCCCCGCCAGCCGCTGCTGGTTTTAAAAGAAGTGGTTCTTCCCAAAAAGGATCAAATATTTTTCCAAACTTCCCTTCGTACTTAGGTGCATCCTTAGCAAGGGCTTCTTTTGTTACCTCTTGTATGATAAACGAATCACCTTTTGGAATCGGCTGTGTAGGTGAAGTCGCCTGACGTTTATCCTGTGAAACAGGTACCTCATCAATTCCAATTAACGGCTCTCCATTCGTCCGATCCAAAATGTACACCCATCCAGTCTTCCCAGCTTGAGCTAATCCTTTTCTCATTTTCCCATCTAACTCCACATCAAATAATACAACAGGATTTGGTGCATCTAAATCCCAAATATCATGATGGACCTCTTGGAAATGCCATTTATATTTACCCGTTTCTGCATCAATGGCAACAATCGAAGCAGCAAATAGGTTATCCCCTGTCCGAATGCTTCCATCTAAGTCTGGGGCAGCATTCCCGGTTGAAAAATAAAGCAGTCCTGTTTCAGGATCAACTGCAGGTGTCTGCCAAACCGGCGCACCACCGCGTTTCCATGAATCATTATCGCTAGGCCATGTTTCGTGACCGGATTCTCCTGGTCCTGGAATGGTATAAAACCGCCAAAGTTCCTTACCGCTTTTGGCATCAAAAGCAGTCACCCTGCCTCTAGTTCCAAAATCACCGCCTGATATTCCAGTATATATTTTGCCGTTATAGTATAGCGGCGCACTGGTTATCGTATATCCCTTTTTCCAATCATCTACTACTGTAGACCATACTTCTTTACCAGTTTTTTGATCTAAAGCCACGATTCGGGCATCTAAAAGTCCCACATATACAAGACCGTCACCAATTGCAACACCACGGCTTGTCCAACCGCAGCAAACGGTTGTCAATTCGTCAATCTCAGGTTTGTACGTCCACTGAATGTCTCCACTTTTTACATCAATCGCAGAAACTTGATCCGCTCCAGTGATAATATACATAATGCCGTTATACACAACCGGTGATGCTTCTCCGGAATACTTAAATTCTTGTCCGGATCCAAGATGTGTCACCCATTTTCCTTTTAAATTTTTAACATTCGAAGTATTGATTTTATCTAAAGTCGAATATCGTTGATTAGATACACTGCCCCCATTTGTTATCCAATTCTCACCTGGAAGCGTTGTCAAGTCCTTGCTAGTAAATGCTGCTGTTATTGGATCCTTTGGTGTTTCTACTGGCTGTTCAGTACTCTTTTTAATTTCTTTAGGAGTACTGGCTGCATGTTCTGTTTTATTGACTGAGTTTAGAAAAAAATAAAACCCAACAACCATAATGAACATAATCACAAAGCCTGTTACAACAAACCACTTGTTTTGTTGTACTTTCATACTTCCACTCCCGCCTTTCTGTTTTTCCCCTTTTTTTCTATATATTTCCTATTTATTCATCAAATTAGTATAGTACGATTTTAGTAGATTCGATTTGAATTTTTAAAATCTACATACTATTTTGTGATATAATCACTATACCAAATAGATAAAAGGGCCTACAATCAACAAAAAGTAGAAAAGTGTGGGGGAAATAAACAGTTTAAGTGAAATTGTTTACTTTAGGAGGGTTTGTCTTGACTGCTTACAATATGATCTCTAAGAAACAACAACATACGATAATGGACTTCTATTTCGTCTTAGCCGACATAACGGCTAAAAGTGGGTACTCCAAGTTATCCGTTTCAGAAATTGTGGCACAATCAGGATATAATCGTGCAACATTTTATAAGTACTTTAAAAACAAAGAAGATCTAGCGAACTCTTTCATAACATACCTATCACATGAGTTCTATCAAGCATGTCTATACCCATTTAATGAAAAAGAACAAATTAACTTTAACCGGATGAAACCACAAGATTTAATTATTTTTCAACATATCTTGAAGCATTCTCATTATTATCAATTACTGATAGTAGAAGATTCTATTCCAAAATTACAGAGTTCAATCATAGAAACAATTGTGTCTATTTTAGAACATGAACTAATTTTCGCTAATTTTAATGAGGTTTCACCCCTATTTGATTCGAATACCTACTATAAAGCGTACGGTTTTTACGGTTTGATCCATGAATGGATTAAAAGTGACTTTCAAATCTCACCAACTCTATTAACGAAAGATTTAATTACTATTTTTACGACCGACAATTCTAAAATAAATATCCTTCCAAATTCTTCTATTTGATAATAAAAAAAAGGAAACAAGTTTTTCGCATACGAAAAACGTTTCCTTCATTTTTAAATAACTCGTTACTTCTTAAATACTAATATCCCGTCTCTGGAAAAACACGAAAGTCAGAATCATAAAAATGGCATAATAAACGGCTAGAATTGCTAGAGATATTGGTAGTGTAATGTCTCCCAAAATTTTATCCTGCAACGCGTAAATGGTTAAATCAAGATGCGGGAAAATTAAATATTTTGCCCATTCATATTTTTCTGCAAGGAACACTATTAATCCACCCAGCGTGGAAGAGATAAACAGGACAAAGATTCCAATCCCCACCGCCAATGCTTGACTTTTAAATAAAGTAGAAAGCATAAAAGCAATGGCCGTTATAACCAGCAAACTCGGAAGGTAGTAGGCAATCTTAAGGAAGAATTGCGGGCCGACTTCTGCTTCCTTCTGCCCGTTTAAAGCCATCTCAAAGATTTTCGCTGTAAAATCCCCATTACCAAATGTAATCAATCCAACAAGATATCCAGCTGTTATAAGAGTCGCTACAAGAATGAGTGAATAAATAATTAAGGAAAGATATTTGGACAGGAGGATGGCCCATCTCTGATGCGGTCTGATTAACAGCTGCTTAATTGTCCCATCTGCAAATTCAGAGGACACACTAGCACTGCAGACAATTACCGCCAACAAGGTTACCAAAGTCGTCATACCGTATACAACATTATTCATAAAATGCCAGTTACTAATAGCATTGGGATTAACGTTTTCATCTAGATATTTCTGCTTTTGTTGAATTTGATCAGTAATAAACGGTTTGTCTTCCTCTGGAGCCGTTTTGGCATTTGCCTGCAACTCGGTAATCTCAGCCTTCATATCAGCTTGCCAATTCGGATTGGGTTCTCCTGATACTTTATTGTAAATTATTCCCCCCACAATGACCGCGAGTACTATGATGATTAGATAGATCCAGCTCGATTTTTTTTGAAATAATTTCATCAGTTCATTACGAATTAAGGCAATCATTGTAATACACCTCCGTTCTCTCTAACCTCTTTGTTTGTAATTTCTAAGAAACGGTCTTCAAGCGAAGCAGTTACCCTGCTAATGCCATAGACATCAATATCCATTGAGATTAATAGCTTATTCATGGTACTAATCGTAGATTTTTCTACAGTGGCTGAAAATTGATCGTCTGCAAGAACCTTGAAAGTCGTATCTTCAAATTGTCCTTTCAGTATTTCAACCGCTTTTTGGCTGTTGCTCACCTCAAAGATGACTTCTGTTTTCTCGTCTGCCTCCATTGTTTCTTTCATAGAAGAAATATGTATGAGTTTACCTTTTTCAATAATCGCAAAACGATCGCACATCAACTGCATTTCAGCTAACAAATGGGACGACACCAGAACTGAAATGCCTTCCTGTGCAAGGGTGTGTAAGTAGTCTCTAAATTCTCTAATTCCTTGAGGGTCCAATCCATTGGTAGGCTCATCGAGAATCAACAATGATGGGTTATGCAATAACGCCTGGGCCACTCCCAGCCTTTGTCTCATCCCAAGAGAATAGGTCTTAACCTTTTGGTTAATTGCATCTTCTAATTTTACTAATCCAGCCACTTCCATAATCCGTTCATCTGACACTTCTTTACTGGCCATATTCGCATAATGCCTTAAATTCTTGTACCCACTCATATACTTGTAAAATTCCGGATTTTCGACTATCGCCCCAATTTCACTCATAGTCTCTTTAAATTGTCCATCGAGGTTATGGTCATTTACACGTACCTCTCCCGTTGTCCGTTTGATCAAGCTGACAATCATGCGGATAATGGTGGTTTTGCCTGCTCCATTCGGACCCAAAAGACCAAAGATTTCCCCTTTTTTCACACTGAAACTGACATCATCTACGATCTTCTTCTTGCCGATGACCTTCGTTAACGATCGGACCTCTAAAGTATTTACCGCCATTCGCTCCTCCTCTTTCCTAAAAAAATAATATTTCCTAACACCTTAATCACTTGGCTAACATTATATACGAATAATGAACTAAAAAGTTCCAATTTTACATTATTTTTATATTATTAAAATCTTAAATTAAAAATGTTCCTCAATAGGAACCAAACTTTTTAAGATGGAACACATTGAGTTAATCCCTTTTCCCGTAAAACAAAAACACCCACAAATATTGAATTAACAACTTTTGTGAGTGTTTTAAGTTTTTTATACGAACTCTTTTATTCCTAATTTCTATTCCGGCAGCCCTTTGTTTAACGAACTTTGTCTAAATGACGCAGCATTTGCTCGTAATGACCCGTTACGTGCTTCACGATTAAATGGTCGACTAAAAATGATAACGGTTTTCCGTCAAAGTTTGCATTATAACTTGGAGCTTTTTTTTCTAAATCCTCTTCTTTCACTCTAGCAAGCGCTGCCTCTACCCTCGGAACTAAATTTAGTAGTTTCGTAATGGCAGCATCTTTCTTTAAACGAGATACAACGTTTTCATCTACTGCAGCTAAACGTCGCACGTGTTCATGATTTCGTCCCCATTTTGCACCTGGGACCACTAGCAATGCTTCCAAATCTTCCACCCAAAAATCCACTGCTTCTAAAATATGAGAAACAATTTGCATGGCGGACCATTCTGTCTCAGAAGGTTTACTATAGAGGGTTGCCTCTTCCGTATTTTTCAATACCGTAACAATTTGATCTATATTCTTTTTAAACGTTTCCAATTTTTCATTCAGTACTGTTGTAGTCATCTTCATTCGCCTTCCTTTAATACATACTTAAATGACCCATATTTTTATTTACGGAATTAGCAATCGACATGCTGGTAATTTTTTTTGAAATAGCCATATAGGAAATCAACCACATGATAATCAGTTGGTTTGTGATGCTCGAAAATGAAGTTCCGAAGCGCCAGTGCAGTTGGATCCTCCGCGTGAATAATTTCGCCCCATCTACGTGCTGATCCCTGTACCATAGCTGAACGAGGGATACGAATTTCTTGATAGGCATTAAATGCTTCTTGATAAGATTGATGTTCTTTTAATTTCTCACCTAATACAAACGCATCTTCGAGTGCTTGAACGCCGCCTTGAGCTAAATATTGAAGCATGGCATGGCCAGAATCGCCTAATAGCGTAATATTGCCTTTTGTCCAATTGTCGATTGATTCACGGTCATACATTTGCCAGCGGAATTGACGGTTAATATAAGCTAAAGCATTTTGCACTTTTGGATGACTGTTTTCAAAACGACGTGCCATTTCTTCAGGAGTTCCCCAGTCTTCTACAGTCGCATCATATGATTTAAATACGACAACTTGGTTGTAAAGCTCCCCGCGACGAACTGGATATTGTACCATGTGCAGGTTTGGTCCAATCCACATAATAACGTCATCTAAGTCTAAGTTTTCACTAGAAGCCACTTCTTCAATTGGAATCGTTCCACGGTAAGCTACATACGCAGAGTTTACTGGTTGGTCCTCAACCAACAGCTTTCGCATGTTTGATTTTACCCCATCCGCTCCAATGACTGCTTCTGCACTAAATGTTTCCCCATTATGATTGACAATCGTTACGGTATCCCCATTTTGTTCTGCTGTTTGAATCGCTTGGTTTGTAAAGAATTTGATATTAGGACGTTTTTGACATGCTTCATAAAGAACTCTGTGTAAGTCAGAGCGATGCAAGACGATATAGGGCTGACCGAATTCTTTTTGGAATCCTTCGCCTAAATCAAGAGTTGCTAATTCTTTTGCCGTATAAACATCTTTTAAGACAAGTCGTTTTGGTAATACAGCATATTTTAAAATTTCTTCCTTTACACCTAAACGGTCTAAAACTTCTAATGCATTGGGTGCTAACTGAATCCCAGCGCCTACTTCGCCAAATTCAGGGGCTTGCTCAAAAATTGCTACTGATTTACCAGACTCTAGGATTGATAAAGCGGCTGCTAAACCACCAATTCCTCCACCCACTACGATGACATCGCTTACATTACCCATTGTAAATTCCTCCCAAACCTTTTATAATGTTCTACAAATAGTGAACTGTGTTTCCAATAATTAAACTTTAATCCATTTATCACTCTTTCGTCAACTAAAAAGTTTTTTAAAATTTAGAAATTTCTACTATTGAATTTTACTTTATTTATCAACAAAATTAACTAAATATTGGGGGATCAAAATGACAACAGAAACAAAAACTGCCGGTATTCAATCCTTACAATTGGGGTTAAACATATTAGAAATCTTAGCAATGGAGAAAGTACCTCTAAAGTTTACGGACATCCAAAACAGAACCTCTATGACAAAAGGGAATTTATATAAGTATTTGTTAACACTAAACCAATCTGGATTAATCCACCGTAACCCACATACAAACATGTATACGCTTGGATATAAATTAGTACAGCTAGGAAATGTTGCTTTAGGCCACTCTTCATTAATTGAAGTGGTTATTCCCTATTTCAAAAAGATTATAGAGAACACGAACCTAACCGTGCTCCTAGCTGTTCCTTCTATAAAAGGGCCGCTCATTACCTATATTTTAAGTGCAGATTATGGAATCAACATCGGTGCACAAATGGGGACACACTTACCGCTCTCCTCCTCTACTGGCATCGTTTTTTCATCTTTTGATAAAGATCCCCATAGGAGAGAATGGGAAAAAGAGGAATTATCCAAGTTCACGGAAAACGAAGTACGTCATTTTCTAATTGAAAAAGAAAATACGAGAAAGATTCTATTTGCGTCAAAAACAGAACCACTTATACAGCATGTCTCTTCTTTTAGTGTTCCTATCTTAAATTTCACCCACGAACTGCTCGGTGCCATTACCATTGTTGGGATTACCGAGACCGTACCAAAATCAGTCGACAATCCGATTGGACAATATGTTCTCAATGTCGCAAAAGAAATTTCAGAATACTACGGGTTTAACAATTAAATCCCTTTCCATATCTTTTCTGAAAACAAATAATATTGACAATCTTTTTAAAACCTATTAAAATTTTTATAAATAGTGAACTAAATTCATAATTAGTGACAATAAGGAGGCCAATCATGAAACTTATTAATTTTACCGTCGCTGGCGATACACGTGCAGGGGCAATCGTTGAAAACCAAGTGATCGACTTAAACTATGCCTGCCAAGCACAGTTAAAGGCAGAAGGAAAATACCGATACGAAGCAATCGCAAAGGCATATGTACCAGAAAATACAGATGAGTTATACCAAGGTGGAAAAGAATCACTGACCCTTGCACAAAATGCAATCGATTTCATCTTAGCGAATCCTGAAAGCTTTCATAAAAAAGTGATTTACAATCTTGCGGAAGTAAAGGTTGAAGCACCTGTTAGACGGCCAGGCAAAATTATTTGTGTGGGTCACAACTACCGCGAACATATTTTAGAAATGGGTCGTGAACTCCCATCGAATCCCGTTATTTTTGCAAAGTTTGCAAATACCATTTTAGGGCCAGAGGACGATATTCCACACTATCCCATTTCTGACCAGCTTGATTATGAAGCAGAATTTACTTTTGTTGTTGGCAAACAAGCTCGCAATGTTTCCGAAGAAAATGCATTGGATTATGTAGCTGGTTATACGATTACTAATGACGTAACCTATCGTGATATTCAACGACGCACACTTCAATGGCTGCAAGGAAAAACAGTAGATGGCAGTGCACCTATGGGACCATACTTAGTCACTTCCGATGAATTACAAAATCCATCTGGTTTAGAAGTTGTTCTTAAAGTAAATGGTGAGGTACGTCAAAAAACAAATACTGCCAATCTAGTATTCTCCGTACAAAAATTAGTATCGTTCTTATCCAATTTAATGACACTCGAGCCAGGTGATGTTGTTTTAACAGGAACCCCTGGGGGCGTAGGAGTTGCGATGAATCCTCCGCAATTCTTAAAAGATGGGGATGTCGTTCGTATTGAAATCGACCAAATTGGGGCACTAGAAAATAAAGTAAAAGCAACAGAAGTGTTAGCGACTGTTTAATGAGGATTTGCAAGGGGTTTAGCAGCATTTGCTGCTCCCCTTTTCTCTATAAAATGGAATCATAAAGGAGAATGTGAGATGGCTGAAGTAAATCCAGAAGTTCAAGAGTTTATGAAAAGCTCCATTGTAACCGATTACACACGAGATATTCAACAATACAACTTGGGACCTCTTTGGGAAGCAATTCCTGCAATTATGCACAAAACGCCAAGTCCTCAAGCACAAGCCTATCTTTGGAGCGATGAATTAATCAAAAAGAAAATGAATGAAGCAGCTCAAATCTTTACACCGGAACGCGGTGGTGAGCGTCGTGCCATCTATTTCCAAAATCCCGGCTTAACGTATCGGGAACCATGGGGATGGGGATCAACTACTCAAACGATTTATGCCGCTATACAAATGTTATTGCCTGGTGAAGCAGCACCCTCCCACCGCCATTCTCAAAGTGCCTTGCGCTTTATTTCTGAAGGTTCAGGTGCTTATACGATCGTGCAGGGTGAGCGTATTTTCATGGAAGAAGGCGACTTTCTAATTACGCCAAAGGGCTTATGGCATGGGCATGCCCATTTAGGTACAGAGCCTATGTATTGGATGGATGCTTTAGATATTCCTACTATTTACGCAATTGGCGGTACCTTCTTTGAACCTTATGAAGATGGATTACAGCAGCCAGATATTCCAGATAACTTTTCAGAGAAACGTTATCGCGGCGGCATGATTCGTCCTGTTGGTGATGATAAATTTACAGTAGCGCCACTTGCTAATTATAAATGGGATCGCACAGTAGAAGGAATTAAAGGCTTGATGGAATTCGATCCAAATCCACATCACGGATATGCAATCGAATACATTAATCCATCTACCGGTAAATCGGCTAATCCGACGCTTGGCACGAGAATGCAGCATTTGCCGCATGGTTTCAAAACAAAGGCATTACGCCATACGCACTCAACGGTTTACCAAGTACACAAAGGCTCAGGACACACCATCATTAATGGCACTCGCTTCGATTGGAAAAAGGGCGATTACTTCGTTGTGCCAAACTGGGCTTGGTATGAACACTCTGCATCAGAGGATACATACCTCTTCTCCGTAAACGATTTACCAATTATGAACCGTTTCGACTTAGAACAAGAACAATTCTTGGAAGAAAATCACGGTCATCAAAAAGTGACGGGTGAATTTAAAGCAGACTTCCGTTAATAGATTGAGAAAACGCTTGGAGTGCAATTCCAAGCGTATTTTTTTGCCTTCATTCATTAAAGATTGAGTGTAAAAAGATAAAAATTCTTAAGAAGTTCGCTTTCATTGATCGATATCCTATTTGCTAAATCTTCCGTTCTCAATACAAATTCTTTAACCCCAATAAATTCTGATTCACTAATCAAATAAAACAGTGTTCCCTTTTTGTATCCTTTAAAATGCCTTTTTAGTTTATATACCTTCATTTAATAACCTCAAATGATAATTTAATATAATTTATATAATCATACTAATAAAATTGTAAATTCTCCATCGCTTAAGAGACGAAATAATATTTTCCTGATTCATCCTCCAATAATTGGATTGTGTTTGAAACTGCGTCAGACACATATATTTAATGTTATTAACAGGATTCTACTATAAAATGCCGAATTACATTAATAACATTAATGGTGTATGAGCACTATCATCTATTTTTGACCATAAAGGGGAATCGTGTATGCAAATTGAACAATTAGAGTTTATTGTTTCAGTTGCTAAAACTCTATCCTTTTCTAAAACGGCTGAAAGACTTTTTGTCTCGCAGTCAGCAATTAGCCAATCCATCAAAAAATTGGAAGAGGAGCTGAATTTCGAAATTTTTAACCGTACCCGGTATGGTGTCATCCCTACAGAAAAAGGGAAGGAAATGATAACTCATGCAGAAGGAGTATTGAAACAATGGGAAGAACTAAAAAAGAAAGTCGTTGACTTAAGTGAATCTGGTGGAAATGAATTAAGGATCGGTTTAATTTCAGGTTTACATTTACCATTCCTTCCTTCCTTAATATCAAAGCTTAAAAAAGAATACCCCCATCAAACCATTAAAATAATTGAAAAAGGTTCTATCGAAATTACTCAATCCATTATCAATAAAGAATTAGATATTGGAGTAATTGCCATCTATGAGAATACAATGAAGAAAAAAGATAAAGTGCATTTTGAACATTTAACAGACATCAAAATGTTTGCTTATGTTAACAAAGATTCAGCCCTATCCTCCCATGATTTTATAACTTACCCCCATTTATTAAATCAAACTTTTATTATGTTTAATGGTGAATTTTTGAATTGGTATTTTAAAAAATTTGTAAATCGAGATGGTATGGTTGAATTGCTGTTTTCATCAAACAATACTGAAACCATACGAGAAGCAGTTCGTGAAGGATTAGCGATTACCATTGATACTCAAATTGATTTAATCAATAATCCATATATTACTAATGGAGAAATATTACCTATTCCATTGGATGACACTATATCGATCGATTGTTATTTAGGTTTTGCAAAGTTAAAAGGGAAAAACTACTCTCCTGTTGTTCGGACATTTATGAAACTATTTAAACACCATTTAAATGAGCTATTAAAACAGGAGCTGACCGAACTTAATCTACAAAGCAAAAGTCGGTTCTTATAACGGAACCGACTTTTAAACTACTTATTCATTACTTATATGATCAAATAATAACTTTTCCCTCTCTTCCCTGGTGATCTTACTATGATGTACATTTTTGAAATAGAACAGTAGAATAGTCATAAAGACAACCCCTAACACTCCTAATTCTGGTATTGTTAAACCACCTAAAGGATTTAATGGGGTATACAAAAACAGGAAAAAAATGAGTGAGACAATAGCAAGCACACCTACAAGCTTGCCATATGCTACATGATAAGGACGAGCTAAATTTGGTTCTCTACTTCTCAAAATCATAAAGGATAGAACCACTAATAACCAGGAACAGATCATCATAAATCCAGATAAATTTACAATTTTAGTAAATATCATTTGACTTGTTCCCAATAAGGCTCCTAGACTGCTAATCATAAACAAAAACAAAATTGCCTTCATAGGTGTTTTATTCTTTGAATGGAGTTCTGAAAAACCCTTAGGAATATATTTGGCTCTTCCAAGTGCAAACAGGACACGACTTCCTGCAAGATAGGCAGCATTCCATGAAGTTAACATCCCAATCAATGATGCAATCGCAACAAAAATTTTAGCTGCCTGAGAACCGTTAAATAAGTGGTCAAGAGACTCCAAAACGACAATGGAGGCTGATTCTCTAATCCCTACATTGGCAGAAAAGGCTGTACCAATAATAATGAGGATATAAAATAAGGCACTTGTCCAGACTGTTATCACAACCAGCTTGCCAATCAGTTTTGGGTTAATATTGGTCTCTTCTGCAGCCTGGGCCACCACGTTAAAACCTGACATAAAGCCAGGAACTAACAATAAAGTTAAGGAAAGACCAGAAATGGAAGTGAAGAATGGCTTGGCATTTGACACTTCACCAAAACTAACTCCAACAATTACGTAAAAAACTGCTGCAAATAATAATACCGCAACTGTTATAGTTTGAAAAACCTTGGAGAATTCAATGCCTTTCATATTTAGGAAAGCGAAGAAAAAGTTAATTAGAACGGAAATGGCAATATAGGAAAGGTACACTGTTTCTCCACCAATGCTATAGATTGCACCTATCTTCGGCACATTGAATCCCAATGCTCCAAGAATGACCGGAAGCATGATGGTTTCAATAATAATTAACGTGAGAAAGCTATACCCGACACACGCACCAGCAATAAAAGCCCAGCGGTCCCCCAATCCTTTAAAGGTATAAACAATATCTCCGCCAGCTCTTGGCATGGAAGAGGCAAGCTCTGCATAAGCGAGTCCGACAAATGAACAAAGTATCCCACCGATCAGGAAGGCAAGCACTCCTCCCAAACTACCGGCAGTGGTTGACCATACTCCTGCATAAATTACCCAGGACCAACCAATAACTGCTCCAACACCAATCGTTAATAAATCCCACTTTGTTAGTGCTTTCTTTAATTGAGTAGTTTGCTTTGATACAACGGTTACATTAGCATCATTTGTTTCTATTTTCATCCCCACAGCTCCTCGATAATAGAATAAATGGTTACTCTTTCACTAGATTTCTTTCATTCATCCGTTATTTTGATGCGATTGGAGATTCTTCACTGATTCCTAATTTAAATAGTTGATTTGCATTCCTCCAGTAAAACTTTTCTCTTACACTCTTTTTTAATGGCCAATTCTCGACCTCCTTAAGATAGTCTTTTATTGGTAAACCAATTGTCAGCCAATCAGCAGCAAATATTATTTGATCCTGAATTAGGCTATTAGCATAATGCATAAACATATCCCAGCCTGTGTTTGGTTCAGCAATATATTTCGGTCTGAAAGCAGAAGTGTCCACATATAAATTTTTATATTTTAAAAGCATGGCCAGCATATCCGGTATCCACGGCCAGCCTCCATGACCGGCAATAATTTTTAAATTTTTAAAATCCATTAAAGGTGCCTCTAAATTTGTGGGATGGTCTATAAATACAGATGTTTCTTTGTAATAGTTGATGGATGAATGAATCCATATTGGGATATCCAGTTCATCACAAAGCGCGTATAGCGGATAATATTTTCGGTCGTCAGCCTTGACTCCATGTTCGTATGGCGGTAAAACCACAGCCTTATAGCCCTGCTCTGTAATCGCTCTGCGCACAACCTTTAAACTTTCGGTCCCTTTATGTGGATTATAGCCGGCAAAACCAATAAACCGATTTGGATACTTTTTCAGAATTTCAGCAACGTAATCATGATCCACAGGCGGCACTGAACCATCCCTGCCGTAATCCATATTGTGAATAGCATGATACCTAACGTTAGATTCATTTAACAATTCTAAAAAGTTTTCCATAGAGTATTGTTCTTTTAATTGTGCATATAACTCACCGAAGACCTCCTCTTGTTGCTGCTTTTCAAGTTTTTCGTAAAAGTCTTGCTTTGACCATCCGACAAGCTGTGCCCAACGCGGACTGAATAATTTCAAGTAGTTTTCGTTTTTTGAGTTAGATTCTGAGTCTTCCATAAAAGCGAACTCTGGTAACGTGTTAGAACAATCAATGATCATTTGCTAGCTCCTCCTTTTTCTGAGACCACTTCTTTCAACTTAGTAATTCTTCTCAAATAGCGGCGTTTTGGTCATCGCTTTTTCTAATGTGCCTGGCTCACACCAAATAATCTCAGGTGTCACTCTTGCCTCAGTATGGAGGGTATTTTTCATTCTTTGTTCAAGATCTTGCAAATATCGGAGGTCAAAGTTATACCCGTATTCAACCTTAACCTTTAATGGTGGGACTACTCTTGGTGGAGCGGTGTCCAGAACAATTCGGATTTCCCCCGTTACCTCCGGAGTAAATTTAGCAATTACCTTTTTAATGGTTGCTGGGTAAACATTTGCTCCTTTGATAATCAACATGTCGTCAGAACGACCAATCACTCTAATTCTTTTTCCTTTAAACCCACATCCCGGACACTCCTTGGTGAAAACTTGAATCACATCACCACTTGCATATCGGATTCTCGGTAACGCTTTTAAACTGATTTCCGTATCAATCACCTCTCCAATTACTCCATCCTTTACTTCGATTGGTTTTTTGGTTTCCGGATCAACTAAGTCAATCGGGAAAAGACCGAAGTCTGGTGCGACACAATGAATGCCATAATATTCATCGGAATCACAGGAAAAGCCTAATTCACCTAAATAATCATAGACCCGACAACCGTAAGCGTTTTCAATTTTCTCCTTTATTTCGGGAATGCCTATACCAAGCTCCCCAACTGTAAATAGTGCTGATAAGCCAAGATCTCCGACACTCTTCCCCATTAATTCAGGGGCTTTATCTATTAAGTACTCAGCTAGCGATGGTGTCATCATAGCTGCAGTTGGTTTTGTCATTTCCGCGTACTTTAGAATCATATTACTTCCAGCTCGAACATCCACATCGATTGGCAATACACCATGGGATCTTATCCCCCACAAAATAGATGAGGTTGCATAAATTCCTAAAGAATGACTAAAAAGCAAGCGATCCCCAGAGTATACTCCTCCATACTCCAGCATATGGGCAATATACCTATTTAAAAATTGTAAATCTTCGTTTGTAAAGGTATAAGTAAATGTTGGATTCCCTGATGTCCCGCTCGTTGTACCGGTGAATTCAATTTCATCTGGAGAACAGCACAGATGGGTTCCAAAAGGATGTCCATAACGATCTCTTGATACTTTTTGATTTTCCCTTTCTATGGCTTTATTCATAAATACTGGCAGTTGGCGAAAATCCTCTATTGTTTTAATTTCCTCTGGAAGTATTCCTATTTCATTAAACTTGTTTCGATAGAATTCAGAATTGCGATAGACATACCTCAATTGCTTTTGTAACAATTTTTCTTGATAACTGTATATCTCCTCTTCCGTCATAGTGTTAAACAGCTGATTTGTATAAGTAACACCTTTTGTCATTTTCTTTGTAATCGTCATTAGGCATCCCCCTCCTGCATATGTGTAATAAATTTTTGAAAATAACTATGTTTTTCAAACTATTCATAATATAAAGTCTATATAAAAAAGGGCTTAATGTGAAATTAACAATAGTAATATGGATATAAGTATTACTTATATTTAAAGGCACTCCCATTGGATGTTTTAAGCAAGCCTAATTTTTGGGCTTCATTTTCAAATAGAAAAGGTTCTGACACTTTTTACTATCTATTAGCTTTTTGTAATCGTTTGTCCTTCCTCGTGCATAAAGATGTACAAAGGGGGGATTTTCATTTTTTATTCAAATAAATTTATTAGACTTATCATTGCCTATGTATTTATTACCGCTGCACTTATGAAATTAATGAATACCGAACTCTCGAATCATTTTCTGGGATTAGGTCTTCCCTATCCTCACATGATGTTAAAGCTTGTCATTTTAATAGAAATAGTTTGCGGAATCTTACTATTAGTTAATAAAGCTGTTAAACATGCAGTCGTACCTTTAATTGGGATTATGCTCGTTGCCCTTCTTATAACAAAAATCCCCTTGTTACACACTGGATTCCTCCGCTTTGCTTTTGCTGCTCGTTTAGACATTGTTATATTAGTCTTGCTTATATATCTGTACAAACGGCATCCCAGCTGAATCTTTACATGTACAAAAAAGTGCCAGGCACTCTCCAGTAATTGGATCGTGCCTGACACTTTTTTCATAATATAAGGCTTAGCTTTGACATGTTCCTCTAATAGATTGCTCTATTTACCACGCAGGAGTAATTGGTGTTTTAATGGTATTATATGTTTCCAAAATTTCAGCTGCATCAAATAATGTATCTTCACGGAATCTTCTTCCCAGTAATTGGACCCCGACTGGTAATCCATTTTCAACCGATGTTGGTACAGAAACTGCAGGGAATCCGAGCATCGGAATGGCCATCATCGACCACTGTGCGGCCATGCATTTCCTCATGCTTTCAACACTTGCGATATCAGCATCCTGTTCAAATGCTTGCTCAGCTGACACAGGCATTAAAAGAATCGGGTACTTAACTAAAATTTTTTGCAGTTCTGCGATAAGTGTTCCTCTCCGTGCGTAGCCATTCATATATTCTGTTAAACCCGGGGTTGGTCCCCACCATTCTTCCGCTACCGCATAGTAATGTTTTGCCGCTGTTTTCATTCCAATATCCCCTACTTCGTCCACTAACGGCATAATTTGACGAAATTCTTCCATACATAACAAATACCAAAGTTTGTATGCTTCCTCAAATAAAGCAATATCTAGTTCTTCTACAATATAACCTGCATCTGCTAATCTTGCAGCGGCCTGATTAAGTGCTTGATCGACTGCATCAACTGGCTTAGCTATATTTATACCTTTTACAAGACCAACCCTGATGGGTCTTTGAAGCGGTTCTCCTATTAATGGCACAGAGGCATGAAGGGCGTCACGAGGATCAAAGGGCACGAAAGCTTGTAGCGCTAACCTTAAATCCTCCACACTCCTCGCCAAATTACCTTGAGTAAGCATGGTCTGTACTGACAATAACTGGTCCTGGTCCACCGGTCCATACCAGCTTGGAATGCGGCCAACTGTTGGACGAAGGCCAAAAATTCCAGTTGCATACGCTGGATAACGGACGGAACCACCGATATCATTACCATGTGCAATAGGCATCATGCCAGATGCGACAGCAGATGCTGCACCTCCACTTGATCCTCCGGGAGTTTTGGTTGGGTCCCAAGGATTTAATGTAAGTCCATGCAAATCATTATTAGTAAACCAACGATATGAAAATGCAGGTGAATTATTCCTGCCAACAAAAATCGCCCCGGCCTTACGTAAGTTGGCTACATGTGGTGCATCTTCGGCTGCAATATTGTCTTTAAATGCGACAACCCCGCTAGTTGTCGCTTTTCCTTTTTCATCACTGTTAATTTTAATTGACATCGGAACACCATGGAGAGGACCAAGTTCTTCCCCAGCTTTAACCGTTTGGTCTGCGCGGTCAGCCGCTAATAAGGCCTCTTCTGCATAAACTTCCACGAGTGCATTTAATTTAGGATTAACTTCTTCAATTCGGTCTAATGAACTTTGGACAATTTCTCGTGATGAAACCTTTCTAGCTTTGATTGCCCTTACCATCTCAGCGGCTGTCCACTGCCATAGTTCACTTTTTTTCTCTTTTTCTAACTCGACATTCGGAAAAACAGTCTTTTCATTCATTATCGTTCCTCCTATAGGTAAAAATCACTATAAATTAGTTGTTCGCTTTAATTATCCAAATATTTTAATTATTGCGAATTAATGTTATTCTATATAATAACTAACTACAAATCTATTACAGGAATTAAGTATTTTTTTATGAAAAGGTACTAAAAATAGTACCTAAAACTATGTAGAGGTGGAATGGAATGTCAGCCTTGCAATTGAATTTATCGAAACTTGATTATGAACGTATTACTAGATTCATTTATCATTTATCAATTAGTTTTAAAAAGGGTTCTGATGAATTGCAGCATTTACTAGCGGAGTATTTTGACTACCATTCATCCATTCTGTGGAAAGTTGACCAAAAAGGGAACTTATCTGATCCACTCAACCACCGTATTAGTGATTATTTAGTAGAGGATTATTTAAACTATTTTCACAGTCATGATTATTTACACCCGAAAAATCATTTACATTTATATCCGAAAGAAATGGCCCTAAGATTAGAGGATGTTATCAAACTAGATCATTACGAAGCATCCGATTATTATAAAGAATTTATGAAGAGACACCAATACTATCATGAAATGGTGGTTGTTTTTAATTCTCGTCATAAATTTAATGGAGTCCTTGGTATTGCAAGGGCTAAGTCACAAGGTGAATTTTCCGAGAAAGATCGACTTATCTTTCAAACGCTTGCGCCAATTATTTCAAACTTATTATATTTAGAAGGAGAGTTGGAAGAACAACGAAAAGAGAAAGACATGTTAGAAGCCTTTGCTGATAAAAATAATACAGGGTTTATTTTACTTGATCGAAATTATCATGTTATCTACATGAACCCGGCTGCCATGCGAATTTATAAAGAAGCCTCTCAGTATAATAATATAGATAACTTTATCCAAGACATTGCCTTTGGACATAGTCATCGTTTTAATAGTTCTCCCCAGTTGCAATTGCAAGGCTATAATATAAAGGTTATTACTCATCAAGAGCTTTTTTTATCTAGAGAAAGCCGTTTTGCTGTGATTATTGAAGAAAATCAGGCTAAAACACCGTTGGTTGAAGATAAATATTTTACTAAATTAACTAAGCGGGAAAATGAGGTTTGTTATTATGTAAAAAAGGGGTGTTCGTATAAGGAGATCTCCGAAAAATTATTTATAAGTGTACATACAGTCAACAAGCATTTAAAAAACATTTATGAAAAAATGGGAGTTAATAGCCGGGCTTCCTTACAAGCAAAATTACTAGATGTCAATGTTGAGCGTACTGAATGATCCCTAGTGCTTCGTTAACTAATAAATGAAATGTAAGCGTCATACAGCAAAAAAGTGTCAGGCACCTTCCACTTGGATAGCCTGACACTTTTCTTGAAAAGATTTGTAATCTTATTTCTTTTTCTGCCGAAATAAATCAACCGATTTATATCCTTGTGATAAGAGATCGACCATTTCTGCTTTTCGTTTTTCTTGTGTGCTCTGTTGTTTAGCTGAAAAGATGTAGCGGGCCCAACCTTTTTGATAACCCGGGGTTAATTCTTTGAAAAATTTTAGTTCTCCTGGATAATCCGTTAAAACCGCTTCGATATCTTTTACATGTTCCTCATAATCGGCTACACACTGACTTGCTGCGGATGACTTTTGAGTCTTCTTTTTCTCCCGCTTTAAACCAACAACTGTAAATACATCATCCATACCGACCATCCGTGAAAATTTTAAATCGCTATTTTCTACATATCCATCTTCGTCCACTTTCAAAGCTGGAAAGATTTCATCTCTATGTACAAAGGTCTCATATCGCTTATTCCCTTTTTTCGGATAAGCAAAAAATAGATAGCCTTTTTCAGGTAATGTTTGATCCTTGATGATGCTGTGAGTATATTTCACCATGTCGTCAATGGTTTCGACAAAGATAAAAATAGCATCATGGCCCCCAGATAATGCCGTCGGATATCCATTAAATATATCATAATCACTTGGCTGATTCAGAACAGCCATATTTTTATACTTGGTAAGATTTAATTTATCGATAATCGTCATCATAAACTCCCTTTAACTGATTGTAATAGTTCCAATGGTATTATTGGTGTCAGGCACCAGCCTTATTAATTTATTATAATATACCATGTTCTTTATACTTACATTAAAAGAAATTTCATGATAATAGAAATCATATAATAAAATACCAGGCACCCTCCAGTAATTGGATTGTGCCTGGCATTTTTTTATATTACAAGTCTGAAATCATACCGCCATCAACCACGAATTGTGCGCCAGTTGAATAACTAGAATCGTCAGAAGCAAGGTAAATAACTAAATTAGATACTTCATAAACCTCTGCTCTTCTTCTTAGTGGAATGTCTTGTTCCAGTTGTTTCAAATATTCAGCCACATCTCCTTGTTCCGCCATTGGAGTTTTAATAATTCCTGGGTGGACGGAGTTTACACGAATATTATATTGGCCAAGTTCAGTAGCGGCCCCTTTTGTCATACCGGTAACAGCATGTTTTGAAGCACTATATGCAATCGCTGTTGGTGCACTGACTAATCCATCAACGGAAGAAATATTTACAATCGATCCAACTCCAGCCTTTTTCATATAAGGAACGACTGTTTTCATGCCTAAAAATACGCCTAATTCATCTACTTCAAATGTTAATCTGAAGTCTTTTTCTGTTAGTTCTTCTAGAGGTTTGAAAATCCCAACACCTGCGTTATTGACTAATACAGTAACTGGTCCAAATTTCTCTTCTGTTTTCTCTACTACTTCTTTCCAATTATCAGCATTTGAAACATCCAGTTTTAATGCGATTGCATTCTCACCAATTTCATTAGCTAATGCCTGAGCTGCTTCAAGGTTGATATCCGTAATGACTACTTTTGCCCCTTCTTCAACAAATTTACGAGCATGCATAGCTCCCATTCCTTGTGCTGCCCCAGTAATGATTGCTACTTTATTTTCTAATTTTCCCATGTTTACCATTCTCCCATCATTATTGATCTGAAGTAGTTTATGTAATTGCCAATATTTCATACTACAAAATACTTCGAATTCGAGAATTTTTAATTACAAGTAAATTTTAATCCTATTTTTACCTTGTGTCAAAAAATCTGTTTTTATGTAAAGGGTCCGTTCTTCCGTTTTCAAAGGACTTATACATAATTACGGTAATTATTATTTCAGAACTTTTTTACTTTCAAATTCTCGGGTATAGTCTTCCAGTACATGGGGTCCTCTAAACCGAGACGCCAAATCCCGATTCCTCGTAATTTATATTTTTCAATAAGTTTTAGCTTAACCCGCAAACTTTTACTATTTTCAAACCAAGCCTCATGGCTATGCTGTTTTTCATCTACATAACTGAAATGAGGTGTTTGGGAGTGAGAGTCCCAGATCACTTTTGCTTTATTTTTTTTCTTCTGGTCCATTAATACTGAATAGGAACTATACGAGGCTATCCCTGCTGTTATATCCCAATCCCAACCATAACCAGCGATACCTAGTAAAACTTTTGATGGTGGTACTCCATGTTTCAAAGCATAATGAATCGTTGCTTCTGTCCAATCGACTGAGGCAGTTGACCCGGGTTTTGTTCTGGGGTTGTGTTCATCATAGGTCATAATCATTAACCCATCTGAAAATCGGCCAAGCTTTTCGTAATCAAACCAGGGTGACCATGGATTAGCACGGGAATCACCTGTGTTTGCCGGAACGGAAACTGTGACTACTTTTCCATCACGATGCAGGGTATCAGACAATTTTTCTATCATCCGACTAAAGGAATCCCGGTCTTTCAAATACAAATTTTCCATATCAATATTAATACCGTCATAGTTAAACTGATTTATTTCATCGCGTAAGTTCTGAATGAAAACATTGCGGTTGTTCTCGTTATCGAGTACATGACTCGCTGTCTGCTTGCCCTTCTCCACGGTTTCGTAAAAGAGATTATGTACTACCATATATACCTTTAGGTGTTTTTTATGAGCACTCTGAATCACCATTCTTTTGTGATCTGCGGTAACGGAATCTATAAGACTGCCTGGATGCTCATCATCAAGCTTATACCAAAACGGTGCAATACTGCTTAAACTGGTGAAATGCTCGTTCACTGTAGGTTGCGATCCTGGAGTTGTTCCTTCCTGCTCTGTGTAGAATCCTAAAACCTCACGAGATGTTTTAGTCTTTTTCGTCGCCTCTTTTCGTTGTACTTGACTACAGGATGATAGTAAGAATAATGCTATGCATAATGAAATGATGGTGGATGACCGATAATGATTTTTCGCCATACTACCCCTTCTTCCAATTTGTATATTTCTTAAGTTGATAAGAAAGGTTGTATTTTATTCATTAATGTACATTTTGCTTTATCTTTGCATCCACTAAAAACAAATCTAAAGAAATTCGCCGAGAAAATGATATAGCCTCCACTTTGTAAAGTGGAGGCTGATTTTATTAATTAGTCATAGAAAAATAACATAACGGTATTAATAGAAACTGCAATCCCCTCAAAATGTTGGTGCACCTAAACTCCCGAGTGTTACCCTTTATAATACAATAAAGCTATTAGAAAAATAATTAATCCTATTAAGAAAATTGGACCAAGACTGGTGCTGTAAACAAAGTAAATTCTAATATGAAGAATGGCATGAACAATAAGAATGATTAGTAAACAAACAAGTAAAAAAATGGTTAACTGTACATTTTTATTCCGATTCAAAGGATTTGCTCCCTTCTAGAAGCTTCACAGGGACATTAATGGACCAGCATACTTTTGTTTTTTATATAAATATTTTATAAGAGCTCGAAATATTCCTTCCTCCTCGACCACCTACGAGAGCCCTACATTACAAAAAAATCCAACCAAGGCAATTTTGGTTGAATTTTCGTTTATGGTAAATGATAGAGTTGGTCAGAATTAATCCGTACTAGTAGAATCCGTTATTGTCTTAGGAGTTTTTCAATTTCTGTTTCAACACGAAAAATCCGCTTGTTTAAGGCAGAGGTTTTATCATCTGTGTACTGAATCATTTTTTCTGTGTAATCACCTAAACTTTGTATCAAATTCTTTTGAAGTTTATCTTGTCCATTTTTTACTTCAATGACGTCTAAATGCAATTTCCGTTGACCTTCTTCTAACTGCTTTTGACCCATTTCTAACTGCTTGTGACTTGTTTCTAACCTTTTTTGACCCACTTCTAAATTTTCAAGACGAGTATTGATTTTTTGTAATTCATTGAGGATTAGTTTAAAGTTCTCTTCCATTTGAACTCCCCCATGTTTATTTCTTCTTAGCTATTTATCATTTACCTTAATACCGAACGTATTTTCTTATTTCAATTATACCAAATGAAGCAATACCTGTCACGTACTATTAAGCTTAAAGATCTGTCCCCCGGTGCGTTAAAGCTATATCATACTGGGGGTCTGACCCCAAAGTCGCAAAGACTCCATTTCATTGCTCCTCTTTCATATGATCAATAAGTCTGCTTAGTAAATCGTTTAACACCAATATTTCTTGATCATTATAAATATGATACGTCTGAGCATTAAAATCATTTCGTAACGATTTCAATTCCTCATAAACACGGATTCCTTCCTCTGTTATTTTCACTCGAGTTCTTCTTTTATCTTCAGAGTCTTGATATAGAGTAACTAGGTTTGATTGCTGCAAGCGATTGATCATACCAGTCATATTTTGCTTCGTTACCAGCATTTCTTCTTTCAATTCGCCAATTGAAATTTCTCCTCTTTCTATAATTGTTCTTAAAATGACCCATTGCTGTATACTATTCAGCCCAACTTCTGCAACTATTTTTCCTCCATATTTGCTTAAAAGATTGGATATCCTAAGGAAATCTAGCGTAATATTTGTTTTTATATCTCCCATACAAACCTCCGCATCCATTAATTAGTGATTATCTTAATGTAATCGATGAAATTAGTCAAGTTGTTGACTAATTTGATAAGATATCATAAACTATTTTAGTCAATAACTTGACTAAAATAGTACACTCTATTATGCATAGAATGAAGGAGAAGAGAAATATGTCTAAAACAACGACCAATCGTAAAATGGTAACTGTTGCAATGCTGGTTGCTATTCTATTAGTGGCCATTGATGTAACGGTTGTCAGTACCGCCATGCCACAGATCGTCAGCGACCTTAGCGGGTTAAAATTAATCAGCTGGGTCTTTGCCATCTATACGCTGACTACTTCTGTCACGACACCCATTTACGGTAAGCTAGCTGACTTATTCGGCCGAAAAAAAGTGTTTATGACCGGGGTTATTTTGTTTGTGGCTGGATCGATGTTGTCAGGTGCTGCTCATACCATGACTCAATTAATTTGGTTCCGTGCTTTTCAAGGTATTGGTGCCGGCGCGGTCATGCCGTTAACCTTTACGATTATTGGTGACCTCTACCCAGGTGAACAACGAGCTAAAATGCAGGGAGTTTTTAGTTCAGTTTGGGGAATTGCCGGTCTCCTTGGCCCATTGGTAGGAGGCTTTTTTGTTGACCAAGTCAGCTGGCGCTGGATCTTCTATATTAATTTGCCGGTCGGTTTAGTGTCGCTTGTGTTAATTACTGTCTTCTTCCACGAAACTGTTGAGCTGAAAAAGGATCGTAAAATTGATTATCTTGGAGCAATTACCTTTACCATTGGAATTTCAACTCTATTATACGCTCTACTAAATGCTGGTCCAGGGCAAAAATATGCGTGGAGTTCTTCAGCCATTTATTTACTGTTTGCTGTTGCGGTCATTTTTATAGTCCTCTTCGGCTATATTGAAACCAAAGTGAAGGAACCGATGCTTCCTCCATCATTATTCAAGATTCCAGTGATCCTTGTATCTAATGTCATTGGTTTTCTAGCAAGTTCTGTCCTAATAGGAGTGAATGTTTATTTGCCTATGTGGATTCAAACCATTCTTGGCCATAGTGCGACAAGCTCAGGTCTTACTCTCATGCCAATGTCCATTGCCTGGCCGTTAGGTGCCACTTTTGCAGGGCGTTATATGTATAAAATCGGCTCTAAATTAACTGCCATTCTTGGTGCTGTGTTGATTGCCCTGGGTGGAACCTGGTTACTCGCTGTGGAGCTTGACTCACCTTATTGGTACTTTGTAGGGATAATGATTGTCATTGGTCTAGGCATGGGTTATGCAACTACGCCAACCACCGTACTTGTTCAATCAGCGGTTGGCTGGCAGATGCGTGGAGCGGCAACCGCATCAAATACCTTTACCAGATCCATTGGTCAAACCGTTGGAGTGGCGATTTTTGGAACGATTTTTAACAACTCACTTATTACGTTTGGAAAAGAACATGCAGCAGGAGAATGGAGTGGAGGAGGCAATATAAGCGATGCCCTAAACTCAGAAACGATTAATAAGCTGCCTGCAAGTATGCTTACGTTCATTCATGAGGGACTTGCTCATGGGATGCACCTGGTTTTTATACTCGTGTTTTTCATCGGACTTGCCAACCTCATCGTTACGTTCTTCCTTCCTTCACACAAGAAAGTGATGGAACATCAAAAGCAGGTTCAACATTAATCTAATGCCGCCATTCTAGGCGGCCTTTTAATTATTGTTTGAAGTATCGAATGAGAAAGTGGAAGTGGTTTGCAAATTTCGTAATACCCAATCCGAATTTTACAGAGGTCCGCTGCTACTTAATCAAAAAGGTCTCCCCTTTTTCATCAAATGCCTGCTTAAAATCAAATGCAAAAGACGTGGGACCATGCTGTATATAGTAGTTGTATCTTTTGAATGCCTCCTCCCATGAGACATCCGTCACCTTTTCTGTCCACCAAACTACATAAGATAGGTGTTTCTCTGGATATGGCTCCATCCATCTGCTTCTATCTCGTAATGCTTGCATATGATGTCCTGAATAGGTAAAACGATGTAAGCTTTGAAGGTTTCTCCATACTGTGAGTGTAAGAATAGGAGAACCCTTTCCCTTAACGGTTTCTTCAGGAAATGGGACTCCTTCAGATGAGAACGCCTCTATTAGTCCTGATCTTGTTGCCTGCCGATATACTTCAGATCCTACTTGAAAAAATTCACGAGAGGCAGGGTGGTCATAGGTGTGGTTTAGTCTTCCAACGGTATAGATTGAAACGAATGCCATAAACATCCCTCCGCACTAGTCTTTTCCTAGATATATTCCAGTGAAAATGGGAAAATTACTATTTTTGCCTGCATGCTCCTTTTGCTCAACAAAAAACAGTACCACCGGCAAGCGGACCCTATGACCAATTTTCGCACTCCATTAGGGCATAAATTCCGGCCAAATCTAATCAACACCGAGAGATGAATTCGGGTGTTATCACTAATACAAAAGGCTAATCGGTAAAATACCAATTAGCCTTTTGACAACGTTAAATCTTTTATATACTTCGAGCAGTATCGATAAATTACGCTCCTGGGTTAATTTCTAATTCAACTTTGATTTTGATGTCTTTCCCTACAAGGACGCCGCCTGTTTCAAGAGCTGCGTTCCAAGTAAGACCAAATTCTTCACGGTTAATTTTTGCTTCTGCTTCAAATCCGTAAACTTCTACTCCCCATGGGTTTGTACCTTTACCATTAAATTCAACATCAAATGTTACTGGTTTTGTTACGTCCTTAATCGTTAGATCACCTGTTACTTTGTATTCATCGCCATCTTTTGTAATACTTGTTGATTTAAATTCAATAGTTGGGTTATTTTCAACATCAAAGAAATCTGCTGATCTTAAGTGGTTATCACGATCTTCACTGCGTGTGTTGATACTTGCCACATCAAATTTGAAAGCAATTGAAGCTGTAGTAAGATCTGCTAAATCCGCTGCTTCTACATCAGCTGTATATGATTCAAATTGCCCTTTTACTTTTGATACCATCATGTGTTTTACTTCAAAACCTACGCTTGAGTGTGATTGGTCAACTGTCCATTTTGTCATTTTAATATTCCCCCATTTTTTGTGATTTTACCTTAAATCGTTCAATTAATTAATTTCGAATTCATTTATCTCAACTTCGAGATAAATTTATCATATTTTCGATTTAGTTGTCAATACTTTTTTTGAATTATAGTTTGATAAAAAATTAGAATGCTTAATAAAAGAAGCAACACTCCCCTTTGAAGTGTTGCTTCCCTTATTTGATAGCCATTTATGGTAAGTTGTTTATTTTTTAGAATATCTGGATAACTTTATAAATACTCCCAAGCCTGCAAAGAAAAAACCTAAACAAAATAAACTAGCTGGACTTCCCCAAACTATTTCACTCATTTATTACCCCTCCGTTATTTGTATATATAGGGATATTTTACCACACGCACCATTTATTTAGAACTTATTGTTGTTGCTATTAAAAAAAGCTAATAATAAATACAATAACTAGAAACAAAACTGAACCTATTTTAATAAAATTTAGACTTAACGAACCAAATGTTCTTTTAAAAGTGTGATTACTTTTTAATCCTTCATAACTAGTAGCTATTTCTGATTCGCTTAAATTTGTAATGATAAACAGCTCAAAAGTGACACGATATTATTCGTATTTAAAGCTAATTCGTGCCTTAAGTTTTCGGCTTAATTAATTATTCTTTATCTTTTTCATTTGAACCCCATGCTACTGCTCCAAATAATGAGGCAAAGATTAAGACAATCCATTTTATTGTTTTTTTCATCTTTTGCACCCCTTTTTGTCATACTTTTTATATGGATTTTTCCATAAAAAGGTTTCACTATTATCTGCTATTCAAACTCATCATTTGCCCTTATTTATAAAAATAGTATCTTACTCCAAACAAACAAGCCGGGGCAAACCCTTCTATTGAATCAATCGATATAGTTTGGTAGCATCATAATTAATGACCTATTAAAACTAAAGGAGTCTTTCATCATGTATACTGTCGTTTTTGATCTAGATGATACCTTATATGACAGGAATCAGCCGCTAGAAAAGGCATTTTTAAAGTTTAATCCTGCAAATGGTCTCTCCTTTGACTCATTCCTTAAGATTTTCACCAAAAATAGTGACCTTGCCTTTGATCAAGTAAAGGATGGAATTTGGACATTAAAAGAGTCCCATATTTTTAGAATACGAGAAACCCTCCGTGAAATGGAGATCAAAATCAGCGATGACCAAGCACAAGTCTTCCAGGCAGCTTATGAAGATTATCAACAAACCATTAAACCATATCCTGAAATGGTAGAGATTTTGGACTACTTGCAGGAAAAAGAGATACAAACATTGATTATCACAAATGGTCCCTCCAAGCACCAGAGAACGAAAATAAAAAATCTAGGTTTAGACCTCTATTTCAAGCCAAATGAAATTATCGTTTCCGAGGAAGAAGGAATGACCAAACCGGACAAAGGATTTTTGAACTTGCTGAAAAGAGATTTCACTTTAACAAAAACAATGCCTGGTTTATTGGCGACAGTTTCGATAATGATATGGTTGGGGCGTTCAATGCTGGCTGGCATTCGATCTGGTTCAACAAAAATAACAAACTTATAAGCCATCACACCCACCCCACCAAAACAGTCATCTCACCACTCAAATTGAAAGAATACTTACTGGATCACGGGGACGGTTTGCTTTGTTAAACATGGGGGTATCCCCCCGCGCAGCGAAATTACAATATTTCAATATACCCTTCCGTTCCATTCACACGAATTCGTTGCCCATCTTTTATCAGTTTGGTAGCATTTTCCACCCCGACAACGGCGGGTAAGCCATATTCACGTGCGATCACTGCTCCATGGGTCATCAAGCCGCCTACTTCAGTGACTAAGCCTTTTATGGATACAAACAATGGTGTCCAGCTTGGATCCGTAAAGGTAGTGACTAGGATATCCCCGTCTTCCAGATTTGCCTCTTCTATTTTTAAAATGACGCGTGCTCTGCCTTCTATCACTCCGGAAGAGACAGGCAGTCCTACAATCGCTTCGACCGGGAGATTTTCTCGCTGGTACTTACCTGTACTAATTTCACCATCCGATGTAATTACTCGCGGAGGAGTCAATTTTTCATATAATTTATAATCGTTTTTTCGCTTATAGATGAACTGGTAATCCAGCTTATTTGTGCGGACGGCCTCGTGGAGTTCTTCAAATGTGAGATAGTATATATCTTCTTTTTCATGAATAACGCCCGCTTGCACAAGTTGCTCGGCTTCTTTCAGTAAAGCCTGCTTATAAACGAAGTAGCGATGAATCATGCCGTATTTTGGATATTCACGATAGCCGATGAAATTCCGGATTAGGTCAATCATTCTCTTTGTTTCTTTGGCCTTTTGTTCACCATCCGGTAATTGCTTCAATCGACTTAATAACTCTTGTTCTTTTTTCAAAGCTTCTTGTTGCCCTTGCTCAAATTTCCGTTTGCTGGCATTCGGCTCAAAGTTTTTGATGTTACCAAGAATCATGGGGACAAGGGTAATAGGTTTTTCACTCCATCTAGTTCTAGTAATATCAATTTCTCCTGCACATCGCATTCCAAATTTATTGAGGAACGCATTGAATGCGTCTCTGGCCTCCTGTCCACCATCAAACTTAACCAGTTCATCCAAAAAGTGATCCTCTTTCACATGTTGTAAATAATCAATTATTTCTGGATAGGGACGAATCACATCTGCAACATCCATTAGTGCAAGCCCCATTTCCGAAGTAATATTGTTTGGTACAGATTGAGAAAGCGTGTCTGCTGCGTTTTTTTCACCTAACCACTCGTTCATTTTTTCATTAACCCAGGTCGAAGCATTCATAGCAGCCATAAATACAGCTGTACTTTGTGGATCAAATAAAATTTTCTTTAATTCCTGAATATCTTCTAGAATAAAATCAAGTAAATTTATTCCTGACTTCGTTTGGATGTTTTCTTTTAACTCTACTATGGAGGTTTGACTACGGTTAATCAATTCAGAAACGATTGATGGATTGTTTTCGTTTTGTGTCAGCATATCTGTATTGCCTCTGTTGCGGCTCGGTGCTTTAGAATCATTAGATACCGGTTTTATAAAATCACCACGTTCAATGATGTTCATAAGTGCTTCTTTCATGAGTGGATCGTGTTGCCCCATAGCATTTAATAACATGTTCCTACTGACTGTTGAAGCCAGTTGAAGTGAGACATCAACAAACAGCCTTCCACCAGCTTTACGCATGGGTGCAGGCGTGGTTAACAGAAAAAAAGACAATCCTAATGGTTTCATTGCGTCCGTCATCATTTGTTGATGACCAACCGATATATAGACATGATTTTCTTGATCATTCGCTTCAGGGATAGGGAAAAGAGTGGTGATTGGGCGACTCTGGACGACATAAAATCTATCATCCACTAAACACCATTCGATATCTTGAGGACATCCAAAATAAGCTTCGATCTGTCTACCGATACGTGCTAGTTGTAAAATTTGTTGGTCAGTAAGTGTTTGTGTCTTTTGCTGATCAGAAGCGATTTCGTGTGTCTCTGTCCCGCCCTCCTTTCGTCCATAGATAGCTAATTTCTTGGTTGATATCATCTTATCGACAATTTTATCATCTTTCACTTTATAACTATCGGCAGAGACTAAGCCTGAGACCAGTGCTTCGCCCAGTCCAAAACTGGCATCGATTGATAACAGCCTTCGGTTAGAAGTAATCGGATCAGCGGTAAATAAAATCCCTGAAGCCTGTGGGAAAACCATCCGTTGTATGATAACGGACAAGTACACTTGGCTATGGTCAAATCCGTTTTTCATACGGTAAATCACGGCACGATCCGTAAATAGGGAAGCCCAACACTTGCTAATATGCTGCAAGATTGCTTCTTTTCCGATGATATTTAAATAGGTATCTTGTTGACCCGCAAAAGAGGCTTGAGGTAAATCCTCAGCCGTCGCACTAGAACGAACTGCATAGGCATGTTCTTCTCCAAACTGGGAGAGATAGTAAACAACTGCTTTCACAACTTCGGAAGGAATTTCTGTTTCCATAATAATTTGTCTAATCTTCCTGCTAATTTTACTTATTTGATCTCGATCCTCTACCTTTAAGGTTGTTAGTTGATTCAATAACGAGTGGAGAGTTTCGTTTTGCTCGAGTGCTTTTTGATAAGCTTCTGTCGTAACACAAAATCCTTCTGGTACTTGTATTCCTTCAATTTTTGTTAATTCCCCTAAATTTAACCCTTTTCCGCCATCGAGCAAAAGCTGTGTTCCTTCCATTTCCTGAAAGCCGATAACCAAAGAACTCATACCACATCACTCCTAACCATTAATGTCTATTGATTTTAGCAGTTGTAACGGAGAATAAACAGTCTATATTAACCATACTCCTCGTGCTATAATTAAAATAGGAAGATATGGGTTTGATAAAGTAAAGTAGAGTCAAACTTTTAAAGCCTATCAAGATAAAAGGTCAGACCCCGAGTGCGGTGAAGCGTTAGCACTTAGTGCTTTGACCTTTTGGGTTTTATTTGGACAACTTTTTCTTATTGCTTCATTATTTCCATAACCGTTCAGAAGTTACTTTATTATTTTCTTTTTTTAAAAGATAAACATCAGGATTACTAAGATTTTTCCAATCATCGAAACCAAAATCTTTGTTAAATTGTTTTAAAAGTAGCGACATTAAATTTCCGTGTGTAACAATAACAGTATTTTCATTATGACTGTTAAAAACAGTTTCAACAACTTCAACTATTCGTTTCATTGCATCTATACTGGACTCTCCGCCTTCAAATTTAAGTTCAAGATCGTCAAATGTAGTTCTTAGTTTTTCATACCAATCAGCAAAATTTTTGGAGCTCAGTACACGTTCTGTTAATCTACTATCCAGCTCTACCTCCATATTTATTCTCTTTGCAAGTGGTTGAGTAGTTTCAATGGCTCGTTTATATGGACTTGAAATAATTCTGTCTATTTTTATATTGGAAAAAAACTCACATAAATCTAACGCTTGTTTAAGACCCCTACCCGTAAGTTGTGCTTCAGCTGACTGGCCTACTGCCTCACAATGCCTAATAACATAAATTTTCTTCATTAAAATCCACCCCACTATTATGTATCTACCGTTTTCATTTCGATAATTAAGGCAGTAATTCCTCTAATAACCGATAAGGAGGAATCATTTTGTTATTATCAAAAGCCCGGGAACTTTATTAATCGGAATAAAATCGTCGAAATTTTAAACGTGAAATTGAACCCATATCCTAATAAAAAGTCTTTAAGAAATAAAAGAAAAAGCCACCTATAAATGGCAGCTGGATTGCTATGTTGCGATATGGTGTCAGGCACCTTATCGAAGTCTATTAAACATACATATGCTTTTATTTCATTTTAATAGGAGTTACAACAGCAAATAGATTCTCAGATGGGTCTTTTACATTGATTTCTATGATTTTATAGCCAGTTCCGCCATCATTATAGTCGTTTTTGGTTGTTGAAATAATATATTTTTGATTTTCCATGTTTCTATCTCCCTTTCCATCAAATAACTCACAGAAGTTACTATATGCAAAAGGATAAGAAATGTGCACTTTTTATAAAAATTTTTTCCTCGTTACTTTTATCGGAATGCTTTTACTTATTGGAATGAAATATATGGTATTTTTAAATCATGATGGGGAAAATAAATTATTCAATCGTTGATGTTTTTTCACAAGGAAAATATACGGGTAATCAACTGGCGGTTTTTAAAAATGCTGGAAGCCTTTCAGATAATGAAATGCAGCTAATAGCCAAGGAAATTAATTTTTCTGAAATATGTAGGAGGAAAAGTAGAAAAAGTGGCCCAAGGTGAATGGTATCTATAAAAACCCTTCTTTAATAACAACAATAGCCCCTATCCACAAAAGGATTGAGGTATTGTTTAGGAATAACCATTGTATTTGAATCATGGACCTACAGTCTTTTTCTAACAGAAAATGATTTCTTCTTGTTGGCCGGCTCTATTATGTTTTGAAATCCGTATAGAATCAAAGCCCTTACAAAATTAATGGCTAAATATTTTATTTTTGATAAGTTTTCTAAGGAAAATATATTAAAGTTATGAACAAACTTCATTCCACCAAAGATAAAAAACATATGAAGAATTGTATTTGAAAAAATGTATAACGGGAATTTGCCAAAAGTCATCTTTAATATCCATAGGCTTGTGACAAAGTATGGACCGAAATTCATAAAATTCATGCTGTTGAAGGGTCCGACACCATTATAAAACTTCCACCAGCCTTTCTTTTCACCATAAAAATCCAAAGCTTTAGTGAATGTACACATAAATATCGCAGTTGGAAGAAATCTTCTAAATGCTTTTTTACCTAGGAATGGTAACGTTAACCAAGGCATTACCAATAAGGCACTCAAAAATAATTTTTGATTTTTCATTAACATCACCTTAAGGATAGTTTGTTTTATTTAACTTATTATTTTCAAGTATGTCCTCTTTATACAAACCCCTTATTTTTGCCAATACCTTATACTTTATTCCATTTTCTTCTATTTTTCGACAGACCTTTATAAAATAAGGTTCCTGTAGGTTCTTATTAACTTTCATTCGCTCTTGGCGGTGCTTCTACCCACCCTTTATCAATTAAGATATTCATGCCGTCATCCACAAATAAGCCAATGTTCATTAGAGTTCTGCCATACACTAAATTTATATCTCTTCTTGCCGTTACCGCCATTGAGTTTCCAAATGACCTTATCTTCATAGAGAACATGTCCACTTTATGGAAAAGCATAATTTTTTCAGAAAAAGGAGGATATGTAGCTGGTTTAACCAAATGGTCAAGGTACGACGGTGAAGGAATATGTTCCAGATGCAGTTTTTCTTTATACTGCTTTACCGCTTTATCCGTCATGTCTAAACCTCGTTTAAACAATGCCTTGATCTTTTGATCTTGAACATTCTGATAAAACCCCAACAATAGTGCCATACTTGTTACGTTATTCTCAATGTTATCCCAAAGATGGATGATTTCCATTGCCTGTAAGGGCCGGACATCTCCAAAAAAACCATTTAAGTAACTTTGTTTATCAATTTTTTCAATTCCAACTGGTGTTGGAATTGCAGGTGGTTCTGCGATGAATTTTTTTTCCATTAAAATATTATTAATTTGTCCTAAATAGACGGTGGTACATTCATTACAATAAATAAAGAACTCCCTTACATCCTCCCGCAATACCAAGGGAACTGCTACTGCGTAAAGACTCATACCTGCTTTAGCAGCATATTTTAAATAGTGAACGTAAAATTCATCTTCATATAAACGGGGAGCACCCAGATTTACATCTTCTTTTGTAAATCCAATTGGGATAGGAAAATGTTCCTTTTTAAAAAATCCTTCTATCCTCTGTATGAAATCCTTTGATAAAGCTAAACCATTTTCCACGAGCGCCTTAATCGTTTCATCCTCGCAATGTTGATGAAAATAACCTAAAATTTGAATGGACATACTGTTTCCCATATAGGTAGCCCAAAGTTTCCCCATTTCAAAAGCACTAAGAGGACGGGACTCATCTAAGATTTTTGGTTTGATATTTAGCTGTTTCAACACATTCAATGGATTTAAATCCTTTTCAGTGGTCATAACTAATCTCCTTTTCCCGCATTTTCGCTTATCTTATGATAACCATTAGGAAAATTTTAATTCAAATCTGACTTTTACATTTAAATGGTATTAGATTGAAGGCTTCTTAGCACCAACAATGTCCTGCTGAACGGTAGTTTTCCAAGTTTAACTTTGAAAAAGCGATGCTACTTTAAGCATCGCCTCAAATTACGTTATTCCCCACAATTTAAAGGAATATCGTACTTGTTTATTCCGTTCATTTACTATTTATCAAATCTTCCCAATCCTCAAATGACAACTTTTCCGCAATATGTTTTAATTCTTTTGGAACCTCAACATAGCACATCATTTCTAAACTATTACCATCTGGGTCATTAAAATATATAGAAGCATTTCCTTGATTTGGTCTAATAAATGGTTCTACTGATGTTCTTCTTCCAAACGGTACTGACTTAACTTTGATCGATTCAAGCCAATTTAAGGACTCTTTTAAATCCTGATATGTGACTCGAAAAGCTATATGCCGTAGAGAAGGATGGTATGGAGTTTGATATTCCTTTCCTTCCCACAATCCCAACCAGCTTTTTCCTTCTTCTATCCAAAAGAATGCAGTCTCTTCATCCCGCCAAGCTAGTTTCAATCCTAATTTGCGGTAAAATTCAATTGAAACTTCTAAATTTTTCACAGGTAAATGTGCCTCATAAAGCCCCCTAATCATTTCTCCCATCTCCTATTTGCAGAAATTAAGTACTTTATAATTTTACTTTAATAGTATTTCTTCTCAAACCAATAAGGTGTGATTATCCTTAGATGTTATTTATGCATTGTAATTAAGGTGTCAAAGTCAACACTAATAATAATTAAATCTAACGCCTTATTTGCATCCTTAATACTGGGTTTCATCCCTACAGGATTAGTGTAAACACTTCTTGGGTACAAAGGCTAAGGGTCAAAAGAAGGATTCCCTTTCCGAAAACTTCCCTTAAAATATTTGGAAGGAGGCTAAGTCTAATGATTAAGCGAATTATCATCCTTGCAGCACTTGTTTCAATTTTAGTCGTATTACTAAGAGTTCAACCACCATCTACTAGTAAGCCAACTAGTTCCAATAGCAAGGATTCGACTACATACAGTACGGTAGAATATGAAATTACTGACATCAAGGGGGATGAATATTACGGTAAAAGTGAAAACGGACATGAGATTATCTTTTCTGCGAAAACCATTCGCTCAGGTGATGAGATTCAGGTACATGATGTCGTGATCTGTTATTTTGAAAAGAATAACCTTGGTAAGGGATTAGTAAAAGTGGAAAAGAAATAAAGCCATGCAAATGGACTAGAATTGCTCTATAAAAATGAAAGGGCCCATCAGATGAAGGAATTTACAGTATGCTATACATGTGATAACGATATTATAACCGAAAAGATTGTTACAACAGATGATGTAAAAAAAGCAGCGGTGGAAAAAGATGTTTATGAAAAAATGAATTGCAATTCTTTTTTTACGGTAGAAACAGACCAGGGACCTCAAACTATTGATACCCTTTTGGTCCGATACATAAAGATTATCGAAGAAAAGGTTCTGATTAGATAATTTTCATTGCATTATGTTACCTATTTCACTTTATATGCAGAATTACCATTCACTAAAGATGCCAGGCATAAATTTGCGCCTGGCATCTTTCATATTATTTCTGTCCAAGTTTACTTGTCAAATACTCTTTAAGTAATACCACACCATATTGGTGAAGGTTTGTACTTGAGGTTCGATTGGTGTGCTGTGAAATAGTTGTAGAAATGGTTTTAGTAAGGGCTTAAGGACAATCTTTCGTACACGCTCGCGTTGTAATTCAGTCCTGATAGCATCGTATAGATCTTGTTGTTCTTCGGTAAATTTATATTGTAACTGAAGTTGATCAGCAAATTCTGTTAATTCCATGCTCGTGACCATTTTTTTATCTACATTGGATCGTAATAAATCAATCGCAGAATAACTTAATAAATTGGTTTGATTCGTCATCATTTGCTGCAGAATTAGTTCCGTATAGGACAAGATAACCTGTACTAACTGATTTAAAGAATACGTACTGTTAGAGGTTCGAATCGTAAATAACATATACTGCAGCATGCCAAAAAACAAAACCGTCCCCTCATACGCATAGTCTCGAACATCCTCTCCAAAGACTTCAATGAATCGATTGGTAATCCAATCCATTTCAATCATTCGATGCTGCATCACTAATTTCTTCAGTTCCATCTCATTTGAGGTTAAAATCGCCTCAAATAATACATGGAGACTTCGTTCTTCATTCAAGCGAATTAGTATGGTTATTTGTTCGATTAGAACATCCGGATCTTTTGTATCTTTGCCAAATTGTATGGCCATCCGCTGCTGGGCGGCATCATATCGAAGTATTTCTAAAATATCGGCAATACAATCATTTTTAGAGGAAAAATAATTGTAAAAAGTCCCTTTAGAAATATTGGCTTTATCAATAATTTCCTGTATCGAAGTTTGTTGTAAACCCTTCTCAACAAATAGCTTTAAGGCAACATCTGCTACTTTCCTTTTTCGACTATTCATGCCTTCCTCCTAACGTTCCTATAATAGTAGTATAATTTTTTCTCTCGATAAAAACAATTTTTTTGAACTTTAGGTTTAAAAGTCTTGTGTTTTTTAAACTAAGGGTATAAAATCAGTGAAGTAAATTAAACAGAACAAAGGGGAATATAGTATGGACACAACACTAAAGCAGAAACCACCATATTTAATGATTGCCATTTTATTTGTTGGTGCTTTTGTTTCATTTTTAAATAACTCGTTATTAAACGTTGCACTACCTTCGATCATGGTTGATTTAGATATCAAGGATTATTCCACAGTGCAATGGCTGGCCACCGGTTATATGCTTGTCAGTGGCGTTTTAATTCCAACGTCCGCCTTTTTATTAACGCGCTTTACGAATCGGACTTTATTCATTTCATCGTTGGTGCTTTTTACAATCGGAACGGCTTTAGCCGCGTTCGCACCAAACTTTGGTGTGTTACTAACTGGCCGGATGGTTCAGGCAGCAGGGTCATCAGCAATGGGACCTTTATTAATGAATGTAATGTTAATTAGTTTCCCTCGTGAAAAACGCGGTGCGGCTATGGGCATTTTTGGATTAGTTATGATTATGGCACCAGCGATTGGACCTACTTTATCTGGGTATATTGTGGAATACCACAACTGGCGCGTCCTTTTTGAAATGATTTTACCGTTAGCAATTATTAGTTTAGTATTGGCAGTTTGGAAGTTTGATAATGTCATGGAACAAAACAAAAATGCAACCTTGGATTATTTATCGGTTGTATTATCTTGTATTGGTTTTGGGGGAATCTTGTATGGCTGCAGTTCCGCGAGCTCAGATGGCTGGACGGATGGTATTGTCTTAACCACCCTAATCGTTGGTGGATTTGCACTCATTTCGTTTATTGTTCGTCAATTAAAATTAGAGCAGCCATTATTAGATTTACATGTTTACAAATACCCAATGTTTGCCCTTAGCTCGGTTATTTCGATTGTAAACGCAGTGGCAATGTTTTCGGGGATGATTTTAACACCAGCGTATGTTCAAAACGTCCGCGGTATTTCTCCGCTGGACTCTGGATTAATGATGCTGCCTGGTGCCATAGTGATGGGGATCATGTCACCGATTACCGGTAAATTATTTGATAAAATTGGTCCGAGGATTCTAGGAATCATTGGACTTCTCGTTACGGCTGGTTCAACACTTATGCTTGCACACCTGCAAGTTGATTCAACTTATGCCTATATTATTACGTCTTACTCTTTACGTATGTTTGGGATGTCTATGGTCATGATGCCGATTATGACCAATGGGTTAAACCAGTTACCAACACGGTTAAATCCGCATGGTACCGCTGTTAACAATACCGCCCAACAGGTAGCCGGTTCCATTGGTACGGCTATACTGGTTACGATTATGAACACTGTTACGAAATCAGAGGCAACAGATTTAATGAGTGGAGTGAATCCAGCTACCTTAACCCAGGCTTCAACCGCTGTGTTAACGCAGAAAGCCTTACTTGCAGGAATTCAATATTCCTTCTACGTCACTTTAGTCATTAATGTGGTCGTTTTACTTTTAGCGTTATTTGTTAAACGAGTGGATACAAGTGCAGAAGCTGTTAATCAATTAGAAAAACAACCGAATACTGCTTCAAAGCCTGTATCGATTTAATAAACTAAAAAGTGCCAGACACCTCCCTTCTTGGGTTGGTGTCTGGCACTTTCTTGTTTCACTCTAGATTGACCTTTCCGGAGTGAACGTGATTTATTAATAAGTCGGACGGCGAACTTGCGTATAAATACAATCGATGCATAGGTCTGGTCATGGCCACGTACAACAATTTAATGTCTAACTCTTCTTCACTGTACGACTCTTCTAAGGTCACAATCAAGACCGCATCAAACTCTAACCCTTTTGAAAGGTAAGAAGGCAAGATGACTACGCTGCCCTTTTTCATGTCTTGTTTTTCCTCTAAAAGTTGAATTGGCAGATTACTATTTTCTAATATTTTTTGAATTCTAATGCACTCTCGATCCGTTCTTCCAATAATTGCAATCGAGTTAAGTTCTTCCTCTTTAAGTAGATTAATGTCATATTCAAGGAGCTCTCTTACCTTTTCTTGCTTGGCAGGCTCGATTTTTGTAAAACGTGGTTTGTCTCCATGCCGGATCACGGGTTGGACCTTTGGCAACTCTTTGTCCATAATCGAGAGAATGTCATTGGCTGCTTCCATAATCTCAATTGTCGTACGATAACTTTTTTGTAGTGTTTGAACATTGGCATTTGGGAAAATTTCGCTTACCAATGGTTTCCAGCTGTTTAGTCCTCTGTAGGAATGAATCCCCTGAGCTAAATCGCCGACAATGGTAAATAAATCGGTTTCAAATCCTTCCTTCATAGCCGCAAATTGAAAATAACTATAATCCTGTGCCTCATCAATGAAAATACTTTTCATTTTATAGGGTTCTTCGATCCCTTCCAGCTTGGCCTTCAGATAAAATAACGGAGCTAAATCTTCCAGTTCGAACGCATTTTTGGCAAAAATCTTTTGGCAATAGTGACTTAACCGCTTGCATTCATTTTCTGAACAGGAATCAGAATATTTCTGTAAAAGTTCTGGCGAGGTCATCAGTTCATGGTATAGGGTAAAAATATCTCTTTTTATAAAAGGCTCCATATACCTTTTCACCGCCACCTTGGCCTCTTGTTCCACCGCGCTCAGTCTTTGTTTTTTTGTATCCATGAGGGAAATAACCTTTTCCCGTCTTATTTCTGCATCCAAACGACTGCTATACAGGACCTTATCCAATGCGTCATCATATTTGGTCGTGATTTTAGTTAGTATCATTGATTTCTTTACTCTTACATCATTCGTTAAGAGGTTTTTAATTTTATCTAATCGTTTATAAATCGGTAAGTACGTAAATTCTTTGAGAAATAATTTCTTGATTTTAGCTCCCCGCATAAGCCGTGATTTTTCAATAATAAAATCCTCTGAAGGGGCTAGACTTAATTCGATGTCGCGAATATACCGATCCATAAGTGCCTTAAATTCCAGTGATCCTTTATAGGCAGTCACCCATTTTAGCCATTTTGTCTTTTCCTGCCCCTTGATGAGGGTCATTAATTTTGTATTGGGAGAGACGAGTTTTATTTTCTTGCCTAAACAACCTTTCATAAAATCCATAAAGGTTGTTTGTTTAATCTTATTTACACCTAAATCGGGCAGGACCGCGGATATATAATCGATAAACAAGCGATTGGGTGCAAGAATCATTAATTTTTCTGGAGGAAAACGGTATCCGGATGAGTAAAGAAAGTAAGAAATGCGATGAAGGGCAATGGTTGTTTTTCCACTTCCTGCCGCACCTTGAACGATAATGGGCTGCTTTAGAGGGGCACGGATCACTTCATTTTGTTCATTTTGAATGGTTGCGACTATTTCACTTAAGCGATTGTCCGCTTTTCCTGCTAACGTTTTCTGCAATAGTTCATCATGTGTGGTTAAATCGATATCCCGGATGTCTTTCAGCATTCCATCCTCAATTTCATACTGTCTCTTCAGGGATAAATAACCGCTTTGCTTTTCCCCATATGCATCGTACGTCACATCCCCAAGCCGGCCATCATAGTAGACATTGGCAATTGGGGAGCGCCAATCAACAATAATCGGAATCTGGTTGACCCGGTCAAACAAGGAGACTTTCCCAATATATAAGACTTCTTCTTCGGTTTCCCCGCTGCTCTTAAAATTGATTCTGGAAAAATACGGCTTCTCGATCACACTTGCTAACCGCTCTAATTCTGTTTCGGCCAATTCTAAATACTGCGCATTTGTCAGCAGGGTCATATAACTCAAACTACTCTCAGAGGTATCTAAATCCGCAAAGGCTTCCTTCAAATTCTCAACAAATTGTTCTTTATTCCCCTTCGAAATATCCAACACGCTATGAATATATTCTTTCGTAAATTCTAGATGTTCCACTTCTGATTGGTAATCTCTATGATCACGAACGGAAGTTTCTTTTTTCGGGCTCAACTCGCTCACCTCTCAATCGGACTTCCTGACAAGTAGACAGGCCTCAACAAAAAGAAACACCTACAATATTTTGCAGATGCTGTCTTTCACAATGAAGCTATATTTTACCATTTGTTTATCATAAACACAATCCATTTACTGTACTACTGCAACGAGTGTATGCTTCAGAAACTAGCCAGTATTATTTTTCGAAATAGTTATTTCCTTTTAAAAGGTCATGAAATTAAAGCTTTTTCACCCTAATTGGACTTACCATTAACACAGCTAATAGTAAGGTAATCCACGCATTGCTATATAAAAAGAATCCCATTCCAGCTAAGGGAAGCCCAGCAGCAGGAATAGGTAACCCTCTAAAATAGCCAATGGTGGGTTTTACGCTAAACCTTGCTAATCTTAATGCCCCCATTATCGGGAAAAGGATAAATGCTAAAGAAGTTAAAATAGACGGTTCAGCGATTGAATGAAACAAAAGGGCAGGAGCAACACCAAAACTAACAATATCAGCTAAGGAATCCAATTCTACGCCCAATTCACTGTTCACTTTTAATTTTCTTGCAATCCTCCCATCAAGAAGATCTAAAATTGCTGAGAAAAAAATAAAAACAGAGGCTATTTCCACAAAGCCACTCATATTAAGGGTAATTGAAAGAACACCACACAATAAATTTCCAATCGTAAATAAATTAGGTATTGTTTTCACAATCTTATTAATCAAAGTACCCACCCCATAGTTAAGGAATCCTCCCTTTTATGTAGCATACCCACCCTTCCACAACTTAGCATGATTAATAACTTGATTTTGCATTTTAATGATTTCTTAATCCTTTGTTAACTGAACATACAGTTTCAATTTGTATACTTTAAATTGCCCAAGTTGTTTGCAGTACCATTTTGAATTTCATAACAGAAAACCATATTTGGGTTATTTTTATAAAAAAATGGGGAGATAACGCAATGAAAAAATTAGTAGAAGCAACCATGCAAAGAGCCATACTTATGATTGTGTGTGTTGTCATCATTTTGGCTTGGGGCGGTATTTCCGCCTACCAGATGCAGCGCGATTATTTGCCAGGAATCAACAATACCACTCTTTCAGTAAGTATGCGAATACCCGGCTATCAAGCAGAGCAGGTAAAACAGCAAGTGACCGATAATCTAGCGAGTGCTGTGAAAGTAGTAGATGGACTAGCTAATGTAGAGAGCACTTCTTATGATGGCGGATTGTTTATGAGTTTGTATTTTCCGATGGATACAGACATGAAACAAGCGGAAGATCAAGTAAACAAAGCATTAGCAAATGCAGATCTTCCTTCAACCATAACTAGCACTCCTTCGGTAACAAGATTAACAACTAGTTCATTCCCAATTTTGACATACAGTCTATCAAGTTCAAAATTAGACGAACAAACTCTGCGTTCCACTGCAACACAGGAAATTGTTAAACAACTAAAATCTGTTCCTGGTGTAGCTGATGTATCCGCAATTGGGGGAGCAAAGGATGGATATGTTTTAACTATCCGCATGAAAGACCTCGTGAAAAACGGACTAACCTTGGATGATGTCAATAAATCGTTTGCTTTAGCCGTCCCATCCATGCCTCAAGGGAATATTGTAAACAACCAATTATCCATACCCGTTTCTTTTGATGGTTTACCATTAACGGAGCAGCAAATGGAAAACGCAACGATTAAGAATAAGGAAGGAAAAGTCATTCCTGTTTCAGCATTTGGTACCATAACGCATTCTTTAAATGATGTAAAAACTGTTTCAAGAACAAATGGAGCACCAAGTGTTACGTTAAATGTAATTAAAACACCGTCAGCAAATATCACTGGTGTCGCTGAACAAGTAAAGGACCGTGTTTCACACCTGCACTTGGATACGGTAAATCCAAAAGACGTTTCGTTCAAAGTATTACTTGACCGAGAAAAAGAATTAAACAGCTCTCTTTTCGGATTAGTTCGAGAAGGTTTACTTGGATGCTTATTCTCGATGATCTGTGTGTTCTTCTTTTTCCGAAATGTAAGGTCTACGCTACTAATTGCTATATCACTACCCATTTCATTGTTAGCGACAACTGCTTTCTTAAAATCAATGGGAATCACGTTAAATATTTTAACGGTTTCAGGTTTGATTGTGGCGATGGGACGTATTGTCGATGATTCTATTGTTATCTTGGACAATATGTATCGAAAACGGGAAGAATCAAAAGATCAACCTTTGCTTTCCATCCTTGCATCCTCTGTAACAGAAATGATTCCTGCGATATTAGGTTCTACATTAACAACGATTGCCGTTTATATTCCCATTGCCTTTGTAGGCGGCGTCATCAGTGCATCATATAGTGGATTTGCTTGGTCAGTTGTCATTGCTTTGATCATATCATTCTTTGTTGCGATGCTTGTCATCCCTGCACTTGCTTTTATGGGATGGAAAGGCGGAAACTTAGGGAAACAAACTGTCAAGCTAGATTCAAAAATGAAACCTTTATTGCAATCTGCTTTTAAACATAAGAAGGCAATGATTATTGTTTCGATCTTAGTCTTCATAGCTGCTGGAGTTTATTCTGCATTTCTCCCAGTAAGTTTATTACCGAGTGGCAAAATCGGACAAATCGCGATTAAAGCAGAATTGCCTAAGGGAAGCACTTTAATTCAAGTAGATTCTGAAGTACAAAAAATCGAAAAAACATTAAAAGAAAATCCAAAAGTCGTTGCCTATTCGGCCAATTTCGGTTCGACCATGACACCACAAAGTGATGACGTATTTGACCAAGGCGGTGGATTTATCACCTATCCGAACGTCGCTAACTTATCTGTTGTGTTGAAAAACGAAAAAAATGCTGATTCTGTTATTAAACAATTACAGAAACAGCTGCCGACAATCTCTAAAAACGTAATTTTTACTGTTACAAGCCAGAACATTTCCGGTGATGATTCACAAATGCGCATCTTGTTTACTGGCTCAGACCAAGCAACATTGGATCAAGCAGCTCAAAAAGCTAGAACGAACTTGTCAAAAATAGCGAACCTAAGTGTAGATGGAAAAGTGGATCTAACCAACGGTTCACCTAAGTACAAAGTTACTTTTGACCAAAAAGCCATTCAAGATAAAGGGGTAAAAGTTGCGGACATTCTAACCGTCATTAATCGGTATATGTCTTCATCTAAGGATGCTACCATTATGGTGGATCATAAAGCTCTTCCTGTGGACCAATTTTTAGATCAAATTGCATCGGGCTCAGACTCTAGTATTACTATAAATGCCACTGCTGATGATGTCTTAGCCTCTCTATCTGCGGAAACATTTAGTGGAAATAATGGTGAAATGGTCCGTTTCGACCAACTAGCAAAAATTAAAAAAGATCAGTCAGCTTCATCGATTAGCGAGCGAGATGGTCAGCCCTTCTCTCTTGTGACTGCACAGATTACATCAAATGATATTAGTAAAGTGTCAAGCCAAGCAGACAAAGCGCTAAGCCGCATGAAGTTTCCTAAAGATGTAACCTACTCATTGGGAGGAATCACTGAACAAGTAAAACAAATGATTTTCGATATGTCTGTTGCCGTTGCCTTTTCTATCCTTTTAGTATTACTGATTACTTCTACTATTTTCAAAGGCTGGAGAGCACCATTATCTGTCCTTTTAAGCATTCCACTTGCTTTAAGTGGTGTGGTAATCGCATTAATCTTATTCCATGGAGAATGGAACCTTGCAGCATTAATCGGTATCTTAATGCTTACAGGTATTGTAGTAACCAATGGGATTGTGTTAATTGACAAGATTGAAAGAAATCGATTAGAAGGAATGCCTGTGAAAGAGGCTGTATTAAATGGTAGTCTTTCAAGAATTCGACCAATTTTGATGACAGCAGCTGCAACAGTGCTTACTTTATTGCCACTGGCATTATCACATAATGCGGATACCGTCATTTCTCAAACTCTCGGTATTGTGGTTATTGGTGGTATGATCACATCAACATTCAATAGCTTTTTTATCATTCCGATCATTTATGAATGGCTGCACAAAAAGTCTGCAACAAAAAACATGAATACAGCTAATGGAATCAGTATTCTTTAATGTAAGCCAAAGAAAACAAGGCACCCTATTTAATAAGGTGCCTTGTTTTTCTTTATATTAAATCGTTTCTTCTCGCCATAGGGCAGCTGTTAACATAGTATTTAATCTACTTCGACGCTGTTGCTAAAGTTGCTTCAGGTGTTGTTACCTTATCATAAAAATTTACGAATTGATCCCGTTCATTGGTATTCCGATAAGCCATTGCGACACGTGGATGTTCATTAAGCACACCAGAGATCATATAAGGAATGATATAGCCCCACTCCCATTTATTTCTCATTTCTACCATGTGCTTTTCTATTATGCCAAGTACTGGCCTTAGCTCATAACTTGTTTTTTGTATATAGCTCACGAGAAGTTCTGTGTTACAGTTACCGGCCGCACGTCCCATGCCATAAACAGATGAATCAAGGAAGGTTACTCCATTCTGATATGCTGTCAATGTATTCGCGAATGCTAACTGCATATTATTATGTGTATGGATTCCAAGTTGTTTGTTAGGCAGCAGCGATTGGAATTTTTTTACTTGATGGGCAATACCCGCTGGATCCAAGCTTCCAAAGGAGTCAACGATATACACAACATCCACAGGGCTTTCTTTCACCATTTCCATTGCTTGAATCAGCTGATGTTCAGGCACACTGGATAAAGCCATGATGTTTAGTGTCGTCTCGTACCCCAAATCATGAAACATTTGGACAAGTTCTAATCCCTTATCCACTTCACGGATATAGCATGCCACGCGAATCATATCCAATACACTTTGTTCACGAGGCAAAATGTCATCTGGATCCACTCGGCCAATATCTACTAAAGCAGATAGCTTCGTGAATTTTTTCTCAGGAATGACTTCTTTTAAGAAGTGATCATCAAGAAATCTCCATGGATTAGGCTCAGTTGCATTAAGAAGCTTAGCGGAATTTTTGTAGCCAATTTCCATATACTCCACTCCGGCTTCACTTAGTCCATTATATAAATCCTGAACAAATTCAACACTGAAATTCCAATTGTTTACTAATCCTCCATCACGGATCGTACAGTCTAAAATTTTGCTGTTATGTACCATTATTGCAACTCCCCTGTTTTTAGTTTGTCATATTATTTGTTATTATGAATGACTATATCAAGAAGTGTCAAACTTTTTTTAAAAAGCTGAACATTCCAAACCCTTTTAGAAATTTTACATTTTACCCAATTTTCATTTTTGTATCAAAAGGTAAAGTCCACGACCATTCCTTTGGCATAAGATAAGGTGTTAGTATGGTGAAGTTTGAATTATCAATATAGGAGAACTCAAATGGAGATTTCATTAATTAGACATGGCAGGTCAAGATTTAACGACAATAAGCCCATCTCCTGTAAACAATTTAAACATTGGGTTGAACAATATGATGCTCATGGCGTTTATGAAGCTACATCCTATCCTGTTGAAACTCTTCAAAAAAATAAGCATGCCTCTGTTGTACTCACCAGTGATTTAAAACGATCTATAGAATCTGCCCTTATTTTAAATCCACAACAGAAAGCAAAAATAAACCCTTTATTTCGTGAAATAGAGTTACCTGCTCCCTCTACAGATTATCCAGGATTAAAATTACATCCCGCCTTCTGGGCTGTCCTATTAAGGAGGTTATGGCTGGGTGGCTATTCGAAGAACTGTGAGTCCTTACAAGAAGCAGAAGCAAGAGCAAGAAGAGCGGCTAAAGAATTAAGGAAGAATGCACGAATACATGGTCCTGTAGTCTTAGTGGGACATGGTTTTTTTAATAGGTTAATAGCAAAGGAACTGATAAAAGCAGGATGGAAAGGAAAGAATACGACCAGTTTAAAACACTGGGATTGTACCACCTATTCTTTTCCTTGATTAATTAATAACAATAAAGGTTGATACCTTCTCTTTTAGGAATCAACCTTTATTGCCTTACTTTTAATCTACAAACACACCCCAACCATCTGAAAACCCACCATGTGGTTTACTTAGGTTATTTAATTCTTTTTGAACTTTTACTAATTCATTATAATTTAATAACATTCTTCTAGAGCAACAACATGCCCACTCATCAGTTTCGTCGTCTTGCTCTAAAAAGCAATTAAAACCTGCTTCTTTAAGTACTTGCGTTAATTTTTGACCTTTGACTTGATCAGGCACGGCCACAAAAAATTCGACTGATTGCTGTTTCTTAAAATCCACACCATCTTTATAGAGACTTCGTAACGCCTCTCCGTCCGCATCATTTGGAAACTTCATTAACTGGACCTCCCTATACTAGTTCATACATAATTGTCTTTAAAGAAGAGTTTTACTGTGTTTTTTCCAGCAAAAGCTTAGACTTTAAATACTCGTATACCCCGTCCTCGTCACAGGTGAATTCTGTCACGTCATCTGTTATTTCTTTAATGCGATCCTGGGCATTTTTCATGGCCACAGAAAATCCTACTAGCTGCAGCATTTGCAAATCATTGTCACTGTCCCCTATTGCCATTGTTTCAGTCTCTGACAAATTAAAGTGTTTTAACATCTGTTGAATGCCTGTTGCTTTGTTAACGTTTGCCACCATCAATTCGACGTTATGTTCAGACGAAATGGAAGTGGTGAAGTTAATTTCTTGTTTTAATTGATCCAGTTCTTCTTTCCAGCGATTGATATGTTCTTTTGACCGAGCAAAGAAATAAAATTTGGAGAATTCATCTCCTGTAATGTGATCTGCCCACGCAATTTCTTCCTTAATGGCCTGCTTACGGGAAAGCCACTCATTGATACCGACACTTTCCGGCTTTGGGTCTCTAATTTCATTCTCTACATATTCACGATCCTCGTTTATGGTGATACGTGGTGCTTCATACGGAAAGAGTTCATAATAAACCTTATTTTCTCTTGCCATTTTAACTACCGTTTTCACCAGTTCAACTGAGAGGGAATGTTTAAATATTACTTGATTCCCTACATAGCCTGCCATTCCATTAGAAGTCACAACCCCATCTACCTTGAAACCTTCTGGAACAACCCTCTCTATTTCTTCCAACGCTCTGCCTGTTGCGATGAAAACGTATATTCCTCGTTCTCTTAATTCGTCAATAATTTCTTTCGTATGTATACTTACTTTGTTTTGATGATTTAGTATGGTGCCGTCCATGTCTAAAAAAATGGCCTTTGGTGTTAACTCCACTAATGTTCACTCCTCATATTAAAAAGATTACATTTAGTTAGTATACACTTTATCCAGGAATTTTTCTCTGTCATACCTTGTGGGCTATTTTTTCAAGTAAGAAACTTGGCCTTGATTTCTGGAATTCCCACGTATTCCTACATCTAGCATCAATAGGGTTCGTACTTTTCTGTTGAGAACTGGCAAATCACTCAAGCAAATTAATAGACGGAGAAATTTCGCTTAATTAGTAAATTAATATTAATAAAAGCTTACATAGAAGGAGAAATTCCGCCTATGGGCTCAAATAATTCGAAAAGGGGAGATTTTCCTTTGCATAATCGGAAAACTTCCCCTTATCTCCCCTAAAACGGGCTCCATACTGCATTTAACCGAAAAATCTCCGCTTATTTTACTTTTGCTGGTAACTCGAGAACGATGCCATTACGACTGTCATTTCGGCACGTATTTTAAGCAAAGCATCTAAAAAAGGGACCCTCTAATTCGCACTTGTAGCGGCCTTTTGGTCACGATTTTCGTGAGTCACCGATTTTTCCAAATTTTATATTTCTCAGGAAGGCAGGCTGCACAAGGTCTGAATCCCGTTTCAATGGCGGTTTGCTCATCTGCGAAGAATACTCTTTCTTTCACATACCCACCTTTAGCAATCGCTCGAAGGGCAGCAGGGCAATCCATTCGTCCATATACCTTTGTCTTTCTGTGACCTCCAAAAATACCAGGGGTTTCACTCACATACATTTTCCTATCAGCGCCCATTAGGTTATATTTTGGGGTGGATTTTATTTCTGCTCTTCCTATCTCCATTCTTAAGCCCCCCTTTATTCTTGTATTAAGTATAGCGATATACTAAGTTGCCAAGTTAACGTAAGCCCGTATACTTTTCATGCTCCTCTTTTACAAGATGAATGAAATTGTCTCTTTCTTCATCCATACTAAGTACCATTTTAAGATTTTTTTCGTTTCTTATAAACTGCTTTACTTTTGTGTTGTTTTGAAGGATATATCCGTACCGCCAATCCTTCTCTAATACGATAAACCAAGCTTCCTCTCTCAATCTTTTCATGTTTTTTTCATACTTTTTGTCGGAGAAATCCGGTATTAACAATTCTAACAGTTCACCAGCGAGATCAAATAGTAAGTCGACGATTAAAATGATCTTTCACTCCTATAAAGAAAAAATTGGGCTTGTTGATAATTCTACTTCTTTCCATTATAGCTTTTTTAATTCAGTCCCTACAGTTAATTTATATCAAATTGATGCTCAGGTCGTGATTCAATTTCTTACTTATCCAATTTCTATTCTTATAAAATCTGAACTTGAAAAAAATTGTGTGAATTATATATTTATTAAATCCCTTATTAGGTGTATGATATTATTTTAGAAAAAGAAAGAGGTTATCAAATGAATTCAACACTTCCATCGACAAATAGGACTAATACAAAAGCGATCGTCATCAATGCCCTATTCATTGCCTTAACCCTTGTAGCAACTGCGTTTATTAACTTAAAGCTTCCCATAATGGGTAACGGAGGTCTCATCCATCTGGGTAACGTGCCTCTTTTTATAGCTGCTATCGTTTACGGCAAAAAAACAGGAGCCATTACCGGTGCTTTTGGTATGGGACTGTTTGATCTTATCTCTGGTTGGGCCTTATGGGCACCGTTTACCTTTATCATCGTAGGTGCTATGGGTTTTGTCGTCGGACTCATAACTGAAAAGGTACCTGGCAAAAGAGCCTTCGTTAACTCACTGGCCATTGTCATTGCCCTTTTAATAAAAGTCGTCGGTTACTATTTTGCTGAAGTTATCCTATATGGAAACTGGATACAGCCATTCGGTTCCATTCCCGGCAACATCATGCAGGTTGTTATAGCAGGTATAATTGTAGTACCAATTGTAGGACGGATAAAGAAAAGAGCTAAATAGATCGCTTGGACGTTACGGCTTATATAGCTTGAGCGGTATATTCATTTTTGATATACCGCTTTTTTATGTATTCAAAGCTTGATTATAGAGTTTAGTAACATTGGCTGCTCAATATATTTTTATAAAGCTTGCTTCAGGTTTCTTTTTCATTTATTAAAATTTCATTAAATCACTCATAAATTTAAATTAATCTTTTCATTGAAACTAGATTTCATGGTAGTATTAGATTTGTGTAATTTGTTTGGTGTACTTGAACATCATTACACAAATGATACGATACTTTCTTTTACCGAGATCCAATCAATCTGTAAGTAATAGTATCTTTTAATAGACAACTAAGAAAAGGAAGAAGGATATTATGAGCGAACATATCATTGCCTTTATTTTAGGCATCGTTGAAGGATTAACAGAATTCTTGCCTGTATCATCAACAGGTCACTTAATTTTAGTAGGGAGCTTGTTAGGATTTACTGGGGAAAAGGCAAATACCTTTGAGGTCATCATCCAACTTGGTTCGATGCTTGCCATTTTAGTATTATATTGGAAAAGGTACCTTTCTCTTTTAAATTTCAGCACGATTGGAAAACCAGTTAAAAGGTTAGACGCCATCCATATCATTTTAGGTGTAATACCTGCTGCAATAGTAGGACTCGTGTTACATGACTTTATAAAAACACAGCTTTTTTCTCCAAAGGTAGTCGTTTTCAGTCTTGTTGCAGGAGCTATTCTCATGATTTTTGCCGAAAAAAAACATGGAACATTTACTACTAACACGGTTGATGAATTAAGTTACAAACAAGCATTCATGATTGGCCTATTTCAATGCTTAGCAGTAATCCCTGGTTTTTCTCGTGCGGGATCAACCATATCTGGTGGTTTACTCGTCAAAGCCAATCATAAAACCGCTGCCGAATTTTCTTTTTTAGTGGCTCTGCCTATTATGGTGGGGGCAACAGGCTTGGATTTTATTAAGAACTTAGATATCCTACATGCCGGTGACATCCCCTTGTTCTCGATCGGGTTCGTCACAGCCTTTGTGGTAGCGATGTTGGTAGCCGTCGGGTTCCTAAAAATTATAGAAAAAATCGGGTTATCCGTTTTTGCCTATTACCGAATCGTTTTAGCAGTTCTATTCTTTCTCTTTATCATTCGTTAAGAAGAAAAGCCAGTCCCCTTTTGCTAGGGGGCTGGCTTTCTTGTTTCCATTTTTCCAACAGCATAGGCTAATTTCTGACAGAACGTTTTACATTTTAAAGATAACTCTACGACTAATTCACTTGCCTCAACTTTTGTTTCATCGAATTCTGCCCTGATTTTGCTTGAGCTATTCTCTATAATGGAAATTGGCTCTTTGTTTATTCGCTATAAGTTTAGCGGGACGCTTTTGGCGGTTGGCACACGTCACATTTACGTTGGTTTTTGTTTTTAAATTTCGTAAACGTATTTTCAAAATTGTTACCACATGCACATTTAAATAGCAACCTTTGAGAAAAACCGTGATATTCCGTTGTCAGCAATTTACTTTCCGAATTGCTCTCAACAAATTCTTTTATTTTACCAATTGTCCAACGTTTATTCATTCTCTAACACCTCCATATTTTATAGCTAGGCGGAGGCTTTTCTTGGCATCCGTTTAATTATGAGAAAAGTGGTAATTATCCTAAGTTCCTCATTATAACATGAGCTGTCACACACTTAAACAATGAAATATGAATTTGCAAAAAACTTGTGTGTTCTCCCAAAAATCAATTGCTTCATCCATATCCCCCCTGCATTCAGTTGAAAAGTAAATTTGATAACCTGTCCATATAAGTCTTATGACTCCAGTTGATTATCTTGGGCATAATACAGTTTATATAGATAAGAGGTGGGATATGATGAGGCTAAGAAATGGGGATTTTTATACAAATGTTTTAACCAATAAGTTATATAGGCTAAATGAAGATAGCGATAGCAATTGGTCCTTGAGTTTGCGTGATGAAGAAGGTTATCATGAAACAGAAAAGATCTCAGGGCGTGATATGATTAGATTGGTAGAATCTGGGTATAAAAAAAGTTAATAATAAAACTACCCATTTCCGTTAGGGTATAAGTAATCAAATCAGCTGTTTGTAGTAGAACATCGGTAAAACTTTAAACAATATAAGATATTTCAAGGAAAAAGTCCACTTTATGTCGAATATAACATTTAAAGGGGATGACCCAATGAATAAAGTTGAGTTATTAAAAAGATTATTAAATAGTAGTCGAGGTAATATGTTTTCCTTAGAAATTCCTACTACAAAAGAAGATGAAAAAAAGATTCAAGAATTGGTTAGAGTTTTAGAAACAGAACAAAAAATCAAATTAAGAGAATATGTTCAGAGAGAATACTCAGTATATGTACATGGAATAATTAAGTATGCATCAGAATAACAGATGCTTATATTTTTTTGGGGATAAGCAACATATCTGTATTCAAAGATAATTAGGAGAATATTTGATTATGTGATACACTTTGTTTACCATTTGATTTACTTGTTAACATGTACCCTACTCATTCGTGAGTGGGGCTCCTTTTGTTTAAGTAGAGAAAATAAAAAACAGACTCTATGAAGAGCCTGCTTTATTTTGTACTTCCTATTAAGCTTTACGAACGTTAGCTGCTTGAGCTCCACGTTGACCTTGCTCAACGTCAAAAGTAACTGTTTGACCTTCGTCTAAAGATTTGAAACCTTCGCCTTGGATTGCTGAGAAATGAACGAATACGTCTTCTCCGCCTTCACGCTCGATGAATCCGAATCCTTTTTCTGCGTTAAACCATTTTACTTTACCTTGTTCCATTTTGTTTCCTCCTGCTGTGTGTTTTGCACACAATGTGTTACTATCCTTGCACTCAGTGATCATCAAGACGAAAAGTTAATCTTATACTATCCTTTACACCGAACAAAAATAATTCTTCTAAAGTTTAACATTTTTCCAAAGTATTTGCAAGAAAACAACAACACAATTAATCTTCCTTTATATTTTTAATTGTTTTAAAATTATTGATATATAAAAAATAACCATTTTGCCCTTCTTATAAGATTAATGATTTACGAGGTGTGAAAAATGATATTAAATAATGAACTGACTGAACTTTTAAAAATTGAGTATCCGATTATACAAGCTCCAATGGCTGGTGGAGTCACCACTTCATTATTAGTAGCTGAAGTATCGAATTCGGGCGGCCTGGGAATGCTTGGAGCAGGCTATCTGTCACCAATTCAAACGCGCGAACAAATTAAAGAAATCAAACAATTAACATCGAACCCCTTTGGAATCAATCTCTTTGTACCCAATGAATTTAATGTTTTGGAGGATGAAGTTAAATCCGTTAACCAACTATTAAACCCTATACGTGAGCAATTGAATATACAAATAAAGGACAGCGCCACAATTCCTACAACTCCTACTGTTATTGAAACATTTATGGAACAAATTAAGGTGGTAATGGAAGAAAGGATCCCTATTTGTTCCTTTACATTTGGCATTCCCGCTGAGAAAGTAATAGCTGAATTAAAACGAGAAAACATTATTTTGGCAGGAACGGCTACAACTGTTAGAGAAGCAGTTGAAAATGAAAAAGCAGGTATGGATCTGGTTGTTGTTCAAGGTAGTGAGGCTGGTGGACATCGTGGAAACTTTATCAATGGCTATCAGGAGAGTTTAGTTGGTTTAATGTCTCTTATCCCGCAGGTTTCGGATCATGTTAGCATTCCTGTTGTTGCTGCTGGAGGAATTATGGATGGCCGAGGATTAGTAGCTTCTATTTGTTTAGGAGCGAAGGGTGTACAAATGGGAACAGCTTTCTTGACATGCATTGAAAGTGGCGCACATAAGGTACATAAAGAAGCAATTCTACATGCAAACGAAGATCAAACGGTTGTAACTCGATCATTTTCTGGTAAATGGGCAAGAGGAATTAAAAATAAATTTATTGTAGAAATGCAAAATCATGAAACACAATTACCTCAATATCCCGTACAAAATACATTAACCCAAGATATTAGAAAAACCTCTGCTGCCCAAAATAATCCAGACTTCATGTCTCTTTGGTCTGGTCAAAGCCCGAGATTGGCTAAAAATCAAACGGCAAAAGAATTAATTAAAACGATTGTGGAAGAAGCTCAAAGTATAAAGTTATAAAGCGTTGATAAAATCGCCTTTATTTCCACTCTATTCATAAATAAATGGCTAAAGTTATTAGGAAGGTCAATCAGATATTTCTGGTTGACCATTTTTTATGATTTTACTTGAACTATACTATTGTATGGTTCTATCAATTTATATTTTTAAACGATCTATCTCTTAATTGAAAAAGTATTCTTCTGTTGGACAAACTGCTCGACATCAGAAAAATTTATGAGATTTGCATCACCTTCAATGGTATGTTTAAGAGCGAAACAAGCAGTTGCAAAATCAATAGCTGCTTGCGGTTCATATTGATTCAGGAGTGAGTAAATCATTCCTGTCGAAAAGGCATCTCCTGTGCCAACTCTGTCCACAATTTCTACATCGATTTCAGTTGATTGATAGAAATCCCTGCCATCGGATAGAAGCGTTATTAATCGATGATGATTGACTGATAACTGATTTCTAAATGTCATCGCGATATATTTCAGATCAAACCGTTCATGCATCATTTTCATAATCCCTTTATAGTCGTCAGGACCAGACTGACCAGGCAGAAGGTGATCTTTCATGTCTTTTCCTTCCTTATCCAATAACTGAAGTGGTTCCACCCCAATACATACATCCACATTCTTCATTAGCTCAGTCATTTTCCGTCTTGCCTCTTCAAATGACCATAACGAACTTCTGTAATTAAGATCGCAGCTTGTTGTTAATCCATGCTGCTTAGCCGCTGCAAGTGCAATTCTCGTTAATTGAAACATCTCTTCATTTAATGCTGGGGTTATGCCGCTAATATGAAACCAATCTGCATCCTCAAAGATCTGGGCAAAATCATATTCAGCTGTTTTGGAACCAGCAAAGGCAGACCCGCTCCGATCATAAATAACTTTCGAAGGTCTGACGGAGTAACCTTTTTCCAAAAAGTAAATTCCAATCCGATCGCCGCCAAAAAGCATGTGTTCGGTTTCAACTCCGTAGCGATTTAAAAACTCCTTCGCACTAATCCCCAGGTCATTATCTGGTAATTTACTAACAAAGGAACTGTTTAATCCTAATTGGGATAATCCAATGGCTACATTCGCTTCCCCGCCGCCATAATGAATATCAAGGGATTGAGCTTGTTTCACCCTTTGATGTCCAGGCGTTGATAAACGAAGCATAATTTCCCCCATTGTTACAACTTTTTTCATAATCGTCGCCATCCTTATGAAAGTTTCTATTTTATTTTTTAAAAGACTAACAAAAGGATGCAGATATGTGGAGCAACATATCTGCATCTCTTCGAAATATTTTAATGGTACTAGATTATTTTTTATAGCCAAGGTTTGGAATGTTATTCCAACGATCACTTAAATAACGAACAACCATTTTGGGTTCTCTTGATCTTGTAAAAATACCTTTTTTATTCCCTTGAACACGCATAATTCCAAATTTTGTTTGAAAATCGGCGAAATTCCATAATTGTTCGCCAACAAAGTTAGGAATTTCATCAAATACTTTGCTGTTCATACGGTAGTAATCTTCCTGATATTCTTCAGAGAATGGCTCACCATATGCACTATGGAAACCAGCTACCGTATCCGCACCATATTCTGTATACATGATTGGTTTATCTGGGTATTTTTCTTGCCATTCCAGAAGTTCTTGTCGTGTCTTTTCCTCCGCTGTTTTTAAATCACCATGTTGTACATACCAGCCATAATAACGATTTAGGGCAATGACATCCACCAAGTCACTACATTTGTCAGTCTTTGGTGTAGCCATCATGATTCCAATATAGGTACATGGACGTTTTTGCGGATCCAATTCGCGTGCCAGATTAAATAACGGCTCAAAATACTCATAAGAACCTGTTGAATAATTCGCCGCTTCGTTGGCAATTGACCACATAACGACACAGGCATGGTTCTTATCGCGATCAATTAATTCACGAATCACTTGCTGATGTGCCTCAGACGTCTGTAATTTTTGCCAAGTATCGTCTTCAAACTCTCCGCCTTTTTCTAAAATCGATACGTCAAAAGTGAATGATAACATTAATCCAACCGCTGGGGTTTCATCAATCACGACAATTCCTTCACGGTCGCATAAGCGCATCATTTCTTCTGAATATGGATAGTGAGAGGTACGGAAGGAGTTCGCACCCATTTTTTTCATTAAATTGATATCGAGTACATTATATGCTTCGTTCAAGCCACGGCCATTTACATACGTGTCTTCATGTTTACCGAAGCCTTTGAAATAGAATGGTTCACCGTTGATTAAGAACTTGCCATTCTTTACTTCAACCTTGCGGACACCAAACGACTCTTCATACACATCAACTCTTTCTCCGCCTTTAAGGCCTTCCACTTTTGCTTTATAAAGATAAGCATTCAATGGCTGCCATAACTGAACATTTTCGAGTGAAATGGTTACATCTGTACCTGACGATTGAGCCACTTGTTTGCCTTCTTCATCTATAATCGTTACTTGAACTTCATCGAAGGTACCTGCTGTTTTTACAGAAATTTGCACATCAGCCTTTTTAGCAGCTAAATCAACATTAGGTACTATAGTAATATCTTCGATGTAATTTTTGGGTGTGGTATAAATTTTGACTGGACGATGCAAGCCTGCAAAGTTAAAGAAGTCAAAGTTTTCATCCACTTTACGAATCATGCGGCCATTCTCATCCTTCTTTTCACTATAGTTACCAACTGGAAGAGTCGTATAATCTAACAGATTACTCAAACGAACTGTTAATCGGTTTGAACCCTCTACTAAAAAGTCATTTATTTCTACTTCAAATGGAGTAAATCCGCCTTTATGATGAGTGATTTCTTTACCATTTAAGAACACCCATGCTTCATGAGTAGCAGAGCCAAAACGTAACACTAATCTTTCATTACGTAATGCCTTCGCCACACTAAATTCTCTTTCGTACCATATATATCCACTGTGCTCGCGAATTTCTTTTGTAACAGACTGGTCATTAAATGAAGCAGGAACAGCCATTACCATATCCGTCGGCAGAGCATGTGACACGTCGATTTGTTCTACTTCTTGATCAATCATAAATTTCCATATTCCACTTAAATCCATAACAACACGGCTATCTGTAGCAATTGGATATAACATTTACTCTTTCCTCCATTCAAGCTGTATGAGTTACCTTTCCATTATTGAACTTTTATCACTAAATGTAAGGGCTTTAAATTGATTATAGCCCTTACATTTAGTAAATAATCGTATTATTTTTTCTTAATTAGTAATTATATTGCTTTTTTATCCATTCTTATATAAATTAAAAAATAGAGAAAGAAAGGAGAATTCTTATGGAAGAAAAAGTACACGTTAATAACTTCATCAAAATAAGTCAGATCATACATTCTATTACAAAGATGGATGTCACATTAAATGACAGGGATGGAAATACCATATTTCAGTCAATCAGCCATTCGATTCCAGTCGTGTTAGAACATCCTAATAATGAAACTGCCCATATAAATGAAATGTTAAATACATACCAGTCAAATTATTACTACCATTATATTAATCCATATGGTCTTGAATATCTGGCTGTAGGTATTTGGAGAGACCTCTCCTTTTATGGCAACATGACATTAGGTCCATTTATTTCAAGTCTATCGGTTCTTGATCTGATCAAAGAAATAATTGTTAAAAATAGTCTCCCAATCAGTGAACGGAAGCAATTGGAACAATTCTATCAATCCCTGCCTGTTTTAAGTGAGTTGGAATCTAACTATATAGGAGAATTGATGGTAAATTTCTGTGGACATGATTATATAAAGTCACATGCAATTTCCTCTGATACCGTAAAACCAGTCATAAACCATGATCAACTAAAAATAACGATTGAGGAAAATAAGCATATTATCGAAGATAGGTACCAATACCAAAATAAACTAATGAATGCCATTACCAAAGGGGACCAAGTAGAGGTCCATAATTTACAAGATTCCATGACAGATGCATTTATTGATTTCTCCGATCGAGTACCTGGAAGTCCGATCAGATCCTCCAAAAATATGGCATTTGTATCAAATACTTTGTACAGAGTTGCTGCAGAAAGAAGTGGGGTCCATCCTGTTTACCTTCACAATATTTCTGAAAGATTTGCGATACTAATTGAAAGGTCAACTACTATTCCAAGTTTGAAAAAGTTAATGGTATTAATGGCAAATGAATATTGTGATCTTGTGAGAACATTTTCTACCGGTCATTATAGCCCGATTGTGAAAAAGGCGGTAGAATTTATTCTAATGAATTTAGGACATCCAATTACGCTTCATTCAATTGCGAAACAAATACACGTTAACCCTTCTCACCTTTCACGGAAATTTAAAGAAGATACTAGGATGAACATAACAGAGTTTATTAATCAAAAAAGAGTTGAAGAAGCAAAGTTATATTTGCAAAGAGGGGATATATCCATTACAGATATTGCCTTTATGGTAGGATTTAATGATTTAAATTACTTCAGCAAAGTATTTAAAAAATGTACCTCTGTAACCCCTTCCCAATACGCTAAAAAGAGAAATTTGTAAGATAACTGTTCTTCAAATCTAGCTTAAAATTAGTTAAATGATTCAAACTCTCTTTGAAGTGTTTCAGTAATAACAGTTGAACCATTGCTCAACACTTCTTAATATTTGAATAGTTAGAATATTCTTTACTAATCGTTCTAAAAATGTTACAATTTTTACCGGGAGGTGAAATAAATATGGCTCGCTCTAAAGAATTTGATGAAGCCAAGGTCTTGCAAAAAGCGATGGTGCTCTTTTGGCGAAATGGATATGAAAAAACGTCGATACAGGATCTAGTCGACCATTTGAACATACACCGCCGAAGTATTTATGATACTTATGGTGATAAACAGACGTTGTTTCTACGAGCATTACAACTCTTCGAAGAAACCACTCAAAAAAGAATGAAACAACAAATTAAACCTCTACCTTCAGTCAAGTTGGCGCTCAGAAGATTATTTGAAATGGCGGTTCTTTCAAATGAAGAAAAACCCCCAGGATGTTTCATTGTAAATACAGCAGTAGAATTATCCCTGCATGACCAAGAAATTGCAGACAGAATTAATAAAAGCTTTTGTAAGACAGAATCATTTATATTCGAACTTCTAGTCCAGGGACAAATGATTGGGGAATTATCCTCCCAACTTGCCCCAGAAAAGTTAGCTCCTTCTATTCATAATTCACTCATTGGGTTACGAGTATTATCGAAAACAACCCATGATCAAGAGAAACTTCAATCCATCATTGATTCAACTTTAGCTGTACTAGACTAATTTTTTAGAATGAATGTTCTAAAATTTTAAATCAAACTTTAAGAAAGTTATTTATTTTTAGAAGGAGGATGAAAAGGATGAAACATTTAGAGGTTTTGAAGAAAATGGCGAAGGGTGAGATCCCAGGCCCCCCTGTTGCACGTTCGTTAGGTTTTCACGTAACAGATGTGGAGGAAGGCAGGGTTGTGATTGAGATGGATGCTACAGAGAGATTACACAATCCGATGGGTACGCTGCATGGAGGAATTTTATGCGACATAGCCGATGCCGCAATGGGCTTTGCATTTGCTTCTACATTAGCTGATGATGAACTTTTTACTACGATGGAAATTAAACTGAACTTCCTTAAACCCATTTTTAAATCCAAACTTCGAGCTGAGGGAAGATTAATTAAAAAAGGCAAATCCGTTGGATTGCTGGAATGTCATGTATACGATGAAAAAGAAAGTCTCGTCGCACATTCTACCAGTTCATGTATGATTTTGAAGGGAAACTCCACTGGAAAAAGAGCAAAAATCGAATAATAGAGCAACGTGAATGCAAGCTTCGTTATTATAAGTAAAGGTGGGATCAAATGCCCTCTATTCAAACGGCTTCTTCCAAAAAGGAAAGCACCGTGCTCTTACAAGAAAAAAAACTCATACTACTATGGAGTTTCACCACTTTGGTTGTGGTAATGAATACAACCATGTTTAATGTTGCACTACCCTTTATTCTTACAGAATTTTCCTTAAGTTCATCGATGGCCTCGTGGCTGGTATCAGGCTATTCCATTATGTTTGCCATTTCAACATTAACATTTGGCCGGCTATCCGATTTTGTTCCCCTCTCAAGACTTTTATTCCTTGGTATTTGTTTATTAGGAATAGCATCGGTCATCGGTTTCTTTTCCACCCATTTTTATCTCTTATTGGGAGCTCGAATTCTTCAAGCCGCTGGAGCAGGAGCCGTTATGGGGTTAAGTATGATTATGGCTGGGCGGTATATCCCTGTATCAAGGCGTGGAAAAGCAATGGCCATTATTGCTTCTGCTGCCTCTTTGGCTTTTGGGTTAGGCCCTGTATTAGGGGGATTGATCACTCAATACTTAGGATGGAATTATCTTTTCGTTATCACTATTCTTTCTGTCCTGTCTATTCCGTTTTTTCTAAATTTATTGCCTCATGAGGTAATTAAAAAAGGCCGTTTCGATATATACGGTGCTATTCTTACAGGATTTAGTGTAACAGGTCTGTTACTTTTTCTATCAACATTTTCGTATGGGATTTTATTAGGAACATTCGCCCTTTTGGCGGTATGGTGGAAGTATCTAAATAAGACGGAAGAACCGTTTATTCCGCCCATCCTCCTCAGAAATAAGCAATACACGAAGCTCCTTTTTATTAATTGTTCCGCATTTTTCATCAACTTTTCAAATCTGTTTTTAATGCCCATTATTCTCACCACATTATTTGAAAAGGAACCAGCCGAGTTAGGATTGATTATATTTCCAGGAGCTTTTATCGCCGTGGTTGCAGGTCAATTTATAGGAAGATTTATAGACCGTTTTGGGAATGCACCCTTAATCATGTTCGGGCAATTAATGCTATTATGTGCCTCCATCCTATTTGCATGGTTCTCTACTGTCCATCCCTATTTCATTCTTTTTATCTATATGTTCGCAAGTGTGGGCTTTACAGCCATTTCATCGAGTATTTCGAACGAGATCACAAGGATATTGCCGATCACACAACTTGGTTCAGGGATAGGAATCGCCCAATTATTGCAATTTTTCGCTGCCGGGTTTGGCGTGACCATTTCTGGATTATTCCTAACCATTCAAGAAGGGTTAACCTTGGAAATGGTGTATCGAAATATATTTATTTGCTTCTCATTTGTTATCATGGTAGCTGGCATCATATACGGCTCATATCTTCATAGAGCTAGGTTAACCCAGCAGATTAATCCCTAATTTGTGGTTATTAAGCACTCTTTTCGAGTGCTATTTTATTTTCAAACAAACTAATTGAATATTAACTACCCCTTTAAAAAGTAATTATTCTCAGGATATACCAAATGTCTTTTTGTAAATAATAAGATTGTTAAAACCTACATTCAAGGAGGACTTTTATGCAACAGGACCATCAAGCTAAAAAGAATTTAGATTCAATAATAAAACCAGAATATGCAGGAACTGATGCCCAAAATGTAAAACAACAAATTCAAAAAGATGTAAGCGAAGGACAAGGTGCCATGACTTCCCGAGAGGCAGGAGCCATGCGGGATTAAAAACCACTCAAAGTGGTTTTTTATTTTTCAATTAAGTAACTTTTTTTGACATGTTAAAACACCACATGTGTCAGGGATTGTTGGGTTTTCTTGCAAAAAAAAACTTGGAAATTATCCAAGTTCGATTACTACTTATTTTTGCTGAAAATCCCCAGAGAATTGCTTTGTAACGGCTTTTACTTCCTCAATCTTATCTGGTTTTAAAAAGTTCATCATTTTAGGAATAAACTGTTCAATATCTTCTTTTGTAAAGGCATCTGCGTCTTGCTTCCGAAAGTTTTCTTCAAGTAATTCTCTTGCTTCCTCAACTTTATCCTCTTTCACTCTTTGTAAAATAAAACTTAAAAACATCTCTTGTCCTTTTTTATCCATTTGCATTTTTAGTACCTCCTAAAAAATATCTGCCCTATCTATGTAGTATACTAAAAAGATGACTTTAAAATCCAGCCATTGGAATACCTGCCAAACTATTTACTCCTTATCCTACTAACAATAACTGAAAGATACCTATGCCTTTACAATTCATCAAGAATGTATTACTATAATAAAGCATTTTAAATCATACTAATCATATAGGATATAGAGGTGAAAGAAATTGTCTCAATCAGTTGTTAGCACGAAACCGTTGAATCATAAATCACATTCAACCACTTTAGTAACAAATCTTAGCCCCATGCAAAAGGGATTGGTAGCTGTCGGAATAGTTATCTCTCTTATTCTATTATTTGCTATTGTGCATTCATCCAATTGGATTCAAGGCAGCCTATTCATTATAGGCTTATTATTAGGGGCAACATTGCTTTACGCACGCTTCGGATTTACGTCTGCTTTTCGGAGACTGGTTTCAGTAGGAAATGTCCAGGGACTCCAGGCACATATGCTGATGTTTGCTGTCTCAACCACATTATTTGCTATTATCCTAAGTACTGGCTTTAGCTTTACCGGTATGGAACCAAAAGGATATGTTTCCCCTGTTGGCATTAGCGTTATACTTGGGGCTTTCCTTTTTGGAATAGGCATGCAGCTTGGAAATGGCTGTGCATCTGGAACCTTATATAATTTGGGCGGCGGCTCATCTTCCATGATCCTCACGCTGATCGCCTTTATTGCGGGTTCAACTCTTGGAGCCTACAACTTGCCATTTTGGAATAGTACGCCTGCCCTCCCGCCTATTTCTTTAGCAGAAACGACTGGTCTGGGTTATTTGGGAGCTTGGCTTATTCAAATGGTTGCCTTTATCGCTATCTATTTGATTACCATTCAAATTGCGAAAAAGAAAAACCCGCCCATGATGAAACCACTACCGACCACGACTGGTTGGAAAAAGGTTTTACGTGGATCATGGCCATTATTTACGGCTGCCATTGTTTTAGCAGTACTAAATGCAGTAGTCCTTACTGTTCGCGGAACTCCATGGGGTATCACTTCTGCCTTTGCTCTATGGGGTGGAAAATTCCTTGATACAGTTGGGGTCAATGTTTCCAGCTGGGGTTATTTTGCCGGACCAAATGGACAGGCACTTAAAAGCACAGTCCTAGCGGATTCAACAAGTGTGTTAAACTTCGGAATCGTATTGGGAGCCTTTATTGCAGCTTCTTTCCAAGGTACTTTTAAGCCGAAAAAAATAAAAGCAGGGGTAGCCGGTGCGGCTATTCTTGGAGGCTTATTAATGGGATATGGTTCTCGTCTTGCATTCGGCTGTAACATTGGAGCCTATTTCGGCGGTATCTCTTCCTTTAGCCTTCACGGATGGGTTTGGGCCATCATGGCTATGCTTGGAACATTCGTTGCCTTGTATATCCGTCCATTATTTGGGTTAAAGGTTCCATCATCAAAAGACACATTCTGTTAAATATAAAAAAGCTTGCAGAGTAGTTTCTGCAAGCCTTTTTTATATTTATTCTGCCAATTTTTAATCCTTATCTTAAAAACCCTTTACTTAATCGAAAAAGGCCTTTCTTATTGTCATACCACTCTAATGCAACCAAAAATAACCTTCTTTCCCATAATTCTGTTTCAAATGATTTTAAATTACTTTCAAATTTCTCCAGTAAGGCAGTAACATATAGCTCAACTAAATTTTCATCACTTAAATTTTTTACATCAATATAACTTTCTTGTTCACAAGCGAGAGTAGCTTCCATTGTACACCCCTAAAATATGTTCTATTTTAGGCAACTCAGCCGTCATAGTTGATCACCTTAGACCTGGAGCTTTGCGTCCCAATCTTTCGAATGGTTTGCCTTTTTCTAATGAATAAATTATTTTATTATTAAAATAATATTACATTTTTTTAAATTAATTGACAACAGGAAACGCTCAAATTTTTACAATAAAATAAATAAATGTTACTTTTTCCTGCCAATGTAAAGCAAGGGACTTGAGATCCCCAAAATATAGGGGTCTGTAGCTTTTCTACTTCAAATCTTCAATTGTATTGATATCCATATACTTTGGAACAACCAGTCCATTTCTCGTTCCATGAAGATTGGGTCCAAGATCAACAATATCGTTTTTATATTGTTGGTAAAATTCTTTATGTGTACTTGGAAGCCAACCAGCCACCATGCCGTCGACACTGCCGTTAGCTACACCGGCAAACATTGGCCCCACCTCAACTTGGCTCAATTTTACCTTATAGCCATTCTGCTCTAGGACCTTTCCAATCACATTCGTACTAGCAATTTCGGTGTCCCAAGCAACATAGACAAGATTCACGCTTTCTCCATTTCCTGCCTGCGCACCTTTTGTCCATAATCCCACTTTATCTCCGTTCGCCTTGATCCACTTTACCGCTGCATCATCTGGATCCGTTCCCTCTTTAATGTCCAGCATTACTTTTTCTATATCCTCAGGTTTCCAAGAAAATTGATCGAGGATGGTGTAGGCCCCCGGTACATCCTGTTCGAGACCTTTTCTTACGATAGTATGAATATCTTCTTCCGTTCCATATGACTTCTTCGGGTCTTTTAAGAATTTCAAATCGTATGTGGAAAACATCCAATGTGGTGCCCACCCGGTAACTATGTTTGGTTTTTTATTCTTATAGGCCTTGTCCAATTCTGCCGCCATGGCAGCGGATGATCCTTCCTGCAGCTTCCACGCCTCCAGCTGATAATCTTTAAAGGCTTTTTTCGTTTGTGACATGATTCCTGCACCTGGCTCAATCCCAATAATTTGATAATCAACTTGGGCTCCCATGCCATTTTTATTCTGATTCTTTGGTGTTTCTTTTGTCATTCCAGTCACAACAGCCGTTACTATAATAAGAAGTCCTACAATGGAAAAGACGATTTTTTTACTCACTATATTTTCATAAGCTGGTTTTCGTAAATTTTGCGATATTCGGTCAAGGATCACTGCGATGAACACAATCGATAATCCTGCTTCAAAACCACGGCCTACATCTATTTGACTAACGGCTCTGTAAACATCCGCCCCTAATCCTGGCGCTCCCACTAGTGAAGCTGTGACCACCATGGATAATGCAAGCATAATACTTTGGTTTACCCCTGCCATAATAGTTGGCATTGCAATTGGCAGTTGCACCTTAAACAGTTTTTGACTGTTATTGGAACCAAAGGCATCAGCTGCCTCTATTAAATCTTTCGGAACCTCCTTAATACCAAGGTTGGTCATTCGAATGATGGGTGCAATCGCGAAAATAAATGAGGCAATTATTCCTGGTACAACCCCAATGCCAAAAAATAAAATGGAAGGAATTAAATAAACAAATGCCGGCATAGTCTGCATAAAGTCCAATATCGGCGTTACGATTCTATGTACCGTTTTTCTTTGGGCACACCAGATTCCAACAGGTATCCCAACAATGATCGTGAGCAAGCCTGATAATAATACTATGGCAATGGTTTGTATACTGGAATCCCAATAGCCAAGGTTATCAATTAACAGTAAACTAATGAGAGTGAATATACCTAATGGCCATCTGCTTGTATAGGTAACCAAAAGGGCTAGGACGATCATCAAGATAATGGATGGTCCTGCGCTTAAAACATCCATCATGACATTTAATAAAGACTCGATGACAGTGGTTAACAAGGAGAAAAAACCGGCAAAAGCATCGGTTACCCAATTAACCAGAACGTCTATCCAATCTCCTAATGGGATTTTGGGCATATTCATATTTATTCACCCTCCAAATCGTTCAAGGAATCTTTAATTCCTGCCAGAGCCCCGATGACAGCACCGCGAATCACTATCCCTTTTAGGCGTTTTTCTTCATCAACCACTGAAATTGGCAGACTAGATGTGGCCATCACGTCCATCAAATCTGCGAGAATGGTATCACCGGAAACGGTTGGTATATCCGTTGACATGACTTCTGCAATGGATTGATTACTATCAATCGCCTGGCGTGCCTCTTCAGCGGTAATCGCACCCAATAATTTACGATTGCGATCAACGACAAAAATACTTGAATATCCCTGCTTCCGCATAATTTCCAATGCTACCCGTGGTCCGCGGTCTACAGCGATTCTTTCAGCTGGTTTCATTACGTGGGTTGCTGTTAAAATTTTGGATAAGTCCACATCTTCCACAAATTTCTCAACAAATTCATTGGCGGGTTTCATTAATATTTGCTCGGGTGATCCCAGCTGAATAATACTTCCATCCCTCATCAGGGCGATTCGATCCCCGATTCGTAAGGCTTCATCTAAATCATGGGTGATAAAAATAATTGTTTTCTTGTACTTTTCTTGAATTTCAAGCAATTCATCCTGCATATCTTTACGAATTAATGGATCAAGTGCGCTGAACGCTTCGTCCATTAAGATCACATCTGTGTTACTGGCAAGTGCCCTTGCCAGCCCTACCCGCTGCTGCATGCCTCCGCTCAATTGTTTAGGGAGCTGATTTTCGTATCCTTTTAATCCAACTATCTCTAACGCACTTAATGCTCTTTCCCTGCGCTTTTCAGCTGGTACTTTCTGTATTTCCAAGCCAAATTCCGTATTTTCCAAGATCGTTTTATGAGGAAATAAGGCAAAGTTCTGAAACACCATACTTATTTTTTTCTGCCTAACTTCCCTTAAGCGTGCGTCATTCATTTTCACTATATCCTCATTTTCAATGAGAATTTCTCCAATGGTTGGCTTAATTAGGCGATTAAACATTCGAATTAATGTGGATTTCCCGCTTCCGGATAAACCCATAATGACAAATATTTCTCCGGGGTAAATTTCAAAAGAAACATTTTTTACGCCAACGGTTTGTCCGGTAGCTTTCAAAATTTCCTTCTTCGTCTTCCCTTGTTTTAATAAATCAATCGCTGCTTTTGGATTCGAACCAAATATCTTCGAAACACCTCGTACCTCAACGTAGGGGTTCATGCTGTCTGTCACCTCTTCTAATAAATAACCGTATCATATACATTTTTTCCGAATTGTTCCGTTCTATGTGACTTTAGGAAAAAAATAAATATAATAAGTATTTAAAAAAGACCAAATCATAAGCGATTTGGTCAGCAACTTAATAGGTTATTTGCTATGATTCCCACAAAAAGGAAAAACTTAGAATAAAAGGCGCAACCTTTGAGTTGCACCCTTTCCTCTTATGAAGCTTTAGATATTTCTATCTCTTTTCCCTCTTGACGCCACTTCTTAAATTCAGCTGTGGCTGTAAAAAGTACATCTGTGGATGAGTTAAGGGCAGTTTCAAATGAATCTTGTAACACACCAATAATAAAGCCTACACCCACAACCTGCATGGCTACATCAGATGGGATTCCAAATAGGCTGCATGCTAGTGGAATTAATAATAATGAACCACCTGCAACACCTGAAGCCCCACAAGCACAAACGGCTGAAAGAACACTAAGAATAATCGCTGTCGGTATGTCCACGTGAATATCTAGGGTATGAACTGCTGCAAGTGTTAAAACAGAAATAGTCACTGCGGCCCCTGCCATATTAATCGTGGCTCCTAATGGGATGGACACGGAATATGTATCTTTATCCAACCCCAGTTTTTCACATAATTTCATATTTACAGGAATATTGGAAGCGGAGCTCCGGGTAAAGAATGCTGTGATCCCACTTTCCTTTAAACACATAAATACAAGTGGGAATGGGTTTTGACGTATATAGGCATACACAATGATTGGATTCACGACAAGAGCCACAAACACCATACAACCGAGTAATACAGCCAATAACTTTCCATAGTTTAGTAAAGACTCCAGACCATTTGTTGTTATCGAATCAAAAACTAAACCCATAATTCCTAATGGGGCAAAGCGGATCACCCACGCAACCATTTTGGAAACGGCATCAGAAAAATTAGAAATTAATGTTTTTGTTGTATCCGCCGCATTTTTTAAAGCCACACCCAGAATTACCGCCCATGCTAAGATCCCGATATAGTTGGCGTTAAAAATGGCTTTAACTGGGTTATCTACAACGTTTAACAGCAGCGTCTTCAGAACCTCAACAACGCCACCCGGAGCAGTTACATCCTCTGCGCCCTTGCCAAGTGTCAGGCTGACAGGAAACACAAAGCTGACAATAACCGCAAAAAATCCAGCGAGAAAGGTTCCTAGCAGATAAAGGACGATAATAGTACTCATATTCGTTTTGTGACCACTTTTGTGCTGAGCAATAGCCGCCATAACCAAGAAGAATACCAAGACGGGTGCAATAGCTTTCAAAGCTCCTACAAATAAAGTACCTAATATTACTACTGGTTTTGCTACTTCTGGAATCGTTACAGCCAGGATGATCCCAATAATTAATCCAACAATAATTTGTTTTACCAGACTAATTTGATTCCATTTTTTCAGAAGACTTTTCATCGTTCGTCCCTCCATTATTTGCACTATTCCATAGCTAATTTGATGTGTTAAATCGGTATCTTCATTTTGAATAGCGAATTTCGCTGGAAGAACATTTCCATTACGCCACATCTTAATATTATAACTATTAAATTTAATAAATAGTATTATAGTGAAAATTTAGATATATTACAATAGTGAATATTTTTATTAAGATAGCTCCTTTAGATAATTATTTTAAAAGAAGGAAAAAGGTGTTTCTTAATAGAATAGGAATAGAGTAATTTGAACAGAGGTGAAACAATGTTAACACATGAAGAATTGGCTGCGATCAAAGCACTTCAGGAGATTTGCGAGGAAGAAGGCGGTTTCCATCTGAAGCTGAATGATGACATGCTTAACAGCAGAGATGGAAATGAGAAAGAAGACTTTTTCCATTATGAAGACGGAGTACTTGTTGGTTTTCTAGGCACCTATGGTTTTGGAAATAAAGTGGAACTCTGTGGGATGGTCCACCCCGATTTCCGAAGAAAAGGGATTTTTTCGAAATTGATGAAATTAGCCCTTGATGAACTAAAAAAACGAGACTTTGATACAATCTTGCTCAATGCCCCAACCGCGTCCCTATCAGCGAAAGAGTTTTTAAAAACCATTCAATGTTCCTTTGCGGTGGCAGAATACCAAATGAAGTGGCAAAAAACGGAATTAGTGGAGGATCCCGTTATTACCATTAGATCCTCTACAACACCTGAAGACTTTGAAGCTGAAGTGAAGTTAGAAGTCGATGGCTTTGAATTTACGGAGGAAGAAGCTCGTGAGTTTAATCTAAAAATCAAAGAAAACAGTATGGACCAATTTTTAATTATTGAAGCAAATGGACAAATTGCCGGCAAAATGCGTGTTGCTGAAGCAAACGGTGAGGCTTGGATTTATGGATTTGTCATTTTTGCCGAACTTAGGGGAAAAGGGATTGGAAGAAAAGCCCTCTCCAAGGTTGTCCAAACGGAGGATCAAAAAGGACTTTCTGTTTTTCTAGAGGTAGAGGCTAAAAATGCACATGCGCTAGGACTCTATGAATCATGTGGATTTAGAAGCTACCACTCGCAGGATTATTATAAGTACCAAATGTAGTTCTTGCTTGAGAAAAACGCAATAAAAGGGACGTCCTCTTGTTTGGATGTCCCTATTTGCTTAGATGCTATTTTTAAAATCATCATAATCTGATTTAACATAATGAAAGACCGCTGCGTTCCCCCCATGGTCGGGGTGAGTAATCTTTAATAATTTTTTATATCTTGTTAAAACCTCTTTCTCATTTGCCGTTTTTGACAGCCCTAACTTTTGTCGATAATCAGCTACCTGAGCTGGCGGCTGGTCTTGAACCGGTTTTGACACCTTTTTACCTTGTTTAGAAAGTTTTTCTTTGACGTATAACAATTCACCACGAAGTTCGATATTTTCTTTCAAAATTTTCTTAGTTTCATTTTGTAATTCACTTTTCTCCAGCTCTAAGCGGAGGATTTCCTTTTGTAATTTGTTTCTTTGCTGAGAAAAAGTTTTAATAGCCGATTTATGTAGTTGCTCTAATTCTTTTATATGGTCATCCTGTACTTTTATTTTTACCTTTAATTCCCGTATTTGTTTGTCCTGATTTGAAGGTGGATTTAGTAAAGGCTTAGGATTTTTCACATTAGCAATGTACTCCGTTAGTTGATTCCCATTTCCCACTTTTTGAATCTTACCTTCATACAGCCAGCGTTGAATAACTTGTATCCCACTACTTGCAGCTACCTCTGCATCATTTAACAGGTTAATAGCTTGATCTGTATTATCTAGTATGTGGTCCGTTTGTTGAAACGCGCCCTTGCCCTGAAATTTTATTTTCCTTTCTCGCAGCCAACGTCTTACCGTTTCAATGCAAATTTCCTCTGAAACTCCTGCGTCCTTTAAAAAGTCAAAAGCTTGGTCTGTGTTCACATTGAACTCCTTTCCTTCACTCAGTTATTAAAATAACCCAATGGGCTTTCCTTAATTTTTCGGTTTCATTCACAGTATTTATCTTATCGGAGTTTATCGTTTATGTGAATGGCTCAAAAAGACTAATCAAACATACCTATTACTTGGTTAATTTTTCTTTTTTGGAACACAATAATAAAAAAACAAGGACAGCCAATATGCATCTAATTCTAGCTTTGGTAAGCATTTTTGCCGTTTGGTTCAGAAGAGATTATAAAGAATGGAAGCTCTATTACTCTACAATGCAATACATTGCAATAGGAAACCTCACATACAACTTTTTATGTGCATCCCACTGGTTATGGCAATTATCACCAGATATAAAGTGGCTCAATCATTCTTTATTGGAAATGTCTTATACCTTTATTACATTCCCATTAACTACTTTAATGTTTTTATCTCATTACCCTGAAAAAAAAGGATCGTGGAAAATCTTTCGACACTACTTATGTTGGATTGGGTTATATGTTGGAATCGAATATATCCTATTATTAAGGGGGAACATTATCTATAAATTTGAGTGGGGTTTATGGTGGTCAGCCTTATTTGATTGTATCATGTTCCCTTTCTTACGACTCCATCATAGAAAACCATTATTAACATTGTTTCTAAGTGTTCCCATGACAATATTTTGGGTCTTGTTCTTCGATATACCCGTTTCTATTCCGATTAATAAAAGATAATCATTAAAAAAGCCGAAAATAAACAAGTAATCTACTTGCCTATTTTCGGCTTTTTCGGTTGAGATAGTTGAGAGTCGCTTTACATATTCCAATCGGACATTAGAATTTCTTTAAGCACGGTTACTTGTTCCATACCAATTTTATCAGCAATCTTCTTTTCAAGTTCCGCCTTTAAGCTCTCGTTTTTTTCGTAACATGCTTCACCTAACTTCGTTAAGGTTAGACCTTTCTCTTTTTTATTATTTTCTACATTGCTAATTTCCACTAATCCTTTTTCCTCAAGTTGTTTAATGAATTTATGTGTGGCTTGACGTGAGATATCCACCTGCTTTGAAACGTATGAAATCGTTGGATTTTTTCTTGAATAAATTCTCTCCAAGATAAACCATTCGGAGTTTGAAATGTAAATATTACTTCTATCATTCCATAATTTTTCCGTAATATTTCGAAGTTGAACATGACGTTCACTTATTAGATCAATTAAGTCTAAGTTTTGCATAACAGAATTCTCCATTCACACTATTCTATTTACACGTACATAATATACAGAACCCGCCCTAAATGTCAACTTGGTTGACATTTTCCTATTCAGAGGAGTAAAATGAAGTTAGTCAACAAAGTTGACAATGTTTACATAAAGGAGTTTTTTACATGTTTAATGTGGGAGATTTAATCATTTACTCTGGGCATGGTATCTGTTCCGTAGATGATATTTGTGAGAAAACATATGCTGGCATTACCAGAAATTATTACGTCTTACATCCGCTTGAAAATAGCCATCAATTGACGATTAATACCCCAGTAGATTCAGAATCAGTAGTCATGTTAAGGCTAATTAACCAGGATGAAGCTGAAGAAATTTTAAATTCATTCCAATTACCTGGTGTCAATTGGATAGAAAAAGTAAACTTACGCTCCCAAGTATATAACGACATTGTCAAGACAGGAAATCGCCAAGAAATTGCTAAAGTAGCACATACTTTAATGCAAAAAAGTCATGAGCTGAAAAGTCATGGAAAAAAACCCTATGAACAAGATAACAAACTACTACTTCGCATTCAAAACATATTGTTTAAAGAGTTGGCCATTTCTATGAATACTAGCTATGAAGAAATATCCGATAAAATTAATGGGATGTTAAAGAGAGTAAAAACTAGTCATTAACACTAATAAAAAGGATTCTAATTAGAGACCAAGTCGCATATAGATTTGGTCTATTCTTATTCTATTAAATTTTTGACCTTTATAATGTAACAAAATGTTTAAAAAGAAAGGTAAAATCGATTTGCCACTAATGGTATAATTTCCTTGATAAAATATTCCAAAATAAGGAATGTGATTAATAATGGGCCATTTTGGATTTTCATATGTCGGTTTAATTTATTTATTGATGTTGTTTATTCCTAACATTTTATGGACTAAAAATAAACCAGCAGGCTATGAACGTATTGTTTCGCATGAAAATAAGTTACTGTTGCTTTTCGAACGGGTTGGACAAGTTTGCGTAACGAGTGCCGCATTGTTATTCAGTGATTTTAATTTTGGTTCGTTTAATTTATGGAGTATTTGGCTCGTTTTTTCCTTTGTCCTAATGATTCTGTATGAGATGAACTGGATTCGATATTTTAAAAATGAACATACCCTAAAGAGCTTCTATGGCAGTTTTTGTGGCTTCCCTGTAGCAAGTGCTAGTTTGCCAGTAATCGCATTTTTATTATTAAGTATTTATGGAAAAGTGTTCTGGCTTGGTGGATCTGTAATTCTGCTCGGTGTTGGACATATTGGAATCCATCTGCAACATTTGAAAGCTATAAAATAATGGTCTACCCATTTAAATGCCAAAACGGTGAGAGGCCTACTCTCACCGTTTACGTTATATTTCCAGCCTAATTATTTCATCACTTGCTTGGACGTTTCCATCCTTAATTGGAACTACATTTAAATATTGATTAGTATTGGTGATGACAACAGGTGTTTTCACATCATAGCCAGCAGCTTTAATCTTGTCTATGTCAAATTGAATGAGTAAGTCCCCTCGCTTAACTGTATCCCATTGTTTTACATTAGAGGTGAAACATTGACCTTTCAGATTAATGGTATCAACCCCAACACAAACCAAAATTTCTGCTCCATCTTTAGAGGTAATTCCGATGGCATGCTCAGTTGGAAATAAAGTGGTCACCGTTCCATCAACTGGTGACACCACTTCACCCTTTGATGGTTCAATCGCAATCCCCTTCCCTACCGTTTCCGTAGAAAAAAGTGGATCGATAATTTGGCTTAGTGGAACAATTTTTCCGCTTAAGGGGCTTGAAATGATTTCTCGTCTTACATGTACTAATCTAAATTCTTTCACTGCATTTGCAGCCACTACATCGTTTTTACCTTCATAACCCAATACATATGTCAAAGCCATCGCTAAAACTAACGCCACCAAAATACCTATTAAATATAATCCAACTGGTGTAAAAATAGGGATTGACAAGAAACTTGGGAGAGCAAATCCTGTCCCTTTTACACCAAGTGCCCCATTAATTGCCCCGCCAATAGCTCCAGCTATTGCTACAAATGCCATCGTTCGTTTATAGCGTACTAATAGGCCGTATGTAATGATTTCGGTTGTACCTGCTAATGCACCAGGAATCAGTCCAGATCCAGCAAGCGTTTTTAAGTCCTTTTCTTTCGTTTTGAAGAAAACCCCAAGTGCCATACCCATTTGAGCAAACGGAGCGGCAGCTACCATCGGGCTAAGCGGATCTAAACCAGACGCTGCTAGATTAGCAAGGAAAATGGGAATGACAGCCCAATGGAGTCCTAAAATTGTCAAGAATGACCATGCTGCCCCCATTACCGCTCCTGTCAGCATACCGCTTCTTGCACTTAAAAATTGAATAAGGACTGCCAATGCCTCACCAACATATGTACCGAAAGGGCCAAATATAAGTACAGTCAACGGAACAATCACGGCTAATGAGATTAGTGGATTGATAAACATTTGCAAGTCTTTATAGATCACTTTTTTCAAAAACTTATTTAATAAAGCATAAATAGAAACAGCAATTAAAATAGGGAAAACGGTTGAAGAATAATTTGCTAATAATACTGGAATACCTAAGAAATTCACGTTTTGTGCTTTGGATGCCACTAATTCTGTATAATGGGGTTCCAAAAGTGCGGCACCAATTGTCCCTCCCACATAGCCATTGGCTCCAAGTTTTGCAGCTAATGTAATACCAAGAAAAACCGGGAAGAAGTAAAAAATTGCATGTCCTGCTGCAGAAAGAATGGCATAGGTTCCGCTTTCTTTAGTTAACCATCCTACTGTTGTTAAAATGGAAAGTAAGGCAGTAATTAAACCTGATCCTGCAAGTACTCCTAATATAGGTGCAAAACTCCCACTGATTGCTCCTAAGATTTTGTTCATGACCGTATCTTTTTTTTCTGCAGAACCATTACTCGCAATAGTTATCGATTCCATTGTTATGTTCTCCTTATTGAGCGTTTTACATTATTGTTGTTATCGAACTAAAATCATGAGGCTTAGCGTTCTATCCAGTTTCTATTATTTCCAATAAAAAAAAAAAACCATTCGTAAATATCATTTACGAATGGTCTCTTTCACTCTTAAAAAGGTCAGATTGGAAGATTCATTTGAAAAGTTCTATGGTGATAATTCTACTATCTACTAACCGTTTCTGTAGTTCTCACAGCAACGGCTGATTTTCCTTTGCCTTCGCTTGGTTTACTCATAAACAATGAACAAATGACTGTAACGACTGAAATCCCTGTAATAAAGTAGAAGGCAAATTTTACTCCAGCAGCTAATACTTCACCCTGTGCAGCATCTGGTGCGCCTGCCGCAAAACTAGTTTGACCAGCTGTTAGAAGCGAAATGGCGATGGCTGTCCCTGCTGCACCTGCTACTTGATTCAAGGTATTCATACCAGCTGAGCCATCTGCATATAACTCACGTGGCAATGCATTAAGAGCATTGGTTTGTGCTGGGATTGTGACCATTGTAATTCCAGCGAAAAAGACCATAAATGCTGCGATGATAAGCCAAGCAGGTGTTGTTGCTGAAATTCCAACTGCAAAAATAATATTCCCAATCAACACGAGGGCAGATCCAATAATGACTAATTTGCGGGGTCCAATTTTATCAAATTGTGATCCAACAATTGGTGACATAATCACATTGACAGCATTACCTGGAAGTAATATTAAACCCGCCACCGCAGCACTAAATAATAAAGCACCCTTTATATATAATGGCAATAGAATGGCCGTCGATAAAATAACTAAAATACTTAAAAACATCATGGCAGTTCCAAGCGTGAACATTGGATACTTAAAAACACGTAAGTTAATCATCGGCTTATCCATTTTCATTTGACGAGTTCCAAATAATACAAGGGCGATTATCCCTATAAGTAAAGGTGCCCATACTCTTGGAGATGATAATGGTGCTTCTGCCATCGTAGCTAAAGCAAAAATTAAGCCGCCAAAACCAAATGTTGATAAAACAATCGATAAAACATCAATTTTAGGTTTCGAAATTTCTGAAACGTTGACAATTTTTGCTGCAGCAATAAGGGTCAAAAACACATAAATAATAGCGCTAAACCAAAAAATATAATGCCAGCCCAAGGTACTAATAATAACCCCTGAAAGAGTTGGTCCTAACGCTGGGCCTAATGTAATAACAAGACCCATAATCCCCATGACAACACCGCGTTTATGAATAGGAAAAATAATTAAAAGAACATTTGTCATGACCGGCATCAAAATACCTGTTCCTATTGCTTGGACAATCCTGCCTGTTTCTAACACAGCAAAACTTGGAGACAACGCCGCTAACACTGCTCCCAACAGCGAAATAACGATACCCCCGATGACTAATTGGCGAGTACTAAACCATTTCATTAATAGTGCTGAAATCGGCACTAAAATGGCTAATGTTAAAAGGTAGCCTGTTGTCAGCCATTGAGCTGTAGCAGCTGTGATCGAAAATTGCTCCATAACGTTTGATAACGCCATATTTAATGCTGTTTCACCAAATAATCCTAAAAAAGCACCAAACATTAAAATAAATGCCATCGTCTTTGGATTTTTTACTTGAATTTGTGTACTCATAATAATCTCCTTAAAATTAATTAGAAAAGTCTTGGTAATACCTGTGAAATTATTTTTAGTGGTTCACTTGTTTGATTTGTTAAACAAAGCATAATTCCACCTTCAATAGAGGCCGTCATCATAAGTGCAATAGCATCCGCAGATTCTGCTGAATACCCATCCGCCCTTAACTTTTTAGAATAAATCTCTTGAATCTTAGCATATAGATCCGAACTAGCATTTCGAATTGGTTCACTCAGAGAGGCCATTTCACTAATGATACTGCTGAATGTGTAGGAAGTAATGGTTCCGCCCGTTTCGAAGTGATCGATTAATATCTCAATCATTGCTTTAACAGCCTCTTGTGTGATTGGATGACGGTCAAAAATTTCTTCAATATCCTTCGTTATTGCCTCTTTCAATGAATGAAGGCAAGCAATTAGCAGCTCTTCTTTTCCATTTGGAAAGTGGTGATATAATGAACCCTTGGAAATTTCACACGTTTTTAAAATTTCATTTAAACCAACACCCATATATCCTTTTTCTTGGAAAAGCTTTGTCGCGATGTCAATTATCAGCGATTTTGTATCCATTCCCGTAGTACACCTCCACCATACCGACCGGTCTGTTTTAAACTATATCAAAATTTTTTTCTCTTAGTCAAGATATTTTTTTCACATATTGTTCATAAATTTAGAGAGGGATTCTACAAAATTGCAGAGATATTCTACAAAGTTTAGGAGGGATTCTACAATTTTACGGAGTTATTCTACAAAGTTTAGGCGGGATTCTACAAATTTACGAGTTATTCTACAAAGCTGGTGCAAACGGCCGTTTTAAGCGCTTTCCAATTGTCCTAACTCCCCTTATCCATCAAGGTTTTCAACATTTCAAGAGTGGAGGTAACATTGATTGCAAAAAAAAAAAGCGTTCTCCACTATAGGATAACGCTTACAGTAATGATCTATTCATTGCATGCAATTTAAAAGAATCATAGATACAATCACGAAAATTATTTTCATCTTCACTTAACGATCATTGTTTCGTGCCATAATAGTTTTTAAAATCAGCGGAGACTTTGTCACTAGAGCCATAAATGTTCTGTATTGCTTCCAAAGTACGGACCTGGCAAATCTCCATTTTGTGTTCACTGCGTTTGTCGATGTACTCAAATTTTGCTAAGTAACGGATCATATCAAAAAAGGCAGGCAGACCTTTGGTTTTAATGAAATAATTTGAGATGAGGAATCCGTCTCGATACATGGAATTGTCAGGGTCTGTGTAATCGATTGATCCTAGTTCATCAAGGGATTTAATAGTATTGGAAATTTTTATTGCTTTTGTAGCCTTTTCAGTCGCTGGTTTGGGGTCATATGAGACATTACCTAACGAATCTCGTCCCACAGTCCCTTCTAAATAGGTCGCAAATCCTTCCTGAAGGTAGATGGTGGCATTATCGTTGGACAAATCCCCTAGCATTTTGTGTGTCAGTTCATGTGCCAAATAGTGAAAAATGTTATTCGATTGGGCAGTGGTAATTTTAAGGGACTCTCCGATCTCATTCCACCCGCCTAAACTAATCCAAGGAACAGTTGCCGATACCTCTCTGTCTGTAGGATAGATTTTGATAGAAATAGGTTCTGGTTTCCAGTTAAACTGCTTTGAATAAAAAGTGATGATATCAGATGCATCCTTCAATGTTTGTTGGGCATCCTTCTCTTGGCCTTTCGTGTAATAAACTTTGAGTATCCCAGAATCTGCAGCAATCGTTTCGAAAGGCAAATCATTCAGAAGCCATTTATCATTAACCTTTACTATTTGGTAGTTCACGATGTTAGTGGTATCTCCCAGCTTGGGATGGCTCATGGTTACACTGAAACTGACCGTTCCATTTTTATCATCCGTTTGTTGAAAATTATAAAGGTTTACTGACAATTGGTATCCTTGTTTTTTCTTAAACTCGGCTTCCTCTATCCATCTATGTTGTTCTTTGTAAAATAAAGGATTTTCCTTGTTCTGATAACTCATAAATAAATCTTGATCATTTTCCTCCACGGACTGCTTGATTTGCTGTAGGTCCCATTCGGGTGTCCCTTTTTTAACGCTTTGTTTCTCATCCTTTTGTTTAGGTGCTTCGCTGGCTGGTGCTTTTTCTGTTTGAGGCGTTCCTTTAGCTTGCTCATTTTCACTTGAGCAGCCAATCAAGAGTCCGCACATAAGTAAAAGAATCCATCCCACATTTGAAAACTTCTTCATCCACTTCTCCCCTTTAACGAGTACTAAAAATATTTTTGTTTTTTCGTACAATTTAAAAAGACGGTGATTGGCAAAAAAAGTTTCAAATTTTCCCAAATTAACCAGCAGTATACTTCGTAAGAAAGGGCTAAACATGAAATTTTTATAAATTTTCCATAAAAAAGGCTAAAACAGGCTGATTCCCCTGGCGAAATCAGCCTGTTTTAGCAGTGTGTTCTAAAGCATGTACTTAAAAAAAGACTTGTCCTATTAAAACCCTTAAAGTGTATTCGTTTCTAACTTAAATCCTTCTACAACGACCTCTTCATCCACCTCAATTAATAGGCAGCGTTTTCCTTGATATGTTATATATTTAACATATTTCAAGTCTTTCGGGTTAATAGTTAAATCGGCCACCTTCGTATTAATTTTGATGGTTTTAGGAACTAAATTGCTGGCTTTTATTTCGTGCCTTTCATCATCAATAATAGCTTTGAAAGCATGTTCCACTTTAGCCGGTTCCACATTTTCAACGCCGCTTACCGTTAAAATTCGTTCAATGGCTTGATGATCCAGTGTCGGAATTTCACTTTCCTCATTTTCTACAGAATCCTGGACAATCTTATCGATTTCCTCATAAACATTAGAAATGACTCGGGTATCCACTTCGTCACCCATCACTTCTTTTAAAATAAAATCAAAGCTGTCCTTCTCTTCTTGGGCGGTAATGATCTCCTCACAATTTAGAACATCCTCAATAAATCGGAAGTCTGGTTGATTCGCTTTCCCTGCACAATAGAGAATATGGTTCACGTCTGCGGCATTGTCATTAAAGGCTGGGAACATAAAGCCTGATAAAGGTGAATCTAAATTAATAATCGGATCAAAGACGTTATACGACTTGAATTCTTTCTCTATGTAATCAAAGGTCAAGGCCTTTTTCGGTTGATCCGTTTTACTGAGGCTGCAAAGAATAAACTGGTTGGAATAAACTTCATCATCCCCGCCCTCTTCGGATTCCGCATCCCGCTTTCGAGCCGCTTTTCGATATTCACCTCGAATAAACGTTACCATTGTATCAAATTCATAAACGGTATTAGCAAACATTTTCGCAACGATTTCAAGCATATATTCTTTCCAATCGTCCGTTGTATCTGCCCTTAGTCCATCATAGAGAATCATCTGGGTGCTGTCTTCAACATCCCGAATGAATTTAAGTTCAAATAATTTCGCATCCAGATTCCCTGTTAAAACCTTTTTAAAGTTGGCCAAAAACATTTCTTGAGCTTCTTGTTCTAGCATTTGAAACGGCTGGCTGACATGATGGTAAATCTCGCCTGATTCTTTCTGAACATACACATTGAAGATTTCTCGAATATTCATAAGATGTTCGTTATTTAATTTAAATTGTTTGCGGATATTAGCAATATCTTTTTTATTCATTTGTCTCATCTCCCATTTCTGATTATACTGTTCAGACATGGAAATAGTAATACTTGATTTTGATAAACTTTTATAAGGGGTATAATTTTTATAAAGATTGTGTTTTTAATTTTTCCAATTCCTCTTCGATTCTTGCTGGATTTAATCGTTCAAACAATGGTTCTACGTTTGATAAATGCTGTTGTTCAACCAGAAAGGGTCTCCATTCTTTTACTGTTATAGATAACATGTTCTTCACGTTACTACTGGAAAAAGGAAGGAACGGGGTTAAAATGTGTGCTAAATTAGCAATTAAGTAGACGCAATTTGCTAAAGTTTGCAGGCAAGACTCTTGATCATCCTTAATCTGCTTCCAAGGTTGCTGCTCATCAAAATATTTGTTCGAGAATCTCACCACCTCAAATACCTTCTCTAGTCCTTGCTTGAAGGAAGAATTTTCAATACAACTACCCACTTCACCGTATAATTGCTGAACTTTATCTTGAATAGCAGGCGTTATGACTTGATCAGGAATCAACCCATCCAATGACTTCTCAATAAATTTCAACGTCCGATTGACGAAATTTCCATACGCCCCCAGTAACTCACTATTATGACTATAAATAAATTCCTTCCAAGAAAAATCGGCATCCCGACTTTCTGGTGCGTTAATGGTTAAAAAGTAGCGAATCGAATCAGGCTCGTATCTTTCCAAGATGTCAGGAACCCATACGGCCCAATTTTTACTTGTGGACAATTTCTTCTTTTCCAATGTCAAATACTCATTTGAAACAATATGTGTGGGTAATGGTTCTTTCCCTAAACCAGCCAAGATCCCTGCCCAAATAATCGAATGGAACGGGATATTATCCTTCCCGTGGACGTAATAGGACGTCGTCGTTCCATGCCAAAAAGATGAGTCATCTTGATTGTTTTCCTGTGCCCATAGCTTGCTAGCTGTGTAATATCCAGAAACTGCTTCTATCCAAACGTAGATTTTTTTCTCTTCATAACCTGCTACTGGAACACTCACTCCAATTGGCAAATCCCTTGAAACTGCGCGATCTTGCAAGCCTTCCCTTAAATATCTTTTGGTCAAAGAAATAGCATTATCGCGCCAAAGGTGTTTGTTTTCAGCTTCTTGTGTATAGTTTTCCAACCTTTCTTGTAATGAACTTAACGAAAAGTAAAAATGCTCTGTTGTTCTAGTTGTGGGTGAATTTCCGCAGATCTTACATTTTCTATCAAGTAAATCAAGTGGTTCTAACACGCTAGAACAGGCATCACATTGATCACCTCGTGCATTTGCACCACAGTGAGGACAAATTCCTTCAACATATCGATCAGGTAAAAATTGCTGATCATATTCACAAAATGTTTGTTCTATTTCCTTTTTAAATATAAGACCCTTTTTAAGTAATTCCAAAAAGATCTCTTGAACGATTTTATGATGGTGGAGGGTATCAGTCCTTGTATAGGTATCGTAAGAGAATCCTAGTTTTGAAAAACATTCGGCAAATTCTTGATGATAACGATCGGCAATTTCTTTAGGTGAAACCCCTTCTTGTCTTGCTCTAATGGTAATAGGTGTTCCATTACAATCACTTCCTGATACATATAAAACTTCTTCACCCTTTAAACGGTAATATCTAGCTAGAATGTCCCCAGGCAGTAAACTCGAAATATGACCTAGATGCAAGGAACCATTCGCATATGCCCAAGCACCACCAATAAAAATACTCATGGTAAAACCTCCAGAATTTAATTTTTTAAAAACAAAAAAACCTCGTCCTCAACTGTAATAGTTAAGGACGAGGTTTGAATTCCACGTGATACCACCTTATTTCACAAATGGTTCACACCATTTGCCTTAGCAAGTACGGAGTAAAATACTACTCTTATACTGTGACATTGGTAACGAGTGCCAAAACTCGTCGTATCCTACTAATACTAAAATGTATGTTCAGTACGAAGCTCAGAGACCATTGTTCAAATAAGTGTTTTTGCTTCTTTTCAGCACCTGAAGCTCTCTGTGGAAAAACAACATCATTTTACTTTTTCTCTTCATTGCCTTTATTTGATAATTAAAAATAGTTTATTCAATAATTCCCGTAAAGTCAATATGAAAATATTTTTTACAAATAAAGCATCTCTAATAGCAGAGACGCCTAATAGTAAAAATTAAACCTTCTTACTCTCTCAATCAAATATTGTACTCCATATAATAAATACGCCTTATAGTGCAAGTATATAAAAAATTGGAAATGATTTAACCGATTAAGACGGATGATTTTTAACCTTTTAAGAACGTCTATAAAAATAAATGCAAAAAGTCCATCAAAAATTGCATTTAGTAATACAAATTTCTTAAAGTTTCCATATGATAGTTTAAGTACCCATAAGGACATAGGCATATAAGGACCGATGCTAAATGGTAGTTCATCCTTTAAAAAGGATTTCCGTTTATCGTAAAACTTCCACCACTTCCGCTTGTGTCCATACAAATGATTTAAAATTTCAAAAAAGACAATAAAAACACCCGCATTCGAAAAGCGTTTTAAATTACGTTTTCCTAGAAATAACAACGATAACCATGGAATAATGATGATAGAAAGATTAAATAGTAAGTGACGTTTTTTCATTATAACAATTACACCTCAACCAACTTTTTCTAGTCTGTTTTTTATAGTATCCAACTATTATCAAAAAATCCCAGTATTTAGTTTCTGCATGCAAAAAAGCGCATCATTTTTGATGTGCTTTTAGGTTTTTTGTTTTTAGGATTTCATTTTCTTCAGTCTAGCAAGCTTACTGTCATTGTAAGTCTATCAACGTTTGATTCATTTCCATGTATGGGGTATACCGCAGCTTTAGGGACTCATTAATTGGCTGCTCAAAGGCAAGTGTCCCCGATATCTTTTCTCCTGCCGCTAACTCCCCAGACCCTAAGGTTGTTTGGATATCAATCATAAGCAAGGGCTGTTCAAACGCTTCGCCTTCCTTGTTAATTATTTCGAAGTAATGCGGAGCGTATCGTACATTCTCTGGCCCTGTATTCTTAATTTCAACAGTTACAATAATAAATTCATTTCCACCTTTTGGTTTTTCTTTTGCATCACCGTTTGATTTTTCTACTTTTGTGACCATTACGGATGAATACGTTAATGGAATTTCTTCCCCAATCTTATAAGTTTTTTTCCTTTCACCTTGTGTTGATTCATCTACCGCTGGCAAATTGGTCGCAACCTCTTTGCTGGGGTTCTCAGGTTTCGTTTCCTTACCGATCTTTGTTTCTACTTTTTCATGAGCAACAAACATCCCAGCTATGAGGATGACCGCTACACCCCATCCCCATGTCCAGCTTTTCTTTCCAAGTAACCTTTTCTTCGTTCCTTTCTCCACCACGTATACTGCCCCATGTTGAATTGGATTCTTACCCACAAGTTCAAAACCACTTCTCACGACATCCTCGGATGAAGACTCATTAGCCGCCTTTTTCTTTCGATTCTTTTTACTCGTAACGAAACCATACATATTTTCTTCTACTTCTTTTTTCATCCCATTTACAATCAAGATAACGACTAGAAATCCCAAAATTGGTCCGAATATGGTCCAGGGTGCTTGGATAAAGTCATTTAAATTTTGCCCAATTAAGCCGGCCCATTCATTGGATAAAGAAGCATCCTTTGGCGGTTCATCATATCCAAATACTCCACCCTTTGTTAGTCCTCCTAAATAAAAACCAAAAATACCGAGATGCATAGTAACCTGCAAGCTGCTTAATAACTGCTGGAAAGTAAATAAGACGCCGTATGAACGAAAATAGGGCATTAAATGTGTTCGAATAATATGTAACTTACTAGCACCCATCAATGACGAACTTTTCACAAAGGATGTTTTCATTAATTCATCGGTAATCTCGGATACAAAGATTGCCACAGAAGGAAAACCTAAAATAACTAAAATTAACAACTGATAAGCAACAACAGAATTACTTGGGTGATCAAAAAAACCCATGGATGGCATCATTAACACAATTCCTAAAAAAACGGATGGTATATACCTGAAAATAATGAAAAAGTCTTTAAAATATTTTTTCATAAAGGGGGTATATAGAGACAAGAAAACGCCCATAATTCCACCGAATAAAACCCTAAGTAAAGATACCACAAGGGCTGTAACGAGGGTGAATTTTGCACCATACAACAATAACAGATGCATATCCTGACCGTTACGATCCGTTCCTAAAAGATGTTCCGAAGATGGTGGAAACGGCGCTCTCCCAATAATATTCCCTTTTTCATCTGAAACAAGAATTTCCTTATTAAAATCAAGTGGCGCGTATAAGGGATATAGGTAACTTGCTAAAAAAAGAAGGAGTAGGATGAGAGCGCCAATTACTGTTTTTCTATACTTTCTCATAAACTACTGCCCTCCTTCCCTTCATAGAACTTATAAGTGAAGAAACTCAACGCTTCGATGATTAATAGCGGAAATGTAAACAGCAAAAGACAGATAACAAGTGCCAAGAATTCCCCACGCCCCATGGTGATCTGAAAGACTTTCGTAAATCCAGGGATGTTAAACATGAACTCTAAAAGATAAAGATTAGATAAAATAATCCAAATGCATGTTCTAAGTTGAATTATTAATAGCGGTATTAAGTTACGGAGCTTATGAACCATTAATATTTTGTACCGACTTATCCCTTTTGCTATGCCAAACTGGACATAATCCTTTAACTCCTCCTCTTCCGACTGTTTAAGTAGAAACTGCATTAGAAACAGCGCTGGTAGAAAGGAAACTGTGACGATGGGCACAAAATAAGGTTTATGCCCAAAATTCCCATATAACTGTAAGAACTTGAGCCCTGTAGTTTGATAGAGGGTTATGACGAAAAACTGAAACATAAAAATTATTAGTAAGTCTGGCACACCTTCAAAAAATTGGAGGACTTTCTTTACAATTCTGCCCATTTTCTTCGGCGCCATTTGGACCATAATGGATGCAATAATTCCGGTCGAAATCACAACCAAAACTGAGATAAATATAATGGTCATAGAATATCGATAACTTTCTAACCAATTTAGCTGGTCAAATACCATTAAAAGGTGTTGCTGATCATTGATCTCGGTTAATTTTTGAAAGCTGTTTTTTACATAGATCCAAAACGAATTTACGTTTAAGGTGAGTGTCTTCCTTATTCCTATCAAGGAGGGGATACCAAAAACAAAAATGATTCCCGATATCATCAGGAAGATTCTAAAGGGAAATTCTACTACCTTTTTCATTTTTCACCTCGATTTTATTTTAGTCTCAAGGGTTAGACCCCCCTAAATAAATTAGACGCTTTTTAATCGATTTTGTTTACAATTTTTTATAAAAAAGAAAAATAATAGTTTCATCATCAAAGAAGGCGAAGGTTTTTTTCCCTTCGCCTTTTTCACTTTAAAAATATTTAATATAATTTTCATAATGGTTAGATACTTGCATGCCCATATACTCATATAAAGCTTTTGCCTTATGATTGTCAGGTGCTGTTTCCAAAGTGACATACCTAGCTTGGCTGATTTCACAAAACTTAAATACTTCCTCCATTAATGCTTTGGCAACGCCTTTTTTTCGATAGGCCGCATCCACGTATAAATCATTAAGTATGTATGCTTTTTGCAAACCGACAGATGAAAAGGTTGGATATAACTGCACAAAACCAGCCCCTTTTTCTCCATCCAAGGCTACAAAAATAGTGGACTCTTCATTTTGAATTCTTGCTTGGATAAAGTCTTTTGCCCCCTCCAAATCACTAGGTTGTTCGTAAAACATCCGATAAGCATTAAATAAAGGAACTATTTTCTCCGATAAACTGATAGTTGCTTTGACTATTTGCATTTTTCAATCTCCTTTTTGATTCAAAGAGGTTCAAAGGGACGGTTCTCTTGATCTAAAATTGCCTTCATTCGAACCCTAAAATACCAATGATGCTCTCAAATTACTTACGCCGTGCTCCAAATAAGCCTTTAAACAAGATAACATGTACACCCAACCTTCTTTTTGTCCTATAAGGATGTTTACTAGTTTTGGGTTATCTTCTTGAAAACCTGATTCGGTTACTTCTATAATACTGTCCTTATCGTCCAACTCATTTAAAGTGATCGTTACAACTGTTCCTTCCCCATTTTCTCCACCCCAGGTAAACACAATTTTCTTATTTTCCTGGATTTCTATTACTTTAATAACTACTTTTGCTTCATATTCATCATACCTACATGTTACAGTTCTGCCTGCTTCCCATCTAGTTGAACTAGAAGTAAACCAAAAGTTTCCGATCTTTACAGGATCGACTATTGCTTCAAACACTTCGTTTGCTGAATTATGTATTTTAAATTTCGTTGTAATTTGGGTAACCATAAAGTACCTACCTTTATATTTCATTAGTTTTTTTAAAAAATCATGACAAAATGGACAATAGTCAGCAAAAGTAAAATTACTTTTGTTATTTATGGGTATTATACTCTTAAGAAAATATTTTTTGATGAAAGAAGGGATTATCATGATTTGGACGATTGTTGGTTTATTGCTATTATTTTGGATCCTTGGGCTAGTCTTCCATATCGCGGGTGGACTTATTCACCTTCTATTAGTAATTGCTGCCGTGGTGGTAATTTTTAAATTTATCTCAGGGAGAACAAGGAATAAAGCTTAAAGAATTAATAGAACAAACCCGATAAAGTGCTAGACACTTCTTTCTATATAGAGGTGATCTAGCACTTTATTTTTTCTCTATTATCTAGAGTTTAATTGGACGGTTATTTTAAAGAGTCTGCGACTGCTGCCACCGCTTCGACTTCAACTAATTGATTTTTATAACCTAAAACAGTTACTCCAGATAAGGTACTTGGAACATCGTGATCACCAAATTCTTTTCTAATTTCCTCCCAAGCTGTAACCAAATCAAACTGATTCGTTGACGCTACGAGAACTCTTGTGTAGACAACACTTTCCAGAGTGGCACCACATTCTTTTAGTGCTTCCTTTAAATTCTCCACACAAAGTTTTGCCTGTAGACGATAGTCACCTATATTAGAAACTCTCCCACTTTGATTAAGAGGACAGGCACCCGCTAGAAAGAGTAGATTCATCCCCGCCGGAACTTTGCTAGCATACGCATAATCAACCTGTGGTAAATTTGCTGAATGAATAAGCGATATTTTATTACGCATTTTGATGTCTTCCTTTCTTTGTGGCCTTTAACGAAGATTCTAGCAGTGTTTCAACTACTAGCCCTTCTAATGATCAGTTAGCTTAATTACTCTTTTCGACATCATAAAACGTAATTCCTACTTATTGATTAAATATTAGGCTGAGAATTTATATTCCTCCCACCACTACCAAACCATATTTATGTATCAATATTATTAAAGCGTAACAAAATAGTAAGAGACCAATAACAGGTATTTTCAGAGGAGACAAATATTTTTATGTACAAAGATATAGCGTTGGAATTGACGGTCGGATTTCTTACCCTTCTTATAGTCTTAAAACTACTGGGAAAAATTCAATTTTCACAGGTAACGCCTTTTGATTTTATAACAGGATTAGTGATGGGCAATTTTGTAGGAGATGCCATATTTGACGGTAAAACAGGATTAAAAGAAATTCTGTTTACAATTTTCTTTTGGGGATTGCTAATATATTGCACCGAATTCTTAACACAGAAGTCCTCTTTTTTTAGATCCTTATTAGAAGGGTCACCCACCATCTTAGTTAATAAGGGCCAGATTCTTTATAAGGCTTTGAGAAAAAATCATATTGATTTAAATCAATTACAACAATTCATGAGAAAGCAGGGTTACTTTTCAATCTATGAGGCTGAATATGTCATTCTCGAACGTGACGGACAAATTAGTGTAGCTCCGAAACATCCATATGGAGCTCCTAAAAACCAAGACTTAAAAATACCGGAAGAACCGGTTACCTTGGCATTTGCGCTGATCATGGATGGGAAATTGATCGAATCAAATCTGAAAGAGGCTGGTTTAAATGAGGAGTGGCTTAAAAAGGAATTATCAAAGAAACACATAAAGGAATACAAAGAAATATTTTATGCAGAATGGGAGGAAAACCGAGGTTTAAACCTAACTAAATACATAGAATAATGGTCCTTCTATCAAGAAAAAAAGAGTTTAAATCCATCAATTTAAACTCTTTTTTATGAGTTTGTGAAATTAATGTATAGTAATAGAATTAACTGGGTTGGCAAGATTAATTAATTTTCCCCAAAAGAAAAAGCTGCCATGGCAGCCTGTGTTGATAGAAGATTATTTATCTTTTTGCAATAAATGATCAACTCTTGTTTTCATTGTAAAAATCACTGTTTTCTTATAGCGTGCCGCAATTAGTAGGATCCGTATTTGTTCGGATCGGGTAAGATTCTTAAAACGGGGCTCTTGTTTCAAGAAGGTTCTTACGATTGACCAACTTGGCGGCATTAAAGGAAAGTCATCTAGCGGTTGTTTGTTTCGAAGACGATGAAACCACGATATTATTCCAGCGGATCCACTCTTATCAACTATACAGGGAGCATAAATATTTTTGGTGTGTTTTTTAAGGGATTCGAAACGATCATGCCCACTCAAAATTATATAACTGTCATCCTTCCGACTCTTTTTAACAACCAAAACATACATGCAGTCCCACATTAATCTCTGCAGTTTTTTAAAATGCTCGGTCATTTTCAGTGATAGGTCAGGTTTGATTTTGTCCAGTGGTATATACTGAATCGTGAATTTCATACTAAGCCCCTCCTGTTTTATAATGGATTACTTCTCAATTACTTGAGTTTTCCAGCAGGTTCGAAGTAAGATTATTTCCTTTGTTAAATTTTTAAATTTAAGTAGTATACATATATATGAAAGTGGCGCATGTCACATACAAAATAAATTAAAATTTTTATTCATCAGACCCGTTTATTTTTAAGCTGCTATTAAGGAAGACGTGTGGGATTCATCCAATCTCTCACGTTTTCCTTAAATACCTCTTTATTCACAAGGATGCGATTCATCCAATACCGATCATTAGATGGAGTTATCGATCTAGGTGCAAGAATGAAAGCACTTTTAAATCCACTCCGCTGAATAACCACAGCTAAGTCATCTCTTCCATTTCCATATGGGTAGGCAAAGTCCTTTACTTGAACTCCTAATTCTTTCTCTATCGTTTTTTTGCTACGTAAAAGGTCCTCCTCAAATGCAGGAAGGTTTTCTTTTATGAAAAATATCGGTTGCTCGCCAACTAATTTATGCATGTCATACGTATGAGAGCCCACTGTTGCCAATCCGCTATCTACCATTTCCTGCAGTTGGTCCCAAGAAGCAAGCTGTAAATTGTCAAAGTTATTACCTACATGTCCAGCTATAACAAATAATGTAAATGGAATATTGTTTTCTTTCAAAATTGGATAGGCATTTTTAAACATGGAAATGTCAATATCATCAAACGAAACCCAAACACATCGTTTGGGAAACTGCCTCGTTTCTTGAGCTTGTCTGATTTCCTCCGGATTTAAAAATACCGCTTTTTGTTTCTTAAGCCATTCAATCTGTTTTCTAAATTCATCTTCATATACGTTATACATGGTTAACTCATCTGTGCCTGTTAGAAATTCAATTGATTTATTAAACAAATTATCTTTCCGGACACGATGGTAGGTTAAACCAAGACAGCCATCCTTATCAAGTTCTTCAGGAAAACTCATGGCTGGTTTAGAAAAATCCGTATTTACATAAAGGTGATAACCACCTATCCCACCCACGATCAATAGTAGACAAATGCCAAAAATAATTTTTTTCAAAAAACCACCTATTTTCGAATATCTTTTATCGGGTTTTTCTCAAAAACTACAACCCTTGATTGATGTAACAATTGAAAATCCTTTTCATCCATAAGTCCAAGACTCAAAATATCCTTTTTTGTGGTTGGAATGGGTTGAGTTCTCCTATTTAAAGAACCAAACCTTTTGAGGTTATAATTCTTCCAGCTCCAGAGAACGATATAAAAAATAAGCCAAATACAAAAGACGATCCACATAAATGACCGAATTTCCTTATTTGTCATTTTAAATGCAGTCTTTATTAGACTGATATATGGAGGATTAACATTAACAAGTGCACTAATAAAAAAAGCAACAACTCCAGCACAATATAACCAAACAAAAATAGAAAAGATCGTAATTATGACTTCCCGATACCAATTTATTTTCGTCTGGATAATTAACTTATTTTTCGATCCCCTCTGTCTGGACTTGACCATGTCGCATAACCCCCTTTTACTCTTGATTTAATCGCTTTAGGAAGAGCAAAAATAACAATAAAAGCATTCAGAATCCAATACATGACAGGATACCAGGCTGCCCATAGGTAGTACTTGGTAATATTGTCATACCTGGAATCCACTTTTATTGAGACAAACAACTGGATTAAACTCATAAAAACAAGAGCAAAAGATGAAAACGTAAGCCAAATAAATAGCTGTTGAATGGTGGACGCGGTAAAAAAATAAAAAAGGGTGACAAATACCCATGATAAGGACCAAAGCAAACTAACCCATTGCTCCAAATAGACTGGCCAAATCCTTCTTTGGCGCCAGTCAAATAGGATCCGCCAATATCTCAGCATCACCTCATGCCCGCCTTGGGCCCAGCGAATTCTTTGTTTCCAGATCCCACTGATGGTTTCGGGAACTAGCATCCAGCACAATGCACGTGGTTCATAGCGAATGTCCCAAAATCGCTGCTGCAGCTTCCATGAAACGGCAATGTCCTCTGTAATCATATCGCGATCCCATAATCCCACATCTACTAGTGCTTTTTTACGAAAGGCCACAACGACACCGGAAACGGTCATAATTTTCCCGAGTATTCTTTGGGTTCGTTTTATAGCGCCGATAATGGATGCATATTCTACAATTTGTATACGCCCAATCAATGTATCACGATTACGAATTCTTGGATTGCCTGTCACTGCCCCCAATCTTTCTCCTTTATGAAGGAAGTGGTAGATAAGATAATGTGCGGCGTATGGATCTAATATTGCATCAGAATCCACGCAAACAATAAACTCACCCTTAGAGGCATGGCAGGCAATATGCAGTGCATTTGCCTTTCCCCTATTTTCTTGACAATCGATGATTTTAAGTTCCTTATGTTGCTGTACAAGTCGCCGAAGGATCTTGAAGGTGTTGTCGTTACTTCCATCATTCACGACAATAATTTCTTTTTTGGGGTATTTAATTTTCGTCATATGTTGAATCGTTTCTTCGATGGTTTCTTCTTCGTTATAGCATGGAATGACAATGCTAATCAGCGGCCACTCCATTTTGTCAAAATCAAGTGCGCTATCTTTTTCACGGTATTTGAAAAATAAACTAGAACCCGTTATCCAAATCAATGACATGATTAATGGGTACCAAAACACAAACTGTGACAAATCATTTATCGTTTTTTCCATTTTTCACCTATTATCTAAAGAAGTTATACCAGTCCACACGAAGAAAATGATAAATTGGTTGAAAACGAAAAGTATTTCCGAAAACCATCCATGTTAAACTATTTTTCCGATTCACTGGTACTTATATGCATTACAAAAAACTTTCAAGGAGTTTCATACTTTTGTGTTGTTATTGTGGGAGGCCTGGGTGATAGATCATGCTATTTTTACGTACTCTCTGGCAATGGAACCCCTTTTCATTTACCGTCACTAGGCTTTTTTCAATCGGTCGGGCAATGGAGCTCTATCACTTCCCCACAAAAGGATTCTACTATAGTACCACTTAAATGATCTTCCTTTATTTATAGAAATAATCATAGGTGTTTTTAGCAAGTAATAAGAAGGTGACGACAATAAATAGGATCCGAACATAGCTGCTGCCACGTTTAATGGCAAATTGGGAGCCGCAAATGGAACCTGCCACTTGTGCAATCCCCATAGGTATACCATAGGCATAATTGACTTGACCTAAATACATAAACATGAGTAGTGCAGCAATATTACTTCCAAAGTTTAGAAACTTGGCATTCCCTGCCGCCTTCAAAAAATCAAAGCCAATCATTAAAAAAGCAAACATTAAAAAAGAGCCAGTCCCAGGACCTAAAAAGCCATCATAGAAGCCAATCGCAAAGATTGCAATTGTAAAAATGAGAAAGTGACGAATTGATAATTTTTTGAAGGTAGAAATACTGCCCCAATCTTTCTTGAATATCGTATAAATCGCAACCGCTGCCAGCATCACAAGCATAAGTGGCTTTAGAAGTTCAGGATTGATTAAATGGACAGTCCAGGCACCTATCATCGAGCCAATAAATGTTAGTGGAAATAACTTATATACAGATTTTACATCTAGCTTGCCTGAGCGATAAAACATAATTGTACTCGTTAATGAACCGATAGAACCGGCAAGTTTATTTGTGGCAACAGATGCAGCTGGCGTCAGACCGGTAAATAATAATGCTGGTAAGGCAATAAGTCCGCCACCGCCTACAACTGAATCAATAAATGCGGCCAAAAAGCCAAAAACAATTAATACCATAAGTAATGATGGATCTAAATGAAATAACATCTTAATCAACCTTTCTCTATGTAACTATTCAATAGTACTCAATGAATTTACTAATGTAAATAGTCACATTATTAAAAAAAGGGGGACTAAATGGAGATTAGGATGTTTAATTTCATTTACGCAATTCATCTTTTATTTTTTGAATAATCGTTTGATAATACGTTCCTGGGTGTGGAACAAAATGGACTCTGCTTACTTCTTTATCAATTAAGGTAGGATTGTTATCCTTATGTATTTCATAACCTACGATTCTAATCGTAGCTTTTTTTCCTGTCCATAGCTCTAGAAAATCATTAAATTTAGCTTTTACAATCCCGGCCACTTCTTCCTTTTGAAGGACAAATTCTTCAAGGGGTTGATTACATTTATAAAGAAATACGTTGGCTATCTCATTATCAATATAATTTCCTTGAATCGAACAATAATCCATGATTCCTAAAGAACGTAACTCTTGAAAAGGAACAGCTATTCCAAGTTCCTCTTTTATCTCTCTCACACCATCTTGGACCGTTTCATGGGCCAATAAATGTCCTGCAACTGTAATGTCTAAAAGATTAGGATGCTCCTTTTTCACTTCACTGCGAAGCTGCAAAATAATATAGTCGATGTTATTTTCATGAGTAACAAACCAACAATGAAAAACTTCATGCCAATATCCCTTTTCATGAACTTCCTTACGCGTTGACACACCTATTTCCTTCCGTTCCAGGTCAAAAATCTTGAGCAGCTCCTGTTCCATAGTACTTACTCCTTCTTCAATCCTATTTTTACTATCATACCTACGATTCGTTGTTAGTTAAAAATGTTATTTTCCACATCTTATCATAACTTTGTATCCTCAAGTAAAAGGAAAAGCGTGAATTCCTATTTGAATCCACGCTTAAAGGTTTCCTTGTCAACTACTGTCTTACTTAAGCAATTTTTTAAGCAGATCTGCTAAAGCTGTACTTGGTTGATTTGTGGGAGCTGGTGCAGATGTAGGATTTGATGTTGGAGAAGAAAATTGCTTTGTTAATGATTGCAATGTTTCCTGCCGCTTTTTCTTCATGCTATCTTTAAATTGTTGTCTTTTGCGTTTTTGGAGATTTTTCTTTAACAGATTTTTCAGAAGCAGTTCATTTTGTTGACGCAGCTGCTCTAACATGTCTTGGTTTAAATCACTCATATGTTTACTCACCTCCTTTAATGACAGATTAACCTGATCTCCATTTGCAACACCATGCCTAGACGCATAACTTATCCAAGGATATGTACAACCAACAATCTTTTTTCCATGGAATAATCTATGGGAAAATCTTTATACCTGCTTGTACTATTTTCCTAAAATAATATCTATTTTCCAAAAGAGCAGAAATAGACCCACTCCATATTTTTTTCATCAAATAGTACACATATTGCACTATTACTCATATCCTATTACTGTACGACATACAGTATAAGAAAACGAGGTGATTGACCATGAGTTCTTTGTTGGATTCATTTGCGACGGAACTAAGGAGAGGAACTCTTACCCTTGCCGTATTAAGCCAATTGCGTACCCCTCAATACGGCTATTCACTTGTACAGCTCCTTGAAGAAGCCGGGGTACCCATAGAACAAAGTACGCTGTATCCCCTCTTGCGCCGATTAGAGAAACAAGAGCTCGTGACAAGCAATTGGGATACAACCGAAAGTAGACCACGAAAGTATTACGTATTAACAAACTTTGGAACCGAGACTTACATGCAGTTAAAAAACGAATGGAAGAAGATGACGCTGGAACTTAAATCATTATTAAAAGGAGATGAGAACCTTGAATCTGATTGAGATTTATGTGTATGAAGTAACAAAAAGGCTCCCTGAAAAAATACGAAAAGATATTGCCATGGAGCTAACATCAACCATTGAGGATATGCTGCCAGAACATTATTCGGAGGAGGATGTGAAGGAGGCTCTTTCAAAACTTGGCAACCCGGCCGTGCTAGCGGATAGTTATCATGGTAAACCCAAGTATTTAATTGGTCCAAAAGTATACGATGTTTATATTCGAACCATGAAAATGGTCATCCCTTGGGCGATTTTCATTACCCTTCTCATTCATACGATCGGAAGTATTGTGACTTTTTCAGGTGAAGAGTCCATCCTTTCAGTCGCTATTCATACTTTTGGGTTTTTGATTGCTAAAGTGATCACTACTCTCATCCAAGTGTTCTTTTGGTTCACGATTGTATTTGTGGCTATCGAGAGGATAGGTTTATCAAAAGTAGAGCAGCCCCTTTCTGTTAAAAAAGAAAACTGGACCCCAGATGATTTGAATAAGGTCGTAATCATCCCGAGAAAAAAAGTAATATCTAAAGGAGAAATTATTTTTAGTTTCCTTTGGACAGTCATTTGGGGTATTATTTATTTCAATGCTGACCACCTAGCTGGCGTGTATCAATCAATCGACGGCCGCGGACTTCAATTTGTGATGCCAGTGTTTCAGCAAGATACCTTATTGTCCTATTGGCCGATTATTGCAGGTATTATGGTTTTGGAAATTGGCTTGGCTATTTATAAATGGACAGCTGCACAATGGAACATGAAGCTTGCCACGGTGAATACCATCATCCGAGTACTAAGTGCCATTACATTTATCTTCATAGCAAGTGATCCCCAATTAATTCATCCATCTTTCATTTCCTATCTATCTAATACTGTAAATGCTGATTCTCCTACTTTAGCAAGTGTCATCCACTGGGTTTGGCGGGCCATCGTGTTGGGTTGTGTTGTGTCCATCATTGTAGAAGTTTTCAATAGTTATCGAAAAGCTAAAATTAGCTCAAGATAGAGAACACTGAGTAAATTAACTAAATTCTACAGAATCTCACGGTCTTACAAGATAAAAAGCCCATTCCTTTATGCTGGAATGGGCTTCCTTGTTAGGCTGTGTTTAACGAACATTCATGGTGTTTGGATGGGAACCTTTACGTCGATTCCGGTTAATTTGATTAATTTGGTTCATTTCCTCTGTCGTTAATTCGAAATCAAACACATCCAAGTTTTCTTTAATTCTGGATGGTGTAACAGATTTTGGGATGACAATCGTATTATTTTGTAAATGCCAGCGTAAGACCGTTTGGGCAGGCGTTTTGCTATGGTCCTTAGCAAGCTTTTGAATGACTTCGTCTTGAAGTACTTCTCCACCCTGATCAAGAGGGCTCCATGCTTCCACAAAAATATTATGTTTAGCACAAAACTCTTTTATTTCGTTTTGAGCAAGGTACGGATGACACTCAATTTGGTTTAACACAGGTACGACTTCACATTCTTTTAAGAGCCGTTCTAAATGTTCAATTTCAAAATTACATACGCCAATCGCTTTAACACGCCCATCGTTATATAGCTTTTCTAATGCTTTATATGTATCAACATATTGATCAAATTCAGGTGTAGGCCAATGAATCAAGTATAAATCTACATACTCAAGACCTAATCTTTGTAAGCTTTCATCAAAGGCACGCAACGTATTTTCATATCCCTGGTCACTATTCCACACCTTTGTCGTAATAAATAACTCTTCACGCGGAACGGAGGATTCTTTAATTGCTTTTCCAACACCTGCTTCATTTTTATAAATCATGGCGGTGTCAATCGAACGATAACCTACTTCAAGTGCTGTCGCAACAGCTGTAGCTGCTTGATCATCGGATACCTGCCATACACCAAAACCAAGTTGCGGCATTTTTAATCCATTATTTAATGTTACATAGTTCATATCCATTTCCTCCTGTTAAATCAGTTTTAATTTATTTTGTTATACTATATTACCTTTTTCATTTCTTCAATAAACCCCTCAACCTTGTCTTCTTTTGTAGCCCAAGATGTCACGAGACGTATTGCCGAGTGATCGGTGTCTACTTTTTCCCAAATAAGGAAGGCGTAATTCTTTTGCAGTTCGGCGATGACAGCATTAGGGAGAATCGGAAAAAGTTGATTCGATGGTGAATGGGTGACAAATTTAATATTGGCGTTACTTAATTCAGTTCTTAGTTTATTTGCCATTTTATTGGCATGCTCCGCCAAATCAAAAAACAAATCATCCTTAAATAATTCTAAAAACTGTATTCCCAACAATCTCCCTTTGGCAAGAAGACCGCCTTTTTGCTTAATATGATAGCGAAAATCATCCTTAAGGGCATCACTACAAAGGACTAAAGCTTCCCCGATGAGTGCGCCATTTTTCGTCCCGCCAATATAAAAAGCATCCAGTAAGACTGGAAGATCGTGAAGTGTCAGGTCATTTTCTTCCGAACATAGTGCTGATCCTAATCTTGCCCCGTCCATAAACAAAAGAAGATGGTTTTCGCGGCAAAAAGCACTTAAGTCCTGTAGTTCTTTCTTTTTATAAATGGACCCTATCTCAGTTGAATTAGATATGTATACAAGCTTCGGTTTTACCATATGCTCATCCGGATGGCCATCAAGGACTGTTTGAACAAGCTCTGGTGTTAGTTTCCCATCTAGGGTTTCGATGGATAAAACCTTATGACCTGTTGCTTCAATCGCACCCGTCTCATGCCCTAATATGTGACCAGAACTTGCTGCCATCGCTGCTTCATGCGGCCTTAGAAAGGCTGAAATGGCCGTTAGATTCGTTTGGGTTCCTCCAGATAAAAGGTGAATATCAACATCTGGCTGCCCCATTTTTTCCTTTAACAACTCAATTGCTAGCAGCGTGTACCGGTCTTCCCCATATCCTTCCTCTTGTACCAAGTTTGATTCCATCAATGCCGACAAAATTCTTGGATGAGCGCCTTCACTGTAGTCATTCTTAAAGCTGTACATGATTGGTCTTCCCCCGTTTGATTATTTAAAAAAGTTTGCCATTTTATCGTATCATATCGTTTGCAATTTTAAAAAATAATCAACTTTATTTAACCCTCTTTTTTTACATAGGATAGGTTACAGAACTCTTTTTTTATTTGGAAACATCTTTCCAGTCAACTCAATTTTTACCTCCATTCCACATCGAATACTCTCGCCGATATGGGTGACCATATATGTGTAAGACTATTTTCTTTTAGGGAGTGACTTACTTGTTGAAAAAAAGTTTAGCACCATTCGTGTTGGCAACCACTTTAATCGGGTTAACTGGCTGTAACGGTAATAATAATAATAATGCAGCTGATCTTAATAGAGGAAATATGGGTGTAGATGTACGAAACAATGCACGTGATAACACCCATTTAAGAAATGTACGGAACAATGTGAACAACGGAGTGAATGTAAATAACGTTTCAAATCGAAACTTACGCGTATCGACTCGTGCCGGTCAAAGTGTTGAAAACCTAAAGGAAGTCGATCTCGCTCATGTCATCATTCGCAATAATGATGCCTATGTCGGAGTTAAATTAAAAAATAATCGAAATAACAAAGGAACTGCCAATCGTGGGGCTGGAACTACTAACAATGGAACAGCTAATATTACCGGTACTGGCATGAATGGGAACTATCCAGGAACAACCGGTCTCAATCCAACAGGCAGAACAGGAACAACCAACTATTTTGACACCACTGGAACTGCTAATAATAATGGAACTATGCGTGGCACCAATGATGGGATGACAGGAACTCGTGATACTGGTTTAAATGGAGGCAATTCAACAAATATTACTGGTACAACTAGTAATGGGACAACTGGAACTACTGGAACTACTGGAAGACCGGGAACTACTGGAACAACCGGAAGAACTGGAACAACCGGAACTACTGGGACAACTGGAACAACTGGCTATAAAAAAGTTTCCTCTTCTCTTGATCAACGAATAGCAGACCAAGTTCGTAAAACTGACAAAAACATACACAATGTTTATGTTTCTTACGATGCTAATTTCTTTAATCAAATGACTAACTATACAACTGATATCCAAAATGGACGAAATAGAGATGGAGTCTGGAACAACTTTACCAATACCGTTAGAAATGTTTTTAGGTAAAAAAATACTTTTTCTCTAATTGACTGAAAAAAACACTGCAATTTCATATTTGAAATTGCAGTGTTTTTTAGTTTACATAATTTAATTATGTAAACTAAAACTTATTCCTTTGTTTGAACTTTTGAATTTTTTGTAAAGTATGGAGCAATTCGATCAATCCGGTTCGTCCAAAGACCACCAGAATAATGGGCTGGCAGTCTTTTTAGATCGTCTACAGAATCAAAGCCTTCGGACCAACTACCATCCCCAGCAACCACAATCACTCTGGTATTTACCTTATCCATTCGATTTAAAAACTTATTGGGCCAGCCCCATAAGTAAGGGGCATATTTCTCTGGAATATGTAATTGAGTGTTCTCACAAGCTTTTGGAATGTAGCCTGTCCAACCAATGCCAATATAGGGAAGCAAACAACTTTTTAATGTAGTCATAGACATTACTCTTAGGTCTGGTAACCGTTCCTTAAAGGGTTCTATCGGTTGATCATCACCATAGACAGTCAAATGACTCAAGCGATTTTCTGGAAGCTTTGAAAGATAGTAAGCCAACATAGTTCCCTCATAAGGATCACTACTTTTTATATGGATTAATAACGATTCATCTTGAAAATGAGCTAAGACCTCGTCCAGAGTAGGCATTAATCCCACTCCTTTACCACGGAAGGGAAACGTTCTTCCGTTATCTGCCGTATATCCATAGCCAATATCAGCCTTTTTTAACTCATCCATGGTAAAATCTTTAGTGGAACCCTTTAAATTTGTTCGGCAATCGAGTGTTCCATCATGAAAAACAGCAAATTGACCATCTTTTGTCGGTTTGATATCTAATTCAACCATATCTGCCCCAGCAGCAAATGCAGCGTCCATGGATGGAAGCGTATTTTCTAAGTATGGATGCTCTGGTTCATAAATGCGCTCTGCTGTACAGGTATCCCACTCAATTCCTTCCATCGTGAATGTTTGTCCCATTCCACGGTGGGCCAGCAAATATGGACTCCTCGCCCTGTCTGTTGTAAATAGAGACGTATTATTCAGAAATATAAATATAGCTAGAAGGAGAATAAATAATCCCAGTCTCTTTAATGCTTTTTTGAATGTCACTTGTTCATCCCCCATTAACTAAATATTCATATGTAAATGTACCATATTAAAACATATTGGATAATGTCTTTTATTGATTAAATTAAAAGCTCATTTGTCCCATAATAAAAAAAAAACGGTCTCTGCTTACGAGAGCCGCACCTGCTTATCTTTGTTCTCTGCGCTTCTTTTGAATTAGATAAAGTCTTCTTTTAATTTCGATTTCAAATTTTTGAAAAAAATTCTCTAACCCTTTGTTAGCTCTGGAATCTAATATAGGCTGACCTGCCAATGCCAATGCACCTGTCATTTCTATATCAGCCCGACAAGTTAATTGGGTTTTTCCTTGTTTCTCTGTTAACGAAAGTTTCGCCTTTCCTATGATTTCTCCGAGATTACCATTCCCCTTTACATGTAATTGAAAGTTGGAAGGCGCTCTTGCTTCATCTAGTTGGATTTCAAGTATAAAGGTATCCTGGATTGGTCCTATAGACGCCTTTATTTCGGCATAATATAGGCCTTTTGCTGTTTCTACAAAGGATGTACATCCGGGGAGAGTATTTCTAAGGACTTTTTCATCCTTTAGATATTTCCAAACCATGTTCCTAGGCATGCCGAAGAGATAATGATAATCGATTTTCACTGTTTCCCCTCCAATTGACAGAACGATTACATCCATTTATCGTATTCAGCGATGAATGAAACGGTTAATAATAAATGCAGCCATTCGCATGTTTGGAGGTCACCACTAATTATGTTACAAATCACCTTTAAAAAAGATGAGGCAGTTCCTAAATAGATGGTAACTGCCTTTACCTTTTTTAATCGAATTATGTTTCTTCGTCATCCACAGGCTTAGTACCATCCAGTTCCTGTGAGAACTCTGTTAGTAACTTTGGTTGTGCTTTCTTAGCATGAACTCTTTGATTAGATATTACCTTCGTTTTGGAGCGTGCCCGAAACCCCATCGCAAAGTAGATTGATGAGAAGGCCACAACCATCACAATCCCTGCAATAAGGCCAGTTCCCTGCCCTGGAATGAACGGCATACTCACCAGAACCACAATCAAGCTGATTAATGCAATATACGATGTATACGGAAAGCCGGGAATTTGGCAAATTCCTTCTGGAGGACAGCCTTCCCTCTTACGAAAGCGGATATGGCTGGCCATAATAATAGCATAGGTAAAAATCAATGCAAATCCGCCCGTACTAATGAGTACTAAATATACTCTAGGAAACAACAGGCCAAAACCTAATCCTAGCAGCATGGCAACACCGGAAAATAAGATTCCCCTGTAGGGTACATCCCTTGTGTCTTTCAACCAGCTCGGGGCATGACCCTCATCCGTTAGCGACCTAATCATTCTGCCAAGACCGAATATAGCTGCCAGCATCGCTGACAATATAGCCGAAATTAATACTAAATTAATCGCAGTCCCAGCCCAGCCGATCCCCCATCGATCAAGGGAAGCGACCATCGGACTAACCGTTTCATTCAGAGCCGCTGTAGGAATGAGTGGAAGCAAAACAGCTGCATAGACGATATACAATCCTACCAGAGAAAACACTGTATACTTAATGGCTTTAGGGATGGTTTCTCGTGGATTGTCTGCTTCCGATGCTGCTAGTCCAATGATTTCAAACCCCGCATAAGCAAACACAACAAGTAACATACTTCCCGCAATCCCTTTTATTCCACCTGGCATGATAGACTCTCGCGCCAGCTCGCCTGTCCCAATGGGAGCCGCTCCTGGGAGTACCCCAAATATTAGCACCAGAGCGGTGATGATAAAGAAAAGAATGGCGAAAATCTTTACTCCAGACAAACCGCTTTCAACCTTACCAAGTTTGTCTGCCCCTAATAAATTTAACAGCGTCACGGCAATGATAATGAAACTTCCAAAAATGGCAATCGATACGTTAGGAAACCACTCTCGGAGCAAGAGAGAAATAGCGGTAGCTTCACTTGACATTGATAAGACTGTTCCTGTCCAATACAACCAGCCGACTACAAAACCAGCACCTGAACCAAGCTCTCTGGCGGCGAAATTACTAAATGACCCCATTGAAGGACTTGCAACGGTCATCTCTGATAAGGCATAAAGGATGATATAAACCAGTATTCCAGCTAAAATATAAGACAATAAAATCGATGGCCCTGCTGCATGAATGGCAACGGACGAACCAAGAAAAAAGGAGCCCCCGATTACACTGCCTAAAGCCATCATGGTAAGCTGCCATGCTGACAGCCCTTTTCTTTTTTTCTCCATTAATCCTTTTCTCCAATACTCGAGATTTTGTCATGTCAGAGTTATTATTTACTCTGATGAAAAAAAGATTCTAAAAGAAATTCGAGGAGACAAAAGAAGAAGCCACTCAATGCCTGAGCGGCTCCTCCCTACTTCTAAGTATGATGTTGAACAGTAAATCTGGCATCCTTGTGTATATGATTGCGTTTTTAATTGGCCATTTCATTTTCTTCGGTGTCTTCCATTTCTTTTTCTAATTCACATAAAGTCATTTCATATAGATGCTTATTTTTGATTTTATACACACCGGATTTAATTAACTCATCAATTATTAGTTTTCTTTTTTCCTGGATAGCTTCCTGAAGTAGTTCGCTCACCATAGAAACCTCCATTCACAGACTTTTACAGGTTATCATAATGATTATTATAAATAGTCCTATCTTAAAATATTGTCGAACTTACAGACGAAAATAAATTGTTAGCGTATTTTAATAAACGCAACAATTTTGTTAGGGACAAAATGCTTTATTACAATATTTAATAGTATGCTTATATTTGACCCTTTTATCAAAGTTTTGCTGGCTTTGTGGATTATTGCTATACTCAACATATTAAAAAGTTCCTAAGAGATTAAGGTGAAGCCATAATGAAAAGATATGCAAATTTAGATAATGTAACCAGTAAAAAATCGATTAAGGACATGCGAAAATGGCAAAAAGAGCGAAGAAAAAAAATCAAAGATTTATCCATTAACATTGAACAGTCCCCGGTTAAAATGGTCAGCAAGATTGCTGAGAACAGAAGCAAAACAGCTTATACATGGATTGGACATTCTACCTTTTTATTACAGGTTAATGGAGTGAATATTTTAACTGACCCAGTTTGGGCCAATCGAATGGGCTTTCAAAAAAGATTAACAGACCCCGGACTTTCTTTACAAGATTTGCCGGAGATTGATTTGGTCGTCATTTCTCATGGCCATTACGATCATTTAGACTTCCCCACTTTGAAAAAATTAAAAGGTAATCCCCATTTTTTTGTACCAATTGGGTTGAAATCCCTTTTTAACAGAAAAGGTTATCAAAGGGTAACTGAAATGAATTGGTGGGAAAGCGTTGAACATAACGGCATAACCCTTCATTTTGTTCCCGCGCAACATTGGACAAGAAGATCGTTATTAGATATGAATACGTCTCATTGGGGCGGCTGGATCTTTCAAACTTCACAAGAAACACTCTATTTCGTTGGGGATACCGGCTACTTCAGCGGATTTAAACAAATAGCGGATCGATTTACTATCGACACCGTGTTTATGCCAATTGGTGCCTATGAGCCAGAATGGTTCATGGCTGTTTCACATATCTCTCCGGAAGACAGCGTGAAGGCATTTATTGAACTTGGTGCAAACTATTTTGTCCCTATGCATTATGGTGCTTATCGTTTAGCGGATGATACGGGTCCCGAGGCCTTAGAGCGTTTATTAAGGGAATGGGAAAAACAGCAACTACCTACGGAGCAGCTGAAGGTGCTTTTACTTGGTGAAACGGTGATGGAACATGGTATGGACAATTGAGGTCACTTTTTGGTCTCTCATGTTTTTTAATAAAAAGCTTATCTATTAGACAGTTTCTTAATTCACGATGAAGTTTTGTCCTTTAGAACTCTTCTATTGGACAATTTTCATTTTCCACACTCATGATTGGTCCAATAGATCCCTTCTATTGGACTGTCTCCTCTTCCCCTCTTTGGGTTTTGTCCTTTAACACTCTTTTTGCTCCAAATATAATATATTCTCCTAATTTAAAGACTTTAAACCTCTGTTATCGAATTGTAATATTCTTATAACACAGTTGATAGAAAGATTTGTTACACTATCTATATATTAAATATTATGAATATTAAGAAAAAAGGAACCAAAAAAAAAGAGAAAGTAGTAGGTGTGACATGTTTAAAAAAATTGTTATCCTGTTAAGTTTGTTAATCTTGCTTCTTGCCGCCGGTGTCAATTTTTCCACACATACCGTTCAAGCTGAATCGATTAGTACTATACATAATTCCAACCAAGTAACCGATACCAGCCATGTAAAGCCCTTAACAGTTGAGCCCGATGTACCAAACCTTAAAGGGTATTCGCTGAGCCTTACAGAACAACTACATCAATTATCTCTTGCAATCCAAGAAAATCGTCAGGCAATCCAGCTGGCCGAGATCAAAGCTAATGAAATGAAATCAGAAGTTGAAACAATAGAACGAGAGATTCATTTTTTAGAAGATAGCATTAATAAGCGGACAAATGTATTAAAAGATCGTGCCCTCGCCTACCAACAAAGTGAAAAACATATTACCTATCTCGAAGTTCTTATTGGTGCGACGAGTTTAAGTGATTTTGTGGAACGAGTAGGCGCCGTCGCTGCCATAGCGGAAGCCGATCGTACACTTATAGAGCAGCAGGAGGACGAGCAAAAGGAACTAACTAAGAAACAGACCGCTTTACAAACCAAATTAACAAACATGGCTGAGGTGAAACGCGAGTTTGATTTAAAGCAAGCCCACCTTATAAAACAGCAAGCTGAAATCAAGCAAATAGAAGAACAACTCAAACAAGAAGAGACTAAAAAAAGTGCACCATTAACCATAAACTCGGTCTCCACTGCTGGGGATGATTACATTCAAACGGTTATAAATGCTGGCAAAAAGTATATAGGTAATTCTGTTTATGCATTTGGCGGCGGCCGCACTACGCAGGATATTGCCCGTGGACGATTTGATTGTTCGGGCTTTGTCCATTGGGCATTCTCGCAAGCTGGCATAGAAATTGGCAGCAATACTTCTTCCATTAAAAATGATGGCAGGCAGATTTCTCCAAGTGAAATGCAGCCGGGAGATCTGGTATTCTTTGATACGTATAAACGAGATGGACATGTCGGTATTTATCTTGGAGATGGAAAGTTTATTGGTTCTCAAAGTTCCACCGGTGTTGCGATTGCCGATATGACACAAGGGTATTGGGAAAATGCATTTAAGGGGCGAGTTGTCCGCATTTAATAGCATTTATCCTTTATCTATTGAAAAAATTAACGCGTTCGAGTAAAAAAGAATTATTTTTCAAAAAAAATAATATTCTCACTATTGTGTTTATTGAAATAATATTCTATAATACTTAGCATTACGAATGAAAGATTAATAGGGGTGTAAAAAATGAAAACTTTAGAACGTGTTAGTCAGTTTGTCGGCAATACCTTTGCCATCTGGGTGCTAATCTTTGCGGTCCTTGCATTTGTTTCCCCACCAACATTTACTTGGATAGCCCCCCATATATCACTTTTATTAGGAATTGTTATGTTTGGTATGGGCTTAACATTATCTGGAGGTGACTTTAAAGAGGTTTTCAAACGTCCTAAGGATGTAGCCATCGGCGTTGTCGGCCAATTTATCATCATGCCAGGAATTGCTTTTTTGCTTGCAAAAGGCTTAAACTTGCCCGCTGAAATTGCTGTTGGGGTTATTTTAGTAGGATGCTGTCCCGGGGGTACTTCTTCAAACGTTATGACCTTCCTTGCAAAAGGAGATGTTGCATTAAGCGTTACGATTACATCGGTTACAACCATTCTTGCACCAATCGTTACACCTGCACTTATTTTATTACTTGCCAGTGAATGGATTCCGGTTGATCCAGGCAGCCTATTCATCTCAATTGTTAAAATCGTCATAATTCCTATTGTCCTTGGACTAGTGGTGAAGAAGTTATTTAATAAACAAGCACAAGCCAGTGTAAAGGTGCTTCCACTTGTATCGATTATTGCGATTGTTGCCATTGTTGCAGCGGTTGTTTCCGCTAACCAAGCAGCCATTGCTAAAACAGGTTTACTTATTTTCGCTGTTGTTGTTCTTCATAACTGTCTTGGTTATATGCTTGGCTATATTTTTGGAAAAATCTTTAAAATGGACCTCTCCAAGAAAAAAGCTGTGGCAATTGAGGTAGGCATGCAAAACTCTGGATTAGGTGCAGCTATTGCAACGGCGCACTTCTCTCCATTGGCAGCTGTACCAAGTGCGATTTTCAGTGTATGGCACAACATTTCCGGGCCAATTCTTGCAACAATTTTTAGAAGAATGAAAGATGACCCAAATACAACTGCTGCTAAGGATAATACTTTATCAGTTTAACAAGCAAGTGGCACTCATTAAGCAATGAGTGCCATTTTCTTATATAGATTCTTTAATCATTTAAATCAACTTTTTTTGATTAACAGGATTGACAAATGAAAATATTGGTAATATGATAAAAGCATCAAAATTATTTGATTAATAAGGAAGGTGAAAACATGAACCAAGAAATCCCCTTACAGGACCTTTCAATGGAAAAGTTCTATGAAAGATATGAGTTAAAGTTCAAAGCGATCGCAGATAAAAAGAGACTACAGATTATGAATATTTTAACTCAAAAAGGTGCGATGTGCGTGTGTGATTTAGCGCCGATCGTTGGGATGACACAATCCAAATTATCCTATCACTTAAAGATCCTCCTTGATGCCAACATCCTTTTTAAAGAAACAAAAGGTACATGGAGTTACTACGAACTAAACCAGGAGGAGCTTAACCATTTATTGTCACACGAACTGTGCTGCGTTTTTAAACCTAGCTGCTAATTTTTTTAAATGATTAATCAATTTTTTTTGATTAATATATCAATATAATTTGATTAACTGGAGGATCAAACATGTATATAGACACTTTAAAAAGTTTTTTATCAATTGCCTTGGAATTAACTATCCTTTTTATCGTCATTTCGTTTATCATCAGTCTGCTTCAGGGATGGATTCCCTATGAAAAAATCGAAAAAAAATTATCTGGTAAAAATCGTTTGGTCGGTGCATTTGTGGCCATTGTCTTTGCGTTTATTACTCCCTTCTGTTCCTGCTCCACGATTCCTGTTGTAGTCAATATGTTAAAAAAGAAAATGCCCTTTGGAATTGTAATGATTTTTCTGTTCGCCTCCCCTGTCTTAGATCCAACGATTCTGACCATTATGGGGGTCATGCTCGGTTGGAAAGTGACTGTTATTTACACGGCATTAACGACGATTTTTTCTATTATTATTGGTTTCAGCCTTGAAAAGTTAGGGTTTGAAAACTCGGTTAAGAATGTGGTTATGACCGGGTATGAACAACAAACAAAGCGGTTTAATCTTAAGCTGGCATGGAAAGAAACACTGGATTTAATGAAAAGTGTTTATCCGTATTTAATCATAGGTGCCGCCATCGGTGCAGTCATTCATGGCTTAGTTCCAACCTCTTGGATATCATCTGTTTTTGGTGCCGATCATTGGTGGCTCATTCCCATTGCAGCAATTATTGGGATTCCATTATATATTCGTCTCTCCAGTATGATTCCAATCTCACAAATTCTAATCGCAAAAGGAATGGCATTGGGCCCTGTCATGGCCATAATTATCAGTTCTGCAGGTGCAAGTCTGCCAGAAGTCATTCTCTTGAAATCCATCTTTAAAAAGCAACTCGTGTTTACGTTTGTTTTATCGGTATTTGCCATGTCGACTATCTCTGGCTTTATTTTTTACTTAATTTAACGGGGGTGAAAAAAATATGTGGAATTTTTTCAACAAAAAGTCTGACTGTTGTAGTATTAAAATTGAAGAAGTACAAGAAGACTGTTGCTCAACCCAAGAGAATTGCTGTACCATTGAGGATCCTCTTGAAAATAGCGAAGCAAAATAAATGTGTTTTGCAGTAGGGGCTTTGTTTTTACATAGTCCCCTTTTTTGTTTCCTACTTTTTCACAAAAGAGGAAGATTAGGCAACCATAATAGTGATAAAATAAAGATATTATTTTATAAAGCTCCAAAAATATGGTAGAAATTAAAGGAGAAAAATCAATGACGCAATCGTTTGATGCATTAGTAGTCAATAAGCAAGATGAGGACTATTCTGTCAAAGTTCAGAAATTAACACTGACTGATTTACAGGCTGGCGAAGTTTTAATTCGTGTTCACTACTCCAGTGTCAATTATAAAGATAGTCTTGCTACGATCCCAAATGGGAACATTGTCAACACCTATCCCTTTGTACCTGGAATTGATTTAGCAGGTGTTGTTGTTTCATCAGATGATGATCGTTACAAAGAAGGTGACGAGGTAATTGCCACAAGCTATGAAATTGGTGTGTCCCATTATGGCGGCTACAGTGAGTTTGCTCGAATTCCTGCAGATTGGATAGTTCCCTTACCAAAAGGGCTCACCTTACAAGAAGCAATGATTATCGGAACAGCTGGATTCACAGCAGCCCTTTCTGTCCAACGCCTTTTAGACAATAATCTAAAGCCTGAAAACGGTAAAGTACTTGTCACAGGGGCTACTGGCGGTGTTGGCAGCTTTGCTGTCTCAATTCTTTCTACGCTAGGTTTTACTGTCGAAGCAAGTACAGGTAAAGAATCCGAACATGACTACTTAAAAAAACTTGGAGCTAATGCGGTTATACCGCGTGAAGAAGTGTATGATGGTGGGAAAATCCGGGCCTTAGGCAAGCAAAAATGGGCTGCTGCGGTGGATCCAGTTGGTGGTGAGCCACTCGCCTCTCTATTAAGTCAAATTCAATATGGCGGTTCGGTTGCTGCAAGTGGATTAACGGCTGGAACAAAACTGCCAACAACAGTCTTCCCGTTCATTCTAAGAGGTATAAATTTGCTAGGAATTGACTCGGTTTACTGTCCCATGGAGACCCGTTTGAACATTTGGAATCACCTTGCCACTGATTTCAAACCAGCTAACCTAGAAGCACTCATTCAACAAGAAGTAACACTAGCACAACTTCCAGACGTCCTCCCTACCTTACTAAAAGGGCAAGCTCGAGGAAGAATAATAGTTAAACTAGTTTAAAATAGTGCCTGACACCATAATGGTGTCAGGCACTATTTTGATTTTATGCGTAGTGAATACCGGCAGGCTTGATATTATTACTGTCATTTGAGCCGCAAGGTGTGACTGCGTATGTCATTCCGCATGTTGGGCAGTTCATAATAACCGTCTCTAATGTAAATGTCTCTCCACATTCGCAATTTATTACATGCGCCACTGCTGGGGCAAAATTTTCTTTTCCTTTACTCTTCACATGATCTACAATGTCTTTTCCATCTTTTAAATTAGTTGAACAACCACAGCTCATTCGATACCCCTCCAAAATTCAATAAATTCCTTTAAATTTAGAATAGCACAGAAACATTTAATGCTACGTGTCTAAAAATAAACACATTGTGACAATCACAATAAAACTAATACAAGCTATAATGGAAACGTGATTGCATATCATTAAGGCTCTGTAATTGTTCATGGTTGATTTTCGTGTAGGTATGAGAATTCATAGGAGGAGAATTTCCGGTTAATGAATATCTTGCAAGCTTAAGAAGAGGATAAAAGCGGAGAAATTCCGATTAACTGCTTTAAATAAGGCAAAATACATGGATTTGGATAAGATAAACGGAAAAACTTCCTTTATTTTTAGTGAAATATGGGTATTTCCGAATTTAAACGGAATTTTTTCGGTTATTTTTTAAATAAGTGAAATCAAGATTCATTTATAACAGAACCATCATTAAAAAAGGATGAAATCATGATGATTTCATCCTTTTTTACCACTAAAAACTGCTGCTAATTTTAGCAAGGTCTTATTTATTCATGAAAATTAGTGCCATCTGTGGTTGCCTTCACAATACCAGCACGGATAACAAAATCACCAAAATGTTCCCCATTATTCCGCTCTTTCGCATAACGAGGAAGAATCACACGCAATTCATTTAGAATTTCGGTTTCCCCAATATTTTCACGATACATTTTGCTTAAACGGCTGCCATCATGGGCTGCACCTAGATACATGTTATATTTACCCACTGCTTTACCGATAAAGCCAATTTCCCCAAGGGCGTGGCGGGCGCAACCATTTGGACAGCCGGTCATACGAATGGTGATATCTTCATCGCGCAAGCCTGCTTCATCTACAATCTCCTCGATTTTTGTGATGAGAGTTGGTAAATAGCGTTCTGCTTCTGCCATCGCTAATCCACAAGTGGGAAGAGCCACACAGGCCATGGAGCTGCGGCGAAGAGCCGAGTAATGCTTGCCATCGGTCAATCCATATTTTTCAATCAATTCATTGATTATCTTCTTCTTCTGGCTTGAAACATTGGCAATAATGACGTTTTGATTACCGGTTAAGTGGAAATCACCAGTATGAACTTTGGCAATTTCGCGTAAACCTGTCTTTAATTGATATTCTGGGTAGTCCGCCACACGGCCGTTTTCAATGAACAGGGTGAAGTTCCATTTCCCTTGAATACCTTTTACCCAGCCGTACCGATCAACGTTATGATCGAACTTAAACGGCTTCGCTTCTTCCAGACTCCAGCCAAGACGGTTTTCAAGTTCAGTCTTAACTGTTTCAAGACCCAATCTGTCGACTGTGTACTTAAAGCGGGCATTTTTACGAACAGAACGATTTCCGTAATCACGTTGGATGGTAATGGTTTTTTCTGCTACTTCATATAGTTGATGCGGTTTCACGAAGCCGATGACTTTTGCCAGTTGCGGATAGGTTGCCGTATCACCGTGAGTCATCCCCATACCGCCGCCGATTGCCACGTTAAAGCCGATTAGTTTGTCATCTTCCACAATCGCAATGAAACCCAAATCCTGTGAAAAGATATCGATGTCATTGGACGGAGGTATGGCGATACCGATTTTGAACTTACGTGGCAAGTAAGTTGGACCATACATTGGTTCCACTTCTTCGAATTCAGGCGTGCCGGCTACTTTTTCCTCATCGAGCCAGACTTCATAATACGCTCTTGTTTTCGGAAGCAAGTCATTACTTAATTTCTTGGACCATTCATACACTTCAGCGTGAAGCTCAGACTGATAGGGGTTTGAAGAACACATCACGTTTCGGTTTACGTCACCACAAGCAGCAATGGTATCCATTAGTGCGGCATTGATTTCCTGAATGGTACTTTTCATATTCCATTTTAAAATGCCGTGCATCTGCCATGTTTCTCGTGTCGTAAGTTTTAACGTCCCATTTCCATATTTGTCAGCAAGCTCATCCATGACCAGCCATTGGTTCGGTGCTGCAACACCACCAGGCAAGCGGACACGCAGCATGAATTGATAGGCTGGCTCCAATTTTTGCTTTTGGCGCTCATTGCGAAGATCCCGGTCGTCTTGCAAGTAACTGCCATGATGTTTCATTAAGCGGTTATCATCCTCTGGAATACCGGCACTGATTCGTTCCTGCATAACTTCCTTCAACGTACCGCGCAGATAGTTGCTTCGAGATTTTATATCCTCTACATCACTTGGTGGTCCATCTGGTGCTTTTAATGTTGGGTTTACCATGTTGAAAAAAACTCCTTTCCATCCAAATCAATATACATCCCGCTGATAGCGTTTTTGTTGTTGTAGATCGGTAAGATAGGCTTCTGCAGCTTCTCGGCTTAGACCGCCTTCTTTTTCAATAATTTCAACGAGAGTCTGATGGACGTCGTGTGCCATGTGTTTCTCATCACCGCAAATATAAACGGCTGCTCCTTCTTGAAGCCACGTGAACAATTCACTGCTGTGTTCCTGTAAGCGGTGCTGTACGTATACTTTTTCCTTGGTGTCCCTTGAAAAAGCAACATCCATTTTCGTTAACGTGCCATTTTTTAACCACTTTTGCCATTCAATCTGATAGAGAAAATCAGTTACGAAATGCTGGTCACCAAAGAATAACCACGATTTTCCAGCTTGATTACCTGCTTCTTCACGTTCCTGCATAAAAGCACGAAACGGTGCAACACCCGTCCCCGGTCCAATCATGATGATCGGTGTTTCGGGATTTTTTGGCAGCTTAAAGTTTTCATTATGCTGAACATAAACATTTAAACGATCTTCTGGGTTTAATCGTTCTGCTGCTAAATTGGAGCAGACACCCTTACGATTGCGGCCATGCGCCTCATAGCGAACCGCTCCAATCGTCAAGTGGACTTCCTCAGGATTGGCAGTATAGCTGCTGGATATTGAATAAAGGCGGCTAGGTATTTTTCGCAAAATTGAAACAAATTCCTGCGCAGAAGCATCCCAAGGTTTAAAGTCACGTACTAAATCTACCAAGTCGCGGCCCTCAAGATACTCTTTCACTTGTTGCTGATGGCCTTCCGCTAACAGTTCATGTAAATTCTCGTTCGCAGAAAGATTTACTGCCTTTTGTAAAAGTGGTTTTGTTAATACCGTAATTTCATAATAGGATAAAAGCGCTTCTTTAAGCGAACGAACATCTCCCTGCTTGACTGTAACCATTTCCTCAGGATTCCAGTTCATCTCTTCTAAAAGCAACTCAACAAGTTCAGGATCATTATCTGGATAGATGCCTAGGCTATCCCCTGGTTCATAAGTAAGGCCCGAACCCTCTAGCGACAATTCAAGGTGCCGTGTTTCTTTATTCGAGCCACGGCCGTTTAAATTAATATTTTCAAGCACTTCTGCTTTAAATGGATTGGTTCTCGAATATTCTGTTTCGACAGTCTGTGGTGCAGGTGATGGTGCTGTGCTTCCACCGCTTGGCACCTCACTAATGCTCCCAAGCACACCCTCAAGCCATTCTGCTGCAGGTTCATCGTAATCCACATCGCAGTCAAAACGCGGGTATAATCGAGTGCCGCCAAGTTCTTCTAAGCGTGAATCGAATTCTTTGCCAGTATGACAGAAAAATTCATACGAACTGTCACCTAAGGCTAACACTGAATAATGAAGATCCTCTAGTTTCGGAGCTCTTTTACTAAAAAGAAATTCGTGGAAGGTAATGGCATTATCAGGCGGTTCGCCTTCCCCATGTGTACTAACAATAATAAGAAGGTTTTTGAGTTTCTTTAAATTATTCGTTTTAAAATCACTCATGGATGTGACGGTTACATGAAAACCGTTTGATTCCAGTGTTTTAGCTGATTTTTTGGCAAGCCCCTGGGCATTACCTGTTTGTGATCCATAGAGAATCGTTATTTCTTTTGAGACTGTTTGTGTTGGCAAAGCGATTTGTCCTGGTGCTGTTCCCAGTCCTGATGTAAATTGGGAACCAGCCAGAAAGCCGCTTAACCAAACTTTTTGTGATTCTGTCAAGGTTGGCAGAATTTTGTTAAGAAGCTCAACCTGCTCCTGTGTAAACGGACTGTTCAATACCTGAAGTTGCAAAAAATAACACCTCACAATGGGATAAAAGTAAATAATATAATGTCTTTACGAAGTGACTTGAGTGTGAATGTCCTCTCTCTACGAATCTAGCATGACATTTTTTTGCGTTTGAGACAACTAAAATTAAATATTAAAATAACATTTTCTCTTTTTTTGCTCAATTTAGTAGTAGTCTCGGTAAAACCGTCAGCACGGTACCAGCATGCAAAAATTTTCGTATTGAGACAGACTCCTAGGTAGCCGCACGCTCTATGACGACATCCTCAATTACCTGATGACTGCTTAACGGCCCTGTATTATAAATAGAACTGCCAGCATTCATCCACTTACGTATTTCTTGGGTGATTTCGGCAGTAAGGAGACCTGAAAATAAAAGATAGGGGATCACAATCACGGAGCCCTCCTGCTCTGGATTTTCCAGTACACGCCGGAAACCTTCTTCCAATCTTGGCGCAGCTGCAGCCAAGTAGCAAACAGTAACGTCTTTCACTCCAAGCCGTTCTCTAATTCCATTAGCAATCATAGCAAAATCCGCTTGAATACCTGGATCACTGCTTCCTCTGCCAACAACCAGAGCTTGATCCTGATGTCCAATCGAACCAACCGAATCTCTAACCAGCTCTGCAATGGCATCAAGAATTTTATCTTGGACACCAAATGGATCCTTTATGGATACTTGAATATCAGGAAATTTTGCTTGCACTTCCGATAACGCACGAGGAATATCTTGTTTAATGTGCCCAGCTGCCAACAGGAACAATGGAACGACAGTGATTTCTGTCGCACCTTTGTCTGCACAACGCCGGAAGCCTTCTTCAATAGAAGGCTCCGACAGTTCTAAAAAGCTTATTTCTTGAACAGGCACTTCCACCCGCTTCATTACTCTCTCAACAAAGGCCCTTGCTTCGCTGGTTCCTTTTTTCGAGCGCGTCCCATGTCCAATGTATAAAATGGCTTTCATTTTAGATGCACCTTTCTGTCTTATCCGTGAACAACTGGCAAGTTTGGAATAATATCTTCAGCAAACCAGTTTATTTTTTCATGAAGACGAACGACCTCGCCAATCACCATCATACTGGGATTGGAAATCGCTTCCTTCTTTACAAGTCCTTCAATGGTCTCAAGCGTCCCGACTACCGTTCGCTGATCGCTTAATGTCCCCCATTGAACGAGGGCAATGGGTGTAGACGGTGACTTTCCATGTTGGACGAGTTTCTCGACTATCGTCGATAAATGGGATACCCCCATATAAACGCAAATTGTATCAACGGCATTTGCCAGATGGTACCATTGATGTTCGGCCGCGGTATCACCTGCTTGATGACCTGTTATAAACGCAAAGCTACGACTAAGGTTCCGGTGTGTGACGGGAATCCCTGCATAGGCGGTTGCAGCGATTCCGGCAGTAATACCGGGAACTATTTCAAATGGAACATCGTGCTTCGCGCATTCCTCGGCCTCTTCACCGCCGCGTCCGAACACAAATGGATCTCCGCCTTTTAAGCGGACGACCTGATACCCTCTTTTAGCGTATTTTACTAAAAAGTGATTGATCGTTTCCTGCTTCATTGTATGATAATGGGGGAGCTTGCCACAATAGACCAACTGAGCCCCTTCTTTTGCATGTTGCAGTAGTTCAGGATTGACGAGCCGATCATATAGGATGACATCAGCTTGCTGCAGGCAGCGCAATCCTTTAACTGTAATCAGATCTGGATCTCCAGGACCCGCACCTACTAAGAAAACCTTGCCAGCCATGACCATTTCATCCTTTCCTAACTAAGTTACTAAATTATGTTGTTCTTTTGCAAGTATTGAAATATTTGTTCAACCGCTTCACCGACAGTAAATTGGTCAGAACGAATCGTGATTTCTGGACGCTCTGGTGCTTCATACGGAGAATCAATTCCTGTAAAATCCTTAATTTCTCCCCGGCGTGCCTTCGCATAAAGCTGTTTCGGATCCCGCAACTCACATTGTTCTAATGGGCAGTCAATGAATACCTCGATAAACTCTCCTTCATTAAACAATTCACGAACTTGGTCCCGGTCGGAGCGGAATGGGGAAATAAATGCGGTTGTAACGACTGCGCCACTATCGACAAATAGTTTCGCCACTTCCCCGATTCTACGAATATTTTCTGTCCGGTCATAATCGGAAAAACCCAGGTCTTTGTTAAGACCATGACGGATATTATCGCCATCCAGGACATATTCATTAATGCCCTGGCGGTACAATTCACTTGAAACAGCATTGGCAATTGTGGATTTACCTGAGCCAGAAAGCCCGGTAAACCATAGTACGCAGCTGCCATGCCCATTTTGCGCGCGTCGGTCTTCTTTCGATACTGTTGTCGAGTGCCATGTAATATTCGTTGCTTTTGCCATTGTGGTTTTTTCCTCCTTAAACCGTTGCGGTTTCTTCTTTCATTCCTTCAATTAATACCTCGACGACTTCTTTACGGCTGAAAGTAGCAGGGGGAAGAACTCCGGCACGAAGCATTTCTCTTACCTTTGTACCTGAAAGAATGACACGGTCTTCTTTGCTGTGTGGGCAAGTTTTGTCAGATGCCATGCCTTCACATTTTGTGCAATAGAAGCTATGTTCAAAGAATAGTGGTTTAATCCCCAGTTCGTCTTCAGAAAAATTGCTGAAAATATGCTGAGCATCATATGTTCCATAGTAATTGCCTACCCCTGCATGGTCGCGGCCGACGATGAAATGGGTACAGCCAAAGTTCTTACGCGCAATCGCGTGGAAAATCGCTTCTCTTGGACCTGCATAACGCATGGCAGCAGGATACACACCAAGCTGAACCCGCTCAGCAGGATAGTAGTTATCGAGTAAAACACGATAGCTCTTTAAACGAACTTCTGCTGAAATATCGTCCGATTTTGTTTCGCCAACCAATGGGTTAACGAATAATCCATCAACTATTTCTAATGCAGCTTTTTGAATGTACTCATGTGCACGATGGATTGGATTTCTTGTCTGAAAGCCAACAATCGTTTTCCAGCCTTTTTCTTCAAACATTGCACGAGTTTCTTTTGGCTCATACCAAACATCAGAGAATACACCTTTTTCTGATTTCTTCACAAGGACGATATCACCGGCTAGATAAACTGGTCCTCTTTCATATAAACGTTTGACGCCCGGGTGAGCAACCTCATCTGTTTTGTAAACTTCAATTGCCTCTTTATCTAGATCAGGCTCATACCATTCAGATACCTTAATTACACCATAAACTTCTTCTTGAAAAACTAGTTTGATTTCTTCTCCCACTTCAAGTGATGCAGCCGTTTCATATGAAACTGGCAGTGTGACGGGAATGGACCAAATGGTGTTATCGGCTAAACGCATATTCGTTACAACAGATTCATAATCAGCCTTCCCCAGGAACCCGGTTAACGGACTAAACAGCCCAACACCAATTAACTCAAGATCACTTAAAGCTATTGTATCAATTTCAAGTTCTTTATGGATTTGTGTTACGTCGTAATTCGGATTAAATGCTTGGATGAGTTTTCCTCCATGAGGTTTTGGTAAAAATGACATTCCAATCAAGTCCTTTCTTATTAAAAAAATGAATTATATATTAGATGTTTACTAGCATGTTTATTTATCTGATTGATTGCCTTTTGCTTCCTGCAGCTGTCCTATTAACTGGCTGAATTTAACAATCTACCTTATTAATCTTTCACAATTTCTTGTTTTACGGTTATCGTTGGCTTCTTCCCCTTCATTAATGACATGACACCAAAGACGGAAATTAGCACTCCGATCATGGCAATGATTGGATAGAAATTATGCTCAATGATCACTTGAATGAGGGTATACGATAAAACCATTGATAACACTGGTGAAACAATCCAAACAGTAAGTAATTGAACGACAATCCCTTTTTTTAAGACGGACTTGCCATGCTGGGCAAAACCCATGCCGATAATAGAAGACGTAGTAATTTGTGTGAGTGGGACTGGAATCCCGAACATGGATGCAATGGTTACAATCGTGGCACCTGTTCCTGAGATTACGCAGCCCTCCTCCAATCTCAAAGTAGTGATCTTTTTTCCATTCGTTTCAAGAACGCGATGACCAAGTAACAAAGCACCGCCTGCTACGCATAATCCGCCCCAGAAAATCCCATTTCCAGTAGAGAGGATTTGTGCGCCAACCAGTGGTCCAACTGCATTCGCGACATTGTTCATCCCGGCTGAGAAGGCCTCAAACAATCCCATGAAAACGACCAATACAGATAATACAGGAACTGCTTTTGGACCCTGCATCCATTTTTTTAGGGTGTTATTTTTCAGTAAGTACGAAACAAGAATAGCGATAATAAAAGCAGCAAAGGGTGTTAGCAGCCAAAATAACATAATCCAGACCAATTTGCCCACGAACACAGATTGGTAAACAATCCCGGCCCCCACGACTGAACCTACTGCCACTTCACTGGTTGAAAGTGGAATACCAAAGATATTAGCCAAAAATAAGGAAAGCGCTGCAGATGTTAAAACAATTAATGCAACTGGGACTGTAAAGGTACTGCTCGGCACAATTCCGCTTCCTAATGTTTTGACCACTTCTCCACCGCCAAGCCATGCACCAAAGAATACAGCAATTGCACATAACAGTAAGGCCAGTTGTTTTTTAACAACACCTGCACCGTAGGCTATCCCCATTGAAGCGGCGGCCCCGCTGGCTCCTATATTTATTGCAAAGAATAAACCTATCGCTATCGCTATAATTGTAAGCAAAGTAGTAACCTCCTCTAACGGGTGTGTAAGCCACACTCCGTCTTACCACTTCCAACCCAACGGCCTGCCCGTGAGTCCCCATCCTCTCCCACAGGTTGTGTACATGGAAAACAGCCAATACTTGGATAGTTGTGGTCATGCAGGGTGTTGTATGGAAGATCTTTTCTCTTGATATAGTCCCATACTTCATCCCATGTCCAATGGATGAGCGGGCAGATTTTGATATTCTGAAATTTATCATCCTTATTTAGGAATTCCGTGTTTGCCCTAGTTGGGGACTGTTCCCGGCGAAGCCCTGAGATCCATGCTTGTTTTGCAGTCAACGTCTCCCTTAGTGGTATGACCTTGCGAATATTACAACACTGGTTCGGATCTCGTTTCCATAATGCGGAGCCATACTCCGCGGCTTGCTCATCGAGACTTAGCTTTGGCAGTTTCCGCTCTATTTTTAACGTTGGGAAACGGGCCTCGATTTTATCAATGACCTCGTATGTTTCCGGGAAATGTAAACCCGTATCTAAAAAAACAATATGGGCATCTGGCTTTACTTGGGCAATCAAATCAATTAAAACAATCGCTTCTGCACCGAAACTAGAAGAATAAACAATTTGCTCGTCTGAATAAGCTTGATACGCCCATTTTAGAACGGAACGTGCTCCTTTGGTTTCATCCTCAATTGAGAATGTATTCGATATTTGCTGCCAATTTTGATAAGTTACTGCTGCCGTCATCGTGTTATGCCCCCTTTTTTCCATTAAAAAAGGCAGTCTTCCACTTAAAAAGTGAAGACCGCCTCTAGTTTTTCTAGTCAGCGATTTTTATTTGGTTGAAGACGAACCTTTTCATTTTTCTCAATTTGGACAATCTTACCGTCCTGAACTACTAATGTAATAGAACCATATTTTAATGACTCCATCATTTTTTCAATATGGGCAAGAAGCTCTTCCTTCTCAACAGTATTCAGATTGATTCGCCTCCCTTCAAAAAGCCAATCCCATCCAAGTAGAGTATAGAATCCTAATATTCGATGAAATTAATCCTACCATACCTATGGGTTTTATGTAAATAAAAAAATATAAAATTTAAAAAATTCTTCCATGCACTTTTTTTCTAGTGCATTTATATTGATTTTCATGAGGCAAAGGAAGGAATTTTTAAGAAAATTACTTAATAAAATTTGAAAAATATCGATGCCAATTTTAATAATTAGCATTTAATGTAATGTGAAGGAGGATGTTGATGATGACAGAAATAAATTTCCATCAAATTGCCCATGAATTACTTAAAAAGGAAGTCGAAATTGTTACTATACAAGGCAGCTTTACCGGACGCCTTCTCGAGGTAGGCAAAGATGTTCTTGTTATAGAAAGCAGAGGGAGAATGCGGGCACGGCTTTTAGCCATAAGGATTGAAACGATTGTCGCAATCTTTCGTGTAGAACAAATGCAAAGAGGACCATTTGGTTTTGGCCCAGGTGAAGTGGAAAATGAACATGAACAGGATGAAAGCAGCAACGAATAGGTAAATAGGAACAAAAGAAAAAGAGTAAGCAGCTCTTTAGCTAGCTTTCTCTTTTTCTTTTAGGAGGTTACCATGGTAAAATAATGGAGTAAATTTTTTTGATCCTTTTTAAAAAATTATATGGAAGTGTTTTTATTGATTCCCTCAACAAAGAAAGTTGACAATAAAGTATTGCGTTTTTTCATAACCTTATTAACAGCCTTTATTGGCGGACTTGTTTTTTCAGCCTTACATACACCGATTCCCTGGCTTTTAGGTCCTATGGCAGCTGTATTAATTGGAGCTAGAAATAGAAAAATAAAGTTTTACTGGCCTGTTTCCATTCGGGATGCAGGATTAATTGTAGTCGGTTATTCTACAGGGTTAGCTTTTACGAAAGAGGCGCTGCTGCAAATTATCGCTAAGCTGCCATCCATGCTGCTTATGACTGTTTTATTGGTGCTTTTTTGCGCTGGCATTGCCGTTGTTGTCTCCAAATTAACCGGTGTGGATTATCCAACCGTATTGACCGGCAGTATTCCTGGCGGGCTTTCACAAATGATTATTTTTGCCGAAGAAATGAAGGGCATCGATATCACTACGGTGACCTTTCTACAAGTGGCCCGATTATTGATGATCATATTCTTGGTACCGTTTCTTCTTTTTGGTCCGCTGTTTAACCATACACCGGTGCAAACGGCATCGGACTTGGTGGGAAAATCCATTCCATCTTCTGGACCTCTCTTACCAACGGTTGTGCTATTTGTCGTGATTTGTGTCGTCAGCGCTTTTCTTGCTAAAAAACTTAAATTTCCGACTCCCTATTTATTAGGTCCTATTTTAGGAACAGCAATTGCTGGTATTGCTGGACTTCAAGGCCCTGCACTTCCCCCTTCCGTTTTGGATATTTCCCAATTCATGATTGGCGGGTACATTGGTTTATTATTAAATCCGGAAAAATTGGAGCATAAAACGAAAATTATTTCCCTAGCACTTCTAAGTGGCTTACTCATGATCATTGGGTCTGTCGGTTTGGGATTATTGTTAATTCATTTTTACCACATCACGCCATCGACCAGTTTACTTAGTTTGGCACCAGGTGGAATGGACCAAATGGCTATTCTGGCTCATGTCGTTCATGCGGATTTATCAATGGTCACAGGGTACCAATTATTCCGGCTCTTTTTTATTTATTTTGCTGTCCCGCCGCTGCTAAGGCTATTTTTTAAAGTGGGGAATCGCAAGATGAGAAAGAGACCTGTTTAAGAAAATTTGTAAATGGAATCTAACGTAACAATAAAAGGCTACCTGTATAGACAGCCCTTATTTAATAATCTTTAACCTTATCCAGTTTAAAAATTTATCATATACCAGAGCAATTCCTACACACAATACCCCACACATAAGGAAAACGTCGAATATGATCTGCCCCCCTGTTGTCGGGGTATTAGAAATAAAATAACTACATATCAATAGCACAGTACCCAAAACAGCTAGATAGGAGGAAAACAACCTTTTTTGACTTTTTAAAAGATAGTACCCTATTAGAATGAGGATATATAAACTGCTCGTCACCATTAGAATTGGAAAAATCGGTTGAAATTTAGCCGCATATACGAAGTAATCCAATTGGTAAATGTCACTTGCTTTACTGACTTTCCCGTTAAATAACTGTGTAAAAGGTGTAGAATAGCTCCATTCCCAAGGATTATCTAAAATGGCACTGCCCTCGTACCATGCCGTCAAAGTAGAAAATAACAGCACTGGTGCCGCTATGCCAAACTGAATAATAAAACGAAACATACGATTACCTCCATCAATCGTCTAAACCAAAGTTTATGGCCTTCATTGTACTTTAGACGATTCCCTTTCATAAAAGGTTTCATCATTCCCAGTTGTTTGTATATGAATACCAAAAAGCAATGCGGCTTCATTCCCCCGCATTGCTTTTTCGTTTCTAATTCTTTCAATTCTATTTAGGATGAAGAATCTCGTCTATTATCCCATACTCTTTTGCTTCCTCGGCGCTCATGAAATAATCTCGATCAGTATCCTTCGCAACCTTTTCAACCGGCTGCCCTGTCCGCTCGGAGATAATTTGATTAAGATGATCTTTTAGTTTTAAAATACGTCGTGCTGATATTTCAATTTCGGTTGCCTGCCCTCTGGCGCCACCCAAGGGCTGATGAATCATAATTTCACTGTTGGGCAAGGCGTAGCGTTTTCCTTTTGTTCCCGCTAAGAGTAACATCGCCCCGAACGAGGCAGCCATTCCGGTGCAAATGGTCCGGATATCAGGTTTAATGTATTGCATGGTGTCATAGATTGCAAACCCAGCTGAAGTGGATCCACCTGGACTATTTATATAAAGAGAAATTTCCTTTTCAGGGTCGTCAGCTGCTAAAAATAATAATTGAGCCACAACACTATTGGCGATTTGATCATTTATTTCATCCCCAATGATAATAATTCGATCCTTTAATAAACGTGAATAGATATCGTAGGAACGTTCACCATGGTTAGATTGTTCAATTACATATGGAATGGTACTCATTTCATCATCCTCCTTGAAGCAAATAATTGGCTATGCCGCCATACAGAGAGTGCTTAAAGGAGATGTAAGATGGTTTTTATTGGTGTTGTTGGCGCTTGACCTAGGCATCTTACCTTTGCTTTCAGGAACAGGGATGGATTGAATCAGGACAGCTGGATCTTGATCCTTCAATGCTTGATAAAAACTATCTGCAAGCTGCTGCCTCTCTTCCTTATTCCAGAAGGGTTCCATAGCAGCGGATTGACTTTCATCTTTTTCCAATCGTTTTTTCGCTCGGTGCAGGCTTGCTTTCACAGCCATTTCTGACGTGTTTAAGATGTCCGCAATCTCTTTAATCTGATATTGAAACGCCTCTTTCAGCATAAAAATAACGGCTTGTTTAGGAGTGAAGTTACAAAGCAGCAAGTCAACTGCATTTCTTATTTCATCAAGTTGCTGGGTAATAGGATGACTGGAAAGGTCTACATCAGTTTCAAGCGACTCTTTTTTCCGCTTACGTACCTGATCAATCCAATGATGGTAGGCGATTCTTTTTAACAAGGCGGAACTTAACTGATGCTCTTGATACCTTAATGCTTTCATATAGGTCTCTTGGGCGATATCGTCACCGTCCCAAGCGTTTTGAGCTAAAAATCGGCAGTACCGCTGCAGCATTGGGTAATAGTCAACCCAGCATTCTGGTTCTTGCTGCATCCCTTCTCCGTTGTTCATATCCATATTTTGTGACATGTTTTCACTCCTTTTTGCACTCTCTATTCCTTTAACGTTTCAAGCTGGATAAAAAGATACGGGGTCACAAAACTTTTTTCTTCTAACTATTGTGTATTTTTTATCTAAGTTATTATATTTTCATAACCTAAATATTGTCAATTTAAGTCTTTACTTACAAACTGAGTTTTTTGGCGAAAAATAATCATGGACTATTTTTATAAGCCTGTTATAATCCTTATAGTAAACTATATTATTTTAAAGGTGGGCATTATGGGGAGCACTCGTCGATATGTTGTCAACGCGCTTGGTAAAGGTGGGGAAACATATTATACTCTTTGTAAAGATAAGCAAGAATTACGGAACTGGATTCATAATCATCGTGAAAAGCTTATTATGGATGAACTCATTATTACGGATAAAAACCAAAGCTTATTGAGCAAATTGTTCGGTCTAAAAAAATTATATTAAACATTGAGACGCCATTCCAGCTGGAATGGCGTCATTATTTTATTAAATTACTATTTTTTTAAATTCTTAACTTAAAATTGGACCAGCAGTTGATCAATCCTCCTCTAATTCTCTTATTTTCTTACGTAACTCAATCATTACAGCACGCGGATTTTCCATTTCAAAAATAATATATTTATAGCGTCCAAAACTTTCTACTTCCAAGTGAAGAAGTGGGACTGCGTGCTCGTAAGAAAGAAAATACCACTCATGGCCAAATTTGAAGCTGCCTTCATATATATGGAGTGGTGCAATTGAGGTGCCGGGCATTTGGAGCATCCACAGCGGTGGTTCGAATTCATCTATATAAACACTTTTTATAGCTGAATAAGGGATCTTCAGCTGCCATTTTAGTGCAAATACACTTAATACCCCTGTCAACTTAAGGACGAACGAATCATTGTCAAAGTGTACTTTTCTACCCATAAAGGTCACCTCAGCAAATTTTAATCCTACTTCACAGTATATTTTAGCATTGGAAAATAAAGTAAACATATTTCAATTTTCACAAAAAACGCACATTTTTATCTAAGAAAAAAGCAATAAAGGACGGGTGCCACCTAAGTGGCCCGTCCTTATTATTTTTACAAATTCTATAAAACGGTGCCTGACACCATTTATCCCTTTCCCACAATACTTACCATCATAATCGGCATAATGGTGCCTGACACCAACAGTGTTAATTAGCGGCTGCCGCCATGACAAATCTTTTTTTCTGGATGTAGATGAGTCTAATGGAAAGGGCAATTCCCGCTGCGAGCAAGCCTATTGTTAAGCCGATCCAATATCCTCTTGCACCAAGTCCTGTATAATGAGCAAGGAGATAACCGCTTGGGAGACAAATTAACCAGTATGCGATCAGTGTCATAACAAAGGCGATATTTACATCCTTATAGCCTCTTAAAGCCGACTGTGCGGTTGCCTGGATCGCATCCGATATTTGGAAGAATAACGCAAAGATTAAAAAGTTGGCTGTTAAGTTGATAACCGCAGTTTCATTAGAATACAAACCAGCGACCTGATAACGAAAGGCCACGACTAATAATCCTGTCCCAAGTGCAATTAACATGGCAAGAACGATCCCTAACCAGCTATATTGCTTAGCATCTTGATAGCGCCGAGCCCCCACTTCATAGCCAACGAGAACGGTCAGTGCCGTAGAAATACTAATCGGTATCATATAGAGAAATGAAACAATATTTAATGCAGATTGATAAGCAGCAATTGTGGTGACACTAAACTTACTTAATAGAATCGTAACAACTGCAAACACGGTCGTCTCGAAGAATACAGAAAGCCCCATTGGCACCCCTATTTTTAATATTTCTTTACATTGCTCCCAGGAAAACTCTTTTAAATTTGAAAACACACGGAATTTAGAAAATGATTCTTGGGTTTTAACGATAAAAATGGTCATCCCTAGAAATACCCAATCTGTGATGGCGGTCGCATATCCAGCTCCTGCACCGCCAAGCTCTGGAAATCCAAGTTTTCCAAAGATCAGGACATAATTTAAAAATAAATTAATCGGCAATGATAACAGCATGATCACCATCACGACGCGTGTTTTCCCTAAGGCGTAAATAAAGGACCTAAGTACATTGAAAAGAAACAGAGGAAGCATTCCAATACTAAGCCCAATTAAATAATGATAGGCCGTATCACGAACACTTGGAGATAACTTCATCCACTCTAAAATAGGATTTAACAAAAGGAAACCGAAAATGGCAACAATGATTGTAATCAAAACCGAAAGATACATCCCATGTTTAACAACATCTGTTACCTCTTCGTTTTTCTTCTGTCCAAACCGCTGGGCCGCAATCGGAGATACAGCCAGAAAAATTCCACTAATACCATTGAAGACTGGACCCCATATCGACGAACCGATTGCTACTCCCGCTAAATCAGAACTACTGTATCTTCCTGACATCACCGTATTAAAAAATATCATCGAAAACATGCCTAGCTGAGTAATTAAAATTGGTACTAACATGACAAGAATTTGTTTTGCTTTTTCCTTCATCGTAAACGTTTGATTCATACTAGTGTACTCCTATAGTAAATAAAATATCGAAATTTCATTATACCCTATCTTTTCTTAATTTTCTTCAAAATACTTTCAGTAAAGTTTACTCTTATGCAAAAAAATAGGAACTCCAATAGAGGTCCTATTTTTTAACGATTTTAGATGGATTATTTATTTTATACCTTACAGCTTCGTCAACAAGGAATTCATCGGGTGCATCTTTTCCTTTTCCCATTTTCTTCGCGGCTACTTTGCCATCAAATTCAAGTAAATCTCCAGGCGCCAATTCGAATTTTTTCAGTGTCTTACTATGACTGCACCAGGCAAGTCCGAGTTCGAGTGGGTTTTCCTGAACAATTTGGACATTTTCAAGTACGACCACTTCATCATTTTCTTCATTAAAAGGATTATAGACTAAGGCAAATTGTTTAACTGCTGCCGTGAAATGTACTTTTTCAGCAGGCAATTCGAGCTTTGGTGCTTTTTCTTTCTTAGCTTTCGGCTCTTTCGCTGATTTAGCAGCCTTTTCTCTTTTAGGCGCCTTTTCAGGAATGGGTCTTTCTGTCTCAGTTGGACCTTCAACTGCTGTCTCACCTTTTGTTTCATCATTCTCCATGTTGATCAAGCTTTCTTTTCCAAAGCTTGACTGCTGCATTTCCTTTAAATAAGCGGGATGAATACACGTCAAATTTCCATCTTGGAATTCTATGATAAGGGTATTATGATCTCCTAAACTGCCGTAGGCTTCATATCCTTTAATCGTTACCAAACGTTGATAATTTTTCTCTTTGTACCAAAATTCCCTTTTTGCTTCTTTTGCTGATGACAGCCCCCATTCCTTCAGCTTTTCCTTATAATGGTCATCATCCCGAAAGGCTTCATAGTCCCCCTGAGGTGGAATATAGTGCGTTAACTCAGATCGTTCTACCTGCATTCTCTGAATCGACATGGCTACACTTCCCTTCAATATGTATATTTATTTGATTATAACATTTAAGGTACAAAATAATAATCTTTTGCTAGTTAGCGTGTTGAGTGTGAAAGGTAGGTATACTTCCCAAAAAAGTTTGTGATGTCAGTCACATTCTATGCTATACTTATTTTTACCATTTACTTTATTGCTTCAGGTTCCCCGCTCCTATTTTGAGCGGGATCTTTTTATATTTTTTTGCAAAAAAAAAGACCCTGCTAGAGAGTCTTTTTTCATTTATGTGGTTAATTATGCTTTACGAACGTTAGAAGCTTGTGGGCCACGTTGACCTTGTTCTACGTCAAAAGTTACTGCTTGACCTTCGTCTAAAGATTTGAAACCTTCGCCTTGGATAGCAGAGAAGTGTACGAATACGTCGTCTCCAGCTTCGCGTTCGATGAATCCAAAACCTTTTTCTGCGTTAAACCATTTTACTTTACCTTGTTCCATGTGTGTTTCCTCCTGCTGTGTGCTTTGTGCACACAATGTGTTACTATCCTTGCTCAAATCTTCCAGACAAAAAGCGCAGTACACTTTCACGTTCTTTCCGACTCACAAAAATAATTCTCCTTTACTATAACAGAAAGAAAGTTATAAAGCAAACCGATAAAAAAAGAAAATGGTACAAGTTGTTAAATTGAAACCATTGTCGTGTAGAAGAACAATCAATAATAGGACTTTTTCCTCAGAATTGTTGTTCTTTTATCAATTATCGTAAAATACATTCTATTTAAAATTTATCTATCGATTCATAATTTTTGATTGTATAATTACTAAAGAATTTATTAAGGAAACGGTGAAGACACATGCGCACATATAACGAAAAAGTCAGTATCTATCATGGGATGGTGTCGACCATTGCCTTGAACCTTGCAAGTAACTTTTTTCCGATTTTCGCCATCTCCATTCTTGGGGCAACCAATTATCAAGTGGGCTTGATTAGTTCTCTCCCTCCATTGGTTGCACTCATCATGACGATTCCAGCTGCAATTATTTTAAATCGACTCGAGCAGCAGAAAAAAGTGGTTGCGATGTCTATTTTATGGGCAAGGCTGCTGTTCCTCCTTCTGGCAGGTGTGGTTTTTATTCATTCTGCCTATCAGGCATGGACTTTTTTAATTATTATCGCTTTAATGAATGTTCCCGGTACGATTTCCACCATCGGCTGGCAGACTCTCATTAGTGGCATGATAAATGAGGAACGGCGTGGAGCGTTTTTCAGTGATCGAAACCGGCTGTTAACGATCGTAGGAATGTTCACTACTCTAATTATTGGTGTTGTCATGAAAAAACAAACCGACAATGCAGCTGCCTATCAACTCTTGTTTGTGATCGCCTTTCTATTTGGTTTGTTAGAAATGTTTTTTTTATTAAAGCATAAGGAATCAGTCCAAGCGAAGACAAACAATGACGAAAAGAAGTCCACCATGGATTGGTCCATTTTTAAAAATCGAGGATACAAATGGTTTTTGATTGCTGCCCTTTGTTTTAATCTTACTTGGCAAATGGCATGGGGGTTGTTTAATATTTATAATGTGAAATATGCCCATGCCACGATTTTATGGATTAGTATCTTTTCAGTGGCCAATCAATTGGTGCAAATTTTCTCCTTTCCTTTATGGAAGAAATGGGCTGAACAAAAATCAACCATTCTTATGCTTGTCTGGGTAGCTGTCGGAATGGCAACAGCCCCTGTTTTAAATGCTTTGTCTACTAATCTCGTTTATTTAACCATTGTTTCCATGTCCTCCGGCTTTTTTGTTTCCGGTACCACGCTTCTCTTGTTTAATCTTTTGTTGGAACAGTCACCTAAGGAAACGAGAACATACTGCATCACTACCTATAATGTTTTGTTATCGCTTGTTGCTTTTATCGCTCCACAAATCGGTATTTGGCTGTTAGAAGTATCTGGTATGAAGGCAGCTATGGAAATAAGCTCCATCCTAAGATTGATCAGCGCTTTTGTCTTCATGCTCATGTACGTTAAATATATGAAAAATAATAAAACATCCAAGTTCCTCCTACGTAAAAAAGCGTCCCCTCTTTCTTGATAGAAGGGATGCTTTTTTGCTTATTGGTGTCAGGCACCATTCACGGACACTGTCCGTATGGAGAGGACAGTATTGTCTTTAATATTCTATCCAACAAGAATTTTTCTAGAAATGATAAATTATAAACTTAAGAGTTTCATATGTTTAGATTGAAATGATATTTGTAACCAGGAGGAAAAACATGATTAAAATTAATCAGCAAATTGTCCCACCTGAGGAGCTTTTAAATGGCAATTTCACACAGGAAGAGAAATCAATCATTCAAAAAATGGCTGCTTATTCGGTAACATATGAATACTTAACGTTAAATCAACTAAAATTTGAACTCTTATTCCGCTCAAATACCATGAAAGCAGCAAGAGAACTTGATAAAAGTGGTGTCAAATTTACCACTTTCACGTACGCGTTTTGCAATAGACAGTATTGGGATCGTTTAGCAAATGGCGGTTTCCTATTAAAGCCAAATGCACGTCCATCGATTGCCTTACTGGATGTTCTTAAAAATGGGAAGCTCTATGCGTTTGATTGCTCGACTGGCATCGCGATCGTTCTTTATCTAGCTGCTCTTTATTCGATAGGAAGCCAGCGGTTTGATCTTCTTTTTGCCAGACTTTACTTAATGGATTGGCAATTTGATGAGGATCTTCCCATCCATCAACTGTATGGGGATGATTATTTGCCTGGCGATATCCTCCACTTCAACAACCCTGATTTTGACCCAAAACAATCACACTGGCGGGCCGAAAATGTCATCTTTTTTGGTGACGACAAATACTACGGACATGGTGTAGGAATCCGTAGCGCTAATACCATCATCGACTTCCTAAACAAAAAAAGAAAACCAGACCCAAAGATTTCAGCCTACCTCATGCGAATGATCACAAGACCTGTTTACCACCCACTATTTCTACAGTCGTAAAATGAAAATAGGTGTCAGGCACCGCTCGTGGACATTGTCCACGAACGGTGCCTGACACCCTTACCCATATCGCTGACTTATAAATTAACGAATGCTTCGTCTGGTTTTATGTTTTGTTTAATGACTTTGTTTTCCTTAAGCCATTGGGATACTTGTTTCCATGTTTCTGGATTTTGGTAGCCGAATGGCTGTTTGTTTGCATCCATTAATGGCATCAGAATTTCTAAACTTTTCGTCTCAATTTCTTTATCTAATGGCGACGATTGGTCCGCTTGCTTTAATAACAGGGACAGCCCCTCCTCCGGGTGTTCTTGGACAAATTTTTGTCCTTCTCTAATCGCTGTCATAAACTTTTTAAACACATCTGGTTTCATCTTTAAACCCTTTTCGCTCGCTACCAAAACTAATTCATAATAATCCGGAACACCATAATCGGCGGGATTTAGGATGTTCACTGGATGACCCTCTTTCTCCAGCAATAATTTTTCGTGGTTAATATAGCCGCCAATCAGTGCGTCTGTTTTTTTAGTTGCTATTGCCGGAATTAAGTCCCAGCCTACATCAACCATTTTAAACTTCTCAGCATTTCCTCCATCAGAACGGATCATGGTTTTCACAATGGCTTCGTCTAGTGGAATGGAAGGATAACCAACGGTTTTACCTTCCAAATCCTTTGGGGATTGCACCGTGCTTTCCTCTGGTATCATTAATTGATTGAGCGGATGACGAACAATAGCACCAAACGATTGTACGGGAATCTTTTCACTCCGTGCGACAAGTACCTGTGGTTGATAACTGAGCGCCATATCTACTTGGTCGGCAGCCACAAGTTTAAGCGGATCATTGGTATCAGCAGGCATTTGGATATCAACATCTAAGCCTTGCTCCTTAAAGTAGCCTTTTTCCTCCGCTGCATAAAGAAAGGAATGGACTGCATTAGGGTACCAATCTAGCATTAAGCTGACTTTTTCGAGTTTATCCTTGCTTGTCGATATGGAACCGGATGCCTTATCAGCATTTTTCCCACATGCACTTAATAGAAGTACCAAAAGACCAAGCAAGATGAAAGCACTTTTCTTCACTATTCATTCCCCTTCTCTTAGTTGCTAAATTTATTTTTGATAAATTGTTTTTCTATTAAACTGATGAATAAAAACAGGACCATTCCCAATAAGGATAATAGGAAGATAGATGCAAACACCGCATCTGCTTTTAGGTTTCCTGACATCCGCCTGCTAAAGTAGCCGAGACCTTCACTAGCCCCGAGCCATTCTCCTATGGTTGCTCCGACAACACAATAAACAACAGACATTTTCAAACCGGACATAAGAAAGGGTAAAGCCAGCGGTATCTGGACTTTTTTAAAAATTGTCCAGCGATTTGCACCCATTGTTAACAATAATTCCCTATACTCATTGCCCCCTGATTTCAACCCATCATATGTACTGATAACGATTGGAAAAAATGCCGTTAAAATCGTTACAGCAATCTTGCTCCAAATGGAATAGCCGAACCACATGATAAAAATTGGCGAAATAGCGATCAATGGGATCGTTTGTGAGATGACGAGGAACGGATAAAGGATCTTCTCCAACGAAGGCGAAAAGTGCATTCCGACTCCAAGTAGTCCCCCAGCAAATACCGAAATGGCAAAACCAATTAAGACTTCTTTAAGGGTTGCCGGCAAATGCTCTTCTAACAAAAGATCCCGGTTTTCTCCTAATGCTCTCCAAATGGCTGAAGGAGAAGGTAATATAAAGGAAGGAATTATGCCTTGCCGTACTACCCATTCCCACATGCTAACGAGGAAGAGGACCACAATCAAAAACAAACCATAATCCCCTGCCCAAATTTTTAGTCTAGTTCTCATTTTGAATCAGCTGCTCCAATTCTTTTCTCAAGGTAATAAACTCTGATTGATAGATTAGTTCTGAATTTCTTGGTCTTGGTAAATCAATGCTTACTTCTTGAATAGTACCGTCATTCATCAAGAGATAAATCCGGTCACTTAACAAAATCGCTTCCTCCAGGTCATGGGTAATAAACAAGACTGTTTTTTGTAAGTTCCCCCACAGTCCTAGTAACCAGATGTGCATGTTGCGTTTAGTCAGAGAATCAAGCGCGCCAAATGGCTCATCTAACAATAATAGGTCTTTGCCTGTCATTAAAGTTCTTAAAAATGCAACCCGCTGCCGCATTCCTCCCGATAATTCAGCCGGGTAGGCTTTTCCATAATCAGCCAAACCAAAGCGGGACAGCCACTCCCGAATTTCAGGTAATTTTTTTTGTTTTTCTGCCTTCGTAATCTCTAAAGGCAGTAAGACATTGTCTAAAACCGACCGCCATGGTAAAAGCAGGTCCTTCTGGGGCATATAACCTATACTGCCTAACCGTTTGCCTGACTCATGACCATTCATTCGGATCTCCCCTTGATCCGGCTCGAGTAAACCGGTGATCAATCTAAACAATGTACTTTTTCCTGACCCGCTTGCCCCAATGATTGAAACAAATTCGCCGGCATTTACATCTAGTGATATCTGTTTAAAAATTTGTTTTTCCCCGCTAAATGCATACGATAATTCAGTGATCGATAACATGGGTGACTTAAACAGGCCACTCGCCCCCCTGGTAAACCATATCCCAAAACATATATTCAAAGCGGGAAGCCGTCAGGAAATGTTCTTCTAATCTGATTAACTCTCGTTCTGGCTTTCCATCTGCTAATTGATCTAGCAAATCAATAAGCCACATCGTCAAGGAGGCGAATTCATTTGAGGAGTACATTTTCACCCAATCCCCGTACATTACGTGAACAATAGCACCTTGATATTCATCTGCTAGCATTTTGCTAATCTCCCAATAGCTCCACATACACGGCAGCAATGCCGAGACTAATTCCTCAAGTGCTCCGTTTTGAGCTACATTCAGCATATAACGTGTGTATGCCAAGTTAATGGGCGTTGGTTGTGTTTCTTCCAGTTCTTCATTAGTAATACCAAACCGTTTTGCATACTGACGGTGCAAATCCATTTCTCCATGTAAAGTCTCATTTAAGAGCTTTGCAAAAGCCGCCATTGTTTCTAAATCCTTTGCTTTAACCGCTCCAAATGCAAAAAGCTTGGAATAGTCGAGTAAAAACACATAATCCTGCTTCATGTAGCGGATAAACGACTCTACAGGAAGTTCGCCAGTTCCTAACCCGGTCACAAATGGATGCTGATGGGTTTTCACCCATATTTCCTTTACTCTTTCAGAAAGGCGTTGTGAAAATTTCATTTATGTACCTCCAATTCCGGAATAATTCCTATTCTCATGGCAATTCTTTTTTTATAGTTGAGTAGAGTTATTTTCTCTGATCATGATTACTTTTTTCCTTAAGAAAACACTTAAAATGACAAAACCAAGCAGTGCCCCCGCAAAGGAGCTGAATATGAATAAAGGGATAAACCCAAATAAGGTTGCCTTTTGGCCAAGAATAAGCGTGGCAATTGGATAGGACAGCAATGCACCCAGGATCCCCGTTCCGATTACTTCCCCGATAAACGCCAAATAGATTTTTCGTGTTTTTAAAAATAATAGGGAAGCCAGCAATGCCCCGACCATACTGCCAGGAAAGGCAAAAATAGAACCAGTTCCCATTAAATTTCTTATCAAAGACACGCAAAATGCCTGTGCTACCGCATAATATGGTCCTAATATGACTGCCGACAACACGTTTAAGAAATGCTGCATCGGAAAGACCTTGGTAAACCCGATGGGAATAGCTACGAGATTACTAGAAATCGTTCCAATCGCAATCATCATCGCCGTCAGCGTTAGTTTATGTGTCTTTTTCATATCATCACTCTTCCCCTGCATTGATATTTTTCCATAATGCTCGAGCCGCTTCCCGTGGCGATTCCGCATGGCTTATTGCCGAAATAACTGACACCCCATCTGCTCCGGCCTTTACCACGGATTGAGCATTCTCAATCGTGATACCACCGATTCCAACAATAGGGATGATAAATCCGTCCTGTCGTAATGACTCAATGAGAGTCGTCCCCCGTGATGGTTTGGCGTCTGCTTTGGTGGTTGTTGGAAAAATAGGACCAATCCCGAAATAGTCTGCTCCTGCGCTTAATGCGGTAAATGCCTCCCCCATTGAATGGACCGATACCCCTAGAATTTTTTCCTCTCCAATTCTTTCCCTTACCGTGGTTACTGGCTCATCTTCCTGTCCGATATGAACACCATCTGCCCCAACTTCTAGCGCCAATTCAATATCGTCATTCACTATGAAGGGAATATGGTACTCCTTGCACAGACTCTGAAGTTCTTTGGCCAGTGCATATTTTTCAATTCCCGTTAAAGCCCCTTCGCCTTTTTCACGAAATTGAAAAAATGTAATTCCTTCAGCAATGGCTTCTCTTAAGACATAAACAGGGTCTTTCAGACAATTTGTGCTCCCCATAATAAAATAAACCCGTAGTGCTTCTCGTAAATTGGTCATGAACCCGCAAACTCCTTTGTGTTTTTTCTTTTTTGATAGGCCCAGTGGTTGGTTGGGCCATATCCCTGTCCGATTCCTAAGTCATCTGCTATAGCCGCATGGATAAAATCTTTCGCTGTCCGAACAGCTTCATATACATCTTTCCCTTTAGCCAGTTCTGCCGTAATCGCTGCAGAGAAAGTGCAGCCGGTTCCATGTGTGTTCTGGGTATGGATTCTCTTGCGCGGAAAAGTATAGAACACCGTTCCATCGAATAATAAATCAACTGATTCAGCATCGTTCTCGTCATGTCCGCCCTTAATGACAACATTGGCAACTCCTAATTCATGTAATCTTTTAGCAGCATCCTGTTTTTCCTCAACGGTATGAATCGTCCTTCCCGTCAACACTTCCGCTTCGGGAATGTTGGGCGTAATTACTGCAGCCAAGGGCAGTAATTGGGTTTTCATAGTCGAAATCGCTTCATTTAACAGTAATGAGGCCCCGCCCTTGGCGATCATAACAGGGTCCACCACGATATTTTTCATGTTAAAAATCTTAAGTTGCTTTGAAACAGCTTCAATTATTTCTGCGTTAAACAGCATTCCTGTTTTCACTGCATCTACCCCGATGTCCTCAGTGACGACTTGAATCTGTTTGACCACTGCCGCTTGGGCCATTGGATAGACACCGTGCACCCCCAACGTATTTTGAGCCGTAACCGCTGTGATGGCGGACATGCCAAAAACGTCTAATTCTTGAAACGTCTTTAAGTCGGCTTGAATTCCAGCACCGCCGCCGCTATCAGAACCTGCTATCGTTAACGCTTTATTCATGAAAGTCCCCCCTTTTAACAGATGCCATCATCTTTAAATCTTTCTCAGAAACAAGCGATAATTGATTTAAAAATTCAATTTGGAAGGAGCCGGGTCCGTATTGAGCCGTTTTGATAGCTGCCTTCTCCGCTGCGATCCCATAATAGGATAAAGCAGCTGTTGAGGCCTGAAGCAAATCCTTTTCCACACTGGCAAATGCTCCAATCACAGAGGTTAATAAGCAGCCGGTTCCTGTTACCTTTGTCAAAATCGGATGGCCATTGCTCACCACATAGGTCGTTTTTCCATCAGTCACCACATCCTCCTTACCCGTGATGACAACCAGACATTTCAATTGTTGAGCTGATTTTATCGCAAGCTCAGTGATATTTCCTTGCGACTTACCTGCATCAACCCCTTTAATTTCCCAGCTTTCCCCAATGACATTGGCAATTTCAGCCGCATTTCCTCTAATAATGGACACTTTCACTTCACCCATAATGGTTCGTGCGGTTGCCGTTCGATAAGGAGTTGCCCCTGCTCCAACTGGGTCAAAAATGACTGGAACACCGTTTTCATTGGCCGCCTTTCCAGCCAGTATCATGGCCTCCACAGTCTGCGCATTTAACGTCCCTATATTTAACACTACGGAACTAGCAATCTTTGCCATATCGGCTGCCTCTTCGATGGCATTGGCCATGACGGGCGATGCACCAAGTGCAAGCAGACCATTCGCCGTAAAATTGGTAACAACGACATTTGTTATGTTATGTACAAGCGGCCTACCCTTTCTCACTTTTTCCAATGTTTCTGACAAACTGTTTAGTTCCAATCCAATCTCTCCTTTTATTTGAAATAAAAAACCAGATCCAAAATTTGGACCTGGTTAGTTAGAAAGAGTAATAAATAACATTTCACTCGACTACTTTCCTACGCTGGTATTACCCAGATCAGGTCCGAAGGGTTAAAAACTTTACCGTTTTCTCTCAGCCTGATCACAGGGCACCCCTAGTAGATACATCACATATTAAATTACGTTCATAATAACGCTAATGATTTCCGATGTAAAGATAATTGTTTGAAAAATGCAAAAGGGCTATTGTACAGATATTCGCTTTCCTGCCGCAAACAAACCCTACTAATCCTTACTTTTGGCTATTTCCATTAGCTCTTTCAGCTCATTTGTAAAGCCCTTCACCGCTCGATTTTCCACAACCGTTACGGGAACGCCAAGAAAACCGTATTTTTCAACTTCCTTTTGATATTCAGGGTTGGCCGCAATATTTCTAACCTCAAAGTCAATCCCTTCTTCTGTTAAAACCTTTTTAACCATGGTGCATTCAATGCAATCGTTTGTACTATATACAATAACGGGTTTGTTCATTACTGATTTTTCCCCCTTTGCTTAATGTCTTTTTAGATTATAACATTCATGGTCCCATCTATATGTATGATCTATTATAGCCCATTCTCTTTGCCAGCGGAATTCTTCTGTTTATGGCACAATAACGCGAGAATTGTCTGTTTATGCGCTTTCCCAAGGAATATTCACACATATTTCCCCCTTTATTTCATGAAGGTATCTATTAAAACAAAACTCCCTGTCCGATGGTCCAGGGAGTTAAACCTCTTTAGCATGTAGTGGCTGATAGACCTTTTTTAAAAACAGATCCATTAGCTCTGGAAGTATTTTTTTTCGTCTGTTCACGAGTGCACTGACAATTGCCTTTTTTTCTTCCTTTGAAACTAACCAGTCGTCTGGAATCAGCGTTACGATTTCTTCCATTAAAAGAATGGGCATCGTTTGAATGATGTCAAGATATTCATTAAAACAATTTTCATTTTTAATAAACTGTGCCATTAATTTATGGGTAGCACTTTTTAACACTTCTACAGGTAAATTTTCCAAATCTTCATGGAGCCAATTATAAGTTCCAAAAATTTCTGCCTGGTCAATCATCCATAATTGATAATCCCCATTGGCTATTTGTTTGAGGAGAATGTTTTTGCGGGTACGATCACCATTACACAACCAGTAATCTAGTAAAATAATTCCAGCTAGTGCATCGTCATTATTAATCGCTGGGATATCAGTAACCTGATGGGCATTGAGGCAATCGGAAACATACAATATGGCGAATTGATATTGAGTATGATGCACTCCGGCAAGTTCAGGTACTTGTGAACAAAATTCTTTTGGGATTTCTACTATTCTTGCAAATGGAACTGGTAGTCCCAAAAAACGGGCTAAACAATATCCAATCCATTCATTCGGCAGGGTCTTTTCAAATCCAGGCTGAAAAAACTTCACAACATAATCATGACCATCACTAAAAGTGATTAACTTGGCGTTGGATTTCCCTTCCAGCGACTTAACAAAAGCTACTGGAGCGATCATGAAAGTTCCACCTCACCCTCATTAACTTGACTTTCTTGAACGATTTTTTTTAATAAAGGGATATATTGGCCAGCTACTTCCTCAATGGAAAAATTTTCTTTAACTCGCGTTATCGCTGCTTCTGACATTTTTTGATGTCGAATTGGATCGTCCACGACACCATAAATTTGATTGACTGCATCATCGACATTTTGCCCGCGAAAAAGTAGACCTGTCTCGCCTTCCACAACCAACTCAGTGACTGGCATCATCCTCGAAGCTACCACGGGAACCCCACAAATCATTGATTCAATAAAGGTATTTCCAAACGATTCTGATTTAGTTGTGGCAAGTGTGCAGCCACCTGATTGCCGAATTTTCGCATACACATGTGGCATTTGTTGGTAAGGTATGACAGGAAACCACTTGATGATATCAGTTAACCCCTCCTCTTCCCAAACTGCTTTAAATTCTTCCCGCTGCACACTTTGAGCTCCCCCGATCACCCATATTTCCAAATCGTCCCGTTCACTTTTAATCTTTTTTGCTGCCTCCATTAGCATTGGCCAGTTCTTACGTTTGTCCAATCTGCCAATCCATCCAATAATCTTTTTACTGGTTGGGAGGATGGGGTCACTGTTGTAATCGACTTCCTCTTCAGGTAAAGCCTGAAAAAAGGTAGTATCAACGCCATTATAGATAACATGGATGGGAATATCATTTGTAAGAATAGACACTAACCTTTTTTGGTAGTTGGAGGGGACGATGATACATTTCGGCTCGATCCCTTTAAAGGATTTTAAGTGTGGCATAAGTTTAATCATTTCCGGAGTTCGTGCCTCTATAATGACGGGACCTTTGTATTTAGCTTTCCTAATCCATTTATATGCGGCTTTTGTATCCACTACAATGATTGCATCATAGGAATTTTTTCTAATAATTTTTATGATTTCCTTTTCATCCTTCGTCAAATAAACGGGAGCTATATCCTGCATGATATGGAGCCCGCCGTGGTCTGTCGTATACAAAAATTCGGTATCAATTCCATGCTGTTTAAAATAAATCGAGCGGTTTCGCCAACCGGCATTAACCCCTCCTACGGTGAGAAGCCGCCAGATTACTAAAACTTTCATTCAGCCTACTCCTTATTTTATTATTTGGGTCCTCCTCTATTTGTGTGTGAATAGTATTAGCTGCAGAATGTCTATTAAAATTTAAGTTTTCTTTTTAAACCTGGTGCATTACTGTAATTCCGGTTTCGATCTCGGTGTTCAGGTTCACCTTCAAATCGTTTCTTTTGATGATGACGGTCCCTATCATGTTTATGGTGCCGATCATGTTCCCCTTTATGTTTATCCCGATGAATGCTTTCACCAGCGAATCTTTGACCTGAGTGAGAATCTGGATTCCTATCTTGTTGCAGCTCACGAGAATCCCAGTACTCATCAATCTTTTCCATCACTTCGTCCGGATCCACGCCTCGGGCAAGCATCGTTTTCACCCATTCTTCCTTAAACACCTTATGAACTAAACCTTGTAGTGAAGCAACATATTTTTGCTCATCTGCAGTTGTTAACAATCTTTTGCATAAATCTCTCAATCCTTCTTTATCTTGTTCTTGCGGTAGAAGGGTTTGCGTAATTTGTTGGGAGAGTTCTTCCATTCTGATGTAGTGCAGCCACTCTTCATAAAGTTCAGGAGCCATTTCCTGCACATGTGATAAAAAGATTTCCTTATTTTCTTCGCCTAAAGACGTCAATAATTTTCGGGGATACGGGTACACGCGATCACGCCAAATAGTTCTCGCCACGTCAATGACTTTCAGATTTCCATCGGGCTGTATAAAAATTTGCCTTTTATGATGGTCAATTCGCTCAAAACCAATCGTTTTAAAAGTGATAAGCATTTCAATTAATTTGAAAGATAATTCCCGAGTTAATGGCTGTGATTGTAAGTATTCACGAAGGTCGACCCCTTTGATTAAATCCATCGCAATATAGAGGGAACCTTTTGCATGGATCCGTGGGAACAGATTCGTATGCTGTCCTAGCGATAAGGCATAATGTTCTCGTTCACAATCCTCTTTATTACCAAATACTTTTACACAAATATCGTCTGAAACTTGAAAAACCGCACCTTGTCTCCCTTTTCCTAACATGGATAATGGAGAACGATTTTCTACTTCCACGTCTGCATTAACAACATTCCAAACCTTTATATCTTTTATCCAGTTATCTAATTGGTGAATATCCATATTTTTCCTCCTCTTCTAGAATAATAACTAATTCAGCCGATTGAAGTGGTTTGCTTTCATACCCGACCAGTGAGTCCATCCCGTTTGCCACCCTTTGCAGCTTGTCTAGTCAAATTGTATTTTAAGAATTCATTTGAATCATTCCTAAGCTCCAAACTCTGCCTTGTATAGTAAATTCAAATGGAATGAAAAATGTAAAGGCACACGTCCATAAAAATTAATATTGGACACCTAATGACGTCATCATTACCGTTTACTCCTAATTATTTGAATACAAAAAAGAAAAGGAATGAGCTACGATAATAGTTTCGTTGCTCATTCCTTTGTGGTGCCTGACACCTATCTCAACATTACCCCTGTTAGAAAGGTTAAAAATATGTGTGTTCCAAGTTTGACGGTGGGCTGTACGTGTGTGTCTTTGAGGGGATCGAGACAGACGATGTCCATGGCTTTAACTTTTGGATGCTTAGCTGCGGTTAGAACGCCTTCCAGCAGTTCTGCCGTGGTCATTCCTCCTGGTGTAGACACCGGCACTCCTGGACCATATGCTATATCTATAACATCCATATCAACGGTTAAATAAATGATATCCACTTGTGCTGCCAATGAATGTAAACATTCCAGCACAGTGTCCTCTATTCCTTTTTTTCTAGCATTCTTTAAGGTTATATAATGGACACCCTTTTCATCAGCGTATTGCTTTAAGTCTTTCGTATTAAAAAAACCGTGTAATCCAATATTGTAGATGTTTGAGCCTTCGACCACACCGCTTTCAATTAAGTTTCGCATTGGTGTTCCATTTGTTGGGCCATGTTCCTTTAGGTCTCGTAAATCAAAATGAGTATCAAATTGCAAGATACCGATTCTGTCCTTCGGTTTTGACCAATGCAATCCCTTCACCATCATCGCCGTAATGGAATGATCTCCGCCAATAGCGGTCACAGTAGATGTTGGAAAATTCCGGTGAATGGTAGCTGCTGCCTCGACAATATTGTTATGACTGCGACTGATATCGGTCACATGCATGGGCACATCCCCTGCATCCACGGCGGCCAATTCCGACAAATCCACATCCTCTTCCACATTATAGGTAGTAAATCCTTTCCAAGCACGTCGGAAGGCATCAGGAAATTCAGATGCACCAGAGGCACTTATCGAAGAACGAGATAACGGAACCCCGACGACAACAAAATCGATATTCTTCTTACTATTCGTTTCAGTTACAGCTGTTAGTGGCTGAATCCATTCATGAACCTTCGTCACAGCCTCATTCATTTCCGGTCGATTCCATGTAAAACTTGGCGGGTTCAATTTAGGGTAAAGAAAGCTCTTCAACTAATTGACCTCCCTTAACGACAATCCGGCCATTTTTAATAACCGTATCAGTATGATTCACTCCATACAAATATTGTAGTTTCATATAATTATCTACATTAAAAATAGTCACGTCGGCTTTCTTACCTACTTCTAAACTACCAATCTCTCCACCCCGATTTATCGCATGTGCCGCGTTAATGGTTGCTGCTGCTATCACTTCCGCCGGTGTAAGCCCCATTTTCAAACAGCCTAAATTCATAATAAAGGGGAGGGATACAGTTGGCGATGATCCAGGATTACAATCCGTAGACAGTGCCACTGGCACGCCTAAATCCACCATCTTTCTGCCATTCGCTGACTCCGCCATTAAAAAATAGGCCGTGCCTGGCAGTAAAACGCCTACCACTCCTTTTTCAGCCATGGCCTGTATCCCCTTCTCTGACGCTTTTAATAAGTGGTCTGCTGAAATCGCGCCCACTTCAGCTGCGAGCTCCGCCCCTTGATACGGTTCAATCTCATCAGCGTGAATTTTTGCTAGTAAACCATACTGCTTTCCCGCCTCTAATATTTTCCTAGATTGCTCCGGAGTAAATACACCATGCTCACAAAACACATCATTAAATTCGGCCAGCCCTAGCTCTGCCACCTTTGGAATCATTTCATTTATGACTACTCTCACAAAATCATCCGGGGCATTTTTATATTCTTTTGGTACCGCATGAGCACCCATGAAAGTTGGCACAACATCAATCACATGCTTATCATTTAACTGCTTAACCACTTCTAACTGCTTCCGCTCGGTTTCCCATTCCATCCCGTAACCGCTTTTTGCTTCAACAGTCGTCACACCATGCTTTAAAAATTGATTCAAACGATCATAACTTTCCTGAAAAAGTTGTTCATGGGACGCATCTCTCGTTCGTCTTGTCGTTGCATGAATTCCCCCGCCCGCATTCATGATGTCCATATACGATGCACCCTCAAGACGCATGTTAAATTCATTCTCCCTGCTGCCGGCAAAAACCAAATGTGTATGAGGATCGACTAATCCTGGGGTAACTACCTTGCCGGTTGCATCCACCACTACCGCCTTATCAAGACGGCCAGTATATTTTTCTTGCAGTTCTTTGTCCGTACCCACTGCTTGAATTGTACCGTCCTCTATCCATACGCTGCCGTTTGCAATGATGTTTAGCTCAGACATGGCTTCTTTTACCAGCGGAGCATTGGAACTCCCCTGTAAGGTTACAAGTTGTGCTGCATTTCTAATAAATAGTGCATTACTCATCCAATTCAGAACCCCTTTTTTAAAAATTAGTCTTGCGGGAGCATGGGCATGTGGATGCCCTTTTCTTTTGCGGTTTTAATCGCCAGCTCATAGCCTGCATCGGCATGGCGAACGACTCCCATACCTGGGTCCGTCGTTAACACGCGCTCTAACCGTACTTCCGCATCCTTGGTTCCATCTGCTACAATGACCATGCCAGCATGCTGAGAATAGCCCATCCCTACACCGCCGCCATGATGAACCGAAACCCAGCTGGCACCGCCAACAGCATTGATTAAGGCATTTAAAATGGGCCAGTCAGACACAGCATCGCTGCCATCCTTCATTCCTTCCGTTTCCCGATTGGGTGATGCGACCGAACCTGCATCTAAATGGTCGCGGCCTATCACAATCGGTGCGGAAACTTCTCCTCTTGCGACCATATCATTAATGAGCTTGCCAAAGCGGGCACGGTCGCCGTAACCCAGCCAGCATATCCGAGATGGCAGGCCTTGAAAACTGATTTTTTGCTGTGCCATCTTTACCCATTTGCACAAGTGGTCATCCTCTTTAAACTCACGTAATAAGACGTCATCAATTTTTCGAATATCTTCAGGATCGCCGGACAATGCGGCCCAGCGGAATGGCCCTTTCCCTTCGCAAAAAAGCGGACGAATATAGGCTGGAACAAAGCCAGGAAAATCAAAAGCATTTTCTACTCCCTCATCCTTAGCAACCTGACGAATGTTGTTCCCATAATCAAACGTAACCGCTCCCTTCTCCTGCATGATTAACATGGCTTTTACATGTGCAGCCACGCTTTGCTTGGATAGTTGTACATACCGTCTGGGATCTGCTTTCCGTAATTCTGCTGCTTGTTCTAATGATTTACCAACTGGCACATATCCATTTAACGGATCGTGTGCCGATGTTTGATCCGTTAATACATCTGGGTTAAAGCCTTTTTCAATCATTAATGGTAAAATTTCCGCTGCATTTCCTATTAAGCCAATCGATATTGCCTTCCCCGCCCTCTTTGCTTCCTGTGCCCATTGTAATGCCTCATCAAGGTCCTTGGTTTTCACATCCAGGTATGCTGTTTCAATCCGGCGGTCGACTCTTGACTCATCGACGTCAATGGCTAAACAAACACCCTCGTTCATGGTTACAGCAAGTGGCTGGGCACCACCCATTCCACCCAGACCTGCTGTAAGGGTAATGGTATGTTTTAATGTTCCCCCATAGGCCTGACGTGCTAATTCAGCAAACGTTTCGTACGTTCCCTGCACAATACCTTGACTGCCAATATAAATCCAGCTTCCCGCTGTCATTTGTCCATACATCATTAAGCCTTTACGATCAAGCTCATTGAAATGATCCCAATTTGCCCAAGCTGGAACAAGGTTGGAATTTGCTAGTAAAACGCGGGGAGCATCCCTATGTGATTTCCAAACGGCAACAGGTTTTCCTGATTGAATCAACAAAGTTTCGTCATTTTCTAATTCTAACAGCGTTTTTACGATTGCATCATACGATTCCCAGTTCCGGGCCGCCTTGCCGATCCCGCCATAAACCACTAAATCCTCAGGGCGCTCGGCAACCTCAGGATCAAGATTGTTCATCAGCATTCGTAAGGCTGCCTCTTGAATCCAGCCCTTTGCATGTAAGTCCGTTCCCTTATAATTTTTAATCACTCTCGAGTTCTTTATATTTGTGTCCACACTAATCACTCCCTTTATTTTCATTCTTACTCTTATTATAAAAATGAAATTATCAGAAAAAAAGAAGTAAAAATTTTAAAAAAGGAAAATTCTGTGAAACTAGAGCTAAATACAAAGAATTCATGAATTTTTAGTGTGGAACTCACCAAATAAATACACTCCAAACGTGGATATACCCCAATTAAGCGAAAAAAGGATAACCTCCCACTTACATGTTGGGAGTTATCCTTTTTGTAATATAAGATTTTAGTTTTAATTTTGAGAAATGTCCAGCTCCAGCGCCCTAGCGGCTAGTGTCCTTCGCTCTCCTCCCTACGATAAGTCAACAGCGAATCGCCTCCGGCTCTTCGTGTTTCCTTTATCGCGTTTAACGGGCAGTAGATTCTCAACTGCCCGTAAGAACCCGATCGGTTCAACTAACAATCAGCGAGAAGTACGTTCGCTGATTGAAGTTTCACCTTATCTCAGTTGGAGCGCTCCACAGGGAAGGCTTCGTCAGCATAGGCATCGCACGAAGAAAAAGCGTTAGCTTTTTCGAGGAGGCCATACGCCGCTGACCAGGGCGCTTCCGCTTTTATCTCTTAAATTGTGGTCTGGTGAATAATATACCCAACCCTAATCCGAAAATGATGGCGAGCAGATAGGTTGTCCCAGTGGACAGTGCAAAAAATTTCAGTGTCATTCCATACCTTGCATTGGTTACACTTAGGAGAATTTGCTGAGCGAGTGGTTTGTATAGAAGGAAATATGGAATCACTATCAATGGAACAGCCATCCAGTTCCGTCCAATTAAAACCTTAGTCATCAAAAAGTAAAAAATGGCTAATACAATCGCTAATCCATAAACAAACCAATTTATGTACTGAAGTGCGCGTCCCGGCTGGTCAAAAAAGGCTAACACATTTAAATAAATCACCCAAAATATTGCCAATAAAACGGCAAAAATCTGGGTCTTAACTAAAAACTTCATCTATATTCTCCCTCAATTTCCTAGAAATCATATTGTAACCATACCAACAAATCCCTTTATATTCAACTAGGAAGGAAGAAAGTAAGTGACCCTTACTGGTTAATTACTTGGACCCCTCACTTTTGATTATTTTGAAAAAGAGCTATTTACTCACTTTTTGGCTTAATATTGATTTTTGGGCCATCTGCTTGAGGGGATTTTTCACTTTTACGATTCTGTTTTGCTTTTTCTTCAGTTACTTCAGTCCCCTTGCGATCACCCGCTCCCAAAAAATCACTTCCGTATGTGGCTCCTATATTCAACTTTCCTTTTAATTCTTTAATACCGAGTTGTCCGAAGTTATTATTTAATTCAAATTTATCGAATATGATTTTATCAACATGTACCTTTTCAATTACTATAGGCGGTTGAATATTTTCTTCTTGTTGCTTCTCCCATTTCTTTTCTAACAGGTGCAACCTTTCAATTTCTAACTCTAAAAGCTGCAGCTTTTGTTCTATTTTATTATATTTGTCATCTTTATTAGAGGAAAAGAATAGTTTTTTTAATAGCATACAAGTCCCCACTTTTGACGCCCGTTAGTGGACAGTCTTCTTTCACACAGTATATGCCCTACTTGCCAGAACATGTCCATGTTTTGCCCCAGCATTTCAACCATAAGGAGGAGTCATTCATGTTCTTTTTACCATCAAAAGTAAACTTACATGATATTAAAATTAATACCTTCGGAAACAACAGCAACTTCTCAACAGGTTCAAATGTCCTTCTGAATCGGAATGTTAGTACAAGTAGGAACGAAGGTTTCGGAGAACATAATGCTGATGGGGGTGAATTCCAAATCCCCATCTGTTATGTCGATGACAGCGATGTACTGGATAGTGTCACCTTCAAACGGACAAAGTAGCTACTCTATCGGGATTACTTCACCCGCTGCCTGCTCAGGGATCGGGTAGCTGACTTCGAGGATACCGTTATGGAATTTCGCATTGATATTACTCCCATCGGTCGGTACTGGCAGGAGAATATGACGGTCAAACACCCCATGCTTTCGCTCATAAAGGATCACGTCTGCATCACCGTCATTCAAGCGAAGTTTCGAAACCCCCTTAACAATTAAATAATTTTGATTGACCATTAATTGTACATCCTCTTTATTTACACCTGGAAGATCTATCAGGATTATTATCATGCCGTCTTTCTTTACCATATCCACGAGCGGAAACCTCTGGCCTCCCGATGAATCATTTGAAGGATTGGGAGGTTGGGGTGAACCTATCGTTTTACTTGACGAATCAACAGGCGGATTTGGCCGACTAGCCATTGTATCATTTTGATTATTCAGCTTTTGCTGCTGTCCATTTGCCATATAGGAACCCATCATATTCTGCTCAAAAATATCCTTCCAAAAATCAGTACCGTATATATTTGAAGCCAGCTCCATTAAATGCTTAAGCTTTTCTTCATTCATTTGTTCCACCTCGTTTCCATCATATTCTAGTCCGGTGAGTCATATATTTAAAAACAAAACCAAGGGGGACTATTCATGCCTGCACCAATACCTTATGTTAATATTAATATTTTCTTATTGAAGATAAATTCCTTTGAAAATGCTTCGGCTGTAAATATTGGACAAAATTTGTTAGCAGATTGGCACAACTCGGATAAGAAAAATCAAGGGTACGGGCAAAACTTCGGGGACAATAGTGACTTTGTTGCAACTCGAAGTGCAGTGGATGATCGGGATGTAATGGATTCCTTAACAGCCTTTGAATCGACAACTCCAACAGTAGAAAGGAAGTGAATCTTTTGAATTTCGCACCGATGGTTGTTAACTTTCTAGGACTAAAAATTAATGTACTCGAACATGAGTCTTCTGTAACGATTGGTCCATTCTTTCAAGTGGACACATTAGTCACGGAAAAGCGGAACTATGGATTTGGTGAAGAAAATGGCGATTTGACGTTAATCAACATTCCAATCTCCGCTGTGAATGATACGGATGCAGTGGATGCAGTATCAACCAAAAGCAGTGTCATATAAGCATTGAGAACTCCCCAAGGGAAAATTATAGGTAAACAAAAAGGACAAGAAGGAATCAGATGACACCTTCTTGTCCTTTTTCATTATATAAAAGTTTATAACTTTTGACTTTGAGAATTGTCCAGCTCCAGCGCCCTAGCGGCTGACCAGGGCGCATTCGCTTTTCTTATTCATCCAACGTTTAAGCCAAAGTCTGTTGCAATACGGGCAAGTCCGCCTTGATAGCCGGAACCGACTGCTGAGAACTTCCATTCGCCGTTGTGACGGTATAATTCACCAACAATGATCGCTGTTTCAATCGAGAAATCCTCTCCTAAATCATAGCGAATGATTTCTTGATTTGTTTCTTCATTAACCACCCGGCAGAAAGCGTTGGAAACTTGTCCGAAGTTTTGACCGCGGGCTTCTGCATCATGAATCGTGATGACAAATGAAATTCTCTCTACTCCAGCTGGAACAGCAGCTAAGTCGACTTTTACTTGCTCATCGTCTCCGTCTCCTTCACCAGTACGATTATCACCTGTATGTACTACAGAACCATTCCCACCTTCAAGCTGGTTGTAGAAAACAAAATCTGCTTCAGAACCACACTTACCATTAGCGTTTAATAGGAATATACTTGCATCTAAATCGAAATCTTTCCCGCCATCATAGCGATTTGTATCCCAGCCAAGCCCTACCACAACCTTGGTTAAACCTGGATTTGTTTTTGTTAAGTCGACCTTTTGACCTTTGGATAATGAAATTGCCATACTAACACCCTTTCAACATTTTTTATGTCACTTTCTAATGTAACTAGAAAGTTAATACCTTTAAAAACTTTCAAGGAAGACATCAAAGGTATTAAATAATACCAATACTTACCTTTAGTTTACCCAAATTAGTCCTGTTTTTCTACCATTATTTCCACAATCGCCGTTCGATCATTCATGAACCAATTCTAATGATGGTTTTGAAATGAGAAAAATGGTTAAATTAAGAAAGTAAAACCTAAATTGGCAGGTTATGCTATAATGAGCTGTTGGCTAACTTGAATAGCCGGTTATTTTTAAGCAGGGAGCGAGTCTTTATATGATAAAAATTGAAATTCCTAATCCAGATATTGTGATTACAAAAAGTAGACAAGTAGGCGAGAAAGTCGAGGCACCACTTAGCAGTGAATATGGCTTCACCGATTACAATAAAATTCCACGCGATAAAGGCGGGATGATTTTATTCTTTAACGCCAATGATGAATTGCTTTTTGTTGGTAAAGCAAGGAAATTAAGACCACGTGTGAAACGACATTTCGAAGATACCGTGTCACCGATCAAAAATCACCGTGATGAAGTTTACAAGATAGCGGTGATCGTTGTGGAAGAACCAATGGAAAGAGAAATCTATGAAACCTATATCATCAACACGCTTCATGCGAAATACAATACTGACAAAGTGTTTTATAAATAACTAAAAATGACTTAAAAGAGCAGGTTTCAGTTAAAAACCTGCTCTTTTTCTTTAGAAAAAAACCTAACTTATATCCCCATATTTCAAAATCATTTCTTTTTCAATATGGCTGGCCCGTATTCCAAACTGAGGTCTTACCATCTCAATCTTTTCCCCTAATAAAATCTTAATCGCCAAATAGGGCAGATTAATCCCGGAAAGACAGCTGATATGCATACCCCCGCTCATACGTGGATTTATTTCAAGTAATTTGGGGACCCCTTTGCTATACTTCACTTGGATATTAAATACATAAGGTAATTTAAAGACCCGATGGAACTCGTGCGCTAGGTTGATCAGCTCCGTACTTTCCACCAGCTCTCTTACACGCCCATCCCCTTTCATTCGCGGAATCGCAGCGTATAAATGATCATGTGAGGCAACGCAGTCAATACTATATTCCCGTCCCTCTAAAAACTCGAGGACCATTAAATCAGGAAATGTTTCCTGCTGACTTAAAATATCACAAGCATACTTATACGGAATTCGATATCCAATCCCCTGTTGGAATAATTGGTCAATCGACTCAATCTTGTCTTTGATTACTCGAAAACCATTTGCCCCTTCCCCAATGACGGGTTTAAAGCAAACCTCGTGACCTTTTTCTTTTAGACTTTTATAGGCTCTTTTAAAACCTGCGATATTGCTTACAATCGAATAGTCTGGGATTGAGAAAATCGGAGTCCTGCTAGATAGGATTTGATAGGCAGCTGCTTTATTGTCCAAGGTCTCCATAAGAGCAGCATCCGGGCAGACTAACACTTTAACACCTGCTTCTTCGAAATCCGCCAAATGTCTAGAAATTAAAACATTTTCTTTTCTCGGAATGAAAATATTTATTCCATGTTTTTTGCAAAACTCTAGACAAAATGATAGATAAGCAGTACCCGATATGTCAGGCTCCACGAAGGCGTAATCACAATTTTGTAAATAAAGTGCATCTTTATTGGGATGTGTTCCATAAATAATAAATTTCCGCTGATCTTCATTGTCCCGAATCATATCTATATAATGCGAAACAGTTGTAAACCATCGATTAAACCAAATCTTCATGTAAATCCTCTTTCATTGTTGAAGTTAAGACTATTCCATTATGGACTAATTCGACAAATTTTATAATTAATAACCAATATTGTCGAATAAAGCGTGCATTTTCTTCTGACAGGTAAATAAATACGCTCCTGATAAGCCAGGAGCGTTACATATTTACAAATGACGGTAGTTAATATGGTGATTTTGCGTAATTTCTCCATTTTACCTTTTTAAACTAACATTATTAGATTATTAAATTTTGTAACAAATTCCATGATGGCTTCGTGATCCAATTTGGTTTGATCCGAAATAATCCCGTCTACTTTCTTTACTACTTGTCTTTCAAAGAAGTTCATCTTCGACACTAAAAATTCCCCGCCAAATAGGCCGAGAGCAACAGAATTCTTTCGCAAATCCTGTGGAAAGGCATTGTTAAATTGCTCAATCGCAATCTCGCCCTCTCGCATACAAACAAGAAATAATCCTAATTCCTTTTCCAATAATTCATCATGATGATGTTTCATAAAGTTTTTAATCCTTCTTTGAATGTGTCCAGCGTGAATGGAACCTCCTATAATGACAGCATCAAAATCTTTGAGGTCAAAAATAGTCTTTTCCCTTTGCAAATCTACAGATAGAACCTCTCCAGCCAAGTGCTCGGAAATTAATCCTACTACCTTTTCTGTAGTACCATGGGATGAACAATAAACAATTAAACTTTTCATTCTATTGACCCCTCCTTCATTTACCTAAAACACGAGAGATGTATCAACATATGGACATGCTGGGATATTAATCCTCCCTTCCATTATATCGCCTTTAGCCACAAACGGTTGTAATAATATTGGCAATATTATTACAACCGCCATTGGTGCCTGACACCATTTGCACCATCCATGTAGTAAATACGGTGTCAGGCACCCAGGTTTTAGAATAGACTGATCAGTAATTAGTTAGTGGGGTGGGAATATGGGTAGATTAACGTTTCCTTTAGTCTTAGCGGGGCCGATGGTTCGGAGGGTTGAACCTTCGCGGGCTTATCTTTGGATGGCTACAAGCAGGCAATGCGTGATTGATGCAGAGTTTTATAAGATTTCCGAACATAACATTAACCATGAAATAGCGTTTGATTACGAAGAGATGGAAACGCATTGTGAACCGAAAACGATTAGAGTGGGAAAACGGCTATTCGTCCATTTAGTTAAGGTTACCCCCGTAAATGGACAATTTCCCACTGATACCTTAATCGGGTATAACTTGCACTTTCGAAAAAACTTTATGCATGAAGATTTTAACAGTCTAGGCTACCTCACTCCTCAAAATCCTCTATCAATTGTCTACGGTAAACTTCACTATCCAACCTTTCAGATCAAAAGTGAGAAAAGTACTAGCCAGCTCTTTTATGGTTCCTGTCGAAAACTACATGGCGAAGGCGAGGATACGCTTGCTCGCGCTGACACATTACTAGAAAACAATTATCACAGGCTCGATGATCGTCCAGATTCCTTATTCCTATTTGGCGACCAAATATATGCAGATGATGTTGCCTCCTCTATGATCAGCACGATCTCCATGCTTAGTCAAAGATTAATCGGTCAAAAAGAGCCGCTCTATCAAATTGATAGACGCCTTGAACAAGATTCCTACTCCTCATCCCTTTATCAGATCAATGGCAGACAGCACATTATCGAACAGTTGGCGCAGTTTACCACCTCCCATCCAGAGAATCACTTAATGGAGCTGGGCGAATTTGCATCCATGTATTTGTTATCGTGGAGTCCAGAGCTTTGGTTGACAGCACCATCTCAACTAGCAAAAGATGTCCCTATCGATCAAGAAAATCCTCATCCATCGCCTTTTCCAGATGAGACAATGAGCATAAAGCGGCAAAATAGTCATCACGATAGTGAAGAACATAAAGCGATTACCACTTTTCGTACTTCAGTTTCCCATGTCAGGAGGCTGCTTGCCAATATTCCAACCTATATGATCTTTGATGACCACGATATTACCGATGATTGGAATATCTCAGCCACTTGGCGCAAAAATGTCGAAAACGCTCCATTAGGCAGGCATATCGTCGCAAATGGCCTTGCCTCTTATTGGCTGTTTCAAGGCTGGGGCAACGATCCAGATGCCTTTGATCACACTTTTATTAAAAATATGAATTCGTACTTTAAACTATTAAAGTATGGAATCTTCCATTCTAAGACGCACGAAAAGTGGGAAAAAGCCTTGTGGGAGTTTACATCTTGGCCTTTTATTGCCCCTACACAGCCACAGGCTGTTTTTCTAGACACTCGGACGCAACGAGAATTTGACATAAAGTCAAAACAAATCAATTTACGGCAGCTATTGAATAACAGAGAGGAAGTACCGCAGCTAATCAATACAACAGGTTGGAACGTTGTCACGAACAAACTTAAAGCTAGCGGTTGGAAAAGCGGCAGCCCCTTAATGGTGATCTCGGCTACTCCCGTTTATGGAATGGGATTGATCGAATCCTTTTTACAAGATTTTGTCTATCCCCTAAGACAATTAAGCGTTAAAGTGAACACTTCTTTTGACTTCGAGGCATGGAAGTATAACGGCAAGGGCTTTACTGAATTACTTAATCAAGTAGCTGCCTGGAATCCGTTACCCTGCATCATCTTATCAGGAGACGTCCACTTTGCATCAGCGGTGAAATCCACCGTCACATTGGCCAATAGCAAACAGCTATCCATTCAGCAATATACTAGCAGCCCACTAAAAAATATGAGTTTTTCCGGTGTTTGGGGCTTATTAATGAAGAAGGTCATCGATAACAACTCTTTAAGCAGAAAAGGCCAAGATATACTTCGGGTCTGTGATCCCTCTTATACGATTACCCATGTTGAAAGTTTGAAAGATAGCAAACCCTATATATGGAGTGACCAACTCCGCTACCAATACGTTGCGGATGATTCCATCGTTGAAACGAATAATAATCTCGGGCTTCTCACGATTAAAGCGAATCATATTACCAATCAACTATTAAAGTGAAGGTTAAGTGTCGGCCATCACTTTTTAAAGTTCATCCTTACAAATTTGCCAATCTCATTTATAGCTCTTCTTGCTTCAGGCAGCAAATCGCCGCTAATTTGCCAAACGTGCCACATCCCATTCCAAACTTTTAACGAGACGTCCACGCCTGCACTGCGTGCTCTTGCCGCAAGTAATTCTGCATCACTTTGTAAAATCTCATGATTCCCTACTTGGATCATTAAGGGCGGCAACCCTGTCAAATCAGCGTAAACTGGCGAAATGAGCGGGTGGTTAAGTGTCTCTATGCCTGCATACATGCGAGCAGCATCTCTTACAGCTTTCGGATTCAAATAAGGATCTAAATCAGTATTTTTCCGGTAGCTATCCCCGCTGCTGGTTAAATCGACCCAAGGTGATAAACACACAAGTGCAGCTGGCAAAGGCTCATTTTGATCCCTTAATACAAGGGCTGTGGCAAGACTTAGGCCTCCTCCTGCCGAATCACCTGCGAAAATAATATTGTCTGGTTGATACCCTTGACTCAACAGCCAGCGATATACCGACACAGCATCATCGATGGCAGCTGGAAAGGGATGTTCTGGTGCCAGGCGATATTCAGGAAAAAGTACTTTGACACCCGCTGCTTTTGCAATTCTTGCTGCCAAGGGACGATGGGTATTGGCTGAACAAAGTGCATATCCTCCCCCATGTAAATAAAGAATCACCTTATCGTCCAAGCCACGGGCGAAAGAAAGCCATTCCGTATAAATTCCTCCAATTTCAAAAGGTACTACTTGACAATCTTTGGAAAGCTTAACGACCCTCCTGGCAGCGGTATCCAGCATTTGCCGACGCTCATCAATTCCTTTTCTCGAAACCCCTTTCTTAATGGCTCTCTTTACAGATAATTTAATTGCTTTTTCAAAAAAATAACTTTGGAAACTTGGCACAATTCCCAACTCCTTTTCATACCAACAGATCTATAGAGCCCGAAAAAGAAGCACCTGTTAATTCGTAAAGCCCTCATATAAATCCAAAAATTGCTAATTCTATTATACTAGGTACTCTTATTTTAAAAAAATAATATTCCTCGTTTTTCGTCAAATTCCCAAGAATTTTGTAAAAATTCTGTAACAATTCTTCCTTTTTTTTCATCCTATAGTACAATGACAATAACCAGCACTTTTAACCTGGAGGTTGTTCATGAATCGTTTAACGGATCATTTAATTATTATTTCATTTGATTGTCTTTCTGCCTTAGACTACCCAATTCTAAAGGACCTACCCCATTTTCAGACCCTATTAAAAAACGGTGCCTTTGTAAAAAATGTCGAAACCATCTATCCTTCTGTTACCTATCCATGTCATGCCACCATCGTAACAGGTAATTACCCTAATCGGCATGGTGTTATTAATAATACGCTCCTGCAGCCTGGCAGACCTTCTCCCGATTGGAATTGGTACCGGTATTGCATCAAAGGGACGACATTATATGATGAAGTAAAAAAGGCAGATATGACAACAGCAGCCCTGTTATGGCCTGTCACCGCAAAAGCTGAAGGGTTAGACTATAATATGCCGGAAATTTTTGCTAATCGCCCCTGGCATAACCAGATTCTAGTTTCGCTAATGAGCGGGACACCCAGCTATCAATGGGATTTGAATAAACGCTACGGTCATATTCGCAAAGGCCTAAGCCAGCCGGAATTAGATGATTTTGTCTTAGAATCGACCGTTGATACGATCAAAACTAAAAAGCCTAACCTGTTATTGGTGCACTTTACCGATTTAGATACCCAGCGGCACGACCATGGTTTTTCTTCCCCTGAAGCATTGGCTGCTATTCACCGACATAACGATCGACTTGGCCGTATTTTGGAGGCTCTTCAGGAAAGTGGTATCTATGAAAACTCTACTGTTGTAGCATTAGGGGATCATAGTGCACTAGATGAAAACAAAGCAGTAAACATCAATGTACTATTACATAAGCAAAATTTGATTACGGCGAACGCAAAAGGAAAATTCATAAATTGGAAGGCCTATTGTAAAAGTTGTGATGGTTCAGCATATATTTATATGAAAGATATTCATGACACAGCAACATTTCATGAGGTAAAAAACCTACTTGATTCCTTACTTGCGGACCCTGAATCTGGGATTGAACAGGTTCTTAGCAGTGAACAAGCAGCTAAAAAAGGGGCCGACGGGAATTGTGCCTTTATGCTGGAAGCAAGCCGTGGGTTTTATTTTTTAGAAGATTTTCAAGGAGATGTGATTAAATCGATTACAAAGGAGGTCGCCGCAGCAGATAAAAAGTATACCTTAGCCTGTCATGGCTATTCACCGGAAAAAGAAAACTATGGGACCATTTTCATGGCAGCAGGAAAAGGAATCCAGCCCATTATCCTGCCTTCTATCCGACTTATTGATGAAGGCCCAACTTTTGCCAGGCTTCTTGGTGTCAGTTTAGGAACTACCGATGGACGGGTAATTGACGAAATGTTGACATCATCAATTGAAGCAACCGTTTAAGATAAAAATGATTTCAAGGACTTTTATTTTTATAAAAACAAGGGGGGAAATAAATGAGTCGGATGTCAAAGCAAGAGAAAAGCTGGGTATTTTATGACTGGGCAAACTCTGCCTATTCGATCCTGATTACCACTGCTGTTTTCCCATTATATTTTAAAGCGGCAGCGAATGAAGCGGGACTTGCCGGTTCCACATCGACGGCCTATTGGGGCTATGCGAATTCAGCAGCTACCTTATTAATTTCCTTGTGTGCCCCCATTTTAGGGAGTATCGCAGATTTCAAGGGATTTAAAAAACGCTTTTTTACTTTTTTCTTTGGACTGGGAATCATTTTTACTTTATTGCTTGCAGTGGTGCCCTCTTCTCAATGGCTGATTTTATTAATTTGTTATATGGTGACAGTCATCGGTTTTGGAGGAACCAATATTTTTTATGATGCTTTTCTAGTCGATGTGACAACGGAAGAACGGATGAATCAAATTTCTTCAAAGGGATATGCGATGGGGTATATTGGAAGCACCATTCCGTTTATTCTTGGGATTGCACTGATTCTGTTATCACAGCAACAAATCCTTCCGCTGTCTGTGGCAGCCGCTAGTCAAGTGGCGTTTGCCATTACCGCTTTATGGTGGGGCTTGTTTACCATTCCGATGTTAAAACATGTCAAGCAAGTGTATTATAAAGAACGTGTCCCTAACCCGATCATCAATGGGTTTAAACAGCTCTTTGAAACGTTTAAAAAAATTAAACTGTACCGGCCGTTATTTTTATTTTTACTAGCTTATTTCTTTTACATTGATGGTGTTAATACCATTATTACCATGTCAACTGCCTATGGGTCTGATTTAGGCATTTCTTCTACTAATCTATTAATCATCTTATTTGCCACACAAGTGGTAGCTGCTCCGTTTGCGATTCTTTATGGCAAACTGGCTGATAAATATAGGGGCAAAACCATGCTGCTTGTCGGGATTTTGATCTATATCGTCATTTGTTCGTATGCCTATTTCTTAAAAACCACCATCGATTTCTGGATCCTAGCCATGCTGGTAGCCTCCTCTCAAGGCGGCATTCAAGCATTAAGCCGATCTTACTTTGCAAAACTTGTCCCAAAAGAAAGTGCCAACGAATTTTTTGGCTTCTATAGTATTTTTTATAAATTTGCAGCGATTTTAGGACCATTCCTTGTGGGGATCACTGCTCAAATCACCGGTAACACCAATATGGGCGTATTTAGTTTAATTGTCTTATTTATCATCGGCGGAATTCTCCTGCTTCGAGTGCCAGAAGCAAAAACAAATCCTTAAAAACCTTACAAGTTAAAGAGAGACCCTTCCAGATGGTAAGGTCTCTCTTGAATAGTGTATAAGTACTCTACACTTTTTATTTTTTCATTAATTTTTGAATGGTGACCAACACCTCATCGAGGACTTCATAATCGCCTTCTTGGATCCTCTCAATGACACAGCTTTTCATATGGCCTTCTAGTAAAATTTTGGCTACACTATTTAACGCTGATTGTGTGGCGGATATTTGATTGATGACGTCATCACAATACGTATCTTTTTCGATTAAACCCTTTATACCGCGAATTTGGCCTTCAATACGATTTAACCTTGTGACTAAATTGCTTTTCACTTTATCTGAATGGTGACTCTTCCGATGGCTGCCCTCATGGTCACAGCATGAATCATCCTTGATCTCTTCAAGTTCATGTTCATTAGACATTTAACGGCCTCCCTTTTTAGATTTATTATATCATACCCCCGTATAGTAAAGCGAAGGGTAAAAATCACAATTTACTCTCCGATGTTGTTTTATTGACACGTCCAATAATGCGTGCAATACTGGATTAAATTTCCGTTTTATTTCATCATCGAAGGAGTAGTGTATGAAACCGCGATATTTATTAAATATGCTTATTGGCCTTATTATTTATTCCGCACTAACTTTCTATATTGGCTGGAATGGCTGGGTGTGGCTGCATTCAGCATGGGGTGTTGAGACCAATTGGATTTATGGAATCGTTGTTGGCCTTATTTCATTTTCCTACATCATTGGCCATTTACTAAAACGAATTCCCTTGTTTAAATTAATCGGTTCTTATTGGTTTGGCATTCTTCAATACGCAATTATTTTTCTACCAATTGCCAACCTTATCGCATTCGTTATGGTTTTTGCCGGTCTACCGACATCTACCGTTGTAAATTGGATTGGCACAATCGTTCTCGCTGCATTTGTTGTGCTTTTCATAGTTGGAACATTTAATGCCTATAGTCCGGTGATACGGACCTTTTCGATTGTCATACCGAAACAGACTCACCATCATTCAAAACTCAAAATTGCCATGGCTTCTGATATGCATTTTGGCAGACTCTCCGGTCCAAGACATGCACGCCGGCTTGTCCGAGAAGTCAATCGCCTTCAGCCAGATATTATTTTGCTGCCTGGTGATATTATTGATGATGACCCTGAACCCTTTATCAAAAAGGACATGGGAGCTATCATCAAGGAACTATCAGCTCCCCTAGGTATTTATGGGGTTCTTGGGAATCATGAATATTATGGAGGCGGAATTCCAACATTTCTAAAGGAAATGGAACGAAATGGCATTACTATCCTACTTGATGAGGTAGTCAAGATTAATGATAGTTTTTATTTAGCAGGCCGCAAAGATAAAACGGATGCCAACCGAATGCCAATAGAAAAGTTACTTTCAGAGATTGATTCAACTGTTCCTATTATCATGATGGATCATCAACCAGCAGAAATCAGCCAAGCTGCCAATAATAAGGTGGATTTACTTTTATCAGGACATACACATAGAGGACAGATGGCACCGAACCATCTTATTACTAGAAGAATATTCGAATTAGATTGGGGCTATCTCCAGAAAAATCAACTTCATACGATTGTTTCCTCTGGCTTCGGATTCTGGGGACCTCCACTTCGAATTGGCAGCCGTTCAGAAATCATCCAAATTGAGATCACCTTTTCTGAACCTGCTTGTGATTAGCAAGAAGCCCATCACGATGAAAACTGTGATGGGCAAATTAATTAATTGAAGTTTTTCACGATTGTTTCCTGGATATTGCGAATAACATCCCCGCGGCTAATGACACCAACCACATGATTGGTTTCATCAACGACTGGAAGTTTTTTAAAGTGATGTTTGGATAAAATTTCAACTACATTTTCCATATCATCATTTGGATGGACGGTCAAAATTCCATGCGTTTTGGCAATGTTAATAATCTCTCTTTTAATAATTTCACTTAAATGGACTTCCACATCTTCAACAGCTATATATGTAATAAAACTGAAGTAATCGTGAATCCTTCGGTCGATTGGCTTAATGGCACGTAAAATATCACCATCTGTTACCATCCCGCACAAGGTACCATCCTGCTTAATAATTGGTACTCCGCCAATTTTTTTCTCCACCAACATGGTCATAACATCTTTTACAGAACTGTCAGGGCTTGTTGAAATGACATCTGTTACCATAAAGTCTTTTACCTTCATAATCTTCATATTCTTCACCGCTTTCGTTAAATTAGTGAACATGGATTTACTTTTCCATTTATAATTGCATCCAATGAATTTCTATTACTTTTTGATGATTTTACATGTTCTATTAGGTTGTATTCATGAATATAATTAAAACTCACCTTTTAAGATTGTACTCTCTGGTATTTCACATCAAATCGTCTTGTTCATTACTTTGTAAAAATTCTAAGGCTGCTGGGGGAAACACCATCCGACAAATCAATTTGGCCATTTCCTGATAATCAGCTCTTTTCTGTGATTGACTCTCTAGATCATGAGCATTTTCTAATAAAACCATAATTGCCCATGAAACCGTTTCTAAGTCTAAATCCGTCCATGTTAAATCTTTTTCACTCGCTTGTTTTAAACTAAGAAGAATTCTAGTATAGATTTTCCTTCTGGCTTTACTCAATACCTCTGTAAGTTCAGGGTCCTTCGCCAACAACTCAGGCAATACACGCTGAAGTCCTAACTCATTAAGCCTCTTATAATGGGCTTCTAAAAGCGACGCCAGCATTGATTCAGGATTATTGGAAATCAAGCTTGGTTCCGGGGGGAGAAAGGTTTCCAATTTATTCTCTATTAATGACAAGAGCAATTGCCGTTTATCTGAAAAATATCGATAAAAAGTACCCGTCGCTACCCCTGCATGGGCAGCAATTTCCTTTGCAGTTGTATGTTCATACCCCTTTGAATGAAACAAGGCTTGTCCACTCTGAATCAAAGCATTTCTTTTTTGCTGGGCACGTTCCTGTTTAGGGACAAAAGGAAAATCACCAACAAGTTTATCTTCACGCTCCGGCATATAATCACCTCAACCCTATCATACCACGAAACAATAAATTGAACCACAGTTCATGTTTTTATTGACAAGAAATGATTAACATGCCATACTTGAACCAAAGTTCATGTTACATCATTTATTGTTTAACACCCCTTGCACATAAAATGATTGTGACATGAACATTTTTTTAGTTTTTCCAGAAAGTACAATCTATTAAGCAGGAAATTTACATTCTTTCTGCGAATATTTTATAATATCTTTATTTACAAGATGTTTTACGTCATCTGCTGACAATATTGGAAAGGTGTTGAATAATTTGGCCAATCAAAATGAGTCTAAAAAAATTGCTGTTAATTCAACTATTTCGTTGAAAGGAATTGTGAAAGCCATTTTCAACGATACTGTTCATGTGCAAATCGGTGGAAAGATTATTCCAATACCAGCGGCAGATTTCATAGTTGAAAATCCTTCAAAATAAACTTCGTTATATTGGGAGAGTCCACACACAGTGATGGACTCTTCTTTTTTTAGTAGATGAAGCCTATAAACTATTCTTGATAACATTCACAGCTAATAATATGGTCATTAACCATACCTGTTGCCTGCATAAACGCATAACATATCGTGGAGCCGACAAATTTAAAACCTCGTTTCTTCAAATCCTTGCTTAATCGATCACTAATTTCAGTTGTAGCAGGTACATTTTTCATCTCTTTAAAATGATTAAGAATCGGCTTCCCCCCGACAAATGACCATATATAACGATGGAATGAACCAAATTCTTCGACCACCTTTAAAAAGGCATCCGCATTCGTTATGACTGCATTAATTTTCAGCCTATTTCTCACGATTCCTTCATTATGTAAGAGTTCGTCTATTTTTTTATCGTCATATCGAACAATTTTTTCGGCTTCAAAGTTATCAAAGGCTTTTCGGTAGTTCTCCCGTTTTTTTAAAATTGTATACCAGCTAAGTCCTGCCTGGGCACCTTCAAGATTTAAATACTCAAAAAGCAGCCGGTCATCATAAACAGGGACCCCCCATTCATGGTCATGGTAATCGATATATAACGGATCTTGATTGACCCACCCGCATCTACTCATTATTTTTGCCTCCTCTGCCTTGGTGATTTGTACTGATATAAATTTAAGTATACTATATTCTATTTATTTCATTTTACCTTGTCTTCACCGGTTAATTTTTTTAAAGGCCTTTTTCTTCTAACGCCCATATTTGTCCCGACCCTGCTTTTTAAGGCATAAACTATCTTAATCAAAACAAAGGGTAAGGCGGAGAGAAGTATGGGATTATTTATCAATCATCATGAACACCCAGAGGTTTTTAAAAATAAGGAACATATTAACGATCAGAATCAAGTCATTTCACGGCGGGATGATTTAACTGATTTTATCAAGGAGCAGCAAAAAGCCAATCTGCTGCTTAACCAAGCCTTCGCAGAACTAAGGAGCAAGTCACTAAAACAAGAGGAAGTACAAATTAGCCTTGGGAATCAGCTTGATCACCAACTAACGGACTTGAAAAGCCAATATCTCGAGCATAAGAATGTTGAAAAGCAAATTATCGACTTCCTACAGAAGATGAATGAGAAAAATATAAATTTAGAAGCCATTCTTGAGAAAGAAGTCATTGTTAAACAAGAGATGAAAGATAAAGTCAGTCAGCTAAGTGATCATTATCAGGAAATAGCTGGCAGGATGGAAAAAAGCGAAGAAACAAATCAGCAGTTGTCCATAAAAATGAATGAGCAGCTGGAATTGCAAAAGGAAGCAGTAGAAAAAATGGCTAAACAAGAAGATTATCAAACTGATATGCTAAAACGGTTGGATACACAAGAAGCCTTATTAGATAAATTATCGCGTCAACTGAACCACATCCGCTCCATTATATTTGAACGGACCAATTACTTAGCCTCAAAAATTGAAGACGGCTATAAAATTACCTCGTCCTATGTGTACAAAATAATGTCAGGATCGGAAGAACCGTTAACCTTTTTCCTGATGAATGATAAAAAAGAAGAGAAATCAAAGGACGTTTAAATTGACAAACAAAACACCGTCCAGCCATTTGGCTTGAACGGTGTTTTGTTGGAATGTGTTAAATCCCTTTATTAAAAATATCAGTAAGAACTGGAACGATTTGTTTTTTGCGGGAAACAACGCCCTTTAATGTAGCTGTATTATTTGTTAGCGTTACATTATAGGCTTTTTCAACAGCAGCAGTCTTGCTTCCTAAAGCCAAACCAACTGAATCATTCGTTAAGATGTCTGTTACAACAAATAAGAATAAATCTAAATTCTTCTCTTCAATGATTTTTGAAATAGCCGTTTCCAATTCCGCTTGGCGCTCAAGAACATCAGCCGTGTCGACTACATTGACTTGTGCAATTTCAACCTTACTTGAACCCATTTCAAAGCCTTTTGCATCAAGACTTAACAAATCAGAAACGGATTTGTCACGAACATCTGCACCAGCTTTTAGCATTTCTAAACCGTAGCTATCAGCATCGACACCTGCAATTTCAGCCAATTCACGTGCAGCTGCCACATCTTCTGGCGTACACGTTGGTGATTTGAATAATAAAGAATCTGAAATAATCGCAGATAACATTAAACCAGCAATTTCTTTTTTGATTTCCTTGCCGTTTTCTTTGTACATTTTATTTAAGATTGTTGCCGTGCAGCCAACAGGCTCACAACGGTAATACAATGGGTCGCTCGTTTCAAAATTAGCAATCCGGTGATGATCGATTACTTCTAAAACGCGTACATCCGCTATATCATTTGCACTTTGCTGGCGTTCATTATGGTCGACTAAAATGACAGAGTTAACTTCAGACGCAACCGTTTCAACAAGGCGAGGTACCTCTGCATTAAATTGAGTGAGTGCATATTGTGTTTCCCCATTAATTTGTCCAAGACGGACTGGTTCCACATCAAAGCCTAATTGTTTTTTCAAATCTGCATACGCAATTGCAGAACAAATTGTATCGGTATCAGGATTCTTATGACCGAAAATAAGTATTTTTTCCATTTGATTACCCCTACTCATTTAAATTATGTAGATCAAGCCGTTAACAAGAATGACCCTATTGCAAATTATATATCAAGATGAATAAGGTTTCAAAAAAAATATATAAGCATCAAACGCCGCTCCTAAAATTGAAAAAACAAGAGTACTTTAAGCACTCTTGTTTCCCTTTAGAATTTGATTACTTTACCCCGACAGGTACAACCTTCTGCCCAATGGCCTCAATTAATTCCGCTGGCATTGGGTAACTCAAAGCTGCTGGGTCTTTCATAACGGCTGGAATAGTCGCCTGAAGTGCCTCTTCAGAGATGTTGTATTGTTTGAAATCTGCTGGAAGACCAACTTTTTGCTGAAGCAATTTTATCCTTTCAATCACTTTTTCAATGGCGATTTGCGGTGAATCATCCTTCACGTCTACATCCATTGCCTGAGCTAAATCAGCTGCCTTTGGAAGGTATAACTGTGGAACGAGCTCCATCACGACAGGTAAAAAGACGGCATTGGCTAACCCATGCGGAATTCGGAATAATGCACCATAGGCATGTGCCATATTGTGAACTGGGATCGCATTTAGGGCAAAACTAAACGCGGTAATTCCCATTAAACTAGCTTGCAAGAGATCCATCCGGGCATCTAAATTTCCACCATCCTCCACCGCAACAGGGAGATTTTTTTCAATCAGCCGGATGGCATGCAGGGCATATGCATCTGTTAAACCTGTTGCCGTAGGAGAAGCAAGTGCTTCAATCGCATGTGTTAAAGCGTCAAAACCGGTAAACGCCGTAATGAGCGGCGGAAGTCCTACCGTTAAATCCGGATCCAAAATGGCCATATCCGCATTGATAAATGGATTGATGATGTTTGTCTTCATTTGGATGTCTTCATTAAAAATAACTGCTATTGGCGACACTTCAGATCCTGTCCCCGCTGTTGTCGGGATGGCAATATGCGGGATCGGCATAAAGTTTGCTTTAGGGAACTGCTCATATAATAATCCGCCTGGAATAGCTTCTTTAATATCGGATAAACCTTTATGGAGGGCATATTTGACTCCTTTAACGGTGTCAAGAACGCTACCGCCGCCAACAGCTAGTAAACTATCAGCCCCCACTTCGCGGGCATAGCGGACTGCATCATTAATACAGCGGCTTTCGGCATCCTGGGCAATATCAAGATAGGTTCCGACAAGCTCTGGTCCTGAACCATGACCAGTCAACTCGAAAATGGATGCTATTTTTTCAACGATTCCTGCTTTTTCTAAACCACGGTCACTTAAGAGCAGGACCCGCTTCGCCCCAAGTCCGGCAAAAAGACTTGGAATCATCGCCCGTGAATTAGACCCACTGTAGATACCGGTACGTAACATAAATTGTGATAAGGTTGTTTTCATTGTAATCCTCACCTCTTTATTAGTTTTGGCCAAACAGTATTCCATACCAATTGCGACGATCCAGTTCAGGCGACATCGAGGTATGAACATGCTTCACCTGTGTATACGCATCAAGGGAATGCTTGCCCATTTCCCGGCCGATGCCACTTTGTTTATAACCGCCAAATGGGGCATCACTGCGAAGCATATGCCAGTCATTAATCCAAACTACCCCTGCTTGAAGCTTTCTAGCCACGTCATAGGCTTTATTGACATCCCGAGTCCAAACACCCGCAGCTAAGCCATAAATCGTGTCATTGGCCATTTGAATGGCTTCCTCAAGGTCCGAATAGCGAATAACACATAATACAGGACCGAAAATTTCCTCTTGAGCAATTTTCATGTCATTGGTTACATTTGTAAAAATGGTTGGCTCGATAAAGTGTCCAGCCTCACAACCTGGAACCACTGCTTCTTTACCACCGCAAATAAGTGTTGCCCCTTCTTGTTTGCCTGCTTCAATATAGGAAAGAATGGTTTCCTTTTGTTTTTTAGAAATGACAGGTCCTACATCTGTTGTGGGGTCAAGCGGATTTCCAAGCTTTAACTTACTAGTTAAGGCAGTCAAACCTGCTACTACTTGATCATAAAGACTATCTGGAACGAATAGCCTTGTGCCTGACTCACACAGCTGACCCGAGTGGAGAAACACACCGAACAGACTTCCTGGCAGGGCAATGTTGAGGTCCGCATCTTCTAAGATGATATTAGGTGATTTACCGCCAAGCTCGAGGGTGGTATTTTTAATGGTGCCAGCCGCCAGCCCCATGATTTGTCTGCCCACTTCTGTTGAGCCCGTAAAGGCAACTTTGTCGACAAGTGGATGCTTCACTAAAGCTTCTCCCACTTCTGCTCCTGGTCCTGTTACTACGTTAATCACTCCAGGCGGCACCACTGCTGAAATAAGTTCTGCCAGCTTTATGGTAGATAGCGGTGTATAACTGGCCGGCTTAATCACAACGGTATTTCCCATCGCAAGTGCCGGAGCAATTTTCCATGTGGCAATCACCATTGGAAGATTCCAAGGGGTAATTGCGGCGCATACACCAATCGGCTCACGCCAAATAAAGTTATGAGCAGGTCCTGGGAATGGTGGAACGGGCAGTGTTTCGGAAAAAGGGTACTCCAGTGTGAAATTTGCTAACGTTTGAAATAAATCGACCATTTGTAAAATATCACTATTGCCAATCCGGCGAACCGTACCGCCAGAACTGATCGCTTCTAGGTAGGCTAATTCTTGGGCATGTTCAGCAATTTTGTGGGAGATGGCATATAATATTTTTGCGCGCTCCTTCGGCTTCATGTTTTTCCAATCGCCCTGATCAAAGGCTGCACGTGCTGCTTTAACAGCACGATCAACATCCTCCTCTGACCCTTTAGCTACTTTTGCCACAAGCTCTCCGGTTGCAGGATTAAATACATCAAATGTTTCCTGACTGCTTGCAGGCTCCCATTTTCCATTAATGAAATGGGGAAATGTTTGCACTTCAACTTCTACTGTCATGATTTATTCCTCCTCTACTATTATTTTTTTCTATAAATTTTTGATAACCGATGCTAATCTTTTTGACCTGCAAATGGCACAATAATTTTTTTGTGACCGCTACAGCCTTTTTTCACTCGTCACGGGAATAATTCTAATTTTTTATGACCGACGCTGCCTTTTTTTCACCCGTCACGGGCACAAATCTGTTTTTTTATGACCGTCGCTGCCTTTTTTCACCCGTCACGGGCACAATTACCCTTTTTGATACGGGCACATGTTCATTTATTTTATTCGGATCATGATTCTGACTACAAAACCCCTAACTCACTTTCTGTATTTCTATAAATCTCTTCGATTTTTTTGCCTTTGGCCCTCGCTAATATTTCCATTCGGACAGATAACTGTTTTAGCGTAAAATTCATAATTTCATCAGGGTTTCCGCCGAACGCACTTACCTCCCTTCCCGCGATGCCCTCCTGGTTAAGCTGTATGGCTAATGGTGTTAACTCTCCCATCTTGGCAGCCACAAAATCAAAAAGATGTGGATGTTCACTAATCAATCTCTGTAGCAGGAATGTGCCGTAGCCAATATGCCTGGACTCATCCCTTTTTAAATTACCGATGCCCTCCAGCAGTCCAGGCATAATTCCAGCTGTCTCGAGCGCGGCATAGAACGAAAAGTAACCCGTTTCCGCTAAAACACCTTCAACGAACATGTTATATACGACAGACGCCTCGGCAATTGCTTCAGGTGATTGGTCCGTTACCAACCGTTCCATCGCCGTTGGGAGAATTTCATAGAATATCTTTTCATAGGCTCCAGTATGAAAATGAGATAAATCACCCTTTTCGCCAATGGCATTCAAGACCAGTCGGAAAAATTCAGTGTGCTTCGCTTCCTCATATAAAAAAGTGGTTAAAAACATTTCTTCTTCCAATCGCCCCTCTTTGGCAATCGCCATAATAAGCGGGAGCAGGTCCAAGGTAACGGCTTCCTCTCCGGCTTGAAATTGGGAAATTAACCGGAGAATATCTTGCTGCTGTTCTACATTCATCTTTTCCCAATCCTTTTGATCTTGACTAAAGTCGATATCTGCAGGATTCCAGGTCCCTACCCTCTTTGCCTTTTGATAAAGACGGTAAGGAAAAGAATCTTCTAGTATTCCTCTAGTACTGGTGGTTAAAATCGTCCTTTTTTCCATTTACAAACAACTCCTATCTTATATTTGGTTTACTCACAAATTCTGCCGCTGTAGTGCGCAGCTGTGTTTTTAATATTTTTCCTACACCATTCCTTGGAAGTGACTCTAGAAAAACCACTCGTCTCGGTGATTTATTTTTCGCTAGGTGCTCCTGACAATATTGGATCAATTCTGCTTCTGTCACGTCCGTTCCTGGCTTCTTCACAACACAGGCCACCATTTCTTCACCCATTCGTTCATCTGGCACACCTACTACCGCTGCTTCATAGACAGCATCATGACCGTTCAATATCTCTTCGATATCACGCGGATAGACATTAAATCCGCCGCGGATAATGAGATCCTTTTTCCGATCGACTATGAAGAGATAGCCCTCATCATCAACGCGGGCCATATCGCCTGTAAATAGCCAGGAATCCTTTAAAACCCGCAGGGATTCTTCGCTATTTTGGTAATACCCCGGTGTGACATTATCACCACGAACGATCAATTCACCGACTTCACCCGTTGGAACTTCTTCACCATTCTCATTCACAATTTTGATTTCCACTCCTGGGATCGGAATTCCGACCGAACCTGGTTTAATCTCTATCCCTTTCTTATGAGCCGTTACAACGGGTGCTGCTTCAGACAAACCGTACCCTTCATATACTTTTGCTCCAAATTTCTGCTCAAATGCTTGTAATAAAGCAACCGGGAGGGGTGCAGAACCGGATCCCACCGATTCGAGACTGGACGTGTTATAGCTTTCAGCCTGCGGATAGGATACTAATGCATGAATCATTGCCGGCACAGCAGAAAAGGATTTCACTTGATAATCCTCTATGGCCCGCAAGACGGCTTTAACATCAAAACTAGAAAAAATCACAATGGAACTGCCGGTTAACGCACATACATTGGATACCGTAAGACCATACACATGGGCAAGCGGAAGGACACCTAATGTTGTCCCACGTTCCAGCTCATTATGTTTGGCTGAATTTTCAGCATTGGAAAATAAATTTTTATGAGTCAGTAAAACCCCTTTGGGATTTCCTGTGGTGCCAGATGTATACAATACGACTGCCGTATCTTCAGGCGAAACATCATCATCCAAAGGACCTCCACTCTGATCCATAACATCATAAAAATTAATCACTTGATCTTTAGATGGTTGATCGACCACAATTAAAGCCGGCTGCGCTGGCAGGCTTTCTATAGATCTTTCGACATTTTGAAGAACAAAGGATGAGGTGATGACTGCTTTCGCCCCTGAATTCCGGGCAATAAAATGAAGCTCCTTTGGGTGAAGGGTAAACATGACTGGTACGATAATGGCACCCGCTCTTGTTATTCCTTGATAGGCAAACAGGACCTCTGGACAATTGGGCATACAAATCATGACGCGGTCACCCTTTGTAATCCCGAGTTTACTCAATCCGCGCGCAAATTGATCAGCTAACTCCCTTGTTTCTACATTGGTATAGGTCTTTTCTTTGAAAACCAAAAATGGATATTCACCAAAATCTGCGATGTTCGTTTCAAGTACATCCTTAAGCTTCACAAAATCAACTCCTTGTTTGAAATAAAACACATTAACCCATCGCTCATCCAATCTAAATAGCTCGATACTTTAGTACCGTTCCTCTTTGTGTAAAGCAGACTTGTTTTCTTATTTCAAGCAAATCAAGATGACCTTGTATTTGCGACAAACCTAAAAATATGGTATATCCACGCAGTCTGGGGTACATTTCTTGGCAAATCTCAAATATACTTTTTTCTCCGCTGTCGAGAATCGTTAGAATCTGTTTACAGCGCTTCTCCTGTTCTTGTAATCTTGTTTTAATTAAAGGCAAATGATCCTCAAATACCTCGCCATGACCCGGATAAATCATTTTTAATGGAAGCCGGCTAATCTTTTCGAGAGAAGCCCTATACTGTAATAATGGTTTTGGCCGCCTGACTTCGCCATAATTGGGCGGTTCAATGAAAGCGTTAACAGAAAATGACTTAATTAAATGGTCTCCTGCAAAAGCATCGCCAGTTTTACGATTCCACATCAACATATCGGATTGACTGTGACCTGGAACATGAACCACCTCAAACCCTTTTCCCCCAATTGGAATGATGTCCCCCTCTTTTACATAGGTTACATTCTGCCATTTTTCCTCTTTGAAGCGGCGTTGAACCATGTGCTGTTTAGGGTCGGCACCACTGGTGGTTAAAAATTGCTTAAAAAACTCTTCCATTCTTTCAAACTCATGTATGTCTCCATTAATAAAGTCCCTCGCCTGCTCATGGACAAATATTGGTATATCCACTTCTTCTTGTATGTGTGGAATACCTCCGGCATGATCCACATGGATATGTGTCAGGACAATATGATCAAGATCCTTTAGTGTTACACTGTGCCTATGTAGAATGGACTTAAGTTGGTCAAAGGACTCTTTTCCAGGGTTGCCAGTATCAATTAAGGTATTGGTTTCACCCAATACCAAAAAGGCATTTACTGTTCCTTCTGCAAAGTGAGTAGTTAATTCAAGTGGAACAATTTTAAACAAAAGCGGCCCCTCCCTCCAAAAAAATTGACTCATCATACCACGAGAGGTTTGACCAATCTGCTATCAAAACTATATTTTTAATTTAGCGTTAATATGATTTTTTAAAAAAATATTTAAATAAAAATCCCCCTTGTGATCCAACAACATATAGGATGCTATGCTGTATCAACAAGGTGGGATTTCATTAATATGGTTTGCTTGACTACAGGGGTTCCCCCAAATGGCCAAGAAAACGGTTCTTTAGTTATTATTTTTCAACTTTAATCGGTACAATTTTTCCATCTTCAACAGCAGCTACTTCTAATTCACCGTCGAAGCCGCCGCCCGTAAACTTATTAAAATCGTAGATTTTGACATTATCAGGGATGTTGCTTACGCCATCTTGCATTTTAGCTTGGATTTTTTCGGCATCGTCCACTGATCCCGCCGCCTTCATTGCCTCAACAAAGATATACATAGCAATGTAATTTAATCCTGCTTCAGAACCAGGAGTTTCCTTATACTTTTCTTTATACTTTTCAGCAAAATCCGGGATAGCTGGACTGCTGGATTCCACCAATGGCATAACGCCGATGGAGCCGTTTAGAGATTCATAAGAACCCGTAACTGCCTTCATTTCATCCAGCTTTGCTTGGTCCATTATGATGAATCCGCCTTTAAAGCCAAGCTCCCGTGCTTGTTTCGCCACTTTTGCAGTCGGTTCAGATGCACCGCCAATAAATAATACATCTGGCTTCTCTTTAAGCGCATTCGTGACAGTGGTAAAGAAGTCTGTTTCTTTGGCAAAGTCAATCGAAGAGTTATAGACTACCTTTCCACCCTCTTTTTCCCAATGTGCTTTCAGTTTTTCAGACCAATCCTTACCGTATTGTGAAGAGGTCGGAAGGAAGGCGATTTTCTTGCCAAACTTTTTCATCTCATAGTCGGTAAATGGCTTTAAATATCCATCGTAACGGGGTGGAATCCGAACAGTCAGATTATTTCCAACCTCCGATACTTTCGGTTCACTAGTATAGGCCCCAATAATAAACTTATCTTGTTGATTGAATACCTGCAGGGCAAATACTCCGCCAGAATGCGGGGTAAATATAATCGGAGTCTTATTTTCTTGAATCAGCCTTTTGGCATTCGCACCTGCCTCGTTTGGCAAGTATTTATCATCCAATGAGACAATATTCAATTTGTATTTCTTGCCGCCAACTTCAAAGCCGCCTGCGCTGTTAATTTCCTCAGAGGCCATCTTAATCCCATTTAAGGTACGTTCCCCATAGAATGCTGCTGGTCCGCTTAATGGTCCTGTGTACCCAATATTCACTGTTCCTGCTGCTTCAGTTTTAGTATCGCCGCCCCCTGCTGATGGTTTCGTGCTGGCGGGTTTTTCCTCAGTGCTATTACATGCTGCTAAAGTGAAAATGATTAAGAAAATCAAACTGGACATTAATAGAGACTTCATTTTTTTCATTCGTTTTCCCCCTACTATTATTTCAAATATTCAGCATTTTTCAGTGATGAAATATCCTTCATCACCCCCTTTAACAGGCATCCTCTTTTAAGCACCAATATAAGCTTTTCTTACTTCATCATTGGCGAATAATTCTTCCGATGTACCTTGAAGAACTATCGAGCCATTTTCAAATACATAGCCTTTATCAGCTATCTTTAGGGCAGCATTGGCATTTTGTTCCGCCAATAGGATGGTCGTCCCCTCGTTATTAATTTTCTGAATCACCTCAAACATTTGCTCGACAATTAATGGAGCAAGACCTACCGATGGTTCATCAAGCAGCATGAGTTTTGGTTTTGACATTAACGCCCTGCCAATGGCCAGCATTTGCTGCTGTCCGCCGCTAAGAGAACCCGCAGCATCATTCCTCTTTTCGTTTAAGATCGGAAATAATTCATATACATGGTCGAGAGAATGTTTGATTTCTGCCTTCTTCCCCCTATGAATATAAGCACCCATCCGGAGATTTTCCTCCACAGACATGGCTGGGAAAAGCTTCCTTCCTTCAGGACATTGACCGATTCCCAATTTTACAATTTGATCAGCTGAATATTTGTTTAACTTCTTTCCTTCGAAGTGAATTTCTCCAACAGAGGATCTGCTTAAACCGCTAATGGTTCGAAACGTGGTACTTTTGCCCGCACCATTTGACCCTAACAGGACGACGATTTCTCCTTCATTCACCTCAATATTCACATCATGAATAGCAGTGAAACTTCCGTATTTAACAGAGATATTTTTTAAACTAAGCACTTGCGCTCCCTCCTAAATACGCTTTAATAACGGTTTCATTATTACGAATCTCTTCTGGACTTCCTTCAGCAATCTTTTCTCCATAATTTAAAACCATGATTTTATCTGCTATTTTCATAATCATTTGCATCTTGTGCTCTATTAAACAGACGGTAATGCCATTAGCAACCATCTTGTTCATTAATTCTGCCAAGCCTTCTGTTTCATCAGGATTAACCCCTGCAGCTGGTTCATCAAGAAAGACAATTTCAGGGTCCGTTGCTAACGCAAGTGCAAACGCCGTTCGTTTTTTCTCCTCTTGCGTTAAACTACCTACTAGATTTGTTGCTACGTTTTTTAAGTCACAGAATTCCAAGACGTCCATCGCTTTTTCGCGGCATTGAGCCTCTTCTGATTTAAGTCGGGGTGTTCTCAGAACGGCATCAAGTAGGTTTGATTTTGTCCGTAAACGATGCCCAACAATGACATTGTCCAAAACGGTGGATTGTTCAAACAAATTGGTTGTTTGAAAGGTACGGGCTACTCCCAGCTTGGCAATTTTATCAGATGGTAAGGTAGTAATATCTTTGCCATTAAAAATAACAGAGCCTGAGCTCGGACGATGAAAGCCACTAATTAAGTTGAAAAAGGTAGATTTCCCCGCCCCGTTTGGACCAATGATGGCATTTATTTTCCCTTTTTCAATGGCAAAGTCGACATTATTAACGGCCACTAAGCCGCCAAACCGTTTCGTTAAATTCTTCGTTTCCAAAAAGATCATTCTTACCCCTCCTTTACTTGCTTTTCAGGGAGTATTTCACCTTTTAGCGAGGCGGTGCCACTGATTTTCGTTGATACCCCTTGTTGTGCCTTTTTGAGTTTAAATTTGCTATATGCAGTTGAAACTGCACCCACGATGCCGCGCGGATAAAAGATAACCAGTAAAGTTAAAACAGGACCAAATATGAGCATTCTGTACTCCTGAAAGCCCTGCAGCTGCTGTGAAAGCCAGACAATAAGCAGCGTTCCTACAAGCGGCCCACTTAAGGTTCCAATTCCACCGATCAATAGATAGGTAAGTAAATCAAACGTAATCGAAATGGCGCCAATATCTGGACCGATAAAGCGAACAAACGATGCATAAAGGGCACCAGAAAGACCGGCAAAAAGGGTTGATAATACAAACACCGTTAATTTATTTTTCATAGTTGAAATCCCGATTGTCTTCGCTAAATCTTCACTATTCCTAATGGCAATATAGGTTCTGCCTGATAAGGAATGAATGATCCGATACATAACTAGCACAACAACGAGCAAGAAAAATAAGACTAAATAGTAATGGCCAGTCTCTGTTTCAAAATTTAGGGGACCAATTCCTGCTGGTGCTGGGATACCAATCAATCCACGGACACCCTCGGTTAGACTGTCCCATTTATCGATGACAAGATACAAAATGTACCCCAGACACAACGTATAAATGGCGAAAAAATGTTCTTTTGTCCGAAAGGCGATTAATCCTACAACCACGCCTATGAGACAAGTAATGAACAGCGATAAAACAAAAGCAAGCCAAAAGTTCATTTGTGCTTTTACCGTTAAAATTCCTAATGAATAAGCGCCAATCGCAAAGAAGCCTGCATGAGCCAATGATAGATACCCCGTATAGCCTGCGAGTAAGTTCAGCCCATAAACACCAATCATCCAAATAAATGAGAGGGTCATAACATGAACAAAATAAGTGTTATCAGTCATTATAGGAAAAATGAGCGCCAGTAAAATCAATACAGAGATGACATTTCTTTGTTTAAAAATCTTGGACATCAATGCTGGCCCCCTTTAGAAAACAGCCCGGTTGGCTTTACTGTTAAAATAATGACAAGGAGGATAAACGCGATAATGTCCTTGTAATCATTCGAAACATACGTTGCCCCTAAACTTTCACTAAAGCCTAAAATATAGCCTCCAACAATTGCACCAGGAATACTTCCCATTCCACCGAGGATAATAATGACGAACGCCTTTAAAATAACAAGCTGTCCCATTCCTGGGAAGACTAGATTAATCGGTGCTGAAAGGGAACTGGCGATTGCAGCAAGCGCTCCTGAAATCATGAAAGTAAGCATCGCCACCTTGTTTGTATTCACTCCAACGAGGTTGGCTCCTTCTCGATTTTGTGACATCGCAATAATGGTAGCACCCGTAAAGGTCTTTTTTAAGAATAGGTATAATAGAACCATGACCACAAGAGCGGACACAACGATGAGGATACGCTGCATCGTAAACGTTAACCCAAAGATTTGGACAACCTCACCATATGGGGTAGGCATGCTCTGGTATTCCGCCCCCCAATAAAATTGAGCAAACGCTTCCAAGAATAAGAGAATTCCAATCGCAGCAATCTTATCATGGATTGGCGGTGCCTCCCTCAATGGATGAAAAACAAACCTTTCCATAAATACACCAATGAGCCCCACTACGATGATCGACACGAAAATAGCAACCCAATAGTGGAGTCCAAATTTGGTCATCATCGTTAAAGTGATATAACCGCCCATCATATATAGTGCACCATGTGCAAAATTCGGTATGTGCAGGATTCCATAGACAAGTGTTAGTCCTAATGCTACCAGGGCATAAACGCTTCCAATGGTTAAACCATTAAATAATTGCTGAATAAGAATCTCCATAGCTCTCCCCCTTAAACATTGGTTGAAGAAATAAGTCAATTACATCATTAGGGAGGGAGCTGCTAACTTTCTTTGCTGCTCCCCCTTTATTAAACAACCGTTACTGCACCTTATTTTCAACCTTCACTCGTTCCTCTTCTTGAAGGGTGCGCCATAAAATCTTGCCGCTCGTTGTCATCGGGAACTGCTTTCTGAATTCAATAAATCTAGGGTATTTATAGGCAGCCATATGCTGTTTCGACCACTCAATAATTTCCTCTGCGGTTACTTTCCCCTCATAGTCATCGTTTAGAATAACAAATGCCTTGACTGTTTCCCCTCTTCGTGGATCGGGGACTCCGACAACGCAAGCCTGTTGGATGGCTGGATGTTTATAAAGGTACGATTCCACTTCAGTTGGCCAAACCTTAAAACCTGATGCATTAATCATTCGTTTCACACGGTCGACGATAAAGAAATATCCTTCTTCATCACAACGACCGATATCTCCCGTTCTAAAAAACTGCTTTCCTTCAATTTCAATGAAGGAACTTCTATTTTCGTCATCGCGATTATAGTAGCCAACCATTACCTGCGGACCGTTTACGATAATCTCGCCTATTTCGCCAACACCAAGCTCTTTACCGGTTGCAGGTTCTATGATTCTAGCATCTACATCAAATGATGGGATTCCCAAGCATTGCATTTTCGGGCGGTCTGGCGGATTAAAGTGTGTTTGGGCAATGGTTTCGGATAATCCATAACCTTCAACAAAACGCAAACCCGATAGCTGATATAATTTTTCCCCAACCGCTTCTGGTAAAGCGGCACCCCCGCCGGAAATCGATGTTAACGAGGCAATATCTTCTTTTTTCAGATTTGGGTTTGCTAGAAAGTCTACAATCATTGTCGCAATCGTAACCCAATGAGTACAGCCTAATGTTTTAATCATTTCAACCGCGGCATCTCTGTTCCATCTTGTCATGATAACCATGGTACTTCCGCTAAAAATCGGCATATGCATGCTATGTACCATCCCTGTAACATGAAAAAGCGGCAGTGACATTAAATGAACAGCATTCGTTGTTGTGGATGACCAATGGTAGGCCCCCACTGTGTTTGCATTTATAGTTCGATTTGTATGCATACACCCTTTCGGTAAACCAGTGGTTCCTGAGGTATAAGGCAGACATGCTAAATCATCGCCCTTGGCCGTGTGTTCAGTTGGAATGAGGCTGGTTTGTATGGCTTCGTCCCAAAGGTAGTGGCCTTGGCTTGTAAACTGAACTCTTGATGCCTCCACTTCTTTTGGTAACATCCCCTCAAATCCAACACCTGCATAATCCGAATAAGCGGCGAGGACCAAATTGGTAAGAGATGTTTTATTTAATAACGGAGCAATACGGTCGTATAGTTCTTGACCAGCTAAGGCGGTCTTAATTTCACAATCCCGAACATAAAATTCTAGTTCATCAGCAACTAGCATCGGGTTGATGGGAACCACCACCGCATTAGCCCTTAAAATCGCATAATAGCCGATTACAAATTGAGGTGAATTTTGCATGAAGAGCAAGACCTTTTCGTCTTTTTGAACGTTTAACTTATGTTGGAGGTAACCAGCAAGTGCATTAACCTCGGCATCCAGCTGCTCATAAGTTAATTTATTTCCATAATAGAAGATGGCATCTTGATCTGGATAACGGGTTGCACTTACTTTGAGGTTGTCGTATAAAGATGTGGAGGGTACCCTTAATGATTTTGAGATTTTTGGCCAGTATTCATAATGAAGAGTTAACACAGACATCTCCCCTTTTTTGTAAGATGATCGAATCAATTGAAAACGCTGTCATTTTTAGATATTCCATTTAGAATCATATCGATAAAAATCTCTATTACTTTTTCTTCTGTTACTTCTCCGGCTGGGTTAAACCAGTAATAGCTCCAATTTGTGATGCCGAGAATACCCATCGTTACGATATCAGATCGCAAGCCTGTTTTAAATTCTCCTTGAAAAATACCATCCTCAATTAATTTTTGTGTATTCTTCCTAAACAAGGCTCGTTTCTCTTTAATTTCTTCGATGTATTTTTCGCTCAGGTGTCTAATCTCTCTGGTAAAAATCCTCGCGCTGGGCCGCTCCATACGAATGTTTAGGATAAGCATGGAGACGATCAGGTATAGTTTTTTTGTAATGGTGGTCGAGGAATCTTGTATTATGCCTTCCTGCTGTTTTACAAGTCCATCGATATAATACAGGTGGATATCCTTGAGAAGCTCTTCTTTACTTGTAAAGTAATAATAAAAGGTTCCCTTCGTTACATCCAGCGATTGAACAATATCCTGCACAGATGTAGATTTAAATCCATTTTGATCAAACAAGCGGATTCCGGTTTCGATTATTTTTTGCTTCATAGGATAGTTCCTTTCGGCAACTGCAGGTTCCCTTTCCTGCTTTGTTTTTCTTAGTGCCTTGGAATGCTCTTATTTTTGCTTCACGGGCAATGTTTGGCCTCTTATAGTACCGGTTGGAGTTCTTTTTTCGTTGGCATGGGCACTGTGAACCCTCTATAGTGCCCGGATCGCATTATTTCTGAGCTTTACGGGCACTATTACCTTTTTCTATGACCGTCCGCCCGCTTTTCTATGCTCCACGGGCACAATTACCTTTTTTTATGACCGTCCGAACGGTTTTCTGAGCTCCACGGGCATAATTACCTTTTTTATGACCGTCCGCCCGCTTTTCTATGCTCCACGGGCACAATTACTCTAAAAAAATACTTAACTAGTAGCACATACCAAAAATTCCTATTCTCTTTCCAGGATCGTCGCAATTCCCTGCCCGCCGCCGATACATGCAGTAAGCAAAGCGTATCTTCCGCCAGACCGTTTTAGCTCATAAACAGCTTTCGTTGCTAGAATAGCACCCGTTGCCCCTAGCGGATGGCCATGGGCAATCGCTCCGCCGTTTACATTAACTTTTTCAAGATTCATTTCTAGCTCTCGATTACAGGCTAGTACCTGTGCAGCAAATGCCTCATTGATTTCGATTAGGTCCATCTCTTCTAATGAATAACCAGACTTCTGCAACACCTTTTTCACTGCAGGAACCGGGCCAATTCCCATAATATTAGGATCCACACCTGCAACAGCATAGGCTCGAATGACAGCTAACGGTGTCAGATTTAGTTCTTCAGCTTTTTCCCTTGACATAATGACAAGGGCAGAAGCAGCATCATTTAAACCCGAGCTATTCCCTGCCGTCACCGTTCCACCTTTTAAGAATGCTGGCTGCAACCTTTCCAGGGCCTCCAATGTCGTTTGCGGCCGTGGATGTTCATCCGTTTTAAAAACAATCGGCTCTCCCTTTTTAACTGGTATTGTAATCGGGACAATTTGTTCATCAAAGCGTCCTTCGGCCATAGCAACGGCCATCCGCTGCTGGCTTTGGAAAGCAAATTCATCCTGCTCTTCTCTTGTGATTTCGTATTTTGCTACAAGGTTTTCAGCAGTAATCCCCATTGGCGGGTCGCCAATTTCTTTAGGGGATAGCTGGGATTTTCTAAAGCTTGGCGGCATCGGACTATATGGCTTCTCAGGACGATCCATCAAATATGGGGCCCGGCTCATACTTTCTGTACCACCAGCAATATAAACATCGCCATCCCCTGCCCGAATCGCTTGGGCAGCTAGGTTAATAGCATTGAGACCGGAACCACATTGTCTATCTATGGTCAAACCAGGTAAATCCAGTGATAGACCTGTTTGTAACGCAGTTAACCTCGCAATGTTCCCACCGCCCGATAATACATTTCCAAAAATAACATCATCTATTAACTCAGGATTAATATTCGCCCTTTTGACGGCTTCCTTGATAACTTCCGCTCCTATTACATGTGCAGGTATACCGGCTAGAGCACTCCCTTGCCTGCCAATGGCCGTGCGGACGGCTGAAACGATGACTGCATCTCTATTCATTGCGCTGATCTCCCCCTAGAAATTTTAAAAATTACAGGTTTCCACTAAAGAACCCAATTTAACCTACATAGCATGTGCCCCGCCATCGACCACGACAATGTCTCCCGTCACAAAGTCGGAGGCTGGTGCTGCTAAAAATAACGCCACTCCTTTAATATCCGTATCGGAGCCAAATTTCCTTAATGGTGTCCCTTCCAAAATAGCCTCTCCTCCATGATCGAGCAGGCCTTTAGACATTTTTGTCGGGAAGAATCCAGGAGCAATCGCATTTACATAAATTCCTTGCGGCCCCCATTTTACAGCTAAATCCTTTGTAAACGTAATGACAGCGCCTTTACTAGAGTTATAGCCAATCGCATTCATATATTTAGGATTGCTGCCTTGTAAGCCGGCAACCGAAGCAATATTAATAATTTTTCCTGCCTTTTGTTCAAGCATCACTCTTCCAACCGCCTGTGACATTAAGAAAGTACCAGTCACATTGACATTCATTACCTTTTGCCAAGCCTCCAGCGGCATTTCTTCAACAGGAGCACCCCAAGAGGCCCCGCTATTATTGACCAAAATATCAATCCTGCCAAACTTTTCAACCGTCCGCTCCACGACGTTTCTTACGTCCTCAGGATTAGACACATCACATTTTAACGCGAAGCTCTCAACGCCAAGTTTTCGCAAACCCTCACTTACTTCCTCACACGCTTCTAGTTTTCTTGAACAGACCACCACATGGGCACCTGCCTCGGCAAATCCTTCCGCAATTTGCTGACCCAGTCCCCTGCCACCGCCTGTAACAATCGCCACTTTTCCGGTTAAATCAAATAGTTGTTTCACATTCATCTTTTCATCCCCCTACCAAATGATTCATCGATATTTTTTTAATTCGTACCTAGCGATTGCCCGTTTGTGAACCTCATCAGGACCGTCCGCCAATCTAAGCGTCCGAATATTGGCCCAACTTGCAGCTAGTGGTGTATCCTCACTTACACCTGCACCGCCAAAGGCTTGAATCGCACGATCTATAATCTTTAAGGCCATATTGGGGGCAACCACTTTAATCATCGCAATTTCAGCTTTTGCTTCTTTATTCCCCACTGTGTCCATCATGTAGGCCGCTTTAAGCGTAAGCAATCTAGATTGTTCAATTTCAATTCTTGCCTCGGCAATCCATTCCTGAATAACACCCTGCTCAGAAAGCTTTTTCCCAAACGCAACACGACTCTGAACGCGTTTACACAATTCTTCAAGTGCTCGTTCCGCAGCACCAATCGTTCTCATACAATGGTGAATTCTTCCAGGTCCAAGCCGTCCTTGGGCAATCGCAAAACCTTTTCCTTCGCCCCAAAGAATATTGGAAACAGGAACTCGAACATCTTTATACTCAATTTCAGCGTGACCGTGCGGTGCATGATCATATCCAAACACAGGTAAAATCCTTTTAATCGTGACTCCAGGAGAATCAAGTGGAACGAGAATCATGGATTGCTGTTCATATGTAGGGGCAGTCGGATCATTTTTACCCATTACAATCGCAATCTTACAGCGCGGATCTCCCGCACCAGATGACCACCATTTCGTCCCGTTAATGACATATTCATCACCATCGCGAACAATACTGGCTTGAATATTCGTAGCATCCGAGGACGCGACTTCCGGCTCCGTCATGGAAAAGCACGAACGAATCTCACCATTTAGCAGCGGCTTTAGCCATTTTTCTTTATGTTCGTCTGTTCCATATCGGACCAGAACCTCCATATTGCCTGTGTCAGGGGCGGCACAATTGAAAACTTCCGGTGCAATACTTGAACGTCCCATAATTTCACACAACGGGGCATATTCGACGTTGGTTAAACCGGCCCCAAATTCACTCTCTGGTAAAAATAAATTCCATAAACCATGCTGTTTCGCTTTCTCTTTAAGCTCCTCCATAATTGGCGGTACCTTTGAAAAAGGTGCATTTTTATCAATTTGCTCATGATAGAGTTTTTCATTTGGATAAACGTATTCGTCCATAAAGGCTGTTAGCTTTTTCTGATAGTCTTTTACTTTCTCGGAATAATCAAAATTCATTATTTGTACCCTCCTTAACATACTAACTAGTTGGTATGTTGTTAAATATATAATATTAGAAATTTTTAGAATATTCAACAGAAAATTTACGTCATTTTCTTCATCAATATAGTAGAATACCTTATGTCTTTCTAAGTATCTTATAAATTCCCGTTCCTTTCGCTACTACCTGCTGTTGATCATCTTGAATTTCAGCTTCAACCGTAGCAAGTTTATAACCTTTTTGGAGAATTTTAGCCTTTGCATAAAGGTTACCAGCATTTGTTGCAGTAAAATAATGAACATCCAAATTCATGGCCACTGCTGGTGCTTGATATATAGAATGCAGCACCGTTGTTTGAATCATCGCTAACATAGAGGCATGAACCCCGCCATGAACGGTTTTATTGGTATTTAACAACTCTTCTTTTAATGGGAGTCTTAGACCAATTTGATCGTCATCATAACGAAAAAGTTCAAAACCAATATGGTTGAAAAATGGGCTTGTTTCCAATTGTTTAAGAACGTAAGCATTCACTTCCTGCAATTTATCACCGCCCTTTTTACTATTCTTAAATAATAGGAGTTGTTTTGAAGGTACCAATTCCTTTGGCAACGAGGACTCTGTTAGGATCGTAAATGGCTCCTTCTGCCGTTACATATTTTTCTTCTATCTTCAGGATTGTGGTTTCCGCCTGATAGTTTTCTTTTGGTAAAAGGTCAAAAAAAGATAAGTTTAAATTTATGGTCGCCGCAAATGAATTTGTCTTAAGCGAAACGCTAGCTCCCATGGTGATGTCTAGCATAGTGGAGAAAACGCCGGGGTGGACAGTACCATCCTCTTGAAGTAAATGGGGCTGCCTGCTCAGTTCTAGCTGAAAGGGTTCGATCATTCCACTGCTAAAACCCATATAGTCAAAAAAAGTAGAGTTCGTTTTAGGTAGTTTCATTGTTACCCTCCTTTCTAGTTGAGAAATACATCACATAATCTCTACCAACATTGCCATCCCTTGCCCTCCCCCCACACAGAGAGTCGCAATTCCTCTTCTTTTCTGACGGCGGATAAGCTCGTAAAGTAATGTCGTTAGGATTTTTACCCCTGTCGCTCCAAGCGGGTGTCCGAGTGCAATGGCCCCTCCATTAACATTTACTTTGTCCATATCAAGATTCAATTCACGAATCACGGCTAACGACTGCGATGCAAAAGCTTCATTTAATTCAAATAAATCTATATCATCTATGGATAAGTTGGTGCGATCCATCAGCTTGTTAACAGCCGGCACCGGACCAATTCCCATCAGCTCTGGAGAAACTCCTGCCACGGTCCAGTCGACAATTCTTGCTAGCGGTTTGATTCCTAGATTTTCAGCTTGGCTGGAATTCATAAGGACCATCGCAGCTGCCCCATCATTTCGACCACAGGCATTTCCCGCTGTAACTGTCCCATTCTCTTTAAAGGCTGGCTTCAATTTAGTAAGGGCAGCTAAAGTTGTTTCCGGTCTTGGATGCTCATCGTCCGTAACCGTTATCGAACTTTTCTTCCCTCTCACCTCAACCGGTACAATTTCATCCGCAAATCGATTTTGTTCAATCGCAGCTGCAGCTCGGCACTGACTCTGATAGGCGAAGGCATCTTGATCTTCTCGGGAAATTCCATATCGTTCCGCCACATTTTCAGCTGTCATTCCCATGCCCAGCTCACGGCCGTAAATCTCATGCGGCTGCTGCCCTGCTTCAGTGTTTGCATCCACAAGCTTGGCTTGATCGCCGCCGAAACGGGTATTTCTTAAATACATTGGGGCATTACTCATACTTTCTGTACCGCCGGCCACAACAATTTCCGCTTGCTTGGTTATGATTTGCTGTGCAGCTGACGCAACTGCCTGCAGTCCTGACGCACATAGCCGGTTAATGGTAAATGCCGGGGCCGTTTCCGGTACACCCGCTCTTAAGGCAGCCACCCTCGCTACGTTTGAGGATTCGGTTGATTGCCTGACCTCCCCTAAAATCACTTCATGCACTTGTTCAGGTGTTATACCGGCTCGTTTTATGGCCTCTTTGATGACAATTGAGCCAAGAGTACCTGAGTTCACCGTTTTAAGGGCACCGCCATATCTCCCAACTGGCGTGCGAACCGCACTTAAAATGACAATATCGTCCATCATAATCCCCCTTGTTACTAGATTAGCTGTATTCTTTTTCCAGTTGGGCAGCAATGATGTTTTTTTGAATTTCCGAAGTACCTTCGTAAATCCTGGTTATTCTGGCGTCACGATAAAAACGTTCGACTGGATAGTCGGCAATATAGCCCAAGCCTCCATGAATTTGCACTGCCTTATCTGCGACCCGGTTATATACTTCTGACCCATAAAGTTTTAACATAGCTGCTTCTTTAATGACCTTCATTCCTTGATCCACCATCCAGGCCACCCGGTAAGTAAACGAACGAAGTGCTTCAATTTCAACTGCCATTTCAGCCAGCATGTGACTGACCGCCTGATTCACAATAATCGGCTTACCAAATTGGATCCGTTCTTTCGCATATCTCGTTGACATATCAAGCAATTTTTGACAAGAACCAAGATTACGAGAGGCTAAACCGGCTCGGCCGTTTGCCAGTATTTTCAAGGCATTGACATAGCCCTGGCCTTCTTCTCCCAATACATTTTCAATCGGAACCTCGCAATCTTCAAAAATTACTTCCGCGGAATGCGACCCTCTTAAGCCCATCTTTTTCTCAACAGCGCCCACTTGAAAACCTGGAAAGTCCTTCTCTACAATAAAAGATGTGATTCCCCGAGCGCCTTTTCCTGGGTCGGTTACGGCCATAACGGTAAAAACACTTGCTTCTGTAGCATTCGTAATATAATGCTTTAGGCCATTAATAATATATTTATCCCCTTTTCTGACAGCCGTTGTTTTTAAATTGGCAGCATTTGAACCTGCATCAGGCTCTGTTAAAGCAAAGGCGCCTATTTTTTCCCCTCTGGCCATATCAGGTAAATATTTTCCCTTTTGCTGTTCATTCCCCATTTCGACAATCCCAACAGACCCGATTCCCGTGTGGGCACCAATTAAGGTGGTATATCCGTTATGGGTTTGGCCAATCTCTTCATACAACGCACATTTTCCAACCATGCCAATTCCAAGACCACCATATTCCTCTGGGATACTTAGACCAAACAACCCCATCTCTTTTGAAAGTTGAATGATTCTTTCTGGGATATGGTTTTCCTCTTCGATTTGCATGGCAACTGCCTCTACCTCTGTTTGAATAAAATCCCTGACGTTCTTTTTCAAAAAAAGAATATCTTCATCTAATTCAAAGTTCATCGCTGACACCTCCACATTTAAACATGATTCTTTTGATCGACAAGGAGTCGTTTCAATATTTTCCCGACTGTATTCCGCGGCAGGGAATCAATGATTTCGAATTGCTTAGGCACCTTATAGCGGGTTAAGTTTTGGTAGCAATATTCCTGTAGATTCTTTACATCCAGTTCCCTGCCTGCTTTTGGAACAATAAATGCCTTTACTATTTCCCCTGCTTCCCCGTCAGGGATTCCCACGACGGCTGCCTCAAGTACATGAGGGTGTTCATAAAGAACGCCTTCAATTTCCTGCGGATATACATTAAACCCACCGACAATGATCATTTCCTTTTTCCTGCCAACAATGTAAAAATAGCCATCTTCATCCATTGTTGCTAAATCGCCTGTATAGAACCAGCCATCCCGAAGCGCTTGCTGCGTTTCTTCCGGTTTATTCCAATAGCCCAGCATAACTTGTGGACCTTTAATCAATAATTCCCCAACTGTTTTTGCTGGCAGGTCTTCCCCATTGTCATCCACAATTCTGCAGTCTGTATGTGGGAGTGGAATGCCAATACTCCCAATTTTCATGGCCCCATCCGGCGGATTTCGATGGGTGGTTGGTGAGGTTTCGGATAACCCGTAGCCTTCCCCGATGGCTACACCCGTCAATTCTGAAAACTTTTTTAAAATTTCTATCGGCAATGGAGCAGATCCACTGGAGCACATTTTTAATGATGTTAAATCAAAGCTTTCGATTTCTGGATGATTAACAAAAGCATTAAACATTTTGGGAACCCCAGGGAAGAAAGTAGGTCTATGGGTTTCAATGAGTGTAAGTACGTGGTCTAGTTTGAATTTATTGACTATTAGATTTGCTGCTCCCATATAAATACTTAGATTCATTCCACTTGTCATTCCGTACACATGGTAAAGCGGGGTAGCTGTTAAAATGGTTTCCTCACCGAAACGCATTTTCTTTCCATAAAAAGCCTTACTCTGAATGACATTGGCGATTATATTAAAATGGGTAAGCATGGCCCCTTTCTTGTTACCAGTAGTTCCACCGGTATACTGAATGACAGCAATGTCCTCTTTGGATGTGATAGCGCAGGTTTCGTGAAGCGGAGAAGCATGTTCGATTAATGTGAGAACACACGGATGGGTAATTGAATCTACGACAGGTTCGGTAACAAAAATCTCTTTAAAAGAATGAGACTCTTGGAGACCACTGATTTTATTGAGGCACTCGGGTTCTGTGACTAAATAGGCTGCATTAGAATCATTGAAAATCTCTAATAGTTCTCTTAAAGTATATTGCGGATTGATTTGGACAACAGTTAGGCCCAACTTTAAAGCTGCGTAATAGGAGATCACATAGGTAGGATGATTGGAAACCATTAATCCCAGGAACTCCCCTTTTTGAAGGCCACATTGTTTCCAAGCATTTGCCAGCCGGTCTACTTTATCCTTCAACTGTTGGTAGGTAAGTCTCTGTGTTTCATAAATAATTGCTGTTTGTTCAGCATACTTTTTGGCTGTGGTTTCTAATAAGCTATAAAGATTACATTCAGGAATATCAAAAGAAATCATGGTAATTTCAGGGTAGTGGTCCATCCAGGGCCGTTCGTGTTGGATTGCCAAGCCTTTCACCTCACCAATTAAAATTAATCTACGGTTGACTAGTTTCGTATCTTAAAAGATGATAAATTGTTTCTAAGATTGGGGTCTCCACTTTTACCTCTTTTCCCTTTTTGACAATATATCCACAGATGGATTCCAGCTCTAAGGTTCTTCCTTTTAGCTTATCCTGGAGCATGGAAGTTTGATGTTCTCGCGCTAGCTGCCCTTGGGCAAAGATTGTTTCGGAAAAATCAGCTTCAATGTCTACCCCAGCTGCTCTAGCCACAGCGTTTGCCTCTTGACACATCTTTTGGGCAGTTTGATACAATCCTTCATCCTCAAAAATAGCCCCTACCTTCGACTCAACCAAAGCAGTTAAGGGATTAAACGTGACATTCCAAAGTAACTTTTTCCACTTAATAGCCATAATGTTGCCTGATGGATAGGTCTCAATGTTGGCATTATTAAATATGACAGCGATTTCGTTCGTTTTTTCAGCTAACCGACGATCTAAAGCACCAATGATAAGTCTTGGCGGGACACCCACTTGTTTAACTACCCCCGCATCGGTCACAATTGCCTGAATATAAGTGGCCACAGAAATCATTCGCTCACTTCCAAATATTCTGCTGAGTATTTCTTCATTGTCTACGCCATTTTGGAAGGTCATAATGATGCAGGAATCTTTTAATATGGGTAAAAATTTTTCAGCAACCTCGGTGGTACTCGTTGACTTCACACAAAAAAGCAGTAAATCGACCTCCGCAAAAGACTGATAGGAATCAGTAAATTTTCCTTCGACCTTAAACCTGTCTACTTCACTTTCAATGGATAACCCTTCTGCTTGCATTTTGTCCAGCCGTTTACCCCGACCTAAAAAGATAACTTCATGTCCCGCCCTCTGTAATAATGCACCGAAATAACCGCCCACAGCACCGGTACCTGCCACACCAATCTTCATTTTCTATCCTCCCAGTCATCTATGTATGAATCTGAAAAGATAAACACCCTCTTTTCAGATATCCTTCATTAATCCAAAAGATCGGGCTGTTCTTTGACAATCCGATTCCATAATGGTTGAAATTGAAACCAGCCAGCACTTGGGATTCCGACTGTTTCATAGGTTACACGTGCACTTTCGTCATCAATCAAAACTGGTTTCCCGACTGATTCTGCAAGCATCTGTGCCTGGCAGGACCGTTCCATTGTAATAAACCACCAGACCGCTTCATCAACAGACCTTCCGACTGTCAGCAAACCATGATTTCTAAGAATACATGCTTTTTTGTTTCCTAAAGCTTTACCAATCCGCTTGCCCTCCTCTATTTCATGAACCACGCCCGTGAAATCATCAAATAAGGAATGGTCTTGAAAAAAGGCGCAGGCGTCTTGAGTGATAGGATCAAGGAGACGGCCAAGTGAAGACCATGACTTTCCATAGACAGAATGTGCGTGGGCAGCGGCAATGACATCCGGTCTTGCTGCATGGACCTGCGAATGGATGGCAAAGGCGGCACGGTTAACAGGATAATTTCCTTCCACGACCTCTCCTTCATGATTACAAAGGATTAAATCAGAAGCACTAATTTGACTAAAATGCATCCCGAACGGATTCACCCAAAAGTGATCCTTTCGCTCCGGGTCACGTGCGGTGATATGTCCAGCAACCCCTTCATCAAAGCCGAACTTAGAAAACAAGCGGAAAGATGCGGCCAATTTTTGTTTTAAATGAAGCCTTTCCTCTTCAATAGATGAAAAGACAGGGGGCTGATAATTCACTTTCAATTTCGTGGTCATGTCATCACCCTTTTTTAGTATTTTTCGTGTCCATCCCAATTAGCCTAACTTGACTAACTACTTATGAAATAAACCCGGCATGAGAGGGGTATTGCCACATGCCGGGTCTCTTTTTCAGATTTCATTCATACCTACAGTAAACTACTTCACCCTTTAACACTTCTTTGCCCTGTTGGTTAAGAGCTTGAACTTGAAAGCGGAGTTTATTATCGACTTTTTCTTTTAATGTCGCCCGAAGCGTCACGACATCATTTAAAAAAACCATACCTTTAAAGCGAATCGAATAATCCTGCACAAAGCCTTCCTCATAATAAGCCGTAAATAACTTAGCAAGATTACCCATTGTCCACATCCCATGAGCGATAATGCCAGGTAAGTCCGCCTTTTTGGCCTCATCATCAATCGTATGGATCGGGTTAAAATCCCCCGACGCCCCCGAATATTTAATCAAGTCCATCCTTGAAACCGGCTCGAGCTGAATGTCTTGGACGGATTCTCCAACTTGTAATTGTTCAAGTGTACTCACTTTACCAGCACCTTCCTCACTGCTTCCGAGATGACTACCGTTGAGGTAGAGCTGAAAATAAGCTTTCCTGCAGCATCGTCACCGAAGCTTTCAATGACGAGGAAGCCCATCTCCCCAAAGTTCCCTTTTTTCTCAAAATAGTTTTTCACCTTTGAATAGCAGTAAACATCCTCTCCTACCAATAATGGCCGCACATAGTGAAAGGTTTGTTCACCATGGATTAAGCCTTTAGGAGGCAGGTTCAATCCTTCAATCACACCGTAATCGAATACCCTTGCGAAGGTCGGTGGTGCTATATTGGCTTTGTATCTAGAAAGCCTCCCGGTTTCTTCGTCCCAATAGATGGGATGCAAGTCGCCGATGGCTTCAGCAAATTTTTTCACAGCGCCTCTTTCAACGGGATTTTTCACCTTATTTGATTGTTTGCCGATTTGATCTTTAAACAAATCCTTTCACCTCACCTTATTAACATTTTGGACCGCCAGCAACATAGATAACTTGACCACTAACAAAAGATGATTTTTCATCTGCAAAGAAAGCAACAGCATTGGCGATATCTGCAGGCTTACCGCTTCTGCCAACCGGAATACCCGCTACACTTGCCTCGATTAACTTTTCAAACGGGATACCGATTCTAGCTGCTGTTTCCTTTGTCATTTCGGTTTCAATGAAACCTGGGGCAACGGAGTTAGCAGTAATTCCATATCTTCCTAACTCAATGGCTAACGTTTTTGTAAAGCCCTGCAAGCCGGCTTTAGCTGCCGCATAGTTTGCTTGACCTCGATTTCCAAGCGCTGAGGTTGAAGAGATATTTATGATTCGGCCGTATTTTTGTTCGACCATATATTTTTGGGCGGCACGTGCTGCATTAAAAGAACCCTTTAAATGCACGTCCATTACCGTTTGCCAATCGGAATCGGTCATTTTAAATAGGAGATTATCGCGGATGACTCCAGCATTGTTGACAAGGATATCAACAGAACCAAATGCCTCATAAACCTCTTTTACAGCCGTTTCAACCTGTTCTGCATCTACGACATTGGCAACCTTCGAATAGACTTCATAGCCTTTTTCTCTTAATTCGCTTGTGGTTTCATTCAATGCTTCTTCGTTTAAATCAATTAATGCTACCTTTGCTCCCTCTTGGGCAAAAAGCTCAACTATTCCTTTCCCGATTCCTCGGCTTCCCCCTGTTACGAATGCAACTTTCCCCTCAAATCTACCTGTCAATTTCTTTTCCTCCTAATCTATTAATTAGATAGCGCTTTCAATTTTATTTTAAACGTATTGTCCAACTTTTACATGCCCTTTTATTAAGTTCCGTGCAATAATCATGCGCTGAATTTCATCTGTTCCATCATAAATTCTCCACAGTCTTGCCTCACGGTACCAGCGCTCTATTGGTAACTCTCGGGTATACCCCATCCCCCCATGGATTTGCAGAACACGATCCACGACTCTGTTGCCCATATTGGAACCATATAATTTTGCCATTGAGGCAAGATGACGATTATCTTCTCCTTGGTCAAGAGTAAACGCCGCATTTAGAACCAGCCACCTAGCCGCTTCAATTTCAACAGCTGAATCTGCGATTTGCCATTGAATAGCCTGCCTTTCCGCAATTGGCTTGCCAAAAGTAATCCGTTCCTTTGAATAGTCAATCGCCATTTGTAATAAGCGTTCGGCCGATCCAACTGCTCTTGCCCCAACAATCCATCTAGCAAAGCCGATCCATTCAAGTCCAAGATTATACCCTTTGTGTAATTCACCCAAAATATTTTCTTCAGGAACACGTACGTTATCAAATACTAGACCGGCTGGACCCCATTCCCCCATCGTATGTATATACTCTGATTTCCAGCCCATATCGCGGTCCGCAATGAAACAAGTAACCCCTTCTCGTCCACGGGTTTCTTGGTGCCTGTCTTTATCCGTAATAGCGATTACCATAACAAAGTCAGCTTCATTTCCACCCGTAATAAATGTTTTTTCCCCATTTAATACCCATTCATTTCCATCCTTAACGGCTGTCATTTTAATATTTTGGGTATCAGAACCTGCGCCAGGTTCAGTCATCGCAAAACAGGACTTCTTCTCTCCGTTAATTGTGGGGAGTAAATATTTCTGTTTTTGTTCTTCATTTCCATAATAGAGAATATTATCTGCTGAGCCGCCAAATGAAAAGGGGACAAATGTTTTTGAAACTTCCATTAACACAATCGCCATCATCATTTGCCCTAAGTCCGCACCACCGTATTCCTCTGGTGTATTAATTCCCCAGAACCCCGCTTCTTTGGCCTTTAATTGCAGCTCTTTTAATTTGCCCGGAGGAAGACTTGGCTTACCTTCCCGTTCATTTCTTAATACATCATTTTCAAGAGGAATGAGTTCTTTTTCTACAAATCTTCTAATTGTTTTCTGGACCATTTTTTGTTCATCGGTTAGTCGTAAATGCATTTAGTTCACTCCATTCTTATTCTTGAAATCTAGTTTTTCCTTCTATAATAGAATATGCAAGAATTTCTTCATACATACCTACCGGTTAGTATGTCTTTCTTTATTTTATTCCGAAATTTCAGATAATACAAGTTTTATTTGCTTTTTAATTAAAAAAATCCTCTGTTCACTAAACAGAGGATTTCTTGGCTTTCTTGATAAGGTTTGTCCTAATTCGCCTTAGGTCCATTCGAATTAAACACGGAAATCAGGATTATTTTTTAAGAAATTCTGCCATGCCATGACCGTACCTTGGTTAATTTCGTCTCTTGCTGCATAAAGCCTTTCCTTTGTTCCACCATATCCAATTTCATGTTCACCTTTTTCTAATTCATTAAAGATGGTATCGGCAAAATCAGATAAAGGCGCTCCAAAGGTATGCAATCCAGCTCCGCCTAAGTCCGTATTGACAGCAGGAGGAAGTATTTCAACCACTTCAATACTCGTTTCGGCTAATTGGTGCCTTAAAGTAGTTGTAAAAGAGTGCATCGCTGCCTTTGTTGCACTATAAACTGGCACCCAAACACCTGGCATAACCGCCAATCCCGATGTTACATTGATAATGGAAGCTTGTTTTTGTTTCCTCAAATGCGGTGTAAACAGCATGGTAAGATGGATAGGACCATCGACATTAATAGAAATCTCGTTTCGATAGTACTCCCAATCCTTAGTTGCGTTTAAAAGGTCTACCCGTTGCTGTATTCCCGCATTATTCACTAGAACATTTAGATTCGGAAACTGTTGGGCTGCCCATTCAAACAAATTTATTCGGTCCTCCTCTTTTGATACATCACATACTTTCGTTTGAATGTTAGGAAATTTTTCTTGGACCTCCCGCAATTTTTCTTCGCGGCGGCCGACGACAATGATTTCATTTCCTCTTTTATAAAATCTTTCTGCAAAGGCTAACCCAATTCCTGATGCACCGCCGGTAATTAAAATGGTATTTCCTGTTAATTTCATTATTTCATACTTCCCCTTTTTTGTTTTTTTGCAGTTTACTCTCAACATATTTAGAGTAAACCGATAATTCATCATTCATTCATCCTAATATTATTGACTATTTTCTGGGTTTTTTACAAATGCTAAGACTGATATTCATGCAACTGAATATCATCGTTTCAAATCCTATGATGAGGTGATTGTTGATGAGCTATCGAGAGCAATTAGATCCGCAATCAGAGCTTTTTCACTCTACTTTTACCCGGCCAAAGCACCAAAAAGCACAGGTCAACGGGCAAACACGAGTGTCGCAAAACCAGATCATCTTAAGGAGTAACGCCAAGGCCCATCGCTGGTAACCGTCTTGGCATGAAACGAAATATAAGAATAGACCTTTTCCCGAATAGTTTTTGGGAAAGGGTCTTTCTTCTGTTGAAATCTCCTGCAAATTGGGTGTCTTCACTCATATTGAATTTCAGAAAGTTTTTACCATCCACAGTTATCTATATATTGAAAATATATGTTTATAAGGATATTATAAAATCTATTAAAGAAAACTGGAACGGGGAATGAAGATGTTTGAAGAATACATAATCAGAGATGCACAATTAGAGGATTTGTCCACCATCGTAAACCTATACAATTCCACCATACCTGGCAGGATGGTGACTGCTGATATCGAGCCAGTATCAGTAGAGAGTCGATTGCAATGGTTTAACGACCACTCCCCCTCTTCTCGACCATTATGGGTTGTAGAGACAAACGGGGAAATTTGTGCGTGGGTCAGCTATCAATCGTTCTATGGAAGACCTGCTTATCAGGCCACAGCCGAATTAAGTATTTATATTAATGAAGCATTCAGAGGAAAAAAACTTGGGAAATACCTTTTTCAAAAAGCAATTGAAGCCTGTCCGGAACTGGGAATTAAGACATTACTCGGATTTATCTTTGGTCATAATGAGCCAAGTCTAAAGCTTTTTCATTATTTTGGGTTTGAAAAGTGGGCACACCTTCCGAATGTGGCAGAATTAGATGGTATTGAAAGAGACTTACTAATTCTAGGTAAAAGAGTTTTTTAATCTAAATCAAATAATACACTAAAACAGGGAGTAGGAGTAATTCATAATGAGCTTACATAAAGCAATCACTGAACATGTGAGTAAACAAAATAAAAAGATCCATGATTTCCTTTTACTTGACCAACAAAGAGAAATTTATATCGAAGAAGCTTTAACATTGTGTAAAAATGGAAAAGCTTTTACTACTGAAAAAATTAATACTGTTACGAATCAAATAAATGAACTAGCCCGACAAGGGATTATACCAACCCGTAAGCTTGTAAGTGTAGAGATGATTAACGAATTTGCTTTAAAATCCATCTAATTTTTATGTAACCTTAATTTGGTAAAGGGAATTTCGCCATTCCAAAATAACTATTCTTTTAGTACTATATTAATAGTACTAATAATTTCATCAACCTTGGGACCGCATTTCCCTAAAGAACTGGAGATTTACATGAAAAATAAAAAACTAGTCCTCCTTTATTTCATTACTAGTTTTATATGGATTTATGGATCAAATTATTTAATTGAGGAATTTGTGCATGCTGCCTACATTCCACTAATCGAGAGAATAAAAGAATTCTTTTATGTAATTGTTACGGGAGGATTTATTTATTTCTTTATTAATAAAAAACAAGAATTATCCGAATCCTTAGAGGACCAAAAACGGCTTTCCACCTTAATTAATTCGATGGTTGACTTTGTTAACTTCAAAGATGGAGAAGGTAAATGGATTGAAGCTAATAATTTTGGATTAAAATTATTTCAGCTAGAAAACGTCAATTACCGTGGTAAAAAAGATTCTGAATTAGCGCTTTATACGGATACTTATGCAGATGCCCTCAGATACTGTGAAATATCTGACGAGGAAACATGGAAAAATGGGAAGATAACCCGGAACGAAGAAATTATTCCTCTTCCTGATGGTACAATAAAAACCTTTGACACAATCAAAGTCCCTCTATTCAATCCTGATGGGTCAAGACAAGGATTGGTGATCATGGGCCGTGACATCACGGAAAAAAAGGAAATGGCTAAACAATTAGCTGAGAGCCAGCAACAATATAAATCTCTGTTTGAATATAGCCCTGATATCGTTTATATGTTGGATTTAAAAGGGGAAATCACTAGTTTAAATCCGCAATTTGATGTAATAACAGGGTTTACCCGCAAAGACATAATTGGGAAGAATATTAAATTATTATTACCTAAGAAGTATCGAAAATTCTTGCCAAAGTTTATTTCGTCTGTAACAGAGGAAGGAAAACCGGTAATTTACGAAATTCATATTCCCAATGCATCTGGAAATTATCTTACTCTACAATGTACTTCCCTTCCGATTATCATTAATGGGAAAATTTCCGGTATTATTGGATATGGTAAGGATGTTACCACCTTAAGAAAAACAGAGGAACGATTAAGGAGAACAGAAAAACTATACGTCGTTGGGGAGTTGTCTGCAAGTGTTGCTCATGAAATCCGAAACCCGCTAACTTCATTAAAAGGATTTGTCCAGCTTTTACAAAAAGATGATGAAAAAAATCAATTATATTATCGAATTATGTTGGATGAGTTAGATCGCATCAACCATATTGTTGGTGAGCTCTTGATTTTGGCCAAGCCCCAGCATCTTAAATTTTCTAAAGCAGTGCTTCAAAAACTACTAAATGATGTCACGTCCTTATTAAGTACCGAAGCCATTTATTATAATGTTCAAATTGACTCTTATTTTCCGAAAGAAGACCTCATAATTGAATGTGAGCCCAATCAATTAAAGCAAGTCTTTATCAATATAATTAAAAATGCAATCGAAGCTTCTGGAAAAGGCCAAACAGTTTCCATTAGATTAGATGTTGTTGAAGGCCGGGTTTTAATTACTGTTAAAGACACTGGCTGTGGGATTTCAAAAGAGCGCCTAGAAAAAATTGGCGAACCTTTTTATTCCTCCAAAGAAAAAGGGACAGGTTTAGGTTTAACGGTCAGTTATAAAATTGTCCAAACACACAAAGGGTCTATTCGTTTCGAAAGTCAAAAAAATCTGGGTACCACTGTGTATGTAACTTTACCATTTAAACAGGGGCATAAGATAAAAAGCATAGTCTAAGTATAGAAAAACTGCCTTTGGTTATTGACCATCGGCAGTTTTTTGCTGATTACCATCCTTATCTTGATGGGGCTTGCTTTTCTTCCGATTACGGATAAAAGCAATGAGAAGTAATACGATTGGGATGAGGATTTGAAAGGGCCAATGTAAATAATAAGGAACAATTTCCAACCCTTCTTTAATATGTTCTGCATAATTAGATGCAATCGTAATGGAAGCAAATAAAATAAGGGCACCCATCGGAAAACTTAATTTCTTAGGATTACTGAATTTGAAGATATCTGCAATACCCGCTACAGCAGCATAAAAATAGATGGTTATTTTGAAAAAGCCGCCAACCACTAAATAAAGCATAAATAACACATCAAGCCGTTCAATAAAATTAGCCAATTTTATTTTACTAACTGTCGATAATAAGGGGAAATTGGCTCGAACAAATAAATCTGGTCCAAGTGCCGCTACATTTATTACAGCGGTAATGGTAATATTAATGCCCGCCAGTACCATTCCGCCTATTCCAACAATTTTCACCTTCTTGGGATCATTCATAAATGGGAGGATCATCGTAAATACCACCATTTCTCCAAAGGGAAATGTGATGGTTTCGCCAATGAAGGTTTTCATTACTGGCATCCAGCCATTCTCTAAAACCGGTCGGAGATTACTAAAATGGATGATTCCCGAAAAGGCAACTAATGCAAATCCCATTACTGCTACGATGTAAATAACATTAAAAAAAAGCTCACCTACACGGGCAATCACCTCAAAACCCTTATGTATCGCATAAATAATCGTCAGGATCATTAAGCAGTTAATAACAATTAAGGGGGTTACTGTGTAAATGGTGGAGGTTAATAATTCACCAAAGTCACGAAGGACCCTGGCAGAACAATATAGGAAATAGACAATATAAAAAAAACCAATTATCCTGCCAATCCACTTTCCCGTTATTTCTTGAACATAGCTTGTCAAGGGAAGATTGGGATAGTATTTATATAATCGATAATAAATAAGAAAAATAAATAATCCCCCTGCCAACCCCATCAAAATGGCAATCCACGCATCTTGTTTCGCTTGTGCTCCAAGTCCTACAAGAATAGCACTTCCCATCTCAAACAGTACGACTAAGACAAATAGTTGAGATGCCTTGATCTTTTCCTTTACCATACACTCCCCCCCTTACCAAGAACTTATTTTCCAAAAGTTGACCAAAAAGGTTTTGTCCGTATCCCTTCTCGGCGAACATAGAAATCTACTTTTGCATTTACCTTCAATGTGGCAAATTCTTCATCCCAATTTTGTTCAAGCTTCTTCCATAATTCAGGGTTTGACAAATGAACTTTTTCACCAAAACCAAGGATATCACTCTTTTGTTTTTGTGCTGCTTTGACCGCAGCCAAAACCTGCCTACTTGTTTCTCTTTCAACTAGTTTCTCAATTTTAGAAATAACATCAGGATTGGTCAAATCGATCGCTGTATTTGCTTCAGATATCCATCCTTCACTGTCGATCGCGATATTAATGCTGGGCTTTTGATTAATGATTTTTACAGATACTTTTGTTTTCGACCGGATGGGTGCAACCGTAAGAGCTTTCTTTTTATCATTCCAGTTAATGGAGAGTTCAGTACTTTTTAACTTATTTAGTATCCAGATGATTCCCTTAGCTTGGTCATTTCCAATCCAACCATGTAAATAGCCATCCTTAAAAATGGCTAACCCATCTGATGATAGAAAAGCATCGGTGGTCGTTTTTTGGAGGTTTTCTGCCTTTCTTGCTTTTGATTTATTCCCAACCACTCGGTAACTATTTAAAAAAGGTTGTTTTCCTTTACTTAGTAACCCTGTAAGAAAATCATCGATATTGATACTCATATTTTCACCGAGCATACTTTCAGATGACTGGATTTGTTTGGTGATTTTATTAACAGGGAGTCTATCTAGGATCGTAAGTGTTGTCACTATTTCTTCAGCTGTGCACCCCTTGGTAATAATTAATTCCGTTGTTGTTCGGAATTCAGGGTCCCGGTCTAATGCATCTAATACATATAGCATACTTTCCCTTGCTACTTCTTCACTAATGACAACTACATTCGTATGCGCATAATAAAGGCGCCGTGAAACTCTTTTAGTGGCATTTCTTGCTGCCTCTGTAATTGTGTCTCCTTCACTTTTATAAACAGCGATTGGCAGTCCTCCTCCTCCTCCTCCTCCCCCCCCTCCAGATTGCCCTGAAGATACATTTCCCGGATTTACAAGTTGAAAGGATAGCTCAAACTTTTTATGCTTACCCTTATCAACACCTAGGGCCATGACAAAGGCTAAGTCTGTTAATTCCTTCTGGTTCCAGCACGCACTTAATAAAGGTAATTGCAAGAGAATAATGGAAAGTAAAAGAAAACTTTTCCTCATGATTGATCACCCTTATTGGTTTGACTCTCATCAGTTTGTGGAATCACAGGCTTCTGATTATCTCCTGTTCTGATCACATTTCCTTTACTCATAAATGGTGGTCTTTTCTTAAATGCCCAAAGGGGAAAACGAAAAAACGCGTCTTGTTGATTCCCGATATTAAATGGAGCTATAGGCATCATGTATGGAATTCCAAAAGAGCGAAGTGAGCATAAGTGGATGGCCATAAACATAATTCCCAGCATCATTCCATAAAAGCCTAAAATACTAGCTAATCCCATTAGAACAAACCGGAGTAATCTTGCTGCAATCGCCATCGCAAAAATTGGTGTCGAAAAGTTGGCAATCGCGGTAATTGACACCACGATGACCATTACGGGTGATACGAAACCGGCTTGAACAGCTGCTTGACCAATTACAAGAGCCCCCACAATGGAAACAGCCTGACCAACTGCACGTGGAAGCCGTAAACCGGCCTCCCTTAAGATTTCAAAAGTTACCTCCATAATTAAAGCCTCCACAAGTGCTGGAAAAGGAACATTTTCCCTTTGTGCTGCAATCGCAATCGCCATTGTGGTTGGAATCATTTCTTGATGAAAAGTAGTGGCTGCAATATAAACAGCTGGACCCAACAGAGCAATTAAAAAAGCTAAAATCCTTAACAGTCTAATTCCTGTCGAAATATCAAATCGTGAATAATAATCATCTGGTGCTTGAAAAAACTGAATAAAAATAGCCGGTGCTGTTAGAACAAAGGGCGACCCATCCACAATAATGGCTATTCTTCCTTCAAGAAGCTGCGAGGAGACAACATCTGGCCGTTCCGTATGATACGTGGTCGGAAAAGTGGTCCAAGTTTGGTCCTCAATTAATTGTTCGATAAATCCCGAATCCAGAATACCATCCATATCAATTCGTTTTAATCGATCCTTAATTTCTGTAATTATTTTTTCATTAGCGATTCCTTTCACATACATAATGGCAATATCCGTTTGTGTCACTGTTCCAATTTTCATTGATTCCATCCATAAATTAGGACTTTTTATTCTTCTCCTAATCAGTGCTGTATTTGTTCTCAGTGTCTCTGTAAAGGAGTCCTTCGGTCCTCTTATCGACAACTGTGTGGTGGGTTCAGATATAGAACGCTTTTCCCAGCCCTTTGTCTCTCCACTTATTGCTTTCGTACATCCGTCCAAAAATATAACCGTATTTCCTGAAAGCACCTCATCATAGACCTGATTCCAATTATCTATGGTCGACACACTGCCTAAGGCAACCGCTTTATCCAACACGTACTGAAAAAGATCCAATCGTTCTTGAATCTCATCTTTCTCCATTATTGGTTCTAATAAAAAGTCACTAATACTATCTACATTCGCTAATCCGTCTACAAATACCAAGGCACCTTTATGGACAACATTTACTTTAAATTCCCGTATAACAATATCTACACTGTTTCCCAATTCTTCTTTGATCCGATTTATATTTTCTTTATACTCTCTAAGGAGTGACAGCTCTTCTGGCTTGAGTGGGTCTTGTTTTTGCCTATAATTATCATCCTGTCGTTTTTTCTTCTTTTTTTTCAATATACTGGATAAAATCGCCACAAGTTTCACCCCGAATCCTTGGGATTATTATGGGTATTTTACCCAAAGAGCACTTTAATATCCATTTATCCCAAAAAACTATATCAGCAAGATGTATAAAGCTTTCATCTTCTCAAAATACTATTCGTACTGTAGATTGTAGGTGAAACGAATGAAACAATTCTTGGTTGCCATCTTATTTGCTGGTGGACTGTTAGCTATGATTATTTTTCTGGACTTTATCATGGGAACAAGCCCCGAAAGGTTAATATGGAAAGCTTTGAATCCGTTTCGAGTAATGGAAGCAGCAGAATACATAATCATACTTTTGTTTATTCTTATCTTTTGTATCATAGCTATTAGGTCATATATAAAAAAGAAGCGGCAAAGTCAGCCCCAATCTGAAAAGTAAAAAAGAGCTCAACCAGAGTGTGAGCTCTCCTTTTCATTCTCATGAAGAACGATGGGCTTTTTTCTTGTAATGAATGTTAAAATCCTCGTGGTACGATTCCTCCACTTTGTTTTTCTTTCAATATTTTCACCATACACAAATAAATTCCAAAGATAATAGATTAACTCCTCCACAATCAGGAATAGGAAGAATAGTATAGTAATCCAAACCCAAATGGACATATCTACGACCTCCTTCTTAATCGAATGTCTCATCCTATTCGAAAAACTAAAAAAGAAGTACTTTCTGCTAAAATTTTTACTTTTCTATGGTCTATTTATTTAATAGTAACAAAAGTCTGCCAATTTGTAGACATTTTGGCAAAGAATGTGTATTTTTATTTTGTGACCCGAATTTTTTTAAGGAGAGGATCTTATGGAATATCGTCGTTTAGGAAAGACAGGCTTGAAAGTTAGTGAAATCAGCTTGGGCAGCTGGCTTACATACGGAGGATATGTTGAGGAACAAAATGCCACTTCCTCCATTGACAAGGCCTATGACCTTGGGATTAACTTTTTTGATACCGCCAATGTATATATGCGCGGGGAAGCGGAAATTGTCGTCGGTAAAGCATTAAAAAATATGTACGTGATTCCTATGTCCTCGCAACCAAAGTTTTTTGGCCAATGGGCGATGGACCAAATGACCGCGGACTTTCCCGCAAACATGTAATCGAACAATGTAATGCCAGCTTAAAACGCCTTAATACTGATTATGTAGACATTTATTATTGCCACCGTTTCGACCCTGAAACCCCACTTGACGAGACATTAAGGGCTCTTGATGATCTTGTACGTCAAGGCAAGGTATTATACATTGGGGTGAGTGAGTGGACAGCCGAACAAATTTCTGAAGCCGTTCATCTTGCTGATAAAAAACTACTTGACCGAATTGTGGTGAATCAACCACAATACAGCATGCTTGAACGCTATATTGAAAAAGAAGTACTTCCTGTTTCCGAAAAACATGGAATTGGTCAGGTCGTATGGTCTCCACTAGCACAAGGGGTGTTAACCGGAAAGTATAAAAAAGGCGAAAAAGCTCCTGCAGGCAGTCGGGGGGCGCAAGAAAAATATAATGGACTATTTGGCTTGTTAACAGATGAAAACCTTGATCGGGTCGAACTTTTGAAAGAGGTAGCAGCTGACAATAATCTTACTCTTGCTAATCTTGCCCTTGCATGGATTTTAAGACAAAAGGATGTTGCCAGTGCTTTGGTTGGGGCGAGCCGGCCTGAACAAATAGAAGAAAACGTGAAAGCTTCGGGTGTGAAATTGAACAACGAAACACTTGCTAGAATCGAAGATATTTTAAGATAAATGTGAAAAATGCCTCTTTATATATCGAGAGGCATTTTTTATGTGGTTTTCCCTGAATGGACGGATAGTGGTTTAACTGAGAACCTCTGCCCTAACGTAAAGAATATGATGCTTCCAAGAGTGATAACCGCGAACGTCCAAAACATCATTTGTCCTTGAAAATGACTTAGTAAAAACCCGCCAAAAATAGGCCCAATAAAATTCCCTATTTTTCGAAATTGGGCTGCTCCAAAATAGGTTCCCCGTAAATGCTCGGGTGCCAAATGATCAATCATCATGCTATTGGATGGGAAAATCAAAATTTCACCAAGTGTCAGTAAAACCATGGCAGCAATGGCGGTCACCCAGCCATTTACAAAACTAAAACCGATTAAACCCGCACCCATAAATAGGGCACCCACTACCATGGACTGCATTAATTTAAATTTCTCAGCCAAATGGCTAATTGGCATCTGCAAGCATACCACCATTACAGCATTAATGGTTAACAGGATGGAGAAAATAACCACACCATTTTCCAATTTCCCTTCTAGGATTTGCGGTAAATTGGAGTCGATTTGTACATAGCCCATATTGATTAAAATGATGCCAATAATCAAGTACCTTAAGGCTTTGTCAGATTTAATAATTTTAAAGGCATCACCAAAGGAAACAACCTTCTTCTCATTTTGACCGTGTAGAGGTAAAACTAGTTTTGCCAAAAAGTAAATTAATACGATGGCATATAACAGATAAATTGTACCCGTAATCGCAAAGGATAATTTAGCCGATGTATTAGCTAAATACGCACCAATAAGAGGTCCAACGGAAGCACCAATATTCATGGCGGTATACCTTAATGAATAAACCTTCATTCTCTTTTTCTGGTCTGTTAAATCGGCCATTAAGGCTTGTGAAGTTGGTTCAAAAAAGGAATTACAAAGTCCATTCAGGGCATTTAACAAAATAAACCAACCTTGTCCTGTCGCCATCGTGAACCCATAATAAACAAGGGCTACCGTAAACAACGCCGACAGCATAACCGGCTTCCTTCCAAACCTGTCTGACAAATGACCGCCAACAAACCCACCCACAGTTGCCATTAATGGACTCATTCCGACCGTTAGGCCAATTATTATTGGAGAGAGTTCCAAATTCCTCGATAGGTAAATCGAAAGAAATGGAAGGGTCATAAAAGCTGAGCCTCTGGAGAGAACGGTCCCAATTAACAGTACCCAGACAATCGGATGAAACTGTTCCATATAGTTTTTAACCTTATTCATATGTAGTTCCTCACATTTTATTAGTTTATTAATCTAGTTAATCAATTTGTTTAGCATATGTAAAGAATTTTCTTACATTTAAAAAGCCAGTACTGCTGCAGCACTGACTCCTTTTACTAATTGGGATCTTTGTATTTTAATGCACGGTCGCTGTCACCATATCCTTTGGTTGTAGGATCCTGTACAATTCCTAACATTGAAAGCAGAACAAAAATCGCATTAGCTAATGTTAGTATAGAATTTTGAACGGCATCTGTTAATTGAAAATCAATCAGACCTAGTGAATGTAAGCCTGCTAAAACCATTTGGGTTACTATTAAAAGTTGTGAAATAAATGCAATTACCCAATTCCTGTTTTTAAAACGGACTTTCCAGTTAATCAAGATCACCCATCCCCTTTCACATGCTTTCTACTAACATATGCAAGCATCTCAAAAGGTTGTCCACGATTATCAGGGGTTTCTTTTATCTTATCCACTTCTCTTCGCATCGCTTTAAAACATAATCGATTATCCCCAAAAATTGTAATTACCGCCAAACATGTAGATAATAGGAGAAGAAACAGTTATTATTGGTCTTTTTCTATGAGAAAAATTATAATGGAAAAAGTGAAAAATTTGTTATGAAAGTAAGGAGATAGTATGGAGAAATCACATCCATATCGAGATATGCTTATTCGTTTTTGGAAAAAGAGACATCTCACACAAATATTATTATTACTGGTTCTTGTCGTCGTCTTATCGACAATTGTTTATTTTGGCTGGCTGGCATCGAGGGCTAATGTTGAATCACTAAAACAGGGACTTAGCCAGCCAACTGTTATTTATGATCACAATGGTCAAGTTGCCAGCAATGTTGCCACTAACCGAACAAAAGGTGTGGATATTGCAGACTTGCCCAAATATGTACCCAACGCTGTAGTGGCGATCGAAGACGAACGCTTCTATGAACATGGCGGTTTTGATGTAAAAGGAATCGCTCGTGCCTTCTTCAGTAATTTATTCGCAGGTGAAATAACAGGCGGCGGAAGTACGTTAACGCAGCAACTGACCAAAAATGCGCTTCTTTCTCCGGAACAAACCTATAAGCGGAAAGCGGAAGAATTATTTTTAGCGGTCAAAATCGAGAAAGTCTATACAAAAGATGAAATTCTGCAAATGTATGTCAATCAAGTTTATTTTGGCAGTGGTGCTTGGGGAATTGGTAATGCCTCAAAAAAATATTTTAATAAATCCATTCAAAATGTAACCATTAGTGAAGCAGCCCTGCTGGCTGGATTGTTACAGTCGCCAAATTATCTGGATCCGTATAAAAACTATGACCGAGCCATGAAGCGGCGAAATGTTGTATTAGGAAAAATGAAGGAACTTGGGATGATTACGGCTGCTGAGTATACTAAGGCTAAAAAAGAAAAGATTCGCCTGCACGATGGCGGCGGCAGTTTTGTTGAACGAAAATATCCGTACTATGTAGATGCGGTCTTAAATGAGGCAATTTCTAAATATGGAATCACACAGGAAGAAATTTTAACAAGAGGATACCGAATTTATACGGAATTGGATCAAAATCTACAATCAGGTCTTGAAAAAGTTTATAGTAAAAGCTATTTGTTTCCTAGAGGAAAAGGCGGGAAAATTGTCCAAAGTGGATCAGTCTTGATGGATCCTTCATCAAGCGGTGTTCGTGCCCTTGTCGGCGGCCGCGGTGAGCATGTGTTCCGTGGTTTTAACCGGGCCACCCAATTACAAGCACAACCGGGATCAACGATTAAGCCGTTGGCCGTTTATACACCTGCCCTTGAAGAGGGATACAAGTATTCGTCCGAACTTGTTGACGAACCGACCACTTTCGGAAACTACAAACCAGAAAACTTTTCGAAGACATTTCAAGGTAAAGTGCAACTGTACAAGGCACTAGAAGAATCACTTAATGTTCCTGCTGTCTGGCTCTTAAATGAGATTGGATTAAATAAAGGCTTGGATTCATTAAAACGGTTTGGTATTCCAGTGGAAAAAGAGGATAGGAATCTCGCCGTTGCCCTTGGCGGCATGAGTAAAGGGGTCTCACCCTTACAAATGGCCAATGCTTTTACTGTTTTTGCAAATGAGGGAAAACGACAGGACAGCCATCTGATTACAAAAATTGTCGGACCAACCGGAAATATTATTGACGAACGGGAAGCGAAAACAACAAAAGTAACCTCTAAAGGAGTCGCGAATGACATGACTGCCATGTTATTAAATGTAGTAGAATCAGGTACTGGGAAAAAAGCTCAGATCCCGGGCGTGCAAATTGCCGGGAAAACAGGGTCAACCCAGCTCCCCTTTAGCGGTGTTAGTGGAACGAAGGACCAATGGATGGTTGGTTATACCCCAAACATTGTTGGGGCAATCTGGATGGGTTATGATCAAACGGATCAGCAGCATTATCTGCCAAGTGCAAGCTCTTCTAATGTTGTTCCGATTTTTAAAGAGATTATGAAAGAGTCGATTCTTCATCTGCCGAAAGAAAACTTTGAGGTGGTCTCAATTAATTCACAGCTTGCTGGTGAGAACTCATCCGGCATAAACATTAACGATCAAGCCAAGGAAATTAGCAAAGAGTTGAATGAAAATGCAAAAAAAATTGGTGCGACGATAAAAGAACAAGCCCCTGAGTGGAAAAGAGGTTTGGAAAAAGCGTTATATACGATTGGAAAAGGAATTGATTCATTAGTTAGTAAGGTCCAAGATTTAAGACAATAGTACACATAAATCAAACTAGAAAAAATAAAAACGGTCCTCATGACGTGATCATGAGGACCGTTTTTATATATTCATGCGGATTGGATTCATGGAAAATGAGCTTCCCTTTTCCTATGGGAGTCATAAAATCCCCATTTATATCGTTATTCCAATAACCCATACTTCCTTTTAAATCGAGTCAATATTTTCAGCCACAAATCACCAAACACAAGCAGAAAAACGACATTAGAAACGGCATGGAACGTATCAAAGGTTGCGCTTCCTACTATATAGACCAAAAATGCCTTCCAATCAACGTTACTTCCTGACTGAATAATAGCTAGAAACCCCCACATGTTCATGATCCAGCCAAACAAATAACCCCAGATGATCCCAAAGAGGATTCTTCCGGACTTCAGGTTCATTAATCTCGTCTTTCTTAACAGTCCTGCCGTTAGTCCTACCATACCCCAAGCCACCATTTGCCAAGGTGTCCATGGCCCCTGCCCGAGAATCATATTAGAGGCTAACGCTGCCACGGCGCCAATCATAAAACCACTCTCTGCCCCGAAAACGAAACCTGACATCAAGATGACAAAGGTTGTTGGCTGCACACTTGGCAAACTTGCGAAGGGAATCCTGCCAACAGCCGCAATCGACGCTAATACAGCTAAAAGGACTAATTCCCTCGGTTCGACCTTACGACTTTCAAATCGCACTAGAAATAGGACAATACAAATAATCACAAGACCAAAGCTAACCCATAAATAGGAGTCCGCCCATTTATAGGTCATTCCTAGTAAAACAGCCATAGCCATAACCAGAACAACAGTAATAGTAACCCTATGTTTCCCCATTAAGCAGTGCCTCCTCCATTGTGATTGGAGCTGCTTCTGGATGGTCGCGGAACAACCTTTGAATCATCGTTGTATAAAAGAAATTCCCTCTAAAAAAAGTCTCTGGAATGTCCTCTGAAGTAATATCCCCTTGAAACATCATCCCACATTTGGTTGCATATTTTGCTGCAAACTCCACGTCATGGGTCGACATAAGAATGGTCATTCCATCACGATTCAACGAAAGAAGAAGGTTTGCAAGGTTTTCCTTTGAAATCGGATCGAGCCCTTTGGTAGGTTCATCTAATAAAAGTACTTCTGGTTTTCGAAGTAATAAGCAGGCCATGGCTGCCTTTTGAAGTTCACCGCCGCTAAGATCATAAGGATGACTTGCTTTTAAATGGGCAATCCCTAAATCATGCAACAGCATGTCCACTTCACTGTGATTGGTTATTCCCCATTTTGCCACCGTCTCCTGTATTTCTTTCTCAACAGTATCTTGAAGAAAAAACAACTTAGGATTTTGCGGCAGGTAACCAATCGACTTGGATAATTCATGTTGTTTATTCACCTTCAAGGGCTTTCCATCATACAGTACTTTTCCGAGTTCCGGCTTCAATAATGCTGCCACTATCTTTAATAAGGTGGACTTTCCAGAGCCATTTCCGCCTAATAATGCATAAAACTCACCTTCATACAGACTTAGATTAAGCTCATTCAGGATAAAGTCAGTTTTTCGATTATAACGAAATGAGAGGTTTTTAACGTTTACTTTTATAGATGGGTTGGGCCAGTCTATGTGGGTCTTAGATAAGGATGTCCATACTGGTTCCACCTGTTGAACCCAATTCCTGCCCTCTTTAACAGTCAATGGGATACTTCCTTGGCCATTCCTACTTAAAAACAAGGCAGGAATAGTCGGTACAAATGCTCTATTGGACGAATTCCAAATCTTTGCCAAGACTTCTTTTGGCTCTCCGCCAATTTGCACCCGCCCCTTTTCTAACATGACGATCTGATCGGCTAACGTAAACACTTCCTCTAACCGATGCTCGGCAATAACAATCGTCATGCCAAATTCATCATTCAGTCTTTTTAACATATCAAAAAAGTCCCGTGAACTAACTGGATCAAGCTGCGCCGTTGGTTCATCTAATAGTAAGATATTGGGCTGCATCAACAACACAGAGGCAAGGTTAATTTGCTGTTTTTTACCACCGGATAGTTCATGTGATTTTCGGTGTAACAACGGTTCAGCACCAAAAAAATGAACCATTTCCGCAACCCTATTCCTCATTTCACTAGTAGACAATCCGATATTTTCAAGTCCGAAAACAAGCTCATGCAGCACATCATCAGCAACAATCTGATTTTCCGGGTCTTGGAAGACAAAACCGATTTCCTTGGAGAGCCCCTCTGTTTCCTGAACCAGTTGACCATTAATCATAATCTGTCCTGTAAGCGTGCCAGTGGGCTGAATTTCTTTTTTTAGTAAACGTAATAGGGTACTTTTTCCGGAACCTGATGCACCAAATAGGACCACAAACTGCCCTTTGTTTATTTTTAAGGAAAGGTGGCTAATGGCAGGTTCTGTGCAGTCAGGATATTTAAAAGTGACATCGTTTAATTCGATAAGTGCCATTGGAACCATCCACCTGCTTCAACTATTAATGGAAAACTTAAGAAAATAATATAACAAAAAAGGACATTTGCTTCGGCCCATGGCAGCTGCCATGCCTCCATAATTGGATAAATGGTAAGATAGCCAAAACCGGACAGACGACCAACTAAAATAAAACAAAAAAGTGCTATTAAAAAAAGAATCGTGATTACATCTGATTTTCGGATTTTAAAATATTCATATGAGGATCGTGCCCCTTGGCCATAGCCCCTTGCTTTCATCGAATCAGCCGTTTGAATTGCTTCTTCAAGAGAGTAGGTTAACAGTGTTTGCACATATTGCATCCCCGTCTTTACTCTTGTCCGCCAATTCCCTTGACTAACCGTAATTCCTTTACTGCGTTGCACAACCGTTATTTCTTCCAATCTTCTTCGCATCAGCGGTATAAAGCGGAGTGTCAACATCAGAAGAACCGCAAACTGCGGCAAAATTTTTGAAAATAAAAATAAAAGCTTGTTGGGTGTCATAATCACGTTAAATGAAACAAATAATGCTAAAATCGTAATAATAGACATGGCATTCATACCGCCATAGACCACCGCTTCTACGGTTATTCGGTGTTCGTTTATGGCAAATAACAGATGCTGTCCCCTTTCATTAAACATAGGATTCATGATTAACATCAGGAAAAAGGTTGTCACGATAAAAAGCAGCCACCGTCGTATTCCACTTAAACGGTCATGAATCACATTAATCAAGCAAATAATAATAACGGCTATACCTAAAAAAATGGGATGTAACATCAAGATAAGCAGGGCAATAGACCCTGCGTAATAAAGAAAGGACACAAGCGGATGAAAATGTTCAAACCTGCTTTTCATCACTTGGACCCCCTGACATTATTCGGTATAGTAGCATTCAATCCGATCACCGTCTTTGACCTTTATAATCCCAATACTTTTCGAGATGCTGACACCATTGTGTTCAAAGACCCAGCCACTTTTTACACCGTAATCAAATTCGTAGATATTATCAATACCTTCAATATAAGCTGTCGCTCCGCTTCCCCGTGAATCGACTACAATCCCCTTTTTATTTGCTTCTCTTTTGATAATATCAAATATGGTATCGCCATCCTGAAAACTAACCTTTGTCGCACCTAAGATCGTCCCGCGTTCCTTTGGACCTACAATGGAGAGGGTGACCGTAGTGGCAGGCTTCGGACTCTCTGTGGTTGTGGTTGTTTTAGGTGGAGTCGTTGGATTCGTTTGTGGTGCAGCAGGCGTTGCTTGTGCTGTACTAGTTGTTGCCGATGCAGAATTCTGCTTCGTTGTTGTCCCTGTCGAATTAGTTTGGCCAGATGGTGTTGATGGCTGACTTGCTGGTGCAGTTTTATTCACAGGAGTAGTTGGAGCGGCTGGCTGCTGTTCTGGTTTCTTATCTTCCACGGACAAACTAGTTGTAGATGGCTGCTCCTTTTGTCCGGTTTCCTGTTTTTCAGTTTTTACATTATCTTCGCTCTTATCAACTTGTTTGGCAACTTCCGTTGTTTTTGTTTCTTTCTTCGTTTCCTTCGTATTGTCAATACTTGAACCACAACCTGTTAAAGTAAACATGACAAGTATGAATAATAAAATAACTGGTACTTGAAGTATTTTTTTCATAGCTGCCCCCTCCTTTGGCTGCCCCCACCCTGATGACACAGGCGAGGGTAAGCAATCCTGTTGTTAAGCCCTTTGCTTTCTTTGCTTGATGTACATGATACTACCTGCCATCATCAACAATAGTCCAATTGCAAGCAGGTTATACATATTGGTAGCTGTATTCGGCAGAGCATTACCGTTTGTTTTTAGATCCTGACTATCTGTATCAAGACCAGGCGTTTGACTCACAGGTGATGATTGATTCACAGGTGTTTGGACTACCGGTACGGTCTCGTCATTTGTTTCCGTTCCCGGTTGTTGTGCTGCCGGTGGTGTTGTCACAACGGGTGGATCGATTTCAACCGGTTGTTCTGCTAATGGGATTTGGAATAATGAACCTTTACCTTGTAAGAACAGTTGGTAAGCTGCCAAGCCCTGGATGCCTTGAGAGGTTGACATGGCATCACTCTGATCTCCACCTTTGTAATCAAAACCGCCATCCGTATTTTGGAACGATAAGAAAAATGGTACAAGCGCTTGATCATCTTTTACAAATGAAGAACTATTAGCATCTATTCCTAATGCCGATAAAGCGACAATCACTTGGGCGGCAGTAGAACTATTATCAATTATCGATGCTTGAAATTGTGACGATAAATAATTGACAGCTAGATTGATTTTATCTTTTACATCTGCTTGTCCCTTATATGGGGCAAGTGCTGTAAGAATCATCGCCGTTGTATCGATATCACTTGTTGAACCCTCATCCCAGGCCCATCCGCCATCTGAATTCTGCCGATCTGTTAAGTAACTCACAAGTTTCGGTCTTGTCCATAGAGCCGTATCTGGAACGGAAAAATTAGCACTATCCAATGTACTTAAGGCATATGAAACCCCAATTAACCCTTGTTTGGTGACATTTCCATTATAAATAGCCTGAATTAGATTAAAGCTTTCAACATTTTGCGGGTCTCCGCCTGCAGCAAGAATACCCAGGGCATACCGTTCAGTATCCGTGATTCTTGAGAATTTCCCTTGCTTTTCTTTAACTAGTGATTTAACAGTGGATAGATAATTGGCTGGGATGGGTTTTCCTACTTGTTTTAAGGAAATAACCGCCCACTCATCCACTTGCTCAGTGCTATAATATCCGCTTACACGATCAATGGCACTGTTCATAGTCTCTTGTGGAATAGGCTCCAAAGTAGGTGTCGTGTTTTCTCCCCATGAGTCATATTGAAAAGTAATTTTATCACCAGACTTTATCAAGTAACTGTTTGGGTCACTATTCACCGTCACGCCATTAACAGTAAATGCCGTGTAATTCAATTGTTGTGGACCTGCTGCTAATTTTAATAGCTGTAACGCAGTAGGTTGTCCGATAAAACCAATATTGGTTAAGGCCGGAGTCAAATCCTTATTATTAGGATCTACGATATTTAAGGACACGACATTTTCAGGCATATCGTACCAGCCGGCATAGGTAAATGTTAATTGGTCCCCTTTTTGGACTTTATAGAGGTCATAGTTTACTTGAGAGAATAATCCGTTCACATAAAAAGCCCAGTAATGCTCGGGTTTTATTTCAGAACCTTTAATACGATTGATGGAGGCACCATAATCTGTTGACGCCACATCTATATCATCATTAACTGCTTTTTTTAATACTTCCAATGCCGTTTCATTTGGATTAAAAGGTACTGGTGCTTGATAAATTTCTTTTCCAGTGTCATCCAGTACCGAAATGGTCACCGCATCTTCTGGAGCCGCTGCGTTAACTTGCAGTTGAAACCCATTAGCTGTCAGGCTAAATAAAAGAAGGAACACAAATAACAGATTGATTTTTCTTTTAAACATCATTTACTCTCTCCCTGATATGATATTTTTCCATAAAAAAATCCTCCCATAGGAGGAGGAGTGTTATGTACGTTAAGTTGGAAACGCAAAAAATACGCTTCTTGCTTAACACTCTCCTATCCGCGTAGGCTGTTGGTGTTAAAAACAGGCAGGTTTCCTGGCTCATGATCATAGCTCCCTATGTCTTCCCATCCTTCGACAGTGACAATTATAGGTTGCTCCCATTTACAGTGGCGGGACCGCGTTGGAATTTAACCAACTTCCCTATTAAGCTCAAAGTCTTGTAACAGACTTCAGCACCTGTTTTACCGAGTTATTTTTTTATGATACGTCTATTATATATATAAATTAATTTATTTGTATAGGATTTCATTCAATAACTTTTTATCAAAAAAAAATAGGCTTAGAAGGAAATCATTCTAATACCTATCTTTTGTTGAAAATTATTGTTCAATATTTCGGCATAAATTAGCCATTTCAATCGCTGCGGTCGCTGCATCCCAGCCCTTATTACCTGCCTTTGTTCCAGCACGCTCGATTGCTTGTTCAATGGATTCTGTTGTTAATAATCCAAAAGCAACAGGGATGCCACTGCTTAAGTTAATAGCTGCTACACCTTTTGCCACTTCGTTACAAACATAATCAAAGTGAGGAGTAGCGCCGCGAATGACGGTCCCAAGCGTAATAACAGCATCGTACTTTTTACTATTCGCCATTTTTTGAGCAATTAGCGGGATTTCGAACGCACCAGGCACCCAAGCGACATCAACGTCTGTATCATTAACACCATGTCTTTTAAGGGCATCTTGTGCACCACTCAATAATTTACTCGTAATAAACTCATTAAACCTTCCGACAACAATTCCTACTTTTAAACCTGAACCTACTAAATGCCCTTCAAATATTTGTCCCATTATAATACCTCCAAATTTTGTTAATATTTTACCTAACGTTTGATGAAGCTTCCTTTTTGTTTCTGTATTCAACTAAATCTTTGATCATTATCATTTTTACGTTAAACTTATCCGCAACTTCGCGAAGCTGGGGAACACGTGCCATAGTTCCGTCCTCATTCATGATTTCACAAATCACTCCTGCAGGTTTAGCATCACATAATTTAGCTAAATCTACAGCTGCTTCGGTATGTCCAATTCTCTGCAAAACTCCCCCGTTTTTGGCAATAAGCGGGAACATATGACCCGGTCGTTTAAAATCCTCGGGTTTTGCTTCTGGATCCAGCAAACTTAAAACAGTAGCTGAACGTTCGAAAGCGGAAATGCCTGTTTTTGCAAATTTATGGTCAATACTAACCGTAAAGGCGGTTCCATGGGGATCGGTGTTATTTTCCACCATCGGATGTAAGTTCAATTTTTGTGCCAATTCTTCTTCAATCGGTACACATATCAGTCCTCTTCCATGTGTCGCCATAAAATTAATAACAGCAGGTGTGGCCTTTTCGGCCAAGGCAATAAAGTCGCCTTCATTCTCACGATCCTCGTCATCACAAACAATGATAACTTTACCTGCTTTTAGATCTGATAAGGCTTCCTCAATACTATCGAACACAACCATCACTCCTTTTTAAAAAGCTGAATTTAATAAAAACCATTTTCCTCTAAAAACTTTTCTGTTATTCCAGACTTGCTTTTTCGCTGCGTATCGTTTCCAAGGTTTTTGATAAAATGACCTACATATTTACCAATCATATCGCATTCCAAATTGACGATATCTCCTTGCCCCTTTAGGCTTAATATGGTTTCTGACAAGGTATGAGGAATAATTGATAACGTAAAACTTTGTTCCGTTACCTCAAAAACAGTTAGGCTTGTCCCATCAACAGCAACCGAACCTTTTAAAATAATAAATTGAAGCAATTCAGGGTCCGCCTCAATTTCATAATAAACAGCATTTTCGAGTGTCTGCTTTCTTTTAATCATCCCAGTTCCATCAATGTGACCTGAGACGAAATGACCGCCAAACCTTCCACCTGCTGCCATCGCCCGCTCAAGGTTTACTTTCGAGCCCCGTTTAACATTATTTAAACTGGTTCCCTTGACTGTTTCTGGCATAACATCAACACTGAAATACTTACTGGAAAAAGAAGTGACCGTTAAGCACACCCCGTTAACGGCAATGCTGTCGCCAAGATGAACATCATTAAGAATCTTTTTCGCATCAATGGATAAAACAAACGAATCGCCAGTTCGCTTAATATTTGACACCATCCCAATTTCTTCTATGATACCAGTAAACATAAACACTCCTTCTCCTTACACGGGGGTCACCATCAAATTAAAAAAATAATACAAAAAGACCCTAAAGAATGTTTCACTTTAGGGTCTTGAAAAATGACAATAAGAAATACAGGCTTAAAAATAGGTATACTTCACCCTACCATTAATCCTTGTTTTCCTTCTCCCATCCAGACTTTAACTGTCGGCTCTGGAATTACACCAGATCCACCGTTTAACAAAATGTTAACCGGGTCACGGACTAAGAAGCTATTGCTTCATCACCGCCGGTTAGGAATTTCACCTGACCCCGAAGGAATTATTCAAATATATAATTACATGTTATTATACTGAAGTAAAATAGTAAAGGGAATTGGACCAGTGCAGCGAATTACCCCTTTACACATAGATATTACTTCAGAATAATTTTTAACCAACAGGTACTATCCTTATTAATCCGTCTCAATTAGGATTTATAAGTCTTGATAGGTAAATAAATTTCAATATACAAGTCACCAGCGGCATATTGAATTGGATCCACTTCCTTATAAATTTCTAAACTCAATGCTTGGTGGTCCTGTTCATAGCCATATTCCTTCATCCAGGTATACAGTCGTTCATAAGTATGTTCTACTTCCTCTTGTTTACCTTTATGAATAGTGAACACATAATTTTTACTTGGAATGGTAAAACCCACCATTCCATCTGGGACATCGTCAATTCTTTCAACAGGCTTAGTTACATAGTAGGTGAACTCTGTCTCACGGCTGTGAAATGGTGCGATAAAAATGGGTTCATCTGTTTTATTGCCCACCTCCCCCAAGCGTTCTTCCATTTTAATAAAAAGACTCGGGATTGTATTTACCTGTGAGAAGGTTCCCGTCCATGATAAGCCAACTACCTTCATTTCTTCTTTCTCTACTACTTGGATTCCCAAGTTAATCGCCCCTTTTTGTTTAGTCATATTTATATAATTCTAATAAATCCCTTAAAATCCTTCCTAAATTATTCGACCCTTTCCGTAAATTATTTTAGAATTCTTTTTTTCGCAAAAAACAGAGGAGAACAATTCCTCTGTTTCAACCGCTAGTTATCATTTTCCGCAACCGTCTGATTTTCTTGGATTAAACCATTTTGAATCTGTAAATCCCCAAAGGATAGTCCCTGCAGTTCATTCCACACTCTCATTTTTTCGTTGTCGCTTTGTTTCACAATTTGGTCTCTTGATATTCGATAGGGAACAAAAGTCATCTTAATTTTTTCCTTATCAATATCTAGATGCAGGACACCAGTTTGCGCAGCATTACCCTTAATATAGTTGGGAAATAAAAAGTTTCCTAACGAGTAGGCAATCGGCTTCCCTTTATAATATTCGAATCCTTGTAATACATGTGGGTGACTTCCAATAATCACATCAGCGCCCGAATCAATCATTTTTTTAGCCCATTCCCGTTGAAAAGCTTCTGGAGAACGTTTTGTTTCAATTCCCCAATGGATAAAGACAAATAATAAATCCGTATCTGTTTTTTCTTCTTGAATGGTTGATTGAATCAAATTGAGATCATACCCGTTCGCTAGTCCTGGTCTCGTAACAGTTGCCACCCACGAATAGTCAGGAAGCACCCTAGAGAACGCAAGTATTTTAATGGTTTTCCCTTTAATACGATAAGTTTTTGCCGTGTAGGCCTCTTCCTGATTAAGTCCGCCGCCGATATAATCTAATTGATACTGCCTTAGGGAAGCGATTGTATCTGTCAAGCCTGTCTGACCATAATCGAGTGAATGATTGTTCGCAAGACTAACAAGCTGAAAACCTGCGTTTTTTAATCCCGCTAAAGCAGTCGGGTCTGACCGAAAGGTATATTGCTTTGCTTGTTTTGTTCCGCCCGTGGTGATAGCGGTTTCTAAATTTACTACGCCTAAATCACTTGAAGCTAGTTCTTCTTTAATCTGAATAAATGGGTAGTCTGGTCCTTTTTGTTTAACCGTTTCTTTGACAGACCAATCCATCATGGCATCACCAGCAAAAGTTAAACGGATCGGTTCTATGAACTCTGGTTGTTTAGTCTTCTCTATCATAAAGATTGGCTTGCCCTGAGAGACATTTTGCCAGCTTAAAAGGAAATCATAAAAATTACCTGTTACTGGATTTGGCCTTAATGGTTTATTGAACCTTCCAAATACTTTCCTTTCAAAAATTTTCATAGAGAATGATGGTTTTTCACTATTTGTTACCCTCCTCCCGTTAGATCCTCCTTCACTGGCTTGAACGAAAAATGGGGTTATACTTTGATTGAGTAAAAATAATATAGCAAAAATGACAAATCGATGTTTAAACACTACTTTCCCCCCTAGCATCTAGAAATAAGTGTAATAGGGAAAAAGTAAAAAAGGTGTCGAAATTTGTATAAAAAGAACAAAAATAGTCGTTCGCTAATGGAACTAGCTTGTGTAAATGATCGTTATGGTCTCAAGAAATTTAAATATTGAATTATTTTTTGATAAATATGTTTTTGTCAGCAAATAGATTATACTGTATGTAAGTAACTTTCTAGGAGGACGTACCATGAGTGAATCAAACCATACAAATACTAATGAAGAACCAAAAAAGAAAATGAGCTTACAAGAGGCAATGAAGCAGCAGCTTGAAAATAAAAAGAATAAAGCTGCAACGGGAAATTCCAGTGCCTCAAACTCTCAAAGTGCCAAAAAAATGAAAAGCCAGCAAACCAAAAAGGTGAGTAATTCACGGAGAAAAATGGGTGTCTAATGGACAAAATAGAGGTGATCTTTATCCTGGAGTACGTGTCAAAATTGTGTTAAAAGCGGACCAAAAAACAGGGAAGCTTACAGCTGGTGTCGTAAAAGATATTTTGACCAAATCCAGTTTTCACCCTCACGGGATTAAGGTAAGACTTATGGATGGACAAGTAGGCAGGGTGAAGGAAATTCAAAATTCCTAATATCCTATAAAAAATGACACAGAAAAACAGACTCCAATGTTGGAGTCTGTTTTATTGTAAGGTCTTATGATTTACGAACGTTAACCGCTTGCGGTCCACGTTGTCCATTTTCAATTTCAAACGTAACCTCTTGACCTTCATCCAAAGTTTTGTATCCTTCGCCTTGAATCGCTGAGAAATGTACGAATACATCTTCTCCGCCTTCACGCTCAATGAATCCAAATCCTTTTTCACTGTTAAACCATTTTACTTTACCTTGTTCCATTTCTTTGTAGCCTCCTAGCATGTAGCTATAACATTTTTTGCAAAAAATACTTGCTTACATATTTTTACCCGATTACCAGTCACATATACCATTAAATTTCAAAAAATATTAATTCATTACTTTTGGACTATAAGACCCATTTTTGGATTGCTTTAGCAACACCATCTTCTTCATTTGTGGCAGTTATCCAATCTGCTGCCCCTATTACAACATCCTGTGCATTTCCCATGGCAACACCCAGTCCTGCATGTTTAATCATCATTAAATCATTATAACTGTCACCCACGGCCATCACATTTGCCATTTCAATCCCTAATTTGTTGCAAACAACTTCCAGACCCCTAGCCTTATGAATGCCTGTTGAATTGACTTCTATGTTCTTCAAGGTGGAATTACTTAATTCAAACTCTCCCTTGTCTTCAAGCACTTGCTTAATTAGTTCTCTGGTTGCATCATCGTCAGTCCAAAAACCGAATTTCAACCATTCCACATTATGGATGTCGTCGGGCATTTCATTATGCCAATTACGTTCTGTGCTGATGGCCCAAAAGTTTGTTTTGTGCTGTTTGGATAAGTCCCACATCCATTCCACAAGTTCTGGTTTCACTAGATTTCTCTCAACAAGTCCCCTGTTGCCATCCCAGATTTCACTGCCATTTACAGTTACTAAGTAGGAAGTAAGCCCTAAATCATCAGCATGTTCTCGACACGTAAGCAGCGATCTTCCTGTACTAAGAACGACATGTACCCCCTTTTCTTGTGCTGCCTTGATTGCTTGACGGTTCGCTTCAGATACCTTTCCTTCATTATTTAACAGTGTTCCGTCCATATCTAAGGCAACCAGCTTAATCGTCCTATTTTTTTTTGCAGTTTCCATTCTGTCAATATCCCCCTTTTAGAATTCCCTTATTAAGGTAACACTTTGGAACACTACTATTCAAAAATTCGATTTTCAAGTTAACATAATTTTTTTATGTTAACTTGATGATAAGCATAATAGAAATGACTTATAATAAAAAGCTATTCCATTTCAATAAAATAACAACAAAAAGGCGCTAGGATAAGTCCAAGCGCTTAAATAACAAGTTATTAATGGTGGTGGTGATGGTGTTCACCTTTGGTTGGATTAGTAATTAACCATTCCTCTTTTGGGACATGGAAGAATTGAATCCAAACCCCATCCAAATATTCATCATTTTTCTCAAGTATAAAATCAATATCTTTATCTGTTTTGACTACTTCATCGTTTTCAGTTGGTGTATCCAGCATCAAATCATAGTGGGCATGATCGCCGTGAATATTGGTGACGTAAACTCGGAAAAGTTTTCCTTCTGCCCCTTCTTGTTCCATCATTTTTTTCAATGCTTTTGCGGCATTTCGATTAATTTTAACTTTCATCTTATGCTCTCCTCTTATTATGTATTCCTTCCTATTATCCCACGATTCGACCTAATTAGACAAATATAACTGTGTGCTAGGACAAATTAAAGAGGTTAGCACCATGTAAAATTACCAAATGGTGCCTGACACCCAATTTATTTTGAGCCGTTCCTTCTTTTTGTTTTCACTAATTGATAGCCTATAAAGGCAATATACAGCGGAATGGCTACATAAATGAAATACGGAAATCGATGTTGTTCCTTTTTAAAAACTATGTAAATCGCTGCCCCCATAAAAAGGGTGATAATAATTCCATACTTTGGCAGTGGGATTTCTTTCAGACTAGGAATTTTTATGGTACTGACCATAAGGTAACAGAGAACAAAAAAGGCAACCACAAAGATTAAACCCAGCATCCTGCCGTGAAATAATGTTAATAAGGTTAACAAGCCGCCTGCAGCTGTAATCGGAACACCTGTAAAATATTTTAGGGAAGATTTCACGGCATTTATATTAAATCTGGCTAGCCGGTAAGCTCCAAATAAGGGAAAGAGACCGGCAACAGCCATCCCTACCGTACCAAAGTAAGAGAAGTAGGAATAATAGGCCATCATAGCTGGTGCAACGCCAAATGTAACAATATCTGCAAGTGAATCAAGTTCTTTCCCCAAATCACTTTCCACATGGAGCATTCGAGCAATCCTTCCATCCATACTGTCCAACATCATCCCAATTAAGATGAGAATCGCTGCATTCTTATAGTCACCTTGAGCAGAGTACATTAATGATAAAAATCCACAGAATAAATTAGCAAGTGTAAATAAGTTAGGAATAGCATTTCTGATAATATCAATCACTCCAAAAAAAATTAAAATTATACTGCTTTCTTTGTTCGCTTATATTTCTTATTATACCGTGTTTCTTTGGTAAATTGGAAAAACAAGGTTAAGTAATAAAAAAAAGACAATAACATATTTATTATCTCACTTGTTAACATTACTATGTCAAAATAAAGCTAACTATCTTACAGCATAAAGGAAAACTCGCCAAATGGCGAGTTCATTTTTTATATCTTGATTTTAATTTGCTGTTTCTGGAGATTGTTCTTTTGAAAAAAACCAACCAGCTGCGGCAATCGCAACTAAGACCAAATAGAAGGTTACTTTCCATTCGGTTGAATGGGCAAATTCCTCATTTAATATGGCTAATGCAGGATGTGAAAGAGTATAGACAGCCAGTTTAACACCAACCCAGCCAACGATCGTGAAGGCTGCTATTTCCAGACCTGGTCTTTTTTCTAATAGCTTTACAAACTGATTTGCAGCAAAACGCATGATGATTAAGCCAATAATTCCACCGGCAAAAATAACTAAGAATTTACCACCATCAAGCCCGCCAATATTGGGAAGCGGAGTATCCGGCAAAACAACTGCCATCGCTACAGCTGCTAGAATCGAGTCTACTGCAAAGGCAATATCAGCTACTTCTACTTTAAATACAGTCGTCCAAAAACCGCCGCTTTTTCGAACTTCTTTCTCTTCATTTTCGGCTGCTTTTCCTTTGACGACTTTGCGAAAAATGTGATTACCTGCCATGAAAATTAAGTAGAGCGCACCTATGGCTTGAACCTGCCACACATCCACAAGAAATGAGATCATAAACAATGATGCAAAGCGGAACACGAATGCTCCTGCTAATCCGTAAAACAAAGACTTTTTCCGTTGTTCCTCTGGAAGATGTTTGACCATGATGGCAAGTACCAAGGCATTATCAGCAGCTAACAGCCCTTCTAATGCTACTAAAACAAGTAAAACCCAGCCGTATTCCATTAAGAGTGTAAAATCCATAAAAAATTCCTCCTCAAAAGGTTTATTTTTTAAATACTCCTTATTGCCATAAAAATAGGCCTCTACTGGTCACAGTAAAGGCCTAAAAATACAAAGCAAGACCTTTACAGTAAAGTAAAGGTCTTGCTAACAACGTCCATGTTGCCAATAAAGCCGGAGAATATTCATTCTCGAAATGACGACTTTATTGTAGCAGCTACTCCCCTTTAAAAAGGAAATATTTAATTACTCTTACTATATTATACTTTTAATTTGTTGTCAATGTAACTTAAAAGTTTATAGCTTGTAAACTTCTGAATATTTTCTTTCTAAGTAGTCAACGAGGTAATCTGCATTTAATTCTTCACCCGTCACTTTGACAATTAACTCATTAGGTGTATAGAGTTTCCCGTACTGATGAATATTCTCCTTCAACCATGCTTGAATATTGTCGAACCTTCCATTTTCAATTTCCTTATAAAGATCTGGCAGTTCCTTTTCAATCGTATGGAGAATTTGCGCTGCATACAAATTCCCTAAAGAATACGAAGGGAAATAACCAATCCCTCCGAATGACCAGTGTACATCCTGCAGAACTCCAAGCGTGTCAGTCGGTGGTGTAATTCCTAAGTAGTCTTGCATTTTTTGGTTCCAAACCTCAGGTAACTCTTTCGCTTCGATCTCCCCAGCAATTAGAGCCTTTTCGATTTCATAACGGAGCATTATGTGTAAATTATAGGTTAATTCATCGGCTTCCACTCGAATAAATGATGGTTGAACCGTATTAACGGCACGATAGAATTCCTCAACTGATAGATCTTTTAATTGGTTTGGAAAATACTCTTGAAGTGCAGGGAAAAAGAATTTCCAGAATTCCCTGCTGCGACCTACCATATTTTCCAGAAATCTTGATTGCGATTCGTGGATCCCAAATGAGGCACCACTTTGGAGAACCGATTCCTCAAACAACGGATTGACATGCTGCTCATAAATACCATGGCCTGCTTCATGAATGGTACCGAACAGAGCAGATCGGACATTTTTCTCTAAATAACGGGTGGTTAACCGAACGTCGCCAATCGTAACTGTCTGGGCAAAGGGATGAACTGTTTCGTCTAAGCGGCCAGCCTCCATGTCAAAACCTATAATAGGCAGGATAAAACGATTAAATTCTTTTTGTTTCTCAATATCAAAGCTTTGGTCAAACACGGAAACTTCGGTAGGTTTACCATTTTGCTTAATTCTTTCTAACAATTTCACACTTGATTCTCTTAATTTAGCAAATAAAGGATCCAGCTTCTCAACTGTTAATCCCGGCTCAAACTCATCCAACAAAGCATCGTAAGGATGTTTTTCATAGCCAAAGATTTCAGCAAATTTCCGTTTAAACTCAACAATTTTCTCTAACGATGGAAGATAGCGGGCAAAATCGTTGTGTTCTCTTGCTTCTTCCCAAGCATCATTAGCTTGTGCCGTTAAAACACTATATTCTTGAAAGAGATCTGCCGGAATACTTTTTGATTTTTGATAATACTCGTTGTATTCCCTTACCTTTGCCTTCGTTATTTCATCCAATTCTTTCTTACTTTCTATATTGGAAAGCGTTTCCAATAACCTTCCCATTTCTTCTGAAACAGATAATTTAAAAACCTCAGTCCGCAATGTCCCTGCTGCTTTTGCAAAAACATTTCTGCCTTTTTTGGGTGCCATTACCTTTTGATCCCAGTCTATTAAACCGACGATACTCGAGTAATGGGTAATTTTTTCATCTAAGAGTTTAAATTGTGCTAATGTCTCTTGTAATCCGGCTGACTCCACCATTTTCTGTTCCAATTAGTCGACCCCCTATGTATTTTTTATAGATGTTCTGATATGATTACATCTTTTTTTCATTATAAATTAAAAATTCAAATAAGGAAAAACTTTTAAAATATTATTGTTAGACATTTATAATCAAAACAGCAATTTTTCCCTTAATTACTGCATAAATTTATCCTTTCCTAGCAAAGAATAGTAGTTGGATAGGAAACCACTTTGGTCAAAAGGACGTGCTGTGACATTGGAGAAACAAAAAAAGAAAAAGTCTCATTTTCCTTTCCGATTAAATGTGCTCATCTTTAGTGTGTTTGTTTTATTTTCTATCTTGATCCTAAGGCTCGGCTTTGTTCAAATTGTTTACGGAGAAAATTTCAAACGAGATTTAGAGCGAAGAGAAGATATCACCATTAGCCATCCTGTTCCAAGAGGAAGAATACTTGACCGCAATTTTAACGTTATCGTAGATAATGTCCCCAAAAGTGCTATCTCCTTTATGAATGAAGGGTTTAGCCAAAAAGTAATGCTTGAAACAGCTGAAAAGTTGGCAGGTCTAATTCATATGAAAACGGATAAGATTTCTGAACGAGATAAACGGGATTATTGGCTTATGAAAAATAAACAGCAAGCTGAAGCCAAAATAACACCTCAAGAATTGGACTTATATGCAGCTAAAAAGTTAACTGATAATGATTTATATAGACGTAAATTGGAACGGGTTACGCTAGAAGATTTGAAACAACTTACAGATTTAGATCTAGAAATCCTAGCCATCTATCGAGAGTTTAGCAAAGGCTATAAGTTTATCCCACAAATTGTGAAGAACGAAAATGTCACGGAAAAGGAATTTGCGGTTGTAAGTGAAAATCTCCAATCACTGCCAGGGGTTGAAACCACCACCGATTGGGACCGCTTATATGTGTTCAAACATACATTGAGATCCGTTCTCGGTAATGTAACCAGAGCAGATGAGGGGCTTCCTGCTGATCAATTAAATTATTATTTGGCACGAGGCTACTCAAGGAATGACCGGGTCGGTAAAAGTCAGTTAGAATGGCAGTATGAGGATATCCTGCACGGACATAAATCAAAAATGAAAAATGTGACAGATAAACTGGGTAACGTCCTCGAATCTCAGCCTGTTTCAATTGGAAAAAAAGGGAAAGACCTTGTGTTAACGATTGATATGGATTTACAAATGGCGATTGATCGAATTATTGAAGAAGAACTTTGGAAAGCAAAAAAAACACCTGGATCTCGTTTAACCGATCGTGCCTACGTTGTATTAATGGACCCGCATACCGGTGAAGTTTTAACGATGTCTGGTAAAAAGATTGTAAAAAACCAGGCAACAGGTAAAGCTGAAATGACAGATGATGCCCTTGGAACCTTTACAACAACCTATAGCGTCGGTTCTACAGTAAAAGGAGCAACTATTTTGACCGGATATAAAACCGGTGCTATTTCCCTAGGTACTTATTTTGATGATGCGGGTATTAAAATAAAAGGTACACCTATTAAAAAGTCATATGCCTATTTAGGTAGAATAAATGAAATTAATGCTCTAAAAAAATCTTCAAATGTTTATATGTTCCATACGGCAATCAGAATTGGAAAAGGGCAGTATGAATATGACAAGCCCTTAAATTTAACAAATAAAATGGCTTTCGAGAACATTAGAAATTCATTTTCTTCCTTTGGACTCGGAACGAGAACGGGAATTGATTTACCGAATGAACAAACTGGCTTTAAAGGGCAAAGTAAACTCCCTGGTTACCTGCTGGACCTTGTCATTGGCCAATATGATACATATTCGGCCATGCAATTGGCGCAATATATTTCTACTATTGCAAATGGCGGATACCGCATGCAGGCACATGTTGTCAAACAAATACGGGAACCAGGTAATGAATCAAATGAGCTTGGGCCCGTTCTTAAAGAAATCAATCCAACCGTCCTTAATACAATTGATATGAAAAAGGAATGGATGAAGCGGGTGCAATTAGGCTTTAAAAAAGTTATGCAGGAACCAGGTGGGACGGCCGTTAAATTTTTTCAGGGTGTTCATTACACACCTGCCGGAAAAACAGGAACAGCCGAGGCCTTTTATGATGGACCATTACGCAGCCACTTTGGCAAAGAACCACCGCCTGTCATGAATTTAAGCCTGGTAAGTTATGCACCAAGTTCACATCCAGAGGTTGCCATGGCAGTACTTGTTCCCTGGGCTTATGATGGCAAAGATGACAATCATGTGAACCTCAAGATCGGCCGCCGTGTTTTAGATACTTATTTCCAAATGAAACGAAAAAATAAATAGTCTAGTTTGATTTTTTTAAAACTGACTTTACGGCTGCTTCAATTTCAATGTAGCTAGTGCAGCGGCAAATATTTGATTCCAGCCATTCTTTAAGGGTTTGATCATTGGCATCGGGATGCTGGTTAATTAACGAGTGACAATTCATGATAAAACCAGGGGTACAATATCCGCATTGGAAGGCAAATTCCTCGATAAACGCTTTTTGGATGGGAGTATTTTGTAACCCTTCAATGGTTGTCACCTTTTGATTCACTGCTTCCACGGCAAGCATTAAACATGATTTCATTGGCCAGCCGTCAACCTGAACCGTACAAGCTCCGCAGTCCCCATTTAAACAGCCTGGCTTTGCACCAGTCAGGCCTAGTTTAGTCCTTAAGATATATAAAAGTGAATCCGCCCCCCTAACCGTAAGGCTATGTGCTTCCCCATTTATATTTAGTGTAATGGTGTGGGTATTCATGGGTCCCTTCCCCCTTTCATCATCCATCCTGCATAGGACTTGCTACAAAACCGCGAGTGCATCAGAGAGCAGATTCCGTAAAACAAATAAACGGTATTCCGCTGAGCCCTCGACATCGTCTAAAATGGGTGCAGGCAATTTGTCCAAAGCCTCGTTTATCCTTGAATCAGCAGACTGGCCGTAATGATTTAAAGCCTCCTCCACCATAAATGAGCGAAATGGAAACGGGCACAAGCCACTGATAGCCACCCGAATCTGGTTTTCAACTTTAAGGGCTGCAAGCGTAATTAAAGGATAACCAGTGTTCCATTGCTGCCTGCGCTTTACTGTAAAGAATGGGGCGTTAATATATTTCTTTTCTGTTGCGATTTGCACTAAAAATTCCCCGTTTTGCAAGCGGAGATGTTCTTGGAATAGTTGGTTGATGGGAGTAATCTTCTTTCCTTCATGCCCTACAATCATCACCATGCTATCCGCTAATAAAAAGGGTAAAACGGCTTCACGATAAAAAATTCGTGCGCATATATTGCCGCCTAAAGTAATTTTCCCACGTGCGGTATGGTCGGCCACTTCACTAGCAGTTTTCGTTAGTAACGGAAACAGATTCGCTTCTTCTATTTGTGTGAGGGAGGGTGTACTGCCTAAAAGCAAATGATTTCCTCTCATTTCCATGACCTTGCATTCTGGAATGTCTTTGAGATCAATTACAGCTTCAGTATAAGCTAAATCAATTCTCCCGAGAGTTATTAATTCTGTACCTCCTGCAAAATACATCGGCTGTTTTCCTTGTTCGTCTAAGGTTCGATATAACTCGATTGCCTCCATTAAGCTTATAGGCCGAAAGTAATCAAAATCAAAGGGAAGCATTCCGTTTTGCCTCCTTTGCCTTCCAAATTAATTCAGGAAGCAAGGGCAGATTGTGCAGTGAGACGCCTGCAGCCACTGATAGGGCATTCCCAAGTGCACCTGGCATTCCCATTAATCCATGTTCCCCTACCCCCCGTGCACCAAACGGTCCATCCAACTGTGGAGTTTCCACAAAGCCCACTAGGTATTCGGGATTTTCACCATACCTGAGCGGCCGGTAGGTACGAAGCTGGGGATTCAAAACACGGCCTAATTCATCAAAATAAAACGTTTCTCTTCCCGCAAAGGCGAGCCCCATACTCATCGCGCCCATCACCTGACCAAGGGCTGCTTTCTCATTCATCACTTTCCCAATATCAACAACTGTACACGCCTTCAGTAAACGGTACGTATAATTCCGCCTGTCAAACTCAATTTCCACTGCGTAAGCTGCTACTGTCCATTCAGGACCCGGTTTACCGGCGCCAGTTTCCGGATCCAAGTGGGTCATGTGACGTAGAATATACTTCCCCCTTCCAATGATTTGCCCGCCAATGGCATTTCCATTGGGATATTGATATCCATAGACTACATCCTTAAAATCAAGACCGATTAAAGGATCGTCTCGTAAAAAGACCCTGCTATCCGCTACTTCCAAGTCTTCCTTAGGTGCCCTAAGAACACAAGAAGCAACCTCTTTTATTTGCATAATAACATCTTCCGCAGCATTTAAAACGGCTCGCCCACCCATGAATGTGCCCCGACTGGCGACGGTCTTCCAATGTTCTGGAGTTGTTTGTGTATCTACCTCCATTCGGACATGAATTTTATCTACATCCATCTGGAGCTTTTCTGCAAGAATTTGTGCCAAAATCGTCTTTGTTCCAGTACCAATTTCTATCACACCTGACATTAAATTAAGACTGCCATCGCGGTTAAAGGTTATTATGGCTCCTGAAGGCGCATTCGCATCAATCGTTGACGTTTTCCAGCTGCAACTGACGCCTTTTACACGTACCAACCGTTCATTTACTTCTTTTACAGCGCCTTCTTCCCACTTGATTAATTCTTTCACTCTCTCAATACACTTTTGTAGGTTTCCCACATTGCTATTATTCAGTAATACTCTTGTTGGTGTCGTGTTTCCTGGTTGAATAGCATTTATATATCTAAGTTCTAATGGGTCCATATTTAATTTTTGCGCTAGTATATCCATCGTACGTTCAATCACAAATGATAGTTCAGAATGACTGAAACCTCTAAAGGGGGACGCATAGGGATGATTCGTGTTCATACAATAGGAGTCACACCAGACATTTTCAATATTATACGGTCCCGTACAGTCGACAGCCCCTGCTCTAGTCACATCAATGGCTTTATCAGAATAGGCACCGCCGTCCCATAAGAAGACAATTTCAGCGGCTTTTATTTTTCCGAATTTATCAGCTCCTAATTTAACCGTAGCATCTAATCCAATGTGACATGGTGAGGTAATCATATCTTCTTCCCTTGTATTAAAAACCTTAACAGGTTTTCCCCCGACAGCTTTTGAAGCTAAGTAAGCAAGGATTTCTAACTGTACTGCTGCCTTCCCTCCATAGGCTCCTCCGACGAGAGGGGTATGAACGATAATTTTCCCCATGTCCTCGTTAAAGAACTTTGTAATCAGCTGTTTTACCATAAAAGGGGCTTGTGACGATGTCATAATGATAATAGTTCCATCTGGTTTCACTTCCGCAGTTGCACATCTTGTCTCCATTGCGGCATGATCGGAGGGGGAAAAGGAAAAGCTCGCTTCCACCTTCGTATCACTTTCTGCCCAGCCCTGCTCCATGAAACCTTTACGGATTTTTATATGTGTCGCAATATTAGTGCCAGGCACCGGGTAGGAATCAGGTTCTTTTTCATATTCCCCTAATTGTTCATGGACAAGTGGGGCATCCTTCTGAAAAGCTTGAGTTGGTGTATTCACCACTGGCAATAGTTCATAATGGACCTTTATCAGGTCTGCTGCTTGCTTTGCTTGTACGGGATTATCGGCAACAACAAGCGCTACAGGTTCACCATGATAACGGACCTTATCAACAGCAAGAGGTGGTCTGTCACGGATTGCTTCCCCAGTTAACGGAAAACTCTTCCCAGCGAGAATGGCTCTAACACCCGGAACTTGTTCGGCTTCTTTGGTATCAATATTTACAATCCTTGCATGACCATAGGGACTAATGACAATTTTTCCTGACAGCATCGGAATGGATTGATAGTCATTCGTGTACATTGCCCGGCCCGTTACCTTTTCCTCTGCATCCTTACGGAAAACACTTTTCCCTATAACCTTCACACAACACCCCTCCTATTACATAAGTGTGACTATACCAATTGCGTGACGTTAATCTGGAATGGTCCATAATAGTTCAATTCGCTCATGTACTGGTTTTCTCCACATTTCAATCATTTGGGCCACCACACTAACAGCAATTTCCACAGGACCTCTTGCTCCAATTGAGACTCCCATTGGTGAACAAATCCAGTCTGGTATGGTTTCCCTATTCAAAAGCCGTTTTGTTCTTTCCTCCGGCCCCAAAACACCTAAATATCTTATATTTTTATGGAGGACTTTTTTAACTATTTCTTGGTCCTTTTGAAATTGATGTGTCATGACCACAACAAAATCATATGGTGACAAGATAATTTTTTTAAATATATTCGCTGGGCTTCCAAGCAAAAGTTGTTCCGCAGCTGGGAAGTGTTTTTTCTGACAAAACGCTTCCCGCCAATCGCAGACTACTACCGAAAAACCTGTATCTGCGGCTAAAGAAACTAGCGGTCTAGCATCCGGGCCAGCTCCAAAGACAATCAGCCGGGGCTTCGGGAGGTATGTTTGCTGAAATACGGCAGAATCCTCCCTTAATTGGCCCCTGCTTCCAGTTGTAAATTCTATCGTAGGAAGAGACCCCGACCAATTTCCGAACGGTTCTCCCTCTTCTTCTATAAAAACATATTCTCCCAGGTCATCTAATTTTTTTAGGCCAATAACGGGTTTATGGCGATTGAGGAGCCTTCTTACGCATCGAAGATCCTCCCGCAATTTTTCCGTAACCGGTTCAACTAAAATATCAATGGTGCCATTACACCCCGTCCCTTGCCCCCAGCCTAAATCACTTTCATCAAATAATTCATATTGAACCATGATGGGTTCTTGACTATCAAAAACCTCCTTCACTTTCATTGCCAAATCTTCTTCTAAGCATCCAGCTGTCAACATACCCATTTGTGAACCATCTGCAAAAAACAACATCGAAGAACCTTCTTTTTTATAAGCGGAGCCCCTGACACGAACGATCGTGGCTAATGCTTTTTCCCCTCTATGCTCAATACCACTTAAAATTTGATAAAAATCCTCCACGCATTTCCCTCACTTTAGGTATATAAATTCTCTATCCTATTTATATTTAACTGTTAGCTATTCCTAGAAGAGATTTTTTTAAACAGCGTGTATAAATAAAAAAACAGCACCAGTTAAAGTGCTGTTTCTTTATTTAATCGGTAATACATAAAATAACACACAAAAGAAGTGGGCCACGCTGCCAGCCATCACGAATAAATGCCAAACCGCATGGTGATACTTAAAGACCCTCCATACATAAAAAATAGCTCCAAGTGTATAGAGTGCACCACCGATAATTAAATAGGCCATTCCTTCAGGGGAGAGATTGGTGCTTAACGGTCTCCATGCAAAGATAATCAACCAGCCCATCACAACATATAAAATAGTCGAAGTAAACAAATATTTTTTCACAAAAAAACATTTAAATATAGTTCCGGCAACGGCAAGAAACCAAACGACTCCAAATAGGGACCACCCTAAAGGTCCTTTGATAACAATTAATAAAAACGGTGTATACGTTCCGGCAATGAAAAAGTAAATCGAGGAGTGATCAAAGATTTCAAAAACATCCTTCGCCTTTCCTTCAGGTAAACTATGGAGCAATGTCGATGACACATAGAGGATCAACATCGTTACGCCAAATAGGGTAAAGCTAACGATATGCCAGGCGGTCCCGTAAAGGGATGCATAAACGATTAAAATAACTAATGCTGAGATACTAAGCAAGGCCCCGATTCCATGAGTAATGGAATTAGCCACTTCCTCACTTTTCGTAAATGTATGGGTTGCTGCCACGATAACTTCTCCTTTCCATTTCAACTGTTTACAATGTAGACACTACCAATTAAAAATGATATTCACAACCTACCATACCTTTTTTGCGAGAACAATAAACATTTATCATATAAAGCAGAAAAAGACTTAATTCGTATCTGAATTAGTCTTTACCTTCATCTCTATCATAATCATTTTTATGATTTATTTGAGCCTGCAATTTCTTTATATGTTCTTTTGGATTCCAACATTTAAATTTGTAGACTGGTTTTGTTTCATAACCTAAGCGGCTGCATAAATAGTTCATACCTTTGGAGGTTTTCTCAGCCTTAAAGTGCTTGCACGTCGCACAACAATGAAAATCTTTCAACGAACGTCACCTTTCTTAAACTATTAATCTTTCCTTAATAGTTTGTTCATATTTATCCCTTACTATAGTAATAGGTTCACGGAAGAACCTTTAACCTCCGCCCCCCTTAATATAGATTAGTTTGACTGCCCGGCAATCGGCCGGGTATTTTTTTATTGGCTCTGTTAATCTTAATTGTTGATTTCCGCTCCAATCAACGTGCTTATAAATCAACATTAATCTTTAACACAGCCTTTTTATTTAAAAGAAACACGAAAAAGTGGGCACAAATAATTTGTGCCTCACCTTTCCGTGTTTATCTACTGACGGAATACAGGGTTTTGATTGTTTTGAAACATTTGTGCTTGGAACCCTGGATTTTCAACTATTTGAGTTTGGTACCCAAATGATCCCGTCCCCATTTGTCCCGCTAACTCTTTTTCCATTTGATTACACTGGGCAATAACCTCTTGGCATCTTTGAATAGCCAGATTATGACCTTGTAAGCTTTGCTGAATCGTTTGAACCGCCATTCTTTCCTTTTGCAGCATTTGTTCCAGCATTTGAACATTATGCTGTTCATTCTGCAGCATTTGTTGGTATTGCTGATTACTTAATTGGGTCTGCTGAATTAATTGTTGGGAAAGCTGACGGCATTGATTAATGTGTGTAATCGAATGTTGAGTGGTTTGCATGTGTTTGACCTCCAATTTATTGGGATTTCACTGCAAATTCTTTGGGACAAATAGTGGGCTTTAAATCAACCCAAAGATTATAATCCTCCAAGTCAGAAGTTTTCATTCTTAATAAAACTACCAATAACTGTGAAGTCTAATCCATTAAAACAGTGAAAAGATAAGATAAACCGCTGTTCCCCACATAATAAGAGCAGATAATTTATTTAAAATAAGAATAAATCCCCCGGACTGATCGAGCATTCCTGCGAGTCTGCCTGCAATTGATAATCCAAAAAACCACAGCCATGAAACAAGGATGCAGGCAAGCATAAACGTAACTTTAGTGGAGCCGCTATAAGACAATGAACTCGTTCCAATGACACCAATTGTATCCATAATGGCATGGGGATTTAGAAGGGAAACAGATGCTGCAAAGGCAATTTGCTTCCGTGGTGTGATTGAGACGGCTTTTGTTTCACCCGCGGGCGGCTTACTTTTCCATGTTGAATACCCCATATAAAGCAAAAAGATAATACCGATAAGAAGCATGGTCACTTTTATCCACGTTATTCCGAATACAACCGCAGAAACACCAAAAACAGCTAAACTAATTAAAAGTGTATCACATAATGAAGCAGTCAAAACGACAGGAAGAACGCGAACCCATTTTTGCTGCAATGCTCCTTGATTAAAGATAAATACATTTTGAACACCTAAAGGCAGAATTAACCCTAGAGCCAATATAAAACCATGAACTGCTGCACTTACCATTTTCTATTTCTCCTACTCCTACATTATTGTTTTATTCTCTCCATAAAGATTTCAGGATTCTTTAATTGTTGAAAGCCATATTGCGAGTACAGGCCGTGGGCATCTTCCGTGCAAAGTACTATTTTCCTAACATCTTTAAGGGCTGATTCATTTGTTAGAACCCCCATCATCCATTTTGAGAGCCCCTTGCCCCGATACTCCTTTAAAACAAAAACATCCATTATATAAGCAAACCTGACAAAATCCGTCACTGCCCGAACAAAACCGATTTGATTTACTTTCCCTATTCTCGGATTGCCCTTAAACAACCCAAAACAAATAGTTGAATGTTCAATCGCTTTAGCCACAGAATCTCGTGTGATCCCTTTTGCCCAATAGGATTCTTCGCTAAGAAATTGATGAATGACATGAAGATCAAGAAGAGTCTTATCTGTACTAATGTTAAATCCGTTTTTAGTCCAAGTAGACATATGTAAATCCACCTTTCTTTTCACGTTATTTTTTTCTGCGTATACTTCTCTAAAACCCTGTCAATAACAGTAGCAATAAAGGTAATGAAAGGATGTTATGTTTGAACGGCATTTATTTTATTAATGACAGGATTTGTTTAGAAGGACGCACAAAGGAAGAAAGTACTATTTTGCAGGAACAAACCATTAAGACATACCTAACTGAGCAAAACATTCAGGTGATTACACTAAATCCCTATCAATTAAATGACTATTACACCATACCCCACGCCCTGTTGTATGATTTAAAGAAAAAGAAAAGTGGCTTTGACTGTTTTATTTATTACTCTATGCAAACAATGGAAGATTTTATCTATACCTATCCAGCCAAATGGCTCATTTTAAAAAGCTTTTTTAAAGAAACGATCATTGTCAATAAACAAACGGATTCGAATATCCAAGAAGTCATTTAGTCAATGGATTTATGCCCCGTTTTTCGATAGATAATGACTAAGTTTATCAAAAATATAATTAATACATAAACACCATAAATCCCAAAACTATAAAGTTTATTATCACTAAACAGCGAACCTGCATACGACAAAATTAAAATGTTGGGAATCTTCCCAAGCGTTGATGCAATAAAAAACGTAATCATTTTAACATGACTCAAGCCACAAATAATATTGACAATTGGTGCTGGAATAATCGGAATTAAACGGCAGGTTAAGATGGACATAAAAGAGTGGCGGTTAAGAAATTCCTCATATTCTTTCACTTTTGGGTATTTAGATAGTTTTTCTACTGCCCAATCACGAAACCCATATCTGCTTAACAAGAAGAAGCACATGGTACCTGCCATTGCACCAGCTAAGGAAATAAAAACACCTTGAGCGGTGCCAAACACGGCCCCTATCACTCCTGCTAATACTGGAAAAGGAATAATAGGAAAGAACACACAAATAGCTACTAACAGCATACTAATTAAAACGGATAAACTCCCGCCCCCTTTAACAAGTTCGAGCAGTGTATCCTTTTGAAGGAAACCTATTACAATGATTAAAAGTAATATACATATGCTTATGATCCTTTTTATCATCGGCCTCTCCTTTCCGATTCTATCATACTATAAGCTCATAGGAAGTCTGCTAAGAAAGCAGCTACTTTCTAGTATAAAGGTGAACACACCAATCATAAAGCAATTACTTCTAAACTTGTAACAGAATTGTAATAGTTTAAGGCGTTTGTAACGCTTTTTTTGGAATGTAGAAATATTGTAACAAACCAACCATCCACAATGAAAACTCAAATTTATAATAAAACTATAGAAACATTTTTAATGATATTAAAAATATAATGAATTTTGGTGATGAAAATGCAAGGTATTAGTAAGGGCCATCCACATGCAATGGGACACCCACATGGAATGAGTAAGGGAATCGACTATGATGTAAATCCATTTATTGTCATTTGGGAAGTAACTAGAGCGTGTCAACTTAAGTGTGTTCACTGCCGTGCAGATGCACAGCTTACCAAAGATCCACGGGAATTAACACATGAAGAAGGTATTAACTTAATTGACCAAATTTATGAAATGGATAATCCAATGCTTGTTTTCACGGGCGGAGATTGTATGATGAGAGAGGATCTCTATGAGCTTGCTGATTATGCAATCAAAAAAGGTATGCGGGTCTCAATGACACCTAGTGCTACCGATAATGTCACAAAAGAAAAAATGAAACTTTTCAAGGAAGTTGGATTATCTCGCTGGGGCTTTAGTTTAGACGGACCGACACCAGAGATTCATGACCATTTCCGTGGAACTCCTGGATCTTTTGATTTAACCGTAGAAAAAATTAAATACCTGAATGAACTAGACATGCCGTTACAAATCAATACTGTTATTTCTCGCTATAATTATGATTCTCTTGAACAAATGTCAAAACTAGTCGAAGAGCTAGGGGCTGTCATGTGGTACATTTTCTTACTCGTTCCCACCGGCAGAGGCCAAATGGACGCCTGTATCTCACCTGCTGAACATGAAAAGGTATTCCGCTGGCTGTACGACTTAAGTAAAACTGCACCATATGATATTAAAACAACAGCTGCCCAGCATTATCGCAGAGTTGTTCTTCAACAAAAACAACGTGACCATTTAGTAGAAAAAGGTGACCTTCATTACGAAGATACGATTACAACTGATTTCGCCTCCATGCATGATGGTTTAAAACGGGCACCAAAAGGGGTAAACGACGGAAATGGTTTTGCGTTTGTTTCTCACACTGGAGATGTTATGCCAAGCGGCTTACTACCTATAGTCGGTGGCAATATCCGTGATACTCCACTAGCAGAAATATATCGTGAGGCAAAAGTATTTAAGGAGCTTCGTCAGCCTGACAACTATAAGGGCAAATGCGGCGTATGCGAATACAACAAGATTTGCGGCGGCTCCCGCTCAAGAACCTATGCAGTAACTGGTGACTATATGGAAAGTGAACCATTCTGCGTGTATATTCCTTTAGCAATGAGGAATAAGGAAACTTCACCAAACGCATAAATAACTAAAACCAAATGAGGAGTCAATCCAGTAAACGGAGTGCCTCCTCATTTTTTTATTCAATTAATCCCGTATCCTCAATTTCCACTTTTGTATTTACCTTAAATGTAATATTAGGATAAATGTGTTTCCATTCTTCCCAGTCGTTTTTATTAAATTGGCGGGCTCTATAACGGAGTCCAAACCCCACAGGGTCAAGATTAGCTTTTTGTATTTTAACTAATACTTTTTTTATATCCTTTGCTATCTGGTTTTCCGCAGCTTTTTCAAATGGTGTTAAATGTTCGTTTGCTATAGGAACGGTGGTTTCCTCAATTCTCCCTTTTACTTTTACATCCACTTTAATATAAGGCTTTTTTCCTTTTGGGGTATAGATCCGATATTTTGTTTTTACCTTTTGCGTGTCAACGATAAATTTAGCCTCGCCTTTTCTGATCCATAAAGCACTTTTCTCCTCATTGTTTAGTACATAGCTCAACATTTTGGTCTCTTCTTGAGCTAAATTGAGGATTAGACTGCTTTTATTAAAAATTCCAGCTGAATTGATTTCGAGTAAATCCTTTTTTGCTTCAACAATTGGCAGGATCGGATCCAGACCTCTTTCGATTAATCGTTTTTTCATATCAAAGTAATATTCTGAGATAATATAGGGGGTTTCTGTTCCATCCTTTGGTAATGCAAGGATTAGAGCATTGCCAGGAAGCAGCTCAGATTTTGGCTTCACTTTAAGTACATCCAATGCACTTGGCTTGCCAATTGCAACATTGGCAATTTCTTGTACATCTCTTCTTCTTGAAAACCAATAATATAGTCCTGCATTATTTTTTTGTTTTGCCATTTCTTCACTAAAAACGAAAACCTTTGCATGACTGAAATCTATTTCCTTATCAATTCTTGTTTTTATAATTCTTACTGCCTCGGCCATAGAATCAGTTTTTTCCGTAATAATCATGAACTCATTTTTTTTCTCTGGACCACCAGAAGGAATAGCAAACTTTAGACTGATAAGGTATTTCTTTGGACTATTTTTTGCCAGATCCACTCCAATACTTACGACAAAGAGCCGTTTATCGATATCTTTATAACCGCAGCCACTTATTAATAAAGTCATTACACAAATAAATATAACTGTTTTCCATTTGCCCTTTCTCATGCTGATTGCCTCCTCGCCCAAAAACAAAATAATAGAACAACGAGGATTTCACAGAAGAAACGGATCATCAGCCAATAAACTGTCAATTTATTCAAAACAAACGTATTTAAATAAATGACACTTATGACGGCAACCGCAGTGTAGATTGAAAGAATTAACCAATTAAAGTTCTTTGGGAACTTTTTTTCCTTAAATATCCCCTTTACTAACTCTAGGGATATATGCCAATGGATGGAGATACTCAAAAGGGAAACCACCATGTATAACATTAAAAAAATGAATATAACCCGTTCAATTGGTCCATAGGGCAAACGAAGGGAATCTGCCGTACTTATCCAAGGATACAGCAATTCTTGTGCTCCATCAGAACCATGTATTCCAATTGGTATAAAGAACGTAGTCATTAGGTTTACAGTCCCCATAAACAAGATCATTAGATAATTTCTCATTTTAATTTTTTCTTTGATCACCCGATTAAAGATGATCAGATTGGTATATCCGGTAAAAACATAAGTTGCTGACGCAATTGCTTTAAGGCTGGGTTTCACAAAGATATATGTTCCAGCCTCAAGGATGGAATCCCATATTAGAAATTGACTGGTTACCGCTTTGATTATGATAAAGGCAATTAACGGGACACAAAGAAACAGGACGATTTCAAGAAAATACATGACCTTTTCTGATGGAAGCTGAATAATTAGGAAAATAACGGCTAAATAAACAATCAAAATAAGTAATCTAGGCATATCCGGGTTTACAAATCGGCTTAAAATGTCAATAAATCCGATGATCGTTATTAGTCCTGCTGAAAACCATAAAATTTGAATGATACCCAGGTAAAGGTTTTTTATCCAAACCTTAGATCCCTTAGGAATATCTGTTAGACCCTTTTCTGGGAATCTGCCAAATGCTCTGCTATATAGAAAAGTAAGTGTAAGACTAATTGGGATGGCTATGAGCATTCCACTTACAGCACCATTGTAGCGGTCTTCAATAAGTATTTTGGGAACAAAGATAATTACATTAGTCAGCATATTCAAAAACACTAAATATAGAAAATAACGATTCATCCCCCTCCCTCCTCATGGTTCGGTGGTTATTTGCTTCTTGGTTTACTTTGGATTAAGGTAAAGAACGGCTGTCCAAAGCTATCCTGCTTGACCATATAAGCAAGAAACAGGAAAAACCCTAACACCAGACCGATTAACCCAAAAATGGTAGATAAGGCTAGAATGACATATTTTACAATTCTAATTGCGAAACTGAAGGTATTAACTGGAACGACAAAGTTTGAAATGGCGACTGCTGAAACAATGATAATCATGATATCACTTACCAGCCCAGCTTGAGTGGCTGCTTGACCTAAGATTAACCCTCCTACAGTTGTTGCGGTAGGTCCAATAGCTTTGGGGAGGCGGATACTTGCTTCTGTTAATAATTCCATCACCATGAGCATTAAAAACACTTCAATAAAAGCCGGGTAAGGTACCGCTGCCCTGCTTCCTGCAATCGATAAGGCTAATTGGACTCGAACCAATTCCGGATTATAACTAGTAACAACTACATATGCACCCGGTAATAAAAGGCTAATCACTAAACCAATATATCTCAGGCACTGTAAAAAACGTCCAACCCAATAAGTTTGGTAGCTATCTTCCATTGAAGCCATAAAATCTTTCATTACTGTTGGTAAAATAACAGCAAAGGGAGAACCTGAAATTAGTAAAATGACTTTTCCACCAGCTAAATTAACGATCACCCGATCCAGTCTTTCGGTAACCAGTAAGAGCGGGAAAAATGCTTTATTGTTTTTTTTAATATAGTTCAACAGCTCCTCCCCTGCTTGAAAAACGGGAACATCAATTTCTGAAAGAAAAGTTTTAACCTGTGTTACAACTTTTTCATCCGAAAATTTGGGATCATGCAGGATTACCAGCTTCGTTTTTGAAATGGCCCCAACAATGGTAGACTCAATAGATAATGATGCATGAGGATATCGGTTGCGGATCAGTCCTATGTTCGTTGGGATACTTTCCGTAATTCCCGCTTGCGGCCCTTGAATGCTCGTTTCAACGGTTGTATCTTTTCCCTGTTTACTTAGGTCAGCTTTATTATCAAACAAAAAAATGGATTTTTGAAAAAAAATAATCGTAACACCGCTTAATAGTTTGTTAACAAGTTGTTGTTCACTCTCAATTGGTGATACCTTCGGGTGTGATTGAAGAAAGGCTAAAAAACGTGAAGGACTTATTGATTCAAAAAAGGGAACAATGATTTGGTTATAGAAGACTGTTTCATCACTGATGGTCTTAATATAGACAGCCTCTATTACCTTCTCTTCTGAGTGAAGCTTTTTAAAGACAACATCCTCTGATTGAATAAATCCTTCTTTAAGACTCTCTTTTAGAGACTTCACATTATTAATAGACATTCTTTTACCTCTTATCCACTTTTTCTCTATTTTATGTTTTGCAATAATTGGATTTTTATTCTGTATACAAAATACCCGAATGGTGTTGTGTAATATTCTTTTTTAATAAAGTTTCCTTTTTATTGGTTAAGTTTCAGGATTAGTGGGAAACTTGTTTTTAGAAATCCCTAAATTGAAAGGAACCCTTTCCATGCAGCACATCGATAAAAAAGAAAAACAGGTTTCCACTGCCCTCTATCAATTCATTTTTCCCATTTCTTTGAGGGTCAACAGAACTAAGGATCTCACTACCTACTTACAGAACCAGGAGTTTACTCTATTTCGGTTAGATAATCTCCAGAATGAAAAGACTTATTATGGTAGTCATCAAGTATCCCATACAAATCTGAAATCCTTTTTCCTTCCACTAACAAATTCGATTCTTTTTCCGCCATCAACAGATGAAAAGGGCTTGCAACGGTATACAAAAATTCTCAACAGGAAGGAACAGTTAATTGTTAAATCCAGATCGATTCCATTTCAAATTCATTCGGTTGATCTGTTTATTTGTCCTTTCGAGCTTGGAATTTTAACAATTAGAACAGAGACTAACCACTTACCTTTTTCACAAGCTCTCGATTTTGCCGATTGCTTTCGATTACTTGAATCCCCTGCTAATAAAGAACAAGAGGTTAAAATGGAAGGCAACGGAATCCATTATTCTCAAATAGGGAATTTTCTGTTTGCCTGTTTATTTCCGGATATGGAGAGTTTTATTGATAAGGAAGCTCCATCCCTGCTTACTCCCCATAAAATGTATGTACAATCCCTGCTTTCTTTCGAGGAACAAGAAAAAATTGATACCTATACTGTTTTTGATGATCTAAGCTTTTCAATGGTTACAAATGACAATCCAACTCAAACTGCGTCACTCATCAGCCACTTTTATGGCCCTTTTTATTATGTAGTCCTGATTCATTTATTTCATAAGCTTGTCCTGTTAAAAATTGCTCGTACGTATTCCGCTATAAACATGGACAAGGCAAACAACGAATTCAAACATTTAATTTATACGATTAATTCTTTTACCTCAAATTATTTTTTTAATATTTATCCAGCCCAATCGATTGGTCAAGAACTTTTTAAACAACTAAGGCAACATCTTCAAATTGACTTGTTATATCTGAATACAAAAGAAATTCTCTCAAGTCTTTTTAAATATGAAGAAAATATTGTCGCTAAAAGAGACAGCTTTTTGCTGCTCATTTTGACCTTATTTACAGTAATTTGTGGAATATTTAGCATGAATCTCTTTACACATGATTTAGTAGGAAAAATCAAATGGAGCCATTTTAAGTTCTATAACCCCTTCGAATACTTTGCTGTTCTTATTGTATTTAGTGGAATCATCACCGTATTGATTCTAGGTTTACAAAGTCTTTATCAAACCATCAAGAATCGAAAAAACCATAAAAAATGGGTTCGCAAAAGCATTTTCTACAAAAATAATGATAAACTGCATTGAAACATGCTGTTTTTAATAAAAATTTCCTTTATATTAAATTTAGTAACTTAGCGATAAGGAGCATTTTATGATAAGAACCATTGCAGTAGATAAGACAGATCATATTTTCCAAGACTTAGAAATATCCAAACTAATGAATGGGGACCACCAGTGGTATTGGATCGATTTTTACAATCCTACAAAAGAGGAAATAAATCTTTTGGAAATTCCCCTTTCTTTCCACCCATTAGCTATTGAAGATTGCATCTATAATTTGCAGCGTCCAAAGCTCGATTATTATGATGGCTATACTTTTTTTGTTACCCAAGCTCTTAATCCAAAAACCATCACTAGAGAGGAAGTAGATTTCTTTCTCGGCAAAAATTACATTGTTTCATTTCATTATCAGCCATCGCCGGAAATTGATGAGGTGTGGCGGCGGTTTACAGATTCTCAAAACATGAACAAGTGGGATCCCTCTCATGTTTTATACTTTGTATTAGATAAAATGGTGGATAATTATTTCCCACTTGTTTATCAAATTGAAGACATGCTTAATGAAATTGATGAAAATTCAAAAGGCAGGACGATGGAAGCCTTGCTGGATGATTTATTTGATACGCGGCATCATTTGCTTTCATTGCGGCATACGATTACACCCATGCGCGATCTCATTTATAGAATTCTAAACTCTCAACGGGTTACCTACATACAGGGGAAAAAGGAATATTTTTCCGATATCCATGACCATTTACTCAAGCTAACGGAAATGATTGAAGCCAATCGCGAATTGACAACAGATATTCGAGATAGTTATATTTCGATTAACTCCCATCAAACCAATCATGTGATGAAGGTATTAACTGTTATTACCACCCTGTTCATGCCGCTTACCTTCATTGCTGGTTTATATGGAATGAACTTTCACTATATGCCTGAATTAACATGGAAGTACGGTTATTTTGCGACACTGATTGTCATGTTTTTAGTGGTGGTTGGGATGACGATTTGGTTTAAGAAAAAAGGATGGTTTAAATAAAAAAATGCATCAAAGCAGCTATTTTCGGCTTTGATGCATTTTTTTATACATTATTTCCACTCTTCGTAGGCAACGGTGCCGCCCGTTAAATTGATGGTATTCCGCTCGCCTTTATAAAAGGTTTTCCCATTTTTCTCAATAATAAAATTGTCATACGTATAAACCTTTTGTCCGTTTGGCAGCTGGATCACTACCTTGTCCCCTAAAATCTCGGCTGGAGCTTCTATTTTAATCGTACTCTGATAGTAATGGCGAAAGATAACAAAACCTGTAATTAAAATCATGCTAAATAAAATGAAATAAAATGGACCTTTCCAGGATAATTGCCTTGGCTTATGGTTATATAGTTCTAATCTGGTCAACTTTTTTCTCCTCCCATTTGTTTACGGTGTTCAACAAGTTATTTACCCACTTTTTTTCTAAAAATTCGAATGTTCCATTCATGCCCAATTCCTTCTTTTTTATCCGTAAAAAACATCACATGATTAACCTATGAAAAAATTTGAAAAAAGTTGACCAAAAATGGTTAAAAAACGCATGCTTATTTGTTTTTAGGTATAATAATTAAGAATGAAAATTCAGAAAGGGGTACTTGCTGTGGCAAATACAAACATAGAAGAAACAGTAAACATAATAAAAGACTTAGTCTCGATTCCGAGCCCATCGGGTAATACAAATGAAGTGATTACCTTTGTGGAAAATTTCTTGGCTGATTTACAGATTAAATCGGTAAGAAACCGCAAAGGCGGGCTAATTGCCACCATTGAAGGAAAAGATTCAAGCAGGCACCGGATGCTGACGGCACACGTCGATACACTTGGTGCCATGGTGAAGGAAGTAAAATCAAATGGCCGATTAAAGATTGATTTAATTGGAGGCTTTAAATATAACTCGATCGAGGGTGAATACTGCCAGATTGAAACAAGCAGCGGCAAAAAATTCACAGGTACAATTTTAATGCATCAAACGTCCGTGCATGTCTATAAAGATGCCGGGAAAGCTGAACGAAATCAGGAGAATATCGAAATCCGCATCGATGAAAAAGTTCAAAATGCTAAAGACGTCCGTGCACTGGGAATTGAAGTAGGCGATTTTGTTTCGTTTGATCCTCGTGTAGAGATCACGCCAAGCGGCTTCATTAAATCCCGACATTTAGACGATAAAGCAAGCGTGGGAATTCTTCTCCAATTAATAAAGCAAATTAAAACAGAAGGTATAACGTTACCTTATACCACCCACTTTCTCATTTCTAACAATGAAGAAATTGGCTATGGGGGTAACTCGAATATTACACCGGAAACCGTAGAATATTTAGCGGTTGATATGGGAGCCATGGGAGATGGACAGTCAACAGATGAGTACACCGTCTCCATTTGTGTAAAGGATGCAAGCGGTCCCTATCACTATGAATTGCGGAAACATTTAGTCAAGCTTGCCGAGGCAAACCAGATTGAATATAAATTAGATATTTATCCATACTATGGCTCCGATGCCTCCGCTGCCATCCGCTCAGGTCACGACATTGTCCATGGCTTAATTGGGCCTGGCATTGACTCGTCTCATGCCTTTGAACGGACACACCAATCATCTATTGAGAATACTGCAAAACTTTTATATCAATACGTACAGTCAGACTTAATTATCTAATACATAATAACAGCCGGTTACTCATGAATCGGCTGTTATTTTTTTTATTAATTTTACGATTTCATAATAATTTCATAATTATAGTTTATGATGATAATAAAAGACGATAAATGGCAGGTGTTGGGCATGGCTCAAGGTTCAATTTCGAACAAAAAAGCGGGTTTCTTGGTGAAGTTTATCGCCAATACGAAAGAGCGTGGATTAATTGTCAAATCTTTATTAGTAACGGTTCTTCTCATCTCAGCAGGCATCTTTTCTACTTATTTATTTCGCAGCCAATTAATGGCTGAAGACTTCCGGCAATATAAAGGCACATTTAAGGAAATTGGCTCAATATCTCGGATTGGATTTTTTGCCGTCTTAGCTATTTATCCCATCTTCATTTTAATGAAATCAAAAAAGGTAAAAGAGATTCAGTGGGGCAAAATTCAATTAAAAACATTGTTACAGTTTATTGGCAAACAAGTAAGGAAATGGCACGCTCCTATCGCCCTGATTTCCACAGGAGTAGTTATCCTTCATGCTTATATGGCTGTAATAAGAGGTTTTAAGCTTGACTTTACTTACATTTCAGGAGTAATGACAAGTCTAGTCTTACCTTTTCTACTTTATATGGGTTTAAAACGATATAAAAGAAAAGATCAGAAATGGCACTTTAAACTTGCAATCACTTTCTTAATTTTATTTATGATTCATGCTAGTTTGTAGTAACTATGATTAGTACTATTTAGGAAAATACGTTATAATAATCAATTGAATACTTAAAACTCATATTTTAGGAGTTGGAAAAATGTTTTCTAATATTGGTGTTCCAGGATTAATTTTGATCCTCATTGTCGCTTTAGTCATCTTTGGACCAAGTAAGCTCCCTGAAATAGGACGTGCTTTCGGAAATTCACTGCGTGAATTTAAAAAGGCAACTGAGGGAATAGCTGATGACATTAAGGGTGAGATAAAGGAAGAAATTAAAGAGGTGAAACAAGATAAAATTGATTTAAAAAAATAGAACATGCTTAAGCATCCCCTGCATACCTGAAGGGGATGCTTTTTGATTACGACTTATTAGATCTTTCTGTTAAAGCTTGAAATTGATTCATTAATTTTTTTCTTGATTCCGGATTTCGAAGTAAATATGCTGCTCCTAAACCAATAGTTGTCATTAATAATCCTCTTTTCATCAAAAAAACCTCCTTTGAATAATCCTGCTTTTTAAATATTCCCATCAACCAACCATTTTAGTATTCTAAAAATTAACACTTTAAAATGGTGTACCCTTTCTTGTTTACAAATAAACAACGTAAAAAGCCAATTTCATTTGAAATTGACTTTTTAGAGTTTGCCCTTACTTACTTAGCTTTTCTTTCAACCTTTGGTTATGTTCCTTTGTTTGCTCTAAGAGTTGATTTAGCAGGGTGACTGCTTGTTGGTTATCCTTTTTCTCGACAGCCATGCGTAATTCATGAAATGTCTTCCAATGTCCCATTTGTTTACCGCCATGTAATTTCTTCATAAACTCTTCTTTTGTTAGTTTTCCTTCATCAACTTGCTTCTTTAATTCTTCATATTTAACCATATTTTCTTTTTTCCATTGTTCCCTTTTAGTTTTATTTTCAGGACTCATCCATTGGGTTCGAAGGTTCTTCTTCTCCTCCAATACTTTAGTCCACTCAGCTTTTTTATCCGGAGTATACTGATCGACCCAGGAAAGAAGCTGCCGCTCTCTTTGTGCCATCATCGCATGCCAATCTTTATGCTTCATGTGATGGTGTTTATGCCCCTCACAATCACATGGTTTCTCGTCTTGGTTGACAGGTACCTGCTCATTTGCTGCCGCAAAATTTGGCAGCAGAAATAATGCTAAAGTCATAAATAAAATATTCAGTTTCATACATATCTCCTTCCATTTCCCTAAAATAATGCTACTTTTACTCAGCATGAGAATATCATCCCCACTTTTTTTAAAAAAAATTTACCAATTCGACAATTTTTTAGTTAAAAAGTCCTTGTGTTTTGAATTAAAGTAGCGTATTCTATGAATATAAACAACATGTGAAATAATTCACAATATCAACCGGAGCAACTGCTTTTATTTTTTCGCTACATTTGTGAAATATATCACAATATATAAATATATTAAGGGTATGGGAGTGACCTAAAATGAACAAACCAAAAATCGTTATCTTAGGAGCCGGATATGGTGGAATTATTACAAGTAAAAGTCTTGAAAAACTATTAAATTCCGGTGAGGCAGAAGTTACGCTCATTAATAAACATGAGTACCACTATATTACAACACAGCTCCATAAGACAGGAGTTGGAACAGCGGCCGACCGGCAAATTGCTATGTCCATACCAGAACTTATTAATCCGGATAAAACTCGATTTGTACAGGCAGCTGTTACATCTGTTGATATTCATACACAAGAAGTTCACCTTGAGGGCGGCGAAACCGTTAGCTATGACTATTTGTTGATAGCGCTAGGATTTGAAGTTGAAACCTATGGTACTCCCGGTATTAAAGAACATGCCTTTCAAATTCGCAGCTTTAGAAGCTCAAAAGCTATTTACCATCAGATTATCAAACAATTTAACCTATATAAACAAGATCAAGACCCTGCTAGGTTAACGTTTGTTGTGGCCGGAGGAGGTTTCACCGGAGTTGAGATGATTGGTGAATTGGCTGATGGATTACCAAAATTATGTAAAGAACATAATATCCCATTTGAAAAAGTGAAAATTATGGCCATTGAAGCAGCACCATCAGTTCTTCCGTTCTTTCCAAAACAGTCCATTGAATATACAACGGAAGTCTTAGAAATGCTTAATGTCGAATTAATCACTGGTCGAAAAATACTTGAACTTACCCCTGAAAAAGTCGTACTTGAAAACAATGCGGAGATTCTTACTAAAACGTTAATTTGGTCTTGCGGTGTAAAAGGAAACACGATTGTTCATAATTGGGGCTTACCAATTGAAAGGGGTAAAATCGCCGTTGACTCCTATCTTCGCGTTAAAAATATGAAAAACGTCTTTAGTTTGGGTGACTGCTCATGTTTTATGAAAGATGATAAGAATGCCTTAGCACCGACTGCACAAGTAGCACTGCAACAAGCACCTGTTTGTGCAAAAAATATTGTTGCTTCCCTTCGTGGAGAATCCTTAAACGCTTTTGAATATCACCACAAAGGTACGGTCGCATCGATTGGACTTAAAGCAGGTGTTGGCTTAGTAGGTAAAGTCCGTCTCTCAGGCTTTATTGGAGCGTTTATGAAACTTGTGATTGAGGCTCGGTACCTGTTTAATCTGGGTGGTCCAGCTCTTATACTTAAACAGCATTTTGGTGTTAACCGTGAGCCATTGAAAGAAAATAAAACCATACGTGCTACCCATTAATTTGCTTATTTCCCTGGCGCAGGGCTTCCCCACCCTGCTGCCATTTGATTAGATAAATCCCGATAATAAAAATGCCTTAAATCCCCCGAACTTAAGGCACACAGCCCCATTCCAATTTGGAATGGGGCTGTGCTTTTATATAAACTAGATTTGGTACAAATCAGTTACTCCCATTCTAAGAATTCAAGTCGATTTCCAAATGGGTCAAAGACATGTATTCTGCTGGCCCCTGGGAGGTTATCATCTTCTGTAAAGGCCACTCTCTTCTCTCGAAGGTGAGTTTTTAACGCTTCGATTTCTTTCACAACAATCGCTGGATGAGCCTTTTTTGCTGGTGAAAATGGTTCTTCTACCCCAATATGCAGTTGAAACATTCCAAACTCAAACCAAACTCCGCCTCGTTTTTTTAACTCCGCTGGTTTTTCGACCTCTGTTAACCCGAGAATCCCTGAAAAAAATTCGCGTGCTGCTTCTTCACACCCCTTTGGCGCGGCAAGCTGAACATGATCTATTTTTGTTAAGGTAAATGTCAATTTAACTACCTCCCCTATTGTTATGCCTCTACCCATAGTTTATGAAATTGTTAATATTTCAGCAAATTTGAACTCACCATATATATAAAAAAGCCATTCCCGTTATAACAGGAATAGCTGTGACTTAATAAACATCTTTTTTTGTAAAGACAACAAAAGATACCACTAGAGCGGCCGCCCACCAAGTAAACAATACCATCATGGAGAAGGAGAGGTTCATCCCCTCAATCGGTGGTGCTGTCCCCTTCATATAATCCGTTAACCGTAAATTCACCATAAAAAAATATTTAGCAGATTCCCATGATGAAACCATATTGTTTAATATCGCTCCTGAGATCAAGGCAGCCAGCATGACCCCCATTCCTGCCGCAGTACTTCGAATTAATACCGATAACATAAACGATAAAGTACCGACCACAATTGCGACAAACCATACTAACCCAAAATCCATTAATAAAAACTTCCACAAACTCAGCAGCTTTACTTCTGAAGTATTTAATCCGGAGTCCGTTACATTAAACCCAGTTAAGATAGGTGCTCCCCAGCCATTATAGCCAAAGACTACTCCTGAAATGAGATAAGAGAGAATTCCCGTTATCGCAATAATTAGGGATACGGCTAAGCATAAGGTGATATATTTACTTAGGAGTACCTTCCACCTTTTTACCGGCCTAGTTAACAATAATTTAATGGAACCTTGACTATGCTCTGAAGAGACTAAATCACTGGCAATTACCATCACCATTAATGGGATAAACAAATCAATTGAACTTTCCAAAAATATTCTCATGAACGTTGGTGCCCCTGGCTCTGAGGGATTGATATCATGATCCAAATAATATTGCTGCTGTTGCAGTGATATTTGCAGCTGTTTCTTCCATTCGTCTGAAATACGGCTGCTGCTCAGCCGGTTTGTCGTATCGACAATCTGCTGTTGTAAAATAGTCCGCCAATCATCTGTTCCTAATTTCTCACGTTGTGTTTGTACCTGCTTATATTGGGCATAGGTAAATAATAGGACCAGCACTCCAATAATGAGAGCTATCACAATGAGTCTCTTTTTTGCAATTAGCTTCATCATTTCATTTTGAATGAGTTTATTCAATCGAGTCACCCCCCGTTAATTCGAGGAATAAATCTTCCAACACAGGCATTTTTCGATTCATTTCGGTAACAGCTATATCAGATATGACAAGCTGTTTATTCCATTCTGGTGTTTTCCGCTCATCAAATTCTGTCCATATCGTCCCATCTTCTTTTTCCTCAATCGTGGTTAAAGAACTTAATATTTGCTTTCCTTTTTCAAATGGCGTAAACCGCCAGACAACTCTTTCTCGGTTTGACAACAGGTGATGGACTGTATCAATTCGAATAATAGTACCTTTTGAAATAATAGCCACACGATCACATAGTAATTGGATTTCACTTAGTAAGTGGCTCGATACGAGCACACTCAAGCCTTCTTTTTCAGCAAGAAACCGGATAAATTGCCGCATTTCTCGTATCCCTGCCGGATCTAATCCATTTGTTGGTTCATCGAGAATTAACACTTTTGGATTTCCTAATAAGGCTTGGGCAATCCCAAGCCGCTGTCGCATCCCCAATGAATACGTTTTTACCTTATCATGAATTCTATCCGTTAACCCGACTAATTCCGTTACCTCTTTTATCCGTTCTTCCCCTATCCCATCAAGCATTCGGGCAAAATGAAGCAAGTTATTATATCCGGATAGATAGGGATAAAGCTCCGGATTCTCAACGATACAGCCGAGGTTGCTCATGGCCTCCGAAAATTGATGTTCAACATTATAACCGCAAATGTGGATACTCCCGGCAGTTGGTTTTATTAGGCCGACCAGCATACGGATTGTGGTTGTTTTTCCGGCACCATTTGGACCTAAAAACCCAAATACTTCCCCTTCCCGTAAATCAAAGGTAAGTCCCTTTATAATTTCTCTCTTCCCAATTACTTTTTTTAAGTCTTTTACCGCTAATGTTATTTTTTTCTCCATTGATTTCCTCTCCTTACCAGGTGAGCAATGAGGCAACCCGTTCAGCAATTAAACGATACCCCTTTGAATTGGGATGAAACTTATCAGCATATAGATAATCATTTACCTTTAACTCAAACAGGTCAAATGTTGGGACAAACACGATTTTCGGAAAAGCAGCACTGACTTCCGCACTATCGTAATTCCAATGGCGGACAACTGTAGACATTTCTTTTCCTTGATCCATTTCAATAAAGGGATTATACAAGCCCACGAAGAAAACAGTGGATGAAGGATTGTTTTTCCGAATTTGTTCAAAAATAAATTTCAAGTTTTCTAAGTATCTTTTTTCAATCGATGCGATTTCATTTGTTCCGAAATCTTCTAACCCCTGACCACCACGGAATAAGTCGTTTCCGCCAATCGTCACTAAAACGATATCGGCCTGCTTTATTTGCCGTCCGACTTCTTCTTCTTGAACCTGTTTCCGCAGTTGCTCTGACCTTTGTCCATTGATTCCAAGGTTAGTCAGCTGAACAGATTTCTTTGTTTTTTCCTTTATTTCATCGACTAAAACACCGACATATCCCTTCCCGGTCTCATCACCAGTTCCTCTAGTTAAGGAATCGCCTAGGGCGACAATTGTCAGGGACTTTTTGTTTTCCTCCTTCTTGCTTACGGTGTTAGTATTCGGAACTTTATCTGGCTTTCCAGCGTAATATTCCCCAACTGCCCAACCAAGACCAATTAGCCAGAGGAGACAAAATAGTACCGAAATGATTGTAATGGACCGAATGACATTCTTATTCATGATCGACATCCTTTCTGGCCTTTTCTATTATTTAATCACAATTGACGGTCGATTCAAACTTTCAATCCCTTGTTTAGGACAAATACAAAAAAATTACATATTTGTTAACATTTCCTTCAAAATAAAAAGCCAGCCTCCCATTTGGAAGATTGGCTTATTGATTATTCTTCTAGATTTCCTTTTGGTCCAAAGAACTCAAAGTGAATGCGTTCTTCATTTACCCCTAATACTTTTAATGAATGGTTCATTGCCTTCATAAAAGGTACCGGTCCACAGAAATAGAAATCTGCATCCTCGATCGGAAGAGTTTCCTTTATCCACTCACGTGTTACATATCCTTCAATATCAAAACGGTTATTCATTCGATCCTCTTCGGTTGGTGAATCATAAAAGAAATAAGATTGGACTTTGTTGAGTTTTGTTAATTCTTCCACTTCATCTCTTAATGCATGGACATTTCCATTTGCTGCAGCGTGGACAAATGTCACCTTTCGTTCAGGCTGCACATCCACAACTGTTTTTAGCATGCTCATCATAGGAGTTAGACCCACACCACCACTTAGCAAAACAAGAGGAGTATTTTTTTCCGTATCTAGTACAAAATCACCTGCAGGCGCACTTATTTTGAGAAAATCACCTTCGTTGACACGATCATGCAGGAAATTGGACACCTTTCCGTCAGGATTCGTTGAACTCACTTCGCGTTTCACACTAATTCTGTAATAATCTTTACCTGGAGCATCCGATAAACTATATTGACGAATATGAGTGTATTCTTCTTCCTCTATTTCTAGTTTAATACTAATATATTGACCTGGGATGAACCTGGCAATTTCTTTGTTATCCTCAGGTTTTAAGTAGAACGAGGTAATGACATCGCTCTCGACCACTTTACGGTCCACCATAAAGTTGCGGAATCCTTCCCAGCCACCGGGTTGGTGTTCTGCCTCATCATACATTTCTGCTTCCACACTTATAAAGGCATCGGCAATGACATTATAGGCTTGAGACCAAGCATCCATGATTTCATCTGTTGCTGCATCCCCCAACACATCCTTAATGGCTAATAAAAGATATTTACCTACGATTGGATAATGTTCGGGTTTTATACCAAGACTTCTATGTTTTTGAGAAATTTGTTTCACGACAGGTAGAATAACCGCTAGATTATCTATGTACATTGCGGCAGCGTACACAGCTCCGGCAAGTGCTTTTTGCTGTCTTCTCTGTTTCTGGTTAGCATGATTAAAGATATTTAATAATTCTGGATGACTTGCAAACATTAATTCATAGAACCTAGTTGTAATAGTTTCTCCGTGTTTTTCTAACACTGGAACAGTTGATTTAATGATTTCAATCGTTTTTTGATCTAACACTTAAAACACTCCTTATAGTTTTTACTATGAACATGTTGTTAATTATAGAAGATAAAACACACTGTTTAAGTGATTTAAATCACACTTTGTTATTCAGGAATAATTGAAACCAAAAATTTCACAAAGTGTTCAAATTTATACATGACAAGTATAACTAGTGATAAACCTATCTATCTTGTATCTTTTTATTTAGTAAGATAAAAAAGGGCGCACTATTACTATTAGATATGAAAGTGAGCCAAGTTAAAGTATCTATTGGAGGATTTGAACGATTATGAGTAAAGCTAAAATTGCCTGGATTACTGACACTACAGCTTCTCTTAGCAAAGAATTCATTGAGGAGCACAATATACATGTTATTCCCCTGCATGTGGTCATAAATGATGAATTTTACAAAGAAACGATTGATATATCTGCACAGGAATTTTATGAGCGGATGAAAAATGAAGAAGGAAAGTTCCAATCTTCCCAACCATCCATTACTGACTTTGTCGACCTATATAAGAAGTTAAAAGAAGACTATGATTGTGGGATCGCCATTCATGCTTCTAGTATGTTAACCGGCACCTATCAATCATCCGTCATGGCAGCTGATATGGAGGAATTTCCTTTATTCGCAATTGATTCCCAAACCGGTTCCTATCCACTTTCTTTTTTAATAAAAAAAGGCATTGATCTCGTAGAACAAGGCAATGATGTCGTTGAAGTTGTTTCACAATTAGAAGACTTACGTAATGAAACGCGACTGTTCTTGGTTCCATCCAATCTCGATCAGCTTCACAAAAGCGGGCGTGTTTCCGGCGGTCAAAAAATCTTAGCTTCTTTATTTAATATAAAACCAATTTTATCAATTGAAGGTGGCGGTGCAGCCATCATTAAGGAAAAGGTTCGCACCGATAAAAAGGTAATTGCCTGGCTCATTGCTAAATTAAAAGAAGACCTTGAAACAAAAACTGTCCGAAAGGTAGCCATCGTTCATGCCAATGATCCTAAAAAAGCGGCTGCATTTGAGGATTTGATCAAAGAAACATTTCCCAACTTGGAAACAGAAATTTTGATGCTGATCACGGTGGCAGGAGTCCATACGGGTGTCGGTACAATAGGGCTTTCGTGGGTTTGTGAATAGATTAAAATTTAATGCTTTTAAAGGGCGCGTGATGACTCATGCGCCTTTTTAACATATAAATGACAAAAATTGTTATATTATGGTACTATCAATATATGGTTAGGATTCTTATAGAAACGGATTTGAAAATATGAGAAAAAAGAAAAGAATAGTATCAATAATATGGATACTGGTGGTTATAGGACTGATTTATGCGGGCTTCCTTCAAATTAAAATCAATCAATATAGTAATTTGACTGCTCCAAAGAACGCTGACTATTTGATTGTTCTCGGTGCTCGCGTGAAAGGGACTGTTCCTTCGTTGGTATTGGCCAGCCGGATTAAGTCTGCTGCGGACTATTTAAAGGAAAATAAGGAGACCATTGTCATCGCCTCAGGTGGCAAAGGACCAGGTGAGGAAATCGCTGAAGCCGAATCGATTAAGAGTGAACTAGTGAAGCAAGGTATTTCCGAATCACGAATTGTGATGGAAGATCGTTCAACAGATACATATGAGAATATTCGTTTTTCTAAAAAACTCATTCCTCCTCACGCAAAATGGGGAGTGGTGGTGACCAATAATTTCCACTTGTATCGAGCCATGTCAATTGCTCAAGACCAAGGATTAAATGTTCAAGGCCTGCCAGCAAAAACTCACTGGAAGGCCGTAGTGAAGTCCTATACTCGAGAATATTTGGCGATTACTAAATACTATTTGAAAAAATATATACTAGATTGATAGAAAGAAAACTCGACGCTGTGGTCGAGTTTTCTTTCTATTTATTCAGTTACTTTGGCAAATATACAGGTATCCCTTAGTTCCTTGCCATCTGCTGAAATGCCATCATTTTTGAGGATCCCTTCTAAGGTAAAGCCTAATTTTTCAGGAATCGCACGACTTTTAGTATTTCTGGTATCACATTGAATCTCGACTCGTTTTGCTTTCAATTCTCTAAAAGCAAAGTCTGTTATCGCTTTTGTTGCTTCAGTTATATATCCCTTCCCGCTAAAACGAGTATCAACCCAATAGCCAATTTCAAATTTTGGCACTTCCCATTTGATTCTATGTAAGCCTGAAGATCCAATAAATTCCCCTGTTTCTCTATTAAAAAGATGAAATCTAAGATCCTCTCGCGTTAAAAACTTCGCATGTGCCTCACGCATATTAGCCTCGACATCTTGCTCTGATTGGTCTCTATGGGCCCATGGCATCCACGGTTTTAGTTCATTAATTGATGCCTGCATCGCTTCGAATACTACTTTCCCATCACCAGGTATTGGCTTGCGTATTAGCAATCTTTCAGTATAAAATTCTTCTGGAAAGTCTAATAATATTGGTTTCATTTGTTCGGTTCCCCCTCCTGATTATTAAGAATTCGCTAGAGTTTCTTATTTTCCTTTTTTCATCGTTATTGTTCATTTTCAGATGGACCTTTTGTTAGGATTTCAAATTGAAAAGTCGTGAGTGCCTATACCCTGCTTTGTTCCGTGGCCACGGGCACTGTCACCTGCTCAAAAAAAAGACTCTTCCAAAATGGAAGAGCCCTCTTCTTCTACTATGAATTAGTAAGCTTTTGCCCAATAAACCATTTGTTTTGCTTCTTTTCCACAACATACACAATGATCTGATAGGTGTTCTTGCTCAAACGGCATACAGCGGGAAGTTGCACTTGTTTCTTCTTTGATTTTGTCTTCACAAGCAACATCACCACACCACATTGCCTTAATAAAACCAGGTTTTGATTCTAGTGTATCTTTTAATTCAGCAAGCGTTGTAGCTACGGATGTTCTTTCTTCACGATGCTTCAAAGCTTTATTATAAAGGTTGGTTTGAATATCATCTAACAATGCAGGAAGTGTTGTTTCCAATTCAGCCAAAGGTACAACTACTTTCTCAAGCGTATCCCTTCTAACTAATACAACTTGTTTATTCTCAATATCTTTAGGTCCAACCTCAAGACGAACTGGAATACCTTTCATTTCATATTCATTGAACTTCCAGCCTGGCTTTTTATCGCTTGCGTCAATATCAACACGTGCAACTGTTCCGAGTGACTTTTTCAAGTTATAGGCAAAATCAAGCACGCCTTCCTTATGCTGAGCGATAGGTACGATCATTACTTGAGTTGGTGCAGCTTTTGGTGGAATGACCAATCCACGGTCGTCACCATGCACCATGATTAAAGCTCCGATAATTCTTGTTGTAAAGCCCCATGATGTTTGGTGCACATATTGCAGCTTTCCTTCTTTATCTGTGTATTGAATGTTAAAGGCCTCTGCGAATCCTGTTCCAAAATGGTGGGAAGTCCCTGACTGCAATGCCTTCCCATCATGCATTAAGCTTTCAATTGTAAAGGTAGCTTTCGCACCGGCGAATTTTTCCTTTTCGGTCTTTTGCCCCTTCACAACTGGAATGGCGAGGATTTCTTCACAAATAGCAGCATACACATTAAGCATTTTAATCGTTTCTTCCATAGCGTCTTCATCAGTGGCATGGGCAGTATGTCCTTCCTGCCATAAAAACTCTAACGTGCGTAGGAATGGACGGGTTGTTTTTTCCCAGCGAACTACGTTTGCCCATTGATTATACAGCTTTGGCAGATCTCTGTAAGAATGAATGATGTTGCTGTAGTGTTCACAAAATAATACCTCTGAAGTAGGACGAACAACCAATCTTTCCGCTAATGGCTCATTCCCGCCATGTGTAACCCAAGCCACTTCAGGTGCAAAGCCTTCAACATGGTCTTTTTCCTTTTGTAAGAGACTTTCAGGAATGAATAATGGCATATACACATTTTCATGCCCTGTTTCTTTAATGCGGCGATCCAATTCATTTTTAATATTATCCCATAGGGCATATCCATAAGGACGGATTATCATCGAACCGCGCACACTTGAATAGTCAATTAAATCTGCCTTTGTGACAACATCTGTGTACCATTGGGCGAAATCCTCGTCCATACTAGTAACATCTTTTACAAATTCCTTTGCCATTTTGACACCCCATTATCTTTTTATAAGAATACTTTTTTCATGTTAAGAATAATTCAGCACATTCGCCATTCATCGAATGCTTTTACTTTTTTGAATACAAAAAGGCCCTGATCCTAAAAAGGGACCAAGGCCTGGCGGTACCACCCTAAATTCAAAAAGCAAACAGCTTTAAACTCTCTCCATGATAACGGATTTTATCCGCATGTATCTTCAACATATGATCCGATACAGAACTCAGAGGCAGGTTCATATGATTGTCTTAAGAAACCTTGCACCCAATGGTTTCCTCTCTTGGTAAGACATTTCAAATTACTAATCCTCGTCATAGTTTCAATAGTATTTTTGAAAATTATATATTTCCCAATTATAAATGTCAAATCTTATTTTATTATGTAAACTGTCTAATTTATGAAATTACCTTTATTCAACTAATTAATTCGGGTAAAATGCAAGTAATAAGTGAATGGGGTGACGAATATGAAGGAAGAGGAAAAAGATGAACTTGAAAAAGAAGATGCGGAAAAAGAATTTTTACTTGAATACATGAAATGGCAGAATGAAGCACTGAAAAGAATTTATAAAAACGCTGTTAATCATGAAAAAAAAGAGTAGCCGGTTTTCAAGCACATCAAGATTCATAAAACGTTCATATTAATCACTTAAAATACAAATTTCGATCCATTATTTACATTTATAATACTCTTATGTTGTTTATTTTAAAGGACACATTTGAGGAGACATATCATGAATATTTTTTCGATTATTTCAGCAGCAATTGTTGCCGGTGGCTCTGGCTACTCGATTTTCTTAGTTTATCGTAATAAAAACCAACTGAATAACACCCCGGGAGTCATGCTTAGTATGGTGATTGCGGTGATCACTGGCTTGCTTACAGGAAGTATCATGGGGATTATCTCTGGTGAAACCTTTTTGGTTGTTGGCATCAGTATGATTATTGGATTTATTGTTGGATTCCTAGCAGGACACCCTGTAGGAATATTAGCGATTCTTATGGGAGCTATTGCAGGATTAATGGGTGGTATTAACGGGGCTATCCTGGGTCTATTTCTTCAATTTGTCAATCCTATGATTTTGTTAGGGATTCTAGTCGGATTTTATTTGGTCATTATCGGGTTTGTCATTGTCTATATTTATGTTACTACGAACCCTAAATATTCAATAGATACCGAAGAGCTTTCTCCATTTGCCATTATCGCCGGCGGGATCGTGCTAGTCTCCTTGTTCTTGTTTATGTATAGCAGCGATTTGGTAAAAATCCCAGGCAGGGACGATTCTGCAGGACAAACACAACAAAAGGCCGAAAATCAAGAAGTTATGAAAACAGAAGCCGATGTGACCGATCAGAGCGCTCCACTCGTAAAAATGACTGTAACCCCAACAGGTTATACACCAAATGTCATTCGTGTAAAAAAGGGTGTACCGGTTCAACTTGAAATTGAAAACCCGTTAGAAAATAGCTGCTTATCCACTTTTATGATTCCAGATTTTAATATTAATCATGTTAACTTAAAAAAAGGGACGACCAATCTTAGTTTCACCCCAGATAAAACAGGTGAGTATACCTTTAGCTGTGGCATGCAAATGTATAAAGGAACAATTGTCGTTGAGTAACTATACAACAAAGCACACGAATGATGATCTTCGTGTGCTTTACTATTAAAAATCTGCCATGTCTGAAATCTCTTGTATTTGCCGTTTTTTTCTTCTTCCTTCTGCTTTCAGGACTTTCATGGATAAATAGATGCCGGTTCCAGTTAAAACGATCATCGCAACGGCTACTAAGTCGATGAGCCATTTCACGTTCATATTACCAATTCTTCCTTCGTGCAGACCGCGGATGGTGCTCATGAATGACCCTTGCCCAAACCTTTCAGCGCGCATACCACCGGCAAAATTTCCATTTCCGTCAAATCTAGCACGACCTTGAAATTGACCATTTTCATTTGAGCCCATCTGAGCATTTCCTTGTCCCTGCATTGGTCCTGTGGCTTGTCCAGATTCAGGCGCTTCTCCACCTTGATTAAATTGTCCTTGCCTCCTATTAAATTGACCTTGATTCGTTTGACCTTGCTGAAAATTGCCGCGCCCGCCTTCCATTTGTGTCTGCCCGATTAACCAAGGTTCATTCATAAGTAATCCTGTAATCGACTCCAAAAAGATAAAAATTGACGCGATTAAGCCAATCCATAAGTGAGCCTTTCTCGTTTTCTTCATTACCATTAATCTCCCTTCAATCCACAAAGCACAGGGTGCTTGTTTAAATAGATAAGGATATTATGAAGGGTCTTCCTTAAGATTTTCTTAACATGAAAAAATGAAGCCCCATTAATTTTTTTGGGACTTCGGAAAAGTAATTTCTATTTTTGTTCCTGCACCAACCGTGCTTTGTACCTTCGTTTTTCCATGGTGTTTGTCAATGATCCATTTGGCAATCGATAATCCGAGACCTGTTCCTTCCACACCTGTCCTTGACTTATCACTCTGATAAAAGCGATCAAAGATTTTCGGGATATCCTTTTCAGGGATCCCAATTCCATTATCTTTTACCTGTAAGAAAACGGAGGAGTGACTCTGTGTACAAGAAAGCAATATTTCCCCGCCATCTTTTGTATATTTAATAGCGTTATCTAACAAGATGACAATTAACTGATGAATTCTTTCTTTATCACCTATAAACTGTACCTGTTCTGGTGCATCAAGATGAAGTGACTTTTCTTGATACATGGCTATTTCTTCATATTGTTGAACAATATCTTTTAAAAGTTCATCCAATTGGAAGACTGATTTTTTCATTTCTATTTGATCCGAATCGGATCGTGCAAGTGTCAATAAATTCCTTACAAGTTTGGACAGTCGTCTTGACTCATTAGAGATGGTGGAGATGTCGATTATCTTTTCTTGAATCGTTGCCGATGGTGACCGAAACAGAATATCCGTTTTAGCCTGGATAACTGCTAAAGGCGTCCGCAATTCATGCGATGCATCCGACACAAACTCCTGTTGTTTCTGCCACGCATTTTTAATTGGAACCAATGCCCTGCCTGCTAAGAAATAACCGGATCCTATCGCACATATGATGCCGAGACCGCAGCCAATCAGCATAATTAATAATAACCGATCCAGTAATTCCTTTTCCGAGTTTACATTCCGAATCACTTGGACCGTAATTCCCCCTAATTCAGGCATGGTTACCTTGAATGCCACATAGCGAAATGAGAAGTCCTCTACTTCGACATCCTGCAGGGTGCCAAATTTGTGGGGACGTATCAGTTTTTCGTTATCCAGAAAAAGCTCAGACTCTCTATTTTGATCTGCTAAAAGTTGGTTATTTTTATCCCAAATCAACGTGATAATACGCGGGTCGCGCCGCATAAACCGCGGACCTGCATCTCCCTCATGATTCTCAGCAGGACCACTTGGATGTTGAAAATGCTCAACTGTTTCCAATAACGATTGGTTTACATCCTTATACAATTTATTATCTGTATAAAAGTAAATAATACTTCCAAGTATACTAATTAAAACAATCACCACTAACGAGTTTAATAATGTTAACTTAATATGTGTTTGTCGAAACATCTGCTGCTCCTATTCTTCAGCCAGCATGTAGCCTACACCGCGAATGGTTTTAATATCTGCATGATAGCCAAAAGGTTCTAACTTTTTTCGAAGATGGTGCATGAACACCTCTACTATGGCAACCGTCGTATCCGAGTCAAATCCCCAAACACGATCATAAATTTGTTCTTTCGTTAATATGGCTCCTTTGTTCTGAATTAAATATTCTAACAGTTCGTATTGCTTTGCTGTAAGTTTGATGGACTCACCATCCACCTGGATCTCCCGTTCCTTACCTAGTAATTCAATCCCGCGATATTGGATCGTTTGATTGGTTGTAAGACTGCCGCTTCTTCTTAATAACGCGCGAATCCGTGCTTTAAGTTCTGCAGCTTGAAATGGTTTTACTAAATAATCATCTCCGCCGCTATCAAGACCTTGTACTCGATCCTCTAACGAATCTCTGGCAGTAAGGAAAAGAACAGGAATCCTCAATCCTTCCTTCCTTATCGTCCGCAGTACCTCAAAACCATCAATTTCTGGAATCATCACATCTAAAACGATGGCATCGTGGATATTTTGCATGGCTAAAAATAATGCTTCTTCCCCATCAGAAGCTTGGTCCACCTCAAATTCATCTGATAAAAGTTGGACAATTGATTCTAACAATGGAAGATTATCTTCCACTACTAATAAACGCATTTTTATCTCTCCTCTAAAAAGGCATACAATTGATTATATAGGAAATAAAGCGGCCGCAATAGTGCGTTCCGCCTTTATATTACCTTTACTCGTATCTTAATGCTTGAATTGGATTTAATTTTGACGCTTTATTTGCTGGGAATACCCCAAAGACTACACCGACTATTAATGAAAATAGGAAGGAGAATAGCATGACCGACGGTGAAAATGAGACGCTTAGACTTAAGAGAGTTGATATCAACTTTCCGATGCCTAACCCAGCTAGTATCCCAATGATGCCGCCTGCTCCGCTTAAAACAACCGCTTCAATTAAGAATTGAATAAGAACATCCCGTCGTTTTGCACCAATGGCTTTCCGGATTCCAATTTCCCTTGTTCGTTCTGAAACAGATACGAGCATAATATTCATAATGCCGATTCCCCCAACAAGTAAGGAAATGCTGGCAATTCCTCCTAACATCATCGTCATGGTATCAGAAACAGAACTCATAGTATCCATGATATCCTGCTGGTTTGTCACACTATAAGAATCACTTTTATTGGGATAAAGGGAGGCCATGGCCCTTTCTACTTCGTTCATGACCATACCCATTTGATTTTCGCTCTTCCCTTGTAAATACACTTGATTAATGGTTGTACTTTTCACCAGCCGTTGACCAGTGCTTAGTGGGACGATCACCACGTTGTCTCCGCTTTGCCCCAACGAGCTCCCTTTCGAAGCCAATACTCCAACCACTTTAAAAGAAGTACCCTCAATCTGCAAATATTGTCCAACCGGATTGTCTGCACCAAAGAAAGTGGTCGCAGTATCGGAACCAATAACAGCAATTTTTTGCCGATATTCAAGATCAAGGTCCGTTATAAATCGCCCGGCACTGACTGAGGTATCCCGAACGGTTGAATATGCAGCATTAGTACCGGTCATAGTAACCTGTGATGTGGTTCGATCTTTTTTAACATTCACACGACCCGAAACGACAGGTGAGATGGCTTTGACTCCGTTCACTTTACTAAGTTCACTAATTTTATCCTCTGTTAATGCTAAATCAGTTCCAAATGTATTTATGGTTAGTAGATTCGTTCCTAATTGATTAATTTGACTAGTTACATTTTTTGCCGAGCCTTGAGCAATTGATACGAGGATGATGACGGATGAAACCCCAATAATCATTCCAAGCATGGTAAGTGCGGACCGCAGTTTATTCCCTTTTATACTTTTAAGAGCCATTTTAATGGATTGCAAGATTCCCAATCAGCTCACCCCCATCTTCTTGTAATTGCCCATCTTGGATGCTGACCATTCTATTTGCTTGTTTAGCAATCGCTAAATCATGGGTGATTAATATAATCGTGTGGCCATTCTCATTCAATTCTTGCATGAGCTGCAATATATCCTTGCTCGTCTTGCTATCAAGGGCCCCGGTTGGCTCATCAGCAAGCAGAATCGTGGGATGACTTACAAGGGCTCTGGCAATGGCCACCCGCTGTTGCTGACCCCCTGATAATTGCGTTGGCAAATGGCCTGCTCGCTCCTTTAGTCCCACTTTGCCTAATCCTTCTAACGCTCTTTCCCGACGTTCCTTTGCCGGGACACCACTATACAACAATGGCAATTCCACATTCTCAAGTGCTGTTAGTTTCGTTAATAAGTTAAAGTTTTGAAAGATAAAACCTATTTTTTGATTCCGAATGGCGGCTAATTGATTATCATTCATCTTCCCTACATCCTTACCATCTAGCAAATATTTACCTGACTGAGGCCGATCCAGGCAGCCAATCATATTCATTAAGGTAGATTTACCCGATCCTGAAGGACCAATAATCGCTAAGAATTCCCCTTTTTCAATCACTAAGGAAACATCGTTTAAGGCATGAACTGTTTCACCGCCCAGTTTATAGGTCTTTATAAGATGACTGATTTGTATAATTGGCTTTCCCATTAGTTACCACTCCTTCCGCCAAACCGTCCACCATTTCCACGGTTCATACCACCAGTGTTACCCAAACCACCAAAGCCGCCAACGCCTTGCATCGTTCGACCTTGATTGTTAGAAGTGGCTGCTTTAGCTAATTGTGGTAATTGAACAGTTTGACCCTCAGAAAGCCCTTCTGTTATTTCCACATAATCTTCATTTGCTAATCCGGTTTTGACCGTTTTTTTCTCGGTCTCGATACTTTGATCAGTTGACCCTGAGGTGAAGACATTGACATATTTTTCTCCATTTGCGGTATGAACCTCATCAAGTGGAACGTAAATTGCATTTTCCTTCCTTGCTGTCAGAATACTAGCTTCCACACTCATACCGACTTTAAGATTTTCTGGTTTATCAATATGAATGGTCACTTCAAAAGTAGAAACCCCATTTGAAGATGTCCCTTCATCGGCAATGGCTGTTACTTTGCCTGCAAATGTTTGGTCTGGGAATGCATTTACTTTTAAATCAACAGACTGACCTTGTTTTAATTTAGTAATATCAAGTTCATCAATTTGGACAGCTGTTTGTAATTCCTCGTAGTTTGATACATGGGCAACCACCTGTCCAGACGCCACTCGCTCGCCTGCTGCAACCGCTAGAGAGGTAATGATTCCATCAGCAGGAGCTAAAATTGGGTCACTGCCATCTGTAAAAGTAATCAATTCATCCCCTTCTTTTACTTGCTCTCCTTTATCCACCAACACTTCATCAATTTCCTCGTTATTACTTATTGATTTAATGTCTTCACTAGTAACGGCTTCAACTGCTCCAGAACCACTGATTTTAACATTGAGCGTTCCTTTTTGAGCAACAGCCGTTCGCACTTGTGCTGAAGATGTTTGTGCACTTGTTTTTGAGGCATACCATTGATAACTGACAAAGCCAACTAATAGTACGCCAATTACGATCAAAATCCATTTTTTCATATTTTCATACTCCTTTTTAAACGGAATCTTTTGGATAGGCCTATTATTATCTCCATTCCTTAACTTTTCCTTAAAGGAAATTATTAGTGCCATTATCTTATCGGTAATAATCCAGTTCTTTTATCCCTACTATTTCCTAGGACAAAATTCTCTATTATTTTAGAATGCTTAAAAAATTCTAATTATTAATCCAATAATCTTTTATTCTGTTATATAATGAAAAACATTAACAAGATAAGGGGGAAACCTAATGGAACAGATTGTAAATTGGCTTAATGGCATTATCTGGAGCCAGGCATTAATTTATTTATGTTTAGGGGTAGGACTGTTTTACACACTTTCAACTAGGTTCCTGCAAATCAGGCATATGAAAGACATTATTCCATTGATGTTTAAAGGTGATAAATCCGAAGCAGGCATCTCATCCTTTCAGGCTTTATCACTTGCTTTATCTGGAAGAGTGGGAACGGGAAACATTGCAGGAGTTGCAACTGCCATTGCCTTTGGAGGTCCAGGAGCTGTTTTTTGGATGTGGGCAATGGCCTTTTTCGGTGCAGGTTCGGCCTTTGTAGAATCCGTCTTAGCTCAAGTATTTAAAGAGAAACATCATGGCCAATTTCGTGGTGGTCCTGCCTATTACATTGAAAAAGGATTAAAAATTAAATGGTATGCAGTACTTTTCGCGATTGTCACCGTCATTGCGACAGGAGCCCTTTTACCTGGTGTTCAGGCAAATAGTATTGCTTCAAGCGTTAAAACCGCTTTTGGTATTAGTCCTGCGATTACGGGGGGAATATTAGTCTTGATCTTAGCGGTCATCATCTTTGGCGGCGTAAAAAGGATTGCTCGTGTAGCAGAATTGGTTGTTCCCTTTATGGCCCTTGGATATGTCGTGGTTGCCATCCTTATTACTCTCTTGAACATTACAGAGTTACCAAATGTACTAAAACTCATCTTTACCAGTGCCTTTGGAACTGATGCTGCCTTCGGAGGTATATTAGGCGCAGCCATATCTTGGGGGGTAAAGCGCGGCATTTATTCAAACGAAGCCGGCCAAGGTACGGCACCGCATGCAGCAGCTGCAGCGGAAGTTTCTCATCCTGCCAAACAAGGCATCGTTCAAGCCTTCTCTATCTATGTTGATACCTTATTTGTTTGTTCCGCTACCGCTTTTATGATCCTAATTACGGGGATGTATAATGTTACGCCAGAAGGAAAATCGGAAATTGTAAATAATCTTGGAAAAATGGAACCGGGACCTGGTTATACTCAAGCAGCTGTTGAATCTACATTCCCGGGTTTTGGCGCTCCATTTGTTGCCGTTTCTTTATTTTTCTTTGCTTTTACCACCATTATGGCGTATTACTATATGGCAGAAACAAATCTTACCTATATTAATAGAAAAACTAAACGTGTTTGGACAGAACATTTATTAAAATTTGTTATTCTAGTTATGGTGTTTTATGGGTCTGTGAAACAGGCTGGACTTGCTTGGGCACTAGGTGATGTTGGGGTAGGAAGTATGGCGTGGCTAAATATAATTGCTATTCTTCTTTTGACCAAACCCGCCTTATTAATTCTAAAGGATTACGAAGGACAGCTTAAAGAGGGAAAAGATCCTGTATTTGATCCTGTTAAGCTAGGAATAAAAGATGCAGACTTTTGGGAAGATGAATACACAAGTCCACAGAAAAAAGAAGAAAAGACAGGTTGATAGGATCTATATGGTGGATGGGACTAATTTTAATAAAGTTAGTCCCCTTTTTTTGAAACTTTTCATTCCCTATTACGTACCTTTAATGTGTGGCCGATTTAAAAATAAAGTATTTTAGACTTGAGGTTTTCCCTTTTTTTTAAAATAAACTTATAATGTACATACAATTATATGAATGAGGAGTGAAAAGATTTGGGAGTTACATTAAGCAAAGGGCAAAAGGTTGATTTAACGAAATCGCATCCTGGGCTGCAAAATGTGGTGGTTGGCTTGGGCTGGAATGTGAGCCATCTTGGTTCCAATTTTGACCTAGATGCCTCAGCATTTTTATTGGGTGAATCTGGGAAAGTAAATAGTGATCAAGATTTTGTTTTTTATAATAATCCTGCAGGCGGGAACGATGCCATTATCTATAGCGGGGATAACCGGATTGGTTCGGGTGTACGGGATGATGAACAAATTAGGATTGATTTAAACAGGGTACCCGCCCATATTCACCGTATTGCTTTTACCATTACGATTCATGATGCACAGGCCAAACGGCAAAATTTCGGACAAGTGTCAGACTCTTATGTCCGAATCTTTAATGAATTGACCAATGAAGAGTTATTACGATTTAACCTGGGCAGGGACTTTACGGTTGAAACCGCCATTGTAGCTGCAGAGTTATATCGCCATAACGGTGAATGGAAATTTAATGCCATTGCAAGCGGTTTTCAAGGCGGCTTAGCGGCATTATGCCGGAACTTTGGGGTAACAGTGGATGATCCGCCCGTAAGCACCCCATCTCAGCCGTCGAATTTTCAACAAAATACTACGTATCAAAATAATCCTTATTCACAAAATCAAACAAGCTATAACACATATCAGCAAAACCAGCAAAACCCTATTCATCTTCAACCGGAATCATCCTATCGGCAGCCGGGCTATGGATATCCAACACAGTCAACCTACCCATCGCCTGCGCCTGGACGTCAGACATATGGAGGAGACGATATTATCTGTCCCCGTTGCCATTCTTCCAATGTTAGTACCGGAAAGAAAGGGTTCGGGCTAGGAAAGGCCGCTATTGGAGGGCTAATTTTGGGTCCGGTCGGGTTACTAGGTGGATTTATAGGTAAAAACCAATTAAAGTTTAATTGTAATAGCTGTGGCAATTCCTGGTCCCCTTCGCAAACAGACTATGCGGAATGGGCAAATACCCAAAAAAGAAAGGCTCAGGATTTATTCAATCGATATAAAAGTCAAGATGTTCTTGATGCTGTCGTTGCCGCTTGTGCCTTAGTCGCTATGGCCGATGGCTATCTAGACGCGTCAGAACGTCAAAAAATGATAGAGTTTGTAAATCAAAGTGAGGAATTACGTGTTTTTGATACAACTAAAGTCATTCAAAAGTTCAACCTCTTCATTTCAAGAATGGAAAATGATCGGATGATGGGACGTGCCGAAGCATTTCGGGCACTTGGAAAAATAAGAACGAAGCCCGAAATCGCTCGGTTAGTTGCCCGTTATTGTATCGCGATTGGATATGCTGATGGAAATTTTGACAACAATGAAAAACAAATGGTTGCTGACATTTGTCGTGAACTTGGATTGAATCCTGCTGAGTTTTTATCATAATAAAAGCCTCATTTCCCACAACGGAAATGAGGCTTTGCCATTGTTAGCTTATCCAAACGCGTTTATTCTCAATGCGTTTGGTTAATTTCTTTGCATCTAATCTTTCTAAAAATGGGATCATGTACTTTCTTGACATCTCCAGAACATCCTTGGCATCGCCCACTTCAAATTCCGCCCCTGTTTGACTGCGAAGTTTTTCAACAGCTTCCTTAAATACATCTCCGTGGTAGGCAAATTGCTCATCCAATTGGACAATTAATTCCTGCTCTTCAAGGAATCTTTTTAAATCGAATTCTATTGTCTCCGGAATGCCCGCATTGGAAATATAATCTTTTAAGTACTTCACCTTTAGGGCATCCTTTTTTAAGTCAATAAGGAGATTTTCAGTTCGCTTTGCCCAGCTTTTTGGAACATGGGGTACAAAGTCAGGTATAGAAACATATTGTCCCTTTCGCTTAAAGATTCCATTCGCGATTCCATGTTCGACTACAAAATCAAGCAACGATTTAGGAAACCTATTTTGCATGGTCTGCAATAACTCGGCTTTATTTACTCCTGCCTTCATAGGATAGGCCAGATGGAATTCCTGCAGTCGATCAAAGATATCTTCTTCAATGGAATGAATGATTAACTGCAATGTATATTCTTTACCATTATATAAAACAAATTCAGAATCCATTAAATGATCGGTTAAGGTCGTTTCATCAAGTGCCGTCCGTTTAATCAATTCCGTTAAAGGCAGGCTTTTAGCTTCCACTAATGCAGCCGTAATCCGTTCTTTAGGTGTTCCGACTTTTTTCTTCTCGAGTTCTTCGATCGTCTGGTTGCCAAAGCGATACTTATTTCCACGTGGATCAATTACCCAGCCGCCGCCGATTGTTTCTTGCGGACTTGGTCTTCGTAAAATAAAGCGGTCACCACGTTTCGTAAGAATTTCTTCCTCAAGCCGCAGCTGACAAAGAATTTCTCCATTTTCTTCTTTGATCTCATTTCGGTCAAAAAAGACAATTCGTCCCATCACTTCAGCCGTGCCAAGGTGAAGCTTGATTGGCATCCGCTGCTTAACTATATGTTCAAGATCCTCAACCATGCGAACGGCAACATCGACTGTTTTTGTTACAATAAAATGTTCAGAGGAAACCAGCACATCGCCCCGTTCCAGGTCTTCCTTAGACACATTTGAAAGATTAATGGCCGCCCTTTGTCCTGCATATGCCTTTGCAGCTGCTTTATGATGAACTTGGATTTGCCTAGCTTTTACTTCAATTCCCACCGGCATTATTTTAAGTGCTTGTCCTTCTTCCACGGTTCCTTCGTAGACGGTCCCCCGAACGACTGTCCCTTGACCTTTAACGGTAAACACCTGATCGATGGGGAGACGAAAAGCTCCTTTGGCATCGCGCATTTCAAGTCCCTTTAACGTTTTTATAATCAGTTCTTTTATATCGTCGATTCCTTTCATCGACAAACTATCAATTAAAACAAACGGAGCGTCTTCAAAAACAGTCCCGGTCAACTCACCTAAAATATCATCTTTGACAAGTTCAATAAACTCATCGTCGACGCGGTCAATTTTTGAGATAGCAACGATACCATTTTTAACTCCCAGGAATTTTAAAATATCGAGGTGTTCTCTTGTTTGCGGCATCACGCCTTCATCTGCTGCCACAACAAGCACGACTAAATCAATTCCGGCAACTCCAGCAATCATTTGGCGGATAAATCGTTCGTGCCCTGGTACATCAATGACGGAAATTTGGATTTCATCGTCTTCATATAATGGAGCAAATCCTAATTCAATCGAGATTTGCCGTTCTTTCTCCTCTTTTAGACGATCGGTATCAATATTTGTCAGGGCTTTCGTTAAAGATGTTTTCCCATGGTCAATATGCCCAGCCATCCCAATCGTAAAATATCTTTTTTCCAAGATTCCCACCTTCTTAATCGTGTTCTATCATTCTACTGTAGCCTTAATAACAGAATAGTTCAAGCGAACATTTTGAGACAGAATGATAGTACCATGACAAAAACAAAACTAGAACAAATATGCTAGTTTTGTTTTTCCAATTGATTTTCTTTTATCATATGATAATACACAACCAAGAGAGATTGAACGACTAGATAAGTACAAATCGAGTAAAATATGTTATTTCCATTTTTATAATGAAAAACCCCCATTTTATTGTAAACCCATTCAATTGTTATTGCTGCAGCAGTCCATAGTGAAATAAAAAGTAGAATATAGCAGCCCCCTACTTTAAATTTATGATAAAGATAAAGAAAAAAGTAACCAAAGGGCGGGTACAATAAGTAAACAATCACATCCATACCCGAATAGGCAGGACCATCCATAATATCATAAAAATCAAACGGTACTGCTCCAATAGAATTATCAAAAACACCAGCGGCTGTTACCGTATAGAGAAAAATCAGAACAGTTACTTGTTTCGAAAACACTTTTGGCATGATAAAAAAGATAAGCCAAGAAACAATGACAATGGCAATAACAAAGTAATCGTTGCGATCAAATGCCTTATCTACCCACATCATCTTCTCTTTTTACCCCCTTCTCGCTTAATTCCCTGAACCACTTAAAGGCCGTCATTACCAATACCCAAAAAAGTAAATAATAAATTAAGGTACAAAAGTAATTCCACTTTTTAAAACTATATAAATGGCTGTGGCAGCCTAGGATATCAAGACCCAAAACAAGCAGACTGTATACGAGTATTAGAATCCACTTCTTTCTTATAGTGGAATTAAAAATTTCCAGTGTAAAAAAGGTCAAAAAGAACGGGATAAAAACACTGCGAAAAAGGAGAAAAGCAATAAACAATTTAGGGCTAGTTGTTAATTTAATCCAATGATTGGTTTCAAATAGCCCTAAATAAGCATGGGTATTGATTAAACAGGAAAGGAAGACAAGGAAGGATACCTCGCGGATTCTCTTCCTGCTAATTCTTTGATTCAAAATAACCAATCCGACCATTAACCAGCTGATGAACAAATAAAAAGTAAAAGCCATAGATGTGATCCCTCACTGGGTGCCTAAATCATTTCCTCTTATACTACCCAAATTTTATGTAATCATGAATCCTTTCTCTTACTACTTAAATTAAATTTTACGCAAATATATACACAAATTTTTGTAAATTCATTATAATAAATATATAAATGTTGCATGAAGGAAACTTTTGTTCATTCGCGAACAACTATTGCTTTAAGGAAAGAAACAACGAGAAAAGGATGGTGTCTTATGAATCTGCCAAATTCACTTGATGTGGAGCGAGCTCGAGAAGCAGAACAACGAATTGTCTCGGCTGCAAGAGATGCCATAAATGGAAATGTAAAAGGTCTTCGGGCAATATTACCGTTTATTGGACCTGCCTTCATTGCTTCCATCGCTTATATAGATCCAGGAAATTTTGCAACTAACATACAAAGTGGGGCTCACTATGGATATAAAATGCTTTGGGTCATTGTCTTAGCCAATTTAATGGCGATGCTATTACAAAATATGTCTGCCAAAATTGGTATTGCCACAGGGAAGAGTTTACCAGAACTTTGCCGTGACCATATGCCAAAATGGCTTACGATTATCATGTGGGTTATTTCTGAGCTTGCGGCTATGGCAACCGATTTAGCTGAATTTCTAGGAGCGACACTTGCATTACATTTACTAGCCGGTATTCCTATGTTGTTTGCGACGATTATCACCGGGGTCGTTACCTATTTGATTTTACTGCTTGAAAGATTTGGCTTCCGCCCATTGGAAAAGTTTATCGCAGCATTTGCCCTTTTAATCGGGTTATGTTATCTAGTAGAAACGATTTTTTCTAGACCCGATTTTTCACAAATTGCTTATCATAGTGTCGTTCCATGGCTTGGTAATAGCCAAAGTATTATGCTTGCTGTTGGAGTCATCGGAGCCACTGTGATGCCGCATGCAATCTATTTACATTCAAGCTTAACTCAACGTAGAATTGTCCCAAGAAATGATTCGGAAAGACTAAAAATCCAAAATTTCAGTACAAAAGAAATTTTCATTGCGATGGCCCTTGCAGGCTTCGTTAATCTGGCCATGATGTATATGGCAGCGTCAGTTTTTCATTCATCTGGTCAGAGTCATATCGCTGACTTAACAACAGCGTATCATACCTTAACACCTTTACTTGGTTCTGCCGCGGCCAGTGTTTTCTTGATCTCATTACTTGCTTCAGGCATTTCAAGTTCAGTAGTTGGGACAATGGCTGGTCAAGTGATTATGCAAGGATTTGTTGGTTTTAGTATTCCATTATGGATCCGTCGTTTGATTACGATGCTGCCAACTGTCATTATTGTAGCTATCGGCGTTGATCCAACTCAAACACTGATTATCAGCCAGGTAATTCTTAGTATTGTCTTGCCATTTCCCGTCATTGCCTTGATTTATTTCACACGAAGAAAAGACATTATGGGAGTATTAACAAATAAACGAATAACCACTGTTCTTTCCACCGTATTCGCCATGATTATCCTTGGTTTGAATGTTTGGCTGGTTATTCAATTCTGTATAGGACATTAGAAAAACACCACTCTCATAGGATGGTGTTTTTTATTGTCCATTAAGTAACAATTAGCTATATCTTTGACTCAACTTTTCTATTTCGCGCTGTCTTTTTCAAAATTACTTATAAATAATCCTGGTACTATCTCTATATCTTCTTTAAATCTATATCCATTTTTTAAATATAGACTTTTTGCCGGCAAGTTCTCTTTACCAGTTGATACATGAAAACTAGTTATATTTCGATTACGAACCTCAATCTCCGTCAATAATTGTTGACCAATTCCTTTACGAAAATATTCGGGATGAACAATCATCCGGCATATGGATAATTCTTCCCCATCAATGGTAAAAGAACTTGCCCCCTTAAGGACATCCCCCTCAAAATAACCCAAAAAGGTTTCATTACTCTTTTTTAAGTCATCTATCGTTTCCATCAGTGGAGGAATCTCATAAAAATTGATTAATTTAGCCTCAATGAGGTAGGAAGCCTGTTGGAGTTCATATAACTCCCTTACTAGATTACTATTTTGTAAATCAACCTCTTTAATTATCATTTAATTCTACCCTTCACTTTCTTTGCTTACTATCATTCTAGTCTAACTCTATTCTCCCTTTCAATCCAACTATCCTTCTATTTTTGGCCAAAAAATATCCCCCACTCTCGTGAGGGATGAATTGCCTATGCAACTTTTATCGCTTTTCCAAATGGTACTCGTGGTAAGAATACCCCCGGTACAAGCCAAAACAGCTCAAAATCCACTTTTTCCATATCTTCAGAAAAGAAGCCAGTGACATCTGTTATATAAAATAGCGTGTCAATGTTTTCTTCTTTTGCCCACTCAAGCACTAATGTATAGGAAGATTTCCCATGTGTTTGGTATTTTATTGTATCGCTCTTGACAGGGGAAATGCTTCTAATTTTAAAATCTGCTTGAACCAAAATCGTGTCCGGTTTTAGCTGTTCAAACAGTTTGACTATGTTATTAATGAGTATAACCGGTGCTTCATTCGTAGAAGTATCCACAGCAAGTGCGACTTTTTTATCCTGCCGCTGCTGGATCATGGAGAGTATCGTTTTATGCCATTTCAAACTCCAACCAACCCCTTTACTTTGAATGAGTGAACCATCTTATTTTGGTTCAGCAGCGAAGGGATTATAATTGGATAATAGCGGGAAAATAATGATTGCGAACAATGGACAAAATATCAATAGAAAGAAGCGGCCAGCAAATGGATTAATCCTTATTCGAAAAATCTCTCTTTTCCTTTAGATATTCCCTTTCACATTTTAACAGCTTGTATGGAATGGCGTTTCCTTCTTTTTTCTTCTTTTCAACAACCACCCATTCATAATTAGAAAGTTTTAAGTGCACGGCAACATCCATATTATTGGGCTGTTTATAAAGGACATAGGCAATACCCGGTTTAATATACAAGGTCGGTTTCCCTCGGGATGCGACAATAAATTGTTTGTGCAATGACTGGTAATATTCATCTATTTCTCTTCCACCATAAATAAGATTCGCTGCATCTAAAGATTTATCTTGCACCTCAATGTAACTTTGGTCGTCAATATCCAAATCTAGGTTAGAAATAATATCTTTCATTAGTGCTTGATTATATTGAATATCACGGTTTTTCATTTTTTCAAGGCATTCTGTTGATAACCTTGGTAGTTCCTCTGCTTGGCCTTTAAAAGAAAAACAAGCAAGCATGGTGAACACACCACATACCATCAATGTTGTTTTTTTCAACACAAAAAGACACCCCTATCATTTTGAACATATTATTCAACAATAGTAGTGAAACTATACCGTTACAATATTCGAATCATACTAGTTCTATACCTGACATCATTTTAATATAACCTTAAAAAATCCCAATACAAGGAAGAATCATGCTATAATTAAAAATATTGATTTTTCAGATAATATATATACTGGTGCTGAGTCCGAGTTGATGATGTTTCGTGAAATGGGGGAAGGTTTTTGAAATATGATGTAATTGTGGTTGGTGCCGGGCTGGCCGGATTAGTGGCAACGGCTGAATTAGCAGATGCTGGTAAAAGGGTTCTTCTGTTAGACCAAGAACCGGAAGCGTCTCTTGGTGGACAAGCTTGGTGGTCTTTTGGGGGTTTATTCCTTGTCGATTCACCTGAACAAAGAAGAATGGGGATCAAAGATTCTCGTGAGCTCGCTTGGCAGGATTGGTTAGGATCAGCAGGCTATGATCGCGAGGACGACGAGGATTACTGGGGGAAAAAGTGGGCGGAGGCTTATGTAGAATTTGCAGCGGGTGAAAAACGCCAATGGCTATATGAAATGGGTGTTCGTTTCTTTCCTGTTGTGGGCTGGGCAGAGCGCGGCGGCTACACCGCTGAGGGTCATGGCAATTCAGTGCCCCGTTTTCACATCGTCTGGGGGACTGGACCGGGACTTGTCAAACCTTTTGAAGAGAAGGTTCGTAAAGCCTTGGAGAAGGGCCTTGTTGATTACCGGCCACGCCACCGGGTAAATGAATTAATAACAGAAAATGGAGCGGTTACTGGTGTCCGTGGAGATCTTCTTATTGCAAGTTCTGCCGCTCGTGGAGAAGCAAGTTCGCGTGAAGTTGTGGGTGAATTTGAATTCAACTCGCAAGCAGTCCTGGTAACAAGTGGCGGTATTGGCGGAAATCATGATTTAATTCGAAAAAACTGGCCATCTCGACTCGGGAAGGCTCCGAAACGAATGATTTCCGGAGTACCTGAGCATGTGGATGGCAGAATGCTGGCGATTACAGAAAAAGCCGGCGGCCGCATCGTGAATCGAGATCGAATGTGGCACTACACGGAAGGAATTAAAAATTGGGATCCTGTTTGGCCGATGCATGGTATTCGAATTCTTCCAGGTCCCTCCTCCCTTTGGCTTGATGCTAAAGGAAGGCGCTTTCCTGCACCAAACTTTCCTGGCTTTGATACACTAGGGACACTCGAGGCGATCATGAAGTCAGGCTACGATTATTCATGGTTTATCCTAACACAGAAAATTATCGAAAAAGAATTCGCACTATCAGGGTCTGAGCAAAATCCTGACTTAACAGGAAAAAGTATTAAACAAGTGTTAGCCAGGGTCCTCCCAGGCCCAACAGCCCCTGTCCAAGCTTTTATGGATAAAGGTGAGGATTTTGTCATCGCTAAAACGGTCAGTGAACTTGTCGCAGGAATGAACAAAATAAGCGGTGAGCAATTCCTAGATGTTGACGAAATTAAGCGGGTGATTGTGGCACGAGACCGAGAAATTGATAATAAGTTTACCAAGGACCTCCAAATAACAGCGATGCGTGGGGCACGTCATTATCTGGGTGACAAATTAATTAGGGTGGCTCCTCCACACAAAATTCTTGATCCCAAAATGGGTCCACTAATTGCCGTTCGGTTAAATATTGTCAGTCGTAAGACGCTAGGCGGACTGCAAACTGATTTATCTGGCAGGGTCTTAGACAGTAAAGGAAATCCTATCCTAGGCTTATATGCTGCTGGAGAGGTTAGTGGATTTGGCGGCGGCGGCATACACGGTTACCGTTCTTTAGAAGGTACCTTTGTCGGGGGCTGTTTGTTTACGGGAAGACAGGCAGGCCGCGCACTTGCTAAGGAGTTAAAGTAGCTATTTGTTACCGTTGACAAGCTTTTTGGGAAGTAATGGGCACAATTATTTTTATTTATGACCGCTGGCCTTCTTTTTTGAGACGCATGGGCATAATTATTTTTATTTGTGACCGCTGTCCCTCTTTTTTGAGACGCACAGGCATAATAACTTTTATTTATGACCGCTGGCCCTCTTTTTTGAGACGCACGGGCATAATTACTTTTATTTGTTACCTATATCATCTTTTCTTGGGGGACACGGGCACAATTGTTACTTTTGAGTCACCTTCTTAAACTAATCAAAAAAAACAGTGTGATTTTCTTAAAAAAGAAATCACACTGTTTTGCTGATTAATTCATAAACATAAACTCGGTTCTACTACCGGCTTGTCCTGCAATGACCTCAAGTCTCACATCAATCCGCTCTTTCAGTTCCGGTACGTGTGAGATAATTCCCACCAGACGCCCGCTGCTTTGTATGTCCATTAATGCCTCAATCGCTTGATCTAGTGATTCAGGATCAAGTGTTCCAAAGCCTTCATCAATAAACATCGTTTCCAATGAGACACCGCCTGCATAATTTTGCACCACGTCAGCAAGTCCCAATGCTAGTGACAAGGATGCCTTAAAACTTTCACCGCCTGAAAGTGTTTTAACATGCCGTTCCTGCCCCGTATATTGGTCAAACACCAGTAATTCTAAACCACTTTGAGCATTGCCTTTTGAACGATCTGTTTTCCGCAGCAATTGGAACCGACCTGAAGTCATTTTTCTAAGACGGACATTCGCTTCTCGTAGAATATCATCCAAGAACGCTGCAAGCACATACCGTTCGAACGTCACCCTGAAATTATTCTGTCCTTTGGCAATGTCGGATAAATGCCCGATTAGCTTATATCGTTCTTCTAATACTTTCATTTGCTCATTCAAGCTTTGAACCCGGCTATAAATCTCTTCATTATCCCGTTTTTTAACAAATAAATCGGTTCGTTGGTTTGTAAGTTCCTCTATTTCATTCGATAGTTTTTCAAGCTCAAGCTTAAGTCCTTCGACATCAGGAGTTTTTACATTTGCCAACAGTTCCGTTAATTCTTTCAAACGGTCTGAAACAGAACGAAATTCCTCTCGATAGCTGCGGATATCCGATTCCAGACTGCGAATTTCTCCTTCCGTTCGTTTAGCCGATGCATACAGTCCATATTTTTCAAAACCCTGTTCGGCTAATTTTTTTAAAAAGATTTCTCGCTCTGTGACTAGCTCCTGGTGTTTACTTACATAATGCCCTTCAGCATCTTTTAAGCGAGCTGTTTCATTAGACAGCTTTTCTTTAACGGCCTGAAAACGCTGTTGTGCCCCTTCCAATTGCTTCACTAGCTGTTCATGATGGTTTCGGGAAGCTGCTAGTGTTTTTTCATATTCCGATTCTGAACGAAGGTTCTCAGGAATCACAGTTAACATTCTACTAAGATTCGTTTTCTTTTCAGTAAATTGAACAGTCACATCATTCACCATCATGGTTACCTGTTGAATAGCATGTTGTACAGCTGCTTTCTCAACTTCACCCTTGTTGATTTCTAATTTAAGCTTTTCAAGTTGATTAATCTGTTCAGCTAATGTTCTTTGTAGTTGAACCAGTTGATTTTTAGCTGTAATGGTCTCAGCTTTCACATATTGTAAATCCTCCTCCATAAAATCAGCTCGGTGGGTACGGATTTCTAAAAGGATTTCACTGACAGCTTCCTGCTGTGATTTTTCTACCGATTGACATTGATAAAAGTTCGCTTCCACCATCGACTTTTCTTTTTCACATGTAACCATTTGGTCTTTAGCAGCCTTTAGGGCTTCTTCTGATGGAATATGATGATCTTGTAAAATGGCTGGGGATGGATGATGTTCAGATCCACAGACCGGACAAGCTTGTCCGTTCTGAAGATTAGACGCTAAAATAGCGGCTTGGCCTTGCATCCATTTCTTCTCCATTTCTTCGACTTGAATTCTAGCATCTGTATATCTTGCCACAATATTTTCATAACGGCCGGTGATTGTCTTAAGATTTTGCTCCGCCTTTTGATGACGTTCTCGTAAAGTTTCATATTTTTCAAATCGTTCCAGCTCGAGCTTTAGTTTTTCTAGCTTACTTTCATTTTCTAAGTAAGACAGCTTCCCTTTTTCAATTTCTTCTCTTTGCTGTTGTAAAGATAAAATTCGCTCTTCGACTTGTTTAAGCTTATTTTCGTTACTGATAAGTTTTTCTTTTGCCGCTTTTAATTCCGTTTCCTTTGTTTTTGTTTCCTTTTGCAAAGCGGCAAAGGAATAAACATCCTCTTTCATATTCACTAATCGATTCACTTCATCTAATGCTGTTTTCCGGTCACTTTCACGGTCAAGCTCGATTTGCAGTTGCCGTTCATACTGTTGGCAAAGTCCATCCAGTCTGTCTATTTCCATCCTTATAGTGTTCACACTATCTTTTAATTGGTCCTCATCTCGCTTTAAACGATGACAAAGCTCCTCCTGTTTGGCCAAGAGGGCAGCTTTTTGCGCCATTTGCATTTCCATTTCTTTTGCGGCAAACACTTCTTCTTGAGCAATGAGGCGGGCTTTTTGGTTCTTTAACTCCTCTTTCGTTTGTAACTGTTTTAAAATCGTTTCCGCTTCAAACAATTTCCCTTTTAATTTGTCTTGTTCTTGAATCTTTTCTTTTAGGCTGTTGTTTAAGCGGGCAATTCTTTCACCCATTCCCGAAATCTCAGCCTGCAAAAGTGGCATAATTAAAGTGTCATTCACGCTATCCGCATCAAGGTAGGCACGGAGTTCATCATTTGTGATCGTTTGAATGCGCCGAATCGATTCATTACGGGCTTGGACCTGGTCTTCCACTGATTTTTTCAATTCAGCTGCTTCAAGCTTCAATTTCTCTTCTACCATTTTATACATTTCTGTATGAAACAACCGCTGCAGAATGAGTTCTTTATCCTTACTATCAGATGTCAACAGCTTCCGAAATTCTCCTTGCGGAATCATTAAAATTTGCCGGAACTGGTTCGCATCAATTAACATAATTTCTTTTATTTTTTCTTCCACATCACTAATTTTCGTTGCAAGCAATTTTTTCTCGCCGTCATCAGACCACAAATATAATTCTGCTTTTGCCCCTATTTGTGTGAAGCCATCACCCTTGTCTTTCTTTTTTAACTGTTGCGGTGACCGGGTAATGGAGTACACTTTATTCCGGAGGGAAAAATCTAGGGATACTTCCGTTAATAGCTCTTCACCAGCAAATTGACTACGGAGTTCGGGCCCATTTCGGTCCTCTCCACTTGCTTTTCCATATATGGCATAACTAATCGCATCGAAAATGGTGGTCTTACCAGAGCCTGTTTTTCCTGAAATGACAAACATGGTTCGGTTGCCTAACTGGTTAAAATCAATCTCTTCTCTGCCAGCATAAGGTCCAAATGCTTGCATAGTTAGTTTTAACGGTTTCATTTCAGTGCCTCCCCACGTAACACTTTTTCAATCACATCAGCCATGATTTCTTTTTTCTCTGGTGTAAACTCAAGTGTGGTCATTTCTGAGTAAAATTGCTCAAATAATTCAAGTTCTGACTTCTTCTCACTTCTAAGTGCCTGAATGGACTGTTTTTTCTTCAAATCGGTTAAGTCAATCTTCCGTTCCAGATGAAGAACGTTTGGATAAACTTGACGGAGCTTATTAATAGGATCAATCAAAGCCCCTTCATCCAATAAGGTAATTTTTAAATAATCATGCGTCCGTTCTTTTTCATAAAAGTGCGGATCTAGTAATTCCTCTAGATGGCCTTCTAGCTCCCGCATGTCATGTGTAGGAGTAAGGGAGCGATACCGTTGGGTAAAATTCCCCTTATCATCCATTTCAATAATCGAAATAGACTTATTTTGTTTTGCTTCAGAAAAAGAATATTTTAACAGTGAGCCTGAATACTTCACTTTGTTATGGGTAATCGCATCGGGACTGTGCAAGTGTCCAAGAGCGGTATAGGAAAATGGTTCAAACAACTCAGCGCCGACACAACCTGAGCCGCCGACAGATAAAATGCGTTCTGAATCTGAGGTTTTTCCACCCAGGACAAAGGCGTGACCTACTAAAACATTGGGTTCATTGGGATTTAGTGTATCTTCCATTTTGCCAATCAGTGCCTTCATGGCTTCTTGATGGGAGTGAATCGAATCATCTCCAAGAATTTGACGAACAAGCCCTGGCTCAGCGTAGGGTACAAGGTAAAAATTAACACCATTGATTTGGACGGGCTTAAAGCTGTTTGTCAATTTCCCTGTTAAATAGAATTGGCTATGTTTATACCATGAACTGCCAAAGGAGAGACGTTCTGCACTGTCATGGTTACCTGAGATCGCCACAACCGGTGTTTTCAGTTCCACATTTATTTTAAATAGAATTTCATCCAATAACTCAACAGCATCGGTCGGAGGGACGGAACGGTCATAGAGATCGCCGGCAATGACGACTGCATCTGGCTTTTCTTCTGCCACAATTGCCACAAATTGTTCAAGTGCTTCCCGTTGATTCTCGGTCATATATACACCGTGAACTAATTTTCCTAAATGCCAATCAGCGGTATGAATAAATTTCATTTAGATCACCCCAATTTTTTATCTATGCTCGTACGATAATACTATTATAGCAAAATACCAATAGCCATGAAGCTGGAAATCATTATTGAGTTTTTTACCACCTAAACTTATAAAAAATAAAAACAGCCCTAGACAATAGTCCGGGCTGTGATAATTTGTTTTTTTAAATTATAATTTAGTTACGTTAGCAGCTTGTGGTCCACGAGCTCCTTCAACAACTTCGAAAGAAACTTCTTGACCTTCTTCTAATGTTTTAAAACCTTCTGTTTGGATGGCAGAATAGTGAACGAATACGTCGTTACCGTCTTCTGCTTCGATGAATCCAAAACCTTTTTCTGAATTAAACCATTTTACTTTACCGTTTTTCATGTAAAAAAATCCTCCTAATGGCTTGCAAAAGCCCTGTGTAAAATTCACCAAATTACAACGTGATAGCTTTACTTTGTTTTCTCATCCAAACATCGATTAAAACATTGAACAAGCTTGTAACATAAATCTAATCTCGTGCAACGGCTGACTAAAATTTAACATTTTCACAGATTCCTGTCAAGAAAGGAACAGACGACACAAACCTACATTTTTCAACATTCTAACCACCTTTTCACCCCTGAAACAATTCCTAATAATGTCCAGGTTACAGATCTAGGGAAGACATTGTCGAATTTTGAAGGAAAATAATTATTCAAACAAATAGATTAATATGAAAGCGCCCTCATACGGACTCTTTTAGATAAGATTATTGTCCTTCTGACTTTGCTGCCACTACAACATTTCGATCAATTTTTCCGAATCGAACTTTTACACTTTTAATGATATCCTTCACCATTAACTCCAAACCGATATAAGTTAAGGAGGGGAAGTCAGCAAATAACTTTTTTACCTCCCACTTTAATTCATTTTTCCCGCAGATGCTGTGCCGATTAATTTGATCGACTTCTTCCTTGATTTTGGCCATTTCTGTTTTTTGCTCGGCCTCTGGAAGAAGGAGCAACTCATCTAATCTCTTAAGGAATTCTACTGATTTTTTTATTTTGACGGCCACTTCATCATGGACATCTTGTGTAATGATTTGATTTCTAAACTTAAATTCATTTAATCTTAATGCGGAATCATAGGTAGCCCTAACAATGTCTTCCCTTGTCATTTTATTGGTTTCATAGCTTAGCATATTCTTCCACGAAGGTTGTTTCATCGCATTGCGGAAATCTTCTAGCTTAGTGCAGAATTTCTTATAACCATATTTTTCCGGATGCTCAAAGGCAGGGCTCCCCGGGTCAAGAAATGGTGAAAGTGGTGCAACAAAATAGGAAATTCGTAAATCTTCGCCACAGTTTTTGTGAATCTTTTCACAAAAATCAACATTGCGCATAGCACTGTCATAATCTTGATTAGGGATACCTGTCATGAAAAATAAATCAATCTTAGCACAGTTGTGTTTCAAGGCAAATTGAAGCATTTCGATTACTTTCTGATTCGTACATGGAAGCTTGCCATTGTATTTACGGATCTCTTCATCTGCAGACTCTAATGTCAATTCAATACTATATTTTGGCATAGCCTTATCAAGTCGCTTAAAAAATTCCTCATCTGCAAAATTGAATAATTCAAAAACAATCTCGTTTTTTAAGTCCATTTTTTCTAAACCACTAAGAAATTCATCTACATAGTCCTTGCCACCCTGCCGAATATCATTTAAAAGAAATATCGGTGCACGGGTAAATCGTTGAATTAAAGCAATATCCTCCAGCATTTTTTGAGGTGAACGCATCACCAGTTTTTTTCGATTACAGTTTAGCTCGTAAGCATCTTTCGAACCGCCGCAAATTAAACAATTATACGTACAGCCCTTGGAAGTTAAAATAGCTGTATTGGGATATTGGAGCCACCCTTTGTAAGGTAAGGGATCGAGAAGATTAAAATACTTGAATACTGAACGGATAATATACCGATATCCAGGTAAATTAAATTCATCTAAATTGTCTGGCACATAGGTCATCTCGTTATAATGATACTCCATTCCCTTTTTCCAGGTAAGATTGGGAATATCTGAAAAACTCTCTGTCTCCTTCTTCTCCAATTTATTCAACAGCATGAGAATCAGTTTTTCAGTTGTATCACCACGTACGACAAAATCTATGCAAGGATATTCAATCAGTTCCTTGTGAAAATAAGTGCTGGACAGGCCGCCAAACATGACCGGTGTATCTGGGTGATATTTTTTGATGATTTTGGCTAGTTCCACACTTCCATGGGCATGTGGCAGCCAATGAAGGTCAATTCCGAATGCTTTAGTCTTAATATGTTTGATTTTCTTTTCCACATCAAAATTAGGATTTAACAACATTCGATTGGCTATGTTAATAATCTTTACTTTTAAACCAAAACGTTCTAGGTAGTCTCCGATACTAGTTAAACCGATCGGGTACATTTCAAAAACAGGCGAAGAAGGAACAACATCACTAATGGGGCCAGTAAACAGCATCTCCTTTCGAAAATCATAAACGGTAGGAGGATGCAGCAAAACTAAGTCATACATACTTATTCACCTTCCACTATTTTTCTATATGTACTTCTACTTTCATGTTAAACTTTTTTTCTAGTGAAAACGGGAATAAATATTACAAAATAACAATAATTTACAAATATTAACAATTGTAACTTTTATACCTTTAGAATAGAAAAAAACCGAAGAAATTAATTCTTCGGCATGGTTGTTACCTCATCTTCCTCTTCTTTAAACTTATCCAAAATCGTAATCGTATCCACTAAATGATTATTAAAAATCTGCCGGGCAACGGCAAGCAGCTCAATAATCATTGGATCCTTCAAAGTATAGATGACCTTATTTCCTTCTTTTGTACCTGTCACAATATTTTTTGCCCGCAAAACCGTTAACTGCTGTGAAACAGCTGACCCCTCACTGCCAATATTGGTTTGAATTTCATTTACACTTTTTTCCCCTTCTGCTAACAGTTCGAGAATGCGGATTCTCATGGGATGGGCTAAAGCTTTGAAAAATTCCGCCTTAAATTGCTGCATTTCTATATTCAACTCGTTCACTTCCTTGTTTTTCTAGAAGGTAGCAGTAAGTTTGGCCCTGCCTTCCACTGATTCAGAGGCAGATAACTTCTTACACTCCCTAAATGCAAAATGCTTACAACCTAGGCATTTATTTTGGTTAATTTGTAGAAGTCCCTCTTGTATGGCATCTCCAGTATGCTCATAAAAATGTTCCTTCCCAATTTTCTCGTATAAGCCTGTCTTTTTAAGGACATTTTCCGGTTGTTCATTTAAACCTGATATCATTACTATACCACTTTTCGAAAAGTGATTCACAATACTGGCAAGAATGGCTTCGCCCGTTGTATCCATTAAAGGCACCTTGCTCATCCGTAATAATAGAATTTTTGGCCGATAGTTGATTGTGCTCATAATGGTATTTTCGAATGTTTGTGCGGCACCAAAAAATAATGGACCTTCTACATTAAAGATACTAATTTGCGGGCAATCATGTGTATCGGTGACCATACCCGTTTCCACTTTCCCCTGCTTATGTGCTGGATTAGGCAACGCCTTTGCCGTCTTTGTCACATCACTCATCCGTTTAACAAACAAAATAGCAGACATCACTAAGCCGACTTCAACAGCCGTTGTCAAATTGACAAAAACCGTTAATAAAAATGTGACGGCCAAAACTAAGGAATCAGTCGATCTAGTCTTAAAGATATGGGCAAAGACTTTTCTTTCACTCATGTTCCAGGCAACAACCATTAAGATCGGCGCCATACTAGCTAACGGTATATAGGAAGCTTTTGGTGCAAAAAATAAAAGGACTAACAATACAACGACACCGTGAATGATTCCTGATAGTGGCGAAACAGCACCATTTTTAATATTTGTTGCGGTACGGGCTAATGCGCCTGTAGCTGGAATCCCGCCAAAAAACGGGGTAACCATGTTAGCAATTCCTTGACCGATTAATTCTTTATTACTATTATGACGGCTATTGGTCATCCCATCTGCAACCACTGCTGAGAGTAAGGATTCAATTCCACCTAACATTGCAATAATAAAGGCAGGTTTCAATAGTTTGAGAATGATATCCACGTTCAGATTTGGTATATGGATCTGCGGTAAGGTACTTGGGATTTCACCATACGCCGTTCCAATGGTGGCAACATGTTCTGGAAAAAACACGGTGGCAACAATAGTAGAAATTAATAAGCCGATTAGTGGCCCAGGAACTTTTGGCATCACTTTTGGGGTGATGAGCACTGTAATGAGGCAAATCCCCGCAGTGAGTAAGCTATACATATTAATGGAATCGAGATGGATGACTATTTCCTTAATGTTTAAAATAAATTCCTCGTGTTTTTTAATCCCCACTAATCCTAGGAAACTAGCTAATTGACCCGTAAAGATGGTCACGGCAATTCCTGCTGTAAAACCGATTGTAACAGGTTTAGGAATCCACTTAATAAGCGAACCTAATTTAAAGATGCCCATCAGTGTCAAAATAATTCCTGCCAAAAATCCTGCAATAAGAAGATTTTCATAACCATAAGTCATCACTATTCCAAAAAGAATGGGAATAAAAGCCCCAGTAGGTCCACCAATTTGATATTTAGAACCACCCAATAAAGAAATGAGAATGCCGGCCACAATGGTTGTATAGATTCCATACTCCGGCTTCACCCCTGAAGCAATCGCAAATGCCATCCCAAGTGGAATAGCAATTACCCCGACAATCAATCCTGACAGGAGATCCTTTTGTACATTCCTCAAGGAATAATGATGGAATCTTTTATCAATGAACATAAACACCCTTCTCATCTTCTTATTTTTGAATATCTGATTATTTGAATATAGAATAATACTAAATATTAATCAAGTTTTTTTTCTTAAATATGTCACTTGTTTTTTATCCTGGAGTGGTGTTATAATAGCTAAGCGATGAGCTGAGTTGTGTAAGTCGAAAAACATTCCTTTATGGAGCGCACTATGTGGAGTGTGGTTTTTCGCCTCAATACGCAAAGACGCCTGACTAGTCAGGCGTCTTTTTCTTATGGAAAAAGTTTTTTTATCGCTTAAAATTAGCACTTTTTACCTAATTTTTTTATAATATAGTTGAGTCATTACTAGGTAGGAGGGATCGGAATGAATAACCATGAAATCGATTATAAGATTTATGGCGATGATATGCAGTTTGTTGAGGTGGAACTTGATCCACAGGAAACTGTCATTGCTGAAGCAGGCAGCTTTATGATGATGGATGATGACATACATATGGAAACCATTTTTGGTGATGGATCTAGTGGCGGCGGCAGTGGAATTATGGGTAAATTGCTGAGCGCCGGTAAACGGGTTATTACGGGTGAAAGCTTATTCATGACGACATTTACCAATACTGGAGCTGGAAAGAAACATGTCTCTTTTGCTTCACCCTATCCTGGGAAAATCATTCCCATGGATTTATCGCAATATGGCGGTAAAATCGTTTGTCAAAAGGATGCATTTCTGGCGGCTGCAAAAGGAGTTCAAGTAGGCGTTGAGTTTCAACGCAAACTCGGAGTCGGCTTTTTTGGCGGCGAAGGATTTATTATGCAAAAACTCGAAGGTGATGGCATGTGTTTTGTCCATGCTGGTGGTACCATTACGAAGAAAGACTTGCTCCCTGGCCAAACATTACGAGTGGATACAGGCTGCTTAGTCGCCATGACGAGCAGTGTTCAATATGATATTGAATTCGTCAAAGGAGTAAAAACCGCTTTGTTCGGGGGTGAAGGTTTATTCTATGCAACTTTACGAGGCCCTGGATCTGTCTGGATTCAATCCTTACCATTCAGCCGTCTGGCAAGCAGGGTATTTGCGGCAGCACCTTCCCGTGGAGGAGCTAAAGACGAAGGCAGCATTGCACGAGGAATTTTTGATATGTTTAATGGTGACTAATAGTTCGAAGGCAGGATCCAATGGGTCCTGCTTTTTTTATTGGCGGAGGAGCGCCGCAAAATCGGAAATGGTATGGGGGTTTAGTTAGTTTTGTAGAATTGTTCTTGTATTTTGTAGAATAACTCTTAGTTTTGTAGAATCCCCCTTATTTTTTGTAGAATCCCTCTTAGTTTTGTAGAATCCTTCTTATTTTTTGTAGAATAACTCTAAATATTGTAGAATCCCTCTTTTTCTTTATAAAATTAAAACAAAAAACCGAGCCCAGGCCCGGTTTCCACAAAAATCTATTAGCTAACTCCTTGTTCCTTATCCCAAGAACCTTGAATTTTACGTATGGTGACGATTTGTCCTATATGATAGGCGTTATGGAGAGTAATATTAGTAAGTTTTGCTAACCATGGATCATTCCGTTCTGGAAATACAGATTGATCTAATTTTTCCTCCTCACAATCTCGAACTGTTTCATACCAATCATTCATCACACAATTAAACCTGTCTATGACCTCTCCCCACTGTAATTTGCCAGTATTATAGAACGTTGTATCATTGTCCCCTTCCATCTCTGGAATTGGTATCCCCTTAAAACGATTTAAGTAGCGTTCATTCCAAAACACAAGATGATTCACAATCTCCCAAATCGAATTTTCGGACTCCCTGCGTTTCCACTCTGCTTGTTCAGGTGTTAAACCAGAAATGGCATGCTGAAAAGAAACAAACCACCCGTTTGTGTTATAACAATATAAAATTTGTTCAAGAATGACATCTTTTCGATTCATGGGCAACTCTCCCTTGATTTCCTTTTTATATGTATAGTTCAAATCATTCTAGTTATACCTCCTTAAGATTTAGGATAAAAAATCAAATTTACCTGTTGTAGACCCATTCACAGATCGTGATTGTTCCTTTTTCTTTTTCCGCTTTAGCTTCAATGGAGAAAGTCCTAAAATATTGTCTTCTAGTTCCTTTTTTATCATATTAACGATCACGATCAAGATGAAGTAGCTAAAAACAGGGGCGAAGACAATCCATGGCGAAAGCACGAACTCAGTAAAATTCTGGCCAATTAACCCGGCCCATTCATTCGATAGCGAGGCCGGTTTAGGACGATCATGTTCATCTGTATAGCCAAATACCCCTGCCCTGTTCTGTCCGCCAAGAAATACTTGAAAAATGCTTAGCTGCATGGTAATCTGCAACGTACTTAATATCTGTTGAACGGTAAATAATAAACCGTAGGAGCGCATGTAGGGCAGTAACTGTCTCTTCACAATATGTAATTTACTGGCTCCCATTAAGTAGGAACTTTGAACAAAAGAGGTCCTTAATAATTCATCGGTAACATCTGAAGCAAATAAAGTGACCGAAGGAAATCCGATAAAAACTAAAATAATAATTTGATAGGTTACGATCGATGATATAGCCACATCATTGGGAGCTCCAACAATCGGCAGCATTAAAATAATCCCAATTAAGACCGAAGGGATATACCGCATCGTTAAGAAAAAGTCCTTAAAATAGCTTTTTAATGAAGGTGTCCAAAGGGATAGGACCATTCCTACTATTCCACCAAAAAATACACGTAAGACTGCTACCGCAAAAGCACAGATTAACGTAAATTTTGCACCGTATAGTAAGACTAGATGGATGTCTTCTCCATTGCGTGTCGTCCCTAACCAATGTTCTCCTGAAGGCGGAAACGGCGCTCTGCCAATGATTTTCCCGCTTTCATCCTTAATGAGTACCTGATGGTTGAAATCGATTGGTGCGTAATAAGGATATAAACAGCTCATGATTAATAAGAGTAGCAGCAAGCTAGAACCAATGATTGTTTTTTTATATTTTCTCATAAACTAATTGCCTCTTTTCCCTTCAGAAGCTTAGAAATGAACCATCCTGCTGCCTCTATTACTAGTAACGGAAGGCAGAACATCACTAAACAAAGCACAAGCGATACAAATTCTCCGTCTTGATAAATAATTTTCCGAAACTGTTGAGTAAATCCGTTGATATTAAACATATATTCTACTAAATAAATATTAGATAACAGCACCCAGATAATCGTTCGTAACTGTAAAACAACTACTGGAAAAACATTTCGGAAAATATGAACAAGCAGTGTTCGGATCCGGCCCATTCCTTTTGCCTTGGCATAGAGGACGTAGGTTTGGTTTTGTTCTTCCGTCATCACCCGAATGAGAAATTGCAATAGCAAGAAAAGCGGCAGGAAGGAGACGGTTACAATGGGAACAAAATATGGCTTTGCACCAAACACCCCATAGAGCTGTAAAAACTTTAGCCCCGTGGTCTTATAAAGGGTAATCACAAAGAACTGAAATAGAAAAATAACCAGTAAATCCGGGACCGCCTCAAAAAAATTGACACAGCTCTTTAGACGACTTTTCACTTTTTCAGGTGCAATCAAAATCATAAGAGCTGCCATCGTAGCAATCACCATGATTACTAGCAAACTAATAAGTAGGATGGTCATGGTATACTGATAACTCCCTGAGATATCGAGCTCTTTGAAGAGTCCCAAATACATCGGGTCCTTTATTTGTAGTAATGATTGGAACTTTACTTTAATACTTTCCCAAAAGAACTGATAATGGAATTCTACTGAATTCTCTCCAATTCCCACTAATAAAGGAAGACTAAAAATAAACAGGAAGCCAACTAGAACCAATAGAATTCTAACAAGTGAGCGTAACAGACGTTTCATTTACTACCTCGCACATAATTTTTAGATTAAAACTCTTTTACATTTTATCTTAATTCTTCTTAATATTCTAATTTATTTAGACGTTCCCGTATTTGATAAAGTTTCAGAAATTTAAAAAAGCATGCTAAATTGCATGCTAAATTTTCCTACTCGAGGTGGAGTTCTTTTAATCTTTGCGAAACTTCTTCTCTTTTAAGATTATAGGATTGCCAAGAAGTTGACGTTTCTGTAAGTGCAGCCTTTTTCCGCTCTAGTAAAATTGTTTTTAACTCAGGTACACTTTTATCTTGTTCGTAAAGGTCGATCAATCCGAGTCCACCCGTTGCAGATAGACTATTTAAATAATGAAGATCAATTTTCCCGCTTGTTTCATAGCGGTTCACATTTTCTTTTATCACAATTTTATCCAAATCAATGAACGTGATCGTTGTGTAATAAATTAACGAGGTGATGAAATAAAAATGCACTAAATTCAGCTTATCAATCCAAATTTTCACTAATGTATAGGTGAAGATTACCGTCAGAAAAATCATAAATGAGTGGACCAACACCCTTGTAAAGGTAAATCCATAGGCATCTTCATACATACTTAAACGCAGGAACGCAGAACTGAGCATCACCCCGCTAGATAGGACAAGAATGGTGAGCATGACTTGCCTCATAAGTTTCAGACCATTCTGTCTGATTTCACTAAATGAAATGACCACAACAGTAATAGACAAGTTAATTAGGGTAACAAATAATAACTCAAAGAATCCCTTTCGTGCATACTCCGCATAAGTATAATCCCCTTGTAAGCTTCCACTAAAGAAATACTTAAATTGAACAATCGTAAATAGAATATAGACAATGTTAATCAGGACCAAAACCGTTATTGTAATAACATTGTCTAGTTTAGGAGATGCTTGCTTACTTGTTTGCTGGATAACGGCCTTCATTTGTCTTTTGTACAGTGCTTGCATCAGACCAAAGAATGCTGACATAAAAACCAAGATGGCAATCACTCTTATGATTCCTTCTGCGTCCAATACTCGGAACCAGTCAGGAATACCACCAATCATTCGCTCAAACTCACTGTCAGCCGTCATAAGCAATCGTAATACAACAGCCAGTACCGGAATAGAAATCACGATACCAATCAAGACTTTTTTCCATACAAGTAACCTATCTTCTTTAACTCCGCTTTTCATGCCTTTTCCAACCATGGCTGTAAAGAGAGCATTATACTTTATTGCATCTAACATTCTTGAAAAAAAATAGGGAATAAACGTTGGATGGTTCCACTGAAAACTTTTCGGACTCGTGACTAAGATCAGATGAAAAATCACTAAACTTGGGATCACCAGTATATTTAACACATAAAAAAGGATGTTGTCATTTAGAACATAACTTACCGCCAAAAGCCAAATGCAACAAATGATAAGGTAGCCAAAGCGCTGATGGGAGAATTGGTAGCGGCGGTAGCGCCAGAAAAATACAGCATAAAATGCCATGATAAAAATGAGATATGAGATCCCGATTTGAGCACGGAAAAATGATTCCTCAGCTAAAATGCCAAGCCCCAAACATAAGAGTAAAAATAGCCAATCCATTTTGTTTATTTTAGTATCCATCGTTATCCCTCTTTTGTGTAGAGTTTCTATATATATAGTTTTTCTAGGTATATAAGCAAAAAAAACTGCTTATATCGATGCTTTCCGTCCCCACCGGTAGCCGAGCCAGCTCACAGGGTAAAGAAATATGGTAAAAATGATACAAGCAACAATAAACGTTTTTGTTAATAACGGTGCAAACCAGGTATGCGGAATAATATGAAAAACAGTAAGGAACATTAACAGCAAATTAGGAATAAGCGACAGTAAAAAGGTCTTTCTTAACAGCGATCTGCCGCCATGTCCGAACCCTTTTCCAATTTCATACCCAAGCAATGCCCAAAAGAACATATACAAAATAGCAATTAAGGTTGGAATTGCCGTTAAGTGGTTCCATATAGCCGCCAACCATTCCCATGGATACAAGTTATGTGCCAAGGTTAACAGGCTGCCGCCGCCGAAAAAGAGGATATTTAAGAGAATAAACAGCCATTTCATATTACTCGGCGTAACAGAAAACTCTTCCCGCCACATTTCAGCAATCTCTTCAGGGCTCCCTAGCCTGGTAAAAATCCTGGTTGCTACCTCTTCTTCACTAGTACAATCGTTAGATTCAATCAGTATTTCATCGATATGTGATTCATACTCACGGAGAATGTTCTCTTTATCTTGATGGTTACCAAGTCCCTCCGCTAATTTAGCGAGAAACTCATTCTTCGGCCGTTCCATGCTTCGATCTCCCTATTACCTTGTTCATTACTTTAACAAAGTCGTTCCACTCGCGTGTCTTTTCATCTAATACATCTTTCCCTGCTTGGGTAATCCGGTAATACTTACGTGCAGGACCTTTTTCCTGTTCTTGCCAATAGCACTCAATATACTCCTGCTTTTCAAGCTTGTGTAAGGCCGGGTAAAGCGTGCCTTCTTTAACACTCAAGCCATTATCACTGCGCTGTTCAAGCTCTTTTACCAATTCATAGCCATACATATCACGTTCATTTAATAATTGGAGTAAGATTAATGATGTACTGCCCTTCACTAGCTCACGATTAAACATTTTATCACCTACCTAGAATTATTAGGTACATAGATATTCTACATCGGAAGAAACACTTTGTAAAGGAGGATTGAACATTTATTTACCACTTCTATAAAAAAGTAGCAGCGCTTCCTTAGGCGCTACTACCTTATCGTTATTATTTCATTTTAAGATTATTTTTTTGCCGTTCAATGAATTGATCCCTTTCACCACCATCCGATAATTCCTCTGAAAATTCATGGTTTGATTCATTATTAATCAATTTACCCGTCCGGATGGTTTTCGGATGAATGTTATTATTCGGTGCAGCCTGTTCATTCCATTTTCCCATTATCTTCACCTCCATTTTATTATGAGAATCTTGTTCAATAATATTCGAACTCACAAAAATAATAGGATTTTCATATACTATAATAAGATTCAATCCTACAAATGGAACAAGTTAGTAACATTCCCCTTTATATTAAAAAAACATACAAGCATAAATATTCCATTTTTCCCCCATACTAAGAAAAAACAATGAGGTGAAGAAAATGGGACTGCTCAACTCATTTAATCAATGGAAAGAAAACAGATATCAAAATCATGTTTCCACAATGAAGGAGCAAGGTAAATGTCCTGATTGTCAGGGACGAGGCTATACCGTGTATCCATATAATGAATTTGCCTATTTTAATTCATTCGAATGTCCGGGATGCCAAGGCAGTGGTGATTATGCCGATTGGGACGAATTAAGTAAGTTAGTGTAAGTTTGAATGGTCTATCCCATTCGATTATGTTATACAAAAAATCCCTTCAAGATTCACTTGGAGGGATTTTTGTTCAATGATTACTCACGTTTTTTAATTTGGTTTTGAAAAACTTTTGAAGTCCGAACCTCTACAGTCAATGTCCCTTTATTTACAATTGCTTTTAAAAGTACCGGAACACCAGTCGTATTTTTAAATCGAAAATCAGGACCACCGTATGATACAGTTGCATCTCTTCCAGTCGGGACATAGCCAACATGGAGCGAATGATTGTGCTTTTCAATATAACCTACTGCTAATTGATCAATAGCATTGTATAAAGTAGACGATGTTTGACATATTCCGCCGCCAATACCATCAACTAATTTTCCATCAATAGCTTCAGGTGCCGGCTGATACCCGTGCTCGGCATCACTAGGGCCAACGGTCGTATTAAAGGAGAAAGAGTCTCCCGCACCGATGATGACATTATTGATTGCTTCTGCTGAAAGAGCAATGTTTTTAGATCTGCCTGCAACACCACTATTGAATTTAGTTGTATAAGAAGCCACTCTAACTTCTCCTAACTGTGCTGCTTCTTCAGGCTGATAACCACTTGAATTCACATATAGAGGGACCTCCACATCTCCACCTTTTGCAGAGACCTGCAAGATTTTTTCAGCAAGTTCCTCTTCATCAAGAATCGTTTGTGGTGTACCTTTGATAATCTCCCCGTTCGCATCCAACTTATCTGGAATCAATCTTTTATCATAACCAGGAACATCTTTTGTTCCTCGCGCTAAATCCCAAGTGATTTTATCAATTTCATCATTATATTGTTTAGTATTTTTTCCAAATCCTAATTCTTTTGTATTAAAAGTTTTTACAACTTCTTTTGTATTTGGATCAATAATATTTACATAGACCGGCTTAGCTTCTTCTATTCTTTTTGCTTCTGCTACTGCTACTCTTTTTTGTTCTTCCTCTATTTTTTTCTGTTTATCGATTTTCCCCGCCTGTTCTGAGGCTTTTACTTCATTTTCCTTCGTTGTTTCTTCGGAACAACCCGTTAATCCAATAAGACTGCCTACTATTACGATGATCATTAATTTAGAGAAATTCACCATTTTCCCCCAACTTTTCTCTTATTTATTTTAATCTACTAATCTCCTATATGACGTTAGTAAATGTTATTTCGTTTCACATTATCTCCTATCATATTCCAATTTTTGTTTAAAATATCCTACATGGGAAAAATTAAACTAAAGTTATTTTATCACTATGACCCATTTAAAAAGTTACTTTTTTTATTAAATTAATGGAATTCCTAAATACAGTTATTAAGAACTAGGAATAAAAAAAGGAAATAAGTAAATAGTAATGACTAAGTTTGTTTATTTATCATGGAGGTGCTTAAATGTCTGTTTATGTTTATCAGACGTTTGTCATTAAACAAGAGAAATTTAAGGAAGGAATCGACAATTTAAAGGAAATTAAAAAGTTTCGAAATGAAAATTATGATCAAAAGGTGGAAATATTAACACCAATATCCGGCGAAGATCATACTTTGGCACTATTCTCGGTATACGAAGGGTTAGCTGAAATGGAATTACAGAATAAAAAAATGTTTGAAGACGATGAATATATCGAGCTCATCGGCCCTTTCTTCCTAGAAAATATCGTTGAGGGAAGTATGTATACACAAATATATCGTTCATTAAGTGAGAGAAAAATGGATAAAAGTGAAAAGAAAAAGGAAAAAGAATAACTTCCTATAGTGGCAAGTTGCCTCAATAAAACAAAAAGGCCTTCTCGGCCTTTTTTGTTTTTATCACTAGTTATTCTTTGCAGTATATTAATCCCGTTCTAAAAGAGTGGCCCCTGCAATACCAGGTTTGGTCATTTCATAAATATTTAAAATAAGATCTAATTCCTCTTCGGTTAGGACATCGTATTTTAAGCATAACTCCCGCACGGATTTCCCAGTAATCGTCGCTTCTCTAGCAATTCTTGCTGCCACTTCATAACCAAGGTGAGGGTTAACCGCAGTAATAATTCCGACACTCTTTTCCACATATTCTTTTAGCCGAATTTCATTTGCTTCAATACCTTTTAAACAAAAATCTGTAAAAGAACGGAATCCATTGTTCATGATACTAATGGATTGCAATAAGTTAAAGACCAATACTGGTTCCATAACGTTCAATTCTAGTTGGCCTGCTTCCGAAGCCAAACAAATTGTGTGATCATTCCCGATTACTTGAAAAGCAATTTGGTTAATGAGTTCAGGCATGACCGGGTTCACTTTCCCTGGCATAATCGATGAACCTGGCTGACGTGCTGGAAGTGAAATTTCGCCAAGTCCTGCACGCGGGCCTGACGCCATCAAGCGGAGGTCGTTTGCAATTTTTGACATATTCATCATACAAACCTTTAGTGAAGCTGAAACCTCCGTATAGGCATCGGTGTTTTGGGTTGCATCAACAAGATGTTCGGCATTCACTAATGGCAGCCCGCTTATTTCCGCTAGTTGTTTAACAACATCTTTAATGTATTTAGGGTCTGCATTTAGGCCTGTTCCTACTGCAGTTGCTCCCATATTCACTTCATATAAATTCATTTTTGATTGCGAAATTCGCTTCATATCTCGTTCAAGGACACGAGAGTATGCTTCAAACTCTTGCCCAAGACGAATCGGAACAGCATCTTGAAGATGAGTGCGGCCCATTTTGATAACGTTTTCAAATTCAAGTGCTTTCCCTTTTAAAACTGAATGCATATCTTTCATGGTCATTAGCAATTTCTCAAGTAACTTTAGTGTTGCTATATGAATGGCTGTTGGAAATACATCATTGGTTGATTGTGACATATTCACATGGGTATTGGGACTTAAATGAAAATATGCCCCTTTTTCTTGGCCAAGCAATTCAAGTGCACGATTCGCAATGACTTCATTTGCATTCATGTTCATCGATGTCCCCGCACCGCCCTGAATAGGGTCAACAATAAACTGATCGTTCCATTTGCCTTCGATTACTTCATCTGCTGCCTGACTGATCACATTTCCCAGCCCACTATATAGACTTTTTGTGTTCATATTGGCAATTGCTGCTGCTTTCTTTACCATTGCCAATGCTTTAATTAACTCTTCATGAATCCGATAGCCTGTAATAGGAAAATTTTCGACGGCCCTAAGTGTTTGAATACCATAATAAACATCTGCTGGTATCTCTTTTTTTCCTAAGAAGTCTTGTTCGATTCTTTTTGTATCCATTAGCATCTGTCTCCCAACTTAAATAAAACCTAAATTTGGATTTAAAAATTACTATTACACAAAAATAATAGCAGTAAAATTCGCTTCTGTCTCTATTTTTACTATTAATTCATTGATTATCTCCTTTTTTATCACTTTAAAAATTAAATTTCATTTGTTTGTTATTTTACTTATATAATAGTCCGCTGATATATCTGAGTATACCTTGTTTTCATTCGCCCCATGCAACAGTAATTTTTGTAATCGTTTTCATTTAAAAGATCTGCTGATAATATTTGAAATATGAATATTATGTAGAATTTTGTCAGAATTTTTACTTTATTTTAACCTTATAATAACGAAGGAAAAATGGTATAATCATGTAAAATATTATTTTAATATTATAAATTTTATGAAAAGTGTATTGAAAGGAAGGATAAATAGTTATCATGTTGACAACAGACATTGGAATCATTCCACAACCTAAAACATATGGCCTGCTCGGTAATCTCCCGCAATTAGATTTACATCAGCCCTCACAATCCATCATGAAGCTCGCAAATGAGTACGGCTCAATTTTTAAATTAAAATTTCCAACCGGTACAGGAATCTTTATTTCTTCAGCTGAACTAGTGGCCGATGCTGCCGATGAATCCCGATTTGATAAACTTGTCAACGCCCCACTACAGAAGGTACGATCCTTTTCAGGAGATGGTCTATTTACAAGTTGGACAAAAGAAGACAACTGGCGGAAAGCTCATAACATTCTTCTTCCTAGCTTTAGCCAAAGTGCAATGAAAGGTTACCATACAATGATGGTAGATATCGCCGTTCAGTTAATCCAAAAGTGGTCCCGCCTAAATTCAGATGAAAGTATTGATGTACCTGAAGACATGACAAGACTGACGTTAGATACGATTGGTTTATGCGGTTTCAATTATCGATTTAATAGTTTCTACCGGGAAAAACCACACCGATTTATCAAATCGATGGGACGGGCTCTTGATGAAGCCATGAATCAAAGCAATCGACTTGGAGTACAAGATAAACTCATGGTCAAGAAAAAACGCCAGTTTAATCAAGACATTCAATACATGTTTTCTTTGGTGGACCGGATTATTGAAGAACGCAAATCTAGTGAGGATCAAGATGCAGAGGATCTTCTGTCCAGGATGCTTAACAGTGCAGATCCAGTAACGGGAGAGAAATTAAGCGACGAAAATATTCGTTATCAAATCATTACTTTTTTGATTGCTGGCCATGAAACAACGAGTGGTTTACTTTCTTTCGCCCTCTATTTCTTAATGAAGCATCCTGAAAAGCTAGCAAAAGCATACGAAGAGGTGGATCGTGTTCTAACAGGTCCCATACCATCGTATCAGCAGGTTCGCGAATTAAAATACATTCGAATGATTTTAAATGAATCCTTAAGACTTTGGCCAACAGCCCCTCTCTTTTCTTTGTACGCAAAAGAAGATACACTCTTGGCTGATAGATTTCCACTTAAGAGAAGAGATGTAGTGAATATACTGCTCCCTGTCCTGCATCGTGATAAAGCTGCCTGGGGAGAAGATGTAGAAGACTTTAAACCTGAGAGATTTGCAGATCCTAAAAAAATCCCACACCATGCCTATAAACCATTTGGAAACGGGCAGCGTGCCTGTATTGGACAGCAATTTGCCATGCATGAAGCTACATTATTAATCGGGATGATATTGAAACACTTTGAATTGATTGATCATACAAACTATCAACTTAAGATTAAAGAAACGTTAACATTCAAACCTGATCACTTAACCATGAAAGTACGTGCACGAGACTCACATTCCTCTATTTCGTTCATGCAGGATGAAACACGCTCGTCAGCTATACTGAATGGGAAACAGTTACCTCAAGATACTCAAACTGCTTTAGATGCACACAACACTCCTCTGCTTGTCTTATATGGTTCCAACATGGGAACAGCCGAGGGAATTGCACGCGATCTAGCTGTAACCGCACGATTTAAAGGATTCCAAAGCGTTGTGGCACCACTCGATGAGTTTGCTGGAAAGCTGCCAAAGGAAGGGGCCGTTTTCATTATTAGTTCTTCCTACAATGGGAACCCACCCAAAAATGCCCGCAAATTTGTAAAATGGCTCAAAGAGGCAGAAGTAAGTGCTCTCAATGGTGTGCGGTTTGCTGTTTTTGGCTGTGGTGATACAATTTGGGCCAGCACTTACCAAAGTATTCCCACCCTTCTGGATGAGAAACTTACTGAAAAGGGGGCAACTCGGATAGTTCAAAAAGGACAAGGTGATGCAAGCAGCGAATTTGAGAAGCAGTTTGAAGCTTGGCATGAGCTCCTCTGGCCAACTGTCTTGGATGCCTTCGGTTTGAAAATCCCTGATAGCTCTGAGGATGTAGATAACACCTTAACTGTCCAATTTGTAAATGAGAACAAAGAAAGAATCAAAGCAGGGGCGGCATCCTTGTATAACATGAAAGCTCCCCATAATACATCAGAGCTAGTCAATCGTGTCCTGGAACGCTTTGGAATTGAACCAAATGAACAAATCATAATTACGGCTGATCGGGAAAGATATACTCACCTTCCGCTTGAATTTCCAGTTCGGGTTTACGATTTACTCACATTTAGTGTTAATTTACAGGAGAATGCCTCTCCTTCACAGCTTCAGGGACTTGCTGAATATACTGTTTGTCCGCCACACAAGAGGGAATTAGAACTTCTTCACAATAATGAGGAAGAATATCAGATTAATGTCGCTGATAAACATATTTCAATGTTAGATTTATTGTTCAAATACCCGGCATGTGAGCTTCCTTTCCAAGAGTTTATTAAATTGTTATCACCACTAAAATCTCTATAAAAAAAAGAGGCTGAGCAACAGTTTTAGTTCGCTCACCTCTTTTTTATCATTTAGTAAATCATTATATAATGTCGTAGGATTTATTTACCTTGAATAAAAGCTTGATTAAATTTTCTTAGAAGTTGTCCAAACACTTTACGTTCCTCATCAGGCCAATCCTTTAATAACTCTGTTATTCTGTCTAAACGTCCCTGCATATGTTCATTTAATTCTTTTACACCCAATTCGGTAATTTGAAAGGAATAGGCCCTTCCATCCGATGGATCAGGTATCTTATACAAATAACCCTTTTGTTCTAACGTGGCTGCTTGTCTGCTTACGGTTGAAACATCTAATTGAAATTCACCTGCTAAGACTTTTACCCCCACTGGCCCTTTTACTGCTATACGACGTAGTAATAAATAGGCAGAACGATCTAAATTTCCAAGTTTTTTATTGGTTGTTACTGCTGTTGTACGGCGAAAGAGAATAGCTAATTCAAGTTCAATCATTTCTAAAGAATTTTCGTTCATTTTTGGCAACCCTCACAGTTAAACTCGGTTTCTAAGAACATCATATTATAACAACAAAGTAGATGTTTGTCATGGTAACATTAGAAAACACCATTGACGTAGTGAAAATTAATTGTATAATACAATCATATAGTTTCATTATACAACTAATTAGCTTTAGGAGAAATTAAATTACAAAGGAGAAATGTAAATGTCGTCAACACCACCACCTGTGGCAACAACACCCTCGAATATTGCTACAACAGACGTAAACGGAAAATTATTAACACAACCAAAGTCAGTATGGGCCGTGTTTTTTGCCTCTATTATTGCTTTTATGGGGTTAGGTCTTGTTGACCCAATCTTGCCAGCAATTGCTGAACAGCTACATGCATCGCATAGTCAAGTTACATTGTTATTCACTAGCTATAATGCGGTTATGGCGGTTGCTATGCTCATTACAGGAATGATTTCTTCTAGACTTGGGATTAAGTGGACATTGCTTACTGGGATTGTGATCATTGCCGTATTTTCTGCATTAGGCGGACTTTCAAACGGGATTTGGTCACTTGTAGGTCTGCGTGGCGGCTGGGGACTTGGTAACGCCTTGTTTGTAGCTACAGCCTTAGCCGCAATTGTTTCTCTATCAAATAGCGGCACAGCCAAAGCGATTATCTTGTATGAGGCAGCGATAGGACTAGGTATTTCTGTCGGACCGCTTCTTGGCGGATGGCTTGGGGCCATGTCATGGAGAGGACCGTTTCTTGGAGTTGCTTCACTAATGGTTATCGCCTTTATTGGGTTAACCCTCTTGATGCCTCAAGGTAATACACAAAATTCAACTCAATCAAAAACATCTTTATTAGATCCATTCCGTGCTCTAAAACATCGGTCTCTTCTAATCTTCGGTATAGCTGCTGCCCTTTACAACTTTGGTTTCTTCACACTTCTCGCATATGCGCCTTTTGTTATGGGATTAGATGAACATGGGCTCGGCTATGTGTTCCTTGGTTGGGGCATCTTGCTAGCTGTTACTTCCGTCTTTATGGCGCCAAAATTGCAGGAATGGTTTGGAACGATTAAATCAATGTGTGCAATGTTACTACTTTTCTCCTTGGTCCTTTTCGCCATGGGCATTTGGACTTCCACCCAGTGGGTCATTATTGCCTCTGTTATTATTGCCGGGGCATTATTAGGTAATAATAATACATTAATTACTACAGCTGTGATGAATGCCGCACCTGTTGAGCGTTCCACAGCATCTGCTGCCTATAGCTTTCTACGCTTTATCGGTGGGGCCATTGCACCATTTATGGCTGGAAAATTGGCCGAACTGTTTAACCCTTCCGTCCCTTTTTTCGTTGGCGGCGGGTTTGTCGTTATATCTGTTTTATTTATTCTTATTAACAGTCACCATATTAAGCATGTTGACCAAGCTGAATTAGGTCATTGATTTATTGAACAAAAAGGATCTGGTACGTGACAGATCCTTTTCTATTTTACAAAGTCTAATGAATATCTCGCTTCTTAAATCGCCCGCCACGAACTTCAGAGATATCGGCAATAGCAAGGAAGGCGGTAGGATCAATTTCTTCAACGATTGTGGTCAGTTTTGATTCTTCCAATCTTGAGATAATACTAAAAATCACCTTTTTATTATCTCCTGTATAGGCGCCTTCTCCCTTTAGGTAGGTCACTCCCCGGCCTAAACGGTTATTGACGGCATCACCAATTTCTTCGGCATCATCACTAATAATCCAAACAGATTTAGTTTCTTCCAATCCTGCTACTACTGTATCAATAGCTTTGGACGCAATGACATAGGCTAACAATGAGTACATGGCACGATCCCAACTAAAGACAAAGCCAGCAGTTCCTAAAATGAACACGTTCATAATCATAATAATTTGACCAACAGAAAAAGGCACCTTCTTGTTAATGACCAGTGCTAATATTTCGGTTCCATCTAGTGCACCGCCACTTCGAATGACAATCCCCACTCCTACACCTAAGATCATTCCACCAAAAAGGGTTGCTAAAAGGATGTCGTCTGTAAAAGCAGGAATCGGATGAAAGAAAGAAGTAAAGATGGATAAAACGATAATTCCATATACAGTGGAAAAGGCAAAGGTTTTTCCCATTTGTTTATATCCCATATAAACGAACGGCAGGTTTAAGATGAATAGAAATATTCCTAATTTCCAACCCGTTATATGTGATAACATGATGGAAATCCCTGTTATCCCTCCGTCAATAACATGGTTTGGAACTAGGAATATTTCTAGTCCGGTTGCCATTAAAATGGCGCCAATCGTTATGGCGATTACACGAAGAATCACCTTGCTGAGAGGCAGCTTCCGATGTTTAATCGTTTCTTTTAATATTTCTTCTTTTAATAAATCTGTCATTAAACCACACCTTTCGATTCATTTAGTCGTTCTCTCTTTTCTAAATAGAGAAATTTTTCTTCTTAATATAAGTATATCATATTTCATGTGAAAATTGAACTAGAGTTCACTTTTTAAATGATAAAAAGGATTGCAAGCTAAATAGCTGCAATCCTTTTTGTTGTTACATCATAATTTTACAAATATCATTCGTAAATTCAACCGGATCTTCAATTGGCAATCCTTCTATTAATAAAGCCTGATTATACAATAGATTAGTATACAAAGTTAATTTTTCTTGATCTTGTTCAAAAGCAGCCTTTAAAGAATCAAATATATCGTGGTGGACGTTAATTTCTAATACCTTGTCTGCTTTAATATTTTGATTATTCGGCATCGCATTTAGAATTTTTTCCATTTCAATTGAAACTTCCCCTTCTGTAGTTAAACAAACAGGATGGGATTTTAACCTTTTCGACACTCTGACATCCTTTACTTTGCCAGACAAGATATTCTTCATATAATCAAATAATTCTTTGTTTTCTTTCTCCTCTTCCACACTATTTTGATTTTCTTCTGCTTCGAAACCTAAATCTCCGCTGGATATGGATTTAAATTCTTTTTCCTTGTAGGACATTAACATTCTAATCGCAAACTCATCAATTTCTTCGGTAAAATATAATATTTCATAGCCTTTATCCGCAACAAGTTCCGTTTGTGGAAGTTTGGCTATTCTCTCATTGGATTCACCAGTAGCATAATAAATATATTTTTGATTTTCAGTCATTCTTGACACATATTCATCGAGTGTGACCATTTTCTTCTCTTTAGAAGAATAAAACATCAATAAATCCTGCAGCTCTTCTTTATGTGTTCCATAGTCACTGTATACACCATATTTAAGCTGTCTGCCAAACGATTGATAAAACTCCTCATACTTTTCTCGCTCATTTTTTAAGAGCGCGACTAATTCACTTTTGATTTTCTTATTAATATTCTTCGCTATCAATTTTAATTGACGGTCATGCTGCAGCATTTCTCTTGAGATATTTAATGAGAGATCCTCTGAGTCCACCATACCTTTAACAAAACTAAAGTAATCCGGTAATAAATCAGCGCATTTATTCATAATTAACACACCATTAGAATAAAGCTCTAACCCTTTTTCATATTCTGGTGAGTAGAAGTCAAAAGGAATTTTCTCTGGAATATATAAAATGGCATTATATCGGACTGCACCGTCTACACTAATGTGGATGTGTTTTAATGGCTTGTCAAAGCCGTACCTTTTTTCATTATAAAAGTTTTCATAGTCCTCGTTTGTAAGGTCCTTTTTATTCTTTCTCCAAATTGGAACCATACTATTAACCGTTTGTTCTTCTAGAACATCTTCATATTCATTTTCACTGCCCTCTTTAAGCTTTCTTTCCGTAATATCCATTTTAATAGGGTAGCGAATGAAATCTGAATATTTTTTGATGATAGCCTTTAAGCGGTATTCTTCTAAATACTCATCATAGTTATCGTCTTCTGTATTTTCTTTTATTTTCAGAGTAATCTCTGTGCCAATTGAAGCCTTTTCGCAAGGAACAATGGTATAACCGTCTGCCCCACTGGATTTCCACTCATACGCTTCATCACTGCCTAGGGCTTTACTGACAACCGTTACTTCATCTGCCACCATAAAAGCTGAATAAAAACCAACCCCAAATTGACCAATAATATCATAGCCATCCTTTAGTTCGTTTTCCCTTTTAAACGCTAATGATCCGCTTTTGGCAATCGTTCCTAGGTTAGTTTCAAGCTCTTCCTTGGTCATCCCAATTCCAGTATCAACAATTTTTAAGATGCGATTTTCTTTATCCGCCGCAACTTTTATGTAATAACTGTCTTTATCAAAGTTTAACGAATCATCCGTTAGTGCTTTGTAATAAATTTTATCAATCGCATCACTTGCATTTGATAATAATTCCCTTAAAAAAATCTCCCGATGTGTATAAATGGAGTTGATCATCATGTCTAATAATCGTTTAGACTCTGCTTTAAATTGTTTGGTTTCCATTAAGACCTCTCCTTTAAAATGGTTCTCCATTATTTTAGCACTCTCCATCTTCGAGTGCTAACCATTATTTTAATAACATAAAAGCTCTTTTATTGTCAAGCAAAAAAGCACCCGCATGGATGCTTCATTAAATAGAACCTAAAATAAAGTATAGAAGAAAGAAGAAGGCAATCACGTACATGGTAACCGATACTTCCTTCTTTCGTCCGGTAACAATTTTTAAAATGGGATAGGCAATAAAACCAAAGGCAATTCCATTGGCAATACTAAACGACAATGGCATAATCGCCAGCATCAAATAAGCCGGAAAAGCTTCTGTAAAATCTCCAAATGGTATTTCTTTTAAATTTTGAACCATTAAGCAGCCAACGATAATTAATACAGGCGCAATCGCGGCATTTGGTATCACCTTGAAAAGCGGAATTAAAAATATTGCAGGGATAAACAATAATCCAGCTGTAAACGATGTTAAACCGGTTCTCCCGCCTGCCGCAATACCTGTGGCAGACTCTGCTGCCGTTGTGGTCGGGCTGCAGCCAAAAGCGCTTGCTGTAACAATTGAAAATGCGTTTGCCTGAAAGGATCGTTTGAACTTAGACTTATCAGGAAGCATACCAAGCTGGGCACCCATATTTTGAAAGATAATCACCATTGATAAAGAGAAAACGGCTGTCCAAAAGTTAATCGTATTGAATTGACTAAAGTCAAAAGCGAAAAATATCTTATCATAGCCGCTAAAGGATAAATTAAAATCACGCAAGCTAGAGAAATCAACAATTCCCAGCACAGCTCCAATAATGGTACCGGCAATAATCCCGATAAGAAAATTTCCTTTCACATTGTTTAAAGAGAGCGGGATAAGTATGACCAAAGTAATAATCGTTGTTAAGGCAACCGGGTCGCCAAGATTTCCTAATTGAACAAAGGTCCCTTCACTTGCAACAATTATGCCGCCATTTTTCAGCCCCAAGAAGGCGATAAATAAGCCAATTCCCGCTGTCATGGCATTAATCATTGATTTTGGGATGGATCGTGATAAATAAACGGCCCCTTTAGTAATGGTTGTTAAAGTAAAAACCAGACCAGCAATTAATACAACAGCTAGTGCTTGCTGCCAGGTTAGCCCTAATGAAAATACTAGGGTAAACACAAAAAATGCATTGTCCCCCATTCCCGGAATGAGCAATAATGGTGACTTTGCCCAAAGAGCCATTAGCATGCATCCCACAAAACTGGAAAGAACTGTGGCTATGGTAACCGCTTCATATGGCATCCCGACTTGTCTTAAAATTGCCCCATTAACCACAATAATGTAGGCCACTGTCATGAAGGAGGTCAATCCTGCAATTCCTTCGGTTCGAATACTCGTATTTGCTTCATCCAAGTAAAAAAATCTTTTTATTTGTTTTTTCAATCAAATTACCCCTTTTAATGCACGAGTTATATCAACAAAAATCGTGTTATACTATTTTTATCAAAGATCTATTGATTCGATAAGTGGTCCAAGAAAGGATGCCTGTTATGATTAGCCAAATCTCCGAAATTGCCATCTTTGCTGATATTCCTGAGCAGGATGCAACATATATCACTTCCCTGCTGAAGGAACGTCAATTTAAAAAAAATCATATCCTCATGTTTGAGAATGATCAAAGTGAAGATGTATATTTCATCCGTTCTGGTAGGGTAAAGGTCTACCGTATTCACGAAGGCAAGGAAATTGTCTTAAGTATTTCCCTGCCAGGAGATATTATTGGAGAGGTGGAAGCACTCTCCAGTGACAACCACAGAATATCTTCTATTGAAGCAATTGAAAACATTTCCGTTTGGCAAATTTCTAAACACGATTTCCTACAAATAGTCGATAAATACCCTTCTGTGCTTAGAAAAGCCTATATGATTCTTGTTGAACGTACAAGGATGCTGAATCGATTAATTCGCTATTTAACCTTTTATGATGTAAGAACTAAAGCCGCCAATTTGCTGGTCGATCTTTACTATAATTTTGGAAAACCTTGTGGCGATACATTTAAAATAGATTCGAAAATTAACCAATCCCTGTTGGCCAGTATGATCGGTGTAACTAGAGAATCCATCTCCAAAACACTGGGCGAATTTCAAAATGAAGGTCTTATCGATATTCGTGAAAAGTATTTTTACCTTTTAAATAAGAGCCAATTAGAAGCTATGTGCAGTCAAACGGAAGAGGTGCCAACCCTTAGAAAGTGGTCGAACCTCTGACCTTTACTCATTCATTTCCCAATCATAGCAGAAAGTTGATTGGATTTCAGTAAACAAACTTACGGTAATTTTGTAACCTAGTTCACAAAATTTCCTAAGACTCTTGTAAACATAGCGAACAGTCCAAACTAGTTACTGTTCGCTATTTGATGTCTTAGGGAATTAGCTTTGTAGATCTTGCCTTTTCTGATGTTTGTTGAATCCATTTACTTAAAGGTTTTTTCAAAACTAGTGCTAGAAGAAAGCTAACAGCTGCAAATACTGCCAAGGCTGCTATATCCTTCAGGACTACCTCTAGAACCATCCCTCCAACTGTTTCACGAAGCATACTCACGGCATAAGTAAAAGGCATAAATGGGTAAATCCTTTGAAAAAAAGAGGAAGTTGTACTAACTGGAAAAGTTGCACCAGAACTAGAGATTTGCAGGACAAGAAAAATAATAGCCGCCCCTTTTCCAATATTTCCGAAAACAGAACACAATGTAAATGTGATAATGATAAACACCATGCCAATAAATACACTAAGTAGTACAAACCAGAGTTTGTCCACGGTATATGTATGAATAAAAAACAAGTCACCTAGGGATACAATCAGCGCCTGAAAAATCCCAATGGTCAGGAACGTCAGCAATCTGCCAAAATAAACCTGATATCCCCGGTACAAATGAATATTTTGATTTTCTACATCTACTCTAAGAGAGGCTATCAAGAAAGTGGCTCCTACCCAAAGAGCTAGCATCGTATAAAACGGTGTCATAGCTGACCCATAATTGGGAATTGGGAATATTCTTTTCGTTTCCAAAAGAACTGGATTTGATAAAAAATTACTTTCAGTATGCGGATCATGCTTTAAGTATTGGATTAACTCGGTAACATTTACACTGTTTTCAAACTGACGAATTTTATTTGCAGCACTTCTTATTTTTTTTGAAAATCCTGGCAGGTCGTTACGGGCCAAATCCGCTGCTTTATGGACGACCCTTTCAAGTTCTGGAAGTTTTGTTCGAACTAGCTCGGCTGCTTTTCGAATATCTCCTTCAAGAGCCGGTAAGTCATTTTGTACAAAAGCTGCCGCACGATGGATTTTTTGTTCCACACTTGGTAAATCATTTTTTATAAAATTAGCACTGCTATTAATGATTGTTTCAAATTCCCCAGTTTTTTGTCCAAGATCCGTTTGAGCAAGCTGGACCGTTTCATGAATGCTTATCAGTTCCTTTTTCAAACGTGTCAGCTGCTCCTTATTACCCGTTTGGTCAGCATACTCTGTTGCGGCTTCATCAGCACGGACTATAGCCTGGTTAATATTGGCTTCTATTTCAGATAAATTTTTGACAATCTCTCTAACGATGTCGGCAGATTGTTTAAGGTCTGATAGCTTCCCTTGTAATGCAATCACTTGGTCACCGGCTTCTCTAACAAGCGGTAAGGAAGCTTCAACCTTTAATATTGAGGCACCTGCTTGGTTAATTTCATCTATTCTTTGTTCCAGCTCTATGATCTTTTGACCTTTTTCCCTTATATCCGGCAGCTTCCCCTCAAGCTCAATCGCCTTTTTCCCCATTTCCTCCATTTGTGGAAGTGCTTTTTCGAGTTCAAAAATTTGTTGTTCAACATTATGAATCGAAGGCAAAGCCTTCTCCAACTCAATACCCGCCTTATAAAAACCAGAAAAGATGGCATCACTTACTGTTTTAATGAAGGCTTGACTAATTTGCGCCGTCACGCTGGACGCCCCTGTGCTTGCAATTTTCGGTGCAACTGCATTGATTTTCTCATTTACACCAAAAAAGATTTTGGGTTTTCGAGGGTTTACATCCAAAATGCTGGTTAGTTTTGAAGAAAAGTCTTGGGGAATGATGAGATAGGCATAATAATCTCCTTTGTTCACTCCAGCTAAAGCATCATTTCGTGTTACAAAAACCCAGCCAAGTTTATGGTTATCTTTAAGGTTTTTGACAATCTCATTTCCAACATTGATTTTCTTCCCTTGAATTGCGGCTCCTTCATCCATATTGGCAACAGCCACTTTTATCCCTGACGTGTTACTATAGGGATCCCACATCGCTTTAATATTAATCCATGCGTACGCCGATGGCAGCACCATAAGTCCCACAATTAATAACGTAACCGCAGGGACCTTAAAAATATTTTTCCAATCGTCTTTATAAATGTTCCAAACCTTCTTCATTTCATCCCACTTTCCATATACATTTAAATTAGCTTTCCACTAAGTGGTTCTGGGGATTCAAAGAATGTTATCGGTAGGAAGGATAAAAAATAACGCTTTGCCTCTCGGAGACAAAGCGCAACGAAATTTCTTGTTAGTAAAAACCGCCACCACCGCAAAAACTTGCACCAATGATGATAAGCAGGATGAATAAAACTACAATTAAAGCAAATCCATTACCAAAGCCTGCAGCACCACCCATTAAATCCACCTCCCCGCTATTTCTGAATTATCTTATGTCATAGTGTCTATTTTGTGTTTAACAAATTCTTTATATAAATGAAAGCAAACAAAACTTAATAAGTTTTTTATCTACATCTGTTGCATTTTTTATAGGTACCGCCAAGCTGTATAGGCATTTTGTACAAGAGTGCGGGAAGGTGCTTGCATATGCTGTGATATACAAACTTTTTTTGAAAGGAGTTTCCGCATGAGCAACAATCCGCTGATTCCCAATTCCATCATCGATTTACTGTTAAGTGACATTTTCAAAAAAAATGGGGTTAATTTGGATAATGTCAAAGAAAGCTTATCTACGGAGCAAAAACAAAAGCTCAAAGAGTTAGTCAGTGAATTATCCCAGCAAGTTGATACCTTTGTTAAGTCTCCCACTACCGAAAAGAAAATAGATTAAGCAAGATGTCACATACGCCTTTTATAGGCGTATTTTTTTTTGAAATGAAAAAAATTAGGGACTCGTCCAATCATACAAAAGGACAACTTCATATAGTAAAAGGGAAATCAAATATAAAGGAGTGTTTAGTAATGGCATCATCAAGCAGAGACCATAAGCACAAAAGTAGTGAGAAAAGCAGCGAAAAGAGTCACAAAAGCAGTCATGACTATGAAAAAAAGGAGCGTTATGAAAGCAAAAATTCTGAAAAGAAACACAATGATCATGATAAGAAAAATGATCATTTCGAAAACAATCAGCACAAGGCAGAAGTGGAGCAAGTAGCAGATCAATTTTCCGCTACCATCCAAGAATCCAATGAACTAATCTTCGTGAAAGATTCTTGCAACATTAAAGTTCATTCCACTGATACTCAGGCAGCTGTTTCCTTACAAATTGGGTTACAACTTGCTATTGCCTTAGTCATTAGAATTACAATTGGTGACAGTCCAAAAGGAGAAAGTGTTGTCCAAGATCTTCTTCAACACTTTGATTCTGTCCAATCCAACAAGCAAAAAGTTATTATTGAAAATTCCAAAGACATCACAGTTACAACTACTGATACAGACCTATCTGTAAACATTCAAGCTTTATTACAAGTACTACTCACATTAGTGGCTGAATTAGACGTTTTATAAAAAACAAAAAAAATAAGAGGTGGAAAAAATTATGAGCGAAAATAAATGGAAGGCTTTAGATCATTGTGATAAAGAAGGCAAAGAAGAAGCTAATGTCACCCAAGAAGCTGATCAAGTAGTGACAAGTAAACAAGAATCCTTTGAATGGATCGTTGTAAAAGATTCTGAAGGGGTATGTGTACACACAACGGATACTCAAGCAGCTGTATCACTCCAAGCAGCACTACAAGTAGCCATTGCCGTTGTCATCAGTATTACAATTGGTGATACAAGTAAAGGCAACGCAGTGGTTCAAGATCTTAAACAATTTATTAAAACAAAACAAAGCAACACTCAAAAAACAATCATTCATGGTTCCAAAAATGTAGAAGTTACTACAACTGATACTCAAGTAGCTGTCAACATTCAAGCATTGCTTCAAATTTTAGTGGCCATTGTTGCAAAATTAGACGTTCTATAAGAATCACATATTAGTGAAACTCACTTTACCAAATCGATTTAATTATTACAGTGTTCAAATTAGGCACTAAAGAAGGCTGCCTAAAATTGGCAGCCTTGCTTGTTTTGTTACTTAATCGATTCATCTTTTTTATTATAGTTGTATTGTGTGCGATCAACTGGAACAAAATTTGTTGGTGTATAGAAGCGCAATAAATCTCCATTCACGACTTTATCTGAGAATGTCAATTTTTGTTGTGTAAGTTCCTTATATTTTTTTGCTTCTTCCAGCTTATCATTTGTTAATTTCAATCCAGTCGTCGAGTCATAATATTTACCATCAATGGATGTAATGGTTGGACTCACATAATCACCATTTCTAAATGGGATTACTTCATCATGTTTTTCAGATAATAGATCCGTACCAAATTGTACATACTCCTTAGTATCCGTACCTAACAAGTGTAGAAGAGTTGGAAGCAGGTCAACTTGTCCGCCATATTCGTGGTTTATTCCACCCTCCATACCAGGAACTCGGATAAATAATGGGACTCGTTGTAAACCAGTGCTTTCAAATGGAGTAATTTTCTTGCCAAGCACTTGTTCCATCGCTTTATTATGATTTTCAGAAATTCCGTAATGGTCACCATACATGATAATAATGGAATGGTCATATAAACCAGATTCCTTTAGGTAATCAAAGAATTGTTTTAATGCCTCGTCCGCATACCGGGCGGTTTGGAAATAACCATCAACAGATTTATCACCCGTAGTAGCAGGCGCAATAGTAGCATCCTCTGGGTTAATTGGGTACGGATAATGGTTCGATACCGTAATAAACTTGGTATAAAATGGCTGTGGTAATGATTCCAATAGCGGAATCGATTGTTGATAAAATGGTTTATCCATTAGCCCATATTCTGCTTGCTCATTATCGTCAATTTGATAGTAATTAGAATCAAAAAACTTGTTGTATCCAAATGATTTATAAATCTCGTTTCGGTTCCAAAAGCTTCCAGAGTTCCCGTGGAATACCGCAGAAGTATAGCCTTGTTGACCCAAGATTGCTGGTGCTGCTTGGTAGGTGTTTAAGCCTTTTGTCGTATAGGCTGAACCTTGTGGTAATCCAAATAATGAATTTTCTAACATAAATTCTGCATCAGACGTTTTTCCTTGTGCAGTTTGATGGAAGAAGTTATCAAAGTACATCGTATTTTGATCTTTCGTCAATGAATTCAAGAACGGTGTAACTTCCTCCCCATTTAACTTGTAATTAATAAGGAAGTTTTGCATGGATTCAAGGTGTAGGTAGATTACATTCATCCCTTTACCAGCACCAAAATATTTTTGATTGGGCTCAGCATAATTGGATTTTGTATAGTTAATAACCTCTGTAATATCATCACTATCAGCTAATACTCGTTGAGCGGAAGCTTGAGTACTTTTAACTGCATCGTAAATCGTATAGTTGTACATTCCTAAGTATTTCACAATATAATTTCGATCGAATCCCCTTGTCAATAATTGAGGACGGTCTAATTCAGCTAAAGATAAATTAGCACAAGATAGTGCTAATGATAATGAGAATAAGACTGATGCTTTTCTACGTGACATATCTTTCATTTCAATCCTTACAGTGCGAAAAGCAAGTAAAGCAATTAATAGAATGATATCGATAAAGAATAAAATATCATAAGGTTTTAATAAGGTTAGGACACTACCGCTAACATCACCAAAATTTTGCGTCTGTGTTAAGGTTGGTAACGTAATAAAATCATTAAAGAAACGGTAAAATAAAATATTCGCATATAAAAGGAAAGATAATAGAAAATCAATAACAATTAGTGAAATATATTTTTTTCTTCCTTTAAAGAAAAAAGATATTCCTAAAAATATTAAAGATGATCCTAATGGATTTATAAATAGGAGAACCTTCTGCAATGAGTTTTCTATCCCTAAATCAAACTGTGTAAGTTGTACCATATATGTTTTTATCCAAAGAAAGAATACAGTCAAAAAGAAAAAGCCAATATATTTATTAAAAATACTTTGACCCTTGTGTAGTAAATTATTCATTTATTGCACCACCTTCTAGCACACTATTATGACAAACTAACAGGCACTTTTAAATATGAGATTAGAACCATTTTCCCTAACATCTATCATAACAGGTAATTATGAACAATCAATGAACGAATTGTGAAAAAGCTATTCGTTCTTCTTTTTTTAGAATGATTTCTTGATGTTGTTGGAAAACTATATGCGTGCTTCAAGAAAGGAGGCACTTCCATATTGAATAAATTTTCAACGACATTAAGGAGGGTAAAAATGGGTATCTTAAGTGGAAATCCTAAAGACGAACCTTTACATTATGGCGAGGTCTTTGATATCTGGGCTTCACAATTAGCCGGTAATAGTATGATTGCTGGTTATAAAACCATGTTAAATCATGCTGGTGATGATGATTTAAAAAAGATTCTAATAGAAGCTATTGAACTTGGCGAACAACAAAGAAAACAAATCGAAGAAATATTAAAAGAAAATGGGATTGGACTGCCGCCAGCATTACCTGACCCGCCAGAAGCATGCTTAGAAGAAATCCCAATTGGTGCTAGAATTCCGGATCCAGCGATTGCCGCAACTATTTCTACTGATATTGCGGCTGGTCTAGTGGCATGCAGCGGGGTAATTGGCATGTCGATTAGAGAAGACATAGCGATGATGTATGGTCAATTCCATATGCAAAAGGCTGCACTTGGTGCAAAAGTCCTTCGGTTAAATAAAGAAAAAGGCTGGCTGATTCCGCCACCCTTGCATTTAAATAAACATCACGACTGCTAATATTTTTTTAATGGACTTTTGGAGGCGATATTTATGTCAGATCAACAACAATCTAAGCAGCGGACCAACAATGCCGTAAATAGTACGGAAGGCTCAGGAACAGCCTATCATCAAGAACATGCAAGTAACATTCCTGATTATGGTGGAAATAGTGTGGACCCAAATGCTAAAGCATTAAGTAATAAGACGGACAGCACATTCGAATAAAAAAATAAACGCCTTTACTTGGCGTTTATTTTTTTATAATTCGATTTGTTTAATGATTGCTGCCGGGTTCCCGCCAACCACAACATTATCAGGTACATCCTTAGTAACAACTGCACCTGATGCAACTACAACATTGTCTCCTACCGTTACTCCCGGGTTGATGACTGCACTTCCTCCAATCCATACATTGTTTCCAATTGTAATCGGTTTGGCATATTCAACACCTGAATTACGTTCAGTTGGATGAAGTGGATGGGTTGCTGTATAGATTTGTACTCCAGGTGCAAGCAAACAATTATCCCCAAATCTCACTTCACAAACATCTAAAATAGTACAGTCAAAGTTAGCATAAAAGTTTTCACCTACGTGTGTGTTATAACCATAATCAAAACGTATATTTGGTTCCATATATATATTTTCCCCGGTTGAACCGAGTAATTCCTTTAATAAGGCAGTCCGTTTTTCTCCTTCAGTTTCTAATGTGTGATTATATATTCTAGTCTGGCGTCTTGCTTCCTCTCGATCTTTTAATAGTATTGGGTCAGCAGGATTGTACATTTCTCCAGCCAACATTTTTTCTTTTTCAGTTTTCATTTTATCGCCTGCTTTCAAATGTATTTGACAACGGATACATTTAATACACTTGTATATACAAGTTATTTTAACTCGATTATTTATATAAGTGTTTTGACATTTGAATTGTATGAAAAAACTCTGTTCGGTTTACTTCTAATGTCTTGGTGCCAGCAACATAATAGATACGCCAATTAAACAAATAACTGAGCCAATAAAGTCATATGTATCAGGTGTCTTTTTATCAATTCCCCATCCCCACAGTACTGATAAAATGATAAACACTCCCCCATAGGCCGCATAAACACGACCAAAGCTTGGGAAGTTTTGAAAGGTAGGGATCACTCCATAAACGACCAATATTAGAGCCCCAATTAAACCATACCAAATAGAATGGGCCTCTCTCAACCACAGCCAAATTAAATAGCCTCCGCCAATTTCTGCTAATCCCGCAAGGACAAATAAAATAATTGAGTAAAAAATAGTAACCACCGCCTTAAAAAAATTATAAACTATTTTTCCAAAAACATTCCGGCTACCATTTTCCCAGCCTATTTAGCAAGATAATAATGTTTCACCATTTCACCCATGACCCAGTTGGTTCTCGCTCCTGACACACCGTTGCTTGGACACTTCCCTCCATTACCGGTTAATTCCGCTACAACTGTCTCTAAAAGGGGTTGATGAACGTGTTCCGGCCGATCAAAACTCCACTGCTCCGTTCCACTAGCAGTTGTCAAAAGGATGGGTTCGTTTCCAAAAGTTGAAAAAGTAATTTTCCCTTTGCTGCCCACAATTTCATTAACATCGACATTCTCAAAAGCTGTAAAAAACCAATTACCTACACCATGAATCCCTGATTCAAATAAATATGTACCTGTCACGATATCTTCCGCAGGGTAATAACCTGCTTGATTAGACGCGAAGCCTTGGACATCCTTAATCGGTCCGAGCAAAAAGTCGAGCATGTCCAGCGTATGACTGGCTAAATCGAAAAATAACCCACCACCTGCCAATTCAGGTTGGACGCGCCAAGGTAGGTGCTGGGGGTCCAACACATCATCCGTAGCTTTTTGATACTGTGTTACAGATACAAACCGAATGTCCCCTATAGCATGATTTTCCAAAAGCTCTTTTATTTTTAAAAACCTCGGCTGCGCCCTGCGATAATAGGCCACATATAACGGAACTCCGGCTTCCTCGCATGCAGCAATCATCTCTTGGCATTCTTCTATAGTTCGAGCCATTGGTTTTTCGACATAAACTGGTTTTCCTGCTTTGGCAGCTTTTAGGGTATATTCTTTATGGGATTCTGGTGGTGTGGCAATATAGACAGCATCGACATCGGGATCGTTAATAAGCGCATCACCATCATCGAACCATTTTGGCACCTGGTGCCGTTCAGCATAATCTTTCGCAAGTTCTCCCGTGCGACGCATGACCGCAACCAGCTCTGAATTTTCTATTTTTTGAAAGGCTGGTCCACTCTTGACTTCCGTTACATCACCACAACCAACAATACCCCAGCGCACTTTATCAAATTTCAAAACAAACTCCTCCTTATTTATGTCTCAATTACTTCTACTTTTCATTAATCTACCATTATAATATCCTTAGAAGGAAGAGATGTCTTTACTTTCACTACTTTTCAAGTACAAAAAGTTTGTTGATTAGAAAAAAGGAGCTAGATAGTAGCTGTCGCGCATTATTGAAAAAGATAGGTGCCTAACACCATCTTTAAATATAGTGGCTAAGTTCTCTCTTACTAAATCAAAAAAAAATACCTAACTCTCATGTGTTAGGTATTTTTTATGTTTGATTTATCGCTTTATGCCCCCTGCTGCCGTGTAATTATTAATGGCGAAGAATACTTGAGTGAATTTTCCAAAATCGCCAAACGGATCAGCTTCATTTTTGTTTCCTTGCTCAGTGATTGCCATTCAGGTTTATTGATTCTCAATTTTATCCCTCCATTAATAATTATTTGGATTGAAAGGCCCATTACACATCAATTTAACTTACCTAGAAATCAAAATTATACTGTTACTAATCTTTTCCCTTTTATTTGGAATTCCTAACACACTTTTCATTTCCAAAATAGTTGTTCTTTCTACAATTTTTTTATTCAATAAGGGGAATCCTGCCTTGTTAGTTTGGTTGGTACTTGCTAAACAATTCACTTAAATTCCTTAGGGTGTGCAGCCGTGCGGTTAAAAGATATAAATCAGGATAATGATTTTTAATGTATTCCTCAATAATATCCATTCCCGCTTTAAAACGATCAACTAAATAATAGGTGTATGTTTCATCCCAATCATACTGATTAATTCTTAGCAATTCATCAGCAAGGATTTGAAACTTATACTCCTCAATCAGCAGTTTAATTTGATACAATTTATCCGAATTAAACCTAAAGCTGTTTTTATTCTCATGATTTTTCTGAACATAGTTAATAAAACCATTTATATTTTCAGCCAGCATTATCGCTTTTTGCCGCTCGAACTTCATTACGATCTCACCCCATCGCCCAAAATTAAATCACTCTATAAGAAAATTGTATGTTGCTGATGATATTGCCCCAACGGCTTAACATTCTCTGAATTCACCATCAAAGTACCAAGAAATATTGAATTTGATTGGATGTGATGGGTGTAATGGCCATAATTTTGTACCCGATACTAAGTAATTGTGATAGTGTCTCGGCACAATTGTTACGTGGTGGTTCAATGGGTGCGTGGAAACTTTTATAAAGATTTATGAACTGATTATTATTTGTACAGTGAAGTAATACAATATGCCGGCCGGTCCACGCTTGACCGATCATAGTTTGTGGTAGTAATTGTCTTATCATTCTCATCTGAACACCCTCATTCATTAATACAATAGCTTATGAAAAGTTACGCGTCCATTGTTCTTATGAATTTAAAACCTCAAATTTCCTCTCTTAACATATTTCTAGTTTATTAAGGTTTTATCCTAAAGCGGACAGGGAAGCTATAAGCTATACACATTAAACAAAAGTAGAAAAGGAGTGATCATCATGGAAAAACAGTTAAATGAACAAGAAATAGAAAACCAGATTTATAAGAACGGTGATTCTTTAACCAGTTTTGATGATTTCAGAGAATACCTAAGCGGGAAAGTGAATTTAGGTGAAAAACTTGGAATGGATGAGGAGCAATTAGCGAACTCTGCTCAGAAAGTAGCCAGCTACCTCGCCGAAAAACAGTCTCCTAAGAATTCAGAGGAACGATTATTGCAGGAGCTTTGGAAAGTGGGTACTGAGGAAGAACAGCACAAACTAGCACATATGCTTGTGCGTTTAGTTCAGCAAAATTAATAGCTTGCGCATCTATTATTAACAAAGCCCGCACTTCAATAATATAAGTGTGGGCTTTATTTCATTTATATATCGGCACTTCATTTCAGGTTTAATAAGCTGGTTTTGGTTTAGGTTTCCGTTCCCATTTCAATGCTACGATGAGGAACGAACAGCCCACTAAAAACCGAACGATTGAAGTTGTAACCATAGCCGAATTCATCCCCAGCAAATTCAACAGGTAAACGCCGAACTGAGGTGCCACAAAGCCAATTATCGATAATAAAAAGTTATAGTTGGCAATGTAAGTTGTTCTGTTTAGCTCAGGAGAAACCTTTAACAACTGGTTAAATAAGAGCAGGTTTGTACCTGAAACAAACAGGCCGATCCATAGATTAATCAAGGTTATATAAATGAGACTAGTAGATAATATGGTCAAAGCCGGTGCAGTTGCCATACCGCAAGCAGCCACAAACAATACTATGGTATTCCCCCAACGGTCTGCTGCTTTTGCCCACCACTTGATACTGATAATTTGTGCGAATTGATTGGTGACGGAAAATAGACTGAACCATAAGGCGGTAGCATGCGCTTCCCTTATATGATAAATACTGAATATAGACCATCCCATTTGTGCCCCAAAGTTAAACAGGAGTGCACAAATCATAAACGATACAAACGGTTTATTCTTAAAAACCTCTAAAGAAAGATTTTTCTTCTTCTCTTTTATCACGAAGTTTTCCTTTAGAACTATTGCATCCTTTTCTTTATGTTTCCATAAATAGTAGACTTCAATAATAGCAAATACGAATCCAAGAGCAAATAAGACCTGGTATGGAAACGGATTGTTCTTGTTAAATTGCTGCAGGAAAAAACCTGTTAAAAAAGTAATCCCCATCGCTGTAAACGTTGACAGCCGGTTCCGTGTACTAAAAAACTCTCCCCTTCTATTCTCAGGAACAAGGTCACCAATTAAAGTTTGCCAAGATAATCCGGATAGTGCCCCTGGAAAATTTAAAAGGGCGATTAATCCAACCAGAACCCAGGCAGAATAAGTATCTGATAAAAACGGAACAAACATAATGAGCATGAATAGAAGCCTAGTAATAAATGTAGACATGACGGTAAAAGTTTTTTTGCTATGGGCCCGATTTAGCCAGATTGTACCTGGAATCAGTGCCAGCATCCCTATTATGGATGGAAGCGATGTAATCAAACCCATCTGCTGGTTGGTTGCCCCTAAAACACTTAGTGCAAACAGGGGAATATAGCCATTGACTGCATTGGTTGAGACGGTAGAAGCAAGGCCATTATATATACTTAATCTTTCATTTTCGTTTAATTTCAAGTATCGTTTCTCTCCTTCATTTAATGTACCGAAATGGATTGTAATCCGGCGCTTTACAGAAGGCAATACTTTTGGAGAAAAACAGATACTTTAGCATACCTTCTCAATTGAGAAGGTACACCTAATGACATAAATATCCATAAAAATCAGATAATGGATACCAAAAAGAGGCAGATTTATTTATTCTGCCCCTCTTCAATCTAATTCATTTTTCATTCCTTAAGCCGTGGTTTTGCAGGGTCGCAGTTTGGCATTTCAAGATTCGTTGATTCTGCTAATTTCATTAAATAATAACATTCTTCCCGGTACATATGATCTGCCATTAATGGGGCAAATGTTCCCAATGCCTTATGACTTAGCCTAAGCTCTTCTATTTCCTCTAAAAAATTTTGAAATAATTTAATTTCCAACTGACTGTCAACGTTCATTTTTTCTAAGGCTGGAAACGTAGTCAAATTGGTTCTTAAATAACCAGCAAGTTCTACTGCCTTTAAGTAAAATGCTTCAAAATTCTTCGTAAAGGCATTACTTTTCACCTTTAACTGTTTTTCAACACCGTCTAAATTGGCAGAAATTGCATCTGAATGACCCGCTGCATCTAATAACCATAATAAATGATGGTGAAGTTCATGATAGACAGGCGGGACTTGCCCAGCTTTTAAATGGTTGAGGATTCTTACATATTCCTCCAATTCATTTACCATATGATTAATGAAGGTTGGTGATAAGTGTATTTTGATTTTCCCAATAAGATGTTTTCTTAATAATTCTAATTTATATTCACGTAATTTTATCACTTCAATGTGAGCTTGTTCTGTTAACTGCATCAAATCTGTTGAATTTGCATGGTCCAAGAGTGTATCAAATACCTGAATAAATTGCGAGGCCTGTTCTATCTCCTTTTTTTGAACCGGTGCTAACGCTTCATAAATAAACCTGGAATGATCCCCTAAAATTTGAAGCCAAAATCGATGCTCAAATCTTGCTGTCCTCTCAAAGACTCCATTCATTCTTTTTTCCCTCCCAGAAAAATACTCACCCTTTTGATATTTATTCTCCTTCATTAATTTTATGAGTAAAGCATGGAGCACAAGAGTTTATTAATTCATAGGCTAAATAAACTATTTGCTTCCTACGGGGTGATAAAATAAGTCATTGAGATTTCTCAATGACCTATTTTTATTCTACAAAAAGGGTGCTCTAATCCCGAACTGGGGCATTTATACGGAAATTCTTCCCCTTAATTTTTTTCCTTTTAAATGAATAAAAGATAAATAAAACAATAAACCATAATGGAGTCATTAATAAAGCTGTTCGTGTTGCTTCAGCAAAAAGCATAATCACTAGAATCATAGCAAATAACGTTAAAACCACATAATTAATAAATGGGGTAAACGGGGCTTTAAATGTCGACTTTTTTTGTAAATCCGGTCGTAATTTTCTATATCGCAAGTGGCAAATCAAAATAATACTCCAAACCCAAATAAAACAAATCGCACTGATCGTTGTTACGATCCCAAAGGCTTGTTCTGGTATTAACTTACTTAACAAGGCTCCAACAGATAAAACTAATGCGGATACAAGTAAGGCATTACTTGGTACATGATTTTTATTTAATTTTGCAAAGTTAGCCGGTCCTTGTTCATGACTGCTTAAATTAAACAGGATTCGGCTTGTTGAAAATAATCCGCTGTTACAAGCAGAAGCTGCAGATGTTAAGACAACAAAATTAATTATCCCTGCGGCAATTGGAATGCCCACTAAGCTGAACGTCTTTACAAATGGACTGTTGGCTGCATTTAACTGCGTCCATGGATTAATACATAAAAGAATAATAAGTGCACCGACATAGAAAAATAGAATTCTTAAAGGTATTTTATTAATGGCTGATGGAATATTTTTTTGTGGATTTGACGTTTCTGCGGCAGATACTCCAACCAATTCAACACCCACAAAGGCAAACACAACCAATTGGAATGAAAGAAGAAAACCTGAAATTCCATTTGGAAACAGGCCGCCATATCCCCAAATATTTTTAACCGTCACAGTACCTGCCTTTGTATGAAATCCAACCACTAGCAAAACAATCCCGATTATGATCAAGGCGAGGATGGTGATCACTTTAATTAAAGCAAACCAAAATTCTAATTCTCCGAAAAGTTTTACCGTCATTAAATTTAGTCCCAATAACAAAACCAAACAAACGATTGCTGGTACCCATTGCGGAATATCAAACCAATATTGAACATATACGCCAACCGCGATAATATCTGCCATTGCGGTCATAATCCAACAGAACCAATACGTCCATCCTGTTATATAACCAGCCCAAGGTCCAATATAGTCTACAGCAAAATCAGTAAAGGATTGATAACCTTTCTTCGATAATAGAAGTTCCCCCATGGCCCTCATAACAAAGAAGCAGGCAATCCCAACGATCAAATAAGCAAAAATAATCGAAGGGCCGGCTAACTGAATTGCTTTTCCTGAGCCTAAAAATAAACCTGTACCAATCGTTCCACCAATCGCGATGAGTTGAACATGCCGATTTTTTAGGTCTCTTTTTAATTCTTGTTGTGCCATTTTAGTTCCCCCTATTTAGTTATTTTCTCCTTTGTTTCATTTGTGAATTTATGAACAAAGTTTAAAATCAATAAAAAAAAGATTGGATATCATCCAATCTCACCGGTCATTAGAATAACAAATATTATCATCTACTCTTTTATAAGAATAACAAAATAACACTCGTACTCTTCTGTCCTTTTGCCTGAGATTGTGAACCCTTCGGCGCCGCAGGATACCCTGCGTTCTCTCCAGAAGCTGCTCCAGCTATAGTTTGAACCATAGCCATCATAGCTTGCTAAGTATGTAATTTTCTAAGAAGTACTACAGTGATCGTTTTAAAAGATAAACCACTATAATATCTTAACACAAAACTAATATTGTTGAATAATTTAAAATTTTAATAGTATTTCTTCAATTTGTCAAATCTAGCAATTTAAAATCTACTTTTTCCGTTTTATTTTGTTGGAGCAAATTGTTCATTAATATTTCTATCACTCTATATTAAACTTAAATAAGGAAGTTGTAAATTGTACAACCCTTCTATGAAAGTCCTAATCATAAATTATTACAATCGAATAGGTCATTGAGAATTCTCAATGACCTATTCTTAGTTACGCTCTTCTGTTATTGTTGGTCAACAGCAAAAACTCGATGTGTCTACCCCAGATGTTTGATTATCGGGAAGAATAGTAATCATAACAAGCTGTGGATACTCCATCCCACCAAACCAGCCTTCCATAGCACAAATATCGAGCTCTGGCCATGGGTATTGTCCAAACTTCTCACTGAATAACGAAATACTTTTGGACCCTGCATTGATCATCGAGTCTACATATTTAGAATCTTCCTCTTTATAATAGACATTAATATTCACATTGCCTGCCTTTGTTTGTTTTACCTTATAATTAGGATCTAATTCCATGGCAAAGTCGCGTACATTGGCTGCTTGATAATGATGAGTCGATAATGCACCATTTATGCTTGGTTCCCCCACTTCCGTTCCGGTAGCGGCAATCACCTGTTCCTTTTCGGTCGTAAACGTAACATCAAAATCTCCTGATAAAGAATAAAAAGATTCGCCATTTGGATAAAATGGATCGACGTTCCAGCCTTCATCATCATAAACAGCTAGGATGGGAAACCAGTTCCCTAAAGAAGTTGTGGATTTATTCCAGCCAAAGCGATCTTGAACTTCAGGAAGGGTAACGGAGAAAGTCATTTCCACCTTTGCGGTTTCTTTCTTCTTTATCAGTACATCTGGAATATGTAGTGATGTCCCTTTAAGCTCATAATTTACAGGCTGCCCATTTACCTTCATTTGTTCAACCCTGACAACCTGTTCGTTTTGATTTTTCGCTAAATAGACATTTGCATTTCCCCAGACATTAAAATACAAATTAGGCAAATCTACATCTAAATTATTGGTAAAATCGACACTCATAGTTCCGTTTATTACATGATTACTAGAGTCATAAGAAACATCCATTTTATATTTTGGATGGCTTGGCCCTTTTACTGCACTTGGAGGCCCATTAACAATTTCAATTCGTTCTTCTTCCACAGGTTCCTGTGTTATGGGCTGTGTATCTGTGGTCGTTTTTTCATCCTCTTTAGGCTTTTCCTCTATTGCCTTTTTTTCTACTTTTTTAGTCTGCGTCTCCACTCCTTTTAAAGCGCTTACATCTTTTGTAAAATGTTTCTGATAGAGAAATAGCATCCCAAAGGTTAAAACAAGATAAAACCCTAGACTGATCATTTGAATGTGAATTTTAGCTATTTTTTGCTTTGGAGCAAACAGGTTATAGCCAAGGAAAGCTAAAAACACCACTAATGATAATAGTAATAAAAATACCTTCATTCAAATCCCCCTTATAGTTGACTAATTACCATTATACAAAATATTTCTATTTATTTACAAATATGTTACAGATTTGATTTTTCATATTTATAGATAAAAAAAAAGACCTCCAACATGAATATTGAGGTCCTAGCTTTTATCGGTATCCTGCTTTCTAACAAACTATCAGGTTATCGGCGCTGGATTAAATAGGGTAAAATCATTATGAAGCTGATATTTCTCTGCCAAACATTGTTTACGTCCACTTGCGACATCGATAATTTCGTTGAATAGCAGGGTTCCAATCTCTTTGATTGTTGCTTCTCCTGTTGCAATCGGCCCTGCATTTACATCGATTAAGTCTTCCCACATATCTTTCATATCGTTTCTCGAACAAACTTTAATAACAGGTGCAACAGCTAATCCATATGGAGTACCACGCCCTGTCATAAATACCTGAAGTGTCATTCCACTAGACAATTGACAAGAACCGCAGACAAAATCACTTGCTGGTGTAGCCGCAAAGATCATACCCTTTTTCGTTGGCCTTTCCCCCGGAGAGAGAACTTCAACAATGGGCGATGTTCCCGACTTCGCAATGGAGCCCATTGCTTTTTCGACTATATTTGATAATCCGCCCTTCTTATTCCCTGGGGTAGGATTGGCGGAGCGATCAACTTGGCCATTTTCAAGATACTTGTCATACCATTTCATTTCCGATGCTAATTTTTTCCCCACTTCCTCGTTAACACAACGTTCTCCAATAATATGAACACCATCACGTACTTCCGTTACTTCAGAAAACATGACCGTAGCACCAGCATGGACCAACATATCTGCTGCATAACCGGCAGCGGGATTCGCAGTCACACCTGAAAAAGCATCACTTCCACCGCACTGCAAACCAATACATAATTCTGAAAGAGATAGTTCGACACGCTTTCTTTGATTTAATTTTTTGAGTTTGGTATCTGCCATTTTCATAATTTCTGCAATTATGGCATCATGGCCTTTAACGTTTTGTAAAACGACAATATTATCAGGAGAAATATCGGTTTCATCTAGCAGCATTTCTAACGTTAGTTTTTCACATCCCAAAGAGATCACCATCGTCTCTCCGCCAAAATTAGGATGTTTCACCATATTTCGGAGCATTCGGATAGGAATTTGGGCTTCTGGCGCATTTATAGCGACGCCACATCCGTAAGCATGATTAATGGCTACTACATCATCTACATTTGGATAATGAGGAAGAAGTTCTTCCTTCATCTTCTTGACTGCATTATTTAATATGCCCGTGACACATTGAACGGTTGTAACGATTCCTAAAATGTTTCTAGTTCCGGCGAATGGCCCATTTGGATTACGATAGCCCATGAACGTCCGAACAGGTGGTTGAGGTAAATCCGTTACCAAATTTGTGGCAAATTCCATTTCATCTAATGATGGTGGAGTTGGAAGTTCGAGCATATGCTCATTGATCCAATCTCCCTTTTTGATTGCATGCAAAGCATAACCTAGTATCACGCCATAACGGATGATTGCTTCGCCCTCCTCCAGATCACGTAGAGCAATTTTGTGTCCTTGTGGAATATCCTGATTGGCCGTAATATCCCCCATGATGGTGGTTCCCGAGACAATAGCATTTACAGTAATGGCAACATTATCATTTTCATTCATTTTAATAAAATGTTTTAATCCCAAGGTTCTTCCTCCTCAGTACTTGTTCTCTATTCAAAAAAATTGTAAGCTGAGAGCATAATAAAGTAAAAGTTTTATATTTTAGATTTCTCTTAAAAAAATTAAGAGTTAAGAGAGGAATTCTTGCTAATATGGACTTAAAACAGCTGGAAAATATGATTAAAATAGCAGAAGAAAATAATATAACAAAGGCTGCTGAAAAACTTTTTATTACGCAGTCGGCATTAAACCAGCAACTATTAAAGCTTGAAAGTGAACTCGGAACACAACTTTTCGTTCGTTCGCGAAGTAATTGGCATTTAACCGAAGCAGGTAAGATTTATATGGAAAACGCAAAAAAAATGGTCCGGATTAAAAAAGATACCTACAACGAAATTAATGATTTAATTGATATAAAAAAAGGAACATTATCCATCGGATTGACACCAGAACGTGGCCCTGAAATGTTTGCTGCTATTTATCCTGCTTTTTATAAAAAATATCCAAAGATAAAAATAGAGCCGATGGAAATGGCCGTTAAACAACAGCAAACTGAAATTTCAATGGGAAATCTTGATCTTGGTTTCGTAACTCTACAAGATTTCCAAAAAACGAATGATGAATATTTCCGTATATGTTCTGAAGAAATCATATTGGGAATTCCTAAAACTCATCCGCTAGCATATTTAGGGGGGAATTTGGGCGCACAACTTCCTTCCATAAGTCTAAGACGTTTTGAGAATGATTCCTTTGCTATTATGCAAAAGGGTTCAACACTGCGCGAAATCTATGATCAGCTTATTATCGAAGAAAACCTCAGTCCACATATACTTTTAGAAACGAGAAGTTGTCACAACTTATATAAAATGGTTGCTGAAGGCATTTGCTGTTCCGTCTTTCCAATTTCTTATGCCGAGCACAGTTCCAATGTTTCTTATTTTTCAATCATTCAAAAACCAGTATGGGACCTATATGCTAGTTATAAAAAAGGCAGCTATTTAAGCAGGATTGCTAAAGACTTTATTTTTTTAGCTGCTGAGTATTGGATGAGAAAATTTGAAAAACCTTTTTAACGTAATTACTCTCCATAAAAAGAGCTGTCTCATTGGGATGAGACAGCTCTTTTTATCCTATTAATTAGCTGAAAGACTAAAGAGCTTTTCAAGGTGGAGAATGATTTCATCATTTTCTGCCTCAACTACTTTTACAAACTGTGGTTGATCAAACAGCTGACTGATTTGTTCAGGGAATGTCTGCTGGATTCCACAACGCTCGATTGATTCATTGAATTTTGCAGGATGAGCGGTAGCTAGTGTCACACACACTTCATCCGGATTATTACAAATTTCATAGGCCGCCACCCCACAAGCCGTATGCGGGTCTAATAAATAGCCTGTCTCATCATAGTACTCCTTAATGGTTTGCAAGCATTCTTCCCCTTCTACCCCATGAGCAGCAAAATCCTTTTGAACCTGTTGGAGCAACTCTTCGCTCACAATTATTTTTCCTTCTAACTTAAATTTTTCCATTAAGTTTGACACTGCCTTGGAATTTTCCCCAAGCAAGTAGTACAAATAGCGCTCAAAATTACTTGCCACTTGGATATCCATTGAAGGGCTATAGGTAGTGCGGAATTCACCCGGCTCATACACTCCTTCTTGAATAAACCCTTCTAAAATATTATTTTCGTTCGTCGCAACAATTAATTTACCAACCGGCAGGCCCATTTTCTTTGCAAGATATCCCGCAAATATATCACCGAAATTTCCCGTTGGCACACTAAAATTAATGTTTTTTATTTCTTTTTCCTTTTTCACTTGAAAATACGCGTAAAAATAATAAACGGTCTGGGCTAAAATTCGAACAAAGTTAATCGAATTAATGGCACGCAGATGATATTTGTTTTTCAGATCTACATCTGCAAACAATTCTTTGATGATTCTTTGACCATCATCAAACGTTCCATTAATAGCCAAATTCAACACACTTTTATCATCAACCGTGGTCATTTGCAATTCTTGTACCTTGCTGACTTTACCATGGGGGTGCAGAATACAAATGCGAATACCTTCTTTTCCTCTGACACCCTCAATCGCTGATGCTCCCGTATCTCCTGAAGTTGCACCGAGAATATGAATGGTTTCGCCTGTCTTCTTTGAAACATAGGAATACAAATTTCCTAAGAATTGCAAAGCAATATCTTTAAAAGCAAAAGTGGGACCATGAAATAGTTCTAGCACATACATATTTTCCTTCAGCTTTTTAACAGGTGTTACCTCTACGTTACGAAAGGACGCATAGCTTGTATCAATTAATGCTTTTAGCTCATTGTCTGGAATTTCACCATCCACATAATAGGAAAAAATTTCGTATGCTAATTCTTGATAGGATAATGAAGCCATTTCGTCCAGCTTAGCTGCAGGAATCTGTGGAATTTTTTCTGGAACTAATAGTCCCCCATCATTTGCCAGTCCCATTAAGACTGTATCAATAAAACCAATTTTACTAACATTACCGCGTGTGCTTACAAAGTTCATAGTTTCCTCCAAGTATTTAGTAAAGTTTCATTTATTTTGGAACTGAACCAATAGTATTTTATTTGGCTAAAGCGATTATATATAAAGCTTATTGTATACATAATTAATTGAATAGTCTATAAATTGTCGTTTTAAGAAGGAAATTTTTATCCTTTCCATGATTCGCTAGTAGATTTCCTCATAATTACTCAACAAATAGGAGGAACCCTCGCATTTCATAAGAAAGTGACGATGAAAACTCTTCATACCTTAACAGGAATGAGAAGATCAATATGGAATTATACTCTAACAGGGAAAAGAACCTTGTAACAAAACGGAAAGGTTGTGAGTTTATGAGACTTTCGGATCTACAGCCTAAGAAAAACTTCAGCTACATCTTCGTTCAATTTCCGAGAATGAAAATGAATGTCCCAATGCTCTCCACGACAGAGGGGAAGGCGGTGAAAGAAGATTTTGCTTTATGTGTCCAATTAGACAGCCTTGAAAAGGTTCAGCAGCTTTACTTTGTGCGAACACAAAGTATAAAACCGTTTGATTTCACAGATGAAGGAATTGGAGCAAAGGCCTCTTATCGAGTCATTAAGCAGAAGGAAAACTCTCAAGACTCACATACAAAAGAATCCGTTGACTTTGTCACGATCATAACGGATGAAGTAGAAATTGTCCAAAAGAAATCCGAAACAGGTTATCACTTCGTCTTAATGGTCAATAACCGTGAAATCGGTATTGTCGCTTCGACAGAAGAGGAAGTTCTTAAACAAGAGCAGGTATTCACTAAGGATAAGAAAGAATCTATCACTCCTGCCTCCACTTCTGCAGTAAGTAAATCAACTAAGATTGGATCGGGATGGAGAGCCAAAAAAAGGATTTTCTCTGGAGTCGGTATCTTTCAGGAACTCGCAGTAATTGAACCAATCCGAACCCATTTGGAGGGCGTTAAGAGAAAAGTTATCGTATTTTCTCCTGCCGCATTAGATTTTATTGGTCCAGGTGATCGGAACCATTCCATTTTCATCATAAGGGGGTGTTAAGAAGGTTTTATTTTAAAAAAACTTCATACTTGTAAATAATCGAAGCTAAAGGGATTAAATAATTAATCCTTTTCGATAAATTTTAAAAAAAAAGGAAAGGAATGTAGAATTGGCTGCAAGCCTATTTTAATAACTAAACGAAACCATTTCTGATAGGGACTTAACCGCCGGGTTAAGTCCTATTTAATTACATAATCAGATTTTTGATGCCTTGAAACATGGGGATTATTAGTTACCCAGAACCGCCATGGATAATCCCTTGCCTCACCCGATTTATCAATGCCAATCCTTTTCCCCGCTGATATGCTATCCGTTTTGAAGCCTTTGGAAATAAATAATGGTGGGTACGTGAGGGCATGGCCATAGTCCTCCATTGTAATACCTAATGATTTTGTCAGTTTGCCAGGGCCGTTGGTTAGGTTTGTTTCAACTTCACTCCCCCTCCTGATTTTCATTAGCTCTATTCCAAAAGCAGGTTCCAAAGCGCGGACCAAAACAGCTTCAGGTTTTTCTTCTCCCCCGCTCACTACATTGAAAAGACAGTGTGTGTGCATTAAATAGGTATAAGTTAGACCAGAACGATGAAACATAATCTCAGTTCTTGCGGTCCTTCTATTATTATAGCTATGAGCCGCCCTGTCACCAGGACCCTTATAAGCCTCTGTTTCGACAATATACCCTGCCGCTAGCCCTTCATTCGTTTCCTTAACAAGGAGGCATCCCAACAGTGCCTTTGCCAGTTCAAGAGTAGGCTGCTCATAAAATGATTGGGGTAGTGGAACTAATTCTTCTGTTAAATCTCCCATGAATGGTGTCTCCTTATGAGTGTTATATTTTTAATATAACCCTTTAAGCTTGCAAGAAAACTATTCTTTCATAGGTATTAAAACACTTTCAATAAATTAGGTAATGCTCGTAAAATCATTTTTAATGGTTCGCTTGATTTTTGTGCTAAACAAAGCATAACCCCACCTTCAATCGTTGCAATAAGTAAAAGTGCCGTAGAATCAGCTGTTTCTTTTATAAAACCATCTTCTACTAATTTCCTCGAAAATATCTCTTGAATATTTGTATAAAGTTCTGAATAAGCATTTTGGACAAGCTCACTTAGGGAAGCCATTTCCCGAACGATGCTGCTAAATGTATAACCAGTAATGGTGCCTTCTCGCTCAAAGTCCGCTGCAAGTTTTTCAATCATCATCTGTGTCGCTTCTTGCGTAGTTGGGTATCGCTTGAAAATATTCTCCGTGTCCGTTGTAATGGCTACTTTCATTGAATTAAGACAAGCAATAAGTAGTTCCTCTTTTCCATTTGGAAAATGATGATAAAGGGAACCTTTTGCAATATTACATGCTTTTAAAATTTCGGTTAATCCTACACTCTTGTATCCTTTTTGTTGAAATAAAGTTGTAGAGATGTCAATGATCAGCGATTTTGTATCCATTTATGTAACCTCCTGCAGTTATTTAAGTTTCTAATTCGTGTTTCAATTTTATGAAAGGGATAAATTTTCCAAAAGTGCTTGAACTTTGGTATGACAATTTATATGATAACAATAACAATGACATAAAAACAGCTTAAAGAATGACTGGAGGTTTTCATGATAACACGTAAATTAGTAAAGGAGGGCACCCATGATTAGGCACACTAAAAAACAAACAATTGATCGAAGCTCATCGGTTCCCCTCTATAAACAAATCAAACAAATTTTAATTGAGGAGCTGCAGGCTGGTGATAATGGGACAGGCCGGCCCTTTAGCACGGAGCAAGAACTGGTTCATCGCTTCCATGTCAGCCGGGCGCCGGTTCGCCAAGCACTAAAAGAGCTCGCCAATGAGGGGTATGTTTACCGGGAACGTGCAAAGGGCACTTTTCCGGTACAAGGTCTTCCCGTCCGCCCACCAGGCCTTGAGCTGGGCGGACTGGTTGACTTCTTCCGCAGACAAGGTATGGAGGTCAATTCGAAAGTCTTAAATGTTCGTCGTGTTCAACCCCCGGAGAATCAGCGTACTCTCTTTGGCTATGATTCTAGCGACGAGGCCCTTAACATCTCACGCCTGATTTTGTTCCAGGAGAAACCACTAGTATGGACACAGACCTTTCTCTGTGTAACGAAAAACTTCCAACCTGAAGCCAGGGAACTTGAGGAAGTCGGAAATGTTTTTGAGCTCCTCGAACGTGATTTGGGTATTGCCCTATCTAGAGGTGACCACCAAATTTGGGCAACGGCCGCGAGCCAAGAGGAAGCACTGATTTTGGGCATCAAACCCGGTGAACCGGTTCTCATTATCGAGACCTCCATGTATACGCGAAATGACCGTTTTATCGGCTGGAGACGAGCCATTCATAGGGCCGATGATTATAAGTATGCCTTTACGGTAAATCGATAAGGTAAAAGAATCCCCATCTCTGGAAGGATGGGGATTTCTTTTTTGAATGTAAAAATCCAAGATTCCTCTTTAAACAACTTGGGTACTTGAAGGATCAAGCAATTTCATTTATACAGGAGTAGTTATTTCTTTGTTTATCTGCATCTTAGCTGGTGCTGTTTCTTTAAAAAACAATGAGAATAGGAATGCTAACACACCCGCACCGGCAGCAACTAATAATGGTGTTTGAATACCGAACATGTCTGCTAGAGCCCCATTCACCATTGGATTTAGGAATCCACCGATCAACTCTCCAATACCAATCGTTAAACCGATGGCCAGACCTGAGTATTGTAATGGAACGGACTCTACTGGAATAACAGACATCGACATGCCAATGACACCTGAACCAGCTGAGCCAATGAATAAAAGTACCATCATTAATGGAATGGAATCTACATAGACAATCGCTAGTGGGATGAGAATTAACAACAACCCTGAAACTAAAGAAGCTGGTTTACGTCCAGTACGCTCTGAAATAGTTGGGATTAAAAAACCGAAAATGGCATACCCTACCCCAAATGAAGCCATTACGAAACTCATTGTTGTATCAGATAAACCTTTTGCTTTTACTAAATAGGTTGGTCCAAAAATCTGGAATGCCATAAGAGTTGTCATAACTAAACTGAAAACAACAATAGATAACCAAATATTACGGTGCTTAAGAACATCTTTTATTTTCGCTTTTTCAGTCGATTTTATTGCATGCATGGCATGGAATTTCGCTGAATCGGGATTTTTAACTGATTTGAAGATAACAAAGCTTAAAATAATCCCTGGAATAATCGTTAAATAAAAGGCCGTATGCCAGTCAAAGTTAGTTGCTAATGCTACAATGACAACAGGAGCTAAAATGCTGCCGAATAATGCGTTACTTGTGTTCATAGTAAAACCAAGGTTAAATCCTTTCCGGCGCTCCGATGATTCCATCGCTAAAATCGATTGTGTTTGTGGAATTAGCGGCCCTTCTACAACACCCATTACTAGACGAAGTGCGAATAACATGCCAAATGATTGTGCTAAACCGTGCATTAATGACACAACCGAGAATGCCAATACTAATAGTGCCAGCATGGATTTCTTACTCTTAACTTTATCTGAAATGAATCCCCCCAATGGACCAGATACGGACCAAGTTAAGGCAAGAGCTGCTCCGAGTAATCCTAATTGTGTGTAGTTTAGTCCTAAATCCGCCGAAATCATAGGGAATAAGTAGTTCATTGCTAAACGGTCAAAGAAGACAAATCCAATTGTAAAGAAGACGATTATTACTAACTTATTTTCATACGTCCAAAACTTTTTATTTTCCATAAAACCAATCCCCTTTTATAAAAATGTGAATATTTTGAATATTTATTACACAATTAAATCCTGCTCTACTTAAAAAACGAAGTGATGGCGCAATTGCTTTTGTCTGTTCCGCGGTCATCACTTCCGATAAAAAACTACCTATATAGATTTTAAAAATTCACCTGTCAGTTTATACACGTCTTTATACTCATCAAGATGAGTGAATTTACCTAAGAAGCCATGAGTGGCACCTTCATACCGCTTTGTTTCAACATACACACCACATTTCTTTAGGTTCTCCGCAAATAGTTCCCCTTCATCGCGCATTGGATCATATTCTGCCGTGATGACAAGTGCTGCTGGAAGATTCTCTAAATTTTCTTCTCGAATCGGTGAAACCAGCGGATTATCTGTATCTACATTTCCTAATAGATAAAAAGAGTTATATTCTGCTAACTGATCACTTTCTACGAAATAGCCCTTACCATTTTCCATTAATGATGGATAACGAAACTCACTTACATCAAGGTCAAGTGATGGGTAAAACAATACTTGTTTCGTAACGGTAAATTCCTTTTTATCTCGGGCCATCAGAGATACAGCAGCAACTAAATTGCCACCCGCACTATCACCTGCAAGTGCGAGATTTTCTCCGTCCCAGTTTAAATCTTCCTTATGTTCAGCTGCCCATTTTGTTACGTTATAGCAGTCTTCTAATGGAATCGGAAATGGATGTTCAGGAGCAAGACGATAACCAACCGAAATAACTTTGTATCCAGATTCCATGCAAAGTGGACGAACGATTTCATCATGACTTTCTAAATTCCCTGAAAAAAAGGCACCCCCATGGAAGTACATGAGAACTGGAAAGGAATCTCCTTCCTTTGGCGTATAAATCCTTACTGGTATATCTGTTTCAGAAGTCGTGATGGTTCTGTCTTCGACAGAATAAACTGGGACACGATTTTCAATTGGTAAAATCGGTGCATCGAACATTTTTCTATGCTCTTCTGGTATAATTTTCGGCTTAGGATCGAATTGTGGAATCGTATCCAAAATCTTTTTTATCTCGGGATGTACAGGCATCGGCGAGAACCTCCTCATTTCAATATAAAATCACTTTATTCAGGTACATTTTCAAGGAATTCTTTTTCAGGGAATGCCGTTTCTTCTTTGTCACTATGGAACTGACGAGATAAATTTTGAAACAAATGCCCCATTGGTTTTCTTAAAGTCTCATATTCTTGTAAAGCTTTTTCAACAGTTTCAGTTTCAAGTAAACATTCAGCCAATACCCCTGCATCCTGGATGGCCATATTGGCACCTTGCCCTTGGTTATGAAGCATCGAATGTGCAGCATCCCCAAGCAGAGCAATACAATTATTTGTCCACTGTTCGACTGGATCAATATCGTAGAGCGCCCGAACATCGAAATGATTAATATTTTCCGCAATCTTCTGAAGGACAGGGTGGAAATTCTTTAATTCCTTGAGCATATCTTCTTTCGGTACGTTCGGTCTTCCTGTTCGGTCTTGGTGGGGAACGGTAATATCGACTGAAACTTGTTTCCGATATTTTAACGGCAGTAAATAATAATTGACTTTATCATCACAGAAAATTCTCAATGTGTTTTCAGATGCTAAACCATAGGTTTCATCCTCATTTACAAGAGCCCGGTAAGCATGATAGCCGTGGAAAACTGGCTCAGCTTGGCTGAAAAATAGCGAACGCGTTAGAGAACGAATACCATCTGCAGCAACGACCAAATCAGCCTCCACTTTGACACCATTCTCGAACTCAATTTCTGCATGATCTTCATGTCGGACGATTGATTTACATTTATGATTCAAATGGATGAACTCAGAAGGGATTGCATTAATTAACGTGTCCAGACAGTCTGCGCGATGAATTAATCTCGCCCATTTTTCATTCGGGTCATCTGTTAACGCAGGCCATTTTTCTTCTAGTAATACTTCTCCTTGATCAGAAAGAATTTCCATTAAAACACTTTTATGAGTCACTCTTTCTATCTCTTCTAGGAGTCCCCATTTCTTGAAATAACGGATGGATGGCGGACGCAAACCTATTCCTGCCCCTACCTCTTTTATTGCTGATGCTTGTTCGTATACGTTTACATTAAATCCGGCATGACGTAAAGCTACTGCTGCTGACGCACCGCCAATTCCGCTCCCAATAATGGCAATTCGTAATTCAGATTTTGATTTCATACATTTTCCCCTCCTATGCGATATCCATTTCTTTTTTTATTTTTTGTTGAATAGTTAGTTTTAACGGAACAAATGAAAATGCAATAGCTGCTAAAACACCTGGAATCGCAAACGAGAGAAAATTCATTTGGATCGATAGATTAAGTGATAATAGAATGCCTCCAAATGTTGGTCCTATTATTCCACCAATTCTTCCAATTCCCGAGGCAAAACCGACAGCAGTTGAGCGCATTAATGGAGGATAGTATTGTGATACAAAGGAGTATGAAATATTTTGAGCCCCCATGGTACATGCCCCAGTAACGGCAACTAATAAATATAAAATAATCATGTTATTTTTAAACCCAAGAAGAACCAAACAAATAGAAGCAATTACAAACATCGGAACGAGCACTTTTTTAACCCCAAATTTATCTGCAAGACTTCCGAGGACCAACGTCCCAATAATGGCTCCGGCATTTAAAACAATCACAAAGCTTAAACTGGAACCAAGGGCATAGCCGGATTTGAACATTAAATTTGGAAGCCAAGTGGTTAACCCATTGTACATTAGCAAACTCATGAAGAAGGCAATCCAAATCATCACTGTACCGAGTGCACGATGATTTTTAAATAGTGCTAGAACAGGTGATCCAGTCTCTTTCGAGCTAAGTGCTTCAAATTCAATGTTTTGGGGTAGGTCTACTTTGTTATTTACCTTTGAAAGAACTAAACGAAGTTCGTCTATTCGCCCTTTTACCAAGAGAATAGCGGGCGAATCATGAAAATATTTCATCATTAAAGAAATGAATAAAAGTGGAATCGCTGCCACCCAGTAAACACTTTGCCAACCCATAAGGGGGATAAAGTAGATTCCTAGAAGTGCTGCAATAATACCGCCTAAAGAAAAACTGCACATTACGATTGAAACCATCATGTTATGCATGTGTTTCGGTGCGTAATCTGTCATTAAAGCAATCACATTTGGCAATACCCCTCCTATCCCTACTCCGGCAATGAATCGGAAAATAGAAAACAATAACGGCCCAGGTGTAAAGGCACATAAAAACGTAAATATACTAAATAAGACCACACTTAAAATAAGGATATTTTTTCTTCCAAATTTGTCAGCTAAGATTCCAAAGAATATAGCCCCAAGCATCATTCCGAAAAAACCATAACTGCCAATTACTCCTGCTTCAACTGGAGAAATGGACCATTCCTTCATAAGAATTGGTATGACAGATCCGTAGATTACGAGATCAAACATATCAAAAATAATAATGAAGCAACAACAGATTAATAATCCAATATGAAAGCGGTTAAATTTCCCCTCATTAACAACGTCGGTAATATTTATTTTAGCCACCCTTTATCCCCCAGTCGTAAATAGTAGAGACACGCTAGAATCTTCCAAAACCGATTTACTTTTCTAAAAATATTCTGGTCCACTTACCGATTCACTCCAAAAGATAGCTTATACTCGTCAGCTCTATGGACAGCCCTTCTCCACCCAATAAAGCAATCATTACGCGTGTACAATTTAGTCTCCATTACAAGAACGGGTTCTCCGTTGCTAATATCCAGAATCTTCGCCTCCTCATGGTTCGCACCTGATGCATAAATCTGGTGATCACCTCGAGAAATGAAGATACCTTTTTCGCTCTCAAGGAGTACAAGGACACTCTCTGCTTCTTCTAGCTCTCGTGCATTCGGTTGAAAATCTTGCACAACGGACAGGTAAGTCTGTGTCCATACAAGTGGTTTTCCTTTAAGTAAAATTAAGCGAGAGATTTTTAATGCTGAATCATTGGGATCAAGCTGGGGATTCTCAAACCCTTCTTCAGTAGCTACTACCCTATCAACACCCAATATTTGCGAATTACAATCTAACCCTTGTTCACGAAGAAATCCAACTAGCCCTCCTAATTCTAGCCTCGGAGGACGTACAGGCAGCTCCTGAATCGGGAAGGTACCCTTCGCACGCTCACGATACACATACCCCTCAGTTGTGAGCTCCTTTAGTGCTTGGCGAACGGGCGCCCGACTCACGTGGAAGCGCTGAACAAGCTCTTGTTCCGTACTGAAGCGTCGATTCGTTTCACCTCCAACAGCCTGAAGCTCCTCAATCAAAATTTCCTTGATTTGTTTATAAAGGGGGATTGAGGAACTGCGACTAATTGAACTTTTTTTAATCCGCCTTGTCATTGTTGCACTCCAAGTGTCTCTGTTTTCAGGTCGGTAAGCAGTTTTAGCTTCGCAGCTGTTCGTGCCTGCAGGTATTCAAATGTAACGCCAGGAGCAAGTTCTTGGACTACCAGCCCCTCATCAGTCACATCTATCACCGCAAGGTCTGTATAGATACGATCCACACAGCGAGGTGCAGTTAATGGATATGTACATTCTTCCACGATTTTCGCTTCTCCCTTCCTCGTGCAATGTTGCATACAGAGGAATACACGCTTTGCCCCAACCGTTAAATCCATGGCGCCTCCTACACGTCCAAGCGGATCGTTAGGTACCTTCCAACTGGCAAGATCACCAAACATGGAGACTTGGAATGCACCAAGGACTGCGGCATCAAGGTGACCGCCACGGATCATTGCAAAAGAGTCTGATTGTGAGAAGAAGCTGCCACCCGGCTTTAATGTGATAGGTTCCTTTCCAGCATTGACAAGATCCATATCTTCTTCACCTGGTGCTGGTTTTGGCCCCAATCCAAGAAGACCATTCTCACTATGCAGAATAATTTCCCGTCCTTCCGGAATCACGTCAGCCACAAGTGTTGGAATACCGATACCAAGATTGACGAACCATCCATCCTCTAAGTCTTGAGCTACTCTAGTAGCTAACTGGATCTTAGACCATCCAATCTTCTGTTCGTCTTTACCCATTTACTAACACCCCCTCTTTTGGCAAAGCTTGTAATTTTACTAAACGATGCACGTAGACGCTCTGTGTGGCAATATTCTCTGGATTCAACTCTCCGACTTCGACAATTTCATCTACTTCGGCGATTGTAATCCGAGCTGCCGTCGCCATTACCGGGTTAAAATTACGCTGTGTCTTATTGTAAACAAGGTTTCCCCAGCGATCTGCCTTATGGCCCTTGATAAAAGCGTAGTCTCCTAGGATAGCATCCTCTAAAACATGCAAGCGACCATTGAATACCCGTGTTTCCTTGCCCTCGCCCAATTCTGTGTGCGCTGCCGTCGGAGTGTAAAATGCTGGAATTCCAGCACCCCCTGCTCGGATTCGTTCTGCTAATGTGCCTTGAGGGGCGATTTCTAACTCAATCGTTCCATTCTGAAGACGAGCAATCAAATCATCAGCATGTGGACCGACAGGGAATGAGCAGATTATTTTCTTAACCTGGTTATTGCTGATTAGTGCTGCTACTCCATCACTAACGGCACCAATATTATTTGAGACGACTGTCAGATCTTTCGCTCCCTGTTTTACTAGGGCCGCAATTAAATGAGATGGTAATCCGCTTCCCCCAAATCCACCAACGAGCAGCGTGGCTCCGTCCTGAATATCGGCAACAGCTTGTGCTGCATTATCAAACTTCTTCTGGATCATTAGATTTTTCCTCCTCTCAGTTTAATTTGAGAACCAATAAGTTCTAGTTCTTCATAGTAGCCATTTATTGTGACAAAGAAAGGGCAAGGCAAGTTCCGTGGATCCCCTGTATAGCCCAATTCTTCAGCAATTGCTCCAAATGGTCCATACAGTTCATGTTGTTCTTCAGGAAAACCATTTGAAAGATGCCGTTTCACTAAATCACTGAATTTAGCGTCCATATCGAGACTCGCTTGTAACACCGCTGCTACTTGGTCACCTTCAATTTGGGCACTTTGTAATTCTCCCTTGATATTGCGGAATGGATGACCTAAATATAATCGCGCAGGACGAATTTCTTCTAACAATCGCTGCACACTATGGCGATATAAAGTAGGATCCTCAATGGTCGGTAACCCGCTTAACCCCCCATACATTTGAACTGTATCAGCTGCAAAGGCGCTATCTAATCCTTCCAATAAAAAAGTAACGGAACCGATGGAATGACCTGGAGTTTCTATTACTTTTATCGTAATATCCCCTCCTAGATTAATAGAATCACCTTCAACTACCTCCAAGTATGGTTCGATGTCACCACCAATGTCTGTTGTTAACATAGTGATATGTTTTTCTTGAATGGCTGGATCGGTGATATATTTTCCTTGAAGTAACTTGTAATCAACAATATGTTCATTCTTATTACGCAATAGCCTTGCCTCTTTTTTAGGAATGACCACTTTTGCTTGTCGTCCGGTTTTCTCCCAAACTGCAAAAGCTCCGCCAAGGTGATCCACATGACCATGCGTCAGTAGAATCCAACGAATATCTTCTATTCTTATCCCATGTTCAGCTAGAGTTGGTTCAATGTCCTGGATGGCAGATATATTCACACCCGTATCAATGATGGCAGGTTCCGGTGCATCCACATAATAGGCAAATGCAGAAATTGGTCCGAACTTACATTCGATTGGGATAACTCGTACTGAGTTCGCTATGTTGTTCACCCCATCTTTCTTTAAAAATGATGATGTGTAATCCAATTTGCCTTACTGATTCATCACATCGAATGGTTTTGGAATGACTGGTAAAACCAACCGTGATTTATGCTCGGCATCACGATAGATTTTGTGTGTTGTGGCCCGGCCGCTTGGTAAGTGGTAGCTATCAGGAGGCAATAATTTTGCATCTTCTCCATCAAGCGGCTCGTTACAAGCAAGTTCTAATTCAATTCGATGTCCTGGTTTTATTAAGAATGAGAATGGATATAAGCGAATCGCATACTCAATAATCTCCCCAGGAGGTACCTGAACTACACGGTTATGCGGGTGCCATGGCTCACCTGGTTTAGATCGTTCCTCATCTATTTCACGATGAGAGGCTTTTAAATAACCTGAAGTCATTAAGGTACGTTTGCCGCTTGGATCGACATCATAAAGCTTCGCTATAAAATTTGTATCGTCTGTATCGATTTCTGCATGAATATATAATGCACCTGTACCTGTCATTTCAACTGGCTCTAGGAACTTATCACTTGACCATTTAATGGTTTCTGATTTGGTTGTAACGGTTAAAGGTGCTTGGTAGAAGCCATCTGGATGGGCATATTCAGATGTTAACGGCTCTGGCTTGTCACTAATTTTGTGCCTAGGTCGTAAGTAGAATTCTTTCTTTTCTTCATATGGCAATGGCCAGTGATCTTCTTTACGCCATTTGTAGGAACCTTCTACAGAGAACTGCACGGTTGGTTCATCCATAATACCTGTGTCGATGCCTTTTAACCAGTAATCATACCAACGGAACATCTCGTCATGGCTTTCATGGAACGGACGCTCTAACATGGGTGGAAGTGCTTGGATATCAAGCTTTTTAATCCCAGAGACTTTGTGGAAGCATTCAATAGTTCCTTCAACGTTCCAACCACGGCCCCATTTTGCTTGGAAATAGGTCGGGATAGTTACTTTATGCGCTACATCGATTGCGCTATCTTTTTGCCAGAATGGGCCATCAAGTGGATTTAGTAAGTAATCCATCCATAATTCGTGACGATCTTGGTAATGTAAAAGGTGAACGAAATCGGACCAATGGGCAATATCCGGGTCTTTTAAGCGTTCTTGCGTCTTCTCCATAAGCTCTCCTGGAGAGAACACTTTTGAGCTCTTACTTGCTACGTTATTGAATGCATTACCGCTATCGCCGCCTCGTCCTTCCCTTGATGCACGCGGCATTAACCACATGATGCCGCCGTGGTAACAAAGTTCATAAAGATCGAAGTGTCCACCGTTCGCAAAGATTGCCTTTAAGTGTGGCGGCTGCTCCGCTGCTCCTAAAATTTGAACGGAAGCAAAGTATGAAATACCGATCATTCCGATATTGCCATCGCACCAATCTTGCTCTGCCATCCATTCCACTAGGTCATAAATATCTTTTCCGTCTCCATGACCGCCAGAGTTATAATTCCCGCACATTTGACCTTCAGAACCACCAGTACCGCGTACGTCTGCGATAATATGCGCATAACCTCGAGATACAACTTCACGAATGTCACCCGCTTCAATTGCTCCATTCCAAAGATGACTTGGGCGTGCTTGTGGAGGCAAAGTTAACGCTTGTGCTTGCAATTCCTTCCCATATGGGCTTAGTGCAAGTAATGCTGGGACTTTGTCTACGCCGTCAGGAAGGTAAATATCAGCAGAGATATGGACGCCATCACGCATTGGAATGCGTACGTTCTTTTTGATTATCATTTCCATTCCCCTCCTTATTTAAGATTTTCTAAGTATGTTTTGTATCTAGCAGATTCTTACGTTTCATCTGCTTATGTTTGCAAATAAGAAAAAGTAAACGTTTCGGAGCTTCACGGGGCTGTGGGTTCTTCACAGTTCCCGTGACTCTCTTTTTTCTAGTTACACGGGCACTCTGGGCTCTTCACAGTTCCTAAGAAACCAAGATGGCGTTCCTTTTGCAACGCTTTCATTAAAGTAAATAGTAAGTAAGATAAACTAGATCTCCTATTAATCTACTACAGGTGTGAAGCATGGTATAAAAGATCCTGGATGATCATGGTCTCCGCTTTGCTTGAATACCACTTTTACTCTTTGATTGATGTGCACCGTATCTAAATCACACTCGACGATATTAGTCATCATTTTGGGACCTTCATCAAGTGTGACGAAAGCGATAGCATATGGGACGCCTCGCCGCATCACACTGTACGTGTATATACTGCCAGTCCCTTTCGCTTCAATCCATTTCGTATTATCACTCATACAAAACGGGCAGAGCAAACGTGGGTAATAATGATACTCACCACAGGATTCACACTGTTTGATAAGTAGTTTTCCTTCTGCAGCAGCATTCCAATATTCCTTATGTTCTGGATGAATTTCAGGGATTGTCATCGTTCGAACTTGATATGTTGTTCCCATTCTTTACACCCTCTCCATAATAAGTGTTGCACTACCGTGACGGCTTGCAAGTCCGCCCCCAGTTCCGTGTGCTAACGCGATATCACAATTTTCAACCTGGACTTTTGGATGTGACTCGCCACGGAGTTGGCGAACTGCCTCGATTACCTTAACTATACCGCCTCGACTTGCTGGATGATTGTTATTCAAGCCGCCTCCATCCGTATTAATGGGAAGCTTTCCAACACCTGAGATTAGATTACCATCGGCGACAAACTTGCCCCCATCGCCTTTCTTACAAAAACCGAGGTCCTCTAGCTGCATTAATACAGTAATGGTGAAGCTATCATAGATGGACGCATATTTAATATCTTGAGGTGTTACTCCAGCCTCCTCGAAAGCTCTTGGCCCTGACCAAATAGCGCCTGAATACGTAAGGTCTGTTTTGCCGCCTAGGATTCCTTTAGGTGCTTCACCACAGCCCAGTACTCGTACAAGCGGGCGTTTCAGACTTTTTGCAATTTCGGGTCTTACGACAACCAATGCACCGCCACCGTCACTTACTACGCAACAATCCAATTTATGTAATGGATCAGCAATCATTGGGGATGAGAGTACGTCCTCCACTGTCACTACCTCACGCAGCATTGCGTTTGAGTTGTATTGGGCATGATGAGAAGCCGCCACCTTTACCCAGGCTAATTGCTCACTCGTCGTACCAAATTCATGCATATGACGCATTGCTGTCATCGCGTATTCATTCACAGCAGTTGGTCCATAAGGAAGTTCAAAAGGTGTATCAGGAACATTGGCACCTGTTAGTTTCTGTTTAACACCACTCCTGCCTTCTGAACGAGGCCTCCCTGCCATTGTAATTAACGCAACATTACATTTTCCCGCAGCGATTGCTTGTGCTGCATGTGAAACGTGTGCAATGTAAGACGAGCCGCCCGTATCTGTACCATCTACATGGCGCACATTGAGGCCTAAATAATCGACCATAGACAGCACACCACCCGGCGCATCCCCTGCACAAAAATATCCGTCTACATCGGCAAATGTTAATCCTGCATCTGCTAAAGCACCTTTTGCACATTCAGCATGTAAAGCCGCAACGGATTTTTCCGGAGCCTTACGTGCAGGATGCTCGAAAGCTCCTGCAATATAGGCCATTCCCTTAAGACTCATTTTAGTTAACCTCCCGCTCATCTTGTTCAATAACCTTTCGTATTTACAACCGTCGACTGCACCAATACGCTCCTTTAAACAGAAGCTTTTATTGTATTGTGATTAACGCTTTGACTTTTCGGATTACGAGGTTCTTGCATGGTTAAGATTTTCGCAGGGTTATGCACTAAGAGTTGTTCAAATACTTCCTCACCAACGCCAGCTTTACGAAGATCAGGTAAGAATTCTTCGAATAGATAGTTTACTGAATGGCCCTTTAATCCTGGCCATCCAAGAGCACAGCAGTTAGCATCGGCGGAAATAAGTGCACGGTCAACATAACCTTTACCAAGGAAACGAAGGAAATGTTCCACACGATCTTGTCGAGGACGGGACCAATATGGTGCACCTTCCATTTCACTGTCATAACCGATGGTATCGAAGCCGACCCAGCCACCTAGGTTTGCTATCAACGTATCACGGTCTTCGTCAAGATAACTGCCATCATCAGCGTGACCCATAAGGACACGGTCTAGTGATAAGCCCTCTTCATCGAAGATAGCAATAGCCGTTTCAGCATCTACGCATAAATGGGTAATAATTGGGACACCCGTTTTTAATGCTGCACGTGCAGCTGCACGATAAATGCGTTTATCAAGCTCACTTAGTTTTCCACCACGGCTTACGCCAACTTTTATAGCACCTGCCTTTGCACTCGTACCGTCAATCCCTACTGTCACTTCATGAATGAATAAATCCGTCAAATATTCGACTGGCTGGTTTCGGAAATAAGGAAGAGCCGAGTCACCTGCAACAAAACCAGTAACTGCAACAATATTGACTCCCGTTTTTCTTGAAAGCACTTGAAAATATTCGACATCCCGTCCGTTTCCAATACCCGTACAATCGACGAAGGTTTTACCGCCGTGTTCACGGAAGTGACGTAACTTATGGATTGTCACTTCAAACGCTTCTTCAGGTGCCTTCCACCATTGTGTATCTAAGTCACAGCCTGGCAGACCGAACCCAATATGCTCGTGCATGGCTGTGATTCCTAAATCTTCCGTTGCGATTGGCCCTAGAACCGTATTTACTTTACCCATTTACTATTCACTCCTCACGTTTATTTTTGCTCCGCTGCCACAACAGATTGTCTCTCTGAGGCTACCAGAGCATCAGCAGTAAGGACACGTTGTGGATTTTCTTCTAATAATGTTTGAACCTGCTCATTCGTCACGCCTGCTTTACGTAACAGTGGGACGAATGTTGACAATAAGTAATCATAGCTAAGATCTTTTGCTTCATGACCTTTTGCCACACCAACCGCATTCGTCGAAATAAGGACGCGATCACCTAGTCCTTCTTTAAACAGGTCCGCGATTAATTGAACACGTTCTCCATCGTTCACGAAGCCTTCATGTGTTGTCCAGCCAACATGGTCTAAGGCAACGTAAGCCCCAAGGCGCGCCACCGCGAATACTTCTTTACGTTCCACAGCATCTAGACGGTCAAGTCCTCCAATGATGACATGATTTGGCGAAATTCCTTCCCCTAATAAAATTTCCAGATCATTAACTGCATTTGCACCGTACTGTACCGAAACAGGTACCCCTGTGGCACGGGCTGTTTGTGCAGCACCGCGGAAGAGAGCAGTTTCTTTTTCGGTAATACCGCTTTGACTAGCAATTGAGGTCACGATCCCGGCTAAACCTGACCGTTCAATACGCGGGACAACGATTCCTTCTGTTACCTCTTTTGTAAATAAATCAGCAAATTGCTCTGCTGACCATGGGGTAGGCGGATTTTTTTGCGGTGTAACAAAGTAACCGCTTAACATTGGTTCAGGACCTAAGCCTGTTGAAGCTATGATATGTACACCTGTAGTTTTAGAAAGTGTTTCATAAAGTTTGACATCACGACCATGGAACATGCCGGTTCGATCAACTATTGTTTTTCCTCCAACTCTACGAAACTCAGTCAGCTTACTCTTTAATTCTTCAAATATCTTACTTCTGTCCATTTCAATTTCGGGTGCAAGCTCTGCACCAGGCACTACAGAAAGTAGTGATTCATGAATGAGAACAACTCCTAATTCTTGAGCAGGGACTGAGCCAAGGACCGTACGGACAACTCTAGATTTTTTTTCTTGTAGATGATCAGACATAATAAAACCTCCTATCATTTTTTAGTTCCTCGTTTATGGGTGTATACTTTTACTAAAGTGAAACTAGAATATTTAATCAGACCGGTCGGTTTAGATGTGGTATACTTAAATCCAGGATATACCTCAAAATCTTCTTAGCATACTTCTACTAAAATAAAAAACTCTTACTTGAAAAGGTGAGGGGTGAACTGCCGTATATTCCCCAGAATGCCACTTTTTCAATGTAATCGCTTACTTAACCGGTAAATCAGTAATGTAACATCTAGTTGTTAATAACATATTATAATATTGTTATACCAAAGTCAAACATTTTTTAGACAATTCTAAATAAAATAAATATTATTATATCAATATTATTTTATTTCTGTTTACGTGAAAATCAGCATCAAATCAAAAGTAAAAGAGCTGTTGAAAAGGCAGTTAATCTGACTTTTCAACAGCTCTAGATCTATTCAAAAGTTGGTTAATCAATCATAACTTTTTTTCTAAGAACACTAGTTTTTTGCTTGTTTTTTAACTGCATCTTCATCAAATTTGTTGATTTCATCAAGAAGTGAGTAATCATACAGTTTTTTCACATCTGGGATTTTAGCTGATAAACCATTCGTATCGATAAACTTCTTCCAGCGTTCTTCAGAAATGAATCCCCATTGGCCATCAGATGTTGGACGATAATTATCTACTGTTACTCCTAACGAAACTTTAGCTTCTTTTAAAGCTTGTTCTTCTGGTTTATCCGTTGGTTTAGATGCAGGATATTTTTCCCAGTTTAATTTCACTATCTTATCCGGGTTTTCTTTAGCGTAAATCGCCGTTTTTACCACTGATCGAATATAGCGGGCTATCGCATCGCGTTTCGCCTGATTTGTATCTTTTCGCATAACAAATCCAGCTGCAAAGCCTTTTTCCACTTCAGAAGGGAATGGTAATAATTTTGTCTTTGTTCCAGTTACTAGAGCTGCCGTAGCCAAATCACCCTGATTGCCTACAAAAGCATCAATATCACCTTTTTCTAACGCCTGCATAGCTGCTGCTCCGCTGCCAATAGCGACAGAATCAATACTTGAAGTATCCCCGCCATCTGCTTTTACATTTACCTTCATGAAAGTCTCAAATGGTGCACCTAATGCTGTCATCCCAACCGTTTTGTTTTCAAGCTGTTTTGGAGATGAAATATTGCTTGATTCTTTAACAGCAATGCCAAAAATGGGTCTTTGATATGGTGAGAAAATCCATGTTAGTCCTTGATCTTTCCCTTCAGCAAGAGGATACACAAGAGCGTCAGGCTGAGTAATGGCTACATCGGCTTTGCCGGCAACCACTAATCCAACTGCCTCTGATGGTTTTCCCACTAACGCAACGACTTCAACATCTATTCCTTCATCTTTATAATAACCTAAAGCATCACCAAGCCACAGGGGAATCCCACTTGGAACACCCAAACCAAAAGGAATAGCTACTACAACTTTCTCTTTTGCTTTTTTTTCTGTTCCTTCTGCCTCTTTGGATGTGCCTTTGCTGGATGATGCACTTTCAGTACCAGAACATGCGTTAACAACTAATAACACTCCAATTAATAAAATAAACATGATGGTTTTTTTAAGATCCAGAATTTTAAACACATTAACTCCCCCATTTCTTTCATTAAACAATCCATTTTGTTCTTGGGTATCATCATTTTTTTCGTTGTCTTACTTTTTATTTCGCTCTTCTTCAGACCAGAATACTAATTTTTTGCGTGTAAAGTTCAAGATCATAGTTAAAATCCAGCCAAGTACGGCAAGAACAACTAGAACCCCAAAAATGCCAGAAGTATTCAGCACTTGTTCCATTTGAATGATAAGTACACCTAAGCCTTCACGGCCAGCAAGAAATTCCGCAACAATAGCCGCTGTCATTGCTTGGACCAGTGCTACTTCAAGTCCGGCAAATAAAAATGGTAACGATCCTGGGAGCACGAGCTTAGTAAAAATTTTCCACTGTGAAGACCCAAGCGAACGCATCACCGCTAACCGTTCCGGTTCCACAGACTTAAAACCGCTTAAACCGTTTACTAGGATTGGGAAAAAGACAATCAGGATGACTAAAGCAATTTTTGAACCAATTCCAAAACCAAACCAAATGATAATTAATGGCGCTATAGCAATTTTAGGAATACTTTGAAATGCTACAATAAATGGTTTAATGACACGTTCAAGTAGTTGAAATTGAGATAATAATAAAGCAAGAATAATTCCTACAATTGCTCCAATGACGTAGCCAGCAAGGACTTCATAAAGAGTATTAAGGATATGTGCATAATAATTAAGAGGACTATTTGTATTTAACCCACTAATAAAAGACTGCCATACTGATAATGGTCTCGGAAGAATCACGGACCGGACGTTAAAAATAGTAATAAACAAGTCCCATACAACAATAAATGCAACGAATACAGCAGGAATTAATAAATAATCAGGACGCAAACGCCGCCATTTTATAGCAGAGGATTTACTTTGAGTTTCTACTTTTAAGGTTTTTTCCAATGTTTGTTCTCCTTCCCTTGAGTCAGCATCTAGGAATAAAAGACTGACCGAACAGGTATAAAGTAATTTGATTCCACCATTAATTTATATACTATTGGATGACAGTTCATTTAGTTGGTGATACCAGTCTAGCAATCACCTTTATTAAGACTACAAACGTACAAATGATGTTAGTCCCCCATTGTCGCTCCAAGCAAATGGCGAAGATGCCCGGCAGCCTCATTGAATTCCGGTGTTGTCATGACGTCAAGATTTCTAGGACGCGGCAGATCCACTTTGAAATTTTCTGCCACTCTTCCTGGTCGAGGTGACAACACTAACACACGATCAGCTAAGAAAAGTGCCTCAGTCACACTGTGAGTAATAAACACCACTGTTTTCCGTTTCATCTCCCAAATGCGCAATAGTTCTAATCCCATTGTCTCTCGCGTTAATGCATCTAAAGCACCAAATGGTTCGTCCATGAATAATATTTCAGGGTCGTGCATGAGAGCCCGAGCAATGCTGACACGCTGCTGCATCCCGCCCGATAATTCGTAAGGGTATAGTTTACCTGCATCTCCCAATCCTACTAATTCAAGTAATTCTTGGGCACGAAATTTCGCCTGTGACTTATCAAATCCAAGGACTTCAGCGCTCAACATTACATTGTCTATTACCAACCTCCATGGAAAAAGCGCGGGCCGTTGAAAGACAATGCCTATATCACGATTGGGACCTTTGACATGCTTCCCCTTTAATAGTACTTCTCCAGAAGTCGGCTTAACCAATCCCGCCATAATCTGCATCAATGTACTTTTACCACAGCCGCTCGGGCCGAGAACAGCAAGAAATTCGCTATCACCAATACTGACATTTACATTATCAAGAGCCACTACTGTATTGCCTGAAGTAGTTTTAAACCTTTGATCAAGATTACGAACTTCAATTATTGTTTCAGGTACAGAAACCGTTGACCCCAATACGGTGCTATTTACAGCATTAATAGTCATCATCATTCCTCCTATGCCCATAACAAATGCCCTTTTTCATTGCACTTCTCAAACAAAAACCCCTCGCTTGAAAAAGAGAGGAGCTAAACTGCCTTACCTTCCCCAGAATGCCACCTCTTTCAGTGTAATCGCTTTCCTTTTTGATAAAACAGTCATATATACTCAGTTGTTAAGAACATATTATAATAATATTATACCAAAGTCAATCATTTTTCTAACTTTTCAAAATAGATAGAATATTCAATTTAGTATTTTCGTAATCCTAAATTTAAATGATTTTTTCTACTTTTGATGGTATTCAATATTATTATAATTGGTATAACACTGAGTCGTTTGGGCCAAAAAATTCACCAAAGTGATATTTTGTGACTTAATATTATTAATATTTAGATATCCTGTAAAATATATTTTTCATTACTATTTTATATCTACCACATATAAATCAACACTCTAATCGTTTTATTGAGCAAAGGAATAAAACTTCGCTGGAATGGGTCCAAACTGTCTACGATGATATAACATAGGATCTTTTTCATCAATTTGGATGTTTGTTACTTCTCCAATTAATATCGTATGATCACCTGCTTCTACTGTCTTAAACGTCTTACATTCAAGGACAGCAAGCACCCCTTCAATAATGGGTAATTCGTTTTCAGAAAAGTCCCACTTGCATGTACTAAATCTGTCTACATTTTTGCTTGCAAAGGTCTTACAAAGCTCTTGTTGATCACCAGCAAGAATATGAACGGCAAACTTCCCCTGTTCCGTAAAAATCTTAATGGTTGATACTCTATGGTCAATTGACCATAGAAGCATAAGAGGCTCTAAGGATACAGATGCAAATGAATTTACCGTTAATCCAACTGGGTTACCATCAACATCTGTAGAAGTTACGATGGTAACGCCAGTTGGATAATTGCCCATTACCTTTTTAAATAATTGTTGACTTTCTTCTTTAGTCATGATGACCACTCCTCTTTTTATCATTTTTTTAATGACCTTCAATTAGCCCTGCGATTAAGCACAAACCAGGAATTGCACTTATTATAGACTTTGTTTTGTTTCTTTAAGACTCGAAGTTTCTTACTAACCATAGAATTTACAGCATCCACTTTTCTCTCTGGTGTTACAAAGTTTTGATAGCATTTGTTCATTATTTGTTTAGAACTCGCCCCAGGATGCTCCTCTAAAAATTCAATGACAAACTTTTCTATACTCATTTGTGTCACCTCATTTCGAGATTTAGTAAATAGAGAATGATCTATAGTGGCTAAAAAATCTTTGAAAATAACAGTCGCATTAGAACTTCGTTGGATTACTAGTTTCTCAGGCCATAAGAAATAGAATAAAAACCCCCTCGCTTGAAAAAAGTGAGGGGGTGACTGACTTACTTTCCCCAGAATGCAACTACGTTTTCCATATAATTGCTTTCTCTTCTGGTAAAAAATGATGTATCTCAAGTCTGTTGGTATTATATATTAACTTCTTTATTTTCCCAGGCTTCGGCCGTAATCTTATCCAATTCCGGTTTGATGTGCGTCATAAACCTTTCAAGATACTCGATCACAAGCTCTTTCGGCTGCTGTGCATAATGGCAGACAATCATGCAGTACTCAGCAGGGAACTCCTTCCATTGCTCAATAAACTGTTGCTTGACTTCCTCCAGCGTGCCGATATTAAACAGACCGGTTTTAAGGGTGAAGTCAATCCACTCCTCGTCTGTTCCATTATGGTAGAAGTTTGCCAAATCTTCGCCTTGGGTCGTCCCCTTTGGAAGTAGTAACGTTAGAGCTTTAAAGATATCCAGATCATACTTGACCATTCGCTCACGGGCGTCGGCCATTGTATCACCGATTTCAATCCAGCGTACGAGGGCCTGCCGTTCTCCATGGCCAATCGAATGGCCGGCAGCCTGTGCCGTCTCAGTGTAGACCTTGCCATGTGCTGACGCCTTCTCCAGCCTAGAAAAATGGGTTGGCACAAACCCCTTTTGGGCGCAGTACTCAATGGTCTCCTTACTGGCGCTGCTAGCTGTAAAGACCTGTGGATGCGGCTTCTGATACGGTGAAGGGACTACACTCACACTCATAACTTTTCCGTTTTTGATCTCCCCAGGTGCCCCCAGCTTTTCCGTCACTGGCGACATCAACCAATCGACGCCCTCTTCGTAAGGAGTAGGAACCTGCCATGTCTTGCCATTATGACGGACGCTATCCTGCGTCCATGCTTTCTGTAATAGTTCGACCCCTTCTTCGAAAATGCGGCGGTTTTCTTCATCGTCTTTACTTTTATCTGACAGAGTTGCTTTGGCACCGTTTTGGTGTCCAATGATATCGGTCCATCTCGATTGGTATCCCCGGGCAACGCCAACAAAATAACGTCCTCGCGCTAAATGGTCAATGATCGCTGTCTCTTCGGCGACTTTGAGCGGGTTCTGAGTTGGCAGCACATACCCTAACGCACCAACATTTATATTTTTAGTAATAGAGGCCCAGTGAGCATTTAGGATCCCTGGATTCGGTCCCACCTCATAGCCTTCCGACCAAAAGTGATGCTCAATGGTAGCAACACCCCAGAGCCCAAGTTCATCAGCGGCCTTAACAACATCGTCCATCTCATGCAATACCTCGTGATAAAGCTCTGAATTTCTCCCAAGCGGGCGAAGACGTGCTCGTTCAGCTTCATTGTCTGCGGGAAGAACTGGATACAATTGTAGAATTACTTTAACCATTATTAAATTACCTCCTAAGGAATTTTGATTTATAATTATCTCAACCATTCTTTTAACTAGTGGATTCCTGTTGCAGCGATCTATTAAAAAATTATTTTATGGAAAAGGAAAACCTTTAACTTTTTGATTCATAGTATTCTCTCCTTTTTCATGATTTTAATGTTATTTATATTTAAATATTAAGAAGATTCTTACTAATTGTAAAATACTTAATTGTTTAATGATTTATAGCTTTTTCCAATAAATAAACACCAATTTAAGATAACTGACTATTAAAAATATATAGAATCCCCAATTGCCTCAGCTAAAGATTATTAATATAATCTATTTACAGATAGTTTTATTAGGGAGGGACAAACGATTCTATTAGATATACGACACTTAAAATACTTCATTACGATTGTTGAGGAAGGGAAAATCTCTCAAGCAGCGAAACGCTTGAATATTTCCCAACCTCCTTTAAGTCAACATCTTAAACAAATGGAAAGTGAATTAGGTGTCACCTTATTTGAGAGGCATACGCGAAAACTAATTTTGACAGAGGAAGGAATGCTTCTTTATAAACGTGCCAAGGAAATAATAGAGTTATTTACCGGTACCATTGAAGAAGTAATAGAACTTTCAAAGGGAACAAAAGGAACATTATCGATCGGAACAATTTCCTCACTAGGGGCCCAGCTATTGCCCGAGAGAATAGAAGATTTTCAACTCCATTATCCAGAGGTTCATTTTCAAGTTTGGGAAGGAGATACTAATCGGATTATGGAGTTATTGGAAAATCGAATTATTGAATTGGGAATTATTAGATTACCCGTTGATGATAAAATTTTTGACATGATTCATTTACCAGATGAACCGATTGTGGCCGTGATGGGTAGTAAGTGGAATAATGGCAGCGATCATCCTGCAATGATGCTTTCTGAGCTTGAAGGAAAACCATTGATGTTACTTCGAAGACAAAAAGGCACTTCCATGTATAACCAAGATATGTATACGTTAGACGCTGTTAAGACAGCATTCTTAAACGTTGGTTTCGAACCCAATATCATTTGTGAAAGCAGTGATATTATGACACTATTAACTTGGGCAAATCATAACATAGGGGTTGCCTTAGTCCCACGATCTGCCATTCATCTAATTCCGAACACTCAGCTTATTTTTAAAGAAATTACAAATCCTTCTATCATTGCGAGACCGTCCGCATTAATTTGGTTGAAAGAGCGTTATCTATCTTCTATTTCAAGAAAGTTTATTGAGAACTTCTCAGTAGGTGTAAAAAATCATGCTTAATTGTTACAGTTAGGGTGCCGCTGAACGAGCAAAATAACCCGTTTCCATATGTTTGGAAACGGGTTTTTAGTCATTATGGTAACTTTACTTAGTGAAACAAGGTTTTCATATTGTTTGGCTTTCTTAATCCCGCAGGATAACATCACTGAAACGAAGAGTTAATAAATCTTTTTTTGTGAACGCTTGCCTTCGTTGGATTATCGAGGCTCTTGCATGGTTAGGATTTTCGCAGGATTTCTTACTAAAAGTTGTTCAAATACTTGTTCTTCAACACCCGATGCACGGAGGTCCGGTAAAAATTCTTCAAATAGGTAGTTTACTGAATGCCCTTTTAATCCCGGCCATCCTAGTGCACAGCAATTGGCATCAGCTGAAATCAGTGCACTCCCCACAAAACCTTTATCGAGGAAACGGAGGAAATGCTCCACTCGATCTTGTCGAGGTCGTGACCAATACGGCGCCCCTTCCATTTCACTGTCATAGCCGATGGTATCGAAACCTACCCATCCTCCTAGATTGGCAATCAGCGTATCACGGTCTTCATTGGCATCGTCTCCAACATCAGCATGCCCCATAAGCACACGGTCCAGTGATAAGCCCTCTTCATTGAAGATGGCAATCGCGGTTTCAGCATCTATTGATAAATGGGTAATAATCGGAGCACCTGTTTGTAAGGCCGCTCGCGCTGCTGCACGATAAATCCTTTTATCAAGCTCGCTTAATTTACCACCGCGGCTGACTCCTACTTTGATTGCACCGGCTTTTGCGTCCGATCCGTCAATACCAACAGTTATTTCATGGATAAATAAATCTGTAAGATACTCGACAGATTTGTCACGGAAATATGGCAATGCAGAGTCCCCTGCTACAAAGCCTGTAACCGCAATGATATTGACACCAGTTCTACGTGACAGCACTTGGAAATATTCAACATCACGTCCATTTCCAATCCCCGTACAATCAACGAACGTTTTACCGCCATGCTCACGGAAGCGGCGTAACTTTTGCACGGTCACTTCAAACGCTTCTTCAGGCGCTTTCCACCACTGTATATCTAAGTCACATCCCGGAAGTCCGAACCCTATATGCTCGTGCATGGCTGTGATGCCTAAATCTTCTGTCGCAATCGGCCCTAGAACCGTATTTACCTTCCCCATCTATTTATTCCTCCTCACGTTTAGTTTTCCTCTGCGGCCACTACAGATTCATTTTCTGCAGCTACTGAAGCCTCAACAGTAAGAACACGTTGCGGGTTTTTTTCTAATAAAGTCCGAATTTGTTCATCCGTCACGCCTGCTTTACGCAGCATAGGGACGAATCTTGTAAAAAGGTATTCATAGCTGATATCTCTTGCTTCATGACCTTTTTGCAACATCAACCGCATTCGGTAAAGTCCTCCGATATTAAGCTGGTACTTCTTCAAGAACCGTTAAATCCCCTTATATTTTCTCTTTAGAAATTAAAAGCAGTTCAACTGATGTAGTTGCTATCCTAACTCCAGACAACGTGGAGATTTCTAAGTGGTTAGGAAATATTATAATATTATTATACCAAATTCAAACAATATTCTAACTATTAAAATTATTCATAACCTATCTAAATCATTTGATAAATTTATAGAGTATGTTTACTTAGTGATGGTGTTCATAATTATTACTATTAGGATAGTCCGTGTTCATTTGAGCTTCATAGAAAGAACCCGCCATAATGACTGAACACAAAGCCACAGTGATAAAGGCGATCAAAATCGATTGGCTTTTAATCCGCTCTCCATTAGACACAGTTTGTTCTAATTGACCTGTTTCCTGTTTAATCGTTTTACTTAGCAGGCTGAAGGAAATGAAAAATAAAACGATTAAAAAGAAGCTTAAGATATAAATATAACTAGCCATCAACATTTCACCCAGCATCGCTCCCATCAATCCGCCCATAACCCCCGCCATCATACCGTCCAGGATAGCCATTGTGTTGAAGGGTAATCCGATAACAACCCCAATTCCTACTCCGATAATCATAGCCGCCAACACATTCATAGAAAAGCTTAGATTCATAGCTAGAACAGTGCCCGCTATTAGTCCTCCCATCGAACCCATGATCATCGCAGCCATCATTGCCGTGGTGCAAGAAAGATCCTTTCGTACTGTAAAGATTAAACGATATACCTTTACTGTCACAAAGGTAATCATTAAAAGCACAATCACTTGTGTAAGTAAAACCATAATGCCCCCCTCCTTTTTAAGTACATTTTTATACAATTCGGCTGATGTTTTTACCCTTTAAAGGGACAGCCTAAAGCTTCTTCGCAGCATCCTTTTCAAGAAATGCTGGATCCTCATCTTGTGTTGGTGCCATCCGAGATAATTCTTGATATCTATCAGTCACTGGTTTTCTTCGTGCCTGATATTTTTGTAAGGCTTTCGGAATGGAATCCGCTTCACTTAAAGTCTCCGCCAAAACACCTGCATCTTGTATTGCACTATTAGCACCTTGCCCTGTATGATGCTGCATGGCATGTGCTGCGTCGCCTAGGAGCGTTATACAGTCTGAATGCCACCGGTCTATCGGGTCTATATCATATATAGCTCGGCACGTGTACTCGTTTACACATTCTGCTGTCTTTTGGATAGCCGCATCAAAGTTTTGCAGGTGTTTTAAGATATCTTCTTTCTCTACCTTTGGTCTCCATGATGTATCTTGAGATAATAAAGTAACATCAAAGGAAACTTCATTTCGATTGTGCAGCGGTAATACATATATTTGCGTACTGCCATCTACGAAAACTTTAAAGGCGTTATCAGGAACTAAATCAAAAGCCTCTTTGTTATTCACTACTGCTCGATAGGCATGAGTTCCGGAATAAATAGGCAATTTTTCGCTAAATAACTGCGAACGTATCGTAGAACGGATTCCATCTGCTCCAATAACTAAATCTGCTTCAATCGAATGACCATTCTCAAAATGAATTTCAGCATAATCCCCATGATCAATGATTGATTCCAACCTGTGACTTAAATGGATCGTGTCGGGTGGTAATTGATTCAGAAACGTTTCAATTAAGTCTGCACGATGTATTAATCTGGCCCATGTTTCATCGGGATTATCAGTTAAAAGAGGCCATTTTTCATTCACGATGACATGCCCATCGGCTGTTACCACTTGCATTAGTTCACTTTTCAAACTCTTACTCTCAATTTCTTTTAAAATGCCCCATTTTTCGAAAAAGTGCACAGATGGCGGACGCATTCCAACACCCGCACCAACTTCTTTTATCACTGGGGCTTGCTCATAAAGGTCCGCCCGAACACCTATACGCCGTAATGCAACTGCAGCTGCGGCACCCCCAATACCACCTCCAATAATAGCCACTCTTAATGCCGATTTTGTTTTCACAAATTTTCCCCCTCTTTTTCTGAAAGTCTTGTCATTTTAATAGATTAATATTTATTTAATTAGGTAAAATTGGGCAGCTTTTATAAAAGCTACCCCATAATCATTCCTAATTTATTTTATTTTTTAAAAATGATGCCCACCGCATGAACATGAATCATGAGAACTAGGAACCTTCCACAGTGGATTATTACAATACTTTGGATCCGCTCCTACCATACTCATAAACATCGGATGATAGTTTTCACAAATATTTAATTCGGAAAGAACCCATTTTTCAGGATCATTGGCATAGTGCTTCCAGTAGTCTCCTGTCATGTTTAGACCTGGAACGGCCGGAATCCATGATTCAGCTAATAATAAATCTGGGTCGCCGTATTTAGCGGCAATTTTGCGAATGTCTGGATCATCTAATCCCAATAGGTGTCCATCCTTTATAAGGGTTTCCGTTCCTCCGCCAATCATTTCGCATGTTACTGTTGGAAAATACAGATGGACATGCCAATGACCAACCGGCAATCCCATTTTAGCTGCTTCACGTTCAGCAGCGCTTGAAATAATCGTTCCAAAACCGATATGAATAACCCCGCTGCGCATCCGCTCATAAAGGCAGTTTAACCAGCCAGTAAGAAAGCCTTTTCTTGGACGGTGAATATGTGGATTCGTACCAATTGAAGCCTCCCACCAGCGGAAAAGTCCTTTATCCGGAAAACCAGGATACTGCAGGTGATCTGTTTCAGCTTTTAATTTACGAAGTTTTTCCCCAAATTCTCCCCCTTCATGGATTTCCGTTATCTTCCCATTATCCACCTTCATCCCTATCCAAGGAACGGGTCCGATATGGTTTGTTGTTCCTGCGATATAACCCGTTGCGTCTTCTTTAGGAAGATACAACCATGGCCGCCCTAATACATGGCCTGGAAGGTTTGTTCTTCCAAATTCCTCATTCCCCGCCCAAAATCTAGTGACCAAATCAGGATTTAAAAACTCTCGTTTGGAATCCCAATACTCATCATGATTGGTATAACTTAAATCTGTCCCCTCAGGATCTTTAATATGAATCCTGCGGGCATTGCGGATTCGATCCCATGTCCATTTATCAAGCGCTTCAATAATTTCATAAGGAATCGTATGAGCTGGGGAGGCAGTTAGTTCAGGGGTGATGAAAGGCATCCGTTGAATTTTTACGCTTGCTGCCCTTAAAACTGGACCACCATATCCCCAAAGGATTTTATCGTACGTCCCATCCTTTTCTAATTGCTCCCATTCGTCCATCCATTCAGCCAATTCTTTCGTACGAGCTAAATAATATTCAACCTCATTATGGCCCTTCCATCTAATAATAGGCCCTTTATCCACATACTTTACTTCATATTTTGTATTGTACTTTTCTAAGATCAGCTTACATGCATCTATTACCATTGGATCATGCCAGTTATCAACTCTAAGGAGCACTCGTTCACCTGGCTGCAAGTCCCAGCCCGCATGCAACCCATGGTTATAAGGTCGTTTGGCTACTGCATCTAAATAAGGTATCAATTCCTCCGCACTTTTAATATCAACCATCGGCGGACACCGCGGTGTTTGTTTTTCAATTAATGGCGGACTTGTAAAGGATGGTTTTTTTGGTAATGTACTAATTTCTTCTTTTTGAGTCATGTATATCGCTCCTTTTCAATAAAATAGGATGTTTCAATAACATAATATTAATAATTTTCTAATAATTAGTAAAATATATATTTCATTGCGTATTTATATTTATTGCATATAAATTATTATTCGACTCGATGCTTCATTAAACGGGATTCAATCCACTTAACCGAGCTTGTAATTAAAATCCCCATAATAATAATGACAATGATCCCTACAAATACCCGGTCCACATTAAAATTGGCTGATGACTGGGCTACAAAATAGCCAATTCCTCCGGTTGAAACAAACATCTCAGCAGCAATAACGCCAACGAGGGATTGACCTATTCCCACACGGAGTCCCGAGACAATCTGTGGCAAGGATCCAGGTAAAGCAACAGTGATAAAGGTTTGAATAGCGGATGCCCCAAAACATTTGGAAACCCTTGTTAAATTTGGATCCAAGTTTCGAACTCCTGTCATGGTATTTAAGATAATTGGAAATACTCCAGCTAAAAATACAAGCAGGACTTTACTTGAAAAACCTACCCCTACCCAAAGAGTGATTAATGGTAATAATACAATCCGGGGCGTACCTAGCATGGCCGTCAAAAATGGATCGAAAGCCTTTCCCAATGGTTTATACCACCCCGTTATCAGCCCCACCACAATTCCAGTAATAGCGGCTAAACCAAATCCAACAGAGAAATTACCAAGTGTAAAGAGGAGGTTCTCTGTCAACAAGCCGCTCCGAAATAATTCATACCCCACAATGACAATTTTAGAAGGAGAACTCATGAATATTGGGTTTATGACACCTGTTTGATAAAGTGCCTCCCAAATAGCCAGAACAAGAATAACCGTAATGGCTCCGAGATACTTGATGAAAAAGTTTGCAAAAGTTTTTTGCTTCCTTTTACTAGTTTTATTTTCTGTAACGACTAAGCTTGCTTTTTGGCTATTATGGTGATTGGGATTATACGATTGATCTTCCTTAACCTTTACACTATTCATCATCATTTCCCCTCCTCATTAAACGATTTCCTTCTCTTTCTCTTTAACAATTAGTCCCCATATATACTTTTCATATTCCATAAACTCAGGACTTCTTTTAAGTTCTAGCGGGCGGGGCCGTGGAAGGTCAATCTTCACCTCTTCACAAATAGTCCCCGGTCTTGCCGTCATGACAATCACTTTGTCCGCTAAGTAAACAGACTCGGCAATATCATGGGTCACAAAAATAATCGTTTGGTTGGTTGCATTCCAAATACGTAACAGTTCCAATTGCATAAATTCTCTCGTTTGAGCATCTAATGCTCCGAATGGTTCATCTAAAAGCATAAGACTTGGTTCGATAGCCAAAGCTCTAGCCACATTCACCCGCTGCTGCATACCGCCAGATAACTGGTTGGGATAATGGTTTTCAAACGACTCCAAACCAACTAACTTTAATAATTCTCTGCCTTTAGATAGGCGATCTTGTTTTTGGACACCGGCCAATTCCAAACCATAAATGACATTATCAAGTGCTGTCCTCCAAGGGAAAAGGGAGGCCTGTTGAAAGACTACTCCACGGTCCCTTCCAGCCCCTTTTATTGGCTTGCCATTTAAATAGATGGTTCCACCACTTATCTCCTGAAAGCCCGCAATGGCACCCAGCATAGTTGATTTTCCACAGCCGCTGGGACCAACAATACAGACAAATTCCTTTTCATTGACTGTCATATTAAAATCCTTTACGGCAATAATCTCATTGCCGTTTTTAAGTGGGTAACTAATTGAAACTTGATTGGAATGGAGTTTTGCTACTGCAGTCATCTGTTGCCCTCCTCATTTTGTATTAGTGGGGATTTATTTTTTGTATAAGCTCTCAATAAAACCAGACTCGTCTAATTTCTTGACTATACTCATATCTACAATGTCTGATGGTTTCATTTTTCTAACTTCCTCATTGTTTGAGTTATCTAAGAAAAATTGTGCAGATTTATCAGAGACATACGGCTTTTTCGGAATCGTATCAACATTGACATCATACGTTTTTTCAGCCAGCTTCGGATCGTCAATCCCTGTCCATTTGGAAATAGTCTTAATCGTTTCCTCTTTATTGTTAAGTATGAATGCGTTCGCCTCAATTAGTGAAGCAACAAGAATTTCTGCCAACTTCGGATTCTTGTTATAAAAGTCTTTCTTCATTCCAATCCCCGAGCTCAAGACCTCTTTTTGTTTAAAATCATAAATTTGCGGATAACCCATATCATCCATTTTAAAAGACGTTGGAGGCGCAACGACATAGAATGCACCGTCACCTTTTATAAAGGCACCAGTCCGGTCACCTTCTCCAGTCATATAAATAAGTTTTGTATCCTTTTTAGGGGTTAATCCATTATCAGCGATAAATGATTGTGTTAAATAATCATAAAGTGATCCCTCTGCGCCGGTAATAATGGTTTTCCCTTTCAAGGCTTTCGCAAGATCTTTTTTATCAGTACCCTTTTGTCCGTATACGTACATCGCATTTCGGTCTGCTACAGCAGCTATAATAACTGAATCAATTCCGGCAGCTTTTGCCTTTCCTACAGGGTCAATACCAGTTAACCCCACTTCAATACCGCCTGCATTTAAGGTTTCTTGAACTTTAGGTGTTCCAGCGATATAAATCAATTCGGCATCCACACCATATTTCTCAAAAATCCCCTTATCCTTTGCAACCCATAGAGGCAGCATGGATGCCCCCTGTGTTGGATAGCCAAACTTAATTTTCACAGGCTTTTCCAATGGTTTAGGGGCATTTTCAGTTTTAGGAGCCGACGTCGTTTTAGTTGTTTGGCTTGATGCTTCGTCTGATCCACAACCAGTTAAAAAGATACTAAAAACAACTAACAAGGTTAACAGGCATTTCATTTTTCTCATATTACACCTCTTTTAAAGTTTTTTAGGTTAGAGAAATCGCTTACAAAAGAATGACTACTAGTGTCTACTAAATTCCTTTATAACAATTTCCGGGCTAACCCTATTTACAAGTTTAATATAGTATTAAATTTAACATATTGCAAAAATTCTGAAAAATATCTATTTTATACACTATTTAGATGTTAAAAATATAAATAAACCTATACAATGGTAGATAATAGATAAATTCCATTTGAAAGGAAGATCAAATAATGGATATTCGGCACTTGAAATATTTCATTGCCATTGTAGAAGAAGGGAAAATTTCACAAGCTGCCAAACGCCTAAACATGGCTCAGCCCCCATTAAGTCAACAACTAAAGCAATTAGAAAGTGAATTAGGAGTTACTTTGTTTGAGCGACATACCAGAAAACTAATTATTACCGAAGAAGGAATGCTCGTTTATAAACGTGCTAAGGAAATAATAGAATTAATTACAGGTATGACAGAAGAAGTGACAGAACTATCCCAGGGGACAAAAGGGACATTATCGATCGGAACCATTGCCTCACTTGGAGCACAACTTTTGCCGAAGAGAATTCGTGATTTTCAAGTTCACTATCCAGATGTTCAATTTCAAGTATGGGAAGGTGATCCTAATCGGATTATGGAATTAGTCGAAAATAGGATTATAGAACTAGGAATTGTTAGGTTTCCGATTGATAGCAACATTTTTGATATGATTCATTTACCTAATGAACCTATTGTTGTTGTGATGAGTAGAAAATGGTATAGTGACAGCGATAAACCTTATATTAATCTTTCAGAACTTGAGGGAAAGCCATTGATGTTACTGCGTAGACAGCAAGGTACTTCAATGTATAACCAAGATATCTATACGGTAGATGTTGTTAAAACAGCTTGCTTGAACGCCGGGTTTGAACCGAAGATTATTTGTGAAAGCAGTGATATCATGACACTGTTAACTTGGGCTGATCATGATATTGGAATTGCTGTAGTCCCCATATCTGCAATGAACCTTATCCCGAATACACAGCTTATTTTTAAAGAAATTAAACGCCCTTCTATCATGGCGCGGCCGCCAGCATTAATCTGGTTGAAGGGACGGTATCTTTCTTCTATTTCACGAAAATTCATGGAATATTTTACTATTGATCATTCAGCCACATAACTAACATTGATTATTTTGGACGAATAAGTCCATTATAGGCATTAAGAAGACTGATAATGTAACCAAGGTGCAAAAAAGGAGGCCATTCTAAATATAGAATGGCCCCCTTCCCTTTTAAATGAACGGTTTGACACATAAGAACCGTCCCCCTTTACCAAAATTCATAGAGCTATGCTAATATAGGGATAGGGTTTATAGGAGGATGAATATGGAAGAGATAAAAAAAGGTACAACCATCCAATCATTACAAATTGGAATGGGAATTATAGATATGATTGCAAAACAGGGAAGGCCGTTAAAGTTTACTGATATCCAAGACTTAACACAGATTACAAAAAGTAATCTTTATAAATATTTAAATACCTTTACACAATTAGGAATCCTGTATCGTAACAAGGAAACAGGTGAATATGTATTGGGAAGTAAGTTAATTGAATATGGGATGGCTGCCGTAGATCAAGAAAATATTATTGACCGGATTTCCTCTTATCTGCATGAGATAAATGTAAAAAGTACGAGTACTGTTCTATTTTCTAGTTGGACCCAGAACGGTCCCATGATCGTGAAAGATGTTAAAACTAATCGGGGATTTAATATCGGCGCTCAAATAGGCACCCTGCTTCCGATTCGGTCTGCATCAGGGAAGGTGTTTATGGCCTTCATGGATGAACAAATCATTCATGATTGGAAGGAAAAAGAATTTAGTCAAATTTCCCAGGCAGAAGTCAGCCAGCTGGAAGATGAATGTAGATTTGTGAGGGAGAAAGGCATTGCCTTTGCAAGGGAGCCACTTGTTTCGTCCGTCTCCTCTGTATCCTTTCCCGTCTTTAACTATAAGAAAGAACTCCTTGGTACCGTAACGGTTGTAGGCTTTTCGGAGTTAATCCCTACAAATGAGAATGTTGAACTCAGTCAGTATTTAATTCAAATTAGTAAAGAAATTTCAGGCAGTTTCGGGTATAGAGAATAAGAATAGCGGGGGTCACTTCCCCCGCCTTGAGGCAGTTTCTCCATTATCCCCCTTAAAATACTTTGGTAATCTCCAATTAAAGATCACCGAAAGCATCCTTAATAGTACAATTAGAATTAATAAAAGGGTTATTCCAAATGGTCCATGCAGCCAATCAAGGCCAATAATAAGGCCCGTTAATAGCCCCCAGGCAGCGTAAACTTCTGACCGAAAAATCATTGGTTTTCTTCCGGCTAAAATATCCCGTACCATCCCCCCGCCAGCTCCGGTTAAGGTAGCTGCAAGCATAATTGCCCCTAGCGGTGCTCCACTTTGTAAGGCATACCTCGCACCCTGAATGGCAAATGCCGCTAAACCAATTGCATCAAAAAATGTTCCCCACCTATTCCAGAATTTCAGAATGAACGATGGCAATAAAAAAACAATCAGAATGACAAAAAATGCAATATTAAATAAATGGGCTTGAGTCCAAAAAGTCTTAATTGGGATTCCAATTAACAAGTTGCGGACCGCACCGCCACCAAATGCTGTTGTTAATCCCAAGACAAAAATACCAAAGATATCATAATCTTCTTCCATTGCAATAACGGCACCACTTATAGCGAAGGCGATGGTTCCAATAACGCTTAGCACTTCCCATGTCAAAACCTTCACCCCATTTCCACAAAAAATAAGGGTTGTCTCATATAAGACATACCCTAACTTAATCTAATCTAAATCAAAATAACCGCAAACAACATAACCAACTGCCTTTGCTGCCACAAGGAGAGCATCTTCATCGATGTCGAATTTAGGATTATGATTGAAATAAGGCTTTTCCACGCCCTTAGGTGTACAACCGATAAAGAAGAAGCATGAAGGGAATTTTTCAGCATAATAAGCAAAGTCTTCGGATGGCGGCATAGCTGGCCACTCTTCTACTTTTGTAATATCTTGATCATTTGCACTCTTTAGGAATTGAGAAACTTTCTCTGTTAATTCCGGATTGTTATAAAGTGGTGGATAATCATTTTCGTAAGTTAGATCACATGTTACACCAAATTCCACTTCTAGTCCTTTTACAAGACGCTCCACTTCTTTTTCAATGGTTGCTTTTGTTTCAACTGTCATATAACGAATATCGCCTTCAAGCTCTACGCTGTCTTTAATGACATTAAATGTTCCTTTACCATCAAAAGAACCAATCGTAATGACCCCAATATCAAATGGACTTAATCGGCGGCTAATAATCGTTTGAGCCGCTGTAACAAAATGAGCACCAGCTACAATGGCATCATTCGCTAGATGCGGTGAGGATCCATGCCCGCCTGTGCCCTGTATTTTTAATTTCATATAAGCCCTGCCGTTAAAGGAATATCCAGCGTGATACCCAACTACCCCAGCTGGTCCCATTGGCAATAAATGAATACCAAAAACATTATCTAAATCGTCAAGCAAGCCGGATTCTACAATACTCTTTGCTCCACCTGGAGGAACTTCTTCCGCATGTTGATGAATAATTTTTATTGTACCTGGAATATCATCTTTTAATTGAATGAGACAATCTGCTAAGACTAACAAATAGGCGGTATGACCATCATGCCCACACCCATGAAAAACGCCTTCATTTTTTGATTTAAATGGTAAATCTGTTTCTTCGACAATTGGGAGCGCATCAAAATCAGCACGCAATCCTATGATTTTACCTTGCTTGCCACCTTTAATGGTCACGATAATTCCGTTTCCATTCCCTACCTTGGTTTGAACTTCTACGTCCTTGCCTTTATAAAAATCAATGATATATTGTGCTGTCTTTTCTTCTTTAAAAGAAAGCTCTGGATTTTCGTGTAAATGCCTGCGGATTGCAATCATTTCATCCTTACGGGATTCCAGCATATCTATTAATTTACTTTTCATTATTTCTCCACCCTCTCTTTATTCTTGCTCATTATTCTGTAATCGGATTCCGGTTGCTGCCCACAAGTGATTTTTTGGTAACCTTAGTTGTTTTACCAGCATCTCCCGGCACCATAAAGATAATCGATAAAATGGAAAGTATTCCGAAGATAACATTTACAATAATTCCTACAGAAGCCGCTGCTTCTAGATTTCCGATTGCTGCCATTGCCCCATAAACTGCTGCAGAAATCGCAACGCCGAAGGCACTGCCAAGTGAGCTTGCCATTTTATAAACCCCAGCTGCTTCACCGACTTTGTCAGCAGGAGCATTAGATACAGATGTATCAGTCGATGGAGTGGCATATATGCCAAGTCCAAGACCAAATAGGGCAAATCCTATGAAGACGACGATTGTATATGTAAGGTCAGGTAAGAAGGTTAAGCCCATCATGGCTACACCTACTGTCGTAATGAGAGCACCCCAAATCATAGGTGATTTGGCACCAACTCTTTGTAAAATTTTCTCTCCGACACGAATCATTGCAAGTACTGCAACTAAGTAACCCAGTGATAACATACCTGATTGAAATGAATTAAATCCACGACCTACTTGTACATACGTATTGGCTACCACTAGTGTACCAGCAATTGCATTCAGCAAGAAATTGGACATTGTTGCACCCGTATAGGGCTTATTTTTAAATACACCAAAATCAATCAGTACGATCTCTTTACTTTTCTCAACTTTAATGAAAGCAATTAAACCAATGATTGTGACAATGAGTAAACCGATTGTAAGTGGACTTGTCCACCCTAAATCTGAACCGTAATTAATAAAAACATTCAATGCAATCATGGTAATGATAAAAATAATTAAGCCTGTGTAATCGAATTTAAAAACACCTGTAGATTTTTGTTTACTTTCGGGGGTAGCTTTTAGTAAAAACATACCAACAAGAGCAAAAATGATAGAAAAAATGAAAATCCATCTCCAACCCAAGTATGTTGCGATTGCACCACCGGCGAAGGAAGCAATTCCTGATCCACCCCATGAACCGATGGACCAGAAACTAAGTGCACGCTGACGTTCTTTCCCTTCAAAGTACGCTTTCATTAAGGCAATGGTTGAGGGCATAATGCATGCTGCTGAAAGTCCTTGAATAACACGACCAATAATTAACAATGCAGACCCTTGAGCTATAACTAGACAAAATGATCCAATTATACTTAAGATAAACCCAATATTAGCCATTCTTTTACGTCCGATTTTATCGGCAAGTCCACCAGCTGCAACGATAAACATTCCTGAGAATAAAGCCGTTAAACTAATGGCTATGTTCACTGTTCCAAGTGAAATACCCAAATCTTTTTGAACAGCTGGCACCACATTGACCATTGCTTGTGCAAATAGCCAGAATGTAATAACACCAAACACAATCCCTACGATCATTTTATCTGTACCCTTATAAGTTGATTCCATAACGAAAAACCTCCTGATCATTCAAAATACTTCGATTAATAATGTTCCCAGTCTTGGAAAAACTATAATAATAAAGGGCCGTATATAAACTGTTGAAACTTCGATACGGGAGAGCTTTCAAATCTTTTACAAAGGGTAGAGTCTTTTTCCAGGAAAGTATGCATAACCAACAAAAAAGTCCTTCCTAAAAATAAAAAAAGCCATTGAGGACTCATCGCTACAATGGCTTTTTCAAATAATTACTTTTCTAGAATCCAAAAAATGAACAGCATTAATAATTAAATAGGAAGAAAGTGACCTGCCATAACCAATGGTTTCGCCATATCTAGTTGGTGAATTAATGTTTACTTATCAATTAGAATCCGAGTGCTTTCTTCGTTGCCGTTCCCACAATACCATCTGCGGTTAATCGTTTAGCTTTTTGATATTGCCGGACAGCACTTTCTGTGCCAGGTCCAAAAATCCCATCAATCCCATTCGTACTATAGCCAAGGGAAGTCAGCTTGCGTTGAAGCTCTTGAACTTCAGTCCCGTGGCTGCCCCTTTTAAGGATCTGACTATCGGTATTAACAGAAACTACTGGTATACTATTATCCCCTTTTCCTTTATACCCATTAGCAGCTGCAATAACGTCAAAGGATTTCGACGAGGTTGTGATGATCACGGGCGTATTAATTGGCACCTGATTAAATAGCCACTCCACTTGATCATCATACATCCGAATACAGCCGCTGCTTACATATTTGCCAATAGAGCTAGGATTGTTGTTTCCATGAATCGCATAGGTGGTTCCCCATGTACCACGAGCATTCAGTCCAAGCCATCTATTTCCAAGAGGATTTCGGGGATCCCCTCCTGGAATTTTCCCTTTATAATATGGCCGATTCACAATTTTATTAACAATCTTAAACTTTCCCTCTGGTGTTAACGATTGGCTCCTTCCAGTGCCTACTTTAAATTTTTTGATTAACACACCGTTGTTATAGTAGGCCAGTTGATTATTTGCCTTGTTAATGATAATTAATTTTCCACCAGCAGCCGCTGCAGAACTTTTGGGCACATTTACAATAAAACTAGTCAACAAGAGAAGGGTTACCACGAAGAAAGCAAACCATTTTCTTGCCATTTACATCCCTCCATTATGACGTTTAAATGAGTAATCCGTGTATCTTATGCGCAGGGAGGTTTTCCCCATTACTAATTTACTAACAATATGACGGAAACGAGGGAGAAGTTCTCATTCTTTACTGTTATAAATAAACCCCTCTTTCAATCTATTTTTTCTTGTTCTTTTGGTTCGTTTTTTTGGAATTATTGTTTTTACTATTGTTATTCTTTTGAGCTGCGGAGTTTTGTTTGTTTTTGTTCGATTTATTCGCCAATATCATCACCCTCTAAATTTGAAATGGATAGTTCTTTTTACTTATTATAGATTATTCAGCATTAGAAAATAGGACAATGAAAAACGCAGCGATGAAGCGCCTTTTTATGTTATAAGAGTTTTTAAGTTTCATAGAAAATACGGGTGAAAATTTTACGGGACTTGGTATTGCGAAAAGGTCATAAAGGCGATAATAGAGAGAATGAACCAAAATAAGAAAAAGCCAAAGAAGGAATTCATGTTTGAACGAGTGGAACGACTGATTTAGGAAGGTAAAATTGTGTTCTTGGAGGAAAGACAATGACGAAAGAAGAGGTAGTCAAGCTATTAATATTAATTGAATCCGTTTACTCCAACTGCATATTGAAGGATGAAACAGTTCAGCAATGGTTCAAATTTTGTTCGGAAATGGATTATGAGAAGGTGATGACAAAGCTGAAACACCACATTAGAAAAAGTCCTTTTCCTCCAGCGATTGCCGACATTGCCTTATTCCCTTTTGAAGAAAATGATTTTCCAGCACCACTGCAAAAATGGATGAGGGAAGGACATGAAAGAATGGAATGCGAATGGGATCCTGCCAAACGAAATCGACTACTACCTAAATGGCTTGCTGAATATTCAACAAGAAAGCCTGCTAAAGCACAAAATTAGGGCAAGGAATATGTTGCCTTCTCATCATTATCATAGCGTGTAAAAAAAGAATAACCGTACAATCGTTGGCAAATTGTACGGTTATATATGAAAAAAAGATTTGAATAAACAGGACTGTGTGGGAATCAACTCCTGCTGTCCTGCCCTAGGATTAAGTTCTCTTACAATTATGATCCGTATCATTTAAGGAATATGTAGAGATTACCCAAAATAACTATTTAATGTTTGCTGCAAAGTGGCTTTTGTTTCTGCAAAACTAGTAAGATCAATTCCTAAATGCACCATTTTTCTAACAAGTTCTGGCCGTAACCCTGTAATGATAGGTTTAGCCCCCATTAACGTTAAACCAATCAACACTTTTTGAAAATGAGATATGGTTATTTCGTCCATGTCAGAAATTCCTGATAAGTCGATAATGAGTGTTTGAATCCTTAACTTAGATATTTCTGTTAATGCTTTTTCTTCAATAATATTCATTCGATACGAATCAAAAGTACCAATCAACGGCAAGACCGCTACCGTTTGGCTGACAGGGATAATCGGTACAGAGAGATGTTCGACTAATTTCCTTTGGGAAAGGATTAATTCATCTTTATATTGTGAATAGCTAAGGAAAAACGAATTGAGGAACTCATCGATTCCATCATTAACCTTTAGCTCCAAATCGTAAAAATCAGCAGCAAAATTAATATTCTCATGGATTTCATCATAAAGTCTGATAAAATGCCATAGAGCACGTCTGATGGCATGGACCCATTCTACTTTGAACGCTAGTGTTAACGAATGCCTTGCCCATGCAATTCCTTCCTCTTTAGCAAAAGCAATGAGTTCATCTTTTTTATTTTCCACTACATAAACAACTAACCGTTGTGCATTTTTTAATAAATCTATATTACCTTCTCTTAAAATACCTTCAATATTAGAGGCAACATTAACAGCCTCCGATAATAGTTTATTCTGAAATTCTTCCTTATTCTTGGTAATATATTCCGAAATACTTTTAGCATCATAGACCATTTCCAATTTTATTCCTCCTAAGACATTACAAAGGGACTTCTATCTTAATACCCATACCCGTTTTTTTGAATAAATAAACATTCTTTTAGGATAGTTGACCGACAATATAGGTCAAGTCGTCTTTTCCTGTTCTCGCAAAAGTCTCTAAATGGTTGGCCATCTCTTCAATTGAGCATGAAGAACTTACCACTGATTTAATACTGGGAATCGCAAGACCGTCCGTATGAATAATAAATTTTGATCCCTCTTCATAAGAAAACGTTTCGCAACGGTATTTTTGGGGTTTTCCAGATAAATAACCTAGGATAGGAAGTGGATAAATAAACCGACCTGAGGGGCAAGAGAGAACAAATTGAATATTTCCCACCGAGCTATAGGTGAATGTCTTTTGTAAAAAAAAGACCTTTAAAATCGAAATCGTTGCCCCCCGTTTATTCTTGAGAACCTGGTTGCAACGGTTGATTAATACCTCAACCTCTTTATGATGATTTTTTTCCACTTCTTCACGAATCGCGTTTGAGGAATGATAGGCATGCTCCCCACTCCCTAAACCATCGGCTACCGCACAAATAAAGTAATCTTCTGTTACCTTCATAAAATAACTATCCCCGTTAAAAACGTTACCCTCTTTTGGAATTTGATAGGCAATTGCCTGAATGTGTTGGTTCAGGTCAAGTTCAAGCATTTTTTTACCTTGCATTTTACCAAGTGCCTTTCATAAATTATTGTTTGCTTTTCATGTGTCTCATCAAAAACTACCCTATTAAGATAGTTTTAAACTCTTTTTAATATGATTAGCGTAAAATCATCCCTTATCTCAAAATTCTGCAGTCTTTCGATATCACGATATATGTTTTCGACCATTTCTTGTGCGGATAAATGCATATAGGTTTGAATTAAATCGGTAATGACCGACCGTTCAATAAACCCTTTTTCCGTCCTGGATTCAGTTACACCGTCCGATAGCAAAACAATGAGATCTCCAGGTTCCACCTTTTTTTCATATTGCTCATATGTACTATTTTGTTCTACACCCAACACGATCCCTCTAGTTTTAAGATCTTCAAAAGAGTGAGATGAAGAATGATAATAGAATCCTTGTTCATGTCCAGCTGCAGCATATGTAAATGAATGCTCAATAACATTATAAATTCCATAAAACATGGTGATAAACATACTAGAATCCACATTATTTTCTACAACTCTATTTAAATTTGTTAACACATCGGTCGGATTTATTCTCGACATTGGTAAACTATCCATAGCATACTTAATCATCGACATACAAAGTGCCGCAGGTATTCCTTTACCAATTACATCCGCTATAGCAATACTAATACTTTTTTCATCCTGAACAAAGCGGTAAAAATCTCCATTGATCTTTTTTGCGGGTATACTAATGGCGCCAATCTCTACTTCATCCAGCTTCGGAATAGGCGTTTCTAATAAATTTTCTTGGATCCCAGCAGCAATTTCAATTTCCGTTTTAATTTCAAATTGCTTGTTCCTCAAGCTTTGATGCTCTTGATAGGCCAAGCCATAATTCATCATAAATTCGATCAAGAAATCAAACGAAGCTAAAATCTCCTCTTTAATATCGGGAAATAGCTCCTTTAAGACTTTGCAATGGATACTAATAATTTCTTCAGGGGATATTTGCTGTTTAATGGATTTTCTGCTAAACATTTGTGCTTGATACAGTGCTGCTTCGGAAGATTCTTCTATATACCGTCGAAGTATTTCCCGATAACTTGATTCTAAAATTTGTTTGAAATCCATTATTAACCAACCCTCCTATCTCGAAGCCATTTTATTGTACAAATGGTTGTCCCTTCCCCAAGTGTTGTGGTCAGATCAAATTCATCCATTAACCGTTTTACACCGGGCAAACCGGCACCTAAACCGCCAGAAGTCGAAAAACCATCCTCCATCACTTGTCTAATATCTTGAATCCCCGGCCCATTATCAACAGCTGTTATTTTTAACCCTCTTTTTTCAAAATCATTAATTGGCTCAAAATGAATCTCGCCCTGACCGGCATATAAATATATATTACGTGCTAACTCAGAAATGGCAGTGGTGATTCTTGCTTGGTCAACTGTTCCAAAACCCAGTTCCTTGGCAATGTTTCTTCCTAATTGCCTCGCTGCAACGATATCCCATTCTGATAATATTCTTACAAAGGATTCGGTCTCCATACTTAATCCCCCAATTCCCTTTGTAGTGTTTCTAACCCCTTTTCTAGATCTAATGCTGTAAGGACATCTTGGAGGTGAATTCCGAGTTCAACCAATGTAATTGCTACAGCTGGTTGAATACCAGTTAAAACCACTTTTACACCCATCAATTTAGCCATACTAATGACATCACCTAGAACCTTAGCAATAAACGAATCAATCATATCGACAGACGTTAAATCAATCACAACACCTCTAGCACCGGTTTCATGAATTCTTTGAAGCAATAATTCCTGAAATTCTAATGCCGTTTTATCATCAAGCTCCCACTGAATCGAAACAAATAGATAGTTATATAATTTTAGAATGGGTATTCTTGTAGTCATTTTCTTCCTCCATTGATACAATCTTTCGATTTGTCATTTCAAATGCAGCCATAATTCCCTCTTGTAAACTACCTTTTGTCATAACCCGATTTAGATTAATTCCTAAATTAACAATGGTTTGAGCGATCTCGGGCCTAATCCCCACAATTAAGCATTTTGCCCCCACTAACCTTACAGCTTCAGCGGCTTGCATAATATAATGGGCCACCATTGTATCCACTACAGGGACCCCTGTTATATCAATTAAAACAACGTGTGATCTATATTTCACAACACCGTTTAGCAAATTTTCCATGATACTTTTAGCTCTTTCTGTATCAATGGTTCCAATAAGAGGCATGACGGATATATCCTCAAAAATAGGAATAAGGGGTGCAGATAATTCTTCAAGAGCAATTTTTTGTAGTGAGATGGTCTTTTGCCAAGAAGCAGCAAATTGACTTAATAATTGGTTGTTAATTGGACTAATCCACTTATCGTAATCCCAGACAAATTCCATTTTCTTTTTTTCTGAGTCTTTTTTAGTTATTTGGAAAAAAACAATTTTACCAAATTCGGTTAAACCGTCCATTATAAAAGTTAATGACCACCCTAAATCTATTAATTTTTGAGTGAAATCGCTTATTTTGATACTCACTTTTTCCTCGTTGTTATAGTAATAAATCAATAGATTGATATATTCATTACAAATATTGAGGTACCTTTGGTTTGGAAGTAAAGTTGAAACATTTTTTCCATCTAAAGTGTTAAGTTTATCAAACCACTCATGGACCAGATGCTCCCTGTTTTTTTGGATATATTCAAGAATATAATTAGACTCTTCCATTTTTGGATGCCTCCTTTACAATAATTATTACGCTTTTCCTATTATACCAATAATACACATACTAACAAAAGTGTGTGCTCAAGTAGGCTCAGTATTAAAAACTATTACTATTATCAAAATGTCGTTATTCTATTAAGTTACCATATTTGGACTGTCTTTAGTATCTCTTCATACTTTTGCTTATTGGGAAAAATCGGTATAACCATTGGTTGATATGTTTTTAATTTCGCCAAGCGGGTAAACGAATAGTAAAAGATTACAGAAAATTGGAGGTAAACTGATGGCAAATAAAAGTGAACAAAATGACCGTGATCAATTTTTTCAAGAACGCGCAGGGACCGATCATGCAAGGTTCCATGTCGTTCCATATGAAGAGGAGAATTGGGCAGTGAAGGTAGAGGGAGAAGACGAACCCGCCTACACAAGTGATACAAAAAGTGAGGCTATAAAAGAAGCGAAACAGAGGGCAAAGGAAGCCAAAACGATGGCATATATCCATGATGATGACGGTAAAATTGAACAACAGCATAATTACATGGAATGAAATAACCTGACAAGTTAGTAAGTAATATGGTAAAATGAATTTCCTTGGCAGGGGCATCAAAATAGTATGAAGAAGCAGGGAATTTGGGGCATTTCCCGAATTCCCTGCTTCTTCAAAATCTGTTATAAAAGTCTATGTCCTAATAATGTAAACCCGTTCCGGTCGGCCAACAGTTCCATACGACAAATCCGCATCAATCTTTTCCTCGGAAACAAGATGCTCCAGATAGCGTCTTGCTGTGGTCCTGCTTACCCCAATTTCTTTGGCCACTATTTCAGCAGTTAATCCTGGGACTACATTTCCAAGGACATCCATTACTTTATCGAGTGTTAACGGGTCAATTCCTTTCGGGAGGTAAGGTTTAGGAGTCCCGCTGCCGTCAATTTCTTTTCGTAAAAGCTTGTCTACTTGCTGCTGAGTAACATAAACATTTTCTTTTCCGAATTCTACTAATCTTGTGTGGAACTCTTGATATCTTTGCAGTGATTGCTTGAACCGTTCAAAAACGACGGGCTTAATAATATAATCAAATACCCCAATACTGATTGCTTCTTGAACACTTTGAATCTCTTTTGCCGCCGTAATCATGATTACATCCATTTGTTTTTCTTGCTGTTTTGCCTCCTTCAGCAAGTCTAATCCGTTCATATCAGGGAAATACATATCCAGCAAGAGAAGGTCTGGCTGCAATAATTCAATGTAAGTCTTTGCCTCCCGATAGCTTGCGGCAATACCGACCGTCTGAAAACCTTCAATTTGTTCAATAAACCGTTTTTGTATTTCGGCAATCCTTAAATCATCTTCAATAATTAACACTTCGATATCCTGTTTCATCTTCATGCAATATACCCCCTACTTTCGGTATTGCTATCGTAAAAATCGTTCCTTCCCCTGAATTTGATGAAAATGTAATCAAACCATTTAAATCGTCTATTGATTTTTTAACTAGGTTCAACCCAATTCCCGCATTGGTCTGATGGTTTTTTGTTGAAAAGCCTGCCTTGAAAATCTCTTCGTTTGCTGTCGTTTCGATTCCGTTTCCATTATCTTCTACCTCAATAATCAAGTCTTTTCCTAAGTCCGTTAAAAAGAGGGAAACTCTTTTTTCTTCTTTTTCATTATCCCTAACTGCCTCAAAAGCATTGTTGATAATATTTCCAATTATCGTTACAAGCGAATCTCGATTAATTCCTGCAGGTATATCCCGGAAGCTGCTCTCCCGATCTATAGTAAAATTAATTTTCAGCTCACTTGCTAAACTGACCTTGCCTAAAATAAATCCCGCTATGATAGGGTCAGGTATTTCCTTCATTAAAAATTCAATGAACCCCTGAGCTAAATCGACTTCCTTGGAGATAAAATCGATTGCGTCTTTATAAGATCCTAACTGAATCAAGCCTAAGAGTGTATAAAGACGATTAGAATATTCATGTGTCTGCGCCCTCAGTCCCTCCGCATAGGCTTTGATGTGTGACAATTCCTTCAGAAGACTAGTAAGCTCAGATTTATTTCGGAAACTCACCACTGCCCCTATTACTTCTTTCTTATTATTAAAAATAGGGATTTTATTTGCCAGGTACACATCACCAAAAATCATAAATTCCCGATCATACTCGGCTTGACCCGTTCTAACTACCTCTAGAAGCTGCGTATTTGCAATGAAATCATCAATTCTTTTCCCACGCAGCAGAATCTCATTCGGCACCTGAAGAATTTTATGAGCTGTATCATTAACCACCGTCATTCGTCCCTCTGTATCAATTGCAATAATTCCTTCATGAATCGATTCAAGAATAGCGTGTTTCTCTTGGTACATCCAGGCAATCTCCTTAGGTTCAAGTCCGAACATCGCCCTTTTAATATTCAAAGTAATTAATAGGGCAGAAAGCAAACCAGCTACTAAAACAATGAAAGTAACAATAAAGACTTTTTGCCTGACCCTTGAAACTTCTTTTTGAATATCTGTCTGTAGATAACCGACAGAGACGACGCCAATTACCTTTCCATCGCTAGTAAAGATTGGCGCTTTCCCTCTCAATGAGGGCCCGAGTGTTCCGGTGGATTCTGAAATAACTGCTTTACCTTTAAAAGCCTGTCCGTTATCACCGCCAACCATCTTTTGACCGAGGCGTTTTGGATTAGGATGGGAATAGCGAATTTCGTTTCGATTTCCAACTACAATAAATTCAGCTCCCACCTGTTTACGAATACTTTCTGCAATGGGCTGAATGATTGACGCAGGGTTCTCCTCTAAAAAAGCATCTTGAATGGTAGGCATATTGGAAATGGTTTGGGCAACAGATAAGGCCTTCGTACCAATTTCATGTTTAAGGTTGGATTCGATAATATTTTTAAAAGTTAACTCAAAAGAAATACCTATCAATATGATGAGAATAAAAATTCCAAGCATTAATTTTGTATGTAAACGCATGCAGTCACCCCTACTTCTATAATAGTAAAAAAAACCCCTTATAAAAAGGAGTTTTTGAAAAATTAAAAATTTTTAACCTTCAACATTGATCACGACTCGTTTTCCTCTGCTTTTCAACACGAGTGGAACAATTAACCACAAAAGGGTGATTAATAGAAATGCCAGCGAAATGGGACGTGTGACAAAAATACTATAATCTCCATTTGAAATAGTAAGGGCACGGCGCAAATTATTTTCCACCATCGGTCCCAAAACAAGTCCTAGCACAAGCGGGGCAATCGGATAATCGTTTTTGCTTAAAAAGTAACCCAATACACCACATGCAAGTAACAGCAAAAGATCGTACATCGAAACCTGAACTGCATATACCCCAAAAATAGAGATAGCAATAATCATAGGAATTAAGAATTGCTTCGGTGTTTGAATAATTTTTGCAAAAACTTTAACGAGCGGGAGATTGAGAATTAGCAGCATGATGTTGCCGATAAACATACTGGCAATTAATCCCCATGCTACTTGCGGATGATCTTCAAATAATAACGGGCCCGGCTGGACATTATACATCATCAAAGCACCCATTAAAATCGCGGTTGTACCAGATCCAGGTATTCCCAACGTTAATAATGGAATCATGGCTCCACCGGATGCGGCATTATTAGCTGATTCCGGTGCTGCTACCCCTGCAATGGTTCCAGTTCCGAATTTTGAGGGATTTTTTGAAATCTTTTTTTCGAGAATATAAGAAAAGAAGGATGCCAGCGTTGCTCCCGCACCGGGTAAAATCCCGATGAAAAAACCTAGAAGGGACCCACGGGCGATTGGTCCTGCGGATTCCTTAAACTCTTCCTTTGAAGGCAGTAAATTGTTGATTCTTGCCACTTCGCCGTCTTCCTCTTCCTTTTCCAAAATCGTCTTGAATACTTCACCAAGGGCAAACAAGCCAACAGCAATGGTTAAAAATTCTAATCCCTGAAAGAGCCATGGGACTTCGAAGGTGAATCGGGCAATACCGGAAACACTGTCAATGCCAATGGTTCCAAGCAATAAACCGCAAACAGTCATAATCAACGCTTTTGTTACTGATTTTCCTGCTAGTCCACTGACGGCACCCAGTCCTAATAGCATGAGTGAGAAATATTCTGCAGGACCAAATTTTAGAGCCACATTGGATAAGGGTTTGGCTAAAATGATGAGGGCAAGGATGGTGACAACACCACCTACAAATGAGCCAATCGCTGCAATGGATAGTGCACTCCCCGCTCTCCCCTTTTTCGCCATCTGATAACCATCCAATGTCGTCACCACAGACGAGGATTCCCCCGGTGTATTTAATAGAATGGAGGTAGTTGAACCGCCGTACATGGCTCCATAGTAAACACCCGCCAGCAAAATGATCGCGCTGGTCGCTGCTTGTTCAGGAGGAAGCCCCCCCGTTATTGAAGCCGTTACGGGAATAAGCAAAGCGACACCGCTCATCGGACCAATCCCTGGAAGTACTCCAACAGCAGTCCCAATTAAGACCCCGACAAAGGCAAAGATTAAATTATACCAAATAAGTGCTGTCCCAAAACCGTTAAATAAATAGTCAAGTGTACTCATTTTTCGTCCTCCTTTCGATTAGACTTGATTAAAACCAAATTGGCCAGTCTGGAAGTGTGCCTTTTAGCACTTCAACATATAAGTAATAAACGCCCCCCGAAAATAAAGCGGAAATGATCAAGGATTTCAGGATATTGGCACGTTCCATAGTCTGAAAGCAAACAAGCAGAAAAAGAAAGGTAGTAATCACATAGCCAATAGTCTCCAGGGTCAAAATATAAATCAGGGTTGCCGCAAAGATGATTAAAAATGGCTTGTACTCCAATTTTTCTTTCTTCCCTCTTGGTCCACGTGTTAAAAATGTTTCCCAAAATAAGCGAATGCTCAACAATACCAAAATGATTCCTAAAATTAACGGAAAGATATCGGGTCCAACGACACTTCCATACGAGGAACTTGAGATATGCTTGGAGCCGATAATGAACAGGATCCCAACTGCTAAAAACACTACCGATGCAATACGATCAAATTTAATGTCCATTCAGTTTCCTCCTTAGAAAAATAAATGAAGGAAGGAGAATTTTGCTCCTTCCTCCCTTTTTTACTTCTGCATGCCCAATGCAGTTAATAATTGCTGGACTTGTTTATCCTGCTCGCCTAAAAACTTTTTGAAATCCTCACTGTTTTTATATTCTAGTTCCCAACCCTGTGTTTCGACTTCTTTTTTCCATTCTGGAGATTGTACTAGCTTATCGATGGTTTTACCCCAATATGTTTTTGCTTCCTTAGACATTTTTTCAGGTCCAAATACTCCGCGCCAAATGGTGAACTCTGCATCAATTCCTTGTTCTTTTGCTGTAGGAACATCCTTAAAATCACCTGATAAACGCTCTGTTGCCGTAATTGCTAACACACGGATCTTACCAGCTTTTAAAAATTCCTTTACACTGGAGGCATCTGTACCGATGACATCAGCATTTCCTCCCAGCAATGCTGTTATGGCTTCTCCACCGCCGTCGTAGGAAACATATTTTATTTTGGTGGGATCGACTCCGTATTTATAGGCTGGAAGAATTGAAATCAAATGGTCCATTGAACCTGGTGCAGATCCCCCTGCAAAGGTAAGTTTGGTCGGATCCTTCTTCACTTCTTCTAATACAGATTTTAAATCTTTAAATGTTGAATCCGCTTTGACAACAATCGCACCGTAATCCTTTGTCAGCTGTGCTAATGGTGTTGTATTTTTGTATCCGTAGGGGCTGTTTCCTTCTTTTTTCAGATTGTTGATGACAATCGGCGGTGAATTAACGAAAAGCATATCGTTATTAGCGGCATGCTGTGTTGCGTACTCTGCCATAAATACGGCACCGCCTCCGCCCGGTTTATTTTCAACCGTTAAAGGCTGACTGACAAGTTTCGTTTCAGCGAGTACCTTTGTAAATGAACGGGCTGTTAAATCCCACCCTCCACCTGCACCTGATGGGGCAACAACGGTGATGGCTTTGGTTGGATAGCCTGTCGCTTCCTCTTTTTTGCCGGTACTTGCTGTTTCTTTACTACTGCATGCCCCTAAACTTAATGCCAATGCCCCAGCACATACCACTGCTGAAAGTTTTTTCACTGAAAACATTTCTTTTCCCCCTTTGTGAACTTTTTGTAAACGTTTTCTTAATTTTACAAAGAATTTGAAATTTTCATATATTGTGCATTTAAACAGCATTAAAAACTTTGCATCCATTTTGTTCATAAAGTTCACGGGTTATAATAAGGCGGTAACCCCTGTCAACTTCGTATTCCGAACATACAAAATGGAGCTGCCCAGCAGTATGAGCAGCTCCACTAAAAAAATATGTATTTGAATTCTCTAAAATTCCCTTACCACATATTAGACAGTCAATTCTAATAGATTGCCTTCTGGGTCTTCTATCACACTCTCATAATAGCCGTCCCCAGTAACACGAGGCCCATTAACAAGGCGGTACCCATCATTTTGCAGGCGAGCTGTCATTTGGTTGACAGACTCCCTGCTTCCTAGAGAAATGGCAATATGAGCCCAGCCAATCTGATCATCCTGATTTGGCTTATCTATGCCAGACTTACACATAATCTCTAAACGTGCCCCCCCGGCAAACGTAAGAAAATACGATTGAAATTGCTTATCTTTATTATGATACTTGGAGTTGGCGGTCCCATTAAAGTACGTTTCATAAAACTTCTTCATTGCTTCTATGTCTTTGACCCAGACGGCCACATGCTCAATTTTCATTTCAATGTCACTCCTCACATGTTCAGTTAAAGACAAAGGATTCTACAAAACCAAGAGTTATTCAACAAATAATGAGAAGGATTCTACAATTGTTCTCATTACCCCTTATATGCTTTCTGTAATTCCACAAGATCAAATTTCTTCATTTTAAGAAATGCTTTCGTTACGCGGGCAAGTTGCTCAGGTGTCCCCTTGCTCATCATCTCGTTCATCTCACTAGGCACAATCTGCCAGGATACACCAAACTTATCTTTTAGCCAGCCACATTGCTCTGATGCAGGAACCGCAGAGAGTTTTTCCCAATAGTAATCAATCTCTTCTTGTGTGTCGCAGTAAACCATAAAGGAGATTGCCTCGTTAAACCGGAATTTATGATCGTGCGCACTATCCATTGCGGAAAACCACTGATTATCTAAACTGAAATCCGAGAACATGATGGTTCCTTCTTTTTCAGGTTCCATCCCTTTAGGATAGCGCACGATTAGTCCTTGCTTGGAGTTCTTAAAAATGGATAAATAAAAACTAATCGCCGCTTCCGCGTTACCGTATTGATCACCGACAAACAAAAGGGATGGCACGATTGCAGGCCGCTCTTCACCTTCTGGATTAGTTAGCATTAGCTGCCATGACACACCATACTTATCTTGAATCCAGCCAAACCTTTCACTGAATGGATATTTATCAAGTGGCATTAAAACTATCCCACCGTCAGACAAATGATTCCAAACCTCATTTATTTTTTCACTTGCGTCCTTTTCCCGTGATGGATCAAAATTAACAATGAAAGAGACCGACGGATTGATTTTGAAATACGGGCCTGCGCTAATGGCCATAAATTTCTGCCCCCACAGCTCAAATGTGACCATTCTAGAGTCGCCTGAAGGTGTGTCATGGATAGTTGTTCTATCTGTAATTTTCGAGTCTGGGAACACGGTTACGTAAAACTCGGCTGCTTCCCTTGCCTCCTTGTCAAACCATAAATGCGGAACGATTTTTTGCTCTGCCATCGTTATTCCTCCTTAATTTTCTGATCATGTTTATAAGACAAGAATGGACCAAAATTCCAGTCAAGATACTCTAGCAAGTTGTCCAAGCATAAACTTTATGATTACAATCCTTATATTCTTCAACAAAGGGAATAACTCCTTCTTTAGTTCCTGCACATCCTTCAAGCATTCCGAGGCAAGGATGCTTCCTATTTCATGATTTTACCGACCGTATTTTGTTAATAATATAAAAAAGACAGCTAGGGGCTTTGTACAATGCAAGTAATGACGAGCGACCAGTGGGATGAAACGTTATGGCAAAAAGTAAAAAGTATGTATGTTGAGGCATTTGGAAATCATGGCGGCAAGCCGGAGAAAGTTATCCAAAATATGTTTAAAAAGCAACTGTGTTCGCTTCACCTTGCAATCATAGGAAATGATGTAGTGGGGATGGCTTTGACTGGTTTCATTCCAGATTCACGAATTTTACTGATAGATTATCTAACTATCAAAAAGGATGTACGAGGTCAAGGAATCGGGAAAGAGTTTGTACGTAAATTAACAGGGTGGGCTCTTGAAAAGGGCACTTTTGATTTTGTCTTGCTGGAAGCGGAAGCTGAGCCCACGCCTAAAAACATTTCCCGAATTCAGTTCTGGGAGAAGTGTGGATTTAAACGGTTGACCGACTATACACATCAATATATTTGGGTTCCCGAACCCTATACGGCGATGGTGCTTGGCCTCAATACCGGTCTCAATATCCCAGTTTCCGGAAAGGGAATGTTCAGGTACATCGAAAAATTCCATAAAAAATCCTACCAAAAGCAATAATCTACCGTTCCCACGGCAAATTTTCATCAAAAATTCCACTGACCCTTTGCAGAACCTTGGTACTAAGCAATCAGAATCCCCCACTCCATATTGGTACTAATAGAACAGTTCCATTCATATTTTTATAGAAATAAACAATATGAGGGAGTTGAAAGTTAGTTGAAAAAAGTGAAGGTTCGGTTACGGCCCATTGTTAGTAAGATCAATTTACCCACTGTTGTGAAAACAACTATACTTCCCGGTGACTCAATGGAAAGCTTATTTATTGCAACCCAGGTAGGTGAGATCTTTTACATACACAATGGAGTTATACGGACTTTTTTAAATATCGGTGAGCGAATCCTAAAACTAGGCGGTTCAGGCGGCTATGATGAACGGGGATTGCTGGGATTAGCTTTTCATCCCCAATTTTATTATAACGGTCTATTTTATCTTCATTATTCAGCAGCTGGAACACAAGGACCTACTGCTCTTTCTGAACATTTTAAGCCTAACCCGTGTGATCCCAAAACTTTACACATGAAGTGGAACAATAGAGAAACACAATATGATCATATTGATACAGTGGAAGAATGGATGTTACAAGCGAATGGCCAACCTCAAAAACGACGGACCTTACTTAACTTAAGAAGACCCTTTCTGAATCATAATGGTGTCAATAGCTTAAACTTTTCACCTGAAACAGGAAAACTTATTTTAACAACTGGAGATGGCGGGTCAGGATATGATCCATTCAATTTAAGCCAGGATAATATGGAAATAGCCGGAAAAATTATTGAAATTGACCTGATGAAGAATACATCTATCGATACTCCACCAGTTGTCACACGTTTTGATGAACTTCCCGTACCTATTCAGGAAACCCTTACGGTAATAGCCAAAGGTGTTCGCAATATACCAGGTATCTCATTTCAAAAGTTTTATAACCAATATATCAAATATGTCGGAAATGTCGGACAGGATTTGGCAGAGACCATTTTTTCATTCGTTCAATATAAACCCATACCGGTTACGCAGCTCGTTCAAGCCACTTTAAGAAACATCGAACCTGATCAAGAAGGATTTATTAACTTCGGCTGGCGAGGGTGGGAAGGTGCTTTTCCTACTTCGATCATACGTGACTGTTCAGGTAATCCAACTTACGATGAGAAATCCATTGCTTATTTCAACGAAGCAGTAGAATCGTCAGTGAAGCGTCTTCAGCCTTTAACTAGTTATTTTCATAAAGACCTCCGCCCCGATAAATTTGGAGGAACTGCCCTGACTGGAGTACAAGTCTATATGGGGAATGGAATCCCCGCTTTAACTGGAAGCGTTGTGTTTTCCGATCTTGCGAGACATGAAGAATCTCGACCTCCGGTTAGAGGGGTTTTAGCTTACACCAGGGTAAGAAATGATGGGAAACTAAATGATTTTAGTATGATTGAAACCGATGATCATTTTGGTTCTCAATCAGCTTATTATGTTAGTTTGGGAACGAATCTGGATCAAACAAGATTATATTTAGGAGTGCATGGCTCTATGAAAGTGACTGATTTTAACCAAGGAACTGTTTTTGAAGTTGTTCCTTAAGATTCTCCTAACTAAAGTTAGGGGTGTTTCGAATGACAAGACTTAAGTGTCCATTGTTTTTATGTGAGCAAAAAAGAGTAAAAAAATACTGACCCAAAAGAGTCGTCATCCTTGACGACTTTTTGGGTCAGCCTTTGTAAATAATTATTGAAGACTTTGAAGTGTAAAATAATCAAAGGTCATCGGGACTAGCTGCCCGCTTACAGGACTAGCTCCATAAATTCCTACCTTGCTTACATTTATATTTGTTGTAATCGGATCTGCTGCTTTTTGCCATTCCCCATTTGCCCAGAAAAAGGTGGAAATGACATTTCCGGTTTTCTTAATTTTCAAGTAAACCGTGTCATCACCAGGATGTTGAGAAATGTTTTGTGCTTTACTATACTTTGCATTTTCTTCCTTAGCGGTTTCTAGCTTTAAGCCATTATCCCATACGTGACCAAAACGGACATAATTATCTGCATTCTGCCAAATGTATAAACCGCCTTGCTCATGGTTATTTTTTACAGAAGCGTTCAGTTTTGTCGTAATTTCAAAGTCGCCAGAAGGAGCATCCTGAAGGAAAACATTCTTAATGGAATTGTTCCCCTCATGTGAGTCGCCTTGTTGTGCTGTAATCAATAATTTACCTGGATTTTTTGTTAGACTCCATTTCGAAACATCCTCTTGGAAAATCGACCAAGCTTGTGACAATGTAGAGCTATCAAATTGATCCACTTGAGCCCCTGCTTCAATTGGAGGAATAACCATATCCTTAAACTCCGAGAGCTGTTTGGTTAAAGTGTTAACAGCAGCAAATTGCTCCTCAGACGTAGAACGTGGATTGTGGTAAACCTTGTTTGCTGCTTTTATCGAGTCTTTCAAAAACTCAATGGCTTCTTTTGAATATTCTCCAGGCTTATCTCCTTTTTTCGCATTCTTCTTAGTGGCATCAGCATTGTCAATTTTTTCTTTTAATACCACTTTTGCAGATGATAACGCGATTAAGGACTGGTTGGCTTCACGTACCCGGTCTTCATCCATCTTCACAATCTTTCTGTCATAGGTCATTAGCCCATTCAATTCACCTTCTACGTCGGTCGTTTGAGTGTAAACTGCTGCGCTTAGACCATTCGCATACATATAGTGTTTTAACGATTCAATATAATTGACATACGTTTTGGTGACTTCTTCCTTATCCTTCATCATGACGTAATTCCAGCCGGTTGTGCCCCACTCATGTCCTGGTGTTGCTAAACCAAGTCCGCCATATTCCCCAATAACAGCCATTCGTTTTTCTTCTACTTGCGGTGATTTAGGAGCGGTATAGGTATGCCAGTCTAATACATCGCCTGCCCCTGCATCCGTCCAACCGCTGGCATTGGAGACCAGCCGAGTTGGGTCTAGACTCTTCACCCAGTTTGTCATCCGGACCGTATCATATTGGCCCCAGCCCTCATTAAAGACAGTCCATAAGAAAATGGATGGATGATTGTACCTCTCTTGAATCATTTCGTTAAATTCCTTTTCATATTGCTTCCGATCGGCAGCCGTGGCTCTTGCCCCTGCGCCCGAACCTTCCATGCTTGGCATATCCTGCCATACAATCATTCCTAATTTGTCTGCCCAATAGTACCAGCGCTCAGGCTCCACTTTGATATGTTTCCGGATCATATTGAAACCAAGATCTTTCGTCTTTTCAATATCAAATTTTAAGGCCTCATCTGTAGGTGCGGTTAAACCACTTTCCGGCCAGTATCCTTGATCTAATGGCCCCATTTGGAAAATAAATTCACCATTTAACAATGGACGAAGCTGGCCATTTACTTTTCCAAGAGAAATTTCCCTCATTCCGAAATAACTCTTCACCGTATCTAAAACTTTAGTATTCTCCTTTACATGGACTTGCAAATCATATAAATACGGGTCAGTCGTCGTCCATAAGTGTGGATTTGGTACAGAGACAGCAAAGGTTTCCCCCGCTTTCCCAACAGCCGTTCCGACTTTCTTTCCTTTTTGATAGACAACGGCCTCGATTGTTTTGTTTTCCAGGTTCTGACCACCAACCGTTACATTCACTTTATCTTCATGAATATCTGCAGCCGTTTTGATTGATTCAATATGTGCCTTTGCAACCGGTTCTAACCAAACAGATTGCCAGATTCCTGAAGTAGATTCATACCAAATACCTTCCGGGTTCGTTGTTTGCTTTCCTCTTGCCTGCCCGCCGGAAGTCTCGTCATAGACTTCAACGATTAATTCATTGCTGCCTTTTACTAATTGATCGGTAATATCGAAGCTGAAGGAATCATAACCGCCAGTATGCTCCCCTGCCTTTGTTCCATTTACATAGACAACCGCCTTATAATCAACGGCATCAAAATTCAATTTGACTCTATCGCCGTTCCAATTGGATGGTACTGTAAAGCTTCGCTTATACCACATATGTTTCTCTTGCCGGTCAATTCCGGATAACTCAGATTCGGCTGCAAATGGAACCAAAATCGATTCTTTTAGTTGTTTACCGGTCGGAACGGCTTCTCCTGCTGCTGCACGCTGAAACTCCCACTTCCCATTAAGGTTCATCCAATTGTCCCGTACTAACTGGGGACGCGGATATTCCGGCAAGACATTAGCAGTGTCCACTTTTTCCGCCCACGGTGATTCAATGTTAAATTGAGAGAGGTTCTCCGCCCTGTTGATAAATAGAGCTACCTCTTTCCCCTCTTTTGTTACGATTTTGCCTTTGCCATCGTAACTGACTAACACATTATTTGCCGATCTTTGATAAATTGACGCAGTGGTCTGAAGGACAATTGTTTTAGGGTCACCTTGCTTTAATGAAACCTGATCAATTTCCCATGAACGTCCGCTTAGGTTCACTTTAAAATGTTCCTGAAGCCCTTTTGGCAATTCAGCCAGTTCCTCTTTAAAGGCCAATTCCACATGTTTCCCATCTTCTAAAACTTTTATCGTTTGGATATCATCACTTACACTGTACCCATCAGGAAGGTAAAAGGCACTGTTTGGGACAATTTGTTTTTCTGTACTTGGACTGGCCCAATAGAGTCTAAGATTCGAGCCGCCGTAGTTTTCAAAGTATTCCACTTTGATATCGTATTCTTTTCCGGCTTCTAATGAAATAGGTGCACTCTTTTGTTCAAGATCCCATTTATCCTGCCAAAAATCGATGGCTAATTTGCCGTCAATCCAAACCCTGAAACCATTGTCCCCAATCATATAAAATGTGTAATCTTCGGTATGCTCTGGGACAATTTTACCTGTCCACCTAACGTTCACGTCATCCTGTTGACCCGTAAACAAATTTAATGATGGTTCTAAATCTGGAAAATTAATATTGTAATCGACTATAGTGGTTTTTAATTCATTAAAGTCAAATTTTCCAGGACCTGAAGAGGTATAATATTCTCCTTTTAGTCCATGAGCTTTTTCAATTGTTTCTGCGCTTGCTGATGATGCTGGTGACCCACTAAGTCCAACCGCCTGTGAAAGACCAATGGTCATGACAGATAAATAGACTAATAACTTTTTCTTCATTTTCTGCTCTCTACCTCCATTAATAGTAGTTTTAGTGATGAACACGCTTACAAATGATGGTAATAATCTCCCCCTCTTATACTTGTTTACACTAACAACTTTACCAAGAATTTAAAGAAGAGTATTTGCAAATTGACGTTAAGATTTGCAATTTTCTGATATAACTGTTTTTTTGCCCCTGCTTAATATAAACCAGAAAAAAGTAGAAGGAGAACCTTCTACTTCACTCATATACTTAAAACTAGTATTTCTTCTAGACGCTTTTTAACCTCTAACATGGAACGTCCTGAATGATAGCAAGCCTTCCACGGGTTACCTAAGTCTCCAATCAGAATATTCCCTTCCCTATCTACTAATTGATGCCATTCACCCTGTTCCCAATTAATGAGATATTTCTTGGAAAATTCCCATGTTTTCTGAAAAGCTTCAAGGAGTTTCTCATCATGTACGATTACATAAGCATCCAAAAAACCGACTAATACTTCTTGGTTCTGCCAGAATTCTTTATCTTGAATATAGGCGGTGCCCTGATGTGGACCGTCTCTGTATACACCGCCTAATTCGCTATCGTAACCATAGGTTAACGTGTGGCAGGCTATTTTTCTCGTTAGTTCATAAAAATGGTTCGCAGGCAGGCCAAGAACTTCCCCCGCTCTATTCAATAGCCATACTAGCTCTAAATTATGTCCGTAAGAGGTAGTATCTCTTGGTTCTTCTATCGTTTGAGACCCCTGTCTTTCCGCATTCCAAGTCCTTCTAATGGATATGGCAGGTATTGGCTTAAATGTGAGATCGAACTGATTGCGGCCACATCCATCCTCATGATTGATCATATATTTCATGATAAGGTCGATAATTTCTTGTAATTTTCTCTTGTGGTGTTCTTTTTGGGTGCATTGAACCAGCACAGTATACGCCTCAAGGAGGTGCATATGGACATCAAGAGATTTTCGGCCGCCTCCACAAAATCCTTCCGGAGAAACTTGCCAATCATTTTCAAGGTTTTCATAATATCCGCCGTTCAATGTATCGGTACAATAAATTTGTAAAAGATTAAAGGTTTTTTCCGCACACTCAAGCGCTAATGGTTCTTTTGCTGCCTGGTAGTATTGTGATAATGCATAGATAGCAAAACTTTGACCGTAAACTACTTTACCGGGGTCAATAAGTGTACCATCTCTTTTGACCTTCCAATACCAACCTCCATGTGCATGATCCCAAAAATGATCTAAGAGAAAGTTTACTCCCTGCTCGGCAAAATGGAGAAGATTTTTCTCCTCCGGATATAATTGGGAAAATGCTGAAAATCCCCAAATCATCCTGCATTGGGTTACCAAATATTTATCCGTATCCTCACCATATGAGCCTTCTGAATCAAAACAGGTGAAATATCCGCCATATTCTTTGTCGTACCCCCTGTTCAGCCAAAAAGGGATAATGCCATTTTTTAAATGGCCGGTCACTTCATCTACTATTTGTTGAATACCAGTTACGCTAGTCTTCACTTCTGTCATCTCCTTTTTCAGATAAAAGGGACAGCAGTACACCGCTATCCCTCTACATCTATTAATCTTACTTCCTAAACTACTCCCATAAATTGATTAACGACCTTGCGTCTTCATTGAGGATTCGTTTCGCTTCTTCGGTAATGAATTTACTCATCGCTTCATTGTTTAGATGCTTGAGTAAATCGTTCATTTTCTTAATTGCTTGTTGTTTATCTCCCAGCTTCAGCTGATGGGAAGCTTGATCAAGGCTGTTCGTTAATTGGGCGGCCAATGGCTGACTGATGTCTTTCTCCTTTTCGTATCCTTCAACCAGTTGTTTGATAGAATTGATACTGGTGGTTACTTCAACCGTTAGAACGTTCGATTTTACGGTTCGGCCGTTTATTTTTACCTTCACAAAAACCTCAGCAGTCCCTGTATGATGTGCCACCAGCTTTCCTTCCTGGATACTGATGACTTCTTCGTTACTAGAAACATAGTCAATGGAAGCTTTCGTCAAGTCTGCCGACTCCCCATTTCTATACTTGCCGCTTACTTCGAGGATAGCTGTTTGGTTTCGGGTCAAGGTTGTAAGATCTGCTTTCAGGTTAACCGACTCCAGCAGCCATTTGTCCGATGGCATTGGCTGCGGGGTGATGGTCGGGCCCCAAACCTCCATGATGTCTGGTCCATTTACCTGTGGAACAAAATGGACTCGGTCAATCGCCAGTTTTCTCGGTTCTGTCGCTTTCGTACTATTATGTGTATGGTAAACCATAAACAATTCGGTCCCATCTGGTGAATGGATAAACGAGTGATGACCCGCACCCGGTACGATAATGTTCGATTTCATAATCGGGTTGTATTCGTACTTAGTCCATGGTCCCGTTGGCGTTGGGGCGGTCGCATAACCAACCCCATAATCCGGACTTTCAAAGTGATTCCCGGAGTAGGTTAAATAATAGGTACCATTATGCTTGATGACAAACGCTCCTTCATTGATTGAAGCGGAAGGCTGTTTTGGACTCTTTTCCCATTCCTGTGTAGCACGCATCACAAACTTCACGGTATCTTCTTTAATTGATTTCATATCATCATTTAACTCTGCCACATAAATGACATTGCCACCTTCAAAGCGGACAAAATACATATAGCGTTTACCATCATCGTCCGTAAAAATGTGCGCATCGATTTCTGGCGTATTCGGATGAATCGGTTCCATGGTCTCCTGGACAAATGGTCCTAATGGCGAGTCGCTGGTCGCAACCGCTAACCGTTCTTGTACGGCGTAATACATGTAGAATTTTCCGTTTTTCTCTATGACTTCTGGAGCCCAGAATTGTTTTTCTCCCCAGGAATTATCCCGGTGCAGCGCCCATTCATCATGTTCCTTCCAGTTCACCAGATCGGTGGAAGTATATACCTTGATTCCATTTTGCATATTCGGCCAATCCGCCGTATGTGTGCCGTATAGATAATACGTGCCTTCATAATAAAGCACATATGGATCGGCAACTCCTGGCATGACGGAATTCGTATAAGTCGGGCCGGTGATTTTCTCCACATAAGGCGTCACCTTTAAGTTATCGAATGTGGCATCGGCATTAAATGTCCTAAAACCTACTTTTCCCGTACTCAAATGGGTATTGCTGACTAAATCGAATTTAGGATATGGATTCGTATTTAACGGGTTGTCGTTAATAAACGCTTGAATATGCCCTTCAGATAAAACCACTTTCAAGTGGTAGGTTTCATTATATTTAACCGGAATTTTTCTTTGGGCGATCTCCGTCCACTTACCATCCTTGAATTGCCCAAGAACAGCATACTGGTTCTTTGGATTAATTCCGAGGAAATAGCCTTCAAGCGCATCTGCTCCTACAGCCAAATCAGATGCTCTGAAAATCAGTCCTGCCTCCGTCCCGCTTGTAACTTGGACATCAGCTTCTAAAATATAATCCGTGAATTCAGGGTTTTCTAAAACCGCTTTATAGCCTGGGCCGCTTTTCACTGTATATTTTCCTTCATTGACAGACCATGTGCCGCCGTAAGTCTTCCAACCGTCCGCTTCTTGGTCATTAAAATGATCTTCGAATGCAGGCTGCTGTTTTTCACTCGCAACGGTGACCACGACCTCATCCGCATAGGTGCCTGATTCATCTGTTGCCTTAATCACCGTTCTTCCAGGGGCTTTGGCTTGAACCAAACCATTTTCCGATACGGTCGCAATCGAAGGATTTTTCGAACTCCATTTGACCTTTTCACTTGGGCCTGCATTCTTTAATTGCTTTGATTCCGATACGTTTAAAGTAAGCTTATCTTCTTCCAGCTCCACTCCCCCGGTCATGGTCCGGACGGCAAAGTACTCAAATACCGCATCGATTCGGTCATTCGTGGCTACGATATTGTTGGCATAAAAACCGACTTTGATATTTTTTAGGTCGGCTGTTAGGGAATCAGCCGCTTGAATCCATTCATACCCATTCCAATAATAGGTCGTATACAGGCTGCCTACTTTCCTTATTTTCAAGGTCATGGTATTGCCGCCAGGATGGGCCGCAAAGTTACCAGGCTTTTGGTATACCCTCTTGATTTCGTAAGCAGTTTCAATGGTTGGTCCATCCACCCAAACATGGGCAAGCTTGACTAAGTTATCCGCATCCTGCCAAACGAACAGGCCTGCCTGCTGGTGGTTTTTCGCAATCGGAAGTGTCACTTTGGTGACAATCTCAAAATCTTTCCCCTGTTCTATATTTTGGAGAAATACATTGTTCTGGCTGTTATTATCTTGATAAATGTCTGTCGGTGTCGTACGAATTGTCATCTTGCCAGGGTTCTTCGTTAAACTCCAGTCCTGCTTGCTTTCCTGGAAGATGCTCCAGCGATTATCTAAGGTGGTTTGATCAAATTGGTCGACTGTAAAGGCAGATAGATCGGGTTCGCCTGGTTCTCCACGGACCGTTACGGTCAGCTCGGCTGCCACTTTTCCATCGGCTGTTTCTGCCTTAATGACGGCTGTGCCAGCTGCTTCTCCTTTAATGGCCAATGAAACTGTTCCTGTAGCAGAGTCTCTCCCCAATTCGGATACGGTTGCAACCTTCGCATCGGAAGTTGATAGCTTTAGATTTTTATCCGTCCCGGCAATTGGCCGAATGCTGGCTTTAACGGTAACGGTTTCTCCTTTTTTGATAGCAGTTTCTTTATTCGTAAAATTGACGGTTTCGACTGCTGCCTTGGTATCTGTCGTCTCTACTGGCTGCAGGACAATCCGGTCGAGCTCGGCAAAGTTCGTTTTCTTTGAAATCTTGATCGTGTTTTTTCCAGCATTTAAGCTGACATCCATCGATGTTGGATTATAATTCTCCCAGCCATAATTCTGATATTCAATGACTTGAGCGGGTCCGCCGTTGACGATAACATTGTGTTGTGTCGCAGCACCTGCTGCTGTGCCATTGGCTGCCATTACCACAAGTGTGTATAGACCTGAATCGGCCACCTCGACATCAAATTGAACAAAATCGGTTTCATTATCGATTCTGCCAACTACTTTACCGCCTGATGCATTCGCGGAGTTACGCACAAAAGCAATCCCGCCTACTTTTGCGTTTTCTGCTTCGTATTCATACCTTGTTACAGCTGGTGTGCCTGAAGGTTCCAGTATATCCGCTCCATAGGCCGCTGGGGTACCTAGGTTCGGTGTTCCATCCTCATTCCAGGTGAATTTCTGCGCTCTCACACTGCGGTTTCCCCACCCGCCATTGGAATTCTTGAAGGCATGATAAACAATCCAATCTTCTTTCCCATCAGGTGACTTTACAAAACTGTGATGTCCCGGACCAAACACTTCGCCTTGTGGATTCTTCACAAATACCGGTGTTTTTTTCTTGACCCAAGATGCTGGGTTTAACACATTGCCGTCTGTATTGGTTAATTGGCCTAACACATAATCATCCATCCAGCTTGCATTGGCTGAATAAATCAGGTTAATCGTTCCATTCTTGATGATGACTTCCGGTCCTTCCTGGAGCGTCCCTTCCCACGGTTCTGTTGGCGATGAGATTTCCACTCTCGGTCCGCTGATGGTCCAAGGATTGCTCATCGGAGCAATATAGGTGCGCTGCGGCATGCCATCATTGGCGTTACGCCAGCCGGACCAGACAAAATACAACGAACCATCATCCTTCTGGAAGGCCATTCCATCTATCGACCAACTGTCAGTCGGATCGCTGATTTTCCCTTTAAAGGTGTAGGTGCCTTGCGGGTCTTGAGAATTCCCTTCGAGGACATACATGCGATGATTCTCATTTCGCCCATCATCCGCTGCAAAATAGATATACCATTTTCCATTGAGGTATTGTATTTCAGGCGCCCAAATCTCTTTGGAGTACTGGGTCCCGCTTGGCGGCGTGTACACCGTCACACGTGGTGCCGTTCCAATATCTTGGAGCCGTTTGGCCTTTGCCACAATAATCGAGGCATCCTTATTCGATTTCACGTAATAATAATACCCATCCTTATAAACCAGACTTGGGTCAGCCGACCCCCCACTTCCTGAAACCTGTACAATCGGGTTTTTAAAGGTGCTTGGTGTATCCTTTTCCTCGACAGCCGCCGCCCCTGCTTTATCCTGGGATAACGCTGGGAAAATAGTAAAAAGTACGAGGACAAACACCAAAATCCTGTGAAGCATGGATTTTCTTTTTGGCTTTTTTCTTCTCATTGTGAACACTCCCTGTTTTTCAAATGATGAAGCCTATAAAACTATCAACCTTGCAAATTCTTACTCCTCAATCACTCCCCTTAGCTTAATGAAAAAGTTTATTATTATGAATGAGAATCACTCGAAACAGGCTGTGAATGAACAGGTAAGGGAGCAAGCTGTTTTTTTAACCGAATGACTTTCTGTCTTCTTCTTCTCATCACAATCAAACGTTGTAAGAGGATGAATAGAAAAAGCAGAAAACCGACAGCAATCTTAGTCCACCAAGAACTAAGGGTTCCTTGAAACATAATTAATGTTTGGATGATGCCCATACTTAGTACACCCAGTGTCGGTCCTATTAAATAGCCAAATCCACCTGTTAACAAAATCCCGCCAATGACACATGCAGCAATGGCATCCATTTCCATCCCGAGTAAATGTAATCCATATCCTGACAGCATATAAAAGGTAAACACTAGTCCGCCTAAGGCTGCGCAAAAACCTGATAGCGTATAAACCATGATAATCGTCCGTTTTACCGGCAATCCCATTAATTTAGCTGATTTTACATTTCCGCCGATGGCATAGACATTGCGTCCAAATTTTGAAAACTTTGCGATATAAATCGCAATGATTACTACTATAATCGCAACAATGGAACCGATTGAAACATAACTATCTGCTGTGATATAGACTTTTGCCCGAGAAATTGCACTATACGTTTCATTGGTAATGACGATACTATCTGTACTAATCAGAAAGCTTGCCCCTCTCGCTAAAAACATCCCTGCAAGCGTGACAATCCAAGGATGTAAATCAAAACGGTCTATCATATATCCTTGAAAGGCACCAAATATAATCCCGATCAGCAATGTCAGCAGGATGACAATATAGGCATTCACACCCTGCTCCAATAATGATGCGGAAACCATGCTGACAAAGGCTACTAAGGCGCCGACCGATAAATCAATTCCACCTGTAATAATGACAAAAGCTAAACCGGTAGCTACGATTATTAAATAGGCATTATCAATGAAAAGATTGAGAAATACCTGTGTGCTGAAAAATCCGGTAAAGGAAAAGGAACCATATCCATATAACAGGAGAATGAGGACAGTAGTAGCAAGGATAAAAATATGATTCTCCTTCAAACTAAAGGTAAACGGTTTCATGAGAAGGACACCTTCTTTTTATTAAACTTTAAAAATATCTTTCTAAATTCTTGAGATTGGAATAAGCAAACGAGAATGACCACAATTGCTTTTACAATCATCACAATTTGAGGATTAATTCCCACTGAATAAATGGTAGTTGAAAGCGTTTGAATAAATAATGCACCCACTATTGTTCCTCCAAGAAAGAATCGGCCGCCGCGCATGGATGTTCCCCCAATCACAACGGCTAAAATCGCATCTAATTCAATCCACAAACCGGCATTATTCGCATCCGCACTGCTAACATTAGCACTCACGATAATACCCGCAATGGCCGCACAAACGCCGCAAATGCTGTAAACCAATAAGATGATTTTCTTTGGCTGGATTCCTGCAAACTTACTGGCTGTTATGTTGTTTCCAATCGATTCAAGAAAAAGCCCCATTGCTGTCCTTTTCTTTAAATACATCATAATGAGAAATATCACAGCACCGATATAAATAGGAAATGGCAGTCCCAACAGAAATCCTGAGCCGATATATTGATAAAGCTCATTGTCAATGGAAAGAATCTGCCCGCCAGTAATTAATTGGGCAATCCCCCTTCCGACTGTCAAAAGAATCAAAGTTGCTACCATCGGCTGGATTTCAAAGACGGATATTAAGATTCCATTCCAAAAACCACAGATGATTCCGACTGCAACAGCGGCCAACAGTGCTGTCCAAACAGATGAATTTTCCATCATGGAAGAAGCCAGCGCCCCCGAGATTGCTAAGACAGAGCCAACTGAGATATCAATCCCTTCTTTAGCAATGACGAGTGTCATCCCAAGAGAAATGATTAGTAGCGGCATGACCCGATTTAATATGTCGATTAAACTTCCAAATAAATGTCCGTCTTTAATCTTGATCGAAAAAAAACCCGGGATAAAAAAGAAGTTTAATAGAAGGAGGATCCCCAAAGCCACCAGCGGCCAAAATATTTTCATCTGAGAAAACCTGTATATGTTATGTTTCATGGATTAGTTCTCCCTCCGCAATCATATCCATAATTCTTGATTCACTCATCTCAGACCGATCTAATTCCCCGATTTTTTTCCGATCACGCAGTACAATTACTCTGTCACAACAGGCAACCATTTCTTCCAGCTCTGCGGAAATAAACAGAATCGAAATCCCCTTCGCTGCTAAGTCTAGAATCAGCTTACGGATTTCTACCTTTGACCCGACATCAATCCCTCTTGTTGGTTCATCTAAGATTAATAGTTTAGGATTTGTTGCCAGCCATCTTGCAAGGATGACCTTCTGCTGATTTCCGCCACTCAAATTTTCGATTCTTTCTTCCATACTAGGTGTTTTAATACTTAGCAAATCAATGTATTTTTGAGCAATCTCCCTCTGCTCTTTCATGGGAATAAACTTAAATAATCCTCTCTTTGTTTGCAGGCCTAAGATAATATTTTCTCTAATCGATAAATCATTCACAATTCCTTCGACTTTTCGGTCTTCTGGACAAAAGCTTAGTCCATTGTCCACTGCGGCCTTTGGTGTCATGGACCGAATATGCTTGTTATCTATGGTCAGCAACCCTTCGTCGGCTTTTTCTATTCCGAAAAGAACCTTGGCCAGCTCGGTTCTTCCTGAGCCTAATAACCCGGCTAAGCCCAAAATTTCCCCTTTCCTCAAGTTAAAATCAATCGGGTTAATCATCCCTCTTCTTCCTACTTTTTGTGCACTAATTAACACCTGTTGAGGTCCTTTTCTAGCCCTCTTATTCACTTGGTTCGAATCTTCTCCCCATTCCCTGCCGATCATTTTTGAGACAAGTTCGGTTCTTGAAATCTCACTGGTTAAATATTCACCGATTTGTTCCCCGTTTCTCAAAATGGTGATTCTATCCGTAATTTCAAATATTTGATCTAAAAAATGACTAATGAAGACAATTCCCATTCCCTCACTTTTTAAGTTCTTCATTACATCAAACAATTGCTTCACTTCATTTTTATCTAAGCTGGATGTCGGCTCGTCAAGAATCAGCACACCGCTCGATATATCAATCGCCCGTGCAATCGCTACCATTTGTTGAATCGCAGTTGAATATGACGATAATATTTTCGTTACATCAATATTGATTTTCAGCCGTTCGGTTAGGATCGTTTCTGCCCTTCGATTCATTTCTTTCCAATCAATACGTCCACGTTTCTTTGGTTCCCTGCCGATAAAGATATTTTCCGCAACCGAAAGGTTTTCACATAAATTGATTTCTTGATACACAGTACTGATCCCTAAGTGCTGTGCATCTTGGGGTGAGACCGGATTGATGGGTTTGCCATCTAAATAAAACGTGCCCTCATCTTTTTCATATACTCCGGTTAATACCTTTATTAACGTTGATTTCCCTGCCCCATTTTCACCCATGAGTGAGTGAATTTCGCCTCGTCGCAAATTGAAATTTACGTTCGACAATGCTCTTACTCCTGGAAATCTTTTAGAAATCCCTTCCGCCCTTAATAATATTTCAGAACTCATACCCAACACCTGCTTTATCTCAATTTCTTCTCATAACTCCTAGTCAACATAAGCATAGATTTAGTATAAAGATGCTAAATATATATGTATTTAAAATAAAGAGTTTTTTTTTATAATTTTCAGTTAAATGTAAGGAAAGCGGAGGGTGACTAGGCGCTAGGGCGCTGGAGCTGGCCAATTCACAAAGTTAATAAATTTTATGCGATCCTATCTTCGAACAAAAAAAGCCAAGTATTTCGCAATACTTGACTTTTATTCCCCTAATAGTTTCTTTTCTTTATTTCTTTCCTTGCTTCTTCTTGAGTAAACGTTCGTTCTGATGTAATGATTTTCATGGGGATTTCTTTTCCAAGCACTAAGTCTTTTGCCGATTTCATTATCTGCGGTCCTAATAGAGGACTACATTCAACTGAGAAATTTAGTTTACCTGTGCTTAATGCACTAAACGCTTTTTTAGTAGCATCGATGGAAATGATTTTAATATCTACACCAGGCTGCAAACCAAATTCTTCAATTGCTTCAATTGCCCCAATGGCCATGTCGTCATTATGGGCATAAACCACATCAATTTCTTTGCCCCATTTTTCAAGAGCGGTCTTCATCATTTTTTTCCCTTTTTCCATGGTAAAATCCCCTGGCAGTGTTTCAAGGATGGTATAGTTTGTATTTTCAGCAAGCACTTCTTCAAAACCTTGTTTTCTCCCTTCAGCGGGTGCAGAATTCTTCGTTCCCTCTAGTTCGATAATCTGCATAACCTTGTCTGCTGTTTCTTCATTCACTAACCACCTTGCAGCCCTTCTGCCCTCCTCCACAAAATCAGAACCAATAAAGGATGTCCATAATGATGAATCTTTTACATTAATTTCTCGATCTGAAAGAATAACAGGAATTCCAGCGTCCTTTGCTTCTTTCAGAACCTCTTCCCAGCCATGCTCTACTTTCGGGGAAAAAGCAATGACATCTACTTTCTGCTTTATAAACTCCCTAATGATCTCTATTTGCTTTTCTTGATTATTTTCTGCATTTTTCAGAATAAGTTCAACACCTGCATCCTTTGCTGCTTTTATAATGGATTGAGTATTGGCAGAACGAAATTCACTTTCATTCCCTACTTGGGCAAATCCAAGCGTTAGTTTACTATTTTTCTCTTTTGTGGACTTTGTTCCTGCCGCCTTTTTATAGAGATAGTCCATAATATTTTTTTCATTGACTTCATGATTTCTTAAGATGATTTTTTTAGGTATCACTCCTTTTTTTCCGAGGATCTCCATGGCATATTGGATTGCTTCCCTGCCGCCGGTCGGGGTTATGAAGGTCGTTTTAATTTTTTTCTCTTTCACTAATTGTAATCCGCCATTTGGCTTATTAACCCCATCACTTCCTATGATGGTAATGTCATGAAGTCCTAATGATTGGATCGCCCGATATGCTCCGAGAGCCATTGCATCATTATGGGCGTATACCAAGTCAGGCGGGTCTTTTCGACTCTGCAGTACTACCTTTAATTTATCTTCGGCAAAATCTCTTTGCCAGTTAGCTACTAGGACATCTCGAATTTTATACATAGGATTTTTAAGAAGAGACTCTTGAAAGCCTTTACTTCTCTCTTCTGCCTGCAAGGCATTGGTTAGCCCTTGGATTTCAACAATGTCACCACCCTTATTACCCAGAAGATTCATTGCCGCTTCTGCTGCCATTTCTCCAATAAAGTAATAATCCGATCCTATGTAGAGCGAATAATCGTATCCTGTGACACCTCTTCCAAGAACAATGACAGGAATTTCTTTGTACATTTCTGAAATAACGGGTGTTAATTCGGAGGAATTATCAATAGAAACAATTAATAAATCAATCCCAAATGATTTTAACGTTTGAATATCTTTAATTTGTTGTTTTGTACTTTGAGCAGCATCGGTATAAATCACCCGGATATTATCATGTTTAGCCACTTCACTTTTTAATTCTTCATTCATGAGCACCTGCCATGGTTCATGTAAATTGGGCTGTGATACACCAATCACATACTCCACTTCTTTATCGTGGTCAGATGCGCTTCCAATTAAGCTTGTCTGACTGAACATATAGAGGAGGGCAATGCACACACTAGTCCCAATAAATAAGGTTCCGTAGACAATTTTCTTATTCATAACTTTTTGCACCGCTTCTATATACCGTTGGAGAAATACCTGTTACTTTTTTAAAAGTGTTACAAAAATAATGCTGGGTACTATATCCAATCATATCCGCAATTTCATAGATCTTTAAATAGGGGTCTTTCATTAGCATCAATGCTTTATTAATTCGCACTTTTGTTAGATAGTTAATAAATGAAACTCCAAGTTCTATCTTAATTCTCTTGCTTAAATAAGTTGGACTTACCTGAACCTTCTCAGCCACCTCATTCAAAGAGAGACTATGCTCGAAATAATGATGATCAATATAGTCCTTCGCAAGGATCACCATTGGCGATAAACTAATATAAGAAGAAATCTCTTCTCTTAAAACCCTGTAAACAGAATCGAATTCTAAATAATGGGTTATCTTTCTTTCGATACAGATAATCACTTTACCTAAAAATTTTTCCGTGTAATCCTTAATCTCCCTGTTCACACGAATGAGTTCTTCCATTTCAATATTTGGCAGAAGAATGACCATATTCCCCAAAGAATCTTCGAATAACTCCGAGGATGGATGCGCTTTCAAATAATCCCGAATAATATTTTTCAAGGAAAAGGTCATAAGGGCGTCACTCCATGGCTCCTGGGAGCCGCTTTCATCGATTTCTCTAACAATTTTAAATAGGCTGATTCCTACTTGATTGTCTAATTGGATATTTAATAGCAGGCTGCGTTTTTCCACTTCTTCAACTGGAACCTTACCTGCTGCCCATTCTTGCAGGAATTTTTCCTTTAAAATAAGTTTATTATCTTCTAACTGTAAATCTAGCTGTTTACTTCTATTAGTCTTCTCTAGCATCTTGGTTGCATTTTGTACTGTCTTTACCAATTCTTCTTTATTTACTGGCTTTAATAAATAATCGAACGCATCCATTTTAATAGCTTGCTGTGCATAGCTAAATTCATCGTATCCGCTAATCACAATAAATATCGCTTCGGGAAGATGTTCTCTTAACTCTTTCATCAATTCCAGTCCATTTAAAAATGGCATATTAATATCCACAAATAAAATATGCGGCTGATGTTCAATTGCCAATTCTAATGCGACTTCTCCATCTTCCGCCTCACCTACTACCGTAATAGAGTAATCTTCCCAGTTCGCTGCGTACCTAAGCCCTTTTCTTATTGTTGTCTCATCTTCGGCAATCAATAATTTCCACAAGATGAACCCCCCTCAACAAAATTGGAAACACCTTATATTCTTATTACTGGAAGTAACACAATAATTTCTGTTCCTACTTGATATTCACTTTCAACCTGAATGCCAAAATGTGGTCCATGCGTCAACTTAATCCGTTCATTCACATTATATAAACCATAGCCTTTTCTTTGTTCATCTTTCATGGTTGCTAACGAATGATTCAATTGAACTAGTTTTTCATTGTCAATCCCAATCCCTGTATCTTTAACAGATAAGAAAAGCTTATTTTCATCTTCCTGCCAAATCCTTATCGTGATTTTCCCTTTTCCCCGTTTATTCCGAATACCATGGTAAATAGCGTTTTCTACAAGCGGCTGTAATGTTAGTTTCAGAATTTGATAATGTTTCAGTTTGTCATCTACTAGGATTTCATAATCAATTTTCGATTCATAGCGGGTCATCTGAATAATTAGATAGCTTTTCACATGTTCAATTTCTTCTTCTACTGTGATAAATTCGTTTCCTTTATTCAAGCCAATTCGGAATAAAGTTGTCAGTGCATTCACCATTTCTACGATTTTATTAGCTTTGTATTCCTGTGCCATCCATTGAATGGTATCAAGTGTATTGTACAAAAAGTGCGGTTTGATTTGAGCTTGCAATATTTTAAGCTCTGCTTCTCTTTTGCTTTTTTGTTCCTGATAGACCAAATCAATCAGCTTTTCAACCTGCTGGATCATCTTATTGTAACTGTTGCCCAACTGACCTATTTCATCTTTATATTTTGCCTCAAATCTCAGGTCGAACCGGCCTTCCTCCACTTTCTCCATTAAATTCATGAGTTTTTTTACAGGTTTTGTGATGGTACTCGCAAAAAATAATGATACGATGGAACCAATAATCAATGTCACTATGGCAATGATGAATGTGTAGCCTTGAACCTTTGAGACAACCTCCGTTGTTTCGTCCAATGAAAACACACCCACAATCTTCCAATCTATATTAGGTATCGAATTATATATAATTTGGAATTTATGATGATCAATCTCTTTTTCTATTGGCGCTGACTTTTTTTGTGCAATCCAAGAGGGATGAATCCGATATACCGTAGAGTTGACAGGAGAATAGACAACGTTCCCATCTTTGTCTGTAATAAAAATAAACCCACTTTTTCCAATCTTGATGGATTCAATGACGTTTTTAATGAAGTCTAACTTTAAATCAATTAAGATTACCCCAACCACTTCATTGGTTAGTGGATCTTCGACAGCTTTCACAAGTGATAACACATTATTAACTTGATAGTTATTTTGGTTTTTAAGGTTCCTGCCAATCGGGTTACTAATTAAGTGAATTTTTCCAGGTGATTTTACAGCCTTTATGTACCATGACTCTTGTATAAGTGGATCTCTAGAAACACGTATTAATTCATTACTTATAAATTGGTCGTTTTGACTAACTAATATAGTGCCAGCTATTTCAGGATGCCGCTTCTGATAAATCGCAATTTGTTCTTTCACATCCGTAATATTAGTTTCCGTGGTGGTGGGATGTTCCATAAATTGTTGTACAGATTCTTTATTTGCTAAATAATACATAATATTATCATTTTCTTGAATTGTATTTTCTATCGATTTCCATACTTGCTTAAGCATCTGGTCTGTATATGAATTGGCTTCATCTTCCATCGATTGTCTATAAATATTGCCGCCTAAAATACTTAAGGTTGAAACACATAAGATAATAATGACGATAAAGTAGAACAAAAGTTTAAATCGAATACTCACACTTTTTAAATTGGATAGGAGTTTTAATACAATATGTCTCTACCTCTTTTCCATTCATTTATTAATAATATTAACAAAGTTTAAATAAATTTAAAATATTTTTAATATTTTAAAATCTATTAAATAAAAAAATCGAAATTGTGGGTGCACAATTTCGACTTTCCCCATTCTATTAATACTTCCGTGATGGTAACGCTTTTTCTGCGGCGTCTTTTCCAACGAAAACTGTTTCCTCTGTCTTAATCCATCTTTCAATTTCTTTTCCATCTTGTAAATCCTGTGCTGCTTGTGCGAGCTGCGGTCCAAGTAATGGATTACATTCCACAATAATATTTGATTTTCCTGCAGCAACTGCTTCAAAAATAGCTTTAATTCCATCAACTGAAACTACTTTAATATCTTCTCCTGGTTTTAATCCGTATTCCTCGATGGCTTGAATCGCACCTAACGCCATGTCGTCATTATGGGCATAAACTGCATTGATGTTCTCTCCATCTGATTTCAAAAATGCTTCCATTACTTCTTTGCCTTTTGCACGAGTAAAATCGCCGCTTTGAGATTTAAGAATCTTGTAGTTTGGGTTTTCCTTAATGACGTTTGCAAACCCTTCCATACGATCATTTGCTGCACTAGCTCCAACCGTTCCCTGGAGTTCTACGATATTTACTTTTGAATCTTTACCCATGAGATTAATTAATTCTTTGGCAGCATTTTCACCTTCAAGGATAAAATCAGAACCAATAAAGCTTGTATATAATGATTCATCTTTTACATCGATACCGCGGTCTAATAATATAACAGGGATCTTGGCATCCTTAGCTTCCTTTAGTACTGTTTCCCAGCCTGATTCGACCACAGGTGCTAATGCAATAAGATCTACTTTTTGAGCGATGAAACTTCTAAGTGCTTTTATTTGATTTTCTTGTTTTTGCTGTGCGTCAGAGAATTTCAATTCAAATCTTGGATCATTCCCTAGCGTATCTTTGATAGATTCTGTTTCTGCTGTTCTCCAGCCGCTCTCCGCTCCTATTTGCGAGAATCCAACCACAATTTTTTCGTCTTTCTTTCCATCACCTTTACTATTATTACCTGTGCTTGATGATTCACTGTTACATGCAGCAAGTAATAGAATCAGCATGATGGAGGATAATAAGTACATAAGATATCTTTTTGACTTCAACAATTTCTTTTCCCCCCAACTAGTTTTGTCTTCTTAAGAATACAAAGAAAAGAAAAAAATGTATTTATAATAAAACATAATTATTTGCAATTTTCAGTTTTCGTTTTCTGCACATCGACCTACATCCATGCAAAATGAAAGAGTGTACCAAAAGAAACACTTCTGGTACACTCTTTCGAAAAATTACCTGGCTGATGCCGCCGATCCACCTTTATTCCAAAGATTCTAGTAAAGCAACGACATCAGTATTTAGCATTTCCTTCACTTCACTTGTAATATATTTATCCATCGCCTTGTTATTTAAATGTTCGCGGAAATCGATCAATTTCTTAACCGCTTGCTTGTCATGACCTATATCGCGCTGATGCTTGGCTTGTTCTAAATGATTGCTTAATTGACTTGCAAGCGGGTGCTGGATCGCACCGCTTTTTTCATAACCTCGAAGCAGTTGTTCAATGGTTTCCATGCTCGTTGTCACTTCTACTGTAATCGTATTTGAAGTGACGGTTAAACCGTTTAAAGTGACCTTAACATAAACAGCTGCCGTACCTGGATCACGGGCTGTCATTACTCCATCAGCTACAGTGATCACATTGCTGTTACTGCTAACATACTCTATGTCGGCTTGACTTAAATCAGCTGCATTTCCATTACCGTATGTTCCGCTGATCTGCAGGCTGGATTGCTCATTTCGATGCAGTGTTAAATGCTCAGCCTTCAGGGTAATGGAAGCTAAACTTTGTTTTGTTTGAACCGTTACTTTTGAAGACACTTTCAGGCCGTCTATGACTGCGGTGATGGTGGCAGTTCCTTCGCTTTTACCTGTTACAACACCTTTTGAATTCACAATGGCTACATCGGTATTATCTGATTTCCAAATGATTGAATTTGTGAAATTCACGGGTTTTACGTCTACAGTGAGCTGCTTTGTTTCACCTAAATAGACGATTGTTTTTGCATCAAGAGTTATATCGACCGCCTTGACAGATGGAAGTGCAGGATTTGGCCGATCTGCTTTGTACATCGTGATATAGTCCATATTCACATTACCTATGGAGCCTTTATCAATACGGTAACTGATTACATTTTTCCCTTTTTGCAGGTTCAAACGTTCGGAAGCTGTAAACCATTCTTCCCAGCTAATAGCGGTTTTATCTGGCGTAATGGTCTTTACAAAAATTCCATTTACATATACATTGACCTTTGCTCTTGCAGGCAATTGAGTGGTCGGATTATGAGTGGATTCACCATTAACCGCTTCCCCGTATGCGTATCTCATCCCAACGATATAATCACCTGCTTCTTCTGCATTCACAACAAAACTAGCTTCTGCACCGGATGTTTTTGGCAGGTTAATATAACCCTCTCCTTGATAGTTGGCATTCGTATTGCCTTTTGTAGTGTCACCATAGTGAATTGCACCCTCTGCTTGATACATCTCTCCCTGCCCTAAATCTCCTGAAGGCAGTTTCTGCCATTCATAAGGTGAAACAGGCTTACCAAAATTAGGGGTTCCATCTTCATTCCAGCCAAATTTCTTAATATTTACTTGCCGCCACCAGTTACGTCCTGTATCTTTGTAGACGCGTGAATGATAGATCATCCAGTCTTCCTTACCATCAGCCGATTTCACAAAACCTGCTCTGGCAGGCCCAGATACATCGTTAGTAGCCACAAATACATCCTCTGTCCGGCTCCATGAATCTTTGTTTAAAATATCACCATCTGAATTCATAAAATAGGATAAACGATAGCCATTGGATTGGTAGTCACCTTCTGATACAGTGATAAAAACCTTTCCATCTCGTTGTAATACTCGGGGACCTTCCCCGCCTCCGCCTGGCAAAAACGAACGATCTGCTTTAATAGTATAAGGATTAGCCATTGGTGCAATGGCAGGCCCCTCAGGTTCTCCAGAGCCTAATGTTCCCCAAACAGCGTATAATTGTCCGTTATACTCAAAGACTGTAAAATCGTTAGCTTGTTTATACTCCCCTTTTTCTCCTGTATAAAGGGCACCCTTATCCACATATTCACCAAGTGGATCATCGGTAACGGATTCCAAAACCGTTGCCATATGCCGGTAGCCATACTCCTTCAAATCAGCACAGTAATAAATGTACCACTTACCATCAAAGAAGAAGATTTCCGGAGCAAAAATACGCGTTTGTGTTCCTTTCGAATCAAATACCATTACCTTTTCACCCTGATCGGTCAGTGTACGAGATTTGGAGACATAAACTTTATTATTGGAGTCTAAGTTACTCGAGGACACAAAGTAATAGAATCCGTCCTTGTATGTTACAAATGGGTCTTGACCTTGATATAAAGGATTGTTAAATTTTTCAAAGGCAGAAGAGCTTGTGACTCCCATTTCCTTCATAAAATTGGAGCGAGCAATGGATAAGGTTTCCGCCTCGTTTATTAGTACCTCTGCATTCTCCCTAGTGTTTGACTCCTGATCATCCATCGTTTGAAGCAATTCCTCAGCTTTTAATTTTGCTTCATTTATAACATCCATCGCATTTTTTGGTACTTTGTCAGCAAAGTTCCCAGTTAAATAATCTGCCTTTTGGATCTCTGCTGATAAGTCTTCTTTTTTAGCGGTAATCAAACGATCAATAGGCAAGTACAGTGCTGATTCCGGCACCGTTTCTCTTTTCTGGCTTGCACTTTCCCAGTCCATTCGGAGCCAAGAACCGCCCCAGCCTTGTAAATATTCCACTTTAATATCGTAATGTTTTCCAGCTTCTAAAGAAATTGGCGCACTCACCTGTTCGATTTCCCATTTTTGCTGCCAAAAATCAATGATTAGCTTATCATTAATCCAAAGTCTAAAACCGTCATCCCCAATCATGTGGAAGGTATAGTCTTCGCTATATTTCGGTACGATGGTTCCCGTAAAACGGGCCGTATTATAATCCGGCGTACCTGAAAATTCGTTAAAAATGCTTGTAAAAGAATCACCATTTAAATTTCCAATATCTCTTTCTCCTCGAAAGTCATTGAAATTAAATACGTTGATATCTTCCCGATTATCTGGATTCCGCTCCACCTTAAAAAATTCACCCAATAAACCATGGCCATCCATCGTTGGATCGGCTGCATGACTGGCGTTCGGCGGGCTGAACATCGCAGCTAAAAGAAGAATGGTCATAAAGATTCCTATCACTCTTTTCATATCTGTTCCTCCTTAAGATATTAAACTCTCTTAAGCTTACAGACATTGAAAAAAATTGTATTTAGAATAAAACATCCTCTTTTGCAATTTTCAGATTTTCTTAATCACAAGGTTTAGTTCCCCTCAACTTTAAATTAAGCTAGAATTGAAATATCTTTGCTTTCTTTCATTCTTTGTTTTTTAGTTCTTTTAGTTTGTAAGAGGGGTGTTTTGAATATGTGTTATTTCTGCCAAATGGTACTCTCTTGTTTTTCTTTGTTGACTACCAATTTAAAAACATCCGGTCTTGAATAATGACCAACTGGATCAAAGTCAAAGTGGCTGTAAGCAATTTGTTTCAGATCAAGGTCAGCCATTATGATCTCTTCTTTTCCCCAAACAGGTTCAGATATGTATTCACCCAAAGGTCCAACAATTGCACTTCCTCCATTACACATCACTTCGGGAGCAGACTTTAAATCATCATAACAAGCTAAATCTTCAGGATACATATCTTTCGTAACATATTGATTGCAGGACAGGACAAAGCATCTTCCTTCCATTGCAATATGGCGGATGGTTGACTGCCAGGACTCCCTAGCATCGGCAGTTGGAGTAATAAAAAGCTGAACGCCCTGGGCATACATGGCAGCCCTCGCTAATGGCATATAATTTTCCCAACAAATCAATGCACCAATCTTTCCATACGGGGTTTCAAATACAGGGAGTGTACTTCCATCGCCCTCACCCCAAACGATTCGTTCCGCTGCAGTTGGTTTTAATTTACGATGTTTTCCTAAAAGCGATCCATTGGGACCGATGAAAATGACTGAACAATAGAGAGTGCCCCCGCTATTTTCATTATCGCGTTCAATTACCCCCATAATAAGGTAAACGCCAGCCTCCCGTGCGGCTTCCCCAAGTATGTTTGTTGCCTCACCAGGTACAGGAATCGAGTTCTCCCAATATCGATACCAATCTTTCCTTCCGTCTTCCGTACGGCTACCAATAACCGTTCCAAATGATAAGCCTCTCGGATAGGCAGGGATAAAGGCCTCTGGAAAAACAACAATATTGGCTCCTCTTTCACCAGCTTCTCTTATTAATCTTACCGATTTCTCCAGGGTTGCATGAAGGTCCATTAGTACGGGAGCCGCTTGAATAACAGCAACTCTCACACTTTGATTCGTTTTCGTCATATTTAAAACACCTCTAGTAGATTTATATGATTAATTTTTATACATTATGGATATTGAGATTCATAGCTGTTAAGTTTCAAAAAAACCTATCTTACTAGGCGATAGGTTTTTTGGGGATATTAGTTAAAAAATACAATAAAAACTCCCAGTGCAATCAAAGCTGCAGGAATAAAGATGGCATAAATTAAAGTTAAATTAGTAGTGTTTCTTTTTGCCGAACCACTATAGTTTTCGTCCCCTTTTCCCGCAACTAGTAATGTAGCAATAATAGCCATAGCGATTACGAAAATTACCAAAAAGGATAAAATCTTCATATAACACCTCAAATATCTTCTTATTTCCAACATTCATTTTCTAATACTTATATATTAATAACTTCGATACTCAAAGAAAAATACCTGTTTATAGTGTGAACTTTCATTATTAAAAATAGCGTGAAGGGCGAAAATTAAAAAAATCTTCCAAGATGGAAGATGATTTTGCTTTAATATTCACCTTTAATGACAAAATATGAACCCCTAATGGTGCCAGCTAGTTTAGACTTCTGCCTAGCAAACTTAAACTTCCCTTCTAACTCCTTTGGTACCTCCATCCCCTCAGAAAGCTTAAAACCAACAGCCCGCTTTGGCTTAGGGCCATCAACCGTATACAGGACGTTGACCGAAAGACCATCTTCATAAAAGACGTAAGTCCAATCGATATTTTCCACTTGAAAACGCGACGTTTCCAATGGTTTGGCCGCAAACTCAATATTACGTTCTTCTTTCAAAATTCGGTTCACATAATCAAGGGTCTCGCCGGATTCGCTAGCTGGGACAACCGTAAATTCATGCTTGTATTTATTCATAAAATAGCGGGCTTCATTGGCACGTAAACCGGCAAGTGCGTTTGCTACTGGTGAAGACTCTAAACCAACCGTAGACACATTTTTAAAATCAACGATATAAGACATTTCCAACTCTCCTTTTATTTCTTATTTCCCCATATTAATTATTGAGAAATGATCTTCACTGCTTGGATATTTGCAAAATAGGGTGCTCAGCTTACACTCTGACCGAGCGCCTTTATCCCATCTTCATCAAATATAAGCAACCGTATGATTGCTTGTCAAATAGAGTTATGCAGTGTGCGAATAAAAAAATCTTCCTAGAAGGAAGATTTTTACTTTAAATTAGGAAATCCTTGCTGGCGCAAAGCCTCATACACCAATATAGCAGCTGTATTCGAAAGGTTCAGTGAACGAATATTACCACTCATTGGTATTCTCAAAAAGTGATCCTTATTTTTTCTCAGTAAATCTTTAGGTAAACCTGTTGTTTCTTTTCCAAACATAAAATAATGTTCCTTTGATTCATCACTGAAATCAAAGGATGAATGTGCTTTTTCGCCAAACGTCTCAATATAATAAAACTCACCTTGATTTTTTGAAAAAAAGTCATCTAGGGAGTCATAATACGTTATGTTTACAAACTGCCAGTAATCCAACCTTGCTTGTTTGATCATTTTTTCATCTGTCGAAAAGCCAAGGGGGCGAATTAAATGCAAGGCTGTATCAGTTCCTGCACAAGTACGTGCAATATTTGCAGTATTAGCCGGAATTTCTGGTTGATATAATACAACATGTAATGCCAAGAATGGTCACCTCTATCTTTATATTACCATTCCCATTATAGCATAAGAATGTAATGGTTAGAGGCAGGTTCCTTTATCATCGATGTTAATCTACAAGGATTTGATTTCCGTCTGAATTTTCGACGAAGAAATGTGTCGGACCATTCCGTCATTTACTTTTTAGACTTATTACACAACAGTTATTATTTCATCATTTGAATTACTTAATTTGAACTTTTTTATCTCCAATTTGGATATACCATTTACCTTTAGCATATTGGTCTTTAGATATCTCATATACATCTGTGCCTGTTACAGTGATCCCTGGATTTAGGTCAGACATAATCTTTGAATTATCAATTCCAGTTTCTGTTGCATATGCAGCACTAGCATCCACATCCGGATCGTACTTAGTGCCTTTTTCATCGACTAAATTAATGGATGGATAATCAAACGCTCCAACAGGTTTGTCAGATACATTTTTCATTTTATATTGTACAGCCACAAGAGTCGCACCTTCTGAGGCTTTTTTACCGAGAAACTCTGGGTCTCCAATGACATCCTTTTCTTCGGATTTTGTGACTGTTACTTCCAGGTTATCGACTTTAACAACTTGCCCAACATTATAAACTGTTTCTTTTGCTCCTTGATTACTAGTGGAATCTTTAGCTGTATCATTTCCACCCGATAAAGCAGACCCAATAATACCTAATAAAATGATGGCTCCAATAAACGTCATGATCTTGTGTCTCATAAACCAGTTGCGTTGATCTTTACCACAATGAGGGCATTTTTTAACCCCTTTAGCTATTTCCTTACCACATGCTTTACATTTGACTAATTCAGCCATAATGAGATCCTCCTGTTTTGAAAAATCATCTTAGTTCAGACGTTGTTACAAATTAATGTAAGTTATCATATTGCTTTATAGTTTGAAGCAAAGATAGGATTTTATTCTTAAGCATTTCTTTATCAGGCTTTAGGCTTGAAATGAATAATGACAAAAAAATTGATCTCATTTTTTATATTGGATAACAAGTATTGTACAATTAAGAAGAATGCCAAAACTACTGTTCGCATTGAAGTCGGTTTGGTAAAAGGGAGGCAGAATAATGTCCAATAACGGAAGACCTAGGAGAATCATATTAGATTTGGCCGTTACCTTAGATGGTTTTATTGAGGGAAAAAACGGGGAAATTGATTGGTGCATTATGGACTCTGAAATGGGGTTTATTGATTTTTTAAATCAAATTGATACCATTTTTTATGGAAGAAAAAGCTACGATTTATGGGGACAATTTACTCCAGAAAATGAAGACTCTGATAAAGAAATTTGGGAATTAGTTCATAGTAAAGAAAAATATGTATTTTCCAGAACGAAAAAAGGGGCCAATAATAAAGCAATCTTCATCAATGATCATATTCTTGAAGAAGTAACTAAATTAAAGAGTAAGCCTGGTAAAGACATATGGTTATATGGCGGGGCAAGTCTTATAACATCTTTTATCAATTTAGGACTTGTTGATGAATTTAGACTATCTGTTCACCCTGTTATCTTGGGAGAAGGAAAACCGTTGTTTATGGATATAAAACAGAGGATGAATTTAAAATTGGTTAATTCAAGAACGTATTCTTCAGGCGTTGTGCAACTAATTTATCATATGAGTGGTACATAATAATCTAGTGCCTATTAAAGATAAAATGAAATAAATATCATAAGGTTGTACTTGGTGGTAATTGTCATTTTCTCAACGAGTGCTTTAGTTGAGGATGAACTAGAACACCGTAATAAGGAAACGAATGGGGTGGGAAATATAAAAGACTTACATTCAATCAAAGAGGTAGAACATTTCGTAAATGATCACCAGCTTAGTTTTATCTATGTGTTAAAACAGAGTTGAAGCGTTTGTCACGCTTTACTCCCTCAGGTTGAGGAAGTTTTAAATGAGTTTAGTCAAATTCATTTTGGGATTATTGATGCAGGTGAGGTACCAAAAATAGCCGGACACTTTGGAATTTTCACTGTCCCGGTTCTCCTCTTGTTTGTCGATGGAAAAGAATCCTTGAGAGGAGCACGAATGGTCCATCTAGATCTCTTTCAAGAGAAAGTAAAAAGAATTTATGAGTCTGTGCTAAATTAAAATACTTAAACCTTCACTTGTGTTTTTAAATTTGTTTTACGGTGTGAGGCAACGCTTATTGTAATTCGTGCGTTGCCTTTATAACTTTATTTTCGCAACTAGTTCTTCTAATAGATTGGACAAGTGGAGTAACGAGCTGTGAACCTGTATCTTAATCGGTACCCAAGTTGTCATTTGGTACAGTTAGAAAAAAGTGCTCATGATTATGGTTTTAGTCTCAGGAACCCGTAAAATCGTAGCTTACCCCCGTTAACATTTCGGAAACATCCCATAATTTTTTCATCGTTTCCGAATTATATACACCTGTTGCAGGTGTTTCTAACGCTGGGTTGCCTTTGCGGTTTCCCCTTCCGTCTGGACCTATATATTCCCCGCCATTTAGGCTCGTTTCCGTTGCAGCATAGATTGTTGGAAGTGCGCCCATTTCAGCAGGCTGTAAAAATAACTTCATTAATGCTTTTAAATACCCAGGAGCATCTTTCTTACCTAGTTTAAAAAGGTTGGTGGAAGAAATGCCTGGGTGACAAGCGATACTTTTTGTCTCAATTTTGTATTGCTTTAATCGGTTATCCAATTCTTTAGCAAACAACAAATTTGCCAACTTGCTTTGACCGTAGAATTTCATAGCTTTGTAGCCTTTGGTGCCGTCCAAGTTATCAAAAAATATTGCAGCTCCTCTGTGGGCAATACTGCTAAGTGTCACAACACGAGAATGGGGTGTTTTCTTTAGTACCGGCAGCAATAAACCTGTTAAAGCAAAATGGCCTAAATGGTTAGTGCCAAATTGTATTTCAAAGCCATCTTTCGTTTTTTGATATGGCGGACCCATAATGCCTGCGTTATTGATTAAAAAATCTAAGGATTCAAACCGGCTGCAAAAATTTTGCACAAAATTTCTTATGCTGCTTAAATCAGCTAAATTAAGGTCCATTACCTCTACGGAACCCATTGGATTTTCCTTTAAAATGGTTTCTTTGGCCATTTGCCCTTTCTGCTCACTTCGAACTGCTAAAATGACTTCTGCCCCCCTGTGAACGAGAACCTTAGCAGCCTCTAAGCCAATCCCACTATTCGCTCCGGTAATAACGGCTCTTTTACCCGTCAAATCTTGTTCCAGCATTTCGAACACCTCCAACAAATTTTACTGATTTCATTATACATCAATGTGATTTAACGAAACCTACCTTTCATCTATTAGAAGTTGCAAATAAGTATCTAACTTACAAAAGCTGCATTCCTCATCAAGTGGAATGCAGCTTACTTGTTAATTTTGAAATTTTTTTATTAAAATCGGTTAATCTGCCGATTATGACGAAATCGGTTTTAACATCTGAACATGATGTTTGAGAACGGTAATATGACTAGGTGTCTTGGTATACACTTCGCCATCCATATCGGCGTCCATTTCCTTTTCTGTAGAAATGGAGATGGACTTCCCAGTGTAATGGATGATTTCCTGACTTAGCTCATTCGATTGAACCGTAATATCTGTCGTGAAAAGTTCTTTCAACAGCGCCAAATTTGTATGTTTGATAATAAATAGGTCCGCGAGTCCATCATTATACGTAATCGCTTTAAATGGCAGCATATTGGTTCCTATGTAATTCCCATTGGCTGCAATCATCAATAGCGCCTCTCCTTCAAGTCTCTCCCCATCTATATCTAATGTATAGGTAAAGGGATCCATATTTTTCATGGTCCTGATTGCACTGAGAAAATAACTAATCTTCCCTAAATGGTCTTTTTCCGTTTGTCTAATATGATTGGAAGTTTCTGCGATTAGACCGGTGCCCCAAAAGTTTAAAGAGTATTGTTCGTCCACTTTGAGAACATCCACAGGTATACTTTCCCCATGAATGATTTGGTCCGCAGCGCTAGCAATATCCTGGTCAATCAGTAAGGTCCTTGAAAAATCATTACAGGTACCGGCAGGAAGTATCCCAATGACAGGACGATGATCCAGGGTGGACAATCCATTAATACATTCATGGACAGTACCGTCTCCGCCAAGGATAATCACCAAATCAACATCCGCCCCATGAAGCTGACATAGCTCTTTTGCATGGCCGATTTTTTGTGTTGGTACAATCATTAAATTTGAAATATGGGAGGACAATATGGGGACGGCGCCCCCTAGAGCCTGTTTAATATCCTTTTTCCCAGCATTTCCGTTATAAATTAATAAAGCACGTTCGAACCGCATATCAATCACTTCCTAATTAGCATCTTTTTGCTTATATACCCTATCCTCGTGCTACCTTCACCGCCAAATTCTAGTAATCTAAAATTCTTAGGCAATAGGGTACGTTTATTTCCCCATATACAGGGTAAAAAAAGACAAAAGAATGAGGAGTGATTGGATGGAAACGAAAAAGAATAGCGAAAGTTACAAAACTGGTAAAATGGATCATCCTGAACAATATGAAACAACCAATGAAAGCTTATTTGATAAATTTGAAAGTGAAAGAACGGTAGATCCCATTCCGATGGAAGACCTAAATGAAGAAAAACAAGAGGAAAAACATAAGAGGGAAACCAAGAATACTTCTTCTAGTGAAAAAAAGTATGGTGGTGTATAATCTCAGTCTAATCTAAAAAAAGAGACTTTTGAAAGTCTCCTTTTTTATGTTTATATATCTATTTAATTTTCTCATCCAATTCTTTCAACGCACCTGTAAGTTGGTCGTTTAAGGTACCTAATGCTTCTTTATCAAGTGTTGCTGCATCTGATCCAGCTATTGTTGGATCTAAGTATTTTTCAATTTTCTCATATAAATCTTTGTTATCCTTTTTAACATCGTCTTCAAAGGAAGACCATTGATCTTCTAGTTTTGGGCCAACTTCCTTTACCTTTGCTTGGTCTTCATTATCAATAGCTTTTGATAACTGTTCCGTTGTATCTAACATTTCATTTACACCTTCAGACACTTTATTATCAGCGGAACTACAACCCCCTAATACTAATGCACTTCCAAAACCGATAGCTAAGACCATTGCTGTTAACTTTTTCATGATAATTTCCTACTTTCCATCTTATGATTGTTCACCGCAATAAGTTTTTTGTTTTTAGATCTTTTGAATAAAAGTATCATAACTGCACCAAGAACTAGTATTATTTGAGGAATGGTACTTTCCCATGATGGATAGACCGCAAAAAAGTCTATGCTTGGAATGCTTTGGGAATTGGTCGTCTGAATTAATCCAGCTAATTGAAGACTGTGAATCCCCATTCCTGTAAACTTAATACAGAGGTAAAATACGATAATGCTAGATACCGTAAAGAATGGGCGCAGTGGCAATTTCAATCCTACATAAATCATCAAATAGGCTAAGATTCCAAGAATGGCTGCTCCAATGAGGAAACCAATTAATAATGACTGAAGTTTTATTTGACTGGCCATTCCAATATAAAACAATACGGTTTCCGTCCCTTCCCGAAACACTGCAAGAAACGCAAGAACCCCTAACGAAACAAGTTTACCTGTTGTCAAAGCTGTTTGGCTTTTTTCACGAATATATCGATTCCAATCGGCGATATTGGATTGACTATGAAGCCAATAGCTCATATATAATAACATTACTGCAGCAAATACCCCTGTCCATCCGCCAATTAGGGCATTATTATTACCAAACGCTCCTGATGAAATAACAAATTTTACAATGAGTGCAAGTATTACACTAACGCCTAAACCCGATAAAACCCCAGTCCAAATCCAACCTTTTCCCTTACCTTCTCCTGATTTCTTTACAAAAGACAGAAGAGCAATGACTACTAGTAAAGCTTCTAAACCTTCACGAATTAGGATCATTGCTGCATCCCAATAGGTGTACTTGGATTTTCCAGCTAAAGGAGTCAGGTAATTAACCATGTTATCGATAGTTTTATTAGCTTCCTTAAAATCTGGCGGACTTCCTGCAAGCATAGCTTGAACGGTAACCAAATCTCTTTCAGAATCACTATAAACGGAGGCTGATTGTGCAACCACTACTCCTTCTACGCTTAACCAGCTGCTACTTGCCTTTTTAATGCCTTCAAGTGCTTGAGTTTGATTTTGCTCTTTAACTTCCTTTTTTGTTTCTTGAAGAAGGAAGATAAAATCATCTAAAGAAATCTCTTCTTTCTTAAAACCACCTTCTTTTGGGTATCCACCACTTGCAACTTTTTCATTTACAGCCTGTAAATCTTGTAAAGCCTGTAAAACTTGGTCTTGTTTTTTAAGAGTAAAAGCATAAACTACCCTTCCCATATTCGACTCAATATCTCGGTAAGCAGTAGCTGAGTCAGCTTTTATTCCTTCTTCAATTTGTCTCCAGGTTTTGTTAAATTCCTCATAAGACTTTTGAGCATTCGAAAGGTTCCCTTTAGAAGCAAAATCGATGGCTTGATCAATTGATTCTTCAGCTTTCTTCATTTCCTCTTTGGAACTTCCAACTGCTAGTACAGGTTTTTGTATGCCAAGTCCAAATATTAATACAATAATAGATAATATAAACAACAGATTTTTTTTCATAAGGTTCCCCCTGTTGAAGTCAATCAATTGATAATGAATTTCAATATCACTTATATTTATCATTGTATTTTGATTGATAACAATTGTCAATTAGAGATTTTTTTAATTATTAAAAAAAGCCGTTCACACGAACGACTTTTTTGCACATTCTATTTACATATTATGTCCCATCGTTGGCATGTCAGAAACGATGGTTGGATCAATCATTCCTGCTATCATGGCTATGTGGGCGGTAATTAGGAACATACCCACGAAGAACACGTGAACTTTTAGTTTTTCTTCTTCAGATCTATTTTTATAGAGAATATTTAAATCCAAAAGTGCCATGCCAAGCAATGGGACTACTCCTAATAAGTAAAACCCTACTGCCACTACATCGATCCAGCCATGCCATTCGCCTTTTGAGGTTATCGGAATAACAGCATTAAATAATAAGTAGAAGAAAATGCCAGTAAAATAAATCCCAGCAAAAATAGATGTAATTTTGTTCACCAATCTTAAGGTACCATTTAGGTTTCGCGTAAACAAAATGGCTAATTCAGTTATAGCAAGTGTTTCCGCACATATAACCGGAATAGCCATAAAAATAATCAGATTCCATGGCTGATTATCGGCTAGTAAGCCCATATAATGTGTCATGTTCATCGTTTGTTTCCTCCTACATCGTCTTTGTTTTGATACAGCTAGATTGTATGAATAAGATATAAAGATGCGATGAAGAATCTGTGACGGAACCATGACATTATCTCTAGGAACCCGACTATTTGGATAAGCCCCCAGTGATATTTCCATTATTAATTTGCCTGAAATTACCCGGTGAGTCTTGTTCCCCATAAATGTTCTAGAAGAGACAAAAATTTCACTTTTCCCTGATGCTAATGGTCCATACTGGAACTCACAGTGGAACATTCGTCATTTAACTAACAAAGGAAAATCGTTTAATATTGAGACAGGCGGTACGGAAGCAAATGGAAAGGTTACTCAAAAGGCTATATAAAATATCTCGAACAAGGACTGTATTCCATATCTAGATCCAACCTTAAGGAAGTGCAGTATAAGTTATTGAAATAATATCAAAAAGCCGCACTAGTGAACATTCCTATGCGGCTATTAAAACTCATATGCTTCAATCATATCACATATTCGAATTTGAACTAACTAGTCCATAAACTATAAAAATTACCTCTAAAATTCATTTTAAATTATATTTATGTTACTCTTTGCGCCACTTAAGCAAATTCTTTTCCATTCTTTCCATAATAGAAGTTAGTAACATTGCCAATAAAGCTAAAATCAACAGAACAGTAAACACCCCGGTGGTATCAAAAGCTCCAGCAGCACGTGCAAGGACAAATCCTAATCCATATTGTGCAGCTAGCATTTCCCCGACGACGGCTCCTACCAGGGACATCGCAAGCCCTATTTTCATTCCCGAGAAGATCCAAGGCACACACCATGGCAGTATTACTTTTCTTACGATAAGGCTATTACTTCCCCCCATTGTTCGAACGTTATTAACCAGATCCTTATCCACACTTCTTACTCCGGAGTAAGTATTATAAAACAAGATGAAAAAGACGATGGAGATTGATAAGATAACTTTGGACATGATTCCAATTCCAAACCACATAATAAATAAAGGTGCCAAGGCCACCCTTGGCAGACTATATATAGCCGTCAAAAATGGCTCAAGGGCTGTATAAAGCCACTTCCATCTGTAAACTACGAAAGCAAATCCTACCCCTAATACGGTACCAAGAAGAAAACCCAGCAAAGTCTCAACCATGGTAACAGAAGTATGCAACCATAACTCTGAAGTAAGTACATACTCTATAAACTTCTTGACAATTGAAACTGGGCTGCCAATCCAAAACTCTGTTGTCAAGCCCATCCAGAGAACACCTTGCCAACAAATTACTATGAGGAATAAAGCGACTCCCCTTAAGCCCCATATTTCTACAAACTCCTTCTTTGGCATGAGTGTCTTTTCCCCCCCTTAAATAACTATTTGCAAGCTTTTTCGTACTTCCTCTTTAAGACCGCCCCAAATATCCATAAATAATTGATTGAATTTTGCATTATTCATGGCATGTTCCAGCATCCTGGGTCTTGGTAAATCAACTGGAGTAATGGTTTGTACTCGCCCAGGCTTTGCCGATAACAGTACTATCCGATCGGAGAGGGTGATGGACTCCTGTAAATCATGGGTAACAAAAATAACCGTCTTCCTCTCCTTTTCCCAAATCTTTAAGAATTCCTCCTGTATTACTAACTTGGTTTGGGCATCTAAAGCACCAAATGGCTCATCCATTAGCAAGACTTCCGGATTCTGAGCAAGAAGCCTTGCTAACTGAACCCTTTTTCTCATTCCTCCAGAAAGTTCCTTTGGAAAATGATGTTCAAACCCTTGCAGACCAACCATCTCTAGATAATGGAGAGCAATCTCTCGTTTTGCACCTCTTTGGATTTCAAGTGGTAACATAACATTATCCAAAATTGTTAGCCATGGAAGCAAGGTATCCTTTTGAAACATGTACCCAAACTTAGGGTGTATTCCCTTTACTATCTCGCCATCTACATAGATCGTCCCATCGCTAGGATTAATTAGACCAGCTACAATATTGAGTAAGGTAGATTTGCCACAGCCGCTTGCTCCAATTAAGCTGCAGAACTCCCCTTCAAAAATATCTAAATCAATATTTTCGAGGACAGAATGGGATTTGCCCACCCCATTCTGTGCCTCGAAAGTCTTTCCAATCCCTCGAATCGATATTTTAACCTTCAATTCATTCCCTCCAATATTAATATTATTCTGACTCCTTCCATTCCTTATCAAATTCAACAGCCGTAATATCTTTATGTGATAGGTTTTTTGTTACTTCACCTGAAGTTTTCATTGCTTGAATGATATTTTCACTCATATTCTCAGTAATCGCAGCGTGATACATTCCTTTTTCCTTTTCCATAATTGATTGGAGTAGTTTTTCATCAAAATCTTTAAATAGCTTTTTGGCTGAATCTACACCAAGTTGGGGATCCTCACGCATCGCTTTTTGTGCTTTTGCTATTGCTCGAACGACCCTTCGAGTTAACTCTTCATTATTCTGAAGGTATTTATCAGTTGCTTGTAAAGTAGGGAAACTCATGGTTTGTACAGATTTGGGTCCTTCACCATTACGTAAATCTACTACGGATTCAGATATTTCTTTCAAAATTCCCATTGATGTTGCAGGCTCAGCACCCATGCTTGCGTCTACGGCCTTGGACTCCATGGCTGCCATCCCGCTGGTTATTCCTCCTGTTGCTACTATCGATACATCTTTTTCCGGATCCAAACCAGCGTCTCTAAGCAGAGCCCTTAATGCTTGATCCAATCCACCCCCCAAACGTGTTACCCCAATTTTCTTCCCTTTCAAGGCTTTAACATCACCAGGCTTTATGTCTAAGTCAGGTCTGGCGACCAGGGTAAAGGCTAATTTATTTTGCAAGGACATTACATTTTTAGCAGTCATCCCTTTTTCAGCTAGTACTGCTGGACGCTCGGATAATGAACCTCCGAAATCAATACTGCCACCTAACATGGCAGATGTTACTTCTGCTCCACCTTGGAATTCTACAAATTCGGCTTTTACTCCTTCCTCTTCAAAGAAACCGGCTTCTTGTGCCACATAAACAGGAAGAAACAAAAAGGATGGAGTGACCCCAATCTTTACAGTTAACACCTTCTCAGGCTTTGATGATTCAGTTGCTTTCTCCTTATTTGAGGACTGAGTTGTAGCACATCCTGATAAAATTAAAACAATAGCCACCAACCAAAAGGTAACCGCTTTCATTTTGACTAATTGCTTACGTATCATTCACCATTCCCCCTAAAAATGTATTTGACTAGATAATCTGTTGATTCCTGTATTCTTGAATCTCATCATCTAGATATCCTAACTCTTTAAGAATAAATTCTGTATGTTGGCCTAAAAGCGGGGGGTGTGTCACGTCCTGACATACTGTATCTGATAACTTAATTGGATTGGCCGCCATCTTCACTACCCCAGCCTCCGGATGCTCAATTTCCATTATCATATTACGACTAAGTACTTGCGGATGGGTGACAACTTGATTAATTGACTGGATAGGCCCACTAGGAATGCCTGCTTCTTCCAAAAGAATATGCCAATCTTCCGTTGTCTTTTGTAAAAATACTGGTTTGAAAATTTTTTGAAGTTCCTTCCAGTTACTTGTACGATCGGCATTTGTCATGAATCTGTCATTATTAATCTTTTCAATATTTAGTAGTTTACAAAACTTTTTCCACATTGAGTCATTGCCTATAGCTACAATGATATATCCGTTTGATGTAGAAAATGAACAAAAGGGTGTTATCGAAGGATGTCTGTTGCCAATAGGACTTGGTACTTCACCACCCACAAAGTAACGAGATATAGCATTTTCTAGGATGGCAACTTGACTATCGAGCATAGAAATATCCACATGCTGTCCTTCACTCCCCTTCGAGATAGAAGCGAGGGCGCCTAAAGTACCGATAGCAGCAAATAAACCAGCAGTGATATCCCCGATAGAAGCTCCTGCTTTCATCGGAGTCCCTCCTTCCTCGCCTGTGATACTCATCATTCCTCCTAAAGCCTGCACAATAATGTCATAAGCAGGTTTTTGACTAAAAGGACCTGTGTGTCCAAATCCAGAGACCGTTGTATAGACTAGTCCAGGGTTTAATTCTTTTAACACTTCAAAAGGGTAGCCTAGTTTTTCCATTGTACCCGGCCTAAAATTTTCTACTAAAACGTCTGCCTTCTTAACAAGTTTCTCGAAAATCTGCTTTCCCTCATCGGTCTTCAGGTTCAAGGTCATACTTTGTTTATTACGGTTTATACTCATAAAGTAAGCGCTATGCCCATTTTGAAATGGTCCATATCCACGGGAATCATCTCCCGTCCCAGGTACTTCAATCTTAATGACCCTTGCCCCCAAATCCCCTAGAACCATCGTGCAATATGGTCCAGCAAGCACTCTTGTTAGATCCAATACCAAACAACCTTCCAATGACTTCATGATTATCCTCCTTACCAATCCCGCTCTGCAGTCTTTCTCTTCTTAGAAAAGGAAGAGAAGGTCTCGCGTTGGCTTGTGTGTGTCTTTAAGTAAATTGTTGCTTCACCCTCAACCTGCTTTCGGGCTTCCTTGGTCAACCCAACAACATGATTGAGGACTTCCTTTGCCTTCAACACGGGTTGGACTGTATTTTTTAAAATACTTTCTGCATACCTATAGGTAACCGCCTCTAATTCTGTGTCATCAACAAGCTGGTTTAAGAGACCAATTCGGTACGCCTCTTCGGCTTCAACGATACTTGAAGCAAAGAGAAGTTCCTTTGCTTTTGACAGAGAAACAATTGTTGAAAGGGTTGCAGCGCTTAAAACAATACCATATGAAGCCCCTGGAAAGCGGAACTTTGCTTGAGAACTGCCAAAACGAATGTCACAAACACTAGCTAATTCTGCCCCTCCTCCAAAGGCAAAGCCATTGATCATGGCGATGACTGGCGCGGGAAATTGTTCAACAGCAGTTAGCATTTGTGAAAATCTGGTCATATAATTCTCGTATTCACTGTTTTCCATTTTTTCTACTGCAGTAGTATCTGCTCCTACTGTGAATGACCTCCCATTCCCAGTTAGAATGAGTACTCTGCAATCCTCATTTTTTTCAATCAACTCTAAGGCATCCAAAACCTCTTCTGCTAATGTGAAGTTAATTGCATTTAAAACCTTTGGTCTATTAAAAGTAATTTGATAAATACCATTTGTTTGTGTTACTTCAATTTCCTTATACATTTCTATCACTCCTTATATAACTAACTCCTCTTTTAATTGACGAATTTCTGCTTCACTATAGTGAAGTTCTTTCAAAATTTGCTCGTTATGCTGTCCAAGTAATGGAGCAGAAGTTTTGAATTGTGCTGGTGTCTTAGACATTTTTCCAGGGAAGCCCAACATTTTCATAACTCCTCCTCGTGGATGCTTTCCTTCTATAACCATCCCCCTGCTAATAATTTGTTCATTTTGCAGTGCTTCTTCATAGGTGTTAATTGGACCACAGGGAATCCCAACTGATTCTAACTTCTGTAACCAGATTTCAGAACTCTCTTTTGAAAGGATATTTTCAATCAGATGTTCAAGCTCGTTAACGTTTTGGACGCGATCCTTCCCCGTGATAAAGCGATGATCAGTAATCCATTCTTCTTTTTCTACAACATGCTTGCAAAACAATTCCCACAGCTTCTGATTTGCAGCGCCTACAAGGATGTAACCATTTTTGGTTCGAAAGCCTTGATAGGGAGCAATCAATCTATGTCGTGTACCATTTGGTTCTGCTACCTGCCCATTACTAAATAACGCAGCTGCTTCCCATACTGTCCAAGCTAATCCGGATTCTACTAGGGAAATATCGATGTACTGTCCATCCCCTGATTTCAATTTATAAATATAAGCAAGAAGAATATGATAAAGAGCAGTTACAGCTGCAGCAGTATCATGTAAAGCAATACCCACTTTGACTGGTCTTCCGTCTGGCTCACCTGTCATGCTCAAAATTCCTGACATCCCCTGAGCCATAATGTCATACCCTCCCTTCTGGCTATAAGGTCCGGTCTGACCATATCCCGAAATGGAACAATAGATTAATTGAGGGTTTCGTTTCTTTAGTGTTTCATAATCAACTCCTAGTTTCTTTGCTACTCCTGGACGAAAATTCTCAACGAAGACATCTGCTGTCTCCACCAACCTATAAATAATCTCCCTTCCTTTCTCCATGGTTAGATTAACTTTTATTCCTTTTTTATTTCGATTCAACATGTTGAAACCGTAGTTGTCCTTATCGTCAATGCTGCCCATTCTTCTTGTGTCATCACCATTTGGAAACTTCTCTACTTTGATGACTTCTGCCCCCATATCACCAAGCACCATCGTACAATAAGGTCCGGATAAAACCTGAGTTAAATCAATAACCTTTAAACCTGAAAGTGGCTGCACTTCTACCCCTCCTTTTCATAACCAATGATTGCTAAATTGATGCCCCAAATAACACTATCAGTTGAATGTTTTGGAGCTTAATAATGTTAAATGCAATTTCTGTGCCAATTCCTTAACCCAAGTATTTATAGCTTTCCTATAATTGTTATTCTGCAAAGTTGTTTCAATTGAAACAATAAATGTTTAATATGTTTCAAAATATTCAAAATTATGTTATTATTCAACCAATAATATTAAGAATGGAGATTGTTGCATAAATGCTGCCAAAAATTGTTTTACTTGGTTACACAGTCTTTTCTGATTTAGCAAAAAGGGTAATTGAAGGTTTTGATATTCCAACATGGGTAGAGTATGAAATCAGAGAAATCCCTTCACATTTACTAGCAGTTGATTCCGTCCAACACTTACAGTCGGACTTTGAGCCTGCTACTATCGTCATTAGCGGGGATCGAAGTGCTCTAGCGCTAAAGAAATCCTTAAAAAATTTGGTCATCCCAGTTAAAGTAACTGGTTATGAAGTCTTAAAATCAATAAAGGAGTTAGGTTCGAGGGATGTAGTAGTGGTTAATTTTCAAGAAAATATGAAAGAACTCTCCCAGGTATCAAATTTACTTAACGTTCGAATCACTCAATATTCATTCAGAAATAAAGAAGAGGGATATGCTATATTGGAGAAAATCCAGAATAAAGGTTACAGTCATGTAATTGGCGGTAGCTGGATTTGCGCAATGGCACCAAACTATGGATTGAACGGAGTATCTTATTATTCCAATCTTTCAATGAGGGCTGCCTTTCAGGATGCTTTAAATATTTTAATGGCTTATCGAAATGAACTGGAGCAAGCAGTTCTGTTTAAAACAATCGTCGACATGAATCGTAATGGGGTCATTTCCACGGACCGAGACCTTCGTGTTAATGTAATGAGTATGGCTGGAGAAAAATTACTTGGTATGAAACGAACGCAAGTTATCGGAAAGACATTGCACGAGGTCATACCCACACTTGTCAATGAAGAGGATGAAGCCCAATATAATATCATTTTTGAACATAAGCAAAAAAAACTTGTTGCAGATATCGCTCCCGTCATATTAAACGGAGAGAAGATGGGATATATTCTTGCATTAAATGATGTAGACCAGGTGCAAGAGACAGAAAGAAGGATTCGCAAAAAAATTTCACAAAAGCAACTGGTAGCCAATTATTCATTTGACGATATCATTGGGACTTCCCCTCTTATGCAGGAAGCGATTCAAAAAGCTAAAAAATATAGTAAAAGCAACTCTTCTATTCTCATCCATGGTGAGTCCGGAACAGGAAAGGAACTTTTTGCACAAAGCATACATAGGGATAGCCACCGAAGTACTTATCCCTTTGTTGCGGTAAACTGTGCAGCACTTCCTGAGAGTCTTTTGGATAGTGAACTGTTTGGTTATGAAGAAGGAGCCTTTACAGGGGCACGGAAAGGTGGAAAGCCGGGACTTTTTGAGATGGCACACCAGGGGACCATTTTTTTAGATGAAATCAGTGAACTTCCCCTCCATCTTCAATCAAGGCTTTTGCGTGTTCTCCAAGAGAAGGAAATAATGCGAATTGGCGGTGATCAAGTCATCCCAATAGATATAAGGATTATCGCAGCCTCCAATAAAAATCTAATGGAAGCTGTAAAAAAGGGTATATTCAGAGAGGATTTATATTTTCGAATTAATGTTTTGCAGCTATTCATTCCACCTTTACGGAACCGGAAAGAAGATATTTCCTTATTATTTAAGTATTTTATCAATAATGAAGTTCATCTTTTGAAAATTCTTACACAGGATCAGCTTGAATGTTTACAGTATCATTCCTGGCCGGGCAACGTGAGAGAATTAGAGAATGTTGCTGAACGTTTTACTGTTTTAATTAAAGGAGAAAAAATTACCCAGAACTCTATCCAAAGTCTTCTTCAACAAGCCCTTTATCCCGAATATGAAAGACCTGCTGAAGATAAAGAACTGACGGAATCACAACTAATTCAACAAGCATTAGACAAATTTAGCGGAAATAGAAATATGGCCGCAAAGTTTTTAGGAATCAGTAGAACAACACTTTGGAGGAAAATTAACGAAACACAATAGGGGCAATTTTTATTATTGCCCCTTCTAATTAATCAAAGATGGTTATTTATGTGGCAGAATATTTTATTTCACAGCTTACTTACCACATTTTGCAATGTGCTTCATTTTTACAGTACAGGTGCAGTATATTTTATCGTAGTATAATGGAAGTAAATTTGTACTCAAGGAATTGGCTATCCCCCTCTTTTAATAAAGTCTTCCTATTTGGAAAGGGAATCTACTTTATAAGAATGGTATTATGGGTGGGGAATGCCTTTGCAGATATCCCCACTCTCTTTTTTTATTAGTCTTAGTTATCAACCATAACCTTTTGCGCACCGATGTATTCAATCTGCGTTTACTTTGTTATATTCCTCATCTGATACTGGTTCCAACCATTCAGGCGTACCTGCAGTGATTGCTATGTGCTCAAACCAACTGTCTTTTGCAGCACCATGCCAGTGTTTTACACCATCATGGGTGACAATGACATCACCAGCTTTTAAGAATTGAGCAGGTTTTCCATCTTCTTGGTACCAACCTTCGCCACCAGTTACTAATAAAATTTGAAATCCATCACGATGGATATGCCAGTTATTTCGACATCCTGGTTCGAAGGTCACATTCCCAACACCGACATTCACTTTAGGATCAGCAACTAATCCTTTAAGATAACTCTGTCCCACGAAAAATTGGGCATATGCTTCATTCTTCTCGCCCACTGGGAAAATAACGCCATTTTTTACTTCTTCATGTTTTGCCATTTGAATTCCTCCGGTAAACTATATTTTTAAAATTTGAACCAAACTTGAACGGTTGTGGATAATCATATCATTGTTCCAATTACCTGTTTATTTTAACTTACCGCCAAATACCGGGAAGAAGCTATGCTCACCATAATTCTGAAGGTGCTCTACATTTCTCAAAATCTCCATATCTGTATCTAGAATTACAAAATCAAGTTCTGCATTGTTTCTCATGTGGTCCGGATTTGCTGTCTTAGGAATGACGACAAGACCAAGCTGTAAGCAATAACGCAGGCAAAGCTGGGCAACAGATACTCCATACTTAACCGCTATTCCCTTTATCTCTGCATGATTGAGAACTGCACCGTGTGCAATGGGTGAATATGCTTCTACCAAAATGTCATTCTTCTGGCAGAAATCAATTAGTTCAAAAGGGGTATTGCTCACGTGTGCCAATACCTGATTTACCATAGGCTTGATCTCACAGTTCGCAAGAATATTCTCAACATCATCCTGAAGGAAGTTAGAAAGACCGATTGCCTTTACCTTGCCTGCCTTATAGGCATCCTCCATTGCTTTCCATGCTTCTTTGTTTTCCTCGAAGTAACGGTTCTCCTCACGGAATTCCATCCAAGGCTGTGGGCTGTGAATGATCAGAAGATCAATGTAAGCAAGTCCCAACTTTGCTAAAGACTCATCAATAGACCGTGCAGCTGCATCATAGGTCTTGGCTTCTGCAGCAACCTTTGTCGTAATGAAGAGTTCTTCTCTTGCAACACCGCACGAACGGATTGCTTCGCCGACACCAGCTTCATTCATATATGCCTGAGCAGTATCAATATGACGATATCCGATCGATATTGCATCACGCACGGCCTGTGCTGCCTGCGCATCGTCAAGCAGCCAAGTACCAAGACCTAATTTGGGAATTTCTACACCATTTGATAATTTGAAAGTTTCGTTAAACATACTTTTGTCTCCTTTTCTTATTCTTTCTTTTGTTCTTCATTCCTGCCAGATCAATGTTTTATACAATTATGTGGCATCCCCTATTCTACTTCCTTAATTTTCAGGAATAACTTCATTAACACAAGCTAATGCGTTCAGTGTTCTCGGGAAGCCCATATATGGGAGGCAGTGAGTGATGGCACTAATCAAGGTTTCCTTGTCATTGCCCACATTTTTGTTACCCGATACATGTGATTTTACTTGGCTTTCACAACCGCCAAGCGTACTGATTATACAAAGTGTTAACAATTCCCGTGTTTTCAAATCAAGTCCCTCGCGAGTATAGATATCTCCGAAGCAAAAAGCGGATAGATATTCCTGTATATGCTTTTGATTTGCTGGGGCACCCTCTTGCATTTTTGCAATCACATCACCAAAAATCTCTACCTGTACGGACAGTCCCTTCTCAAAGCGATTTTCTTCATCTACCGTTTTTTGGCTTTCTATTGGTAAAGCGATATTCTTTGCTTTGAAAACCTCGTTGACCCCATTGATAGCATTTAATGTTTTGGGAAATCCAATGTATGGAGCACACTGGTAAACAGCCTCTTTAATTTCTACGGGTGTCAGTCCAACGTTTAATGCAGCAATTACATGTGCTTTTAGCTGAGGCAACGTTTGGTTAGTAGTAAGTACAACCAAAGTGATAAGTTCACGTTGTTTATCATCCAGGTTTCCCTGATAGAAAACTTCTCCAAAAATAAAGCGGCTAAGGATGTCCTGAAAATCAGGATCGGTTGCGTATGCGGCAGGTACTCCATTTCCAAATAGCTGTTTGTATTTTTCCTCGCTCTTTTCCACACGGTCCATAAATAAGCCCCCTGTTTGAGTTTTTTTATTTTTCCTAAATTTTGTTAAAGGTGCTGCTTTCAAAATTAATATTGATTGATTAATCAACATCTGTTTATAATTATAAAAAAGCCCTTGATACTTTCAATGGTTAAATGAATTCAATTCGTTGATTACTCAACAAATCTAGTAAAATTGTTGATTATCTTTAGGAGAATGGTGAAATAAGATGTCTAAAGTAGATAGAAGAATAGCCAAAAGCCAAGCGGCAATAAAAAATGCAGTAACTGAATTGATGTCAGAAAAAAGCTTTGATGATATTACCATTCAGGATATTGCGGATAGAGCAGATGTGAATCGAGGAACCATTTATCTTCATTACACGGATAAATACGACCTTTTGGATAAGATGATTGAAGAACATATGGACAATCTCCGAGAATTATGCCAATCCGCAGCTGAGATGACGTTTGAAGAAGGAAATTATGTCTGGTACGAATACTTTGAGCAGCATTATTTATTTTTTTCAACGATGTTAGCAAGTAAAGGGGCACCCTCTTTCCGCAGTCGTTTTCTTGAGTTAGTCATTCAAGAGTTTAAACAAGAGGTGGTAATAACCGAGGGAAAAAATCAAGGATTAAGCGAAGAGGTTATTCTTCAGTTTTTTGGTTCAGCGGTCGTTGGCGCTGTAGAATGGTGGTTCAAGAATGGAATGCCGTTGCCGGCCCGTGATATGGCAGGACAAACGGGTGCATTGTTAGATAGGAACCTAGAATAGTTGAACAAACAATTTTAAAGAAATGAAATAACCTGAGTCTCCCATTCTAGTGGACTCAGGTTATTCTAGTTTTTATCTATTAAGAATCTCATTTTTACTAATTACCAGAGGGCAAGCCTTTGTTTTGATTGAGGTTTTCTGAAGACAGAGTCAATTTTAGAGAGCTCCAATTCATTTAAAGTAATATTGACAGAATCAGCATTTTCTTTCATATGCTGGGAATTTCCCGATTTCGGGATGGAAATAGTATGACCGTCCCGCATTGTCCAGGCCAATAAAATCTGAAAAATACTTGTTTGATGATGATTTGCGATTTCCTCCAAAATGGCTTTTTTCTTATGATTCAAATCCGAAACATTTCCTTTTAAAATGGGGGAATATGCTATAAGCGGCATATTCATGTTTTTCATAAATGGAATTAAATCATATTCTATCCCGCGGTCAGTAACATTATATTTTACTTGATTAGCCGCACAATTTTTTCCGAAAGGCAGTTCCAGTAGTCTTTTTAAGTCGTTTGTGTCAAAGTTTGAAACACCCCAAGCTTTAATTTTACCGATTTTTTTCATCTCTTCCATTGCCATAACCGTCTCTTCTATTGGAACACTGCCCTGCCAATGCAATAAATACAAATCGATCTGATCCACTTGAAGTCTCTTAAGTGTTTGATCCAAGCTTATTGGTAATTTATCTCTTGATGCATTCTCGGGTAGTACTTTTGAGATTAAAAATAGGTTTTCACGTGGGAAATTTTTAATTGTTTTTCCTACTAGAAGTTCCGATTTTCCATCTCCGTACATTTCCGCGGTGTCAATAACGTGAACCCCTTTATTTAGACCTAATGTTATTGCATCCATTTCCATTTTCTCAATTTGGGCATCATTGCCAATATTCCAAGTCCCCATTCCAAGAGGTGATACTTTCCTTCCAGCGATATCTACTAATTTCAAATCATCAGCCCCTATTCTGTCTGAATTATTTAATTCCCTCATGTATGCTTAAATTCCAGCAGTATTTCTTAATTTTAGAATCATTTCAATACTTATGCACTAAAAGAACTTTTTCATCTCGATTTTTTATAATTATAAATAGAAATACACTGCTTACAATCGTTAAATTCGCGCAATTTGTTGTTTACTCAACAAATCAATCTAAATTGTTGATTAAATAAAAAAACCGCATGAGTGAAATATCCACCCTTGCGGTTAAATAATTATTTTGTGAATTAAATGGTTTCGTGGGATTAGAGCCCACCAATCAATTACCATCATACACCAGCAGGAATCCAGATCACAAATTATATATGTCAGGTTTTAAATCCCGAAGAAATGGATTTCTTATTCTATATTCGTTTACCAATTCCAAATCAATTTCTTCAATTTGTAACTCTTCTTTATTCATATTACCTTCTAAAAGAATCTCTCCATTCGGATTTACAAGTTTATTATTCCCAAAGAGCTGTTTTCCAACACAATTGACAGAAGCAACGAAACAGGCATTTTCTAAGGCACGCGATTTAAAATAAATGTCCCACATATGTTTATCCCTATTAGGGAAGGCTGAGGGGCATAAAATTAGTTCTGCACCATTAAGTGCTAAAGTTCGGGAAACCTCCGGAAATCCCCCATCGTAGCAAATCATAACACCAATTCTACCAAAATCTAAATTAAATACAGGTATTTCAGTTCCCTCTTTGAAGAAAAACTTCTCCCCTGCCCATAGGTGAGTTTTATGATATACTCCATTCAATTCACCGTTTCGATTTATCACTACAGCACTATTATAAATCACTCCTGGTACTCCCCCATGAGTGGCTATTGGTGCCACAATGTTAATATTGTGCTGACGAGCCTGTTCCTGAAAAGTAGAAACAGTTCGCTCTGTTAATCCCTCTGCTAATTTATAATATTGATTTCCGATCAAATCTAGATCATAGCCTGTTGAAAATAATTCTGGAAACAAAATCAGGTCTGCCTTCTGTTCTGCAGCTTGTTTAATAAATTGAAGTGCTTTGGAAATGTTATATTCGACATCTGATATTTTGCTTTCAAATTGTACCAACGCTATTTTTATATTTCTCATCTTCCCTAGTCCCCTTTCACTCAAAGCGAACAGTGAAATATCAGTTACCTATAAGATGGTAAATCTTAAACAATAGTATCCAACTCACTTGGCTATGATTTCTGTCTTTTTTTCAAAAAGAGGACTCCACCTAGATAATAGATTAGACCAGATACAACCAATGAATTCAGTGATGTAATACCCCAATGTATAAATTGTCCGGCTAAAACACCACCAATCCATGCAACAATGCAAACAGGATTCCAGCGTTCTGTCACACTTGGCAGAACACCCTTCTGGCGCGATTCATCCAGTAAACTACGTTGGCGACGTAGTATGAAGTAATCAACAATCATAATGCTGGCAATTGGTGGAATGCATACACTTAACAAACTTAAAAATCCAATAAAGTGGTCCAAAATACCTAATGCTGAGAAAAGAACACCAAGTCCTCCAATGATTAAAGTGATTAGTTTTCTACTAGGTTTTTTTCCAGTGATAATCTCTACTGAGTTGATGACACCCAAAGTACTATTATAGAGATTCCAGTCATTAATTTTCACAGTAGATGCAATTAATATAATTGTGCCAATAATTCCACTGGTTGATAGAACTATGCTGATCACGTCTGCTGTTTTAATCGCATGTGCCAATAAAACACCAATTAAACCAACAGCGTACTCACCCAAGGTAATGCCAATTAAAGTTTGCCTGACAACATCACCAGCAGAACGATTGAATCGAGTCATATCTGGAGTTACTGCTCCACCGACTATAAACGCTCCAGCAACCAGTGTTGCGCCGGCTGTAATACTTAAATGAGGACCGGGGGCTGAACTGGCAATTAATTCTCCTAATGAATGTCCTGACAAAGCCTCCCCTATGGAATAAAAACAGACTATCAGGAATAAAGGAACCGTGATATAGGCTACTAGCCCCATCGAAGAAACACCGAAGTAAACAATGGCTATAACTAGGGCCCCCGAAATAATTGCCCATACCCAAAATGGCAGAACACCAATCATTTGTTCAAGACCTGAGGCAAATACTGCATTTTGCACCCCAAACCAGCCAACATTAGAAATCCCAATTATTAACCCAAGAATTGCAGAACCGAAATAACCAAACCCAGTCCAGCGAGATAATAGTGACGTCTGCAAACCTTCTTTCATGCCTATAATTCCCACTAAAATCATTACGGCTTCGAGCACAACTGCACCTAATGTAAGTGCCCAAAATGCGTCCCAAAAGGTCATTCCAAACCCTAAAGTTGCACCCAAAAGGAATTGAGATAACGCTGACATCTGCCCAAACCGAATTACGGTAATCGTCAGCCAGTGATATCGTTTTTCAAAAGGTACTCTTTCTGATGCAAAGTCGTCCCCTTTATCTTGCTTTGATCGATTCAAAGTTTCCGCCATGTAATTATCCCCCCGTATTGTTTAATCAAAAACGAGCTGTCCACGACTAGTATTTTTTGATTATCGAAATAAACGTCAAGATGTTCTACCCATATCCTCTCCAAGCAAGCAGTACCCTTTACCCCATCACTCACTCTATTAATTCTTTACCATTTAGATAACGTGCAGATCGACCATTTTCTAATTTACCGCCCTTCTACAATATAATTTCAGAAATGAGTTTAGCTATAATAGCATTAGAAAGAATTACAGGAGTTTTAGTAATTTCTTTCAATGAATTCCTCATTTCCTCCATATATCCCATGCAATCCATCAAGATAATCTCTACATTTTCTTTTTTCATTTGCTCAGCTGCCTCTTGCAAACGTTTATAATCAAAATCATAGGGAGATACTGAAGCACAAATTGGTTTGAGTGAGACATTTGACCATTTATCCGCCAAGTCCCTTTCTTGCTCTGCCAAAGGGACAATTAAACCAAACTTGCGATTTCCAACTAATGCGTTTACGGATGGTGGTATCACATGATCTGGTTCAATTAAACGTGCATTTTTTGTATAAAGGCCAGGAAAAACACCAGTACAAAGCAAAAGTATAAGCTCATACCCATTCTCTTCTAACTCGTTTATTTTTTGCTGTAAAATTGGGGTAATTTTTTTTCTCGACAAAACAACAGAGTCCTCAGATAATAAACGTGTTGTTAGTACATAATCATCTCTTTCTGGATAAAGTGACCTTTCGATGTATTCCTTCGTCATCCCATCTAACACACCCACTTGTTTTATTTCCACATGATTCCCAATATATTTTTCAAGAATGGGACTGACATCACTTCGAGGTGCCTGACCAATGGTTATGACTCCAAGTTTTTTCAAGAGATACTCACTCCCGACGTTTGTAAGTGTTTTAATGAACCATACAATGATACCAAGAGATTAAACTCTCTTCGATTAAAAAACTGCATTTTTCCATCCCCAAATAACTTGGCAACTTCTACAGAAAACCGAGCAGCTGCCTCTACATCTTGAAGCCTTGAAGAACCAGTTGCACACCCAGCAACAACAGCTCCAGCAGTAATTGCAATTCCTACAACTGGGGCTGAAGTCGCTATACACGGCTGCAAGATGCTATTTAAATGATAAATCCCATTTCCGTAGGGAGTAATATCTTGTGTAGTAATAGGTAGTACAACAGGCAGATTCCCTGTTACATTTTGTAAAACACCGAGAAGGTCTTCACTAACACGTAAAATATAGCCCTCTTTTACAGTTGGGGTAATAGCCACCCCCGTATGATTGACAATCCGATTTCCTTTAGTTGTATCAATAGAAAGGATGGCATCCATTTCTTTATCTACCTCGTACAGGTTCATCGTTTTAATATCAACAACTGAGTCCATAAATGGAACGGGCTCATGTGGTAATGTCGGTGCATCAGGATCTATGTGGGTACAAACAATAACATCTCCCTGGAGCTTATCCCCTTTTAAATTCATATCAACAATTTTCAATCCAGCAGAAAGTGCAGCTAATGCTCCATCGCCATCAGAAACAAAACTGACCATTTCAGGACGTGCTCCAATTCCACCTAAGCGACCAATAATACCAAGTGTAGGAGCGTTTCCACCTTTTCTTTTTCCATTTATACCTGGAATAACCAACTTGATAAAATCAGTGCTCCCTCGATCCTCTTTAACTGTTTCAATATCAACATTAGAGAAACCAGTACTTTCAAAGTGTTTTTTCACACTTCTTCCACTCGCATTAGGCCTATCCAACAGTTCAAATAATTCTAACACCTGTTTATTCAACATAAATTAACCTCCAACGTTTAAATCAGAATGATAGATAATTATTTTGCTAATAAACTATGGGACCGCCACATACTATCATTTTATCAATACGATATTTTTTAATATTTTCTTGTATTTCCTCCCCTCTTTTTTGAACTTTTCCAAGTACAGAGGGAACCTTACTACTTGGTAAGCGATATTCTGGTGCTCCCAATGTCAGGGATCCTATAATATCTCCTTTATAATCAAAAATTGGAACTGCAATTCCTACCACATTTTCGCTATATTCTCCTACAGAATAGGACCATCCATTCTTTTTAATTTGTTCGAGATTGGTCCAGAGGGTTTCAGGTTTGGTAATCGTTTTATTTGTCCATTTTACTAAACCTCTTTCTAATATTGTTTGCTGCTTCTGTTCCGCTAAAAAAGCCATAATGGCCTTTGCAGAAGCACCGGCATACAAAGGGGTTCGGCTGCCCAAAGTTACCTGGCATTTTATATTTTGAGGACTTTCAAAAATGGATACACAAATCCCTTCGAGATTGTCTAACCATGTTAAATAAATAGATTCTCCTGTTTCATCTCTTAACTTTTCCATTACCGGATTAATAATTTCAGAGATACGAAGTTTTTCTTGGACAATTAATCCATATTCTAGGCATTTAAGCCCTAAAACATATTTATTCGTTTGTTCATCTTTTTTTAAGAAACCATGTTGTTCAAAGGTTGATAGTATTCGGTAAACAATAGAGTGATTAATTCCTATTTCTTTCGCTAACTCACGAACCCCCCATTCAGATTTTTCTTTTGTAAAATAATTAAAAACTTCTAACGAATTATCCAACGTTTTTAGAGCCATTTATTTTCCCCCCTTCAATATTGTTTCTATATTAGAACCACTATCTCTATATTTGAATTTATTTATACTTATTTAGAAAATTCGAAAAAAATACTACTTCAAAACAATAAAATTAATATCACTTTTAAAAGCTGCGGAGGGACAAACTTCCACTTGGTATATTCTTAGTCTAATGACAAAATACTAACTCCATCCAAAAATCACCAGAGTTATACCGCAAGGATATTGTTAATCTCCGCCAATCTTTCCTGTCAAAAAACGATTGATGGATAGGAATGAGGGGTATTAAAATATAGAATTTTAAATGCGAAGAGGAGGATTTTATGTTTCGACACCAAAAGCAATTACAGTTTGAGGTTAAAGTAGAACGACCAGATCCAATGCTCGCCCGACGAGTACAGGAAGTACTTGGCGGTCAATTTGGAGAAATGACGGTTATGATGCAGTATCTTTTCCAAGGGTTTAATTGTCGTGGTGAAGAAAAGTATAAAGACATGTTGATGGATATTGGGACAGAGGAAATAGGGCATGTTGAAATGCTCTGCTCCTTAATCAGTCAATTGCTGGATGGGGCTTCTCCAGATGATCAGGCGGAAGCAGCAAAAGACCCTGCTACTGCTGCCATCATGGGCGGGATTGATCCACAGCATTTGCTCGTTAGTGGTCTTGGCGGGCTGCCGACTAATTCAAATGGAGTCCCTTGGAACGGTGCATACATTGTGGCAAGTGGAAATTTACTAGCAGATATGCGTTCTAATTTACACGCAGAAAGTCAAGGCAGGCTTCAAGTAGCTCGTCTCTACCATATGACAACTGATGAAGGGGTACGTGCAACATTTCGCAAAATGCTTGCTCGTGACCGATACCACCAATATCAATGGATGGCTGCCATCGCAGAGCTGGAAGAGAAAAATGGTGTGGTTGTGCCAGCTTCCTTCCCTCCTGAAGCTGAAAAGGAAGCCCAGCCTCATGCCTACGAGTTTTGGAATCTCTCAGAAGGCAGTGAATCTTCTGAAGGTCTTTGGGCAAAAGGAAGTGCACCAGATGGCACGGGAGATTTTATGTTTATTGAAGAGCCAATTGCACAAGGTCAAGTACCGAATCCAACTATTCCCTCTGAAAAAGTACATCATGACTTAGATACCACTAAGTTAACTAATAGATACTAATGACTTAACAGAGCTATTGCAGATACTGCGCACAAAGGGCGGTGACACACTGCTGTCATCGCCCTTTTTTTTGCATATCATCATCCCAGCTATATACAACTCGCGTCCACTACCTGACCGGATACCGCCATAAGTTCATTGATGTTCACCCATCCTCCAATATTTTGAGATTGGTCAACATCTTGTATGGTAAAAGTTAGTCGAATACTATTGGAGAGTGACAAAGTGGATCTTTTGCCTATGCATGTCTGTGCTTTTTGCAATGAATCCACCCTTCCACCTTCACACGAAATGGTATACCTTTGCATCGGTACATAAATTAATACTCCCCTTGAAAGGTCATAGGTTTTAATAAACCCTTCAGCAGTGGTGCCATCTCGGAAAGATAATCGGATCCATCGCTTTTGCTGATAACAAGCAAATATTTTTTGAAATAGCCCTTGTCTGTAGTCATAGTATGGATAGAAAGGCTGAAACGGATTATTTGGATACAGTGCAGCCTCCCCCTTTCTTTCATCACTAAATCCTTTCATGTATATGAGAAAAAAAAGGGTTGGTGCTTGTCATCACCTGGTGTGGTTATAAGAATGAATTACATTCTTTCTATAGTTCCCTTAACGAGTTTGATAAACTTATCTCTTACCAAAGCAGCCACTTCAATGACTTCATCATGACTTAATGGCTGATCTAGAATCCCACAAGCCATATTGGTTAAACAAGAAATACCTAGTACTTTCATTCCTCCGTGAATCGCTACAATCGCCTCCGGGACTGTTGACATACCAACAGCATCTGCTCCTAATGTGCGAATCATACGGATTTCAGCTGGAGTTTCGTAAGCTGGTCCGCTCCACCAAGCATAAACGCCCTGTTGTAAGGTAATGTTTTGTTCGTTTGCTACATCAGCGGCAATAGTTCGTAATTCACGATTATATACTTGAGAAACATCAGGGAACCGGGTTCCTAATTCAGGATTATTGGGTCCAATCAATGGATTGGTACCGACTAAATTGATATGATCAGTAATTAACATTAAATCTCCTGGGTTAAAGCTTGTATTGATTGCACCGCATGCATTGGTGATGAGTAGATTCTCAACGCCGAGGGCCTTCAAAACACGTACTGGAAAAGTAACTTCATCTAACGTAAATCCTTCATAATAATGAAAACGTCCCTTCATTGCCACTACTGATTTTCCCATTAATTCCCCAATTACTAATTCATTCGCATGGCCGATTGCTTCAGATTTTGCGAAGTGAGGAATCTCGCTATAAGGTATGGTAACTGGGTTCGCAATTTCATCTGCAAGAGTTCCTAATCCGGATCCTAAAATCATCCCAATCGTTGGACGATGGTCAGTCTTACTTAAAATGAAATCTCTAGTTTCTAAAATATCTTGCATTTTATGCATAAATTATATCTCCTTTTTTTTAACAGTTTTATAAAGTAAGTGTAATAGATATTGTACCTATTGTAAATCACTAAAAACCAATTTGAAAAAAAGTATCTTAAAAAATCTTCAAATAAACTACTAATTACTATTAATCAGGTTTCTTTTTTTCAAAAATAGAATAAAGTTCGTTATATTACCTACTCCTTTATGAATGAATCAGCTAAAATATATAAATAACCCTTATTCATTTTGGAGGAAGTATATGTTAAAGCAATTTGCAGGCTTACCATCACCTAAAACAAAGAGCCTAAAACTTTTATATAGCCTTGTTCGTAAGCTAGGACCAGTCAGAATTAATACACTTACTGAGATAACTGGATACAAACATGTAACATGTAAACGATTACTGGACGAGCTTGTTCAAGAAGGACTTATCTACGATAGTGGAATTGGGGAGTCTAGTGGAGGACGTAAACCATTGATGTATGTCATCAAGCCTGATGCTTATTATGTCATTGGCGTAGAAATTACCAACTTATACACTACCGTGCTTCTCCTTGATCTAAACTTAGACATCCTAGACGTTGAAAAATTAAGAATGGATTCACAATGTACGGGAGAATACACATTAAATTTTGTATCCCGGTGTGTTGATGAATTACTGGCAAAACACAAAATTCAAAGAGATAAATTCCTGGGAATTGGCATTGGGGTTCTTGATTCAATTGACAAAGAAACTGGATTTTTCATAAACCCACAACTGTTCCCTGCAGGTGGCTGGGACACCCTAAACATTGTCGACTATTTACAAAAAAGTAATCATACTTATGTATTCATCGATAATGGAACCAATCTAGCAGCCTTAGCCGAATACCGTAAAAACTATTGGAAAGAAACAGATAATTTGGTTTTTGTCTCAAGTGATATGGGAATTCGTTGCGGTACTATCTTACAAGGTAGATTGGTTCGTAATAACATGGAGATGGATGATGCTCTGGGACATATGGTAGTGGATCTGCACGGACGGCGTTGCTCATGCGGATCGTATGGTTGTCTGCAAGCCTATAGCAGCTTGCCTGCTATCCGTAACGAAGTCGTCCGTCGGATGAAGCGTGGTTATGTTTCTATCCTTCGAAAAAGTATTAATGATGTAGAAGATATCGATTTTCATCATATATTAAATGCTATAGAGCAAGAAGACCCTCTTTGCCTTGAGGTAGTAAAGGATGCAGCTTATTATTTTGGCATCGGACTGAGTAATCTTATTTTACTTTTGCGACCGGATATTGTGATCTGTGGAGGAACATTGGTGCCAAAACCTCTATTTTACGAAGCGGTCTCTGAAACCGCACAGAGCCGACTCTTGCACTACCCTAAAAGTCATGTTCAGATTATAAAGTCAACTGCAGCCTACAACATCGCAGCTCAGGGAGCTGGGTGTATGGTTCTGGATTATTTCACTGAAGAGAACCTGCCTTGAAAAATTGTTGATTGACATTCATGGTGAATCATTTTAGAATAAACCAAGTAATATGGAACCAAAAAAAACTTGTTTGTGGACTTTTCTAGAGATATCTCTATTTTCGCCACACAGCTAATAATAGCTGTGTGGCTTTTTATGTTTTATAGAATGAAAGGGGTAGAAGAAATGAAAACTTGGCAATACGCACTACTTGTATTATTGGGGGGATGCAGTTACGGTGCCTTATCGACTTTTGTAAAGTTAGCTTATGCTGCTGGTTTTACCAGCGCAGCGGTGACAGGAAGTCAATTCTTAATGGGGACTCTCTTAATCTGGATCGTAGCTCTCTTTTCGAAAAAGAAAAAACTTACACTGCCGAAAATAGGTAAATTACTTTTATCGGGAATTCCACTCGGATTAACGAGTCTATTTTATTACCAATCACTTCAATCACTAAACGCTTCCCTTGCAATCATCTTTTTATTCCAATTTGTCTGGATTGGCAGCTTATTTGAATGGATCTTCTATAAAAAGAAGCCAACAACGGGGAAGGTCGTTTCCATTGGTATTCTGGTGATTGGTTCCATACTTGCTTCAGGAATTATGGCCGAAGGCAGCGGGGAAATGACGTGGCAAGGTACCATTTGGGGAATGCTTTCTGCACTAACCTATACCACTTTTATCTTCCTTAGCAGCAGTGTGGAGAAAGATACACCGGTTGTGCAAAAAAGTGCACTATTTACCACTGGGGGGATGATTACCGTTTTCCTCCTCAGTCCGCCAACAGAGTTACTCCATTTACCAGTTTTAATGGAAATTGCACCGTATGGTTTGTATCTTGGTTTATTAGGAGTGGTCTTGCCCCCAATCTTATTTACCATCGGCATGCCGCACATCGGACCAGGTCTCGGGACCATTTTAACCTCATCTGAACTTCCGATTGCTGTTATCTTATCATCGCTAGTCTTAACAGAACATGTAAGTATGTCCCAATGGATCGGAGTGGTTTTCATTTTAGGCGGAATTCTTGCAGGAAATCTGAAGAAATCCAAGACTAAAATAAAGCCTTCCTATGTGGAAAGGGAATCTACTTTATAAGAATAGTATTATGGGTGGGGGTTTTCTTTGCAGAAACCCCCACCCACTTTTTTATTAGTCTTAGTTTGCGCACTGATCTATACAATGTGCGTTCGCAATCCTAGTCAGAGGGTTTCAAGCAGTCCCTGTCTGTAGTCATATCAAACAAAATCTTCCCGCTGCGGTGTAAATACGTCTAATATAATCGAATTGTCTTCAAGGGCTTTTACCCCATGCAATGAATTTGAGGGAACGTATATGCTGTCTCCTTTTACCACTCGTTGGGTCTTTCCATCCAAACGAAACTCAAAACTTCCTTGAACAATATAACTAACCTGTTCATGAGGGTGAGAGTGAATGGCACCAATTGCATCCTTCTGAAAACTCACCTCTGCCATCATGAGGCTGCCGCCTCTTCCTAAAAGTTTCCTTTTAACACCTTCTCCAGCATTAACGATTTCCTCTTTCTTTCCAAAGAAAAACAAGTCCATTACCTCTTTTCAATTAATCTATCAAATTAGTTAATCCACAACGTTTACTCTAATGATTACTGCAATCCCCGCTTTTTTCTTTTTTATCATTTTAATTCTTTAGAACCCTCTTACGGTATTTAGATGGAGTTACTCCAATTTTACGTTTAAACATGTTACTAAAATAGGCGATATCGGAATAACCAAGCCTGTCAGCTATTTCACTAACTCTTAAGGAGGTCGATACTAGCAGGCGCATTGCTTCGTTCATACGCATTTCAAGAACGAAATCTACAAAGTTCTGCTCTGTTTTGTCTTTAAAAAGCTTACTTAAGTAACTTGGATTCAAATTGACGTAGTTAGCAGCTTCCGTTAATGTAACTTCACCTGGAACCTTGCTTTTGATATAGTGAATAACTCGCTCGACAGTGGATAATTCAGAGGGATCTGACTCTTTTACCAAACTGTTTGTTGAACGTTTACTTTTTTCTTGGTGATGAGTCACCCAGTTCTCCAGGCATTCCTTTAGTTCTTCCAATTCTACAGGCTTAAGCAGATAGTCAAATATACCTGAACGAAGGCCATGCTGTACATACTTAAAATCATCGTACCCGCTGACCATGATACAATCTGACTGATATCCACCGTCTGCCAATGCAGTTACAAACGATAACCCGTCCATCACGGTCATCCTCACATCTGTCATGACCAAATCAACAGATTGTTCCTTTAAAAAATCCAAAGCTTCTAATCCATTGGAGCATTCACCAATTACCTTAAAGGAGAGTCCTGTTTTAACTATCGTATGCAGAAGTGCAGTTCGAACCCATTTCTCATCATCGACCAGAAGTATCGTGTACATGCTATCACTTCCCAATAAAGCAATAATTTTTAAACTGCCATCGCGAATATTCCATTTGTCATGAACCGGCTTGTCCAATGTGCCTTATTAACGGCAGGCGAATGGTAATAGTGGCTCCGATTCCCGGACTGCTATGTACGCTGATTCCATACTCTGCTCCGAAAAGGTTTACAATTCTTCGGTGTACATTCACCATGCCAATCCCTGGTCCCCCTTCCATTACATCCTTCTGACATAAATTTCGCCGAATTTCTTCCAACTTGTCTGGAGAAATTCCTATCCCATTGTCCTGAATTTTAATAATATAAGCATCAACCGAAATCTGCATTGCCGATATACTGATTTTAGAAACTCCACCTGAAGGTTCAATCCCATGCTTAAAGGAGTTTTCAACAATCGGCTGAATCGAGAATTTGGCAATCGTTTGTTTTTTCGCCCATTCTGGTATTAAGAATTCATACTCCAATTTATCATCAAAACGGTATTTCTGTATTCGAAGATATACATTCGTATGGTAAATTTCTTCCGCCAGAAAAAGAGTTTGAGAGTTATTATTTATATTATAACGTAATAACTTTGCCAATGATGCGGATATATCTGATATGTCGTCCACTCCGTATTCCAAGGCCATTCCACGAATGGTTTCAAGGGAATTAAACAAAAAATGTGGATTGATTTGTGCCTGCAATGCCTTAAGTTCAATTTCTTTTTGACGGAACATCATTTCCGTTTCCCTAATTTTCGAAAAATAAACTTCATTTACAAGTTCTTTTAAGCGTAACAACATTTTATTAAACCCCTGGGTCAGTTCCCCAATTTCATCCTTCGATAATACCTCGACTTGTCCGTTGAAATCACCTTTTTCCACACGTTTCATCATTCCTTGCAGCCTTTTTATCGGCTTAATAATACTGCTTGACAAACCTACTCCAAGAATGAAGGCGATCAACAAGGTAAAGAGAATGGTAATAAAAATAGTGTTTCTGATATAAATTGAACTTTTGATTAATTCGTTATAGGGGATGGATGTAATGACTGTCCATCCGAGGAATCCAGAATGGGTGTAAGTGAGCAGATCTTTGTCCTCTCCACTTGTTACAAATGACCCGCTTTCCCCAAAAAGAACCTCTTTCATATTTTCAAGTGAGGCTTTTTTTCCTAATTGGGAGAAATTTGGATTATAGACGTAATTCCCTTGTGAATCAACGATATACATAAATCCCGAATTACCGATATTTACCTGGCTGGCTATTTCCTTAAAGCGCTTAAAGTTTACATCCATCACTATATACCCAATTGGTTTGAGAGTCTTCGGGCTAAACAATCTTCGGGCAATCGATATAACATAATCCTTGTTCTCACCGTCAGAAAGTGTCCGAGTGAAAATAACAGGCTGAGCGTTCTCCGGAAGTATTTTTTGAAAGAATTTCGGATCAAAAGACTCTGATGGCTGGAAACGATTGTATCGGATATCGAGAGCATCGATTGTGGCTACATTGTTGACCGATATAGTAATATTCGCTATATCCGATCTGGAATAGGCCGCATTTTGCAGCATTCTCTTGATGGTATCCTCCATTCCACTAGATTCAGATTCCTCATGGGTATCCATTTGAAGGAATTGATTAAGGGTTTGATGGTTTAAAATCTTTAATATATCAATCTCAAAATCGCCCACATAGTACTCGATATTCGTGTTTACTTGCCTTATAATCTGCCAGCTGTAGGAGCGTGCTTCATTTTCAAGCACATTAACAGATTTTTGATAGAAAAAAAAACCAATAAAACCAATTGGGACAACAACAAGCAGTGCAGAAAAAAAACAAACAGCTTTCCAACCAGTGACAAATCTTTCATTAGTAGTATGTTCGATAGCCGTTCAAAAGCATTTCTTCCAAACCGTTGCATAATTCACCTAATTCCTTTATGTAAGATAAAAAGAAAGACCATGCTTTAATGATATCATTCCCAGCATAGTCCTTCCTGTTATTTTCCTTTTGGGTCCCAAGATAATTTATTTTCTTGCCTTATCGATTGCATCAAGAATGTCGCCATAATCAGAGCGATACTTATCGATTACAGGTTTAACTTTTTTCTGCCAAGGCTTAAGATCCTTCACTTCGACAATAGTTACCCCAGCCTCTTTAATTTTCTTCTCGGATTCTTTCTCCATACTATCCCATTCTTTACGTTCTGTTTCTACAGATTCTTTAGCGGCTTCTCGAATAATCTTTTTATCTTTGTCGCTTAATTTATCCCAAATAGCCTTACTTGCAAGCAGAGCTTCAGGCACACGCTGGTGGCCATCAAGTACTAAATTCTTTGCTACTTGATAATGGTTTGCAGAAACGTAACTTGGCGTATTGTTTTCCGCTGCATCGATAACACCCGTCTGTAGGGAACTAAAAACTTCCCCGTACGCCATAGGAGTGGCGTTGGCACCAAGTGCTCCCATCAAGTCTATATTAATCTGATTTTGTTGAACGCGGATTTTTTGTCCTTTTAAATCTTCGACACTCTTTACAGGTTTAGTAGAATAGAAGCTTCGGGCGCCAGAATCATAATAGGCAAGTCCAACCATTTTTGATGCTTCTAAGTCTTTTAACAATTGTTGGCCTTTTTCACTATTCAAGAAATTCCATTCGTGTTCGGAATTGTCGAAGATATATGGCAGACTGAATACACCTAGAGGCTTACTAAATTCAGCCAGAGGTCCTGTACTAACACGTGTGAATTCAACTGCTCCCAATTGTACTTGTTCAATGACAGATTTCTCATCGCCCAACTGACTATTTGGAAATACAGTAATTTTAATACGGCCATCTGATTTTTCGTTAACTAGCTCTGCAAATTTCTTATCTCCCAATACAGTAGGATAATTGTCCGGATGTGTATCAGCTAAACGAAATGACAAGGTTTTTCCTTCCGATTTTGAACCTTTTTCAACAGAAGTATTAGCTGTTTTCCCGCCTCCGCATGCGCCAAGAATTAAACTTGACCCAAGGATTGCACTTAACACAAAAGATAAACGTTTTTTTGATTTTTTCATCATAATCCTCTTCCCCCAATTAAAAATTTGATTTAATTTATTTAATATTACTTTCATAACGACTGTTTAGTTACCTATTAAGCGAGGCAGCCACATCGTAATAGAAGGAATATAGGTTAAAACTAGCAACGCTGCAACGAGTATCAATCCAAACGGCGCCATTGCCTTTGCACCTTTCATAATAGGGATGTCGCTGAGCGCACAGCCAATGAATAGAACTGTTCCAACAGGGGGGGTTAAAAGTCCGATCCCCAAGTTCAACATTAAAATGATTCCAAAATGGACTGGATCCATGCCTAGTGATTGGACAACCGGAAGTAGGATTGGCGTCATAATTAAAATCAACGGGGCCATATCCATTCCACATCCAAGGATGAGGAGCAAAACGTTGATAATCAATAAAACAATAATCGGATTATCAGAGAACGTTAACAATGCATTTGTCACCATTGATGGGATTTGCAGGTATGCCAGTAAATAACTTAACGCGTTTGAAGCCGCAATTAGGAATAAGACCATGGAAACCGTCCGGAATGTCCGGAGCATAATGCCCCCCATCCGACTGAATGGAATTTCCTTAAAGTAGAAGAATGTAACAATAACTGCATATAATACAGCGATTGCGCCTGATTCGGATGCCGTAAACCAGCCTGAGAAAATTCCACCCAGGATGATCACAACCGGCATAAGCGAAATGATTCCTTCTTTGATTACCTTGGGAACATCTTTTTTGTCAACGACCTGAATTTGAGTGTACCCTTGGCGAATAGCCATGATACGGCTTGCAATCATGAGAGCGATACAGATTAGAATTCCTGGTACCACCCCTGCCATAAATAACGTGGCAATCGATACACCGCCAGAAGCAAGAGAATATAAAATTAAGTTGTGACTTGGCGGAACAACAACACCTTGAATAGCTGCTGCAGTTGTTAAACCTGTGGCAAATTCCTTGCTGTATCCTTTTTTCCTCATCATTGGAATCATAACGGATCCAATCGACGATACGTCTGCTGCTGCAGATCCAGAGATATTTCCAAACAGCAGGCAGGCGAGGACGTTGACCATGGCCAATCCGCCGCGAATCCGGCCTACTACCAACATAGCAAGGTTAATTAAACGAATGGCCAAACCGCCCTCATTCATCAACTGTCCTGCCAAAATGAAAAATGGAATCGTTAATAGTGCGAAAGAGTTAACTCCTTGAATCATCCGTTGTCCAACCACTTCAAGTGGAATGTTCAGATACAGTATAGTGAGAATGGTAGAGCCTGCTAAGGAAAGGGCTACCGGGAACCGGAATACTAACATGAGGACAAAGCTTGCCAGTAGAATAATTATAGCGATCATTGATGTATCCATCGTTAGTGCCCACTCCCTTCAATTTTATGCCGTTTTGTATCAATGCCAATTAACTGCAAGAAGGCATAAATCATAATCATGAATCCAGTAATCGGCATAACTGCATATGCCCAGCTATTTGATAATTTGGTTGCTGGCAGAGTGGAATCCTTCATCAAAACAGTAAAATCCCAGCCGTATTTCAGTAAATAGAGCCCAAAGGCTATCGTCGCAAGCAGCACTACTTTATCAATCACCTTAATGGCCGCAGGAGGCAGTTTTGAGGTAAAGGATTCAATCGACAAATGTAGCTTTTCACGAATGCCAATAGCAATTCCCATAAAAGAAAACCAGCAAAGCAATAATAGAGTTACTTCTTCGGACCAAGAAATAACATAATTAAATAATTTACGAGTAAAGACTTGAAGAGTTACGATTAAAATCATGACGATTAGTGAGCCTAAAGCAACTTTTTCAAAAATAGTATCCAGGAGTAAAAAAAATCGTTTCAGCACTTTCACAAGTAAATCCTCCCCCTTTTTTATCTTTTCTAAATTTTCAGTTTTGTAAGTGCTTTCTAAATCTTATTGTAAGGGTTTTCATTCATTTAGAAAACCGTGCTGATTTTAGGTTTTTTTATATTTTTTTTAGGTTGGCCTATTAATTTATCAAAAAACAAAAAAATGGGAAATATCAGATTCCCCCCCATTTCACTTTATATCCTTTTCATCCATTTTGCATGACGCGATAATTTCACAATTTATAAGTGCCTCGTCAAAAGATGTCGCAATACCTGTGATTCTTGCCGATCCATAAAATTTGCGGCCAAATTCTCTGGCTATTAATTTTAATTCTTCATTCTCAGGATCTTTTTCTAATTCTTCTAAGGCACTATAGTAATTGGATTTGCTTCTTAGAATTATGGGATTTTTATAGCGAAAAAAGCCGCCAAATACGATAAACGCCGTAATGAATGGTGTAGCATAATAAAGTAATTGAACCATTCCATTTCTCCTTTTTTGTTAGTGTTTGGAGCTGCATTTATGGTTGGATTTTTTTTAGGTTGACCATTTTTAGTATGTACCAAATTCAACTTTTTCTGCCTCAACTTTAAATATCAAAAGGAAAAAGCTCCCACTTCATAAAAAAAGGGGAGCAAAATATGTCTGTTACCTAATCTAGTTTTCTTTTATTTTTCTGACTCATCATGAGGTACCCGTACAATAACAGTAGTGACTGACTGGTTGCCTGCCTTATCCAATGCTTTATACGTTATGCTATAGGTAAGATCAGCCTTTTTTCTCGCTTTTTTAGCGAGCAATGTAAACGTCTGATCTAGCGTACCGTACATAGCATCTCCCACCAATGGTTCTGACTCGTCTTCAAGTTCACTTGGAATTATCGAGGACAGCATAACGGAATCAACCCCCGACAAACTGTCACTTGAATCAACGACAGCCGTTACTGAAACAGGTTTATTGTTGGCAATCCTGAGTATCGATTGATCCAAATCGACCTGAAGCGATGGTGCGGTTTTATCCAAATAAATGGAAACTGTTTTTTTCTCCTCCACATTACTGGCGTTATCAACACACCAATATGTAAGGCTATGAATGCCTTCCGCAGTAATTGTAACCGATTCGCCCGTTTGTGGAGCCCCGTTATCAATCATGTAATACGTTGCTTCGACACCTGAATCCATATCCCTGGCAATAAAGTTTACCGTTACATCTTTATTGACCCAGCCATTCGGCGCATCGTCCGTGGTTACGGGTGCCGTCTTATCAATGTTATTGACGGTAGCAATAACACTTCCTGCATTCCCCGCCGCGTCTTCAAACGTAAAAGTAAAGCTTCCATTTTGACTAAAAGTGTACTGACCTAGCCCATTATTGTTCGTTACCGTAACAGGCTCACTTGGTATAACCGTCACAATCACATCTTTGTTGGTCGGATTGACAGCACTATAGCTGATTGTCGCTGTTGGAGCAACGGTATCTGTTGGTTCTGATGCTCCCTTTAAAGCTACTTCCATATAAAATAGATTTGCAACATCCGTTTTTCTAATGGTATGTGAACCCGGTGCAAGCGGCACCGTTACAATGCCATCTGTCATTGCAAAACTGGTTCCATCTATGTTGATTTTCGATGTGTCTCCTGTATTAAACACTAAGGTTAAGGTTGAATCTACAGTAGTCGTAAAGCTAACGCTGGTTGCACTCTCCATTTTTAAAGCTTGAGTTAAGGTTAGACCATTATAAACCACTGTTCCCTTACTTGTTGAAAGGTTCCCTTGAATCGTGAAGAAGTTGCTTTCTTTTCCATCTGTGGTAAAGTTTTGTACATTTACTTCAGTTGGTCCAGTGGGATCCGTTGGGTCGGTTGGATCGGTTGGATCGGTTGAGTCTGTGGGAATTGTATTACCCCCTACAGATACAAGTTTGGTTTTGTAATTTTTTATTTTAGACATCAATGCTGTATTAATGCTAGACGATTTATCATCAACCGCATCATCAAATTCCCATGTAAAGTCTCCATTATTTAGGCGTCCGGCTTTTGCAGAAACAAATTGTCCCACAAGGCTTGCATCATCAATATCAGATGCAGTTACTCCCAAATTGATGCGAGTATCAAAGTTATTATAAGTTGTTCCGCCTACTAAGGTTTTGTAAGAGCTTGGAACGGTTTCACTTCTTGACGAAGCTAAGTAAGCATCAAATGATGCAGTATTAGCTGGAGTTGTTCCTCCATCGGAATTAGCATAGATAAGACTTGCAGCATCAACTATTATATTGTTGTACGCTTTAATCATTCCTCCATCTTCATCTGAGAATGTACCTTCTCCTAAAGCATCAGTACCTTGCAAGGAACTCATCATTGGATATTTCGCATTTCTAAAATAGTTTGATTCTACAAAGGATGAACTTCCTGTTGTTACACCCACACCATATTTCGAAATTCCATCAAAGAAATTATTATATACATGAACAGTTCCTGTTCTTATGCGTGGATGACGAGAGTCTGAATGATCAAACCAGTTATGGTGAAGGGTTACAAAAAATTCTGATGATTCATTCAAACCGATTAAAGAACTTTTTCCAGAATCCCAGTAATGATTGTAAGAGAGTGTAATATAGGTGGATCCACCTTTCAGGTCAGTGGAACCGTCACCTTTTGCCTGGTCGGCATCTCCTCCTGCAGTTCCATAGAAAATATCATTATTATGAATCCAAACGTTAACATTGCCAGTATCCATTGAAATGCCATCATCAGGGAATAACGCCATACCTAAGTTTCTTACTTCTACATTACCGACATATCTAAGCAGGATTCCCCATCCATAAGCATAAGCATCTTCCCCGATGCCTTCTAATGTCATATTCATTTCCGAATAATTGGATTTACCTTTTACTTGAAGATATCCGCTGCTGTTAAGCTGGCCATACATGTCAGCATCTGTAATTTTTCCAATAAATCTGATTGCAAGCGGTGTTTTATCATAGCCTTTTTGTCTCAGGTTCAGAATATTACCTATACCCACACCTGTTGTTACAGCTCCTGAGCTGCTGGTTATTACATCATGAGTTACGGTTTGTGCATTCTTTGATGTTACATAAATAACCTGAGCGCTAGCCTTAAGTGTTCCATCATTATTATAAGCACCTGAACCTGTGCCGTATGTGGAGTTTGATGCAAAAGCAAATCCAGATCGGTCATGTGCCGTTACTGGCAGCGTATTAGAAACCATACTTTCTATCGAATTATCTGACAGTACTGCTTCAACTTTCATGATATAATTTCCAGCTGCAAGCCCTACAGCATCAGCTCTCCAATACGATCCGTAGCTTCGAATTAATTCCGTATCAATTTGTTTGTATTGAGAATCTGGTGCACTCGCAGATTTAACATAAACGTTATATCCTACCGCATCACCTACAGACGACCATTCTATATAGGCAGATTCATTCCAACCTCCACTATTGATTATTGAAGGGCTAGCTGCTTGTACCGTAGTGTTTGCGAATCCACCTGTTAGTAAAGATAGTACAAGAGAACACATAAAATAAATTCTTAATATTTTTTTTCCAACCATCTGTTCCTCCCTAGTCAATTTGTCATAGGTAATTTGAAACCGCTTACAATTCTTATTTTGGTTTATGCAGCAACCTAGATTATTTAGTTGCTACAACGTCCCCCTTTCACCCCCTGCAACGAAGATCTTTATTATTAGAAAGAGATAATCCATTTGACCTCCATACCTCTTTTAATAATCCGTATTTTGAAATTACTTTGATAAATGACTTCTCCTTCTTTTGAAAAAAAACGCGCATTTACCATGACATTCGACAGAAAGCCAAGAAGTTTTTTATGTTCTTCCATGTTAAGGAAACCGAACAAGATGGCATAGGGGTTTTTCCAACATTTATAATAATCTGAAATATCTGATAAAGATATATAAAAACTTACTCTTTTTGTTTAATATTTTTAGGAAAAAAAGATTAAGTGATCGTATTTCGTTAGCGTCAAATAGCCCACACCTTAAGATAAGATGAGGGCTGAGTTATGCTTATTTAATACGGCAAGGAAGGTTACCATGAAACCATTATGCTCAGTGTTTCTCAATCGAAAGAATCGGTGAGCTGAGGCCCCTCACGAAATCCAAATAATTAGTGTTAAATATTTAAATTTCGTGAACATTGCTTAGATGATTTCTCTTTAGGTACTCATATAACTTGCCCCCTAACAATATACTTCATTATAATGGAAATATAGGCAGATTCTGAAAACACCTTTTTCATCCATTTCCATTCTATCTTCCAATTATTCTTCTTACATTTTACTCACTATACACCTATGAAACTTCAAAACTCTGTATTCCATTTCAACAGCATTCTCCCTCTTCTTGTCACTTTAAATATTTTTTTGCCCATTTTTATAGACTTTTTATTTTTAATAATTTATTATAACGTCTAGATAATAATTATTATAAATACTATTTAATAATTATTATAATTATAGTGTCTAAGTTTTTTACTAGATACATAATTATATATAAATAAATTTTACATAAAAGGAGAGATAAAAAATATGGATGCTAAGCAAAATGGCAACATCGAGGGATGCCCGTTTCATGGCGGTGCAACTAGTGTTAAATCTAGTGGTACGACAAATCGGGAATGGTGGCCCAACGCGTTAAACCTGAATATACTCCGTCAGCATGACAGAAAATCAAACCCAATGGGAGAAGACTTTGATTATACAGAGGAATTTAAAAAGCTAGACTATCCTGCGCTTAAGCAGGATCTTCGTGATCTGATGACAACCAGTCAGGATTGGTGGCCTGCGGACTATGGCCATTATGGTCCTTTCTTTATCCGTATGTCCTGGCACGCTGCTGGTACATACCGTTCTGGGGACGGCCGCGGCGGCGGCGGAACTGGCAACCAGCGTTTTGCTCCACTTAACAGCTGGCCTGACAATGCCAGCCTGGATAAAGCTCGACGACTTCTTTGGCCAATTAAACAAAAGTATGGTAACAAGATCTCATGGGCCGATTTGCTTGTTCTAGCTGGTAATGTTGCGATTGAAGATATGGGTGGTCCGACAATTGGTTTTGGAGCAGGACGCGCAGACATTTGGCATCCGGAAGAAGATATTTATTGGGGTACTGAAACGGAATGGCTCGGGGATAATCGTTACACAGGCGATCGTGACCTTGAAAATCCACTTGCTGCAGTTCAAATGGGGCTTATCTATGTGAACCCGGAAGGTCCAAATGGTAAACCAGACCCGGTGGCAAGTGCCAAGGACATCCGTGAAACCTTTGCCCGCATGGGAATGAACGATGAAGAGACAGTGGCCCTCATTGCCGGCGGTCACACTTTCGGTAAGGCACATGGTGCAGGTGATGCTGCTCATGTTGGTCGAGAGCCGGAAGCAGCTCCAATTGAAGAACAAGGCTTAGGCTGGGTCAACTCCTACGGTTCCGGTAAAGGCCGTGACACGATCACAAGCGGTATTGAAGGAGCTTGGACCGCGAACCCAACACAGTGGGATAATGGTTACTTTGAGCTATTATATGGTTATGAATGGTGGCTGACTAAGAGTCCTGCAGGGGCATGGCAGTGGCTGATTGTCGACCCTGCTGAGGAGCATCTTGCCCCAGACGCAGAAGATTCATCGATTAAAGTGCCAACGATGATGACCACGGCTGATATGGCTTTGCGTCATGACCCTATCTATGAGAAGATTGGTCGTCGTTTCTACGAGAACCCGAATGAATTTGCTGATACATTCGCCCGCGCCTGGTTCAAACTGTTACACCGTGACATGGGTCCTAAAGCAAGATATCTTGGTCCGGAGGTTCCGGAAGAAGATTTCCTCTGGCAGGATCCGGTTCCGACCGGTAATTATGATTTATCAGATGCAGATATTGCCGAGCTTAAAGCAAAAATCTTAGACTCAGGATTGACCGTTAGCAAGCTCGTAACCACGGCATGGGCTTCTGCAAGTACCTACCGCGGCTCAGACCACCGCGGCGGTGCCAATGGCGCCCGTATCCGTCTTGCACCACAGAAGGATTGGGAAGTCAATCAGCCAAAACAACTGGCCCAAGTCCTTCAGGTACTGGAAGGCATTCAAAAGGAATTCGAAAAAGAAGTCAGCCTGGCCGATTTAATTGTCCTTGGCGGTTGTGCCGCAATCGAGAAAGCAGCCAAAGATGCAGGCTATGAGGTAAGAGTTCCGTTTGCTCCTGGGCGTGGTGATGCAACCCAAGAACAAACAGATGCAGAAAGCTTTGATGTACTTGAACCTGTCGCTGATGGTTTCCGCAACTATCAAAAGCAGCAGTTCAGTGTAAGTCCGGAAGAGCTGTTAATCGATAAAGCTCAACTGTTAAATCTTACTGCACCGGAATTGACCGTTCTAATTGGCGGTCTGCGTGTACTAGGTACCAACTATAGCGGCACGGCACATGGCGTATTCACCGACTCTGTCGGTCAACTCACGAATGATTTCTTTGTGAACTTGCTTGACATGGGTGTGGCGTGGAAGCCTGTCGATGGAGTGGTCTATGAAGGACGCAATCGCAAAACAGGTGAAGTGGTTCGTACGGCTACTCGAGTGGACCTCGTGTTTGGTTCAAACTCCGTCCTCCGTGCCATTGCAGAAGTATATGCGCAAGAGGATAACAAAGAGAAGTTTGTTCGTGACTTTATTGCTGCTTGGGTGAAGGTGATGAATGCTGACCGCTTTGATCTAAAGGCAGTTGAACAGAAAAAAGCTCAATTAGCAGGTAAGTAAGTTTTAAGAAGAAAACCGCCGTTGATGTAACGGCGGTTTTTTGGCTTTGGTGCCAGGCACCCTCCAAAAAAACATGTTGCCTACCTGCATATGTCTAGCAAACGGGAAAAACTCATATATTTAGGAAAACCTTTCTCATTCCTAAAAAAATCCATGAACAAAGTACAAATGGCATTGTTAAAGCAGGTATTCCATACGGAGATAGTAATGTATTGATACCTGCAGTGATTGGTATTGTTAAACAAGCTGCGAATAGACCCAATAATAGTGCAAAACGATTATGATTATTAAAAACTACTGAAACAGCTAAAATGGTTAGTATCGCATTATATCCATAAAGTCCTGCTGTTATTAAATGGTGTTCTCCTCCTAGAGCATATGAAAAAATAACAGCAGCAATACACCCAATAACTGCATAGCATCCTAGTTTTCTACCTGCTAAAAACACTGCAATAAATAATAATGTCCCAGATATTTTGCCCTTTAAGAAAACTATTTGGCCAATCCCGTTAAATAGTGAATCTATGAAATTGACATCTTCTATATTATTTATTTTCAAATTTGATAAATCATGTGGGATGAATCCGGAGACCATGGTAATATTTCCTAAATGATAAGTAGATAACAATATAAGCCACGTTAATACGATAAAGGGAAAAGTAAGAATAGGAATTTCTGTTTTTTTCATAAAATGGATTAAGGAAGCTGTGAAACATGCTGCTATTACAGCCCCCACTAAAGCAATAAGCCAAACAAAAGGTCCTTGTAAAAATAGTGCGAGAGCCATTCCCGTTACAACCGAGTTATATCCGAATAAACCTTGATTGATACTATTTTCATCAGCCCCACCAAGTTTCGCAGCTAAAGTTCCTATAAAAGAAGATAATAAAGCAATCATCCCTAAATAAAAAGAAGATAGTGTAATTGCTGCAAGAATGAGTAAACCAGTAGTGACCTTTTCAATTAAGAATACTTGAGAAATTCCTTTTAAAGAGGCCGATATAAAAGAGAAAAACTCAGCCTTAATTCGTCTATATTTTTCCATAATAATCACCTTTAAAGTATTCAAATAGTTAGGTGTTCTTCTCAAAAAAACACCTTCAAGAACCACGAACATCTAAATAACATTCGTATTTATGAAGGTGTTTAAATTTGATTTTAAGTAATAACCCCACTAAGGAGATGTATTCTTTACTGATTTGGTAAACCCTTTATATTTTTGAACTTTTGCAGAATACCTGTTTCAATCAAATAGTTGTTAGGTTCCTGCAATTCTGGTAGATTTACAGGCTTATATCCACCGTTGAAATATTCTTCTACGTTTTCTTTTGTCAGAATAGTCTGAGGGGACAAGGTAACTTTAGGCGGTTGAGTGCCATTTAACATGGCTACCCCCATTGCCATAATATACTGCCCCCAGTTTCCTCCAAAGAAACTTCCTTCAGCAACCCAATTCGGATTTTTCCGTAACTCATCCAATCCCTGCTGCGTTCCGCCCAATCCTGCAGTCAGTGCTTTCTCTGAGCGGTTAGCGTCTTGAATGGCGCGCCATGCTCCGATCGTAGCATCATCGTTGATGGAATAAAGAAGAATGTGGCGATCTTTTGGAATCGATTGAAGCGCATTTTTTACGACTTGGTAGCTTGACTCCATCGTAGCTTCGGAATCAACTTGCACTAAATGCTTCCCAATCGTTGTCGTCATCGGGGTAATATCTTTCGGCTTAACAGCCTGCATGCCCATTTCTTCCGCTACAGTGGCATAGAAATAGCGGACACAACTGTTCAATTCCTCGCCTGCTTTGGAACTTTGCACAATAAGTACGGTAGTATCATCAGCCGTCCACCCTTTTTTCTTTGCGGCATTTGCGACTATTTTACCAGTATCGATACCAAAATCTTTGTTGCTCAGATTAAAAAATGCACTTCCGGGAACTGGAATGTTTACAGCAATGGTCGGAATACCAGACTTTTTAAACTCGGCTTGAAGCGCCTTTCCGATTCCTTCTTCAGGACTATACTCAATGATTAAATCCGGTTTGTCCTGAACCATGAGTTTTGCATTTTGCAGGGTCGTTTTTGTATCAAAGTTATTATTGTATGTTTTCAGTTTAACGCCTGCTACTTCCGCAGCCTTTTTGACGCCATTGCCCACTTCCACAAATAATGGACCCGATTCCGTTACATTTGCAAATGTGAATAGATATTCTTTATTTCCTTGTTTGGTTTGGGTTTGTTTTTCCGTGCTGTTCGCGCTTTTCGATGTACTATTTCCACCACATGCTGCCAATAAAACAATCATGGCGATCAGAATAAGAACAGATAACTTCCTAATAATAAATTTCATAGGTTTCTCTCCTTTTAAAATTAAAGTCTCCATCTTATTTGTCATTCCGAAGGCGACTGGAAATGACAGCAATTAATAGCACGATTCCTGTTACAATTTGTTGATAGAATGCTTGAACCTGAATGATCGCCATTCCATTTGATAGTGTTCCAAGAAATAAAACGCCTACAAGGGTTCCAATAATTCCGCCAGTTCCACCTGCCAATGATCCTCCACCCAAAATGACCGCCGTAATAGATAATAAGTTTGTATCAATTCCCATCGTCCCTGATCCAGCCATCAATTGGCTCGCGACAACAATTCCTGATAAGGCAGCCAATATACCACAAATTACATAGACTAATATTGTGATTAAATCAGTTCGGATTCCAGCAAGCCTGGTAGCTTCTCGATTTCCCCCAAGAGCATAAAGAGCGCGGCCGAACAATGTATATCGCAGTGTAACAAACCCCAAAACACTTAGTACTAGTAAGAGCCAAACATAATAAGAAATTCCACCTATTGAACTGCCGGCAAGAAATGCAGCATTCGGATTGTTTAAAGTGGTTGTCAACCCGCCAGTAATAACATTCGCCAAACCTGCCGTGATTGAAAAAGTACCGAGCGTCGTAATTAATGGATTAATACCTAATTTACCGATCAATAATCCATTGATTAAACCTACGATTCCGCCTATCGCAAGTACAATTATGATTGCAAGGGGTAAACTAACTCCCGCATTAGTAACGCTTGCATACACAACAGCCCCCAAAGGCACGATCCCGCCTACTGAAAAGTCGAAGCCTCCCGAAACGATAGCAAATGCTTGACCAATTGCGACAATTCCAAGAACAGCTATGTTATCAAGAATATTTAATGAATTGGAAAAGCTTAAAAAAGAATCGGTATAGGCCATAAAAAAAATGATAATGATCGCATAAAAGAGGATCAGCAAGGTAACATCGTTTAACCATTGTTTCTTCTTCTTAACCGACTGTTTCGTTACGACGATGGATTCTGAATTAGCCTTTATTTCCATAAGTAATTCTCCATTCTATTTAAGAATTTCCCGCGGCAAATCGAAGAACTGCTTCTTGTGTGATATTTGACCCTATTAATTCGGCAACTAAGACACCGTCCCGCATAACCAGTAAACGATCACTTATAATCACAGCCTCCTCTACATCGGAGGTGACAACAAGAATAGCCGTACCTTCAGAAGCAAACTCTCTGATTTGCCTGTGAATTTCCAAACGTGCTTCAATATCTACTCCACGTGAGGGTTCTTGGAGAATCAGCACTTTTGGATTTAAAGCAAATCTTCCAGCTAAAAGAACTTTCTGCTGGTTCCCTCCACTCAGCTCCGATACCTTTTGTGAAACACTCTGACATTTTGTATTAAAACGCGAAGTGTATTCTACAGCTGCTTTACGTTCTTCCAAAGAGTTCATGAATCCTAATTGGGATAAAGATTTAAGGATAGGAAGCGTGGCATTATTTTTGATTGACAAATCCAATACCAAACCTTGTTTCTTCCTATCGGCAGGTACATAGGCAATGTTAGCCTTTTTAGCTTCTAAAGGTTTACGAAACAGCTTGTGTTTTTCCCCTCCTACGGCTATCTCTCCTTCAATTTCTTTTCGGAGTCCTGCAAGTCCCTCAGCAACAAGTTCTGCCCCACATCCACGGACCCCAAAAATACTGACGATTTCTTTTTCCTTTACATCAAATGTCACATTCGACAAACTGGGTAATCCTTGGCTAGACCAATTTATTATGGAAACAGCAGCTGGGGTAGTTGAAGATTCTGCTTTCTCAAAGGTAAGCTTTTCTCTCTTTTTTCCCAGCATATAGGAAATTAACTTTTCGTGATCACTCTCTGCTGTCAATTCGGAGGCAACAAGCCTTCCATTTCTAAAAACATCTATCCGATCACTAAATTTAAATACCTCTTCCATTCGATGAGAAATATAAACGATACCGACATTTTCTTCTCTCGCAAGCTTCCCGATAATTGAGAAAAGATTTTTACTTTCATTATCAGATAACGAGGCTGTAGGCTCATCCAGTAAAATGACACTGGCTTTTCTAGATAAGGCCTTAAGAATTTCTACGATTTGCTTGTCTGCTAATTTTAATGAGGACATCTTACAATTTGGGTCGATATTCAATCCAAAACGCGCCGCCTCTAGTGTCGTTTGTTTAACAATCTCTCTATGAGATATAAAGCCTTTACGATGTGGGAGACGTCCTAACATGACATTTTCAGCCACGGTGAGTTCTGGCACATAAGCGAGCTCTTGTGGGATAAAGGCAATCCCATTTTTAAGAGCATTTCTTGGAGGAAATAATGTCGTAGTGCGGCCTTTTACATAAATTTCACCTTCATCGGGTTGGATGGAACCTGCAATAATTTTTGCAAAAGTAGATTTACCTGCTCCATTTTGTCCGATCACTGCTACAGTTTCTCCTGGTGCTAACGCGAAATTAACATCCGATAGAGCCTGATAGGATCCATATTTTTTCGATACTGATTTCACTTCAAGCAAATAATCCTGATTTAATGACACTTCCCACCCTCCCATTTTCAGCTTATCTATTCATTCATCTACTATTAACCTGAGTGGATATCCTAATTCGGTATCCATTAGATTAGTAACAGTGCCAAGCAATATAAGTTCCTATTAAACAATCAGCGAGGATTAATCGGGGTGACAACCTCTGAGTGAGCTTCGATAATTTCAGCAGCTTCAAATAAGGTGTCCTCACGGAACCGCCTGCCAAGAAGCTGGACTCCTACAGGCACTCCATCTACAACTTTGGTCGGTAAGGAAAGAGCCGGGAAACCTAATACAGGTATTGCTACCATTGACCACTGTGCTGCCGTAACTCTGCGCATACTCTCTTCACTTTTTATATCGGCATTCTGTTCAAAAGCTTGTTCAGCTGAAACGGGAAGCAATAATAGCGGATAATCCTGTAAAAATTGTTGTAACTGATTAATCAGTGTTCCCCGACGTGCATAGCCGTTCATATAATCTTCCAGACTAGGAGAAGGTCCCCACCAATCCTCTGAAACCGCATAATAGTGTTTTGCCGCTAGCTTCATACCTTGATCCCCAATTTGTTCCACAAGAGGCATCAACTGGCGGAACTCCTCCATACACAATAAAAACCAAAGCCTATAAGCCTCATCAAACAGGGGCAGCTCTACCTCCTCTACTACATAACCTGCATCACGTAATTGCTTTGCAGCAGTATCTAAGCCCTGGTTAACCGCAGGGGTCGGTTCAGCAATGCCTACGCCCCGCAATAGCCCGACACGAATTGGCTTTTGTAGAGGCTCACCCACTAAAGGAACCGGTGCATAGAAAGGATCACGCGGATCAAAGTCGCACATAGCGGAAAGTCCCAGCCGGAGATCGGCTACTGTACGTGCCAAAGGACCTTGAACTAACATTAATTGATTTGATAAAACCTGATCTAAACCTCCCAAATCGTTCCATTGCGGCACTCTTCCAGATGTAGGACGTATTCCCGTTACTCCGCATGCATAGGCCGGGTACCTAATCGAACCACCACTGTCATTCCCATGGGCAATCGGTACCATTCCTGTTGCAACAGCTGCGGCTGCTCCTCCGCTTGAACCACCTGGGGTTCGTGAGACATCCCAAGGATTAAGTGTTTGACCATGCAAATCATTATTTGTGAACCATCTAAAATTGAAGGCTGGAGTGTTGCTCCTTCCAATAAAAACAGCCCCCGCTTTTCTTAAGTTATGAACTGGCGGACTATCCTCACGAGCAATATTGTTTTTATAGGCAACAACACCGTTAGTGGTTGCATGATCTGCCTGATCAGTATTTACCTTAATGGAGATTGGCACCCCATGGAGCGGACCCAGTTGTTCCCCATTCGAGACGGCCCGATCGGCTGCATCAGCCGCTGATAAGGCCTCTTCTGCTGAAATCTCCACAAGTGCATTCACCAGTGGATTTACCTCCTCGATTCGCTTTAAGCAGCTTGTCACTGCTTCACGAGAAGATATACGTTTCGTTCGGATTCCATAAGCCATTTCTGTTGAAGTCCAACGCCACAATTCAACTTCAGTCAATTTTAAATCCCACCTTTGCGAAATTATTGCAAAAACAAAATATTGATAATATTATTAATATTATCAATATTTTTAATATTATCGATATTATAGAACTAGAAACCGTTTACAACAATGACCCAAATATGTGATTTATAAATGAAAAAGGTACATGAACTAGTACCTATTCTAAAAGGGGGACTATCCTATGCTTACTAAAGTCAACTTACCTAAATCGGATTATGAGCGTCTTTTAAAATTTAGTTCCGCTTTAACGGCTAATGTAAAAAACGGGACTCATGGATTGCAGGATATGTTGGCCCAACATTTCGGTTATAGATCGTCCATTCTTTGGAAGATTGATCAAGAAGGCAATTTATCTAACCCAAGCAATCACTTTCTCAGTGATTATTTAGTAGAAGACTATGTTAGTGATTTTCATAACTATGATTATTTGCACCCCAAAAACCACTTAGATTTATACCGTGAAAAAGTTGCGTTAAGATTGGAAGACATAATTTCCTTAAATGAATACGATTATTCCGTTTATTATAAAGATTTTATGAAAAAGCACGGACAATACCATAAAATGACTGTGACATTTTATTCCCATGATAAGTTTGTAGGCGTCATTGGTATAGCCAAACCCTTGTCAGAAAATGGATTCACTAAGGCTGATCTTAATAAATGCCAACTCTTGGCTCCGATTGTGTCCAATATTTTATATCTGGAAAGTGAATATGAGGAACTGCGTCAAGAGCATAAGATATTAGAGTCTTTTGCTTCTAAAAGTGATACGGGCTTTATACTGCTTGACCAGAATCATGAAGTTATTTATATGAATCGGGCAGTATGGGATATTTATAATGAAACTGCTGTTTATAAAAATATTGAAGGATTAGTAGAAGATGCAATTTCAGCCTTGTTAACTCGATCTTCCCGTTCATCTAAGCTGAAGCTATTAGGATATAAAATTAATGTTATTGGTCACCAGGAACTTTTCTTATCAAAGGTAAGCCGTTTTGCTATTCTGATAGAAAGACATAAAGGAGAATCCTTACAGGACAATGAAAACTTTAAAAATCTTACGGTACGTGAAATGGAGGTTTATCGCTATTTAAAAAAGGGGAATACGTATAAGGAAATTGCTGAAAAACTGTTTATCAGTATCAATACAGTAAATAAGCACATTAAAAACATTTATCGGAAGTTAGGGGTCAACAGTAGATCCTCATTACAAGCTCAGCTATTTTTGAACGAATCTTGCAGCAAGGGTAAGTAACATCTGCTACAAGATATAGTTAAACCGCCTGTTAATTGAGAAGTTGGCAGTTGTATTTACACCTATAGTAAAAAACGCTTGAATCTTTTTTGATTCAAGCGTTTTTACTGATTATTTGATTTTCTGTTAATCTACTGGGCGGTCTTCGAAATTGTATTCCACTGACGCTGGATGTACATGGGCACGCTCAAGAGCCGGCGTTTCTGGACGAACAATTTGATAGGCTGATGCTCCAATGATGGATGCAGCTTGTTGTAGCTTTTCCTTACTGATATGTTCAATCGTATCTGTTGGCTTGTGATACTGAGGCTCAACCGGTGAATGAATAAATAAAGCAGAAGGAATACCCACGTCATGGAATGGTTGATGGTCACTTCTTCCCAACTGCCCGTACGGCACTGCTACATCATACATTCTAGATGAGGCTGACGCTCCTAAGTCTGTAACAAGATTCTTCTGACCATCAATGGTATACATGATCAGTCCGCCTAAAGGATGATTCTCTCCTGCTTCTGCCCCGCCAATCATATCCATTTGGAAGTGAGCAACCATACGGTCAATATCACTTTTTGGAAGCTGTGATACATAATAGGATGAGCCCACCATCCCTCTTTCTTCAGAACCGAATGTAAGGAAGCGAACTTCTGTATCAATCGGCGTATTCACAAGAATTCTTGCCAGCTCCAATACGGCTGAGACTCCGGAAGCATCATCATTTGCTCCTGGTCCATTCTGAACAGAGTCATGGTGTGCACCGATTGTGACAATCTGTCCTGTGTCCTTGTTCTTGTTAGGCTTTAATTTGGCCTCAACCACATATGATGTCTTCTCGATTTTTTGGATATCAACATCTAAGGTTGCACAAACTTTTTCTCCGTTATTTAATCTTTCAACTAATTTGAGGCCTTGGTCGCGTGTAATTCCTACAGCTGGAATCTCACCGTTGGCTTGGCCAGTAAATGATCCAGAAACACTGTTATACATAAGTACCCCTGCTGCGCCTTTAGCAAATACATTTTTCACTTTATCAACAAACGCAATGTCTCCCCGCTCAATTAAAGCAATTTTCCCTTGCACATCATCAGGAACCGTACCCGCTAATGCTTTTCCAACATTAACGAGCTCTGCGGTCACCTTCCCGCTTCCACTGCCGCTAAAGGCCCGCCCGTTTAAATTGACTCCGTCAACTTCAGCCAATTGACGATTTGTCTTATAATCATAGATGGGGAACGGGATTCTTCTAGTTTCAAGACCTAAGCTTTTAAATTGGCCTTCTATGTACTCAACCCCACGAACCTCTCCCTCGGTACCCGCTTCCCGAGGGACTGCCGAAAGATATTTAATCGTATTGTACATATTCTCTGCATTAATTTTTTTGATAACCTTGTTGTCAAAAGCTGTGTCTGCTTGTGCATTTGGGGCACCATTTGTCTGAGCATATACCACCCCTGATGATAAAAGCATACCTGTTGCTAGAACCGTGATCATAGATTTACGACTAAACATGAAATTCCCCCTTTGATAAAGTTTTACTCTTTCAGTATTCCAATATTAGGAATAATAGTAAATAGTAAATAAGAACCTTTTTCCGAACATTCTAAAATTTCTAATATCATTCGCTAATGCTAAACATCGAATCTATTTGTTATTTTGCAAGCATCATGACCTAAGGGATTTCCCGAATCAAGATCAAATAAAAGTCGCAACTTGAAAATTTATACAAACAAAGAGCATCGAAAATAAAAGCGATGCTCCTTGTACTTGCTATTTTAAAGTTATTTTTGTTTTTTATCTTTTAATCCCATTGCTTGTTGTAGTACATCAAAGATGAGAGTATTCTCATAAGTCCCTTTAAAACATAAGCATTCGAAGATTATTTGTGTTAAAATAAGTAGTCTTTTGGATAGAAAATGAGAGGAATAGATATGAATCAAATGCAAACTAAAACACCTAAGAATTTCTATAAAAACCTAATCAGCCTTATTAAAGGGAAAGTCTTTGTTATCAATGTACTTCCTGTATTGGCAGGGTATTTTTTATCTTCGCATATCAATCATCTTCCACTTGCTGAACATATTGCCTCTTTCTTTATTACATTAATAGGAAGTGCCTTTGTCATTGCAGGTGCTTTAATGTTGAATAATTGGTACGAAGCCGATTTAGATAAACTAATGGAGCGGACTAAAAATAGACCGAGTGCTAATGGGGAGTTCAACAAGAGGTTTGTTTTAACTTTAGGAGTTACAACAAGCATCATAGGATTTTTAATATTGCTTTTTACAAATGCCGAAGTATTACTTTTTTCATTCATTGGTTGGTTTTTTTATGTGGTCTTGTACACATTTTGGAGCAAACAAAACTACTCATGGAACACAATTATTGGTGCCGTATCAGGATGTGTAACACCGTTAATCGGGTGGTCAGTGTTATCTAGCAGTTTTCAACTAATTCCTATGATGATGGCACTCATCGTATTCATTTGGCAAATGCCCCATACTTATTCCATCGCCATACGAAGATTTGATGATTACAAACGGGCAGGATTTGCCATGTTACCTGTAGTATCAGGCATAAAGAAAACGAAAATCCATATTCTATTTTATCTAATCTGTTTGATTCCAATACCATTCTTCATGAAATCTCTTGGTTTGTTTTTCATCGGATTTATAACACTTTTAACTATCGGATGGATCATTTTATCTATAAGCGGATTTGGAACACAAAACGAAGCACATTGGGCGAAACGGATGTTTAGATACTCCGTTATTCATATGATGTTATTTCTTATCTCTATTATCGTGGTGTCAATTTAAAAAAGAACCCTTGTTCAAGGGTTCTTTTTATTTCGACTTTCTACATCGTGAACCTCTCTCCAATTAATTGGAGAGCTTCTCGTTTCATTGAGTCGACTATTGCCGTCCTCTCCACGAAGGCTAGTTCCTAGCCCCGAACATTTTATGATCATCATTCCATTGCTCGATGGAGTATATTGATGCTTGCGTTTACATCTCTGTCACATTGGAAACCGCAAAAAGGGCAGTCATGAACCCGTTCACTCAATGGCTTGGTCACTATTTCATGACAGTTGGAGCATTCCTGGCTTGTGTTTTTGGGATCCACCAACACCACCCGCTTACCAGCACTTTCAGCCTTGTAAGTCGTATAGTTAATCAGTCGATTCCAACCAGCGTCACCAATGCTTTTGGCCAAATTGTGATTTTTTAACATATTCTTGATTTTCAAATCTTCAAAGGCAATTACATCATATTGATTCACCAATTGTCTGCTTACTTGATGAGCATTATTCTTTCGCTGGTTTGCAATATATTCATGCTTTTTAGCCAATAACCCCACTGCTTTTTTCCGGCGATTCGAACCTTTTTTACGTTTAGATACGATTCGCTGCAGGCGTTTCAATTGATGTTCAGATTTTCTTAAAAATTTGGGTGAGGGAAAGAAATGACCATCTGATGTTGTAGCTAGATTCTTAATTCCCAGGTCCACTCCTACCATTTTTGTATGTTTTAGGCACTCCTGCGATTGTTCCTCACAGGATAGACAAACAAAATATTTTCCGTTTTTAGATACAACCGTACAGGTTTTGATTTTCCCGATTATCTGGCGATGCAGTTTGATTCGAATATTCCCGATTTTGGATAGTTTTACATATTTGCCATGAAGAGAGAAGCCGCTTTGAGGGTAAGTGAAGCTATGATAACGATTAGAGCCTTTGAATCTGGGGAAACCTGTTTTCTTTTCCCCTTTTAAGATTCGTTGAAAAAAAGACTGAAAGGCTTTATCAAGACGCTCAACCACATTTTGGAGTACTTGAGAATAGACGGTTTTATATTCTGGACAAGTGGTTTTCAATGGAGGCAATTCTTTTTTTTGTGTGTAATAAGAAAGGGAAACCCTGCCCCTTTTGTAAACGATGATCCGCTGTTCTAAGCAAGCGTTATACAGCCATCTGCAATACATGAGAGTTTCTTCGATTTTTTGTCGCTGGTCTTTGGTCGGTTCGATGCGAAATTTGTAGGTACGCATCATAGACTTAACCGCCTTTCTTTTGGTTTTCAATATACTTTTTGATGGCATCTTCAGAAATGGAGCCAATGGTTTCAAGATAAAAACTACCATTCCAAAGATGTCCACCCCATAAATGCTTTTTCAGTTCTGGAAACTTCATAAACAGCTTGCGTGCGGAAATGCCTTTTAGCATCTTAACGATATACGAAGGAGCCACTTTAGGATGAGCAGAAGCAAATACATGGATGTGGTCACCTTCACCCACTTCTGCCAAAACCACCTCAAACTCTTTCTCCTTTCCGATTTCTTGTAATAAATCCTTTAGGTAATGTTCAATTTCAACGGTCAGTACCTTCTTTCGATATTTTACGGACCAAACGATATGATAGTTGACATTATATACACAAGTACGAGCATGTTTGATAGTGGACTTATTCATACATATAGTATACCAAAAACATCCATTAATTACGAATTTTACAAGTTAGTTTTAACAACATATAGTAATGAAATATGATAGTCCGCGTTTCCTAAAGTTTGTTCATTGACTAAAATAAAAGATGGTTTTTATAAAACAAACTCCCTCCCTAATTTTGTTATTTGATTCATAAAGGAATTGATTAACGTGTATTTTGAAATATCAATATATTAGAAAATAAACTAACTTATAAGTTTATATTTGTATATTGAAATTGTAGAATAAAGGAAGCACGATAAAACGAATTAACGGAAGGAAGTGCTCGCTTTGGATCAAAAGAAAGCAGGTCATACTTTGTTTCAATCTATACAGTTTGGAAATGAAAGGTTGGCAAGCCGGCTGGTAATGGCTCCCATGACAAGAATGTTTTCGCCAGGTGGTGTTCCAGGGGAAAATGTTGCTCAATATTACCGCAAGCGTGCAGAGAATGGGGTTGGACTCATCATAACGGAAGGGACAGCAATCAATCACCCAGCTGCAGTAATGAGCCCCGACATTCCCCGGTTTTATGGTGACGACGCCTTAAATGGGTGGGCAAATGTAGTGAAGGAAGTCCACGAAGCAGGCGGCAAAATCATTCCACAATTATGGCATGTAGGTGCAGCACGAAGAGCAGGCAGTGAACCAAATATAGACTCCCCTCCTGTGAGTCCATCTGGATTTACTTTAAGGGGCCAAAGAAATGAGAAAATAAAGGCCTTAACGAAAGATGAAGTCACAGAAATGATTGATACATACGCCGAGGCTGCAGCAAATGCCAAGCGCATCGGCTTTGACGGAATTGAATTGCATGGAGCGCATGGATACTTAATTGATCAATTTTTCTGGGAAGTAACGAACAAGCGTAATGATGAGTATGGAGGGGATCTTGGCGAGCGAACAAAATTTGCGGCCGATGTTGTTCGGGCTTGCCGAAAAGCAGTCGGTCCTGATTTTCCAATTGTCCTTCGTTATTCACAATGGAAAGGAACCGATTATCAAGCTAAATTAGCTAAGAACTCTAATGAGCTTGAACAATTGCTCACTCCATTGGTTGAAGCAGGTGTAGATATTTTCCATTGCTCGACAAGACGAATATGGGAAGCTGAGTTTAAAGATGAAGATCCATACTTAAACTTAGCCGGCTGGACTAAAAGAATTACTAAAAAGCCAACGATTGCGGTCGGTTCTGTCGGAATTAACCGTGCTTATCTGAGCAAGCAGGATAATGATCTTGTAACAATTGAAGACAATCTTAAAATTATCGATGAAAAAATTAACGCAGGCGAATTTGATTATGTAGCAATTGGCCGTGCACTCCTAGCTGATCCAGAATGGGCAGTAAAACTCAAAAATGGTAAACTTGATCAAGTATTGCATTATACAAAGGAATCCGAGAAACAACTGATTTAATTACATGTAAAGTCTGTGCGTTTTTTCAGTTTGCAATTAACATCTTTCAAAGAAGTGTTTGTATATTTGATATTAACCCCGATTAATGGAACCTATTTAAAATGGGTACCATAATCGGGGTTTACTATATTCTCTGAAAGAAAAACCGTAATAATAAACTGTCTTCTTGAAGAGTTACCTTTGCATCAGTTCAGATTGAAAAAGCGTACTCTATCATTCTGACATTAAGATCGGTTTAAGTTGACACAAAGAGATGCTCCTGTTGACCCGAGCAATACCATAGATTACTTCATAAAGTACTTCAGAGATTTCTTCAGAGAGAAAATAATATGTCCTTCTTCTTCCGCTTCCGAACTCTCAGAAAAATATTTATGGCACGCAGGCCTTAAGCAAGTTTGCTGGCACCTGCTTTTCTGATATCTTGATATATCCTCAACTACTAATAAGTCAAGCTTTCTTACTTTCTAGTGTTATCTTGTGAATTGTCATTTAAAAATTGGGGCACCAAGCATGTCACCATCCCCCCCATTTTTATCTTTGATATAAAAAAGCAACCCTTTTATTAGTATTTTTAAGGTGAGGGGTGAAAATTTCTAAGAACGGTGTCGTTCTTTATCGAGAAGTTTCAATTTCCAAAAGGTGGATGGTATATTAAAATGAATCTGTTAGACAAATTATTAGGAGGTTATACTATTGAAAAAAAGAAACAAAGGTATGGCTATCGTTGCCAGCAGTATCTTAGCACTCTCCCTATCATCTTTTAATCTGCACACATCTGCAACTTCACCAGCTAAAAGCTACCTCATTGCTTACACCCAGTCATCATTACCTAAAACCTATCAGACAGACATTATAAATGCCGGAGGAGAAGTGGTAAATGCCATTCCGGAAATCGGCGGATTAGAAGTACGCTCATCAAATCCTAATTTTCTAAACAATTTAAAATCCAATTCTAGTATTATTGCGGCAAACGTAGAAATACACTATAAGCTAGACGACGAGCAACCAGCAGCAGCTGACGGTAAGCCTGTAACACTTCACCCTGATCCAGATGGTACATATTGGGGTTCACAATGGGATATTCGTCATTTAACCAATGAAGGAACATCCTTTAAAATTCAGTCTGGCGGTACGGCAGCAAATGGAAAGGTTACCCATAAGGCTGTAGTCGGTGTTATCGACACAGGCATTGATGCCAATCATCCTGACCTTAAAGCCAACTATGTTGGCGGTCAAAGTTTCGTTCCGGCAGGAGGATATTCTGGAAATGACAAAACTGAAACAGGCAACCCCAAGGATGTACTGGATCGTGAAGGTCATGGGACACACGTAGCTGGTTCCATTGCGGGTAATGGAAAAATAAAAGGTGTCGGTCCAGATCTAGGAATCATGGCTTACCGTATATTTGACAGTTCTGGAAGCGCCCCAACTACACCAATTGTTAAAGCAATGATTCAAGCAGCTAAAGATAAAGTAGACGTTGTGAATATGTCCATTGGCGGCTATGACAATTTAAAATATGAATACAATGGTACTAAGTATAGTGACATTGCAGATGTTCTCCTTTGGAAACGGGCGGTAAAATATGCAGTGAATAATAATGTAACCATTGTGGCCTCTGCTGGTAATGAGTCGTTAAACTACGCTGATAAAAAATCATTAACGGATTATTTAAATGCCAATTATGGTGATACGAACCTTATTTTTAAAGGCGTCACCATTGAAACACCGGGTGGACTTCCAGGTGTCATTACAGTATCTTCCTCAAATCAATGGTCAAAGGATCAATTGGCATTCTATTCAAACTATGGAAATAGCTTTATTACGGTAGCAGCTCCCGGAGGGGACAACGGTCCTAAATATGCTTCAACGGGGAATTTAGATGATCGTGACTTTACTTACCGTGCGTTGTCAACATGGCCAACTTACTTAGATCCTTATTTCACAACAAATGCAAAAGGATATGCATACCTCCACGGAACCTCCATGGCTTCGCCAAAGGTTGCCGGTATCGCTGGAGTCATTAAAGCTGCGCATCCAGACTACAAACCTGCTCAAGTGGAGGCACTTATTGAAAAGACTGCATTAGATTATGGAAAACCAGGTCATGATCAATACTTTGGTACCGGTGAAGCAAATGCTTACTCGGCTTTAACAGGTAAATAGTATAAAGTAAGAGGCTGACCCAAAAGATCGTTGAATAACAACTCTTTTGGGTCAGTTTTTTTATTTTCTTTCCTTTTTAGGGATAATTTGAATATTAGGATGGTATGAGAGGGTATTTCCGCTCTATATTTTTAATTGTTTTTGGGAAGTGGATTTCCACTTCATTAAATTATGCGTAACACAAATAAGACCCCGAATCTATGGTATTTTTGGAAAGGCCGCTTAACCCAACTCTTGAACATCTAATTGTGTTTAATTTGTCCAAATTTTCTATCGTGAAATTGCGACCGATATTTGGAATTGTAAGGAATGGACTGCGAAAGTTTTTTAAATAAAGTTTAAGGGATACCCAGCTAAAACATGAGAACCCAAAAAGGCCTAACTAGCACCAACCTGCTAATCAAGCCCTTTTTTGCATAAAACTTCCGATTGTCCCCTATAAGAACCGTTCCTCTGTTTTCTAAATACTATTTTTTATAACAACTTCCGTTACATTGAGATTTTTTCGAGACTTTATGTTGTCGATGATGATATCTGCCACATCATCCGGATCCATCATATGTTTAATTTCTTCCTCTGAATAAACTCCATCCCAGAATGCAGTCTTCATTCCGCCCATATAAGCCGCATACACTTGTACAGCACTATCTTTTAATTCCATTAGTAAACTTTCTGTAAAACCACGAACACCAAATTTACTAGCACAATAGACGGATTCCGTTATCTTTCCTTCAATGCCGGCCGTAGAAATAACGTTAGCAATTTTGCCTTGATTTCTGCTCTTCATATCAAGAAGAACGGCTTGAGTACAAAAGATTGTGCCTTTTAAATTAATATCAATCATCTGATGAATGGATTCTTCATCGATATTTTCGGCAAGATCAAAAACACCTAATCCCGCATTATTTATTAATAAATCTATTGAACCTACCTCTTCCTTAATGGATTGAAATACTTTATCCACCTCGTTTTTGGACGTAACATCCAATTCGTAAATAGAATGGTCATTGACTAACGTATCAGCAGTCCGTTCCAAGTTCGTTTTAGTTCGTCCAAGTAAACATACGTGGGTTCCCAGCTCTGAATACTTCTTAGCCAATGAAGCACCCAGCCCACTGCCTGCACCTGTAATAACCACAACTTTTCTTTTCATAATGTTAACACCCTTTCCCATAGTTTGTTAAAAAGACACAATCACTAATACCGATTGTGCCTTACTAAAAATACAAAGTTTTAACCCTAATTTACTTCAGTTGTAAAATTAGTTCTTCTTTTCTGGCTTTGGAGCAATTAACAAGCTCGAGATCAATGCTAGGACTGTGATGGCAACAGAGAGCCAGAAGCCTGTAGTAAAGCTGCCCTTGGCAACAAATGGTGCTACAAATCCAATACCTAAGGAGGCGCCGATACCAAATGCCGCTCCGTTAAGTCCTGGTAATGCGGAAGGAGCATCATCTGGTGATTGGATAACTCCAAGCCCATTGATGGTAGTAAGAATCAATCCATTATAGGTGAAACCCATTGCGATAACACACGCGAACACGATCCATTGATTTTGCCAAAATAGTGCAAGCACAACAAGGATTGCGATGTTCAATACTATGCCAATGTGCATGATACGAGTCCAGCCTACTTTACCGGCCAGCCAGCCAGATAGTGGTGCGCTAAATATACCTATGATCGCACCTGGCATGAGGAACATTAAACCAGTCGTAGCGGCACTCAGTCCGAATCCAACCTCTTGATTCTGACTAAGCAACACAATCGTAAAATTGATTACCGCAAAAACACCACTCAAAGTCAGCACTGTGGTCGTAATCACAGGCCAAACCTGACGAGAACGGAGATGTTCCACTGGAAACAGCGGGGATTCACTCTTCTTCTCAATCAACCAGAAGGCGATCATAGAGGCAATGGTGCCTGCAAGGTAAAGAAGTGGGATTGTAGCAAACCATCCGGTTGCGGAAGCTAGTGTTAGGTAGTTCGTCAAACAAATCAATACAATCGAAATGGTCAAACCACCCCACCAATCCATCTTACCTGCCGTGTCACCTTTCGTTTCAGGAACGGCAGCCTTGACACCCAAGAAGGCAATAATACCGACAACTAAAATGGCGACGAAAACGGCACGGAAACCAAAATGATCAGTGAGCAAGCCGCCAAGGTATCCATCAATACCAGCAATTCCTCCATTTGCGGCCGTAACGATCCCGAGAAAGGTTCCGAACTTCTTAGGACTCACGGTCTCTTTCAGAATTACGTAACAAAGTTGGAACGCTGCACCAGTGGCTCCCTGGAATACCCGGCCAATCATTAGAACTGTGAAGTTTGGAGCAATCATACAAAGAATTGTTCCAATTGCCATCAAGGCGATAATGAGATAAAGGGCACGACGTCTGCCAATGAAATCACTCCAACGAGCAAGAATAACACCAGCGATCGATGAAACAAGTAAGAGCACGCTTGAAACTTGCGAAACCTGGTCAATCCCGACATCCAAAGATGCAGCGATGTTAGGAAGCGCCGGGGTGACCATACTTAAATTGAATTGATAAGTCAAAATACAAATTATCAAGGTTACCGTCAAAGCCGCGATACCTTTAGGTGCAATCACATTTGTATTTTCTGATTGAGCTTGAACTTGGGCTCCCATAGGAATCCCTCCTTTTACTTGTTATGAAATAGGGATAATAGCGTTTCATTTAAATGGTTTACTAAGCTTTTCGAATCTACCCCAATACAAACCTTTACATTTGGATTCGGATCTCTTAATTTATTTGGATCTCCAATCGTTCTGCCTTCTGCTTCTCCTTCGGTAACAACAGTCAAATGTATCGGCAGCACCGTAAAATATTCAGGATGGACAGCATTGATTGCAGCAGACGGGTCATGAAGATAACAGCCCTCGACACCCAAGTTTTCATTGATATAGTAATCTACCATATCTGCGTATGTCTTACCTGATATACTTCCTGTCTCTCTCCACTTTTGTGTATCAGCGTTGGTTAGCGTCGACCGCGTTGTTACATCTAAACCAACCATCGTAACATCTAAACCGCTTTCAAAAACAAACTTAGCCGCCTCTGGATCTTGTGATATATTAGCTTCCGTATATTGATTGACATTCCCAGGAACGGTTAAGGCTCCTCCCATAATGACCACTCTGCCCATCATGTCTTTAATCTCTGGAGCTTTTTTTAGTGCCATCGCAAGGTTTGTTTGAGGGCCCGTAGCCACAATGACTAATTCCTTCCCATATTTCTTTACAGATTCAATCAGAAAATCGACTGCACTTTTCGTTTCTTTTTCCTTTGGCGAGGTTTCCATTTCCACTTGCCCAACACCATTTTCGCCATGGATACGTGCACTCACTTCTAATCTAGTAAAATTGTCTTGAGTTAGAGAATGGCTTTCCCCGGCAAATACCGGGATAGCGCTCGCATTACACATATGCAAAATTTTTAACACATTTTGTACCCCATCTTCTGTATAAACATTTCCAAATGTACCTGTCACACCAATCAAATCAATCTCTTTACTCCCAAGAGCATAAGCGATAGCCATGCCATCATCGATACCCGTATCTACATCCAAAATCATCTTAATCATCCTAATTTCCCCTTCCTATAAATGCTTTTTTATTTTTTCTAGTGAAGGCATTCCGCTTTGTGCGCCTAAGGCCGTTATTGATAAAGAAGCGCCGATACCTGCAATCGTTACCGCTTCTCGTAATTTCATTTCCTCTGCAAGGGCGTATGATAAGATTCCATTAAAGGTATCACCTGCGCCTGTCGTATCTACGACATCCACCTTCATACAGGGAACGGTATAAACGCTTTCATTTTCAATATAAGAGGAGCCTCTAGACCCTCTAGTAACAATTAAATTCACTTTATTGTTTTTACTCCATTGGAGCATTTCATTTTTGAAGTCTTCCGTATTCTCCAATTTCTTTCCAACCATACTCTCAAATTCCGTCTCGTTTGGGGTGAGGTAATCAATATATTCTAACAACCCTGTTGGTAATTGTTTATATGGAGCAGGGTTTAGTATCGTTTTCACACCAAATTCCTTCGATTTTTTTAAAGCGTATACAATCGTTTCCATAGGGATTTCTAGTTGGGTTAGTAACACGTCTGCTTGCTTAATAATATCGATATTTTCATCCACTACTTGTTGGTCGCAGCACTCATTCGCCCCAGGGATCACCACAATGGCATTTTCGCCTTTCATGTTAAAAACGCTTGCAATTCCTGTGAAAATATTTTCTTCCATTTTCACAGCTGAAATGTCTAGGTTCTCTTCAGATAAATGTTTTACTATCTTCTCACCAAATGTATCATTTCCTACACACCCGATTAAGGATGTTGAAATTCCCATACGAGATGCTGCTACAGCCTGATTGGCTCCTTTTCCGCCCAGCATATAGTGAATACGATTTCCGTGGATAGTTTCGCCGATTAGCGGCAATCTCTCTGTGGTCAACATCATATCCATATTTAAGCTCCCTAATACAACGATCCTCTTCATTCCATCACCGCCTTCAATCATTTTAAACATACATTGTATACTTGTATGTATTGCTGTATGTTTTATACAATTATAGTACACCCGACTGCAAACGCTGTCAACATTTTGTTTTTACTTACAAAATAAAAAACTTCCTGGTTTGATTTCTCAAATCCAGGAAGTTTTCATTCCTTTAAACTATTTAATTATTTCTGAACACCTTAAAAACGGCCCTTTCAAAAGGGATATAGTATTTATTATAGGCGATAATGTTTCCATTTTTATCCACTATATGCTCAGCAATCATTTGATAATACTTAGAAGGATTCCCCTGGCTTGCTGTCTTGATCACTTCTGTAGCTGAGACGATGCGAATTTCAAGCTTAGAGGAAAGTCCATTTTCGTAAACCTTATTTTCTAGAAAATCTAATACTTCATTCTGATTATTTAAATCAATTGATTTGATATAATCAAAATCAGTCGCTACATGAGAAAAACAGTAGCCCTTTACACTATTTTTTTCTTTATAATACCTGTAAATGGCAAGCACTACTGGGGTTTTCCTGTTAAAAATCCGTTCAACATGCTCACTTGATACTTCAATTTTCATTTCTAGTTCAACATTGTCAATATGATCGATGCAGCTTTTATAGAATGGATTTCCCATTCTTTCAATCCCAACATTGTCTACATTTAGCGTTTTACGAACAAAGTTTCCTATTCCCTTTTTAGCTTCTAAAATGCCATCTTCCTGTAATAACCCTAATGCTTGTCTTAGGGTTGACCTACTTACACCTAACTGCTCTGCCAATAATGGCTCAGAAGGTAACTTACTATCCTCAGGATATAATCCATCTTGTATCATTTTTAAAATTTGATTATATGTAGTAGCATATCTTGTTGCTTTTTTAAATAGCTCATTATTTTTGATTATTTTCCCCTCCCTTAACTCTCTCTTATGGCTTATTTCTATCCATGAAAATCATCATTTACTTGATCAAAAATAGCATGATCAAAGTGCATTACTTAAATATTTTTTAATAAAACAGCTATTGTTATATACTTGACATTTTCTCTCATCACTAAAAAATTATACATCTCCTGTCTTTTTTAAACAAGCAAATCTAAAAAAGAGTGCCTGGCACCACCCGAATTTTGTCGAGGAAAATTCGACAAATAGCGGGTAGTGACAGGCACAGTATAATAATCCGCTCAATCAGCGGCTCATCAACGTACTAAACGCCAGTAGCAGGAAAATGATCAATTACTACATAAAATAAAAACAAAAGTAACCCATCAAAACCTGATAAAATTAATAGTGTAGGGTTACTTTTTTAAAAGGGTCAGTTAATTATTTCTCCCAGGCTTGTAGTAATATGGATTACCTTTATGATTATCTACTTCATTATTATCTATAAATAACTTTCCATTTTCTAAAAAAGTCGCTAATGTAATATTCTCGATATTTTCCCTCGCTTCCTCAAGCTCGTTCATTAGCCATCCTTGGTCTAATTGTAGATACTTTAGATTATGGTAGATTATTTGACCATCCATTATCAGCGGTATAGGAATATATTCTTTTTTCACTTTTAAATTTAAATCGTTAGGTTCAACTGGGCGGTATTCTGACTTAGGGATAACACTTAGATTACCTGTTTCTTCCATCACCGCGATAGCAATAGTTTTAATATCTGTATACCCTTTTACTCTTAAATGTGATAATAATTCATTCATTGGCATACGTGCCTTTTTTAACCCTTTTCTATCAATATCCCCATTACGAATTAATACCGTTGGATTTTCATATAGAATCCATCTTAATTTATTATGTAATGATAAACGTATGAAAATTTTATATAAAATTACAGTAATTACAGCATAAATTAAAGCTTTTCCTAAATGATCATCCTCCACGGGAGAACTGATAATATTAGTAAGGATAAAAATATACAATAAATCAAAAGTGTGCATCTGGGATACTGCTTTTTTTCCTGTCACCCTTAAAAGCAAATATCCTGCCATAAAAACAATTATTGTACGGTAAATCGTATCCAATAGTGCATCTCCCCTAACACTAACATTGCTAACTAGAAAGAAATATCTTTAGTATTAGAAGTTTCATTAATGTTTAAACCCACTGAAAGTACGGCAAGGCATATATTAAAAGTCCCATTGGTTATTAGTGCATAAAAAACACACAGATTTTTAGGAAATACCTGTGTGTTTTGGTTACTATACTTTTTTATCAGAAATTTTCACCTTAAACTCATAATCAGTTTCCTATCTGTTTCCTGGAGCAGGGTGATCAACGCCTTTTACATGATGCCGATGTCCATCATTTTCCGTGGTATAAAAATCATAATAATGGACATGCATGCCATTACCAACTGGTATAGCTGGGCCAGAATACGCCTTATAATAATGGTTATGACCGTCTTCAAACATCACATATCCTTCTGTATAATGGATGTGGTTTCCATCCTGAGTTTGGATTGGAGGAGAAGTTATATCTAAACATTGATGAACATGCCTATCCGCTATCGAAGTATAATCTACAGACCCATGATTATGATGTGGTACAAAACCGTTTACAAAATCATCTTTGCCTACCTTTGCCATAACCACATTCCCCCTTTAACGATGTTCACTTATCCGCAAATGATTATGGTCCAACTAACATCTGGTTAATCTGATTCATGCTAACATGACCTGGAAGATTATTTTGAATACTTATCCCTCCCTTTTCTCCGCCTCCTTAACATGATACTTACTTCGTTTTTCAATTATGTTATGAATATGAGGTAAATTACACAAAGTTCCAAATAAAGTTCTCAAATAATTTCACTCTATTTTTACATTAAAAGGGTCTTTGTCCTCGGTAACTTGTCCACTCCATAGCACATTTAAGGAATACACTGCTTAATAGAGGGACTTCAATGTTACTTCATTTGGAATAATTTGTGAAACTCTTCTTTTCAAAATATCTTCTAGGTAAAAAAGATAAATAAAGAGGGAATGGTAGTATGAAAAATAGTTCAATGAACAAATTTGATTATATTGTTGTTGGGACTGGTCCCGCTGGTGCTGTTATAGCTAAGACACTCACCGATGATAAAAAAACTTCAGTCTTAGTCTTGGAGGCGGGAGAAAATAATGATAAGGATCAACCGATTAGTGATTCGAGATTCGCCCCTGAACTAGAGGAAGAGTTTTTTCCACAATATTTTTGGCAAGGAGAAGGTGTACCTCAACCAAAATTGGATAACCGAACCTTTGAATGGACAACTGGTCGGCTTTCTGGTGGAGGGTCATCGATTAATGGTGAACAATATGTAAGACCTACACCTGCTGTTTTAAGAGAATGGGAACTGTTATTAGGTTCACTGTGGTCACCAGAACAAGCTATAAAAGCCTTTAAACAGTTAGAAAATTTCCATGGAAAAACAAATAGCCCAGAATTTCATGGATTTAATGGTCGATTGAATATTAGACAAACACCAAGAACCCCCCCACTTATGACCCAGAAACTAGTTTCTGCCATGGAACAGGCAACTGGTTTCAAAAGAATACTTGATTATAATGACCCAAAAACCCCTCTTGGTCCATTCACTCGGTGGCAACTATTTCAGAAAATCAATGGACAGCGTGAGAGCTCCTCGACAGCGTTTTTGTCTTCTGACATTATGACTCCAGAAGGAATTGGTGTGAACGGTCGTAAACTAAAAGTTTTATTTAAGTCAACTGCACTTCGTATTTTATTTAATGATAATATCGCAGCTGGTATTGAGTTTCTTAAGGAAGGGAAAAAAGTTAGAGCTTTCGCCCGCAAAAAAGTAATTATTTCAGCAGGGATTAACAGTGCCCAGCTATTAATGATGTCTGGAATTGGACCTGCAAATAATCTAATGGAGGTTGGCATTCCTGTTATTTCTGATAATCCAAATGTAGGAGTATTTTTAACTAATCACACATTAAATACTGCTACATTCACGGTAAATAAGAGAGATATTCCAGCGATGCAAAACGACCCATTCTCTCTTTACAATGGAGGTGCTTTTTTACCTACTCCCCTAAACGGAAATAATGATCGGCGTCGTGGTGTTCAATTAATAGGTATATTTTCAGAAGGCAACTTAAATATTGCCATTTTATTCTTAAAGCCTAAAAGTCGAGGGAAAATAGAAATACAAAGCAATGATCCATTAAAAATTGTACTGGCGGATGAGGGCTTTCTTACTAACAGATATGATATGGAGGCAGTTAAAGCCATATATAGAACTTACATTAAAGAAATTGCAGTGAAACTTTCCAGCATCGATCCGAAGTATCAACTTATTAATCCAACAATGGATACAATTGAAAACGATGAAGAACTAGAAAACTATATTAAGGATAACTTCGATCATAACCACCATCAGCAAAGTTCACTACGAATGGCACCTCTTAATCAAGGTGGAGTAGTTGTTCGTTTGGGCAATGTACATGGAGTTAACAATTTAATTGTTGCAGATGCATCTATTATTCCCTTTACAGTTGATGGGAACACATCTGCATCTGCGTACCTAATAGGTTATACAATTGCAAAACACCTAAATCAGTAAAATAGAATTCGTTTTTCACTTTGGTAACGGAAACAGTCTTGAAGCTGCTAAAGAAGTTGGTTTATTTTAAAATACACGCCATTTGTGATGTATTCAATTTCATAAATGGCTTTTTAAAATACTGCTTAATTTTAATTATTATTACAAAAAAAAGATTCAAAAGATAAAAGATTGTACTTACTATAAAGCAGGGGACTCCAAATACCCATACTTCGTTTTTCTTTTAAGACATACTTCGCAACTATTTTTGAATAGTTGCTTGTTTTATGTTTTCTATTCCATAATTATTTCCTTTGTAAGTTTCCACCATTATGATACCGCGAAAATAATAAAAGAAAATAAGCTGACTACTGGAGGAGCACGTGCGCTGAACATTTGCGGGGAATAACTAATGGCTTATGTAGCTAAGAGATGATTCCTATATTGAATAACGATATTCTCTTAATACATCAAAAAGTGCCGCTTTAATCATCAAGCTCTCCCCACATTAGGGCTTTACATTCGGATCTTTTTATTATTCTTTTAAGAATATATCCTTTGCTTATTGTACGAATTTCAAAGCTGTATCCAAACTTTTCTCCTGGTGTATCTCTTGGCAAGTCCCCTTATTTTTTGCTTTAGCCTCTTCTTTTGTCCGCACAGTTAGTCCGACCACTTTTGTCACTGGCATATCGAATTCAATTTTTGAGACATTAAATGCATTTACTAGTTTTAGAATTCTTCCTGAAGAATGTTTTGTGAACTTTGCATCAGTTCAAATTGAAAAAGCTAATCTATCATTCTGACGTTAAGATCAGTTTAAGATGACACAAAGAGCTACTCCCGTTGACCCAAGCAATACCATAGAGTACTTCATAAAGTACTTCAAAGATTTCTTCATAGAAAAAATAATATGTCCTTCTTCTTCCGCTACCAAACTCCGTTTTTCATCACCTAACCTTTTTTCCTTTAAATATATATATAAGAGGTATAAGGAACATGAGCCAATCGGTTGGCTTAAATCATCTTAAGAATGGTTCAAGGTTCCTTTACATAAAAGCTTAAAGGAGAGGTACAGATGAGCAGGTTGTTGATTGAAGAAAGTCCCCTTATGATTATCCCTAGTTTAGCTGTGAAGATTGGTCTAAATGAAGCTGTAGTGCTGCAGCAAATTCCTTATTGGCTTGGAATTAGTAAGCACAAGATAGATGGGAGAACCTAGGTGTATAACACGTATGAGGAGTGGCGGAAGCAGCTTCCCTTTTGGTCGATCAGTACCATTAAGCGGACGATTCTTTCATTAGAGACAAAGGGGTTACTTCTGTCTGCTAATTTTAATGCAATGAAAATGGACAGACGAAATGGTACAGCATTGACTACGATAAACTGCAAGAGTATGAAAACAATATTGAACGTCCCTCTAGTCCTGTTGAGGATATTTCATCTGAGGAAGTGGCGGGGTCAACGAAGGAAATGGCTGTCAATCCATCAGTGAAAAAGATCATTCCATTTGCTGAAATTATTCAATATTTAAATGAAAAGACGGGAAAGAACTTTAAAGCAGACTCGATTAAAACAAAGGAATTGATTTATGCCAGATATGGAGAAGGGTTTGCGCTCGAGGATTTTAACTTTGACGGCTAAAAAAGAGATTTTCTCACTATTGAAATTAATCGAGGTCTATTACGACTGTATAGAACAATTTTATTAAATAGGCTGAAAGGCTATCTTGGCGGGACTGCGTGGGAATCGAACCCACCAGACCTGGCACGCAGGTCTCAAGCAGTTTTGAAGACTGTGGGGATTAATTACGGTGTTTTATAACGGTCAAATCACCGTTAAATCAAGGTTCTTAAAGCGTGGACACCTGTATTTATATTGAATAATCACTAGTATTTACGTTAAATCCTTACAGTCTATTATACAGAAATACTAATAGTTTACAAGTGTCTTATTTCCAGTTCCTTCATTTTAGTTATTAAAAAAGAACCAGTACATTTAGCACCAGTTCCAACTATCTATCAGTGTATAAAGCTTTCCTTTTGCATTTGCAACAGCTTTTTATATTCACGTTCAACATCCCTTACCTTACGTTCAATTTCATGTGCTTTCCTATCCAATTTAACAGTAAGTGCAAGTGATTTTTCAAAGTGTGCTGCTTCTTCATTTTCACCGTTTGCAAGTGCAAGTTTCAGTGCTTCTGATAAGTATTCCCTGAAGATTCCTTTCTTTTCATCTGAACCTTCTGCACTTAGTTGTTGTTGCCCATATCTTTCAGTTAATTCCCTTCTTTGTTTTGAATATATAGTGTCTAATATCATTTTATAATCCACCCTTTTCAGTTTGTTTTTACATTCCTTTAACAACCACGGATGGATATTCAGACTCAGTGATCCAAATTATATTTTTAGGTGTTGCTTAAGTTGATTGTACGGCATTTATCTTTTGTTATCTGAACAATGTACCGTTCACTTTAATTAAGCTTCATTTTCAAAACAAAAAATAAGCCAGTACTATAAGCACCAGCTTCAAAAAAGGTTTTTAGGTGAAAGGGTGGAAACAGTGAATTAACCACCTTAACCCCTTTAGCACACAACTGTAATAGTTTAAGCAACAAATGTAATTAATGTATAGGAAGATTGATTTTTGTAACTTTATAGTTTAATTCTTTAAATAAATAATCATTGTTTTCTGTTATATCTTCAATAATAATCAGTTCAGGGTTGTCTGAGAGTATCCTTTTTACAAAATAAACAAGGTATATTAACCCTTCTTCTTTCATTCTTTTTGCAGTATTCCATTCGTTATTTGATAAATAAAAGCTATCTACTGAACCTGTAGTTGTCTTTACTTCAATATGCAAGGGTTTTCCTTCACGTGTATATGAAAGAATATCAAAACCATTTTCAGGGTCTAAAGCAATTCTTTCATTAATTTTATTTATGTATTTTGTTCCCCTTAACTTTTTACATTCGTATTCATAAACATATGCTTCACCAAGTTCACCAATTTCAATTTGTAATTTATGTAGATTTAAAAAGTCTATTGGCTTTAGTTGAATTTTTCGTTTTAAATCGGCATATGCGTAAAGTATCGACAAATCATCCTTATCATTTTCATGCAGGTCAGTATTTTCAATATCCAAAATATCAATTTCAAAATTCAGTTTTTTTTTAATTCTTCCGCACAATTCAAACATACAATACGATTGTTTACAGACCGCCAATTATTTGAAAGATTAGTATATTCTTTACCACAGTTACCACAAGTGACCATATAACCTTTTCGTGTAAGCTTTACCATAACCGGTAATAGCTTTCTATCCAATTTTGCAAGCTGACCAAGATTTTCAAATAAATCATTAATTGTTGCAAAACCGTTATTATCACCTCGTTCACTCAACATTTCAAACATATAATGGTATTTTTCGGGTAATTTTAATGAACCTTCTTTTGTAGTCAATATCCCATCTGAAAAACTTTCACTTGTAATGTTCAATTTTAATTCATCAACTTCAAAACCAAGTTCAAAGATAGCGTACCAACAGAATTGAATTTTTAAAGTTTCAAGCCTTGTCGATTCTGTATCAATAACCTTTTGAATTTTGGCTAATTCTTCGATAGTTAATGTTTTTCTTGGTTTAACAATTTTTTCTTTTACTTTACGTTGTTCCATTTTAAGGAACTGCTTTTTTTCTTTTTCCTTAATCCATACAGTTTCAAAACCAAATGGATTTTCTAAATGGTCAAACACATAAAGAAATCTGAAAAAGCTATGTCTGTAACTCTCTTGCGTAGTTAGTTTTCTGTCATCATTAGGGAAGGTTTTTGTATAATCAGCAAAATTCACCTTTGTTACATCATCTTTTATTAACTCATTATATAAAAGCCTGTAAACTCCACTTCTCATATTTGCTTGGGATCCTGATCCATAAAAAGTTAAGAACCGTTCGATAGCCTGTTTGCTATCTTCTGTTAACAATGCTTCTATATCTTCAGAATTAAGAATATCCCTTAATGCCATTTAATCACCCCTTATTGAAATCTATAAGTCTTTTGGACTATTTTACCATATATTGCATATTCCCATCTAGTGTTCTCTTATATACCCTGTTTTTCAAGTCCTTCTAATTCAATAGCCCATTCAATCAACTGCTTCTTTAGAATTTCCATTCTGTTTGCTTCGTTTGAAAGATAGAAGTCAAAAATATAACCATCTGCTATCTCGTCATCAGGTAAAAATCCACAATATTCAAGTATATTACTAGTATAGGAACTACTTTGAATCGATACCCCTAATTTTTCCAAACAGCTTTCCAATTCACTGGTGTCATCAATTCTGTCGTACAACCAAGTAATGCTTTCATTAATTTTCAGTAGAACAATCGGCAGCACATCCCTATCCAATTTAGAGATGCTATCAATAATTTGCATTGTTTTCATTTCCATAATTCATCACCTCAACAACCAATTATATAGTAAAAAACCTTAAACAATTTTGCTTAATTTTACAAAATTGGTAATTTGATATTTTTGCTAATTTGATGAAACAGGCAAAAAAAAAGAAGCACCCTGAACCCATGAAAGAAGGGAACAAGATGCTTTTTTCTATGATTCAATTTTGAATATTAATTTTCAATAATGCCTTTATCTTTCGCATCTTTAACAACCTGAAGAAGCTGGTTAGGAAGTTTCCCATATCGTAAAGCACCATCCACTTCATGAAGCTGAACTGTTAAAGGTTCATATCCAGCACCGACTGACACCATACTTAATGATTCAAAAGCATCACCAATATAACTATTTTGCTTAATGCCAAGATTAATTTTTAATCTGTCCAGCTTTCTGTCAGGGGCAACCAGTTCACTATATTTTTCCCTTGCTTCTGCTTGCTTTTGTAAATATACAAGTTTAGCTTCCAGCAGTTCCATTTGAAGCTTCTTTAATTCCTTTTGGTGGTTTTGCATTACTTTCTTTCTTTCAGCTTCCAATTCTTCAATAACTGCTTTAGTATCTTCAACTTTATACACCTGAATTAAAGATATTTCCTTTTTGAGTTCCTTAACTTGTTCCTGAAACTTCTCAACCCCTTCAGCTTGTTCTTTATAGGTTGCTTCACTTACATCACCCAATAGCTTCATTTTGTGAATATCTTTCAGCATGGAATTCTTTTCCTGAAGTTCTGCTTGCAACTGGATCAATTCTTCTTGCTTTTCTTCCAATGCCTTTTCATAACGTGCTTCTGTTTGGTCTGCCTTGCTAAAAAGATTCTCCATACCCTTTAATAGTTTATTCATTTTCTTCTTCCCCTTCCATTTTTGCATCAAGTTTAGTTAGTGCTTCATCAGGTTTGTTACTACCTTTTAAACGTTGAAGCAGTACGGCTTTTCTTTCTTCAACTGTTTTTGCTGAAGTACTTGCACTTGAACCAACATTTACTGTTAAACCTAATTTTTCAGCTTCCATACGGTTTGATGCATCAATAATTGGTTTGAACATGTTGTAAAACTGGTTCATTTCATCCTTACTCATTGATTCCTTTTCAACAAACTGCATCACTTTTATCCTGAATTTTTCAACTGCTGATAGTACATCAGAAGGTATAAGAATTTCATTTAGTGCTTCCACATATTCATTAAAAGATTCTGTTTCCTTCCATTGATAGTAAGTCTTTGTACTGATACTATTTCGTGAACATAAATCAGCAACTGTAAAACCATCTTGCAATCTTGTAACCACTAAATCTTGTGCAACTCTTACTTGTCTTTCATCCAGTCCATATGGAATGGGTACATCTATAAATGTTTTGTTTTCTTTAGTCATGTTTCATCACCCTTATTTTGCATACATTATTTCTGTCTTGGTTGTTCCACGTGGATTTACGTTTACCCACTTATTGATTAATTCCTGTACATCCATAGTATTCAAATTAGTATCAAGCATACGGTTTACTAGAACCAACGAACGCTTCACATTCACATTCTTTCTTGATAGCTGGAATTGTAATTCCTGCATATCCACCAGTAATTCATTTCTTGATTTCTTGATACGCTGGATATATGCACCCCTATGTGATAAATGTTTTTCACTATCATATTTCATTTCATAGTTGAAAGAAGTTTTGCTGATAGATTCAAGAGTTTCAGCAACAAGTACATTTAATATAGGTTGTTGTTGTCTGTAAGTATCAGTAAGTAATGCTTGTCTGATATATTCAAGGTTGTTTAATATGTAGTTCACGTTCGTTATCATTTCCCCTTATTCCCTTCCTTTTAGTACATCATGTAATAAAACAATTTCTTGTTGACCAATACCGTTTTTACCTAATACTTGTATAGCTTTCACTTGTAATTTTGGTGTGAATGTTGCAACACCTTTTTCAATCTTGCAAATTAATGATTCTGTGACACCAATTTCTTTTGCTAATTGGTTTTGTGTAAGCTTTGCTAGTTGTCTGCAATGCCTTAATAGTTTGTAATCCAGCATAGGATAAGCACCTTCTTTTTAGTTTTGTATTTTAGTAGATTCGTGCAAGTTCAGTTTTCTTGATTAAATGGTATAAAAAAAAGGATGCTGGACACCCAACACCCTGAACCTTTCACACACAAAAGGGGTTTAAAATATAGGCAACAGTTGTTTAAGTGCTAACATCAAAAACAACTTTGTACTTTTGTACACTATTAGGTACTTGAAAACACTGAAATGTAAGACATGTTTTCATAACTTTTTCAATTTAACTGAAGAATATTAAGTACTTACTGCCCTGAAATACTTCAGCACCATCTTTTAATAATTAATGGTTATTGTTTCATGGTTATTGTTCAGTGGGTTATTGTTAAGTGCAATATTCTTTAACGGTGTTTGTTCAGAAATTTTAAACAGACTTGTACAAGATTCTTTAACAGGAAATGATACACGTTAAAAAAATTTTACTATGTATATCTGAAGCAAAATCCTTAATCGCAGTTGGTGAAAAGATGGATACCCCACCCACCAGTAAATTCCAGGGGTTAAAAATTAGTGCTTATATACTTAAAATGCTAACTTTACAGGCACTCGTACCCCTTCCCCCGTTGGATGGGTGTAACCTTTTTTTGTTATCAAGCAGCTTGAAATATGCTTATTGATTATGTGTATGTGAATCTGAATATGCAGTTGAATATTAATAATCAATTAATCTTTCATTCATATCAGCAACAATACAAGCTGAATCAGAATCAGGAACACAATCATATAAACCTTTTGATATAAACAGGAACACGAACTTATAAACCTTCTGATTCAAAAGGGAATACGAACTTCTTCAACGTAACAATGCTGGTTTGTACTGTATCAGCATCTGATTATATTCGTGTTCCTTAAAGGAATATGAACATGCTGAAGTAGTGGGAAGCATACACCAATTGATACAGGATCATCATTACTGATTGATAACCGAATAAGAAGCTGGTGAATGGTAGGGAATGGTAGTGTAGGGTACTGGTTAAACGTGGATAGGGTACACTAGCTTTAAAGGATAGGGTACACCCTTTTTTAATTAAAGTACCTACTCCTACCAATGTAAGAATTTATTTAAAAACATACATTCAAAACTTTGATATTATTGAAGTTCCCTAAATTCAATGTTAAAATAGCAATATCTTAAAAAAACATACATTCAAAACATTGATATTACTGAAGGGAAAGATACTATTGAATAGCAACCCAAACCAAATAAAAGATGTACAACCTATCAGAAGTAAGGAACAAATTGAAGATATGAAGTTTGCATTGAAGCGTTTTTGTGGTGAACGTGATTACATATTATTCCTAATTGGCATTAACACTGGTTTAAGAATCGGTGACTTGCTGAAGCTTAAAGTGAAGGATGTAAGGAAGAAGAAGAAGCTGGTTATCAAGGAAGGGAAAACTTCTAAACCAAGAACAATCTATCTTGAAGGTATTTATCAGGAAGTACAAGCCTATGCTTCTGAAATTGATTCAGAATGGTTGTTTCCTTCTCGTAAAGGGGATAAGCCTATAACACCAACACAAGCTTATAGGCAACTGAATAAAGCTGCTGAAATGGTAGATTTAACTGAAGGTATTGGAACACACACATTAAGGAAAACATTTGGATACTGGCACTATAAACAGTTTAAAGATGTTGCTGAACTTCAGCAGATATTAAACCATTCACACCCTTCCATAACATTAAGGTATATTGGTATTACTGAAGAACAAATTGAAAATAATCTGAAGCAGTTTACATTGTAAAGAATCAGCTTAGAAGCTGGTTCTTTTTTTATTGCTGAAATGTTGATCCTGATAAAGATGCATTGAATATTAATGTTCAAAATCTAATTGAGAAAAGAATGAGAATAGATTTTAGTTTCCATGCACCAGCTTCATATCATGGGTAATTTACACCGTTCAAAATACGTACATTTTCTGTTATTCCCCTGTTATCGTTCACCCTTTTGACACACTCATACAGAAATTCAAAAAAATACCTAGACATAAAGAAAAGCACCAGCTTCCACCAGTGCCCACAGTAATTGATCTCTTATTCTTAAAATACCCCTAGAAAATCTAAAATTATTAAAATGATAATAGTGATTCCCCAAAACCACATTCTAAATCGAAACTTTTTCTTTTCAACCTGAATTTTACTACAAACAAACCAATCGAATAAGCTTATCAAAATTAAAATACCGAATATCCAATAGAAAGCCTTCATTCTATCCCACCATCCACTTTAGCCAATATCTATTTCAATTATAAACCATTACCTAAATATTGGGATAAACAATCTTTAAAGTAAATTCTTTGTACTGATACATTGTACAAACTTTATATCTATCCACATGTCAGCTAATTGATTGTAAGCCCCTTTTTATAACCGTTCTTTGTGCTTCGCACTTGTTCAGGTGGAAAAGCACCACCTGAACAAGAAAATACTAACTATAGTAATTTAATCATGTTTATTTACCCTGACAAATAGCACTATGTTCAGATACCCTTTCAGATTAATCTTTATGGGTTTTTCTTTTGTTTGGGAAGGTGATTTTTCCTTCCCTTGCCTTTAGGCAAATATAACTGTTAAAAATGCCATGTATTATATTGTTCAGAACCTTGTTCAGGGTGTCATGTACCTTGTAAAGAATAAGAAGGGTAGAATTATTAAAAAGTGCCATGAACCTATGTGTATCAAGGGTTTTAGCATTCTTACCATTCTAACTTTTTTTCGCATATTTTGGGGTATTCACTAACCTTTTTTCGCACGTTTTTTGTCTGCATTGATACCTTTTGTTGTTAAAGGTTTGTAATCACATTACAACAGAAGGGAATGGTGTGGGTGAACACTATAAGCAAGGATATTAACACTGATGTTTACACTGGAAACTTTGTAAATCTTGATACTGGTGAACGGTTGGAAAATGTAAAAGTCATTACTGAACCACTTGGATATGATGTAATTCCAAAAGGTAGGATAGAACAAAAAAAGGAATTTGCTGAACGTAAAAAAAGAACTGATTTATATAATGAACTTGTTGATGGTTTTACATGGTCTTATATCAGCAAATTATCAGAACTGCATCAAGATCAACTGTTTACTGATGATGAAAAAACAAGAATCATGTATTTAGGTACTTATGTATCTTATTCAGATAAAGGAAGTTTTCTAGCCTTTCCAAATGGTAGATTAATCAGGAAGAAGCACCTGAAAGGGTTGCTGGATATATCAAAGGATAATAAATTCTATTCCTTCTACAATAAACTGCTGGATGCTGGAATTATTACAGAAGTACATGATTGTGAAGGTGGTAAAAAGTTAAAGTGGTCTGAACAATATCATTTCAAGGGGAAACTACCAAAAGGTTCAGGTGCTGAAGCTGGGATTTTAAAAACCTATGATAAACAGATTCAAGAACTGTACAAGGCAACAAATGATAAGGGTAAACCAATCAATTCACCCAAACAACTGTACACCGTTTTTATGATGCTTCCTTTTGTCCATTATGAAACAAATATCATTTGTAAGAATCCAAATGTACCATTTGAACAAGCTGAACCTTTAAGTATTGAAGAACTTGCAAAAGGTTTAGGTTTTAGTCGTTCCAATGATTTAAAAAGAAAGATGCTGCAAATTGAACTTTTAGATCAACCAGTGTTCAGCTTTATCCAAAACAAAAAAGCAACACACGTTACAGTGAATCCTTTTGTGGTTTGGAGACAAAATCAAATGCCAAACAAAACACTAATGTTACATTTCTTTGATACTGCAAAAAGGATTGCTGAAGAAAAAGGTTTAAAGATTTCATTGCAAGATTTAATTAAATTAGAAGGGGTTAATAAAAACACAAACTGGTGAGTAGTTCACTGGTTTTTTGTCAGATTTCCCCTTCGCTTCAGGGTGACTTTTATTGGTTAACAATTATAACTTAATCCAATCACGAATTTCTTTTAATCCTTTGTATGTCTTTGCTAATGCACTGTTTTCTTCTAGATAATCAAGTCCATCAAATGTAATTTTTGCCTTTGAATACCAAACATAAATAAACTTGTTTCCAATTCCAGCACGGTCATAAGAAATGTTTTTTGCAAGACCTTTATCAGTTATTATTTCAGCAATTTCACCCCATTGTTCAAGTTCAAGTCCATAATCTTCACGTCTGGGTTCATTGCCTTGTTCAAGTTCTTTTAGGATACTATAAATCAACTTTTTCCTATCCATTTGTATCACCACCTTTCAACACTATATTTCGATAAAAGGTGATAAAATCCCTTCGATTCTTGAAATTTTATTCTATTCTAAGAGTAAAAGCTGGATATGTACTATTCACTAAATCTAACAACTTATTGCATAGTACTTTAGCATCTTCAGTAACATCATTAAACATTGGTTTTTCTATTTTAGGTATTCTATGAAGTCTATGCATAGGATTCCCACAAGTTTCAAAAGTAGTATTTCTTACTGCAGCCCATTGACCATGTGCAAATCCAGAAGTCCAATCATAAAACGAATTGTATACATCTTTAACCCCAGCTGTCTCACTCATTTTTCTTAAATTGGTGTTTTCCCAATGTCCAAGATTAATTTCAACAAATTCTTCCCATTGATCTTCTCCAGCTAATGCTTTAAGAGTATCTGTGTCAACATACTTTGGTTTAGATTCTAGTTCATCCAGCTTTAAAAATGCTAATTTCGCTTGACCTGAACCATATACTCTATATGTTTGCCATAAATCATCATTATTTTGATGGCATAAATATGCTAAGGTAATATAGCTTTCCGCTATAGTTCTTAATCCAATCCTACTCAATACTGATGTATTATTTTGGTCTTTAAGTAACTCATGAAGTATATCTAAACAATAAAATGATAGTCCAAAAACAGCATCATGCTTTGCGTCAACACCAGTCGAAATATTTGTTTTAAAGAAATGTTCTTTTAATGAATTTTCCACTGACTCAAACTTTGATTTGTCCACTTTTTTCTCATCATCTTGTTTATTACCCATTTCCAGTTTCCAACAAGGTGTATCTTTCAAACCCTGTTCCCAAAAGTCATTACTCCAAATATAATCAGGTGTTGACCCATCTGGTAACATATTCAAAGTCATTTCAGTACTTCTTATAAGAGGTCTTACAGAACGCATATCACCTTCGTATGGATAATTAATGATTGGTGATGCCATTTCCCTTGGTAAAGACAACTTTCCAATTGCAAAAAAATAATATAATTTAGCCCATCTGCAATCGGTAGCTTCTTGTGATTGATGGTCAAAACACTTTGAAACCGTAATAAAAAGCTTTTCCCATTCTTTTTCCGGTACTTCAATATTTAGATATTCTCTCCATTTTTCTTTACTTGGCATTTTATCAAATAAAGCTAAAGGTAAAAGTGTTTCTTTCAAATCAAGTTCATTAATAATAAAATTTAAAAACCTATCCAAAATATTCTCATCTAGTTTTGCCAAACTCCAGATAGAAAGGTCTGCTGGCCTGTGTTCCTCTTTTAAATCAAAAAAGAATTTAGTTACCCTTTTTATTATATGAATTGCTTCTTCTCTATCATGAAGAGAGACAATTAATGCCAGCCAAATGGATTCAGGTAATCTATCGTTAGCCCATGAAACTTTTTTTAACTTTTCAAATTGCATAAAAGGCGGAATTAGTTTTTTTCCTTGCCTACTATGTTCTGAGATTGATGTATGCTGGCTTTCTCTTCTTTCTTTCTTTTCTCTACTTTTTCTTCCCATAAAGATACCTCCAACTAATTACTTTCTGCTTAAAAAGTCCTACAAATCAAGTTGAATTTTCATGTTTAGTTCTATCACTTCTTCCAGTTGTTTCAGGATATTTAGCTTCTTCATACAACTAGTTTCCTAATTATATTTCGACAAAAAGTGAGAAATTCCTTTATTTCTGGAAAATTATTCATACTCACCTAAAGTTATGCTGTGATAACAACCTTCTGACTTTTTATTTCTTATTAAAATATAAATGGATTTAATACACACCCATCTCATTCAATTCTTCTGAAGTTGAAAATGCTTGTATTGATTCCGTTAACACTGGGATAAAAGCAGGGAAAACAGGTTCTTCATGTTTGTAATATTCATCAAACAATTTCATTAACATCTTCTCCATAGTACCGTAAAAGAACGCAAGCACATTCTTCTTTACCTTATTTACCTTCAGTGCTTTAACTGTTTCCCTTATCGATTCAAGTGATACATCAAGTAGATCAAAATCAGTTACTTTATATCCAGCTTTTCTTTCTGCTATTTTCACCATTTTCCAAAATTCTTCTACCGTCTGAAAATCACCATAAAAACATGATACAAGGTTTACAAATTCTTCAGGTACATCAGTACTTACAAATTCCTTACCAAGTTTTTTATTCTTTATGATTTTGAAATTGTCGTTCTCTATACGTTTATTAATATTTTTATTGCTAGTTTCAAGAAGATTACTGGTTTTAGGGTGGTTCAATTTTTCGTTTTTAGGTGGTTCAACTGATGTTTCAAAAGAAGGTTCAGCACTTTTTTCAACTGAAGTATTTGCTGATACATAACGATTGAATACATAAACATTTGATGATTGTGATCCATTTTTTCTTTCAGTTTCATTAACCAATAACAAGCCAAACTGTTTTGCTTTTGTAATCATTCTTTTGAAAGTGCTTCTGCTAATACCCACATTGTTATTTTCGTGTGTTGCTGAAACAAGTGTACCTATCTTTGCATTACATACACCAAAAACCTTTGCACTGTATCTGACTAACCTTTTTAATGCTACTAGTTCAGATTTGGTAAACTTACTTTTAATATCAACCATCCATTGTTCAATTTGATTATTGAAATCATTAATATCTTTAAATTGTGATAAGTTCCTGAAGTTTTCAATCATACCCTGTTTCATTATTCCTGTTTCCCCTTATGTATCGGAAAGCAGCAACCACCCCTTCTAAAATTGGCATCACTAAAGACACCTTGCATCAATCTATTTTTTTCGATAAAATGAAGGTTAGTATACGTTATTCCGTTTGTATTTGGTGTGGTGTAGCGTACTTGGGGAATGTGTTCCAGCACATCCCCTTTTCTTTTGCCTAAATATAGCTTCTTCTTTCAGCCAATGCCCTTCTATTCAATTCCTTTTTCCACTGTACACCCCTTATAATTTTTTCTTAAATACCATGTTCCAAGGTGAAAAGGTGTTGTGCTGCCTTTTAACATCTGTATCAGTCATCTGAATATATTTCCGTACCATTGACATATCAGTGTGACCAAGAATCTTTTGTAATGAGAAAGGATCACCACCGTTCATTACATAAAACAAAGCACCAGTGTGTCTGAAAGTATGTGGTGAAACACGTTTATTTGATATTCCAGCCATTTCTCCCAATTCTGTTAATCTTCTTCGCCATGTATTGCTTAAAATTGGTCTGCCATCATAAGTAACAAATAAAATATCATTTTCAAATTCTTTAGTTTCAGCCATATATTCTTTCAACAACTTTACAGTTTTAGTTGAAATAGGAACTGTTCTTGCACGTTTGGTTTTTGTTTTGTGTGGTTCAAGCTTTATGTGTCCAGCTTTCAAATCAACATTGTGCCTTTTGAGATTAAGCAGTTCTGAAATTCTTACCATTGTATCTAGTAAGGTGTAAATCATGACTTTATCACGAAAACCAACATATCTTGAATCATCAATTTGATTTAATAGTGCTTTTATTTCTGCTGGTGTAAATGATTCAATTGTATCTTCAGGTGTTTTAATAGGTTTAAACCTTTCATGTATTGGTGCATCAATCCATCCTTCCTGAAAGCAGTACCTTAAAAAGGCACGTATATTTCTGATTCTTGTATTTACAGTTGTCGGTTGTAACTTCTTTTCATGAATCATATAAGCAATGTATTGAAGGAACTTATCAACTTTCATTTCTTCATTTGATATATCACCATTGAAAAATTCAGTAAGGTATCGAAAGTTTTCGTAATATGCAAGAATAGTTGGTTCAGCCAAACCTTCAGTAAGCTTGTAATTCATGTATTGTTCAAACATTTCATGCAAGGTAAATTTCTGTTCTACTGATTTAGTACGGTTTAAATCACAGTAACTTCTTGAACCTTTTCTGTTAGTTTTTTGATTAATAAGCATAAAAAAATCCACCTTTCTTAATTGAAAAAGTGGATTTAACGCACCAGTACACCTTAAAAAATGTACCGTATATTATGTAATTTTCAGTATAAATACAGGTGTATGTTTAGAAGGAAATCACGGTTCAAATCACGGTTTTAATCACTGTCAAAAACCGTCTGAACCATTGATATCACTGAAAAAATTTGGCGGGACTGCGTGGGAATCGAACCCACCAGACCTGGCACGCAGGTCTCAAGCAGTTTTGAAGACTGTGGAGGACACCAGTACCCCATTCAGCCCCATGATATTGAAAATATTAATGACAGGCTATTAACTGGATTCCAGCATTTTGCTAACCTATCATTTGTACTCATATTACAATGGAATATAGTATTAATCAATCATTTTAGCGTATTTGTCATTTTTTCGACACGGTTTTCACCGACCGCTTATCAAAGGCAAAATCCCTATGGAATCTATAACGACAACCAAAATTATGGCGAAAACTTGTCATTTTTCCTTAAAACAGACTATAATAAGGAATAATATCGTATTTTGTAGGTGAATGATATGCAGCTTTCAGGTTGGTTTTTATGGTTTATTCTGTTCTGGGTCGTTTTTCTCATTACCATGTTTTCGATTGGCGGCTTCTTTATGTTCCGGAAGTTTCTGAAAAAGATGCCGAAGGATGATGGCAAGTCCGTCATGGATTGGGAAGAGTATTATGTAAATGAATCTCGCCACTTATGGGGCGATGAAGAAAAAGCCCTTTTGGAGGATTTAGTCAGCCCCGTTCCAGAATTGTTCCGCGATGTCGCCCGGCATAAAATAGCTGGGAAGATCGGCGAACTGGCCCTGAATGAACAGGCTCCAAAAATTACACAGGAACTCGTCATTCGTGGCTATATACAGGCAACACCGAAACGAGATCATAAATTTTTACGCAAAAAGCTTTTTCAAAATCAGATTGATGTGGCCCCATTTGAGCATTTATTTTAAACCGTCTCGTGAGACGGTTTTTTATTTTTGCCTAAAAGAAAAACACTGACTCAAACGAATCAGTGTTTTCATCAATTATGCCCTTTTTCCATGTAACTCCCGGTAGAGTTTCATATAGGAACGATACATGGCGACACGCCACGGGACAATCATACTATACGCAAGCAAGAAGAACATGCCGCTTAATTGTCCAATATCAATCGTACTGCTTAGGATTCCTTTAAGGACAAGCCGGACGATTAATAAACCTACTAATATAAAAATGAACGCCTTAGACCGTTTTAAATAGATATCATTTTCACGAATTTCAAACTTAGACGTTTTGATGAGAAGGATGGAAAACAGCATCCCTACAATCACGGCCTCTAGAATTTCCATTGACGTTAATCTAAATTCGGGTACCACATACATTAATGCCCCGCTCGACATAAAGATCGGAGGCAGGATTATCTTTTTCACATTTGTCGGTTTCTTTGCGGCTTTCATGCGGACAAACAGAACAAAAAAGCCCATAAAAACAGCACCGATAGAAGAAACAACAACGTAGTTCATTGGATCAATCGTCCCTTATCTAATTATTTTCTCACCCATTATAACGCAAAAGATGTATTTTGAGAAAAATATTTCACTGTATTTATGTTACTAATATTGGAATACCTAGACATTCCCCTCCTAAAGAAGTAAAACTCTAAGAAATTACCAACCTATTTTACAACAAAATTAAAACCCCGTAAATCCGCCAAACATACCTGAGAAAATCGTAATAATCTTGGTCATCCAGTCAAAGAAGAGGACAATCCCCATCACAATCATCAGGTAACCGCCGATTTTCATAATGTGATTGCTGTACTTTTTAATCCACTTCATGCGGCCGATAAAGAAAGATAAAATTAAGAACGGAATCGCAAATCCGAGGATATAAGCAATCATGTAGACTAGTCCGGAACCCGGGTTTGTTGCAGCTAAACTGATGACCATTCCTAAAATAGGACCTGTACATGGTGTCCAGCCGGCAGCAAAGGCAATCCCGATTAAAACCGAGCCCAAATAACCGGTAGGGCGATTTTTGAATTCAAACCGACGTTCCTTCATTAAAAACTCGGGTTTGAAGATCCCGACAATCACTAACCCAAAGATGACAATAAAAATGGCACCCAGCTGACGAATTAAATCCTTGTATTCACTAAAGAAACTGCCAATGAAAAACTTTGTTCCAAAGCCGATCGCGATAAAAATAATCGAGAAACCTAAAAGGAAACACAAGGTGTGGAAGAGACTCCGCTTTTGAAGGAGCGCATTTTCACTTTTCAATTCCCCTACTGACATTCCGGTTATGTAAGATAAAAAGGCCGGGTACAGCGGCAAGCAGCATGGTGATATAAAGCTCAAGATACCTGCAGCAAATGCCCAAAAAATATTTAAATCAGAGATGTTTACATCAAACATATTAACACTCCCACTATAGTCGATACCCCTACATTCTAACAAAACTTGAGCCTAAAAGATAATGATTACCATGAATTTTTTGTGTCTAGGGTTTCTAAATTCAAAAACCGTTCACTTATTCCCATTAGAATTGGAAGGGTTGGATATTTTTTTACATATTACTTTGAAGTTATTTACAATATAGGTTATACTAGTAAAACAGTTTCAAAATTTGCTAGTTTTTTATTCTATTATTTTTTTCAAATTTGGGAGTTACTCCGGAAAGGAAATCGGCCGTGCTTAAACAAGATTTAATTACCTTAATTGAAAAGAAACGTGCTGAATTAATCCAAGTCGCATCCACCAATGGCTTGACCTCCTCCGTTGCAATTCATTACAGTCAGGAACTTGATAAATTGTTAAACGAATATAATAAAATCTATATAAAAAAAGCATCCTCAGCATTTTAGGGATCCCTAGCAATAGAAAAAGTCTGGCACCGGTGGACTTACACCCGTCAAGTAGACAGCTCTAAAAAAGACTATGCAGCCATCGTGATCCGATATTCAACTGGAGCACGGTGGTTTAGTCGTTTTTGGAATCTCTTATAATTGTACTCATACATAAATGTCTCTATTGCTTGTATTAATTCTTCCTCTGTTTTACAATCGGTTTGATACAACATTTCTGTTTTAAAGTGGGAAAAGAACGATTCAACACAGGCGTTATCTAGGCAGTTTCCTTTGCGAGAGTGGCTGCCCTTAATGCCATATTTATTTAATCGTTTGTTGTATTTCTTAGACGTGTACTGGAATCCTTGATCCGAATGGAGAATGGTTCCGTGCACGATTCTTTTTTTATTTAGGTCCTCCACAGTATCCAATACCAGTTTCATGTTATTCCTGTCTGATAACTTCCAAGAAACAATTTCATTATTATATAGATCCTGAATAACTGATAGGTAATAAAAACGGTTTTGGAAAGGTATGTAAGTTATGTCTGTTACTAGGACTTCATTTTCTTTTCTCTCTTTAAATTCCCTGTTAACCAAGTTAGGGAACACTTTGGAACCTTTTTTACCAAAGTATCTCCATTTCTTTCTTATTACCGACTGAATTTCCATCTCCTTCATTAAACGGTAAACCTTCTTATGGTTTACCTCAAATCCTTCCTCCTTCAGGGCTACTACCATTCTAGGATAGCCATATTCCTTATGTTTGAGGTGGATGGAAAGCATTAGATCCATTAACCCCTGATCCTTTTCCTTTTTCTTTTCACGAATCTCAATGGTTTTTACCCATTTGTAATAGCCAGATCTCTGCACTTCAGCAATTTCAGTTAACCAGGTAATGGGGTATATACCTTTTAGCTCATGTATAATCTCAAACCTTATTGATTTTCTGATTTCACCTCCCCGTGAAGATTTGGATACTGCTTTTTTAAGTATTCAACCTGAGCCTTATAGTAATCACGTTCTTCTTCTACATTTTTGAACTTTGTTTTTTGTCGCCCTTTAAGGGGGTTATCAGTAGAAGTTTTTCCCCTTTGATCGGTAAGTTGATTGCCTTCCTCAAACTTTCTTACCCAAGTTTTTAATTGGGTTGGGCTACGTAATCCCAACTCCTCAGAAAGAGTTTGGTAACTACCATCACCATTAATATATCTTTCAATTGCTAAACGTTTAAATTCTTCTGTATAGGATTGAAATTTCGTCCCCTTTTTTGCCATAAAAAATCCCCTCCAAGTAGTAGTGTATCATTCCCACGTTATTAGCGGGCTTTTTACACTGTCTACTTAAAGGGGATAATATCACCGGTTGCCAGACTTTTTCTATTAATTCACGATATCTTCAAACCGTTCAACTACACCATTTTGCAGCAGGAACATCTTGTGATATAAACCGCCGAGTGAAAGCAGTTCTTGATGCGTCCCTCTCTCGACAATCTCCCCTTGATGCAGGACTAAAATCAAATCCGCATCCTGAATGGTCGACAAGCGGTGGGCAATCGCAATCGTGGTGCGCCCTTTCCGCATTTTCGCGAGCGCCGTTTGAATCGCTTCTTCCGTTTCAGTATCAATATTGGCGGTCGCTTCATCCAATACCAATATCTTGGGATTGGCGGCAATCGTCCTTGCAAATGCAATCAACTGCCGTTGACCGCTTGAGAAGGTCGCCCCTCTTTCGACGACTTTATGATCAAACCCATCCTCCAGCCTCTCGATAAAGGTATGGGCTTGCACAAACCTTGCCGCCTCTTCCACTTGTTCATCCGTCATCTCTTCGTTATGGAGGCGGATATTGTCCTTGACCGTCCCGTAAAACAAAAACGGATCTTGGAGGACGAGTCCCATTTTTTCGCGCAGCTCCGGTTTGGTATAATTCCGAATCGATTGGCCATCAATCAATATTTCCCCACGTTCGTATTCATAAAAACGCATCATTAAATTAATGATGGAGCTCTTTCCGCTGCCCGTATGACCGACAAGGGCGACCGTTTCCCCGGGGTTCGCTGTAAAGGAAATATTTTTTAACACATCCCGTTCCCCATCATAGGAAAAGCTTAAATTTTTAAATTCAATTTTTCCTTCTCCAATGGATAGAATCTCTTCCTCTTTCTGAGCGGGGGCCAATTCCTCTTCATCCAATAGTTTAAACACACGAGAACCGGCAACGATGGCTTGCTGGTATAACGATAGTCGCATCATCATTTGATTTACGGGTTCAAAGAACCGATCTAAGTAATTGATAAACGCATAGATGACCCCGATTTCTACACTATGCTGGAAGGAAGTGATCCCGAAATAGCTTAGGACAATAATTAAGGCAAAAATATAAATTAAATCAATCGCAGGTCTCAACAGTAATCCATCAATTTTGATATTTTTCATGCCTGCATTGTAATGCTGCTCGTTGATGTCACCAAACTCGTTCCTCAGACGTTTTTGCTGACGAAACACTTGAATAATCGCCATACCTGAGAGTGACTCCGCTAATTTGGCATTCAACTGACTAAGTCTCTCCCGCATATCAAGGTAAAAGCGGGAACTCATTTTTCGGTATAGGTTCATCACAAATAGTAAAATTGGGATGATAATGACGCAGAACAACGCTAGTTTTACGTTTAATATAAACATCGCGATGAAAATCCCCGTTAGTAAAAATCCCCCTTGAATGAACGTCGCAATCACGGTGACGAACATATCCTTAATCGCTTCCGTATCATTCGTTACCCTAGAGACGATACTGCCCGCAGGTGTTTTATCAAAATATTTTAACCCAAGCGACTGGACCTTGGAAAACACATCAATCCGCAGCTGCTGAATGATATAGAGGGCAATCTCTTGAAATTTAACAAATTGAAAAAACATCAAGATGGCTTTAACGACTTGAATCCCCATATACAAGGATCCGAGCATCATTAACGGCTGAAACGCAAGCTTTCCTGGGGTCAAATAGTCATCAATAAAGATTTTTACTAATAACGGCAGAACGATGTCACCAATGGTGGTTAAAATCAATAGAACAAAAGCCACTGTAATCATCTTTTTATGAGGCTTTGTATAGGAAAGCAAACGGAAAAGGACCTTTTTTTGTTCACGGTCTGATAGTTGTAATTTTTCTTCCATGTTATTGCCCTCCATGCTCAACCAGCTCTTCTAACTGCTGGTGTAAATACATTTCCTTATACCATCCGTCACCCTCCATCAATTCCTCATGAGTCCCTCTTTCGATGATGCTGCCATCTTCGAGGACAAGAATGAGATTTGCATGCTGAATAGCACTTAGGCGATGGGAGGTGATAATCGTCGTTTTCCCTTCGCGATTTTGGCGAAGTGATGACAGGATTGCTTCTTCTGTTTTGGCATCGACCGCTGACAGGGAATCATCCAGGACCAATACCTCTGGGTTCATTAACAGGGCACGGGCAATCGAAATTCTTTGCTTTTGTCCACCTGATAAGGAAACACCCCGTTCGCCTACAATGGTTTTATAACCATCCGTAAATTGGAGAATATCCTCATGAATATTCGCTAATTTTGCAGCGTGCTCAATTTCCTCCATGGTGGAAGATGGCGCGGTAAAAGCAATATTTTCCGCCACTGTAGCGGAAAAGAGGAAATGATCTTGTGGTACATAGCCAATTGCTTCTCGTAATTTATCTAGTTGATAGTCTTGCAGCTTTCTTCCTCCGAAACGAATTTCCCCTTGTTCCCCTTCAAACTCACGAATCAACAGTTTTAACAAGGTGGTTTTACCGGAACCCGTTTTACCGACGATTCCGAGTGTTTCACCTTGATGAAGCGAAAAACAAACATCCTTTAACATCGGCCGTTCATCGCCTGGATAAGTGAATTCAGCGATTCGGAACTCGATATCACCGGCTGGGACCGCGTCTAGTGCATCCTCTTGGTCGATGATTTCGACCTTTTCTCTTAGCAGGGCAGCCACACGGTCATAGGAGGCGCGCCCGCGTTCCACAATGTTAAACAGCCAGCCAAAGGCGAGCATCGGCCAAATTAACAAGCCTAAATAAGTAGTAAACGAGATTAATTCCCCAATGGTTAACTCCCCATTTAGTACGAATCTGGCTCCAAAGGCAATCGATAAGAAAAAGGATATCCCTACGATAATCGAGATCGTTGGATCATAGAGTGAGTCAATTTTTGCGACGACAATGTTTTTTTGGACAACATCGTTCGAAAGCTTGCGAAAATCCTCGATATCCTCCTTTTCCTGTCCAAAGGTTTTAATGACTTTAATGCCAGAGATACTTTCCTGTGTTTTATCATTTAAAGAAGAAAAAGCCTCCTGTGCTTTGTAGAAGCTCTTATGTAGCATCGTCCCAAACCAGCTCGTTAGCATCGCCATAAACGGCAGTGGAATCAAACAAATCAAGGTTAGCTTCCAGCTGATCGTAAACGTCATCGCAAGAATAACAAACCCGCCTGTAGAAAGAGAGTCTACAAGTGTTAACACGCCTGCCCCCGCCGTCTGCTGGATAGCGGATAAGTCGTTGGTCGCATGAGCCATCAGGTCTCCAATCCGGCTTTTTTGATAAAACGCGGGAGACATGTTGGTAAAATGATGGAACAAGCGATTCCGTAAGATTTTACTAAGCTTGACCGATGAACCAAAAATCATAATTCTCCAATAATATCGAAGGACATACATCGCCAGCCCCGTACCAATGAGAACGATGATCCACTCAACAAGCATTCCTTTTGTGATGGTTCCTTCATTAATATGGTCGGCAATAATCCCGATCACTTTAGGCGGAATCAATTGCAGCAGTGCTACGACTAATAAAATCAAAACCCCTGATATGTACGCTTTTTTCTCTTGTTTAAAAAACCAGCCTAACTCTAAAAATACTTTCAAACATACATCCCCCCAAAAACCAAGATATTCAATTGTCAAAAAGAAATTCTCGCATTACATACTGAGAATCCATTTTATCAAATATTTTCAAAATAATAAAGATTAAGAAATCGTTGGATATGTGCATCAAAAAAGCACTCATTGTCATATGAGTGCTTGTCCATTTATTTGCCTTGCTGCTTATTCATAGCAGACATCATTTGGTTGATCTTCTTTTGCGAAGGTTTCATACCCATTTGCATCATCATCATTTTTAACATTTGTTCGTTGATTGGCGGATTTTTCTTTAAGTAGCTCATCATGTATTTACGAGCAATGAAAAATCCTAGTGCTACACCGACAGCTAAAGCCAGTATACCAACTAGAATGTAATATCCCATTATACTTCCTCCTTCATGTTGTTCACATTACAGTGTACTAAATAAAGTGGAATAAAACAATATCTCGTTTTAGATATATTTTCTTTCTTTAATCGGTTTTAACCAGCCAACCCGCTCGTGTTCCAGATCAATCGCTAAAAAGGAAGCTTCCACTTTTCTGAGCACTTCAAAAAAAGCTGTCTCCGCCTCATAGCTGCCCTCAGCCTCCACTGAAATTAAGTCTTGATATACTTCGACCCGTGCCGTGCTTAGTTTTCCGCTCAATTCAATCGTGTAGGCACCATGATCTGCTTTAAATCCTTTATTTTTACCGAGTTGTTTCTGAATCAACTGATGAATCTTTAACACTTCGACCCGTTTTGTTATATAGGAAATTTGCTTTTGTGTTATAAATTTTAGCTCGCCGTCAGCCGTTTGATGTTCTTTAAAAAGCTGAAAAAATATTCGCTCTCTTCCGAAGTAATGGGCGGCAAATTCATCTTCTATTAAATAAAGCTGATATTTTCTCACCACTGCTCTCTCCTTCGTTGAAACCCTTTTTACTATTATAAGAAAATTCTAACAAAACTTTTGTCTTTCGGCGGCAAAAACTTTCACTTTTTTTGTCGATTACCATATTTCTAAACAATTTAACTATGAATTCGGTAGTTTTATGGAACAATCCTTTCCATTAGCCACTTGTTCAAAAAATTGTAAGAATTCTAATAAACAAGTTAACACTATACAAACCCCATTTCTTCCATTTCAAACGTAGAACAAATAAATTTTTCTCATTAAAAACAAGGCTTGCTTATTATGTAAACAATGACATGGATACGCGCTTTTTTTCATACTATATGTTGGGGGTGGAAATATGCCAAGAGCTAATTACCGAAGTTCAGACGTTGACTTAATGGCACGGATGATGAGAGCGGAAGCCGAAGGTGAAGGAAAACAAGGTATGTTATATGTAGGAAATGTCATTGTGAATCGTCTTGTCGCAAACTGTTCAGACTTTAAGGGGTTAAGAACTGTTCGACAAGTCATTTTTCAAGTACAAGGAGGAAATTATTCCTTTGAAGCAGTCCAAAAAGGGAATGTTTTTTATCAAAGAGCAAGAACTGCTGAAAGAAGATTAGCCAAACAGAATTTGGATTATTGGAGAGACCATCCAGCCAAATATGCACTTTGGTATTTTAATCCACATGCTCCATGCCCTCCAACATGGTTCGGTCAACCTCACACAGGTCAATTTAAAGAACATTGTTTTTATGAACCAAAACCTGGAACATGTGATAGTGTTTATAGCGGTTAATCTAGCTTATATACAGTAGAGCAAGTCGTAGTTATTTAAAGTAGATAAAGTTAAAAGCTTGGGGTTTCTTTAGAAAACCCCAAGCTTTTTTTTGTTAAGCCCTACTTCCATTTACCAGTTAATACCTGTGTTAGATCCGTTGCGGGTGACGGTGCCCATGAATCTCTGTCAACCCGTTATGGTGAATAACCAATTTTGAATTTATCAGAATTTGAAATCTTATTAGATTCTAAAAGATAACCCTTCTTCCTTCAATGCAGACCTAAGTTTCGGTAAAGAAGCTGGACCTATATCGTGAAATTTTAAAATCTCTTTCTCACTATATTTTGATAACTGTTGTAAAGAAACTATACCATTGTTTTCTATGGCTCGTCTTGCTGGTGCGGATAGTAATGCAAGAAATCCATTTTTCGGTTTGCGTTCTTGCTCGCAAATCGGACAAGTTGGACAATCGCTACTTACAACTGCTTTCATACTCAGTCCTCCTTTCCCTACTTATTCAGGAGACCCTCCTTGGTTAAGAAGTCTCTTGCCACATCTTCCGCTTTCTTCCCTTTCACACCTACCTCATAGTTCATTGTTTGCATTTGGCTGTCGGTAATTTTTCCGGCAAGTTTGTTCAATGCCGGGACAATCTCGGGGTATTTGTCGATCGTTTCTTGCCGTAATAAAGGTGAACCCTGATATGGCGGGAAGAAATGTTTATCATCTTCGAGAACAACGAGATGGTATTTTTGTAGTTCTCCATCTGTGGAATAGGCATTCATCAGGTTTACTTTGCCTTTTTGAATGGCATGATACCTTACAGACGGATCCATGGTAACCACTTTAAAATTCAAACCATATTCCTTAGCCAACCCTGGATATCCATCTGGTATGTCGGCAAACTCTGGATTAAAACCGGCTGTTACAAGCTGCTCGACTTTTACGAGGTCAGAAATCTTTTTCAGATTATACTTTTTAGCAAAATCCTCTGGGACCGCTATCGCATAGGTATCATTAAATTTCATAGGAGCTAACAATGCCATCTTATATTTTTTTGCCATGCCTACTTTTGCTTGTGAGTATACTTCTGCACCGTTAGTACTTACGGGGTTCTCTTTTAAGAAATTGACAATGGCGGTTCCCGAAAACTCAGGATAAATATCAACATCCTTCGACTTTAAGGCATTAAAAACAAAAGTCGTATCGCCTAACCCCGTTCTTAACTTCACTTTCAAGTCTGTATTTTCTTCGATTAGTAATTTATACATATGGTCCAAAATTTCCGGTTCCGGACCCAACTTGCCAGCAATCACAATCTGCTTTTGCTCATTTTGAAGAAGGTTCGGAGCTATCATAGAACCAATGATTAACACGGTAACCAGCGCAAGAGCACCAGAGGCGACCATGATTTTTTTAAAGGGAACTCTTTCCAACCCACGAAGCAGAAGGTCAAAAATAATCGCTAAAAGTGCGGACGGCACAGCTCCGAGGACAATTAGTGAATAATCATTTCGGGATATTCCAAGTAGAATAATATCCCCTAATCCACCTGCTCCAATCAAGGATGCAATCGTGGCCGTTCCGATAATAAAAATGGTAGCCGTTCGAATACCCGCCATGATGACAGGCATGGCTAAAGGAAGCTCAACTTTTAGCAGCCTTTTTCTCCTGTTCATCCCCATCGCGCTTGCGGCTTCTAATAATGAAGGTTCTACCTCTTTAATTCCCGTGTATGTATTCCGTAATAGAGGAAGGAGAGCATAAGCGATTAGCGCAATGACAGCAGGGACCGTTCCTATTCCAAACAGTGGAATCAAAAGGCCTAACAAAGCTAAAGATGGAATGGTTTGCAGCACTCCAGTAACGCCAATGATATATTCTGCTATTCTTTGTTTTCGTGTTAAATAAATTCCGAGTGGAATCGCAATAATTAATGAGAAAAAAAGGGCAATTAACGATATTTCTAGATGTTGCAAAAGAGCGTTCAAGAGCTGAGATTTCCGATCTGACAAGACACCTATCATATTACTCAAGACTTTGCCCTCCTTCCCTCAAATATCGTGACATTACCTTCATCGTATTTTGCCGACTGATCAATCCAACAGTTGTTCCATTTTTCTCAACAATAATTTGTTCATATGATGCAAGATGCTCTAATACCTCATCTACTGTAGTTGATAAGGGGATATTTTTCTTCTCGGAGATGATTACTTGTTTTTCTGTAATGGGAATGATCAGGTCCTCTATTTGAATCGATAGTTTTTTGTTTCCTACAAATTCACGAACAAAATCATTCACAGGATTGGTTAAAAATTCGTGGGGGGTACCAATCTGAACGATTTCACCATCTTTCATCAGACAAATACGGTCTCCTAGCTTTAAAGCTTCTTGCATATCATGTGTGACAAATACAATTGTTTTCTTCAGTTTTCGTTGAATTTCCAGCATATCATCCTGCAACTTTTCACGGCTAAATGGATCAAGTGCACTAAAAGGCTCGTCCATCAAGATGATTTCAGGGTCGGCAGCTAACGCTCTAATTACACCTACTCGCTGCTGTTGTCCACCCGAAAGTTCACTAGGTTTTCGATTTCGATATTCTTTTGGATCAAGACCTACCATGTTGAGCAATTCATCAACACGGGCATCGGTCTTTTCTTTGTTCCAATTTTTCAGTTCCGGAACAACCGCAATGTTTTCCTCGATGGTCATATGTGGAAACAGGGCTATTTGCTGAAGAACATACCCGATATTCCAACGAAGTTCATTGATATCATAGTCACTAATTTTCTTTCCATTAATCCAAACCCAACCTTTTGTAAGTTCGATCAGGCGGTTGACCATTTTTAATGTGGTGGTTTTCCCCGAGCCGCTGGGACCGATTAATACAAAAAATTCGCCTTTCTTTATTTCGAAATCTAAAGATTTTACGGCAAAGGTCCCATTCGGAAATTGTTTCGATACCTGTTCAAATCGAATCATTTTACCGCTCCTTTCTTTTACTAGCTTACCCCATTATTCCACGTATCAAGCTGGGATACCGTTCTTGACTACTAGGATGGATATCCCTTAGATGGTGAGTTGTTTTGCAGGACTATGAATATAATTTCGTAGTAAAATAGTGACCAAACCTAGGATCAACGATAAGATTCCCACTAATACGACATATGGTGTTCCCATTTCTGTTATAAATACCCCGCCTATCGCTGCACCAATGGTTGTTCCAATATTACAAGAGGATAAAAATAAACCATTGGCGAAATCAGGTGCTTCGGGAGCTGCAGTTGAAAGCAAATATTGATTGATATTGCCCCCTACTCCACCTAATATCCCCCAAATTAAAGTAATGATTGCCATTGGTATGGTAAACTGTCCAAAAAAGAATAATAGGATGTAAACGAGCCCTAATACAAAAGGAAAAGCTGCGACAATCTTGTTCGCTTTTTTAGTTAGTAGTTTCCCTGCTAGTATATTTCCAATAATATTGGCTCCGCCATATACGAATAATATTAAACTAATGGTGTTCGAGGGCATATGGGTAACAGTTTTCAGATAATCAGCTAGATAACTAAAAACCCCAAATACGCTCGAGTTTAATAAAATGACAGTCACAATGGAAAGCCATGTTATTGATTTTTTTAAGACGGAAAATTGTGTACCATAAGAAAGTCTTTCTCTAACTGGCATAGATGGGACAAAAATCAATGTAGCAATAAATACGATAGCATTTACAATTGCAAAAAAGGCCATTGCCATTTCAAACGAAACGGCATTAGAGAGAAAACTCGCGATTGGTACGCCGACTACCATACCGGCTGATACTCCTACAAATACTTTTGAAACAGCCTTTGGAGCTTCCTCTTTACTAACTGATGCAGCAGCTACAGTAAATGCCAAAGAACAATAAATAGGATGAAAAAAGGCTGGAATGATACGAGCAATTAATAGAATGGTAAAGTTAGAGGTAACTATCGATACGATGTTACCCACAACGAAAACACCTAAAACAAGTAACATGACCTTCTTCCGATTAATCCCCGAGAACATTAACGGCATGGTTGGACCAGATATGGCAACAACAAGGGCAAAAAGACTCACGAGCCATCCTGCTTTAGATATACTGACATGGAAGTGCTCAGAGATGGCAGGTAAGATTCCAATTACCCCCATTTCGGTATTTAAAATGCCGAAGACACCTATGGTTAATATAATAATCAGCAAATTATTTCGTCTAGTCAAATAAACAACTCCTATCTTCTAGTTCAGTCAATAAGTTTCCACACTATTTATTCTAGCAGTGCCCTTCTTATATGCCCAATACTTATATCTCATATCAAGATATGCTTGATGGGCATTTCTAAATTGTATATACTAATACCTTATAAAGGAGGAGTGTCCTTTGGAATTAAGAGTTTTGCGATATTTTCTTACTGTAGCAAGAGAAGGAAGCATTACGGGTGCTGCTGATTTTTTGCATGTGACACAGCCAACCTTGTCAAGACAATTAAAAGACCTTGAACAAGATTTGGGAAAAAAACTATTTACTCGCAGCAGTCACAGGATTATTCTCACAGATGAAGGACTGCTCCTGAGAAAGAGAGCAGAAGAAATCGTTGAGATGGTTGATAAATTAGAGGCCGAGTTTCATTCCATGGAAGAAACCATGAGTGGTGATATTTACATAGGCGGCGGGGAAACGGACGCCATGAAACAGATTGCACGGGTAGGTAAAGGCTTACAGGTAAGTTATCCAAATATTCGCTATCACCTATACAGTGGAAACGAAGACGATGTGACTGAACGGCTTGACAAGGGATTGCTTGATTTTGGTATTTTAATTCAACCAGCTGATTTGTCAAAATACAATTATATCAATATCCCCGCCAAAGATGTTTGGGGAGTTGTAATGAGGAAAGACAGTCCTCTTGCTTTTAAAGATACCATTCTAGCAGCGGATTTATTAAATGTGCCGCTAATCTGCTCCCGGCAGGTTATGAAACAAACCTTTTCGAAAAATGAATTTGCGGATTGGTTTGGCGAAGATTTTGATAAATTAAACATCGTGACGACATACAATCTTGCCTATAATGCTTCCATTATGGTGGAAGAAGGCATTGGTTATGCAGTAACCATTGATAAAATAGTGAATACATCTAGTGATAGTAACCTTTGTTTTAGGCCGTTAGAGCCGAGGCTGGAATCTGGCTTAAATATGGTTTGGAAAAAGCATCAGGTTTTTTCCGCTGCTGCTGAAATGTTTTTACATGCCATTCAGGCGAAATTTTCACGATCCACAAATTGAATTTCCATCAAGTAAAGAGGCACGCTGTTAGGCGTGCCCCTAGTGGTTTACCCTAACTTACATCGCTTGTTCCTCTACACGTACTTTATCTCTCATTTTTCTCGAAAATAAATCCCTTAGTACAACAGGAAGTGCGATTGCATTTTTAAAGCTGCCTTTGTGGATGCTTTTGAAATGATCATTATAATTTTTCATTCACACAACCTACATTGTACTGATATCAATCACGAATCGATACTTAACATCTGAAGCTAAGACACGCTCGTAGGCTTCATCAATTTGGTCAGCCGAAATGACTTCAATCTTAGGAACAATATTATGTTCTGCACAGAAGTCTAACATTTCCTGAGTCTGGCGGATGCCTCCAATCATTGAACCTGCAAATGAACGGCGGTGACCGATTAAATTTATTACGCTTAGTGATAACGGTTCTGCAGGAGCACCAACGTTAACCAGTGTTCCGTCAAGAGTAAGCAGCCCTAAATAAGCATTCAGGTCAAGTTTTGCACTTACCGTGTTAAGAATGAAGTCAAAGGATCCAGCAAGTTTCTCGAAAGTATCTGGATCGCTTGTAGCGTAGTAGTGGTCTGCGCCAAGTTGCAAACCATCTTCCTTTTTCTTCAAGGTTTGGGACAGTACAGTGACCTCGGCACCCATGGCATGTGCAATTTGGACGGCCATGTGGCCAAGGCCACCCATACCAACAACCGCTACTTTCTGACCAGGTCCGACTCCCCAGTGGTTTAGTGGAGAAAACGTCGTAATGCCTGCACAAAGTAATGGTGCTGCGACGTCAAACCCGATACCATCAGGTATTCTGAGTACGAAGTCCTCCGTTACGACAATATGGGTAGAATAGCCACCTTGTGTGGGCTCACCGTACTTGTCAACACCGGCATAGGTAGGGATATTTCCATTGAGACAGTATTGTTCTTCTCCTTTACGGCAGTTCTCACACTCGCCACAGGAATCAACCATACAACCGACCCCAACTCGGTCGCCTACTTTATACTTTGTCACCTCGGCTCCAACCTCAGTGACAATTCCCGCGATTTCGTGGCCTGGTACAAGAGGATAGTTCACGGGACCCCACTCGCCATGTGCAGTGTGGATGTCAGAGTGACAGATGCCTGCATATTTAATTTCAATTAAAACATCATGTAAATCAAGGTCACGTCTGTTAATTTCAGCAATCCGAAATGGTTTATCTGGACCGTCGACTGCACGCGCTTTAGCTGTTATCATTTGTTATACCTCCAAATTAATATGATTTTCAAGAGAGTGACTTGTAGCGGGTTTGATACTTAACTACCCTTATTCTCTTGCAAAAACTAGAATAATCCCTAGAGTTAACTCTAGGTCAAGCAAAAAAGCTTATTTGCGGAATCATTACTTGATTTAGTTAATCTTTGACGGTATTACATATAGCATGATAAAATGCTATGAAAACATAGAGTTAACTCGAGGTCTATATCAATAGAAAAGGAAATAAATGATCATGACATATTCAATTAGTGAAGTGGCAGAAGAATTAAATCTCACCGTATATACCTTACGTTACTACGACAAAGAGGGCCTCATCCCTTTTGTAGAACGGACCCCTAGTGGAACGCGTTTATTTAAAGAATCCGATATTGAAGCATTAAAAATTATCCAATGTCTAAAGTCTACTGGGATGCCTATTAAGGAAATTAAAGGGTTCATCGAATGGTGTTCTGAGGGCGATTCCACCTTGCAGCAAAGATATGATATGTTCTTGGAGCGAAAAGCTGCTGTAGAAGCACAGTTGGAAGAACTGAAGAAGACAATGGAACTCATTAATCACAAATGCAATTACTATATGACGGCATTGGATGCAGGAACGGAAGATATCCATAAAAAAGATAAAATAGGGAGTTTTTAACTAACAAAAAGCCATCTGTCCTTTATCTAAACTAAAGGATAGGTGGCTCATTTAATAAATTTCTTACATAGAAAAAGAAAGAAGAGTCATCTAGCTTTTTATCTGAGAAAAGCCTCATTTTTTGAAATCCGTATGATGTCACGAGGAAGATACTTTTCAAAATGCCTGGCGGTCATTTGATGCAAGTTTGATTGATACCACTTCGATAATTCATGTGCCTGAAATAGCGCAGGCATTCCCAATCTCTCAGAACGCTTTCCCATCGCCCCATCGCCAATGCTTAAAGTATCGATCCAAATATGGTCCACTATTCCTTCCAAGACTTTAGGAAAGTCAGGAGTAAAAGGTAAAACCGGAGAGATTGACGCTTGCGTGGATATTCCTGCATCGTGCAGTTCCTTTAAGGCCTTTACCCGCAATTTAATCCCAGGTGCATACGGAGCAAAAATTTGCTTTATATCTTCCCTGTCGGTCTCAACTGTTACCGATACAAGAACCTCACATTTATCTTTTAACTGTGCAATTAAATCAATATCCCGTGTAACAAGTGGGCTTCGTGTTTGAATTTGCAGAAAATCAGGCGGATTTTCAATCATTTCTTCTAAAATTCCTCGTGTAATTCTAGCTTTACGTTCCATGGGCTGGTACGGATCGGTTGCGGAGGACATAAAAATATTTACAGGTCTGTTTTTCTTACGAAGTTTCAACATTTCATTTCGATAATTTGCAGCTGCATTTGTTTTTATGTCCAACCATTCTCCCCACGGGATATCCTTGAATTTTTGAATGGGCATTTCCCTTACATAGCAATACCTGCAGCCAAACCCACAGCCACTATATGGATTTAGTGAATGGGTAAATCCGACATCCAAATATCCTTTTGCTTCAGTAAGAATTTTCTTGGCTAGTATTTCTCTTGTTTCCATCCCCATATTTTCCACTCCTCTCTTTTTATTCTTTTTTGCCTAAAACCATGAAAAATGACCAACAATAAAAATTTGTTGGTCATTTTATATTTAACGATATTTGTGATAGGTTATTTTATTTTTGTAAGAGCGCCTTTACGCGTGCAACTACGTTTTCTACAGTAAAGCCGTATTCTTCCATAATCTTTTCACCAGGTGCTGAAGCCCCGAACTTGTCAATCGCTAATACGTCGCCTTCATCACCAGTGTACTTGTGCCAGCCAAAGGAAGCACCTACTTCAATACCAAGGCGTTTTTTCACACTCTTTGGTAATACGGAGTCTTTGTATTCTTGAGATTGCTGTTCAAAGCGATCCCATGATGGCATGCTGACAACAGACACATGAACGCCTTCGCCGGCAAGAGCTTGTTGCGCTTCAACAGCAAGGCTAACCTCTGAACCCGTTGCTAACAATAAAGCATCAGGTGTTTCTCTTTCAGATGGAGAAACGACGTATGCCCCTTTTGACACTCCATCGTATGCACGTGTGTCTGTACCTTTTAATGTAGGTAAATCTTGACGAGTCAAGATAAGTGCGGTTGGTTTGTTGGTTGATTCCACAGCAAGTTTCCATGCAGCGGCAGTTTCGTTACCATCTGCTGGGCGAATAATTGATAAACCTGGCATTGCTCTTAATGCAGCTAGTTGTTCAACTGGCTCATGGGTTGGTCCATCTTCACCAACAGCAATACTATCATGCGTAAATACATATGTGACAGGTAAGCCCATTAAGGCAGCCAGACGAATAGCTGGGCGTAAGTAATCAGAGAAAACAAAGAATGTGCCCCCGAATACTTTTACTCCACCATGCAGGGTAATACCGTTCATGGCAGCACCCATTGCAAATTCACGGACACCAAACCAGAAGTTGCGGCCCTCGTATGAACCTGGCATGTAATCAGCCGATCCTTTAATCATCGTTTTATTCGAGCCGGCAAGGTCTGCTGAACCACCAATAAAAATAGGCAGGTTTTTCGCAATCGCATTTAACACTTCTCCTGATGAAGCACGGCTAGCCAAACTCTTTCCTTCTGGATAAACTGGAATATCTTTGTCCCACCCCTCAGGAAGTTCGTGGTTTAATGCCTGTACTAACTGCAATGCTAATTCTGGATATTCTTTTTTATAATCAGCGAAAAGGTCATTCCATTCTTTTTCCTTTTTCTCGCCATTTTCAACGATTAGCTTGCGGAAGTTTTCATATACTTCTTCTGGTACATGGAAGTCTTCTTCAAATGTCCATTTATAAGCTTCTTTTGTAAGCTTTAACTCGTCAGCACCAAGCGGCGCACCGTGTACACCAGATGTACCGGCACGGTTTGGTGAACCATAGCCAATGATTGTTCTAACTTCTATTATGGTTGGACGGTCAAGATCACTCTTTGCTGCCTCTAGGGCATTAGCGATTTCTTCAAGGTTATTACCATCTTCAACACGAAGATATTGCCAGCCATACGATTGGAAACGACCTTTAACACTTTCGGAGAATGATTTATTTAAATCACCGTCTAGTGAAATGTCATTAGAATCATAAAGAACTACCAAACGTCCTAATTTTAAGTGTCCAGCCAGTGATGCTGCCTCTGCTGAAACACCTTCCATCAAGTCCCCATCTCCACAGATGCTATATGTAAAATGGTTCACAAGTTCAAATTTATCTTTATTATAAACACTTGCCACATGGCGCTCTGCCATTGCCATTCCGACAGCCATGGCAATTCCTTGGCCAAGCGGACCAGTTGTTGCTTCTACACCTTCAGTGTGGCCGTACTCAGGGTGTCCTGGAGTCTTACTGCCCCATTGACGGAATTGTTTAATTTCATCCATACTCAAATCGTAGCCTGATAAGTGAAGCATGCTGTATAACAAGGCGGAACCGTGTCCTGCTGATAAAACAAAACGATCACGGTTAAACCAATGAGGGTTCTTTGGATTATGATTCATAAATCTTGTCCATAATGTATAAGTCATTGGTGCTGCACCCATTGGCAATCCGGGATGCCCAGAATTTGCTTTCTCGATTGCATCAATGGAAAGCGTGCGAATCGATGTTACGGATAAATCATCAATTGGATTAAACATGAATTACATCCTTTCTTTAAAACGGATACTAAATACATCCTTTATATTATATTGCAACCGAATTTAATTCAACAAATAGCCCTGAAATTAGAAATAAAAGTCACTTTGTTTGTTAGTCTGACACAGAAATCGTCTAACTATGTAAGCGAAAATCGAAAAGCTCGCCTAAGTGACGAGCTGACTTTTAGTTATGTCCAAGAAATCTCCATAACCATTAATGAAGTCTGTTTTTCTTTCTGGCTTTAATTTTTTCAGGTGTTACATCATTTCCTAATGGATCAACGATTTTTGTATTTGTTAATGTATCGAGCATGCTTGCTCGGAAAGTAGCCAAATATTCACTTCTTAGAGATGATTGCTCTTTTGCTTCTGATTCTGTTAAACCAGACGATTTAGCTTTTTTAGCTAGTTCGTTAATACGCGCCATTTTTTCTTTTGAAAGCATTAAGTACCATCCTTTCTAACAGGTTAAGACACTTGATTTTACTAAAAAATAGACCTCCTGACAAGGCAGAAGGTCTAGGGGTACAAATATTAAATTCTTTCTTACTCACCGGTTTCAGCAAAAAGCTTAATGCGGTCACCTATTTCGTCACGGACACGTTGGAAGAATGCCCACTTTTCTTCTTCAGAGCCTTGAGCTTTTGCCGGGTCATCAAATCCCCAATGAACTCGTTTTACACTTGGAGGTGTTACAGGACATTTATCAGCTGCATCACCACAGAGGGTTACAACTAAATCAGCACTATTTAAATATGCAGGATCGATAAGATCTGAAGTATGATTTGAAATATCAATTCCTTCTTCTTTCATCGCTTTTAAAGCATTTGGATTCAACCCATGTGTTTCAATACCCGCACTGCGTACTTCCCATTCATCACCTAAATGCTTCTTTGCCCAACCTTCTGCCATTTGGCTGCGGCAAGAGTTCCCTGTACATAAAAAGTATATTTTCTTTTTGTTTTCCATGTTGAATTCCACCTTTTAGATTAGAATTAGGCTGCATTTTCTTTAAAATATTTTCGTTTAAACCATAATGCCACGTTAACCAATGCAATCATGACAGGTACTTCCACAAGCGGCCCAATTACGGCCGCAAATGCTGCCCCGGAATGGATCCCAAATACACCAACAGCCACAGCAATCGCTAATTCAAAGTTATTACTTCCAGCTGTAAAAGCAAGCGTTGTTGTCACAGGGTAGTTCGCTCCAATTTTCCTTCCCATGAAAAAGGAAACAAAGAACATTATTACAAAGTAAATTAATAAAGGAATGGCGATACGTACTACATCTAGTGGCAGGCTTACAATAGCGTCCCCTTTTAGTGAGAACATTACGATAATCGTAAACAGTAGGGCAACTAGCGTAATAGGACTAATTTTAGGTATAAACACTTTCTCATACCATTGTCTGCCTTTTGCTTTTACCAATGTAAACCGTGTGATCATTCCAGCAATAAAAGGTATTCCAAGGTAGATGAAAACTGATTTTGCTACTTCAATCATCGTAATGTTTACCACTGCCCCTTGGATTCCTATCCATTCAGGAATAATGGTTACAAACACATACGCATAAACGGAGAAGAATAACATTTGAAAAATAGAATTAAATGCTACTAACCCAGCTGCGTATTCTGTATCCCCTTTTGCAAGATCATTCCATACAATAACCATTGCAATGCAACGAGCTAAACCAATCATAATGAGACCCACCATATACTCTGGTTTATCAGGAAGAAAGATAATCGCTAATAAAAACATAAGAATGGGTCCTATGATCCAATTTTGTACTAGTGATAAAACCAAGACTTTTACATCTTTAAATACTCTTCCAATTTCCTCATAGCGAACTTTTGCAAGAGGAGGATACATCATTAAAATTAAACCGATCGCAAGCGGAATCGATGTTGTGCCAACTTGCAATTTATTCATTCCTTCTACAAAGCCTGGAAAAATGAAACCCAAGCCAATACCGACTGCCATTGCTAGAAAGATCCAAAGTGTTAGGTATCGATCCAAAAACGATAACCGTTTTTTCCCTGTATTACTCATATTTACACACCCTTTTGTTTTCAGTTAACAACCACAACGAAGCGTAGGATTGCTTTTTTCTATCTGTTTGATCTTTTCCGTCTGAACTGGTACATGCTCTAAAATGTCCTCTATGAGTGCATACAAATCACTTTGTGAATTCAATGAATAATAAATCCACTGACCCCTGCGGTCCTCTTTTATTAACCCTAAGTCCTTCAATTTACGAAGATGCTGGCTGATTGAGGGCTGACTCATATCAAACACTTCTTGAAATTCACATACACAACATTCTCGTTGTTTTAAAATGGTCACAATGGTTAAGCGGGTTTTATCCCCTAATAACTTTAAAACGTTCGCTGCACGTTCTATATCGACAATTGATTTCACCAAAATAGTCACTTCCTTTTATATAAGTAAATAATCATATTCCTATTTGTATTTCTGAAATATGTAATAGTCTAATTTTCTGTAAGCACAGGGAATTTATACATATATGAATGTCTAATTCAATTAAATTAACATATAACTATTTGCTTATATATTAAAACTAAGTTGAATTTATTTCAAGAAATCAATTGTAAAGTTAATGTAAATAAATAAGATTGATAGCCGCAGCTACCAATCTTATTTTTAACGTTTAAACTATTTGTTTTCAACATGAATACACAACTTATAAATCTTTTCATATATCAATAGTGTTAGTTTCTATCTTTCCTTCACGCTCATCCATATATTCTTTATACCTTCTATGTACTGTTGCTTTACTTACGTCATATCCCAATCCTCTTAAGGTTGCGGCAATTTCATGAAAGGTAAGTTTCTTTTTCCGAAGATTTATTATCTCTTCAACAGGAATCTCTTTTTTATCTCTGCCGCCCAAGTGAATATTGGATAAGTTCTTATATGGGTCGAAGCCATCCTTTATAGCCCTTGCCATTCCCCTGCTGATTCTATATTTTGCAATCCGACTTTGAAACTCTTCAACCGCACTTAAAATTTCTAAAACCATTAAATCTGCATCTGATAAAAAAATCTCACCCTGATCCTGTATGGTAAAAACTTTTATATTCATTTTTCGCAGTTCATGTATAAGTGCAATTTTAGAATGTCCCCTTCCTAAACGGGTATCATCCTGAATAAGTAAAACATCAGCTTGCTTTTCTTTAAATAATGCTAATGCTTCAATAATTCCATCTCGCTCTACATCAAATCCACTATGTCTTTCTTCAATTGTTTTTATGACATCAAATTGGTTAACTTCGGCGAATTCTTGGAGTTCTTCCTTTTGTCTCTTTAATGATGTATCTTGTGTGTTTTTTTCCGTGCTTACACGGCAGTATATAATTGCTTTCATTGATCAGCCTTCCTATTCTTCTTCAGGAGCACTAGCTAATATGGTGGTAGTGGAGTCAGCCTTTTTACTAACGGGAATGATAATTTCTTCACCAGGAAAGATTTGATCACTCATATCTTCGTTATGCTTTTTGACCCAGCTGACGAACTCATCATTTGATAAGGAATGCTGATCTGCATATTGGTTTGAAATCTTCCAGAGTGAGTCGCCTTCAGAAATAGTTACTTTTAAATATTCTTGTTGATCAATTTCATGATTCTTTATTGATAATATAAATGCCAGTGAGCAGCTTAAGATTATGAGAGTAATAGCATACGAGTATTTTTTCCATAAGTTTTTCATATAAATGCACCTCGATAAGAATATATGTTCCCTTTTGCTGTTTTTATTATATTCCGAACATCTGTTTGTTGTCAACCATTTTTTCGAACTTATGTTTGTATAAGATGGAAGAACATGCTATAATAAAGACAACATTAACCAGGCGAGGTGCATTATCATGGTAAAGATATCTAAACGGCAGCAGGATATCCTCGATTTCATTAAAGATGAGGTCAGAAGTAAAGGGTATCCTCCTTCAGTCAGGGAAATTGGCGAAGCAGTTGGACTTGCTTCCAGCTCTACTGTTCACGGTCACTTAGCAAGGTTGGAAAGTAAAGGACTTATTAGGAGAGATCCTACTAAACCTAGAGCTATAGAAATTTTGGATGCAGATGAAGCAGCCAGCATTCCAAGAAATAAAGTTGTAAACGTACCAGTCGTTGGGAAAGTTACGGCCGGGATTCCGATAACAGCTATTGAAAATGTAGAAGAGTACTTCCCTCTTCCTGAAAGTCTTGCTCCGTCAGATGAACAAGTATTTATGCTAGAAATCATGGGTGAAAGTATGATAGAAGCAGGTATCCTTGATGGGGACTATGTTATTGTAAAACAGCAGCAAACTGCTAATAACGGTGACATTGTAGTAGCCATGACCGAGGAAGATGAAGCAACATGTAAAAGATTTTTTAAGGAAAAGGACTATATTCGTCTGCAGCCGGAAAACTCTACCATGGATCCTATCATTTTACGAAATGTAGCCATTCTGGGAAAAGTCATCGGAGTCTATCGACATATACATTAGGATAAAAAGAGCTGCGATCAGCTCTTTTTTATTTGGGAAAATTTCTTTAAATAAATAGCAATCATGAATAAATACTAAAAACTCAGTATTTTTACTCATGCTCATGTTGTTAATCTTTCATATAATAGTAGTACACCAAGATTTACCTTAGGTCCCAAAAATAATAGGCTTAAGGAGTGTGAGAAACAGTGTTAATGGACATTATTTTCTCGTTAGTGATTGGTGGGTCGGTTGGAATTCTTGGGCATGTTCGGAAGCATGGAAAAATCATTATGCCTCGAAGAACAAAAAAGTTCCTTTATCTCGGTTTTCTGGAAGAAGTACTTCTAGGTGCAATTGCCTCTCTTCTCCTCGTCCTGTATACAGCTCCTAATTCTTTTGTGGAGATTCTTATTTTCTCTATTATTGCAGGAATTACGGGTGATACCGTTCTGTATCAATTTAGAATAGTGAAACATGACGGAGAGAAATAATAGGTTTAGTTTCCCCAGTATGGATGCCTCCTTACTGGGGTTTATTTTTTTATTAATATGAAATAAAAAAAAGCTGTATAAAAACAGCTTTTAATTCCTTGCCAACACGCCCATTTCAGTAAAAACATCTCGAATTTGGTGTGTATATTCGCCAAATTTCTGCGTTTCTCTTAAACTCCAGTGCCTTGGGCGCGGAAAATCAATCTTTATTTCCTTTGTCACTTCACAAGGACGATTCGAGAGAATTAATACTCGGTCAGATAACATGACTGCTTCTTCTATGTCATGGGTAATTAAAAAACAGGTTTTTTTATGCTTCATCCATAGGTGTTCAATATCAGAACCAGTCCGCTCCCTTGTCAGGGCATCCAAAGCGCCAAAAGGTTCATCCATGAGAAGGATTTGAGGATCATGCAAGAGCGCTCTACAAATAGCTACCCGTTGCTGCATCCCTCCCGAAAGTTCTTTAGGATATTTATTCTCAAACCCTTCTAGTCCCACCAATTTCATTAATTCCGCTGCTTTTACTCTGTATTCCTTCAATGGTAATTTTCGAATTTCCGCCTGAAGTAAAATATTATCTATAATGGTCCGCCATTCTAATAGTAATGGTTTTTGAAAGATGATCCCTACATCCGTTCTAGGCTCATTCACCTCTTTCCCCTTTACCCTCACTCTGCCTTGTGTTTGTTTTACTAGTCCAGAAATAATCATCAGTAACGTGCTCTTACCACAACCGCTTGGGCCTAAAAGTGAAACAAACTCACCATCTTGCACGTTAAAATGGAGATCCTTTACTGCTTGCACTTCTCCATTTCTTGTTTGATACGTCTTTCCAATATGTTCAATTTCGATTAATGGCTTGGTAGCAATCTCTATTGTCAAAAGAATTCTCCTTCCCTGGATGAGCGTCACCGGGGCTGAATAAAGCCCCGGGTACCGCTTTTATTCTGGATTTAACTCATTTGTAAAGTAATCAGCAATTTCTTTACTTCCACCCATATCACTATATTTTTGAAGCGTATCAATAGTAGATTGTTGGTCTTTCGGAGCCATCCAGCCGAGTGGCTTACCTTCACTATTTTTAGTTTGTAAGCTCGTAATCATTTGTTCTACCTGTTTAGAGACAATCTCTTTATTGAGTTTAGGAGCATTTTTCAAGAAAATATCGATTGCCTCTTGCGGATTTTCTTTCGTAAATTCCCATCCTTTATTTGTAGCCTTGATAAATTTCTTTAGCATCTCAGGATTGTTTTTAATGGTGTCATTATGAACAACCAGACCTGTTGCATACATGGTAATCCCGAAATCTGCATATTTCACATAGTCTAAATCAAGCTTTTCATTTACTTCAATTCTAGGGGCTTGGTCATGATAGAAGCCAATAAATGCATCTGCTTTATCTGTTAACATGGCTGCTTCTTTTGCTGCAGGTGTTCCGACAGATAACTTTTTAACCTTTGATTGATCCACATTATTTACTTCTAACAACGCATCAAATACCTGACTTGGTGCATCACCTTGTGTCAATGCAATTGTTTTCCCAATAAGATCTTGAGGCGTCTTAAAGCCTTTTTCTTTTTTAAAGATAATCGAACTTGGGTTGACCTGCATATAGGCACCAACCATTTTAACCGGCATTCCATTTACAATTCCCTTTGACGAAGCAGATGCATCCGCATAACCAATATCAACTGATTTATTTGCTACTAGTTTAACGGTAGATGCTGAGCCATCGCCCTCTTGAATTTCAACGTCTAATCCCGCTTCTTTGTAATAGCCTTTTTCTAATGCAACAAAGAATGGAGCATGTTCACCATATAGGACCCAGTTGACGCGAAGCTTCACTTTTTCTAGCTTTTTATTGGCTGTGGTGGTTGATTTTTTCTCACCTTTACTTGATGTTTTCTCGCTGGTGCTGCCGCAAGCAGCTAATAAGACCAAGCTAAGGACAATTGCCAACGTCATTGAAAAAAACTTTTTCATCTTATTTCCCCCTTATTCCTAGTGAAAGTTTCATTATTTATCTTCTTCCATATTCTTGTTCCATGGAATAATCTTTTTTTCTAACCATTCAACAAGGTAAAAGAATAATAGTCCAATAACCGTTAAGATAATTAGTGCAGCAAATAAAAAGGTAGTGTCCATATTTCCATTTGCTACTAACAGTAAGTATCCTAACCCTTTATCCGCTCCAACAAATTCACCGACAATAGCCCCAACAACGGCTAATGTAATGGCAACCTTCAGTCCACTGAAGATATGCGGCAGAGCATTCGGGAATTGGATTTTTCTTAGGATTTCTAATCGGGTGGCCCCCATTGATCTGGCCAGCGAAATCATATCTGGATTTATGGAGCGCAGCCCGGCCACGGTGTCAATGACAATTGGGAAAAATGCCATGGAAAAAGCAACCAATACTTTAGGCAATGTCCCAATTCCAAACCAAACAATAAATAATGGAGCAATGGCAATTTTCGGAACGGTTTGCATGAAGACTAAAATAGGATAAATCGTTCTTTCAAAAATGGAAGAATACACAATTAATACAGCACAAGGAATTCCCACTATTATGGCTAGAAGGTAGCCTCCCAGTAATTCATACGTAGTGACCCACCCTTCTTTTAAAAGCGTTTGGTATTCCACAAACGTTTCCTTTATAATGACGGAAGGTGCCGGCAAGATATAATTTGGGATAGAAGTAACCTTCGTTATGATTTCCCATATAACCATCAGTAGAATAATAGTGATCACTGGCAGGTATTGTTTACTTCGATTTTTAATAGACTTTGAATTTGATTTTTTCAAAACATAACGTTTGTTTAAATTCTGCAATTCCAGCTCATTGGTGTCCTTCAAACGAATCCCCCCTTATTGTATTAACTTAAAAAATGTTGCCGTCTTTAATTTCAACCATCTCGAAGATGCCTTTCCACTAAAAAAAACTAATACCATATAAGCGCTTACAAAAACTTCCGAATTCAGTTCAATGATAAACAATATCTTTTAATTTAATCGAGAGCATTAGAAAATGAATGTTTACTCTTTTACCTCCTCATGCTTTACCTTCGCTTTATCTACTCCCTATTTTGAATATTTCGTTAATTAATGTCTTACGATATTAGGAGAAAAATTCTTAATTTAGGAGAAACATATATGAAAAGCTTGGGAAAATTCTTTTCCGAAAAGACCTATTATTAGAAAAGGAAGTGACTCTCTACATCACTTCCTTTTCATTGTTAAACATGTTTCAAATAGCTTTCCTTCATCTGATATAGGGTTTCGTCTCCAGGCTGACTCCAAATTTGGTCATTGAAAATTTCCACTTCAATTGGCCCATTATAGCCCGTTTGCTCTACAGCTTGACGAATACGGTTGATTTCAATTACTCCATCCCCCATCATCCCGCGTCCCTTTAACATGTCTGGAGTGGGGACAAGCCAATCGGAAACATGGAAACCAAGGATGCGCCCTTTCGCACGATTAATTTGGTTATATAAATCCGGATCCCACCAAACGTGGAAAACATCCACGACTACTCCAACTTGATCAGGCCGATAAGCTTCCGCGAGTGTATTCGCTAAATCCATCGATACAACCACCGAACGTTCAGCAGCATACATGGGATGTAAGGGTTCGATACCCAATTTCACACCATACGATTCAGCAAATGGCACCAATTGAGCAATTCCTTCAGCGACCATTTGACGGGCAGACACGATGTCCCGGTTGGGTGAAGGGCCGCACACTAACACCAACACATCTGTCCCAATCTCGGCCGCTTCTTCAACCGCCCTTTTGTTATCATCGATCCGTTTTTGCCGTTCGAGAGCTGTTTCAGCCGGAAACATGCCGCCTCTGCATAAACTTGAAACCTTAATTCCGGCATCGTTGATTAACTTTTTGCTTTTACTTAAACCTAGTTCTTGTACCCTATGGCGCCATGGGGCTATCCATGGAATTTCTGCACGTGCACAGCCTTCAATCGCTTCAGCCAGTGTCCAGTTATCGGTCGTAATTTGGTTTAAACTCAATTTCTCAAAGTTTTCCACTATATAGTTCCTCCTGACGAATACCGGCTAAATTTAAAACTAGTTTCATTCTTTCAGCAGCAAGATCTGGATCTGTAAGTAAGCCTGCCTTGTCAGCCAACACAAATAATTCTGAGAGGTGCACGATGGATCGTGAACTTTCCGCACCGCCAATCATCCGAAAATGGGATTGATGCCCATTTAAATAGGCCATAAACACAATCCCGGTTTTGTAAGAATACGTGGGTGCTTGGAAAATATGGCGTGCTAGAGGGACAGTTTTTTCTAATAACTGACTGTATTGATTTAGATTTCCATCATCAAGTGCATGCATTGCTGCCGCTGCCGCAGGAGCGATTGCATCAAAGATTCCTAACAAGGCATGGCTATAGCCTTGATGGTCCCCTTTAATTAGTTCTGGATAGTTAAAGTCATCGCCGGTGTACATCTTCACTCCTGGAGGAAGAAGACGGCGCATCTCAATTTCCCGGGAGGCATCCAGCAAAGAAATTTTGATTCCATCTACTTTTTCTTTGTTATCCCAAATAACGTTTAAGCAGACTTCCATTGCATTATCCAAGTCCTTGTAGCCCCAATAGCCTGTAAGTGCAGGATCAAACATGTCTCCTAACCAATGGAGAATGACGGGCTTCGAAACCTGGCGTAAGATATTGGCATACACTCTTTCATATTCGTCCGGGCCTTGAGCACACTCTGCCAGTGCCCTGCTCGCCATTAAAATAATTTGTGCATTATTCTTCTCGACAAATTCACATTGCTCCTCATAGGCAGCCTGCACATCTGCTAATGTGACCGAAGGACCTGGGAGAAGATGGTCAGTCCCAGCTCCACAAGCGATTCTTCCCCCGACCGTCTTGGCCTCAGCAGCGGACTTGCGAATCAGCTCTTTAGCCATTTCCCAATTTAAGCCCATGCCTCGTTGGGCAGTATCCATTGCCTCAGCGACCGAGAGCCCAAGCGACCAAAGATGATGCCGATAAGCTAAAGTGTTTTCCCAATCAATCTTTGAATGTAAGAGGGGATCCACATCGGCAAACGGATCACACACCACATGTGCAGCTGAAAAGGCAATCCTGCTTTTAAATGGGCCTTCCGGGATGGAAAAGGAACCTGCTTCTCCTGCAAGATAATTAAATGTCCCTCCATTCTTACTTGCCAGCGTTAACAGTTTCCCCATTCGCTCTCACCCCCAAGCTAAGTTCTGGCACATCAATCCAGCGGCGCTCATCCCATGATTTAAGTCCTAATTCTGCCAATTGGGTTCCTTTCGCACCTTCTAACAAATCCCAAACAAACGGCTCATCTGCCACCACGTGTTTTAGGAATAACTCCCATTGCACCTTAAAACCATTATCAAAGAGTTGATTATCTGGAACGGTCTGCCATTGTTCAGTAAATTGGAATGGGTTTTCAATATCAGGATTCCACACCGGTTTCGGTGTATTGACCCGGTGTTGAATCTTACAATCTCTTAATCCAGCAACCGCACTTCCTTCTGTACCATCTACTTGAATTGTTAATAGATCTTCACGATTTACTCTAACTGTCCAAGAAGAATTTACTTGTGCAATAATGCCGCCTTCAAGTTCAAAAGTCGCATAGGCAGCATCATCTGCCGTGCACTCATATGGTTTGCCTTGTTCATCAATCCGTTTTGGTATATGGGTTACTCCTAGGCATGACACCGCTTTCACGTTTCCGAACAAGTTGTCAAGGACATAACGCCAGTGGGCGAACATATCGACAATGATTCCGCCGCCGTCCTCTTTACGATAATTCCAGGAAGGACGTTGGCCGGCCTGCCAGTCTCCCTCAAAGACCCAATATCCAAATTCCATTTGCACAGACAAAATTTTTCCGAAGAAACCCGAATCTACCAACCTTTTTAATTTTAAGAGCCCAGGTAAAAATAATTTATCTTGAACGACTCCATTTTTTACCCCAGCCTCATAAGCCAATTGTGCTAACTCCAATGATTCTTCTACACTAGTAGCTGTTGGTTTTTCACAATAAATATGCTTGCCCGCTTTAATCGCTTTTCGGATTGCATCTGCTCTCCTCACGGTGGTTTGTGCATCAAAATAGATGACGTTATAAGGGTCCGCTAGACACTCATCAAGATTTGTGCTCCAGCGGGAGATCTGATACTTTTCCGCTAAAGCCTGGAGCTTCTCTTCATTCCTGCCGACTAAAATCGGATCTGGCATAATTAGATCCCCATTTAATAGTGCCACGCCGCCTTGCTCACGAATAGCCACAATAGACCGGACTAAATGCTGATTGGTTCCCATTCTTCCTGTTACACCGTTCATAATTAACCCAACATGTTTGACTGCCATTTGTTATCCTCCTTAATTCTGACTTTTGAAGTCAAAATATGTTTACTAACTTACTGTTATTTTAAAAAATTCAGAAAGTATTTTCTCATCTATATCGGAAGGTTTTTTGCAATATCGGAGATGAATCGTAAAATGGTCGTTTTCCTCGAATTCTCAGCGGTCTACATGAAACCACCTCTTCCGGCATTCCCGGAAGAGGTGGTTTGATTAGGAAACTGTCTCATTTATGTCTGCTGATGACTGACCGGATAAACGAAATTTGTTAGGCGAAATGCCAACTAAATTTCTAAATGTACGATAGAAGGTTGATAAGGTTTCATAGCCAACCTCAAAGCAAATCGACACAATATCTTGGTCCGTTTTCAAAAGAAGCTCCTTCGCTTGATTGATTCTTACTTTTTGAAGGTATTGTAATGGGGTATCATTAAATTTTGTTTTAAAAATATCATTCATGTACCTTGTAGAAATCCCAAAAAGGGTAGATAGACTCTCTGCTGATATATTTTCAAAATAATGCCGATCAATATATTCCTTCATTTGGATGGAGCGAATATCATTCGCATCTTGTACATAAGCAAAATCTTGTTGACGCAGCAGCAAAATGATAATTTCAAGCAGGTAAACAGGCATGAGCAGCTTCCTAAAAATATCACCTTTTTTTTGTTCATAAAGCATTTTTCTAAATAATGGTCTAATCTCACTTGCCGTAAAAATATCAAGTTCAAAATGTTTGGATTCCCGCTCGATTAAAGAAAGTAATTCCTCCTGTACAGAAACTTTTAAAGCAGGAACTAAAAATGCTAAAACGAGTACGGTCAATTTGGTTGTTGCTTGAATCGAATGGATACAATCGGGATTAATTAGGACGACTTTGTCTTTGGAAAAATCATAAGTCTTTCCATCAAGGGTAATTTCCCCCTCCCCCTCCAAAGCATAAAGAATTTGAAAATGATCATGATAATGTTCCGAAACAAACTTTCCTTTAAGATGATTACTTTCATAAAGATGGATACCTGTATCCGAGAAGTCAAATCTTCTAATAAGCTCCTGACCCATTTTTAGTTTCCTCCTGTTTTTTAACCATTTACCTTATTAATTATGTATTTATAGTAAATATTCGTTAAACAGGAAGGTTTTCCTTTTAAAACGGTGAATAAAACTCGAAATAAAAGCCTTGACGCGATACGCGCCAAGGCTCTTGTAAGAATTAATATACGCTCATATACTGATCGCGTTCCCATTGGTGAACGACAGTTCTAAACATATCCCATTCAATTTCTTTTGCTTCAATAAAGTGTTCTAGGATATGCTCGCCAAGACCATCCATGATTACTTCATCCGCTTGAAGTTTTTCTAATGCAGCGGCAAGGGTTGCTGGAAGATCAACGATTCCTTCTTCGATTCTTTCTTCTTTGCTCATAACATAGATGTTACGGTCAATTGGTGCTGGAGGAGTTAATTTATTTTTAATTCCATCTAAACCTGCTTTTAATAGAACAGCCATTGCAAGGTATGGATTTGCAGCTGGGTCAACACTACGTACTTCTACACGTGTGCTTAATCCACGAGATGCTGGGATTCTGATTAATGGTGAACGGTTCATTGCAGACCATGCAACATAACAAGGTGCTTCATAGCCAGGTACTAAACGCTTATATGAGTTTACAGTAGGGTTTGTTACCGCTGTAAAGGCTTCAGCGTGTTTAAGGATACCAGCAATGAATTGACGAGCTTCATCGCTCATTTCTAAGTCGCCAGTAGGCTCATAGAATGCATTTTGACCACCCTTGAATAATGAAAGGTTCATGTGCATACCTGATCCATTTACACCGAATAATGGTTTTGGCATAAAGGTAGCGTGTAAGCCGTGCTTACGGGCAATCGTTTTAACAACAAGCTTAAATGTTTGGATTTGGTCACATGCTGTTAAAGCATCTGCATATTTGAAATCAATTTCGTGTTGTCCTGGCGCTACTTCATGGTGAGATGCTTCAATTTCAAAGCCCATTTCTTCTAGTTCAAGAACGATATCACGGCGGCAGTTTTCCCCTAAATCAGTTGGGGCTAAATCGAAATATCCGCCTTGGTCATTTAATTCAAGTGTTGGTTCGCCTTTTTCATCTAATTTGAATAAGAAGAATTCTGGCTCAGGTCCAAGATTAAAGTTAGTAAATCCTAGCTCTTCCATTTCCCTTAACACTCTTCTTAGGTTATTACGGGGATCTCCAGCAAATGGTTTTCTATCTGGAGTATAGATATCACAAATTAAACGAGCTACTTTCCCTTTTTCAGCTGTCCAAGGGAATACTACCCATGTATCAAGGTCTGGGTAAAGAAGCATATCAGATTCTTCAATCCGAACAAAACCTTCGATAGAGGAACCATCAAACATCATTTTGTTATCGAGTGCTTTTTCCAATTGACTGACCGGAATCTCAACATTTTTAATTGTTCCAAGAATGTCAGTGAATTGAAGACGAATAAATTTTACATTCTCCTCTTTAGCTAAACGTTGGATATCTTCTCTTGAATACTTTGCCATTTCTTAATTCCCCCTATTTTTTAAATAGAATCATCATGTTTAATGGAAAAATCGAGACATATCGCCTTGGCGTAATGTGGATCGATTGTTTCTACCAGTGTGCATTAATTCGTTGCGTAACAATTTTCGTAGTTGTTCATCGGTTAATTCTTGTTTCACATTTTTAGTCGGCTCTTCGTTTTTCATTTCTTGCTTTTCTTTCATCATGAATAGCTGTTTAATTCCAGCCATGTTCACGCCTTGATCAATTAAATCTTTAATCTCTAGTAGTCTATCAATATCATTTAGACTATACATACGTCTATTACCATCGGTTCTTGCTGGAGAAATCAATTGGTGTTCTTCATAGTAACGGATTTGCCTTGCGGTTAATTCAGTTAACTTCATGACAGTTCCAATCGGAAACAGCGGCATAGAACGACGAATTTCTTTTCCACTCACCAAATTTCTCCTCTCTTTTTGTAAATCATATTGTCATTATATTGTGTGTTAGAAAAGATGTCAATCTTATGTTAGGTTTTCTCACATGGATTTTTTAAATAACAAAAACAGGATTACCTTTTACCGTAATCCTGTTTTCATTTTAATCAATCGAGAACGATTAATCCCTTATCTAGTAATTCATCGATTGCCAAACATATCGCCATTTTTACATGGGAATAGGTCAAACCGCCTTGGACATAGGCAACGTAGGGCGGTCTTAAAGGGCCATCCGCGGTTAATTCAATACTGGCACCTTGAATAAAGGTTCCTGCTGCCATAATCACATCATCTTCATATCCTGGCATATAACTTGGATGGGGAGTGACATATGAATTTATTGGTGAGGCAAATTGAATTGCCTGGCAAAACGCCACCATTTTATCTCTGTCATCAAATTGGACCGATTGGATTAAATCTGTCCGTTTCGTATCCCACTTTGGTGATGAGTTCATTCCTAATTTCTCTAATATGGCAGCCGTAAATACTGCACCCTTTAAGGCCTGTCCCACCACGTGCGGGGCAAGGAAGAACCCTTGGTACATTTCCTGAAGGCTGTAAAGAGATGCCCCTGCCTCAGCCCCGATACCTGGGGAGGTCATTCTGTACGAGCATGCCTCGACCCATTGTTTCTTTCCTACGATGTAGCCGCCTGTCTTTGCCAGTCCACCCCCAGGGTTTTTGATGAGAGAGCCCGCCATTAAATCTGCGCCCACATGACAAGGTTCTACCTCTTCGACAAATTCCCCATAACAGTTATCCACAAAGACAACCACGTCTTGTTTTATTTCTTTGACAAAAGAGATCATTGCTCCTATTTCTTCAACCGTAAATGATGGTCTTGTCGCATAGCCTTTCGAGCGCTGGATTCCAATCATTTTCGTATTGGGTTTAATCTTTTCCGCCACTTGATCCCAATTGATCGCACCCTCATCGGTCAAGTCAACACTGTCATAGGAGATGCCAAATTCTTTCAAAGAGCCTACCCCATTGCCGCGAATCCCAACTATTTCCTCGAGCGTATCATATGGTTTACCGGTAATATAAAGCAGTTCATCACCAGGACGGAGCACACCAAACAAGGCAATTGAAATCGCATGCGTGCCCGAAATAATCTGCGGGCGAACGAGCCCTGCTTCTCCCCCGAAAACATCTGCATAAATTAATTCCAAAGTATCCCTGCCAATATCATCATATCCATATCCTGTGGACGGGATAAAATGAGAATCACTGACACGATGCTTTTGATAGCTTTTTAATACTCTAAATTGATTCGTTTCGATTCTTTCGTCGATTTCCTTATGTACCTCAGCTATTTGTTGTTCCACTTCTTTTACAATCTGCTGAAGTTTTTCCCCATTTTTCAACTGTTGAAACATGTTGTAACTCCTATCTACTTGGTAAATTTCTGTAATTGCCCTGTTATTTGATGGTCCTTGAGGGAGTATCCTTTGCAACGATAAAATTGCTCCTCTTCATCAAATACGAGTGCTCTTAAGATGGTTTCATTTTTTAATTGTGACAGCAGTTTTCCCTCAGTGGATGGTATTTGAACTTCGTAGGGATCCATCATCTCTATGACGACCTTTTCCATTTGCTCTTTCAAGGCATGACGGTCTCCCTCTTCAAAGGCACTAATAAAAACAGTTGGTGTATCTGCTGTAGGGACAAAATCTGAGTGCTGAATATCTTTCTTATTATACACGGTAATTTGCGGAATCTCTTTTACTTCCAAATCATCAAGCAGCTTTTTGACCGTTTTTTCGTGTTGGAAATAATCCGGATTTGACATATCGACCACGTGAAGCAGCAAATCCGCTTCCTTTACTTCTTCTAATGTAGACCGGAAGGCAGCAATTAAGGTAGTTGGCAGATCCTGAATAAATCCAACTGTATCGGTAATTAACGCTAAAAATCCGCTAGGTAAAATTAATTTTCGTGTCATTGGGTCGAGAGTAGCAAACAATTGATTTTCCTCATACGACTCTGCTTCCGATAATCGATTGAAAAGTGTAGATTTTCCGGCATTGGTATAGCCGACAATCGCCACTTGGAAGGTCTTATTTTTCTTTCTTCTTTCCCGATAGCGATCGCGGTGCTGAACAATAACGGAAAGCTGACTTTTAATATCATCAATTCTTCTGCGGATATGACGGCGGTCCGATTCTAATTTTGTTTCCCCCGGACCCCTTGTTCCGATTCCAGCGCCAAGACGTGAAAGGGCAGTACCTTGTCCAGCCAGTCTTGGCAGTATGTATTGCAGCTGGGCTAGTTCCACCTGCAGTTTCCCTTCTTTAGAGCGGGCTCTTTGGGCAAAAATGTCTAGTATCAGCTGGGTGCGGTCAATAATCCGCGCATTTATATCAGACGCCAGATTTCTTTTTTGACTGGGAGAAAGTTCATCATTAAAAATGACAATATCTGCTTCCAGTTCCTCCACAAGCGCATTCAATTCTTCCACTTTTCCTTTACCGATATAGGTAGCCGGATGAACCCGATCCCGTTTTTGGACTAAAGTCATGACTACTTCACCTTGTGCGGTTTCAGTTAAAGCTCCTAATTCCTCCATTGAATATTGGAAGCGCGAATCCTCATCTCCATTGGTTTGACAGCCAACGAGAATCGCTTTCTCTTTTGTATCCTTTTGTTCCATCTACAACACTTCCTTCCCTTTAATGCTCTGTTCTTCATCATAACAAAAAATGCTTGGATAGTACTAATTTCCCCATTTATTCATAAAAAAACAGCTGGTTTTTAAACCAGCCGATCCCAATATTAATCTTCCTCAAAAACAAGGTCATTACTCCTTAATGTCATCAATTCATGTTTGTCATAACTATTTAGCATTAACAACCTCATCGCCTGTGCCCGAACGGATTTTTCAATCACATTACGGACATATCGGCCGTTTGAAAAACTGTTCGGATTTAACACGGCCTTTACCCAGATTAAATGATCTCTTAATTTTTTTTCAGCCTCATGGCTCAGTGTGTACTCTCTCTCAATCAACATTCTGCCGGCAATATCCATTAGTTGATCGATATTGTAATCCGGGAAATCAATCACTAGTGGAAAGCGAGAGTGAAGACCTGGATTTAGTGTTAAAAAATAGTCCATTTCTCGTGAATACCCTGCAAGAATGAGGATAAATTCATGCTGCTTATCCTCCATATGCTTGACAAGTGTATCAATAGCTTCCTTCCCAAAATCCTTTTCACCGCCACGCCCTAACGAATAAGCTTCATCAATAAAAAGAATACCACCTTGTGCCTTCTTAATTAAATCTCTTGTTTTTTGCGCAGTGTGGCCGATATACTCCCCAACGAGGTCTGCCCGCTCGGCCTCAATCAAATGCCCTTTGGTGAGCACACTCATTTTTTGAAAGAGTTTTCCAATTAATCGCGCCACTGTGGTTTTTCCTGTTCCAGGATTCCCTTTAAACATCATATGCAGGGCTTGTTTTCTTGCCTTCAATCCCATCTCTTCCCGCTTCTTATTGACATAAATCCATGCATAAATTTCTTTTATCATTTTTTTCATTTCATCCATGCCAACCAGAGACCCTAGTTCCTCTTCAATTTCTTTAAGGGCCGTGTGCTCAGGGGGAATGACCTTTGGAACAACTTGAAAATCTGGTACCTCTTTTCGTAATGTTTTTCTTTCTTGTGAGTTGAGTACCACCCTTATTTGACCGTTGCTTTTCATACGACTCTGTTGGTCCAAAGCTATCACCTCTCATTCTGCAAACAGTATACGTAAGGCAGCCAGATACAGGCTGCGCAGAATTGTTTTAGGGTAGGCATATTCCTTCACTCTATGTGTATTCACACTTCTTGGAAATCATTAAAAAAAGATTTTAGCATAAATAAAAAGAGCCCATTAATAATGGGCTCGATTTAACTAAAGTATTTTATTGCTGATCCAATTCAAGTTGAACGTTACGTTGTGGAGCAAAGGTTGAAATCGCATGCTTGAATACTAACTGCTGCTTCCCTTCTGATTCAAAAAGAACGGTAAAATTATCAAAGCCCTTGATCTGGCCTCTTAATTGAAAACCATTTAGAAGGAATACCGTAACGTTCATGTTGTCCTTACGGCACTGGTTTAAAAATTGGTCTTGAATATTAATGGTTGTTTTCATTTGTATTTCCTCCTCTTTTATCTCTACTAATATGTATTCGATTTTACTTGAAGCTTTCCTTCAACATATTGTGAAATTTCCGCTATTTTTTTTGCGAAGTTCTTCACATCTGTCATATCAAACCATTTTACATCCATTTTGTTCCGAAACCAAGTTAATTGTCTTTTAGCATATCTTCTAGAATTTTGTTTTAAATGTTCGACAGCTTCATCGACTGTCACTTTACCATCTAAGTAGTCATAAATTTCTTTGTAACCGATGGCTTGGATCGATTGACAATCCCGTAACCCTTGATCATATAAGGATTTTACCTCTGCAAGGAGCCCTTCTTCGATCATACCATCCACACGTTGATTAATTCGCTCATACAGATTTTCTCTTTCCATCGTTAAACCTATAAGTGCTGTTTGATACAAAAGATCTGGCTGCTGGGTAGATTGAACTTCTTGCATCGTTTTCCCCGTCGTATGGAATATTTCCAAGGCACGAATGACCCTGCGAACATTATTCGGATGGATGTGTGCAGCACTGCTTGGATCGACCTCGACTAATTCTTTGTACAGAGCTTCATTACCTATTTCCTTTACTCTTTCTTCAAGATGATGCCGAAACGACTCATCTCCAGGAACATCAGAAAATTGATAATCATAAATAACAGATTGTATATATAGTCCCGTTCCGCCGACTATAATGGGAAGCTTTCCCGACTTCGCAATCTCACTTATTTTTGCACGGACAAGCTGTTGAAACTCAGCTACCGAGAACGATTCAGAGGGCTCTTTAATATCAATCAAATGATGGGGAATTCCCTCCATTTCATTTGTCGTTATTTTAGCCGTTCCAATATCCATTCCACGATAAATTTGCATAGAATCGCCGCTAATGATTTCACCATTATAGCGTTTGGCCATCTCAATGCTCAATTTTGTTTTCCCAACTGCGGTGGGACCAATTATGACCAATAATTTTTGTTTTGAATCCAATATTTTCACACTGCCTTATCCCATTTTCAGTGAAAGTAGTAATGACCAATGCACTTTCACCCCTACATCGTACCACACTTTTAAAAAGCAGTTGAACATCAAACTAGTATAAACAAAAAATACCGTTTCTATGCGCCTCATCAGGGGTAAATTTTTTTCTATTTCACTTCCATAGATGGTAATTATTTCATGCAAGTTTACAAAACCATAACGGTTCATTTACAAACCGCTTTCCACCCCCAAATTCATGGTACCCTTATTCGTAGGTTATGTTGTATTAAAACTTGAGGAATAAGGTGAAAAAAATGCTTTCGAATTTTGACATTGGAATTGATCTAGGAACTGCTAATATATTGGTTTATAGTAAAAACAAAGGAATCGCGTATAATGAGCCCTCAGTAGTTGCCATTGATACAGGTACAAAAAATATTGTCGCTGTCGGTCACGAAGCAAAAGAAATGGTCGGGAAGACACCAGAAAAAATCATTGCCATCCGCCCTTTAAAAGAAGGAGTGATTGCTGATTTTGACGTGACCACTGATATGTTAAAATATGTGTTGAAAAAGGCCGCTAAAAAAATGGGTTTTGGCCTTCGTAAGCCAAATGTGGTGGTCTGCATTCCATCGGGTTCTAATAGTGTGGAACGAAGAGCGATTGAAGATGCTGTAAGAAATGCCGGCGCTAAGAAAATCGCCTTGATTGAGGAACCAGTAGCAGCGGCTATCGGGGCAGGTTTACCCGTGGATGAACCAGTTGCCAACGTGGTCGTAGATATCGGTGGCGGCAGCACAGAAGTTGCGATTATATCTTTTGGCGGAGTGGTGGCGTGCCATTCAATTAAAATTGGCGGTGATCGCCTGGATGACGATATTATTCAATATGTTCGGAAAGAATACAACGTATTGATTGGTGAACGAACTGCTGAAAAAATTAAAATGGAAATCGGGTATGCACTTGTCGACCATGAAGAACTTTTCATGGAAGTCCGTGGACGTGATCTCGTGACAGGTTTGCCAAAAACTATTTCCCTTTCATCCTATGAAATTCGTACTGCCATGAAGGAAGCCCTATTGCACATTTTAGAAGCTGTCAGAGCAACGCTTGAAGACTGCCCTGCCGAACTTAGCGGTGACATTGTCGATCGAGGCGTTATTTTAACAGGCGGCGGCGCTTTATTAAATGGAATGGAGCAATGGCTGAGCGAGGAAATCTTCGTTCCTGTTCAACAAGCACCAAACCCGCTTGAATCCGTAGTTATAGGTACTGGACAGGCACTTGCGTTTATGAACAAGGTGCATGCGGCAGTGAAATAAGACGTTTGCAATATAATAAGAAGAGGCTGCAGGTTTTGAACCTGCAGCCTCTTCTTTGGTTTGTGACAAGTTTTGTTTTTTTGTGACTGTAATTCGGTTTTTTCGCTTGCATGGGTACAATTTTCTATTTTTGTGACCGTGAGCCTTGTTTTTTCTCTTTCGCGGTCACAATTACCTTTTTTTATGACCGCAGGCCTTCTTTTTTCTATACCACGGTCACAATAACTTACATGACTCGTTTAAACATTTTTTCCATCTCATAAATAGAGTAATGGACGATAATCGGCCTGCCGTGCGGACAAGTAAAGGGATCTGAGGCTTTGCGCAAGTCATCGAGCAATGCTTGAATTTCATCGTTTCGCAAATGGCGATTGGCTTTAATCGACGCTTTACAGCTCATCATAATAGCAGCTTCTTCACGCAGCTTTTTAATATCGACTTTCTTCATCGATAAAAGCTGTTCAATCATATCCTCGATAATTTGTTTTTCTTCCCCTTTAGGAAACCATTGAGGATGATTCCGGACAATGAAACTGTTTAAGCCAAATTCCTCAAGAAAGACGCCGACCTTTTCTAGTTCACTTAAATTTTCCGATATTTTCACAAATTCATCTGTTGAATATTCGAAGGTCAAAGGGACAAGCATTTCCTGCAGTTCCGAATAAACTTGTCCTACTTTTTCCCGAAAGTACTCATACTTGAGCCGTTCTTGGGCGGCATGCTGGTCGATAATATATAAGCCATTCTCATTCTGCGCAAAAATATAGGTGCCATGCATTTGCCCAATCGGATAAAGACGCGGAATCCTGCTAGAGCTTTCATCGACAGGATCAACCTTCGTATCCCTATATGGATTACCTTGGGAAGCATCCACACTTGAAAAGTCCTCCGTACTACTCGTCTCGTAGGCAATTTGACTAGTTTTCCAGGCAGGTTGGTCCTCCATTTTTTCAGGTTGAACAAACCTATTTTCAAATGACGGTGCTGAAACAGGTCTAGAATCAGACATGATAGGCTGAGCAGCAGTCCATTCCCATTTGGTAGTCTGTTGGGTATTCGTAACCGGTGTACCTTCATCAAGAATTAACACCGTTTGCTCCTCTTTCGCTTCTTCCTTTTTCACCTGTGTATAGGCGGTTGGGATTAATATTTTGGATTTAAACGTTTCTTTAATAATATTTGTGACAAGTTCATCTAATTCTGCTTCTTTACTGATTCTGACCTCCATTTTCGATGGGTGGACATTGACATCCACTAACAATGGATCCATTTGAATATTGAGCAGGACAATCGGAAAGCGGCCAATTGGAAGCAACGTATGATATCCTTCTTGAATCGCTTTTGCCAATGGGTAGTTTTTAATAAATCGTCCATTAATCATCGTTGAAATATAATTTCTGGAGGCCCTTGTTACTTCCGGCATCGACGCAAATCCGCTGATGGTATAATCAAGCGACGTCCCGGATATTGGAACGAGCTGCTTCGCGATCGCCAGCCCGTAGATGGCAGCAAGAACTTGGCGAACATCTCCGTTTCCAGTCGTATGAAGCAATTTCCGCTCATTATGGATCAAACGAAAGGCTACCTCTGGATGTGACAAAGCGAGCCGGTTGACCACATCGGTAATATTACCAAGTTCGGTATGAATGGTTTTCATGTACTTTAAGCGGGCGGGAGTGTTATAAAATAAATCCGTAATCGTGATATCTGTGCCGCGTCGTGCTGAAGCTTTTTCAAACGTTACGACTTTCCCGCCTTCAATAATGATCTTGTTTCCCGCACCTTCGCCAGTTGATGTCTGCATCTCGAGACGGGAGACAGAGGCAATACTAGGCAGGGCCTCACCACGGAAACCCAGTGTCCGAATTCGGAATAGATCATTTTCATTCTTGATTTTACTGGTGGCATGGCGTTGAAAAGCGAGTAAAACATCTTCTTCCTCAATGCCATACCCGTTATCGGTAATGCGGATTTTCGCAAGTCCCGCTTCTTCTACCTCTATTTCAATCACGGTGCTGCCAGCATCAATGGCATTTTCCACGAGTTCTTTTACAACAGAGGCGGGCCGTTCGACCACCTCGCCGGCAGCTATTTTGTTAGACAGGGCGTCATCTAATTGAATAATCTTCCCCATATCTGGCACCCCCTACTTTAACTTTTTCTGGAGCTCATACAGCAGGTTAATCGCCTGAAGTGGTGTAACATCTAATAACTCTAACTCTTTTATTTTCTCTAACACCCGTTTTTCTTTCGCAGTGGGTTCTACTTTTTTCGGTTCTACCGGCTCATCAAAGAAAGATAATTGGGCCGGTTGTTCTTCAACTACGACTGGAGCTTTTTTCTGAGGAGTCGGTTCGACGTCTGTTTGCTCCAGAGTAGTTAAAATCTCACTGGCCCGACGGATTAATTCGGCAGGCAACTCGGCCAGCTGGGCCACATGAATTCCATAACTTTTATCGGCTGGACCTTCTTTTATTTTATGAAGGAACACTACCTTGCCCTGATGTTCAATCGCACTGACATGAATATTTTTTAACTTCGACAATTCCTCATCCAATACAGTTAGTTCATGATAGTGTGTAGAAAATAACGTCTTAGCACCAATCCGCTCATGAATATATTCAATGATTGCCTGGGCCAGCGCCATTCCGTCATAGGTGGAAGTACCGCGGCCAATTTCATCAAACAAGATTAAACTATTTTGCGTGGCATTGGTAATCGCATTTTTGGCTTCAAGCATTTCGACCATAAACGTACTTTGACCGGAAATGAGATCATCTGCTGCCCCAATGCGGGTAAATACCTGGTCAAAAATGGGTAAGACCGCTTCTGAAGCAGGAACATAACAGCCAATTTGCGCTAAGATTGCAATCAACGCAATTTGCCGCATATACGTACTTTTACCCGACATATTCGGACCTGTGATTAACAGAACTTCGCGGTCACTGTCCATCATGCAGTCATTTGGAACATATTCCTGGGCGTTTAAGACCTTTTCCACCACAGGATGGCGTCCATCCTTAATCACTACCCGGCGTTCCCTCGAAAATTGAGGTTTTACATAACGGCGCTCTTCACTGACTTGAGCAAAGCACTGCAAGACATCCAGTGCACTGACCGTTTTAGCCAAAGCTTGCAAACGCGGTATTTGTTCTTTTACGATCTCTCGGATTTCGGTAAACAACTCATATTCCAGCTCACCGCATTTTTCTTCCGCTTGTAAAATTAACGCCTCTTTTTCCTTTAAGGCTGGTGTAATAAAGCGTTCTGCATTCGTTAAGGTCTGCTTCCGTTCATACTGCCCTTCCGTTAACAGGTGCAAATTGGCCCGAGTAACCTCGATATAATAGCCAAAGACACGATTATAGCCGACCTTCAACGACTTGATCCCAGTTTTCTCGCGTTCTTCCCGCTCAAGCTGGGCAATCCAGGACTTCCCATTCCTGCTGGCATCGCGATATTGGTCCAATTGGTCATGATAGCCATCCCGAATAATATTGCCTTCTTTTAACGATAGCGGTGGATTTTCCACAATCGCCTGCTCTAATAGATCGGTTACTTCTTCACAGGGATCCAGCTGCTCGACAATTTTATTCATTTGTTCGTTCTGCATGCCCGCAAGGATTTGTTTTAAAAATGGGATTTGCATTAAGGAACGCTTCAACTGAACTAAATCGCGGGCGTTAACATTCCCAAAGGCAACCCGGCCTGCTAATCTCTCTAAATCATAGACTTCTTTTAATTTTTCCCGAAGCTCCTGCCGTTCGAAATAATGATGTATTAACACATCCACTAGTGTATGACGATACTCAATGTCATTTTGGGTAATTAAGGGTCTGTCGATCCAGTGTTTTAACAGCCTGCCCCCCATTGCTGTTTTCGTTTCATCCAACAGCCATAATAGGGAGCCTTTTTTCCCTTTAGAACGGATTGTCTCCGTTAATTCCAAATTGCGTTTGGAATAGTAATCAATTTTCATATATTGATGGATTTGATAGGTCGTCACCGGCTGAAGATGGTCAAGACTACGTTTTTGCGACCGGAATAAATAGTTAAAAAGTCTTGCTACTGTCTGTTTCAATTTATCTTGGTTAAGTCCTTCGAGCAAATGAGAAAAGTTCATCTCTATTGAACTATTATCCTCAAATGAAATGGCGAGTACATCTCGTTCGCGCATTTTCTTCTGCAGCTCTCCGTCAAAATTGCTGGCGACAACAACCTCTTTTGCACTTAAAACGGCCAGTTCATTGAGTACTTCATCAAAATTACTTGAAAGCAAAGTAACCCGGCTTTCACCAGTTGAAATATCATTGTAGGCAAAACCGTATGTTTGATCATCAAATTTGGTTATGGATGCTAAGTAGTTGTTCTCTTTATCGGCTAATCCTTTGCCATCCATAACGGTACCCGGCGTGATGAGTTGAACCACTTCCCGTTTGACCATCCCTTTTGTTTGTCTAGGATCTTCCATCTGCTCACAAATTGCCACTTTATAGCCTTTTGAAATAAGCTGTTCAATATAATTGGCAGCTGCGTGATACGGAACTCCGCACATCGGAATTCTATCTTCCGAGCCACCTTCCCGGCTTGTGAGTGTAATCTCCAATTCTTGTGATGCTTTAATTGCATCGTCAAAAAACATTTCATAAAAATCGCCTAAGCGAAAAAATAAAAAGGCATCTTGATAATCTGCCTTAACGGTTAAATATTGTTGTATCATCGGCGTATAACCAGCCATAATGACCTCCACGTTATTCTTCATTTATTAGATTTGTCTGTGGCTGTTGAGTTTGTTTAGCGACTAGTTACTTCGTTAAACTTGCTCCTCCACTACTATTCATTCGATTTACTTCGACAAACTATTATATCACATACAGTTGGTGTCAGGCACCCGATGAAATTTTGGCAAATTGATAGTTATTTATTCTATTTCATAGAAACATACAATTTTTAAAATATTCTAATTTTCGACTTACTCCTTAATAAAACCGTGTTACTATTGAAGTAAGGGTGGTGCATTTATGGATTGGTTTGGGCGCAGCAATAAAAATTATGACTTTGAAATGTATTCAGTCAGCCATTTTGTTATCATTGCCATTTTATTGATCGTCGTTATTGCTATATTTTTATACCGTGAAAAGATGAAGACGAAGAAATGGCGAGGTATTGAAATCGGGGCAGCTATTTCATTGATTTTAATGGAAACAACTTATCATAGTTGGATGTTAGTCAATGGCAGCTGGAATGTCAGCCACGCGATCCCACTAGAGTTGTGCAGTATCAGTCTTATCTTAACGGTCTTATTATTACTGACAAAGAAAAAAGTTATTTATGAAATATTATTATTTACGGCCTTACTTGGGGCTTCACAAGCTATATTTACACCTTTATTAAACTATGACTTCCCGCACTTTCGATTCTTTCATTTCTTTTATACTCATTTGATGAGCATTTGGGTGCCGCTTTATTTCACCTGGGTCAAAGGGTACCGGCCAACCATTTGGTCTGTAGTAAAATTGTTTATCTTTTTGAATGTCCTGATGCCGATTATTATGTTTATCAATCATCTTGTCGGCGGTAATTATATGTTCTTAAGTCATAAGCCAGAAAGTGCAAGTTTATTGGATGTACTTGGACCATACCCGAGGTATATTCTATCGTTAGAAGGGTTATTAATAATTTTAAGTTTAATCGTTTGGTCTATTTTCCGAAATAAAACTGGTAAAAAAAAGAATGTGGTCAATACCCAGACTAATTTATGATTTGAACTTTTTATTGACCTTTTTCGATTAACTTATTATAATTAGTAACGTTCCTATTTTAAGTCTCAGTAGCTCAGTAGGATAGAGCAACAGTTTCCTAAACTGTAGGTCGAAGGTTCGAATCCTTTCTGGGACATCAAAAAACCTTGATTATTCAAGGTTTTTTTTATATATAAAATGAATAGATTAGTGCGCTTTCCCCCAGTGAATAATACTAACCCTCATATTTGAAGGATCACAGAGCGAGTATGGGAGAACATTCGCGTTTCTTAGAGTACGGTTCGAGTGCTTCTTTAAATTAACCTATTCGCCATGTTCTTTTGCTCTTCGAACAGCTTCTTCGGCTGCAATATCCAGTGGATCAACCTTTATAAATTCTGAGTCAAAATAGCGAAGAAGCAAAGAAAGTTCTGTACAGCCTGCAAGAACGACGGTAACATTTTCTTTTTTGTATTTCCTTAAAATTGTATTTATTTCTGCTATCTTTGGATTATTGTAAAGCAACCCAGTCTTCACATCTTTTATGGCCGTATTAATAACTTTCTGTTCTTCTGTATTTGGCACTATGACGTCTACGCCTTTACTGGAAAATTCTTTTTCATATATCCCTGCTTTTATTGTCGCTTCAGTTGCAAATAAAAGTATTTTACTGGAATGATAAGTTTGAATAACATAGCTCACTGTCCCTCTTATCATGTTATAAACCGGTATATTCACGCTTTCAGCTATTTCCTGGAACCAGTAATGTGCGGTGTTGCAAGGTATGAGTATATAGTCTGCGCCTGCATTTTCCAATACTTTTGCAGATTCCTGAAGCATGTTTAACGGGCTTTCTGCACCATTTAAAATGGCATCTATTCTAGATGGGATTTTGGGATTATTAAAAATGATAATCGGAATATGATCCTGATCCATTTTAGCCGGGGTCTTTTTTATAATCTGCTTAACCAATTCAATAGTTGCTTCTGGCCCCATCCCACCTAGAATCCCTAATGTAAAACCCATGTTTTTTGCCCCCCTATTCCTTCTAAACATCAAATGAATCCTGCTATTTTCTTTGCATACAGCAGATTTGTTAGTTTTACTTCCTCGGTCACTTCGGGTTGACCGGCTAAAGCAAAAATATCGTCGTTAGGGTGGCGGTTATTTACTTCTACAATCCAAAACTGCCTATTTGAATCTATTGCCAAGTCTAGTGCGAGCCTGCCGAAATGTAACCCTGACATGTCCAGTTTTTCACCAACTTTTATTGCAAGGTTCTTTATTTGCTGCTCCCATGAATCCAATTCTTCCTTATTTAATAAGAATGCCTGCCGCAGCATTTCCCTTCCAGGCAACACGCTTCCCCCGCTTGATCGATTGCTGACGACGCTGCCGCTTCGCCCCCGCCTTGCCACGAAACCGGCCACCACCCAGTTTCCATCCTGGTTTTTATTAATGGGAATCCTAAGGTCTGCTACACAATCATTGAGTATTTTTAGATTTAAACAGGCCTGTACAATAAATGAATTCGTCTTGAACATTTTTGAAAACTCGACCTGGGGATTATGAATAAGCAATGTAATAGGCTTATTGTTTTTTACCGTTTCAACTTTTAATAGATTTTTTTCATACGAGGCCTTTACAACATTTTTGCCTTTATATCCCTTTATCGGTTTAACGTAAGCACATCCGTGTTGCTTTAAAAAATCCAGCAATTGCTCCGGATTCTGGTAAAGAACTGTCTTCGGAAGAAACGGCTTGATTTCATTGAAACTACTTAAATGATTATATACCTGCCATTTATGCAGGTTCTTCTCATTGAAAAATCCTACCTTTAGATTCTGTTTAAAAAACTTCCTGTAGCTAGCCGGTAGGGCGATCAATGAAAATATAGCATCAGGAATATAGAAAGTTCCTTTCACCCAGGACTTTGAAAAAGGGTTATACCTATATCCCTCCACCGTTTGATTTTCTTGATTGATACCTTCCAATGAAAAAACAATCAAACAGCCTTTTACGTTCTTATAATGCCGTGCATAGGCGTTAAATGTTCCAATCCTTCTATCAAGTCTTCTCTTTTTTCTAGCAGCAAGAATCCCGATTACCGGACCTATCCTAAGCGCAGAATCTCTGACAATGATTTCATATCTTGCTTTTACAGGCAGCCTTAATGCAGTAATGCAATCGGAAGATAACCGCCATTCGTTTAGGGGCATTTTATTCGTACAGACTATTTTAACCGCGCACATCCCCTTGCCAAAATGGAGGAATCGTTCCATCCCGTCCTCTAGCTTTAATTCCTCAGCGTGCTGGCGATTTATAGTTAATGTTGTTGATTTCGACTTATCACTTTTAATTAACAAGTCCTTTATCACTACCATCCCTTCTTTCATCTCCTGCCTCCAATTAATCTATGCTTCCAAATAAATCATGTATAGGCTTCTAAGATGGTCATTAAAACCATTTATTAAAAATTTTCAAAAGGCGATCGCCCGAGTTTTTGCCCATTTTCTAATTAACAGGCAAAAGAACAAGCCTTCCCCCCCTGTCTTTCATACATTGCAAACAAGATATCACAAAGGATGTGAAGTACGTTGCCTAAAAAGTTGTTATTGGGTAGCAAGTGGCATAAGCACCTTGCTGTTTTAAAATGCAAAGAATTGGCCCCGCACCTGCCTGAAACCCGGCGCTACTCTAAAACTGCACTATGGAACATGCTAGAACACTTTCCCGCTGTTATTATAAAGCCTTCAAGAGGTTCTTTAGGAAAAGGAATTACCAAGATCTCGCGTGATTCAGAAGGTTTTTATGTAGTCTCTGCGGGGAAACACAGGAACCATTTTGAAAATAAATACGAGCTGGAGAGATATTTGAGGAAAAACCAGAGAAACAGGAAGCTTTACCTCATCCAGCAGTATATCGACCTAGCCGACGCAAACGGAGGTTTAATTGACTTTCGATACATGATACAACGGGAAGTGGGGTCTAAGGAGTGGGAAATAACCTATCAATTTGCCAAAATAGCCCAAAAGGGAAACATCACAACAAATGTTGTCGGAGGGGCTAAACGATACATGGTCCGGGATGCATTGGAAAAGTCCTCTGTCCAAACTCTCAATATAGAAAGCATTCTTTCAGAGATGAATCGTGTCACAAATGATTTCACCCATTGTCTGACGGCATCGTACCCGGAGCATACCATTTGGGGCTTTGATCTTGGTGTTGATAAATCAGGACAAGTCTGGGTTATTGAAGCCAATAGCCGGCCGGTACTGCATGGACTGGCAGACTTTTCGCCTCAAATGTTTCAAAGAATTAAGCACTATCTACTATTTAATGAAAAAGCGGGTTTTGCAACAAGCAGGAGGTACACAGAAACGGTACTGCGTAAACAAGGTCTTATTGGTTAGCCTGTAAATTTGCGGATATAGGAGGAGTGACATAATCATCTCTTTCAAAATTCATTTATTAAAGGAAGTGTTTAAAAATGACAAAGAAACCTAGGAGAAATAGTAAATGGCATAAGCATCAGTTTGCAATCAAAAACGAAGAGCTTGCCCCCTATCTTCCCGAAACCAAGCGTTATAATAAATCGGTTCTTTGGAATATGCTCGAGCGGCATCAGGCAGTCATTGTTAAGCCTTCATTAGGGACGAAGGGCAAAGGAATCCTTAAAGTCGAATCATCTGGAGAGGGTCTGTATTCCGTATCATGGGACCATTCCAAACAGGATTTTCATCATAAAACCGAGTTAGAGGGTTTTTTAGCGGAAAATATAAAGAAAAACAAGCTTTATCTGATTCAGCAATATATTCAGTTAGCTGATATAGATGGAAAATTAATGGATATCCGCTATTTAATCCAAAGGATAGCGGGGGAAAAGGATTGGGAAATAACTTTTAAATATGCAAAAGTGGCTAAACCTGGTTCCCTTACAACGAATGTAGCCGGCGGGGCACAACGATCTCTTATTCAGGAAGCTCTCGAACAATCATCAGTATGTGACTTAAATATACAAGCCATTCAGGACGAGATGGACCGGGTTGCTTTGGTTTACTCCGATATTTTATTGAAGCAATTCCAAAAGCAGACCATTTGGGGACTTGATCTTGCTGTTGATAAAAATGGACAGATTTGGATCATTGAAGCCAATCCTTTCCCCGCCATAAAAAAAATCGCCAAATTTAATCCGGAAATGTATAAGAGAGTAGTTTATTATTTACTTAAGAATCGCAAAAAGAAATTCTAATGATACAAATTCATTATGATACTGACCATTTGGATGCCTGGAGTCAGTACCCAAAAAGGCGGGGCAGTCCGTTAAGTCCCTAAAATAAAGCAAGTGGAGAATTAACAGCAAAGATTAATCATCTTCTATCCGGACAAGCATAGGATGAAATATCTATGTTTTTTGAAGGGATGCTCAGAGATGAATTATACGAAATCGAAGTTTGCTGCCTCTATGTATGCGTTGATGTCGATTAGTTTTTGGGGTGTTTCATTTGTGTCGACAAAGGTTGTCCTCGTAAAGCTTGACCCCTATTCGTTACTCGTTCTTCGTTTTGGAATTGGCGCCCTTTTTTTGCTTATTCTATTACTATTGCAGCGTAAACGGCTATCTGTCTCTATTAAATACCTCCCCCATTTAATGATATTGGGTATCCTTGGTGTATTTGTCCACCAGGTGCTCCAGGCAACCGCATTACTGACCTTTGATGCTTCATCTGCTGGATGGCTCATTTCGTTCTCCCCTATTTTTACAGTAATCCTGTCTGTCCTTTTTTTGCATGAAAAGATGAGCTTCATAAAGGTTACTGGTATGGTGCTGGCCATATCTGGTGTTCTTCTGGTCATAACAACAAGAAGTGGACAATCCTTCCAACTTACCTTGAACCTGGGTTTCATACTGATGTTCTTAAGCACGTTAAACTGGGCTGTTTATTCAATACTTTTAAAAAACTTAAAAATCCCCTATCCCCCGCTTGTAGTCACATTTTATATGTGTTTATTAGGATTAATCCTGACTACCCCTTTTATTATCCGAAACAAAGGCTGGGAGACCCTTTCCCTGTTGAACCATTCAGAGTGGGCTCATTTGTTGTTTCTTGGAGTCTTTGTATCGGGCATCGCTTATTGGTATTGGGCTAAGGCCCTTGATGTATTAGAAGCTTCAAAGGTTTCGATGTTCCTTTATTTGGAGCCACTTGCAACATTAATTGCCGCGGTCATATTCTTACAGGAAAAAGTTTTTCTCATAAGTGTTACAGGTGGAGTCATAATTATAATGGGAGTAATTATTGTGAACGGTCAGCTTGTACCTATGTTGTTCAACTTCTTTAAGAAAAAACGACTATAGGAGGAAAGCATTATGACTTTGTTAAATAGGATTGAAAATGTTTTAAATCCTTTAAAAAGCCCATCTAAAGCTGTGTTGAAAGATGCTTTAGTACAACTCAATCTAACACTTGATGATTTGGCTGACTTACCAGAACCATCTGCAGGAAAGCCGTATAACCGCAAGCTTCTTTTTAAAAATAAAGAGGTGGAATTGCTCGTGATGAACTGGTCACAGTTAGAATGTGCTCCACATGATCACGGCCATTCCCACGGCTGGATCCAAGTCCTCTCCGGTACTTCCCTTAACTCTGTTTATGAAGTAAACAGGAATGGTTTGCCTACAGAATTATTTCATAAGTACTATCATCAAGGTAACTATTTTTTTGCACCGAAAAAAGCCATCCATAAAATGAAGGCTTCCAACAATAAAGAAATGGTTACCCTCCATCTTTATTCCCCGCCCATTACCGGAATGATAGTTTATGACTTGGAAAAATGTGCTGCTTGTGTCGTATCGGATGATTGCGGGGCATGGTGGCCAGACGAACAATATCAAAAAGTAAAAGAGATAAAACTTAAGATGAATTAAGTCACAGCAAGACAGAAGGCAGCTACCTCTTGTAAAGGGGTAGCTGCCTTCTATATAGCCAACAAAACTAGAAATTTTGGGAACGACCTAAGTTTTTAAAATTATTTAGAAATGATAAATCGAGATCACCTAATTATCTTAATTTCTTTATTTTTATCTAAGGTAATCACGATGTCGGTCATTCCGACAAATAAGCCATTATCTACAATACCCGGTACAAGATTAAGGTCTCTCTCCAAATCTTCAGGATTCATGATCTCTTTGAAGACACAATCAAAAATATAATTTCCGTTATCTGTTTGATAAGGAATCCCGTTATTTTGTCTTAACCTTGGAGATACCCCGAGCTCTTGAATATATTTACTTGTCATCTCAAAACCAAATGGCACTACTTCTACTGGAAGCGGAAAGGTTCCTAATTTCCCCACCATTTTGTTCGAGTCGGCGACGACTATAAAAATGTTCGCGGCTTTTGCAATGATTTTCTCTCTTAGAAGGGCACCCCCGCCACCTTTAATAAGATTTAAATCAGGGTCTACTTCATCAGCACCATCTATTGCCACATCAATTTTGTCTATTTCATTAAAGGAAATGAGTGGAATCCCAAGTTTGCGGGCCAACTTTTCTGTTTGTTTTGAAGTTGGGATTCCTTTAATAGATAATCCTTGTTGGACTAATTCCCCAAGCTTTGAAATGGTATAAAAAACTGTGGAACCAGTACCTAGTCCAACTACCATTCCTTCCTTCACAAAATCTACAGCTTTCTCACCGACTAATTTTTTTTCATTCAAGTCCTGCCCCCCCTTTCATGAAAGACCTGAAAATTTCACTATGTAAAATACCCATTGTTACATAGAATACGCCTTAAGGTTCACTTTGTTAAAATCATATTGTCAGCTAACGCTGGCCTTGGAGAGGAATCCCACTTCCGCCAAATTCAATTGGAAATTTATTACCAGTATCGTTTGTTTTCTCTTTTCTTATTCATCCACACTTGAAACAAATAGAAAGATGCCCTGCTCATTTATAAAGCAAAGCACCATCAGCTAAAAAGGACTAAATTATAAATTGAGTTCTCTTCCCTTTATCCCACACCTCCCCTTATTCTAAATTGTCTTCATTACTCCGATATTCTAAAATATCTCCAGGCTGACAATCTAAAGCCTTACAAATCCCTTCTAATGTTGAAAAACGAACCGCTTTTGCTTTCCCATTTTTCAGTATAGAAAGGTTCGCCATCGTAATCCCAACCTTCTCCGAAAGCTCTGTTACGCTCATTTTCCTTTTGGCCAACATCACATCAATATTAATAATTATCGCCATATCCGCCACCTCAGACCGTTAAGTCATTTTCCGATTTTATATCAATTGCCTCTTTTAAAAGCTTTTGAAGAACAGCAGCAAAGACGGCAATCACCATAGAAGCAAATGGAAAAATCAATCCAACAAAGATGACTCCTGGGGCGTCGTCTGCATCCGCAAAGAGATAGAAGAGCGGCAAGACAAGCAGATGCAAGAAACTAATTGTAATGGCAGATTGTTTGATTCTCTTTAAAGCATTCACAGAAAGCTGCGAAAAAGCCTCATTTTTATCAATATAGCGTAAAAGTTTGAAGGCCTGGTACAATGCAAAGTAAAAAGGTAGCGCCGATGCATCAAAAATGATGTAAACAAGATATTTTATAAAAGCAAAATCTGGAAGCAATTGTGCTGCAAGGTCCCCTAACTCAGGAACCAAAAAAATGCACAATGCTAGAATCGGTATCCCCATAAGAATAACAGCTAACTTCAGAAAGAGTGTTGATCCTCTTTTCATAAAAAGCACCTCACTTATTTATTGTAATTTGATTTTATAACGTTATTTATTGAATTTCAATAAAAACTTATTGAATTATATGTCTTTTTTATTGAATACAAATCTCCTTAATCAAAAAAGGCCGTTCTCATATTGGAGAATCGACCAACATTCTTTGCTATGTAGTTTTTTCCATCTATTTAAACACTGAAAAAGGAATATCAAAAATTTGCCATAAAAAAATAATAAACATGACAGATAACGCCAATGCCACTAAGGGAGTTTTGAAATGGATTCTAAGCAACACAAATATAACCGTATTAAACAAAATAGACCACCAGATGCTCCATCCATTATAATATTTGATTAAATCTGTTTTTATATCAATTATTTCATTAACGAGATATATTAGGACCCAACAAAGAATATATGTTACTTCTTTTAGTTTGTTGTATTGTGGTAATTTTGCTAAATATATTAGGACTGTGGCAGGATACTTAATTATGATAATAGATAAAGATACTATTTTATTGGTCATCCCTATTTTCTCATCAATATTAGGCGGGTTGTACCTCCACATCGGATATAGGTCTGATAGTAAAAATAAATAAAGTAAATCCCCTAGAATAAAGAAGAGAATGGTTGGATAATATTTTCTCCAATTCCGCCAATCCCCCCATTTCAAGGCTGCCCCAAGCCAAATGAGGGCATATATTCCATTGATCATTATTAATCTCCTTACCAAAACATCTAATTGGAAATTTATTTCCAGTATTGTTTATTTTCTCCTTTCTTATTCATTAACAAATGAATATGATAAGAAGGTCGTCTGCCATCATGTCTGGCACATAGAAATAAACCTTGTCAAATCGGTATTTTGACAAGGTCCTTTTTTAGGCGACAATATTTACAGCAATTCCACTTAGATTGTTAATCAAGTAACTTAGCAATCATACCTGCTATTATTACAACAATGATGGCACCAATCAGTGCAGGAACTAACGAAAATCCCGCTACGATTGGACCCCATGTCCCAAAAAGGAGCGGACCTATCCAAGCTCCAATAAAACCAGCCACTATCGCTCCTGCCCAGCCTCCTGGCATATTCACAGGTGATAATTTATCCGCAACCGTCCCTATAACCATTGCCATGATTACAGAAAGAATAAATGTTACCAAACTCATTCAAACAACCCCTTTTTGTTATCTTATTCTGGCGGGGTTTACTGCGTGTTTGAATGCTAAATAATTTTAACACCTTCTTAAACAACCTTTAATTTCACTGACCTGAAAGTTTTTCCCGATCATCAGTTAATGGCACTTGTTCCGCCCACTTATGTTTAATCATAAGCTTATACCCATCTTTCAAGAACTCAGTAAGCTCCATCAAAAGTCTGAAGAAATTTGAACTTAAATCATACCGCTGACATGTAGCAATCGCGGTTCCATACAGTCCTACTTGAGAAGAACCCATTATCAATTTATGGTAAATCATAAGACGGTCAGAAAAAGGTGGAACTGTTGAATTAGTAATTTCGGCATCTTCTGATTTTGGTGAAGGTAGTTGGTCATGGGACAGTAATGTTTCAAGAATTTCAACATGCTTTCCGGCTATCTTTACTCCACGCCATATCATATCTTTAACCTCTTGTAATTTTGCAACTTGAGCAAATGCCATACACATCGATTTGTCCAACTGTGCCTTTTTCAAATCCCAATAGATATTACTAATCTCAATGCAATTTAAAGTCCTTTCTCCCCCAAAAAATCCTTTCAGGAAGCTCTTTGTCTCCACAAACTCATAACTCTTGGGAGGGTTTATAAATGGTGGTCTTGAGACAATTCCTTTTTCTAGAAGCAAATCAAGGGAACGATTAAAAAGTTCCATGGTTTCATTTTGACATTGAACATAGTAATCACGTATATCACGTCGCATATTAGTAGTAAGTGCAGCAGCATATCCCGCTAAACCATGAACACTCATTATGTAGGTATAGGTCAAACAAAATTCGTCCGAAAATAAACGTGGAGCATCTAAATTTACATCGTCCTTTGTAAATCCATGTGGAATAGGAAATTTTTCTGTTTTAAAATATTCCTTAATCTTTGGAATGTGATAATCCGCCAGGCTCAAGGCTAATTTTAATATTGGTCGAATAGATTCATTCTCTACAATCTTCAACATATAGGTGTAAACACATATAGCCATTGTGTCATTTTGAAACTGTGTCCAAATATTTGCTATTTCTGGCGCTGTAAGCCGAACGTTATGGGATGTTTGGCTATTCACTACTACCAGTCCCTTCAAAAACTCGCTGATTATTGTATTATTTCTTTCTTGACCTTTATCCTTCCATCAATATGTAAAAATATGTAATATTTTTAAGCGATTTTTTTTAAAAGGATCCTTTTTCTGCAAAAAAAACACCAGAGATTCTCTCTGGTGTTTATTCTTCCTATCAAATCTCCTCGACAGTAATACTTGCCCTCTTTCGGGCCTTTAAAAATTTGACGACATTTAAGACAATTGTTTTTGATACTGCATAGGTTGGGACAGCTAATACCATTCCAAGTACACCCGCTAAGTTTCCAGCTGCCAATAAAATAATGATGATGGTAGCTGGATGGGTATCCAGACTCTTTCCAAGGATCATCGGAGACAAAAAATTCCCTTCTATTTGCTGGGCAATTAATATTACCACCACCACAAGCAGGGCTTTTGTTGGTGAATCGAAAAGAGCAATCAGGACGGCAGGTGCACCGCCTATAATCGGGCCGACATAGGGAATAATATTCGTAAAGGCTACAATCAAGGCAAGTACCAAGGCATAAGGCATGTCAATGATCAAATAGCCAATTAAGGTCAGAGTCCCTACCGCCAACGCAACGGTCACCTGACCTTGTATATAGGCGGAAAGTGTTTCACCCGTCTCTTTTAAAATCGACATCCCTTCTTCCCTATATTCAGCCGGGATAAACTTACCGACCGCTTTTGGGAAGTTATGTCCGTCCTTAAACATGTAAAATAATAAAAAAGGAACGGTCACTAATATAATAGCAATATTTGTGATGACGCCAATAATATTCCCAAGGCCACGTGTAATATTGTCTGGCAGGGTGTTAGCGAACTCGACAAGCCTTTGTTGAATGCTATCGATTAAATCACCTTGTTCGTCCATAAACCGGTTCAAATCTGATGATTGGGCCATTTTGTCAAAAAACTCCATCGTCTTATCAGCATACACCGGAATTTCGTTGGCCAGAGCGGTGACTTGTTTGGTTATGGCCGGAACCAAATTCCCAATAGCCAGTACAAGAATCCCTGCAAAAACCACATAAATGATTAAGATGGCCACTATTCTTGGCAATTTTCGGCGTTCGAGAAAATTCACAACCGGATTGAGCAAGAAAAACAAGAATCCTGTAATCAAAATCGGAAAGAAAATAGTGGAGAAAAAAATGCCGATTGGCTGGAACAAAAACGAAATTTTTGTTGCCACAAATAGAATGGTTAAAATAAGTAAAATTTGGATGAGCCAGTACTGAAATTTTGACTTTGGCAAAGTATGTACCTCTTATTCTTTTTTTACTTAAAGTATATCAAACAAAGTGTTTTCCGGACAATTCTTTCAGTTCTTATTTTAAACAGATTTAACAAACCTTGTTGACAATAAGATTTAACATAGTTTATACGTTCAATATGCCGGTTCACAGGCCCATTTATCTTGATCACGATCATGCCTTGCCTCATATGCAGGATGTGTGGAGGGAACACCCTTTGGATAAACCTTTCTCATTTCCGTACAATTTTTAAACGACTCTCCTCCTCTTTTAGAAGGACCTCCAGATTGATTTCCACTCGATGAAGAAGGAACGCGTTCTGAATCTAAATCACCTTTTGTTGTTCCTTGTTCCCCAAAGGCCCATAAACCTCTGTTATTTTCCCTTGCCTCTCTAGCAAACTTTACAAAGAAAGTACTATATTTTACATCGGGTGGATAGGTAGATGGTTCTGCAAAACCATTTAAGACCAGTTCAGCATTGTACATTTTCGAACGAATTTCATTTTCATCCCGGTCATCTGACGGAACGCTTAGCCATATAACTCTCAGCAAACGGCTGTAGCGATCCGTTTCTGAGACATCTTTTTGCATCCATACCTGTTTTCCATTCAATTTGGTCGTTGTATAATTGCTCGCTTCTTTGCCGTATTGTTCATGTCTTGTGGTTGATTCTGGCGTATTAACCCCAACCAAACGCACTTTTCTTCCATCGGAGGTCACAAAGGTATCACCATCAACCACTCTAGCAACGGTGACAAGCTCTAAGCCCATATTCTTTGCTAATTCTTCTTGAGAAGGTTTTGCGGCTTGCTGTTTCTCCTGTTCCATTTTTTCTGCTTCAGCTCTCTCGACTGCTATACGCTTTTCTTCTTCCGCTTGTTCTGCCGCTTTACGCTGTTCTTCCGCCTTTTCTTGTTCTACTTCCTCCCTTTTTGCTGCCTCTTGCTTTTCCTTATTTATAGACGATCCAGCCTTTTTTTGTTTTATCGCCCTCTGCGGCTCAGGAGGTTCTGAAAACACCAGGGCTAATACAAATGATAAAATGAGTCCACCCGCAATAAGCCATCTCGATTTGGCAAAGCGAACCATTCTTTTTTTATATTGGTTATTGAAAAACAACCCTATTAAAAAAATAGCCATCCCGATGAATGCTACAGGAGCGATGATGCCCATGATCAACATAAACAATAGGGCCAGTACAATAAGAATCCCTTTAATAATTTTCACAATCCAAAATCTCCTTTTTTCAATCTATTTCTTATTATACCTATTAGCAATTTACTTTTATTACTAATTATGAAATCATAAAAAATACTGAAGCCAATATTAAAAGGACCTTATATCATTAAGGTCCTCCTCCATCAGTATCTGTTTTTACTTTTACCCTTAAATTCTTATACTTTCTTTCGCTGCTAATTTTGATAATAATGGGCGGCCATTCTCCCAATACACCTTCACAGGAAGATTAAAATATTGGCTGAGCTTTTCACTGTCTATCATTTCTTTGGTATTTCCGGCTGCAAAAACTTGTCCCTTCCTCAGTAATAGAGTCTTACTGAAAACAGGTAAAATTTCTTCCACATGGTGGGTAACATAAATGATTGCTGGTGGATTCGCGTTTTGCCCAATCCTTTCTATTGATTCTAATAACTGTTCACGAGCAATAAAATCCAATCCATTTGTTGGTTCATCCAGAATCAATAAGGCTGGATCGGCCATTAAAGCACGTGCAATTAAAACCCGCTGCTTTTCTCCTTGAGATAATGTATGATAGTCTCGGTTTGCATAATCAATATATCCAAGCTCATCAAGATGTGTGATCGCCTTTTTCCTCATTTCATCTGTTGGCGTTTCATAGAGACCGATGGATGCATATGCACCACTTAAGACAACCTCAAACGCATTATCACCAGGATGAAATTTTTCTTGGAGTGAGGACGAAACGAAGCCAATTTGCTTTCGGAGCTTCTCACCAAGATACGTTTTCCCAAATTCCAATCCCAAAACAGTAATTTTCCCTTTTGTCGGAAAATAGTAGGCATTTAGTAAATTTAATAGAGCTGTTTTTCCTGAGCCATTTAAACCAAAAAGAACCCAGTTTTCACCTTTCTTAATTTGCCAATTAATATCTTCTAAGATCCATTTTCCTTCTCGAATTAAAGAGACCTTTTCTAGTTGAACAACCAATCAAATTACTCCTCTCAAACCAATTTATACTATAATAATATCAAAATTTTCAGATTTAATCACAGAAAAAGAAAAGGAACCCATTTGGATTCCAATTATTTTTAAATATATTTTTATTCCTATAATGTCTTTAAAAATTCCCTCACTTGGTCAGCAGTCTTCGCATAAGCACTATGTAAATGTGCAAGCTTTTCACCATTTTTAAAAACTAGTAATGATGGAATTCCCATTACAGTTTGCTCTTCTGCAATTTCAGGGAACTCATCTTTGTCGATTTTAAACCATTGCTTATCTTGGTTTTCTTCTGTAATTTCATCAATAAACATGTTAAGACGTTTGCAGTCCGGACACCAAGTAGTGGTAAAGATTCCAACTGTTAGTTGCTCATTTGTAATTTGATCCCGATATTCTTGTTCTGTTTTAATCTCTTTCATGTCTAATCCCCCTTGTATATCATGCTTTCTTATTATACAAGATTAACTCTCTTCCCAAAAATTTTTTGATTGGGATTAATTTTTTTCCAAAGAAATTCGTTATCCTACTCACCGTAACTTTGAATTAAATTAGCCATATGGGCGTATGCCCCACCAGCTAGTAATGCCGAAGCAACCAAAATTGCTTCCGATAATTCTTCATTTGCAGCACCCGCTTTGGCTGCATTCTTCGTGTGGACATCAATACAATAGGGACATTGAGTGGCATGGGCAACTGCTACAGCAATAATTTCTTTAAACTTTCCACTTAATTTGCCCTCTTTCATGGCTGCTGCACTGAACTCAGAATACCCTTTAAAGCCGTCAGGTGCGTTGATTCTTAATTTCCGAAGCTTTTTGAGGTTTGATCTTGCATAGAGTATATCCGCAGCTTCTGGGTCTAATGCATTTTGTACATGTGTACTATGGGTCACTGCTCCTCCTGCTTCTACTGCTGCTACAACAAATACAGCCTCTACTAATTCTTCAAGAGAGGCTCCTTCGGCTTTGGCGCTCCGTGTATGGGAATCGATACAATAGGGACATTCTGTTACATGTGCTATTGCTACAGCAATGATTTCCTTTTCTTTTCTTGTAAGTGTACCTTCTTTAAGGACCGCACTGTTAAATTCCGAAAATGCTTTTAATTGATCAGGAACTAGATTTTTAAGTTGATTTAAATTCTTCAAATTCTCTTTATGGTATAAACAGTTTTCCATATAAAAGACTCCTTTCATTTAGTATACTAACTAACGAATGTAATCAAATTATGCTTTTGAAACAAATGCCATTCTTCCATTCACTATTTGCTGTGGGCTTTTCAACTGAAAGCTATTCACTGCTTCCGAAAAATCAATGATTAATTCCTCATCAAAATAAATGAGTTGTGATTTCTCCATTAAAACGGGACCATTGTTTGTTTCAACTAAAATATCATCCGTTTCATCTATTGAAGGGACAAATGTCAAGGTTGGTACACCTGCACCACAAGTTCCGCCGACCATTTCGTTCTGGATTTTCAAAAATCCTTTTTGTTCTCCAATTTTTTCAGTTAGAACTTTTACGGCCTTCTCAGTAATCGTAATATTCATTTTCTATACCTCCCTATCATTGTTATTCCCTTTATATTTATTTCTTATCATCTTTCTATTTATTACTCTACTTTTAATTCTTCTTCCATCTGCGATACATTCTGTATCCCTTTCGAACTCCGTCAACAATAAAAAACGGGATGGGTGGATGAAATTTATACAGAAAGCGTTGATAAATTTTATAATAAGCTTTTTTCAAATCATCCCATTTATGACAATAGCCCTGTTTATAAAAGTCAGAAACGTCAACAATGTACCCTCTTCCTTCAAACATAACAACGTTTTTGCCATGAACATCAAAAGGGTTTAAACCAATGTACCGAGCATACTCTAAGCCAGCATCAATATCCTCAATCACCCGATTAGGGATTTGCATCCCTTTTATAACTGCGTCAAATAAGGTGATTCCCTCCAGTTTTTTTAAAACTAAATAGGTTTCACCATAGGCAATCAGTTTTGAAAAGGATTTGTGAGTTCCTAATGTTTGATAAACCGCAATTTCCTTTTTTAGTTCTTCCGGACTGCGTCCATATACTTTCACTACCCAATCCGGGCAGGCGGAATGGGAGAACACTCCCGCGTAATTGCCACAGCCAATTGTTGTCCATGTATGGGAGCGATTATGGACAACAATTGGCTCAAAGAGGCTTTGAACAGTTAAATCTATATTAGGTAACAACTCAGTTTCTATTAAATTTACATACTCAGATATTTTCATTTATACACCTTCTTAAAAATGGACCCTCATCAATCTATTGATAGGATCCTTCAATCGTACATCCCTTTTGGAAATTATACACTATAAAGCAATTAATGAGATGAAGTTGTAAAATAACATAGAAATTTCTATACTCCCAATATACAATAAAAGAAATAATCTAATCCGTAATTGCATGCGAAAAAGTTCACACGGTATATAGAGAGGAGCTCACATGACGTTTCCTAACTTAGAAACTAAACGATTAAAGTTAATCGAACTTACTCATCAGCATGTTAATCCGCTGTTTGAGATATTATCATTAGATGAAGTGACGCGGTTTTATGGAACCAATTCCTTTACTTTACAGGCAGAAGCCTCTAGATTAATAGACGTATTTCACAAGAATTTTCTTGAGAAAAGGGGAATTCGCTGGGGAATCAAGTTAAAAGAGAATCAAAGAATTATTGGAACAGTGGGTTTGAATGGATTACATCTGTCCAATAGCCGTGCTGAGATCGGCTATGAGCTCCATCCATTATATTGGAAAATGGGATTAGCTACGGAAGCGGTCAAAGAGGTCTTATCCTTTAGCTTTGCTAAATTGGATTTAAATCGAGTCGGGGCTGTAGTATATCCTGAAAACACAGCATCTTTAGAGCTATTGTCTAAACTAGGATTTTCCAAAGAAGGTTTGCTGCGCGGCTATATTAGACAAAATAATCATTTTCATGATACCTATGTTTTATCGCTATTACAGTCAGAGTGGACAAAAAGCCAGGAAGATTAATTCCTGGCCCTTTTTACTCTTCAAAGTAATTTTTCAATGCCTTTGGGTTTGTGGCATTTTTTTCTTGATAATAAGGATTATTTTCTTCAGAATCTTTTGGGTCAAGATTTGTTTTGATCACAAGCATGGGTGTTGACGGACTTTCAGCAATGATTCGGTCGTTTAATTGATCAAAATCAGGCATATTCCTATTTCCAGGTTGTCTTGGCTCCATTTTGGAACACCTCCTAGAAATAGCTTGCTGAGTTTTCAGGGCATTCATTCATAATAAATACCATTCCCTTTGGAACTTTAATGTTATCAAGTCTCACCCCTGACTGATTCTAGAATTTGATCCTATATCATACAATAAAAGGAAAAGAAAAAAACTAGGAAGTATTACCTTCCTAGTGTTCTTATTCCTCTTCTCCACCGACTAAGAAATCCGGATTTAGTTCCTCAAACTCCTCGTCATCTACATCCAATCCCCAATCGTCATCATGGTCCTTGCAGGCTTCAGAGCTGACCTTAACACATACCTTTGTCTCGCCAATCACTTCTACTAGGAACTCCCTTTCAACATGGACGATAATGCGGTTACCATTAGGGGAAATGACAGCTTCGCAGCAGTTAGGCTGTTGCAGTACTCGAGCACAAATTTCATTGTCATCTAGGCAGTCATGGTCTCGATACTTTAACTTGATGACATCTGTATATTGTACACGTTCAGTTACTACTTCTGTTTTGGTATTATCATTAAATGAGTACCAAACATTGATATCATAGGAGCCATGTATTTCTACAGTCTTGCCAACCTTTTTCGCGTTGTATTTATGGTTGATGATCCAACAGCCAAGAATACTTGTTGGACTATGCGCCGGGCTAATTGTATGATTGGACTGGGTGAATTTACGCCCTTTCGCTACTACGGCCTTTGTAATTATCTCTCTATATTCTCCCATTTCGCGCGAACCCTCCTCATTCATTTTCATTTCATCGTATGCAATTCTTTAGACTAGTGTGATATATATTTTTACGAATACTGGTTAAAAGTTTAGTCATAGTTCATTTTATGCGGGATTTATAGGTGTGTGCCTTTAAAGCCTGTACTTAAAAAAGAAGATTGCCCTAGGAGGATTTTGTTCGAAAGGACCGTTTAAGCGGAATTGGGACAAGTAAAAACCAGACTCCTATGGGAAGTCTGGTTTACATTTTAATGTTCGTGATCGTGGTCGTCGTGGTTGTCACAAGCCCCGCCGCCATTTTTTATGCTTGAACCTGTTTCACCTAATAAGACGTCTCCGCCTGTTGAAATAATAATTTCATCGGTAACCGTATTAGAAATCGTGGAAGCAATCAACTGAAGTAATTCATTTACTTCTAATTGAGATTGTTTGAAATCTCTAACTACAGGTATCCCATCCAATTCTTGTTCTATGGAAGTAATTTTGTCTTCCACCTTTTTTAATGCTTCCGGTTTTCCGTAATGCTGTAGGTTTACTGCCTGTTTTTGTAGACCCTTAATGTCGGCAATCATGGTATGCACTTTATTATTTTCATTCAATTGCGCTTCGGCCCGCTTGAAAAAATCAACCTCTTCTGTTTCTGCAATCATACGAGCTAATTCTGTTGCACGAGCGACGATATCGTCTTTTGTATACTTCGCCACTTTATTTCACCTCAACTGGTTCTAATTCTTCCACCATTTCTCCGTTTAATGACCATGTTCTTGCTTCAGTAATTTTAACTTTAATGATTTTGCCGATTACTGATTTTGGTGCGACAAAGTTAACAAGTTTATTCTTACTTGTATAGCCAGCTAAAACATCTGGATTGTTCTTGCTTTCCCCTTCAACCAATACATCAACAACCTGTCCTTCGTATTTCTTCATTGCTTCTAATGAAAGCTCATTTACAAGTGCATTTAAACGCTGTAAGCGGGCTTTCTTCACTTCCATTGGTACATTATCCTCCATTTTTGCTGCAGGTGTACCCTCACGTGGAGAATAAATAAAGGTATAGGCTAACTCATAACCCACTTCACGATATAATGACATCGTTTCTTCAAACTGTTCGTCGGTTTCGTTTGGATAGCCGACAATAATATCTGTTGTTAATGCCACATTTGGGATCGCAGCTTTAATTTTTCTTACAAGCTCTAAATATTGTTCTCTTGTATACTTCCGAGCCATTATTTTCAGAACGTCCGTTGAGCCTGATTGAACGGGTAAATGAATATGATCCATTAAATTGCCGCCTTTGGCTAGCACTTCAATGAGATGGTCATCAAAGTCACGTGGGTGACTTGTGGTAAAACGAATCCGTGGAATATCAATCTTACGTAATTCCTCCATAAGATCGCCTAGTCCATAATGTAACCCTTCTAAATCCTTACCATATGCATTCACATTTTGTCCAAGTAAGGTTACTTCTTGGTAGCCCTGGGCTGCTAAATGGCGGACTTCTTGAATAATTTCTTCAGGACGACGGCTTCGCTCTTTACCCCGAGTAAATGGTACAATACAGTACGTACAGAATTTATCACAACCGTACATGATGTTAACCCAGGCTTTTATTTTTCCTCGACGAACTTTAGGAAGGTTTTCAATTACATCGCCTTCCTTTGACCATACTTCCACAACCATTTCTTTAGACATGTATGCTTCATGGAGAATATTTGGTAAACGGTGGATATTATGGGTACCGAAAATCATATCGACTTGGTTATAGGTTTTGAGAATCTTATTAACGACGGATTCTTCCTGTGACATGCATCCACAAACACCGATAAGTAAGTCTGGCTTTTCAAGCTTCAAATGTTTTAAATGGCCCAGTTCACCGAAAACCTTGTTTTCAGCATTTTCACGAATCGCACAGGTATTCAAAAGAATGACATTTGCATCCTCTGTATTGTCGGTTGGCTCATAACCTAATGCTAAAAAGATACCTGCCATGACCTCCGTATCGTGTTCGTTCATTTGGCAGCCATACGTACGGATATAGAACTTTCTGCCCTCACCCATGCCGCGAAATTCTTGGGGAATAGCAAAGTCATTATGATATTTCACTTCTTCTTTACCACGTTTTTTCGCTTCTTTTAGAGAAGGTGCCGTGATAACTTGTTCGAAGTATTTGCTGTAATCCTTGGCGGATTTTTTGTCCGAAGAATTAGCCGCTTTCACTTGCTGACCTTCTAATCTTTGATTTTCATTCATTTGTTGAACCCCTTTCCTGTAAAATTACATCAGGTGTCTACTAAATTTCTTTTTGTCATTTTTTTCCTGATTCAAGAATAGTGCATGAGCTGCACATTATTATAGTATAAAGGTTTACTTAATTGAAAACAATAGAAATCCCTGTAAACACGCATGCTCACGGGATGTTTCTTTTAAAAAAATGCCCTCTTCTTCATTCAAAAACCCCGTGGAATAAATTCCACGGGGTAACTGATCAATCATTACATAAACTCAGCAACTAATTTATCAAAGTGTGCTTGGTCAAGGCTTAAATCTGCCTCTACTAATGGTTCTTCAGAGTATCCTGTCAGTAGTTCCTGATAGGAAGGACGTTCTGTATTTTGATAAATAAGTCCAGTAACCAAACCATTATGTTCCATGATGGTCTGCATCGCCATTTCACGATTAGAAGGATCATATCCTTCAACATTACTAAGTTTTGTTAGATTTTCCTTAAACCAGTCATAGGTGTTGACCTTATTATAGGTTACACATGGGCTGAATACGTTAATAAGTGAGAATCCTTTATGCTTGATTCCAGCCTCAATCAATGCTGTTAGGTCTTTTAAGTCAGTAGAAAAGCTTTGTGCAACAAATGTTGCTCCTACAGACAACGCCATCTCCATCGGTGAAATCGCCTGTTCAATCGAACCCATCGGTGTTGATTTTGTTTTAAAGCCTACTGCAGAACGAGGTGAAGTTTGACCCTTTGTTAAACCATAAATTTGGTTATCCATTACAATGTAAGTGATATCCACATTACGGCGAATCGCATGAACGGTGTGACCCATACCAATTGCGTAACCATCACCGTCACCACCAGAGGCGATTACAGTTAAGTCACGATTGGCCATCTTAACACCTTGTGCAATTGGTAGTGAACGACCATGGATACCATGGAAACCGTAAGAATTAATATAACCAGAGATCCGTCCAGAACAGCCAATCCCCGAAATTACTGCTAAATTTTCTGGCTGCAAACCAACATTAGCTGCCGCACGCTGCATTGCCGCTTGTACTGAGAAGTCGCCACAGCCTGGGCACCAGTTCGGTTTTACATCATTTCGAAAGTCTTTAAAAGTGGCCATTTAGAACAACTCCTTACATTTTGAATGTACTTCGTGTGGCAGGAATGGATTTCCATCATATTTAACATATTTCGTAATTTTCTCAGCATGGCCAACATTCATTTTCATAATATTAGCTAATTGTCCCGTTGCATTGTTTTCTACAACGAGGACTTTCTTAGCTGACTTTACTAATTGCAGTACTTCATCTGTAGGGAATGGATGAATCAAACGAATTTGCGCATGATTTACTTTCAAACCATCCTTTTCAATCCGTCCCATTGCTTCTTCAATTACACCACGAGTAGAGTTAAACCCTACAATTAAAAGATCAGCATCTTCATGTGGTGCATTTTTATAAACAGGTGTATTAAAGCGGATATTTTCAACTTTGCGTAACCGTTTATCCATTTGCGCAATTCGATTCGGCGCTGATTCAGATGGTTTACCAGTTTCAGCATGTTCAACACCTGTGACATGGTGGATACCATTTTTCATTCCAGGAATGGTACGTGGTGAAACACCATCTTCGGTTACTTCATAGCGTTTGAAATAGCCCTTATTTTCGATCTCTGGAAGCTCTTCTGTAACTAGCTTACCACGTCTAACTTCTACTTTTGAGTAGTCAAGCGGTTCAACCGTTTGTTTTCCAAGAGATAATTGCAGGTCAGATAAAACGATAACTGGACATTGATATTCTTCAGCAAGGTTAAAAGCTTCAGCCGTATCATAGAATGCTTCTTCTACCGTACTTGGAGCCATAACGATTTTTGGAATTTCACCATGTGTCCCATAAATCATCGCCATTAAATCTGATTGTTCTTGTTTTGTTGGCAGCCCTGTTGATGGACCTCCACGTTGAGTATCAACAATAACAAGCGGTGTTTCTGTAATACCTGCTAGTCCAATTGCTTCCATCTTTAGTGACAATCCAGGACCTGATGAGGCTGTAATCGCACGAACACCACCATAGCTTGCTCCGATTGTCATCGTACATGCAGCAATCTCATCCTCAGTTTGGATAACTGTTCCGCCGACTGCAGGTAATTTCTTAATTAAATACTCCATGATATCTGAAGCAGGAGTAATTGGATACGCAGCCATGAAGCGGCAGCCGCCTGCAAGTGCACCTAGCGCGATCGCATCGTTACCTATCATAAACATACGGTGTTTGCCATCTGCTTTTTCAAGGACCATGGTTGGTACATTAGCATCCATTTTTTCTTTCATATAATCAAAACCGGCTTGGATGGCATCCATATTTTTAGCTACCACTTTGTCGCCTTTTTTACCGAAAATTTCACGAACCACTACTTCAAAAACATGAATATCCAAATCTAAGACTGCAGATGTGGCACCAATGGCAACCATATTTTTCATGAGGGAAGTCCCTAATTCTGTAGCGATTTCCGTGAATGGAACCGCATACAATGAAGCCTCGGTATCTTCTGGCTTAGTAGGATTAAATTTTGAATCAGCTAGGATTACACCTCTGCTGTGAAGCTCTTTGTAATTAACATCAATGGTCTCTTGGTCAAATGCTACAAGGATATCAAGGTCATCAGAAATAGAGCGAACCTCTGTTGTGCTTACTCTGATTTTATTATTTGTATGACCGCCTTTAATTCGTGATGAAAAGTGACGATAACCATACAAGTAATAGCCCAGGCGATTCAATGCGATTGCAAAGATTTCCCCAGTACTTTCAATACCTTCCCCTTGTTGTCCGCCAACTTTCCATGAAAGTTGATTGATCATTTCCTTACACCCCTTTGGATATGTAAAAGATAAGTAGATTAAACATTTATTAGAGTAGCACTTTTCCAAAAGTTCCAAATTTTAGTCATTATTTTGTGCAGAAGACTAAAAAATCAGAATTAAGGATATGTACTAAACGCTTACAATTCTAGACCTTAAGTCTGAAAAATGCAACCCTTTGGCTCGAAATATTGTCTAAAATATGAATATTTTTTTATTATTTGAAATTTACTATTTATCAAGAAGGCAAATTTATACAAAAAAAATAGACTAAACCTTAATTTCCCTGAATTTTGTTATACTTATAATAATATTAATTGATTTTTCTTCGTATATCAGAATAATATCTTTTTAGATAAATATTATTCTCAACCTATATTTTTTTAAAAAAAAGAAACAAAAAACCTGCTTGAAATGTTCCCAAGCAGGTAAATATGGTACTTTTATTTCTCCGGAAAATAGTCTATCTCTTTCAACGTGGTTCGACGATAAGTTTAATAGCCGTGCGTTCTTCCCCGTCAATTAAAATATCGGTAAACGCTGGAATACAGATCAAATCCACTCCGCTAGGTGCTACAAATCCTCGTGCAATCGCTACTGCCTTTACGGCTTGATTTAATGCACCTGCACCAATTGCCTGTATTTCTGCTGCACCTCTTTCACGCAGAACTCCAGCAAGTGCACCAGCTACAGAATTAGGATTAGATTTTGCTGAAACTTTTAATATTTCCATTCCTAGCTCCCCCTTAGAAAATCCCGATCCCGCATGAGCAGTTTCATGAACAAATCAGGTTATAACATTCCACTGCTACTATATTCAGTTGTGAAAAGACATATTCCGGCTTGGACAAAAAAAGTCAAGATATTTGCGTTTCAGATTCTTTCGTATAGCATCGTCCAAGGATAAAACTCCTTTTGAACTTATTAATACAAATTCCCACAACCATTGGCTTATCTAGTTACTCGTCAATGGTTGTGGGAGCATAAGAAAAAGCGGTGCAATCGCACCGCTTTATTTTGCGTATTCAACAGCCCGAGTTTCACGGATTACTGTCACCTTAATATGTCCTGGATAATCAAGTTCTTCTTCAATTCGCTTGCGAATATCTCGTGCTAAGCGATGAGCAGAAAGATCGTCAACGGCATCTGGTCTTACGATGATCCGCACTTCACGGCCTGCTTGAATAGCAAAAGACTTTTCAACGCCTTCATAGGACTCTGATATTTCTTCGAGTTTTTCAAGACGGCGAATGTAGTTTTCAAGTGTCTCACTTCGTGCACCAGGTCTTGCAGCAGATAATGCATCTGCAGCTGCAACAAGAACAGCAATGATTGAAGTTGGTTCTGTGTCGCCATGGTGTGAGGCAATACTATTGATGACTACTGGATGTTCCTTGTATTTCGTCGCAAGTTCTACCCCAATTTCCACATGGCTTCCTTCCACTTCATGGTCAATTGCTTTACCGATATCATGGAGTAAGCCAGCTCGACGAGCAAGTGTTTCATCTTGACCAAGTTCAGCAGCAAGTAACCCAGAAAGCTGTGCTACTTCAACTGAATGCTTTAATACGTTTTGACCGTAACTTGTACGGAACTTCAAACGGCCAAGAATTTTGATAAGATCTGGATGGAGACCATGAACACCCACTTCAAATGTGGTTTGTTCTCCAACTTCGCGAATATACTCATCGACTTCACGACGAGACTTTTCTACCATTTCCTCAATACGTGCTGGGTGAATACGTCCATCTTGGACTAGCTTTTCAAGTGCTAAACGAGCCGTTTCTCTCCGTATTGGATCGAAACCTGATAAAATAACAGCTTCTGGAGTATCATCAATAATCAAGTCAATTCCCGTTAGGGTTTCAAGTGTACGGATGTTACGTCCTTCACGGCCAATAATACGGCCCTTCATTTCGTCATTTGGAAGATTGACGACAGAGACAGTCGTTTCAGCAACATGATCAGCAGCGCAACGCTGGATTGCGAGCGATAGAATTTCCTTCGCCTTTTTGTCAGCTTCTTCTTTCGCGCGGTTTTCACTTTCTTTAATCATTATGGCAGTGTCATGGCTTAATTCTTGTTCCATTCTGTCAATAATGATGGTTTTTGCTTCTTCACGTGTTAAGCTTGATATTCGTTCGAGTTCAGTTTGTTGTTTTCGTACCAACTCGTCCACTTTGCTTTCCATCTCTTCAATATGCTGTTGTCTTAGGTTTAGAGAATCATCCTTCTTTTCTAAAAGATTTTCACGCTTATTTAACGTATCGTCTTTTCGATCTAAATTCTCTTCTCTTTGCAGTAAACGGTTTTCTTGTTTTTGCATTTCATTTCTTCGTTCACGAACCTCACGTTCAGCTTCTGTTCGAAGCTTGTGAATTTCATCCTTTGCTTCTAGCAAAGCTTCTTTTTTCAATGAATCAGCATCACGTTTCGCATCTTCAAGAATCTGATCTGCAGCATTCTTTGCACCTGCTACTTTTGCATCAGCAATGGATTTATGAACAAAATAGCCAACAACGGCACCGACGATAAGGCCAAGCAAAATGGAGATGATAGTAATAGAGTCCAATCGTTACACCTCCTCTTGCTATGAACTTTTGTTACAATTTTTTAAGTGTCGGCATGTACATTGTTTAGAACTAACATACAGCAAGCACCAAGGCTTTTCGCAATGTAATATTTCCAAAAAAGTAAAATATACATGTTAATTGTAAATGTGTGAATATTTATTGTCAAGGCTTAGTCCGATTAGCTTTTCAAAGTATTTAGACTTTTATATAACCTATTCACTCGTTTAACAAAATATTTGAATAATTATACAAAAAAATTAATTTTTATTCATATTTGTAAAAAAAAGCAAAACCACTTTTGGGCTTTGCTCTGTGAACACTAATCTAGTAAATTAAATTGCTCATCCTCTTCTTCAGGTGCTTCAGTTACCATTTTTTCTCCGTCCAAACCAAAATGCGCACGGATTTTTTGTTGAATTTCCAAACGAATGCTAGGATTCTCTTTCAAAAATAGCTTCGCATTTTCACGGCCTTGTCCGAGTCTCTCTCCGTTATATGAATACCAAGAGCCGCTTTTTTCAACTACATCAATTTCAGAGCCAATATCGATGATCTCGCCCTCTTTTGAAATCCCTTCTCCATACATAATATCAACTTCAGCTGTACGGAAAGGAGGAGCCACTTTATTCTTTACAACCTTTATTTTTGTCTTATTTCCGACAATATCATTACCTTGCTTTAGCGCTTCTGCACGGCGTACTTCAATACGGACAGTGGAGTAAAATTTTAATGCTCGTCCGCCTGGTGTCGTCTCAGGGTTTCCGAACATGACTCCAATTTTTTCACGAACTTGGTTAATGAAAATGGCAATCGTCTTCGATTTATTGATAGCACCAGATAGTTTACGAAGGGCTTGGGACATCAAACGGGCTTGTAAACCCATGTGTGAATCGCCCATTTCGCCTTCAATTTCTGCTTTTGGAACAAGAGCTGCTACTGAGTCGACTACGATAATATCAATAGCACCGCTTCGAACAAGGGCCTCTGCAATTTCGAGTGCCTGCTCACCGGTATCTGGCTGTGATAATAGTAATTCATCAATGTTTACTCCCAATTTTTGAGCATACGCTGGATCAAGTGCATGCTCTGCGTCGATAAAGGCAGCCTGCCCGCCATTAGCTTGTACTTCTGCAATCGCATGAAGGGCAACAGTTGTTTTACCCGAACTCTCAGGGCCATATACTTCGATAATACGGCCTCTCGGATATCCACCTACCCCAAGGGCTGCATCAAGTGCTAAGGAACCACTCGGACTCGTATGAATCTGCGTATCTGTTTTCTCTCCCATCTTCATGACGGATCCTTTACCAAATTGCTTTTCTATTTGTTTAAGCGCCATTTCTAAGGCGGCCTTTCTATCACTCACAAATAGTTCCTCCTTTTATTATAAAAAAAATTATGATTTGTTTTTTAATCTATCAAAAGTTAACCTATTACTAATATAACCTCTTTTTTGCTATTTGTCGAGAAAAAAAGCGAACATTTATTCGACCCTTTTTTAACCATTCATACCTGAAAAACAACCATATCCCCATGATTTATTGCATTGTACTACTCTATCGCCTTTGAAATCGAAGAAATTGCCTATTAACAGAAAATTATAGATAATAAAAGAATCACAGAGGCTAATTAGCATTCTGTGATTCTTTTAATTTTTGCAAAATGAAATAGCAGCCATATTTCACGGAGCGATTTCGATTTGCTTCTCTTGATCCGGCAAGGGTAAGCTTTTCAACCATAGTGGGTCTTCCCTTAACCGCGATTCCCACATAAACAGTCCCTGCTGGTTTGCCTTCCAATTCGTCAGGACCGGCAACACCTGTGAAGCTTATCCCAATATCACTAGGCACAAGCATGGAGACATTTTCCGCTAATTCTCTAGCACATTCTTCGCTGACAGCACCATATTTTTCAAGAGTTTCCTTTTTCACTTGTAAAACCTGTTGTTTTACTTCATTGGAATAACACACAATGCCGCCATTAAACACTTTACTTGCCCCAGAAACTGACGTTATCTCTTGCTGAAACAATCCCCCAGTTAAACTCTCAGCCGCTGTAATGGTTAGGTTTCTTTCATTTAGGACTTTCATTAATGTTTCTAATAAAGATGTATGATCATATCCATATAAAAACTTACCAACACGTTGCTTAATGGCTTGTTCTACTTCATCAAGCATCGACTGTGCTGCCTTTTCATCCACATGTTTTGCTGTCAGTCTTAACGTAACCTCACCATCACCTGCCAGCGGCGCAATCGTCGGATTAGACTGGGTATCAATTAGATCCATAATTTCCGTTTCCAATGCGGCTTCGCCAATTCCAAAGAAGCGTAAAACCCGTGAGACAATTTTGTCTTGGGAGGTATTTTTAGAAATCAGTGCCTGACACCCATATTCCCTAAACATCGGTTCCATTTCTTTAGGTGGTCCTGGTAAGAGCATATAGGTATGACTCCCCGTTTCCAAAACCATACCTGGTGCCATTCCATGATTGTTAGGTAATATAAGAGAACCTTCCAGCACAAGTGCCTGCTTGCGATTATTTTCAGTCATAACACGGTTAGTCCGTTCGAAAAACAGCTCAATCGATTCTAATGCGACTTGGTCCAAAACAAGTTTTGTCCCAAGATGACTAGCGATGGTTTCTTTTGTTAAATCGTCTTTTGTTGGTCCAAGTCCGCCCGTAAAGATAATGATATTGGCACGTTTCTCTGCTATATCAATCGCTGCCTGCAAGCGCTCTGGATTATCCCCAACAACCGTATGAAAAAAGACATTGATCCCAATAGAAGCTAATTGCTGTGATATAAATCGAGCATTCGTGTTCACAATTTGCCCAAGCAATAATTCAGAACCCACTGCTATAATCTCCGCATTCACCCATACTCACCCCACTAATTCACAGAAATTATTTTGAATTCTTTAACACATGACTATTTTTCGCGAAATAATCCCAGCCAGACCAAATGGTGAAAATTAAGGCAACCCACAATGCTACTACATCAAAACGAAATGGAATCATGGCAAAAATAATGTTATGTAACAAGAGTGATGAAATGGCAATTATTTGTGTCCAAGTCTTAATTTTGCCAAGCATATTAGCTGCTACAACCTCCCCTTCGCCTGCTAACAAGAGACGAAGACCGGTTACAGCGAATTCTCTGCTGATAATCACAATAACGATCCATGATGGAGCATACACATCATTCAATTCGACTAGTACAATGAGAGCGGCAGAGACAAGTAATTTGTCGGCAAGCGGGTCAAGAAATTTACCCATGTTTGTAACAAGGTTATATTTACGGGCATAATGACCATCTACCCAATCTGTCGTTGATGCTAATATAAAAATAAGCGCTCCTACAAAATGTGTAACAGGCATATCAGCACCTAGGAGAGTCATGTTCCCCCAATCAAAAGGAACTAGCATAATAATCAAGAATAATGGGATTAATAATATTCTTGATACGGTGATTTTATTTGGAATATTCATAATTGCCCTCCGAGTCTATAATAAAAGTGAAAAATAGCCATCAACAGATGACTATTCAGTCTTCAGAACATTTTGAATCGTGATATTCTGAACATTTGCTGTTGCTGGTATTGCATATTCTAGCTTTTGATCATTCACATAAATTTCTGTATCAGCGGCATTTCCAACCCTGATAACAGCCATATTTTCTGCAGATAAGTCCTGGGTTTGGCTATCCGTACCGCCTGTTTTTAATGTGCCTTGAAAAAAGGTTTTCCCTTTTCCGTTTTTTATACTCACCCATGTTTGTCCTTTAGAAACTAATTTCACTACAAATTTATCTGCATTTTTCAAATCATAAGTGGAGGAATTCCCACTGCTGGTAACGACTGATAACTCTTGCTTAGGAGTTTCGGCCACAGGTGTTTTTTGTTCTTCCTGTTTCGCAGTATCCTCTTTTTTCGTGTCGTTCGCCTTTTCTTTTGCTGTTTCATCCGCCTTTACTTTTTCAAGGCTTTCAGATTTTTCAATTTTTGTCTGTCCATTATTCTTACTAAGAGACTCCTTCGTTTCATTGCCTGTATGAGTCGCAAAAAAATAGTAGACCAGGCTGGCAACCCCAATGACGAATACACCAATTAATATTTTAGGCAGAATATCAAAAACTTTTGAACTTCCTCCTGAAATAGCTTTATGCGTTTTCACTCTTGATAATTGCTGCGGTAAATCCTCATTATAGGATGCAGGTATTTCGCCTTTATAGGTTTCAAAGATTTCATCTGAATTTAAGTCTAGCGCTTCGGCATATTGTTTAATAAAAGCACGCACATAAAAATTCCCCGGCATACTGGTATAATTGCCTTCTTCAATCCCGATTAAATACCTTTTTTGAATTTTAGTCATAGTTTGTAAATCATCTAAGCTTAAACCTTTGGCTAATCGAGCTTCTTTTAGTCGATTCCCTAATTCTGTCACGTATAACACCTTCCAACGTATTAAAAATCAAAATCCCCAAAATCAGATCCGGAGAACATATTATGTTGATCAACGACATCGTATGTAATTTCTTCTTCTGCATCATTTCTTAATTCAATAATATAATCAAAGTCATCTAGCGTGTACTCTGAATTTTGCACGAAGATATCAGGATGCTCTATTACCTTAACGGCTGGCAGTCGCATGATTTCTCGGACAAGCTGCCAATGGCGCTCGTTTGCCCGTCTTGTTGACACAATCCCATCAAGGATAAACAAATTATTTTCATTGTATTCATCTTCAATTAGTTGATTGCGGATGGTTTGTTTTAAGAGTGTCGATGAAACGAATAACCAACGTTTATTTGCACAGACACTTGCAGCAACTAGTGATTCGGTCTTACCAACACGAGGCATTCCACGAATACCGATTAGCTTATGCCCCTCCTGCTTAAATAATTCTGCCATAAAATCAACTAATAATCCAAGTTCATCTCTTACAAACCGGAAAGTTTTTTTATCATCTGCGTCTCTTTGAATATAGCGGCCATGTCTAACAGCAAGTCTGTCACGCAATTTAGGCTCTCTTAGTTTGATTAATTTTATTGTGTCCATTGTATGTAAAATTGACTCAAGTCGTTTTATTTGATCATCATCTTTTGCTAAGATCAGTAACCCCCGCCTACCTTCATCAACACCATTAATGGTGACAATGTTGATAGCCAGCATTCCTAATAGTGATGAGATGTCTCCCAATAGACCTGGGCGGTTTTTTTGAATCTCATATTCTAAGTACCATTCTTTTTTCATAAAAAAACCCCCTAAAAGAAGTTTCGACAAATTTTTCACTGCTTTATGTCTATCCCTTATAATAAATGATTTTGATAGAAGATGAAAGGAAAAACAAAGAGATTAGCTTATTTATCCAAAAACTTCTGTTTAGCAGCAAAAAATTGCAAAAAGAGAGACCCCCGTGGGCCCCTCTCTCTTAGCGGTTTCCGTTATTTGAAACTAGTTTTACCATTATATTTGCAATGGCTTGTTGTTCTTGTTTGTCAGCCACTGACCAAAGATCTGCAAGAATTCTTTCTTGTTCATTTTTTGGTTCAACTTGGTTGGCTAAATAGTCTCCGATTTGATAAGCAAGGTCGGTTATTGCCCCTTCACTGATTCCTTCATTTTGTGCATGATGAAGACGGTCAGCTAAAAAGTCTTCCCATTGTTTCCAATTATCTAAAACAGACATGATATTCCCTCCTTTAGAATGGTACCTGGTTATTTTGCGACGAAGGAACAGGAACTATACCATTAACGTGTAAATTTTATTAGTTATGTGTACCATCCGCCATTAACTGCAATCACTTGTCCTGTGATATAGGAGGCATCATCTGATAACAAGAAAGCCACACTCGCAGCAATTTCTTTAGGATACCCAATTCTCCCCATTGGAATGTCAAAGCTAATCTGTTCTGTTTCCTCTGAACTAAACCCTGCCATCATCGGTGTCTCAACCGCTCCAGGTGCGATTGCATTTACGCGAATGCCATTTAGGGCCACCTCTTTGCTTAGTGCTTTTACAAAAGCAATCTGGGCCCCTTTAGCAGCGGAATACGCCACTTCACAAGCGGCACCCGTTTGTCCCCAAATCGAGCTGATCACAATGATATTACCAGAACGCTTTCTGATTAATTTAGGCAGTAGTTCCTTCGTGAGTAATAATGGATTTAAAACATGAATATTTAATAATGCCTCCACTTCTTCTTGCTCGATATCCACTAGAAGGCCATATTGACCTTTTCCCCCACAATGGATGATAGCATCTAGGGAAAAGATATGTGAAAGGATGGACTTATATCCATTTGGATCCGAAAAATCAGCCCTTACGGGTATATATTCTCCACCATACGGGACCAACTTTTCCAATAAATCCTCGATTATTTGTTGATTTTGATTATAATGCAGGTATAAGTGATATCCTCTTGCAGCTAAATCTAGAGCAATCGCTTGTCCGATTCCCCCGCTTGCTCCTGTTAAAAGTACGTATTTTTTCATGTAAACTCACTCTCTCATTAAAACGGCGAAAAAGCGTCGAACAAACGACGCTTCTGGCCTTATTTCTTCTTAGGCACCACTTGACACACGGAGAACCGTTCCTCTGATATCACTTCAGCTGCTAATTCTTTAATATCCTCTAGTGTAATCTTTTCAAGCGTTGGGACAACATCAAATAAATTCATATCATTAAAGGCGTACCTTGTGAATTGATTGGCTATATATTCTGGTGAATTAACTGCGCGTAAAAACGCACCAATTTTTTTCTTTTTCGCTCTTTCCAACTGTTGTTCTGTAAAGATGGTTCCAGTTTTGGCTGCTAGAAGCATCTTCTCAAGTTTGTCTGTTAGTTTATCAGGTTCTCCTGTATCTCCTCCGACCATCGCAAACCCAAAACCTTGTTCTTGCGTGTAATCATAGGAAAATGTCTCATCAATTAAGCCTTCATCATATAGCTGATTATAATTAACCGAGCTTTTTCCAAACAATAAATCGAGCAGAACATTCATGGTTAATTCGTTTTTCAGCAGCACATCACCCGTTTGATCGACATGAAGGGCTTTAATGCCAACAAGTGCTTTAGATGTTTGAACATTCATTTCCAGTACTTGTTTCTTTTCGGCAGCTTGAGCAGGCTCCTCTTCAAACTTTCGTTTGATTTCAGGCATATCTTTGTAATCCTTTTTTGCTTGGTTATCTCTTATTTGTGTCATTATTTTTTCAGGATCTACTGGACCGACAATAAACAAGAGCATGTTGCTTGGATGATAGAAGGTATTATAACACTCATACAGCCAATCTTTGTTAATCTCAGCAATCGAATCAATCGTCCCCGCTATATCAATCTTAACAGGGTGATTTTGATATAAATTTTGAATTAAACCAAAATATAAGCGCCAATCAGGATTATCATCATACATCGTAATTTCCTGACCGATGATTCCTTTTTCTTTTTCAACCGTTTTTTCTGAAAAATAAGGACTTTGAACAAAGTCAATTAAGGTTTCTAAGTTTTTTTCCACATCAGACGTGCTCGAAAACAAATAGGCGGTACGGGTAAAGGACGTAAATGCATTTGCAGAGGCACCTTGCCGGCTAAACTGCTGAAACACATCACCATCTTCTTTTTCAAACAGCTTATGCTCCAAAAAATGGGCAATCCCATCAGGAACCTTTACATATTCATCTTTTCCCAGTGGCACAAACGTATTATCCACTGACCCATACTTAGTTGTAAATGTAGCAAAAGTTTTATTAAAACCTTTTTTTGGCAAAATATAAACATTTAACCCATTCGACATTTTTTCATGAAAAAGCTCTTCCTGAAGCTGGTCAAAAGTAATTTTCTCCATTATTTGCCCGCCTCCGTTCCCGTTAAGAAGTAAATCGTATCAAGTTCAATTTTATTTGCTACCGCAACAATTTCCTCTTTCGTGGCCTTTTGCATTTCTGACAGCCATGTATCGAGGCTAATATCCGCATGCGCGACCACATTATGATAAAGCATCTCAGTCAAACCCCGAGCAGTATCAACAGTTTCCATAATTTGATTTTGAATGACAGCCTTTGTTTGCTCCAACTCAGAATCAGTAAAATCACCTTTTTTCATGGCATCCATTTGCTCATGGATGATCCCGACAGCTTTGTCATAGTTCTTTAAGTCGATTCCTGACATGACCATCATTAAGCCCTTGTGACTTTCAAGACGACTGGCAGCATAATAAGCAAGACTTGCTTTTTCACGCACATTGATAAACAACTTAGAATGTGAAAAACCGCCAAACACCCCGTTGAAAACTTGAAGAGCAAAATAATCTGGGTCACCATACACAATATTGGTACGATAGCCCATATTTAATTTCCCTTGTTTTACATCCTGCTCTTCTTTTACTTCATTAACTTCAGATTTTGTATTTCTTTTCTCCGCCGCTGCCTTTTTCGGGGTACGGTTTTCAAAATGAAGCAGGTCAGAAGCAAGATTTTTTACCTTTTCTTCTTCCACATCACCAATCACATATAGGTCCATTTCATCTTCTAGAAAGGCGGTTTTAAAATAATCGTATAAAATTTCCGGCGTGATGGCATCCACATCAGCTGCTTCTCCATTTACTTGCAAGGCATAAGGTTCACCCTTACACATTTCTTCTAACAGCCGAACATTTGAATAGCGCATTTTATCATCATAAACCGATTGGATTCTCGATTTGAGCGTACGTTTCTCCCTGTCAACTGTATCCTTGTCAAAGGCATTACCAGAAATATTAGGGTTCGTCAAAATGTCTGCAAGCAGTTCAAATCCTTGTTTCATTAACGGAGTTGAATCACTAAGAAACTTTTCATTGGCGATTTCTAAAGAAAAGCTGATAATATGGTATTCCCCTTTTTTAGCCAAATCCACATAAAGTGTTGCCCCATATAGTTCATCCAAATAGGATCGCAATGCTGTAGTAGTATTATATTTAGCCGAGCTGCTCTGCAAAACATGTGGAAGCAAGGCCCTTTTTGTAACGTACTCCTTTGTTAATGGTGCTTTCATTCTCCATACAAATGTATTGGTCTTGTATTTTTCTGTTTTAATAACATGTAACTTATATCCATGCATTTCGGTTATTTTTTCAGCTGTTGCAGTTGCATCCATTTATTTTCCTCCTTTTTGTAAAGGGTACTACTATAAGAATATGTAGACATTTTTCTTTATATCTTTTCCTTTTACATAAAACCTATACTTCTTACTATAATTTGCCAGGCATGTTCAATACAAGCGATATGGAAACTTAAGCAAAAAAAAGACCGACTTTTACTTAAAGTCAGCCTTTTTCTCTTTAGTATTTAAATTTATCGTTTAGCTGAATCGAATGTTTCCCCTGCGGCTTTCGGTGCCCGAGACGATTTTGAAAATAGTACTAAGGCAATCAGGGTTACAACATAAGGGAAGATCTTAAGGATAATTGGCGGAAATACTGCCAATTCCGGAACAACTTGCGATACGTTTGCAATTGTGCTGGCGAAACCAAAGAAAAGGGTTGCTCCCAAAATTCCAAATGGCCGCCATTGACCAAAGATCAAGGATGCAAGTGCCAAGAAACCAAGACCTGCAACAGTACCAGTAAATTCACCCGCATAGGTCAAGATAATAATGGCTCCCCCTAAACCGGAAAAAGCTCCTGAAATCATGACACCCATATAGCGGATGCCCCTGACATTTACCCCCGCTGCTTCAGCTGCCTGCGGAAACTCTCCACAAGATCTTAACCGCAAACCAAATTTGGTTTTATAAAGCAGGAATGTAAATACAAGTAAAACCGCTAAAATAAACCACGTGGTCGGATACGTTTTGGTAAAGAACAAATCACCGATAATTGGAATTTTTGATAATCCAGGTACGTCGGATGGTGAGAAACCGCTGGTAATCCGAATATTACCGCTGCCAGTTAAAGTTCTAGCCAAGAACACTGTCAATGCACCAGCAATCATGTTAATCGCGGTACCACTGATAACCTGGTCTGCACTCAGGTTGATACTTGCGAAAGCATGAAGTAAAGAAAACAACACCCCGCTAAGCAAGGCAACTAATAAACCAACCCAAAGGACCCAAGTACTTTGGGGATGGCCCTTCTGCAGAAAATTAACAGTTAAAGCTCCTGTAAAGGCCCCAATGACCATCAATCCTTCGAGACCGATATTGACAATCCCGCTCCGTTCACTAAACAAGCCGCCTAATGCTGTTATCAGAAGGGGAATGGTAAATACGATTGCATAAGGAAATATTTGCTCAATGATTGTCCACATTTTATGCTTCCCCCTTCTTTACTTCTGATGCACTTGGAGAATTGGAATCAGATCCCGCTTTGTGTTTTTTCTTAAGCAAGCGTTCAATTAATACACTTGTTGCCGCAAAATAGATAATGATAGCAATAATAGTATTGGCAAGTTCCGGCGGAATTTCTGTCATTGCATTCATAAATCCTGTACCGGAATAAAGTACTCCAAAAAGAATAGCGGCAAAAAATACGCCAAACGGATTATTGGCACCAAGTAATGCTACAGCAATCCCGTCATAGCCCTGTGATGGAAGGATCCCAATTTGAATAACATTAGCATTACCGGCATAAAGTGCTACCCCGCCCAACCCAGCAAGAGCGCCAGAAATAAGCATGGATAAAATAATATTGCGATTTACCCGCATGCCGGCATATTCAGCTGCATGACGGTTAAAACCGACGGCCTTTAATTCAAAGCCCAGAGTGGTTTTTTCAATGATAAATGCAATAATTAAAACAGCAATAATCGCTAAAAATATTCCCATATTAATATACGAACCGCCAAAGATATCTGACAGAAGGGAAGACTTCAATGTTGCTTTATCAGGAAGTGCACGTGATTCAGTTTCAAGGAATTTCCCTTTGAAGTAACCAGGAATAACATAATAGGCTGTCCAGTAAGCAACCCAGTTCATCATAATGGTCGAAACAACCTCATGAACATTAAACTTTGCCTTTAGAAGCCCCGGGATAAATGCCCATAAAGCTCCACCTACTAAACCAGCAAGAATCATAACAAGTAATAATACAGGCTTTGAAAAGTCGTAGGTCAACCCAACCATTGTAGCGCAAAGACCGCCAATCAACATCTGCCCGGAGGCTCCGATGTTGAAAAGACCGGTACGGAAAGAGAACGCTACCGCTAGTCCTGTAAAAATCAAGGGAGTTGCCGTTGCTAACGTGTTACCCACTCTTTCAATATTCTGTAATGCACCGTTTATCAGATAGGTATACCCCTCAATCGGGTTGCTTCCAATTAGAAGCATTAATATACCACCCGCAATTAGCCCTAACACAACTGCTATTAGTGACACTATTGTTTGTCTCATACGTTACTCTCCTTACCTACTCCTGCCATCATGAGTCCTACTTCATTTTCATTGGTTTCGGCTGCATTTAAGACGCCAATTAGATCCCCATTGTTTACGATGGCAATTCGATCTGACAGTTGTAATACTTCATCAAGTTCAAGTGACACAAGGAGAACAGCCTTGCCGCTATCGCGGTGCTGGATTAACCTTTTATGGATGTACTCGATTGAGCCGACATCCAATCCACGGGTAGGCTGAACGGCAATCAATAAATCAGGATTTAGTTCAATTTCCCTCCCTATAATTGCCTTCTGCTGGTTACCACCTGAAAGTGTCCTGGCGATTGAAGCAGTGCCTTCTCCTGAACGTACATCAAAGTTATCCATAATATTTTTGGCATACTCTTTAATTTTACCAAAGTTGAGCAATCCACTTTTGGCAAAAGGAGGCCGATTGTACACTTCCAACACCATGTTGGAATCCATTGGATAATCCAGAACGAGACCGCGTTTATGCCTGTCCTCTGGGATATGGCCAATACCGCTTTCGATTCGTTTACGGATTGGATAGTTTGTAATATCTTCACCGTTAATAAAAACTTTTCCTGCTTCTGCTTTTCTTAACCCTGTAATAACCTCTACCAGTTCTGATTGTCCATTTCCTTCAACACCAGCCACACCAACTATTTCCCCTCTTCTAACCTCAAGGGAAAAGTTTTTAAGACCCATAACTTTTCGGTTATTTTTTGCAGATACATTATCTATTTTTAGTACAACATCACCTGTTGTACTTTCTTTCTTGTCCACTTTAAAATTAACATGCCGCCCTACCATCATTTCTGCTAAACTAGCTTCACTAGCCTCGGCAACATCTACTGTCCCAATAGATTTACCGCGCCGGATTACGGTACAGCGGTCTGCGACAGCTTTAATTTCTTTCAATTTATGAGTAATAATAATGATAGATTTTCCTTCATTTATCAGGTTGCGCATGATTTTCATTAATTCTTCAATTTCATGAGGGGTCAAAACGGCTGTAGGTTCATCAAAAATAAGTACTTCAGCTTCACGGTATAACATTTTCATAATTTCGACTCTTTGTTGCATACCAACAGAAATATCTTCAATCTTTGCATAAGGATCAACATTTAAACCATAGTGCTTGGATAATTCAGCGATTTTTTTTGCAGCACTTTCCGTATCAAGGACAATCCCCTTCAAAGGTTCACTACCTAGAATAATATTCTCGGTTACTGTAAAGTTTTCAACAAGTTTGAAATGTTGATGGACCATACCAATTCCAAGATGATTTGCTACATTAGGGCTTGTTATGCGTTCTTCCTTGCCGCGAATCTTGATTACCCCTTTTTCCGGTTGGTACATTCCAAACAAAACACCCATCAGAGTTGATTTTCCAGCTCCATTTTCACCTAATAAGGCATGAATTTCACCTTTTTTTAAGGAAAGGGAAATATTATCATTAGCCACAATACCGGGAAACTCTTTCCTGATATTCAACATTTCCACGACATAACTCATATTAGCACTCACCTTTTTGTTATTCTCTGCTTCCCTATAACACACTTTGAATCACCCTAATTACCAACAAAATACATGATTGGCTTTTAAACGAATAATGGCTATAAGAAAGATCAGTTCATGGCAAGAACTCCCATTTATCTACTTTTTAGACATAAAAGAGACGGAAACACACACCGTCTCTTTTATGCACTAGTCTTACTTAAATAGTGAGCCCTGTTCAGCTGCTACTTTAATTTCACCAGATTTAATTTTTCCATAAACTTCTTTAACCTTGTTAACTGTCTCGTCGCTTAGGTTTGGATTCTTATCTGGAATACCAACACCGTCGTTTTTAGTGTCAAAAGTCAAGGTTTGACCGCCAGGGAATTTACCGTCAAGCTCTTGTTGGATCATGTCGTATGAAGCATGATTAATTTTCTTCATAGCTGATGTTAAGATAACGGATTTGTCGCCTTCATATTTACCATCATCATATTGGTCAACGTCAACACCGACGATCCATGCTGTCTTTCCAGCTTTAGCACGGGTTTTTGCTTCGTTAATAGCACCAACGCCAACGCCGCCAGCAGCTGTAAAGATAACATTTACGCCACGGTCATACATTTGAGCAGCGATTTGTCCGCCAGCTGCAGAGTTATCAAATGAACCTTGATAAACAACGTTTTCAGCTTTTAAGCTTAAAGCAGTGCCTAGGTTTTCATTAGCATATTTAACACCTTGCTGGAAGCCCCAGTTGAATTTTTGAACGGCAGGAATTTCCATACCGCCGATAAATCCTGCTTCACCCTTTTTCAATTCAAGGGCAGCAGCTGCACCTGCAAGGAATCCAGATTCATGTTCTGCGAAGAAAATTGCAACTGTGTTATCCTTTACAACTGGTTTAAAGTCACCGTTGTGTGGATTTCCATCAATGATAACAAATTTTGCATCTTTGTATTTATCTTGTGCCTTGAAAACTGCAGTCTCAAATTTGAAACCAGGAGTTACAACAAATTTATAGCCTGCATCAACAAGGTTCCCAATTTCTTTTAAGTAATCTGCTTCAGTACTTCCAGTTGGCTTAAGGTATTTTGAATCAACGCCAAGCTCATCTTTAGCTTGAAGGATACCTTCCCAAGTGCCTTGGTTGAATGATTTGTCATCAATTGTACCCGAGTCAGTTACCATACCAACCTTAATAGACTTTTTATTGTCTCCCTTGCCCTTACCACCAGCATCATCATTGCTGCCACAAGCACCCAATAATGTACCTGCTGCCAAAACCATTGACATGATCAAGCCAAATTTTCGCTTTTTCAAGGTATTGTCCCCCTATGAATGTTGTTTGATTTAGTAGAAATGTTTGAAAAGCATGACTGATTGCGTTTTCATAGAATAATAAAAAATATTAGACTCTTTTTCTTAAAACATGAAAACTAAACTTATCAGCTTTAAAATAATTTACCGAGAAGAGGACAGGTTCATCCGTTTCATCAAAATGCATTTGTTTTAAAACAAACAAAGCAGTCTCAGGATCACATTCTAAAATAGGAGATATTTTTTCATGATAGCCGAGTGGCTCAATTTGAGCGACCGCATAGGTTATCCTGCGATTTGCCTCTTCTTCTAAAATATGAAAAATAGATTCTTCTTCATGGGAAAACGTTTCAGGCAAAATACTTTCAGGTACCTTGTCAATACAATAGACGACAGGCTCCCCATTGGCAGTTCTTACCCTCTCCATGACAAAAATATCATCATTTGCAGAACATGAGAAACGACGAATATCTTCTTCGGTCGGACCTTGTGTTGATGAACTTAGGAAAATGGTTCCTGGTTTCATGCCAGCCTGTTTAATCATGTCTGTGACACTATTAAGTTGTTCAATCCCGGAAGTGAACATGGGCTTTGCGTGAACAAAGGTACCAACACCGTGGCGCCTAATAATAACGTTTTCTTCCTCAAGGATGCGTAATGCTTCCCTAAGTGTAGCCCTGCTAACTCCAAGTTGTTTAGCAAGATCAAATTCAGAGGGTAACTTTTCTTTTTCTTTGTATAACCCTTTTTCAATATCTTGCTTCAACCTGTCAATTACCTGTAAATATAAATGCCGGCTATCTGACTTAATAGACATGCTGTTTCCTCCAGCCTTTTTACCTAAGACATCAGACATCTGATATCATTCCTACTAATCGGATTTATATTAACATTTTTTTATTGATAAATAAATAGAAATTCAAAAAATCGTCGAAAAAGGTTGGAAGATATTCAATTTCAGAAGGTTATTGAAGTTTTCACCAATAAAATCTGTTATAATTTATAGTTGAAAAAGAAAATTAAGGAAATTTGTAGGAAATTAGCAGACCTTGAAGTCCGGTTCCCTATTACTATAGTATTAATTTTTTATAAAAATTAGTATAAAAAAAAGAGCCGATTGGCTCTTTTTTTTTAAAAGATAGGGACTTTTAACTGTTGTCTTTGAGAATTGTCCAGCTCCAGCGCCCTAGCGGCTAGTGTCCTTCGCACTCCGCCCTACGATAAGTCAACATCGAATCGCCTCCGGCTCTTCGTGTTTCCTTTATCGCGTTTAACGGGCAGTAGATTCTCAACTGCCCGTAAGAACCCGATCGGTTCAACTAACAATCAGCGAGAAGAACGTTCGCTGATTGTTAGTTGAACCTTATCTCAGTTGGAGTACTCCAGGCCATACGCCGCTGACCAGGGCGCTTCCGCTTTTCTTGTCACTAGGAACTTTGTTCCTCATTTGGTTTTGTTTGGAGAACTGTTCTTGGTTTACTTCCCTCATATGGTCCTACTACTCCGCGGGCTTCCATTTCATCTATTAAGCGTGCCGCTCTGGTATAACCGATTCGGAACCGGCGCTGTAGCATCGAAACTGAAGCTGTTTGCATTTCAATAATTAAATCGACTGCCTCTTCATATAAATCGTCATCGACCGCACCTGTTACTTCAGGAATATCATCGGGAATCATTTCTTCTTGGTATTGTGCCTTTTGCTGTCCAATGACAAATTCAACTGTATCCTCAACCTCTTGGTCTGAAAGGAAAGCGCCTTGAACACGAACAGGTTTGGATGCGCCCACGGGCAGGAATAACATGTCCCCACGGCCAAGCAGTTTCTCCGCACCACCCATATCTAAAATAGTTCTTGAATCGGTTGAACTTGAGACCGCAAAGGCAATTCGGGATGGAATATTAGCCTTAATGACACCTGTTATGACATCAACAGATGGACGCTGCGTTGCAATAATTAAATGAATACCAGCAGCACGCGCCATTTGAGCTAAACGAGTGATTGAATCTTCCACATCCGAAGAAGCGACCATCATTAAGTCGGCTAACTCATCGACAATCACTACAATGTATGGTAGTAAAGGCTGTTTATCATTTTCTTCGAGATTATGTTTTCTGACATGGTCGTTATATCCTTCAATATTCCGTGTACCAGTATGAGAAAATAATTCATAACGTCTTTCCATTTCACTAACGACTTTCTTTAATGCTTGTGAGGCTTTTTTAGGATCAGTTACTACAGGTGCCAACAAATGAGGAATACCATTATATACATTCAGCTCCACCATTTTTGGGTCAATCATCATTAATTTCACTTCATGTGGTTTTGCCCTCATAAGCAGGCTCGTAATAATGCCGTTTATACATACACTCTTACCACTCCCGGTTGCCCCGGCAACAAGTAAATGCGGCATTTTATTTAATTCAGCAAGGACTGCTTCCCCTGTAATATCTCTGCCAAGACCGATTAATAATTTGGCATCAGGTTTATTATTTTGTGTTGCTTCAAGTACTTCCCTTAAAGAAACCATAGCGACTTCTGAGTTTGGCACCTCAATCCCAATAGCCGATTTTCCCGGGATGGGTGCTTCAATTCGAATCCCTTTTGCAGCAAGTGCTAAAGCAATATCGTCACTAAGGCTGACGATTTTACTAACTTTTACCCCTACATCAGGATGTACCTCATATTTAGTAACCGCAGGTCCTAAATGCACTTGTGTTACTCTTGCTTTTACACCAAAGGATTGAAAGGTCCGTTCTAGTTTAGCAGCATTGGCATGGATTAATTCATATTCTCCACTTTGGTCCGTTTTCTTGGGCATCATCAACAGTTTTAACGGTGGTAATTCATATGCGGCATTTTCAACTTCAGTAAACTTGATTGGCGGGGTATTATCGATTTCTTCTTCGTCTTCTTTCGTTTTCCTTTTTCGTTCCTTCGGTTGTTCTTTTGGCTGTTTGTCAGTTGCTGCCCCTTCAGCATATGCCCTGTCTGCAAAACTTGAAATAAGGGGCTCTGGAATCGTTTCTTCCATTTCTGGAGGCTGTTGATTATGGATCACAGGAACTGGCACGGTTTCGGTTTGTTGATTTTCTCTTTCTTGTTGCCGTTGAGTGTTTCGATCATTTTTCCGCTCTATTTGTTTTTGTCTCCAATCAGACATATCACTTTTAAATGCGTCCCATTGATTTTTTGAAAAATCATAAAGAGTAATAACCATCTTCCCAACAAGATCACCAAATGATTTTCCTGTAATTAAAATAACTCCTATGATGATAAAAATAAATGCGATAATTTTAGTACCCGTATCTGCGAATAAATAGTGAAAAAGAGCATATAGTACTGCTCCGATCAGCCCTCCGCCGGGATCAGCTGTCGATGTTTCACCATTATGTTCCATGATTAATACTTCCCATGTATTTTTTATAATACTAGGATTAGAAAAATTACCATTATTCGTGAGCAAATGAAAGTTTGTTTCATGGCTTAGGAGTAGGATAGATGAGGTAATTAAATAACACCCAATTAACTTTGTATTAAAAAAATGAGGGATTTGACGTTTCCACATTAAATAAACACTTAATGGAATTAGTGCAATAATCCCCAGCATGTCCCATCTTCCCATTAAAAAATGAAAAAATAAGACAACTCCTTTTCCTACTTTTCCGAGACTTGCTATTGCAAGAATGGCTAATGCTAATATAGCCAAAGCCGTTAATTCATATTTTAACGTTTGTTTTAAATGATTATCTCTCTTTTTTGGTTGTCTTCTCTTCTTTTTCGCCATTTAATCACCTTGTACATTATTGTTATGCAGTATATTTCAAACCCAATTCGCCGACTTACTTGTAAGGATGGGATTATAAAAATGAAAGCAGCCAGATTGGCTGCTCTTTCATATTTATCATAATTATACCATATTCTACTTAGACAGTGCCGATATTCATCCAAGGTTAGAAAAAGAAATTTTACTGCCAGGGCAAATCTCTTCATTCATATAATGCTGAGGGTCACTGCTTAGGATGCGAATCACTTGAACATGATGTTGGTCTGTGTACTCTACTAAAAGTGGTATTCCTTGATAAGTGATCATTTGTTGTTTGCTTATTTGTGCTTGTTCCTCAGGAAATATGAGTTCATTAGGCATCATCGTATATAAAATCATTGAATCATCCTCTCAGTTTCTCCTTTTTGAAGATCAATCAATTCATTTAATTTCTTCATTGCAGGGCCAAGACCCCCGACTTCATCTATTAAACCTGACTTTACGGCATCTACACCAATTACATTAGTACCAATATCTCGCGTTAAGTTACCCTTTGCAAACATTAAATCCTTAAAAGTATCCTCAGTGATTTTGGAATGTTTGGTTACAAAATTAACCACCCGCTCCTGCATTTTATCTAAATATTCAAAGGTTGCAGGGACTCCGATAACTAAACCTGTTAACCGAATAGGATGAATGGTCATCGTAGCCGTTTCAGCAATGAAAGAGTAATCACATGATACGGCAATTGGAACACCAATGGAATGTCCTCCCCCCAAAACAATCGAGACGGTTGGTTTAGAAATGGATGCAATCATTTCAGAGATCGCCAGCCCTGCTTCAACATCACCGCCTACAGTATTTAAGATGATCAATACTCCTTCAATCTTTGGGTTTTGTTCAATAGCAACTAGTTGCGGCAGCAGGTGTTCATATTTTGTCGTTTTGTTTTGCGGCGGCAGGGCTAAATGACCCTCGATTTGGCCAATTATGGTTAAACAATGAATTCTAGAATCACTGGATAACTGGGGTACATTCGTTTGACCTAACTGTTGAATTTTCTCTATTAGAGTAGAAGAAGGTTTTTCCTCTTTTTGAGGTTCTTGTCCTTCATTGTTATTTTGAAAGTTGTTATTCATCCTTTTACTCCCTTCAAGCATGATATCTTTTAGTATTGACCTATGAGATAATTTCATGCTTTCACAATGCAAAAAGGTACCAGGAGCAATCCTGATACCTTTTTGTCTTATTATTTATGCTTCCATGATAATTGGTAGAATCATTGGTCTTCTTTTTGTTTTTTCAAATAAGTAGCGATTTAATTCGTCTCTTATTTCTTGTTTTAATGTTGACCATTCAAAAGAACTTTTTGCTGTATTTCTTTCCACAATATCGTGAACTAATTTAGTGGAATCATCCATTAATTTTTCCGATTCCCGCACATAAACAAAACCTCTTGAAATGATCTCAGGACCTGCAGCAATTTTCTTTTCTTTTTTGGTTAACGTGACAACCACTATCAAAATCCCGTCTTGTGATAATAGTTTTCGATCTCGTAAGACAATGTTGCCAACATCTCCTACTCCAATTCCATCGATTAGAACATTGCCAGATGGGACCTTTCGAGTAATCGAAAAAGTCTCTTCTTTCCATTCCACTACATCGCCCCGCTCAGGAATTAGAATCTGTTTATCAAGAAGTCCACAGTCCAAGGCTACTTTCCGGTGTGCTTTCAGCATTCGATATTCTCCATGAACTGGAATGAAAAACTTTGGCTTCATTAAATTGATCATAAACTTCAATTCTTCTTGACTGCCATGGCTGGAAACATGGATGGTTCGTTTTCCATAGACAACATTGGCACCTGCTCTGAACAGCATATCTACTGTCTTTGCTAGAAATACTTCACTGCCCCTTAATGGCGATGCCGCAATTAACACCGTATCACCCTTCTGGATATTTAACAGCCTATGTGTTTGCTTTGCCATATTTTGCAGTGCTTCAATAGGTTCCCCTTGACTCCCAGTCATCAAAATAACAATTTCTTTATCTTGATAATTTCTAATCTCACTGACAGGGATAATGACATCTTCAGCAACTTCTAGGTATCCTAAATCAAGAGCTATATGGTAGATTCGTTCAAGGCTTTTCCCTACCACTGCTACTTTCCGATTATTCTCACTTGCAGCATCAAAAATATGCTGAATCCGGTTTATGTCTGAAGCAAAACATGCGGCAATAATGCGGCCTGGTGCATAATAAAAAGCATTAGACATTTCACGTTCAACAATTGCTTCTGATGTGGTGTACCCCGGTTTTTCAGCTTCAGTACTATCAGATAATAAACATAACACTCCTTGTTCACCAATCGCTGCCATCTTTCCAATTTCAGGTTTATAAAGTCTTGTTGCTGCCTGGTCAAATTTGAAGTCACCTGTGTAAACTATGATTCCCTCTGATGTATGGATACAAATACCGACTGAATCAGGAATACTATGATTGGTTCTAAAAAAACTAACCTGGACGGCTTCTAATTCTACAATGGTTGAAGAATCAACTTCAATAGAATTGATTGGACCAAAATACTCTTGCTCTTTTAACTTTGCTTTAGCAAGTGCAAGTGTTAACTTTGTTCCATAAACCGGAGCATCAACTTGACTAAGCACATATGAAAGGGCACCGATATGATCTTCATGGCCATGAGTTAAGAAAATTGCTTTAACCCGTTCCTTATTATCACGCAAATACGTTATATCTGGAATGACAATATCGATACCCAGCATTTCTTCCTCGGGGAACATTAAGCCGGCATCAATGATAAATATGTCCTCGTCCACCTCTATAAGGTACATATTTTTTCCGATTTCTCCTAGACCACCAAGAGCAATAAACTTGATGGAAGTATTTTTTTTCTTAATCAATTTCCGTTTCCTCCTACGTTGATTATCATATTAACTTTTTGACTTCGAAAATGTCCAGTTCAGCAGCCTGTACCTCCTGTATTGCATAATAGCCGCTTCCACTTTTCTATCCGATCGAGATCAGTTATGACTATTATACTTGATTCCAGAAAACCTTTACAACCAATAAAAGATTTTTTACGATAAACCCTCAAAATCTAGAGCAAAAAAAAGGCTAACCGGACAATTCGGTTAGCCTTTTTAGAGTACTATCATATATTTTTTAATAACGAATTTAATGTAGTTCGTTCCTGTTCTGTTAAACCGACAAGCGGCAGCCTCACAGAACCCACATCCAAGCCTTTAAACTGTAAGGCCGTTTTAACCGGTGCAGGGCTTGGAGCAGCGAAAAGGCCCTGCATGAGTGGCAACAGTTGTTGATGTAATTTTGCAGCCTTGCTAGTCTCTCCTGCAAAAAATGCATTAACCATTTCCTTCATTTCATTCCCAATTACATGTGATGCAACCGAGATCACACCTGCTCCGCCAACTGATAAAACTGGGAGTGTTAAACTATCATCCCCACTGTATAAGACAAAATCATCTGGCGTATTGGCAACTATATGGGCCACAGCGTTTAAATCCCCACTTGCTTCCTTAACAGCTACAATATTAGGGATTTGTGATAAACGAATGATGGTCTCTGCTTGAATATTCACAACCGACCTGCTTGGTATATTATATACCATTACTGGAAGATTCGTTGCATATGCTATTGTTTTGAAATGCTGATACAAGCCTTCTTGATTCGGTTTATTATAATAGGGAGCCACAAGCATGATGGCATCTACCCCAAGTTGTTCTGCTTTCTTGGTTAACTCAATTGAGGCATACGTATTATTACTCCCAGTACCTGCAACAACTGGAATGCGATTTTTCACAGTTTTTACAACATGGTCAAATAAGGCCAGTTTTTCTTCTTTAGATAAAGTTGGTGATTCTCCAGTTGTTCCAGCAATGACAAGGGAGTCGGTTCCATTTTCTATTAAGTAATTCACCAATTGTGTTGTCTTTGCAAAGTCGATATGACCTTTTTTATCGAATGGTGTTACCATTGCTGTCGAGACACGCCCGAACTGAACCATATTCCTACTCCTTTCAATACAAACCATTCATGTTAAATGATCTGTATCGTTTCATTCCATTTCCTATTTTCAGCCATAACTTCTTCGTTGATTAATCGAAAAAATTAAATTCTAATGATTCATCTTCTAATCGGAAGGCGTCATGCAGGGCGTTAACAGACTTAACTAGGTCATCTTGTTTGACAAGTACCCAAATGGTGGTATGACTGTCTGCTGATTGCAAAATACGAATTCCTTGGTCTGATAAGGCTGAAACAATTTTAGAGGTAACTCCCGGGACACCTGCTATGCCTGCACCAACAACAGATACCTTTGCACAGTAACGTTCGACCACAGGGTCATGACCTAATTCCTTTAAAATGGATATAGCCCGATCTGTCATTTCGTCCGTGACAGTATAGACCACACCATTAGGTGATATATTGATAAAATCAACACTAATTTTTTCATTGGCCATGGCTTTAAATACTTCTGCTTGCAAGTTGTATTGGTCTTTCTTGGCAAATACCTTTATTTGTGTAACGTTAGAAACATGAGCAATTCCTGTGACTATTCGTTCCATTATATCGCTGCCACGATTTTCTTCATTGAGTGTTGTCACTAATGTTCCCAAACCATCAGAATAAGTGGAGCGAATGCGAATTGGTACTTTAGCCTGCATAGCAATCTCTACCGCCCTTGGATGAATCACTTTTGCGCCCTGGTAGGCCATATTGCAAACCTCTGTATAAGTAACAACTGAAAGTGGTCTAGCATTTTCAGCAATGCGGGGATCGGCTGTCATGATCCCTTCTACATCTGTAAAAATATCAATCCATTCAGCATTTAGAGCTGCCCCTAAAGCGGCGGCTGAAGTGTCACTGCCTCCACGTCCCAGCGTAGTCACATCACCATTTTTTGCCGCACCTTGAAATCCTGCTACCACAACCACATCGGTATTTTCTAACTCTCGTAATAGCCTCTCACATTTCATTTCACTAATTTTTGCATTGGTATGATCATTATTAGTACGGAATCCCGCTTGAGCACCGGTTAATGCTGTTGCTTTAATACCGCTCTCTAAAAGCATATTCGTAAAAATGACACTCGAAATAACCTCGCCACAGGACAATAGTAAATCATGTTCCCGCTTGGAGATTTTGCTTAAATTACCGCCAACTAAGGATAACAGCGTATCTGTCGCATAAGGGTCGCCTTTTCTGCCCATAGCAGATACAACCACTACTACCTTGTATCCATCTGCTAGTGCTTTCTCTATATGACCTTGAGCCTGCTTCCTGCTTTTTTCATCTTTAACGGATGTACCGCCAAATTTTTGTACAATAATTTTCATGGTGATACTAAACCTGCCTTCGTAAAACAACAATTTTCATTAATTGGTATATTTATTTGACTAAACCTAGGTCCACTAATCTTTCGGCAATTTGAACTGAATTCCAAGCTGCTCCTTTTAGCAGATTATCTGAAACCACCCACATATGGAAGCCGCGGCCTTCATCGATGTCTTTTCTAATCCGTCCTACAAAGACATCATTCTTCCCGACACAATTTGCAGGCATTGGGTAGATTTGATTTTCAGGATCATCCTGTAACACAATTCCTGGAGCATCCTTTAGTAATGCTTTTATTTCACTTGCGCTTACACCGTCCGCCTCAATTTCAAAATAAACTGATTCGGAGTGTCCCACTGCAACTGGTAGTCTAACACATGTTGCTGATACTTGTAATTCCGGCATATGCATGATTTTTTTTGTCTCATTAATCATTTTCATTTCTTCAAATGTATAGCCATTTTCTTGGAATTTATCAATTTGTGGAATGGCATTAAAAGCAATCTGATAATGGTTATTATCAGATTTCACAGGTAAAATTCTAGGCTCGGCCGCTTCTCCTGCTAGGATTGATTTGGTTTGTTCCATTAATTCTTCAACTGCTGAGGCACCTGCCCCGGAAACAGCTTGATAGGTAGAAACAATGACCTTTTTCAGACCAAATTTTTGGCGAATTGGTTCAAGGGCCACCACCATTTGAATGGTGGAACAATTTGGATTGGCAATAATTCCATTATGGTGATGCAGGTCTGCTTCATTTACTTCTGGAACCACTAGCACTTTATCTGCATCCATTCTAAATGCACTTGTATTATCAACAACAATGGCACCGCGTTTAACAGCTTCAGGGGCAAGTTCTTTGGAAACATTTCCGCCTGCACTAAATAAAGCAATATCCACACCTTCAAAGCTCTCAGGTTTTGCCTCTTCTATTGTAATTTGCTGGCCATTAACTTCGACTATTTTCCCTGCCGACCGTGCCGAGGAAAGGAGGGTCAATTTACTAATTGGAAATTCCTCTTTTACTAATGTTTGTATCATTTGTCGTCCAACCGCTCCGGTTGCTCCAACTACGGCCACATGAAATCCTTTTTGCTGAGTCATTTTTGGTTCCCCTTTCATACTCTCCACTATATATACTGGTTATTTCATGATTAATTTACCATCAGAAGGGTCATGCCCTTCTGATGAAGATTAATTTATTTTATCATATTCTTATCAAGAAATAATCTTTTTTACTGAAAGAGTGGGGGAATTTTTAATCTAAATCTTTATATTTTTCTACTAAGACCGGTTGGAGTTGCTTTCCTTCAATAGCTGCTTCAACTGTTTCAGGTAACAAGGTCATTCTTGCAACCATCGAATTTGGTTTATTAATAGGGTCATCTTGACCATATGGAATAAAAAATATATTTTTGGTGGCCATTAATCTCATAAGGTTCATTCCATTTAAACCAAGTGCATCATTTGTTGATATTCCCAGAACCACTGGCTTTGAATTTCTTAGAGTTGCCTTTGCAGCCATTAATACAGGGCTATCGTTGATAGCATTGGCAAATTTACTCATTGATACACCCGTTAATGGTGCAATAACCATACAATCAAGCGGAATTTTCGGTCCTAGCGGCTCAGCTTTCACAATCGAATCAATTACTTTATTCCCCGTTAAATCTTCAATTCTCTTAATCCAATCTTCACCTTTGCCAAAACGTGTTTCTGTATTTTTTACTGTAAAAGTCACAACCGGCAGAACCTCAGCTCCAGCCTGAACTAATTTTTCTATTTCAGGAAATACAGCATCATACGTACAATGTGAGCCGGTTAGACCAAAGCCTATCCTTTTTCCATTAAAACTCATTTTACTTTCCCCTTTCGCTTTCTTACATCATCCTTCAGCAGTTGGGCTAAGACATTGGCCAAAATTTGGCCAGCTGTTTTTGGTGCTACTATTCCCGGCAGACCTGGAGCAAGCAATGCCTTTATTCCTCTTTTTTCTGCGTATCTAAAATCAGTTCCACCAGGCTTTGAGGCGAGATCAATAATGAGCGTATGGGTAGGTAATTTAGAAATCACCATGGCTGTAACAATTAAATGTGGAGCTGTATTGATGAGAATATCGGTATCCTTTACTTCATTGATTAAATTATTTAAATGGAAAGGGGTTAACCCCATTTCCGTAATTCTTGCTAAATGCTCACTTTTTCTTGCTCCAACCTTTACCTTAGCTCCAAGTGCAGCAAATGTCCTAGCTACACTCATCCCCACTCTGCCTAATCCTAAGACAGTTATATTTGATCCGTGAATGGTAAAATCGGTGTGTTGGATCGCCATCATGATGGTTCCTTCCACAGTGGGAATGGAATTGTAAATGGCCACATCATCTCTTTCGAATAATTGGATGAGCGTCCGCCCCGTTTCCTTCGTTATTCCATTTAAATAGGCATTGCTAATTCCCGAATAAATGGAACAATGGTCAGGTGTTTTACTGAGTATGTCGCCCGTTAATATAACTTTTTCATTCGAAAAGATGGTTTCCACCTGTCCCTCTAAATTGGTACCTGGTACCGGTAAGATAATGGCGTCAATTGTAGAAAAATCAACGTCCTCCAATTTTTCTTTTACCGCACCTGTGAAAGCATGATCTAGCTGTTCAAAACCAATAAGCGATAATCTCGCGTCTAGTTCGGTTAACCTACGGATGATTTCCAGCTGTCTGGCATCCCCGCCAATTACGGCTATCTGCATCCCTGTCAGCATGAAAACATTCACCTTCTTTTTAGAAATCCATTTTGTTTGGTCTCTCTTTTTCTGTTTATCACTCCAACATCTTATGTAAGTTTGCTTCAATCGGTGAGTTTTCCACAAAAGGAAATAAAAAAAGCCCAAGCAAATGGTTTTTTTGCTTGGGCGTTTTCATAACTTCTTACTCCTCTTCAGGAACATCAATAATAATCATGTCAGAACCAATTTTTTTAATATGCTGCCACGGTACTCGTACTTCTTCTCCTTGTTTTCGAAAACCAAACCATTTTAATGAAGGAATGAGTAATGCTTGAATTTGTCCCGTCCCCTCATTAATTTCTAAATCTGTTTGTCCTAGTACACCAAGACGTTCCGCCTTTTTTACATCCACAATTTCTTTTCCGCTTAGTTCACTTAACCTCATGACAAAAGCCCCCTTCACTCCCTCTTTCTATTAGTTTATAGACGAAAGCTGCCATTTAGACTAAAAGAAAAGAGGTACCACAAATGTGGTACACAGGCTGTCGAAAAACTTTCGATGTCCTTTTATTTTTTTCATAACCTTTAGCAATTCACCGCATTAATTTGTTATATTAATATTAATACATAGACTTTTGAACTCGGTCTGTTGATTTGCGCTCCAGGCGCTTCGCTTTCCGCGGTCATGCCGGGGAGCGGAAATCAACAGGCCGCTTAGCATGAACTATCTTTAAAGTTGATATAAAATTACGTATTTGATTCAAATAAAAAAAATTGCCGAGAAAAATACTCTTTCTCGACAATCTGAGTCCCGCAAATGTGGGTACCTCGTTCCATTAAGCTAAACTAGTTGGAAATTCTCCATCAGGACTGATTAGAGTGACGGAATATTTATCTGTAAATACAGATCTTGCCATGTCATTTACACTACTTTTCGTCACAGCATCGATTTGTTCAATAATTTCATCAAGAGAACGATGACGTTTTAGAAGAAGTTCATTTTTACCGTTTCTGCTCATCCGGCTATTTGTACTTTCTAAACTCAGCATTAGGCTGCCTTTTAGCTGTTCCTTACTGTTTGTCAATTCTTTCTCTGTAATACCATTTTGCTTCAATTTATCAAGAGTCTCTTGAATGGTTTCAAATAAAACATTAAGCTGCTTTGCACCCGTTCCACCATACACAGTTACAATCCCGCTATCCTGATAGGCAGAATGGTAGGAAAATACTGAGTAGGCTAAGCCCCTTTGTTCACGGACCTCCTGAAATAACCGAGAACTCATGCTGCCGCCTAAAATATTATTTAGAGTAATTAAGCTGTAAACATCCTCATGTCCCACCTGCAAACCTTCGAAACCGATACATAAGTGAGCTTGCTCCGTATCCTTTTTCCTTGAAATTCGATTGGAATGAAACAAAGGTATATTTTCAGGAATTGGTTTTGAGCCGCCCTCATAGGAACCAAAGTAACTTTCTACTTCCTGAATAAAACTTTCTGAGATGTTTCCAGCAATGGAAATCACAACATTTTCAGGGGTGTATCTTTGGTGGATGTACTCCTTCAATGAATCACCTGTAAATGTGTTTAACGTCTCTTCCGTTCCTAAAATAGGGTATCCTAGCGGATGGTCTTCATATACTGCCCTGCTTAATAAATCATGAACAATATCGTCTGGTGTATCTTCGTACATTTTTATTTCTTCTAATACCACATTTCTTTCTTTGTTTAACTCCTCTTCGACAAAAGTAGAATTAAAGAACATATCTGCTAATACCTCTAAGGCAAATTTTGAATGGGTATCAAGGACTTTTGCATAATAGCAAGTATACTCTTTGGAAGTAAAGGCATTTACTTGGCCGCCAATACTATCAAAGGATTCTGCAATATCCTTTGCCGATCTTGTTGTCGTTCCTTTAAAAAACATATGCTCGAGAAAATGAGAGATCCCATTTGTTTGTGGGTCCTCATGTCTTGAACCTGTTCCAATCCAGACACCAATTGCAACAGAGCGGACGGTTGGGATATTTTCTAATACAATTCTTACTCCGTTTTTGCAAGTGTACTTATTTATCATTGACTTCCTCCTGTCTTGACACAGCGGGTGCTACTACTCCAATTACTTATTATACTTACTTCCTACTATTTTCTCCAATTTTCTGTTATATCTTTCCTAAATTATTTTATTATTCTATCCTCATCCATTAGTTCCGTAACCGTTCCAATTTGTAAATTCCTTTGCTCTATTGCAGAAATTAATTGGTCAAGTGCTTTTGCTGTAGATTCTGTTGGATGCATGAGGACCATAGAACCTTTATCGATTTTAGATAAAACCCGATTTAAAAGAGCTTCTGGGGCTGGTTTCCGCCAATCTACAGTATCTACCGTCCACATAACAGTCTTCATATGTAGTTCAGCTGCAATTTTAATGGTTTCCTCTCGAAAACTGCCACTCGGGGGTGCAAACCATACACATTTTTCCCCTGTCGCTGCCTCAATAATTTCGTTAGTCTTTATTATTTGCTCTCTTGTCTGGGCTGCCGTGATTCTACTCATATCAGGATGAGAATAAGAATGATTGCCCACCTCATGGCCTGCAGTTACAATCATTTTTGCCAGCTCTGGATTTTTTTTTGTCCAATTTCCTTCAAGAAAAAAGGTTGCAGTTACATGGTGATTCTTTAATGTGGCCAGTATATCGGATAAATACTCATTTCCCCACGCTACATTAATAATGAAGGAAACCATTGGTTTGTCTGGATGTCCTTTATAAATAGGCGAAGGCGGTAAATCTTTGAGGTGTACGTTTGGTTTTGTCTGAACATATACCAGTTTCTTTTCATCAAAAACGCCTTTCTTCTTCATCTTTTTATATGAGGCAGCTACATCAATTTTTAGTCCGTTATAACCAGGAATGGCCTTCCAAACCGAGTCAATTTTCGCATCGGAAGGTGGTATTTCATATGTAGAAGCATTTTTTATTATGTTCTCATAAAGTGGATCGGCATGCTTCACCGTCGGAAGTGCTGATTGTGTTAAAGTTGCAACATATTTATTCACAGCCGAATTGTTTACAACTAATACTGCTATCAAACCAATCAACATTAAAATACTGACCTTTTTCATCTACCTTTCCCCCTTCCATAAAGATTATTCATGAAAAGGACAAGGTAGAACATGGAAAAGCCAAAGGCACCTTTTGAATTGATGGACATCTCGTCAACCAAACGTTTTTACAACAAAAAGCCCGAAGGGAGCACCTTCTGGCTTTTCTGTCATTCTTATATCTTAATGTTTTTCTTCCGCTTTTTCACGTTGTTCTTTTAAGACAGCTTTACGTGATAAATTTACACGGCCTTGTTTATCAATTTCAGTTACCTTAACTAACATTTCATCGCCTAATTTCACAACGTCCTCTACTTTTCCAACCCGCTCTTCAGCTAGTTCAGAAATGTGAACAAGTCCGTCTTTTCCAGCAAAGATTTCAACAAAGGCACCAAATTTTTCAATTCGCTTTACTTTACCAAGATACATTTCGCCCACTTGAACCTCACGAACAATATCTTCAATGATTTTCTTCGCTTTTTGGTTCATTTCTTGATTAGTTGAAGCAATAAACACGGTACCATCTTGCTCAATATCAATCTTAACGCCTGTTTCTTCAATAATCTTATTGATCTGTTTTCCACTAGGTCCAATAACGTCACGGATTTTATCCGGATTAATTGTCATAGTTAAGATTTTTGGTGCAAATTGTGAAAGCTCTGTTCTTGGCTCAGCTATAGTAGCTAACATTGAGTCGAGGATATGCATTCTGCCAACTTTTGCTTGTTGCAATGCTTCCTCTAAAATCTCACGGGAAAGACCTTCAATCTTGATATCCATTTGAAGTGCCGTTACCCCTTTAGCTGTACCAGCTACTTTAAAGTCCATGTCACCAAGATGGTCTTCCATCCCTTGAATGTCTGATAATACAGTATAGTGTTCACCCGATTTTACTAGTCCCATAGCAATACCTGCTACAGGGGCTTTAATTGGCACGCCTGCATCCATCATGGCTAGTGTACTGCCACAAATACTTGCTTGAGATGTAGATCCATTGGACTCGAGCACTTCAGATACAAGACGGATTGTATATGGAAAGTCTTTTTCTGAAGGAATAACTGGTTCAAGTGCCCGTTCTCCAAGAGCTCCATGACCGATTTCACGACGGCCTGGTCCCCTAATTGGACCTGTTTCCCCTACGCTAAAAGATGGGAAGTTATAATGGTGCATAAACCGTTTTTCTTCCTCAATGCCTAATCCATCTAGAATTTGCACATCGCCCATTGCTCCAAGCGTACAAATGCTCAATGCCTGAGTTTGTCCACGTGTAAACAATCCAGAACCATGTGTACGAGGCAAAAGACCAATTTGAGAAGATAATGGACGAATTTCATCAATCTTACGGCCATCTGGACGAACTTTTTCGACCGTGATCAAACGGCGAACTTCCCCTTTAACAATCTTGTCCAAGATTTGTTTTACTTGTTTCATGTCTTCGTCTGTAGCTTCTTGTTCTTCATATTTTGCAATAACTTGATTTTTTACTTCTTTAATAGCATCTTCACGAGCATGCTTTTCTTGAACCTGAATGGCCTTAAGCATATCTGCTTCACAAATTTCTCTTACTTCTGCTTCAAGTTCCTTATCAATTTCATAAAGAGTAATTTCCCTCTTTGGTTTGCCAATTTCGGCAACAATTTTTTCTTGGAATTCAATTAATTGTTTAATGTGCTCATGACCATACATAATCGCCTCTAGCATGACTTCCTCTGGCACTTCTTGCGCACCAGCCTCTACCATGTTAATGGCATCTTTTGTGCCTGCAACAGTTAAATGTATATCACTTTGCTCAGCCTGCTCTACAGTTGGATTAATTACAAATTCATTGTTAACCCGGCCCACAATCACACCAGCAATTGGTCCTTCAAATGGAATATCTGAAGTGCTAAGTGCAATCGATGACCCAAACATAGCAGCCATTTCTGTTGAGCAGTCTTGATCCACACTCATAACAATACTAATCACTTGGACATCATTACGGAATCCATCGGCAAAAAGCGGTCTAATTGGCCGGTCAATTAAACGACTAGCTAAAATAGCCTTTTCACTAGGACGACCTTCCCGTTTTATAAATCCACCAGGTATTTTACCTACAGCATATAAACGTTCTTCATAGTTTACTGTTAATGGAAAGAAATCAAGGTTTTTTGGTTCTTTTGAAGCTGTTGCAGTACTTAGGACGGCAGTATCACCATAGCGGACTAGGGCAGCACCGTTTGCTTGTTTTGCCAATTGACCGATTTCAACTGTTAATTTACGGCCAGCCCAGTCCATAGAATATACATGTTTGGTTTGTTCCATCTTTTTACCCCTCTCTATCTAAATCCTTTAGAAGGATGATACGAAAGCATCACTTTCACTTTCGTTGTAATCATCTTAATTCTAACTAGTATAAAAAAAGCCATAATAGCTTAATTATTTCAATCAAATTATCTATAGTATGCACATAAAAGCCCTGACTTAAAATTTATGTATGAAAATTTCGTTTTTTATTTTAACCTACATTTTTTGGCTAATAAAAAAGCGGGAAAAATCCCGCTTCTGTGACTAACGACGTAGACCAAGCTTATTAATTAACACACGGTAACGTTGAACATCTTTGTTACGTAAGAATGTTAAAAGATTACGACGTTTACCAACCATTTTCAAAAGACCGCGACGTGAGTGATGATCTTTTTTGTGTGTACGTAAATGGTCGTTTAAATTATTAATTGATTCTGTAAGGACAGCGATTTGAACTTCAGCAGATCCAGTATCGCCTTCATGAGTTTTATACTCATTGATAAGTTCATTTTTACGTTCTTGAGTGATTGCCATCCGATTCACCTCCTAAAATTTTCATATCCCCTGTTACCGAGCAAGCGTCGGAGACTCGACTTGCCAAGTAAAGGTTGTTTTTAATACGTATTTAAGAATACATGGTTTTACGTCAAAATGCAAGTTAAAACCTGATGATAATCTAAGAAAAACTTCTTTTAAGGGCCGAAGTTAGGAAGATTGTCGAGTTTCCTCAAAATATCGAAGGGCATTTTGTTTGTCTCGTTCAATCTGTGCCACTAATTCATCAATTCCTGAAAACCTTTGCTCCTTACGCAAATATTGATGCCACTCGACGACGACTTCTTTGCCATATATATCCTGATTAAAGTCAAACAAATGTACCTCAATTGAAATCGTTTGTGATTCCTGATTAAAAGTTGGCTTCACCCCAACATTACAGACTCCATCATACCAAGTATGATCAACCTTCATTCTTACAGCGTATACCCCGATGGGAGGAATGATATAGTCATGAATGTTGTTCACATTTGCAGTCGGAAACCCAATGGTCCTCCCGCGTTTATCTCCATCAATTACTATCCCTGATGTTGTATAAAACCTGCCAAGCAAGGTCGGAAGTTCCTCCGTTTTTCCTTCCTGCAGCAGCTGGCGAATTCTAGAGGAGCTGACTTTTTCATTATCATAAATAAACTTTGGAATAACAGAAAAAGAAAATTGATCACGTGAATGGAATGGCAATGTTTCCATTGTGCCTTTCCCCATCCGTCCATACGTAAAATCAAATCCTGCAACAACGTGCTGTACATTTAAACCAATCACGTACTGATCAATAAATTCTTGCGGCAGCAAATTGGCAAATTCATTAGTAAAATGGACAATAAACACGTAGTCAACACCCATTTCATCTAAAATCCTTATCTTCTCTTCCAGAGGAGTTATATATTGAACGTGTTTATGGACTTTGCTTAATACCACCGATGGATGTGGGTCAAATGTCATCACAGCGCTGCAATACCCCGACTCATTGGCTTGTCTTATTGCTTCTTGAATCACTTGCTGGTGACCTTTGTGAACTCCATCAAAATAGCCGAGGGCCAGTGCTAATGGAGGTAAATCACTTTTTTCTATAGTATGTGGATAACTCAATCTTTTTACTTCCAATTGAAACTCACCTTTTCTATTCGTACCGTTTACTCTAAATCATTTCTAAGTACCTTGACGGGTTTGAGAAGGTCTGGTTTGCTAGGGTGTTTTGCATAGATGGCAAGTGCCTGTCCTTCCTTCGTTTCAGCGATGATCGGTCCGTTAGTATTTTTTAAAAAGTCCGGTATATTTAAGAGTGCACCATTTTTCACTTTCTCTGCTACTTTATCATTAATCACCCATTTCGGCAAATGACAAAGTGCTGACTCTAAAGGCCTTAACACACTAGATATTGTACCTGCTTCCATATGATGTTCAATCTCTTCAAATGTCAAACAATCCTTTATTGAATAAGTGGCTGATTGAATTCTTTGCAGACTTGACATATGAGCTGGAAACCCAAGTTTTTCACCAATCATCACTGCTAATGTTCGAATATAAGTCCCTTTACTGCAGCTTACCCTGAATCGAAATGTAATCGTTTCTCCTTCAAATTGCTCCCGTTCATCAAGAAGTTCTATTGAATAAATGGATACTTTTCTGGAGGGCCGTTCCACTTCAATCCCTTTTCGAGCATATTCATACAACCGTACGCCGCCTACCTTAATTGCTGAAAACATTGGAGGAATTTGGACAATTTCTCCTGTAAGTGACTGTAATACCTTAATAATCTCTTCTCTTGAAAAACTTTTGTTCACTTCTCTTTTTTCGACCACTTCACCTGATGCATCTTCAGTCGTTGTTGAAAAGCCAAGGGTCACTTCCCCCTCGTAAGCTTTACCTGCATCCGTTATGTATTCAGCTACCTTAGTGGCTTTTCCAATACAAATAGGCAAGACTCCTGTTACATCTGGGTCAAGCGTGCCTGTATGTCCCACTTTTTTTGTTTTAAGAAGCTTTCTTAATTTAAAAACACAATCATGTGAGGTTAGCCCTGCTGGCTTGTATAATGGTAGGATTCCTTCCATCTCGTCACTGCTTTCCTTTGTTTTTAAGTTCATCTGGATTAGTCAATTAAAAAAGGGATAGACAATTGTCTATCCACTATTCTTCTTCATTTTTTTCCATCGGTTTATCATCTGTGTGCAACTGATGAAGGAGTGTTTCAATACGATTACCATAATCAATTGATTCATCCCATTCAAAGATAATTTCAGGTGTTTTACGAAGGCGAATTCGCTGGCCAATTTCTGTCCGAATGAATCCTTTTGCTTTCGCTAAACCCTTTAACGTATTCTCCCTTTGCTCTTCATCACCCAACACTGAGATGTAAACTTTGGCTTGCTGAAGGTCTCCAGAAACTTCGACATCCGTAATGGTTACAAATCCAATCCGAGGATCTTTAATTTTACGGCTGATGATTTCACCTAGTTCTTTCTTCATTTGTTCTCCAACACGATTTGCTCTCAAGCTCATCATATTCACCTCTTAACTTAGAGCCATTCGATCTCGGTGATCGTTCTTTCTATTTCAGGAAATGAGTCAATAAATTTTAAAGCGTTTTGTAATTCATGCTCTGTTGAAACACGTGTGGATGTAACAACAGCAATCGCAATTTTAGTTCGCTGCCACATATCCTGAAACCCTACTTCAGAAACAGAAACATTATATTTCTGCTTTAATCGAGTAAGGATCCGCTGCAAAACGGCTCTCTTCTCTTTTAATGAGTGGGCATCATATATGATACACTCACAAACGGCTGTTCCAATGATCATTTCCGTTCAATTTCTTCCATTACATACGCTTCAATGATATCTCCTTCTTTAACATCATTAAAGTTTTTAATGGTAACCCCACATTCATAACCTTGGGCAACCTCTTTCGCATCATCTTTAAACCGTTTTAACGCGTCAATTTGTCCTTCAAAAATAACAACGCCATTTCGGATCAAGCGAATGCCGCTATCGCGAGTGATTTTTCCATCTGTAACATATGAACCCGCAATAGTACCCACTTTTGAGACCTTGAATGTTTGACGTACTTCTGCTTGACCAATAATTTTTTCTTGGAATTCAGGGTCAAGCATACCCTTCATGGCCGCTTCAATTTCCTCAATTACTTTATAAATAATACGGTGTAAGCGAACATCAACCTTTTCTGCTTCAGCTGCACGTTTGGCATTTACGTCTGGACGAACGTTAAAGCCAATTACAATCGCGTTAGAAGCTGCTGCAAGGGTGATATCTGATTCATTAATTGCACCCGCACCGCTATGAATGATTTTAATGTTGACGCCTTGAACGTCGATTTTTTGCAGGGATGCAGCTACTGCTTCTGCTGAACCTTGAACGTCGGCTTTAAGAATTATATTTAAATCCTTCATTTCACCTTGCTTCAATTGTTCAAACAGGTTTTCTAAACTAACAATAGATTTTTCCCCACGGTGGGCAACCAATGCTTGTTGCGCACGTGCTTCACCAACATGACGAGCAGTCTTTTCATCCTCAAATACAACAAAACGATCTCCTGCTTGTGGTACATCATTAAGCCCTGTGATTTCAACAGGAGTAGATGGACCTGCCTCTTTCACACGACGTCCTTTGTCATTCACCATTGCACGGACACGTCCATGGGTAGTACCAACAACAATTGGGTCACCTATTTTCAAGGTACCATTTTGTACTAATAATGTGGCAACTGATCCACGGCCTTTATCCAACTGTGCCTCAATGACTGTACCTAAAGCTTTCCGGTTTGGATTTGCTTTATATTCCTCTACTTCACTAACAAGTAAAATCATTTCAAGAAGGGTATCGATGCCTTCACCTGTTTTAGCGGAAAGTGGTACAAAAATAGTATCTCCACCCCAAGCCTCTGCTACTAAACCATGCTCTGTTAATTCCTGCATAACTCGGTCAGCATTTGCCGCTTCTTTATCCATTTTATTAACAGCTACAATAATTGGTACTTCTGCTGCCTTTGCATGGTTAATGGCCTCGATTGTTTGCGGCATTACACCGTCATCTGCAGCCACTACAAGAATGGTAATATCAGTAATTTTTGCTCCTCTTGCACGCATTGTGGTGAAGGCAGCATGCCCAGGAGTGTCAAGGAAGGTAATTTTCTTACCATTTTCAACAACTTGATATGCTCCGATATGTTGGGTAATCCCGCCAGCTTCCCCTTCTGTTACCTTCGTATTTCGAATCGAGTCAAGGAGAGTAGTTTTACCATGGTCAACATGCCCCATGATGGTTACAACTGAAGGTCTTTCCACTAAGTCTCCCTCAGCATCTTCAGTAAAATAAACTTCAAGGTCAGTGGTATCGATTTTAATTTCTTCTTCTACTTCCACTCCATATTCACCGGCAATCAATTCAATGGCATCTTTGTCTAACATTTGATTAATGGTTGCCATTACACCTAATAAAAAGAGCTTTTTAATGATTTCAGAAGGTTCACGGTATAATTTTTTAGCTAATTCCGCAACTGTTAAAGATTCACTAAACGTGATTTTAGCTGGCAGTTCTTTTTCCTTTTTCTTTACAGGCTGCGACTGCTGTACTGGTGTGTGAGCCTTCTTCTTTTTATTATTGTGATTGTGATTATTACGATTTTGGTTATTATTATATGGCTTTGCCTTTGCTTTATCCGCATTACTAAATACTTTGTTTTCTTTTGATTGCGTTTCTTGATTTTGTTTTTTGCCCTCAACCTTTTTTGGAGGTGAGACTACCTTTACCTTGCTAGGCACAGCGTTTTTATCAGCATCTTCTTCGAAAGCTTTTGGTGTTTTAGCATGGACTGGCTGTTTTTGACCTGCTTGTGATGGTCTTTGGTTTTGGCGATTTTGTGTTTGAGCCGGACGATTATTGGAACGATTTTGCTGTCCATTTGTCTGTTTTTGCTGAGTTGACTGTGCTGACTGACTGCTAGCTTTACTGAAAGCTGCATCAAGTTTTTTAATATCGCCATCTTCTATTGTTGCCATATGATTGGTGACCTCTATATTCATTTCTTTTAATTTATTGATAATTTCTTTGCTTGAAATATTGTGTTTTTTTGCATATTCATAAACACGGATTTTACTCATTTATTTCACCCCCGCAAGATTTAATCGAGCAACGTTATCAGTTTTTTTGCAAATCCATCCTCCATAACAGCTACAACAACGCGGGCTTCTTTGCCAATCGCTTGACCAAGAAGGTGACGATTTTCCACCAATTTTAATGGAACATGATAAGAATTACATTTATCTGTAATTTTTTTCGTTGTATTTGCAGATGCATCTGCAGCTAATAAAACGAGTTTTGCCTTTCCGTTTCGGATTTCCTTCACGGCAAGTTCCTCACCCGATATGATTTTACGCGCTCGATTGGCTAAGCCAAGCAATGACATCCATTGATTTTGTTTCATTTGGACTGTCAGTTCTCCTTCTCTATTAGCTCAAGTAGTTCTTCATATATGGAATCATCAATGACAACGTCTAAATGATTTGATAGGGTGTTTTTTTTCTTGGCTAGAAGGATTGCTTCTCGATCCTTTGAAAGGTAGGCCCCTCGACCAGATTTTTTCCCTGTCAAATCAATGGAAACTTCCCCTTCTTTAGAGCGAACGATGCGAACGAGTTCTTTTTTCGGTTTCATTTCACCGGTTGCTACACATTTACGCATAGGAACTTTTTTTCTTGTGTTCACACGTATCACCTCACCTAATCATCTAATTCATCATCAAAATCAAAATCAGTATCTACCTGATCATCAAACAAGCGAATTGTTTCTTCGCGTGGATAAATCCCAAGTTCACGTGCTTCTGTTTCTGATTTGATATCAATTTTCCAACCTGTTAATTTTGCTGCAAGTCGTGCGTTTTGACCCCGTTTACCAATGGCCAAAGAGAGTTGATAATCTGGAACCACAACGGTTGTTGCTTTTTCATTTTCATTCACCATTACTTCTAGTACCTTTGATGGACTAAGTGAATTTGCTACAAACACGACTGGATCGTCAGACCATTTAACAATATCAATTTTTTCACCTTTTAATTCATTAACAACGGCTTGAACCCTTGTTCCTTTTGGACCAACACATGAGCCGACGGGATCTACCTCTTGATTGTCCGAATGAACCGATATTTTAGAACGATCACCAGCTTCGCGAGCAACCGATTTAATCTCAACAGTGCCATCATAAATTTCAGGGACTTCAATTTCGAATAACCGCTTTAGTAATCCTGGATGTGTTCTAGATACAAAAATTTGCGGACCCTTTGTGGTCTTTTCCACCTTTGTGATAAATACCTTAATCCGATCATGCGGTTTATATCGTTCATTAGGCATTTGTTCATTTACTGGTAATAATGCTTCAATCTTCCCTAGGCTGACATATATAAATTTCGAATCAAGCCTTTGAACAATACCGGTCATAATATCTTCTTCACGATCAATAAATTCCGAATAAATAATGCCTCGTTCAGCTTCTCTTACACGTTGTGTAACCACTTGTTTTGCGGTCTGAGCGGCAATTCTGCCGAAGTCTTTAGGCGTTACTTCCATTTCAACGACATCTTCGACTTGGTAATTTGGATTAATCCGTTGTGCATCTTCTAATGAGATTTCTAAACGCGGATCAAAAACCTGATCCACTACTTCTTTGCGTGCAAAGACACGCATGGTACCCACTTGTAAATTCAAATCAATGCGAACATTTTGAGCCTGATTAAAGTTTCGGCGATAAGCTGAAATTAATGCTGCCTCAATGGCATCAATAAGTATATCTCTTGAAATACCTTTCTCTCTTTCAAGTATTGTAAGAGCATCTAATAATTCGCTGCTCATTAGCTTGTATCCCCCTAATCCTAAAAGTATAATTGTTTTTTTTATCTTTTATGAAAAAACAACAGCTAATCGTGCATTGGCAATTTTTTCATATGGAATTTCAATGATTTTTTTTCTTGTTTTAATTTTTACCTCAATTTTTACTTGCTGACCATCAAATTCCAGTAAGGTGCCCTCGAAGTTTTTTTCCCCATTAATTGGTTCATAAGTTTTAATAAAGACATTTTTACCGATAGCCTTTTCGAAGTCTTTTTCTTTTTTTAAGGGACGTTCTGCACCTGGTGATGATACTTCAAGAAAGTAGTTATGGGGAATGGGATCAATCTCATCGAGTTTTTCACTTAGTCGCTCGCTTACTAGACCACATTCCTCTATATCAACACCTTTTTCTGAATCAATATATACGCGAAGGAACCAGTTTTTCCCTTCCTTCACATACTCAATTTCCACTAATTCTAAGCCAAGCTCTTGAAAAATTGGTGCAGCCAGCTCTTCCACAACTTCCGTTACTTTGCTCATGCTTTACCTCCTTTTCTTTTCTTTTTCACCCATATTCTATGTAGTTCACGGAAAGTTTTATCAAGTAACATTAATAAACAAAAGTAAACTAGAACCAAGTTACGATGCGCAGCTTGATTACATAACGAAAGAGTGGGTTTCCCCACTCTTGAACACGAGAGTATTTCTTAGTATTTCCAATAAAACTATACCATAACCCTTATTTATATGCAAATGAATACAAAAGCGAAAGCGCCTGGTCTGGGCTTGAACTCTAGAACAATGAAAGCTGATTTTGTTCTGGAAGGGAAGCGAGACAGCCTTGTTTATCTAAATACTCAAGGATTGTTTTCGACACTTTTCCGCGTTGCTGTAAATCCTCTTTTGATAAAAACTCTCCATCTTCTCTTGCTTTAACGATATTAAAAGCGGCATTTGTTCCTAAGCCAGGTATTGAATTAAACGGAGGAATTAAAGAATTACCCTCAATGATAAAATCTGATGCCTCGGATTTGTATAAATCATAGTTTTGGAAGGTAAAACCTCTTTCGGTCATTTCAAGCGCAAGCTCTAATACCGTTAACAAACTTTTCTCTTTGTTAGATGCCTCTAGACCTTTTGCATTAATTTCTTCGATTTTTGCCCTGATGGATTCTGATCCCCTTGACATGGCTTCGATATCAAAATCCTCGGCACGGACTGTAAAATAAGCTGCATAATAAAGTAGAGGGAGATGGACCTTAAAGTACGCAATTCTAACTGCCATTAACACATAGGCAGCGGCATGGGCTTTAGGGAACATATATTTTATTTTTTTGCAGGAATCAATATACCATTCCGGTACTTCGTTTCTCCGCATTTCTGCTTCCATTTCATCTGTTAAGCCTTTCCCTTTACGAACTGACTCCATTATTTTAAATGCAAAGGATGGATCAAGACCCTGATAAATTAAATAGACCATGATATCATCACGACAACCGATTACTTCACTTAGGTTACAAATTTGATTATGAATGAGTTCCTGGGCATTTCCCAGCCAAACATCGGTCCCGTGTGATAGACCTGAAATCTGAACTAGCTCAGAAAAGGTAGTCGGCTTTGTATCTTCAAGCATTTGCCGAACAAAGCGAGTACCGAATTCAGGAATTCCCAGAGTACCTGTTTTACACATAATTTGTTGTTCTGTTACACCTAATGATTCGGTGCTGCTAAATATTTTCATTACTTCCGGATCGTCGGTTGGAATGGTTTTTGGATCAATTCCACTTAAATCCTGAAGCATCCGAATAACGGTTGGATCATCGTGACCAAGAATATCAAGTTTCAATACATTATCATGGATGGAATGGAAATCAAAATGGGTCGTTTTCCACTCAGAATTCCGATCATCTGCCGGGAATTGAATAGGTGTAAAGTCGTAAACATCCATATAATCTGGAATAACAATAATTCCACCTGGATGCTGTCCAGTTGTTCTTTTCACACCCGTACAGCCTGATGCCAGCCGTTCAATTTCGGCACCGCGAATTTGTAGATTGTTATCTTGCTGGTAGGCTTTCACATACCCAAAAGCTGTTTTATCTGCAACGGTTCCAATGGTCCCGGCCCGGTAAACTTTGTCCTCGCCAAAGAGAACCTTCGTATAGTTATGGGCACGGGGCTGATATTCACCAGAGAAGTTCAAGTCAATATCAGGAACCTTATCCCCTTTAAATCCAAGGAATGTTTCAAATGGAATATCATGTCCATCTTTACGATACTTAGATCCACATTGTGGACAGTCTTTATCAGGCAAATCAAATCCAGAACCCACCGAACCATCATGGAAAAACTCGGAATGTTTACAGGTTGGACATATATAATGTGGCGGTAATGGATTAACTTCGGTAATTTCTGTCATGGTTGCTACCAACGATGAACCGACAGATCCCCGCGAACCAACCAAATAGCCATCATCTAATGATTTTTTTACAAGTTTATGGGCGATTAAATAAATGACGGCAAATCCATGCCCGATAATACTTTTCAGTTCTTTTTCCAAACGTGCTTCAACGATTTCCGGCAATGGGTCTCCATAAATTTTATGAGCCATTTCATAGCTCATCTGGCGCATTTCATCTTCTGCACCCTCAATTCGCGGCGTATATAACTCATCTTTAATTGGTTTAATACTATCAACCATGTCAGCAATTTTATTGGTATTGGTTACTACAATTTCTTTTGCCTTTTCTTTTCCTAAGAACGAAAAGCAATCAAGCATTTCGTTAGTTGTTCTAAAGTGGACATCTGGCAGTTCATGACGGTTTAATGGGTTTGCCCCGCCTTGCGAGTTGATTAAAATTTTACGATAAATTTTATCATTTTCATTTAAATAATGGACATTGCCTGTAGCCACAACCGGAATATCTAATTTATCGCCAAGGGTGACGATCTTACTAATAATATCTTCCATGGACTTTTCATCTCGTACTAATTCCATTTCAATTAGCGGAGCATTTACCTCTTTGGGCATAACCTCAAGATAGTCATAAAAGCGTGCATGCGCCTCTACTTCTTCAGGGGACTTTTGCATCATCCCTTCAAATACTTCACCTTTATTACAGGCAGAGCCAACAAGAATCCCTTCTCTATACTTTTGGAGAACTGAGCGTGGAATTCTCGGTACTCTATAAAAATATTCTATATGGGAAATGGAAACGAGTTTGAACAAGTTTTTTAATCCAGCTTCCGTTTGGGCTAAAAGGGTTGCATGGTAGGGACGAGCGCGCTGATACGCATTCCCTTTCCCCATATTATCGTTAAATTCATCATGGTATTGAATCCCTTTTTCAAGGGCGTCTTTTAGCATCTTTAAAAGTAAATAACCCGTTGCTTCTGCATCATATATGGCACGGTGGTGTTGGGTTAATTCAATATCGAATTTCTTAGTTAATGTATTTAACCGATGGTTTTTCATCTCTGGATAAAGGAATCGTCCGAGTTCCAATGTATCAATAACCGGGTTTTTTGCCTTTTCTAGTCCAATTTTTTTGTATCCAACGTTAAGAAAACCCATATCAAAACTAGCATTATGAGCTACTAAGACGGCATCTCCTGCCCAGTCGTGAAAGTCCTTTAATACCTCACCAATTTCTGGAGCATTTTGCACCATATCATCGGTTATTCCTGTCAAATTGATCGTTGTTGCGGAAAGACGATGATGTGGATTTGCAAAGGCCTCAAATTTGTCAATGACTGCCCCGTCCCTCACCTTAACAGCGGCAAGTTCGATAATCGTATCATAAACTGCCGAAAGGCCGGTTGTTTCAACGTCAAAAATAACAAATGTATCTTCGGCTAACAAGCGATGTGAGTCATTGTAAGCAATCGGGACACCATCATCCACTAGGTTTATTTCAACCCCATAAAGAATTTTTATATCATGTTTCTTGCCGGCTCCGTATGCTTCTGGAAATGATTGCGCCCCGGCATGATCTGTAACAGCGATAGCTTTATGTCCCCATTTTTTTGCCTGGGCAACAAGGGTGCTCACCGGTGTTACAGCATCCATCTGGCTCATTGGGGTATGCAAATGAAGTTCAACACGTTTTTCATCCTCTGGTGCCGTATCCTTACGGCCCGCAGGCTTGATTTCATTTATATCATTTCCAATCATGACAAGGTCGCGAACAAAGGTATCATTTTGAATACTGCCACGAACTCTTACCCACATTCCTTTTTTCACGTATTGAAAAAGGGCTGCATCCTCTTTATCACGGGAAAACATTTTTACTATAATAGAGCTAGTATAATCAGTAATCTTAAACGTTAACAGCGATCGGCCGCTCCGTAATTCTCTGATTTCAGCATCAAAAATATAGCCTTGGACGGTTACTCGTCTTTCTTCATCCACAATATCAATTAAACTGCGAAGGTCATGGTCATCCTTAATGGTTAAACCAATTGAAAGCGGACCAACCGGACCGTCTCCAGAGGATTGATCTTTTTCCGTTTCCTTCTTCTGCATCTCAACGACTGCTTGGTGAGCACGTTCTTGATCTTCCTTTTGCTTAGCTAATAGGAATTTCTGGTAGTCATCATTTTTTTCTTCACTATTAATTTCTGTATCGATCGTTAAGACGGGGAAACCATAGGATTGATAAATATTCCCAATGATAGGACCATATTTTCGTTTTAATGCTAATCCTTCGGTTTCGTTCCTAACGGTAACGATTAGTTTGTTCCCGCTGACATCAGGAACTTGTTCGTTTAGAAGTTTTATAAGCGGAGGCGATATCCCATCAATATTCCTGATGCAATCATTCCAATATTCTTGAATGAGTGTTGGGGAAATGTTTGAATTTGTTACTTGGATATCGTAAGCAATAGTTGCTATATTTGAAAATGTTCTCTCTAGTTGGGTTGTAAACTTAAGATATACATTATAAGGAAGGATATTTTCAAATAAAAATTGAAAATGCCATTTTTTTGCTTTTTTTTCAACTAAAAGTCTTTCAATTTGTGCATTTTTAAAATGTACTACTACAGCATCCTCTATCAATTTCAGCTGCTGGAGCAAGAGTTGGAATCGCTCTTTATTGCCTAAGGCTTGGTCGCTCATCGTCTCTCTCCCATCTATATCAATATCTCTATTTTTATTTCATATCAACAAATAATTATAACATATGAACTACAAAGATTCGGCTTTATTCGACAGAAAACTTCATCCAATTTAGGCTTCTTTTCCTAAAAAAATGATTAGGACCGCCGCAGCGGTCCTAATCATTAGTCAGTTTGGGTTAAAGGAAAAATCTTTGAATATCATTCCATGTAACCACTAGCATTAATAGCATCAGGAGGGCAAAGCCGATAAAATGAACCATGCCTTCCTTCTGCCTGTCTATTGGTTTTCCTCTCACAGCTTCAACGGCAAAAAACATTAACCTGCCGCCATCAAGTGCAGGAATAGGCAAGAGATTCATGATCCCTAAGTTGATACTTAAGATTCCAGCCCATTTCATTAAATAATAAATACCTGATTTAGCCACTTCATCAGTGGATTTATAAATTCCCACTGGCCCTGATAATGCATCAATAGAGAACTGACCTGTGACTAATTTCCCAAGCATCAAAAAGATCTGTTTTGTCCAGAGATAGGTTTCTGTAAAACCTGACTTAACTGCTAAAATTGGAGACTTTTCGACTGGACTATATACACCGATGAGCCCCATTTTTTCTCCCTCAACTGTTTTTTCTTGAGGTGTTACTGATAAGTCTTGTTCCTTATTATCACGAATAATTGAGAAATCAAGTTTTTTATTTGGGTTTTCACGGATAATTTCCACAACATCTGTCCAACTTGAAATTTCTGACCCATTAATGCTCTGTACAATATCCCCTTCTTGCAATCCAGCAGATTTGGCTGCACCGTCTGGAGTAATGACCCCTAATTTGGGTTCATTCGAAGGGACACCTTGGAGTAAGGCAATAATGATAAAAACAATAAATGCTAAGACAAAGTTCATCATTGGTCCTGCAAAAATAGCCATAAACCTCTGTCCTAAGGTTTTTGAACCAAATTGCCTGTCAATCGGTGCAATTTGTGATTCAATTCCATTCTCCACAATAACAGCTTGAGGATGAACCTGAAATTTTACCATATTTTCTGATTCATCTTCGGGATACCCTTTAATGATTAAGTCCTTTTCAATGTCTGCATATTCAACTTCAACAATTCGACAATTAGGGAATTTTTCTTTATTATTTAAAATAATTTTGTTAACCTGATTTTCCTTATTAAATAAAAGACCAATTCTATAGCCTGGTTTTATTTCCACCATTTCCGGATCTTCTCCCGCCATGCGGACAAATCCACCGATTGGTAATAAGCGGATGGTATAGGTTGTCTCACCTTTTTTATGAGTAAATACCTTAGGCCCCATGCCAATCGCAAACTCGCGGCAAAGTATGCCTGCTCTTTTGGCAAAGATGAAGTGACCAAATTCATGAAAGAAGACAAGTGCGCCAAAAATCACAATAAAAGCAATAACTGTAGTCATTTTTACAACCTCCTTTTTTCAGGATAGGGAAGGATTCTTAAGCTACGAAAATTTGTTTATCAGCGACATGTCTCTTTCCTACATCGTAAGAATGTTTTTATAGAAGAGAATGAACAAATTGCCTTGTTTCCTTATCTACCTCTTCAATGATCGCCAAGCTTGGATTTTCGACAGTATTATGATTACTTAATGCTTTTTCAATTAAATCCTCAATTTGCAAGAAGCGAATTTTACCTTGTAAAAAGGCTCCAACAGCTGCTTCGTTGGCTGCATTTAAAACAGTAGGCATTGTACCGCCTTTTTCACCTGCCTGATAGGCAAACTGCAAGCAGCGAAACCGATTAGTATCCATTTCCTGGAAGTTCAGTTTCCCAATCTTCGCTAAATCCAATCTTTTGGCAGATTGGCGAGATAAGCGGTCAGGATAGGTTAGTGCATACTGGATAGGTACCCTCATATCTGGTGTCCCAAGTTGAGCAATGACACTCGAGTCATGAAATTCAACCATAGAATGAATGATACTTTCTTTGTGCAGCAGGACATCAATTTTACTATATGGCATATTAAACAACCAGTGTGCTTCAATGACTTCCAACCCTTTATTCATCATGGTAGCTGAATCAACTGTAATTTTGGCCCCCATCGACCAATTGGGATGGTTTAATGCCTCTTCCACTGTTACATTTTCTAATTCAGACCTAGTCCGGTCCCGAAAACTCCCACCAGAAGCAGTTAAGATTAATCGCGCTATATTCTTTTCCTTTTCTCCTTGCAAGGCTTGGAATATAGCAGAATGTTCACTGTCAACAGGCAGCAATTGTACATTATTTCTTTTTGCTGCTTCGATCACTAAATGTCCAGCAGTTACCAATGTTTCTTTATTGGCAATGGCGATAATCTTTCCACATTCTATTGCTTGTAATGTTGGATGGAGACCCACACTGCCGAGGACTGCATTAACAAGGATGGTTGATTTATCAAAAACCGCCACCTCAATTAGTCCTTCACTGCCATAGGTAAACTTTGTTTGTGGAAACTCTATTTTTAAGGTTTGACAATCATGATAATCTTGTACTGAAACAAGTGCAGGTTTAAATTCGACAATCAATTTTCGAGCTAAATCAATATTTTTTCCAACTGAAAATGCGGCTAAGGTAAATTCCGTTGGATGCTCACGAATAATATCGATTGTCTGAATTCCAATTGATCCCGTTGCACCCAATAAACTAATTATTTTCAAAAAACTCAACTCCTATTTTTAAAGCACACACATTACATCCAAAGATGAAATAAATTCAAGATGGGCCAGACAAATAATAAACTGTCAAAACGGTCGAGTATACCGCCATGGCCCGGTAATATGGTTCCAGAATCTTTCACATTAAAATGGCGTTTAAAAGCAGATTGAACAAGATCTCCAATTTGTCCAAAAACAGAAAGGACAACCGTAATCCCCATTAGCGTGACAAGATTTGCCGAGATGGAAGAAAATAGTACAAAAAGAACTGCTACGATAACAGCACATACCACTCCACCTAAGGAGCCTTCGACTGTTTTATTAGGACTGATTTCTGGCCATAGCTTATTTTTACCAAGTGCTTTTCCAATAAAATAGGCCCCTGAATCTGTTGCCCAAATAATAAATAATGAATAGAAAATATAGACAAGTCCTGCCTGACGTGTTTCCATAAAAAAATAAAAACCTGTCCCTACATATAAGGCTGACAAAATCGAAAAAGCAACATCCTCAAAGGTAAACCGATTTTTGGTGACAACCGTATAGGTTAATAATAATAATAGTAACACGATAGAAATCTCTGTTTTTGAATAATAAAAAGTTGAGAAAACATCGTTATATTGTTTTGGAAAAATTAATACCCATAGAAATAATAGTGATAACAGTCCATTTATTGAAAAAATAGATAGCTTTTTCATCTTCAGCAATTCATATAATCCAATTGCTGCTAGGGCATATGTTAATAAAATAAATGGCAGGCCACCAAAAAATACTAGGGGCAAGAATAAGGCTGCTGCTACGACTCCTGTTATAATTCTTTGCTTCATCTACAAATTCAACACCTTTATTGTTTCTCATAGAGGGAAAAGCCTGAAACGATTATTATATCCCGCCAAACCGGCGCTGACGGTTTTGGTAAGCTTGTATGGCCTCGATTAAATGTTCCTCACTAAAATCCGGCCATAAAACCTCCGTAAACCAAAACTCACTGTAGGCCAACTGCCACAACATAAAATTACTCAAGCGAATTTCCCCACTCGTACGGATTAATAGGTCGGGATCAGTGAACTCAGACGTCATTAAGTAGGAGGAAAAGATCTTTTCGTCGAGCTCCTTCTCCTTCAGTATACCATTTTTACTATCATTTATGACATGTTTGACGGCATCAAGGATTTCCGCCCTGCTGCCATAATTCAAAGCAAAATTTAAGACAAGTCCAGTATTATCTTTTGTTTCCTCTATAGCCTTTTCAATTGCTTGCAGCGTATGGTTTGGAAGTTGATCCTTATAGCCCATCATTTTCACCTGAACGTTATGCTCAATTAATTCAGGGAGAAAAGTACCTAAGAATTCTTCTGGAAGTCTCATAATGTATTCAACTTCATTTTTAGGACGTTTCCAGTTTTCAGTGGAAAATGCATATAAGGTTAACGCTTTAATCCCCAGTTTATTCGCAAGCATAGTTGTTTTACGAACAACCTTCATGCCTTCATGATGACCAGCAATTCGGGGTAAAGCCCGCTTTCTAGCCCAGCGCCCATTTCCATCCATAATAATTGCAACATGCTCTGGAACAGGCAATTCTTTTATTTCATCTATTTTATCTCGGAGTGTGGAAGAGTTATTGGGCTTCTTCCAAAGCCTTATTTTATTAAACATAACATTGCTCCTCAATTAGTTAATCATTTCCTCCGATAATAAATCATGCTTTCAAAACCATCGATCCACGGTATGTAAATGACTTTTCCAAAGTCAACTGGTTATATCATACCAAAAAACGTTAAAGATATCTCTAATTATAACTTATGTAAAATAAAAGGAATTAAGAATTATGTTCAAAAGATTTTCCGGGACAGACTTTAGGAGAAATATCTAAAAATAGTGAAAAAAACCCCCTAAAAAGAGGGTCTGTTAGTAGAAAAAGATACTCTGCGGTTACGCAGGAAATAGAATGAACTTATACTTCTAAGATTTCTTTTTCTTTGTCTTTAGTGATTTGGTCGATTTTTTGAATAAACTCGTCTGTAAGCTTTTGGATATCATCCGAATAACCACGAAGGGCATCTTCTGTAATCTCACCATTTTTCTCTAACTTTTTCAAATCATCATTACCATCACGGCGAATGTTTCGAATGGCTACTTTCGCTTCTTCTGATTCCTTCTTCACAACTTTCACAAGTTCTTTCCGGCGTTCTTCTGTCAATTGCGGGATGGCAATACGGATAACGGAGCCGTCATTAGTAGGATTGACACCTAAATCAGACTTTAAAATTGCTTTTTCAATATCACCAAGAATGGATTTATCATATGGTTGAATGACTAGGAGTCTAGCTTCTGGTGTACTAATACCTGCCATTTGATTTACAGGAGTAGGTGCACCATAATAATCAATTGTTATTCTGTCTAACAATGATGCGCTTGCTCTTCCCGCACGGATACTGGCAAGTTCACGAGAGTAAGACTGAATTGCTTTCGTCATACGATCTTTTGTAGAAGAAATGACTTGTTTTGGCATTATTTTTTCCCCCTAACAACTGTTCCAATTTTTTCGCCCATTACAGCCTTTTTGATATTACCTTGTTCCATTATAGAGAAGACAATTAATGGAATATCATTATCCATACACAAGGAAGAAGCCGTAGAGTCCATGACTGCTAATCCTTCCTTGATGACATCTAGGAATGTTAAATCATCATATTTAGTAGCATTTGCATCAATTCTTGGGTCAGCTGAATAAACACCATCAACATTATTTTTTGCCATTAAAATAACTTCTGCATCAATTTCTGCTGCTCTTAAGGCAGCCGTTGTATCTGTTGAAAAATAAGGGTTTCCTGTTCCAGCAGCAAAAATAACTACCCGATTCTTTTCAAGATGTCTAATGGCTCGTCTTCTGATATATGGTTCAGCAACCTGACGCATTTCTATAGAGGTTTGCACACGTGATTCAATCCCTAAATGCTCCAAACTATCTTGAAGGGCTAAAGAGTTCATAACGGTAGCAAGCATGCCCATATAATCAGCTGTTGCCCGGTCCATACCCATTTCACTGCCGATTTTACCACGCCAAATATTACCTCCGCCAACCACCACTGCTACTTCTACTCCAAGCTCTGCAATTTCTTTCACCTGTACAGCAATTGACTTAATTACAGAAGGTTTAATCCCAAAGCTAGACTCACCAGCAAGTGCTTCTCCACTCAATTTTAAAACCACTCGTTTGTACTTAGGAATACTCATATAAACCTCCGTATGTAAATTTGAAAAGCGCAAGCGCCTTGTTCAGCCCCGACAAGCGCTCTCTGGGCGTGACGGTGAAGTCGTTCTTTGACTTCATCGGCATGACTGAAGCGCACCTTATGGGTCTGGCTGCTTGCGCTAGACATTATTTTATTTCCTTTAAAAATAGGGAACACTCCGTGTTCCCTATTCAAAAACTATAACAGTAACATTCCCTTACTACCTATCAAGAATAAGACATGAGAATAATTGACTATTTTTTATTTACTTGATTCATTACCTCTTCAGCAAAGTTATCTTCACGTTTTTCAATTCCTTCGCCTACTTCGTAGCGAACGAATTCACGAACAGTGGCACCTTTTGAAGCAACGAATTGACCAACTTTTTGGTCAGGGTTTTTAACAAATGTTTGATCAAGAACACATACATCTTCAAAGTACTTGCCGAGACGGCCTTCAACCATTTTTTCAACGATTTTTTCTGGCTTGCCTTCGTTTAGAGCTTGTTGTGTTAATACTTGACGCTCATGCTCAACTTCTTCAGCTGATACTTGATCACGAGAAACATATTTAGGTCTTAATGCAGCGATGTGCATTGAAACATCTTTTGCTGCATCAGCATCTGTTGTACCTTCAAGAACGGTTAATACGCTGATGCGTCCGCCCATGTGAAGGTATGCACCAAATGCATCGTTATCAGTTTTTGATAAAACAGCAAAGCGGCGAAGTGTTAACTTTTCTCCAATTTTTGCAATTGCAGCGTTGATGTAGTCGGCAACATTAGCACCGTTTTCCATTGTTTGAGTTAACGCTTCTTCTACTGATGCTGGTTTGTTTTTAAGCAAATGTTCAGCAAGTTCTTTAACAAGTGTTTGGAATCCTTCATTTTTAGCTACGAAATCAGTTTCAGAGTTTACTTCAAGAATAACAGCATCGTTTCCTACTGTTAAAATAGAAGTTAAGCCCTCAGCTGCCACACGGTCAGCTTTGTTAGCAGCTTTTGCAATCCCTTTTTCACGTAAGAAATCAATTGCTTTGTCCATATCACCATCTGTTGCTGTAAGTGCTTTTTTACAGTCCATCATACCTGCGCCTGTTTTTTCACGAAGTTCTTTAACCATTTGAGCAGTAACTGCCATAATCATTTTCCTCCTTTTATACTATGTACTATACACATATCTTAGCCATTCAAACTTAAGATAAACATTTCTTTGCCGATAGGGAATTAAATTGTGCATAGAGTAATCAAAAATTTTGTTATCGGCATGTTTTCTTTAAAAAAAGGTGATAAAGGGTCTCCCTCTTATCACCTTTTGATTAATCCATAAGCTTACGCTTCTTGTTGTACTTCTTCACCTTGTTTAGCTTCAAGGATTGCATCTGCCATTTTACCAGTTAATAGTTTAACGGCACGAATAGCATCGTCATTTGCTGGAATAACAACATCGATTTCATCTGGATCACAGTTAGTGTCAACAATACCTACGATAGGAATGTTTAACTTCTTAGCTTCTGCAACAGCGATGCGCTCTTTACGAGGGTCGATGATGAATAGGGCATCAGGAAGTTGTTTCATGTCTTTAATTCCGCCTAGGAATTTTTCAAGACGCTCTTGTTCTTTCTTTAATTGTACTACTTCTTTCTTAGGCAATACTTCAAAAGTACCGTCTTCTGACATTCTTTCGATATCTTTTAAGCGGCCAATACGCTTTTGAATGGTTTCAAAGTTTGTTAATGTACCACCTAACCAACGTTGGTTAACATAGTACATACCTGAACGGCCTGCTTCTTCTTTAACAGAATCTTGAGCTTGTTTCTTTGTACCAACAAAAAGAACTGTTCCGCCGTTACCAGCAAGTTCCTTAACCCAGTTATAAGCTTCTTCCACTTTTTTAACTGTTTTTTGCAGGTCGATAATGTAGATACCGTTACGCTCAGTGAAGATATATTTCTTCATTTTTGGGTTCCAACGGCGAGTTTGGTGTCCGAAATGTACACCAGCCTCAAGCAATTGCTTCATAGAAATAACTGACATGTTTTTTTCCTCCTAATGGTTTGTTTTCCTCCGCCTATATCATTTTTAAACAGAAACTGTTGAAAACAGCACCGTCTGTTTAAATCAATAAGCGTGTGTATTAACACCATGAACTAATATAGCACATGTCTACTTAACAATCAAGATTTACTTTTCAATAAATAAAAAACCCCCAGCAACAACTGGGGATTCATGATTTTAGTTGGATCTTAATTTATCAAGTTCAACAAGAAACTTATCATTTAAGACTTTAATATAAGTTCCTTTCATTCCTAGCGAACGTGATTCAATAACCCCAGCACTTTCAAGTTTTCTTAATGCATTAACAATAACAGAACGAGTTATTCCAACACGATCAGCAATTTTTGATGCAACTAATAAACCTTCTTTGCCATTTAGTTCTTCAAAAATATGTTCAATCGCTTCTAATTCACTATATGATAATGAACTAATCGCCATTTGAACTACTGCTTTGCTTCTAGCTTCTTCTTCAATTTCTTCTGCTTTTTCACGTAAGATTTCCATACCAACAACTGTTGCGCCATATTCTCCAAGGATAAGATCATCATCATGGAATTTTTCTTGCAATCTTGCAAGAATTAAAGTTCCAAGACGTTCCCCTCCACCGATAATCGGAACAATCGTGGTTAAGCCTTCACTGAATAAATCTCCGTTTTCAATTGGGAAAGCGGTATATTGGCTTTGAATATCTAAATTTGATGATGTTTCTTGGATATTAAATAGGCCCTTTGTATATTCTTCAGGGAATTGACGATCTTCAAACATTTTTTTCATTCGTTCGTTTTCAATTTGCTGATAAATTGAAAATCCTAAAAGTTTTCCGCGGCGGCTTACAATGTAAACATTCGCTTCTATTACTTCACTCAATACTTCAGACATTTCCTTAAAATTAACTGGCTTTCCTGCCGCCTTTTGCAATAAAACATTTATTCTTCTCGTTTTTGTCAGTAAATCCATCTGTTTCTTCCTCCTAAATGACTACAACCATTATTAAATTTGCTATTATTCACCATGTACTATTAATCGTACAAGTTTTTAGTGTAATTACCCTGATGTATCAGGTTTAAGCTTTTATTGTTACAAGATAAATTGAGATAAGTCTTTATTTTTAGAAATAGCCCCAAGTTTATCATCTACATATTGCGGCGTGATCGTAATCTTTTCCATCGTAATATCTGGTGCCTCAAATGATAGGTCTTCTAATAATTTTTCCAATATTGTATGAAGTCGTCTAGCACCAATATTATCTGTGTTTTGATTCACTTCAAATGCCACTTCTGCTACTCTACGAATAGCATCGTCAGAAAATTCAATTTGTATACCTTCTGTTTCCAATAATGCTTGATATTGTTTAATTAGGGCATTATCAGGTTCAACTAAGATTCTAAAGAAATCATCTACAGTTAACTTAGTTAATTCAACACGAATCGGGAAACGTCCTTGAAGTTCCGGAATCAAGTCAGATGGTTTAGCTGTATGAAAGGCGCCTGCAGCAATAAACAATACATGGTCTGTTTTAATGGAACCATATTTTGTTACAACAGTTGATCCTTCTACAACAGGTAAAATATCTCTTTGAACCCCTTCCCTCGAAACGTCCGCGGAAGAACCTCCTGTATTTTTACTGGCGATTTTATCAATTTCGTCAATAAAAATAATCCCATTCTGTTCTGCACGATAGATGGCTTCTGATGTTACTTCATCCATATCGATAAGCTTTGAAGCTTCTTCGCTAGTTAATACCTTTCTAGCTTCACGAACAGTTAATTTTCTTTTTTTACGTTTTTTCGGCATGAAGCTGCTTAAGGCATCTTGCATATTCATACCCATTTGTTCGATGCCTGAACCCTGAAGCATATCGAACATCGAAGGAGTTTGCTCCTCAACTTCCACTGTAACCATTTCATCTTCTAACTGACCAAGGGCTAGTTTTTCTTTGACGATCTTTCGTTTTTCTTGGACAGAATAGTCTTCTTGATGTGTTTCTGGTTCGGTTGCAGAATTTCCACCACCAAATAACATTTCAAGTGGATTTTTATAGTTTGTTGGTTTTTTTGCTGAAGGAACTAGTAAATCAACAAGTCTGCTGTTTGCATTTTCTTCAGCTCGTTCCTTCACACTTTGCATCCGTTCCTCTTTTACTAAACGCACAGATGTTTCAGCCAAGTCTCTTACCATTGATTCAACATCGCGTCCGACGTAACCAACTTCAGTAAACTTTGTCGCTTCCACTTTTATAAACGGCGCACCGACGAGCTTTGCCATTCTTCTGGCAATTTCAGTTTTACCGACACCAGTTGGTCCGATCATTAAAATATTTTTAGGAATAATTTCCTCACGGAGTTTGTCGTTAAGTAAGCCCCTTCTGTAACGGTTTCGTAATGCAACAGCAACTGCTTTCTTGGCATCCTTTTGTCCAATAATATATTGATCAAGTCTTTCGACAATTTGGCGCGGAGTTAAATCAGTTGTTTTCACCATCTTTTTTAGGTCTCCTTCCCATTATAGCTCTTCAACAATAATGTTGTGGTTTGTAAATACACATATATCTGCGGCTATTTCTAAAGAAGCTTTAGCAATTTCTTTTGCAGATAATTGGTCCCCTGCAAATTTTTTTAATGAACGACCCGCAGCTAATGCATAATTTCCACCTGAGCCAATTGCGAGAATGCCGTCGTCCGGTTCGATCACTTCGCCTGTGCCAGAAACTAAAAGCAAACTTTCGCGATTCATAACAATTAACATTGCTTCTAACTTCCGAAGCATTTTATCGCTTCTCCATTCTTTAGCAAGCTCCACAGCCGCTCTTTGGAGATTTCCGTTATACTCTTCTAACTTTCCTTCAAAAAGTTCAAAAAGCGTAAAAGCATCAGCAACTGAACCAGCAAAACCAGCTAATACCCTACCATTAAATATCTTTCTAACCTTTCTTGCTGTGTGTTTCATCACTACTGAATTCCCTAATGTTACTTGCCCATCACCTGACATTGAACATTCACCGTTATGATGGATGGCAAATATAGTCGTCGCATGAAATTCACCCATACTATTCTTCCTCCTTTTGGAGTAATTTCCGTTTATAAAAACAAAAAGTATGTAAATATAACTGGGTAATTAACTACAAGTATGATCAATTATTGAACGAGCAAACACAAAATCACTGAAAACAAGTTGATAATGTTCAATTCTTTATTTTGCGTAAATTCTCTTTATTTGTAAACAGCAGACTAATAAGTTTAATAAAACTTTCACATTTTCATACAAATTACCTGACAAGGGCTACTAAATCGTATCATACTTCGATAGCCCTTGCAATAAACTTTACAAAACTTTCACAAAGTTCTGAATTGTGTCTAACGCACGATTGGCATGCTGTAAATTTCTTTCCTGTTTGCCTTTAATTTTAACTGGCAGTTCCGGAAACAAGCCAAAATTGGCATTCATCGGTTGAAAGTTATCTGGATTGGCAGTCGTAATATAATGGGCCATACTGCCAATCGCCGTTTCAGCTGGAAACTCAACAGTCTCTTCGCCAGCGGCTAACCGTGCTGCATTAATTCCGGCAATTAACCCACTTGCAGCCGATTCTACATAGCCTTCGACCCCAGTCATTTGGCCGGCAAAAAATAAATCTTCACGGCTGCGGAATTGATAAGTTGCTTTTAGAACCTTTGGAGAATTTATAAAAGTATTGCGGTGCATCACACCATAGCGAACGATTTCGGCATTCTCCAGACCCGGAATTAAATGAATAACTTCCTTTTGTGCTCCCCATTTTAAATGTGTCTGAAAACCGACAATATTAAACAGTGTTCCAGCGGCGTCATCTTGACGCAGCTGCACCACTGCAAATGGTCTTTTCCCTGTTTTTGGATCTTCCAAACCCACTGGCTTTAATGGTCCAAATAACATGGTTTTCTTACCCCTTGCAGCCATTACTTCAATTGGCATGCAGCCTTCAAAAAATACTTCTTTCTCAAATTCCTTCAAAGGGGCAGTTTCAGCTGTTGTAAGCGCATCGTAAAATTGATTGAATTCTTCTTCAGTCATTGGACAATTAAGGTATGCCGCCTCCCCTTTATCATAGCGGGATTTTAAATATACTTTGTCCATGTTAATGCTGTCTTTTTCCAAAATTGGCGCAGCTGCATCATAAAAATAAAGATAATCTTCACCTGTTATGCTTTTCAGTTGAGCTGAAAGAGCCTCACTCGTTAGTGGACCTGTCGCAATTACTGTTGGTCCACTAGGAATTTCCGTTACTTCTTCATTAATAACCGTTACATTTTCATGGTTCTTAACCATTTCCGTTACTTTAGCAGCAAATTCATGACGATCAACAGCAAGTGCACCACCAGCTGGGACAGAACACGCATCAGCAGCAGTAATAATAACAGAATCTAATTTTCTCATTTCTTCCTTTAAAACGCCAACTGCATTTGTTAATGTGTTTGCCCTTAAGGAGTTACTACAAACTAATTCAGCAAATTTATCCGTATGATGGGCAGGTGTTTGCTTGACTGGCCGCATTTCATAAAGTCGAACCTTGATGCCTCGTTTCGCAATCTGCCATGCTGCTTCACTTCCGGCCAATCCAGCGCCAACTACATTAATTACTATATCTTTCATTAAGAACCTCCTGGAATAATTTCTATCCTCACTACCATTTTGGATAAAATAATACTATATATACCTTTCCCACATTCAAGTCCATCTTGCATTTTACTATACGAATCAAAAACAAAAAAGTTTTTTGATTATAGAACTGGTAACAAACCGGTGCTGTTTCTGATTTTCACTTGAAGCAGAAAAAATTCTTTAGGGCTGTGCTTTCATAAGAAAAAGAGTGGATTTGACCACTCTTAGCTTTGTTGCTCTTCCTTGTAATCACAGGACGTACACTGTACCTGGATCCCTTTTTTTAATTTCTTCTCAACCAGCATGCCTTCACATTTAGGACAGGCGCGAGGCAGTGGTTTATCCCAAGAGATAAATTCACACTCTGGATACCTGGTACAACCGTAAAACAACCTCTTCTTCTTACTTTTCCGTTCTACTACCTGGCCTTCTTTACAACTAGGACAAGTAACACCAATTTCTTTTACGATTGCCTTTGTATTCCGACAGTCTGGAAAATTACTGCAAGCCATAAACTTCCCATATCGGCCCATTTTATAGACCATCGGGCTGCCACAGTTTTCGCAATCCTCACCGGCTGGCTCATCTTTAATTTCTACTTCCTGCATTTCTTTTTCTGCCTTAAGGAGATTAATTTCAAAATCCTTATAGAACTCATCAATCACTTGGACCCATTTCATCTTTCCATCTTCCACATAGTCTAATCCCTTTTCCATTCTAGCCGTAAATGCTACATCAAGAATTTCAGGGAAGAATTCAAGAATCATTTCATTTATTAGTTCACCTAGTTCGGTTGGAATAAAGCGTTTATTATCAAGCGCCACATATCCCCGTTTTTGAATGGTGTCCAATGTAGGTGCATATGTGGAAGGCCGACCAATCCCTAACTCTTCTAACGTTTTTACAAGTCTTGCTTCAGTATACCGAGGCGGTGGCTGTGTAAAATGCTGTTTGGGCTCGATATCTTTTTGAAATACTTCATCGCCCTCTTTAAGATCAGGGAGCATTTTATTCGGTCCATCCACCTGATCATCGGAACCCTCAACATAAAGCTTCATAAAGCCAGGAAATTTAATTTTTGAGCCTGTAGCACGAAAAATCACATTTCCATTCTTCAAGTCAACACTCATCGTATCCATGATTGCTTGAGCCATTTGACTGGCTAGAAAGCGTTCCCAGATTAATTTGTATAAGCGAAGCTGATCCCTAGAAAGATATTGTTTTAAGCTATTAGGATCTCTTAATGTACTAGTAGGCCGAATTGCTTCGTGAGCATCTTGAGCATTTGCTTGTTTCTTTTCTTTCCGTTGTTCTTCCTTTAAAAAATTCTCTCCATACTCCTGTTTTATATAACTTGCAGCCTCTGCCTGTGCAATATCAGAAATTCGTGTAGAATCCGTTCTCATATAGGTAATAAGACCTACTGTTCCTTCTTTGCCAAGTTCAATCCCCTCGTACAGTTGCTGAGCTAACATCATCGTTTTCTTGGCACGGAAATTCAACTTTCTTGCTGCCTCTTGCTGCAAAGAAGATGTAATAAAGGGCGGTGCCGGATTTCTGCGGCGTTCTTTTTTTGCTACTGATATTACTTTAAACTTATTGCCTTTTAATTGTTTTAAAATTGTTTTAACTTCATCTTCAGATCTTAGTTCATTTTTATCTTGACCCGCCAAGGAATAAAAAGCAGCGTTAAATTGATCTTTTCCTTTTAAAAATTCCCCTTCAATCGTCCAGTACTCTTCTGGAGTAAATGCTTTAATCTCTTTTTCTCTATCAATGACTAAACGTGTTGCAACAGATTGTACTCGACCTGCGCTTAACCCTTTTTTCACTTTTTTCCAAAGGAGCGGACTGATATTATAACCTACAAGTCTGTCTAAAATTCTCCGTGCCTGCTGGGCATCAACTAAATCCATGTTAATGGGACGCGGATGTTTAAAGGACTCCTTTATAGCATCCTTTGTAATTTCATTAAAGACAACACGGCAATCCGAGTGAATATCGACATCCAAACTGTGTGCTAAATGCCAAGCAATTGCTTCCCCTTCACGATCCGGGTCAGCTGCCAGATAAACTTTTTTGGCCTTTTTAGCTGCCGTTTTTAATTCTTTCAACACTGGACCTTTACCACGTATCGTTATATATTTGGGTTCAAAACTATTTTCAACATCTACGCCCATTTGGCTCCGCGGTAAATCTCGAACATGTCCCATTGATGCTTTTACTTTATATTTATTGCCTAAATATCGTTCAATTGTTTTTGCTTTTGCTGGTGATTCAACAATTACAAGATATTCTGCCATTCTATATCCTCCTTAAGAGGGAAAGTGTGAAAGCACCTCGAGCTTTAACAAAATACCTGCTTCGAAACTGCTAACCATTTGAGAAGTTTTCCTAAATTCCAGTTTTAACAACTTGAACCGGAGAAAATACTTTACAAAACTTTCTTATCCCAAATATTTTTCAATTATATGTTAAAGAACCACATTATTTATTGAATTTTAACTATAAGCCATGTTATTTTCCATGCATTGCTAGAATATATAATTTATACATTTATTTTTGAATATCTGTTGGAAAATGTATAACATAAAAGAAAATTTTGCAACCTTTTTACGCTAATTTCTCCATTTAATCGAAAAAACCTTCATTTATTACATCATAATTTTTTGAAGATCTAGCATAATCTACAATTTAAATTGAGTTCCTCCAGAATATCCTCAGCCTTCGTCACAAGTTTCGCCCCTTGTTGAATTAAATCATTCGTCCCCCCAGAATAGGGATTAAGAATACTGCCTGGAAGTGAAAATACATCTCTTCCCTCTTGAACTGCAAAATTAGCTGTAATTAATGAGCCGCTTTTTCGTTTTGCCTCAATAATAAATGTTCCACGGGATAAACCACTAATGATCCGATTTCGAGCAGGGAAATGCCATTTCTGCGGCTTTGTGTCAGGGGGGTATTCCGAGAGGACTAACTGGGTTTTCATCATATTTAATGCAAGACTCATATTTTCTTTTGGATAAATATGATATAACCCGCCTGCAATGACAGCAATCGTGTTACCGCCATTTTTGATGGCATATTCATGGGCAAGTGCATCAATTCCTCTTGCTAAACCACTAACAATAAGAACATCGTGGTCAATAAGTTCAGGAAATATAAGTCTAATCGCATTTTTTCCATATTGTGTTGCTTGGCGGGAACCCACCACTGCAAGCTTGGGCTCCTTTTTTAGAAGTGATACATCCCCTTTGGTAAATAAAGCCCAAGGCGGCTGATAAATCTCTTTTAAAAAGTGAGGATACTCTTTATCAAATAGGGTAATAACCTCAATATCATTAGTTTCATATTTACGAATTTGTTCGTGAATGATTTCAGGAGAAAAAGTAGTTTTGGAAGTAGTTTCGGAAGGGTGTTCGGGGCTATTTGCAGAGAACATGGATAATTGCTGAAAGGACTGTGTTTGTACACGATATAAGGACTGAAGTGCAGGGTCTTTTTTTAGAATTTGAAAGACTGTATCCCAGGAGATATTGGGGTAATGCAGCAAGTGAATCAATTTTTCTTTAAAGTCATCCATCTAAACAAACCTCCATTGATTTTATAATTAATTAATGAGGAATAGTCCCTCAAAAATCGAGGGACTATCTGTACTATTTCTAAGTTGAAAAGTTTATAATCTAGCACATCAGTTTTAAGAGTTTTGGACTCCTAAACCGTTTTGCATTTTTCATATAAGCCTTGTTCTTTTAATACTCCAATTAACGTTTCACCCATAACAGAAGGAGTATCAGCTACTTTAATTCCACATTCGTTCATAACGCGGATTTTTTCATCTGCTGTTCCTTTACCGCCAGAAATGATTGCCCCTGCATGGCCCATACGTTTTCCTGGAGGTGCAGTGCGGCCGCCAATAAAACCTACTACCGGTTTGGTCATGTTTGCTTTAACCCATTCAGCCGCCTCTTCTTCAGCTGTACCGCCAATTTCACCAATCATGATAACAGCATAGGTCTCAGGATCTTCATTAAATGCCTTTAGGACATCGATAAAGTTTGTACCATTGACTGGGTCGCCGCCAATCCCAACTGCAGTCGTTTGGCCAAGTCCTGCTTGTGTAAGCTGGTGAACAGCTTCGTATGTTAGTGTTCCAGAACGGGAAACCACCCCAACATGACCTTTTGTATGAATATAACCAGGCATAATGCCAATTTTACATTCGTCAGCCGTAATCACACCTGGACAGTTTGGACCAACTAAGCGAGTCTTCTTGCCTTCCATGTAACGCTTCACTTTTACCATGTCTAATACAGGGATATGTTCTGTAATACAGATAACAAGATCTAATTCAGCATCAACTGCTTCAATAATGGAATCAGCCGCAAAGGGAGCAGGCACGTAGATAACCGAAGCATTTGCCCCTGTAGCTTCTACTGCTTCTTTAACGGTATTAAAGACTGGCACTCCTTCAACCTCTTGTCCTTTTTTACCTGGTGATGTACCGCCGACAATTTTTGTTCCATATTCAAGCATTTGTTTTGTATGGAAACGGGCGGTTCCGCCTGTAATTCCCTGAACTAAAACTTTCGTATCTTTGTTAATAAAAACGCTCACGTTAATTCCCCTTTCCTTCGATCCTATTTCACTAATGAAACGATTTTTTGTGCGCCGTCAGCCATGGATTCAGCAGCAATAATTTCAACACTTGACTCTGCAAGAATTTTCTTACCTAAGTCAACATTTGTTCCTTCTAAGCGAACAACAAGTGGAACACTTAGTCCAACCTGCTTAGCTGCTTCTACAACACCCTCAGCTATAACATCACACTTCATGATTCCACCAAAGATATTGACAAAAATACCTTTTACGTTTGGATCAGAAAGGATAATTTTAAAGGCTTCTGTAACCTTTTCAGCAGTTGCACCGCCCCCAACATCAAGGAAGTTAGCGGGATCACCGCCATAATGTTTAATAATATCCATCGTGGACATCGCAAGTCCTGCACCATTAACCATACAGCCGATATTGCCATCGAGAGCAACATAGCTTAAATCATACTTTGAAGCTTCAATTTCTTTCGCATCCTCTTCTTCGAGGTCACGGTATGCCATAACATCCTTTTGGCGATAAAGAGCATTTGAATCAAAGTTTAATTTAGCATCAAGCGCCATAACCTTGCCGTCACCGGTAACCACTAATGGGTTAATTTCAGCGATGGAGCAATCCTTTTCAATGTAAGCATTGTATAAGCCCATCATAAACTTCACAGCTTGATTGACTAACTCATTAGGAATATTAATATTGAAGGCAATACGACGTGCTTGGAACGGCTGTAAGCCGATCGCTGGATCGATTTCTTCTTTAAAAATTTTCTCAGGTGTTTTAGCTGCTACTTCTTCAATTTCCGTACCGCCTTCTTCAGAGGCCATTAAGACAACCCGTGAAGTAGCACGGTCTAATACTAAACCAACATAGTATTCTTTTTTAATGTCGCAGCCTTCTTCAATTAGGAGGCGTTTTACTTCTTTACCCTCAGGACCAGTTTGGTGTGTAACTAGGGTTTTTCCAAGGATTTCGCTTGCATATGTACGAACCTCTTCAAGGTTTTTGGCAACTTTTACTCCACCGGCTTTCCCCCGTCCGCCTGCATGGATTTGCGCTTTCACTACACATACTTGTGTTCCTAGTTCTTTAGCTGCTTCTACTGCTTCTTCAACCGTGAATGCCACTTTTCCATTAGGAACCACAACCCCGAAACTCTTGAGGATCTCTTTTCCTTGATACTCATGGATATTCATTTCCCATCCTCCTATCAAACTCTTCAAAAAATTGACTCCGTTTTCATTTTATATAATGATGCAAACCTTGTCTACCATTATGCAATAAAATTATACTCATCTTTAAAAAATTCTGAATAATAAATTACAAAAATTCCTGAGAATCAGACCATTCCTAGCATAAATTACAAAAAAAAACAGGATTACCCTGTTTTTTAAGCTTTTGAAATTATATCTTGATAAAATTCCTTTATTGGAGCAAAGCTCTTTCGATGATAAGGAGTAATCCCATGCAGACTTATTGCTTGTATATGCTCCTTTGTCCCATATCCCATATTATGCTCAAAGCCATACGCTGGATAGGTTCGGGATAGTTCTTTCATTAACCCATCCCTAGCTACTTTTGCAATGATGGAAGCAGCAGCAATGGAGACACTTTTTGCGTCCCCTTTAATCAACGATTCCGATGGATAGGGTGTATCAAGCTTCATCGCATCTATAAGCAAAAAATCAGGCTGAAGTTCGAGTGAGGAAATCGCTGCCAGCATGGCCTTTTTGGTTGCTTCATATATATTAATTTCATCGATCACTTCTGCATCAATCATCGAAATACTATAGGCCAGCGCGTCCCGTCTAATAATTTGATCATATTCTTGTCTTTTTAGTTCCGATAGCTTTTTCGAATCATCAATCCCAGCTAGAAAAAAGTCTTCTGGTAAGATAACAGCAGCCGTCACAACTGGGCCTGCAAGCGGTCCTCTTCCCACTTCATCAATCCCTGCAATTAGTTTGAATCCTTGCTTTCGATACTTTTGTTCGTATTGATTCATTTCAATAAATTTATTGCGCAGAAATTTTTCATGTGCCCTCTGTTTGCTCCATTTAGTCAAACATTGTTGAACACCTTTTCTTTCATCTTTATGTAGTTCAATGAGGAAGGGATCTGTCTCTTCAACAATTGTTTTCAGTTTTGCTTCTACTTGTGCAATTGATAATTTAGTCATTTTATTCACCTTAATCGTATTTAAAAAAATGATGCTCTCCATTTGGAGAGCATGTCCTTCTTATAAAGATTCCTCAACTGGCTGAATGTCTTTTGGTCTCTCAAATGTCAGCGGACCAAACTTTTCAGAGCGGATTTCTCGTATTACCAATTCCGCCACTTTATCATAATCAACCATTCCTCCGCCCGTCAGACAGCCTCTCAGCTTGCCAATATGGTCAAATAGCTCAACCACATCTTCCGGTATTTCTGATAGCTTAAAACGTTCTTGGAATCGTTCAGGATAGGTACGTTCTAAGAAATTTAGTGAATAAATGGTCAAATCCTGCAGATTTAATAGGGTATCCTTGATGGCCCCTGTTATCGCTAATTTCATTCCAACTTCTTGATCCTCAAACTTTGGCCATAAAATCCCCGGAGTATCTAGCAGTTCCATTTCTTTTCCTACTTTAATCCATTGCTGTGCTTTCGTAACGCCTGGAGTATTACCTGTCTTGGCAATATTTTTTTTTGCCAGCCTATTTATAAGGGTAGATTTTCCGGCGTTGGGAATCCCAACAATCATTGCACGGATTGCTCTTGGTTTGACACCTCTTGCTCTTAACCGATCGAATTTTTCCTTTAGAATCTCATTAGCTGCTTGGACAATATGTTTCATGCCCTCGCCTGCCTGGGAGTTAATGGCCAATGCTTTTATGCCTTTTTCAGCAAAGTATGCAATCCATTCTCTTGTTGCTTCTTTATCAGCCATATCCGCTTTATTTAATAAGACCAACCTGGGTTTATGCTGGATAATTTCATCAATCATTGGGTTACGTGAAGAATATGGTATTCTTGCATCAACTAATTCAAAAATAATATCAACCAGTTTTAACTTTTCTGTGACCTCTCTGCGAGCCTTTGCCATGTGGCCTGGAAACCATTGGATCGTCAAAGCGCCACCTCCTATTTCTATTTCACTTTAACAATATGTGCATCAGTAATCGGCCAAAAGACAATGCTAGTCTTACCAATCACTTTACTCATTGGAACTGTTCCAATTTGTCTGGAGTCCTTACTGAAGCGGCGATTATCGCCCATAACAAACAGTTCCCCTTTTGGGACTGTTTTACGGCCAATTATTTCTTCCAACGTAAAGGAACCTGTTAATGGACCGTCCTCAACTTGTTTCTTATATTCATCCAAATACGGCTCTTTATACGCTACTCCATTTACATATAACGTATCATCCTTATACTCAACAGTATCTCCCGGCAGGCCGATAATACGTTTGATATAATCTTTTTTCTCTGGAGCATGAAAAACAATAATATCAAAACGTTTGGGCTCTCCAATATGGTAACTAAACTTATTCATGATCATTCGGTCTTGATCTTTTAATGTCGGCATCATGGATGCACCATCCACTACAATCGGAGCAAAAAGAAAGTACCGGATGACTGCAGCTAAGATGACCGCAATCAATAGGGCTTTTGACCATTCCCATAGTTCATTCTTCTGTTTTGTCATACAATCTCCACCAATCCAATCACTATAAAAATATTTTATAAAGCTATTTTACATAACTTCAACATAATTAACACGATGGGATGAATTTTTTAATCAAACTTTAATAATTTTGTTTTTTCAATTAGAAGCAAATTAATAATCAAATCCAAATAATTTATTCTTAAATAAATGAGTATGTATAAAAAAAGAGCCTGCTCCTGGCAAGCTCTTCTTTTTTTTCATTTTATCGAATCTCTTTAATTCTTGCTTTTTTACCGCGAAGGTTACGCAAGTAGTAAAGCTTAGCACGGCGAACTTTACCGCGGCGAATTACTTCAAGCTTCGCAATTTTTGGTGTGTGTACTGGGAAAGTACGCTCAACGCCTACTCCGTAAGAAACTTTACGTACTGTAAAAGTTTCGCTAATTCCACCACCACGACGCTTAATCACAACACCTTCGAATAACTGAATACGCTCGCGAGTACCCTCGATAACTTTAACGTGAACACGTACAGTATCACCAGGACGGAACGCAGGAAGATCAGAACGAAGTTGTTCTTTTGTGATTTCTTCGATTAATTTATGCATCGTTTTCAACTCCTTCCAACAGATGCTCTTGCACAACTAATTTCCTTGAATCTTGCAGCGGAACATCGTTATAAGACATAATCTGATCGTTATCAGCTCAAGTCACAAGAAGTATCATACCATAATTATTGTAGGCCCGCAAGATTACTCGTAATCTTTTTTTATTTCTTTTAACCACTTCTGTTGTTCGGGAGTTAGTTCGATTTTCTCAAGTAAATCAGGACGTCTTTCCAATGTCCGCTTTAATGATTCCTTATTTCGCCATTCTTCAATAAATTTATGATTTCCAGACATTAGAACATCAGGCACCTTCATCCCGCGGAAATCGGAAGGCCTAGTGTAATGAGGGTGCTCTAAAAGCCCTGTAGTAAAAGAATCCTTCATATGCGATTCTTGATTACCTAACACCTCAGGAAGAAGTCGGACGACACTGTCAACGACCACCATTGCCCCCAGCTCACCACCAGTTAAGACATAATCGCCAATTGATATTTCGTCTGTTACTACATGCTCCCTGATTCGTTCATCATAGCCTTCATAATGTCCGCAAATAAAAATTAAGTGTTCTTCTTTTGCGAATTCCTCGGCTTTATGCTGATCATACCGTTCTCCCTGCGGGCAAAGAAGAATGACCCTTGGACTCTTTCCCTGTGCTTGTTCCTTAAGCGCTGCAACAGCATCAAAGATAGGCTGTGGTGTTAATACCATTCCCGCCCCGCCGCCATAAGGATAGTCATCAACGGTAGAATGTTTGTTATCAGCAAAATCACGGAAATTAACGACATTATATTGTACTGCATTTTTTTCGGCTGCTTTTTGGAGCATGGATTGTCCTAGTACCCCAGAAAACATTTCTGGAAATAACGTAAGAATATCAATCCTCATCATGAAAGTAACCCTTCCATAGGTTCGATTAAGATGACTTTCTCGTTTACATCTACTTTTTTTACTACCTCATGAATATATGGGATTAGTATTTCTTTACCGCCTTTGCCTTTCACAACCCAAACATCATTGGCACCCGGTGACAAAATCTCCGTTACTTTTCCGATTTCTTCCCCCTTTGTTGTAGCAACAAGGCAGCCAATAATTTCATGGTAATAAAATTCATCTTCTTCTAGTTCGTCAAGCTGTGATTCTGGTACCTTAAGGATTCCATCTCTAAATTTTTCAACCTCATTAATATTGTAATATCCCTCAAAAGTAAGCAAATCAAAATTTTTGTGTGTTCGATGACTTCTAATTGTTAGTTCAATTGGCTTTGTACTATTGGGCATAAATAAATATAAGACATTCCCCATTTTATAACGTTTCTCTGGGAAGTCAGTTTTTGAGATTACTCGAACCTCGCCTTTAATCCCCTGCGTATTTACAATTTTTCCGACGTTAAACCATTTTTCCATTGTACTTTTCACCTAATTTCTTCAATAATTCCATCTTTAATGATGATCATGGGTTTTTCACTTTTCTCATCCCAGCGATCACCAACACTTATTTCAATAAGTGCCTGGACTTCCTTTTCCTTTATTTCACTGCCTAAGGGTAGGATATGTAATTGTTCAATTTCAAACTCAATAAGCTGGATTTTTTCCTTACGCATTTGGATTTCTTTTTCAAATTTTTCCTTTACCTGAATAGGTGGGAAAGATTTTGTTTTTTCTAACCTTTTTAGCTCGAATTGAAGTTGGCTGCATTCCTTTTCTAATTGCTGTCTTTTTCCTTGATATCTTTCAAAGAACTTCTGCCTGCTACGCTCCGTAAGGATTTGTTTTACGACAACCGACTGAATTAGCTGCAAGTTAATGCCCCTCCTCGTTTACTGAACCTTGAAAAACGGCCTTGTTTGAATGGCTAGCGGCTATTAAAAATACTAACAGTATTGTCTAACATATAGCAAAAAAGGGAGGAAATAATCCCTCCCTTTTATCTAGATGCAAAAAGCTATTCACCAATTTCTAGAAAAATTTTCTTTTGTTGAGAAGAACCTGCTGCATATACAACAGTTCTTATGGCCTTTGCAACTCGCCCTTGTTTGCCAATCACTTTCCCCATATCAGCTTTATTTACTGATAACTGATAGGTTACGCGATTGTCATCTTCCGAAACGTCCACACGAACGTCTTCCGGAAAATCAACAAGCGGCTTAACAATTGTTTCAATTAGTTGTTTCATCGTACTTTACGATTACTTGCCTAATTTTGCATTATGGAATTTTTCCATGATGCCTTGGTTAGAGAAAAGGTTACGAACCGTATCAGATGGTTTCGCACCGTCTTTTAACCACTTAAGAACTAATTCTTCGTTGATTTCAACTACGGCTGGCTCTGCCACTGGATTGTAAGTTCCAACTGTTTCAATGAAACGGCCATCACGTGGTGAACGAGAATCTGCTACAACAATACGATAGAAAGGAGATTTTTTTGCTCCCATACGTTTTAAACGAATTTTAACTGCCATTTTAAATAAGCACCTCCGAATAGTTTCACACAAGATAGTATATTATCAATTATTTTATAGTTTGTAAAGTGTTTTTTCTTTACAGATAGTATTTCCAAAAATTCACAAGCTAAAACAACTTAAAAAGGTTTAAATGGAAACTTAAATCCGCCTTTTTTCTTACCCTTTTGCTGCATTCCAGTCATTTGTTTCATCATTTTTTTCATGTCATCAAACTGCTTAAGCAGGCGGTTAACCTCTGTGACAGAGCGTCCGCTGCCTTTAGCAATCCGGTTTTTTCGTTTCGCATTTAAAATTTCCGGATTGTTTTTTTCTGCCTTCGTCATTGACCTGATAATCGCTTCGACATGGCCAATTTGTTTTTCATCGATTTGTAAATTATTCAACCCTTTGATTTTGTTTGCTCCCGGCATCATTTTCAATAGCTCATCGAGAGGTCCCAAATTCCGTACCTGGCCTAGCTGCTCCAAAAAGTCCTCAAGTGTAAAGGATGCAGTTCGCATTTTCTGCTCTAACTCTTTTGCCTTTTCTTCGTCGACATTTGCCTGGGCCTTTTCAATTAGGGTCAGAACATCTCCCATACCAAGAATCCTAGAGGCCATCCGTTCTGGATAAAACGGTTCCAGTGCATCCATTTTCTCGCCAAGACCGACAAATTTTATTGGTGTTTGCGTGACTGCACGAATGGAAAGCGCAGCACCGCCTCGGGTATCCCCGTCAAGCTTTGTTAACACAACCCCGGTCAATCCTAGTTGTTCATTAAAGCTTTGAGCTACATTGACCGCGTCCTGTCCAGTCATTGCATCAACTACAAGGAAGATTTCATCAGGTTTCGTTAATTCTTTAATGTCTTTGAGTTCGTCCATCAGAGCCTCATCGACGTGCAGCCTGCCGGCTGTATCGATTAAAACATAATCATGATGATCTTCTTTTGCTTTCTCAATCGCCTGCTTAGCAATTTCGACAGGGCTAACCTGATCGCCAAGTGAAAATACAGGCATGTCTAATTGTTTACCAAGAGTTTGCAGCTGTTTAATGGCTGCTGGACGGTAAATGTCGGCTGCAACAAGTATAGGTTTTCGATTATACTTCTTCCGGAGCAAAAGTGAAAGTTTGCCTGTTGTCGTTGTTTTACCTGCCCCTTGCAGTCCCACCATCATAATGACTGTAGGCGGCCGGTTGGATGCGGCAATCTTGCTTTGTTCGCCCCCCATTAACGCCGTCAATTCTTCGTTAACGATTTTAACAATTTGTTGACCTGGAGTTAAACTTTTCAATACCTCTTGTCCAACAGCGCGTTCACTAACCTTTTTAACAAAGTCTTTAACGACTTTGAAGTTAACATCCGCCTCTAGTAATGCTAAACGGACTTCCCGCATCATTTCTTTTACGTCCGCTTCTGAAACCTTACCTTTTCCACGGATTTTTTGGATTGTATTTTGCAGTCGGTCGGCTAATCCTTCAAATGCCATTCATGCCGCCTCCTAATCTAATTTCTCAAGCTCTGAAACAATATCATCTATTGCCTGTTTTGAAAGGTTCTCCTCATTTAGCAGTTCTTTCAGTTGTTTAATCAGACTTGTACGCTCTTGAAATTTCTGGAATAAGAGCAGCTTTTCTTCATACTCCTCGAGCATTGCCTCTGTCCGTTTAATATTATCATAAACGGCCTGACGGCTGACATCATACTCCTCTGCGATTTCCCCAAGAGAGTAATCATCTAAATAATAGAGAGACATATAGCTTTGCTGCTTAGGTGTTAACAACGAATAATAAAAATCATAGAGATAATTTATTCGAGTAGTCTTTTCAAGCATCATGCTAGTTTTCCCCCCATACCATGTTAAGTGAAAAACCTTTACAAGGATTAAGTTTACAAGGTCTGCTGGGTTCTGTCAAGAAAATACCTTTACATCTTTATTCTGAACGCTCTACTTGATCGGCAAATAACCCATACACGTATTTTTCAGCGTCGAATTCTTGAAGGTCATCCATTTTTTCACCTAGACCGACGAATTTCACGGGAATTTTCAATTCATTACGTATTGCTAACACAATCCCGCCTTTGGCAGTACCATCTAATTTTGATAGAACAATCCCGCTTACATTTGTCACTTCTTTAAAGGTTTTCGCCTGAATTAGGGCATTCTGTCCCGTCGTAGCGTCAAGTACTAAAATGACTTCATGTGGGGCTCCAGGTATTTCCCGTTCTATCACCCGCTTGACTTTTTCTAATTCCTTCATCAAGTTTACTTTATTTTGTAAACGGCCTGCTGTATCACAAAGTAAAATATCGGCTTTTCGAGATTTCGCTGCTTGAATAGCATCAAACATGACTGCTGCAGGGTCTGACCCTTCTGCCTGCTTAATGACCTCTACTCCCACTCTTTCTCCCCAAACCTCAAGCTGTTCAATTGCACCCGCACGGAAAGTATCACCGGCCGCCATTAACACCTTTTTACCTTCGCTCTTGAATTTATGTCCTAGTTTGCCTATGGTTGTTGTTTTCCCAACACCATTCACTCCGACAAACAGGATGACTGTCAAGCCATCTTCCTGAATGTTTAATTTTGAAGATTGACTTTCCCCTGCGTTATAGATATCAACTAGCTTTTCAGAAATCACACTTTGAACATCTTGCGGGTCTTGGATATTTTTACGTTTCACTTCCATTTTTAGTTCTTCAATTAACTTCATCACCGTATCAAAGCCAACATCTGCCTGAATGAGAATTTCTTCTAATTCCTCAAAAAAGTCTTCATCCACTTTCCGGTACCTTGCTACAAGATCGTTCACTTTTCCAGAAAAATTGTCTCGGGTCTTTGAAAGACCATCCTTAAACTTTTCAGTAACTGTATCAGTAGATTTTGAAATCTTTTCTTTTAATTTCTTAAAAAAGCTCATTTTTTCACTTCCTTAAATTATAATTCAACTAACTCTCTTGTATCTTCTAACCGGACAGAGACAAGCTTTGAAACACCTGATTCCTGCATGGTTACTCCGTAAAGGACATCGGCTTCCTCCATCGTTCCTTTTCGATGCGTGATCACGATAAATTGGGTTTCTTTACTATATTGTTTTAAATATTGGGCAAAACGGTACACATTGGCTTCGTCCAAGGCAGCTTCCACTTCATCGAGGATACAGAATGGAACAGGGCGTACCTTTAAAATGGAAAATAGCAGAGCAATAGCCGTCAACGCACGTTCTCCACCTGATAATAAGCCCAGATTTTGCAGTTTTTTCCCAGGAGGCTGGGCAACGATTTCCACTCCAGTATTCAACAAGTCTTCCGGTACAGTTAGAACTAAATCTGCTCTGCCTCCGCCAAAAAGAGCCCGGAAGGTTGGTTCAAAGTGTTCGCGAATTCCCTCAAAGGTTTGTTGGAAACGTCTTTTCATTTCGGTATCCATTTCATCAATGACTTTGTAGAGAGTATCTTTTGCTTCTTGGAGATCCGTCTTTTGTTCACTTAAGAACTCAAAACGTTCAGAAACGCGTTCATATTCCTCAATGGCACCGATATTAACATTTCCCAGTTCCTCAATTGCAAGTTTAATGAGTTTTACCTTTTTCCTAGCTTCCTCGACTGGGACGGTTAATGGATACTGCTCTTTCGCCCCTTCATAAGTTAAAAGGTATTCTTCTCTTAATTGGGCAAGACGATTTTCAAGTTCTACATCTAACCGGTTGATTTTTACTTCTTCATCTTTTAAAACGACTACCATACCTTTGTGAAGTCTCTTGAGTTCTTTAGCATCCAACTCTGTATCTTCTAACGCATCCTGCAATGATAAGCGTTCTTGTCTTCTATCCGTAATTAACTGCAGGGCAGCTTCTTTGTCCTGTTGTTTTCTCTTCGCAGCCGTTTCTAATTGCTCTTCCCCAGAGGAACTGTTTGTCATTTCTGATGTGAGAAGATTTAGATCCTCCGTAAAAATAGACAACTTTTGCTCGCTTTCGTCTATATCTTCGTTAAGAATGGTAAACCGTTCTTTCACGTGGGTAAATTGTTCATTTTTCGCAGCAAATTCAACCTTTAATTCATTAATTTCGTTTATCAAGGATTCTCGAGTTGTTAAATTAATGGTCTTTTGTTCTGTAAGTTTCGTAATTTGCGCATCAAGATTAGCCGCGGTTACTGTGTAAGCTTCAATTGCCTCTGATAATTCCAATTTTCTTTTATGAAGTGCTTCTTTTTCTTCAGTAAACTGCCCTTTTTCGAGGTCATAAATGGCAAGGCGGTCATTAATATTCTTTTCGCCAAGTTCCGCTTCACGCAAGTCACCTTTCACAGTCTGTTCACTTAATCTTAGTTGCTCTCCGTGCAGACGAATTTCATCCAGTTGTTGCTCCGCCCGTTGTACTTCAATTTTTAGGTTTTTAACTACACCTTCTAAACTTGCCGTTTTTTCCTCCATTACAACCAGTTTTTCTTTTAAACTTTCTAGCTCACCTTTTCGTGTTAATAGAGAAGTGGTTTTTTGTTTAACGGCACCACCGGTCATCGAACCGCCAGGGTTAACGATATCACCGTCAAGTGTCACCAGCCTGGATCGGTACTGAAGAATTTTGGCTAATTCATTCGCTCCCTTTAAGTCTTTTGCTATTACAACATTCCCCAAAAGGTTATTCATAACCTCTGCATATTTACTGTCAAATTTAACAAGGCTGACTGCAGAACCGATTAAGGATGGGTGGCCTTGAATGGATGATAGTTGAGCAGCTGATAACGTTCTTCCTTTTATAACACTTAACGGTAAAAACGTTGCCCGGCCATAAGAATGCTGCTTTAAATATTGAATCGCTGTTCGTGCATTTTGCTCGGTATCGACAACAATATGCTGAAGCGCACCACCAAAGGCTGTCTCCAGTGCTGTCTCATATTCTTTAGGGACCGTTACCAGCTCAGCTACGGCTCCTTCGATTCCTTTAAGCTTATTGTCGCGAGCCTTAAGTACTTCTTTTACCCCTTGAAAAAATCCTGCAAAATCTTCTTCCATCTCTTCAAGCAGTTCTTTTCTTGATTTAGCCTGTTGAAGCAGTTGATAGGCTTGATACAGTGTCTTTTCTTGTTTTTGATAGTTATTTTTTACTGTTTCTAGCTTCCGCTGTTGGTCGCGAAATTCAACCACCTGATTGGTTAACTTACGCTGGATATCTTCTAAGACAGTTTGAATTTCAAGCTTTTTTGTGTGGGCCATTTGCCGGTCTTGTAAGTATTTTTCATTTTCACAATCAAGGCGAGCACTTTTTCTCTCTTGCTGCTCCAATTGTTGGTCAATATATTTTATTTCATTTTTGGCGCCGGCCTGATCATTTAATAGCTCAATGTACTCACTTTTTAAGGCTTCTATTTTTTCTTCCATATTTTCGATGAATAATGGAAGTTTTTCTTGTTTTTCCTGCAACATGGATTGCAAGCTGTTAACCTGCCTGCCAAGTTCCTGTACAATTTCTGCCTGTTGGTCCCGATTTTGTTTGAGTTGGCTGACCCGTTCGGTTAATTCCGTAATATTGGTTTTTAATTGTTCTTTATTTTGGGAAGCATTTTTCTTCCGTTCCTTTAATACTTCTTTTCTTCCCTCTAGTTTTTCAAGTTCTTCACTCGCATGAAGAAGAACATTTTGCAGGTCCGTAATCGATTCATCTAACGCCGAAATCTTATCTCTTGTTTCAACGATCTTTGCCTCTTTTATTTGGAGCTCAGATGAAAGCTTTAACTCTTCCTGCTGATGTTCATCAAGCTGTTTAGAGAGACTTTCCCATTTCTGGTGCAGGTCTTCAATATCAAAGACTGTAAGGGCAACCTCAATTTGTTCCAGTTCCTCTTTTTTCTCTAAAAAGTCTTTAGCCATCGATGCTTGAATTTTTAGAGGTTCTACTTGACTTTCAAGTTCATGCAGAATATCGTTCACACGATTTAAATTATCCTGTGTTTCAAATAATTTTACTTCTGCTTTTTTCTTACGATTTTTATATTTTAACACTCCAGCTGCTTCTTCAAAGATGGTTCGGCGATCTTCCGCTTTACTGTTTAATATTTCTTCCACTTTTCCCTGGCTGATGATCGAAAATGCCTCTCTGCCAAGGCCTGAATCCATAAATAAATCAATAATGTCCTTTAGGCGGCATGACTGCTTATTAATTGAAAAATCACTGTCCCCAGAGCGCGAGACTCTTCTTGTTACACTTACTTCATTAAAATCTATTCCTAATCCTTGATCAGCATTGTCTAATGTAAGGGTTACCTCAGCATAATTAAGGGCTTTTCTCGAATCACTTCCAGCAAAAATAATATCTTCCATCTTACTGCCTCTTAAAGATTTAGCAGATTGTTCACCCAAAACCCAGCGGATTGCATCGGTAATATTACTTTTCCCACTGCCATTTGGTCCCACTACTGCCGTTACACCCGGAACAAAATCAACTTCAATGCGTTCAGCGAAAGATTTAAAGCCAATAATGTCCAACCGTTTTAAAAACATTTCATTATCCTCCTATGTTGCGTGGGGATTTCTCCTGCAAACGTGTCATTTCTATGTTGTTTTGGTTTTCAATACCTCTAGTGCCATTTGGGCGGCATGCTGTTCGGCTTCTTTCTTCGATTTTCCTGTTCCGATCCCTAGTTCGTCACCATTTAACGATACTCGAGACACAAATTCCTTACTATGCGCAGGACCTTTCTCCTCAAGGACACGGTATTCAATCATGCCCGCTCCATCCCGTTGGATAAGCTCCTGTAATTGGCTTTTAAAATCCATCACATGAGAAAAAGCACCAGCATTAATTTTAGGAAAGACTACTTTTCCAAGAAACTCCACTACCTTATCAATTCCTTGGTCCAAATAGAGCGCACCAATAAATGCTTCGAATACATCAGCAAGTAAAGCGGGACGCTCTCGGCCGCCGGTCATCTCTTCTCCTTTACCGAGTAAAATGAGCTTGCCAAATTCAAGCTCATTGGCAAAAGCAACAAGGGCAGGTTCACAAACAATCGCTGCACGCAGTTTAGTCAATTCACCTTCGGTCATAGTTGGATATTTCTTAAAAAGAAATTGTGATACGGTAAGCTCGAGGACTGCATCTCCTAAAAATTCCAGCCTTTCATTATCTTCAAAAGGCTTTCTGCGATGCTCATTCACATAGGATGAATGAGTAAAGGCTTGTTTTAAAAGTTGTTCATTATCAATCGTCAACCCAATTTTATCTTGAAAATCCTTAAAAAGATTTTCTTTTGCGCGGTTCAATTCTTTTTCTTTACCATTCTTGCGCATGAAAGTTCTCCACCTTGAATTAAATTTACTAACTACTACTTATGAGTTTAAAAAAAATTTTGTGAAAACGCAAAGAAACTTGGCAGATAGTTTTACTGCCAAGTTCTATCATACAGGAAGAAAAGCTTCTTCGCCATGCCCAATTAGACCTCTAAGCGACGTAGCTAGACATAATAAAGCTCCGTTTAAAACGGAGCTTTGTGAATAAATCTAACGAGATTACTTACTGCTATTTATGTAATTAACAGCGTCACCAACAGTGTTGATTTTTTCAGCATCATCGTCAGAAATTTCCATATCGAACTCATCTTCTAATTCCATTACTAGTTCAACTACGTCAAGGGAATCAGCGCCAAGATCATCTTTAAATGAAGCTTCAAGCGTAACTTTAGACTCTTCAACGCCTAAGCGGTCAACGATGATTTTAGTAACACGTTCTAATACCTCTGCCATGCTTGTTCACCTCCCCTCAAGCTATTATAGAGTATTTCGGTAAAATAATACACTACGTTTTTTATTATTTTAAGAATTGCTTATTCTTGCATTGAAGCAGCCTCTTTTTTACATCACCATGCCGCCGTTAATATGCAGCGTTTGTCCTGTGATATATGAGGAATCATCTGAAGCTAAGAATGCCGTCATTTTTGCAATATCTTTTGGTTCTCCTAGACGAGCTAACGGAATTTGTTTTAGCATTTCGCCTTTTACATCCTCAGGTAATTTATCGGTCATATCTGTAGTAATAAACCCGGGTGCGACGGCGTTTACCGTAATATTTCTTGATGCCAGCTCTTTAGCCGTTGTTTTCGTTAAACCAATGACGCCTGCTTTCGCAGCGACATAGTTTGCCTGACCAGGGTTACCGCTGACTCCCACAACGGAAGCAATATTAATGATGCGGCCTACTCGCTGCTTCATCATTTGCCTTGTAACTGCTTTTGTGCAAAGGAAGACCCCTTTCAGGTTGGTGTTGATTACATCATCCCATTCTTCTTCCTTCATTCTCATGAGTAAGTTGTCTCTTGTAATTCCCGCGTTATTAACAAGAATATCAAGTTTTCCAAAATGGTCTATCACTGTTTTAACCATTTCTGTAACTTCCTCACCATTTGCCACATTACATTTTACGGTAAAAGCGTCTCTGCCAAGAGCCTTAATTTCATCCACCACTTCGCCGGCTTTCTGCTCGCTGCCAGAAAAGTTAACGGCCACATTGGCCCCTTGCCTGGCAAGTTCTAAGGCGATCTCTCTGCCAATTCCACGTGATGCCCCCGTAACAAGGGCTGCTTTCCCAGCTAAATTCATCGTGAGTCCTCCTTTAGGGCTTCAATAACTGCATCAGCACTTTCCTCATCAGACACAGAATACGTTTTAACTGTCTTATCAATTTTTTTAATTAAACCAGTAAGGACCTTCCCTGAGCCGATTTCAATAAAGGTATCTACACCAAGAGAGATCATTTTTTCAACTGAATCCTCCCATAATACAGGAGAATAAAGTTGTTCAATTAATTGATCTTTTATCTCCAAAGCTGAACTTACAGGTTCAGCAGAAACATTGGCTACGACTGGGATCGATGCATCCTTCATTTCTAACCCATTTAATACCTCAAGTAATTGTTCTGCAGCTGGTCTCATTAAGCTTGAATGGAAAGGACCACTTACCTCTAACGGCAGCACTCTTTTTGCCCCAGCTTCTTTTGCTTTGACACCTGCCCTTTCGACGCCTTCTCGAGAACCAGAAATAACGATTTGACCTGGACAGTTTAAATTTGCTAACGATACTGGAAAACCAGATTCACTCACTTCTTTTGTTACGGCTGCAAGCGGCTCACGTGCGAGACCCAATACAGCAGCCATAGAACCTTCACCATTTGGAACGGCACGCTCCATGAACTCGCCCCGTTTTCTTACAGCATAAACGCCGTCCTCAAAAGAAAGTACCCCTGCCGCCACAAGAGCTGTATATTCACCTAAACTATGACCAGCGACAAAATCGGCTTGAATTCCAGACTTTTGAAAATAATTCAAAATAGCGATACTTGTAGTCAACAATGCTGGCTGGGTATTGAAGGTTAAAGTCAATTCTTCCTTTGGTCCTTCAAATATAAGTTTGCTTAATGTGACATCTAAGGTTTGATCTGCTTTTAAAAAGTATTCCATTACATCGGAATGTTTTTCTGCTAATTCCTTACCCATGCCTACCGTTTGTGACCCTTGTCCAGGAAAAACAAAAGCTATTTTCTTCATCTTCACACCCCTGTGTTTTTTATAATTGCAAATTAGTCTCTTCTACAGTTTGTTTAATTAAGTTTACAACATCATTACCTACCATTTCCCTTGTTTGCCTAATTGCACTAAAGATTGCTTGACCATTTGAGGAACCGTGCGCCTTTATAACAGGGGCATTTAACCCAAAAAGAGCAGCTCCTCCATGTTCTGAGTAGTCCAAAGTGGTTTTCAATGTCTTTAAATTAGGCTTCAATACAGCAGCAGCCAATTTACTTGTAAAACTGCTCATTAAAGCGGTTTTTAACATTTTAAACATTCCAAGGGCAGTACCTTCAATTGTTTTTAACACCATATTTCCAGTAAATCCATCCGTTACGACAACATCCGCTACACCCTCGAGCAAATCTCTTGCTTCCACATTGCCAACAAAATTCAAATTTGCATGTTTTAAAAGGTCAAAGGTGTGTTTGGTCAATTCATTACCTTTCTTTTCCTCTGTCCCAATATTTAATAGTCCAATTCGCGGCTTTTCAATCCCTCTCACCTTTTGACTATAAATAGAACCCATGATGGCATATTGATGTAAATGTTCTGGTTTTGCATCTGCATTTGCCCCTACATCTAGAAGCAAGAATCCTTCTCCGCCAATAGTTGGCAGTGTTGGTGCCAAAGCAGGCCGGTCAATTCCTTCAATTCTTCCAACTACAAAAAGACCTGCAGCCATTAATGCACCTGTATTGCCTGCAGAAATACAGGCATCAGCTAAGCCGTCTGCAACCTGCCTGGCTGCTAATACCATTGAAGCATCCTTTTTACGCCGAACAGCCCTTACTGGTTCATCTGTTCCAAGGATTACCTCGGTTGTATGTAAAACAGAAATTCTCTCATGGCTTGTTAAGTTTTCGTTAATTTTGTTTTCATCCCCAACAAGGATAATATGTATATCTGAAAAAGCTTCAACAGCTTTCATCGCACCTAAGACGATTTCTTTTGGGGCATTGTCTCCGCCCATTGCATCGATTGCTAGTTTCATTATTGCCTCATCCTTTATCGATTTTTCGAACGGTACATTTCAAAATCTCCGGTAAATACAAGCTCATTATTAACAAAGCTTTTTACTTCAACAAACGTTCGCTCAGCTTCTTCATCAATCTTGGTTACCCGCGCTTTGGCTATCACTCGTTCATCCAACTTTACCGAACGATTAAAGTGAATATTTGCTTTAGCCGTTAAGGCTAATTCATCATTTATAACAGCAACAGCAAGGGAATTGGCTTGAGCAAATACATGGTGACCCCTAGCAATATTATTCCGTTTAAATACATGTTCTTGCTTCACGTCAAAAATGGAAATGGCACTTTGGTCTAATTCTATATCAATAATTTCACCGATTACTTCATCTAGAGGTAAAGAGCGAACTTCATCTTCAAATCGTTTCTCAGCGACCGTCTTGATCCGTTCACGAAGTTCTGGAATTGACAGTTCTAAGCGGTCAAGTCGAATCGTTTGCACACTAACTTGAAATTTTTCCGCTAAATCCTCATCAGTAATAAAGGGATTCTCTTTAATGGTAGACGTTAATAATTGTTGACGTTCTTTTTTACTTCTTCTCATATTTTTTTCACACCGTCCAACATCTTATGACTAGGTACTAAGAGTAGTATAAAATTTAGAAAAGCAGATTGCAAGAATTTGTTTTCAACCCTCCACCTGCTTTTACCAATGAATAACACAGAAAAGATGGAAAGATCATTATTTTAATCCAACTTTTCCCCTTCTAAAACCCCTGATTCCTCAAGTTTATTTCTTAAATACTGATACTCTGGGTCAGTCCAAAAAATTTTCGACTGTATTAACATACTAGCATCATTTCTTGCTGTTTCTAGTGCCCGATAATCATGAACCATATCGGCCACTTTAAATTCTGGGACTCCGCTTTGTTTTTTTCCAAAGAAGTCGCCGGGTCCCCTTAGTTCTAAATCCTTTTCACTAAGAACAAAGCCGTCATTCGTATCTGTCATGATTCTCATTCTCTCTTGGCCCACTTCTGTTTTTGGACTTGCCAGTAAAACACAGAAGGATTGATCACTCCCACGGCCAACACGTCCACGCAATTGATGGAGTTGTGAGAGTCCGAATCGATCGGCATCATAAATGACCATCATGGTTGCATTGGGTACATTGACGCCTACCTCGACAACGGTAGTGGAAACTAGCACTTGAACTTCATTTGCACTAAAGGACTTCATCACCGTATCTTTCTCATCCGATGTTAAGCGGCCATGCATGAGTCCTACTTTATAGCGGTTTTGAAAATAGTGACTTAAGGTGGTATGCACATCAATGGCATTTTGCACATCGAGCTTCTCCGACTCTTCAATTAAGGGGCAGATTACGTAGGCTTGATGTCCTTTTATTAGTTCTTTCTCAACAAAGGCTAGAACACGTTCCAACATTTCTGGTTGGGCCCAATAGGTTTCAATTGATTTCCTTCCAGCAGGCATTTCGTCGATAATCGAAACATCCATCTCGCCAAAAACTGTAATCGCTAGCGTTCTTGGAATCGGAGTTGCCGTCATAAATAGAACATCTGGATTTTCTCCTTTTTCCCGTAATACCCGCCGTTGTTCAACTCCGAAACGATGCTGTTCATCTGTAATTACAAAGCCGAGTTTCTTAAATGTCACTTCATCCTGGATGAGTGCATGCGTACCTATTAGAATATCAACATTCCCGTCTGCTAGTTCCTGAAGGATTTCCCGTCTTCGTTTACCTTTTACAGAGCTTGTTAAAAGCTCACAAACCACTCCAAACGGTTCTAATAAGCTTATTAATGATTCGGCGTGCTGTTCTGCCAATATTTCAGTTGGGACCATTAATGCACCTTGGTAACCTGCCGTAACAGCAGCATACAAACCGATTGCAGCTACCACCGTCTTACCGGAACCTACATCACCTTGTAAGAGCCGATTCATTCGGTAGGGCGACTTCAATTCGGCTAAAATTTCGTTAACCACTCGTTTTTGGGCATTTGTTAATGGAAAGGGGAGACTATTGATAAATTCCATCAATTTAGGCAAGTTATATTTTTGGACTATTCCTGGTGAATGTTCTCGTTCAAATTTTCTTAATGCCTGCATTTTTAATTGGAACATGAGAAATTCTTCATAAACAAAACGTCTCCTTGCTTGCTTCAATTCCTCAGGATTACTTGGAAAATGCATGATTTTCATAGCAGCAGGCCTGTTGAGGAGGCGATATTTAGATAAGAATGAAGCTGGAAGTGGTTCTTCAATGTATTGTCCAAATTGTTGAAATGCAAGGGACATAAATTTACGCATCCCTTTTGTCGTTACCTTACCTTTTAATGAATAAACGGGTTCAAAATCATTGGTTTTCCGATTTTGTCCTACTTGCATCTCATTGGCAGTAATGGTTTGCCGATGGGCATCCCACTTACCCGTAACCGTAATGGTTTCATTGATCTGAAGTTTATTTTTTAAATAAGGCTGGTTAAAGAAGACCACTTTAATTAAATAGGCGCCAACAAAAAGCCGGATGGTCAGCTTAGATTTCTTCCTGCCATAATAGACAAGAGAAGGCTCACTGTGAACCTTCCCTTCTACCGTCACTTTCTCATCATGTTGTACTTCTGTTAGATCCCTTAGCGAATAGTCATCATATCTATAAGGGAAATATTCTAATAAATCATGAATCGTAAAGATTTTCATTTCTGCAAAAGATTCTGCCGTTTCTTCCCCAATACCCTTTAAAACGGTTATTGATTGGTTTAGATTTTCATTCATTTTTTGAGCGGTATACCGAAGATTTTGGCTTCGAGTTCTCTGCCTGTCGGTGTTGCCGCCAACCCTCCTTGCCCAGTTTCTTTTAGTGCTGTTGGCATCGACTGACCAATTCTATACATAGCATCAATGACTTCATCACATGGAATCCGACTAGTAATACCTGCTAAGGCCATATCAGCTGCAACCATGGCATTTGCTGCTCCCATCGCATTTCGCTTCACGCAAGGTACTTCAACAAGCCCAGCTACTGGATCACACACTAATCCTAACATGTTCTTCAAAGTAATCGCCATCGCATCCGCACATTGCTGAGGAGATCCTCCAGCCATTTCTACGATGGCAGCCGCAGCCATTCCGGCTGCTGACCCAACTTCCGCTTGACAGCCACCTGCAGCTCCTGAGATAGATGCATTATTAGCAACAACAAATCCAAATGCACCGGCAGTAAACAAAAACGCGATCATTTGCTCCCTTGTTGGCTTAAGCTTCTTTTGGACTGCAAACAGCGTTCCTGGGACAACACCTGCAGACCCTGCTGTCGGTGTTGCACAAATCGTACCCATTGCTGCATTTACTTCATTCGTTGCAACTGCCTTACTTACGGCATCCAAAATGGTTTCACCCGTTAAAAAATTGCCCTTTTCGATATATTTCTGCAGTAAAACGGCATCCCCGCCAGTTAGTCCAGAATGAGAGGTGACCCCTTTTAATCCCTTTTCAACTGCTTGCTCCATTACCTTTAGATTTCGATCCATAAATTCAAATACTTCTTCTTTAGAACGGCCTGTTACCTTAACTTCCTGTTCGATCATAATATCGGCTATTTTTTTATTTTGGCTATTAGCTAACTCAACTAATTCAGCTACATTACGAAACAAGTCCATCTTCCCCCTTTTTTTAAACTATCCTTCGCTCAAGCTGCTTTAAGTGGGGTTTTATTCCACGATTTTGGTTACTTTTAAAATGTTAGGGAGCTGTTCAAGTTCGAGGAGAATTTTATTGTCTATATTTTGATCCACTTCTATGGTCATCAACGCCATTTTGCCAATATCCTTTCGGGCAACCTCCATATGGCCAATATTTAATTCATATTTTGCTAATGTATTGGCCACACTGGCAATGGCTCCAAAGCGGTCATTATGAACAACCAGGATGGCCGGATGGTTTCCGGATAGCTTTAATTCAAAACCATTTAACTCAATAATTTCTATTTTTCCTCCACCAATTGAAATACCGACCAATTCTAGTTCTCCATTATGGTCCCCAACGATAATCCTTGCGGTATTAGGATGATCTGTAATGGCATCTTCTTCAATAAAGCGAAGCTTAATACCTTTTTCCTCGGCGATATCAATGGCATTAATGATTCTTACATCATCTGTATCAAAATCTAATAATCCCCCTACAATCGCTACATCCGTACCGTGACCTTTGTATGTTTTTGCAAATGAACCATACAAAGAGATATTGGCCCATTTTGGTTCCCGGCCAAATAAGCTTCTTGCAACCCTGCCAATTCTTGCCGCACCGGCTGTATGAGAACTAGAGGGACCAATCATGACAGGACCAATAATATCAAAGACACTTCTATATTTCACTAACGTTTCTCTCCCTCTGGGTAGTCTATTTATAATAAGTCTATAGTATTGAAATGGTTTGGTTACTAAAAAAGACAAAAAAGAAGGGTGCGACTTAAATAAGCCCCCCTTCTATTTTAGCCGTTCATTATTCAATTGAAAAGATAAATGAGTATAATGGCTGACCGCCATTATGAATTTCTATTTCCACATCTGAATAATTTTCCTCAACAAATTGAGTCAGTTTTGCAACTTCCTTATCTGTTACATTTTCACCATAAATGATCGTCAAAATTTCCGAATCCTCGTCAATCATATTGGCTAAAAGGTCTTCAGCTACTTTTCCTTTGTCCTTGTTTTTCACCACTATTTTGCCCTCGGCAATGCCCATGAAATCATCTTTCTCAATTTCTAAGCCGTCAATGGATGTGTCACGGACTGCAAAAGTAATTTGCCCAGTTTTCACATGCTGCAGTGCTTCCTTCATCGCGTCTTCATTTACCTCCACACTTGCGGAAGGATTGAAGGCAAGAAGGGCTGATAGTCCTTGCGGAACAGTCTTTGATGGAATCACGATAATTTCTTCTTCGGAAACATCTTTTGCCTGTTCTGCAGCCATAATAATGTTTTTATTATTTGGTAAAATAAATACTTTTTTGGCATGAACCTCTTTTACAGCCTTAACGATATCTTCTGTACTCGGATTCATCGTTTGTCCACCTTCAATAACTGCATGTGCTCCAATGCTCTTGAACAGTTCTGCTATTCCTGAACCCATGGAGACAGTCACAATACCAAATTCCTGGAGTTCTTTTGGTTTTGTAACTGGTTCTAAAGCAGGAGCTGAGTAATTATCCCCAACAATATTGGAGTGCTGCAGACGCATGTTTTCAATTTTCATGTTAATTAAATTTCCGAACTGTTGTCCATACGTTAATACTTCACCAGGTTGTTCAGAGTGAACATGTACTTTTACAACATCCTCATCAGCAATGACAAGTAAAGAATCCCCTAGTTTGCTCAGGTCATTTCTAAACTGAGTTTCATTGAACGGATTTTTTTTCACTTTATCTGCTTCAAAGCGAACCATAAATTCTGTACAGTAACCAAACACAATATCTTCTGTACTGATATGGCCTTGAACACTTTTATGGTGTTCTGCACTAACCAGTTCAGTCATGGATGGAAGCAAGTCCGAAGTTTCCGGCAGCTTTTCTCCTTTTAGTACGGAAAGGAATCCTTCATAAACAAAAACAAGACCTTGGCCACCACTATCCACAACGCCAACTTCCTTCAATACTGGCAGAAGATCTGGTGTTCTTTTTAGGGATGCTTTTGCTTCTTTTAACACATCCTCCATGATAACAATAATATCATCGGATACTTGGGCAGTTTGAGCACCCTTTTTCGCTGCATCCTTAGCAACGGTTAAAATCGTTCCTTCAACAGGTTTCATAACTGCTTTATAAGCTGTCTCTACCCCTGCCTCGAGTGCATTTGCAAAATCTTTTCCGGAGATTTTTGCTTTTGTTTCGACAGCTTTTGAAAAGCCACGAAAAAGTTGAGAGAGTATTACCCCGGAATTCCCACGGGCTCCCATTAATAAACCTTTGGATAAAGCTATTCCCACTTTACCAATATGTTCCTGGATATTATTTTTTACTTCCTTTGCCCCTGAGGTCATTGATAAATTCATATTTGTTCCAGTATCACCGTCGGGCACAGGAAAAACGTTTAAAGCATCGACCATTTTCGCATTTGCTGCCAAATGATTTGCGCCTTGAATAACCATCTCAGCAAAACGTTTTCCATCTAATGCTGTAATTGACACAAACTTTCCTCCTCACTATGGGTTCGTGACACGAACTCCTTGAACGTAAATATTAACCGAGTCAACGGCAAGTCCAACAGTTTGATCGAGGGTATATTTAACCTTTGATTGCACGTTGTGGGCAATTTCGGAAATTTTCGTTCCATAGCTGACAATAATGTACATATCAATATGTAATGCCTCATCTTCTTGGCGCACAATCACACCACGAGTAAAGTTTTCTTTTCGTAGTATTTCTGTAATACCGTCTTTAATTTGACTCTTAGAGGCCATACCAACGATTCCATAACATTCAATCGCCGCACCTCCAGCAATTGTCGCAATTACTTCGTTTGAAATATCAATTTGTCCGTACTTAGTTTTTAATTCAATGGACATGAATCGTTCCCCCTCCTGAAAAATTGCTCCTTGACTACAGTCATTTTACTATAGTCCATTCAATATTGAAAGTTATACTTGCCTGATACTATAAGAGCATTTATTTATTCCCTATGTCAAGGTTTTTTTCTTGAAAGGTTTGTACACAACTATTGCAAACCATTTCGTTGTATGATAAATTATTAAGGTATCTCATGACTAGAAAATTTGTTTATTAATTTTCTATTACCAGATGAAACATCTAAAAGATTGCTGTATAAAGCTTTTGGTCGTTAAGGAGGGAAAAGATATGCCACGTAAATGTGTAGTAACTGGAAAGAAAACAACAACTGGTAACGCACGTTCTCACGCTATGAACGCTAATAAGCGTACATGGGGTGCTAACCTACAAAAAGTACGTATTCTTGTTGATGGTAAGCCTAAGCGTGTTTGGGTTTCTGCAAGAGCGTTAAGATCCGGTAAAGTTGAACGGGTATAAAAGCTGTGAGCATCCTAAATTAGGGTGCTCTTTCTTTTTGAAAACACAAAATCAAGTTCTAAAAATGGGTTAGGATGAAATATGAACAAATAGGGACAATTTTTAAACTTATTCTTTTATTATTCCCTAAACATCAAAATAAAAAGCACCCAAATGATAATGGGTGCCATAAGAATATTATAAGGCTTTCTTTATCTTTTATTCACCTTTTTTAAATGCCCCAATCATCGCTCGGACAAGTCCGCCTAAAAATTTCGGCAGTTTAATTGTATAAAATTTCATACTGTCCCTCCTCACAAATCTCCCACAGCTTATTTCATGCAACCTTTTTCGCACGCCCTACATATTATTCACACGAACGAAATCAGTACCAATTTGAATCGCATATTAATCGTGACTTCTTATCACTATTAATATGCCTTCGGAAAATGAAAAAGTACCATAATCACTAATAAGTTCATTACTAATACATAGTGTGGAACCGATAGAAATATGACGGTTTTCTAGCGGGTACTTAAAGCCTGTAAGTGTAAGATCACGGACATCAAGGGTTAAGGGAACAAAAGAAATATATTTTTTAGCTGCCATTTTTTCAATCGTGTAACGGCCTGGTTTTTTTAAAAAGACGATATTTTTTTGATCGATTAAAGAGACATTGATATGATCAGCAGTTTTCAATGGATTCAGTAATTGATGGATATTGGCTAATAAATGATCCAGCCTTCCTCCAGTCGCACCAAATAATTGAATGGTACTTGTCTTTTGCTCTAGTGCCCAATTAAGGGCAAGCTCCATATCGGTTTCATTTTTTTCTGGCTTATATCGTTTGATTTCAGAGACACGCTCTTCAATAAACGATAATTCTCCCTTTGTAACAGAGTCAAAATCCCCGAAAGCAACTTGCGGGTAAATATTTCTTTTTAAAAGATGGAAGACACCCCGATCAACTCCGACCCATAAACAATCCTCCCTATCAAAGGAAGTCAAATCTGGGAGGAGTTCTTCAGGACCACCAGCGAGTATATTAATAATCATCGTTAATCTTCTCCTATGAAGAAAAAGCCAGCTTAGGCAGCCGGCTTTATCCTCTGATTAGCGAAATGGCTTTCGCATAATCATCCTGATTGTAAATAGCAGAACCTGCAACGAGGACATCAGCCCCTGCTTCCATGCAAAGCTTTGCGGTCTCAGAATTCACACCGCCGTCAATTTCGATATCAACCATTAATCCTTTTTGATCAACCATTTGTTTCACTTTTCTTATTTTTGGAAGGACTTCAGGAATAAAGGCTTGCCCGCCAAAACCCGGATTAACCGACATTAATAACACCATATCTATATCCCCAATAATGTGTTGAATGGTTTCCACTGGAGTGGCAGGGTTTAAGACCACACCAGCCTTGACCCCAAAAGATTTTATCATTTGGATGGTCCTGTGCAAGTGACGGCATGCTTCCACATGTACCGTAATATAGTCGGCGCCTGCCTTGGCGAATGCCTCAATATACTGATCCGGATCCTCAATCATTAAATGGACGTCCAAGGGCAGTGCAGTAATGGGTCTAATCGCTTCTACTATTAGTGGTCCAATTGTAATATTAGGTACAAAATGTCCATCCATTACATCAATATGAATGTAGTCAGCTCCCCCATGTTCAACTGCTAAGATCTCTTCTCCCAGTTTCGAAAAATCGGCTGAAAGAATGGAAGGTGCTATTTTTACCATATTAATACCTCGGCTTTCTATCTTTAATTTCCTGCAGGAAATCCACATAATGTTCGTAGCGGTACGATGGGATTTCATCTGCTTCAACAGCTGCCTTGACTGCGCATTTAGGTTCAGTAACATGCAAGCAGCCGCGGAATTTACAATTCTCACTTGCTCTTTGAATTTCCGGGAAACAGGCAGTTAAACTTTCTACCTCAATATCAGTAAACTCTAGGGAACTGAATCCTGGTGTATCCGCAATCAGCCCATTTCCTATTTTTATCAACTCAACATGTCTAGTCGTATGCTTCCCTCTCCCCAGATGGGAAGAGATATCATTCGTTTTTAGTTCAAGATCCGGCCTGAGTACATTAAGAAGTGACGATTTCCCGACGCCTGATTGACCTGCAAATACAGAGATCTTATTTTCAACATGTGGATTTAACTGTTCAATACCCGTTTCTGTTTCAGAAGAGGTGAGAATGACTTCATATCCCGCTGCTCTATACTCATCAGCATATTCGGCAATTTGGCGCTGTTGATCATTGTTGATTAAATCCATTTTCGTAATACATATAAGAGGTTCAATGTGATTAAATTCAACTAGCACAAGAAACCGGTCCAACAAGACTGTGCTAAAATCTGGTTCCACTGCTGAAAAAACAAGGATAGCTTGATCTACATTTGCAATGGGTGGACGGACCAATTCATTTTTACGTTCTTTTACCTCTAAAATATAGCCTTCTAATTCATTTTCAGCTTGAAAAACAACTTCGTCACCAACTAGCGGTGTTATTTTGTTTTTGCGGAATACTCCTCTTCCACGACATTGTATTAATTTGTCATTCTGAAGAACATAATAAAAACCGCTCAAAGCTTTAACAATTTTTCCTTCAGGCATAGCCACACTCCTTGCCTTTCGGTGATTTTCTTTTATTCAACATCATCATAATTAAAGGTTTCTTGAGCCACAACATTGGTGCCAACAAAAACTCTATACCCCGCTTTCTTTCCATAGGCGATCATCAGTTCAATCTTTTTGGTGGTATTTTGCGTAATCGTAAAGGTTTCAGCTGGCTCTGTCATACTATGATTCATATCTTCAATATAAATAATGACCTCTTGTTTCTCCACTGGTTCACCTGGTACCACTGGCTCAAAGGGAATGTTGATCTCCCTCGTTACCTTCTTAGGTGGTTCTTGGCCTTTTGAAATGACAACCGTTACTTTATCACCCTTATTTAACTCCGTTCCTGGAGCGGGTGATTGCGAGATAACCATTCCAGTAGGAATTTTTTCGTCATATCTCTCTTCTGTAATCTGAAAAGATAGTCCTACTAGAGAAGCATAATCTTGTGCACTTTTTAGGCTGTATTGACTTAAATCTTTTAAAATGATTTTTTCAGGCCCTTTACTAACTTCAAACTCAATAACAGTTTCGTCTGGAACAACTTTTTCTCCAGGCATAGGACTCTGACTAATAATCGTCCCCGGATCACTGTCATCCGTAACTTCGATTTTCTTTATGTCTTTAAAATCTTGGTTATCTAGTAATCGAATGACATCATCATACTGCCGGTTAACATAATTAGACAGTTCATATTTTTCTTTGCCTGAGCTTATATAAAGGGTTATTTTAGAGTCTTCTTTTACCAGCGTACCAATTTCCGGATTAGTCTTTATTACCTTTCCCTCTTCTACGTCTTCATCCGTAATCTCGATATTCTTTCCAACTGTTAAACCCTTAAGCTTGAGTTTGGAAACTGCATCATCTTCATTCATACCACTAACATCAGGTATTTTTACTTCTTTTGCCGACATTAATCCAGGTAAAAATGTAAAAGTTAGTAATCCAAGAATGAGAAGGACAAGAAAGATAGATATTAAAACCATCGGCCATTTTTTTCGCTTTTTAGGGTTTTTATTCCCTTTCTTAGACACCTTTTTGTTGTTTTCAGGTTTTTCATTTGAATGAACTAATGTTTCATCTAGATTCTTTAATGGATGGTGATCAGTTATTACTGGAATAGCCTTTGTGGCCTCATTATCGATTGGAATGACAAACTTCGGTTCATCCATTCTTTCAGGATCAAGGGCTGTCCGTAAATCCTCCTCCATTTCATCTACGCTGTTATAGCGATGAAACGGATCCTTTGCTGTTGCTTTTAAGACAATGTTTTCCACACTTTGGGGAATATCGGAATTCCACCTTCTCACAGACGGTGTTTCTGACTGCAAATGCTTTAAGGCGATTGATACGGCTGATTCCCCTGAAAACGGAAGTCTGCCCGTTAATAGCTCAAACATGACAATCCCTAATGAATAAATATCAGACTTTCTGTTTGCCATCCCGCCTCTAGCTTGTTCAGGCGATAAATAATGGACAGACCCTAACACAGAATTGGTTTGTGTAATGCTTGTTGCACTGAGTGCCATAGCAATCCCAAAATCCGTAATTTTCACATTACCATCGTGGTCCACTAAGATATTATGTGGTTTAATATCACGATGAATAATATTGTTTTGGTGGGCATGAGAAATAGCAGAAGTTAGTTGTCTCATGATCCCAAGAGCATCTTCCACTCTTAATGGAGAATTTTGTTGTATGTATTGCTTAAGTGTCTGACCATCAATAAATTCCATGACTATATAGTAAAGGTCATTTTCTTCACCAACATCATAAATATTAACGATATTAGGATGGGCTAGACTTGTCGCTGACTGCGCTTCGCGGCGAAATCTCCGAATAAATTCCTCATCATTAGCAAAATCAAGACGAAGCATTTTTACGGCTACATCGCGGTCAAGGATCATATCATGAGCTAAGTAGACATTTGCCATGCCCCCTCCGCCAATCATATCCAATATTTTATAGCGCCCGCTTAATCTCTTTCCAATCATCATCAAACATCACCCTCGCTGCTGACATCAGAAAACTCTACAATAGCCAGTGTAATGTTATCCTCTCCACCATTTTCATTCGCAAGAGCAATTAGTTTGCTTGCTTTTTGATTTAAATGGTCACTATTCTGCAGAACTTCACTCATTTCTTTTTCATTTACTTTATTAGAAAGACCATCTGAACAAAGAAGAATTAGATCTCCATCCTCAAAAATAATGGTTTTGATATCCATTTCTACTTTCTTTTCAGTACCTAATGCTCGAAGCAGGACATTTTTTCGCGGATGATGCTCAGCATCCTCTTTTGTAATTTGGCCTGACCTGACTAGCTCATTTACAAGAGAATGATCTTCCGTTATCTGTTTAAAACCAGTTTCGTTTAAGAGATAGCCCCGGCTGTCGCCAATGTTTGCAACTGTCGCAAAGCGGTCTGTCACGATAGCTGCAACGATGGTAGTTCCCATCCCGTCGCACTCTACATTTTTTTGGGCATGTTCTAATAATAAGCCGTTAACATTTGTGATTTGATCTTTAAGCCAATTCTCTGCTTCTTCAGCGGTTAGAATTCCTTTTGAAGCTTCCCATTCCGTTTTTAAAACTTGTAAGGTCATTTCACTTGCCACATCACCAGCACGGTGACCGCCCATCCCATCGGCTACAATGGCAAGGCGGCTCCCATCCTGATTGGTAAACACACCCCCGGCATCCTCATTATGGTGACGCACTTTTCCTCGGTCTGTTTGATATACTGCTTTCATCCCTTCACCTCGTCTCCTCTTTCCGCTCCTTTGCACGAAGTTGGCCACATGCTGCAGCAATATCTGAACCCTGCTCCCGGCGGATCGTTACATTAATTCCTAAGTTTTTCAGTGTTTTTTCAAAAGCAAAAATTTTATCTCTTGGCGTACGGACGTAATCCCTCTCAGGTACATAGTTAACTGGAATTAAATTCACATGACATTTAAGTCCTTTTAAGAGGGCTGCTAATTCTTCCGCATGCTCAATTGAATCATTCACTCCGCCAAATAGACCATATTCAAAGCTAATTCTGCGTCCTGTCTTATCGATATAATACCGTACTGCTTTCATTAAGTCATCAAGTTTATACGCTTTGTTAATGGGCATTAATCTTGATCGTAATTCAGTATTTGGGGCATGGAGCGAAATAGCAAAATTAATTTGTGTATTTTCATCAGCAAATTTATAAATCTTTGGCACAATTCCACTGGTCGAAACCGTAATGTGGCGTGCTCCAATATTCAAGGATTTTTCATGATTAATGATTTTTAAGAAAGCGAGCATATTATCATAGTTATCGAATGGTTCACCAATTCCCATAATGACTACGGAGTCTACTCTCTCATCTGTTTCATCCAATGCTTGTTGTACTTTAACCACTTGAGCAACAATCTCGCCTGCTTCTAAATGTCTTTTCAGTCCGCCAAGAGTCGAGGCACAAAAGGTACAACCAATTCGGCAGCCAACTTGAGTGGTGACACAAACGGAATTCCCATAATCATGGCGCATTAACACGGTCTCAATCGAATAACCATCTTGAAGTTCAAACAAAAACTTAATGGTTCCATCTTGGGAAGTTTGCTGGATGATTGTATTCAATGTTGTAATTTGAAACTGATCATCTAACTTATCTCGTAAACCCTTAGATAAATTACTCATGTCCTCAAACGAGGTAATTCTTTTTTTATAGAGCCAATCATAAATTTGCTCGGCACGGAATGGCTTTTCGTCATTCTCTGACAGCCAGTTTTTTAATTCTGGAAGCTGCAGTGAATAGATAGATTTTTTCTTTTCGTCCAATGTTGTTTTCGTCTCAGTTGTATTTGTTTGTTCCAACTAAGTACACCTTCTTTCTATTATCTAGCGGAGCGCATGAGTGCTTATAATTTCCTTAACGCTGCAATATAGAATCCATCTGATCCTATATCTTGTGGGAATATTTGCAGGTCATAACCCGTTATTAAAGGTTGGATGGCTTCAGGCATCCTGCTTTTAAACGTGGTATCACCGACGAAGTCTGGATTTTGATCTAAAAATGTTTTTACAGTATATTCATTTTCCCCTTTATCTACTGTACAAGTACTATAAACGAGGAGGCCGCCTTTTTTTAATAATGGTGTGACTGATTTTAATAGTTCCTGCTGTATTACACTTAAACGTTCTAAATCTTGTTCTGTTTTCGTATATTTCATGTCGGGCTTTCTTCTCATTACACCAAGGCCTGAACAAGGAGCGTCAAGAAGGATCCGATCAAATGATTCAAGCTTAAACTTTTCTTGTAAGTGACGCGAATCTGAGACACTTGTTTTTATATTGGACAGCCCTAATCGCTTGGCATTATCATTGATTAATCTCACTTTATGCTGATGAAGATCAACCGAGATTACCTCACCCGTATTATTCATTTTTTCTGCAATATGGGTGCTTTTTCCTCCCGGTGCGGCACACGCATCGAGAACATATTCGTCTTCCCTTGCACCCAAAGCATAGGCAGCCAGCATCGAACTCTCATCTTGAATGGTGAACATGCCATAATTAAAAGGGATGGTGGCAGCTAAATTCCCCTTTAACGACCTGATCGCTTCAGGGATAAACGGACTTTTTTCAATTTGAAATCCATCTTCTTCTAAAAGGGCGGCACATTCATCTCTAGAAATCTTCGTCAGATTCACCCGTGCTGTTTGCATGGGGGCAGTTAAGTTAATTTCACACATATCTTTGGTTTTTTCAAATCCAAATTGATTTACCCATCTAGTAACAAGCCATTCAGGGTGGCTGGTTTCAAGGGATAACCTTTGAATGGGATCAGTCACTTCATTCAATGATGGCAGTCCTTGACGCTGAATGGTTCTTAATACTCCATTTACCAAACTGGCAATCCCTTTATGGCCGCGTTCCTTCGCAATTTCTACCGCTTCGTAAATAGCAGCTCTGTCGGGAATTCGATCAAGATAAACCATTTGATAAAGTGTTACTCTCAGTAAATGGTGAATCCAATTTGCCAGCTTTTTATTGTCTTTGATGAACGGGTTTAGATAGAAGTCTAATGCCATACGCCGTTGCAAGGTGCCATAAGTTAATTCCGTAAGTAAGCCAACATCAACAGCAGATAAATTGTGCTTTTCAATTGTGGTATTTAACAACAAATTACTATAGGATTGGTTTTTTTCTATTGTTACAAGTAAATCCATTGCGATTGCACGTACATTATTTTTCGTTGAGGTCATCTTATTCTCCCAGCTTGCTGCCTAGTGAAATTTTTGATGCTGCACCTCTTAAAAATTGTTCACTTAACATTTTTGTTTTTCCTGAAGGCTGCAGTTCCAATATTTTTATTGCCGTGTCATTCCCAGTACTTATGGTGAATCCATCAGATTCAATTTTTACGATTGTTCCAGGCTCTTTAGTTTTAAGTCCCGCTATCTTTTCAGCACGCCAAATTTTTAAGACCTGTCCCTCAATGGTTGTAAAGGCAACCGGCCAAGGGTTTAATCCGCGAATGTGGTTATAAATTTCTTCTCCTGATCTCGTCCAATCAATCTTTTCCTGTTCACGCTTAATATTGGCGGCAAAAGTTGCTAAATCCTCATTTTGCGGTCTTGGGACTAGATTTCCTTCTAATAAGGGCGGCAATGTTTCTGATAATAGTTTAGCACCCGCTATGCTTAACTTTTCAAAGAGTGTACCAACATTATCATTTTCACTAATTGGCACTTCCACACTTGTTAGGATATCCCCAGCATCTAATTTCTCGACCATATACATGATGGTCACTCCTGTTTTCTTTTTCCCTTGCAATAAGGCATAATGAATGGGAGCACCGCCGCGTAGTTCAGGTAACAATGATGCATGAACATTTATACACCCAAATTTAGGTGCATCTAACAACTTCTTAGGTAATATTTGCCCAAAAGCAGCCGTGACTATTAAATCTGGTTGTAAGGAGAGGATTTTCTCCAGCTCTTCTTCTTGCCGAATTTTCTCTGGCTGAAAAACGGGGATGCCGTGTTTTACTGCCTCAACCTTTACAGGTGGGGGTGTTAAAACTTTTTTCCTTCCTACTGGTCGATCTGGTTGAGTTACCACCCCAATAATTTCATAACGATCATTGATCATTTGCCGTAAAACTGGTACGGAAAAATCAGGGGTTCCCATAAAAACAATTTTCGTCATTCCGTTTCTTCTCCTTTTAACTCTTCTTCCTCTAAGTATCTACTTACTTTAGAGGTAAATAGAATACCATTTAAATGATCGATTTCATGCTGGATAGCCCTAGCTAAGAAATCTTCTGCTTCAAGTGTATATTTTCTTCCTTTACGATCAAAGGCTTCAATTTTAACAAAATTAGGTCTAGTCACTTCGCCAAAAAGTCCTGGAAAGCTCAAGCACCCCTCTGGGCCAGTTTGCTCTCCAGAAGTTTCTAAAACAACAGGATTAATCATTTCAATCGTTCCATGTTCATCGTCAATATCCACTACGGCAATTCGCGCATCGAGATCAATTTGCGGTGCTGCAAGTCCAACCCCGTCATATTCAAGCATCGTATCGTACATATCATCTAGTAATTTTGCTAATTTCTTATCAAACTTCACCACTGGCTTACATGACTTTTCTAGAATATCCGCAGGGTGAAGAACAATTTTTCTAATTGCCAATTTTGTTCCTCCATTATGCCAATACAGTTTGCTGTATAGTTTTTAAAAAAGTATTTCAATTCGAGAGAAAGGCCAAGTGGCTTGGACTTAACCATTCGGGGTTTCTTCATCATTTTCACCCAAAAACGTAAATCATAACCTTTTTTACAGGCTGGATTTCATTTAAGCTTACATTAAGATGAAGGGATTTACATCTATGGATACTTGCAAACCACTTTTCGTATCTTTCTGGTACTGATCTAGGATTGTTTTAAGTGTTTTAATTAGGTTTGGTTCCCGTTTGTATTTTATCAGACATTGGTAACGATATCTATTATTTATCCTAGGAACCGGTGAGGCTGCTGGTCCTAAAACAACCGCTTTATTTGAAACTTGCGAACGCACATACTTTACAATCTTTTCCGTTTCCGATACTACTTTCATCAGTTGCTCATGGCTGACTGTAATAAGTGATAAGTAATAAAATGGGGGGTAATGATGTGTCTTTCTCATCATCATTTCATGCTGGTAAAAATGATCATAATCATGATGGCTAGCAAGTTCTATACTGTAGTGTTCCGGTGTATAGGTTTGGATAATCACTTCTCCTGGGAGTTGATGACGTCCAGCACGCCCACTCACTTGGGTTAATAGCTGAAAGGTTTTTTCAGACGCTCGAAAATCCGGTAAATGCAACATGGTATCGGCTGATAGCACCCCAACTAGGGTGATATTCGGAAAATCTAATCCTTTCGCAATCATCTGCGTTCCTAACAATATATCTGCTTTTCCATCTTTAAAATCAGTAAGAAGTCTCTCATGTGACCCTTTTTTACTTGTTGTGTCCACATCCATTCGAATCACTCTTGCCTCGGGTAAAATCTTTCCAAGTTCCTCTTGTACTTTTTGGGTACCTGTTCCAAAATAACGAATATATTCACTATTACACTCAGGGCAATGTTTGGGAACATAGCTTTCATAGCCACAATAGTGGCATTTCATATGCTCATTAACCCGATGATAGGTTAGCGAAATCTCACAATTGGGGCAATTCACTACATATCCGCAATCACGACACATGACAAATGAAGAGTGACCTCGTTTATTTAAAAATAAGACAGTTTGTTGTTTTTTCTCAATTCGGTCTTTTAGTAAGTCAAAAAGTTTTCGGGAAAACATGGACCGATTGCCTTCACGGAGTTCTTCACGCATATCAATAATCTCAACAGAAGGCATTTTTTGATTGTTCATTCGGCTTGGCAGTGATAAGAGATGATAAACGTTTTTTTGTGCTCTTGCGAAGGACTCTAGTGACGGGGTGGCACTTCCAAGTACAACAGGGCAGTTATATGTCTTGGCCCTTTCTATTGCCACTTCTCTAGCATGATAGCGCGGCATCTCTTCTTGTTTATAGCTAGTTTCATGTTCCTCATCAATAATAATAATACCGATATTTTCGAATGGGGCAAAAATCGCTGAACGAGCACCAACGACAACTTTTACTTCTTTACGCTGAATTTTTCGCCATTCATCATATTTTTCGCCTGCAGACAAGCCACTGTGTAAAACAGCCACTAAATCGCCAAATCTCCCCTTAAATCGATGAACCATTTGCGGTGTGAGAGCAATTTCTGGTACAAGAACGATGGCTTCCTTCCCTTTTTCAATCACTTCTTGGATGGATTGCAGGTAAACTTCGGTTTTGCCGCTGCCTGTCACACCGTATAGTAAGAACACCTTGTGTTCATTTTGTTCGATAGAGCTTAAAATTGGACTTATTGCCGTTTGTTGCGCATTTGTCAGTGGCAGGGGCTTTGTTCGTTCAAATGACCGATGTTCAAATGGATCACGATAAACCTCCATGTCATACTCAACTAAAAGCTTTTTTTCAATAAGTGCTTTAACCGTCGAAGCAGAAATATTTAGCTCTGAAACTAATTTTCTCAATTCAACTTCATGATTGTGCTCAGCAAAATAGCTTAATACTTGCCGTTGTTTTTCTGCATTAGCAGGGACCTTTTCTATTTCTTCTATTAATTGGGAAGGGGTTACGATTGAACGTACAAATTTCAGTCGTTTCTTCCTTACCCGTTCCTTAACTTTATAAATTACTTCTAAATGTCCTTTAGCAGCCTCTTTTTGCAATGAGTGGACAATGCCGTTTCTGAGAGCATCATCCCAATTAAGTAACTGGTTGTTTTCAAAAAAAGGCTGCAATTGCAATGGTAAAAGAGAAACCTCTGCCCCGGCTGCAAGTTTAACTATTTTTTCATATTTGGCTTTAAAGGCTGCAGGGAGCATGACCTGATAGGCAAAAATCTTAAAACAAAGCGTACTTTCGGTCAGCCAGTCACCAAGTGCTAATAATTCCTTATTTAAAACAGGTTCTAAATCCATTGGCTCGATTATTTCTCTTAATTTATTGAATTCGGATTCTGTTTTTAAAGAGATGACAAAACCTTGGATTTTGCGCGGACCAAATGGAACGATTACCCTCATTCCCGGCTGGATTACTCCACTCCAGTGTTCTGGGATTAAATAATCGAATGTTCTATCCGTCTGTTTTGTCGGAACATCGACAATCACACTAGCAATTTCCATCTTTACCCATATCCTTCATAAGTGCAGTAATTTCTTCTACTATCTTTTTAGCAACATCCTGTTTGGGCATAATCGGCAATTCTGTAACGTCACCGGATTGCTTAAACAGGGTCACAATATTCGTATCGGTGCCAAATCCAGCCCCAGTAGTTTTTACATTGTTAGCTACAATCAAATCAGCATTCTTGTTGATTAATTTTTTTCGAGCATATTCTTCGAGATTTTCTGTCTCTGCAGCAAAGCCAACTAGGACTTGTCCCTTTTTCCTTTTACCTAACTCATACAAAATATCTTTTGTTCTTTCAAGTTCAATGGTTGCATCACCCGCCTGTTTTTTCACCTTTTGCTCATAAGTGACTTTGGGACGGTAGTCAGCCACCGCTGCGGTTTTAATTACGACATCGGCAGCATCATAATGTTCCATTACGGCATTATACATTTCTTCTGCACTCTCGACCTTAATTAATTCAGCACCAGCAGGAGCTGAGATTTGGACAGGTCCGGAAACTAAAATGACATGAGCACCTTGTTTGATTGCCTCAGTCGCAAGGGCATACCCCATTTTCCCTGTTGAATGATTAGAAATAAATCGAACCGGATCAATTTTTTCTCTAGTAGGGCCTGCTGTAATGATGACCGTTTTTCTCGTTAAGGGTTTATCATCCTTTTTACTAAAGTATACTTTAAGTAATTCAACCACTTTTTCAGGTTCCTCGAGTCGTCCTTTTCCAACATAGCCACACGCTAGATATCCCTCGCTTGGTTCAATAAATTGGTAACCATATTCCGCTAAAGTTGTAATATTCTTTCTTACTGCAGGATGATCATACATATGCACATTCATTGCTGGTGCAATCCAAACTGGTGCGGTAGCAGCGAGCAACGTTGTAGTAATCATATTATCAGCCATACCTTGAGCCAATTTAGCAATTGTATTAGCAGTGGCTGGTGCTACTAGAATTAAATCTGCCCAGTCAGCTAAATCTATATGGGCTATTTTTTGCGGAATTTTTTCTTCAAAGGTATCGGTAAATACTTCATTGCGGGACAAAGCCTGAAAGGTTAGAGGAGTAACAAACTTTTGTGCAGATTCACTTAAAATGACCTTCACATGGGCTCCAGCTTGGGTCAGTTTGCTTGTAAGGGCTGCTGCTTTATAAACAGCAATACCACCTGTTACACATAATAAAATGTTTTTCTCATTGATCATCTTTGAATCCCTCACTTTTAATCCAATACGTATCTTCCTTCCTATTATGATAGAAAGAAGATCATTTTTCATCTATATTCTTACAAAAACCATCAATCACTTGTAGGAGGCAAATAAAAAAGGCTGACATAGAGGTAAATCTCTTTTGTCAGACCTTCTTTCTATCAAGTAATAGTTATGAAATTAATCTTCAACCTTTTTAGAAACTCGGTAAGTAAGTTCGCCACTATATATTTCCTCTAGTGCTTTACCCACATATTTGTAGGAAACATATTTGGGTAACCGTTCATCTTTAAGTTGTGACATAATACGGGCACGCTTTGCCGCAACGGAAACCAATGAGTATTTAGAATCAATTTTTTCTAATAATGAATCAATAGATGGATATAACATTATTCAACCTCCAACAATTTTTTATAACGATATTCTACACGTTCTCTTCGACAATGTTCAGCCGTTACGATCGCTTTAACTCGTTCACAGGCACGTTCAACTTGATCGTTTTCAACTACATAATCATATAATTCCATCATTTCAATTTCTTCACGGGCCGTTAGCATTCTATTATGAATGATATCCTCCGTTTCCGTCCCCCTCGTGACAATCCGATTCTTTAATTCAGTCAGACTAGGAGGCATAAGGAAGATAAATAAACCTTCCGGGAATTTTTCACGAACTTGCCTGGCACCCTTAACTTCTATTTCTAAAAAGACATCTTTACCTGCATCTAAGGTTTCCCTAACATAATCAACAGGAGTTCCATAATAGTTTCCAACAAACTCAGCATACTCTAACAATTTACCTTGCTCGATTAATTGTTCAAATTCCTCTCTTGATTTAAAAAAATAATCAACCCCATTGATTTCGCCTTCGCGGGGCAATCGGGTCGTCATTGAGATGGAATATTCAAAAGCTGTATCTGGATGTGAAAATATTTCTTTCCGGACTGTGCCTTTTCCAACCCCGGATGGCCCAGACAGTACAATCAGTAATCCTTTTTCCTGCATGTTAGAACATCCTACCCTTCTTCAATAATTTCGTCACGGTCCGTTAAGCGATTAGCAACGGTTTCTGGCTGAACTGCTGAAAGAATGACATGGTCACTATCCATGACAATTACAGCACGTGTTCGTCTTCCATATGTAGCATCTATTAATGAACCTCTGTCTCGGGCATCTTGAATGATTCGCTTTATAGGTGCAGATTCAGGGCTGACAATGGAAATAATACGATTGGCAGAAACAATATTTCCAAATCCAATATTAATTAATTTAATCGACATGATCTTACATCCAATCATTAATAATATATTTTGACCGTGTTAAACCATTTCTAAACAAGTTCCTATTCGATATTCTGAACCTGTTCTTTTAATTTCTCCAGTAAGCTTTTAATTTCAACCACTGTTTTGGCAATATTTGCGTCATTTGCTTTTGAGCCAATGGTATTGGCCTCTCTATTCATTTCTTGGACAAGAAAATCAAGCTTTCTTCCAATTGGTTCAAGATCATTTAAGGTATGAAGGAATTGCTGAATATGACTTCTTAAACGGGTAATTTCTTCATTAATATCTGCCTTATCCGCAAATACAGCAACCTCTGTTAAGATTCTTGTCTCATCCCATTGTCCATTTGAAAACTCTTGAATCCTTTTGGTTAAGCGCTCCTTAAAGGATTGAACAACCAATGGAGCATATTTCTGAAGGTCCATGACATTCGCTTCTAATTGAGAAGAAATAGAAAGCAAATCCTTTTTCAAGACTTCTCCTTCAGCATGACGCATTTGTTTAAGTAAAGCAGCTGCTTCTTCGGCAGCGGAAAGGACAAGGTTCTCAATCACCTCATTACCGGTTTCACTCTCATCAATATGTATTAGGTCCGTTCGATTCAGTAAATCTTGAAGTGTTATCGTCCCTTCAATCCCAAACTTCCCTTTTGCTTCACTAATAAATTGGTAATATTCTTCAAGTAGTTTCCAATCAACATGCATTTTTCGGGTGACAATTCCTTCGCCTTCTACACTTACATATACCTCTACCCTGCCGCGGCGAATATGCTGACTTAAGATTTTCTTTATTTTATCTTCTATTTTTAAAAGTTGTCTTGGCATACGGATATTAATTTCAGAAAATCGATGGTTGACTGTTTTTATTTCTACATTTACAGTGAATGATCCGGAATCGGTCTTACCTCTTCCAAAACCTGTCATGCTTATAACCATACTTGCACATCCAATCTTTTTAAATGATCGGCTTCCTTTTTAAAACCATCATGAATTACCAGAAAATATCTTGAGTCGACTCCAACCCAAACACAATGACAAAAGGTAATAGAATGAATTCTATTACCTTTTGGATTATAACACACTTTATTTTGTTTTTCTTAACAAAAATGACCCTGCTAGTAAAAAAGTTGGTATTGATGATAAACCTACTATTAGCAGCCAATCTTTCGCAATAATTGGAATGGTATGAAAAATAGGCTGCAGCGGCGGATAGTAAATGACCACAAGCATAAGTGCTAAGGAAGAAATAACAGCCCAAACTAGATATGGATTTCCGAACGGATTCCTTGAAAGAACAGATTTTTCACTTCGGCAATCAAATACATGAATTAACTGTGCCAGTACAAGCGTGGCAAAGGCAACCGTCTGGGCATATCCTAATTGACTTGGATCATTATGGTAGACAATCATAAAGGCTAATAACGTGACGAGACCGATGAGGAATCCCCTTGATACAACTTTCCAACCTAAACCACGGGAGAATACTCCTTCATTCGGACTCCGTGGTCCTCGTTTCATCACATTTTCCTCTGGCCGATCCAGACCTAATGCCATTGCAGGAAGGCCATCGGTTACTAAATTAACCCAAAGAATCTGAATTGGAACAAGCGGAAGAGGCAGTGCTAAAATCATCGCAAACAGCATGACTAAAATTTCCCCAACATTTGATGCGAGTAAATAGCGGACAAATTTACGAATATTTTCGTAGATGTTACGACCTTCTTTAATGGCCGCCTTAATAGTAGCAAAATTATCATCAAGCAGCACGAGTGCCGATGCTTCTTTGGCAACATCTGTCCCTGTTATCCCCATCGCCACGCCAATATCAGCAGCTTTAATGGCCGGGGCATCGTTTACTCCATCCCCTGTCATCGCAACAATATGCCCCCTATTTTGTAATGCCTTGACAATTTTCAACTTATGTTCTGGTGAAACTCGAGCAAATACTGACACGTCGTCGACAACTTCCTCCAATTCTTCAACAGACATTTCAGATAATGTTCTTCCCTCTAGCACTTTACTTTTCTTTGTTAAAATGCCTAATTGAGATGCAATGGCTCTGGCTGTGATAACATGGTCACCAGTAATCATCACGGTTTTAATCCCTGCTTCTTTGCATTCTTTCACCGCGTCCTTCACTTCAGGGCGAGGTGGATCAATCATGCCTTGGACACCAATAAAGGTCAACTGTTTTTCCGCTTCCTGCTCACTTAAAATAATTGTGTTCGCAGAAATTGGCTTAAAGGCGATGGCTATCGTTCTTAAGGCCTGTGCCGCTAATCCGTTAATGGATTCCTGGACCTTTCCTTGTGTTTCCTTCGTTAAATATTGTGTGCGATCCTCCCATAGAACCGATTCACAAATACCCAAAATGACATCAGGCGCTCCTTTCGTCACAATAAAATGCCGCCCTTGTTTATCTTTTACATGAACACTCATCATTTTTCTGGCGGAATCAAAGGGAAACTCATTAATGATGGAAAACTCTTCTAATAATTTTGGCCGATTAAATCCCGCCTTCATGGCACTTACTAGCAATGCCCCCTCAGTTGGATCACCATCAAGAGTAAACTCATCATCCCTTACAACTAAATCAGAATGATTGCATAACATTCCGAAAATCAACATTTGTTGTAGTGCCTTTTCATCTTTTGGGGAAACTTGCCTTTCATCTCGATAAAAACTACCTTGTGGTTTATATCCTACTCCATCAACTGTCCAGGTTTGCCCGCCGCTCCATAAATGGGTAACGGTCATTTTGTTTTGTGTCATCGTTCCTGTTTTATCGGAGCAAATGACAGAAGCACATCCAAGCGTTTCAACTGCCGGTAATTTTCTGACAATCGCATTTTTCTTGATCATTTTCTGGACACCTAAGGACAATGCAACAGTAACAATTGCAGGCAGCCCTTCAGGAATGGCGGCAACTGCAAGCGAAACACCAGCTAAAAACATCTCATAAAGCTCATGTCCACGTAATACACCAACCACAACGACTAGCACCGTTAACAATAAAGCCACGGTTATTAAAATCTTTCCTAGTTGTTCTAAACGGCGCTGCAATGGTGTATCTTGGGTTTCTGCATTTTGAAGTAAATTCGCAATTTGACCCATTGCTGTATTCATCCCAGTTGCGATTACAACCCCTAAACCGCTTCCCCTAGTAACCATGGTGCCCATAAAGGCAATGTTTTCCATATCTCCAATGCCGGGGTTAGGATTTGTTAACCCATCTATATGTTTTGAAACTGGAACAGACTCACCCGTTAGTGCTGATTCTTCAATCTCTAAACTTTTCGATTCAATCACTCGGACATCTGCACCAATTCGGTCACCCGAGGTAAACTTCAAAATATCCCCCATGACGATTTCTTTTGAAGGTAACTTCATCCATTGTCCATCACGTAAAACGGAAACCTGTGGAGCAGACAATTCCTTCAATGCTTGAAGGGACTTTTCAGCACGGCGTTCTTGATAAAATCCTAAACAGCCATTAATGATGACAATCGCAATTATTGCGATTGCATCAATATACTCGCCAAGCAGCCCAGAAATTAATGTGGCAGCAAGCAGAACCAATACCATAAAATCTTTAAATTGACTAAAAAATAAGAGTAAAGCAGATTGCTTTTCTCCTTCTTCTAATTCATTAAGGCCGTACTGTTTCACCCTCTGTTTTACTTCTTCCTGTGATAATCCTGAAGAAAAGTCGGTTTCTAAGGCCTTTTCTACTTGATCTATCTTCATTTCATGGAATTTCATCCGACCATCTCACTTCCCCCTTTAATAGACTTGCTCTATGGAAAGCTTATTCAGGGTCGTCCAAAAAAATGCTATTTTAAAGTGTCAATGTTGGGTAAATTAAGACAGATTTTAATGAAGTAGGATATAATGAGGATATGTTTTTAGAAAAGGATGTTTTCCATGTCATTTGATGGTTTATTTACAAAAGCAATGGTTGATGAACTTGTACGTTCTTTAAAAGGCGGACGGATCAACAAGGTGCACCAACCCTATAAAAATGAAGTGATTCTCACCATCCGTGCGAACGGAGTCAATCAAAAGCTGCTCTTATCAGCACACCCAAGCTATGCACGGGTTCAATTCACAAATGAAGCATATGATAATCCAAGTGAGCCGCCCATGTTCTGCATGCTGCTCAGAAAGCATATCGAAGGTCATATTTTAGAGGATGTTTATCAGGTCAATAATGACCGGATGATCATATTTGAAATCAAGGGCCGGAATGAAATAGGGGATATCAGCTTTAAACAACTCATTGTTGAAATTATGGGGAGACATAGCAATATTGTTTTGGTTGATAAAACCCGGCATGTCATTTTAGATAGCATTAAGCATGTTTCCTTTGCTGTAAACAGCTATCGAGCTATTTTGCCCGGGCAGCCGTACATATTTCCACCAGAACAACACAAGGCAAACCCATTTGAAGCAAGTGAAGAAGATGTTTTGCAAAAACTTGATTTTAATGCCGGGAAGCTTGATAAACAACTCGTAGAGCATTTCGCAGGTACCTCGCCGCTTTTTGCAAAGGAAGTGATTTATCAGAGCGGTCTTGCTAATCGTACCACCGTTCCCCCAACGTTTATTCGTTTGATTCACAAGATAGCCAGTGGAGAAATTGTTCCCTCCATCATGACTGCAGGCGGTAAAGATTCTTTTTATTTATTTCCGCTTGAACATGTAAAAGGTGAAGTCAAGACCTTCACCACACTCAGTGAAATGTTGGACCGTTATTACTTTGGAAAAGCAGAAAGGGATCGGGTAAAACAGCAGGGAACTGATATTGAACGCTTAATTAGTAATGAAAAAGAAAAGAATGAAAAGAAAATTGATAAACTTCAAGGCACGTTAAAAGAAGCTGAAAAGGCAGACCAATATCAACTTTATGGTGAGCTGTTAACGGCAAATTTATATGCTGCTAAAAAAGGTATGCAGGAAATTGAGGTTGTTAATTACTATGATGAAGATGGTGGATTGATCACCATTCCTCTAAATCCACGGAAGACACCATCTGAAAACGCTCAAAAGTATTTTTCTAAATACCAAAAAGCAAAAAATGCGGTGGCAGTGGTAATGGAACAAATTAATCTAGCAGTTGCTGAAGTTGCTTATTTTGACAATTTACTTCAGCAGGTGCAAGCAGCCTCTCCTAAGGATATTCAAGAAATCCGTGAAGAATTAGTAGAGGGCGGTTATATTCGCGAACGTCAAAAACGAAATAGCAAAAAAGCGCAAAATACCAAACCTGTTCTAGATCACTTTACTTCCTCAGATGGGACAGAAATTATTGTTGGAAAAAATAATAAACAAAATGATTATTTGACTAACAAGCTGGCTGCGCGGGATGAAATTTGGTTTCATACGAAAGATATTCCTGGGTCGCATGTGGTTATTCGCAGCAAAGAGCCATCCGATGAAACGATTCGGGAGGCTGCCATGTTGGCCGCATATTACAGTAAGGCACGGAATTCCAGTTCGGTTCCTGTAGACTATACAAAGGTCCGCTTTGTAAAAAAACCTAATGGTGCCAAGCCTGGATTTGTCATTTATGATAATCAGCAGACCGTTTATGTTACTCCTGATGAAGAATTAGTGTTGAAATTGAAGAAATAGAGGAAACTAGAGGATGTCCTGCTGTTTAGGACATCCTCGTTTTTATTTTTAGAGAGAATTTTAAAGTTTATCAGCGGATTTTAAAATTTATCAGCGAATTTCCGATTTTATCAGCGAATCGTTTTCCTCGAACTTTTTACTCCAAACGGCCGGGTCTTTGCTCCATAACAGCAGACTTTCTTGATTTTCAGCACTAACGTAACCTTTAGAGATGGCTACCTCTATTAAAGTTGCAAAATCCGTTAGTGAAAAACTAGTAATATTTTCTCCATGTAGTAACTGTTTACCCTTTTCAAGCCCATATGTAAAGATTGACACAACCCCCAGCACTTCACAGCCAGCTTCTCTTAATGCCTGAACGGCTGTAATCACACTACCCCCTGTTGAAATAAGATCCTCGATAACAACTACCTTTTGCCCCGGTTCCACTCTGCCTTCAATCTGATTTCCTTTTCCATGATCTTTTGCTTTTGAGCGAACATAGCACATTGGTAAATCCATTCGCTCACTAACCCATGCAGCATGCGGAATCCCTGCTGTTGCGGTTCCAGCAATTACATCCGTTTTTGGGAAGTTTTCGAGAATCAGTTTTTGTAATCCAGCAGCAATCTCTCTTCTAATGTTCGTGTACGATAAAGTGAGACGATTATCGCAATAAATGGGGGAACGAAGTCCTGATGCCCAAGTAAATGGTTCCTGTGGTCTTAAAGCCACCGCATTAATTTCCAGTAATTTCTCAGCTATTATATGTTTCATAATCTGACCCCTTTCCAAGCTTCCATCCATTTTTGATAGGTTTTTAACGGGTCTTGTGATCTTGTAATCGAACGGCCTACTACAATTGCACTTACCCCCGCATTTCTTGCGAATTCCGGTGTTGCCACACGTTTTTGATCCACTGCTTGTTCAGCCGACATCCTAATTCCAGGGCATACCGTTAAAAAAGATGAACTAACATTCCCACGAATGGACTCTGCTTCCCATGCAGAACACACTACACCATCTAAGCCGGCTTCCTTCGTTAACGCGGCATAATGTAGAACGGATTGTTGTAATGACACAGGAATTAGCTGTTCTTGGTTCATTTGTGCCTCCGATGTGCTGGTTAATTGGGTAACAGCGATACAATCAGGGCGTTTCCTTCCTGCTGTTGTTCCTGCCTCCAGCCCTTCAAGTGCCGCCTCCATCATTTCTTTTCCCCCAGCTGCATGCACATTAACCAAATCACATTCAAGGCGGGCAAGACCTTTCATTGCACTCTTTACCGTATTAGGGATATCATGAAGCTTTAAATCTAAAAAAATTCGATGCCCTTGTTCTTTTAACAAATGAATGATGGAAGGGCCTTCCTGATAAAATAACTCCATACCCACTTTTACAAAAAGGTTCTCGCCCTGAAAATATTCTAAAAAATGGGTTACTTCCTTGCCACTTGCGAAATCAAGCGCGATGATAAGAGAATTGTTCATGTTGGTTCCAGCTCCTTCCTATACACTCAGAGATATGATCAAATCCTAAGGATTCAACGAGTGATGGTAATTCCTCTATTATGGTTGGGCAAATGAATGGATCCACAAAATTGGCCGTTCCAACTGCTACGGCACTCGCTCCTGCATAGAAAAACTCCATTGCGTCTGCCGCCGACTCAATTCCCCCCATCCCAATAATCGGTATCTCTACTGCTTGGCTGACTTCATAGATCATTCGAATAGCGACCGGCTTTATCGCTGGTCCCGACAAACCGCCCGTCCGATTAGCAAGAATGGGTTTACCCGTTTTTAAATCAAGCCTCATGCCTACAAGGGTATTGATCATGGTCAGTCCATCCGCCCCACCTGCTTCAACTGCCTTTGCCATTTCTACAATATTTGTGACATTAGGGGACAGCTTAACATACACTGGCACTTGCGAAACTTCTTTTACCTTCCTGGTTAATTGCTCAGCCACTTCGGGGATTGTCCCAAATGCAATTCCGCCCGTTTTTACATTCGGACAAGATATATTAAGTTCCAAGGCATGAACATTGGGGGCTGTTGAAATACTGCGTGCAACTGCAATATAATCCTCTTCAAATGAACCTGCCACGTTTGCAATAATCGGGACGTCATATTGTGACAGCCAAGGCAATTCCTCACCGAGGACCTTTTCAAGTCCTGGATTTTGCAAGCCAATCGCATTTAACATTCCAGCCGACGTTTCGGCGACCCTTGGTGTTGGGTTGCCAAACCTAGGCTCTTGGGTGGTTGCTTTAATCATGATGGCGCCTAATACGTCCAAATCGTAAAATTGACTATACTCCCGGCCAAACCCAAAACAGCCCGAAGCAGGCATGATGGGATTTTTAAGTGATAAACCTGGTAACTCGATGTTCAAACGATTCAAATTAATACCTCCCCGGCGCGAAAAACAGGTCCATCGCTGCATACTTTTTTATAGGAAACTCCTGAAGGATTTTCATTACTTTTACAAACACAGGCGAAGCAAGCACCGACACCGCAGCCCATTCGTTCTTCCAGCGATAAAAATACTTTTCTATCAGAATAATTTGTTTCAATTGCCTTTAACATTGGGGTTGGTCCGCATGTATAGATACTATCAAACTGTAAGTCTCGGATTACATCTGTCACAAACCCTTTTGTTCCATATGAACCATCGACAGTTGTTACAAAGGTTTCTCCATACTGTAAGAATTCTTTTTCATAAAAGACAGCTGCTTTCGTTTGGAAACCAAGGACATGAATGACCTTTACACCTTTTTCAACTAATTGCTTAGATAGTTGGTAAAGGGGTGGAATACCAATGCCGCCGCCAACTAACAGTGCTGTTTCCCCGGGGTTCATCTCATCAACAGGAAAGCCATTCCCCAGCGGACCAAGCATGTCGATGACCATCCCTGGGACCATCTTTGCCAGCGCCTGAGTCCCTTTTCCTTCCTTGCGGTAAATCATTGTCACTTGCAGTTTATCTTGATCATAAGAAGATATACTAATAGGTCTTCTTAAAAGTGAATTGGGTATGCGCAGGTGCAGGAACTGACCTGGCGCACTAATTTGACCGAACAATTCACCGGTTATAGTAAGTTCATAAATGTTTGCTGCAATTTCTTCTTGACTGTGAATTTTGCACAACTCTTTACTTATCATGCAAAAACAGCCTCCTTTTGTCCTGCATTCATTGCTTCTGCAGAGAAGTTCATGGATTCGATTACTTTTAAAATGGCAGCTGCAGTGTCTAAGGAAGTTAAACATGGTACTCCATTTTCAACCGCTTCACGGCGAATTCTAAACCCATCACGTTCGGGTTGTTTTCCTTTAGTCAAAGTATTAATGATAAATTGTGCCTCGCCATGATGGATGACGTCCAAAAGTGTCTTCCCATCAGATCCAATTTTCCCGACCACTTTTACTTGCAGACCTGCGGACTCTAGAATCGCAGCCGTCCCACTCGTTGCCATTAACCGATATCCGTTCGCAGAAAATCGTTTCGCAAGCTTTAAAGCTTCCTGTTTATCTTTATCGGAAACCGTAAACAACACAGTGCCAAACTTGTGGATGTTCATACCTGATGCTACCAATCCTTTATAAAGTGCTTTTTCAAGTGTGACATCCTTACCCATGACTTCACCAGTAGACTTCATTTCCGGCCCAAGTGTAATATCCACACTTTTAAGCTTTGCAAAAGAGAAAACCGGAACCTTGACAAATACCCCTTCTTTTTCCGTGACAAGACCTGGAATATACCCTTGATTGAGAATGGATTCTCCTAATATGGCTTTCGTTGCTATTATTGCCATCGGTATATTCGTGATTTTACTTAAAAATGGCACTGTCCGGCTTGATCTTGGGTTTACCTCAATCACATAAACCTGATTATCTGCTATTACATACTGAATATTTAATAATCCAATAATGTTCAGCCCTTTTGCCAATTTTTCTGTATAGTCGACCAAAGTTTGTTTTACTGACTCTGATAAGGTTTGCGGTGGATATACAGCAATCGAGTCACCAGAGTGAACTCCAGCACGTTCTATGTGCTCCATGATTCCAGGAATCAAGACACTTTCACCATCACAGATGGCATCTACTTCAATTTCTTTACCTGTTAAGTAACGGTCAATTAAGACTGGGTGTTCAGGATTTATTTTAACTGCATTTTTCATGTAATGAAGCAGTTCTTCCTCATGATAGACGATTTCCATTGCCCTGCCGCCTAACACATACGATGGACGGACAAGAACGGGATAACCGATTTTCGTTGCAATGACTAGTGCTTCGTCTACTGACAATGCTGTTTTTCCTAACGGCTGCGGGATGTTTAAATAATCTAAAGCCTGTTCAAATTTATCTCTATTCTCGGCACGGTCTAAATCTTCAAGACTTGTTCCAAGTATTTTCACACCATTTTCAGCAAGATCTGCAGCAAGATTGATAGCCGTTTGACCGCCAAATTGAACCACCACACCAATTGGTTTCTCCAACTCAATAATGCTCATGACATCTTCTATTGTAAGTGGCTCAAAGTAAAGCTTATCGGATATGCTAAAATCAGTGGATACTGTTTCCGGATTATTGTTAATGATAATCGCTTCGTACCCTGCTTCCTTGATTGCTTTTACGGAATGGACTGTCGCATAGTCAAACTCAATCCCTTGACCGATACGGATTGGACCGGAACCAAGTACTATGACACTCTTTCTTGCTGATACAACCGATTCATTTTCCTCTTCATAGGTCCCATAGTAATAAGGGGTTGCCGATTCAAATTCAGCAGCACATGTATCAACCATTTTATACACAGGAATCATTCCGTGATTTTTTCTAAAGGACCTCACATCTTGTTCAATTCCATTCCACAGTTCCGCAATCTTTTTATCAGTAAAGCCTCTTTGTTTTGCCTCATACAATACTTCTTTGTCAAATGGATTAGCTGCTATGAGCCTCTCCAAGTTGATGATTCCTTCCATTTTCTTAAGGAAAAATAAATCAATTTTACTCCATTGATGAATGGTTTCTATCGTTAATCCACGTTTTAACCCTTCTGCGATATAAAAGAGTCGCTCATCCCCTGCTTTACGAATCCGCTTCTCAAGTAATTCATCATCGATCTCACCAGCGTCGTTTAATTCGAAATGGTAGACGCCTGCTTCAAGTGACCGGATTGCTTTCAATAAGGATTCTTCAAAAGTACGGCCAATCGCCATGATCTCGCCTGTTGCTTTCATTTGCGTTCCAAGGGAGCGGTTACCTGATTCAAACTTGTCAAACGGCCATCTTGGGATTTTGGTAACGATATAATCTAGTGCAGGCTCAAAACTCGCGTAGGTTTTTCCTGTTACCGGGTTCAACATTTCATCGAGTGTTAAACCGACCGCGATTTTGGCTGCAAGTTTAGCAATAGGATATCCTGTTGCTTTTGACGCTAGTGCCGAAGAACGGCTAACACGTGGATTTACCTCAATAATATAGTAATGGAAGCTGTCTGGATCCAAGGCAAGCTGAACATTGCAGCCTCCTTCAATTCCTAAGGCACGAATTATTTTTAACGAAACATTTCGCAGCAGCTGATATTCACGATCACTTAATGTTTGGCTTGGGGCTACGACAATGGAATCTCCTGTATGAACGCCGACTGGATCAATGTTTTCCATATTACAAACGACAATCGCATTATCATTTCCATCACGCATCACTTCATATTCGATTTCCTTAAAGCCAGCGATACTTTTTTCTAGCAGACATTGGTTCACCGGGCTGTGCTTGAGTCCACTTGTAATAATTTCTTCTAGTTCCTCGTCGTTATGACAAATACCGCCGCCAGTACCGCCTAAGGTGAAAGCAGGACGGACGATGACAGGGAAGCCGATTTTTTCAACAAATGCCTTTGCTTCCGCTAATTCATGGATAATTTCACTGTCTGGCACTGGTTCATTAAGTTCATTCATCAGATTTCGGAAAAGGTCACGGTCCTCGGCTTGATTAATTGCTGAAAGTTTTGTTCCAAGAATTTCAACCTCGCATTCAGCTAGAACTCCTGATTTTGTTAAATCTACAGCTAAATTAAGACCTGTCTGTCCTCCAAGTGTTGCAAGCAGCGCATCGGGACGTTCTTTACGAATGATTCTGCTGACAAATTCGACCGTCAAGGGCTCGATATAAACGGCATCTGCAATTTCTGTATCTGTCATGATTGTGGCTGGATTTGAGTTTACTAAAATAACACGGTATCCCTCTTCTTTTAAAGCGATACAGGCTTGGGTTCCCGCATAGTCAAATTCTGCTGCCTGCCCAATCACAATGGGTCCAGATCCAATTACTAATATGGAATGAATATCTCTACGTTTAGGCATGAGTTGTAACCTCCTGTTTGTTGTCTTCCATCAACGTTAAGAACTGATTAAATAAACTGTTCGCATCTTCAGGTCCTGGAGATGCTTCTGGATGATATTGAACGGTGAATGCTGGATAATCTAAATGTTTTAGTCCTTCAACCGTTCCGTCGTTTACCGCGATGTGTGTAACTTCTAATCTAGTATTCTTTATAGATCCTTCATCAACCGTATAGCCATGGTTTTGAGAGGTGATCGCTACTTTCCCAGTTGCTAAGTCTTTAACAGGGTGGTTCGAACCGCGATGGCCAAATTTCATTTTTTCTGTATTGGCTCCACACGCTAGTGCAAACAACTGATGACCTAGACAAATTCCAAACAATGGCACTCTGCCTAATACCCCTTTTAACATATCGATTGCTTCCGGAACATCTTTTGGATCCCCAGGTCCATTAGAGAGCATAATTCCATCTGGTCGTAATTGAAGAATTTCCTCTGCTGTTGTATGGTATGGGACCACAATGACATCACAATCCCGATGGTTTAGTTCTCGTAAGATTCCGTGCTTCATTCCAAAATCAACAAGGACAACCCGCTTGCCGCGACCTGGACTTGGATAGGCATTTTTAGTGGAAACTTGTTTAACCTGATTTATCGGCAATTCAACTTTCCGTAACTGATTCAAAATCTCAAAGGGATCCTTTTCCATATTGCAGATTGTCCCTTTTAATGTCCCGTGCTCACGGATGATCCGTGTCAATTTACGTGTATCAATTCCGGCAATCCCCGGAATCTTTTTCATGTCAAAGTATTCATCTAAGGTGTACTCGTTTCGCCAATTCGACGGGAAGTCCGCTGCTTCTTTCACAATTAAACCCTTGATGGCCGGGTTGATGGATTCGAAATCATCACGGTTAATTCCGTAATTTCCGATTAATGGATATGTAAGTGTGACAATCTGTCCGCAGTAGGATGGGTCTGAAATGATTTCTTGGTAGCCGGTCATCCCTGTATTAAAAACCACTTCGCCGATTGTTTCCGTATCACTGCCGAAGCCTTTGCCGATAAAAATAGTGCCGTCTTCTAAAATGAGCTGTTTTTTCATACCAACACACGTCCTTTTTCCCATGCAATTTCTCCTTTGGCAATTGTCAATTCAGGCCATCCCTTACATTTCCAACCACCAAATGGTGTATTTTTTCCTTTTGATAAAAATTCCTCTGTGTTAATCGCACGTTCTTCCTCTAAGTTCAACAATACTAAATCAGCAGGTGCACCCACCTCGATTTTTCCGTAGGGCAGTCCAAATGCTGCAGCTGGTTTGACTGTTAAATACTCAATTAACTGTTCGAGTGTGATGATATTCTTTAAGACAAAGTGGGTATAAAGAAGCGGGAACGCTGTTTCAAGTCCCACAATGCCAAAAGGTGCTAGAACCATTCCTTCACTTTTTTCTTCTGCTGTATGTGGTGCATGATCGGTTGCAATAAAATCGATTGTGCCGTCCAGGAGTCCTTCAATTAAGGCTTTGCGGTCTTCAGCATCGCGAAGCGGTGGATTCATTTTGAAGTTTGTATCAAGGCCAAGAATATCGTCTTGTGATAACAATAGGTGGTGCGGCGTTACCTCTGCTGTTACCTTAATACCTGCTCGCTTGGCATCTCTGACAACCCGAACAGATTCCTTTGTGCTGATATGGCAGATATGATAGTGGCAGTCCGCTGCTTCTGCTAACAGAACATCTCGTGCAATTTGAACCGATTCGCAGATGGATGGGATTCCATTCAATCCGTGCTGTTTGGCAAATGAGCCATCATGGACGGAGCCCTTATTGATTAATGTATTTTCTTCGCAGTGTGCGACAATTGCCATGTCAAGCGCTGCCGCTTTACGCATCGCCGCAAGCATCATACTGGCGGACTGTACACCAACCCCGTCATCCGTAAAGGCAAACGCTCCAAGATCTTTCAGCCCTGCAAAGTCCGTCAACTCCTGCCCCAGCTGCCGAATGGTAATCGACGCATACGGAAGGACCCTTACCTTTGCTGTTTCCTTTATCCGCTTTTGTAAGTCCTCCATATTATTAATGGTGTCAGGCACCGGTCTTGTGTTTGGCATGTTGGCAATGGTGGTAAATCCGCCTCTTGCTGCTGCTTGAGTTCCAGTGGCGATGGTTTCCTTTTTTTCGCCGCCTGGTTCACGCAGGTGTACATGTAGGTCGATAAATCCTGGTGAAACTAATTTTCCTTCTGCGTTCACTGTCCGATCCACAACCGCTTCGATTTTTCCTTCAATCTTTGTAATGATCCCATCTTCTATTAAAATGTCTGCGTGTTTTGCCTCTCCATTAAATGCTATGTAACATGCGTTCTGAATAAGTAGTTTCATATTGTTTTCCCCCTTCTAAACTTTCGATAGACCTTTTAATTGCTGCCATTCTAACGTAAACTCCGTTTTCCATTTGCTTGAATATTCTAGATCGTTTGCATTCTACGAGACTATCAGCAATTTCAACATTTCTGTTTACTGGAGCAGGATGCATGATGATACTCCTTGGCTTCATCATCTTTTCTCTCTCTAATGTAAGACCAAATTGTTTATGATATGCACTCGCCGTAAAGCTGCTTTTATGTTGATGCCGCTCATGCTGAACACGAAGGAGCATCACCACATCTGATTCTTGGATGGCTTGATCAATAGGTTTATATTTAGAAATATCTATACTTCGTAAATCAAACCATTCCGGTGGTCCTGAAAAAACCACTTCCGCTCCCAGTCTTGTCAGAACATCTGCATTAGACCGAGCCACGCGGCTATGCCGAATATCTCCGATGATGGCAATTTTCAAGCCTGAAAACCCACCGAATTCTTGTTGGATTGTCAGTAAATCAAGTAGTGATTGCGTTGGATGATGCCCGCAGCCATCTCCACCATTAATAATTGGGATATTGACTTTACCTGCTAATTCATCAAAGTAACGGTCCTTCTCATGCCGGATAACCACTGCATTAACACCAATTGATTCTAACGTTTTTACCGTATCGTACAGTGTTTCTCCTTTTTGAACGCTGGATGTTAATGCTTCAAATGGAATAACCTCTAGCCCTAGTCTCTTTTCAGCAATTTCGAAGCTGCTCTTCGTTCTAGTACTCGCTTCAAAGAATAAGTTAGCCGTAAACATTTGCGTATTAGGTTTCCATTTCAAACCCTTTTTAAAGCTTTCCGCATCTGTTAAAAGATGATGAATCTCCTCAACCTTTAACTCATTCGTAGTTAATAAGTGATTTAACATCCTATCCCCCGCCTTTCATTTTTAAACGAATGGTGTTCCTGTTAGATGTTGATTTTCAATAAAAAAGCACCCTGTCCTTATGGATCAGGGTGCAAAACATACTTAACTAAGTTGGTGAAGATCATCTCTTCATCATCTTATGTTTCAAGCATTACACCCTTATAAGCCTCTCTGGACTTCCTTTAAAAGGTTAATCTTGTTCTTATGCTGTTTTCTTATTATTAGTCGTTTCTTGTTCAAACATATTTTCATCTGCAAGTTGTCTTCCTGGCAGGATAAGGTTTAACACAACACCAATGATTGCTGCCAACGCCATCCCCTGAATCTCTATATTAAAAGGGAGTTTCACAATAGCTCCACCAATTCCAATTACAAGGATGACGGAGGAAATCACAAGGTTACGATTATTTCCGAAATCAATTTTACTGTCAACTAACATTCTTAAACCTGATGAAGCGATAATTCCAAAGAGAAGGATGGAAACTCCCCCCATTACCGGGGTCGGTATAGTTTGGATCAATGCCGTGACTTTTCCTATGAATCCAAAAATGATGGCAAGAACGGCTGCACCTGCAATCACATAAACACTGTAGACTTTTGTAATCGCTAAAACCCCAATGTTCTCACCATACGTTGTCTTTGGCGGACCGCCAATGAAAGCTGAAATCATTGTTGCTGTTCCATCGCCTAAAATTGAACGGTGAAGACCTGGGTTTTTTATATAATCGCGTCCTACCACCTTACTAAGAACCAGCTGGTGACCAATGTGTTCTGATAAAGTTACTATGGCTATTGGAACTACTAATGCGACAATGTCCCATGAAAACTTCAATTTATAAGAGATAAATGGGATCACGAAGTCTGGCATTTCAAACCAGTGTGCCTTTAGGACTGGAGTGAAATCGACAATACCTACTAGGAGTGCATAGACATAACCGATCACAATCCCAGCCAAGATCGGAATGACACTTAAAATCTTCTTAGCGTAGATCGAGAAAATGATGGTCGCAGCCAAGGTTACAAGGGCTACCGAGAAATGAATCATACTATATTTGCCTGCCGCGTTGTTCATCGCGTTTCCTACAGCATTTCCAGACATGGCCAGGCCGATAACCATAATGACAGGGCCTACAACAATTGGAGGCAATAAATTCATGATCCAGCGGTGACCTGACTTGCTAATGACTATAGCGACAATGCCATAAACTAGACCAGCAATGAAGGTACCAACCATTGCTGCACCAGCTCCACCTGTTTCATAAAGAATTTTAATTGGGGCGATATAAGCGAAAGATGAGCCCAGGTATGCGGGTACTGTTCCTTTAGTAATTAAGAGAAAGGCTAGCGTCCCTAATCCACTTGAAATTAAAGCAAGTGCTGGACTTAAGCCGATAAGATACGGCACAAGTATGGTTGCGCCAAACATGGAGAATAAATGCTGCAAGCTTAAGGTAAGCCACTGGGCCGGTTTTGGAATGTCATTTACGTCTAAAATTGGTTTTGTATTCATCTATATTCCCCTCTTTTTAATATCGTTTAATTTATTTTCTGCATCTCCCAATAAAAAAACCCTCATTATCCTAAAAGGGACAAAGAGGGTTAGATTATGCCGCCAAAAAAATCAAGAGAACGACACTTTCCCCTTTGTCAGCCTCACAGGACTGCCTTTTAAAAGGGCTGCTATTTATTTGTCAAAAATACTTACTTGATCTACCGTATCCACTTCTGCCAACTCTACGACAATTTTCTCATCACTTGAAGTCGGAACATTCTTGCCCACATAATCAGCTCTAATCGGTAACTCACGGTGACCCCGGTCCACTAAGACAGCAAGCTGAATCGCCGCCGGCCGGCCTAAGTCAATTAAAGCGTCCAGGCCTGCCCGAACGGTTCTGCCTGTATATAATACATCATCCACAAGAATAACTTTCTTATCGCTGATTTCCACCGGAATTTCCGACCCTTTCACAAGTGGTTCTTGGTTATCCGTCTTTTTTGTTAAATCATCGCGATAAAGGGTAATGTCGATTTCACCAACGGGAATGGACTTCCCCTCAATCTCTTCAATTTTTGCTGCTAGACGTTCTGCAAGAAAAATGCCTCTTGTGCGTATGCCGACGAGGATACAATCATCGATGCCCTTATTCTTCTCAATAATTTGGTGGGCAATCCTGGTTAATGCCCTTCCAATTGCTTGTTCATCTAGGACTAGTGCTTTTTGGCTCATATGACACCTTCTTTTTTTAAAAATAAAAAACCTCTCACCGCTGGCTGGATGAGAGGTATACGAGTTAATTTTATAGTATAAAGACATAGTAAGACTTTATACATAACCGTTTCCTTCTCAGCCTCACGGGACCGAATTAAAGGACTTATTAAACTATAGTCATCTTACCTTAATTCTGGGCTGGCGTCAACGATTATTTCGAAGTAGATCTAGCTGCCCCTCAAAATCCTCTGGCAATGGGGCTTCAAATTCTAAATATTCGTTTGTCCTTGGATGGACAAACCCCAGAATACCCGCGTGTAACGCTTGTCCGTCAATATCCAATGTTTTCTTCGGACCATATTTTGGATCACCAGCAAGTGGATAACCAATATACTTCATGTGAACCCGAATTTGATGGGTCCTGCCAGTCTCTAATTGGCACTCCACAAAGGTAAAGTCCTTAAATCGTTCCAACACTTGAAAATGGGTAACGGCATGTTTACCATTATCAACAACCGCCATACTTTGACGGTCCCTTGTATCCCTTCCAAGTGGTGCATCAATTGTTCCAAAGTCGTGGGGAATAACACCATGTACAATGGCTTTATACTTCCGCGTAACCGTTTTTTTAACCAATTGATTGACAAGGCTCTCGTGGGCCATATCATTCTTAGCCACCATTAACAATCCAGAGGTATCTTTATCAATCCGATGAACAATCCCTGGACGGAGCACTCCATTTATACCGGATAAATCCTTACAGTGTGCCATTAATCCATTTACAAGAGTACCTGTCAAGTGTCCAGGAGCTGGATGAACGACCATCCCTCTTGGCTTATTAACGACTAGAACGTCTTTATCTTCATAATATATTTCTAAATCGAGGTCTTCTGGTATGACATTTAAATCTTCTGGATCTGGAATAGTAATTTCAATTTCATCATTTAAACTGCATTTATAATTCGTTTTAACGGATTGGCCATTTACTAAAACATTTCCATCTTTAATCCATTGCTGGACCTGTGTTCTTGACCATTCTTCGTCTAAACCAGAGATCACTTTATCAATGCGATCACCTTTTTGTTCCTCAAGAATGGTGTGTTCCATTTTCTCCATAAGATTTCTCCTTTGATTCTCTCTCATCTAGCAGCATTTGAATCATTAACATAATGACCCCAATTACTAAAGCCGAATCGGCAATATTAAAGACAGGAAAATTATAACTAAAAATATACGTATGAATAAAATCTACGACTTCTTGCCGAAGGACACGATCAATAAAATTCCCAATTGCACCGCCGAGCATAAATGCTAATGAAACACCTAATAACCACTTACCCTTTGCAGCTTTGTAAAGATAGTACATAATCGCTACGATGACAACAATGGTAATAACATAAAAGAGCCACATTTGTCCCTGTAGGATCCCCCAGGCAGCTCCACGGTTACGATGAGAAGTTATATACAAAATATTATCAATAATCGGTATACTTTCCCCTAAATCCATGTTCTTTACAATCAACCATTTAGTAAATTGATCTAATAAAATAATAAAAATCGCGATTAAGTAGTAAAACACTAAGAATACCTCCACATATCCAACCTTCTGTTTCGCACAGAGATGGCACTTTACTTTTCGGACTTCCTTAGCATTTTAGCATACTTCCCCGCGATACGACAACGTAACATTATAAAAAAGAAGCGGCTATCGGTTTTTTATAAAAGGATTCTAAGTTATTTGAATCCTTCATGGACTTTATGGTTGGAATCATTTTTAACAATTCATCCGAAAAAAACTCACCTGATATTTCACATTGACCAAAATTTCCATTTTCAAACTTTTGAATTGCACTTTTTACATCCTTCAGTTCTTCCTCTAAAATAGTTTTTAACCAAATTTGCTTTTGTTTATACTTTAGTGAATTTTCGATTTCTTCCTTTGTTTGACGGAGTTCTAAAAACAGCTTTTCCTGCATGGCATTCATAGTTGTTACCTCCGTTGTTCTTATTTGTCTTATTATCTCCGCCGGTGATTACCTAACACGGTAAAACAATTGACAACCTCAACAACAATTAACGAAAAAGGAAAAATATGAATAAAGCCCCAAGCAAATAACTGCTTAGGGCTTTATTTTATGCTAAATGAGAGTAGTTTTCTTTTACCACTTCTGCACAACGTGGGCAAAGGGTTTCATGGTCTGGATCTTGACCGACTTCAGGTGTAACGATCCAACAACGTTCACATGTTTCACCTTCAGCTTTCGATACGACAATGGCCGCCGTCTCTAATTTAAGAGCACTTTCCGGAGCTTGATCATAAGACCCTGCAACCTCGAATCCTGATACGATAAACAATTGCTTCATGTTTTCTTTAATGGAATCAAGTAATGTTCTTGATTGATCATTAACATATAGAGTAACCTTGGCGTTTAATGATTTCCCGATAACCTTTTGATTACGAGCTTCCTCAAGTGCTTTTAACACATCATCACGAAGCGTCATGAAAGCATTCCACTTCTCTTCTAACTCCTTCGCACCTGGAAGTTCTTGATATTCAGGAAGATCGGTAAGCTGAACACTTTCCTCTTGAACAGCAGGGATAAACTTCCAAACTTCATCAGCCGTATGTGAGAGAATAGGGGAAACTAATTTTGTTAATGAAAGTAATGATTCATATAAAACAGTCTGAATAGCACGGCGTTCATGGTTATCTGCTGCTTCAATATAAAGAACGTCTTTAGCAAAATCTAGATAAAATGCACTTAAATCTAGGGTGCAGAAATTATTGACAGCGTGATAAATACCAGCAAATTCATAATTCTCGTAAGCATTTCGAACATATTTGATTAATTTGTTTAATTTAACAAGCATAAATTGATCAACTTCACGAAGGTTTTCGTAAGCAACTTTATTTACCTCCGGATCAAAATCCGCTAAGTTTCCGAGTAGGAAACGGAAGGTATTACGGATTTTCCGGTAAACTTCAGCCACCTGTTTTAAAATAGGATCTGAAACACGCACATCTGCTTGATAATCAACAGATGCAACCCAAAGGCGTAAAATATCTGCACCCAGCTGATTCATTACTTTTGCTGGAACTACCGTATTACCTAAAGATTTACTCATCTTTCTTCCTTCACCATCAAGGGCAAACCCATGACTTAAGACCCCTTTGTATGGTGCTTTCCCAGTTACCGCTACAGCAGTAGATAAAGAAGAGTTAAACCAGCCGCGATATTGGTCAGAACCTTCCAAATAAAGGTCAGCTGGACGGACTAAGTCTTCTCTCTCAAGAAGGACAGCCTGATGGGAAGAACCAGAATCAAACCAAACATCCATAATGTCCGTTTCTTTCGTAAAGGTACCGTTTGGACTTCCCGGATGTGTAAAGCCTTCTGGAAGTAGATCCTTCGCTTCACGTTCAAACCAAATATTTGAGCCATGATCACGGAAAAGGTTAGAAATATGATTGATGGTTTCATCTGTAATAATTTCTTCACCATTTTCAGCATAGAATACTGGGATTGGCACACCCCATACACGTTGACGTGAAATACACCAATCACCACGGTCACGGACCATATTAAATAATCGAGTTTCACCCCAAGCAGGTACCCATTTTGTTTCTTTTACAGCTTCTAATAGATCATCACGGAAATCTTTAATGGATGCAAACCATTGGGCTGTCGCACGGAAAATAACTGGTTTCTTTGTTCTCCAATCGTGTGGATAAGAGTGAGTAATGAACGATAACTTTAATAAAGCACCCGCATTTTCTAATGCTTCAGCAATCGGCTTGTTGGCTTTATCATAAAATAATCCTTCAAAACCTTCTGCCTCGCTCGTCATTACCCCTTTATCATCAACCGGACAAAGGACATCCAAACCATATTTTTGACCTACATAGAAATCATCTTCACCATGACCTGGAGCGGTATGCACACAACCAGTACCCGCATCAGTGGTAACATGTTCGCCCAACATGACTAATGAATCACGGCCATATAATGGATGGGCAGCAACAATATATTCTAATTCCGATCCTTTTACTTTTTGTACGACTGTTGGACTCTCCCAGCCAATTTCTTTCGTTACGGCTTCTAGCAGTGCTTCAGCCACAAGGTACTTATGGCCATTCTCTGAAACAACTACATAGGTTAAATCAGGATGTACAGAAATTCCAAGGTTGGCAGGAATCGTCCATGGAGTTGTTGTCCAGATGACAATTTCAGTTTCTGTATCCAGTACACCCTTGCCATCTTTTACTTTAAAAGCTACATAGATCGATGCAGACTTTTTATCTTGATATTCAATTTCAGCTTCAGCCAAGGCAGACTCACTTGATGGAGACCAATAAACAGGCTTTTTACCCTTGTAAATATATCCTTTTTTCGCCATCTCACCAAATACTTTAATTTGTTGCGCCTCGTACTCAGGCTTAAGTGTAATATACGGATTTTCCCAATCGCCCCGAACGCCTAGACGTTTAAACTGTGTGCGCTGATTATCAATTTGTTCCAGTGCATATTTAGTACAGAGTTCACGGAATTCCGCTACCGACATTTCTTTCCTTTTCACACCTTTATTTGTTAAAGCCTGTTCAATCGGCAATCCGTGAGTATCCCAACCAGGAACATAGGGTGCATGGTAGCCGCTCATCGACTTATAACGAACAATCATATCCTTTAAAATCTTGTTAAGAGCATGACCCATATGAATATCCCCGTTTGCATATGGAGGACCATCATGTAATATAAACATCGGACGACCTTTTGTTCGTTCTTGTACCTTTTGATAAATATTCATTTCTTCCCATTTTGCCTGAATTTCAGGTTCTCTCTGGGGAAGGTTGCCTCGCATTGGAAATTCCGTTTTTGGCATTAATAATGTTTCTTTAAATTCCATGTCTTCTTCCTCCAACTCATTTATATTGAACAGAATGGTCATTTTTCCAAATAAAAAAACCCTCTCATCCCAAAAAAGGGACGAGAAGGTTTTATTCCCGCGGTACCACCCTGATAGATAATACCGAAAAGTACTATCCTCTTTAAACATTCGTAACGTGAATAACACGCCTGAGCCTACTACTCTTATCACAGAGTTTCGGTCTGGAACTCGAGGGTGATTTTCCAATTTTTCCACTTTACCGGGCTTTCACCATCCCCGGCTCGCTATTAAAGGAAAAAGAAAAATTGTACTGTCCCTGTCATCGTCAATTTCCATTCTATACAACTATCTAAGAATTATATGCTAATAAAACGTACTTCGTCAAGCTAGTGAGTCTTCTTCTTGATGAATTTTTAACTCAGTTGCATCGACTTCATACTCTAATAAATGATCCCAATCGTCAGTGTTCAACATATCGAGTTGGGCTTCAATCAACATTTTGAACCGTGTACGGAATACTTTTGACTGTTTCTTTAAATCTTCAATTTCAAGGGCAATTTTTCTTGCCTTAGAAAGAGACTCATTGACAATTCGGTCCGCATTTTTCTCTGCTTCTTTAATAATAAGTTTAGCTTCCTTTTGGGCATTCCGTTTTACATCCTCACCCGCTTCTTGAGCAATGATGATGGATTTGTTTAAAGTTTCTTCAATATTTACAAAATGACCTAGACGTTCATTCATATCGTTCAGGCGCTCTTCTAAATCTTTCTTTTCTCTAAGTACGAGTTCATAATCCTTAATCACCTGATCAAGAAATTCATTTACTTCATCCTCATCATACCCACGAAAACCCTTATTAAACTCTTTATTATGAATATCTAACGGCGTTAACGGCATTCATGCCACCTCCATACAATCTGTAAATCCATATGTATAAGCAAATATTCGACAAGTTTTTCGAAAATCCTGCTTTGTTAGCAATTATTTTTGTTTTCCGACACTTATCCGCCATTTGTCTTTTTTTGTTTTTCCATCAATTCCTGTAATCTTGGCTCTTCCTTGCCCTCTTACCGATATCATGTCGCCAAGGTCGCAGAGAAAAGCTGGATTTTCAATTATCGCCCAGTTGACCTTAACCAGCCCATGCTGAATTAAGGTTAGAGATTTTTGTCGAGAAATATGATAGATCCCTGAAATAATTGTATCAAGTCGTAAAGAGGAAATGGTTAAATCACTTTCATCCCATAATTCACTAGTCACCATTGCCTTTTCAATAGTACTTTCAACTAACTTTACTCCTGCCCGGCCAATAGATTCAATATTTGTTTTTATATAGTTACTAATTTCCTTTGCAGCAAAAAATTGAATTTGATCATCCTTTATGAGAATGTCACCAAATTTACCACGTTTTAACCCTAAGGACATAAGAGTCCCTAAGACCTGCCGGTGTTCAATTGTGACAAATTTCCGCGGATAATCAATCTCAAATAAACTAATTTGGAAGTCTTCACTATTGGCAGTCAAATAATCAGGATATATAAATGCCCGTTGTCGTTCTGCACCTAAACTTCCTCCAAAAAGTTTAAAGGCAATATCGCCACTTTCACCAATTAACATTTTTAAAATATGTTGTTCTCTTGGATCAAGAAAGTCAGTTAATTTTGCGGTATATTGGGACTCAACTTGGTCCTTCCAATGTAAGACCTGATCAATAAATTCCCGTTCTTCCGGCCTAAAATGCTGATAGATGTTCATAGAGAAATACACAACCTAATAGATAATTTCTTATAGAAGCCAAAGATAAACACTACGTAAACCTTTGCTTGCGAAGTTCAGAACTAAAAAGGCAACAATTGGTGAGATATCCATCATCCCAATTGGTGGAATAATTTTTCTAAATGGCTCTAAATAAGGTTCACAAATTCTAGCCAAAAATTGCCCTATAGAAGTCCCTCTTGCATTGGGAAACCATGACATTAATATATAAATAATCAATGCCCAAGAATAGATCTCAATAAGCCGTTGTAAAAGATTAAAAACAAAAGCCATTTACATTACCACCTTGTATTTTGATTTTCATGGTCTGGAATGAGATCTGATATATTTCCAGACACCTCCACATTATCCGGGGTACATAAAAAGATGCTTAAGCCAATTTTTTGAATGTCACCGCCAAGTGCATAAACTACTCCACTTAAAAAATCGACAATTTGTCTGCCTTGTTCATACTCAATTCGCTGCAAGTTTACGACAACAGCACGGCGATTTTTTAATTGATCAGCAATCTCTGTTGCCTCACCATAGGACCGGGGCTCTACTAATATGACCTTTGACGATTTAGACGAATTTGTCGTGTTTGAACTTTTTTGGATCGTCTGCAGACTGACAACATTTTGACTTTTTTGGTGCTGCTGTTTCTGTTTCACTGGTTCAACTGCCTCACGTACCTCATCATTACTATCATCATATTCATCGTCTAAAAAGAAAAATGTTTTTAATTTTGATTTTATCGTCATCATTTTCTCTCCTAACCATCTTCACCAACAAGTGCTGTGCCTATTCTAATCATGGTTGCTCCTTCCTCAATTGCAATGGCGAAATCGTTTGACATTCCCATTGACAACTCAGTACACGGAGCAAACTCTAAATTTAGTGCTTGAACTTGATTGCGAAGCTTTCTTAGTTTTTGAAAACAGTTCCGAATAATTTCTTCATTATTCGTAAGTGGTGCCATTGTCATTAAACCTTCAACGCTTATATTTTCCAATGGACGAAGAGATTCAATAAAGGTCTTTGCTTCTTCAGGAGTAAGACCGTGCTTGGATTCTTCACCAGAGACATTGACCTGAACAAGACATTTTATCTTATGATCTGCTCGCTTATTGATTTCTTCAGCAAGTGACAAGCGATCTAATGAATGTATATATTCTACAATATTTACGATATTTTTCACCTTACGGGTTTGAAGTGTTCCAATATAGTGCCATGTAGGCTTGTCCCTTAAAACTTCCCACTTTTTCAAAAGTGCGTCATCCCGATTTTCACCTAAATCGTTTATACCCGCCTCAAGTGCTTCCATAGCCCGTTCAGTGCTTACATATTTTGTAACGGCAATCAATTTCACTTCTTCGACATTACGATGTACTTTACGACATGCCTCACTAATTTGTTGATTAATCTTTGCAAGTTTTTCTGCTACTCTCATAATAGATCCGCAGTCTCCTTCCAGCCAATAAAGCTAAGCATTCTTCCTGTTTTTCCATGATCACGCCGATGCGAGAAAAATTCCTCATGATTACAGCTAGAACAAAGACCCGTTTGAAGGATATGGTTATCAGGTACCCCAGAGGTAAGAAGAATATGCCTATTTAGTTCCTGTAAATTTAACGAGTATTGCCCTTCTGTTACTAAATTATATGGCTTTTTATCGACATCTACTAGTGATTTTTCTACTAAGTTTATAACATGATCATCTACAATATAACATTTTTCACAAATGGACGGTCCAATTGCGACAAAAATTTGTTCAGGTTTAATTCCTTCCCTGCCCCAAGCTGAAATCATCTGCTGAGCAATTTGTCCAACCGTTCCCTTCCAGCCTGCGTGAGCGATACCGATCATTTTTTTCTCTGGTGCAATAAAAAAAAGAGGGACACAGTCAGCAAAGCAAAGTGTTAATAGGACTCCCTCTTCATTCGTATAAAATCCATCTGTGCCCTTAAAAGAATCCTCATAAGAATTAGACCCTTTTCCGCCATCTGCTTTATTAATTTTTTTCAGTACCGTATCATGTATTTGTTCTGCTCCGACCCAATTACTAAGTGGAAATTTAAGCTTTTCAGCTAGTTTTTCTCTGTTGGCACAAACACATGCCAACTCATCCCCTACATGATACCCAAGGTTGAGCGAAGCGTAGTCATTTTTACTTACACCGCCATTTTTTGTAGTAAACCCGGCAATTAACTGTGGAAATTGCTTGACCCATTTCTCAATTTGTAGAAAGGACTCATTTTTTACAACAAAAGGTTCCATATCATTACCTCTTATGTTTTTCTATAGTTTACCATGAAATGAATTATTGGTCACTGCAATTAGCATTTGTCAAACTTCTGTATGTTCCGCTATGTGTTCTGTACTGCCTTTGTATCTTACCAAAATGACATCTTGGCCAATTTTTAATATATTCTTCCAAGGTATAACGATTTCCTCATCTTTCCCAAAAAAACCCAGGACCCTGCCATTGCCTGAAATGACAACCGCTTCGATTTTCCCTGTTGTTAAATTAATTTCAATATCCCCAATATTACCAAGCCGTTTACCATCTGATACATTGACAACATCTTTTATCTGAAACTCAGAAATCTTCATCACATCCACCACTCCCAATTACGTTACTATTACCACTATATGATGGTATCCCCTATTTTATCTTTAAAAAAAATAAAGCTGCCCTATAGGACAGCTTTAACTTTGGATGTTTTTATTCATTTGTCTTATGGCTGCTTTTTCAAGTCGTGAAACCTGGGCTTGGGAGATGCCAATTTCATCTGCCACTTCCATTTGTGTTTTTCCTTGAAAAAATCGCTTTCGCAAAATTAGTTTTTCACGTTCATTTAATCTTCGCATACCTTCCTTTAGAGCAATTTCCTCGATCCAGTGAATATCCTTATTCTTTTCATCACTTAATTGATCCATTACATAAATTGGATCGCCGCCATCATTATAGATAGGTTCAAAAAGCGAGACTGGATCTTGAATCGCATCAAGTGCAAAGACAATTTCCTCATGTGGTACTTCTAAGACCTTAGCGATTTCTTCCGCAGTCGGTTCCCTGGAGGTTTCACTCATTAAGCGCTCCCTTACCTGCAGGGCCTTATAAGCGATATCTCTTAAGGAGCGAGATACGCGAATTGGATTATTATCACGTAAGTACCTTCGTATTTCGCCAATTATCATTGGTACTGCATAGGTGGAAAACTTTACATTTTGACCTAAATCGAAGTTATCAATTGATTTCATTAGTCCAATACAGCCAACCTGAAACAGGTCGTCAACAAATTCGCCACGGTTATTAAAACGCTGAATGACACTTAAGACGAGGCGCAGATTACCGTTGACGAGCTTTTCCCGGGCAGATATATCGCCCTCTTGCATTTGCTTGAAGAGTATTCTCATTTCTTCGTTCTTTAAAACAGGAAGTTTTGATGTATCAACACCGCAAATTTCAACTTTATTTCGAGTCAATCCTTTTCCCTCCTCACAGGAGTTGCTGTACAAAAAACAGTATCTCCCCGAGAAGGAAAAATATGCACCTGTCCCCAACCAGGGAGAGGTGCATAAATATAAAAAAGTGCATTAAAATCTTGAAAAACATGGTTTTTTGGTAGAAAAAATTTTCTAATTTCTGGTCTAAACCATTTTATTAAATTCTTTTCTTAATCTTTTAATGATTCTCTTTTCTAATCTTGAAATATAGGATTGGGAAATTCCAAGCATATCAGCGACATCCTTTTGTGTCTTTTCCTCGCCATTTGTAAGACCGAACCGAAGCTCCATAATTTGCTTTTCCCGATCTGTAAGCTGATGCAACGCTTTCGTTAGTAATTTTTTATCCACACTAGCCTCTAAATCCTTGGTAATAATGTCATCATCTGTCCCTAGTACATCGGATAATAACAATTCATTACCATCCCAATCAATGTTTAACGGTTCATCAAACGAGACTTCCGATCTTATTTTATTATTGCGTCTTAAGTACATAAGGATCTCATTTTCAATGCATCTAGATGCATATGTAGCAAGTTTTATCTTCTTTTCTGGATTGAAAGTATTTACTGCTTTAATCAAGCCTATTGTGCCAATACTTATTAAATCTTCAATGTTAATTCCTGTATTTTCAAATTTTCTTGCAATATATACAACAAGCCGAAGATTTCGTTCGATTAAAATGGAACGCGCCGCCTTGTCACCGCCAGGAAGTTTTTTTAATAACAATTCTTCCTCATCTTTATTTAATGGAGGCGGCAGCGCTTCGCTTCCGCCAATATAAAAAACTTCATCTGTTTTAAGTCCTAATTTCATTAACAATTTATACCAATAGTAAGATAAGCGAAGTTTCCATTTTTTCATGTATGTTCCTCCTTCTAAAATATCTTTTTCCCGAGTATAGTAATATTAACTTACCTGCACTATGTCTCCTTCTAGCTTAAACCCTGTCAGCATTTTCGGATGAACAATACATTGGAAAACATCATCAGCAGAAAGGGGCTGCATGGTGAAGGATACAAGGCCCTTTTCACAGGTATAATGACTACCCTTGTGTTCAATTAAAATGGAATCAGGTTTTATGGCAATAATGAGCTGATGCTCCTGACCAACTACCTTATAAGGTACCAACCGCATCTTGTGTTTCCAATCATCAGACATGTCCTGGCTACCCGTAATAAGCAAATCAGGATTGATAAGTGCCAGCTGTCTAACCGCTTCTGAGATCCCCTCTAATCGATTATGCAGAGAGACAAACATGACAGGCAGCTTTGATAATGGATCATATAGTTGGTTACCACTATCGACTAATCCTTTAAATTTCATCATTTCTCCATCCAATTTAATCGTAACGTTAACTATTTGATCAAATTGGATTTTAGTCATTTCCATACTTTCTACATTTTTTCTTGAGAATTGCCATGCAATCGGAAAACCTATTAGTATAAAAAGCCAGCTAATTGGATCGCCAAACCCTTTTGCACTAGACATAAGAACTTTTGTTGACAATAATAAATCAGATTGAATGAAATAATGGGTTCCCATTAATGCCCCGCCAATTAAAAAAGTAGAAACATAGAGTGTCATTAATGCTTTGAAAAAGAAAGTTAACCGCTTGTAGCCAAAAGCTACAACTACCATAAAGATGGAACAAATAAGTTTTGAAATGGGATGTGCTGAATAGACATTTAATGGCGTAAACGATAATAAAATAATCAACGAGCCAATAAATCCCCCTGCAAGTAACCTCCATAAACGGATACCTTTTTTTAGAAAAATAGCGGTTAAATAAAGGAGAAGGCTATCAAATAACAGATTAAGAGCCCAGATTACATCTACATATACAGTCAAGTGAGCTTCCTCCTTATTTCACAATGAAACGACCCTCATCATTCTATTCTTCTGTTTACGAAAAAGTATAACCTACTTTACTAGCGGAAGTGTGTCACTTTCTGTAATCAAAAAAACAGAAATTTCCACTATAAAGTACGGATTTTGTCATACTTATTACTATATCCATAATAAAAAGGCCTAGTTCCTTTGGAACTAGGCCTTCTTTATAGCAAATTGTTGTTATCTTCTCCGATTCCGATTACGAAGGAAGGTAGGAATATCTAATGCATCCTCTTGTGAAGTATTCGTATTGCGTACTGGTTCCTGCTGAACTTCCTCACGCTTATGTTCTCTTTTTACAGGGGTAGCAGGTGATTTCGCTTGTCCGAAAGACGGACGAGTTACTTTTGGCTGTACTACCTCTTCATTAAAGCCAGTTGCAATTACTGTTACAATGATTTCATCTTTCAATGTTTCATTGATGACGGAACCAAAGATCATATTGACTTCTTGGTCGGTTGCTGTTGCTACGATGTCAGCAGCTTCTTGAACTTCATAAAGACTTAAGTTAGCTCCACCTGTAATGTTCATTAACACACCTTGAGCCCCATCAATAGATGTCTCAAGCAATGGAGAATTAATAGCTTTTTTAGCAGCTTCCGTTGCGCGATTTTCACCAGCTGCAACCCCAATACCCATTAAAGCAGACCCTTTATTAGACATAATAGTTTTTACGTCAGCAAAGTCTAAGTTAATTAATCCAGGTGTTGCGATTAAATCAGAAATACCTTGAACACCTTGACGAAGGACATTATCAGCTTCACGGAAAGCTTCTAGCATTGGTGTACTTTTATCAACAATTTCTAATAAGCGGTCATTTGGAATAACAATCAGTGTATCGACAGCTTCTTTCATTGATCCGATTCCACCAGAAGCTTGATTGGAACGTTTTTTTCCTTCAAAAGTAAACGGACGTGTGACAACACCCACGGTTAAAGCACCAAGGTCACGAGCAATTTGCGCGATTACTGGTGCAGCACCAGTACCTGTACCGCCGCCCATACCCGCAGTAACAAAAACCATGTCAGCCCCACGTAAAGCTTCTTCAATTTGTTCCTTACTTTCTTCTGCAGCCTTTTTTCCAACTTCGGGATTAGCCCCTGCACCAAGTCCGCGAGTCAGCTTTGCTCCAATTTGCATTTTTACTTCTGCTTTAGAAAGATTTAATGCTTGGGCATCAGTATTTACAGCAATAAATTCGACACCTTGAACGCCATGTTCAATCATGCGGTTGACTGCGTTATTACCACCGCCGCCAACTCCAATTACTTTTATTGTTGCAAGAGAATCTAAATTTGTATCAAATTCTAACATGACAAATCCTCCTAATTCATCGATAACATTTTCGATTATTCGAAAAAGTAACCAAGGAATTTCTTTACTTTTGTTGACATCTTTTCTTCCGGATGTTTTTCTGTTTTTGTTTTAGATTGTTGTTGTTTAGGCATTCTTTTTTCGACTGGCTCTGAAACTGCTTGAGTTGACCCGATCGTACCGCCAGGTAACCTAGCATTCTTGTAAGCATATTTTATTAAGCCAACCGCAGTTGTATATTGAGGTTCTCTTACACCAATATAGTCTGGTGAGGCGATACGAACTGGATTTTGAAACATATCCTGTGCTAACTCCAGAACACCTTGCATTTTGGCTGTTCCGCCAGTTAGAACAAAACCACCAGGTAAATCATTGACACCTAAGCGTTTCAATTCCATTGCAACCAATTCAAGTACTTCTTCCATTCTAGCCTCGATAATTTCAGATACATAGAGTTGATTAAATTGTTGATGCTGGTCACTGCCAATTATTGGCACACTGAAAAATTCATCCTCTGAAGCATTATCATAGAATGCATGTCCATATTTCAACTTAATATTTTCAGCGTCCTCTGTAGAGGTGTGCAGGACTTTAGAAAGATCATTTGTTAGAAGATCTCCGCCAACTGGTATAACACTTGTAGCCTTTAAAAATCCTTCTTCAAATACAGCAATAGTAGTCGATCCACCACCAATATCAATAAGGGCAACTCCAAGATTCTTCTCGTCTTTTGACAAGGCGTAATCCCCCGCTGCCAATGGCTGTAAAATGATATCTAATATTTCAAGACCCGCCCGTTCTACACATCGCAGTGTATTAATGATAGTCGATTTAGATCCCGTTATGAGTGTTCCTTCCATTTCTAATCGAACACCAATCATCCCTCGAGGATCATTAATTTCATCTTTACCATCTAATATAAATTGCTTACGAATTACTCCGATATTTTCTCTTTCTGGTGGAATAGATCCCACATGCGCTGCTTCAATGACACGAATGACATCCTCATTCGTAATTTCGCGGTTTTGGCTGGAAACAGCAACAATGCCGTGACAGTTCTGGAGCATAATGTTGTTTCCGGATATTCCAACAACCACTTCACGGATCTCCATCCCAATCATTCGTTCTGCCTGTTCAATTGCCCGCTTAATAGAATGAACGGTGTCATCCATATCTACTATCGATCCTTTACGTAAGCCTTCAGATTTCACATTGCCAACGCCAATGATATTTAACGAGTCTTTACCCGATTCATTGACCATTTCACCAATGATTACTTTTACACTGGATGTACCGATGTCAAGACTAACATATATTTCATTGCTGTTCATTCTTTGGCACCTCCTTTTAATCTCCTTAGGTCGAACAACAATTCATTTGTTCAATAAGTTTCATAAGTAATATCTAATAAAATTATTCGTCACAACTACATATTTCCCTTTAAAAAAATCAACTTTTTTCTATTTTTTCTTTGTTTGTTGACCATTTTGTTAATAATATTCGTCTAATAACGGCAATATTTTGAAACAACCTGACTCCAAACGCGAAAACTGCTGCTAAATACAAGTCTACACCAAGATGAACACCGAGAAAAGCTAAACTTGCTGCAAGCATTATATTAAAAAAGAATCCTGAGACAAACACTTTTTCATCATAAATGTTTTGCAGATAGGCCCTGATTCCCCCAAAAAGTGTGTCGAAGGCTGCAAGTACAGCAATCGACAAATAATTGGAATATTCTTCTGGAATGCGGATTTCGGTTAATAATCCCAAAATGATTCCAATAACTAACCCCATAAACGGAAGCCACATTAGGAAGCGCCCCCTTCTTTGATTGGCTCCATATACTTGATACGGATGGGATTATCATAAGCAGGAATCGTTATATTAGCATTAGGGGCTGAAACATTCAGTCTTAAGCTTTCAGCAAAAAATTCATCTCTTGCTTTTGAGACCTTCATCCTATTCGATAGTTTATCAGCTGTACTCATATCATCGACGCCCACTTTAATTTCAATGGGCAAACTTTTAAGGGTGTGCCCGTCAACTTTTGTTTCCCCATTGATATCCCTTATGACAGTAGTATTAATTGTTCTTTGACCATCAATTGATACATATTTGGCTTCATACATATTCAGTTCATTCAGGAGCCTTTTTAGAAGTTCTGGTGATACCACCCTAGTAATTGAAACGCCCATTTGAACATCCTCAATCACCGGTTCAATCTCTAAGATGATCCCTGGGCCAGAAACCTCAGTTAACCCAGCCTCCATTTTCAATTCTTGCAGTGTATCTTTTAATGTCTGTTCTTTACTTTGTTTCCGCTTAGATTCATAAACTGCTAGTTTTTCTTCATTTGAACGAATTTCACTTAATAGGTTAGATTGCAATTCTTTTTCATTCAGCAGGGCTTCCCGAAGCTGCCAAACATCACGTGTGTCTCTTTCGACTGGCTTTTTTACTGTTTGGAATTGAATGGCGATCATAAATCCAACCAATGTTGCGATTAAGGTAAAACTTAGATTTAATTTGGGCTTGTCCACTTTTTTCACCTAACCTTTTAATGTCGTCATCCTGTGGACATAGATTAGCTACCTAAAATTGGATTTAAGATAATTTCATTATCCTTTTCAAGTGTAAAAACAATATTATCATTGACTAGTTGGTCTTTTACTCCCCCTGACAGATTTAAAGAAGAAATTAGAACGTCAGGTTCGCCAATTGCCGTAATAATAAAGGGCGCAGGATGGGGAACCCCGTCAACGGTAATAACTGGTCCATTACAAACAATATACGATTGACTTGTCAATCTTTGACCATTGATGGCAACTGCTGCTGCACCCGATATGTAAAGTTCATTTACCACTTTAAATACATGCTGTTCATGTACTAGGTAGTTGTTAACATTCTCTTCCTTAGGGTCATACGCACCATCGGATAGTGTTACCTTTATACCTTTTCCTTTAACCTTTACCTTTCCTAAAAACATACGATATTTTTCGGCATCTTCAGCAAGATTATGGAAAACTTGAGCTTCTTTAGCAAGATTTTTTTCATTTTTAAGCACCTTATCTTGCTTTTGATTTAATTCCCTTTGAAGTTTTCGATTAGTCTCCTCCTGAGCTATTAGTTGATTCCTTAGACCAAGAGTCTTCTCATATTGGTTGCCAGATAACCCAGGAGGTTCATTTTGTCGTTGCTTTTGGGTTAGGTGATAGGAAATAGCGATCATAAACCCTAACACAAGAAGAACTAGGGACAAGATGAAATGCTTACCTTTCACCTTTATCGGTTTCACCTTCTTTTTCCTCCACTTCTGGTTCAAATGCCTTAAAATACGAACCTACTTCGAGGTCAATAATTCCCTTTTTATTGGGATCCAGTTGACTAATGATGGAGGGATAATGAGCCATCTTATCTGAAAAACTTCTTAGCGTAGCACTTACCTCAAAGCCATCATTCATAAATAAGGAAATATGATACTGGTCAGTTTTTTTAGGAGAATAATGAATTTCAGAAATGGAGTTTAAAATTTCACTTGGAAGAATTTCTAACTCTTTTACCATTAAATTAAGGACTTTGCCTTCTTTGAAATCGAAAAGAATCGGAGAATTAACTGGGATTATTTCCGTCTTACTGTCTTTTATTACTTTTCCGGTTTCGACAATTGGGTAATAAATCGTTTGATTTTTTAGATAGGCAACTCTATTAAATTCTTTTACACGAATTTGAATGGTATTTGGCCAATAAATCTTTACCTCTGCTTTTTTAATTTCCGGTAAATCTTTTAGATTTGACGTAATCTGACTTTTTCTTATTTTCCAGATATTTGTCTTTTTAGTAATACCGCTTGCTTTAACTACATCAGTTTCGGAATATACTTCATTCCCTTTTACTGTAATGGTTCTCACATGGCTTAATGGGGATTGGGAATAAGCCACAATCATGATCATTGTAAAAAACAAAATTAGCAGGAGTACAAGCCGTCTGTTTGCTTTTCGCCTTCTTTGCTCCTTCAGCTTAGGAATACGATCCTCCAGAGCAACGATTTTACCTTTTTCCATTCATATATTCCTCCAAAAAAGAAAAGCGTTAAAGCTTTTGGGCTGGAACTAGACAGTGTGTTAATGGACAATGGTTCTTAAACTACCTAAAATAACAACCATAAGCTTGTCCACTATATTCTGAATGGGAACCGTAAAAGAGAAATAACGGCACGAAAATTCATGCCGTCTCTAATTTTCTTCCTAGCTTCCACCTATAATATTATCAGTAATTATAACACAATATTTGTCATTCGTAAGAGGTTTCTTACAAGAAAAGTAAGTTTTAAAGCAGGGGAACTACCCAGTTAATTTTTACTTTCGCCCGATAATTTCTACCTCTGTTTCCAGATTGATCTCATATTGATTGTAGATTGTATCCTTCACATACTGAATTAACGAAAGAACATTTTCAGCAGTAGCATTTCCGGCATTAACAATAAAATTTCCATGCATATCTGAAATTTTCGCGCCGCCAATACTGTATCCTTTTAGTCCAGCCTCTTCAATTAATTTACCAGCATAATTGGGAAGAGGATTTCGAAAAATGCTGCCCGCGCAAGGAAAATTCCATGGTTGAGTGACTTTTCGATAATCTTTATTTTTTTGCATTTGAGAGACAATAACAGCGCGGTCACCTTGGGAAAGCTCAAAAATTGCTTCAACAACAATTCCTGGACGTGTTTTCTGTAAAATCGATGTTCGATACGAAAACTCCATCTCTTCATTAGAAAGCCATTCTAACTTCCCATCATCAAATAATATATGTGCCTTTGTTAATATTTTGCTAATATCTGAGCCATGTGCGCCGGCATTCATATAAACAGCTCCACCGACTGACCCAGGTATCCCACTAGCAAATTCAAGACCTGCCAGCCCTTTTTTACTTATTAATGTCGAAAGACTAACAAGTGAGTGGCCGCCTCCAACTGTTACTAAAGTTTCATTAATCTCGAGATGGTCTAATCCAGAACCGAGTTTAATCACCGCCCCTTCAATCCCTTTATCGGAGACTAAAAGATTAGAACCTCTGCCGATTGCCCGCCACTTTATATGGTGCTTTTCTAACACACCCATAACCGTTTTCAAATTTTCTACAGAGGAAGGTTCAATAAAGAGATCCGCTGGCCCGCCTATTTTTATTGTAGTGTGATGAAGAAGAGGTTCATTTCTTTTCACTTTGCCAATATTTAAGTTTTGTAACTCCGCAACAATTGCGTCCAAATTTACCACCCTAACTTTTCAAGATGCGTTTTCTATTAGTTTATGCTAAAGATTTAATTGGGCTACCGCTGATTTGTGTTAACAAGCTGTTTCATAACTGAATATAATCTGCTTGCTGAATCAGGAACACCCATCTTTTTAGCTTTTAATTTCATTTCTTTTAAATTTTCTTTATTTAAAAGGATTCGATCAATATGTTCCACGAGACTTTTATTATTTAAATCCTTTTCAAGTAAAATTTTTGCTGCACCATGATCACTCAAAGATCGAGCATTTTTCTCTTGGTGATTATTGGTCACATAAGGGCTTGGCACTAGGATACTTGGAATTCCAAGTGAAGTAATTTCTGCCAGAGTTGTCGCTCCAGCTCTTGAAACTACTAAATCAATTCCGGCAAGAACTTCTGGCATATTATGAATAAATGGCTTTATTATAACATTTTTGGGATTCCCCACAAGTTCAACTTCTTTATGAACGGCCTCAAAATGGACATCCCCAGTAATATAAAGAATCTGATATGGTTTTTCAGCCAGTTCTGAAAGTGCTTTTACTACTGCTTCATTGATTGGTCGTGCACCACGGCTGCCACCAAAAATAAGGACTGCCGGCTTAGACGTACTAAGTCCCGCGGAGAGCCTTCCCTTAATCCCATCCTTCCCCATCACTTCAGAAGCACGAGGATTTCCCGTGAAAACAATCTTTTCCTTAGGGAAGTAGTCCTTTGCTTCGTCAAAACAGAGCGCAATTTTATTTACATACCTGCTTAAAAATTTATTTGTTAACCCGGGCACACTATTCTGTTCATGAATAATAGTCGGAATTTTAAGGCTTGCAGCTGCATATACAACAGGACCACAAACATATCCGCCTGTACCAATCACAACATCAGGCTTAAATTCTTTTATAATTTTTTTACTATCCCTCACACCTTTTATAAATCGATAAATCGTTTTAACATTTTCAAAGGATAGCTTTCTTTTAAAACCAGTAATATGGATGGATTTAAAAGCGATATTCTCCCTAGGGACTAATTTACTTTCTAAACCATTTATTGTACCGATATATAAAAACTCTGCACTTGTGTCTTCTTTCTGTATCTCCCTGATTAATGCGAGTGCCGGATAAATGTGTCCGCCAGTCCCGCCCCCACTTACTACTATTTTCATTTTCTCACCTCTAAAAAGTTGCTAAACACATTCTACTATAAAACCATAGGAAAAAAAGCGAAAGAAAAAAGATTGTTACGGAAATGTAATCTAATCCTGTAGATTTGACTAAGTCATTATTCTATTCGCGGTCCAATAAATAAAAAAACCCTGTTAGTGGACAGGGCATCATTTTTAAATTCTGGAATAACGGCTAATATTTAAGAGAACACCGATTGCCATTAGCATCAGAGTTAACGAGGACCCTCCATAGCTTAAAAAAGGTAACGTGATCCCTGTTACCGGCATTAGTCCTGTTACAACACCAATATTAATCATTACCTGAATGGCGACCATGGCAATAATTCCAACAGCGAGAAAGCTCCCGTAAAGGTCTGGCGCCCCCAAGGCGATCCGTATTCCTCTCCATAATAATAGAGCAAATAAAAGCAAGATGAATGAGCCGCCAATAAAGCCTAGTTCCTCGGAAAGAATGGCAAAAATAAAGTCGGTTTGCGGTTCAGGCAAGTAAAAAAACTTTTGCCGGCTTTCGCCAAGCCCAAGTCCAAATAATCCTCCTGGTCCAATAGCATAAAGGGACTGGATAATTTGAAACCCGCTCCCTAGTGGATCCGACCATGGGTCTAAAAACGAAGTGATCCGTTTAATCCTGTAGGGTGCTGAAGCGATTAGCCCAATAAAACCTGCTACACCGATAAGCCCAAGGAAGGCAAAATGGCTAATTCGTGCTCCAGCGATGAAAATCATCACTACACATGTACCCATCATGACAGTTCCAGTACCTAAGTCTGGCTGCAACATAATCATTGCAAAGGCAATAAATGCAAGACCTAAAGAAGGGATGAGCCCTTTCTTAAATGAGGTAATTAACTTTTGCCGCTCAGAAAGATATTTGGCTAAAAAAGCAATCATTGCCAATTTCATAAATTCTGAGGGCTGAATAGAAAAAGCACCTACTCCGATCCAGCTCCTAGACCCGTTCCGCACATTCCCAATCCCTGGAATTAAAACGAGGACCAATAGGACAAAACAGACAATTAAAATGGTCTTAGCCCAAGTTCTCCATGTCCAGTAATTGATATTCATAATAAAAAACATGGCTGCAATTCCAACTCCTGCAAAAAGGGTTTGCCTTTTTGCAAAGAAAAAGGAATCTTGGAATTTATATTCAGCCCAGACTGCACTTGCGCTGTATACCATAATGAGCCCGATTGCCAGCAGTGTAAATGTTACAATCATTAAAATAAAATCAGGAGTTGTTCTCTTTGTCGGCACCTCTATCCACCTCAACTACGAGTTTTAGGGCTCCGCACTATCAAAAGTTAACCTTAGATAATTGTCTAGCTTCAGCGCCCAAAGGGCGATGAAGCTTTTCGAAGGACAAGCCCTTACTTAAGCTTATGCACCGCTTCGATAAAAATGTCTCCTCGAACTTCAAAACTTTTATATTGGTCCCAACTCGCACAAGCGGGAGATAATAGAATGACGTCACCTGGTTCGGAGTATCGATATGCTTCTGGCACGGCCTTTTCAACATTATCGACACGACTAATAGATTTTATTCCGGCAAGATTAGCAACACGTTCAATCTTTGCAGCCGTTTGGCCAAATGTAACCAACGCTTTTACATGCTGCAGATATGGCAGCAGATTGTCAAACTCATTGCCTCGATCCAACCCGCCAGCAAGTAAAATGACCGGTCCCTTAAATGCTGACAACGCTTTGATGGTTGCTAACATATTAGTTGCTTTTGAATCGTTGTACACCTTTCTGCCGTTAACATTATCAACAAATTGCAAACGGTGCCTGACACCAGTAAAGGTTTGGAGTACTTGTTGAATGGCCGCATTTTCTACGCCTGATAATTTAGCAGCAGCCATTGAGGACAAGATATTTTCTAAATTGTGTTCACCTGGTAAGGCAATCTCACTGATTTCCATTACCTTTTCCTGATTAAACATAATCCAGCCGTTGCGGATAAACGCACCTTCTGTCAATTCCTTCTTTGTAGAAAAAGGAATGATACTGGCTTTCGAGTTTCGAGCGATTTCCATGGTTTCTTCTTGATCGGCATTAATAATTAAATACTCCAGTTCAGTCTGATTTTTCGTAATGTTTGCCTTTGCAGCGATGTATTCTTTTCTTGATCCATGATAGTCCAAATGGGCATCATAAATATTAGTAATGATAGCTATTTTAGGATTGAAATTGGTGATCCCCATTAATTGAAACGAAGATAATTCGATTACAATAGTATGATCTTCCGTTGCTTCTTGAGCAACACCAGAAGCAACCGTACCGATATTTCCAGCAATTAATGGCTGCTTCTTCCCTGCATTCAGCATTTCAAATACTAGTGTTGTTGTGGTTGTCTTCCCATTTGTACCCGTAATCCCTATAAATGGGGCTTCAGATATTTCGTAGGCAAGTTCCACTTCCGTAATAACGGGAATACCTTTTTCCAAGGCTCCCTCAATCATTGGATTAGAGTAAGGAATGCCTGGATTTTTTACAATTAGTTCAAACCCTTCATCAAGAAGTTCGATCGGATGTTCACCACAGATTACTTTTATTCCTTGCTCTAATAATCCTTGAGCCTCTGGGTTTTCTGATAATGGCTTCATATCATTAACTGTAACAAATGCTCCAAGCTTATGTAACAGGGCGGCTGCCGTAACACCGCTTTTAGCTAAACCAAGGACAAGAATTTTTTTATGACGATATGTTTTAATCTGTTTCACTTATAACCACACCTCAATATAGATACCTAGTATCGCGAATATTAGACCTACACTCCAAAATGTAACAACAACCCGCCACTCAGACCATCCAACTAATTCATAATGATGGTGTAATGGACTCATGCGGAAAATCCGTTTCCCCGTCGTCTTAAAGGATGCCACCTGTAAAATTACAGATAATGTCTCGATCACAAAAACACCGCCAATAATAATCAGCAAAAGCTCAAGTTTAGTTAGAATGGCAATAGCAGCAATAGCACCACCGAGTGCCAGCGACCCTGTATCACCCATAAAAACTTTAGCTGGATGGGCGTTAAATACTAAAAACCCTAACACAGCCCCCACTACAGCCACAGAAAAAACAGCAATTTCAAATTGATTTTGATTCCATGCTAAAACGGCAAATGCCCCAAATGCAATGGCTGCGGTGCCTGACACCAATCCGTCGAGTCCATCTGTTAAATTAACGGCATTAGAGAATCCAACCAGCCAAAAAATGACTAACAACACGAATGACCACCCTAAATCAAAGGAGTAGTCACCAAAAGGAAGCTTTATTTCTGTTGATTGCCCCGTATGTTTATAAATTAAATAAAAAATAACAGAAATGATAATTTGACCTAGGAGCTTTTGTTTTGATGTTAATCCTAAGTTCCTTTTTAAAACAACCTTAATGAAATCATCCAAAAATCCAAGCAGACCAAACCCAAAGGTCACAAATAACAGTAAAAATGCTGTAACCGGTATTTCCTCTGAGTATTTACCAATCATAACCAATGTGGAAATGATGATGGAAAATAAAATCATGACGCCACCCATTGTTGGTGTTCCTGATTTTTTTTGGTGTGATTTAGGACCTTCTTCCCGGATGCTTTGTCCAAATTTCAATCTTCTCAAGAAAGGAATAAAAATCGGAGACAGTAAAACCGATATAAGAAAGCCCATGAGTATTGTGAAAAAAATAACTTGCTCTTTCATTTTATTCCCCCCCCTCTTTTTTAGTGTTGAGCTGATCTACTAGACCAGCTATATCATATGATTGATTTTTTTTATTAAGAAGTTTCTTATTTGTCAATTTAAAGTTTGTTATCTTCATGTGTCTATTCGTTTCTCCATCTAATTTTTCTTTATATTTTGTTGTTATGTCTTTGAGTGCTTCCGCTAAATCATCTGTAAAGAAAATAGGGAAATGACTGGGTTTATAATGCGGAATCATCTTTTCCTTATCCCAAATGGCTGCAATCGCTCCATTCGCGATTGCTTCAAGCAGTTCCCCAGATTCCTCCTGTATAGGAATAAATAGCCCCTTTGGCTGAACGGCATCGGCACGATCTGCGACCGTATAAAACACCATCTCATCCTGAATTCCTTGCTTATCTTGAAACATTCTTGATAGATCCTTTAAAGCTAAAAACATATCTATCTCCCCTTAATTGCGTCCCTAGCCACAAGCCGGTCATCAAAATCATAAACAACATTTCCAATGATTTGATACGTTTCATGACCTTTTCCGGCAATTAAAATGACATCCCCAGCTGAAGCCTGTTGGACTGCATCATAAATAGCCTCTTTTCGATCTGCAATAACCTGATAAGTTTTCCCTTGGACACCCGATTCCATTTCCCTTAATATTTCTAAAGGATCTTCACTTCTTGGGTTATCCGAGGTAAGAATCGGATCCGATGCATATTTGCAGGCAATCTGAGCCATCAGCGGGCGTTTCGTTCTATCCCTGTCTCCACCGCAGCCCACTATAACAAACACTCTTTTTTCCGCAAAGTGTTTAATAGTTTTTAGAACATTTTCTAAACTATCTGGCGTGTGGGCGTAATCAACAATGACAGTAAAATCTTGGCCCTCATTAACAAGTTCAAATCTTCCTGCAACCCCTTCAATACTCTCAATGGACCGGATAATATCGTTTATTTCCATCCCTGAGACGAATGCAGCCGTGATACTTGCCAACACATTATAAACACTGAATTTACCTATTAACTGCATATTTATTGGATAATTAACACCATCATCGATTACCAGATTAAAAGTTGTACCCTTGGGGGTCATTTGAATATTTTCGGCCATGATATCAGCCTTTTGGTCAATACCGTATGTAACGACATGGGCCGCGGTAGAACGGCTATACATCTCAGAGGCAGGATCATCTGCATTTAATACTGCAAATTTAGGTTTTTCTTTATCAAAGGTATTACCTAACTGAGAAAATAATAAGCCTTTCGCTCGTTTATATTCTTCCATCGTTTTATGGTAATCCAGATGGTCTTGTGTTAGATTCGTGAAAACAGCAACATCATAATCACAACCATGCACCCTTCCTAAGTCTAGGGCATGTGAAGAGACCTCCATGACAGCCAAATCGACACCCGCATCGACCATTTGTTTAAAGGTTTTTTGAAGGGTCAGACTTTCTGGGGTTGTGTTTTTGGTTTCAATTGTTTTGTCAGCTATTTTTGTATACATTGTGCCAATCAGGCCCGTTCTTTTTCCTGCATCAGCAAAAATTTTTTCTATTAGATGACTAGTGGTTGTTTTTCCGTTCGTACCTGTAATCCCAATCAGTTTAAGATTTTTCGTTGGCTGCTCATAAAAGGCATCCGCGAGCACTGCCATTGCTCTTGTTGTATCATTTACAATAATCACAGGCACATTTATATTTAACGGACGTTCAGCCAATATGGCTGCTGCACCATTTTTAACCGCCGATTCTGCATAGTCGTGACCATCCACAGTGTAGCCTTTAATACAAATAAATAAGCTCCCGTTTTGCACCTTCCGGTTATCATTCTCAATTGAAGTAATCTCCGGATTTTCTACCTTATAAGGATGGAGCGGTTGCAAATACTCAAGTAGCTCGTGTAGCTTCATTTCTCTCAAATCCTCTCATTACCGTTCATGTCTGATTTACTATTATTCACTTTATATGATCTTCTTACGAAAGTTCCATCTTATTTTACATTAAAACATTTCATTTTACCATTTAGTTATGCGGCTTAATAAAAATTTAGGCGGCGGAATACATTCCGGCCGCCCATCCATACTTTTAATCTTATTCACCCTTACCAAAGTAAAGTCTTATTTTCGATCCTTCTTTAACCTTTGTACCTGGTTCAGGAGATTGTCTTACCACAACATCCCCTTCGCCACTTGGATCAATCGTTAAATTAATAAGCTGCTCCTGTAATTCTGATTTTGTCATTCCAACAAAATCCGGTAATTTTAGCAGTGGTGTATCAGGCCACTTGATTTTTTTCTCGATTTGATCTTTTCGTGGTTCTATCCCCATTGCACTTAGCCCATCCTTCATTATATTACCAACGATTGGTGCACTAACGGTACCCCCAAACGCTGTCACTCCCTTAGGGTTATCAACCGCTACATAAACAACAATTTGCGGATCATCAGCCGGAGCAAATCCCATAAAGGATACTATAAAGTTATTTTCTAGATATCTCCCATTTTGCGCTTTTTGGGCAGTACCTGTTTTACCGCCGACACGGTATCCTTCCACAAAAGCCTTACCGCCAGTCCCTTGTGCCACAACACTTTCCAGTGCATGCCGGATTTCTTTTGAGGTTTCCTCTGTAATCACTCGGCGTTTTTCTACAGGGGAATTTCTCATTACCACTTCTTTCGTAACAGGGTCAATTAATTCTTTTGCAATGAATGGCTTATACAGGATCCCGCCATTGATAGCTGCGGAAACTGCTGTCACCTGTTGAATGGGGGTAACAGATACCCCCTGGCCAAAGGCGGTTGTTGCTTGTTCAACAGGGCCAACCCTTGCTAAATTAAACAATATACCTGTCCCTTCACCTTGTAAATCTATTCCAGTCTTTTGACCAAAACCAAAATCCTTAATATATTTAAAAAGTTTCTCTTTCCCTAATCGTTCTCCTAACTCGACAAATCCTGGGTTACACGAGTTTTGCACAACCTCTAAAAATGATTGATCCCCATGACCGCCCCGCTTCCAGCATTTTAACCTTGCTCCTGCTACCTGGACAGACCCTGAATCATGGAAATGTTCCTTTTCAAGATTCACTTTTCCTTCATTCAACGCAGCCGCTAATGTAATAATTTTAAAGGTTGATCCAGGTTCATAGGTAGACCAAACTGGAAGGTTTCGATTATATACTTCTTGGGGGACATTTTGGAAATTGGATGGATCAAAAGTTGGTCGGCTTGACATGGCTAAAATTTCCCCGTTATTTGGGTTCATGGCGACCGCGACAATTCCGTCGGGATTATATTTCGCTTCCGCTATATCAAGCTCCCGTTCTACAATTTTCTGTATTTTCGAGTCAATAGTCAGTTTTAAATCAAGACCGTTTACGGGATGCTCATAATCATCCGCCATATCGTTCATTCTTTCTCCCTTGGCATTAGCATAGAATTTAACCGCTCCCCGCTCGCCACTTAGCTCCTTATCATAATATTGCTCTAGTCCCATTAACCCTTGATTATCGACACCCGTAAAGCCTAATACATGGGAGAGATAACTGCCATTTGGATAATGCCGCTTTGAATCCTCACCAATATAGACTCCTTCAAGACCAAGGGCTCTGATTTCTTTTGCCTTTTCATGTGATATTTTTCTGCCTTCTTTTATTCTTACAGACGATGCACTTTTAGTAATTTCGCGATAAGCCTTATCTTTAGGCATGTCCAACACAGTTGCTAATTTTTCAGCCGTGGTGGCAGGGTCTTTTATCTGTCTTGGAATGACATAAACTGTGGGGGCACTAATATTGGTTGCTAACGGTATGCCATTACGGTCTACAATTTGACCACGTTCCGGTTCAAACGGAATGTTCCTGCTCCAAGACCCTTTTGCACGATCGGTCAGCATATCCCCAAGGACAAATTGGACATAACCCAGACGAACATCAATAATTAAGAAGGTCAGGATTCCAACGAATAGTGCAATCATTAGCCGTTTTCGGACAGTTACATTAGAAACACGCATACAATGAACGAACCTCCTTTTTCCACTTTTGATTATCGTTCATTTATATGCTTGTACTTTTTCAAATAGAACGTTCGAATAAGGTAGTATATACTGAAAAAATCCCGCTTCATAGCGGGATTTTTTTAATCTTGCACTAGTACTTCTGTATCGTCTTTCGTTCCTGCAGCCTCTTCCTCTTTTGCCTTTTTTTCATTATCCCACTGTTCCTCAGGGGTTTTAAGTTCAACAATTAAGAAATCCCCCTTTTTTAGCAGGGTACCCGATTTAAGATTTTGATTAGTGACAAAGCCTTTACCTTTAGAACTAAGTTTTAACTCAGCAATATTGGCAACTTTCAATACATCTCTGAGTGACCAGCCCGTTAAATCAGGTGCAGTTAAATCACCCTCTGTTTTTAAGATAACTTTTTCTCCCTCTAGAATAGTCGTCCCAGGTTTTGGCAGCATATCTACCACTTTTGCCCCTTGGCCAAGCACAACTGTTTCAAAGCCTTTTTCTTTCAACTCGGCCTTAGTTGCTTCAACTGAATGACCCTTATAATTTTTCAATTTATTTACTTCAGCCGTTTCTAGTTTAGCCGGTTGAATATTTAAATAATGTAAGCTATTTTTCATAACAGGATTAAAAACAGCCGATACCGGAATTGCTCCTTGACCCGCTTCCATCCCTTCTAATTCGGGCTGCTGAACGGCTACATAAACAATTAGTCTTGGATCATCCTTTGGAGCCATCCCTAAAAATGAAAACATATAATTGTTAACTCCTGATAAATATCTTCCATTTGGCCCTGGGATATTAGCTGTACCTGTTTTTCCCGCTACATTGTAACCTTCTATGGCATAACGGCCCCCAGTCCCTTTGGGTGAGGTAACAACCGTTTCCAGGATATCACGAACCTTTTTAGCCGTTTCTGTAGATACAGGGGTGGAAACAACCTCCGGTGATACCTTCTCAATCGTTTCTTTCGTATCATGATTGACAATTTTTTCAATGACATGAGGCTTCATCATTTTCCCATCATTCGCAATAGCAGTAGCCGCCTGTATTTGTTGAATCGGTGTAATAGCAGTCCCTTGACCATAGGCAGTCGTAAGTTTTTCGATTGGATAAGTAAATTGAATTTTACCAGATGTTTCATCTGGCAGTTCAATCCCTGTGGGTTTGTCGAAGCCAAATTTGGTTAGATATTCTCTAAATTTATCAAAACCTAACTTTTCATTGGCAATTCTAGCAAAAGCTGTATTTGAAGACCGTTGAACCCCTTCAAGATAGGTGATTGGCCCCCATCCAGACCCATTATGATCGTGAATAACTTGTGATTTGTCAGTCACTCTGTAGGAACCAGACTGATAGACTTCGTTTGGATTAAATACTTTTTCTTGTACAGCAGCTGCCAGGGTAAAGATCTTCATCGTTGATCCTGGTTCAAATGATGTTTCAATTGCTTCATTATGCCAGCTGTTATCAATTCCTTCTTTGGTCTTCGGATGGAATGATGGGCGCTGACCCATCGCTAAAATTTCCCCCGTTTTCGGATCTGCGACAATAGCAATAATTTTTTTCGGTTTGTATTCCTTCACTACATTGTCCATCGCGTCCTCTAAAAAGGTTTGGATTTTTTGATCGATAGTTAAATAGATGTCATTTCCATTCTTTGCCGGGGTGATTTTTTGCTTTTCATCTGGCAGAATATATCCCCATAAATCGCTATCATAATTGATCGTGCCGTTACTTCCTGTTAATTCCTTGTTAAATGTTTTTTCAATCCCCATTTTCCCCACAGACTTATAGGTTCCGTGATTTTGTTCTATTCGATCTGCATAACCTACTAAATGGGAGGCGAATACCCCATTTGGATAGAATCGTTTAGAATCCCGAGAAAATGTAATTCCAGGGAGCTTGAGGCCTTCTATCTTTTTCTTGGTAGCATAGGTTATATCTTTCCCGTCCTTACCAAACTCCACTTGGAATTTATCATTTTTAATCCCATTCGCTAAAATTCTATAAATCTCTGATTCATCCATATTAATATACTTAGCGAGTTCCGTTGCTGTTTTATGGGGATCCTTCACATGATTTGGTTTTTTCGGGTCTGTTGTCATCTTTTTATCCAAAATCGCTACTAAAGTATAGGCTGCTGTATCCTCCGCCACCACTTCACCATTTCGATCATAGATGACTCCTCGGGAAGCTTGTAAAATTCCCTCCTTGTTATATTTCTGCTGAGCTTTCGCAGCAAGAGGCTGTCCACTGACTTCTCCAGTAATTTGAATGGAAAAATACCTAAATAGCAAAACAAAAAAGAGCAAGCCAAATCCAACAAATAATAAGGCTGCTCCTGCATTCATATATGGCTGTTTCTTATTCATCTTTCCTGCACAACCTTGACGTTATTTTCATCTTTTATTAAACCTAACTTCTTTGCCTTTTCAAAAATCCGATCGTACGAACTTAATTCACTCACTTCAACTTGCAAGTCACCATTAACTTTTTGCTGTTCATCAATCTTTTCTTGCACCGTTTGAATATCCTTATTTACTTCGTAAATTTTCGATTGGTTTGAAATGAGATGGATTGCCCCAAAACATACCACTCCTGCAAATACCACACCAATGATTTTTTCCCCCGGAGTAAGCCAGGATTTTTTTATTTTTAATTGACTCTTGTTTTTTACTGACTGCTCTGCTTGCTGCTGTTCTAAATACTTCCTGGCAAGATTACCCAAACGTTTCCCCTCCAGATTTTAATAATTATAGTTGCTATTCCAACACCGATATAGATATGTTGAAACCGTTGATGAATATTTATATTTTTTCTGCAATACGAAGTTTGGCAGACCGTGCCCGGTTGTTTTGCTCGAGTTCTTCTTCAGAAGGCAGAATGGGTTTACGAGAGACAAGCCTTAAAATCGGTTTATACTCATCAGGAATAATGGGTAAACCCGGAGGCAGCTGTGGAATCTCACTAGCCTTTTTAAAAGTCGCCTTACAAATCCTGTCCTCTAGGGAGTGAAAGGTAATGACACTTATTCTCCCCTGTGAATTTAATAAATTAATCGCTTGGTTTAGAGATTTTTCAAACACCGCTAATTCATCGTTAACAGCAATTCTAACAGCTTGAAAAATCCGCTTCGCCGGATGACCGCCCTTTCTTCTAGCAGGTGCAGGGATTCCTTCCTTAATCAATTCAACCAATTCAAATGTGGTTTCAATCGGTTTAATCGCTCTCGCGGCCTCAATCTTTCTAGCAATTTGTTTAGAAAATTTCTCTTCACCATAACGGAAAAAGATGCGAACTAAATCTTCATAGGCCCAATGATTAATGACATCATAGGCAGATATGTCAGCTTCATTGTCCATCCTCATATCCAGCGGGGCATCATGATGGTAACTAAAGCCTCTTTCTGGTGTATCCAATTGCGGGGAAGAAACGCCAAGGTCATAAAGAATTCCGTCAACCTTATCAATCCCTCGATTTTCAAGTTCTTCTTGCAAATATAGAAAATTACTCTTTATTATTTCTAAGCGATCTCCATATTGGGCTAGCTTCTCTCTAGCATTAGCAATTGCTGTTTCATCTTGGTCAAATGCAAATAGTTTCCCACTCATTCCTAATTTTGAAAGGATGAGCGAACTATGACCAGCACCTCCCAAGGTACAATCCACATAAATGCCATCCGGTTTAATATTTAATCCCTCAACAGCTTCATTTAATAACACAGTTGTATGTTCAAACATTTACGTAACCTTCCTTTTCCAATCGAACCTATAATAAGAAAATATATTAATATAACTTTCCCATTATATATCAAAGCCAATCATATTTTCCGCAATTTCCGTAAAAGATTCTTCGGACTGTGTAAAATAGTCTTCCCAAATCTGTTTACTCCAAATTTCAATTCGATTGGAAACCCCTAAAATGACACATTCTTTTTCTAATTTTGCATATTGCAATAATGGTGTGGGAATATTTATTCTTCCTTGTTTATCAAGTTCACTCTCTGTCGCTCCTGAAAAGAAGAATCGTGTAAAAGCTCGGGCATCCTTTTTTGTCAGAGGTAAGCCTTTTAATTTTTCTTCAATTAGCCCCCACTCTGAAACAGGGTAACCAAACAAACATTGATCCAATCCGCGCGTAATGATAAACATATCACCAAGTTCATCACGGAATTTGGAGGGCACAATTAAACGGCCTTTACTATCAATGCTGTGATGGTATTCACCCATGAACATACCCATTACCCCCACTTTCTATTAAAAATGTACCACATTCCCCCACTTTCCTCCACTTATTTTTTAACTATTCTCCTTATTTTCTTAAAAATCCTTTTTTCCTTATGAATATTTTTGAAAAATAAAAAAACTCCACAACGGAGGTGGAGTTTTTTCTAAAGCTTTATTACCTTATGATAGCCATCAAATTCAAACGTCAGGGTCATAATGTCAGTAATAAAATTTAACCCAAATTGGTTTAAATAGTAAAATATATTCCAGACTCGTTCTTGCGGTGAGCCATCTGGCCGTAAAGCAAGATCAATTCGGGCATATCTATTCAGTTGAACATCATGTTTCAACTTTACTGAATCTTCTAGTTTTGCTTGCATAAAGTTTATCTCTTTTACGATATAACTTTCATTTTTCTTTAGCATTGGCAGTAGACCTTTATTAAGTTGTTCCGTTTTAGCTTCAATTAATTCGTATTGTTTTACCAGTTGCTCAATCGTCCTTGAAAACAATTGCTCTATTTCTTTATCTTTAATTTCTGATAAGAATTTTTCTTTCTGTTTCTCGGTACCATGGCTTAAAACATCGGCTAACATTAATTTTAAATCAACTATGTCTGTTTCCACTGATCGATCTAAGAATGTTATGTTTAAGCGTGGTACAATGGGCGGCATTTTAATATCAAAATGCTCAAAAACAAGTTTTAGTTCTGCCCAATAGGCTATTTCACCAGGACCCGCAATGAAAGCAATTGTTGGAAAGAGCCATTCCTGCATGAGTGGCCGAGTTACCACATTATTGCTTAAATAGGCAGGATAACGATCAGCTAACTCCACTAATTCTTCTTTTGTGAATGTTTTAGTACCACTTTTCCCCACGAAGTGATCCATTTCATGGTCAAATTCAAGTAAGATTCGCTCATTATGTCTTTGATCATAATAAAATAGGTTTGCTGCCTTCTCACTTGCCTCTATTGTGGCGGGGAAGCCTTTTTTCTCAATTTGCTTTTGTTGCGCTAATAATGAAAAGGTAATCGCTTTATAATGTTCAATTTGTTTTTTTAAAAATTCCTTTTGGATTTGACGAAACTCACGGTTTCCTGAATCAACAATTAAAAGCCCATAATCCTTGAAGAGTTCCATTATAATGTTAGCAAAGAAATCAACAAAGGTTATTGACTTTGATAGCTGAATCTTCGCAAATTCTAAAAGATTGTTTGTATGTTCGGTCTCCCCAAAATTCTCAATAATATTTTCAACCCAAGTTAGACATGTGTCCTTGTTAAGTGTTATGTCGGACACCATTTTCTTTTGATGGACCTTTTCCGGATAAGTCCATTTATCCACCTTTTCCTTTACTGGTACAAATACATGATTGACTTCTTGGAAATCATGATCTTCCCCCGCTATCCAAAAAACAGGAACGACCGGAACCCCAAGCTGTCTTTCTTTTTGTTCTGCCAATTTTATTATGGAAATGACTTTATGTATGGAATAAAGTGGTCCTGTCAAAATACCTGCCTGTTGGCCGCCAATGACAACAACGCTATTATTTGCTTTTAATTTAGCTAACGACTTCTCTACGGCCTCTGAGGATGGAAAGCGCTCCATAAAGCCCTCAATATGTGCAGCAACCTCCATACGGGGAAACGTTCTGTTGTTTAGTTCAACGATTCTCTTCTTATCCTCGTTTAAATTATTGAAACGATAATGAAAAAAAGGTTGAATTTCCGCAGATTGTTCCAAATAATTCGATGCAAACCGATTGGTTGCTGGTAAAGAGAGATTTAAAATCTCCATTGATGTACTTCCTTTCTGATCACCCAGATTCATTCTTTTACGAGTATACCATTCCTCACCCCAATTACAGAAAACTTTTGCTTCAAATTAGGATGAAAAAGTAAAGGTTATCGCACGTGACACGAAACCATAGATGGTTAAAGTTATATAAGCAAGAAAAAATAAAAGAAAATTAAACCGCCAAAATCCCTTCAACACCTTTTTCACGATGATTTCTTCTTTTACTTTCCAATGTACAATGACAAACACCATTGCACTAAATATCATTACAAGTATTATTAACCAAAAAAAAGATTTTCCCCATATAGTTATAATTAAAAAATGCACAGAAATGATAAATAAGATGGTCGTATAATCCAATGATTTCCGGACGGATTTCTGTGTATTTCTTGTAATAAAATGAAGGATTAAGAATAGGAAGATAGATCCCAAAAACGGCATGGTAAAGAAAAAGGTTAAAATATTGGAAAGAATCATACTCATATAGTCTCTGCCCCCTCTAGTTCCTTTCCCTTTACTAAATGATAAAGAATCTCTATTTGAGGCGCGTGTATTTCCTGTTTATTTGCTTCTGTCAATAGATACCCTAAAATTCCATCTATTTCTGTCAGCCTGTTTGATTCAAGATCTTTTAGCATGGATGAACGATTATTTGCCGTTTTTTTACAAATGTCGATCACTATTTGCAAATTTTTCTGCGATGATTCTATATGTAATATAGTCAAAATTTCAGTAAAGAGATTTTGGATCACATGATAATAGAATGGATTATCAATCAACGCACCATTTTTCACTTGAAGAATGGCCGTTAATGGATTTATAACCGCATTGACAATTAATTTATTAACCAGCATATCAGAGTAGTCCTGTTGATAGACAATGGGGAACATCTCAGATCCCGCTTGCGTAAATGTTTGTAACATAAGTGGGTCGCCTTGGAAAACAGCCACATTCATGACTCCTACGCCATTATGCCGTACCGTAACAGCATTCTCCTTAAGGGCACCATGTTCTACAGAACCAACATATAGATTATCTGCCATTCTCCCATTTAGCAAGGGTAGATGACCCATTCCATTTTGAATAAATAAGAGGTTGTTAGAAGCATATTCATTTAGTATCTCAATAATAGAAGGGAGCTGGTATTGTTTAACAGCAATTATAGTTAATTCTTCCATTCCTTTGTATGAAGTAATCGGCAAAGCTTTCACCTTTGATATGTCCTTATCTGAGCCCTTTTTCAGCACGATACCATGTTTAGTAATTAATGCCGCCTGTTCCTTTGTTCTAGTATAAAGGACTACCTCAAAAGCCTTGCTAATATAACTAGCAAACAATAAACCAATCGAACCAGCACCGATGATTCCTACCCTCATAATAAACCCCTCTTTTTATCATTTATCTGAAAAGTTACATCCATTACTATCACCACATAAAACGGGCACATATACCTTCTAATATTTTATCAGATGATGTTACTGGTTTGTATGTATGTTCATAAAAAAACCTTTTCGGAGTTCTCTCGAAAAGGTTTGAATCGTAATAGATTTTAAACTGGATAAACGGGATGCTTTCTATCACTGAATACTAATTGTTTTGTCTCATAGTAGGCAAATCGTTGAATAAGGACGTTTCTTAACTCCGAAGGCGCAACAACTTCATCCACAATCAGTTCTGAGGCGAGTCTGTAAATGTCGATATGCTCTTTATACTCCTTTTGCTTGGCTTGGACAAAGGCGATTCTCTCTTTTGGATCTGAAATTTCGTTAATTTTATTTGAATACACAGCATTTACTGCTGCCTCCGGACCCATGACTGCAATTTGGGCAGTCGGTAAAGCAATGCAGCAATCTGGTTCAAATGCCGGACCTGCCATCGCATAAAGACCAGCACCGTAAGCCTTTCTAACGATGACGGAAATTTTCGGTACAGTAGCAGAGCTCATAGCCGCGATTAATTTAGCTCCATGGCGGATGATTCCAGCTCGCTCTACTTTGGTACCAATCATAAACCCTGGAACATCCGCTAGGAATAATAAGGGAATATGAAAGGCGTCGCAGAGTTGAATGAATTTTGCGGCTTTATCTGCAGAATCAACAAATAATACCCCGCCTTTTACCTTAGGCTGATTGGCAATAATTCCAACCGCTCTTCCATCCATTCTAGCTAATCCCGTTATAACTTCAGATGCAAATAGCTTCTTTATTTCATAAAAACTACCATTGTCCACAAGTCGTTCAATACATTCAAGCATATCAAACGGTGCATTTTGATTAGCCGGAATAATCGCCTCAAGGTCCCGACCTTCTTTTGCAGCCACCCCTGCAGTCATCTTTGTTTTTTCTTTAAAACTGGCCGGAAAGTAACTAATATAGGTTTTTGCTGATTCAATTGCTTCTTCTTCGCTATAAACCAGGACATCCCCGCAGCCGCTTACTGTACAATGCATATGAGCTCCGCCCATTTCTTCAAGCGAAACCTTCTCGCCGATTACCTTTTCCGCCATCCTCGGTGAACCAAGGTACATGGAGGCATTTTGATCGACCATAATGACTAAATCACAAAAGGCTGGAATGTAGGCCCCGCCAGCTGCAGATGGCCCAAATAGTATACAAACCTGTGGAATCATTCCCGACAGTTTTACTTGATTATGAAAGATTTTCCCCGCACCACGACGATTGGGAAACATGTCCAGCTGATCAGTGATTCTCGCACCAGCAGAGTCAACAAGATAGAACAATGGTACTTTTAACTTTTCCGCTACCTCTTGGATTCGAATTATTTTTTCAACAGTCCGTGCTCCCCAAGAACCAGCCTTTACGGTCGAATCATTTGCCATGACACAAACTGTCTGCCCATTAATTTTTCCAATTGCTGTTATGACACCATCCGCCGGGAGGTCACCAGCATGAAAATTAGCAAATTTTCCATCCTCTTCATATTCCCCTTCATCAAATAATAATGACAAACGCTCACGAACAAATAACTTGTTTTGTTCTTTTGCTTTATCATGATATTTATGAAGACCACCAGCTTCAATCTGTTTTCTATTTTCATTTAATTGGTCATTTAACGTATGAATAGTTGCCATTTTATTCCCCCATCTAATCTTGTTATTCGAGAATAATCATTACGTCGTCTTCGTTGACGAAATCCCCAGCCCTTACCTTTACTTCCCGTACAACTCCTTCTACTCCACTTTCGATTGGAATTTCCATTTTCATTGATTCTAACATGACAACTTCCTGTCCTGGGTTCACCTGGTCTCCTGTTGATACGAAAACATTTAAAACTGTACCTGCCATGGATGCTGTGATTTCTTTCATTTCCATGCAACTCCTTATTTCTTTATTTTTTATTCAAGTCATTGATAAAGCTTGTTGTATATGTTCCATTTAGAAAGTTTTCATGATCTAGGATGGTTAAGAATAGTGGTACATTCGTTTTAATCCCGACAATTTTCATATCCCGAAAAAGTTTTTTCGCCTTGATTAGGGCTTCTTGTCGAGATTCTCCATACGTGATACATTTTGCAATCATCGGATCGTAATATGGTGTCACAGTCCCGCCTTCCACATATCCAGAATCTATTCTTAGGCCTTCTTCTTTCAAATTCCAATTCAGGGTAGTAATTTTTCCTGGTGATGGTAAGAAACGGATGGGATCTTCTGCATAAAGCCGGAATTCAATAGAGTTGCCTGTTGCTTTTATTTCTGGTTGTTTTAAGGGCAGTCTTTCTCCTCGGGCAACAAGAATTTGCCATTTGACTAAATCAAGACCTGTAATGTATTCGGTCACTGGATGCTCTACTTGTAAGCGTGTATTCATTTCAAGAAAATAAAAATTTTCATTTTCATCTACAATAAATTCTATCGTTCCTGCATTTGTATAATGAACGGCACGGGCCGCTTTAATAGCTGTTTCGAACATCTTCTTACGTGTTGTGTCTGAAAGATAGGGGGATGGGGTTTCCTCAATGACCTTTTGATGCCTTCTTTGAATCGAACAATCCCGCTCAAACATGTGTACGATGTTACCAAACTCATCCCCAAACACCTGCACCTCAATGTGCCTGCTTTCTGGAATATATTTTTCAATAAAAACAATATTGGACCCGAAATAAGCCATCGCTCTTGTTCTAGTTGAATCAAACGATTTAATGAGCGATTGTTCATTTTCACACAGAACCATGCCAATCCCGCCGCCGCCGCCACTAGCTTTTAACATGACAGGGTACCCAAGAGTATCTGCCAGATTACAGGCCTCTTCAATGCTATCTATACCAAGGCTGCTTCCAGGCACTACTGGGACACCGGCCTTTTCCATTGTTTGGCGTGAAACAACTTTATCCCCCATTAATTCAATTGTTTCAGGCTTGGGTCCGATAAAATGAATCCCTTCTTTAATGGCCTGTTTAGCAAAATCTGCATTTTCAGATAGAAATCCGTATCCTGGATGAATACCATCTACTTTTTCGGATTTTGCTATTTCTAAAATTCTATCAATCTGCAAATAGGATTGATTAACAGGCGGTTCTCCCACACGAACTGCCTTGGTTGCCGCTTTTACAAACGGCATTTCTTTGTCGGCATCAGAATAAATGGCAATGGTCTCGATACCCATTTCCTGACAGGTCTTTATTATTCGAAGGGCGATTTCTCCACGATTGGCAATTAAAATTTTTTGCACACATTTCCCCCTTTCTGCTTTACCTTTATAGTTTTTCTCCATTATCATCCAAATTTCCTGCAAAATTTGAAAACGCTTTCTACAGTTAGATTAAGAACTTTTTGTATTTTTGTTATATAATGAAATTAGTCCATTTTGAATAATGTGAAAATTAATTCATACTATATTATTCAAGACTAATTAAATATATACAAGATTGTTATTTTATCATTTCTAGGAGGTAAACTATGGTGGCAACAGTGGAAAAACTCAAGATAAATTTTAAAACACTAGAAGAGTTTAAAAAATTTAAAGAATACGGAATTCAAGAGTTATCGATGCTCGAAGACCTTGAAGCAAACATTGTTGAAGATGATAGTGAGTCGCCGTTTTACGGGATCTATTTTGGAGACAAACTAGTAGCACGGATGAGCTTATATCAAATTGATGCTAAATTTGACCGCTATTTCTATCCACTACAAAACTATTTAGAATTATGGAAGCTTGAAGTATTACCAGATTATCAAGGAAAAGGATTTGGTAATGCTCTTGTGGAATTTGCAAAGAGCTTCGGTCTTCCAATTAAGACAAACCCTAGAGTACAATCAAGTGGTTTTTGGGCAAAGATGGGATTTATCAATGTAGAATACGATATGGAACGTGATCGCGGAGAAAACCCATTGGTCTGGTACCCAGAGGGTGTAGAAGCACAACATCAATAAAGTGAAAAAAGCGGACAAAGTAAAGTCCGCTTTTTTCATTTTAAGAATTTATTAGTTTTTCCCGTGAGAATTGTCTAGCTCCAGCGCCCTAGCGGCTAGTGTCCTTCGCTCTCCGCCCTACGATAAGTCAACATCGAATCGCTAGCGCTCTTCGTGTTTCCTTTATCTCAGTTGGAGCGCTCCAGGCCATACGCCGCTGACCAGGGCGCTTCCGCTTTTCTATTTTTCTACTCTTTCTAGATTTCCGTTTTTATCCATCTGAAATTTCACTTTTTGTTGTCTATCCTCATCTTGAAGAACGACCATTTTTCTTGCCCGCTCCATTATTTCAATTAATGAGCGGTAATCTTCCTCTATCGCCTTTAAATTTTTTGATAATCTTTCATTTTCCGCAGCCAAGTAGAAAGTCTTCTTTTCCAATTCCTTAATCTTTTCTAGGGATTTTTTTCTTTCCTCTTCAAAATTGGTTGAATTTTTCGCTTGATTATGGAGTCCTTCTAAAAATTGTATAACAGCTGGGAATGTAAGGATAGCAGCTTGTTCACTACCAAGCGGGGTCTCGACTGTATCCATGGTCGCCCGTTTTTCATCTGGTTCAACATCAACGGGAACTTCCTGTTTTTTTACCTCTTTGCGCTGTTTCTTTGCTAGTTCTATTCCAGATTTATATTGCTTTCTAACATATGAATTCCAGCGAAATCCGCATGCAGCAGAAGTTCGCGATAATTGTTTTCCAACTTCCTCAAAGGCCTGGAGCTGTGTTCCGCCTTCACGGATATGCCTTAAGACAACTTCTGCTAGCAATAAATCCTCATCCCCAGACCATGCGTCCTGTCGAGTTGGTGACATCAGTTCATCCCTCCTAGTGTTTTTATAATACATATGCATCTACTAGAAAAGATAGACTTCTACACAAGTTGTCTTTTAATCTTTATTTATTGCTGTTTACTTAAAAACCCTTGAACATAGTTTTGATGTTGTTCGCTTTCCCATAATAGCGAACACGTTTTGATTTCTTCCTCTATTCTTTTGCGGAGATTTGACTCCTCCCACTTTCTAATCCACACCCGTTTATAGGCATGCAGCACGTCCACATCAATTTTTATCATTTTTTCAATGAATTCATCACATGATTCAAGAGGATTCCCTTCAAAGAGCTCATTGAAAAAGCCAGCCTCTTTTAACTGTTCAGCTGTTTGAAGGTCAGCTTCCATTAATAGCTTCATTGCATTGGCAGGCAAAAGTTTTTCTGCTAGGATTGAAGCTCCTCCCCAGCCGGTTGTAATAGCCTGCTTCCCCTGGACAAAGCCTGCTTGTATATTCTTACGGGCCAAACGAAAATCACAAGCCGCTGCAAGCTCGCAACCGCCTCCAACCGCTGCTCCATTTATAAGAGCAATGGTTGGAATGGGTAAAGTTAGCAATGCATATAGAATGTTTGCCATTTTAGACAGCATCGGATAAACCTCTTCACTCGTATGCAGAGAGTGAAAAACAGACAAATCTCCGCCGGAACAAAAGGCACGTTTGCCCGCACCTGTGATAATGAGTGCCTTTATATCCGATTCTGCAGCCCTTTTAATAGCTTTGGATAGCCCATCCATTACCGCATAATTGATTGCATTCCTTTTTTCATTCCTCGTGATGGTAAATAGCAAATAACCCTTATGTAGTGTTTCAATTGTATAAGACATTTTTACTTCGTCTCCTTTCCCAACTGTGTACCTTCTACTAATAATGGAGCAGTTATCATATGTAAGCAAGATAATATTAACACGTCCATCTTTTTTATAGAAACGACAAAAGCACAAGGGCAATTTGCTCCTTGTGCTTTTTATCCTAACAGAAATTAGTCGTTAACAACGTCTTTTCCTTTGTATGTTCCGCAAGCTTTACATACGCGGTGTGCAAGTTTCATTTCACCACAGTTTGGGCAACTTACCATACCAGGTACGTTTAATTTAAAATGAGTACGACGCTTTCTTTTTGCAGTTTTAGAAGTTCTTCTAAAAGGTACAGCCATTCTTCCCACCTCCTTAAAGAGTATTAAGAAAGTAATGAAGGCCAGGAAATGCTGGTTCTTCACTTTGCTTCTTAGATTTGCCGATTATGAATCGGAAGAATTGTTTTCGTCAAAAAACTTTGCAAGTCCTGCTAGTCTTGGATCAATCTTTTTAGATTGATCTTCTCCATGAATAACTTCCCAATCCTTACCAGATTGCGGGGCAGCATCTTCATTGTCAGACTCGACATCATCACAAAATACTTGCATTGGAACCTCAAGTAAAAGAATTTCACGAATGACCGGCATAACATCAATCACATCGCCCTTTACTTGATATGTTTCCTCTTCAGTTTCATAAACTGAACCTTGCAAGAGGAAAGTTTCAGTTGTTTCGACATTAATTGGAAGTTTTACATCCACTAAAGTACGAGAACAAGGAAGTATTAAATGACCTTCGATTTTTAAATGGAAAGTCACTTTGGTTGAATCGATATCACCCCGACCTGTTATATGCATCGGAGAAACTTCGCGAATGGTAGGATCAACTTGTTTAATCTCGTCCACACGAATCGTCTCATCAATCAGAAAAACCTTGTTTCGATATTTTTGTAATTGACTTAATGTCCATTTCAATTGAATCACCCCAAGGCAACAAAGGTAATTATAGCCTTCGATAATATTTTTGTCAATGTTTTTTCTTTACACCTCGTCAGGTGCAAAACACTAATTTGCAAACACTAAAAAAGAAATTTTCTTTTATAGTGTATCCAGTTAAGTCGTTTACAAACATCTACATTATCTTATCATAATATTTGAATGGTTTCCTTAAATATTTGCTATAATGTTAGTAAATTTCTAAAAGGAGATTATTAATGAAAGCTGTTGGTGTAATTGTCGAGTATAACCCTTTCCATAATGGACATGCTTACCATTTAAAAGCAGCGAAGGAAGCTGCTAACGCTGATGTTGTGATTGCTGTGATGAGCGGGAATTTTTTGCAGCGAGGAGAACCAGCACTAGTTTCTAAATGGTACCGGACGAAGATGGCGCTTGTAAATGGGGTGGACCTTGTCTTTGAACTTCCGTACCGCTTCGCTGTACAAAAGGCTGAAACGTTCGCAAATGGGGCAATCTCCATCCTGGATGGTGTGGGCTGCGAGTCCATCTGCTTTGGAAGCGAGAGCGGAAGTCTACTCGATTTCTTCCAGACAATTGAATTTGTAGAAAAGCAGCAACTATCCTTTCAAAAAAATATTAATCGATTTATCGATACTGGTGTTAGTTATCCAAAAGCAATGTCACTTGCCTTTCACGAGTTGCCTGACGCTAACAAATTTTTAGATCTAACTAAACCAAATAATATTCTTGGAATAGAATACATAAAAGCTATTTATAAACAAGGTAGTATGGTTAAGCCGTTAACGGTTGCGAGAAAAAATGCTGATTATCATGATGAGCATTTTGCCTCTGAAACCATTGCGAGTGCAACTAGTATTCGAAAAGCTATATTTACAAAAGAGAACGGTAAAACTCAAATTTCCCAGTATGTACCTAATCAAACAAAACAATTACTAACTGCGTACCATAACCATTTTCATGGATTTCATCAATGGGAAAATTATTGGAACTATTTACAATATCGCCTCCTCCAATCCAGTCCAGAGGAGCTCAGAGAAATCTATGAAATGGAAGAAGGACTTGAAAACAGATTACTAACTACCGCTTTAATATCCAGCAGCTTTCAAGATTTTATGCAAAAAATCAAAACAAAACGATATACATGGACAAGGCTGCAAAGATTATGTGTCCATATCTTAACCAATACAAAAAAAAGGGATTTGGAGAACCTACCGGAAAAAGCATCTTATTTAAGGCTTTTAGGAATGACCAGCAAAGGAAAAGACTATTTGAATAAACGGAAAAAGGATTTTACTCTCCCCCTTGTCTCAAAACTTTCGTCTTATAAGGAAAAAGAAATTCTACTAGATGTAAAAGCTGCACGGGTGTACTCTCTTGGTATTCAAAATGATCGGAATCATGACTTGTTGAATCAAGAGTATAAGCAGCCGCCCCTATTTATCGAATAAAAAAAGATGGCTGCACGCCATCTTTTTTTACTTTTCTGGTAACTTTTCTAAATATTCCACAGCTTCATCAAAAGTATCAACGGGGATAATTTTCATTTTCGTATGAATATCCTTAGCAGTTTTTACTGCATCGCGATAATTAGAATCCTTTTTCCCTTTTTCATTAGGTGCTAAAAAAATTTCTGCCCCCGCCTTATCTGCGGCAACAATTTTTTGCTCAATTCCCCCGATTGGTCCAATATTTCCTTTTTCGTCAATCGTACCTGTTCCAGCTATTTGGTAACCTTTCGTTAGATCTTCTTTTATTAATTGGTTATATATTTCCAAAGAAAACATAAATCCCGCCGATGGGCCGCCAATTTCATCGGTTTTCACCTTCACCTTAGGGTTAACCGTGATCTCTTTATCATCTACGAGCGAAATCCCAATTCCAACTTTAGTGGGATCTTCTTTAAAAGTCTGAAGACTAATTCTATCTTCGCTAATTTTTTTATTTCTTGCGTATGTTAATGTGACGGTATCTCCTGCCTTCTTTTTACCAACATATTCAATAAATTTTTCTGATGAAGAAAACTCCTGCCCATCCACCTTAAAGATTCGATCACCCGCATGAATTTTCCCTTCTGCGGGCATACCTGGAACAACTTGGACAACATAAATACCTTTGTATTTATAGTGAATTGGCAATCCTGCTTTTCGGTAGGCCACTTCAATTGCATTTAATTTCGATCCGGCCATCATATGCAGCTGTCTTGCATTATACTCTTCCTCAGTTTCCTTATCGTATAAAATCATATCCAATGGATAAAGTTCTTCATATTTACGCAACTTAGCTTCCAGGTATGAATAGATATTGGCTCTTCCCATTCTTACCGTGGTCAGCATAAAGTTTCCTTCATCCTTATCGCCGCCTTCAACGGTAATGATTGGTCCTAATTCCTTAGCCATTCCTGGTTTTGATACATAGTATGGCAATGTAAAATACATTCCACCAATGAGAATCACAGCCAAAAATATGGTTGCCCACGTATAAACCTTTTTATTCATGCTCCTGTTACCCCTTCCACTGTGCAATAACTGTTTCTATTTGTTTTAATTGCCCTTGTGCTTCTTCTCGGCCAATATTAATGATATCTTCAATATTAGTGAAAGCTCTGGAACTATACATTTCAACAGGTGGTCTAATCATAATATCAGCAGAGATTTCCCTGTTGCTGATAATTTCAATTTGCATAATATCAATGCTCTGCATAATAACATCATATATAGTCGTTATTTCAGCGTTCCTTTTCACCCTTGAAACATCAACTGCAATGACAATATCGGCTCCCATATCTTTGACAACTGATATTGGCACTCGGTCCGATACACCACCATCCACTAAAATCCTTCCATTAACCTTTTCCGGAACAAATATACCCGGGATGGAGATGCTTGCCCTTACCGCTTCCGCAACAGGACCTTTATGAAAAATAACTTTTTCACCTGTTAATAAATCTGTTGCTACAATTCCAATTGGTAAAGAGAGGTCCTCAATATTTTTCCCATGTGTAAATACCCTGATAAATTCTTTGATTTTTTTTCCCGAGATAAAGCCCATCTTCGGAACTGTAAAGTCCAAAAAGTACTTTCTTTTAAATGCAGTAGATAATTTATATAGCCGATCTAAATCTATACCCGCCCCATAAAAGCTAGCTACAAGTGCTCCCATGCTGCTGCCAGCAATCAAATGAATCGGAATTCCAGCTTCTTTTAATGCCATAATTACGCCTAAATGAGCAAACCCTCGTGCACCACCAGAACCAAGTGCTAAACCTATTTTTGGGTGCTCCATACTATTGACCTCCTAATCCTAATTCAAAAGAAATCTCGTTCAATCTTATGGTCTAAATTGCTGTTCTATGAGTATATTTGATTTATATGAGGACAAGTCATATTGACATTTCATGCGAATAATTTCTATTTTAGCATTGAAATAATCGATTTGCACAATTTGAACAATTGCTTGGAAGGAGGTCCCTTCATTGTTTCGTTCTAAACTAAAGACTATTTTTTTATCTGTTTCTGTCACAGTTTTTGCTGCCTCGCTCATTTCCTTTCCACAGGAATCATTTGAAGCATCAATTCGCGGCCTTAATATGTGGTGGGAAATCGTTTTTCCTTCCCTGCTCCCCTTTTTTATTGTCTCTGAAATGTTAATTGGCTTTGGGGTGGTCAAGTTTATCGGTTTTCTATTAGAACCCCTAATGAGACCGCTTTTTAAGGTACCTGGGGTAGGAGGGTTTGTTTGGGCAATGGGCATGGCCTCAGGATTTCCTGCAGGAGCGAAATTTACAGCACGCTTACGGCAAGAAAACCAACTAACCCGAATTGAAGCAGAAAGGCTTGTTTCTTTCACTAATTCCTCCAATCCACTTTTTATCTTTGGAGCTGTATCAGTAGGTTTCTTTTATAATGCACATTTAGGAATGATCCTTGCACTTGCTCATTATTTAGGGAATATTTGTGTAGGGATTATAATGCGGTTTTATGGAAGCGATTCTTCCGAAGAATCGCACGAAGAAAGAAAAAGGTTTAATCTTCGAACTGCCTTTTCTACACTACACCAAACAAGGTTAAAAGATAAACGGCCAATTGGTAAACTGTTAGGTGATGCTGTTAATTCATCCATCCAAACCCTCTTAATGGTTGGCGGCTTTATTATCATATTCTCTGTAATTAGCAAATTACTCTATCATTTACATATAACTGCGACCTTGGCAAAATCAGTTGAATTCCTGCTTTCCTCCCTGTCATTCCCAGAAATGTTAAGCATCCCTTTTATCTCAGGCTTATTTGAAATTACTTTAGGGAGCCAGCTAACGAGTCAAATACAGGATGCAACCCTGTTACAAAAAGCAGTAATTACAAGTTTTATCCTTGCTTTTAGCGGCTTTAGTGTCCAAGCACAAGTAGCCAGTATTCTAGCTCAAACCGATATTAGATTTAAACCCTTTTTCTTTGCAAGGATTATCCAAGGATTTTTCGCAAGTGTGTTTACTATTGTATTATGGAAACCCATTTATGTTCGCTTCAATAGTAATGAACAGCCTTCCAATACCTTACCGGTCGCCTTTTTTGGTGAAGGCTCCTGGGCAAATCACCTTTACCATAGGATGATTGAACTTGGCCCACTTATCACGATCTTCTCACTGCTATTATATGTGTGTATTTTATTTACTCGGATGAAAAAGAGCTAGGGCGACTAAAATCCCTAGCTCCTTTTTCTTATATTCGCTTAAACTTTTTGTGAAGTTCTCTTTCGACTATAGGTGGGACCAAAGTGGAGATATCCCCGTTATACTTGGCTACTTCTTTCACAATACTTGAGCTTAAGAAGGAATATTGACTGTTAGTCATAATAAAAAAGGTTTCGATGTCTTCATTTAATACTCTATTCATTGAAGTAATTTGCATTTCGTACTCAAAGTCTGAAACGGCACGCAATCCACGGATGATCGCATTTGCATTTACGGCCTTAGCATAATCAACAAGTAACCCAGAATGGACATCTACCTTAACATTTGGTAGATCCTTTGTTACAGCTTTGATTAAATTCATTCGCTCTTCAACACTAAACAACGGATTTTTAGATGAGTTATTTAAAACACTCACATAAACCGTATCAAATACTTTGGCACCTCTTTTGATAATATCTAAATGACCATATGTAATTGGATCAAAACTGCCTGGACAAACGGCTATCCTTGTCAAATTGGCTCCCCCTTACCCAATGAGTTATTGGAATAGATTGTTACAGCAATGATTCCATACTTTTCATGTTTTATTTGTGTAAACTTTCCCACCGTTTGAGGTAATTCCACGTCAAAACTATGTTCACACACAACAATTCCATCAGGTTGGACTACTTCCTGTTGATCCATCTTTTCCATTAAATTAACAAGTTGTTGTTTTTTGTATGGTGGATCTAAAAATATGTAATCAAAACATATCTCTCTTTTTATTAGTGCTTTTAATGCTCTTTCCGCATCATTTCGGAAAACCTCTGTCTTCTCTTCAAATTTACACGCTCTAATATTTTCTTGAATAACATGAATAGCCTTTGCCTCACGGTCAATAAAGATCACTTTATCCAATCCTCTGCTAAGTCCCTCTATACCTAAACCACCGCTGCCAGCAAATAAATCCAACCCAATTCCGCCATCAAAATAAGGACCAATCATATTAAATAAAGCTTCCTTCACCTTGTCCGTTGTCGGGCGTGTCGTATTTCCTGGAACAGCTTTAAGCGGTCTCCCCTTACATATACCTGAAACGACTCTCATGGACATATCACCACATTTTGTTGGAAATTAATTTTTTTCTTAATCCATCCTATCATAAACTATAAAAAAGAGACAATCTGTTCTTCCTATATTTCATGTGTTTTGCTAAATTATTAAGCAATTGAGGCTCAAATTAAAATTTATAAAAAAGACGTATAAGCTTTCTGGTTGTGGAAATAATGTAATTAACAACATCAATTCGAGGATGTTGTTGCCAACCGCGGAGAAGACTTACGTTTCCCCATAAGTTCTTCCTCCGGTTTCTCCTCTCCCTTTGCCTTCTATCCTTTAAGAGGATGTAGAAGGACCCTGCAGAATGTTCTGCAGGGTTTTTTTTATTTATAAGTTGTTTTATTATTAATAAAGTAAGAATGAATCAATACATAAAGGGGAGTTTCATTTGATACAGCGCTTCATTGAACTAGGAGAAGGATATTCAGATGTGTATGAGCTGTTTGAACTTGCAAGGGCAAATCAACACCGTTTGCACCACATGATTGCTCTACATTCAACAATTAACAATAAAGATGTGACCTCCTTAGTTGTAATCCTTGAACCCACCAATCCAGGAAAGTTTCAAGCACTTTATATTTGTCGGGAAGGGATCCCTAATCCAAGCAAGGTTTCAAATAAAAGGTATGATCTTTTTGAGCAAACAGCACAAACCCTTGGTAAACAAATTCACGAATTATCTGTAAAGCCATCCATTATTTTTAATGAAAAAGAACTATACTATCAGTATTTAATCGGAATATTAAGATTAAACCATTTTATTTCGCCACTACAATAAAGAAAGGTGAGGGTCACTGCCCTCACCTTTTTAAATTCCCATTTTATAATCATATTCCTTCGCTTTATCGGGAGCTGAGTTCTCATATTCCATTCTTAAGAATGGCTTATATGAAGGTTCTACTTTCTTAACAAACGAAAAAGCATTTAATTTCTCCATTATTGTCTCAACGTCTTCTTGATTACAATACAATACAACATATTTCAACTTTTTTGAAACATAATGAACGTTTCCGAAACGCCTAAGCATTTTTGCCTGTTTTAAAGAATACAACCAAACAACTAATCCCTGTCTTTGAACAAACATACTTTTTACCCCTTCAGCAAAACCATCATTTTACATAAGTCTAGCACATTAAATCCTTCTATTTCAATTCAAACTTTTCACACTTCTAACATAAACTGGACGTTAAAAAAAGATTATACAAAAAAATCAGCTGCCGAAAGCTGATTTTTTAACTGCATCCACAACTGCCGCCACCGCCGCAGCCACTGCCATGCCCACTATCAAAAAAGGGATTTCCAGTAGGGACTTTGATATATTCCGAAACAGCACCGCCAATTAAAATACTTATTTCATCCAAGAGGCTTTGTAAATCATTTTCAGCGATTTTGAATTCAGCAACAAAGGGATCTAAATCCATTTCCCGTTTATATTCACGAATTTGCATCATAACTGTTTTATAGTCAGGATGGTATTTTCCGAACCGCTGAACCTCTTCATATTGTTCCTTTAGTTTCGTAAACCTATTAATTTTTTGCTGTGTTTCTATGCTATTTTGCATTTTATATAAACATATTTGATATTGTTCCACTATTTCGGATTCCAATACCATTTTTGCTAATCCCTCAGCATGATCTAGGAGCTCAATTCTTTCTAATGTAGCAAGCACATTCGCCCACCTCCATAGCTATTTTACCATGAAAATAGGACGAAAGCGAAAGTTTCAAATTACTTAGGGATATTTACCATAAATTCTTTGGATAAACCATAGGGCTCATTTGTGTTTAAGTTTACTACCACAAGTTTTACCTTATGCCTTCCAGGTGTAAGACCTTTAATAATAAAGGCAGCTGAAGAAACTTCCGTTTTCTTAATTCCATCAATCCAAATTATTATTTTTCCAACCCTTTGTTTGGAATGATCAGATGTACGAAAACTTACGCCTTTAATAATACATTCAACTAGTACTTGGTTCCCTTTTATTTGATGATGAACAAATATAGAGGGGATATCTTGTCCATTTTGACTAGAGACAGGTAGTATATCTGCATAAACATTACTTGCCTGATTAATAGGCACGATTTTCGGTTTTGTTTCTGGCTTTGGTAGATCCCTCTGACACCCAGTCAGTATTCCGGTTAATAGAAATACAAGGATAGAAAACAGGATGAATTTCCTCAACACCATCACTCCTTTATCATGTATTGTTCGCCTCCTTTACTATTTTTAGTCTTGTTCCTTTCTACACAAAAAAGGCCACATATTATCCCAATGTGGTCTATTGTTAATTTTGTGTTTTCATTGCTTGAAACATGTTGTACATCATGGACGCCATTTGAACACTATTGGAAAATTTCTCTACCTGATCTGGAATGGTTTTACGATAATAATGTAAGGAAGCTATTTCCAATGCTTGTAAATCATTGGGGTTCCGGGAAAGTTTCCGGTACCACTGGGGTTGTTCACGAACAAATTGCTTTAATTCTTTTTGTCGTTCTAAATAATTTAATACATCTTTTCTCATTGTTCCATTGTCCCTTCCTGTTTAGTCTTTTCGAAAAGAAAAGGGATGTCTAGGACCTTCTTGACTCTTTAGTGGACCAGCAGCCCCGTTTGGATTATTAGCTTGAAATTGGGAAATAACACCTTGAATCGCACCTATTGCCTGACTCAAGTTATTAATATGATTTTGTAGTTGATTGGGGTCCATTTTTTTCACCATCCCCAAAATATTGGACATCCAATCCGCTTTTGGCTCATTAGTTGAATCGGTTGTTGCACTAGTATCATTACCAATGGTTTCCCAGCGTTTATCGTCTTCCCCTAATAAGTACCAATCTTCATATAATTCTTGCCATGTCGCCTTTCCATTCCGTACCTCTTTAATAATGCTCGGATTGTTTTTAACAAATTCTTTAAATTGGAGTACGGTTGGGTGCAATTGTTTTTGCGTCATTTTACTCACCTCTGCCCATATTCATCGCCAATAATACGATATGTTGAAAAAATTGAAAGGTGATACATCAAATCATTGTAAAATGATTTATAATTTTGTGTCTAAGTGGTAAGATGTCAAAAAGAAATGAAAAAGAGATGAAAGAGGTTACAGTATATGAAAGACCAATTACAGCAACTATTAGAATCATGTCTTGAAAACGGATCGGAAACAGACTTACTGGCAATTAAAAGTTTATTAGAAGGTGTTCAAAAAAAGATTAACAGAAACAGGAGTACATATATTGATGGCATTCTTCATATGGAACCTTCCTTTGACCAAAATTCCTGTGAAATTACCATACCTATTAATTCAGTCATAAAAAATAACCTCAATATTGTTCATGGGGGAATTACAGCAACGGTCCTTGACACGACTATGGGTGTCTTGGCCAATAGACAGCTTCCTGAGGGCTTTGGAGCAGTGACAAACCAGCTCAATATTCATTATATAGCGCCTGGAGTGGGCGAAACACTTCGTTGTAAATCTACACTTATCCATAAGGGCAGCTCAACGATGGTTATAGCTGGTGAAGCTTTTCGAAGCGACGGAAAAAAAATCGCCTATGCAACAGGAACATTTTTTATCATAAGTAAATAATCATTGGGGGCGTTTAAATAATGGTTACTGCCATTGTCATCCCAATCATTTGTCTGTATTTTTTTTTGAAAACAAGAAAAGAAATGAAAGAACAAGACAAGAAGTGGCTAGAAGCTGGGAACGTAAAGCAAGAAGCAGTTTTAACTGGTACAATAAAAGAGGTTGGTTATGAGAAACAACGATTTTACTACAACCGATATCTATATATACAAACGGTTACAATACAAACCGCCACAAAAGTAATAAGCGCCAAAAAAATAACTCCTGTAACAAAATCCATGAAAGTAGATGCCTTTACTGTAGGAGATACTATTACAATTTATGGCTATTGGGAAGGCAAAAAGTTCCTGTTCAGCCATTATGAACGAAAAAAAAGGTGATTCCCGTCACCTTTTTCTTTTACATTATTTCAAGCTGGCATTTTTCCTATTGCTCCAGTTTCTCAATAAAGTTTTGCGTATAGTATTTTTGGTAAACTCCAACACCAATATGGGAAAACTCTTTATTTAATAAAGATTCCCTGTGCCCTTTACTATTAAGCCAGCCTTCTACGACAGCAGGACCATCTGTATAGTTTGCTGCAATATTTTCTCCGGCCGCTTTATACACTACTTTTGCCGCCTGTAACCGTTTAGCAAGGTCACCAAATTTTTTGGATGTATGGGAAAAATCATTGTTTACAGCCATATCTCTACTATGTTCAAAAGCAGCTTGTGCGGTTATTTCATCCCAAACTAGCGGTTTTAATTTATGCCTAGTTCGCAGCACATTGGTGAGATCAAAAATCTGCTGTTCTGTACTTTGTTCAATTAACTGTATAATATCATCACTTAGAACTGGAGGCTGAATTAATTCCCCACTATATACAAGTTCATATGGGCGCTGCTTCACTAATGTTTCAGCATCTAAAAACCGCACACTTGAAAGATTACCAGTAAACTTATCAATATATAACTGAACAAAAATATTTCCGAGTTGAACCATCGGCCGAAGGTTTAAATCAGTATCATTTAATTCAAACTGATAGGTATTTCCATTTAGTTCAAGTTTAATATTTGTATCAAAAAATATTGAATTGAAAATTTCCTCAACAGGTTGCCCAATTTCAAATGGAGAGACATCCAGGGTTTCCCCGATCGCAAAGATTGTCACTACTCGATTATTTTCAACACCAACCTGCAAATAACGGTTATTACTTTGATTATAGATATACCATTGATAGCCATACAAAGACTCATCGATTCTTTGAGGTAACCCAAATTCCTTTTCTATACTAGTAACGTCTTGTCCAATCCATAATGCCAATCCTTCATTAGGTTTTTCTAAGGATATTTTATTACCGGTTTTATTATCTTGTGGTAATGGTTGTTTCATTTCTAAAGTATGATCTTCCTTGATTAAAACATCACTATCATTTTTTTCATTTATACTTACATAAAAACCAATTGTTAAAAAAACAACGGAAAGTATCAGTATTCTACTAAGCGTTCGCAGAGGCACTCACCCTCTCTCTATTACTTTTCTATCATTATATGTATTGATAAAATAATTATATCATTTATATGTTGATTAGTAATAAACATAATCAAAAATGTCAGATAAATTAACACTTAATAAATAAAACAGGTACATATTGTACCTGTTTTTTGTAGAAATTTTAATATTTGTATAATAATTTTAATGTTGCAGGCCATTATAATCTTGCTCAGAAATTTCAGTTAGTGCTTCTTTTGCTTGATCATCTGTCAATTCCCGTATAGCAAAATCACCTAGAGATACAATACCGATTAACTTTCCATTCTCAACCACAGGCAGCCTGCGAATTTGATGATCTGCCATTAACTTTGCGCCTTCCTTACTTGAAGCTTCAGGACTAACAGTTACCATTGCCGTACTCATGATGTCTTCTACCTTGGTTGATCCTGGATGTTTGTCAGCAACCCCTCTGATGGCGATATCACGATCGGTTATCATGCCCACAAGTTGCTCCCCATCTACAATAGGAATGGCGCCAACATTTTGTTCCTTCATTTTTACAGCTACTTCATACATGTTATCTAACAATGTACAACATTCAACATTATCTGTCATAATATCACGAATTTTTTTCATACTTTTTGCCTCCAAAGTATTTTTGTTCGCCTTTCTAATAGTTTAGGTTCTGCCAATCATGAATGTTTTATTCGTTTGTATCTATTCATTGCAAGTTGATTCAATTTCAACTATTATTAAAATGAATTATATTTGCTGTAAATCCAATATCGAAACACTGGGGTTCGGTAATTGTTTTTTAGGAGGGTATGTCGATGAAATTTGAGAATACTGGCATTGAAAATTTGAAGGCAGATTTAAACCGTTTAGATGACGTTATGCATGTGAATGGGCTAGTTCGAGCTGGACAGTGGGATTATGATCGTGTTACATATGACCGTAAATTCGAATTAAAAGAAGGGGTATTTTATTTGCGTATCCAAGGTTTTGCAACTGAGGGCGATGTAGATACCTTTAAGGCAACCATTCAATTGTTACAGCCGCTTTTAGGGAAGCATTATTACCCACATGGCGTGGAATATGGCGAAGGTGAGAACTTTCCAACTTCACTTGTAAATCAATGCAAAAAGATTCTAGAAAAAATAAGCGAAGAAGTAAGTACGTTTGCAGTAAAATAAGAACAAAAGCACAAGCGCCCGGTTAGCGGCGTATGGCCTGGAGCACATCGACTGAGATAAAGGAAACACGAAGAGCGTTAGCGATTCGATGTTGACTTATCGTAGGGAGATGGGCGAAGGACACTAGCCGCAGGGTGCTGGAGCTGGACTAGTCTCAACCAGTAAAAAGATATCACAAATCTTCAAATTTATAATTTCCTAAACCAAAAAAAAAGGGCGCTGGATTTTTTCCATCGCTCTTCCTTTTTTGTATAGATCATGACCAAGAAATAAATTAATTAAAAATTAAATGCCCTATTCCGCACCTGTTGGTCAAAATCCAAGAATTGCTTTTATCATCGAGGTAGTCTCCCCACCATGATAAACAACATACAATAATAAATAAACTGCTACACCAGTGATAGCCGTAAAGAACCAAATGATACTTGTAATGGGTCCGAGCTTGCGGTGAATGGATAATTTATTTTTATAACCTGTTGTTAAAGAAGCAATACCGAATACCGCTCCAATCGTTGCTAAAGTAATATGGAAAACCAAAAAGATTGTGTAGTAAATTTTAATTTCTTCTGGTCCGCCAAATGATGTGTTCCCTATAAAAATAGTACGAGTTGCATAAATGATAAAAAAGATTAGTGCAAAAATACCAGCAACAAACATTGTTTTTTTGTGGGTTTCAATTTTCCTCTGTTTTATTTGCCACCAGCCAATGGCAACCGTTATCGCACTTAAAACGATAAAAGAAGTACTAATGGTAGGTAAAATCGGTATGGAGTTCATTTCCTGTCCTCACTTTTTAAATAGTCTAACCTCATTTTAGATTAGTTCCCTATTATTTTCAAATAATACTGGACCTTCATAAAAAAACTCCCATTGATCATGGGAGTTATTCAACGAGTGTAGGGTTTAAACGCTGATTGTTAAGTTCTCGTTCGGAATCTTCTTGGTCTTTTCGGTACCATTCAAAAAATACTTGACCTAAAACAACAGAGTAAATGATTTCTTGAATAATCTTCATTACCACTCCACCAAGCCGTTGATCTTCAACTACTGTCATCGAGCTAAATAACTCTGGGCCGCTTATATTCAAGTTTGCAAATGTTGAGCTTCCTACACATAAACTCATCACCCGCCCCCAAACTTCTGGATCATGATAAGTGGCATATAGTGAAGTATCAGAAAAAATGATTAAAGCGCAAGCGGGAGTGATTAATATACCGTTCCCAAAAATATAGGCTACCTTTTTTATACCACTTAATGTTTGAAATTCAGGCAATGGATTTACTAAAGACCACCATAAACCGACAGCTAAAATAAATAAGAGTATTGAATAACCAGCATGTAAATAGCGGTTCTGCATCACGTGATCGAAAATAAGTGGGATATGATAAAAGGAAAAGAATCCATTAAATAAAATTACAGCGAATACTGGTTTTGTAAAAAACTTAAATACTGGGCCAATAAGATTACTATTGAGTATTGTTCTCCATAACCAGGCAGGAATAGATAAAATAAACAAAGGCGGAATTAAAAAGACTAAAATAACCATCGTAATCCCATGGATATAAAACAGTAAATGTCCCATTAAATCTAACGGTGAACCCTTGATAGCGTACAACAAAATCATTGCCGTTAAAAAAAATGAAGCTTGCTTAACGGATAATGGTTCACTGCCTTTGAACTTTGTTCTATATTTAATGGTCAACAGAAAATAAGAAGCAGTTAAAACAATTAAAATGAACAAAAAATACGGGCTCCAAAGGGCTTTAAATCCAAATATATCTATTGTCAGCACCTTAATCTCACCTCAATATATAGTAAAAGACTTGTCTTTATTATATCTAAAGAATGTTTAGGCAGCAAATATTGAATCATGATACCTTATGAAAAAAAGAAAATCGGCCTAAAGCCGATTTTCTTTTTTCATTTACCACCAAATAATCGTAACAAATGTCAATATTGTAATTAATCCAACCATTAATCCTGAAAAAAGAAATAATGTTGGAGCCTCATGACCTTTATGACTCATATGCATAAAATAAAACAATTGAAAAACAACTTGTACCGCTGCTAAAAGAAGGATAAAAGGAACGGTAAACCAAGCCGTAAATCCTTTCATCGCAACAGCTGCAAATGCCACAAATGTTAAGAAAAGCATCAAGGTAAAGGAAACCACTTGATAGCGCATCTCTTCAGCACTCTTTTTGCGGCGATATTCAAGGTCAACTCTTGGGTTACCTGAGCTTAATGGCTGATTTGACATCTTACCCCACCATCCCCATCAAATAGACTACAGTAAAGATAAACACCCATACTACATCGATAAAGTGCCAGTATAGGCTGGCAACATAAAATTTAGGAGCGTTATAAAGGCTCAAGCCTCGTTTAGAGTTACGAATCATCAATGACAGAATCCAACACAAACCAAAGGCTACGTGTCCTCCATGAAATCCAACTAATGCATAAAAGGCAGATCCAAACGCACTGCTAGAAAATGTATGTCCTTCGTGGACATAAAGTGAAAATTCATGAACTTCCAGTCCAAGGAATCCTGCACCTAATAAGACTGTAATGCCAAGCCAAAGCATCATTTTCTTAAAAGCATAATTCTTCATGTGATACATAGCGTAGACACTTGTAATTGAACTGGTTAATAACAGCATAGTCGCTACAAATGTTAGTGGTAATTCAAATAAATCATGTGCCAACGGTAATTTTGTATTCGGAACCTTATCTTTTAACGCAAGATAGGTAGCAAAGAGAGAAGCGAATAAAACTGTCTCTCCCCCTAAGAATAACCAAAAACCTAAAAATTTATTTTTTGCTTCAAGGGTTGATTTCTCCGGCTCTGCAGGCCATGTTTCATACGTCATTTTTTCTTCAGCGTGCATTATGCCTTAGCCCCCTTTTCATCCTGTAATTCTTCTTTATGAATATGGAATCCATGGTCATCTTTAATTGAACGAATAAGCATTGATCCAAATGTTACCAGTAAACCAACAATCATAACCGGTAATGCCCATGCTAATTTATCCACATGGTACATTGCACCAAATGCGGCTATGAACAAACCAAGAGCAATCATAAACGGAATGAATGATGCATTTGGCATATGGATATCTCCAAGTGGTTCAGCAGGTGTCATTCCTTTTTTACCTTCCATTTTTTCAATCCAGTAAGCGTCTAAACCACGAACAAGCGGCAATTGCTTAAAGTTATAGAATGGCGGTGGTGATGGAATAGACCATTCGAGCGTTCTTCCGTCACCCCATGGATCATTTCCAACCTTCACATTTTTAACCGAAGTCATAATAATGTTAATAAGCATAACGATGACACCGACGGACATGAAAGCTGCACCAATGGAGCTTACCAGGTTAGCTGTTTCAAAACCTTGCCCTGGAAGGTAGGTGAATACACGACGCGGCATACCCCAAAGACCTAAGAAATGCTGAATAAAGAAAGTTAAATGGAAACCAATCAAGAAAGTCCAGAAAGTAATTTTACCCAATGTTTCATTTAACATGGTGCCAAATATTTTAGGCCACCATAAGTGTGTTCCAGCAAGTATTGCCAATACAACACCACCAACAATTACATAGTGGAAGTGGGCTACAACAAAGTACGTATCATGATATTGATAGTCTGCCGCTGCTGCTGCTAGCATAACCCCTGTAACCCCACCCATAACGAAGGATGGAATAAACGCAAAAGCATAAAGCATTGGAGTAGTAAACTTAACACTTCCGCCCCACATCGTAAACAGCCAGTTAAAAATCTTAATACCTGTAGGTACACCGATTGCCATTGTAGCAACAGCAAAGATTGCATTAGCAACAGGTCCTAAACCAGTTGTAAACATATGGTGCGCCCATACCATGAACCCTAGGAATCCAATTAATACGGTCGCAAATACCATTGAGGAATAACCAAAAAGACGTTTTCTTGAGAAAATCGAAAAGATTTCCGAGAAAATACCGAATGCTGGCAGTATTAAAATGTAAACTTCCGGGTGACCAAAAATCCAGAAAAGATGTTCCCAAATTACCGTGTTACCACCCATTGTTACATCAAAGAAATTACCTCCAAATAAACGGTCAAACATCATCAACGTTAATCCGACAGTTAATGGAGGGAACGCAAACAAAATTAACGCAGATGCTACAAATGTTGTCCAAGTAAACAATGGCATCCTCATATACGTCATTCCAGGTGCACGCATATTAATAATGGTTACAAGAAAGTTAATTCCACCAATTAAGGTACCGATACCTGAAATTTGTAATCCAAGTACATAAAAGTCAATGCCATGTCCTTTGGAATGTAAAGCAAGAGAAGCATATGACGTCCAACCAGAGTCAGGCGCTCCGCCTAAAAACCAAGATAGATTAAGAAATATTCCACCGAAAAAGAATAGCCAAAATCCTAATGCATTTACAAATGGAAACGCAACGTCGCGTGCACCAATTTGCAAGGGCATAACCGCATTCATAAAACCAAAGAGAAGCGGCATTGCTGCTAAGAAAATCATGGTGGTTCCGTGCATGGTTATTATTTCATTGAATGCACCAGCACTAACAAAATCATTATTAGGTACTGCAAGCTGGATGCGGATGAATACAGCCTCAAGTCCGCCTACTAAGAAGAAAAATCCACCTGCAATCATATATAGGATAGCGATTTTTTTATGGTCGACTGTTGTCAAGAAGTCCCATAGAGTTGCGCCAAATCCCTTTTTTTGAGCCATGGTACTCACAATTTTACCTCCCTTTCAAACAAATCCCCTTTTAGTCCTGAACTTTTAATCCCATTAAATATTCTGCAACAGCATCAATTTGATCATCATTTATATCATATTTACCAGTCATCATATTACCTGGTTTATAAGTTTCAGGATTTTTAATCCACTTTTTCAAGTCTTCTTTATTGTGATCTAGAACACCTGCCACACGAGATCTTTCACCAAAGTTAGTTAGGTTTGGTGCAAGGCGAGCAGTATCAGGCATATTGTTAGAAGGTGTTACAGCATGGCAGCCAATACAGCTTTTATTAAAAATCTCTTGGCCTTGTGCAGCTAAATCTGTATCCGCTTTGATTGGTTTCTTTACATTCTGCATATCAGATACCCAATCATCAAACTGATCACGAGTCATTGCTTTTACCTTAAAGTCCATTAAAGCATGTGATGGTCCACAAAGCTCAGCACATTTCCCGTAAAAAAGATTTCCAGCCTCATTTGCCCGCTTATCATCAAATTCCAACCAAAACTTGTTAATGTTATCAGTATTGGTATCCATTTTCCCACCAACAGCAGGAATCCAGAATGAGTGCTTTACATCCATAGATTTCAAGTTAAAATACACTTTCTCATTCGTTGGAACAACTAATTCCTGACTTGTAACAATTTTTTGGCCAGGATATTCAAAATCCCACCAGTATAAATGTGATCTTACATTAACAACAAGTGCTTTTGAGTCCTTTTTATCCATTGGGTCAACATTAGCAAGTTTAAATGTTGCTGCAACAGTAGGGACAGCCAATATCAATAGTAAAAGAATAGGAATAGTCGTCCAAATAATCTCTAATTTATGACTTCCTTCTACTTGTTTTGGAATCTTATCATCTTTTCTTCTAAAACGGAGAAATACCAAAACAAATATGATCACTACTACTAGGATCACTCCTACCATGACATAGGTGCTTATCTTCATTAAATCATATTGCATGTCTGCAACTTCACCGGCTGGTCTTAATGCTGACAAATACGGTTTACCACAACCGGAAAGTACAAGCGCTAAAATCGCGAATAACGAAGCCAAGCGCCACTTAGCAAGCCTTTTCATCGCTTAATCAAACCCCTCTTTCACTAATGAATTCTAATAATATTGTTTGGTCAAAGAAGTATGTAGGTGATCCTCTCCGATATGAAGAGAAATAATAATGGCTTACTATTTAAGCTGTAAAGCCGTATCATTACTCTTCTTAGGAAAAGGGATATATCCCCCTTTTCCAAAGGAAAGAATCGAAGCAAAACTAAATTAGTGTAACGATAACCATTGCTACAAAAATAATAGTTAAATATTGCAAAGAATAAACAAACATTAGTTTTGCCCACTTTATGTCATCTTTGATCCTATATCCATAAATCCCTAATACTAGCCATCCGATATTTAAAACGCATGCTAGAATCAGAAATGGGATTCCTAATTTGGTAAGAAAAAATGGAATTGGAAGAAGTGCTGCTACCCAAACCAAAATATGAATTTTGGTAGTCTTAAATCCTTTTACTACTGGAAGCATCGGAACATTAGCAGCTCTGTATTCATTCACTCTTCTCATGGCAAGCGCATAAAAATGCGGCGGCTGCCATACGAACATTAGAACAAACAGTGCCCATGCCATAATATCTAAATTTGCATCTACTGCTGCCCAGCCAATTAGCGGGGGCACAGCTCCTGAAATGCTGCCAATAATGGTATTAGAAACTAATTGGCGTTTGGACCACAATGTATAGAGGAAAACATAACTAAAAACTCCAAGCAGTCCAATTACTGTTGCAGTCATCGTTGTAAAGAATAAACAAAGTGTTCCCAGTCCAATTAAGAAAATACCTAAAGCTAATACTTTTGCAGGGATGATTTTCCCTGTTACAGTTGGTCTCGCTTTTGTTCTTTCCATCAAATGGTCAATGTCCCGATCAACATAATTGTTGATTGCGCATGAACCTGCAATGATTAAAGATGAACCAGCTACAGTAAAAAATATAATATCTAAATTACTTAAAAAGCTTTGGCCGGAGAAATGAAGTGCCAGCCAGAGACCTGTAAACGTAGTAATTAAATTAGAATTAACAATTCCAATTTTGATAAGTGCCATAAAGTCTTTCCAAACGGTTGTCTTTTCAAGTGTATGGAGGCCTGTTGAGCCATTTTCAATGGCCGTTTCACCATAAGCCTTTGTGTTAGACATATTTATTCCTCCTAATCCTTACTACAAATATTCACCAATTACGGGACATAAATACTTATACATTATTAGCCATGTATTATTAAAGTAATAATTATATGGGTAAGAACATATATCTTTCTATTTATTCAAAAGCAGTCGATTGAATGATTAGCAAAAAAAGTAGTGATTCATTAAATCTATCTCTGTATATTAAATCACACTTTTAGTTATTTTTGTGAACTTTTTTTGAATAATTTTTATCTAAATTGTGACTTTGTTCGAATATAGTTTGATTCCCCGACATCTTTTACTATTTTCATCCTTTGATTACTATACCTTTATAAAAAGATAAATGATAAATACTAGAAATTACAGGTTTCCTACACAAGAACATTTATAATTTTCCCTAAAAATTACAGGTGAGCCATTTGATTGGATATATATTTCTAAAAGACTAAAAATTAAGAACCCGGTTATTTCAACTATTTCCACTATAATAATAGTGGAATGTAGAAATTATTCATCTCATGGACTTTAAATAGAAAAGTTCTCTAAAAAACTATGATGAAATTCTGTTCTTTTTTGACTTTATTCGTTATGATTAGTAAGTACTTTTACTACTAGTGACTTTTCATTTATTATACTGTCAGGTTTATCCAATGACAAATTATTGAACTTTTTTAAGAGGTGAATTTTTTGCGACGTTCTTTGAAGTGGTTGGCAGTTGCCACTACAATCGGAATGATATTTATTTTAATTGGCGGTGCATTGGTAACAAAAACAGGATCTGGTATGGGTTGCGGGAGATCCTGGCCACTTTGTAACGGGAAGTTTGTTCCATCAGAGATAACTCCCGAGTTGGTTATTGAGTTGGCACATCGTCTTGTCTCTGGAGCAGGCGGCGTTATGGTGCTGGTCCTTTCTATTTGGTCATGGAAGGCTATCGGCCACATAAGAGAAACGAAATTTTTATCTTTACTATCGATTTGCTTTTTACTTTTACAAGGCTTAATCGGTGCAGCCGCTGTCTTATGGGGGCAATCAAGTTTTGTCCTTGCCTTGCATTTTGGTATTTCTCTTATATCTTTTGCATCGGTACTATTACTAACCCTATTAATATTTGAGATTGATAAGAAATTTGATGCAGAAAAACTCTACATAGATAAACGAATGGGTTTTCATATTGTGGGTGTCTCTATTTATAGTTATCTTGTCATTTACACAGGAGCATTAGTTCGTCATATGAAAGCAAGCCTTATTTGCCGAGACTGGCCTTTATGCTTAAATGATGCACCCGCGCTGCCAGCGAATATGTATGAATGGGTGCAAATGGGTCACCGAGCTGCAGCAGGTCTTATTTTCATCTGGATTGCGTATATTTTTTATTTGGCTGTTCGGTACTATAAAGATCAAAAGGTTCTATATTGGGGTTGGATGATTTCCTTTGTACTTGTTTCTTTACAAGTAATCGCTGGTGCTTTCATTATTTTTTCTAGATTAAACCTCTATATCGCACTGTTACATGCGTTTTTTATTACTTGCCTGTTTGGTGTATTAAGTTATTTTCTCTTGTTATACTCAAGATCCAGAAAAAATCATCATTAAAAAAGTTGCCGGGTTAACCCCCGGCAACTTTTTTTAGGCCTTACTTAACTCTATTAATAAATCTCCGGTGAGAATCGCATCACCGCTAGCAACATAGACGTCTTTTACTACTCCCGTATATGGCGCTTGAACGGTAGTTTCCATCTTCATAGCCTCAGTAATCATTAAGTGATCCCCCCGTTCAACTTGCTCACCTTTTTCAACAAGGACTTTAATGACCGTTCCTGGCATGGAAGCTGAAATATGTTCTTCATTTTTCACGTCTGCCTTTAATCTGGAGATGACAGTAGATTTAATACTTTCATCTTTTATAAATACCTCTCGAGGCTGTCCATTTAATTCAAAATAAACAACCCTGGTACCATCAGCCTGTGGCTGACCAATAGAAACAAGTTTTACAATCAGCGTTTTGCCTGTTTCAATTTCAACTTCAACTTCTTCACCCATTCTCAAACCATAAAGGAAGGTTGGTGTATCAAGCATTGAAATGTTTCCATATAGCTCAACTGTCTTCATATATTCTATCAACATTTTAGGGTATAGTGCATAAGAAATTTCTTCAAAGGTAGTGGGGGACATGGCATTATTCATGGTTCAGAATGAGTTATCCGAAGAAGATGTGATGTTAAAGGGACAGTCCCTAGATTTTCCGGATTCTGTAGTTGAATTATTTGAAGGTTATTTAGGTCAGCCATATGAAGGTTTTCCAGGAGAACTTCAAAAAGTAATATTAAAGGGGAAGAGGCCACTAGAGGTGCGTCCAGGCGAACTGCTTGACCAAGTTGATTTTACTAAGCGGAGTTACCTTTACAATGTCGCCGAACATTTTATTGACTCTTGAATACATTTCCTTAATCACATCCCATTGTTCTCCGAGCCCAACCGCTTTAGCCTGTTGCTGTAAATTACTATATTGCCCACCAGGCATTTCATGCTGATACACTTCAGAATGCGGCGAAATCATTCCACTCTCAAAATCATGATAATACCGGCGAATATCCTCCCAATAGTATGATAATTTCTCCAATGCCTCAATATTCACTTTTGGTCTTCGAGCTGTTCCCTCAAGAGCATAAAATAGGGAATTTGCACTCGGTTGCGAGGTTAACCCGGCCATTGTACTTAGGGCCGTATCAACAATATCCACTCCGCCTTCTATTGCACGTGCATAAGTAAAAATACCATTCCCACTTGTATCATGTGTATGAAGATGGATTGGAATGTCGATTGACTCTTTTAATTCAGACACTAAACGATAAGCGGCTTCAGGCTTTAATAAACCTGCCATATCCTTGATTGCTAGGATATGTGCCCCTTGTTTTTCTAATTCTTGAGCGAGGTTTTTATAATAAGTCAGGTTATATTTTGTTCTTGTTGGGTCTAGAATATCTCCTGTATAACAGATCGATGCCTCCGCAACTTTTCCTGACTGCCGCACTGCATCAATCGCTACTTCCATCCCCTTAATCCAGTTTAAACTATCAAAGATCCGAAAAACATCTATTCCTGCAGCTGCAGACTGCTTAACAAACTCGCGGATGACGTTGTCAGGATAGTTTTTATATCCAACCGCATTTGCGCCGCGAAACAGCATTTGAAACAATACATTTGGTATTTTTTCACGAAGTGCTAGTAATCGGTCCCAAGGATCTTCTTTCAAGAATCTATAGGCGACATCAAACGTAGCACCACCCCACATCTCAAAAGAAAATAAGTCAGGCAGTAATTTGGCAGTGGGTTCTGCTACATGAACCATATCAGTTGTTCTCATCCTAGTCGCTAGCAATGATTGATGAGCATCTCTAAAGGTTGTATCTGTCAATAATACTTGTTTTTGATTTTTCACCCACTGTACGAGGCCCTCAGCTCCATATTTATCTAAAATTTGCTTCGTTCCTTCTTGATAGGGAAGATCAAACCTTAATGCAGGGAATCTGGGTTTTGAGAAAACTGGTCTTTTCTTTTTCTCAATGCCCGGAAAACCATTTACAGTGACCGTTCCAATGTAACTTAGCATTTTGGTTCCCCTGTCTTTACTTACGGGAAATATAAATAACTCAGGTGTGGTATCAATAAAAGAAGTATCATATTCTCCATTTCTAAATTTTTCATGTTTCACTACATTTTCTAAAAATGGAATATTCGTTTTGATACCCCTGATTCTAAATTCTTGTAAGTTTCGAACCATTTTTGATGCAGCTTGCTCAAATGTTAATGCCCAGGTAGATAGCTTAACGAGCAAAGAATCATAATAAGGTGTGATGACAGCCCCTTGAAAACCGTTTCCAGCATCCAGACGAACCCCAAAACCACCACCTGAACGGTATACATTAATTTTTCCTGTATCAGGCATAAAATTATTTAGCGGATCTTCTGTAGTTACTCGAGACTGGATGGCAAAGCCATTTAATTGGATATTTTCTTGGCTTGGTATGCCTATAATTGGCCCGTGTAATTCATGTCCTTCCGCAACTAAAATTTGTGTTTGAACTATGTCGATCCCCGTTACCAATTCTGTAACCGTGTGTTCCACCTGAACCCGTGGATTAACTTCAATAAAATAAAAATCATTTCCCGAAACAAGGAATTCAACGGTACCAGCATTTATATATCCGACATTTTTCATCAATTTCACAGCTGCATCACAAATGCGCTTACGTAATTCCTGGGAAATAGACACACTAGGCGCAACTTCGACAACTTTTTGGTGGCGTCGTTGAACAGAACAATCCCGATCATAAAGATGAACGAGATGATCAAATTGATCACCAATGATTTGGACTTCAATATGTTTGGGCTTCTCAATTAATTTCTCTAGATAGACCTCGTCATTTCCAAAGGCTGCCTTCGCCTCGGATTTTGCCCGTTCAAAAGATTCTTTTACTTCTTCTTTGGTTTGGACAATTCTCATTCCCCGGCCGCCCCCTCCAAGAGAGGCTTTGATGATGATGGGAAACCCATGAATATCTGCAAAATGAAATACATCATTAACTGACTTAACAGGTCCATCACTACCTGGAATAACAGGGATATTGGCGAGCTCAGCCTGTTTTCTAGCTTTCACCTTATCTCCAAACATATCCAAATGTTTAGACGATGGACCAATAAAAATGATTCCTTCCTCTTCACATCGCTTTGCAAAATGAATATTTTCTGACATAAAACCATAACCAGGGTGAATAGCATTTACACCACTTTTTTTGGCAATATTGATAATTCCATCAATATCCAAATATGCATCAATCGGCTTCTTCCCTTCCCCTACTATATAAGCTTCATCTGCTTTATATCGATGGTAGGCTCCAGAATCTTCTTTTGAATAAATGGCAACAGTGCGAATATTCAGTTCAGTACAAGCGCGAAAAACCCTTATGGCAATCTCTCCTCGATTGGCCACTAAAACTTTATTAATTTGTCTAGTCACGTAAAGCACCTCGTATTCTATGTATTTTTAAAAACGCAAGGGAATATTCCCTCGCGTTTCTTTATAGATAAAAAACCTTTCCATCATTTGTTTTTCTTTTATGATCCACGGGTTCCTGCTTATGTTTATATTTCTTTTCATATCGTACAAACATCGATACATTCACAAGAATTCCTGTTGCAACTCCAAGCATTAATAATGATGATCCTCCATAACTAATATAGGGCAGTGGTACACCAGTTAGAGGGATTAATCCAGATACGCCTGCGAGATTGATAAAGGTTTGAATGCCAATCATACTTGAAATACCAATTGCGAGGAGACTCCCAAAAGGATCCTTACATTGCAAGCCAATATAAATTCCTCGCAAGACGATATACGCAAGCAAGAGAATGACGAAACCCACACCCCATATTCCTAATTCCTCGGCAATTACTGCCATAATAAAGTCAGTATGCGATTCTGGCAAATAACCAAGCTTTTGAATACTCCTGCCTAAGCCTAACCCATTGACACCGCCCGATCCAATCGCAATATACGAATTAGCAAGGTGAAAGCCAGCATCCTTCACATATTTATCGGCAAATGGATTTTGCAATACTTCAAAACGGCTTAGTTGCTCTGCAGAAAAAAACTTGCCCCACGAAACTAAAATAACTGGCAGGAGGATAATAACCGCCATTAAACCTAATTTTCCGATACTTTTAAAATTCATCCCTGAGCACAAGATCATCATACTGGCAATTACTATAATAATAAAGGCAGTACCAAAGTCAGGTTGAAATATGATTAAGGCACATACAATAAACAAATACACCAATGGCGGCAGTACACCTTTATTAAATTGATTGATATACGATTGCTTTTTTGCATAAACAGCCGCCAAATAAATAATCACTCCAAGCTTTACAAATTCAGAAGGTTGAAGTAAGAAAGACCCAATTGCGTACCAGCTCTGTGCATTGTTTTTTTCTACTCCAAAAGGATATAAACCAATTAGGGAAAGAATAGAACCTAACACAATAAATACTAGTATTTTCTTGAAGTTCATAAGTTTATAGGGAATAATCGCTGAACAAAGAAAAATGATCGTAAAAAACAGCAGCCACACCTTTTGTTTTTGATAAAAATAATCACTTTGTACTTCATACCTTTGAACCGCGGTTGCCATACTGGAACTGTATATCATCACTAGCCCAAAAGCACACAATAGGATGATTGCCATAATTAAAGTATAGTCATATGATTTTAATATTTTTTTTAACATTTAGGACGTCCTCATTTATAAAAATTAATATATACTAATCTATTATAATAGAAAATCAGAGGAATAAGTGGAGGAAAAACTCATTTGTTACAATATTTTAATATAGAAAATTCAAAAAACTATATAAGAAAAAGAATAATAAAAAACTCAAACAATTCTCTGGTATTGTCTGAGTTCTTAATCCATTATTTTTTTAAGGATGCATCGTGAAGAGCAGATAGTTCTCTTTCTAATTGATCGATAATTGCCCTTCCATCCTTACCATCTATTAAGCCTAATCGAACAGCAAAGTCTATTTCTCTTGAAAGGCCAAACATTTGTGTATCCAACACCTCTTCATAAAGAGGGCATTGAGGCATCGTGAGATTGTCCATTTGCACTTTGATAAGCTTTAATATTTTTTCAGCGTCAGCCTGCAATAATGCATAAGCCTTTTCCTGGTGATTCACGATCATTTCAGACGCCAACATTGATCCCCCCATTTCAGAGCGATAATTCAACTTATCTATAAATTTTACCGTTTACAATAAAAAATTGCAAGAACAATAATGGATAATGCCAAAAGGAGTTGTATTTATGACAATCCACCGAAAAAAAGTTATACTAAATGAGGTTAGATTTTAGGGGGTATGTATGATGGAAAATATTATGACTATAACAGGTAATGTAAAATACAAGATTACGCTGGACCCTGGGGTTTGGATATTTGATGATCGGCGTATTGATTTAACCACTTATTTTACGAAGGAAAAAGAGATTATAGATTCAAAAGAAGCTTACACAAAAGCAGTTTCAAAACATTGGGATCGTGAAATTATGGAAGGAGCCATTCACCCTCCAACATTAAAAACTGAGAAGAAATTTGAAAAAGAAAAGGTATTGAATGGAACATTTGGAATAGCTTTAAAGCCATTCTTGTTAAATGCTGAGCCAGGCGATGGCGCAAATACCCTTGTTGTTCAAACTACAGAGGGTGAACATGAATATACTCTTGAAAAAGCTTATGAAATCATTTTAGGATATTCAAAAAATGGACAACCTTTATCAGCTGATGGACCTGTCCACCTCTACTTTGGTGATGGTTCAAATCAGGATAACCCTATTAGGAATGTAAGAGCATTTATCGTTAAATAATTCCGGTTATCTTATTGGATTAACCCGGCTAGTAACGGGTGCCTATTGGCACCCGTTTTTTTACAGAAGGTCAGCGGCCAGTCTTGCTAGACCCGAGCGTTCTCCTTTTAATAGTTTGACATGACCGGAAATATTTTGATCCTTAAATCTTTCCACAACATAGGTTAATCCATTGTTATAGGCATCAAGATAAGGGTGGTCTATTTGTTCAGGGTCCCCCATTAATACAATCTTACTTCCCTCTCCAACTCGAGTTAAAATGGTTTTTACTTCATGTTTCGTTAAATTTTGTGCCTCATCAATAATAATAAACTGCTTAGGCAAACTCCTTCCCCGAATATAGGTAAGTGCCTCTACCTCAATTGATCCCATCCCTGCCAATATGGCATCTAATTCACCTGGCTTTTTAGTATTAAAAAGATATTCTAAATTATCATAAATTGGCTGCATCCATGGTCTTAACTTTTCCTGCTTTTCACCAGGCAGAAATCCCAAATCCTTTCCTACTGGTACGATAGGCCTTGCTACTAATAGTTTTTTATATTCTCTAAAATCCTCCGTTTGCATTAATCCCGAAGCAAGAGCAAGCAGAGTTTTGCCAGTTCCCGCTTTCCCAATTAATGTAACCAGTGGGATATCCTTACGTAACAATAATTCAATTGCCATTGTTTGTTGTACATTTCTAGAATGAATTCCCCAAACATGTTCTTGGTTTAAGGTTAATTTTTTTACCTTCTTACTTGATTTATCGACCATTCCTATCGCTGATGCAGAACCTCCTAGTACATCTTTCATAATAAGAAATTGGTGTGGATAAAATGGATGGTTAGCAACTTCAGATAGCGATAATTCTCCCTTTTCATAAAAGCGGCCTAATAATTCAAGCGGAAGTAGGAGCTCATAAAACCCCGTATATATATGTTCGACTTCAACAACCCGATCATTTAAAAAATCTTCAGCTGTCAGTCCAATTGCATCTGCTTTTACCCTGACTAACGCATCTTTGCTTACAATGATAACCGGCTTGCCGTCTTCCTTTGCTTGCTCCTCTAGGTATAAGTTTTTTGCAACCGCTAAAATACGATTATCATTGGTTTTTTCAATAAAAATATCTTGAAGTTCATGAAAGGAGCGATGGTTTAATTCAATTCTGATTGAGCCCCCGCTATCAAGCGGGATTTTTTCATGAAGTTTCCCTGAAGCCCTAAGACCATCAATTAATCTGGATACATGTCTTGCATTCCTTCCTACTTCATCCATATATCTTTTCTTTGAGTCCACTTCTTCAAGGACCACTGCCGGAATAACAACTTCATTATCTTCAAAAGAAAAAATGGAATACGGGTCTTGTAACAAGACATTCGTATCTAACACGTATATTTTACTCAAAGCGACGCCTCCTGATCACCTGGTGTATGGCTATAAAATAAGTTTCAACAACCATTTGCTAGATTGGACTTTGGTAAAATATATGTTTATTGGAATAAAGATAGAAGACGTTCCGCACAATAAATGTTAATGAGACCTTACATCTTATCGTGAACATGACTTAATTAATTATAATCTTTGTAAATCTTCTTGGAGGTGTTTAGTAATGAAAAACATAGTAATGACAACAGCGTTTTGCCTTCTGCTAGCAGGATGCAGTACAAATAATAATAATGAAACAGCAAAAAATAATAATCAGTCATTAGTAAATGTTAAAAACAGTTATATAGAAAGTGTTGACCGTAAATCCGGCCAGGATATTTCGAAACGCTTAGTAAGTCTCGCAACAAGTATTCCTAATGTAAATGATGCAACAGCCGTAGTTTTAGGGAACTATGCCATTGTAGGAATTGATGTTAATGCCAAAATTGACCGATCACAGGTAGGCTCCATAAAATACTCCGTTGCTGAAAGTTTGAGAAAAGATCCTTATGGTGCCAAGGCGGTTGTGGTAGCTGATGCTGATACAAACCAGCGTTTAAAAGAGATACAAGCAGATATAAAAAATGGCAGGCCAATTCGAGGAATTATGGAAGAACTTGCAGATATTGCAGGGCGATTAATGCCTGAAGTACCCGGGGATTTAATCACACCAAACCCTAAAAATGCTACGGAAAAGCCTGATAACAAACTTCCAGCTAACGAAGGAAAAAAATTAAAGAATGAGCAAGAAGACCAATCCAATCACCAAAAATAAAAAGGTATAAAAAAAGCTTAGTTTCCTACTAAGCTTTTTTCATTGCTTCCATTACTTGAGAATCTAATTTTTGGGCTGCTTTCTTATCATAGGTTTTATCATACCTTACCTCTGCAACAATTTTTGAACCATAAAACATGACATCTCTGACTTCATTAATTGTTACTTCCACTAATGCCAGCTTTAAAGGGACATCTGGTAATCTTTCCTCTCTAACATGTGCATTCCCTTGGATTGAATATGTAGATTCATTTGCTATCAAATTAATGACTACTTTATTATTTTTAATAATATTTTTGAGAATTCTGGAACGATTATCAATCGCAAAATAGAGGGTACGATCGTCTTTAGCTAATATCCAGGAGATAGCACTAACATTCGGACCCCCAGTTTCATAATCTACTGTAGCCAAAGTTACAAAACGTTCTCTTTGCATTTCCTCATATAATGATTGAATTAACCTTGGTTCAACTTGATTTGCCAACATAAACACCCCCATTAAACTTCCTAAGCCACATCCAAAACAGATATTTTCATATTACTACTATCCCTATTATTCAGCAACCTTAACCAATTGATTTACCTCTTACTGTTTAGTCATGGTATACTTACTATAAACCATTCTGTAATCAAGATAGAATTTTTTGAAGAGGTGCTTGAATGAGAGTAAAGTGTGTAATCTGTGACAAAATTGAAACTATTGAGGATGAATCATTTGTAGCCAAGCGTCTTCGTAATCGTCCCATCCATACATATATGTGCAAAGATTGCAATGCCAGAATATCTGAAAAAACAAATGCACGAATTGACACAGGCAATTTCCGTCTATACCGCCCTAAGTCCGCAAAGGATGAATGGTAAAATGCTGCCAACTGCCCTAAATCACGGGTACACTAATATGTGCATAGGCATCAGAAATTATTATTCACACAAAAAAAACCGCTTGTATATTTTAATTTAATATACAAGCGGTTTTTTTAATCTTCTTCCATTGGGTAGTTCTCATACCTTTCAGGTTCTTGATTTATTTGGTTCAGCATAACCTCAATTAATTCACGTGGAAAACGTGTCTTTTTTGTTTCTTCCCCTTGCAAATAGGTTAGATAATACATCACATCATCTGTAGTTATTTGAATGTTTGAAACATGATGCTGGGATGTTATTATATCTTCAAAAAAGTCACGGGTCTCTATTGCAGCTGAATCATCAGGACGCGCATCACACACAATTTTGATCGTAAGCCAGTTATAAAGTGCATCCTGTAAGGATTGCATAAACTTCCCCCCATTATTTAACTTCTACCTGTTGCTTTTTTGACTGGTGAAGGCGAATTTTATATATGATTAATATTAACGCTGCAACACCTAAGCCTTCAGCAATTGGTAATGCATAGGAAAAAAACAACATTAGCAAGCATCCAGCAAAAAGGCACAAATATATTATCACATTTTTCAAAAGAGGTAATTTTTTGGCAAATCCTAACCGATAGACAATCACTGTCAAAATTACAATAAAGAAATATTGTAGTAATACACCCGTCTCTATATTTGTAAGCTCAATAAAGAATCTTAAACTAGGGGACAAGCCTTTTAGTTCTTCCACAGAATGCACCTCTTTACTTAACTCAATTCAGCAACTTTTTTCCTTTTTGCTGCTTTTTCACGTTCATTTTTATCAAGAATTTTCTTACGAAGACGAATCGACTCAGGAGTTACTTCACAATATTCGTCATCATTTAAATACTCTAATGACTCTTCCAATGTCATAATCCGTGGTTTTTTTATAACCGATGTTTGATCTTTGTTAGCAGAACGAACATTTGTCGCTTGCTTCGTTTTAGTTATGTTTACGGTAATATCATTTTCACGAGTGTTTTCGCCTACAATCATACCTTCATAAATCTCCGTACCCGGTTCAACAAAAATCGTACCACGATCCTCAACTTGCATGATACCATATGTGGAAGCTTTACCAGTTTCCATTGAAACAAGGACGCCTTGATGTCTGCCACCAACTTGACCTTGAAGCATTGGCTGGTAGCTGTCGAAAGTATGATTGATGATTCCATAACCACGTGTCATCGTTAGGAACTCTGTTGTATACCCAATTAAACCACGTGCAGGAACATTGAAAATTAATCGAACTTGACCAGATCCGTTGTTGATCATATCCAGCATTTCACCTTTGCGGGCACCGATTGATTCCATTACTGAACCTGTATGCTCTTCAGGTACATCAATTTGTACCCTTTCAACTGGTTCACAACGAACACCGTCAATAACTTTCACAATAACCTCAGGTTTTGATACTTGGAGTTCGTAGCCTTCACGACGCATGTTTTCAATTAAAATGGATAAATGAAGTTCACCGCGTCCTGAAACAATCCAAGCATCCGGTGAATCCGTGTTTTCTACACGTAAACTTACATCCGTATGCAATTGAGCAAGAAGTCTTTCTTCAATTTTTCTTGAAGTTAAATACTTACCTTCTCGACCAGCAAATGGACTATTGTTTACGGCAAAGGTCATTTGTAGAGTAGGTTCGTCAATTCGTAATACCGGTAATGCTTCTTGGTGTTCAATCGGAGTAACAGTTTCACCAACATTTATATCTTCCATTCCGGAAACAGCGATTAAGTCGCCTGCAACAGCTTCTTGAATTTCTTGACGTTTCAGGCCAAAGAAACCAAAAATCTTTGTAACACGGAATTGTTTTACGGAACCATCTAATTTCATAAGGGCAACTTGCTGGCCTACATGAATGGTTCCACGGAAAACACGTCCAATTCCAATTCTGCCAACAAAATCATTGTAATCAAGAAGCGCCACTTGGAATTGCAACGGTTCATCACGATTATCAATTGGTGCAGGAATATATTCAACAATGGCATCATATAAACATTGCATATTCTCATCTTGCTTTTCAGGATTTTTACTTGCCGTACCATTAATGGCTGAAGCGTAGAGCACCGGAAACTCAAGTTGGTCTTCGTTTGCACCAAGTTCAATAAATAAATCAAGGACTTCATCAATAACTTCTGCTGGACGAGCAAAATCCCGGTCGATTTTGTTTACGACTACAATTGGCGTTAAGTTTTGTTCAAGTGCTTTCTTAAGAACGAAGCGAGTTTGCGGCATGCAACCTTCATATGCATCGACTACAAGCAAAACGCCATCAACCATTTTCATAATCCGTTCTACTTCTCCGCCAAAGTCAGCGTGTCCTGGAGTATCTAAAATATTGATGCGGGTATCTTTATATTGAATAGCTGTATTCTTAGCGAGAATCGTAATTCCACGTTCTCTTTCTAAATCATTTGAATCCATTGCACGTTCTTCTACATGCTCGTTAGAACGAAATGTTCCAGATTGTCTTAATAGTTGGTCAACCAACGTTGTTTTACCATGGTCAACGTGGGCAATGATCGCAATATTACGTATATCATTTCTTATATTCAAAAATTTCCACTCCTACCTATATCCATAAAATAAAATCTATTTATAGTTTTTCATATACAACTAAAACATTATACCACAATTAAAGTGGAAACTAAAATTGATTTTATGTAAAATAAAAAATAAACACGTAAGCAAGTCGAAATTTACTTGTTTTTATGACAAAGGGGAATGGAAAATGAATAATGTGAAATGGCCTTTACTTATTTATGCAGTGCTTGCTGCGACCAGTATTATGGGCATTGGAATTGCTATTAGCGAAAAGAGTTTGATCGGTGCAATCGGCTGTATACTAGCTGTTATTGTCATTATGGGGATGGGCTTTAAAACCAAAAGAAAAATGCGCGAAAATGGAGAACTTTAAAGAAAACATGCCAATTGCGTATAAAAAAGAAGCCGAACCCGGCTTCTTTTTTGTTACCATTGACCATTTTTCAAATAATCTTTAAGTATTGATTGATGCAAACCAGGCTTAGCTGCGAACAATGAATCTTTCGTGAGAAAATCCAGCTTTTCTCCTCGTAAATTAGTCACAATACCTCCAAGTTCCTCGATAATTACTACCCCAGCAGCAAAATCCCAAGGGGATAATCGCATTGATATATAAGCGTCTACCCTGCCCGTTGCGACAAATACCATTTCAAGGGCTGCCGTACCATATGATCTAGTCCCTCTTGCGTCTCTTGCTAAGGGAATCATTAAGTTATGATCAATACGGTGGTTTTCCATCACCCAAGTCGCATTTAATGCTATGATGGATTTTTTTACTGTTGTTTCCTCAAGCCTTGGTATCGGTTTTCCATTAAGAAAAGCACCTTGACCACGTATGGCATGATACAACTCATTGTGAGCAACATCATAAATGAGTCCAATCTTACCAATTCCATTCTCATAAACGCCAATGGAAATGGCAAAATTCCTTTGTTGGTGGATAAAATTCATCGTCCCATCAATAGGGTCGATTAACCAAACAATTCCGTCCAGATTGTTAAGTTCATCACCAAAACCTTCTTCACCCATTATTTTATGTTCTGGATATACTTCCCTAATTTTATTGATGAAAAATTGTTCAATTTCTTTATCAATATTTGTGACAAGATCGTTGGGATTTGATTTTGTTTCAATGTTTAACGTTTTATCAAAGGATAAGCGGATTTTTTCGCCTGCCTCCTTTACCCATTGTTTGGCATGTCTATCAATATTTTCCCAAAGCATAAATTCCCTCCGATTTCAGAATGATCGTACTTCCAATGTATGTAGTATAATGCATGACAAATCATTTAATGTACCTCTAGCTTAATCAAATTGACAGGACCCATCAACTTTTAACTCCATCATTCGTTAAAATAATCACAATATGCACAATAATAAACGAACTCCTCTCAACCTTACTTGGAGTTCGTTTTAAATTAAAAGATAAGTTATTATTATTTGACCCATTCTTTTTTTTTACTCCTTTGATTTATTAAAATCTCTAACCAATCAAAGAGCTTTTAATCGTAATAATTCCTGACGGATTTTTTCTAGCTTTAGTTTACATTCCTTCATTTTTTTCTCATTTTTATCCTCAATTGCTTCAAATAATGTTGCTAATTCATAATCCATTTCCATTCTTAATACTGCTGTCCTTTCTTTTTCTCCCGCTTTTTTTAGAGATGTATTCATTAATTGCTTCACCTTTCTCATCTCCTCCTAATTATTTAACTAATTTTTCAGATTATTTTTTTACTTTATAATATGAGTCAGCTAGATATGTTGCAACAAATATGTGCATTAACCTAGAAGAGCAATAAACTTCTTGAATATCACTACTTATGCTAAAATAATGGACATAATGATTGTTATGGTAAGGAAGTGGAAGCCCGCCGTTGCTATCTTTTACCCTTTCAACTAACGAATAAACACGACGAAGGAGAATTTTAAAAAATGGTATTCGAAGGTTTCACAAAGAACGATTTTGATACGTTTCATATTGAAGGTCTAGATGCAAGAATGGAAGCAATCGAAGAACGCATTCGACCAAAGTTCCGAATCATTGGTCAAGATTTAAAGGACGATCTTTCTGCAAATTTAGGACAAGAAATGTTTTTACATATAGCTAAACACGCCCGTAGAACTGTAAATCCCCCGAAAGATACTTGGTTGGCAATAGCGTCCAACAAACGGGGATATAAGCAGCATCCCCATTTTCAAGTTGGCTTGTTTGACGACCATGTATTTGTATGGCTGGCATTTATTTACGAATTGCCGAACAAAACGGAAATTGCCAAGACATTTCTGAAAAACTTGAAAACGATCAAGACTACCGTTCCAAATGATTTCGTTGTCTCCCAAGACCATATGAAAAAGGAAGCAATCTCATTGAAGGAAATAGACCTAAAAAATGCCCTTGAACGGTTCCGTGACGTCAAAAAATCCGAATTTCTGATTGGGCGGCATTTTGCAGCAAGTGACCCGATCTTGACGGACGGAAATGGGTTCTTGGACGCAGTTAGAAGCGCCTTTGAAACACTTACCCCATTATTCAAGTTAGCCTATAAATAAAAAAAGCTTCCCCTGATATGTGGAAACGGTGATAGTGAACTCTTTTCTTTATTCAAAGTTAGAAATCTGTAAACTTAATTAGGAAAATTCGAGATTATATGATACACTTTGTTTACCATTTTAATTACTTGTTAACATGTGCCCTACTCCTTCGTGAGTAGGGCTCCTTTTTTTTACATAAAAAAATAAAATAAAAAAAACAGACTCTGTAAAGAGTCTGTTTTTCATTTAATGTTTATAATTAAGCTTTACGAACGTTAGCTGCTTGAGCTCCACGTTGACCTTGCTCAACATCAAAAGTAACTGCTTGACCTTCGTCTAAAGATTTGAAACCTTCGCCTTGGATTGCTGAGAAATGAACGAATACATCTTCTCCACCTTCACGCTCGATGAATCCGAAACCTTTTTCTGCATTAAACCATTTTACTTTACCGTTTTCCATTTTGTTTCCTCCTGCTGTGTGCTTTGCACACAATTTGTTACTATCCTTGCACTCAGTGATCATCAAGACGAAAAGTTAATCTTATATTATCCTTTACACCGAACAAAAATAATTCTTCTAAAGCTTAACATGTCTTTAATATAATTGCAAGAAGACAAAACATTAAGGCGCACATTTGTTATTTCATATTGATTTTTTCCCCTGAAGAGGCTGCTTTTGCTTTTTGAATGGTCCGATAGGACGAGTACCCACTCAATTCTTCAAACTCACCGCAAATTGTTTTTTCTTCGGCCTTACTTGGAACAATTTCTTTGAATCGTCGATAGGCCTTCATGACCTCATCCCGATCTATTCCCTTTTCATACGCTTTTTCAATCGCTTCAAAGAATTTTATTACATCAACAATTTCATTAATAGACCAGTGGTAGTCTATTGGGTATTGATAATCCATACTTTCACCTACTTAATAGTTACTATAGTGAATGATATCGTTATTTTCCCCATTTTGCACGGATTTGTTCCGCATCTTTTATCATCCGTTCAATTAGATCTGCTACAGTCGGTATATCCTTTATTAAACCCATTACTTGTCCGGCCCATGCAAAGCCTTCGCTGATATCTCCATTGTAAATATAGCGTTTATTAGCAATACCACTAATAAAATCTTTTAATTGTTCATAATCACCTTTGTTCCGTTCAATTTCAAGAATTTTATCTGTCCATGGATTAACAATTGCCCTTGCAGGTGCCCCGATTGTTCTTTTGATGACTACTGTGTCCGATTCAGATCCCTCAACTAACTTCTGTTTATATATTTCATTGGCATGAACACATTCCCTTGTCGCAATAAATCTTGTTCCCATTTCAATTCCTTCAGCCCCTAAACTTAGTGCAGCCATGAGTCCTCTGCCATCACCGATTCCCCCTGAGGCGATGACTGGAATGGATACAGCATCCACTACTTGTGGGATTAAAACCATTGTACCTACATCATCTCTTCCCAAATGGCCGCCCCCTTCCTGACCAACCACCATTACAGCATCAGCACCCAATTCTTCTGCCTTCACGGCCTGTCTCCTGGCCGCTACAAGCACGAGTGTTTTTATACCGGTCCCCTTTAACTGGTCAAAAATAGGGGCCGGATTTCCTCCTGTCATGGATACAACTGGTACATTTTCTTCAATGGCTACTTGCAAGAAATCAGCAAAGGGTCTCCCGTGTTGACCAATTGCAAAATTTACTCCAAAAGGGCTATTTGTTAGTTTCTTTACTTTTTGTATTTCTTCTCTAAGTTGATTGGGATGATCTAATGACATGGCCGTAATTTGACCTAATCCCCCTGCATTGGAAACTGCTGCTGCTAATTCAGAATAGGCTAAGTATGCTAAGCCACCTTGGATGATAGGATATTTAATATTTAAAACTTCTGAAACTCTTGTCTTCCAATTCACAAAGATTCCCTCCTAATTGTTATAAATTATAATTCGTCTTAAAAGGTTATTTTTCCTGTCCTTATCAAAAACTAACTTGAATCAAAAAATGTTGTTAGCGAGATATAAAACCTATGCAACACTAAAGATTAGTGCTATAATTCCTTTGTTTTATGTTTTCAAAAGAAAAAACGACATATTTAGAGCATTTTTTTATAAAGAGGTGTATTTTCCATTGTCACAAAACCAAAATCAAACACCGCTATTTAGCGGGTTATTAGAACATGCAAAAAAGAATCCAACTCAATTCCATATTCCTGGTCATAAAAAAGGAGCTGGAATGGATACAGAATTCCGCCAATTTATCGGTGATAATGCTTTGTCAATTGATTTAATAAATATCGGGCCTTTAGATGACCTTCACTCACCTAAAGGAATTATTAAACAAGCGCAAGATTTAGCAGCAGAAGCTTTTGGCGCAGACCATACCTTCTTTTCTGTACAGGGGACGAGTGGTGCGATTATCGCAATGGTCATGGCTGTTTGCGGACCAGGTGAAAAAATAATTGTCCCAAGAAATGTCCATAAATCTGTCATGTCAGCCATTGTCTTTTCTGGATCCATCCCTGTCTTTATTCATCCAGAGATTGACAAAGACTTAGGGATTTCTCATGGAATTACAACTGAATCAGTTGAAAAAGCTCTACAGCAGCATCCTGATGCCAAAGGAGTATTAGTTATTAACCCAACCTATTTTGGTATTTCAGCTGACTTAAAGAAAATCGTCGAAATTGCTCACTCTTATCATGTACCGGTTCTTGTAGATGAGGCACATGGTGTTCACATCCATTTTCATGATGACCTGCCGATGTCAGCGATGCAGGCTGGGGCAGATATTGCAGCAACAAGTGTCCATAAACTAGGAGGATCGATGACGCAAAGTTCGGTCCTTAATGTAAAGGAAGGACTAGTGTCTGCCAAACATGTTCAATCTATTTTAAGCATGTTAACAACCACATCTACTTCCTATTTATTATTAGCCTCTCTAGATGTTGCCCGGAAACAATTAGCAACCAAGGGTAAAGAGCTAATAAGCAAAACAATCGACTTAGCTCAATCTATTCGAAGTAGAATTAATGAAATAGATCATCTACGTTGCGTTGGAAAAGAAATTTTAGGTTCAAAAGCCACTTTTGATTATGACCCGACCAAATTAATTATCTCAGTAAAAGAGCTAGGTCTAACTGGGTATGAAGTAGAAAAATGGTTACGTGCCAATCATAATATTGAAGTGGAATTATCGGACTTATATAATATCCTTTGCATCATATCATTAGGTGACACAGAGGCAGAGGGTGACCTTTTAGTTAGTGCCCTAACAGAGCTGGCAAAGGAATGTGAACTTCGTCCAGGAAAGATTGAACCTGTAGAAGTTCTTCTCCCAGAAATCCCCTTGCTTGCGTTAACTCCTAGAGATGCATTTTATGCTGAAACTGAAGTAATCCCATTGGAAGAATCAGAAGGCCGAATCATTGCCGAATTTGTAATGGTTTATCCTCCAGGTATTCCAATCTTTATTCCTGGTGAAATCATCACAGAGGAAAATCTCCATTATATTCGAAAAAACCTCGAAGTTGGTCTGCCAGTTCAAGGGCCTGAAGATGATGAATTGAAAACAATTCATGTTATTAAAGAATATAAAGCCATACAATAAAAGAACAGGATTCCGATTTTCGGAATCCTGTTTTCAATTTAATTTTATTTTTATACTTCTTCCTCAATATGGTGGTCATTACAACAGTTACATTTCGAGTAAAGAACTGTTACCTTTTCATCTTCAAAATGATCAATAGTAGAGTTACAAGTTTGGCATACAAGAGTACCCATCTGTTCAATCCCCTTTTCTTAAGTAATGATCATGATTTTGAAAGCCTTTTCCTATCTTTAATTTAATAATAATATAACACATTTACTTTTTCAAGCCTAAATTGTATGTCACATTAAAAAATAACACACACAAAAAGACCCCTGAGGGCCCTTTCTTAAAATTATTCGTATTGTGTGACAAATGGGATAGACGGAATGGTTCCCCGGAAAAACTCAGCTAAATCTGCAGCTTGTTGTTTATCTGGAATACGGAATACAGTTTGAAGATAATCAATATCTTCAATGTCTTTAGGGTCGAGGAGGGTTGAACGGCCAGTTTGCATGCAGACAACAAGGGGTTTTCCGAAAAACAAATTAGTATAAATAATTCCAAAGTCATATCTAGTATCTTCAGTTGTAAATCCTATAAATCTTACAGTGGCATTTTCATGCTCATCGTAGAGCTTATCAAATAGTTCCATAGGCTCCTCCTTTTTGTATATTTAGAATATTATTATAATTCATTTTCAGAGAAATAACAAGAAACTGTCTTTTTTATTTGTGTATCCCTTGGCAGTACTTTTTAATCAATGCTAGAATAGAATTAGTTCATACATAGACGAGTAAGGGGGAATTGGTGATGGCTGAAAGCGCATTTATTAAACTTGTGCCCTCATCTGCTAAACAAACGGTAACGGTTGACGAGGTTAAGGAATTATTTTATTACTATAAGAACATAACCATAAAAACGGGTGATCAATTAAATTGGCAATACGGGGATGCTGCCTTTCCATACGAAATAAAAGAAACGGATACAGGCAAAGGAACATGGTTTTATCTTCATTCTGATCATGAGCGCTACCATGCTATTTTAATTGGAATAGATACGGAAACAGTTCAAAGTGAGGATGGAGTGGAACGTGAGCAAACTTACATTCAAATAACACTCCCTGAACAATCTACCTATGGAGATAAAGGCAAGGCAAATGAATTTTGTAAATTTCTTGCTAAAAAGCTCCAAGGTGAACTGCATCTCTTTAATGAAAGAATTATGTACTATTATCCACGGAAATAAGCAGAAAAAAGCTCCTACGCGGGGCTTTTTTTGCGGAAAGAGAAGTGAAAGTTTATTGTAAAAAAAGTGCCAATGAATAATGAATGGAGGTATAAATAACCAAACTTAAGGTAGTAATAAAGAGTGTTTTTCGTGGAGATTTGGTCATATGGTTTCCAATCAGGTAGGCCAAATAAAAAAATACAAAGAACATCATCACCTTATAAACAAGTTGATCATGCTTTGAAAGCCATTCAATAAAGGTATAGCCACTCCAAATGATAAACTGTAATAGCAGGACAATATACGCCTTCATTTTTATCACCACGCAACATGCATTGAACTTTATTTAAGTCAAAGTAATTAGCTAGTGATATAAGTATATGTCTAACAACTTTTAGATAGATATTTATTTTCAAAATCACTAAAAACCAACATAATTACCTTATTGAAATTGTTTATATTATTAATGAAAAAAAGTCCTTTTCGATTTTCTCGAAAAGGACTTTTTTTAAAAATTATTTCAAGACATGAATTGGAGATCCCATCGCAACTTCCGCTGCTTCCATTGTGATTTCTCCAAGTGTTGGGTGAGCATGAATGGTCATGGCTAAATCTTCAGCCGTCATACCTGTTTCAATTGCTAAACCTAACTCGGCAATCATATCTGATGCACTTGTACCAGCTATTTGCGCCCCAATAATAAGACCGTCTTCTTTACGTGTAACAAGTTTTAAGAAGCCGTCTCCGCTATCAAGCGATAAGGCACGACCATTTGCAGCAAATGGGAACTTAGCACCGCTTGCTTCGATTCCTTCTGCTTTAGCTTGTTCCTCTGTATAACCTACTGAAGCTAATTCAGGTTCAGAGAAGACAACGGCTGGAATACCTAAATAATCAATTTCTGATGGGTGACCGGCAATAGCTTCTGCAGCAATTTTCGCTTCATAGGAAGCTTTGTGTGCTAATTGAGGACCTGCGACAACATCACCGATAGCATAAATATTGCTTACGTTTGTACGACATTGCTTGTCGATTTCAATTAAACCGCGTTCGCTTAGTTTAATACCTGCTTGTTCTAAGCCCATTTCATCTGTGTTAGGACGGCGTCCAACCATGACAAATACATAGTCAGCTTCAATTTTCTTTTCTTCGCCTTTAGTTTCAAATGTAACAATTACACCGTTCTCTGTTTCCTCTACACCTTTAGCCAATGCTTTTGTATAGAATTCCGCACCTTTTTTCTTCATGGTACGTTTGACTAATCCAGCCATTTGCTTATCAAAAACACCAAGGCCTAAAATTTCTTCAGCACCTTCTAAAATTGTTACTTGAGTGCCAAAGTTAGCATAAGCTCCGCCAAGTTCAATTCCGATTACACCGCCGCCAATAACAACGACTTTTTCAGGAACTTCTTGTAAATTAAGAGCACCAGTTGAGTTAAGAACACGTTTTGAATACTTGAAAGTTGGTAATTCAATTGGACGTGATCCAGTTGCAATAATGGCATTTTTAAAGGTATAGGTTTGAGCAGAATGTTCATCCATAACACGAAGTGTATTAGCATCAACGAAAAATGCTTCACCACGAACAATATTCACCTTATTCCCTTTTAACAATCCTTCAACGCCGCCAGTTAATTTCTTTACTACACCAGCTTTAAACGCTTGAACCTTTGAGAAATCAAGCTTCACATTATCAGCTGTAATCCCAAATGATTCTGAGTGTAGAGCTGTTTCATAGCGGTGTCCTGCTGAAATCAAAGCTTTAGAAGGAATACATCCTACATTTAAACACACGCCGCCCACATATTCTTTTTCAACAATGGTAACTTTTTGTCCTAGCTGGGCTGCACGAATAGCAGCAACATATCCCCCAGGGCCTGCACCGATGACTATAGTATCTGTTTCAATTGGGAAATCTCCAACGACCATTATATTACGCCTCCATTAACAATAGTTCAGGATCGTTCAATAAACGTTTAATATGATTTAACGCATTTTGTGCTGTCGCACCGTCGATCATGCGGTGGTCAAAGCTTAAAGAAAGTGCTAAAACAGGTGCAGCAACAATTTCACCATTTCTAACGATTGGTTTTTCAGCAATTCTACCTACACCTAAAATCGCCACTTCAGGATGGTTAATAACAGGTGTAAACCACTGACCGCCTGCTGAACCAATATTGGAAATTGTGCATGAAGCACCTTTCATTTCATTTGGAGCAAGTTTACCGTCACGTGCTTTACCAGCTAATTCATTAATTTCATTAGAAATATTGAAAACAGATTTACGATCTGCATCTTTTACAACTGGAACTAAAAGACCTTTTTCTGTGTCTGCCGCAATTCCAATATTATAATAATGCTTATGAATAATTTCACTTGTTGCGTCATCTAATGAAGTATTTAATGCAGGGAATTCACGTAAAGCGCTAGTTAATGCTTTAACGATATATGGCAAGAAAGTTAACTTAATACCTTTTGCGGCTGCAACTTCCTTAAATTTCTTCCGGTGTGTAACAAGTTTTGTTACATCTATTTCATCCATTAAGGTAACGTGTGGAGCTGTATGCTTAGAATTAACCATTGCCTTAGCAATAGCCTTACGAATTCCACTCATTTTCTCACGTGTTTCAGGATATTCACCTTGAGGAATTGGAGTTGCTGCAGTAGTAGTTGTTTCTACCTTAGCCGCAGCTTCCGTAGCAGTTGCTTGTGGTGCAGGTGCTGCCCCGCCACTTACAAAAGTATCTACATCACTCTTAAGGACTCTTCCATTATTACCAGTTCCAGCTACTAAGTGAATATCAATACCCTTTTCACGGGCATATTTACGAACTGATGGCATAGCAATGATCCGTCTATTTGGGTCAACTTCCACTTGTGGTTGTGCAGCAGGTTGTGCAACAGCCGCAGGAGCTGCCTCTTGTTTTGCTTCTGGTGCAGGGGCTTCCTGTTTAGTTTCTTCTTCATCGCCTTTAAATTTCAAATCTTCATATCCAGGCGCATCAAACGTAACTAGGACCTGCCCAACTGTTGCAACTGTTCCTTCTCCCACTAAAACTTCAATTACTGTTCCATCAACTGGAGAAGGAATTTCAACTACAGCTTTATCATTTTGGATCTCACATAGGACATCATCTTCTTGGACTTTATCACCTGGTTTAATAAACCACTTGACTATTTCACCCTCGTGAATACCTTCACCGATGTCAGGCATTTTAAATTGAAATGACACAGAGATTCATCTCCTATTTTTTCATATATTTTGGTTTGTTTTTAATATAGGGGAAAGGATTATCTCTTCCCCAAATATTATGATTTACATGCAAAGTTTTAATTCTGTAAACAGAATGATCTTTTAGAAGGTTAATACCTTTTTAGCTGTTTCCATTACATCTTTGTAGTTAGGAAGCCATACAGACTCAGCTTGTGGGAATGGGAATACAGTATCCGGTGCTGCCACTCGCAATACTGGTGCTTCCAAGCTTAAAATAGCACGGTCGTTTATTTCTGCCACGACATGTGCGGCAACACCTGCTTGTTTTTGTGCTTCTTGAACAACAATTGCCCGTCCTGTTTTTTCAACTGACGCAATAATGGTTTCGATGTCAATTGGACTTACTGTACGTAAGTCAATAACTTCCGCAGAAAAACCTTCTTTTTCAAGTTCTTCTGCAGCTTTTAATGACTCGTGCACCATTGCTCCATAAGTAATAATGGATACATCTGTACCTTCACGTTTCACTTCTGCTTTACCTAGAGGAATGGTATATTCTTCTTCAGGAACTTCTTGTCGGAAAGAGCGGTATAATTTCATATGCTCAAGGAAAATTACCGGGTCATTATCACGGATTGCTGAGATCAGCAGCCCTTTTGCATCATATGGAGTTGATGGAATAACTACCTTAACCCCAGGTGTTTGAGCCATAAGTCCCTCTAAACTATCTGCGTGCATATCCGGAGTATGTACGCCTCCGCCAAATGGCGAGCGAATGGTAACCGGAGCACTATATCTTCCACCGGAACGGTAACGTTGGCGGGCTAATTGGCCAGCAATGGAATCCATTACTTCAAATACAAACCCAAAGAATTGGATTTCAGGAACTGGACGGAAGCCTTGTAAACTTAGGCCAACCGTTAAACCGCCGATTCCAGATTCTGCGAGCGGTGTGTCAAATACGCGGTCTTCACCAAACTCTTTGTGCAGTCCTTCAGTTGCACGGAATACACCACCGTTAACGCCAACGTCTTCACCGAAAACTAATACATTCGGATCATTACGTAATTCAGTACGTAAAGCATCTGTTATTGCCTGGATCATAGTCATTTGAGCCATTTTACTTCGACTCCTTTTCTTTATATATTTCATATTGTTCTTTTAGGTTTTGAGGCATTTCTTCATACATAATAGACATTAAATCTGTGACTTTTTGTTTTGGTGCGGCATCCGCCTTTTTAATTGCTTCTTTAATGTCTTCTTTTGCTTGTTCAATTACTTCGGTTTCTTTTTCCTCGCTCCAGATACCTTTGTTTTCAAGGAATTTACGGAAACGAACAAGTGGATCTTTCTTTTCCCATTCATTATCAAGATCTGCTGTCCGATAACGAGTTGGATCGTCCCCTGCCATTGTATGTGGACCATAACGGTAAGTTAATGTTTCGATTAATGTTGGTCCCTCACCATTAATTGCACGTTCACGTGCATCGTGTGTTGCCTTATAAACAGCTAATGGATCCATACCATCTACTTGGATACCAGGAATACCTGCTGCAATTGCTTTTTGAGCAAGTGTTTTTGCTGCTGTTTGTTTTTCACGTGGTGTAGAGATTGCGAACTGATTGTTTTGAACGATAAAAATTGCTGGAGCTTTATATGCACCTGCAAAGTTGATTCCCTCATAGAAATCCCCTTGAGATGTACCACCGTCACCTGTATAAGTAATAGCAACAGATTTTGTACCACGCTTTTTCATTCCAAGTGCAACGCCAGCAGTTTGAACATACTGTGCACCAATGATAATTTGCGGATGAAGAACGTTTACTCCTTCTGGAATATTCATTCCCTCAAAATGACCTCTTGACCATAAAAACGCTTGAGACAATGGTAAGCCATGCCAAACAATTTGCGGAACATCACGGTAACCTGGTAAAATAAAATCTTCTTTTTCAAGGGCAAATTGGGAAGCTAATTGAGACGCTTCTTGTCCTGCAGTTGGTGCATAAAAACCAAGTCTTCCTTGGCGGTTTAAAGAAATAGAACGTTGATCAAGAATTCTTGTGTATACCATGCGTCGCATTAATTCCTGAAGTTGTTCATCCGTAAGGTCAGGCATTGCTGCTTCATTTACAACCTCGCCTTGTTCATTAAGAATTTGAAGCGTTTCGAATTGTTCTTCTACAACTTCGAGCGCTTTCTTTGCATCAAGCTGGGCGTTCTTCACTTTAGAAGCCATATTATTCATCTCTTCCTTTCTATTCCAAGCTTAATTTTAAAATGATTCCACTTTGTTAGATTACCCAAAAAACGTCTAATAAAAGCACATATGAAATTAAGTATGACTTTTATGCTGTAGTTTTTTTGATAATAAACGGTGACATTACAAAAGAAAAATACCACCTAGGTTTTGAAAATACTATTAAATACTTTCTCACTAAAAAAGATACGATATAACCATAAATCTTTGTCAGGAGTATTTTATTCTGTATTAGTCTTATATGTAATATCATTGATACAATTATCTTTCACATATATGAGTGTACATCATTCATTACCACTCGTCAAATACTAAGTTTTAATATTTTTTAACATGAACTTAGTAGTAAACAAAATGATTTTATCACTATCTGTATTACCTAATTTGCCGAAACTGTTATATAAGATTTCACAATTTAGACACTTGTTATAATATAGAAAAAAACCGGCTAATTCAGCCAGTTTTAAATGTCGTCATTTTTATTCTTTTGTTTTAAGTCCCGCTTTTTGGTAAAAAGACTGTTTTTTTTCATTATACTGTTCAGTATACATATTAAACTTTTCGTTTGCAGCGAGCACTTTCTTATAGGTTTCATTTAATTTGTTTACTTGTTCTTCCAGTTGATCATATGGAAGGTCTTTATTTTTTAACAAACCATACAATTCCTTATCGTATCTTATGGCATCTGTGTATTCCTTATAAAGCTCTTCATGTGCTTGGTACCTATTCATCATAATATCAATTAATTTTCCTGCAGCCTTTTTAAGGGCAGGATCTTCTAATTCATTCTTCAGTTTGGCGGTTTTCTTAAATTCTTGTTCAGACTCTTTTAAGCTTTTTGTTTCCTTTTCAAATAGTTTCGCCCGTTTATCAGCTAATGCTATAGCTTCATCAGAAAGCTTGGCAATCTGATCATATTCCTTCATACCAAGCTTGATGATTTGATCATATAATGCTCTTTCTTGTTTTTCCAACGTTACGAGGGGGTCCTGCTGTTCTTCGAAAACCTTTTCCTTCGAAACAACTTCCTCCAAAACATCAACCATTTTTTCAGTGGGGGTCTTTTTTTCAACACAGCCTGATAAAATAAAAATAAGAACAATAACTGTAATAAACAAAGGATTTCTATCTTTATATAACAAATTGCAGCCTCCTAACTCGTACCTTCTCTTACTATATCGATACTTAGTTTGTTTGACAATATCCAACAAAAAAAACGCCTCATTTTACGTTTACTTTCAATCAATCATTAACATTTCATCTATTGTTTGATAGACTAATGATGCTACAAACATATTGAACGGGAGTGAAAGTTCATGTTAACCATGGAGGATATCATTCGAGATGGCCATCCTACCCTAAGGAAAGTGGCAGAAGAAGTCGTTATGCCGCCTACCAAAGAGGAAAAACAGGTCTTATCAAGCCTTTTAGAATTTGTCATCAATAGCCAAAATGCTGAAATTGCTGCGAAATATAGCTTACGGCCAGGAATTGGTTTAGCGGCACCGCAAATTAATGTATCGAAAAGAATGATTGCGGTTCACCTTACAGATGATAAAGGGACACTTTATAGTTATGCTTTATTTAATCCAAAGATTATTAGTCATTCTGTAGAAAAAGCCTATCTACAATCTGGTGAAGGCTGCCTATCAGTTGACGAGGCCATTCCCGGTTTTGTACCACGGCATGCAAGGATTACCGTTAAGGGAACCACGCTTGAAGGGGATGAAGTAAAGCTGCGTTTAAAAGGAATGCCCGCTATTTGCTTTCAACATGAAATAGACCATTTAAACGGGATTATGTTTTATGACCATATTAACAAACAAGATCCGTATAAACCAATTGAAGGTGCCATTGTTATTGATAGGTAAACACCGGCCTCTATAGGGCAGGTGTTTTTTATTATGACACTAGTTCATTTAATTCCATGTTTAACCATGAAAGAATCAGCGTTTTCATCATATAATAATAGTATAAAAATATTTATTTTAAAAAAATTACAATTATCTGCCATTGCTGGCTTTACATTGGACAAGGTTCGTATAAAATAAGAGGTAAGGAGATGATCCACTATGTTAAAGAAGCTAAGGAAGAAGCTTTTAAAACAGTGGAAAGATTTACTTAGAAAAAAATCTATTGCCTAAATTTTTTAAAGGGCCCTTCTACTTGCGAAGGGCTCCTTCGTTATTGTACAGTGTAAAAATAGATTCTTATTTACATACTTTTCATATATAGGTTGCTAACCATAAAAGAAAATAAATGAAAAAGATGAAAATATTATATATAATAGAAAAAGTTATGATTTAATAAGGAGCGAAAATTTTTATGATATTTAAAGTTTATTACCAAGAAAGCATTCGAGAAGTACCTGTAAGGGAGAACACAAAAATCTTATTTATAAAAGGCGAATCGGTAAGAGACGTACGAGCTAAAATTGCCGACCGTGGTTATAATGTGGAATACGTTCAAGAAGTAAAAGGAGCCCATTTAGAATATGAACAACAAAATGAAGACTTTAAAGTATTGGAGATTTGATAATTTATGAAATTTGTAAAGAATGATCAAACTGCTGTTTTTGCATTAGGCGGTTTGGGAGAAATCGGAAAAAACACGTATGCAGTTCAGTTCCAAGATGAAATTATTTTAATTGATGCCGGGATCAAATTCCCTGAGGATGAATTATTAGGCATCGATTATGTCATCCCCGATTACACCTATTTAGTAAAAAACGAAGACAAAATAAAAGGTTTATTTGTAACACATGGACATGAAGATCACATTGGCGGTATACCGTACTTACTACGTGAAATCAATGTTCCAATTTATGGTGGAAAGCTGGCGTTAGGGTTAATTAGAAATAAACTTGAAGAACATGGTTTATTGAGGAATGCAAAATTAATTGAAATCAAAGAAGATGATATTATTAAATTCCGCAAAACCTCAGTTACGTTTTTCCGTACTACCCACAGCATTCCTGATTCCTATGGTATTGTCGTAAAAACTCCTCCAGGACAAATCGTTCATACAGGTGATTTTAAATTTGATTTTACTCCTGTTGGTGAACCTGCTAACTTAACAAAAATGGCAGAGATCGGAAAAGAAGGAGTATTATGTTTGCTTTCAGATAGTACCAATAGTGAAATTCCTGAATTCACTATGTCAGAACGACGTGTTGGCGAAAGCATCGATGATATCTTCCGTAAAGTAGATGGCCGGATTATTTTTGCTACATTTGCTTCTAATATCCACCGCTTGCAGCAGGTTGTCGAAGCAGCTGTTGTTTATGGAAGAAAAGTTGCTGTTTTTGGACGGAGCATGGAAGCGGCTATTAATATTGGCCTTGAGTTAGGTTATATTAATGCCCCAAAAGAAACCTTTATTGAAGCAAATCAAATTAACCGCTTACCTGCTGAAAAGGTCACAATTCTATGTACAGGAAGTCAAGGGGAACCTATGGCTGCCCTTTCTCGGATAGCGAATGGCACTCACAGACAAATTCAAATTATCCCTGGTGATACGGTTGTCTTCTCTTCTTCACCTATTCCTGGAAACACAATAAGTGTAAGCAGGACAATTAATATGCTTTATCGTGCGGGTGCTGAAGTCATCCACGGAAAGTTAAGCAATATTCATACTTCCGGACACGGCGGACAAGAAGAACAAAAATTGATGCTTCGGTTAATTAAACCAAAATTCTTTATGCCAATCCATGGTGAATATCGGATGCAAATTATGCACGCCAAACTTGCCGTTGATTGTGGAGTAGAAAAGGATAATTGTTTTATTATGGACAATGGTGAAGTATTGGCTTTATCTGACCATTCTGCCCAAGTGGCTGGAAAAATCCCTTCTGGATCCGTCTATATCGATGGCAGTGGGGTTGGTGATATTGGGAACATTGTATTAAGAGACCGTCGAATTCTTTCTGAAGAAGGTCTTGTAGTAGTGGTTGTAAGTATTAATATGAAGGAATTTAAGATTGCTTCAGGTCCTGACATCATTTCTCGAGGATTTGTTTATATGAGGGAATCCGGTGATTTAATCAATGATGCCCAAAGTCTTATTACCAAGCATTTGAATAAGGTTATGGAGCGCAAGACAAGCCAGTGGTCAGAAATTAAAAATGAAATTACTGACACGCTTGCACCATTCCTTTATGAAAAGACAAAACGTCGTCCTATGATTTTACCAATCATTATGGAAGTGTAAAAAAGAGCGGAAGCAGCCAATCTGGCGCTTCCGCTTTTCCTATTCCAATACTTTTTTTTCAAATCTGTCAATGTCATGATCTGTTCCAATTACTATTAATACATCATTGAGTTGAATTGTTTCTTTGGCCTGAGGTGACACAATGATTTCCTCACCTCTTTTAATTGCAACAATGTTCAATCCATATCTCTTGCGAATATCCAAGTCCATAATTGTATTGCCGCTAAGCTTTTTATTAGCTGCAATCTCAACAATACTATGCTCTGCAGAAAGCTCTAGATAATCTAAAACGCTACTAGAAGCCATATTGTGGGCAATTCGTTTACCCATATCCCTTTCAGGATGAACAACATGGTCTGCACCGATCTTACGAAGAACTTTCTCATGATAATCATTTTGAGCCTTGGCTGTTACACGCCCAACCCCTAATTCCTTTAATATAAGGGTGGTTAAAATACTAGCTTGAATATCGTCACCAATCGCTACAATCACATGGTCAAAATTACGAATTCCTAAACTCTTCAACACATTCTCATCTGTTGTATCACCTACTACAGCATGTGATGCAATCATTGCATATTCATTTACACGTTCTTCATTAACATCAATCCCTAATACTTCCATACCTTCATCTGTTAATGTCCGACAAATACTCCCGCCAAACCGGCCAAGTCCGATTACTGCAAAGCTCTGTTTCATTTATTAATCCCCCGATATAACCGATGATTTGTAATGGTACCATTTTAGCATTCTTTACTAAAGATTAATAGTTATGCTTCCTGCCCAGTCCTATTCATTACTGCTTTTCCGTTTTTTGAAAAAGAGGAATACTATAAAGCCCAAAACAGCAAGTATAATAATGATTGGCATGTTTCCAACAATAAAAACAAATAATCCAGAAAGAGCCGCTAACAATAGATTGGTACTACCCATAAATTGTTTTTTTGTTTTTTCCCATGTATTAAGTTTGTCCTGATCAATAGCGGGTACAATTACCTTATTTTCGTAAAGATTAATATGAACAGTGGAAAGAGCTGTCTGATTCTCAAGAAATTTCATTTTTCCTTCAATCATCTCTATCTCTTCTTGTACCGCCGCAAGATCGGTTGAAATTTTAAGTAAATCCTCTGTTTTCGATGCACTTTTCATAAAGGCTAATAAGCGTTCTTCCACAACCCTTTTTGATTTTAATCTTGATTCTAGGTCTACATACTCCTCTGTTACATCTTGCCCCGTTATATTCCTCTGCAGCACTTCAACAGCCTGGCCCTCTGCATCGTGTAAAAAGTCTTGAAAGTGTTTTTGCGGAATTCTAATTGTCAGATTGCCACTCACTTGATCTTTTCCCTCTTTTGTGACATTTGATTCCGCAATATAACCACCATATCGCTCAGCATTTTTTTCTAAACTCTGAATCATTTCTTCGAATTTTTTAACACGCAGCTGGAGATCTGCCTGATAAATAACCATTTGATTTGGGACTTCTATATTAGACGAATCCAATGGTTTCTCACTTTTAGCCTTATCGATAGAATATAAAGTCTCCTGCTTCCCTTCGCTAACTTGAGAAGATGAATCTATGTTCGCTTTACCTTGATCAGCCATTTTGGCGCTTTCATCTTTACTGCTGCTACTGCATCCCGCTAAACTAATTAAAACCAAGAAAGTAATAACAATAGAAAGAAACCTGTTCAGCATTTTCATTTTCATGACACCCCATCCGAATATATTTAAGGCAGGTGAAAATAAATCATTTATTACTAATAAGGACGAATGCAGGTTTGTAAGGTTACAAGAACAAAGATAATTTCTATTTAAAAAAATTAAATAATACACAAAGAAAGCTGCTCGTTACTCGAAACAAGCAGCTTTCTAGTGTTATTCAGTTTCTTCCATTTCAGCCAGCACACGATTTACACGTTTTCAAGCATTTGTATGCCACTTCCACCTATTAGAAAATGACGGAGCTTGTTACCTACGCCTTTGACTGATTCCCTTTATAAGAAATATAGTTGGTCATGACCTTAATTGCCACATCGATTGCCCCTTCATTGGGAGTTAATTTAGCATGGTGCAAGCCAAATGGCGAATCAACACCCAGCCAAAACATAAGGCCCGGAATTTCTTTAAGCATATAGCCAAAATCCTCACCAGTCATCGCTTCCTGACACTCGATGACAGTTACATCTGTTTGGTCCTTAATGTAATTAATAAATTCTCTCGTGGCTTCCTCGGTATTGTACACTTGGTGGTACATTGAACCATAATCAATAACCGCTTCACATTCAAAACCAATCTCAATGCCTTTTACTAGTGCTTCAATCCGATGCTTAACCTTATTCATCGCTTCTGGTGACAAGGCACGAATGGTCCCTTCCAGTCTGGCCTTTTCAGCGATTATATTTTGAACAGTTCCCCCAGTAATTTTCCCTATTGTTATGACAGCACTATCTAATGGATTGACATTCCTTGAAATAATCGTCTGCAGTTGATTAACGAGCGCACAGGCGGCGATTACCATATCATTTGTTTGATGTGGATAGGCTGCATGGCCGCCCTTTCCCTTTAAATCAATAAACAATTCAGATGTATTAGCAAATAATAATCCTTCCTTCAGAGCAATTGTTCCAACTGGATATTCAGGAGCTATATGAAGAGCAAAAATTAAATCTGGCATCCATTCTTTCATTTCTTCTGAATTTAACATAGGCTCTGCTCCGCCAGGACCTTCCTCTGCAGGCTGGAAGATAAATAAAAGATCATCATTGATTGGGTTATTGATAAAAAACTGCAACACACCTAAAGCAATGGTCATATGAAAATCATGACCACAAGCATGCATTCTACCTTCGTGCGAAGAAGAAAATGTCAGTCCAGTTTCCTCGATTATTGGCAAACCATCGATATCCGTTCTATACCCAATAGTTTGACTAGGATGTAATCCATGTAATTTTACAAGTAAACCGGTCCGCCATTTTTTAATCTTGATTCGTTCCTGAGGCAGTGATTGTATGTACGATAATAAATAGGCTTGCGTTTTAAACTCTTGGAAACCGAGTTCAGGAATCTGATGAAGTTCACGACGGATTTGAATTAATGAGCTCATGTTCAATACCTCTTTTCTATAAAAGAAGCGTGGAACTGCTTCCACGCCTTCCTCATTTTTATAACTGTCTAAGTTCCTGCATGATCTCCGTTTTTGATTTGGTCTTTTCATCAATATCTTTAATTTTCTTTGCCGGAGTTCCTGCTACTACCGTATAGGGTGGTACATCTTTTGTGACTACAGCCCCCGCTGCAACTACAGAACCTGTACCTACGGTTACACCCTCAAGTACAACGGCATTTGCACCAATCAAAACATCATCTTCTATTACAACTGGTTTTGCGGAAGGTGGTTCAATCACACCAGCTAAAACGGTCCCTGCACCAATGTGGCAATTTTTTCCTACAGTTGCTCTGCCACCAAGGACTACCCCCATATCAATCATGGTTTTTTCACCAATAACAGCGCCGATATTAATAACAGCACCCATCATAATGACAGCATTATCGCCAATTTCCACTTGATCACGGATAATCACACCTGGTTCAATCCGTGCATTGATCGGTTTTGTATCCAATAAGGGAATCGCAGAATTACGGCGGTCATTTTCAACCACATAATCTTCAATCTTTGCCTGATTCGCCTCTAAAACTGCATAAATCTCAGACCATTCTCCAAAAACAACCCCCGTATTTTCATTAATGAAAGCTTTTGCCTCAGCACCGAAATCAATGCCTGCTAAGTCACCTTTCAAATATACCTTTACGGGTGTAGATTTTTTACTATTCGCAATAAAAGAAATAATTTCATTAGCATCCATCATTTTACAAACTGCCCCCTATTTGTTGTACTAGATTATTCATGGCCAACCCAGTTCACTCCTTGGACTTAGACCCTTATCCATACAAAATACTTTAACAAACAAAAGAACTGAAAACAAGGAAAAACACCCTTATACTTCAGAAGATTCCGCGATATATTCCTTAATTAATTCGACAAAGGCATCCACTTGTTTTAATTGGAAGGCTGATTCATATCCTAAAAGCCATGTATCTCGTTTTAACGGCTCATTATTCTCATTAACAAGAGGAATTTTAAAAATCTCTCTCTCAGCCTTACTTAAAGTTATAGCCGGTAATATGGCGTAACCAATGCCGTTAAATGCCATCTGCTTACATGTCTCAATCTGATCGACCAACACTGTTCTTTTTGGAGGCGTTTTATAATTCCGCATCCACCAATCTTGTATTTCTTGATAATAATTTGAGTCACTTTTAAACTGAATAAAGGGCCTATCCGTATATAATACTTGTTCAGGTTTTGTAAGTTCCCGATCCACTAAATAAAGCGGATCATCAAAAAGATGGACTTTTACACCTTTCCAATCTGGTGTCCCCCGAATAATACCTATATGTACCTGATCATCGTATAAACATTTTAGTATTTCACTGCTCCATCCCGTAACCAATGATATTTTCACTTGCGGATATTTATCAATAAACTTTTTTAAAACTTGTGGAAGCCAATTTTGACCTACAATGGAAGCAACAGCAATTTTTAATGTACCTGAGACACCTGATTGCAGGGAATCAATCGTTTCTCGAACCTTTTCCTGTTGGATTAGAACATCATTGACAAATTCAATCACATGTTCGCCTGCAGGGGTAAGTGCTAACCCCTTTTGCGAGCGAAGAAATAATTTGGTTCCCCATTCTTTTTCAATCGTTTGTAAACGTTGGGAAAGAGCTGGCTGAGAAACAAACAACCGCTCCGATGCTTTTCGCATATTCATTTCTTGAGCTAAAACAGATAATAATTGAAACTCAGATATGGAGGACAAAGGCAAAACCTCCCCTTATAATTTTTTTATTATAAAATGTTCTATTCAGTCTTGCCTCACTTCCGGTGGAAAAGCTCTGTGCATTTACACAGAGCTTTTCCGTTTATTTGGAATGAACAAGATTAATAGCAAACTGATAACGGCAAAGGTCAAGACGACATAATAAACAGAATGTAAGGAAAATGTTAAACCATCCTGTAATATACCTTTGACAAATTCCGAAAGTTTATCGCGGTCACTTGCTTTTAAAAGTTTATTGGCATCATCCACGGTTAAGGACTTGTCATTTTCATGTAGATAGTGTACCAGACGGGTATTAAGAATTCCTCCCAATAACGCGGCTCCAATGGTATTGCCTAAATTTCTCATAAACATATTAGCAGCTGTAGCAATTCCTCTTTGCTGCCAATCCACCGTACTTTGAATTGAGACAATAAAAGCGGTTGATGTTAGTCCCATCCCTACACCTATTAGAAAAGAACCAAAGGCAGCCCAAACTGGTCCTGAAGAAGAAGACATAGTGATAAAGACCATACTCCCAATGACGAGGAATCCTCCTCCAATAATAGAGGTATTCCGGTAACCAATTTTGTTCAACATCTGCCCTGAAATTGTAGAAGCAATCGGCCATCCTATTGACATTGCCGTTAGGGTAAATCCAGCGATAATCGGGGTCTGTTCCATTACCCCTTGGACAAATGTCGGTAGAAAACTTGAAATTCCAATTAAAATAATGCCGGATGTTAGTGAGGCAGTATTAGCGATAAAGATGGACCTGTCCTTCCAGATTGAAAACGGCATGACCGGTTCAGATGCATATCCTTCTTGAACGACAAATGCTAATAAGGCCATTCCAGAAACGATGAAAAGACTTATAATTTGCCAATCTCCCCAAGACCAGCGTCCCCCGCCTTCAACCAGTACAAACATTAGTGTTGATATGGCAATTGTTAAGAGGATTGCACCCAGATAATCAATTTGATGCTTTTTCTTGCTTATATTTTCATGTAAGTATAACCAGAGCCCCACTAAGGAAAGAATCCCAAGAGGGATATTAATCCAGAAAACATAATGCCAGCTAACATATTGGACAAGCAAGCCGCCCACTGCAGGTCCGGTGATTGCAGAAATCCCCCATACACTTGAAAGGTAACCTTGAATTTTTGCCCTTTCTTCTGCCGTGTAGATATCCCCCACGATGGTTGTCGCTATTGGTGTAACCGCACCCGCCCCAAAACCTTGAATGAGACGATAGAAAATTAGTGTTTTCATGGATGTAGCAAACCCGCAAAGAAGAGATCCAATTAAAAAAATAATGATACCAACTGTAAGTATAGGCTTTCTTCCAAACAAATCTGATAATTTCCCATAAATAAGGACGGTAACTGAATTCATTAAAAGGTACGCAGAAAATACCCAGCTATAAAGTGTAAACCCTCCCAAATCTCCAACAATGGCTGGCATAGCTGTTGATACAATCGTCGCTTCAATGGCCCCCATAAACATTGCTAACATGACGGAAGCTAATACTAGAGGTCTTTTTGTTGTCTTTCTTTGTGGACTTTCTGGAGAGGAAGTTTGGTTGCCAATACTCATTCACACACCTCAATTCACTATATAAATACAGCTCCCAATTGGGAGCTAACATTATTTTTTATTTTCTTTTACGATTCTGTTTAACTGATTCAACACTGTACTTCTTGGTAAAATCCCTTCAAAGTATCCATCATCATTTTCAATACATAAAAATGGGTGATTAACTAGTATTTCTAAGCAATCACTAATGGACGCCGAAATTCTTACGCGTGGAATGGAACTTTTCATAACTTCCTCGACCCGTTTGTTTTCCAGCTGTTCAAATTCAATGCGTTCTAGTCCAAGAATAGAATCCATGATAATGGGAGTACTAATTAATCCATGTAATTTATAATGTGGATCTAGTACGGGTATGGCTGTATAGCCGCTTTTTGTTAATACCAATAATGCATGTTCCAGATTGTTTCCAATTTGCACATGGGCAACCCGTTCCGAAGAAATCATTAATTGTGATATGGTTAATTCTAAAAATTCCCCACTGGGAAGACTGATCATCACCGAAAACTCCTCAATGTTTGTTTTTCTACATCCCTATTCTACCATAGTTACAGGACTATGGGTTATTATAAACTGTCTATGGATAAAGAAAACTTGCCGAGTGGCGAGATGTTAGATGGCATGAGGCTTAGTTGCAATTAAGCATGTTGTGATAGCTTATGCTTCCCTTTTCGCAAAAAAAAGAACCCCCATGGGAGGTTCTATTGAATCAAATCAAAAATTTCAATTGTAATCATATCAATATTATCAAATTGATATCTTTTTGGCTTTTCTTTCTCATTATATACTTCTAATTCAAACGTTTCCGTTTTTGGATGAAATGTTACTTGACACTTTCTATCACCATTTACCTCAAAATAGCGTTGTGCTGGTTCCCCACTATTAGATTGCTCCTGAAGGTTTTTTAATCTTGTTAAGATTCCTTGTAGCTGTGACATGCACTTATCCTCCTTTCAAACACAAAACAAACTGTCTACAGTTATGTTTCTCATTTGGCACTTTAATATCCAAATCGATTTTTTCAAAATTTTACAGTCGAATTTTTTATGCCAATATTAAAAGAATAAAATACTATAGGGGATTTGTCCAAATAAATATCGAATAAATAGTAATTTTTTTAAAAAAATATCAAAAAGGCCTCAAAAGTGAGACCTTTTAAAAAAAGGCAATCTTTACAAACAGTATAATAAACAGTAATAACGCAAAAAAGATTCCATAAGCTAAGAAAATGGGATTACGTGTATAAACATTTCCTTTTACAGCCTTAGCAATTTTATGGTCCATATCGCCTTCAACTGTTTTTTGATTCTTTGCCGCGGATAATGTGTAGATAAACGAAACTGCAAGGATACCGGCGATTGCTACAGCAAGAATGTTAACAAATAAATTCATGATTTGTTTGGTCTCCTTCTATCGAATGTTACCATTAAATTGCCACGTCATGCCTCATTCTATACCGTTCTTATTTACAGTAATTGATCATGTTCAAACAAATATTGATAGGAAATATCAATAAATAAGTATTCGTTTCCGTTCATTGGAAAGGAAAACGTCCGTATGGTCTCACCTGTTTCAATATCACAATACAAATCAGAAAGTCTTCCCCTTTGTTCATGACGCATTTTAATAATATTTTCCAAGAAGTATGGCCGCCAGCTCCAATTTTTGTTTAAATAAATGGACTGAACTGTCCAGCCGTTTTTCCCTTTAAAGATATTGGCCGATTTTTGAAAGCCATCTTCATCACATACATACATACGGAAGGCAATATCTTCCATTTCTTTAATTAATGACTGAAATAATGTTTCATAACCGGACTTTTTATTTTTGGTGACTATTTCCTGCACTGTCGCCTGAAAATACTCAGCAGTTGTTAAAACAGCTTCTAATTTTCGCTTTTCATAAGTAATAAAATCATGAAATTTTTCCTTTAAGCGATCCTTTAAAAAATCACAGTTTACAAATTCTCCTGCAGGTGGAGCTAAATAAAACCCTTGATAGAAATGGCCGCCATTTTTCCATGCAAATTGCAGCTGATGACTCATTTCAATATTTTCAAACAACAAGGTCGCGCCAATTTTCCGGGCGAAAAGAGATAATGAAAACAAAACATCATTAAAATTCACACCGGTTGACGTGGATTTCAAAGCCTCAAGATTTATTTTTATGATATCCGGTTCTAACTGGCCAATTCGTTCAAGATAATGACTTTCACTGCCAATACTCGCAATAGCAATCCTTAACCCATAGGTACGATAATATTGCAATAAATGGTCAAATTGGTCTATATCTCCCTCGTAGTTACGATCCGATATCTCAAGTACAATACGTTTTAAACACAGCCCCCTTTTTTCAAATCCTAATAATTCTTGTAAAAATGGTTCTCCATGACCGTACATTAATAATTCGGCATTCCGATTTAAAAAAATAAGGATGCTGTTGTCGAGTTCCAAAACCTTTTCAAGAGCCTTTTTTACAATTATTATATCTACTTCATACTTATATTCATCTGGAATTTGGTCATCTTGAAAAAAAGGTCCTAAGCTGATGACTTCCTCTGCGGTTTGATAACGCCCTAATATTTCATAGGCTATTACACGCTGCTCATCTGCGCTAAAGATCGGTTGAAAATACGGAAAAACATTTTCAAGATCTGAGATTATTTCCAATGCATCCATCCAAGTTCCTCCAAAACTTTTTTCGCTCACTATACGATACGCTTTTCTCTTCTTATCGTTCTTTTCCAAAAGGATACCATTATAGCATCATTGATACAATCATATCCTATACCTAAGCTTTCATAAAGGAGAGTGCATTATTGAAAACAGTATTCATAATGGCTTCACTGCTTCTAATGTTTGGATGCAGCCATTTCCAGGCAGATTCAATAAATACGGGAAACAATAGGATACCTCATTCTATTACTAGTGAGGACATTAAACAGAGAAGAGTTTCATCTCTTTATATTGATAAATCTTCCGCAATTCAAGGCCTAAAAAAACAAATGATGAATGTAGAAAATAACGCCAGTAAAGACCAATCAGTTAGTACAGTACAAAAAAAAGAATCGGCTATGGTGAATGTAGTACTGATTAAACAAAACCCTGAGCTAAGATATGGATGTGAAGTGACTAGCCTTGCGATGGTTCTAAATTATGCAGGGGTTAAAACTAATAAAATGGATCTATATCGTTTAATACAAAAGGATCCTGACCCACTAGTTAGGTCGCCAAGAGGGGATATATTAAAATGGGGAAATCCTGCAGACGGATTTGTAGGCGATATGACCGGTAAACGTGCTGGCTATGCGGTATTTGATAAACCCATGGTCGCCTTAATCAATCAAAAGCTTCCGGGACGAGCTGTCAATTTAACCAACCTCCCCTTTGAGAAGGTATTAGAGCATGTTTCTAAAGGGTATCCAGTGGTCGTTTGGACTACTGGAGATTATCGCCTTCCGGACCGATGGGAAGGGTGGTATCACGGAACGCAATTTATTAAAACACCGCTCGATTTACATGCAGTTGTCTTAGTCGGATATGATGCCAATTTTGTTTATTTAAACGACCCGCTGTCAGGCAGGAAGCAGGTAAAAGTAGGGAAAGAACAATTTATTTCGTCATGGAAAGCTTTACAAAGCCGTGCCGTAAGTTATAAGTAAAAAGCAGTCAATATAGTTTGACTGCTTTTTTTAGAATATTTCTTACTATTTGGAATAAACACATATAAAACCCTTTTTTCTTGCTTTCTATACAGTTTTTAAAGAAAATACAAATTATAGATAAAGATAAACAGATAGGTTGGTAAAAAGAATGACTAAAAAACAAACGAGGAGAACATTTCTAAAACAAATATTTGGTTCAGCCCTTACTCTTGTTGGAATAAGCTCCGGCGGCTATGTATATGCTCATCGAATAGAGCCGTCCTTACTAGATATCCAACAACAGTCCATCAAACATCGATTAATCCCAAAAAGTTTTGAAGGAGTTAAAATTATTCAATTTAGTGATACTCACCTTGGGTTTCAATATACTCTTAACCAATTTCAAAAGTTGGTCTCGAAAATCAATGAACTCCAACCTGATATGATAATATTTACGGGAGATTTAATGGATGAGCCAAATGAATTTACTGAATTGAATAAATTGGTACCCCTATTAAAAAGACTACACGCCCCGCTTGGGAAGTATTGCATTTTTGGCAACCATGACCATGGTGGTTATGGCTCTGAAATTTACCGGAATGTAATGGAAACCACCAATTTTAATGTCCTTATGAATAAATCCATGCGGGTTCATTTAAAGGATGGCAGCAGCATATACCTGCTTGGCATTGATGATGCCATGTTAGGGAACCCTGATTTACCGTTAGCCATAAAAAATGTCCCACCAAACAGTTTCACATTATTATTATCCCATGCACCAGATCTTGCAGAATCAGCCGTACAATACCCAATCCATTGGCAGTTAAGCGGACATAGTCATGGTGGGCAAATTAAAATTCCTTTTATTGGTGCGCTTGTCACGCCCCCGTTTGGACAAAAGTATCCTGAAGGGTTGTATACAATTGGAGAAGAGAAATTAACCCTTTATGTAAATCGCGGCATAGGAACCACAAGGCTTCCTTTCCGGTTTATGGCCAAACCAGAATTAACCGTTTTCACCTTAAAAGCAGTGGAAAGTTAAAAGAAATCTATCTTAAAAATTGCTTTTCAAGTTCTTTACTAGAAAGTGGTTGAGAGTAGTAAAAACCTTGAATTTTATGGCAGCCCGCATTAGATAAAAATTCCACCTGATTATTATGTTCAACCCCTTCCGCTATTACTTCTAGACCTAAACTTCTTCCTAAGTGTATGATGGTCGAAGTAATCGCGGCATCTTTTTTATCAACAAGAATATCCCTGATGAAAGACTGATCTATTTTTAAAACATCAATAGGAAATTGTTTTATATAATTTAGCGATGAATACCCAGTTCCAAAATCATCTACCGATATAGATATGCCAAGATCTCTTAATTTTTCTAGTTTCGGAATGGTCTCTTTAGTATCAGTCATAGCCCCTTCTGTTATTTCAATTCCTAATTTAGAGGCACGTATTTTATATTTTTGAATCATTGCCTGAATAAATGGTACAAGTTTTGAATGCTGAAACTGCTTTGGTGATATATTAACAGCAATCAATATATCGGAATATCCCATTTTATCCCATTCATGAAGTTGTTGACAAGCTTGTTCAATCACCCAATAACCAATCGAGATAATTAATCCTGTGTCCTCTGCCAAAGGAATAAACACTGAAGGGGAAATGGGGCCAAATTCATTATCATTCCAGCGCAGTAATGCCTCAAAACTTTTTGCTTGGCCAGCCGCCAAGTCAATTTGGGGTTGATAAAATAATGTTAATTCATTCTTGTCAATTGCTTTTCTTAAGTGTGTCTCAAGTGTAACAATATTTGTTATGACGGAATTCATATCTGTCCGATAAAATTGAAAATGGGCTTTTCCTTTTTCTTTTACCCGGTAGAGAGCCTCATCTGCATTTCTTATTAACATTTCAGCATCTTTTCCATCATTGGGATACATGCTAATACCGATACTTGGTGTAATAAAGTATTCTTGTGAATTAAAATAAAAAGACTTTGAGAAAATAGAAAATACTTTTTTTATAAAGGTACTAACGGCTTTTCTGTCAGCCATTAACAGCAGAATGGTAAACTCATCTCCACCTAACCGATAAATAAAACATGTTTCATTTTGAAATTGGATAAGACGTTGGGCAACTCTTTTTAATATTTCGTCCCCTGCCAAATGACCAAGTGTATCATTCAAAAATCTAAACCTATCTAAATCTATTGAAATTAAGGCAAATTCTTTATCCCTTTTTGAAAAAGAATAAATATTTTGGTTTAAATGTTCCAGCAATGCTCTTCTGTTAAATAAACCTGTTAATTGGTCGTGAAACGCCAAAAATTTAATCATTTCAACATTTTTTGACTGCTCAGATAAATCCTTAAAGATAACATATAACCCGGTTATTTTCCCATGTACAGAGATAGGAACGGTCTTTATTTGGACAATCAATAAATGCCCTTCTGAATGAATCATTTTACAATCAAAAGATTCAAGAGCGTAGCCAGAACAAGTTTTCTCAAGTAATAATTTGAATTTTTCTAAATCCTGATCATTAATGACGTCATAAACGGACCGATTTAGCATCTTCCTTTCAGCATATCCCGTCATTATTACTGCAGCAGGATTTACTTCCAGTATTTTTCCTTCAGGACTTATCATAATAATGGCATCCATGTTATGTTCAATAATTGACCGGTATCTTTGTACACTTTCAATGATTTTATTCTTTTCAGCAGACCATTTCGTAACTTCTCTAGTAACATTTTTATCTGATTCGAATTCATTAGTTAAAAAACAATTTAAATGCTTCATTAAATCATCCTTCAATTGAAAAATTCTATTTTTTTACAATAATGTAATTCTATTTTACAATTTAATTGACTAAATGAAAGCGTTTTAAAGGAAATAATGATTATTTTATAGAAATCTTTAAAATCCCTTAAAATAATGGAGTATTTTGTATTTCCCAAACAGTCTTGATTGAATGATTCTGCCAGAATAAAATGAAATACATTTCCATTATTTCTATTTTCTAAAAAAAAGGGTATAATGTAGATGTTTTAAAGAATGAAAGGAGAGCCTAATTTGAATCACGATCAGAAATATCCCCTAGCAAAGCTAAGTCTAACCATTGAAAACCTCGCACAAGCAGTCTTTATCGTGAATCGTCATGCTAAAACAGCCACAAATCCTAAATTTCTGTACAAATTAAAGCAAGAATCCCTAAAGAAATTAATTGCAGAAGGCAAAGCAAAAAAGGTAGGTCTCCATTTTTCCGATCACCCGCGAAATAGTCAACAACAATCCGATGTCCTTGTTGAATGTGGAAGATACACCTTCCATATCCCTCCAACCAAATCAGATTTACATGACCTCCCCCATCTTGGAAAGTTAGATGGCAGTGTTCGGAATCCAAAAGTTTCACTCTCACTTCACATAGCTAAATCATTACTTCAATCTTATACAGGAATTACTGAAATAGATGATACACTGCCTAATCATCGTCTTAATAAACGAACCTATCAAAAACCAGTCTTTAAAAAATTAGGCGAACGTTATAATTAAAACAAGTCAAAGTCAAAGTAGTCAGGAGAAGCTGTCCTGACTTTTTTATTTCCACACTTATTCGTTATTAAATTCTAATTTTCGCAACATCTTCTTGACCATTTAGTGAATTTTTTCACATAACAATAGATTCTCTACTTAATTGGATTTACAATACAGTCATACGAATAACTAAATTAGTTGCCATATACTATAAAAAGAGGTGCTTTATCATGAAAGGAACAGCTATTCTTTTTCAAGAGCAAAGAATTACGTTTATTGAAGATGTTGAACATTCCTTTTTCGAGGAAATTAAAGAGCAGTGTGGTTGTGAAACGTGCAGCTGCAAGCTTGGAGAGCAAATGGTTGAATTTGAAGCTGTATCGCCTGTTTTCTGGCACGAGAATGAAATCGACTGGGATTATGGCTATTAATAATAAAATAATTTTACTATCTAAAACGGTCTCGAGTACTCGGGACCGTTTTTTATTTTAAGCCATATTCGTAAAATGTATCAGTAGTAGAACTTTAAGACCAAAATAGTCTATAATCTATATATTCTAACTTCATCGGGGAAGGTTGTGCAATATTGGAACATTTAATTAATCAACGAGTAAAAGAGATTGAAATCTCCGGAATAAGGAAGTTTTCTAATATGGTTGCCGGCATGGATAACCTTATTTCGTTCACCATTGGTCAGCCAGATTTTCCTACACCAGAGCATGTGAAAAAAGCCGGCATTGAAGCAATTGAAATGGATTTTACCTCCTATACGCATAATGCAGGTACAATTGAATTAAGAAAAGCAGCTTGTGACTTTGTTGAAAAAAAATATGGTTTACACTATAATCCTGAAGCAGAAGTGATTGTAACAATGGGGGCAAGCGAAGCAATTGATATTGCTCTTCGAACTATTTTAACAGAAGGTTCAGAAGTGATTTTGCCTGGGCCTATTTATCCAGGATATGAACCCATTATTCGGATGATGGGGGCAGTACCAGTTCATGTGGATACAAGAAGCAATCAATTTCGTTTTACGATAGAATTGATCAAGCCGTTTATTACAGACAAAACACGTTGTATTGTTCTTCCCTATCCATCCAACCCTACAGGGGTGAGCCTGTCAGAAGATGAACTGAGGGAAATAGCAAACTTCTTAAAGGATAAGGATATTTTTATACTGGCTGATGAGATCTATAGTGAACTCACGTTTGACCAAAAGCATCAATCCATATCCAGTTTTTTAAGAGAGAAGACCATCGTGATTAACGGGTTATCGAAATCCCACTCCATGACAGGCTGGAGAATTGGTTTTTTATTTGCCCCTGAAACTATTTCAAAACATATTTTAAAGGTACATCAATATAATGTTTCATGTGCGAATTCTATTGCTCAAAAGGCGGCTTTGGAGGCTTTAACAGTTGGAATCGATGATGCACTGATAATGAAAACAGAATATCTGAAGAGGAGAGAGTATGTTTTTGACCGGTTAACTTCAATGGGACTTGAGACAGTTAAACCAGATGGAGCATTCTATTTCTTTGTAAAGGTTCCTGATAAATTCGCTCTGAATAGTTTTGAGTTTGCGTTAAACCTGGTTGAGCAAACAAGGGTAGCAGTTGTGCCTGGGAGTGCATTTTCCGAATATGGGGAAGGGTACTTTAGATTGTCCTTTGCATGTTCTATCGAGAAGTTGGAGCTAGGTCTAAATCGAATAGAGGAATATTTAAATAAATCAATTTAATTTCAAATGGAACTCCTCAATCATTCACGAGAGGAGTTCCATTTTTTTATTATTGACCTTTATACTTACCGTTATTTTTAGAGGCTTTTTCTTTTTTAGCTTTGTCTTTATGGATTTTATTTGTTGCTGCAGAACCCATTTCATGGGCAAATTCCTCGTTTAAGACAGCTGAATCAAACCCTTTTTTATTTTTTTGCTGCGGGTCATTCTTTTTTGTACGTTTAGCCATTCAACATTCCTCCAATCAAGTTTTTCTATTCTAGTTTCTTGATGTCAGAAGGAATTTATTCTATCCGTTACTGCAAAATTAAAAGCTAATTTTCCCAATATTTATAAAGGGCTTGAGTACCACTATTTTGTTCGCCTTTCTCAAGCAATTGATCGTAAAGGGATTTGGCTAAAGAAAGACCTGGTACCTCCATATCCATTCTCTTTGCTTCGTCTAAAGCAATTTTCATATCCTTAATAAAGTGCTTTATGTAAAATCCTGGTTCAAAATCCCCCTTTAACATTCTGGGAACTAAATTAGATAATGACCAGCTGCCTGCGGCTCCAGTCGAGATACTTTTTAAAACATTTTCAGGATTTAATCCCGCTTTTTCAGCATAAATGATGGCTTCACAGACACCTACCATATTTGATGCAATCGCAATTTGATTGGACATTTTGGTATGCTGTCCTGCACCAGCCATTCCTTGATAAACGATGTTGGTTCCTAGATACTTTAACAGCGGAAGAACTTCATCAAAAGCTTCCTGGTCACCACCGACCATAATAGAAAGCTTTCCTTCCTTTGCACCAACATCCCCGCCGGATACCGGTGCATCCAACACTTGGATCCCATTCTTTTTAGCCTCATTATAAATTTTCTCTGCGAGAGACGGTGCAGAAGTCGTCATATCAATAAAATAACTACCTGTTTTACCATGTTTCACTAATCCATTTTCCCCAAGAAACACTTCCTCAACATCCGATGGATAGCCGACCATGGTAAAGACAACATTAGCGTGTATTGCCACTTCTTCCGGCGTTTCTGCCCATTGAGCCCCTTTTTCCAATAAATCATTTGCCTTTTGTTTTGTCCTCGAAAAGACAACTAATCTGTATCCTGCCTCTAACAAGTGGCTTGCCATGCTTTTCCCCATCACACCTGTACCGATAAAACCAATTACTGTATTTTCTGGTGTTAGCAAATCAATCATCCCTCTCATTTATTTTCACTTTATTTTAACATTTCATCTTTAGATGTACATAAATAAAGACCGGAACGTCCAGCCGTCCCGGTCCTAGTGCTCCATCTCCAAATTTATGCACATACTAATGATGTCCCATAAATTATGAAAATAAACTATAACTCTGATGAAAAATTTGTTAAATAAGCACGTCCAAAAACTTCTTTATCATTAAATACTTCAATAGATACTGCCTGATCTCTCTCAATCAGATTCTTAAGATCTTGAATATGTAAATCTTCTTTTAATGGCAATGGATCCATAAAAATATATTTCTCACTATTTCCTTTTACTTCAATATAATCGCCATTTAATACTTGATCCTCACCATAGACGATTTCCCTCTTACCAATCGCTGCGGCTAATGAATCATCGTGGATTGTAACTTTCACCTTGTACAGTTGATGGTTCTCCAGTATTTCATTGTTAATACGAAAACGAAATTGGAGTTCATTATTTTTAGTCAGTAAGGCATCTGCATATCGATTAACAATCAACTCATTTGAAAATAGGTATCCACATCCACTTAAAATGGATGAACACACTATCCCTAGTAATAAGACTATCACGGCCCGATTTTTCCTATACATTTATAACACTCCCTTATATTTTTACCATTGCCAAAAAACATTGGTAATAAACGTAAAGAAAGGTTAATTAGAGGGAAATAGTCATTTAAATTGTCTTCACCATGCCCCCGTCAACAAGGAAGGAACTGCCTGTCATATAGGAATTAGCATCTGAAAGCAAAAACACTGCGACGTTGGCGAATTCCTCTGGAGTACCATATCTTTTAAGCGGAATCCCCTCTTTTGCATGTCTTTCAATTGTTTCTCGCTCTACACCAAACTTTTCGGCATTAACTTCATCTAAATGCTTGACTCGGTCTGTAGCGATTCGTCCTGGTGCAATTGTATTAATGAGGATATTAAATGGTGCTAATTCTGAAGCAAGTGTTTTAGAGAGACCTACAATTCCTGTCCTAAATGTATTGGAGAGAATCAATCCAGGAATAGGTTCTTTAATTGAGGAAGAAGCAATATTAAGAACTTTCCCGCCTTGTTGCTTTAAATATGGTAATGCCTCCCTTATAAGCCGCACATAAGATAATAAATTTAGTTCAAATGATGCTTGCCATTCTTCATCTGTTAACTCTTCAAACACACCTGCAGGCGGACCACCAGCATTATTAACAAGTAACTGAATTCCTCCAAATTTTTCAACTGTTGCTAATACTAGCTGCTTAATATCTTCGGGATTCGTAATATCCGCTTTTTGATAGGCTGCTTTCCCACCCCCATTTTGATTGAGTTTCTTTAGTTTCAGTTTCAGTTTTTCTTCGTCACGCCCGGAGATCATCACGTTAGCGCCTTCCTTGATAAGACGCTCAGCGATTGCAAATCCCAAACCCTGACTAGATGCGGCAATGAGAGCTGTCTTTCCCTCTAAGTTTAACTCCATGTTAATTTTTCCTCCTTTTATGTATTTACTTTCATTATAAAGAAACATTAGAGGAAATACTTGTAAAAACACTGAAAATGAGACAGTTTCCCGTCTCATGATCATTATTTATTTAGAATGTATGGGCTAAATCTTTTGCCCTTGCAATTGCATTTTCTTTTATTTCTTGAGCTTTTTCCGGCATGGCGTTATGTCCTTCAATAAAGAGACCTTCTAAGGCTGGTATACCGAAGAAACTCATCATAATACTGATATAGCGGTGTCCCATTTCCATCTGGGCTGCAGGTCCTTCAGAGTAAACGCCGCCCCGGGCTTGAATATGCAAGGCTTTTTTATCAGTTAATAGACCTATAGGGCCCTCTTCGGTATATTTAAAAGTTTTACCCGCGACTGCCACTGCGTCAAGATAGGCTTTCATAACAGGCGGAAAGGAGAAATTCCATAATGGTGTAACAAAAACGTATTTATCAGCGCCAATAAACTGTTCACTTAGCTCATTTAATCGCTCCACCTTCTTTGTTTCATCAGATGACAATTTATCAGGACCCTCCCCTGAGCGGAGCTTTCCCCACCCGCTAAAAACATCTGCGTCAATGTGAGGAATGTATTCTCGATACAAGTCTAGATGGACTACTTCGTCACTTGGATGTAATTGCTTATATTGATCAATAAATGCCTTACCAACTGCCATACTATACGATTGTGTTTCATTGTGTGGATGTGCTGTAATATACAACACTTTTGCCATGTTCGTTCACCTTCCTATTATAATTTATGACATTTTAGTATTAGTCAAAATCAATATTACTATCAAAAAAGGATTTGTCTTTTTAGACAAATCCTTTAAAAACTTTCCATTTTATTCGTTTGTATCAAGTGAGTAAGGGTTTCGACCAATATTTATTCTAATTTCATCGGTTAATTGGAAGGGTTCAGTAACCAATGCCTCATTTGTTGCTTGGCCTAGCTGAGTACTACCATCATAATGAAAAGGTTTTTGTTCCATCATCCTTTCACCTCCACCACTACTTTTATCATGTAAAAAAGAATTATTCACCACTATCTAATAACCCATAAATTTTCCTATAACTGGGTAATAAATAGTGTTTATGTAATACTAATTACTATTATACGCAATTATCTGAAATATAAAAGAGATAAAATAAAAAAAGAGATCAACTTAATTGTTAGTTGATCTCTATAGTAAGAGTAATCTATTTACTTTGTTGATGCTTTTACTGCTTCGATAACTTGTGAAGTGGTTTGCATATTAAGCACTTCTTTTGCCAACATTTCCATATCAGACTTTTTCAAGTTCTTTATTAGCGAACGCGCTTTTAAAATGGAAGTAGCACTCATCGAGAATTCATCCAAACCAAGTCCAAGAAGAATCGGAATAGCTACTTCATCTCCAGCCATTTCCCCACACATGCCAGTCCACTTTCCTTCAGCATGGGAAGCATCAATGACCATTTTAACTAGTCTTAAAATAGATGGGCTATAAGGTTGATACAAATAAGAAACACGTTGGTTCATTCGGTCTGCAGCCATCGTGTATTGAATTAAATCATTGGTACCAATACTGAAGAAATCCACTTCTTTGGCAAACTGGTCTGCTAAAACAGCAGTAGAAGGAATTTCCACCATGATACCAAGTTCTATTTTATCTGCTACCTTTTGACCTTCTGAAAGAAGTTTAGCTTTTTCTTCTTCAAGAATGGCTTTTGCAGAGCGAAATTCATCCAAAGTAGCAATCATTGGGAACATAATTTTTAAGTTTCCATAAATGCTGGCACGCAATAACGCTCGTAATTGCGTCCGGAAAATCCCTTGTTCTTCTAAGCATAAACGAATGGCTCGGAAACCTAAAAATGGATTCATCTCTTTCGGTAAATCCAAATAAGGAAGCTCTTTATCTCCGCCAATATCTAAAGTACGCACCACAACAGGCTTTCCTGCCATTCCTTCCAAAACAGCTTTATAGGATTCAAACTGTTCTTCCTCCGTAGGAAGCTGATCTCTTCCCATGTAAAGGAATTCAGTACGATAAAGACCTACACCTTCGCCGCCATTTTCTATTACTCCTTTTAAATCTTTAGGAGTTCCAATATTGGCTACTAATTCTACGTGATGGTTATCATTAGTAATGGTTGGCTCATTCACAAGCTTTGCCCACTCTGCCTTTTGAGCTTCATAGTCTGCTTGGACCTTCCGATACTCTTCAACAAGTTCAGGTGTTGGGTTAATATGTACTTCACCTTTTAATCCATCAACAATGACAAGATCTCCATTTGTAACTTCTTCTGTTGCTGTCTTTGTTCCAACTACTGCCGGAATTTCCATGGAACGAGCCATAATGGCCGAATGCGACGTTCTACCACCAATATTTGTCGTAAATCCCTTAACAAATTTACGGTTTAATTGTGCCGTATCAGATGGTGTTAAGTCTTCAGCAACTATGATGACTTCCTCAGCAATCATACTTGGATTCACCACTTGAACACCTAATAAATGAGCTAATACGCGCTTTGTTACATCGCGGATATCTGCCGCACGTTCTTTCATATATTCATTATCCATTTGTTCAAACATCATAACAAACATGTCGGCAGTTTCCTTTAACGCAAACTCCGCATTTACATTGTCAGACTTAATTTTATCTTCAATCGGTGCATTTAATTCTGGGTCGCTCAGAACAAGAAGATGTGCTTCAAAAATGGCTGCCTTATCCGCTCCAAGGTCAACCTTGGCCTTTTCACGAATGGCTTCGAGTTCAGCTTTTGATTTCTCCATTGCCACTCGGAAACGCTCAATTTCAGCCCCCGCATCTTCGACTGCTGTCTTTTCAAAAGTTAGATCTGGTTCAACAAGACGGTATGCTTTTGCAATCGCAATACCGTTTGAGGCTGCTATCCCTTGTAAAAAAGCCATTATTCTGCCAATCCTTCTTTTTTCAATGTATCTTCTAATGCTTGAACTGCATCATCAGCATCGCTGCCTTGTGCAGCAATTTTAATGTCTGCGCCCTGACCTACACCTAATGACATAACACCCATAATTGATTTTAAATTAACTGTTTTACCTTTATATTCTAAAGTAATTTCAGAATCAAATCTGCTAGCTGTTTGAACTAATAAAGTTGCTGGTCTTGCATGAATCCCTGTTTCTGCTATTACTTTAAATTGCTTTTCTGCCATGCTTAATCAAACTCCTTTAATATATAATAAAAATTTAACTTGCTTTATTAAAAATAAACATTTCTCGACATTTAGTCAACTAAATCAATCATTGAATAAAGAAATCCACTATTTGTGCTCCGCTTATTTTACCAAAAATAGAGACCAAACATGCACAGATTTTTACTGTCTCAATAATGTTTACTTTTCTTACAAATGCTAGAATAGCATGTTCCCCTTTTTCAAACAACTATAAATAACAAATTCACAAAACTGTCAAAAACAAATAAAAACTACCATAAACAAGTTTAGCAAATAATAACCTCCACCAAGTAAATCATGTTATTCCCAAAGGTCATATATTAATGAAAATAAAAGACCACAAAACAATACTCAAACTAGTACCTGTCCTGTGGTCTTACTAATAATCAAAAGCTATTTATATGCCATTGCGGCTTTGACCGCCTTTTTCCAACCATTATATAGGTTTTTTCTATGCTCTTCCGACATTTTCGGACTAAACTGTTGGTCAACTGCCCATTGTGTTGATATTTCCGCCTGACTTCCCCAAAAACCAACCGCAAGCCCTGCTAAATAGGCGGCTCCAAGAGCGGTTGTTTCATTAACAATGGGCCGCTCCACCGGGACATTTAAGATGTCACTTTGGAAAGCCATTAAGAAATTATTTTTGACGGCACCCCCATCCACACGAAGCGTTTTTAGTTCGATGTTCGAATCCGCCTCCATGGCTGATAAAACATCCTTTGTTTGGTAAGCCAGTGATTCAAGGGTTGCACGGACAAAATGTTCTTTAGATGTCCCCCGAGTTAGACCAAACACGGCTCCACGGACATCACTATCCCAATACGGTGTTCCTAATCCTACAAAGGCTGGAACAACATAAACTCCATCTGTTGAATCAACCATTGCTGCATATTTTTCACTGTCTTTTGCATCCTTTAACATTCTTAAGCCATCACGAAGCCATTGTATGGCCGAACCTGCTACGAAAATGCTGCCTTCTAGAGCGTACTCAACCTTTCCATTTATCCCCCATGCAATCGTGGTTAATAAACCATGCTCGGATCGGACTGCTTTTTCACCTGTATTCATTAACATAAAACAGCCAGTTCCATACGTATTTTTGGCCATTCCTTTATGGAAACAAGCCTGACCAAATAATGCCGCTTGTTGATCACCAGCAATCCCTGCAATGGGAACCTCTTTCCCAAAGAAATGACTTTCAACAGTCTTGGCATAAATCTCAGAGGACTGACGCACATCGGGCAGCATTGATTTGGGTACACCTAAAATTTCTAATAATTCATCATCCCACTTCAGCTCGTAAATATTGAACATAAGTGTCCGTGAGGCATTAGAATAATCTGTCACATGTGCTCCACCTGACAGTTTCCAAATCAGCCATGTATCAATGGTTCCAAACAATAGTTTTCCAGCGCTTGCCTTTTCACGGGCTCCAGCGACATTGTCTAGGATCCATTTTACTTTTGTTCCTGAGAAATAGGCATCGATCATTAACCCTGTTTTTAAGCGAAAAAGTTCTTCATAGCCTTTCTCCTTTAATTCCTCACATATTTCTGTTGTTTGTCTCGACTGCCACACAATGGCATTGTAGACAGGCTCCCCTGTTTCTTTATCCCAAACAACAGTTGTTTCCCGTTGGTTGGTAATGCCTATCCCCGCAATTTGTTCAGGCTTTACACCTGATTCGGTTAAAACCCCAGCAATTACAGCCAAAATCGATCCCCAAATTTCATTAGCATTGTGCTCGACCCAGCCTGGTTTTGGGAAAAATTGCGAAAATTCCTTTTGAGACACATGAACGATTTCACCTCTTTTATTAAACAATATTGCTCGGGAGCTGGTTGTACCTTGGTCTAAAGATAAAATATAGTTTTCCATGGGTATAATCCCCTTCATGAAATTATCGAATCTAGACAATGATTTTTAATTAATCCTCTTAATTATTCCTTTTTCCTTAACGTCCTACGGATCTCTTTTAATTGTTGTTTTAACAGGTGAATTTCCATTTTTACATAGGAGTATTCTTCAGCAGTTGCAAATATATTGCCATAACGAACTTTATCATAAATTTCAATTAATTGATCGGAACCTTTTAATCCGATTCTTTGCCACCATTCCTCGAGAGTTTCCTTCGGTAATCTTCCTAGTTTCAATTTATAGGCATATCTTTCTAAATTAAAAATCTCTCTTCTTATACTATCTAAAGGGGGTACAACCCTCTTACCAAAAATTGAACCAGGTTGATAAACATATTCTCCCGCTTTAATTTCCACCATTTGGAACCGCTCACCACTGCCTAATTTCTGATTAATAATTTTCTTCCTAATTAAGTAAAGAATAAATGCCGCGGCACTTACGAAAAGAAGTATATAAACGATATCAACTGTAAAATAATTATTTTCTTGGTATTCAATTCCATCATATTCACCAGTACCTGCTTTTAGATTTGGCACCCGGTCCTCTCCACCAATTAAGCTAAGAATATAGAGAAGGCTGTGGGAAATAGGGTTAACCAATTGTGAGAAAAGCAGGGCGAGTAGTTGCAACACACCCAAAAATAATGCCTGGATAGAATGAAGGAATACTGTAAGCAACATCCCAATAGCCATGATCACTATGATGATAGTTAAAAAGTACCCAGCAAACTTTGATTGATCTGTTTGGATGGAAAACCACTTTTTTAAGAATGCTCCAAATTGAACGACAAGAATTTGGGCAATTAGCAAATAAATAATAGGCCGTTGGTAAGGATAATGGCTCATGGCAGCATAGATGATGACCACTAATCCAATTAATAATGAATACAAAAGCAAGGAAGTCTCCAAGTGATCTGAAATGCCCTCATGTAAAGAAACACCACGCCAAAAGATAAATAAACCTATTCCCAAGCTAGTTAACAGAGAAAAATCAGCCCAAAATCCCATCATCAGCAGGATGGGAAACACAGTCCCGAAATAAAGCCATTTCCCCTTATTAGAATATTTTACAAGCAAATTAGAAAAAAGGACAAAACTTCCGATACACAGAACTGATAACAAAAAAATTGGAGGCAGTTCTTTTTTATGTATATAAAGTAAAAATATTGCAAGATTGACCATAATCATTTCAATAAGAAAGTGATAGGAGACTCGTGCCACACGTCTAATCATGGCTGTACCCTTCTTTCTTGATGAATAACTAAATCATTTAGCAGGGCATTATCTTCATCTATTATAAAATGATACAGCTTTGTTCCTTTCATAGATAAGTTAAGGAGCTGCTGATTCGTTTCGGTTGTCCTGATACCTGCGTGGATGAAAAATGGCTGATTTCCTAAATGTCTAGTATAGAAAGAAATCATGTAATCATAGGGTAAACTCGTATTTTGGACACTTATGGACGCAAGGGTTTCCAATACTTTTTGGAGATGTTCTTTCCCTTCTCCTTTTGGAAGGTAAATAAATGGAGTATCGCCGACGGCTCTCACGTTGATGCACAGAGAATACGGAATTTGCTTGTAAAAGGCAAAATAAGCAAGCTCCGTCATACTGCTAATCAATTTTTCTAGATCGCTTGTAATGGAATGGCCATTGGAAACGTTTAAGGAAACATTCCAGCCCGTTTCAGAAATTTTTCATAAATTTTTGTTTGCAAGCCTTGTTTTCTCGCACTTGCTTTCCAGTGGATTTGGTTGAAACTATCAGAAGGAACATAGTCTCTTGTTCCTAATGGTCCTAGTCGATCTTCATAAACTGAATAGGGAACAACACTTACTCCTTGTTGGTTGGACATTAATTCTGCTAACCCTTTTACTGAGCACCTCATAGGATAAACTACTGCCAGTTGTTTTAAAAAAGCTTTTGATTCTAAAATTGTCACCCCAAAACCCAACAGACTAGGAATATAAAATTCTAATTTTCGAATTTTAGCGATTCCTCTCCTATCTGCCATGAAAGGAATTACAACCTTCTTTGTTTGGTTCGTTAAGAGTGACAATGGAATAGAAATATCATAAATAGATTGGCTAGAATCAAACTTTTCACCTATCGGAACAACAAAGTGATCAAAATAAACCCGAAGTTCCCCTTTTAAAATAGGATAGCCATTGTTTTGGAATGTCAGGGTCCAATGGCCTTGATTACCGCTAAAATAACAGTTTTTGTCATATATGTTTTCAAACGAGAGCGCATCTCCTGCTTTTTTTAAATAATAATGATTACAGACAATGATAATTAAAAAAATGACAGCTAGGAAAAACACTAATTTGGATTGGATGTATAGACTAACCACAATAAGGACAATTGCAAACCCACTAATACCCGGGATCTGGTGATCTTCTACCGAATATTTATTCCAAATCATCCATTTGTACCTGCTTCGACTGGTACAGGGATTGAATCAAGGATCTCATCAATCATGGCTTCTGGTGTTTTGGTTAGTGAACCTTCAATTGATAGAAAAATCCTGTGTCCTAGTACGTAGGGAGCAACAGTTTTCACGTCATTAGGTGTCACATAGGTACGACCATTTAAAAACGCCTTTCCTTGGGAGGCTTTCATGAGGGCTAATGTTCCCCTAGGACTAACCCCTAATTCAATGCTGCTGTGTTCTCGCGTTTTCCTTACGATTGTTAACATGTAATCTTCAATGTCCTCTGAGATATGCGTGTTATTGATCGCTGACTTCATACTTAAAATCTCGGGAATCGAAAATACAGGTTCAATGGTATTCATGTTCTTTTCGCCACGGTGTATTTTCATGATCGTCTTTTCATCTTCAAAGACCGGATAACCTACTTTTATTTTTATAAAGAATCTGTCCATTTGCGCAACAGGCAAAGAAAACGTTCCCTGTTGTGATTCAACCGGGTTCTGTGTTGCAATCACCATAAAGGGTTCCTCTAGCGGGACGGTCACGCCATCTATTGTTACTTGTCGTTCTTCCATTACCTCCAATAAGCTGGACTGAGTTCGAGGGGTAGCCCGATTAATTTCATCAGCTAAGACAATATTTGCGATAATGGGTCCAGGCCGTAATTCGAAATCTTGAACTTTTGGATTAAAAAACTGAATCCCCGTTACATCGCTCGGCAGGACATCAGGGGTAAACTGAATGCGGGAAAATTCTCCGCCGATGGCAGTGGCAAAGCTTTTAGCAAGCATTGTTTTACCTGTTCCTGGTACACTTTCAAGCAAAATATGACCATTAAATAATAAGGAAATTGCCATCAATTCAATTTCCATATCTTTACCAACCATTATATTTCCGATTTCTTGTTTTAGTTGCATAATTTTTTCAGTTAATTCCATGTACTCATCTCCATTAAGCATTTATCATCTATCTTATTTTATCAAAGTTTAAATTTTCTCAAAACAATATATTTTAAAATAAAAGAGAACCAACAACTATGTCGATTCTCTTTACAAAAACGATTAACTTCTTGGTTCTTTAAGGTATTGATATAAAACATCTCCGCCTCGCTGACCAATCCCACGGAAGTGCTTAAAATCCTTCCTTTTCACAAGTACCTGACGAAATTCCAAAAAATCCTCATTTTTTACAAAGTACTCTGATAACTCCCCTGTACTCAGCTTATCTAATATTTCTGTGACCATTTCTTCTATCACATTCATGCACCACCCTTATAAAGTGTATTTTAACTTATTGTCTCATGATTAGTAAAAATTCCTTCTCTTATTCTATTAATGTAAGCGTTTTCCTTCTTTTATTGGTTTCTGTTTCATATTAATATATAAATTCTTTAAGAATTAACCAAATTGTCAAACAAAAGCCTTTACGAATTGCTAAAAGTAGTGCAAACTGTTATTTAATTGGATTTTAATATAGTTTTTGAGGTAAAGGAGAGAGACTAATTGAGAAAAGCAGAAGTAGGAAATATCATAGAATTTCGTGGCGGCCTGCAAGGGATTGTTGAAAAGGTAAATGAAAATTCTGTAATAGTCGACCTAACATATATGGATAATTATCGTGATTTAGAATTAGACCAACGAACGGTTGTCAATCATAAAAATTATAGAGTGATAAAAGAAAGCGCTTATTAAAAGAATATTCTGAAAAGACGAGGCACTCATCACTGCCTCGTCTTTTCTCTTTTTTGATTATTGACCTTTTCCTGCTTCTTTAGAAAGTTCCTTTAACGATTTAACTTGACCATGAGGATTTTGATCTTGTTTTCTAACCGTCCACTCACGCTCTTGCTGGCTTTTAGATTTGCTCATTCCAATCACTCCTTTCCCAATTTATTTTTCCAACTAGATAAGTTCTTATTAAAGGAAATGGATAAAATGTTTAAAGAAAATAATTTCCTTTTGAAAAATTTATTTGTTAAAATAAATTTTATTGATTCATAAAGGAGTTTGTTATATATGAAAAAAGGCTTTCTAGATATGCGCCTAATCATAGGATACATTCTTGCGCATGCTCTTATATACTTTTCATTTCAAGATAAAACAATATTTTGGTATATCTTTACTGGATCAGTGATAGTGTTAATAATATTTGCTATGTTCCAGGGCGAAGTAGATGATCAAGCATCCTTTATACAATATATTTTCCTCGGTGCAATCACTGGATTCTTGATTTACTTTATTTTTTGGTTAGGATTTCAAGCTATTCAAATCCTGCATCTTCCTTTTGAGCAATCCATCAGAACGTTGTACCGCTGGTATGCACCACACGCTTTTTGGCATTATATTGCCCTGGTTTTGATTGCAGCGCCTGGAGAGGAGCTATTCTGGCGGGGTTTTATCCAAAAAAGGCTAATGACGTACTTCCAACCGATTTGGAGTATTTCACTTGCAGCATTACTTTACGCCTCGGTTCATCTCTACTCTGGTTCTTTTTTATTGGTTTTTGCAGCCCTTGTTTCCGGTTTGGTGTGGGGGCTCCTGTATTATTGGAAAAAAAGTATGCCACTAGTGATTGTATCCCATATTGTTTTTGATTTGATGATTTTTATCATTTTACCTTTTAAATAAAAATGGCAGCTGTTTTTGTTAACAGCTGCCATTTTTATTTTTTTTTCATTGGTGTAAATGGTTTCATCCATAATAGTATAAAAAAGGTCATACAGATATAGCCAAACAAGGGATATAAATAGGATAAAAGTGTGCCATAGTTTACAAGGCTGATCAGGTAGGAGACCGCAAAAATGGCCGTAACCGAAGCAATCGTAGGCACAGGCATGAATTGTTTTAGCTGTCTGTCAAGTCCAAAGATATTTCCTATCACGGATGTGAAAATTTCCCCATAAATCACGAGAACAAAGATCCAATATAAAAAGGGTGCCAAATTTTTCATAACAATTGCCATAGGGATTTCATATAGTTCTAAATTTGGCAGCATGATTAAGGTAAAATGGCTAGAAATCAATATTAAGGTTAGAGCCGCCCCTCCCAGGATCCCCCCCCATTTAATCGTCCAATCATCCTTTACCTCTGTTGCAATCGGTACTAATACGGCTTGTGCAAGACCAAGATTCAAGGCTGCATAGGAGAAGGGCGCTATTACAGTTTTCCAGCCATCGTCTGCATGAGGAATAAATAATAATTGATCTAAAAAGTGCGGCAGCTGAATGGAAAAAAGCATAAGAATAACACTGAAACTAATCATTAAGGGAACAACAAAGGTATTAACGGCAAAAAGCCCTTTCGTACCGATTAACATAACGATAAACGATAGAAAAATCGTTAAAAATACTCCAATATCCCTAGGTATTCCCAACTGTTCATCGAACACTGCCCCAGCACCTGAAAGCATGACGGCACTCACTCCAAGCAGCATAAAAAGCATAAAGATGTTAATGATACGACTTGGCCATTTACCAAATAAGTACTCATTAAACTCTTGGTAAGATTTAGCATCTATATGTGCGGCCATTCTCATAAGCTTGGAACCTAGTGCAATAAAGAGATAACCGCTCATTAATATACTTAGAAAGCCGAAGAAACCAAACCGTGAAAAAAATTCAACGATTTCTCTTCCTGTGGCAAAGCCAGCCCCCACCACGGTTCCTACATAGACTGCCGCAATTTGAAATGCTTGAGTCCAATTCTTCGTCACATCATCTCCCCCTTATCAACAATATATGATTTAAAGGACAAACAAAGACGAGCTTTTTTTCTTATTTGGTAACCATTTCTATAAACAAAATACTTGAAAGTCAAAAAAGGTCAGAGTATACTATAGCCATAAGGTCAAATATAGTCAAAGTCAAAGTATTTGTTACTCAAACAAAAAATATATTAGGAGGTAATTTGCTTATGCTTTGTCAAATATGCAACCAAAACACTGCCAATATACAATTAAGCTTTAATATTAATGGACAACGTAAGGAAATGAAACTCTGCCAAGAATGTTATACAAAAGAAAAACAAACCCTGAAGGCTGGGTTTGGTCCTAATTTACATTCATTTCCGAACTTCCCATTTGAAAATTTATTTATGGCTAAAGGCTTTCCAGAAGGTCAAGATATAAATGGACAACAAGCACCAATAAATGGAAATGAAGCAAGTCATAACGCTTTTATTGACCAATTTGGACGAAACTTAACCAACTTAACAAAAGCAGGATTAATCGATCCAGTGATTGGTCGAGATGAAGAAATAAAACGAGTAATAGAAATTCTTAATAGAAGAAACAAAAATAATCCCGTATTAATTGGAGAACCAGGTGTCGGTAAAACAGCCATTGCAGAAGGTCTGGCAATAAAAATTGCTAGTGGCGATGTCCCAGTGAAATTACGTAATAAAGAAGTCTTTTTATTAGATGTAGCATCTCTAGTAGCTAATACGGGCATCCGTGGGCAATTTGAAGAAAGAATGAAACAAGTCATATCAGAAGTACAAGAGCGTAAAAATATTATTCTTTTTATTGATGAAATCCATCTTTTAGTGGGTGCCGGTTCTGCTGAAGGTTCTATGGATGCAGGAAATATATTAAAACCAGCATTAGCACGTGGAGAATTGCAGGTAGTCGGTGCAACCACATTAAAAGAATATCGGCAAATTGAAAAAGATTCTGCCTTAGAACGCCGCTTCCAGCCAGTCCACGTTCTTGAACCAACATCAGAAGCAGCGGTTGCTATTTTAAAAGGTATTCAACAGAAATACGAAGATTACCATGAAGTCACCTATTCAGAAGAAGCGATACATGCATGTGTACAATTATCTCAGCGCTACATTCAAGACCGCTTCTTACCGGACAAAGCGATTGATTTGCTTGATGAAGCTGGTTCTAAGTTAAATCTAACATCGGATTATAAAAGTAATGAGCAAGTTGAAGTTCGCTTAAAGGAAATTGCCGGAGAGAAGGACGAAGCACTTAAAAATGAGCAATATGAGAAAGCTGCTATACTGCGGGATGAAGAAGCAGAACTTGAGAAGCAATTAAACAATAATTCCAACACTAATCGACCTATAGTTACAGTATCTCATATTCAAGAAATTATTGAACAAAAGACAGGTATACCTGTTGGCAAGCTTCAACAAGATGAACAGTTTAAGATGAAACACTTAGAAGAAAATCTTAATAAGAAGGTAATTGGACAGGAAAAAGCAGTAAACAAGGTGGCAAAGGCGATAAGACGTAGTCGTGCTGGCTTAAAATCAAAGCATCGTCCAATTGGTACTTTCTTATTTGTTGGACCAACAGGGGTCGGAAAAACAGAACTTTCCAAAACACTTGCTGAAGAGTTATTTGGGTCAAAAGAAGCTATGATCCGTTTAGACATGAGCGAATACATGGAAAAACATAGTGTCTCTAAATTAATTGGTTCACCTCCAGGCTATATTGGTCATGATGAGGCAGGCCAGTTGACTGAAAAAGTTCGCCGAAATCCCTATAGCATTATTTTATTAGATGAAATTGAAAAGGCACATCCAGATGTACAACACATGTTTTTACAAATACTTGAAGACGGCCGTCTAACTGACAGCCAAGGAAGAGTGGTTAGCTTTAAGGACACGGTCATTATTATGACAAGTAATGCTGGTGTCAGCCACAAAACTATCCATGTCGGCTTTGGTGCTAATGAAGCCATTGAAGAAGCAAGCATTTTAGATTCACTAGGCAGTTTCTTTAAACCAGAATTCTTAAACCGATTTGATAGTATTATTGAATTTAACGCACTTGATAAAGAACACATTTTGTATATCGTTGATTTAATGCTGAGCGAACTACAAGCTACATTAAACGAACAAAATATTGAATTCGCGATTACTGTGGAAGCAAAAGAAAAATTAGCTGAACTTGGCTATCATCCTGCATTTGGCGCTCGCCCACTTCGCCGTGTCATTCAAGAACAACTCGAAGATAAAATTGCCGACTATATTTTAGAACAACCTGAAGCAAAAAATTTATCAACTGTTGTGGAGGATGGAGAATTTAAAATTGTTTCAGAAGCGGTACCTATGAAATAATCAAAAAGCGAAGCCTTTTTTTAACAGGCTTCGCTTTTTTTTATAAATTTTTATCTTCTACTGTATTTAACCAACTATCAATTACGCCTACGACAGATTCAACACAACCATCTTCAAAGGGTGAAATTAAGTTAGCCGTCTCCACGAGTTTAGTAAATGACATACTGCCACCAAGATTGCAAAGCTTTACATAATCTGCCCATGCTGCTTGTTGGTCTTCTCTTGAACGCTTCCAGAATTGAAAGGCACATATTTGTGCGAGCGTGTAATCAATATAATAAAACGGGGAATTATAGATATGACCTTGACGCTGCCAAAAACCACCGTTTTCTAAATATTCATTTCCATCATAATCTTTATGTGGTAAATACTTTTTCTCGATCTCCCGCCATTTTAGTTTCCGTTCTGTTGGGGACGCAGTTGGATTTTCATAAACCCAGTGCTGAAATTCATCTACGGAAACTCCATAAGGCAGGAATAATAAGGCACTACTTAGATGTGAAAATTTATATTTATCGGTATCTTCCTTAAAAAATAATTCCATCCATGGCCATGTAAAAAACTCCATGCTCATTGAATGAATCTCGCAAGCTTCATAGGTTGGCCAATAATATTCTGGGATTTCAAAATGACGGCTGGAATATACTTGGAAGGCATGACCTGCCTCATGTGTCAACACATCAATGTCACCCGATGTACCGTTGAAATTAGAAAAAATAAATGGCGCCTTATAATTTTCTATAAAGGTGCAATAGCCCCCGCCTGCTTTTCCTTTCTTTGCCACCAGATCCATAAGATTGTTTTCTTGCATAAATTTAAAAAATTCCCCTGTTTCCTTTGAAAGATCTTCATACATTTTTTGACCATTTTCAATAATCCATTCTGGACTGCCTTTCGGAGCAGCATTTCCTGATAGAAAATTAAAAGGTTCGTCATAATACTTTAGTTGGTCCAGACCGATTCTTTCTTGTTGCCGAGCTTTTAATTTTGTAGCAATGGGAACAATATATTCCTTCACCTGTTTACGGAAATTTGCCACCATTTCTGCATTGTAGTCTGTTCTCATCATCCGATAATAGCCTAGCTCCACAAAGTTTTTAAAACCAAGGGTTTGGGCAATCTGCGTCCTTACAGATACTAACTCATCATAAATACGATCCAGCTCCGCTTCATGTGCAGCTAAAAATCCAAACTTTGCCTCGTTGGCCCGTTTTCGTATTTCTCGATCTCTTGATTCCGTAAATGGCTCTAACTGAGCAAGTGTTCTTTCTTCTCCTTCAAATTCTATCTTAGCTGAAGCAAGCAACTTGGTGTATTCTGTTGATAACCGATTTTCCCTTTGAAGATGCGGTACAATTTCTGGTTTAAACGTCTTAAGCTGCCCTTCCGCAAGTGCAAAAAGCTGTGTTCCCCATTTTTCTTCTAATTGAAGACGGAATTTTGAGTCAACTAACGCTTGGTAATATTTTGTTACCAATCCCTCAACCTCAGGCTGAACCTCATCCATATAGTCCTGTTCTTCCTTATAAAACTCATCATTCGTATCAATAGAATGACGAATATAACAAAGGTTGAACATGGTGCCTAAATCGTTTCTTTGCCTATTAATCTCATTCATAACTTCACTTTGTTCTTCCACTGTAGCGGCGTTTTTAAAACGTTCAAGGACCACCTCAAATTGTGCTTTTACTTCATCCAAGTCAGGTCTAACGTATGTATAGTTTTCAAAGCTCATGAAAATAACCCCCTTATTTCTAATTGCCAAGTATATTATTTCGACACTGTTCATTCTTATTCCTTTTAATAAAAAAAATACGGCCAAAATGGCCGTATTTAAAATTTACCTGCTGGCAATCCTAACTTTTTTAACAAGTCAATCGCTTCCGTCTTCTCGGAATCAGTTAAGCTCGACATTAGTGTATCAATTTGCTTAGCATGTTCAGGAAAAATATTTTGAATAAACGTTTTTCCTTCCTCTGTTATTTGCGCATATGTTACCCGTCGGTCTGTTGGGCAAGCAATTCTTTTCAACAGCCCTTTTTGTTCAAGCTTGTCTACTACATAAGTAATACTTCCACTAGCCAGCAAGATTTTCCCACCGATTTGCTGCATGGGCTGGTCACCTTTATGATAAAGCAGTTCCAAAACGGCAAATTCTGTTGGATTTAGCCCATTTGCTTGTATTACTTTATTTACATGTTCATTAATCGCTTTATATGCTCTTGAAAGGACAATAAATAGCTTTAATGATTTAGCTACTGAATCATTTTCCATAATAACCTCATCCTTTAGGTTTTTGTTTTAATATTTCCATCCTTAAATAATATCTCGATTTCAAGGTTATTATAAAAAACTTTTTAATTAATGTCAATTTCCTGTTATATTTTTGAAAATTGAGTTTAACAGGCTGGCTGATTTTTCACTCTAAGTATTCCGTTTCTAAAACTCGCTTATTTTTGACAATTTTATGAATACGTTTTAATTTTTTAATAATTTTTAACATTTATCACACAAAAATAGTTTCAAACTTTCATATAATATAGATAAACCTTTAAGGGAGGGGAAAAAATGAGAACTCCAAATTATCATGACTTTTATGAAAAGGCCTTTATTTCAATTGGACTAAATGATCTGGATTCCCTAAAGAAATCCACTACTGATTGTCATTTAGAATTTACCCATTGGCTCATTGCGGTAGAAGGTGTCCAACTCCCCCAGTCTAAAATTTATTATCACTGGAAAGTGAGTATTTATCCAGCAACTAAGGAAGGAGATTTTAATTGGAAGACTCCCTATTATTGTTCAGCTAATATGGAATTAATAGATAGTGCCATCACACTTGCCTCTTCATTAACTGAGTCCAGTAAAAAGGATGACCTTTCCTCTGCATTACAACTAGAGAAAATAAGCTAGACCTCGAAAACCTAACCCACTGCTTCACTCTCTTTTTACCCTTTCTTGTGAAAAAACCTACATATAGGAATAAATCGTAAATATCCATAAAAAAAGTCCCAAAACATCCTTCTCCACAATAAAATGCTAAGTTAATTTACTTAACAGCATTAATACTGTGTTATGTGCGAGAAGTCAGGTAGTTTTGGGACATTAATTGTACTAAGTTAAGCTAAGCGGAACACAATTCCATGACCGCCCTTTGGGTATTCCCATTTAATATTTTGATAGGGGCATCCAATTCGGCAGCTGCCACATTCATGACAGCCCTCATAGCCGACTTGCATTCGCGTACCTTCCCATTTATATACCTCTGCCGGGCAGAATACTGTACATATTTTATCGGGACATTGGGTCATACACACATCATGATCGAGTACGGTTAAGTGGGATTTAGTGTCACATTTGAAACGGAGAAGATATTGTTTTTCTTCAATATTCTTGGTTGACATTATTTCACCGCCTTCCATGCGCGATAAAGATCTTGCAATACTCGTATAGTTCCTCTTTCTGAAGTCACACTCTTCATGATCTGTTTTTGCTTTTCTCGTTTTGGTGTTCCATCAACAGTAAAGAATTTACTCATTGCCTTATTCATCATAGGAACATATTCATTAAAATATTGTGGATACTTTTCAAACGTATGTGCAGCATCTTTATACTTTTCTAAATCCTTAATAATAAAGCTATCATATAGTTTTTCTCTGTAGAGATTTAAACTTGCTTGCGTAAAGTCACCACGATGTTTAGCTTCTATAATGGTTTCGGCAGCTAATAAACCGGAATGCATCGCCATGTTCGATCCTTCACGATGGATCGCATTCACCAGCTGGGCAGCATCACCTACAACAATAACACCATTACCGGCCACCTTCGGAACTGAACGATATCCGCCTTCTGGAATTAAATGGGCGAGATACTCAGCTGATTCCCCGCCTGCAATTAACGGTTTGACCATAGGATGATTTTTTAAGTAATCTAACAGCTCATATGGTTTTAGTTTTGCTTTTATCATACTAGAAAGGGTCGTTCCTACTCCGATATTTAAGCTGTCTTTATTGGTATATATGAATGCAGTCCCAAGGTTTCCTTTTGTCGAGTCACCGAAGATTTCAATAGTAGTACCTTGGTTGTCTTCAAGATTAAAGCGGTCATTGATTTTATCTTTAGGCAAGTTAATTACTTCCATGACAGTAAGGGCGACTTCATCCGGGCGAAACTCCTTATGAAAACCTAACTGTTTAGAAAGAAGTGAATTCACTCCGTCAGCTAAGACAACTACATCGGCATAAACTTCGCCGTCCGGCCGGTCAGTACGAACCCCGATTACCTTTCCATTTTCAACAATACATTCCGTCACAACTGTTTCATTAATCAGCAATGCACCTGCTTCGACTGCCTTCCTTGCAAACCATTGGTCAAACTGTGCACGCAGTACTGTAAAGTTATTATATGGCTCAATGCCCCATTCAAGACCTTTATAACCAAAAGAAACGACCGATTCTTTATCCATCATCCAAAAGCGTTGTTCAATAACTGGTCTTTCAAGCGGTGCTTCCTTCCAAAACTCAGGAATTAATTCTTCCATTTGTTTGCGGTACAATACCCCGCCCATTACATTTTTAGCACCGGGATATTCTCCTCTTTCAATAAGCAAAACCTTCAGCCCATTTTTTGCACATGTTAGGGCGCAAGAGGTACCTGCGGGTCCTGCCCCAACGATAATGACGTCAAATTTCTCAGGCATAACTTATTTCACCGCCTTTTTCAGTTCTGAGCTGCTTAAAGTGCTCGATTAGTTTTGGAACAATCTCGAGGGCGTCCCCAACAATTCCATATGTGGCAACATCAAAAATTGGCGCATTAGGATCTTTGTTTATAGCAATAATAAACTCGGAATTTTTCATGCCGACTACATGTTGAATGGCTCCGGAGATACCAATCGCAAAGTAGATTTTAGGCGTAACCGTTTCCCCCGTTTGACCCACTTGCTGCTCATGTGGCAGCCAGCCTGCTTCCACTACGTCACGAGTACCGCCGACACTAGCCCCAATTGTTTCTGCTAACTCATGGATTAGTTGGAAATTTTGTAAATCTCCCATTCCCTTGCCGCCGCATACAATAACATGTGCATCGGCCAAATTTGCCTTTTTTGTTACTTCATTCACAATTTGCAGCACTTTAGTACGCATATCCTCTTCTTTTAGGTCAATTTTCTCCTCAATAATTTTTCCAAGCTTTCCTGAATCCGGCTCTAATGCCTTCATGACCTTGGGTCTAACCGTTGCCATTTGAGGACGATGTTTTTTACATAAAATTGTCGCCATTATATTACCGCCAAAGGCAGGACGACTAGCCTCTAGTAATCTATTTGATACATCGACATCTAGCATTGTTGTATCTGCAGTTAAACCTGTACTTAAATCAGTTGCCACTGCACTCGCTAAATCTTTACCATTCGGCGTAGCACCATAAAGGATAATTTCTGGTTTATATTTCCGAGCTAGCAGCATTACACCCTGCATATAGGATTCTGTACGGTAATCTTTTAATACGGGATGGTCAACAACGTACACTTCATCAGCACCATAGGAAATAACTTGATTTGCTAAGGATTTTATCTCATTTCCTAATAAAAATCCCGCTAAAGGAACTTCTAATTTATCAGCAAGCTTTCTGCCTGCACCCAGTAATTCAAGTGATACCCCTTCGACTTTTCCCTTATTTTGTTCAATGAATACCCATACTCCACGGTAATCGTCAAGATTCATGAAAACCCCTCCTTACGGCAAAAGTTATTTAGTTGACTGGATCGTGAACAGATCCTTTTTTTCCAATAATACATTGATGAGTTTTTCGACTTGCTCATCAGCTGTACCTTCTAATCTCTTACCACCTTCAGGTCTAGGAGGTGTAAACATTTTTCCAACAATGGTTGGAGAGCCCTTTAAACCGAGCTGGATTCGGTCTACATTTTCAAGGTCACTGACAGCCCAGATAATCGGTTCATATCTCGCTGCTTTAATCATATTTGGCATCGGTGAATATTCAATATCATTAATTTCCTTTTCAACCGTTAACAAACACGGAAGTTCTGACTGAATTAATTCATAACCATTTGTTAGTTTTCGTTTTATTAAGACCGTTTTTTCCTGTTGATTCACTTCCACTACCTCAATTACATTTGTTACAGGCGGGATATCCATCCTTCTCGCAATCCCTGGTCCAACTTGTCCTGTATCCCCATCAATGGCATGTTTGCCACAAATTACTATATCAATTGGGTTTTCCTTGTTTATCCTTTCTAACGCCTTCGATAATGCATAACTAGTCGCTAGTGTATCAGCACCAGCAAAGGCACGGTCAGTAATTAAATATCCCCTATCTGCCCCAATTTCGATACTCTTCTTAATAACCGCTGTCGCTTGGGGGGGACCCATTGATAAAACTGAGATCGTTCCACCGTTTTTTTCCTTAATACATACAGCCTCTTGTACAGCATGTGCATCGTAAGGATTTAAAATAGCTGGTGCACTACGGCGGTCGAGTGTGTTGGTTTTCGGATTAATCTTAATAATTTTTGTATCAGGTACTTGTTTGACACATACGACAATGTGCATGTAGGACTTTCCCTCCTCATATGTCTGTGATAAATTGAAAGCGTTTGCTTCCTTTGGTTATAAAAAATGCCTTTATTAACGATATATGAATCGCAACACAAGCATAGTACCAAACAATGATTGTTTTCTCTTTTTTCTTTCTAGATTTTAATGAAGTGAAATGAATTAATTGATGATAGACAGTTTCTATGATGCCGTCATACGAAGGTAGTAATAACAGGATGCGTGGTGATCTATAGATCCAAGATGTGAAATTTCAGTTTAAATTACTACTACTATTACTATATGAAATATTGAGATATAAACAATGATAAAAATCACAGGTAGTAGATTTTACTTAGTGGAAGATTCTAAATAGAAGAGGCCGCTGAAGCTTGTATTAGAAGTGTTAATTCTGTCTATCAATGGGTGTTAACAGGCTTAAAAATTCTCTTGATTAACAAATTAAAAGGGGATCGGAGAGGCGGTGCTTTTGCTTTACAAAATTCGCAATTTTATTTCAAAATGTGCGGGAAGGCCTTATGATCACTTTATGTAGTCGATTTGTGAATGAATAAATTAAAGGCCTTCAATCTGAAAACTTACTTACTTTAATGGACTGGGGTTATTTTAATATACAAAACTATTAATACAAAACCTTGGGCCAAATCATAATCATTTGTTTAAAGGCAAATTTTACTTCTTCATTTGTTCTTGAGTTTCCCTCAATTGACCGTTGATATTGGTTTATTAATTCATCTAATTCTTGGCTGTATTTTATTGTTTCTTCACTTGTAAAACCCAAATTATTTGCACTATTAATCATTAATTCCCTTTTTGCTTTTATCTCTTCAATCATTTCAGATTGAGAATTACTATACTTGTACAATTTAATCCTCCTACTCTTACACTGTTACTGTAAACCACTAAAAAAGTAGACTACTTGAAGAATTATGACAAGAAACTTTATAAAAGTAAATACATTCGCAAAAGTAGACAAAACATTCTTTTTCCTTCGTTTTTCGACAGATTTCATTTTATTTTTCTTTCAATTACGACAAAATTCCACGTACTTTTATTCAGGTTTAGCCCACATTTCTTCTGGATTAAGTTCATATATCCCTTTTTCCCTATACATATAATGATTAATGATAAACTCCCTGCGTATGGTGGCATAATCATCATGAAATTGTTTAATGTAATCATTTATGTCTTTTTCATCATACTTTATTCCGCGTTTTAATCCTTGTACGATGTGTTCAAACACAATTAACTTTTTCTTCCTTTGGGCAGGGATTGTTTTTAATTTTCCTTCCTTTGAAAAAAAATTAGTGATGACTCTTTGCCTTTCTAAACTAGCTTCTACCATATTTTCAAGCTCCTCCCCTTTTTTTTCTAGCATTTCAGTTAGCACTTGTGCCTGTTGTTTAATCATGGATTCATTTAAATAAAAATGAATAGTATTTTTGTCTCTTCTTTCAAAAACCACATGTATGTCTCTTAACTTTTTTAGATGATGGGTAATGGTAGGAGCTGTTAAGCCGAGCTTTCCGGCAATTGCTTGCCCATGTAAAGGTCCTTTTGCTAAAAGAGCAACTATTCTAACCCTGGTTGGATCACCCATTACCTTATAAAATGCGATAATACGATTAAGCTGTAACATATATTCACCCTCAATTTCGATATATATCTAATTAGATATATATCAATTTTTCAATCCTCTGTCAATAGTTGGAACGGGTAAACAAAAAGAACGCAAAACCAGTCAAGGGTTTGCGTTCTTTTTATTATTTTCTGTTAATGTATTGTTAAACTTAAAGCATAGGATTTTCGTGCTTTGCTTTTAGACGTTGCCATCTTTTTTCAACTTCTAACTCAAATTCTTCTAAAATTGGTTTATTTTCATCTTTTAGAAGATGTTTCGTTTTGCCCATATATTTTAACCAATCAGAGAGAGGAATACGTTTGTTCTTTTCTTCAGGATTATACGTAATATTCGTGATGCCTTGTTCCACTTCATAAAGTGGGAAAAAGCAAGAATTTACTGCCGCTTCAATTATTTTGCTGCCAAAGCGGTCGTCGGACTTCCAGTTAAGCGGGCACGTGATAAGAAGCTTACCATAAACTGTTCCCACATTCTGAGCATACCATTGTGCTTTAGCCCCTTTTTTAACTAAGTCCTGCGGGAAAGCTTCTGAACCTGTAAAAACATATGAAATATTAGTGGAAGCCATAATTTGTGCAGTATCTTTATGATGGAATGCTTTTCCACGTTGAACTTTCCCAACGCCAGATGTACTAGTCATATGCCCAATTGGAGTTGAATAAGACATTTGTGAGCCTGTATTCATATATCCTTCATTATCATATTCAAGCATAATTAGTTTATGTCCCCGAAGCGCTGTACCAATCGCAGAACCCATGCCGATATCCATTCCGCCATCGCCCGTAATCATTACAAATGTGGCATCGTCTGAAACCTCAATTTCGCCGCGTCGTTTTAGTTCCATAAACGCCTCTACAGTTCCTGACAAGGTAGCAGGACCATTTTGGAACAGATTATGGATCATTGTTTGTTTGTGTGAAGTACTCGGATATCCTGTAGTGGTCACATAAGCACAACCTGTTTGGAATAATGTAACAATGTCTCCCTCAATACCCTTGAAGAATAACTCAAGGCCGGCAAAGATTCCGCAGCCTGGACATGCTCCATGGCCTGATGCAATCCGTTTAGGCTTTCCTGTTAGAGCTCGGAGTGGCGGGATTTTCACCTTTAATTTATTTGTTTCTTCGTCCATTTTCACATCAATTAAACCTGTTTTATAGACATCGCCATGCTGCGGCAGGATGACCGGCTTAAGAATATTTTCAGGATTACCTGGAACGTGGCCATAGTAATCAAATGGTTTTTCAGCATAACCCTTTTCCATTGCGTCAAGCGCCATTTCAAAAAATGCAGTAGCATCATCTGCATAGAAATCTTTACCGCCTAGACCAAATACACGGCTTAAAACAATCGTTTTATTGCTTTTATCGTCTTGCAAGGCTGATTTTACTTCATGTGTTAAGTTTGGACCATTAGCACCGTAAGAATCAGCACGCTCACCAACTAATAATGCTTTAACATTCTTTAGAGCTTCACGGATTTCCTTCGCAGGGAATGGACGAATGATATTCGGACTGATTACTCCTGCCTTAATGCCTTTTTGACGAAGTTGATCGACAACATCTTTTGCAGATTCTGCAGCTGAATTTAATAAGAATACGGCTACATCTGCATCCTCCATTTTATATAAATCGAGAACTGGATAGCTTCTGCCTGAAAGCTTCGCATATTCAGCAGCAACTTCTTTAAATACCTCACCTGCGTTGTACATGGCTTCTGATACCTGGAAGTGATTATTAAGGAAATCATCCCCGCTCATATGGGCACCAACCGTTACTGGCTTCGTTAAGTCCCTTACAAAGTTATAATCTGTTGGACATTCACCAACAAATTGTTGGACAACTTTGCGATCCTTAAAGTATTCTACTCTTCGCTTTTGATGGGATGTAAAGAAGCCATCATAGGCCACAATCACTGGTAAGCGAACTTTAGAGTGCTCCGCAATTTTTAGAGCCATAATATTCATGTCATATACAGCTTGAGGTGTTTTTGCTGTTAAAATAACCCAGCCAGTATTCAAAGCATAGTAAAGATCTGAGTGGTCTCCACGGATATCAAGTGGTCCACTAACAGCACGGGTAACAAGGTTAAGTACCATTGGAAAGCGAGTTCCCGATTGTACAGGCATCTGTTCAAGCATATATAAGAATCCATTTGCACTAGTTGCATTGATAACACGTGCTCCTGTAATGGCTGCACCATAGCAAATACCTGCTGAACCATGCTCCCCATCCGCCGGTATCAACTTAATATCATGCTCTCCACGAGTTTTCATTTGATCTAAAAATTGTGCAACCTCTGTTGAAGGAGTAATTGGGAAATAACCCATAATATGATAATTGATTTGAGCTGCTGCTGTCGCTGCCATTTCATTTCCAGACTCAAATGTGGAAATCTGTTCAGCCATACTAGGTATTGTTAATTGATCCTCTAACATTGCCATTATTGAATCCCTCCTGCTATATAAGGAAAGTTTTGCTTCACACGGTGTTCATCAGCATAACCGATCATTTCACGAAGTTCCCCCAGTGCATCCGTTGGGCATGCTTCAACACATTTTAAGCAGCCTTTACAATATTGATAGTCAATACCTTTAAGGAACATTTGCTTTCTGCCTCGTTTATCTTCTCCCTCTTCCCAAACAAAACAAAAATCGGGACAAACATTGTCACAAGCCGCACAGTGAATACATTTATCTTGATAGAATTCGGGCAGGAATCCCTGACGTGAACCGCTTAAGTCTTTAAAAATACTATTAGCTTGTGAAACCATAACACCACCAATTTCTTGGGTCATATAACCTAGCTTTGGAAGTGAGCGTGTAAAGGCTTTACCTTTGGCACCAGCTGGCACTTCATATGTTTTAAATTGAACTTCATTATATCCACGATCAAACGTACGAATATTTGGTTCAACAAGATGAGGATATTTCTTAGTGAAGGTTTTGCGAATCACATCTCTCATTGATTCTGGATCTAAAAAATCACAAATACGATATAGCGCACCAAGCATGGCTGTATTTACTTTCGTTTTTTCCTCAACCGCAATGGTTAGGGCGTCAACAATAGCAAGTGTCCCATACTCTAAATGTAAGTCATTTTTAACATCATCAAAGTCTCTAGCTGTATTTACCAAAACAATTCCTTCAGCATTCAAACCACTGACAACATTAACAGTTCTATATAGGGCTTCGTGAAATACCCCCACAATATGTGGTTGTTCGATTGGACTATGATCTCTGATTTCTACATCTGGGTCACAAAAACGAATAAAACTCTTTACTGGAGAACCCTTCTTTTCTGATCCATATGATGAAAAATTGGAACCCCTCAAGCCAAGACTTAAAACTCCAGCTTCTGCCAGCATTTTTCCAGCTAAGTTTGCTCCTAGACCACCGATTGATTCCAGTCGAATTTCAAAAAATCCCAATTCATTTTTCTTTGGTAAAATTGACATAATGTCCCTCCCCATTTCCGTTAAAAAATAAAACAAAAAAATGAAAAAAATACTTCCCCACAGGTATTGTAGGACATTTCATATTATTACGCTGTGACAAAAGTCAAACATCCTTAAAAATCTTTTATAACACATCAAAAACACATGAAAAATTTATGATTATAACTGAGTTTATGAAAGATTTTAATTATATAACAGAAGTTTTATTGTAATATAACAGATATAGCTTTCTAAGCTTATTGTCTAGTAATTTATCATTCATCCCCTGTTAAAATGGTTTATCACCTAGTCTTTTAGTCAAAAATAAGTTATAATTATCTATTGTTTTATTATTGAGAAGGAGCAATCATATGAATGTTATCTGTTCTACATTAAATGCAAAGTTTATACATACAAACCTTGCTATTCGTTATTTAAAGGCTTATGCCGCACCAGAATTTACAATAAAATTAAAAGAATACACCATTAAAGACCCAGTCTTGAATATTGTCTCAGACCTCTATCAAGCAAAACCAACCGTTATTGGTTTTAGCTGCTATATTTGGAACATTGAAGAAACACTCAAAGTGGTCAATATGTTAAAAAAAGTTGCCCCATCGATCATGATTGTTCTAGGTGGACCTGAAGTCACTTATGATACTGCTGAATGGATGGAAAATTATCCGGACATTGATTTTATTGTCATAGGCGAGGGAGAAGAATCTTTTAAGCAGCTGCTTACTGAAATCAACACGACAAAAGATTATCGCCAGGTACACGGATTAGCCTATCGTGAAAACGGCAAAGTCCTGATGACCCCACAAATGAATAAGCTAGACCTAAAATCACTTCCAACCCCGTATCGCTTTCCCGAGGATATGGATGACTTAGGAAAACGTGTTACCTATATTGAAACCAGCCGAGGCTGTCCATTTAGCTGCCAGTTTTGCCTCTCATCAATTGAAGTCGGCGTAAGGTACTTTGACAGAGAAAAAATCAAGTCAGATATTCGCTATTTAATGAAACATGGTGCTAAAACGATTAAGTTTGTTGACCGTACTTTTAATATCAGCAGAAGCTATGCGTTGGAAATGTTCCGTTTTCTTATTGATGAACATCGACCGGGTACCGTTTTTCAATTTGAGATCACGGCTGATATCATGCGTCCTGAAGTGATTGAATTTTTGAACCAAGAAGCACCTAAGGGATTGTTCCGTTTTGAAATTGGCGTGCAATCCACCAATGACTATACAAATGAACTTGTACAAAGAAAGCAGAACTTTTCCAAGTTAACGAGAACGGTTACGATGGTAAAGGATGGGGGGAAAATTGACCAACATCTTGATTTAATAGCTGGTCTGCCTGAAGAGGATTATTCATCTTTCCGTAAAACATTCAACGATGTTTTTGAAATGAGACCGGAAGAATTACAATTAGGTTTCTTAAAAATGCTGCGTGGAACGGGCGTACGACTGCGTGCCGATCAACATCAATATTTATTTATGGATCATTCCCCTTATGAAATCTTAAGCAATAATGTTCTTTCTTTCGATGATATCGTACGAATTAAACAAGTTGAGGATGTATTAGAAAAATATTGGAATGACCACCGGATGGATTATACCGTGGAATTTTTAGTTACAAATGTTTTTCCTTCTCCCTTTGATTTCTTCCAAGACTTTGGCTCTTATTGGGACGAACGGGGATGGTCAAGAATCGGGCATCAACTCGAAGACTTATTCCGCCGCTTGTACTCATTTCTTGAGGAAAATTCAGTGGAAAATTTAGATGTAATTGTTGGACTTATGAAGTACGATTATTTAAAAAATCATAAATACAAGCCAAGAAAACCATGGTGGGATCAATCTTTTGATAAAGGGGAGCGGACTCAACTTTATCGGCAAATAATTAAGGAACCAAGCCGGTTAGGACAAGAGTTTGTAAACCTAAACCTTGATGAAAAAGAATTGTTTAAACATACCATGCTTGAAGAGCTTACCTTTGATTTAGAATTGTACCTTGCCGATGGACAACTTCATAAAGAACCTAGAAATTTATTGACCTACTTTGGACCAAATAATGAACGAACTTTACTCTTTACATTTAGATAAAGATTAAGCCAGGGATATCCCCCGGCTTATTTTTTTGTCTTTGATTTCTGATTCTCTTTTACTTTTTGATCAAAAAGCTTAACCCCGTTCACATTACCAATTTCAATACTCATTTCCTCAACTGGTATCCGAGGAGGTGTTTTTCGCCGGCTGCCCACTAGCTTCTACCTTTTTTCCCTAATTTGGAGTTGCGGTTTTGGAACCTAATTGCATTATTATTATCAGTAAATTCTGCAGAAAATTCACTCTCTTGAACATTTTTATGTGGTGTCTTCGAATATTTTTCCACAGCATTAAATTCTGCTTTTCTTTTAGCCAAAACAATTCCTCCTTTTGTTAATGGTACATTTATTATTTTAAACAAAGTTAACAGGTTCATTCCTTTCCTAAATTTCCCAAAATAAAATTTTCATTCTGAAAGAAAATAACAGTAAAAAGGAAGTGAGCACCCATGAAGAAGTCAAAAACTAAAGAGTCCTCCGAACTGGGAACGATTAACGAAACGATGCCGCATCAAATAAATGCACCTAGTTTTGAAGGGACCGGCATTAAAATGCAGCAGCCCTTTATTAACAAATATGGTGTCACCATTGGAGACAGTTTATATGCCTCTGAAAATTCCCCTTTGGAAAACTGGACAAAAGATACAGATCCTGCCATTATGGCTGGAGACGAATGGGTACATCCCACAAACGATATAGGTTGGAACACTGCCGAAAACCGAGATCTTCTGGAAAGCAAAAAAAGGCCGCAGGCCTCTCCATTTATGCATCCAACAAAGGATGTAAGTCATGGTGCAGACTAATAAATATCCAAAACCGAAAAACATTTCCACTTATGAAAAGGGAATAGTAATTAAATAATATAGATACAGAGGTATTATCCTCTGCATGAAAAAGGAGTGATAATCATGGCAAATAGCAGTAACAAATTATTAGTCCCAGGAATTGAACAATACCTAGATCAGGTTAAATACGAAATCGCTCAAGAATTTGGCGTGCAACTAGGTTCAGATACTGTTTCAAGAGCAAATGGTTCTGTAGGTGGGGAAATTACAAAAAGGCTCGTTCAGCAAGCACAAGCACACATGTCTGGAGAATTTACCAACAAATAATTAAATAAACATGGAAAAAAGTCCGGTATGTGATATTATCCCCTTTAAGTAGACAGTGTAAAAAGCCCGCTAATAACGTGGGAATGATACACTACTACTTGGAGGGGATTTTTTATGGCAAAAAAGGGGACGAAATTTCAATCCTATACAGAAGAATTTAAACGTTTAGCAATTGAAAGATATATTAATGGTGATGGTAGTTACCAAACTCTTTCTGAGGAGTTGGGATTACGTAGCCCAACCCAATTAAAAACTTGGGTAAGAAAGTTTGAGGAAGGCAATCAACTTACCGATCAAAGGGGAAAAACTTCTACTGATAACCCCCTTAAAGGGCGACAAAAAACAAAGTTCAAAAATGTAGAAGAAGAACGTGATTACTATAAGGCTCAGGTTGAATACTTAAAAAAGCAGTATCCAAATCTTCACGGGGAGGTGAAATCAGAAAATCAATAAGGTTTGAGATTATACATGAGCTAAAAGGTATATACCCCATTACCTGGTTAACTGAAATTGCTGAAGTGCAGAGATCTGGCTATTACAAATGGGTAAAAACCATTGAGATTCGTGAAAAGAAAAAGGAAAAGGATCAGGGGTTAATGGATCTAATGCTTTCCATCCACCTCAAACATAAGGAATATGGCTATCCTAGAATGGTAGTAGCCCTGAAGGAGGAAGGATTTGAGGTAAACCATAAGAAGGTTTACCGTTTAATGAAGGAGATGGAAATTCAGTCGGTAATAAGAAAGAAATGGAGATACTTTGGTAAAAAAGGTTCCAAAGTGTTCCCTAACTTGGTTAACAGGGAATTTAAAGAGAGAAAAGAAAATGAAGTCCTAGTAACAGACATAACTTACATACCTTTCCAAAACCGTTTTTATTACCTATCAGTTATTCAGGATCTATATAATAATGAAATTGTTTCTTGGAAGTTATCAGACAGGAATAACATGAAACTGGTATTGGATACTGTGGAGGACCTAAATAAAAAAAGAATCGTGCACGGAACCATTCTCCATTCGGATCAAGGATTCCAGTACACGTCTAAGAAATACAACAAACGATTAAATAAATATGGCATTAAGGGCAGCCACTCTCGCAAAGGAAACTGCCTAGATAACGCCTGTGTTGAATCGTTCTTTTCCCACTTTAAAACAGAAATGTTGTATCAAACCGATTGTAAAACAGAGGAAGAATTAATACAAGCAATAGAGACATTTATGTATGAGTACAATTATAAGAGATTCCAAAAACGACTAAACCACCGTGCTCCAGTTGAATATCGGATCACGATGGCTGCATAGTCTTTTTTAGAGCTGTCTACTTGACGGGTGTAAGTCCATATGCACCGGACTTTTACTTGTTTTTATGTTCCCATTTGTTGTTTCCAGGTAAATTTTGCTTACCCTTTTGTTCAGTCTGATTCCATTTTTGATTCCAATTATTTTGTTGACTAGGATGGTTTTGTTGTGAATTTTGCTTCCACTTATTTTGTTGGTTAGAGTTATTTTGTTGTGAATTTTGCTGCCATGACTGATTGAGAGTCTTCTCTTTTTGTTTTTGAATTCCATTTGTTAAATTGTTTGATTTTTCTAGTTGTTGGTCTTGTATCTTTATTTGTCCTTGGTTCTGCTTTACTCTTTTTTCTTCCATTTCTTTTTTTAATTGACCTGGAGGAGTAGAATTTTCTTTCCATTGATCAACATTTGCCTGTTCATCCTTTATTAATCCTTGGTTCTTACTAGGACTGGATTCTGATTTCTTAAGTTGTCCGGGTGGAATGATCTGCTTAGCATCTGAAGATAGGGAATTATGGTCTGAATTCTTTTGTTCTTTTCTTGCTTGAGATGATTGATTTTCTTTGTATTTACCGGCTGTAATTCCTAATTCATGTGCTTTTTCTTGTTCTTTTTGGGTTGCTTTTAAAACAGTCAGTTCTATCTTTTTATTAGTAATATTAGCTTTGATCTCATCGAGATTCTTTTGAAGCTCCCGCTCTACCTTTTTCTCTGACTGTTTTGTCCGCACGGTGGAAATAATAACCTGCTCCGTATTATTTATCAATCCCGCACTTTTTATTTCTGTTAAGATGGATTGGGCTACCTCCGAAACATCGGTTTTCTCCCAGTCTTTAAGTTTTGTGATGATCTTCTTTCCTTCTTTATTAAATCCTTTTACCTCAATTACCTGCATTTTTTTATTAACTGCCAGCTCAATACTCGGATTAGCATCGATTGACATATAGGCATAGGCTTTATTGTTTTGATACATTGGAATAATAGAACCAATAAATATCAACAAAGCTGCTACTGCCGTCAAAAGTATTTTAGGTTTATAGATCTTTCTTAACAAATGAAATGAATGGGCAGGCTGACCACTAACAAATGGAAAGAAATTAATTTCCTCACCGATACTATAGGGTTGATTCTGCCTTTTCGAGCGTAAAAACTCACCTTCGGGGGTTAATAGCGTTAAAAACGCATCATCCATTTCCATAATTATACCTTTTCTCATGTTTCAAGCACCCCCTTTAAATAATCCTTCATATACACATAATCACTCGATAATATAAGTGCTACTGCTATAATATATTTCCGATTTCGTTCTATCGTTTTTCGGCTGACCTTCACCATTTTTTCTAATTGTTTAATAGGAAGCCGTTTTTTCTCGAATAATAACCCTTTTAATTCATCATCAGCAACAAGCATTTTCGCAGTCAATATCGCACTTTTCCGTGCATCTGCATGCTTCGGTGAATTCTCAACAAGGTCATAGAGGTTTAAGTTAAATGATTCTAGTAAGGCTTGGAAGTTGAGAATTTCCTCTTTTCTTAATTGCTCATCATTCTTTTTATGGAAATCATCTAAGGAAAGTTCATTAACAATAACTGCGCCTGCTGACTCTTCCTCTTGCGATGAATTGGTTATGTCAATACTAATTTGTGGGTACTTTGTTTGCTTACGAATATAGTCGATTACTCTTCTTTTGATAATAACTTCGGAAAAACTTAACAGAGAACTGCCCCGCTCAGTTGAATATTTTTCAATCGCTTCATTAAATGCGATAAGACCAATGCTAAATTCATCATCGGTTTCATATATATATCGTCTGCATACGGATGATACTGTCTTAGCAATAAATGGCTTATAGGATTCAATTAATTCATTTAGTAAGGAGCGGTCACCTTGTTGAATCAAAAGAACCGTCTCTTCAAGACTTAATTTTTTCTTTTTGGTCATAAACAATAAACTTAGCATTTGCTCACCTCTATTCGACCAATTATAACATACATGTGTTATTTTGGACTTTATGGAGTGTAAGCATCTTTAAAAAAATAGAACCACCATTAACTATCTTTTCCTGTTTATTGTTTATACAGATAGACTATTAATCACCTCGATTTTTCGGCTGCTTTTTCATTACATTTTACGTTATCATTGAAACCGTTTGTGGGGGTTAGAATAAATTTTTTTCCCAATAGAAATAAGCTTTAAACCAAGTACTTGATTTAAAGCTTTTCGTTTGAATATCAACTTTTGGACTGTTATTTTTTTAAAATTAATAGTGATCGTATAAGGCCGCCAATTATCAAGCCTGGAATTAAAAACAACATAGGAAGAAAAACAGGACCAGGATGAATTTGAAAGTAGGTCACTTTTGGCGAAATCATTAACCCCACCGTAACAAAATAAGCACCGAAAACAAAGGGCAGATAAGCATATTTCTCTTCGGCTGGCATAGCTGAGCGATAGCCATCCCATAGTGAAAACATATATACACATGGATAAAACATAAGCCATTGGTAGTTTACGATCATCTCAGCCTTTTTGATTTCTCCTAAGAAGCTATACATAATTGTTTGATTAAAGTGACTATTAACATTCATAACAAATTCTAAAGCAACAAACAATATTCCTTTGATATAATGGCCCGTTAACAATTGTGTAAAACCAGGAAATGCAATATTCCACAAAACGGCTTCTAATTTACTCATTTTTTTCATTGTTCTATCCCGCTTTTTAGGAAATTTTAGAAACGTCTCAAATTAGTTTATCCATTCCTATGCAAAATATTTAGAGAAGGATAAGAACTTTTCCCAACCTTTATAGTTCAAAAGTAATAGCGTTTTACATTCATTGCAAATAACCATTGGATTATTATAAATAGAAAAGCAGCAGGTGGCCCCCCTGCTGCTTTTCAAAACTAAATTCATTTTTCTAATCTTGTTGGTCCATCGGATTATAAAGTTTAACGGTAGGATTTTTTTCTTGGAACCATCTTAATGCAAAGTCATTCTCGAATAAGAAAACATAATGGTCATAACGATCCCTTACCAATAAGCTTCTCGAACTTGAAAGGTTTTCATCCACCACTTCATTCTCAACCCAACGTGCAATTTTTGATCCCATTCGCTCCATTAATACCTCAGCATTGTACTCATTTCTCATTCGATGCTCAAATACTTCAAACTGGAGCTGTCCAACAGCACCCAATAAATACTCATCCATCCGAACAGTTTTAAAAAGCTGGATTGCACCTTCTTGGACAAGCTGCTCTATTCCTTTATAAAAGGACTTTTGTTTCATAACATTTTTCGCAGAAACTTTTACATATAATTCCGGCGTAAACTGCGGTAATCTTTCATATTGGAAATCATCTTTGCCAGTGGTGAGTGTATCTCCAATCTGATAAGTGCCAGTATCATATAAACCGATAATGTCACCGCTGACCGCCTCTTCAACCGTATTTCTTTCTTCTGCCATAAAAGAGGTGGACTGCGAAAGCTTTAACTGCTTCCCTAAGCGCGGTATATTGACAGTCATTCCCCGTTCAAATTTACCTGAACAAATCCGTATAAAGGCAATCCGATCACGGTGAGCTGGATTCATGTTTGCTTGTATTTTAAAAACAAATCCTGAAAAACCCTCTGCTAATGGATCAATCTCACCAATCGATGAATTCCTTGCTTTTGGTGGTGGGGCAAATTGTAAATATGACTCTAGAAATGTCTGGACACCAAAGTTGGTTAACGCGCTGCCAAAAAACACTGGTGTAAGAGTTCCATCAGCCACTTTTTGAGCTGAAAATTCATTTCCTGCTTCATTAAGAAGCATAATTTCATCAAGGGTCTGATCATAAAGTCCCGAGATTTTCAATGGGTGTTCTCCCTCAATTTCCCCATCCTCATTTAATGGAATAAACCGCTCTTCCTCACTTACACGGAATTGCTCTACCCGGTTGTGATATCGATCATAAATTCCAAGAAATTCTTTCCCCATACCAATTGGCCAATTCATTGGATAGGATTCAATTCCCAAAACCTCTTCTAACTCTGCAAGAAGCTCAAGTGGTGCTTTACCTTGCCGATCCAGCTTATTCATAAAAGTAAAAATTGGAATCCCACGCATCCGGCATACTTTAAAGAGCTTAAGTGTTTGTTCCTCAATCCCTTTTGCGGAATCCACAATCATTACCGCACTATCAACAGCCATCAAGGTTCTATAGGTGTCTTCACTGAAATCCTGGTGTCCCGGTGTATCCAAAATATTCACTCGGAATCCGTCATAATCAAATTGCATCACACTAGAGGTAACGGATATTCCACGTTGCTTCTCAATTTCCATCCAGTCGCTTGTAGCAAACTTCCCTGTTTTTTTCGCTTTAACTGTTCCAGCATCACGAATTGCTCCGCCGAACAATAATAATTTTTCAGTTAATGTCGTTTTACCAGCATCCGGGTGAGAAATAATCGCAAATGTCCGGCGTGACAAAACTTCTTCTTTAAAGTTCTTACCCATCTTGTCTTCCTCTCTTTTGACAATGAAGTGAAACATCCCCATACAGGACCAAATTCCCTAGCCAAGGATTGGCTGAACGTTTAGGTTTTGAGCATTTTACTACTCTCACCCTTTATTCTTCAACTTCATTCGTTTATTGACCGCTTTTAAACGGAAAAGTTTTTTCCATAACTTCAATCTTATCTCGCAAACGTTAACTTTGCAATATTTCTATTATATACAAGATATTTTTTCTTTTTCATCCCACCATAATGAAAATAAAGGTTGACTGTTTTTTTATTGTTGTTTAAAATATTCAATTGTTCCAATGATTTCCACCTCGTTTTTTCTAAAATTACCTTTATAATAGAATATATGACTGTAAGAGGAGATGAAATGGTTGAATCAAAGTAAAAAAATAGTTTCAAAGTTTATTCCCTTAATTATAGCAATGATCATTATCATTACAGGTATTGTTTGGTTTGTTCAAACATCCACTAATGAAATTACGATTCCCTTCTCATCCATTGAGAAAACCATTCAAAGTCAAAATGGCAAAGTTGTAAAACTCACTGAACAAGCCGATGGCAGCCTTTATTTAAATACAGGAAAAACCAAATATGTTTCCCATGTTCCTCCTAACAGTCAAATGGTTGAAAAACTCATAGAAACATATAATATTGACTATTCATATACCACTAGCAGCCGTTACGGAAAATGGATTATGGGCGGTTTTATTATACTCATAGCTGGAATTGCTTTTTCCATACAAAAAACAAAAGGGCTGGGTCTTCATAATTCCATGAAAAATAGTGTAGCTAAACCTCGCCCATTGCCTTCCATAACTTTAAAAGATGTTGGTGGACTTGGAGACGAAATGAAAGAAGAAATAATGCAAACACTTTCTACCCTGAAAGAACCTGAGCGCTCACTGAAATTAGGAGTTAAACCCCCTAAAGGGATCTTATTATACGGACCCCCTGGAACGGGAAAAACTTTATTAGCCCAAGCCATTGCACGTGAGTTAAATGCCTCTTTCTTTTCGACAAGCGGATCTGCATTTAATGAATTGTTTGTTGGCGTCGGCGCAAGCCGCGTCCGTTCCTTATTCCAAACTGCTAGAAAGCAAAGTCCTGCCGTTATATTTATCGATGAGGTGGATGCTTTAGCCGCCAAACGAAAAGCGCAAGGCAGCGAAGAGGCAGAAAAGACGTTAACCGAATTGCTCGTTCAGCTGGATGGTGGTCATTCAAATGATGGAATATTGTTTATTGCTGCTACAAATAGAAAAGACTTGCTTGACGATGCTTTCCTCAGACCGGGAAGAATTGACTTCTCTTTCCATGTACCACTGCCGGATACAAAAGGTAGAAGAGAAATTATTGATATCCATACAAAGGGAAAAAACCTTGCAATAGATGTATTATCGTGTTTGGATGATTTGGCTGAAAGTACATCCGGTTTTTCTGGAGCAGAACTTCAGTCATTATTTGAAACAGCAAGCCGGCGTGCCGTAAGAAATGGTCAAGATAGGATTAACAAGTCAGACATTGATTATGCTTTAGACCGGATCATTTTAGGAAGTACGTCTCGAGCTTTACAGGACCTTGATACAAAACGGAGGGTAGCAATCCATGAAGCAGGACATGCAATTGTGGCATCCTTAACGAAGCCTGGATCAGTAAGAAAGGCCACGATTATCCCACGTGGTGAAGCACTAGGCTATGTAGCACCCATTCCAAAAGAACTTGATTTATCCACCACGTCTGATCTTCTTGATCGGGTAGCCATGGTATTAGCAGGTGGAGTTGCCGAAAGATTGTTTCTTGGTGAACACAGTATCGGTGTCAGCGGAGACGTTCAGCAAGCTAAGCACCTAATTGAACAAATGGTAGATACAGGTATGCTTCAAGATGGTTTTACCTTAACATTTAATAAACCTGATAAGGAAGCTAAAATGCAGGAATTGTTCGCAAAAGGATTAGAAAAAGCAGAAACCCTTATTCAAACTCATCAACCACAGTATTTGCAATTGGTTGATGCCTTAATAAAAAAAGAAACACTTGAGGGTACAGAAGTGGAAACAATCGTTAACTTAGTTCAAACATACGGAAAAAATACCATCGTAATTGCTTAACATGTGACCAGGTGCATTCTAATGCGTCTGGTTTTTTTGTTTAGTCTATTATTTTAGTGGTAAACTATTGTATATTCCGGTTTAAAAGGAAGTGAATAACTTGTTCGGTAAAGACAAAATCATTGAAAAAGAGCATGCTAAATATAACAACGAAGCAATAGAATTGCTGGACAATCCAAACAAGATAAAAAATTTACTTAATAAGGCCATAAAAAAGGCAACTGAAAAAAAAGGTCATTTAGGAGAAGCGTGGGATAAGCTGTACCTTTTTATTGATTTAGTTAAAGCTTACTCAAAAGGAGAATATAGAAATATATCCACCAGTACTATTATTACCGTTATAGGTGCCATTCTCTACTTCGTTTCGCCGCTTGATTTAGTCCCTGATTTTATAATTGGCCTCGGCATTTTTGATGATGCAGCTGTAATTGGTTATACAATCAAAAAGATCTCATCTGAACTAGATGAATTTACTAAATGGAAACAGTCTTCAGATGCACTATAAAGAAAACCCGCTTGATTAAACAAGCGGGTCTTGACCTTATTTCAAATTACCATCTAAAGCAAGCTGCACCCACAATAATCAACAAAATAAACAATACAACGATTAATGCGAAGCCGCCGCCAAAGCCACCTCCGCCCCAGCCACAACCGCCATAGCCGTATCCTCCGCCAAATCCACCATATCCAAACATGTAACTTCCTCCTTTTTTATATTAATAGAATCCGTAACCCCAAGAAGCTCCGATAATGATTAACAAAATAAATAAAACGACTAGTAGGGCAAATCCGCCTCCATAGCCACCTGCTACACCAGACATTTACATTACCTCCTTTTTCAATTTCCATATATCCTATTCACCTAGATAAAAATGTGCGATAGACACATATCCATATTCGATCATTTTCAATATAGGGATAAGCCCATTCTTTAATAAATAAGCCTATTTCCCTTTCATTTATCTTTCCTAAGACATCTCACTATGTGTGACGAACGTTTGGAAATTGACAATTAGCATTGTTTTTTTTACCATGGTCACAAGTCATTGAGAAAAGGAGCCAACTTCTTGAGAGCCTTTGCGACCATTTTTTACCTGATCACGATGTTTTTTCGATCAAAACGTAAATTGCCAGATCACTCCCCCAAAAAGATTGGGCATCGCGGTGCTGCTGGACATTGTCCAGAAAATACTTTTTCTTCCTTTCGAAAAGCCTTACATATTGGCGTGGACTATATAGAAATCGATATACAAATAACAAAAGACGGTGAATTAGTGATCATTCATGATCCGACTGTAAACAGAACCACCAATGGGAAGGGAAAAGTAAAGGATCTAACCTTACAAGAAATTAAAAAACTGGATGCCGGCAGCTGGTATCATCCTCAATTTAAACATGAAAGAATCCCTACGTTTGGCGAGTTTTTAGATGAGTTTTCAGGAAAGGTGGGATTATTATTGGAGCTAAAAAATCCGATATTATATCCAGGTATAGAAGAAAAAGTAATCCAGGAACTTTTAAAGAGGGGACTTGCCACTGGTGAAAATGATGATGTGATTGTCCAATCGTTTGATCAAAACTCCCTGAAACGATTTCATCAACATTTACCGTCCATTCCCATTGGGGTTTTAGTTAAAAAGAGGGTTATGAAAAGGCTAACCAACAAAGAACTACAGTCTTTTTCTACCTATGCTACTTACGTAAATCCGAAAATCACGATGGCGAACATGCGGCTTATGAACAGAATTCATCAGTATGGTTTTAAAACGTTTATATGGACTATAAAGAAGAAAAAGGAGGTAAGTTTATTAAAGCACTATCAGGTTGAAGGAATGATTAGCGATTATCCAGATATACTTTAAAAAATTGGACAGTTCTCAATTCGAAAACTGCCCAAAAAGTTAAAGAAAGACAATATAGTCTTATTAAAAACCGGTGGATAGCAGGTATATCATAAAAATACAATAAAGACATCAACTTAGCGATCTAATCGATAAGCCCCATTCGGATAGCCTTGACAGCTACTTCAGTCCTATTTTGTGCGTTTAGTCTTTTCATTATGTTTGATATATAATCTCTAACTGTAAATTCGCTTAAATACAGTTTTACTGCTGCCTCTGCAGTTGAAGCTCCCTCCGCTAAAAGCTTGATAATCTCTGTTTCTCTAGGTGACAAGGAAATGGACTTTCCTTCAGGCAGCTCCTGCGATTTTATATCAGCCATAATAAACTTTGACAGTAATTCTCCCGAGCTTTGTCCAAATTTCATTAAAGCCGGAAATAAACTGGTATCAACGGTAAAATACTCCCCTGGACCTTGGTCCAGTACTACGCCTCCAATAATTTTCCCCTCCTCAGGAACATAAATTGGAACGATGATTAACGAGGCAAGTTCAAATTTATTTACATACTTTTCTGGCATCTCATTCTCCGCATGTGGAATAAAGATGGGCTGAAAGTTTTTCATTTCGTGTCCTTGAGATTTTAATTTTACTAGGCTTTCATTTAGCAATGGTATATTCGTAATCTTTTCGGCAATGGCTTGAATATCTTCTGTATTCAAATGATGACCATACAAGCCCACCCCGATACTTTCCTTATTGGTAAACTTAAAAAGAGCACATCGTTCAAAGGGAAGAAAGTAACCGAAACCAAAGGAAATATTTTCAATTGACTCTTGAAAATTTTGTGAGCGAATGATCCACTCATTAAATAAAATTACTGCATCTTTCCAAATACCATAATTCTCTTTTTCAGCTTGAAATAACATAACCTCACTAATTTTTGAAAAAAGGTAATGTACTGATGGGTGTAATTTAGAAGAGTAGGCAATTCTAGATTTTAAGACTTTATGGGCGGCATTTTCCAATAGATTTAGATGAAAGATAAGAGGCTCTGCCTCTGGACGCCGTTGGAAATAAGCAACCCACTCCATCTGCAATTGATTCAACATCCCATATATATCAACGGTATCATCATTCTCTTTTTGTAAAAAACTTTCTAAAAACTTACTGATAAATTCAAAAACCTCAATCGATTTCTTTTTTGTATTTTTAAGGGATTGGAGCATTTGTCTCCATTCATCTAGAAGATCGTCTTGATAAATAGCAAGTAACTTAATAGCATCATTAAGAAGGTTATCCAAATGATGGTTTAATGACTTAGACATTTTCAGCATACACCCTTCCTTGAGGATCTAGGTTGTTATTTTTAGAATTAAACCAGATGGTTATCTCTTACATAATTCCGCTAAACTCCCAAAAATTCCTGCCCTTATTGTCTGTTTTTAAATATTTTGTCGCCACTTGTCTCGAACTTTATAAATAGGAAAAATATCCTACAAATGTAGGGATATCTAAATTTATTAATTTATCATAAAATTGTGACGAATAGTGTAAGCCTTTACATTTCGATAAATGCTTTCACTTTTATAAAAAAGGGAGGAATGAGAATGAATTTTGCAACAGACTCCGTCATTATCGGCGGGCAAACCATCAAGAAAAGGCTAGTAATAGCATTATTGGGTGGGTTTGTTTTCTTAGGGTCACTGCTTGGACTATTCGGAGTTACAGGTGTAGCAGCCGCAGTTCCATTAAGCGGTGTCGGTGAATTTACGGTTAGCTTTGATAAAATGGAAGGAAAAGGGTTTCAATTATTGGGCGGATTGGCAGACAGTATTTCTAAACAAAATAATCCTGTTGCTGTTAATAAAATTGAACATGCCACCATTTATGGATTAGAAATTTCAAAAGAAATATCAATTCCAGGACTGCCAACCATTCGAGTTGTCATCGAGTCAAAAAATGATAAACAACCTGTAGAAATTGATGGTCTTTTACAAAAAGCCACAGTCGTTCAAGGTAATGCTGAATTTGTTAACATGGAAATGAAAGAAACCTATATGGGTGAAAAGCCAGACCCATTAAAGGTAGCTTCTGAAGGATTTACTCAAAGTGCCAGCACGATTACCATTAACAATGGTGTCTTAAAAACACTATATCTTTGGCAAGATAAGGTAACTTTATCGAATATGAAAGTATACTTTGAAATACCTGATTCTGTTAATAAATAAAAAAATTCACCATAGAAAATTGAGTAAGGATGATAAAAATGAATTCTACTTATTCAAAACGTGAGCAGTTCAAAAATTGGAGAGCAAGGCGCCCTTTTTGGGGGGCGACCTTGTGTTTCCTTTCAGGACTATTCATTTTATACGTTCCAGCACAGCTTTATGAACTTGCTGCTGCTCCAGGGAATTTGTTATTTGCGGGGTTCTTTCTTGGAGGCATTACCTTGTTAATGGGGGTTCTGGCCATTTTTATGCCTAGACTCTCAACTTTGCTTGGTGTTTTAGCAATTTTCACATCAGTATTATCTATTTTAGGTGCATTAGGTGGCTTTCTTATTGGAACTATACTTGGGATTATCGGTGGATCCATGCTAATTGCATGGAAACCTGAGATTGCAGATAAGCCATCTCAAACACAATCTAAGCAGGATTATATAACTGAAAGTGAAGTTGCTACGGGCAAGGAAGTATTTCCGGATTAAAACAATTGATTTATAGTATTCGTAGAAACGGTGATGGCATTGAAACAACGAAATAATCCTTATAAGTTATCTATTATTTTATTTCTAACTTTTTGTGTTTTAATGATCCCAACTAAGGATAGTTTTGCAAGTAACCCTCCTATAATGGGATTCATTATTGAAGCTAAACAAATGGAAGGTACGTTGCAAGAACCAGAATTAGTAGTTGGAGATACCACAGGTGAAAAAGACCGGGCAATGCTGGAGTTAGTTTTTGATCAAATTAATTCAGATGACCTTGTAATAAAGAAATTAGTAGCAACTCCAAAAGGGATTATTACACTTCAAATGACAGCAAAGAATGACATTCAGTTTAAAAACTTAAAATTAAAGGTGACTAACGCTATATTTCAAGAACATTATGTTCCAGCAAACGGTAATATTGGACTTAAAGATGTTAAACTTTTAGTTCACAGTGTTACTACAGATAACAGCAGCCTCCCTCAATTTAATCTAAGTTATCATGAGATGGGCCAGGTTGAAATAGAACCAAAAAGTAAGGAAGAATTACTATATATGAAAACCGTATTAGATAACTTAATGAGTGTTAAACCATAATAAAAAGGCGATGCCAATCAAGCATCGCTTTTTCGTTGTTTTTCCTGGTATATGGTATTTTAATTTGTAATAATTCTCATAACCCGACCATTAAATTTCTTCTGGTAGTAACCACTTGTCATATCTGCAATCGCTATTCCCGTAGAACTTTGGGAACCAATGAATTTCCCACCACCTAGATAAATCCCCACATGTCCGTCTATTTTATATGTATCAAAAAAAATTAGATCGCCTGGTTGTGCCTCACTAATTGTTACTCTTGTACCTGTATTCTTCAAAATATCAGTATGTGCCCCCACCTTAATACCCGCCTGTGCAAAAGCCCATGCTACAAATCCAGAACAATCAAATCTTCCATTGGCAACATCATAGGCATTTCGACCGCCTCCAAATACATAAACAGAGTTCCCTATATATTTTTCCCCAGAATGAAGGACCACGTTAATGGCCTCATTTGATGTGATTGGAATCAGTTCATCTAAATTCTCTGTTCTTGAAAAAGAATTAAATAAAAAAGTCTGTGTAAGTTTTTCCTCCTTCGAGGACAGTTCATCTTCTTTTTCTTGTAAATCCGCCTTATCAGAAAGCTTCTCTAGCTCCCTCAGTTTTAATTCCTCTTTTAATGCATCATTTTGCTCTTTTTGTTCTATGATTTGAGCTTGCATGCCTTCAAGCTCAGTTTTAATCCTTTTTAAGCCAGTTAGCTTTTCTTCTAGCGCCATCTGTTTCTGTTCAATTTCTTTTTGGTCTTCTTTATATTGCTTTACAAGGTCTTGGTCTGCTTCAACCATTGTGGCAACTGCACCAATGCGTCCAACAAAATCACTAAAGCTTGAAGAGCCTAGTATAACATCGATATACTTAGCCTTCCCACCACTTGCCTGTAAGGACATGGCTCGATTCTTTAAAATACCATTCCGTTTATCAATTCTTTCCTTCGTGACCGTAATTTCTTGTTGCAGCCCTTCTATTTCTTTCTCAAAAGATTGCACTTTTTCTTCTGTTCGGATAATCATATTTTTATTATCCATTATTGCTTGTTCGACTCGCTTAACTTGTTCAGATAATTTGGCTAGTTCATTTTGAACTTGAAAAAGTTCCTCACTCGTTTTGGAAATTTCCGATTGAATCCCCAAACGCTGTTCCTGGATACTTGGAAGCTCGTCGGCTTGTGCATTAATTGACGAAAGTGACAAAACACTTCCAAAACCCAATATTAGGGTCATACTTAATATGGTTAACCTATTTTCCATAAGAATTCCCTGCCTTCTTCTATATAAAAATTAACTTAAATAAATTCCAGTGTTGAAGACTAGCAAAATATAACTATATTTTTTTGCTCAAAAAGGAAAAATTCTATGTATGATAGCTAAATCTCTATTTTGCTTCTAATCTTATGTAAGAAAAATCTCACAAGTAAATTCCAATATAATCCTTTTCCTAATTAAAAGTATAACATTTCAACCCGCCATTCAAGTTATCAAATGATTACATTTTTATTTCACAAGTAAAGCTTTACAAAATATAAAAAAGCCATATTTCTTAAAGTCTCAAGAAATAATGGCTTTAGCTTTTATCATCCATACTTATGCTAATCAATGATGTTAATTCCCCTTATTAATGGTTATTTCGTTTTTACTAATTCTTTAAAACTATTCTGACTGCGTTCTAAGAGATTTAAATGCGTGTTTCTGGCCTTCTTTACATATTCCTTACGAACTTGCCTCCATGCGCTTCTGCGCTCACGTGAATAGGCCACATTCGATTCAACATTTTTTTCGAAGTTATCTTCTAACTGATCAACAATATGGAAAATTGAACGAATTGGAGTTAATGCCAACTTTTCCATTTGTCCCGATACTTCCTTTAGCTGTTTTTTAAGTTCTTCTCGATCGCTTGAAGTAACAGCCTCATCCCTTAGTTCTTCTTTTCCTGAATTAAATTGGTGAATCACTTCAGAAACAATATCCTTATTTGTTTTCTTCGTTTGTCCATATAATTTTGCAATAGCTTCTCTGTATTGTTTGTTAAATTTAATGACCTCTCTTACTGCATTGATGTACGCATCTTCACGGTTTTCACGCAGCTGTTGTGCTCGTTCGCTTGATTGCTCATATTGATCCCAAAAAGTGGTAACAAATGAACCTACCGGTATTTTTTCATCAGCAACAGTAACTGTATCATTTTTCTTCTGTACCATCGTTCTTCCTCCTCCTACTATTATTTACTTTCTCTATTGGATCCTTCTTCTGAAACGAAGGAATATAGAGCTCAAGAAAACTTGAATACATCTTGAAAAATTGATCTAGAATGGACTGATAACTTTCAAGTTGGTTAGCATAACCCTTTAAGTATGTAACACCAGCTTTCGTAATAGAATATCTTCTTTTAGCTGGACCGCTTCCTGTTGTGTCCCATTCCGAGGAGACAAGTTCTTCTTTTTCCAATTGTCTAAGCATCCTGTACAAATTTCCTTGATCCAATGTCTTAAACCCGAACGCCTCCAGCTTGTGGCTTAACTCATAACCATGAAGGGAAACCTTGCTTAGAAGCAATAAAATAAATGGCAGGACAAAATTTTTGGATGGATTAACTGATTGACTATCCTTGTTTACCATATCTTTATCACCTCACCTATATGTATTTTACATCTATAGGTAATATTTTGCAATATGTAAAATAAATATAAATTAAATTAAAACTTATATGTTTACAACTTATATTACTTGGTTATAAACTTAATAAAAAATGATTAGGTGGTGTAAAATGGAAAAAGCTAAAATCAGCAACTCAGGGGTGCCTTACTTACATTTTGGTAATGGGGAACCACTGGTGCTAATCCATGGTTTAGGTGAAGTAAAAGAAGGATGGGAAAATCAATTTGAATTAGCAGATCAATTCGAGTTAATCATTCCAGATTTACGCGGTCATGGCGATTGTACAAGAATGGACAAAATATCCATTCCAGTTTTTGCTACAGATTTAATTGGATTATTACAGGAATTGCAAATTGAAAACGCTCACATTCTTGGCCTGTCAATGGGCGGAGCCGTTGCACAGGAAATCTACCGTCAAGCTCCTCACCTCTGCCGCTCACTTATGTTAGTCAGTACCTTTCATTTTTTTCCCAAAAAACTAAAACGCTTATTATTTGAGAATAGAAAAACAAAATTTGAGGCCGTAACTTCAGCAGGAAAACAAACAGAGTTCATCTCCCGTATGGCACTTTACTCATGGAATAAAGAAACAATTGATCTATTCAGTCATTTTTTTCGACCCAAACACGATATTTTCCTTGAATCACTAAAAATGTGTCTCGAAGTCAATAACCGAGCCTTATTACCAAAAATTAAAGTTCCTACCCTTATAATTGGCGGACAATATGACTCCGTTTTACCGGTATGGATTCAAGCGTGCATGCACAAACTGATCCCCCATTCAGAATTTATTATTATGCGAAATACCGGTCATCTAGCTAAACTAGAAGCCAAAGACCGATTTAACCAGCTGTTAAGAAGATTCCTGAACCAGCAAAAAACGGCTGTATAAGCTTAATAATAACGGGAAGAAACCTCATCTTCCCGTTATTATTTTATTCATGCTCTCTTTTTTTATACAAGCAAAACTTAAAGTTTCATAGAACGTGACGAAAGCCACTTATCCGCAAAGATGGCAAATTTCCCGGTTAGTGCTAATGATACATGTCCGCCTTCAAATACCTCATAAGTTTTATCTTCACTTGAAATCATATCCATCACTGGAAGGCTTTGCTTTTCTAAAACAAGTGTATCTCTAGAGGTTGAGAATACAAAAACCGAACATTTAATATTCTTTAAATCTACTTTTTTACCACCTATGGTTAACTCCCCTTTTAAAAGCTTGTTCTCACTATAAAAATCATTAAAGAGCTGCTTAAAGGAAGCCCCTGCAAAAGAAGCAGAGTCTTTTGTCCATTTGTCCATTCTCCGCCATTTTTGCACATAATCTTCATCATGTGCACGAGTAATCAGATTGACCCATGGACTAATATAAACCGGTGAAAGACCTCTAAACATCAGGTATAGGTATTCAGAAGGAATGACGCCATAGACATCGGCAAAACGATCAAAGTTAATTACTCCTTTTTGCAGCCCTTTTAACCATTTGTGTGGAACAATTCCCACACTAAAGTCAATTGGAACTGTGGCCAGGACTAAATTTTTTATTGGAAGTTCAGTAATGGAGGCAAAGATGGCTGAAATGGTCCCTCCTAAACAATAACCTATCATTGAAATTTCCTGTGCTCCCGAATGACGCAAAGCTCGTTTAACTGCATTCTCTAAATAATCTAAGATATAATTATCTAATGTAATATCACTATCTTCATAACCCGGAGAGCCCCAATCCAAGAAGTAAACATCATAGCCTCGTTCTGTCAGCCCCCCAACAACACTACTTCCCTCCCCAATGTCCAAAATATAAGGTTTATTCAGCAATGAGTAGACCAAAAATAATGGAACTTGATACTTTTTTACCTTTGCAGGGTGATAATATAAAGTAGATTTGTTTTTCTTCCAAATAATCTCCCTTGGTGTTGGTATTATGTCTGGCTTAGGTTCTGTTAACACTTTATTAAGTTGATTCCACCTTGCTGTTTCCTTTTCTATATCCAGCTGGGGGATAAAATTCGTAAACGATGCCGTTGCACCCATCTTTTTATGCTCCTTTCATTATCATTTTGAAGTGTCAGAACCAGTGAGTACTAATTCAGATTCCTTTTCTTTATCCTTGTCTTTTACTTTCCCTCTTTGACTAGGATTTTTCAGTTTTAATATTTCAGTTTTATTTTCATTTAACTGGGTAAGTTCCTGCTTTAATTCTAGTAAATTAGTTTGGATATCTGTGTAATCTTTTGCATTTCTTATTTCTTGTAAATCGGCCTTTATTCCTTTAATATCTTCCATTTCTTTTCGCAGCTCTTGTATATTGATTTGAACAATTTTTAGATCTACAAGGCCTTGATGAAGTTCATGCAGTTCAGCTTGAGCCTTTTTGCTTTCAGCTAACTCTTCCGATATCTTCTGAAACTCAGTTGTCATCTCTTTAATAACTTGCACCATTCCTTGAATCATTTCTAGATTTTCCTTATTCATTAAACCAATACTGTCCTGTAAATTCCAAATTTGCTCTTCTAAAATATCAATTTTCTCTTCTGCTTGGATGGATAGCTTTGCCACATTTGCAACATCTTTTTTCGTTGGTATATTCATTATATTAGCCATAAGCTCCTGGTTTTTTCTAAGGAGTTCAAGATAGCGAGCATGACTTTCAGTACCTACCTTTAACAGACGAACAAACTCATTATTATCCGTCATCATATATAACAGCCCATTGATTTGGTTTTCCCACATTTCACTCATGCGCTTAAAACCTTCAAATGGGTCATATGTTTTATCTTTAGTCATTCTGCATCGCCCCTCATGTTAAGCTTTAGTAAGTTCTTCGTTTTTTTCTAAGTATTTATTTAATGGAAACATTAATGTTTTAATTTGTCTGGCAAACAGATTAACAAATCCTTTTTGATTCTCATAGATTAAGTTCCCTGCTTGTTTAATCGTTTTAATATACTGCTGCCTCCCCTTCTTCCGCAGGGTAATATATTGGTCAATCATTTCAAGATATTTATCCATCGAAAGATTACCTGCTACCTTCTGATAGGGAGCAGCAAGGATCGACAGGGTTTTTTCCTGAATTTGTTCGATTTGCGCATTTATGTCTTCATACGATTTCATTGGGAAGAAATGCTGCAGGCTGGTAGTAGACATTAAAAATTCTTCTCTAGCTGTTTTTTCCCATGCTGAAAATTCTTGGTAAAATTGTGCCGCGACTTCAATCAAGTTACTTTGATTACGCTGAACACTATCAGCAAATAGTTTCGCCTCTTTTAGGAGAATCTCATCACGATGGTCTGCCCTTTTTGCCCACTCATCTAACTCACCAAACGCATGGTGCCAAAGTAAATCTAAGCTTGAAAGTTGATCGATACTTTCTTCCTTTTCTGCAGTCTTGGATTCTACTGACTCTGCCACTTCTCCTTCTCCCTTGTTTTCCACTGTCTCAACCCTTGTTTTTTCTTCTATCACTGCTTGGTTTTCAACTTCTTTATTTTCTAACAATTCCTTTTCATTATCTTTTTTGTTAGTCATCTTACTCGCATCCTTCATAGAGATTTTATTATTTTAAAATATGAATTCACCTAATTGTTAGTTTTATATCTTCTTTAATTTTTGCCACTTCAGCAGAAAGCATTTCCACCCGTCTGTGATATTGTTTACTAGATATCAAAATCTGATGAAGGGTATCATCCAACCGGTCTAGACGGTCCTCATACTTTATTACCTTTTTCGCTAAAACACTTATTTCCTTCTTCGTAGGGCGATCTACATAATGGAGCCATTGTTCTGTTTGGTCTCTAACCGCTACTAAATCGGTTAGATGATCATCAATAGCTCTTTGCACCCTCTTAATAAATACAAACGAATTAGCTTGAGAAAAAAGGTAAGAATTTATCTCATCTTCCACTTTTTTGCAATACTGTTTTAGATCAAGGCCGGATGATGATTGCATATGCCCCTCCATAAAACTTAAGCTTAACGTTATCTGGTAGTTGTTAAATTATTTGAAATGATAGGAGAAATACTTTTTATAAAAATAGTATTAATAATGCTGTTGATTTCTATGAGGTAGATTTGTAGTTAAGTTAAACATGTACACATGCTTTTTCTTGAGGTTTTATACTTGAGCCTTTTCTTGCTCTTTACGCAGCATTCTTCTTAATAGTTTCCCAACGGACGATTTGGGAAGTTCATCAAGTATTTCAATTTCTTTTGGTACCTTATAAGGAGCTAGATTCAGCTTAGCAAAGGAAATTAACTGATCTGGTGTTGCAATTTCGCCTGGCTTTAATTTAACAAATGCTTTCACTGTTTCCCCTCGGTACGTGTCGGGAACTCCAATCACGATGGCTTCCTCAACAAAAGGATGCTGATAAAGTACTTCTTCAATCTCACGAGGGTATACATTATAGCCGCTTGCAATAATAATATCTTTTTTACGGTCTAGAATATAAAAGTATCCATCTTCGTCCATTTTGGCTATATCGCCAGTAAAGAGCCAGCAATCTTTCAATACCTGCTCTGTATCTGCTGGACGTCTCCAATACCCTTTCATCACTTGTGGCCCGCGGAGGATCAACTCTCCTGCTTCCCCTACCGGTACATCCACCAATCCTTCTGCCGTTTCCTCAACAATTCTTGCCTCTGTTCCTGGAAGGGGAATACCGACACTTCCTAATTTCCGTGGTAAGAATGGAGGGGTGGAAATTGCCGATGGAGCAGTTTCCGATAGGCCATAACCATCTGATAATCTTATCCCTACCCTTTTTTCAAATGACTTCACTTGTTCAACTGGAAGGGGAGCACCGCCGCTGCATAAATAATAAATATCCCCAATACTGCTTTCTTCTAAATTAGGATGACTATTCAAAGCAAATATCATAGTAGGAACCGCCGTCATTTGAAATGGTTTTTCTCTTTTAACAACCTCTAACACCTCATTTACATCAAAACGCGGCAAAATTAACTGGTTGCATCCTATTCTTATCGCAGAGAGAGCATTACAAGAGAGTCCATACACATGAAACATTGGCAGGACACTTATAATTTTGAAATTTTCGGGTTTTTCATCGACTGCGTTGTACGTAAAATCACATACCTGAATAATATTTGCTAAAAGATTATAATGGGTCAGCATAACGCCCTTCGCTACTCCCGTTGTTCCACCTGTATATTGCAGCAGTGCAACATCTTCATGGATATCAATTGGAATGTCCGGTATAACATTATCATGTGTTAGGAAGTCTTCAAAATAAAGATCCCCATCAACTAGAGGAATTTTGTTTCCACCAAAACCAACGACTATAACCTTTTTCAGTGATGTCCTCGATTGTACGTGCTTTACTCTTGGGTAAAGCCCTTCAAAAACAATCATGTATTCTGCATCTGAATCATTTAAGGCGTATTCAATTTCTCTTTCCACATACATAGGATTGACTTGAACGGCAATACCACCTAATCGGAAGGAAGCAAATAAGCTGAAAATATACTGCGGGCAATTGGGCAGCATGATGGCCAGTCTATCTCCCTTTTTAAATCCTACCCGATATAATGATGCTGCCAGCCATTCTGAAATAGTCTTAGACTCCTTATATGTCCACGATCTTCCAAAAAATGAAAGTGCAGGTTTTTCATTATGGATATTTGCTGCTTGCTCCAATAAGTCAAAAAGTGATTTGTACTCGATTGACACATCCTCACTGATTCTTGGATCATAAAATTTTAACCAAGGCTTTTTCTGATAAGTCATCTCTTTCCCTCCTTAAATTTTCCTCCAGACTCGCTATACTTTTGGCTGTTGTCTGTTTCGAATCTGAAAGGTGTTGTAACCACTTAAATTATTGTTTTTAAATAGATTTTTGTAAACGCACCTTTTTCGACACATTTCAACGTTTTTCATTCATTTAAGTTTGAGAAGGGATGCTCTTTGTCAAATTATAACAAGTTGCAACAAACCGGAGAGTATATTAGTCAGAATTCGACATCTTTCATTACCTTGTTCACAAAAAATTCGATTATCTAAGTTTATCATTATAGGAAGTTTTTCATATTTATAACTTGTTAAACTACCATAAACAATACTTAAATAAACTGGATATTAATTAATCGTTACACCAATTTATACACCTAAAAATGCCTGTTGATAGAGCTCAGCAAGTTCGCTGATAAATGGCTGTTTGGGATTGGCAATCGTATCTTGGTCGTCAAAAGCATGCTCTGCAAGTACAGCAACCTTGCTTGAAAATTCTAATTGATCCACCCCGAATGCTTGTATACTCATTGGAATTTCAAGCTCTTTTGCCAGTGCTATTATGGCACTTATTAAACTTTCAATTCCTTCATCAGTTGTACTAGCAGCCAAACCAAGCATTTTAGCGATTTCTGCATAACGCTGATCAGCAATGAAATGTTCGTATTTCGGATAGGTCATAAACTTATTTGGTTTAGCTGCATTATAACGAATGACATGTGGTAACAGGATTGCATTAGCACGCCCGTGTGGAATATTAAATTCTGCACCAAGTACATGGGCTAGACTATGATTTATCCCTAAAAACGAGTTGGCAAAAGCCATTCCTGCTATCGTCGAAGCATTATGCATTTTTTCACGAGCCACTTCATCACTGCCGTCCTTATATGCCCTTGGTAAATAGTCAAAAACAAGCTGAATCGCCTTAAGAGCTAATCCATCTGTATAATCATTAGCAAGAACTGATACATAAGCCTCAATAGCATGAGTCAGTACGTCCATTCCTGTGTCAGCCGTTACATGCTTGGGAACCGTTATAACAAACTGCGGATCGACAATGGCCACATCTGGTGTCAATTGGAAATCCACAAGAGGGTATTTAATATTTGCCTTTTTATCAGTAATTACAGAAACAGACGTTACCTCTGAACCCGTACCCGATGTTGTTGGGATGGCAATAAATTTAGCTTTTGCCCTTAAATTCGGAAACCTAACTACACGCTTTGTCGGATCAAAGAATTTTTGTGTTAATTCATGAAAATCAGTTTCAGGGTGTTCATAGAATAACCACATCGCTTTTGCTGCATCCATCACTGACCCTCCGCCAAGGGCAATGATACAATCAGGCGAAAACCTTTTCATTCTCTCTGCACCACTCATAACAGATTCCATACTTGGTTCCGGTTTAACATTTGAGAAAGTTTCAAATTGAATATTAGTTGGATTTTTTTTAAGGTAATAGAGTACTTTGTCAACATAGCCGTTTTTAAGCGGACTACCGCTTGTCACTATAAAGGCTCTAGAGATTCCAGGTATCGCAGCAAGCATTTGGATAGAATTTTTCTCAAAAAATATTTGTGAAGGCACTTTAAACCATTGGGTAAAAGTTCTTCTTTTAGCCACTTTTTTGATATTCATCAGATTTTGTGCTCCCACATTCTGTGACACAGAATTCCCTCCATATGTTCCACATCCAATTGTTAAGGATGGTAAGGATGTATTGTAAATATCCCCAATCGCTCCATGGGTCGAAGGCGTATTCACCATAATTCGCCCAGCCTTCATTCTTAATGCAAAAATATCAACTAGATTCTGCTCAGAGGTATGGATCGCTGCGGAATGTCCTAAACCGCCATATTCCAATGTTTCTTCGGCAATAAGTAAACCAGCAGCGAAACTATCTACTTTATAACATGCTAAAATAGGGCTTAATTTTTCACAAGAAAGCGGATATTTTGGACCTACTCCTTCCAGTTCTGCAATCAGAATTTTGGTGTTCAATGGCACATTTATTCCAGCCATTTTTGCAATCATATAGGCCGGTAATCCAACAATTAAATGATTAATAGAGCCCGTTTTTTCAAAGATAACAACCTTTTCAACCATTTTTTGCTCTTCTTCATTGAGGAAATAACAATTATTTTCAATCATTTCATGTTTTACTTCTTCATAAATGTCTTGATCGATAATGATAGCTTGCTCTGAAGCACAAATCATCCCATTATCAAATGTTTTCGATAGAATGATATCGTTGACTGCTCGTTTAATATTGGCCGTTTTTTCAATATAACATGGTACATTACCAGCTCCTACTCCAAGAGCAGGTTTACCAGAGCTATAAGCTGCTTTTACTAGATTTGGACCGCCTGTGGCTAATATAAGAGAAATTTTTGGATGTTTCATTAAAATTTGAAACGCTTCATGGGAGGGTGTTTCAATCCATTGAATACAATCTTCAGGTGCTCCTGCCCTTATGGCAGCCGCCTTAAGAATTTTTGCCGTTTCAGTACAGCATTGCTGACCAAACTGTGGAAAGGCAAAAATAATTGGATTTCTTGTTTTTAATGAAATCAGCGATTTAAAAATAACGGTAGAAGTTGGATTCGTAATCGGAATAACCCCTGCAATAACACCGACTGGCTCGGCTATTTCTACCATTCCTTCATTCTCATTTTCGCTTATAACGCCAACCGTTTTCATTTCTCTAATATTGTTATAAATAAATTCCGTTGCAAACATATTTTTAAAGACCTTATCCTCATAAACCCCTCTTCGAGTTTCAGTTACGGCAAGTTTAGCCAAATTTTTATGATTTTCAAGGCCAGCAACAGCCATTTGTTTAACAATTTCGTCGACCATTTTCTGGTCATAGCAACCAAAATCACCTAGTGCTCTAATCGCGTTATTTGCTAATGTATCAATTTGTGCTGCTACAATCTGATTGTCCTGAATCAATTTTTCTTTTACAGCCATAGTAATCTCCCTCCAGTTTATAGATCGTTCAAATAAATACTTAAGCAAACATGGACTGTTTGTTAAAACCTCACTCCTTTATTTTTCTATTGGCTAAAATATATCACGTGTACTAATCGATCATTGTCGAATCCTGCGTAAAAATGAATGAATAACCATTCATTTTTAAAAAGTTCACATAATGTTCGAAAATGTTACTAACACTTGTTTCCTATAAAAAAAAGCCCTAACTCTTATGGAAAGAGTTAGGGCTTTTTTAATCCATCAACCAGTATTCCGTAATCCAGCAGAAATTCCACTTATGGTAATTAGGACTTCTGTTAATAGTTCTTCATTAGGCTCTTCCTGATTGCGTAACTCTTTGATGAGTTCCACTTGTAGAAAGTTTAATGGGTCCACATATGGATTCCGTCGGTAAACAGATTCTTTTATGTTAGGAGTATGATCGAGTAATTCTTTATCACCCGTTATTCTGAGCAATATAGCTTTTGTCTTTTCATATTCCTCCAAAAGATTGCTAAATATTCTGTTTGCAATGGTTTGATCATGTACAAGTAATAAATATTCTTTTGCAGTTGTAATATCTGCTTTCATCAATGCCATGTTCAGGTTATCAATCGTGGATTGGAAAAATGGCCATTTTAGATACATTTGCTGTAAAAGCTGAAGATTTTCTTCACTTTTTGAAGCAAAACTTTCCAGACCTGAACCTGCAGCATACCAAGCAGGGAGAAGCTGACGGCTTTGCGTCCAGGCAAATACCCATGGGATCGCCCGCAAGTCCTCAAATCTGCCCCTATTTTTACGGCTCATTGGCCTTGAACCAATGTTCAAGTCACCAATTTCTTTTAGAGGCGTAGCTTCGTTAAAATAGGTAAGGAAATCTGGGTCTTCAAATACGAGTGATTGATACTTTGCTAAAGCAAAACTAGATATTTCCTCAATGGCTTTTTCCCAATTTGGTTGACGCAATGGACCTTGTTCCTCTTCTTGCGTGACATGTGTTGCGGTTAATAGCAAGGTGGACGTTGCCTGTTCCAAACTTCGATAGGCGATATCCTCTAGCAAGTACCGAGAAGATAATACCTCACCTTGTTCGGTAATTTTGACACCATCACCAATTGTTTCAGCTGGCTGAGAAAGTATACTCTTATTCAAAGGACCGCCGCCACGTCCTAACGACCCGCCACGTCCATGGAAAAACTTAAGACCAATATGATATCTTTTCGCCATTTCATGTATTTCAATTTGTGCTTTATACAGTTTCCAGTTGGCAGTTAATGTTCCTCCGTCTTTACTTCCATCTGAATATCCAAGCATTATTTCCTGTTGGTTTCCTAGAATCTGTAAGTGATTTCGGTACACTGGCATTTGGAATAATTTTTCCATAATAGCTGGTCCTGCTGTTAAATCATCGATTGTCTCCAAAAGTGGTGCAACATGTAAATGACTTTCCAAAGTGCCATCCGCATGAAGTCGATAAAGGCCAGCTTCTTTGGCTAATACAAGAACCTCCAACAAATCACTTGATGATTTCGTCATGCTGACTAGGTATACAGAGATTGCCCGCTTGCCAAATTCACCATGAGCATCTTTTATCATTTTAAAAACTTTAATAATTTCCTGTGTTTCGGGAGAATAATCCTCATTTAACAATAAAAGTGGACGTGGATCCGTCAGGATATTTTGTAATACCCGTATTTTTTCATCTTCTGTCAGGGTAGCATAATTTTCAGATATACTGACTTTACGCAATATTTCCGTTATGGCTGCCTCATGCTCACCACTATGATTTCTGATATCAAGTGTGGCTAGATGAAAGCCAAACAATTGTACCTGACGGATAAGCTTTTGAATGATTTTTAATTCATGGGCTGCCGGATGGTGTTGTTTTAAGCTATTGTTGATCACGAATAAGTCAGCTAATAACTCATCCGCTGATTTGTAACCAACCTCTGACTTGCCAACCTGTCTTACTCGTTCAATAATCACCGCAAAGACACGGCGATATACTTCTGTTTTATTCGGCCACTTTTTATCTTCAGGTAAAAATTTATTCTCATTTTCTTTTAGAAATGTAAAAATTTCTTCACTAACTTCGACTCTAGTCGTGGAGTGACTATATCGCTTCATTAAGTCAACTAATACTGCTTTATATTTTTTTAATACAAGTCTACGCTGTCTTTGTAAGGTCTCCCATGTAACATCATGGGTTACATTTGGGTTTCCATCACGGTCACCGCCAATCCATGAACCAAACCGAAGAAAATTAGGAACTTTCCAGGTGGACGCAGGATAAAATTTTTCCAAACACTCAAGCACCTCTTGATGAATTTCTGGAAGCACTTCAAACAGAGTTTGATCAAAATAATATAGTCCGTTGCGCACCTCATCTAAAACCGTGGGCTTATGATCCCGCAGCTCATCCGTTTGCCATAGAATGGCCACTTCATTGAACAGGCTCTCCTCCAGCTTTTTATGCTCCCTAGTTGTTAGTAAAGGATGATCAAGATTTTTTAAGATCGCAGCAATCCTCTGCTGAATTTCAAGAATAGAACGTTTTGTTGCTTCAGTAGGATGGGCAGTGATAACAAGTTCCAGCGATAATGTATGTAATACATTTTGAATCGTCTCTTCATCAATATCATGCTTTTTTAGTTTAAGAATCGCACTCTCAATGGAGTTAGGCTGAACAATCATATCGTCTTGTAGTTGATATTGTCTACGCCTGCGAATTCGGTGATTTTGCTCCGCGGCATTGATTAAATGAAAGTACATTGAAAATGCACGTATCACTTGTTTCCTTAATGGCGACTTTAAGCAGGCAATTTCCTCTTTTAAAGCGGAATAGATATCTTGATCAAAGTGATCACGCAGGGTTTTACACATCAGTCGAATCTTTTCTACAGTGTCCAATAATTCTGGACCACCATGATTGACAAGGATTTCTCCGAGGATATTCCCCAGTAATTTTACATCGCGACGCAATGGAAGACTGCTGTCATTCACCTTTAATTCTGTTGCCATATTGATCACCTTCCTTTTATTCAAAAGATTCACTAAATTTTATATATAAATATAACATATCTTTAGGAATCTTGTGAAATATTTAATAATACTTTATCATTAAAAACTGAAAAAAATAAAGAAAAAACCTACATAAAAAGTAGGCCTTTCCTGGAAATCATAAGATTTTACCTTATAAAAGACTGTTTATTTCTCTTGTTCAAATACCAATACATACGTTTTTCGATCATCATAACCATTTGTGATGACTATGGATATAATCGTTTTACCATCCTCCTCTAACTGAATAGTTTTGCTTGTATTCCCTTCAATTTTTACCTCTGAATCACTATAGCTGATTGTTGGGTTAATTGTTATCGTCTTTACGTCGGTTGCTACAACAATATGGTAAGTATACTCACTAGAAGAAAAAGTACTATCCCAGCTCCCATTAGAAACCTTTAGTGCAGATAATGTAGCCTTGCTTGTTTTTTCTGTTATTCCGTTGGGTACCTGGGTCGTCGATTGGAATGCACTGTTTTTTTGATTATTAAGTTGTACCGGACTTACAGTTTGTGTTTGTTTAATAGATGGTGAGCTCACTGCTGAATCCCGCGTTATCGAAAGTGTATAGGTCTTTTTTTGGCCATTTTCTGCTGTCACACCAATCAATATTTCAGACCTTCCAACTGGAATACTTACTGATATACCCTTATTTTTGGCATCCAACCCATTCACCTCAACTTTTGAAATACTTTCTATAGCTGTCGGGGTGATGGTAATCGCTGAAATATCATTGGTTACTTTGACATTATAATTAGTAATCTCGGAGGAAAATTTAGGTGAGAGTTCTCCTGCTGATAAATCAATCGTTTGAAGGGAATTATTTGCGTTTAGTTTTCTTGTAATGGTCACCGTATATGTGCTAGCGGTTTTGCCTTCTCCCTTAACTGTGATTAAAAATATGTTTTCTCCCGTTTGAAGAGGAAAGTTTTCAGCAAGATTACTTGTGATAGATTGTCCATTTACGGTGATATTCACATCCGAATTACTCGTTATTAAAAGCAGATTAATGTCTTTAATTTCATTTGCTACAGTTGCAGAATAGTCATAAACATCACCTGAAAAATTCTGGTCGAGTTCGACCCCTTCAATTTCCAATTTAGAAAGTGTAGTGTTCATTGTGTTTTCTTGGGTGGATACAACAGTTTCAGCAAATGCCGCAGGTGTGTAAGACTCCGTCCCTATTCCAACCATAGAGGCAATAAGAATAACATTTATTCCTTTTTTTGATACATTAGCAAACATTGATAGCTCCTCCTGTCACTATTCAATTAAAATAAGATAGTTTCATTTGGACTAACTCTACCAATAAATGCTTAAGTTAAGCTTAAGTTTTTAATGAAAAATAAAACCGCGAATCCTTAAATTAAGGTTGCGGTTTGCAGTTTGCGGTTTAACTTATTATTTGCCTGTAAATTCTTCAAGCTTTGTATAAATTGCTGCAGCTACCTCTTGTTCTGGTTTTTGAATGGCTTTTGAAAATAATGAATTCGCTAATGTTCCCATAGGTCCTGTTGCATTAATTTCTAAAAATCCTGTTACCCGGGTCTTATTTTTATTTACAGCTTTTGCTTCTAAATATCCTTCTCCAATATACTTTTCATTTTTCCTTTTTATTTCAAAACTTACTTTGCTTGGTTCATTCCACTCTTTTATATAAATTAAGAGGGTAACTTTTTTCTTCATGACGCCAAAATCGCCCTTAAATTCCCAAGTAATCTGTTCTTCGTTGATCCTTTCATGTTGAATATACCCTGGTACAAGTGGAGCCCAATTATTTTCATCTCTAATAAAATCCCAAATTACCTCAATAGGGATATCCAATTCTAGTTGTTGTGTATCGCTTGGCATCTTTATCCCTCTTTCATTTAAAGTAAAAAACCTTCAAATAACAGAAGGTCTTTTGAAAAATATATGTTTAGAAGAGTACTTATAGAAGATAAACAACTTATTAAATTGTTTAACTGACATTTAAAATACCATTTGATAAATTTTCTTACACATCTTAAGATAGTTAAATAGATTGAAAATCGGAAATTTTTGGGGTGACGTTGTTGAAATTCTTTCAGTTTTTTTTATTCTTTTTAGGACTTACCTTTTTTGGTTTAGGAAATGCGATTGCAGTAAACGTACAATATGTTGGTTTACATCCATGGGAGGTATTAAATGTGGCGCTATATGAACGTTTTGGCCTTACCATTGGGACATGGGGAGTAATCTGTGGATTGATCCTCATCACTATTTCCTTGTTTGTCGCCAGAAGTTATATAAGCATCGGCACGATCTTAAACGCCTTATCAATAGGACCAATTATGGACTTTTTTCTCTGGTTGGACATTCTTCCAAAAGCAACTAATACGTGGCTTGATTATCTTATTCTGCTGGTTGGAATAATTTCTACTGGCCTTGGTGGAGGTATGTATGTGGCTGCGGGACTTGGGGCTGGACCACGTGATGGGTTTATGCTCTCCATTTCTGATAAGACAAGATTATCTGTTAGTCATGCTCGAATTGTCACTGAAAGTCTTGTATTAATTTTGGGACTTTTATTAGGAGGTCCTGTTTTTATCGCCACTTTCTTTTATACACTAATTCAAAGTCCTATTTTTCAACGCTCACTAAAACTTTTTACATCGTTGATAGTTTTTATGAAAGGGAAATACAGTCAGACACAGGAAGGCAGCGTTGTAAAATATTAAATAACTTCCATCCCTTCATTATGCAATTCTTTAAAATCATTTTGAAGATAGAAAGATAACTTTCCTTCATACATTATTTCTAATGATAAATATTCCGTTATATCGTAAGGGGTTACTAAGGAAAGCGGCTTTTGTTTGCTTAATGGAATTCCTGACTCATCCAGGATGGAGGCAACAAAGTGGGAGCAAAAAAAGGCATTTTTTCGATCCATCTGTTTATTTAGCAGGACGGCAATTAAACCAATAAGATTGTATTTATACTCATCCTTATGCTCTTCCATTTCACTTATTTTTCCAACAATTTTTTGGAATTGCTTCTCATTGATTGTAACGCAGTATATGGCACAATCAGCCTTCTTAAATAAACCTCCACGAATGTTTTCTTTCACAAATCCTGCCATAAAAGGATTTCGCGGATACCTTCTGCCAAAACTATAAACCTTGTTAAAATGTTCATCAATTACTATAGATGCATGGTTAAATGGTTTCTTTGTGTAAAGTTTAATTATTTTTGTGAAAATTGTACCTGTGTCAGTTAAAAGTATATAGATTTTCCTATTCACATAAAAAACCTCCTGCAAAGCTTAATTTCAGTTGGGAGGGGAAGCAAAGCAGCTACTAACCTATGGTAGATATCCCATAACGTTAAGTTTAGCGGAAACCCATAAAAAGAGAACAATCCTAGGTTTTATTTTCAACTAAGACCGAAGTCTTAGATATCCTATTGAATAAAGATTCTAAAGTCATAGTTTTCTTAAAATAACTATTTATCTTATTATAATGGAGAAAGTAAAAGACGGAGAACATATCTATGAATAAATTTAGAATTTTTCCTAAATTTGCAAAAAAAAAACCATCTAAAGAAGGATTCAAGTTAAGATAATTCAGGCACATTTTACATTTTTTAACCTCTAAATCCGTTTATTGATAAGAAAAATTAGAAAAAGTTTATTACTACTCATAAAAAAAATTTATTAACTCCCAATGAAGGATTTAGCAGTTCCATTGTTGAAATTTTCTAATAAATTAATAAAAATCCATTTTCCCCAAGGGGGAGTACGATGAAAAGAAATTCCATACTCGTGGTTGAGGATGAAGAAAAGATTGCCCGGCTCATTGAATTAGAACTCGAATACGAAGGGTATCTCGTAACAAAGGTAAGTAATGGGCATGAGGCATTAGAAGCGTACAGGCGGAACAATTGGGACCTCATTTTACTTGATGTTATGCTGCCAGGGTTAAGCGGGATAGAAATGCTGCGACGTATACGCTTAAATGACAAGCAAACACCCGTTATATTATTAACTGCTAAGGGATCAATTGAGGATAAAGTATCGGGTCTGGATTATGGGGCAAATGATTATATCACCAAGCCATTTCAAATTGAGGAAGTACTGGCACGAATTCGCGTTGCTTTAAGATCAAAAGAAATTGTACAGAAATTAGAAGATAAATCCATGCTAACATTTTTAGATTTAAGAATGAATCTAAAAACCAGAGAGGTATTTAGAGAAGATATAGAAATTGAGCTAACTCCCAGAGAGTTTGATCTTCTTGTTTATTTAATGATGAATAAACGCCAAGTGCTGCATAGAGACCAAATATTAGAAACAGTTTGGGGTTATGACTTTATGGGCGACACCAATGTTGTTGATGTATATATTCGCTACGTACGAAAAAAATTAGACCTACCCTCTAAACCTGCTTTAATCCATACTGTTCGCGGTGTTGGTTATGTGTTGAAGGAAGCCAAATGAAACTGCGCAATAAAATTAATTTATATACAGCCGTTTTATTTGCCGCCCTTTTACTGATCATGAATGTTTCCGTTTATTTCACCTTTAGTAGGTTAATTCTTGATAGTGAGATTAATACAGCCACAAAGGAAATGGAGAAAATCGCTAAAGATATTGGAAAGTCACTTGGAACTATTCCAGATGATGATCTTTTGCGTTCCTATGTACCCATCAATGGAATGATTCAATTCGTTTCTGCAGATCACAAGAGATTAACTACTGTAACTAGCCCTACTGAGCAAAAGTTAATTGAGCTTAAAACAACCTATTTTTCCGGTGAAATTAGTCAATTCATAGACTATCAGAAAAGATCTTATACATTTGAGTCAATGCCAATAATTTTACAAGATGGCAGTGTCTCCAATCTTCAAGTAATAAAGAGCATTGAAGCTGCCACTACCAATTTAAAAATCCTACGTTATGTCCTAATTGTGATCACGATCCTTGCCCTCATTCCTGTCATTATTTCCAGCAGGCTGTTGAGCAACCTTATTACACGACCAGTCATCTCAATGATTACAACCATGATGGATATTAAGGAAAGTGGTCATTTTAAACGGTTACCGCTCGAAGAACAATCTAAAGATGAATTGTTTCAAATGGGAGAAACTTTTAATCATATGATGGATTTGCTCGAAGCTAATTACGAAAAACAAAGATTATTTGTTTCAAATGCATCACATGAATTTAAAACTCCATTAACCATTATTGAGAGTTATGCCAGCCTATTAAAAAGAAGAGGGACAAAAGAACCTGAACTTTTTGCTGAATCTATTGAGGCTATTCATTCAGAAGCAATTAGAATGAAAGAAATGACAGAGCAATTATTATTATTGGCTAGGCATAATGAACAATGGAAAATCCAAAAAACAAAGATTTCCCTTCATGACTTTTTAAAGCAAACTGTTCATGCATTTGAAAAAGCCTATAATAGAAGAATTATCTTTAATCAAAAAGACACGTTGCTATATAACGCTTATACGGACGAACAAAAACTTCGGCAACTGTTGTTTATTTTACTTGATAATGCCATGAAATATAGTGATGAAGTTATTACAGTCGAAACAGGAATGGAGTATGGGCTAATATTTATTAAAGTAATTGATAAGGGAATTGGTATTAATCAGGAGGAACTCCCTAAGGTATTCGATCGTTTCTATCGGGTTGATAAAGCAAGAAATAGAAAAACAGGTGGATCAGGTCTCGGCTTATCATTAGCGAAGGAAATCGCAGCAGCTATTGGCATCAGAATACAACTTGACAGTAAGGAAGGAATCGGAACAACAGCGACCCTTTATTTATGAAATTCTCAGCGTTTTCTAATATTTATATAAGAAAATAAACGCAAGTTGATATGATGAGGTGAAAAACATGAAGAAAGGGTTATGGCTGGGGAGCTTACTAAGCATTTTATTAGCTTTAGCACTCTATTTTAGTTGGCAAAAACTAGGGAATAACAACCCTTCTGCAGAGTTTATGAACGAAAAAGAGGCACAAACTCTCGTTCAGGATCGGTTTCAAGGAAAAGTCATACAAATCAAGTTAGCTAGACAACAATATCAGATTGAATTAGAAAAACAGGGTAATATTTATGTAATAAAACTTGATGCAAAAAGTGAAAAAATTATTTCATTTAAGAAAGCTAGTTCGAGTAGGGAATTATCAACGGTAGAACCGCCCCCCACATCTCCCCCTGTACCTGAGCAACCAAAAAGACTCACGGAAGCTGATGCAGGAAAAATAGCGCAAGAACAGGTTAATGGGCGGATTGATCATATTTTACTGGAGACAAAAGCTGATATTTCCTATTATCTAGTTGAATTGAAAACGGAAGATAACCGGGAAGCTGTTGTGCAAATTCATGCCATTACCGGTAATGTTATGTCCGTTTCCTGGGATAATCATAACAAAGGTGATGACTACGATGATAGTGCTAGTGATCGTGGAAAGGATTCTTCAAAAAAGGATGATGACTAATAATCAGACTAAAAACACTTTAATTAAACCTTCTCATTAATTTCTAATGATTCTTCACCCCTAATTCTAATCTTATTAGGATATTCTGAACATGTAGAAGAAAACAAATCAAGGAGGAAATTATATGAAGAACAAAGTGTTAGCCGGTGGATTATCTGTATTATTATTATTGGGCGGTGCCATTGCTGTAGGTGCGTCAAAAAATGATACACGTGTGGACGATTCCATTCATCTTGATGACAAAGGATCTAATCCAGTCACCTCTATTAATAATAAAACTATTACAAACCATCTAAGCCAAAAAATTGAGGTCGAAACGGAACATGGGCAAACTAAGGTAAAAGTTGATACGGATGATGACCTTGCCCCTTCAACAAATATTAAAATTATTTCTGCTAATCAAGCGGCTGACATCGCAGCAAGTTCTGTAAATGGGACCGTGGAGGAAATTGAAAAAGAAGTAGAACACGGACAGGTGCAATACAAGGTAGAACTTGAAACAAGTGATGGCGAAGCTTTGGTACGTATTAATGCCGAAACCGGAAAAATTATTAGTGTTGACCAAGATAATGCCAAAAGGAATGACAGCAGTGGTAATGATTCTAAATCAGCTGATGGTGCGCACCATAATAGACATAGCGGCGATGATGACAAGTAATTTACATTTAATTTAATTACTTCCTCCTACACTTTTTAAATGATATAACGGCCAAGAATCCCCAATCTAATTGATTGGGGATTCTTTTTAGGAATAATACATTCGTAAAGTAATTGAATTATGAAATCTTCTTTAGTTCCTCTGTTAATTTGAGGAATAGCTCCTTGTTCCCATCTTGTAGTGTTTGGTCGATTTCCTTACGGATCTTTTCCCTCTTGAATTCAATCAGGGAATTGTTTAAAAACATCTCTGCAACTACTGAATCTGAGTTCTCATTATGTTGTTGTGGTGAATTTAATAATTTCTTTTCCATGGAAATCAACTCCTTAAGCTTTTTTTTATTATACATTGAGTTTTCTAAAAATTCAAACACTTTATTTTGGAAATGGTTATAAATTTTGTCAATTAATTTAGTCTTGGTTTATAAATAACAAACTTCCTGTATTTACCTTTACTCATTTTTATTTTTTTGTTAGCAAGAGGTTCGATTAGGGAACATTAATGGCATCTATTATTGTCTGAAATAGGAGGAAGAATGAATGGAACAAACTGTATTTACGGGCTATCAGAATGTTAATAATATAAATGTTTATTATGAATTTTATCCTAATCAAACATCGAAAAAAACGTTTGTTTTATTGCACGGTTTTCTTTCTTCCACTTTCACATTTCGCCATTTAATTTCCCTTTTAAAAGAAGAGTATCAAGTACTGTCACTGGATTTACCGCCTTTTGGGAAAAGTGCGAAATGTAATCAATATGTGTATTCTTATAAAAACCTAGCACAAACAGTCATCCAACTAACAGAAAATTTAGGATTAACAAATGTAACCTTTATCGGCCATTCTATGGGCGGGCAAATTGTCCTAAATATCCTTCATATGATGCCGAAACTTGCCGATAAAGCCATTCTTCTATGCAGTTCTGCCTATTTAAAGCGCTCAAAATTGCCACTCATTATCACGAGCTATATTCCTTATTTCCATCTGTTTGTGAAATATTACTTTGCACGAACGGGAGTAAAGAAAAATCTCCAAGATGCCCTTTACAATCACTCGATCATTAATGAGGAAATGATTAATGGCTACCTCCAGCCCTTCTTACAAGATGAAATTTTCGTAGCCCTTACTAGAATGATCCGTGATCGTGAAGGAGATCTTCCGGTTGATGCACTTAGACAAATCAAAACTCCTTGTTTACTAATTTGGGGCGAACATGACAAATCGATTCCGTTAAAGTATGGCGAACAATTAAACAATGACCTAGAGAACTCTGAGCTGATTGTATTAAAGGAAACTGGCCATGCCCTTCCAGAAGAACGCCCAATTGAGGTGTTTGACTATATAAAAAATTTCCTTAAGCAAAACCAAACGGCAGCCCACCAGTAATGGATGGGGCTGCCGTTTTAAATTTATTTCCGTTCCTAAGAATAAGAATTTAAGTAAGGACCATTAATCATTTTTAGAACATCCTCTTTACTTAAACCATCCCTTTTCTTTGGATTGAGTGATGGCCTCAATGCGATTTTTAACTTCAAGTTTATCCAAAATAATTGAGATATAGTTGCGGACAGTACCTGTTTTAATGCTGAGTTCCTCTGCAATTTCTTTCGTGTTTTTTCCATCTGCAACTAGCTCTAATACTTCTTTTTCTCGGTCTGTTAATGGATTTTCTTCACCATACACATCATCCATTAATTCAGGAGCATAAATTCGTCTGCCAGCCATTACGCTTCTGATTGAACTGGCTAGTTCTTCACTAGGGCTATCCTTTAATAAATAACCACTAACACCTGCCTTTAATGCACGTTGAAAATAACCAGTACGGGCGAAGGTCGTTAAAATGATTACCTTACAGCCTAGACCTTTAAGCTCTTCCGCTGCCTCCAGTCCACTTTTCCCAGGCATTTCAATATCCATTATGCAGACATCCGGTTGAAATTTCTTCACTAAGGCAACAGCTTCTTCCCCATTTGAAGCCTTTCCGACTACTTCCATATCATCTTCCAGACTAAGTAGTGAACCAAAGGCCCCTAACAACATTTGCTGGTCTTCAGCAATAACAATTTTAATCATTTTCGATCCTCCTTATCCAATGGCTTGGCATCATTCGGCACCCTGATAATTAAGGTTGTTCCATTCTTTGTCAAGAGCTCCAAATTGCCATTAATAAATTCCAGCCGTTCTTTCATTCCAATTAGTCCATGTCCCTTGGTTAAAGTATCAGGCTCACCCTTAAAAACGCCATCATCCCGAATGGTCAGGACAGTTTCTTTCCATGATTGTATGACAGAAATGAAACAATTTTTGGCCTCACTGTGCTTTACTACATTATTTACTGCCTCTTTTAGGCACATGCTAAGTATATTCTCGGTTAATAAAGAAACATTCGAAAGGATGACTTCACCCTCAATAGTAATGTTGATCTGTGCTGCTTTAATGATCTCTTTAACCCGAATAATTTCATCTTTCAAGCGAATACCCCGCATGGAGGAAACCATTTTTCTTACTTCACTTAACGCTGTCCTCGCAGTCTGCTGGACATCCTTTAATTCATTCCGGGCCTGGTCAGGATCTTTGGAAATTAATTTTCGGGCCAAATCTGACTTTAACCCAATCAAGGAGAGCTTTTGTCCAAGCGTATCATGGAGGTCTCGGGCAATTCGATTTCTTTCCTCCAATTTTACTAGTTCGGAGATTCTTTTATTAGCATCCTCCAGCTTTTCTTCGAGCTGTCCCCTCTCCTTCCGATTATGTATGCTAAACGGCAGTAGAATCACGCTAATCCAAATGATGATCACAAAAGGAAGCTGAGTAAGAAATAATTTTTCATGCATAACAATGTTATAGTTTATTGAGGCAGAAGTACTAATTAAATGAATAAAGTACAAAGTAAGAAAAGCAATTCTGTCTTTAATATTGCCTATAAAATAAGCAAGAAAAAAAGCAAAATAAACATAGCTGAAAAGACTTGCCGCCGTAATAGAAATTCCAATTAAAATTAAAGTCCAAAGATAAACAGGCCATCCTTTTGAAATAAAGGCAATTCTATAGAGGATAAAGAAAACGAGGGTAAGTAAAACACCCACTACAATTTCAATTGTAGAAGGGGATTGAAAGATAAAGTAAAAAGGCAGTATGCACAGAATTGTCCAAATGTACGGTGCAATCCCATTATTTTTTTGAAAGGTCATATACCTTTTTATCATAAACAAAACCCCATTTTCCAAAAATTACTTTATACTCTTATTTTAGCTGAAATCCTTCCATCTTTAAACCTTCCAAACTTCTCTAATCGTTTATCCTCATAGTATAGAGAAAAATACAAAACCTTAAAAGTAATAAATATCATCGACAAGACATGATATTTGTCATTGTTATCAGTCAGTCTCATATATGTATTTTACATATAAATGGTAATAAATAAATCCAAAGCCTTATATAATAAATTAGTCGGAATATTAAAAATGTTTACACCTTACAAATCTTGGCAACATATGTTTATAAAAACAATAGGAGGAATCCATATTGGGAGAAGTATTTAACGTTTGCTCCAAAATTCCTTATTTGCGATTTGGTGTAGGTGAACCTTTAGTGTTTATTCATGGGCTGGGAGAAGTAAAAGAGGGCTGGTCTAATCAATTTGAATTTGCCGACCAATATGACTTAATTATTCCTGATTTAAGAGGACATGGTGAATATACAGAGCCTGGTGAGATATCCATTAAAAATTTTGCCGAAGATGTCATCCTATTATTAAAAGGGCTTGGAATTGAAAGCGCACACATATGTGGCTTATCCATGGGGGGAATGGTGGCCCAAGAGATTTATCGTCAGGCACCTGAAATTTGCCGATCTTTAATGCTTGTAAGTACGTTCCATTATGCACCAAAACATTTTGGGAAATTGTTCTTAAAATTCCGAAAGGCTCGTGCTGAAAATAAATCCCCAGAAGTTTTAAGGGAAACGGCTGCAAAGATTTGCCTCTATTCATGGTCGAAAGAAAATTTTGAGAACTTTTATGAATTTTATCAACCAAATAGTGAATTCTATTTTAAGGCAATGGAAGCCTGCCTTAAAGTAAATAATCTATGTTTACTTCCTAAGATTAAAGTGCCAACCTTAATTATTGGTGGCCAGTATGATTCTGTGATTCCCGTTTGGGTTCAATTATTGATGCATAAACAAATACCTCATTCAGATTTTGTTATCTTCAGAAATTCTGGACACATTGCCAAGTTAGAAGCGAAGGATGAGTTTAATACAGTACTTCGCACATTTTTAAATAAACATAAAATAGCAAGCTAAGGGGGAAGATCCGTCTTCCCTCTCCCCCATTGCCCACACTTATTATATATTTACTTGTACCCAACTTTATTACACATTAATTAACTAAAGTAGATAAGAGCGACTTGAAGCCCATTTATCGACAATACCTGCGAATATACCAGACAGGGCTAAACCAACATGCCCTGATTCAACTGAGATATAGGTTTTATCCTCACTAGAAACCAAATCCATAATTGGCTTACTTTGTTCTTCTATAATTAGATTATCCCTAGACCCAGAAACTACAAAAAGATTTGCCTTAATATTGCTAAGATCTACCTTTTTATTTCCAACTATAAATTCCCCTTTTACTAGCTTGTTATCCCTAATCAAATCAGAGGCTAATTGTCTATACGCCTCTCCAGCAAAAGGAACCTGATCAATGGTCCATTTATTCATGCGACGCCATTTATCTACATAGCGCTGGTCATGAGCCCGATGTAAAAGCATCGTATAGTTTGTAAAATAAATAGGGGCTCCAACTGCTCTAAACATCATTTCAACATATTTAGGAGGGACGACCCCATAAACATCGAGAAAATGATCGATATTAAATTCTCCTTGTTTGAGTCCCTCCACCCACTTATCTGGTCCGATAAAAGTAGTAAAATCTATTGGAACGGTAGCTACAATTAAATTTTTGATTGGTTCTTCGGCAATTGAAGCATAAATTGAAGCAATTGTTCCGCCTAAACAGTAACCAACAAGCGTGATTTCCTCAGCCCCAGAGTGACGGATTGCCCTCTTTACTGCTGTTTTCAAATATTTCTCGATGTAGGTGTCGAGCCCAACTTTCTTATCTTCATAACCAGGTGAACCCCAGTCCAATAAATACACTTCATATCCCATATCGGTGAGTTTCTTAATTACACTTGTTCTTGGCTCAATATCTAGAATATATGGCTTATTAAAGAGCGAATAGACGAAGAAAAGAGGGATTTGATATCTCCTTTCTTCAGCAGGATAATGCCATAGAACTGATTTGTTCTTTCTCCATACTTCATTTCGTGGTGTCTGCCCCATAGTTGGCTCAGGTTCACTTAGTACCTTAAAAAGATGTGACCATCGCTTCATTTCTTTCTCATAATCTACTTCTGGTAATAACCCCATCAATGGTAAATCTGTCGCCAACTTATTTTTCTCCCCTTCCTATTCTATTCCAGCACCGACACCAGTTAAGACCTTTTCTGTTCCCTTATCCGCCTTGATAAGATCTTTAATTGTCTCAAATTCATGTTTAAAATCATTTAATTTTAATAGTTCAAATTTCATTTCCTGCAGTTCAGCCTGTAAATTCTTTGTATCACCAAGTTCCTTTTTTGTTTTTACTAATTCTGTTTTTAATTGCTTTGTTAACTTAATCATTTCATGTGATACTTCAACAATACTTTCAATCTCTTTACTTTGTGACTTAACCGAATCTTGTAAATCCCATAATTGCTCCTCTAGTGCTTCTATCTTTTCCTCAGCTTGAATGGTTAAGTTTGCAACATTGGTTACATCATTTTTAGTTGGTAAGTTAAGTACGCTTGCGAATGCTTCTTGATTCTTTTTAAAGCCTTCCAAATAACGGGACTGTATTTCAGTCCCTACTTGAGACATTTTTAGAAATTCCTTGTTATTAGTCCAAAGATAGATAAAGTCATTAATCTGCTTTTCCCACAGCAAACTAAACTTATGCAGGGACTCATAAGGATCATACGTTTTTTTATCAGTCATTTACATTCACCCCATTAAGCTTTTGTTAACTCAGATACACTTTTTAAATATTTTTGAAATGGAAACAAACTTGTTTTTACTTGCTTAGCAAATAAGTTCACAAATAACTTTTGATTCTCATATAAAACATTGCTTGTTTTCTTAACACTTTCAATATATTTCTCCCGGCTATTCTTTCTAAAAGAGATGTATTGTTCCACTGTTTCGATGTACTTTTCAAGTGTCTGAAAGTGCCCAGTTGTTAATGCCTGGGCTGGTGTTAACAACAATTGTGTCGTTTTATTTTGAATATCTTCAACAACTCGATTGATTTCTTCATATGACCTTACAGGGAAAAAGTTCTGTAATGATGTAGTGGTCACTAGCAATTCTTCACGAACGGCTTTTTCCCAATCTTTAAGCTCCACACTAAACTGTGCTGCTACAGTAATTACATTTTCTTGATTTTGTTTAATCTGTTCAACGTAGTCCTTGACAGCCTGCAAAAATCTTGCATCACGTTTGTTATAGCGCTCTGCCCATGCATCTAATTCATCAAATCCAAGTTTCCATAAAAGGTCCAAACTTGTTAATTCCTTATCTAGTTCAGCAGATTCTTGATACTCTTTTTGATTATTCTCTGTCATTGTCTTTTTCCTCCATATCCAATTCAAGTTCAAATAATTGCTTTAATTCCAGCAGATCTTTTTTTAATGTATTTCTTTTGTAGATACGTATTTCCCTTACTTCCCTTTTTAAAAAAGTGAACCACTCATCCCACAACTTCCTCACCGTTTTCAGTTGTTCTCGGTTTCCTTTTAGTATGTGAGCAGCCAAATAGGAGGTTTCATCCATTGAATCTACTTTCTCTTGGCATTCTATTATTCTATTAGCAAGCGATGCTAGTTCATCTTTAGTGGCAAGGTTTAATTGATGTAACCACCTTGTGGTAATCCTTCTCTTAACCCGCATCTGTTTAAGATGACACTCCATTGCCCTGCTATATGCCGTTAAAAAGGCCCGTGTATTTGTGTGGGTATGAATGATATTATTCATTTCTGCTTCCATTATTTTATAGAAGGAAATTACGTCTTCATCGCTCTTAAATTCCATTAAAATCCTCTTAACTAACCAGTTGGTATATTAAAGTAACAATTTCATAAACTTTCGTCATGCTAACAACATTTATTGAACGGAAGCCGAGGTTCCTCCATCAACTACCAATACATGGCCAAATACATAATTAGAAGCATCTGAAGCTAAAAACAATGCAGGTCCCTTTAAGTCATCATCGGATCCAAATCGACCTGCAGGTGTTCGCTCGAGTATTTTTTCACCCGAATAATCCAAGATTGCCTTTGCCATTTTCGTAGGGAAGAATCCTGGTGCAATAGCATTGACATGGACATTATACGGTGCTAATTTTACAGCTAGGTCTTTGGTTAGGGTTATAACCGCCCCCTTACTAGCCGAATAACCAATTGCATCCATTACCGATGGATCTTGGCCCCCTAAGCCGGCAATTGAAGCAATGTTGATGATTTTACCGCTCTTTTGTTCGACCATTATTTTCCCAACAGCTTGAGAAAATAAGAAAACACCCTTTAAGTTAATATCCATTACTTTATCCCATTTATCCTCTGGCATTTCCAAGGCCGGTGCTCCCCAGCTTGTCCCACTGTTATTAACCAAAATATCGATACGGCCAAATTCCTTCATGGTTTCTTCAACGACATGTTGAATATCATCGGAATTAGAAACATCACATTTTATGCCAAGGGCACGGACCCCTTTTTCTTGAAGGGCTTCGGTGAATTGTTTACATGCATCTAAATTTCTTGAACAGACAACAACATTAGCACCTGCCTCTGCATAGGCGGTTGCAATCTGTTGTCCTAATCCCCTTCCACCGCCCGTTATAATCGCTGTTTTTCCTGTTAAACTAAAAAGCTCTTGAATTTTCATTTATTTCTCCTTCTTTCAATTAAGCTTTTACTTTTGCTATCTCTTGATCTCGTAACACTCTTCGAAGCAACTTTCCGACAGATGACTTTGGAAGCTCAGGGAGAATTTCTACTTCCTTTGGTGCCTTATATGGGGCCAGGTTTTCCTTACCAAATTGTTTAATTTGCTCTGTTGTAATCGTATAGCCCACTTTTAATTTGACGTATGCTTTGACAGTTTCTCCACGGTATGGATCTGGTACACCGACAACAAGTGCCTCTTCCACCGCTTCTAGTTGATAAAGGACCTCTTCAATTTCACCCGGATAAACATTGTAGCCGCTCGCAATAATCATATCCTTTTTGCGATCTACAATATAAAAATAGCCATCTTCATCCATTTTGGCGATATCACCTGTAAACAACCAGCCATCTATTATGGTTGAAGCTGTTTCCTCTGGACGATTCCAATATCCCTTCATGACCTGAGGACCTTGAATAACCAATTCTCCTGGTTCTCCTACAGGCGCATCTATATATCCATTATCTGTTTCAAGTACAATTCTCGCCGTTGTACTTTGAACGGGTATTCCAACACTTCCATATTTTCTCGGTACAAATGGAGGGCTAAAAATGGCGGTTGGAGCTGATTCAGATAGGCCGTAGCCATCCAGCAATTTTGCACCAGTTCTTTTTTCGAACAATTTTGCTGCTTCAACTGGCAATGGTGCACCGCCACAGCTTATGTAATAAAGTTGATCGAAACCGCACTCTTCTAAACCTGGCTGACTGTTTAAAGCAAAGAACATGGTTGGAACACCAGACATTTGGAATGGTTTCTCCCGCTTAACGGTCTCCATTACTTCCTTTGGATCAAACCGTGGTAAAATGATTTGGTTTGCGCCTTCCCGAATCCCGCAAAGGGCAGTACTGGAAAGTCCATAAACATGGAACATTGGCAGAACCGTTATCATTTTGAAGTCATCTGGCTTTTCACAGGTTTTATAGGCGAAGTCACATACCTGATTGAAATTTGCTAATAAATTCGTATGTGTGAGCATAACACCTTTGGAAGGACCAGTCGTTCCCCCGGTGTATTGAAGCAAGGCTACATCTTCATGAGGGTCAATTTCCACTTTTGGAAGGTTTACATTTTCCTGAAGGAATTCTTCAAAATATTGATCACCTTCATCGAGGACTGACCGCTCACCCCCAAAACTAACTACAATGACTTTTTTCAATAAAGTTTTTGGTTTAACGTTTTTAATTTTTGGGTAAAGACTATCAAGAACAATCAAATATTCTGAACCAGAATCATTCAAAACGTGTTCAATTTCTCTTTCCACATACATAGGATTAACCTGAACAGCAATCCCACCAAGCTGGAAAACCCCAAATAAAGTAAAAATATAGTGAGGAGAATTAGGAAGCATGACGGCAAATCGATCATTTTTTTGAAAATCTTCCTTAAAAAGTCCGGCTGCAAATCGATCCGTAATTACCTTGGTTTCATTGAAACTCCAAACCCTTCCATAAAAGGTGAGTGCAGGTCTGTTTTTATAACGGTTTACTGCTCCTTGCAAAAAATCATAAAGGGATTCATGTTCAATACTTACATGCTCATCAATTCTTGGATCATAAACTTTCAACCACGGTTTTTGCTGATAAACCATTTAGCTGCCTCCTCAAATTTGAATGTTTGCTTGCAAATATCCTCTTTAATCATCGCTGCAATTCTAAGAAGTAGTCTTTAATTAATTAGAATATTAATATAATTATGATTATTGTAGAAAAACAAGTATTTGTAAACCCTATCATTTTCGACAAATTTCCACAATAAGCCAGTTTAATAGAATATTATCGTGTTTTTATTAACCAAAAATCAATATTGACAGTCCTTTAATTCTGCTATTTTCCACCTTTTGTCGAAGAACGTCATTGAAAATGTCGAAATATTTTTTATTCCCTTAAAATACTAGAATTATTAATTCCATTTTTCTTCGTTGTAATGCATTCGGCTTCCTTCAAATGAGGAATCAATTAATATATTTGTATAAAGCTAAATTAAAACATCAGTCACGTTCTTTGTATTGTCTCTTTTTGTTCTTTGTAAATAAAATTTTTCATATAATTTACCGTTATCATACTTTTATAAAAGGAGAGGATATTTTGCCTATTACAAATGCTAATGGAATTGACTTATATTATGAAGTTCATGGTGAGGGAGAACCATTATTGCTAATCATGGGGTTGTCCCTAAACTCGAAATCTTGGTTTAGAACTTTACCAGCTTTAAGTAAGGAATTTAAGGTCATTATTTTTGATAATCGCGGGGTTGGTCATAGTGGGAAACCTAATACCCCTTATTCCATTGAACTTATGGCAGAAGATGCAAGAAGCGTCCTAGATGCAGCTGGTGTTGAAACTGCACATGTTTATGGTATTTCCATGGGAGGGATGATTGCCCAAAGGTTAGCCCTTAAATATCCTAATAGAATTAGGTCCTTAATCTTGGGTTGTACAACCTCTGGTGGTGAAAATCATGTACAGCCTGGGACTGAAGTCTCAATGCTTATGCTCTCTAGGGGCTCTTCCACTGCAACTCCTGAAGAAGTGGCATGGGCTACTGCTCCTATACTGTATAGTTCTTCTTTTATAGAGAACCAACGGGTATTAGTGGCAGAGGATATTGAAAAAAGGACCGAAATTCCCATCCAGCCCTATGCTTATATTTTGCAGCTCCAAGCCTGTCTTGCCCATGATACCTACAACGAAATTAACACGATTACAGCTCCTACATTAGTTATCCATGGTGATGCTGACCGGCTTGTTCCTTATGAAAATGGGGTCACCTTAGCGGAGAAGATACCAAACGCAGAATTTTTAACCATTAAAGGTGCAGGTCACATTTATGTTACAGAAGCCAATGACCTCGTGAACAATAGAGTCCTTGACTTTTTAAAAAGACAGTAAAAATAAAAAATGCCCAAATACACGAACGTAGTTGGGCCTTTTTTACAATGTCAATGATTAATAGAAAAATCAATTGTCTTATATGCTACCAAAAAGGTAAGTAATGAATAGATGGCCTTTATTAGACCATAAATAAATATTGAACTCCCAAAAATGAAGAAATTAAATAATAGAATATACTGTCCAATTGAAAAAGGGGACCGATTACTAAACAAGATAGCTAAAACCTCCGTCCCATCTAAACAACCACCAAACCTAATCGTTATCCCCACTCCTAAACCTAAAATAATCCCTCCAAAGAGGATGACCAAAATAGGGTTCTCCGTTAAAACGGGAAATGGTTCTAATAGATAGGTCCCTAGTGAAAGGACGAGGATAGCGCAAAGGCTCAACAAGAGGAACCTTCTGCCAATGAATGAATACGCAATGAGGAAAAATGGTGTATTCAAAAGCAACAGAAACAGACCCACTTCTTCACGAGTGATTTGAGATAAAATGATGCTAATTCCAATAATTCCACCATCGATTACATAATTTTTCACTAAAAATAATTGCAATGAAATAGCCACTAGCATAGCACCACAAATAATAAAACAAACTCGCTTACAAAGTGATATCTCATCTCTTCTGCTTTCAATATAAGATCCTATTCTCGCTCTATACATTTAAGTCCCCTTTTACCCCAAACTAACTTCCTATGTATTTATAATTATATTCTTCTAATCAGAAAGTATCACACTATTAATGCCATAAAAAAACACCATAAACAAATAAGTTTAATTGTTACATGGTGTTCTTCAGATTCTATTAGATTAATACGGAAATGTACATTAAAATCTTCCTGATTTAAATATTGAATATAACAGCCAGAAAAACATTGCAGTACCAATGCCAAACCCAATATCAATTATAGGAACTTTAGTTAGGAGGAATGATGTTTGTCCTGCTAATGATGCTCCAATGATGACTCCCACCATGATAATGCTAAAGGAAAGCAATACAATACTGAACGATAAACGATTACTGATCCGATTTAATCTTTTTAAAAATAAATCTAACTCCGGTGTCGTAATTTCAATTTTCATCTTACCTTTTTTCATCACGGAGGTAAAATCTTTAATAGAATTGGGCAGGTCATTTACTAATTCGCTGTATTCAAATAAGTAATTGCGAACTTTATCGGCCAGACTTTTTGGATTTAATCGCTCCTTTATCAATTGCTTTCCAAAAGGTTCAGCCACTTTAATAATGCTTAAGGAAGGGTCTAGCTTTTCAACAATCCCCTCCAGAGTAAGCAGCGTTTTTCCTAATAAAGTTAAATCTGTTGGAATCTGAATCCTATGTCGAAATGCAACTGAAAACAGCTCATTAACTGCCAGACCAAGGCTCATTTCACTAAAGGGAATACTGCTATATTTTTCCCGAAGCAAATCTATATCCGCTCTTAATCTATTTCGGTCGACATCCTCCGGCACCAGCCCCATACTAGTGAAGGTTCTGACTACATCTTCGGTATTTTGATTCTTCAACGCAATTACAAAGGAAGCAACATGTGTTTTCATATCGGGAGTTAACCTGCCAATAATTCCAAAATCTAAAAATGCAACCGCGTCACCCGGTAAAGCTAGAATATTACCTGGATGGGGATCGCCATGAAAGAAGCCATCTATTAAAATTTGCTGAAAAATGGCATGGACAACGGTTTCGGCCAGGATCTTACTATCATACCCCCCTGACTCTAACTTTTCTGTTTCATTTAATTTAATTCCTTCCATATACTCCATTGTCAATACTTTTGTCGTGGTGTATTCCCAGAAAATTTTCGGAATTATTACCTTTGGGTTATTTTTAAACTGTCTGGCTATCCTTTCCGTGTTGCGTCCTTCATTTTCATAGTCTAATTCTAAACGGATAGAATGGACTAATTCTGCAACGATTTCACGGATTTGATATCTTTCTGCCCATTCCAACCTAGATTCAGCCAGCCTTGCTAAATCCTGTAATATCTCTAAGTCTGTTTCAACCAACTGATGAATATTAGGGCGTTGAACTTTTACTGCTACCCTCTCACCTGTTAATAGAACAGCTGAATGAACCTGACCAATCGATGCTGCGGCTAAAGGAACTTCATTAAATTCGGTAAAAAGATTTTCCATTGGTTCTGAAAACTCTTGATTAATAATATGTTTCACTTCTTCACAAGAGAATGGCGGAACTTGGTCCTGCAGTTTCACTAGTTCTTCGATAATGTCAGCAGGAATGACGTCGGGTCTAGTGCTGGCAATTTGACCCACTTTAATAAACGTGGGACCTAGTTCCTCCAAAAATAATCTAATTCTCTCGCCTGTTGTTTTGTTATGAATGGTTTTATTACTTTCCGCAAATACCTTTTTTGGGATTGATAATAGATCGAGGAGCCCTAATTCATTCATGACATATCCGAAACCATATCGGGTAATGGAATAAACAATATCCCGGTAGCGTTGAATATGACGGATCCGTTTCTTAAGCATATTCACCACTCCATAATTTAATAGAATAATTATCTCATTTTCTAAACCTTCTCACGTTTTTCCAACATTTTCAATTATATTTAGGTGAATTCTTATTTTGTTCATTCTTTTATTGCAGCTTATGAAAAAGTCTTCAAAAATAAACAATTTCTTTCAGATTTTCCCCAACTATCAATTATTAAAACTTATTTCTTTAACAAAAATTATCTTCAACGGCAAACAAAAACATGAACTAAGGTTCATGTTTTTGTTTGCTTTCCTACAGATTTTATGTAATAATTGAACTATTGTTCAATTTTATTCATTACCTAATTTACTGAAAGATTACTAGAATAGTACGTTCTACACGTATTTAGTAAATTTTATTATATGAACTGGAGGTGTAGGCCTTACATTAGTAAGGCTATACATTGGAAATTGTTAACCTGATCATCATTGCCATCTTAATTGCACTAACTGCTTTTTTTGTTGCGGTTGAGTTTGCAATTGTAAAAGTAAGAGGGACTCGTATCGATCAACTTATTAAAGAGGAAAAAAAGGGAGCAATGGCTGCTAAACAAGTAGTTACACATTTGGATGAATATTTATCTGCCTGTCAGCTCGGGATCACCATTACAGCGCTGGGCTTAGGCTGGATGGGACAGCCCACTGTTGCAAAACTGCTTGAGCCAGTATTTCACTTTTTTCAATTAAATCAATCTATCACAGATATCTTGTCCATTGTGTTTGCCTTTGCAATCGTGACCTTTATTAATGTGGTAGTTGGTGAATTAGCACCTAAATCCTTTGCCATTCAAAAAGCAGAGTCCATTACACTCATATTTGCAAAACCGATCATTTGGTTTTATAAAATATTTTATCCCTTTATCTGGATTCTAAATCATTCATCTAGAATGTTAGTAGGTTTTTTCGGACTAAAACCAGCTTCTGAAAACGACTTAGCCCATTCAGAAGAAGAATTACGTATTATCCTATCCGAAAGCTATCAAAGCGGAGAAATAAATGAATCAGAATTAACTTATGTGAATAACGTGTTTGATTTTAATAATCGTATAGCTAAAGAAATTATGGTACCTAGGACGGAAATTGTCAGTATCTCAGTGGACGATAAACCTGAAGAAATCCTTTCATTAATGAAGGAACAAAAGTACACGCGTTATCCCGTTATTAATGGAGACAAAGATAACATAATTGGCGTTGTGAACGTAAAGGATATCCTAACCACACAAATTATTCATAAAGATTTGACTCCAATTCATTCACTCACACCTTTTATCAAACCAGTTATCAGCGTGATTGAAAACGTACCTATTCATAACTTATTGCTAAAACTGCAAAAAGAAAGAATTCACATGGCAATTTTGTTAGATGAGTTTGGGGGGACGTCCGGTCTGGTGACAATTGAAGATATCATCGAGGAAATTGTCGGTGAAATACGGGATGAATTTGATGCGGATGAAATACCTGAGGTCCGCAAAGTAGCAGAGCAGCACTATATTGTGAGCGGTAAGGTTTTGATTGAAACCATCAACGACCATTTAGGAACAACAATTTCAAGTAAGGATTTGGACACTATTGGCGGCTGGTTTCTTTCCAATAAATTTGAAGCTAAAATTGGGGATTATCTGGATTTTGAGGGCTATTCCTTTAAGATAACGGAAATGGAAGAACATCATATTTTATATATAGAAATTAAAAAGATAGCAGAAATAGACTATCCTCTTCTACAAACGTCTATCTCCTAACGATTAAAACACGGACTGAATGATCGAATTCAGTCCGTGTTTTTATTAGAATCATAATGGTTTAATTTTAAATAAATTATGTCCCTTTATGGGAATATAAAAAGCGAGATACTTCTGGAAGAAGAAGTATCTCGCTCCTCTTTATGGGATGATATTCCCGGCTGCTTTATAAATTTGGTACCATTCTTCCCTTGTTAACACGATTTCGGCACCTTTACATGCGTCTTTCATCCGTTCAATTTTTGTGGTACCAAGGACTACTTGAATATTTGCCGGATGGCGGGTAATCCACGCAGTCGCTATTGCCGTATTCGTCACACCATATTTTTCAGCAATGTTGTTGATCACCTCGTTTAACTCAGGATACTTTTCTACATCCCCTAAAAATGACCCTTCAAAGAATCCATGTTGATATGGTGACCATGCTTGGATTGTAATATCTTGTAAACGGCAATATTCCAAAATACTGCTATCCCGGTTAATCGCTTGATCGATTTTCATATTAAGGGCAATTCCCGCATCAATCATTGGAGTATGGGCAATGCTAAATTGAAGCTGATTGACTACCAATTTATATGGAATATATTTTTGTAATAATTCAATTTGAGCTGGATTATGGTTTGAAACACCAAAATACTTTACCTTTCCACTCTTGTATAGTTCCTCAAACGCATCTGCTACTTCAGCTGGTTCCATTAACGTGTCTGGACGATGCAAAAGCAAAATATCAAGATATTCCGTTTTTAATCGTTTTAAAATTCCATCTACAGAGTTTACAATATGCTCCTTCGAAAAATCAAAATAGCCCGATCGGATTCCACATTTACTTTGAAGAATCATTTTTTCCCTTATGGCTGGTTTCAACTCAATCGCATCTGAAAAAAGGACCTCACATTGCCCCTTCCCATAGATATCGGCATGGTCAAAAAAATTAATCCCCTCATCCATTGCTGTCCGGATTAATTTCTCTGCATCTGTCAAAGAGAGCTCCTTAAGACGCATATTTCCCATAATGATGTTAGATGCCTGCAAATCAGTATTTGCAATGCTTATGTATTTCACAGTGAATCACTCCTAACAAATTATTTATACTCCATTATACTTCAATCGTTGTTGTTTTCCTAAGTTTAACCTTTATACTTACAATTTCTCTCAAAGGATATGTCTTAAAATACTATTTTTAGACAATAAAAAAAGGCTGCCCCTTTTGGACAGCACTTTAAAAATATTATATATTAATTTTCTCCAAAAATATCTTTCCATTCATTGCGCTTAGACAGCATTTCCTTTGCTAGCTCTTGTGCCCCTTCTAAGCTATGGCTTGCCGCCCAGCCGCATTGCACTTCGTTACAAGCTGGAACTTCTGTAGCTGCTGCAACATCTAGTAACGTTTTTTCTAGGACATCCAAGATTTCATTATAATCTTCATGATTAATAACCGTTAAATAAAAGCCTGTTTGACAGCCCATTGGACTAAGATCGACAACCTTGTCAAAATGATTTCGAACATTTTCCGCCATTAGGTGTTCAAGTGAATGCAATGCAGGCATCTCCATATGTTCTTTATTAGGCTGTTTAAAGCGAATGTCATATTTGTGGATGACGTCCCCATTTTGTCCCTTCTTTACCCCTGCTAATCGAACAAAAGGAGCTTTAACCTTCGTATGATCAAGATTAAAACTTTCAACATTCATTTTCTTTTCGTTTGCCATTAGATAACACTCCTAAACTTTTTAAATTAAAATTTATTATTACTTTTTTCTAAATCCAAAAGTTTGATTTTCATTTCCAGCCCGCCTCGATAACCAGTAAGTGAACCGTTTTTTCCAACAACACGATGACACGGTACCGTCATTAATACTGGATTTGCACCAATGGCCGCACCCACTGCCCGGATTGCCTGCGGTTTATTTATATAGTTGGCAATCTCAGAATATGATTTCTTTTCACCATAAGGAATCTCATTGAGTGCATTCCATACAGCAACTTGAAATGCTGTTCCCTTGTAATCAGATTGAACAGAAAATTGTTTTCGTTCACCAGCTAAATATTCTTTCAGTTCTTTTTCATACGGGCTTAACTTCCCCCTATCCTCCACAAGGAAACAGCCAGGGAATCGTTTTTGAGCCCAATTCGAGACTTCCTCAAACGATTTATTTTGCGACCCAACATAACAAAGCCCCTTTTCTGTGGCAGCAAGATAGAGATTCCATTCATTATATTTTAGCAGAGACCAGTAGATAGGAGTCCTACTATGGATATTCATTCATCTTTTCCTCCAATAAATAATTTTAGCTTTGTTAAACGGTTATAAAGAGTATTATTATAATATTGAGTGTTCTCCATAATCATTCCATCGTTAGCGTTCATCGGCATATCTTGAAATCTATAACATTGACCTACACATCTCTATTATACTTTTTAAAAATAATAATGGCTATGAATTGAGTAGAAAAGCAAGAAAATGAAAGATATTTTTGTAATAATAAAAGAAAAGGCCAAGGGGAATCTAGCATGATAAATTTCACAAAAAAAGTTAATGAGACGTTTGTTATGGACTTGCCAGACGATTTTAATATGTTCGCAAATCTTGGCTATTTAGAACGGAATAAAAATGAGTGTATGTTTGAAGTTGAAAACGGCGTGATTACGAGGGTGATACCGGTTGGCAGCTCACATAGTTTAGTCCAAATCTATGTGAATGACCGTAACCAAATGATTGTTCAGTTCTTGAAAAACTCAAGACCGGTTCCTTCGGAAGATTATTTAATGGCAGCCAGTTACATTCGGGAATGGTTTGACCTTGATCAGGATTTAGCACCCTTTTACGAAATGGCAAGTGCTGACTCACTTCTTAAAAGACCGGTCAAAGACTTCTATGGATTAAGGGTCATTGGTGTTCCCGATTTATTTGAAGCCCTCTGCTGGGGTGTCTTAGGACAGCAGATTAATCTTGGATTTGCTTACACCTTAAAGCGGCGATTTGTTGAGAAATTTGGAGAATCAATCGAATGGAAAGGGAAAAAGTACTGGATTTTCCCTGATTATAGTAAAATTGCTCAATTAACACCCGAGGATCTTGCTGATATTAAAATGACTGTGAAGAAAAGTGAATATATTATTGGCATCGCCCAATTAATGAACAGCGGGGAATTATCAAAAGAAAAATTATTGGGCATGGATAACCTTAAAGAAGCCGAAAAAAGTTTAATTAAAATTCGCGGAATTGGACCCTGGACGGCAAACTATGTGCTAATGCGCTGCTTGCGCTTTACATCAGCTTTTCCAATAGATGATGTGGGATTACAAAATGCTATTAAACATTTATTAGGTTTAGAGAAAAAACCTAGCAAGGAAGATTTGTTAAAATTATCCTCAGCCTGGGCAGATTGGCAAGCCTATGCAACATTTTATTTATGGAGGGTTCTCTATTAATAAAAAAGGAAATTTTTTATTAACTAATAGGAAATCATCTAAAATAAAAAACCTAACACCATAATGATGTTAGGTTTTTGTGATGACCTGTGAGGGGTTCGAACCCCCGACCTCAACCCTGTCAAGGTTGCGCTCTCCCAGCTGAGCTAACAGATCGAATATTTAAGTACAAATATAATTATATTTAAATATATAAGAATGTCAATATCTTTTTCTCTTCTAAACCATCTTTAGAACGCTTGTTCCTTAATTACTTGTATAAAGAACGAATGTTCGGTTATAATAATACTATACTGTAGAAAGGAGTGATTTACATGGATGGACTACTAATCCGGTCAATTGAAGAAAACATGCCGATAGAAATGATTTATCTTGCGGAAAATCAAGAGCTCTCCCAGAGAAAACTTATTGTTAAAGAAGTGAATGATGATTACATTCGTGCCTATTGTTTGCTGCGAAAACAAATCCGTACCTTTAAACGTGAAAACATCCTATCCATTATGCCTAATACCCATTCCACTCATAAATATCTTCATTAATCCTACTCCTACTCATATCCATTATACTTCTAAGAGCAATTCCTCTTCCATTATGTTAAAATGCGGTTGTATCAATCGAATCTTGGGGGAATTGTCGTATGGAATATCCAAAAGGCATAATTAAAGAACATACCTTGCAAAGTACCGCACTAGGAGAGGAGATACAGCTGCTCATTTATTTGCCTGCAAATTTCTCTCCGCTTTATAAATACTCTCTGTTAATTGCCCAAGATGGCCAGGATTACTTTCAGCTTGGCAAAATTGGCCGATTAGCAGATGAGTTTCTTTTTAAAAATCAGATTGAGAACATCATTATCATAGGGATCCCTTATAAAAATGTCGAAGACCGCCGGCGAAAATATCATCCTAAGGGTGACCAAAACCAGCAATATATTCGTTTTCTTGCCCATGAATTAGTGCCTTTTCTCGATCAAGAATTTCCCACCTATCAGATGGGCTCGACAAGAGCACTTATTGGGGATTCGCTTGGAGCCACTGTTTCCTTATTGACTGCCTTGCAATATCCCCATACCTTTGGCAAAGTATTACTTCAGTCACCACTTGTAGAAGACCAGGTGTTGAATTTAGTCGAAGAATTCAGTGAAGCACCGCTGGTAGAAATCTATCATGTTATTGGCCATCAAGAAACGGCTGTAAATACGACAAACGGGAAAGTGATGGACTTCCTTACTCCTAACCGTTTCCTTGCCCAAGTCTTATCAAAAAAGGGTTTTCAATATTTTTATGAAGAATTTAATGGCAATCACACGTGGACCTATTGGCAGCCTGATCTTAGACGGGCACTTAAAATGTTATTTTAGTCACTGTTTCATTTCATATCATTTATACCTGGTACCTTCTTTATTTTCTATAGTTTGAAAATTTGCTATAATATCAAGAAGACTATATCGTCATTTATTTTGCTGAAAAAATAATGAATTAATGGAGGTAACCCTATGAAATTTGGTGTTGTCATTTTCCCATCAAAGAAGCTCCAAGACTTAGTTAATTCGTATCGCAAACGTTATGATCCGCATTATGCGTTAATTCCTCCACATTTAACATTAAAAAATGGTTTTGAGGCAACGGAAGATGAAGCAAAAGGTTTTGCCACTAAATTACGACAAATCGCCATTAAGACGAAACCGTTCACATTAACAACGACTAAAATTGGCTCTTTTCAGCCTGCTAATAATGTCATTTATTTTAAAGTAGATCCAACCGATGAACTGAACAGCTTGCACACTATCATCAATCAAGAGTTTAGTGAGCAAAATATTGAATATTCTTTTGTACCACATATTACCATTGGTCAAAAACTTTCCAATGATGAGCACTCCGATGTTTATGGTTCACTCCGAATGACGAAAGTCCATCATGAAGAAACAATTGACCGCTTCCACTTGCTTTACCAATTAGACAATGGTTCTTGGACCGTATATGAAACATTTCGCCTTGGAAAGGATAGTTAAACATGACCGTTAAAATAGTTGAAAATCAAAAAGAACTTGATGATGCTTTTACAATAAGAAAGATTGTTTTCGTTGAAGAACAGAATGTGCCGCTAGAAGAGGAAATCGATCAATTTGAGGATGAAGCTACTCATTTTGTTATGTACAATGAGGGAACTCCTGTCGCAGCTGGACGTTTCCGAGTCGTCGATGGCTATGGAAAAGTAGAACGTATTTGTGTTTTAAAAGAAGCCCGAAAAACTGGCGCGGGGAAAGCTGTTATGAATGCAATCGAAACCCATGCCTATAATCAAGGATTACATAAATTAAAACTCAATGCCCAAACCCATGCGATTCCCTTCTATGCAGGCCTTGGTTATGAAGTGGCTTCAGATGTATTTATGGATGCCGGAATCCCTCATAAGACAATGATCAAAGTAGTGTAAGATGATAAGCACTTGCCATCCTATCGGCAGGTGCTTATTTAATTGATATTTTATCAAACACTTTCCGTACCTAATTGGTTTTGTTATGATAGAACATGTGTTATTTACGGAAATAGAGGTTTTAATAAATGAAAACAGCCATCCACAAAAATCAACTTATTACACTCCAGCAATTAGCCAGGGATGAGTATCAAAAAATCTTCCTTGCAGGAAAAAATGGGGAACTTACCTGTCCCATCTGCAACCGTACTGTCCGATTGTTTCTTGGCATTCAGGAAGAACCCTATTTTTTTCACTCACATCCACCTGAACGCCAATGTTTGGAACCAGAACTAAAAACTGAATTTAGCCCTTCTCATGTTATTCAAGACGAAGGTCAAAACTATACAGAGCATAGTGGGTTTAAACTACCTCAGGGAAGAACTATTACCGCATCCGCACCTAAAAGTGTTGAACTCTTTAAACCTGCTAAGCCAATAGATGGTATACTCCCCTTTAAACAGAAATTGGAAAGGATCCAGCAACCACTGCCACCCTATTTAGAGCTGCTAGCAGATCATGACGTACTGCTGGATGACAGCCAGGCGGCCGCTGTTATGAAAACCGAGGGTTCTTTATTAGTACTTGCAGGTGCCGGAAGTGGCAAAACACGAGTACTAACGGCACGAACGGCCTATATGATAGAAGTAAAGCAAATAAACCCTCGTGAGATTATGCTTGTTACGTTCACTTCCAAAGCTGCAACTGAAATGAAAAACCGGTTACTCTCTTACCCACATATGAAACCGGGTAACATTAATCAGCTTGTAACTGGCACCTTTCATAGTATTTTTTATCGTATTTTGATGTTTCATGATCGTGCGAATTGGTCTTCAACAAAATTATTAAAAAAAGAGTGGCAACGCGATAAGATCCTAAAGGAAGCCGGAAAGTTACTGGACTTGTCTGAAAAAGAGTTCGCCTATGACTTAGCACTGCAGCAAATTGGCTTCTGGAAGAACTCACTGCTGTTTCCAAATGAAATTAAGCCCACATCGGAGTGGGAAGAAAAGACTTTGTTCCTTTATCAAAAATATGAAGAATATAAACAGCGACAGGGATTATTTGATTTTGATGACATGCTAATTGGCTGTTATCAGCTTTTGAAGTCCTCATCTGCCATACTTGAACAATATCAGGACAATTTCCGTTATTTTTTGATCGACGAGTTTCAAGATATTAATAAGGTACAATTTGAGCTGATTAAACTTTTATCTGCAAAGCATAAGAATGTTTGTGCTGTTGGGGATGATGATCAATCCATCTACGCCTTTCGAGGAAGTGACCCTACTTACATTCTTGATTTTGAGAAGGACTTTCCAAATGCTAAATTAGTTACTCTCAACCAAAACTATCGTTCGTCACATGAAATTGTTGGGACCGCAAATCAAATGATCGCTGCTAATAAAATGAGAAGAACAAAGAAGATGCAGGCACAATTTTCAACAGGGGAACCACCGATATTATTTTTCCCTTATGATGAAGAAGAAGAAGCAACCATGGTTGTCACAGACATCCAAGAACAGATTTCAATGGGGGCAAAGCCTGGGGATTTTGCCATCCTCTATCGTACCAACGCTGCCTCCCGGTCTGTGTTTGAGCGATTAGCTGGCTCAAGCCTTCCATTCAAAATTGATCAAGATGTGGAAGCCTTTTACGATCGCTACATTGTTAGAAGTGTGCTTGCCTTCTTACGGGTGAGCTTAAATGAAGAGGATGCAGCCGCCTTAGCTGATATTTTACCGTTGTTATTTTTAAAACAGACTGTTTTGAAAGAATTAAAGGCCCAAAGCATTCTAAAAGATTGTAGTATACTTGAAGCACTTAACCACTTAAAAACGGCCCACGCTTTTCAAGAGAAAAAACTAAAAAAGGCCGTAACTCTTATCCGCAGCTTAAAGCATATGCTTCCCTCGATGGCCATTGAAAGGATAGAAAAAGACATTGGTTTTCTTGATTTTCTTAAGAAACGCGGCAACGAAGCTAGTAAGCTTGAAAAAGGTTCTGACGACCTAAAAGATCTAAAGGTAGCAGCAAAAAGCTTTGACACCATTGAAGCCTTGTTAGCACATGCCGAGCATATGTCCGCGATGAACAAAGAAATAAAGAATTTGAGTAAGCATTTTACGGATGCCATTACCCTTAGCACGATTCATCGGTCCAAAGGGTTAGAATATCAAACAGTGTATATCATCGGTGCTGTTGATGGAAGCCTGCCGCATGATTTTGCGCTTGAGTCTAATCGGAATGGTGATTTTGCTGCAATTGAAGAAGAGAGAAGATTATTCTATGTAGCGATGACAAGAGCAAAAAAGAAATTATTTATTTCTGTACCGAGTAACAGGAGAGGGAAAAAAGTTAATCGTTCTAGATTCCTGACTCCACTTAGCAAAAAAAGGAAGCCTCATTTTTAAGATAAATGGGCTTCCTTTTTTTTATTTTTTATTCATCATGTTGGCAATCGTATTGAAATCAAGCTGCTTACCATCGTTTACGATCGATTTAACAATTTGTTCTTCCATATCTTTACTTACCGGTTTATTGGCAATTTGAGAAACTCTTCGGATTACATTACGAACAGTTTTTTCATCTTTAAAATTAGCATTTTGCAAGGAATTCGCTAAATCAAAAATATCCTTCATGTTTACGCCTGTTTTCTTTTCAATGTTTTTAAAGAATCCATTATCCATGTTCAGAATTCACACTCCTTCATAAACTACTTTATTCTATGAAGGATGGGGAAATATGTGATGAATATGTAAAGAAAACTCGCCAACTGGCAAGATCCGAAAGGAACATGGCAGAAGCGAGTTGCTAATAAAGACTGGAAAAGTAATTTGTAAAAAAGGGCTGGCCACTTTTTTGGGCCAACCCCTTCCATCGAAACAAGCTTATTATTTATTAATAAAAGCTTGCACCGACGATGATTAAAAGGATGAATAATACGACGATTAAAACAAAAGTTGAACCGTAGCCATATCCACCGCCGTAGCCGTAGCCGCCATATCCAAAGCACATAGACTGTCACCTCACTTAAGTATTCTCATTAATAACATATGAAATTACTTAAATATGTGTACTAGGCATGACAGCTAAACACTAATTGAATATTAAAAATGTGTTTTTATCCTTTCGGTTTGAAGATAAGTGCTCCAATAAACCCAAATACAATGGCAGCAGAAATCCCGGAGCTTGTTACTTGAAACATCCCTGTTAGGACACCAATAATTCCGTGGGCATTAGCATCTTGGAGTGCCCCGTGGACTAAAGAATTGCCAAAACTTGTGATTGGAATGGTTGCTCCTGCCCCGGCAAAATCAACCAGTGGTTCATACAAACCGAATCCATCTAATACAGCACCGACGACAACAAGCAAGCTCATCGTATGTCCCGGTGTTAATTTTGCTACATCAAATAATAACTGCCCTATTACACAGATCAATCCGCCAATAACAAATGCCCAAAAAAACATTGCAAACATACCCTCACCCCTTTTCTCCATTCATTTCAATTGCCACTGCATGTGCAATACATGGAATTGATTCATTTTGCTGAAAGCTGAGCGGGGATAATAACGCACCAGTTGCTACTACTAACATTCGTTTATATGTACCTTTTTTCAATTCGTTCAGGAGATGTCCATATAAAACAGTTGCCGAGCACCCTGCCCCACTTCCTCCGGCTTGCACCTGTTGATCATCCTTATACATTAATAAGCCGCAATCTTGAAATTGTTTTCGTTCCAACTTCAGGCCGCTTTTATTTAGCAATTCAAAAGCAGTATCATGGCCGACACGTCCTAAGTCACCTGTTACAATTAAGTCATAATAGGAAGGGTCCAACTGAAGATCACGGAAATGAGCAATAATGGTATCAGCTGCTGCCGGAGCCATCGCCCCCCCCATATTAAATGGATCAGATAGTCCCATATCAATCACTTTCCCAATAGTGGCAGATGTAGTAACAGGATGCACCTTTCCTTTCTCATTGGGTTCAAGAAGCGCGACTCCAGCACCCGTTATCGTCCATTGTGCAGTAGGTGGCTTTTGACCTCCATATTCGGTTGGATACCGGAATTGCTTTTCAACGGCAGCATTATGGCTGGATGCACCAGTTAATACGTGTTTTGCTCCTTGATAATTCACCACAAACGATGAAAGTGCCAACCCCTCCATGGATGTTGAGCATGCCCCAAAAAGACCAAAATACGGAATCTGCATGGTTCTTGCTGCGAAGCTAGTTGGGGTAATTTGATTAATTAAATCACCGGCAAATAAAAATTGCACCTGTTCCTTTTGGACATTTCCCTTTTCTAGGGCTACTTTCATGGCCTCTTCGAGTAATAAACGATGGGCTTTCTCATATGATTCTTTTCCCATCCACAGATCTTCATATAATAAATCAAAATCATTCGCCAAGTTCCCATTCGCTTCAAATGGTCCCCCCGTTACACCTGTTGCTGTAATCATTGGCCGATTTTCAAATACCCATGATTGATGTCCCTTTAACAATTACAAAACCCCCCACATCACGAGCAGTGTTTTAATTAATGCAACAACGAAGGCTGAGAATACGCCAAACAGAATGACGGTACCTGCCAATTTAAACATGTTTCCGCCTACCCCTAAAACAAACCCTTCCGTACGATGTTCAATAGCCGCCGAAATAACTGAATTTCCAAAACCAGTAACTGGAACAGCACTACCAGCACCTGCAAATTGTCCAATATGATCGTATATTCCAAAACCCGTTAATAGCATTGAAAAAAAGACCATGGTGGCTACCGTAGGATTTCCGACATTTTGCTCGGTAAAATCAAAATAATATATGTAAAAATAACTGACGGCTTGACCAATCGCACAGATAAGCCCGCCAACTAAAAATGCCTTTATACAATTCTTCACCACAGGTCTTTTAATTTCATGTTTTTGCTGCAGTGTTTGATAATTCTGCTGCTGAGGGGTCATATTTTTTTGTTTGCTTGCCATTGTTATCGCCCTTTCTTACTTCAGATCTTCTGTCATTTTTACAATTTCCTCTAAGCGTTTTTCTGCATCTGATTGGGATATTTTTTCTGATTTTATTCGTTGTTTCAATCTTACTGCTTCTAGGAATATCTTATAGTCACTTGAAACAGTGAAATTTTCTTTCGGATGTTTTTTCTCCAATAATTGGTTAACCTGCTTTTCGATTCTTTTCATCTTAAACCTATACATATGTTTGACTTTATAAGCTACCAATGTATCCTTTTTCCCTTTCACCACCGCTACATCATATAATTCAGGAAATGAACTGATGTCTTTTTTTATTTCTTCTACCTGGTCCGTACTCTTGTTTTCATCGGTTCTTATGGGTGTGGGATTTGTTGCTTTCATCAACGCCATTTGGCTTTCCTTAACCGGCTGATTTTGATTACAGGCTGTTACTAAAATAAAACATGAACAAAGTGCCAATCGATATATAGTGTTCATTTGCTTCCCTTTCCTTATACCAGTTTTTGAGTTTCAAGTAGTATATAGTTTTTTCGATAATAACTAAAATTATGACTGATTTAATTTACTTACATGTGGATAAAAAAAAAACTGCCAGATATACTAGCAGTTTTGCCTATTACTTGGATGTTTTTTTACCACAGCCACAGCCTTTTTTCTTTTTAGTGGTTGTTGTTTTCATGGTTTGCGATGTTTGCTTTGCTTGTTTTTTATTATTCATCTCTCTCCCTCCTTTTAGATCTGTTCCCTCTGTTACTTGTAGAATATGTGCCAATAATGAATCTTGTCTCAGCTAAACCATTAATTTTGTATAAAATGCTGCACAAATAATTCTAATAAAGAAGCAAAGCCTGCTACAGCGAGTATAAGAATTAATGGAGTAAAAATAAATAAATTTAGGTAGGCTAGCATGACTATACAGGCAGAAGCCCAAATCCCTGTGCACCAATAACAGCTTAGAAGTTCCCCGATAAATTTCTTTATCCCCGTTTGCTTCGGAATATAATATATCTCCGTTTCTCCCACTTCATTTATTTCGTTAATTTCCTCAAAAAAGGGTTCGCGGATAAATTCAGTTATCTTGTCAAACACCAATAATCTTGTCAGTCTAAAGCTCGCTAAAGATAATATCATCAAGTTTAAAAAGGTGATTTCCATAGACTAATATCCTTTCTACAGCCAAATAGATAATTGACCAGCCTAATTTTTCCAAACAAGGCGTTTGTCCGTTACCCAAAATAGGTCTGTGAAATATGTTAGTAATGTAAGATATATCACGGATTAAGGAGGAAAAATAATGGGTTGTGGAAAAAATCATAATGAATTTGGCAGTGAAAACTGTGTATGTGAAGTAGTTCGTGCGATTAAGGATATTCAAGACAACGCTGTAGTAGAAGCAGAAGAATGTACTGAATGTACCAGTTGTTTTACTGAACCATTAGGAGCGATGGTGTCACCAACAAGGAGAGATCCAGTTGATACACGTGTATTTGTTTTAAGCACAGCTGATGGAACTCCCTTTCATGCGTTCTTAACAGATGAGTGTGATGCTTGTGTATCGATCTATTTCCGCGTTGAGGATGTTTTTGATAACTGCTGCGCGACACTTCGAGTGTTAGTGCCAGGACACCGCGATCACGATGGGCATTTCGCGCCAATCAACCTGGTCTCAGGCGGAGACAAATGTTGTATTGACCTTAAAAAGGTTTGCAAAGTTGACAGATTCCGCGCAAGCAGAGACTGTATCACCGTTGACTTAAGCTGCTTCTGTGCAGTGCAATGTATTGCAGACGTGAACCTTGGACTTTGTAACTAAGAAAAGCATGGCTGCATCCTAAGACATTTTGAATGACCAGCCAGCCGTAAATTCGGCTGGCTTTTTTATTCGGTAAGAAAGGATAAACTTTAACATTGAGAAACGTCCAGTCCCAGTGCTTTAACAGCTAGTGTCCTTTGCTCTCCGCCATTCACCTTTTTATTCCAATCATCAAGATGTTTTTGAGTTCATGAAGAGGAATGGTTTTATTGGTTTGATCGTAAAGTTTAATGGTGATTTGTTGGTCATCGTATTCAGATAAATACCCTTGGTAATTGTTTTGATCAGTATAAAAGACACACGGTACTGGCGGGAGAACTTTTGGAAAATTGATTAAGTAATCTAAACGCTCTTGTATGTCCATTTCTTTAAAGGGTTTTACTCGATTCATTGCAGTACGCTTTTTTTCTTGCTGGTGACCTGATTGTTTGCTTTTTAGCTTTTCTTGTTTAATCTCCGCCTGTTCAGGAAACATATCCTGTTTATTAACCGCCTTTTCAGGTAGGAGTCCAATTTCCTCACCTAAACCCTTAATTGCTTCGGTTATTTGTTCAAGCTCCAATTCATCTTCAAGGGGTTCTTGTTTTGGCCGGTCCGTAAATACCTCCTGCATATTTTTATTTAAAGGAGTTCTTACAAATGGCTGATGGATAAAAAGCAGCGGCCCCTGACCCTTCTTGGTCACATCGGCACCTCCTCATAACGTAATCTCCATAGTATATATATGCAAAATGCCTATCCTCGTTCATAGCAATTAACAAGGGGTATAAAAAAAGCCTGCTTTTGCAGGCTTTTTGGTGGTTTTAAAGAATATGGTATCCAGAATCAACATGAATGTTTTCACCGGTAATACCACGAGAAAGGTCACTGAATAAGAATACGGCAGTATCCCCTACTTCCTCTGGAGTAGTGGTTCTACGTAATGGGGCTTTTTCTTCAATTTCATTTAAAATCGAATTAAATTCTCCTATTGCTTTAGCTGATAAGGTGCGGATAGGTCCTGCTGAAATAGAATTGACACGAATACCATATTTTCCTAAGTCAGCTGCTAAATAACGGACGCTCGCATCCAAGGAAGCTTTTGCAACACCCATAACGTTATAGTTTGGAATGGCGCGTTCTCCCCCTAAGTAGGTTAAGGTTACAATACTGCCGCCTTCTGACATCAGACCGCGAGCCTCTTTCGCAATCGCGGTTAGCGAGAAGGAACTGATATTTTGTGCCAGCAAAAATCCATCTCTTGATGTATTCACAAATTCACCTTTTAACTCCTCTGTTTTTGCAAAAGCGATGCAATGTGCTAACCCATGAATGGTTCCAACTGTCTGCTTAATTTCTGCAAAGCAATTGGCAATCGCTTCATCACTAGTTACATCACAGGGAAGTACAAGCGTTCCGTCTGCTTCTAAGGAATTAGCTAATTCACGGACACTGCTTTCTAATCGTTCACCTGCATACGTAAAAATTAATCTCGCTCCTGCATTGTGCAATGACCGGGCTATTCCCCAAGCAATACTTCGTTTATTGGCTACGCCCATGACAACATATGTTTTTCCAGCTAATGAAAGATTCATTTTAAGTAGATCCTCCTAGTATAATTACAAGTTATTAGTACTTGGTACTAATATTACACTAATTTGTCACAAATGAAAAGATATTCTGTTTCGAGAGAATTAACACGTTTCACAATATTCCAGTTCTCTCTTTAATTCATCGACATACTCTTTAGAGCCTGTTACAATCAGACGATCATCTAACTGTAACTCCGTATCACCATGGGGTACAATCGAATCTTTACCTCTAAAAATTCGAACAAAAATGACATCACCCGTAAACGGAAATCTCCGAAGTGGCATTTCATCAAATTGCCTGTTCTTCATAACAATTTCATATAGACCAGTGTCTTGATTTGTTAAAATGTTTATAACTGTAGGTGATTCAATTAATGACCGCAGTAATGTCTTCGTCGACAACAAAGAAGAAAATACTTCTACATCCTGCTCGCGAAGTCCTTGTTCTAATTCAGTACTTTCAATTCGAGCAATAACCCTTGAAACATTATTCTCTTTGGCAGTTTTTGACAAGGTTGCATTTAATTTTTCATCACCCGTTAAAAGGACAACCAGGTCAGATTGATATATGTTCGTTTTTGCCAAGGTCTCAATTGAATAATCAGGGATTTCAATAATCTCAAAAAGTGAATCAGCAATTTGCTTATCTGATTTTTCCATAACCGTGTGATATAAAATAGGGTCATAATGGTCAGACTTTAACTCCCTGGATAAAGAAAGACTAACTTGATTCGCCCCTACAAATGCAACACTGACTTTTCTATTCTCTGCTGCTTCTTTTGGAAATAACTTTTTAAACACGATTGGAGTAAAAATCGAAGTTATGACGGCAACCAATATTAATGTACCACTCATTTGTGGTGTGATAATTTCCAGCCTTTCACCAATCGTAGCTGCAGCTATTACAAGCGATAGTGTTGACGTGAGTAAGAATCCAGAAGAAATGACTGTTTTTGTATCATACCAAAGTTTTAACAGGTAAACTGGAACAAGCTTTGAAAGTAAGAGCCCGATTAATAAGAGCGGAATCAACAGCAAAAGCTTCTTTTCACTAAATAATGACCAAACGTCTAGGTTTACTCCGACCATTACGAAAAAAATTGGTATTAAAAATCCGTAGCCAAATGAGTCAAGTTTATGAATCAGTTCCTGGTTGGGAGACAAAAGCGATACTAAAACTCCCGCTAAGAAGGCGCCGAGGATGTTTTCAGCCCCCACGGTTTCGGATAGACCGACTAATACAATAATAAGCGTAAAGACGGCTCTCGTCCCAATTTGGACTGTTCCAGTTGACAAGGTCTCGATAATGGTTCGATTTTTAAACCTTTTACCAACAAAATAAAGAACAATGCCGGCTGCAAACAGAATTAAAAGTAACCAAGTACTCCCATGTCCCTTCTCATTAAGTGATACAAATACAGCTAGTAAAATCATTGTTACTAAATCAGCAATAACAGCAATGAGAAGAATAATTTGGCCAATGGCTGTTTTCATAAGGTGTGCTTCTTTTAATGTTGGCACGACGACGCCTAAAGATATTGTTGAAATAATCAAGGTCATTAAAAAGGCATTCTCAATAAACCCTGCAAATACAAATAAGAACGAAAGACCAAGAGAGAAAATAAATATTCCAATAAAAATCAACGATGCTACGGCAAACGTATTTGGTTCTTTTTTACCATTTGGTAGTATGTCCCTCTTGTTCCTTCCAGTAAACGCGGAAAAGTCTATTTCCAGCCCGCTCAAGAACATGAGAAAAATGAATCCGAGTGTTGACAGAGTGGACAACCACACATCTTCATGAACAACATTAAAGCCACTTTTTCCAATAATCAAACCCATGATTATTTCAGCGACAACAACAGGGATAAAATTCAATTTAAATCTATGAAGAATAATGGGTGTTAAAAATGCCATCGTCACCACAATAAGCAGTGAAATGACTGATATATGCTGTTCCATTTTTCAGCCGCCTTTCTAAACCTAGTGTTTCATAGTTGATAAAATTCATCTTATTAACAAAAAATAAAGCAAACAGGAGGTGCATCTAGTGAAAATAGATATTATTGGTGATATACACGGATGTTTTAGTGAATTTAAACTTCTTACCGAAATGCTTGGCTACCAATGGGAGAATGGCCTGCCTATTCATCCTGAAAACAGAATGCTGGGTTTTGTAGGCGACTTAACTGATCGGGGACCTGCCTCGTTAAAGGTGATTGAGATTGTTTGGCAGCTCGTGATTAAAGACAAGATGGCCTATTATACCCCCGGAAATCATTGCAATAAATTATACCGCTACTTCCTTGGGAATAAGGTGCAAGTTACTCATGGCCTTGAAACAACTGTGGCTGAATATGAATCATTATATAAAAAAGATCAAGCGGCCATTCGTAAAAAATTTATCCAGCTTTATGAATATGCTCCTCTTTATTTAGTATTAGATAAGCAAAAGCTAATTATCGCGCATGCTGGAATTAAAGAGGAATATATCGGGCAAACACATGGAAAAGTTAAGGAATTTGTTCTTTACGGGGATATCACCGGTAAAAAGAACCCTGACGGCACACCAGTCAGAAGAGATTGGGCGAAAACCTATAAGGGCGAAGCCTGTATTGTTTATGGACATACTCCTGTAAAAGAACCACGTATTGTTAACAATACATATAACATTGATACGGGTGCAGTCTTTGGCGGTAAGCTCACTGCATTAAGATACCCAGAAATAGAACTAATTTCTGTTCCCTCTACTATGCCATATATAGAGGAAAAATTTAAACAATTTGACTGAAAACATCTATTTTAGTTTTTTAATTACCCCTAACCCCATCTGTGTATCGGTAAGTGTTACAATTGAACAAATAAGGCTGACCCTAAACATACGGGTCAGCCTTTAATATTTCCTTTAGATCCCGAGGTAATGGCGCAGTAAAGGTCATTTCCTCTCTTAGGAAGGGGTGGATAAATGTAATTTGTTTACAATGAAGAGCCTGTCTGTGGATTAACGAAGTATCTCCTCCGTATAGATCGTCTCCTAACAATGGATGTCCCAAATAGGACATATGGACTCTAATCTGATGGGTCCGGCCCGTTTCGAGCCGCAGCTCAAGATGAGTAAATCCATTATGCCATTTAATCACATGATAATGGGTACAAGCATATTGTCCATCATCCCTGACTTCCCTTTCAATAATACTATCAGTTTTCCGTCCAATTGGTTGGACAATGGTTCCGCTATTCGGTTTAAGTGAGCCCCCTGCAAAGGCTTCATATGTCCTTTTGACCTGCCCATTTTGCTGCCTTTTACTAAAAAGGTGATGAGTGTGACGTTGTTTGGCAATCAACACTAATCCTGATGTATCACGGTCAAGTCGCGTAACAATATGAGAGGTAGCTTGAAGACCAGCCTGCTGATAATAACCAACAAGGGCATTAGCGAGGCTGCCAGCCGGGTGTTCACGAGATGGAATCGTATTCATGCCAGCAGGCTTATTTATAACAAGAAGAAACTCGTCTTCATATAAAATGGTTAACGGAACATTTTCACCAGTCACCCCTTCACTAGGTATCTCTGGTGGAAAAATAACCGTTAATACATCACCCGTTTGCAATTTATATCTTACATTTACTTCTTCCTGATTTACTAGAATGCTTCCCCCTTTAAACTTTATATCTGTAAGTGCTGTATGGGAGATTTCTTCTTTTTTTAAAAACTCTTTTATTAGTTCACCACTAGTATCTTCGTTAATAACCCAGTTTAATTGAAAACGGGAATCCATTCAAAGTTCCTCCATTTAATCTGAAATAAACGAATCATGGACTCTTTTCCAAAACGGAAATGGGCGGAACCGAGCAAAACGGATTTTTTCTTCAGGTACCCTAAATTGGATTGATTTAACATCTTTATGCAGCAGTGTTAAATGATCGATGGTTACCTGAAAATCAGAGCGGTTAACAGGTTTTAACATACAGGTATGATGTGCCGGAAGGATAAGCGGTGAGCCCACCGTTCTAAATACCTTGTTATTAATCGATGCCATTTCTGCTACTTGAATAGCTGAAATAGACGGATGAATAATCGCACCGCCAAGCGCTTTATTGTAGGCAGTACTGCCAGAAGGAGTAGAAACGCACAAACCATCACCACGAAAACGTTCAAATTGCTGTCCACGAATTTCCACATCCATGACAAGTGTGCCCTCAACACTTTTTACAGTCGATTCATTTAGTGCTAAATACCGAGATTCCTTTCCGGCATGTGAGTAACGAATAATGACCTCTAGCAAAGGATATTCCACCACTTGGTATGGGGTTTTAGCTATCGCAATCACTAGCTTTTCAATTTCATCAGGAATCCAGTCGGCATAGAACCCAAGATGCCCTGTATGAATCCCGACGAAAGCCGTTTTACTTAAACGGCTGCTATAACGATGAAAGGCATACAGCAGTGTCCCATCGCCTCCAATAGAAACAACAATATCCGGTTGTTCTTCATCATAAATAAGATCAAAATCAAGTAAATAAGTTCGCATTTTATGCATCAAAATATTGGATTTTTGATCTCCCTTTGAGGTAATCGCAAATTTCATTTTTTTACTCCTTGAATAAATTGACTTAACCTAGAGCATTTATCCCATCAGCCTTTTTCTTCTTGCTTCAATTCTTTCTTTCTTGTAAAAAAGGCCTGAGCTTCCTGAATTTCACCACGGATTAATGACATTTCCTCGTCAAGCCGAAACGCAGCCTCTGCAGCTCGTTGGAGCCTCATTTGAATATCTTTTGGAAAAACACCTTTATATTTATAATTGAGCGAATGTTCAATCGTCGCCCAAAAATTCATTGCCAATGTTCTGATTTGAATTTCGGCTAGAATTTTCTTTTCACCGTGTATGGTTTGAACAGGATAGCGTATAACCACATGGTAGGAGCGGTAACCACTTGTCTTTTTATGAGAAATATAATCTCTTTCCTCTACAATTTCTAAATCATTGCGGTTTCTTAATAAATTGACAACGGTATGAATATCATCAACAAATTGACACATGATCCGCATTCCTGCGATATCTTGCATTTCTTCTTCCAATTTCTCAAGCGGAATCCCCTTTTGATTAGCTTTATCTAGAATACTTGCGATTGGTTTTACCCGTCCTGTAACGAATTCAACCGGAGAATGAGTAGAATCTAGTTCAAACTGCCCTCTCAAACCCTTTAGCTTAACTTTAAGCTCTGATATAGCCTGTTTATATGGGGCTAAAAATTGATCCCAATGTTTCATGATTCCACCTCAATGACAAACAATAATGTTAGAAAATCGCTTCTACTTTTGTAACCATCTCACTGCCATAGTTACTATTACCCTTAATATTACTAATGATATACTCTAATTCGTCTTGAAAATTTACTAACTCGATTTGTTCATCCTTAAATAAAACGAACACAGGAAGTTTTTGCTCTATTGCAGTCCTTAAAAAAGACCAGATTTTTTCTGGGAAACTAATATATGTATAATCATCCTGATCTTCCATCAAATAAATAAAAGAGCATTGGTCAGAATCTACAAGAATTTGTTCGCCTGGGACTAACCCATGAATAGATTCATTTGTTTCTAATAAAAGCCTCTTCTCTTCTATGACTGCTTTACCTATAGATATTTTTTTCTTCATTCTTTTACCTCCATCTTTCACCACCTTATTTTAGCATATTTCCTCTATCCTCCCAAGGATGAAGATAAAATGCTGCGAGAAAACTAAGATGACTTTACATCAATAAAAATATATAGGTATTATTAAAATATCAAACGGTGAGAAAGGATGTTTACTTTTGTCACAAAATATTGAAATCGAATTTAAGAATATGATTACCAAGGAAGAATATAAAAGGCTTATAGCGGCATTTAACATTGCTAATGAACAAATCTTTACACAAGAAAACTTTTATTTTGATACCCCGGATTTTGCATTAAAAAATTTAGGGTCAGCGTTACGCATTCGTAAAAAAGACAAAACGTATGAGATGACTCTAAAACAACCTGCTGATATAGGGCTTCTTGAGACCAATCAAACCATTAATGCAGACGATACCTCCGCAGCTCTGGACAATTCTGGGCTTCCCTATGGAAAAGTTCAACAATGTATAGAAGAAAAAAATATCCCATTTTCTAAGTTGAAGTATTTGGGATCACTGAAAACGAATCGTGTTGAATTTGAATACATGAATGGTTTACTCGTTCTTGACCATAGTACATATTTAAATACAGAGGATTATGAAGTAGAATATGAAGTCAAAGACTATCAAGAGGGACAGGAAATATTTAGAACTTTCCTTTCTCAATTTAATATACCGGAAAGGAAAACTAAAAATAAAATACACCGTTTGTATAGTCAACTAAAGAAGAAGTAACACCCTCTTTATTCTTATACTAAGTTGGTAACTTTTCCTTCCGTCAATTTCATTTTTTTTAACTAAATTAACGGACCATTGTACACATTAAAATAAGGTCTAAATTAAAAAAAAGCTCATTTTCAAAGCAATTCATTTGAGATATGAAATAGGCATTGTTAAAATATGAATACAAAAGATATTTAAGGAGTTGTCAACATGATTGAAAACAAGATTACACCTTATGATTCAATTGGTGAAGAAACGTTACACCGTCTTGTCGACACTTTTTATGGACTTGTTGCACAACATCCTGACCTTGCTCCCATATTTCCAAATGAATTAACAGAAACTGCACGGAAACAAAAACAATTTTTGACACAATTTTTAGGTGGTCCACCTAAGTATACTATGGAGCATGGCCATCCAATGTTGCGGGCACGTCATTTGCCATTCCCAGTTACTCCGGTCCGTGCAAAAGCGTGGTTATCTTGTATGCAACAAGCAATGGATAAAATTGAATTTCACGGTCCACTAAGGGATGAACTTTTTAGCCGACTGCATTTCACGGCTCAACATATGATTAATACGCCAGACGAAGGCGAGATCTCAGGTGAAAATTTGTGAGTAATCCAAAAGCACCTAGTTCAAAGAAACGTTGCAGAGGCAGTGACAAAAAACCGCTGGAAATATATATGTTCATTGACCCTTTATGTCCAGAATGTTGGGCACTCGAGCCGATTCTAAAAAAACTACAAATTGAGTACGGCCAATATTTTGCTATTAAGCATGTATTAAGTGGACGGTTGGCCGATTTAAATACGAGTAAGAAAAAGAATTACGAAAATATCGCTCAAGTTTGGGAAAAGACAGCAAGCAGGTCAGGAATGTCTTGCGACGGCAGCCTTTGGCTAGAGAATCCAGTCGATAATCCCTATATCGTTTCAATTGCCCTAAAAGCAGCTGAATTACAAGGGAGAAGAGCAGGTCTTCGTTTTTTTCGGCGGATTCAAGAAATGTTGTTTTTAGAAAAGCAAAATACATCTAACCTTGAAGTATTAAAGGAATGTGCACAAAGTTCTGGTTTGGACGTAGAAGAATTCATGAAGGATATTCACTCAGATAGCGCGGCTAAAGCATTCCAATGTGATTTAAAAATCACCTCTGAAATGGATGTTTATGAAATTCCAACTCTGGTGTTTTTTAATGAAAATGCTAACGATGAAGGAATCAAAATAACTGGTTCTTATCCATATGAGATTTACGTCCAAATTTTAGAAGAAATGCTTTCCGAAAAGCCGATTAAATCTTCCCCACCGCCACTGGAAACATTTATGAAGTTTTTTAAGTTTGTTGCCTCGAAGGAAATTGCTGTAGTTTATAATATGTCGATTTCGCAAATTGAACGAGAAATGAAAAAGTTGCTGTTAAAACAAATAGTAGAACAAATTCCCGCCAAATACGGCACGTTTTGGAGATATATTGAAGAGTAGACAAATGTCAGCCTAGATGGTCGCAGACATTTGTCTTTTTAATTTGAAGGCAATGTTACCGCTATTATAGTTTAATTTTTGAAAAACGAAAATGCCTTGCAGCTGACTGCAAGGCATTTTTCTATTAATACGAACAAAGGGGATGGGAGAAATTTTTCACGGTTCAAACAAAGGGGTATATGTTTGTTGTGATCAACTTCACGCATTTAATATACCATGTATATAAGTCGTATGACAATGAGTATGTGTCTTCTTTCACATAATTGTCAAAAAGTCATATATTCACGAATTGGACAATAGACATAATAGTAAGTATCCCAAAGAAGGTGAAATTCTACTGTGGGTAAATTTCCGTTTATAATGATGATTCTTTTCATAGTAATTGCCTTTTTTCTTAATTTGCTTGCCTTACTAAAGATTTTCCCTATTTTACTCAGTGCACCGATTCTATTTATTTCTATCTTTATCTTTGTCTTATATCTTAACGATCGCAAGCGATTCAGAGGGTTTTAAATAATACCGCTATATTAAATCGAATGATTGGTTTAATTGAAAAGGGATGCCAGCTCATTAATAGCCGACATCCCTTTTTCTTTATGACAAAAGCTGTTCCAATTCATTTAGTTTTTCTTCAAATACTTTGCAGGCATCTTTAATTGGATCTGCACTTGTCATATCAACACCGGCCTTTTTCAAGACCTCAATCGGATAGTCTGAGCTTCCTGCACTAAGGAATTCTCCAATATAGCGCTTCACCGCCGGCTCGCCTTCCTCTAGAATTTGCTTGCTTAATGCTGTGGCAGCACTAAAGCCAGTTGCATATTGGTATACATAATAATTGTAATAAAAATGTGGAATTCTAGCCCACTCTAAACCAATTTCTTCATCAATCACAATATCCTCTTCACCGAAATACTTCTTATTTAGTTCATAGTAAGCTTCTGTTAATGCATCAGCCGTTAACGCTTCATTATTTTGTATCTTTTGATGAATGAGATGTTCAAACTCAGCGAACATCGTTTGACGGAATACAGTACCCCTAAAGCCTTCCAAATAATGATTTAACAAATAAATACGTTTTTGTTCGTCATCGATTGTTTTCAATAAATAATCATTAAGTAATGCCTCATTGCATGTTGAGGCTACTTCAGCAACAAAAATTGAATAATTGCCATATGGATACGGCTGCGATTTGCGTGTATAGTAACTATGCACGGAGTGCCCAAATTCATGGGCTAGGGTAAATAGATTATTTACATTGTCCTGCCAATTCATCAGGATATAGGGATGTGTTCCATATGCACCGGAAGAATAAGCACCGCTGCGTTTCCCCTTATTTTCATGAACGTCGACCCAGCGATTATCAAAGCCTTCCTTCAAAATATTAGTATACTCCTCACCCAATGGAGCTAAGCCTTTGATAACCAAATCTTTTGCTTCCTCGTACTTGATTTCCATTTTCACATCTTTTACAAGCGGTGTATATAGGTCATACATATGAAGCTCATCAAGCCCTAATACTTTTTTCCGCAGCTTCACATAACGATGTAATAAATGAAGGTTATCATTTACGGTATTTACCAAATTATCGTAAACACTTTCAGGAATGTTGTTCGCAGATAATGCTGCGTGTCTAGCGGAATCGTATTTCCTAATTCTCGCATAAAAATTATCCTTTTTCACATTACCGCTGAGGGTACTTGCGAATGTGTTTTTAAATGAACCATATGTTTTATAAACGGCTTTGAAAGCATCACGTCTAACACGTTGGTCGCCACTTTCTAAGAAGCGTGTATAACGCCCATGAGTAACTTCAACTTCTTCGCCATTTTCATCTTTTATAGTTGGAAATTCCAGATCCGCATTATTCAGCATTCCAAATGTATTGCTAGAAGCATCCATAACCTCGCTTGCTTCCGCTAATAATGCTTCTTGTTCTGCATCTAGCACATGCGGTCGCTGTTCATTTATTTCTTCGAGAGCATGTTCATAAAGTTTTAAATCTGACTTTTCATTTAGAAAACTTGTCACTTTACTTTCATCAATGGAGAGAATTTCCGGAACAATAAAAGCTAATTGACTAGCAGCTTGAGAATAAAGATTTTTCATCCTGTCATCTAAACCCTGATAAAAGGAATTCGTTGTATCTTGGTCATAGCGCATATGGGAGTATGTATAAAGCTTACCAATCCGTTCTAATAGTTGATCTTGGAATTGAAGAGCTTTATAAAGCGTTTCTGCATCTTCTCCTAATTTCCCCTCAAATGCCTTTATTCCAGGGATTAGCTTTTTAATCTCTTGAAACTCCTTTTCCCATTCTTGATCATTCGCAAAAATATCTTCCAATTTCCATGTATCTTCTACTGCAATTTCACTTCTTGCAGGCAGCTGCTTGATTGCAGTTTCATTAGCCATAATTTCATCCTCCATTCTAATTTTTAAATACTAAAAAAGAATCTACCTTAACTATATTCTCCTCATTTTACTAATTTCCTTTAAAAAAGCATAAGAAATGACACTATCACTATAAGTATACCCATTTGAACTTTTTCATTTCGCAGCTCCCAAACAATTTATCCTTGTCTATCCAAACCGTCTAATTTACTGTTATCTCATAAAGTTTAACTATTTAAAATAAAGCATTTATTTTTTTGATAAAACTGTTTTCTCATTTCCTCCCGTGCACTATTAGATTTAGGGATGGTTATTTTCTTTTGTAATTGGTACACACTCTCATCCATTTGCTTTAAAATTCCTAGGTACTCTAATAATTGCATGTATTCGATTATGGGAATAATAGGATGTAAGTGGTCTAATTGTGGTAAATTACGTATAATTATATGTTTCCTGCATTTTCGATTATTAAAATGATGATTTACTTCGGTTAGATTTATTAAGTCATTGGGGTTTTTATCCCCTAAAACATCAAGATAGAAATAAGTTTGCCAAATGACAGCAGGTGTTTCTATAAGGATAGAATGGGAAACAGGAAGGCCGATTTCTGGAGGTAATAAGAAAAGATTTAATCCTTGGGAATAGATTTCCTGAAAAAATGAATGATGTCCTGGTTGTGGATGAATGGACCAATTTAGAATAACCCTTTCGATCTCAGTATTCCAGCTTAGCAGGGTAAAGGCAGCTGTTTTCTCTGGGTCCAACAAGGCCGCTAGCTCAATTTTTTGAAGTGGATAATAGGAATGATTTGCAAAGGCATTTTTGATTGAGAATGAAGTAATAGCATCTACTAACTGAAAAAGTTGTTTTTCGGGGCTATACGCGGGTAGGTAAAGCTTTCCAGACTCTGAACTTCGTATAAATAAATATTGAAAATTCGATAATGAGATACGGCCATTCCCCTTTTGATGTATGTGCTTCCCAGACATAATCCACAATGGGATATAATTGTTCTTTAGATAGGTTTTTGTTCTTTTACGAAAAACATCCTCGGGTAATGTTGAGCATTGATACTCTAAAGCATATTTCTTTCCGCTATACTTGAACATTATATCAGGACGTTGTTGAATCTCCCGATCGTAGTACTCTAAAACAGCAGGGATTTTTTGTCCTACTAGCCATTGGAAAAGCTGCCGTTTTCCATCCATGTGTTCAAGCGTTTCATTCTCATAAACATCACGGCAATTGCTCCCCGGTTTATGTGCAAAATGAAAGATTCTTTGACTTCCCAGTTTTAACAAAACCTTTTCTCCGCAAACTGGACAAAAAAATTCTTCTTTTTTACGCAGGGTTAATAGCGTTTCTTTTTTGTAATCATATCCAAGGCAAATTTGTATACCCGTCTTTGTTTGTGCAGTTAACAATTTACACTCCTCCTCCTTTCTTACCTATATAATTCGCCCTATTTCAAAAAAGTCCTTGTAAATAAAAAGAAAACTCGACTTTTTTCGACGAGTTTTCTTTTTTTCTTTTTAAAGAAGCGGGGAAAGTAATCTTGCTGTAGATTCAAGTATCCTAAAACCAATATGTCTCTTTTGGAAGATTTCTAATTCAAGCTGCCTGGCAAATTTTAAATCATTAGTATATTCCTCAACAAGCTTTTGTGTACTTTTAGTTCGAAATAAAAATGCATTGACTTCAAAATTTAAATGAAAACTCCTCATATCCATATTGGAGGTCCCAATGGATGCTAGTTCTTCATCTACGATTACAATTTTACTATGCATAAAACCACGTTCATATTCATATACCTTCACACCTGCTTCGAGAAGTTCTGGAAAATATGATCTCGATGCGTGAAAGACAATTCGCTTATCGGGACGGTTAGGAACAAGGAGCCTTACATCAATCCCGCTAAGTGCAGCAATTTTAATGGCCGAAAAAATATCTTCATCTGGAATAAAGTACGGAGAAGCAATCCAAACTGATTTTTCTGCTGAAGCAATCATCGAGAAAAAAATATTCTTAATAACGCTCCATTCGTTATCCGGTCCTCCGGCAATTAGCTGAACTCCGCCATGCCTCTTTTCATCTATTTGGGGTGATAAATATTCAGCTGTCAAAAAGCTATGATTAGTCATATAATACCAATCTTGTAAAAAAATCAGTTGAAGGGTACGGACGGCTTCACCCTTTAGCATTAAGTGTGTATCACGCCAATAACCAATATCTTTATTTCTTCCTAGATATTCATCACCAATGTTAAGGCCACCAACAAAACCAATTGTCCCATCTATCACAATTATCTTTCGGTGGTTTCGAAAATTAAATTTATTATTTAAAAAGGGCAATTTTACTGGACCGAATGGAACAGTCTCAATGCCAGCATTTCTTAATTCATGAATATATTTCTTTGATAATTGCCAGGAGCCAACCGCATCGAACAAGAATCGAATTTTAACTCCTTCATTAGCTTTTCTTATTAAGATCTCTTTAATCTCGTTTCCAATATGGTCATGGCGTACAATATAATATTCAAGGTGAATATGATGTCTCGCACGCTTTAATTGTTCAATAATGTGCTGAAAGGTTTCATTTCCATTGGTTAAGATCCTGGTTGACGTATCAAAAGAAATTGGACTATTCCCCAATTTTTGAGCGAGATTAAACAATTTCCCTTGATGTTCTCTCATTAAGCTAAGCTTCTCTTCACTTCTTGGGTCATCTTCCCCCTCAACAGTTAAAAAGGCTTGTTTATCTAGGAAATATTTTTTACGGAACATCTTCTCTTTTCGATAATTCCGTCCAAATAATAAGTAAAAAATAAAGCCAACTAGTGGAAAGCTGCCAAGCACCACTAGCCATGTAATTGTTTGTGTAGGGTGACGATTTTCAAGAAATATAACAAATCCGATAAAAATGACAGACAATGTAATTAAAACGCTTAAGAATCCAAAAATGCCACTTTCCAACCGATCCTTAAATAAATAAAATACTCCTGATAACACTGCTAAAAATAGGATGACCCTTACCGTGTTTTTCAGCGTACTCACCTGCCAAAAATTTCATTTTAAAGAAATGATAAAGAAAACTCGCAGATTGGCGAGCCGTTAAGCGGCTCATGAGGCGTATTTGCACTTATGTATGATTGGAAATTTACACTTTCCTATCATGCTAAAAATACCGATTTCAATAATGAAATCGGTATTTTATTTAGTTAAAGTATTTACGTAACTCTTTAAAAACATCTTTAGAGATAATTTCTTTCCCATATTCTTGGATTCGATGAATGGTTAATTGGGTTTCATACCCGTATTCCAGTAAAATACTGAGAATGTCATCTATCTCGTCTTCTTCAAATACTTCTTCCGGAAATTCTGTATATAAGTAATATTTTCCTTCAAAATGAAAGAGCTTTGTTACTAATACATCTAAACCATTTCGTTTAGACAAACTCAATACATCCTCAAAATCCTTAAAGGCTAGAAGGAATTCTAATGTTTCTTCCTCAAGGAGCATGTCATCTTCATCAGTTAGATGGGGATGAAAATGTTGGTCTAAAAGTTCTTCTATTTTATCATCAACAGGTATATCTTTTATTTTATCATTCGGAATAGGGAGCTCAAACTTCTGTCCGTCTTTTGAAAGCTGCGCTTTCGTGACAAGAATTTCTAAACCTTTATCAAGTGCTTGGACTTGAATCCAAAGTGGTCCTTCAATGGCAAAATCTTCCTCACCATGAACCTCATCCATCATTTCCCAAAAAAGCTCTTCACTGCGTTCCCGATTGTACCATATTTCCTCACGATCAAAACCTCTTTCTTCAATATCGCCATAGGAAATGTAGAATTTAACGGTATTTTCATTTATGCGTTCAATCTCCATCATAACCTCTCCCTTCCATTTTCCATATTGAAGGGACTAAATACCCCCAAGCAGATAATACAACTAACAATAACTAAAAAGGTAATTACTCTAGTACTTTTATTTTATGATAAAAGTACTCATAAGGGAAATAAAAAAGGCTAAATTACAAAAAACCATGATAATGCCTATCTTTGGACTTAATAAAGATATTCTTTTTATTGTACCAAAATGAATCCAAAACGACAAATTTTCTGATATAGAAAAAAAGACCTCCATTTGCGAAGGTCTTATTGTTTAGTTTACCATGCGCTGCGCTTCACGCAATTGAAATGTTCTAACTCTCCTTGGTAAGAAGCGCCGAATTTCATCTTCATTATAGCCTACCTGTAAACGTTTTTCATCAATGATGATTGGACGTCGCAACAGGCCGGGATTATCCTTAATTAATTTAAATAAATCTTGTAATGGCATTGCATCTAAGTTTACATCTAATTTTTGAAATGTTTTAGATCTTGTTGAAATAATTTCATCAGTACCATCTTCTGTCATACGAAGAATTTCTTTAATTTCCTCCATTGTTAAGGGTTCAGAGAAAATATTTCTTTCTGTGTATGGAATTTCATGTTCTTCTAGCCATGATTTAGCTTTTCTACATGATGTACAACTTGGTGAAGTGTATAGTGTTACCATCCTTCTTCACACTCCTCTTTTATTTACAAACCGTTTAAACCAAAAACCTCTATAGTAAGATAAGCATTTTTAAAGTGGATAATAATCATTACTAATTAAAATTATTATAAATAAGTAATTTATATCATAAATTATACACCACTGCCTTAAAAAAAGGTATAAGTTTTTTAAAAATTCTTGAACGCTGTTATATAATATGCTTACAATTCGTCTATTATATTAGACGAATAATAATCTTAAAAGTTTCATAAATTTTTGGCTTTTTTATCAACAAAAAGAAAGTAATTCTTTGTTTACTCCTAAAATGTTCGTTCTTAACGTAATTCCTTTTGTGGGTAGAAAAAGGATTATTTGCATTGCCTTCTAACATTGTTCATTTTACAGGTATTAGCTTAACAAATTATTAATTTTAATTCTCAATAAAGTCTCCGAAATGAAAACGTATACATCCTTAAATTAGATGAAGAGGGTTTATTTTTTTTTTCTCTTTAAATATGCTGCTAGTTCTTTTAAAATATAGATGAGGGAATATATTATTCAACATCACGATTTTCTAATAATGGAGGGGTCTTATAAATGGGTGCTTACATAATTGATTTAACTATTGTAGCAATACTGATTATCGGTATTACTGCTATAATGGGCGTCATATCCAACACCATAGGAGAAAAAGTCTTTGGCGGTAAACGTAGAACAGAATTTGTAGATGAAAGTGCTAAATATCGGACAGGATGGAAATCAGTTGGTGGAAATAAATAAATTTAACCTATTATAAAAAATCTAGACAGTAAAAAAACGATCTCAATATAATCGAGATCGTTTTTTTTTATTGTTTAGATTGAGCCTTATATTGCTTAAACTCTTTCTCAGAGCAGAGGACGAAATGCCCTGGGGTAACTTCTCTAAACTCAATTAATTCATTATCATCATAATTATGACTAGCAGGGTCATAGGATTTACGTCTGCGTGTCCGTTCACTTATTGGATCTGGAGCTGGAATTGCGGATAGAAGTGATTGGGTATAGGGATGTAACGGGTTTTTATATAACTCATCCGCAGGTGCAAGTTCCACCATTTTACCAAAGTACATAACACCAATACGATCACTAATATATTTTACCATTGATAAATCATGGGCAATGAAAAGATAGGTTAGCTCTTTTTCTTTTTGCAATTGTTTCATTAGGTTAACAACTTGGGCTTGGATCGAAACATCCAATGCTGAGATCGGTTCATCCGCAATAATAAATTCAGGTTGAACTGCAAGTGCACGAGCAATTCCAATCCTCTGGCGCTGTCCACCACTAAACTCATGTGGGTAACGATTTGCATGTTCTCTATTTAACCCAACTGTTTCCAAAAGTTCATAAACTTGTTCCATACGTTCTTGCTTGTTCTTTGCTAAACCGTGTATATCAATTCCCTCGGCAATAACATCAGCAATTTTTAATCTAGGATTTAAAGATGCATATGGATCTTGGAAAATCATTTGCATTTTACGATTAAAATCTTTTAATTGCTTTTTTGATTTCTTTCCATGAACATTAACGCCGTCATATATTACTTCTCCGCCTGTGGCATCATATAAACGAATAATGGTTCTTCCAGTTGTAGATTTACCACAGCCAGACTCACCTACGAGCCCCATAACTTCCCCTTTATAAATATCAAAGGAAACATTATCAACGGCTTTTACTTCATTAGGCTTTCCAGTGTTAAAATACTGTTTTAGATTTTTAATCTCAAGTAATTTCTTTCTTTCTGCCATTTACTTTCCCTCCTTTTTACCAGGGAACTTATCTTTTTCCAGACGAGCAGAACCACTTGCTGTGCCATTGTATTGATTTTGCCGTCTCTTCACAGCCTCCGGCGGCTCAACTTTAGGCGCATCTGGATGTAATAACCACGTAGCAGCATAATGTGTATCCGATACTTTAAAGAATGGAGGCTCTTGCTCCAAATCAATTTTCAATACAAATGGGTTACGTGGTGCAAATGCATCGCCCTTTGGTGGATCCAATAAATCCGGGGGAGTACCTGGGATAGAGAATAACTCTTCATCTTCAGTATCCATATCTGGCATTGAACTAATTAATCCCCATGTATATGGATGCTGCGGATTATAGAAAATTTCGTCGGCAGTTCCAATTTCAACAATTTTACCGCCATACATAACAGCAACCCGGTCAGCAACATTGGCTACAACACCAAGGTCATGGGTAATAAAAATAATTGATGTATCAATTTTCTTCTGCAGATCCTTCATCAATTCAAGTATTTGTGCTTGAATGGTAACATCAAGTGCTGTGGTTGGCTCATCTGCAATTAGAATTTTGGGATTACAAGCCAAAGCAATTGCTATGACAACCCGCTGTCTCATCCCACCTGAAAATTGATGTGGATATTGGTCAACCCGAAGTTCGGGTTTAGGAATACCCACAAGCTTTAACAAATCAACAGCTCTTTCCCTTGCAGCATGTCGACTCATATTTTGATGTTTTATTAGCGGCTCCATAATTTGGTTGCCAATTTTCATCGTTGGGTTCAAAGAGGTCATAGGATCCTGGAAAATCATTGAAATATCTTTTCCGCGAATTTTTTGCATTTCTTTATCTTTAAGCTTTGTTAAATCCTTTCCTTCAAAAAGAATTTCTCCGCTTTTAATTTCGGAATTATGTTCAGGGAGCAGCCGCATAATTGATTTGGTAGTAACAGATTTCCCCGAACCTGATTCACCAACAATTGCCAGCGTTTCTCCATTATATAAGTCAAAACTTACGCCGCGTATTGCTTGTACTTCCCCCGAAAATGTATGAAAGGAAATGTTTAAATCCTTTACTTGTAATATTTTATCCATCTATATCCACCTGCCTTCTAATCACGCATTTTTGGATCCAATGCATCGCGTAATCCGTCTGCAACAAGGTTAAAACATACCATAATAACAGCAATCATTATGGATGGAATAATCATCTGATACGGAAAAGCAATCATTGATTTAAATCCGGAATTTACTAGTGTACCTAAAGAAGCATGAGGTTCTTGTAATCCTAATCCGATAAAACTCAGAAAAGCTTCAAAGAAAATAGCATTAGGGATAGAAAACATCGTATTTATAATAATGACACCAAACATATTTGGAATCATATGTTTAAAAATAATAGAGGAATTGGAAGCCCCTAGAGTTTTCGCTGCTAAAACAAATTCTTGACCTTTGAATTTTAATACTTGTGCTCGAACAACCCTTGCCATACTAGTCCAGCCAGTGATAGTCAAGGCAATAATTATTGGAATAATACCTGGCTTTAACACGAGTATCATCAAAACTACTACAATCAAGTTAGGAATACCCACTATTACTTCAATAATACGCTGCATGACACTATCAGTACGTCCGCCCAGATAACCTGATATAGCACCATAAGCAACACCAATGAGCATGTCAACTAACGCTGCCATAAAGGCAATAAATAAAGAGACTTGTGTTCCTTTCCACACACGTGCAAATTGATCACGGCCTAAATTATCAGTTCCGAACCAATAGTAGGCATCAACCTTCCGCACTTCATATGCGTTATATTCTGTACCGTCTCTTCTTTGCAAGGTACCATCAAATGGCAGCCAATGCACATTCTCCAAACCTTGAATACGCGGAGGCAGGTTATTATGTTTAGTAGTTTGCGTGTCATAGTCATAAGGAGTAATCAGTGGACCAACAAATGACATAATGATCATAATTACTAAGATGACTAAACTAACTACAGCCCCTTTGTTTTTGCGCACACGCAGCCATGAATCCTGCCAAAAGTTTAAGCTTGGTTTAGAAATTTTTTCACTATTTGATGGATCAATGTGGGCAGGTGCAAACATATCCTTTGAGATTGTTACGTCTTTGTTGCTCATTTAGATCCTCCCCCCGATACACGAATACGTGGGTCGATGATTCCATACAGAATATCAACTATCAAAATAACGACTACAAATAATACTGCAAATAAAATGTTTGTTCCCATTATAACTGGGTAATCATTCATGTTAATTGATTTAACAAACTGTTCCCCTAGTCCAGGAATTCCAAAGATTTGCTCAATAACTAGTGATCCTGTCATTAAACCAACTGCTAAGGGTCCCAAAACTGTAACAACAGGAATTAATGCATTTCGAAGCGCATGTTTGATACTAATTTGCCAGCGGCTTGCACCCTTAGCACGAGCTAATGTAATATAATCTGCCCCTAATACCTCAATCATTTCAGTACGCATAAATCGCGCTGCAATAGAAATTGGGAACATGGCCAAGGCGATCGTAGGAAGAATTGTATATTCTGGTCCTTTCCATAACATAACCGGCAGCCATCCTAATTTGACAGAAATGTAATACTGCATTAATCCTGCAAAGATGAAGGATGGTACTGATTTACCAAGTACAGCAATAAAAGTAGAGCCATAATCAATCCATGTATTTTGCTTTAAGGCTGCAATAACCCCAAGGAAAATACCTAATATGGTACCAACAACCATAGCTTGGAAACCTAACTGTGCTGATGGTCCAATTCGGTTAGCAATAAGTTCAGTTACAGGAGTATTATCGAATTGAAAGGAGATTCCAAGGTCACCTTTTACCAAATTCACCATATAATTATAATATTGAACAGGCACGGGTTGGTTTAAGCCGTATTTGTCCAGTAATATATTTCGCTGAACTTCCGTAAGCTTTTCGAAGTTATTAAATGGGCTGCCTGGAATGAGCTTCATGAGGAAAAAAGTAAGTGTTGATACAATAAAAAGGGTAACAATCATATAACCCACACGTTTTAAGATATATTTTGCCATGCCTACACCTCCTAATTAGTTAAATATTCGACATTTTACGACAATTCCGATACAGGTAAAAAGAGAGTATATCTGTTAAATATACTCTCTTTCTATTTGATTAGATATAGTTACTATTTTGTGATTTTAATCCACTGGTAACTATAGTCAGGACCGAATGCGTGGTGTGCAAAGCCTTTAACTTTTGGATTGATCAAGATATTTACAGAACGTTGGTAAAGTGGTGCAATGGCTGCATCATCTTCTAATAGGATCTTTTCTGCATCTTGAAGAGCTTTCCAACGGTCTTGTGGTTTAGCAACAAGATCTTCGTTAGCTGCTTTGATTAACTTATCAAATTCAGGGTTTCCATAACTCATATGGTTTTGTCCGCCGCCTGTAACCCAAAGATCCATGTAAGTCATAGGGTCAGCGTAGTCAGGTCCCCAACCGCCCATTAACAAATCATAATCTTCAGCATCTTCACGAGCAATACGAATTTTGAAAGGAACAGCTTCGATTGTAATCTTTAGTCCAGGTAGGTTTTTCTCTAATTGGTCTTTAATGAAAGCATCAGTAACTTTTGAAGTTTCTGTATCTTGACCAACATAAGTAAAGTTTACCTCTTTAAGTCCAGTTTCTGCAAGTCCTTTTTCCCAAAGCTTTTTAGCTTCCTCTTTATTAGACTTTAGGTAAGTTCCAGCAGTTTCGCGGAAATCTTTACCATCAAGGAATGAGAAGCCTTTTGGTACTAGGTAATCAGCAGCAACTGAGCCGTTTGCTAATACGTCTTCAACTAAAGCTTTTTTGTCTACAGATAGAGCAATTGCTTTACGGATATTAACATTCTTTAACGCTGGGTTCTTTTCGTTCATCTTTAACCACCAAATAGATGGCTCTTGGTAACGAAGTAAATCATCTGCACCTTCAAATTGAGAAAGGATTGCAGCTTGTGCTAATTTAGGTGTAATATCAGCTTCGCCTGCAGTGTATGCATTTGCAGAAGCTTGTGGATCTTTTGATACGTTGAAATTAATCTTTTCTAGAGTAGTATCTTTTGCATTCCAGTAATCCGCATTCTTTTCTAATACCCACTCAGTAGCTGTTGGGCCATCCCATTTAGTCATTTTAAATGGACCATTGTATAGTAGGTGTCCAGCATCTTTCGCATAATCTGCGCCTTGTGCTTCAACATACTTTTGGTTTTGCGGGTAGAATAATGGGAATGTTAAATATGATTCGATATATGGAAGTGCTCTTACAAGCGTAATTTCCAATGTATTATCATCTTTAGCTTTAATTCCTAGAGTTTTTAAATCTTCAGGTGTTACCTTGTCAGCCTTTGCTACTATTTCACTAGCACCAGCGATTTTACCTTCCATGAAGTAAGCACCATATGGAGCAGCTACTTTTGGATCGATAGCACGTTGCCATGCATAAACGAAATCATTAGCAGTGACTGGGTCACCATTAGACCATTTAACGTCTTTTTTCAATTTGATTGTTAAAACTGATTTGTCTTCATTATATGTTGGCATGCCGTCAGCTACACCAGGGATTACTTTTTGGTCTGCGTCTAAGCGGTATAGACCTTCATTTGTAGCGTTTAATGTTGTAAAGCTTAAAGTATCTTGTCCCATAACGCTGTCCATTGTTGGGATTTCAGCAGATTCAAGAACGTTTAATTCTTGTTTATCAGCTAACGCTTCAGTGCCAGCATTATTTTTGCCTTCAGTTTTACTTGTTTCCTTCTTATCACCGCCGCCAGAACATGCTGCAAGGAACATGCTTAGAACTAGTGATAATGCTAAAAGTAGAGAAAGTTTTGATTTCTTCACTAGTAGACCTCCCTTTTCTATTATTCTGAAAAATTACTACATTCTCTATTATACATATTTTCAACAAATTGTACATTACTTTTTAAAAATTAATTTACAGTTTCGATACATTCTTTACCGTATCATTACAAATTGCTATGGTATAATTTAAACTTATATAAAAATTTTTATATAATAAACATGTCTTATTCCCTTTATAAATCAATGTTTAGGAGGTTAATCTATGAAAGATCATTTAAAGAAAAATCTAATTATTCTAATTCTAACACAAGTAGTTATTTTTCTTATTTCTATTATTTACCACAGAGAAATTTCTTTGGTCCATTATATCAATATATCTTTCTTTATTACTGGAGCCTTACTTCTATCTGCATTACTGCTATACACGATTCATAGCGGTTTTTATGACACCATCTCTCGCTCTTTTAATTACTTCTTCTCTAGACCTGTAGGAAAAGAAAAGAGAAATTTCGAGGATATACCACGATTATCAGATATGGTAACAATCAACGAAAAACCTCTTCTCTTGCACGGAATGGTGAATGGTCTTCTTATGGCAGCTGCCCTAATCGCTTATTATCTGTGACACACTTGAAATTAAATATTGAATTCCATTATAATGTGAATAGTCGAATTAAATTGTAAAGCCTTGATAAAGAGTAGTACGTATTTACCTTCGTTTTAGAGAGTTTGTGGCTGGTGAAAACAAACACGAACAAGTACGGAATGGACTTTGGAGCTTCTATCCGACCCTTTATTCTCTGAATAAAATGTAGGCCTAGACGTTTACCTTGCGTTAAAAGGGAACCATCTCACTATAAAGGTAATTTGGACTGAGTGACTCTGATTGAGTAATTTAGGGTGGTACCGCGAACCATTCGTCCCTATGTTTTTTTGGGATGGATGGTTTTTTTATATATCTTTAGGAGGAAAAGAAAATGAAAACAATTTTTTCAGGCATTCAACCAAGTGGAACCATAACACTGGGAAACTATATTGGGGCGATGAAACAATTTGTTGAGATGCAAAATGAATACAATTGCTTCTTTTGTATTGTTGATCAACATGCGATTACTGTTCCACAAGACCCATTGACACTTAGGAAAAATATCCGGAGCTTAGCAGCATTATATTTAGCTGTTGGAATTGATCCTGAGAAGGCAACCTTATTCATTCAATCAGAAGTGCCTGCACATGCACAGGCAGGATGGTTAATGCAATGTATTTCCTATATCGGAGAACTTGAAAGAATGACACAATTTAAGGACAAATCTGCTGGAAAAGAAGCGGTTTCTGCAAGTTTGTTAACCTATCCGCCCCTTATGGCTGCTGATATCTTATTGTATAATACAGACCTTGTTCCAGTTGGTGAGGATCAAAAACAACATATGGAGTTAACACGCGACTTAGCTGAAAGATTTAATAAAAAATATAATGACATTCTTACTATTCCAGAAATTAGCATCCCGAAAGTGGGTGCCCGAATTATGTCTTTACAAGAACCAACAAAAAAAATGAGCAAATCTGATTCAAACAAAAAAGCATTCATTACGCCACTTGATGAACCAAATCAAATCGTAAAAAAAATAAAAAGTGCTGTCACTGATTCAGAAGGAATTGTTAAATTTGATACAGTAAATAAACCTGGAGTTTCGAACTTGTTATCGATTTATTCCATACTTGGCGGAAAATCAATTGAAGAGCTCGAAAAAATGTATGCTGGGAAAGGATATGGAGATTTTAAGGGAGATTTAGCAAATGTAGTGGTAGATTTTCTTAAACCAATCCAAGAAAAGTATTACAACTTGTTAGAATCAAGCGAACTAGATGACATTTTGGATCGTGGTGCAGAAAAAGCTAACCTAGTTGCCAGCAAAACATTAAAGAAAATGGAAAATGCAATAGGACTTGGCCGCAAAAAACGGTAAATTAAAGAACCTGACCCAAAATGGGTCAGGTTCTTAATTTACTTTTGGACCATGCTCCATTTCCCAAAGCTTTTCAAAAAATGGCTGTCCTTTAATTAAATTCTCACAGAATGATTCATGCCGCTTTGACCAACCATACTTTGTTTCTTCAAATAATTGCTCCCAGGCATCTTCAAAATTCATTTCTTGGATGGTTGAATACTGCTCTGGACACCACTCAGTATACCAATACCTAACTTCGGCTTCATTATTCGATGAAAGCAATTGGTCAAGCGCCATAAATAATAGTTGTTTTAATTGACGTTCTTTTCTTGTTAAACCTCTCATTAAATCTGGCTCTGGTGAGAGAATATGGAAATCCTTAGTTTTCTGCTGTTCGTAAAAATGGTATTGTTTTGCATCTTGTTGACTGATCATTTCATAAACAAGCTGTTCTTGTCTTGGTATTAACCTGCTTTTTCGAATTGGAATATTATAGCCTATCGTATCAACGGCTAAAATACCAACTCCATCTGTTACCACAAAGCAATAATCCAGCTGAATTCTTTCATGATTTTTTCTTAAATAGGCTTTTTGATAAATATCATCAAGAAGCTGTTGAGGAAGCTCTGATAAATCATTCTCAATATAGTTAAAAAGGAGCGGTTCAACTTTTATTAGTGGAGCTTGATCTAACAACTCCACACCGTCATCCTTCCTCCATTCATGAAAGTGGCATACATTATAGCCATTTTCTTCACCTTCGAACCAATTAACCCAAACATCATGAAGATACAACATTGTCCAACCCCTCACTTCAAGAAAACTGTTTGTCAATCAGTATGGGCAGACCTTAGTTAAATTATTCCTTTATATATACTTTGCTCCAGTTTCCTATCTTTAGCGCTTTGCTCCCAAATAGTTATCTTTGTTTTCCCTTACACACTTTTTTCAGATACCACTATTTTATCTTAGAATGAAGCTGCAAAAAAAAATCTACCATTATATTATGGTAGATTTTTATCGTTTGGATTTTGGATTAAATGCGTCTTTTAATCCTTCTCCAATAAAGTTAATAGATAAAATAGTAATGGTAATAATTAAAGCTGGCGGTACCCAAATCCAAAGTTTAAATTGGAGTACATCCGGTTCATTTGCTGAATTTAACATATTCCCCCAGCTTGGGATTTCTTGGGGAACACCAAACCCTAAAAAGCTTAAACCTGTCTCAGCTACAATCATTGTCGCAAATGTAATTGTTGCTTGAACGATAATTGTTGATAAAATGTTAGGCAATAAATGTTTTACGATAATTTTAGCAGGCGAACAACCTATTGAGATTGCAGCAGTAATATATTCATTTTCTTTTTCAGCAAGTATTTTACTGCGGACAATCCGGGCAATGCCACCCCAGCTTAGTATACTAATCGTTCCTATTAAAACCCATAACCCATTTACTTTTCCAAAAAGGATGGCATTGAGAACGATAACAAATACAAGAAAAGGAAAGTTTAAAATAAAATCTGTAAATCTCATTAAAATACTATCGACTGCACCGCCAAAATATCCAGAAATGGAGCCGATTATGGTTCCAAGTAAAATAACAAATAACGTACAGCTTAATCCGACTAACAAGGAAATTCGTCCACCGTATAACAACCTAGTAAACACGTCACGCCCTGCCTTATCAGTTCCCAGCCAATGATCGCTTGATGGCTCTAATGACATTTGACCAATATTAATTCTTGTAACATCTGAGGTCGTTATATATGGAGCCAAGAATGAAATGATTGCAACTATTAATAAAAAGATGAAGCTTATAACAGCCAGTTTATTTTTTACGAATTTTTTTCGGGCTATTGCCCATGGAGATAAACTTTTTTTTGGGGGCGCTGGTTTAATATTGGAATCCTTTTGCGTAACAATTTCCATCTTTTCTCCCCCCCTAATCTAGCCTAATTCTTGGATCTACAACACCATATAGAACATCAGCAACAAGGTTTCCAATTAATGTTAAAAACGAGAATAACATTGTCAACGTCATTAATACAGGATAATCTCTAGTACCAACAGATTGTAAGAAGAGTTGTCCTAGACCTGGATAAGTAAAAATCGTTTCAGTAATGATGGCACCACTAATAATGGCAACTAAATCAAAGCCTAAAAAGGTAATGAGCGGGATAATAGAATTTCTTAAAATATGAACATTATATATCTTTCTTTCTGGTGTACCTTTTGCGCGAGCTGTCCTCACAAAATCCTTACGGCTATTTTCGATAATATCATTTCGTAAAAACTGCGTATAACTTGCCGTACTTAATAGTCCAAGAACTACAGCAGGTAAGAAGACATGATGAATACGGCTTATCCAATAATCGAGTGTTCCTTCTGTTACACCTATATCAACCGAACCATTTGAAGGAAACCACCCTAATTTAAAAGAAAAAAAGAAGATTGCAAATACCCCAGCAATAAAAGATGGGATCGATAATCCTAAATAATTTAATCCTCCGATTAAATTATCACCCAGTGTATAGGGTTTTCTACCAGAGTATACACCCATTATAAAGGCAAGAATGTAGGTGATTAATATAGAAGATAATCCTAGTAACAATGTGTTAGGAATACGTTCTGCAATAACATCGGCTGCTTCAATTTTAAATCGTGTCGATTTGCCAAAGTCCCCTTGCACGAAGTTACCAATCCAGCGTGCATATTGTTGTGGTAATGGATCGTTATAGCCTAATTTCTCACGCATGTCCGCAATATATTGCGGATCAGTATTTCTCGGATCAATTTCACCGCTGAGGGAATCGCCCGGCATTAGTTTAGCCAAGGAAAAAACAACGATGGAAATGAGGAATAACATTGGAATCATGCCCAAAATTCTTCGAAACGCGTATTTAAGCATGTGTATTCTCCTTGTCTGTAACTATGTTTAACCATAGTAGATTATGTAACTCAAGCTTGTTCAAATGGGAGTAGAGAAAGAATTTCAAGAGCTTTTTTCTCTATCCCACCTGAACCGCCTTGAGCTGTTAAAAATTTTTAGCCATTAGCTAAAACTTATGCATGTTAGTCTCTGTGATTATTGTTTGATCCACCATTCATTTGGACGGTTCATACCAGATACGTCAAATTTAACATCTTGAACACGCTTGCTGACAGCCATTGTTTCTTCTAGTTCAGCAATTGGTAACACTGGCAGTTCCTTCATAAATAGTTTTTGCCATTGAACATAAAGGTCCTTACGTTTGTCGTTATCTGTTCCAACAATACTCAAGTCAAGTGCTTGATCAAGTAATTTATCACTATCAGCATTTACCCAGCGAGGGTAGTTCCAAAGTGCTTTAGAACCCCAAAGTGGAGTTGGATCCGGATCTGAACCAGTAGACCAACCGCCGAAGAATACTTCAATCGATTTATCTGCTTTTTCTAACATATCGTAATAAAGATTTACATCAGTCATGGTTAATTTTGATTTTAAACCGACTTCTTCCCAATATTGAGTTAATGCTTTTGCACGAGATTCAAATGTTGGATTTGAAGTAGCATAATGACTAAAGTTTACAACAAATTCCTTGCCTTGTGGGTCTTCACGGAAACCATCGCCATTAACATCTTTATATCCGGCTTCGTCTAACAATTCTTTTGCTTTTTTAGGATCATATTTGTATTGTTCTAATTCTTTATTATCTGCTGCAATCCAGTGGTTTGTTGGAATTGGACGGTTTACTGGTTTACCAACTCCAAAGAAGAATGCCTTAACCCACTCTTCACGGTTGATGGCATAATACATTGCTTCACGAAGTTTCTTTTCTTGATACTTCGTTTCATTCATAACGTTTTTCTCGCCATCCCATGTTCCTAAACGGAATCCAACATAATAGTAGCTTACGCCTGGGTATGTGACAGCATTTACATTGTCAAGTGCCTTTACTTGGTCAATAATACTTGGGTGGAATGAGGTCATATCAAGTGTGCCATTTTTCAGTTCGCCTACAGAAAGTGATGGATCGATTACTTTTACGACTACTTTCTCGATATGCGGCTTTCCGCCAAAGTAATCATCGAAGCGTTCCATTTCAACAGATTCACCCGGTACAACTTTTGTTACCTTAAATGGACCTAATCCTACTGGCTTGGTACGCACTTGTTCGGAACTCATCATGTCTTTTACAGCCATGCCTTTAAATTCTGTACGATTCATTGGATATGTCCAAAGGTTATCCAAGTTGTTTACACGTGCCTTATCAAAAGTGATTTGGATGTGGTAATCATCCACTACTTTGATACCAGAAATTTCTGTTGCTTTTCCATCATGGTAATCTTGTGCCCCAACAATATTTCTTACGTTATCAAAACGCGGGCCTTCATAATCTTTATCAGCCACAACTTTTAAGGCGAATTCCCAGTCTTTTACTGATAATTCATCACCGTTGTGCCATTTAACTCCTTTTTTAATTTCAAAGTCAAATACCTTATTGTCTTCTGTTTTCCAAGAAGCAATATGTGGCTGCGCTTTCAATTGAGCATCATAATCAATTAAGTTTTCATCAAAGAAATCAATTACATATTGGTCTGTAGCATTCCCATAAAATGAATAGTTAAATTTACCCTCAGGAGCTGAATCAAGCGCATAAACTAATGTTCCGCCATCCTGTGGCTTTCCAGCTGATTCCCCACTCTTAGTGCCTTTCTCTTCTTTAGTACCTGCTTTTTCTCCGCCACTGCAGGCTGCTAAGAATGCCGACAAAACAAGCATTAAGGCAGCTAACATAAGCATACTTCGTTTCTTCATTTGTTTCCCCCCTAATTTTTTTACATTTTTTTGTTAATAAAGGTGGCAAGCTACTTGATGAGCAGGCTTCACCTCCTTTAATACAGGCTTCGTTTTAGCACATTCCTCCATTGCCAGTGGACAACGTGGATGGAATGGACATCCCGATGGTGGATTAATTGGACTCGGTACATCTCCTTTTAAAATAATTCTCTCTTTCTTGATCCTTGGATCTGGGGATGGTATAGCTGAGATTAGAGCCTGCGTATAGGGGTGGAGCGGTTCTTCATACAGGTCGTCCTTATCGGAAATTTCAACCATATTGCCCAAGTACATAACTCCAATTCGATCGCTCATATGTTTAACAACACTTAAATCATGAGCAATAAATAAAAAGGTTAGGTCAAATTCTTCTTGCAAATCTTTTAATAGATTTAACACCTGTGATTGTACCGAAACGTCCAGTGCAGAAACTGGTTCATCAGCGATGATTAATTTAGGCCTTAATGCAAGTGAACGTGCTATTCCAATCCGTTGTCTTTGGCCTCCGGAAAATTCATGCGCATATTTGTAATAAGCTTCTGGGGGTAATCCAACTTTATCTAATAAATCCATTACTTCTTCTTTTAACTCTTTCTTTGTCCTTTTATTAAAATTATAGATTGGTTCCGCTATGATATCTCCTACCATTTGCATGGGATTTAATGAAGCATATGGATCCTGGAAGACCATTTGCATATCTTTTCGAATTTCACGAAGTGATTTACCTGAAACTTTAGTAATATCTTTTCCGTCAAATAAGATATGACCTTCTGTTGGCTTGAGTAATCTTAAAATAGTTCGACCTGCAGTGGACTTGCCACATCCAGATTCACCAACTAATCCTAGCGTTTCCCCTCTCTTAATGGTAAAAGAGATATTATCAACGGCTTTAACATTTCCGATTGTTCGTTTGAGGAATCCACCCTTAACGGGGTAATAGGTTTTAAGGTTATGAATTTCTAAAAGATTTTCAGATTGAGAGGAAGGTATTTGATTATTTTTATGTACTGAAACGGTACTCATTACCTCACCCCTTCTTTTGGTCTACTAGTGTCAAAAAGCAAACAGGCAACTTCATGGCCAACTTCCACATCTGATAGTAAAGGGGTAATAGTAGTACATTCAGGCATAGCCTTTGGGCAGCGATTAGCAAATCGACAGCCAACTTTTGGCATATTGGTGAGCGATGGCACAATTCCTTGGATTGAGCTTAACCGTTCTTCTTTCTGGTCCATTTTGGGAATAGCCCCCAGAAGTAAGGTGGTGTATGGATGCTTAGGGTTATGAAATAACGTATCCACATCGGTACGTTCAACAATCTTTCCAGCATACATGACGATTACCTCATCACACATTTCTGCTACTACACCTAAATCATGCGTAATCAAAATGACCGACATATCATTTACGGCCTGAATCTCCTTTAAGAGTTCTAAAATTTGTGCTTGTACCGTTACATCCAGTGCAGTGGTCGGCTCATCTGCAATGAGTAATTTCGGCTGGCAGGCAATCGCAATGGCGATCATCACTCTTTGCCTCATCCCACCTGATAATTGGTGTGGATATTCATCTACTAGTTTTTCAGGACGGGAGATACCAACACTATGTAATAAAGCGATGGCCTTTTGCCGCGCCTCATTTTTGGATATTTTTAAATGATTAAATAGCACTTCCTGCAGTTGATAACCGATTGTAAAAACAGGATTTAGTGAGGTCATTGGCTCTTGGAAAATCATCGAAATATCTTTTCCGCGAATTTTATTAATTTGAGAATCTGACATTTTCTCTATATTTATGCCATTAAAAATAATTTCTCCCGACTTTACTTTTCCACTTCCTTTTGGAAGCAGCTGCATAACGGATAGACTCATCACGGATTTTCCACAACCAGATTCTCCTACCACTCCCACTATTTGTCGTGGCTTTACTTGAAATGAGACATTATCCACGGCATTATAATCAATTCCCTCAATATCAAAGGCTGTCTCTAAATTTTTAACCTCAAGCAACGGTGCTTCTTTAAGTAATGATTTAGTCGAGCTCATATCACACCTTCTTACTTTATTTGAATTATTTGTAATTAATTATATTTACATAAAATTCTATGACAGAATTATTACAATTGCAAGACTTTTTGGTTAATTATCACTCTTCTTTTTATTCAAAATAAAAAAGCCGAATTTAGTAGGCTTTTTTAGGATGTTTTTATTTTATCTTGAATAAACTTAGCAGAAGGAATGGTAAAAGAATGTTTTGTAGAATAATTATTTTTCTCATAATATTCCTTAATAATATTATATCCGACTGCATACCCTAACAATCTTGGAATTCCTCTTCCACCATATAAAAGATCATCATGATCTCTCTCGTTTTTCTTCTTATTTAGCCGATTTTTTATAAATTTATCCCAAAACAGTAAGAGTTCCTTTTCTGAATACATATGGCACCAGTTTGCTAAATATTCCTTTCCGCAATGTTTTAACACCGCATATTCTGCCAGACCCTCTATAATGAGAGAGTCAAGTAACGAATAATCTTCTAATATTTTATCAGACATGTTCATTCTACAGACATGGTGATATTCATGAACCAAAAGTGCTTCAACTTCTTTCATATCCTCATAATTTGAGAGGAATAGAAACATTTTGTCTGGGAAGGACACTCCTGCTTTACTGTTTTTCTCTCTTTTAAAGAAACTTCCTGTTTGGGCGACTGGAAAGAGGAAAACGGGTATATCAGGGCCGTTCCATTTATTTTTATAGTCTGTAAATAAGCGTCCTACTCGATTCCATATATTATGGTCAAGCATTTGATTAAGATAATCTCTAGTGAACTTTGACGGTCGATACATTCCAAAATTTTTTAACTGATTATATACTTCATTTGCACTTTCTCCATTAAAATAAGGACGGAGTTTTTCACACATGACAATTGGCCTGTCAAAATCCTTTTGTAACCATTGATCTGTCCGCATCATTCCCATTGCTTCACCCCATTATTAATGAAAGTCCCCCTCTTGGTCATTTTATGAAACTTTGGTGAAGGGGTTCATTCATTCTTGGGATACAGGTTAAAATAAATAACCCGGCCAAACTTCCGTCTGGCCGGGTTGATTATTATAAATACTTTTTAAATACTAGTGTAGCATTGTGTCCACCAAAACCTAGCGAGTTACTCATTACGGCTTTGATTTCTTGTTCCCTTGCTACATTGACAACATAATCTAGATCACATTCAGGGTCTGGTGTTTCATAATTGATGGTTGGCGGAAGCATATTATCTCTGATTGCCAAAACACTAAAGATTGCTTCAATACCACCAGCAGCACCAAGAAGATGTCCTGTCATCGACTTGGTAGAACTTATTGCAAGTTTGTATGCATGCTCTCCAAATACTTCTTTGACAGCCAGAGTTTCATACTTGTCATTATATTCAGTACTAGTACCATGTGCGTTAACATAGTCGATATCCTCAGGCTTTAAACCGCCATCGTTGATAGCCATTTTCATTGCCCGGGCACCGCCTTCTCCACCTGGTGCAGGGGCTGTAATATGGTACGCATCACCTGTTGCACCGTACCCAACAATTTCAGCATAAATTTTAGCTCCTCTGGCAAGGGCATGCTCCAATTCTTCTAATACAACAATGCCTGCACCCTCACCAATCACAAATCCATCACGATTCTTATCAAAAGGTCTGCTTGCTGTTTTGGGATCTGGATTTGTTGAAAGAGCGGTATTTGCACAGAAACCTGCTACCGACATTTTTGTAATCGGTGCTTCCGCTCCACCTGTTACCATTACATCAGCATCACCGCGCTGGATTACTTTAAATGCATCCCCGATCGAATTTGTCCCTGTTGCACATGCCGTAACCGTACAAGAATTGAAACCTCTTGCACCTAATATGATGGAAACCTGACCTGCTGCCATATCAGGAATCAACATGGGAACAAAGAATGGGCTAACCCGTTTGTATCCTCTTTTTTGAAAAATCTCAAATTGTTGTTCGAACGTTTCCATTCCCCCAATACCTGACCCAATCCAGACACCCACACGATGAGAATTTTCCTCATTAATCGTTAAATTGGCATCTTGAGCGGCCATGATAGCAGCGGCAACTGCAAATTGTGTAAAACGATCCATTTTCCGGGCATCTTTTTTATCAAGATACGCCTCTGGATTAAAGTCCTTTACTTCACCCGCAACCTTAGCAGGATATTCGTCAGCATTTACCCTTGTCATTGGCCCAATGCCTGATTTCCCTTCTAAAATTCCTTTCCACGTGGTCACAACATCGTTTCCAAGCGGTGTAACTGCACCTACACCGGTCACTACAACCCTGCGCTTTTCCATGTAAACATCTCCTTTTCTCTGTCATTAAATTTCTCTATAAAATGGGACTAAGCGTTGTGTTTACTTCCCCCAACGAATCGCAATGGCTCCCCATGTAAGTCCGCCGCCAAAACCGACCATTACAATAAGGTCATCATCTTTAATTCTGCCTTCTTCCAAGTCCTCTACAATCGAGATTGGAATCGATGCAGCAGAAGTATTCCCATATTTGTTAATCGTTTTCGACATCTTTTCAACAGGTAATTCTAGTCTTTGTCTTGACGCTTCCATGATTCGGATATTCGCTTGATGTGGAATTAGGAAGTCAACATCATCCTTGGTTAAACCTGCTTTTTCAAGTACATTTATACAGCTTTCTCCCATTTGCCTTACTGCAAATTTGAATACTTCTCGTCCGTTCATAATAATGTATTCATCTTGGTAAAGGTGCTTTGCACCAGTACCATCCGCACCAAGTTCAAAGGATAGGATACCTCTATCTCCAGATACTGGCCCAATTATAGTGGCCCCAGCACCATCCCCAAACAATACAGCAGTATTACGATCAGTCCAATCCGTTATTTTTGAAAGCTTTTCTACCCCAACAACTAATACGTACTTATATACATTTGTCTCAATAAATTGTTTTGCCGTTACAATCCCGTACATAAACCCAGCACATGCAGCACTAACGTCCATTGCCGCCGCTTTTGTTGCCCCTAATCTTTCTTGAATTCTACACGCAACCGATGGGAATGGTGAGTCAGGAGTAACAGTTGCCACTAAGATAAGATCAATCTCTTCTGGTGTTATCCCGGCATCTTGAATCGCTTTTTGGGCAGCAAAAAAGGCCATATCTGATGTATTTACATCATCTGCCGCTATTCTTCTTTCTTCAATCCCTGTCATGGTACGAATCCATTCATCAGATGTATTCATTATCTTTTCTAAATCGTGATTCGTGACAATTTTTTCTGGTAAATACCTGCCTATTCCAACAATACCAGCTCTCATGGTCCCATCTCCTTTATTGTTTGTAAGTCGATATATTTTAGGATTATTATCAATTATTATGACTTGGTACTAATTTTAACAAATATCCCCTATAATAAGCAACAGTTTCTTCCTGTTCTTATTCCGCTAATGTACTTTCCTTTTAATTTATCAATCATATGCTAATTTTAAAGATACTTTGATTGGAAGGAGCTGTTATATGATGACAGATCATCACGAGCAGAATAAGGAGGAACAACCGAAGCAAAACAATCAAGACAGGTTCAACACATTGATGTTTGGTCCTAGGAACGAGTCTAGTCAACAGGTTCAACATGAACAAACAGAAAATCAGTCCACAATAGATTATGTGGAACTCATGACGAATATTGACACTCTTATGGAATCTGTCCGCGGTTTTAAACCGTTATTTCAAAAGATCCCATCTCTTATTGAACAATTTTTAAAAAAGAAATAAGCTGCCACAATTTGCGGCAGCTTTTCATGCTTATTTAACATTAAGTGCATCCTCTTTGCCTAATTCATAGGCTTCTTGCATTACTTTTGTAAATAAATTCATAAATGGCTGAATTAGTTCCATTGATAATTCAACCCCAGCTTGATCTAATTGTTCTTTTGCTTCTGGTAAGTATTTCATTGCTATTTGCATAAATTGTAGTGTTTTATCTTGATTTTCCATATGTACCCCTCTTATATACGTTTATTTTGGTATTATAACGTGGATTCTCATGGGTTGCAAACCTTAAGAGTGGTTAGAATACAAGTGATCCACTTGGTCAATTTGTTTTTTAAAAGAGTCTGCAATTGGGGTAACTTTTTTTATTGGTATTCGAACAATTTGCGAATCAATTTGGACAGGTTCTGAACGAGTAATCGTGATTTTCTCATCTATTTTAAGATAGGAGGCACATTCATTCCAATAATTCTTTTTCCCACTTTCAAGCATGTAACTCTGTGTCTTCCCATTTTTTGTTGTTTCCAATCTTTCCAAGATTGTTTCAACAGCATCTTGAATATAAAGTACATCGTTTTTCCATTCTCTTTCGTTATTTATAAGTTCTATCTTTAGCATTTTTGAAAGAATCGCCTGTTGAAATATAAATGAATCTGGCTGCCAAGGACCATAAATAGCAGGTAAATAAAATAACTGTATGTTATTCCCCCACCCATTAACACGTTCTAGAATAGCAGCAATTGTCTCATCTTGCTTTGATGTCAGCATTTGCATTGGCAAGATTAATACTATATCGAGTTTGTTCAGACTGTTTTCTATAATGGGATAGAACTGCTTGGTAACCTTTTCATTTTTTAAAATGGATTCTTTGTTAAGCATATATAAATCGTAAATAGATAAAACAAGCGTTCCTTTGTGTACGTCTTGTTCTCGTGTATTTTCCCACTCAGTTAAGGTTAGTTCGCTAAAATTAGCATTCCTGCCTACTTCAAGTCTTTTTTCTTCAAGGAAGCAGTCCTGTTCCATCCCATCAACATGAATACCAATGACTTCAATTCCCTTATTCAGCAGTGCTTTGGATGTATGAAAACTTAAAAAATTGTAAATTCCAAAAATAATAGCCTTGTCCATTAATTCTTCCTCCCCAAACTATCCTTTTAAAATCCTATGCGTTTTACAAAGGAATTATTTCATTTTGGGGAGGTAAGATATTTAAAGGACTGTTTCATGACTATTGAAAAACTTTATAATCATTTTTCCAAGCTGTTGCTTTTTTTCAGGAAGGATATAGGTTGGATTAATTTCTAGTGTGTTAAAGAATTGTTGATAGTGTTTTGATTGGGAATAGGCTTTCCCACCAGAAAGAACCTGAATGATTTTAACTGGACAACTGAATTCTGTGCTTTCCAAATCGTCTATACTCAATATTGTGCTTTCTATTAAAGTTGGATTAACGTTATGTGCCGCTGATAATTCTCTTATTAACTTTTTATAAAAAAATTTGTGTTCCTTTTCTTGTTCAAGATGGTGTTTTAACGAAAGGATCGGATTAAGCAGGATGACCGACCTAATACTCCCTTTCATTTTCTCCATTAATCTTATTGCCACTAGTGCACCCATACCCTCGGCCAGAATATGAATTTTATTATTAAGAATTTCACTGCGTATTACATGCTGATATAATCTTTGAGCAAGCTCGATTGCACTATCGCTCCCCCAATTTCGCCCATAAAGATTTGAGGAAAAAATGGTGTACCCTTTTTCTTTGAGTTGATTGATAATAGCTTGTTTCCCTTCATTTTGTGTCCAAAAGCTTTTGCTTTCATCCACAAAATGTCTTTCATCTCCGATAATTAAAATCCCAAATCCTGTAGGCTTTTCGGGGTAATGAATAATATTCCATTGGGTATCCATCTGAAAATTACGATTCTCCATTGATAAATCTCCTTTTACATATTTCCTCAAAATATTGTATGCCGCTTTAGAAGAGTTGAAAGGGGGTTTGCCCATTTTTTAAGAAACTCGCAGGCAAAATCAGAAAATTTATTTTATATGTATTTTTTTGAACGCATATGGTACTATAAAATTGACGTAAAATAGGTAAGAGGTGAAAAGTAGTGCGTTTCTTTTGGACTTTTTTCTGGTCGTTTCTTTTAGTGCAAATGCTTTCATATGTAGTTAGTTCCATGTCAGGTGTATCCTTTGACTTTGTCTCCGGTGCTATAGTTTCCCTTGGAGTAACTGTGTTGATTTTCATTGCTAGCGCAGTCATTCCTAATGAACCCGTTAGTAAACACTAATAATAATTAAAAAAGGCCATCCCAGGTGGACGGCCTTTTTTCATTTTATTTAATTTGTCTTTAAAGTAACTTCTCCATCTTCAATCGTTATTTCCACTGTCGACTGATCATGGACCCTCCCCGCTATTATCTCACGAGCGAGTTTGGTTTCAATCTGTCTTTGTATATATCGCTTTAATGGTCTTGCCCCATATATTGGGTCAAATCCATTTATAGCAATAAATTTTTTAGCCTCCTCACTAATCGATATATCAATTTGTTGCTCTTTTAACCTATTCTTTAATTCCTTCATCATTTTAACAACAATATTTTTTATTTCATCTAAAGATAACGGTTTAAAGAGGATGGTTTCGTCAATGCGATTTAAAAATTCGGGACGAAAGTGACTTTTTAATTGGCTCATTACTTTTGCTCTTGTTGAATCTGAAATTTCTATTTCATTTTCATTTCGTTCTAATAAGAAGTTTGACCCAATGTTGGACGTCATGATAATTACAGTATTTTTAAAGTCTACAACCCGTCCTTGGGAATCTGTTAACCTTCCGTCATCCAATGCTTGTAATAAAATATTAAAAACTTCTGGATGGGCCTTTTCAATTTCATCCATTAATATGACGGAATAGGGTCTTCTTCTGACAGCTTCTGTTAATTGACCTCCTTCTTCATAGCCAACATAGCCTGGAGGTGCACCAATTAAACGGGAGACAGAGTGCTTCTCCATATATTCTGACATATCAATACGAACAATATGGTCTTCACTGTCAAATAAAGATTCTGCTAAGGTCTTGGCTAGTTCTGTTTTCCCAACACCCGTTGGTCCTAAAAACAAAAATGATCCGATTGGGCGATTTGGGTCTTTGATTCCTGCACGAGCTCGCAGCACTGCATCAGCGACTAAGCTAACTGCCTCGTTTTGCCCAATCACTCTTTCATGCAAAATGGATTCCAATCTTAACAGTTTTTCCCTTTCCCCTTCAACTAATTTAGAAAGTGGTATTCCTGTCCATCTCGAGACAATATTGGAAATTTCCTCTCCCGTTACTTCCTCTCTAAGCAGCCGCTCACCTTTTATGGTACGGTCTTCTAACTCTTTAAGTTCTTTTTCAGCTAACGGGATCCTGCCATGCCGGAGTTCTGCCGCACGGTTTAAATCATATTGATCCTCCGCCTGTTGAAGTTCACGGCGAAGCTTTTCAAGCAGTTCACGTTTTTCTTGCAAATTTTGTATATCTTGCTTTTCTTTTAGCCAATTGGCTTTCATACTATCGGCATGTTCTTTTAAATCTGCTAGTTCTTTCAATAACGCTTCCAGTCTTAATTTACTGCCTTCATCATTCTCTTTTCGTAATGCTGCCTCTTCAATTTCAAGCTGCATGACTCTGCGTGTCACTTCATCAAGTTCCGTTGGCATCGAGTCAATTTCCGTTCTGATCATCGCACATGCTTCATCAACTAAATCAATCGCCTTATCAGGTAAAAAACGATCTGTAATGTAACGATCTGACAATGTAGCTGCTGCTACAAGCGCTTGATCGTGAATTTTTACACCATGGAAAACCTCAAATCTTTCCTTTAATCCTCTTAAGATAGAAATGGTATCTTCAACAGCGGGTTCTTGGACAAGTACTTGTTGGAATCTCCGTTCTAACGCTGGATCTTTTTCAATATATTTTCGATGTTCATCTAGTGTGGTTGCTCCGATACAATGAAGCTCCCCGCGTGCTAGCATTGGCTTTAACATATTCCCTGCATCCATAGCCCCTTCAGTCTTTCCTGCTCCAACAATCGTATGGATTTCATCAATAAATAGCAATATTTGCCCTTCACTTTTTTTAATTTCGTTTAAAACCGCCTTCAGTCTTTCTTCAAATTCCCCTCTAAATTTTGCCCCGGCAATTAAGGCACTCATATCAAGTGAAAAAATAGTTTTATCCTTTAATCCTTCTGGGACATCTTTTCTAACAATTCTTTGCGCTAATCCTTCCACAATCGCTGTTTTCCCTACCCCTGGTTCACCAATTAGGACTGGATTATTCTTTGTTTTTCTAGACAGGATCCGAATGACATTACGAATTTCTGTATCCCTGCCGATAACTGGATCCATTTTCCCCGCTTTTACTTCGGCCACTAGATCTCTGCCATATTTTTTAAGTGCATCATAACCTGCTTCAGGATTTTGTGAAGTCACTCTCTGATTCCCCCTAATATCTTTAATAGCATTTACTATCGCTTCTGGAGTTTTCCCTAAAGACTTTATTATCTTTTTCATTACAGAATCATCAGCATATGCTGCCGCTAACAGAAAATGTTCTACTGAAATGTATTCATCGGAAAACTTTGAGGCAAACTCATCTGCACTTACTAGTAATTTTTGCAGCTTAGCGGTAATATACAATTTCCCCTGTTCAACACCACTCCCGGTAACCTGTGGTTTTTTCGCTAAGGATTCCAACAAGCTTTTACGAACATTATCAGTCGGCAAGGCTGCTCTTTCTAATATGGCTGCTATTAGGCTGTCGTCTTGATTCATCAGTGATAGTAATAAATGAGGTTCATCTATTTCTTGATGATTTTCCTTCATTGCTAAATCTTGCGCATTCATTATGCCTTGCTGTAAACGCTCTGTCATTCGATTTAGGTCCATTCCTCATTCCTCCTTTGACCATTCCTGACCTTTATATTTATTATAAAACAATTACTATGTTTAAGTAAAATTTTGGACAGAAGAAAAGCCATCTGAAATAGATGACTTTTGTTGATCCTATTTTGTTTTAGGTAAGTATGTCCAAACCCGATCATCATTTGATGTTTCAGGAAAAGGATCCCCTGCTTTTAGCTTTATTTTCTTCGGATTAATGATATTGCTTCCAGTTTCACCCACTTCAATGTAAATGCCATTATTGGGTGCTTTTTTCCCTGATCTAAACTGATGACTTTGTCCCATGTTATCCCTCCTTCTCTTCTACATCTTTATTATTTCCTTTTTGTGTTTGACCATTATAGGAATTTCTTTCAAATTCGCCATAAGACGACATTATTTCCCAAGAAATATAAAAAGTTGTGAAAATCTATTACAGCGTACACGCAGCAGCATCTCTTAGTAGAAAGATTTACATATGTTTTTTGACGATTGTATGAACTTATTGCACTTTTATTGCTAATTATTCTTCGTTAACAATATAATTATAGTAATATCTTGTAAATTTAGCTTTGACTTGCATATTGTTTCAATATTAATTTACGTACCATCAAAGGTGGTTAGGAGTATGCTGTCAGTAAAAGAAGTACCTGTTACATTGTCTCACCTTTTTGATACTGTTCACCATATAAGAAAGATTAAAAAAGGAACTTTTCTTTTCCAGGAAGGTTCACAGGCGGATGAATTATATATCGTTCAAAGTGGTATCCTTCAAATTAGTAAAATAATTCCTGACGGTAGAGAACTTACCCTTAGAATGTGTTCAAAAGGTGATTTTGTAGGTGAATTAAATTTATTTTCCCCATCTACGCGGTATTTATTAAGTGCACGGGTTGTCGAGAATGGTGAAGTAGCTGTCATCATGAAGGATGTTCTAGAGGAAAAACTTTCACAAGATCTTCCTCTTTCGTTTGAAATGATTAAGTGGATGAGTCTGCAATATCGTAAAACACAAACTAAATTTCGTGATTTAGTACTTCATGGAAAAAAAGGAGCCCTGTATTCAACCTTAATTCGCATAAGTAACAGTTACGGAATTAAGACAAATAAAGGGATTATGGTGGAATTGCCCCTAACGAATCAAGAATTGGCTAATTTCTGTGGAACGTCACGTGAGGTAGTGAATCGGTTACTTAGTGATTTAAGAAAAGCCGGAATCATTTCTATCGATAAAGGGAACATTACCATCCATGATTTAGATTATTTAAAAAGGGAAATTGATTGTGAAGAATGCCCAGTTGAAATTTGTAAGGTTGACTAGGTGATCCCCTTTCAACTGTATAAAGCTAAAAAAATCGGTCGATGACGACCGATTTTTTTACTTTAGGAGGATGATTTGTGCTGCAACAAGTAGGAAAAAGAATACCGAGTTGATGATTTCATAAATACCTATTTGTTTTGGAGTTAATTTTTTTCCATAAAAAAGAATGGCTCGAAGTAAACTAGGAATTAAAGCTATTCCAACAACCCAATTCCCACTAACAAACCATGCCGCTACAAGAAGGAAATGGTAGGACCATGAAATCCATTTGAAATGTTTATTTTTCTTTTCTCTAATCATTGATTTCACATAAAAAGTACAACCTATGAAGAATAAGATTGACGTTAAAAAGGGAAATAGGACGGATTCCAGTGTGATAGATTTTTGTCCTAAGTAACTACTTGCTAAACCCGCAATGGAAAAAGCAATAATTGCACTGATATCATTCATAAAAGCACGATCTTGATTTTTAGTGGTAAAATACGCATTTAAAGTAAAAAACGGAATCATTAGAAAACCAAAAGCCATGATGGATGGACTCTTGAACAAAGGAAATAATAACAAACCTAAAGCTGGAACCATATAAATAACCGTCCATTTTACATAAAACGGAATCTTTTTCTTTTTAAATAATAGGAGCATTGGATAAGTAGCTAAATACAAGAAGATCCAACCTATAAAAAATGGAATATGCTGCCATAAAAATCCACCCTCCAGGGCACCAAGCCAAAAGGGGATGATGAGCATTGCCCATGCACCATGTTGTTTCGGTAAAAATAATTTCATCTCATTCACTCCTTTATCCTTTACCATTACTATAGAAGAGGAAAAGAAGTTAATAAGTGAAGTCCATCACATTTAAAACACAAAAAAAAGGCCTCAGCCTTCTTTTTGTGTCAATTTCACTACAGTTTGAATGGGAATACAAACAATATAATCATCTACTGGGAAACTGTATCTTCTCTAGATTCGATTATCCAATGAGTAACCGTCGTATTTCCAATTCAAAACTGTTACAACTTTATATTTAACAAACATACTAACCCCTATCATTATTATATCGAGGATTTTTGCTGATTGTTGTGATAAAATTAACATATTTGACAAATTTATTAACTTTTTTTAACTATTTTATGAACACACTTTTGGATAAATTCAGCTGCCCAATCAATTGCTGTATCATCCTCAATAAAAAAGGTTGGGTGTGAACACTGATCCTTAAACCTTTCTTTTAAATCTTCCTTCCAGTAAATGATAGCCTGGACATTTTCCAACGAATTCATTAACGGAATGTCCTCTTTATCTCTAATTAATAACAGCTTAGAATAATTTTTCTGCTTATATCCTTCAATGATAATAACATCGGGCTGGAAATACGTGAGCAGATCTATCTGATCATTAAGACTTAAGGTGCAGTTCTCCGCATGAAGAATCAGCCTTCCTTCTCCTTCAACTATAGAAGCAATTGCACCAGAGGTTAGATGTTTGGCAGAATCCTTTTGCATCATCACGTCAGGTTTTCCCCCATGTCCATGATGTTTAATAGTAACCGCTCTTAATCCAAGAGATGTTAACTTCTCAAGCAATTTTGAGGTAATCGTTGTTTTTCCACTATTTTGATACCCCACCACCTGAAAAATAACCGGCTTCACCAAGGCCACTCACTGCCCATTTGATCTTCGAGGAGCAAAACATCCACCTCTGTACCTGATGTAAAGCCCCTGGTCCCTCCTGGAAGGATCATTAATGAATTAGCACCAGCTAAGCTCATGATAATATTGGACTTATCTAGACCGCTCGGTGTTACTTTAAGTCTGCCCTCATCAATAAAAGTGTTGCTACGGACAAATCTTGTAAAGGGATTAGCTTTTGGAAAATCTGTCTCCAACAACGCTTTTTCTTTCCTTAAATGAGGCCTTTCTGTAAATAACAACCTTCGAATGATTGGCCGGGCAAATAATTCAAAGCCAACATAACAAGCAGAGGGATTACCTGATAATCCAAACAGGATTTTGCCATGATAGACGGCAACTGTTGTTACACTGCCAGGACGCATCGCTACTTTATTGAATAGAACTTGTGCACCAAGTTTTTCATAAATAGCAGGCAGGTAATCATAGTCTCCAACCGATACTCCGCCAGTTGTAATGAGCATGTCAACTTTTGTTAAGGCCGTCTTCACAGCTTCATAACATGTATCAAACTCATCAGGCAGTTTACCAAAATATTGTACAACTCCCCCAGCTCTCTCAATTTGAGCTGCAATCATATGAGAATTACTGTTGCGAATTTTCCCTGGAACTAACTGTTCTTCCACTTCTAGTAACTCTGTGCCCGTTGCAAATAGTCCGACAAGCGGCTTTTTGGCAACCGGAACTACCTTATAGCCAAAGGTAGCCAACATCGCTTGAATACCTGGATTGACCAATGTTCCTTTTTTCACAAGAATTTCACCTTGTTTTGCATCTTCTCCAATAAAGGAAACATTATCGCCCTTATTTATCTTTCTTTTAACTGACATATATGGGATTCCATCTTTTTCGTAATCCTGGGCCACTTCAAACATAACGACCGCATCGGTCCCTTCAGGCATCATTGCACCTGTCATGATTCGAACGGCTTGATTATGCCCGACAATCTTCTTGGAAACCATTCCTGCACCTAGGTGGTCAACCACTTCCAATTCGATTGGATTTGATGGGGAAGCGTTCTGCGTATCAACAGATCTCACAGCAAATCCATCATATGGTGCTCTATCAAAATGTGGGACATCACTAGTGGCAATAATATCTTCTGATAAAAATCGTCCAAAACTATCATTAATAGAAACTTTTTCAGTGTTCCCTTGTAATTGATGGTCCATTATATGTTGGACTGCCTCCCCAATGGGAATGGGTCTTCTTCTTTCTAACAAAAAAATCAGCTCCTGCCTAAAAACGGGTAAAATTAATATGTAGTAAATCTAAAATGCTACTATTTATTATAATTCTATAGGTTCCTTTCTAACATATCAAATGTCACAAATTAGAGGAATACTATAAAATCATAGTCCATGTGTGATGCAGGTCACCCTATTTTAATTTGTTTTCCATTATGCTTAAGTCAGAAATTAATTACCTTACCTTTCAAGGAGGATATTATGATGACTTTTTCAATTACCGCAAATTCATTAGTTAAAGATATTGTTAACGAACTACCAAAGACAAGTGATGTATTTAAAAAGAACCGCATTGATTTCTGTTGTGGAGGTAATATATCTTTAGCTGCTGCAGTAGATCAAAACGGTTTAAACTTAGACACTTTAGTAGAAGAATTAAATGTAGTATTTGACCAATATGAGAACACTGAAAGAGATGTAGCCGTTTGGACGAATTCTGATTCTCATACGATTATTGAACATGTTATTACTAATTATCATCGTGTATCCGAGGAAGAATTAGCATTACTTAGCCCCTATGTTACAAAAGTTTCACGTGTCCATGGTGACAATCATCCCGAGTTATTAAAAGTGAATGCACTCTTTTATGAATTCAAAAAAGAATTACTAGAACATATGGCAAAAGAGGAAGCGTCTGTATTCCCATTAATTAAGCAACTTGCTGATGGGACTGTAGAAAATCGTGAAGAAGCCATTGCATACATTGTCGAATTAGAAAAAGAGCATGACCATGCTGGTGAGATTTTAAGACAAATCCGTGAAGTGACAGCAGATTTTGCTCTTCCAGTCGATGCTTGTGGAACCTATCGTTTAGTTTATGCACGCTTAGAAGCTTTAGAAGGCTTAACCTTTATGCATGTGCATCTTGAAAATAATATATTATTCCCACGATACATCGATTAATAAAAAAAGCCCGCTTCCTTAAGCGGGCTGTCAGGCTGTCGATAAACCTTCGGTGGCCTTTTATTTTGTTCGTAATCTTTAACGGTTTACTGCGTTAATTTATTATAATAATTTTATTAATACATAGATTTTCAACATGTCTGTTGATTGGAGCGGAAGGTGCGAAGACTCCTGCGGGAGTACGTGGCTGGGGAGACCCCGCAGGAGCGAAGCGACGAGGAGGCTCCCCGGCACGCCCGCGGAAAGCGAAGCACCTGGAGCGGAAATCAACAGGCCCCTTAGCAGGAACGATCTTAAATATTCAAATAAATATAGTTTTTTGATTCAAATAAGATAAAAAATGACAGCCCGCTATCTCAAGCGGGCTGTTCTTTTAACCACCTATATAAGACATTTCTATTTTTTTACGATTTTTATATGTTTCGGCCGTTCTTTCATCTGAATATCTGTCATCGCGTCCATTCCAAATCGCTGTAACTCGTTCGGCGATTTGCTCATCAGTTGCTCCATTCCGCATGAAATTTCGAATATCATGTCCGTTTCCATTAAATAAACAAGTGAAAATTTGCCCATTAGCTGACAGTCGTGAACGGGTGCAGCTAGAACAGAAAGATTCAGAAACAGAAGTAATGAATCCAACATTCACATTAGTGTCTTTATATCGGTACAGTTTTGCTACTTCACCGTAATAGGCAGGATCGACGGGTTCCATCTCAAATTGCTCTTTCAGTAAATAATAAATTTGTTTCTTTGTCACGACATCGTCCATTTTCCAGCCGTTTGTCGCGCCCACGTCCATGAATTCAATATAGCGTAATTCTAATTCATGCTCTTTGCAATACTGTGCCATGGGAATAATTTCTGTATCATTTAAACCTTTTTTTACGACCATATTAATTTTGACGCCAAGACCAGCCTTCTTTGCTGCCTCAATTCCTTCTAAAACAGGTCCCGTGCCGACTCCTCGACCATTAATTTCTCCAAACAATTTATCATTCAGGGTATCAAGGCTAACATTTACTCGTTTCAATCCAGCTTCTTTTAAAGACTTTGCTAGTTTCGGCAGCAAGACACCATTCGTAGTTAATCCAAGATCCATTAGTCCCTCAATGGCTGAAAGCTTCTGCACAAGAAGCGGCAAATCCTTCCGAAGCAGTGGTTCTCCTCCAGTTAAGCGGATTTTTTCAACCCCAAGGCTGACAAATATCTTTCCTAGACGTTCAATTTCTTCATAGGAAAGCAGGGCACTTCTTGGCAAAAATTCAAAGTCTGGTCCAAATTTGTCTGCAGGCATACAATACTGACAACGAAAATTACATCGGTCAATAACTGAAATTCTTAAATCATGTAAAGGTCTATTTAATTTATCTTTAATAATAGTTTTTTCCATTATATCAACTCCACTTTTTTAAAAAGAAGCCATTTGATACTAATTGTAACAGGGATTCTTCTAAAAGGCTGTTACTTTATTCACTATTAATATACTTTTTATATATTTCTCATCTTAACAGATGTTTAATAAAGAAAAAACTTAAGATTTCAGTAAAAGTTTTCAACAGATAAGATTAGACAATTATACTGGTTTTTATTTTCCTCACAGGTTTTCACTATATTGTCATTGTTTACTTCGGTTTTTCCACTTGTCTTACGTTAAACTAATAATAACGAAACCGAATAAAGAATTAACTGCTCGTTTATATATATATGACCTAGAGGTGAATGTAATGTTAACTACGATAAAACCCACTCATTCCATTGAAATAAAAGAGTTGCTTCATTTTGCAGATAGAAAATTTAGAAGTGAAAGAGGAAGCTATTTATTTCAAGAAGGAATGGTTGCTGAGGAGCTGTACATTATAATTTCTGGTAAAATTCAAATTAGTAAAATTACGTCAGACGGCCGTGAACTTTCATTAAGAATTTGCAGTGCTAATGATATTTGTGGTGAATTGACGCTTTTTACAAATGACCCGAGATATTTATTTAGTGCAAGAGTACTTGAGGAGGGTGAAATTGTAGCAATTAACAAAGATTTACTTGAGAGTGAGATTTTCCAAAATAGCAAGCTAGCGTTTGAGTTTATGAAATGGATGAGTGATCACTTTCGAAAAACACAAACAAAATTTCGTGATCTTGTATTAAATGGAAAACGCGGCGCCCTCTTCTCTACACTTATTCGGATGTCCAATAGTTATGGAATTCAGAAAGACGGTGAAATCCTCATTGATTTGCCCTTAACCAATCAAGAACTAGCAAACTTTTGCGGGACTTCCCGCGAAAGTACTAATCGCATCCTAAGTGATTTAAAGAAAGATCATATTATTTCTGTTAAAAAAGGAAAAATTTCAATATTAGATTTGCAATATTTAAAAGACGAAATTGGCTGCGAAAATTGTTCAGCTGTTTACTGTAATATTGAATAGAGAAAAATCTCTCCCTTATTGCAAAGGCTGTCTCTCCATTAGAGGCAGCCTTTGCATTTTTTCACTTATTTTTGCTCTTGTTTTTCTCTTAGTGCTTTAGGAATGTACACACAAAATGGCTCACTTTCAAGGTAATCACCTGTCATCGCGTAAGCTCTTGACCTTGAACCACCGCACACATAGCGAAATTCACACACACCGCATTTACCTTTAAATTCGTCTGGATTTCGTAACGCCTTAAAAATAGGGGATTCACGATAGATTTCCGCTAGTGGTGTTTCACGAACGTTCCCTGCTTTTACAGGTAATAATCCACTTGGGTACACATCCCCTATATGGGAAATAAACACAAAGCCATTTCCATCATTCACACCTTTAGGAGCACGTCCAAGACCATCAATGGATCCCGTTAATCCTTTCTCTGTTAAGGCATTTAAATAATCTATTTCATCGCTCTGTGCCTTTGCTTCTCGCATCTTTTGCTGAATGACCACTCGGCGATAATGCATAGCTTCAGTTGTTTTAATATCAAACGAAACGCGTTTACTTAGGTCATAAAGCCATCTAAGAACCTTTTCATGTTCTACTGGTGAAATCATATCTGTGACCTGTCCCCTTCCTGTTGGAACAAGGAAAAAGACACTCCATAGTACACAATTTAGATCTTCTACCATCTTTGCCATTTCATCAAGGTATTCATAATTATACCTGGAAATAACAGTGTTAATTTGAATCGGAATTTCAAGTTCATGGAGATATTTGATTCGTTCCATTGTTAAATCAAAAGACCCCGCTGTTCCCCGGAAATGGTCATGTATCTCCGCTGTAGGTCCGTCAATACTAAATGCCCAGCGTGAAAGTCCAACTTCTTTAGCCTTTTGAATCGCTTCTTTGGTTACATTAGGGGTTGCACTTGGTGTCATCGACACCCTTACACCCTTTTCTACAGCATATTTGGCAATTTCAAAAATATCAGCCCTCATTAAGGGGTCGCCGCCTGTAAATACAAGAATAGGATTATTCATATTATATATTTGATCAATTAAATGTTTGCCTTCTTCAAATGATAACTCACGCGGATCTCGTGTGTATTGTGCATCTGCACGGCAATGAAGACACTTTAATTGGCACGCACGTGTTAGTTCCCATATAACAATAAACGGATCTTTATTAAAATCCCGGTTAAAAGACAATCGAAACGCCTCCCAATTCGACTATTCCAATCTAAACAGCCTTAATAATTTGTATTATAAAGGTGTTTATATTGAAAAAAAGTGAACTATCTCACAAACCGGAAGGAATATATGTCTAATTTATGTCATAAAAAAACAGCAGAAAAAATCTGCTGTTTTCTTAGAAATTGTTTATTCTGTATTAAATCCAATTAGCGGATTCCTAGAGCAATCTTTGCATAACGTGACATCATATCTTTATTCCAAGGTGGATTCCAGACGATATTCACATCGGTATCATTAACTTCGGGTATATCTGCTAAAGCACGCTTTACTTGATCAACAATTGTCCCAGCAAGTGGGCAGCCCATTGCTGTCAAAGTCATTGTAATGAAGACTACACCTTCATCATTCATATCAACATCATAGACTAAACCTAAATTAACAATATCTACTCCGAGTTCAGGGTCAATGACTAGTTCAAGTGCACCCATAATATTATCTTTTAATTCCTCATTCATGTATAAACCACTCCTTTTATTTTATGTTAATGTTAACATCCATACTTTCTATATATCTTTTGGTCCGTACTGAAAATTTGCAATACTTTATTTTGGGGTGAGACCAAAAGAACTATTCTCCTAAATCTATAAAAAGTATATAGTTTTTTATATCTTATGGTGTGAATTTTTTTACAGTTTAGATATAAAATTGTTAACATAGTAATAATAGAATTAAAAAATTTCCACAAGGTTATAAAAGTAGTGTAACATGTAGACAATTTTTTTCCTAAGGCAACGCATTTTTTTAGAAAATTTATAATAAGAAGGAGTCCGTATGACTGAGAAACATTTAATTGCATTAGATTTAGATGGTACATTATTAAACGATAATAAAACTATATCACCCAAAAATAAAGAAATTATTCAAAAAGCCAAAGCAGCAGGTCATATTGTCATGATCGCAACAGGAAGACCTTTTCGTTCCAGCGAAATGTATTACCAAGAATTGAATTTAGACACACCCATTGTCAACTTTAATGGAGCTTTTACCCACCATCCTCGCAATCATAGCTGGGGATTTTATCATGAACCACTGGATGTTAAGGTAGCAAAAGACATTGTAGAAGCATGCAGAAGTTTTCAGTTCCATAACATTATTGCGGAAGTCATGGATGACGTTTACTTCCACTATCATGATGAAAAGTTGTTGGATATATTTAGTTTTGGTAATCCAAGAATTACCACAGGCGATTTAGCTAATTACCTAACAGATTCACCAACCAGTATGCTTATTCATACAGAAGAAAATCAACTGCAAAAGATTCGTGACCATTTATCAGAAATTCATGCCGAAGTCATTGAACAGCGGAGCTGGGCTGCTCCATGGCATGTAATAGAAATTATTAAAGTTGGACTTAATAAAGCGGTTGGGTTGAAAAAGGCTGCTGATTATTACAATATCCCTGCCGAAAGAATTGTGGCATTTGGAGATGAAGACAATGATCTCGAAATGCTTGAATATGCAGGCCATGGAATTGCGATGGGAAATGCAATTGAGCAGGTCAAAAATATAGCTAAAGATGTCACACTAAGTAATGAAGAAGATGGTGTTGGTGAATATTTGGCTGATTTGTTAAATTTAAAATAAGCACTCCATTTCGCCACTGTTTACCTAATGAATCCACTAAGTTTGGTACATACTATTTATTGAGGCAGCGTTGCTGTTTCAATAAGAGCTATGAGCATATTGGAGGGATTCGAATGGGTAAACGAAACAAATCAAAACGCTTTGTCCAGCATGGTGTAGATACGGTTAGCAAACATGCTGCACGTATCCCCTATCACATGACCTACGCTGAAGCGGAAGCTCAGAAGATGGCCAATGTGCAAGAGTCCTCGCTTGGAGGAATATAACATGGGAAACCAATTATTCCAAGAAGCCAGACGATTTGTTGAAATGGCGAAATCTGCCGACCCTGCTGAAAAAGAATCTGCGGTTGCAAAGGCAAAAAACTCATTAAGTTCGGCTTTTGCCAACTCAACTGCAGCAGAGCAGTCCCAGCTCCAACAAATGCAACAAGAGCTTGATCAAATTCAATAATCAAGGAAAAGCGGAAACACCATAAATCACGGGTTTCCGCTTTTCTCATGGTGCCTGACACCCTTATCAATCTGGCTGTAGTGTTATCCTTATTCCTTCCGAAAAAAGCCATAGACCCCTGTTGTTTGCATTATGTTGGTAAAGGCATTAGGGTCTACTTCCTTAATAATTCTTTCTAAATCATAAAGTTCATAACGCGTAATGACGATCATTAACATATCTCTTGTCTCGTTCGAAAACGCCCCTTTGGCCGGTATCATGGTAATTCCCCTAACTAAGGATGCATGAATAGCCTTTTTTAATTCATCTGCCTTTTTTGTAATAATCATGGCAGTAAGTTTTGCATGTCTTGTATGAATCGCATCAATGACTCTTGTCGAGGTGTATAGCGTAACTAGCGTATAAAGTGCTTTTTCCCAGCCAAACAGAAAGCCTGCTGTTACAATGATAATTCCATTTAATACAAACATATACGGTCCAACCGGCTTATCCTTCAATCTTGATAAAACCATTGCAATGATATCGACACCGCCTGTAGAAGCACCATATTTCAACGTAATTCCCACACCTATTGCTTGAATGACACCGCCAAAAACAGCATTTAATAAAATATCATGTGACACATTTATGATAGGAATCATCGTCAGGAATAATGATGAAAGAACCACACTTAAGAAACTATACACGGTAAAAGACTTACCGACCTTTGTCCAGCCAAGAATGGCGACTGGAATATTTAATAATAGTAATAATAGGCCCATGGATGCATGGATTGGTGTATAATCACTAAGTACCTTTGAAAGTAATTGGGCAACTCCTGTAAAACCGCTGGAATAAACATTTGCTGGGATTAAAAATAAGTTCATACCGAGTGCATTTAGTAATGCACCAATACTGACAATGATTACTTTTTTAATTTGAAGCCATAGCAATGGAACTCCTCCTTTTCATTTAGATGTAATGACTAATTCTTAATACTCCATTTACATAATTGTAATTTAGAGTGGAAACCGATAAACTGAAAATAAATATATATGATGTGAAAGCAGGTGAACTTCATGCCGGTAAAAATACTCGCTGACAGCGCATGCGATTTACCAAAAAGTTTCTATGAAGAAAATAATGTTGTGCTATTCCCCCTGAAGGTTCAACTAAACGACCAAGAATATGAAGATGTTAAAACTATTAATCCTAGAACTGTTTATGATGCCATTCGGACAGGAGTTATTCCAAAAACATCACAGGTTTCTCCCCTTTTATTTGAGGAAATCTTTACTGAAATGGCTGAAAAAAATGAAGAAGGCATTTACATTGCCTTTTCATCAGAATTATCCGGTACATATTCAACCGCTGTTATGATTCTTGACCAAGTAAAGGAAAAATATCCTAACTTCCAATTAACAATCGTAGATACGAAATGTGCTTCGCTTGGGGTCGGTCTGATTGTACAGGAGGCTGCAAGGCTTGCAGCCAATGATGTCCCAAAGGAAAAAATATTAGAAGATGTTCTGTTTAGAAGCCAGCATATGGAGCATATTTTTACGGTCGAAGACTTAGATTACCTAGCAAAAGGCGGCAGAGTTTCCAAGGCTTCTGCATTTTTAGGCGGATTATTAAATATTAAACCGATTCTCAATATGGAAGACGGAAAACTGGTACCGATTGAAAAGATTAGAGGAAAAAAGAAAGTCTTCCGTCGGATCATGGAAATTATGAACGAACGGGGCTCTCAAATGGATGGGCAGATAATTGGAATCAGTCATGCGGATAATGAAGAAACCGCCATAGAGGTAAAAGCAATGATTGAGGAAGAATTTCATCCCCAAGAGGTGTATATTTCGTCCATTGGCTCAGCCATTGGCTCCCACACCGGTCCAGGTACTATTTCCATATTCTTTTTAAATCAATTGCCATCGAATATGTAATTCAGGTCGTGAACATGAAAAAAAATGAGCTGGGGCTACACCCCGCTCATTTTTTACTTATGGTCCGTTTTCTTAGAATATTGATTTTTCCCAGCTTGACGGTTTTTTTCACGCATCATGTTTTTTTCATGTCTAAAGGCATTATTGTCTTGGGCTTTTTTATCATTATCTGAGGTATGTGGCATATGCATACTCCTTTCAAAATTCCTTGCAATCCTTATTGTCTGTCATTAAGAATTAGAGTATGTACCACATTTTTTAATCTTTTTTTGCATAGGTCCAGCTTCCTTCTTGATACGCCTTTCCCTCTTTTAATAGCTTACCCAATGCCCGCTTAAACGCACCTTTACTGAGACCAAAGCGCTCTTGAATCTCCTCAGGCATACTTTTATCACTATACGGCATTGCACCATTTCTGCTCATCAAATATTCGTAAACTTTCGCTGCATCCAAGTCCTGGGATTCTTCTTTCCGGGCGAGCAATGAAACATTAATCGTTCCATCCTCTTTGACGTCAATGATACGTCCTTCAACCTTCTCACCCAATCGTGGCTCCTCTTGACGCTGGGATTCGTGAATAAATCCTTTAAACCCTTCAATGGTGTAAATCCAGCTGCCGACTTTCGCAGTTCGGTAAATATGCCCTTGTACATTTTTATTAAAATCTTTCCTTGTGGCACTAACTGAAATGGATTGGATCACCTGATCACTAGCCAGTCTCGCGTAAAGCAGGTAATTTCGGTTCAACCTTAATGTTACATAAACTAAATCTCCCGCCTGAGGCCAGACTGATTTATGGGCGGGGAGATCATCGGCACCCAATAAAATATCTTTAGGCAGACCAATGTTCAAAAAGACACCTATTTTCGGATTGGTATCTGTTACTTTGACCCAGGCATAGCTGCCCACTGAAACTTCTGGAATCATCATCGAGGCAGAGATTCTCCCTTGGGAATCAACAAATAAAAAAACCTCAACTTCTTCTTCCTCAACAAGTTCTCGCTTTGCTTGATTTTTATGAAGCAATACATCCTCATTACCATCTGTTAAAAAATAACCAAACTCAGCTATACGGGCCACGGTTAGAGTGGTTGATTGACCAATTAATTCATTTAAAGACATAATATAACTCCTTTTCTTTTTTTTCGGAGATTTTTACCTTGCAGTTGTTCGAACTGCTATATTTTACTATAATGTAGCCATAAAGTGAAACTTCAATCAGGGGTACCTCTTCTGATTGTTAGTTGAACCAATCGGTATATTACTGGAGGGTATGCAAATATGTCCAAAGATAGCTCATTTGATATTGTGTCCAAAGTGGAATTTTCTGAGGTGTCCAATGCTATTTCACAAACGATGAAAGAAATTGGCACTCGTTATGACTTTAAGGGCAGTAAAAGCGAAGTATCACTAGATAAAGAAGAACTTGTCCTCGTTTCTGATGATGAATATAAACTGGATCAATTAAAGGATGTCTTGTTTAGTAAATTAATCAAAAGAGGGGTACCGGTTAAAAACCTTGATTATGGGAAAATTGAAAAAGCATCTGGCGGCACAGTTCGCCAAAAAGCAAAGCTTGTTCAAGGAATTGATAAAGAAAATGCTAAAAAGATTAACACTATTATTAAAAACAGTGGCGTTAAGGTAAAAACTCAGGTCCAAGATGATCAAGTACGCGTAAGCGGTAAGAACCGTGATGACTTGCAAAAAATTATTTCATTAATTCGGGAAGCCGATCTTAGTATCGATGTGCAATTTATCAATTATCGATAATAGGACTATAAATTAGTTGTGTTTAGCTAAAGTTGAATCGGGATAAACAAAAGGCATAAGGAGTCATTCTTATGCCTTTTTATTTTAATGATAATTTGACTTTTTTTATCTAAAACTAACAATGATTATCGTCTTGGAGGGAATGCAAATGAGCAGTCAAAATCAACAAAAAAACACCTTTACACCCCAGCACCAAAACCATCAGCCCGGAGTCGAAGGAGAGATGAATCCTCGCCCTATTTCAGTTGATCCACATTTTAAACCTGGCGGAAAGTTATCAGGAAAGACCGCCATTATTACGGGGGGTGACAGTGGAATCGGAAAATCGGTTGCTATTTATTTTGCCAAGGAAGGGGCAGATGTCGCCATTGTATACTTAGAAGAACATCAAGATGCAGAGGAAACAAAGCAGCTGATTGAAGCTGAGGGGCGCCGCTGTCTTCTATTTTCAGGTGATATCGGAGATGAGAATTTTTGCTCTGAGGTCATTTCTAAAACTATTGAGCAATTTAATAAGCTTGATATTCTCGTCAACAATGCAGGAGAACAGCATCCACAGCAAAGTCTGCTTGACATTACATCTGCACAATTGGAAAAGACGTTCCGGACAAATATTTTTTCTTACTTTTATATGACAAAAAAGGCGCTGCCTCATTTACAAAAGGGTGCTTCGATTATTAATACTGCTTCGATTACTGCTTATGAAGGAAATGAACAATTAATTGATTATTCAGCTACTAAAGGGGCAATTGTTTCCTTTACCCGTGCATTGGCCAATTCACTTGCTAAACAGGGAATACGAGTTAACGGAGTAGCGCCTGGGCCGATTTGGACTCCACTCATCCCCTCAACATTTACAGCAGAACAAGTAGCATCTTTTGGATCCACAACACCAATGGGCCGCGCGGGTCAGCCTTATGAGCTGGCGCCAAGTTACGTTTACCTGGCCTCAGATGACTCATCATTTGTTAGTGGACAAATTCTTCACGTTAATGGAGGAACGGTCGTTAATGGCTAAAAAAACACGTATACCCAGGTAATTCTTAAAGATGTTAATAAAAAGAAAAGCGCATCGGCGGAGTATAACCGCCGATGCTTCCTATTCTTGGTTCATATTTTTCCCTCTTTTGATAATAAAGAAAAGGAAGATACATGATAAAAGGATAATTATACCGATCGCTACAAGGTATGCCATCTTAATTCCAGTCTTATCTGCAAGAACATAAATTTCGGAATAATCACGATCAACAATGAGAATATATTGATGATTTCGACTGCGAACAAGATCTCCTGCAAGTAAACCGCGAAGTTCTTTGTTATCCTCTATTTGCTTATCCGTAAAAATTACTTTTTGGGATTTGGTCGAATTATTAATTGCAATAATGGACGTTTCCCCTTTGTATTCACGTTTATATACAACCATTCCACCTTGATCATAAAGTTTTTCCATTGTTCCTCTTGTTAAAGATGGCAGTTTGTTTCTTAATTCAGCAAGCTTAGTAATGTAATCAATCAGTTCCTTTTCCGTTCGGAAGTTCATTTGCCGACGATTGTCAGGAACATCTCCACCTATTAACGCAATTTCAGACGCATAATAAACTAGAGGAATACCCGGGGTTGTATAAAGATAGGTTAAAGCCGTTTTCCAACGGGAACCAGGGAATTGTCTTTGGGCGACAATATCATTTGTAAATCTCGGTGTGTATTCATTATCAAGGAAATGCGCCATAAGTTCCGATTTTTGTTCATCCTTAATATTAAGAGTCTTAAAAGATTGTTTCGTTGTGGCAAAGGCTTCTCTTAATTGGCTGCTATGACCATAATCAAATAAACTGTCAATACCGGCATCTTGATAGCTTTTAAAGTCAATCACAGTTTGTTGTGATGGTATCCCCATTAAGAAAAAGTCCTTCTTTTCTAGCTTAATCGCATTGGAAAATTCCTTCCAAAAACTTAATGGAACATGATTAACCTCTGGCAAGCTATATCCATCTACGTTTGTTTTCTTAATCCACCATTTGGCTGCATCAACCAAATACTTTTTTACTTCAGGGTTTTCCTGATTTAGATCGGGCAATCCATCGACCCAGCCATTTTCAAGCTGCTCAGAATTATTCCAATCAGTAATTTCTTGTTTTGGATGAAACCAATCTTGTTTCGCAGTATCAGATACCCAAGCATGATTCGCAGCCGTGTTATTTGTAACAAAATCAACGATAACCCGCATTTTCCGCTTATGTGCTTCTTTTACAAGTTTTTGAAAGGTTTTAATTGAGCCAAAATGCTCGTCCGTTTTATAAAAATCCTTCACCCAAAATCCATGGTAGCCATTTTGCACATTATCAAAAATCGGTGTTAAGCGAATCGCTGTAAAGCCCATATCCTGTATGTAATCCAGCTTATCAATGATTCCTTGAAAATCGCCGCCATTATATGAATGGAGATCTTTTGCATTCAAATCGATATCATTTGATAAATCTCCATTGTTAAAACGGTCAACCATGATCGAGTAAACAGATTCGTCCTGCCACAGCCGTGTTTCTTTTTTTACAGCAGCTTGTGCAGGAAGTGATGAAAATAATAAAAATATAATCAGTAAGAATAAAATTTTTCTCATAGCTTGTCCTCCTCTAAAAAAGGAAGGGGGTCATATCCCTCTTCCCACTACCCATTTTAATCTAATCACGTTTTTATTCCAAATTTAATGTGTATTTTTAGGGATTTTAGAATTATGACTATTTCACGATATTTATATTATAATCTTTCACCCATGTGTGAAGCTGCACAAGGTATGCCAACAATTGTGGTCCTGTCATCAACTGGCCGAACCACGGTTCCTGAAAGGAATTCCCTCCCGACTCTACAAGACTCACCAATTGTTCCTTTTGGAAAAGCTCATGTAAAATCGAAGTTTTATCTTGTAATATAGTAGACATTAAATTTTGGATTGCCACTGTATATTCGGGATTGTGTGTTTTAGGATACGGGCTTTTTTTTCGATAGAGAACTTCCTCCGGAAGAATTCCCTCGAAGGCTTTACGAAGAATGCCTTTTTCCCTGCCTCGGTACATTTTCATTTCCCATGGGATATTCCAGACATATTCTACAAGGCGATGATCCGCAAACGGCACCCTTACCTCTAGGCTTGCCCCCATACTCATTCGATCCTTTCGATCAAGTAAAGTAGTCATAAACCAAGTCATATTTATATAAAATAACTCTCTCCGCTTTGCCTCCTCCACACTTTCTCCTTCTAATCTAGGTGTTTCGGCAATCGCCTGACGGTATTGTTCCAAACAATATTCACTCAATTTTAATTGATCCCGCCAGTAAGGTTTCAATAAATTCTGCCGTTCATGAACTGAACGCATCCACGGAAAACCAGGCCTCTCTAAATCTTGTTTACGATGAAACCATGGGTATCCTCCGAAAATTTCATCAGCACACTCACCGGATAGACTCACAACAAAATCCTTTTTAATTTCTTTACAAAACCACAGCAGGGATGAGTCTACATCTGCCATTCCTGGAAAATCTCTAACATGTGTGGCCTCAACTAAATCATTAACTAATTGTGTCTGCGAAATGGTTTTAGAATGATGGTGTGTTGTAAATTGGCCGGTCATCATCTCGATATATTTACCATCTGCATCAGGCTGAAATTCATTTGAGGAAAAATATTGGTCATTCCCTTCATAATCAATCGAATAAGTATGAAGCTGCCCCTTATCCTGCCCGGCAAATCCCTTTGATGCAATCGCTGTAATGATACTTGAGTCAAGTCCGCCAGATAAGAATGTACATAATGGGACATCCGAAACCAGCTGTCTTGTTACGGCATCCGTCACTAGGTAACGAACTTTTTCAGCTGTTTCCTCCACACTCTCTTTATGTTCCTCACTTTTCACATTCCAATAGCGCCAAATTTTCAAGCCATTTTTAGAAAATGTTAATGCGTGTGCAGGTCTCAGTTCTTTTAAGCCTTTAAAAATTCCTGAACCGGGTGACCGTGATGGACCTGCCCCAATAATTTCTGCAAGGCCTTCTTGGTTAATCTCTGTCTTCATTTCCGGATGGGCGAGAATTGCCTTGATTTCCGAAGCAAAGATGAGACCTTTTTTATGTTCGGTGTAAAATAACGGTTTTACCCCCAGACGATCTCGTCCGATAAAGAGTTGTTCTCTTTTTGAATCCCAAATAGCAAATGCATAGATTCCGTTTAAATAATTTACACACTCTTCTGCCCATTCTATATAGGCAGTTAACAGTACTTCTGTATCAGAATGACCTTTAAAAGAATATCCTTTAGTAAGGAGAATTTTGCGAATATCTTCCGTGTTGTATAATTCCCCATTGTAACAAATGGTGTAATTAGAACCCTGCTTATCTTTGGACATCGGCTGCCTTCCCCCCTCAGGGTCGACAACGATCAGCCGCTTATGCCCAAAACCAACATGTGTGTCGTACCAGATATTCGTTGCATCGGGCCCTCTTTTGGCTAAGGTATTCACCATTTTATTTAGGGTCTCTGCTTCACTTCCCATCGCTTTATCAAAATCTACCCATCCCGAGATTCCGCACATTCGCATCTCACTCCTTTACCAATTAATAACTGAACAGTTACTGCATGCTCTATACTATTCAGCCCAGATTAAATGGTTAATTGTCCTAAATTAGAAATGCACTTCTACCAAATTTAAGCGCAATCCTTGGTAATACCCTTTTATACTTAATATTTAAATATTACTTGGTTATAAAATGCCAAGATTATGTCTAAAAAGAAAAATGAAAGCCAATGGGTACGGAGGTTAATAATGGATCGACAACAACGACTACGGCTATTTGATCTTCAACAAAGGGCCTATAATGAAGGAACAGTAGAACAAATAAATGATCAATGGATATTTTTTGATGAGGAATCCGAAGAAGCAACTATGTTAGATGATTTTATACATCAAGAAATTGAAATTTTTCGGTTAAACCGCTGGAAAAAAGGCATAATGAATGAATCTGGGAAACTTCATTGTGGAAAGGAAGCCATTATGCTTCGTGACCATGACACGATTAGAATGAGGAAGCACTTAGTCTTTTCACTGGAAAGACTATTGGAAGGAATTAATGACGATGCCTTTTTCCAGTTTGTGACCACATTAAATTCTTTAAACTTCTCCATTTATGATTGCATCTATTGTTATAACCATTTATCCTTCCTCTCCGACGAAAATCGGAAAGATGGGGTAAATTTTATGGTTTTTGATAATCAAGAACAAATTTGTAATGTGCAGCATCATTTTTGTTATTATGAGAAGGTTAATGACCGGTTTGAATTCACCTTAAACACCGGCAAACGTTTAGTCATTGAAAAAATGATTTCATAAGAAAAAGGGATGGAACCATCCATCCCTTTTTCTATTTAAACAATTTTAGCTACCGATGTATTTCGAATAGAACATTTTAGCTTTTATTACGTCATTTGTGCCGTGAATTAATACACGGGCATCTTTAAAAACAACAATGGAGATGTCTTCTTCCGGAAAAAAGCGAAGTAAAAATTCGTTTCCTGAAACTCTTCCGCTATTTTTAAGGTTAGCGGCAGTCTTTTTTAAATCCAACTCCCCTTTTTGCCTTGGATTAATTTGAACCGTATCGCGTCCGCATAGGGTCGTATATGCTACCTGATGCTCAGATAATCGGTCTAGAAAATCATATTGCCCCTGCCCGCAGGTAGGACAATTAGGATTTCTACCCTGTGATATATCCATCTGCATGGTGGAATGATCCCATACATCGATTTGTTCAAGATTGGGTGTGGTGCTTGCCCCAACTAAAAGTTTAATCGTTTCCATAGCTTGAAAGGAACCAATGATATCTGTTAATGGTGATAATACCCCAATCGTATCACACGTTTCACCCGCCGTAGTTGGGACGTGTGGAAATAGACAACGATAGCAAGGGGTTGCACCGGGCTTAATTACCGCAAACATACCTCTTGAACTGACTGCACCGCCATGTACCCATGGAGTTTTATATTTTACGGCTACATCATTAATCAAAAAACGTGTCATGAAATTATCCGTACCATCTACAATCACATCAAAACCTGGTAATAATTCTTCCGCATTATCAAGATTTAAATCGGCGATCACTGCTTCAACCGTAACAGTAGAATTTATTTTATTTAATCGATTTCTGGCAGCAATCGCCTTTGGTAAATTTAATTTTGCATCTTCTTCATCAAATAGTGTCTGTCTCTGGAGATTTGATATTTCGACAAGGTCACGATCAATCAATCTAACATATCCAACACCTGAGCGGACAAGATGGTTTGCAATCACCGTCCCTAATGCCCCTGCCCCAACGATGACAACACGACTGTTCATTATCTTTAATTGACCCGCTTCACCAATCTCCTTAAAAAGAATTTGTCTTGAATACCGTTCCATATCATTCATAAACTTCCTCTTTTCTAAGCATCTATTCAATCCCAAGTTTCCCTCTTATTTTATCAAATTATTTTCTTCAATCCTTACTAATTTTTAATTTTAAAAAATTTTCAGAAAGTGTATAATGAAAATTAGGTAAATAGATTTATATAAAGTAAGTATGAAAGAGGGGATATCTTTGAATATTGGCGGCTTTAAAAACAAGGAAGTGTTAGTTGATTTAACAAATGGAACAGTGAATTACCGTGGAATTAATGAAAGCGATGCCAAAAAGTACATAGGCGGCCGCGGTCTAGGTGTTAAATATGTGCTTGATAACGGCCCTGAAGTTGAGCCATTATCTGCTGAAAACATTCTATGTTTTATGACTGGTCCTGTTACTGGTACACGTTCTTCCATGAGCGGACGTCTATGTGTGGTGACAAAATCTCCACTTACAGGGACGGTTACCGATTCTCATATCGGCGGTTGGACAGCTGCTCGGTTAAAATGGGCTGGAATTGACAATCTTATTTTCTCAGGAAAATCTGATAAACCTGTTTATCTTTATATTGAAGATGGGAAAGCTGAGATTCGCGATGCTTCAAACTTGTGGGGGACAAGTACACGAGCATTTATTCAAGCGATGAAAGACCAATACGGAGAAAAAGACCTAAGCGTTATGACAATTGGTCAAGCTGGTGAAAACACTGTTCGTTTTGCCTCATTTATTAATGAGCACGATCGAGCTGCCGGCCGTGGGGGAACAGCTGCGGTTGCTGGCTATAAAAAATTAAAAGCGATTGTTATCAAAGCAGCCCAAAAAGGGAATATGCCAGTACCAAAATTAGATGCAGAATATAAAGAAGCGAACAAAAAGGCTGTAAAAGCCATCTTAGACGGTGGTTTAACCGCACCGAATAAAGGCGGATTATCTGTTTACGGTACAAACGTGTTAACTAATTTAATTAATGAAGTTGGCGCACTTCCAACAAAAAATTCACAGTTAACTCATTGGGATGAAGCTGAAAAGCACAGTGGCGAATATGTAAATACCCACTTACGCGTTGCTAATAATACCTGTCATGCATGTCCCGTAGGCTGTAAAATCGAAGTTGAAGTAAGAGATGGCAAATACAAGACTCGTGTTGAAAGTATCGAATTTGAATCAGCTTGGTCACTTGGTTCCAACTGTCTATTAAGTGATGCCGAAGCTATTTCCTATATGATTGATCGCTGCAATGAATATGGTCTTGATACCATTGAACTAGGACATTGCTTCTCTGCTGCAATGGAAGCCTATGAGAAAGGGATTATTTCCGAAGAGCTCATCTGGGGCGATGCCGATTCCATGATTGAACTGACAAGAAAAATTGCTTACCGTGAAGGCTTTGGGGGCATTCTTGCTGAAGGTCCAGCACGTGCAACAGCATCTTGGGGGGCACCAGAACTATCCATGTCTGTTAAAGGGCAATCAATACCTGCTTACGACCCACGTGGTATCCAAGGGATTGGACTTGGTTATGCAACTAGTAACCGTGGTGCCTGCCATTTACGCGGATATACAGTCGCGAGTGAAATTGCTGGGATTCCAGAACCAACTGACAGATTAAAACCAGAAGGTAAGGGCGAACTTTTAAAAATATTCCAAGATATGTTAGCATTCTCAGATTCTATGAATATTTGTAAGTTCTCATCTTTCTCAGAAAATGCGGAGCATTATGCTGAGCAGTACAGTGGTATGACTGGCATTCCAATGACCGCAGATGATGTTATGAAGGCTGGGGAGAGAATTTATAATTTAGAGCGTTATTACAATAACCTTGCTGGCTTTGATAAGCGCGAAGATGATTTCCTTCCAAAACGCTTTACAGAAGAACCTGCAACTGGAAACAGTGCCGGACATGTAAGCCGGATGGATATTATGCTCGAAGAATACTATCAAGTCCGCGGCTGGAAAGATGGTCTAGTCACAGAACAAAAACTTCGTGAATTAGGTATTATCGATTCGGAAAGCCAATTAGTATAATAAACAAAGGCATCTGCGTATAGTAGCAGATGCCTTTCATTTTATTAACCGCCAATTCGTGTTGTTTTGAACCGGTAATTCTTGATCAAAAGATTAAGAGAATCCTCATCCTCTGCTATAAAACGAACCACCACAGCATTCACTGTAAAAACAGCTGTAAAGGAGATTTCTTCTTCGGATAAAATTTCGCCGCTCCAGCCCTCGGCTGAATAAACATAGGGAAAAGTATTTGTTGCCTGCTTAGCACCAAGTTCTTCAAAATACATACCGAGATGTTCTTTACTTATTCCACGGAATTCCAAATCCCTTATCGCCATATTAACCACCTGCAACGGGAGGGAAAAGCGCAAATTGATCTGCTTCATTTATTTCTGTCTGCAAATCGCTTAAATGAATGATATTTCTGCCATTTACGTATACATGAACAAATGGAAGCAGCTGTTTATCTACTGTAAAAATCTCAGCTTGTAATTCAGGAAACATTTCTACCATTTTATTTAAAACATCGATAACTCGATTACCATCAGGCTGAACCTCAACCGTTACTCCGCCGCAAATTTCCCGAAGATTTGCAAATACCTTCACTAGCATTTCTATCCTCTCCTCTCTCCATAGTTTAATATTAAAACCAGGAGCAATAGTTGTCACGCTGTTTTCACTATCAAATGCAAAATAAAAGAGCTGCCAAGAATATCGGGCAGCCCTGTTGAAATTATTTGGAGTTTTAAGGATGTAAAAAAGACATAGGTAATTTAATAAAGCCTAAATATAATACAAGCAGCAAGGCCACAACGAACTGAATCCAAAATACAGAAGTATTTCTGTTATTTGCTACTCGTCCCAAGATCATTTCAAATAGTGCAATCACCCATAGTCCGACAACTGTTTTTAAAATATACCAAACGTCAATTTTGTACACAGAAAAAAGAAGTCCTAAACCAGTACCAATAATCAGCAAGTATAGAACCCGCAAAATCATTTGAACTACTTTAGCTCCTTTTACTTTCCCACTTTTTATTAATGAGAGTGCAACAAAAAATAAAATTAATGCTAAAACCCATGCTGTAATATGTGCGTGAATCACTTTAACGCCTCCTTATGTATTTCGTTCCATATTGAAACTATCATACCATAGGTATAGTAAAAATACGAAATAAGTAATTCAGTATAAGTAGATAACTTGAGTAAATGTTTCTATAAATTGAACAATCCATCATAATCAATGGCGGCTGCATCCATCGCAAAGTTTTTTGGGCGATGGAATCACATTATTGCCGCCTATACATAACATGAAAAAGAAAGGGAAGCCCAGGAATCCTCTTTTTAGGCTTATTCCCGCAGACGTTATAGAGAAAGGTAATAAACTGTATAGATAAAGAGGGTGTTGTTCTTGCCAGCAATTGTTGGGGTTGCACAAGTTATTTCTTTAGGAAACAGCTCCGTTTTCCATATTGGTGATGTCTACAAAATCATGCCATTTTCGAATGCCAAAACATTCTCTGGAGCTGGATCGTTTAATACCGGTGAATCTTTAAATGTTCGTAACAATGTAAGTAATACTAATACAAATGATCCAGACGTGATTGATTCAGCCAACCTTCTTAATATGTAACAAATAGGTGGTCTAACATGAATTTTTATATTCAGCAGTCCATTCAAATAAATTTCATCAAAATTGGCGGTATAACTAATTCTTCCGTTCTGCAAATTGGCAGTGCGGGAATAATAAAACCACAGGCGAATCTATACAATACAGGAGGTTTTATTGGGCCGGCTCCAAAAGCAGCTAAACCATTTACAGGGGCTCAAAGTACTGGTTTACTTGAAGCTCCTGCTGTGCCCTTGCAGGCTCCTGTAAGGAGGACACAATCTAGTCAGTTGGCATGATTCACTTTCATGAAAAACTTGGAGATTATTAAACTGGTTAGTTAGGAAAAAGAGGAGTAAATAGTGAGGTGATAAAATGTATCAAGATATGAATCAATACTTTCAATGGCTGCAAATGTGTATACAAGCACAAGAACAAAGAATATTGTCTTTGGAAGCAACCATCAACAAAATGGCTGAGGAAATTAAACAATTAAGCCAAAAGCAGGCAATTCGTGTAGATAGGATTGAATATAAATTTGATCAATTGAAGGTGGAAACACTCGAGGGGACATTAAACATTGGCTTAAATCCTAACGACTTGTCAGGAATTGAGGATTTCGCGGTACAAAATCAATCACTAAATACCCCCTTTACTCCAAAAGACCTGATGCAAAGATCGATGAAAATAGAAGAAGCCGTTTATCAATATCTAGAAACAGATTTACCTCGAATTATAGAAGAGACCCAAAAGCAACTAAGAATGGAACCAGGAGACACCTATTTAGCCTTCATAAAAGACGATATCATCAAACAGCTTCCTAACAGGATTGACTATCATTTAAAAGCTCAAACTGCCCAAAATCCTTCTCAAAAGCCTAAAGAAGATACGAATGATCTTATTATAGAAGCGTTAAAACAGGAAATTCAAAATGGCGTGAATGCTTTTTTAACTCATCTGCCTGAACATGTGAAGGGAATGAAGAGTAATGAATTTTGAAGTTTATAACAGGGATGTTTGCGTTGGAGACATTAGAATCACAGGGGTAGCCAGTTCCTCGTTGGTGTTGGTCGGCGATACAGAAACAATCCAATTGTCCTCTACTTTTGATACACCTGCAGAATCATTAATAATTGGACCCTTTGTTCCATTAGCACCGGAAGGGACGTAAACATGCTTCAACGAACTTCCTATGTTGACAAAATCGCTGTAAAGATTGCATCCTTTGCCTCCATTATCCAACTAGGCGATTCATGCATTATTAATGGGTTATCACGGGCTATTGCTGTTCAAAGGGAAGCAGAAATTTTTCTTGGGAATGAAGGCAGTTTTGCTGCTTATCGTGTATTTTCCGAACCTATTCCTTTGCCGCAAATAGAGGAAGCATTTTCTATCAGAACCCATAATCCCAAACCATTAATTAAGGTACAAACAATCGATATAATTGGTGTATCCTCCTCTTCTATTTTACATGTTGGAAACAGTAAACATATATCCATGGAGGCAAGAGTTAAGCACATACGTCAGCTTCTTCCACATGGCCATGAACAGGACATGGCGTAACCGCATATAGTACTGCAAAAGCAAATATCTCGAAAGAAACAAGAAAAGGATGTTTTTGATGCCAGCTATTCTTGGTCCAGTTCAAATAGTAAATGTAAGTGGAGGAATTGTACAATTCGGTGATACTGTTTATATCTCCCCAAAGACTGGTTCGAAAACGTATGCCGGCTCTGGTGGATTTAATACTGGCGGATTCATAGTCACCAATACCGGGTTGAGCGGTACCAATGTTCTTGACACTAATTTAATTGATCAGCCGATTGTGGGAAACAATTAAAAAATGACATAAACCATCCATGGTCTATGTCATTTTTTATTGTTATTCTTTTTCCACCTTTAAAATATGGGCACCGTCAAAGAAAAATAAATATCTTTCTGTAACTTTTCGTTTCCAAATTTGTTCGATGGCTTTTGTGTATAAGTTAATCTGCATTTTGTATCGCTTCTCGAGGATGGGTTTAGCCTGCTGGAAACCGCCTTTATAACGATTAGTTATTCCATCTGTTTTATAGTCAATTAAGACTAGACCATTCTCATCCTCAATCATGCAGTCAATAATCCCTTGGACGAAGATGGACTCGTCTGCCTCATTCCAATCAGGGTACACCTCACTTGCAGGCAATGAGAGTGTAAAAGGAATTTCTCTATGAATGGATTTGGCATGGAAAAATCTTTCCCCCAAATTCGAGTGGAAGAATTGAACAATCAATTTACGGTCAATACCCCCTGCTTGTTCTGGGGTTAACAACTCATTGACAATCATCCATTCTAATTGTTCTTCGATAGATTCTTCAGTTATTTGTTTAGACAAGTCTACATGCTGCATCACCATATGCATGGCCGTCCCTCGCTCGGCGGGGCTCAATTGTTTTTCCTGCATAAACTTGGGACGCTTTAAAATGGATTTTTGAAAGCGTCGGATGAGGTCGGTACTACCATGCTCATCAGCGGTTTCCCGCATCCGTTTCATTTCGGTTACTGACTGTTTGGAACGATGAATAGCAGCCTGTTGGAATGGGTATTCCCATGTTAAACGATCATGGATCTCTCCCGCAAATGTTGATTCAATTGGGATTAGTTCTGATCTCTGAACATTTTCTAAGAAGTGGTCCTCCTCATCCACAATCGCTGTTTCTTGATTTCTGATATCATCCGCATTTAAAGTAGTTATTTTCCAGGAAGATGGGTGGTTCCTAATCTCTGTTGGAATATCCACATAAGTTTCCAGTGTCACCCTTAATTCGCTTCCGTTTTGATGACGGATAAGAGCAGGACCTATCCAGTCAATGTAACTCATGGCCGATGCTCGCTCGAAATCCTTTATCAGCCATTCTGAATGGGGAGCAGCGTCATTCCATTGGTCAGTTACTTTCCTTACATCTTTTAATGTGCCAATCATGTATAACTTTTCTTTTGCTCTTGTCATTGCGACATATAAGACACGCATTTCCTCTGCAAGCATTTCCATTTTCTTTTTTCGCTTAAAAGCAATTTGTGGAAGCGATGGATAGGTAATACGTTTCCTAGCATTCACATATCTTGCTGCAAAGCCATATTCTTTATCCAGCAAATAGGGTTTGCGAATATCCATCATATTAAATTGCCTTGCCATTCCTGCCATAAAGACCACTGGAAATTCCAGCCCTTTACTGCTATGAATAGTCATTATGCGAACGACATCCTCCTGCTCACCAAGTGCTCTTGCGGCCCCAAGGTCGTCTCCTCTTTCAATCATCCGTTCAATAAACCGTAAAAATCGAAATAATCCCCGGAAAGAGGTTTGCTCATATTGACGCGCTCGATCATATAAGGCTCTTAAATTGGCCTGGCGCTGTTTCCCACCGGGCAGACCACCGACAAAATCATAAAATTGCGTTTCACGGTATAACTGCCAAATTAACTCTGATAGGGACCCTTGTCTTGCTATTGTCCGCCAGTTTCTTAATAAATCATAAAAATTGCGTACTTTTTCATAAAAGGACTCTTGTTTTTCCGCAGCATGACTCAAACAAAAGGCGGATACCGCCTCCCAATAGGAACCACGCTTCCCGTATATACGGATCCTTGCTAATTCTTCCTCATTTAAACCAACTATTGGTGAACGTAACACGGCAGCTAATGAAATATCCTGGAATGGGTTATCAATCACTCGAAGGAGCGACATCATAATGGATACTTCAGTTGCTTCAAAGTACCCTGTTGATAAATTGGCATAAATAGGAATTCCTTGCTGCTTGAATTCCTCCATAATTTGCGGTGCCCAGGTCATCGAACGAAGGAGAATGACCACATCCCGATACATCAGTGGTTTTTCAGATTTGGTTTTTGAATTGTAAACAGGCGCACCACTTGATATTAATTCTTTAATTTTAGCTGCCATCACTCTCGCTTCCAGCTGCGATTGCTCCATGTCGACTTTATCAAATCCGCCGGCTTCCGATTCACTTTCCGAGTCTATATCTGCTGGCAATTCTACATTCCCAACCTTTTGGTCAATCAGTATTAATTCTACTGGAAATGGCTGATCCTCCGGATATGGAGCACCGTTCCGCAATTCTGCCGCTTCGTCGTATTCAATTTCTCCGACCTTAACACCCATTATTTGTTTGAATAAATAGTTAGTGGCATCAAGTACTTCTTTTCTGCTTCTAAAGTTTCGGGCAAGATCAATTCGGAGTCCTCCCCCATTGCCATCAACTGTGAAGCGATTGTATTTTGCTAAAAAAAGATGGGGTTCAGCTAATCGAAAACGATAGATTGATTGCTTAACATCCCCGACCATAAACAGATTGCCCGCTTGTTCATCATCTTTTGTAACAAGCCTTAATATCGTTTCCTGCACCATATTCGTATCTTGATACTCATCGCAATAGACCTCATGAAAATGATTGCGGTATGAAAGGGCTGCTTCTGATGGAAGAAATTCACCTTCTGAAGTGACACCTTCTGTTAATATGGCAAGGCAATAATGCTCTAAATCCGCATAATCAACTAGACCCTTCTCTTTCTTTACCTTTTCAAAACGAATGGAGAATTCCTTTACAAGATAAATGAGGGATTCTATTAATGGATGCATCTCTTCCATATCTCGCAAAAAGTTCTCTGGTTTTCTGGAAAAAAGCTCCTCTTTAATATCTTGAATTTTCTTCTTGGCCTTGTCCCTCAACTTTTGAGCTTTCTCTGTTAGTTCTTTATCAAATTGATCCCCTTTGACTTGTTTAGCCCGAGAAAAAGCCCATGTTTGCATCGCCTGATATAATGTGGTCCATGAGTCCTTCTGTGCCGACACTAGTGTTTCAATTACTTGTAAATCATCCACGAAATTTTCCGCTCTTGGTGCTGGACCGTTTGGAAGTTTGGTAAGCTCGAGACCCTGCCTTATCATTTCCTTCGCAGCTTCCAATTGTAATTTAACATCAAATAGCAAGGACTGAATAAAGGGAAGTTCCTCTAATTTTGTTATATTTTTCACATCATACATAGAAACGATCGATTGTAAGTAGTCGTCAGGGAGCGGATTCGAACATGCAAAGTCATAGATGGAACGAATGATATCCATTAAGGCCGCATCGCTTCGATCATTTGTGAAAGAATCTACTAAATTAAAAAATGGCTCGTTATCCTTTTTTCCATATTCCTCTTCAAACAGTTCATCCATTACTTCATCTCTTATTAATTGTGCTTCTGTCTCATCAGCGATTCGGAAACCGGGATCAATATCGATTAAATAATAATATTTACGGATTACTTCCATACAAAAGGAGTGTAACGTTGAAATAGAAGCCCTATTTAATAAACTAAGCTGCTTTCTTAAATGCTTTGAGTTGGGATCCTGATCAATGGCCTTTTCTAATGCTTCTCCAATGCGGTGGCGCATCTCTGCAGCGGAGGCATTTGTAAACGTAACAACTAACAATTCATCAACATTAATTGGCTCTTCCTTTGAGATGATTTTTTGAATAATTCTTTCCACAAGGACGGCCGTTTTCCCTGAACCAGCTGCAGCTGCGACTAAAATATCCTTATTCTTAGCTGCAATTGCTTTCCATTGATCGTCCGTCCATGTCACCCCCTCTGGTTTCGGAGGGATTATAAAGTTATTCATCTACATTCCGCTCCTTTCTGATGATGTCTAATATATCATCCTTGGAATGAGGTGTAAGTACCCTAAAATGATTACTTGCCATAGATTCATCAAATTGACAAACAGTCTTGTAAGCACAAAATGTGCAGGGGGTTTTGTCCTTCAATTTATATGGTGCAATATCCACTTTCCCATTTATAATGTCATTGCCGGTTTGCTGATATAAATCACGAACATGGTGTCTAAGATTATCAAATTCTTCTAAACTTGCAACCTTTGATTTTTTTGATAAATTCCCGTCTTTCTTAATACCAGCAGCTACAATGTGCGAGTCTCCTGATTCTAATGTTTGGTCCATGAGTTGAATAACCTTTTGGTCACTCAGCATTAAACCATTCATCTTAAATTTTTTCATTATTTCTTTTTCAATTTCATCTATGGTTAACATTTTTTTAGAATTAATAAATGGATTATGAACATGGAAATAAAGGACACCTGCAGGGGTCGCTTTCAGCTCTACTAATTCATTAGAATGGGTCATGACTATATCCAGATAGGTTAACATTTGCAAGGCAAGACCATAATAAACCTCAGTTAAATTGACATCCTTCTCACTGGATTTATAATCAATAACTCGTAAAAAGACACTATCATCATCTGCTTTTGCTTTATCGACTCTGTCAATTCGGCCTGCTAATTCCATTCTTTTTCCATCTTTCAAAGAAAATGTTAATGGCGGGAGATCAGCATTTGTCCCAAAACCCAACTCCAAACCAATCGGTGAAAACCCGCTTACTTTGGCATGCTCACTTAAAACAAGTGAAGCGCGGGTTATGATTTGTTCTAATTTTCTTTGAATATAATGATGCCGCTCCGAACTTAGTAATATTTCATTTTGCAGCTTAGGTGCTAATGTCTTAACTGCCTCTTTTGAAAGGTGTTCACATTGCTGTGGTGTTAACTCAGCCCAGGACAAGTTTCGTTCATTAACAACATCAGCAATCTGTTTTAATGCCGCATGAAATAGTTCTCCAATGTCAGGTGCCTCTAAGCGGAAAATTTGACGCTCCCTTAGTTTGAGTCCATGCTGGGCAAAATGAGAAAAGGCACATCCATTAAATAATTCCATCCTTGAAACACTAGCTTGTATTGTCTCCCCATATAGCTCATCGGACACCTCTTGGGATAGCTGGACAGTTTCATTGGAATAAAAGAGACTTGAAAATACTTTTTCTGCCTGGCTTCTCCACGGGCTTTTCAGATAGAAGTTATATACATCCCACCAAAGATTAGAAATTGGATAACTTCTCTTCCTCCATTGTAATTGAGAGTTGAGGTAGGAAAGTGATGCCGTAAGATTAGATACAAAACTTAACTGCCCGATTTCATCTAGTTCTGAAGGGTCTGTTACATAGTGGGCTTCACAGGCATCCGGGAACATGTCCTTAAACCGTTTAATGTACGATGAAGGAATTAATGCTTTTCCTTCATCATTGGCAAGTGGGTAACTAACATACAGCTTGTCTGTTGGCGCCGTAAAGGCTTTATAGGCAAGGAAATTCTCATCGAGAAGACGTGTCCGGCTGCTTGGTGCAATCGTAATCCCTGAGGATAGTAATAACTCACGCTCTTCTTCAGCCAGAATGCTCTCATCAGAGATTTTAGCCGGCAAAACGCCCTCATTCACGCCAACTACAAAAACAATTTTGATATCATTTAATCTCGATTTTTCTAAATCCCCAATTAATACCTGATCAAGGGCTGGAGGAATAAGAGAAAAATACAATGATTCAAAGCCTGCTTCTAATATAGCGGCAAATTCCTTTAATGTGACCTGCTCCTCCCCTAATATTTCAACATACTGATCAAGCAGATCAATAACAGCATTCCAAACTTGCTCATGCTCACGCATTTGGACAAGCTTTCCTTTTTCTTCAGCCGCTATTTTCCACTTTTCAAGTTTTTCGGGAATATCTAATTCTTCTAAATATAGGTAAATCGCTTCACAAAGTTTACGGCCTGTATCTGCTTTTTTCAGCCTTCTGGACAGCCGTAAAATAGGGGCTGATACCATCAACTTTAAATTATTTAATTCTTGCTCCAACTCTTTTTCCGCGTCCGTTTGAATATTGGCAGTTGCTTCAAGACCTTTAAAGCGTTTGTAAATCCAGCGATCCTTTTTCGTCCATTTACTGCCTTTGATTCCATAGGCTAAACAGAAATTTTCCAGTCTATCCATCTTTTCACGCATTTTAAAGGCGTTTTCCTCTAAGGGATATAGTAGTTCTGTTTTAATTGCTCTAAATACAGGTTCATACCGCCAATAAGAGTTAATTACCTCAAGGCTTGAGCGAATGAACTCAATAAGCGGGTGATTAAGCATCGTCCGTTTTTGATCAATAAAGTACGGAATATCATAGTCGTCAAAAACCGGTTCAATGATTTCATGGTATACCCCGCCATTTCTAATTAACAAGGCAATATCTCGATACCGATAGTCCTTTTTCCGAATAACATCACGGATTTCTCTGGCAATGCCTTCTATTTCGGCTCTCCGATTAACGGCATGGCCTATTTGAATCATGGTCTCACCATGGAAGACAGCTGCAGGGCGCGCATTAAACTTAGCCTCTAAGTGCAATAAGGAAGAGTGATTCCATTTTTTTGGTTCGTTTAGAATGATCGGCTGTTCCAGTTGAATGCCGTTTGTCCTTGCTAAAGTATAGATGTTGTAACATGTCTCACCTGATGAACGGAACAAGTCAAGTTCATCAGGTACTTCATCCAAATATAATCGGTCTGTTGTCATCGCCATAGAAACTGTTTTGCAACTTTTCATCAATTCATCAATGACACGATATTCCTGTGGTGTAAAACTGTAAAACCCATCAATATAAATTTCTGCCTGTTGTAAGTATGTAGAGGCGGAAATTTTCTCTGCTAAGAGACGGAAATAATCTTCTGAATCAATATATTTACCAAAGACTTCATCCTCAAATTTTGTATAAATTATTTCCAAATCTCTTAATTTATCTTGTAATGCTTTTGAAGAAGTTTGATCTTGTTTTCCGTCCTGTACTGAACCATGAATCAGATCACTTGGATTCAAACAGTATCGCTTGAATTCTATAATCATTTGTTCTATTTGTTGAATAAAACCATTTTTATCTGCTGCCCGTTGAAAAATAGTTAAATTTTCTTTCTGTTCGTCAATGATTTTACGAATTAGCATATTCATACCAACACTGCTTAAATGAATACGGCTAATCCCCCCTGTTTCCTGCAGGATCCGCCACGCTAAGCGAGAAAAACTAAAAACCTGAGCCCTAATCATTCCACCAATGCGGGAATCAGCAGCCAAATGATATTCCGTTAAAAATGTCATTTGCTCGGGAACAATATATATGATCGGGCTGCCCTCTGGATTTTCGATTAGCTTTCCCCTTATTTCGTCAAGAACCATGGCTGTTTTGCCGCTTCCTGACCGCCCAATGATCATTCTTAATGACATAGGGATACCTCACTTTCATGCAAACTCCGTATCTTTCATTCTATCATAAAACAAGTACAAACGTTTGTATTTTACTAGGAAGGTTCCAACCAAAAATGGAAATTGTTTTTTAGCGAGTATTAAAAAAAACACGATTTTAGAATCGTGTTTACCCTTTTATCGTTTAAAAATGTACATCCATCTCATTCAATGGCCAATAACGCAAATCCACTTTTCCAACCACTTGACTTGCAGAAATAAATCCAAATTGACGGCTGTCCCAGCTTCCTAGCCGATTATCTCCCAGAACAAATAATTTGCCCTCAGGAACTGTATTTTCACCCGTAATTTCCTTCAAACTAAAATCTCCAGTTATCTTAACACCAGGTGATTTTTGTTTATAAATCGTTAAAAAGGGTTCCTCATATTTATGTCCGTTAATATACAATTGATCATTACGATATTCAAGTTTATCACCTGGCAATCCAATAATACGTTTGACAAAATCCTCTTTGGCATTGGCGTGAAACACAATAACATCAAATCGATTTAACTCTCCCACTTGATAACCAAGTTTATTAACCACCAGTTTATTTCCATCCTGAAGTGTCGGCATCATCGATTCGCCTTCAACAACATAATTGGAAAAGAAAAAAGTACGAATAAAAGCAAAAATAATAATTCCTATGGCAAAAGCCTTAACCCATTCTAGTCCTTCTTTTTTCCATTCAATTTTCATTGAAGCTCCTCCGTTTCTCCATCTCTTTATGTCTCTCTATTTCTCCATTATGGTCAGTTTCCATGTGCTTATTCATTCTTACTTCCATTCTTTTTCCTATTAACCATAAAATAAATATAACAAACAAAACAATAATTGTTCGAAACGGCTTTGTTATTAATGAATGGAGATCATAGCCGATAAAGCTAATGGTAAAAATCATCACCATTTTCCCGATGCCCACTGCCAGCATGTATTGGGCATAACTAATTTTTGAAAGGCCTGCGACAATGTTTACAACAGCCGAAGGAGTAAACGGAAAACATAGTAATAAAAAAAGCGGGCTAAATCCATGTCGGTCCACCCAGTCCATTAATTTGCGGACTTTTGGATGCTTCGGTATAAAAGATAATAACCTTCTTTGCCCATATCTTCTGACTAAGAAAAAAACGAGAAACGCTCCAAGACAAGCTCCCAGCCATGAATATAGAAAGCCTAACCACAGTCCAAACGCACTGGCATTCGCCATTACAAAAACGAACAGAGGAAGAAACGGCAAAAATGCTTCAATGACGATCAACAATATGCCTGGAATCGGTCCAAGGGCCCGATATTCTTGTATAAGACTCATTACATGTTCAAGTGTAAACCAAGCTTTTAATGATTCGAAGTCCATGCCGTTTTCTCCTTTATTTTACTGCTCTCTCTTTATTGTGTAATAAATTTATGGAGTGCTTCTTTATTTTTTTCAATATCCATTCTCAAAACGGATCCCTCCCCTTTTATCTTTGGTTCAGTAAAACTATTTTCGATGGGAATCCGTAGTGTTTCGATACTTCCTCTTTTGTCTGAAAGGAAATCTTTTGCCATAAAAACTGTATCCGAGGTTTTCATATTCGTATTAACGTACGGTGAAACAATACCAATTAATTTTGGAATCTTGGTTATGGTTTGTATACCACCCAATTGCTCTTTTATAGCTTTAACTGCTTTTTGCTGGCGTTCGACTCGTCCAAAATCTCCAACTGCATCATGACGAAACCGAACATAACCTAATAAATGTTCACCATTTAACCGTTGCAGACCCGGTTCTAGTGTTACATCAATATTTTCGGACATTTTTTTCTCTACATCTATTTCTACACCCTTTGGAAAGGCTTCATCTATTAATTGTACAAAGCCTTGAAAGTTAACTATTGCATAATATTGAAGGTCGATATCAAAGTTCTCTTTAATTGTTTGGCGCATTAATTCTGGACCTCCACGTGCAAAGGCAGAATTAATTTTATGCTTTCCATGTCCTGGTATATCCACATAACTATCCCTCATAATAGAAGTAAGTTTAAAGGTTCCTTTTTCTTGGTTATAATGGGCAATCATTATCGTATCTGACCTAGATGTTTTCTCATTTTCTCGAGCATCACTTCCAAGCAGTAAGATATTCGTATCACCATACTGATCCTTCTGACCATCAAATGTGTAAACAACATCATTTTCCTCCGGATCCTTATTTAGCATTTTTAATGATTGATTCACTCCTTGTTTATATTGAAAATAAGCATAGCCTGCCGTTCCTCCAATAAGCAATAAAATGACAAGCAAAATGGTCGGCCATCTTTTCCTTCTCTTCTTTTGGTGTCTATCAGATCTCATCGTTTATCACCCATTCGTCCTCTATTTTTTTCATATAGCACTATATGACGTTCATTTTTCATAAGGTTTCCTCATTTAATTCATTTTCCCCTACTAAATATCCTTCTATTAATAAAAACTTTCTCATATATTACCTCAAAATTGCAATAAAGAAAGCTCGTCAGCTGACGAGCTTTGCAAAATTTGTGTTCTATTGCTTTTATGAACTCTTTTTTGTAAAATAAAAAGGAACATTTGTTCGTTTATATATAGAAAGGTGTAGATGATAAGATGACCCGAATCCCTGAGCATGATCGTGACATATTGGAAAAGGCCATTTATTTACCAATGGTTCTTATTATCTTAAATCGTGATTTAGTGGTGGTGGATAATAGTCCTTTTAAATTGAAAATCCCTTATTTGAAATTAATTGAAGACACGATGAAAGATGTTCAGAAGGAATTAGCAGAGGTAAAACAGTATATGAAAAAGAATAAACTACAAGTAATTGAAACTAAACGGGACGATGCTTTTACCATGTATATGTTTATTTATAATGGCTATGAAGAAAACCATAATTACTTTAATCCAAGGATACGAAATAAAGTTCAGGAATTAATGGAAGCATACTTTTTAAAAAAACACCTGTCCCGATAAGAAATCATTTTGAATCTTTTAAATAAAATTCGCTGCTCTCCGAAGCCTTTGATACTTTAGGGCCATAAAGCACATAAGAAAGTTTTTTCTTACTATAATCAACTCGTTTTATGAACTCCAATTGCAAATGACAAGCTTTTAACCTTTGTTTATCAAACATATTAGGAGACACTAAAAAAGTTTTTGATTGATCGTCAGAAAAAATTACGCGGGTTTCTTGCGTTGAAACACGCTGATAATTCTTAATATGCGAAAGGAAGAACCAAGTACATTTAAGATTATCTGGTGAAGTTGTGCAAAAAGTGTATATTTGGTTAATAGGTTCGATAATTAGTGGGAGTTTTCTCGAATAGTTAATTAAGAGTCTCGTTCCCTTCCTCCGGCTCTCAAAATCGACACCATAATAAGCGCAGCTTTTTTGAACAATACTAGTTGGTTTAACAGGACACAGAAATTCGTCATCGATTTCACCAATAAGGGAATATATACTATTCCCATATTCCACCGGTGTAATATACCTTGTACAAGAATTTATGATATAATCTCCGATTTGTTTTCGTTTCAACTTTCATTCCACTCCTTTACATTTTAAATAACCATCCATATCTTACCACTTTTATTTTTTTACATCTTAAATATTTTGAATTGTTACTAATTTATTCACAAAGTTGATGTCAAGAATAATATTATCAGAAAATTATAAATAATATTGATATTATTGCTAAATCTCCATATAATAAAAAAAAGCATCAGAGGTGATGTTCGTGAAGGAGAAATCATATTCAGAATTAATGAAAACCGGTGCAATGAAACGAACCCGTATGAAAGAGAACTTTGTCCAAGATTTATACATCGATATGCTTTTATCAGAAATCCAATTAACGATTGAGAAGGAAAAATTGTTAAGGAACATTGACAAGGCCATTGATTGCCGTGACAAAAAACAATTTCACACTTTATCTGATGAACTAAGGAAAATTAACAAACGATTCGGTTCATAAAACTATTTAACCCGCCCGCCGCAAGGCGGTTGTTTTTTTGGAATAAGAAAAGCGGCAGCGCCCTGGTCACGGGCGCTGGAGCTGGACAATTTTCAATGTCAAAACTTATAAATTCTTATATTATAAATAAAACTGAAGACGAGTCACTCATCTTCAGTCATTTCCTTACTTATTACGATGCTCAATTTCGTACTCTTCCAGCATGGATATACGATCAAGCATCGATGGATGTGTATACCGGAAGATTTTCACCAAAACGGGCGGATTTACTTCACTCAGACCGGAGCGGGTTAATTCTTGAAAAGATGTAATGGCCGCCTCTGGATTTTTGGTCATCTCTATCGCATACTTGTCAGCCCGCATTTCCTGATACCGTGATACAAAATTGGATACCGGACTAGCAGCAAATAAGAGCATCGATATAATCATGAAAAATAATGGCAGGGATCGAATATCTCTTACATCTTCTATTTTAAGTTCCTTTCCCCATCGCCTTACAGCCCAATTCATCAGTTTATAGGTTAAATACAGCCCCAACAATGAAAGAAGCAGGTAGCCGCCAATTCCAAAGTAGATATGCTTTTCGACATAGTGACACATTTCATGGGCCATAATAAATAGAATTTGGTTATCATTTAGTCTATTTAAGGTGGTATCCCAGAGGACTATTCGGGCATTAGAGCCAATTCCCGTTACATAAGCATTTAAAGCGTTTGTTTTATCAGCCATATTCACTTCAAAAACGTGCTGGGCAGGTATTTCTGCCTTTTCAGCAAGTGTCAAAATTTTCGCCTCTAATTCCTTGTTCTTTAAGGGATAGAAATCATTGTATAAAGGATCAATGACAACAGGCTGTAAAAACATCATAAATAGGGTAAAAGGAATAGACAATAACCAGCCGTAAAGCCACCAACGCTTTTGACTCTTTTTCATTAGCCAATAAAGAACCGGAACAATTATTAACCAAGTTCCATAATTAATCCAAAAATCAATTAATTCATCCTTCATCCACGAAGCAAAAGATTGCGTAGATATTTGATATGTTTTAGATAAAGAATAACTGATATAACTTAAAGGAAATGTGGCAATAAATGCAAAAAAAGACAACCAAATTAAATAAATTGAAAGCTGTAAGAACTTATATTTTGATGATTGCTCTGCCCAGCGCTTGAACGCTTTGGAAAGGCCAAATAATAAAATTAAAAAATAGAAAAGCCATTCAATTGGAGTAGATAAGAAAAACAAAAGATTTCTGATTTTCGAATACTCCTCGCTCAAATCTAGTTCTCTTCCATTTAGAAAGGTAGATGGATCTGCTTTTGACCCTTGATATTCAAAAGGTAATGCTGATTCAGAAAAATGAAATAAATACCAATAAATAAACAACCCATATAAACAAAAGGCCAAAACCGCAAAGACCCCCATTTTTCTTACCATGATTTTGTCCCCCTTTTTGTACAGCCTCTCTACCTAGTTTAGTTAAAAAAGGCAGATTTAGAACTATAGAAAACAAAAAGCTAGTACATTACAGGCTACATGAGATAAGAATATAAGGCTAAAACAGCAATAGAACCTAGCACAACCACAATCACATTAGCCCCTAAAAAGGCAGCAATAAAAGCCGCTGCAGCCCCGAGTACACCATACAACAGGTCATCCTTTTGAATAAAGATAATGGCAGGAAATATTAACGCACCGAGGGTTGCATAGGGAACATTTTTTAATACACCTTGAACAAACGGTGGGAGCTCTTTTCCTTTAAAGAGTACAAACGGCAGCATGCGAGGAATGTAGGTAACAATCCCCATCCCGATGATCATCCATACAATTTCACTCTTCATGTTGACCACCTCTCTGCCTTGTTTTCACTGTTTCTACTGCTTCAATGATAATAGCAGATAATAGTGTGGCTGTAACTATTGCCCAGCCTTGTGCCATCATATGACTAATTGTAAAAATAGAGTTAAAAGCTGCCCCGAGTGCGGCCAAAAAAATTACCTTTACACTTTTTTTCATGGAAGGAACTAAAAGACCAATAAACATGGCATACAGTGCTACTCCCATACTTTCCTGCAAGGTTTGCGGGAGACTCGCGCCAATTAGGTGTCCCACACCGGAAAAAACAACCCAACTGGAATAGGAAATTGAAATGAGACCAAATAAAAAACCAGATGTCGCTGTCCCTTCCTTTGTGGCAGCAACAGAGAATGTTTCATCGGTAATCCCAAAAGAATAAAATAATTTGTAAATTAGATGGTCATCTTCACTCTTTTCATTTAGGGTTGCTGACATTAAAAAATGCCTAATGTTCACGATGAAAGTGGTTAAAATAATCTCAGCAGCGCCTGTCCCATATGCGATGAGACTTAATGATATATATTGTGAAGCTCCTGCAAACACAATCACACTCATTAAGACTGTTTCATAAATGGACAGCCCTGATGTTTTAGCGAGGAGACCAAATGTTAATGCAATCGGAAAATAGCCAATCCCAATAGTGATCCCCGCTTGAACACCTTTTTTAAATTCAGACGTTTCTCTTTCTATAGCTACGTCTGCCATTTTCTACTCCCCCCTGATTCAAATACTCATATAAATATAAATATTAGCAAATTTTTTGAATAAATTAAATAAAAAATAACATGGTGTCAGGCACCATGTTATTGTTTGTTTCTCATAATGATTAGTTCTTTTCACAAAGACTAAGATTTATTTTCCAACGGCTTGTGTAATTTGGGATTTAAGAGCGCGTCTTAAAATTTTCCCAGTTGTATTCTTAGGAAGCTCTTCTAAGAATTCAATGCTGGAAGGCACTTTATACTTAGCAAGGTGTTCTTTACAATATTCAGTAATTTGTTCGCTTGTAAGCTCTGGGTTTTTACTAACAACATACGCGTTCACTGCCTCACCTTGGTTAGGATCTGGAACCCCAAGAACTGCCACTTCTACTACGTCAGGATGATTATAGATAACTTCCTCTACTTCACGAGGATACACATTGTATCCCCCAACAAGGATTAAATCCTTTTTTCGATCAACAATGTAAAAATATCCCTCTTCATCCCTTCTAGCCATGTCACCGGTATAGAGCCAGCTGTTTCGAATTGCCGCTGCAGTTTCTTCATCCATTTTATAATAGCCTTTCATCACATTTGGTCCACGTACAATAAGTTCCCCAACAGCACCAACAGGAACCTCTTCACCGAGTTCATCCACCACTTTGTTTTCCACGCGAAGAATCGAAGTACCAATTGAACCAGGCTTGCGTGGACGGTCTAGCGGGTTAAAGCAGGTAACAGGGGATGCCTCTGATAATCCATAACCCTCAGAAACTAATACATTGAATTTTTGTTCAAAGTTCTTTAATAGGGCTACTGGAAGTGATGCCCCCCCTGAAATACATAAACGTAATGAATTTAAATCATCCGGGTTTCCATCAGGAAATTGATAGAGGAAATTATACATTGTAGGCACTCCGGCAAAAACAGTAGCTTGATATTGTTTAATCAGTGCAAAAACTTCTTTCGGACTAAATCTCGGTACGATTAACAGGGTGGCGCCCGTTAATAATGGAGCATTTAATGCCACAGTCAGACAAAACACATGAAACATTGGGAGAACTGTTACCACCCTGTCTTCATTGCTCATTTTTAAATAATCGCCTACATCTTGGGCATTACTATATAAATTTTTATGGGTTAACATAGCCCCTTTTGGTTTCCCAGTTGTTCCAGATGTATATAGGATAATCGCCGTGTCATCATCTTGTAGTTCAGGGCCTTGAAAAGATAGTTCACCAATCGAAACAACTTCTGTAAACGATTTCATTTTTGGATAAACAGATAACTGTTCGATCTCCGATTGTACAAGACTCTCAGGGCTTGTTTCACAAAAGATGTAGTGCTCAATTTTAGGCAAATGGCCATGCATTTTTTCTGCTAATGGGAGTGCTAAATCAAGCGCAATTACTGCTTTCACATCGCCATTATTCAAGATATAACCAATTTCATCTGCCGTGTATATCGGATTTACGGGAATCACGGTTACCCCTAGCCGTAATGCTCCATACAAACCAATGACAAAATGCGGTGAATTTCCAAGCAGCAAGGCAATATGATCACCTTGTTTAAGCCCTAATTTTTCTAGACCAGAAGCAAACTTGGTAATAGAGGCATCCAATTCTGCATAAGTACTCGCTTGGCCCATAAAGTAATACGCTGGTTTTTCCGCAAACTTTAGAGCTGTTTCATGAAGCTTTGTTGTTAAATTCATAATTTCCCTCCCTTTGTGAATGAATACTCATTCACTTTTTCGTAAAAATTTTCTAAATATATTATATTGCTTGAATTTTAAGTATTCAAGTATAATCGATAAAAAAATAAAAACGCGGTGCTTGGTTAGGTCACCGCGTCAGTTTTAATAAATTAAGTTAATAAACTCCTCTTTGGTAATTTTACCAAAATAATGTGTCGTATCCACATCGGAGAGTGCTTCTTCTATTTCTTTTTTTTCGTAGCGCACACCCGTTAATTTATTTTCAATTTCACTTACATCGCCCACACCAAAAAAGTCCCCATATATTTTACAATTGTCGATGATTCCTTTGTTTACCTCCAGTCGAACATCAATTGACCCAGCAGGGAAGCGGTGGGAATGCTGCAAATTAAATTTAGGAGATTTGCCATAATTCCATTCCCAGTTTTGGTAACGTTCCTTTGAGAGTTGATGAATTTTTTCCCAATCCTCTTCAGTTAGAGTATATTCTGGTATTTCCCTTTGACCCTCAAAAATGTTTTTTAACAATAAAGAACGGAATTCGCCTATCTCCAGCTTCTCATCCAGAAACTCAGATATATTTGCAACACGGCTGCGTACAGATTTGATTCCTTTTGATTCAATCTTGTCTTTCTTAACTTTCAAGGCTGATACGACATTTTCAATCTCAGAATTGAGCATGAGTGTTCCATGACTAAACATTCTTCCTCTTGTTGAAAACTGAGCATTTCCAGAAATTTTCCTTCCGTCTACTTCCAAGTCATTTCGACCGCTCAACTTGGCTTTTACGCCTAATTTATTCAAAGCAGCTACGACTGGTTCGGTAAACTTCCGGAAATTATGAAAGCTGTCTCCATCATCTTTTGTTATAAAGCTGAAGTTTAAATTTCCGAGGTCGTGATAAACAGCACCCCCGCCAGACAGTCTCCGGACCACCTTAATTCCATTTTCCTCAACATATTCTGTATTTATTTCTTCAATGGTATTTTGATTTTTACCAATTATGATTGAAGGTTCATTTATGTAAAATAATAAATAGGTCTCGTTAATATCGAGGTTTTTTAACGCATACTCTTCAATCGCTAGGTTGATTTGCGGATCATGGATCCCCTTATTATCTATAAATAACATTAGCTATAGTTCCCTTCTTATATTGAAATAGATTGGAATTCTTCTGCAAGTTTTATTATACCAGTAAAGTGTTCTGACGCCTCTTCAATTAGCTCAGTTAAGTTTCCATACTGGGGAAGATGGGTTAGAATTAATTGTTTAACTGCTGACTTTTGCGCAAATCGACCAGCGTCCACACTATTCATATGACCAGCAGACTTGCCGCTTTGATCACCGTAGAAGTTACATTCACATAGTAATAAATCTGCATCCCGGCTAAATTCAATAAACTCTTCTTTAAAGGAGCTATCAGCTGTATAGACAAGCACTTTCCCATCCGCCTCTATTCTCATGGCAAAACACGGAACGGGATGATTGGTCTGTAAGAAAGAGATTTGAAATGGACCTACAGTAAGGTTGCTTTCAGGTTGATAAGCTACCCCTTTGGTTATATTCTTATAAGTTAGCTTGGCGAATTCTTGTTCATCCATGTGGTGGCCATAGAGTGGGAGAGTAGGCATGTCTTTTCCCAAAAATCCTTGAATTAATCGTGCATGCTGCAATACCCCAATATCTGCAATATGATCCGGGTGATAGTGCGAGATTATCACCGCATCCAATTCCTCAGGCTGAATGATATTTTGCAATTTAGAAAGAACACTGCTCCCACAATCAATTAATAAGTGAAACCCTTCATGCTCAAGTAAATACCCAGAGCTGGCGCCATTTTGTTTTGGATAGCCGCCCCAGAAGCCAATTACTGTCATTTTCATTGTTAACTCCTCCAAATCTAAGTTCCTATTTATAATATACGCAAAAAGAGGTTATATTTACAAAGAAAACTCGTCGATTGGCGGTTATGAGGCGTAGGTGGACTTATGCATGATAGGAAAGTGTAACTTTCCTATCTAACAAAAAAACCAACCGCAATCACCACGGTTGGTTTAAAGTATTATTTATTCATTAACTAACTGATTCATGTTGTGTTTCTTTTGATGTTTAAATCTCATGGTAAAATACGAGATGGTTCCTAGAGCAAATAACAGTAAGAACCCAACAAGAATCATAATATTTTGCCACATAAAGCTGTAATCACCACTTGAAATAACAGCTTTAAAGCCTTGAACAGAATACGTCATTGGCAAAAAGGCATTAAAGTGCTGTAAAAAGTCTGGAATCAACTCAAGTGGGAAGGTTCCTGCACTTGTAGTTAATTGAAAAATTAAAATCAAGATAGCAAGGAAACGTCCAGCATCAGCAAAAGCTGACACAAGCAGTTGAATTAAAGCGACAAAAGTTAAACTTGTGATAATGGAAAACAAGATAAACTTTGGAATGCTTTGAACCTCTAAACCTAATCCAGCTAGGACAATTACGTCAGCTAGGATTGCCTGAATGATTCCAACTCCTGCCATAATGGAATACTTACTGGCAAACCAGTTAAATCCGCTAGATGGGACAACCGCTGGGTCTCGGAGTGGAAATACAATCGATAAGAGAAGGGCACCGACAAACAGGCCTAAAGAAAGAAAATACGGCGCGAATCCAGTTCCATAGTTTGGTACATGATTTATTTTTTCATTATCAAGTTTGACAGGGTCTGCCATCATATTATAAGTTTTATCATTTGAATGAACTGTTGATGCTTCTTTGGCCCCATCTGCGAGCTTATCAGCTAATTCATTTGCCCCGCTTGCCAATGTATTGGTTCCATCCTTTAATTGTCCTGAACCCTCTGCTAATTGGCCAGCACCAGAAGTAATCGCAGCTGAACCAGATGTTAATTGATTCATTCCGCTTGTAAGGTTAGCTGCACCATTTTTCAACTCAGTTGAACCTGATGCTAATTGATTAGTACCAGCAGTCATTTGATCCGAACCCGCGGCTAACTTATTCATACCTGTTGAAAGATTATTGGTACCATCATTTAATTTGGCTGAGCCAACATATAAATCATGAATACCTTTTTGCAATTGCTGTTGTCCGCCATTAACTTGACCGATTCCCGTAATCAATTGGTCAAAATATGGATCGGTTTGTGCTTTTATCTTAGTTGACAAACCAGTAGAAGCACCGGCTAATTTTTCATCAATACCTGTTTTAAATTGATTAAAACCTGCATCTAGTTGAGGACTTAGCCCTGCGATAATTTGTTGTTGTAGCTGTTCCTTCGTTGGTGCATTTTTTTGCTCATTCACCATGATTGCTTGAACTAAAGAAGGATCTACTTTATTTTCAATTAAAGTTTGTGCCAGTTGCTGCATTTTTTCCGTTTGCTGGGCAGTGGTCTGTTCAGCAATCTGTGATGCCAGCATCCCCGTTAATTGGGACTTAAACTGATCAATCCCACTATTTATTTCTCCAACACTGCCTGTTAATTCTTTATTAACTTCAGAAGCTATACCAGCTGGCAGATCATTTTTTAACTGCTCTGCCCCTGCGGCTGCTTTATTTGTTCCAGCAATTAATTCTGGCATGCTGGCATCCACTTTTGCCAGCCCGTTTTTCAGATCAGTGGAACCAGATGCTAATTCTTGTGAACCTGAATTTGCGGTTTGAATACCCTTATTAAATTCAAGGGATTTTTCTGCAAATATAGCAAGTCCGTTAGATAATTCCTCAGACCCTGCAGCAAGTTCATCTGAACCTGCATCTGCTGCTTTCATTCCATTATTAAATTCAATTGATTTTTCAGCAAGGGTTGCAAGACCTTTATTTAAATCCTCAGACCCCTTCTTTAAATCAACAGAACCATCACTTAACTGTCCTGCACCATCACTTGCTTTCACCACTCCATCTGCAAGTTCAGAAATTTTGTCAAACATCGTTTCTACATATGTTTCGGTTACTTTTTCAGCAACTGCCGTCTTTATTTTCTCGATCGCTGTGCCGCCAATTTGAGCTGAAAGGAAGTTATAACTCTCGTTTGGAGTATAGATTAATTCCAATTTTTCAGGTTTTTCCTCCATTAATGTGGTTGCATTTTTGGAGAAGTCGCTTGGAATCTCAATAACCATGTAATACTTTTGATCTTTAAGCCTTTTATAGCCTTCATTCTTATCAACAAAGTCAAACTTAAAATCATTACTGTCCTTTAGCTTTGATACTAAGTCATTACCAAGCTTTAATTGATTTCCATCTAATGCTGCCCCCGTATCTTCATTGACGACCGCAACAGGCAGTTCGTTTAACTTAGCATAAGGGTCCCAAAAGGCCCATAGGAACATGCCGGCATACAAAACAGGAACAAACAAAATAGCAATAATCGGTATAAGAACTTTTCTGTTTTTAAAAATCTGTGAAAGTTCTTTTTTTAATAGGTTGTTTTTCACCTCAGAAGCCTCCTCTTTTGACTAAATTATTCATTTGGTCATTTTTGTGTTAAAAATTAGGACTTACATAGATAAGAAAGCCCTAATTGGCATTACAGTTAACTCAAATGACCGAATGAACATTTCAGTCATTAATACTTTAAGAGTATACATCCATTTTTTTTAGTTGACAAGAGGGAAATTTTTAATTAAAAAAAGCTGTTAAAAATAACAGCCTCTTTTAATGATTATTCATTTTTAAGTAATCTAAAACATTCTTCACTGCTGCCTCACCCTGGTCAATACAATCAGGAAGGCCTACTCCACCATAGGAAGCGCCAACTAAAAATACACCCGGTAATTCTGTTTCTACGTGGTTTAGTATTGTTTCCAATCGTTTCTTATGACCTACTGTATATTGCGGCATAGCATTTTTCCATCTAGAAACGACTGAGAAATCTGGTTTCATGGTAATCGACATCGTCTTATTTAAATCATCAAGGACAATTCGAATAATTTGATCATCTGACAAATCAACAATTGTTTCATCGCCTGCCCTGCCGACATAACAGCGGAGGAGAACCTTCCCGGTTGGCGTTGAATGTTCCCATTTTTTATGTGTCCATGTACAAGCGGTAATGGAATAATCACCGTTCCTTGAAACGACAAATCCTGTACCATCTATATCATTTTTTATGGCTTCCTTAGGAAAGGCTAAGGCTACCGTTGCAACCGATGTAGATGGAACTGATTTAAATGGATCAAAGAATCTGTAATCGGAAAACATGGTTTGGGTAATTTTGTGTGGTGTAGCCGCAATGATACTGTCAGCGTTTATGGATTCTCCGTTATTCAAATACAGCTCGTAAGTACCATCTTGTTTTGTTATTTTTTCAACTCGATGTCCTTTTAGGATCGAACTGGGATCTAGTTTTGCTTCTATTGCTTCGGCAAATGATTGTAAGCCTGTTATGAAGGTTAAAAAACCGCCTTTTTTCTTATCTTGATTAGCGACCTTTTTAGGCTGAGTAGGGGTTGTTTTTTTCATGCCAACGATTAGGCTTCTATATTTCTGTTCCACCTCGTAAAACTGTGGAAACGTAGACATAAGGCTTAATTGATCAATATCCCCGGCATAAATTCCCGATAATAATGGTTCTATTAAATTCTCAACCACCTCATCACCTAATCTCCTTCTGAAAAACTGGCCAAGGGATTGGTCTTTTCCACTTTCTGAACGAGGTAAAATGAAATCGGCCGCAGCTCTTAATTTACCGGGAACCGAAAAAAGATTAGTCGTGAGAAAAGGACCTATTTCCGTTGGGATTCCCATAATCGAACCTCCGGGCATTGAATGAAGCTTATCGTTAACAAGAACATACGATTTACCCGTGGAATTTGGCACTAATTTGTCATCCATTCCAACTTCCTTTGCTAGCCTGATCATGCTCGTTTTCCTTGCTAGGAAAGAGTCAGGACCTCGCTCTATTGTATAACCGTCTTTAATGACTGTTTGCATTTTTCCACCGAGACGATGGGATGCTTCAATGAGTTGGATTTCCAATGGAAGTTGATGCTCTTGCACTGCCTTTTGAAGATAGAAAGCCGATGTAAGTCCTGCAATTCCTCCCCCGACAATCACAACCTTCTTTTTTTCCTCCACCAAGGACTTCACCTACTTTCTTATTATTTCATTCCTAAAGCTCTTCAGATAGTCTGTTTAATACAACGGTCGATAAACAATCAATAAATTCATCTTTCGCATTAGGCATCTCGGGACGATAGTAGTTAACACCAAGCTCATCTGTTACTGCTTTGCATTCAAAATCATTATCATATAGGACTTCAAGGTGCTCACAAACAAAACCAACCGGTGCATAAACGAAAGCTTGATACTGATTTTGCTGATAAAGTTCTCTAGTTAAATCCTGAACATCTGGACCAATCCAAGGTTCCGGTGTATTTCCGGCGCTTTGCCAGCCTATAGCATAGTTTTTGATTTCCGCCTGTTCAGCAATTAATTGGGCTGTTTCCTGAAGCTGCATAGGATAAGGATCACCAAATTGCAAAATTTTCTCTGGAAGACTATGGGCCGAAACGATTAATACTGCATTTTCCCTTTCCTGTTGAGGCATCCGATCAAAAATTCGTCTGATCTTATTTGACCAATAGTCGATAAATTTAGGCTCTTTATACCAGCTCTCTATTGTCTTTATTTTTAGACCGCCTAATTTTTCTGCTTCCTCAACCGCTCTCCCATTATAGGACTTTACACTGAAGGTTGAAAAGTGTGGGGCAAGGACAATACTGACAGCCTCTTCAATCCCGTCTTCGTACATTTTTTTCACAGCGTCTTCAATAAACGGCTCGATATGTTTTAACCCTAAATACATTTTAAATTCGATTTCATCTTGAACGTTATTTAAGTGTTGTTCTAATTTTTCAGCCTGATCCCTTGTGATTTTCGCAAGTGGTGATAAGCCGCCTATGGCTTCATAACGATTACGTAAATCTTCTAACATTTCAGGGGTTGGTTTTCGGCCATGGCGGATATGCGTATAATATCTTTCTATATCTTCTAATGTGTAGGGAGTCCCATAGGCCATTACTAACAGACCCATTTTCTTTTTTGTCATGTTGTGCACCTCTTATTCAATTCTCTACGCGTATAAATTTAAGAAAAGAGGCATTATTGGTTTCGCTTCCCTTAATGCCCCCTTGATAAACAACTCATTCTATTGTGCCAAAAAACTGGACTGCTTACCAATTTTAAGACTTACATTTTTAGAAATTAGCGGCTTAATTTAGCGGCTGAATATTCATGGATAAAAGATGCTAACCTTTTCAATGTATCAGGTTTAACAGATGGAAAGACACCATGGCCTAAATTAAAAATGTAACCATCTTGTGCCATGCCTTGATCTAATATCGCTTTTGTTTTTTCCTCAATTACTTCCCATGGGGCTAAAAGGATCGCTGGATCAAGATTCCCCTGGACGGATTTAGTCACGCCCATTTCACGTGCTTGACTAATTGGCAGGCGCCAGTCCAAGCCAACAACGTCAAGGGGAAGATCATTCCATTCCATTGCAAGATGGCTTGCTCCAACGCCAAACATAATTAATGGAACATTTTCCTCTTTTAATGAGGTAAAAATACGTGTCATAATTGGTTTAATGAAATAACGGTAATCCTCAACATTTAATGCGCCAACCCAGGAGTCAAAAATCTGAATTGCCTTTGCCCCAGCCTTAATTTGTGACCGGACATATGTAATAACCATATCGCCTAATTTATCCATCAAGTCAAACCATGCCTTAGGTTCTGTGTACATAAACGCTTTTGTCTTGTTGTAATTTTTAGAAGGACCGCCTTCAATCATATAACTTGCTAGTGTAAATGGTGCCCCCGAAAAACCGATTAATGGCACAGACAATTGCTCCTCAGTTAATAATTTAATGGTATCCAAAACATATGGGACGTCATCCTCTGGATGTATTTCTCCTAACTTCTCTACATCTGCTAAAGACGTAATAGGATTGTCAATGACTGGGCCAATTCCACCCTTAATTTCTACATGCATCCCAATAGCAGGAAGCGGTGTCATAATATCTTTATATAATATTGCTGCATCCACGTTATATTGTTCAACAGGCAAACGTGTTACATAGGCACATAGCTCTGGTTGATGGGTGATTTCAAATAAGGAATACTTTTCTTTAATTTCTCTATACTCAGGTTGAGAGCGGCCTGCTTGACGCATATACCAGACAGGTACATGGTCTGTTTTCTCACCTCTTGCTGCTTTTAATAATGTTTCGTTAATTGACCTAGTCATAAATAAAATCCACCTTTCAAAGACATGTCTGTTTTCCATTTTAATATATTGAAAAGAAATTTAAAAATGTTTGGAATCTAAGCTATATAAATAGACTGTCTTCACTATATCGATTAATCCTATTTGTGTATAGGTTACGATAGTAACTGTCAAAAAAAAGTCGTTTTTTTGCTATTAAATTTATGTGAATTACAAGAAACAGGTAAAAATTTACTCAGTACAAACTGGGTATATATATATTAATGAATACAGGAGGGAATTAAAAATGAATGTTTATATTACTGCGGGAACTGTCAGTTTTTTAAAAATCATAGAATCTAAACATCCTAAAGAGAACATGGTGACAATGGTTAATGAAAATGGTGCATTGCTGCTTCACGAAACAGATTCGAAAACGGTATTTAATCAACCACGAAAGTATGAAGTTTTGTTATCTTATAGGGAAATTCAAAACGAGGGTTACGTTACCATAATCCACATTCCTGTAACCGATGAAGGACGCCCATTATTTGAGCACCAAATTAAGATTCGTACACAGGGGTTAAACAGCGAACCTGGGCTAATAGCTTATAGAATACTCCGCCCGATCTCATCCAATACCTATGTGCTTCTTACGGTTTGGGAAACGGAGGCTTATTATCAAAAGTGGCAGAAGTCAGAAGAAGTTTTATTAGGAGATCATAACAAATTAAAAGATTATACGGGGCAAGAGAACATCTTCGTGAGTGCACCTTATGCAAGTAAATATTCGATTCTAAAGAAAACTTAACAGTAACTGGAATGGAGAAGTCCTCCATTCCTTTTTTTGTGGAATGCCAAAAATTATTTGTGTCTGCCTCCTTCACCACTTGATTCCCATTTCATATTCTGTATTACATCCAATAAGGCGAAAACCCATGCCCATTTGGATATTTGAAAGGAGGGAAAGGGAATGTTAATTGAGCTTACAGCTCTGCACTGGATATATGTGGCGTTTATTATATTGATTATCGGTTTTATGGTTATGCGAAGAGATACAACTATTGTTTGTATCGTGGGTATCTTTCTCATTGCATTAACTGCAACAGGTAGTTTAAGTCATTCCATCAGCAGCATTTTTAACAGTTTTAGTTATGCTATTACAGAATTATTATCTACTATTCTCGTTATTTCCATCATTGTTGCCATGAGCCACACCTTAACATCAACAGGGATAAATGATGTTATGATTTCACCCTTTAGGAAATTAATACGCAACCCCACACTTGCTTATTGGACGATTGGAATCTTGATGATGGTGATTTCCTGGTTCTTCTGGCCTTCACCTGCGGTTGCCCTATTAGGGGCGGTCCTTCTACCGGTTGCCTTAAGGGCAGGGTTGCCAGCACTAGGTGTTGCCATGGCAATGAACTTATTCGGTCATGGAATCGCATTATCGGGGGATTTTGTCATTCAAGCAGCACCAAAGCTTACTGCAGATGCTGCCGGACTTCCTATTCAAGATGTTATAAATGCCAGTATTCCTTTAGTTTTTGTCATGGGTCTCGTTACAACCGTAACCGCGTTCTACATTTTAAAGCGTGATATGAAACGTGGAACTTTAAAAACTTCTTCTACGGTCTCGCCCGATTCACCTACTGTGGACGGTGATAAACCTATCCTCTTATCTCTCGCGCAACAACGCTTCTTTGCCGTGTTAGTTCCATTATTATTTGCAGCAGACGTTGCAGCCATGTCAATCCTCGACTTAGCAGGTGGAGATGCAACTGCCTTGGTTGGCGGAACCTCTATTTTAATTCTTCTTTTAATTACTTTAACAAGTCATAAAAATAAAGGACTTGAAAAAACAACCCAGTATTTAATAGAAGGTTTTCAATTTGGCTTTAAAGTCTTTGGGCCAGTTATCCCGATAGCAGCTTTTTTCTATTTAGGTGATAGCGGGTTTACGAAAATCATTGGTGACTTTTTACCAAAAGCATCACAAGGAATCGTAAATGACTTGGGAATTGCCCTTGCCAACATTGTTCCTTTAAGTAAAGAAGTTGGTGCTGTAACACTAACAGCGGTGGGGGCTATTACAGGACTGGACGGCTCTGGCTTCTCGGGGATTTCTCTTGCTGGGTCAATTGCTAGTTTATTTGCCATCGCGATTGGAAAAGGTGCCGCTACACTTACAGCACTCGGGCAAATTGCAGCCATCTGGGTCGGTGGCGGTACGCTCGTACCGTGGGCATTAATTCCTGCGGCGGCCATTTGTAATGTGGACCCATTTGAACTTGCAAGACGGAACCTTGTTCCTGTATTTATTGGGCTTGTCGTAACAACAATTGTTGCTATGTTCTTAATATAAGAAAAGCGGAAGTGCCCTGGTCAGCGGCGTATGGCCTCCTCGAAAAAGCTAACGCTTTTTCTTCGTGCGATGCCTATGCTGTCGAAGCGTTCCCTGTGGAGCGCTCCAACTGAGATAAGGTGAAACTTCAATCAGCGAACGTTTTTCTCGCTGATTGTTAGTTGAACCAATCGGGTTCTTACGGGCAGTTGAGAATCTACTGCCCGTTAAACGCGATAAAGGAAACACGAAGAGCGTTAGCGATTCGATGTTGACGTATCGTAGGGCGGAGAGCGAAGGACACTAGCCGTTAGGGCGCTGGAGCTAAACAATTCTCCAAGTCAAAACTTATAAAATCTTTTAATATAAACAGAGGCCGACTTTGTCGGCCTCTTCTTATTTAGAACGTTGCTGAAAGAATTTGTATATGGAGATCCATATTGTTACCCAAATAAAACCTAATGCGTAGCCTCCCAATACATCTGTAGGATAATGAACCTGTAAAATAATTCGACTTGCCCCGATTAGTAGGAGTAAAATTGCCGCCAAGACCCCGATTAGAATTTTTGTCCCTTTTGAATGAGTACCTTCTATCAAGAAATAAGCAATCAAACAATAAACTACCATTCCAACCATTGCATGCCCGCTAGGATAGCTATAGCTTTTTACAGAAACCAAATGCTCCAGCTCAGGTCTTGGGCGGACAAACAAATCTTTTAAAAGCTTACTAACTTCATTTCCTGAGGCAATCCCCAATGCTAACACAGCTGATCCAAGATAGTTCCGTTTTTTTAGTAGTAACCATACTAACATCAGGAGAGCAACAACCCCAATCCCTTTTTTATCACCCAACTCAGTAACGTGAATAAAAAAAGGAATGAATGAATTTGGAACGCAGGAAAAAATTTTCACAATTTGATCATCTACCCAGAATATGCTGTGAAATGCTACCTTAATGGATATAAATAAAGCTAAAATAATGGCTATACACAAAAATATGTAAGTTTTATATGTTTTAATTTTTCCTATCATTTCCCTGTTCCTTTCACTTCAAATTAAAATACCTAAAAATTATAAAGAAATTCCCCTTAAAAATCCATATAATAGTTTCAAAGTGTTAAAATAGTTTGAAAATACATTCTTTTAGCTAAATCACAGGGGGAAATACGTATGTTAGACAAACTATTTACTAAATTAAATGGTTACTATGATGAAATGGTTTCAATCCGCCGCTATATGCACCAACATCCTGAATTATCTTTTCAGGAATATGATACCGCGAAATATATCCAAACCTACTATGAAAAATTGAACATCAAGGTAAAAGGAAATGTAGGCGGCAATGGGGTAGTTGCAAAGGTATATGGTAAAAATCCTGGTAAAACAGTGGCCTTGCGTGCGGATTTTGATGCATTACCCATTCAAGACCAAAAAGATGTGCCCTACAAGTCATTGGTTCCCGGAGTCATGCATGCATGCGGACATGATGGTCATACCGCAACCCTGCTTGTTCTGGCTAAATCACTGAATGAACTGCGGGACGAATTAGAAGGAACCTATGTTTTTATCCATCAACACGCAGAAGAATATGCACCTGGCGGGGCAGCGCAGATGATTGCAGCTGGCTGTTTGGAGGGTGTAGATGTCATCTTTGGCACCCACTTGTGGGCCAGTGAACCAACAGGAACCATACAATATCGAACTGGTCCTATTATGGCGGCCGCAGACCGTTTTGAAATAGAAATTCAAGGTCAAGGAGGACACGGGGCACAGCCGCATAAAACAAAGGATGCAATCGTTACCGCATCACAGCTTGTCTTAAATCTTCAGCAAATTGTCAGCCGCAAGGTTAATCCTGTGGAGTCTGCCGTTGTAACGGTTGGTTCTTTTACTGCTGAGAATGCTTTCAATGTCATTGCAGACAAGGCAAAACTGATTGGGACGGTCCGTACGTTTAACGAGGATATTCGTCAATTTATTGAAGATGAAATACAGAAAATAACACAGGGAACATGCCATATGGCCGACAGTACGTATGACTATCATTTTTATAGGGGTTATCCTGCGGTAGTTAATCATGAAAAGGAAACGGATTTTCTCAAAGAATGTGCACAGGATGTTCCAGATGTAAAATATATTGAAGAATCAGAACTGCAAATGGGTGGTGAGGATTTTGCTTATTATTTACAAAAGGTTCCAGGCACCTTCTTTTTCACCGGAGCAAAACCTATGGGCGTTGAAACAGGATACCCGCACCACCATCCCAAATTTGATATTGATGAAACGGCCATGTTAATTGCTGCTAAGACATTGGGAACTGCTGCTATAAAAGTTCACTCTTATAAATAAGTAAGTTGAATACAGCCCCTGTTCTCATTCGTGTTCAGGGGCGTTTTGCAATAATCTTAATCGATAAGCATTCATGGCTGTTTCACCTAAATGTTTGAGAAGATTATTATTGGCATAAGCCCCAACAAATGCCCCGATTCCCGGAACGAGCTGGAATAGTTTCGCAAGGTCAATATAATCACGATATTCCTGCTGAAACTTACGCCAATCCATTTCAACGAGAACTTGCTTTCGGCTTTCCCAATTTTCAATTTCAGCTAAGGTTTGCATGCGAATCTCATCGCTGGAAAAGGCTAATTGAAAAACATGAAGAATAAATAATCTTTCCTCATATTTCTTTGTATCAAATCCATAAATAGAAGCCGCTTCAAATAAAAATTTCATTTTAATGGTTAAAAGTAGTGGGAAATCAGCTAGACCTAACAAAATCCCTCCTGCCCCCGTCCCAGCTCCCTCTACCACTGCTGTTTTCTGATAGGTAGAAATTTTTTTTCGAGCTAATTCATCTCTTTCTGCCAGTGTTAACCCACGTGCTTGATCTTTATGTGTGGTCACCTGAGAACCAAATAACGTTGCCTTTACCATCGTTTTTATGCTTTCCGTCATGACTTCATGAACCTTTTCAGGTATCCATTCATTGATTTTCAATTGTGCTTTTTTCGATAATCGATTCATCATTCCTGATCGTCTCGTTAGTCTCCGTTTCCATTCTTCAACTTCTTCGTAAACTGCTAATTCATATTCGTTCAATTCAACCACCCTCCACTCTTCATTTTATGTTTTATTACGTTAAAAACAGCCCAATAGTTTCAAAAAATCCCCTTTAACTAAAGGGGATAATAAGAATTATGCATTTAAACGTTTTTTAGCGTAAATATAAACAAAAACATAATTAAACACAAGGCCCGCTAGCAGTCCAAACAGGGAATTCATCCACTCGCCTTTTATTAAAATACATATAGCAAAGACAGCAGATTGAATACATAAAATGATCATTAATAGATAATGAAACGAACTTCTTTTAAATTGTTCGGCAACAGGATATAAGTCCACCCAGAGTTTATTCTGATGGTGATTCCATAGTGGCAGTAATTGAAAACCAGTTAAATATAAAAATAAAACACTAAGCAGAAGCTGTCCGATACCAAAGGAGATAAAATAGATGGCCAGAATTCCAATCACCGTTAAGCGGACAAATAATCCTAAATAATCGGAAGACCGTAAAAACGTTCTGGAAAACAAATATAGATAAGTTTTTTCATGCGAGAATGGAATGCTGCGGATCATCCAATCAAGCCATTTTCTTCTTTTCACTGTATCCTTTAATTTCGGCACATCGGTAAACATGTTGGCCATGCGATAAAAAGAAGCCATTCTTTTTTCTTCCTGCTCAATTAATTGATCCCACTTAAGTCCCATTTTTCCTGTCCGGATCGAAAAAGTGTAATAATAACAGACCATAATGAGACCGAGCAAGAGAAGAAGAAAAATAGTTGCTTGTTTAAACAGTAGAAACAAAAATGCTACATTTATGAAATAACGAACCAGCATGTCCCATCTATGTACAGACGACTCAACATAATAATGAATTTTCCAAGTGACAGCTAAATTCCAAACCTTCATAATGAGCAATACGGCAAGGAATGGGACAAATGAGTTGAAGCTATTATTGTTAACATGCGCATAAATTGGCATGAGGACTGCCAGCACCATTAGCAAAATATATCCTTGAAAAACTAAACTTGCCACTCCTGAACGGAAAAAATAACCTTTTAATTTATCCTCAAGCGGCAATAAAAACACTTTGTCAGCATTAAGCAAAAAGTTGTAAACCGGACTGTACGTTACGAACACTCCAATTACAACAGCCAAAATAATAGCTGCAGGAAAATCAGGCGAAAGTGTCTTTAACCATTCTTGATAATAATAAGCAGCCGTTCCGATTAAAAATAACAAAACAATGACAAGGTGCCCAGTGAAAATATAGCGTAAATACCTGCCTAAATCTTTTATACGGCCTCCGGCCCGATCTCTCCAAAGTTTCTTCTCATCAAACATAATTTTCTTCCTTCGTCAATTGAATATACAAGTCATCTAGTGATGCTTCAGGCATCGAGAATTGTTCCCTTAGCTCCACAAGTGTTCCTTTTGCACGGATTTTCCCTTCATGCAAAATAACAAACCGATCACAATATTTTTCTGCTGTTGCAAGGATATGTGTAGACATTAATATCCCTGCACCGTTTTCCTTCATCTTTTTCATTAAATCAAGCAAAGATTGGATTCCAAGCGGGTCTAGTCCAACAAATGGTTCATCCACAATATAAAGCGAAGGTTGAACAAGGAACGCACACATGATCATGACCTTTTGTTTCATCCCTTTTGAAAAATGAGCTGGAAACCATTTTAACCGTTTTTTCATTCGAAATTCCGATAACAATGGCGTAATTCGCTTTTTATAGGTTGCTTCATCAAGTCCATAAGCCATAGAAGTTAATCTCAAATGCTCATCTAGCGTCAGTTCTTCATATAAAATTGGTGTTTCAGGAACAAACGAAAACAACTGTCGATATCCTTCTTTGTTTTCTATAAAGGTTTTCCCCTTAATTTTAATAGTGCCGCGATGTGGCTCCATTAATCCAATAATATGTTTGATGGTTGTACTTTTCCCTGCTCCATTTAAACCAATCAGACCAACGATTTCTTTTTCATTTACTTCAAAGGAAACGTCCTTTAGAACGGGGTTCCTAGTATATCCCCCGACCAGATTTTCAATAGTTAATAATGCCATTTACAACGTCCTTCCTGTATAGGAAATTATTGCTTTCATTTTATCAAATTCCTCTCGATAAAAATAGTTTGCAATCTGTCCTAATTATTTTTGTATATTTCTTTTGTAAAAGGACATCATAATATTCGAAGGGGAAACAACTTACTTCGATGAAGTGATTCATCAAATTTTGAAATGAGGTGTCTGTCAAAGACAATTTCCTTTCAAACAAGTGAGCTTCCATTCGTTTCAAATAAGGAGATGGTTGTTTTGTACAACGTGCATCGTAACCATTTTGAGTTCAAGTAACACCAAGTGTTTATGTTTATCTAAAAAATAAACAACAAATGAGGTGTTTACCGCAGATCGTAACCCGTTTTTAAAGGTTTGGTAACCAATAAAAACAAGTAGGGGATGGTCAGCTTGAACAATTGTGTATCTTTATAAAAAAACACTCTACGAAAAATGAGGTGTTTATCAAAGAACACTCCTAATGAACGACTCAGATTGAAGCAATTCCCCTTCGAGAGGGCAGGATTCCAAGCGGATCCTGCCTTTTTCTTTTTTCCTGCCGCCCATTATGGTAAAATAATACAAACTGTTTAAAGGGGATGGATTAAAATGAATGACTGTATTTTTTGCAAAATTGCCAATGGGGAAATTCCTGCAGCAAAAGTTTTTGAAAATGAACATGTGTTGGCTTTTTTAGATATCAGTCAAGTAACAGAAGGACATACACTCGTTATTCCAAAAGTACATAAGGAAAATATCTATGAACTCACACCTGAAATTGCCAGGAATCTTTTTGAGGTTGTCCCCACCATTGCGAATGCTTTGAAAAAGGAATTTGAACCAATTGGATTAAATACATTAAATAATAACGGAGAACATGCGGGACAATCTGTTTTTCATTTCCATATGCATTTGATTCCACGCTATGGCAAGGGTGATGGCTTTGGTGCAGTTTGGAAGGACAATCAAAGCGACTATACACCACAAAGGTTACAGGAAATGGCGGCCAATATTAATAAGCAAATATAGTTCCCTTTTGTTGAAAGCGATTGGGTAATTTTCAGAAAATTATTTCTTTATTACTATTATAGTAATATGGTATAATGATGATAAGTTTTTCGCTGCAGGCATGAGTGCACTGCAGGAGGAACAAATAGCTTAGGATAGCAGAGGAGAGATTAGTTATGAATACAAAAAATCTAGTAGTTTTAGCACTTTTAGCGGGGATTGGGGTAGTGTTGCATACGGTAATGCCTAGTTTCCTTGGAATTAAGCCTGACATGATGCTTGCTATGATGTTTTTAGGAATTATTCTTGTACCGGAAATAAAAGGTGTCGTATTAATGGGAATAGTTACGGGGGTCTTATCTGCACTAACAACCGGGTTTCCAAATGGCCAAATTCCAAATATAATTGATAAAGTTGTGACTTCATTAATTTTCTTTGGTTTATATTTAGTCTTAAGAAAATTTGTTAAGCCAATTGTGAGTGCGGCTGTTTTAACTGCAGTAGGAACATTAGTTTCAGGTTCTGTCTTTTTAGGATCTGCTTCTTTTCTAGTAGGCTTACCTGGTCCATTTGCAGCATTATTTACAGTAGGGGTTTTACCTGCTATTGCTCTCAATACCGTGGTAATGATTGTTTTGTATCCAGTCACTCAATCTATTGTAAAAAGAACGAATATGTCATCAACTTCCGTCATTCACAAATAATGCACGGGGCCAGTTAAGAAAAAGAACCCGATTGGGTTCTTTTTCTTAACCTACATAAATCAAATTCTTCTATGAAAAATAAGAAAGCAACAATGCCAGCACCAGGCAAATTCCTCCACCGCCAGCTAGTGCAGCAACTCTTTTCTTTAAGACACGTTTTGGCGGATAAACACCAGGTTTATTGAGGTCAACAAAAAATTTAAATGTTCCCAAAAAAAGAATTGCACTCAGGATAAAAAACGTTACTATTACACTCTTCATCTCTTAAGTCCCCCTACCAAGTATCATTGCCTAAGTCAATTGTTGTAACTATTTATATGTAATTCCGTCCATTCCTATGAATTGGCTATGTTAAAAACAATTGATTAAGGGAATACTATTTAAATAAACTATTTTTTAAATAGAATATTCTAAAATTTGCTATTATTTGGAGGAAGAAAGTAAAATGAAGGTGAAAACATTTTTATATGGATTTATTACCGGGAGTATGGCAGCAAGTATTAGTATATTACTAACAGCTCCAAATTCAGGGCATACGACAAGAGCAAGAATAAAAGAAAACAAACAACTTTTTATGGACCATTTACAAGACCTTAAAGCGAATCTCATCGAGTTGAAAGACTCTGTTTCATTAGCGACAAAAGAAAGTAAAATACAAATTTCAAAGTTTTTAACTGAGGTTAAAATTTCTCTCGCTAATTGGGAAAAAGAAATAGAGCCAGAGCAACAGATAATTCAAAGAGAATTTATAGAACTAAAAGAAACAGTCCAACAATTAGAGGAGAGTATCTTAGAAAATAGTCATTAAAACTTCTTAGATAATATTTGTTATAAGGTATTGTGGAGATTCTATCTTACGCTATTTCCGTAAAAGATTATTATTATTTCTAAAAATTTTGTGAATTTTTACTTTATTAATTTTTATTTTATTGGCATAATGATAATAGAGAAATATAAAAGTAGGTGACAATGGGGATGACTGAGAAACAATATTCTATGAAGGAAGCAATGATTTTTAGCCAAAGAATCACTCAGTTGAGTAAAGCACTATGGAAATCAATTGAAAAAGATTGGCAACAATGGATTAAACCTTATGATTTAAATATCAATGAACATCATATTCTTTGGATCGCCTACCATTTGAATGGGGCTTCCATCTCGGATGTAGCAAAATTTGGGGTAATGCACGTCTCGACAGCTTTCAATTTTTCAAAGAAGTTAGAAGAACGAGGACTATTGAAGTTTTCAAAAAAGGAAAACGACAAACGGAATACCTACATCCAGCTTACAGACAAAGGGGAAGAAATATTACTTCAATCGATGGAAACCTATGAGCCGAATGGCAATGCTGCCTTTTCAGGTGCTTTACCACTTAGGGAACTGTATGGGAAATTTCCGGATATTATTGAAATGATGGCAATTGTCCGCAATATTTACGGCGATGATTTCATGGAAATATTTGAACGCTCGTTTCAAAACATTGAAACGGACTTCACTGAAGAAAATGGAACATTGAAAAAAACGAAAAAAACGGAACAAGAGCTTGCCTAAAAACATTTCCACTATAAGTGCTTTTTCATTTCTTGAAAAAGCGGTTCATACAGTTTCTGTTGCAAGCATGCCCTTACTACCTCTTCAGCCTTGAGCGTGTCGGGTAAAGCAGCCGATAATTCAACAAAAAGCGGATGGAAGTAGACATACCCTTCCGCTTTTTGTTCTTCTAATTTTTCACTTAATTTGTCACATAGATTATAAAACGTGTTTAACTCTTGCTCGGTTAACCCTTTTTCAATGATTAATTTATAGAATTCAAGATCCGGATTATTGATGAGCTTTACTAACAACTTATGATGAAATTCAAGAACATTAATCCTTTGGAGCAATAATGCATATTCATTCATATTATCGTCCTCTTTCCAACCATATACATACCTATGTTCATTATTCACCTTTTCAAGAGGCGGGTAAACCTTTTTAAACATTAATATTTTATATTTGCTGTTAGTTGATCTACCCGTATTTAGTCTAGAATCCTTCTATTCTTTCTGACTATCTTTTTTTTGCTTTATTTGATATCCTATAAAGAAAAGTGAATTTCCTGTTGAAATCAGTTGCTAAAAATGGATTTATCATAGTAAACATCAAGGAGGGAATCATTGATGATCTCCGTTTTTATTGTATTCGCTATTTTCATATTGTTTTATGTAAATAAAATGACCAACTCTCTTTGTATTCAAAAAGAAATTCCAGAGGAAAACCAGCACAAGGTGTTCCGAACGATTAATGTATTAATTACAATTTTACTGATATCATCCTATTTGGAAATTTTATATACATAATCCGAAGATGACATCAACAATTGGCTTGTAATGAACGTTAAAAATAATAAAAGCAAAGCGATGAGTTGTTCCTCATCGCTTTTGTTTGCCTTTTATTAATAAATCCAAGAAGCTCCAATGATAATCAACAGAATGAAAAGAACGACAACTAATGCAAATCCTCCACCGTAACCTGCGCCACCAGACATATATTTTTACCTCCTTCCATAATGTAGTGTTTAATCATTAATAAACCCAGGAAGCCCCAACAATAATTAATAGGATGAAAAGGACAACAATTAGAGCGAATCCTCCTCCATATCCTCCACTCATCGTAATACCTCCTTTTTAATTTGCTAAGATATACTATTCAACAAGGTTTCATTTCGTTTAGGCACATAACTTATTTTTTCTGGAAAAGTCTAAATTGCATTTTTTGAAATTTCTATAAACATTCAGCTTAATTTTTTGCAGCAGTGCGCATTTATGTTATAGTAAACATTGTGGACAAATACCCACAAGAATTTATTGATTTAGGAGAGATAACATCATGAAAAAATGGATATTGGCCCTCACAATGGCTGGCGGGGTTATTGCATTAAGTGCTTGTAATCAAGGCGGTTCTGATACAGTGGCAGAAAGTAAAGCTGGAAATGTAACAAAAGAAGAACTCTACAATAAGATGAAAGAAAATGTTGGAAACCAAGCCCTGCAACAGCTTGTATATGAAAAAGTATTATCCAAAAAGTACAAGGTAACCGACAAAGAGGTAGATGCAAAAGTTGCTGATTTAAAGGAACAGTTTGGTGCAAACTTTGAGGCTACTCTTGCTCAAAGTGGCTATGCAAGTGAATCTGATTTCAAGAAAACATTGAAGCTTCCCCTGATGCAAGAAAAAGCCGCTCTTAAAGAAGTAAAGGCAACAGACAAAGAAATGAAAGACTATTACGATGCATATCAGCCTAATATAAAAGCACGTCATATCCTTGTTGCAGATGAAGCAACAGCAAATGAAGTGAAGAAAAAGCTTGATGGCGGCGGTAAATTCGATGAAGTTGCAAAAGAATATTCTACCGATACAGCTTCGGCACAAAACGGCGGTGATTTGGGCACAATTAATAACGCGAATAAAGAACAATATGATAAGGATTTTTTAAAGGCAGCTTATGCATTAAAGGTTAATGAAATTAGTGCACCAGTAAAAACACAATTTGGCTATCATATTATTCAAGTAACGGAGAAAAAGGAGAAAAAGCCTTATAATGAAATGAAAGATGAAATTGAATATAAAGTAAAATCGTCAAAATTAACTAACGAGATTTTTAATAAAGCGATGCAGCGTGAACTTAAGGATGCAAACGTAAAAGTTAGTGATAAAGACTTAAAAGACGCTCTAAAACCAAAAACAACAGCAGCCCAACAATAATAAAAAGCGGAAGTGCCAAGGCACTTCCGCTTTTTATCATGAAAAATGACTTATAATCTGTTCGTTTCTCGACCACTCGGAAACGAACAGAGTGATATTGTTATTCCCCTGTCGCTTTGAGTTCTTCGCGTAATTCCTTCTCACGTTCAAGACGTTGTATATAGATTTCTCCCTCACGCTCAATGCTTTCCATTTCAACCTCTCGTTCCTCTCTGCCTGTCTTTATAGCCATTAGTGCACTAATGACAATTCCAACCACAACTGCATAAATCCAAATAGGTATCGTCAATGTCTGTTACTCCTCTCAATAGTGGTTGTCCACTTTTTATTAAAATTTATTCAATCTTGCCGAAAATATTCTTTTCTAAACAAAAAAAATAACCCTTTCGGGTTATTTGCCATATTATTTATGAAAAACTGGCTTATAAAAGGATCGATTATCTAATGCAAATACACGTTCAGTAAATTCACCAGGTTTTACTCTTTCTAATGCCCGATCAAGCATGTTCATTTTTGCATCAAGATTATCAATATAATGAAGGATTTCTGCTTCTTTAATTAATGGCGGTTTCGGACTGCCCCACTCCGCTTTTCCATGATGACTGAGAACAAGATGCTGGAGAATTAATACCTCTTCACTTGATATCCCAAGTTCTTCCGCGGCTTTACCTATTTCCGTAATCATTATGGTAATGTGTCCAAGTAAATTCCCCTCTAGCGTATAAACAGTTGATATCGGTCCCGACAATTCCATTACCTTACCCATATCATGTAAAATTACGCCAGCATAGAGTAAATCTTTATCAAGGCTAGGATATAAAGACGCAATCGCCTTGGCTAAATCAAGCATGCTCACAACATGATACGCAAGCCCTGAAACAAATTCATGATGATTTTTTGTAGCTGCTGGATATTCCAAAAATGCCTTTTGATGTTTTTTTATTAAATGGCGGGTAATCCTTTGGATATTTGGGTTTTTCATTTCAAATATATACTGGGTCATCTTACTGACCATTTCTTCTTGACTGATTGGTGCAGTCTCAAGAAAGTCATCTAAATGGACTCCATCCGTAGGATTAGACTTGCGAATTTGCCGGATTTTAAGTTGGCTTTTCCCACGATAATTTTGTAAATCCCCAAGAATTTTCACAATAGTTTGCGCGGTAAAATTCTTTTCTTCGTCAGGTCCTGCATCCCAAAGTTTCGCTTCAATTTCCCCACTCTTATCTTGTAGAACTAACGTTAAAAATGGTTTGCCATTACTAGCAATTCCTTTTGTTGAACTTTTTATAAGGAGATATAATTCAACCTGTTCTCCAATGTCATAATTTAGTACTCCTTTGCCCAACCGCTCCACGCTCCTTCCCATAATATGAGTATACCATATCCCATTATTACTCTATTAAATCATCTGGGCAGTATCTTTTTCCAGCAAAATCACATCTTCTGTCTCAAAATACTGAAGTAAATGGGAATGACAAGTAAAAAATAAAATTTGATTCTGCTCAAGACTCCTGAGCAATTTCAGCACACTTTGTGTTCTATTAGCATCAAAATTGACAAAGCTGTCATCAATGATAATGGGAAGCTGATATTCTTCATAAAGTGTGGTAGCCAAAGCCAGCCGAATGGAAACATATAATTGTTCCGTTGTTGCCTGGCTGAGTTCATTAGCTTCAAATACGGTGTGATCCTTACGCTCAACATGGAATCCCGTACCTGAATTCTGAAGATGGATCTTTTGATAGTTACCATTTGTAAGATATGACATATATTCTTCTGCTTTAGCAAGCAGCTTTGGTAAATGTATATTTTTATATTTATCAATTGTTTGCACCATAATTGCTTGAGCTAAACTAAAGACTGACCACTCTTTCGCTGCCTCCTCCAGCTCAAACTTTTTCTGCTTGAAACGATGGAGTATGTCGGAATACAATCCTCCCTCTTCAAGAACTTGCATTTCATATTGAATTGAAGCCAATTCAGCTTGAAACTGTTTCAATTTGACTTGCAGTTGGTCCCTTTTTAAGTTACATGCCTCGACTAATTCCTCATGATCATGAATTAATAAAAAGTTCTCCCTAACCTCTTCTGGAAGGATAGAGTACTGAAGTTGACTATGAAGCTGTGTAAGTCTGTCGAGCAGGGTGCTTCTTTTGGTAAATCTTTCTCCAAGCTCGTAGAATTGCTGCTCTCCGTCTGCCTGTGCAGCCTGTAAGAGCTTGGCATGTTCTAATTTTAAGTGATCTAATTCTTGTGTCTTTTGTTTAAGGTCCGCTTCCAGGTCAGCAAGCTTCTCCAGTCTTTCTTGACACTTAATCTGCTTTTCATGTTCTTCCTTAAGCATGTTCCGCAATAAGTAGGCTTTGTTTTGTAATTCCAGCCCTTTTTCTTGTAAAAAATGTTCCTCGTAAAATCTTAGCCCATCCTCTACATTACAGTGTTGTTGAGTGATTTGTTCCAGCCGTAAAGATATTTGTTTTATCTCTCGGTAAATAGACTTAGATTTCTCAATTAAGTCAAAAGCTTCATATAAAAAGGATGAAGCAATATATTCAGGTATCTTTAAGTCCTTGCCAAGGGAAGCGAGTCTTTCTTGATTTTGAGCTTCCTCAAGTTCCCATTCTTCAAATCTCGTTAGTACTTTTTCAAATTGATTCTGCTGTTGGTTTAGTTTTAGTCCCAATACGTGCAGGTCCTGCCGCCTTTGATTATCTAACAGTAACTGCTGCTCAAGCCCTGTCAAATCCTGATACTCTTCTGACTGAAGTTTTTGTTTTAATTGTTTTTCTTTTTCTATTAATTCCTTAAGTATTTGCTCTATGCCCGTTCCGTTATGTTGCCTATTACTTTTTGTCATAAAAATAGGAATGAGAATACAACAAAGAAGACCAATTCCTAACAATACCCACTGCTTTGTATAAAAACTATAAAGGATTAATCCAAGTAAAATTAATCCAACAAACAGCAGTTGAACGTTTTTTTGTTTCTTTATGTTTGTATTGGCAGCCTTCTCTCGTTTGTCTTCCTGTTGGTAAAATTCAATTTTGTCTTGTATTGCCTGTAAGTCTATTTTTAAACTCTTTCTACCCTGCCCGTCACCCAACTGCTCTTCTATTAGTTTCCTTTCCTGTTTACTAAGTACTTTGCCCTCGGCCACACGAACATCTTTCTCTATTTCCTCCAGAAGTTTTTTTTCTTCTTGATATCGTTCCTCTAACTCTTCCTTTACTTCCACAAGCTTATGTTTTTTTCGAGTGGCAATTTCCACCTGATTTTTCATATAAATATTCGTATTAATGGTAGAAATTTCTTCCTCATTCAAAGGTAAATGAAGCTTTTCCCTGGTAATTGCTAGCTTTTCTTCATATTCTGCCAGTTTCGTTTCACATTGTTGCTTTTCAAGTTTTAATTGTTCTATAAGCGGCACTTGTTCAAGTAATGTTAAGAGCTCAGGTTCCTTTTCAAGGTAAGCTAAATCTGGCTGAATTAAAGCTAATTCTTTTTTCATATGCATCATTCTATCAGTTATGCTAATAATCTCGGCATTGATAGGATGGATAAGTTCATTTAATTTTTCAATTCTTTCAATCCCTCGTACTGGAAAATTAATTTCCCCCAGTTCGTTTATCTCTTTTTGAACCCATCTTTCTTCCCTAACAATTGCTTCTATTCTTTTCCACTCATTTAATTTTTCTACTTTTTCACCGACTTCTTTTAATTTGTTATTGATTTGTGTGATTTCCTGATAGAGGGTCTGTTTCTTTTCAATTAAATTCTCATATTCTTTATTTTTAGCTGCTGCCTTTTTTAACTCTCCATTTAGTTCATGAAGCTCTACTAACTTTTCATTTAACACTGGTTTCTTTCCTGATGGTTTAAAGCGGGAATCTAACTCTTTTTGTAGAAAGGATTCAGCTTTAGCTAACTGTTCTGTACCCAAGGTTCCTGCAGAAAATAAAAACTTTCCTATTTCTTCACCTTTCATTTGATGAATATTCTGAAGTCCATGGATATTAAATGAAAATACGGCCTGAAATAAATTCTTATCAAAGTTTGCTACTAATTCTTTAAGGAGTTGCTCACCGCCAATGACGCCATTATCCAAAACCACCTTGACATCGCCAGCGGCTTTCCCCTTAACACGTTCAATGACAGCATATCCCAGCTCTTCATGATAGATTCTAATTTTACCGCCGTATTTAGTACTATGCTTTGGCTCATAGCGAAGCTCTGCTTGCTGTTTAGTTGGGAATCCAAATAAAATTCCGTGAATAAATGCCATGATTGTTGATTTTCCTGCTTCATTTTCACCATAGAAAACCTGGAAATCAGTAAGGTTGGCAATATTGACATTTTCTAATTGACCATAACCATATATGTGCAATTCTAATATTTTCAATCGAGATGTACTCCATTCATTTAAGATTGATAAAGTAATTCAATGAGTAGTTTTTCGGCTTTTTCGATTAAGTCTTCTTGGTCAGCTTCTGAAAGATGCGGTAAATACCTTCTCCCTAAATGATGCTCATATAAAGGTGCAAGGGCTTGATCTGCATCATGGAACTGGGCCGTCGTTTCAAAAAGCTCTCCATAAAAATTGGCTTCTGTTTTTAACTTTTCTTTATCAATCTCCATTTTTTCCGAGATGGTTATATCGATTAGCCAGACAAAAGATTCCTCATCCTTTTCATCTTCTAAGAGGAGTTCAAGTAATTCATGTTTTATACTTTTCTTTTCCATTTCATCAGATAAATGGATGTTTTTTAAGAATAGCGATAAGAGTGTTCCAGTATGACTTTTGCGGACAGTATTAATAGTGGTTTGGCACAAATAGAGGATATCATTTAGGCTGTTGGCAGTGGAAGCGTCAATGACTGCCTCTTCCCAGATGATATCTGATGCTTCTATATATTCCATCGCAGCATCATGATCTGTTAGAGTGACATAATAAAACCCTTTACTGCCCGACTCTTTCTTATTCCGCCCTTGAAGATTACCAGGATAAACAATGGGTGGGTTTTCTGACAATACTGTTCGTTTATGTATATGCCCCAATGCCCAATAATCAAAATCCTTTTGAAGTAAGTCTTTTACTAAAAAGGGAGCGTAATTGTCATGTTCTGTTCCTGAACTTTCATTTCCATGGAGGATACCAATATGAAAGTCCGCCCCTGCAGCCTTTTTATATTCATCTATTTTCCGCTCAAACACATGCCTTGTTCCATAGCTAAACCCATACAAATGGACTATTTCACCACTCTTTGTCTGAAGTTTCTTTGTTTCGACCTTACTGGAAAAAGTTTGGACATTCACAGGCATGTCAAGCTGGACCCACGACCCGTTTAAATGGTCATGATTTCCATGGACTAAATATACCGGTATATTATGTTCAGCAAGCCTCTGCATCTCTGTTCGAAATCGAGATTGAGCTCGCAGACTGCGATCCTCCCCATCATATAGGTCACCAGCTAAAATAACAAAATCGACTTGTCGCTCAATTGCTGCAGCTGTCAGCTTTTTTAGGGCAGTAAACGTACTGTCTTTCATCCTTCCAAAGACATTTGCAGGTAAGTGCTTTAATCCAACCATCGGGCTATCCAAATGAAGGTCTGCAGCATGAATAAACGATATTTTTTTCATAAAAAATTCCTTTCATTCCTTTTCTCTATTGTAGCATTTCCAAAAGACGAATGCACGTTCTGTTATTAAACGAAAGCCGCTATTTTTCTAGGCCGGCGTTAGTTGTTGAACTAAGTTAAGAGATTAATTCTTACAAATAAATAAGAGCTTCACCAGATGTGGTAAAGCTCTACTAGTTTATTTGTTTTTTGTTAACTGTAACGCTTGTTTAATATCTTTAAAGGAATTGGATTTCCCATACATTAAAACGCCGCCTCGATAAACGCGGGCACCAAATATGGCAAGAATTACTATGGTAGCTACAAGGATGCCAATACCCAATAATGCCTCCCAAGCAGGTATAGTCAACATTCCTACCCTTAAAAACATTATCATCGGTGTGAAGAAAGGGATATAGGAGGTAACGGTTATAAACGATGCGTCGGGTTTACCAAGACCGAACATCGCTATCATAAATCCCGCCACAACAAGTAATGTCATAGGGGTAATCATCTGCTGCACATCTTCTATTCGGCTGACAAGTGATCCTAAGAAGGCTGCAAGAGTTGCATAGAGAAAATAACCAAGAATAAAGAAAATAACTGCATAGACGATCGTCTCTACAGGAATATCGCCAAATCCATAAACTCCGAAAAACCCATCTTTTAAGGAATCCATATTCCTAGTAAACGAGTAGTATCCCACTAAAAGAAATGCGGCTAACTGAGTTAGACTTAATAAGCCAATTCCCAATATTTTTGCAAACATCTGCTTAATAGGTGACACGCTCGAAATTAAGATTTCCATAACCCTTGAGGACTTTTCGGTTGCCACTTCCATCGCAATCATATTAGCATACATAATAACAGCAAAATAGATGATAAATAACAAAACATAAACGAGACCTCTCGCCTGATTCAATTCTTCTTCTGTTTTCGCATTTTTTTCGAGTGCAGATTTCTCGAATGACACAGGTTCATAAAGCTTCTGTAATTGATCCGGGGTCAAATTAATCTGTGAAGCAGCCTGCATGGTTTTCACTTGTTGCAAGCCTGTTTGAAGATCAGTAAATAGGGTAGAGTCTGCGATACTCATCGCCTTATAGGTAGCTTCAGGTAAATTTTCATCATTTAAACGTAAGAGAATCAGCCCTTTGTATTCACCTTTTTCAATTGCCTTTTCTGCTTCCTTATCGCTGCCCTTATAAAGCGTCAATTTAAGCTCCTTGTTTATCGAAGTAACTTGCTGTTTTAAAGGCTCATAAAGCTGCCCGGATTCATCCAATACAGCCACATTATCAATTCCGCCATCCTTATCAAATAGATCAATGATTTTATTAATATTTGTTAGTGCTAATACAATGACCACCGTTAACAGTGTCGTAATAAGAAAGGACTTACTTTTTAATTTGTTTAAATAGGTATGCAACAAGATGATCCAGAAACTATTCATAAGAATTACCTACTTTCTCGATAAAAATATCATTTAAAGAAGGCTCTTCAAGGGCAAATTTTCTAATAAACCCTTTATCCACAATATTTTTAAGGATTTTTTCTGCAATATATTCTCCCTCAATCTGCAGTTGAATTCCTTCCATTGTCAGTTTTGACTTAACAACACCTGGAAAGTTTGTCAGTGATTCTAAGGAAAAATCGGCATGGACAACGAGGTTTTTCCGGCCGAACTCATGCTTAATCTCTTTTAACGAACCTTGCACCACCGGTCTTCCTTTATGTAATATACATAAGTGCTCGCACATCTCCTCGACATGCTCCATCCGATGACTCGAAAATACGATGGTTGCTCCATTTTCCTTAAGGGCTAGGACAGCTTCCTTTAGCATCTCTACATTAACAGGATCAAGACCGCTAAAAGGCTCATCAAGTATTAATAGCTTAGGTTTATGTACTACAGCCGCGATAAATTGAATTTTTTGCTGATTTCCTTTGGACAGCTCTTCCACCTTTTTATTCTCATACTCTGGAATCTTAAAACGCTCCAGCCATGATCTTAGTTCCACCAATGCCTCGCCCTTTTGCATTCCTCGCAATCTAGCTAAATAGACAATTTGATCACGAACCTTTAATTTGGGATACAAACCTCGTTCCTCAGGGAGATAACCAACAAGATTACTTGTGGAATAATTAATCGGTTTATCATCCCAGCTAATTTTCCCAGCCGTACTATCAAGTAACCCTAATATCATCCGAAATGTAGTCGTTTTCCCTGCACCGTTTGCTCCTAAGAAACCAAACATTTCCTTTTCAGGAATGGTTAATGATAAATCATCAACCGCTGTGAATTGCCCAAAACGTTTAGTGACATGTTCCAGTTTAAGAACCATTTCACACACTCCTTTCCTCTATATATACGAATATACCATAATATGGTTTCACTTTATTTTTGCACAATTTAATGAATTATGTGAAAATAGTAGTATCAATCTTTCATATGAGGTGGATAAAGATGAAAACTTATAAATTGACTGCCTTTGAGGTTAATGGTGAGAAGATACTAGACGAAAGTTTTCAAGCAGAGAATGACGATGCAGCAAAGAAACAAGGTGAGCAACTCTTAACTGAGAAAAATCTATTAGAAAAGACACATCGCTGCACGTCTCCAAGTGGTAAGCTATTGCTTTTTCATTCTTAACAAAAACAAAGAAGCCGGCGGCTTCTTTGTTTTATTTTCCAATAAAAATCGGTCTTCTTTTTTCAATAAAGGCATTAATGCCTTCCTGATGATCATGTGTTTCGCGCATTTTTTGCTGTCCGTATTTTTCCAGCTCCAATATTTTTAATAATTGGGGACGATTTTTTTCTGCCATAATTTTTTTCGTCTTGATCATAGCCTGAACAGGACGTTTTAACCAATCAGATATCCTGGTCTCTAAGGCTTCCTGAAGATCACCTTCGGCTATTTCTTGTATTAACCCAAGCGATAACGCTTCCTCTGAACTTAACATTTTACCATCCCAAATGACTTGCTTCGCTTTCGTCTCACCTAACCTTTTTTCTAAAAAGAAGTGGGCACCGCCATCAGGAATCAAGCCAATACCAATAAAATTCATGGCTAATTTGCTGGTTTTGTCGGCTATAATATAGTCTGTTGCCAAAGCAAGGCTAAAGCCCAAGCCGGCAGCAGCGCCTGTAACTGCACTAATGGTTAATTTCGGAATGCTATAAAGAGTGATAATTAATTCACTAATGCAGTCCATTACAGGGAAGAAATCGCTTCCATCCATGTTCGACAGCATGGTTTTAATATCTCCGCCTGCAGAGAAGGCTTTACCTTTACCTGTTAACACCAAAATATCAATATCATCGGACTCGCTAATTTCTTTTAGTTTGCAAACAAGCCCTTTAATGACATCAATATCCATTGCATTTAAGCTTTCAGGACGATTCATTTCAATTGTTGCCACTCGCCCATTTACTCGTAAATTCACTTTATCAGTTACGTAATTCATTGACATGGGATATCCCCTCCCTTTGGTTCATTCATTACCATTATATATAAAAATGTTCTGAATAAAAACAAGCTTTTTCAATATATTGAATTTTCTTTAGAAAGGTAGAGATGCGCTGTAGCTGGACATTTCTAAGGTAAAGACTTAAATTTATAATGAACCACAAAGGGGACAAAGGAATGCCCCCTTGTCCAGATTAATTAATTTTTCCAAGAACTTCTCTTTGGACTTGGTCACGAAGCGTCATCTTAAGGAATTTACCGACGGATGTCTTTGGAATTTCATCTAAAAATAAAATATCATCAGGAATCCACCATTTTGCAAATTGCGGCTGTAAGAAGTTAAGTAAATCCTCTTTCAATATCGTTCCTTTATAGGAATCTTTTAAAACCACACATGCAATGGGCCGTTCTTGCCACTTTTCGTGTGGCACAGCTACTACCGCCGCTTCAAATACAGCCTCATGAGCCATTAAGGCATTCTCCAAATCTACTGATGATATCCATTCACCGCCACTTTTGATTAAATCCTTTGTACGGTCAACAATTTTTACAAATCCCTCTTCATCAATCGTAACCACATCACCCGTATGAAGCCAGCCATCGGAAAATGCTTCCTTTGTCCGTTCATCTTGATAATATTCTGACGCAATCCAGGGTCCGCGAATGCACAGCTCACCCATTTCTTTACCATCCCAAGCGACCTCACCCTCTTTACCAACGATCTTTATTTCTAAACATGGAACAAGGGTTCCTTGTTTTGCCCGGATGTCTAGTCTCTCCTCATAATCTAATTCTTCCTGATAGCTTTTAAGAGTTGAAATGACTGCAAGCGGGCTTGTCTCTGTCATTCCATATGCATGCATAAATGGAATGTTATGACGTTGTTCATAAGCTTTAATCATTCCTTTTGGTGCGGCTGAGCCTCCGCATAGAACCCCTCTTAAACTGCTCATATCGTAAGATCCTTCATCGAGTTCTTTTAATAGGCCCAGCCAAATGGTTGGAACTCCAGCCGTAATGGTTACTCTTTCCTGCTCAATTAGTTCAGCTATCAATTTCGGCGTAAAATATGGTCCAGGTAACACTAGTGACGTTCCAAACCAGACCGCAGTAAATGGCATCCCCCAGGCATTAGCATGGAACATCGGAACAACAGGAAGGGCGATGTCCCTTTCACTTATAGCTGCACTGTCAGCTAGTCCAAGTGCCATACTATGGAGAACAATCCCGCGGTGGGAATACACTACACCCTTTGGGTTACCGGTGGTTGCAGAAGTGTAACACATTCCGGCCGGGTCATTTTCCTTAATATTGTCAGGATATTGATATTTCGAATTTGCCTCTTCTAATAGTTTTTCATAATGATAGACAGGAGATAAAGTGGTTTCAGGTAATTCCTTTTCATCTGTCATAATGACAAAGGCCTTAACGGTTTTTAATTCAGCGGCGCAAGTTTCGAGCAATGGCAGGATGTCAGAATCAACAAGGAGTACCTGGTCTTCGGCATGATTAATAATGTAGGATATGTGCTGTGGTGACAATCGGATATTAATGGTGTGCAATACTGCACCCATGCAGGGAATAGCAAAATATGCTTCTAGATGGCGGTGATGATTCCAGGCTAATGTTCCCACCCTCTCCCCTTTAGTAACTCCTAGTTTCGTAAGACTATCAGCAAGTCTCCTTGTTCTTTCAGCAATTTGTTTATAAGTAAATCTTTGGATGCCGCTTGCCGTCCTGGATACAACTTGTTTCTTTGAAAAATACTTCTCTGCCCGATTAATCATTTGTGTCATTGTTAAAGGTGTTTGCATCATAGCTATTACTCCCCTCCAATATTGAGAACGTTTTAACTCCCCCTTAAATTTCTATGGGGTAATCACAGTAATTATTCGACATCTCGAATATATAATCCTTTATACAGAACAAGAACAAATGCGCAAGCGCCCGGTTAGCGGCGTATGGCCTGGAGCAAATCGACTGAGATAAGGTGAAACTTCAATTAGCGAACGTTTTTCTCCGCTGATTGTTAGTTGAACCAATCGGGTTCTTACGGGCAGTTGAGAATCTACTGCCCGTTAAACGCGATAAAGGAAACACGAAGAGCGTCAGCGATTCGATGTTGACTTATCGTAGGGAGATGGGCGAAGGACACTAGCCGCTGGGCGCTGGAGCTGGACTAGTCTCAACCAGTAAAAAGTTATCCACAACTCTTCAAATCTTTAATTTACTAGACCATAAAAAAATTCCCCCGCTTTTATAAAGCAGGAGAACTTTTTTTCGTTGTTCATTAACTTTTTATAATTTTCATCTTTCGCAAAAACTCAATAGGCTGTTGTTTGCGAAAATGTTCCTTTACCATGTAAGCCACACCGTGTTCGTTTTCCGATCTTGTTACCCAGTCAGAGGCTCGTTTCACCTCAAAACCAGCATTCCACATTGAAACCCCCAGACCAACTGCTTCGATCAGTGGGACATCATCAAGACCATCGCCAATATAAACCATTTCCGCTCTATGGATACCTAATTGTTTACCTAAGTAGGACAATCCCGCTAACTTAGAGACACCACTAGGAACTATATCAAGCCTTAAAGAATCTAATTGAATGACATCAATCTCATTAAACATTTTACTTAACGCTTTCTTTGCATCAATTACATCACTTTCCTCTTCAAAATAAACTTCAATTTTAGGTGGTGTTAATGGCTGATCATGTAAATATTCACTTAATGACGTAACAAATTGTTGAGAATAGAAAACTGGATCACCAGAGGTAAAAATAGTTTTTGAGAGTAGTTGATTATTTAGCTTTAACTTATTTGCTAGTGAAAATTGTTCATGGACGAGGCGGATTTGACAAGGTAACCCCTCTAAGAAGCTGACAGTGTCATAGGTAATATCCTCACTAATCCTTGCAACATATATAGGCTTTTCCTCAGCCCCTGCAATATAGGCCCCTTGATGGGTGATAAGCGGCATTTTTATTTTTAAGGCCTTAGCGACTTTTCGTGCTGATGGGTAGCTTCGCGATGTGACAAGCGTGACATATATTCCTTTTTGCTGGACATATTCAATCGCCTCTTTTGTTGACTTATGAATTTTCCCATTCGATTGAAGAAGCGTTCCATCAATATTTAACGCAAGCAAGCGATAAATCATTATGTTGCCCCCTGTTCTTGGTGAAATAACCTTTATATCACTTTTATGAGTTTCCACGCATGAATAGAACAGTCTGAATAAAACTCATCGATTGCATGTCACAATGCAGACAAAGAAAATGCCTCCGGTATTGAACCGAAGGCGCTGCAAAATGGGAATTACATGTTTCCGTATAAATCCTCTAATGGTTTCATAATGACCTTGTTTAATTCACCAATGATCATGCTCATCCGTTGTTCTGCTTCCATAAGTTGTGAGATTTTTGAGTTTTGTTGGACAAGACCAACGGTTGCTTGAGCTTGCTGGATTTCTTGTTCAGAAATGTCTTGGCCCATCATCTGTTTTTGTTGTAAGTTCATTTGAATCTCACGAAATTGTTCAAACATTTGTTTAGCCTGAGGGTCAGCATTAACTTGGTTATACGCTTGGTTTAATTGAATATACTCAGCGCTTTGGCGAATAGCTGTTTCTAGGGCATATGCGGAATCGTATAAATTAACTGCCATAATTGGTTCACTCCTTTTTTAGTAAACAATTCTTAACAACTATACCAAACTATTCAGTTAAATGCGAGAATGTTCAAATCACCATCCTAGAGGTTTCACATACATTACTTATATCAACTAATGCCCATATGAGCTCATCAATTCTTAAAACTATGCAAATGAGGAGTGTGTATGTCATATTCGTTAACCCAGATTATGATTGTTCCTAAAAATCTAAAATCTAAAGATGATTCCATTCAAATGTCCCCCCAGTTGTTTTCCCATTTACAATTGGAAAGGAGCAGGGAATTAACTATTACAATCGGAAAAAAGTCAATAAAAACAAACATCCAAACAGCCAATCCGCCTACTAATAATGAAATTTATTTTCCTGCAGAAATACTAGAATCTTGTGATTTGCCAATTCAATCCTATAATTTTCAGGCCATTTATCTGCCAGATACTCATACATTGAAACTTGGTCCTGTAATTGGCTTACTAACTGATATTAATCTTAAGAAAAATGGTGAACCCCACTTTTGTTCCATTCATTTATTTTGTGAGGAATTACATCATTGGGTAACTAAAAATGGGGGCTTTTTTTATGTATTTTCGTACGATCAATTCCCCAGCCTGGGATATTATTACAAGGATGGAAAATGGACTTCAGGGAAACTTCCAATCCCCGATGTCATTTATAACCGAATTCATTCAAGAAAACTGGAACATAAGCAGCCCTTTAAAGATTTCAGAGAAAAACTTAATCAATTAATGATTCCCTTTTTTAATGACCGTTTTCTTTCTAAATGGGATGTATATGAGCAATTACAAACTGAGGACCACCTTTTTTCATATATTCCCGAGACCAAACTATTTTCAAAAGATCATTTTCGAGAATTCATCAAAAAAAACAACTCAGTTTTTATAAAGCCTATTCATGGCAGTCAAGGGAGAAATATTATCAAAGTAACTCAAGAAATTGGAAGTCTTTACTCGTTTCAAACCTCGTTACCAGGCTTGCCCTCAAATGGTGATAAAAAATATTCGTTTTCTGAAATCGAACAACAAATCATCCCGCTGGTCCGAAACCAAATATATATCATTCAGCAAGGAATTGACCTAGTATCCCAAGATTCTTGCCCCATTGACTTCAGAGTATTAGTTCATCAGAATGTAAACAATCAATGGGTAGTAACCTCAACTGTAGCAAGAATTGGGTCTGATCAAGAATTTGTCTCCAATTTGGCAAGAGGCGGAACAATGACAAAACCATTGGATGCTTTACGGATTAGTATGAATCACATAAAAGCTTTGGAAATACTTCGGCTTATCAAAGAATTGGCCCTTGAAACTGCCCTGGTAATCAGCAAGCAATCAGGAGGTATTATGGGTGAGCTTGGTATTGACATTGGTGTCGACTCGAATGGAAAACCATGGTTAATTGAAGTAAACTCGAAACCTTCGAAAAAATTTGAAGATGGGTCAGGTAAAATAAGACCATCTACTAAAGCAATCATTCAATTTTGTACGAAACTTGCTTTTGACTAGAGAGCTTACCTTCCCATATATAGGAGGACCTAAGTTGATTATATTTGGAATTATGACGTTAAACATGGATTGTGAACTGACCTATGTTAACGAGATATCCGTTCAAGCAGAATCTTGCGGGATGCAGGTTTTTAGATTTATTCCCTCAGATATTAATCCAACTACACTGACAGTTAAAGGCAGGAAATTTGAACCGAGCACTACATCCTGGATGGAATGTGAATTACCAATCCCATCCCTCATTTATGACCGCTGTTTTTATGGAGATGATGAACATTCAAAACAATGCATGCCCATCGTTTCTTGGTTAAAGAGCAGACAAGATATTTCTTTTTTAGGCTACGGACTGCCTAATAAACTCGAATTATATAACGCCATTAAAAACACACCATTATCTTCCTACTTACCTCCAACACTGTCAGTTTCAGATCCAGGTATTGTTTTAGATGAATTAGCTGAAAAGAAAAAAATTATTCTAAAGCCGATCAACGGTTCACAGGGATACGGAATTTATTACATTCAAAAAAATGAGAGAACCTTTCATGTCAAAACCGAAAAACAAAAAAAGATTATTTCACGAATTTTCCCTAATGAATCGAAACTAATTCAATGGCTTCAATCATTATTAAAACAACGCGCCTATCTGTTACAGCCATACCTTGAATTATCCAATCAGGAGCGGCAGCCTTTTGATATTAGAATCCTTTTGCAAAAAAACGACCATGGCATTTGGGGAGAACGCGGAAAAGGGATTCGGATTGGCAGTACCGGTGGAATCCTCTCAAACTTAAGTGCGGGTGGTTCGGCCCTCACCTTTTCAGATTGGCTTTCATCCTTACGTCCGACAATGGGGGAATTTATTTGCCAAGAATTAGATTTTATTCTTACCATTCTCCCCACTACTCTTGAAAATGAATTTATGCCCTTATTTGAAATTGGTGTCGATATTGGTATTGCAAAAAATGGGTCCATTTGGATATTAGATATTAATTCTAAACCAGGGAGAAAAGTTTTGTTACAGACCCAGCCTGAACTGCAGGAAACTCTTTACCTTGCCCCTCTCCTTTATGGCAAATACCTTTCACAGATTAATCCAAATGAAAGGAAGAAATATTATGAGAAAACATTATCACATTGAAATTGCACAAAATGATCAATGCATTGTATTCTGCCCTCCTGCACTTATTCGTGACAATCAGATAAAAAAGATTGCTTTTGGCTCAAAATCAATGGAAGTTGAGTTTCTCCCCCACCCTGATCGGATTGACCAAATCGTTATTAGCAGGAATATACAGGAAGGGATTCAATTCCCTCATTTTAAAGTGCCACTTCATGCCTTTTTAGAAGGAGAAATTCTCTATATTGGACCATTGGTTGGAATTTTCACAGCAGGCTTCACATCAATATCCCAACAGCCGATGGGGGAACGAACATTGTTTTTTTCTAAACTGCTTTCCGTTAATAACTCCGTAGGAGCCTTAGCCTTTGTATTCGGGGAGCCGCATATTAATTGGGAACAAGGCTTAATTGAAGGATATTTTTATTATAATCATGCTTGGCATAGTGTGGAGGTTCCATTTCCAAATGTGATTTACGACCGCCTGCCAAATCGTAAAAGTGAAGAAAATCCAAAATTAATTAAGGTCCGAGATCGCCTGCAAAAGGAATATCTAATTCCTTGGTATAATCCTGGTTTTTTTAATAAACTTGATATTTACGAAAGGCTGCAAAACGAGGCTGCTGTTACGCAATACTTACCTGAGACGCATCCGTTTACGTCCTTTTCCTTACTTGAAATAATGCTCTCCACGTATGGACATATTTTTATTAAGCCTAAAAACGGCAGCTTAGGACTGGGTGTTCATCAAATAATATACGACAAATACAAAGACCAATATTATTGCCGCTTTCAAGATAAGGATGGAGTCAATCGCTTACGAAGATATTCAAGCATTGAGCAATTAGTTAATTCCGTGTTTGTGGACCAATCACTAGAAAAAATGCTCGTACAGCAAGGGATTCACTTGCTAAGACAAAACACTCGTCCGATTGATTTTCGGGTCCATACTAATAAGGATGAATTTGGAAAATGGCATGTCACAGCCATTGCCGCTAAAATTGCCGGTCCTGGCAGTGTTACTACCCATGCTCGCAGTGGTGGGGATATTAAAACAATCGCTGAAATCTTTCCTAAAGAAGAATGCGAATTGTATATGGAAAAACTGAGTGATGCTGCGCTGCTTTTAAGTTCAGCACTTGATCAAAATGTTGAGGGGATTATTGGGGAAATTGGCTTTGATTTGGGGATTGATCGAAATGGAGATGTTTGGCTTTTTGAAGCAAATTCTAAGCCCGGAAGGTCTATTTTCAGTCATCCAGAATTAAAAGCATTTGATTTATTAACTTGCAAATTATCGATAGCATTTGCCATCTTCCTTACCGAGCAATCGTTATTACATCCAGAGGAATTATTTAAATGAAAAAGCGTGAAACAGGTCCACTAGTTGGCATCTTGACGGCCCGAAAAGCAAATGGATCCATAGCTGGGAATGGTCAGTTATTTATTGAGCTGCAAAAAAAGCTTATTTCTCATAATGGAATAAGCTTTGTCTTTATTTCAGAAGAAGTGGAGGAAGACTTTATCATTGGCTACACTTTTTCACTGGAAAATAACCAGTGGAAAAAAGCGATATTTCCCTATCCTGACATTGTCTATAATCGAATTCCTTTTCGAAAGTCAGAAAAAGAGGAAACATGCCAGCGTCTTTTTTTAAATTTACAAGAGAGAAAAATTCCCTATTTTAACCCTTGTTTTATAGATAAATATGAACTTTTTCTCTTACTTAAAAAACATGCTCAACTCCAACATTATTTGCCTCAGACACTCCTCGTGCAAGATCAGAATGAATTGTTCTCCTTTTTGCAAAAGTATTCGTTGATTTATTTGAAACCCAGACATGCTTCAAAGGGTAATGGAATTGTACGTTTACAATTAATGGACACTATGTTCATTCGCCTTGAAGGTATTAATCGGCATGAAAGGTACGATTCTTTTGCTCAGTTTTGGGAAGTCTGGAACAAAGTATTAATAGAAAAACAGTATCTAGCACAGGAGGATATAAAGTCAGCATTATATGAGGGGAACCGTTTTGACTTTCGAATCATCGCTCATGCTGATCAAGATGATTATGTCCTTACAGGGGTAGGCATTAGACAATCTCAAAATCAGCAAGTCACCACTCATATTCCAGCTGGCGGCAGACTGCTCCCCTATGAACTTTTACAAACGAGTGAACATGACCAGTTCATTCAAACAATTGTCCCTCTTATTGGTAAAGCCCTATCACAGGAGCTTGGATATTTTGGTGAATTTTCCATCGATGCTGGGGTTAGCAGTTCAGGTAAATATTATATATATGAAGTAAATTCCAAGCCGATGAGTTTTGATGAAACCGAAATTGAAGAACGAAAAATAGTCCACCTTTGTCGTCTATTTATGCAACTTATTAATCAGAATTAACAAAATTTTTATTTAAATATTCTCCTATTCAAGGTAAGCTGTAGGTATACAGATTGTCTTCAAGGAGGATGGTTTTTATGCTGATGCATTTCCAATTCAAACCGCTATATTCAAATAAAAGCATTCCAGGTTGGAACTTTTCATTTTATTATAATAAACAAAGGTTTACAGGGATTTACCACCAGACAGGAAGAATAGAATGGACAACAGTTCAACCAAAACAAGAAGCGATTGAGACGCTTACCAGCCAAATTCATGAACTAATGCTCTTTCACGTATATGATTAATCTGATAAACATCCTTAAGGTGAATGAAATCTCGTTTCTTTCCACAATATAATTAACAAAGCTATTAACTAGCGAAAGGGATGTTTCGTAGTGGAAAAGAGAAAGAACACAAATGATGCCTCTGTATATGAAGGAAGAGATAAGGCTTATATGGATGTAGATCGAATGATAAATGAAGGCTTGTCGGGTGGTTCTGTACATTCACGTCAAGATAGCACAAATATTGAGGAAGCCCGTGACCTTACTGAAGAACAACCTCCAATAGTCCATGATTAATTTTAGTAACTGGCTAAGCCAAAATAGGCTTAGCCTTTATCATTTATGCCCGCCTGCTTTACTATTGGTATAATAGAAACAAAACTGTAAAAAAATTTTAAAAGATAAGGACAACGTTATGTTAAAAAATTTACTATCAATATATGAGAATGCGACTTTGCTAACCTCAAGACCCGAGAATCCTTCCGAACCTCTTTTTTACTTTTGGAGTGAGTCTGAGCATGTTGGAATTGGAATACCTAAAACCGAAATAAGTGATAAGGAAGTTAATCTTCTTAAGACTCTTTATACATTCTTAGAGTTTCAATTAACCACACTCTCTCCTGCAGCAAATGAATGGTATGATTTTTTATTTCTAGAAGGTCATCTCCCAACTCATTATTCTGGGACAAATTTACGATTTATCCAATTCCACATTCAGGGTGTTCCTGCCAATCAAACGGAAATTGAATTTGCTTTAAAAGGTTTTTTTACGGAAGATGTTTATATTGTTTGGGAAAGCGAAACCCAGGGGATAGTGATAGAGGAAATGAAACAGATTTCACTTTTAGAGGAAGAATTAATCTCGATGACAGAAACAGTTGAAAGCGACTTTTATGTAAAAATTACTTTCTTTATTGGGAAACCACATCCATTTTCAGATCAGCTGCGTGCTACTTTTCAGCAGGAAAAAGAATACTTTTTATTTGCTCTTAATAACCTAAGCACCCCTAATATTTTCACTTTTGAACGAATCTTCCCAGCCTATTTAGCACATCGTTTACCGGTTGATTTAAAACAAAAGGCCACCCAGGAAATAGTCGACGTATTTATTGAAGATCCAGAATTGTTTTCAACAATTAAGTTTTTTTTAGAAAATAATTTAAATGCAAGTTTGACGGCAAAAAAGTTGTATATCCATCGGAATACCCTCCAATATCGCATTGATAAATTCACCGAGAAAACTGGAATTGGACTAAAAGATTTTTATGGGGCATTTACTGTCTTTCTGACTTGTCTCCTTTTTGAAAAGAAAATGTGACAACCTGCCCAAAAAAGCGTTTTCAAACTTTGTGCAACCTGTCTATTTAGATTTTTGTCCTATCCCTGTAAACTTAATGTATAAGTGAGAACAGGGAGGAATTACTAATGGCAGAATTAAAATTGGACCATATTTTTAAAATCTATGACAATAAAGTAACGGCCGTACAGGATTTTAACTTACACATTGAAGATAAAGAGTTTATCGTATTTGTTGGCCCATCTGGATGTGGAAAGTCCACAACTCTTCGAATGATTGCAGGTCTTGAAGACATTTCAAAAGGTGATTTTTACATTGATGGAAAAAGAGTTAATGATGTAGCACCGAAAGACCGTGATATTGCCATGGTTTTCCAAAACTATGCTCTTTATCCGCACATGACTGTGTATGATAATATGGCTTTCGGATTGAAACTGCGTAAATTCCCTAAAGACGAAATTGATCGCCGTGTAAATGATGCAGCAAAAATTCTTGGACTAGAAGCTTACTTAACTCGTAAACCAAAAGCATTATCAGGCGGTCAACGGCAACGTGTTGCATTAGGACGCGCTATTGTCCGTGATGCTAAGGTTTTCTTAATGGATGAACCATTATCAAACCTTGATGCGAAGCTGCGTGTTCAAATGCGTGCAGAGATTGCTAAATTACACCGCCGCTTAGATACAACAACCATTTATGTAACGCACGACCAAACCGAGGCTATGACAATGGCGTCACGGTTAGTTGTTATGAAGGATGGTGTGATCCAGCAAGTTGGAACACCAAAAGAAGTATACGAAAGACCTGAAAATGTTTTTGTTGGCGGCTTTATCGGTTCACCAGCAATGAACTTCTTTAATGGGAAACTAGAAGATGGGAAATTTGTGATCGGAAAAACTTCACTTGCCGTTCCAGAAGGAAAAATGAAGTTCCTTCGTGACCAAGGTTATGTTGGCAAACCAATTATTCTTGGAACTCGCCCTGAAGACATACATGATGAGCCTGTTTTCATTGATGCATCAACTGGAACATCTATTAAAGCAAATGTCGATGTTGCCGAATTAACAGGTGCAGAATTGATGATTTATTCTTCAATTGATGAACAAGACTTTGTTGCCCGCGTAGATTCACGCGGAGATATCCATCCTGGAGATACAATCGAATTAGCAATCGATATGAACAAAGCACACTTCTTTGACGTTGATAGCGAATTAAGAATTCGTCCTTAGAGTAAAGAAAAGCGGAAGCGCCCTGGTCAGCGGCGTATGCCTAGAGCCGGGCAATTCTCAAAGTCAAAACTTATTTATTCTTATAATAAAAAATAGATAACAATAAGCCCCGAATAAACGGGGCTTATTCTTTCACAAAAATTATCTCGTCCTTTTGACAAGATGGACATTGATATAAATGCGGACATTTATGACCTGAATTTGTATCAGGATACCCATCCTCCATTTTCATTAAATCGATTTCCATATAGGCACTGTAATCATCAAAAAAATCGATTAACCTGCCGCTTTCCTTCATAGATTCCCCACAATTTGCGCACAATAAGTAAACTTCCCTTAGTCCATTACAGACAGGACATATGGTCATATCTTTCACCCTTTTGTTTGTTAGATGTTCTTAGTTTGCGTTAACTTACAAGCCCTATGTAAAGTAATAAATTACCAAATAGTTTTTGAATATAACCTCAAAAATTAATCATAATAAAGATTACAAAGCAACAATTACACCGATGGATGAAACCTTTAAGGGTAGTAACCGGTGCAACTCCGGATCATCCAACCAACTACTATAAAGCATCTCCAATTTTTAAAAACTTATCAAGCAGCATTGATAATATGGGTTAGGCCAAGGTGGCAATCATATGGTTCAATTCCATACTGACCCAAAAAATTATTAAGAGGAGTGTTATTCAACTATGGCAAGTAACAACAACTCTAATCAACTTTTAGTACCAGGCGTCGAGCAAGCTCTTAATCAAATGAAGCAAGAAATCGCTCAAGAATTTGGTGTAAACCTTGGTGCAGACACTACTTCACGTGCTAACGGTTCTGTAGGTGGAGAAATTACAAAACGTCTTGTATCAATGGCACAATCTCAACTTAGCGGTTTCCAACGCTAATTTTTAACAAACCTTATTGTACAAATTAATAATATGGCTAAGCCCCCTCCTTTAATGGAGGGGGCTTTCATTTTCATACCATTTTTTCAGGCTTGATCCATTCAGCAAATTGCTCAGCCGTTATATATCCAGTTTTTATGGCTGCTTCTTTCAAGGAACAATTTTCCTTAAAAGCCAGCTTAGCAATTTGGGCTGCTTTTTCATAACCAATATGTGGATTAAGTGCCGTGACCAACATCAATGACCGTTCTACATGGTTCCTAATTATTTCTTCATTGGCCTTAATTCCGATTGCGCAGTTGTCATTAAAAGAATGCATACCATCAGTAAGAAGACTGACAGATTGGATCAAATTATAAATGATGACTGGTTTAAAGACATTAAGCTCAAAATTCCCTTGGCTGGCAGCAAAGCCAATAGCAGCATCATTTCCAAATATCTGACACGCCACCATTGTTAACGCTTCACTTTGTGTTGGATTCACTTTTCCCGGCATGATGGAGCTTCCTGGCTCATTGGCCGGAATACTAATTTCACCAATTCCACTACGAGGTCCACTTGCCAGCCAGCGCACATCATTGGCTATCTTCATTAAATCAGCCGCTAAGGCTTTTAGTGAACCATGGACATGAACAATCTCATCATGACTGGTTAAAGCTTGAAATTTATTGGCCGAAGACCTAAATGGGTGTCCCGTTATTAATGAAAGCTGTTTAGCTGCCCTTTCTCCGAATTCAGGGTCAGCATTAATTCCCGTCCCTACGGCAGTACCGCCAATTGCTAAATCAAGCAAATACTGGCTGGATTCTTTAATCATTTTTTCATTTTTTGCAAGCATTGCCCTCCATCCACTAATCTCCTGTCCGAGTGTCAATGGTGTGGCATCCTGTAAATGGGTCCTGCCAATTTTTACGATTGTGGAAAAATCTTTCTCTTTCTCGTACAGCGTGTTTTTTAATTCCAAAATGGCGGGCAGAAGATTCTGGGTTATTTTTAAATAAGCAGCAATATGCATTGCGGTCGGAAAGGTATCATTAGAGCTCTGTGACATATTAACATCATCATTGGGATGAATGCGTTCTTCGCTTCCCAGGTCTTTTAATAAAAGGTTGGCTCGGTTAGCTATGACTTCATTGACATTCATATTTGTCTGTGTACCGCTGCCCGTTTGCCAAACCACTAATGGAAAATGCTCATCTAATCTTCCTCTATGAATATCATCACAGACTTTGATCATTGCCTTCATTTTTGCCTCACTGAGTTTACCTAATTGATGGTTTACCATGGCCGCTGCTTTTTTTATATAAGCCAAACCATAAATTAGTTCAAGTGGCATTTTCTCGATTCCAATTTTAAAATTATCCTTACTGCGCTGCGTCTGTGCTCCCCAGAACTTATCCACTGCCACTCGAACTTCACCAAGTGTGTCTCTTTCAATTCTATACTCCATAAACAACCACCTCACTATTTTCCTACTTACATAAATATATCCAATGATGACTATTTTATTATCATATTACCCTGAACTGTGATTCCCGACGCAAAAAAAAACTGCAGACATTTTGTCTGCAGCCTATGATTTAACGAGTGTATATCCGATAAAATAAGAAAGAATTAAAAAACTGCCAATTGCTAGTACAACTGAATAGTCTGACATATACATCCCACCCCATTTTATAAATTAAAAACTAAATCATTTTTAAATTATCATAATTTGCTGTACTAGCAAGTGATAAAAATTACACTTTTTAGAGAATCCCATTTTTCTTCTATAGAAAAAGAGCTGGCACTCTTTTTAAGAAGGGCCAGCTTTGATATTAACCTGCTAACTCGTTACTGCCTTGTTGAAGTTGATACATCTGATAATATTTCCCTTTATTCTCCATCAATTCGTCATGTGTTCCTTTTTCAGCAATTGTTCCCCGATCTAAAACAAGAATATGATCGGCATTTCGAACCGTGGATAAACGGTGTGCAATAATAAAGGTCGTTCTCCCTTTTTTCAAGACATCCATCGCGTTTTGAATAAGCGTTTCTGTTTCTGTGTCAATACTTGAGGTGGCCTCGTCAAGTATCAAAATGGCTGGATTAAAGGCAAGCGCACGGGCAAAGGATATTAATTGCCGCTGACCGCTTGAAAGGGTGCTTCCCTTCTCAATGACCGGTTCATCATACCCATTTTCTAAATTTCGAAACACCTTTTCAGCCCCAACATCTTTTAAGGCTTTCTCTACCATTTCCCTTGAAATTGAAGGGTCGTTGATACTCACATTTGAAGAAATGGTCCCAGTAAATAAATATGGATCTTGTAAGACAATTCCCATATGATTTCGAATCGTCTGCCGGGGAATCGTTGCAATATCCTTTCCATCGATTGTAATTTTACCTTTTTGACAATCATAAAACCTAAAAAGCAAATTCATGATGGAACTCTTACCAGAGCCGGTGTGACCCACCAATGCAATGGTTTCTCCCTGACTTGCCTCAAAGTCAATATCTTTTAGAACGTATTCTCCATCCTTATATCCAAAAGAAACATGTTCAAAGCGGACATTCCCTTGAAAGCGAGTGGTCCGCTCCATACTAACATCTTCCCCTCGCTCATCCATCAGTTTAAATACTCGTTCACCAGCAACGAGAGCTTGCTCCAAATTCGCTAACTGATTAACAATCCCCTGAACTGGCTGAAAGAGACGGTTAATATAATCCACAATCGCATAGAGCATCCCTAATGAAATGATGGTATTGGAATTCAATGCCTGACCGCCAAAATACCAAATAAAGGCTACAAAAATAAGATTTCGCAATACTCCCACCAAATTATGCGACGTAAGTGCATTTAAACTTAACAATTTATTTTGATACGTAAAATGTTGAGTGTTTAGTTCTTCAAAATCTTCTGTTGTTTCTCTTTCACGACTGAATGCTTGAATAATACTCATACCCTGAATGGATTCATTGATCATGGCATTAATATCACTGTTCCTTGAACGGATGATGCGATTATATTTAGACGCATACTTTCGATATAGTAACATCCAGGCATATAGAATCGGAAGCAGCAATATACACATGGCGGCAAGCTTGGCATTCAAAATAAACAAGGCTATATAAATCCCAGTGATGTAAATGGCACTTGTGAAGAAAGTGGCTAAAACAGTGACATATAATTCACGGATCGCTTCTGTGTCATTGGTAATTCTTGCTACTACTTTTCCAGCAGGCAAATTATCGAAGTAGCTGATTGGAAGTCGTTGCAGCTGCCCATAAACATCTTCTCGCATCTTTTGAATAATGCGGTTGGCTGACTTCTGTAATAAAAAGCGTTCTCCGTATTGAAAAATAGCGGAAACTACCATGAGCCCTAAGTAGAGAAACAATAATTGAAATATTATGGGAATCTCAGGTTGATAAAAAAGGAACAGTTCAGACGTTTGAAGGACCTTTGCAGGATATTGTGCGTGTCGGTCTCCAGTGCTAACGGTAAGTGTATCTTTTTTTAACCCCCTCTTCCCATCAAATTCTAGCTTTTCGTCAATAAGAACAAACTTGGAACCAACCTGCAAAATCTGTATCGCTTTTCCCTTTTCTTGATTGTTGAAAAAATATGCTTCCTGTTTATAAAATTTATCATGATATCTTACAGCTTTATTTTCACTAGCTGTTTCATACCAAACCGATTCAATCCCTAAAATATGTTGATCAATGATATTTTTAGCTATAAAAGGTCCTGCTAGATCTGTTACAACAGAAATGGTCAGCATGACTAATGCCGTTAAAATGATTTTTTTATATGCTAACGCATATCGAGTTAATCTTTTTCCTGTAGTCATACTGACACCTCCTCCTCAACTTTTCCCGCAATTTGTTGACGGATAAATTGTTCATGATACCATCCCTTACATTCGAGAAGCTGCTCATGTGTCCCTTCCTCCACAATGCCCCCTTCTTCTAGGACGATAATGTGGTTAGCATGCTGGACAGCAGACATACGGTGTGTAGTAATGATCGTTGTCTTGTCTTTTCTCACCCTGCGAATATTATCGATAATCTTCTTTTCTGTTTTAGCATCTACCGCTGATAAGGAATCATCAAGAATAAGTAGTTCCGGGTCTTTAATTAAGGCACGCGCAATGGAAATGCGTTGCTTTTGCCCGCCTGACAGGGCTACACCCTTTTCCCCTACAAGTGTATTCAGACCTTCCGGCAGCATTTCGAGATCTTTCCGAAAGGCGGCCAACTCAATTGCTGTCTCTAACTCTTGATCACTCGCATCTTTCTTGCCAAAAAGAATATTATCTTTCACACTCCTAGAGAAGAGCACATGATCTTGTGGTACATACCCTATCCAGCTTCGGACTTGATTTATCGCTTGCTTCTCCAACGAAACCCCAGAAATGAAAATATCCCCCGCCCCCAGCGGATATTGTCTTAATAACTGCTTTATAAACGTTGTTTTTCCACTCCCCGTTTTACCAACGATTCCAAGTGTCTGCCCCTGTATCAAATGAACATTAACCTCTTGCAGGTTGTCATTCTTTGAAGAAGGATAACGGAAGGTGACCTGTTGATAATCAATTCTGTCAACAGCTGCTATTTTCACTGGAATGGAGGGATTGTCAACTTCCTGCTTGTAATTGATAGTTTCATTCACACGATCTAACGAGGCATTTCCCCGCTGCATGATATTGATTAACTCTCCAATCGCAAACATTGGCCAAATCAACATCCCTAAATAGACATTGAAGGAGACGAGATCACCTAAAGTAATCGTTTGGTGAAAAACTAAATAGGCACCATATCCAAGTCCTATTAAATAACTAATACCAACCAGTACCTTAATAGTTGGATCGAATAAGGCATCGATTTTTGCTACGTTAATGTTTTTATGGTAAACATCTTCTGTTAATTGATGAAACCGATCATGATCAGCTTTTTCTTGGACAAATGCGCGAATCACCCGAACACCCGCTACAGACTCAAGGACCCGGTCGTTCAATTCACCAAAGGCATCCTGTGCTTCCATAAAACGTGCATGGATTCTTTTTCCATATATTTTCATCATAATCGCCATAACCGGGAGAGGAATAATTGCAGCGATGGTAAGCTTCCAACTAATGAAAACTCCCATTGTCATCAGCAATGTCAACATCCAGACACTTGAATCAACAAGCGTCAGGATTCCAAAACCAGCTGTAGTAGAAATGGCTTTTAAATCATTCGTCGCGCGAGCCATTAAGTCTCCTGTCCGATTTTTCTCATAAAATCCCGGTGTCATTTTTAATAAATGCTGCATAAATCGGGATCTAAGTTTTCTTTCCACTAGGAAGGCACCGCCGTGTAATTGATACATCCAAATATAGGTGATTCCGTATGACAAGACCATAATGAATAAAAGAATCCCTAAATATTGAATAAGTTTCTCATTATTAATAACACCAACATGAATATCATCGATAGCCATTCCTATTAATTTGGGCGGCAGTACATCCAATAGCCCCACTATAATTAACAAGGTTATCGAGACGCAATATCTCTTCCAATTTTCCTTAAAAAACCAACTTAATTTTTTTAACACGGTAAACATAACTGTCACTCCCCCTTGTGTTTAACTAACCACTTTCAGTCTCCCCTACTGTTTTTGCCAGGCGTACCTCTCTAATTTTTAACATCTAACCTTCCTCCTCATCTTCATATTTATAAAAAAAAGAGACATGCCGCAACAAGTGTGCAGCATGCCTCTTTTAAAAAAAGGGACAAAAAAAACACATGGTACGTTCTTAGAAGCCGTAACCAGTGTTTTCGCATCGTTCATTCAGAATAAAAATTTAGAAAAAAACAACTCGAGGACAGGCTACTCTCAGATTTTCAGTTAATAAAAAATTTCTATTCAAAACAATCATCTCGTAACCCTCCCTTTCCTTATTTTTCTTACTTTGTTAGATTATCACTAGATATTTTAAAAGTCAATTCCCATTTTTCAGAATTGTTTAGAAGTTAAATGTCAATAATTGGACATAAACTCTTTTCATCTTATCGACCTCTTTATTTACAATAAAATTAGATGTGGCTTTAGGTTCATCTAATAAAAAGGAGGTGCTTTATGGCATATAAGTCTCGAACAGAACGGGAAGAATTAACCATTTTAAGAAGCTTAAATGCACGGATGAAATTAACCAAAGAAGACAAAATGAATTATTTGAGATTAAAAAAAGGCTATGAAGGAGAAGTGATATTTGACTCTTTAACCGAGAAACTCTCCTGTGATTGCTACATCATAAATGACTTGCTGCTTGAATTGAATGGAGCAAAATTTCAAATTGACACATTAATTATTCAAAACACCCTATACCTTATTGATGTTAAAAATCATGAAGGCGATTATGTTTATGAAAATGGGGATTTTCAATTAAAAAATGAAAAGTTACTTAATAATCCCCTTGTTCAATTAAAACGATGTGATTCCTTATTCCGCCAATTGCTCCAAAAATATGGCCTCAAATTACAGGTTGAAGCGTCTTTGGTATTTATCAACCCTACATTCACCCTTTATCAGGCACCCCAAAATGAGCCTATTATTTATCCCACACAATTAAACAGATTCATTTCAAAGTTAGATCTGTTAACTGGAAAGCTAAATGAAAGGCACAAAAATCTGGCTGAGTTATTAGTCTCGTTACACAAAAAGGAATCTCCATACTCACGGGTACCCCCATATCATTATGAAAAGTTGAAAAAGGGATTGATTTGTTCTTCGTGCCAATCGTTTTCGGTTACGGTGAAAGGTAGAAAATTGATATGTACCAATTGTGACTGTGTAGAGAATCTTGATACTGCCTTACTGCGAAGTGTTAGGGAACTGACACTACTTTTTCCAGATTTGAAATTAACGACTGCGCTGGTTGAGGAATGGTGCGGAGGAATTGGATCACAAAAAATGATGGGTAGAATTCTTAGGAAAGAATACAAAAAAGTTAGTTCAGTTAGATGGTCATATTACGAATAATAAATATATGTCTTTTGGATATTTTTAGACGGCCCGGACGCTTAGGAAATTTCTATGTACCGAGCGGTCTCTTTTTTTCTCTGCTTGGGCGATTATAGGTACTCTATCCTACCGTTGCTGATCTTCTTTTGTTTGCTCGGTCGATTAGAAGTACTCTATCCTACCGTGGTGCATCTTCTTTTCTCCGTCCGGTCGCTTAGAGGTACTCTATCCTACCGTGGTGCATCTTCTTTTCTCCGTCCGGGCGCTTAGAAGTACTCTATCCTACCGTGGTGCATTTTCTTTTCTCCGTCCGGTCGATTAGAAGCACTCTATCCTACCGCGGCGCATCTTCTATTCTCCGTCCGGTCGATTAGAGGTACTCTATCCTACCGTGGTGCATCTTCTTTTCTCCGTCCGGGCGATTAGAGGTACTCTATCCTACCGTGGTGCATCTTCTTTTCTCCGTCCGGACGCTTAGAAGTACTCTATCCTACCGTGGTGCATTTTCTTTTCTCCGTCCGGTCGATTAGAAGCACTCTATCCTACCGCGGCGCATCTTCTTTTCTCCGTCCGGTCGATTAGAGGTACTCTATCCTACCGTGGTGCATCTTCTTTTCTCCGTCCGGGCGCTTAGAAGTACTCTATCAACCGAAACGGCTCTTCTTTTCTCCGTTCGGGCGCTTAGAAGTACTCTATCCTACCGAAACGACTCTTCTTTTCTCCGTCCGGTCGATTAGAAGCACCCTATCCTACCGAAACGGCTCTTCTTTTCTCCGTCCGGTCGATTAGAGGTACTCTATCCTACCAAAATACTTCTTCTTTTCTCCAATCGGTCGAATAAAGATTAGTATCCCTCTATTCCACTAGTACCTTCCTCTCAAAATGAGAATGAAAAGAAGACACTGGTCCACAGTGCCTTCTTTAATCAATGGTCTTTCTCTTTCCCTTTCCCTTTTCCTTTATCCTTCCCCTTTTTATTCCATTTCTCTTTTTGCTTGTTCCATTTATCTTCCCACTTTTGAAGCTCATTGTTAAATTTGTCTTGTACACTATTTCGATTCTTTTCTTCCTCTTCTTTTTTCCTTTGTTCAATCAACGCTGCAATATGAGGCACACCAAATTCCTGTGTTGGAGCGTTTTGTAATGCTTCCTTCATTACCTCACGAAATATTACAGCAGAACCAGTCCCATTCAAAGGGGTAATATAATGGTCTGCATCCGTTTTGTCGTATCCTACCCAGATCGCCCCCACTAATTGTGGTGTATAACCGACAAACCATTGATCCTTTAATCCATTGATTCCCTTGATTGGAACCTGTGTAGAACCGGTCTTTCCTGCAGTTTCCCTGCCCGGTATTTGCGCCGCAGTACCTGTCCCATGCTCCACAACACCGAGTAACATGGTTGTCATATTATCAGTTACCGCTTTTGTAGTGACCCGTTCTTTTTGGACTTTTCCCTCTGCCACTACCAATCCACTTGCATCCACAATTTTTTTGATGACATGGGCTTGCATTCTAACACCGTGATTAGGAAACACGGAAAAGGCTTCAGCCATCTCTAATGGTGAGACGCCTTTATGCAATCCCCCCAGTGCCATTGGTAAATTGCGATCCTCTTTATCTAATGAAATTCCAAAGCGCTTAACCGAGTCGATCCCTTTTTCAATCCCTAACTGATTTAAAAGCCAAACAGCAGAGACATTTTTGGATTCCTTGACTGCCTCATACATTGGTACTTCGCCGGCATATTGATGGTCATAATTACTTGGTTGATACGTTCCAAAATTCAAAGGTTCATCTTTTAACATATCAGTAATTTTCCAGCCTTCTTCAAGCGCTGGAGTATAAACGGCAAGTGGTTTAAAGGATGAACCTGGCTGAGCTGTTAATTGTGAAGCGCGATTATACCCTCTAAAGGTATGCTCTCCCCTGCCGCCTACAATGGCCCTAACCCCGCCAGTTTTGGGATCAACTAAGACCCCGCCACTTTGAACAAGAGGGTCACTTCCATTAGGAAATAAGGCAGTCTTTTGATAAGTGTTCTCCATTGCTGTTTGCATAGCCGGATCAAGTTCGGTATAAATTTGGTAGCCGCCTGTTAATAATTCATCCTGTGAAAGACCGTATTGATGGATAGCCTCATCTAAAACTTGGTCAACATAATAAGGAAATTTCCCACGAAAAGGATCCCCGCCTTTATCATCCAAGACGACCTTTTCGTTGACTGCCTTTTCATACTCCTGACTTGAAATATACCCTTGATTCTTCATTTGTACGAGAACAACATCACGCCTTTCAGTTGCCTTTTCCATATGGTTATAGGGATTAAGAGCAGATGGCGCCTTGATTAGCCCTGCTAGTAATGCCGATTCACTTATCGATAAGTCTTGAACCTCCTTTGCAAAATATTTGCTTGCGGCCTGCTTAATACCATAAGCACCATTACCGAAATATATTTGGTTCAAATACATTTGTAGAATCTCTTGTTTTGAATATTCCCTTTCAACCGCAATTGCCAGAAATACTTCCTGTAATTTTCTTTTAAAGGTTTTTTCTGAGGTCAGAATTGTATTTTTCGTTAATTGCTGTGTAATCGTGCTGCCACCCTCGACCATCCCGCCTGCCTTTAAATCACGAAACAATGCTCTTGACGTTCCGATCAAATCAACTCCATTATGTCGGTAAAACCGGTGATCCTCAATGGCTATGACTGCATTTTTCATTGAATCTGGAACTTCCTTGATTGGAACACCTTCATTTTTATTAGCAGAGACCTTACTAGCCACTTTCCCATTTACATCATAAAAAACGGTAGGTTGTGGAAGTTCATTCTTCAACTCTGATATGTCGGCATCCTTAGAAAAATAAGAAATAAGTCCGAAAAAGGTTAGAATTATAATTAACCCAAATAATACGATTGCTTGAAGCAAGTGCCATTTTTTTAATTTCTTAAAAATGTCACTAATTTTTTCTCTTACTTTCACTTCGATGACATCCTTTATCTGTAATCTCTTTAACAGGTATACTTTTCGATAAAATTGGCGTTTTTATGACGGTTTCGAAATACAAAAGAAAAAGATGGGGTGTTACCTCCATCTTTTAGTTTGTTATTTTCATTCTATTGTAGTTAATTCTTTAAAGCGTTGTTTTGAATGCTTTTCATCAAAACTGCTAAAAATCCTGTAATGTCTTTCATCTAATATCCGAAAATGTTTACTAAGAATATTCTGTTGGAGAATGAATCCACCTTTTTTTGATACGACTCTCCACCAAATTTTCCCGCCGAGCGTTTTTGATTTTCGGAGATCAATCCCGTCTAGGGCGACTGTCTCGAGGACCTCAAGCGGCTCGTTTCCAAATAAAAATTGGACTGTTTCCGTCTCTCGAAAAAGAGCACAAATCGAAACAACCGTCGACCAGTTTGCTAATACTCTGCCTTTTTCTATTTGTACCAATGTCTTTTTTGATACACCGATAATATCGGCCATTTTATCCTGTGTATACCCTGCTTCGGCTCGTATTAGACGAAGCTTCTCAGAAACCTGCATGATTATTTCATCCCTGGTCACGTTAAGCCCTTCCTTCAATGATATCTAGTGTAATTTTACACTAACATATCTTATCATTCAAATTATATAAAAAAACTGTTAAGTCCTCCTTAACAGTTTTCTAAGTCATTATTTCAGTTCTGGGGGGATGCCGCACTGGCTGGAGCATGAATTTTTCAAATCACACGCAGCACATTTTCCTTTTTTGGATTTATTTATAAACTTTACTAATGCCCAAGTCGCGTATCCAAAAATAGCAATACCAATAACCACACTGGCAATCATGTACTTCACCTCTTCGTTTAATTAGACCAATCCAAACAGCTTACCGCCTTGATAGATAATCAAGGATAATACATAGGCAATGACAAATGCGTATATCATCGAAAATGCCGTCCATTTTCTTGAGCCCGTTTCCTTGTAAATGGTTGCTGTTGTTGCTAGACACGGAATATATAAAAGGATAAATACCATAAAACTATAGGCCGCAAGCGGTGTATAATAATTTGCCAATAATCCCTGCAAGCTTGCATCATTAGGTACAAAATAAATAATGTTCATCGTTGAGATAATAGCTTCTTTCGCAAGGAAGCCGGTAATTAATGAGGCAGATGCCTGCCACGTACCAAAACCGATTGGCTCAAATATTGGAGCGATCACATTCCCAATCGCTGCTAAATAGCTATGATCCATGTCGACTTTTAATCCACCAGGGCCTGCATAAGATAACAGCCAGATAAAAACGGAACCAGCAAAAATAAATGTTCCTGCCTTTCTTACAAAACCTTTCCCTTTATCCCAAGTGCTTCTCCATAAGGATTGGAATTGGGGAAGCCGGTAAGGTGGAAGTTCAATAACAAATAATGAGGTTTCCGATTTAAGAATTGTCTTAGAAAAGATTTTTGCTAAAGTCAATGCAACAACAATCCCAAGAACGTACAGACTCAGAACGACAAACGCTTTTTGCCCAACAAAAAATGCTCCAACAAATAAAGCATAAACAGGCAAGCGAGCTGAACAAGACATCAATGGTGTGAGAAGAATGGTTAAAAGTCTCTCCCTTGGAGTTTCAATCGTTCTAGCGGCCATGATGCCAGGGACATTACAGCCAAAGCCAATCATCATGGGAATAAAAGCCTTACCATTTAATCCAACTGACTCCATAATTCGGTCCATTACAAGAGCAACTCTAGCCATATAACCGGAATCTTCCAACAATGAGATAAAGAAGAAAAGAATAAAGATTTGCGGAACGAAAACAAGGACACCGCCAACCCCTGCTACTAGCCCTTCAATTATGAGGGCATGAATAAATTCAGATGCATGGATGGCAGCTAATATCTTTTCAAATCCAAGAGTGACGGGACCTGTTAACAAAGCATTTAAAGCATCTGATAAGGGCGTACCCAGCCAATCAAAAGTTAACATGAACATCATATACATAAGTAACAAAAAAATCGGCATCCCAAGAAATCGATTAGTGACAATACTGTCAATTTTTTCAGTGAGTGGTATAACCGAATCACTTTTCCGTGCCACTTCCGCTACAATTTTTTCGATAACTTCTTTTCTTTTTAAGTAGATATAATTGGCTAGTGATTTATTTTCAAATTGTACTTGTAATCTAGTTTCTACTTTTTCAACTATTTTCGTTATTTCTTGAATACTTGCAATACCGTTTACATAGTTTCGAACATATTCATTTCCTTCAAGATATTGAATGGCAAGAAAGCGAAGTGAATGACTGGTTTTACCAACCATTTCTCCCATTAATGCTGTAATTGCCTCTTCTACCTCCTTACCGTAGTATACAAGGTTCTTTTTCAAAGGTTGAATAGATTTTGTAGAAATAACATCAACAAGCTTGTCACAGCCTTTTCCACTTCTTGCTACGACAGGTACAACAGGAACGCCAAGTATTTTTGCAAGCTTTGGAGCATCTATTTGAATCCCGCGTTTATTAGCCACATCAATCATATTAAGGCCAATAAGTGCCGGTTTCTCAAACTCAAGTAGTTGCAGTGTCAGGTGTAAATTCCGTTCTAATTGCGATGCATCTAATATATTTAACAAGCGATCAACAGATTCATTCAAAAAGAAAGAAGTAACAACACCTTCATCTTTTGATAATGGATTTAATGTATATACGCCAGGCAAATCTATTAATTGGCCGATATTGTTCTTAAATATACCAACCTTCTTTTCAACTGTTACACCGCTCCAGTTACCAACATACTCGTAGGAACCTGTTAAGTTATTAAACAATGAAGTTTTCCCAGTATTCGGGTTTCCAATTAGAGCGATCTCCATTATAATCTCACCACTTCAATTTGTACGGCTTCTTTGCGGCGAATTCCCACACATTGGCCACATGACTCAATCATAATAGGACCGCCAAAGGGCATAACACATTTCACGCAAACTTCAGAGCCTTCTGTAATCCCTAAGTCAAGCAATCGTCTTTGTACGAGGTGACCAACATGAGAAATATCTATGATTTTCCCTTTATCTCCTGCTTTTAAAGAACCAAACATGTATATCACCCTATCTATGTTAATTGAGAATGATTATCTTTCTAATTTGTATTTTAACATTTTTTTGAGTGAATACACATAATAAATTTGACAATTGTTCGAAAAATTTACTTGCAGCTCCTGTCCACAAAAAAAGGAAAGGATTAAAAACCTTCCCTTCCCCACACATTAACTATTTTGTTGTACCATCATTTTTTTTGGTAATGCGCTAATAACAAGAATAATAATGATGGCACTAATGATAAAACTTGGAAGCATATAGGTACCATTATATAGAATCGAATAAATAGCTACTGGCTGGCCTTTTGGTGCATACTCTCCAAAGAAAACTATTCCGGAATAGACATGGCAGAGATATCTAAGCGCACTTCCTAAAAAGGCGCCCGCCAAGACATAGGCCATCCATTTGCTTTTTTTGTGATCGATAATCGCCTTTTTTACCTGTGCGGTAAAAACGCCAGCTAACCCAACAACCGTAAAGGCAATAAAATAATCAATGATTCCTTGTATAATTGTATAAATCTGTGAAAAGCCAAGAATAAACTGGAGTAATCCTAGTAAAAAACCAGTTAAAAGTCCGCCCTTTATCCCCCAGCGAAAAGCCATCAAGAAAATAGGTACCATGGCAATTGAAATAGAACCGCCCTGCGGCCAAATTTTTAAAGATAATAATCCGCCAACAAAATCCAATAAATAAGCAAGTGCAGTAAATACGGCAACCTCCGCAATAAATAATGTGTTACTCCTTTTTTGATTCATCAACGTCTCCCCCTATTGTATATTGGACCCGTTTGATATCTTCCTATTAACCATATGGTGCCATCCATTAAAGAGAAAAACAAAAAAGCAATGCACGACGATGAGGATTGTCTGCATTGCTTAATATCGGCAAACCACATCCCTACGCTAGCGTTAACTAACAGGTTCATAGGGTCAGAACTCCAACGTTCACTCTCAGCCGCTTTAAAAGCAGCTCCCCCTGTGGAAGTATTCAATTGTTCCATAAAAAATATACTATTGTTTTTACTATTTTACAAGAAAATTACCTCTCCCTTTCATATTTATATCTTCATTTCTACCTTTAAAAAACATAAAATTTAATCATGAAATGTTGGGAAAATTATTTTATTTTATTTTATAAAGGATTTTTACTTTCCTAAGCGAATTTACAATGTAGTCAGTTTTGTGAATAGCAGTGGAGGGGGGACCGTCATGTTTACGGGGGAACAAACGGAACTAATTGCTTTTTTTGAACATAATAAAGAGAATTTGTTAAAAGAATGGGAAGATGCCATCATGATTAATTGTGGAGATCCCTTCAAAATGAACATACGTGAAAATGGGCAAGCTCTTTTGGATGTAATTCTTGCCACGCATAAACTATCTAGACAAGATCTGTTAACGATTCTTGAAAGGATTGCCATAAGTGTTTCTGAAGAAAGGGTTATGGCTGAAATTAACCTTGGTGATTTCGTCTATAATGTCAACCTTGGCAGAACAATTTTATACAGCTATTTGAGTAAAACAGGAATTTCTTGGACAGAAATGCAGGATTCAATCAATTTGATTAACTTTTGTTTTGATAAATTTCTCTATTTTGCTGTGTCCCATTATTCAGAAGCGAAAAATAAAATTATTGAAGAAAAGACGATGGTCATAGACTCTACACATCAAGATCGGTTAACACTACTTGGCCAGATGACATCCAGTTTTATTCATGAATTCAGAAATCCACTGACATCTGTTCAAGGATTTATTCAATTACTTAAAGCTGATTATCCCAATATGAGATATTTAGATATTATTTCAAGTGAATTAGACCAGCTTAATTTTAGAATTTCACAGTTTTTATTATTATCAAAAAAAGAACTAATTGGTAAAGAAAAGATTCACTTCCAAGTCAATCAGTTGATTGATGAAGTATTAAACTTCCTATATCCAAGTATTCTTGACGGTAAAGTAAAAATAATACGAAAATTAATGGAAGATTTTACTTTGAATGGGTATGCAGATGAAATTAGGCAGGTATTAATCAATATAATCTTTAATGCAATTGATGTTCTAAACCATCACGAGGTGGAAACTCCCACTATTGAAATTAGCAGCAGCCTTGAAAAGAACAACTATCTTAAAATAACCATTTCCAATAATGGCCCAGTTATTCCTACAGAATTACGTGAAACCATATTCGAACCCTTTTTTACTACTAAAAAACTTGGAACAGGTTTAGGACTGTTTGTCTGTAAAGAAATTATTGAAAAACATAAAGGAACATTAACCTGTGATTCATCCCTTGATAAAACTACTTTTACTATTTTCCTGCCCATTGTATAGGGGCGACAAAAAAAAATTTAGCGCTTAAAACAAATCCCACTTTTTGATAAGCAGGGATTTTTATTTTTGTTTTATCTACCCCAGGCGCATCTCCTGCATATGATGAATTAAAAATTTTAGTGGGAGATTTGCTATGTTTACATTAAAGGTTGATCATGAAATTGAATTGCAATTATTTCAACGTCACCACGCCTTAAAGCTTTACCAGCTTATTGAGGAAAATAGAGAACATTTGCGTGAATGGATGCCATGGGTAGACAGCATGAACTCGCCATACCAAATTGAATCCATTATTCCTGTGTGGCTTACACAATTTGCAGAGAATAGCGGGATGAACGTTGGTATTGTTTATAAAGGGGAACTTGTTGGCTCACTTGGCTTACATCAAATCGATTGGTATAACAGTATGGCGAGCATCGGTTATTACCTGGCAAAAAAGGCTGAAGGCCGCGGCATTATTACTCGTTCTGTTAAAGCCCTGTTAAATTATGCTTTTTTCCAGTTAGGGATTAACCGTATCGAAATTCGTTGTGGTGTGATGAACAAAAAAAGCCGCGCTATCCCTGAAAGACTTGGTTTTATCAAGGAAGGCCTGCAACGCGATGGTGAACAATTAAACGGTCATTTCCATGATTTGTTCGTATATAGTATGCTAGCACGAGAGTGGAAATTATTACCCATATAAATTCCACTAAAACCGCCAGGCTTGGCGGTTTTTTTTAGATAAGAAAATACATACTTCCGACGTTAAACTGCCCATGAGGTCTGCTGATCTTGTTGTAAATTGTCATTATTTGCTTATTGACTTTGTTTTTGAAATAATAAATTAGAAAGTAGAAAATGCTTTAACAGGAAATAATGAGTACATAGAGTAAAAAGTAAGTGAGGTGGAAAACCTTACTATTTGTAGGGTGCATGATGGTTGGAATAAATGTCATTATAATAGCAGTCCTTATTGCCCTTACAGCTTTCTTTGTCGCATCAGAATTTGCGATTGTAAGGGTCCGGACAACACGAATAGACCAATTAGTATCTGAGGGAAATAAAAAGGCTGAGGCTGCCAAGAGGGTCATCTCCAACTTGGATGGTTATCTTTCCGCCACACAAGTTGGCATTACAATCATTTCATTGATTTTAGGATGGCGGGGCGAGTCAACTGTCCGCCAATTATTGGAACCTATTTTTAGATGGATTCATTTACCATTATCCTTAGAACCAATAATTTCGACCATTTTTGCTTTTATTATTATTACTTTTTTCAATGTAGTAATTGGTGAGCTGGCTCCCAAAACATTTGCTATCCAAAAGGCCGAAGAAATTATTTTAGCCTTTGCAAAGCCATTAATTTTATTTTATAGACTATTGTATCCGTTTATATGGGTCCTAAATCACTCCGCTCGTTTTGTTACAGGGCTGTTCGGTATTAAATCGGCTTCCGACCAAGAGCTTTCTCTTTCTGAGGAAGAACTGCGTATGCTTCTTTCTCAAAGTTATGAAAGTGGTGAAATTAATCAATCTGAGTACAAATATATGAATAAAATTTTTGAGTTTGATGATCGGATTGCAAAGGAAATTATGGTGCCAAGGACAGAGGTTATTACCCTTTCGAAAGAGGCAACAATGGATGACATTGTCGATACTGTAAGAGAAGAAAAATACACAAGGTATCCTCTTATTGATGGAGACAAAGATAATATTTTAGGCATTGTCAATATTAAAGAAGTATTAACCGATTGTATCCAACAAAAGTGTAATGGTGAAGAGCCGCTATTACCTTACTTAAAACCAGCTATACATGTGATTGAAACGATTCCAATTCAGGAATTATTGGTTAAGCTGCAAAAGAATCGTTCCCATATGGCAATCCTGTCAGATGAATATGGCGGGACAGCTGGCATCGTTACCGTTGAAGATATTCTTGAGGAAATTGTTGGAGAAATACGTGATGAATTTGATTTAGACGAGCTCCCGCTTATTCAGAAAAAAGGAGAAGGACACTTTATTTTGGATGGTAAAGTCTTAATCAGCGAGGTAAATGACCTCCTAGGCACAAGTCTGGAGGAGGATGATGTGGATACAATTGGCGGCTGGTTTTTGACTCAGAAATTTGATTTACATATTGGCGATTCTATTCAGAATGATGGATATACTTTTCAAATTCTAGAACTTGAAGGCCATCATATCTTATATATTGATGTAAAAAAGGAAGTAAAACCGTCTCCTGAGTAGGAGACTTTTTTTGTGAAAAAGGGGCGTAGCGTGGCAGAAGCGGACTTGCTAATTTAAATTAGCAGATATTATTTTCTTCTCCGCCTATTTCCTTATCTATAATCATATTTACATAAAAGTGTCATAAATTATTTGTATCAGCAATATTCTAACCAGAACGTTTGACTGTACGGTTTAAATTCTTTATAATTATTGTTAATTTACATTTATTGAGGTGGTAAGATGGGGCTGTCTATCGTATTGGGGAAATAGCAGAAATAGCTAATGTGTCAAAACGGACCATTGACTATTATACGTCTATTGGGTTACTCTCGGCAGAACGCTCTAAGTCCAATTACCGCATTTATTCGGATGAATCATTAAATGATTTACAATTTATAGAAGAATGCAAGAGTCTGCACTTTCCATTAGACGAGATTAGAAGAAAACTAGAAATGCGAAAAGCAAAGAACATCCGTGAATCAGAAGTGGAAAAACACGTAAGTGCTGTCACACAACAAATGAAGCAGCTTCATAGTGATTTGTTTGATCTTATTCCCATCCTAGAAAGATTGGATGATCAACAAAAAGAAGTGTTTACTAGAAATTTGAGCCTGCTGCGAACGGCACTCATGAAATCCCTTCTGAATGTAACGAGCTAATTTTTTTATATTACTGGGAGGTGACTCCTTACCCGTGTGATAACGGGCTAAGGGAACTTATTTGGACATATTTAACTTGGTTATTATAGCCATTTTAATTGCCTTAACTGCTTTTTTTGTAACTTCAGAATTTGCTATTGTTAAAATAAGAAGTTCAAGAATTGATCAGTTAATTGAAGAAGGAAATTCGAAAGCTATTTCAGCGAAAAAAGTGATTTCAAACTTAGATGAATATCTATCTGCCTGTCAATTAGGTATTACCATAACCGCCCTTGGTTTAGGTTGGATTGGGGAATCTACAATTGAACACATGCTAAGCCCATTATTCCAAAAGTTCAACATTCCTGAAAGTGCAACGCAAATATTATCAGTAGGTATTGCATTTGCGACGATTACCTTCCTGCATGTTGTGGTTGGAGAGCTTGCACCTAAAACATTGGCCATCCAAAAGGCCGAACTGATAACATTGGTTGTGTCTCGACCACTCATCTTATTTTATAAGATTATGTATCCGTTTATTTGGGTGCTGAATGGATCAGCACGGATTGTTTCAAGTCTATTTGGACTTAAGCCTGTATCTGAAAATGAAATTGCCCATACAGAAGAAGAGCTGCGAATTATCCTGTCTGAAAGCTATAAAAGTGGTGAAATTAACCAATCAGAGTTTAAGTATGTAAATAAAATTTTTGAATTTGATAATCGTATTGCAAAAGAGATCATGGTTCCAAGGACCGAAATGGTTTCATTATCAAAAGATGATTCCTTAGAGACCTTTCTCAATGTATTACGTGAAGAAAAGTTCACAAGGTATCCCGTCATCGATGGTGATAAAGATCATATTATTGGACTTGTTAATATCAAAGAACTCATGACCGATTTAATTGGAAATGAACAATTATCATCACAAACTTTGGAAAGCTATACACGGCCAATTATTAGAGTAATAGAAACGATTCCCATCCATGACCTATTAGTAAAAATGCAAAAAGACCGTGTCCATATGGCAATATTAATGGACGAATATGGCGGGACATCAGGACTTGTTACAGTTGAAGATATATTAGAAGAAATTGTTGGCGAAATTCGTGATGAATTTGATATGGATGAAATTCCAGAAATCCGAAAGATTAAAGAAAACCATTATATTATTGATTCAAAAGTGTTAGTGACAGAAATTAATGATTTATTGGGAGTAGATATTAACGATGAAGACGTTGATACGATTGGCGGATGGATTCTAACTGAGAATTATGAAGTTAAAGAAGGCGATATCATATTTCATGATTCCTATGCCTTTAAAATTCTCGATATGGAAGAACATCATATTAAATATATTGAAGTGACGAAAAATGCCAACAATGAAGAACCAAATTTGTCGCCAATGGCAGTAACAAAATCAGAAGAAGTACTTTCATAATGTATTAAAATAGACCGTTGCAAACGGTCTATTTTTTTCTTTCAAATTTATTTACGCTTAGCCCTTCCTCTTTTTCTCAAAAGAAAAAGACTGCATGTTTTTAACAGTCTTTCAAAAGTTATTTTGTTTTTAAGATAATAAGGTCTTCTTCAGCTTTTGCTATCTTCACTAAATGTGAATCCAGGCGGCGATGGATATGCTGAATTTCACTGCTCTTTGTCTCCTCAATACGCTCAAGTGATTCTTTAATATCTGTTAAATCAATTTGATTTACTTCAACTCTATGTTCAATGCTGTCCATCTTCTCTAGTCTCGAAAGTCTTTTTTCAATATTATCTAATGTATTATTAAACGTTTGAATTAAACCTTTAATATCGATCACGTCATCTGTTAGTTTTTCGAATTGTTTTTCCATAAACAAAACCTCCCTTGTTTATTATATTTTATCATCATTTCCACTATTAATAAGTTACAAAATCAGTAACACTCAACGAGATAGTCACAAAAAATACATATAGACATCATTCCTAATATTTCCTCCACTTAATTATATCATTAGCTATTTTTTAACATGTGAACGATTGAAATCAAAAATATGAACATTTATTTAAAGTTATGAAAAATAACTCAATCATGTGAAAAATATCACATGAAAAATTTTAATTTCATTATACTCTTGCAATATAAGGAATGAGGCTGCCGCAAGCAGGATTGTAATCCCTACAAATCTTTCCTTATGTTGCATATTCAAATTGAAAAAGGGTTGGTGTATAAATATGTTCATTTCAATCGACGAAAAAGCTACCTCATGGTTCACAAAGGAATTTGAAATTAGTCAGCCAATTAATATTCGCCTTTTTCCCCAATATGCAGGATTTGGACAGCAAAATAAAGGATATAGCCTTGCATTTTCTGCTGAACATCCTTCAAATGTTGGATTTACAAAAGAAATTAATGGAATTACTTTCTATGTTGAAGGAAATGATGTGTGGTTTTTTGAAGACACTGAAACATACTTGTCTGTTGATGAACGTATCGAAGAAATTCAGATAACTTATAAAGAGACAGTTAAAACAAGTTAACAAACCACTCTACCAATATATTCAATCAAGACAATTTACTGTTGTAAATGGAATATAAATATTTTATCCTCAAAAAAACAAGCCAGATATATTTTTATCCGGCTTGTTTTATGTGGTAATTAGTTTACTTGTTTACCTAAGCTTGGAGGAAGTAATTTAACACTCTCATATACTTTGCCAAGTTTCTCTTCACCTTGGGCGAAAAGATCGTCCCCTGCATCAAGTGCTGGTGTTTCTTTTTTCAATTCATCGGCCTTTGCCTGATATGAAGCTGCATAATCCTTAATTGCTGCCTCAAGGTCTGCCTTTTGGTCTTTAAGTTCTGCGGGTACTTGAATACTATTAAGCTCTGCAGCAACGGCTGCAGCAGATTCACTTGCTTTAGTCTTTTCCTCTGGTGTTGGTAATTCTTCAGGCTTTGCACCTTCCTTAGTTGCTTTTGCCATATATGCATTTAGATCAGCATCTTTTGCATTAATTTTGTTACCAAGCTCCATATAAAATTTAACTAATTCTTTCTTTGCATCTACCTTTGGTGCTGCCGCTTCCTTTGTAACTTCTTTCTTTTCTGTTTTTGCCTCATCATTGCTTGAACATGCAGCAAGACCAATCGCCATTGTTAAAGCTGATACTGCTAGTAAAAACTTCTTCATTTTTGTTTCCCCCTATTTCTATTTGTTGCCTTGTTTATTTTACAACATAAATTAAGACGAAAAAAGTAGAAAAAGGTTGCAAATATAAAAATTTTTTCACTTTTTAAAAGATAACATTTTTTACTGCCATATATTAACATTAAGGGAAATTACTATACATTTCATATCAATATGCTTAAAGAATTTAACGATGTTTAGTATTATTACCTTGAAAACTATATTATTCAGAAAATTAGGAAATTATTGTGAACTATGTTACAATAATAAACTTTTTTAGTTATAATATAAATGACAAAATATCCCTCTTACTCAAAGTGTTTTCAAAGCAATCCATACTTTCACAGAAAGGGGTTGGACATCATGGAACACTCGAGGCCTCAAGTTGAATGGTTTAATTTAACATTCGACTTATCCATCATCTTAACATCAACAGTTGCAGCAATTATTGTATTTCTTATTGCTTCCATATTAACTAAGCATCTTTCATCTCGGGCACCAAATAAGGGACAAAATTTTATGGAGTGGCTTATAGAATTCGTAAAGAATATCATGAGCTCTTCTATGCTTGTCTCGAACAACTTATTTATCTTGTCTACAGGCATTTCTCTGTTAATGTATTTATTTATTGCAAATCTCATGGGGATCCCTTTCTCCATTATTACTGCAGAGGAACATTCTGTTGTATGGTGGAAATCCCCCACGGCAGACGCACATGTTACGATGACACTTGCCATCATGATCATTGTTTATACTCACTTCATCGATATTCGCTTACATGGCTTTAAACATTTTGTTGTTAGCTTTTTCAAGCCATTTAAACTCTTATTTCCAATTAATGCTATTGAACAACTGGCCACAACATTGACGTTGGGTCTTCGTTTGTTTGGAAATATTTATGCGGGGGAAGTAATGTTAGCCTTATTAGCCAGTGCAGTAGGCCAAGGTTGGGTGATCAGTCTTTTTGCTGCCGTTCCAATGTTAATCTGGCAAGCATTCTGTATCTTTATTGGGGCCATTCAAGCATATATTTTTGTGACACTTACCATGGTATATATTGGTCAAAGATTAACATAAACGATAAGGGGTGTTATAGGTTATGGGGGATTTTACATTATTTGGGCTGCCAGTTTCATTAGGTACGATGCTTTATCAAGCATCCATTTTTACTATCCTAGTGTTTATTTTAAAGAAACTAGTCTTTAAAAAGCTTGTTGCTATTCTTGACAAAAGAAGACATGACATTGAAAATCAGTTAAAATTAACAGAAGAGTATAAATTAGATGCCAAAAAAAATCTTGAAACGAGTGAAAACGTCTTAAAACAGGCCAAAATCGATGCTAGAGAATATATGAAACATAGTGAAACAGAGGCTAACTTAATGATTCAAGCAGCTAAGGCAGAGGCAAAACAAATACTAAGAGAGGCAAAAGAAGAAGCATTCCTTTGTCGGTCTCGCTCCTATGCTCATAACAATCAAATTAAGGGGGCTTAAATCCTATGAAGCACAAATTCACAAAGTATCTTGGCAGAGTGACAGAAACGCTGGAATTAGGTTTTGAGGAAAAGTGGATTTATGTTCACTATACAAAAGGCTCCATTGAAAAAACGGCCTGTTTATTAAAAAATGAAAATAAAGATGAAGGAGAATATCTAGAGCCCTTCTTCGAAGAAAATAAGGTGTCTATGGAAATGGTTAAAGAAGTTAAAAAATTTCTAAAAAATGAAAAGGTACATGACGAAACCCACTGGAATGAATTCACAACCTTCCTCATGAAAACCCTTTCATTAAATATGGCTTTTGGTATTGCCATCGCTATTTCGGTTTATATGGGTTATAAGATAGGGGCTTTCCTAGATGACCGCTATGATATTTATCCAACTTTTACATTATTGGGCACATTTATAGGGATTGGGATTGGCGGTTTAACGATCTATTCAATGGTTCATAAATACTTTAATACTCCGCAAGAAGACCAGATAAAAGAAAAACAAGCAAGTAAGGTAAAAGAAGAAAATGCTGACTATCCAGTTATTGATGTTACCATTGAACAAATACGGAAGGCCGTAAGAGCATTTTCAGATAATCTTCCTAAGGGGGTTTTTCGAACAATCCTTGTTAAGGAAGACAATAGTATTGATTTTAAACAGCTTGCCTCACTTCTTGGCGGAATACCTTCAAAAAAATTCTATATGTCCAAGGAGACATATGATTTATTCGAAGAAAGTGAAGGGCAAATTTCAGTAGAAATGGACATAGTACAAAAAGCTGTTGACCAATATGTAAAAGAACATAAAGAATATCCAATGTTAAAATTTGACCCGCATCATAGGGTGAATTACTATCAACTTTTACAGGATCATTACTTAAAAGAAGCTCCAGAAACACAATTTTATATTACAGATTTGGATGGGCTTATAACACATATTAAACCTAAGAAAAAACACTCCTCTCAAAGTTGAGAGGAGTGTTTTTATTCGAGTTCTTATTGAATCCCTGCAAAACATTACCCTTTTAAGAGCATTTTGGTTAATTGAACGAATATTTTTCTATTGACCAAAGGTATATTTCCTTCTTTTTAAAGCAAATATTGTTTTTAAAAGGAAGTTTTTTTTGCTTTTTTCCTATTTATCTTGAGATAATACAAGGGATAACCAATATTAGTTAAACGAGGGGTACAAAAATGGTAAATCAGAAAAATAAATCGCAGCATTTAGCGACTATTTCTCTAATCGTGATGGGAATTGGCTTTATTGCCACCATCCCATTACAAGATTCATTCTGGGGAAATATTTTGCAGGGAGGGTTTGAAGCGGGTCTCGTGGGCGGGCTAGCTGATTGGTTTGCAGTAACTGCATTATTTCGTCATCCGCTTGGGATACCGATTCCACATACAGCCTTACTGCCAAAAAATCGCAAACGAATCATTGCAGGAATTATTTCTATGTTAGAAAATGATTGGCTAACAAAAGAGAGCATTCGAAAAAAAATTGATTCTATCCAATTTACAGATAAATTATTTGAAATCATCAACATTCAGATCCATTCAAAAACGGTTCAAAAGAATTTCATTACTTTAGTAAAACATATCATCAATAAGGTTGAAATTAAAAGAATCACTCCAGTTGTCGAAGAGCAACTTAAATCCCGATTAAATGAATGGGATATTAAAAACTATCTTCCTTTACTAATAGACCAAGTTGCCAATCGAAAATATGATGAAAAAACACTTGATTATGTTCTCAAAGAAGTGGACGAATGGGCTCGGAAGGAGAGTACCAAATATAAACTCGGTAGTATGGCAGTTGATGCTGTAGAAAATATTAAAGCGGATGGTTTTATGCAATTTGCGTTAAAATCATTTAGCAACTTGGTTAATGAGGAAAAGTTAGGGAATATTATTCAGAATTTAATTTTAAAAGGAGTCGACAGTTATCGAGATCCCTTTAATCCAAATAGGAAAACCTTATTGACACATATTCATCAAAAGTTAGAAACACTTAAAAGTGATGAAAAACTATATCAAGAACTTACCAACCTAAAAACCCATGTAATTGGGGAGTGGGAACCAGAAGCACAAATCACAGAGGTATTAACACAAATCCAGAAGAAGGTATTAGATTTCGTTGAAGGCCCCACCTTCTTTGATGTGTATATTCTTCCTTTTATAGTAAGTGGACTAGCCGACATTCAAGGAAATCCTGAAAAAATGAATTCCTTAGAATCATGGATTAAATTACAGCTTAACGATTTTGTTAATAAGCACCATTCTAAGATTGGCAAACTTGTCGAAGAAAATTTAAATAGACTAGATGATAAAACACTAATCACCATGGTAGAAACCAACGTTGGCAAAGACCTGCAATGGATCCGCGTCAATGGGGCTGTTTGTGGATTCTTGATTGGTTTGATTTTAGTGGGAATCAGAGGCATTTTTTAAAAGGATTAGATTGGGCTGCTGAAGGCAGCCTTTTTTCTTTTAATAGATGAGAATTAATTTATACTGCACATCAATGTCTCAGTTCTTTTTCACATTATATCTTCATATTTAGTAATGCAGGACTATTTTATTAGGTAAAAGGGGGCAGAAATATGGCAGTTAAGCTGATTAAAATTTCAGTTCTTTATTTTGTCATTGGAGTCTGCATTGGAATGTATATGTCGATGACAGAAACTTTTGACTTTACACCAGTTCATGTCCATATTAATTTGCTTGGCTGGATGTCGATGGCGCTTGCAGGACTTATTTATGTAGCTTTCCCTAATGCAGCTCAAACTACTTTAGCAAAGGTTCACTTTTGGCTTCATAATATCTCGTTACCCATTATGATGATTGGTCTTGCCTTTTTAGTCTCTGGTGTTGCTCAAGCCGGCCCAGCAGTTGCAGTTGGAGGTACATTAATGGTGTTAGGCATTATAATCTTTGCAATCAATGTTCTAAAAAATGTAAAAAATTAGCCTGCCTTTATTCTTATATATTATTAAGGAAAAAGACACTCACACGGTGTCTTTTTCCTTTTGTGCTTCGTTTAATTACTGTCGGTATTTAACTGATTTCTTCTCAACTTTACTTTTTCATCATCTTGTTTTCGATAATTATAATCATAGATAGCGCCTTCCCAATCACCATACATGGGATTTGGGAACAGGATGAACTTGCTACCGAAATCCTCCTTTTGCTGCTCCACTTTTTTCATTCTGTCATTAACTGTTAATTCATCAAACCCACTAAAATCCCCTAAATTATCACCAAATAACAAGACAATTTCATGTGTTTTGGCTACATACCTTCGACGTTTTTCTTTTCCTTTTTCACCGTTCTGCTGTAATAATACATGCCGTTTATTAACTTGAGGAGCGCCTACTTTTTTTAAATTCATTATGGTTGGTTCTTTATGCGCTTCATTACGATTGGAAATATAGTAAATGTCTACCCCTTTAGAATTTGCATAGTTTAAAAATTCGATAGCTCCAGGCAGTGCCGCTGCATCAGACCTGCTAAACCATTCCGTCCAATTAAATGGTTTACCTTTTCCATAAAGAACATACCATGCGAGATAAGAACTGTTATCCAGGATTGTTTCATCAATATCAAGGACAATGGCTGGCTTCTTCCCCTTATTCTTTGGATATTTTTTCAGTATCTCACTCAATCTTAATTTTCCTAGGTTATAACCTTGATAATACAGTGCTTTTGCTTCGGCGGACTGTTGAAACCAAAGAACAGACATCGTATTTTGTTCATACAAGTTTAGCGATGAATGGTTAACTTGTTGAGAATAAACTCTTTCACCTTTTAAAGTAAAAGAGACGATTACAGCTACCAGTAACCAGGTTATTTGCTTCATAGGAAACCTCCTTAACTTTTTCCTTTTAGTATGTGATAAAAAAACATTGTAAGTCTGTGTTCAACTTTTTTCTTTCTAATGTTTTATCAAACCTATTAATAATTTTTGTAGAAAAACGAGAAATATGATCTAATCTTTTGTAAAATTAAACAAAGACCACTTTTATGATTTTTTTTAATTCTGCAGTATACAACTATCCTATTCCTATTTTTTTGGGGGTTTTCCTTTTGACTATTAGAAAACATGATCCTTTTACTGCCACTATTGATAGCTTAGATGAGTTTGCTGATCTTGTTAGCCATGTACTGAATTGCCCGATTACAATTGAAGATGTAAACCATCGTCTGCTTGCCTATAGTACCCACGATGAACGGACTGATCCTGCCAGAGTTTCAACAATCATTGGCCGACGAGTGCCAGAAAAGGTCATTAATCAATTATGGAAAGAAGGAACAATACCTACACTTTTAAAGACTCGCGAACCTATTCGTGTAAAGGATATGAATGATATTGGACTTAACCACCGAGTGGCTATATCAATTTGGAAACATAATGAGGTAATAGGGTTTATTTGGGCAATTGAAATCGATAAATCGTTAACAAAAACAGATTTTGAACTATTAAAAAAAGCTGCAGAAGCAGCGAAAAATAAATTGCTGCAGCTTCAAACAAGAAGGAATAAAAAAGAAGAGCATTCACAAGAATTTTTCTGGAGACTTTTAACAGGCCATTTAAATGAGGAAAAAGAAATAATGGAAAACTTCCGAGCACTGCAAATTACACCATCATCCTCTTTTGCAGTGGCAGTTTTTCAATTCCAACAAAATATTACTAGCGAAGAGGAAAAAAACATATCCTATTTATTAAAAACAAGCCAGCTGTTGAAAATTATGCTTTATACGATTGACTGTAATCAACTGATCCTCTTAGTCTCAGCGGTAACAGTTGAAGAACCTTTTACCGAATTTGATCATTTTATTAAGACATTTGTTAGGCAGTTAAATGAACGCTACGGTATCGCGGACCTCACCCCTGCCTACAGCGGTATATATGATAACTATCAAAAAATTGGCAAGGCATATAAAGAAACTTTGTCTGTTTTATCAATCAAGGAAAAATTCCCTAGCGAAACAAATGAGATTTTTAATTATCAAAAGCTGGGAATCTATCAATTGTTTGAACTTATTTTAATCAAAAGAGAAAAGGAAGAATACGAGAATTACTCATTAAAACGACTTCATGCATACGATAAGAAGCATAATACTAATCTTGTTGAAACCTTAGAGGTTTTTTTAAATAAAGATAACAGTATAAATGATGCTGCTAAAGAATTAAATGTTCATGCAAACACATTAAATTATCGTTTGAAGCGAATAACAGAGATTGGCAATATTAATTTTAAAGATCCCAACCAAAAAATGATTCTTTATCTTGATTTAAAATTAGAAAAGTACCTTTGAGCGGTTTGTGAAAATCCCCAAATAAAATAATAATTTTTCTCCATTCTTAACAAAGAATTTCTCTGACAAACAATTTATACTGTTACCATAGTACAATTTTTTTTAGTAACTTGAGGAGGAATTGGTTATGTTCATTGGGGTACCTAAAGAAATTAAAAATAATGAAAATAGAGTAGCGCTTACGCCTGCAGGTGTCGTTACATTAGTAAGTACTGGTCATACTGTATTAGTCGAAAGCGACGCAGGTATTGGAAGCGGTTTCACAAATAGTGATTACAGCAAGGCCGGTGCTAAAATTATTGAACAGGCTGAACATGTTTGGTCTAAATCAGATATGATTATGAAAGTAAAAGAACCACTTCCAAGTGAGTATCCATACTTCCGTCAAGGCTTAATTTTATTCACCTATTTACATCTTGCTGCAGAACCCGACTTAGCTCAAGCGCTGAAGGAAAATGGGGTCACTGCAATTGCTTATGAAACAGTGTCTGTTAATAAATCTCTCCCGCTTCTTACACCAATGAGTGAAGTTGCTGGCCGTATGAGCGCCCAAATCGGTGCGCAATTCTTGCAAAAGAATAATGGCGGGCAAGGAATCTTGCTTGCAGGTGTACCAGGGGTTAACCGTGGTAAAGTAACCATTATTGGCGGTGGAATTGTAGGTACGAATGCGGCCAAAATGGCAATAGGCTTGGGTGCTGATGTAACCATCATCGACTTAAGTGCAGAGCGTCTTCGCCAGTTGGATGATATCTTTGATACTCAAATCAAAACATTAATGTCCAACCCCTTTAACATTGCAGAAGCAGTGGCAGAAGCTGACCTTTTAATCGGTGCTGTATTAATTCCTGGTGCTAAAGCCCCTAAACTTATTTCAGAAGAAATGGTTAAGTCAATGAAGCCTGGCTCAGTTATTGTCGATGTAGCCATTGACCAAGGTGGTATTGTAGAGATTGACCATGTAACTACACATGATAATCCAACATTTATTAGACATGGAGTTGTTCACTATTGTGTTGCAAATATGCCTGGTGCTGTTCCTAGAACATCAACCATTGCCCTAACAAACGTAACCGTCCCATATGCGTTACAAATTGCCAATAAAGGTGTATTAAGAGCAATTTCTGAAAATGATGCATTAAAGCTTGGTGTGAATGTAGCAAATGGGGAAATTACGTATGAGGCGGTTGCACAGGATTTGGGATATGATTATGTAACAGTAGAGAATGCATTAAATAAAGAATTTACTTCTATTTAATTTGAGTCTGAAACCATAGGGGATACTATATAAAGGAGGCAGCTATTATAAAGAATAGCTGCCTCCTTTTTTTATAAATATTTTCGATGGACACCTTTTCCATCATAGGAAAACAGCATTTTCCTTTCTTCAATCATGGTCTCAATATGAACCGGTCTTCCCCATAACTGCTGGACATATGGGAGTACCTTTTCGAGGTATTTTACATCGAGTTCGACGCCCTCATACCAATGCTTTAAATATAGTTCCCCATTCTTAAGGTAGTCGCCATCATTGACCGTAATATATGGAAAACCTCCATTTACCCTCATGCCTACTAATTGGTCGCGGATATGCTCCCATTCTTTATCAACGACTTTATAATCACGTCCTTGCTTTTGAAATAAATACATATCTTCTCTCATCACAAGATCCTTATTTAAGTAATTACGAAGGAAGGAAATATCTGATTCAACTTCGCGAACTTCGAACATTTTCTCCCTGCCGGAATCTGGCAAAACCCCTCTGCGCTTCATTTCTTCGGTGGGATTATTATATCGTTCCTCAATATCCTCAAAGATTTTAATACCAAGATAGTACGGGTTTATTCCAGTCTTGGATGGCTGAACAACGCCAGCATTCAATTTGGCAAATTCGACTGCTTCTCCGCTTGTTAAATCAAGCTCCCTTAAAATTCGTTGATGCCAATAAGATGCCCAGCCTTCATTCATGATTTTAGTTTCAAGCTGCGGCCAAAAGTAAAGCATTTCCTCCCGCATCATTGTTAGGATATCCCGCTGCCATTCCTCAAGTTCCCTGCTATACGTTTCAATAAAAAGTAATAAATCCTTTTCTGGCCGAGGAGGGAACTTCTTTTTCTTAGGCTGATTAGTTACCTTCTTGCCTTTATCATCTAGATTCCAAAGATCATCGTATGGTGTTATGATACGGTTCTCTTCATCCTCTTCATCTTCTGCATCACCTATCGACCACGATAATTTTGGCCGCATTAATGATGGATCAATATGCTCATCAATTGCCAATACAGCATCTAAAAAGGTCTCCACTTCTTTTTTTCCGTATTGGATTTCATATTGGTGAATTCTTTCGGCAGTAGCTGCCATACTTTCAACCATATCCCGCTTGGTATTTTGGAAGCGGACATTATTCTTAAAGAAATCACAATGCGCTAGAACGTGAGCCACGATTAGTTTATTTTGAATTAGGCTGTTGGAATCAAGCAAAAAGGCGTAACACGGGTTAGAATTAATAACAAGTTCATATATTTTACTTAATCCCAAATCGTAGTGCAATTTCATTTTATGAAATTGCTTTCCAAAACTCCAGTGTGAAAACCGGGTAGGCATTCCATAGGCACCAAATGTATAGATGATTTCAGCAGGACAGATTTCATAACGCATCGGATAAAAATCCAAGCCAAAACCAGTTGCTATTTCGGTTATTTCGCTAATCGCATATTCTAGCTGCTTGCGATCTTCAACTTTCATTAGCCACTCCCCCTTTTCCTCTTACCACAATGTATGAAGGAAAAGCAGGATTGATGAGAAAGAAGCCAAAAAACAATATCAATGTGACTAATTGTTTTTTGATTCAATTCAAAGGTTAAATTTAGAAGATTCCATTCTGATCCCTGGAAGATTAATCAATATTAATTATTTCAATTTCTTTGCCTCATCTGCTAGCAGAAGTCCAACATTTTTATTTCGATGCCATTCTTTTTTAAAGACAGAAAGCGGCGGGCTTGTTTCACCAACCAGATAACTAATTTCTATTGTCATCGCAGGTTTGTGATAGGTGGTGATAAACCAATCAGTAAAACCACCGCCTACTGCATCTGAATCCGGCTTTGCTAATTTATAGCCAGTTAACCTAGAAACCCTTTTGGCAACTAAATAATCCCGTATAAAGTGTTTTCCATTTTTATAATTCCAAAATATTTCTCTTCCTGCGGTATGATACGCTATGGCTATCAATGGGTTAATGTCCTTAATAAAATGGGATAATGCAATAACTTCTCTGGCCTCTAGAGGCTCTTTTCCTTTATAAAATTTATAATTTGGTTTAACTGACTCAAGCTTTAGATCCTTCCACCCCGCTGGATATTGTCTGTTTAAGTCAATCCCCATGCCGTTAGCTTTCCACCTTGTAAAGTTTCTTGAACCTTCATTCATCATAAGCAATCGGTTTTGATGTGTTGGCGGAAATAATTCGAGGTGATTTTGTTGAATGGTTACACCGTCAGGATTTAACATGGGCACAAACCATATAGAAACCTCATCTAAAATCTTAGTTGATTTGTTTTCAAATTCATTCAGGTTTTGGTAGGAATTAGAATACTCCTCAAGCATCTTCATTAAAAGGGCACTTGTCAGCCATTCACGCCCATGGTGTGATCCGATTAAAACCAAATTTTTTTTGCCACGCCCGAGTTTTACTGCCCAAATAGTTCTCCCAAAGTGAGTTGTTCCAATTGATTTTACTTTAATTATCTTTTTATACTTTTCCTTCATTTCCTTCAGATCCTGCTCAAGCTCCATATAGGAATACGGTTTATTGACAGTTACTATTTTTGCTCCAACAACAGATTCGAAAAAAAAGAATATAATCAAAAGCACACTTAAAATTCTAGCCATAAAACCCCCAACTGTCTTTTTAACATGGTTTTTATACAGGTAAATGTTGAAAACAGCGTAAACAAAGGATGTCCAACATTTGCTTTGAAAGTTATCTTGAAAATGTCATAAAATAATTTCAACTCCTAGTAAGGAGGAGAAAAGTCAAATGAATAAATTGGATTATGATCGAGCGTTATATTATACTCATCGGTCGGAATGGGATAATTTATTAATCCTAATGGTACGGACCAAAGACCAATTTTTATCAAAAAAGATTGAACAATTCCTGCATGCTTATAATTTTGAACGTGATTACACCGTGATTGAAACAAAACTATATAATCTTCTTCGTTACATCGACCATGCTAACGAAACCGTAGAACCAGATGCAAATGGGCTGCCGATGTATAGTCTTTCCTGAAAAAAAATATGGATACACTTGATGAGAATAATTTTACTGCCGGGTAAAAGAATTCCACCAAAAAAAAAACGGCTTCCATAGGAGGCCGTTTTATCTTCAACATTTTTGGATCTGAGAGCATGCTTTTGCACAATCTTTAGGTAGGTTTTACAAAAATTATATTTCTTGAACCATTTTAATTCTTTGATCGACAATTCCCATAAAGTCCTTCTCAATGTTTTGAAGTTTGGTCTTACTTTCGGCAAGACTTTCACTATTCACACCAAAGTAGAATTTAACTTTTGGTTCTGTACCTGATGGTCTTAAACAAACCCATGAACCATCCTCAAATGTATATTTTAATACATTAGATTTTGGTAATTGGATTGTCACTTCACCAGTTTCCGTTAAGCATTTACCAGTAAGGTAATCCTCTGTAGTAATAGTTCTTAATGAGCCTAACTGGGTTAATGGCTTATGGCGGAAGGATGTTAGAAGACGTTCGATTTGTTCGGCCCCTTCTTTTCCTTTTAAGGTTAGTGAGCGAAGTCCCTCTTGGTAAAACCCGTACTTTTCATAAACTTGCTGCATTCCTTCATAAAGGGTCAAACCTTGTTTTTTATAATATGCACATACCTCTGTCGCTAGCAGTGCTGCCTGAACAGCATCTTTATCGCGAACAAAGTCGCCAATTAAATAACCATACGATTCCTCATACCCGAATAAGAAAGTATGGTCACCTGTTACTTCATATTCCTTAATTTTTTCAGCAATAAACTTAAATCCTGTTAGTACATTAATCGTTTCTAATTGGTAGGCCGATGCAATTTTACGGCCTAGTTCAGAGGTAACAATTGTTTTTATTACTACCCCATTTAGAGGTAATATCCCTTTTTCCTTTTTCTGCGAAAGAATATAATCTACTAATAGTGCACCAGTTTGGTTACCAGTTAAGACAATATACTCTCCTTTATTATTAAGACAGGCAATACCTAAGCGGTCTGCATCAGGGTCTGTTGCTATAAGTATATCTGCACCCACTTTTTTTCCATCGCGAATAGCTAGTTCAAACGCAGCGTGCTCTTCTGGATTTGGACTTTTTACGGTTGAAAACTCTGGGTCAGGCAGTTCTTGCTCTTTTACCACCGTAACATTTTTATAGCCTAATGCTGCTAATGCAGCTCGTACTGATTTATTAGCTGTTCCATGTAATGGTGTAAAGACAATCTTTATATCCGATTCCGCAGCAAGATTTGGATTCTCTGAGATGGTCATTAATTTTTCAAGATATGCCTGATCAATTTCTGTCCCAATTGTTTTAATTAAACCTGCTTCTTTTAGTTTCTCAGCACTGTCCACTTCTATTAATAATTCATTACCTGCTCCGTTGACCTTAGCAATAACCTCCATGGCTGCATCTGGTGGAAGCTGTCCTCCATCTGAACCATATACCTTATAACCATTGTACTCTGGAGGATTATGACTGGCAGTAATCACAATACCTGAAAAGGCGTTTAAATATCTTAAGGCAAACGATAATTCAGGTGTCGGTTTTAGTTCATCGAATACATATGTTTGAATACCTCTTGTAGCAAGAGTTTTTGCAGCCTCCAAGGCAAATTCCGGCGATTTATGCCGTGAGTCATAAGCGATCACAACGCCCCGTCTTTTTGCCTCTATTCCCTGCTCTTCTATGTATGCAGCCAAACCTGCAGATGCTTTACGGACAGTATAAATATTCATTCGGTTTGTTCCCGGACCGATTTCCCCGCGCATTCCAGCAGTCCCAAATTCTAAATTCTTATAAAAGGACTCTTCAAGTTGTTTTTCATTTTGTTTTAAAGCCATTAGTGCATTTTTTAATTCTAAGTCTAACTTTTCATATTCGATCCAGCTTTTAGAGATTTTTTTCCAGTCCATACGATGTCCCTCCTAAGTGTCTACTATTTATTGTTTCTAACTGCAAGGTACTTACTCCTTCAAAAACTACATAAAATTAGACGACAATTTTTGCAGTTTGAAAGAAATATCATTTATTATAATACAGTAAATAGACATAATTTAAGAGTAGGAATAGAAAAAAGCCTGTAAAATTAAATACAGACTTGTGACAAATACTTATATGATTAATTCATTGTCTGCTTTTGAATAAATACTAAGCATTGTATTTCTTAAAGTTTTCACTTCAATAAACTGCTCATATTCAAAAGGAAAAAATAGTCGAAATTCATTTAAAGTAGCAACATTCTTGTTAAAGACACTCACATATTGATCGTCTAGTTGTGAGGATTCAAGAATGGAAATTAATGTTTGAATGCTGGTCATCACTTGAAAAGCATCTTTTAATGTATTAAAATCCTCAGAAATGTGCAAGACCTTTAACTCCTCAAATTGAAGGATCTCGTCATCTCTAAAATAAAGAGGAAAAATATTGGTGTAAAAATACCTCACCAGTTCATTGATTTCTTTTTCCTGACTTGGTGTCGAGGCAAAAACAATTTTCACTTATAACCCACCCTTTGCCATCGCTTTTTTCTGTCTTAATATATATCATAAGAATAACATAATTAAAGGCACTTTTTGGGTGGTAATTATCACCACAGTTTATTATAAAGGAGAAAACAATGCTGAAAACGGTCCGAATGGGTGAATGGTTACAAATTATTATTCCTATTGCATGGGAAGGGAAAACAATCGAGGATATTTTCCGTGAGGTCTGGGATGCCCCCAAAAAACTAACGTATCAATATCGATCTGAGAATAAAGTGCTGGTGAATGGCGAACGTATGAATTGGAATAAGAATCTTCCTGCGGGCACAAAACTGCAAATCCATCTTTTTCAAGCGGAAGAGCTTCAGATTACACCGAACTTTTATGATTTAGATATTCTTTTCGAAGATGAGCATGTTTTAGTAATTAATAAGCCTCCATATATGAATACACATCCCAATAATCCCTTGGTAGAAACCAATACACTTATTAATGCTGCTGCCTATTATTTGCAAGCTAAGGGTGAATTGTGTAATATCCGCCACATCCATCGACTTGATCGAGATACTACAGGAGCCATTCTATTTGCCAAGCATGCCTTAGCAGGGGCAATTTTAGATAAAATGCTCGATAAAAGAGAAATAAAAAGAACTTACATCGCAGCAGTGCATGGCCGGCTGCATCAAAAAAAGGGGACTCTAAATAAGCCAATTGGCCGCGACAGACACCATGCGACAAGAAGAAGAGTGTCACCATCTGGACAAACAGCCATTACCCACTTTCAGGTATTAAAAGAAAATCAAGCCCGGGAGGTCACATATGTGAAATGCTGGCTTGATACTGGGAGAACACACCAAATTAGAGTTCATTTCAGCTCCATCGGTCATCCAATTGTCGGCGATATTTTATATGGCGGCAAGCCCCTGCTCAAGAGGCAAGCACTCCATTCTGCTAAATTAGAGTTTATTCACCCATTTACCCAAGAAAAAGTAACTTGTCATGCACCAGTTACCGATTTACCGGAAATATTTTCTGGGGTGGATGTATATTCCCTTTAGTACCAGAAAAAAGGATGTCTCATCAGAAAAACCCTTCTGAGACATCCTTTTTTTACTTTTCACTTCTATTCTTTTTATTAGTCAGCTTTCCTAAAAGCACGCATAATGAAACTTAACAGAAGAACTAGTACCGCAGAACCAATGATAGCTGGAATAATCGCAAAATCTGACACATGCGGGCCCCAGTTTCCTAATACCGCTGTTCCAAGCCAAGCCCCTACAAAACCTGCAATAATATTACCGATAATGCCGCCCGGAATGTTTCTGCCAACGATCATTCCAGCTAACCATCCAATAATTCCACCAACAATTAATGCCCAAATGAAACTCATTTTAGAACACTCCTTTTTTAGTATTCATGATTTCACTTATTTGCAGCCATAAACCCCAAGCAGTGTTGCAATGTTCCTTGTTTCTATATCAAAACGATCGAACCTAAATGTCAACAATCGCTTTTCACTGCCTGTACCAATAAAGTACCCCATTTTCTATTTTATACTCATTATGATAACGGAAATTTTTTGTTACAGTGTTTGTCCTTTTATTGCATAGGGAATGGTTCATGTTATACATAAATTTATCCATCTTGGCAAAAGTAACAGGTATAACAGAACAAGAAAAAAGAGACTGAAAATTCAAATGTTAAGTTTTTGTAAATTTCGTTAAGATTATTTCTTTTTTCGACATTTTTCAGATAAAATTATTGAGGTCAGTTTATAACTTGTTTAAAAAATGGAGGCTACAAATATATGGCAAAAAAAGTAGATAAGTTCTCTGCATTGTTAAAGGATATATCATCAGTTCTTGATGAAAGTGTTGATTTCTTTACAGAGTACAAATTAAAAAACATTAGTGATTTAAAAATCTTTTCTGAGAAAATGAAAGAATTTGAATCAAAGGGAGATACATACGTTCATGAAGTAATTAAAGAATTAAACGATGCCTTTATTACGCCGATTGAACGAGAAGATATTTTACATCTTGCAATGAGTATGGACGATGTCCTTGATGGTCTGGAAGCATGTTCTGCGTTATTCGAAATGTATTCCATTACCCAAGCGGATGAATTTATGCTGCAGTTTGTTGAAGCTATTCAAAGCAGTGTTCATGAAATCGATAAAGCTGTCGAATTACTTTCAAGTAAAAAGTTACCGCAAATCCGAGAGCATGCTATAAAGATTAAAGATTTCGAATCAAAATGTGATAACATTTTACGACAATCCATTAAACATTTATTTACGGTTGAAAAGGATCCTATCCGGATTATTCAATATAAGGAAATATACGAAACGCTCGAGGATATCGCTGATTACTGTCAAACAGTTGCCAATGTTCTTGAATCCATTATTATGAAAAATGCATAAGGAGCCATATTATGAGCCTTTTATTAATACTAACGATATTAATCGTAATCTGCGCCCTTGCATTTGACTTTATTAATGGTTTCCATGATACAGCAAATGCAATCGCTACAGCAGTTTCAACTAAAGCATTAAAACCGCGCCAGGCAATTATGTTAGCAGCAACAATGAATTTTATTGGTGCCTTAACTTTTACGGGTGTGGCAAAAACCATCTCAAAAGATATTGTCGATCCTTTTAAGCTTGAACATGGATCAATTGTCATACTAGCGGCCCTGATATCCGCTATCGCCTGGAATTTACTTACTTGGTACTTTGGGATTCCGAGCAGTTCCTCTCACGCCTTGATTGGTTCCATTGCTGGGGCAGCAATTGCTGCTGAAGGATTCATGGTCCTCAATTATGGTGGTTTCATCAAAATTATTGAAGCACTTATTCTTTCACCTATTTTAGCTTTTACAGTCGGATTTATTATTTATAGTATTTTTAAAGTAGTTTTTAAAAATTTCAATTTGACGAAAACGAATCGGAATTTTCGCTTTATCCAAGTGGCAACAGCTGCATTACAATCGTATTCTCATGGAACAAATGATGCCCAAAAATCAATGGGTATTATTACCATGGCATTGATTGCAAACGAGATGCTGCCGAAAAATGCCGATGTTCCTTTTTGGGTCCAAATATCGTGTGCGGCTGCAATGGGACTTGGAACATCGATTGGCGGCTGGAAAATTATTAAAACCGTCGGCGGAAAAATTATGAAAATCCGTCCAATTAATGGCGTAGCTGCCGATTTAACTGGAGCAGCTATCATCTTTGGTGCAACCTATATCCACCTACCTGTAAGTACCACACATGTCATTTCTTCTGGTATTTTGGGGGTGGGCTCTGCACATCGTCTAAAAGGTGTTAAATGGGATACAGCGCAGCGTATGCTTATAACATGGGTTATTACCCTGCCAATTACAGCAGTGCTTGCAGGAGTTCTTTATTTTATATTAAATCTATTCTTTTAAATCAAGCAAACCAGGGAGCATACTTCCCTGGTTTTTTCTTTTTCTTTACTTTCACTTCTAAATGTCTTACTCTTTCCATACTTTATCTATAAGGACAGGTCTAGAGGTGTGATCGAACTTGAAGGAAAAAATAATTGCTATGCTTATTGGCTCTTTATTATTAAGTCTTGGCATTAATGGGTTTTTAGTTCCCTATCATCTCCTTGATGGGGGGGTGATCGGTTTAGGATTAATTGTCCATTATTTTTATGGCTGGCCAACAGGTCTTAGTATCATTTTTTTAAGTCTCCCCCTTTATGTTTTAGCTTGGTTTTTTGAAAGACGGTATTTTTACTATAGTTTACATGGGCTGATTATCTCTTCATTTTGCATAGATCTATTTTCATTTATTAACGGTAAAATAGATTTAGGCATTCTTCCAAGTACTGTGATTGGAGGAGTACTTGTTGGAATTGGGATTGGTCTCATGCTTCGTTATGAAACAAGTACGGGTGGAACCGATCTTCTTGCTCAATTGTTAACTAAATTTACTTCAATCAACATTGGTATTATTATTTTTATACTTGATGGCCTCATCATTACAAGCGGCATACAAGTCGTAGGATTAGAGAAGTTTTTTTATTCGCTCCTTACCATTCTGTTTGTTGGCCTTATGACAACAATTACGGTTACGAAGAGGCCGCAAATACAATAAAGCCACCGGGTGCAATAGCCGGTGGCTTTCCTTATTTTAAGTTTTTCAGCTTCCTTGTACAGCTCTCCATTGCAGCCAATATGGCTCCACGGAATTGCTCTCTTTCAAGGGTTACAACTGCTTCAATTGTTGTACCACCTGGTGTGCAAACATCATCCTTTAGTTCTCCTGGATGTATGCCTGTCTCTAGGACCATCTGGGCCGCTCCTAGGACTGATTGAGCTGCAAGTCGGTACGCTTGACCCCTAGGGATTCCTTGACGAACCCCTCCATCAGCCATGGCTTCTATTAACATATAGACATATGCTGGGGAAGATCCACTAATTGATGGCACAGCATCCATTAACCTTTCATCTAACCTCTCAGTCTTACCAAAACACTGGAATAACTGCTCTACTTCACTAAGCTCCTCTTCACTAAGATATTCATTTGCACAAAGGGCACTCATACCTTCACCAACTAACGAAGGGGTGTTAGGCATGGTTCTGACCGCTTTTACTTCAAAGTGAAATAATTGTTCAATATCTTTTAAGCTAATCCCTGCTGCGATCGTAACCACAATGGAACTTTTATGAAGTGATTCTTTTATTTCTTGAATGATTGTAGCATGGAGGTCTGGTTTCACTGCAAGAATTAATATATCTGCAAAACCTGCAACTTCACTGTTATGTATCGATGTTTTAATACTGTATTTCTGTTTTATTTTGTTAATCGTTGCTTCTGTTGCAGCACTTGCCATAATCTTTTCAGGCGGAATGATACGTGACTTTATCATTCCCGCCATCATCGCTTGTGCCATTTTTCCGGCTCCAATAAAACCTATCTTTTTATTCATATTTTCAGCACCTTATCCCTTACTTATAAATCTCATTTTCTAATATAATGACATGTTCCGCAAATGATGTCCTTCCAATCTCCTTCGTGTTTTGAACTAATCGATAAATATTATCACAGCATTGTCTAGCACCTTTTACTAATAATGGCACACCAATAAAATCGATTTTTAATCCTCGGGAGAAAACCCCCCCCATTGACAGGGCAAATGGAACAGTTGGTGATGTATTGGAAAACACTATTTTTTCATCAAAGTGAAATTTTTCTTGCAGCATCAAAGCCATCTCTTTTAACGCAGGTACAACGTATTTATTTCGTTTTCGGCCAATCGTATAAACGGTGTTCCCATCCTCATCAACGCCATGGATTATTAATTTCCCAAAATCCTCCTTTGTTAATTTATTAAAAAATTTTACACCTAATATTTCTTCCCTAGTTAGTTTCCGTTCAGATTGAGGTAATTGTTTTAAATGATAGGCCGCAGCTAAAGATGTGGTATGTGTCCCGCCATAATCATTATATATATAAATCACGCCATCATCCCCTTTATACTTATACTTAGTATCTTCTTATGATCAGCCTTCAATTCCTAGGAGAAAATTTTTCAGAAAGGTAAAAAGAAGCTAATCATCAAGATTAGCTTCCCACAATTTTTCTATTTCAAATCATTAGGAGAAAATGCACCCGGTAATAGGTTCTTTACTTTAACCCTTTGTATATCTCCCTTTAAATTGGTTAGGATAACTTCCATTTCAGAATCACAAAGTTCAGAAATTACCTGGCGGCATGCTCCACAAGGAGACACAGGTCCATCAGTATCTGCTACAACAACAAGCGAATCAAATTGAGTAATCCCCTCTGAATAGGCATTAAACAAGGCTGTCCGTTCGGCACAATTTGTCATACCATATGAAGCATTTTCAATATTACAACCATGAAAAATCGAGCCATCCTTTGATAATAATGCCGCACCAACCTTGAATTGAGAATATGGTACATAGGCAAACTCTCTTGCCTTATTTGCTTCTAGGATCAGGTTCTTTTCTTCCATCCAATTTCACTCTCCGCCAGACATGTATTTACTTAATAATTGCTAGAAGATACCTCACCTTTTGCAATTGAAACACCGGAACTTGCCCCAATACGAGTGGCACCTGCTTCCACCATTGCCAGTGCATCTTCACGACTGCGGACACCACCTGAAGCTTTAACACCAATTTCTGGACCAACTGTTTGACGCATTAAACGGATATCTTCTACAGTTGCGCCCCCTGTCGAAAAGCCAGTTGATGTTTTCACAAAATCTGCTCCGGCTTTTACGGAAAGCTCACATGCTCTTACCTTTTCTTCATTAGTTAATAAACAAGTCTCAATAATTACCTTGACTAAGGCTTTACCTTTTGCAGCATCGACAACCGCACGAATATCATTTTCTACCAAATCATTCTGCCCGTCTTTTAGTGCAGCAATATTAATGACCATATCAATTTCATTAGCACCATTTTCAATCGCATTTCTAGTTTCAAATGCCTTAGTTTCTGATGTTGAGGCACCCAAAGGAAAGCCAATTACAGTACATACCTTTACCTCTGGTGTATCCGCAAGCAAGCTGGCTGCTGTTTTAACCCAAGTTGGATTAATACAAACAGATGCAAACTTATATTCTTTTGCTTCTTCAACAATCTTAATAATTTGTTCTCGTGTTGCATCCGCTTTTAATAATGTATGATCAATCATTTTGACAATAGTTTGAGTCATTTTAATTTCCTCCTATTTTTAACTTATATTATATACAGATTTTTACTTTCTTATTTACAACCTAACTATAGCAAAGGAATTGAACATTTGTAAATAATTAATTGAACAAATGTAAAAATAGGATGCGTTTTTTTCATTTATTCCTGCTTTTCAAGTAAAAATTGAGCGGTAAATTGATCAGTAATTAGGACATTTGCATATTTTCCTTTTAATGCTCCATAAATTCCATCTATTTTATTAGGACCTCCGGCAACCACAATGGAGTATTCCTTCTTACTCAATTCATCAAGATTTACGCCAAGCGTTCGTTCATTGAGGCTTTCATTGCAAATAGCACCATCTTTATCAAAAAAACGTGAACAAATATCCCCTACTGCCTTGCCATATAAGGATTCCATATCACTCTCTGTAAAATAGCCTAATTGAAATAATAAGGAATCTGTTTTAATTGAACCTATCGTAAACAAGGCAATATTGGCTTGTTTGCCTAGCTCTAGGATTTTCCGAATATGCCGATCTGCCTCCATTGCCTGCTTCACCACAACATGGTCCACAATGGCTGGTAATGGAAGATTATGTGGAGTAGTATTATAAGCCTTCCCGAAAAGATACAGGATTTCGGATGCATATGTATTGGTTTCTGCATGACTGACTCCGCCTTTTAATTGAACCACTTTCACATTTTTTACAAACTTCTGTTTCAGTTCAATCGCGATATGATAAAGGGTAGTTCCCCAAGTAACCCCGATGATATCATCATCCTTAATAATCTCATCCAAATACAGTGCGGCCTTTTCTCCCAAGTAGTTTTTGATAATATGGTTCTCATATTGAGGAATAGAGGCAATAATGACTTTTTTTAAATTAAACTTATTTTCTAATTGTGCTGCAAGACTTTCCACATCGTCTATAGGGTCCATAATCTTTATTTGAACAATGCCTTCACTTTTCGCCTGTTGTAGTAGTCGAGATACAGTGGGGCGGGAAACACCCAAGACTTTAGCAATCTCACTTTGGTTATAATCTAATAAATAATACAGTTTGGCTGCCTCAATCACCTTACTCAATTTTTCTCGATCCACTGATATCACCTTGAATGTCATATTTCTCTATATTGTATCAAAAATTTAATACTAATAATAATTTCTTTACATTTGCAAATTACACTTTGAACTTAATTACTTTTTTCTTTGATTTAAAAAGGTGAATGTTCTCTTTTAATTGAGGGGAAAATTCATTAAACAATATTAATCTTTTTACATGATGAAAATAAAACACGAAAAATTCACCGATACCCTTACTGTGTTATGTATACTTATATAGGAATTTAATTCCTAGGAGGAGGCGATACTTTGAAGAAATTAGGCAGGTACATATATAAATACCGAATTTGGGTGCTGATGGGGTGGATCATCGTGATTGGCTTGTTTGGTTTTCTTGCAGCCCAATTACCCACTGTCTTAAGCGGAAATGGATTTGACTTCAAAGGAGAATACAACCAAACAAGAAACCTTTTGGAGTCAGACTTTGGACATCCTAAATCCACTATTCTTCTGGTCTTTGAAAAAAAGAAATCAGTGAGTGATATGCAATTTAGAAACTTTATTGAGGGTACTTTTGAAAATCTAAATAACTTTGAAGCTGCTGAAAAGATCACCACACCATTTGATCACGAGGGAATGGTCAAAGGGCAATATGCCTATGGACTCCTTACTTTTGATAAAAAATCAGATGAGCTCAGCACAGAAATTAAACAATTAAACAAACTCCTCCGTAATAAACAGGGCTTAAAAGTCATTATGACGGGGGAACCGATTATTGTTCGGGATCTAAATATCGCCAGTCAAGAGGATTTAGCCAAAGCGGAAATGATAGGTTTACCGATTGCCTTACTTGTCCTCCTTCTTGCCTTTGGCGGTCTTATTGCGGCTTCACTCCCGATTGTTATCGGTGTGGTCTCCATCATAACCACTATGGGTGCCGTTTATTTCTTTAGTTATGGTGAGCACCTTACCATCTTTATCTTAAATATCATTCCAATGATTGGTCTAGCCCTAAGTATTGATTTTGCCTTATTATTTATTAATCGTTATAAAGAAGAATTAAAAACAAATTCCATTCAACAAGCTATCGAAACAACAGTTGCAACTGCTGGCCGGTCTATCATATTTTCTGGTCTCTGCGTTTTTATTGGCTTATCTGGGCTTTGGTTTATCCAAATTGATATTTTTCAGAATGTGGCCCTTGGTGGAATGACTGTGGTTATGATTTCGGCTCTTTGTGCCTTAACCTTTTTACCAGCACTTTTAGCCATCATCGGGCCAAATATTAATAAGCTTAGTCTTTTTCGTTTATCAGACAAGCAAGAAAGCATCTGGCATAGATTTGCCGTACTGGTGATGCGGCGTCCGATCATCATGGCCATATTAGCTCTAGCTATCCTATTAATCGGATTAATACCTGTTAAGCAAATGGTGTTAGCCATTCCAGGCACAGAGTCTCTACCCTCAAAATACCCTTCTCGTCTTGCTTTAGAAACCTATCAAAAGCAATTTATTGAAAAAGAAAAACGTGACGAAAAAAGGGTGATGATTGTCCTTGAATCATCGGGTTCTATCATAGAAAAAAATAATTTAGCAAAGGTTAGCAACATAATTAAAAAGCTTGAGAATGACTCTTTAGTTAATACAGTTGTTTCCCCCTTCTCTGTAACAGGTATAGAGAATCCTAAACAACTTAATCAATTACTTACACTTAACACGGAAATGACAGCTCCAGTAAAAGATTACTTTATAAGAGACAATAAAATGCTTTTAGAGGTTTATTTAAATACTGGAGAACATTCAGCGGCTGCAAGACAGTGGGTTAGTGATTGGTCTCATAAAGTTTTAGGATTAAACGCCTATTTTGGCGGTTCAATTAAATTTGAACAAGAAATCTTTGCTGAAATATACCAAAAGGCTCCATATGGATTATTATTAATTGTTATTTCAACCTTCTTTATTCTTATGGCTGCCTTTCGTTCCTTACTCATCCCATTAAAAGCAATCATCATGAATGTATTAAGCCTAGGCTGTACATTTGGAATTGTGGTTTGGATTTTCCAGAAGGGACATTTGGGGATCACACCTGTCGATATCGCCTTAATCTTACCCGTTTTCGTTTTCACCCTTGTATTTGGGCTTTCCATGGATTATGAAGTCTTTCTAATCTCCAGAATTCAGGAGTTCTATTTAAGTACTGGTGACAATACCGAGGCAACCATTTCTGGTTTAACCTACACTAGCAAAATTATTACCTCCGCGGCGGCCATTATGATTGTTGTTACAGGGGCATTCGCTTTCACAGGGGTCATGCCGGTCAAGCAGCTGGGTGTAGGCATTGCAATCGCTATTTTTATTGATGCGACCATAGTTAGGATGGTTCTTGTACCTGCCTTGATGAAACTATTAGGTGAATGGAATTGGTGGTTTTTTGGATATAAAAATACACAACAACGAGAACACGGCAAAGAGCCGGCCTAAGTAGTTAGGCTGGCCTTAGAAAGTCACTTTCAATTAAGTGAGCTGCAACACTATTCAACTATTATTACAAATAATAGGGCACAGGGATGCACCCGTTTTTAAAGCCTGCTTGTTAATCCCCAAAAGGTGATGTTTTTCCGTGGAGAGAACCTTTTTTAATGAATCGATAATCGACTCAAACGAAACAATTTTCCGAGACTGCAAAAATGCTCCTAATAAAATCATATTTGCTACACGCGGATTTCCAAGGTCATTAGCAAGATCGGAGGCATTAATTTCGATTATCTCAATATCCTTACGTCTGGATGCTCGCACAACAAGTGACGAGTTTACAAGTAAAAGTCCCCCCGGATGAATCCTCGGTTCAAACTTATCAAAGGATGGATTATTTAATACAATTGCAGTTGAGGGTTTCGTAACGAGCGGTGACCCAACCGGCTCATCACTAACGACAACTGCGCAGTTGGCTGTTCCCCCTCGTTGTTCCGGGCCGTAGGATGGGAGCCACGATACCCCCTTCCCTTCTAGCATACCTGCATAAGCAATAAGCTGTCCCATGGACATAACCCCCTGACCACCAAAACCAGCAATAATAATTTCCTCAAGCATTCGGTAATCCCTCCTCCTTTTCCTTGTAAACACCGAGAGGATAGACAGGAACCATATTATCTTTTATCCATGTGAGCGATTCCGATGGATCGAGCCCCCAGTTTGTTGGACATGTTGACAATACTTCTACCAGGGAGAAACCTAAACCTTTCTTTTGTGTTTCAAATGCTTTCTTGATGGCCTGCTTTGCCTTTTGGATGTGTGGTACATCATGTGCCGAGACTCGTTCAATGTAAGCAGCTCCATCAAGTGTAGCGAGCATTTCGCAGACCTTAATCGGCGACCCTTGGGTACTGACATCGCGGCCATATGGAGTGGTCGCTGTTTTTTGACCAATCAGTGTGGTGGGAGCCATCTGGCCACCTGTCATTCCATAAATAGCATTATTAACGAAGATGACCGTTATATTCTCACCCCTTGCTGCGGCATGAATGACTTCACTTATTCCAATTGAGGCCAAGTCGCCATCACCTTGGTAGGTAAAAACAAAACGGTCAGGTAAAACCCGTTTCACTCCAGTGGCCACTGCTGGCGCTCGGCCATGTGCTGCCTGAGTCATATCACAATTAAAATATTCATACGAAAGCACCGAACATCCGACTGATGCCACACCAATCGTATCTTCTAAAATATCCATTTCATCTAATACTTCACCAACAAGACGATGGATCATACCATGTGTACAGCCAGGACAATAGTGCGTAGGTTTATCAGTCAACCCGCTAGTCTTTTTAAAGATTGTTTTCATTGTCATACAGGAATCCCCCCGGCAACCGAGATGATTTTATCGTAAATTTCTTCTTGAGTTGGGACAACGCCGCCAGTTCGTCCAAAGAAATCTACCGGTGCACAGCCATTGACAGCTAACTTTACATCTTCAATCATTTGCCCGGCACTCATTTCAACGGAAACATATCCTCTTACTTGATTTCTAGTTTCGAAAAACGGTTTTTCGGGGAAAGGCCAAAGGGATATAGGCCTAATTAAACCAACTTTAATGCCACTTTTTCTAGCGCTATTAATAGCATTCATGGTAATTCTTGCCACTGTTCCGAAAGCAACCATGATATAATCTGCGTCATCAGTGAAGTAGGTTTCATAGCGAACTTCATTTTCCTTCATCATGGCAAATTTTTTCTGAAGCTTCCAGTTACGCTTTTCGAGACTTTCCGCATCTAGCTCAAGTGATGTAATAGTTTTAGGACCTCCATCACCACGCGTTCCCGTTGTGGCCCAATCCTTTTTATAATCCCTTTTTTGTATACTTTCTCCAAATTCAACAGGCTCCATCATTTGTCCTAACATGCCATCCCCCATGATGATAACAGGTGTTCGATATTGATCAGCGATATCGAAAGCAACCTGTATTAGTTCTACAATTTCCTGTAAAGTTGCTGGTGCTAATACTGGAATATTGTAATCACCATGCCCGCCGCCTTTTGTTACTTGAAAATAGTCCGATTGTGCTGGTTGAATATTTCCTAACCCTGGACCACCACGGACGATATTACAGATAACAGCAGGGAGTTCTGAACCCACTAAATACGATATCCCTTCTTGCTTTAAACTAAAACCTGGACTTGATGAAGAGGTCATTACTCTCGCCCCAGTACTGGCAGCACCATAAACCATATTAATCGCAGCTATTTCGCTCTCCGCCTGCAGGAACAGACCGCCTACTTCTGAGAGTCTTCTTGCCATATAAGCTACTAGTTCGCTCTGCGGCGTAATTGGATAGCCGAAAAAATACTTACAGCCTGCATGGACAGCTGCTTCCGCGATCACTTCGTTTCCTTTCATTAACACTTTCCCCATTTGTAACGCTCCCTTTCATTACACAGTCTGCAATACTTTTACTGGTTTATAAACTGATATAACAGCATCTGGGCAAATTTGGCCGCATTTTGCACAACTGATACAATGCTCCTGGTCCTTTACTGCAGCCGGACGGTAACCGTTTAGATTGATATAATCTGCTAGAAAAATAACATTGGTTGGACATACCTTGACGCATAGCCCGCAAGACTTGCAATTGTCTTGATTAAAAACGACCCTTTTTTCCATGTCAGTTCTCCTCCATTTCCCAAGGTAATTTCATAAATCTTTCAATAAACACAACTTTATGTGTGTTTGTAAAGTCTTCTGCATCCTCTTTCAATTGATCGGATATCGTAGTACATAGAAGTGGAATGCTAAGCTTTTCAGATACAGTCTTACATAATTGATATCCCCTTGTGATATCCTCGATAGTGGTTTCTCTTCCAATATTTGTATTGTTAATGATTCCTTTTACCTTTAATCGAGCGGCATTCTCAATTTGCCTTATTGTATAAATGGCCCCTTCTAAGGTACTAACATAGGGACGATTACCATTTAGAACAAATAACAAGTCAGGTCTTAATTCATTCCAATCATGATAATATTGCCCCAACGCCATTGCTCCATCTTTATCACCACCTGCATCCACAATTAATCTGTAGCGAGCATCATGCAATACTCGATAGATCTCTCCTGAGACAATCGGCAAATCTGCTGATGCAAGCCGCCCTCTTGGTGCAATCAATTCGACATCATGGGCCCGTAAGATGTCGGCTGCATCTCGCGAACGAAAATAGGGGTTAATGATATCTAGATCATTAATAGCTACTTTTTCATGTTTTAATCTTTCGGTTAAGGCCATATTGATTGCCAATTCTGTTTTTCCGCTTCCAAAATGACCGGATAGAACGGTAATCCTTTTATGTTCATACACTGATAGAGCCACTTCCTTTTCCTTTTTGTAAGCGTTTGCATAAAAAGATGCGTAAATTATTACAACTATAACTCCCCTTAATTATAAATTATCTACAGTCAACACACGTAAAATAAAGACACACTTTCATTGGATTGTCATAATTGATATTTAAATCAGGCGGAATTTATATCCGTTATTGACAGGATATTTTTAAACACACGACTCATACTAAGATTACCTTGAAAGAAAACAGGCTGGAGGGAATTTTAGTGGACAAAATACGAATTCCATTTTTACTTATCATATGTTTTCTAATTTTGCTTAATTTCCCCTTTCCTTCGTTAGCAGGGGAAACTACGCCAGAGAGGCAAGGAAATGTTACTCTGCGTATACTTGAAACCACTGACTTGCATGCTGATTTAATCAATTATGATTACTATCAAACGAAAGTAGATAACCGAATTGGTCTAGTTAAAACGGCTACACTAATACATGAAGCAAGGAGAGAGGTTAAAAATTCATTGTTATTCGATGACGGCGATCATTTGAAAGGAAATCCTCTCGGAGAGTACCTTGCGAGAATAAGAGGCATGCATAAAGGTAAAATCCACCCCGTCTATCGAGCCTTTAATTATTTGCATTATGATGCGATTGCCTTAGGAAATCATGAATTTAATTACGGTCTAACCTTTTTAAATAAGGCCATCAAAGGTGCCAAGATGCCTGTATTAAATGCTAATGTTTTTTCAGTTAAAACTAAAAAACCATACTTTACACCATATGTAATTTTAAAAAGGAATGTAGTGGATGATAATGGCAGGAAACACGAGCTTAAAATTGGGGTTATCGCTTTTATGCCTACCCAAATCATGAGATGGGACAAAGCAAACCTTGAAGGTAAAGTCATTCCTAAGCCAATCGTTGAAACGGCAAAAGATTTTGTCCCGATTATGAAATCTGAAGGCGCTGATATCATTATTGCCCTTGCCCATACTGGTATAAGCAGTGAACCATACAGCCCTGAAACAGAAAATGATGTTTATTATTTAACGAATATTTATGGTATTGATGCAATTCTGGCTGGACATTCACATAGTGTCTTCCCAGGTCCCGCCTATCAGCATTTACCTAATACGAATATGGAAATGGGAGTAATCAATGGAAAGCCAGTCGTAATGGCGGGGGCTTTTGGAAGCAGGCTGGGAATTATTGATTTAGAGCTAAAGCAAATCGCGGGGAAGTGGTCCATTTTATCTAGAAAATCCTTCACTAGACCCATTACAAATGAAAATGGACAATCAATTGTAAAAACAGATCAGCGGTTATATAAATTAGTAAAACCCGAGCATGAGGAAACAGTCGATTTCATAAAGAAGCTAGGGCTGTAAAAAAAGTCAAAACCGAGCTGTACCCGGTTTTGACTTTTTAATTTCTAATAAAAGACAAACAGAACGATAAAGTAGACAGCCATCGTAATTAATCCAACAGGAACACCAAATCGAGCCCATTCTTTACTTGTAATGTTAAGCTTACCTGCGGCAATTATATTGGGAATATTGCCAGGTATTAGCATACCACCACTAATTATTAGACCAAGTAATACAGCCCGAATGGTACTCTCGTCCATTGCTGGACTAATTTCAGCCGCAGCAAGTGTCGCATTATCTAGAATGGCAGAGATCATATTAATCCAGTATAAAAGAAAAGAGTCTAGGCCAAGAATATATTCATTAATTAACGGCTCAAATCCATGCCCAAGAAATGTTAATCCCATGACAAACAAGTAAATTTTTAAGGAGCGAATAATAATTTCTTGATAACTTTCTGTTTTTTGGTCTGCATCTAAACCATTTTTGCTTTCCTGCGGTTTAATTAAAAACAGTGTTAAGAAGCCAAAAATTACAACAGCGGTAATGACTTCTGGACCTATTAATTTTAATAAATAGAAGAAATCCTCATTTAATTTACTGAGGGTGATGGTAGCTAATGGCTCACCAATTGGTGTTAATGCTGCTCCAAGACCAATCGAAAAACATGCTAGCACAGTAAACCGTACTTCAGACTTTCGATCGAGTGGAAGTACATTGATGATAATTACCAATACAATCGCCGCTATGATTGCCGTAATAATGCTTGAAATAAGGCCTAAAAAAATGACGGTTATTGCGAAAAATATCCGTGGTGTCAGGATTCTACTCATTGTTAGAATAGACTTTTCTAATTGAACTTGGCCCCACTTACAAATTAATCCAGCAATTAATACCGCAAGTGTAATATTAATCGGATCAAGTAACGCCTTTTTAATTAAATGTAAATCCATCATTCCACTAATGACAGCTGCCAAAATCCCCATAATAAATAGAAAAATTTCTAAGTTGTGTTCAACTTTTTTCACTAAAAAAGGTAAAAACAAAACCATAAGTAAAATAATAACCAAACCTATCATTGCCCCAGATCCTTTATTCTAAAATTATGTATGATACTTATCCCATTATACACTTTTTGAATAAAACGAAATATTAAAAATATTTTATCCTATTCAAAAAAAGTAAAAATAGAGGCAGAAATATTTCCCTCTTTTTCTGCCTCTATAAATTCTTAACTCACCGTTTATTCCATCCAGTGTGTATGAAAAATACCTTCTTTATCAGTACGCTGATACGTATGTGCACCGAAATAGTCCCGCTGTGCTTGCAATAAATTAGCTGGAAGCGTTTCAGTCCGATAACTATCATAGTAAGCAATCGCACTCGCAAATGAAGGAACTGGAATACCACGCTCAATTGCTACAGAAAGAACTTGACGTAATGCATGCTGGTAGCTCTCCACTATTTCTTTAAAATATGGATCTAATAGAAGGTTGGCTAAGTGAGCGTCACGATCATAAGCATCTTTAATTTTTTGAAGGAATTGAGCACGTATAATACAGCCGCCCCTGAAAATCATTGCTATATCACCGTAGCGAAGATTCCAATCATACTCCTCGGAAGCGACTCGCATTTGCGCAAATCCTTGTGCATAAGAACAAATTTTGCTCATATATAATGCTTTTCGTACAGATTCAATTAGTTCCTCTTTATTCCCGTCGAATGGTTTTACCTTAGGCCCGTTCAACACTTTACTAGCACTTACACGCTCTTCTTTCATTGCAGAGATGAAACGTGCAAAGACTGACTCGGTAATAAGCGGCAGCGGAACACCTAAATCCAAAGCATTTTGACTTGTCCATTTTCCTGTACCCTTTTGTCCTGCTGTATCTAAAATGACATCAACCAAAGGCTTTCCAGTTTCTTCATCGACTTTAGTAAAAATGTCAGCAGTTATTTCAATTAAGTAACTATCTAATTCACCTTTATTCCATTCAGCAAAGACATGATGAAGTTCTTCTGCACTAAGTCCAAGTACATTTTTTAGAATAAAATAAGCTTCAGAAATTAATTGCATATCACCATATTCAATGCCATTATGCACCATTTTCACATAGTGACCGGCACCGTTTGGTCCAATATATGTACAGCACGGATCTCCCTCAACCTTGGCGGAAATTGCCTCTAAAATAGGCTTTACAAGTTCATAAGCTTCTTTTTTTCCACCTGGCATAATAGATGGTCCCTTCAATGCACCTTCTTCACCACCAGAAACGCCTGTTCCAATGAAATGGAATCCGGCTGATTCAAGTTCCTTATTCCGTCTAATGGTGTCCTGGAAGAACGTATTACCACCATCGATTAGGAGATCTCCTTCTTCAAGGAATGGTTTTAAGGACTCAATTGTTGCATCGGTTGCAGCCCCTGCTTTAACCATTAATAAAATTTTTCTAGGCTTTTCTAAGGAGTTTACAAATTCTTCGATGGTTTGGGAACCAACAAAGTTTTTTCCTGCTGCTTCATGTTTTAGAAATTCTTCTGTCTTATCATAGGAGCGATTAAAAACAGCTACAGAATATCCTCTACTTTCTATATTTAGGGCGAGATTTTTCCCCATAACAGCTAATCCAATTACACCAATTTGTTGTTTAGACATTTATATCCCTCTTTCTTTTTTTAGACTTATTCACTTTTGGTTTACCCTTCTTCTTGTAATAGTTTGCTCCAATTGTAAAGTATAACACTTATTAACTGTTTAATATTATTGATAAAGCTTACAAATTTCATGATAAATTTTTTATAATAGTCACTTAATGTTCAAGAACGTCACTTTTTGTTCAATATTAAGCATATTTTTTATTTTATAATAGTTGTATTGATGTAAATTTGTTAAGATGGGTGTGTTTTTTATGGAAAAGTTACTTTATATAACGGCGAATCCAAAGGGTTTAGCGAAATCAAAGGGATTACAAATCGGAGAATCCTTTCTTGAGGCGTTTCGTGAGGACCGTCCCGATGTGGAAATAAAGAAAATAGATTTGTTTGCCTTAGACTTCCCGCAAATGGATGCAGATTTAGTTTCGGCAAGAGGAAAATTAGCTGGTTACGGCTATACACTAGATGAATTAACCGTTTTAGAAAGAGAAAAAATTTTAAAAATGCATGCACTTGCAGATGAATTTATTACTTATGATTACTTTGTATTTGTTTCTCCCATGTGGAATCTAAATTCGCCAGCAATACTAAAAGCCTTTTTGGACAATTTATTTATTTCAGGGAAAACTTTTGCTCACACCCCTGATGGTCCAAAAGGTCTATTATCAAATAAGAAAGCCCTTCATATTCAAACAAGGGGCGGCAAATATATTAATACTCCCCTTCAGGAAATCGAATCAGGGGACAGGTATTTAAAGATTGCCCTCCGCTTTTTAGGGATTGAAGTAATGGATAGCGTAATTGCAGAGGGATTTGATATAAATCCACAAAAGGTACCAGAAATTATTGCTAAAGGTAAAGCACATGCAAGAATAGCAGCGAAAGAATTAGCTAAGGGTTTAGCGATGCATATGTAAAGACATACAAAAGGCTTCCTTTTTCTAGGAAGCCTTTTTGTTAAATAGTTTTACTCTTATACAATACAGGGATTATATTATATAATAACAATGGTTTCAAAATTTTAAAATTTACCTGCTTATCACCAACATTATTAATTATCAGGGGACTCTAATGTTAAAAGACTTTATTTCAAATGCTGCTCTCTTAATTGCTTCTTTTTCCATTATGGGAGTGTTATTTAAAGATAAGCCATTGTATGTTACCTCACCATTATCCTCAAAATTATACTGGGGTCTTTGTTTTGGCCTGCTAGGGAATATATTAATGTCTTTCAGTATTCAAATTAATGCAACGACTATTGCAGATTTACGGCATTTAGCCATTGTGATTGCAGCGGCTTTTGGCGGTGTGATCCCTGCTTTATTTGCAGCCCTTCTCATTTCTTTAGGAAGAATAATTCTGTTTGGTTTTAATTCTTCAGCTCTCCTTCCATCCGCAGGAGCCATTCTGATTGGCCTGTTTTGTGGTTTGATATCTAAGCTGAACATTAGTCGCACCTATAAGGCTTTCATAATGAATTTAATCGGATTGTTCATTATCTCAATTATTTTTGCCATTGGGATTGACGATTATCTAATTTTAAAGAATGTTTTAACCCTTCATTATCTTATCTCTTTATTGGGTGGTTTTATTGCGTATCATTTTTTTGTGTTTGTAGTTGATTCAAATGAAGCTCAAAATCAATTGAAACAAAGCTTAACTAAATTAAAAGAAACTGAGGAGCGCTTCCGTTTAATCGCAGAAAACTCAAGTGACATGATTACCATGCACAATGAAATGTCAGAGTACATATACATCTCACCAGCCGTTAAGGAAATCATCCATTTTGAATACCCAGAATTATTAGGTGAAAAAATGGAGAACTTCATTCATTCCGAAGACATAAAACGGACAAATGAAATGTTTGCAAAAGCAATAAATGAAGGAGATGCTGAGTGCACTTATCGATATCGCTCAAAATTTGGCGATTACGTATGGATCGAATCGACTTTAAAAAGCGTTCCATTTCAAGCAGATGGTACGAAGCGAGTTATCAATGTTTCAAGAAATATTACCGATCGAAAATTGACGGAGCAAAGGTTACAAGAAGCTAATGAGCTGCTAAACCGACTATCCTATATGGACGGTTTAACTGGCATTGCGAATCGACGTTATTTTGATGAAGTGCTCAAAAAGGAATGGTTAAAGGCTTATCGGACCAAATTACCATTAACCTTGCTGATGTTCGATATTGATTATTTTAAAAAGTTTAATGATACATATGGACACTTACAAGGTGATGCTTGCTTACAATTGGTTGCAGAGACTATAAATGATTTAGTTGAAGAAAAGCCTAGGTATACGTTTTGCCGTTATGGAGGAGAAGAATTTTCTCTAGTCTTACCTGAAACCAAAACCGAGGACGGAATAAGAATGGCGCAGCGAATTCATGAGCGAATTCAGTCACTTAAAATTCCCCACAAAAGCTCTGAGATTGCTGAAATTATCACACTTAGTATTGGGTTATCTACAATAGTTCCTATTTCAACTGAATCACCAGAATTGCTTATTAAAGCAGCGGATTCTGCCTTGTATTTATCCAAAACAAACGGTAGAAACAAAATTTCAATCCATTGATAAATGTAGGAAGGATTGAGGAAAACTACTCCACAATCCCTCCTATTTTTTATTTCTAGCTAATTTTTCTAAATATTTTGCGAATTTTGTTGTAAGTTGTGGAAAATCCATGTAAAATTTTCCTATTAGCCCCGTTTGGATGGTGAAGGAAATGGAAATTACGAAACACCTTTTCTTAAATCTTTCCTTATTAATTATTCTCTTATTTATTTGTTTAATGTTTCTTGAAAAATGTAAAAAGCTTTCTCTATCTAAATTTTCATTAATTCTTTTGTTAATTCCAACATTATGGCTTTGTATTCAATTCTCGTACACCCCAGTCCCATACGCAAGGTATGATCTCAGGATTATCCCTTTGGTCCTCGGTGGTCTTTATGTTGGAATTGGTCCCTTGCTTTTCGCTGCAATTTTTATTCTAAGAAGTATATATGGATTAGACTTAGGGTTTGTTCAAACTGTTCTTCTTTATGGTCCAGCTAGTGTAGTACTATGGCGCTTATATCCGTGGTTTTTAAAACAGGCCCCGAATCGAAGGATACTTGTATGCGTTTGTGCTGGAATGACTCTTGGTGTTTTAACCGTCTTTGGTATGAGCTTTAATAATATTTACTCCAATTGGTTTGATGCCTGGTTTGCTTATCTTGTGATCCCTCCGCTTGGGATTGGTATTATTTCATATGGGATTGAATTTGTTAGAAAAAATAATGAAATGCAGCAGCAATTAATTAAGGCAGAAAAATTAAAAGCTGTTGAACAAATGGGAGCGGCTATTTCTCATGAAATACGAAATCCACTAACAGCGGCAAGTGGATTTGTTCAACTACTTCAAGATGACTATCTATCCAGACAAAAAAGAAAAGAGTACCTATTAATTGTTAAAGAAGAATTGGTTTCGGCAGAAAAAGTCATTCAGGATTACTTAACATTTGCAAAACCTTCTTTGGAAACGATCGAAGAGCTAAACGTAAAAAGCGAGCTAAGACAAATTATTAATATTCTTCAACCCTTAGCGAATCAAAATTCTGTAGAAATTATCACTGACTTTTCTGTTATTGGTTTTATTAAAGGAGATGGTCAGAAGTTCCGCCAATGTTTTGTTAATGTTCTTAAAAATGCAATAGAATCAATGCCTAATGGCGGCTATTTAACCATCTCCACCATGTATAGCCAAGCTGATGTATCAATTCAAGTGACAGATACTGGTGTTGGTATGACTAGTGATCAACTTCAGCGATTAGGCGAACCTTTCTATTCTACTAAAGGAAAAAATGGAACTGGCTTAGGAATGATGGTGGTATATAGTATTGTTCGGGCTATGGATGGAACAATCTCAGTAGAAAGTGCAGTAGGAAAAGGGACTTCCCTTCTTTTTAGGTTTCCAACGATTCAGACTATGGTGCATCATCAACAGACCGACAGCATTTGATTGCTGTCGGTCTGTTTTTATATTATCTTAACCCCTTGTGCAATAAATCTTTACTTCCCAATAAACATTTGTGTCCAGTGCTTTCCAGTTTGTTCAAATCCAACACCAATATGTGTATAATTGGCACTTAAAATATTTTTGCGATGACCTTCACTATTCATCCAGGCAGTTACGACTTCTTGTGGTGTCCGTTGCCCTTGAGCAATATTTTCGCCTGCGGATTTATACGTCACACCAAAATCCCTCATCATGTCGAAAGGAGAACCGTAGGTTGGACTCGTATGTGAAAAGTAATTATTTTGTTGCATATCCAATGATTTTTTCTGGGCCACACCGTTAAGCTGTGTATCGGCTTTTAAAGCTGGCAGCCCATTTTTACTGCGTTGAGCATTGGTTAAATCGATAACTTGTTGTACATATTGACTAACTGAACCAGAAGTTTGTGCATTATTTTGTGATTGTTTTGCTGGCGCTTGTTGTGCTGGTGCCTGCTGTGCTGGTGCCTGCTGTGCTGGTGCTTGTTGTGCTGGTGCAGGTGTTGGCTGAGCCGGCTGGGTTACCTTTGGTACTGGTACTGGGGCCGGGGCTGTTGCAATAGGTGTTTGTTGCCCTGTAAAGTTCTGACCTTGTTGCCCCCTATTTACAAACCAATTTCCTTGTCTTGGATTGATGCGGATATACTGATATTTTGCATCGCGAATTAGTACTGCTCTTGTATGCGGATATTGGTTACTATTCAAATTTGTCTGATAGGCAGAAATCATATCATCATTATTTTTATTTATTCTGCTTGTTTTCCGATTATTGAACAGATTTGTATCTAGGTCACTTTCATTGTTGTCCCGATTTGTATAATCCTCGGTTAATGGTCCGTTATGATCAATACCGTCATCCCTGCCATTTCGTACATTAACAATATCGTTATCCCTATTATTTGAATTCATTCCCACTCTATTAGTGGTCTTATCATTTATATCATTACGATCGTTATTGCATGCAGCAAGTCCCATCGTAAGAACTGCGGTTAAAATCAGCCCAATTGATTTTTTTATCAATTTGAAATACCCCCTTTAAAAAAGTTTACTTACGTTCTTATTGTTGATTTTTTCAAGGAAAGTATTTATGGTAATAAACGTATGATAAAGATGAAATAAACAAAAAAAACACCAGATTGATGTAAATCTGGTGTTTTTTTAACATAACCTTAAATATAAATGTTATCGTTTCATATCAATCATAAATTTATAACGGTCCGCTCGATAAACGGATTTAACAAATTCTAGGGTTGCTCCATCTTCAAGGTAGGCATTTCTTTGAATCAGCATTACTGGAGCCCCCTTTGTGATGTTTAAGTTCATCGCTTCATTTTCATTCGCAACGGAGGCCTCTATAATTTGTGAGGCTCTGGCAATTCTTAGGTTTAATTGCTCTTCAACATATGCATAAATAGATTGACTCACAATTTCTTTTGTAAGCCCCTTAATAAGATCGACTGAAATATAGTTTGTTTCTAATGCCATAGGGATATTATCTGCTAAGCGAATCCTTGTAATTTCATACACCGGTTCATTTACGGAAATCTTTAGTTGTCCTGCAATCTGGCTTGTCGCGGGCACAATATCAAAATTATTAAGCTTATTAGCTGGCGTGAATCCTCTCGCCCTCATATCTTCTGTAAAGCTAATAATCCCTTGCAGCGGCTTTTCAATCTTCCGCTCAGCTACAAATGTTCCCTTTCCCTGCTGACGATATAAATAGCCCTCATTGACTAATTGCGTAAAAGCTTGTCTTACTGTCATTCGGCTGATTTGGTACTTTTCAGCATATTCTCTTTCCGGAGGCAGTGAATCTCCTGCTCTTAAGTCACCATTATCAATTAAGCCTTTAATAAGCTCTTCTAACTGATAGTAAATGGGAATAGGGGAATTCTTGTTAATCATTTTCCATATTTCACCCTTCTAAAAATAACTAAAGAATTAAGTATTGAATAATTGATGCTAACCCTGCAGACTGTCAAGAACATTGAATTGTAAACCTGAAACAGCTGCTTTATCCGCAATAATTGTAACATATGGGTGTTGTTTTAACACAGAAGCTGGAAAATTTTCCGTGACATTTTCAGTCAATAATTTAGCCATTGCCTGATTCTTACTTTCACCTGAAACAAGCAGTAGAATTTCTTTGCTTTTCATAATGGTGGAAATCCCCATTGTAATGGCCCTTGTTGGTACTTCTTCGATTTTATTAAAAAATCTTGCATTAGCTTCAATGGTGGATGGAGCTAACTGGATGACGTGGGTTTTGGTATTAAATAATGTGCCTGGTTCATTGAAACCGATATGACCATTACCGCCAATTCCAAGGATTTGCAAATCAATTCCTCCATGTTGGGTTAGTAATTGTTCATACCGGAGGCATTCTTCATCAATATTCAAACTGTCCCCATGCGGGACATGGGTATTTTGTTTATTGATATCAATATGATTAAACAATTGTTCATTCATAAAGTAACGATAACTATTTTTATCTTCACCTGAAAGACCAATATACTCATCCAAGTTAAACGTGGTGACTTGTTGATAAGAAGTCCCATTTTTCTTATGGTCTTCAATTAAATTTTTATAAGTTCCAATAGGAGTTCCACCTGTTGCAAGCCCTAACGTTAGTGTAGGATTTTGACAAATCTTTTCAATTATATATTTTGCAGCTCGCTGACTCATTTCAGTATAATCATTTACTTCAATTATTTTCATTGTGTGTTTCCTCCCTTTTGTAAGCAAGCGCTCCCCGGCAAAATGTCATGTATACCTCCATTTGATCGTCAAGGATGACAATGTCAGCATCCTTCCCAGCTTCTAGGCTGCCTTTTCGATCAAAAATTTTCAATTGCTTTGCTGGATTGACTGAGGCCATTTCAATTGCCTCGGGCAAGGTACATCCCGTAAATGTTATAATATTCTTTACAGCTTGGCCTAGTTTTAAGATACTTCCTGCAAGTGTACCATCGGCAAGAACGGCCTTTCCATCCTGAACTATTACGTTTTGCCCGCCAAGGTCATACATACCATTTTTTAAGCATTTTGCCCGCATGGAATCAGTAATTAAAATCAAGCCTTCGCTATGCTTATTTTTATAGGCAAGATTGACCATCTCAGGGTGAACATGTACCCCGTCTACAATAATTTCTGCGATTAGTTCCTTTCTTAAGAAGGCAGCTCCTACCACTCCAGGTTCTCGGTGATGCAGTCCTCTCATTTGATTATAGAGATGAGTAACATGATTTGCCCCAGCATGTATTGCTTCGTCTACCTCTTCAAACGTTGCGTCAGTATGGCCAATGGAGGCAATAATTCCACTTTCTTTTAAATAGCGTATCAATTCCAGTCCGCCTGGCTGCTCTGGGGCAAGTGTTACAAGTTTAATCGTATGATTGGACTGTCTTTGCCACTCTTTAAACAAAGACAAATTAGGTTCAATAATATACTGTTGTGGTTGTGCCCCTGCCTTATTTGCATTTACAAATGGTCCTTCAAGATGAAGACCAAGTATTTCAGCTTTTCCGTAATCAGCTTGCTCACTAATATATTTACCCGCATTTAATAGGGCTTTTTCGATTTTTTTATCTTCTTGAGTCATAGTGGTAGCTAAAAAACTAGTTGTTCCTTCTTTCGGTAATGCGTTAACCATGGTATCCAATGCATCCGTTGTTGCATCCATTGTATCTGCACCATTTACCCCATGAATATGCATATCGATAAAGCCTGGGACAGCCTTGAATTGAGCCGGAACTTCAATCACTTCAAAATCATCAAGATTTGAAAGTTGCTCCATGGAACCTATTTCCGTTATTTTTTGGTCTTCTATTTTTATATATCCATCTTTGATCACATTATCGTTTGTATAAATTTGTATCCCGATAAGTATGCTAGTCTTAATCATTTTTTGATACTTCCTTTCAGATTATATCTTTATTTTAACCTCTATAAGTATAGTTGTCTATACCAATTATTAACTCAATAGTTTATTTACTATTTATAGTTATTTGTACTAATCGGTTACTTATACCTTTTGAAATTTGCCCTCCTATTCAGGGTACACGGCAAAAAAATCGACAGGTTTTCCTGTCGATTTTTTTATGCATATAATTTGGATTCTTCATTTTGGAAAAAGCTTTTCATGGCATGAAATACATCAGCCTTTTGCTTAAGAATATAATAGCGGAATTGTTCATCTTTGATATTTTTGTATGCTGACATTAAAGTGGAATGGCGATTGTATTGATTCACTTCCCCATATCCAAACATATTGGAAACCTTCATCAATTCTTCAACTAATTTCACGCAACGGGCATTATCTGAGGTGAGATTATCACCGTCTGAAAAGTGGAATGGATAAATGTTGAACTTTCGTGGATTATATTTTGCATCAATTATTTCTAAGGCTTTACGATAGGCTGATGAACAAATGGTTCCACCGCTTTCACCTTTTGAGAAAAAGTCCTCTTCTGAAACTACTTTCGCCTCAGTATGATGCGCGATAAACTCAATTTCTACGGTCTCGTATTTTGTTCGTAAAAAGCGTGTCATCCAGAAGAAAAAGCTGCGGGCCATATATTTTTCCCATATTCCCATACTACCGCTTGTATCCATCATGGCAATGACCACTGCTTTAGAATCTGGTTTAACAACCTCATTCCATGTCTTAAATTTCAAATCGTCCTTATAAATTGGGTGGAAGGCTGGCTTGCCACTCATGGCATTCCGCTTAAAAGCTGACATCATGGTACGTTTTTTATCAATGTTCCCCATTAGCCCAGTTTTTCGAATATCATTAAACTCAATGTTTTCAACTAAATGTTCTGGCTCCTCTTTTTTCTTTAAATTTGGCAGCTCTAGTTGTTTAAATAAGGCTTCTTCTAGTTCCATTAAAGAAACTTCTGCCTCAAAATAATCTTCACCAGCTTGATCTCCTGCGCCTTGGCCTTTACCGGGTCCTTTTTGCGCACTCGAACCGTCCCGTGCCACTACGTCACCGACTTGACTATCACCGTCACCTTGGCCCACGTGTTTGTTTTTATCATAGTTATAACGAATTTTATATTCGTCCAACGACCGAATTGGTATTTTTACCACATCTCGACCATTTGACATGATAATACTCTCTTCTGTAATTAAGTCTGGAAGATTATTGCGAATTGCCTCCTGGACTTTTTCCTGGTGCCGCTGCTGATCATCGTGGCCTTTACGGTGGAGGGACCAATCTTCTCTAGAAATCACAAATTGATGGTTATCGACAGACACTGTAAACCCCTCCTTATAAAATTTTTCTTCCAACTTGCACAAATTTTTAGTAAATACATAGAATAACGCGAGTAAAAAGCAATCAATTAAAAGATGGATTACTTTATCCTATGCAGAAAGAAAGAATAATTTACTAATAATTTCGACAATTAGGTTTTTACCTATAAATACAAGACAAGTTATTTGTAAATAGAATAAACTATAGTAGGAAAAAAAGGGACTGACAGATTCCTTCTGTCAGTCCACCTATTCTAATTCTCAATTATCTATTTAACAGACTTCCTACATAGCGTAACAGTTCATTCGCTGATGTGGAGTTATATCCGTGTTCGTCAATTAACCTCGCAACAACATTATTGATTTTCTTCAATTGCTGCTCATCAGGTGTTTTAGATGAGGTGGTAATTTTGACTACATCCTTAAGATCTGCGAATAATTTCTTCTGGATTGCTTCGCGGAGACGGTCGTGAGAGTTGTAATCAAAGCGCTTGCCCCTTCTAGCATAGGCAGAAATTCGGATTAATATTTCCTCTCTAAATGCTTTTTTGGCATTCTCTGAAATCCCAATTTGTTCTTCAATCGAACGCATCAGCTTTTCATCTGGATTAATTTCCTCCCCAGTTAACTGATCACGAAGCTTCACTTTATTACAATAGGCTTCGACGTTATCAAGATAATTGTTCATTAATGTTATAGCAGATTCTTCGTATGAATAGACAAATGCTTTTTGAACTTCATTCTTAGCAATCGTGTCATACTCTTTCCGTGCTATTCCAATATAATTTAAATACCGTTCTTTTAGCTCTGTGGTGATAGACGGATGCTGATCAAGCCCGTCTTTTAATGACCTTAAAACATCTAAAGCATTAAGAGAAGGCACTTCTTTCCTTATGATTGTCGAGGAAATCCGGTTTATGACATACCGTGGATCAATTCCACTCATTCCTTCATCCGGATACTCCTTCTTAAGCTCATCAACGTCTGAATGATTATATCCTTCCACGTTTTCCCCATCATAGAGGCGCATTTTCTTCACTAAATCAATGTCACCTTTTTTCGGTTCCTTTAAACGAGTTAAAATCGTAAACATTGCGGCCACTTTTAGTGTGTGGGGGGCAATATGAACATCAGACACATCACTTTCACGGATCATTTTTTCATATATTCGTTCTTCTTGGGAAACCTTTAAGTTATACGGAATCGGCATGACAATAATCCTGGAATGGAGTGCTTCATTCTTTTTGTTAGAAATAAATGACCGGTATTCAGTTTCATTCGTGTGAGCGACAATGAGCTCATCGGCTGAAATTAATGCGAACCGGCCGGCTTTGAAATTCCCTTCCTGTGTTAATGACAGTAAGTGCCAAAGGAACTTTTCATCACATTTTAACATTTCCTGGAATTCCATCATACCGCGGTTGGCTTTGTTCAGCTCTCCGTCAAATCGATAGGCTCGAGGATCAGATTCTGAACCAAACTCGGCAATGGTTGAAAAGTCAATGCTTCCGGTTAAATCGGCAATGTCTTGGGATTTTGGATCTGATGGACTAAAGGTCCCGATTCCCGTTCGTTTATCTTCGGAGAAAAAGATTCTCTCCACTAATACATCTTCAATTCTGCCGCCATACTCCTGTTCAAGCCGCATCATATTTAACGGCGATAGATTCCCTTCTATGCGGATGCCATACTCTTCCAAAAAATCACTGCGTAAATGATGTGGAATTAAATGCAGGGGATCTTCATGCATTGGGCATCCCTTAATAGCAAACACAGAACCTCTATCAGTGCGAGAATATTGTTCTAAACCTCTTTTTAACATCGTCACCAGTGTTGATTTACCACCACTAACTGGGCCCATTAACAGTAAGATCCGTTTTCTAACATCAAGCCTTTTCGCTGCTGGATGGAAGTATTCTTCCACAAGACGTTCTAGTGATTCCTCTAAACCAAATAATTGATTACTAAAGAAATTGTACTTTCTCGCCTCTTTTTCCTCTTCAATTCCAGCATCCTTTATCATATTATAAACTCGTGAATGTGCTGATTGTGCAACCCATGGCTTCTCTTTTAGCAACAGCAAATAGTCTCCAAATGATCCTTCCCAACGAAGTTTTTCCTCATTTTCTCGATATGTCTCAATCTTTTTTAAAATATCCATAAGGCCCTCCCCCTGTAGCTTTGTCAGAGACGATTAATATACTCTATGCACTAAGCAACTTGAACATGCGTAACCAATGAGAGTTAGTGTCTATCTTTTTTATTTAGATATTAGGAATATTGCTCTTTTCATTTTTTTAAGTTAGGCTATAATAAAAATATATGTGAAAAATGTATGTCAAGGGGGAATTACATAACATGAATACATTCATCGTTATTTTAGTCATGATTGCATTTTTAGCAGCAATCTTTACAGCAGGATATAATGACAAACCAGGTACAAATAAGTAATCCTGTTTTACCATCTTATCTGCTTCTAATCATGATATTCAATTGTCAATAAAAAATGACTGCCTTAGGTGGCAGTCATTTTTTATTGTTTATCCAGTTTATTACTTTGAATAAACTCCTTCATATACATCCTATTTTTTCTTTCGAGCATATTGGCAATTTGTTCGGTCCAGCGGTCTTTTCTTTGCCCGCCTGTCCGGTTGTCATAGTATTGTGAAATCAATTCATCATATTGAATAAGTTGACTATTATAGATCTCCCTATCTTGCTCATATTCATCCTCATGGTAAATATGCTCAAATGGCAGTCTTGGTTTTTGATCAGTAATGGCAGCCGGGTATCCGACTGCGAGTCCAAATATTGGAATAACTCGATCTGGAATTTTTAACAGTTTTTTTACTTCTTCTAAGTTATTACGGATTCCACCTATGTAACATATTCCTAACCCCATAGACTCAGCGGCCATTACGGCATTTTGTGCAGCTAATGCTGTATCGATTAGAGCGACCATAAATTTTTCTGTACTTTCTAGTGCAGGGGTAACATTTTTTTGCTCTCTTTCCCCAATTACAGTATGTCGATAAAGATCTGCACAGAAAACAAAAAAGTGACCATTTTTTGCAACGTATTCCTGATTCCCAGCTAGTTCAGCTAATCTTTCCTTCTTTTCCTTATCTTTAATTCCTATAATGGAATATGCTTGTATAAAACTAGATGTTGCGGCTGCTTGGGCACAAGATACGATTGTTTTAATCTGCTCATCTGTTAACGGCTTGTCCTCAAAATAACGGATAGAGCGATGATTGAGAATGGTTGCAATGACCTCATTCATGGGCTTTCCTCCTTTCTTTTTTAAAAAGAGACCCATGTTGTGGGCCTCTGTATTTTATTTGAGATGTGGATAGTCTTGTTGCCGCAATGCTTCATAAATAAGAATCGCAGCAGTATTAGATAAATTTAAGGAGCGAATATTTTCATTCATTGGAATTCTCATCACTGTATCCTTATTCTTTTCAATAACATCCTTTGGCAAACCTGTAGTTTCCCGCCCAAAAATAAAATAATAATCTTTAGACGGGTCACTATAATCAAAGTCAGTAAAATGCTTTTGGCCAAACCTCGTTATATAAAAAAACTTTCCACCTGCATTTTTTTCATAAAACTCGTCTAAGGAATCATAGGAAGTAATAGTAACGTATTGCCAATAATCCAATCCCGCTCTTTTTAACATCTTATCATCCGTTGAAAAGCCGAAGGGCCGAATGAGATGTAAACTAGTGTCAGTTCCTGCACAAGTTCGAGCGATGTTGCCAGTATTAGAAGGGATTTGTGGCTGATATAAAACTATATGGTTAGACAAAAAATTCACCTCTGATAAAAACTCTAAAGGCAATTATACCACTCTGACTTATGCTTTCAAGAATCATGCGTCCATGATGGAATAAAATTTATATTTGATATTGGGTGTATAGGCCGATGAGTCCTCATATGCCCAGTACCGCATCCGGCTATTATACGTATGGGCATTCACTAAAGGCATTCCATCAGCATCTTTACCTGTAACAATGGTATTATGGTTAAACCGTCCATCCCCTTCAAAATCATAGCAAATAACGTCTCCCAATAATAACTGCTCAGGGCTACTGACTTCCCTAGCCCTTAAGCCACTTTTGGAATTAGGTAAGTATAAGCGCAGAGAATTGGCAATGGCCCAACTATAGCTCCAGTTATTTGTTCGTAACCACCAGCCGGAACCACGATTAGGATAGCCTCTCATCGGTGCCCCGCCAACATGCAGACATTGGGAGATAAAGTTAGTACAATCATTTTCAAATTTTTTATATGCAGGATTATAGCTGTTCCACCAGCGTTCCGCGTATTGGACAGCTTTCAAACGATTATATTGATAGCTCAACCGTTCATCATAGTCAGGAAGGTCAGGTAGAATGGGTTCATGATCTAAATCTTGGTCAAGGTTCGGAACGATTTCCTCATCCATCACCAATGCTTCTTTATAAAACTTAGCCACTCTGTCTTCCAATTCTTCTTCCATATATATTTTGTCCTTTTGCTTTATTAAATACTGATAATGGGTTTGGTAGTGTATCGTTTGAAATTCCTCTTCAGTGGATACCTCCATTATTTTTCCTGCTGCCTTTACTTTTACAATTTCTGCAGACCTTTTTGCTAGTAAAGCTAGTTTCTGTTCAGCTTTAGGAAAAAATATTTTTAGGTTTCGCTTATTGGAAACAAATTGATCTAATCTCTTTTCAAATAAATCCTGAAGTAGTTCTTGCATTAATACTCCTCCCCTCTTTTCATTCATATGAGGGGAGAAAGAAATTAACCATAAAAAAAGGGCTAAACCAAAATTGGTTTGGTCCTTATCCTTGAATGAGGCTTAATCCCTTTTCAATTTCTGTTTGGACATTACTATCTGATTCACTGTCTTTTGCTTTTAATAATGCCGCACGAGCGGTCATTCCGCCAATCTTTCCTAATGCCCAGGCAGCGGTTCCTCTTGAAACTGGACTTGCTTCATTTTCTAATACTTTGATTAAGTCAGGTATGGCCGTTTCATCTTTAAAATGGGCAAGTGCAATGATTGCATTCCGTTGGATTGGCTTTTTTCCTCTCCATGATCCTGAAACAGTGCCAAACTTATTTTTAAATTCACGATTGCTTAAAGTTAGGATAGGTTTTAATAACGGTTTTGTTACTTCCGGATCTGATTCCATTTCACTATGAAAGTGAAAGTTTTTCCCCTTATTCGCCGGGCACGCTGTTTGACAGGAATCACAGCCATAGACACGGTTACCAATCTTCTCCCTAAATTCGTCTGGGATAAATCCTTTTGTTTGTGTTAAGAAGGAAATACAACGCTGAGCATTAATCTGTCCGCCTTGGACCAAAGCTCCTGTTGGACATGCCTCTAAACATTTAGTGCAAGAACCACATTGGTCTTCGATTGGAGTGTCAGACTCAAAAGGGATACTTGTAATCATTTCACCAATATAAACATATGAGCCAAATTCAGGAGTAATAATCGCACAGTTCTTCCCGCTCCAGCCAATCCCCGCGCGTTCTGCAACAGCTCGATCGGAAAGTTCTCCCGTATCGACCATTGATTTTAAGCGTGCCTCAGGGACCTTCAATAAAATAAAATCCTCCAGCTTTTTAAGTCTGTCCTTAAGGATATGATGATAATCAAGTCCCCAGGAGGATCTGCTAAATATGCCCCTCCTCTCACCCTTCTTGCCTTTCACCGATTCTGTCATTTTGGATGGGTAGGCTAAGGCAATTGAAATGATCGAACGTGGTTCTTCAAGCAGCATTGAAGGTGTGACACGTTTATCAATATCCGGTTCTTCAAAACCCGATTGATAGCCGAGTTCCTGCTGTCTCACTAATCTATTTTTCAATTCCATAAATGGCTCAGCCGTTGTAAAACCAATTTTATCAATTCCAATTTCTTTACTGTAGCTGATAAGTTCTGCTTTGAATTTACTTACATCCACCTGAATCCCTCCTCTCTACCATTGTTCATCTATTTAAGTTGTTAAAGTTATTAGTAGCACATCTATTTATGATAAACTATTTTCAATAAATTTTGGAGGTGGAATGGTTGGAAATTCAACTTTCATCAGTGATTACTGAGCTTTTTCCTCATTTTAAGCTTGGGGTAATTGAATACCATAATATAACGGTAGGATCTTCACCTCAAATGATTAAAGGCAGGCTCCAGCTTTTTCAAGAATCAATCTTTTTTGATTTAGAAGATGCTCATGTTACAGACCTGCCTGGCATACAAGAATGGCGAGCCATTTTTAAAACAATTGGTAAAGACCCCAACCGCTATCGGCCTTCTTCTGAAGCATTATTTCGCAGAGTTCAAAAACAAAATTATCTTTCTTCTGTTCACAGTGCGATTGATATTAATAATTTTTTCTCCTTGCAGTATCAAGTGCCAATTGGCATCTACGATCTTGATTTAATGCAGGGACCAGTGGAAACCCGTATCGGTGAAGCGGGTGAGTCGTACTTGGGTCTTAACGGAAGAACGAACTCCTTAGACCAACTTATTATAGCTTCTGATCAACTCGGACCGTTTGGAAGTCCTTTTGTCGACTCCGAAAGAACCCAAGTAACAGTTGCTACTAAAAATGCCATGCAGCTCATTTACCTGCGACCCACGACTGATTACGAAAAGGCTCAAAAGCTCACTGAATCATTAATGAACATGTTTACTCAGGTCCATGGGGGAGATAGTTCCTTCAAAATTATTGGATGCCGTTAGGGGCATCTTTTTTTATATAAAGTTAAGTAACATAGTTGATTATTAGGATTATTCCTTCATAGACTTGATGAAAGACTAATCAGGCGAGTTTCCGATGCGATTAGTCCCTCATTGGCTGGATGCAAAATCAACATCTTCTTTTACAAAGCCAATATAAAAAAACGCAATGCATCGTTCTCTTATGTAACGATACACTGCGTTAGTTAATATGTATGGAGCGGGTGATGGGAATCGAACCCACTACATCAGCTTGGAAGGCTGAGGTTTTACCAGTAAACTACACCCGCATTTTTGTTGAAATATGTGTCAAAGTGATGAATGAACTGACTTAAATAATATTACACATTACTACGTTAATCGTCAAGTAGATTTTGCGAAATTTGTCGATTTTTCATTCTAGTGAATAAAAATGCTCCCTTTGAATGGATTTGAAAGACCCAATTTGAACATATTATGAGGGTTATCTATAGTTATTTAGGAGGTTGCTATGAAAGCAATTATTATTGATGAATATGGCGGGAAAGACCAGATAAAGGAAAGGGAGATTCAAAAACCTTCACCTGGACAAGATCAAGTAATTATTAAGCTCCATGCCAGCTCTATAAACCCTATCGATTGGAAGCTGCGTGAAGGATATTTAAGAGGAATGCTGCCTTTTGAATTTCCAATTATATTAGGCTGGGATGCAGCTGGGACAGTCGATATGCTTGGTGAAAATGTCCTTAATTTTAAAAAAGGTGATCGGGTATTTGCCAGACCAGAAACAACTAATAGAGGAACCTATGCAGAATATACCGCCGTTGACGCTCATCTGCTCGCAAAAATTCCCGATTCAATAAGTTTTGAAGAAGCAGCTTGTGTTCCACTCGCTGGATTAACGGCATGGCAATGCCTTTTTGATTTTGGACAAGTCAAACGAGGTGATAAGGTGCTGATTCATGCAGGAGCCGGCGGCGTTGGAACATTTGCCATTCAATTTGCTAAAAATGCCGGTGCCTATGTTGCCACAACAGCAGGAACCCATAATATCGAATTTTTAAAATCACTTGGTGCAGATGTGGTTATTGATTATAAAAAAGAGGATTTTGAAACAGTTCTTCACGATTTTGATTTTGTACTTGATTCCTTAGGAGGAGAGAATCAGGAAAAGAGCTTTAGCATTCTAAAGGAAGGCGGAAAACTAGCATCTATTGTTTCTGAACCAGACAAAGAAAAAGCTGGAATGAAAAAAATAGAATCCAGATTGGTTTGGCTTATTCCAAACGGAGAACAGCTAGGAATAATCGCTGACCTGTTAGAGCAAAAGAAAGTTAAAGTCATTATCGGACACAGATTCCCCTTAAGTGAGGAGGGAATTAAAGAGGCTCACGCCCTTAGTGAAAGCCACCATGCCAAGGGGAAAATTGTTATTAATATAAGTTAAAATAAAGAAATAAAAAACGTCCCTTACAAAATGTAAGGGACGCTTTTCCCACTGCTTGGCAAGCAGTCTCATTATACCGGTGGTCGGGGTCGAACCGACACTCCTCACGGAACACGATTTTGAGTCGTGCGCGTCTGCCAATTCCGCCACACCGGCGTAATTAATTTTTTGTAAAGCAATGCCGAGGACCGGAATCGAACCGGTACGGTAGTCACCTACCGCAGGATTTTAAGTCCTGTGCGTCTGCCAGTTCCGCCACCCCGGCGTATTAAAAAAACTGGACTTATTAAATCAATATGGAGGCGGCAACCGGATTCGAACCGGTGGTAAAGGTTTTGCAGACCTCTGCCTTACCACTTGGCTATGCCGCCATATAAGATATATTGGAGCGGAAGACGGGATTCGAACCCGCGACCCCCACCTTGGCAAGGTGATGTTCTACCACTGAACTACTTCCGCAAATTGGCTGGGCTAGCTGGATTCGAACCAACGCATGTCGCAGTCAAAGTGCGATGCCTTACCGCTTGGCTATAGCCCAATGTTAATATATATTAGTTCTATATTCAAGATAAATTTTATGGGGCGGCTGATGGGAATCGAACCCACGAATGCCTGAACCACAATCAGGTGCGTTAACCACTTCGCCACAGCCGCCATAATAAAATTGTTTGGCAGGGGTAGTAGGAATTGAACCCACACCAAAGGTTTTGGAGACCTTCGTTCTACCTTTAAACTATACCCCTATAAATGGTGGAGGGGGACGGATTCGAACCGCCGAACCCGGAGGGAGCGGATTTACAGTCCGCCGCGTTTAGCCACTTCGCTACCCCTCCACATATAATATTCATTTTGCCAGCAACAAGTGCCGACGAGAGGAATCGAACCCCCAACCTACTGATTACGATTCAGTTGCTCTACCAATTGAGCTACATCGGCAAAAGCTAAAATAAATGGTGGCTCAGGACGGAATCGAACCGCCGACACAAGGATTTTCAGTCCTTTGCTCTACCGACTGAGCTACTGAGCCAACATATGGCGGTCTGGACGGGACTCGAACCCGCGACCTCCTGCGTGACAGGCAGGCATTCTAACCAACTGAACTACCAGACCATATTGCGGGGACAGGATTTGAACCTGTGACCTTCGGGTTATGAGCCCGACGAGCTACCGGACTGCTCCACCCCGCGACAATAATAATATTGCTATTTAAAATTATGGTGGAGGATGACGGGATCGAACCGCCGACCCTCTGCTTGTAAGGCAGATGCTCTCCCAGCTGAGCTAATCCTCCAAATGGTGACCCCTACGGGACTCGAACCCGTGTTACCTCCGTGAAAGGGAGGTGTCTTAACCGCTTGACCAAGGGGCCAGATAATAATTATTTTATGGCGGAGAGCAAGGGATTTGAACCCTTGAGACAGGGTTACCCGCCTACACGATTTCCAATCGTGCTCCTTCGGCCACTCGGACAGCTCTCCATAAAAATGGCTCCGCAGGTAGGACTCGAACCTACGACCGATCGGTTAACAGCCGATAGCTCTACCACTGAGCTACTGCGGAATAATAAGATTACAGCCTGGCAACGTCCTACTCTCACAGGGACGCGTGTCCCAACTACCATCGGCGCTGAGAAGCTTAACTTCCGTGTTCGGTATGGGAACGGGTGTGACCTTCTCGCCTTAATTACCAGACTATTTATTCGACACTATTTTATTATAATGTCTTTTTCATATTTTTCAAGAGAAAATTGAAATTTTTTCATTCCCTCAAAACTAGATAATGCAGAAGAAGTTTGTAAAATCGAATTCACCTAATATAAATGGTTAAGTCCTCGAACGATTAGTATCAGTCAGCTCCACATGTCGCCATGCTTCCACCTCTGACCTATCAACCTGATCATCTTTCAGGGTTCTTACTAGCTTGACGCTATGGGAAATCTCATCTTGAGGGGGGCTTCATGCTTAGATGCTTTCAGCACTTATCCCGTCCGCACATAGCTACCCAGCGATGCCTTTGGCAAGACAACTGGTACACCAGCGGTGCGTCCATCCCGGTCCTCTCGTACTAAGGACAGCTCCTCTCAAATTTCCTGCGCCCACGACGGATAGGGACCGAACTGTCTCACGACGTTCTGAACCCAGCTCGCGTACCGCTTTAATGGGCGAACAGCCCAACCCTTGGGACCGACTACAGCCCCAGGATGCGATGAGCCGACATCGAGGTGCCAAACCTCCCCGTCGATGTGGACTCTTGGGGGAGATAAGCCTGTTATCCCCGGGGTAGCTTTTATCCGTTGAGCGATGGCCCTTCCATGCGGAACCACCGGATCACTAAGCCCGACTTTCGTCCCTGCTCGACTTGTAGGTCTCGCAGTCAAGCTCCCTTGTGCCTTTACACTCTACGAATGATTTCCAACCATTCTGAGGGAACCTTTGGGCGCCTCCGTTACTCTTTAGGAGGCGACCGCCCCAGTCAAACTGCCCACCTGACACTGTCTCCCACCCCGATAAGGGGTGCGGGTTAGAATTTCAATACAGCCAGGGTAGTATCCCACCGACGCCTCCACCGAAGCTAGCGCTCCGGCTTCTCAGGCTCCTACCTATCCTGTACAAGCTGTACCAAAATTCAATATCAGGCTACAGTAAAGCTCCACGGGGTCTTTCCGTCCTGTCGCGGGTAACCTGCATCTTCACAGGTACTATAATTTCACCGAGTCTCTCGTTGAGACAGTGCCCAGATCGTTACGCCTTTCGTGCGGGTCGGAACTTACCCGACAAGGAATTTCGCTACCTTAGGACCGTTATAGTTACGGCCGCCGTTTACTGGGGCTTCGATTCAGAGCTTCGCTTGCGCTAACCCCTCCTCTTAACCTTCCAGCACCGGGCAGGCGTCAGCCCCTATACTTCGCCTTGCGGCTTCGCAGAGACCTGTGTTTTTGCTAAACAGTCGCCTGGGCCTATTCACTGCGGCTCTTCGAGGCTATGAACCTCAAAGAGCACCCCTTCTCCCGAAGTTACGGGGTCATTTTGCCGAGTTCCTTAACGAGAGTTCTCTCGCTCACCTTAGGATTCTCTCCTCGCCTACCTGTGTCGGTTTGCGGTACGGGCACCTTTTATCTCGCTAGAGGCTTTTCTTGGCAGTGTGGAATCAGGAACTTCGGTACTAAATTTCCCTCGCTGTCACAGCTCAGCCTTCACGGTGAACGGATTTTCCTATTCACCAGCCTAACTGCTTAGACGCGCATATCCAACAGCGCGCTTACCCTATCCTCCTGCGTCCCCCCATCACTCAAACGATAAAGAGGTGGTACAGGAATATCAACCTGTTGTCCATCGCCTACGCCTTTCGGCCTCGGCTTAGGTCCCGACTAACCCTGAGCGGACGAGCCTTCCTCAGGAAACCTTAGGCATTCGGTGGATGAGATTCTCACTCATCTTTCGCTACTCATACCGGCATTCTCACTTCTAAGCGCTCCACCAGTCCTTACGGTCTAGCTTCAACGCCCTTAGAACGCTCTCCTACCACTGACACCTGATGGTGTCAATCCACAGCTTCGGTGATACGTTTAGCCCCGGTACATTTTCGGCGCAGAGTCACTCGACCAGTGAGCTATTACGCACTCTTTAAATGGTGGCTGCTTCTAAGCCAACATCCTGGTTGTCTAAGCAACTCCACATCCTTTTCCACTTAACGTATACTTTGGGACCTTAGCTGGTGGTCTGGGCTGTTTCCCTTTTGACTACGGATCTTATCACTCGCAGTCTGACTCCCACGGATAAGTCTTTGGCATTCGGAGTTTGTCTGAATTCGGTAACCCGATGAGGGCCCCTAGTCCAAACAGTGCTCTACCTCCAAGACTCTTACTACGTGAGGCTAGCCCTAAAGCTATTTCGGAGAGAACCAGCTATCTCCAAGTTCGATTGGAATTTCTCCGCTACCCACACCTCATCCCCGCACTTTTCAACGTGCGTGGGTTCGGGCCTCCATCCAGTGTTACCTGGACTTCACCCTGGACATGGGTAGATCACCTGGTTTCGGGTCTACGACCACATACTCAATTCGCCCTATTCAGACTCGCTTTCGCTGCGGCTCCGTCTTTTCAACTTAACCTTGCATGGGATCGTAACTCGCCGGTTCATTCTACAAAAGGCACGCCATCACCCATGAACGGGCTCTGACTACTTGTAGGCACACGGTTTCAGGAACTATTTCACTCCCCTTCCGGGGTGCTTTTCACCTTTCCCTCACGGTACTGGTTCACTATCGGTCACTAGGGAGTATTTAGCCTTGGGAGATGGTCCTCCCTGCTTCCGACCGGATTTCTCGTGTCCGGCCGTACTCAGGATCCACTCAGGAGGGAACGAAGTTTCAACTACAGGGTTTTTACCTTCTATGACGGACCTTTCCAGATCGCTTCATTTACCCCGTTCCTTTGTAACTCCATGTTGAGTGTCCTACAACCCCAAGAGGCAAGCCTCTTGGTTTGGGCTATGTCCCGTTTCGCTCGCCGCTACTCAGGGAATCGCGTTTGCTTTCTCTTCCTCCGGGTACTTAGATGTTTCAGTTCCCCGGGTATGCCATCAATACCCTATGTATTCAGGTAAAGATACTGCTCCATTACGAGCAGTGGGTTCCCCCATTCGGAAATCTCCGGATCAAAGCTTACTTACAGCTCCCCGAAGCATATCGGTGTTAGTCCCGTCCTTCATCGGCTCCTAGTGCCAAGGCATTCACCGTGCGCCCTTTCTAACTTAACCTAAAAGGTTATTTCTCTTAATTACTTAAGAGAGAAAACTAAAATGGCGATTACTCGATGTTTTCTTGCTTCTTCTTACGATTATCTAGTTTTCAAGGAACAAGGCTACTGACTTCAATCACATCGTGAATGAACTTCAGAGCGTTACTTCATGCTGCCTTGCGACGAGCTGAGGGATTACTTCCTCGAGCTACTGCGGCGCAGGAGCAATTGAATTGAGAGATTGCACTCTCAAAACTAAACAAACAAAAAGCGGTCAACTTTTATCAGTCCACAAGGACTGCATATTCCTTAGAAAGGAGGTGATCCAGCCGCACCTTCCGATACGGCTACCTTGTTACGACTTCACCCCAATCATCTGTCCCACCTTAGGCGGCTGGCTCCTTACGGTTACCCCACCGACTTCGGGTGTTACAAACTCTCGTGGTGTGACGGGCGGTGTGTACAAGGCCCGGGAACGTATTCACCGCGGCATGCTGATCCGCGATTACTAGCGATTCCGGCTTCATGTAGGCGAGTTGCAGCCTACAATCCGAACTGAGAATGGTTTTATGGGATTGGCTAGGCCTCGCGGCTTTGCTGCCCTTTGTACCATCCATTGTAGCACGTGTGTAGCCCAGGTCATAAGGGGCATGATGATTTGACGTCATCCCCACCTTCCTCCGGTTTGTCACCGGCAGTCTCCTTAGAGTGCCCAACTGAATGCTGGCAACTAAGAACAAGGGTTGCGCTCGTTGCGGGACTTAACCCAACATCTCACGACACGAGCTGACGACAACCATGCACCACCTGTCACTCTGTCCCCCGAAGGGGAACGTCCTATCTCTAGGAGTGTCAGAGGATGTCAAGACCTGGTAAGGTTCTTCGCGTTGCTTCGAATTAAACCACATGCTCCACCGCTTGTGCGGGCCCCCGTCAATTCCTTTGAGTTTCAGCCTTGCGGCCGTACTCCCCAGGCGGAGTGCTTAATGCGTTAGCTGCAGCACTAAGGGGCGGAAACCCCCTAACACTTAGCACTCATCGTTTACGGCGTGGACTACCAGGGTATCTAATCCTGTTTGCTCCCCACGCTTTCGCGCCTCAGCGTCAGTTACAGACCAGAAAGCCGCCTTCGCCACTGGTGTTCCTCCACATCTCTACGCATTTCACCGCTACACGTGGAATTCCGCTTTCCTCTTCTGCACTCAAGTCCCCCAGTTTCCAATGACCCTCCACGGTTGAGCCGTGGGCTTTCACATCAGACTTAAAGGACCGCCTGCGCGCGCTTTACGCCCAATAATTCCGGACAACGCTTGCCACCTACGTATTACCGCGGCTGCTGGCACGTAGTTAGCCGTGGCTTTCTGGTTAGGTACCGTCAAGGTACCGGCAGTTACTCCGGTACTTGTTCTTCCCTAACAACAGAGCTTTACGACCCGAAGGCCTTCATCGCTCACGCGGCGTTGCTCCATCAGACTTTCGTCCATTGTGGAAGATTCCCTACTGCTGCCTCCCGTAGGAGTCTGGGCCGTGTCTCAGTCCCAGTGTGGCCGATCACCCTCTCAGGTCGGCTACGCATCGTCGCCTTGGTGAGCCGTTACCTCACCAACTAGCTAATGCGCCGCGGGCCCATCTGTAAGTGTCAGCGTAAACCGACTTTCAGCTTTTCCTCATGAGAGGAAAAGAATTATCCGGTATTAGCATCGGTTTCCCGATGTTATCCCAGTCTTACAGGCAGGTTGCCCACGTGTTACTCACCCGTCCGCCGCTAACTCTCAAAAGCAAGCTTTTGAAAGTCCGCTCGACTTGCATGTATTAGGCACGCCGCCAGCGTTCGTCCTGAGCCAGGATCAAACTCTCCAATGAAGTTGAGTTGATTAGCTCATAAATGTTGCGTTGGCTTAGTTTCATACGAAACTAATATTATTGTTTGTTGACGTTTTTGTTTGTTTAGTTTTCAAAGAACAATTGTTTATCACTCTCACAAGCGACTTTATTAATATAACATAAAGGCGTTTGTGATGTCAATAACTTTTTTTATAATAACCGTCACTTACGAAAGCTTTAATAGATGGCATCGCAGCGACGGTTATTAATATACCAAGTATTTATAAAAAGGTCAATACGTTTTATTGCTTTTTTACAATAATTTTTAAAAAGAATCATTTCGCACGATAACACCTATGAAAAACACCATGTCCTTTTGTTTCAATATTGACTACTTTAATCACATGTTTTTCAATTAAAAACTCCAGCAGCACTGCTAAATCAACAGAATAAGGAATTAGTTCTTTTTCATTCATAATTTCATTAAACATCCAATATTCTTTCCCACTTAAAACCTCTAATAAATGTGCCGTCCCAATATTCGTTCGAGAATGGATCATAAACTCACTAGCAAGGAACAAAAGCTCAAGTCTCTTCTCTAGCGTTTCTTCGCTATTAACCAACTCTTCATATAATTTATAGATTTCAGGTTCTATTTGTTTTACTTGCTGCCAAACAGTGAGTTCCGGATGAAGACCGTTTTCAATTACAGCTAATCTAGCAAGATGATGCAAGGAATGAACAACATGATTATATGCATCCAAAAATTGTTTACTCTCAAATAAAGCTTTCCCATCTACATACCGACGAATTAATTTAGCAAACTCCAAACCCATCTTAATTTTCCGTCCGTTAAACGGAAATTCTCGAAGTTCTGTTTTTAAATCTGCTACGAATTCATTTCGATCAAAAAGAATTTTTGCCTCATGAATCCATTCAAAAATTTTTCTATTCGTTCCTAGTAAAAGCCATTCTTGCAGCTTCGATTCCGCAATGATATGCATGGCCGCCTTTTTGTCGTCATACGAATAGTGCTTAATAAATACTGGCTTGTCTGCCTCTTTAACTATAATTAACAAGATTACATCAAACGAATCTGTTATATGACTGGATATTGTTTTTTTTTCAATCAACAAAACTCCAAGAGTATTGGATTGACTCGCCCTTTCTTGATAGATAGGCCGAAGAATGTCTTCCATTCATCATTCCTCCATTTTTTCAGGTAAGCATAATAAGTTCGACACAGGCAGGAAATTTCCTTCTTTTGACGAAACATTTTTCGACATTCTTTGCATCGTGTTTTTTCTTAGAATCTAAATATGGTATAGTTTTCTCAAGGGAGGGAATATCTTGGCAAAGCATTCGAGTAAAATAAATAAAATTCGTACCTTCGCATTATCATTAATTTTTATTGGTTTTATTGTTATGTACATAGGTATTTATTTTCGAACTTCACCTATTATTATGACCATTTTTATGCTGCTAGGTCTGCTTTTTATTATTGCTAGTACTGTTGTTTATTTCTGGATTGGCATGTTATCAACCAAGACCATTCAAGTAAAGTGTCCTAACTGTGGAAAAATGACAAAAATGCTTGGAAGAGTGGATATGTGCATGTACTGTCGTGAGCCATTAACCATGGACCCTAAACTCGAAGGTAAACAATTTGATGAAACATATAATTCTAAAAAAGGGAAAAAATAAAGAGAGGATGACATTACCTAAAAGGCTTTTTGCCTAAAGGTTTAGTCATCCTCCTTTTTTGTCTCAATTAATTTACCGTTCCAAAATCAATGAACCTCTTTACTTGCACACTCTGGACAAGCGCCGTAAATTTCCATACGGTGATTCTCGACTTTAAAGCCCGTAACATGGGAAGCAAGATGCTCCACTTCATCTAAACCTGGATAATGGAAATCCACAATCTTACCACAATGCTCACAAATAACATGATAATGTTGTGTTGTCACAAAATCAAAACGTGCGGATGCATCACCATACGTTAATTCCTTTACAAGACCCACTTCACGAAATACTCGTAAATTATTGTAAACCGTCGCCACACTCATATTAGGAAATTTACCTTCTAATGCTTTATAAATCTCATCTGCAGTTGGATGTGACATTGAGTTTATTAAATATTCAAGTATCGCATGACGTTGCGGAGTAATTCTCACCCCAGTGTCCTTAAGGGTATCCAACGCTTCTTTTAATTGATTCATCGCCATGCACCTTCTTTCTAAAAGATATTATTAAATTATAATTGTTATAATTAATTTTACTAATTGATTTGTACTTTTGTCAATATTGTTATCTAACTAACTTACAAATATATCTAATGATCTCCATGCAAAGATTGTTCAACTGCTCCAAGTTGTTGATTTACATACCTGGCTGTCACAAACAATAAATCTGATAAACGATTCAAATAAGCTAACACAAGCGGGTTTACATCTTCACCTAATGAAACTGCACACCGTTCGGCTCTCCTTGCTATAGTTCGGGCTACATGAAACGCTGCGCCAGCCGGATGTCCTCCTGGCAGGATAAAATTCATTAATAGCGGCAACGATTGTTCCCATTCATCTATTTGTCCTTCTAAAAACGTTATATCGGAAGCAGCTAGAGACCATTTAACTTCCTTCCCTTTTGGGGTTGCTAATTCAGCTCCAACATGAAAAAGGTTTGTTTGTATTTTATGATATACCTTTTCAATTATTTCTTTCCCTTGAAAATGTTCCTTGCTTAAATAGCTTAAAGCCAATCCAATCATTGAATTGGCTTCATCTACTGTACCGTATGCTTCAACCCGTAAATCATTCTTAGAAACCCTTTGTCCATAAATTAGAGAAGTGGTTCCCTTATCTCCGGTTTTTGTATATATTTTCATTTTTATACCTCCATCACAACATGTTGTTGACTCTTTCTTACTACTTTATGTATTCATGGTATTACATACATTTCTTTAATCTTTACTGAATATATTTTTCTCCATCATATCACCTGTTAAGCAAAAAAAAGAATAGTTTTCACCTTGATTATAGATAAAATTTTCATAAAATTGAAACTCCTCCCTTTTTCCATAAAAAAAGGGGTCACTTTGACCCCAATAACTTACCTGAGGAGGTATGCCCTAATAAAATGATATTCAATTGTCACTTACATGCATTGGACAAATGCCTTTCTTAATAAAAATAGGCTTTAAAAAGGCAAGTTAATCTTTATAATAATGGATCCTATTCTCTAAATTTGGAGCTACATCAAAATAAACCAAAAAGGGAATAATACTATTATTATTTACTGAGTTGGGAGGAAATGATTTGACGAATACAGAAAAAGCCTTATCAATATTAGCTTTAGGCGGTATTAATGAAATTGGAAAAAACATGTATGTTATTCAGTATGCAGATGATATCTTCATAGTCGACTGTGGAGGAAAATTTCCTGATGAAAGCTTACTAGGTATTGATTTAATTATCCCTGATATTACTTACCTGGAAGAAAATCAAGAAAAAATAAGGGCTTTGATTGTAACCCATGGACATGAAGATCATATTGGCGGTGTTCCCTATTTTCTAAGGAAATTAAATGTACCCATTTATGCTACTCGTTTTACTTTAGGACTAATTGAATTAAAACTAGATGAGCACCGGTTAAGAGGAAACACTGAACTTATTCCGATCCATTCTGATTCAAATCTAAACTTCGGACAAGTGCAGGTATCATTTTTCAAAGTAAGCCATAGTATACCGGATTGTCTTGGTATTGTTTTTCATACACCTGAAGGGAATGTTGTACATACTGGGGACTTCAAGTTTGACTTAACTCCAGCAAACCATCAGTTTCCGGAAATTCACAAAATGGCTGGTATAGGTCAGGAAGGTGTACTAGTTTTGATTTCTGAAAGTACGAATGCTGAACGTAAGGGATTAACCCCCTCCGAGCAAATGGTGGGAGATCATTTGTACGAAGCATTCACGAAAGCTCAAGGAAAACTCTTTGTCTCAACATTCGCTTCGAATGTGAATCGTCTTCAGCAAGTTGTCGAAGCAGCAATCAAAACGAACCGCAAGCTTGCGCTCCTTGGCCGGAGTATGGTGAATGTCGTTTCTGTTGCGATTGAACGGGGATATTTAAATGTTCCTGAAGGGATGCTTATAGAAGCAAATGAAGTCGACAGGCTGGCTCCAGAAAAGGTTGTCATCCTTTGTACCGGAAGTCAAGGGGAACCAATGGCTGCCCTTTCACGGCTCGCTAGTGGAAACTATCGGGATGTTTCCATTTATCCTGGAGACACCGTTATTTTAGCGGCCTCACCCATCCCGGGGAATGAGAAAGATGTTTCCCGGATCGTCGACAACTTATTCCAATTAGGCGCTAAAGTGATCTATGGGTCGGGAAGTTCAACTGGAATGCATGTTTCAGGTCACGGCTATCAAGAAGACTTGAAGCTTATGCTTACACTAATGAAACCTACCTATTTCATCCCTATTCATGGGGAGTATCGGATGCTGCATCACCACCGTCTGTTAGCTGAATCAGTTGGGGTAGAAAAAGGGAATACCTTTATAATAAAAAATGGAGATGTCGTAGACGTTCAAAACCAGGTTGCACGTAAAACCCGAACCGTTCCGGCTGGTGACACCTACGTAGATGGGATGGGTGTTGGGGATGTGGGGGAGATTGTGTTACGTGATAGAAAGCATCTGTCCGAAGATGGCATGCTCGTCATTGTGATTACCATTAGCAAGGGAGACCGAAAAATTATCTCCGGACCGGACACGATTACTCGTGGTTTTGTATATGCAAGAGGTTCAGATGATCTCCTTAAGGAAGTTAACCGGCTTGCTAAAAAAACAGTCCATGATTTGCAAGCAGATAATGTTAGGCAATGGAATGTTATTAAGCAGAATCTTAAAAAAGCGATTGGACAATATTTATTCTCACAAACGAAAAGAAGACCGATGATCCTTCCGATTATTATTGAAATATAAAATATTATAACTTATGAAGATAATGAAAAAAGGATGAGCACAAAAAGTGTGTTCATCCTTTTTATTGTTAGAGAAAGAATTAATTATTTAAGTCATGTAATCCAGGACTATGTTCATTCGGCATTTCCGGCAGCACCGGTACAGGGTATCCTTTTGGCGGCGGAACTACTGCAAGTGTTCCGTCATTTCTACTTGGCGATTCTCCTTGGAATATCTGACCAATGAGTGTCTCATCTAATCTGAAATTGAATTGAGCATTATGGAAGCCCATTTCTACATATTTTCGGCATTCGGGATACTTATTAATGTCGTAATTAGGGACTGGAAAAAGTTTGGCCCAGTCTACACCAAGTGTTTCTAGAGCTTTGGCAAAAGCATTTTGATGGGCATTATCGCGGACAATTAGGAATGCTAACGTTTCCCTAAATGTTTTATTCGAACTCATTTCATAAATCCGCGACTTTTGCAGAACCCCTGTTGATTCTAAAACGACATTATCCAATAAATCGCTAATTAAATTTCCATGACTATACACATAATTACCATTCCAGGGATTACCCGCTGCATCGACAGGGAGCGAACTTTGTGCACCCATAATAAAATGATGTGGATTTGCATGTTTAATGGCCTCTTCAAGCGGGGCACCCGTATGACCGCCAGCACCAACAGCCTCTTCCCCTGCTCCATTCAAAAGCTGATTGATCGTTGTTTGCACGAGTTCTACATGGCTAATTTCCTCAAGGAAAACACCTCGAATTAAATCGCGGAACTGCTTTTGATTGCCACGAAAATTAGAACTTTGAAAGAAGAATTGCATCATGGTCCGCATCTCACCAAATCTTCCTCCTAATGTTTCTTGGAGAACCTTAGCAGCAGCAGGATCTGGCTTGTCAGGTACAATGATATTAATTAAATCTTCTCGATAAAAATACATAATAATCCCCCCTATCAATAATTACTCATTTAGCTTTATCCGATCTGCTTTTTCTTATTCGAAATCTAATTGACCATTAGCTAAAATTTGTCAGGGGGTGAAAAAATATTATTTGCCTATTTATTTTAAAGTATTAAGCTAGATTTTCTTTTACAAATCGTAACGCTTCTTCCACATGTCCTTGAACTTTTACCTTCCGCCATTCTTTGGCTATTTTTCCTTTTTGATCAATGACAAATGTCGATCGTTCAATTCCCATATACTCTTTTCCAAAGTTCTTCTTTAATTTCCAAACCCCATACATTTCCGCCACACGATGATCTTCATCCACTAAAAGAGAAAATGGCAAATCATACTTATCAATAAATTTCTCATGCTTTTCTTGCGGGTCCGGGCTGATTCCGAGAATAATGCAATCTAGTTCTGTAAAACTCTGATGAAGATCTCGAAAGTCACAAGCTTCTGTCGTACATCCCGAAGTCATATCTTTGGGGTAAAAATACAAAACTACACTTTTCCCTTGAAAATTCGATAATTTAACATTTTCTCCATGATTATCTTTTAATTCAAAATCCGGAGCTAGTTTTCCAACTTCTATAGTCATTTACTTGTTCTCCTTTACAATAGATGATTATTGTAAAGTTTAACCTATTCGCTCACCATTTAACATCCTAATGCTTATTTTTCCCGGTTAAACATCACTCTTGCAACGAAGGCAGCTGGCAGTGTATAGCCAATCAACGCCTCGATTACCGCAATAATACGTCCTAATCCCTGTGGCAATACATCACCATTACCGACTGAAAACAGGGTCATTGCACTAAAATAAAAACTGGTTTCAAAGATGTTAGTTCCAGGATGATTATTCACTTCCTTTAGCAATGGAGTACCGATTAAATTAAATAGAAGATAAATGAGTCCAAAGCCAAGAATGATCGTCAAGTAAACCGTCCCTAAGTAGAGAAAATTTTCAACAGAAACAATTTTTCCTCTAATCGTATTAGGAATGAATAACGTTCGTAAGCTCATAAAAATGCATAAAATAACGATTGGCAGCAAGAAATAAAACACGAATACCACCCCTATTGTCCATACGCGTTATTCTATTCCTATGCAGGCTTGGCCGATAAAATATCAAAAACTACGCATAGTGCTTGGTTTCAATTTAAAAATATAATCGGAATTTTAACAAATTTTCTAAAATATAAAACAGATAGAAGTCATTTAAAAAAGTGCTAAAATAGTATGGTACTTATTTAAGGAGGAAAATTATGCAATTTACTCAATCAGAAAACTTACATAATGAAGCGTTAAAACACATTGTTGGAGGGGTCAACAGTCCTTCCAGATCATTTAAAGCCGTGGGCGGAGGTGCACCTGTAACAATGGAACGTGCTAAAGGCGCCTATTTCTGGGACGTGGATGGTAATAAATATATTGATTATCTAGCAGCGTACGGACCCATCATCACTGGTTTTGCTCACCCGCATATAACTGAAGCTATTACCCGAGCAGCTGAGACAGGTGTTCTTTACGGAACCCCTACACCTCATGAGGTAAAATTTGCAAAAATGCTAAAGGAAGCAATCCCTTCATTAGATAAGGTGCGGTTCACCAATTCTGGTACAGAAGCGGTTATGACGACAATTCGAGTTGCCCGTGCCTTTACTGGCAGGGATAAAATCATCAAATTTGCCGGTTGTTATCACGGACACTCCGATCTCGTCCTTGTTGCGGCTGGATCAGGTCCATCAACACTTGGAACGCCAGATTCGGCGGGTGTACCAAAAAGTATTGCCCAAGAGGTGATCACCGTTCCATTTAATGATATTGAACCTTTTAAGGAAGCTTTAGATAAATGGGGAAGTCAAGTAGCTGCTGTCTTAGTGGAACCAATTGTCGGAAACTTTGGGATTGTTGAACCAAAACCCGGCTTCTTAGAACAGATTAATGATTTAACACATGCTGCGGGTGCACTTGTGATTTATGATGAAGTCATAACTGCTTTTCGGTTTATGTATGGCGGAGCACAAGATTTATTAAGTGTTCAACCAGACTTAACAGCTCTCGGAAAAATCATCGGCGGTGGTCTGCCAATTGGTGCTTATGGCGGCCGCAAAGAAATCATGGATGAAGTTGCACCGCTTGGACCAGCCTATCAAGCGGGAACACACGCAGGCAATCCTGCAAGCATCCTTTCCGGTATCGCCTGTCTTGAAGTGTTAAAGGAAGAAGGAGTCTATGACCAGCTGGATCAGTTAGGTGCAATGCTTGAGGACGGAATCTTAAAGGCTGCTAAAGAATATGAAATTCAAATTACTATTAACAGGTTAAAAGGTGCATTTACTGTATATTTCACAAATGAAAAAATTGTAAATTATGAGCAAGCGCAAAACACCGATAGTAAAATGTTTGCTAAGTTTTTCAAGCTGATGCTTCATCAAGGAATCAATCTTGCGCCATCAAAATACGAAGCGTGGTTCCTTACAACAGCCCATACGAAAGAGGACATAGAAGTTACAATACAAGCGGTAAGAAATGCATTTTCTTTACTAAGGTCCGAATAATTATGCATTTTTTATTCACAACTGGGAGTGGAAAACACTCCCTTTTATTTTTAGGTAATTAAATGAAAACGTTTACAGGCGCAACTTTAGACCTTTTATGAACATACAATACTACATTAATTTCCCATCCATTTTTTTGTATAATTATTTGATTTCTGAAAATTCTTATGATATCATATAGATTATTATGTTTCTCAGTCTTTGTAATATTATGTCACACGATTTATTCTGCAAAAACGGCTTTTTCTTAATCTAACAGTTTCATAGGAGGTGAAGCGGCTTTAACGGTAAACCGATGAAGCCAATATAATGACACAAAAATGGACCCCTTCTCAATTTAAAGACTTCCATAAACAAGAACACGATGCGTGTGGAATAGTCGCTTGCCTTGAAAAGACCAAAATTCCGACAAGAAAAAATATCTTTGATGTGATAGAAGCTCTTGTTACTATGAACCACCGCGCTGGTTTTATTAATGGCGAAGGTGATGGTGTGGGAATTCATATGGATATCCCAACTGACCTATGGAAACAGAAATTGAGGGCAGCCGGACTAGATCCGATACTTGCAGAACAAGATGAATTTGCAGTAGGCCATGTTTTTATCAGCCAAAAAGCAAACTGGAATTCTACTAAACAAGAATTAGAAGAAAAATTAGAAAAATATAATCTAAGATTAGTGTTTGAGACAAATACAGTTACAGACCCATCTGCACTTGGGCCAATTGCTATCCAGGAAAATCCTGTGTTTTGGCAATTTGCCTGTGTTTCCACAAAGAAAGACAAGGAATTAACCAAGAGCCTTTTCGATGCCTTAATTGATTTTGAGTTAAACGAACATGTTCATGTTGCTTCATTAAGTCAGAATCATGTTGTCTATAAAGTAATGGGCGCTGGAGATATTCTTCCACGTTACTACCAAGACCTAGCCAGCCCGCTAGTTGCATCGACCATCACATTGGGTCATAATCGCTACTCTACGAATACCCTATCTAGCTTTTTCCGGGTACAGCCTTTTAGTGTACTGGGTCATAACGGGGAAATTAATACGATTGCAAAACTTCGCGATGAAGCAAGAATGATCAAAGTCCCCCTTGTAAAAGACGGTAGCGATTCTCAAGATTTAAGCCGTACAATTGAAACATTAATAAGCCGTGACGGCTATTCACTTTTTGAGGCGATGGATCTTCTTTTTCCGCCGATTATAAATGAAATTAAGGCATATCCTGAGCATATGCAAGATTTATATACTTATCTTCGTGAGGCATGGGGTCATTTCGCTCAAGGACCTGCAGGCATTATTTCACGTTACGGTGATGAAGCGGTATTTAGCGTTGATGCTCTAGGGCTCCGCCCACTTTGGATGCTTGAGACGGAATCCTCCTACCTCTTTTCTTCTGAACCAGGAATTATACCATCAAGTGAGTATGTAAACGATCCGAAGCCATTAGCACCAGGTGAAAAGGTTGGATTTAAATGGAATGGTGAAGAATTGGATGTCTATGAGCACTCGGCATACCAAAATGAAGTGTATAACCGCTATTCACAACGCTTAAATTTAAAGAACTCAAGGTCTCGGTTACAACCACCTGCATTAGCTAAAACAGTTACGATGAATTATCCTGACAAAATTCATAACGGTCAATATAAAGCATTTGGCTGGGAACGTGATCATATTCAACTCATTGAACAAATGGCTGAAAAAGGCGTCGAACCAATCAGGTCACTGGGACATGATGCACCACTCGCGGCCCTTAATCCTGAACGTATAAATATTGCTGATTATATAAAAGAAAGTGTTGCTGTTGTTACAAATCCAGCGATAGACCGCGATCGTGAAACAGAACATTTCTCCACACGGGTAATTATTGGAAAGCGTCCGGATTTATTTACTGATATAAAACCAGCTGCAGTGATCGAGCTTACCACTCCACTCCTCTTGGAAGGAAAAGCAGGCTTTACATGTTCCGAAGACTTAGGACAGCCTAGCTTTGATCAAGTAGTTCAGCATTTTCAAGAGCAAAAACTAGCAGCATTTATTTCAACTACCTTTACTGACAATGAAATGGTTAACGAGGCATTGGAAAGATTGGCTAACGAAGCAGTTCAAGCCGTCCAATCCGGAAAAACATTACTTGTCCTTGATGATGCAAAAGCACACCAAGAGAATTCTTATTGGATTGATCCACATTTAGTCACGTCGGCGATCGATCAAGCATTGGTGAAAGCAGATTTAAGAAGAGACTGTTCCTTAGTATTAAGGTCTGCAGCGATTCGTTCACTTCATGATATTATTACAGTATTTGGTTTGGGTGTAGATTTAATAAGCCCATATTATATGTTCTTGACAGTTCTTGATGACACAACAAAACCTTTAACCAACCTTTATAGTGCGTTGACAAAAGGAATAGAAAAAGTCATCTCAACAATTGGCATCCATGAGTTGCGTGGCTACGGCAGATTATTCTCAAGCATTGGATTACATGAAGAAGTAGCCAATGTTTTAAATATAGTCAACTTTTTCGGTTCAAAGGAACTTGAAACTGATTTTGCTGCAATGAAATTAGATTCTCTTAAACGAGCTGAAGACTATCAGAATGAGAAAGAAAGAGTCGGAAAAACGTTCCATCTCTTCCCTCGTATCTGGAAAGCAATCGGTGAAATTGCTGCGACAGGTGATTACAGTGTTTATCGCGATAAAATATCGGAGCAAGAAGAACAAAATCCAACCACGATTCGTCATTTAGTGACTCTTAAGAAAACCGATAAACAGCTAACTCCTGATGAGGTAGATATTCGTGTTGGAGAACATGATTTACCATTTATAATATCATCCATGTCGTTCGGTTCCCAAAACGAAACAGCGTTTAGAGCCTATGCCGAAGGTGCGGATCGCTTGAATATGGTGAGTTTAAATGGTGAGGGCGGCGAAATTAAGGATATGCTTGGTAAATATCCGAAAACAAGGGGTCAGCAAATTGCCTCCGGCCGTTTTGGAGTTAACGCAGAACTCCTAAACTCTTCAAATTTGCTTGAAATTAAAATTGGTCAAGGTGCAAAACCCGGTGAAGGCGGCCATTTACCTGGTTCAAAGGTTACCGCAAAGGTTGCTGCCGCACGTAATGCTACACTAGGTTCGGATTTGATTTCACCATCAAATAACCATGATATTTACTCTATTGAGGATTTAGCACAAATGATCCTTGAATTAAAAACAGCAAACGACCAAGCAAAAATTGCTGTTAAGGTACCGGTCGTACCAAATATCGGAACCATTGCTGTCGGAATTGCGAAAGCAGGGGCTGACATTATTACCCTTAGTGGTTTTGATGGCGGAACAGGGGCAGCTAGGATCCATGCCCTGCAATATGTTGGCTTACCAGTAGAAATAGGTGTAAAAGCAGCCCATAATGCCCTATTGGAAAGTGGACTGCGCCATAAAGTAGAAATTTGGGCCGATGGCGGCATGAAGAGCGCAATGGATGTCATGAAGATTATGTTACTTGGAGCTAACCGAGTCGGTTTTGGTACATTGTCAATGCTGGCAATTGGTTGTACAACATGCCGAGGCTGTCATTTGGATACTTGCCATGTTGGGATTGCCACTCAAATTGAATCCGAAGCCCAAGCAAAGGAACATGGACTACGCCGTTTTGTACCAAGACAATTAGAATTAGCTGTCCAAGGGATTATGAACCTGTTTACAGCTTTTGGAACAGAGTTAAAAGCACTCACCGCGTCATTAGGAATTAAAAATCTTCAAGACGCCGTTGGGCATTCAGAATTATTAGAGCAGGTTAAGGGAGAGCGTCAACTTAGCCTATCTTATTTACTAAAACCATTAGAAATTAGTCAGTTAGCTAAATTTGAGCCGTCAAAATCGATTGAAGAAGTTAAGATGCAGGTGGCTGCTGGAGCTGAATATCTTGATGGCAGTGTCGATCAACTTCTTTCCTCTCGTGAATTTGCTAGTGTAACATCCGAACAGAGGGTGTTAGGCAGCAGGGTATCTTGTCATCGTGTTCGCGGCAGATTGGATGGTTCATACAAACAACTAGCACCAATACAACTTAAGTATAAGGATGGATCCATTCCGGGTAACGGGTTAGGAGCTTACAATAGTGAAGGAATTGACATCACTGTAAACGGCGGTGGTCAAGACGGTGTCGGAAAGACTTCCTTTGGTGGAAATATTCATGTTCTTAAATCTAAGGGAATGAATGGCCGCTATTTAAATGGATCTGTAGGTAAGGGCTTTGGATACGGTGCACAAAAAGGCCTCCTTGTTGCTCAAGGAAATGCAGATGCCCGAGCTGGAATCCGCCTCTCAGGTGCTGATTTAATTATCGGTGGTGCGGTGAAAAAACCTCTTCCTGAAAAAGAAGCTGGCAACATCGGCGCTAACGCTAATATTAAAGGTTTTGCCTTTGAATATATGACAAATGGCCGTGGTTTAGTGTTAGGTGACCCTGGTCCATGGATTTGTGCCGGTATGACTGGTGGTGTCGTTTATGTTCGCTATCAACCTGAATTGGGCCTTACGAAAGAGGCGATTACAAGAAGGGTTGCCAAAGGCGCCAAAGTATCTGTCACTGAACTAAATGAAAAAGGCAAACAAGATATTAATGAGCTATTAACTCAATATACTAATTTGTTAGCAGACAATGGCCAACTTGATGAAGCTAATCAGCTCCGTGGTCTGTTAGCCAACCCAGAAGATCATTTTGTTCAAATCCTTCCTGTCAAAGAACAAGCTGATCCATCTGTTTCCACAGAGTGATCCTACTCAAAAAGACGTCCGCACAAAATTTGCGGACGTTTTTTCTTACACATTTTTCGGGTATAAAAAGAATATATATCAAATGAAAATCTCTTGATTATCTGGCTCAATCCATGTATAGTACTAATTTGTTATATTTACCTGAGCAAAATACGTCCTACTGAAAGGAAATTATTCAAAATGAAGTTAGGTGCCCGCATCTTAAAAACGGGAATTGCTATTATCTTATCACTATACTTAGGTCAATTATTGCATTCACCTTCCCCAGTCTTTGCTGGGATTGCTGCTATATTTGCCATTCAACCGACCATTTACCGCTCCTATTTGACTATCATTGAACAAATCCAGGGAAATATTATTGGCGCCATACTGGCAGTAATTTTTGTTCTTCTTTTAGGGAATCACATCATTGTTATCGGTTTGGCTGCCATCATTGTTATCATTTTAAACCTAAAGCTGAAACTAGGGAATACCATTGGACTTTCACTTGTCACATTAATATCCATTATGGAGACACAGAGTGGTGACTTTATTCACTTCGCGGGTATTCGTTTTACGACTATCATGATTGGTGTATTCTCGGCATTTATCGTTAATCTTGTATTTATGCCGCCCAAATATGAGAATAAGCTTTATTTTAAGATTGTAGATACAACTGAGGAAATTATTAAGTGGATCCGCTTAAGCACACGGCATGACTATGATCATTACCTTCTTAAAACTGATATTACAAAATTTAAAGACAGCATTCAGGTTATGGGTCAGTTCTATTCCATGTACAAGGAAGAACGAAGTTACTTTAAAAAGAATAATCCTGAAAAATCAAGAAAACTAGTTATTTATAGGCAATTGAATATAACAGCTAAAAAAGCGCTTGATACGTTAAAAAGGCTCCATCGTTTTGAAAACGAACTTCTTCAGCTTCCAGAAGACTATACCCACACCATCCAAGAACAACTGGACAGCCTTATTTATCATCATGAACAGGTCTTGCTTCGTTTTATTGGAAAAATACCAACACCCCCTCCATTTGAAACGGAAGAGATTGTGTACTTGAATAAGCAAGATTTATTGGACACTTTTTTAGAACATCAAAAGGAAAACAGCGATCCTAATAATCCAAGTCCCTATCATTTAATGCAAATCGTTGCCTCTATTATTGACTATGGTGAACAAGTAGAGCATCTTGATACCTTAATCACTAGTTTTCATTCTTATCATCACAATGAAGTATCAATTGAAGAAGATCCTGAATAACCAAAGAACCCAAAGGTACAGGTGTTCCCTTGGGTTCTTTGGCTTTAAATTAGTGTGAAACTATAATTTGCATTTAACGTCTATAGGTTAAATACCGTTCATACCAAATATCAATAAAATCTGGTGCAAAAGGGCCGTTACGCTGCCTGATCCATTGAATGAGTTTGTCCACATTCCTTTTAAGAATCTGATCAATTACATCCGGATAATTCATTTCGCGGCGATGACGTTCATATTCATCTTCGTCTAGTAAATTAAAGGTCATATCAGGATAGACCTTTATATCGAGGTCATAATCAATATACTTTAGTGCTTCACCATCAAAAATAAATGGTGAACTGAGATTACAGTAATAATAAATGCCGTCTTCACGGATCATCCCAATTACATTAAACCAGTATTGTGAATGGAAATAACAAATGGCAGGCTCTCTTGTAATCCATGTTCTCCCATCTGATTCTGTTACAAGTGTCCGATCATTTCCACCAATCACTAAATTTTGCGACCCTTTTAAAACGGTTGTTTCTTCCCAGACGCGATGGATGTGCCCATTATGTTTATAGCTATGTATTTGCATCGGTTCACCTTCTATGGGTACTACCATGTTCTCCCCTACCTTCATTCCTGAACGCTTTGTAACCTATACAACTAATAATTAACGACAAAAGGCAACAAAGTAAAATTCCTATTTTCTATTATTATAACGGTTAAGACTAGAATTTAAAACAAAAGAGCCATAATTCAATGGCTCTTTGTAAAAATTTGCGTATTTTTTTCCATTTTTTACTTCTGAAACTAGACGGATGGGCTTAAATTCATTAGCCGATAAGTATTTATTACCTCTTCTGTCTGCTTTTCAAAAATCAACTGAATTTCCTTTAACTCTTTTTTCATCAGCTGAATATCTGTCTGAATACTTTCAAGATCTGTAGCATCTTGCAAAGTCTGGAGCTCCTCTTCAATTTGTTGACAACGTTCTACCTCTGCTTGCAGGTATAGTAATTTTTCCATTGTCGCCATTTGCTCGGAAACTAATCTGTTAAAATGATTCATTTCCCTCACCGCCTTATTTTTAAGCTAATATATGTATTCTTGAATAACTTACTTAATCCTTTGACTATTTCTGTAAACATAAGGGAAGTTTTGTCGAAACCGAAAGTTTTGCATAAGTTTAAACAATTCCATTTAAACTGCAATCAAGAAAGAAGGCACCCTTATATAATAAGAGCACCTTCTTCATCATAAGTATTTTATTATTCTTGACCAAATTGGCCGCTGCTGTTTTGGTTCTTGCGAGATTCTGCTTGTTGATTTTGTTGTCTTACTTCTTGTGCGTTTGTCTCACTTGCAAATTCAGTTCCAAATTGGCCTTGTGAACCGCTTTGTGAACCTCCACGTGCAGATTGAGCGTTTTGTTGTCTTACTTCTTGTGCATTTGTCTCACTTGCAAATTCAGTTCCAAATTGGCCTTGTGAACCGCCTTGTGCAGATTGAGCATTTTGTTGTCTTACTTCCTGGAAATTTGTCCCAGAAGAAGTTTTGTTTGGCTGTTGATTGAAGTTTGCCATTGTTATCACCTCCACGAAATTAATATGTCCCGTTTCGTGGAGATTATCCATAAAAATTATTTAAAAATAATTAAACAAGTAAAGAAATTCCTCCATCCACAATAATCGTTTGTCCGCGAATCATGCTGGATTGTTCAGATAACAGGAACATAACGCTGTTAACCATATCATCAATTTCAACCATTCTTCCGGCTGGCGTTTTTTTCCTTGCTTCCTCAAGTAACTCTTCTCGGTTCGGAAAATGTTTCAATGCTTCCGTATCTACTGCACCACCAGAAACAGCGTTTACAATAATATTCTTAGGGGCTAATTCAACAGCTAAATACCTCGTTAAAGCTTCTAATGCTGCTTTAGATACACCAACGACCGTATAGTTTTCCAAATAACGTATCGATCCTAGGGAACTAATGCTGACGATTTTGCCTCCGCCATTTCGTTCCATTAATTTAGCCGCTTCTTGGGCGCAAAATAATAATGCCTTACTATTAATATTTAAGGTCCAATCCCAATGAGATTCTTCAAGTTCCATTACCGGACGTTGAACGCCAGAAGCAGCATTGTTTACGAATATATCTAAACGGCCAAATTTCTGGTCAATTTGGGCAAACATATCTTTAATTTTTGCTACATCACCAACATTTGCCTTTACTATTAGTACCTTTCTGCCAATTGCTTCAATTTGCTCAGCTACCTCAAGAGCGGCCTTTTTACTTCTCGCATAATTAATAACAAGATCGTATCCAGCTTCCGCTAACCGGAGAGCTGTGGCCTTCCCAATTCCTCTGCTGCTGCCCGTAACAAGTGCTACTTTTTGTGTCATTTTTTAATCCCCTTCTATTTTAGAGTTAGTTATGTATTGTTTCATTTTATCTTTTCAATGAATAGTTGACAATTATTATAAAACACTAATATTAAATGCTTATGGAAAGAGAGTGGTAAATGATGTACGTAGGACGGGATATGACTGAACTTTCAATGATGTCGAAGACTGATTGGCAAGATAGCGAGCTTGCATTTTTTCATCATTCCTTACAACAGATTGCCCCTTATTTAAATAGTGAGGGACAAACTATCCACCGTGAAATAATTGAGGAAATCGAAAATCGCGGCGGCATTAAACGTAATGAGGCAGATTATACCCATGGAACAAAGACCGTTTATGATTGATAATGTCTTGCCTAAAAAATGGATGTGTCTTTGTCAGTGACGAATGGCCTGATGGGATGGTGTATCCGAACTTGTTGCTACTTCGGACAGGGTTAGCTTATCTAGGGGGCTGCCGTGTCCGAACTTGATGCTACTTCGTATAGATATAAATAAATAAACGCCGCAAGTGCGGCGCTCTATTCTAATAACTCAAGATACAACTTAAATATTTTCTGATAGGGCACCGGGAATGCATACTGCTCCATTTCTTTAAAGGTGACAAGTTTCCAACCTTCACTTTCTTTAAACGTGGAAGGTAACTTTCCTGTGTAGATACTTATATTCCAAATCAAATGTGAAAAAACATGATCAATCTGTCCAATTATTTTCTCAAGCTGAACGTCCAAGTGAAGTGTCTGTTGAAAAAGACTGAATACCTGCTCTCGATCATTTTGAATTTCGTGTAAAAGCTCAACATTTGGAAATTCCCATAAATTAGCCAATAGACCATCAGCAGGTCGTTTATGAATTAATATTTTCCCAGCTGGATCAGTTAATAATGCCGCAGCAAGTCGAACATTTCGAGTTTTAGATTTTTTAGTTTTTACGGGAAGTTCCTGCTCAACACCTTCATTAAAGGCTTGGCAATGTTCGCGTACAGGACATAATAAACAGGATGGTGATGTCGGGGTGCAAATAAGTGCCCCTAATTCCATTAACGCCTGATTGAAGGATGACGGGTCTTCATGTGATATTAATTCACGAACTGCCTTTTCAAATATTTTTCGAGATGCTGGTTTAGCAATATCATCCCAAATGGTTAAAATACGGGACATTACTCTCATGACATTTCCGTCAACAGCTGGCTCAGGAATGCCATATGCTATGCTTAAGATTGCTCCAGCTGTATATGGGCCCACACCTTTAAGCTCGGCAATCTCTTGCGGTGTATTAGGAACTTCTCCATGATATTTTTCTTTTACTTCTTTAACTGCAGATTGGAGATTTCGCACCCTTGAGTAATAACCAAGACCCTCCCAAGCTTTTAACACTTTATCTTCGTTAGCCTCAGCCAAATCATTTATGGTTGGAAACCACTCAATAAAGCGGTTAAAATAAGGGATTACCGTGTCAACTCTGGTTTGCTGCAACATAATTTCAGAGACCCATATCTTATACGGATCACGGTCTTTACGCCAAGGTAAATCTCGTTGTTCATTTTTGAACCAAGAGATTAAATCATTTTGAAAAGCTTTTATATTGATTTTTTCAGAATTTTCATGTTCAATTATCATAACTTTTATTCCTCCAGCTTGTTAAACACTAAGAAAAAAGGGAAAATAAATAAATAAGCATTTCATTTTACGATAAGCTAAATTAGCCTTTTTGACAAGAACCTATAAAGGAGGAATTTCTTCTTGGATACTGGAACACATATTGTCATGGGCATAGCCCTAGGCGGACTTGCCACATTAGATCCCGCTGTTGCCAGCAGCCATGCTACTGCAACAAGCGTGTTAATTGGCACAATTGCAGGTTCACAAATACCAGATATTGACACTGTTTTGAAGTTAAGAAATAATGCAATCTATATTCGCAACCATCGCGGTGTTACACACTCGATCCCAGCCGTGTTATTATGGCCAATCCTAATTTCAGCAATTGTTTTCATGTTTTTTCCAAATGCCAATCTTCTACATTTATGGGCTTGGACATTCGCAGCTGTTTTCATTCATGTATTTGTTGATATTTTCAACGCTTATGGTACACAAGCGCTAAGACCTTTCTCATCGAAATGGGTTGCTCTTGGCGTCATTAATACATTTGATCCGTACATTTTTGCTATTCATATTGCCGGGATTGCAATTTGGGTATTAGGAGCTAATCCGGGACCTACATTTTTAATCATGTATACGGTCATAATTGGGTATTACCTCAAAAGGTACCAAGCGAAAAAAAGAATCTTGGTTGAGGTACGTACAATCATCCCAGATGCGACAGAGATCATAATTGCCCCAACAATGAGATTTCATCAATGGAGAATTGCTGCTATGAATTTGGAGGAGTTCTTTGTCGGGAAGGCAATTAATAATAAAGTGGAAATTCTTGATCGCTTTATTCGTATTCCTGTACCTAATACACCAGTAATTGAAGCAGCTAAAAAAGATAAAAACCTTTCAGCCTTTTTGTCCTTTTCTCCAGTATATCGCTGGGAAGTCGATGAGTATAATGATTATTATGAGGTAAGGTTTATTGATTTACGTTACCGAAGTAATGGCCACTACCCGTTTGTAGCCGTGGTTCAACTAGATACTAACCTTAATCTTATCAGTTCTTATACAGGCTGGGTATTTAGTGAAAAAAAACTACGGAAAAAATTAAGTATTATTCCCAGTTAGAAAAGGGCTCATGAAGCCCTTTTTATTTTTGACCCTTATTGTCCTCAGATAGGTATTTTTTATATTTAGGATTTGTGGCGACAAAATCATGCAGTTTATCCCCATAATTTTCAATCCATTTGTTAACGATTCTTTCTGCCATTTCACTGCCCTTATATTCCCATCCAGCTTTAGCGTAAGAAGTTTCAAAATCGTCCCATAACAGCTCCACCCATGTTCTTGCTTGGTCATATGATAACTGCCGATTTTTATCCATTAACTGCTGTATTAATCTTTCATGCCCTTCGTTCATCATAAGTACACCTCTTTACCATTTTCTTATAACATAACTGATTAAAAAAACACAAATACTAAAGATACGTGGTAAGCAATGAGATTGCTTTGCTTTTCACGTTTTTCTCATTCCCTAATTGGAGGTATAGCATGAGAAATAAGGCTTCGAATTTCCCAAATCAAAATAATAACAAGCTCGAGGGAGAACCGAGAGCAAAAGCTGAGTATGCTTCCCGAAGAGCCGACGGAACCATTAATACACATCCACAAGAGCGGATGCGTGCCTCTGGAGAGCGTGACGATGAATCTCCGCAAGCAGTATGGAAATAGAAAAAGAAAAGCGCAAGCGTCCGTTTAGCGGCGTATGGACTGGAGCGCTTTGACTGAGATAAAGGAAACACGGAGAGCGTTAGCGATCCGATGTTGACTTATCGTAGGGAAAAGAGCGAAGTACACTAGCCGCTGGGCGCTGGAGCTGGACAATTCTCAAGGTAGGTACTATTTTATTTGATAAACCAGAGAACAAACTTCTCTGGTTTATCTTTCCTTAAACATTCAATTCCTGTCTATATTAGTTATTTCAATGATTTTAAAAGGGAAATTGGTAATGCCTCTTCCTTACCATCACTATTAAGCCGATATCCCCAAGCAAAGACACCATTCATATAATCAATTTTAAAATACTGCCCAGGATCCCCTTCAATTTCGTAAATTTCTCCGGATTTATAAGATTCAGGATTAAGCAAATACGCTTGCGCCATTTGTGCCTTTCTTTCAAGGACTGCAAATTCATTCACCATTCCCATTTGTTCAGCTTTTCTTGCTTTTTCTTTAAGCGCGGCAATTTCCTGTTTTAATTCGTGCTCGGTCATTTCACTGTAGCGTCTCTCCTGCTGCATGTTCTTTCACTCCCCTTTTCCTCTTTATTTTAGTATAGTAATATTTGTACAATTTATAAAGGTAGAACTATTATTGAAGGAGCACATAAAATGAAATCAATCCTTATCACAGGAGCTGGCTCGGGTTTAGGAAAAGAACTAGCCCTGCTTTTTTCGAAAAAAAATTTTCACATTTTACTCGCTGGAAGAACAGTCGAAAAATTAGTCAGTGTTAAACATGAAATTGAAGTTACTGGAGGAAAAGCAGATACTCTGTCCATCGACATCCGTAACACTAAAGACATACTTTCTAAAATGGAAGAAGTAATCAATAACTACAAAATTGTTGGATTGGTCAATAATGCCGGTGTGGGTCATTTTGGTCCTTTTGAGGAATTAGACAAAATGCAAGTTAATGACATGTTAGAGACCAATGTATTAGGGACCATTTTCATGACTAAGGCCGTCATCCCCGTTATGAAGCAGAATAAAGAAGGACAAGTTATCAATATCATCTCTACTGCTGGTTTGCGTGGAAAAATAAATGAAGCAGTCTATGCTGCAAGCAAATTTGCAATCAGAGGTCTTACAGAAAGCTTGCAAAAAGAATATGCAGGCAGTAGTATCCAGTTTACAGCTGTGTATATGGGTGGCATGGATACCCCATTTTGGGATGAAAGCACCCATATTAATGATAAGTCACGACTAAGATCACCGAAGGAAATTGCAGGAATCATTATGAACCAATTGGATAAGGATACAATTGTTATAGAAAAAGAAAACTCATGATCAATTTTTGTCATGAGTTTTCCTTTTCCGCTAAAAATTGCTCTATAAGATCCATTGAAAAGCCTTTTCTGTATAAGGTTTGTTTCATCTTTTGCTGGTATTCAAAGTGTTCAAACTTAGAAAATTTCTTGTGTGCCTTCTCACCTTGAAATCGAATGGCTTCCATTTCTTCATCATCTTGTTTAGGGACGTTAGCCTCATTAAGAGCTATTGAAATAATTTCATAAGAATACCCTTTTCTAAGTAATAAGTTTTCCAGCTTTTGCTTTTGGACTTTAAGGGAATCCTTGGCATTCTTTTGGAAAAACTTTTCACTTATTTTAACTGCTCTTTCAATTTGCTGCTTCAAAGGAAATTCCTCAAGTGCTGTTACAATAATTCTCTCCGTCATTCCTTTTTCCTTTAATTCTGATTTGATTACATTAGAGCCTTTATCTGTTGTATTAACCTGTGTCCTCACAAAAGCTAAAGCAAATTCTAAATCATTAATGTACTTTTGAGCAGTTAATTTATGTATGACCTCTTCAATGATTGGCTCTTCGATTTCCTTTTTTGCAAGATAATCCACTATTTCCTTCTCGGATCGCATTCTTCTTGCCAAGTAATTGATTGCTTGATTATAGGCCTTGCGAATGTCATCCTGATATTGAATTTCTAGGAAGGAAAATTCATCAATCTCCATTCCCTTTTTTAATTGAAATTTAATTAATACATTACTGTCAACACTGAAAGCATATACTTCACCTTTGCCATCGCTATAATCCATAAACACATTAAACCGATCTTGATTTTTCTGTTGTGTGGTGATTTTTGTAATAATGGCCATATCGTTCACCTCAAACCTACTTTACCATACTCATCATGATTTTTTAAAAATAAATTCCCCTAAAAAAGTATCATTCTTTTCCTTAAAGGTAAAAATGGGAATAAGTACATATTTAGTGCTTTAACTTTTACCACTTAGTTTATAACGATTAACAAAAAAATGTTGAAAGGAATGAGCAAAATGGGCGAAAAGAAGAAAAAGGACAGCAGAGATGGCGGAAAATACTCCTTAACTAGTATGCAAGAAGTAAAATATCAACGAGAGTTTAGAATGGCTGACCGTGCAGCAGGTTTTCATGATAAAAAGACACGTCTTTAAAAATTAATTATTTCCATTAATGGACCTCTTTCAAAATGTAAAAGCTAGTAATGGGAGCAGCATTAAGGCTCTCACTAGTTCATACTGAAAGGGGGTTTTTTTCATGGGTCGTGCACAAGGACAAAAACACAATAAAGGTTCACTTCCACAAACGCCAAAAAACTTAAAAACTGATGGAAAAGACGTGGAGTATTCAGCAGAATTTGCTGACCATGCCGATCTTGAGGCACAAGCACGAGCTAATGCTGCGAACCAGCGTGTAAAAAACCGTAAGAAATAAGAAAAGCGAAAGCGCCCTGGTCAGCGGCGTATGGCCTGGAGCGCTCCAACTGAGATAAAGGAAACACGAAGAGCCGGAGGCGATTCGATGTTGACTTATCGTAGGGCGGAGAGCGAAGGACACTAGCCGCTAGGGCGTTGGAGCTAGACAATTCTCAAAGTAAAAACTATAAATTTTTTATTTTTCTAAAAAAAAGAAGCAGGGCGCCCTGCTTCTTAACTATGTCTGGGGGAAAGAATTGTTACTGAGTTCTATTAGAGAGGTTGCCGCTCAGAAAAGCGGTTAGAACTCAAATGGATCCGTTAATAACAAGAATGGTCATAACTTCACTAACTTCTTTCCACCCCCAATATACACTCTAAGGAATAGGGTGGCAACGGCTTTCACAGTTTTTTAACATAATAACAGTAGAAAATTGAATAAAATGTGAATGGAATAACAATATCCTTAAATTGACTGTTCCACGTATTACTTTCGCATTAAAAAACTATTTCGGCACGATTATTTATTTTTTCATATTCCCCAATAATTTGATAATAAACTAGACCTTCTTCCAGCTTTGAAAGACACTCGATCTCATTCCTTGCAGCCTTAATTATCCATGTTCCTTCTTCTACTTGTTCAACCACCGTAATCGAAAGGTTTGTCACTTGGTTAGTTAACCCGTGTACTAACCATTGTTCTTCAATTTGATTCTCTATCTGATCTGTGATAGATTCTTTTGTTTGAAGAAAACTTCGTTGGGCAGGGCGATTTTGACATACATATACTAAATCCTCGATAACAGCACTTGCTGTAGGGTACATTCCTGCCCCGGGACCTTGAAGGGTAATGGTACCAACAATATCCGACTGAACATTTATCGCGTTTTGTACGCCTTCTACATGATAGAAAGGATGCTCTTTTCCAACCAGAACCGGTTTAACCGATGTGAGTAATTGGTCATTCTCCCTGCTGATACTCGCAATATGCTTAAACCTTAGACCAAGCAGTTCCGCTGTTTCAATCAGCTGGCTTGTTATGGAGGTAATCCCTTCAAAATCAACCTCCTGCCACTTGGGCTCTTCTCCAAAGGCTAGTCTACTTAGGATCATAGCCTTATAAAAAGCATCGTAACCCTCTACATCATTCTTTGGATTAGCCTCAGCATACCCATTCTCCTGGGCATGTTTTAAAGCTTGTGCAAATGACTGCTTCTCTTCTCGCATCTCGGTCAAGATAAAATTTGATGTTCCATTTAAGATACCCTGAACCTGCTGAACACGGTTGATATTTAATAATTGCCGAAGTGTCTGAATGACAGGAATTCCCCCGGCTACAGTTGCTTCAAACCCAACTGAAACATGATGTTGTTCCGCTAACTCAAGTAGTTCGTTACCATAATGGGCAAACATCTCTTTATTAGCTGTAATGATGTGACTTCCTCGTTCAATCGCTTTTTTCAAATATAAAAAAGGTGGCTCCTTTTCAACAATTGCCTCGATGACGATATCGAGTTGAGGCAAGTTTAAAATATCAGCAAAGTCCGTTGTAATCAAAACATCCTCACGAATGTTTCTTTCCTTCTGCTCATTTCTGATTAGGACAGCTGCAACCTCAACTTTTTTTCCCAATACAGCTGTTAATTCTTCAGCATGAGATAGTATCGTCCGATAGACACCTTCACCAACCGTACCAAAACCAAGGATTGCCACTTTTATTGCTGACATGTTAATCCACCCTTCATTTAACTAAACACTTAATATGTATTTTTTATAAGAGAAAAGCCCTCTTCATAAGAAGAGGGCTAGACTCCTCCTCTTATCTATCAGGTTATAGGATAACCTGCAGGAATTAGCACCTTTTCAAGGAATACCTTGAAGGTTGCCGGGCTTCATCGGGCCTAGTCCCTCCGCCGCTCTGGATAAGAGTTTATTTATTTTTCACAAAATTCTCAAGTTATAAAGAGTATTCTAGTTTAATTAATTATAATTGTCAATAATATTGAAAAAAATGTTTTATTCAAGCAGCTTGCTCTCTGCTAATTTTATTTGTTTCTCCACTTGTTCTGGTGCTGTTCCACCAAAGCTGTTCCGAACAGCCACAACATGTTCTGGTGCTAATACCTCATAGATGTCTTCTTCAAACAATGTGCTGAATTCCTGATATTCTTCAAAGCTCAAATCGAGCAAAAATTTGTTCGACTGAATGGCATATAGAACGATTTTCCCAATCACCTCATGTGCCTCACGGAACGGTAATCCCTTCCTAACTAAGTAATCTGCAATATCAGTGGCATTAGAAAAATCATTGTTGATGGCTTTGCGCATAATATCTTTTTTTACTGTCATAGTTTCAATCATAGGTGCTAACAGTTTTAAAGAACCTTCCAGTGTTTCGACTGTATCAAACATGCCTTCTTTATCTTCTTGCAGATCCTTGTTATAAGCTAAGGGCAAACCTTTTAGCACAGTCAATAATCCAAGTAAATTCCCGTATGTTCTCCCTGTTTTCCCTCGTAATAATTCAGGTACGTCTGGGTTTTTCTTTTGTGGCATGATACTTGAACCTGTACAGAAACTATCATCAAGTTCAACAAACTGAAATTCCTGGCTTGACCAAATAACTAATTCCTCGGAAATTCTGGAAATATGAGTCATAATAATCGAGCCTATTGATAGGAATTCGAGGATAAAATCTCGATCACTGACCGCATCCATGCTGTTTGGGTAAATTGTTTCAAAGCCTAGCAGCTCCGCTACACGTTGACGATTTATTGGAAATGTCGTTCCTGCCAATGCACCTGAACCAAGTGGAAGCCAATTGACCCGCTTCAATGAATCAATTAATCTTTCTTTATCTCGTTCAAACATCCAAAAATAGGCCATTACATGATGGGCAAAAGAGACGGGCTGCGCTCTCTGTAGATGGGTATATCCAGGAATTAATGTCTGAACATTCTCTTTCGCTTGTGCAAGTAAGGCTTGTTGGACATCTTCAATCAATTTAATCAGTTCTGTCGTTTTCGTACGTAAATAAAGATGCATATCGGTTGCCACTTGATCATTACGACTTCTGCCTGTATGCAGCTTTCCACCTACCGGTCCGATTTTTTCAATTAAGAGCTTTTCAATGTTCATATGAATGTCTTCATCTTCAATTAAAAAGTCAACCTGGTTATCATCCACCATTTTTTTAATAGCAAGGAGTCCATCTTTAATTTTTAAAGCATCTTCCATCGGAATAATGTCACATTCACCCAGCATTTGTACATGGGCCATACTTCCGGTAATATCTTCTCTTGCTAACTTTTGATCAAAAGAAATTGAAGCTGTGAATTCCTCCACCAGCTTGTTTGTTTCTTTGGTGAAGCGTCCGCCCCATAACTTAGACATGTGAGATCCTCCTCAAAATGTAAAGAAGACAGCCCCCGAAATAGGGTTCGAGGGCAATCTGGATTATTTTAATATCGTTTCTTTGTTATTTACTTCGGAATAGACTTTTGTTGGCAGTCCCCAAAGTTTGATAAATCCGACCGCAGCATTATGATCAAAAGCATCACCTTTTGCATAGGTGGCTAGTTCCTCATTATAAAGGCTGTGTGGTGATTTTCTACCCACAACGGTATGATTTCCTTTATAAAGCTTGACACGAATGGTTCCCGTTACAACCTTTTGTGTTTCGTTAATAAAGGCGTCAAGAGCAGGTTTGATTGGTGAATACCAAAGTCCTTCATAAATAATCTTTGCCATTTGCTGCTCAACTTGGGTCTTGAATTGAGTAACCTCGCGAGTCAAGGTTAAACATTCAAGTTCACGGTGGGCATTGATTAAAATTAACGCTGCCGGATTTTCATACACTTCTCTTGATTTAATTCCAACTAATCTATTTTCAATATGGTCGATACGGCCAACCCCATGTTTTCCGCCGAGCGTATTCAGGGTTTCAATTAATTGGACGAGTGGAAGCTGTTCTCCATTAAGGGCAACAGGAACTCCCTGCTTAAATTCTATTTCAATATATTCAGGTGTATCAGGTGTTAACTCAATTGGATTCGTCCAATCATAGGCAGCTTCAGGCGCCTCTGCCCATGGATCTTCTAACACCCCTGCTTCACAGGCACGTCCCCAGATATTTGCATCAATCGAAAATGGATTATCTAAATCAACAGGAATTGGAATTCCGTTTTCTTCAGCATATTTAATTTCCTCGTCACGCGTCATGCCCCATTCACGAACGGGAGCAACAACCTTTAGGCTTGGATTTAATGCTTGAATGGAAACCTCAAAACGTACCTGATCGTTCCCTTTCCCCGTACAGCCATGAGCTACAGCGGTTGCTCCTTCTTTTTCCGCTACCTCTACTAATAATTTTGAGATAAGCGGTCGTGATAGAGCTGAGGATAGTGGATATTTCCCTTCATATAAACAGTTAGCTTTTAAAGCCGGTAAAATATATTCTTTTGCTAACAATTCTTTTGCATCTATCATATACGCTTTAATAGCGCCAACATTCAAAGCTTTGTTTTTAATAGCCTCTAAATCTTTTCCTTCACCCACATCTAAGCCTAACGCGATTACATCATAACCGTACTTTTCTTGTATCCATTTTACTGAAACCGAAGTATCAAGACCACCCGAGTATGCTAAAACAATTTTTTCTTTTGTCATTCCAATTCTCCTTGCATCAAATATTGAATTTTTATTCAATTAATAGAATTATTATACAACATATCTCACAAAAAATGAAACTATTATGATAGTAAAAGTTTTAAAATTGCTTTTTGGGCATGTAAGCGATTCTCTGCTTCGTCAAATACAACTGAATGGGGACCATCGATCATCTCTCCTGTTACTTCTTCACCACGATGGGCTGGTAAACAGTGCAAAAAGATAAAGTCCTCTTTTGCATGGCTGCATAATTCCTCATTAACTTGATATCCTTGGAATGCTTTCAGCCGGGTGGCTGTTTCCTCTTCCTGCCCCATACTGGTCCAGACGTCGGTGACGACAACATCTGCATCCTTAATTGCTTCAAGTGGATCGTTTGTGATAGTAACAGAACTTGCCGTTTGCTTACCTGCTTGAATTGCCTTTTCTATTATTTTCCCATTTGGCAAGTATCCAGGCGGGCTGGCAATGCTAATATCCATCCCAACTTTTACTGCCCCCTCTAGTAACGAGTGAGGCATATTATTATTACCGTCACCGATATAACACAGCTTTAAACCTTTCAATTTGCCCTTATGCTCCATTATCGTTAATAAATCGGCCAGTACCTGGGTTGGGTGCTGCAAATCAGTTAATCCATTAATTACGGGAACGGTTGCATGGTGAGCTAATTCTTCGACGGAACTGTGAGAGAATGTTCGAATCATAATACCATCTACATAACGAGATAACACCTTGGCCGTATCAGAAATACTTTCTCCCCGACCTAGCTGAATATCCTTTGAGCTAAGAAAAATTGCATGTCCGCCGAGCTGTAACATTCCTACTTCAAATGACACCCTTGTACGGGTGGATGATTTTTCAAAAATCATCCCTAATACTTTTCCACTTAAAAATGGATGGGCAATTCCTTGCTTTTGAAGTTTCTTTAGTTCGACAGCCTCATTAAGCAAGGTGAGAATTTCGTCTGTACTAAAATCAGAAAGCTGTAAAAAGTCATTTTTCTTAGTTGGCAGCTTATTTGCCATAGGTTGCTTATTAATTGCCTCTAGCATGAACGGCACCTACCTTTTCAATATTGTAATACTCACTTACCGTCCGTACTTCATCATCAGTTCTAGGTTCTTTATACAAACCAATCGTTGCTTCCAGCGTATCTAAGTGTGTAAACACTGGTAGTTTATAACGGACTGCATGTTCGCGAATTTGAAAACCAAATTTCATTTTGTTTCTGCCTTGATTCGGAATATTTATAACAGCCTTAACCGGTTTGTTTCTGAAAAGTTTTTTTACATCTTCCTCGTCCATGATTACTTGTTCAATCTGAAGTCCTTTTTCTCGGAGAAAAGACGCAGTGCCTTCTGTTGCGGCAACTTTATAATCCCTCTTTAATAATTCCTCTATAATAGTGAAGCTTTCCGGTTTTTCACGGTCAGAGATAGAACAAAAAATGTAATTTTTTTCTGCATCTCCTTGAATAGAAGAGATTGATTTTTCAAGTGCTGCATGAAAGGTTGTTCCAATACCTAGTACTTCTCCTGTTGATTTCATTTCTGGTCCAAGGACAGGATCAACACCCTTTAACTTACTAGAAGAAAATATAGGTGCTTTAACTGAAAAATAATTAGGCTCTGCAAGTAATCCGCAGTCCGAACATAACTCAGCTAATGTGTCTCCTAATTGTACTCTCGTCGCCCACTCAATCATTGGAACTCCTGTCACTTTACTGATTATAGGAACCGTTCGTGATGAACGAGGGTTTACCTCTAACACATAGACCGTTCCCTCATAAATGACAAACTGAATATTCATCATACCGATGACTGGTGTGGATGTAGCAATTTTTTCTGCATAATCAATTAAGGTGTTTTTTATTTGGTCTGATAGAGAAATGGGTGGAAACACCGAGATACTATCTCCAGAGTGTACCCCTGCTTTTTCAATATGTTCAAAAATTCCTGGTACGATGATATTTTTTCCATCACAAATGACATCAATTTCACATTCTAACCCTGGTAAAAATTTATCAACTAATAATGGCCACATTGCAGCATGGGAATTTCCCTCTAACTGAACTATATATTGGCTTAATTCTTCCTCCGAAAAAATAGTAAACATCGATTGTCCGCCGATCACATAAGAAGGACGAACTAATACTGGGTACCCTAGATTTGCAGCAGCTTCTACTAACTCTTCAGGGTGAGCAGCCGTTTTACCTTCGATATGCGGAATTTTTAATTCCTCAAGGAGTTGGTAAAATCCCTTCCTATCCTCTAAGTGATCCACATTTGTAACAGTGGTCCCTAAGATGTGAACACCTTCTTCTTCTAAATCATGGGCCAAGTTGATAGCCGTTTGTCCGCCAAACTGAATCAATACACCATCTACTTTTTCTTTTTCAATGACATGGAGTACATCTTCAGCTGCTAGCGGTTCAAAATATAGGCGATCTGCCACTGAATAATCCGTACTAACCGTCTCAGGATTGTTATTGATTACCACCGCTTCAAAGCCTTTTTTCTTGATTGCCTTTGCAGCATGCACCGAGCAATAATCAAATTCAATTCCTTGACCAATCCGAATCGGTCCCGAACCAATGACAAGAATTTTTTTCTTGCTCGTTATTTCTACCTCATCAGATCCATGCCATGTCGAATAATAGTAAGGGGTAACGGCATCAAATTCAGCGGAGCATGTATCTACCATTTTATAACCTGGCTTCCAATTGAGTTCTTTCCACTTATTCCTTACTTGCTTTTCTGGAGTTTGATAAATCTGTGATAGTAATTTATCAGAAACATTGTTTCGCTTCGCTTCCTTTAACAAGAGGGTAGGAACAGTATCCCATTGATAGGTTGCAAGTTCCTTCTCTAACGCCACGATTGCACTAATTTTGTACAAAAACCACTGGTCTATTTCGGTCACTTGCTGGATTGCCTCGAGCGTGATGCCTCTTCTAAATGCTTCCGCAATGACAAATAACCGCCTGTCATTTGCTATTTCCAGAAGTTCAAAGACCTGAGACTCCGTTAATGACTTGTTTACTTCCTGACAAAGACCGAACACATTCATTTCCATCGACCGAATGGCTTTATTTAAAGCTCCTTCAAAAGTCCGATCAATAGCCATTACTTCACCAGTTGCTTTCATTTGTGTCCCTAATGTACGGTCAGCTTCAGGGAATTTATCAAAAGGAAAGCGGGGTAGTTTCACCACAATATAATCAATCGCTGGCTCAAATGATGCAAAGGTATTACCTGTTATAGGGTTCACAATCTCATCCAAATGGTAACCTATCGCGCACTTTGCAGCCATCCTTGCTATCGGATAACCCGTAGCTTTTGAGGCAAGTGCCGACGAACGGCTTACCCTTGGGTTTACCTCAATGATGTAATATTGATTTGATTCTGGATGGAGGGCAAACTGAATGTTACAGCCGCCGATGATCCTCAATTCTCTAATTACTTTTATAGAGACGTCACGAAGCATTTGATATTGGACATCTGTTAAGGTTTGCGATGGTGCGACCACAATAGAATCGCCGGTATGAACACCAACTGGGTCCATATTTTCCATATTGCAAACAATGATGCATGTATCATTGGCATCCCTCATGACCTCATATTCAATTTCCTTCCACCCCTTGATGCTCTTCTCAACTAAGACTTGCTGAATTGGACTTGCTGCTAACCCTTTCTTTAAAACGGATTCAAGTTCCTCATTGTTATAAGCAAAACCGCCGCCATCTCCTCCTAGCGTGTAGGCTGGGCGAATAATAACGGGGAAACCTATTTTCTTAACAAATTGTACCCCTTCTTCGATACTGTGAATAATTTCCGATTCAGGAATCGGCTCACCGATTTCAAGCATTAAATTACGAAACCGTTCTCTGTCTTCCCCATTTTTAATGGATTCAACAGAAGTTCCTAACAATTCCACATTGTATTTTTCTAAGATTTTCTGTTCAAATAGTTGAACAGTTAAATTTAAACCTGTTTGCCCGCCTAATGTTCCAATTACACCATCAGGCTGTTCTTTTTGAATAATTTTTTCAATAGTTTCCACGTTTAACGGTTCAATATATACCTTATCGGCAACGGCCTCATCGGTCATGATTGTGGCCGGGTTATTATTAATTAAAACAACTTCAATTCCCTCTTCTTTTAAGGCAATACACGCTTGTGTTCCAGCATAATCAAATTCAGCTGCCTGCCCAATTACAATGGGGCCTGAACCAATAACTAGTACTTTTTTTAATCTCTTATTTAACGGCATAAATGTTCTCTCCCAATGATGCGATCTGACTAACAAAATCTGTTAAAATATATTCCGTATCGCTCGGTCCCGGATGGGCTTCTGGATGAAATTGAACCGTTTGAATAGGGTAGGTTTTATGTTTAAGCCCTTCAATTGATTGGTCATTCACATTACGATAGGTAACACCAAATACTGTATTATCAATACTTTCATCAATGACAACATACCCATGATTTTGTGCCGTTATTTTTACCTTTCCGGTGGTTAATTCTTTTACCGGATGGTTGCCTCCACGGTGACCATACGCCAGTTTAGTCGTTTTTGCTCCATAGGCTAAGGCAATTAACTGATGCCCAAGGCAAATACCAAGAGAAGGATAGGCTTGCGTTATTTTCTTGATTTCTGGAAACCATTTTTTGAGCTCCATTGGATCGCCAGGTCCATTGCTTAACAAAATACCATCTGGATTTAAAGCTTTCACTTTTTCATAAGGGGTGTTGTAAGGAACGATGGTTACCGCACAATTTTCTTGTAATAAAGCATTGAGAATTGACTTTTTGCAGCCAAAATCCATTAACACCACATGTGGTCCATTATTTTTAAAGAACTGAATCTTTTTTGTAGAAACCTGTTCCACCCATAGTGGATTTTTTTGCTTGGCAGGTAAAGATTTCTCTTTCACCTTACTAATATAACCTTTAACCGTCCCACGGCTGCGAATCGTTTTGACAAGTAATCTTGTATCAACCCCAGCAAGACCCGATACACCTGCTTGCTTTAGTTTTTCTGAAAATTTATTGATTGATTGATAATGACTTGGCGTTTCACATAAATCACCAATGACCACGCCTGCTAACGCAGGTGTAATACTTTCATCATCCAATGCATTGATTCCATAGTTTCCGATAATCGGATAGCAGAAGGTAATAATTTGGCCGGCATACGAAGGGTCCGTGATGATTTCCTGGTAGCCTGTCATACTTGTATTAAATACTACTTCCCCAAAAGAATCCTTTTCTGATCCAATTAGTATACCTTCGAATATCTCTCCTGTTTCCAAAGTAAGGTAACCCTGTTCCAAAAATACTCACACGCCTTTCTCTATACTTTGGAATGTTCCTTCCAACGCTTCAGTAAATTCATTAATCTCTTCTTTTGTTACTGTTAACGGCGGTAAAATTCGAACCACATTTGGACCTGCTGTTAAAATAAGCAGATGATTAGCTATCGCTTTTTGGACAATTCCTAGGGCATTGGTTTCAACGACCATTCCTTTTAACAGCCCTTTGCCGCGTATTTCATCTATAAAAGAATACTTTTCCTTCAGTTGTTGCAGCTTGAGGTCAAGGTAATCTGACATTTCCTTAACATTGTCTAAAATGGTGCCTCCGACAATATAAGTAAGAGTTGCCAGCCCCGCTGCCGTTGCTAATGGATTACCGCCAAAGGTACTGCCATGACTTCCCGGTTCAAATCCCTTTGCTGCCTCTTCTTTGGCAATCATCGCTCCGATTGGGAAACCTGATCCAAGCCCTTTAGCAATTGTAATCACATCTGGCTCGATCGCATACTGTTCGTATGCAAACAATGTCCCGGTCCGTCCTATACCAGTTTGAATTTCATCTACCATAAGCAATATATTGTTTTCTTTACAAATTTGAGCCAGTTTTTTTACCCAGTCTGGGTCTGCAGGAATCACTCCTCCTTCACCTTGGATGAGCTCTAGTAAAACGGCTGCAGGTTTGAGTGTTGATAACTCCTCAATGGCTTCTTCATCATTAAACGGCAAGTAACTGAACCCAGGCATTAGCGGGGAAAATCCTTGTTGAATTTTTTCCTGACCTGTTGCGGTTAAGGTCGCTAGTGTTCTGCCATGAAACGATTGCTGAAAAGTAACCACTTGGGAAGAGGTGCTTCCCTTTACTTTATTTGCATATCTTCTTGCTAGTTTAATAGCTGCCTCATTGGCTTCCGCACCACTGTTGCAGAAAAAAACCTGGTCACCACAGCTATTAGCTGTTAAAACAGCTGCAAGCTGCTGCTGATTGGGAATATTATATAGGTTGGAACAATGCCATAAAGTTTCCAGCTGTTCCTCCAATTTATCTTTCACAACCTCTGGAACATGCCCTAAGTTACAGGTAGCAATTCCTGAGGTAAAATCTAAGTATTTCTCTCCTTGATCATCCCACACGTAACTCCCTTTTCCTTTTACTAATGTGACTGGAAAACGGCTGTATGTGGCCATAACTGGCGAGGTTAGCGAGACGGAAGTATCGTTACCCATTACGCACTCTCCTCTTCTAAAACGATTTTTGTACCGATTTTTTTTCCATTGGTATAGTCTATTAAGCTATTTTTCTCAAAGCCGTTGATAATACCTACCTCAGGTATATTATGAACTAGCCCATCAATGGCTGCTCTAACCTTTGGAATCATTCCACCGTATATGGTCTTATTATTGATTAACTCCTCAATAATTGGCTTTGATGCTTTTTCAAGTAATGTTTTCTTTCCATTTTTTTCAATAAGAATTCCTGGAATATCACTAATGAAACAAAGATTCGCTTCCAATGCTTTTGCAATGGCACTTGCAGCAATATCACCATTAATGTTGTATCGTTGTCCGCCTGCATCAATGCCTATTGGTGAAATGACAGGGATAAATCCTTGACTGATGATTCCTTCAATCACATGTTGATTCACCTCGACTACTTCACCAACAAACCCCAATGTCTTTGCATCTGAAGTAGGTGCCGCTTGTAATAAACCTCCATCTACACCACTTACTCCTATTGCCTTTCCACCCACTTCAACAATATTTCTTACCACCTGTTTGTTGACGGACCCGCTTAGGACCATTTCGACAATATCTAAAATTTCCATACTAGTTACGCGAAGTCCATTAACAAACGTTGTTTCAACATCTAAGTTCTTTAATAACGACGTGATAAGTGGACCGCCGCCATGGACAATAATTGGTGTCCATTCTCCCGCTCCATGCATCTTAACTAAGTCTTCGTAAAAAGACCTTGGCAGATTTTCTAACACACTTCCGCCGCACTTTATGACTAAATAGTTCATTTACACCCCTCCATTAAGTGCGGTAAGATGCATTGATTTTCACGTAATCGTATGTTAAATCGCATCCCCAGGCCGTTGCACTGTAATCACCTTGATTTAATTCAACGAATAATTTTATAGTGTCGGATTCTAAGTATTCCTTTACTTCTTCTTCCATAAATTGACTTGGCAATCCATTTTCAAAGACTGTAAATGGCCCAATGGATACTTTTATAGCATTTGGTTCAACCGGCACGCCGCTATAACCAATGGCTGTTACAATTCTTCCCCAATTGGGATCCTTTCCATAGATGGCCGTTTTTACAAGATTAGAAGAAATAATTGATTTCCCAACCGCTCTTGCGGCATTGTGACTATAGGAACCATTTACCTGGACCTCTACTAACTTGGTAGCACCCTCACCATCTCTAGCAATTTTTTTAGCAAGTGCTTCACAAACAATACTCAACCCTTGTTTAAAAGTATTCCATTCTGGGTGGTCTTTCGTCAGTTGATTATTTTCTGCTAGACCATTTGCCATTACAAGGACCATATCATTGGTACTTGTATCGCCATCTACAGTGATCATGTTGAATGTTTGGTTGGTTACATCTCGAAGTGCAGCTAATAAGTCATCATGGGCAATATTTGCATCGGTTGTCACAAATCCAAGCATAGTGGCCATGTTAGGATGAATCATTCCTGATCCCTTGGATGTGCCGCCAATACTAACCGTTTTACCATCAATTTTCAGTTGAACTCCTAAATGCTTTACGCAAGTATCTGTTGTTAATATTGCTTCCATAAATCTCATTTCATCTTTATGGTTAACTTGAAGAAGTTGTTTAATCCCTGCTTTTATTTTATCCATAGGGAGAAGTTCACCTATGACACCAGTGGAGGTCACAGCTACGAGATGGTCTTCTATTCCCAATTCCGATGCAAAATCCTTTTGCATCTCAAAAGCATCAGCTATGCCCTGATCCCCTGTACAAGCATTGGCATTTCCGGAATTTACAAGAATGGCCTGAATTTTATTTTCTTTTGCGATACTCTCTTGTGTTACTAATAATGGTGCGGCTTGAAAAACGTTGGTTGTATATACTCCTGCTACGGTTGCCGGAATCTCAGAAGCAATGTACCCCAGGTCCAGTTTTTTTCTTTTAACCCCACAGTGCAGGCCCCCAGCACTATATCCCTTTGGTAAGGTTATGCTTTCATCATCTAAAACAACGATCTCGCTGCTTGACGTAGCTTGTGTCAATTTGATTTCCCCCTTTGACGTCCATTGTTCTCATTTAAACCAGGTTATTAAACTAGAAAATTATTATTATTTATTTTTATGGATATACCGGGATATCGGTGAGCCCAGTTTGCTCATCCCACCCATTCATGATGTTTACATTTTGTATAGCTTGACCTGCAGCCCCTTTGACTAGATTGTCGATGACAGAGATAATCGTTAAGCGATTTGTTCGTTCATCTACATGTAAGCCAAGATCACAATAATTCGACCCAAGCACTTCCTTTGTTGAAGGGAGATTTCCTTCAGGCCGCACTCTTATAAAATGAGACTCTTGGTAAAATTGTTTATATAAATCGATAACTTTTTTTGTTGAAATTTTATCTTTCAAATTCACATACATCGTACACATGATTCCTCTCGTCATTGGAACAAGGTGTGTAGTAAATGTAACCGTTATGGGGTTGCCTGTCTCATCAGAAAGAACTTGTTCTATTTCAGGGATATGTTGATGTTTTCCCAATTTATAAGCTTTAAAATTCTCATTTATTTCAGCAAAATGAGAGGTTAATGATAATCCCCTGCCGGCACCAGAAACACCTGATTTCGCATCAATGATAATGGATGTTTCATCGGCTAATTTTGATTTTAATATTGGTAATAACCCAAGATTGGTTGCTGTCGGATAACAGCCTGGATTGGCTATTAAATTAGTGTGTTGAATCTCTTTTTTATATATTTCACATAAACCATATGCTGCCTTGCTTAAGGATTTCTCTTCAGGAGGTGTATGTTTATACCATGTTTCGTATTCTTCAGCAGACCTAAGACGAAAATCACCGGATAAGTCGATACACTTCATTCCTTTTTCCAGTAGCTGTGGTACATATTTACTGCTGACACCTGATGGGGTTGCCAAAAAAACAAGATCATTCTCTTCTGCTAAACGGTCTGCATTAAATGTTTCTAGTGGCTGCTCAATTGTATTTGTAAGATGTGGATAGACATCATTAAAGCCAAACCCTGCTTGAGAGTTCGAAACAACTGACCCAATCTCTAATAATGGATGCTGATTAATTAATCGCGTTAACTCAATTGCTCCATAACCTGTTCCACCAATAATACCTACCTTCACTCTTACTCATCTCCTGCGTTACTTTATAATGAATTATTATACATACTAATATATAATTATTCAATAACTAAATTGCCTGAAATTTCATTCAAACTAAAAAATTAACGCCTTTTTAGTTGAAAACGCTTACATTTTACCCTGTTAGATTATACAGTGACTATGCATATAAAGAAAAAAAGATGCATAATACCCTGACAATGGGCAGCATGCATCTTTTTCGCGAGGACCAGCTTATTGAAGTGTGCGTTTATATTTATATTGTTTCCATTGAAAATGTATGAAACAACCGATACAGAATCCTAAAATGGCAACAAATGCCGCAACGGCTACAAGAATTGTAAAAATATAGCCTACCGTATTCCATCCCATCAAAAAGCTTAGAAAACCAATTCCAAGACATGTAACGGCAATTGTCTGGTTAAATTGCTGTTGCTCCCAGTCCTCAGGAATGTATGACTTCGGATCTTTCTTTAAAAATAGCTTTGCTAGCTGCATGATTGGATTAAAACCGAAAAGAAGACCACTAAGTCCCGAAAGCAATGGAATCAATAATAACCACTCCAAGCCAGATACCCAAGTAACCACCACACTTATTACAATAATCCACTGATTTGTTTTTACAAGTGGACGAGGAATTGAACGAATCGTTTCTGTCATTTAAAATTCCTACCTTTCATATTGGAATTATATGTTTACATATAGTTTAACGTGAATAAATAAATTTGTATAGTTAATCATTTTCTTTTACTAGAATAAAAAAAACACTCGATATGAGTGCTTCATCACCTTATTATAAGCTTGCATGTAACAAATCTAATATGCTTCGTAATTCCTTAACTGATACTTGTCCTGGTGCAGATGCTTTTTTAGCTGCCCCAAACGTAAGAGCCGAGCCAAATATTTCGCCGGCTAAACGGCTGATGACACCCTTGCCTGCCATTGACATGGTAATAAAAGGTCTGTCAGCGTACAGTTCGTTCATTGTATTGGTTGCATCTAAGAGAGTTAATACATCCGCAGTGTTAGTAGGCATCACAGCTATTTTTGGCAGATCCCCGCCTAATTCTTGTGCCTTCTGTAAACGAGACACAATCTCTTCTTTAGCAGGGGTCTTATGAAAATCATGGTTAGAGATAATAACATAAACATTGTGTTCGTGTGCTATTTTAATAAGTGACTTCACTTCTTCTTCATCATTAAATAGTTCAACATCAACAATATCTACTAAACCAGCAGCGGCAATTGCTTTGTTTAATTCAAAGTAAAAAACTGTGCTGACTTCCTTCTCGCCGCCTTCTTTTGCACTGCGGAATGTGAAAACAAGAGGTACCTCGGAAAGAATAGCACGAATTTCCTTTAGCGCTTCGATCACTTTCTCCATTTTTTCAACTTGTTCAAAGAAGTCAACACGCCATTCGACAACATCTAAATCAAGTGTTTTTAAATAGTTCGCTTCTTCTACCAATTGAGTTAAAGTCGTTCCTACCAATGGAACACAGATCTTTGGAGCACCTTCACCAAGTGTTATTCCTTTAACGGTAATTGTTCTTTTCATTTTCCCCTACTCCATTTTCCTTTTATTGCTTTTCTATTTATACATCCAGTTCCCAAGCTAACTTTAATGATTCTACAATATAATCAGCTACTTCTTCTGCATCATGATTATCGGTTACTACTTTAGAGTGATGTTCGGCATAAATTACTTGGCGATTGTAAAAGAGCTCCTCAATTTCATCTATCGTTTTCCCTTGTAGAATTGGGCGGCTGTCAATTAAAAGACTAATCCGATCCTTCCAGTTATCCCATGATAAATCGAGGAAAAAAACAAGACAGGTAGAAAGACAAATTTGTCTTATTTCTTCTTGTAAAAAGGCGCCTCCACCAACGGAAATGATCTTCATCTTCCTGCTGCAAAAATCTTTTATTAAACTTTTTTCTCTTTCCCGAAATGCTTTTTCGCCAATTGTTTTAAAAATCTGAGAAACCGGCATATTGTATTCTTTTTCAATTTCTGCATCTATATCGACAAAATCGCGATAAAGTTTTTTCGCGACGGCTTTACCAATTGTAGTTTTCCCTACACCCATAAAACCTATAAAAACTATACTCATCTCTTTTAAAGAAACATCACGGCTCACCAAAGATGATTCCCCCCCTTAACATCAGAAAACATGACAATTTTTAGCTTGAATGTGAAATATTTTATCATAATTATAGTCTTTACACCTCAATAAAAACAATGATATTCATAAGCACATATCCGATAATCTATTAAGCTTCATATAAAAAGACTCCCAAACAGGAGTCTGTAAATTGGCTTAGTTTTTCATTTTCGGATCAAGAACATCCCTCAGCCCATCGCCCATTAAATTAAATCCAAGTACTGTCAGCATGATCGCTATTCCTGGGAAAAATAGTGTCCAGGGTGCCTGCGTAATGTAATTCTTTGAATCCGCTAGCATTTTCCCCCACTCAGGGGTCGGTGCTTGGGCTCCCATTCCCAGAAATCCAAGGGCCGCTGCTTCGATAATAGAGGTGGCAATTGCCAGAGTAGCTTGGACAATTACCGGTGAAATACTGTTTGGTAATATATGTCGAAAGAGAATTCGTGAATCTCTCATCCCGACGGCTCGTGCAGCCAAAATATATTCTTCCTGTTTGATACTTAATACTTTTGAACGAACGAGACGGCCAAAGTTTGGGATATTAATAACAGCAATGGCGATCAATGCATTTCTTAGCGAGGGTCCAAGAATAGCAACAACAGCAATCGCTAATAAAATACTCGGAAATGCGAGCATTATGTCAAAAACCCGTGAGATAATTGCATCGATCCAGCGCCCGTAATATCCGGCAACAATTCCTAAAATTGTGCCAAAGACAACGGATCCTAAAACTGAGAAGAAGCCAACCCATAAAGATATTCTCGCACCATAAACGATCCGAGAAAAAATATCACGCCCAAAGTCATCTGTACCAAACCAATGTTCACTTGAGGGGGGGAGCATTCGATCTGCCAACACTTGTTCTTTAAAACTATAGGGTGCAATTAGTGGGGCAATCAGAGCTAGAATGATAAAAAAGACGACAATTCCCAAGCCCGCGAATGCCAATCGGTTTTTATAAAATGAAATCCATGCTTCCTGCCATGGGGGTATCAGTTTTTCCTCTACAGCTTTCAGAGAAATATCTGCTGCGTTTTTTGCAAGTTCAGCCACTTTTGTCCCTCCTCTATTTCGTATATTTAATTCTAGGATCCACAAAAACATATAACAAATCCACGACTAAATTAATGAGCACGAAGATTGCTGCGATTATCAAAATTCCTGATTGAATTACTGGATAATCACGATAACCAATTGCATCATATAAATATCTGCCAATTCCCGGCCAGCCAAATATAGTTTCAGTTAAGATGGCTCCACCTAAAAGAAGTCCGGTTTGCAAACCAATGATCGTTAGGACTGGAATAATTGCATTTTTTAAGGAATGCTTGTATACTACCCAGAACATCCGGAGCCCCTTAGCCCTAGCAGTTCGAACATAGTCAGACTTCATCACCTCGAGCATGGTAGCACGGGTCATTCTAGCAATGATCGCCATAGGAATGGTTGCTAGAGCCAAGCTTGGCAAAACTAAGTGTTTAAGGACCACTATAAACTGATCGAATCTTCCTTGTAAGAGGGTATCTATTAAATAAAAATTTGTAATAGCTGATACTGGATCTCTTACATTCTCTCGTCCTGTTGTCGGCAGCCAGCCTAATTCAATGGAAAATATCCATTGCTCCATTAAACCCAGCCAAAAAATCGGGAGTGATACCCCAATAAGAGCAAGTACCATGGCGACATAATCAAACCATGATTTGGAGAACCAAGCACTAACAATTCCGGCATTTACCCCTACCACAACAGCTATGATCATGGCTGCCATTGTTAGTTCCGCGGTTGCTGCTAGATAGGACCAAATTTCCTCGTTAATTGGACCCCTTGTTCTTAATGAGATTCCTAAATCTCCATGTAGTAAGGCATTAATATAGTCTGCATATTGTATGTACCAAGGTCTGTCCAATCCTAATTCCTTCGTTAATGTGGCAATCGATTCTGCCGTTGCTCTTTGACCAAGAATGACTTGAGCTGGATTTCCCGGGATTGCATGGATAATGGCAAAGACAACGAGAGTCATCCCAATTAACACTGGTACTAAAGAGAACACCCGGCGGACTGTATAGGTAAACAAAATTCCCACCCACTTTCTGTTCTTTTAGAAAAAAGGGAGGGAAAACCCCCTCCCCTTTCTGCCTTTTTTATTTAAATTCAACTTTGGTCAGGGCTTCTGAGCCTGTTGGGTGCGGCAAGTAATTAGCTACATCCTTCCCTGCTGCTAATAATGGTGTTGAGTGAACAAGTGGAACCCATGGGGCATCATCATGGATAATTACTTGGGCTTCTTCGTAAAGTTTGTTACGCTTAGCCTGATCAGTTTCTGTTTGTGCTTTAATTAAAATATCATGTAATTGGTCGTTACTATAATGAGAATAGTTATTGCTGCCGATGCTGTCTTTATCAAGCAAGGTGTAAAGGAAGTTGTCCGGATCACCATTATCACCTGTCCAGCCCAGCATGAACATATCAAACTCACCTTTAGCTGCTTTATCTAAATAAGTAGCCCAGTCTACAGATTGGATTTTGGCTTTGACATTGATTTTACTTAGACTTTCTTGAATGACTTCGGCCACCTTTTGCGCTTCCGGCATATATGGCCGAGCGACAGGCATTGCCCATAGGTCAATTTCAAATCCTTTTTCGTATCCCGCTTCCTTCAACAATGCCTTGGCTTTTTCTAAATCATATGGATATGGATCAACAGCCTTATTATAGCCCTCGATGGACGGAGGCATTGGATTAACAGCAGGCAGTGCCTTTCCGCCATAAAATGCATCGATGATAGACTTTTTATCAACAGCGTAGTTAATAGCTTGACGAACTTGTTTATTGTCAAATGGTTTACGTGTAGTCGTTAAGCCAATATAGCCAACGTTCATAGACGGACGTTCAATCACTTGTAGATTGGCATTCGCTTTAACGGTTGCTTCATCTGAGTTGTTCAATCCATCCATTACGTCAATCTCACCATTGGCAAGTGCATTCAGACGGGCAGTATTTTCAGGAATGACCCGGAAAATCACTTTGCTTAACTTAGGAAAGCCTTTTTGCCAGTAGTCAGGATTCTTTTCAAGTGTAATGGTATCGTTCTCTTTCCACTCCACAAATTTAAATGGTCCTGTTCCAACTGGATTTTGTCTGAATTTATCACCATATTTTTTAACAGCTGTTGGGCTGGCAATTCCAAATGGCGACATCGCGAGGTTCTTAAGGAATGGCGCCTGTGGTCGAAATAAAACAAATTGTACTGTGTTTGCATCAACCGCTTTTACTTCCTTAATGACATGACCTTCTTCTCCTTTATATCCACCAAACATGGTATAGTAAGGGAAGCTGTCGGCATTACCGTTCATCCAACGATCGAAGTTGAAAACAACTGCTTCTGCATTAAAATCTGTGCCGTCATGAAATTTAACGCCTTGACGAAGCTTAAAAGTGTAAGTTAAACCATCTGGAGAAACCTCCCAAGATTCGGCGAGTCCTGGATTGATCGTGGTATCTTGGTCACCATACTGCAGCAATGTTTCATAAATATTTTCGGTTACCTTAAAGGCTTCCCCTTCAGTTGTTGTAATCGGATCAAGAGAAGTTGAATCTCCTCCACGGCCATAGACCAATGTATCCTTTTTTGTTTCATTGCCTGAGGCAGGGTCCTTCTTGCCACCTGTTTCTTCATTAGTTTTACTGTTGCAGCCAACCAAAAACATACTGATTGCTAATAGAGATATCAACAGCAGTTTAAATGATCTGTTCTTCATAAGCATTCCCCCCACTATTTTTGTATTTTTATCATAAATGCAGCCAATCATTTGTTATATAAATGACATGCCACAAAATGACCATTTTGATTTTGATCTGTTGGTCTAGTTCTTTTACAAATATCCATCACTTGAGGACAACGTGTATGGAAGGCACAGCCTAAAGGAGGATTTGCCGGACTCGGAATCTCACCTTCTATTAAAATTGTGTCTCTTTTGATATCAGGGTCTGGGATTGGTACAGCTGAAAGAAGTGCCTTCGTATATGGATGCTTCGGATTCTCATATAGTTCTTCACTTTCGCTTAATTCTATTAATCTTCCTAAATACATCACGCCAACACGATCACTAATATGTCGGACAACCCCTAAATCATGGGCGATAAATATGTAGGTCAGCTGGAACTCCTTTTGGATATCCTTCATGAGGTTAAGTACCTGTGCCTGGATAGAAACATCGAGTGCTGAGACAGGCTCATCAGCGATAATTAATTTTGGCTTCGTCATAGGTAATCAGTTAATGGAGGCAATCCAATTACATACGGCTCTATCAAAAAGAGAAGCGCTTGTCCGCTGTATCAACTTATTAACACTTGTTGGGATCCCTAGAGCAGAGGGAATCCTCAAAGAGCATCCACACCAATTGTCTGGTGGAATGAGACAACGTGTGATGATTGCGATGGCAATGGCATGTAATCCAAAGGTGTTAATTGCGGACGAGCCGACAACCGCACTAGATGTAACCATTCAAGCACAAATTTTAGCATTAATGAAGGACTTAAATAAAAAGACCGATACATCAATCATCCTAATCACACATGATTTAGGGGTCGTAGCAGAAATTTGCGAACGGGTGATAGTCATGTACTCAGGGCAAATTGTGGAGCAGGGTGACGTTAGAACGATACTAAAAAACCCACAGCATCCATATACAAAGGGTCTATTAAAATCCATCCCAGACTTAAGAAGAAAAAAAGAACGACTTTACAGCATTCCTGGAACTGTCCCAGCACCTGGAACGATCCAAAAAGGCTGTAAGTTCGCTGCAAGATGTGCCGAAGTATTTGGTAAGTGCTTAGAAGTATCACCTGAATTATCTAAAACGGAAAAAGACGGACATGAAGTGCGCTGTTTCCTACATACATTGAAGGAGGGGAGTGACAAGCATGTCGGAATTACTTCTTGAGGTAAGTGGTTTGAAAAAGTATTTTCCTATTACAGGCGGACTGCTGGGAAGAAAACAAGGCGAAGTTAAGGCAGTTGACGATGTCTCCTTTTATGTTAGAAAAGGAGAAACACTAGGGATTGTTGGAGAAAGCGGCTGTGGAAAATCAACAACAGGGCGATTACTAATGCGGTTAATTGAAGCAAGTGAAGGAAAGATTGTTTTTGAAGATAAAGAGATTACAAGTTTGTCAAAATCGGAGTTAAGAAAAATTCGCCGAGATATTCAGATGGTGTTTCAGGACCCCTATGCATCGCTAAATCCAAGACACTCCATTGAACAAATTCTTGAAGAGCCACTAATTGTTCATGGGATTGGCACAAAAGAAGAAAGAAGAAAGCAAGTAAGTAAAATGCTAGAGGTAGTCGGCTTAAGCAGCTACCATGCAAAAAGGTATCCGCACCAATTCAGCGGCGGGCAACGTCAGCGGATTGGCATTGCCAAAGCCTTGAACAGGTCCGCTGCCTTTTGTGCTAACTCACCAGCTGGGTCACCTGTTTTAAAAGTCTCAGCTAAGGTTTTGGCCACTTGTTCGGCCAAGGCAGTAACTTCAGCATGTTGCTCCTCTGTCATATTCAATACTTTTTTATTTGATTGCTCAACCGCATCGTTACCGTATTTTTTACGAATCTCTTTTCCATATTTTTGCTCGTTTTCTTCTACCATCCTTTTCTTAAAGCCTTCAAACTTTTCTTGATTAGACATATTCTCTCTCCCTTCAGTTAAGGCAATGGTTTTATTGACATTGGCAATTAGTAGTTCTAATTGGTCCCTTTTCTCAAGGAGTTTTTCTCGATGTTCTCTAAGTGCCGCAGCCCCATTAAAAGAAGGCGAGGTTACTATTTCCTTAATCCTGTCCAAGCTAACCTCCAACTCCCGGTAGAAAAGGATTTGCTGCAGCCTGTCAACCTCCGTTTGCCCATAAATCCGATACCCTGACGAATTAATTCTTGCCGGCTTAAGAATTCCAATTTCATCATAATACCGCAGTGTCCTCGTGCTCACCCCTGTCAAGCTGGCCAACTTCTGCACTGTATACTCCATTCGAGTCACCTCCTTATAAATCAACGATACACCTTTACGCAACGTCAAAGTCAATCACAATAACGCCTATTTTTATAAGAAAAGTTGAAAATGGTGCCTGACACCACAAAAAGACACTGTCCACTTGAGGCGTACACGCACCGGTTAATTGTTGTAAATTTGATAGTTTCCTCTGCCGGATTCTTTTGCTTTGTATAGTGCAATGTCGGCATGTTTAAGCAAGAGGTTCTCGTCTTTAATATTTTCCGTGTAAAACGAAATTCCAATGCTCGTAGAAATGGTAATTGGTTTGCCATCAACCATCCATTCTGTATGGAAAGAGGAGAGGATTCGATCCGCTATTTCTATCACTATTTTTTCTTCTAAATCAGGTATTAAGACAATAAATTCGTCTCCTCCCATTCGTGCAAAGAAATCCTGCTGTCTAATACATGCTTTTACCCGTTTAGTATACTCCTTTAGTAATTCATCCCCCATGCTATGACCCAAGGTATCGTTAATATTTTTAAATTTATCAATATCAAGAGCAAATACTGTTAACCTCTTTTGTTTCTGTTTGGAGTGGTCAATTTCTTCCCTCAGTCTCTTTAGAAAGTAAATTCTATTGGGCAGTCCTGTTAAAAAATCATGGAGGGCGAGGTACTTTAAATTTTGTTCATATATTTTTCTTTCAGAAATATCCTTATAAACCGCTACCGCTCCAGCCCAATTTCCATTTTGATCGTAGATAGGCGAGTAAGATGCTAAAACATCAATTAATTTTCCATTCTTAGTTTTTCTTTGAACTTCATGGGAAGGTATTACTTCTCCGTTTTTTACCCTAACTATAATCTGTTTTAAGTCCTCTTTGCTGTCTTTTGGTATAATACTGATCCTTCGATTATTTATAATTTCTCTTTCCGTCCACCCTAATAGGTTTTCAAATGCCTTATTAACGGAAACGAAATTTTCATCAACATCAAACATATACATAGCATCCGCAACACTGTTCCACACTAGCTCAAGACGGTCCTTGATTCTGTTAATTTCATTTTCTCTTTCTTTTCTGTCAGTAATGTCACGCACTACTGCCAGCATATGTGTACATATCCCCTCTTGATTAAAAACAGGTGTTATCGTTGATTCCCAATAAACTACGTTTGCAGAGTTTTTCGTAACCACCTTATTGTCGAATTCCTGTGGTACTGCATACTTATCCTCATAGGTAATTGGTTCTTTTGTCGATAATGCTTGTAAGTACTTTTCTTCGATTATTTTAAAAACTTCAACTGGCAGCACCTCACTTAGGGGTTTACCAAAGCATTGTGATGTTAACCCTGAAAGTTTTTTAGCTGGTTCATTTGCAAGAATGTACCTAAACTTGCCATCGTCACCGACCTTTGTAAGATAGACTAAGTCCGACATATTGTTAAATAGTTTAAAAAATAAATCTATTTTATTTAGTACTTCAAGACTGTAATGATCTATGTCCATATTTTCACCTTTTCACAATAGTTGGTGCTCTCACTAATTAAGAGTTTAATGTTTAAAAATTGGTTCTGGTCTAAATATAACTTTTTCCGCTGATTGCACTCTCTTCTTCTTCGGTTTGTCTATCATTTGAATCTGATATATTAATATATCTAATTCTTGACTGCACTTCAATACTTTTAGACTCTTCAATCCATATTCTGAGATAAGTTTTTCTAATTCCCTTTTCTTTTTCCAAATCGGCTCCAACAATTGTTGTTTACGACAAGAGGTTTTATCCATTTCCATAGTCCCTTACAACTATTTCTGCCTCTTTTTCATATGTTCATTATTCATTATTTTGCCAAATTAGAATATCCCCTGTCATTCCTATCTTTACCATCTCTATCCAGGAAGGAACATATTCCTATTCCTAGTCCTATTTATTAATCATTTAAAATAATATGCTAAATCAATCGGGACGATAGCAGAAAAAAAAGGCCATAATAGGCCTTTCAGATTGTCGAGAAAGGGTATTTTTCGGGGCAATTTTTAATTTTATTGAATAAATTACCTATTTTTATTTCAAATTTAAAGATTGTCCCTGCTAATAGGCCTGTTGATTTCCGCTCCAGGTGCTTCGCTTTCCGCGGGCGTGCCGGGGAGCCTCCTCGTCGCTTCGCTCCTGCGGGGTCTCCCCTGCCCCGTACTCCCGCAGGAGTCTACGCACCTTCCGCTCCAATCAACAGGGATGCAAATTCAACATAGGTATACTACACACACTTTCAAGTCTAGCAATGTGTATGGCAATCTTTTTCATGTTCTGGCAAGCTGCAGTTATGAGAGCTTGCTCACTTGCTTTCTTTAATCCCTGTAACTGGCAATAGCAAAACACATGCAACTCCTTCGAATCTGCACAGTTTTCCTTTCCAAATTTATAAAGCATTTTCCCGATTTAGAAAAGCGATTTAACCTTATCTTTTCCTTGGCTCTTCCCATACATGATGTGTCACTACTTTGACCGTATTTTTAGGCTGTTTAGATTGGGAGTGAAGTAGTCAGTTTACCCTTTCCATACATAGTATTTCTTGTATTCTCTATAACTCACCAGGGTGGTTGTACTGTAGTTTAATAAGAGGTTATTAAGGCAAACATTTTGATCTCAGACTTTATTATATGTAAATTTCCGTTTCAGAAATAAACTAGTAGTAGAGAGATATCTTCTATAAGCTATTACCCCAGTGATTTTTGGTAGCCCTTACAATTATGCTTATGAGATAACTAAAACCAAGCGAAACTGCTTCTCCTTAAATCCAAAATGTTGGACCTTACTGTCCAACCGATTCAAATAAGGAACTGAATCATGTACAAATTAATAATATTAAACTTCCTGTCTGTAGTCAGGTTGTCAAGATAACAGAACATTCATGTTTTCTATAGATATTAATAATCACATTAGATAAATTTTTTGGGCTTAACATTGATTTCACCACTATTTTTTACTTTTTGTTAAGCTGAAGTTCTTTATTTCATGCACCTGTTGATTGGAGCGGAAGGCGCGAAGACTCCTGCGGGAGTACGGGGCAGGGGAGACCCCGCAGGAGCGAAGCGACGAGGAGGCTCCCCGGCACGCCCGCGGAAAGCGAAGCGCCTGGAGCGCAAATCAACAGACCTATTGAGAGGTCTATGAAAAAAACAAATTAACGAGGGTAATTGTTAAATATTACAAACAAAAAAAGGCCATAATAGGCCTTTAGTAATATTTCATCTTATCTTTTTATATAGCTTATGGCTTTTACTGATTGCTTCATAACAATCAGACTTGCCAGTATAGTTTATGGTCTCTTTATCACCTAAGCCCAGAATTCCAAACATACCTAGGCTATCATAGAAAAGTTGGTGTACTTTTTCCTGTAAAGATTTATTAAAGTATATTAATACATTCCTGCATAAGATCACATGAAATTCATTAAAAGAACGATCGGTAACTAAATTATGTTGTGCAAAGACGACATTCTTAGTTAAATAGGGATGAAATTTAACTCCCGTTTCTGTCACATTGTAATAATCCGAAAATGCCTTTTTACCACCTGCTTGAATATAATTATTTGTATATTTACGCATATGGTCTAGTTGAAATATCCCTGATTTTGCTATTTTTAAAACATCGGTATTAATGTCTGTTGCATAAATTTTTGCTTTTTCATATAACCCTTCCTCCTGCAGCAGCATTGCCATGGAATACACTTCCTCCCCTGTGGAGCAGCCGGCATGCCAAATCCTTATGGATGGGTAAGTCCGTAACAAGGGGACAACCTTCTCCCTGAAATTCAGAAAAAACAATGGATCACGGAACATTTCTGTTACATTAATGGAGAAATCGGCGATTAGCCTCGTTAAACAAGCCTGATCATGTAAAACCTTTTCGAGCAGTCCTGTAATACTGTTTAACTTTTCGGCGTGAATTCTATGCCAAATCCTTCTTTTGATTGATTGGTAAGCATAATTTCGATAATCATAACCGCACCAAGAGTAGAGCCCTTGTAACAGTAATTCGATTTCAAGTTTTTCAAGACCTTCAGGGTATTCCTTTTGATATTCTTCCATACTTTCCCTCAACGTTCATTTATAGTGGTTTCTGTACCATCTTACTTCTTATAAAGCCATACTTTGATCAAAGAAATAAGTTGGTCCGTATCAAACGGTTTGACAATATAATCAGATGCCCCTGCATCCATACATTTCTGCCGATCTTCTTTCATAGCTTTTGCCGTTAACGCAATAATGGGCAAGGTTTGAAATTCAGGAATTCCCCTAATCCTTCTAATCGCCTCGTAACCGTCCATCTCTGGCATCATAATATCCATCAATACTAAATCAAAGCCCGGGTTATTTTCTAGTATTTCTATACTTTCCCTGCCATTCTCTGCAAAAGTGATCTCCATATCGTAAAGCTCAAGGAAACTCATAAGGGCATAAACATTACGAACATCATCATCCACCAAAAGAATTCTTTTTCCCTCAAGTCCAGTATGTGGCCTGGTTTGACTAAGTACATTCATTTGATTAAAATCAAGGCCCTCCTCACTTGGGTTTAAGTATAAATCAAGTTCATCCTCTAACCGTTGTGGTGATTGTTCATCCTTAATAATAATTGTGTGAGCATACTTCTTTAACGTCATCTCTTCTTTTATGGAAAGGTCACGTCCAGTATAGATAAACACCACTAATCCTTCGTTTTCTATCTTAACCTTAATCTTTTCTAGTAATTCAAACTCTTTATAATCGGTTAACCCTAAATCTAAGATCATAAAGTCAAATCTATTTACCCTTAACTCTTCCATAGCTTCCGTACTGCTAGAAACTGCTTTTATGATGACATTCTTGTCACCTATTAACTCCATTAAGCTGTTCCTTTGATTGAGATCATCATCCACAATTAATAGTCTTTTAATTTCTTTATGCCTATCTGCGGAAATTGGTGTTGGATTTGACTCTACTGATAAATTGGTTTCCTTACCCTCCATTATTGTTGGCTCGCCCATATTGATTTCTTTTGTAACAGCCACTTCATTTATAGATTCAATAGGGTAATTTCCGCTTTCTACCTTATTATAATCAGAAATATATAAGGAAAACCTGCTTCCTTTCCCTTCATCACTTTCTACCTCAATTTCAGCATGTAAAAGACTGGCAAGCTCGCGGCAAATAGACAATCCTAACCCCGTTCCTCCATACCTGCGGCTGGTTGTACCATCGGCTTGTTGAAATGCCTGGAAAATCAATTCTTGTTTTTCTTTAGGTATTCCAATCCCAGTATCAATGATGGAGAAACAAAAAGTAGAGTGATGATTATCTTTAAAAGCTAGCCCTATTTCAAAAGTAACCTCACCTTCATGTGTAAACTTAAAGGCATTTGCTAAAAGGTTCTTCAGAATTTGCTGCAGCCGTTGCTCATCACTATAAATATAGTCTGGAAGGTTATTATTTTGAATAATCTTAAAACCTAGGTTCTTTTCGATCGCAATCGGTCTAAATCTATTCTCAACAAATTCCGTTACGTCACTAATTAAAACCTTACTAGGCACTACCTCCATTTTACCCGACTCTATCTTAGCTAAATCTAAAATGTCATTAATCAATATCAATAAATCACTGCCTGAAGAATAGATGGTTTTTGAATATTTAACTTGTTTTTCTGTAAGATTGCCTTCATAATTATCCGCTAATAACTTTGAGAGAATTAATAAACTATTCAGTGGTGTCCGAAGCTCGTGTGACATGTTGGCTAGAAACTCTGATTTATATTTTGAATTCAGTGCAAGTTGTTTTGCTTTTTCCTCAAGTTCTGCACGTGCCTTTTCTACTTCCTTGTTGGTTAATTCAAATATTTTATTTTGCTTTTCTAAAACCTCCGCTTTTTCCTCTAAATCAGCATTGGTCTGTTCTAATTCTTCTTGTTGTGTTTGGAGAATTTGCTCTGAGTGCCTTAGTGCTAAGGTTTGCTCCTCTAACTCTTCGTTTGTCACTCTAAGCTCTTCTTGCTGCGACTGTAATTCCTCTGATTGTGCTTGAACTTCCTCCATCAGTATCTGAGACTCTTCAAGCAATTTCGCTAATTGAATTCTTCCTAATGCACTTTCAAGGATAATTCCAAGGCTATTAATCACTTCTTCTAATAATGCTTGCTGCTTAGTATTTAACGATTTAAATGAAGCTAATTCTACAACAGCTTTTACATCCCCTTCAAAAATAATGGGTAAAATAAAAATATTCAGAGGGGCTGTTTCACCTAGACCTGATTGAATACGTAAATAATGGGATGGGACATCAGTGAGAATAATCGGGGACTTTTCAAATGCTGCTTGTCCAACAAGTCCTTCTCCCAACCTAAATGAATCTGGATGGTTTTCACCTTTGTTAAATGCATACGAACCAGCCAATTTATAAGTAGCTGGTTTCACATCATCATGCTCTTTTACAAAAAAAACTGCATGAGAAGATTCCAACAAAGGGACAATTTTTGATAGGAACGTACTTGACAAGGATTCAAGATTGTGAGAACCACTTAGGCTAGCTGTAATTTCTGCCGAATTTGATTTAATCCAAATCAAGTCTTGTTCTCGGTTAAGTTGTTCTTCAAGTGATTCCACCATCTTATTGAAGGAATTGGCAACATCATCAATTTCATCATTTGATCTTACCTCTACCTTTGTACTAAGCTTTTCTTTTCCATTGGCTATATTTGTCATAATGGCTGAAACATTTCCTAACCTGGAGGCAAACTTCCAAACAATACTAGCGATAAAGCTCCCTGAAATAATGACTAATATTAAGGATATAATACTAGAAAGCCATATCTGTTTCTGGGTAACTTTCGTAGTATTTGAGAAGGATTCATTCATATTTTCTTCCAAATCCATCGTTATCTTTGAAATAGTTTTAGCATACTGATCGTGGATTGCATGCGCATTCCCATTTATTAACTTGACTGCTTCATTTTTTTGTCCATTATTAATCAATTTTATAATTTCATCTTTATAAGCATTAAACTGATTATTAATCTTCTTTAAATTTTCTAGCATATTTCTCTGTGCTTTTGTAGTCACTCTGGTTTCAAATAAATCAATATCGTGGGTGACTGCATCACTATTTGCTTGTAAAATGGTTAGTTCCTTTTGAAGAGTGTCCGGATCAGTAAAAATAACAAGGTTTCTTAAACTAATGGCTTCATCTTTTACTCCCTTTTGAATTTGTTCAGCTAAAAGTGATAATTCATATTTATCTTCTGTTTGGACACTTAATTTATTTAGACTTATTACCTGTAACCACCCACTGATAATTAGCACAATAATAATGACCGGTTTTGTACTAAGGCCCCATAATAACTTTGTTTTGATTTTCATGATGAGACTCCTCAACTAAATTTTCAAAATGCCAAAACTTAAAAACTACTATGCACGGAGGTTTTCGCCTTCTTCAATGCACGTTTGGTAAACCTTAGCCATCGCCTGCAGTCGATCACTAACTGCTAACTTTTGGAAAATCTTTGTTATATGATTCTTAACTGTATGTTCACTGATAAATAATTCATCTGAAATTTCTTTATTGCTTAGTCCATTTACCAATAATTGAAATACGTCCATTTCTCTTGAGGAGATCGCATACAATTGTTTTGTACGGTTTAGTGCTGCAGTTAAAATTTGCTGACTTTGAGCCACATCAGATTCCATCACTAAATTTACCTTGTTGGAAAACTCAGAATGGATTTTTTTGTTTTCTAATAAAATGATTCCTTTACGATTTGAAAAACTTTTATTTTTACCTTTAATTAAAAAGGCTTCAAATTCTCGGGGTGAAACTGGAGGACTATAAAGGTATCCTTGAACTTCTTCGCAATTATATTGTTTTAGCACTTTCAATTGTTCCTCTGTTTCCACACCCTCAGCTACGACCGTCATATTTAAATGATGGGATAATGAAATGATGGTTGCGATCAGAGCATTGCTGCCAGATGCCTCATCTGATATCTCTCTAATAAAAGAGCGGTCAATTTTTAATGTGTTAACCGGAAAACGCTGCAAATAACTTAATGATGAGTATCCCGTTCCAAAGTCATCAATACTAATACTAACCCCCATATTCTTCAGTTGGTTTAATGTCTTAATAATTGTCGACTCATTTCCCAAAATAGTAGATTCTGTTATTTCAATCTCTAACAAATTGGGTCTCATTTCTGTTTCACGGAGGATATGTTGAATATTTTCAATAAGATTCTTTTGTAAGAATTGCTGAGCTGAAAAGTTCACGGATACTGGAATGGGCTCGAATCCAGCTTCTTGCCAGTCCTTACTTTGTTTACATACTTTCCGTAATACCCATTCACCAATTTCAACAATTTGACCTGTTTCTTCTGCTATAGGAATAAATTCCGCAGGAGAAATGGTTCCCCAGCTTGGATGATTCCAACGCAGCAATGCTTCAGCACTTTTGATAGTGTCTGTATGAATGTCGACCCGCGGCTGATAAACTACCGTTAACTCTTCACGTTCGATGGCCTTCCGAAGATCATTCTGCATAATAAATGTACGATAGGACTGGATGTTCATACCCGAGTGGAATACCTTATATTGATTTTTCCCTTGTTCCTTTGCACGATACAATGCGGCATCAGCGTTTCTCATTAATACTAGTGCTTCTTCGCCATCATAAGGAAAAATACTAACTCCAATACATGTGGTAATAAATAATTCATAATTATCTATGAAAAATGGTTTTTTAAAAATATCTAATATTCCTTCTGCAGTTTCTAAAGCGCCTTCTCTATCAGTCTCTGGCAATAGAATATTAAATTCATCACCACCCACTCTTGCTACAAGGTCGGTTTCAGTTATGGCTCCTGAAATTCGTTTGGCAATTTTCTGAAGTAGCTGATCTCCTATGATATGTCCAAGCGAATCATTAATATACTTAAACCGGTCCATATCTAAATACAATAATGCTAACGGTTTGTTGGAGTTCTTTGCTTGTTGGAGTTTTAATGATAATTGGCTGTTAAATAATCGTCTGTTTGGCAAATCGGTTAAGCTATCATGGTAGGCCATATGGGCTATCATTTCTTGATCCTGTTTCTTTTTCGTTATATCCCGAATGGTACAAGCTACAATACATTTATCGTGGACGTAGCGTTTGCCAATTTGAAGTTCAGCTGGAAATGAAGTACCATTATTTCGTCTGGCATTTACCTCTTTTAAATTTTCATACCCTACAATACTATTAACGTTATTAATAGTACCTAAGACAGATTTGATATAATTTTGAGATTCTTCCCCGGAAAATAATATCGAAATACTTTTCCCCATAATTGTGGCATCATCGTAGGCAAACAATTTCTCTACGGCAGGATTAACCTTTAAAATCATCCCATTTTCATCCATAATGATCATTGCATCAATTGATGTCTCACTTATTACATTGGCCAGTTCTTCTGATACACGCAGTTCAGAAGTTTTTTTAGATAGTTCTAAATTGGCCTTTTCTAACTCTCTTGTCTTTTCAGTTAAAATATCCGCTTGTTGAATTAGTTGTTGATTCAATTTATAAATATTAACAAAGCCTTCAACCTTTGCCTTTAATATAATGGGGTCAAAGGGTTTTAATATATAATCAATTGCACCAATCGAATAGCCGGTAAAAATATGTTCTGAATCCATATTATTTGCTGTAACAAAAAGAATGGGGATATGTTTAGTTTTTTCACGGGCCTTAATTATTTTTGCTGTTCCAAACCCATCAATACCCGGCATTTGAATATCTAATAAAATGGCAGCAAATTCATATTTTAATAGATACTTTAACGCCTCTTCTCCAGAAAAAGCTTTTACTAGGTTATAACTATCGTGCTCAATAATCGCTTCCATTGCTAATAGATTTTCGGGTCGGTCATCTACTAAAAGAATATTTATTTTGCTGTCATTGCTCATACTTTAGTCCTCCGTCCCTTTTAAAAAGGTAACATGCTAATTCTTACTTTTGATTCAGTCTTTTTAAATAAAATTAGTCTAAATTTCTTAATTTAGTAATTAACACTATTGACATAGTGTTAATTTTATTATTCTTATTATGACAAAATAAGGGAAAAATTGATATAGAATCGACAAATTTAGTTATGGGTCTATAAGACTATTTTCAATGACAGATACTGACGCATAGTATTCTTACATTTATTTCTTCCTTTAATAGGGATAAAATATAAGTAGTAATGGGAGGAATTAAATATGAGTTTAAAATTAAAGGTAAAAAACCTTCCCTCGTTGCCTGGCGTTTACTTAATGGAAGATTCACAAGGAAGAATGATCTATGTGGGAAAGGCTAAAAACCTTAAAAACAGAGTTAGTACCTACTTCCAAAATTCAACGTCACACCAACAAAAAATAAAAAAACTAAAAGCAAACATAGCCGATATTCACTATATCCTGACAGATACAGAATTCGAAGCATTTATGCTTGAATGTAAATTAATTAAAGAATTAAAACCCCTTTTTAATAAGATGATGAAAAACCCTCAATCATATGCCTATATCCGTATTCAAACGGAAGGCAGATCACGAGGGATTGAAATTGTAAATAGCCAAAAGGAGGATAATGCTCGTTATTTTGGGCCATTTGCAAGCAAACACTCCGTTGAAAAAGCAATTATAGTATTAAGAGACTTCTATAAAATTAACTGCAGTAATCCTTCCTATTCGCATACACCCTGTTTGAATTACTCGTTAGGAATGTGCCTTGGTATTTGTTTTCAGGATGATGCAGTTAAGGAATTTAATCACATACTCACCAAGATCATTGCTTTGTTATCGGGTACTGATTTGAGTATTGTTAATGAAATAAAACAACAAATGGTACAGTCTGCCCAAAATGGTGAATTTGAAATTGCGGCAAAATATAGGGACAATTTAGAGTTGATCCGCTCGCTTATATATAAAGAGAAAGTGATTGATTTTACAGAAGCAAATCGGAATATAATCATTCTCGAAAACTTACATGCCAGCATTTTTAAACTTTTTCTTATTAAGGGCAACGAGGTCCTTTTTAGTAAAAAGTACAATTTGAATGTCCAAGGAAACTTTCAACTAATTACGTCCATTAGGGAGCATATTCTAACCTACTTCGGTAGTGAAATAAAGAGTATCAAAGCAGTAGTAAACAAAGATACATTAGATGAAGCACGAATCATTTATACCTATTTAAAGGGCACCAGCTCTATTTATAAGACTATTCCTAAAAAGTGGCTTAAGAATGGGAGTACCGAACCTATAGATGAAGTAATCCGTAATATGCTGAAAAAAGTATATGCGGAGCAAAGCAAGGTTTAAATATATAACCACAGTAAGCAGTCATCGGTACATTTTACGGTGGCTGTTCATTTTTCACTCCATCCGTGAATCTCTAAGGTCTTTTGGGGTATTCTAAATAGTGAAAAATCACATAAGTCAGAATCAATTTATTATTTCAAAAAAACTTTCTTTTTTTATAGAAATGCATATTTATATAGACTTATAAGGGTTTTAAACCCATTTATCAGTTAATTTCCAAAAAAAGTTTTTGACAATTCAAACACCGAGAAAGTATTATAGAATAATTAAAGGAGGTTGTAAGATGTCAAATATAAATAGGCAGAAAATTGTGGAAAGTGTACCTCAAAAGGGTTTCTTCGGACATCCTAAGGGCTTATTCACTCTTTTCTTTACAGAATTTTGGGAGAGGTTCTCTTACTATGGCATGAGGGCAATCCTTGTTTATTATATTTATTATGAAGTTTCCAAGGGTGGCTTGGGGTTGGACCAAAACCTCGCCCTCTCCATAATGTCCATTTACGGTTCTCTCGTTTATATGTCCGGTATAATTGGGGGCTGGTTGGCTGACCGTATTTTTGGTTCATCCAGGGCTGTCTTTTATGGTGGAATATTGATCATGTTTGGTCACATTGCACTGGCTATTCCAGGATCAGTTTCATTATTCTTTGTTTCCATGGTATTGATTATCCTTGGTACAGGAATGCTGAAACCGAATGTTTCAACAGTTGTAGGTGATATGTACAGTGAAACTGACAACCGCCGTGATGCTGGATTTAGTATTTTTTATATTAGTATCAATCTTGGTGCTTTCATTTCTCCATTAATCGTTGGCTCTGTTATGAACTACAGCTTCCATTTAGGTTTTAGTATCGCTGCTGTAGGTATGTTCGCAGGTTTAGTCATTTTTGCATTGACAAAGAAGAAAAATCTTGGTCTTGCAGGTCAGACCGTAGCAAATCCGCTTACACCTGCTGAGAAGAAAAAAACCTTTACCCTTATCGGATTAGGCATTTTAGTTATTGCTGTTATTTGTGCTATTGCGATTCCTACTGGGTATTTAACATTTAAAAGCTTTGCTAATTTAATCCTTATTCTTGCAATCATAATTCCAACTCTTTATTTTATTGTGATGTATCGCAGTTCTAAAACAACGAAGGTAGAACGTTCTCGACTGCTAGCATATATACCGTTATTTATAGCATCCGTTATGTTCTGGGCCATTCAAGAGCAAGGATCAACAATACTGGCTAGTTATGCAGATACACGTACACAACTTAACTTTGCTGGAATAAAAATTTCTCCAGCCTGGTTCCAATCTCTAAATCCATTATTTATTATCACCCTAGCCCCTGTATTTGCTTGGCTGTGGGTTAAATTAGGAAAAAAAGAGCCAACAATTCCGCAAAAGTTTGCATTAGCATTATTGTTTGCTGGTTTATCATTTATCGTTATCCTTTTGCCAGCTTACTTTGGTGGAACAGATTCATTGGTAAACCCATTATGGCTCGTTCTTAGTTATTTCATTGTCGTACTTGGTGAATTATGCTTATCTCCTGTCGGATTATCAGCTACGACAAAATTAGCACCTGCTGCCTTCTCTGCACAGACAATGAGCTTGTGGTTCCTATCTAGTGCTGCAGCACAGGCCCTCAATGCTCAGGTTGTTAGGTTTTATAAACCAGAAACAGAAATGGTTTACTTCGGTGTAATTGGCGGTGCTTCACTGGTACTTGGTGTAATCCTATTGATGCTTGCACCAAAAATTCAAGGTTTCATGAAAGGTCTTCGTTAATCAATTAAGAAAGGTGCATGTTCTCCTTATCTAACAGCTGATATTGAAGAACATGCACCTTTTCTATTCATTTTATTAATTATTTTCTTTCTTATCTTCCAATTCATCTATCAACTGTTTTGATCGTTTGGCATTTCCTTCTGCAAAGTTTTCAAGCCGATCCTTTAATTCTGCATCATCGTGTATCCTTTCTGCAGTAATAAGATACGTTCGCATTAAGTCTTCTTCACTTTGAATTGCATTTTTCAAAGTTTCTTCCAATAATTCTTTTTCCCCATGATTTTCGCTATTAAAGATACTCAATGTAATGGCCTCCTTTTTAGCCATTATTGTGTGCAAAGCTTCTACAAGGTATCCATATTTAAGGATTAAGACATACAACATGTGATTCATTAATGGAACTGATATACTATAGTATAATCAATCTAATAAAATATAAGGTGGAAGGGATTATGATAAAAATTATTACAGACAGTTCTGCTGACCTGCCAAAAGAATTAATCGAGAAATACGACATTACAATGGTTCCTTTAACTGTTACCATTGGTGATCGAGATTACTTAGAAAAGTTTGATCTTTCTCCCCAGGATTTCTTTAACAAAATGTTTTCCAGTGCCGTCCTGCCTAAGACATCCCAACCCTCCCCCGCCTCCTTTGCTAAGGCATTCTCAAAGTTTGATAATGAAACAGAGATCCTTTGTCTAACCATTTCTTCTGGGCTAAGTGGTACCTTTCAGTCCGCATTAATTGGAAAGGAATTATCTAATGCCAATGTGACTGTTTTCGATACTTTAGCAGGATCGCTAGGGCACGGGCTGCAAATAATTCGAGCTGCTGAGATGGCAGAACAGGGACATACGATGGAAGAGATCCTGACAAATCTTACAAATTATAGAGACAAAATGAATATACTTGTTCTATTAGATACATTAGAAAATATTGTAAAGGGTGGACGATTAAGTAAGTTTCAAGGCTCATTAGCCAAAATTTTGAATATAAAAGTGATTTTAGAAAGAGTCGATGATGGTAAGGTAGAAATATCTGAAAAGATCCGTGGAAAAAAGAAATTTCACAGAAGGGTTCTTGAACTTATTCAAGAACGCGGAAAAGATTTTTCAAATCTAACATTTGGTATCACACACACTGGAAATGAAGATGATGCGATGGCAATAAAACAGGAATTAATTACCCAATTTCACCCTAAAGAAGTAATTGTAAGCTATATGGGTGCTACAATGGGTACTTACGCAGGAAAAGACGGAATGATTATCTCCTTTTAAATCTAAAAAAGCTCATCTTGTTTAACAGGCAAGATGAGCTTTTTGTATAACACGGTTTAAATAAGATAAATTAAAAACTTTTCTTTAAGAAGGCTTTAGTTCGTTCAAACTTAGGGTTTGCAAAAAGTTCGGACGGTTGGCCTGATTCAACAATCTCCCCATCCGCCATAAAGATAACGCGATTGGCCACTTCTTTTGCAAAACCCATTTCATGTGTGACCACAATCATGGTCATATGTTCTTCTGCTAGGTCCTTCATAACTTGCAGTACCTCACCTGTTAATTCCGGATCAAGGGCAGAAGTAGGCTCATCAAATAAGAGAATCTCAGGCTCCATCATGAGCGCACGCGCAATGGCGACTCGTTGTTTTTGACCACCTGATAAATTAGATGGATATGCCTTAATATGACTGGTCAAACCGATCTTTTCAAGGAGTTCAGTACTGCGCTGCCGAAGTTGAGATGCGCTCTCCTTTTTTATTAGTCTTGGAGCTATTTCAAGATTTTCTTGAACGGTTAGGTGTGGAAACAAATTAAAGTGTTGGAAAACCATTCCCATTTTTGCGGTAATCAATTTTATTTGAGGCGGCTTTGAATATATGCCGTCCTTCACAAGGTAGTCCCCAGAAACGGATATGGTCCCATCATCTATTTGTTCAAGATGAACAAGGCTGCGGAGCATCGTACTTTTCCCCGAACCGGAGGGGCCAATCACAGCCACAACATCATTTTTATTCACATTAAAAGAGATCTGTTTTAATACTTCCAGCTTACCAAACGATTTTTTCAGGTTAGAAACTTCAATGATAGCCACAGACACCCCTCCTTATTGTTCAAATTTAAAGCTTTTTTCAATCCATTTAAAAACAAGTGTTAATACAAGTGTCATAACTAGGTAAATGATTCCTGCAACAACAAATGGAACGATAGTGAAATCACGATTCACAGCTGTTTCAGCATAGTGTAATAGTTCAGGTACGGCAACTGCGTACAAAAGGGCCGTATCTTTAACTAAGGTAACAGATTCATTAGCCACAGCTGGAAGCGCTATTCGAAACATTTGCGGCATAATAATTCGTGTTGTCATCTGCCATTTATTTAAACCAAGTACTTGTGACGCTTCATATTGTCCTTTATCAATCGCAAGCAGCCCACCACGGAAGATTTCTGCAAAATAGGCAGCATAATTTAATACAAATCCTAAACAGGCCGCGACGAAACGGTCCAACACCAAATATTCACCTATGACAGGAATCATCGGAAGTCCAAAACATATGAATAATAATTGCAGTAATAGCGGCGTCCCCCGCATTACATATATATAACCTTGGGCAAGCCATGACAACGGCTTTATTTTGCTTCTAACAGCCAATGTTAGTAAAAAACCAAGGGGTATTGACACGACAATCGCAATCAAAAATAACAGGACTGTCATCTGTGCACCCTCAAGCATTGGCTTAAGGATCGAGTTGATATATTCAAATGACATAAAAGGATTCATCCTCCAAAACAAAACAGGGTTTCCTGCGGAAATCCTGCTTTGCCATATATTCGTTTATTTTAAAAGCTTATCTTCCCCAAACCAATTTTTTGAGATTTCAGTTGCTGTACCATCTTCATTCATCTCATCTAGAGCTTTTTGAAGTTTGTTAAGTAATTCCTCATTTCCTTTTTTCACGCCTACCCCATATTCTTCAGGAGCAAGTGATTCTTCAAGTACCTTAAAAGATTCTTTCTCTTTTGTCATATAATAATTTATGACCACTTCATCAATGACTACCGCATCTAACCGGCCGCTCTTTAAATCATTCAAAGCAAGAACATTATCTTTAAATTCAGTGATTGTCTTTATTTTTGATTTAATCGGATTTTCATTCAACGCATCTGATGCTGATGATAGAGATTGAAGCCCAACAACTTTCCCCTCTAAGTCAGCTAGTTTAGTAAGCTTTGAATCAGAGCGTGTAACAACTACTTGAGCATTTTTTAAATAAGGCTTTGTGAAAAGAACTTTCTTTTTTCGTTCATCGGTAATAGTATACCCATTCCAAATGAGGTCAATCCGACCGCTGCTTAATTCAGATTCCTTTGTTTGCCAATCAATTGGTTGAAACTTAACCTTTACGCCCATTTTTTCTGCTGCTGCTTTAGCATAATCAATATCGAAACCAACAATTTTGTTATCTTCATCCCGAAATCCCATTGGAGCAAATTTATCATCGATACCGATTACGATTGTATTATCTTTTGCCTTTGTTTCTGATGTTTTACTTGAGCAGGCTGTAAGGATTGAGAAGGCTGCTATCATTACTAGTAACATCGTTGCTATTCGTTTCATAATGTTAAAACCCCTTTATAAGTAAAATTCATTCGCTTTAGTACGTTACCATATTATCATACTACCACATTATAACACTATACTATTTTAAAATACAATATCTTTAATAAAAATATAAAAAAGCCTTTCCTATTAAGGAAAAAGACTTAAAATAATAGTATTGTTATTAAAATAACATTAATTGATAGGCAATGAAGGATACAATAGGAAACTCGAAAAAATATTTGATTTATAATTCCACACTGAGGAGGCAGCGCAGAATGACTTTAACCAGAAAGACAGGTCTCGATTTAGTAAGAGCATTTGCTATTTTAACTGTTCCATCTGTCCATTTTTTTCTAAATACTGAATTTTACAGTTCCGCATTAATAGGTAAAAACATGTATCTTCAAGTTTTTCTAAGAATGTTTTTTTTAATCGGTGTACCTTTATTCATGATTTTAACAGGTTATTTGCAAATGAATAAAACCCCCACCAAAGATTACTTTAAAAAATTAATACCTATCCTTGTTATTTACCTAATTTATTCGCTCCTAGCTATTATAGTTAGAGAATTTTATTTTAAAGAAGATAAAACCATTATAGAATGGTTTTCGATGATCTTAAGTTTTAAAGCAAATACCTACTCTTGGTATGTAAATATGTTCATTGGCTTATACTTGCTAAGCCCTTATATTAATATTCTTTATAAAAACATTAGCACTCAGAAGCAAAAACTAACACTAATTATAATATTACTAATTATTACTGCTGTTCCACCATTTTTAAATTATAAAGTTAGAGGTATCCTTTTCTTTCCTGACTTTTGGGTGAATATTTATCCTCTAACCTATTATCTAATTGGTTCTTTTATCAAAGAAAATCAATACAAAATAAATAAATTATTAGGAATTAGTGCACTATTTCTAGTAATATTGATAGAAACATTTATTGAAATTCATTATTCTGCTGGCGGTATTTTTAAATCGATGACAGGTTATTATTCATCGTTAATCATTGTGATTCACGCAGTTATCTTTTTCTTGATTTTTTATGATATTAACATTAAGGTGAACTTTATTGCAAAAACTATTTCATTATTTTCCATTTTGTCCTTGGATATATATTTAGCTTCAAATATATCAGATAAATTTGTTTATAAATATGTTTATGATAATTTATTTACTTCCCAGCAACAAATTATCTATTGGATGATCCCTATAGTGCTATCCACTTTGAGCATAGCCTTTGCTATTTCTTTTATACGACACATACTTATTAGATTAAGATAGAAATAAAAAAGAGTACCTTCCTTACAGTAAAAACCACTGTATGGTGAGTACTCTTTTTAAAATTCAAACTAGAGTGTGTGATGAGCATATCTGCTTTCAATTAATTTAATCCTATTAAATAGTTCTTTATTTGTTGGAGTAGACATTCCATATTTTTCTGCTAATTCCAAAACAGTGCCGGCGAATAACCCTACCTCACTGAACCGTTCTGCTTCCACATCCTGAGCCATGGATGGTTTTCCATCTGGACTTAATGTACTTAATACGCTTAGCCAGTAATCGAGATCCTTTTCTGTTAAATAGACCCCTTCTTTTTCTGAAAGAGCGATTACCTCTCTCATCGCTGCAATCATCGTATCCCTGGCTTGACCCTGTCTTTGCACCTCACCATAGTTACTTTTGTACACTGCTACCGTTTGGTTTACCCCAACATTTAACATGAATTTCCCCCACTGCCTGCGGACCATATCGGGATCCACCTCAATGGGTACCTCCATTTTTTCAAAAAACTCGGCGACCTCCTTTACCTTTTCAGAGATCAACCCAGGTTCCCGTTCCCCGAAACAAATCATTCCCATATGATCGTAAGTCAGCTTGTTTCCCACTTTAACGGCATCCATACCTTGTGCGACACAATATAAAACCTTTTCCCTGCCATATGCTTCACTAATTATAGATTCGCTAGTAATACCATTCAACAACGATAAAATTATCGTCTGTTCGCCAACATGATGTTTCACAGCTCGAATGGCATCATGTAAACCATTAAATTTAACGGCAAAGATAAGCAGGTCTGCTGGTTCACATACTTCTTCAGGCGCTACAAAGTGGAAATGACATGGTTTACCATTACAATAAACCTGCTCTTTTTTATATCTATCAGTTCTCTCTTGATCTGCGATGATTCTTAAATCCTCTGTCCGCATTTTCTTCGCTAACTGATTTCCAAATAATATCCCCAATGCGCCTAAACCGATAATAGAAACTGTTTTTATTGTCATAACTACACTACTTACCTTTCATTTATACTCTTAGTGTCCATCCAAATGGATCTGGCTCTGTTCCATTTTGAATTCCTGTCAATGTGTCATATAATTTTTGCGATAGCTGGCCAATTTCTCCATTGTTAATAAGTAATTTTTCATTTTTCAAGAAAAGCTCTCCAACTGGAGAGATAACGGCCGCTGTTCCGGTCCCAAATGCTTCCTCTAATAATCCATCATGGTAAGCTTTCTCTATTTCGTCAATGGAGATTTTTCGTTCTACCACTGGTACATTCCAATATTTTAACAGTTCAAGAATTGATTTTCTTGTAATACCTGCAAGAATACTTCCATTTAAAGCAGGTGTGATAATTTCACCATTAATTTTAAAGAAGATATTCATACTTCCTACTTCTTCAATATATTTATTTTCCCTTCCATCAAGCCATAATACTTGGGAATAGCCATACTGGCTGGCAACCTCTGAGGCCTTTAAACTAGCTGCATAATTTCCCGCCGTTTTTGCATTACCCGTTCCACCTGCAACCGCACGAACATATTCACTTTCAACAGCAATTTTAACAGGATTAATTCCTTCTTTATAATAGGCACCAACTGGCGACATAATAATCATGAATAAATACTGTTTAGCAACTTCAACACCAAGGTGTGGTTCTGTTGCAATCATAAATGGGCGGATATAAAGAGAAGTACCTGGTGCCCCAGGAATCCATTCCCTATCAACCATTAACAATTGTTTCAAGGCACTTAATGCTAGTTCCTCATCAATTTCCGGCATGCACAAACGGTCATTTGAACGGTTTAACCTTTTCATATTTTCATCAGGTCTAAATAATAAAACTTCTTCATTTTTCGTTAAGTAGGCTTTAAGTCCCTCGAAAACGGTTTGACCATAATGAAAAACCATTGCGGCAGGATCTAGAGTGATCGGTTGGTATGGGATAATGCGAGGATCGTGCCAGCCTTTTCCTTCTGTATAATTCCAGACAAACATATGGTCCGTAAAGGTTGTTCCAAATTTCAGTTTGTCTGCTGCTTGTTTTTCTTTTTTGTTCGAAGTTAGTGTAATGTCAATTTTTAATTCCTTCATTTTTTTCACCCATCCTTATTTCCTTTGAACCTTTACGATTCTTTGTTATTTTAATAAAATATATTGTCACATAATTATAATACTATTTTGACTATTTTATCATCTTTTTTTTACGTTTTTAATTTAATTTCTATATCTATAGAAAAAGCAAGCAAACTTGTCCCTTTTTAAGACATGTTTACTTGCTATCTCCAGCTGTATAGGGGTTTTGCCAAAGTAATTGAATTATAACTGCAAAGGCTTCATTAAGAAGTTAAAATGATTGCCATCACCGATTTATCTTCCTTTAAGTTCCAGTCAATAAAAATGTCCCTAACAGATTTATTGAATATTTCCTCAAACCTGCCATCGCGATGAAAATATTCCTTTTCTAACTGGTCCTTCGTAAATAAAAGTTCGTTTTGAAAGCCCTTAGTAATTAGCGCCTTCTCTATTTGAACAAGTATACCCCTTCTTTCAATTAAGTAAATCGAGGGCGAAATAGGATATGTAATAATCTTAGCTGGCAATTTTTCTACTAAAAAACTAATTCGCCCGACCTCTGACTCTAATCTATCGATATCAATATCCAATTCCAGTTTACTGACCTGTCCTAAATTTTCTTCTAATACAAAAATTAATATTCCGGAGTTATTTGGAAAATTCCAATCATGGTAGTATTCTTCTACATCGGCCCCAAGGGTTACTTTTACTACGCCTTTTATTTCATCCAATAGATGATTAAAAATAACCGTTCTCGCATGGTCTACAAATCGGTTCTTTCCTTGTTGTAATAAGATATCTTCCATTGGGGTTAAAAATCCTTGTAAGTAAGTTACGAGATGAGTTTTAGAAAGGGTACTCCTGCACGTTTGCGGTCCTCTTCCAAAATTTTTGCGCAGCAATTTGCTAATATAGCTGCTTATATACTCTTCCTTGTTTTGGTCAATCATCCTTAGCTAACTCCTTATATTTTAAATGGGAGGGGTTGGGGTGCATCGTTATTGTTATCTAGAATTTACTCTTTTATTATGTACAATTACCTCCCTTGTTAAAATAAAAGTTCAACAAAAAAACATGTTGTATCTAGATATTCTCTAATTACAACATGTCTTTAATTAGACTATCTCATTGAAAATTCTTTATAAAAAACAAAAATTAGAATATTCCGGTCATTTTCATAATCCCACACAATAAAAATATCTTCGATAATACGATTAAATTGCTCTTCAAATAAAGCTTTGTTCTTAAAATAACCGTTTTTTATTTCTCTGGCATGTTGGAGCAACAAATCTTTATTGCCTTTTTTATAGACTAAAGATTCTAATTGTGTCAAGACTTTATTTGATTCAATAGCGCAAATACTTTGTGTATACTTTACTACTTTTAATAGAGAAGGTCTTTTATGATAACAAGAACCAACGTCTTCAACTAAGTGGAAAAGAGAGTGTTCAAACATTAACTCTATTTTCGTATCATCATTTAAGCTAGTACTTTCTAGCAAAAGTACTCCCGTGTTTTTCTCATAATTCCAGTCGTGATAAAATTTATCAAAAGAAGCTCCTATAACTTTTGCGACTTCTGGTAAAAACTCCTTAGTAACAGCATTAATGACAGTTGAGCGGAAATTGGCAGCAAGATTTAATTCATTATTTTTAATCATTACTTCCTCTGCCGGTGTAATAAAATTCCGCATATATATGTATAATCTATTTCCCTTTGACATTACCTGACAGGTCTCTGGACCTTTACCAAATTTGCGCTTAACTAATTTACTAAAAATGCTACTTAGATAGAGAAAATTCTCCTGAGTTGTATTAATCATTCATTGTCACCTTTCAGCAAAAATAAAAATGGCCTAACTTCAATAAACGAAGTTAGGCCACGGTAAGACGACTATCATATATAGTTTCTTCCATTTACCTTACAAATTAAGAGTTTTGTTAAGTTTTATGTATTTCCTAATTTTTACTATTATAACTAATGACTGCAAGACACTAGACTTTAATAGTTTAACATGTTATTTATGTTCCTAGCAATAACTTAACAGATCATTGGTAAATTTACTTCAATACATGTTCCCTCCGGACTGCTTTTAATGTTCATAACACCATTATGCTCACCAATAATTTGATTACTTACGTGCATCCCAAGACCCGTACCATGTTCTTTGGTAGTAAAGAATGGGGCACAAATTTTGTTCAGTAGATCCGGAGCAATTCCACATCCTTGGTCGATGATTCTAATTTGTACAACATTTTCGACCTGTTTAAATCCTTCAAGGAATAGTTTTCCTCCATGTGGCATGGCTTCAATAGCATTTTTTATAAAATTTATAAAGACTTGTTTTAATTGGTTTTCATCACCTAAAACCATCTCTTCACAAAGATTAGACCTTTTTTCAATCTGAATATTATTTAATAGTGCTTGTGATTGCATTATGATTAAAACCTGTTCTAATAATAAGCTGATGCTTACCCTTGCATATTTTTTTTTAGTGGGCTTTGCTAGGACCATTAGTTCCTTTAGAATGTCTTCTATTCGATTAATCTCTGATTCTATAACATTAAAATACATAATTTCACCATTATAATCACCCATAATTAATTGTAAAAAAACCTTTATTGCTGTGATTGGATTACGAATTTCGTGGGCAATTCCCGCCGCTAATTGACCTGCAACTGCTTGTTTCTCCGATAATAATTGTCTTTGCATTTTAATATAAGTTATATCTTTTAAGACCACATATGTCCCAATCACTTCCATATCATTCAGAATAGGAAAGGTAGTCACATTCACATCCAATATCGTTCCCAGCTTCATGCTAATTCTTGAATCAAAATTAGTTAGTTTGTCCCTTTCTTTTTCAAAAAAAAATGTACTGGTCTCATTTAAAACAGTTGAAGTAAAAAGATCACTCAGGTTCATCTGTAACAAATTTCTCTTAGAACAACCCAAGAGGATTTCACAGACTTCGTTTACATAAACCAATTGACCGGACATACTCAAAATAAAGAATGGATCGGACCTCTTCGATAGAACTGAGAAGTCTTTGTCCACATTCACATCAAGATAAATGTCTAACAGACAATTTAGACGTTTTATTACATCTACCTCCATTTAATTACTTCCCCCCATTATCATACAAAAATAAAAAAGCCAAAATAAGCGTAGGGATTCCTACGTCTTATTTTGGCTTAAGTTCTAGCATCAATATATCTAGAGAATCGTTGCCTATTCAATAATCGGAACACAATAGAATAAAATCTTCCAAGTAGAATAGAGCAAATAACCCTACATCCACTATTAATACTATACTATTTAGTTTAAATTTTCAAATTACTTTGTTGCTTTTTGAAATTTTCTCCATGACATCATTGTTATATATCTATATAAAACTATGAATTTAACGTTCTCAGAAAAATTCACTCATTAAACAAGCTTATGTGCATACCATTTCTTACCTTTAAATCTGCTTGTAAAAATTAGTCCACGTGCACCCCATTCAACGATCATCGCCGCCCAAACACCAGTTATCCCAAATCCTAAGGTGATTCCTAATATATAGCCAAGAACTACCCGCAACAGCCACATGGAAAGTAAGGAGGCAATTGAGGTAAAGTTAGAATCTCCTGCAGCCCGTAATGCAGATGGCATAATAAAGCTAGGTGACCATAATAATGGCTGAGCAATGGCAGAGAGTAAGATAAGCGTAAAGATCGTCGGAATAATTTCAGCAGGTGGATTAAACAATTTCATCATCAAAGGAAAAAATGGTAATAAGATACAAGCTGTTATCACAAAAAGGATGGAAGAAAATCCAATGATCGATTTCACTAACTTTCTGGCATCCTCTATGTTCCTTCGTCCCACGCATTGACCGACCACTGTCACAATTGAAATTCCTAGCGCATTTGGCCCGATTTGGAATAACAATGCAATCGAATTACTAATAGCATACACCATCATCGCCAATGTCCCTAATTGAATAATAAATGTTTGAGTCAGGAGTTTTCCGCCATTAAAAAATATCTGCTCTGCCGCAAATGGAAGGCCAATAAACATAACCTTCTTTAAGATTGAAAAATCAATGTGCAATGCATTTTTTATTTTGAAGCGGATTGTCTCATTGTATTTAATAACATAAATTAACGAAGCAGCCACTCCTAGTATTCTTGCTAGAATAGTTGAGACTACTAGCCCTGTAACACCCATATCAAATACGGTAATTAACAATACATTTAAAATGGTGTTGGTAACATTCATTACTAATGATAAATTTAAGCATGGTTTGGTCTCACCCACACCTCTTAAAGCTCCTGTCACAGCTTGGAATATAGCGATTAACGGATAAGAAATACAGCTGCCAATGAGGTAAATTCTTGCATTTTGAAAAACATCCGCATCCGCATTACCAAATAAGATGTTTAGGGTTGGTTTATGAAACGTGATTACGAGTCCGCTGATTAACACCGAAAAAATGGTTACCGCTGATATCGCTTGTGTTGCTGTTTTCGATACCATTTTTAAATTCCCACTACCCTTATATTGCGCAACAATGACAGTACCACCAGTAGCAACCGCGATAAATACATTTACCAAGAATATATTTAACGAATCTACCATACTGACGGCACTAACCGCAGCAACCCCTGCAGAGCTTATCATGGCCGTATTCAAAAAGCTCATTAAGATTAGGAAGGCCTGATCAACTAAAATAGGGATTATAATCCCTATTACTTCCTTGTAATCAATTGATACTCCAGTAAAATATTTCTCTAATAATAAAACACTTTTTTGCCTAAGTTTCCGTTTTATATGATTCAACTACACAACACTTCTTTGGTTTATGTCTGAATTCCGACAAATTTTGTCAATTTCATACAGAACATTATACCACGATTACTGTGAGTTAACAGTATGAATAAACAGTTTTAAACTCTTAATGGTCCCGGTTTACAAAATAATCTAATAAATGCTTTAAAAACGTAACTTTTCGCGGCATCTCTTGCAGTATTTCCAACGCAAGACAATAATGCTCCCACATCGCTTTTCTTGCCTCAATCGTCCCTAAGATCGATACAAAAGTCGAATTGTTATTTTCAGCATCTTTTCCTACCGATTTTCCGAGTAAGTTCAGGGCACCTTCTACATCAAGCAAATCATCCTTAATCTGAAAGGCAATTCCCGCATGATACGCAAATCTTTTCAGTGCTTCGATTTCAACCTCATTTGCTTTTGCGAGAATACAAGGCATAATAAGTGAGGCTTCAAATGCGATCCCAGTCTTATAAAAACACATCATATTCAACTGTTCCAATGTCAATTTCTTTCCTTTTGACTCCAAATCCATTGCCTGTCCCTTACACATATTCCCTGTCATTTCAGCTGAATAATGTATTAGTTTCACCACTGTTTTTGAATCAAAGTCATCAAGAGATGCCTGTTCTTCAATTGCCTTTTGGGTCAAGAAGAGTCCCGTTAATTCAGCTATGGCACTGTTGTAGACTTGATGCAGGGTGGGACGCCCTCTGCGGATAGAAGCATTGTCCTGAGATGGAAGATCATCAAATATTAACGATGCCGTATGCATATATTCCAATGATCTCAAGAGTGGAATGATGGCTTTCTTATCTAACCCATACTCGTTAACGCCCATCATCCATGTAATGATGGGCCTCAACCGCTTTCCATCACTATTTAGGCTATAGTTTACTGCATCAATAATGGGATCTTCCCATAAAAGGTTTTGATTGTTGTTTTGTATAGGTAGGAGCTGATTAATTTGATCTCGCACTGTTTCAATTGTATCTAAAAATTCCTCCTGCTCTTTCCGTTCTTTCTTTAAACTGGTTATCATATGGTCCCGGAGCAATTTATCAAAGAAATCAACATCGTCCGCTTTCCCCACCATATTTTGAATCAAGAGATTGAATTGGGGATTTCCTGAAGCAAAAAGCCCCATCACATTGTTGTATGTTTCGGTCCCCATTCGTTCCTTAAATCGTTTTAGACCGTTAATAGCACGATCGAGAATCACCTCGATTGTTTTGGAATCTGAGTGATACACGTCATGAATTAAATGGCAAATCACCGCCCAGTAAAGTTCAAACGGATTAATTAAATCAGGACGTCGTCCATGGTATTTCATATAGTAGGTATAGGGAGTCACTGCACCATTCTTCATATCTTCAAACATATCAGCAAAATCATCTGCCAGCTGATTGTAAATCCCATAAAAGAAGGTACGGCTGTCAAATCCCTCATCCTTTGGAGCACTGAGTACCGATCGGACAATCAATCGTGATGAAGAAGATTTTAAAATAATAGGTATGTACAGTTCTTCATTACTGTAATTGTCATAGGACAGATCCTTTATTCTGTCCACTTCTTGTGATTGAAAAAAAATATAGGCTTGATCAAAAAAATGTTCGCTCGTCACTTTTTGCTGATGTTGCTTAATATACTCAAAAGCAGATCTAAGCTCCGAGTGGATATACTCGATTAACGCTCTGTTCTTGCCAGTCCAATGACCGAGGGCTGGTACAGCTCTTGTGATCAAAGTAGTTCGTATCAGGTTGGAGTATTGTAATTTCTCCTTATCGGATAAAACTTTAGCATCGAGAAGATCATCAATGAAGGGGTACGTTAGACCATAGGAGTAGCCTAACCGGATTGCTTCATCTAGTTTTTGTCTACGTTCTTCAGCCGTAACCTCCCCATTCATCTCTTCGATAATGTGCATCAAGACACCGGCAATGATTTTAATCAGTTTTCGCTGTGCATGCTCCGCATTCATGCCCTCTGGAATATGTGAGGAAACCGTTTTTAATTTGTCTATTAACCAAAAGAAGGTAGGTTCAATCCCTTCCTTTTGTGCCATTCGGTACAATCCAGCTAAACTAAACTCCTCCTTGCGGTTTTGTCGATTTGTAATTAGATAATTTTTCAAACTTTCCACTACACGCTGAATCCGTGCCTGGGTGTCATGTGAGTTCAAAGATTTGCCCAAATCCCGTAAAAAAATATAAGAAATGCTTCGATCTAAGTAATGATCTAGTTTGCCTGAATAATTGAGCCATTGGATATAATTGGAATACCCACTTGAATCAGGTTTTTCCTTTCGACGAGAAAAGAATGATAAGAATGAAGGATGATGAATATGGTTGTGTTTCCAGGATTGTATATCTTTTGTTAGGGTAGTGACATACGTCTTTTGCCTGACCACCGCCTGTAATGATTGAAAATAATCGGCCGCCCTAAGTTCAGCGAGCCGATAGCATGCATCTGCACTTTTTATAAGCTCCTCATTCATACGATACATTCCCTCTACTTTTTTATGTATTGCCACTTGATTCAAACTGTGTTCGAACAACCTAATTCATTCTTCACTTAAACTCAAAATATATTTAAATATAGTACAAAATTAACACCTTTATTACCTAAAAGCTCATTTAATTCCATTTTTATTATACTATTTATCAACCTATCAATTCGTAAATATCAGTGAAAATAAAATCCCTCAAACCTGATGTTTGAGGGAGCGTAGTTAGATGTATGTTGTAGCTATAAAGTAAGTCTTATCATGTACCGCAAAATGTCCGGTAAGGGTGTGTAGATGGTGCAGGCAATGTTGCATATTTAGCCTGTTCAGGTGTATGGGCATAGGGTGTTGAAAGAACTTTTAGCAACTGCTCCATGACACTATAATTTCCTTGTTCCACGGCAGCAGCTAATGCTTCTTCTACCCGGTGATTCCGAGGAATCACCGCTGGATTGCTGTCCTTCATTAACTGGTTCGCGGCGGCTTTCGATTCCTCTTGCCTTTCTTGTCTTGCTTGCCAAAGCTCATTCCACTGAGCAAATTCGGTCGAATCGAACAGGAGTGTATCATCCTGTCGCTCAAACGTTAAGGCAAGGAAAGTATTGGTATAATCCGCACGATACTTCTGCATCATGGTAAGGAGGTCTTTAATTAGAGATTGATCCTGCTCCTCTTCATTAAATAACCCCAGCTTTGACCTCATGCCTGTGAGCCAATTCCTTTCGAAGATTGTTGAAAAATTGGCCAGCGCAGTCTCTGCAAGTGAAACAGCTTCCTCCTGATGCTCATGCAACAGCGCCAGCAGCGTTTCAGCAAATCGAGCAAGGTTCCAAACCGCGATATAGGGCTGATTACCATAAGCATAGCGTCCTTGAGTATCAATAGAACTAAATACCGTGGCCGGATCATATTCATCCATAAAGGCGCAAGGTCCATAATCGATTGTTTCCCCGCTAATTGTCATATTGTCGGTGTTCATTACTCCGTGAATAAAGCCAACCAACTGCCATTTTGCAATAAGCTCCGCTTGACGCTTGATTACTTCTTTAAGAAAAGAAAGATATCGATTATCATCCCCTTCTACATCTGGATAATGCCGCTTTATTGCATAATCTGCTAGTGCCCTGAGTTCCTCAACTGTTCCCCATTTAGCAGCATATTGAAACGTTCCGACACGGAGATGACTGCTTGCTATACGCGTTACAATAGCACCAGGCAGATTAGTTTCACGGATAATAGATTCTCCGGTTGTTACCACTGCTAAACTGCGTGTAGTTGGTATCTTGAGCGAATGCATCGCTTCACTGATAATATATTCGCGCAGCATCGGACCAAGTGCAGCTCTGCCATCACCACCGCGTGAAAAAGGAGTTCTACCAGAACCCTTGAGCTGAATATCAAAGCGCTCACCCGAAGGTGTTATTTGTTCCCCTAAAAGTACCGCACGGCCATCCCCTAACATGGTAAAATGTCCGAATTGATGCCCAGCATAAGCTTGTGCAAGTGGGAAAGCACCTTCAGGGATTTGATTGCCGGCAAACACTCTTACTCCATCTTCGCTTTTTAATGTCCCAGCATTTAATCCTAAGGATGCTGCCAACGGTTCATTGAGAATAATTAACTTAGGTGAGTATACAGGATTCGGATTCTGACTGGAATAAAATGTTTTCGGTAGACGGGCATAACTGTTGTCAAAATTCCATCCTGACTCGTTTATCTCTTTTGTCATTGGATCTCCTTTTCTTTTTTTGGCGTCATTACTTAAATAAATTTATCTATCTGCTTTTTATATTAACACAAGGCATGCGTTTTTAATGTCTACGTTTCCCCATTTATTATACTGTTCAGCACATGAGATGACTTATAAAATGGCAGAAACGAAAAGTTGGTTATAAACATGAAAAACTGGACGTTTGAGTTGTCGTCCAGTTTTTCAAAAATAGTAAACTTAATCTCGTTTTTCAAAGGTCTTGCATGCTGTTTCCTCAACATCTGCAGCTTCTCTGCCATGAAGGCCAATCACATAAATAGAGTCAGCAATACATTGGTCACCTTCAGCCCAATACTTACAATTATCTACATTGCATTTTACTTCCAATTCCATGAATGCCACCTCCTTTAAAAGGAATTTCTTGTGAGGTACCCTTTAAAGCCAGGCGTTAAACATATTCCCATTGGATGCTGCAAATGAAAATCAATCTGTCACACATTAATCCCGATACTGGATGGCCAAGCCTTTTAAGAAATTTCGAGCGTATTTATCACCACAAGGTTTATAGTTTTTGTGCCCTTCCTTTCTTAACAATGCGCTTAATTCTCCTTTTGTTATGGTAACCCCTGCATCTTCTAATATTTCTATCATATCCTCACTTGTTAAAGAAAGGGCAATTTTCAATTTCTTTAGCAATACATTATTTACACTTCCATAGTCCTTAATAGACATTACAGGTTTTTCAGGCTGACCTGGTTTTGCTTCCTGTTTACCTCGTTTAAAAACAATAAGGCCATTTAAAAATGACTCTAACATGTGATTAGTACACTTTATGTAATCTTCATCCTGGTCATTATCCATGTTTTCTTCATCCATTGTTTTTGTAAGAATCTTCAACACTTCTTCTTTTGTTACATCAATCCCACCAAGTTTAAAAATCTTTACCATATCTGTATTTTTTATATCAAGTGCATATCTTAATCTAATTAAGATATCATTATTATTCATAGCCATTTGTAGACCTCCAAATATGTACTTTTTACAAGAGCCAGATTGTAATTCTTAGTTTGCTCTAATCAATAAAGTTTAAAATCAATACTTCAAGCATAACCTTAATATTGTATCTCAACCATATTAACAACACAAAAACCTATTTCATTCATTAAACTAATAGTTTAACACTTTTACATCATTTTTGCAGTTTCGTCTGATTTAATTTTTGGAAAGTTTTCAATCAAAAATCCCTCCAACCTGTAGTCAGAGGGATTTTTGATAAAGAGCATGGATTTACGAGTTACATCGTGATCACCACTTTTCCCTGAGCATGTCTTTCTGCAGAATACGTAAAAGCTTCTTTAATTTCACTTAATTTATAACTTCGGTCAATCACAGGTTTTACTTTGCCGCTATCAAGTAGTCCTTTCATCTTTACAAAAAAAAATAGTAAAAATATGTTTATTAATACGAATAAGGGGGTATCTCTTTATTAAATAAAAATCCCTCAGGATAATTGTCTGAGGGAAAATATTTCACTATTTTAAGTTTACATGTCTTAATGAAGTACTCTAACAGCATTAGTAAATTTAGAAGGACTATACGTTGCGATTTTTACTACATCGCCGGTTTGCGGAGCATGAATATATTGACCGCCGCCAATATAAATAGCAACATGATAGGCAGGAGAACCTCTAAATAATAAATCTCCAGGCTGTACTTGATCTAGAGGGACCCGTGTTCCAACATTTTGCTGATCACGTGACACTCTTGGAAGACTAATACCAAGTGCATTTCTATATACATATGAAGTGAATCCTGAGCAATCAAATCCGCTTGGTGTTGTACCTCCCCAAACGTAAGGAACACCTAGAAACTGCTTTGCATACGCAATAAGTTTATTTGCCGCATCAGTATCAGATAGATTAGCTACAATAGCAGACGGTGCTGATTTTGTAATTGCATTCACTGAAGATTGCTGCCCAGACTTCTGAACTGTCCTCTGTTGAGCTAATTGTGCTTGGCGTTGGCGTTCAGCCTCTTGTGCCGCTAGTTCAGCTTGGCGACGGGCTTCTTGGGCTGCAAGTTCAGCTTGGCGTTGTTGTTCCGCTAGTTGATCCTTTTGGTTCTTTAATTTATCTTCGGCTGCTGCCAATTCTTTTGCTATTTCTTGTTTATCAGCTTCAATACTTCTTTGTGCAACAGCTAATTCAGCTTGATCCTGTTCTAATTGGTGTAATTCATTATGTAATTTTTCTTCAGCTGCTTTTAATGCTTGCTCTTTTTCATTTAAACCGTTCAACAGGTCGGTATCAGTTTCCATAATCTTAGAAATGGCAGTAAAACGAGTTAAAAACTGTGAAATGTTATCGGACGAAAGCAACAGTTCTGCATAGGTTGCAATTGACAGTTTTCCTTCTAATTGAATGCTTTTAAGTCGTTCCGAATAGACCTCTTTGTGAGTTTCAAGGGTTTTCTTGGCTTCTTCAATTTCAGTCTCTGTCTCTTTTATTTTACTTTGTTGTGTTTTAATAGAATCGGTTAGTTTTTGACTTTTTTCCATAGACAACATGATTCGGTTATCTAATTGTTGCATCTTTGTTTCAAAGTCATTAATTTGACCTTCTGTATCTTGGATTTGTTTTTCTGTCACTTTTGAATCGTTTGGACTTGCAAAGGTAGGTGTTGCTTGAAACATAGTGGCTATTAGGGCAGCTGATACTGTATATTTTATTATGTTTTTTATCATTTTAAATCTCCTCTATTTACCTATCATTCATTCTATATTCCTACTATATTTCTAGTTTATATTCCAAAAGGACTAAAAACAATGCTTCTGTCGGTAATGTAATATAATTGTAATTTTATGTAGAATAATCTGATAAAGAGTCGACTCATGTATTCACGTTATAGAACATGAAAATAGAATTATTCTTACATTAATACATTTTAACAAATTAACGCGGTTAATTATTAAAGTTTGCATACAAAATAAAAGGCCATCGAATGTTTTTCGACAGCCTGGAAAGGCAGATGGTCTGCCTTTCGTCACTTTTTATGCAATTCATTCCATTTCTTTACCAAACGCTTCGGTGCTGCCCGTAAATAGGCCTCTTGAATTAAATCGGACAATTCAACCCAGTCTTCCTTCTCCGGATTTTGAATAGACACCCAGCCGTGATGGCCTATATATGGTGTTTTGAAAAAACGCTCTTTCTGTAACAATAATTCTTGTGTTTCAGGATTTGACTTGAATGATAAGTTGAACCCCTGTTCACTTTCACCCGTAATTACAAAGGACTTCTTATTGATTTTAAAAGTCTTGTGTCCGAAACCGTCAATTATTTCAACAGCTTCGGGCATTGCGAGACAGATCTTGCGCACATTTTCAAGTATGCCTGCCGTGTCTGTGGATTCCATGCTTTTATTCACCAATCCTCTCCTCTACTTTGCGTTTGCATCAGGTTGGTGAATTCCAAAAAGGTTGCCATCTGGATCTATATAATAACCCTGCCAAGCCATTCCAGGCAGAGCATATTTGGGCAATGCAACCTCGCCGCCATTCTCAATAATTTTAGCTTCTATTAAATCGTAATTTTCCACTCCCATTGTACAAGCAAAACCATTTAAAGGTTGGTTTGATTCAGGCGGAGGGCCTTGCCGCTGCATTAAAGCACCATTAATTCCAGGTTCATTTTCATCTCCAGTCACTGCACCAAAGTAAGGCATTCCTGCATACTCACTCCAATCTTGAAATGACCATCCGAATACCTCTCCATAAAATTTTTTTGCTCGTTCCATGTCGCTCACATGAATTTCGAAATGAACTAATCTTCCCATGTTTACCTCCTAATAGTTTTAAATACTTATTTCTGCAAAGAAATTCTTCATTTATGTATACAGGCCTCTAGTATGTACTCCATATTAGTTTAACACATTAAATAGCAATTCAATCCGTTCGGATATATAATTTTACTTTTTTTGTTAATTTGAATAAAACGGATCTGGCTTACAGATTTATCTTTGGAACAAAAGAAAGCAAAAAAAAAACTGTGTTGGCTTTCTTTTGTTCCAGATATTTAAAACAATCCCAAGAGTTTTTTTCTAGTCGGCATTATTGGTTCAAAAAGATTGACTTGCAGGTTATTAAATGAGAATGAATATCAATCAATTGAAACACATCCTTTTAAAAAGACTCTAATATGCCTTTTTTTGCTGGGATTTTTTCTGTTCATTTCGAACCATCTTCCCCTTTATCAGTTCTATCTGATTCCGCCATTTTACTTTTAATAGGAAGATAAATAGATTTCCCTTCAGTGTTTTCGGAACAAAGCTTCTATACTCTGTCACTTCTTCTCCACCAAAGCTCTTCTTAAATTGATTGATATTTTGTTGATCCTTATTGTTTTCATCCTGTGATATTCCAAAAAAATCATATAATTGATAGCCTTCCGTTTTAAAAAAGAGAATATCATGCCAATGCAGATACCGATTGGCACGGCCAACATCGTTTTTAGGTATTTCGGTATTGGTTAACCTTACCGAGCCAGAGTAAAACATATTCGCACGCTTACCATCTGCTATATACAAATGTCCCGCAAGCTTATCTCCATTCTTATGATAAACATAGGTAATAAAAACTTTACCATTCCCTGACATCCCGTTTAATCGCTTTGCTTGGAATAATTCTATTCCTTTTTCTTTAGCATATGCGTTAAAAAAGTGTTTAAAATCTTCCAGTTCAGTCGCTTTGGGATTAGTAATTACCTGTAAAGTTAAATCGTCTCGCTCAGCTTTGTTTATTTGATAACGTGTTGATTTATTAAGTTCCGTTCGCAGCTTTTCTTCTGTATTAAAGAGATCAATACACAATGTTTGAGTTTCTTTATGCAGCGTATTCCACTTGGAGAGCTCGATTAGTCTATTTTGCTGAAAAAACGCATGAACATCTGCTTTCTGCGGTTCCTCTGAATCTTCCACATTTCCGTATATCTCACTTATTTCAAAGAAGAATTTCTTCCATTTTATGATCATGTTTCTCTTCCTTTTCATGAGTTATTTCCAAGGTCACTTCATTCATATTTCTGCTCCTGAATCCATATGTTTTTTGCAGAAGTAAAAAGTGCTCCAAAATCTCCTTTAAAAATGAGATATTTTCAGCAGTATTTCTGCCAAAATCATGCGGGTGCCACCAAAGGTGATAAGCTTTTCCATGTTGTGCTGCGTAAGTCATATCATTAAGGATGCGTTTTAATCTCAATCCTTCAACCGACTTTAGCCTTTGTGAGCATCTCGCTAAATATCTGCTTGATGGAATATTAAGGGGCAAATCAATAGAAGCTTGCTTTGGCAGCTCAAATGTCTGATGACCAAAAATATTAATATATCGATCCAAAAGACGTAAGGCTCTCTTCAAATATCTTTTTCTTTCTGTGGATTGTAAACGGTATACCCAGCTCGCTTCATTTCCTCGGTAAGAACGGATCCCCAGTCGTTTACATTCCCTGAGATAATCATTGTTTACTTGATTTCGAGGAAAAACGATGGATTGAATCTCACATCCATTTTCCTGACTTTTTTGCTGTGCAAGCTGCAGGTCTTCAGAAAACTGTTCCATTGTTTGTCCCTCTTCCAGGCAGTAGTAATGAGAAAATGTATGTGTTGCTATCTCTTGCTTTGGCGTAGAGGAAATACTCTTAATTAGATAAGGAGCAAAGAATAGATCCTGGTCCTTTTCAGCTATTCGATTATGTTCAAGATAATGGTAGGAAGAAAATCTTTCATTTAGATAACTTGGTTTATGTTGTGGAAAATAGGGGGTTAATTCATCTACGTTTTTAAAATAAATCATGCCTACAATAGCCCATGTAGCATGTATACCATATTCAGTAAACATTTCCAGCAGGGAAAGTACGACATGATGTGCTCCGCGGACATTTTGCTCATATTGCTCTTTTTTATAAATATCATGAACACCCCAAAATAATTCAAAATCTAGGGAAATAATAAATGTCCCATTCTGATCACTTTTCATAGAAAGTCATCTCCTCCATCTAAATAGCCCATAGTTTAGTCCTTTTTTAACTGCCAGAAACCATTTTATTCTGTGTAGTAGGTTGTAAAGTTCCCTCTGGCCTCACATGTAGCACATTACGAATATTAAAGACAAAAACTGTGCCCTCCGCTAGAATGACGGTCGTGGCCATACCAAATTCTTGAAATAAAATTGTGAGAGGAAAAGAACAACAAACAAAAACAACAGCAGCAATCGAAAAGCTTTTATTTAATAGATGAGATAAGTTGACAGCATGAAGAATTCTCACCAGTAACGTGTTGATAATCGAAAAGAAAACAATGACGGAAAAAAACGCAATCAAGGAGGTTGTTTTTGGATCATTTGTTCCCGAAATAATAGCTCCTATCGGGGCGGAGAAGATCAATAATGCAATACCGATTAAGATTGAAAAAATCATGCCCAGCCCTAGCAATTTTTGCTTAAATATATAAAATTGGTCCTTCTTCCTTTCATACAAATCGCAAATATATGGATATAATGCTTGTGTAAACGGCTGCGAAAGCCCATAGAAGGCTCCCTGGACTTTTTCCCCGATACCATAGTTACCTGCGGCATGACTTCCGGAAATAAAACCAAGAATAAGAAGCGGTCCTTGCCCGTAAAAGCTGGCCCATAGGGTAGTCATAAAAATATGTTTTCCCCTGATGAATTCCTCTTTTATTCTATGAATATCAAGGACTGCCTTGTAATTAATTTTTAATTTTATTTTTACAAACAGCATAGAAATAATAGCTGGAAGGAAGAAATAAAGAGTTTGAAACAAAACGGCTAGAGTAAAATCCTCCATATTTTTTATAAAGAGAAAAACTAGTACGGTAACAAAGGCTTTAACCCCAATGTTGAAGTAAGTAATATACTTCATTTTTTCAAGCCCTTGATACAACCAGATAGGGAAAAGGGCATTTCCTGTAATAATTAAAAGTCCTAAAAGAAAAGCAGTCCTGTTTTCTCTAAAAAAAGGGACCATTTCAATGACGAAAATATAAATGATACCCACTAGCAAAACAAGCATGAATTTTATAGTCATGATTACATTGTAAATATCATTTATTTTCTCCTGGTTTTGTTTATGAATAGAAATATCTTTCGTTCCGGAAATATTAAAACCATAGTCGATAAAAACATTTAAAAATTGCATCATACTGACACAGAAAACCAGAACCCCATAATTGTCTATTCCCAGCGTCCGAATTAAATAGGGAAATGTAAGTAGCGGAAAAAGGTAATTACTCCCCTGCAGAACAATTAAAGAAATGATATTTCCAAATAATCGACTTCCTAGTAAATTGTTCATTGAATTTCCCCTTTTAGAGCCTGTTCCTTCTTAATAAAAATACAATAGCAGCATAGTCCGAAAAAAACCCAGAAATGTCTCCAGTGAAGAGCATCGACAACTGAGATGTTGACCAGCGTTCCAGCTAGTGTACATAGAAAAACTAAGTAAATATTAAATTCTTTTTTATCTAAAGAGAGGCTCTTTCTCATTAAGATCCATCCGAGGGTTAAAAAAAGAAGCATCAGTGAACTGCCGGCCAACCAGCCATATTCCGCGAATATCCTGTAGTATGAATTATGAGGATCCATATAATAAATGGTTGTAATTTCTCCCGGTCCTATACCGAAAAGATGATGTTCAGCTACCTTTAAGGTAAAATTTTGAGCTTCAAATCTGTCATTATCATAGTATTGAAGCGTTGTCCTCTCTTCTAATCGTTTTTTTGCTAAATCCGTTAAATCCGGGAAAAAGAAATGAACAGATAAAAACAGAACAAGTGGAATAAGAATCAATTTTATAAAAAAACCTGGCCTAAGCTGCCTCTTTAGTACTTTAACCCCTAGGTATAGTAGTAATGCGAATGCAAGGTTTATCCATCCCGCACGTGACATTGCTAAGACAACAGAACCAACAAGCAGAACGACAGATATAACTTTAAATGGTTTTGACCTAAATAATTTTGGAGATAGAATGTCCTCAATGACCAGCATGCTGGCAATAATAATATAAGGGCTAAATATATTTGGATCCTGAAAGAAGCCATTTAAACGGCCACCCTCACTTTTACCAGCGAAATAAACGATAAAACCCCAGATACTATTAATCACTGCTCCAACTACATATCCTTTTAGAAAAAAACTGAACTGTTTATCATTTTTTATGACCAAGAATAAAAATAATGCACTCATTACAAGATAAACAGTTATTAAATGCCATGCAGCAGCTTTATAAATATTAATCGAAAAGAAAATAGAAAATGTACCAAATACAAGAAATAAAAACAGCAGGGCGAATATAAAATTATTAAACATTTTCCCATTCATCGGAACTTTCTTTACTAAAAACATGAGAATCAATATAAAGAAAAAAGCTTCGTATGGTGACGGGTCATAGAGCTGAAATCCAAGGCTCAATGCAAATAAAAATAATAATTGTTCCCAATTTAAAAGAAATAACACAATCACTCCTGCTATTCCAATTAGAGAAATTATTACAATAGAATAAGAATTGTTATCTGTAATATTTACAGCAGATGGTAAAGTAGCTGCAGTACATCCAAGTACCAAAGATAGAAATCCAATGAGCAGTGTTTTAGATAAATAATTTTTCATCTGATACAAAGCTTTCAACTCCGTTATAGGGGCTTTCCTTAAAATGACATATCGTATACCTCTTCCAACTTGCTAATCATGGTCTGGATATGAAAATGATTTTTAAATAACCGATAGCTGTTTTTTTGGCATTCCCCAACAATATCTTCATTATGAACAAGTTTTTGTAGATAGCTTAATGCTTCTTCTGCGTTTCCTGGGGAATACAGGAATCCGTTGTATCCATGAATTACCAACTCATTATTTCCTTCAACATTGGTTGCGACAATAGGCTTTTTTGCTGACATTGCTTCTATAATTGAATATGGCAAGGCTTCATGAAGAGAGGTTGATAAATATAGGTCAATTTCGTTTAGGAATTGATCGGTCGAACTAAGAAATCCGCAATACTTTATCTGTGGGATGTTCTTTATTGCTTTTAAAAATTCCTCTTTAAAATACTCACCCTCCCCTGCATACCAAACCTCGACATTCGGATTGGAGTTTACGATAGCTTTTGATATTTCCAGAAAGGTTTGCGGATCCTTCGATTGGTCAAACCTAGCCAGGGTACCAATAATCACTTTTTTATTTTCTTTAACAATCGGAGCCAATAGAGGATTCAGATCCTCTATGCCATTGTAGATAACCTTTGTTCTCTGTGAACGAAAAACATTGTATTGGTTTCCGACCTTTTGTTCTCCTTTGGAAACATTTATTGTACAATCTGTTATTCTGCCAAGATATTTTTCTATTAATCCATACAGCTGTTTTTTTTGTTTACTTAAGTAGGGATACTGCATAATATAACCGTGCGGTGTATAAAAAATTTTATGAGATTTCCCAAAGATGGCTGCTACTCTTCCTGCACCACCTGCTTTAGAACTATGGCAATGGATAACTTGCGGCTGGAATTCCTTAATGATTCTTTGTAATTTAAAAATAACTTTTAAATCTTGGATAGGATTTATTTCTCTAATAAAGGCAGCAATAGGATAAAATTGATATCTGTCTTTGTTTCTTGTGGCAAAATCCAAAAAAACTTGATCCGCCCTTTGTTCTCCAAATGCAACAGCAATCTCAAATTTTTCAGGAGAAAGATGCTGTAAAACATTAATGATATGCTTTCGGACACCCCCACTCAGCGTCTCACAAATAATTAAAACCCTCTTTCTCATAGCCCATCTCCATTTTTTTCTATATAATAACCACTAAAAATTTGTTTTTAAAAGATCAACTACTTTTCTTGAAAAAAGGAATAAACCCATGGTTTGGATTAAGCCTAGGTAACTATATATTTCTTTGAGATCAAAGTACTTCAGTTGAATTCTCATTCTGCTTAACAGTTGTTGCCGTCTTTTTACAGCAGAGATTCCCGTGTCGTTATACTCTTCAGCCAATAACACTTCAGCCAAATTGGCAACATTGTATTTCTTTGTTATTCTAAAGAAGAACTCATAGTCCTCGGCACTCTTATAATTCAGGGAATAAGGACCAAGCGCATCCAGAATCTCCGATTTGAACATAACAGCAGGGTGACTAAAGCATGAATTTAAATGCATTTTTCTTTTAATCGTTTTAAATTTTGTTGGCGGCTTAAAGGTAAAACAGAATTTCCCATCATTCGTATTAAAATCAGCATACGAACCTACCAAAGCTACGTCTTTATTTGAAGATAGGAAATCTGCCTGTTTACTAAACCTGTTTTTTAGGACAGTGTCTCCGGCATCAATTCTGGCAATATAGCCATAGCCATGATTTTGAATAATCTTCAGTCCATAATTCAAAGCATGTTCAATTCCGGCATTTCTTTCCATTCTTATAACAAAGACATTATGTCCATTAATTTTATCCGGACAGTTTATAGCAGGAACACTTCCATCATCAATAACAAAAATGTCTACATTTAGTCCGCTTTCATTGATCATTGATGAAAGGGTTATCGATATACCATTTTGATTATTAAAAACCGGTATTAAGACAGCTATTCTAGACATGTTTTACTCCTCTCATTATGATAATTCCCGGCTTCTATGGCTCCCAGATGACTGATGACCCGGTACTAAAAAAGGAGATGTGTCCTTTTTAAAGAACGAATATATAATAAAGAGCATATTTTTGCTTAAGAAAGTTCCTAGGTACATGAGAATCATTTTTATGGAAAAGGGGTATGCCCTTATTGCGAGCTTTAAAAAATCTCTGCCTTTCTTTATGGCTGTCTTGTTCTTACCTACAATCCCAGTTCTAACCATTATTTTCGCCATATTTACATGGGCTAAATAATAGTCTTTATTATTTAATGCATTTATTAAAGGTAAGTACTTTTGATAAAAGGCTAAATGACCCATTATTACAGACCTGACATTTGTTGTAATTCTGTCTCCACCATGTTCATTAAAAAGAACAAGTGCTTCCTCCACAACATCAAACTCAGTAATTTGAGCTAATCTAACCCATAAATCCCAATCCTGGCAGCTTGGCAATTCAGGATCAAACCCGCCTGTTTCTAATAGAAGGTTTTTTTTAATGATTACAGTCGATGTCGTTCCTACACAATTTTTCTTTAATAGCTCGAATAAGATTTTGCCTTTATTTTTGTGGATTATGACTGATCTTAGGGCTATGCCTGAAATATTTTTTACACCTGTATAAACAACACCAGCATGAAGATTTTTTTTAAAAAGTTCCATTTGTTTTTCTAGCTTTGATGGAAGCCATTGATCATCAGAGTCAAGAAAGGCAATATAATTACCTGTAGCCCTTTGAATCCCCGTATTTCTTGCTTGAGACCCTCCCTGATTAAATTCATGCCGTACATAAACTATCCGGGGATCATGCTCATTTTCTATTCGACTTTGGGTATTATCCGTAGAGCAATCATCTACAACAATAATTTCAAGATTTTTATAGGTTTGGTTTCTTAAGCTTTCTATTGCTTCCATGACAAGACTTTCTCTATTAAAAGTAGGAATAATGACACTAATCTTTTCTGGCTGATTATCCATAAAAATAATCACACTTCCCGTTTTTTATTAATAGGCACCTTTTTTCAAAACTACTACTAATAAAGTCTTAACCAATATTTTTATATCAAAATACATGGACTGGTGGTAAACATAATAAAGCTCCAGATCTACTCTGTCGGGATAACCAACATCACTTCGACCGCACACCTGCCAATATCCCGTCATTCCCGGTTTTACTGCAAGGAGTTCATGCACTCTATGCTTATATTCCTTCAATTCCTCTTCAACAATTGGACGGGGACCGACTAAACTCATCTCCCCTTTTAATACATTAATTAATTGAGGGAGTTCATCAAAGCTAAACTTTCGCAAGATCCGGCCCAATTTGGTAATTCTAGGATCCACATCCTGTTCAAGTTTGTAATTGTTATGAATGTATTTTTGATATAACGCTTTGTCCTTTTTTAGTATTTCATGAGCATTCACTACCATGGATCGAAACTTATAAATATAAAAGAGTTTTTCATTTTTGCCATATCGCTGCTGTTTAAAAAATAACGGCCCTTTAGATTCACCAAAGCAGTACAAAATACTAACAAGTACGAAAAGGGGAGATGCAATAACCAAACCTAAAATGGCTCCTATAATATCGAGACTGCGTTTTCCGAAGGAATATATTGGTGATATTGAGGCTTTATCTTTTAGTGGAGCAGCTGGTGTATTGGAAGGAGCGGATTTAATCTGGGAAGTTTCCATACTCATATAGAATGTTCACCCCATGCCTCTATGGTAATTACTTAGTCAGATGTAAGTCTTAACTTCCATATTTATAACTGCAGGTCTGCCTATTGAATGATATTCAATTTTGTTTGCTCTCAGTGTTTCGAGATCTAAACAATTCCGGCCATCTATTACAAGTGGATACGCCATGGTATCAAATATCTTTGGATCAATACTCTTAATCTCTTCCCATTCGGTTACAATTAATGCGCCATCACAGTCGAGAATTGCTTCTTCCACACTATTGGCAAACTGAATCCGGTTATATATAAGCGATTTCGCATTCTTCATTGCTACTGGATCATAGGCAACCACAAGGGCTCCAAGTCTGGCAAGTTCTTCAATAATCAGGATAGAAGGTGCTTCGCGCATATCATCTGTATTTGGTTTAAATGCCAGGCCTAGGACAGCAATTCTCTTTCCTGCCAGAGAACCAAGCCGCTTTGTTAATTTTCTTACAAGGAGACCCTGCTGCTGCTTATTTACGTTCACAACGCCTTTTAGTAATTCGAAGTCATAATCTACGTTTCCGGCAATCTGGATAAGTGCCTTCGTATCTTTTGGGAAACATGAGCCCCCATATCCAATACCTGCTTTCAAAAATTGGTTTCCAATTCGCTGGTCAAGGCCCATGCCATTGGCAACTTCTTCTACATTGGCATTTACACGTTCACAAATGTTCGAAATTTCATTAATAAAACTGATCTTGGTGGCAAGAAAAGCATTCGATGCATATTTAATCATTTCAGCACTACGGATATCAGTTTTGTATACTGGCACACCGAAAGGCCTATTTATTTCTTCTAATATATTTGCTGCTTCATCACTATCTGCTCCTATGACAATGCGGTCACCATGAAAGGAATCATGAATTGCAGATCCCTCTCTTAGAAACTCAGGATTTGAAATAATATCAACCTTTACTTCATTAGGTAAGTTTTCGTAAATTAGCTGTTTGATCTTATCGTTAGTGCCTACTGGGACCGTGCTTTTAGTAACTATTATCGTGTCTTGTTTGATATATTTGATGATATCCTGAACAGCTTGCAGAACAAAACTTAGATTGGCTGAACCATCCTCCTTTTCAGGGGTCCCAACAGCAATGTAGACTACCTCAGATTTCCCAATTCCTTCTTCAAGGTCAGTCGTAAAAAACAAACGTTTTTCTTTAATGTTCTTTTTCATATAATCACTTAAAGACGGTTCATAGATAGGTGATATCCCCTTTCTCATCCTCCCAACCTTTGCCTCATCAATATCGATACAGATTACGTGATGGCCAACTTCTGACAGACTTACACCTGTAACAAGACCAACATACCCCGTACCAACAACCGCAATATTCATGAATACTCCCCCAATTGATACAGCTAATTTTATAGCTTCCTCCATTAGTTTGCTTTCCAGCATTTATTTAATTTCTATCTCAGCTGTTAAAATACAACTTTCCATAATTGCCAAATTGGAAAGGGCTGTCCTAGCTTTTAGCCTTTTAACAGAAGTTCTGACTTAAGTAATTCTTTAGGTATTGATTTGGTTTCTCAAAAAAAATTATGTAACCCATCCCACCGCTGGATGATTACTCTTTAACTATTGTTAATCAAATTTCATCCTTTTTACGGGAATTACACTCCCCTTTTCTAGTACCAAAGACTATTTCAATTTATGTAGCGATTTTTATGAATATGACTATCTGCTCATAATTTAGAATTGTTTAAATATAAAAAAAATGACCTCAAAATTTGAAGTCACTTCTAGGTAAATTGATAGAGGCCTAGCTATAGTAGTAGTGGGACTCTTTCTTACTTGAATCATTTAAAATGGTTCCTAATATTTTTCCATCCGAAGCCTTAAGAACTTCGATTGCTTTTTGTGCAACTTCAAATTGTGTTAATTTACTCCTTACGATCAGAACCGACCCATCGCATAAATTTGCTAGAATTTGAGCGTCAGTCACTACTAAAACGGGAGGCGTATCAAACAGAATAATGTCATAAAATTTTCTTGCTTCCTCAAGCAAAGCATTCATTCGTTTTGAAGCAAGCAGTTCAGCTGGGTTGGGTGGAATCGGACCGCAGGCAAGTATATCCAGATTTTCAATTTCACTAGAAATAACGGCTTCCAAGAGTGTTGATTCACCAACCAGAATATTACTAAGTCCCCTGGAATTATCAATACAAAAGGTATAATGGATTGTTGGTTTCCGTAAGTCTGCATCTATAATCAAAACAGATTTTCCCTGCTGGGCATAGACAATAGCAAGATTGGCTGCTGTCATCGACTTTCCCTCACCGGGAGAGGCTGAAGTCACGAGTATAGATTGTACATCCTCACCTGCAGAGGCAAACTGTATGTTTGTCCTCACTGTCCGGTACTGTTCAGAAACAGAAGAGCGCGGGTTGAGTTTTGTAATTAAATGACGCATTGCTGATTTTTTACTATGCACTTTACGACGCATCTCCAACCATCACTCCTTCTTTTTCCTGGACAGATTGCACTACATTGTATATCTCTTTATCATCAACATGAGAAATAACACCCAGAACAGGGATTTTTAATTTTTTTATTATATCGTCCTCTGTTTTAATCTTGTTGTTCAAATATTCCATTAAAAAGGCAATCCCGACACTTACCATGACACCTAATATCATAGCAACTGCAATGTTTAATACTTTATTGGGTGAAACGGGTTTCGGGGCAGTTGGAATCACTGCTGGTGATAAGATTTCCACATTATCCACATTCATTAGCTGTGGGATTTCTGACTGAAAAACATTTACTGTTGTATTGGCAATATCAGCTGCCATTTTAGGATCATGATCACTTGCAAGTACCGTAACAACCTGTGAACTCTCTTCACTTGAGATCTCGATTTTTTCTGCTAACCTCTGGGGTAAATTCAGTTTTAATTCCTCAGCAACATGGTCCAATATCCTCGGACTAAGAATAATGGCCTTATAGGTATTGATTAACTCCACATTTGTACGGATATCGTTCTCAGAAAACACCTGCCCGGGAGCCGGATTCTTCTGATTCACTAAAAACTGCGAGCTGTTTTGGTAAACAGGTTTTAGGACAAAGAAACTAATGATTGCTGCAATTAGTGATGCTCCAAAGCCCAAAGATATAATCAGCCACAGCCACTTCCTAATAACCTTTATTCCCTCTCTTAAGGAAAGCCTTTCGTCCATAATTTACCTCCACTAAATTAGTACAATGAAATATGTCTATTTATAGTTATGCTCGTCCAAGGGGATTAATGACGTGAAGATGTACTGGCTTTAAGGTATTTTTTAAGACTAAAGGCTCATATTCATTTTTTGTAAGGCATAGTTATTAATTGTGCATCTGCTGTTTACGTTTAAATTAATTGGTTATCCGCTTTATAGAATTGATGAGAATAATAGCTTCCCCAGATTACTAAGCAATATTTTTAGGAAAGGATATGGCATATGAAAAAAATCTTAAAAATAATCACCAGTATTATTGCTGTGATAGCAATTGGAATTGGGGGCAGCGTTTTTTATTTCTACAATTCCGTTAAAGATACTGCTAATGAAATGCATGAAACTATAAAATTGAACAGACCACAGAGTAAACCAGTCATTAGTCAAAGCAGCGAGTCATCAGAATCTTCCCCGGAGCAGCAGTCCCCTCAATTCCCCCAGCCCATCTCGATCTTGCTTATCGGGGTTGACGAGTGGACAGGTGACAGAGGCAGATCCGATACCTTAATTGCCATGACATTGAATCCAAAAAAAGAAACGATGCAAATGGTAAGCATACCACGTGATACAAGAACGGAAATTATTGGGCATGGAACAACTGATAAAATTAATCATGCCTATGCGTTTGGCGGACCGAAAATGGCGATAGAAACGGTTGAAAATTTCACTGGTGTAAAGATGGATTATTTTATTCGGGTAAATATGCGGGCATTAAATGCCCTTGTAAATGCAGTAGATGGGATTACCGTTTATAATGATTTGGACTGGATTGATGAGGGCTATTATGAAAAGGGATACCATTACACCAAAGGAGATATTGAGCTTAATGGGGACAAAGCAATAGGTTACGTTAGAATGAGACACCTTGATCCAGAAGGCGATTTTGGCAGGAACAAACGCCAACGGCAGGTTATAACAGCCATTCTTGACAAGGCTGTTAGCGTATCTTCTATTACCCGCTTTTATGATATACTGAAGGCTCTTGGTGATAATGTAAAAACAAACATGACATTCGACGACATGATGAATATCCAAAAAAACTACCGCGCCAGCAGGAACAATATATCCCAGTATGAAATTCAGGGTATAGGTACAAAAATCAGCGGAATCTACTATTTAATCGTTTCCGATGAGGAAAGAGCAAAAGTAACCAATATGCTAAAAGAAAATCTATAGCTCCCCAAACATTAACAAAGCATGAAAACATGGAAGCAATCGCAAAAGATGTTAAACAAGCACCTTACGAAATCGGAAGAGGAATGTCCTAACTGCTATAAAAAAGACATCCCCCCTGCACAGAAAAATAGGGCTGGAAGGATGTCTTTTTTTATAGATTTATTGGATATGATTTATTTTCTTATTAAACATTTTCTTACTATTTAAAGTTTTTATTTTGGTCATTTGTCAGCTTATTCCCGAAGATTCCCAAGCTGTTGATCTGTTCCCGGGTTTTAGCATCTCCCTGAACATAAATCCAAGCATAAATAGCCTGCAATCTCTGGTCAAATTCTTTATTTTGAGGATCATGGTGATATTCAAGAAAAGGGACATGGGAACGCATATAACTCTCCCAATCCGTTTTATGGTTCTCATCAAACAACTGTTCCAGCTCCGCAATCTCCTGCTCGGTTGCTTCCACCTTGAAATCCCATTCTGAGTGATACGGATCTCTAGCTATTTCGTGAGATTGAATATTAATATAAAAGTTTTGCTTTTGCGGTTCCATTGTACCATCTCCTATCCCATTTACTTATTCTTTACCACGTTTTAGGAACCATTAACCTTTTCTAATTAACGGAATAAAACCGGAAATAGAAAAAAGGGAAATAACCCCCTGGTTATTTCCCTTTTCACTATATACACTTTAAATAACAACTTACGACGCCATATAATCTTCTTCCGATCTCTCGTCTGCATTACACATGCTATAATATTTTCCATTTGTCAGCACTGCTATAACTACAGTAAGGATAGAAGCTAAAACTGCCGCGAAAAAGGCTGCTGTACTTTGTAAAAACAACCCCATATAACCTAATGCTGCAACCGTACCTAAAACACTTGCAGTAACTAACGGAATGACTCCAACAGGATTCCATTTATGCAAATTTTCTTGTCTAGCCTCATAATAACTAGGACCAATCTTTAATATCTTTTTCACAACTAAAGAATCAGTAACCAAAACAGCTGCCCAAGTCAAAAGAAAAACCCCTTGGAATGTCATGGCCGTATCTAAATGATCCAGTATGCCGCCTAGCATCAATGCCATTGATATTACCCCAGCCACTACAATCCAAAAACGTCTGCCTGGTTTAAATTTAAAAACATTCTCAAAAAAACTAGATAGTGAAAGTGAAGCACTATAAATATTGGTAATATTTATTCTGATTTGAGTCAACAAAGTAAATAGGACTCCGCCTAAACCAAGGAGCGATACAATGTAAACACCTGGATTGGATTCACCTAAACGAACACCAAACCATATTCCAAGTCCGCCCATTACTCCAAAACAGAAAATTTGAGGGACAAACCCAATCATGAATGAACCAATTTTAATATCCTTTGGTTTTAGGAACCGTGCATAATCTGAACCAAGAAGAGCGGTTAACCCCATTATACCGTGCTGCATCCCGATGCAGAGCAGCAAAGCTGTTCCTCCCGTTTGTACACCCTCTGGCAAATAGGTCCAAAAGTTTCCGTCGTAAAGTGAGGTTTTATTGAATGCAATTATGATAGTGGTTATTAAAAAAACTCCGAAGATTGGCAGTGACCATTTTTGCAATTTATCCAACTGCTTGATCCCAAACCAATTTAAGGGTATAACGACTGACCCAAAGATGATGATTAAAAGCCATACTGGGATGAAAGGGAAAAATGCATGTATCGCAGCAACTAATATCATGCCTTCAAATGCACAATACATGATAAAGTTGGATGCGTAAATAATAGAGGTCAATGAGGCACCTATATATCCGAATCCTCCTCTGGATAATAAATTAACATTCATTCCAGATTTAGCTGACAAATAAGCAATGATTGTTCCGAGTACTCCAGCGACAACAATTGCGTAAATGGCTGAGATGATTGCGTTAACTGCCCCAAATTGAAGCGCCATTACACTTCCCATTTGAAAGTAAAATATAGCTGTAGCGATTCCAAAGGTAATGTTGGTAACACTAAACCAGCCCATATTCCTTTTTTCAACTGGTACTTTATCGTACGAATAATCATCTTTTATCTCTTCTTTTTCTTTAAAATCTGCTGTTTGGGCATTCTTCATCTTACCATTCCTTTCTTTGTATATGTTTTCACATATTATAAATACAAGACACTTTAATGAATAATAAATGAAAATAGGAAAAACTCTTATTTTCATTATGCTTTGCAACATAACAGCTAAATAACAGTATGAATGGGAAACATCTGCCCGTTTTATGGGCAGCTTGAACATAGGATTTTTTTAAGAATCATAATTACTGCGGAGAAATGATTCAATCATTTGTACTCATACCTAAGTATGACTTTTTAGAAGGATTAAACCGCCGGGTTAGGCAGCTAGATGTAAAGTGGAGGTTGTGTAAATAGCAAAAAACATAACTCGCGTAGTTTAATAGTGGATAAATGTAAACAATAAAAAAATGAGTACGTAGTGGGGCATTTAGTGCCCGCTGAACTCATCCCAATTCAACATTTAGTGTTATAGAAAGCATGCCATGTGGGCTAACTTCATTACAAGAATAAATAGCTTTTTAAAACCTCGCCTTGTTAATATATTACTAGTTTAACACAATCAGTTTACATAATCAAGGTCACCTGAACCTGACACATCTCCATGGTTCGGAAACCGTATAAATATCAGGAAGAAATCATTGAGGATTTAGCTTTATTTAATTTAATAAACTTCAAGGCTCAGTCATAATAAGACTGAGCCTAATTTTTAAAAACAAGCACCACCCAATCTCTCCTAGCTTAACAAACGTCCTTTTAACCAGGCGCGGGGACGGTACGGACCCACCGGGATTTGGATTAAGCTGGTTTTTCCTTTTGAATGAATCCTGTATAATTCATCACATTGGTTTGCATTAAATCCCAGTAGTGGATGACCTCCCATCCCTAAGGCACACGACACTAAGAGCAGCCGTTGGACAAGAATGCCGGCTTCCATTTGTTGAATCCGATATCCTCTATACCCCATTTCTTCTTTGAGGTGATCCTTGTCCCCAACGACATGCATGCAGAGTGGTACTTGATACAGATTTACATTGGGCATTGTTAATCCCGCCTGTAAAAACTCTCTAAAATCCCCGTGGTTTATTCTCCGAAGGGCATGTGCGGTATTGTCATATGAGTAAGCACCATTTGGGACTCCATCCACATTATAAAAACTGCCATACAAAGAAACACGAGTCAGACCATGCCCATCTGTTTCACCAAGATCATTCTGGTACGTGAAGGAAAATATCTCGTTTAACAAGGAGGTAAGCTGTATTTGACTCACTTTTCCTATGACAAAATCGATATCAGGAGAGTGCCGCTCCCTGCAAACGGAGGCAAGATCATACGAAAGGCGTTCTGCCAAGGGAAGGAAAATCATCTCCGTATCTAAGGATTGTCTCATACTATTACGTTTCCTTATCTTCACAAATGACTCCGTTGTTTCAAATATGGATGCCTCATTCATTTTTTTCAGCAACGGATAATCAATAACTCTCTTTGAACGGTTATAGGAAACATGCTGAAGCAGTGGTACTTCCCGGGACAATTCATTATCAGTAACAACTTCCCCTCTACTATGATCCTCAACACTATTGTTAGATTGATTAATAGATAGGGGGATTACAGCATATACATTTTCCTCCTTTTCGGACAACCCAAGCAAATGATTCATAGAACGATCAAGAAATTGGTAGAATACCCGAGTTGAAAACCCCATTCTTTTAGCCACTTCTAAAGATTGCCCAATTAAAACACCTGCATCTAACCCTTGGAGCCTATAGGAGAAATTATTATACTTATAAAAATTTTTCCAAAAAACCGTTGAGACAAAAACAGTACTAAAACAATCAGAAAGATCACAGCTATTGCCAAGGCATCTTGATAAGTAGGAATCGTAATTTCCTTCTCGAAGCAAAAGGAGGCGGTGATGTGCCGCATCATAATGGTAAATTCCCTCTGGTGCTTCCTTCAGCTTTACATACACATATAATTCATTGGGATATAATGCCCCGCCAGAGGGTACAAATCTGCGTAATAATTGGGCATAACTCACTGCGGCTTTTCCCTCGGTATCCTCGACTAAAGCGGATTGTGAGTATTGAGTAAGACCGTATACATACCATAAGAAATGACCCAGCTCCTGTAAACTAGGTTCTGCCTTAGCTTCCCTTCCGACCAGTGTTAATGGTACATCTGAACTCAGTGGAATCTCTGGTAAGCCGCGGTACAGTTTATAGGGAAGTGGTGCATCCTTCCAATCCACTTGCCAATCTGGTGGAAAGATTTTCTCCGTCTCAAAGTGAAGATGATGTACAAATGTTTCAAGCTCCAATCTTACACCTCCTACTTTTCAGTTATGGAAATGGGTGGGGATATGGATTAAGCTGTTCATATGATAACGGCTGTTTACTAAATCCAAGTTTCATTGGTACTTTAAGTACCCTTTCCAGCCCTTTCACTCGGGTTAGGTGATGTCCAAATGTCATCGGTAACATACCTGGAATCAATACCTTCACACAGAATAGTCCATTTCGTTTGATGATCGGTGTCGTCTGGTTTACCACAATGACCTCCAAATCTAAGCGGCGGAACCTCTGAAGAATATCCTGGAGATCTTCCTTCAAATCAGTATTTGCAGGCGGCTCTTTGAATTCTTCTGCAAACGTACGTAATGGACGATGATCATCCAATAAAAAATTCAGTCGCTCCTCTGCTTCTTGCAGCCCGTAGAGCAAACCATGGTCCTCCATGGTACGTACGGCGTAAGGGTTCTGTAACATAAGTTCATATTTCTGCTTATTTGCCTCCAATTTCTTGTCATGTCTCACCATCATTCCCGCAAGCTCGTAAATCGCGCTTTTTACAGCCCTTACAGGATCAGGGCTAGCTCCGGCTGCACATATGAGGTTTACACCATTGGATCTTCTGTTTTTTGCCACTCCCCAAACACTTGGAATCGCATGTTCCATCGTCGAATTGTAAAAATGTAAGTCATATCCCGCCACCTCACGTATACGTTCGACCATCAGCTGTAATTCTTGATCGTTAGTCGAACTAAGGTCAAGACGCGGAAGAGGGAGTTTGGCATACCAAGTTAACAAGAATGAATCTCGCTCGACAACCTCCATAATGGCATGGAAAATAGCTTCTTCTAAACTCCCTCCTAATGCACATCCGTTGGAGGTTTCATAAACAAAGCACTCCCCATAGCCCAAACTGTAATAAGCGAGTAACTCCGGGACCAGTATAGGACGTTCTTGTAAAAACGAATAGCCCCAGACCCAATTCATTGGGTTATCAGGATGAAACGGTTTAAACGGAAAATCAGGCTTTGCATATTGTTCCTTTTCATGCAAACCTGCTCTTGCAGGATTTAGGGCATTTTGCTTTAAATTATTATAACTATCACGAACTACCGTCCTTTTGCCTCGAGGCTCGATTCCGCAATATCGTTCCAACCCCTCTAAAATAGCAGTCAGCTCACTCATTTCATATGAAATAGAACGGCCAGCGACTCCCTCGTCCGCTTCAAATAACGGCATGTTCATTAAAACATCAGCAAATGGAAGCGTAAAATCCTGAATTTTTCCATTCATGACACCAGTACGGTAATCCAGATAGTCTTTGACTAGTACTGATTTGAATTCATCCATCGAACGGCTGCGATAACCGCTTCCATTAAACTTAGGACTGGATTCTAACCTAATTTGGGCTAATTCTAGTGTATCATCAGGTAATGGCCTGCAATTCGGGCACATTGGATTAGGTAAGAAAAGGTGGTTAGAAATGGTTAACGTTCTTAGGTTAATAATGCACACTCTTTCTTCTAAATTACTGAGTTTTCCTTGAAGAATCTTTTGAACTTCGTTACATATCAAAGCTGCCATTTGTGATAGTCCTGTTCTTGATGCCCATGCATCTTGCATGACACTTTCTCCTTCTGCCATCCTTAGCTGCAGCTGCCACATTTCTTTTCGATCGGATCCAGCTAGCATGCGCCGTATGTCAGCGCAGAAAGAACATCCCGGTGTGTCAGGGCGAACTAAAGGACCAATGATTCCCTCCCCAAATGAAACGAAACCTCGAAGCCACGGAATACCTCTGTTCCTGTATTTTTCTTCCGCTTTTTGATGAGTGGCAGGATTGCATCCATCATGCAGCACCAGCACTAATTCTGTTTCTTCGGAAACCTCTTCTAATAGGCTTTGACGCCTTACGTGGTAATTCCCGGATAATTGACCAAAAACATAATCCGCTAATAAACCCTCTCCGTCAATGAGAATATGGGCGGCCATAAGGATCCTCCTCTCGAACCTTCACACCATACACCCCTGCTAATTCCTGTTTTAAAAAAGGTTCAAACGCAAGGTCATAAACGGATAGTCGCTTGCTGTTTTGGTATAAGATCTGAATGGAAGATTGTAATAGCTGCAATTGTGTGACTTCTTCACAAGATGGGATTTCAAGTTTAAATTCCTGTTCTTTCAAAAAGACAGCTGACTCCGATAGCCTTTCGGCTGGATGCACCTGATTTTGTGTATTCGAAAGCGCTTGTTGTAATGAACTCCGTAAAGCCAACGTTGCATTTAACCCTGTACTAGTATATCGACGCCCCTTTGACTTTACCCATATTACGGGGAAACCTAGTATTTCATTTTCTAAACCGATGGTCGGCGCACCATTTATGGCCGTCAGGGCATTTAAATAAAATCTGCAGCGCGGATCTTCAATATCTCCCAGTTGTACGCGAAAAATAGGTTTTCTTAAATCACCCTTTTCATTTCTCAATTCTTTCTCTAAATAGGCTTGCAACCCTCGACAAACTGCCTCTTCAATTGTTTCCCCTGCACCAATGCCAACTAATCCCCCTGGTATGTTTTCATCAGATTCATCTTTTTGCTCACTATATCCCTTGAGCATTTGTGAAACATACATTTCAATACCAGTCAGTCCCGCTTCCCTCTTTGCTTCCTCATGTGTAAAACCCGAACAGACAACCTCTGGCAATAGATCTGCTGGTCCCTCTGACAATGGATTAACTGCTTGAACATAACATTGTGAAAGAGGAAGCTGTTTCAAGTTTCGCTCATCCCAAATATGGAAAATCCCGGTTTCCTCCGAACTTAATAGACTGAAATATTCTAAAAGGTTATTCGAAAGTTCTTTTTTACTCATTTCTTGCTTTATCCTTACATCAAGATCTTCTACCAGTCTAGGCAAGTCACTTTTATTCATAACCAATGGATGTGCGATGTATGAAATCCAGTCTCCTTCCAACGTTTCAAGATCCAATTTGTAAATTTGGTTACTCTGATTTGAACCAGCAATTCCTGCTGCCTTTTTGAAAAATTCGAATACAGTTACATTAGCCAGAATGGCTCCTGCAGTTGTAGAGAAAGATTGCGGCTGCCGATCTAATTGCAATGAAGATTGATGAAGTCGGCGCCATGCTGACTCCCAGCATCCCTCTAAATCCGGATGAACCAATGGACCCGCCAGCCCCACTTGGTTCAAACATATGGCAGGAAAGAATCCTTTCCTTTGCTCTTTGCAAACTATATTCAGATCCTTTAATTCTTTTACATTTCCATCCTGAGAGACATATAGGATCCAATCATATGGACGCAAAGCTTCTTTCCAATCACCCACTTCATCCCTTTTTTCTAATGGTACTTGCTCAACCTCCACTTCTGAGTCAGCATTGTGGGCATAGCGTACTAACTCATTTATCCGCAATTGATCTGCAGGTACTGAATCGGTCAAAATAAAGTGGAATTTGGGAAGCCCCGATTCAATTAAGGCAGCAGCTAATGAAACCATAAAGGAGCCAGAACCAATAGCTAGGACCTTAGCTTGACGGTATTCTTGAAAACGGCAGGCACCTGAATCTACAAAACTTTCAATAAATTCAATTTGAGAAGCATACTTTTCTAGGACTTTTGGGTTTAAATTATGTGCTCTATCTTGACTAACATCTCGAACAAAGCCATTCTTGTACAAGGTTTCTCCTATCTCATATACCCTGTTGCGATACGGTGCCGTTAATCCCTCTGTTATTTCTCCCAATGGGTGCTCGCCATTAAACATCGGTAATAATTGTTCAATCCATTGGTAAATCGTATTTCCTTCCATTCGGAATGAACTTACGTTATTTCTGAAATACACACCACCCTCTGGATCTGGCAGATAAAATGAATCCCTTTTGACCTTTAAACGTGTGGACGAGTTAAGTTTTGTCATTCAGCTCCTCCTTAATTCAAATCACTCCTAATTATGCACTATCATTTTATGTACATTTATTTGTCCATTATGATTAGAAAAGCGAAAGTGCCCTGTTCAGCGGCGTATGGCCTGGAGCACTCCAACCGAGATAAAGGAAACACGAAGAGCGTTAGCGATTCGATGTTGACTTATCGTAGGGCGGTGAGCGAAGGACACTAGCCGCTAGGGCACTGGAGCTGGACATATTAAAAGCAGAACTTTATAAATTATCAAAAAAAGAAGTACCCCCTGGGGCACAGGTCCATGCAGGGGGCACTTTCTTATCATAAAATAACTAACTTTTTCTGAGACACCAAAACAACTAAATAAAACCGAATCCGAAACAGCTAAAACCAACTCCGATACCGATACAGCTAAATCCGAAGCAGCCACCGCATCCACCGCATCCGCCACAGCCGAAGCAGCCGCCACAACGAAATCCACCGCAACGAAAGCCTCCGCAACGAAAGCCTCCGCAGCCTCCGCAACGCATTCCAAACAGACGCATATCTTGGCTCTGAGGATCTATAGGGATTAATTCACCAACTTGGTAATGATCCATTCCTAATGATTGTAAACCACTCTGAAAATTATGCATTTTTTCCTCCCCTTTATATTTACTAAACAGGTTAGACACCTGGTAAAAGAGTGTAGCGAAGAAATTGATGTTATGTGTAAATGAAACCATCAAATAATACGTCTACTCTCTTCAACAAATTATGAATCTTTTTAGGTGGTTGTTACTAATTTAGGAGCCTATTTCTAGCTAAAAGAAACATAAAAAAAGACACCTTCTTCTTTTAGAAAGGTGCCCATTTGCTAAAAAGGAACTGTTTGCTTTACATTCTCTTGATCAATAATTAACTTCTTGACCTTCACATATGATGGCAGCAGAGGATGATTGCGAATGATGTTAATTGTTTTTTGTACGCTGTCCATTACTGTTTTGCCACCCTGTAACCATTCACTTACCGTTCCCTCATGAAATTCCGGCATGGTATTTTTAAAAAGGTAATCAAGTGTTTGCAGCTTATTCTGTAATTCTTTATTTTTATATATTTTGTTCAGGATATCCCCAGCATTCGTTTGATAATCATGTGTAGAAACCACAACGATTTCCTCGACATCTTCTTTATAAACTGCAATAATGATATCTCTCATTAAATCGTCGAAAGGGTTTGAAATAAATGCCTGATAACTTTGCAGGATTATCATGTTTTCCGGATGCACATTGGTTTCCTCTTTAATAAAGCGCTCTAATTTATGTTCCATTCCTGTCACAAATAGTATCTTTTTCTTCTCGGCCCTAGACATCAAATTCACCCCTTTAATGCTTTGGAATTTTGCTTCTAGTAAGTTTCTTTACCCTATCTGTTATGAAACGACCCTTAAATTAACATAATTTGCTTTGCAAGTCATTGGAAAGCTTAAAGACTATGATCCGTTCTCCAGTTTGTGTACTAATATCGGTGTGAAAGCTCACTACCTCTTCTCCTGTGACCGTTAAGATAATTTCCTTTAACTCATTCATACCGGATTCCACTAAACTGTTACGGTGTTCTTTTACAGATAACAAACCTTCTTTATCCTGACATAGTGTATATTCAGCAGGAGTTAATATTCCACTCAGTACCACAATCACCATATCCCTTAGGATATCTGATTTAACAGACACAGAGCCTCGTCCAAGATAATTTTTTTCCCAATGTGTTAAAGCTTTGCTAATTTCAGCTTCAAGCGTTCCTTTTGATTTATCCATACCGATTCCTTTTCCTTTTTTCATAGTTACATTCATAGATAACCAAATACTCCCTATAATATTATTCTGCCCTTAGCTGACTTTCTTCCGGAAAAGATATGTATCATTACTATAAAGCTGGGAAAGAGGTTAAGACCAACTTTCCCAGTTTCCTTCCGGATCAATCGAAGCAAGCCGAATCCAACCGTTTTTCACTTTTTGCCCAAAAGCGTGATCGCGGTCCAGTATCCGTTTCACATAATCCCGTGGTGCTTGGATGACTACTAATAAACGCAGTGGCTCATGATATGCCTCTTCATCCGATTTCATTACAGACTGCCAAGGAAGACCAGTTAATAAGTCACTGGCGTTCCCTTGCATGACCCCAAGGCCGGCTGTGACCGTTTGGGTTGTTTTATTCCCGCTGCCATAATAATGCGGGGCAACAGTGGATGCATAATATTGCAGGTTAATCCATTGAGCTACCGTGGTTGGCCCGGAAATAATGTTGGCCAGGATCGAACCGTTTTTATCTTTCTTCCAGTTATAATTATTGAGAAAAGCTCTACCTCCCAAATCGCAGCCTTTGGTCAGCCTGCGTTCCCCAATGACAAATGCGGCGTTACGTGCCAAGCCCCATTCTGGCCGCACCTCACTCCAATCTTCCGAAAGCCGCTCTGCTTCAGCCTTTGGATTCACGTGGTGGGTTCCAAGATTTGGTAAATGCTTTACCCGCTCGGCATTAGCTTTTTCACTGACCTTTGGCAATGCTGCTTGAACACACTGAAATGCTTCTTTAGCCTCTTCTGATAGTTCTGGAACATAAAGCCAACGCAATTCATCAAGTGTGGTTATATGTTCGGCAGCTGCAAAAACGGTATCCTTCGGAATCATAATTCCCTCTATTTCAAGGCTCTTCCTCACGTTTGGAAGATTACACAAGGTTGCCAGCACCCGTGCATTAAATCCACTAGATGCCCCTCCGCATGCGCCACAGTCAAGTGCCGAACTATATGGATTGTTCGTGCTGTGACTTCCATGTCCGCAAATAACCACTAGTGGTGCAAAGTGATCGGTCAACCCCATCATTTTTAGAGCTTGACGTACATAGTTTACTTTTTCTTTCATAGAAAAGCCAATGGGCAGACCTGTTTCCACTGTATCTGTATGATCAAGTGAGAGTTTCGTCATTGGTTTTTGCAGCCATGTATCGTACAGTTTGTTTAATGTTCGGCCTGCGCTTCGTGGAACAAAGCTGCGAGCCAGCGTTTGCAGACTTAGCCAAGGACCGCTAATCTCCGGAAGTACCATGCTGGAAACCAAATTATGCTTCAACGTTTTAAACGTGTGACCTAGTGAGCTGGTCACTTGATGCCGTTGTTGATAGGATTCAGAATCCGCTGAAAACTCTTTAATTTTATATTGTGGCTTAAACATGACTGGCAAAGAGTTATGTGTGTGGTTACTGCCAATCGCACAGGTTTCAATCGGCAATCCGAAAAAGCCTGCTGTTCCAAACGTTTCAAAATCTCCTGCTGTTTCAAGGTTCCGGCGAAAAGGCTCTGAACGTACATCAATACAAAACACAAATTGGGCTAGTGCTGGTTTACCGTTTTCTGCATCTGCAGCAGGTTTTTGTGATGTAATCACTGTCTTTAATTGATCTTCATATGTTTTTTCCCATGCTTCTAGCCAAAGCCGATTGCGTTGAATCTTATCAAAACGATACGCTAGGGTCAAACGTGCCTTTATTTCTGCAGAAGATAATTGTGACCAAGCATTGATGGGAAGGTTCCCCCATTTTACCCATTCTGCAATCAATGACTCTACTTGAACTTGATCATTTCTTCTTTCAGGTAATGGAAGATAGGGTTTAACTAGTACCCTTTCCATCGACATCCGAACTGCTAAATAATCAAGAAGGAGTGAACTTTCTTTAGTGGATTGCTGTGAGCGCCATAGCATCATTCCAGCCCAGCCAGGTAAAGCAAGGAAATGTGCTTCCAAATAGTCTTGAATCTCTGAAAAAGGAATTTCAAGTTCAAGTAAAACTTCCATTAAGGCAGCGTCAGCTTCTTCCGGGAGCTCACTGAATTGTTTACGTACCTTTCGGCTAAGTGCTGGGTCATGCAGGACTAATTTCCGCCACGCATGATAGAAGCCTTCTTCTCGACTAGGCATAGACCAAACTGCCTGGGACTCATCTAAAAATAATTTACACCACTTGATTGTATGGCGGTTAAGTTCTTGAGCTGCATTCACTTTGCCCAGCAGTTCCAAGCTCTGGCTTAAAGTTTTGACCGCGTGTTTTTCGGTCATTTTGGATGTAAAACGATTTAGTTTCCTTGCCATGCTTTTTATCTCGGGCACTTCTAAAGTGTTGGATAATGGTTGATCCATTGAAAGCGCAGCTCTGCAGAAATGTTCTGCTGCCTCACGGGGCAACTCCAAAGACTGTGAGTTTAACCAATCTTGAAGTCCTTTTTCTAAAAAGTCCTGACGAATCCTGCCTTGGTCCCGGGCAGACAGAAATACAGAGTCATTAGGATAAATATCTACATCGCAAGTATCTTTAAGCCACCGTACTGTTTTTTCAAAGGGTTGACCCTCTAAACCGGCCCAAGGGCTGCGGGCCGCAAAGGTGTTAATAGGGCCGAGTGGTGCAATGACCTTGCTTGCAGAGTTCACCAAGTCAGGAAGATCCAAATCAATGGTATCGGGCAGCTTTTCCCAATGTAATGTTTTTGCTAATGTTGTATTCATCTTAAATGACCTCCTCTAAAGAATGATTGTGTCAAATAGGTAGGATGACTTTCGACCAAATCACTTTGAGGCTCACCCAGTCGAACGAGCCAGAGATAAACGACAGCATAGGCAGTTGATGAACGATGACGAGCCAGCCATACACCTCCAGCACTTCCTGCCAAGAGGATTATCAGGAGCAGAATAACCGCCGGTGCCTGTGGTAGAATTCCTTTCGGGATTGAGTTCTGTAACATATGATAAAAAGAATCATGTACTAAACTGTATATAATTGCTGCTGCTGTAATTAAAGTAAGGCCAGCAATACGACTGATACGTCCGGATCCCAAAGCCACGAGCTGGGTCCAGGCTAAAGAAACTGACCATCCTAATGTAAGAGCGCTTATCATTTGGTAACTTTCTCCAGAAGAAGACATCCAAATACCAAGTGCCACTAGGAGGCTTAAAATACCGCCAAAGATTGTCCATAAAAATACCGTTGGCTGTTGCTTGCTAGAGGCAGGCACCGCATCGTGTTGAAGCGCAGAGCCAGCCTGTAAGAAAAGGGTTGATTTGAATAGACCATGTAAGACAGCGTGGATAATGGCTGCCAAATATGCCCCTAATGCACATTGGATTAACATGAAACCCATCTGGGCAATCGTCGATCCGACCAGTTGCCGTTTATAGTCAACGTGAACCAGCATAATTCCGGTCCCTACTATGACTGAAACACTGGATAATATAAGCAAAACCATTTGAGCTATATCTCCGCTAAAAAGCGGTGAGAAACGAGTCAGGATCATTCCGCCTGCATTCACTAATCCCGCATGCATTACTGCCGAGACTGGTGTTGGAGCCACTACTGAATCTAACAGCCAGCGTTGGAAAGGAAATTGTGCTGCCGGAATTACGACAGCTAGGATGAGCAGAAGATTAATACAAGTCCTTTCCCATGAATCCAGCTGTACAATACTGTTTTGGGTGAGGACGAGCGATAACTGCCAATGACCTGTAACCTGAGTAACCCAAATCACAGCCAACATCAGGGAAAGCCAGCCTAGTGCAAATTGACGGCCAGTTTGCTTTGCTGCGTTTCTAGCAATACTCCACTCTTTTTTTAATCTTATAAGCAGGGTCAATCCTAGGAGTGTACCACCCCAGCAGACTAGCAATATACGAAGATCATTACTTAACCAGGCACCTGCATCAACAGTAGTAGTAATCGTTAAAAGAGCAAAATATTTTCGATAGGCATGATCACCTAATAAATAACGAATAGAAAAGCGTTGCACGATAAAACCGATGGTAAGCACGAACAATGCCAGCAGCCATGATAAGGAATCAAACCGCCAAGGGCCATAATTCATTGTCTCCTGGTTCGTAACAAGGGCCAGCAGGGCAATAAGCGGGGGAAAAATGGTGATTCCAACGTGATACCGCACAAAAGACAGCGGAACCTTTGGGTATAACAGGAATAGTGCGCTGAGCACCGATACTGCAAGTAATCCAAAAAATATTTCTGGCAGATACATTAACATTCTACTTCCCCCCTTCAATGAATGTAGAAAACCAACATTCTAAGAAAATATTATTTCCTCCATCACTGATTCCTCTTTATTAAAAATAAACAAAAAAACCGACAATTTTTAAGTAAAATGGTTAAACCATTAAACTTTGAAAATTGTCGGTTTACTTTTAACGGGCCTAGTAAGGCCTTTTAATAGTCTACCTAATTATTAATATTTTCTTCCTTACATTAGGAAGTTTACTCTCACTTAATAAATTTACCTTTTCATTGTGTCAATTAATAGTTATTAACCCAATGCTAAAGTAATCTATTTAATTAGAGAATCAATTAATTAATTTATTTACGGTAGTAATGTTACTATTTCTCAAACATTCTGTCAAGTTGAAATCTACTAGTCGAGTTCACTTGTCTTATACTTACCCATTTCTTGGTAAAGCCTATCCAGCTATTTTTTATAAAGATTTATAATTACGCTTAGGCTTTTGGATGAAATAATAAAGCCTCTTCCTTATTTAATAGATAGGGCCTAAAGTATCCGACTGTATCTGATAAAGGGAGAACCTCTGGATGGAGTTGAATATTTAATTCCTGCTCAATATACTTTCTTCTCTTTTCAAACCGATCCCATAGCTTGGGAAAGTTTTTTTCGATTTCGTTTCGTAATTCTTCATCAGCCAAAGCGATTCCAGTCTCTGCACTGGCACCTCCGTAATTTGGAACCGATGGAATAATATCAATTTGAAATAACATCCCGCTCTTTAAAACAGTATTGGACCGGCGATAAATTGGAGAAGACAGCCATTCCTCATCTGATACAAAGTGACCTGGATTTAAATGCCAATTATATTGTTCCTTCGGCAATACGGTTTCGATTACATTATATAATTGACCACCTGTGATCCCGATTTTAATAGTTTCTAACCAAGTAACAACAGCAGAATAATATGGAATGGCAATTCTCTCTAAATAATCCCTAACTTCATTGGGAAGATCGTTTGTTTCCTTTACGACATAACCGGCTCTACTTGTTAATCCGCCTTTGTATCCAGTTGTAATGGAGAATTTATCACCAAGATTGACTGCTTTTTTTCTTGGATAAATAACGGCATTCGTAAAGCGCTCACCAGTAGCACAGATGGTTGTGACATTATGTGGCTGCCCATATCTTGAAAGAAATGAGGCCAATTCTGTTTCGGTTTTACCAATTTCGATATTATTTAAAGCTTCCAATACACAATCAGATGCCAAACTTGAACCAAACTCATAATAATTAATTTCATCTGCATTATTAATTGTTCTAATTCCACCGTTTTCACCAATAAAAATTTCACTGCAATTAAATACTTTTGTAGAACATTCATGTGCTAAATTTTGTAATGCCTCCACAATGAAATATGGAATATCAAATAAATTTTGATTTTCTTCATATCGGCTTGTAAACACTTTCCAGCCCACAACACCAATATTTTTTCCTCTAAAATCAATTGCATCTTTTATAATGTCTTTAAAACTTTTTTCATTATCCATAGGCTGATTTGGTAAAGAAAAGTGGGGTACATGAATAAGTTTCGACTCTACTCGGGAATATTTTGCCATCTTTAAATTTTCATTTCCAAGAAATAATATTGCGGTACCATTTGAATCCATTGCTAATAATGCTTCTTCAAATCGGGGAATAAAACCTGTTAAATACTCAAAGTTGGCACCATGTTCACGGTCAGCATATATAAAAACGAGATCGATTCTTTTTTTATTCATAGCTTCTAGTAGACTTTCTTTTCTTTCTCGAAATGTACGATCCGATAAAAATACAGTATTATCATTAAAATTCATTTCAGGATGTGCTACTTTCGATAATGAAAATTTGTCCATACTATATTTATGTTTTAAATCTTCCAATTCCTCTTTTCCTCCATTCCATTTGCTATAAAATTGCTTCCCGCAAAGTCACTAAAGGGTATATGAAAAGATCCTGCCGGGAAGCAGATCCTTTAAGAATGGTTATTCTTTTTTACACATCGCTAGTCGGGTTGACTACCTCCACTTTAACATCACCAATCGTTTCAATACGGAGCTTTTCTTCCTTTAGGGTTTCATTTACCTGAATAACCTCTTCAAATTGCTGTGTATCCACTTTCATATTATTCAACATAGCAGGGTGAAGAGTAACTTCAATACGTTCCTCACTCATGGGTATTCGGGTTACCTCGATATCTGAATGATCTGGGGTTAGCCCTTTTTTTTCGATAACTAGTTCTTCATGGTTTACCGGTACCAATATTTGCTTCACTTCGGTGTATGTATTTTTATATACCTTAACATCGGCTGTCTCAACCCGTTTCTTGGTAATATCCAGCTTTTCTTTATGCAGCTGGAACATCATATGTTGCGTTTCATCCTTCAATTTCTTTCCCTCCTTTGCAAAGGATCTGACCCCACCAGGTAGGTGAGGCCAGACTTTAATTAGCTGTTAATATCGCTAAATTCAGATCCGCCGGAAACAATATTGACACTTCCAGTTGTATCCACTTTGGCTTCTTCCCGTCTTAGTGTTTCATCGATTTGCTGGGTCTCTGAAACCTGACGCTTAGAAGCAGCAACTTCTTCCGTTGTAACGGTGTATTTGTTTACATCTACTTGTTCCTGACTAACAGGAATATGAATCGATTCATCACTGCTAATCGCAGCGTTGCTGGACTGGTTATTAACCGGCGTTCTTGTGATGACTACTTCCTCATGCATCACAGGAACGTCAACAGTTTTTTGCTCCTCCACCACTTCTTTTGAAAGAACAACCTCACCTGCATTGACACTATTTTTTGTAATATCAAGCTCTTCTTTATGAAGTTCTAATTTGCCATCCTTTAGACTATTTTGTGTAGTGGAAGTTGTATCGGTCCCTTGAGTGCTTGAATTATCATTGTTTTGCGATTTGTCATCACCAAATAGTCCTAAAAAATCTGCCATAAAAAAATCCCCCTTTGTTGATAATTATGGTCTAACCTTTATAGAATTTGCTCTATCGTGAAAACTATACTGTTATCAGATAAAGTTTCGGATGAAAAATACTTGTTAATGACCAAGCAAAAGAAAAGTCTGTAGGTTCCTTCATTCTATAAAAATAGAAGAAAAAAAGAACCCATGGGTGTTTTTATCTCCACGGATTCGTTTTGTGTTTTTAATATTTACTTGCCGGTGTATTCGGAGACAAGCTACGAATTTTATCAGTATTCCTTTTATCCTTCGTTCTTGGTTCCCCAGTGACCGGTGCTTTTATCATCATGGCAATAATTACAGAAACAATGCTTAAAATAGCAATAAGTTTAAAAGTAGGGATGAATCCCCCTAAAGAAGAAGCAATAAAAGAACCCGAGATGGCACCAATACCGAATCCTTGATAAATAATTCCGTAGTTTTTACTTTGATTTTTCAAACCAAAGAAATCTGCTACAATAGCTGGAAATACTGTAATATTACCTCCAAAACAGAACGCAATTGCTGCAACACTTACAAAGAATAGCCCATAGTTTAGTTGGACAAAACTTAATACTGTAACCGCGGCTGCTGTCACAAGCAATGCACCCGATACCACTCTTAGACGACCGACTTTATCGGATAAAGCTCCCAGAATGATACGTCCACTGGTATTAAAAATGGCTACTAATGCCACTGCATTACTTGCCGTTGCAATATCAAGCCCCGCCATTTTAACACCAATGTCCTTGACAATTCCGATTAAAAATAATCCGCTCATGCAAGATGTAAAGAAGATTACGAATAAAAGATAAGCTTCCTTCGTTTTCAACATCTCTTTCACGGTATAATCTTTTTGAATACTGCCATTTTGAATTTTCAATTCGTTGCTTACTTTAGCTTCCCGAACTAGAAATGAACCGCCTATGACCATGATCATGACAATTAATCCCCAATAAAAGAAGGCTTGAGTAATTCCGGCAGATTGGATGAAAGACCCGTTAATGAACTTGAAAATCAAACTGCCTGTACCGTACGCGCCAACTGAAATACCAGAAATAAGTCCTTTTCTTTCCGGAAACCATTTAATTAAATTTGATAAAGATGTGATATAGGCTGTACCATCCGCTGCCCCAACAATGACGCCTGCTAAGATATAAAGCATCCATAACGATGATACTTGTGAACTAATAATTAAACCTGCTCCGAGGACAATGCCGGCAATAATTAGTAAGCGGCGAATTCCCCATTTATCTTGCAGCTTCCCTGCGAACAAAGTGGATAGTGCTAATGCTAAGCTTGTAATCGAAAAAGTCAAAGCAACTGAATTTAACTTCCAGCCAAAGTGGTCTACTAAGGGCTGATTGAAAAGACTCCACGTATATATAGTACCTAATCCCATTTGTACAATAATCGTTCCTATTACTATCAACAAACGACGGTCTGTGTTTGTATTCATCACAATCTCCTCTTTTCTTCCTTTAAACTAATCATGGTTAACATTGATAATTTCTACTTGTTATCGTTTACATGATCATAATACCACTGAAAAAAAGAGAGAAAACGTTTTCGGAATGAAATGCTTATTATAAGGAATGAAAGGAGATTATAGCTGCATGATTTGTTTAAAAGCTTTCACCTTGCTTCTGCTTACTGGAATTTCAGCGTTAAGCTCTTTAAGACGCAGTATATAGGTTTGATTAAACCATGGTACAATTTCACGGATTTTCGTTAAGTTCACTGTGTAAGATCGGTGACAACGAAAGAACATTTCCTCCGGCAGATGGGTGTGAAACTCTGTTATACTCATCTGCATCGTATACTCCTCACTCAACGTATAAACCAATGTCACCTTTTCACTTGCTTCCGCATAATAAATGTCATTTACATCTGTTACAATAATTTTATCGTTCTTTTTTAAATTGATACGGTTAGAGGCCTTTGTATGTGCTTCTACTTCCTGTATCGATCTAATTTCTGGAATCATTGCTTCTGACTGATTTCGGTTATAAGCAACTTCAAGCCTGCTTAACATCGCCGCCATCCGCTTTTCATCATAGGGCTTTAGGACATAATCAAAGGCTTCAAGTTCAAATGCTTGTGCGGCATGTTCTTTGTAAGCAGTAGTAAAGACAATATATGGCCTTTTCGTAAATTTACTAATGGTACTAGCCAGCAGCATCCCATCAAGTGATGGAATATTGATATCTAAAAAGATTACATCTGTTTCTTGCTCCTGCAAAAATTTTAAAACATCTAAGCCATCATCAAAGAAATGAGTGACTTCAATTTCACTATAAGCTTCAATTAAATATTCCAATTCTTCACGAGCTGGAATTTCATCTTCCACAATAATCGCTTTCATAACTTCTCCTTTACCATCTCAAAAAAAACTTCTGTTCCATGTGAAAGCCGGTGTATCACCAGTCCATTTCCATAAATGAGTTTCACTCGCTGATGAACATTATACAAGCCGATTTTATTAGTTGGTACCGTATCATGCTCCACATTGCTGATGACTTCTCCACTAATTCCTGCACCCGTATCCTTTACGCTTACCCTTATCTTTTCTCCCAAATCTTTGACAGAAATCGTCACTACTCCAGGGCCTTTTTTCTTTAAAATTCCATGAATAATGGCGTTCTCCACTAAAGGCTGGATGAGAAGACTTGGTATGTTAACATTTACTTTGTCTATGTCATAGTCTACTGCTAGACGACTGCCGAAACGTGCCTTTTCGATTTCTACATAATCACGGACTTGCTCCAATTCTTTATGGATATCAATCAATTCATCATTTACCTCTAAGTTGTAGCGCATATAACCAGAAAGATTGATAATCAACTCCCGTGCTTTATCGGGATTTCTTCTTGTAGTAGAGGCAATAGCATTAAGGGCATTAAACAAAAAGTGCGGATTAATCTTTGTTTGAAGTGCCTTCAACTCTGCTTTATTCGCTTCGGCCTTTATTTGTTCGATCCGTGAAACCTCCATTAGAGTAGAAATGATTTGAGAAAGTCCAATCGCCATTGTCTGAAGGGAGTAAGTCATCTTATAGGCTTTCCGATAGTAAATTTTTAATGTACCCGTCACCTCCCCATGTTCCTCAAAGGGAACAATCAACAGAGAGTGAATTTGGGGTGTATAGTGATCCGCTATATGATTTCGTATAATAAACTTACCCGTTCGGATCGCTTCCTTGGTCAAATCACTGATTATTTCCTGACCAGCCACATATCGTTCTTCCCCAAAACCAACATAGGCGAGTACATTTTCATTATCAGTAATGGCCACCGCATCGGCCTTGATATCATTTTTTATAATACTGCAGATTTGCCTTAAAGAATTCAAATTGATGGAGCGAAAATAAGGCAAGGTCTTATTTGCGATATCTAACGCCAGCTTGGCGTGCCTTGCCGCAATAGTTTCCTTCTCACCTTCCACACTCATGACCAGCAACACAATCAGACCAATGTTTAATTCTCCTACTATCATCGGAAAGGCTATCTTTGATACAATGTCGAAACCAAGTGAAAATGGATCAGCCAATGCAAGTATTAACAGCATGGTCAATACTTCACAAAACATTCCAGCCGCAATTCCATAGATCCAACGCAGCGACCTCTTTACTTTTCGGTTAATATAACCCGAAACAATCCCCGCAATGATACTAGTAATTAAGCATGGGACTGAGGTGATTCCGCCAATATCAATCAAATAGCGGTGTACACCCGAGACCACGCCCGAAATGATTCCCACCCATGGACCAAACAAAATCCCACCCGACACAACAGCAATGATTCTGGTATTCACAAGTGAACCTTCAACATTAATCCCTGAATAGGTACCAAAAATAGAAAATAAGCAAAACATGAGTGTAATAATAAGCCGCTCCGTAAGAGAGTGACGATCTTTTTGAAGGGATTCCTTAAATCTGGGAATCCTAATCATAAAAAACAGACAAATTAACAGCAAAGCAGCTCGTTCAAATAAATGGATCAACATTTCTAATGAAGTATTCATCGAAAAATCCTTTCAAATTACGTAAATCGTGATGTAGGTAACTAATGTATCATAATTGGAATTTCCTTCTCTGTGAAAATCTACATAAATCATATTAGAAAGCAAAGAGGCCCACTCCACAAGGGGTTGAGCTTCTTTAAACTTATTTTAGTACAATCTCAGCTACCGCTTCTACATGTGCCGTATGCGGAAACATATCCACTGGCTGAATATACTTTACTTCATATTTAGCATTTAAGGTCTGAATATCTTTTGCCAATGTAGATGGGTTACATGAGACATAGATAAGCTTTTCTGGTTTCACTTGTAAAATCGTTTGGAGCAGCTGGCCATCGAGTCCGGTTCGTGGCGGGTCTACGACGATCACATCTGGCTTCCAACCTTTTTTGACCCATTTTGGTAAGACTTCTTCCGCTTTACCTGGAACATATTTTGTATTCGTTAATCCATGGCGCTTCGCATTTTTCTTCGCATCATCAATCGATTCCGGGATAATGTCCATACCGCGGACCTCGGCTGCTTGATCCGCCAGCCATAAACCGATGGTCCCGACACCACAATAGGCATCGACTATTTTTTCTTTGCCGGTAAGAGCGGCAGCTTTTTTAACCTCATCATAAAGTTTTACGGTTTGAATCGGATTTAATTGAAAAAAAGTTCTTGCAGATAACTCAAATTGTAAATCACCAAGAGTTTCCTGGATAAACTCTTCGCCTGCTAGAGCGAGGGTTTCTTCTCCAAATATTAAAGATGTTTTTTCACCGTTGATATTTTGTACGATTGACTTAACCTTGGGAAGCCTTTTTTGTATCTCTTTTATTATAGACTCCTTTTGGGGCAGCTCTTTTTGTGTCGTAATTAAGACAACCTGAAGTTCGCCCGTTTCCACCCCTACCCTAGCCACAATGGTTCGAACAATTCCTTTTCGTGTTTTTTCATTATAGATAGGGATACGCAGCTCCTCTAGAATGGACTTAACATTGCTTACTGCTTCGTTTGTTTGTGAATGTTGGACGGCACAGTGTTCAATATCAATTAATTGGTGAGAATTCATGCCATATAACCCCGCCAACACCTTTCCATTCTTCTGTGCCACTTGGAAACTGCTTTTATTCCGGTAGCCCCAAGGATTTTCCATCCCGATGGTTTCACGAATATCTAATTTTTCAATTGAGAGTTTTGTATGCCGCTCTAACGATTGGATGATCATATCCCGTTTTTCTTTTAATTGTTGTCCGTATTGCAGATGTTGCAGCTGACATCCGCCGCATTGCTCATAAAACGGACATGGCGGCTGCACACGATGAGGTGATGGTTTACGGATTTTCTTTATTCTCGCTTCCGCAAATTTAGGGTTTATTTTCGTCGCCTCTACGACTACTTCTTCACCGGGCAAGGCTCCTGGCACAAAAACTACCTGCCGTTTAAAATAACCTACCCCTTCTCCATTAATGCCGAGCCTTTTTATCGTTAGAGGAAATGTCTGATTTAATTGGATCTTGATTCCTTGTTCCGTTTTCATTTTGTTCACTCCAAATTTTCATAAAGCCTTTTTATTGTCCTGATATTATAGCACGTTCCAAAGTGAAAAGCCGAATTCCTTTGTGAATTCGGCTTAGTTGACTACTTTTTCTTCGGAAACTCATCTAGGCTTTTGAATTTGTAGCCTTTCTTTTTCAAATCTTTGATTGCCCGTTCTAATGCATCCGCATTGTCTTTAGAAACGGAATGTAGTAACAAGACGCAGCCCGGATGAATTTGACTCATGATGTTATCGTATGAATATTGCCATCCTCTTTGCTGATTAATATTCCAGTCGACAAAAGCAAGCGACCAAAAAACGTGGGTGTATCCCTCTTCTTTTGCAATTTGCATCGTTCTTTCACTAAATACACCACGTGGCGGACGTAAATATTTCATTTTCTTTTGGCCAGTGATTTCTTTTGTTTTGACCTTTACCTTTTTTAGCTCTTCACGAATTATACTATCACTAGTTACTGTAAAATCTGGATGGCCCCAAGAATGGTTCCCAATGATATGTCCTTCTTTAACAATTTGTTTAGCAAGGTCGGGCTGGGAAAGTAAAAAATGTCCTGTGACAAAAAAGGTGGCCGGAACCTTCTGCTTTTTTAAGACTTTAAGAATTTTCGGAGTGTAGCCATTTTCGTACCCGCTATCAAATGTTAAATATAAGACTTTTGAATTAGGATCACCTTTATAAAAAGCCCCATATTTTTCGAGAATCTGGTCATACTCTGGTCCCGCTTCAGGCGGAATTTCATCCACCGCTTTCTTAAAGCCCCAATGAATCGGCTTATTTGAAACTGCTGCGTATGTACTATTTGGAAGTAATAGCAGCAATATTGCAAGGATGCTGATTAGGCGCTTCATCCATGTTCCCCCTATTTTAGTTTATATTAGTGTTTGTTAAATAAGGGAAAAGATAATTAGTATTTATAGGAAATCGTTAGGCTCGTGATAGAGACGATCTTTCGTAGTACCTGTGGATGGAAAGTTTAATAAAGATAAGAAATAAGTGGTGGCTCTTGAGGAAGGAAGGTGAAGGAATGTCCGTATTTGCAAGTTAGTAAAGGAGGACTCCATTAATAAGAAATAATCTTTTATTCCATTTAGATAAGCATCTTTTGAAACATAATGACAGGCTGGACATATCCATTTATTTCTCCTAATATCCATTGGAATGTTTAAGCAAATGGGGCACTCAACCCCTGTTATCACTTCAGATTTATCTATATTAAACTTTTCTGCTAAATCAAGGATTAATGGAGTATGGCTTTTAAGGAGGAGTTTTTTTATTTTTTCAATCGTCTTATTATCAAGGATATCCTTTTTATTATGGTGGTACTCGTTAATCTTTCTTAAAAGGTCGCCTACACGACAAACTTTTTGTATGGCCTCTGTGTAGTCCGTGCTAATGCTTACTTCTGTTGATGAATTGCAAATAATTACAAGCGAGTCGATTGGCAACTGTGGAATTTTGTGTTTTTCAAGAAAAAACCTTATTAATATATTATGACGATTAGCCTGTAAAATTGGATCTTCATATATGGTTCGATTTTCCATATACTCTTGAATCATTTGATTTTTTTCAATTAGGAGCTTTCCAGCATGGTTTTTCCCATCTAACATAAGGATTGCCTTCGAGGAAAGCAGCAGGGCATCAATTTGAAAATAGCCCTCTCCAAAAGGAAGACGCAAATCGTGGAAAATAAAGAATTTGTCGGAAGGAATTTGCCCTAAATAAAAATTGATTTGTCTTTCTCCATTATAGCCTGATCTTAAAATTCTGATATACTGCTGCAATTCATTCAAATTGGGATGATTTTTGGGGGTTCTTTTCTCCAAACCCTCTGCCCTGACTAGGTTGATTGGTTTTATAAGATTTTTTACAAACAAAATAAGTACCTCCTTCCTTTTTAAGTATTAATTTTCGATGAATTATGGCAATATCCCTTGCATTCTAATTTGAACTATTTATGAACTTTTTATCTTGTTTGGGGAATTCTACAAATTTGGGAAGGGTTTCTACAATTTTTCAAGTTTTTCTACAAATTTGGGGAGGAATTCTACGAATTTTCAAGTTATGCTATAAAGTCAAAAAGGGATTCTACAATTTTTCGATTTATTCTACAAATCCAAAGAGAGATTCTACAATTTTTCGAGGTATTCTACAAATCCAAAGAGGGATTCTACAATTTTTCGAGGTATTCTTCAAATTCGAGGAGGAATTCTACAATTAGTCCTAACTCCCCCTCCTCGCAAAAAAAGGACAAGCGCCCACCCGCGCCTATCCTAAAAAAATTTTTATTTAAATACCGGTTCCTTAAACTGTGCCAACTTTTCCAAGGATGATTGATCCACATCTGCATGCAAGCTGTTGCCATGTGAATCCATGGTCACTACCGCAGTGAAACCTTCTACCCGCAGGTGCCACATCGCTTCTGGAATTCCGAATTGCATGAGGTCGACGCCTTCAACATCTTTAATACATTCAGCATAATACTGTGCGGCGCCGCCGATAGCATTGAGATAAACGCCTCCATGCTCCTGCAAAGCTGCCAAAGTTTTCGGTCCCATACCGCCTTTCCCCATCACAGCACGAATGCCAAATTTTTTCATGATGTCGCCTTGGTATGGTTCTTCGCGGATACTTGTTGTTGGTCCAGCGGCCTTTACATGCCATTTACCATTTTCATCCTTTAACATTACAGGTCCGCAATGGTAAATAACTTGTCCATTCAAATCGACTGGGGCATCGTGATCGCTTAAATATTTATGAATTGCATCACGCCCTGTATACATTAAGCCGTTAATTTGTACAACATCACCGACCTTTAAGGAACGAATTTTCTCCTCTGTAATAGGAGCCTCCAACACGATGACATCTGCAGTCGAAGCAGCAGCTGCTGTTTCCTTTTCCGCTTCAGTTTGTGCGAAATCAATGAACTCGCCATCTTGGTATGCCCATTCGTTAATTTCACCAGTTTCTGGATCTACGCTGACACCAGCGCGGCGGAAAGCCCAGCAATTATAAGCAACGGAAACATAAAAGCTGGCTGGAATCCGGTGCATGACACCAACTTTACAACCTAAAAGGGTGGCTTCGCCGCCAAAGCCCATGGTGCCGATTCCTAATTTATTGGCATTTTCCAAGACGTACTCTTCCAGTTTACGGAGATCCTCGTTTGGATTTACATCTTCAACCGAACGGAATAATTGTTCTTTTGCTAAATCGTAACCGGAGGAACGATCTCCGCCAATTCCAACTCCGATAAAACCAGCACTGCAGCCTTGTCCTTGTGCTTGATAAACGGAATGCATGATGCATTTGCGGATTCCATCAAGGTCACGGCCAGCACGGCCAAGCCCTTCTAGCTCACATGGCAGGCTATATTGAATGTTTTTATTTTCACAGCCGCCGCCTTTTAAAATGAGACGAACGTCAATGTAATCTTTTTCCCATTGCTCAAATTTAATGACCGGCAATCCCGCTCCAAGGTTGTCTCCACTGTTTTTACCAGTTAATGAATCCACAGCGTTGGGACGTAATTTCCCCTCTTTGGTTGCAATGACAATCGCATTTCGGATTGCTTCTTTCAACTCTAGTTGGTTTACCCCAACTGGTGTTTTAATTTTAAAAGTAGGCAAGCCAGTATCTTGGCAGATAGGTGAGACTTGGTCGTCTGCCATTTTGATATTATTGGTAATCGTAGCAAGGCTCATGGCAGCACTAGTTCCCGCATTTTCCTTCTCCTTTGCCGCGAGAACCGCGCGGCGCACGTCTTTTGGAAGCTTGGTAGAAGTTTCAACAACAAGCTTGTACATGCTTTCTTGAAATTTTTCGATATTCAATTCGAGTACCCCTTTCCCTTTGTTCCCCATTTATTCTATTTTAAATTTTTCAACTATTTACACGCTTACATTATACTCTACCACCCGCTAGATTTAAAGGATTTGATGATAACTGACTTATTATAAAAAAAGAGCCTGTATCTTAAACAGGCTCACTTCCATCTTCACGATTGTTAAATTCTCTGCATTTCGATTCCATATCATCTAGCATAGCTAGTAAACGGTCAATATCCTCAAGATCAGTATCTTCAGGATCAATCGCCTCCAGCACATCTATAAACATATTTAATCGGTGTTTTAGAAAATCAACTTGTGTATTTTTATCTTGAATTGGACTGCCCATGTAAGTTGCGCTCCTTTCATTACCTTTTTTCATCCTACAGAAATAAACGGATTCTGACAATCTTTTTATAAAGAAAACTCGCCGGTTTGGCGAGTTCTACTTCATCGTGGCCGTTCTGAGGCAGCAAATCCAAATGATACGTAATCTTGGACCGGAATCCAGGCGCCAATCCCTTGTGAGGTAACATTTTTAATGACGATGAATTTTTTACTGCCTTTCAGCATTAAATATACTTCGCCATATGTTACTTTTCCTTTTTCATTGACCCCAGGGGCATAGGCATACAAATAGCCCAAGCGATTTGCAGGGATGTTATAAATATGATCATTTTTCGTACCTGCACCAATGATCGTTTCGAATGCTAAAGGCAGACGTGTCTTTTCCATGGCCTTTAATAGCATCATCTTTTTTACATCTTCGGCATTAGCAATTTTAGCTGTTAATCCGCCTCTAACAACTTTTTGAGCTTCTTGGACATATTTTATTTGATAGGGTACCTTACCACCGCGATTATCAAAGTAGTTTGTATTTATTTTTTGATACTCCCAGTTAGGCGAGGTTTCCGATGATTCATAATTTAATGGCCACTGGCCAAGGTAGATAATTGCTCGATAACCCACCGCAAATGGGGTACTGTTAATACTGGATTCATTGAGCATACGAATCAAGTCAGGGTTTTCGATTTTAACCTTCGAAGAGTTAATCAACTTTTTGGTTAAATCACTAGGCTGCAATAATGGTAAGTCCTGTGTTGAATTGGGATAGGTATTTTCCTTGGTAATGTTACGAACCGAGGACGGAACTTGATATTTTACTGCATTTTTTATCACCGGGGCCTTTTGCGCAAAAGCAGACGGTATAAAGGTTAACATCACGAGCAATGACAAGAGTAAAGAAAGATTTTTCTTCACGGGTTGAACTCCTTTCACTAGGAACATTAATAAGTCTGCTAGTAGTTTTTTCGGAGTTCATAAATATTATCCATCATTAACTCGAAGTATTTTTTCAACCATATTATGTATTACCCTTTTGCTTGTAAACGACCCCTTAATTTCTCAAAATGCGGGAAAAAGATTTGTATAGCCGGTCCTACCGTAAAAGTAATAATAAAAGTTCCGTACGAAATAGGCCCACCAAGGATGAAGGCGGGAATCAAGGCTGTTATTTCGCCGATCGTTTTGGCCAGCATCAAATTAACACCAAACCGTTCTTTTATCGCTAACATAAAATTATCAATTGGGCTTTGTGGAAATTTCGCCTGCAAGTAAATAGAAGCCCCAAAACCGATGACCAAAATTCCTATTAGCAGCATTCCTAGTTTGAACATGTACTGTTCGACACTAAATAGATCAAATACCGTGAACAACCAAAAGTCTACTAACGAACCAATTACAATGATCGTTAGAAAAGAAAGAAAATCAGGTTTTCTTTTCACTAAAAAAGCATTGAGGAAGATTAAAAACGCACCGTCAATCATCACCCATTTTCCTACAGATAAACCTGCCTTCTCGGTTAAGACCACATTTAGTGCATCCCATGCTCCGAGGCCAATATCTGAAACTTTGATTGTCATGCATACGCCAAAAGTCATGATTGATAGCCCAATAATAAAAAATAATAACCGTGTCGTAAATTTCATTAGCTGCTCCTTAAGGATTGATAAAAAAGTAATAGAATTGTAATAATCAGATTATTTACAAAATTCAAAAATGCAGATATAATAAATTTAATCTAAAAAAAAGGAGGGCAGTAATCAATCGGCTCTATTTTACTTATACTTAAGGAGGTTGGGATTTTTCTCATATATGAACTTCAACACTCGTGTTTTTCTACTTAACTAAACATGAAGGTTGGTGATTAATGGTCCCAAAGAACAACGATTGATTTTGTATCCTTTTGAGTTGCTGTTTCATTATAACATACAGCAATGGTGATTTACCCCTTACATTTAAAAGTAAAATGTTGAAAAAAAAAGAGACTCTAGGCCATTTCGGCTTAGAGTCTTTGTTATATAAGAAAAGAAAACCTTTATAGTAGGAAAAATCCAATTCCCATAATTACATAGGCCGCAAGCAAGGTCAAACCCTCGAACCAGTTTGATTCTCCATCATTGGAAATGACCACCATTAGGAGAACGGATGATACCATTGCAATGAGTTCTTGCCAGCTAAATAATAGTGGCATGGACTGTTCAAAGAATAGAGAAATCAGGACGAGTACTGGTAAAACGAACATGGCCACTTGTAAGGTAGATCCAATTGCAATTTCTACCGCAATATCCATTTTATTTTTAAAAGCCATAAGTACAGCGGATGCATGTTCCGCAGCATTCCCCACGATAGCAACTATAATTACCCCAATAAACAATTCAGACCAACCAAACGTCTCTCCTACATATTCAAACGTATGTACAAGATGCTCGGAAATATAGGCAACAGCAATAGTCGCAATAAGAAGAACAGCGATTGCTTTTCCTTTTCCCCATTCTGGTTCTTCTTCCTCATGAGTCGTATTTTGAGAGTCCGACTGATAAACCCCGCGATGGGTGACGAGTTTAAAGAATAGGGCGGCTAAATAAAGGACAATCAGAATAACTGATATACCAATACTTAAGGATAAGGTTTTAGGCTCGCTCATATTCATTGAAAAAACCTCTGGAATGACAAAGGCAATAATGACAGCAAACATCAGTAAACCGGAGTTATGACGGGCATCATAAACATTAAATTCCTGTCGTTTGAATTTTAACCCGCCAATAAAAAATGATAGACCAGCCACCAATAATAAGTTCCCTAAAACGGAACCCGTTAATGAGGCTAGAACGATGCCCACGAGTCCTGCTTTTAGTGAAAAGATGGAGATAATAAGTTCAACCGCATTACCGAAGGTTGCATTTAAAAGCCCCCCTATACGCGGTCCTGCCACAATCGCCAAGCTTTCTGTTGCCCTTCCCATATAGCTAGATAATGCAACAATCGTTAAACAATACAAAATAAAGAGCACAATATTTGACCAATGCATCATGGTTCCAATTACGGATAATGGTACACCAATAAACGTCATTAGCATAAAAATTTTATTTGCCACTGCATTCCCTCCATGAATAAATTCTTACCCGCCATTTTTTCTATTAAACATATTGTTTACACTCGGACCTTAATTTACCTAAAAAAGAAGAAAATGTCTAGGTAACATTTCCCTTGCAATTAAAAGGATTTCTCGTTACCATCATTTAGGAACTATGTACCTGATGAACGTTTTGTAGAAGTGAGGAAGCTAAATGAATAAAACAAATTTACGTTTCTGGATTCTGGTTAGTATTGTGGCTGTATCTGGATTTTCTCAAGGAATGCTGCTTCCCCTCATTGCCGTTATTTTTGAACAAAGTGGAATTTCCCCCTCATTAAATGGCTTTAATGCGACAGCCCTTTATATTGGAATCCTTTTAGTCTCACCATTTATGGAGATGCCTTTAAGGAAATATGGGTATAAACCAGTAATTATTTTCGGCGGGGGATTGGTTGTGGTTTCCTTAGCCTTATTTCCACTTTGGAAAACATTTTGGTTTTGGTTTTTATTACGGTTACTGATTGGAATTGGGGATCATGCTCTCCACTTTGCTACACAAACGTGGATTACCGTTTCCTCGCCAGCTGCTAGACTGGGGCGGAATATCTCCTTATATGGATTATTTTTTGGAATTGGATTTGCAACCGGCCCATTAATGACTCCATTGGTAAATGTAAATCCTTCCCTTCCTTTTATTGTCTCGTCAATTCTTTGTTTAATTGGCTGGGGATTTGTATTTTCATTAAAAAATGAATTTCCTCAACAAGATGTTAGCATTAACTCTTTTCTTGCCACCGTCAAACAGTTTAGAAAGGCTTTAAAATATGGCTGGGTCGCTTTTTTACCACCATTTTCATACGGATTTTTAGAATCTTCCTTAAACGGCAGTTTCCCCATTTATGCCCTAAGAATGCATATTAATGTTTCGAGTGTCTCGATTATGTTATCTGCTTTTGCAATTGGAAGTCTCATTACCCAGCTTCCTTTAGGGATATTAAGTGACCAGTACGGTCGGAGAAATATTTTAATGTCTATCCTTTTTATCGGCTTTTTTAGTTTTACTGCTGCAAGCGTTCTAGAACAATCCATTGTTGGTTTGTTTATCACGTTCCTGATATCCGGAATGGCTGTCGGTTCAACTTTTTCACTAGGCATTAGTTATATGACGGATCTCGTTCCAAAACAACTATTACCAACGGGGAATTTAATGTGCGGAATCTTTTATAGTCTCGGAAGTTTAAGTGGACCAATAATAGGCGGCTTGTTTATTAAAAATTTTCAACAGATTAGTTTCTTCTACATTATAAGTACGATGCTTCTAACGGTCTCATTCATTATCTTTATTTTTGGAAGAAAAGCCTATCCCTCATTTGAACAAAATTCTTAATATGGAGATAGGGCAAATTCATATCTAAAGCATAAAATGTGTGATAAAATAAAAGAAAAATAAATTCACCTAAGAATGCCGCTGTCATCAATTGATGACAGCTTTCGTGTTTTTTAGGGGTACTGACTTTGATTATTTTTCTCAATTAGATAAAAAAGCGGAAGCGCCCTGGTCAGCGGCGTATGGGCTGGAGCGCTCCAACTGAGATAAGGTGAAACTTCAATCAGCGAACGTACTTCTCGCTGATTGTTAGTTGAACCGATCGGGTTCTTACGGGCAGTTGAGAATCTACTGCCCGTTAAACGCGATAAAGGAAACACGAAGAGCGTTAGCGATTCGATGTTGACTTATCGTAGGGCGGAGAGCGTTAGCGATTCTGTGTTGACTTATCGTAGGGCGGAGAGCGAAGGACATTAGCCGCTAGGGCGCTGGAGCTAGACAGATAGAAAAGCGTAAGCGCCCTGGTCAGGGTTAGCAAAAAATAAGGGGGAGAAACCATGAGTTCGGAAGCAAAGCTTATCACGAAGGGAATTCAAGAGGTTAGTTTACTGGAAAAAATCAAACCACATGCCGAATTGATTGCTGCAGGATTGAGTGGTGTTTTAATAGTAGCTGGCTGGCTTTTTGATAAATATGGTTACAGTGTTGAATCAATCATTGGCTATCTGCTGGCATTTGTGATAGGTGGATTTGCCAAGGCAAAGCAAGGAATTGAGGCTACGTATGAAAATAAAGAATTAAACGTGGAAATGCTGATGATTTTTGCAGCGGTTGGTTCTGCCATTATTGGTTACTGGACAGAAGGAGCCATATTAATCTTCATTTTTGCCGTCAGTGGTGCTCTAGAAACCTACACCATGAATAAAAGTCATAAGGAAATTTCCTCTTTAATGAACCTGCAGCCAGAAGAAGCCTGGCTGATTACAAATGGGCAGGAAAAACGGATTGCCGTTACCGAACTTCTTATCGGGGATCATATCCTAATCAAACCGGGTGAACGAATCCCTTCTGATGGCGTTATTATTAAAGGTCAAACCAATATTGATGAAGCTGCCATTACAGGAGAATCCATGCCGGTCTCAAAAAGTGAACAAGCGGAAGTTTTTGCAGGAACAGTGAATATGACAGGTTCTATTACCGTAAATGTCACAAAAGAAAGCACAGATACGCTTTTTCAAAAAATAATCCAGTTGGTCCAATCAGCCCAAAGTGAAAAGTCGCCTTCCCAACTATTTATTGAGCGTTTTGAGGGGACCTATGTGAAAGTGGTCTTGCTTGTTGTCATCGCCATGTTCTTTTTACCCTATTTTCTACTAGGCTGGAGTTGGCATGAGTCCTTTTACCGTGCAATGATATTATTAGTGGTTGCCTCTCCGTGTGCGCTTGTGGCCTCCATCATGCCGGCAACCTTATCGGCGATTTCAAATGGTGCTAAGCATGGCATATTAGTAAAAGGCGGAGTTCATTTAGAAAATCTAGGTCATTTAGGGGCGATCGCTTTTGATAAAACGGGAACTTTGACTAAAGGAAAGCCTGAAGTTACAGAAGTAATTGTTAAAAAAGGATTGGATCCAGAGGACATCATTTGGAAAGCAGCTTCTATTGAGAACCTTTCCAACCACCCGCTCGCTGTTGCTATCGTAAATTACGCTAAGCAGCAACTTAAAAAAGATTTATTTCATCCAGACAGCCTAGAGGATATTCCTGGCTGGGGTGTCAAAGCACAAATAAACGGGGAGAATTGGAAAATTGGTAAAGCCGCTTTTGTTGGCAAAGATCAGGTGGATCAATTTTCAGATGGGAAAGCACAAGAATTGGCCAGTGTAGGTAACACCCTTGTCTTCGTCGAGATTAATGAAGAACTATGTGCCATGATTGCAATGAAAGACGTTGTTCGGGAAGAAACAAAACTAGCCATAGATGGCCTAAGAAAACAAGGCATACAAACGGTTATGCTAACGGGCGATAGTGATAAAACGGCCCGTGCGATTGCAGCTGAGTGTCATGTTGATAAATTTTTTGCAGAATGCTTGCCTGAGGAAAAAGTCGAGCAACTCAAACAATTGAAGGAAAAATATAAAACAGTGGCGATGGTGGGCGATGGCATTAACGATGCCCCGGCATTAGCAATTGCCAATGTGGGCATCGCCATGGGTGGCGGCACGGATGTAGCCCTTGAAACAGCTGACGTGGTCTTAATGAAAAATGATCTTCCTCGAATTGCTGAAGCCATCCACCTTTCACAGCGTATGAATAAAATTATTAAACAAAATGTGATCTTCTCCATTCTGGTCATCATGCTGTTAATCTCGTCCAACTTTTTTCAGCTGCTTGATTTACCCTATGGAGTCATTGGCCATGAAGGCAGCACCATTTTAGTCATACTCAATAGTCTCCGATTATTAAAATCATAAAATAAATTGTATAACAAAAGCTGGGTGTGCGTTTACACCCAGCTTTTCCTATTAGAGTAACACTTAGTGGTATCCGTTTGAACCGTTTGCAGAACCGGACGTTTTGTTTCCTTTACTGCCTTTACCTTTTTGCTTAGTGCCGCCATCTTTTTTTGTGTGTTTGGTCATTTTGAAAACCTCCCTTTTTAATGTGGAGTTAAAAACACCACAATCATAGTTTGGGCAAAGGGAAGACTTTCATGAAGGAAAGTATTAGCAGTTCGTCTTATTTTTTTCACTATAAAAGGCGTTGATTTCTCCACCCAGAATGATGATGAATGCAGATAAGTATAGCCAAATCATTAAGACAATAATTGCCCCAATACTACCATAAGTAAGCGAATAGTTACTAAAATTTCCTACATAAAAAGATAAACCAAATGATGTTAGAATCCAGCCAAAGGTAGCAAATATTGCACCAGGAAAAGCACTTCGACAACGGAATTTCACATTTGGCGCAATCCAGTATAAGCCTGTAAAAATGATAAATAAAATGATTGTACTTCCAAGCCAGCTCAGAGCGTTCCACAATTTAATAAATTCCTGAGTATAACCCATTTTGGAAAATAAAAAAACGCCAATTTCTTTACCAAAAATCGGAAGAACAATGGCAAGAAGAAAAACAAAAATCATTGCAAATGTTAACAGAATAGCCATTCCTCGAGATACAATGAACGAACGGCTTTCCTTTACATTGTAAGCCTTATTAAAGGCTCTCACAATCGCATTAATTCCGTTTGAAGCAGACCAAATGGTACCAATGATTCCGAACGAAAGCAAGCCGCCGTTCTGGTGATCCATAATCTCATTTATATTTTTCTCGATTAAATCCATCGCTTCATCTGGTGCAAAGTCCTTAATCATACCGAGCATATCCTGATGTGGAATCGGAATATAAGGCAATAATGTAAATAAAACAATCAAGAGTGGAAACAAGGAAAGAAGAAAAAAATAGGCAAGTTGTGCACTTAAGCCAGGAATATCATCTTCTTCAATCCTGTGCCAAAGTAATCTCAGTAATGAAGAGCGTACGTTCGCTTCCTTGTTCATATACTACCTCCTTCTTAATTGATGATTTTTCTCCCTTCTACAACATCTTCTAAAAGATCAACCTCTTCATTTTCTGTAAAGGCCTCTTTGGTTTCTTTGATCATTCCGGTTACTTGTGGTGTAAGTTCCTTTAACTCATCCACCTTATCTGTAATAAAGACAATATCTTCACTGACTTGTTCAAAGGTATTGCGGATTTTATCAGCAGTTTCCTTTACCTTTTCAGTTACTTCATCAGGATGTTTCACTAAGTAGGCTACTTTGCTAGAAGTCCTTTGGACGTTCTCCTTCATAGTCTCACGAGTATGCTTGTCCAATAAACTGATAGCACCACCTGCTAAAGCTCCAAGCAGAATACCCTTCCAAAATTGATTTTTCCTCGTCATCTTAACCTCTCCTTTATGTAACGTAATATCATAAATGTCGATATAAGAAAATAATACCATTAAATATATTACCATTTATTTTGCTTTATCAAACATTTCTATATAGGTTTGCTAGTTCACTTTCCTCCATTTCTTTGGGTAAACTATATATTGACAGATACTTTTTAACATGAAAAGATGGAATCATTACTTTCGAAAAGGGTGACCAAGATGAATTTGTCAGAAAAATCCGTGGAAAATGTTGAATACATGATTGAACAAATTAAGGGAAAGTTAAAGGTCCTTAACCTTGGAGCCATTAAACCATCTCACTTTGATGAAGAGATGTATGAAGAACTAAAGGAAATTTACGATTTAGTGCAAAAAAAGAATTCCTTTAGTCCTAATGAAATGCAGGCATTGGTTGAAGAGCTAGGAAATCTTAGAAAAAGATAAAAAACAAAAACCCGGTCATTCCAAGGAATGACCGGGTTTTCGTTTTATTTTTGCTCAGTAAGGATGATGGGGCCATCCTTTGTAACTGCTAGTGTGTGCTCATATTGTGCTGAGTTTTTACCATCGATCGTTCTTGCAGTCCAACCATTATCATCCATTTTTGTTTGATAACGGCCGATATTTACCATCGGTTCAATTGTAAATACCATACCTTCTTTAATTCTTGCCCCTTTTCCTGGCAACCCATAGTGAGGTACATCTGGTTTCTCGTGCATCACTGTACCAATACCATGGCCGATAAAGTCACGTACAACAGAAAGACCTTCACTTTCCACATAGGTTTGAATGGCGTGGCCAATATCTCCAATTCGATTACCCACTACTGCTTGTTCTATCCCTTTATATAGAGCTTCTTTAGTCACTTTTAATAAATGCTCGTTTTCCTCAGAAATCTCACCGACTGCATAGGACCAAGCCGAATCAGCCAATGCCCCATTGTATCTAACAACCATATCTATTGTGACAATGTCACCTTCTTTTAATGGTTCCTTCCTTGGAAAACCATGGCAAATTTCGTCATTGATACTCGCGCAAGTAGCATATTCATACCCTCTATAACCGACTTGTTCAGGTATTGCATTATTTTTTCGTAAAAAATCATTGACGAACAATTCAATATCCCATGTAGTGATTCCTGGTTTTATTAATTTTGCAATTTCTTTATGACAAGCAGCAAGAACTTTGCCGGCCTCATTCATGGCTTCAATTTCACGTTGTGATTTTAAGACAATCATTTGTTTCCCTACCTTTAGCATATATTTATATTTATCTTTATATAATACTGAGCATTAAACCTTCTGTTACGCATTTCCTTTACATTCTGTTTGCAGCACTCTTTAATATTAACTCTATCTTCCGTTTTTTTCAAAAAACAATCATGAGTGCCCTAAATGTTCATTTTTTTGTAATATTACCTCGTTCTTTATATGGTACTTTTTCATTCATTTTGGTAGAATGAACATATAAATTAATCCCCCTTTTTTCGAAGAGGGAGAGTTATTCCGGAAAATTAAAAAATAATTAGGTGTGTGAGACTCAATGATCGGTGACCGCGTTAAAAAATTTCGCTCAGAAAAGAAAATGTCACTATCCGAACTGGCTGAACAAGCAGGGGTTGCTAAATCCTATTTAAGTTCACTTGAAAGGAACTTACAAAAAAATCCTTCTATCCAGTTTCTCGAAAAAATAGCTGCTGTCTTAAATCTCCCTGTCGAACATTTGATTCATGAACAAATTGATCGGGATGAATTAGATACTGATTGGATGAATCTTGTAAAAGAGGCTATGAATTCTGGTGTTTCCAAGGATCAATTTCGCGATTTCCTAGAATTTAATAAGTGGCGTAATAATAATCAAACGAATGACAACTAAGTTGAATATGATAAAAAAAGCATTCTACAAAATTTGACAGATTTTGTAGAATGCTTTTCTTTTCTATTTTAGTATGTACTTGATGGTTCTTCATGACTATCACGTGTAAGGAAATCTCGAACATCTTCAATTGATAGTCCAATTTGCCTTGCCTCTAATATGAGCGTTATCCATTCCTGATCGATTACATCCACTTCTCTTTCTGTAATAACCATTTTTCTCACTCCCAAAATACATTCGTATTCCAGGTAGCCCGGCCACCATAGCAAATACCCCTCGCCTTAGATCCTCGGCTTTGCGTCCCTGCTTTTCAACAGGTTTGCCTTTTTCTGCCTCCCATACAACTTGAGCCACCAATTGCTTTATTCCCATTATCTACTAGGTCCAAATACTTAATCCTTTAACGATACCTCCATTATATATAGTCCTTTTATAACAGGGTGTTAGATTTTGTCATTTATATTAATTTTCTAACTGCTTTTTATTACATTTTTTTCCAAGATTCTACATATCATTTTAACTGAATATTCAAAATAGTTGTTATTGAAATTTGTCTATTTGATGACAATTAACATATAATGTAAACAATATACGCGAACACCTAATGTTGTAAATTAATTTCTATCGTGAGGGGGAGAGTAATGACTGTCATTCATGTTTTAAATTTTTCTATTCCTATTGCTTTCATTGTTTTTGCAGGTTATTTTCTAGACAGAATGTGCAAACCTGGAAAACAAGAAGAAAAAGCTGGAGATGAATGAGATTTCCCACAAATCAACCAGCTTTTATTCCTTTTTAGGTCATTTTATTTCGAACCTTCAACTCATAATTTTTAAAAATAGAGGAATTTGTTTTCACACCCCGTTTTGACATCAACCGGTTAAATCGAAGCAGTTTTTCATTTAACTTATTTTGAAGATTTACCTTTTCAACATTGTCATCACATTTTTTGATTAAATCCTCTATGCTCATCATTTCTTGGCGCAAACGTCCTTCTTCCTTCGTGTAACCGGCATTTTTCATTACTTTATAGGCCATCCGCAATTCCTCAGGAATTCCGGACAAATCCTCCAGCTGCAATGGTTTCCCCAATCCAGGAAGATGATCAAATTCACCTTCTTCATAAGCCTTTTTTATCCGATCCTCTGAGATTAAATGGAAAAGATCCAATTTGCGGCCCCCTTTTTAACCATATTTGTTTTATTATATCAATTTCTTCTCTCTAGATGAATTGATAATCAACTACCAAGTGATATTTTAGTGTGTGGATGGGAATGCTACTTACGAAGACGAAAGGAGTGTTAACCATGGCACGCGGAGAACATTTTGAACACAAGAAAAAAAATCATCCTGGTGATTTTCCTGAGGACAGTCTTACGGAAAAGCATGTAAAAGAAGCGATTGGGGATGAAGAATTAATTGTAACCCAAGAAGCTTTTAAAAATAGAGTCGAAAATGAAGAAGAGCAGCGGGTTGATACAGGACGTTGGCTTCCAAATCATATGAAGTAAAAGGCGTGAATTTTCACGCCTTTATTTTCTTGTTCTCTCCTTATTGCACACTTATATTCTTGATTAATTGGTGAATTTCGATGGTCTTTAACCAGTTCGCTGCTACTTCAATATCATTTGCGAAAACACGGTCTTTGCTGATGGTTGGCACTTGTTCCCTGCCTTTTTCATAAAGCAGCTTTGTCTTACTAGCCATTTGATCTACTCCGCGAATTTCCACTGCCTGCATTGCACATATTAATTCAATAGCGAGGACTCTTCTTACATTTTGGATAATTTGGTAGGCATGCCTGGATGCGATTGTACCCATGCTGACATGGTCTTCTTGGTTTGCTGATGATGGAATCGAATCCACACTAGCTGGATGTGCCAGAGTTTTATTTTCAGATACAAGAGCAGCCGCTGCGTATTGCATAATCATCGCTCCTGATTGCAAACCTGGCTGTGGGCTTAAAAATGGCGGCAAGTCATTTAGCTGTGGATTGACTAATCTTTCAATTCGTCTTTCCGAAATATTTGCTAGTTCAGCCATCGCAATCTTCATAAAATCCATTGCAAATGCAATGGGCTGACCATGGAAATTACCGCCAGAAATAACCTTTTCTCCATCATCAAAAATTAATGGATTATCGGTTGCTGCATTCATTTCTATCTCTAACTTTTCTCTAACATAATCTAGTACCTGCCAAGACGCACCATGCACTTGGGGAATACACCGTAATGAATAGGCATCCTGGACTCTTAACTCACCTTGTTGTGAGGTTAATAAGCTATCGCTTAAGTAGTCACGGATTCGCGCTGCAGTTTCTATTTGCTGTTTATAGCCCCTTGCAATATGGACCTCCTCGCTAAAGGCATCGATGATCCCATTCAACCCCTCCATTGTCATCGCAGCAATTAATTCACCCTCATAAGCCAGTTGTTCTGCTTCTAAATAACCGACCACACCCATAGCTGTCATGGCTTGCGTGCCATTAATTAGAGCTAGCCCTTCCTTGGCTTCTAGTGTGACGGGGAGAATTCCTTCTTGTTTAAATGCTGTCATTGAGTCGATACGATTTCCTTTATAAAACACCTCGCCTTCCCCAATTAAAACCAAAGCAAGATGGGATAGTGGTGCAAGGTCCCCGCTAGCTCCAAGTGATCCTTGCTGTGGAATCACGGGGATAATGTCCTTATTTACAATATCCAATAATTTTTCAATCACGAGAGGTCTTATTCCTGAATAACCCTTCAATAAGGCATTAGCCCGAAGAAGGACCATTGCTTTGGCGACAACTTCTGGAAAGGGTTCCCCTACCCCACAGGCATGGGAACGAATCAAATTTAACTGCAAGTCTTGAACATGTGCTTTATCAATTAATACATCACTAAATTTCCCAAATCCAGTTGTAATTCCATAAACCACCCTTGATTCAGAAACAATTCTTTCCACTGCATTCCTGCTCTTAAGTACGGCCTCTATACTTGTTTCTGAAGCTTGAACCTTTTCTTTTCGATATAAAACTGCTTTCATTTGCTCTAAAGTTAAACTGCTGCCTGTTAAGGTGATCATAATGCCACTCCTCTACCAATTTAGTACAATAAAGAAAGAGGCTGGAATCCTCATCAATTCAGATTTGGATTCCAGCCTCTTTTATGGTTATAAATAAATGATGACTCTTAATATGGGGATGTCCCATGGGTATCATTCCATTCTAAAAACTATCTTATCAATAATTATTGTATGTGAAAAAATCTTTGTCTGTCAATTTGATTTTCCCAAATTTTAGCATCATAAGATTTATTTTAGATTTAACTTCTTTAAAGCATCCGCCAATGCTGTATTAATTGGCTCTTCTTCCTTACTTTGATTCTTCAGATACTTTTGGACCGTCCGTTTATCCACCTTACCGGCAGATTCCTTTTTGCGCCGTGCTTCGAAAGCAGATAGTTTCTCACGATGTCCACATTTACATGCAAAGATTTGTCCTTCGCCTTCACCGCGCAGTTCTAATTTTTTATGGCATTGCGGACAGCGCGCATTTGTGACGCGTGAGACATTTTTGCGATGTCCACATTCACGATCTTGACAAACAAGCATTTTACCTTTTTTGCCGTTTACTTCGAGCATTGGTTTTCCACAGTCTGGACAATTTTTCGCTGAAATGTTGTCGTGCTTGTATTTTTTACTGCTTGACTTTATTTCAGCTACAATTTCCTTGGTATACCTCTTCATTTCACCGATAAACACTTCTTTTTTCAACTTGCCATGAGCAATTTGGTCGAGCTTTTGCTCCCATTCAGCTGTCAATAATGGAGACTTAAGTTCTTCAGGAACTAACTCCAGCAATTGACGGCCCTTAGAAGTAAGATGAATGTCTTTGCCGCGCTTTTCGATTAAAAATGAATTAAATAGCTTGTCAATTATATCAGCCCGTGTCGCCACTGTCCCTAAACCACCCGTTGATTTTAAGGTATCGGCAAGCTGTTTATCCTTAGTTTCCATATACTTCACTGGATTTTCCATTGCTGATAAAAGACTCGCTTCTGTAAATCGTGCCTGTGGTTTTGTTTGACCGGATGTTTGTGCGATTAGATTTACGTTTAATGTATCGCCTTTTTCAATCCGCGGAAAAATCTGTTCTTTTAGGTCATCATTTTCATCTTCGTCTTCCAAGTGATTATTGTAAACTTCTTTCCAGCCAATCGATAAAATTGTTTTTCCTCTAGCGACAAAGTTTTCTTCGCCGATTTTCGCCCGAAGTGTTAATTGTTCATACTCAAATGCGGGGAATAAGACAGCCAGGAACCGTTTTACAACTAAATCATAGATTTTCCGTTCCTTATCTGTAAAAGCTGAAAAGTTCACGTATCCTTCAGTTGGAATGATGGCATGGTGATCAGACACTTTGCTATCATCTACAAATGATTTCGAAGCCTTAATTGGCTTTTTTAAGATTTTATTTGTCAGTAAACGATATTCACCAACACCGCACGCTTTTAGACGCTCTGGAATGGTAGGAACAATATCTGATGAGATAAAGCGTGAATCTGTCCGGGGGTACGTTAACACTTTATGCTGCTCATATAGCTTTTGCATAATATTCAGCGTCTCTTTAGCCGAGTAACCAAATATTTTATTGGCATCACGCTGTAATTCTGTTAAATCATAAAGTCCTGGAGAAAATGACTTCTTCGGCTTCCTTTCAATCTCTGTTACAACAGCATTTTTTGTACCCAATTTTTTCACTACCGCGTCTACGTTCTCTTTATTAAAGCTGCGATTATTCCCTTTTGCATCCTGCCAGGTGAGCTTTAATTTATCGGTTGTCTGTGCCTCAATGCCGTAATAGGTTTGGGGTTTAAAGTTTTTGATTTCTTCCTCACGTGCTGCAATGATGGCTACAGTAGGAGTTTGTACGCGGCCACAGTTGAGTTGTGCGTTGAATCGTGTTGTTAACGCTCTGGTTGCATTAAGACCGATATACCAGTCAGCTTCGGAGCGGGCTACAGCCGAAGCATAAAGGTTTTCGTATGCTTTTCCCGGTTTCAAAGACCTAAATCCATCTTTAATCGCCTTATCCGTAACTGAAGAAATCCATAACCGTTTTATAGGTTTGTTTATCTTCGCTTTAGCAATGACCCAGCGGGCAACTAATTCACCTTCCCGCCCCGCATCAGTAGCAATTATAATCTCCCCTACATCAGAACGAAGTAATTGGCTTTTTACCGAATGAAACTGCTTTCCTGTTTGCTTAATAACGACAAGCTTTAACTCGTTAGGTAACATTGGTAAGTCTTCCAGTTTCCATGTTTTATATTTATCATCATACATCTCAGGATCGGCAAGTGTAACTAAATGTCCAAGCGCCCATGTTACTATATATTTATCTCCTTCTAAAAAGCCATTTCCTTTTTTATGGCAATTTAATACTCGTGCAATATCTCGAGCAACAGAAGGTTTTTCAGCTAAAACTAAACTTTTTTTCACTTTATAAAAACATCCTTTCGGGTTACCCATTGAATTATAATCATAGCACAAAACCTAATATAATTCAGTTTCACAGAGACCTTTAAATAGTAAACCTCTTTTTAATAGTAGGAAAAAATGAGATGTCCCTGCACTTCAGATTCTTAATCTTTTCTAGATTTGTCATTCAATATTTTAAATATGTACCGGCTAATTTTACTTGAGCATTTTTCCAGTTAAATAGTATGATGGGAAGGGCACGAAAATAGAGAAACGAGGAACTTTATGAGGATTAGGGATTGGGATGCAAATTTAAAGGTTCGCTTGTTTTCTGAAGCGATCGTCAACATAACTTATTGGATGTTTTTTCCGTTTTTATCAATCTATTTTGCCGATGAATTCGGCAAAAGTAAAGCAGGGTTATTATTAGTTTTTTCGCAAGTGTTTTCCGTTGCAGCAAATTTAATGGGCGGTTATTGTGCCGACCGATTTGGACGAAAACGAATGATGGTACTTTCAGCCATTGGCCAGGGACTCTCGTACTTTTGTTTTGCTTTAGCAAGCTCTCCGTGGCTTGAATCTCCATGGTTAGGGTTTATTGCCTTTACCATTGCAGGTGTATTCGGTTCATTTTACTGGCCTGCAAGCCAAGCAATGGTAGCCGATGTGGTGGATGAAAAACATCGGAGTGATGTGTTTGCCATCTTTTATACTTCTATTAATATTGCAGTGGTCGTTGGTCCCATTTTAGGATCTATTTTTTATGTCAATTATCGCTTCGGATTGTTGTTATTTGCAGGTGCTGTTTGTATTTTCGTTGGATTGATTTTAGCAAAATGGACAAGGGAAACAGTACCTGTACAAAAACGTGCCTCTAGTGATGGAAAATGGTATTACTTTTTAAGTAATCAGCTCAGGGATTATACCCTAATTGTTAAGGATAAAACCTTTCTTTTATTTATCATGGCGGGCGTCTTAGCGGGTCAGACCTTTATGCAGCTAGACTTATTAATTCCTGTTTATATCAAAGATTTTGTTAGCAGCCAGACTTTGATGACGATCGGCGATTGGTCACTTGTCGTCAAAGGAGAACAGGCCTTTGGGATTGTTTTAGCTGAAAATGGCTTGCTCGTCGCCCTATTCACGGTCTTTGTTACAAGGTGGATGGGTAAGTACTATGAACGAAATGTGTTTGCCCTCTCTTCTGTCGTTTATGCCATCTCTATTGTCATCTTTAGTCAAACACAGTGGATTTGGGGCTTACTTTTTGCCATGGCTATTTTCACATTTGGTGAACTTATGGGGGCTGGTCTGCAGCAAAGCTTTGTTTCTAAACTGGCACCTGAAGAAATGAGGGGACAGTACTTTGCCGCGGCCAGTTTACGATTTACCCTTGGGCGAACCATTGCTCCCCTAGCTATTCCTTTGACTGTTTGGGTAGGCTATGGATGGACTTTCACCATTCTTTGTTTGCTTGCACTGATTAGTGCCGGACTATATTGGGTCATGTTTAATGTATTCGAAAAACAAAAAAGCAGCCAGCCAATGTAATCAAGACATTCGCTTAACGGTTTATTTTTCCATATAAACACGCTACAATATAGAAAGATTCTGAAAAAAGGAGCTATACATATGAGTGAATTTCGAAATAATCTTGAAAAGTATGCTGAGCTTGCTGTTAAGGTCGGCGTAAATGTTCAGCCAGGCCAAACCTTAGTCGTCAATGCGGCCTTAGATGCAGCAGAATTTGTTCGACTGGTTGTCAAAAAGGCTTATGAAATTGGTGCACTAAATGTCATTGTTAATTGGAACGATGATACGGTTACCAAAACAAAATATGACTTAGCTCCAGATGAAGCGTTCAAAGAGTACCCTGTCTGGCGTGCAAAAGAACAGGTAGAACTTGCCGAAACAGGAGCTGCCTTTATGTCTGTCCTTTCATCAAGTCCAGACTTGTTAAAAGGTGTCAATCCTGAACGGATCGCAAACTTTCAAAAGGCGGCTGGAAAGGCGTTAGCTCCCTATCGTAAAGCCGCACAGACTGACAAAATCAGCTGGACTGTTATTGCGGTTCCTTCACAAGACTGGGCTGCTATGGTATTCCCTGATGAACCTGCTGAAAATCAAGTCAATAAACTTTGGGATGCTATTTTTAAAGCTGTCCGAGTAGATACAGACAATCCAGTCGAGGCGTGGAAAAAACATGATGAAACCCTTCATGAGAAGGTACACTACTTAAACGAAAAAAGATATAAAAAGTTGCATTATACTGCTCCAGGTACGGATTTAACAATTGAGCTTCCAGAAAAGCATGTTTGGATTGGTGCAGGCAGTGTAAACGAAGCTGGTTTTGAGTTTATGGCCAACATGCCGACGGAAGAAGTCTTCACTGTTCCATTAAAAACGGGTGTTAATGGCACCGTTGCAAGCACTAAACCATTAAGTTACGGCGGCAATATTATTGACCGTTTCTCGATTACGTTTGAAAACGGAAAAATTGTTGGTGTTCAGGCTGAAGTCGGTGAAGACATCTTGAAACGATTAGTTGAAACAGATGAAGGTTCACATTATCTTGGTGAGGTGGCACTTGTTCCATTTAACTCGCCTATTTCACAATCGAATGTTCTTTTCTTCAATACTTTATTTGATGAAAATGCTTCGAACCATTTAGCGATTGGCAGTGCCTATGCATTCTGTATTGAAGGCGGTAAGAAAATGTCTTCTGAGGAATTAGCAAAGAATGGCCTTAACGAAAGTATCACGCATGTTGATTTCATGATCGGTTCAGCTGAAATGGACATCGATGGTATTACCGCCGATGGAAAGGTAGAACCAGTCTTCAGAGCAGGAAATTGGGCTTTTTAATTCTACAAAAGGAACTGTCCTTACCGATTCGGTAAGGACTTTTTTTATAAATATAACAATGGGCGATCAATCCTATATAGGGATTAGGATTGATTTCTACTTTGTAAACCGATGTAGAGAGGCGCTACGTCGGGATTAGGATTGATTTCTACTTTGTAAACCGATGTAGAATGGGCCTACGTCGGGGTTAGGATTGTTTTTTACTTTGTAAACCGATGTAGAATGGGCCTACGTCGGGGTTAGGATTGATTTCTACTTTGTAAACCGATGTAGAGAGGCGCTACGTCGGGATTAGGATTGATTTCTACTTTGTAAACCGATGTAGAGAGGCGCTACGTCGGAATTAGGATTGTTTTTTACTTTGTAAACCGATGTAGAATGGGCCTACGTCGGGATTAGGATTGATTTCTACTTTGTAAACCGATGTAGAATGGGCCTACGTCGGGGTTAGGATTGATTTCTACTTTGTAAACCGATGTAGAATGGGCCTACGTCGGGGTTAGGATTGATTTCTACTTTGTAAACCGATGTAGAATGGGCCTACGTCGGGGTTAGGATTGATTTCTACTTTGTAAACCGATGTAGAGAGGCGCTACGTCGGGGTTAGGATTAATTTTTAAGTAGTACGCTGATGTAGAATACTTAACTCATAAAAATGGAAAAACTCGGACTGACCTTTCCCAGCTCTTTTTTATGGAGAATAAATAATTGCTCCGTTTTTTTCTTTTTCTATCTTTTCCCGCATTTTATAAAGCTGCTGGATTGGATCTTCAAGCTTTATTTTCCCTAACAGATCTAATAATCCAAGTGATTTTAGAAGGCCTTCCTCTACCTTTTGGAGTTGAGTCATGAGTGTTGTATCATTCGTACAAATCTTACTCAAAGGTAACTTTTTCTCAATCCCCTCATCAATTAATTCGAGCGCTAACTCTTTAGTAATAACTCCCTTTGCATCCTTGACTCGATCACATACCGTTTGAAGCGTTTGGTTTACTGCTTCGGTTGTGCCAGAGACAATAGGTTCCATTGGTTTCGTTACAGGATCAAGCGGTTTTAATACAGGTTCTAATGGTTTAACAACGGGTTCTAGTGGTTTTAAAACTGGTTCAAGTGGTTCTAACACCGGTTCAAGTGGTTCTAACACGGGATCAAGTTGGTCTAGTACAGGCTCCAACGGTTTTGTTATGGGATCTAGTGGTTTGGTGACCACTTCAAGGGAATCTGGAAGCGGATTGGTAATGGTCCCTATTTCATCTGACGGGTCTTCAGCCGTTGAACCAGTCCCACAAAGTAATGGTAAATGGCCGTTTGTTATGTTATCAATTTCTTTATTTACTTGATTTATAGGCAGCATGCTTAAGTCCTGAAGCGTTTTAATTTTCTCAGGCTTTTGATGTGCTGCTTTTCCTGACAATGTACTGAGGGTTAATTGTTCAATCAAGCTATCGACAGATTTCATATAATGTGCTGCCATGGCTACGTCCTCCATTCCCAGTTCCGGAATCGTCTCCCCAGCCTTTATACAAGCCCCTTTAAAAGAAATGGCCGTGGTATCAACGGTCATATCCTTTACCGTAACCGGGCCTTTTGCTTTTAGGCTGACGGTTACAGTACCCTTTGGGGTTTCAATTTGTTTTGTTAATTTCATTCCGTAGATGGCTGCAGATTTATATTGTATCCGCAGCATGGGCTTTCCATCATTTCCGGAAGTCTCTTGTTTCACGATGGTCGCAAACATGCCGGAGCCAACGACCCGGTCCGCCTCGATAATAAAACCTTCGTCCGATGTATTTTCAGCTTTCACACTTTCACCGAGCGAGAACAAAGTCATCATTAGCAGTTGAGTACATAAGCCAAACAAAAGGTACTTGCGTTTCCACCACATGATTTTGCTCCCCTTCAGACGGTATGCGCCGTTTTTTCCATATTATTTGACGGTGTGGCCTTCGCTTTTGCCGGGGCCAGTCTCCACGCCATTAATAATGCACCGCCAATTATTCCGAAAAGGGTTCCAAATAAGAACCCTCCTAATGCACCAATAACAGAAAGAATAGATAGAAAAATGGTAAAGATGCCTAAGATTTTAGAAGCATTGGGAAAAAACAAAGCCACTATTCCAATTAAGGTAATGATCCCGCCAAATAATAATCCAATGACGGCTATCGACCCAGGTAGAAATGTACTTAGATAAAGGTTTAAGGGCACCCATAAAATCATGAGTCCGCTAAGGATCGTGATAGTAGCTCCCCACAAGGGTCTTTTTTTTCGCCACTTTTTAAAGCTCATTCTTGTTATCCCCCCTCCTATTTCTTATCTATTTTTTCAACGGTTAAGCGCATACCATTCATGTTAATGGTTTTTTGAAATAGATAGTGAGTTTTTAATTTTGCGTGTTCTAGTATAATGGTTGAGGAAGTTTGCTGAAATTGCTTTTGCCAGTCATCACTATGTTTTTCTTGGAGGACTAAATTCTGGAATTTAGCATTTGCTTCAATTAACCCCGCATCATGCTGGAGTCCTGTAATTTGCACAGGCTTAGAAGCCGCAATCTTAACACGAATCCAGTCGCCGCCCACTTCAAAATCCTTGTACAATTGGAGATTGTCGATTGTCAGGGTTTCAATTAAATTTGTCCCTTGTGGAGCCGAATCAGAACTGCTCGTTTCACCCATTTTTGGATAAAAGGTGTAATTATTCCCTTCCAATTTATCAAACTCTACATAAAAGTCACCGACGCCTGCTATGGGTACTGCATAGGCAACACCAGAAATACCAAACGAGACTAATAGTAACCCTAACACCAATACTCCTGTAGCTAAGGCCGACCAAAACATTTTTTTACTTGTCGTCCCCTCTAATAGTTCAATAGAACTGTCCATCATACCCCTCCTATTTTCTGAATTTTTAAATAAACTTTCTTTCAGCATACATTCCTTGCATGATGCCGACAATCACGAAAAATATCGGGAAAATAATCAGCCCCCGTTAAATGTCGGGTAAACGCTTTCCAATACGGACATATTGGAAATTTTTTCAACGTACTATATAAAAACGTTGTTGATGGAGGAGGTAGGACAATGAAGCACAAGATGGAACAGCTTTTACTAAAGGGGTTAACTCTCTTAATTGAGCTTAAAAACCCATTTTTAAAAGAATGGAAGGAACAATTATCCACCTTGCAATATAGGAATGAAAATTTAGTAGAAGAGTTTGATTCTATTATTCAAATTGCTGTTTTCAAGGTGTCCGAGGAAAATACCTCTACAGTGGATTCCTTTATTTTTGCCCTGCTGACCGAATGGCAGAATCGTTTTTCCAGTAAATATGATGAATATGAATCAATTTTTCTTTTAACGACTATTGAAAATATTTTTCATAAATTGATTGCCGAAAACCCTAGTACGACATTTCTTGATCACCAAGCCATCCAGGCATTTTTCTCACGGATTCTTGATCAAACCTTTTTATCACAAACGATTGAGGAACCAAATCGAAAATGGATCAAAACCATCATAGCTACGAATGCCGTCCCTATAAAGTGGATGGCTGTAGTAAACAAAGATCAGGAGGAATATCAGGTTGAAACAGTGGTAAGTTCTGCCCGAAACGACGCGAGCAGTGACTTACTTGATATTTGCACAAGTTTAAAGGCAAACAAACTTGACCATCTTTCATTGGCAATTAGCAAATTGATTGGCGCACGTCATAGTGAAGACAGGATTATCCAAATTCCTTGTTTACATGATGTTCTTCTCCTTTGCCTTGAAGATGACACCCGGGTTATTACTGATCAACAAATTGAATTTATTAAGGGTATGTACCTTAGACAATTTAAGCTTCACCAATTGGAAAGTAAGCTAGAATGGAAGGATGCGTCACTGCTTTTTTTACAAAACTTATTATACTCACCGAATGCAGAGGAAGCGGTGAAGGCCATTACCCAGGGATTAGTAAATTATATGCCGTTCACGCGCTGCGCTCTGTTTTTATATAATCACTATGAGGAAAAAGGGGTAGGGGTTTCCGGCTATAATGTAAGCGATACCACCATTCAACAAATTAGGGAAGAAATTTTTACGCTGCCCTTAATTGATCAATATTTACCTAAACTGACCCACTCGCAGCCACTTTATTTTCCAAATGCGGCAGATGTATTGCCCAAAAAATATGTCCATGAGTATCAGTTGAAATCGTTAGTGGTACTACCTATCTATGCGCCAACAAAAAGCAAGCTTCTCGGTATTGCTTTATTGGACCAAGGGATTGATTCCCAATTTGAGCTTTCCATTGAAACAATGACCACACTGATTAAATTTGGCCATTACGCTGGAGAAATGTTGTATTCTATTTGGGACGAAGCACTGCAACAGTTCGGCGGTGCTCAATCCATCCTAACAGTGCGGGAAAGAGAAGTTCTCCAATTAATTGCTAATGGAGCCTCTATTAATGAAGCAGCCTCAAAACTTCATCTTAGCAGCTACACAGTAAGGGACTATGTTTCAGCCATCATACAAAAATTGGCTGCCAAAAACCGAACAGATGCAGCGGTTAAGGCAATCAAAATGAAATTGATTTCATAGCAGTAACGGCAAAACTTCCCCTTCCAATAAATGCTAATTACTTTTTAACCTGTTTCTTTGTTTATAAAAAAGCGATACAATGTACAATTAGGTAAGAAGTATTGGAGGGATTTTTCATGTGGAGTGACTTTAAGAAGTTTGCTATGAAAGGAAACGTGATTGACTTAGCTGTCGGTGTCATTATTGGCGGGGCATTTGGGAAAATTGTCTCTTCCCTTGTTGCAGATATCATCATGCCATTGATAGCATTTTTTATTGGCGTAGTTGACTTTACTGACCTGACATATGGAAAGATAAAATACGGTCAATTTATTCAAACTGTGGTGGATTTTTTCATTATTGCTTTTTCTATTTTTCTCTTTGTAAAATTCATAAATCGTTTTAAAAAGAAGGAAGAACCCGTGAAAGTTGAGGTAAAAGTGGACCGTCAGGAAGAACTTCTCACTGAAATTCGGGACCTATTAAAAGAACAAAAAGATTTTTTTAGAAAAAATGAAACATCTTGACCACTTTTTCGTATATCTTTAGTATCAAATAAATGTAGAGGTGAAAATCTTTGTATACACAAACATCTACTCAATATATGCCCTCCGTTTTACGGACGTTTGCTCTTTCATTGGCAATTGCCTTCTTAGGAACAATGGCAGGCGCTTTTGTTGTACCACCTGGTTTATTTATGCCATTAATGATCTTAGAATTCGTCATGCTGATCACAGCTTTTTTCTTCAGAAGAAGAAAAGCGATTTCCTACTCGTTTCTTTATATCTTTACCTTTATTTCAGGGATCACTTTGTACCCAATCGTAGCTCATTACTTACTAACCTCTGGTGCAAACGTGGTTGTAATGGCATTTGCCAGCACGACCGTTGTTTTTACCGGAATTGCCGTTTACGCAGCAAAATCTAAACAGAATTTCTCCTTCTTAGGAGGATTTCTGTTAGCAGCACTATTAGCATTAGTAGCCATTTCGATTTTTAATATTTTCTTTCCATTAAGTTCAACAGGGATGCTGGCTTACTCTTTTATTGGCGTATTAGTATTTAGCGGTTATGTTCTTTTTGATATCAGCCGAATGAAGCATTATGGCGTAAGAGCCGAAGAAGTACCCCTAATGGCCCTAAATCTTTATTTAGATTTTATTAACCTATTTATTAGTATCCTTCGTATTCTAGGAATTGTTAATAGCAGAGATTAAACCAAAAGGAGCTTGGCACTTGCCAAGCCCTTTTTTTCTAATCAAGCCAGCGATTGCATTTTCGGACGTAATCTTTCCTTTGCCCTTCTCATTCTCGTTTTTATGGTTGACATGGGGAGATTACTTTTCTTTGCGATTTCAAGAAGTGACAACTCTTGATAGTAATAAAGATAGATAGGGTCACGATAAATTTGAGGTAATGTCATTACCTTTTCTGCCATTTGGTTAGCGGAATCTTTATGTAAGACTTCTTCTTCAGGGATGGTCGTGGATTCCAATGTAACGGAATAGGAATAAACCTCTTCCCGCCAAAAATGCTTTGACCTATTTTCTTTACGCCAATAATCCCGGCACTTGTTTACGGCGATGGTAAACAGCCAGCTTTTGTATTTTGAGTGCTCCTTTATAGACGGATATGCTAGATAAGCAGCGAGTAATACTTCCTGATAAAGATCCTCGGCAAGTTCTTTATGTTTTACAAGCGAAAAAATATATTTAAAAATGGCAGTTCCATATTCGATTACGATATTTTCAAAAGATGGTGCGTTCATTTTCTCCGTCCTTCCCTTCAATAAACAACCTACATAGTAATAGACGGTAAGAACAACACCTTCCCCTACACCTAGAAGGATATTTTTAAAAAAACTTTTACCGCTCTGTCGCTTCGGTCACAATCCCCTTCAAAAATATAGAGATTCCAATTTTCTTACAAATCGTTAGATAGTGCATGAGCGCTAATAAAATAGAACCTGTATTCATTCCTATAATAACCCCATTCATCTGCCAATCATGTGAAGAACCAAGCCATAGGATTAAGGCAAACGAAACAACGGTGGACCAAATGATATGAATAAATGCCTCTTTTAGCATATCCATTCCAATCAAAAATGCCTGCATGGGCATGATAAAGAAATGAAATAAGAAAAATGGCCAAAGCAGCTGTAAGTAAACAGCAGGGATTGCTGATTTAAAGAATAAAGATGTTAATTCTGGTGCAAAGAAATAGAAAATCGTCACTGCTGTTATTCCATACAATAGGGTTAATTTCATCACTTGTTGAAGCATCTTTTGTAGGGTAGAATAATCCTTTTCCGAAAACGTTTTAGAGACTGCGGGGATGAGCACAATCATCAAAGAATGCGCAATAAAAGCAGGGAAAAAGCCAATCGACATGGCTACACCCATCAGCAGCCCAAATTGCTCTGTTGCAAATGTACTGGACATTCCTGAGTAAACGAGAGCTGCCTTTATGATAAACGGTTGAATTGCGTTGGTAAACGCCGAAAAAAGTCGTAATCCTGTTGTCGGAATAGACACGGCCATCAAATTTTTTCGGACCACTTTTCGATTCATATTTGAAAACGGCTGTCGCTTCAGCTGCTGAAATTGGATGGTAAACATGTAGAATAAATAAAGGAAAACCACTATTTCACTGCCAATCAGTGCACAAATAGCAATAAGCAGAGCTGACTCTGAATTAAATTCAAAGAAACGAAATAGAATAAACAGACCGCCGAGTTGAATAAATTTCCTAAGAAAGTTAGAAATAGCTATTTTCCCCATCTGCTGAATCCCCATGAAATATCCTCTAGCAACAGATGTAAAGGAAATAACAGGAATAAGGATCATCACAAGCCATCGGACATATGGATGATAGGTATTAAATACAGGAATGAACGGAAGAACGGCGGCAGCTAGTAAAAAAAAGACGCTGGTGAAGATGATCGTAATTGTTAAAGCATGATAAAGGATATTTCGGTGGTAGCGTTCCTCCCTTTCAGCGATGAATTTAGATATGGAAACTTGTAATTCAAAGCTAGACAATAAGACGATTAAAAAAATTGAAGGCAATATAGTCATATAAAGTCCTAACCCATGTGACCCCAATTCTTTCGCAAGAATCATATTAATTAAGACTTCTATTCCTTCACCCAAAAACGCAGAAGCAGCTAGAAAAAAAATCCCACGATAATAAATAGCCAATGTACAATTCCCTCTTTCTTATCTCGCTACTATATTCTTATGAGACAAGTTGTTAGATTAGTAGGGGATTTTTTTAGAAGGAAGCGTCATGATGAAACAAAGTTATCATGTTTGTAAGCTCATTGGGACTATCGCCCACTCATACTTCCTGTCGGCCGCTTTTTTTACCTTTCGTGGTCACTGCACCCTCTCACACTGCCCGTTGACCGGTTTTTTTATCTCTCATGGGCACTGTCACCCTCTCACACTGCCCATTGACCGCTTTTTTTCCCTCTCATGGGCACTGTCACCCTCTCACACTGCCCATTGACCGCTTTTTTTCCCTCTCATGGGCACTGTCACCCTCTCACACTGCCCATTGACCGCTTTTTTTCCCTCTCATGGGCACTGTCACCCTCTCACACTGCCCATTGACCGCTTTTTTTCCCTCTCATGGGCACTGTCACCCTCTCACACTGCCCATTGACCGCTTTTTTTCCCTCTCATGGGCACTGTCACCCTCCTGCAAATAAAAAAAGACCTTCGTGGGGAAAGTCTTCTAAAAGATTATTTAATTAACGAATGCTTAAACGCATAAATTACCGCCTGCGTCCGATCTTGGACATTCAACTTGCTTAAAATATTACTAACATGGGTTTTCACCGTTTTCAAAGCGATAAATAATTCATCAGCAATCTCTTGATTGGCTTTCCCCTGGGCCATTAATAATAAAATTTCCAGCTCTCTGCTGGTTAGGTCTTCATGCGGCAAATGAGTATTCTTCTGGCGCATTTTCACCATCATTTTCCCAGTAACTTCAGGTTCTAGTACAGACTGACCGTGGTAGGTAGCGCGGACGGCATTCGCAATTTCACCTGCTTTAGAGGTCTTCAGCATATAACTTGTTGCCCCGGCTTCAAGCGCAGGATAAACCTTTTCATCATCCAGAAAGCTCGTGACAATAATGATCTTCGCTTCTGGCCATTGTTCAATAATTTGTCTGGTAGCTTCAATCCCATCCATTTCTTTCATGACCAAATCCATCAAAATAATATCAGGGCGAAGCTCTAAAGCAAGTTCTACGCCCTTTTTCCCATCGTCTGCCTCACCGACCACTTCAATGTCAGGCTGGGCCGATAAATAAGAGGAAACGCCAATTCTCACCATTTCATGGTCATCCACAAATACTACCCTAATCATTTGTACCATCTCCATTTACCATCACCGGAACTTTTACTTCCAGCCTTGTCCCTTTATTTTTAACACTAATGACTTTTAATGTACCGCCCACTTCAACGGCTCGCTCGTGCATGTTTTGCATGCCATAAGAACCTGCTTTCATCTCATTGACTTCAAAGCCGATTCCATCATCTACAATTCTTAAAATGACAAGATCATCTCGTTTGATCAATAAAACATCTAGTTTACTTGCTTTTGAATGCCTTAGTGTGTTTGAAACAGACTCTTGTAAAATACGGAAAAGATGATCCTCCACACCTTTATCCAACGGAAAATCCTCGGTTTTCCAATTAATATCCATTGTTACTTTCAAAGATAATTCGATTAAAAGCTCTTCAATTCCTTCTTGCAGAGTTTTATTTCTCAAAGCTACTGGGCGCAGATGTAAAAGGAGTGCACGCATTTCCAGTTGCGATTGGTGAATCATTTCTTCTACCAGTTTTAATTGTTTAGCCTCGCGGTCATTTTCTACTTCTGACTGTTGTTTAGTCTCATTAATCGCTGACATCATCATCGAGGCAGCAAATAATTGTTGGCTGACGGAATCATGTAATTCCCGGGCAAGCCTGTTTCGTTCCTGCTCAATAATTCCCTGAATTCTTTCTTCCTGATCTTCAACCTTTTCAGTTGCCAAACGTTGCGATAGCTTAGCTTGTTCTGACATTTGTTTACCGATTTTATCGATCCTTTCGACAATCGCCTGCATTTCCGTAACAGAAGCCTTCCCTTTTGCTTCAGCTGCTCGGCCTTCCTCCAATTGATGCAGGGAGTGTTCAATCGACAGAAATTGTTTTCGCCAAAAAAAGCCGGAAGTACCTCCTAGCAATATACCGATTGCAACACTAAAGGCTGGCACAAAAATAATGATTGGAATATCCATGAAATCTCTCGTCCATAATTCAGACCAGCTCGCTAAGGGGAAAACAAAAATAAGCGCTGTACCGACCATAACAGCAATTAGAAAGGCAAAGCCAACACTCCAGACAATTTGACGCTGGATTGTACTCATATCCGGCTCACCTCTAAATTCCCCACCACAAGCGAAGTGAAAACCTTCACTTTTTGCTCTGACTGTTCATAGGCTGGAGTTTTCAGATGAAAAACTTGATTAAAAAGCTTTGATTCATGGTTGCCAAACACTTTCGTCGAACCTACAATACAAGAATGGTGAATGCTTACTTCAATTTCATACGGGATCAGGATATGAATATTTCCAATGATATTTCGAATAAATATCACTGTTTCCCCTTTCGGCAGCATCGTGTAACTAAGGTCAATGATTGTATCACCAATTCCTGTCTGTATGTTTACGTCTTCCCATTCGTATACCCCCATCGGCGTTTTTTGCTGCCCCAAGAGGATATTTCTAAATAATGGCTCCGTGTTGATCATAGTTTCTTCTTGCTGGCTTGGCTCTAATCCAACAAGTTCAGGCATGATTTTTTTTGGTTGTTTCTTAGCATTTAAAAATTGTATAAAAAAGTGAATTAATATTGCCATTAATAAAAACTTAAAGGTCATCATATTGACAATGCTTAAAATGAAAAAAATTAGTCCTAGGATAAAAAGAAATTTCCCTAGCTTTTTCCCAGCTTTTTTTCTTCCTAAATAAATCATCCCGCCCGCAATAAAAAGAGAGAAAATCAGCCCTCTGTTGAAAAATAAGATCTCCAAAAGCAATATGACGATGCCAACTATGACCAGCCAGCTTATATAATCATTATTTGTCTTTTTAAACATTGGCCACCCTCCCTTTTTATTGCCTTTGGATGATAAACTATATCCATGCTAATATTATTCTCTATGCTCAAAAGGGCGTAGAAGTCTACGCCTTTTTTACCGTCTAGCTATTGCGCCCTCAGTCAAGGCGCTTGCTCTTTTCTTATAGAATACCATTTTTTCCTACTAAATGGACTTGCTTTCATCCAATTTTGTTTCTTTTTCTAGCTGCGCAATTCTTGCATCGATTGTGCTGCGATAAAAGGAACTATTCACTTGATGCTCTAAACGGTCCAAATAGTTTTCAATATCTTTAAACTTTGAGTAGGACTGGTCGGAATATGATTGAGCATCAAGTACTTGGTTCATCCGTAGATTAGCCCGTGTTACATTTTCCCGTCCCATTAATTCCATTCTGCGCAGATGCATATCCTTTAATTTGTGCTGCATTTCTTGATACTTTCTTTCTAATTCCTCAAGCTGCCCTTTTACTTGTTCAAGTGATGCATGTAAGCGGCTGGCCCGTTCTGCATATTGCTGATGCTCGGCTGAAGCAAATTGGTAAAGCTCAGTTTCACCTGCTTTAGAGGCAATCTCAGCTTGGTATTTTCTTTTTTCAGCCAATTCCACTGCTTGATGATATTCTCTTGTAAACTCATCCTTTAAGGTATATTGACGTTCAAGCAGCTTTCTTACTTTATCCGTTTCCTGTTCACATTGGCGAAGGTATTGATTGAGCAAGGCAATTGGGTTTTTCTTTTCTTTTTGGTCAAGCGCCTCGTTTAAATCTGCAGCAATCGTGTTTTTAATTCTTGTAAATAAGTTTGTCATGGTTATTCTCTCCTTTTAAAATTGCTTGTTATTTTTTTAATTCATTCCATTGTCTTTCGAAATTGACGAATGGATCAGACTCTTCGTAGATTTTAGTTTGTTTAGTTTCATTCCACTTTTTATAAACTAGGTATAGGACATAGGCTGCCGCTACACCAATAATGGCGGGCACATGATGGATGGAAGTCATTAATACAATAAATCCAATGATCCCTAACCCAACCTTAGCTAACGTGGATTCAGCTTTTAAAAACTGTTTGAATATGAAGTACAGAAGCACCAAACTTACGAGCAGACCTACCATGGGACCAATGGTTGAAAGCAAGATGATTGCTGCAACACCGCCCGCTAACAGTAAACCAAATTTTTTCATTTTGTTTTTCACTCCTTTTCTTTATCTTGATATCATCTTACCTTTTTTCTTTCATTCCCATAATTGCGCTAGAGCTTGATTTTTATATCGGTCCTAAGACGTAGAAAGGGTCAGTCTCCCATTGGGAGAACTGACCCTTTCTACTTCCTATTTAGAGATAAACATTTGAACCCAATAATGGCCATAGGAGCCGCCCTTAGCGTAGCCTACTCCAATTCGGGTGTTAGAACTTAAGATATTAGCACGGTGCCCAGAGCTGTTCATCCATGACTGTACCACCGCTGTTGGTGTGGTTTGCCCAGCCGCAATGTTTTCTGCTGCAGAACGATAAGAAATCCCAAAATTCTTAATCATGTCAAACGGGCTTCCATAGGTCGGACTTGTATGACTGAAATAGTTTTTGTCCCGCATATCCATGGCTTTATAACGCGCTACCCTTGAAAGTTCCCAATCAGGAGTCATGGCGGACAAGCCATTTTTTGCGCGCTCCTGATTCGTTAACTGAATAACCTGGCTTTCAATTGACTTTATCCCACCCAAATCTGGGATAGTCACTTTCTGCCCTGGATAAATCAGGTTTGGATTTTTAAATTGCGGATTGGCTTGAATAATTTCAGTTATACCGACTTGATACCTGACGGCAATTTTCCAAAGTGAGTCTCCTGGCTGAACAGTATAGATTTGCTGAGCAAAAGAAACACTTGGCAAGCAGAATAATGAAAGAAAGAACAGTAAACTAAACCAAAAAGATTTTTTCATTTTTTCGCCTCCTCCGAATATATAATTTTGATTTCAGGCTCAAAATATACAAGCAACCAAAATATAATTTTTTTAAGGAATTTGGGGAGGAATGAGATTTGAGTGAAATTTCATGGATGACCTATATTATGTTAATACTCGCTAGTTATCGTTTAACCCATTTAATTGTTTTTGATAAAATCACGGAGTTTATTCGAAAGCCGTTTGTTAAAAAAGTTAAGGTGGAAACAGCCGATGGAGTGGAAACAAAGGAAATTCCCACTTCTACGTTTGGCTATTTATTGAAATGTTATTGGTGTGCCGGAGTTTGGAGTGCCATTTTACTGGGCGGGGCCTATTTGCTCTTTCCAAAAGTAACCTTCGTCATTATCTTAATTTTCTCGATTGCTGGCGGCCAATCAATCATTGAGACTTTTGTAGGAGTCAATATAAAAAAGGTCGATTATTATGCAGAACTGAAGAAAAGGGATTAAAATAAAGCATTTATTCATTGGAAGAATTATTCCCCCTTGCGCATATATTTTAGGTAAGCTTGAGACCTTTCTAGACACTCATGCTACAAAAAGGGGGATGAACAATGGCAGCAATTTGGTGGATTACAACCATCGGTTTTGTCCTTTGTTTAGGTTTTGTTGGTGGAATCATCTTCCACTTTCTTCGCGAGTCACTCCATTCAGACGATGCAACACGGATTGATAAAATAAAATCCGACCATGATTCTCAGTAAGACTGTCCCCGAATTCTACTAAAACATTTCATGAACCCTGCCAGGGTTCTTTTTTCATCCCATAAAGTTTCCCAACCTCCACATGTTTTTGTCATTTTAGGGAAAATTACACAAGTGAATATTATGATGGTGGAGGCGAACCTATGAATTCATCGAATCAAAGTGCAAAATTTCCGAGAACGTTTTGGCGTGAAATAGAATTACCCACATTTAATCAATTAGAACAAGATGTATCAGTCGATGTTGCGATTGTTGGAGCAGGAATAACCGGTATAACGGCTGCCTATTTATTGACAAAAGAAGGAAAAAAGGTCGCCATTTTAGAAGCAGGCAATGTCCTAAATGGGACAACCGGTCACACAACCGCTAAGTTAACCGCTCAGCATGGTCTTCTTTATGATGAATTGCTCAATCATTTTGGAAAAGAACAAGCTAGACTTTATTATGAATCCCATATTATGGCCCTCCAGTTTGTTGAAAGTAAAGTGAACGAGAATGGAATCGACTGTGATTTCAGTAAGGAAGATGCTTACATTTATGCAACTACTGATGAATATGCTGACAAGCTTAAAACTGAATGGGAGGCCTATAAAAGTCTTGATATTGATGGGTCTTTAAAGGATACCATTCCCTTTAACATTGAAACGAAAATCGCACTTCAAATGAACAACCAAGCCCAGTATCATCCGCTTAAATTTCTAAAAGGGTTACTAGAGGAAGCTGTAAAGAATGGCTGTACGGTTTATGAAAATACGGTTGCGGAAGACATTGAGGATGATGAATCAGAGCCAAAAGTGATCACTAAGTCTGGACACAGAGTTACCTGCAGTCAGGTGATCATTGCTTCTCATTTCCCTTTCTACGATAAACCTGGGCTTTATTTTGCAAGGATGTACCCTGACCGTTCCTATGCTATTGGGATTAAAACAAATAAAGACTACCCAGGCGGCATGTATATTAGTGCAGATAGCCCTACACGATCAATCCGATACACTCCATTAGAGAATGGCGAAAAGTTATTGATTATTGGCGGGGAAAATCACAAAACAGGTCAGGGAATTGACACATTAAAGCACTTTGAAGCACTCCAAGAATTTGCTGAAAAAACGTTTGGTTTAAAAGAATACCATTACCGTTGGTCTGCCCAGGATATGGTGACATTGGATAAGCTGCCATACATTGGCCCGCTTACCGAGGCGAGGCAAAACGTTTTAGTGGCAACCGGTTACAAAAAATGGGGGATGACAACAGGAATTCTAGCTGGTCATTTGTTGACCGATTATGTTGTCGGGCGCGGTAATCCGTACCATGAACTTTATTCACCATCAAGATTCCATCCCGACCCTGATGTAAAAAGTGCGATCACGACAAATGTCGATGTGGCTAAACATCTTATTAAAGGCAAACTTGAACTTATCGAAAAGGCGCCAGAAGATATTCAGGCTGGCGAAGGTGCCGTTGTCTTGTATAATGGGCAAAGAGCAGGTGCCTATAAGGACGAGAATGGCAAACTTTATATTGTGGATACCACTTGCACACATCTCGGCTGTGAATGTGAATGGAATCATGCTGAAAAATCTTGGGATTGCCCATGCCACGGTTCACGTTATTCCTATGCAGGCGACGTCATCGAAGGTCCAACAAACAAAGCGTTGGAAGTGCTTAAAGAAGGGTAAATTTGAATACATTCAAAAAACGCCTCCTTTTGGAGGCGTACTTTATTATTTGCTATTCGGACGATTTCGTTTTAAATCTTCGCCTGTTGAAAATTCCACTAATTCAGCACTGTTTTTCATGCCCTTTTTACGGTTGTTATTACGCTGGGCATTGGCATTTCCTAATTTTTGTCTTCCCACACTACCATCTCCTTCTCGAAAATGTAATGTTAGTATCGGTGAAAACTGCCGCAGTTATTCTTCCCTGAGAATAGGTGCTTTCCGGTAACCTGTCAATTGTTCAAATGCAAAGGCTATTTGGATTAGCAATGGTTCACTATACGCAGTACCTGCAAAGGAAATTCCCACCGGTTCTCCCTCTTTCGTATAACCAATTGGGACAGTAATCGTTGGATAACCTGCTTTTGCGCTTATATGCGAGCCTTCGTCACTCGGAATGACAATCACCTTAAGATCCTGACTTTCTAAAGCAAAATCGATTCCCTGCTTGGTTGAATGGTAAGCGTCATACTCCAATGCCTCGATATATGCTTCTTCAGTTAAAGCTCCGCTTGTTTCTTGTGATTCCAATAAAACAGCCTGACCATACTTTAGCATTCTTTCCTTATTCCTTTCATTAAACGCAATAAGGTCCTCCAGCGTTCGAATCGAGACGGAAGGGTGGAGACCATTCAGATAGGCATTTAAATCCGGTTTAAATTCATAGGTTAAAACATCATATTTCCACTCAGCTTTTGCTGACGGAATTTCAATATTCTCGATCACTTCTGCTCCCGAAGTTTTCAGAATCTCCAAAGCCGCATTAACGATTTCTTGCTTTTCTTTACTTAATAAATCTAAAAATCCTTCTGTTGCGATACCAATTCTTTTGCCTTTGAGACCATCTTTTAACAGAAAATCAGTAAAATTTGTTCCCACTAATGGATTTGTTAGCGTAATGGGGTCCGCCTCATCCTGTCCACAAAGACTGCTTAATAAGATGGCGGCATCTTCCACGGTTCTTGCCATCGGCCCTGCTGTATCCTGTGTATGGGCAATTGGAATAATTCCGCGGCGGCTAATGAGACCAACCGTTGGTTTAATTCCGACTAGCGAATTTTGACAGGATGGATTTAAGATTGACCCAGATGTTTCTGTCCCTACTGCAGCAGCCGCAAAATTGGCGGCAATGGCGGCACCGGAACCTGCACTCGAACCGCCTACATCAAATGTTCCCGGTCCATACGGATTGAGGACTTGACCGCCTCTAGAGCTATAGCCGCTTTTCATTCCATAGGCCATGAAATTGGCCCACTCAGTCATATTGGTTTTTCCAAGAATGATGGCACCCGCTTTACGCAATTGCTCCGCAACAAATGAATCCTTTAAGGCAATGGAATCCTTTAAGGCCAGCGAGCCTGCACTTGTATGCATCTTGTCATGTGTATCGATATTATCCTTAATTAAAATGGGAACACCATGTAAGGGGCTTCGTGGTCCAGAGTTCTTTCGCTCCACATCAAGTGCTTCCGCAATGTGCAAGGCATCTGGATTAACCTCAAGGATAGAGTGAATCCCCTTATCAAAAATAGATATTCTATGTAGGTAGATCAGAACAAGTTCTTTAGAACTTAACTCGCCACTCGCTAATTTTTCTTGGATTTGGCTGATGGTCGCCTCTTCAAGCCACTCATCATAGTACTTTTTTAGTTTTGGATCATGCATATTTTTCCCTCCTATTTCATTCTTTACATTCAAGGTTGAGTTGAAAAATCCTCCTTTTATGACAAAAAAGCAGTGGAATTTCTCCCACTGCCGTTTCTCTTATCGTTTTAGTTTTTGATTTCTTTGCTCTTCCGCAACGATTTTCCCTTGATAAAAAACTCGTTTTTGAAGTGGGATTTTCAACTCTCGACAATACCCTTTCAATTCACGTTCTTCACGCTCGGTAACAAGCGAGATTACTGTCCCATTTGCCCCCATTCTTCCTGTCCTGCCAGCTCTGTGTACATATTGGGCAATATCTTTTGGCGAGTCAATCTGGACAACATGGGTTACACCTTGAATATCCAGGCCGCGCGCTGCAATATCTGTCGCGATCAGCATGTTCATTTTCCCATCTCGAAAGGCCTTTAAGGCTGCCTGCCGTTCTAATTTCTTCATGTCACTATGCAAGACACCGATGGATAATTCTTTAAAAAGCAGTTTTTCTTTAAAAACTTGAATCTCGCCAATGTCATTAATAAAGGCAAGAGACTTACTATGTTCTAAACGGGCAATTTTTTCTAAAAGCTTAATTTTATCCCGTGGTTCACAGGAGAGATAAATATGCTCTACATCTCCCGAAGAAGCCATTTCATCTTTTTTAATACGCAAAACCTCGGGTTCATTAATCATTTCTTTGGCTAATTTTTCTGTCGCTGGTTTCATGGTTGCGGAAAATAAGACAACTTGGCGGTCGCTCATCGTGGATTTCACAATTTGTTGTACGGTAGTAAGATGCTCAGGGATCAATAACTGATCTCCTTCATCAAGAACAATCATTTTCACTTCATGCATTTTCACTTTTTTTTGCTTAATGAGCTCTAGTAACCGTCCAGGTGTTGCAAAAATAACATGAGGACGCTTTTTTAATTTTTCTAGCTGCCGCTTCGTGTTTGCCCCGCCAATGATGGACGTTCCTCTAATGGAGCTCCCTTCCGACCACTTTTGAAATTCTTGATAAACCTGCATAACCAGTTCCTGCGAAGAGGCTAATACAACCGCCTGCAGGGAAGGCAGATTAGGATCAATTTTATTTAACAATGGAAGCAAATAAGCCAGCGTCTTACCCGTTCCGGTTGGAGATTCTGCAATGATATCTTTGCCTTCTAAAATTAGTGGGATAGCGGTGTTTTGAATGGATGTCGGTGTTTGAAATCCTGATTTTTGCCAAGCTTCCTGCAAAAAGGGTTTTAATTTGGTTAACATTTTGTACTCCTTTATTAATCGCTCATTTTTATCAAAAGAAATCGGTGATAACAGTTCAGCTTTTGTGCCAGTCTGCACTTCTGCTTTTCTTATTATTTGTTTTTCGATATCGTATTGATACTAACGTATTACATGAAGGGTGTCTAGTTTGGAATTATGAGAAAGTATGAAGGTAGAGGATGATCCAAACCATGTGATAGACAAGAACAGAGAGGTATAGCACACAAGTGGATAGCAGTAATGTTCTCATCTTTCTTTTAAATGGCCTTAGATAAAACAAACCAAGCAGTAACAGGGGAAGTAGAATTTTTATAATATAAAAATAAGACCAGCTTTTTTCAATGAGCAGCTTCATAAAGGGATTCCCTTCATCAACAAACCCAGCAGTAATTCCAAAATGAGTTAGAACGGCATCTAATATACCTGCCACTAACAAAAACATACAAAGTTTCATGGCCCCCTCCTTAATCATCGGTGATTACTCACCAGTCTTTCTAAAAATATATGCGATAATACATTCTTTATTAAGAACAAAATCTGTAAAAAGAAGGGCTGCTTGAAAAAGCAACCTCCACAGCATATTAATTAACATATTTTCCACTATCAGGTCTGGCAATTTCATCAAAATGTTCTACCAAATAGTTAAGATTTTCAGCCAGGTCTTCCCCGCTCATCGGCTGCCCATGTCCAGTTACGGCTATAGCTGGCTTTAATTCTGATAATTTTTTTACGGATTCATAGGCTGCATTCCAGTCCGTAGTATAATATTTCGGAGGGCCACTAATCTCTTGTGTTTGTGTCATCACTTTATAAAGGGATTCCTGCTTCACGGTCACAAAAGCATCTCCGGCAATTAATACACCGTCACTTTCACGGAATAAGGAAATATGTCCGGGACTATGTCCAGGGGTATGAATCCATATCCATCCTGGCATGTTTGGAACAGTCCCATCTTCCGGTAACGGTTGAACATGGGCACTAATATCAATTCCGTGATTTGGGAACATAGGTGACATTTTGGCCACAAGACCACTGTCGACATTCGGATCACCTGGTGGATAATCCTTTTTCCCTGTTAAATAAGGAAGTTCTATCTCATGGGCATAGACTGGGATGTCCCACTCTTCTAACAAGACAGCAATCGACCCCACATGATCGAAATGTCCATGGGTTAATATAATCGCTTTAGGGCTGGCATGCTCTCCAAAACGCTCTTGAACCATACTTTTAATTTCATTTGCTGACCCTGGCATGCCAGTATCAATCAGCACAAATTCCTGGGTCACATTTGGATTTCCAACTAGAACGATATTGACAATTTGATCCGTGTAGCAATATACATCGGGCTGCACTGACATCCCAATCCCACTGCCAATTGAAGTCATTGGAAGAAAGGTTTCCTCAAACTTACTATCCTGCTTATTCTCCAAACTAAATTCCTCCCTTTTTTGTTTATTATTTAACCAGGAAGGAAAAATTATGACAGTGCACTATTTTTCGTTATACTCATCACAAATCTATTATAACGAATAATGACGTTCTTTATAAAATTTTACTTCACAAAAAACCGCTCGACTTGAGCGGAAAAGTTTTTATAATTTCGAAAGGTTTGTGAACATTACGTGCAACTTGATATAACCTTGAGGAAATGGTGATAGAATGACAACAAGATAACAATATATCGGAGTTGAAAATGATGTTTAAGAAAATTCCGTTTCTCGCTTCACTGTTGTTTTTTCTATTAGGGTCAAATGTTTTTGCGGCTTCAAATCAAGAAAAGTATTTATCTAATGTGCAAATAGATCATCATATACAAACTGTTGCTGTGAATACGGTTGTTTCTGCTTCGAAAATTCCAAAGAAGACAGAACAAGCAATATCTCCGACTGAAACCAGTAAAAACGTGGAACCCACGTTTACAGATTACGTGCTCCCCGGTTCTGTTAGTTTATTACTCCTCATAGGGATTGGATGCTATTGGTTCATTTATCGAAGGAAACAGCTATAATAATCAAGCGGGAATCCGAAACGATTCCCGCTCTTATTTTTGAAAAAATGGGCTCGAGTGAACTATTGCTAATGAAATGATTGCCAAAATTCACTATTTACATTGACCAAGTCTTTAATGTCTTCAAAGGGAATTTCAAACGTAGGAAATCCGGCTGCAAAGGCAGCAATTTCATATGGGAGAAAGTAAATGTTTAATCCAGTTTCACTTATAAAAAAAGGCTGGTCTTTTTTTATTCCGTGGTATTCATCAGGAAAGAGAGAAGAAAACTGATCATTGCTGTTCATCTGATCGCTGATTAGTTCACTAATGACTCGTACATAAGGGCTATTAGGCTTAAATAAATCTTTTAGCTGGTATAACGCCCCTGTTTTCAGATTAATATGGGCGTATCTTCTAATTGGCATTCCATGGGCTGCACAGAAAGGGTAATCATACCCGTTTATCTTGATTACCAATAAATTTTTCTTGTAAAAGGTGACTTCAAAATCCCCTGTATAATTGGCTTCCAGCTGTGTATGGGGGGGCACAGGTTCAACTCCGGCCAGCTCTTTTAATGAGGCATTCACTTTTGTTGGCTTTTGTAATCCTTCAATTTGCGGATAATAGACTAAATAATCCTTATTTGGCCTATATTTATGTTCAACAACAGCATAATCTTTATTTAACGGCATCACAGTTGACTGCATCCAGATTACCACACCGTTTTGGTTAAAATACAAAAGACGATTGTCAATTTCACCCTTGATTAAGGTTTTATCAAAGTTTAACCTGCCGCTACCTTTAACGATGGGGAGATGCTCCATCTTCTTTCCGAGCTTATCAATCATAAACGTAAGAGTATCATCGGAAACAGATGCAAGACCATCTTGAAAGTTGGTTATTTCATTAAAGATAAATCCTGTTAAAATATGTCCATTCGCATCGGCTAAAGCATAAATTGACTTCATACAAGACTGCTGCGGGAGAATCTCTTTTCCGATTGCATACCGCTCTTCCTCTAGATACAAGATATGATTATAGTTTGGCTTAATGATAAATTGTCCTTTTCGGTCAATTACACCAAAGAGTTCCCTATTATTTTCAGATAAACTAACAATGGCTTGCCCGCCAATAAATGGCTCTGTACTAGTAAATTGAGGTTTTATGACTGTATTTCCCCGTTCATCAAGATAACCAAATTTCTCCTCGTTCCTTTCCTTATATGCAAGTAAGCCTTGACCATAATTACCTACGAAAGCGTAAGAGTAGGATTGTAATACCTTCCCTGTAAGATCAATTAATTCAAACCTGCCATCTTTTGTTTTTACAACTGCCTTCCCTTGCGTAAACTCACTTGCAGATTCGTAGGAAATGGGAATCACCACGTTGCCTCTTTTATTCAAATATCCGTAGAGGTATTGTCCGTTCTCATTGGTTTCTACTGCCCGCACACGTCCTTCATTATAGTCCCCGACAATAAGCGAATAGGCCTTTTTCGTAACTTCCTTACCACTCTCGTCAATTACCTTAAATCCTTGTTGATCATTCACAATTGCACGGCCTTCTGAAAAGGGATTAATCGTATCATATTTGGGTTTTACAATAAAATACCCACTTGTATCGATTAGACCTGATTTGCCCATCAGACCGATAATGGCTAAACCGTTATCCTGAAAATCCCCAGCAAAATCGTAAATGGCAGTAAGGACAATATTGCCTTTCCCATTCATATATCCCCACTTACTGCCTCCTATTTCATTCATAGTTACTGGAAAAAGATAGACTGATCTGTCTTCGCATGAAGCTCCAAGCTCCTGCATGGCTCTTTTTAAAACCTCATACGGTATAGGAAAATAATGAAAAAAAGATCCATAATAATGTTTCAACACAAATAAATGGCGCTGTTGATGATAGGTAAAAATTCCAAATACCTCATCTATTCCATCCCCATCTATATCCCTCTTTTGAAGTACGGCTTGGTTTCCTTTAAGTTGTATTTCCGCACCCTTTGGGAGACAGGTGGTCACCCATTTAATCAATTCGTGGTTCCTTCCAAACATTACAACACACCCATTTTGCTTTTCTATATATATATGAAAAGGGGTGGGCTAGGTGATTTCCCTGTAATGAGAAATAAAAAGAGACAAAATAAGATTGACCTATTTTGTCTCTTTTAATGAGTATGATGTTAAACGTAATGACACGCAACAAAATGATTTCCGCCCGCATTACGGTAATCAGGTACCTTTTCCGCACAAAGAGCGGTTGCCATGGGGCAACGAGTCCGAAATTTACAGCCTGAAGGGGGATTGATGGGACTGGGAATATCCCCTTTTAAAATAATTCGTTCGCGCTTTGCTGTTGGATCAGGTATTGGTATAGCTGATAGAAGTGCTTTAGTGTAAGGGTGGAGCGGATGATCGAATAACTCCTCTTTCGATGCCAGTTCCACGATATTCCCTAAATACATAATCGCAATCTTGTTGCATAGATGTTCCACCACACTTAAGTCATGCGAGATAAACAAATAGGATAGGCCATTTTCCCTCTGCAGGTCACTAAATAGATTGATAATTTGGGCCTGGATGGATACATCAAGTGCGGCAACAGGTTCATCCATGACAATAAACTCTGGATTTAAGGCCATTGCCCGGGCGATCACGATCCGCTGGCGCTGTCCCCCCGAAAATTCATGCGGATAGCGGTCAATATGAAAAGGAGATAGACCACACTTGTCCATAACTTCTAATACCCGTTCGCGGACTTCCTGTTTAGAAACTAATCCATGCTCGACCATTGCCTCTCCGATGGCTTCGCCTACCCGGATTCTTGGATTTAGGGAACTAAATGGATCCTGAAATACTAATTGTGTCTGAACACGAAGATTACGAAGCTCCTTTTTGGATAAAGAAAAGATATCTTTACCTTTAAATTTTACGTCTCCGTCAGTTTTATCGTGGAGTCGTAAAATTGTTTTACCAATGGTAGACTTACCGCTTCCAGATTCACCAACAAGGCCAAATACTTCACCTTTGTTAATGGTAAAACTAACGCCATCCACTGCCTTCACAGAATCCCCAAATTTCTTAAACATTCCTTTTGAGGAAGAATAATATTTTTTCAGATTAGTAACCTCTAATAATGTTTCGCTCATGCCTTTGCACCATCCTCATATAACCAGCAGGCTGCCTTTTGTCCTTTGTTCATTTCCTTTAATACAGGCTGCTTGACTCGGCAAATATCCATGGCATGTTCACATCGATCAGCGAAGTAACAGGCTTCATGTAAATCCACTAAATTAGGTACTTGCCCTGCAATCGTATATAGACGATCTTTCCGTTCACCAATAACCGGTTTAGCCTTCAACAATCCTTTTGTATACGGGTGCTGTGGATTGGCAAAAAGTTCAAGAACTGGCCCTTCCTCCACCACTTTCCCAGCATACATCACAACGACATAATCAGCCATCTCCGCGACAACGCCAAGATCGTGGGTGATCAACAGGATAGACGTATGAAACTCCGTTTTAATATCACGTAACAAATCCAAAATTTGCGCCTGGATGGTCACGTCAAGAGCAGTTGTTGGTTCATCAGCAATGATAAGTTTCGGATTACAGCTAATGGCAATAGCAATCATGATCCTTTGAAGCATCCCGCCGCTTAATTCATGCGGGTAGAGATTAACGATTTTTTCAGCATTCGGGATACCCAGCATTGTAATAAGTTCCATCGCCTTTTTATAAGCATCCTTCTTACTTAATAATAAATGCTCCTGTATAGGTTCAATCATTTGTTCTCCGATGGTGAAAACTGGGTTTAACGAAGTCATTGGTTCTTGAAAAATCATCCCAATCTCGTTGCCTCTAAGACGACGGATATCCTTTTTATTTAACTTTAGCAAGTTTTTTCCACCAAAGTTTATTTCGCCGCCTTCAACTTTTCCATTTTCAGGAATTAACTGCATTAAAGATAATGCCGTTATACTCTTGCCGCAGCCAGACTCGCCGACAATACAAACCGTTTCCCCTTCACGGATTGCAAAACTGACGTCATTGACTGCCTTAACGACGCCGTTTTCCGTATAAAAATTGGTTTGGAGATGATTTACTTCCAACAGCATCTCATTCATACATAATCCCTACCTTTTCATTTTTGGATCGAGTGCGTCCCGCAGTCCGTCACCTAATAAATTAATGGAAACAACAGTCAGGAAAATAACTGTACCTGGTGGAATCCATAACCATGGCCGTTTCCTAAAGTCCATGAAATTATTTGCCGCATTCATCATATTCCCCCATGATGGGGTGGGTGGAACAACACCTAGACCTAAAAAGCTGAGTGCGGATTCACTCAAAATAGAACCTGCTACATTTAAAGTCGCTACCACAAGTAGAAGCGGCACAGTATTTGGAATTAAATGGTGCAAAATTTTTCGACGATCACTTAAACCAAGAACCTCTGTTGCTTGCATATATGGCTGTTCCTTTAAAGATAAAATTTGTCCTCTAACTAAACGGGCTAGACCAGGCCAGCCAACAAAGCTAAGCATAATCATAATAATATAAAGGCGGTATTCAGCTGGAACTTTCCATTCTGATAAAATGGCTGCCAAAATCAAGAGAAGCGGTAAGCCGGGGATAGACATCAAAATATCAGCGATGCGCATGATGACCATATCGATAATGCCCCGGTAAAACCCAGATATAGCCCCTAATAAAGAACCTATTAAAACTGATAAAAACATTGCCGCAATCCCAATGGTTAACGAGATTTGTCCTGCCATCATTAATCTTGTTAAGACATCCCGACCATAATTATCTGTACCAAGCCAATGAGCACTGCTTGGCGGCTGATTCATATCCGCTATATTCGTCCTATCAAGAATGTACGGAGAAAAATGCGGACCGATAAAACTAAGTAAAAACATAAACAGTAAAAAGAAGAAGCTCACCATCGCTAGTTTATTCTTTTTTAAACGTCGATACGTTTGCTTCCATAGTGAAGGTGATTTTACGACTGTTTTCGTCTTTTGGTTTTTAATAATGGGATTTTGTGCTTCCACACTATCTCCCTCCCTATTTCAATCTAATTCGTGGATCGACAGCTGCGTAAGTGACATCTGCTAAAAAATTTCCGATGATCGTTAAACAGGATAAAAACATCGTGAAGGCCATTAAAACTGGGTAATCACGGAAACTGACTGATTCCACCTGTATTCTTCCAACCCCAGGCCAATTGAAAATTTGTTCCATTATAATTGCCCCAGAAAAAAGACCCGGCAATTCAAAAGCAAGCAAGGTAATCGCAGGAAGAATAGCATTCTTTAAAGCATGTTTAAAAATAACCACACGTTCCTTCAGTCCTTTAGCCCGTGCTGTTCGTATATAGTCCTGGCGGATAACTTCAAGCATTCCTGTCCGGAAATATCGGGTTAATGAACCAATGCTAAGAAGTGTTAGAATGATGACCGGCAAGATCATATGCTTCCCAACTTCAAGCAGGTAGGCCCACCCCGTACTATTACTGCCTGTATCAATCATCCCGCCAATTGGCAAGATTTGAAGGTCGACTCCAAACCATTTAATAAATAATAAACTTATAAAAAAGGATGGAAATGACATAGCCGCAAATACAAAAAAGGTAACAAGACCATCAAACCAAGAGTATTGCTTGATTGCCGAGAAAACACCCGTTACTAAGGCAATGGACCAAGTTAGCAGTAATGCAAGGATGGCTACAAAAAAGGAATTCCAAACATATTTATTTAACAGCGATAATACCTTCTCCTGATGCTTTAATGAATAGCCAAAATCACCGTGTAAAGCATTTCCAAGCCATGTAATATATCTCTGTAATACTGGCTGGTCTAACCCATAGAGTGCTTTTAGTTCCTGAGCCCTTTGCGGTGTTAAGCTGATATTAGAATCAATGTAGTCACCCGGCAGCATGGCAAACAAGAAGAATATGATAAATGATGTTCCGAATAAAATCACAATCATTTGTAAAAAACGTTGTAAAACATACTGTTTCATTTATTCTCCTCCACAAGAATAAAGTGCCTAGCGGATCGCTAGACACTTTATTGATTACTTTTTAATCGAAATGTTTGGCAAGCTAGCGCTGATGCCTGTATAGTTGTCAGGATTTAAGCCTTGAATTTGACCACTTATTGCTTTTGCACTTTGACGGTAGTGAATAAGAATAACCGGCGGGTTATCATTTAATTCTTTATAAAGGTCATGATAAATACCTTTCCGCTTTTCAATATCCAGCGTATTTAATCCTTTTTGAATTAATTCATCTACTTTTGGATTAGAATAGGCTGCAGCGTTATTCGGATTGTTCGTTGCAAATTCTTCAACAGGATCACTTGGATCTAAGATTTGCGAAGTGGAAACGGCTGCAAGGTCATAGTCTTTGTCATTCAATTTCGCTACTAATGCATTAAAGTCCATGATTTCTGGTTCAAATTTAATACCGATATCTTCATAGTTTTCTTTAGCAATTGGAATAATAGGATCTTCAGCAGTTCTCGTTAGATAACGAATAACGAATGGTTTGCCATTCTTTTCACGGATACCATCTTTTCCTACCTTCCAGCCTGCATTATCAAGCAATTTCTTGGCCTTATCAGCATTAAATTCATATTTATTAATTCCCTCGTCATTATAAGCCCATGATACTTTAGAGACAGGAACGTTCGCTACTTCACCATAGCCCTTAAATTTCACATCAACTATCTTTTGACGATCTAAACCATAAATAAGGGCTTGTCTTACTTCCTTATCCTTAAACTGTGGACGGGAATTATTGACATAAATAAAGCCAAAGTCGTTTACCGGTCCTACTTGAACATTAGCAAAACCTAAGCTTTTTAATTGTTCAACTGTATCATCGTCGGCAGAGAAGCCAGCATAATCTAGTTCTCCTGTTTCAAACAATTGAAGAGAAGTAGCTGTATCAATAACTTTAAAGATTAGATTTTTTGTTTTTGGCTTTCCAGCATAGTAATTTTCATTTGCTTCATAACGAATTTCTTGACCTGGAACATATTTTACAAACTTGTATGGACCTGCACCAAGTGGTTTTGCATAAAGTTCTTTTAAATAATCAAGTTTTCCATATTGATAGTCTTTACCGTAATAAGCCTTTGATAATACTTGACCTCCCAATATCAGCAACGATTTTGCATTAACTTTTTCAGTCGTTACCTCAATTGTCTGTTTGTCAATCACTTTAATTCCTTCGATTGTTTTAGCTTTACCTTCTTTATATTCCTGGCCGCCTTTAATGGCAGCAAGTGTGACATCTTGGTATCCGGCATAGGCAGGATCATATAACAGTGTTAACGTAAAGGCTACATCATCTGCAGTCAGTGGTGAGCCATCACTAAATTTCAAATCTTTTCTTAAATGGAAAGTATATGTAAGGTTGTCGTCTGATACATCCCATTTTTCTGCTAGGATACCAACAGGCTTTCCTTCTCGATCTAAGTTAACTAATGGAGCAAAAATAGGATCTGTTGCATTCCCATCCCAGCCATTCTCATAAAAATATGGCAAGAAAACGCCGCCAGGTGCTGATATTCCTGCGATAAACATATCTTTTCTTGCTTTGGATTTTTCGGGTAGTGCTGATAAATCAGTTGCCTTAAATTCCTTTACTTCAGTGCTCTTTGCAGCACTTTCAGTGTTACCTTTCTTAGCCGGTGCAGATGATTCTTTTTGGCTTGAACTATCTAATGCACAGGCAGACAGAATCATAGAAAGGATGATCACACTCACTAAACCTACGAAACTCTTTTTCACATTATTCACCCCTGTTTACTTGGTTTTACGCCAATAATTAACCAATTCATATTGACTAGCAATCTTATAATGCTGACAAATCCGATTGGTTTTTATGTACATTTAAAAGATACTAATAGTCACATTTTTTGTCAATCCTATTCGATAAAAATATTTATTTATTTTCCAAATAGTCATTAATAATTCCTTTTTCCCATTAATATTGACCTATTCAAAAAAGCACACTTCATAAAGTGTGCTTTTTGGGATCGAGTTATTATTTTATTATAGTTTTTCTTTTAAGTTGTACTGGCGAAGAAGTGTTTCCATTTTTAATGCCTTGCCAATATCCCCCTTAATTTTTAGTTTTCCTGTCATAAAGGCCATGGTCCCGTTTAGTTTACCTACTAGAAATTGCTGAAAGTTATCAAGTGACATAGACATTGTACAATCTGCAGGAATTTCTACATCCTTTTTTATCATGGCATTTCCATCTTGGAAGTGAAGCTGGTAAGCCCCCTCCTCCACGCCTGAAATATCAAATTGGTAAATTGCCTTGAAGCCTTGAATTGGCTCAGAGTTCTCATTTAGTACCTTTTCAATGAAATTCATAAGTCCCGCTAAAGAATACTCCTCAATCCTTTTGACCACGAAAACGCCTCCCCTAATATCCTTCTTTTTCTATGATACTAGTACGTATTCGTATCATGCAATAAAAAGTGTTCTAGTTTTTTCGTAAAAAATAGACAAAATAGGTCAGCAGCCTATTTTGCCCATTTACTATCATCATTAAAATGGTTCTTTAATATTGTACTTCCGGAGAATGGTTTCTATTTTCATACCCTTGCTAATATCGCCTTTTGCCTTAACCTTACCGGTCAATAACGCAACGGCTCCACTTTGTTTTCCCAATAAAAATTTTTTAAAGTTTTCATAAGATAAAGACATTGTAACATCGGGATTGATTTCGACACCTTTTTTGACGGTTAATTTTCCATCTTGAAAAAAATGCTGATATGTCCCTGTTTCTTCACTGTGAACATCATATTGAACTACCCCATTAAAGCCCTTCATCGGTTCAGGATCTTCATTAAAAATCTCTTCAATTCGTTCCATGATTTCTGGTAATGAATAGTCTTTCACTGCTTTAGCCACGGGGATTCCTCCTTGTATAAATTCATTCATAACCTATAGTTACATGATACTAATACGTATCCGTATTTTACAGTGAAAACTTTCCGAACTTTTTATTCGCATTCTAATAATTAACAAGTTAATTATTGCTTAAATTGACAAAAGCACCAATGACAATTCGATTTAGAAGACGGGCAAGATCTTCAATTATATTATTTGTGGTATCGCCTATATTATAATTTTGTACCACTACTTCATTAATCGCTCCGACCATTGCCTGCGAAACAATCAGCATGTCACTTTCAGCAACTGTATCCGGCAATAATCCTTGAACCGTTTGAAAAATAAGCTCTGCAAAGCAGCGATGGGCATCACTTCGAACTCTTTCAACTTCCTGAGAAACACCAACAGATTCTAGTAACATTAGGTGAGCGGCTTTAACATCAGTGAAGCATATTTCAATATATCGATGGATTCCTACATAAGCTTTATAAGCATTCCTATCTTCTTGATCATTCGCACTCTTAACCTCAGCAAGGATTTCTGATGTCACTACAGCCAAAAGCTCCGCCATTAACTCCTCTTTGCTTGAAAAGTTTTGGTAAAAGGTTGTTTTAGAGATCCGTGCCACATCCACAATATCCAACACGGACGTATTTTTATATCCTTCCTTTGTAAAAAGTAAAAGTCCGGCGTAAAGAATTTTATCCTTTGCAGCTTTTGGCAATTCTTTTAAAAATAACATCTTAATCAGTCCATTCTAATTTGTACGATTATGTATTAAGTAAATTTTAAAAGATATCAATTTAATACACAATCATTTGCATAAAAATAAGCAGCGGACATGGTGCTGCTTATTTTTGACATGTTTAATTAATGCCCAATGTAATTGGCATCGGGAATTAATGTTTTCCAATCCTCATAGGTAAGAATCGTATCCCAGTGACCTGTCAGTTTTGCGATACTAATGACAACGAAGAATAACACAAAGAAAGTAACTGGAACAAACCATTTATTGACCTTTTTCTTGGCAACGGTCATATTTAACGTATCCTTAATAGGGCACGCTTCCACACAGGACATACACGCTGAACAATTAAGTGAATTTACAGTTTCCACCTTATGAACCTGTAATCTTTGCGGACAAACCTTTGTACACATCTCACAATTTGTACATGTCTCTTCATTTCGCTCAATCTTTGTAATTCTAAAGATGGACCCAAGCCCAATCAAGGCACCATACGGGCAAAGGAACCGACACCAAAAGTTTCTAAAGAAAAGCGATAGTATGAAAACAACAATAATAAACTTCAACGTAAAGCCGCCAATATTGATAAATAAAAGCAGCATTTTCACGTCTGACACTTTGTTATAGGTGTCAGTTAAAAAGCTTTTGGCCGTAAAGACATCCATTTGTATAACCATACCAATAAAAAATAGTAATAAAATATACTTAATGGGCGTTAATAGCCAGACAAGCCATCTTGGCATATCAAAATTCCGCTTAAACATCTTTCTGCCAAGCCAGGCAATTAGTTCGCCTCCCGTACCCACTGGGCAAATCCAACTGCAGAAGGATTTACGGAATAGTAATCCGGCACCCACGAAAAACGATAACAGCACAAGACCCGCCGGATGGATGACATCAAAATCCCCGCTTGTCAGCCAAACCTTGAGGGCAACCAAGGCACTGATTGGTAAAAATCCCTCCACTGCAGAGGGGCGTTCAACAAAAGGGGTTTTTCCAAGCGTTTCGAAATGCTGATAAAATTGATAAAATTGCAGACCCACATATAGTAAAAACAACAAAAACACTGCCTGTACGGTATATCTTGTGATTTGTACAGGCTTCCGTTTCAACTGTTTCTTATACCACGCTTTTGACTTCATAGGAATTTCCTCCATTCTCTCATTACTTAAACTATAAATAACAAGAAAAATGGCGGATGTGATTTAAGTCATCGAATCGCTTCATTTCATAAAGATGTCACATTGCTATCTAATATTTGTCATAAAAAAACACCAGCGGATTCGTCCAATCCGCTGGCGGTTTTTATCTCTCAGATGCATATACGATATGATTTTGTTTCCTAGCTTCTTCAGTGATGCGGAGAACAATTTGACTCCAGTCTTTTAATTGCTGATAGTCTCCGATATTGTTGGTCTCTAAAATTTCGGCAATATTTATACATTCATAAACCATGTTTTGTTCTTCTTGATCCACACTAAGAATTTGACTTTCCTTCGTATGACTGTCGATGAACGTAATTTGAGAAATAGGTGCAGCATCTTCAAGGACAAAGGTCCCTGTTTCCCCATGAATTTCGCATGGGAGACTAGAATGAGATATCTTTGAACAGAGAATGGTACAAACAAAATCATCATAATCTAATACAAGCGTACCTCCGCCATCCACACCGCTTTTCAAGATAACAGGATGATAGGAAACGTTCTTAGGTGCTCCAAATAAACCAACCGCTAAATACAATGGATAGACACCCAAATCAACGAGTGCACCACCAGAGTATTCGGTAGAGAATATATTTGGCACTTGGCCTTGTAGAACCAAATCATAGCGAGAAGAATATTGGATATACGGCAAAATAGTACTTCTCAGCTTCCCGGCCAAATGAAGTTTTTCTTTTAAAATTTTAAAATTAGGTGTATGTATATTGCGAATTGCTTCAAATAAATATACACCATTCTCTTCAGCAATTTTGTATGCTGCTTCTAATTCTGCTGTATTTGAAAATATAGGCTTTTCGCAAATCACATGCTTTTTATTTTTCAAAAAGGTAAGCGTCTGCTCGAAATGGACTGAATTAGGGGAACCAATATAAACAGCTTGAATTTCCTCATTCTGCGCCATTTCTTCTAAATTTGTAAAATAGTGCGGAGCTTGATATTGATCGGCCATTTGCTTGGCTTTTTCTTCAGATCGGGAATAAGCTCCGACTAATTGGTATTTCTTACTATGGTTTGCTGCTTGAATAAATGCTTCTGTAATCCATCCTGTTCCAACTGTAGCAAAATTAATCATGTCATTACCTCTTTCCATTGGGACTTCAAAATACTATTTTAGCCTTTTTATGCTGAGCTTACCAATTTAAAATGAAAATTTTTTATATTAACCCTGTTTTGATCAAGAATTGATGGGAACAATGGAAAAATATCAGATTTTATGTTATTTATAAGTAATAGAATTAAAAGCTCCAGCATTCTAGTCGCTAGGGCGCTGGAGCTGGACATTTCTCTAAGTCAAAACTATTAATACTTATAGTTTTAAAAAAAGAGCACTGGCTCCTGTCTTATGAACTATTGATGGGCAGGGTTCGACCAGGAATTGACAATGAAGAAAGAGGTTGAAAAGGGTGGACAATCAAACATCAAATTTTATTAAAGATATTATGATAAAAGATTTAGAATCCGGTAAACACCAAAAGATCGTGACTCGTTTCCCACCAGAGCCAAACGGTTATTTACATATTGGACATGCAAAATCGATTGTAATCAACTTTGGTTTGGCTGATGACTTTAATGGAAAGACCAATTTAAGATTCGATGATACCAACCCATTGAAAGAAGATATTGAGTATGTAAACTCGATAAAAGAAGATGTAAAATGGCTTGGTTTTGAATGGGATAATTTATTATTTGCTTCAGATTATTTTGATGAAATGTACAACAGAGCCATCCTCTTAATTGAAAAAGGACTTGCCTATGTGGATGACCTCTCCGCTGATGAAATCAGGGAATACCGCGGCACATTGACTGAGCCTGGAAAAAATAGTCCCTACCGTGACCGCTCGGTTGAGGAAAACCTAGATTTATTTAAACGGATGCGTGCAGGTGAATTCGATAACGGTCAAAAAGTACTAAGAGCAAAAATTGATATGAGTTCACCAAATATTAATTTGCGTGACCCAGTTATTTACCGTATCTCCCATACCACACACCATAATACTGGAGATAAATGGTGTATTTATCCCATGTATGCTTTTGCACATCCACTTGAAGACGCGATTGAAGGGGTCACCCATTCAATATGTACAATTGAATTTGAAGACCAACGCCCTTTATACAATTGGGTTGTCGAGCAATGTGAAATGGAGAACACACCACAGCAAATCGAATTTGGCCGCTTAAATGTAACCAATACGGTTATGAGTAAACGGAAACTCAAACAGCTAGTGGAAGAAGGCTTTGTTGATGGCTGGGACGATCCGCGCATGCCGACCATTTCTGGGATGAGAAGAAAGGGATATACGCCTGAGTCGATTCGGGCATTTGTTCGTGAAACTGGCGTCCACAAGGGGTCAGGTGCCGTTGATTCACAAATGCTAGAGCATTATGTTCGAGAAGATTTGAAATTAAAGGCACCTCGAACCATGGGTGTAATTAATCCATTAAAAGTCATTATTACAAACTATCCAGAAGGCCAAATTGAATTATTAGATGCCGAGAACAATCCAGAAAATCCTGAAATGGGCATGAGGAAGATTCCCTTTTCCCGTGAAATTTATATTGAAAAAGATGATTTTATGGAAGAGCCGCCTAAAAAGTATTTCCGCCTGTTCCCTGGCAATGAAGTTCGCTTGAAAAATGCCTATTTCATCAAATGTGAAGAGGTCATCAAGGATGCAAATGGAGAAGTCGTTGAGCTGCACTGTACCTACGACCCTGAAACAAAAAGTGGGACTGGGTTTACAGGCAGAAAAGTAAAAGGAACCATCCATTGGGTGGAGGTAACCAATTCTGTTCCAGCTGAATTCCGCTTATACGAACCGCTGATTTTGGATGAAACCGAGGATGCTAGTGAAGAAGGAACGACCTTCCTTGACCATGTTAATCCAAACTCCTTAGAAGTACTCCAAGGATTTGTAGAGCCAAACATGAGGGAAAGCCGTCCACAGGAAAAGTTCCAATTCTTTAGACACGGCTACTTTAATGTGGACCCTAAAGAAACAACCGTCGATAAGCTCGTATTTAACAGAATCGTCTCTCTGAAAAGCTCATTTAAATTGTAAATATAGTAAAAAGGGTGTCAGGCACCAAAATACGTGCCTGACACCCTTTTTATTTACCGTGGTCGATTGGTACTTCAAAGATAATTTTCGTTCCTTTTCCAGGTGATGCTGTAATGGAGAGCTCGCCGCCTACTGACCGAGCCCGTTCGTCCATGCTAAAGAGGCCGACACCAAGGGATTGTTTTCTCGTATCAAACCCAGCTCCCTTGTCTTCGACCAACACTCTGACGACATCATCCAGCTCTCTTACAATCACTGATGCTTCTGACACCTGTGCATATTTTCGGATATTTGTCAGCGCTTCTTGAATGATTCGATAGATGGTCAGCTCTATACTAATATTCAGCCGGCGATTTAACACGCAATCAAAATGAACGTCGATATGATAATGATCGGAAAAACGGGATAAAAAAGAACGGATGGCTGGTACTAAGCCAAGATCATCTAAAACAGATGGGCGAAGTTCCCATGAGATTTCACGAATTTCTTCAATCAGTTGAGCAGCTTCATTTTGCATCTGCTCAAGCAAAGGATGATCCATTTCAGACATTAACCGATTAATGGTAATTAAGTGGCTATAAAGATTCTGACCAATTCCATCATGCAAATTTCGTGACAACCGCTTTCTTTCTTCTTCCTGAACATCAATGATGGTTGTCATCATAGTTTGTAATTCCTGCTCGACTCGTTTTCTTTCGGTTATTTCATACCGAATGGCTACGTATTGATAGGGTTTTCCTTTTTCGTTTAAAAAAGGCACAATGGTCGTATCCACCCAATAATAGGTACCATCTTTGGCGCGATTACAAATTTCACCCTTCCATACTTTTCCTGAACCCATTGTTTTCCACATATCTTTGAAAAAGTTGTTTGAATGGTACCCAGAATTGATAATTCGGTGGTCGTTACCCAGCAGTTCTTCCCGTGAATATTTGGAGATCTGACAGAATTGATCATTCACATATGTAATTTTTCCCCTTGAGTCGGTAATCGCCACAATTGATGAAGCATCCAGAGCAAATTTATAATCCATTAGCTCATTTTTTGTTTGCTGAAAATCAATATTCATTTACATCCCCCGCTCACGTTAAATGCTCCTTTAATAGTTGCTCTAAAGTTTGAGCAGATTCCAATACCTGTTCTGTCTCCCATTCAGAAAAGGTATATGTCTCCCTCTTCCCCACTAGTAACACCCCTTTAGGAACATGATTGAAAAATAAAGGGACCGCATAAGAAGACAAAAGCTTTTCAGCAAGTGCAATCGGATAATCGGTAACCTTACCAAAAATATCATTCGGAAAGTCTGTCATCATCATCGGGCTGCCAGTTGAAATAATTTTCCCTGCGATGCCTTTTCCGAAACGAAGGGTGATTCGTTTATACTTATCATTTAGATTACCTGCAGCATAATGCCATCGGACATCAGGGCCGGATTTATTTTGAATGGCTAGACCTACAAAGTCACAGTGGATCTCTAACTTTAGCTGATCACATACGTCAGTAACAACCTTGAGCTCGCTAATCTCAGTCATGCCTGATGATTCCCCTTAAATCCCATAACCTAATAACCCCTTTTTAACGGCATATTCAACCAGCTCAGGCCTAGTCTTCATTTGTAACTTTTCCATTAAATTTCCTTTATGCGTTTCGACCGTCTTGACACTAATGACCAGTTGTTCTGCAATCTCTTTGTTAGAATATCCCTTCGCAATTAGGGTTAATACTTCTTTTTCCCGTTCAGATAAAAGATGATAGGTATCATTTCCATCCTGTTTTACACCAGCTAAATATTCTTCCATTAATCGCTTCTGTGCGGATGGATGAAGATAGGCATCCCCTTTAGCAACCGCATAAATAGCAGCCATTAATTCGTCATGCGGGGCGCTTTTTAAGATACAGCCAGAGGCACCACCTTGAATAGCACGGAATAGATATTCTTCATCATCATGCATCGTTAGAATTAATATATTGATTTCGGGCAAGAGCTTTTTTAATTCAATTGTGGCAGACAGCCCATCTTTGCCATGCGGCATACTTAAGTCCATGACCACAACATCTGGTTTAAACTTTAATGCTTTTTTAATGCCTTCATTTCCCTCAGAAGCTTCCCCAATTACCTCCATCTCTGGATTTGTGTTCAGGAGCATTTTTAAGCCGCTTCTAACTACAGCATGATCATCTACCAATAGGATTTTTATCAAAATGAACTCTCCTTTTATTTTAGTGGAAGAGATAGTTCTATGGACGTTCCTTCTCCTATTGTAGAAGAAATTGTACAGTCACCGCCAGTTAGAAGCATTCTTTCTTTCATGGCAGCAAGACCTGAAGATTGGTCTGTTTTAATTTGATCTAGTTGAAATCCTTTTCCGAAGTCTTGAATCGAAATAGCTAACCTATCCTCATGCCAGTAAAAATGTATGTTTATATTAGAGGTATCTGCATACTTTGCAATATTTGTAAGGGCCTCTTGGCATACCCGAAAGACGGTAATATTATTCTTCTCAGCGATCCACTTTTCGTCTCCAGTAGACTCTAAATCAACAAGAATTCCAAATGTGGATGTATATAGCTTAATATAGCTCTTCATCGCTGGAAGTAACCCAAGCGTTGTTAAGGTAGGCGGGTGTAATTCCACAGAAAGAAGCCGAATTTCCTGAATGGTTTTTTCGACTAGCTGGGACATTTCATGAACATGATTCTTCATATTCGGGTCAGATGTGTCCTTTTCGATAAATTGTAATCCAGTCAAAATACTATACAGATTTTGCCCAACACCTTCGTGTAGTTCTAACGCAATCCGTTTAATTTCTTCTTCCTGAGAATGGATAATATACGTACTTATTTGCTGCGTAGACTTTAAATCCATATTACACCTCCTAGTACTATTATTCTTTATAAAAGAAAGGTTCAGATTCTTATTTTAAGACCTGAACCTTTTTTATAGTGTATGTTAAGCCGCTATCATGATCCAGTGCGGACCATTGTTCTTCTGATTCAGTCACCCTGCTTGTTAATGGGACAGCAAGAAAATAATAATCATCAAAATAAAAACGTATATGGGTTTTATCCGGACAATATTGTACCTTTTTTATCGTTTTCTTTACTGCCGGTGCCTGGTCTCCACCGTCTCGATCTTGAATCGAAATTTCTACAGGCAGCGTCACGAATCGTTTGACATTATCCAAGTTAATGTGTTCCACAGCTGCTGCATCCCCTCTTAACAGGATAGATAAACATTTTAAAGCCCTGCAGGTACTCCCAGAACTTTTCTCCGGCATGTTCCTCCATGTACTGTATAGTTTCTTCTTCTGATTCCCAATCACTCATTCCTTTAATTTCAGCAACAACGACCTCTGCACCATCAATAGTTTTTTCCTCAAGGAACCATTTCAAACGCTTCTTTGCAAAGGTGGTTGTCAATAACACATCAATTTCGCTGGCAAAACCGCCTATTTCCGGTCTAACAAAACAAAGGTCAATATAAGTCTCACTAGTCATGAACATTCACACCTTTTTTATAAATAAGGAACGCGATCGGAAATAAAACGATGTTAATGATGGCCGCAATAATCGTGTTGGTATAATTTTCATAGAAATATTGATGAACCATGTATTGAGTAAAAATAATATTTAACATTAGAATGGCGAGTAGAAGTGCGACAGGAACATAACTACGCTTCATACCGTTTCACCCCCGTGGCATATACAGCGCCATCTTCGACTTTTACATAGATCTCCGGAAGAGGTCGTCTTGGCGGCCCGGCAATGGGTGCCCCCGTTTCGACATCAAATTTTCCATGATGGCATGGGCAAAGCATTTCACCCTCATCTTTTTTCCAAAACACGGGGCAGCGAAGGTGTGTACAAGCATTTTGATAGGCCACATATTTATTTTCAGAAAGGCGTATTAAAATGGCACTATCATGTTCACCAGGAAAGGCAAAATCAACTGCATCTCCTACTGGTAATGACTTTACATCTGTTATTTTTTGTTTAGGATATTTTTTTTCACTCAGCCCATTTAATTCTTTGGCCGCTAAGACGCCCCATGGCAGGGATGATACCGCAAATACGCCTGCTGCACCAACCAACGTTTTCATGAACCCACGGCGGTCAAGCTTTCTTTCATTATTACGATTAATATTATGTGTGTAATTATTTTCATCGAATGGGATTTTGTTATTTTTATCTGTCATGTTTAATCCCTCCTAAAATAATTTCGTTACGCCCTGCAAAATACCAGGGAGATTTACTTTAACATTGGTTTCGCCTTCTAAGTACGGCATACTTGTTACCCATTTCCCATTATCCAAATTAAACTGTTTTTGCTTTGCTTCAATCTCTTCATCTGTCAGCCATTGCAATGTATTGGAAGGACATACACTCGCACACATTGGCGGGATGCCGTCCTTTGTTCGGTCGATACAAAGGTCACACTTATACATTAGATTTTGTTCTGTATCAAATTTCGGGATGCCATACGGGCAGGCTATAGTGCAGTTTTGACAGCCAATACATTTTTCAACAAGCGCAGATAGTACCGCTCCCGTTTCATGAATTTGGATCGCCTGTGCTGGGCAGCTTCTTGCACAAGCCGGATTGACACAGTGAAGGCACATTAGAGGCATCGTTTGACGGTTAACTAGTGGATTGACGTCGTAAACATAATTACGATTCCGTTCCTCATGGCCGCCGCACTGTGTACAAGCCGCTAAACAGGAGCGGCAGCCTATACAGTTTTCAAGTTCTAAATAAAGCCTCTTTTTCATTTATTGCACCTTCTTCATTTCTAGTTTTTCAATCTGTGCGGCACACGCCTTAAACTCTGGCATCCGTGACATCGGGTCAAGTGCAGCTATGGTTAAGAGATTGATAGATTGATCATGACCGAAGTGGTATGGTACAAAGACCGTATCTTTTCGGATAGCTTCTGTTATTTTCACTTTATATTTAGCTTCCCCTCTCCGTGTAAAGAGGCGGACAACTTCTTCATGTTCGATGTTATATTTGGCAGCCGTTTCCGGATGTACTTCTACATATGGTTCTGGACACATATCGCGTAAAAATTGAATCCGCCGTGTTTGGTTACCTGAAAGATAATGATAGACGACACGTCCTGTTGTTAACCGTAATGGGTATTCTTCATTAGGCTCTTCAGCAGGCGGACGATACGGTAATGCACAAATCTTAGCTTTTCCATCCGGATGATAGAATTTTTTATCTAAGAACATGTGTGGTGTTCCTGGGTCGTTCTCATCTTTACAAGGCCAGAAGACACCATCCTGTTTGTCAATCTTATCCCATGTCGCTCCGTAATAATCGGCATAACCGCCTTTAGAAGCTAAACGGAATTCATCAGCTACATCTCTGGCTGTTTTTAAATGGGAGAAATACTTTCCTCTTCCAAGACGTTCGGAAAGTTCAACTTGAATTTGCCAATCAGGTTTTGATTCTCCTAGCGGTTCTTGTGCCTTATTAATTTTTATAATACGTCCCTCAAGGTTAGTGACCGTCCCCTCATCCTCTGACCATGTGACGGTCGGGAGAATGACGTCAGCGAATTCTGCAGATTCAGATAGATAAAAGTCAGCACAAACCATGAAATCCAAGTCTCTTAGAGCTTTACGGACAAAGTTTAAATTAGGTGCGGAGACAGCTGGATTAGAACAAAGTAAATACAATCCTCTAATCGTTTTTTGCTCCATTAATTCAAACATTTCATAGGCAGACACACCTGGCTGCGGCATTTCTTCAGGGGTGATCCCCCAAACCTTACACACTTCTTCTACATGTTTGGGATTGGTTAGTTTACGGTAGCCTGGCAGCAAATCAGATTTCTGACCGTGTTCCCGGCCGCCTTGCCCATTCCCTTGGCCTGTAAATGTGGCTACACCCGCCTTAGGACGACCAATTTTACCGGTCACAAGCGCCATATTGGTATAAGCTGAAACGTTGTCAACACCCTTATGCTGTTGCTCAATACCACGGGCAAACATCACAATCGCATTAGGGGCTTTCCCGTAAATTTCTGCTGCTCGAATGATCTTTTCTGGAGCAACTCCAGTGAGCTCACTAGTATATTCTGGTGTAAATGCTTTAACCAGTTCTTTTGTTTCTTCAAATCCGTTTGTATGGTTATTGACAAAATCCTCATCAGCATAACCATTTTGAATTAATAGATTTAAAATTCCATTCGCAAGTGCAAGGTCTGTTCCGGGCCGTAAATCCAAATGCACATCTGCTCGTCTTGCAATCGGTGTTTCACGAGGGTCAGCCACGATTAAGTAGCCGCCTCTTTCCTGTACTGCCCAAACTCGGAACATGGAAGTTGGATGACATTCAGCCGTATTGCTTCCAGCGATAAACAAGCAATCCGTCTCGTGAAGATCTGTCCAAGGCAGGGTTGAACCACGATCCACACCGAATGAACGAAGGAATCCACCAGCAGCACTCGACATACAAAAGCGGCCGTTATAGTCAATGTAGCGTGTTTGAAGGGCGACCCGTGCAAACTTTCCTGTTAAATAGCATTTTTCATTTGTCATGGATACACCACTGAAAACGGACAAAGTATCTTTACCATACTCACTTTGTAGTTCAGTAAATTTTTTTGCGATTAATTCATAGGCTTCATCCCATGTTGCTTCACGGAAACCTTCTTTTGTTCCTTTAAGTGAGGCATCATCACGGATTAATGGTTTTAAGATCCGATCATCATGGTTCGTTTGTTGATAAGCTGTAACCCCTTTCGGGCACATTTTTCCGAGCGTGACAGGCCAGTCATAACGAGGTTCAACACCAATGATTTTATTGGTCTTTGTATTAACACGTAAATTCATCCCGCATTGCATGCCGCAATAGCTGCAATGTGTTTTCACTAGTGTTTCGTTTGGATGACGTACATTTTCTACTTCTTTAAAAAATTTATCTCTAGGATTTTGAAATTTATCCTTTTGCATTCTGGTTTGCCTCCTTAACCTTTACTTGGTGGGTAGCGAATCCTGAGAATCGCGAAATTCGATATTTTCTCCGGCATGGCAGGCATAACTCAGCAAGGTTAAAGCCGTCCTGCATATTAAATTCCATGTCATTGATACCCAATACTTCAATGACATCATTTGATTGTTCAACAGATACAAATTGGTCACCGCATACCTTACATTCCTTCATATGTTGCTCCCCGTAATGTTCACGGTAGTTTCTAGCCAATACGCTCATAGGGCGGAATGGAATATGAGCAAGCTTTCCAAATGGCAGGTAAATTAATGTCACAATCACAGAAAATTGATGGATTAATGACATTTGTGGCTGCATCCAACCGTGCAAGACAACATTTTGGAAGGTTAAGAGCAATCCCGTAATAGAAATAAATAATAATAGATACAATGGTAAGAAGTCATACATAAACTTTTGTTCCGCTCTTGCCTGCATATTTTTTAAACGACGGTATAGGGCCATGGCAACCCCAGCGGTCACCATAATCGCCGCAATATTTAATGCATTATAAGAAAACCAAGCAATAATACCATCTGCTTTCACCTGAATGAGGCTCATACCGAAAAGGACTACCGTGTAACGGCCATTGTCCTCCATCGTGAAATACATCCAGCTAAAGACAAGCGGAAATGTAACCATGCACGCAAGGACACAGCCCCAGCCAATTAAAATGTGCTGCACCCAACGATAGATTCCGCGATTTCGGATAAAGTCAAAAATAGCTAAATGATTCACAGCCGTCTTTGGGGTGTTTTTTCGAAATAGTAACTTTAGACCTTTTTTAATAATGATTTTGGTTGGCGGCCTTTCCCCCCAGGCAATAAAGCGGTAAAAAAAGCCGCCGATAAACACAATTGTTCCAACCATATAACCGTATAGATTTAAATCAATATGTGTAAACATCCTTGTACCGATAAAAGTTAAGATTGCCAGTCCGATCACTGATAAAAACATTGATTTTGCAAAATGGGAAGCAAATGCATCATTGACTGAACGCCTTGGCTTTTTAGCCGTCGAAATAGTGGATTCCATTTTCTTGATCCTCCTCAAAAAAAATAACACTGTCGTTTTTCTTACCTTAATTGTAAGAAAAACGACAGTGTTATCTATATAGGGGAACTCCCCTATCCTGCGGGGGAAAAACCCTTAGAAATATTATTTTAGACAAATTCTTGTCACATTTTTTCAATCAACCTTCAACGAGCGTATTTTTTTCTCCATAAAGATAGGAGAAGTAATAAACCAATTGCTATTTGAAGGGAGAATAGCATAGCGTCCCAAAAAGGAAGAGTGGTTATCCCATGAGAAAAGCCAGGTAAGATCTTCCTCCAGGCAAACAATAATTGGGGAATATATATGAAAATATATAAACATATACTTACTGCCACCCCAACAAAATAAAAAATGGAATATAAAAAAACAATCTTCCTTTCCTCTTCGAAAACAACCTCTTCAAAGGATTGTGGCTTAAAAAATAAGAACTTCCTTCTTATCGCTTGCTGAGCACCTTCCATTAAATTATAGCATCCGGAAACATTTTCAAAAACGTAATAAAAATCGGTTTTCATATAAATACATAGCTGAAAAATTATACGAATACATACATCCAAAACAACAACGTTTAATATACCGGAGGAAATGCCTGAGATGTTTGTTAAGAATAACTGAATAAATAGCGCCAAAAAAAGGACTAAATTGTCAAAACAGAGTCCTGCTAAAAATAATATATTCCGATCTTTAGAAGGGATTTTCCATACAGATGACAGATCAGTTTCAAGGACAACAATAAACAAACGGTGACCAATTGATAATTTCGTGGGAAGATTGTAGGCTCTCATTGCTAGAATATGACCAAACTCATGGATTAAAACTAGGAAAAAAGATAGTATAAGCCATGCTGGAATATTAAACGCCATCACATCAAAAATAAATAAATCCTTATAATGTGGCAATAAATAAGGTTTATTAATAAACAGAAACATATTTATCATGAATAAAAACACATATAAGCCATAAGCAAACTTATTAAAAAAGAATTTTCCTAAATTTGGTGAAATCCATAAATATCCCATCATTTCCTTTTTCTTTTCCTTTATCTCCACAGGAACATCGTCAATTTCAGCAATCAATTCCAAAGATAAAAGTTGTTCTGCAAAATTAATAAGATTAACTTCTTCCAAAGGATATTTTTCTTTAAGTACTAGTTCAATTTCACCTAATGTATCCCCATTATTTATCATTCTAATAGCATCAATACAAAGCTTAGGCATTTCATAAAATTCACCACTGGCCTTGTCTTCAAGAATATAATTCTTTTTATCCTGCTTAATTTCAATTGGAACTAATTGAAGATGCGAACATAGTTTAATGACCATTTATCCCGTTCCTAACTAGAAATTTTTAGAATTAAAAGAAGGATGCTATGTTATCCTAGCACCCTTCTTTTTGGGTTATAACCACCAGCAAATCCAGCATGCACCTGTTGCTTTTACCTTTTTCAATTTTCGGATTTTCAAGAGTATCACCTCCTTAAATTAGTTTAATTCCTCATTTAGTTTTAAATTTTGATTTTCTTGGATAGAAGTATTATGGATATTTACCCACCTGTGAAAAACTTTTTGAAATACATTAACAAGCTCAGGATCAAACTGTGTACCCTTCCCCTCCATTATCCGTTTGAATGCCTCTTCTACTGTCAACGCTGCTCTGTAGGATCTAGTTGAAGTCATTGCGTCAAATGCATCTGCTACTGCTGCAACCCGAGCAAGATATGGAATTTCTTTACCCTTTAGCTGATCAGGATAACCCTTACCATCCCAGCGTTCATGATGCGAACGTATTACTTCAATATTATTACTGAATCCAACTACTTTCGATACAGCTTCTGCTCCCACTACAGTATGAGACTTAATTATTTCGAATTCTTCCTTAGTAAGACTTGTTGGCTTCATCAAAATTTGGTCTGGAATATGAATCTTACCTATATCGTGAAGTAAGCAGGCATAATTAAACTCCTTCAGCTCTTCATCAGTAAATTTGCCACATTCCTTTGCTAATTCTATTGCATAACTTGCTACCCTCTCACTATGACCTCTTGTATATGGATCCTTTAGTTCAAGAGTCGCTATTACACCCTTTACTATGCCCGTTAATTGTTGATCATATGAAGTTCTAATAGCATTTACATATGATTGAAATCGATATAATAATATAAACGAGAGCAATGAGAAAACGACTATTAAAACAATACCTAATAATACGAAAGTAGATTTAATAATCAAACCGGCTATAATATATTTCAAAATCATCCCAACAGATACAACAATAACAAACGGTTTACTTACGAATATTGGTGATAATAATAGCCAAAAAATTTCTACTACGTTTCCGCCCTTATATAAATCAGGTTTATCAATAAACGTAACTATATCATTAAGAAATGTTAAACAAGTGTATGTTATAAAGTAAATATACTTAACAACGTAAGGTTTTTGAGTTTTTATAAATAAATGGGCAATTGGTAATAAGAAAAACATCACTAGGTATACCAGGTAAATTAATTTATCTTGCGTACCATCTTTTAATTGAGGAATATAGTTGGAAATAAACTTAAAAACTACTTCAAACGAGATGGCAATAATATAAAATAGAATTAAAAACCATTTCAGAGTCCGTGTTTCTTCATTTATTATATTTGGGTCTATTATTTTTGGGTTCATTTTGTTTTGTTAACCTCTCAAAAGGATTAGCTTAAATTATCAAACAGTCATGTTGTTTCCTATAAACTATATGAACTTGGTACTTTTCTTCATTATAAAACATTTAATTTAATTGGAATACATAAAACGATATCGAATTATGTATAAAAAAGAAATATTTTCGAATAATAGTGAAAATATTCTCATTTTTTGTAAATTTAGTGAATCGATGGTCTTTACATATAATCAATGTACAATTGGTAAAATTACTTCTACTTTGGTTCCTTTTTCAAGTTTATTGTTAAAAGTTAATTTTCCAAAATGGTCAAGAATAATTTGATTCGAAACCATTAATCCTAACCCATTACCATCCTTTTTGGTTGTAAAAAATGGTTCGCCAAGATTTAGAATATCTTCATCCCGTATGCCAAATCCTTCATCCTCAATGGATATGAACATTTTTTGATCTTCTATAATTTTTACACCGATTTTAATTTTCCCCCCTTCAGGCATGGATTCAATCGCATTTTTAATAAGATTAAGAAATACTTGTTTTAATTGATTACTATCACATTCAAGTGATGGTAATGGCCCTGCAATCAGCGTTTCCACCGTTACTCCCTGCCTCTCGGCCTGATGTTGCGTGATTGAAAGAGTATAAGCGATAATTTCTTCGATACGCTCTTTTACAAATTTAATTTCTTTCGGTTTTCCTAAGTACAACAAATCATTAACAATTATATTAATCCTATCAATTTCCTCAATCATTATGGAATAAAACTCATTTGTACTAGGATGGCGTTCCTGCTGTAACTGAGTGAATCCTTTTAACGAAGAAAGAGGATTGCGAATTTCGTGAGCAATTGCTGCAGCCATTTGACCAATAACAGCTAACTTTTCCTTTTGACGAAGCTCCTCATAAACATTGGTCAAGGAATTAAGATAGGAGCTAAAACGATTTAATATAACATACGCGATAATTGCTAGGAATATATACACAATTATAGGCATCAACACACTTACATCTTGTAAAATGATTCCTATTAAAAAATGCTTGCCTATTATCCCCATCGACACAAGCCAAAAGTATTTCTTGCTAACAAAAATCGGACTAAATAAAATGATTAAAACTTCTACAATATTACCTGTTACATAAGACTTAGTTGTTCCCGAATATTTCAGGAGAGTATCAATAATGTCAATCCCTAAATAACTAATAATATAAAAATATTTTACAATATAAGGATTACCTTTTTTTATAAAATAAATCGCAATTGGGAGCATGCATAAAATAAGAATATACAACCATAAGCCAAGACCAGTCATTTCTGGAATAAATTTATTTTCTGGTTTATTAACTTTAGGGCTAAGAAAATTGTAAAAGAAATCAAATGCGAAAAAAATAATATTAAACAACCACAAAAAGAGAGTGATCGCCTTTTTTTCTTCTAAAATTAATTTGAAACTTAGGTTACTGCCCTTCATAAAAATAGCTCCTTCGACCTAGATCTATAACTTAATAGATTGCAAGTATTAAGCGATCATTACTCCTACCATCTTACCATTTTTCTTCAGAAATAAAAGACAATAAATTTGGAATTTCTTTGTTTTTCGACAAGATTCGATTAAATTTCCCAACAAAAATAGGACTTGCAATGTGCAAGCCCTTTTTTGATAATCATTGTCCTTCTATATTTTCATCACTTTTTAACTTACCTTTTTCAATTTATTAACATTAGTATTCAAAGTTGAATGGGTGTGGCCATAGCCAAAGTAAACAACCAATCCAATCACTAACCATACAGCAAAACTAATCCACGATACAGCCGGAAGCTGCAATGCTAGGTATCCACAGAATAAGAAGGCCAAAATAGGAATATAAGGAACAAATGGTACTCGGAAGCCTGTTTTTGGTGCTTGTTTATTTTTCCGAAGATATAAGATACCAACCGATACAGTCATGAAGGCAATTAATGTCCCAATATTGACTAACTCAGCAAGTCTGCCTAATGGCACAAAACCTGCGAAAATTGAAACTAATAAACAAGTAATCCATGAGTTAATCGCTGGTGTTTGCTTCTTTTTATCCACTTTTGAAAATACTTTTGGCAGCAATCCATCACGACTAATTGCATAGAACAAACGTGTTTGTCCGTAAAGCATCACTAGCAGGACTGTTGTAATCCCAGCAATCGCACCAAGAGAAATTAATCCTGCAACCCAATCCTGATTAATATAGTTTAGTGCGAAGGCCACTGGATTTTTCACGTCAAGCTGTTGGTATGGAACAATACCTGTTAAGATTGCTGACACAACAATATACAAAACAGTACAAACAAGCAGTGAAGCAATAATTCCTATCGGCATATTCTTCTGGGGATTCTTCACTTCTTCAGCTGCAGAAGAGACAGCATCAAAGCCAATATAGGCAAAAAATACAGTTGCAGCACCTGTTGTAACACCTGAAACTCCAAATGGCATAAACGGGGTCCAGTTCGCAGGCTTAACATACCAAACACCAATGCCGATAAATACGAAAACAACAGCTAATTTTATAATTACCATAATCGTGTTAAAACGGGCTGATTTCTTTACCCCTTGAGTTAGTAATAAAGTGATTATCACCACAATCATAATAGCTGGTACATCGACAAATGTTCCATTTGCAGGATCATAGGCGCTTGTTAAGGCCTTAGGAAAATGAATACCAAACCCTGCAAGTAATCCTTGTAAATAACCAGACCAGCCGCTGGCAACTGCTGAGGAGGCAAGTCCGTATTCAAGAATTAGATCCCATCCTAATATCCATGCAATCAATTCACCAAAGGTTGCATAGCTATAAGTGTAAGCACTGCCGGAAACAGGTACTGTGGATGCAAATTCCGCATAACAAAGGGCAGCAAATACACAAGCTAATCCAGATAGAATAAACGATAAGATAAGCGCTGGCCCTGCATGCTCAGCTGCCGCCACGCCAGTCAGAACGAAAATTCCAGTTCCTATGATGGCTCCAATGCCAAGCATGGATAAATCAAATGCCCCAAGTTCCTTTTTTAAGGTTACATCTTTATGTCCTGCTTCATGAATTAGTTCTTGAATTGATTTCTTTCTAAATAACTCCATTGTTTAACCCCCTTGGGTTTAGTCTAAAAGTTCAGAATATAACAACTATATTTTTTCTATATTGAAATAATATAATTATTTTTTATAAAAATCAAATAAATTTTTAAAATATAGTGTTTTTTCAAAATAGTAAAAATCCATTACTTACCAAGATTACCTGTCTTTTCTACTATTAATCATCTAAATCTCTTTTTCACTAACCAAAATATAAATATACTAGAAAAGTTATCAAATGTTTAGAAGAATATTTTAGAAAATAAAAAAAGCTAATCAAGTTGATTAGCTTTTACCACTTAATAATTGACTAAGCCTTCTAATTTCCCGATAGGGAGCAGGACTTTAACTTCTGTGCCTTGCCCAGGTACACTGCGGTACGAGACTTTTCCATTCATCGTTTCGATGATTCTTAATGATACGGATGTACCAAGACCCGTCCCTTTATCTTTTGTTGTATAAAATAAAGTCCCAATCCTTGATAGTTGTTCTTGTGTCATGCCCTTTCCAGTGTCGGTGATAAAGATTGATGCCAGGTCGTTATAAATCTCTGAATAAATCGTTACGTTTCCACCTTCGGGAGTCGCTTCTATCGCATTTTTAATTAGATTAATTAGTGCCTGTTTTAACTGATTCCGATCGGTAACAAGTGAAACCTCTAAGGAGTCTAAATGGCTTTCTAACAGCACTCCTTGTTTGGTTGCAAGGGGTTTTAAAAGCATAACTACTTCAGAAAGAATTTCTTTTAATATGACATTCTCTATCTTCTCGAATTTAGGCTTGGCAAAATTTAAGTAATCATTAATAATTGACTCCGCCCGACCCAATTCATTTAATACAATCGAAAGATATTCGTAGTTTTTACCATTTTCTTGTTGCTTCATCAATTGCAGGAATCCCTTTACGACCGTTAAAGGATTTCGGATTTCATGGGCAATAGATGCAGCCAATTCGCCTAATGTATTTAGTTTTTCAGAACGTTGAATCTCTATCTTCATTTGTTCCCGTTCAACGATCTCTTCACATAATTTAGCTCCTAAAGAAATGGACAGCGTATAAATGAACCCAACCAAAAGGAGATCGGGAATATTCAAATCAATTTTAAAAGGACTCCCCTCAAACGTACGGAAAATTGTCAAAGAAAAGTAGCAAACGAGCAAGGATAAAGCTCCAACTAATGTAGCTGCCACCACTCTTTTATTCGGGCTGTGATTCCAGAACTTTTTCTTGACTAAAAGTACAATTATGGCTGTTAAAAAAGTATCAATAATACCAAAAATAACGGTATCGCCGCCCATGAGAATTCGAGCAAAAATTAGGATTGTAAAAACCATTGCCCCCATCATCGGTTCCCCATAAAGCATAGCTATGATAAATGGTACATAGCGAAGGTCCCAATTAAATCCATAGTTTGAATAAGTAAACAGCATACAGCTGAGTGCAGCTAAACTTAATGCAAACCCTCCGATTATGTTAGTTTTTAATTTATTTTTACTATTGATAAGAATGCTGTATAACAGGACAGGTGCTAAAGTTATTAAAACATTCAAAAGGAGTTTCTCCGCCAGCAAGTCCATTCCCCCAAAGCAAACCAACTTTATCTTAAATAATACGACAAAATTTTCTGTTTTCCTTTAAATTGTTTTCATATTATATATGTTGACAAATACAGTTTTAACGTGTAATATTAATATTTGTGCTTCACATATAAAGTAACTTGTAATAGAAAATAACGCAATGTAAGAATTCATTTTTTCTGGCATTCTGCTTATGTTTTAAAATAAAAACTTATTCACACTGGATCGGCTTCGGAGCCGTTAGGATGTAAGAGAGGTAGGGCTTACGTCGTTTAGGTATAACCATCAGGTGGAAGAATAACCGCGGCAAACTTGTTTTTATTAACAATTACAATAAATAAGATTTTTACCTTGCGATGGCTACAAGAACTGCTAAAGCGCCACGTTAGTGAACTTTACTAGTTGCTGGCGCTGAAATTAGACAGTTTTCATAGATAATAGATAGGGACTTATTCACAGGCCTTAACTAAACAACCATACACAAGTTACGATATAGATTCTCTTATGAATCAAATGCTAAGAAGGCAGAGGGAAACTCCCTCTGCCTTCGTCCAATTTTCCAACTTTATTTACTCTTTGATAACAATTGCTTGGCTGCCCATTTGCTCCCACGCTTTAATAAAAGTCTCACGATTTATCTTTTGGTTTTTCTCACCATATGGATTATTTATATAAATATAATGATCATCATATCCTGTTATGGCCACACTATGTTCGCTAAAAGTGATTTTGATTTTCCCCTGCGGTGTATCCCATGTTTGAAAGACTGAAACGGGTGCAAAGCTACTCGTCGTAATAATCCATACTGGCCGCCCTTGGCCAACTTCTTTTAATATATCAGTAAATGGCTTATTTGTTAGATTAACAGCTTTATCGCCTGCATATTTTTGAGCCAATTCAAATACAGGACCATTATAGACCCCTAGTCCAGGTCCATGTGCCATATCCCCAACAAAGCCTGCATTAGGATTTCCTTTTTTACCATTATTATAGTTTAACGGAACAGTTTTAATATTTTCTGCCAGCTCGTTCTTTGTTACCTCTATACCAGCATAATTAAGAATCATCGCCAGGCTAGTTACCTCACAGCCATTGTAAAGCTTCGGCTGATCCATTTGATTGATTAATGGCACATCTAGTACTATACTATCTGGTAAACTCGGAGCTTCCTTTGAAAGTAGTGCAACTTCCCGATCTTTTAATGGCACTGCTTCGTTCACTTGCTCACTTTTCTGATTGTCCGTCATTTTTGCAAATATTGTTTTAGCACTAAGAACGGCTGTCTCACGATCTGTTAGGATTATAAAAATTGTCATGGCACTTAGAAATAAAACCAAAAGAACCACTATAGTAATTAAAAACTTTTTCATAGGCAGTCTAACCATTCCTTATTAGATACTTTGTGTCTGTTTTACCAATATACTACTATATAACCATAACAAATACTTAGATTAGTATAAAGGAAAAGTTTTTCCAATTTAATAATATTCACTAATCCTTAAGATAACCTTAAGAAAAGAGGGCGCCCCATAACAAAGTGTCAGCCACCTCAATCCCCAACTTGTAGTATAGGGCCTACAAATTTGAGATATGAGCGTAAGGACAGACCTTTTGGGATACCCTCTTTTAATTTCTTACCTTATTTTGATGAATTTTGCGAACCAATTGATTAATTACTTCTGAAAAAACTAGCCCGAACGCTATGGAGCCCGCTAACATAAGTACTTTAGCAGCTAAAGCGATGGCAGAGTTGTAATCATTTTCTACAAATTTCCGCATGGCATCGTATGCCAAACCGCCTGGAACAAGGGGTATAATGCCGGCAACACTAAAAATAATAACTGGCATTTTATATAATTTTGCCATTTCCTGACTTAGAACAGCAATAAATATAGTTGCGGCTAATGTAGCCATGATCGGATTATTTAAGTAGTCATTGAGGAGATAATAAATTAACCAGCCGCCCATCCCTATTAATCCACATTTTACTAATGATTCTTTCGGAGCATTAAATAGAATGCCAAAGGCTCCTGTTGCAAAAAAACTAGTGACTAACTGCCCTAGTATCTCCATTTAAAATAATCAGCTCCTTTACAAAAATGATAAAACAATCGCAATTCCTGCGCCAATCGCAAAAGCTGTTAGGAATGCCTCCGCACCTTTTGACAAACCTGAAACCAAATGGCCAGCCATTAAATCTCTAATGGCATTGGTCACTAACAGTCCAGGGACTAATGTCATGACTGAACCAATTATTATAGTATCCAATTGGTGACCTACACCGATTTTTACGAATAGCAAAGAAATCAATCCGATTATGAAGGATGCTAGGAACTCTGAAAAAAATTTGATCGGGACAAAGCGATGAAAATGAACAAAGCTATAATAACCTCCTCCGCCAGCGATCATTGCAGGGATAAAGTCATTCCAGCTGCCATTAAACATGATCATAAAACAACCGCTCGATAATGAGGCAGCAGCAACTTGGATACGAAATGGAAAAGTTTCATTTCGTGAATGAATTTCTTTTAATTGCTCTAATGCTTCCTCTAAACCTAGTTCCCCACTACTTATCCTTCTAGAAACACTATTTACCATGGCAACCTTCTTTAAATCGGTTGACCGTTCTGATATTCGAATGAGCTTTGTCTTTGTCGGTTCGGATCCTTCTGCGGAAAAAATAATTCCTGTTGGCGTGACATAACTATGTGATTTTTCAATCCCAAAAGAAGCAGCGATTCGCATCATTGTATCCTCAACCCGATAGGTTTCTCCGCCGCTTTGAAGCATTATCTTTCCAGCCAGCAGGCAGACCTCCATTATTTCATATGTTTGTTCGCTTACATTGTCCATTTTATAACTCACCACATATTTCAACATTTGATACTTTAGTTTAAATCAAAACAAGTTTTTAAAGCAATTTTTTATTTTAACATTTACGTTTAGAGAATACGGCTACATATTAATAGCCTTTATAACAAAAAATTAAAATAGGAGCCATTTTGAGCAAAAGTTAATAAAATTTAATTAAAATAGTTTCAAATGAAGGAATTTTTCAGTTACAATTGTTATATAAGAAAAATTTTTTCTTGTCTATTTAAATATAGAAGAATTTTTTTCGTTTAAAATCTGTTAAGCTCAACTTAATTATTTATTTGAAGGAGATTTTCTAATGGATAAACCATCTTATTATCTTGGTGTTGATATCGGTACTACTAGTACAAAGGCCGTGCTCTACGGAGAAAAAGGAACTGTCATTAGTATGCACCATGCAGGATACCCGTTATATAGCCCTGCACCCGCTATTGCTGAGCAAGATCCCGAGGAAATTTTCCAGGCCGTTCTCGAAACGATTAAAGTAGCCATCAAAAAGGGCGAAATAGATTCAAAAAATCTTAAACTGGTCTCATTCAGTTCAGCCATGCACAGCTTAATTGCAATGGACGAAAATGATAAACCCCTTACTCGTTGTATTACCTGGGCAGACAGCCGTGCCACTTCATGGGCTGATACAATTAAAAATGAACTTAATGGACTCGCCATTTATCGACGGACCGGAACACCGATTCACCCGATGTCTCCACTCGCAAAAATTACTTGGCTGCGCAACGACGAAACGGAACTCTTTAATCAAACTAGTAAATTTATTGGCATCAAGGAATACATATTCCATAAACTATTTGGCAAATATGTCATAGACTATTCGATTGCATCGGCCACTGGCATGTTTAATCTCGAGCAGCTGACATGGGATGAGGAAGCCTTAAAGGTAGCCGGAATAAACAGTGACAAACTATCCGAATTGGTGCCGACCACTTATTATTTAACAGGTTTACAGCAGGAATACGCTGTAGAGCTTGGCTTACCAGCCGAGACACCATTTGTTGTTGGCGCTAGTGATGGAGTTCTCTCCAATCTTGGCGTAAATGCAATTGACCCAGGTGTGGTAGCTGTAACTATTGGTACTAGTGGCGCCATTCGCACCGTTACGGATCGTCCAGTTACAGATCCAAAGGGAAGAATTTTCTGCTACGCCTTAACAGACAAACATTGGGTTGTAGGTGGTCCGGTTAATAATGGTGGTATGACTTTCCGCTGGGTTCGCGATGAGCTGGCTTCGGCTGAGGTTGAAACAGCGAAGCGCTTGGGAATAGACCCATATGAGGTGTTAACAAAGATTGCCTCAGGAGTTACGCCAGGTGCAGATGGACTTATTTTTCACCCATACTTAGCAGGCGAACGTGCGCCCCTATGGAATGCAAATGCTAGAGGATCATTTTTTGGCCTTGGCCTTCATCATAAAAAAGAGCATATGATACGTGCCGTACTTGAAGGGGTTATCTTTAATTTATATTCGGTGTTACTTGCCCTTCAGGAGATGATTGGGGTGCCAAAAAAAATTCAAGCTACTGGCGGCTTTGCGAGATCTGAATTATGGCGTCAAATGATGGCTGATATTTTCAACCAAGAAGTTGTCGTCCCAGAAAGCTTTGAAAGTTCTTGTTTAGGGGCGATTGTTCTTGGGATGTATGCTCTTGGTGAAATAGACGATTTCTCTATCATGTCTGAATTAGTGGGTTCTACACATGCCCACCAGCCGATTGAAAGTAATGTCGAAATTTATGAGGAATTAACTCCAATCTTTATCCGTGTCTCACGTTTATTGGATGCAGAGTATAGTTCAATCACTAATTTCCAGAAAAAATGGGTAAAGTGATTACTTCTAAATCAAGGGTTTCTTCTGAAGAATTCAATAATAAAAAAACAAGCATCCGGCCTTATGGTCGAATGCTTGTTTTGGATTACATTATTTATTTTCAACAGCGTGGCCGCCAAATTCATTTCTTAGCGCTGCAACCACTTTTCCAGTGAAAGTGTCTTCCTCAAGAGAACGATATCTCATCATCAATGAAAGTGCTGTTACTGGCATGGCTGTTTGTAGTTCAAGTGCGGTCTCAACGGTCCATTTTCCTTCTCCAGACGAATGCATAACTCCTTTGATTGTGTCTAGTTTAGGATCCTTCGAAAAGGCGTTTTCTGTTAGTTCCATCAGCCAAGAGCGGATGACGGAGCCATTATTCCAAACACGAGCCACTTTTTCATAATCAAAGTCAAAATCGCTTTTCTCTAAAACTTCAAATCCCTCAGCGATTGCTTGCATCATTCCGTACTCAATCCCATTATGAATCATTTTTAAGAAGTGGCCGCTGCCGCTCTTTCCAGCATACAAATAGCCATTTTCAACACTGATATCACGAAAAACGGGCTCAATTGTACTGAAGACTTCTTTGTCTCCGCCTACCATCATGCAGGCGCCTTCCCTCGCACCCGCCATACCGCCGCTCGTACCCGCATCAAAGAAATATACACCCTTTTCAGAAAGTGCCTTTCCCCTTCGAATCGAGTCTTTATAATGAGAATTTCCCCCATCAACGACAATATCACCAGCCCCCAATAAGCCCTGAAGCTCATCGATGACTTGTTGGGTGATCGGTCCAGATGGAACCATCAGCCATAGGATTTTCGGGCTTGGCAGTTTTTCAACTAATTCAGGAATTGTTGCAGCTCCAACTGCCCCTTCCCCGCTTATTTTGTTTACAGTTTCTTGATTAACATCGAATGCCACCACTTCATGGTTATGTTCCATTAAATTAAGGGCCAAATTATAACCCATTTTTCCTAATCCTATTAAACCAATATTCATGTAAAATCTCCTCCGAAATAAATTTCACTTTATACAATTATTATATGAAATATTTTTTCTTAAATCAAATATCCTTTGAAAAAATATTTTTTCAGAGCGGTTCATGCTATAATTAAGTTAAGATTTTATGTAGAGAGGACATTTAATTATGGCGCAGAACTGTTTGGGGAAAATACGCTCCTATTACGCACGTCTTAGTGAAAAGGAAAAAAAGGTTGCTGACTATATTTTGGAGAATCCTGAAAAAATTATTCATAACACGATCAATGAAGTGGCTGAGGATTTGAAAATCGCAGATGCGACCGTGTTTCGCTTTTGTAAACGAATTGGTTTTAAGGGGTATCAAGCATTGAAAATTGCCCTTGCTTCTGAAATTATTGAGCCAATTCAACAGATTCACGAAGAAATCACTGAAGATGATAATGAAAAAACGGTAGCGGATAAGATTTTTCAATCGAATATCAGAACATTGGAAAACACTCTGCAAATTCTCGATGGAACGTCAATAAAGACTGCCGTTGATTTACTGATGCAGGCGAATCGGGTAGAGTTTTATGGAACGGGCGGATCAAGTGTTGTGGCCATGGATGCTTTTCATAAATTTGTGCGCACTGGAATTAAAGCGTTTGCATTTATTGATTCACACTTTCAACTTATGTCCGCCTCCCAATTGAGCGACAAAGATGTTGCTGTAGTGATCTCCCACTCGGGGACAAACAAAGATACGATCAATATATTAAAAACAGCCAAAAAAAATGGGGCTAAAACAATTGGCATTACAGGTTATCCAAAATCACCCATTTGTCAGCTTTCAGATGTTGCCCTTTATACAAGCTCTGAAGAGACGGAATACCGTTCCGAAGCGCTTTCCTCGAGAATAGCTCAATTAAGCCTAATTGACGCTCTTTATGTCAATATTATGGTATTAAATAACGAAAAGGCAAAACACTCACTAAAAAAAGTGAGAGAAGCAATCTTAGAAACAAGAATATAACCTACATTATCGATAGTTAAAGCCAGCATAACAAACTCGTAATGCTGGCTTTTACACGCTAATAACAAGAGGATGACCTAATCAATAGGCCATCCTCTTGTTTTAATCACTTACATTCTAGAAAACAAATCTGTTTTTTAGACAAACATATTTACAATTAAGGCACCCGCGAAGGCCACAAAGGACAAGATCGTTTCTAGTACCGTCCAAGTTTTAAATGTTTCTTGAATCGATAATCCTAAATACTCTTTTACCATCCAGAATCCGGCATCGTTTACGTGCGAGAACATTAACGAACCTGCACCAGTAGCGATAACAAGCAATTCTAAATTCACACCGGACATATTAGCAACAATTGGTGCAACGATGCCAGCAGCTGTAGTTAAAGCCACTGTAGCTGAACCTGTTGCAATACGAATTAAACCAGCGATTAAGAATGCTAAAACAAGTGGAGATAGTGACATTCCTTCTGACGCAGAGGCAATAACCTTGGCCACACCGCTTTCAATAAGGATTTGTTTAAAACCACCGCCAGCTCCAATAATTAACACGATCGAACCGACTGGTAATATACACTCTTCAGTGAATTTCTTGATTGTATTTTTGTCAATTCCTTGACGGAAGCCAAGGAAGTAGAAAGCTAAGAAACAAGATATTAATAAGGCAATAATCGGACTTCCGATAAATACTAATACTTTCTCAAATCCTGCTGGTACAGATAAATATGGTGCAGCGGTTCCTAAAACCATTAAGATAACCGGCATTAAGATAGACAGGAAGGAAATTCCTACGCTAGGTACAGACTTTTTACCTGAAATATCTTCTACTTTAATTAATTCAGGTTCCCCAGCAGGAATTACTCTTTTGTTAATATACTTTGCAAATAATGGTCCACCGATAATACCGGCAGGAATTGCAATGATTAATGAGTAAAGTAATACCCTGCCAAGATTAGCTCCATACAGGCCAATTGCTGCAATCGCACCTGGATGTGGAGGAACAAGACCATGAACGATGGATAAACCGGCGATAGCTGGCAAACCAATCAATAGAATGTTTTGTTTTGATGCTTTTTGAATGGAAATAACTAGTGGTAATAAGATCAAAATCCCTACTTCAAAGAAAACAGGAATTCCAATAACGAATCCTGACAAAAACATTGCCCATGGCAACTTCTTTTCGCCAAAGATTTTAATGAAATAATTAGCAATTTGCAAACCCGCACCAGATTCAGATAACATCTTACCTAAAATGGTTCCTAAAGCTAAAATACCCACTAAATGTCCTAAAGTTCCGCCAACACCTGTTTCGTAAGCGGCTACAATTTTATCCAAGCCCATACCGGAGAAAATAGCTAAAAATAAACCGGCAACTGTTAAACTAATAAACGCATGCCATTTAAATAAGGAAACTCCTAATATAACGATTACAATTGCAAGTAATGTGATGATTAATAAATACGCATCCATAATACCTGTCCCCTTTGTTTATAATTTTCTATGAAAAAGATGAAAGCACTTTCAATTGATTTCATTATACGAAAAAAAATTTCTTTTTACAACAATAATTTTCGAAAAATATTTATTTATTATTTTTTAAACCTTTTTTCACATCAAATAAAAGGATATGTTCCATCAGTTTTCTTCGTCTTGTTATTATTGTTCCTTAAAAAATTAAAAAAGAGACAAAAAAATTGTCTCCGCGTTTTATTTTTGTATGTTATTTTGACGTACACTAAAGTCAACATCTGGGTAATAACTATTTTTGACTAATATATTGGGTCCAAGGCAAGATACAGCTGGACAATGACAGCTCAACTGTTTTGATAACGCCGATGATTGCCAGGTTTCAAACGCATGCAATAGATTTGTGGATTGAATATTTCCTAGGGGCGGGGTATCACCGAAATCGGTCACGATAATTTCACCATTAAATATATTTACATTCAGTCTGGAGCGTCCATCCGGATCATTTCTGACTGTAACGTTTTTACTTTGATAAAGCCTTTTTAAAAGGTCCAAATCTTCCTGATTTCTGCTGCATGCATAAAATGGCAACGTACCAAACAGCATCCAGACATTTTCATCACGATTATCTAGCAAGTGATGGATAGCTTCTCTAATTTCTATCAGTGATAATGTTTCTAGTGTACTTGCAAAGTCGCTTGGATACATAGGGTGCACCTCATGACGTTGACAGTGCATCTCCTCTACAATTTGCCGGTGAATTTTTTCTAAGTGCGGCAGGGTCCGTTTGTTTAACATCGTTTCGGCAGAGACCATAACCCCAGCCTTAACAAGCTCACGGCTATTCTCTATCATTCTCCTAAAATATTTTTCTCGTTGCTCATAATTAGGCTTCTTCTCCATCCGGGCAAAACCGCCCTCGGCAAAATCATCTACTGTTCCCCAGTTATGTGAAATATGTAAGACATCTAAGTAAGGAACGATTAGTTCATAACGCCCCAATTCAAGGGTCAAATTAGAGTTGATTTGTGTTCGAATCCCACGCTCATGGGCATATTTTAAAATCGGTACCACGTAATTCCTCACAGAGGATAATGATAGCATCGGTTCCCCACCCGTAATACTTAAGGAACGAAGGGAAGGAATTTCTTCTAACCTTTGAAGGATTAAATCAACTGGAAGTGCAACTGGGTCCTTTGTCTGAAGTGTATAACCTACTGCACAATGCTCACAGCGCATGTTACAAAGCGTGGTCGTAGTAAATTCAATATTGGTCAGCTGCGGTTTTCCATATTCCTCTATGTCTAAATAGGCTTCCCATGGATCATATTGAGGCGTAATCTTTCTTGTTTTTAACATAGTGTAACTCCTTATAAACAGTTTCAAAACCTTATTATTATAGCTGATATTGCGTTGAGAGTGTTATTTAAAACTATTATAAAAGTTTATGATGGTGAAAATAGGTGTATTCACAGGATATAAAGCTTTTCAAATTCGAGATTATTTGGTAACTTTACCACATTGATACATATCAAAACTCTTTTTGTTAAAGATAAAGAGATGATAAAACGGTATTAGAAATGGGGTTCGAACTACATGGAAATGCAACCTTTAGCAGAGGTGGAGAAACTAGCCTTAAAAAAGGTGAAAATATTTAAGCAAAGTCTCCTTCGTTATCTTTTGCGGGCCATGCTTGCGAGTATGTTTATTGGGTTTGGCGTCATTGTCGCCTTTAAAACAGGAAATTTCTTTTATGTGGAACATTCCCCTTTCGCTTATCCGATGGCTGCACTCACCTTTGGTGCTGCAATCATTTTAATTGCCTACGGCGGCGGAGATTTGTTTACAGGAAACACTTTTTATTACACGTATGCGGCTCTTCGAAATAAAATGACCTGGATGGACGTAATCAAGCTTTGGATTTGCAGTTATGCTGGTAATATTTTAGGAGCTGCTGTCTTTGCTTTTATCATTTTTACTACAGGTCTCTATGCTGAATCGTCTGTTAATGGTTTTTTACTTCATGTCGTGGAAATTAAAATGCAGGTACCAACGACACAATTATTTTTCCGCGCGATCCTTTGTAATTGGCTTGTTTGCATGGCCTTCTTTCTTCCGATGGGATTAAAGGGGGATGGACCAAAAATGTTTGCGATGATGCTATTTGTATTTTGCTTTTTTATTTCCGGGTATGAACATAGTATCGCCAATATGTGTACATTCGCAATCGCACTTGTATTAAATCACCCTGGGACGATATCTTGGGCCGGTGTCATCCATAATCTGATTCCAGTTACGATAGGGAATCTTATTGGCGGTTCAGTGTTTATGGGGATGATGTATTACTATGCGAACAAGCCATTTCTCGATGAGTACGACAAAGAACAGGGCCACTAAATGTAGCCCTGTTTTTCTATATCGACAAATTCCCAGGGAAATATCTACATGATCAGAGGGATACCGACAATTATTGTGAATATTCTAAAAATAATGATTCTTCAGGAAGTCATCCATATCGTTTTATAGGCGATTTTCCAAGCAAAGATGGTACCAATAAGCAGGATGATTAAATAAATGGGAACACCATATGGAATCAAAGTCGCTGCCAAATGGATTCCAGCAAAAACGGCAACCAATAAAAGGGGAAGGATTACTTTTATTCCAGAACTCTGGACCTCCCCAAACGATTCTGTAAATGGTACTGTATCTTTAAGATAGATGGAACAAACGACGGTAAATAATATAGCAGTAATAAATATGGCTAATAAATCGTCCATAATCCTGATTCCAAAAATACCGATAAAAATCGTGCTGATGATGAAGTAAATAGGAAAAAAGAGATTGACAATAAACACTTTTAGAGCGGCACTATATAAGGGTGCCAGATTGTGTAAGGGTGCTGTCTTATAAATCCAAGCACCTTTATATTTACCCGAATACTTCAGCATTAAAACAGCATTGGGGATCATTAAACTGCAAAAGTAAATCGCTAAATACCCTTTGCTTGAAGCTAAATGGGCAAAAGAATTCATTTGAAGTTGATTAAACATAATAATAAACGGAACGATTAACGCCATCCCTAGCCCAGGGTACACTTTTAAACGAAATTCTCTTTCATTTCGCATCATATTGTCGGCAAAATGATAAAAGGTCCTTTCCTCAACACTTCTACAAATGACCCTAACAAGCTCCGTTTTCCATCTCCGTTCCTTCCGTTTAGTTCCCCCGTTGTTATTTGAAAGCTTTTGCAGATTTCTTTCAAAAGAAGGCATCATCCTACTATAAATCACGATGGAAATAAGCGGTATGACCACGGCAAATATTGAAAAGGTCAACAGATAGGCATCAAAATGGTGTCGTAGAATCACTTCAAATGGGGCGCCAAACCAAATGGGCGGAAGGAAGAATTGCCACCAGCTTGGAGAAAACGTCATTTTCATATCGACAAGGCTAAAGGCCCTCCCTAAGATTTGATAGCCAATTGCAATGGAAACGGATAAGCCAATTTGTACGTAATTAATGATATCCTTTAACTTTTCCCCATCAAAGAATCGCAAAATAAAGTAATAGATGATAGCCGTCAACACCACAATAAATAAGTTGACTAAAATAAGCGCTATTACAGCTAGGATGAAAAATAAAATACCATGCCTAAAGGTCCCGATCAGGATGGGAACTAATGTGAGGGCTGTCGTAAGAAAGATTAAATAAACGCAAATATGAATGGTCTTTGCCGCGTTGAGTGTCCTTTTTTCAACAGGCTTTGTCAGGAGTATCCCTTTGTCCCTCACATCAAGAAGGACATTTGAAAAATCGGAAATCATCGATGTCATGACCAGGAACATGACAATTCCAAATAAAATGCTCATTTGATAGAGGTAGTTATCGCCAAAAAGAACCAAAGGAATCAGCATTACACTCAATAAGACATACATCCCTAATGATTTCATAAATCCATTTTCTTCTGGTTTTGTCTTTTTCTTTGCCTGCTGGTTAAAGATGGTCGGGATCCTGCGCCCATCCATCGTGAATTTAACAGCTAATATCCTTCTCATGATTGGATAGTTGACACCCATACTTTCAAAGAGGCCACGAAATAAATCTAAAAATCTCAAAGTTCGAAAGTTCTTCATCGCTATTCCTCTTGAACAATGGACACAAATTCCTCAGCGAGTCCTTTATATTCATTAAAACCCGTCAGCTGATTAAAGATTTGTTCCAATGTCCCTTCCTTATTTTGCTTCTTCAACTCATTGAAACTACCATCGGCAATAATTTTTCCGTCGTTGATCAGGATAATGCGGCTGCTAATTTTTTCAACAACATCCATGATATGTGAAGAGTAAAAAATGGTTTTTCCCTGTGCGGCAAGGATGGCTAATATTTCTTTAAAGACCATCACACTGTTGGCATCCAATCCACTTAACGGCTCGTCTAAAAATAACAGATCGGGATTATGTAATAAACTAGATATGATTAAAACCTTTTGCCGCATTCCTTTTGAGTAGGATGACATTCTGGACCAATAAACCTCTTCCAGGCCAAAAACCTTCATCAACCTTCGTGCTTTATCATCCGCTGCTTGAAAGTCCAACCCATATAATTCTCCCACAAAGGTTAAGTATTCTTGCGCTGTAAGATTATCATAAAGTTCGGCAATCTCCGGTACATACCCTATTTTTCTTTTGTACTCTATATTTTGATCTGTGAGTTCCTCGCCAAATATCTCCACCCTCCCGGCATAATCGCTTTCTAGTCCAAGTAAAATCTTAATTGTTGTACTTTTTCCTGCACCATTCGGGCCTATATAGCCAATGATCTGTCCGCGATAAACCGTTAAGTTAATTTCCTTCAGGACTTTTTTTACACCAAAGTGTTTTTCTAAATCTTTAATAGACAATACGATATCGTTGATAATCTTCACCTTCCCTCATGAATGATAGTTCCATATTAACATATTTTTCCTCCTCTTCTATTAAAAGAACAAAAAATGACTGGCCACTAATGACCAGCCATGTAATTATTTATTTTTTTTACTTAGAAAATACACATAAACTTTTATCATAAAATAACTAACTTCTTCAGGAAGAAGTTCTTTAATCGGTTTTAAACGATCGCGGCCTGCTTCTTCTACCGCCTTTGCTAGAAGTGGCAGGTACGCTTCTGGAATATGCTTTGAAAAATCAACTTCTAAGCCTTGTTGGGCACATTGGATTAAATGATTTTCCACTGTACTGACCGCCAAATCACGCTGCTCGGCTATTTCCGGAATCGTTAAATGGTCTTGGTTTAACTTCAATGTCTCTAGATGCGAGTCAGTAACGGCTTTTTTAGCAGGTTTTTTTGTGGGTTTATCAACAGGGATAACCTCACTTTGGTAATCTGGGTGGTTTTCGCAAAAGGAACGGATCGCTTGGATGAACTCAAGTCCGTATTTTTCAAGCTTTAGATTCCCAACACCGCTTACCAGTAAGAATTCTTCGCTTGATGTCGGCCGCTTGGCACACATGTCCTTTAAGGAGGCATCGGAAAAAATCACAAATGGCGGTACTTTTTCTATTTCAGCAATCCGTTTCCGGACCTCTCGTAATTCCTCAAACAATGGGTCATCCTTGGAAACTACCTTAACCGAAACAGTTTCTTTTCGGTAGACTTGTTGTTTTCCTTGTAAGATCTCTTTTCCCTTTGACGAAACATATATGGTTGGAAATTGCCCTTGCTCAATCGCAAGCAACTCCTGTGATATTAGGAATTCAATAAAATCACTAACTTCTTTTGAACTCTTCTCCTTCATAATTCCATACGTCGTCAGCCGATCAAAGCCCATTTCTGTGACTTTCTTGTTTTTCGAACCGGTTAGTACTTGTGCCGTTAGTGTTTTACCAAAACGCTGTCCCATTCGAATGACACATGACATGACCATTTGCGCTTCCCTGGTTACATCCATGCTTGTCCGCGTGTCTAAGCAGTTGCCGCATCTCCCGCAGCTGTCCGTTTCTATTTCACCAAAATACTTTAAAATAAATTCCTGCAGACAATCCTCTGTGTGGCAGTAATCAGCCATTTGCTGCAGTTTTTCTAATTCCTGTGTCATCCGGCTGCGATCGCTGGATTGGTCAATTAAAAAGCGCTGGACTTGCACATCCTGCGGGGAATAAAGCAAGATACATTCACTATCTAACCCGTCCCGGCCGGCACGCCCTGCTTCCTGATAATAGCTTTCCATATTTTTCGGCATCTGGTAATGAACGACATAACGAATATTACTCTTATCGATGCCCATCCCAAATGCTGAGGTTGCCACCATAACAGATGCTTTATCTTCTAAAAATCGTTCTTGTTCACGCGCACGGTCAACATCCCCCATACCTGCGTGATATCGTGCCGCCTTAATGTTAGCTTTCTTGAGTTTCTCATAAAGCTGGTCCACATTTTTCCTTGTGGCTGCATAAATGATGCCCGCTTCTTTCTCATTCTTTTTTAAATACTCATTTAAAAACTTCTGCCGGTCTTGTCCTTTAATGACGGTAAATGATAGATTCTTTCGTTCAAATCCTGTAATTATCGTATTCTCTTCATCTATATCTAATGATGCGCAAATATCTTCCCGAACTCTTGGTGTCGCTGTGGCAGTAAGAGCTAGGATAACTGGCTTTTGCGGCAGACTTGAAACCATATACTGAATATGGCGGTAGCTCGGACGGAAATCATGTCCCCATTGAGAAATACAATGGGCTTCATCCACGGCAACTAAAGGAATATCCATGTAAGAAAGCTCTTGAAGAAATTCATGGGATTCCAACCGCTCTGGCGCGATGTACAAAAGCTTGTATTTTCCCTCTATGGCCTCTCTCATCCGCTCGTTTGCTTCACGATAACTTAAAGAACTATTAATAAATGTCGCTGGGATTCCAACTTGAATTAGGGCATCAACTTGATCCTTCATTAAAGAGATGAGGGGGGATATAACAATAGTGGTACCTGGGAGAACGAGAGCAGGAATTTGATAGCAGATGGATTTCCCTCCGCCTGTCGGCATGACAGTAATGGTGTTTTCACCGGCTAAAACGGAACGGATCGCTTGCTCTTGACCTGTTCGGAACGAGGTATAACCAAAATAAGATTCTAGTAGAGGCAGGGCTTTTTCAAACAAAATCGTTTCTCCTTTCTAATTCGAGTGCATTCTATCTTTATTCATAATCCCATTATACCCCTCGAAGTCCCATTTTGAAAAACTAAGGAGAAAAAAAAGATCCCTTTTTAAGAGACCAAAGTACCACTTATAAATTCCATCAGTATACGTGCCCTTTCAATTAATTATTCAACAGCAGGCTGCCATGCGCCCCTTTTTGGGGAGGCGGAGTGATTTCCTTCAGTTTCAAATCACTATGCATTTTCACTTGGCAGTCTCCCCAAGAAGAGGTAAAGATAAGCTCTTTCTCTTGAAAGTATGGATATGTGCTAAGTTCCCCTATTTCCAGCACTGGCGCCATACAACAATCTACCTTTTGAGAAAACGCTATCCATTCATCAAAACTCTTACTTTTAAATAGGGAGATAACCTCTTGATAGATAGGGTTTGACTCAACCGTTTTGGAAAAATGAGCCTCGAGCCAATCCTCACGTCCTAGGGTCACGCAAAAGTTATTCCAAAATTTTGGTTCAAGCGCCCCCAAGCTCATATAACGGTTATCCTTGGTTTCATAAATACAATAGGAAATAATACTTCCATTCAGTACGTTAATGCCCGTTCCTTCACCAGTCTCCTGTTCCATTAAGACATGGTTCCCCAGTAATGATACTAATTGATCGGTGATGGAGATAGAATGATAGCTTCCTTTTCCGGTCAAAAACTTAGAGACTAATCCTGCTAAGATTCGTTCATTGGCAGCATACCCGCCCAGATAATCAGCGATTGTAATAGAAGGATGAACGGGCCTGCCCTGGTCATCCTTCAGCTGGGCCAAGACGCCGCTTAACGCCATATAATTAAGATCATGGTTGCCCAAAGTACTTAGTAGTCCTTCTTGTCCATAGCCTGAAATGGAGCAATACACGATATCCGGTTTTATTTTTTTCACAGTTTCAAATCCTAGGCCCAGTTTCTCCATGACACCAGGTCTAAAACTTTCAATTAAGACATCAGCACTTTCAATCAGTGTGAAAGCTTGATGCAAATCATTGGTTTCTTTTAAATTAAGGGTAATGCTTTTCTTTTGGCGGTTGTTGGCAAGAAAGACAAGCCCTGTCCCCCGTTTTGATATGCCTGTATTTCGAGCGGGGTCTCCCTCCGGCGCCTCCACCTTAATAATTTCCGCCCCCAAATCCGCTAGTCGTAAGGTCGCAAAGGGACCTGGCAAATAGTTCGTGAAATCAACCACTCTAATACCATTTAACATAGTTTTAATCCCCTTCTTACGAATTGCTCGAACCGGGAGCAAATAGTTCCTCCAGTTGTTTCCTTAGTATGAATTTTTGAATCTTTCCGCTCGCATTCCGCGGCAGTGTTTCACAGAACACATATTTTCGCGGGCGTTTATAGTTTGCTAAACTATCACTAGTTTTGCAGAATTCATCTAACTCTTGGTCCGTCAGATGGGGATCCTTTTTAACCACAAAAGCCGTCACGGTTTCTCCCCAGCGGTCATCTGGCTGTCCGACAACCGCGACATCCAAAACTCCTGCATGTGCATGTAAAATATCCTCCACTTCACGCGGATAAATATTCTCGCCGCCACTGATAATCATGTCATCGACTCGGTCATTTACATAAAGGAAACCTTCTTCATCAAGATATCCAATATCACCCGCATGGTACCAGCCTTTATACATTGCTTTTTCTGTTGCTTCTTCACGATTATAATAGCCCAACATCATACAAGGTCCTTGGACAATGATTTCACCTGTCTCCCCCACAGATGCAATATCATCCGGATCCGAGGGACCATCCTCCCGAGTACGTACAATCCGAATATCATGACTTAGTGCTGCTTGGCCTGCTGACCCCGCTTTTCTAAGCTGATCGTTTGCTGATAGAAAGGCGATGGCCGGTCCCATTTCCGTCATTCCATACGCCTGAATTAAGGAGATCCCTAAGCGGTCATGGATCGCATGGACAAGAGACGGTGCCATCGGTGCTGCACCATATAACCCCAGTTTCAAGCTGGAAAGATCATATTGACTCAAATCCTCTTGAAGCAGCATGTTCCACATGGTTGGAGCAGCAAATAATTTTGTGATTTTTTCCTGTTGGAATAATTGCAGGATTGCTTTCGGATTAAATTGATGCAAAATCACGCTGCTAGCACCCACATGTACCCTTGGGATGAAGGCGCAGTGCAGTTCTGCACAATGGAACATGGGTGCTGTTACAAGACCAACATCATTTGCTTCCAGTTTGCAGGCAGCAATGCACAGTAAGCTTTGGTCGATCATATTACGGTGGGTGTGCATGACACCTTTAGGTCTTCCCGTGGTCCCACTTGTATAAATAAATGCGTAGATATCATTTTCTGTTATGTCTATGTGAATCTCATCGGTGGAAGCAGCCCGTAATTTTTCTTGATAGGAGGCGGCATATTCTGGTTGATCTTCATCAATAAACCAAAAGGACATCTTTTCAAAGCGATTTTCAATGGATGATATAACAGGTTCCAAGGCTTTTTCAAACAGGACAACTTTTGGGGTGGCATCCACTAAAATATAGGCCACCTCTTCCGGCATTAATCGAAAATTAATCGGATTAAAGACGGCGCCAATTTTCGCACAAGCAAAAAGAGCAGTCCCTAGTTCTTCCGTATTGAACATAAAAGCAGATACACGATCCCCTTTGTTGACCCCTTCATTCTTCAAGGCATTGGCAAGCCGATTGACCTGTTCGTTCCATTCTTTGTAGGTATAGCGGACATTTTTCCTTACATCATAAATAGCTGGTTTGTTTGGAAATTTTTTCACTGTTAAATCAAAGATTTTGCCAATCGTCGTACTCATTTAAACGCCTCCTGGTACTTTTATTTGCGAAAAAAGCTAGTTTATTTGCGAATTTGAATATTTTATTTGCGATTCTGGTAGATTTATTTGCGAATCTACCCTTTTTATTTGCGAATCAAAAATCTCAAACTTAATCTAACCGCTCAATAATAGTCGCGTTCGCCATGCCATGGCCTTCACACATCGTTTGCAGGCCATACCGTCCGCCAGTGCGCTCAAGCTCATGCATCAGCGTCACCATTAAACGCGCCCCGCTGCCGCCGAGCGGATGGCCAAGCGCAATGGCTCCTCCATTCGGGTTAAGCTTTGCAGGATCGGCACCGACATCTTTTAACCAGGCAAGGGGCACGGGAGCAAACGCTTCATTCACTTCAAATATATCGATATCATCAATGGTTAATCCTGCTTTTTCTAGCGCCTTTTGTGTGGCCGGAATCGGACCCGTCAACATCAAAGTGGGGTCTGAGCCAACGACTACACGAGTATGGACACGGAAACGCGGCTTCAATCCGAGTTCTTCTGCCTTTTTACGTGACATCAGTAATAGGGCAGCTGCACCGTCACTGATTTGGCTGGAATTGCCAGCGTGAATCACTCCATCTTCTTTAAACGAAGTACGCAAGCCGGCCAATGCCTCAAGGGAGGTTCCTTTCCTTGGGCCAGAATCCTCTTTTATGACAGCGGTGGTTCCATCAGGAAGCGTCACTTCTAGTGGGAAAATTTCTCTTTCAAAATAGCCTTCTTCTTGCGCCTTAAGTGCCTTTTGATGGCTCTCGAGTGAGAATTGATCAAGCTCCCCGCGAGTGAAGCCATAATTTTCAGCAATCCGTTCGGCTGACAGTCCCTGATGGATCATTTCATACTTCGCCCTTAAAGTTGGACTAAAAGGTTCTTTCACACCATTATAGTTAGAACCCATCGGAACACGGGTCATACTTTCAACACCCCCGGCAACCACGACATCCATATCCCCAGCTAGAATGGCCTGGGCCGCAAAATGGACGGCTTGTTGGCTCGAACCACATTGCCGGTCAATCGTTGTCCCCGGAACTTCGATCGGAAAGCCAGCAATTAATGCAGCTACACGGGCAATGTCCCCCGCTTGTTCTCCTGCCTGGGTCACACAACCTAAGATAACATCATCAATAATGGCAGGGTCAATACCGGTACGATTGACCAATTCTTTTAACGTTAGACCAGCAAGGTCATCGGGGCGAATGTCCTTTAATACGCCATTTCTTCTTCCAACAGGTGTACGAACCCCTTCTACAATGACAACTTCACGCATGTGTATCATCCTTCCTTAATTAAAGTCCTAGATTTTTGGCAATGATTGTTTTCATGATTTCATTAGTACCTGCGTAAATGCTCGATACTTGGATATCACGGAACCTTCTCGCAATCTCGTATTCTTCCATATAACCATAGCCGCCATGAAGCTGCAGACATTCTGAGGCGACCCTTTTGGCAATATCGGTCAGTTTCCATTTTGCCATCGACACTTTCGTGACGACATTCTTCCCTTCAATATGTTCCGCAATTAACTGATCCAAAAAAGCTCTGCCCATTTCAATTTCCGTTGCCATTTCCACCATTTTGAACTGGGTATTTTGGAATTGGCTCACCGGCTTTCCAAAGGCTTCGCGACTTTTCACATAGTCGAGCGTCATTTTCAACATCTCTTCCGATGCTGTTTGCGCCCCAATCGCGACAAGCAGCCGTTCCTGTTGGAGTTTCTCCATTAAATAAAGGAATCCCTTTCCTTCCTCCCCAAGCAGGTTTTCCTTCGGTACACGACAATCCTCAAAAATTAATTCGGCTGTATCCTGGGAATGGAGACCAACTTTGTTCAGTTTTCTCCCTCTAGAGAAACCAGGAGAATCCCTCTCAATCACAAGGAGGCTTACTCCTTTATGCTTTGGCACAGCCTGCGGATCAGTCTTTACAGCAACAACAATTAAATCAGACTGAATGCCGTTCGTGATAAAGGTTTTTTGACCATTGACGATAAAATGGTCTCCCTTAAGTCTCGCCGTTGTTTTAATGTTGGCAAGGTCGGAACCTGTACCTGGTTCCGTCATAGCAATCGCTGTGATGATTTCACCCGACACACACTTTGGCAGCCACCGTTGTTTTTGCTCCTCCGTTCCATAGGAAGTGATGTAGGGCACCACGATATCATTATGGAGACCAATTCCAACTAATCCTGAGCCAACCCGTTCCAATTCCTCATTGATGACAACCGCAAATCCCCAGTCCACTTCACTGCCGCCATACTTCTCATCAATATCAGGGCAAAGAAAGCCTTGTTCCCCCATCTTCCTCCAAAAAGCACGGGGAATCATTCGATTTACTTCCCATTGTTCATAAAAGGGATAAGCTTCCTTATCTAAAAATTTCTTTAACGATTGGCGAAAAATTTCATGGTCTTCGTTTAAGTAGGGATGTTTCATACTCTTAACCTCCATTTGAAAGCGCTTAATATTTTTGCTTTAGATCTTCTGCTCATTACTCAAATTTCGGAGTGACTGCCTGAGCTGATATTTTAGTATTTTGCCAGAAGCATTTCTTGGCAGCTGCTGTTCCATAAATATTCTCCTCGGCACCTTATACCCAGCCAGCTTTTGGCGGCAGAAGCTGCGCAATTCCTGTTCATCAATGACCGTACCTTCTTTCGGTACAATGACGGCGCAAACTGACTCGCCCCAAACTTCGTCTGGCAATCCAATAATCGCTGCATCGAGGATATCTGGATGTTCAAACAAAACCGCCTCCACCTCAACAGAATAGACATTTTCTCCCCCGGAAATGATCATGTCTTTTTTCCGGTCAACAAGCGTAATATACCCTTCATCGTCGATGGTCGCTAAGTCCCCCGTGTAGAGCCAGCCATTTTTCAACGTGCTCCTTGTTTCCTCCGGCTTTTTGTAATACTCCTTCATCACCATTGGACTTTTAACAATGAACTCTCCGATCACTCCCGGAAGGACATCTTCGCCCTCCTCATTCACCACTCGTGTTTCAGTCATAAAAATGGGCTTACCTCCCTTGCCTAGATGCTGTTTATGCCCCTCCGGATCAAGTAGGATTCCGCCTGGTCCTGCCTCTGTTAAGCCGCATAAATTGTAAAATTGATCTGTTTTAAATAACTGCATCGCTTTCTTGACGATTTCTGGTGCCATTGGGGCAGCTCCGTAACCCACTCTTTTAATAGAAGTTAAGTTATAATCGTCCGCATTGGGAACCTGAAGCAGAAAGTTATACATGGCTGGTACAGCAAAAAGATTAGTAATTTTATGTTCTTGAATAGCTTGAAGTGTTTTAACAGGATGGAAATCGCGATGAATGATATGGGTCGCACCAAGGGCAACACCAGGAATAAGGAATAGGTTCAATTGAGCCGAATGGAACAGTGGCGCCAGATGGAGAATTCGCTCATGCATCCTAAACGCCATACTGATGGTAACGGACATGCCTACATGAAAAATTTGGCTATGATCAAAGAGCGCTCCCTTTGGACGGCCGGTCGTCCCTGATGTATAGAGAATTTCTAGATCATCCTTTTCTGAAACCTCTATGTCTGGTTCATGAATCACATCTGCTAACACGTCTTCAAATGAATAGTATCCCGTGGTTTCTGGTTCGCCAACCGTAAAGATGAAATGAACGCCTGTCCCCTGTTTTGCTTCTGATATAAGTGGTTCAAATTCTTGATCACAGACTACGAACGCTGCATCTGATTGGGCCAAAATGTATTGTACTTCTGAAGCGGTTAACCGAAAGTTAATCGGAACAGCCACAGCCCCGATCTTGGCAGCCGCGAAAAAGGTAAACACATAGTGGTCTGAGTTTTTCATCATCAAGGCAAGCTTGTCACCTTTTTTCACCCCTTGCTGCAGAAGACCATGTGCGAGGTTGTTAACTTGTTCATTAAATTGGCGGTACGTATACGTTCTGCCTTCACATTCGATAGCTAGTAGATTTGGATACTTACGGGCACTTTGAGACAAGAGACTTCCTATATTCATCAGGGATCCTCCTTTGTGATTACCTTACTATGATCCAAACTTTACAATGCAAATTTCGTGCCACTTTAGAGAAAAGCAAAGATAGGGGCAATTGAGTTATTCTTACACAAACTATGTTTTTCAATCAGACATTAGTACCTGAAAAGTGTCCGGTTAATGGACACTTACTCATGTGGGTAGTTTATATTTTTTGATTTTTTCATATAAACCTGAACGGCTGATTCCTAGCAATCTAGCTGCTTTGACCTTATTACCTTTCACCTGCACAAGGGCCCGTTTTATTGCTTCAAGTTCAGCGTTTTCTACCATTGATATGTGGACGTCCGCTCCTTTACTAGTAACCCGATGGCTTAAATAATCAGGCAAATCCTCCATTATAATTTTGCCATTCTCGGCAAATGTCATAGCGCGCTCCACTACATTTCGTAATTCCCTGACGTTGCCCGGCCAGTCATATCCTAGTAATACTTCTCTGGCCGAATTCTCAATTCCAGTAATACCAGTACCTAAAATTTGATTAAATTCCACCATAAATTGACTAATTAAATAATCTACATCCGAGATACGATCGCGGAGAGGCGGGATTTGGAGAGAAATAACATTGAGACGGTAATATAAATCCTCTCTAAATAGCCCTTCTTTCACCATATCTTCAAGTTTTCTGTTCGTTGCGGCAATTATTCGGACATCGACGATGATTTTTTTTGAACCACCCACCCGGTAAAATTCCCGCTCTTGAAGCACACGTAAAAGCTTTGCCTGCAGGGCAAGGGACATGTCGCCTATTTCATCTAGAAAAAGGGTTCCACCGTTTGCTAAATCAAATTTCCCAATTTTACCCTTTTGATGAGCGCCGGTAAAGGCCCCTGCTTCATAACCAAAAAACTCTGATTCTAACAAATGCTCAGGAATCGCTGCACAATTCACTACAACAAACTTTCCCATACTCCTCGCACTGCTGTTGTGGATGGCGTGGGCAAACAGTTCTTTACCCGTTCCGCTTTCACCTCGGATAAGCACCGTTGATCTGCCCTTTGCGGCCCTCGATCCACTATTCTTTAGCTTTTCCATCACCGGGTCTGTACTTAAAATATGCTCCCATTTAAACCGGGCTGTTTCGGATTTCTGATATTGCTGATGGTAAAAGTCCGCTTTATTTTCAGCTTTCTGCCATTTTTTAAATAACATGTTTTTTAATTCCTGTGAGGTTTTTAGCAAGGACATGACCATGTCTGTCTTTGTTAAAATACCTACGACACGATTGTTTTCATCGATAACGACACCTGTGCCAACCTTACTATTTTTGACGATTTCTTCAATTTTTTCATAGGGAGTATCGACTCTTATTGTTTCTACTTGGTTCTTTATGTAAGCTTTAATTGGGGTATGTAGCGGACATTCTTCAGTGACCATTTGATGCAGGCTGCTGCGGGTAAACACACCAATGGGATGCATGAACGAATCCGTTACAGGCAGCAGGTTCCACTTATTTTTATTCATGAGTGTAATGGCTTCGTTGAGGGTTGTTTTCTCCGTAACGATAAAATCGACAGCTGTTATTATATCTTTAAATTGGAGCATTTCATCCACTCCTTATTTTCCCATATCCTCATTGTAACAAATTTTATGATTTTTTAGAATTTTTAATCTGCCCTTATTTTGGAAACTTTTTCATCGTAACTGCGTAAATATCAAGAGGTTGATTATTAGGGGTGAGATGATGAGTGAAAAAGGCTGTATTAAATGTGGAAGTAGGGAAACTGGAACGAAGGATGTGGCCATGACAGGTACGGGCCTATCTAAAATGTTTGATCTACAACATAATACGTTCACGGTTGTTTTTTGCAAGAACTGTGGGTATTCAGAGTTTTATAACAAGAAGACATCCACAGCGTCCAATATAATTGATTTGTTTTTTGGCGGGTGATTAGAAAAGCGCAAGCGCCCTGCTCAGCGGCGTATGGCCTGGAGCGCTCCAACTGAGATAAAGGAAACACGAAGAGCCGGAGGCGATTCGATGTTGACTTATCGTAGGGCGGAGAGCGAAGGACACTAGCCGCTAGGGCGCTGGAGCTGGACATTTCTCAAAGATGAAAATTTTATAAAATCTATTAAATGAAAAAACGAGGGAACCTATTTAGGATTTCCTCGTTTTCCATTTATTTCGGCTGCATCCTGATCGCTCCATCCAATCTAATGGTTTCCCCATTAAGCATTGGATTTTCAATGATACTTTGAACAAGCTGTGCGTATTCACTTGGATAACCCAATCTTGATGGAAAAGGTATCATTTTCCCAAGGGAATCGCGCGCTTCCTGTGGAAGAGTATCAAACATTGGTGTGTGGAACAAACCTGGCGCAATCGTCATCACCCGGATTCCATAACGAGCGAGTTCCCTTGCTATCGGTAATGTCATTCCGACAATTCCACCCTTTGAAGCACTATAAGCCGCCTGGCCAATTTGCCCGTCAAATGCGGCTACAGAAGCGGTATTGATAATCACACCTCTTTCACCATGGTCATTTACATTATTAGCAGCCATTTTCTCAGCTGCAATCCGAATAACATTAAAGGTACCAATTAAATTCACCTGAATGACTCGAGAAAAAAGAGACAAATTGTGTATACCTTTCTTTCCCAATACCTTCTCTGCAATCCCAATCCCGGCACAGTTAATAACCGTATTGATTTCGCCCAAAAACTCGTTTGCTTTATCGACGGTCGCTTGAACCTCTTCTTCCTGTGTCACATCTGCTTTTAAAAATAAAACGGCATCCCCTAATTCAGTTTGAAGTCCTGCCCCCTTTTCAAATGATTGATCAAAGATGACGGCTTTGCCCCCTTTTGCCACAATGTTTCGGACCGATGCCTCTCCAAGACCTGATGCCCCCCCTGTTACAATGGCACGACATGTTTCCATTTGCACATCTATTCCCCCTTAACTAGATTTTAGTTTTATAGATTGCAAGAACTATGCCAATTAAGAAGATTAGTTATGATAGGGCGTCCGGCTTGTCCATTTTTTTCAACTGTTTACCCTTTGGACAGTTTAACGGCAAAAATGACCAGATATCGGACAGATTTGCTCCCGTAGAAAAAGTAGTCTCTAAAAAGGAAAGATTTTTAAAATAGTTAAAATTCCAGTAAAATGAAGTTATTATTATTTTTAACAAAATGATCAGTACGGAGGGGATTTTATGAAAAAAAGAAAATTGTTGATTACAAATGAATTGAAGGAAAACTACATTGAGCAAATTAAAACTATCATTCCTGATTGGGATCTGATTGTAAGCAAAGATAAAACGATTTGGCAGGAGCATGCCAAAGATTCCGAAGTGATTGCCGGATGGAAACGGGGAATGGAAGAATATGTCCTTCATCCTGAGTCGAAGCTTAAGTGGCTGCAAACCTGGAGTGCGGGTGTAGATTCCCTGCCGCTTGAGCGGATACAATCTAGAGACATTTTATTAACAAGTGCAAATGGCGTCCATGCCTATCCCATATCAGAAACTATCTTTGCCCTAATGCTGGGATTAACAAGAAAAATCCATACATACGTTAGAAATCAACAAGCTAAAACATGGCATCACGCTCACATGGGGCTGGAAATACATGAAAAAACAGTTGGCATAATTGGCGTTGGCGAAATCGGCAAAGAAACGGCAAAAATAGCCAAAGTATTCGGGATGAACGTCCTTGGTGTCAGGCACTCTGGAAAACCAGTGGAGTTTGTGGATGAGATGTACACACCAGACCAATTAGATGAATTGCTGCCAAAATGCGATTATGTGGTGGTTACCTTACCGCATACCAAGGAAACTCATCATTTATTCGGTGCTGCGCAATTCCACCAAATGAAGGACACTGCCTTTTTTATTAATATCGGCCGCGGTGAAATTGTAGTCGAGGAAGAATTGATCACAGCATTACAAGAAGGAACAATTGCTGGGGCTGGTTTGGATGTGTTTGAAACAGAACCATTAAGCACTAACAGTCCTTTATGGGAGATGGATAACGTCATTATCACTCCGCACACATCGGGCTCAACCGAACATTATAACAAACGAGTCGTTGAAAATATTTTAATTCCTAATCTAGTTACATACCTTTCTGGAAAAACGCCAACTATTAATCTTGTTGATTTTTCAAAAGGCTATTAATAAAGGAGCATTCGAATGCAGCAAGTATCACTTGAAAAACCAAAAAAGAGGAAGCTCCTTTTACAATTCATCAAATATCTCTTTACAGCACTGATTATTTTCTTGCTGGTTGTTAATTTTATTTCAGTCAGTAAGATCGAAGAAAAGCCCTTCTTCCATAATGATCGCCCCATGGTCATTGCCCACCAAGGGGGCGAACTGCTTGCCCCATCTAATACCATGGCCGCCTTTACAAATGCGGCCAATATGGGGGTAGATGTTTTAGAGACAGATCTCCATATCACCAAGGACGGACATTTAGTGGCGATCCATGATCCATCAGTAGATCGGACCACGAACGGACATGGTAAGGTTGCGGACATGACCCTTGAGGAAATTCAAAAACTCGATGCTGGTTATCATTTTAAAGATTTAGAAGGGAACTACAGCTATCGTGGAAAAGGTGTTTATATACCGACAGCCGAGGAAATCTTTCAAAAGTTTGGAAATACAGTGCGAGTCGAGATGGAGATTAAAGATGATAACCCGCCGGAGCGGTATGAAGAAATGGCTTCCAAGCTATGGACTTTAATAAAAAAATACCATATGGAGGATAAAATTTTAGTTGCTTCTTTTGATCAAGACATTCTTGATACCTTTACTACCTACTCAAAGGACAAGGTTGCCACGTCTGGAGGAAAACAAGAAGTAACAAAATTTGTCGTCTTCCATAAATTTTTTCTTCGAAACTTGTATCAACCGGAAACGGATTCCTTTCAGCTCCCAACAGAGGATAGCGGCTTTGACTTGACCGACAAAAAACTGATAAACGGCGCCCACCGTCGCGGGATGCAAATTCAGTATTGGACGATTGATGATCCAAAAACCATGAAAAAACTCATTAATTCAGGTGCGGACGGTATTTTAACCAATCGTCCGGACTTGCTCTTAGATTTACTCAAACAAAAATAGACAAAAGGCTGCAGTCATTTAATGGCTGCAGCCTTTTTCTCATTAGTTTATATCCACTTTTTCAATATTTCTAAAGGAAAAGTAGGCAATTAATGCACCGGCAATGGCTAGTGCAATCGGCACCACGATAAATGTAAAGACATTGACCCCGTCAAAGGAGGAATTTGTCAGCGAAACAAGGATAATCGCGGAAACAATGGTGGCCGGAACTGATTTCTTTCTCATTCCAAAATACAACGGAATGAGGGCCATCCCTGCTGAGGCAAGTGCGCCAAGTCCTAAACTAATCAAACTATGCTTTAATACTCCGGCCGTTAAGGACTCTGGAACAAAATGAACAAATGAATCGACCAAATAAAACACACTGCCAATCAACAGATTGGAAAATACAATCGTTACGAAGGCAAAGCTGGCAACAATCGTTAATTTGGCCGTCATGATTTTTTTTCGGCTAATTGGATACATAAATAGCAATGTGATGGAATTACTTTTATACTCGTCAATAATAATCCGCGAAATGAGCACGGCTGAAAAAATGATAAAGACGGGTTGAATGATGCTTCCCATCGCAGCAAATGCGGTAACATAATCAGGGAAGGCAATATTCCCCTCGCTCTTTTCGGCAAAATAAATCATACAAAGCACGCCCATGATCACGACATCTGCAATCAATACATTTTTTAGATAGGAAAATAGTTTAAATTTCTTCATTTCAAGACTGATTAATTTACGCACTGATTCCGCCCCCATTAATTAATGTTAAGAAATAATCTTCGAGTGAATGATTCTTTTTATTGATTTCCTCAATCATGACTCCATTTAAAATAAGTGTCTTTGATATTTCTGATTGGGTAACTCCTGAATCATAGATACGAAAACGCGCCGCATCGACGACCTTGAAATTCCGCAAATGTAAGATTTCCTCAAGGACATAAAAGGCTTTGTTCACATCGTCTACAGCTAGTTCAATATACTCCGTATTTTGTTCATGAATTTCCTCTAGGGAAACTTCTTTGATTAACTTTCCATCGCTGATAACTCCAATGGTATCGGCGATTTGTTCCATTTCACCAAGAATATGAGAGGAGATTAACATCGTGATTCCGTATTCACGGCAGAGCATATGAAAAAGGTCGCGCAGTTCTTTTATCCCGACTGGATCCAAGCCGTTGATTGGTTCATCTAGAATCAACAGCTCTGGTTTGGTTATGATGGCCCGGGCAATTCCAAGACGCTGCTTCATGCCGAGTGAGAAGTCTTTTACTGATTTATTTTCAATATTTTTTAAGTTAACCAAGTCCAAGGCAGAATCAATCGCTTTTTTATCGTAATAGCCCATATATTCACAGTGCAATTCAAGATTTTCACGGGCCGTTAATCGGTCGTAAAAAACAGGATATTCAATAATGCTGCCCATTCGCTTTAATACTTCATAAGAAGTGTTGGTGAGTTTTTCACCAAAGATTTCAATTTCACCGCTCGTCGGCTTTACCAAATTGGTCAACATCTTCATGAGCGTTGTTTTCCCTGCACCATTTGGGCCAAGAAAGCCGTAAATTTCTCCCTTTTTCACTTTCATATTTACATTTGCAACCACTTCTTTGCCTTTATAGGACTTGGTTAGTTGATTGGTTTTAATAATATAATTCATGTTTTCCGCTCCCTTTCGTCTTTAACTAATACTTATTTTAGTCAGCAGTGTTTTCTTTTTTATTAATCAAATCTTACAAAAATCTTAAGAAGCAAACGTCACTAGCTGGACGAAGAAAGGATGTCCCGAAAAACGAGCCATCCTTTGGTATTTAATATGTAATTCGCTTTAATTTCACTGTAAAGGTTGTTTTTTCATAGGGCTTACTGGTAAGCAAGATAGACCCTTCCATTTTTTCTACCAGCCTTTTCGTAATGGTTAAACCAAGCCCGCTGCCTTGATAGGATTTGTTTCGAGAATCTTCCAGTGTGTACATTCGTTCGAACACTAAATCCTTGTGGAGTTCACTGATTCCCTTTCCGCGATCCCATACGTCAATGAAAACAGATTTTTCATCACTACGAAGGGTTAACCCAAGCACTCTCCCCTCACTGCCATATTGAATAGCATTGGAAACCAGGTTATTCAAAACCCTGTCAAGTTCCTCTTCATTGCCAAGTGCATAGAGATTGACTTCCGGCAAGTTAATATCAACCTCAAATCCTTTAGAGGTTAACGTGTCATAAAAGTTTAAAATATTCTTCCGGCAAAGTTCATTCATGTTCACCCTTGTCAGCGTGAGGTCTTTATCACCAGACTCCAGCTTGGCTAAATCAAAAAACCTTTTAATTAAGTCCAAAACCTCGATGGTTTTACTGTGGACTTTTTTAAGCAGCTCTTCTGTTTCTTTCTGACTTTGATGGCGATCATTCACCATGATTTCCATATAACCAAGTACCACGGTCAGTGGAGTTTTTAAATCATGCGAAATATTGGAAAGCATTTTTCGCATCGACATCTCCGTTTTATGGTAGTTGGCCATGACCCATTGATTATGTTCTAAAAGGCGGTTAATTTGAATTAACAGCTCCTTTATGTGATCATCATTTGTATGGACCAACAGCTTTTCATCCGTTTTATCATCAATAATCCGTTTTAGCTTTTTGTGTATGTAGTTGAAATTCTCTTTTTCATTGTTTCTGGATTTATATTGTAAAAAGTTCAGCCCCGCTAAGGCTATGATGATGAGGATTAAAAAAATGATCATTGTTAAAACTCCCCAAGCTTATAACCGATTCCCCATAATGTTTTAATATATTTTGGTGCGGAAGGGTCATCCTCGATTTTTTCCCTAAGCCGTCTCATATGAACATTAATGACATTTTCATCACCATAATAGTCATCTTCCCATACTAAACTATAAATTTGCGCTTTCGTATAAACGCGGCTTGGATGGGAGATAAATAATTTTAAAATCTGAAACTCTTTAGCCGTCAGCTTGATGTCTTTTCCGTTTTTTTGTAAGGAAAAATTGTCTAAATCTAAGGTCAGCTCTCCAACCGTCAGAACCTTTTTATCCTGCTTTTCTTCTGTTCGTGAATAATGTGTCGCCCTCCTAATCGCCGCCTTTACCCTTGCCGTTAACTCAATCATCGAAAAAGGTTTCGCGATATAATCATCGGCCCCAAAGCCTAATCCTAACGCCTTATCCAAGTCCCCATCCTTTGCTGACATAATCAACACAGGAATCATACTTTTCTCGCGCACTAGTTTTAAAAGTTCCATACCGTCCAACTTGGGCAGCATTAAATCGAGTAAAATCAAATCGAACGTACCGCTGAAAAATACCTCTAGTGCTGCTTCTCCGTCAAAGGCAGGCACCACGTCAAAACCTTCTTTATTAAATTGACCTTGAACCATTTCACTAATGGCCACATCATCTTCGACTAATAAAATTTTATGTTTCATACTTTCCTCCACCTATTTACTTCTACATGGTAAATTTCCATAAATCTTGTCGAAAATCCTTTATTTGGAACATTTTTTGTTCATCTTGTACTATTACTGAGTTAAGACTGCTGTTGCCAGCCATCCTATTAAAAGGACATAGGGCAAGACCAAAAGGTAAGATAACCCCATCTTGTTTTTAGATAAAGCCTTCGAAGCCCCAATAAAAAGTAATGGAAATAGTAAACCCCAAATGAAGAATAGTGGTGTTGCTGCCAGATAAAGAGAGATTGGCAGGATGAGGATGGCAGAGATCACAAGAAGTTTAGGCCGCCTTTTCGCTATGGCGATGAAAGAGAGGATGAGCGCCACAATCATACAAGGCCAAAATAATAAAAACATAAAAACCCCCCAAGAAAAAATGGAAAATATTGATCATTTATATTTATATTCGACAACTCCCTATAATTGACCTTTCTTGTTTGGGTTCAGTAACATACAAAAAAAAACAGAGGGATAGCCCTCTGTTTTTTACATTTGGTCTAACCTGTCCAATAATTTTTTATAATTGGCCAAGGTATTTTGATCGTCAACTTTACTTCCTGATTGAAAAAAGGTGATCTTTCCTGTTCCGTCATTGATCTGATTCCTTGCTTCTAGAATCCGTTTTAAGTTCTTAGCCGTCCCAATACTGCCTGAAATGATGTCGACATCTTCAGCAAATACTTTCCTAATACTACTTTTAAAATAAGGAAAGTGAGTACACCCTAACACAACCGTTCCGTATTGATTTAAATCAAACGAGGACAATTGATCTTGTAAATAAGGGATAACTCGCTCTTCACTAAACTCGAAATTCTCCGCAAAATGGACGAGCCCTGGAAGCGGCAAGCTGTCGACAATATCATGATGATCAATTTTATTAACGAGATTATGAAACTTTTCCTCTTTAAGCGTCAATGTTGTCGCCAATACTAGAACCTTTTTTCTTTTTCCTTCACATTGTTGAACAGCAGGTTTTACTGCAGGTTCAATTCCTAAAATAGGGATATCATATGTTTTACGAAGATCTTCTATTGCGATACTTGTCGCCGTATTACAGGCGATGACAATCGCTTTTACGCCTTGATTAGCAATAAAATCGACAGCATGAAAAATATATTGTCTTACCTCTTCTTTTGGTTTGTCGCCATATGGAACGTGCTCGGTATCCGCATAAAAGATGTAGTCTTCATTCGGTAAAAACTTCAATGCTTGATGAAGGACAGTCATTCCACCAATACCCGAATCGAAAAATCCTATTTTCACTACGTTTCACTCTTCCTGTTCATTAATTCTCATCTATTTTATCATTCAAGTCCAGCCTGCACCAATTTGCCTATTTATATTTTTAAAAACCATAAATATCTTAATCGATTCGAGCCTATTTGAAAAGGAAGATGCGATAAATGCACCTTCCCCTGAGTGTTATTAATAAATCGTCTGCATCCCTTTTCCAGCAACAGTCATCCATTCAAACTGACGTAATCTTACTTCAAAGAGCGTTAATGGATCACGGAACATTTCCGGGTTAGTGTTCATCTTATTAAGCATGTCTTGGTTTGTCTGTATGCCCACCTTAGCTTCTTCAACTGCATTGTTCAACATTCTTAATGGACTTTTGAAGAACAATTGCACATCCCGATCCAGTGATTTTTCAAACAACTCAAACGGTTGGAAGAATTGCTTTTCGACTGCAGCAATCGTTTCGGCATAATCTTCATTTTCCACAAAGGATTTGTACTTGTTATAAAGCATTGCTTTATTTTGTGAAAGAGCTCCCAGAAGCTTCCCAGCACTTTTTAACAAAAATTGAGATGGCGTGCGCCGTAAAAGAATGTTGATGGACTCAAGCTGAAAACCGGTCGTCATTCGGTCCGTATCACGCCGCCAATCATCCAGCATTTTAAAGTCGCACACAAGGTTGAGGCGCTCTTCCCCATACATATGATTAAAACCTTCACCCATCTCATTCAAAAAATCTTGAGCTTGATCAAATTCCTCTTTGCAATGGTCAATCCAATTCTGCAGAGAGTTATAGAATTTTGGCATAACCGTTTGTTCCAAGTAATCTTGTATTCTTCGATTCATTTCTTCATTTAGTTCTAAGTGAATATTACTAAAATTGCTATCTTCCTTGATTAAGTCCGAGCATTCCTTCAGCATGGCAGGAATGTTTTCCGAAATATCTTTTTCAATCGTTTCTCTTATTGAACGGTAATATTTTGTAATGGCTTTGGACTTGTGAACTTCTGTGTCTTTTAGCTGGTTGACCGCACCAGTTGTTTTCATTAACATTTCTTCATTCCAGCGCACCGACTCGACCAGTTGATTCTCAACATCAATCCGTTTTTGTAACAAACTGGAGATGGTAGTCCGAATATAATATAACAGCTTTGCCAACCGTTTATCTTCTATATTCCTGGTGTTTTTTATGGACAGGATAAACTCTTGTAAATCAGCCAGCTGCTGGCTGCTTTCATATTGTGATGAAAAAGCAAACACTCTCGCATCCGGATAATAGGTTTGAATCATGGAACTTGTTTCCTCAAAAATACGAACGGCTTCCTGCTCATCAGCAATGGTATCCATCTTATTTAACAGAAAATGAACGGGAATATCTGGTGCTAATTCTTGAATTTGCGTCAGCACGCTTCGTTCTTTGTCTGTGAACGGGGCATTGGCATCCAATACAAACAAGATTGCATCAGCCACATGAAGATTCTTCAAGACTTCATAGCGGTCATAATGATTTCCTTTTAATCCAGGAGTATCCATGAATGCCACCCTATTTACGTCTAAAAATCCGGTTGGCCGTTTAAATTCAATAATGGATTCTAAGGCATTACGGCGCCGATCCATCCGTTCTTGAAATTCTGAAAAACCGTCCAAACTAGTAATCTCCCGATCGGTAATTTCCGTAATTTCTATTTCCTCAGCATGGCTAAACATCACCACTGAAGATGTAGGGCAATCTTGTAAATCTTCGCCTAAAACCGTATTTACAAAAGTAGATTTTCCCGTTCCGCTTAACCCAGTGATAAACAGATGCTGCGTGTCAAAATCAACTAATTGTTCGACCAGCCATTTAACACGGTTATTCTCACCCATCTCATGGGATTCAGCCCAATTCATAATCGCATCAAAAAGTGCCAGACACTCCTCAAGTTCATCCATCTCGGTTTCTGTTTTGCTGATAAGTTCTTCCGCCTCACTGACAATGGACGTACTAATACTTGCTGGAAACAGTTCATTCCAAGAAAGGACAGCTGCAGATGACAAAACGACACTTGGTTCATCCGCCAGCCGGAGCCAGTTTGTTAGCAAGTCTGGGATAAAATCCTGCAGCATTTTAATGAAATATCTTCCTTCAATTAAGCCAAAATAAGCGTCTTTATGGAGCTTAGAAAGTTCTGACCAATTTTCACTTCGATTAAGATCAAGATTTAATAACAGTTGGTTGATTTCTCGTAGCCAAGTAAAATAGGATTCTTCATGTTTGTAGCTTTCCCACAAGGAAGAAACCAGCTGCTCAAACTTTTTCTTATTAATGGTATACAAGAGAAATAACGCCTGAGTAAAATAACTTGGTTCGTGATTTTTCGTTACACCCTTTTGGATATACGTATTTAGCATCTCAAACCATTCTAACGACTCGGTCCGCCTTGCCTCTGTAATCGCCAGTTCAACCGCATTATTCCAATCCTGCCGATCTTCAAAAAAAGTACGGGCAATTTCAGTGACATTTGGATAGTCTGGATTTGCAACAATCGTTTTTTTGATCGTTGAGACAGCGGCATCCATCTTTTCGCGCTCAATATAAAGCGAAAATAACTGCAAGGCCACTTCGGTATTTAATGTGGAATTATCGGTGTGGATTGCCGTGTATATATCCTCGGCAGTTGATAGCATCCCAAGCTCGTAGTAGGCATCTGCTGTATTTTTCTTTGCCCATGGCTCAAGCTCGTTATTGATGTTTTCCCATTTAAAAATGGCCGTTTCAAAATCTTTATTTTGAAAATACACTTCACCCTGTGCAAAGCGTATCGATGATAAGTCTGGCAGGTCCTTTTGTGCCTCTTCCTGAAACGCCTCGCCGAGAACGCGAATCGGATGAATATTTTCATGTTCATTGATGAACATGGTATAATACGTCTTTTGTTTTAATTGCTCCTCTAACGTCATTGTCTTTCCCTCCATTTGCAAACACTCTCTGTCATTCATATGGAAAAGAGGCGTATTTATTCCATATACTATTCGACGTATGTAAAGATTTTTAGTCCCAATTATATCGATTCTATCAAACGAATTTATTAATCTGATGTCAATTATATTTCTTTTTGGAGACAAACTTATAGTGGAAATCTTCTTCATAGTGCCCGTTGGCTTCTTTTTTTCCTGCTGGCGGGCACTGTCACCTCTTCATAGTGCCCGTCGGCTTCTTTTTTTCCTGCTGGCGGGCACTGTCACCTCTTCATAGTGCCCGTCGGCTTCTTTTTTTCCTGCTAGCGGGCACTGTCACCTCTTCATAGTGCCCGTTGGCTTCTTTTTTTCCTGCTAGCGGGTACTATCACCAGAAGCACCCCTGAAAGAAAATAGCCCGCCAAAAGTGGCAGGCCCAATTCCTATCTTGTCTGCACCATTTTCCCACTCTCCTCATATAAAACTATTTCCGAAAAGTGGTGAACTGTCCTTAATTCTTCATTAAACAAATGCGATTCTTTCCACGTTTGTTCAATGAATACCTCCATCACTTTCATGGCACGTGGGTCACCACCAGCTGCATATTCAAGAGCGACGACGCTTTCAAGAATAGCTATCATCAATTGAGCTATTTTTTTTGAATGAAAGGACTTATGATCAGTCGAAGCGGACCTAACTAAATGCGTCAATGTTTCTAACTGTCCTAAGCCATTTTTCACAAATTGAGTCCACTTATTTGGTAAATGGGACACACCTGCCAGCCGGTGATTCATCTCCTCCAAGAAGAGCTCATCAGCTTTAAATTTTTCAATTAGCCGCAAGACCTCCAATCCGAGAATATTAGCTGTTCCTTCCCAAACGGTGAGCACTTGAGCATCCCTCAGTAGCCTTGGAGTAACAAAATCTTCAATAAAGCCATTCCCGCCGTGCATTTCTATCGCCTCATGTGAAAAGTGAATCGCTTGTTCTGCCGTTTCTTTTTTTAAAATAGCAATGTAAAGACGATTAAGAATGGCATCCTTCTCTTTGGCATGATTGCTCATAACCCGCTCAAATAATGGCAGGTACGTAAATACCGTTCTTGTTTCGATTTCCAGCTTTACGGCCAGCCTTGTTAAGGTATCCTTGACCATCGGATAATTTGCTAACTTACTTCCGAACGCGTCCCTTCTTAAGGCATAATCTTTCGCTTCTGAGAAAGCGCGCCGCATGATTCCAAGGGAGGCAACGGCATTACAGACCCTCGACAAATTGAGCGCTTCCATCATATAGTAAAATCCTTTGCCCGGATCTCCGACCACAAACGCCTCTGCTCCATCAAATTCAACCTCTGCTGAAGGCACGGCCCTGACTCCCAGTTTATCCTTCAAACGGCGAATTTGGATTCCATTTAGTGAACCATCATCCTTTCGCCAAGGAACCGCAAATAAACTTAGCCCTTTCGTTCCTGAAGGAGATCCCTCTCTCCTCGCTAATACCATCGCCACTCCGCACATCCCGGCATTAGAAGCAAAGTATTTTTCACCATAAAGTTTAAAGTGGTCACCGAACGGAACCGCTTTGGTCTCGTTTGCTCCAACATCGGAACCACCTTGGCGCTCTGTTAAAAATGTTGCCCCCTCATAGAGCGGTACTTCTCCAGTGGATAGGACATGCGGCAGAAACCTTTGCTTAATGTCTGCTGATGCATACTGATCCAATAAATAAGCTGTTGCCATTGTCAACGTAACGGGACAATAAAAACCAGGTTCCGTTTGTGAGAGTATATACCCTTGTGCGTAGGAATAAATGTAATTTCCTTTTTCCCCGAGTTCGGGAATTTCTTTATGCACATGACCGACTATCCCCGTATGATACGTTTCTTCGACCGTTCGCCTATATCCCTCATTGACCCATACCTCAGAAATGTCGTCACCGTAAGCATTATATTTTATTAACCGGGGCTGGCCTTCCCGATCGGTAAATCTTGCCCTTTCATCAATAACTGTTGCGCATTTTTCGCCAAAACCTGTTAACTCTTTATTCGCATAGTTAAAAAAGTTGGGATTAAGTAACTCCTTTAACAAGGATTGAAACGACAAGTCTTCTTTGTAAAAGTTCATTTTAGTTCACCCTCCTTTTTCAGAATAATCAATAAATAAATTATAGCATCTTTATTTCTAGTTAAAAATAGATTTGACAAATCTTACTTTTTCCCTGAATTACAAAGTATAATAGAACCAAATACCAAAAGGGGATTATCAATTTGGAAAAGGAACAAGCTATTTTGATAGCTAGTCAAGTGGAAAATTCAAAACCGTTGACTTATGAAATAAAAAAATTAGAGCTAGTTGGCGGGATGCTGCCAAAGTTTCATCAGTGGACCAACGAAAAGAAAGTACTGGCTGCCTTTGAAATCATTCGTCCAGAATACGAGTCTGGCTATTACTTTTTATTCATAGATTGGCATCGAAATGACAATTATTATTTAGTCATTTATGCTCATAACAAGTCCACAACTTGTGCGGAAATTCGGCAAATTATCGAACTTGATGATGGTCCGCATCTTAGTTGGACCTACCAACCATTGAAAAGAGATGGGAAAAACGACATTAGAAAAGCCTATTTTAAGCAAATGTTTGGTGAGACCAAGCTACAAATCAAACTTCCCTCCTCACCAAATGAAACGGAGGAATTTTTGGGGAAATTATTTAAACTGTGTCAAAATAGGATAAAAGCAGACCGAATCGTCGAAGTGTTTGAGTTTGAAAATTAACAGGAGTGTGGAAAATGGCGAGTTATAAAAGCTGTCAAAGCTGTGGAATGCCTTTGGCAAAAGATGAACTAGGTGGAGGAACGGAAAAGAATGGTGTGAAAAGTGTAAAGTATTGCAGTCACTGCTATATGAACGGCGAATTCACTCTACCTGACCTCACTGTAGAAGAAATGAAAGAAAGAGTTAAACAAAAGATTGTAGAATTTGGTATGCCTAAATTTATGGCGGGGCTGTTTACCCGGAATATTCATAAGCTTGAGAGATGGAAAAGATGATGCATGTCATCTTTTTTTGTTTATATAGTTTTATTATGACCGCCTGCTTTGGTTTTTTCGCCTGACGGGCACAATTACTTTTTATTATGACTGCCTGCTTCATTTTTTCCGCCTGACGGGCACAATTACTTTTTATTATGACCGCTTGCTTTGGTTTTTCAGCTTGTCGGGCACATTTACTTTTTATTTTGACCGCTTGCTTTGATTTTTCCGCTTGTCGGGCACATTTACTTTTAATTATGACCGCTTGCCTTATTTTTTCAGCTTGACGGGACAATTACTTTTTATTTTGACTGCTAGCACCAGAATCACAGAACCACAGGCACAATTATCATCTCAATCCCACAAAAAAAGGCACTGTTTTCCAGCACCCTTAGAAATTATAATACCTTACTTAAAAAGGCCTTTGTCCGCTCCTCTTGTGGGTTATCAAAAAGCTCACTAGGAACTTTCTCCTCGACAATCAGGCCGCCATCCATAAATATAACACGATCACCGACCTCTTTGGCAAAGCCCATTTCATGTGTGACGACTACCATCGTCATCCCTTCTTTGGCAAGCTGCTTCATGACTTCCAAAACCTCACCGACCATTTCGGGATCGAGTGCAGAGGTTGGTTCATCAAAAAGCATAATTTTTGGCTCCATTGCCAGCGCTCGAGCAATGGCCACCCGCTGTTTCTGCCCTCCGGATAATGAATCTGGATAGACTTCCGCTTTATCCTCCAAGCCTACTTTACGAAGAAGCACCATTCCTTTTGCTCTTGCTTGATCAGCTGGAATATTTCTGACCTTCATCGGCGCGAGCATGATATTATCAATGACCTTTTTATGAGGAAATAGATTAAATTGCTGGAATACCATCCCCACTTCTGTCCTAATTTTATTAATATCGGTTTTTTTATCCGTGATATCAACACCTTCAATTAAGACATGTCCCCCTGTAATGGTTTCTAACATATTGATACAGCGAAGAAAAGTTGATTTCCCAGAACCAGAAGGACCAATGACAACTACTACCTCTTGCGGTTTCACGGTGACATTAATGTCCTTTAGAACCTCATGTGTTCCAAATGATTTTTTTAAATTTTTCACTTGAATCATTCTGTTGCGAACCTCCTTTCAAGACGGTTTAACAAGAAGCTTAAAGAAAGGGTTAAAATAAGATAAATAACCGCCGCAGAAAGATATGGTTCCCATGGCCGCATATATTGACCTTGCATGGCACGACCCCAGTACATCAGCTCAGGAGCAGCAATTAAGGCAGCAAGGGAAGAGTCTTTAATTAAAACGATAAACTCATTGCCAAGCGGTGGAATCATCCGTTTAAAGGCTTGTGGTAAAATAACGTGTCTCATGGCTTGTCCATGTGACATCCCAAGTGACCGAGCGGCTTCCATCTGCCCCCTATCAATCGATTGAATTCCGGCACGGAATATTTCCGCAACATATGCTGCACTATTGAGAGAAAGAGCTAAAATGGCTGCCACGATGGCATTGGTATTATCTATAAATGCAGGAACGACTGCAAAATGTATTAATAAAATTTGCACCATTAGCGGGGTGCCGCGAAAAAAGTTGATATACCAAACAAACGGCAATGCATACAGCTTGTTTCGCATCATTTTTCCTAACCCGATAAATAAACCGAGAATAGTACCTATTAAAATACTAGCAATTGAAAAGCCAATCGTTAATAAGGTCCCCTTTAAAAGCAAGGGCGCGTATTCTACAATTATATCCCACCTAATATCCATATCGATTCCCCTTGTATCTCGTGTGATTTAACTATGTACTCAAGGTTAAAGTAGTTAACCAAAAATTGCGTAACTGCCTTTAGGATTAGAAGTTACGCAATTTCTTATTTTGTATATAATTTCTTTTACCTTGTGTACTGCTTCAAACTATTGTTGTTCTTTTAAAATATTGGTATCGGGTTCAACATCAAACCATTTTTTATAAATTTTTGCATATGTTCCATTGTCAATGACCTTTTTAATGGCCTTGTCTAAATCACCTTTAAGCTTACTTCCCTTTGGTAATAATAAGCCATAGAACTCATTTGCAAAGGCACCCTCGTCTTCAATAAATTCAAAATTATCTTTCGGATTATTTTTTACATAGGTTTCTACAACTGAATTATCTGCAACAACTGCATCAACGCCGCCATTTTTCAGTTCTAAGATCGCTAGATTGTTATTTTCAAACTTTTTAAGATTTGGATTGTTTTTGCCAAAAAGGGTTTCAACTACTTCTTGTCCGGTCGTTCCATTTTGGACCGCAATTTTTTTGCCTTCTAAATCTTTAGCACTCTTGATGGAGCTTCCCTTTGGTACAAGAATTTCATTCTTTGATAAAAAGTAAGGGACGGTGAAATCATAGGACTCTTCGCGTTCTGGTGTAATTGTAATCGACGAAACACCGAAATCGGCAGTTTTCCCTTCCACTTCTACAAAGACTGGATCCCAGCCAACATGTTCAATCTTCACATCATATCCAGCCTCTTTTGCCACGGCATTAACAAAATCGATATCAAAGCCAACAATTTCCCCTTTATCCTGGTATTCAAATGGTGCGTATGCAGCGTCGGTAACTACTTTTAACGTCTTTTTCTCATTTCCCCCTGTTTTACTTGTTCCACAGGCTGATAAAACTAAAAGTAGCGCGGCCATCATTACAGTTACCAATTTTAATTTCTTCATTTCTTTCCTCCTAATTATTTTTATTTATTTAAACATTAACAATATTTTGAATACAGTTGATTATACCTTTTTTTGTTTTTTTATTCAATATTTTATTTTTTCAAAATATTAAAATTGAAACCAGATATGAATGAGTATTACTCATTCATATCCATTTAACACTATGCTAAACTTGTTAAATTTATTATTGTTTCAATACAATGGAAATTCTATTCCATTTTATACATTTGTCGCTATTTTACTGCCAGTAAATAGGCATTCGCCGTCTCCCAGTATATATCAATGCATATTTTATAGGGTACTATCACATAAGGAGAGATGCCCACATGTACCCATATGGCTATTATCAACAACCACAAATACCGATGGAATACCATTCCTATGTTCCTGTTGAGCAAATGAATCCCTATCTTCCACAAGAGCAAATGAATCCCTATCTTCCACAAGAGCAAGTTAATTCCTATGTCCCATTCGACCAATATGATCCTGATAGGCAACCGCAGCAGTTAGAACGCCGCGTTAATCAGCTTGAACGACAAAATGAGCGTCAAGAAAGAGAAATCGACCAGTTGCAACGGGATGTAACCCAATTACAACGCCGTCTCCAACGTGTTAATCAACGGCTACGTGCCGTTGAAAGACGGTTCAACTTCCCATTCACACCATTTGATGGGGGGGAATATTAGAAAACATCTAGAACCAGGCAGAATGCTTGGTTCTTTCCTTTTTTAAAGACTGTAGAGTAGGATTCCCTCTCACAAATTTCCTCGATTCGGAAATTTCTTGTTAATTTTTCTCACATCTTCACAGACAAATACTCGAATTTCAGTTAACTTTTGGATATAACCTCCACTCCGAAAGGAAGATATTTAATGGCTCAACGAAATGAGATTAAATTAGCCGAAAGAATTCTCCAATTAGATCAATTAAGAGATGAACTATATGAGGAGCTCCTGAAAACCATGGGCTCAAAAGGAAATGAGCTTTTAAGAAGGCTTCAAAATACTTGATATCTGTTTGAAGGAGGAGAAACGATGACGAACCAGTTGCGTAAAGGCCTCAATCAACTAAAAAATTTTTATATAAAGAGATTAACAGAATCAGAATGTAAAGATTCATCCATCATGTTACATTCCCTCACAATCAGTGAGTTAGAGAGTCTGTATAAAAAGTTATTACCACCAAATAAGCAATAGTCTTAGTTTGAATAAACTTTTTAGTAAAGTAAGCATTATAGTTTTAAAATTCCCTTTCATGTGAGAAGATCTAACATATAATAAAAGTAGAATATTCTAACTATGAGGACAATAGGGTTGGTGAGTGACTAAGATGGGAAAAGATTTGTCATATAAAGATAAAAAGGTCATTACAATCGGCATTGTCAGAGATCTTACGGGTCTTTCCGAAAGACAAATACGGTACTATGAAGAGAGAAAATTGATTTTCCCTGAAAGATCTGCCGGTGGCAGCCGTAAATTTTCCTTTTCAGATGTGGAATTGCTGATGGAGATAGCGAACAAAATAGAGGATGGCATTCAGACACACGAAATTAGGAAGGAAATGATCCGGGAACAAAAGAAACAGAATCAAGAAGATATTCGTCGGAAAATGATTCAAGGACAGTTGAATGCTCAGTTTGGATTACGGAAGAATCATTAATATACATTGAGACATGCTTCGTTCTCTTTATGAGAAACGAGGCTTTTTCTTTGTCCAGATCCCCCGCCTACGATTGATTTTTTGACCTTTTTAAAAACCATGTAAGATTATCTTCCAGACTTATAGAAACCACCCCTCCATCCATGTCAAAATACAACTACACCACATGTTATAAAAATTAACATAATAATAAAAGGGGGAAGAAAATATGGATACAGTCTTCTTAATGAATAGTCTTTGGGTTATGGTTGGGGCAGTCCTCGTCATATTAATGCTGGGGGGGTTCATCTTACTTGAAACAGGCTCAACTAGAATGAAAAACGCAGGACATATTGCAGGGAAAACCATACTTACCTTTGGAATTAGTTCAATTATATTTTGGGCAGTCGGGTTTGGTTTAATTTTTGGCAAAGGAAACCCGATCATTGGTTTCTCCGATTTTCTTTATTCAGGCTATGACATGGATGGGCTGCCATTGTCAGGTTCGGTTTTCTTTTTATTTCAATTAGCGTTTGCCGGTATCTCCTTAACGATTGCGTTTGGCGGTTTTGCAGAACGCGCTAAACTCAGTGCTTATCTCGTGTTTGCAGTATTATTCTCCGTTATTGTTTACCCTCCGATTGCACACTGGATCTGGGGCGGCGGCTGGCTGGCAGAACACGGAAAACAAGACTTTGCAGGTTCAACAGTCGTTCACTTAACTGGAGCCATGGCAGCTTTAGCCGCTACGATCATCTTAAAACCTCGTATTGGTAAGTACAACAAAGATGGTTCTGCCAATAATCTTGCTGGTCACAACCAAGTTTTTACAGCTTTAAGCGTGTTGTTATTATGGGTAGGTTGGTTTGGATTTAACGCGGGTAGTACATTATCAGTCGACGGTGCTTTTTTCGGATTTGTCGCCATAAATACAAACTTAGCTGCAGCAGCAGGAACAATAGCAGCTATGATCGTTTCGTGGGCGGTGTTGGGTAAAGCTGATGTTCCGATGATGTTAAATGGTGCATTGGCAGGTTTAGTCGCCATTACAGCCTCCTGTGCATTTGTTGATACATGGGCTGCCGTCCTTATCGGGTTTATTTCTGGAATTCTAGTATTCTACAGCATTCGCTTCTTTGAAAGTAAAGGGATTGATGATCCAATTGCAGCACTATCTGTGCACGGCACTGCCGGGGTTTGGGGAACTTTATCGACTGGTTTCTTCGCAACAAAAGAATTAGCCACTGTCGGAAGGCCTGGTTTGTTTTATGGCGGCGGGTTCCATCAACTTGGTGTTCAAGCAATGGGCGTCGTCACCTGTGCGGCTTTTGCCTTTATCGTTTCCTTCATCCTTCTATCTGTAATGAAAAAAGCAATGAAAGGATTGCGTGTCACTGAAGAGGAAGAAATTATTGGTCTTGATATGAGTGAACATGGCAGCTATGGATACCCTGAATTGATTAAGGCTGAACAAAAGCTCAATGCATAAGGGATTAATCATTTATTTAGTGGTAGTCCATTCTAATTAACTTCAGAATGGGCTGCCAAATTGTTATATAAGAAAGGATGGTGAAAGGATGAATGCGGAGTCTTACTCAGAGGTTGCGGAATTTAGGAAAATAAGCATGGTGGAAGCAGCTCACGATCACTACAAGGTGAACAACCTGCATGATGCTATTGTTAAGCAAGTTTTACTCATAGCACTAAAACAATTTTCTACCCAACATGGCCCGCCGCCATCTTTATTTACTTTCTTTCTTATGGGAAGCGGCGGCCGTATGGAACAATCGATTTGGAGTGACCAAGACCACGGAATTATCTACTCCGAACAAAATGCTGAAATAAAGTCATACTTTTTAGCTTTAGGAAAGGAAATTTCAAAAGGACTCCACCAAGCAGGTTATCCCTATTGCGACGGCGGCGTCATGGCCAGCAATCCCTTTTGGTGCAAATCGATAACGGAATGGCACCAACAATTGTCAAACTGGATTCAGGAATCGTCATGGAAATCTATCCGCTATCTATTAATTTTTCTTGATGGAAGATCAATATATGGCGAGAGTTCATATGTAGATACGTTAAAGAAACACATCTATGAAACAGCTAATAAAAGACAGTTGATTACAAAATCATTAAGCAATACATTGCACCTCAAAAAAGGTGTAAACCTTTTAGGACAGCTGCTAGTAGAAACACACGGACCCCATGCCGGTACATTAAACATAAAAGAGATCGGCCTTTTCCCCTATGTGAACGCTGTTCGTCTTTACTCTATAAAAGAGAAAATGCTTGAAACAGCTACCCTTTCACGCCTTGAAAAGATTCCGCCTAACTGGTTTCCGTCTGGTGACAAGGAATTTTTTCAACAGCAGTTTTTAAAACTATTAAACTACCGTCTATTGTTTGCTGATCATAGCTCTTATGATTCCGGACACTACTTAGCCATTAACCGACTCACAAAAGAACAAACACGAGATGTAAAGGAAATGATTAAAAATGGCGCTGCATTATTTTACAACGTTAGAAAATTACTAGAAAAGAAGGGGTTATATGAAAATGAATGAGATGATTCAATTTTTCAGGCAAATATCCGGACGGCTCAATTCTAATATTTATGCCAGTTTACAAGATCCTTCCTCCCTGCAGCAAATAGCATTTGTAAGAGAGCTCCAAAGGGAAATGAGACAAAAAAATAGCCTGGATATCCCACTAAACGAATTAAAGGTTGTCGTGTTTGATTTAGAAACGACTGGTTTTTATCCAGAAAAGGGCGATCAAATCATCTCGATTGGAGCCATCAAAATGATCGGCGATCAAATTAAGGATTCAGAGACATTTTATTCCTTAGTTCGATCTGAGCTTCCCTTATCTGAAGAAATTATTGCATTAACCAAAATAAACGATGCCGAATTATCTACCGCCCCACCTGTATCGGAGGTACTGCTGCAATTTTTCAATTTTATAAAGAGTGATATTCTTGTTGCCCATCATGCTCATCATGAACAATCATTTATGAGAAAAGTGACCCTAAATGTATTAAAAACAAAATTTGACCATCGAATCATCGATACTTCTTTTTTAATCCGTCTAGCAAACCCCTATATGAAATCTGCTTCACTAGATGAAGTATGTAATGAATGCGGGATCGACATACAGAATCGTCACCACGCTCTAGGAGATGCCACTATGACAGCAAAAATTTGGAAGTATTATATTCGGCAGGCACAACAAAAAGGATTTTACCAGTTACGGGATGTCTATGAATATCTTGCAAAGATAGGATAAATCACTTAAACATACTTCTAATTTCACATTGAAAATAGAAGTAATGATTCGATTATTTCAAACACTTTGAGCTTGTAAACCCTCGTCATTCCTCTATGCTTGTCCTCTTTAATAACTTAATAAAAAAAATTTTCGAAAAAAAGTTTTTCTTCATTTCCTTATCACAGCAACGATGTAAACGCTATCAGTTTTTCCTATTTGTTTGAATTGTCAGATTTTAATATTGACCTTGTTTTCTTTTGGTTGTATGATTATCGAAAATAATCATCAAACTTAAAAAATTCTGAACTTACTAAACAGTTATTAGAGGAATTTATACAATTCGTTACAACAGATGGTGTTGATTGTTACCCAACTAGTACAGAACATGCCATTGTCAGTTAGGAGATAGAAAAATGCGCAGCGATATGATTAAAAAAGGAATTGATCGTGCTCCCCACCGAAGTCTATTATATGCAACTGGGGTCAAAACGAGTGACTTGGAGAAACCATTTATTGGGGTTTGTAACTCGTATATTGACATTATTCCAGGACATAAACATCTTAATCATTTCGGTGAAATTGTTAAAGAAGCGATTCGGGAAGCAGGTGGTATCCCATTTGAGTTTAATACCATTGGTGTAGATGACGGAATTGCCATGGGGCATATTGGTATGCGTTATTCCCTTCCTAGCCGCGAAATTATCGCAGATAGTGCGGAAACAGTCATCAACGCTCATTGGTTTGATGGGGTTTTTTACATTCCGAACTGTGACAAAATCACACCAGGAATGTTAATGGCGGCTGCGAGAACTAATGTTCCTTCCGTATTTGTTTCAGGGGGGCCAATGGAAGCAGGCACTTCACCTTCGACAGGAAAGAATCTTTCCCTTACCTCGGTTTTTGAAGGGGTTGGTGCTTACCATAACGGGACCATTAGTCAACAACAGCTTTTAGACATTGAAACCAATGCCTGCCCAACTTGTGGATCTTGTTCAGGGATGTTTACCGCTAACTCGATGAACTGTTTAATGGAGGTTCTAGGAATGACAGTTCCCGGTAACGGAACCATTGTTGCTACATCAGAAGAACGGCATGAACTAATCCGTCAAGCAGCAAGACATTTAATTGAATTAGTTAAACAAGATATTCGACCACGTGACATCATTACCCGCGATGCGATCGACGATGCCTTTGCACTTGACATGGCAATGGGCGGGTCAACTAATACCGTACTTCATACATTGGCAATCGCCCATGAAGCCGGAATTGACTATGATTTACGTGATATTAACAAAATTGCTGAAAGAGTTCCTTACTTAGCAAAAATTATGCCAGCTTCCGATTATTCAATGGATGATGTTCATCGGGCGGGCGGTGTGAGTGCCATCATTAATGAACTTTATAAAGTTGAGGGCGCCTTACATAAAGACCGCTTAACGATTACTGGAAAGACTCTTGCAGAAAATGTGAAAGATGCAACAATCACTAATGAAGCGGTGATCCGGACAAAAGATAATCCATATAGCCCAGTTGGTGGACTGTCCATCCTATATGGAAACATTGCTCCAGATGGCGCCGTTATCAAGGTTGGTGCAGTTGATCCTTCTATTAAAACCTTCTTGGGTGAAGCCATCGTCTTTGAAAACCAGGATGACGCACAAGAAAATATTAATAACGGCACAGTCAAAGCAGGTCACGTTGTGGTCATTCGTTATGAAGGACCTAAAGGCGGACCTGGCATGCCAGAAATGCTGGCACCTACCTCTGCTATTATGGGACGCGGATTAGGTAAAGAAGTTGCCCTTATAACAGATGGCCGCTTCTCGGGTGCCAGCCGCGGAATCTCCATTGGTCATATCTCACCAGAAGCAGCAGAAGGCGGTCCAATCGCATTAGTTGAAAATGGTGATAAAATCTTAATTGATCTTGAAGCACGTTCCATCGAACTTCTTGTGGATGATGAAGTGTTAGCTGAAAGACAAAAGGCCTGGGTGAAACCAGAGCCAAAAATCAAAACTGGTTATCTAGCAAAATATGCTAAACTTGTAACCTCTGCCAATACTGGCGGAATCATGAAATTCTAAAAGGCGGTAACGTCCATTTAGCCTAGATTGTTATACAAGGGAATCCCTAGTACCTTTCCCCTTCCCTAAGGAAGTTACGGTGCTAAAGCGTTAAATGAATTTCATTTGACAAAAAAATACCATTAAATCGATGACGGGAATAAAGGAATAAGAAAATGTATTTTCAGAGAGCTGGGGTTGCTGGAAGCCCAGTAATACAACTTATTCTGACATCATCCCTGAGTATTGAGCTGAACGGTCAACTTAGTAGGCTCAATCAGGTGTTCATATGGGCACCTGTTACCAAAAGAAGCGTATATTTTGTCGCTTCATAAGGCAGTATTCGTAAGGATACTGTAAAAACCGGGTGGTACCGAGAAAAAGAAAGACCTATTCTCCCCGATTATTCTGCTTTGTTGTCCTCACTGCAGTGTATTCGTGGAGAATAGGTCTTTTTACGATGTTATGTATCTTATTTTTTACAAGACACAGCATGTGCTGAGTTTTTTAAATATTCAAATACCCTAAGGAGGGATTACGACGTGAAAGTAGAAGCAAAAAAGCTTGATGTCCAAACTAGTACCGAGCCCAAAACCGGTGCAGACCTTCTCATCGACTTACTGAAAAAAGAAGGAGTTGAGACACTGTTTGGATATCCCGGAGGTGCCGTCCTGCCAATTTATGATGCCATTTACCGGGCACGGGGTACAATCAAGCACGTCCTTTTCCGTCACGAACAAGGTATGATTCATGCTGCTGAAGGTTATGCCCGGGTTACTGGGAAACCAGGAGTTGTCATTGCTACATCTGGACCTGGAGCAACTAACCTGGTTACAGGAATAACCGATGCGATGATGGATTCCCTGCCGCTTGTGATCTTTACCGGTCAGGTTGCAAGGAGTGTAATCGGGACAGATGCTTTTCAAGAAGCCGATGTGATGGCCATTACCACACCGATTACCAAACATAATTATCAGGTTCAATCAATCGCGGACTTACCACGCATCGTTAAGGAAGCCTTCCATATTGCTTCTACCGGCCGGCCAGGTCCAGTTTTGGTCGATGTTCCTAAAGATATCTCCGCCGGATTTTTAATGGAAGAACCTGAAGAAGGCAGAATTAATTTACCTGGATACCAGCCAACAACCAAGCCAAATCCATTACAAATTAAAAAGCTTGCCGATTCTATTTCAAAAGCAGTTAAACCAGTAATTCTTTCTGGTGCTGGAGTTCTCCACGGAAGAGCATCTTCCGAATTAAGGGCTTTGGCAGAAAAACACCAAATTCCGGTAGTTACTACTTTACTGGGACTAGGTACCTTTCCGGCAGATAATCCCCTTTCGTTAGGCATGGCTGGAATGCACGGAACATATGCAGCGAACATGGCCATTTATGAATGCGATCTGCTTATCAACTTTGGAGCCCGCTTCGATGACAGACTTACAGGTAATCTTAAACACTTCGCACCTTTTGCGAAGGTTGCCCATATTGACATTGACCCAGCTGAAATTGGTAAAAATGTTCCAACTCATCTTCCAATCGTTTCGGATACGAAAGAGGCCTTACGCGAGTTGCTTGACCAGGAGACTGAAACACCGAAAACAGGTGAATGGCTCCAAAAGCTAAGTCAATACAAACACGAATATCCGCTTTGGTATAAACATGATCCAAACGGAATGTGTCCACAATGGGTCATCGAAGCCGTTCATAAAGTAACGAACGGTGAAGCGATAGTCGCAACCGATGTTGGCCAGCATCAAATGTGGGCAGCCCAGTATTACACTTTTAATGAACCGCACCATTGGATTACTTCTGGCGGACTTGGAACAATGGGCTTCGGTTTCCCTGCAGCAATAGGTGCTCAAATTGCTGCACCAGATAGTACCGTTGTAGCGATTGTTGGGGATGGCGGCTTTCAAATGACACTTCAGGAGTTATCGATTATTTATGAAAGAAACCTTCCAGTAAAAATCATCATTGTTAATAATGGTGCATTAGGAATGGTTCGCCAGTGGCAGGAACTATTACATGGAAACAGAATTTCAGAATCGATTCTTCATACACAGCCTGATTTCGTCAAACTTGCTGACAGCTATTCTATTAAGGGCTATCGAGTTAACAATCAGGAAGAACTGATTACCGTTCTACCTGAAGTATTTGCCCATAATGGCCCTGTTTTAGTTGATTGTCGTGTCTTGCAGCAGGAAAAAGTTTTCCCAATGATAGCCCCGGGCAAAGGAATTCATGAAATGATTGGGGTGAAACCATGAAACGGATCATAACAGCAACGGTCCAAGACCGAAGCGGTGTGCTAAATCGTGTCACCGGCCTTTTGCAAAGGCGCCAGTTCAATATTGAAAGTATCTCAGTCGGTCCATCAGAAACGGAGGGGATTTCAAAAATGACCCTGGTGGTCGAGGTTGAAGATGAACAACGACTTGAGCAGGTGACAAAACAATTAAACAAGCAAATTGATGTTTTAAAAGTTTCCGATATTACTGATAAAGCCATTGTTGCCAGGGAACTTGCCTTAATTAAAGTGGCTAGCAACAGCCAATTACGCAGTGAAATTAACGGAATTATTGATCCGTTCCGTGCCTTAATTATTGATGTGAGCAAAGACAGTCTGGCTGTTCAAATTACAGGTCGACCCGATAAAATCGATGCTTTGATTGAAATGCTCCGTCCTTACGGCATAAAAGAAATTGCCAGAACCGGTCTGACCGCCCTCCAACGTGGGCACCAGCCACAAGTAAACGAACTAGCAACATACTCACTATTAAAATAATACTATTCCTGAAAGGATGATTAATAATGGTAAAGGTACTTTATAACGGAGATATTCAAGAGGAAGTTTTACAAGGAAAGAAAATCGCAATCATCGGTTATGGATCTCAAGGTCATGCACATGCACTTAACTTAAAAGAAAGCGGCTTTGATGTTGTCGTTGGCTTACGCGGTGGAAAGTCATGGGATAAAGCAGTGGAAGATGGCGTGGATGTTCGTTCCGTTGCCGAAGCAACTGCTGCAGCAGATGTGGTGATGGTTCTTCTTCCGGACGAAATGCAGCCAAAGGTTTATGAAGAAAGCATTAAACCAAATCTTGAAGCTGGTAATTCCTTAGTATTTGCCCATGGATTCAATATTCATTTCAGCCAAATCGTCCCTCCTGCGGACGTTGATGTATTCTTAGTAGCACCTAAAGGCCCAGGACATTTAGTTCGCCGTACGTATACAGAAGGTGCCGGAGTTCCAGCACTATATGCGGTTTACCAAGACCACACTGGTCAAGCACGCGATGTAGCACTTGCTTATGCAAAAGGAATCGGTGCTGCCCGTGCCGGAGTATTAGAAACAACTTTCCAAGAAGAAACCGAAACAGATCTATTCGGAGAACAAGCGGTTCTTTGCGGTGGTACTACTGCCCTAATCAAAGCAGGCTTCGAAACACTAGTAGAAGCAGGTTATCAGCCTGAAGTGGCATATTTCGAGTGTTTACATGAGTTGAAATTAATCGTTGACCTTCTATATGAAGGTGGCTTAGAAAACATGCGCTATTCAATCTCGGATACAGCTCAGTGGGGAGATTTCGTTTCCGGCCCGCGTGTTGTAAATGAAGATACAAAAGCACGCATGAAGGAAGTCTTAAAAGATATCCAAACAGGTAAATTTGCTCATGGCTGGATCTTAGAAAACCAAGCAAATCGTCCACAATTTAACGCAATTAACCGCGCTGAGAACAATCACCAAATTGAACAAGTCGGCCGTGAACTTCGTGCCTTAATGCCGTTTATTAAAAAGCCAGTAACTGCAAAGAAGGAAGTGGTGGTAAATGGTTCACGTTAATATCTTTGATACAACCTTACGTGATGGCGAACAGTCCCCTGGTGTGAATTTAAACCAGCTTGAAAAATTGGAAATTGCCAAACAGCTCGAGCGGTTTGGCGTGGACATTATGGAGGCCGGTTTTCCGGCTTCCTCTCAAGGCGATTTCGAAGCAGTAAGAGCTATTGCCCAAACGATCAAAAATTCATCGGTTACCGGCTTGGCACGCGCAACAAAATCGGACATTGACATTGCGTGGGATGCGTTAAAAGATGCAGCGGAACCAAGGTTGCATGTTTTTCTTGCAACCTCCCCCATCCATATGCAATATAAGCTGTTGAAAACGCCTGAAGAAGTTTTGACAACTGCCGTTGATATGGTTGCATATGCCAAAACGAGATTCCCCCATATTGAATGGTCAGCTGAAGATGCTTCTCGTTCTGATTTAGATTTTCTTGTAAAAATCATTACAAAGGTAATTGATGCAGGTGCAACAGTTATCAATCTTCCTGATACGGTCGGCTACACAACACCTGAAGAATATGGACGGATGTTCCGTTACATCAGAGAAAACGTACCAAATATCCATAAAGTTGCCTTATCCTGTCATTGTCATGATGACCTCGGAATGGCCGTTGCCAATTCTATCGCAGCTGTTGAAAACGGAGTTACCCAAGTCGAGGGTACAATAAATGGCATCGGTGAACGTGCTGGTAATGCCTCCCTAGAGGAAATTGCCGTCGCCTTTAATATTCGAAAAGATAAATATCCTTTTACTACTAATCTAGTGTTAAACGAAATAAAACGTACCAGTGACCTTGTCAGCCGCTTTACAGGTATGATTGTCCCGCCTAACAAAGCAGTTGTCGGAAAAAATGCCTTCGCCCATGAATCAGGGATCCATCAGGATGGTGTATTAAAGAATACGTTAACGTATGAAATTATTACCCCTGAGTTAGTTGGCGTAAAATCTAATGATTTAGTACTTGGGAAACACTCAGGCCGCCATGCTTTTAAAGACAAAATTGAGCAAATGGGCTTTAGCTTATCCACCGAAAAGCTGGGAGAAGCCTTCACTTCATTTAAACAGTTAACAGATCGTAAAAAAGAAGTTACTGACGAAGATTTATTTACCATTTTAACCGATATCCAAACAACAACTATTGATGTGAAGAAATATGAACTAGTTGCTTTCCAAGTTCAGTATGGTTCTGCCAACCTCCCTACCGCAACGGTTGCACTCATCACTCCAGAAGGAGACCGAGTGGAAACAGCCAGAACAGGTTCAGGAAGTGTGGAAGCACTCATGAACACTCTTGAAGCACTTATTAAAGAGGAAATACATTTGACCGACTATCGATTAAGCTCTGTTGGGCAAGGCCGTGATGCCCTTGCCGAAGTGCATGTAAAAATGACCGTCAATGGCATGGCTTTCAGCGGACGCGGCTCTGCGCAAGACGTTCTCGAAGCATCGGCTAGATCCTTTTTAAACGCCGTCAATCGTGTATTTTATAATCAAAAAAACAGTGTGAAAGAACCGGCTTTGTAAGAAAAGCGCTGGAGCTGGACATTTCTCAAAGTTTAAACTTATAAATTCTATTATTGCAATATGCGCCTCTCTAGGCGTCTAAATTAAACCAAATGAGGAGGTTGCTTCTAATGAAAAAACAGATTGTTCTACTTCCCGGTGATGGGATTGGCAAGGAAGTCATTAATTCTGCAAAAGATGTATTACAGGCAATTGCTGAAGAATTTAATCATCATTTTAGCTTTGAAACCCATGAAATCGGAGGAGCAGCCATTGACCTTTACGGCACTCCCCTTCCAGACACGACTGTGGATGCCTGTAAGCAAGCCGATGCAGTATTATTAGGTGCTGTTGGCGGGCCAAAATGGGATACAAATCCCTCCCATCTTCGACCTGAACGAGGCTTGCTCGGCATTCGTAAAGCGCTGGATTTGTATGCAAACCTACGGCCAATCAAAGGTTTTAAAAACCTGCTCCATGCATCACCATTAAAGGAAGAAGTGGTTTCAGGAAGCGACCTCCTTATTGTACGTGAATTAACTGGCGGGCTTTACTTTGGAACACCAAGTGAGCGCCGTGATAATGGAAACTCCGTTGTAGATACACTGGTTTATTCTCGTAAAGAGATTGAAAGAATTGTCGATAAAGGTTTTCAAGCTGCCCAACAACGGCGTGGACACCTCACTTCTGTCGATAAGGCCAATGTCCTTGAATCCAGCAAACTTTGGCGCGAAGTGGTTGAAGAGAAAAAGGCTCAATATCCTGATGTTGCTGTAGAACATGTTTTAGTCGATGCTGCGGCTATGAAGTTAATCACGAACCCGACCCAGTTTGATGTTATTGTCACAGAGAATTTATTTGGCGATATTTTAAGTGATGAGGCATCCGTTCTAACTGGCTCGATCGGGATGCTCCCTTCTGCCAGCCTGGCTGAAAATGGTCTAGGCCTTTATGAACCCGTTCATGGGTCTGCCCCAGACATTGCTGGAAAAGGGATTGCCAACCCAGTTGCGATGATTTTATCTGCAGCCCTCATGTTAAGGTACTCTTTTAACCTTGAGACTGAGGCCAAAGTAATTGAGGATGCTGTCCAATCCATTCTCGATGCTGGATTCCATACAGGCGATGTTCAAATTGCAGAGGGACGTCTTGTAGGTACTGCTGAAATGACCAAATTAATTGCCGATTATATTAAATCTCAAAATGCATCAAAGTGTATCGCCAGCTGTTATTATTAAGTAATTTCTTAGGGTAAACCGTCTTGATTTGTGAGGCGGTTTACCTTTATAAATCTAATGGCATTATTTTATCCGCCGATTGGCAGCCGCTATCCGCCGATTGGTATGTGTTATCCGCTGATTGGCACCACTATCCGCCGGTTGGCACCACTATCCGCCAGTTGGCATGTGTTATCCGCCGATTGGCATCTGCTATCCGCAGATTGGCACCTGCTATCCACCGATTGGCACCTGCTATCCGCCGATTGGCACCTGCTATCCGCCGATTGCGCGGTATTAAAATCTTTTTATGTGAGGAAGGAAGCTATGCAAACACCAAAAACGATTATCCAAAAAATTTGGGAACAGCATGTGGTCCATCAAGAAGAAGGAAAGCCAGACTTACTTTATATCGACTTGCACCTTGTTCATGAAGTAACCTCTCCCCAAGCGTTTGAGGGCTTAAGGTTGAATGGCCGCAGGGTCCGCCGTCCAGATCTTACCTTTGCGACAATGGATCATAATATTCCAACTCGCCAACGCCAAGTCATTAATGATCCTATCTCAAAAAAACAAGTAGACACCCTCCAGCAAAATTGTCAGGAGTTTGGGGTAACACTTGCTGACCTTCATCACCCCGACAATGGCATTGTTCATGTCATTGGTCCAGAGCTTGGTTTAACCCAACCAGGTAAAACGATTGTCTGCGGTGACAGTCATACTTCCACACATGGTGCATTTGGAGCCCTTGCTTTTGGGATCGGGACTAGTGAAGTTGAGCATGTCCTTGCAACACAAACGCTTTGGCAAGCACCGCCAAAAACACTTAATGTAAAAGTTAATGGACAATTAGGGACTGGGGTAACGGCCAAAGACTTAATTCTTGCGATCATCGGCAAATTCGGTATTAAATTTGGAACTGGTTATGTGATTGAATACACAGGTGAGGCGATTCGTGCCCTTTCCATGGATGAGCGTATGACAATCTGTAACATGTCAATTGAGGCCGGGGCTCGGGCAGGACTAATCACGCCGGATGAAACCACTTTTGAATACTTACGCGGACGCAGACATGTCCCTCAAGGAGAAGCATTTGAGAAAGCAGTAGCTAAATGGCGGGCACTTGCTACAGACGAGGGTGCCACCTATGATGCAGTCGTTGAGATCGAGGCAGCGGAAGTGGAACCACAAGTTACTTGGGGTACAAACCCAGGTATGTGTATACCTGTGACAGCCAATGTTCCAAGTCCAGAGGAAACCGATAAACCGAACGAAAAGGATGCGATCCAGCGGGCACTTGAATATATGGGATTAGAAGCAGGACAACCCCTATCCAGTGTGACAATTGACCATGTTTTTATCGGTTCTTGTACAAATTCGAGATTAAGTGATTTGCGGAAAGCAGCAGAAGTAATTCGTGGCAGAAAGGTTAATCCTTCTGTTAAAGCCATTGTCGTACCTGGGTCGTTCAGTGTTAAACTTGCTGCAGAAAAAGAAGGCATCGACAAGATTTTTACTGAGGCAGGCTTTGAATGGCGGGAAGCTGGCTGCAGTATGTGTTTAGCGATGAATGATGATATTGTTCCGCCGGGTGGACGTTGTGCTTCTACTTCTAACCGGAATTTTGAAGGCCGTCAAGGCAACGGGGCTAGAACTCACCTTGTTAGTCCTGAGATGGCAGCGGCTGCCGCTGTGGCTGGTCATTTTGTTGATGTCAGAGAGTTTACTGCCCAGGAGGTATTGTAATGGAACCACTATGCATACATCAAGGCCTCGTTTATCCGTTAAATAGGCCTAACATCGATACTGACCAAATTATTCCCAAGCAGTTTTTAAAAAGAATTGAACGAAGTGGATTTGGCCAATTTTTGTTCTACCATTGGCGGTTTGATGACGAAGGAAATCTACGGCCTGATTTTTCCTTAAATGATCCAAAATATAAAGATGCATCTATTTTGCTGGCTGGTGAAAACTTTGGCTGCGGCTCTTCCCGTGAGCATGCTCCATGGGCAGTTCAAGATTTTGGCTTTAAAATTGTAATTGCACCAAGTTTCGCCGATATTTTTAAAAACAATTGTGTTAAAAATGGCATTCTCCCAATCCAAGTTAGTGATGAGCATGTTCAATACATGATGAAAAAGGCAGAATCTGAACAATATCAAATTACAGTGAATCTCGAAAATCAAGTCATCTATGATCATGAGGGATTCGAAGTTAGTTTTGACATTGCCCCCTATCCAAAAGAGATGCTGTTAAATGGCTGGGATGAAATTGGTGTTACTTTAAATTATGAAGACAGAATTAACGAATATGAACTTACGCATAAATAGAAAGTAAAAATGAGCTTGGCGGCAAGCTCATTTTTTATGGAAAAAATTTCTAGTTAAAATTCAGGTAATTGATCCAAATTGTTTTCCTTGATCCCATCTGGTTCACTGCGAATAATGTCCCGCCCATATTTATGGAAAACATCTACATGGGCAAGCTTCCCTTCTTTCGCTTCTGTTAGTGCGGTGAGATAATCTAACTCTCTGCCTGTACTCGTTTTGAAAGCAATGATATCGCCGTCATCATTTTTCCTTACGGCTGCAATCCCTTCTTTTCCTGTGCTTATACTTGGTTCTGCTTCAGCTAGTGCTTGTTGCTCACTTTCCTGTTTATACTGTTCGTAAATTTTTTCAAATTCATTTTGCTCCAACTATTCCACCTCCGAACATTTGTTAGTATTTTTCGAACTCCCTCTATTTATTATTCCTTTTCTTAAAAGTGTTAAAAATTGTTCAAGATTATCCATTTCGCATGAAAATTTACAAGAAACCTGCATGGTATAATTTACCTGATTGGGGTGATAATATGGATTTACCGAAAGGAAATGCATGGTTTTACATTCGTAATCATGAACAACAGGGTCCTATCGGATTATTTGAATTAAGGAAAATGTTTGAACAAGGGATTTTACCTGCGGAGACTTTTGTTTGGACACATCACATGCATCGTTGGCAAATGGCTAAAACGCTAGCGTTGTTTCCTGACTTCTCCTATAAGGAAGGACAAGTTGAACAACCTGCTGAAAATTTGGCCAAAAGTTGGCAGGAGCTTGAAAAGGATACCTACCCAAATGGAAGACCAGTTGTACGGTATCTTGCTAGATTTTTCGACCTTTCGTTATTTTCTCTTTTCTTAATTACCTTTATCTCCATCTTCTCTCCAAAATTCATCGTAGAATCATCCGGACTTTTTATCTTTATACTTAGTTTAATTTTATATATTTTAGTGGAGTCAATTATCCTCACGATTTTTGGAAATACCTTAGGAAAGGCCATTTTAAATATGCGTCTTCGAACAATAAGTGGTGAACGGCTCCCCTATGGAACCGCTTTGAAGCGGAGTGTGTTTGTTACCGCTGCAGGCATGGGCTTTGGTATTCCCATTCTTAATTTTATTTGCTATTATTTTTCTTATCTACATCTTAAAAAGAATGGTATCTCCTTGTGGGATCAAAATTTTGGCACAGTGGTTTTATACGGGCAGGTAAATTCCCTGCAAATAGTATTTGTAAGTATTTTTCCTATCGCCCTCCTAATTGCAGGATTGGTAATTTAGGTATTACCTCAAACAAATGTCACCACCATAAAAACAAACCCTTCCACAAATAAATGGAAGGGTTTTTATTTTCCACTACAAAGAGTTATCTAATGGTGCCTGACACCTCTTTTACGTTTTTCAAGATTAAAAACATGATGTAGATGATTATGATATTAACTAGGAGGATGAGTGCAATAACTAATGGGCTTATGTCGATGCCTGCCTTGATTTGTAGGAATATCATGGCTGTTAGCGCTGTTAGTAAGGTTACATCTTTCATTGTAATGACCGCTGCAAGAAGATATCCAAATGGTTTTCTTCTAATTAGCAAAATACCCGCTAAGAATCCTACGGGTACTATAAATCCCAGATCAAGGGCTTGAATGATGAGTGTTGTATAATGCTCGAGCCCGTCAGGATGAGTTCCATTAAATATCGGCGGCACTATTTTGCCAAGCCACATCATCCCAAACATAAATGAAACTAAGATTAAAAAACCACCAATAAATTTAATGGGCAGTTTAATATCAAATTGCTTTGGTAACATCGGAATATTAAATGACATAAGTGCTAACGTAAAAGCAAAAAAGCTGGCAGACATGAGGAATACATAAACGAGGAACAAGGAATTATACATGGATAGAAAGGAATAGGATGCATAGGTGTATAAGAAGTATCCCAGCGTTCCTGTTAATAACAATCTTCCCCTTAACAAACCTTTTCCCGTTAAAAAAAGTGAAATCACCAGCAAGGGGACTCCTAAAAATAGCGTTACATAATCTTGAGCAATGGCTTGTGAAGCCATTGCTACAGAATCATGTTGGTAAAGGCCCTTTCCATAAATAGAGATGGTCTCTCCGAAAATAGACTCGTAATCGTATGCCCCCGGTCCTTGTCTAGAGAAAATTGCTAAAGATGTGGCGACAATCGAAAACAGGGCAATGAATAGGACTAAAATGCTGATTGATTTTTGGTTCTTCATTGTATGACTCTCCCTTCTAATATTACCTACATCCTAACCCATACCGTGCTTACTCCGAACACTGCGGACACTATGTTCACAAAAGATTCGGAATTCAGAATGAATTCAATCACCCCATATTAACAATAATTTAAATAAGAACCCACAGCAGCTTAGGGTATACTACTTTTATAAGATGTTTTGGAGTGATAGGCATGTTAAAGTTTAATCAGTTTCATAATCCACGAGAGAACAAAGAATTACTTAATCAATTTACAGGTAAGCAACTGGATTTGAAAAGAATTATAAAAGAGTCAGAGCAACTTTTTGATCAATGTCAAGACCGTCCAACTACCATCCACTCTGAAAAAAAACAGCCTATTTCTTTTTCAGAAAAGATAAAGGAGCGGTTATTCCGTCTTGCGGCAACTCCTTCACACCTTTTAGAACCTACAAAAATGACGTTCGATCACGAGGGGAATGTTATACCCGATTGGAAGGACTTGCTTGACCAAGAATATGTACAGTTAAATAAAAGGATCAGCCAAGAAGTAAATGTACTTGATTTTGGCGCAGTTGGAGATGGCAAAACGGATTGTACTCATGCTTTTAAACAAGCGATCGGCACGGGGCGTGTAAAAGTCATTGTGCCCGCAGGGGTCTTTATTACAAAAGAAATTAAACTTCCTTCGTGGACAAGTCTTGTTGGTGCTGGCAAGGGGTTAACCACTATTAAGCTTCATAACAGTGCCCCAAAAGGGACTCGACTAATTACAAACACCAACCATTGGAAAGGAAATCATCATATTCATGTTCAAGGGTTAAGTTTGGACTGGAATGTGGAAAGACTGGGTGAGGCTGCAAAGACAAGTACATGGGGCAATCATTCTAGCTGTCTAACTTTTGCGAACGTCACTTTTGGCTGGATAAAAGAGGTCGAGGGGATTAACCCAGGCCTTCATTGTTTTGATATATCGTCAACCCAGTACAACTACGGTGGCGATGGTTTTAGAGCACGCGGCGGCAGTAAATACATTTGGCTTGATCAACTGACAGGCTATGGCTTTGGTGACGACGGAATTACGACCCACCATAGTGACTATATTTTTATATCTAATTCCCATATGTGTGATCCTAGTGGAAGAACCCATCAAAAAGGTTTTTCAAATTCAAATGGAATAGAAATTGATGATGGCTCACGAAATGTTTTGCTGGTTAATAACTCATCAGCCAGGTGCTTTGGCGGGGTTGAAATTAAGGCACACCAGAATTCCTCGGCTGCATCAAATGTGCAAATTGTCGGGCATCTTTCTGTTAACGATAACCGCTCCTTTAACTTTCGGCATATCGGGCACCACAAAATAACGGATTCAGAATCTAAAACCGCCTACAATATTATCGCTATGAATCTTGTATCTATCGCACCTATTTTTACTGACTTGTATAAGGATTCAGCGCCGCGGGGGATGGTTGTTTCCGCTTATAAAAATGTCGTGGTGAATCATTTTACGGTAATTGGTGACCCGAATTACGATTTCAAAGGCAATCCAGTGATTGCCATTCAATATAGGGCTAGAAATGTGGCGGTACATCAAGTGTCCATTAAGGAGTTTAAAAACGCTGGGACCGCTATAAAGATTTATGGCGGCGAACATCGTGCCGATTCTGTCCAAATATATATGGATGTGGCCCCAAATTCCACTCTTAAATCATTGGAGATTGGAAAAGGTGTTCAAGATGTAAAATTCCACAAAGGTAAGCCCTTTCCTGATAATATTTAGGTGACATCTCCCACTCCCCCATATGCAGTTGCAATACGTTAGATTAAACAGCATATGGGGGTAGGGTCTGATACTTTGTTAGTGAGGTATTTTCTTCAAAAAACACTTTTTAAGATCACTGCTTTTAGGTATTTTCCTTATTAAATCAAGATAAATCGATGGACTCATTTCATCATTAATTCTCGTGTATTGAGCTAATAGCCTTAACAAATCTTTTTGTAATTTCCATTGGTCTAGTAATGGCGGTCCCCACTACCGCTGTAAAAGCTCCACACTTAAGAACATCATTCAAGTCCTCAGGTGTCCAAATACCACCCTCAGCGATTATTGGAACCGGAATATCTTTAACTAATCTTCCGATTAAATGAAGATCTAGATCCTTATTACCTTTAGTGTATTCGGTATAGCCATTTAACGTTGTTCCTACACAATCAAATCCTAATTCATAAGCTAATTTCCCCTCCTCATAGTTCGAGCAATCTGCCATAAAGAGTTGGTCACTATATTTTTCTCGAATTAGCGGGAAAATTTCACTAATTGTTTTTCCATCAGGTCGAACCCTAGTAGTTGCGTCTAAAGCAATAATATCAACACCCTCTTGATAGAGAAGCTCAATTTCTTCAAGAGTTGGAGTAATAAATACATCCGAGTTATCGAATACTCGTTTAATAATACCTATAATTGGTAAATCAACAGTTTTTTTGATTTCCTTAATATCTTCCACACTATTTGCCCTTATTCCAGCTGCTCCCCCTAGTTTAGCAGCATACGCCATTCTCCCCATAATAAATGGACTGTGAAGCGGCTCATCTGGTAGTGCCTGACAAGAGACAATTAGTTTCCCTTTAATTTGCTCAAATACATTATGTTGTGTTTTCATTGAAAGAACATCTCCAAGTAGCAAAATTTATTTTTCAAAAACATATCATATAGTTGAAATTTCGTAAATAATTTCCTGTTCGATTATATTAATTAGAAAGAATTTCCACCAAAAAAAAAACAACTATTTTACCCTCGTCTATTTTTCTTTCTTTTAACGCAAAAAGCGTCAAAGATAGGTTCTATCTTTGACGCTTCTCTTCTTTGTCGACCACTAAATCATCCACCAACTTTTCAGCTACTTTCCGGTACAAATTGCTCATATGGACTAACGATGTAATCATCAATACCTGCTCTAAGTAGGCTGAGTTTTCATCTTGATGTACATGTGAGATTTCCTCTTTTACATGTTTGACTCTTTCCTCAATGTTCTTTTTAAAATCAGCTGTATTTTCGTCTGTTAAATGCAGGTAGCTGGAATAAAAAGAGTCTAAATCAAGCGTCCCATTCATCATCTTTTTATTTACTCCGCTTAGGGTTGCGTTAATATCATTAATCGATAGTGCTCCTTTAAGCTGATAAATTAAACTGATCAAGATTAAATGGCCTTTTGAATATTTCTTATTTTGGATTGGAAAAATTAATTTACCCTTCACATAATTATTAATCATGGTCTTTGTAAGCACCTTTTCTTCTTCATTCCGCTTCGATTCATTAAATTTACTTTCGAATAATTGTATAACTTGATCCATATATAAATCAATCTTTGGAATATCCTCTAAGGTCAAGTTTGCATCTATACCAAGCGAGTCAATTATTTGTTTGATATTTTCCATCGTGAAGATCCCACCATTTTCCGTTATTAATTTTATTATACAGAAATAAATAACCGTTGACTAGATTTCATTTTATCAGTATTATTATAAGTAGTTATTAAAACTACATGTTGTTATAAGGAGTGTAAAAAAATGAATCATTATATTCGAGAACCTATTAATGGGTTGACCCATTTAGCAGGTGCTATTTTATCTTTTGTCGGTCTGCTTGCCATGGTGATAAAAGCTGCTATGACTACGCCCTCTCCCTTGGTAATCTCAGCTGTTATAATTTTTGGCGTTAGTATGATCCTGCTCTACTCGGCATCCGCCACCTATCATATGGTTATTGCTAAGGATAAGGTCATTGCTTTTTTGAGACGGCTTGACCACTCGATGATTTTTATTTTAATTGCTGGTACCTACACTCCTTTTTGTTTTATTAGTTTAAATGGAAAAACGGGAGCGATTTTATTTGCGATTATTTCTGGGATTGCGATCAGCGGGGTCGTATTTAAAATGGTGTGGTTTAACTGCCCGCGCTGGATTTCTACTGCCCTGTACATTGCAATGGGTTGGATGATTGTGTTTGTGTTTTCACCTTTAGCAGGCAGCTTAAATCCTGTTGGATTGTTTTTATTGGTTCTCGGTGGAATATTCTATACCGTTGGCGGAGTAATCTACGGGGCAAAGCCAAAGTTTTTAGAAACAAAGTATTTAGGCTTTCATGAGATTTTTCATATATTTATCTTGCTAGGCAGTTTAGCTCATTTCTTAACGGTCTATCTATATGTCATTTAATACACCTATTGATCGGTGTATTTTTTTGTTTCTTTACAACTATTATTTTTTTATATAATTTCGTAACATTAAACTTTATGTATTGACTCAAACTAGAATGAGGTTTTTAATATAAAGGTTGAAAAAATAGTAGAGGTGTTTTATTTTGTTTCGATTAATTTATCAAGTCATGGTCATCGGACTATGCTCCATCCTTTTCGGCTTTTCCTTTAATACCTTCCTCATTCCACATAAGTTAACATCTGGGGGCGTTACAGGTATTTCCTTTTTAATTCAGCATTTTACCGGAATCAATACAGGTTCGATTATTTTAGCTATTAATATTCCATTATTTTTAGTTGGATTGAAATACTTAGGAAAACGTTTTGTCTTACTTACTGGTTATTCTGTTTTGGTTTTATCTCTAAGCATGAGATTTATTCCGATTAAGGCGATAAGCCCTGACATTCTCCTTTCCTCCATTATCGGCGGCGCTCTTTATGGAATTGCTGTTGGATTAATTATTCGCCTCGGCGGATCTACAGGAGGAACTGATATTATCAGCTTAACGCTCGCGAAAAAGAAGAACATGCAAGTTGGCTTTTTAAATACAGTTATGAATCTTTTCGTGGTGGGGAGCTCTGGGTTGATCTTTGGCTGGAATATTACCCTTTATACGATTATTGCTATATATGTAGCAGGGCGTGCGGTCGATATGGTTTATACTACACAGAATAAGCTAACCTTAACGATTGTAACGGAAAAGTATGAAGAACTGACAGAAGCCTTATTCCAATTGCATGCTAGGGGTGTAACCGTAACCGACGTAGAAGGCGCCTACACCCATAAGAAAAGAAAAATGTTAACCACGGTCATTACCAAATTCGAACTAAATGAAACGAAGCATACCATTAAAACTGTTGATCCTAAGGCGTTTGTAAACATCATGCAAACCATGGAAGTAATGGGTCGTTTCCGGAAAAATTAAAAAGCAGATGGGTCAAATATGAAATGACCCATCTGCTTTTTAATATGTTATGTTGACTCCGTTAATCTAGTAAGTTCTTCCATCAGAACTAATCCGTGATTATAAATAGGATCTTTTGCTCCGTACAACAGGGTAACCTTTTCTTTAGCAGCGATATCGAGAATTTGCTTCATTAGATGCTGCTTTTCTTCATTACTGCTAAGCTCATGAAGGTACTTTAATCGAAAATCCTCAAAACGTTCTGGTATATGGCAAAACTCTTTGCGCAGTTCAGGACTCGGAGCCACCTCCTTTAACCAATGCGACAACTTCGCCTTCTCCTTAGAAATCCCCCGCGGCCACAAGCGGTCAATCAGTATCCTGCACCCATCAGTCTCATCATAAGGCTCATAAACTCGTTTAAGAAAAATAGTATCCATCCAATCACCTCACAAATATGTACCTTTCACGCGGACAGTGTCCACGAATGGTGTCAGGCACCATTAACAACACCGCCAACATCATAATCAAATTAGTCTTCGTCCTTCACATCGATGCTTTCTGGAATGGGTTCGCTTAGGATTTCGTCGATGAGTTGTTTGTACTTTTCCAGTTGTTTTAAGTGGGTAGCGAATTGTTCCCTATAGATCATGTACTGCTCTCCATCAAATAGTGCGCGAATTTTTTTTTGTTGAATTAAGCTTTTAACAGTTGCCTCTGGCACTGATAGATATTCTGCTGTTTCTTTTATAGTCAGGTACAATGTGATTACTCCTCTTTTAACAAATTAATTTGGTGAACCACCCGTCCCGATCTCCCCTTCGTTGTGACTGCTTGAGAAGCTGAATTAAGGATGGCCTCTTCTGCTGCTTCCGCTGCCGCTGTAAAAAGCTGATTCATAATGGGATGATCTTCACGGATCTGGGAACGAGTTTCCATTTTATCATCCAGGAAGTGGGGAATTTTATGTGCGGTGGAAAAGGCGATGACAATATCCCCACTGCCATGACTAAAATGGCTGCCTGTTCGGCCGAGACCAATTCCACACCGTTTGGCCAAGCGCTGCAGCTGCCGATCACTTAACGGGGCATCTGTTGCCATAACCATAATAATCGAGCCATCTGCCGTTTCCGATAATCCTTTTACCGCTGAATAGCGGTATCTTTGCAGTTCTTCCTTTTTCCCAAAATTACTAAGTGCAAGGCAGCCAATGGTATATTCCTCAACGACTCGCGAGGAGGATCCAATCCCGCCTTTATAGCCAAAGCAAATCATTCCCTTGCCAGCACCAACTGCCCCCTCCTCCACTTGAAGGTCAGACGCATTCTTAATGGCCTCAATGGCATGCTCTGGTTTAACAGGAAAAAGACGAATAGAATTTAAGTAGCTATCGTTGCATTCCCCCACTACGATGTTAATCGTCCCTGTCGTGTCGCCAATTTCCTGATTTTCAGCAAGCATGTACTCCAGTACTCCCTGCGTCACGGCCGGTACGGCGAAGGTATTCGTTAACATGATGGGGGATTCGAGTAATCCTAGTTCATTCAGCTGGACAAGACCGGTCGTTTTTCCAAAGCCATTGATCACGTAGCTTGCCGCGGTTACTTTTTCCTTAAATAAATTACCTTTATGAGGAATGATTGCCGTTACACCTGTACAAGCATATTCTACCCCAGTCTCGTTTAGAGGGTAGTCAAGTGTTACGTGTCCCACCATCACATCTGCAACATCCGTAATACAGTTTTTTTTGCCAGTTTCAAGCCTTCCCACAATCATTCCTTGTTCCCTAACCTTCATCGTCTCCCCCCTGGCCGATGGTCTAAAAAGTTTTGATAAGCAAACCCCCGCACGGTTTCTTCATTGTAATATTTTAAAAGTTCATTAATAAGATTTTGGCTTTTCGATGCGTCTTCTAAATTTGTAATAAAAGTCGAAATACCATCAAAATCCGATCCCAAACCAATTTGTTTGACCCCGCCTAAGGAGCAAAAATGGTCAATATGTTTCACAAGATCCGAAATCGTCACTTCTCCTGATTCCTTTGTAAAAGGGGGATGGTACACAACATGAATCAAACCGCCTTTAGCAAACATTGCCTGGGCCTGGTTATCAGTTAAATTACGCGGATGATGGCAAAGGGTGCGAGCATTGGAGTGACTGGCGATAGGATAGTCAGCGAGTTCGATAACCTCCCAAATTCCCTTATCGCTAAGGTGGGAGACATCCGTGAAAATTTGGTGTTCGTTATTAAACTTAACAATTTCTTTTCCAAACAACGTCAGACCCGCGCCTCGCGGTTCACCTGCACCATCAGCAGCAAGGTTCGCCTGATTCCAAGTCAGGCCCACCGAACGAACCCCAAGCCGGTATAGAATATGGAGTTTCGCTAAATCATTACCAATGGCATCGACACCTTCAAGCGTTAACATCGCACCAATCTGGCCAACGTTTAGTCGCTCAAAGTCAGACCATTCTTTGATATGAATCATATCTGGATTTTTTCCTAGCACTTCTTTATAAAAATAATCGATTTGCTCGAGGGCAATCTGAAATTTCTGATCTCCTTTAATATCCGGTTCAATAAAAATAGCAAAGCACTGGACTTTTACTTGGCCTTGCTGCAATCGCCATTTATTCGTCTGGAGTTCTTTCGCATCCGCATATCGCAATGCCCCTTGTGCCTCTTGGAGTTTTAGTAAGGCATCACAATGCAAGTCAATGATATTCATAGGTCAAAAACTCCTTTTTATATGATTTTATCATATTAGAAATGCAGAAGCGCCCTGGTCAGCGGCGTATGGCCTGGAGCGCTCCAACTGAGATAAAGTGAAACTTCAATCAGCGAGCGATTTTCTCGCTGATTGTTAGTTGAACCGATCGGGTTCTTACGGGCAGTTGAGAATCTACTGCCCGTTAAACGCGATAAAGGAAACACGAAGAGCCGGAGGCGCATTCGTGCTTGACTTATCGTAGGGCGGAGCGCGAAGGACACTAGCCGCTAGGGCGCTGGAGCTGGACAATTCTCAAAAATGAAATTTATAAATTATTATATAGTTAAAAAAGGGCCCGGTGAAAGAATTCCCTGCCCCTCATAGTATCATATTAATTCGGACATTTGTTTGATTCTCGGTAGCACTTTGTCCCAAATCTCGGCACTTGCATCTCTATAAATTTGCCCATCCGTCATTGCTGAAAAATCCCCTTGTAAAATATGTAGAGTGGTGTTACCGTTTTTTTCAGCCAACTCGAAGGTAATTCCATCTTCTTCTGTTACCTGAGGTCTTTCAGAACTTCGCACATCAAATACAGTGAAGCGAAGCAATTTGTGTTCGTCAACAGCTGTTACATTCCCTTCAACGATCACCTCACCGTCCTGCCCTTTCCAGAGTACGGGACTTCCCAGTTCCCATGTTGATTCTAGGTAGAACTGCGGCCCTCCGCTAGAAAACTCTAACGCCCACTGTCGATTGCGTTCACCTATAGTAATAGCATCCCACACCCTTGAAGCTGGTGCATGAATTTCGATGATTTTGTCCACAAATAGTTTTGTCATAGTTTCCTCCCAAAATGGTGTATTTTGCTAACTCTATTATACTTCACTCATAATTCCCCTTACAATTTTGGACAAAAAGTGCACTAAAAAATCGGCATGTATGAACATCTGCCGATTTAATCTTAATATTTTCATTGGGACACTTTGTATCCGGGAGTTATTTATTCCCACTGCAATAGAGTAGAAAATGTTTATCCGGCAATTGTAGAATTACCATGTAATTTTGTAGAATGAGTCCTTTGTTTTGTAGAATTCTTCCTTAGTTTTGTAGAATTACCTCTTTAATTTGTAGAATTGTTCCTAAGTTTTGTAGAATTACCCCATAATTCGTAGAACTGCCACTGATGTCTAATCAAAATGGATGCCACCTTGCATTAACTTTTCATAATCGTCCCTTGTATCAATATCAAGAAAGTCTACACCAGTTTCATAATTTAGTAGTACACCCTTTTGTTTTTGAAGAAGCCTTCTGGCTCCCTCATCACCTTTAAGCTTTAGCAATTCGGGAAAGAGAGCTGGTGAAAAGATAATTGGCGGTCTTGGAACACCTTGATAACAGGCTGCCAAAAACGGAATAGAATTTCCACCTTTACTGTGCAGGCCGTATTGAACAATCAGTTCATTTATCAGCTTTACACTTAAAAATGGCTGGTCTGCGAGGAGTACCATCACACCCCTAGGCTCCCATTCCTTTGCAGCATGCATCCCGCAGCGTAACGAATGGGCCTGACCGTTTATAGCATCCAGACAGGAAACAGAAGTCCACCTATGACTCTTTTCAGGCTGCCATAACGCAGCATCTATCCAGTTAAGGGAGTCCTCTTTTCTTGTTACAACGATAATATGTGCAAGGTTCGAGTTAATCGCATTTTCTAATGCCAAATTGCCAATGGTTGTCGTGCCTAGGGGGAGGGCCAGCTTATTAACGGTCATTCGCCGACTCATGCCTGCTGCTAAAAAGACAGCAATAATTCCGTTATCTTTCAAAGATTCACCACTTCCTCAGGACTTTTCAAGCGCTGGCCTTTAGCCTACTTTTATATATAGTTGTTGGGAGAGGGTGTTATGTCAGATTTTCATTTTGAAGCTATAAAGCAACCGATTTTTGCTCGACTACTTGTTTTTTAATAAAAAAGCGCTGGACAAAATGTCCGTTTAACGAGGCCAGCACCTGTTGAAAGAGCATGCCGACTACGACGGGAACGGCTACAGCGGCAGGAAAAAAGGAGACAGCCAAAACAGCACCAGCACTAATATTTCTCATCCCGCCAGTAAAGGTCAGGGTGACAATCGTCTCCTGATCCCTTTTCATAAAACGACCCAAAAGGAACGAAAATAAGTAACCTGTCAAGGCAATGAAAAAGACAACGAGGACAATACTTACTAGTTTAAGATTAATATTTTTTAAGTACGGAGCAACAACTGCTCCATTCAGCATGACAACAATCCCCAAGCAAATCTTTGAAAAAGGAGCAAGGCGTACCCCTAATTGCTTGTTAATTCTACCTTTAGTATTTTGGTTTAAAACCATCCCAATCAATGATGGAATTACCACCATTCCCAACATCCCTTTCATAATACTAAAGAAATCCATTTCAACTTTTTGACCAATAAATAATGATAGCGAAAATGGAACAATAACGGGTGAGAGAAAAGTATCAATTAGGATGAGCGACAAGACTAACGGGATATTTCCTTTATAGATGGAAACCCAAATAAAACTCGTCACACCTGTTGGAATAACCATTGCTAAGACAAGTCCAGTAATGGTGTAAACATCATGAGAAAAAGTGATATGTCCGATCCCCCAAGCCCAAATGGGCATAATGATATGTAAAATCACCATCCCCATAATAATCGGAAATGGATGCAAGATAACATTTTTTAAAGAATGAAAATTTGAACTCAAACTGCCTGCGAAGGTCATAAAGGCAAATAACCAGGGAATTAAAAAGGAGAAATCTTTTAAATAGGTACTAAGCAGAACACCTAGTACAACACCAACAGGAGTAATCAGTGGCATAATTTTTTCAAGTTTTTTATTTATCTTTTGCAGCATGTAAGACTCTCCCATTAATTTATATATTTTTCTATTTCATTGATCCATTTACGGTAGCCCTGATCTGTTAAATGAAGACCATCTCTTGTTTCAGCTTGTGGTAACACATTTCCCTCTGAATAGATACTATACAAATCAATATATGTACATCCATTCATTTTGGCAATTTCCTTGATCTCTTTATTAACACGGATGATTTTATCTGAAAAACCTAATGGGAATTTTACCATTGCAGTATTAACGGGAAGAATGCTTTGAACATAAACCTTGGTTTTAGGTGATTTTCCCCGAATATCGGTAATTATTTTGCTGTAGTTATCGATGAGCGTCTTCTCAGGAACTCCTTGAATTAAATCATTTATGCCTATCATGAGAAATAATTGATCGGGTTTATTTTGGATAACTGGATCCAATCTCCATAATACATCACTCGTTTTGTTTCTTCTGATGCCATGATTAATCGTAATGGCATTAGGAAAGTATTCATTCCATTTTCCATACGCAGTAATACTGTCACCTAAAAACACAATTACTTTTTCAAGAATCGGTGATTCCTTTTCCTGTGCATGTATAGGTTGTATTATAAAAGTTTCTATCGGCTTATAAAAAACCGTAAGTAACAGGATAAGGCAAAGTAAATACATCCAAAATTTTTTATTCATTACGTGCTCTCCTCTATCGTAAGATACTATTTATTATCTTAACGTAACACTTTCAAATTTATAAGGTATTCCAAACAAATTGTCTAATTCTTTTTCAAAAAATTTCCGCTAACAACTACATCTTAAGTCGCAGGAAAAAATAAATCTCTAGTACATCGAGAAAAGATAGAGGATTTATTATCCTATATATAGAAAGTTAGGAAGAAAAAGGAGATGCTATGTAAAATGAAAAGGATTCTATTTCTTTTATTGGTGATAACCGGCTTATATATTGCGTTTAATTATGCTTCTGTCGTTGAGGTATTTAAATCAGATGATGGCGGGTCGAGTGAGCAGCAGGCAGCTATTTCTAAGGTCACTGACGTAATTAAAGTAGATGTATCTAGTGGCAATACGACCATTATTCCCGAAGATCGTCCCAATTTAAAGGCAAGTTACGTTGGCAAGCAAAAATTAACCGTTAATGAAAATGGCAATGCAATTAAAATAAATCTAAAAGGAAAAGGTTGGAACTGGTTCAATTGGTGGCCCTCGAAAAAATCAAAACTTACCATTTATATTCCTAAGGATTATGAACAGAATATGACGATTGACTTAGGCTCAGGAAATCTAAACTTTTTTGGACCATCTATAGAAAAACCGATGAAATTAGAGGACCTAACGATTGATATAGGCTCAGGAAATATGAATCTTCAAAATTTGTCTGTAACGCATTTAAAGCATGATGTTTCCTCTGGCAATGTAAGAATAGATTCTCTTAAAGCAAAAACAAGCGTCATCGATGTCAGTTCCGGTAATTTCACCATCAAACACTATACAGGTGCGCTAGAAGCGGATATTGCATCTGGCAGGCTCAATGTTCAAATGGATAAGTTACTCGCTCCAATTAAACTAGATGTTAGCTCTGGCAATGTGGGGCTTGATTTACCGGATGATGCTGATTTCTCACTTAATGGAGATGTTAGTAGTGGTAATCTCTCATGCGATTTTCCTTTAGTTTCAAAAAAACTAAGCAAGAAAAATATTCATGGTACACATGGAACAGGTAAATATACGATTGACCTTGATGTGGCCAGTGGTAACATTAACATTGATTAAATATGAAACAGCGCATGGATAGAATATAATCCATGCGCTGTTTTGTCTTTGCTGTAATTGTACAACAACCAAAGTAACCAATCAGACCAAAATATCATACCGTATATTGCCTTGTGTTTTTTATTTTGGAAGGAGAGTTATGCATGTACTACAACCCTTTTCATTATCCTGTTATTCCCCCCATTCCGCCCTATCCATCCTATATAGGCAATAACCCTACCCCACGAATGTATCCACCCGTAGATATTAAAATATTCGAGAGCTCTGTTAAATCATTTCGTTTCTTAATGGAACAAGGAAGCATCCTGTTAGATCGCTTAGGCAATGTTGAATTCTCCCGCAGAGTAATGAGTGCCGCTCAGCAAGGAAACAATGCTGAAGTAGATCGTTTAATTAAATCGATAGGTTTGAAAGTCCCTGTCATGACGAGGTTTACCCCCACCGGCGTCAATTTCGTACTTACGACACAACTAACCCAGCATCAGCCGACGAACTGCTGCACTTTAACAGTGGCGATGAAGTGGGGTCAATAGAACAAAAAAACATTTACCCTTATTTTTTAAACCCTGCAGATCTTTGATTAATCTGCAGGGTTTTTTTGATGATTTCCTACTATGTTTATAGGGAGGTAAGGTGTACAATGGAAATTATATTTTAATAAGTTCAGAGGACAAAAGGGGTAAAGCAACTTTGGGGGAAACTGCAAATAACTATAACGAACAATCATTATATAGTATTACTTGGCCGCTTTTTATTGAGCTGGCTCTTCATATGGGAATAGGTATTATAGCTACATTTATGCTAGGCCACTATTCGGATTCAGCAGCAGCTGGAGTGGGTGTGGCTAATCAATTATTAAATATCTTTATTTTAGTATTTACCGTAACTTCCATCGGAGCGACTGTTTTAATTAGTCAGAACCTCGGAGCAGGACGCATGAAAAAGACGAGACAGCTGTCACAGTCAGTATTCGGGTTAAACTTTTGGTTTGGTATCGTAGTGGCAGTTGTTATTTTTCTTTTTGGACAGCAGCTATTAAGCTTATTTGACGTGAGTGGAAAAGTATATGATTATGCTCTGACATTTGTTCGCATTTGTGGCTTATCCCTCTTTTTCGAATCCATTTCGCTAGCGCTAAGTGCCGTCCTGCGGAGTCATGGGTATACAAAAGAATCCATGGTGATAACAGTGGTCATGGACCTTATCAGTATTGGCGGAAATATCATGGCGATTTCTGGAATTTTCGGCTTACCGATTACAGGCGTCACTGGGGTGTCCTGGGCAATCGTAATTGCACGTGCCTATGCCGTCTGTGCGTTAATGTATCTTGTCTATAATCGGCTGTCTTTAAAGCTGACCATTAGCGATATTTTCCATTCAAAAAAAGAAGATATCAAAGGCTTGCTTGCCATTGGAATTCCTTCAGCTGGTGAAAATCTATCCTATCAATTATCCCAATTGATTATTACTAGCTTTGTCGTTTCTATGGGGACTGCCTCTCTTGCTGCCCGGGTATATATTTTAAACATTAATATGATTTGTTTCTTATTTACCCTGGCAATCGCTCAAGGAACGCAGCTATTAGTGGCTCGTTATATTGGCGGAAGACAGTTTGATCGGGCACTTAAACGCGGCATTCAAACCTTAAAAATTGCCATGATTGCTTCTACACTAACATCATTAATTATTGCACTAATTGGGTCGCCTATTTTAGAGACGTTTACAAATGACCCAAGTATCATTGCGATTGGTCTTCCCGTATTATGGGCGATTGTCTTTGTTGAACCAGGCCGAGCGATGAATATTGTTCTAATGGGATCGCTTAAATCCGCAGGCGATGTTCGTTTCCCTGTCATTATTGGCATGTTATCGATGTGGGGCATTGCCGTCTCTCTCAGCTATTTGCTTGGTGTTCACTACGGGTTTGGACTTCTAGGAGTTTGGCTCGCCCAAGGGGCTGATGAGTGGCTGCGAGGCTGCTTTGCATTAAGGCGCTGGCTCATGAAGCCTTGGGAACGGTTAAGAATAAGTAAAGCAGATGTCTCGTTATAAGAGGTATTCAAACTATATTAAAAAAGGTGGGATCCAAGACAACAACTTGGATCCCACCTTTTTCATGTCGTTTTTGAAAGATATTTTTCCATTTCACTAGCAGGAATGGGTTTGCTAAAGAGGTAACCTTGACCAATTTTACACTTATTTCTTTTTAAAAAGAAAAGCTGTTCATCTGTCTCAATTCCCTCGGCAATGACGGTAAAGTTCATGTTCAACCCCATATCAATAATGGTTTTTACCATAAGCCCATGATTGGAATGGTAAAGAATATCATCTACGAAGGATTTATCAATTTTTATCTTATCGATTGGTAAATGTTTTAAATAACTTAATGAAGAATAACCTGTGCCAAAATCATCAATTGAAAGCAGGACACCGCGCTCCTTCAATTGATTTAAGATAATCGTTGAATTCTCTAAGTTCTGCATAATACTTTCTGTAATTTCTAACTCTAACTGGTTGGCACACAGTCCAACTTCCTCTAGTATAGTTGAAATATATTCAATTAAGTGGTCATCCTCAAATTGACGGACAGAAATATTAACAGCAATTGACACATCTTTAGAAAGTCCGGCTGCCTGCCATTCTTTTCTTTGCTTACATGCCTCCCATAACACCCATTTTCCAATCGGGACAATTAATCCGGTTTCCTCTGCAAGTGGAATGAATTCCGCAGGAGAAATAATGCCATGGACCGGATGCTCCCATCGAAGTAATGCCTCTATTCCAACTAATTCACCGGTTGCAAGGGAAACTTGTGGTTGATAATAAAGCATTAATTGATTTTGCTCCAATGCTCTTCTTAGTCCATTTTCAAGTTCCATTTTTCTAACTGAAATTCCATTTAGATTGGAAGAATAGAATCGAAAGTTATTTTTTCCCCGATCCTTCGCTTGATACATAGCATTGTCTGCATTTTTTATTAAGGTTTCCTCATCCAACCCATCAGTTGGATATAAACTAATTCCAATACTCGGAGTAACATAAAATTCCTGGTCATTCACCTCTAAAGGCTTGGAGAATTCATATAAAAGACGTTGAGCAATCAATGTGACACGTTCTTTATCAATGTCCTCTAATAAAATAATAAACTCGTCCCCACCCTGCCGGGAAACAAACCCTTCATTTTCAACCGTTTTTGCTAAGCGTTGTGCAACTTTTTGAAGAATAAGATCCCCAACTGTATGACCCTTCGTATCATTAATAATTTTAAACCTGTCTAAATCTAAAAATAAAACGGCAAGCATTTGATGCCCATGAAGTCGATTTAAGACTTTGTTGAGATGATTCCTAAACTGATTACGGTTAGGCAGGCTTGTCAATGTATCGTGATATGCCATATGCTGGATAGTTTTTTCTGCCATTTTTCTCTCGGTAATATCCCGGCCAGCCACTTGAACCGCATTTCTTCCTTCATAATAAATAGAGGCAGAAGCCATTTCTACATCGATTGACTCCCCATTAAGTTGTTTTACCTTAAATTCAAGTCTAATGATTTCATCACGATTGTGTCCGCCCGTCTTTCTAAACACTTCAATAATTTCTTTTGGGACAAACTTTAATGGCGATTGTCCAATCAATTCCCCCGGATGATTGGCCCCAACCAATTTACTGCCCGCTTCATTGATATATTCAATTTTATCTTGGCTGACAACAGCGATAATATCAGGAGACATTTCTACCAAAGTACGGTAGCGGTCTTCACTTTCTTTACGGTCCGTAATATCAAACAAGACACTATTAAAATCAACAAAGTTTCCCTTGCTATCAAGGGTTGGAAAACCCCTATCCTGAATCCACCTGACTTCGCCATCGGGACGAATAATACGATACTCACTTGTAACCGTTTCTCCTCGTTCCAATCTCCTTGCTCTATCAGATAAAATAGGTTGATCCTCTGGATAAATCACCTTTTTCCAAAGGTCCAAATCCTTGTAAAAATCAATAGAGGAATAGCCATATAACTTTTCAATTCCTGGCGTAATTAATAACTTATCGGATTTTAAGTCATGAGACCAGATAGCAACATCAAGCGTATCAAAGATATTCTTTAATTTCAGTTTGTTTTGACTGAATTCTTCATCCGTTTTTCTCATTTCTTTAATCGTTATGTATAAGAGTGGAAATATTCCAATCAGAATCACAATAGAGGCATACTTCACGAACATGGTGACAGGAAAAAGTTTAGAAACCACCGTATCAATAAACACAATAAAGACGAGTAGACTAAAAATTAGTTTCAATTGTAGTTCCTTGTTTAATTTTTTTGGTCTCATCGATTAGTCACCTTTTTCCATCATTAGTTCAAGCTATTATCCTATAAAATTTAAAGGTATATTAAAAATAACAAAAATCGACAAAATTAACAATCGTATGTTTTGTTCGATTGTAAACGGTTACTTTTTTTAAGCAAAAAGAACGAACAAATGCCGTTCAATAGTTTGCCATAACATTTCTAACAAAATGTGAACTTATCACTATGTCTATGTTATTAAAGGTAGAAATGAAATATAGTATAACCATAAAGAACAAAACAAAAAACGAAGGGCGGAATCATTTATGTTTAATAAATTTTTAAGAGAAAATAAAATTGCTTCTTATATTCTAACAGTCTTACGGGTATACCTTGGCTACTCTTGGTTTACAGCAGGTTTAGGAAAATTAACAAGCGGCGGCTTTGACGCTTCTGGATTTTTAAAAGGAGCGATCGCTAACCCAGTAAAAGGTCCAGATGGCGCGATTGTGTTTGGATGGTATGTTGATTTCTTAAAACACTTTGCATTACCAAACGTTGATATCTTTAACGTAGTCGTCCCTGTCGGTGAAACATTAATCGGTTTAGGCTTACTCTTAGGCTGCTTAACTACAACTGCCATGTTCTTTGGCCTAGTGATGAACTTCAGCTTCTTCTTAGCAGGAACGGTATCTCATAACCCTAGAGACATTTTCTTAGGCTTCATCATCTTAACTGCAGGTTACAACGCAGGTAAAATCGGATTAGACCGCTGGGTTATTCCTTTCATTAGCAAGGTTAGCAAAAAAGAAACAGATTCTAACAAACATAAAGTTAATGCTTAATTGTACCTCCAGTATAAAAGACGATTCGGAAAAACCGAATCGTCTTTTTCATTACTTGTTTTTAACAATTATTTCAATAAATACACTCGTGTTTCATACGGTTTTAAGGTAATATCTCGCAGTAATTTTTGATTAGATTCAGGATAGTTCGTTAGGACTAACTCTGAAAAAGAATACTTCAAACTTCCTGGAATGTGCATCCTAGTAGGCTTGTTACTAAAGTTATTAATCACTAACGCGGTTTGCCGGCCCATCTTACGTGTATAAACAAAAAGCTTAGGATGATTGGCTAATAATAATTCATACGTACCATAAACAAAGACAGGATTTTCTTTTCGTAAACGAATCAATTTTTTATAAAAAGATAATATCGAGTCGGGATCCCGGATTTGCTTCTCAACATTTACTTCACTTACATTGGGGTTTACACCAATCCATGAGCGCTCAGCTGCTGTAAACCCACCCATTCTTGAGCCATCCCATTGCATGGGTGTCCGCGCATTATCCCTTCCTTTTTTCCAAATTACATTCATAATTTCGTCATGTGAACTGCCTTTAGCCGTTTCAATCCAGTAGTAATTAATCATTCCAACATCGTTATACTCATCTATCGTTTTAAATTGGACGTTGGTCATCCCAATTTCCTGACCTTGGTAAATAAAAGGAGTTCCCTTCATTAAGAAGTATAGGGCAGCAAGCATTTTGGCACTTTCTTTCCAATACCGTTTGTCATCTCCCCAGGTAGAAACCCGGCGTGGCTGGTCATGGTTTTCAATAAATAGCGCATTCCAGCCTCGACCTTCCAACCCTGTCTGCCACCTAGTTAACACCTTTTTTAATTGACGGACATCAATAACTCCTTCTGCATCCTTATCCCATAAATCTAAAAACTCAAATTGGAAAATCATATTGAAATAACCATTCTCTTCGCCGACCCACTTATCGGCATCCTTGATCCCTACTCCATTGGCCTCGCCAACAGTCATGATGTCATACTTTTTAAATGTCTGTTGAGCCAGCTCCTGCAGCCACTCGTCAATTCCTTCCACATTCATCATATAGGGAAAACAAGGGACATGTGGTAAGTTTATCGGATTAGGCATATCCGGGAGTCCTGGTTTCTTTTTGATATGTGAAATCGCGTCGACCCGAAAACCATCAATTCCTTTATCCAGCCACCAATTAACCATCTCATACAAGGCTTCTCGTACGTTTGGATTTTCCCAATTCAAATCTGGCTGACGGGCTGAGAAGATATGCATAAAATATTGTTCTGTTTTTTCATCGTATTTCCAAGCAGGACCGCTAAAAATAGATTCCCAGTTATTTGGTTCTTTTCCTTCTTTTCCGTCTCTCCAAATGTACCAATCACGCTTGGGATTATCATTGGAGGAACGAGATTCAAGAAACCACGGATGTTCGTCACTTGTATGGTTAATGACTAAATCCAAGATGATTTTCATATCGCGTTGATGAACTTCTCTAAGCAGTTCATCAAAATCTGCCATTGTACCAAATTCATCCATAATGTCCTGATAATCAGAAATATCATAGCCATTATCATCGTTAGGTGATTTATACATAGGCGACAGCCAAATGACATCTATTCCTAACTCTTTTAAGTAATCTAATTTAGATGTTACTCCTTTTAAGTCACCTATTCCGTCCCCATTACTGTCCATAAAGCTGCGGGGATAAACCTGATAGGCAACGGCCTCTTTCCACCATAATTTCTTCATAGTTCAATCCTCACTGACTCAATTTGATGTTGATGTTCCACAGTTTATCTAATGCTGTTTTTTCTACATGATTTCCGTTCGATCAGCTTTGTAGGGATAGTGATCCGTTTCGGCAAAGTTTCAGGATTTTCAATTTTTTCAATTAAACATTGGGTAGCCACATGACCTAATTGAAAAGTGCCAATATCCACTGAAGTGATTGGAGGGTTTGAGTGCTCCGATAACGAGAGGTTATTGAAGCTGATTATTGAAATATCTTTTGGTACTTTTATATTTAGTTTTTGAAGATGACTGATCATTTCATAGGCTAGTAAATCATCCTGGGTAACAATTGCAGTCGGCGGGACATCCATTGACATGAGAGAAAGGATTGACCGAACTCCTTTTTCATTGACCACCTTTTCTTCGACAAGATATTCCTCTTTAATGGGTAAGCCAGCTTCCATTAATGCGGTTTTGTAACCATTCATCCGATCAATCGTCACCACAAAATCTGTATTGATTCCAATATATGCTATATGTTTATGCCCTAGCTCAATCAAATAATTCGTAACTTGTTTCGTAATAAAAATATTATCATTGTCTACATACGTAATTCTTTCCTCATTCACACTAGGTCTCCCCACAACGGTGAAGGGAAACTCTGATTCATCCAAATACTTCATGGTTCTGTCATTTACACGAGAGTATAGGAGAACGATTCCATCAACGCGACGTCCATTTACCATGGACAGCACTTCTTCGTAAATTTCCTCTTCAGTAGAACCAGTAGAAAGATAAATACCGTACTTACTTTCGTGGGCTTTCATGCTGATCCCTCTTAAGACTTCAGGGAAAAATGGATTTCTAAAGGCTTGGTAGGCAGAATTAGGCATGATTACGCCAATGGTTTGCGTGCTTTTTACTACTAAGCTTCGGGCTTGTAAATTAGGATAGTAACCTAATTTCTCCATAACTTCTTTCACACGTTTCTTTGTTTTTTCACTTATTCGAGGGTTATCAGCAATCACTCTTGACACCGTTGAAGGTGCTACATTCGCTTCCCTGGCCACATCCTTAATTGTTACCACCATTTTTTCCCCCTAATACCAAACTTGCTTATATCTTGAATCCTATTTATATAAATATAAGTATAGCTTTTTTATTTAACAGCACCCTCGGAAATTCCTTTAATAATTTCTCTTTGTGCAAAAAAGTACGCAATGATTACAGGAATAATCGCAATCGTTAAACCTGCCAGTGCCAAATGCCATTGCTTTGTGTATTCTCCAAAGAAGAAAAACATCTTTAATGGAATGGTTTCCATCCCCTCTTGGTTGATTACTAATGATGGCAGTAAATAGTCATTCCAGATCCAAATTGTATTTAAAATAGCCACTGTGACTGTAATCGGCTTTAACATTGGAAAGATGATATGCCAAAATATTTGAAAACGATTCGCCCCATCAATGGTTGCTGCTTCATCAAGTGTTTTCGGAATCCCGCTTAATGTACCGTGATACAAGAAGATCGATAAACTTGTTCCAAAGCCAAGATACATAAAAATAATACCGAAGCGATTTAATAATTCCATTTTTCCAAAGATTGTTACAAGTGGAATCATAACTGATTGAAATGGAATCAGCATGGCAGCCACAAACAGAAAGAAAATGATGGTACTCACCTTGCCCTTATTTCTTGAAAGGGCATAGGCTGCCATGGACGAAAATATTACAATGACAACTACACTGACAACCGTAATAAGGAGGGAGTTCAAAAATGTTTGAACAAATTCCAGCTGTGTAAATGCTTCAATATAGTTATCAAAATTCAATGCCGCCGGCAGTTTTAATGTATCTGTAAACATTTCTCTTTTCGTCTTAAGGGAGTTTACGATCATTAAATAGAAAGGCGAAAGCCACAAGAGACCTAATACTATACCGAGAATTTCAACAGACCATTTATTTCTTTGCCTCATTACATTTCAACCTCCCTTTTCTTATTGATGTAAACTTGTGTTAACGAAATGACGGCCACAATGATAAAGAAAATAACAGCTTTTGCTTGAGCATAGGCCATTTCACTTTCTCCAAAGGCTGTTTTAAATATTTCCATTGCCACCATTTGGGTTGAATTGTATGGACCACCCGCTGTCAGCGATAAATTTTGGTCGTAGAGCTTAAACGTATTGGATAAAGTTAAAAACAGACTAACGGTAAATGCAGGTGCGACTAGCGGAAAGATAATAAACCTAAGGCGTTGGAACGAACTTGCTCCATCAATTTCTGCTGCCTCAACAAGTTCAGTAGGCACCCCTTCTAAATAGGAGATATAAATAATCATGATATAACCAGCCATCTGCCAGCTCATTAAAATGACTAATCCCCAGAAACCTGTCTCTGTTGTAGACAGCCATCCTTCTAAACTCTCTATTCCAAATACATTTCCAATCCCAGCGAATACTTTTGTAAAAATGAACTGCCAAATAAATCCAAGGATAAGCCCGCCAATAAGGTTTGGCATGAAAAAGATGGTTCTTAAAAACTTACTGCTTTTAATTTTTGACGTAACAATTAGTGCTAATGCCAGTCCAAAGAAATTGATAAGGATAATAGATACGACTGAAAATTTAACGGTAAACCACAAAGAATCTAGAAATTCCTTATCTTTAAACACATTAATATAGTTTTCAAAGCCGATAAAGCTGCCCACTTCAATACCGTTCCAGTCCGTAAAGGAATAGTAAACTCCATAAACTAAAGGAATGATCACTACCATTGACAAAGCTAAAAGAACGGGAGCAAGAAACAGCCAGTATGATAGATTCTTTGTACGCAACATGTTTGAACCTCCAATGTAATAATCTTGTGTTTTAATGAGAGAAAATGGGCTGGCCAATAAAGACATACCTAGCCCCTGGTTTTAGTCCGACAAGTACGTGATTATAGAAGTTTAAAGATTACTCTTGTTTTTCCTTCACGTAAATGGCTGCTCTTGGTGTTTTACAATGATGTTCGACCACAGTGTGCTGTTTTATGAACCAGCCCCTTGTCTCTCAGTTAATTTAGAAATGGGTCCTCACTTTTACAAGCTGGACCCATTCTGAGTTCATAAAATTTATTTATTTCTTGCCTTTTCCCATTCGTCTTGTGCAGTTTTCACTACTTCATCCCATTTTGCTTCTTTACTCAAATATTTTTGAATTTGAACGCCCAGTTGATTTTCTCCCCAGCCAGTTGGGTAGCCCATGAAGGTCCATCCAATCGTCTTTCCAGCTTGTGAATATTGATAGATTTCTTTTGATAGTGGATCACTTATCTTGGAAGCATCAAAACCATCGTAAGCAGGAATAAACTTAAAGTCGTTAATTACGATTTCTTTACCGGCATCAGAAGTGTATAACCAATCTAAGAATTTCTTTGATTCAGCAATTGTATTTTTGTCTTTATTGCTATTTACGCCCCAATACATTGGAATACCTACAGGAACGGCATCTTCTTTGTAACCTTCAACAGGGATTGGTAATAAACCAATACCATTTGCAGCAAACTCCTCATCTATGCCTGCAATGGAACCGTAAGCCCAGTTACCTTGTTGAATCATCGCTACTTTTTGAAGTGAGAAGAGTTCTTCTACTTGTTTAGCATAGTCAAGACTAACAGTTGGTTGGACAGAATAGTTGTTTTGTAAATCAAGAACCTTTTTAAAGGCATCACCATATTTGAAGTCAACTTTTTTTGCATTATAGGAATTCAATACATTGTTATCAAATTCAGGTGCAAGGAAAGTATTGGATAAGTGTAAGCCTGTTACCCATTTTTCTTTACCAGGTAATGCGAACACTGCCTCAAGACCAAGGTCTTTCTTCTTAGAGTCAAGAGTTTTTACAGCATTTTCAAGATCTGCATAGGTTTTGATTGTTGTTGGGTCAATTCCCGCTTTTTTGAAAACATTTTTATTATAGATAAAGCCATAGCCTTCTTGGTTGTATGGCAATCCAAGTACTTTTCCGTCTTTTGTTACACCATCAAGTGTACCTTTTAGTGCTGCTTTAGACGCTTCTGTATCTGAAAGATCCGCTAATTTCTTTTGCCAATCTTCCACGTCTTGCGGTCCGCCAATGTTGTAAATTGCAGGTTCTTTACCAGATGCAAACTTAGATTTTAAAGCAGCGCCATAATCTTCTCCGCCGCCCACTGTCGTGATATTGATATTTACACCTTTATGGTCAGACTCATATTTCTTCGCAGCTTCTTCAAATTGCTTTTTGAATTCAACTTTGAATTGAAAAACATCAATTGTTACATTGCCTTTTGCATCTTCCTTAGAATTGCCTTTTTCAGCGTTCCCACAACCCGTTAAAAGAAGGCTTAAGGAAAGAACCCCTGCACCAATTCCGGAAAATAACTTTTTCTTATTCATGATTAACCCCCAAATTTTAGATATTTTTTAAATCTAAAAGCTTGTGCAATATGGTCTTTACTCCTTGATTCAACAATGGCTGTTCTTTTTGGTTCGCTTGCGCAATCGTTTGCGCAAAGGAATAAAAAAACATTTTGCTGATCATCACTTACTCTAGGAATATCTCAATCTGCGCTAGACACGGAGAAAACGTTTGCACAAAATAGCAGAAAAACTGTAAAAAATGATTACTTTCATTACATTATCTTTTATACTTTACAGTTAAAATCTACTAAAACCTCCTATTCTGGTTATGTATCGTTAGTGAAACCGTTTGCACTAATCGATAGAGTTATCGTATCACTTTTAAAATGAATGCGCAAACATTTTTTATATTTTTTTAAATAGCTGTGTTGAACTAGAAAAAAGCATTAGGATGCTCCTAATGCTTAACAGTTTTATTTTGTCAGTACGACAACTTCATAGGGGCGCAATATCTTTGAATTTCCTGGTTCATAGTTTGATAGAAGCAGCTTATAAGAAGCTATTTTATTTGCCAGCGTCTCATCATCAACCCTTAGCTCTTCCCCACTAAAATTACACAGAACCAGCAGCCGTTCATTTTCCCATTTTCTCTCATAGGCAAATAAGGCAGGATGTTCTTTGGCTAATAATTCGAAGTCACCCTCCACAATAATATCCATCTCTTTGCGCAGAGCAATTAATTTCTGGTAAAAATAGAAGATGGAGTGTGGATCCTCTAAAGCATTTTTCACATTAATCTCTCTATAGTTGGGGTTCTCCTTGATCCATGGTGTCCCTCTAGTAAAGCCGCCATGTTCACTATCATCCCATTGAACGGGCGTTCTGGCGTTATCTCTTCCCTTTGCATAAATAGAGGCCATGATATCTTCTTCAGAATATCCCATTGATTTGCGTTCGTGGTACATATTGATCGTTTCAATATCACGATAATCCTCCAGCGATTCAAATTTCACATTGGTCATACCAATTTCTTCGCCTTGATATACATACGGCGTCCCTTGCATGAAATGAAGACAGGCAGCTAACATTTTTGCAGATTCAACGCGATATTGCTCATCATTACCGAAACGAGAAACAATCCGAGGCTGGTCATGGTTATTCCAGTACAAACTGTTCCACCCTTTGTTATGTAAGGCAACTTGCCATTTTGTAAGATTCTCTTTTAAATCCACCAAGTTAAGCGGTTTCAAATTCCACTTTCCACCCGGAGCACTATCTAAATCCATGTGTTCAAAGGTAAAAATCATATTCACTTCATTTCGGTCCGCGTTCGTATAAAGAATGGCATCTCCTGGTGCCGTCCCAGGCATTTCTCCGACCGTCATAACAGGATAATGGGACAAAACTTCCTTGTTCATTTCTTGAAGAAATTCATGTATTTTGGGTCCATTCATATAAAACGGACTGCCGTCACCATACATTTGACCTTCTTCTTGTTGACCATCCGGTAATCCTGGTTGTTTGGAAATCATATTGATTACATCCATTCGAAAACCGTCAATTCCTTTATCCAGCCAGAATGTCATCATTTTATATATTTCTGCTCGAAGCTTGGGATTTTCCCAATTAAGGTCAGGCTGTTTTTTCGAAAACAGGTGTAAATAATATACATTGGTCGTTTCATCAAACTCCCACGCAGGGCCGCTGAAAAAAGATCCCCAATTATTAGGTTCCTTACCGTCTTTACCCTCACTCCAGATATAGTAATCACGATATGGGTTAGCTTTTGATTTTTTAGATTCGACAAACCATTTATGTTCATCTGAAGTGTGATTAACGACAAGATCCATGACTAGTTTCATGTCCCGTTTATGGACTTCCGCAAGCATTTGGTCAAAATCAGACATTTCACCGAATTCTTCCATAATCTTTTGATAATCACGAATATCGTAGCCATTATCGTCGTTTGGTGAATCATAAATTGGACTCAGCCAAAGCACATCAACTCCAAGCAATTTCAAATAGTCCAGTTTTTCAATAATCCCCTGGATATCGCCAATTCCATCGCCATCTGAATCCATGAAACTACGCGGATAAATTTGATAGACAACACTTTTTTTCCACCATTGGTCATTATTTTGCACGACACTAACCTCCCAACTATTAAACAAAAACACTATAGCACAAAATGGACCCTTCATCCTAAAAAAAAGAAGTCCCTTATAAAGACAGTCCCTCACCTTAACATTCTATAGCTAACAACCATTCTTGCTCAGCTAATGTATCTGTTATGCAGGGCTTGTCCTTTGGGACATCCTCTTATTTTAATTGTATAATCAATCAGGGCTATTCACCATAATTCCAGCAACTTGTGTAAGTCTCTCATAAAAAGCATGCCCTGCAGGATTTTCATCCAAACCTATTTCATGAAATGCCTCTTTCATACAAAGAAGCCAAGCTTGTGCTCTTTTAGGTGTTACTTCAAACGGAAGATGACGCGCTCTCATTGCCGGAGGTCCGAACTCTTGACTATAAAGGGCTGGTCCTCCCAAAAACTGTGGTAAAAACATCCGCTGTTTGCGTTTAATTTCCTCCATATCCCCTTGAAACAATGGCGCTAATTCAGGATCGTCATAAACGCGCGGGTAAAATGCCTCAACCAATTTATCAATCGTTTCCTGTCCGCCGATTTCACTATAAAGCGATTTAAAATCGTACCCCATTTTCTTCACCATCCACTTTTAATTTTCCCCTAATTTATGTAATTATAATGAATATCGATTGGGAGCAACGTGATTTATATCACACTTTTTCGTCTTAACAACAGTTTCCATCGTTCAAAGAATTACTTTGTTACTTATTGTGGTACTCTAATATCATAGTACTTTTTTTAAGTTGGTACGATTAAGAGGTGTAAAAAAATGAATAAAGCTTGGATCTACGTCGGTTTAACTTGTTTATTTGAATGGATTTGGGTATACGGCTTTTATACGGCTGATAGATGGTGGGAGTGGGCAATTGTTATTGGCGTAATCCTGTATGACTATCATATTCTCCCTAAAGCTTGTCAGACCCTTCCAACCGGAACGGTTTATGCTGTTTTTGCTGGGGTAGGTACGATTGGAACGGTATTAATGGATGTTTACCTGTTTGGCGGAAATTTGAGTCTTGGTAAGGTTCTTTTTATTGTATTGATCATGATTGGTGTTATTGGCTTAAACCTTGCTGACAATCATGAGGATAAAGAAGCTTTGAAAGGAGCTGCATAATATGGGGTGGTTGTTGGTCTTGTTAGCAGCTGCCAGTGAGGTCACCGGTGCTGTCGGTCTTAAATTATATAGCCAACAAAAAAATCTCCGAAACGGCATCCTTTATATTGGTGGGTTCGGTGCATCACTTGCATTTTTATATGGCTCTTTTCAATTCCTTCAGTTAAGTATTGCCTATGCCGTGTGGGTGGGAATTGGTACGGCAGGGGCAATCTTTATTAATATGTTTTTCTTGGGAGAGTCTAAAAATGTCTGGAGGATTATTAGTGTGATCCTGATTATTATTGGGGTAGTGGGGTTGAAGTCGTTATCTTAAGTTAGAATTAGAAGCAGGGAGGTTTACGGTTGCCCCGTGTTCTACGTTTGGTGTCTCATGAATTTTTACTCTGAAAATCTAGATAGTAGACTTCCACATTGGGGTTTGCCTGGATTTTTATCTTGAATCCCGATGTAGAACCCCTCTACGTTGGCGATTCCTCCGATTTTTATTCTACATCCCGATGTAGGACCGCTCTACATCGGCGATTGCTTCGATTTTTGTTCTAAATCCCGATGTAGAACCCCTCTACATCCGCTATTGCTTCGATTTTTATTCTATATCCCGATATAGAACCCCTCTACGTTGGCTATTGCTTCGATTTTTATTCTAAATCCCGATGTAGAACCGCTCTACGTTGGCTATTGCTTCCGTTTTGTTCTAAATCCCGATGTAGAACCCCTCTACATCCGCTATTGCTTCGATTTTTGTTCTAAAACCCGACGTAGAACCGCTCTACGTTGGCTATTGCTTCCGTTTTGTTCTAAATCCCGATGTAGAACCGCTCTACGTAAGGGTGAGCTTCGTTTTTATACTGAATCCCTTCGTAGAACTCCTATACATCGGTCTTTATCTGTGCATTTCCTCTCTCGGTGCCACTAGCTCAACCTTAATCCGATCTGGATCTTCAAAATAAACCGCATAGTGGGAATCTCCTCCTGCAAATGGATGTTTATCTTGATAAAGTACATTTATCCCTTTTTCATTCAACTTAGCAGTTATTTCATCAACCTGATTCTTGGATTTGGCTCGAAAAGCAAGATGATTCAGTCCCACCCTTGAACGATGATAAGGCACATCAAGAAAACGTTTGCTTGCTTGAACAAAAACGATATAAGTTTCTTCATATATCCAACTAATACCCGAGTTCCATTTTTGATACTCTTTGTATCCTAATTCTGATAGTAACCACTCCCAGAATTCGGTTGTCTTTTTTAAGTTAGATACGTAGATTTCAACATGGTGCAGCAATATTATCCACCCCTTTCATAAGAGGGATTGTTCATCTTATTTTCCTAACTCATCCAAAAAAAGCTGGTCTTCGATTATTTTTTTCTCTTGCTCTGTTATGAGCTTGTGTGATTGATAGGTCATTTACCTCTTCTAAATAGCCATTTAAATAAATTATCTACTATTTTATCACGTCTGGGTTATTTCATTTATGTTTTTGTCGCTAGAGAAATAATAAAACGCTGATAACGAAAAGTCACCAGCGTTTACTAGACAGCTTCGCTCCAACAAGATAACTTCTAAAAAATAGAGGTGCGTTGATATTATTTGAAAAATTTTTGAATTATGGTTTTGGGCCTTTTTCGTGTTTTTTCAACTATACTTTGTACCCCATACATGAGAACTGATTTAGCCATAAATAAAATCACCATTTGGTAATGCTTTAATCGAACAAGGGACGCTATCCCCCTCTTTTGTAACAAGAAAACACCAGGATAAGAGAACAAAATGTCTAAGATTAAATTCAATAGCAGATAACGAGAAATCTTTCCAAATGTAAATTTTAATATCCACAATGAGCCAATAAAGAAGGGCCCAATAAGAAAAGGAAGCTCGCCCATTGGGGTTAGTTTCTCATAAAACTTCCACCAAACTCGTTTCCTAGCAACAATACTTTCAATTAAGACCCAAACACAGATAATCAATGCACCAGGGTAAAAACGTCGAATTGCCTTTTTCCCTAACATAGGCAGCGATAACCATGGTAGTAACATCATGGCAAGTAATAACAATTTATTTCTACTCATCACATGCAGTCCTTTTTTGTTTTAGAATGTGCAATATCGAAAAATTTATTTACAAGTTTGGAAAAATATCCTATGTACAGATGAGTACTTATGATTTAATAGAATTGATATGAAAAGGGTAGGTGTTGACCATTATGATACAAAACGTTGGACAAATTGGGGTTCCTGTTAAGGATATTCAACGAGCAATTACATTCTATAAAGATTTACTAGAACTGCCACTGCTGTTTAGTACTGACTCAATGGCTTTCTTTGAGTGCAATGACATCCGCCTTCTGCTCAGCCTGCCAGAGCGAGAACAGTTTGAACATCCTAGTTCGGTAATCTATTTTCAAGTTGGAGATATAAAGGAGACATACCACGTACTACGTGAAAAGGGCGTTGTTTTTGTCGATGAACCTCACATCGTTGCTAAAATGGGGAATACTGAAACATGGATGACGTTCTTTAATGATACAGAAAACAATACCCATGCTTTAATGAGTGAAGTACTTATATAGTTGGTAAAGGATGCTGCTACACTAGGCATCCTTTATTATTTCAAAAAAGTGTCATTGACTGGTGCCTGCTTTTATATTAATATATTAGTTTGCAAGTGTTTTAAATCAACGTGGTTCGAGAACCTCCCACGTAAAAAAACTAAGGAGAAATGAATATGGGAAAAATAAATAATACATTCGCACAACCATTAAGTGCTAATGAAACACCTGCGGTTAATCCCCATAATAAAGTAGCGGGGATTGTCGTCAACGGAATTATTGCAGCATTATACATTGCTGTCTCGGCCTTAATTCAGCCATTTGGATTTACTCAAGTCCAATTCCGCGTATCCGAAATGTTTAATCATTTGATCGTATTTAACAAAAAGTACATTTATGGAATCATATTAGGTGTATTTTTAACAAATTTATTCTTTTCACCCATGAAGGCATATGATCTCATTTTCGGTGTCGGCCAATCAGTTATTGCCTTGCTTATTACTATAGCTTGCGCACGTTTTATCAAAGGCATTTGGACTAGAATGATCGTGAATACCCTCGTTTTCACCTTTACGATGTTCTTAATTGCCCTTGAACTGCATTTAGCATTTGACCTTCCGTTCATGTTTACATGGCTAACAACAGCTGTTGGTGAGTTCGTTGTCATGGCTGTCGGCATGCCGATTATGTACGTGATTAATAAACGTGTTCATTTTGAAAAAAGGGTGTAAAAATAAGAAGAGTTGCTGCCTGATGTGCAGCAACTCTTTATTTTTAATTAAATCCTCACTGCATGCGGTTGTCATCTAATCGGTAAAAAAGGACCTTTTTTTGGTCATGCCAAAATTCAAGGGATTGATGATTTTTTTTATCTACATAGCCTACGATCTCCAGTCCCTGCTCCGTTCGTGTATAATACTTTTCTCCATAAACCTTTTTAACCTTAGAGATTGCATCCCCTACTTTTATTCCCTTCGTGGTCGGTATAGTCCGTGTTTCTACAATAAATCGTAAAATGCCGCCATTGGACTTAGTGGCGATTTCCAGTCCCTCTTGCAGGTTGTAATAGGTATATTGTTTATGATCTCTGCTTTTATAGGTTGGTTTACCATAGATACTTTCAAATTTATCCATCTTGATAGAGTCAAACAAGCTGAGGCCATTAATGTTTTCCGAATGGAGATCTGTATTCTTTGTGTACATGTGATGAAAGGAACGCGGGAAACTGGGCTTTAATAATAAAAATACCGTTAACGCAACTATGGTTAAAAAAACAGCACTAAAAAGTATCTTTTTTGACACGTAACTCTCCCCTTCACTTTACCTAGATAATCTATGTATAAATACATCATAGTATATAGATTATCTAGGTACAATATTTTTTTGTTAAAATAATCCTTTTTTAACAGATTTTCACGTTACGTAATGTTTTTTATATCGAGGCTGGGATGTAACGCTGGTGGCATTTACCGTCTTTGTTCCTTTTTCTTCTCCTCGGGCAATGGAACCCGATTTCATTTCCCCTCTTCCCTCTTTTTCCTTCTCTTCGGGCAATGTAACTCGGTTTCGTTTGAAGACAAACTAGTCACATAAAAAGACCTTAATTTATTCGATTAGTGTGAATATTGTGGTAGTATTGTCTATGGATGGTTATATTTGTCGGGAAGTTCTTTATCTAGAATATAATCTTCTTGTATGTATTTTCTTGAAGAAAAGAATAAAGTGGCAGTTTCTATTAATAGTTTTAATGTGAAGGATAAATAATGCACATTATTGAAGGGAGTAAATGAGAATGATTGAACGTCCTATAGCTAGCGAGTATCCGGAGTATTATCAGCCCTATGTAAATTTGGTTCCTGATGGTGACCTGTTATCCATTCTGAAGGGCCATCTTGCCCAAACAGTGGCAGCTTTAGAAGGAATTTCAGAGGAGGATGGACGTTTTCGATATGCCTCTGGAAAGTGGAGTATCAAAGAGGTATTGGGGCACATGACGGATACAGAAAGAATTATGAGTTACCGCCTGCTCCGCATCGGTCGTGGTGACCAGACTCCATTGGCAGGATTTGAAGAGAACGAGTATATTGAAGGGTCCGAGTTTGATCAACTACCGATTAAAACCATTCTTGAGGATTTTACTGCTACACGTAATGCGACCATAAGTCTCATTAAGAATATGCCATTTTCGGCCTGGGAAAGAAAAGGCTATGCCAATAATCAAGAACAAACCACCCGCGCCATCGCCTGGATTATCACTGGGCATGCAATGCATCATCTAAAAATTATAAACGAAAGATATCTCCCATCAATAAAGTAAACAATGTCTCGGTCGTGTTAATGGTGTCAGGCACTAATAAGTACTCTGCTTTAGTGTAAAGGGTGTCAGGCACCAATTTTTGTGTTGCGAACATTTGTTCTTTGTTTTATAATTTGAATAAGCGGTAATAATGAGAGGTGGATTGTTTAATCCGACTATTGTCTATGAACTGTCTTTCTGTCTAATACTATCGTGATCTTTAGAAAGTAACTGAAACTACTACAGATTAAAGGAGCTGTTTTTTTATGACATTACGATTGATTCCCTATTTGGTGATGAATGGCAATGCGAAAGAAGCTATTGCGTTTTATCAAAGGGCATTGGATGCCCAAGTACTTTTTAGCCAGTCTTTCGGAGAAATGCCGGAGAACCCAGAATTCCCCCTACCCGCGGAAGCAAAGGACCGCATCAGTCACGCAACGATAAAAGTTGGCGAAACAGACCTAATGTTTTCTGATACATTCCCTGGGCAGCCCCATCAAAGCGGAAATCAAGTAACCATCTGTATTACGACTGATGATGCGGAGCAAGCTCGTGCATTTTTTGAAGCCCTATCAGATGGCGGTCAAGTTGGAATGCCGCTCCAAGAAACCTTTTTTAGCCCAGCCTACGGGAGCGTGACAGATAAGTTCGGTGTTAACTTTCAAATTTTCACTGAAGGCAGACAATGATCATTCATTAACTCAGACTCCGTGGAATTTTACATATGTGAAGACGCAAAAGAACGGCCCTGTTGCACCAGTGTGTGCTACAGGACCGTTTTTTTTTTATCATTTAGCTTTTTCCACTATAAATCAAGCTCTTCTTCTACCCCACAATGATTTGATATGCTGCGGTGAGAGATGCTAGGTGGTTATTAGCCCAGTCTTGTTCGTGCGGCAGCGGCTGGCTGATATTTTCTCATTGGTCCCTTTTCGAGTACTTCTTGAAGATATAGATTCCCTTTGGGACTAGTTTTCTTCAGTAACTCCATTAGATATGTAATATCGTCAAGTGCCCTGTGTGTTTGGTAATTTGTGATATCATGTGCTTGCAGGAGCGTCAGAAGTTTTCCATTTGGAAAACCATAGTTCTTCCATGGGATGTTTCTCATTGTACAGTACCACTTTAAATCATTGACTTCCGGATACATATGGTAAAGAAAGCTCCGATCAAAGGAGGCATTATGCGCAAAGACAGAATCAGCGCGATGAAAATAGGTTTTTATCTTACTATCATTAAAGCTTTTCCCTCTTACTAGCTCATATGGGATGCCATGAACCCTATAGGCAGTATCATAATTATTTCGCGCAGTGTTCGACATGGGCTCACGTAATACCGAATCTTCCTCTAGTATCTCAATAATTTCCCCTGAATCCGTACGATAGGAAAATAGCTTTAACGCTAGCTCAATGACTTCATCCTTAGTTGGGCCTAAACCAGTTGTTTCAACATCCAATATCAAACCATATTGTTCAGATCTTTGCAAAATGATCATTCCTTAATTGTAAAGTTAATCCTATTATATCAAAGCTTACATGACTATCCTATCGCCAAAATGTCCCTCTTCTAAGAGAATCTCAAACTATTTACACAATGTCAGAATTTTATTGTAAAAGGGGCGCTCCAATGCCCCTCCTATCTTTAGCCACTGATCCCAGCAAGGAAGGCCATAATAATAATGGTCAGGCTCTCATCCAAATCAAGTGCTATCTTAAAGCCGCCTCTTTGTTCCAAGGAAGAAAAGCCATGTAGGATACTGCGCAAGCCCCTGACCGCGTGCAACGCCCGATTCCCCTCTAACTGGTAAACATTTAATACCCGAACAGAAAGTTCAACAATTTTTGCCCCTGCTCGCTGAACCTCCTCATCTTCCGGGTCTGGTGCGAGCAATGTTGCCTCATATATCCCTGGATGATTCCGAGCAAATTCAACATATGCCCGACTTATCACCAGGATTGCTTCGGTGCCTGACACCCCAATCGCTGCATTGGTCATAACCTCATACAATCGATCAATTCCGTAGATGGCCAATTTCTTTCTTAATCCTGGCAGCCCGTCAAAATGGTTATATAATGAGGGGGGCCGAATTCCTAATTTTTTTGCTAGATTGGTAAGTGTAACTTCCTGCATTCCTTGCTGATCTGCAATATCCCCTGCTGCTTCCAATATCGTTGTTATATCTAGGGCAAACTTTGGTCTTGGTGACATTATTATATCTCCTCTATCCTATTTTCCGTTCGAAACTTTTAATAGCCCGTTCCATTTTCCCTAAAGGGTTCTCGATCATTTCTCCGTGGCCAACTGCCAAAAGTTTTAGCTCATAATTCATTAATTTTTTAGCACTAGCCAGTGCCGTTTTTTTACTCCACGTTCCAAAGGCAGGAAAGGGAAACCATGGTTTCATATCACCTGCAACAGCCATCCCGCCTCTTGTCTGAAAAGCATCTCCAGCAATCAACGCCTTTGTTCGCAAATCCAAAAAAGACATCGATCCAGGTGTGTGCCCCGGTGTTTCAATAGCCGTTAACGACCCAACCAGATCGCCTTCCTTCAATAAAATAGTAGCACGGGTTTTTAATTTTTTCGGAACGCCGCCTTTAATGGGGGTTTGTTCCTCATGGGAATCGAGTGAACGGTCATCCATCATTAATCGATGATCTCGATTCGAAATATAAACCGGTACCTCTCGCAGCGCATCTTTTAACGAATCAAGTGCACCCACATGATCCTCATGTGCATGCGTTAACACAATCTTTGTAATCGGTTTTCCAATGGACTCCGCCGCCTTTAAAATTCCGTTTGCACAAAAGCCTAGAGCAGCATCAACTAATGTTAGCCCATCGTCCTCCTCCACCAAATAACAATTAACCGGAAATACATTAGCCATAAATGTTACCTGGTGAATATAACCATTTTTTATGATCCTCATTTTTCTATCTCCCTTTAACTAATCTTATTAGTTTTATTTTAACTAATGTCATTAGTTTAATCAACAATATTTTATAAATTTTTCCAATTTTTTATAATAAGCGTCCCACCCTAATGGATGGATTCGATCATCATTCAAAAATCCATGTCTCGTCAGATCTTCTTGAATAGGAGACGGTTTTAACAAAGCCTTCAAAATAATTTTTTTATGATACACTTAGAGAGTAATGGAATTTTCAGGCTCTTCCTGTATAATGTTTCCGCATGGGACATTATGGTTTTAACGCACTTAAGGAGGTACAAATGGAGAACAATGCTATTATTCAATTTATTAATGTAACGAAACAATATGATAACGATCCGCCCATTCTCAAAGATGTAAGTTTTGAGATTGAAAAGGGCAAATTTTATACACTGCTTGGCCCCTCAGGGTGTGGGAAGACTACGATTTTACGTTTAATTGCTGGTTTTACTGAAGCCTCTGAAGGCAGCATTATTTTTAATGGAAAGAAGATTAATCAGGTTCCTGCGAATAAACGCCAAGTCAACACGGTATTTCAGGATTATGCCCTGTTTCCTCATTTAAACGTATTTGAGAATGTGGCTTTCGGGTTACGCATTAAAAAAATGAAAAACGGTGAGATTGAGCGGAAGGTGAAGGAAGCTCTCAGCTTTGTTAATTTAACAGGCTATGAAACCCGTGAAATCCGGGAAATGTCTGGCGGACAGCGTCAACGTGTGGCCATTGCCCGTGCCATTGTCAATGAACCCGAAGTGATCTTGCTTGATGAACCCTTATCAGCACTGGATTTAAAACTTCGAACCGAGATGCAATATGAATTGCGTGAGCTCCAGCGGCGTTTAGGAATCACTTTTATTTTTGTCACCCACGACCAAGAAGAGGCGCTGGCTATGTCAGATGAAATCTTCGTCATCAATAAAGGAAAAATCCAACAAAGCGGCACACCCATTGATATTTATGATGAACCAATCAATCGCTTTGTAGCTGACTTTATTGGTGAATCTAATATTGTAAACGGCAGAATGATTGAGGATTATCTTGTCGAGTTTGTCGGAAAAAGATTTGAATGTGTGGACCAAGGATTGAACTCAAATGAGGCAGTTGAAATTGTCATTCGGCCCGAGGATTTGGAAATTACAGGTTTGGACCGTGGGAAACTGCAAGTTCGTGTTGATTCTCAGTTATTCCGTGGTGTCCATTACGAGATTTCCGGTTATGATCAAGACGGCAACGAATGGCTCGTCCATTCCACCAAAAAGGCAACCGTAGGCGAGAAAATTGGACTTTACTTTGACCCAGAAGCGATTCATGTCATGCGGCATGGGGAAACGGAAGAAGAATTTGACCGCCGCTTAGAAGCTTATACGGATGTGGAATCAGATGGAAAATAAACTCAGTCGAAATCTTTATAAGCTTCCATACTACCTTTGGATTGCGCTATTCGTTATTGCACCAATTGTTCTTGTACTCTATTATTCTTTTTTTGATATTGAAGGAAATGTCTCACTTGTTAATTACCAAAAGTTTTTTACCCCTGTTTACCTGAAGATGACCTTCAGTTCCTTTTGGTATGCATTTTTAATTACAGCGATCTCTTTGTTGATCGCCTATCCTACAGCCTATTTATTAACAAAAACAAAGCATAAGCAATTATGGCTGTTATTAATCATTGTTCCATCCTGGATCAATTTATTGTTAAAGGCCTATGCTTTTCTTGGCATTTTCGGAACATATGGGCTGGCAAATGGCTTTTTAAAAATGATTGGGATTGGCCAGCAGCAAATCTTATTTACGGATTTTAGTTTTATTTTTGTATCGGTTTATATCTTTATACCATTTATGATATTACCCATTTTCAATTCCTTAAATGAGTTAAACCCTACGCTATTAGATGCCGCCAATGACCTTGGGGCTTCTAAGTGGACGACGTTTCGGCGGGTTATTTTCCCCTTAACAATCGATGGGGTAAAATCTGGCTGCCAAGTGGTGTTTATTCCCGCGTTATCCTTGTTCATGCTGACCCGTTTGATTGCCGGCAACCGGGTTATTACACTGGGAACCTCAATTGAGCAGCATTTCCTAGTGACACAGGACTGGGGCATGGGTTCAACAATTGCGGTCTTTTTAATTATCATCATGATTTTCATTATGGTAGTCACAAATACTCGAAAGCGAGGTGCGTAATATGGATACAAAAATCACGCCCTTATCCAAGCTATTTTTAATAGTTATCTTTTTTATCCTGTATGCACCTATTTTCTTTCTTGTCTTCTTCTCATTTAATAGCGGCGATACGATGTATAACTTTGAAGGGTTTTCATTCGATTGGTACCGGGAACTTTTTCAGGATACAAGGCTATTGATTATTGTCTTAAATACAGTAGTAGTTGCTTTATTATCGGCCCTTGTCTCTACCATCATTGGTGTTCTTGGTGCATTAGCAATTCATCAGGCAAAAAAAGCACGAACAAAGAATTCCTTATTGTCATTAAACAATGTGCTCATTGTCAGTCCAGATGTCATTATCGGGGCTTCCTTTTTGATTTTGTTTACGATGGCCGGGATCAAGCTTGGATTCTATTCAGTATTGTTATCACATATTGCTTTTAGCATTCCAATTGTTGTTCTAATGGTTTTGCCGAAATTGATGGAAATGAGTCCCACCTTAATTGACGCGGCACACGATCTCGGAGCAAGTCGGTGGAACGTATTGACAAAGGTGATTATTCCCTTTATCACCCCGGGGATTATGGCAGGCTTTTTCATGGCATTAACCTACTCATTTGATGATTTTGCTGTTACCTTTTTTGTAACCGGTAATGGGTTCTCTACCCTTTCCGTTGAAATCTACTCATTAGCCCGCCGAGGCATTTCCTTGAATATTAATGCCTTGTCTGCCTTGCTGTTTCTCTTTACCCTGCTGCTCGTCGTGATTTATTACTTTATTACCCAAAGAAATAAGGTTAGTGGAATGGGGGTTCAAAAACGATGAATAAGCTTGTTCGTTTTTTCCTCATGATTGCCATCGCCTCTGCTATCCTTTTATTTACTCTTAACAGACTAAATATGTCACAAGGCTATTCTGATGGTAAGACACTAACGATTTATAACTGGGGCGATTATATTGATGAAGACCTCATAAAACAGTTTGAAAAAAAGACGGGGATTAAGGTTATTTATGAAACCTTCGATTCCAATGAGGCCATGTTGACCAAGATTGAACAAGGCGGCACAACCTATGATATTGCTGTCCCGTCTGAATATATGATTGACAAAATGCGCCACGAGGATTTATTGATTCCCTTAGATCATTCGAAACTGCCGAACTTAAAGTATATTGATAAGCGTTTTATGAACCTCCCCTTTGATCCTAATAACAAGTACTCCGTGCCGTATTTTTGGGGAACTGTCGGCATTGTCTATAACCCCAAAATGCTGAATGGAAAAAAAATCACAAGCTGGAACGATCTATGGGATTCTGATTTACAAAATGAAATTTTATTAATCGATGGGGCCAGAGAAGTCATGGGGATGGGGCTGAATAGCCTAGGCTACTCGCTTAACGATACAAACAAAGACCATTTACTTGCTGCCAAGAAAAAACTCGATACCCTTACACCGAATGTGAAAGCAATTGTCGGTGATGAAATCAAGATGCTTCTTGCCAATGAAGAGGCCTCCGTTGGATTGGTATGGTCTGGAGACGCATCAGAAATAATGGCGGAAAATGAAAACTTAGATTATGTAGTACCTAAGGAAGGATCTAATCTTTGGTTTGATAACATGGTCATTCCTAAAACCGCCAAACACATCGACGCGGCCCATCAATTTATTAATTTTATGCTCGATCCGAAAGTGGCTGCACAAAATACTGAGTATGTTGGTTATTCTACACCTAATAAGCAGGCCCTTACACATATGCCGAAAGAAATCGTTCAGGATGAAAGGTTTTATCCATCACCTGAGTTAACAGAAAAACTCGAAGTATATGAAAACCTTGGTAAGAAGAACCTTTCCTATTACAATGAATTATTTTTGCAATTTAAGATGCATAGAAAATAAACTGCATGTAAAAAAACGAGGATATCCATTACCAATGGGTTTAATACATTGGTATGGAATATCCTCGTTTCTTCTTTTATCGATTATTAAAAGCTTTTATCTTCTCGTAATTCGGCTTTATTGACAATCCAATTTGTAACTTGCGTAAGAATAGCAAATACAAAGAAGAAATTCATGGCCCAAACATTAATGAAAGGAGCTATTCCGCCAAATTCAATTGTTTCATATCCTTTTAACTTCATCACGATCATTGATTCTATAAAAATTAGAATAAAACCAACTACTCCTGCCACTCCTGCCTTAATCATGACCTTTCCCCTCCTAATAATTTGCAGCTAATATGTTTATAGATCACCTTACAACACTTTCAAGTGTAATTATGACAATTATGTGAACTTTATAATTCTATTATATGTCATATTCCAATAAACACAACTGATTAATGCTAAAAAAGGTGTCAGGCACCATGTGAACTCCTCACATGGTGCCTGACACCCACTCTTACTTCATTTTCTTTATAAATACGACTTTTAGGTAGTTGCCTTCTGGGAATTCTTTGATGGTTTTGAAATCGGAGGGAAGGGAAAATTCCTCCAATAATTTGTACCGTCTCCCTGTTTCCTTAAAGGCAGTATCAATAAAGCTCTTGAATTTCTCCATTCCAAAAGCACTGCTGTTTGTTGAAGCAACGATGATTCCGTTGTCCTCTGTAATGGCAATCGCTTCAGCGAGAAGATTTTTATAATCCTTTTCAGCACTAAAGACAAATTTCTTTGACCGTGCAAAGCTTGGCGGATCGAGAATAACCATATCAAACTTTAGCTGCTTTCTGACCGCATATTTAAAATAGTTAAAAACGTCCTCAACAATAATGCTTTGTGATTCAGAGTCAATATCATTTACAGCAAACTGCTCCATCGTCTTACTTCGACTTCGATTCGCGAGATCTACACTTGTCGTTTTCTTTGCACCCCCTAAGGCTGCAAATACAGAAAAAGCTCCCGTATAAGAGAAGGTATTTAATACGGTCTTGCCACTCGCATACACATCTCGAATCCGGCTTCTTACATTACGCTGGTCCAAAAACACCCCAACCATGGCACTTTCATTCAAATAGATGGCAAAGTTAACGTTATTTTCTTTAACGACCAGCGGGAATTGCCCTCTTTCACCTGCGACGAAGTCATCTTCCTCGATATACTGACCTTTTTCATCAAAACGCTTTTTCTGATAGATTCCTTTAAAGTCAACCAATTCCTTTAAAGCCTGAATGATATTTTCCCGAAAATGATAAATTCCCCTGCTATACCAGGTTAGCAAATAGAATCCATCAAAGTAATCTATCGTCAATCCCCCAATTCCATCGCCTTCACCATTAAAGACCCGGAAGGCATTTGTTTCTGTACTATTAAAAAATGACGCTCGAGCGTTAATCGCTTCCTTCAGCTTATTTTCAAAAAAGCCTTGATCAATAGAGGCATGCTCTTGTCTACTCAGAACCCAGCCGAGCCCCTTATTTTGCTTTCCATAATAACCTTTGGCAATAAATCTATTTTTATCGTCGATTAACTTCACAATGGAACCCTCTTCTACGAGGAGATCCCCATTAACCATTTCATCCTTAGTAATGAGTGGGTAACCGCTTTTTATCTTATTTACATACTTTGCTTTCACCTTTAAACTGACTTCTTTATTCATCTTTTCATCCCATCATTTTTTATAATCCTACTCGTATTGTAGACAATTTCTTGTCTTGCAAATCAACTTAGATAGCAATAATGTTATCATACCACTGATCACAACGGTCCTAAAGCAAAACCCGCTGCTAAAGAAGCAGCGGGCTAATGCTTTATTTCATTTTAATAAACTCCTCTACCGTTAACACGGTGTCCTTAAACCTTAGACTTTCCGCCAATTGTGTAATGCCTGGCGGTTCCACATGGGCTTTTCTCAGCAGTTCTTTTTGAGAAAAAACGAATCTTGTCTCGCCGTCTAATAGGACTTGACCCTCATTGAACACAATCGTTCGTTCAAAGTTTTCAGCGACAAAGTCCATATCATGAATAATCGTCATGACGAGCTTCCCTTTTTCCTTTAATGCGCTAATGATGTCACGGATTTTTTTCTTTCCGGCTTGATCTTGTGCAATCGTCGGCTCATCCAAAATGATAATTTCCGGATCCATTGCCACAACCGCTGCAATGCATAGGAGCTTCTTTTCCGATAAACTCAAATCATGTGGATTGACATCCAATTTGTCATTTAAGTCGATCATCGCTAAAGCTTGAACAGCATGGTCCTTTGACTGATGCTTATCCATTCCTATATTAAGCGGGCCAAACATGACTTCTTCTAACACGGTCCGTTTGAAAATCTGATCATTTGGATTTTGGAAAACAAGGCCAATGGTTTTAGCTAGTTCTGCAGCGGTAGCATTTTTCACATTGATATTCTGAATAATAATTTCGCCCTCATCAGCTTTTAATAAACCCTTCAACAACTTAACAAAGGTTGTCTTTCCTGCACCGTTTTGCCCGATAATCGCAGTTGAACGGTGGTCCAACTCCAAGTTGACCTTAGAAAGAACGGGAACTCCTTTCTTATAGGAAAAAGATAGATTGGATACGTTCATCATCATCCGATCCGCCCCCTTAAAGCTTGCTCTGCATCTGCTAATGTAACTGGATACTCATCAGTCCCCGTCCTTTTCACTCCTAGGGCTTTACATACCAGCGTGTACACAGGTGCAGCCACTCCATATTCCTCAAGGTCTTCTCTGGAAAAAACTTTCCCAGGTGTATTAAAATCCACCATTTTCCCCTCGTTCAGCAGGATGACTCGATCACAATACTGAGCGATTTTTTCCATCTTGTGTTCCGCAAGAATAATCGTTGTTCCCTGTTTACTCAAGTTTTGGATGGCCTGAAACACTTCTTCTGAGCCAGCCGGATCCAGCTGAGAGGTAGGCTCATCTAACACAAGAATGTCAGGTTTCATGGCAATGATACTCGCTATAGCCATCCGCTGCATTTGCCCGCCGGATAAGGCAAATGGGTTATGGTCCTTAACCTCCTCAATGTTTAACAAATCGAGCACATAATCAATCCGTTCAACTATTTCAGTACGCGGAATTCCGATGTTCTCCAGACCAAAGGCAATCTCCTCATACACGGTCAGTTTAGAGCCCGTCACCTGTGTAAAAGGATTTTGAAAGACCATTCCCACCTTTAGAGACATGTCTGCAATCGTTTGATTTTTGACTTCCAATCCATCAATGATTACTTTCCCGCCATAGGCCCCTTTATAAAAATGCGGAACAAGTCCGACGAGTGCCTGGCACAAGGTTGATTTCCCTGCTGAATTTTGACCAATAATCCCAACAAACTCGCCTTCCTTCACCTGAAATGAAAGATTATCAAGAGCAAGTGTATCAGATAATGGGTATTTGTACTTAAGGCCATCCACCATAATTTTACTCATCCGAATATCCTCCAAGCTAAGGCAGCCACTAGCAGCAAGAAGAGTACGGATTGCACCAGCCTGCTGTGGGTGTAGGTTTTTTCTTCATATAAATAGGTTTTCGGGACACGAGAGTTAAATCCCCTCACTTCTAATGCCATTGCCCGTTCCTTCGTGTTAATCAGCGAACCAAGTACAACAGGTCCTAACAAGGGTAAGAAAGCCTTTATCCGGATGAGTAAATTCCCTTCCGTCTCCATCCCTCTGGCCCGCTGCGCATCCATGATAGTCCCCATGCTTGCCATCATTTCAGGGATAATTTGAAAAACAGAGACAATAACATAGCCGATTCTTGGTGACATTCCTTTTCGAACCAGAGCCTCAACAAGCTCTGATGGTTTCGTGGTCAGAATCAAAATCATAAAAGAACTAACAATATTGATGACTCTAAGGGTAATTCTCAATGCAAATAATAGTCCTTCTTGATACATGGCAATGGGACCTATTCGAAAAAGCATCGTCTCATTATCTGGTCTAAACAAACCTTGGATAATGACTACCGTGATTAACACAAGGAACACAAAAGTAAACACAGGAATGGTTTTTCGAATAACCTTTGCTGCGATTAGCAAAACAATACTAATTCCCACACATATAAAAGAGAATGTAAATGATGGCAGAATAATCGGAATCAATAAGGCAAACAGAATGTATAGAAGTTTGGTGATCGGATCAATCTCATGAATAATTGAATCCCTGTCCACAAACAAGCTAATCGATTTCAAAAAGCTTCACCAGCTCTCTTTTTTTAACAAATTTAAGTTTCACTAGCATTAGTGAAAAGGCGAAGCCTAACCACTCATGGATGGAAGCCCCTAGATCACAATAAAAGGCTCATCTCATGTTGGCATAACTCCGCCCAACTTCCCTAAAAAGGGTTAATCCAACGTCTCGATCTTTTCATTGTTATTATATAATTGCACAACATTTCGCGGTAATCCTTTAAAAATACCAAAACTGATTAACACTACTAATAATTTATCTGGTACATCAACGACTAGTTCATCTAGAAGCGAGGCGAGCCAGGTAGAGTCAGTGTTTGCTAGAACAAAAGCAAATAATGCATCTCCCCAAACATTTCCGGTTTGACCTCCCCAGAAACCAATATTGAGCGGTGTCGAAACAATCGTAGCCACCAAACCAATGATTAATCCGGCAGCCACTGCTTTTCCCCAGCTAGAAATATAGCCTTTGAAAAATAAAATTCCGACTGCTAGGCCAATGGCTACACTTGTAATCGCATATACGAATGAAATAGGATCAGTAAAACCATAAATAATATTATTGATTGCTCCAGCTAACGCACCGACAATTGGGCCGCCCAACATGGCAGCTAATACAGTTCCGATTGAATCTAACCATAGCGGAAGCTTTAATAAGGCTGCGATGGTTTTACCGATATAGTTGACACCTACAGCCACCGGAATAAGAACTAGTGAGGCAGTTGTTAATCGTAACGACCACATGCTTTGCTTTTTCAATGAAAAGACCCCCTCTTACTTTTTTATAATAGAATCATAGGAAATAATGGCTTCAAGTGCCGTAAGAATTTCTAGCTCTTCTCCCTGTTTGCTCCTGTTTTTCTCATCAATATAATCATTGATTCCCCCTTCGAGATCTCCCTCTTTTTCTACTACCACATTGAGAATGGACGCGGTCTTAATCCCACGTAATCCACCAATTACAAATAGGGCTGCCGTTTCCATATCAGAAGCAAGAATCCCCTTATCTGACCAGTATTGGTCAATTGTTTGTTCTTTATCAGTATAAAAGCTGTCATGACATCTGACAATACCTGTGTAATATCTTGCTTGATTCTTTTTGGCTGCCTCGATAACTTGAAATAACAATTCTGTATCAGGTATTGCCGGATAGGCCTTATTTATATAAGCATAAGAAGCTCCATCATTTCTCACAGCGCCCGCTGCAATAACCAGGTCACCCAGACGTAACTGCGGCTGCAATGCCCCGCTGCTTCCTATTCGAATCATCACATTAACGCCAATATTTTTTAGCTCCTCAATGGCGATTCCAGCTGACACTCCGCCAATCCCGGTTGAGGTAACTAAAATAGGAACTCCTTTATATACACCACTGATTGTTCTGTATTCACGATTATAGGCAAGTTCCTCAGGTTGCTCTAAATATTGGGCCACCACTCCGACACGGGCTGGGTCTCCAGGCAATAATGCATAGTGCACGTTATGTTCGTTTCCTATTCTAATATGTGGTTGTAATGTATGATGTTCCATTTTTGCACTCCTCCCTATTTCCCATATATTACAATTTTAGCAAACTATTTGAATATGTTCACTATTTTGACTAAAGTATCACTAACAATATTTATAAATATCTGATAGTTTAATAGTAAAAATAAACAAGGAGAATTTTTAATGGTATCCAATTTTGATGATTACAATCATAATTTTTTTATGAAAGAGGCATTAAAGGAAGCAGAAGAAGCAGGGAAACGGGGAGACCGTCCAATTGGAGCGGTTATTGTTCACAACGGGACCATAATAGCTCGTGGATCAAATCGGATCAATTCCATGGACAGCGAGCTTGCCCATGCAGAAATTAACGCAATGAATCAATGTGCATCCTATTTACGAAAACATTCCCGTGAATGTATTCTTTATACGACCGTTGAACCATGCATGATGTGTTTAACAACGATTGTGTTGGCAAATATACGCAATGTCGTTTTTTCAGTAGAGGATAAGTATATGGAAATGGCACGTTTTATTGATCATAACCACTATATTAAGAAACGATTACATCATTACCTAGGCGGAGTGTTAGCTGAAGAATCTACACAACTATTGAAGACCTACTCACCCTTTATGGCAGAAGTTGTTTTAAATGGCCGCCGGCCCTCATAAATGAGTAAAATCTTCATAACTTCCACATAACTCCCCCTTAAGTTCTACACAAGTTTTCTTTATGATAAAGGTATCTTAATTAGGAAATGGTTCGAAGAGCTCATTTCTTAAAACTTCCCATAATTTGATTGGTGATCTCACCAGTCTTTTTTTTGTTTTCAAACAACCATCTTCACAACATCCACATAACTCCCCCTTAAGTTCTACATAAGTTTTCTTTATGATAAAGGTAACTTAATTAAGAAATGGTTCGAAGAGCTCATTTCTTAAAACTTCCCATTTTGGATTGGTGCTGACACCAATCTATTTTTTTGTCCAGACAATAAAAAAGAAGGGGCTTGCCCTTCTACAACTTACTCCACATTTCTAATATTGGTGAATGGAAAGATAACAAATTCACTTTTGCCCACAAGGTCTGATTGCTTGATAAAGCCTAAACCATTACGGCTATCCATACTTTTTAGGCGATTATCCCCCATCACAAAATAATGTTTAGCCGGAACCATAATGGGACCGAAATCACCCGTTAACTTACTTCCCATTAATTGGGCTTCCTTTCGATTGTTCGATAAATAAACTTCTTTATAGGGTTTTCCATTTATTAATAATTGATCATCCTTCATTTCAATCTTATCTCCTGGAGTCCCAATAATTCTTTTCACATATTTCTCTGTTTTCCCATTGATGATCACAATATCTCCTCTGGTAAAACTGGTAGAATAATTGATTTTTTTGACAAAAATTTTCTCTTGATTATGTAAGGTGGGTTCCATTGATGCACCTTCCACTAAATAGGGAGCAAATAAAAATGTATGCACGATGACGGCAATTCCCGCTGCGATTAAAATTGTCTTCGCCCAGCTAAGAACCTCCCCTTTCGCATTTGAACGTCCCATTTGTTTCATCTCCTTTCATTCTATTAATATTCTATAAAAAAGCCATAAGACCTTTAATGAATATCCTGATAAAGGAACTAAGGTAAAAAAAAGTAAGCCTTCACAATGTGATGGCTTACTTTCTTAATTAGTTAACTCCGACTTGTGTCCAGGCAGATGCCACTGCATTGTATTGTGTACTGCCTGTGCCGTATAGGTCTGCCGCTGCTGCTAACAGGGAAGCGCGGGCATCGCTGAAGTTACTATATGGAGAAAGGTAAACGGTTAATGCTCGGTAGTAGATTTTCTCTGCTACAGCTGTACCCAGCTTTGAAATCGTTAAGTAAGCAGCCTTATTCGGAATACCACTATTAGTATGGACACCGCCATTATCAGAAGTAGTATTAACATAGTTACTCATATGTTCTGGCTGTCCATAAAGAGTTGGGTTAGATAAACTGCGGAGAGCATCGCCTGCTTTATTCGGGGTATATACATCCTCACCGATTAAGTAATCAGCCTTATCAAGGAATACACCAAATGTATCTGAAATGGACTCATTGAGTGCACCAGATTGATTTTGATATGCTAACCCAGCTGTTCTCTCCGTCACTGCATGCGTTAATTCATGGGCGATAACATCAAGCCCTCCCGATAATGATCTAAATGTTGTCCCATCCCCGTCACCATAGACCATCTGTGAACCATTCCAGAAAGCATTATTATAATTTCTTCCATAATGTACGGTTGAACGCAAGGTGGCCCCATTACCATCAAAGCTGTTCCTATTAAACGTATTTTTATAATAATCGTAAACCACACCCGCATAGTAGTGAGCATCTACATCCGCACGCTGAGAGGTTGCGTTAAAATTATTATCTGGATCAACCGAATAGCTGCCAGGCAAACGTGATAAGTTTTTCGCTGTTAATGTTTCAATTACCCCATTCATTGGCTTAGTGGTATCATACAAATAATATGTACCGCTTGAATAATAGGTGTTCAACGTTTTCGTATCTCCTAGAACGCCAACCCCAGTTCCTGCATCATTGACAGCATTATAGGAATCTATGATATTACCATTAACTGCATCTACATAGACGACCCAGTTTGCTGGATATGGCTGAATAAATTGCAGGTTTGTCTTATAAGCAAGGTAAAAATCATTCGCCTTCTTATAAACAACTAGTTCAGCCTTTTCAACTGTATCTTCCACCTTCTTACCATCAGGCCCCGCTTCAGCATTGGTTTCCGTTTCTGCTTTTGTTAGTTTGATAGACTGCCATGCATTTTCAAGTGCAGCATCTTTAGCCAGCTCAGCTTTTAACTTTCCTTTGAAATAAGAAGATGCCTCTGGGAACACATCACCATTAATGGCGGTAACGATTCCATTTTTATCAGTATGGACTTTAAATCTAGCTCCATCCAAAGGTACTCCCTGTATGGATTGGACAAAGTTATAGTGCGTGTTGCCCAGCTCGTCCTTCTCTACTGAGATCAAGGTTAAATCTTTATCTGTATCTAGTTGATAGAGGTCTTTATTTTCTTTTAAAAATTGCTTAATAGCCGCTTTGTCTTTAAGTGCCTTTGTTGATAATGTTCCGTGAACAAATGATGGAACTTCTTGTCCCTTTTTCCAATTTACTTTTGCATTCTTTCCAAACTGCTTCGCATCCTTTGTGACCGTCACGTTATACGGAATTGTTTGTGCCGCTGCCGAAATAGGTAACACAGATCCCACTGTTAATCCCAAAGCCAACAAGAATGACGTTCTCTTCTTCATTTAACCGCCTCCTAAAGATATGTTTTTATTGCAATTTTCAAAATTATCATATCATAGCAGTTTCATCTACATAATTGGGAAAAAAGTGATGGATTGAGTGACATCATCCATGGCTATAAAACCCTTCTATTAAAAATTCCAATGCTAGATTCAACCAAGGCATTGGGAAAAATAAAAAAATTATATTTTTAGGTTTAAAGTTCAAATCGTATAAATTATTTTAAATATAGCCTTTTTCATGAATAGTGTGGGCTCAATTCTGCACTCTATTCAGTTATTACGGGGGGAGTAAGTAGGTATATTAATTTGCAACAAATTCTGAATTAAACCCATTCAAATGGATGTCCATTTACTTTAGCTGTGTGAAAGGTTTTATTTATCCAAAAAAAATACCACATCAACGATAAATGTGGTAGGAAAAATACTATATTTGCTATGATCATAGGTTGAAACTAAGGGCCGTGCTGTTTTATCTTCCAAAAAGTTTACCCAGTAATCCTTGCTTCTTAGGTTCTGGCTTAGGATTGGGTTGTTTTTCAATTTCTCTTGATTTAACAATCCCTTTTTGCCGTGCATCCTTTAACCAACTTGGAAATTCGTTTAACAGTGAATCATAAAGCTGGTCATCAGAAATTTTGTCAATCTCTTCAATATGTAGGAAGTTTGCATTATCTACAACTCTTCCTTCTAATGTGTCTAATTTCTTCAGAAACTCAAAGTTTGCATTGCCAATTCCTACGAACTGCCAAAATACTGGGTATTTTGAGGAGCTTTCAATAATTGGCTTAATTGTTTTCTTACAGCCTCCATCATTGATAAAAACAATATAAGCGGGATCATCACTTATGTCCTCTTCAAGATACTTTTTTAATACATCCTTCATCACAGGCGGTTCATCATTTCTGCCAAATTTATGTACCAACTCGTCATCTAGAATAATCCGATTTACATAGCCCTCAAAATCCCTCTCGCTAACAGGCTTTAACCTTGAAAATTCATTGTCATAGACCCATACATCCAAAACACCGTCATCATCAAACTGAGACGCAATCGCCAAAATACGTTCAACTACCTTTTGGACTGTTCCATTGTTGTATAAAGTTCTCATTGACCCAGTAATATCTAGAACAAGTCCTACTCTAGCCTTTACTGTTTCAATATTCTTTTTCTCTAATACAATTTTTACGCTCTTTTTTTGTAAATCGATTGTCGCCATTTAAACTCCTCCTACAAGTTAAAAAAACATATTCATAATGATCATAAAAATAATAGAACTAGCTGCAAATCCAATAATGAAATAACCAATATACCGAATTCCCTTTGGCAAGGTTTTTAATTTCAAGCTATTTCTTTTATAAACTCCGCCGCCTTCAATTCTTTGCAGATTTTCAATTGGCGTATATAGTTGATCACTTTCAGGATTATGAATCGTCTCAGTTGGTTGTGTTTCATGGATTTTTTCCATCTTAAAACACCTGCTTTATTAGTTTATACTACAGGGTATTCTAGAAAAGTAAGGAACTACCCCCTTCTACCCCATTACTTTTGAATTTTTATAGATGCAAATTCTTAGAGTCTTAAACGCCTTGAATCTCTTTAATGCCTTTTCCATTTAAATAAGCATGACCTGTTATAAATTTACCAGCTGTATCAAACCCATATTTTGCATAAACCTTTTCGATTTTCTCATTGATAGGAAAAACCCACAGATTTTCCTTTCCTCTATTTTTTACCTCTGCCTGCAGAAAATAAATTAGTTCACCAATCAGCCCTTTTCCACGGTACTCCTCTTTTGTTGCAACACTTTCCATTCGTACTTGGTCATTCTGCTCGAACAAACAGGCAGTCGCGCAGGCGATTCCATCATACCTTAAGAGATAAAAAGTGAAAGCAGGTTGGTTAAATTCAACAGGGAAAGCCTTTTCCCGCACCTCTTTACCGCCAAACTCCTTAATGCTGCATTCGATTTCCAATGCTTCATTAAAATTTTCCTCTGTCACCTTTTCAATTGTTACCCGATCATTTTTTAGATGGTCCTTGATTTCTTGATTCCAGCGTTGAATAGGACTGACTAATTCCTCAAAATGAAACGGATAAGAAGTTAGCTCCTTAATGAAGGCTGACTGTTTTTCAAGATTGTAAATATAAAAACGTGGCGTAAGGTTCTTTTCTTTATAAAATTCAACCACCTCATCAATTACTGCCCTAGGGTTTAGGGGTACATCCACGATATGGGCATGATTGGCATCGTAATAGGTTGGTTGAAGCACATTGTAAAAAAGATATCCCCAAGATTTATCTAGCCGGTTTGTAAAGGTGTCAAGGTATGCAAGATCCAGCTCCAAGACCTTTTGTAGTAGATTCACTCTTTTTTCCCCCTTAAAAGTAAACGAAATCTGTATCTCATTATATGTCTAAAATTGTACCATAATATTCCATAATACCTGTACAAAAAAACACCGCATCTCACGCGGTGTTACCTTCTAATTAATATAACGTTCCATACTTTTATTAATTAACGTGTTCCCCAATAAAAATAAGACAATTCCTATAACCACAGACCACATACCAAGACCGCTCAAGTATACATTTCCAATGAATAGAATGAGCAAAAGCCAGACAAATTTAAGCACCCAATAAATGAATTTCATGATATTCTCCCCTTTGAAAAATGACTATAGCTCTATATTCACCGTTAGTAACTCATTTTTCAAAGCAATTGCCTTGTTCTTATAAATAAATTTCTTAGCATTAAATTAACTGACTGCGGTCATCTGCTAACGGGGGTTCTTCTAACCAACCGTGCTTAATCATTATTTTTGCACCGGCTTCCGCATACAAAGAAATTTCCGGAATTAATGAAGCATATTTCATTCCAATATCCCTTCTAGGACTCGCTGCCATTGCCATCCCGTAATTACCGACTCCAGCTGCAATCATCGCTGAAATATTAAACATGATAAGCTTATCGGAAAAGATCTTGGTCATAGAGCCAGAAACAGCAGAATCCCAACTCATCGGAGCAGACAGGTCGTTTTTTTTAAGAATTCCACTAAAAATGTCCATATGATCTTGAGAAATTCTCATTCCCCTTAACAAGTATTCCTTCACTTCTTCATCTTTAGTAGTTTGGGCGTAGCCTGTTAATAATGCCTTCCCAATTGCATTTGTTTGGATATTTAAAAATAAATGCGTGATTTCCACAGAACTAAGCATACGCTGTTTTCCGAAAAAACCAGCTAAAAAATGTTGCGTCTCTACAAATTCTACTTTGTCAGGAATAGAGATATATGGGGGTTTAACGTAGGTACCTTGCTTTAGCATTAACTCTCTTGTCAAATCCTGAAGCTTAACTGATGCAGTTAATACCCGTTTATAAAAATCAACAACGTCTGGACGTGTGGCCAACCCTAAAGCAGCACTACTTGCTGCCATCGCCATGATTGACATATGCCTTAAGAACATCAAGATAAAGGTATCCGAAAAGAGTTTTGGTGCGTTAGGATCTACATCTTCATCGGTGAATCCAACAGGAATGGGGAAATCTTGTTTTATAAACATATCTTCCATTATTGAAACATTCCCTTTTGCCGTTTCCAAAGTAAATTCAATAATAGGACGCACCTCTTCATCTTCAACCTTTTTTAAAAAATACGAATTTACACACACGGCAAATGTATCATTCAAATATTGAGCCCATAAGCAAGACATTTCTGCAGATGTTAATTGAATTTTAATTTTATCCTCCATATAAAACAATTCCCCCTTAATTCTTCCATCCTACTTTGGAATAGTATTTACGTTAAGGGAAAAAGTATAATAACCTGGAAAAATTTTAACAAATAATAAAAAACGGCGGTCTTACTGACAGCCGCTTAATGAATCGTTTCGCACTATACTATTTAAAGGAATCTCTTCCTCCCGCCACAAGTAAAAGCTGTCTTAACCTTCATAAAATCATGCATCAATGCAGCTTTTCTTCCTTTGTCCGAATTCCGATGCCTTTTTGTATGGAGGCAATTCATAAATTCTTCATCACACTGGCAAGGTGATCCTCCCCGGCTAAGACAGCGGTCATGCTTCATGCAGCAGGCATCTACATCATTAATGGGTGCCCCAGGTCCACTGCAGCCTGGTCCACACCATCTGTATCCTGGAAAAATACAAAAACCTCTTCTCCGTCTTCTTTCCAAACCAAAACCTCCTAAATAGATATATTAGCTAAAGCTTGTCTACTACTAAAATATGCTTATGATCATAATTTGAAATAGCAATACCCCCAACTTAGAAAGGTATTCTATAATAAAATGGGCCCTATTCTATTGAATAGGACCTGTTTATTTAATAAACACAACTAACCTTATTTCTTCCGTAATTTTTTGATTGATATAGTCCTTCATCCACCCTATTCAAGATGGAATCAATATCATCTTCCGGCTTTGAATCCGCTACTCCAAAACTTGCGGTTAATCTGCCCACATTTCCAAATTCATGTTCTTCCACTACTTTTCTTAACTCTTCTGCAAGTCTAATAGCACCTTCACCAGCAGCTTTCGGGATGATAATAAATTCTTCTCCTCCCCATCGCCCGAAAAGGTCCCCTATAGCCAGGTTTTTTTGAATTAATTCAGCTAACTCTATTAACACAGAGTCGCCAGTTTTATGTCCGAATAAATCATTAATCTTTTTAAAATGGTCTATGTCGAAAAAAATAATCGAAAAACCTGCCTTTATTTTTTGGGAATCCCTCAACTTTTTATCCAGCCATTCATCAATTTTATGACGGTTAGGAATTCCCGTTAGTGCATCTAAATACGCATGTTTTTTAAACAATTCTGCTCTGGCATATGCTTTAAACATATGCTGTGCATAATACAGGACAATAATATAGATAAGATTAGCAAAATAGTACTGGAATAATGAATCCATTGATTCCGTAGAAAGCCCTTTCATGTTCATAACTCCATCGATGACCGTAATGACAAAGATCCCAATGGAGAACATGAGACCTGTCCTAATACCAAGTGTTAAGAAAATAAACACGATATAAATTGGCATCCAGACAATAAAATCACCTAAGGAACCGCCAATAGGCACCAAATAATGGTGAACCACATCAAAAAAGGTAGTGAGATGGTAAATGCTGATGACTACTAAATTAGCATACTCAATAAAACGAACAAACCGTTTTTTATATAAAGAAATCCAACTTATTCCTAACAAGACTGTCATTGTGTTATTTATAATAAAAGTAAGTTTATTTTCGGCCTCAATATTTTGCATGAGTGTATTTAAGATTAATGCGATAAATATAAATGGAATAATCCAAAGATAGACGCTTCTCTTTAGATCAGCAAGTGATTCGAATTGTTTACGCATTTTGGATAATCATCTCCCCGACTAATCAACTGTGATTAGTTCCGCTTGAATCCTTAAAAAACCAATACATACTAGAAAAGCCCACATCGATGTGGACTTATTCACCCCTCAGATATGGAGCGTCAATTTAAAAATTAGTATTCTTCCATCATTATTTTAAATGATAAAGTAAGTTTTTTATATAGCTTTTCGGCTTTAAAAATATAGTATTTTTGTCCAATTTTTGTTATATGCCTGCAGGTGTAATGGTATGATAGAAAAATAATTAATTAAATGTAAATTATGGTAAATTAGTAAACCAGATCATTTGAAATGAGGGTGAACAATCATGTTAGAACAATTCCCTGTTTATATGTCTTCCTTTGAGCAAGAAAGAACCATTCGCGTCTATCTGCCAGAAACTTACCATCAAACTAATAAACACTATCCTGTCTTATATATGCATGATGGCCAAAATGTATTTGAAGATGAAGGAGCTATTAATGGGGTTTCTTTAGGTATGAAAGATTACTTAAGCAAAAGTGGTTTAGACATCATAGTCGTTGGGATTGACCAAAACCCAGAAGAACGCATCAACGAATACTGTCCGTGGGTACAAGGAACAATAGGCAATCAAATATCAGGCAAGGTTATTCTTATTGGTGGAAGAGGTGAGGAATATCTAAACTTTATCGTCAATGAACTTAAACCTCTAGTTGACAATCAATATCGTACAATTAAAAACCATACGTCGATGGCAGGGATTTCACTAGGCGGTCTAATTTCCACTTATGCTGCCTGCCAGTATCCAAACCTATTTAAACGAATTGCGGTTCTTTCACCGGGATTTTATCGTAATCAAGAGGAAATCGAGGATTTATTAAGAACTTCAGACTTGTCCACAATTGAGAAATTTTATATGGATTTGGGTACGAAAGAAGTCGGCTCGGATGAGGAAATGAATCAGGTTTTTCTTAACTTGACTGATCGAGTGGTAGAAATATTGAATAGCAAAACGGCAAACCTGCACTTTCAGCTCATTGAAAATGCTGAACATGCCTATACTTACTTCAGAAAAAGAATTCCAGAAATGTTGAACTATCTTTTTTCAGATATAAAGTAGGTGCATAACAGAAAAAAGGTGTCAGGCACCAATATGGTGCCTGACATCTTTTTTCATTTGCATCTCAACCTGTTTCTTGATTTGTGTTTAAATGTGTAAGTATTTTTTGATAGGCCGCTGCTTCCTTAGTCAATCCTTTAGATTGATACATTTTACTAATTTTCCTCACAGGAGACGGATTTTGTGGTTGAAGTTCCATTTCCCAAGAAAAACAATCAATAGCTTTATCATATTGTTTAAATTCAGCGTATAAATCCCCCAGTTCCATCATTCGATCAGGGTCCTCTACTAGTGCAGTCATGTTCTTTATTTTATGGATGACTTCAGATTGTGGAAAGAGGTCTTGAATGGGCAACAGCTTTTCTTCCACATATGGAAGTTCATGCTCCTCAAGCAGCTTCACGGCCAGCTGAGTAATTTTCTCATCTAATGGCTTCGTCCTGTCAGTGTACGTCGAATGTTGTAGAAATGGAACAAATTCATCCAAATGTGCCAGGACAAAATTAGCATCCGAATTTTCCCAGATTGTTTCGAGGATAGAATCAAAGGACGACGGCAAATCCTTAGCAAAACGGAACAAACAGGTGGCAGCTTTCTCATGATTTCCTTTTTGCAGCATTTTTTCCAAAGTAGATTTGGCATCAGGCAACACCCGAAATGGATTAATATCGACTTGACCTAAGATTAGAATCCATTCTTCCATCGTAACAAAACCCAAGGCAATCTCTGTAAACCTTTGAATGGCTCTAGCATCTTGCTGGCGGTTCGAATTTTCCAGCCAGAGCAATAAAGTACCTAAGCGATCTTGTTCAGTTAAGATTTTATCTAAGAACTCCCCTTCTTCGGGACATGATCGATTTTTAAAACAGTGTATTTCGACAAAAAGTGGATCCTTTTTTAAAATGGATGGTAAATCAGCAGAATGGTAAAAATCGTGGTAAGTAGTGAATTCGTGTGAATCCAAACGTTCTTTTGCAGATTTTAAGGAAGGTGAAAATTCGTGTAATAGTTGAATGATTTGAAAGGACTTCATAAATTTACCGCTTCTTCTAAAGTGGTAAAAGACCTTGTCGATAATCTTGATAAGCTGTTCTTTCTCAAAAAACGAGTCTAAGGTTGTAGCAATGTAGGCCACTTCTTGTAACGTAAAATGGAGTTGTAGCTGCGAGAAAAGTTTATTCTTAATTGGAATCGTAATCGATTTATGGGGGATTAAAGCCGGTACGAGCGGATGTGGAGATGGGATAACAATACCTTCATGGAATGCCTTATGAATAAAGGTACCTTCTTCTACCTGATTAAGTTTTGCACCATAAATAAGGGAATTTTTATAATAAATCAGATAGTATCTCTCGTTATTTGCAGTGGACACCTCGAGTACCTTGCTTCTTGCATAGACTGCTGCACGAGTGATGGTCCCCTTTTCGTTCTGCTTCTTATCTTTAATGGAAATTTCAGTAGGCATGCTCATTTGTTTATCCATCAATTTTGCCCCCTATCATCATACTTTGATATGACTATTCTTCCTTTATTATACCATAAAACAAAAAAAGGAGTGCAGGACCTATGCTGGCCCTAGACTCCCATGGAACATATTTTACTTAAATGTCTTATATACCGGTCATAATGACAATTTGCCGAAGACCTTGAAGAGCAAATCCACTTATAAATCGATAAACAAATAGACCTATGATTGGAGAAAAGTCAATCATCCCCAGAGGCGGTATAAATTTTCTAAAGATCGCTAAATATGGGTCTACTAGCTTCCCAATCCACATGCCAATTTTCGTTGAATTGAATTGGGGAAACCAAGAACCGAAAATGGATATTAATATTAACCAATAATAAATATCAAAAATATATTGTCCAATTTGTAAAATATTTGCACCCAATGTTTATATCATCCTCTATTAAGATTTTTGCACAAGAGTTTGTCACTTATATACATATACGTGACGATCTTAATAAAGTTTCAAAATTTAATACTTTTTTATAAAAAAACCTTACTTCAATTGAAGTAAGGATCTAAAAAATATCTATTGTTTTAGATTGAATAATCCTCTGGAATAAACACTTTTAATTGCTTCGGTTTAACAAACACTTCCTCTCCTGTTTGTAAATTCAGGCTGCGAAAGTGTTCTTTCGTTACTTCGGCTTCTAGAAAGTCTCCCGTATCTGTTCGAATAAGTTCCAATTGGACAACTGCCCCAACTAGATGAATATGGTTAATCTTTGCCAAAACTGAATCTGGGCTCGTTTCTCGTTCAATACTTATATCATGGGGCCTCACATAACCTACTGCTTCACTATTGACGGTTTCTTCGTATTCAGGTGCATCGATTTCAAAATTTCCATGGTTCAGTTTCCCATGATGCAGGCGGCCCTTAAATAAATTCACATCTCCTAGAAAGTGATAAACAAAAGGGCTATTAGGATGTTCATAGACTTCTTCAGGCGTCCCAATCTGTTCAATCCTACCTTCGTTCATCACGACAATCCGATCAGCAACATCAAGTGCCTCCTCCTGGTCATGGGTCACAAAAATACTTGTAATCTGGTAATCATGATGCAGCCTTCTAAGCCATCTGCGCAGATCTTTTCGCACCTTCGCATCTAATGCACCAAACGGTTCATCTAACAAAAGGACTTTAGGCTCAACGGCTAATGCTCTTGCCAGGGCTACCCGCTGGCGTTGTCCTCCTGATAAATGTGATGGATAGCGATTGGCGAATGCCTCTAATTTAACTAATTTTAATAACTCAAGGACCTTATCTGAAATTTCCTTTTTGGACGGTCTGCTTTTTCGCGGACGAACCTTTAACCCATAGGCAATGTTATCAAACACAGTCATATGCCGAAATAAAGCATAATGCTGAAATACGAATCCTACTTTCCGTTCCTTTGTACTGATATAGGTCATATCTTCTTCACCAAAAAGAATAACACCCTCATTTGCACTTTCTAGTCCTGCGATAATCCTTAAGAGTGAGGTTTTCCCCGATCCCGAAGGGCCAAGAAGGGCGACCAATTCACCCGTTTGAATATCGATATTAATTTGATCAAGGGCTTTAAAAGTCCCAAACGATTTTGAGATGTCTCTTATTTGAATACTCATCTTAGGAAGCTCCTTCTTCTGGTAACATGGATTTTTTTGCTTTCCATTCAATTACGTTTTTCACAATTAAGGTGATGATGGCGAACATCGACATTAAGGATGCAACAGCGAAGGCCGCTGAAAATTGATATTCGTTGTATAAAATTTCAATATGAAGTGGCATCGTATTTGTTAAGCCGCGGATATGGCCAGAGACAACAGATACAGCCCCAAATTCTCCGATGGTTCGCGCCGTACACAAAATGACGCCATAGAGTAAGCCCCATTTAATATTTGGCAACGTCACCAATAAAAATGTCTTCCACCCGCTCGCCCCCAGCGTCATGGAAGCTTCTTCATCGGTTGTCCCCTGTGTCTGCATTAAAGGTATTAATTCCCGCGCTACAAAGGGCAGCGTGATTAATAAGGTGGCCAAAACAATGCCCGGGACCGCAAAGATAATTTTTATATCATGGGCTTGTAACCAAGGACCAAATAAGCCGTGCGAGCTAAATAATAAAACAAACACAAGCCCGGCGATGACAGGAGAAATGGCAAATGGTAAATCAATAATCGTAATCAGCAGGCTTTTTCCTTTAAAATTGAATTTGGTCACTGCCCATGCCGCGGCAACACCAAAAATAGCATTAAGCGGAACGGTTATGAGGGCAACGATCACCGTAAGCTTTATGGCCGATACAGCATCAGGACTGCTGATGGCCGCTAAGAAAACACTGCTTCCTTTTTCAAATGCTTTTATAAATATAGCTGCTAGTGGTAGAACCAAAAACAAACATAAAAATAGTAGTGCAACAGTAATCAGCGTGTAGCGAATCCACCGTGGTTCAGCATCTTGGGTGGAATCCTGTACTGGTGTACTTGAATATTGCAGTGAAACTTGTCCTGCCATAATGAACCCCCTAAAAGATTTTAATACTTACTTGGAAAACATGCTTTAACGCTGTTTTATATAGGAATTTTGCTAGTTTATTTGCGAACTTGGAAGGTTTATTTGCGAATAGACCCGTTTTATTTGTGAATTCGAGAGGTTTATTTGCGAATAGACCCAGTTTATTTGCGGATCTAAAAATCCGATATATTTATATGAATTTCCGGTTCGTCCACCATTGCAATAGATTAATAACTAATAGCAAAATAAAGGAAAAAATGAGCATAACAGCTGCAATTGCGGTTGCGCCCGCATAATCATATTGTTCCAGTTTTGTCATGATTAACAATGGGGTAATTTCCGTCTTCATCGGCATATTTCCAGCAATGAACACTACCGACCCATACTCTCCTAAGGCTCGTGCAAATGCCAGTGCAAAGCCCGTCAGCGCTGCAGGCAGCAGCTCTGGAAAGATGACTTTTACAAACGTCTGAAGGCGGTTGGCCCCTAAACTTGCGGATGCTTCCTCGATTTCTTTATCTACATTTTGCAAAACAGGCTGGACCGTTCTAACCACAAATGGCAGCCCGATAAAGGTTAAGGCCATTGTTATTCCCAGTGGGGTAAATGCTACTTTAAAGCTCAAAAACTGGCCAATCCAGCCATTCTCTGTATAAAGAGTCGTTAGGGCAATCCCGGCGATTGCCGTTGGCAAGGCGAATGGTAAATCGACGAGACCATCAATGATTCGTTTACCTGGAAAGCGGTACCGAACCAAAACCCAGGCAAGTAACACCCCAAAAATAACATTAATCAAAGCCGCAAAAAATGATGCACCAATACTCAGGTTGTAGGAGGCAACCACTCGCGCTTCAGAAATCGTGGCCCAAATTTTTGACCATTCTACCGTAACGGAATTGATAAAGATCATTGATAAAGGCAAAATGACGAGAAAACTAATATAAAACATCGTAAATCCTAGCGAAAGCCCAAAGCCTGGCAGTACTCCTATTTTCTTCATTTTCATGCTTTGCACACGAGCCATGAGGTTGACCCCTTCCGTCGAAAATACATGGGCCTCCAATATTATTTTTAGAAGGCCCAAGTGAATAGTTTACTAAACTTATTTTGGCTGGTAGATTTGATCGAATGTACCGCCGTCGTTAAAGTGTGTTTCCTGAGCTTTTTTCCAGCCGCCAAAATCCTTATCAATCGTTACTAAATTTATTTTTGGAAAGACATCTGCATATTTATCTAGAATGGCTTGATTGCGCGGTCGATAATAGTTTTTCGCCACAATTTCCTGCCCTTTATCCGTATATAAATAGTTTAAATAGGCCTCGGCAACCTTTTTCGTTCCCTTTTTCTCAACCACTTTATCCACTACGGCAACCGGTGGTTCCGCAAGAATACTGATCGAAGGAACAACAATTTCAAATTTGTCTTTGCCCAATTCATTCAGTGTCAAGAAAGCCTCATTTTCCCAAGCAATCAAGACATCGCCAATTCCACGTTCAACAAAAGTAGTAGTTGCACCGCGGGCTCCGGAATCTAATACTTCCACATTTCCATATAATTCACCCATGAATTTTTTAATTTTAGCTTCATCACCATTAAATTTTTCCTTTGCATATGCCCATGCTGCTAGATAATTCCATCTGGCACCGCCTGACGTCTTCGGGTTTGGGGTAATAACGGAAACGCCTTTTTTCGTTAAATCATCCCAATCCTTGATCCCCTTTGGATTTCCTTTTTTGACTAGAAATACAATGGTAGATGTATAAGGTGTGGAATTGTCTTTCAATCTGGTTTGCCAATCCTTTGAAAGTAAGCCGCCGAGGTTGGCAATTTCATCAATGTCGTAGGCCAATGCCAACGTCACCACATCCGCTTCAAGTCCATCAATAACGGCACGCCCTTGTTTCCCAGAACCGCCGTGTGATTGCTGGATGGTCACCTTCTGCCCCTCTTCCTCTTCCCAATATTTAGCAAACTCTTGATTAAACTCCTCATAGAGCTCACGGGTTGGATCGTACGACACATTTAATAATTCAACTGGTTCTTTCTTCTTTGCAGTTTCTTGATTCGTCTGTTTATCATTCTTGTTAGACTTTTGTCCACTTGTCTTATCCGAGCTGCATCCTGCTAAAATAACCATCATAAGTGTAAGTATAAGTGTAAATTTGTATAAATGTTTCATTTGAAATCCCCCTTTTTTTAAGAAAAGCGCAAGCGCCCTGGTCAGCGGCGTATGGCCTGGAGCGCTCCAACTGAGATAAGGTGAAACTTCAATCAGCGAACGTTTTTCTCGCTGATTGTTAGTTGAGCCGATCGGGTTCTTACGGGCAGTTGAGAATCTACTGCCCGTTAAACGCGATAAAGGAAACACGAAGAGCCGGAGGCGCATTCGTGCTTGACTTATCGTAGGGCGGAGAGCGAAGGACACTAGCCGTTAGGGCGCTGGAGCTAGACAATTCTCCAAGTCAAAACTTAAGCTAGGCGTTTAGTGAAAACTTTAAAAAAAAGGCTGCTAATTTTTAGATGCATGCCGAAGGATAGAAAGCCATATCAAGGCAGTCTTTTCCTTTTGCACGTCTAAAAATAAGCAGCCTTCAGTGGACTGATCGGCTTTTTAATCGGAATAGGTATAATGATCATTTTTGATTCTTTGATGATATTCGCTTTGATTCAAAGCGAGTTTTTTCGGTCTTATCAATTTGTGTAATGTTTCCATCATGAACGGTAATGGTGACAGAACCGTACTCGATGTTTTTAATAGTGGATAAAATTAAATTCGCTTTCGCCTGATCAACTACTGCCATATGATATTATCCCCCTTAATCTCCTATAACTTATAAGAATACTTGGTTTTACACTAAAAAAACCAACTAACGACAATGCGGACTGCCCTTACTTATTGGATATAACATCTGGTTCCCCTCTCCCTTTTACATCAAAAAAAGGCTTATACTCATGATGCGGAGTATAAGCCTTTGGTTGACCAATCAGCTCATTATTCTTTTAGTAAATCTAGGCTTTAAATTATTTCTATTTTATTCTGACTTTTCCTACCTGTCAAGTATGTTTTTTGATTATTTTAAAAAATGAGATAAAAATACTTTTTCCATTAATATACATTTTTTAATTAATGGAAAGTATAAATGCTTTGACAATAATCCCATCATTTGCAGGTTCAAAGTCGTATTGTGGCAACCGTATAAAACCAAGGTGTCTGTACAAACTCAACGCACTTTCCATAAACTCTCCAGTATGCAGTCCAATAGAGTGATAGCCTTTTGCTTGGGCACGACGAATACATTCCTTTACAAGTGCCGTTGCAACACCTTTCCCCTGCGCCTGTGGAGTCACAGCAAGCATCCGAATTTCAGGATAATCGAGTTTATCAACCTGCCCTTTGTAAGCATCGGTTTTAGCGGGATATAAAACGACACTTCCAACGATTGTACCATCTATTTCTACTATAATAGTTTCAAGCTCCTCATTCGTATCCGCATCTGAAGAGATTCCCTTTTTCAACGCCTTCCAATGATCTTCCGGTAAAGCGGCAGCATGTATTTCGTAGGCTTTGATCCTCTGTTCTCGGATAAGTGGCAGTTCCTCAATTAAAGCATCACGTATCATCATTTTTTCTAGTGCCCCTAGTCTGTTTTCTGTCATTGTATTAAAAACTTTTCTTCTTTATTACTTAATATTTCTCGATTATGTTTCGAATATAGTCCCGACAAATCTGGTCCCTTTGGCAGTATGTTAAAACTCTTTTGATCATCACTGGCAATATGGTTTGATAAGTGATAATGCCTTTTGATTGCCTCAAAATCCGTGGTATCCCCAAATCCAGGTGTTTGATATAGGTCGCGCAAATAGCCCCAAAGATTAGGAAAATCCACAATTCGATTACGATTTGCTTTGAAGGCTGAGTAATAAGCTGCATCGAAGCGGACTAAGGTAGCATAAAGTCTAATATCTGTATCGGTAATATAATCTCCTATTAAAAATCGTTGTGTCGAAAGCCGTTCTTCTAATTCATCCAATCTTGCAAATAAGGTATCATACGCCAGTTCATATGCTTCTTGCGACTGGGCAAAACCACATTTATACACCCCATTATTCACATCGTTAAAAATAATATCGTTTAACTGATCAATCTCGCCTCGTAGGTCTTCCGGATACAGATTGGGGGCATTTTCTTTATGATATGGTGCCCATACGGTTTCAAGATAGTTTGTTAGTTTAAAATAATCATTATTTACTACCCTTCGCTCCTTCAGATCAACGATAACGGGAACGGTCGGCCTACCTGAGTAATTAGGGTCAGTATTTAAGTAGATTTCACTTATATATTGGATTCCTAAAACAGGGTCCTTTCCATCTTTATCGAGAGAAAACTCCCAGTCTACATGTGGCAGTTTGGGTCTCATTGGGCTAGCTGTACCTAGACTAATAACTTCCTCTAATCCAAGGATTCTCCGCGCAATCACAGAGCGGTGTGCCCATGGGCAAACCGCCGACCATAGAAGACGATATCGTCCTGCTTCAATCGGTAACTCTCCATCACCGTGTCCGAAAGGCGTCGTGAATCTATTTTTCTGGCGATTAAAAGAGCCATCCGCTTTAATTTCTTTCACCACTCCTGCACCCTCATGGACATTCTCAGGCATTTTATTCATCCTCTCATTATAAAAAAATGGAATAGTAATCAATTACAAGTAATTCAATTGGTTTAATTAATTTTAATATTTTCAGCTTTTATGAGTCAATCAAAATTATCAATATTCTGATATTTTTCACTAGGTATATGAAAGCGAGGTATGATCACCATACCTCGCTTAAAATGGTTTTAAAATCATCAGTGCAATGATGATTAAAAATATACCGTTTTCCAAGTGTTCATAACGGAATAATCCTTTTGACAACCGCCAGTACTCCTCTGGTATCTGCTCCCCTTGATGTGACGCTAATAATTCTTTAACAGGTTTTGACCTAGGGGATAAGACGAGCGGTCCCATTGCAAGTGCGGCCAAAAATAGAACGAGACTTGTCAAATACCAGCCCATTTGGAACAGGTTTGGATTTAAAAAGCCCATCACCAATCCTGTCAACAGCAGCATCGTGCCGCCAACCATCACAAAAATATGTAACTTATGTCTGATTTTATAGGAATGGCGTAATTCGGTCATCGTATTCCCCGATTTAACAACCGTTGTTAATATAAAACCTGGTCCCATGCCTAAAATGGCAGAAAAAATATGTATAAAGACAACTATTTTATAAACTGTCATCACGTTTTTGTGACCTCCATTAGCAGCGCAACATGTACTTTTTCATCCAAATAAACGCTTAACCTCTGTTTCTAATTCATCTGCTAAAGGAAAAGAATTAGTATATTTTAGACTCGCAACGATCGTGGAGTAATACCATTTCTGTTTCTCTTTACCTGCATTAAATCTAGTCCAAATTTCTTCACCATATTGGTTGTAATCATTAATAATTGACCGGATATTATGGAGTTTGTCCGCACAGGCCACTGCTCGAATATCACTTGAAGCACTTTTTAAAAAGTCAATGGTGTGTTCTTTTCGCTGCTGCCATGAAAGCGACTTATCAGGTTCTGAACATCCGTCTACTATCCCCGCAATGGCCGTGCCAAATTCACGTTCAATATCCATTAATGTAACCTCAGTATCTTCTACCGTATCATGAAGGATCCCAGCAGCAACTAATGAATCGTTATAGCCAGCCTTTAACAAGATCATCCCTACTGCAACCGGATGAGTGATATACGGGATTTTCGTTCCTTTCCGAAATTGCTTGTCATGCGCTCGCGCAGCAGTTTGCAATGCTTTTTCAATAAGATCCATTCACTACCCCTCCACTATTAAATATCCTTATCCTTAATTATAACAGGTTTTTCAATTTGAGATAATGTATGGGGCAATCGGCGGATAACATGTCCTAATCGGCGGATACTGCACTTCTATCGGCGGATAACAGGCCTCAATCAGCGGATACTGCACTTCTATCAGCGTGCCCCAAACAGCCGATAGCACTTGCCAATCAGCACACAAAAGGAGCTTGACTCTTCAAGCTCCTTTCTCTTTCCTATTTACGCCTCTTCACTCTTTTTCAAAACAGTCGTAGCCTTAAATAGCGGCACAAGAATCAGTACCCCTACCACAAATAGCAAGGCAGTTGTTTCGTACATCACGACAAGAGAAAACATCTTTTTCAACCAGCCGCTCGCCGTCATCGTGATGACCATTGTTCCCATGAAAATAGGGTTTAATATTCCATTAACCCGGCCAATAAAAGCAGAATCCGTATTTTTCAGAATCATTGTATTGATACCAATATGAATGCAGGGCATAAACAGACCACTAATAAATTCTGCGGTTAACGTCAACCAAAACATGTCAGATAACCCCATAACTAAAAACCCAAGGGCACTGATACTCATACCAATCGCAAGTAGAATCTGAGGTGGAGTTTTCTTTGCCAGCCCCACTGTTAGTCCGCCGCCTAAAATCATCCCGACCCCGAATGCAGCCATTAACCACTGCAACTGTTCCTTCGGTAATCCGAGCTGTTCGGTAACAAGAAAAACCCCTAACGGCTGAGTAAGTCCAAGTGCTAATCCTGCCGCTGCAAAACTGCCGCCCAGTAAGGACAGGGCTCGGCTGTTCCAAACATATTTGAACCCAGCCTTCATTTCTTGCATAACAGTCGTATCCACAGACTTTTCCTCAAGCTCGTAATCCTGTGGAAGTAAGAATAAAATTCCGGCAGAAAGTAAAAAGGCAATTCCCATAATCCCTATCGCGGCGTATATGCCGAATTGCTGGTACACAAATGTACCAAGGACTGGACCTAGAATCATAAACAATGCAAAGATGGTTTGATAAATCGACATCCCCATTTGAATGAGTTCTTCCTTCACATGGAGCTTAAATAGCTTCATACCAGAGGGCTGTGAAAACTGAGACAAAATTGACGATACTAATGTCGCAAAGAAAATGACCTTCCAGCCCCCAAATACAAGTGCAAACAAGACCACAAAAATTGAAACGGCACTCAAAAAGTCACACCAAATCATTGTACGTTTCGGCTTCCAACGGTCGGCAAAGGTTCCCCCAATAAAAGAAAACAGAAAGATTGGCACAAACTCAGCAACCGAGATTAGAGATACCGCTACGGGATCTTCATTTGTTTTTTCAACCACAAATAGCAAAATGGAGTAATTCCGAACCCAAATACCAATCTGAAGAAAAAATGTCGACAGCAATAATGTTCGAATTACCTTGTTCCGGAATAATGATCCGACTGTCACTTCTGAATGTGTTTGTTCCATAAAAAAGCCTCCTTATCCATCAATCCGGATAGGAGGCACCCAAAAGTGCAATGTTCAAGAAACTGTGAACATTGCTCTTTTATCTAAAAAAGCCCGCACTAACCCTATCCAGAAATATATTCGTTTAAACCGAATGACGTTCAACATAGGATTAGTAGATCATTGGCCTTAAAGTCACCCTTTCGTTATAACGTATATTTATCTTACTCGAATTGTTTTTGATATACAAGGAAATTCTGTTACTTTATGGATATAAAAGAAACAATAAAAGGATGTCCCACCGTTCGGACATCCTATGATGCAATATATAGTAGATTATTTTGGTGCCTCTTTACCAATTTCTATGATCGTTGGGAATCTGTCTTAGTCTGAGGTTAGGACTGGCTTGTTTGGTAAAATTGGGATTGTTTTTTAAAAGTTGATAGGCATCCAGATGAGACATTAACGGCTGAATTTGGTTTTCTGGTACAACAATCCCTCTTTTTCTCAACAGTTCAAAAACACTATTGGCCATGTTTTCTACCCCTTTCATCACTTCATGAGGATCTCCCTAATGAAAAAATCATGGGGTCCTTTGATTCATCATACCATGTAATTCACTAAATGTAAACGCTTTCATTGCAATAAAAAACTTATAGACAGTACAAATGCTGGAAAAGGTGCCTGACACCTTTTCCAGCATTAAGATAGGTAGAACTTAAAATTCATTTCAAGTGCAAGACCATAAACTCCTCATCATAATACACACCATTTACTTTAAGAGCCTTTTCTTCCAATCCAAATGTTTTAAAGCCTAACTTATGATAAAGCCTTTTTGCCTTTTCATTACTAGCGGTGACGGTTAAATTGATTTTTTCTACATCGCCATTTTTACGAGCTTGATTAATGGCTTCCTTCATCAATGCTTCTCCTACACCTAGCTTCCGTTTGTGCGAGCTTACATACATCGCAAAAATGTTTGCTTTATGACGTATTTTGAGTCGTTCCTCCTGAAATAAGGTGACCATGCCGATGAGCTTTTCTTGATCAAAAGCTCCAAAGGTATAATTTTCATTTGCTGCAAAATTTCGTGCGACCTCTTCAACGGGATTTTTCCTTTTTACTGATTCTTCATAACTTGTTAAAAAGGCTTCTGGATGATTCTTCACTGCCTCTAATCTTAATGACCAGTATTGTTCTGCATCAGCTGGATTTAGCAGCCTAATTTCCATATTATCTGCCTCCTCACTACTGCCCAGAGTCTTTACGATCCTGCAAAGCTTTTATTAAGGATGCTAACTTGTCATTTCTTTCTTGATCCAATTTAGTTTTTTCATTCATGAACCTGATCGTTCGGACGATAAAGTAAATCCCAAAGCCTAAAATGACTAAGTAAATTAAAATAGGAATAACAGCAAACAGTCCAAATAAATTACCTGCTCTTTCCATCGACATTTCCCCCTTTTTTATAAAAACTTTGCCATATAATATTCGTCTACAAATTCCCCTTCAATAAAAAGAGAATTCCTTTTGGTACCTTCAATTTCAAAGCCTATTTTCTTATACAATCCAACTGCTGCTTCGTTGCGGATGACGGTTGTTAACTCTAGGCGGTGGATATTTCGATCCTTTGCCCACTCTTCAAATTTTTCAAAAAGCACTGTTCCAATCCCCCGACTTCTAAACTCCTTTAGAATTCCAATAACAATATAAACAGAGTGCTTATTTCTTCTCGCTGTGCCGCCAATCGCAAACAAATATCCAGCCAATTTATTATCTATTTCAGCAACAAAGATAGTCGTGTTCTCATTATTTTTCATACTCTCAATTCTTTTTCTTTGTTGCTCAGGTGAAATTTGTCTTTCTCCTGCTTCCATCAGCATAAATTCCGACTCCATCTCAACCTGTTGAATCAGCTGAACTAAATTATCCGCATCAGAGGTTCTAACTTCTCTAATAATCAATTGCGTTTCCTCCATTAAGAAATCTTGTGTTTACTAATAAATTCCTGCAAATGGACTATTACTATTTTTAAAGCATCCAATGTTCCTTGCAGGTCTCCATCGATCTCTAAACCATGATTAGCATTTGGAATGACAAGCGTGTCGACATGTTGATTATTTTTCAAAGAAAAGACTCGTTCTTCAATATAGTGATGATCATGATCACCGATAACACAAAGGGACGGCTGGTCGGTAGTTACTAGTGCCTGGTATACCATGTCTTCTTTCAGAATGGGTGTTAACCATATACCAACAGCCTTATGAATGTAATTTTGCTGTGTCCATTCCATTGCCATTGGGATGGTGCCAATCGATTTACTTAGAAAGAAACATTGCTCATAATGGGCACCTTTTAGGACTTCTTCAACAACAGCCTTTACATCCTCATACATCCAATGGATTTGCTCTGCCTCATTCAGTTTTCTAAATTGCTCATTCTTCGCAAAGGTGTAATTAACATGGATTACATCAACATTCTGGTCCAAACATAATCCCGTCGCGTAATGAAACAATGGCCGCTGTGTGGTATAACCAAGTCCGGGCAGCATAATACAGATGGCCTTGTTATGTTCTTTATGTATCCATGTATAAGGAATCGTTGAATATTGATTTCTTTCTATCTGCCCTTCAGTAATTTGATACATCCTAGAATCACCTCAATTATGGTGTTCGAGCAAGATCTGCTGGAACGTTGTTTTTTATCGATTTCCACATAAGTTACTGTTTGGTTAGCCATGCTATTTGAAAAGAGGGTGATGACTTGAAAAAACTGTTGATCTGTATCATAGTCCTAACTGGTTTTATCTCTGCCGGCGGCTACCCATTTAAATTTGTTGATAAAGCAAGCGCCCAACAAAAGCCCATTCCACCCTATGCAAAATGGGGAACCTTGGCCATGGAAAAAACCAAAGAAAGATATCCAAATGCGAATATCCTTGACTACCTCCACATGGGACGGGTACCTGGAATTCCTAACACCACAGAAAAGTTTAAACTATGGTTAAAAGAGAACAACAAGGAATTTGGTGTTTTCGTAGAAATTCAATTTGATACTAGAACCGAAAAGGTCATAAAGATTACCTTCAAAGAGACAGCGAGGTAGTTTCGATAAGAGGGAGCATTTTTTTAGACGTTCCCTCATTGTCCTTTCCATTTATTCGAGTACAAGCCCGGCCCGGTCTTGCGGCTTATGCTCATTCATATACATTTCCTCAGCAACCATCCAGTTATTTTCCCAAGTCTGACGAGCTCCCTCTCCGTCGCGGACAATGCCTCTTTTCAGTCGTATTTCTCTTGGACAATCGACCCAAATGGTCAAATCGTAATAGGTTTGCAATTCGTTGCGTGTGGAATATACCCCTTCAATAATGACAATCCCACCTGTGGGTACGGTATGCCACTCTGCCAATTGATCCAAATCCCAATCATAGCGCTGGTAATATCCGCTTTGCTCTTTAGTGAGTGGCTCAATGACTTGTGCGAATACTCGTTGCCAATCTAAATCTGCTCCAATTGGCTTTTGGGTTGGGTGACTTTGAATGATTTGATCTTTTGGAAAATAAAAATCATCTATATGAACGATGGTTACATTGGAATACGCCTCTTTTACTAATTGCGCTAATGTGCTTTTTCCTGCTCCGCCACAGCCATCTATTCCAATTAACAGCGTTGAAAGTTTTCTAGGAAGATGGCCAAGTGCTTTAACCATTTCTTCTAACGTGCGAAACTCTCCTTTTTTCACCTTATAATTCATTTAAATCACGCCCAACATAATATTTTTCTTAATGAATTCTACATTGGTTTGGACCTGTTTGTTGGAGGAGAAGAGCAAGCGTTTAATGGAAGGTTCATTCTCTTCCCTTGCTCGTTTGCTAGATGTTAAGTGCTTCCGATAGCTGCTTACTCGCGTCGATTACTTCTTTAACATTCTCCTCATCATTCATGTTGTTCCTAGCATGGAGCAATACGGGTCGGACGGACTCTACAGAACGTCCAAATTCCTCCATCCACTCATAGCGCGGGACCATCCAGGTGTGAAAATGATGGGTTGTATCTTCGTTGTAAAAATAATAAACAGATTCAATACCTAAAACTTCACGCTGTGCTTTTCTAATTTTGGTCAAGATGTTAAGGTAATCGATTTTCTCTTCTTCTGTTAATTCATCAAAACATTTGAAGTGGCGTTTGGATGCTAGGATGATTAATCCTTTGATAGGATAGGCAACATCCTGATGGGCATGGAAATACTCTGTCTCGATGACAACGCCTCCATCAGGCTCCACTAGTCCGCTCGTTATAGCACAGCTTAAACATTCTACCTCTACTGTATTTCCATTTGATAAGGTTATCTTTCTCATGAACGGTCTCCCTGTGGAATATCCTTAATGACATATTTTTTAAAAATTTCAGTTTAATAATATATTTTAAGTATAAAAGTATTTGGAGAAAAAAGGAATAAATAAGTTGAGGTAACTCTAGAGGGTAGGATTAGAGGTAAAAGGCTTGAGGAATAATCCCCCAAGCCTTAGTATGTTTATTTGCCGATAAATTCTTGTGTCCAATAATTTCCTTGTTCGACAAAGCCTACACCAATGTAATTATAGTTCGGGCTAAGAATATTCTTACGATGCCCCTCACTGTTCATCCAGGCCTTAACGACTTCTTCGGGAGTTCTTTGTCCCATCGCAATGTTTTCACCCGCTGATTGATAAGTGATTCCGTACTTTTTCATCATATCAAATGGAGACCCGTATGTTGGACTGGTATGGCTGAAATAGCCATTTGCAGACATATCGCGGGATTTTTCACGGGCCATTTTACTAAGCGGTTCATCTACCTTAAGGGCAGGTAAACCATTTTTGGTACGCTCTTGATTCGTTAAATCGACAACTTGTTGTTCAAAAGCGTTTAAGGCACTAGTCGATTGTGTTGTGCTGGGTTTTGTGGTTGTCGGCTGTTGCTCAGCTGGTTTTGTTTCGGCCGTCTGAGAAGGCTGCTGACCTGTCGTTGGTTGAGTTGTTTGAGTTTGTGCGGGTGGATTCGCTGTATTTTTTGAAAGTTTAAATCCAAAACTTGCAAGATATTTTTCTATTATAGTATTAATTTCATTCATAGTAGAACCTTGATAAACATAGACCTTTTCCTGACCAGATGGGCTAGTAGTGGCTGCACTTGCTTGATTTACAATTGGATTAGCCATTACTAATGCAACTGCAGTGGCTAAAGATAAAATTACCTTTTTCTTTTTCATAAGAAATTCCTCCTGTTTTGACGATTTACCGTTCATATGCACAATCATCGTAACATATGATTTTTGTCATATTTGAGGAAGAATTTAACAGGAAAAAATTTTCTTGTGCTTTCAACTCTATCTATATTCCTATCATATTAAGCCTTTGGTTGAAAAAAGTAATAATCATTCTTACTCTATTTGGCTACTAATTCTACACATAATTTCCAGTAATTATAGAAAAAAAGGGGTTGACAGTTCTTTCGAAAAAGGTCCTATTTAACAAATATTTCAGCGAAGTATCGGTTTTTACATTCTTTTAATAAAGTTTACTTTTGTTGTTTGTTCAACCAGTGGGCGGGACGGGTAAGCAATGGAGGTAATTTTGTACGTTCATCACCTATGGCTGCATTAATCTGATCTTGTGTAAGAAAAATACTTCCCGTTAGATCTGCCCCTCTAAGATCTGTATCTCGAAAATCCGCACCAATCAGGTCAGCACCCCGTAAATCTGCTTCTCTGAGGTCCGCAGCAATAAGATATGCTCCTCTCAAGTTTACTCCTCTAAGATCAGCTTTTCGTAGTTTTGCACCAATCAGGTCAGCCCCGTGGGCATATATTTTCGCAGGTTTTTTCAGTGAATCAGCCCGTGCGAGTTCACTTGTACGTAATAGTAAATTATTTATGTTCGCCCTATGTGCTGGAATGTCTAGTTCTAACAGTTCACTAGGACCAAGCAGAGTCAATCTTTCCGTTTCATCAATGGCTAAACGAAGATCCTTGTGAAGGGTAGTGGCAGCTTTTAAGGTTAGGGCTTCCGTCAAATACCAAAGCATCTCATGAAGTTGATGCATAATGGGGAACACCGCAAACATTTGCTTTGCCCTTTCTGGTTCTTTACGCCAGTCATTTCCACCGAATGTGACTTGAGATACTTTTTGTCCCGCTCCAAAACATTCATAAACGGTACATCCCTTAAAGCCTTTCTGCCGAAGGTCTTGATGAATCCCACAACGAAAATCCGACTGTAAATTAGGGCATGGTTCCCCCCCATCCTTGTTCATTGCAAAGTCGGCTGAAATGGCAAATGGCAGGGCCACACAGCACAAGCCAAAACAGTTTTCACAATCAGCATGAAGGTGTTCACGACTAATGTCATCACTTTTTAACACGTTTGAACGATTAGGCAAATTCTTCACTTCCTTTCCTTCCTAATTTAATTTAATAGTTGTCTATTTTTTATGTAGCTCTCAACCTTTTAATATAGCATCGACAATTAGGCCGGTCAATTATGCTTAGGATTGGGGATAAATTTTTGAGGACTTGGTTGTTGGTTTGTACTTTAAAGTTGTATTAAAGACATTTTGAGAGGTTTGCCTGTTAGTTTTGTCCTTTAGAAGCCTTATTAAAGACATTTTGAGGGGTTCGCCTGTTAGTTTTGTCCTTTAGAAGCCTTATTAAAGACATTTTGAGGGGCTCGCCTGTTAGTTTTGTCCTTTAGAAGCCTTATTAAAGACATTTTAAGGGGCTCGCCTGTTAGTTTTGTCCTTTAGAAGCCTTATTAAAGACATTTTAAGGGGTTCGCCTGTTAGTTTTGTCCTTTAGAAGCCTTATTAAAGACATTTTGAGGGGCTCGCCTGTTAGTTTTGGCCTTTAGAAGCCTTATTAAAGACATTTTGAGGGGCTCGCCTATTAGTTTTGTCCTTTAGAAGCCTTATTAAAGACATTTTGACGGGCTCGCCTGTTAGTTTTGTCTTTTAGAAGCCTTATTAAAGACATTTTAAGGGGCTCGCCTGTTAGTTTTGTCCTTTAGAAGCCTTATTAAAGACATTTTGACGGGCTCGCCTGTTAGTTTTGTCCTTTAGAAGCCTTTTTAAAGACATTTTGACGGGCTCGCCTGTTAGTTTTGTCCTTAATTACAACTTAATCCAAAAATTATAAAAAAGCTGACCAGTAATCCGATACTGGTCAGCCCAATGACTTATTCTCGTTTTTTCGCTATAACCTCTGTTACATAGGCCGTAACATCCTTTACCTGTTGCTCTGTCAAGACCGTACCAAAGGGTGGCATAACCTTCCCGCCGTTTTTCACCTGTTCCATCACTTTGTTTGGGTCTTTAGCTACTTGACTCAGCTGCAGATCTGGTCCATTGTGTCCACCTGTCCCTTCTCTTCCATGACAGGCTAGACAGTTCCCTTCATAAACCTTCTGACCATCATCCACACTAGCAGTAGCCCCCCCATTTCCACTATCTGAGTTTCCATTTGTATTTTCGGCTACTGGGGTTGTGCCAGAGTCAATCGTACCATCCAGAGCGAAAGTCCATAGTGAGTCACCATGTTTTGACCCAGCTAGGGAGTTTCCAGCAACAAGGACAGAGATATACTGTTTACCATCGACTTCATAGGCTACCGGTGCAGAATTGACTCCGGCATCTGTCATGAATTCCCATACCTGATCACCTGTTTTGGCATCATAAGCTATTAACCTTCCATCATTATGACCAACGAAAACAAGGCCTCCTTTTGTTGTTAAAACTCCACTATAGGCACTATCATCCCATTTCTGCTGCCAAGCAATTTTATTTGTTTTTACATCAATGGCAGTCACGGTACCTCTTCTTGGTGCATTATCGACAGGTGCGATGATACTGCCTAAATAAACGCTGCCTTCCTTAAATTCCTCTTCACTTCTGGCAAAGGCCATATACTGGTCTGTTGCTACTACATAAAAATACCCTGTGTCTGGATTGTATGCAGATGGCGGCCAATTCGCCCCGCCAGCAGCAGAAGGTTTTAAAGTAAGTGGTTCCTCCCAGAACGGATCAAATATTTTACCAAATTTACCTTTGAAATCTGGAGCATCTTTGAGAATTTCCTCTTGGGTAAATGACTGAGGCACAAAGGCATCCCCTTTAGGTATCGGTTGGGTTGGCGCTGTCGCTTGACGTTCATCCTGTGGTACAGGTACCTCGTCTATTCCGACTAGCGGCTTTCCATTGGTCCGATCTAAAATGTACACCCAACCCGTTTTTCCTGCTTGGGCAAGTCCCTTAACCGCTTTCCCATCCATCTCGGTATCAAATAACACCACTGGATTTGGTGCATCTAAATCCCAAATATCGTGGTGTACCTCTTGAAAATGCCACTTATATTTTCCAGTTTCTGCGTCAATGGCCACAATAGAAGCAGCAAATAAATTATCTCCTTTTCTTCCACTTCCATCGACATCCGGTCCGGCATTACCTGTCGAGAAGTACAGCATCCCTGTTTCTGGATCAACCGCTGGCGTTTGCCATACAGGTGCTCCCCCGCGTTTCCAAGCATCATTGTCACTAGGCCATGTTTCATGGCCAGACTCCCCAGGTCCTGGAATCGTATAGAAGCGCCACATTTCTTTCCCCGTCTTTGCATCAAAAGCGGTTACCCGGCCCCTTGTTCCATATTCCCCGCCTGATATTCCCGAATAAATTTTACCATTGTAGTAAAGCGGCGCGCTCGTAATGGTATAACCTTTTTTCCAATCATCAACCACAGTGGACCAAACTTCCTTACCTGTTTTTTGATCCAATGCTACAAGCCGGGCATCTAAAAGGCCTACGTAAACTAACCCATCACCAATCGCTACACCCCTGCTGGTCCAGCCGCAGCAAACGGTGGTTAGTTCGGGAAGCTCTGGTTTGTATAACCATAAGTTTTTACCCGTCTTCACATCTATTGCAGATACCTCATCCGCACCTGTAATAATATACATCACTCCGTTATAAACGACAGGTGATGCCTCACCCGAATACTTAAACTCCTGTCCAGAACCGAGATGTGTGACCCATTTCCCTTTGAGATTTTTAACATTTGAAGTGTTAATCTCGTCCAAAGTTGAATAGCGCTGATTATAGGTACTTCCCCCATTTGTAATCCAATTATCCTTTGGAAGCGTTGTCAATTGTTGGCTTGTAAAGGCTGGTGTCATGGGATCCTTTACTACTGGTTGAGTGACGGGCGGTTTTTCATTTCCCTTAGGCTTCCCATCCGTCTTTTCTTTTTCATCAACAGATGATAGATAAATAGTAAAAAGTACGACAAGAACAAGTAAACCCACAAGCCCCCCAATAAAAAGCCCTGCATTATTCCTAGTTTTCAATCCTGCACCTACTTTCCTATTTATTAATACCTATATATACAGTATATTTAGACTATTCTGTAAAATAACTATTTTTATTTAGATTTGCAAAATATAATTACTAGGTTTATATATAAACTTTCACAAGTGAATAGAGAATTGACTCTATTGCTTCCTTATTTACTCCCCCAAATAAAAAAACCTTGCCAACTTATAATGGCAAGGTCTTCTGATTACTTACGCTTTATTTTTAATCTTTGAATCTGTCCCTACATAGTCCCTAACAGCCTTCCTCCATATCAAAAAGCCATATTCCATTGTTGATAATGCCAGCCCCATCCAAGCAAATAAGCATGAACCAGGATAAACTTCCAATGGAGATGCAGGCTGAATTTCATTTTTCGGTTTCTCTTCTTTTAATTGGATCTGTTCTTTACTGGCAGTATCATGTTGATCGGTCACTTCATTTTCGGGAACAGCTGTTGTAAGAGAGTCCTGTTTTTCAATAATCCCCTCTGCCTCGTCTTCTTGGAGGCACATCGATTTCATTGCCTCTGTAATTACCTTTGCAATTTCATCCTTTGAAAAAACTTTTATAGAAATCCAACCGCGCGGGTCCACTTCATAACCATGCTTTTTAATGGTTTCTTCCGACATATACTTCCCTACTACATAACCATTTCCACTTGGATGTAATTGTGTCGCCAATACTTGACCTTTTTGATTACTTTCAGGGTAGACATAGCTTACTCTACCATTACTAATTTTCTTTTCCTTCAATTTAAATGATTGAAAAATAGCCTTTTTCTCCTCGAAAGATAACACACGCATGACTCCCTTCAAAAGTTAATCCATACAAATATATCTAAATGTGAAAAACAGCAGATAATACAAAACAGATGCATATAAATTTTCCAATCTTAACATTATTATACCAGATTAACCTATAACTGGATGAATCCAGAGAATATTGTTCCTTCAACTTTCATTAAATTACCTTCTACGGAGAACGCTATCATTATTACTACTTATAATTATATTTGACTGTTTACTATTGTTTTTGAAAGTTTTTGATTGATTTTTTTATAATAATGGAATAAAATGAAAGCAGTAAAATTAATGAAAGCGTTTTAGAGGTGAGATCAATGTTAGAGCCAGAACGCCATCAAATGATTATAGATGCATTAAAGACAAAGAACACCGTTAAGCTGCAAGAGCTTGTGGAATTAACTAATTCATCAGAATCAACGATACGCCGCGACTTAACATTTTTAGAACAAATGAAGTTTCTTAAGAGAGTTCATGGGGGTGCTGCGAGGCTTCAAGGTAAACTTCAAGAACCAAGTATGACGGAGAAATCATCCAAAAACCTTCAATCTAAACGTCAAATTGCCGAATATGCGGCAAGTTTAGTGGAAGAAGATGAATGTATCTATTTAGATGCAGGATCGACTGTTTTTGAAATGATTCCCTATCTTCCACCAAATATAGTGGTGGTCACCAACGGACTTACCCATGCAAGTGAGCTGCTTGAGAAAAATATTAAAACCTTTTTAATCGGCGGATATGCCAAACCAACTACCAAAGCCCTTATCGGCCGAGGAGCTTTAGAAAGTCTGGAACACTATCGTTTTGATAAATGCTTTATGGGCGTAAATGGAATTCATCCCCAATTTGGCTACACAACACCTGATCAAGAAGAAGCGATGATTAAACAGCTAGCCATCTCATTAGCTCGCGAAGCATTCGTTGTCGCAGATGATTCCAAGTTCTCAGAGATTGCTTTCGCTAAAATTGCTGACCTTCACAAGGCAGTCATCATAACAAATGAAATTGACCTAGATACAAAGGAACAATTTTTCAGTAAGACAAAAGTAAAGGTGGTCACATCATGATTTATACATTAACGCTCAATCCATCACTCGATTACATTGTCGAATTAGAGCAAGTCACGGTTGGTGCTTTAAACCGTACAAAAAACGAGACGAAATTGCCAGGCGGTAAAGGGATTAACGTCTCTCAAGTACTAAAGAGACTAGACGTTGACAGCAACGCCCTTGGTTTTATCGGTGGTTTTACCGGTCATTATATTGAGCAGTATTTACATGCTCTAGAAATAAAAACGGACTTCGTCAAAGTTAAAGACGATTCAAGAATAAACGTAAAGCTTAAAGCGAATACAGAAACAGAGGTAAATGCAAAAGGCCCAACGATTACAAGGGAAGACTTTGACGCCTTGAAACAAAAGATTCAGGAGCTGACAAACGAAGATACCCTTATCCTGGCAGGAAGTATTCCTTCATCCATGCCGGCAAGTACGTATGAAGAATTAGTAAACATATGCAATGAAAATGGAACAAACTTTGTTGTAGATGCGGAGGGCGATTTATTAAAGAAAGTCCTTCCTTTAAAGCCTTTTCTGATTAAGCCTAATCATCATGAGCTTGGCGATTTATTCAATACAGAAATTACTACCTGTGAACAAGTCATCCCATTTGGAAAAAAACTTGTGGAGGACGGCGTTCAAAATGTCATTGTCTCCCTGGCCGACAAAGGAGCAGTTTTCATTAATAAGGACATCGCCCTGATTGCCTCAGTCCCAAAAGGCGAAGTAAAAAGCTCTGTTGGTGCAGGAGATTCCATGGTAGCAGCGTTTATGGCAACCTATCAAAAAACGAACTCGTTCGAAGAAGCTTTTCATTTTAGTGTGGCAGCTGGTAGTGCTACTGCCTTTTCAATCGGTTTATGTACACGAGAAAATATAAAAGGTTTACTGCCTCAAGTGAAAATAGAAAAGAGACATTTAAGAGGAGAATCCCTATGAGAATAACTGAACTATTAACCAAAGAGACTATTAATCTTTCATTAAAAAGTAATCAAAAGTTAGATGTGGTTGAAGAATTAGTAACCGTACTAGATGCTGCAGGCAAGTTAGCTAACCGATCTGATTATAAAGAGGCCATTCTAAAAAGAGAAGAGCAAAGTACGACTGGTATTGGGGAAGGTATTGCGATCCCTCATGCCAAAACAAATGCGGTCAAACAAGCAGCGATTGCCTTTGGAAGATCAATTGACGGCGTAAACTATGAATCACTCGATGGTCAGCCTGCCCACCTGTTCTTTATGATTGCTGCCACCGAGGGAGCTAATAATACACACTTAGAAGCACTTGCACGGCTTTCAACTATTTTAATGAAGGACGAGGCACGTAAGCAGCTCCTTGAAGCGAAATCTGCAATAGAGGTATTAAACATCATAAATAGCTATGATCATGAAGAAGAAGAAGAAACCCAGTCGATGGCTGGCAAAAAGCAATTTATTGTTGCCGTAACGGCTTGTCCTACCGGTATCGCCCATACGTATATGTCTGCAGATGCACTGCGTGCAAAAGCAGCTGAAATGGGTGTTGATATTAAGGTGGAAACGAACGGGTCTGGCGGTGCTAAAAACGTTTTAACAACCGATGAAATTGCTAACGCTGTTGCTGTCATCGTTGCAGCCGATACAAAGGTTGAAATGGATCGTTTCAACGGTAAACATGTCATTGAAACTCCGGTAGCTGACGGAATTCGCAAACCCCAGCAATTAATTGAGCGGGCGTTAAAGCAGGATGCTCCTATCTATCATGGAAACAGTTCAGCAGGGAAGAATGAAAAAGAACCATCAGGCCGCGGAATTGGTTCAACGATTTATAAGCATTTAATGAACGGTGTATCGAATATGCTTCCATTCGTTGTCGGCGGCGGTATTTTAATCGCCATTAGCTTTATGTTTGGTTTTAATTCAGCTAATCCAGATGATCCAAGCTACAATGCTTTTGCTGCCGTATTAAAAGCGATTGGCGGAGATAATGCCTTTGCCTTAATGGTGCCGGTTTTAGCAGGATTTATTGCGATGAGCATTGCCGACCGTCCAGGTTTTGCTGCAGGTATGGTCGGTGGTATGTTAGCCAATAGCGGCGGGGCAGGATTCCTTGGTGGACTTGTTGCAGGTTTCTTAGCAGGTTATCTCGTTGTTGGTTTGAAAAAAGTATTAGCAGGTATGCCTTCTTCCTTAGAAGGAATTAAAACGATTCTTTTATATCCTCTTTTAGGCATTGCCTTAACTGGATTTATCATGGTCTATGTCGTTAACAAACCAGTTGGTGCGTTAAATTCAGCGATATCAGATTGGTTATCCGGTCTCGGAACAGGAAATGCGGTTTTACTTGGAATCATTTTAGGATTAATGATGTCGTTTGACATGGGGGGCCCTATTAACAAAGCAGCCTATGTGTTCGGTACAGGATTATTAGCAAATGGGGTCTATGGACCAATGGCCGCGATTATGGCTGCCGGTATGGTTCCACCATTAGCGATTGCCATTGCAACGACCTTATTTAAAAATAAGTTTTCTCAACAAGATCGTGAGGCAGGAAAAGTTAACTATATAATGGGCTTATCCTTTATTACAGAAGGTGCCATCCCATTTGCAGCAGCTGATCCGCTTCGCGTCATCCCTTCGGTTATGGCAGGGTCTGCAATTACCGGTGCGCTGACTATGCTATTTGGTATTGGACTTCGTGCCCCACACGGTGGAGTATTCGTCTTTCCACTTGTTGATGGTAACTGGTTACTTTACTTGTTAGCTGTTATTATCGGAGCATTCGTTTCAGCATTATTACTTGGATTCTTGAAAAAGCCAGTAACAGAATAGCTTATTAAAACCTCACTTCCACTAAGGAAGCGAGGTTTTTTTTGCATATAATCTTCCTTTTTCTCCTTTATTTCCCGCTCAAATACTTAATACTTTCGTCAATATACGGTTCTTTTGTTCCTTCTAACAAAATATTTATCAATGGTTTTCTCTGCCTTAGGAAACTACATAACTTACCGTAGTTTAGCAAACCATGCCCAACCGGCACTTGTCTTATAGAATTGTCCTCAATGATAAAATCTTTGGCATGGAAGATAACCATTCTGTCTCCCAACAATTCAAATGCCTCTTCAAAGATTTCTTCCTGATTCTGATAGTTATCAATCGTCAACAGATTAAACGGATCAAAAATAACTTGGAGATTAGGTGAATCAATCCGATCTAAAAGGCGTTTCATGGTTTTGACAGAGTAGATTGGATGGTTTACTCCTGCTTCTATTCCTACAATAACACCAAACTTTTCTGCCTCTTTCACAAGTTCCGAGACACTTTCAACTACTTCCATAAAAGGCTGTTCTTTAAAGTTATCTTTTGTGTAGACAATTTCAGCATTGACGTTTCCAGTTTCTGTCCCAACAATACTGCAGCCAAAATCTCTTGCGAATCGTAAATGCTCCTTAAAACGGTCGATCCCTTTTCTTCTCTCGATTGGGTCAGGATGGATCATATTAAAATAACAGCCCAACACAGCAATTTGAATTCCTTTAGCAGAAAAGGCATTTCCAATATGGCGAGCAAGACCAGGAGATAGACTCCCTAAACCTGGATAAAGTTCCGGCAAAGACTTGCTTAAAGCAAGCTGAACACTAGTTAATCCTTTTTCGGCAACATCATTTACCAGTTCTTCTAACGAATTTGTTTCAATATCGTGGGCTCGAATTCCTAAATTCATATACATACACCTCTTTCACTCTAAAAAGAAGCCGCACCAAAAAAATCTGGTACGGCTTTTTATTTTTCAACCTGAAAGATTACCTGGCAAGCCAGCCGCCATCTACAGCTAATACATGTCCGTTCATATAGTTAGAGGCCTCACTTGCTAAGAATACGACCACTCCCATCAAGTCTGCAGGACTAGCCCAGCGTCCGGCCGGTATCCGGGATAGAATTTCTGCATTCCTTTTTTCGTCAGCACGAATCGGTGCCGTATTATCGGTCGCAATATATCCAGGTGCGATCGCATTGATTTGAACATTATACTCAGCCAATTCATTGGCAAACGCCTTGGTAAGACCAGCTACCGCATGTTTGCTCGCCGTATAAGGGGGAACAAATTTACCCCCTTGGAAGGAAAGCATGGAAGCAATATTGATGATCTTTCCTGACTTTTGCTCGACCATTACCTTGGCTGCCTCCTGGCTGAGGAGGTACAAAGAATTTAGATTGATTTCCATGACATCGTCCCAATCCTCCTCTTTGTATTCCAACAGCGGTGCCCTGCGAATCGTTCCCGCATTATTGACTAGAATATCAATTCTCCCAAATTCCTTAAGACATTCCGATACCACTTGTTTTACTTTTGTCCTGTCACTTAAATCTGCTTGAAAAAATACTGCTCGTTGACCGGTTTCTTCAATCAGTTCCTTTGTTTCCTGACAGTCCCCGCTCCGTGCAACAATAAAAAGATCTGCCCCTGCCTTGGCCAGTGCGGCAGCGTACGCTTGCCCAAGACCTTTGTTACCTCCAGTCACGATTGCAACTTTTCCTTTAAGGCTGAAAAAATCTAGTGAAAAGCCTTTAAGCTCATTAGACATTCTAATAACCTCCAATTTTTGATTTCTCTTAAAAGCTAAGGGTTATTTCAAATCTTCCATTTTTACAAAATCCATGTCCGTATAAGTGATGTTCTCTCCGCACATTCCCCAAATGAACGTATAGTTGCTTGTCGCTGTTCCTGTATGTATAGACCAGCTTGGAGAAATGACCGCCTGCTCGTTTTTTAGGATTAAATGCCTTGTTTCCTCTGGTTTACCCATAAAGTGAAAGACACGTGTTTCCGGTTCCATGTCAAAGTATAGGTATACTTCCATACGGCGTTCATGTGTATGACACGGCATCGTATTCCAAACACTGCCTGGGGATAGCATAGTCAACCCCATTTGAAGCTGGCAGCTTTCACATACATTTGGATGCACATATTGATAAATTTTGCGCTCGTTTAAAGTTCCAGGCTCACCAGTTTCAAGGGGCACGATTTCGTTAATATCTATTTTAACGGTAGGATACGTATGATGTGCCGGGGTCGAGTTAATATAGAATTTAGCAGGCTGGCTTGCATCTTTCGAACGGAATAGGACTTCTCTTGTTCCTTTCCCTACATATAGTCCGTCCCGAGCCTTCATATCATATTCTTCTCCATCAAGGATGACAGAACCATCCCCGCCAATGTTAATAATTCCAAGCTCACGGCGTTCAAGGAAATACTCGACACCCAATTCTTTATCTAGTTTAATCGTTAATTCATTTTCAGCTGGTGTTACCCCTCCGAAAATCATGCGGTCGTTGTGGGTATAAGTTAAGTGGACCTGTCCTGATTCAAAAAGGGTTTCTACTAAAAATTCTCTTCTTAACTCGTCAGTTGTATATTTTTTCATATCTTCCGGATGAATCGCGTAACGTGTTTCCATTTTTCACTTCTCCTTTTTTTTCAATTATTATCGAACTATTTTTCCAGGAACACTCTCGGTAAATTGAAATACCTCTTCTTTAGTAAAGGCATTACAATCACCGTGAATCGTATGTTTCAGTGCCGATGCAGCTGTAGCAAATGAAACGGTCTGCTGCGGATGAAATTCTTCAAGAATACCTGTTAAGATACCTGCTGCAAAAGCATCTCCGCCGCCCACCCGGTCGATAATTGGGGCAATAGTATGGACTTTAGATTGATAGAGTTGGCCTTGTGCGAACAGATTTCCTTGCAGCATGTTGTTGGATGCAGAAATGACTGTTCGAAATGTAGAACTGATATACTGGATATTCGGATACATTTCAGTCATCTGAGAATAATATTGTAATAACCTTTCAGTCTCTGAAAGGGAAGGGTCCGCTTTAGCGAATCCTAATAAATAAATGGCATCGAGTTCCCCAAAAGAACAAATATCAATATAAGGAAGCAATGGAGAAATGGCTCTCCCAGCTTCTTCCTGGCTCCAAAGCTTAGACCGGTAATTAAAATCAAAACTCGTTTTGACACCAAATTCCTTAGCCTTTTTTACAGCTAGCGTAACGGTATCCTGAAGTTGGGGAGACAGCGCCAAGGTAATCCCCGAAACATGGAATAAGGAAGCATTCTGAAAAACTTCTTCCCAATTTACTTCATTTGCTTCCAGCATCGAGAAACTGGAATATTTTCGATCATACGTAACTTGTGCGCTTCTCTCCCCCACTCCGGCCTCGAGATAATAGGTGCCTAGTCGATCTCCGCCCTTTAGCAGGTAGTCTGTTCGAACACCATGGGTTCTTAAATGCCCGTTAACAGCCTGGCCTAAAGCGTTATCCGGAACTTTGCTGACAAAGAAGGCATCAAATCCAAATTGAGACAAGGAAACGGCCACATTGGCTTCCGCTCCTCCATAATTCACAGTCAACTGACCGGCTTGGGACAGCCGTTCTCCTTCGACAGTTGAAAACCTGAGGATAATCTCTCCAAGCGTAACAACCTTTTTCATCATAAACCCTCTCTTGCTTCCTGTACTTTTTTAACATATTGACTTGCATATTCGGTGATTTTTTCATATTCTCCGGTTTTTGCCGGGGCAACGAGGTTTCCTCCTACTCCTATTGCCACACAGCCATTTTGAATCCACTGGTCAGCATTCTCCAGACTCACACCGCCCGTTGGCATAATATTGACTTGCGGAAGCGGCGCCTTAACCGCTTTGATAAAATCCGGTCCGAATGCGTTACCCGGGAATAATTTAACAATATCTGCCCCATATTCCAGCGCCGTTTTCATCTCCGTAATCGTCATGCAGCCGGGCATGTATGGGATCTGATATAAATTGCAGAGCTTGGCTGTCTCTTTATCAAAGCTAGGACTTACAATAAACCGGGCTCCGGCTAAAATGGCAATTCTTGCTGTAGCAGCATCAAGTACCGTGCCTGCACCGATTACGACTTCATCATTGAAATGGGAGACCAGTTCTTTGATAACCGTTTCTACCTCACTAATCGTAAAAGTCACTTCAATCCCAATAATCCCGCCCTTTACACAAGCCTCAGATATTTGAATCGCTTCTTCTTTCGAATCTGCTCTGACAACCGCTACTACACCGCAATTGGTAAGCTTGGTGATAATTCCAAGTTTTTTCATGATTGCCCCCTTAAAAGGTCTTTATTTTTTACAAGAATGCAAGTTTCATAGAGGAGAATTATAATGTCACGCCGCTCTTAAAAATGGAGATTTCACGAAAGTCATTCTTTTCGTTGTTTACCATTTCACCGCTCGCTACCTTGATGACATACTCAATAAAATCCTTTAGAACTTCGTCAGACGAGATATGATCTTCTAATAAAGTCCCGGCATTAAAATCGATCCAGTGAGGTTTTGTTTCATAAATTGGTGTATTGGTCGAAACCTTTACTGTCGGTACAAAGGTTCCAAATGGTGTTCCCCTTCCTGTTGTAAACAAAACGATATGGCAGCCTGCAGCAGCAAGTGCTGTGGAAGCAATCAAGTCATTTCCAGGAGCGCTCAGTAGGTTGAGTCCCTTCATTTTCAAGACCTCCCCATACTTAAGGACATCCACAACTGTTGAGGTGCCCGCTTTCTGCGTACAGCCAAGGGATTTATCTTCTAGTGTTGTGATTCCGCCTGCCTTATTTCCGGGCGATGGGTTTTCATAAACCGGCTGATTATGCTGCAGAAAATAGGCTTTAAAGTCATTGATTAAATCAACCACTTTATGGAACACCTCTTCGTTGGCCGATCGTTCCATTAAAATCTTTTCTGCACCAAACATTTCTGGTACTTCAGTCAGAACTGTTGTCCCGCCTTGGGCAATGAGGTAGTCAGAAAATCTGCCAAGAAGCGGATTTGCCGTGATCCCTGAGAACCCATCCGAACCCCCGCATTTCAATCCTACTTTTAACTCTGACAGCGGAATATCCTCCCGTTTATCCTGTTTTGCCTCTTCATAGAGCTCCATGACTAACTTAAAGCCCTCTTCAATTTCATCGGATACCGCTTGTGAAATCAGGAATTTCACTCTATTTTCATTGATAGTACCAAGTGCCTTTTTAAATTCAGGCAGTTCATTGTTTTCACAGCCAAGGCCTAGAACAAGAACCCCGCCTGCATTCGGATGATTGACTGCATTTACTAAAATCTGTTTCGTATTCTCATGGTCGTCGCCTAGTTGTGAACATCCGTAACTATGCTTTAAGACAAGAACATTATCAAACGGGCTATGATCGCCCACATATTTTTCAAAACGTTTAATGATTTTTTCAGCAATTCCATTCACACATCCAACCGTCGGGACAATCCAAAGTTCATTTCGAATCCCAACAGACCCATTTTCACGTCGATAGCCTTTAAAGATCCGTGGTTCTGCTTGATAAGGATTAGTGGTTAGAACTGGCTGGTACTGGTATTCTTCTGTACCAGACAAGTTTGTTTTCGCATTATGGGTATGGACCAGTTCGCCAGGGGCAATCTTTGTTAAGGCATGACCTATTGGGTACCCATATTTAATGATATCTTCATTCTCCTGAATCTCTTTAATGGCGACCTTATGTCCCCGGTAGATTACTTCTTTTAATTGAACGGTTCCACCGTCAATATCCAGTAATACGTCCTTGTTTAAATCCTTTAACGCCAGAATGACATTATCGTTTTCATGAATTTTAAGGTAATCCCTCATCTTCCCTTCCCTCCTTATGGCTGAATTGAAGTTTTCATTATTTCTTTTAGCGCATCCCTTACTCCCAGCTGTTCAATATTACTGAGGTGTTTCGTTACCGTACCGGTCAAACCGGTAATTGTATGAAGGTCCAGTCCCCAAAGCTCTTTTTCACTTAATACTCTTTCAACTAGCTCATTTAACTTTATTTTCTCGTTTTCATACATCTCCCAACTAGATTGAAAGAATTGCAGTGTTTCAGGGCGTTCCTGCAAACTGATTTTCTCTTCTCCCAATTTTCCTCTGTAAAGGAAAATCAAACAGCTCAATGCAAAAACCATTTTGATTGGAAGAGAGTTCCTCTTTTTCACGTAGTCAAAAAGCGAAGGCAAATTCCTTGTGACAAACTTAGAAATAGAATTTAAGGCCATACTCGTTAAATAATGCTTAATATATGGATTCGCAAACCGGGCTAGGACTTCCTCTGCGTACAACCCGAGTTCCACAGCATCCCCTTCCAGGGCAGGAATAATTTCTTCGGTTATCAGATCTCTAATAAATAAGCCGATTTCTTTGTCACATACGGCTTCTTCCACCATTTCTAAGCCGGATAAAAGAGCAACCGGCGTCATCGCTGTGTGGGCGCCGTTTAGAATCCTGACTTTACGCGTGCGGAATGGCGTTAAATCGTTGACCACCATCGTATTGAGACCCGTACCTTCTATTGGAAGCTCCTGCTTGATAAATTCTGGTCCTTCAATTACCCATAGATGATACTGCTCTCCCACTACCATTAATTCATCAAGATAGCCAAGTTCCGTTGTTTTTTGATGAAAGGTGTCGGAAGGAAATCCTGGGACAATTCGGTCCACCAGACTCGAACAAAACGTGTTGGCCTGCTCGAGCCAATCAATAAATTCACTGCCAAGGCTCCAGTTTTGGGCATATGTTAGGACCATCTTCTTTAGGACCGGCCCGTTATTTTCGATTAGTTCACAGGGAATAATAATACAGCCACGCTGCATGTCTCCGGAAAAAGCCTGGAATCTATGATATAAGAAGGCTGTTAATTTTCCTGGAAAACTCCGCTGCGGCCGGTCCTCCCATTTATCTTCAGGGTCATAAGCAATCCCAGCCTCTGTTGTATTGCTGATAATAAAACGGAGCTCCTCCTTTGCCGCCAGCTCTATATAGTCCTGATAATCGGTATAAAGGTTAATCCCACGGCTGATTGAATCAATCACAATATGTTCGTTAACAGGACGATTATCTTTCATCCCCTGTAAATAAAGGGTAAATAATCCGTCCTGACCGTTAAGTCTCTCGATTTTCTCAGATCCTCTGGGCTGAACAACAACGACACTGCCATTGAAGCCAGCTTTTTGATTCAGGACTTGAATCTGCCAGTCAACAAAGCCTCTTAAAAAATTCCCTTCTCCAAACTGAAGAATCTTCTCAGGGTAGGAACGGCATTCCTGATAATTTTTTCGATTTAACTTCTGCATCGTCCACTCTCCTCATTTTATGCACACGTGAACATTTATAGTGATCCCCCTCTTGAAAGGGATTCTATCTTACCTTTTTGACTGAATCTCTGATAATCAGTTCGGTTTTTAAGAGAATTTTTTCAGGGTTCTGCTCACCGTCCATAATCAGCGAGAGCATTTTCTCGGCACCTAGAATGCTAATTTGCTCTAAAGGACGTTTTACGGTTGTGAGTCTTGGCGTGATGTATTGTGAGAAACCGATATCATCAAAACCGAATACGGAGATATCTTCAGGTACTTTTAGTCCTTTTGCAAAGATAGCATTCATGGCCCCTATCGCCATATCATCATTTGAACAAAATACCGCACTTGGCGGATTTTCCAACGACAATAATCTGTCCATCGCCTGATAACCGCTTTCCATGTCATAATTTCCCTGAACCGCATATTCACTTTTGATGGGAATGCCATGTTCAATTAACGCTTGAAGGTAACCATCTTTTCGCTTTTGAGCTGATTTAAAGCTTGGAGTACCCTCGATGATCGCGATCTCGCGATGACCGTTTTCAATCAGGTATTCGACAGCGTTGTGTACCCCCTCCGTATCATTGCTTAAAATATTGATAAGATGATCTTCTTCAATCTCTCGATTCAGGACAACTAGAGGGATGCCTTTTTGCAATACATGATAGATAAAAGAGTTATCACGAACACTTTGGCTCATCAGGATAATCCCATCAAACCGTTGGGGGTTAATGCTTGAAAAGTCTTGATAGTCATCAATTCCGCGAATGAAAAGATTATAATCCTGGGTAATGATGCTATTCACACCCTTAATGCTATCAGCAAGGAAACTCGCTGAGGTACCATGATTGATGCTGGTTAAAAACAATCCAATCGTATAGGATTTCTGCATGACTAGACTTTTGGCATTAAAATTTGGTGTATAGTTCAGCTGAGAGGCAAGCTCAAGGATTTTCCTTTTAGTTGGCTCCTTAATTAACGGGCTGTTGTTCAGTGCCCTTGATACCGTTGTATGTGATACATTGGCTAATTTAGCAATATCCTTTATCGTAACCATCTCTGAATCCATCCTTTTTCAACATCCAACCATTTCCTTTACTGCTGCCTTTTTAGCTTAACCATCTTTAGATTAGGCTTTCGGCTGGTTCTGTAATTTTAAAATTAAAGTATTCTTTAGCATTACCATAACAGATGCCTTGGACAATTTTGGATAGAAGGTCAATATCATATGGGAATTCACCATTCTCGACCCATTCTCCAATCAGGTTGCATACCAGTCTGCGGAAATATTCGTGTCTTGTGTAAGATAAAAAGCTTCTCGAGTCTGTAAGCATACCAATGAACCTGCTGAAGAGGCCTACGCTCGATAATGCCTTCATCTGCTCAAGCATGCCTTCTTTCGTATCATTAAACCACCACGCTGTGCCAAACTGGATTTTCCCAGGGGTATTTCCGTCTTGAAAACTATTGATAATGCTGCCAATCACAATGTTATCAGTTGGATTTAATGAATAAAGAATGGTTTTTGGAAGCTTACCCTCTTGTTCTAAGGAATCAAGAATCCTTACCAATGGTTTGGCAATTTGATCATCATTAATGGAATCATATCCAGTGTCAGGACCAAACTGCTGAAACATTCTCGAATTGTTATTGCGATGGGCATTCATATGGAATTGCATCGCCCAGCCCAAATCAGCATACAGCTTGCCAAGGAAGATTAGAGTATAAGTCTTAAATTTCTTTTCCTCTTCCAATGAAACGGCGCTGCCCGATAACCTATGGGCAAAAATTTGAGTTACTTCTTCAAAGGATGCCTCCTCATAGACCATGGAATCTAATGCATGATCAGAAACAGTGCCTCCTGCATCATGAAAGAACTGCACCCGAGCTTCCAATGCTGCAAGATAATCTTCAAACGTGTTAATTTCTACGCTAGAAGCCGCCGCCAGTTTTTTCACCCATTCAAGGAAACCTTCACGATTGATTTCTAGTCCTTTATCAGGTCTGAATCCTGGTACCACACTAACAGGGAAATCCTTCTCTTCTTTTAACAACGCATGGTACTCCAAACTGTCAACCGGATCATCTGTTGTACAGATGACACGCACATTCGATTTCATGATTAGCTCTCGGACAGAAAAGCTCTCGCTATTTAGTAAGGTGTTCACCTTATCCCAAATTTCCGGTGCACTCTTTTCGTTCAATACATCATAGATGCCAAAAAACCGCTGCAGCTCTAAATGTGTCCAGTTATACAACGGGTTGCCAATGGTCATGGGAACCGTTTTGGCCCAGGCTAGAAACTTCTCATAGTCACTGGCGCTGCCAGTTATATATTCCTCGGGTATGCCATTCGCTCTCATCGCCCGCCATTTATAATGATCACCATAAAGCCAGGCTTCTGTTATATTTTTAAATCTCTTATTTTCATAGATTTCTTGAGGGCTTAAGTGGCAATGATAATCAATAATTGGCATTTCCTTTGCAACATTATGATATAATGTGACGGCGGTTTCATTTTTAAGCAAAAAATTAGGACCCATAAACTTCTCCACTTCCGTACACCTTCCTGTCTATAGTTTTGTTAACGTTAACATTTTTCTGTAAATTCAGTCTAACAAATAAATACATATATGTAAACTGTAAATGTTAACGTTAACATTTTTATTAAAAAATTTAGATCGGTTTTTGTTCCGCCGGTTGTAAGACTTTTTGTTTGCGTGATACCACATGGTACACAGCGATAAGGCCGACCAATTCACCTGCTGAGGCGGCAATTGCCCCTGCCCTCCCGTTTAAATAAGGACTCCAATACACTAATGGAATAATGACAAGTACTACAGCTATCATATTCATAATCTGCGGTTTTAATAGTGATTTTGTACTTTTTTGCAGCATTAAAAGACCGCCGAAGTAATCCACCCACGGGAAAACCAAGGTTTTAATAATAAAAAACTTTAATACCTTTAGACTTTCTGCCGCTAATCCCATGTCCGCCCCTAACACGGTTCTCATAAACCACGGGCCGGCAGCTGTAAAGCTGAGAATCGCCAGAAAAACAGAGGGAACAATACTGAAAACCATTACGCATTTCAAAACAGTTTTTTTGTTATTTTCATAAAATTGAAGAACGATTTGATGAGTGTACATAAAAAAACTTAGGATTAGATTGGTAATGCTAAATGCCAATGCGAAAGAAGCAATCCCTAAATGAACATTATGAATTTTGCCTAGAAACGCGTAAATAATCGGGATTAAAATGGTCTGAAATGACAAATAAAATACTAAAGGAAAATAAAAAGCAGAAATGTCTTTTTGTTTCAAAGTGGTTTCCGCTTCCTTTTTGTTTTCTTTCACAATCGAATGCCCGCGCCAGACACTAACCAAGCATTCGATTCCCATTCCAGTTAAAAAGATAATCGCACCTGCTGTACTCGTATTTGCATGATGGAATATGATTAAATAAGCGGCGACAGCAAACATGCCTGCTAACCGAATCACAACCCCGATGGTTAACCATTTTGTTTCCAGCTTATTAATAATCATTCCCTGATATAGGCAGCGAAGACCGGAAAAAAGAATGACTCCTGACAGAACAAGAAAGGTTAACTTCAAGGAAAACATCGAATCAGCGTCTGCATTAAAACCATACTGAAACACGAAATCCCCAAGCCGAGTAAGACCTATTAATGCACAAAGAACGGTAATAATAAGGGAAACCTTGATAAAGAAGGCCGCTATTTTGTTGAAGGAGGCTTTCCCTTTTGCTAAGGCAGAGCTCGTTTGTCGAAAAACTAAGACCGGACGCTCAAGGATTCCAAACAATGAGAAGGCAACCGCGTAATTGGCGATAATGACTTCAGCATGGTTCGCTCGGCTCAATGTTCCATTAATGATGATATGGGAAATCGATGTTAGACTCGCAGAGACAGCCAATGGAATAAAAAAGAGTAGGATTTTGATAAAACTGGAATCCTTAACCGGCTTTGGCAATTATGATTCCCCCTATCCATTCATCTCCGTTTTTTTACATGGTCATTAATCATTATTTCGTAAAACGAAATATTAGACCTTATTTTAGCTTTTTAAATTTGGCAGGAGAATAACCTGTGTATTTTTTAAAACTGCTGCTGAAATATTGAGGATTAGAATAGCCAATCCTTTCAGCGACCTCATAGGTCTTCAAATCGGTTTGCTGAAAAAGCTCCATCGCCTTTTTCATTCTTGTTTCAAGGAGAAAATCTCCAAAGTTAAAACCCTTCTCTACTTTAAAGAGATTGCTAAGATAAGCGGAGCTGACATGAACTTCCTCTGCCACGGTTTGGAGGCTTAGATTGGCCACATGGTAATTGTCACGAATAAAGTCAATCGCCTTATCGACAAGGGTGTGCTTTTGATTCCCATTTAGTCGTTTGACAAACTCAGCTAAATCAACAGCAATGATTTTGATTTCAAAAAAAATTTCATCGATGGTCTGCAATTTTACGATTCTGCTTTCGACATGATCAAACCTTGTTTCATCCCAGTTTTTCGCTATTTTAGATGATTCATAAAATAGTAAACTAATGACTCTAACCGCAAATAAGACAATTTCCTGCAAGGATATGCTTTTATTTGTGAGCAGATCATGTTTTATTTTTTCTAACAGCTCCGTCACTTGTTCCGGAAGCCCGAGGGTAATATATCGGAATAAATCTTCTTCCACCTTTAGCTGTTCAGCAACTTCTTCACGGTTTGAGGATTCAATTTCTTCAATAGTAAAAGCTTGATTAATCCCCACTAAATGACGGAAACCCATAGCTTTTACTGCCTCCCGATAGGAGCGGCAAACATCTGCCCGTTCATGATAGATTCTCCCGCTAGTAATCGTAATCGTTGTTTGAAACTCTTTTTCCACAGTTGAAAGTAATTTTCGTTTTAACTTAGAAATGGCACACGGAAGAATTTCTGAACCAAATAGCAAGACAGCAAAATGATCAGCTTCAGCATTTAGGACGCAGCCTTCCAGATTAAACTGATTTAAGAGGTCTGTGCAATGCTTTATCATATTTATCTTTATAGTATCCTCGGTTGTCTCGGGGTAAACATCGGTCTGATCCATTTTAATGTATAGGGCATTTATCACTGTCCCTTTAGGATCCACCCCTAACTTCTTCAACTCTTTAGCTATTTCTTCATTCGTCCAGTCATTAAGGCTTAGCCTTTTAAGAAACTGCTGCTGGAGAAAATATTGACTCTCGTGAATATGATGTTCATTCTGCAGCTCAAGCTCTAATTCTAACGATGCTTGTTTCAGTTTTTCAATTAATTCACTGGTCTCGACTGGTTTAAGCAAATAATCATAGGCTTTTAATTTAATAGCCTCATGGGCATATTTAAAATCCTCATAACCCGTTAACAAGATGACTTTGGTCTTAGGGTTATGTTCTTTGATCGCCTTCGTCATTTCCAGTCCATCCATAAAGGGCATTTGAATATCTGAAATAACGATATGAGGATCATTTTCTTTAATAATTTCCAATCCTTGTTCACCATCGGCACCTACACCAACCAATTCAAATCCATGTTCCTCCCAAGGGATCACGCTTGATAATCCTTTGCGGATAATTCGATCGTCATCCACGATTGCTACCTTATACATTCGTTACTTCCCCCCGTGTTTTTGGGATTTTTACCAAGGTCTTGGTTCCGTCTCCTGCTTCACTTTCAATCGATAATCCATAAGCTTCCCCATAATGAAGTTTGATTCTTTCATTTACACTTCTAAGACCAATGCCAATCGTTGGGGAACTGCTCCTTTTGCTTTGCAGCTCTTCTTTAATGGTTATTAATTTTTCACGATCAATACCGGAGCCATTGTCAATGACTTCGAGGTATACTGTATTGTTTACTTCATAGCCCTTAATTATAATTTTCCCCTTGCCCCTCTTTTGCTTTACCCCGTGATAGATGGCATTTTCAATTAGTGGCTGTAAGGTGAGTTTAACAATTTTGCAGGTTAATAAATGTTCATCTACATCAATTTCATAGGAAAAATCATCTCCATATCTCATTTCTTGAATAATTAGATAATTTTGGATATGGGCGATTTCTTCTTCTATACTGATTATTTCTTTTCCCCTGCTGATGCTGATCCGGAAAAAATTCGACAGGGCTGTAATCATGCTGCTAGCTTCTTTATTCATTCCCATATCGGATAAGCCCTTTATCGAATAAAGAGTATTATAGAGAAAATGAGGATTGATTTGCGCATGCATGATCGAAAATTCAAGCTGCCTTTTTTCATCTTGTTCCATCCTTATTTGCTCCAAAAGTGTGTGAATCCTAACAAGCAGATCATCCAACGCTGTTTTCAGAATGCCAATTTCTCTGGGACCATTGTGAGAGAAGGTAAGATTTAAATTATTCTCATTAAGCTGCTTCGTTTGAGAGACCAGCGCAGAAACCGGGTTGGTAATGTATTTAGCCAAAAAGTTAGCAATGAGAATAGCAATCCCTGTTAAGATAAGACTCACAAGAGCGGTGACAATTTTGATATAATTAGCCTTCTTTAAAATTTCATCCGTTGGAAAAACAGCCGCTACCTTCCACTTATTCACACCTATGGTATCGTAGATAATTGTCATGTTCTTTCCAACTGTGTTTTGAAACTCATATCTCCCGCTTTCATCCTCTAATGACTGCAAATAACTTAATTCCTTGGTATTTAAACGGTATTTCTCGTCCACTGGTTTTGAGTTAAACGCGCCATCTTTACTGACAAGGGTAAGATAGCCATGTTCCCCAATCAATGATTTATTTAAAACGTTTTCAAAAAAACTTTTCCGTAAATTAAACAGCAATATCCCATTTGCCTTGGATTTGTCGGTGCCGACCAACTTAAAGACACTGACCACTTCTGATTGGCTGGCAAAAATATCATCCACATGTTCATTATGCCAATAGAATCCTTGTTTGCTGCCGCGAAACTGTGATGCATATTCCTGATAAGGGAATTGATTGAAATTCTTTCGGAAATCACTGCGATACAAAGAGAATTTCCCATTATGCATATCAACCAAAATAGATTCGATAATGGTGTTGTAATTTAAATGGATTACTTTCAATGAATTGCTGATTTCAATATAATCATCAGGAGCCACTTCAGAAGACCCTGATGAAATCAGTTCCAATGTCTTGGGGTCATTCGAGAAGGTAACCAGCTGTTCAAATACATCGTAAAGCCTGTTTTCTAAATAGGACCTTGTCTGAAATACCGTATCATCAACATTCTTATAGGCATTTTCCTCCAGCTGGGTCACTGCCAGCTGATAGGATATCCAGCCCGTAAATGCGATAAAGAAAATCATAACCGGTAGAAATAACGAAATAATCGTCGATCGTAAAGAAAATAGAAAATATCTTTTAATAAAGAAAACTAGTTTTTTTCTCATGAGCACATTAGGAAGCGTTTACAAATCTAGAACTTCCTCTCCATTCCTTCTCTACTATCATCTTTATATTAAAAATACAATATTTTAATAGGCAGGTAAATGGGTATTCCCACGTATCTTCCAAAACAGCTAGAACCCATAATCATTTATGGGTTCATTAACGCTTTTTTTTTATTGATCTGAGACTATTAAACTCATAGTAATTGTTGTAAGGATCATTAAATAATATTAACTAGTGCCATACTCGCTAAAATAAAAGCCCCAACCCCATGAAGGTCATTTTCCGACACTGGACGAGAAACATAGTAATCATAAACACCAGCAGAAGTTCCGATACAAATACCTTTCATCGTTAATGAATCTCCATCCACTTCAATCATCTCATTTAATAATCCTTGGTATCCTTTTATGGCGGCCTCAAGGTATTCTTTCCCCACATATCCCTGTTCAACCGCCTTGGCAATGGTATAGACGAAAAGACTCGAGCATGATGATTCTAACCAGTTATCGGCTAAGTTTCCTTTGTCCACAATTTGATACCATAAACCAGTTTGTTCATCTTGAAAGCTGACAAGACTTTTGATCAGACTTTGTAAAGAAGAAATTAGCTCTCCTCTACCGCTATGATCCTTAGAAAGATGATCGAGGATATCAATCAGTGCTGTTCCATACCAGCCTACAGAACGTCCCCAGAATTCTGGCGAACAGCCTGTTTCAGGATTTGCCCACGGCATCTTTTTGCTTTCATCATAAGCGTGATAAAAAAGCCCTGTTTGGTCATCTTTCATATTTTTCCGCATTAGCTTTTCTTGGTTTATTACCATGTCATCTAACCCTTGTTCGTTAAAGGCATTCTGGTACATTAAGGCAAAAGGTCCTGCCATGAACAAGCCATCGAGCCACATTTGATAGGGATATTTGTCTTTATGCCAGAAACCGCCTTCTTTTGTTTTGTTCAAGGTATGGTATAAATTTCTTAGTTTATCAGTTGCTTTCTTGTAACGTTGATCATTCGTCACATTAAGCAATGGATATAACAAAATCCCTACTTGAATCGAGTCGAGCTGGTCCCGCTCGAACAGAAAGTTTCCTTCTTCATCTAAAAGATTATCAATATAACGTTTAAGGTAATCAAAATACGCTTGATTTTGCGTTTTCTCCCAAACACGCTGCATACCGTAAAGGTAAACCCCCTGATGATAGTGCCATACATTGGCTGGCGGCAGTTCTTCTGGTGTAAAAGTTTTCATCAAAGTTTTAGATGCTTTCTCAGCCATCGCTAATGCTATTTCTGCTGTTACAGTGGTCGTTTCCGTTTGTGAATGATTCATGATTCTACCTCCTGGTTTTCCAGTTATTTAAGAAAATCGTCCCGCTGGGGTGTAAAGATATCCAAAATAATAGATTCGTCATCTAGTGCCTTCACACCGTGTAAGGTATTAGAAGGAATATAGATGCTATCCCCTTTGTCCACTTGTTGGACTTTTCCATCCAAGGTAAATTCAAAACAGCCTTGAACAATATAACTAATTTGTTCATGAACATGGGAGTGAATCTCACCAATAGCGTTTTTCTGAAACGTGACTTCCGTCATCATCATGCTTCCGCCTCGAGCCAACAGCTTGCGCCTAGCACCTTCTCCGGCAAAATCTGCCTGAAGCAAATGACCTTTTACAAACATTTACGCTCCCCCTTTACGCTTATGTAGATCAATTAAATAGAGGTTAGTTGGACCATCACGGTCGGAAGTGAAGAGGATTTTTTGATTATTCCAGCTGAAGGTTGGATGGCAATGGGTTTGCTGTGTCTGCCAGCTTGTCATATGGGTGCAGAGCGTCTCAATGGAAGCCATTTCTCCTTCTAAGTTGATTAACACAAGGTCCTCTACCTCATCTCCAACTAAAAGAGTATTATCTTTGTTACTGTGATAATGGTTGCAGTAATAAGGCAAATCGACGGTACGCAGGATGGTCCCATCTTTGTCGGCTAGTCCAATAAAGGGAACTTGATCGGTTTCCACTTTTTCAATCGTTGCCTGGGTCTTGTTAACCGTAATCGTCCCATCATGACCTTTTCGGCGATTATCAAAAAAGATTTTTCCATCTGTTGTCCAAAATTCATGACCGATACAATCATCTTCCCCCTGGCGGTATACAGGCGTTACACCTCTGCTTCTCATATCAATCAGCCACATCCGTTGGTGTACTAAATTCCACGGACCTTCGTGACAAAACATGCCAAGACTGCTATCGGTCGGACAAAACTGAAAATGCCCGAGCCAATGGGTATCTTCAAAAACATCGATAACCTTTGAACCATCGAGGCTAATAAGGGTTATCCACCCCTTTTTGGTTGCATACATTGTTTCTTTAAACCCTTTGTAGTTCGCCCCCCTAGTGATTTCAACTCGCTCATTCCTTGCCAGTCCGATATACTTTTTATCTGGAGAGATATGCGGGTGTCCGAGATGAACATTGTTTTTCTCTTTATAAACCACCGAAATTTCCGATGTTCTGGTGTTCAATTTTTTAATTACATTTCCGGTTACATACACGACTATTTCGCTATCTGGCGTTTTGGTATGGGTGCCAGGGGAAATCCCCTCTGTCTCATCCGTTAATTGAATAATTGTTCCAGTATTCAAATCCATCTTAAATAGATTATAAATGCGCGGAGACTTGGAAGAGCGGTCAGAGAGGAAATAAATCTCCTTGTCTCCTTGGGTAAAGGCATTGTCTGTAAAATATAAATGATAGTTGTTTGAGCCATCAGAGGTTAACTGTATAATGGTATTCTTGGTCTTTTTATCAACATATTCCTTTATCTCAGAGGGAAACTCTTTGCCTATCAACCTATTCGCCTCCTATTTAGATGAGATAAAGCCGTCTCGAAAGTAGTTTCTAGACGGCCTTATTTTTAATGTTTATTTTTTGAAATGCTCATCGTATTTCTTTTGTGCGTCTTCAATCGCTTTTGCCCACTGATCAAGGAACTCTTCTACCGTCATTTTTCCGCTCATTACAGCCTGTGTTCCTGGATCCACTACAGTATCAAGAATGGAGCGGTATTCAGGAAGATAGAATGGCGGCTTGTAAAGAATGGTATTTGGATCGTCGTACACTTTGAATGCTGTTTGAATATGCGGCGAATCCTGTATCCATTTCTCGCTTAATACATCAGAGTTTGTAGGAATCTGCCCAACCTGCTGGTTCCAGTAGGATTGGCTGTCCTTGGAATTTAGGAATGCTGCTAACTTCCATGCTGCTTCCGGGTGTTCCGTTGTTTTGAATACACTGATTCCAATTGTGTTTCCACCTTCAGCTACATATTTGCCATCAGCTGTTTTTGGAAGGGGAATCGCTTGGTATTGGTCTGGCTGTAACGCCTCTTTATGTTCGCCAAAAGAACCAATGTTATGCTGAACCATTGCCACGGCACCTGTATCGAATCCTGCAATCATTTCCTTGTATCCGTTTGTGATATCACTTTGTGGAGTGTATTTTTTATACAGCGCAAAATACTTCTTTAGAAACTCAGCATTCTCTTTGCTGTTGATGGTACTTTTGCCATCTTTAATGTAGTTCTCTTCACCTGAGTAGGCATACATTAACCGCTGTAATTGGAAGGAACCGCCCGCTCCTCCGCGGATTGTATAACCATAGCGGTTGTTAGCTTTGTCAGTTTGTTGTTCAACAGCAGTGAAGAACTCATCCCATGTCTCAGGCACTTTTGTCCCTTTTTCCTTGAACCAGTCTGGACGAACCCAAAGAATATCAAGGTTTTGAGTATATGGAATTCCATATAATTTGTGGTCAGCAACGACTTCCTTGTTGAATTCAATCGCGCCTTTATTAATTTTGTCTTTGTCTTCCCATTTTTTGAAATAGGAATCTAATGGAAGCAATGCTTCTCTTAGTGCAAACTCTGGAAGCCAGCTTGTCTGCACACTGCCCACATCAGGAGTATCTTCCGCAGCAATGGATGCATCGTACTTCGCTTTTGCCGAGTCTTTTGGCAGCCCGACATATTCAACATCGATGTTAGGGTTTTTCTCTTCAAATCGCTTGATTAATTCTTCCCAAATTGGTGTCCGCTGTGGACCAGCATTTTCATCCCAAAATGTTATAGTAACTTTTTCATTTGGATCGGCCTTCTTTTCCTTTGTGCCAGCCTTTTCGCTGTTACCAGAACCCGAACTGCATCCTGCCAGCAGTAGTGTGGCAGCCATTGAAGTAGCAGCAACTGTTTTCCAAAACTTTTTGTACACAAAAATCCCCCTCAATCATTTGTTATATATGATTTTTACTAAAACCCACTATTATAGGATTTTGCCTTATCCTTTTACAGCTCCACCCATACCATTAACCAAATGCTTTTGTGCATAGGCAAACATTAGGACTGCAGGAATTAAAGCGATTACACTGCCGGCCGCCAATGCGCCGTAATTGATATTAAATTCACCCATCATATAGCTCAGACCGACTGGAAGTGTAAACCTGCCCTGCTGGTTTGTCAGCATCAAGGCAATCAGGAATTCATTCCAAGTATAGATGAAGGTAAAAACACTGGTCGCTACGATCCCCGGGATGAGGAGTGGAAAAATGACATAGCGAATGGCCTGGAGCTTGTTGCAGCCATCAACCATTGCTGCTTCTTCAAGTTCTCGAGGAACATTTGAGATAAATCCATTCATTAATACGGTCGTAAACGGAATCTCAACCGCTGCATAAGTAATAATTAATGATAACGGGTTACTGATTAATCCCAAATGCTTAAAGATAATAAACAATGGAATAATCAACATAGACCTCGGTATAAACTGGGTGCACAGGAGCATGAGCAGGAACGATCGCTTGCCTTTAAATTTATAACGGCTTAGCGCATAGCCAGATAAAGTTGATAGAATTAATACTATAAATACGGTGCATACACCAACTATTAAACTATTTTTAAAATAGGTTGAAAATCCTACATTAGTCCATGCTGTCACAAAGTTATCAATTGTTGGCGACGCCGGTATGTATCCAAGCGGCCGCTTGACAATATCTCCTTCGTGTTTAAACGCAGTATTAATTGTCCAATATAATGGAAAGAGAGTAAAAGCGAGCATCACCAAAAGCGGCAAATTAAATGTCAGTAAACGGTCAACTCTTTTTTGTTTGCTCATGTTAATTCCCCTCCCTTTCATATCTTGTAATTCGCAGATAAATAATAGCAAAGATTAGTAAAATACCAAAGGCTACCACTGTCAAAGCAGAACCATATCCAAAGTTGGAACCGTGTACGGCCTGTTCAGCAATATACATTGTCAAGGTTGTGGTACTATGTGCCGGCCCACCGCCAGTAAGGTTGAAAAGAAGGTCGACGTTATTAAACTCCCAAATGACACGAAGTAAAGTTGTCAGGACAATGGTATTTTTTAATGACGGCAATGTCACATATAAGAACGATTTAACTCTGCTTGCACCATCCACCTTTGCAGCTTCATAAAGTTCTTCTGGAATACTTTGAAGTGAAGCGAGTAGGGTAATGGCAAAGAAAGGAATACCTCTCCATAACTCAGCGATTACGACTGAGATAAAAGCAGTCGTGCTATCAGCCAGCCAAGCCTTGCTTTCGCTGATAATCCCTATTCTCATGAAAAGATCATTGATTACACCCATATGTTCATTGAACATTAATGACCACATTACAGAAGCTAACACACCCGAAATTGCCCAAGGAATAAAAGCAGCCGCTCTGATCATCCCTCTAAACTTAAATTTCTGATTGAGAAGAAGAGCTGCAATCAAGCCAAAGATTAGCTGCAGGCCTACCTGTGAAACCACCCATTTAAATGAGGTCAGCAAACTTGGAAGAAATAATTTATCCCCCGTGAAAATCTTCTTAAAATTGTCTATTCCGGCGAAACTGTTATAAAAGGGAGCGGAAATATCATAATTTTGAAGACTGTAGTAGAACACCGTTCCAATCGGATAGAACAAAAAGATAACAATCATTAGTGTTGATGGCAAAATAAACAAATAAGGTATCCATTTTTCTAATTTATTTTTTTTCATTGGTTTCTTTTTTGAAGTAGAAACGACCGGTGCTTCAAGCTCTTGTCTTAGATTCATTCAATGGATCCTCCTTTCTTGTTATTTATTGTAATCGAAAACGCTTTCATGGAGAATTCAATATCTTTAGCCGTTTGTTTGATTTTTTTAGATGTTCATAATTTTTTAAATTTTTTTATTAACATAACAAAGAAGGCAGCCTGTTGCAGCTGCCTTCTTTCCAAGAGCCAGTTTTCCATCCCTGCTCTCTTAATTTGAAAGTTTAATGGGATTATTTTTTGAAATATTGCCCGACTAGATTTCATTTACATTTTGGTAAGTAAAAAGTGGGTCTGTTGGTTGAGTACCTTTCGATTTACACCTATCAATTTCAATATCATTACCGTTTTCCACATAAAAGGCAGGCCCTTGATGATTGTTAACTGTCACTCGATGGAAGCGAAAATCCGAAACATTACAGCAATAAAAACCTCTTTGCTTCATGGGTTCAAGCTCCGCCATCATTGCAGGGAGCCCAGGATCGGCATCTTTCGCCATGGCTACCGAAACATTTTCAAAGGTGATATCCTCTATGTACATTTCAGCAAGACCATAGAAGAAACCAGCAGCGGCACTGACGTCACGAGCAGTTATATTGGCAAAGTGAATCCTTCTAAACACAGGTGTTTCCTTGGTAATCGAATAGGGGTTTTTATCCCACACATATTTCTCCTCACCACGTGGGCCCCAGTGGTAATATAAATTGGCGATAAACGGACAGATGACACCCTTCATGATAATGTTATTGATACGCACATCCTCAACCACACCACCCCGGCCTCGTCTTGATTTCAGGCGGATGCCCCGGTCTGTTCCTTCAAAAACACAATTGCTTATGGTAACATTTCGTATATCTCCGCTCATCTCACTTCCAAATACAATCCCGCCATGGCCATGAATCATCGTACAATTGATGATGGTGATATTTTCACAAGGGATTCGTTCCTTTGTTTCCTCTGTTCCTGCCTTAATCGCAATACAATCATCACCGACGTCAATGTGACAATCCGATATCCGAACGTTTCGGCATGACTCGGGATTAATCCCATCCGTATTCGGGGAATCGCTCGGGTTTTCAATCCGGATATTGGAAATCGTGACGTCTTCACAGCAGAGTGGATGAACGGTCCAGCTTGGGGAGTTCATTAGTTTCACTCCTGAAATCAAAACCCGTTTACAATGGTCGAAGCTGATCAGCTTTGGTCTTGGATATTGATTTTCTCTTTTTCGAAAAAGTTTCCACCAATAATTCCCGCTGCCATCCAATGTACCAAAGCCGGTGACTGAGATATTTTCAGCATTTTCGGCGTATATACAAGAGGCGTAGACTTCCCTTGGTACCCCTTCCCAGCGGGATTGGACGATTGGATAATCTTTCTCATCGGTGCTGAAGACTAATAAGGAGCCAGCCTCTAAATATAAATGGACATTGCTTCTTAAAATGATGGCACCAGTGAGGAAACAGCCAGCGGGCACATAAACAGTCCCGCCGCCTGCTTCCGCACAGGCTTCAATCGCCTTTGAAATGGCTTTCGAATTATTGGTTTCTCCATCGCTGATGGCTCCAAATTGTTTGATATCATATATACTTGATATTGTTGAACTGAACATGGTTTACCTTCCTCTTTCTCAGCTGCCATTATTTCAAAATGTGATTACGTAATGGCACTAGATGAGATTCTTTGATTCCTTCGAGAACCAGACGGGCGATTGCCTCGGCACCGGCTTCTTGAAAATGTGTGTTATCCTGTACACCACTCGGATAGTTTACATTCTCTCCAGCATCTAGAAAAAGGAATAGATCCTTTGTACCTTCAGGCCCGAGCTCTTGAAACAGTGCCTTACTTTTAGCAGTAAGGTCAATTACTGGTACATTTTTTTCGAGTCCCAACTGCTTCATGGCGGCAGGGTATTCACCGTGGGAATCACGAGCCAGCCCCTCTGCAGTAAAATGCCGGCGTTCAACAGGAGTGACGAGGACAGGAGTTGCCCCCTTGGCCCTTGCACCGTCAATATATTGCTTTAAATAACTTTTATAAGTGGAATATGGTTCCGTATAGCGAGTTGGATCCTCAGACTTTTCGTCATTATGACCAAATTGAATAAATAAGTAATCTCCCTTCTCGATCTGATTTAAGATGGAAGTGAGTCTCCCTTCATCAATAAAGCTTTTGGAGCTTCTTCCTGAGGAGGCTTCATTTTTGACAACGATTTTATCATCGAAAAATCGATCAAATACCTGCCCCCAGCCAGCTCTTGGTGCTAACGAGTCTTCATAATTCGAGGCCGTGGAATCTCCTGCCAGATAAACGGTTATTCGGTTTTTATGGATGTTCTCCTCGTTCGCAGCTTTTGATGGAAGATTGCCAAAAAACGTACCAATGACTAATAAAAGCAAGGCTGCCAATAGAATTTTTTCTTTTAGCTTTTTTCTCATCATTCTCCTCCTCCATATTTGGCTTAAGCTACACCCTGTTTCTACTATTATATTAATTCTTTGATTTAGCCTGTTCACTAACCGCCTTGCCTGGAATTAAATGAACGGCTTCACTTGGTCCAAATCCGCTCCAGCGATATCCTGAAACCTTTACAAGACCGTTTGGAATGACATCAGATAACCTTTCTCTTTTCGAATATTTGATTCCCATTCCTACTGCTTCCACTTTAAAGGTATACTTTTTCCCTTGTTTAAGACCTGATACCGTATAGTGAGTTTCGGCCGTAGTCATTTCCGCATTAATTGGGGTAAACTCAACATCCTCAGGCTTAATTGGTTGTCCGTTTACATATACACGGTAGCCAATTACGTCTTGATTTGTTGCGGCGGCTTTGTTCCAAGACAGGGACACGCTAGTACCATCCATTCCAATCTGAGCCTTTAATCCTCCCGTAAAAGATGGAGCTCCAATCGAATACGGAACTGCTGTTTCGACCTCCAAAGAAGTGCCATATTTTTTTTTGTTCCCTGCCAGGTCGACAGCTTCCACTTCCACCCTATATTTGGTGCCCGGCTTCAGATTGCTTAATGTATAGTTGCTTGTTTCAGCAAAACCATGTAATTCTCCGTTCGCATATACATTATAGCCGGCAATACCCGTATCATCACTTGCTGATTCCCAGTCAAGCGATGCCCAAGTGAATCCTGGATAAACCACTTCTACTTCTTTGCCGCTGAACGTTTCCTCGGCAGGAATTGAATTCGTAGGTTCTTTAATTTTTGTATCCGTTGGAAGCACTGGTACTGTTTCATCTACTGTTCCTTTTGTGGTAACTTTTATTTCTGGACCATCAGAGGTACGATTACCGGTTGCGTCGGCAGCTTCCACTTTGAAAGTGTAATCCTTCGCAGGTGTTAAACCGGTAACATTAAAGCTAGTGGTTTTCGTTGTGGTATAGCCTGTGCCAATTTTCTTTCCATCTTTATAAATGGTATAACCTGCTACTCCAGTATTGTCAGAAGCTCCATTCCACGTTAAGTTAACGCTCTTTCCATCCTCTGACGAAGCAGCCTGTATCGCAGTAGTTTTTGTCCATTCGGGTTTTTGTAATGCATTAACAGGAGCTCCGGTTGTATTTTCAAAGACTAGTCCGGTAGAATTAGTAATTCTCCAAGGGCTGCCGTCATTATCTTTGACGTTTGTAAAGGAAACATTTTTAAATTTAAAATCCTTTGCGTAATCCATACTAACGGAAAAAACATTGTCAAACTTTACATTTTCAAAGCTGATATTTTCGTGATAGACTTCTCCGACATCGTTGTTTCCTTTTACGAGGATGGCCTGTTTCTTGCTGCCCCCTTGATTACGGACAGTTACATTCTTGACTTTTATATCCTTAAACTGAGAGATTTGCTGTGCCGGCTCATAAAGAATCGCAGCATTCGCATCTTCATAAGAAGAGGTGAAAACAAATGGTCCATCTCCATCAATGCCTTCTAAAGCATTGTCCCTGAACAATATCTCTCTTGCTCCTCCGCCCATTGGTGTGTTGGTCTTGGCGCGCAGCCCCACGTCCGTTTTATACATTATATTGTCTTCGACTAAAAAGTTCTCAAACCAGCTCCCTGTATGGCTACCAGTCACAACCCCGCCGTGGCCTTCGCGGACATAGTTATTGAAGATCCAAGCCTCGCCGGTCGGTTCCTCATCCGCTGCCGCCTGTCCCATGCCTGCAGCAAAGTTAATGGCGTCGTCTCCGGTATCGACAAAGTTATTAAACACCATAATGTTTTGTGAATCACCAAACTCAAATCCGTCAGCATTGTTGGCATCATAGGTTTTAGCTGTGGTTCCATTTACCACAATGTTTTTACTGTGAAGATTCACAATTCCGTGAAAAGAAGGATTGAGCTGCGTAATTCCTTCATAATACATACCGTCTACTCCACGTACAGTAATGAGATTAGAACGTGTAGAGTAGGCAGATTTTGGGTTCATTCCATCTACCTGCGCCGCATAGGATTGGGCTGCTGCCAATATTCCATATGTAGAATCTGAAGCTGGATGTAATGGGCTCATATGTCCATTTTGAACGGTGACATTGCCTGTCACTTTTGCATTGCTGCCTGATAATAGTCGAGGCAGCTCTTTTCCTGCTTCATCAATGGTTGGAGAATTAGAATCTTGCTTCCATCCATTTCCATCAATGATTCCTTTTCCTACGATACGAATATTCTTGAGGCTGCCGTAATCATAGGTATGAGCATTGATGAGGGAATACGACCTTTCATCTGTTGAGTAGTCATACACCCAGAAATTCCTACTGTAATCCTCTGCATCAGAGGAACCAAGTAAATAGCCATCAATCTGAAGCGTCATATCGGATTTAAGCCATAACTCTCCCGAAATGAATTTGCCTTCGGGAATTAACACTTTTGCTCCAGGGGCGGCCGCATCAATGGCTGCTTGGATTGCTTTCGTATCCTTTGTGTCATCATTCGGAGTAGCGCCAAAATCAGCAATATTGAAAACCTCAGGCACTGTTGTCGTTTTGCCGACAATTTTATTGGAAGGAGCGGATTCAACACCCTCTGCATTGACGGATGTTACATAAAATTCATACGACTTGTTTGGCTTAAGGTTTTCAACGATGAAATTATGAATAAGAATATCTACATGGAAATCATCTTTATCGATGTTTTTATAAAAATTATCGATATAAGCTTTTGCAGGTCCGTTGTTATCCTTTAAAGCGCTGCCTATTTTCTTCCCATTTTCATAAACATAAAAGTCAACGATATCACTGTAGTCCTCAGGTTTTTCCCAAACAAGGGTAATACTGTCCTCGTCATAAGCTAAATTCGGAATCTGTAAGTTTACTGGTGATGCGGGTGCGTTTGGAGAGGATTGTTTGTTAGCAAGAGCTGGTGCACCAAGTTGGCTGAATACTAGTAATGTAACCAAAATGATAGAGATGCTAAATTTGAGTTTTTCCAATTACGTTTCCACCTTTCATATGTTTTTTTAAGACGTCCTCCTTTCTTGATACTCCATTATAGATGAAAACGCTTTCTGAAATAATCAAATATTTTTAGATTTTTGCAAAAAATCTTTATGGATTTGCTTATAATAGGGTGTGGTAGATGGTTGGGGATTTTCCGCAGCGAGTTCAAACACTCCATGAGGACTGGGTTACCTCTTTTCCCTTGTTTCATGTCCTCATGAATTCCCCATGAGGACTGAGTCGACTCTTTTGGCTCGGTTCTTGTCCTCATAAACGATCGTTGAGGACTGAGTTACCTCTTATCCCACAGTTCCGTCCTCATGAACCTCTCTCCATTTACCTCTAACCCTTCTTCCCCAAAAATCCATTAGGCCATTTCATTATTTTAAAAACAATCATTGACCAAATATATACAATTGTTATAATAAAAGTGAGTAATCACTCACAATTATTCCCGAAGGGGGTTTATCGATGTCAGCATCGATCATAATTAAAGACGTTAGTAAAAGTTTTGGGAAGAAGCTAGTCTTAAACAAATTTAATCTTTCTATAGAACCCGGTCAAATATACGGTCTGATTGGGCCATCTGGTTCAGGCAAAACAACCTTAGTCAAAATCATTGTAGGAATGGACCGTCCATCCAACGGGGACGTCCATGTATTAGATACTGCGGTCCCTAACTTGAACCTCTTGCAAAGAATTGGCTACATGGCGCAAGCCGATGCCTTATACACGGATTTAACCGGTGAAGAAAATCTAGCCTTCTTTGCTTCCCTTTTTAAGTTAAAAAAAGAGGTACAAAAGGAAAGGATTGCGTATGCAGCAGGTTTAGTCAATCTCACCGCCGATTTAAAGAAAAAAGTTCAAGACTATTCGGGCGGGATGAAACGCAGATTATCGCTCGCCGTTGCGTTGATACAAGATCCCGAAGTCCTCGTATTAGATGAACCAACAGTGGGTATTGACCCTGAATTACGGCAATCAATATGGGCGGAAATTCACCGTTTAAAAGAATCAGGCAAAACTATCTTAGTCACCACACATGTTATGGACGAAGCGGAAAAATGTGATCGCCTCGCCATGGTTAGGGATGGCGAAATTATCACCAGCGGATCGCCTCAAGAATTGAAGACTAATTATGGAATCACCACATTAGAAGAGGTATTTTTAAAAGCTGGGGGTGAAAGGAAATGAGAATTTTAGCATTAGTCAAGCGAATCTTCCATCAAATGCTGCGGGATAAACGAGCCCTTGCCCTGATGATGGTTGCCCCATTATTAATTCTTACCTTACTCCATTACTTACTTGGCGGTAATACGGTCGACCCACGGCTGGGGGTATCAGGCGCAGATGCTTCGACAGTGGAACAATTAAAAAGTAAAGACATCATCGTGGAACAATATGATCAGCCTGTCAATCCGATCAAACTAATTAACCGCGATAACCTAGATGGACTGCTGCAAATAAAGGATGATGGCAGTAGGCTAACCCTCAAAAATGAGCAGCCTTCCACAACTAAAGCTTTACAAATAAAGGTTCAGCAAGCACTTGCAGCGGAAAATGCCAAGAAGCAATCCGAAAATCTGTCTACATTCATGCAAAATATTCAAGGTAAGCTGCAAGGTCCTCCCATAAAAATGGAGCCGAGAAAGGCGCCAAAAATAGATACAGCTTATATTTACGGCAATGAGGATACGACTTTTTTTGATCAGTTAAGTCCCATTTTAGTTGGTTTCTTTGTTTTCTTCTTTGTTTTTCTCATTTCTGGAATTGCCCTATTGCGTGAGCGGACAACGGGGACATTGGACCGTTTATTGGCAACACCGATCCAAAGAAGAGATATTGTGTTTGGTTACCTGCTGGGATACGGTTTATTCGCAGTCATTCAAACCGTCATAGTCGTTTTTTATGCGGTCAAAGTTTTAGACATAATGCTAGTAGGTTCACTGTGGAATGTCATTATCATTAATCTATGTTTAGCACTTGTGGCATTATCACTTGGTATTCTTTTATCGGCCTTTGCCAATTCCGAATTCCAAATGATGCAGTTTATTCCCATTGCCATCATTCCTCAAGTCTTTTTCGCAGGAATCTTTCCGTTTGAGAGTATGCCAGACTGGATGCAGGTGATTGCGAAGTGTATGCCAATGTATTATGGGGGCGATGCCTTGGTGGATGTCATGTATAAGGGGTTAGCCTTTAACGATATTGTCAATGACCTCCTCGTGTTGTTAGGGTTCGCACTTGTTTTTATTGTCCTAAACATAGTCGTTTTGAAAAAATACCGCAAAATCTAACTTTTAAAGGAGCAGCCGATGATTGAAGAAGAAATGATGATTCAACAGCTTTTTGATGAGGAAAAGTTGACCGACAAACAAAAGAAAATACTGTTAGCTGCAATTGAATCCTTTTCAGAAAAAGGGTACGCCTCGACCTCAACCAGTGAAATTGCCAAAAAGGCTGGTGTTGCTGAGGGAACCATTTTTCGCCATTACAAAACAAAGAAGGATTTGTTAATGTCGATTGTCGGACCGATGATGACAAAGTTTATCGGTCCCTTTATTGTGAAGGATTTTGATAAAGTACTGAACCATCAGTACGATCAAGTTGAAGACTTTCTGCGCGCGACCATTGAAAATCGAAGAGAAGTTTTAAGGAAACTGCTCCCTGTGGTTAAAATTATGCTGCAAGAAATCCCTTTTCAACCAGAACTAAGAGAACAATTCATTGAGCTTATTGCAAAAAATATATTCGACCGGGTTTCAACTGTTATTAAAGGCTATCAAGAAAAAGGGCAAATCATTGAAATGCCGGTCGAAAGTGTTGCCAGACTCGCTATAACCAGCATCCTTGGCTACTTGGTGACCCGCTATGTCTTGTTTCCTGATAACGAATGGGATGATGACCTAGAAACAGAACGTACCATCAAATTCATCATGCATGGGGTAGGAAAAAAGTGAGGATACTTGACCCTGACCAAACGAAGGAAGCACTGCTTTTCTATTAGAAAAGCAGTGCTTCCTTTTTTAATGGAACGGGGTTATAAGAGACCGACCATTTTAAGCCCATGAATAATTCCGTCTTCTTCTACCGATTTCGTTACATATTTCGCAACTGCCTTAACCTTTTCTACCCCGTTACCCATGGCAACACTATTTTTTACCGTAGACAGCATTTCTAAATCATTCAGTCCATCGCCAAAGGCAAACTGTTGATCCTCTGAAAAGCCTAGTCTTTCTACCATCCTTTCAATCCCTTTTGCTTTAGAACCTCCCCTTGGAAGAACATCGACAGAGACAGGATGCCATCTGACTAAATCAAAGTCTTGAAATGCCTGTTCGTATTGCTTTTCTTGCCCTTCTGGACAAAAAAGGAGCGTTTGATATAACTCACGTCCTTTATAGTAATTCGGATCATGTGTTGGGAAACGTCCGATTTTTAAAGTATCAATGCTTTCATTAATATAGGGATGCTCAGGAACATTGGCTTTCATGTCTTCATGATCCATAAAGACAACAGGATGATTGTTTAGAAGAGCTGCTGCAGTTAACTTTTCAAGTGATGAAATGTTTAATGGGTTTGTGTAGATAACATCATCATTCAACACGACAAATTGGCCGTTATAACTCACATAAGAATGGATATCTAATTCTTTTCGCAAGTCTTCAAACATAAAAGGTGCACGTCCTGTTGCAATGGCTACTTCATGTCCCTGTTCTTTTAATGCAAAAATCGCTTCTTTGGTTGAGCGTGGCAATTCCTTATCATGCGTAAGCAATGTCCCATCTATATCAAAGAAAATAACACTTCGGTTTGTCATTCTAGCTCCCACTTTCGGTGTAGTTGTTTTAGTGTTTGGATTTACCTATATTACCATTCACCTTGAACACTTACTATTATTTTTAACTATTGATCCGACTAGCCTTCTTTATATTCTTTTCAAGTGTAAAATATGAAACCAGTTTCATGTCAAGTCCTAGGTTTAAGAAAGATAAAATCCATAACAATAGGGAGCTTGCTGCTGCAAGCCCCCTACTTTTTTACCTTTAATAATCTTAAACTGTTTAAGGTTACAATTAACGTGGCTCCCATATCCGCAAATATCGCAATCCAAAGGGTCAGCCATCCCGGAAGAACCAAGAATAAGGCTGCTGCTTTAATCGCTAAAGAGAATGTGATATTTTGCTTAATGATGTTCAAGGCTTTCCGACTCAATTGAATGGTAAATGGTAATTGATTTAGATCATCTGACATTAAGGCAATATCAGCCGTTTCAAGCGCTGTGTCGGTTCCAGCACCGCCCATCGCCACGCCAACCGTGGCAGCAGCTAAAGCGGGAGCGTCATTTACACCGTCGCCCACCATTGCCACACGATGATGCTTTGCTCGAAGCTCCTTCATCAAGTTTAGCTTATCCTCTGGCAGCAGGTCCGCTTTAATATCAGTAACCCCGGCCTGCTTTCCAATTGCTGCTGCGGTTTTGTGATTATCACCCGTCAGCATCACCGTTTCAATTCCCATTCGATTTAATTGACCGATTACATCTTTAGAGGATTCTCTTAATTCATCAGCTACAGCGATTAACAACAGGATGGTTTTTTCGGTTCCTAACATCATGACCGTTTTCCCATCTGTTTGCAACACAGCGATTTTTTCTTTAATTGCCTCTTCAATCGATGGATGCAGTTCTTCAAACAAGTTCGGACTTCCTACATAGTATAGTTCATGATTAACTCTTGCTTTTACACCTTTACCCATTATCGCTTGGAAATCGTCAACAGTTAAATCATGAATGGTTAATCCCTTTTGCTCTGCCGTTCGAATAATTGCTGAAGCCAGTGGATGCTGTGACCCCTTTTCTATAGCTGCTGTGATGGTTAACCAGTCATCCTCGTTGCCGATTAATGGGAGGATATCAGTAATCGCGGGAACCCCTTTTGTTAAGGTTCCTGTTTTATCAAAAGCGATTGCCTTAAGTGCTCCTGCTTCTTCAAGGTACATACCGCCTTTTATTAAAACTCCATTTCTTGCAGCATTCCCGATTGCCGTAACCACGGCAACAGGGGTGGAAACCACTAATGCGCAAGGACAGCCCACTACCAATACGGATAGTCCTTGGTAAATCCACTTGGTCCAATCTCCTCCCAATATAGGGGGAATGATGGCTATTAAACTGGCTAAGAGAACAATTACCGGGGTATAGTATTTTGCAAATTTATCTACAAATGCTTGAGATGGTGCCCGTTCTGCTTGCGCTTCTTCAACTAAGTGAATGATTTTAGATAGAGTTGTATCTTCCACTCGTTTTGTTACTATTACTTCAAGCAGTCCTTCCTCATTCAGTGTTCCTGCATAGACTTCATCATCTATTGTTTTCATTACAGGAACACTTTCACCCGTAATGGCAGCTTGATTAAGTGTAGAGGTACCCTTCACCACTAAACCATCCATTGCTAATTTTTGGCCGGGTTTGATGATCATCAAATCGCCGACTTTTATCTCTTCAACCGGGACCAGCATTTCTTTATTTCCCCGGCGAATAAGCGCTTCTTTTGGAGCAATATCCATTAACGACTCAATCGATTGACGAGCTTTATCCATTGAATAACGCTCTAGTACTTCACTGATGGCAAAAAGGATCACAACTGTGGCTCCTTCCCCCCATTCACCAATAACAGCGGCTCCAATAATAGCAATGGTCATTAATGTTCGCATATCAAAATTTAACACGGCTAAGTTTTTTAATCCTCTAAGGAATAACGAATACCCTCCGGTTAGGATCACTGCTGCATAACCAATGGTCGTAAATATATGCCCTTCTCCGAATTGTTGCCCGAGAATCCAGCTAATCACGAGCAATAAAGCTGAAATGTAAACCTTTATGTTTTCTTTTTGTTTCCAAAATGGTTCACGTGCTGCTTTCTTTATATGTTCATCTCGTAATTTTAAATTCTCAAAAGCTCCAGCCTTTTCCAATGCTTCAATTGTTGTGTTACCCATCACTGTTATTTTGGAAGCACCGAAGTTAACATTTGCATCTAACACACCATCCAGGTGTTTCACGTTCGTTTCGAACGTTTTCGCACAACTAGCTCAAGATAATCCTTGAACTCGGTAGGTTTTAGTTTCTTGGTCCTTTATTCTGGCTTGTAGTTCTGCCATGCATTTTCACTTCCTTCTTAGGCACTAACAATTTCATTCAAGTGTTTGTTTGAATATTATACGCATGTAAACAGCATTATTCTAGTCAATATTTGAATAAAAATTAAAAAAATAATGGACCGATTTTCTAATTTTTGTGACAACACGTTAAATAAATCACAACTTTTTAAAATAGTCGGATGTACAATCGTATTGGATACACGTTTGGAATGGAACCCGAGGCCATTATTGTTGTTCCAGTTTTATATGAAGTAATCAAAAGAGGAGGTCAGTTTGTTGTTTAAAATTGTTGTTTTTGTATTAATTGCTGTTACATTAATTTTATTAAGTGTATTTATTGATGGGTTGATGGAGTTATATCGGTTAGAAAAGGACGCGGAAAAAAATATTGTCAGAGAAGGCATGGATGGCTACTTGGATCAAACATTTGGTTTTGGAAAGGTAAAATTATTTAAAACCATCCTTGATGCGGAGGGCAATCTAACCTATCTGGTTTATTTGCCAAAGTACGAGTGGTTCAAGGCTCCAGAATACCAATGGTATGAAGTGTATGCCACCAAAAGCGGCTTTCATCATACTGAAGTCGAAGGCTGATTTAAATCCAATAACATTTTAGATTCTTAGTAAACGTATGTCTATTCTGCACATAAATAAAGGGCCATTCTGTAACAGGTTCTGTTCCTATCACAAAATTTGAATTTACAGCTAAAAATATAAAGTAAAATGCAAATCAATTCGCACCGTTTTTTGCGGTGCTTTTGTTTAATAACATAGCCTAGTTCTGTATGGACTAAGCTACACCTTGTATTTGTTAAGAAGCCTATTAAAATTAGCCTGCCCTTTCCTCTTCACTAATGCATTCCGCTGATAATGACACTAAAATAACTTTAGAGTAAAATATTTTTAAAGGAGGCTCATTCTTATGAATATTTTAATTTTAGGTGCCACTGGTCGAGTTGGCGGTCAAATAGTTAATTATGCTCTTGATGACAGACATAATGTTACAGTATTAGTTCGAACTCCAGAGAAGATTCAAATAAATAATGAAAATTTAACTATTCTTCAAGGTAATGTTTTAAATAAGGATGATATTGTATGTGCAATGCGTGGGATTGATGTGGTTATTAGTGCGCTCAATACTGATGGGGCAACAACTTTGTCAGAAAGTATTCCACACATTATCGAAGCAATGGAAAACGAAGGTATACAACGAATTATTACTATAGGAACTGCAGGTATCCTGCAAAGTAGAACTGCCCCAAATTTACTGCGTTATCAATCAAGCGAATCAAAGCGTAAATCAACCCGTGCAGCAGAAGAGCATCATAAAGTTTTCGATATGCTTAAACAATCAACACTTGAATGGACTATTGTATGTCCTACATATCTACCAGATGGAGAAAGTTTAGGTGAATATCGTGTGGAACGTCATTTTTTGCCGGTGGGTGGAGTTAAGATACATGTATCGGATACAGCAGAATTTACATATATGCAGATTAAAAGCAACCATTATATAAAATCACGTGTTGGGATCGCCTACTAATAAAATACATATTGGATTCCACTGAAGTAATAGGGTTTAGAGAACACCACGGATTATCTTTGCGTGATTGAATAATTTAAACAAAAGAACTCTGAATAATTGTCAGAGTTCTTTTACCTTCGTGGCCATTTAAACTTTAAAAGAAGGCTGTATTATGCCTGTTCGTTCCTCTCTAATCTCCGTTGCTGTTCAGCAATTATTTCATCATCCTCAGTGTTGTCCCGAATCACTTTTTGAGTAAGAATGGATCCGACAATAATTAAAAGCATCACGGCAATATAATAACCTTTTTCATTCAACTGAAGATCCGCATTATAAATGCCGATTGCGAATAAAAGAACTCCGGCAAAAAGCGTAAAGTAAGATAAAAACGTAAATGCCATCGTATTTCTTCTTTTGTGTTTTTGTGGAAACAAGCTGTACTCCCCCTGTTTTTCTTATTTTTAGAAAATTCCATCTCTATTATATGAAGAAACAGGATAATAAGTAAACCATTTCCATCCAATAATTAACAGAGTTCAAGTAATCCTTTCTAAATGCCTAAGACGAACAGCCACTGCCACAGCTCGAGCAACTGGAGCAATTTGAGCAACCATGGCCTCCATGATGACCATGATCACCGCTGCCATCTGAAGAAGCAGACCCGCAAAAAATGGCGGAGGCGCAGCCACTTGTGTATTTTCCTGGATTGGCAAAGGCATATACTTTTGCGTGATTCCAATACTCATCAAAATAATAATACGAGAAGAAGACCATCACCAGTGACAGGCTGGACATTTCTCCATACGTTCGCTGTCTCGTGAATGCCCCTTTTTGATCCACTTGATGAATCTCTTCCGCTTCACTCAATTGTTTTTTCATTCGCTTCACTAGATATTCAATCAATTCTTGATTATCTTCGTTGATATGAAAATATTTTTCTATTAAAAATTCTTTGCTCGCTTCTTTAAACTCTTTTAATAGTTGAACATCAAGCGGATATTTGAAAAAACTCCCCCACGAATTCCAGCTAAATTGAGTAACATCGAACAACTGCGAGAAGACCCAATCAAAAAATGCACGCTCTTGGGGGGCTGGGGCGGATTTTACGTTCGGCGTATGGTGCAGCATGGTCCCGAGGAAGTGTTCAGAAAAACTTTTATACTTTTGTGTAAACAGTAGCATATTATGCCAGACTTCATCAACTTCCTCACTAAACATAGGCGCATTCTTTAAGATATTGGCCATCAGGAAATAGCGTTTTAACTCAAACAAGCGCCATTCAAATTCATCTTCGGTTCGTTTGGGGTTCTCCTGAAGAAAACGATATTTCACTTGTTGGACATAGTCTTCATCTAAGGCAGTTGTGAGTTTATCAAGCACAGGCTGAATAGGGACATCTTCAAGGATTCCCAGCCTCGCCGGAATATTTTCCTTTGCTAATTTTGGTCTATTTTTTATTACAAGTGCCGTCACCCCTGCAGATAAACCAGTTAACATCAGACCGGCAATAATAATTCCTGCTATCATCCATGTACTCCCCCTTATTTTGGATTTTAGTATTTAAAGCCTTAGCTTGGGCAAGAGATATTCTCTAAATGTGCCATCTACCCAACTATAATCTCATCCCCAATTTGATTTGTTTAATAATCCAATTTTACCATGTATTCTGTCAATTCTGCTCCAGAATATCAGAGCTTTTTATTGATTTAAAAAACATTTAATGCAAGGAAAGATGAGAATGTTCATTGCTCTCTAATAAATCATAACTCTCCTATTTTTCTGTATTATTTTGCTATTCCGTACATTTTGCAATCGCTTTCAAACTAATAGATTCAGAGTATAATGAAAGCATAAGGTATTCAAATAACCCAGGTTGGGGAGGAAATCATGATGCTTACTGATTTTTGGTTTGAACTTAAAAACTGGTTGTTTGGCGAGACAACTGATGAGCTTCAAGAATTTGAACGGCTAGAATCTCAACACACTAGAATTCATCATGACCAATATATGAACGAGGTCATCCGTATCCATTAGATTGCTTAAATAGCAGTTTCATAAATAATAAGAAATGACTCTGTTCTATTTAAACAGAGTCATTTTTTCCTTTAGAATCTATAATTACGTCAGATAGTTTGCTTATGATATTTAATAGGAAAATTATTCCTTTTGTTACCGTTAACGGCTTTTTCCCGGCATCACGGGCACAATTATTCATTTTTGTGACCGCCAACGGCTTTTTCCTAACTCCATGGGCACAATTATTCGTTTTTGTGACCACCAACGGCTTTTTCCTAGCTTCAAGGGCACAATTATTCCTTTTTGTGACCGATCCCCCTGTCTATGTAGTCCCACTGGCAGCAATTACACCCTTTAAAATCTATTATCTTTCACACTCACCACTCTATGTATTACCGGGTACAAAAGATAACCAATCCCTACTCCAACTAGATTTAAAATAACATCATCAATGTCCATACTGCCACGCTTGGTAAGATGCTGCGCAATTTCAATCAGCAGGATGATACAAGCCGGTACAAAGATTAATCTTCGCCTTGAAACATGCTTGTACAACAGCAGCGTGACCACACCATATGGGACAAATAGCAAAATATTGGCAGTTAAATTATAAAAAGCGATAAGAAAGTTTCCCTCACCAGCTAAGAAGCCAATAATGGTTTTAAAGGGAATATAGTTAATTTGACTATACTCCTGGTTTCCAGGGCGAAAGAATAATAAAATGAATAATCCTAAACTATAAAGACTAATAAACATTTTCGTGGTAAATGTAGATATTAGTATGGTTCCTTTACCGGCATAGTACACCACGAACACGACAAAGACGGTCACACATAACCAGATCACCACTAAAACAACGGGATGAAGATAAGCTAAAAGCCTAAACCATACTGGCATTAAAACGACAAAAAGCAGTTGGGATACCGCCAGCGAAATCCATAACAAGTGATTTTTCCTATTTATTTTCATAGTAACCTTACATCCTGCCTTTTTTAATTAATAAAAGGAGTTGATGATCCTCGCCATTCAATTATAATACTAAACCATTTTCATTTTTATGATAACAAAAAATTGAACCCAGCCAAAGTAGCTAGGTTCCATATCTATAACCCTAGGGGGGGCAATAAGTTAGTCGTGATTTCTATTAAAAAAGTTTCATAAAACACCAAAAGGATTGATCTTTAAATTAATAAAAAAACAGATTATCAAAAAATCGAAAAGTATGGAAGAACAATAATCGAAAGAGATAGCATAAAAACCACAATGGCGCCTATCTTTTGCTTTTCCTTCCATAAGGTAACACCGAAACCGATGGTATAAATCGTAATCAAAAACAAACATACATAAGTAAATATAGTCACTTATTCCCCCACCTTCCTTGGTTTTCTAGTTTGTTTCCCATAATCAATAATTTCAATTTCCGGATTGACAATAATATCTGCTTTCTGATAAGATTTCGCCCAATTAAATCTCTTAAATTCCTGGATGGTCCCAAAGTATTTCCGTGCATTAGTGGCTAACGGATATGGTACACCTTTAAATTCTGTTTGTGTTTTCTTAAACAAGTCTTCATTTACTTTTTTTATATGAGTAGTTATTTGTCTTTTTACGATATGTCGGTTCTTAGCAACCGTATAGCTGACCATTGACGGGTTTGTCATAATTTCAATCTTTAAAGGAATTGAAATCATGACTTTAGGTCTAGGACCCTTTAGGTCCATTTTCACTTTATTGTTTTCTTGTTTCATGATTCTGACTGCAAACTGCGTCTTTTTTTCCACAAAAGGATTGGGTATATCCATTAAAATATCATTGATGTTGGTGGTATCATCAAGAATATTAACCGTCCTAGTGTCTTGACCACTTAACTTATTAATCATTACACCATTTCTGAAGACCGCCGAACCAATAAATTGTGTATCATCCAGCTCTCCTGTTGCATCAACTTGTCCAGCTGTGTATTCATCTTCGCGTTTAATCTTTGTATTCTTATTCTTCACAGCTGTTGTATACATCGCCAAGTAGAGATCCGTGCCTCTCTCGAGTGTCTTAAAATAGCGAAAAAGGCTGGAGTCCGGTATGAGGCCATTTTCAATGCCATGATCAATCATGTACTGAAAGTATTTATGCGGCCTTGTTTCCATTTTTGGCTTGTTTGCCATAAAGTATTTACTTGCATGTTCTTTTGATACTGCTAAATAAGTATTCATACGGATTTCTTTATCCATTTGCACATCTGAAATGACGGAAGGAAATGATTTATCGCTTGCAAATTTTTCAGAAACAACAATAATCCTCAAAAGTTCATAACTAATATTTCGAGAGATAATGGAGTTGGCTGTCCCCTTTGCCGCTATGAAATCATTGGCATCAAACGTAATAATTTCTCGAGGTTTTTCCGTTGAACCTCCACCACCTTGCAAACTTCCTACCTCTGGGTTGGCCAGCAGCATGGTGACTTTAATTTTTCCCTTTTGTTTGGAATGGTCCAATCCAAGACCAATCACATAAGACCTATCTTCCAGTTCTTCTCGGTCCCAACAACCGGTTAATAAACAAATCATGACAGACAACAATAAACATTTACATACTGTTCCTGTTTTTTTCATGTTTAAATTCTCCTTTTAACAGTGCGGCTAACCACAATATGAGCATGATTGCGACTGATATAGCGCCAGATACATCTTGGATGAGAGCCTTATAATCCACACTGACATTAATTGCTGACTCCGCCAGGCTTCCAATCAATAAATAAATGGTGGCCAGCGATGGAATTAAATACTCAAAATCTTTAATTTTGAATAAATGACCGAACATGATAGCATTTATATACAAAAATGCCGTGAAGCGAATAAAGGACGATAATAACCAGGTAACAAAAAAGGTAATTTCAACATTTGGCAGGAAACTTCCAAGCGAAATATATCGAATGGCCGTGTGAAACGGATAACCGGAAGCACCCAAGGATGTATCAAACATACAAATATAAACAAAAAAAGCAACACTTAGCTGGATGCTGACGAATACATAGGCAATCCATGTACCTTTTTTAAAAGTATTGAATGATTTAAAATAGGGTATCAGCATGGCAAACAGGAAAAAGTCAGCAAATAGGTTTAGTCTTTTGGTTCCCTGCTTCAGAATCTCCCACTTACCTGGACCCCATATTGGAAATATAGATTGAAGTGTACTTTCTTTCGAACTTAAGTAAAGAGCAAGATTTACGAAAACAACGACATAGAAAACGACTAAATAAGACACCGAGCCGACATGCTGAAGTCCTTTTTTAGCCCCATATGCACAAACAGCCATTAATATGGCATAAATTATTAGATTAGGGGTTGTTGGAAAATAAAAGGCCCTAATGATATCCGTATACGTTCTTGAGTCAAACGAAATAGTATATGAACTTATTAAAAAGATAATAAGACAAACAACAAATCCAATGTATCGCCCAAGTAATGTTTGAATAACAGCAAATAAATGTTTGTCCTTGAATAATGTCAGCGTCTTAATTAATAAAAACAGCGGAATAAAAAAGAGAGCTGCGGAGAGTAGGGGAACCATCCATCCTGCATTTTTCACCTGATGAAATATATAGGCTGGTGTGTCCTCCGTTGCTTTGGTACCAATCATTAAAATAGCAATCGACACATATTCACGAATACCGAGTTTTCCATGAGACTGCTTCATAATATGTTTATTCCTTTCTTTGTTTAACCATATCCTTTGGTTTTAGATACCCTGGGCGGAACCTTTCTTTCATCGGAACATGGCGAATCAATAAGTCCTTTGACGAGAAGAAATGGGGCGTCATGGGTGCAAAGTAAGGAGTACCAAATGATTTAAGTGAAGCCAAATAAAAGAGACCAACAATAAAGAGGGCTGTAGCACCGTAAACCCCCATAAACCCTGAAACAAAGATAAACAAGAAACGAGTCATCCGAATGGCAAAATTCATGCTCAAATCACTGATAATAAAAGAACTTAAGCCACTTAAGGCGATTACGATAATGACGATTGGACTAATTATATTGGCTTGAACAGCCGCTTGGCCTAATATCAAGGCACCGACAATCCCAATCGTAGGGCCGATCGGTGATGGTACCCGTAATCCCGCTTCCCGAATCAGTTCAAAAGCAATCTCCATCATTAAAATCTCAATGATAGAAGGAAAAGGTACCCTTTCCCTCGTCCCTGCAATCGCCATTAATAAATCAGGCGGGATCATGCCAACATGATAGTTCGTAATGGCAATATAAAAAGAAGAGGCGAATAGAGCAACAAACATAGCAACTAATCGCAAAAAGCGTATGAAATTCCCATACGGCGTTCGCAGGTAATGATCTTCCGGCGAATGCATTAATGACCAAAAGGTAGCAGGCAGAACAAGACAGCTAGGTGAATTAGACATTAATAAAATAATGTGACCTTCTTCAATAAATGATGCTGCCCTGTCAGGCCGCTCCGTATAAAGAATAGTTGGAAACAAGGACCTTGGCCGTTCCTCCAGATATTGTTCAACTACACTTAAATCGACAATCTTATCGACTTCAAAAGAATCTAGCCGATCCTTTATCTCTTTAAGCATGTCATCATTTACTAAGTCTTTTTCATAAACAAGAAATACATCATTCCTCGAACGTTTGGAAACAACCTGTGTCTCCACGATTAAGTTTTCATTTTTTATTTTTTTACGCAATAAAGCAATATTATCAATGACCTTCTCATTAAATGATTCCTTTGCTCCTTTTACAATGACCTCATTATCTGACTTTTCAATGCTGCGCCCGCGTGTTTTGGTGGTTTCAAATAAATAGCAATCTTGGTCGCCTTCTACAAAAAGGGCAGTAACCCCACCAGTGATGAACTCGGTAATTTCCCCCACAAGGGTCGTTGTCTTTTGGACAGGATACGACACAATATCCTTGACCTGTCCTGTCGGCTGGTCGATTTTAATTAACTTTTCCACTATGCCATCTTGAATTAATTGGATATCAACCATTGTACTTATATAGATAATAAAGGCGCGGCGATTACCTGAGCGAATGATAAACTCACGTAATTTCACATCCATATTTTTGGGAACACTAAAAATCTCTTTGAATGTTGCTAAATTTTTCTCATAAATTCGGCTTATCTCTTGGTTTTTAATATCAATGTCCTGTTTATTAGACATCTCATTAAATTGAGGTTCAGTATTCAGTTTATCAAGAAGCGACTTGATCATCTTTTTCTTCATCACGAACCACCCCCAACTTTTATATAGTTTTCCAACTTTAGGTGGCTTTATGTAAAAAGACAGGAACTAGGAATTCATTTTTTATATGCCTTATTAATGGTAAGATAATGTTTTAAGGAAAAAGTAACGCCAATCGGCGGATGGAGAGCGCCAATCGGTGCATAGTGTGCCACATCCGGCGGATAACGCAACTCAATTGGCGAATAACGATGCAATCGGCGGATACCGCGTGCCAATCGGCGCATGCCGTACTCCATTCGGCGGATAACGCAACTCAATCAGCGAATGACTATGCAATCGGCGGATACCGCGTGCCAATCGGTGCATAGTGTGCCGCATCCGGCGGATAACGCAACTCAATTGGCGAATAACGTGCACCAAATTATGTTAAATAGAGGGGATTTTAATGAATATATTGTGGGATTTTGATGGAACACTTTTTGATACCTATCCAGCACTAGTTGAAGGATTCCTCGCTTTAAGCGGGCAAGACTTGGATCGGAGTGAAGTATTAAAGTGGCTAAAAATGGATTCAAAAACTGCTTTTAAACATTATGGAATCGATGAAAGCAAGCGGGCTGAATACACTCGACTTCATAATCATTTTTCAATAAAAAACAGCCAACCCTTTGAATACTTAAAGGATGTGTTGGCTGTGGCCGATAATAATATTATTGTGACTCATCGAGATAAAGAGTCCACCATTTATCTCCTTGAAAAATTTAATTTATCTAAATACTTCCGAGAAATCGTTTCTGTAGAAGAACAAGGGTTTACCAGAAAACCTCACATTTCTTCATATGAACACGTCTTAAAAACATACCCCATTGATTTAGTAGTTGGCGACCGGGATTTAGACTTAATTCCCGCAAGAAATTTGCATATTAAAACAGTGGCTTTCCAAAATAAAAATATTGAAGCAGACTATCACATTGACAACTATGCTGACTTTATTCCAGTGGTACTTCATCAGATTTAAAAAGACTAAGGTATTTTGATAAAAAAGTGGAACAGGATTAATCCCTGTTCCTTGTTGCTGTTTCTTTTTGTAAATAGTTATCATTCATTGTTATAATCTATATGGAGCAATTAATTTTTAAGGTTTTTTTAATAATGTTAATTTAAAATATATTATAATAGAAAACTATTACTCTCTATTTCAATAGGTGAAAAATTTAAACTGAAAGGAATGTGAAGATTTGAAGTTAACAAAGCTGGGAAAGTTATTTTTTACATTCCTTTTTTTATTAATATTAATACTAGTATTTATTTTCCTTCCCAAGGAATCTAATTCTCCATTGAAGTCAAAAACAAATCATTCGGCTTCTTTACCCACACAACTCAATCCGCTTGTGAAAGAACGCAGCAATCAACTAATTCAACAAGCAGCGGATAAAGGAATTGTGGTTGTGATTACAGATGGATTCCGAAGTTCAGAAGATCAGGATAAGCTGTATGAAATAGGTCGTACAACAGAGGGAAATATCGTGACCCATGCAAAAGGTGGAGAGTCCTACCACAATTATGGGCTTGCCATTGATTTTGCCTTACAAACTCCATCAGGGGAAGTGGTGTGGGATATGCAATATGATCGTAATCAGAATGGAAAAGCAGATTGGAACGAAGTGGTGAAAATGGCTAAAGCTTTAGGTTTTCAATGGGGCGGTGATTGGAAACAATTTAAAGATTATCCACATTTAGAAATGGATTTTGGGTTAACCATTGCTGATTTACAGTCAGGTGAGAGACCAGCCGAATCATCCTTGACTGCAGATATTGAGACCACAGAAAGCGAACAGTAAAAAATACTGTTCGCTTTCATTTTTAATCATTAGATTGTTATGGTATGTCTAGATTAATTTTGGTAAAATCGTTTAAAAGATTGGAGGGAATTCCAATGATTACTTACCCACATTTAAAAAATAACGCGACAATCGGAGTAACCGCCCCTTCATCAGGGGTACCTGATCATTTACATGAAATTGTTAAACTAGCATGCGCTAAGTTGGAGAAGGCAGGCTTCCAAATTACCTGTGGAGAGACCGTATGGATCCAGGATAAAGCAAAATCAGCACCTGCTTTACAACGTGCTGAGGAGTTTAATGCCATGATGCACGACGATCAGTGCATCGACCTCATCCTCCCCCCATGGGGCGGGGAATTACTAATAGAGATTCTTGATCATCTTGACTTTGAAAATATGAAAAACAAGTGGGTTTTAGGTTACTCAGATATTAGCGGTTTGCTGCTAGCTATTACATTAAAGACTGGAATAGCAACAGCTCACGGAACAAATCTAGTGGATTTAAGAGGAGAATTTTCAGATGTAACAACAGCCATGTGGAAGGCTGTATTATCCACAAATACGGGGGAATCCGTTCTACAACATTCCTCTGAATTCTATCAAAAGGAATGGCAGCACAATAATCCGTCTCCCTCTATATTTCACCTAACCGAAAAAACGGTTTGGAAAACTGCCTCAAAAGGCAAAGTAAACATAAACGGCCGGTTACTGGGGGGTTGTATAGACATTATCCGACATCTAATCGGTACACCGTTCGGCGATGTGAAGACCTTTAGAAAGCAGCATATTAATGGATATCCAGTTATTTGGTATTTAGAGAACTGTGAATTGAATACCACCGATTTACGAAGATCCTTAGTGCAAATGAAATTAGCTGGCTGGTTCGACCATTGCTCTGGTCTGATGTTTGGCCGCAGTGCAGCCAATCAAGCTGTAGAAAATTATCTAGTTGAGGATGTCTACCAAGCTCTATACGAAGAGCTCGGAATACCGATTATTTACGATATCGATTGTGGTCATGTTCCACCCCAAATGACTTTCATAAATGGGGCCTATGCAGAGGTTGAAATCGAAAATGGAAAAGGAACTGTTATGCAAACTTTTCGTTCATAACTTTTTTATTAGAACAACCATTTGTTAGTACACACCAAAAAAGCTTGAGAAAAATTCCACCTCAAGCTTTTTAACTTTAATGTGGTAAGATTTTAATTTAAGCACCCCGCTACACAGTTATTACCACTTTACCTTGCGCGTGACCTTCTTGAAAATATTTGAAAGCTTCAGTTACTTCACTCAATTTATACCGTTTATCAATGATCGGTCTTACTTTGCCAGTCTCAAGTAATTCTTTTAAATAATTTAAGTCTTTTTGGTTTGCTCTCTGTAACAGATTACTTATTTTCTTGCTTCCGGTCATCGAAATCAAACGTCCAAGGAATATTGTTTGAAAAAATTGGGATTCGGACCCTCCTACGTGAACGAATATTCCATTTTGATTAAGGACTCGTTTATAAGCTGAAATGGAATTAGAACCATTTACACCAAGAATCAAATCGTAACACTCCTCACCTTGGGTGAAATTCTCTTTTGAATAATCAATGATATGGTCTGCTCCTAATGAACGCAATATCTCTAAATTTCTTGTACTACATACACCCGTTACTTCAGCTCCAAATGATTTGGCAATTTGTACCGCGAATGTACCTACGCCACCAGATGCCCCATAAATTAATACTTTGTGTCCCGATTTAATTTTACCTTTATCACGCAGCCCCTGTAAGGCAGTCACACCTGCCATAGGAGTCGCAGCAGCTTCCTCAAAGGAGATATTGTTTGGCTTTAAGGCTAAAGCATATTCGGGGACCGCTACATATTCAGCAAAACCACCCCAGCCACTACCGGAAAGGTCGCCAAATACTTCATCACCTATTTGAAATTGTAAAACATTCTTACCAACAGCTTCCACTGTACCAGCTATGTCACCTCCCGGAACAGGGTACTTTGGCCCCGTTAGTCCGAAGGCAAAACGGGCTAAGAAGGGTTTACCTTTCAAAAGAACCAAGTTACCAAAATTTAAGGATGCCGAATGAACCTTTACCAATACTTGATTATCAGCAGGTACAGGTTTTTTTAATTCTTTTAATTCAAGTACATCGGGTGAACCATATTTATCACAAACTATTGCTTTCATAAAAACCCCTCCTCTTTCCTTTAGAACGGAGAGATTTGCTTGTTTATTCTCGAGTTTATCCATATGCAAATCCCCTCGATTCACTTTTTTTAATAATAACAAGGGGGTTAAAACCTTTCATTGACTTAAGTTAATTTCTAGAGATTTTAGTATTTTTTATGGTGGATTTTACAAAGAGTAAGAGTGGTATTAAGCTCAATGATACCTGGAGAGTTAAGCTTCGGTATTTTTGCTGCAAAATGGCTGGGAAGAAGCGCGAAATGTGGATGAAATCTATTTTAATATTTATTTTCTTTAATTCGCTTTTTTATTCTACTTAAAGACTCAGGTGTAATTCCAAGATAACTAGCCAATTGATGCTGTGGTACACGGTCAACTAACCTTGGCCGTTTCCTTAAAATAGATTCATAGCGTTCTTCTGGGGAAGAGTTGATAAATTCTCCGAATTGTTCTTGCATGTCACCTAGGTTGATCTCCATCATTTTGCGTATCATTGTTTCTAGTTGTGGATATTTGTTAAACATCTTTTTTTCAGAATCAAAGTCGCCAACAACTATTATACAATCTTCCACACACACTAATGAATACTTTGACAAATCACCTTGAGTCTGTTCGTTGATAATTGGAATAGCTTGTTCTTCAGTGAAAAAATTTGATGTCACCTCTCTACCTAATTCATCTATAAAAAACTGTCTAACACACCCCTGTAATACAAAATAACATTTAATGGTGGATGGATCTCCTTGTCTAAGAAGGATTTTTCCTTTTTTATATTCATCAATTCGTAAACTTTCAGTGATTGCCCGCTGTTCATCTTCACTGAGTGAAGTAAAATCAGACATATATTTCAAGAGAGTTTTCTTCATATTACCTTCCTTTCTAATTTACATATTCCTAATCATTTTAACATTTTTATCCATATACTTTTTCCTTTTTAGATAAAATTATAATTAAAGCACCCAAAATCGCACCATGACAATAACTATTGTCAAAAATGTAATTTGAGGTGCTATTTTAATTGTTTTTTTCTTTGACTTATTGGAAATCCCCGCTAATCCTACTTCTATATTTCATTTAATAAATAATCATAGATATGCTTTCCAATTCTGCTAATTAACTGCTTTCCCGCCCATGTATCCTCCAGACGATCAAGGAAGATCGCCGCATACGCAGTTTTCCCATTGTACTTAATTACAGCACCATCATGTTCAACATGGGGAAGACTGCCTGTTTTATTGGCGACAAATACTTTATCAAGGTCCATCATGGCCGGTAGTCGATCCTGAAATTGTTGAGCCTTCATGATGGCTAAAGCAGCATTCCGGCTTTCGCTTGATAAAGTTGGACCTTCATTGATAGCTTTAAGACACGTAAGGATATCAATCGGATTCGAATAGTTATCAAGCCCCTGTTCAATAGCCTTAAAATCCATCATTTTCCGATTAAGGACCGTATGCTGAAGTCCCAGTTTAACAAAGGAATTATTAATAACCCCTATTCCCAATAGATCGATAACCATATTGGTGGCTGTATTATCGGAGACAATTATCATTAAGGTCAGCAGATCCTTAATCGTCAATTTAACATCATGAGATAGGGCTTGTAATACTCCTGATCCGCCTACTTTATTACTGATGTTAACCAGTTGATTTAAATCTAGTTTACCTACGTCACTCTGTCGAAATCCTTCTATTAAAATTGGAATCTTAATCATACTGGCCGATGGAAATACCTCTTCACTATTCAAATAATAATGTTCACCGTCTATTTCAATCGCCACACCCACTCGACCACTTACTCTGCGGATTTCTTCCTTAATTATTGTCGTTAATTGATTCATTCTTTACCTCGTGACAGCCACTTGAGTATAGTCATGATCTCCGGTTTTATCTTTATCATATAAATGACAGGCTACATAGTGACTTCCCTCTACTTCCTGCCATACCGGTTTTTCCAAGGCGCAAATTTCCATTGCCATCGGGCACCGAGTCCGAAATACACAGCCGCTCGGCGGGTTAATCGGACTTGGAAGTTCCCCTTTTAATATAATCCGCTCTCGTTTGTCCTCAATATCTGGGTCAGGAATCGGGATGGCCGATAGCAATGCTTGTGTATAGGGATGCATAGGATTTTTATAGAGATCATTACTTGAACTCAATTCAACCAATTGCCCTAAATACATCACTCCGATTCGGTCGCTTATTTGCTTAACCATTGAAAGGTCGTGAGCAATAAATAAGTAGGTTAATCCTTTTTCCTTCTGCAATTTAGTCAGTAAATTAACGACCTGTGCCTGAACCGAAACATCCAAGGCTGAGATTGGCTCATCCGCAATAATAAAATCTGGATCGAGAGAAAGTGCACGAGCAATCCCAATTCGCTGGCGCTGCCCGCCGCTGAATTCATGTGGATAGCGATTGGCATGTTCTCGATTTAAACCGACATCTTCTAATAATTCATACACCCGATTTAAACGTTCCTGATTATCAGGGTACAAGCCATGGACCTCCATTGGCTCAGATATAATTTCTCTCACTGTTGACCTTGGATTTAGCGAAGCATAGGGATCTTGAAAGATCATTTGCATATCCCGATGGAAGGAAAATCGTTCCTTGGCGTTTAAATTGTGGATATTTTTCCCTTTAAAAATAACCTCTCCCTCAGTTACATCGTAAAGTCCAATGATGGTCCTGCCTGCCGTGGACTTCCCGCAACCAGACTCTCCAACAATTCCAAATGTTTCTCCCTTATGAATATCAAAGGATACTCCATCAACGGCTTTTAAAATTTGATCTTTACCAAGGTTAAAGTGCTTTTTAAGATTGTTTACCTGTAGTAACTTTTCCATGGTTATACCTCCGTAACAGTCCAGTAGCGCCTTGCTGCACATAGTTCACGCTCGTATATGGTTCCCTCTAAAGGAATAATTTCGATTGTCTTTCCAGTCTTAGGGGAATGAAGTAATTTTCCATCCCCGTAATAAATACCCACGTGATGGATTTTTCCCTTGCCTTCTTCATAAGCAAAAAACAACAAATCACCTGGTTCCATTTCAGTTATTTCAACTTTTTTCCCTGCGGCGGCTTGGTCATGAGCATCACGAGGAATGATATACCCATTTGCCTTACACATTGAGTAGCTAAACCCTGAACAGTCGTAGCCAAAGCTACTCATTCCGCCCCACAAATAAGGTAAATTTAGAAACTGGACACCAGTGGATACGATGTCTAAGCCATTCCCCTTAGCAGGAGACTCAGCAACCACAACATCTTTGGAATGAAGGAAACCCGTACCATCAGGTGTTTGAACAAAAACCTTTCCTTCTTGCTCATTTATAAAAGGCAGGGCAGTTAAATAGGAAAGTACTATCGTCGTACCATGATTCTCTTTATATAAATCTGCCTTTTTGCTCTTCACAACCACTACAGGAACTTCCGCACTAGTCCGCTCTTCCTTTGCCTCCACTAACTGAGCTTTAGGAACCCAGCCAGGGTAGCCCTGAGCATCTTTTGACGTTGGCTGACTAGAAATGGCAACCTTTGCCCAATCGCCCTTTTCCTCCACAACGATAACCTCTTCACCATATAATAGCTGCGTTTGCACAAGGTTGTTATTACATAGTGCCAAACTTGTTTCATATTTTAATCCTTCTAACCATGAATCAATCGAGTCAGAACTGGTTATGGCCTTGTTGTCGATTTCTCGCGGTGAATCAAATGACGTCCAAACCGTTGCTACTGGAACATTGACAATCCATTTAGCCAACTAAAACTCCTCCTTCAACATCCACTGATTTAATACCAAGGCCTGGAGCTTCTGGCATGGTGATAAATCTACTATTATAATTTACACCGCCATCCACGATTTCCTTCGCTAACATCAGCGGTGCGTCAAAGTCAAACCGATTAATATTTTGCTTACTTGCCGCAAAGTGTGCAGCGGCTGTAATACCAAGATGGGTTTCAATCATACTGCCAACCATGCATTTAACACCGCAGGTTTCAGCAAGCTGATTGATGATCTGAGCTTGATAGATTCCGCCCGCCTTCATCAATTTAATATTAATTAAATCAGCACTTCTGGTTTTTAGTACTTGAAAGGCTTGCTTCGGTGTAAACACACTTTCGTCTGCCATAATGAGTGTATCGACGGCATCTGTCACCTGTTTAAGTCCTTCAATATCGTCCGCTTTAACAGGCTGCTCGACAAGTTCAATCCGTAAATCATCATCTTCCATTTTGCGGATGGCACGGATGGCATCCTTCGTTGTCCAGCCTTGATTCGCATCAAGGCGGATGATAATGTCGTTTCCTACTCGTCTTCTAATCTCGTGAATACGTTTGATATCCGTCGCAATTTCATCCTTGCCTACCTTTACCTTAAGCACATTAAATCCTCTTTTGATATAAGAAACTGCATCCTCGCCCATCTCTTCCGGTCCATTAACGCTGACGGTAAAATCCGTTTCCAGCTGCTTTTTGTGACCTCCAAGAAATTGATAAAGGGGCAGCCCGCAAAATTGGGATAAGCAATCATAAATAGCCATATCGACAGCTGCCTTTGGACTTGAGTTTCCTACCAAAGTGTTTTTTAGCCCTTGAAAAATCACTTCATAATTTAAAAGATTCTTCTTTTCTAGAAATGGTTTAATCACATGATGGATGGCCGATTCAATACCTGCCAGACTATCGCCTGTAATCACAACGGTCGGGGGTGCTTCTCCCCAGCCGACGATTCCATTATCGCAGGTTATTTTTACAAAAATAGATTCAGCAGTCGTTACGGTTCGTAAGGCTGTTTTAAATGGCTTAATAAGTGGAACTGCTACTCGGAATGTTTCAATTTGCTCAATGATCATCAGTTATCATCCTTTACGAAATGCCGGTTTCGACAAGTAATCTTTTTTCAAATGTATTTAAGGTAGCCTTTACACCAAATGGAACGGAAATATGAGGGTTACAATGGCCAAATTGGAATCCCTTTAATGAAGGTTTATTAGCAAGCTTAATATAATGATTGATGACTTCGTCGAGCGTTAAGGAAAGATTCCTTGCTGGCGTGCAATCGCAAAAGTCACCCACCACAATACCACTGACTTCCTCAAGTTTACCTGCCATGTATAGCTGATTCAGCATGCGGTCAACCGAACGTGGTTCTTCGTTCACATCCTCAATGAGCAAAAGCTTACCCTTTGTATCAATTTCGTACGCTGTTCCAAGTGTACTAACCAATAGGGACAAGTTTCCTCCTACAAGTTCACCGTCTGCCACTCCCTCAACCAAGACTTCCAATGGTGATAGTTGTTCGGTGTACTCGAGGTCAGCAGGTTCAAACAATTCCTTAAAGCCTTCCTTAGATAATGGATGTGTATCCTCTTTCCCGATATCGGACCCCAGCATCGGCCCGTGAAAGGTGACAATTCCAGCTTGCTGGCGTATAGCCGTATGTAAAAAAGTAATGTCACTATATCCCCAAAAGATTTTCGGATTATTTTTTATCAATTCATAATCAATCTGGGCGGCTATTCTTCCCGTGCCATAACCACCACAGGCACAAATCACTGCCTTTATAGTCGGGTCTGTAAACATTTCGTGCAAATCTTCTAGTCTTTCCTGATCAAAGCCTGCTAAATACCCATTTATTTGGGAAACATGTCTACCAACCTTCACCTTTAGTCCTAAACTCTCCAAAAAGGCAATTCCACGTTCAAGATTTTCTAGATTTGGCGGACTGGCAGGAGCAATGACACCAACGGTATCTCCCCGATAAAGCCTGCTAGGTTTTACTTGGGACATCTTAGAAACCCCCATTTCTCTAATTTACGAGTCTATCTTTCTAGGTAAAAAAGGGATGTTCAAACGAACACCCCTTCATTTAAACTCATGTTATTTCTTATCTGCCCATTTTAATTCCAGATAGCCTACAGGATGGCGAACGATCCCTGTTACATCTTTATTTTGCAAATATACTTGGTTATAGAAATGGATTGGAATAATAGGGGCTGCATCCATTAAAATCTTTTCAGCCTTATACATCATGTCAAAGCGTTTCTTTTCTTCTTTTTCATTCTTTGCATCTTTAATTAATTGATCAAATTCAGGATTGCTCCAGCCTGTACGGTTCATGGAAGACCCGGTAATAAAGTTTTCCAAGAAGTTGATTGGGTCCGCATAGTCAGCAAGGAAAGAGCTGCGTGATAACTGGAACTTTAATGCTTTTTGTTCCGTTGCAAAAACACTGCTTTCCATATTGGCAAGCTTAACATCAACACCTAAATTCTCTTTAAACATTTGCTGCAGAGCTTCTGCGATTTTCTTGTGTGCATCGCTTGTGCTATAAGTAAGGGTCACTTCTGGAAGGGTTGTGTACTTCTCCTCTTCCATTCCCTTTTTCAATAGTTCTTTTGCTTTCTCTACATCTGTTTTAATGAGGTCGCCATTTGTTTTACGGAAGTCTTTACCGTCTGCATCCTTAAATCCGTAAGAGACAAAACCGTAAGCCGGCTTTTCTTGGTTCTTTGTAACAAGCTCCACCATTTGCTTTTGGTTTACAGCAAGTGCGAACGCTTTACGAATATTTTCATTCTGGAATGGTTCTTTATTGACATTAAAACGATAGAAGTACTCACCTGCTTGGTCTTCTACCTTTACGTCACCTTCTTTAAACAATTGGTCAGCAAGTTCTGCAGGAACGTCAGACGTATCTAACTCACCTGTTTTGTACATTTGATATTCAGTATTTGGATCATCTACCATTGCCCAATGAACTTTATCTAATTTTACATTTTTTGCATCCCAATAGTTTTCATCTTTCGTAAACGTAAAATCACTGTCATGGTTCCATTCAGTCAATTTGAAAGGACCATTTCCTACGAATGTGCTTGCTTCAGCAAACCATTTCGGGTTAGCAGTTGCCACCTTTTCATTAATAGGGAAAAAAGCTGGGTTAGCAATAACGCTTAAGAAATAAGCCTGTGGGCTAGTCAATGTTACTTCAAATGTTTTATCATCGACAGCTTTTATTTTTACATCTTCCGCTTTACCTGTTCCTGTGTTATAAGCTTCTCCGCCTTCAATAAAGTAGCCTAAAAACGCTGCAGAAGAACCTGTATTTGGATCTAATAGACGTTTCCATGCAAAGACGAAGTCTCCTGCTGTTACATCGTCACCATTCGACCATTTGGCATTATCACGGATATGGAAGGTATAGGTTTTACCATCTGCTGATACGTCCCACTTTTCAGCTGTTGCTGCCTTCGGTTCATGTTTTTGATCCAAGCGAGTAAGACCTTCCATAATATTGTTCAATGAATTCCAAGAAACCGCATCAAAGCCGATGGCCGGATCAAAGGATGTTGGTTCTTGACTATTGTTTAGGTTAAGGACTTTTTCTACTTTTTCTTTCGATTTTCCATTACCGTCGTCCTTTTTCGGTTCACTTCCAGCATCTTTATTGGCCGTACATGCAGCTAAAGCTAAAACCAACATACACGCTGCCAACATGGTCACAAACTTCTTCATGGTTTTCCCCCTCATAATCTCATGTATTTTAAACAAATGTTGAAACCAATTTTTGAGCCCGTTCATCCTGCAGCCAGCAATCTACTTGATGATCACTGCTAAGATGGGTTTTAAACGGGTACGCTTTATCACAAACTTCCATTGCATATGGACAACGTGCTGCAAAGGCACATCCGATTGGAGGTGAAAATAAATCTGGCGGCGTCCCAGGTATGGGAACCAGGTTCCCCCTCTCTCTGTCCAAGCGCGGCACAGACTGCAGTAATCCTTTTGTATAAGGATGCTGTGGCTGATAAAAGATTTCTCTCCTTGTCCCTATTTCAACAATTTTTCCAGCGTACATGACAGCAACCCGGTCAGCAACCTGAGCCACTACCCCTAAATCATGGGTAATGAGGATAATGGATACGCCCGTTTTCTTTTGGATTTCTCTAAATAATTCCAATATCTGTGCTTGAATGGTCACATCAAGAGCAGTTGTCGGTTCATCTGCAATTAACACATCCGGCCGGCATACGAGCGCCATCGCGATGACAATCCGCTGCCGCATCCCCCCGCTGAATTGATGGGGATATTGCTTTAATCGTTGCTCTGGACTTGGTATACCTACTAGTGTAAGCATTTCAACAGCCACTCTTTTGGCCTGCTCTCTTGATAGCTTTTCGTGTTCGATGATTCCTTCCATGATTTGCTCACCAATCGTAAGAGTCGGGTTTAATGCAGTCATTGGATCTTGGAAAATCATCGAAATATGCGTACCACGGATTTTTCGCATTTCTGATTCTTTTAATGTAATGAGATTCTTGTCTTTAAATAGGACTTCTCCTCCAGTAATCTTTCCTGGAGGGCTAGGAATAAGTCTCATAATACTTTGAGAAGTTACACTTTTCCCACATCCCGATTCACCGACAATGGCTAGGGTTTCACCTTGATGTAAGTCAAAGCTTACACCACGAACAGCATTTACTTCCCCGCCATAAGTTGAAAAGGATACTTGTAAATCCTTTACCTGAAGAACTTTCTCCATGATGTTACCTCCTCAGTTTTGGATCAAGGGCATCTTGTAATCCATCACCTAATACATTAAACGCAAACATGGTCAATGAAATGAACAAGGTTGGGAAAAACAATCGCCACCAGTATCCTGAGAGAATCGTAGATAAACCATCATTCGCCATTACTCCCCAACTTGCATGCGGTGCTTGAATACCAAGACCAATGAAGCTTAGGAAAGCCTCTGCAAAAATGGCAGATGGAATGGTCAGTGTCATTTGCACAATGATAGGACCCATTGTATTAGGAAGCAGATTCTTACGAATGATTCGAGCCGTTGATGTCCCAAATGTTTTAGAAGCTAGTACAAATTCATAGTTTTTAATTTGCAAAACTTGACCTCTGACAATTCTAGCCATCCCTACCCATCCAGTTATGGAAAGAGCTAAAATTATCGTAGTTAACCCTGGACCGATTACGACCATCACTAAAATAACCACAAGTAAATATGGGAGACCATATAAAATTTCAACAAACCGCATCATGACGTTATCGACTTTTCCGCCTTTGTAACCAGAAATCCCACCATATACAACACCAATAAGGAAATCGATAAGAGCCGCAACCAAACCGACAAATAAAGAGATTCTGGCACCATAGCAAGTTCGGGTAAATACATCTCGTCCTAAATCGTCCGTTCCAAACCAATAGGTACTAGATGGAGGCAGATTCTGCATAGTTAATTTTTGCGACTCCACAGAGTGTGGGGAAATAATTGGACCAAAAATTGCTAAGAACGTGATAAAAATTAAAAATATCAGCCCGGTCATCGCTAATTTATTTTTTAACAATCTTAGCCAGGAATCCTTCCAGTATGACAAGCTGGGTCTAAGGACTGCTTCTGCATCAGATTGATTTCGGACCTTAGGGACAAACCATTCATCTGGAACATCAGGCGAAATATGTCGTTCTTCTTGTTTACGCAGTTCCATTATTTCGCCTCCTTCTTATGGAGCTTTATTCTAGGGTCCAATGCCCCGTATGCTAAATCAACTAAGAACAGCATGAGAATTAAAATAGCACCGTAAAAAACAGTGGTTCCCATGATAACGGGATAATCACGGTTATTTATACTATCAACAAAGTATTTTCCCATCCCTGGGATCGCAAATATTTTTTCAATAACAAACGTTCCTGTTAAGATACTGGCTGCTAACGATCCTAATACCGTCACAACTGGCAAGAGCGCATTTCGTAAGGCATGCTTGAACACAATCTTAACGGGTGATAATCCCTTTGCTTTTGCCGTTCTTATGTAATCCTGTGTTAATACCTCGAGCATACTGGTTCGGGTGAGACGGGCAATAATCGCCATGGGACCTGATGCCAGCGCCAAAATTGGCAAGACCATATGTTTCGGACTAGACCAAGTAGCGACAGGAAACAAAGGAAAATTCACGGCTAGTTGTTCAATCAAAAATGTAGCCATGACAAAGTTTGGTATAGAGATTCCTAAGACAGCGATACTCATTGCAATATAGTCGATGATTCCGTTATGACGAAGGGCCGCAAGTACGCCGAGTAAAATTCCGGAAAAAATAGCTAACAGAAGTGTATAAAACCCTAGTTCAAATGATACGGGAAATCCCCTTCCAAGCATGTCATTAACGGTCTGGGAAGATTTTTTGATTGATGGACCCAAATCAAATTTCACAAGAGCAGATAAGTAATTTCCGTATTGAACAATAAGCGGCTCATCTAAATGATAATAGGATTCGAGATTCTTTTGGACAGCCTCATTCGTTGTTCTTTCTTCGTTAAATGGTGACCCTGGTACCGAATGCATTAAGAAAAATGTTCCGGTAATGATAAGCCACAACGTGATAATCATGGATGCAAATCGTTTAATAAAATAGGTATTCATGCTTGTCCACTTCCTAACAGAATGTTGTTCTCATCGCCAACTCCGTCATTACTAGCATGGCTTGGTATGCTTCCAAAATGTCTTTTGCTTGAAAACGAACAATGGTGGTTCCTGGGACTATTTCTGTACCTGGCATTAAATTGGCCCATTCCGCTTCCCCATAGTTAGTGAATTCAATCCCTAAAAGCGGTCTGTCTGGCGGTGTCAGCGGTTTCACATTATGTCTATTACTTAGTGCTACAGCTGTCTTTTCCCGAAGAAGCTGGCCCGCTTTTGCAGGTGTTAAAGATTTGACTGCAGATCTGGATATCGATTCTTTTACAATAGCGGTTGTCACATTCGGGATTAATTGTTCCGCCTCATATGCTGCTCGGTCATCACCGGCAACCATTAGTAATGGAACATCGTAATACCCTGCAACATAGGCGTTAAATCCTAATTCGCCCACCGCTACATCATTTATGTACATATTTCGAACACCAAAAATCATCGAATGGGACATGACTCCTTTTAATGCGGCACGAGCATGATAGCCGACAAATGCTGCACCAGTAAAGGTTTCATCTAAGCCTTGAACCATAGAAAATGGTTTGACATCCCCCGTAATCAGCTGTGTCTCAGGATGAAGCCTCTCTATTAATAAATTATTCATTTTTGAATGGCTGTCATTTACTACTACTTCCTTGCACCCTTCTTCAAACGCGGCGTGGATCACATGATTGGCTTCATCTGTCATAATAATTCGGCTGCGTTCATAATTATGCTTGTCAGAGTCGACTTGAGTATAGTCGACCATACCTGTAATTCCTTCCATGTCGACGGAAATATATAATTTCATTCCAAAACTCCTTTCTATTAAAATACAATTTTCTTATTATTATAAATTATTTTATTTAGTATGACAAATTATTCTGAAATCTCAATTCCATCCCAGAAAGGTCTTTAAAAATGGTAGACATAAGAATTATGGGTCTTGTAAAAAGCAGTTGAAGAAACCGTTATTTTATGATTGGATTAAGAACTAGGAGGGGGTCAACATGAAAGGTAAAATGAGACTCATTATAACGATGCTCATCTTTGGCAGCATCGGAGTATTTGTAAAAAAAATCGAGTTGTCTTCGAGTGAAATTGCGTTTTTAAGAGGGGTAATCGGGAGTCTATTTCTACTCGCAGCTTGTTTACTTGTTAAACATAAACCATCATTAAACGCGTTAAAACAAAATGCCCTCCTGCTCCTATTATCAGGAGGAGCGATTGGTCTTAATTGGATCTTTTTATTTGAATCCTATCGGTATACAACCATTTCTAACGCCACTATCAGTTATTACTTTGCTCCCATATTTGTGATGATTTTAGCACCCTGGGTTTTAAAGGAAAAACTAACTAGTGTAAAAATCGGCTGTATAATTACGGCAATGATTGGTCTCTTTTTAATCGTTAATCCTGGGGCTGGTGATGCAGGGGGTTCTCAGAATCATGCAATAGGAATTGTTTATGGTCTGCTAGCAGCGGCTTTATATGCCAGTGTGATTTTAATGAATAAATTCATCAAAAACTTATCTGGCTTTGAAACCACATTAGTTCAATTAATGGCGGCATCTATCGTCCTCCTTCCATATATACTATGGCAAGGTGACCTTCATTTTGCTGGCTTAAACACTACTTCTATTATTTTCATCCTTATACTAGGTATTGTGCATACAGGCTTGGCTTATTTTCTCTATTTTACTTCTATTCAAAATTTAAAAGGGCAAACGATAGCTGTGCTTAGCTATATTGATCCTATTTCTGCCGTCATCATCGCGGCCATTTTCTTAAGGGAAAGTATGACCTTCATTCAAATCATCGGTGGTGTACTTATCCTTGGTTCCACTTTTTTAAGTGAAAAACTAGAAATAAGGGCAGCTAAAAACAGACAAAATCCCACTACTTCTCCGTAAGTAAGAAAGCTGGTTTTTTCCTTTGTTAGGGGAAAACCAGCTTTTTTATGTGGAAAGGATATACAATATTTATAGATTTTTAACTCTTGATTAACATCAAAGACATACTTTATTAATAATTGGGGTATATAGTTTATATCAGCGGGGATAGCATGCGTGGCTATCATGGTATATGGCGAAGGTGGAGCCAATACACAGAATATAGATATCATGATATCAATATTAATATACATAAACTTGTTTAAACAGTTAATTCAGCTTTATATTTCTCCATTTTCTGTATAGTTCTACTTCATATTGAAACTATATGGAATGGAGGTGTAAATATTATGGGAAATGAGAACAAAGATTCATCAACAATCAAATACAGCATTTGGAATACCCGAACAAAGGAAAACCTTGATATTACCAAGGAGAAAATTACTGAGGCATTGGAAAACACTACTCCAGAAGCCGACAGAGGGCTTAAGCCACAATAATTTCCGAGCAAATGGGTATTTACAATCCAAACAAAACCCACCAACCATTTTGGCGGGTTTTGTTTGGATTGTAGATGTATATGTAAATAAGTTTAAAAAAATGGATGGCTTTCACCATCCTGATTATTGTTCCGATTCAACAGGGAGCCAAGTTTGCGACCATTTTTCAATTTCTTTTATAATTGGCTCTAAGGCTTGACCCTTTTCAGTTAAGGAATATTCAATTCGTACGGGCGTTTCCGGAAATACCTCACGTTTAACAATTTCCTGATTTTCTAACTCTTTTAATCGCTCGGAAAGAACCCTTCCACTTATACCCATTGAAGATTCTAATGAGCAGAATCGTTTTGGCCCTGTTAACAGTTGATAAATGACAAGACCTGTCCAGCGTTGGCTCATCATCCCCATCGCTTTTTCGAATCGAGGACAAATAAAAGACTGATTCATTATTCTTCACCCCCTCTTAGTATATTACAGTTAATAATATAATTACCATAGATAATAAACTTATTTGACACAATTTAGTTTTAAAAATATAATAACTTACATAAAGTAACTAAGCAAATAAAAATTTTACTCTATTCAGGGGGAGTTTTTCAATATTCGATTTTCGAGACCAATAAAGGTGGTAATAAAACATGAATCTAGAAGCAGATGTTTGTATTGTTGGCGCAGGTCCTGGCGGCGCCCTATTAGGATATTTGCTGGCAAAAAAGGGGATTTCAACGATTGTTCTCGAACGTCATGTCAGAATCGACAAAGAATTCCGTGGTGAACATCTCAATCAGGACGGAGAACGTGTCCTAAAAAAATATAATCTTTTCGATAAAGTGGAACAGGCTGGTCTTCTTTTAATGAAACGAGTAGAATATTACCAACATGGCAAAGTAATTAAAACAATCACACCAGCTGCTGGAGAACATCATGTTGGAATCCATGTGCCGCAAAAGAATTTGTTAAGCGTGCTGCTTTCCGAAGCTGAACCATATGAGAATTTTAAGCTAATGATGGGAACTAGAGTCACTGAGTTACTCTTTGATCAAGATGGAGTCGTTACGGGGCTTAAAGCCAAAAACGCAAATCACGATGTGTCCATTAAAAGTACAATTGTCGTTGGGGCGGATGGCCGCTTTTCATCAGTAAGAAAGTTAGCTGCATTTCCCTATTCTACCATTAAACATGGATATGATCTGCTTTGGGCAAAAATACCAAGTCCTGCAGACTGGGAGCCGACGATTAAAAATGCCTTGGTCGACGGTCAGCAGTTAGCTTTGTTTACACAAGCAGGCGGATTTATTCAAATCGGCTGGAATATTGAAAAAGGGTCGTATCCAACATTGAAACAGCAATCATTTGCACCATTTATTGAGAAAGCAATCGCAGCCTTTCCTGAGTTATCCGAACTGATACGCACACATATTCAATCTTGGGACGATTTCATTTTATTAAACGTCCAAAGCAGTCATTGTACAACCTGGGAAAAGGACGGTGTGGTGATTATGGGTGACGCTGCCCATACGATGAGTCCAACTGGTGCGTTTGGCATTAATTGCGCATTAATGGATGCAGATGTTTTGGCAGATGTTATTAGTGACGCACTTGACGCTCACGATGTGAGTGAAGTCCGATTGAAGAAATTCGAACTAGATCGCCGCGATGACATAGAAAGCTTGCAGAAGCAGCAATTGCAGAAGGAAAAAAACTATCAAAATAATTTCGTTGTATCAGTCTTGTCTTAAGATTGCAGGGGACAACAAAATTTATAAATATAGAATTGGGGGAAATCATGGTGGAACAAGCAAAATTACAATCTAATGTTCTCTCCGTGTTAGAGAATAAAATACAAGTTATTAAAAAAGGTGAAGAAGCCATTTATCTGGTAGGCCCAATCAAGCTGCCAGTCAACTTATATGGAGAAACCGTCGAATTTAAATGGTATTGCTGGCTGAAGAGTGATCGTGTAACAGACGATTATCAGCAAGTGGTTGCACAGTTATCATCGTCAAATCTGGCTGATTTTCAACAATCTAGTGTACTGGTTTACGGTGATTTTGAATACGGCGATGATGCCTTAATCAGAATGCATTCAATCTGCCATACAGGTGACATCTTTGGCAGCAAACGTTGTGATTGCGGCTTTCAACTTAAACAATCAATGAAAATGATTGTCGAGCATGGTACCGGAGCCTTATTCTATTTAGCCAACCATGAAGGCAGAGGGATTGGTTTATTTAGCAAGGCTATGGCCTATATTCTTCAAGAAAATGGCTACGATACGGTTGAGGCCAATGAAGGATTGGGATTTGCTGATGATACCAGAAATTACGATGACGCCATTGAGGTTCTTAAAGCGTTACGTTCTAAACCTGTTACACTCATTACAAACAATCCGAAAAAACTTAGAGCCTTAAAGGCAGCTGGAGCCCCAGTTTCGGGCAGGACGCCTTTATGGGGCGATGTCTCAGAGTACAATGAAAAATATCTGCAGACCAAAGTAAAAAAATCAGGGCATATGGCGCCAACGGAAGAGTAGGATACTAGTAAACATGGTGTCAGGCACCAATATGATTTAAAGCTGGAGGGTTGTCAGGATGATGAATGATGAATTTTATATGCGATTGGCCTTGCAGAATGCACAAGCGATGAAAGGTCAAACGGACCCGAATCCACTTGTCGGTGCTGTGATTGTCAATGACAATCGAATCGTCGGAGTCGGTGCCCATATGAAAGCAGGTGAACCGCATGCGGAAATCCATGCGCTCCGCATGGCTGGCGACCACGCTAAGGGCGGAACCATTTATGTAACGCTTGAGCCCTGCTCCCACCATGGCAGAACGGGCCCTTGCGCAGTCGCTCTTGTTGAGGCTGGTATTAAAAAAGTAATCATAGCGGCACTGGATCCGAATCCGATTGTGGCAGGAAACGGTGTGAAAATTCTTGAAGATGCTGGCATTGAGGTCATCACAGGGGTTTGTGAACAAGAATCCCGCCAGATGAATGAGGTATTTAATAAATTCATCATCGAGAAAAAACCGTTTGTTTCCTTAAAAGCAGCTACAACTCTAGATGGAAAAACGGCTACACATACCCTTAGCAGCAAATGGATTACCTCTGCTGAAGCAAGACAGGATGTCCATCAGCTTCGCAGTGAAAATATGGCGATCCTTGTTGGGGTCAATACGGTAATCGAAGACAATCCTGAGTTGACAGCGAGGATTCCAAATGGACGGAACCCTATTCGAGTGATTTTGGACTCCTCGCTTAGAATTCCGCTGGATGCTAAGGTAGTTACGGATCAGCAGGCGGAAACCTGGGTGTTTACCAGTGAACATTACGACAAAGCTAAACGGCAAATGTTAGAGGAATCCGGGATATCAGTTTTTGTAACAAGTGGCTCCACTCAGGTCGACCCAGCTGATGTGATGAAGACGTTAGGCGAAAAGCTTGTTTCCTCCGTATTAATTGAAGCTGGCGGGACCTTGAATGCTTCGCTTTTTGAAAAACAACTAATTGATAAAGTTATCCTATATATGGCTCCCAAGCTAGTGGGCGGACAGTCCGCCCCTACCTTCTTAGAGGGTACTGGAATTGCCGAGATGGGCAATGCGGTTGAGTTAGCAAATCTACGTGTTGAGCCGATTGGAAAAGACTTTAAGTTTACAGGATATCCAATTTACTAAATGGAGGGCACTAAGGTGCTTTCCATTTTTTACAGTAGAGGTGTTTAATATGAGATTTGGTTTTGATATTGATGATACACTGATTAATTTAAGAGAACACGCCTTCCATCTTTACAATAAAAAGTTGGGAAAGCAAATAGGACTTGATGTTTATAACACTTTAAAAAGGGTTGAGATTCACGAGCCGTTTGGAATGTCAGCTGAAGAAGGCAAGCAAATGTGGAAAAATAGCCTAGAGGAAATTTATTACACCAATTGTCCTGCCTTTCCTGGCGCTGTCGAACTGCTGCAGGAGCTTGAAAAACAGGGACATGAAATCTTTTATATAACGGCACGCTATCAGGAGCATGGCGAGCGCACGAAGCAGTGGCTTTTGGAGCATGGCTTTCCCGTTCATGATGACCGTTTCTTCTACGGGATGAAGGATCATGAAAAAGTGAACATTATTAAGAATTTACATCTGGATTATTATTTTGATGATAAGCCAGAGATTTTGGATACATTATCTGAACAAGGCATTAAACTATTTTTGAGGGATCAATCCTACAACCGCGATGCCAGCCACCCACGGATTAAGGAATGGTCTGAATTGAAGGATTTGTTAAGGGATTTTGTAGATTAGTGGATTTAACAATTAAGGAATGCTATTTATGACAGTATGTTTTTTAAATGTAAATAAGCTGAAAGGTTGCACGTATTGAATAATACTTGCAAACTTTCAGCTTTTTAGTAATTTAGGATCTTGGACAAAAGTCCCCGATAGTCTCAAGAAACATTTATTGAAATCCACCAGTATCTTTATTATCATTCATCGTAAAGTTTGAACTATCTCCTGGCTTAGCGTTCGGGTGTGTGGGAATATGAGGATTATTATTGTTTTTCTTACGTCTCAAGTCGATTATTAAGGCAAATCCCAAAATGCCGAGAATAAAAATAATAAAAAACCAGATTGCAGTCAAATTAACCCTCCTCTCCCTTAGGTTATCTTTTGATGATAGACATCGAATTCAGAGCTTGGCGCAGAGTAGAATATGTGGAAATATCATTAAAATCGAGTCCTAGCTGTACCGCCGTTTGTGCTATCTCAGGTCTAACACCTGAAATGCTAGTGGTCACCCCCATTAATTTCAATCCTTTTATCAGTTGGAAAATTTGATGTGCTACCATTGTATCAATCATTGGAACGCCTGATAAATCAATAACAAGATAATTCACTCCTAGATTGGTACACTGATTCAATGTATTTTCAAACATGAACTTTGCTCGTCTTGTATCTATATCGCCCACAAGAGGAAGTAACGCTACCTCGTTGTTAAGAGTAATAACCGGAGAACTTAACTCCTGTATAAGTTCCTGTTGAGCAGTTAGTTTTTGTTGCAAATAGTATTGATGCTCTTCAACAAAACCTAACGTCACTTTATCAAATGCTTTTAAAATCACTCGATTCCAGCTATCTATCACCTCATTAGGGAACTCATCCATATGTAGAGCAACAAAATCTTTAACATAATCAAGATACTGATCCCGCACCCTATAAAATTCTCTTAACATACGATGGATTGGTGTTTTTAAATGCTGTGGATCTTGAGCAATCGAAAGGATCCATTTTTGAAATTCTTCCAGGAATGCTGTTTCCTCTTTAATAAAAACCTCACAAAGATGTGAATGGAATTCAAAGTTTTGTTTTTTTAACGTATTGATTACATAAGGGTCATTCGACGCATATACTCCTGAAGTGTCACTTTTATCTAGAGAATTATACCATTCCTCTGTAAGAATTCTTGCCTTAGACAATAGAAACGAGTGTAATTCATTATTTCTATGCACCTTAAATCCCCCTCCATGAATCCAATACAATATTCATAATTAAGTGAATTTTAACCTATTTTATCATTTAAGTCTTGCTATAACACCTCGTTATTAAAATAAATTGCCCTTTTAGCATAATAGCTTCAACAAAAAAAGGCGGTTAATCCTTTTTGGATTAGCACACCTGTAGTTGGATAAAGAAATTCAAGGTCACTTCTGGAAGCACTCCGAAGAATTCAAATCATTCCATAATCAGAATGTAAATAATTACACCTTACCCAAATAGCTTCTTGTTATATTTGGAATAATGATCGTACCATTGTTGCTATATTTTTCAAATAGTTCCCTTAATGCAGTGAGGAAGGGATTATACTCCCTGTCTGTCTTCTTTGGGGAATAGGAAGCAGATAAGTACCTCCCCAAGAATTCAACTAAATTAAATCGTAAGTCATTGCGAAAGTAATTAACATCATACTTTCCATCTTTAAAAAATTGATGAAAAGGAATCGGAGTTTCCCCCATACCCCCGCTAAAACCTTTGAAATTTGGACAATGCCTTTGGCAAACATCAGCACTTTCCTTATTTATATCGCTTGACCCATCCCGGCTATTCCAAACAAGGGCCACTTTTGCATCCTGTTTCAAAATCCGTTGACATTCCAATCTGAACTGCTCCATGTCGAACCAGTGAAATGCCTGTGCTACCGTTACTAAATCAACACTGTTATCAATTAAAGTTGTGTTTTCAGCAGTGGCTTTAACCGAAATAAAACGGGAATCGGACTTTAAAGTTTGTTCCGCCACTGTTCTCATATCATCATTTGGCTCCACTCCGAATACAGTATATCCCCTTCCAAGAAGCTGCTTGCTTAAAATTCCAGTTCCCGATCCAATATCCGCAATAATACCATTCTTATTTAAGGAAGCTTCAGCAATTAAATATTCAATATAATCTAGAGGGTAACTGGGACGATATTTTGCATATATCTCCGCTTTGTCTGTGAATTTATCTATTGATTCCATCAAACCACCTACTCCATTTGTAACTCATTTTTACTTGAATATTAACATTTATTTTGAAATGCTTCTTAATAAATAAATAATATTAGCAGAGGCCATAGTTTATTAATTAATTAAATTCTTTAGACTGAGAACCTCTCTAGCTACTTCTGAAAAAGAGCGGGAATGTTTAAGTTAGGAACCTTTGTGGAATATTCTTCTAAACATTAAAATGGTAAATAGTATATAGTTAGAATAGTAATTACATATGTTCCGAAAACAAACATTAATTAGGAGGACCACATGTTTTTATCCTTTCCCATTTTGGCAGCTCTTTTAGGAATGTTAATCGCCCAGTTCGTTAAAATCCCAATCCACCTGCTAGCGACCGGTGAGTTAAGATGGAATCTGATGTTTAGTACCGGCGGAATGCCCAGCTCCCATACAGCTACGATTATTTCTTTGACGACTGCCATTGGCCTCACCTCTGGACTTCAGTCAAATGATTTCGCCATTTCTGTGATTGTCTCCCTCATTGTCATGCATGATGCCATGGGGGTTCGAAGACATGCCGGCTACCATGCCGAAGTGCTAAATAAACTTTTAGTCGACTTCAATGTACTCATTGAAACATTAAAAAACCCTAATCTAAAGAAAACAGAGTCTAGAGAGAAGCTAAAAGAGTTATTAGGACATCAACCAGCAGAGGTATTTTTTGGAGCGATTACAGGAATCTTTGTTGGCGTCCTCACCTTTCAGTTTTATCCGTTTTAAAATACACAAATATGTTTCCCAATTTAAATAAACTTTGATTAGTTTTTTCAGTGTGCTCCCTTACCCATCTAGGATGAGGTTTCATTCTTGGGCAATGAATGGGCATTTCATTTACCAGTTATCGGAAATATCCCCTCCATGGGGCAATGGAGGGGCTGTTCATTTACCGTCACACGTTAAAATGACATTCTTTGGGCAAAGCAAGGCTGCTACCATGACCAGCAAGGCCCCTCCAATTAACTCTCCGACAAAGAACGAATCCGTCTTAACGAAGGAAACAAATACATCCAGATTCCCGCTACGATGATCGTTCCTACTCCACCAATAAATGCTGCGGGAACGGGCCCAATAAAGCCCGCCAGTGTTCCTGACTCAAACTCACCTAGTTGATTAGATGTCCCGATGAATAAGGAGTTGACAGCGTTCACGCGACCGCGCATCTCATCTGGTGTTTGCAGCTGTACAAGTGAGGAGCGAATGACCACACTGATGACATCCGAACCGCCAATAAGAAATAAAGCAAACAAGGAAAGAATCAAATTAGCCGATACAGCAAAGAGCATCGTCGCCAATCCAAAAACAGCGAGTGCGGCAAATAATTTCATGCCTATCGCATTCTTAAGTGGATAATAAGCCAAGACTAACGATACCACTAACGCTCCAACTGCTGGCGCAGTCCTCATTAATCCTAAGGCCCAAGGACCAATATGGAGTATATCTTGGGCGAATATCGGCAAAAGTGCCGTTGCACCGCCAAGTAACACGGCGAATAGATCCAGCGAGATCGTTCCAAGGATAATAGGATGACGACGGATAAATTCCAGCCCAAGGAAAATGGACCGCAACGAAACAGGCTCGGATTTCCGAACAATTACTTGTTCTGGACGAGTCATATATGTAAGGAAAGAAGCGATTAGTAATGCAACCGTGGCAGTACTATAAACATATGAAGCCCCTATAGAAAAAAGCAAGCCCCCAACTGTCGGCCCTAAAATCTGGGCTGTTTGACCGGCAGTGGTACTCAAAGATATGGCTTGCTGCAAAATCCTTTTTGACACCAACTGGGGTAACAAGGCAGCTGATGTAGGTCCTTCAAAGGCACGGCAAGCACCTATAATGGCTGCCGCAAGTAAAATTTGAATCCTTCCTAGCGAGCCGTCAAAGTTACCATATAAAAGAAGACCGGCAATGGCAGCTTCAATAAGCAGACAGATATAAACAATTCTCCGACGGTCAAAACTGTCTGCAAAATGACCGACTACAAACGTTAGCAACACCATTGGAATAAATTGGGCCAGGCCCACTAACCCCAAACTAAAAGCGTCATGTGTTAGGTCATACATCTGCCATCCAATTGCAACCGAGAGCATCTGGAAGGAAGTTGATGACAATATTCGTGCTCCCCAGAACTTCGCGAAAGAGGGCTGCCTAAGAATGGATTCACCAGATTGAAACAAAATGTAACTCACGTCCTTTTTCAAAGTTAAAATAACCATTTTTTATAATAACACTTTTATTCTTTTATCAGGTAGGCACACGTTCTCCGTTGATTGCTTCCCCTTTCGCCGATTGGAGTGCATTATCCGCCGATTGGCGCACGCTATCCCCCGATTGACGCTCGCCATCCACCGGTTGCTTCCCCTTTCGCCGATTGGCACACGTCATCCGCCGATTGGCACACGCTATCCGCCGGCTGCTTCTCCCTTCGCCGATTGGAGTGCATTATCCGCCGATTGGCACACGCTATCCGCCGATTGACGCTCGCTATCCGCCGGTTGCTTCTTCCTTCGCCGATTGGAGTGCGTTATCCGCCGATTGGCACACGTCATCCGCTGATTGCCACCCGCCATCCGCCGGTTGCTTCCCCTTTCGCCGATTGGATTGCGTTATCTGCCGATTGCCGCTCGCCATCCGCCGGTTGCTTCTTCCTTCGCCGATTGGCGCACGCTATCCGCCGATTGGCACACGCTATCCGCTGATTGCCACCCGCCATCCGCCGGTTGCTTCCCCTTTCGCCGATTGGATTGCGCTATCCGCCGATTGGCGCACGCTATCCGCCGATTGCCGCTCGCCATCCGCCGGTTGGCACCCGCCGATTGCCGCACTAAGCTAAAAATACCCTTGCTAAGCGATTTAGCAAGGGTATTTTTCCATATTAATCAACTTGGGAATAAGTCAGAAGATAGATAACGCTCGCCGGTATCTGGAGCTAAGCAAAGAACCCTGGCTGTCGTTGGAAGCTTCTTTGCAATTTCGGCGGCAAAGTGGGCAGTGGCTGAGCTCGAGGCTCCGACAAAGATCCCTTCTTCGGCTGCAAGACGGCGCGCCATCACTTCAGCATCTTCATCTTTAATCAATAAAACTTCATCATAAATTTCGCGATTTAATAATTTTGGTATAAATCCTGGTCCTGTACCTGGGATTTTATGGGGTCCAGGTTGACCTCCAGAAATGACTGGTGACCCAAATGGCTCTACTACATAAATTTTTAGATCAGGAATTGATTTCTTTAATTCCTCGCCAACTCCTGTGACCGTACCGCCAGTGCCTGCTGTTACTACTAAAGCATCTAGCTTTCCTTCAAAGGCTGTCATAATCTCAATAGCAGTGGTTCCGCGGTGAGCGTCAGCATTTGCAGGGTTCTCAAACTGCATCGGAATAAAACTGTCTGGAAGCTCACTGGCCAAACGATTGGCTTCATCAATGGCTCCTTGCATCCGTAATCTTCCTGGAGTAGAGTGGACTTCCGCCCCGTACGCCTTTAAGATTTTGACACGTTCTTCTGTCGCGTTGTCAGGCATTGTAATAATACAACGATAGCCTTTGACAGCAGCGACCATCGCAATCCCAATTCCTGTATTCCCGGAAGTTGGTTCAATAATGACACTTTTCCCTGGAATCAGCTTCCCTTCCTCTTCCGCTCGTTCAATCATCTTCAATGCGGCGCGGTCCTTTACACTGCCGCCAGGGTTAAAGGATTCTAGCTTTATGTATACTTCAGCACCGGATGGATCCGGTATTTTATTTAGTTTAACAGTCGGAGTATTCCCGATTAAATCAAGAATGGAACTATAGAGTTTCATATGTATTCACCTTTCAATCGATAATGTAATGTCACTTCTTTTATTATCCTATATTTTATAAAAAAAATCCTGCCTGCGCTCTGAAAATAAAAAAGGGATACCAAGTTCAATTAAACTTAGGCATCCCTTCTCCTATAATTAGTTAATAAATTGATTATCGATTAAGGCATTAAAATCTGGCTTGTCTTTTAAAAATTTGAGTTCAACAGATGAGTCTGCGAATTGTTGAATTACTTCTTTATTCACATCTTCTGTAAAACGAATGTGTGTCCAAGCCGTATCCATTACATCTTGATCAATACCTTGCTTTGTAATATCTTTGATACTTTTTAACGTAATGTCTTTTGCTTCTTCAGGGTTTTTATTGATAAAATCGATTGCTTCTTCTTGTGCTTTGACTATTCTAGCAATCACGTCTTTATCTGCTTTAATTTTCTTGCCGCTCGAAACTAGAATCGTATTCGGTAATGTTTTACCGTAAGAGATTTTACTACTATCGACAATGATCTTCGCACCCGCATCTTTGACTAATTGTGTAGCCCATGGCTCTGGTACAGCGGCTAAATCTACTTTACCTGATTCAAACATACTTGCGTATTGAGCTGGGTTACCAGTAACATGCTTCAAGGTTCCGCCGATTCGAGCAGAAGAAATCCCGTAGTCTTGTAAGAATGTTTCCATTTGGACATCATGTGTGCAGCCTACACCAGGAGTGATAAACGTTTTTCCTTTGAAATCTTCAACTGAATTGACGCCGCTTTTTTCGCTGGCCACAATTGCAGTACCGCCTGATGATGCACCGGCAATAATTTTAACATCTGCCCCGTTAGTAAAGTTATTCATAACAGGTCCTGGTCCGACTAACCCAGCATCAATATCTCCAGTTTTTAATGCTGTCATAAAAGCCCCGCCGTCAGGGAAGGTTTTGTATTCCACTGTAACGTCTTTGCCTAATTCCTTTTCATAGTAGCCTTTGTCTCTTGCAATCATCGCAGGAGCATGATCGATATTAGGAAAATAACCAATCACTACTTTTTGATCTGCTTTTTTATCAGAACCAGCATCGCTGCTTGAGTTGCTTGTCCCGCAGCCCGCTAATATTCCCATACTAAGTAAAACTGATGCACCGATGATTTTTGCCTTTTTATTCATCACTATTTCTCCTCCTATTTACTTGTTTCTAAGCCCCAACGGCGAATGACATTTTGTTCAATTCGTTGGAAGAAAACAATATCTACAATGGTGCCAATGACACCAATAATAATCATAATTCCGATGACCATACTCATATTTCCAAAATCAGATGCATATTTAAGGGTATACCCCAAACCAGGACCGGTACTCAAGATTTCCCCCGCCATCAGGCCTCTCCAAGCAAATGCCCAGCCAAGTCTGATTCCCGTAACAGCATACGGAACCGAAGCAGGAAGAATCACCTTTACAAACAAATCAATACCACTTGAGCCCATTGTTTGAGCAGCCCTTATGTAAAGGGGCGGTACATTCTTGATTCCCATCCTCATATTGATGGTGACCACGAGTGTGGCTCCAAGAATGACAATAAAAATAACAGAACTTTCATTAAGGCCAAACCACATAATGGCGATTGGCAGCCAGACGATACTTGGTACACTTTGGAGTGCCAAAATTAATGTTCCTAAGGTTTCATCCGCTGTTTTATTTTTGGCTAATAAAATTCCAAGGGCGACTCCAAGAACGATCGCAATCCCTAGCCCAATTGCTAATCTCCGAAAACTTGCCGCAATATCATAGAGTAAGGTATGATCCGAAAAACCTTGGCCGAGTGCTTTCACCACATCTGTAGGTGCAGGCATCAAGGACGGTGAAACATCGAAAACCTTTACAGCAGCCTGCCAAATGACGATAAGGAGCACATAAAAAATAATTCGTTTAATTGTTCGCTGCATAAGCCAATTCCTCTTTTACCACTTTGTCGATCTCTGTTTTTAATAATGCATTGATTCTTTCTTCTAATTTCACCACTTCGTCTGGGTGTTCCCCACGCGGCCTTGGAATAGTAACGTGAATATCCTCAAGGACGACACCTGGCCTTGTCCCCATGACAATGATTCTGTCTGATAGTTTAATAGATTCACTAATACTATGGGTAACAAATAAAATCGTCTTCTTGGTTTCAATCCAGATCTTCTCTAATTCATGATGAAGTCTTGAACGGGTTTGTTCATCCAGTGCACCAAAAGGTTCATCCATAAGTAATACTTTCGGATTCATCGACAGTGCTCGAGCAATGGATACCCGCTGCTGCATACCACCTGACAGTTCATGTGGAGAATGTTTCGTATAGTTGCTAAGCTGCACCATTTTTAAAAATTGATGAGCAACTTCTTTTGCTTCAGTTTTTTTCATTTCCTTGCGTAGTGGAAACATGACATTCTCTTCTACCGTCATCCAAGGAAATAGGGCCGCCTCTTGGAAAACCATTCCCCGGTCTTTTCCAGGTTTTTTAATAGGGATTCCATTGAGTAAAATCTCCCCGCTTGTTGGCTTCGTTAAACCCGCAACAATGGATAACAAGGTAGATTTACCGCAGCCGGAAGGTCCAAGTATGGAAACAAACTCGCCTTCTTTAATATCAAGATTTATATTTGAAAGAACATCACTAGTTACATTTTGGTTGTTAAATTGTTTATTAATGTTATTTATTTGTAGAAACATAGCTTTCACCTACTTTACCTATAATTCACATTAATCTAATCGGATTTAATGTATTTATTATATAATTATCTCACCTAAAGTCAATAAATATTCTGAAATTATCTCCATATTTTTACTTGCTATTTGATGGTAGCACCCTCCTCTAAACAAGGCATATGATAACTTTGAATTACTGTGAAGGGAGTGAAAAGAATGAATCATGTTCCAAATATGTACCCAAACCCCAATTACATTAACAATCCGTCCTATAACTCAAACTTATTGCTGCGAAATCAACAAGGAAATCCTCAAGAGGTACTCGAAGGAATCCTCCTTACTGGAATAATAGGGAAAGCTACAGCAATTGATTTTTATAACCGTTTAATTAACGAAGCACCCGATCAACAACATCAAAATACCATTCTACAAGTTCTAGAAGATGAAAAAGGCCATTTACAACAATTTTCGCATCTTTATTTACAGTTTTCGGGAAAACATCCTCAATACCAAGCAATCAATCTCCCTTTTCATACTTATGGAGAAGGATTAGAAATGGCTTATGCAGCGGAATTAGCAGATTATAAGGAGTACCAAAATCGTTACTTGCTTGCACCAAATGAACCTGTTCGTGATGCTTTCTTGCGGGCATTCACAGACGAAATGGAGCATGCAAAACGATTAGAATTCTTACAAGCCGATGTAGACAACCGTAAAATTCAATTAAAAGATTATGGACCTGAGCCGCATGTGGTGAATATTGAAAAAGCTTCGAAGCAAAATAATAACTATCGGACTGCTTTATGGACGGGACAACATTTACAGGTTACCTTAATGAGTATCAAGGTGGGAGAAGATATCGGGTTAGAAATCCATCCAACCATTGATCAATTCTTACGGATCGAACAAGGTCAAGGAATCGTTCAAATGGGGAAAAGTAAGGATCATTTAACTTTTTTTAAAAAGGTTCAAGATAATGATGCCATCATGGTACCCGCTAACACATGGCACAATGTGACCAATACGGGGAAAACCCCGCTCAAACTCTACTCCATCTATGCGCCGCCACAGCATCCGCGCGGTACTGTCCATGTAACGAAAGCTGATGCCATGGCTTCGGAATAAACATTATTTAAATAAAACTTTCACTTTGAGGTACGCACGGTGTGTTTCTTTAGAATCACACTTTTTTTGTTTGATTTATCCTCCCTTTTCGTAAGGAATAATATCCCTTACATAATTTAATACTATCTAGAAGGAGGAGTCATTATGAAAAAGGGCCAATTAGAATTTCTCGAAAAGATTAGAAAAACAGAAGTAGAACTGAGTGATATGTGGATTCATTATTGGCAGGAATATTCTAATCTTAGCAATTGGCAATATTGGGTTGGTGTAGCCATCCTTGTGATTCCGCTTGTATTATTAATACTTTTTATAGACCGAAAAAAAATACTCCAATTGTGTTTTTATGGATATAGTGTACATATATTTTTCGCTATGGTCGATGCATTTGGAGTACTAAAGGGATTATGGATCTATCCATATAAACTACTTCCCGCACTTCCTGCTAGTATTTGTCTTGATTCGTCATTTGTACCTGTGTCTTTTATTCTTCTCTACCAATACATCCTTAACAAGGGGAAGAATTATTATATTTGGATGCTGTTTCTTTGCCTTGCTTTTGCATTTTTTATAAAACCGGTAATGGTCGGTCTTGGCCTCTTTCGTTTCGGTGGAAGAGAGAACTTTCTCCAACTATTTTTCGGGTATGCGGCAGTTGCCCTTATCGCAAAATGGATAACCGACTTTATTATATTTTTGGGTAAAACGGGGAAATGGAGTTTATACCGTAGGTAATACTCTTTCATAACCGTGAGGGCTCTCTTTTTTCCACTTGGAGAAACGGAACCCTCTTTCATTGACCTTGACCGCTCTTTTTTTCTCCCCAAGGGCAATGAAACACTTACCTTTCCAAATAAGGTGAATCTCTTTAACTACCTTTCCTACCATTATGATATACTTTATAAAGTTTATTAAATGCAGAAAGGAGTTCTATGAATGGAGTTACACGAATCAAGGGCTCAAACGAAATCAACATATATATTTTTATTAGTTACCGGAATTATCCTAGTTGCATTTAATTTGCGTCCGGCCATTACTTCCTTAGGGCCGCTAGTGGGAATGATACAGGAAGATGTTGGACTTGCACATTGGAGTGCAGGTTTATTAATGAGTTTTCCTTTAATTATTTTTTCGATTATGTCACCACTTGTTCCAAAAATAGCAAATCGGATTACCAATGAGGGGTCCTTACTTCTTGGGTTAGTGGCCTTGCTTATTGGGATTGTCATTCGGTCTATACCGATGACGTTTTTTCTTTATACTGGGACTCTTTTTGTTGGGGTTGGGATTGCCATCGCAAACGTCTTATTGCCAGCAGTTGTAAAGGATAAATTCCCGCAGAAGTTTGGTCTCATGACAAGTGTATATTCAACTTCAATGGGATTGATTGCATCCTTAGCCTCCGGATTAAGCGTTCCCTTAGCAAGAGACTTAAACCTTGGATGGCAGGGTGCCCTTATTGTTTGGGGATTACCAGTCATATTAGCCATTTTGTTGTGGAGCTATCTTCTCAAAACTACTCGAGGCAATCATATAGCAATAAAAAAAGTTGAATCTAGCTCTAAAGGAATGTGGCATTCACCTCTTGCCTGGCAAGTCGCCATATTTATGGGATTTCAGTCCTTTTTATTTTATGTAACCATTTCATGGTTACCGGAAATCTTACATAGCCATGGATTAAGTATGGGAACGGCTGGCTGGCTGCTTTCATTCATGCAGTTAGTTGGCCTCCCTGCCAGCTTCCTTATTCCTGTCATCGCAGGACGCTTTCGCTCCCAAGTCTGGATTGCCTTCCTACTAGGGGTGTTCTCCGTTGTGGGCTATGGAGGATTACTGTTTAGTTCTTCCTTTCCTCTTTTAATCGTCAGCATTATATTAATCGGGATAGCATTGGGAGGAAACTTTCCATTGGCGCTTAGTTATATTGGACTACGCTCCCGAAATGCCAATCAAGCTGCGGAGTTATCCGGCATGGCGCAATCAACTGGCTATATCCTAGCCGCTGTAGGACCATTTTTTATTGGATTTTTATTTGATAAGACCCATTTATGGACGATTCCACTAATCGTTCTTACCATGATCTCTTTTGTCTTGATGGTATTTAGCATGTTGTCCGGGCGGGATCGGTTTGTATAAATTTTTGTTTAACAAAGCTTTTCAACATTCTTAAGCAGATAGAAATTTTAGAATTGTAAAAGAGGATCGCTGCGGCGGTCTTTTTTTCTATCAACAAAGCGGTGGGCAATAATAATTAATGTATAATTTTTCAATAGTATCTAAACCTAAGATAATGCTCTTGGATTGAAGCGGGTGATCATTTTGGCAAGTAAAGACAGCATAATCTCGATGCAGGATAAAAATTTTTTTAATACAGAAGAATTAATTGACCAAAAGATAGAAATTTGGCAGGAACATGTTCTTTTTTCTGGTTTATGGTGGTTTGGAGTTGCCCTTTCAATTATTCCATGGATAATCTGGTTTCTTATTAGAAAAAAACAAAGTTCAGATCGAATAATGTATGTGGGCTTTTATATTATGGCAATTTCTACCCTGTTTGACATTTTAGGAGACCAAATAGGCATTTGGCATTATCGGTTTCATGTCATCCCAACACTTCCTACTTATTTTCCATGGGATGTTACACTCATGCCTGTATCGGTAATGATTCTGCTGCAATTCTTACCAAAAATAAATCCATGGTTAAAAGGAATATTTTTTGCACTTTTAGCGTCCTATATTGCAGAACCATTTTTTGACTGGCTGGGCATTTATGAGCCAAATGCCTGGCGTTATAGTTATTCCATCCCGATTCAGACTCTTCTTTTTATGAGTGCATATTGGCTTAGCCAACGGACAAAGTTTTCTCCATTGTACGAAGACACTTGAATAATTTTTGTATTAAAAACAACTCCGCTCTTTGCTATAAGAGGGGAGTCTTATTATGTTTATTTCACAGAAAAGTTTAGTTCCGTTTTTAGTAATTCGCCTGGTTTGACATAGACCAGTTCCTTTTTCTCGTTTAACTCCTTCGTCAAAGCCATCCACGGTTCCACACAGACAAACTCTTGACCTTTTTCAGTCCATAACACCACATATTTGAATTCTTCACCGTACGTTAGATGTACTTTCTTATTCAATTCTGGTAAAGCAAAGGAGATTTCCTTTTTGTTTGCATCTAAAAGAGCCAGGGATTCCTTCTTATCGGTTAGATCTAAACCAACGCTTATGTCTTTAATTTTCATATCATTATAGTCCAAGAATGTCCTTGCATCCGTTTCATAAGCGAGGTTTTTTTGAGCCGTACGGAAGTAGGGGTGAAAGCCGGGATAAATAGGCATTTTCGTATCCGACAGATTTTTATACTCTTGAAAAATGGTCAAGCTATTTTTTCGTAATACGTATGTAAATACCACTTCAAAATCAAAAGGATACGATTGTTTTATTTCCGGATTACTTTTCAAGCGAATGGTGATAGATGCCTCTTCTTGATCCTTTGAATCGATTACTTCCCAAGGATAATTTCGTGCCACGCCATGATTTTTCATCTTATAGACGTGTCCCTCCCACTCATACTCTCCATTTTCCAATTGGCCAGATATAGGGAAAAGAATGGGGATGCCGCCTCTAATATTGGCTTCAGGGTCGTAAAAGGTCTCCTTATTTAAAAACAATAATTCCTCACCTTGAACGCCAAATCCAATAATAATGCCGCCTCTTTCAGGGGCAACTCTAACCCATGAATTCGACTCTGTATCTTTAAGCTCATATAGATTGTATTGGTTATCTTTATACTGATTTATTTGGTACATGCAGCACATCCTTTCTACTAAGTATCTTACCCTTAAATTAGCTTAAAACCCACCTCTATAAATTAGGTATTTGCCAATCAATTTCTTGCATTCCCAATTCTCGCAGAATGGTATTTGTATGCGAAAATGGCTTGCTGCCAAAAAAGCCACGATTAGCTGAAAATGGACTAGGGTGTGGAGATTTGATGATGAAATGCTGGGGTGAAGTAATCAGCTCCCGTTTTTGTTGGGCAAATTTCCCCCAAAGGATAAACACCACGGGCGTCTCCCTTTGATTTAATGTTTTAATCACTTTGTCCGTAAATATCTCCCACCCAAGCCCTTTATGTGAGTTTGGGGTTCCCGCCCGAACAGTTAATACCGTGTTTAACAGCAAGATGCCTTGTTTTGCCCATTCTACTAGATACCCATTATTGGGAATAGAGCATCCTACATCCTCCTGAAGTTCTTTATAAATATTTTTCAACGATGGTGGAGCTGCTACGCCAGGTTTAACAGAAAAGCTTAATCCATGGGCTTGGCCTGGACCATGATAAGGATCTTGTCCAAGCATCACTACTTTCGTATCATTATACGAAGTGAGATGGAGTGCATTAAAAATATCTTTTTGATCTGGATAAATGACCCTCTTTTGATATTCATCTAGTAAAATTCCTCTCAAATGTTGATAGTACGGTTTCTGGAATTCACCTTCAAGAAAAGGTGCCCAGTCATTTTTTAAAATAGCCATTTCCGTTACACACTCGTTTCTAAAGTTATTATTATATTAAAGACATTTTTGGAGGTTTCCTTACTAGTTTTGTCCTTAAGAAGCTTTATTAAAGACATTTTTGGAGGTTCACTTGTCAGTTTTGTCCTTTAGAAGCCCTATTAAAGACATTTTTGGGGGGTCATCTGTCAATTTTGTCCTTTAGAAGCTCTATTAAAGACATTTCTGGAGATCCCCTCGCTAGTTTTATCCTTTGTATCAATGAAAAAGATTGCCGGAAACCCCTGTCTATTAAAATTAACTACCCCAATAGTGCACCTTCCAAAATACTATTTTTATACCTTAACAACAATAGTCATAAGGATGGAGCGGAGGATTGGCTGGAAATAACCAGCTTGGCATTAACCCACTATCTTTCCAATGCCAAGCTCCTAAAGCAGCAGCACAGGCATCAATCCAATGACTTGGTTCTTCACATAAAACAGGAAGGTCTAGTAAATTTTGCTGGCCAAGCCAGCTCCACATAAACATTCGCGCTAACAAATCCTGTTTGTAGTATAATACTTTATTAAAATCAGCCTTTGATAACCTAGACCCCATAACAGCTCCGGGGTGAACTTCTACGATAGAAACAGGATTAGGCGTATGAAGATTCTCAATTTCTCTACTAAGCTTAATTCCTCTTAGGGTTAAATACACCATTCGATTTAGAGTAGGGGGCATAATCGAGCCTGGTTTCATCCCTAAAGCCACAATAAACTTACGAAGCTCTCGGTCACTTTGCCTGTCCCCTCCTCCATCTTGGTAAGAGAGTGGGGCATCAATGCCTACTACAACTTCATCTAACAGACTTTGTGAGAAAATCTCTTCTAATATCTCCCGATCACTTATATCATTGTTCCATTTAACATATTTCAATTGGTGATTTTGTTTTTCAAAAACGGCGAGGACGGTATCCTTATGGTTACTTGGTCCTGATAAATCAATTCCTATTATTCTCATCAACTACCATCACTTTCTCTAGTTTGTGCGATTCCCTTTATATTAGAGTGCTTCCCTTCGAGGATTTATCGTATATTCCCCTATTTTTCTTCGTCTCAAAGCCATCACTTCTAACTGGCAAAATTTTTTCAAAAACAAAACTTCACCGTTGATAATCGTGATGTTCTTTTGGCCCCTGCAGCATACCGCTCTTCCTGTTAAACCAGCCCTTTTATAGTAGTCCGAAAAAACAAAGTTGAAGTTTTAAGCTTGTTCTTTTTATAGAGGTTGGTCCATATATTTATTGAGTGAATTTAAGAAAGTATGGTGAAAAAAATGAAGCCAACCTTTATGCTGATGGTAGATTTTCTACTGTTTTTTATCTTCCCTTTAGTATTTTGGGAATTAGGTCGGGAGGTTGCAGGTGATTATCTCGCTATGGTTCTCTCCACCTTGCCAGGGATTCTTTATAGCTTGTATCGATTTAAAGAAAGTACGGGGCTTAATTTTACAGGCATTTTTGTCCTGCTGAATCTAACTGCAGGTCTTTTGGTGGATCTTTTATCCGGGTCTGCCACTCAGCTATTATGGAATAATGTCTTTTACTCAGCCGCCTTATTCGTTATATATTCTGTCAGCCTTGCTGTCAGGAGGCCGCTTTATTTATACTTTACATTGGATTTGGTGGCAATGAGGGGATATGACAGAAAGATAACACAGGAGTTATTTTTTGAACAAAAGACATATAGGCTCTTTCAATTGGTTACGCTCATATACTGTGCAAATGAATTAATATATATGGTTTGTTTATCAAGATGGATCCTAAAATACGGTGTTGAGGCATACCGCCTTGATTTAATACTCGATAAGTCCCTTGATATTATGTTGTCGGGTGCCTCTTTAGCTGCCTTCTTCTTTATTTACCAGACTCTGAATGAATTAACTCCAGTCAAAAAAGTTACTATAGCAAAGCACCGTAGGAAATCTCCTGCTCTTTCATCTTATTGGACTTTCTTTCATATTGAACGGGCTTATTTATATTTTACTATTCATAAACTATAGAGCGAGTCTTGTTATTGCTGTTTTTGGCGTTGAGCCTTTATTATTTCAAGATACTGCGTATCTCCTAACCCATATTCTTTAAACCTTTTGAGTAGTGCTAACATAAGTTCGTTCTCTGGAACTTCCGGGTGCATTTGAATATACTGCATCAGTTCGCTGTCATTTTTGAGATAATTTAAATAGAGCTCAATCCCCTTCTTCAAGGGATCCGGATAAATAAATTCGGGCATTATTTTCTCAATCATTACTTGTTGGTAAAGAGTATAATATCCATGTGCTTTTAGAGTAAAATGACTCACAGGTTCGAACTCATCACCGACAATAGTAAGATTGACCTCTTCTTGATAATTCGCACGGTCTAACCAGGCCAAAATAGTAAGGATATTGATTTGACAAAACATATCAGCATCAAACCATAAGGCTATCTGAGTAAAGTCTCCACTAAGAAGTGGCTGCAGGGGTTTTAGTGTGTGTTCCGTATATTGTAAAGGCGTTACGTGGTGGACCTTCGCCCGTATTACAGTGAATTCATTTGAAAATAAATCATCACAAGTGTTTCCATAACACATCGCCTCATTAAAAGGGACCATTAACTCCTGATTAAGAAAATGAGTTTTTTTAAAATAATCATACATCGTTTGTCCATTTAGAATATGTAATGTCCTTTTTCGAATCATCGTTACTCACTCCTGCCTCGTTTACAACTACCTTTTTTAATCCAATTGATTAATTAATTTATACAAAACGGTTGGCCACCAGTCCATAATGCCCCATTTTTTCCCTAAGCGAATCGCAATTGCGTTTTTTTGAGGGCTAATATACAAAACTTGCCCCAATGAACCTAAAGCAAAAAAATCATTATTCTGTTCATGACTTTTGTGTCCCCACCAAAGATATTTATAATAGGCCCTATTTTGTCTAAACCACATCTTTCCCCATGGATGATCATTATAATACCGAAAATGTTCTATTGTAGAAGGAACATTGCCTTGATTTACCGATTCTTCTACCCATTCTCTAGGAATAATCTGCTTCCCTTCCCATTCACCATTTTGTAAGTAAAGACGTCCAAACTTGGCTAAATCTAATCCGGTCATAACAAGTCCGCTTTCTACCTTTTCGAAGGCACTCTTTTGGCTATCCAAAATGATGGAACTCGGAAACTGCATTCCTAACTTACTTAAAATATTATTATATAAAAAATTTGAAATGGTTGTACCTGTAGCCCTTTCTAGGATGAGACCTAATAATAACAAATGGTAATCATTATAATGAAAAAATCCTTCGTTCGGATCTTCAACAACAGAAAGTGCTAGTTTCCTTGCATCGGGATTTAAATATACCCTTGCCTCGTCTTTCCAAGGTAAATGGCCTTCCTTATATTTTATTCCTGCATCCATTTGGAGTAGATTCTTAATCGTCACACTATTTAAGTTGATTTCTGGAAGATAGGTTTTTACTAAATCATTTACACTGTTTATTGCCCCATGACTAATCGCAATTCCAATAAGAGCCGACATAAAGGACTTTGTAACCGAAAACAACTTATGTGGAGTTTCTCTTTTATGACCATTAAAATACCCTTCATACACAATTAAGTCATCTTTAATAATAATCAACGCATTAGTTCCTGAGTTTTCCATAACTCTACTAAAAGAATCTTTTCTCTTATCGCCTTTATGTAAATATTCTATCGTGATAAATTCCCTTTTATTTGCAGATTCATGAAAGGAAAACGGATGGTGATCGGCCGGGAAAATATTTTTTGAAAAAAAATCATAGTCATTGTACGCAACTGAGAGTTTATTCTTTCTAAGGTATGAAAAATACGTTTGGATATAATTCTTTTGCTTATTGAGGGTCATCACAAATTCTCCTCCACATAATTTCTTGTTTTTACCTTTATTTTCTCTAACATCCACCGAATCTCCTTCTTCAAAAAGCTTTCCAACCATTTACCATCAAGTTAAGTCAATTTTAAATATCCCTCATTTAATGTGTTATATTATGATATATTAGGATATGTAAACCAAATCATTTGCTTAGTTAACATTTGAATCTATCAAACTGTCGATTGGGAGGGCTGCATTATGTATAAGTTACGAGGACATCATCTTTTTTGCCTTTTAGGCTATCGGGGAATGGGCTATTCCCCAGAATACGTGGAAAATATGACCCGTTTGCATCAAACCCTGCGAGACAATCCAAAGACGTTGATACAGCTTGTAAAAGGGCCTGATCAGTTGTGTGAAAAGTACCCGAACTCAGGAGAATACCACTGCCAAGACGACAATATTTATGATAGAGATGCCGTTATTTTAGAAAAAATGAAGCTCCAAATCGGACAGATTCTGACTTGGGAAGATATTGAACTCCATATCCGAGAGCATGTGGTTCCTTCCGATATCCAGGTTGTCTGTAAAACTTGTTCCTGGCGCTCTTATGGGGTTTGTGAAGAAGGGATTCAAGAAATTCATGAAGGGAAGGGCTTAAGGGAAGTGAAATAGCCCTTCCTTATTTCAGTCCAATTGTTATTGTTTCCAAACAAACATTAAAAGGCGATTAACGACCACACAAACCCCGTAAATCCAAGCTAACTGGGGTTTACCAGCTGCGTAAAGAGCTATGACAGGTATTCCAAATACAACTAATTCAAGACATAGATGCAACGGCATAGATAGTTTGACATTCGCTTTAGGTGAGCCGAAAATCCCCCATAACAACGCAGTTAAAAAAGGCGCCCCCACCCCTAGCAGTACCTTCATTACCCGTCCAATTCCACTATGAAATCCCCAATATCCCAATGCGATTAAAGCACAAATCTCTAATAAAAATCTTACCCCTAGATTGATATACTGTAGAATCACCATAACAAATCCTCCCTCAAACAGTTTAAAAGTCTAATGACTGCTCCTAGTTTGGCTGGCTGCTTCTATGAATCTCCATCACTAGGCTTGTGAGGTCAAAGGATGCTTGAAGTATTTTGGCAGTACCAGTTCATCGGTCGCTTTAACATAGAGAACTTCGGACCCATGGTACTTTTCTTTTATAAGTGGCAGCTTCTTTTCATCCGGAGTAAAGTGAAAAACAATTTTGTTTGTACCCTCCCCGGCCACTTTATTCAATATTCCCTCGAAATCGATGTCTCCCTTACTAATGACGTCAAAAAGATGAAGTTGGTCCTCTTCTTGTTCGCACAATACAATGACATCTTCTTTTTCAAGGTAATAAATGTCCTCACTAAAAGCAAACACACAGTAAAACATGACAAGTTCCGCCGCATTACTAGTACCAAATATATGGGAGACCGGCACCCTTTCTGATACAAAATTATAAATAAATTGGAGATCGTTTTTATTGGAGCCAGATAACTGTCGTCCCTCTTCACCACTGCTTTTACTTCCAGTGAAGTCCATCGTAAATTGGTGCTCGTCCACCGCTTTAAAACCGAATTTCGGATAAAAGTCTAACACGGAATGATTCGCAAATAGGTAGATTATATCGTATTTACCTTCATATTTTTCTAATACCTTGTTCATCAAGTTTGCGGAAAGTCCTCGGTTTCGATAATCAGGATGTGTCATCACCGTGCCAATTTGCAGTGCTCTCTTTTCTTCTCCATTAATAACAAGATCCAATATATTTACAGAGACATTAGCGATGACCTTTCCGTCATCTAAATAAGAGAACGGTTGATACCTCTCCGTCCAATAACCATCCTGATACCACTGTTCAAAATTTATGCCAAAAATTTGTTGTGCGAGTTCATTAAAACTATTCCTATAGTTCTCATCATCTTTATATCCTTTGATAAAATGGTAATTTTCCATCCTTTAGCCCCCCTTTATCTAAAAGTTTGTTGCTTTTTTAAATTCGCTGATAAAATTGAAAATCCGCTGATATAATTTTACATTCGCCGATAAACTACCAAAAGGCGCTGATAAATCAAATAAACTGAAAATATGGTGTAATTTTACATCTATTTTATGGTTTGAACGTAGGTATTACAATCTTTTTTTCGGAAATCGCCTATACTTATGAGCTACATTCCAAAAAAATGCGTTAATCCTATAAGATTAACGCACCAAAGATTCACAGGTTCTACCAAACAAATGGAATAAGTCTTGATGTCTTTTGAATATATCGTGGATATTCATTAGGAAAACTTTCCTTCAAGGCTTTTTCCTCTATGCGTATACGATAACTGAAAACCAGGATGAAAAAGACAAGCATGACTAAGGATCCCACCCATGTATTAAAAGCAAGCCCGATACTAATAAAAGATACTAATAAACCAGTGTAGGAAGGATGCCGGATGAATCGATAAGGGCCGCTCTGAATGATTTTTTGCTGGGAGTCAACAGAGACGACCAACGAGAAGTGTCTGCCTAATACGGCTACTGCCCAAAGTCGAATGCTAACACCGATTATAAGGAGGATCGAACCCAAATTGGAAATCGTTGAATTTACATAGCCGATTTTCAGCGCATTACATAGCTGATTCACGAGAATACAGGAAATTATGCCAAGAACAATCACCCAAAAGGAACCTTTATCTTTATTTTCAGATACCACATTTTTACGTTGACGCTTAGTTTTTATTAAAATAGCAACCTCAGACAATAACCACAAATAAAATGCCGTTTCTGCGAATGTACTAATAACCATTTAATCCTACCCCCTGCTTAAAATTTATGATAACTTCTTTGCCTTTATATGCTTTTGTCAGCTGATTCATTCTACCCGATGAATTCGCCTTACTGTTTCTTATTTTAAACAGGAAAATTTTCTTTTTTATTAATCAAATCTTACATAATTCTTAAGAAAAAAAGGATGCCATAACAGCATCCCTAAAGTAACAAATTATAAATAACACAAAATAGACTTTTCTATCCAATAAGAACATACAGTATTTAAATCCACTTAGCGAACCAAGCTACATAGTATGCAGCCGGTATAAACAGCAGTTGAGCCACAATGGTACCTAAAAATTTTGAGCCAATCATCGTCAACGAGTAACTCTTTAGGTAAATATAATCGCTTTGTTTTTTCATAACTCGATCCGCTAATACAGAAGCTTTAGGGTCAATAAACAATGTTAATAATATGGTTGCAATACCATTAATAATCCCAGATGACATTAATGCGGCTTGAGCATAATCTTTAGGAACCAACATCGATGCATATATAGAAGATAGCACCCCAATGGTAAACACAGCAGAAATGAGAACGTTGATCACAAAAAGACGTTTGGGAATTGTTTTTAATGTTATTCCCTTTAGGTATGTTAATCTAGGAACTCTAAAACATTTCATCATTTTTCTTATCCCTTTAAGATTAAAATACTGAATAAAAAGTCCAATAATAGAACCACGTTGATTGGAAAGTTGAACAATCGCTCGTGAGAAGATATTGATGAACGTTGGAAAGAGAAGTATACCAAACAAAACTCCAATCGACGTAATCCCAATTAGAATTCTATATTGTTCCTCTATGTAGTGTAACTTGTTTAACTTAGGAGCTTCTGCAATAAGTTTTGCGGTTAGGGGTTGTTGAAACATGGTTGAAAATCTAGAAACAATCACCAGTGTGCTAAACAATGATAACGCCGTAGCAATTAATTTTACCCTTGCTCCTGAAATTCTGGTTGAATATGCTAATGTCTCAATCATTGTAATAATAAATAATAATAGCGATATAATTATAACTTTACCTGAAATGAGTTCCATAATAAGCCCCTTAAATTATTTATTCTAGGAGTATTATAGCCTAATTTCATTAGAAAGGAAGGCTACTTTTATAACTAATCCACGGTATAATTATTTTGTAACAAAAAAATAGCAGCCAAGTATTTCACTTGGCTGTTCATTTATCGGTCAAGTCCCTTTTTATTCTTACCGACATTATCATTTGGTGAGTCACCGGTGCCATTTTTGCTCTTGCTATTAGGCGTCCCATAGATTTGATTATCCTTTGTTACTTTAGCACCCGTTAAAAAATCATCCTTTGTTTCCATCCTTATCGTCTCCTTTCGTTAATCTCTCATATTATCTTTGGAGAGGATAAGAATTATTCATAAATGTGTTTGAAATAAAAGCATTACCTTATTCTTCCTTATAAAACCGCTCACCTGTATCCTCATTAAAGTAAACCACTAATTTTTTCTTTGTAGTCGGATCAATCGAGACCTCATTGGTACGAACAAAGCCTTCGGGTACCTGCTGGCCATGTTTTGTTTTAAACCGGCGGTCCCAGATAAACCACGAGCCGATAACTAAAATAAGAAGGATGACAATTTGTAAACCGAAATAGCCAAAAATCCACTTCATATTATACCTTTTCTACAACAACGGCCGTACCATACGCAACAATTTCACTCATATTTTGGCCGATCTCACCAGAGTCATAGCGCATCATAATAATGGCGTTGGCTTCCATTGCTTGAGCGTTTTGCACCATCCGATCCATGGCTTGTTTCCGGGCATCTTCCAGCATTTCTGTATATTGACTGATTTCTCCGCCCACAAGCCCCTTCAGAGATGCTACGATATCCTTTCCAATTCCACGTGCTCTAACTGTTAACCCGAAAACGGGCCCCTTTACTTCGGTAATTTTGTAATTTGCGATATTTTCCGTTGTGACTACGATCATTTTCATTCCCTCTCCTTCAATAAATGGATTGCCTATATTTATTGTACTTTGTGGTGGAAGGATATACCAATGTTTTTGTGTGAAACTTGCACCTGACAAGTGACAAAAATAGATTTTTTATGATTAGTCGTTCAGGTTTGTGGAGTAAATTTTTAAACTTTTATGAGCATACTGTTAGAAAAATTTTTCCACAATAATATACTGAGAGATGGAAGGAGTGGTTGAGTTGACACAATCATTAAAAGGAAAAACAGCGTTTGTAACGGGTGCTGGTAGAGGGATTGGCAAGGCAGTTGCAATTGCTTTAGCAAATGAAGGTGTAAACATTGGATTGTTGGCAAGAACGGAAGCTGACCTAAAGGAAGTTGTAAGCGAGGTAAAAGGTTTAGGAGTACAAGCATCGTATGCGGCGGTTGATATTTCAAACCAGGAGGAAGTAGAAAACGCGATTAAAAATATTACTGATGAGTTGGGTACAGCTGATATTCTAATCAATAATGCAGGAATTGGGAAGTTTGAGACGCTTTTAGAGATGGATCCGCAGGAATGGAAGAGAATCATTGATGTTAACTTAATGGGTCCCTATTATGTAACACATGCGGTTCTTCCCCAGCTAATTGAAAAGAATAGCGGTGATATCATCAACATTTCGTCTACAAATGGGTTAAGCGGTGCCGCTACCTCCAGTGCCTACAGTGCGTCTAAATTTGGGCTAATTGGCTTAACGGAATCATTGGCACAAGAAGTGCGAAGAAATAATATTCGTGTTGCAGCCTTAACGCCAAGTACAGTTGCCACTGAACTTGCGATTAAAACGAATTTAATAGCTGAAAATAATGATAATAAATACATGCAGCCAGAAGACATTGCTGAATTTATCGTTTCGCAGTTAAAATTGCATCCACGCATATATGTAAAAACAGCCAGTATGCTGGCAACTAACCCATTTTAAAAAAGGTATGTTTGGGAAGAATGTTTATAAATATTTTAAAGACATCTCAATTAAAACTTTATGAAGAAACAAAACATTCTTCCGTGTTAGCTTTGTTCGGTTGAAAAACGTATTTAATCCTATCAAAAGGAGGGCAATACCCCTGTGGGTGCTGCCCTTTTCTTCTTCTTGTTTCAATGGATTGTACTTATCTGTTGGCGAAGTTTCCGTGTGGCTGCCACCATGTTTTTTAGGGATGCAATAGTTTCATCTTCATGACGTGTTTTTAAACCACAGTCTGGATTCACCCAGAATTGTTCTTTTGGGATGATTTCTAAGCAGTCCTTTACTATTTTTACTATCTCTTCCACACTTGGTACACGCGGGCTATGAATATCATACACACCCAAACCAATCCCTAATTCATATGGATGATGTAACAATGAGTGAATCAATTCCCCATGACTTCTCGACGTTTCAATCGAAATAACATCTGCATCAAGAGCACGGATTGCTTCAATAAAGTCATTAAACTCGCAATAACACATATGTGTATGAATTTGTGTTTCATTCTTTACATTGGAAGTGGCTAGTTTGAAGGCATTGACTGCCCATGCTAAATATTCATTCCAGTTTTCTTTCCGCAGTGGCAACCCTTCCCGTAATGCTGGTTCATCCACTTGAATAATCGCAATCCCTGCATCTTCTAGTGCCTGGATCTCCTCCCTAAGTGCTAAAGCAATTTGGTTGGCTACTTGTTCACAAGAAAGATCATCACGAACAAAAGACCAATTTAAGATAGTGACAGGACCTGTCAACATCCCTTTAACATATTTTGACGTTAATTGCTGTGCCTCTTCAACTTCCTTCACTGTCATTGGAGATGTCCACTCGACGTCACCATAGATAATTGGTGGTTTGACACAGCGTGAACCGTATGAAACGACCCAAGCCTTTTCCGTGAAGGCAAAACCCTTCAGTTTTTCGCCAAAGTACTCGACCATATCTGTTCGCTCAAATTCACCATGGACGAAGACATCAAGGCCAATCTCTTCTTGAATTTGAATCCAGCGAGCTGTTTCACTTTTTACAAATTCAGCATAAACAGTGTCCGTAATTTCTTTTTTGCGCCATGCTGACCGTGTTCGTTTCACTTGTGCCGATTGAGGGAAACTGCCAATTGTGGTTGTTGGATAATCCGGTAATTGCAATGCCTCTTGCTGCAGGGATTGACGTTCCTTATAAGCCATTTTACGTTTGAAATCCACTGATTTCACTAGCGATACAAGCTCCTTCACACGTGGATTATTCCTCGCCGGATGTTCTGCTAGTACTTGCTTCGCCAGCGCACTTTCTGACACACCTTTATTTCCTGACCATGTTTGGTTGGAAACATAAGATGCAATATGTGTTAACTCCACGATCTTCTCATCTGCAAATGACAAAGCATTTAACAATGAGTCCTCTAGCTTTGTTTCAGAGTTTGTCGTCACAGGTACGTGTTGTAAACTACAGGAAGACTGAATCCAAACTTCCTTTGCACTGCTTAAGGATAATATCGTTTTGGTATCCATTGCTTTTTCAGCCAAATTTGCCCGCCAAATATCACGTCCATTCACAATACCAATCCCTAATACCTTATCTTTAGGGAAACCGTATTGACGGAGGGAGGACATATTCTGTTCTCTTCCATGGATAAAGTCAAGGCCTATCCCTGCAACGGGTAATTGTGATAACTCCTCATACGCTGACAATCCTTCAAAATAGGTTTGTAACATAATTTGAGCGGCAGGGACTTCTTCCGCAATTTGTTGGTAGATTTGTTGGACAAGTTGTATATCCTCTTTAGCAAGTGACAGGACTAATGCTGGTTCTTCCACTTGAATCCACTCTGCCCCTGCATCGACTAGCTGCTGGAATACTTGTGTATAAAGCGGTAGGAGCTTGAAAATAAACGATGCTTTGGTTCTAGCGTCATATCCTTTAGATAATTGGACAAACGTAAACGGACCAATCATGGTAGGCTTAGTCATAATACCTAATTCTTCTTTCGCTTCTGTATAATAATCTAAGAGGTAGTTTTGAGTTAATTGGAGTGTTTGGCCTTCGTACTCCGGAACGATATAGTGATAGTTGGTGTTAAACCATTTTGTCATCTCGCAGGCCACTACATCATTTGCCCCTCGTGCCATTGCGTAATACGTATTTAAGTCTACCTTTTCCCCTGCCCATTGATAACGAGCTGGAATGAGACCAAACATGGCGGAAAGGTCTAGCATCCGGTCATAAAATGTAAAATCACCTACCGTTAGTAAGTTTAAGCCTAATGACTGCTGACGCTTTAGTTGATTCAAGCGATTTGTACTCATCTCTAACATAAATTTATTCTCTGATTTTTCCCCCTCCCAAAAAGCTTCTACACAACGTTTCCATTCCCGATGATCACCAATGTATGGATAACCGATTACTGTACTAACTAAATTCATTTATAACTCCTCCTAATACATTTACATATTTTCCAAATACAAAAAGCCACTTCCACATAAGGGAAATGGCTTTACAATCAAGTTATAGAATAATAGCGAATTCAAACTGCATTCCTATTTCATAACTCGTCTGTCGTACAAATGATTGGTCACCACCTATTTCCACGTAGGTATTTGGTGTGTACTAGAGATTGGCAGGTCTCCTGGCTTATCATCCATGCTCCTCACACCTTCCCATCAATGACAGTGGTATCTTGTGATTTGCTCCGATTTACAGTTGCGGGACAGCGACGGAATTGCACCGTTCTTCCCTTTTAAGCCAAGCCGCAGCTTGGCACCAACTCTTACACGATATGTAATTTTCAACAACTATAACATATTAATCTTCTAGAGTACATAATTTTCTGAAAAGAGTTGGAACTTCATAGAAGGGGGTTGTCAAATTGAGATTTGTATATTATATTTTGTGGTATACAATATTTAGTGTTCGAATTTTACCAAAAACACTAAATATAGATATTAACCAATAATAATGGTGTCTTAATAGACTTAATAGGGAATCTGGTGAAAATCCAGAACTGTACCCGCAACTGTATGTGCTGACGAAATAAAAGAGATCCACTGTCTTTAGGACGGGAAGGGATTAGAGTAGGGAGAAGCACAAGTCAGGAGACCTGCCATTGTTATATAGTATGTTCTTCTTCGGGAGTTGGGAAGATATAACGAGGGTATCCTACTATGACAGTATCAATCTACTGTTTAATAGATTATTCTGCGTTATCAACCCATCTGCGATGATGGGTTTTTTGTTTATAAAAAAATAATTCCAATCCCGAAGCGTTGTAAGCTAATTTACTACATATAGAGGAGAAGAAATGATGGATATGAAACAACACACAGAAATGAATTCTGTTTTAGCAGCAATTAAAGCCGCTTCGGAAAAATATAACTTGGATACAAAAGATTTATTCGAAAAGGCAGCTAACCTAGAAGAGTCATCAGCGTATGAACAATCCCTTTTTTATGCATTAAATCAAATTTCAATGGCGGACCCTGACTGGACTTTTCTAGCGGCAAATCTATATTTACTTAACCTTTATCAGAATACTTCATATAACAGAGGGTATAAGCCGGAAAAAAAATATGGTGATTTTTATGCGCTAATTACGGAATTGACTAGTATGGGCATCTATTCTGAGGATTTGTTACAAAGTTACACAAAGGAAGAGATTGATATAGTAGGAGCAGAAATTGATCCAGAACGAGACCATTTGTTTAATTATATCGGGTTATTTTTATTAGCAGATAGGTATTTGGCAAAAGATTATGAAGGAAATCTTTACGAGCTGCCTCAAGAACGGTTTATGATCATTGCAATGACTTTAATGAAAAATGAACCAAAGGCTAGCAGATTGTGCTTGGTAAAAGAAGCCTACTGGGCACTAAGCAATTTGTATATGACGGTTGCAACGCCGACTTTGTCTAATGCTGGCAAAAGCTTCGGGCAGCTTTCTTCCTGTTTTATTGATACCATTGAAGACTCATTGGATGGGATCTATTTGAATAATTGGGATATTGCCAGACTGAGTAAAGACGGCGGCGGGATTGGGATTTATCTAGGAAAAGTACGTGCCTTAGGTTCAGATATTAAGAAATTTAAAGGCAATTCATCTGGTGTTGTTCCTTGGATTCGTCTTATTAATGATACGGCGGTGAGTGTAGATCAATTAGGCCAAAGACAAGGGGCTGTAGCAGTATATTTGGATGTATTTCATAAGGATATGATGAATGGCTTTTTAGATTTAAAAACCAATAATGGAGACGAAAGACGGAAGGCTCATGATATTTTTACGGGAGTTTCAATACCTGATTTGTTTATGAAAAAGTTACAAGAGGTGGATAAAAACGGCAGAAGTGTTGGAGAGTGGCATACCTTTTGTCCTCATCAAGTAAAACAAATCATGGGCTGGAAGGATAAACATGGATTACCGCTCGGTCTAGAAGATTTTTATGATGACGAGGATGAAAAGGCTTTTTCCGTAAAGTACGAAGAAGCGGTCAACCATCCTCTTCTCCCTCGTAAAACCTACCGGGCAATGGATATTATGGCAAGGATGATGATTTCTCAATTGGAAACAGGGACACCCTACATGTTTTATCGGGATGAGGTAAATCGTCAAAATCCAAACAAGCACACCAAAGTAAAAGGACGTACGTCCATTTATGGCAGTAATTTGTGTACAGAGATTACGCAAAATATGTCAGCGACAACGATTGTGAAAGAATATCAGGATGAAGATGGGAACATTGTTATTGTGCGTAAACCAGGTGAATTTGTTGTCTGTAATTTATCCTCCATTAATCTGCCAAAAGCAGTAAGAGGAAATGTACTGGAACGATTGATCCCGATTCAATTGAGAATGCTAGACAATGTAATTGATTTGAATACTATTTCCGTTGGACAAGCAGAGGTAACAAATAAGAACTACCGGCCTGTGGGATTAGGTACTTTCGGCTGGCACCACCTTCTTGCTTTAGAGGGCATCTTCTGGGAATCGGACCAAGCTGTTTCATTTGCAGATAGGCTATATGAGGATATCGCTTATCTTACGATTAAATCGTCGATGGAATTAGCTAAGGAAAAAGGACCCTATAGGAAGATTGAAGGATCAGAATGGCAAACCGGCAGGTATTTTGAGCGCAAGGGATATAAAACAAACCGATGGAACCAATTAAAAGAGGATGTGGCGAAGGTTGGGGTCCGAAATGGCTGGATGATGGCAATTGCTCCGAACTCATCTACTGCAAAGATTGGCGGTTCGACAGATGGGATTGATCCTTTGTATGCCGTCGAATACGCAGAGGAGAAGAAAAACTTTAAATTCAAAGTAACGGCACCTGATTTAAATCATGTGACGTACAACTATTATCGACGAGCTAGACATGAGCTGGATCAAGTATGGAGTATTAAACAGAATGCTGCAAGACAACGGCATATCGATCAGGCGATTAGTTTTAATCTTTATGTCAGACACGACATTAAAGCGAAAGACCTGCTTCAGCTGCATCTGGAATCATGGAAAAGTGGTTTGAAAACAACCTACTATGTTCGCAGTACTTCTCAAGCCGAAATGTCAGAATGTGCAGCGTGTCATAGCTAACGGCAGAAGATAGTAATAATTTTAAGGAGAGTTTTATCATGGGACAAATATTAAAAAGACCAAAACTACTTGATCCTGAGCATCCTAATAAATCAACTAGAATCATTAACGGGCAGTTTTCAGGAATCTTAAATTGGAACGATATTGCCTATCCGCAAATGTACGATTTGTATCAAATGCTTCTATCAAACTTTTGGAAAGCACAAGAAATCAATATGCAGGATGATATTAAACAATGGGATTCATTAAATTCTAGAGAAAAGGATATCTTTCTTCGCATTAATACGCAACTGGCGTCACTCGATAGCCTGCAGACACCCACAATGAGTCAAGTCATGGATTATGTTACTGATTCAAGCTTTAAAGCAATTTTTGCGGTGATCTCACAGCAGGAAGCGGTTCACAATGAATCCTATTCCTATATTTTGAGTTCACTTGTTCCTTTAAGTGAACAAAATATGCGCTTTGATCAAGCAAAGAATGATCCGATTGTTCGAAAAAGGAATCAGCTAATTTTAGATGCTTATGAGAAGTTTCGACATGACCCTACGCCTCAGCATTTATTTGAGCTTGGAGTGAATTCAATTAATCTTGAAGGAATCTATTTTTATGCTGGTTTCGCCTTTTTCTATAATTTAGCCCGTCAGCAAAAAATGCTCAAAACAAGTACGATGATTAGCTATATCCAACGGGATGAAATGCAGCATGCTTATTTTATTGCCCAATTTATTCGTATTTTGTTAACGGAGAATCCAGAACTTCATACAGATGATAATATTAACTATGTTTATCAAACCATTCACACGGCTGTTACACTGGAAAAGGAATGGGCCCATTATATTTTGACAGATATTAAAGGAATTGACTTAGATGAATTTGGCGGGTATGTCGAATATTTAGCAAACAAGCGATTAAGACAGCTTGGTTTGAAGAATCTTTATGAGGAAAGAACCAATCCAATGCCTTGGATTCAGGTATTCGGTGATGAAATGATGAATGAGACAAAGTCAGATTTCTTTGAGCAAAAATCTAGAACCTATTCGAAAGTCTCAAGTTCAAATGGATTTGATGAATTATAAAATGAAAGTCGCCATTATTTACAGTTCCGTAACGGGAAACACGAAGGAATTAGCCAAGCAGCTTTATCGAATCTTGCTTGAGAAATCAGCCGACGTATCCATTTTTAGAATAGATAGGTTTCACTTATCTCATTTAAGCAAGTATGATGCCGTTGTGATTGGAACATACACTTGGGGAAATGGCGAAATTCCAAAGGAAATGTGGGACCTTTATCAAGCAATTGAATTACTAAATATAAAAGACATTACTACAGCAGTTTTTGGAACGGGTGATAGCTTTTACCCAAAGTTTTGTGGAGCAGTTGATCAATTCCGCGATATGCTTTACCTTCACACGAGCTTAGCTGCAACCTTAAAGGTTGAACTTCTTCCACAAAAACAGGATATACAGCGTTGCCACAAACTTGTTGAATCTCTATTAAGGCGTGCATTTAAAAGAAATAACTACATAAAAGTGCCTGGCACCACCCAAAGGGAGTGACAGGCATCTGTTTACTATTTATTCAATTATTAGGAAAGGTTTTTCCCCATTTCGATTTATCCAGTAACCAGTAAACGAATTCATTGTTATACTTAAAAACGATGATATGTGTGCCGTCTGGAAGTTGGCTTCCCATTATCGGCTCTATAGGTTTATACAAGACAGATGGCCCATACCAAGGGTGACTAGGTGACTTGTTATCTCTCAGCCAAAATCCAATTCCGCCTTTTTCTAATTTACAAACTACTCCAAATTGACCTGAATGGCTTTCAAAAAATATCGGATTGCCTGTAACACCTTTTGCAAACTTCTCACTTTTCTTCCATTTTCCATTTGATTTTTGCCAATAGTGGGCCAAAGAAGAACCAGAGCGAACAATAAGCTCCACTGTCCCAAATTTACTTTTGATCGGCAGAGAAATGGAATAATTATCTGGATTGTCTTCATACCATGGATATTCTTTACTTTTATATGGTTTTGTATGATGGTCACTTTCAATATTTAGGAGCAATTTCCTTACGGGGTCCTCTTTGTCCAAAATCACGGGGTGACAGAGGCCGCAGCATTCACTGTTATTAATGGAGGAAATCATTTCTTCCGCCGTGAAGTAAGGACGATATCGAATCATCTTTGAATCTATGGCATTGGGATATGGTTTTGTTCTGAACCCAAGTTCCTTGGCCATGTTTACATAAAGTACCTCATCCGTCCCGAAGGTAATGGTTTCTAATAATGCTTTTTTTAACTTTTGTAATCTTGATGGTTCGAGCAAGGCGCTAACGATTGGTTTCGAAATTACCTGTCCCACATTGAAAACTCCGTAAAAGGGCTTTACATTAAATAGTTTTTTCCATCTATCAATATCTTTCTTAAGTTCATTTCCAATATACCAATTTTTACTTGGAATCCTTAGCTTTACCGCCATATAATCGGTGTCTTTCATTTCAGCTTGAATGAACTCTTCATATCCTTTTTTGATAAACAAGGCGTCCGAGTCAAGATTAATAAAATAATCATATTCAAGCCCTAATTCTTCTAACCATTCCATTGTTTCTAGAAAATAAATAGTTGTCCATCCCCGCTTTAATTTATGGCTAGAGGGACAGACAGGAATACCAAGACCATCACAAAGTGTTGGATCGTCTCCCCCATTGTATAAGACAATGGCACTGTTTGGGCAATAATATTGAACATTTTCAATGAGCTGCTTGACTAACTCTCTGTCTTTATGAACCAGGATGGCAAAACAAATTTTGCTTTTGGGTGATAGGCTGTATTTATTTTCAGTACTATTTAAAATATCCAGTTTATTAGGCTGGGTCTTTCCTTGTTCATTTTTCCGTTCTTGGATAAGATTGCTCATTTCCTTTTTGTTTCCACTTGCCCGTTCATAACGCTGAAGAAGTTTACCATTTGCTGCCCCATGTGGGTTTGTTTCATAGCTTAAACTTGGGTGCCATAAGTGATATATCTTTCCTTCGATGTTTGCGATTTTACCACAAATAGTTCGAACTGCATGTGAAAAGGCATCATCTTCGCCCCCCCATCCAATAAACCGTTCATCAAAGCCGCCCACTTTATCGAAATTCTCTCTTGTAATGACAAAGAGTTTTCCTGCAAACCCGTCATACACCCAATCGGATTTTGTACATTCTTCCGTTTTTACATCCATCGGCCACTTTGGTTCTGTTTTAAGCAAACTCTTAGTACCTTGTTTTTCAACATTATGGACATCTGTAAAAGGAACAACCCATGCTTCTTTTTTTAGTAATTTTATAGCTTCTACAATCAGGTTAGGGTCATAAACGACATCTGCATCCGCTATGACAAAAATATCCCTCGTTGCCTTTTTAGCTGCCATGTTTACAGCCTTAGATTTATTAATTTCTTCTCCATTTATGATCCCCAAACATATTTCAGCTTCGGGCATAACTCGATCATAATATTCTTTAATCCATTCAAATGCCTGCTCTCGTGGACCATGGTCCGTTTGGAAGGGAATAATGATTGAAATTTTTTCCCACACACCAATTCTCTCCTTATTTAATAGAATTAACGTATTTACTAGTGTTTTTCACTCAATATTTTCATTAGTTCTATATATTCTTCTAAATTCCCAATATCGTACCGATCACCAGATATCATTTTCCCATAGATTGGTTGTAGATCCAGCAAAGTCTTTATGGCATCGGTCAATTGGATTTCTCCGTCAAGCCCTACTTTTGCGGCCTCTAAACATGGAAAAATGTCAGGGGTAAATACATATCTCCCAATTACTGCCAGATTCGAAGGAGGGTCTGTTTTTGGTTTTTCAACGATATTCTCTATTTCTATGAGATTCGTTTTACTAGACCCTTGAATCACCCCATAATTTTTTAAGTGTTCTTGTTTTACTTGTTTTAATCCAATCACACTGGATTGTGTTTCCTTATATACATGAATTAACTGACTTAGTGCAGGGGTTTGACAGGAAATGACAAAATCATCTGGTAATAGTACGCCAAACGGTTCGTTTCCTACAAATTCTTTTCCAAGTCTTATTGCGTCCCCAAGCCCCTTTCCATCGGGTTGTTTAATATAGGAGATTTTTATGTCAGGCAGCTCTAATTGTTTAAGCATATATTCTTTATTTTTACTTTTTAAAAAAGCCTCTAACTCCATTGAAGGACTGAAGTATTTTAAAATTGAGTCTTTTGAATGTGAAATTACGATTAGAAGTTGTTCAATACCTGACTGAACTGCCTCTTCCACTATATAATGAATGGCTGGTTTAAGACCTAAAGGAAACATTTCTTTGGGTATTGCTTTGGTAATAGGAAGACTTCGAGTACCATACCCTGCAGCAGGGATAATTGCTTTCCTCACCATAACAGTTATCCTCCTTCCTTGGTTTTTGATAAATTTATTTTTCATTAGCGGGTTTTCTTTATTATGTGAATCGATTTGATGTTTTGAAACGGCTTGTATCATGATTTTGTTAAATGATTGGTCATTTATGGAAGGTTATTCAATTTAGGCAGATTCAAAAAATTTTCGCCCTGAAATTGTTGGCAATAGCCTTAAAGGTAAATCGATAAATATTTTGAAACATCACATAGTAAATTTGTCCATTTCAAATCGACACTCATTCGCATTTCATAAAGTAAACGCACTTTATGCTTATTTCCGCTGTTTGTTGGTAACAAATTGGATGTCAGGTGCAAATCTGGGAGAGATGGAACATGAAACTAGGTATTATGTGTGGGATGCCCCTTAGTGGAAAATCAACTTACGCTAAACTTCTTCAGAGTCAAGGGTGGGTTCGTGTATCGCTTGATGATATCAGGCTGGCTTTACATGGTGAAGTGTATAAACCAGATGCTGAACCGCTCGTGTGGGAAAGTGCTGAACTCATGGTCCGGGCATTGTTAAAAAGTGGCCATAACGTAATTGTTGATACCACAAACAGGACCCGAGATCGTCGTAAAAGATGGAGACGTGTTGCTAAGGAATTCGGACTAACTTTGGAAGTTTTCCATGTGGATACCGATTACGAAACATGTAAAGAACGTAACAAAAAGCTAAACCGACTATCTCAACATTATTTAAAACAAATTTATAAAGAATTCGAGAAGCCAGCTTCAGAAGAAGGAAACATTATTAAGGTAAAATACTAAAAATTTTCATATGATTTTAAATTCTATTAAAAGGGAGGGGGAAGTCAAATGAAAAAGTATATTTCCTTTGATATTGGAGGAACAAAAGTAAAGCACGGGTTATTATTAGAGAATGGAACGATCCTTTCAAAGGGCAGCTACGATACCCAAAGCACCAATCTAGAAATCTTTTTAAAAGATATGATAGATATAATCAGAATGTATACCAAAAATCATACTGTCAGTGGTGTTGCGATTAGTTTGCCAGGCTTTATTAATCCTAACTCGGGTTATTCAGAGCGAGCGGGTGCAATAAAAGTACTAGATAATCAGAATCTTAAAAAGTTATTAGAGAGAAGAGTTCCTCTACAGATTGAAATTGAAAATGATGGAAATTGTGTTGCATTAGCAGAAAAAATTAGTGGTAATGCTAAAAATTGCAGTGATTTTATTTGTGTGACACTTGGGACAGGCATTGGCGGAGGAATTTTTATCAACGGGAAACTTTTGCATGGTCACACTTATAGAAGCAGCGAAATTGGTTTTATCATGACCAAAGCTGGAAGCCATGACGGAGATATTTTGCACTCCAATGCTTCTACTACTGCCTTAATTCATTCCTATAAAAAACTCAAGGGTATTGGTGAACATGAAAAAGTTGATGGGGAGAAAATTTTTTTAGAATCTATTAAAAGTAATTCGGTAAGAATACTTATTGATAACTGGGTTAGAAACATTAGTTATGGAATTTTTAACCTAGCAGCTGTTCTCAACCCGCAAAAAATTTTAATAGGTGGCGGCGTAACCGCCCAACCTGGTTTGTTAAAACAAATCAATTACCATCTTGATCAAATTTATTGGTGGAAGGATATTAAGATTCCAGTTGAACAATGTAAGCATAAAAATGACGCAGGAATGATTGGAGCACTGTACCATTTTATTCAGAAAAAGAGAAGATAAATCAACTATCGGCAGGTTGTCAAGGTGAACTAGTAAATGAAAAGTTTGCTGTATATATTGAAGATACTGAGGGGAATGTGATCGTAGACAAAACGGTTACATCACAATCAAATGGATTTATTGATTTGTGGCTCCCACGAGACAAAAACTACCAGATTAAGATTACACATAAGGGAAAAAAAGTAGAATCAAAGATTTCTACTTTTGAAAATGACGCTACCTGTATTACAACCATGCAGCTGTTGTAGGAACACAAGGAACTCCCCGTGTTTGATCGATGATTGAACATGGGGGAGAATTATAGGCGGAGAATTTCCGGCTAATGTATAATGATGAACCTTAACAAGCAGATATAAACGGAGATATTCCGATTAACTACTCTAAATAAGACAAAATCCAAAGATTTGGATCATATAAACGGACAAACTTCCCTTATTTTTTAGGAAATATGGGTATTTCCCAATTTAGTCGGAATTTTTCCGTTTATTTTTCAAACACAGTGAAATTAACATTCAGTTATAACAGAGCGAGCCATTATTAAAAATAAACCTCTGCTAATGGATTAGTTGGCGAACAACAAATAACACTTTCATCCCAAAAATACCAACTTATGTTAAAATCAAAATATACAGATAACAATTGAGGGGAGAAAACGCCATATGAAGGTACTAATAAACATTGTTATTACTTTAATCATTTTATTGGGCTTGAGTTTCGGCTTAACTTATTTTACTAATGCAAAATTCATTGATTACTCATTTCTTGTTGGAATGATCGGATCGATTATTATTTGGTTTTCAACCTCTAAAGGTGGTTTTACCTCACGCCAAACGGATATGATCGTACAAGGAACGACTGGAATAAAAATGGAAGAACAAAAATTTGAATTTAAACCAAATATTGCTTTTGTTACATCCCTTTCTTACACTATCATCACCTTTGTTGCCATGTTATTTCATTATAGAAGTTATCTTTAATTCAAATTCCGTAGCTTTCCATCTGCACTTCTACGCTTCTCCCTAATCATCATCACACCAGCCAAGCCAAGCATGGAGAAGAAAACAGGTGTAATGAAACCATAGAAATATCCATCCCCTATATTGCCTGCAGCTTGAAAATAATCTAATATATTGCCGAAAATACTTGGCAGCAACACCGCACTTAAAAATCCACCCGTATTGGCAAAGCCGGAAACAATACCAGCTTCTTTTATAGGAAAGGATTGCCGGCCGACCGCAAACGTTAACGCACTTGCTCCATATCCAAAGCCGATAAGAAAGAAAAGGATAATAAGCACGGAAAATGGCGGAGCCCCATGAAAGAGAAGAAAGGAAAACCAACATAATAGAATTGTAAGATGAACAACAACGTAAGGTCGTTTAATGGTTTCTAACCGGCTTGAAATCCAGCTGGTTAAGGGAGCACCAATCAGGGCACCAATTAGACCAATCATAATGAGCTGGCTCGCAGCCGAACGGGTCATGCCATACATATTCATCCCATAGGGCACTGCCCACGAACCGATAAATCCTACATAGGCCCCAACTACCCCAAAATGACAAAAGAATAAAGCCCATGCCTGCCGGCTCGAAAAGATTCTTCGTAGTAAAACCATTGTTTTTTCGTGTTCCTGCTCATTTTTTTCTGAAACCGATTGATTAAGGGAAAGTTGCTTGGGTTTTCTTATGAGTACAAAATAAAGAAGGACCCCACATAGACATAACAGTAATCCCGCTGAAAAAAAAGCCGCTCGCCAACCAAGCAGGTCAATCCAAGTAGAGAATGGGACTGTCGCCAAAAGAAACCCTAGGCTTCCCGTCATTCCCGCCAGACCAATTAAACGAACAAATTCTTTTACCTTAAACCATTGGCTTAAAATGAGCACCATATTAACCCAGATGGTTGCATCCCCCGTACCCGTCAGAATCCTAGCAAAAAACAGCACAAATTCCTGCGTGCCTAGACTATAGATAATTGTACCTATACCCGTGAGGATCGCCCCGATAATGAGAAAAAAATTAGGACCATAACGATCAGCCAAAAAGCCCATCGGAATTTGCAAACCCGTGTATACAAAAAATTGTATACTTGTCAGTAGCCCAATCGTGGAAGCTGTGACATGAAAATCCCGCATCACTTGGTCCGTAATCAGGCCCGGAGCCGTTCGCTGACTCGACATTAATAAATAAGTAAACAGCACAGAAGCAAACACAACCCACCGAAAACCATTATTTTGTTTGTCCAATCACTTCTACCCCTGTTAGCTTTTTTATCTTATTTATATGGGATACCTACATAAAAGTGCCTGACACCACCCGAGGGAAGTGACAGGCACTATAAATTTTATCTTTGAATCAGTTCCAAAAAAGAACAAATCGTTAAGATACCTTTATCAAAGTTTTCTAAGTTAAAATGCTCGTTTGGCGCATGCAGATTTTCATCTGGCAAACCGAATCCCATTAAAACAACAGGAGTATTTAAGGCTTGGTTGAAATCCGAAACGATTGGAATGGATCCGCCTTCTCGTTTGTAAACAGGTGCCTGACCATACACGTTTTGATAAGCTTCAGCCGCTTTTTGCATCATCGGACTGTCGATTGGCGTTAAGAATGGATTACCCTTATCTTGTAGAGTCACTGTTACCGTGCATCCTTTTGGTGCATGTTCTTCTATGTGCTTTTGAAGCAATCCCTGGATTTTTTCAGGGTTTTGATTGTGGACGAGACGGCAAGTTATTTTGGCATGTGCCTCGTTCGGAATAACCGTTTTGGTTCCTTCTCCCTGAAATCCGCCCCATAGGCCGTTTACTTCTAAAGTTGGACGGGAACTAATTCTCTCTGGATAAGGATAATTATTTTCTCCTCCGGTAAAATCTGTTAACCCTAATGATTTTTTTAACTTTTCCTCATCGAAGCCCAAAGATTTAATTTGTTCCTTTTCAAATTCAGTCAGTTCCTCGACATCATCATAAAAATGCTCTACATTTACTTTTCCATTTGCATCATGAAGGGTTGAAAGTAACTGCACTAATAAATGGTTTGCGTTTTGAACTCCACCGCCGAACATGCCCGAGTGCAAATCAGAATTGGCCGTTTTAAGGGTGAATTCGAGTGCACACAGACCTCTTAAAGAATAAGTGATGGCAGGGACTCCTCGATCCCACATATCAGAATCCGAAATAATCACGACATCACAAGCTAATTTTTCTTTATTCTCGGATAAAAATTGCGGAAGATGCGGACTGCCGATTTCTTCTTCACCCTCAATGCAAAACTTTACGTTTACCGGTAGTTTCCCCTCTGCTTTCATTAACGTTTCCATTGCTTTGATATGTAAAAACATCTGTCCTTTGTCGTCAGTTGCCCCTCTGGCATAAATCTTTTCATCCCGAATGTCCGGCTCAAATGGAGGGGTTTCCCATAAATGAAGAGGGTCAACAGGCTGGACGTCATAGTGCCCGTATACTAAAACTGTGGGTGCGTTTTCCTGATGAATCCAATCGGCATATACAATCGGATGACCTTTTGTCTGGACTATTTCAACATGTTCCATTCCAATCTCTTCTAGTTTATGGGCAATCCAGGAAGCAGCTTTTTGAATGTCTTCTTTATTCTCAGATAACGAACTAATGCTGGGAATCCGGAGCAATTCTTTTAATTCCTCGACATTTTGCTCATGATGAGTGGATAAAAACTCAGATAATTGACTCATATAATCACCTTTTCTAATTTATTTGCCATTCTTATTTTATACAAAAAAGGAGGAAACCTACAACTAGCTGCAAAAGCCGTCTAGACGGGCAGGCGAATTTCCAAAGAGAAAATTAACTCCAAACCTCTTTTAGCGTATCTCTAAATAATTGATCCAGCACCGGTGTAGAATCTGGCAGGGTAATATGTAAGGTCTTGATGAATTCACGAAGACGAGTGATTTCCTCACTTAAAAACCTGTTGATAACCTCAATTTGCGGCTCCAGATCCAGTTCTTCCCCATCCATTTTTCTTTTTAAAAGGGTGTGAATCTCTTGCTTTAATTCTCCCTCTGGTACTAACTTCTCCAACAGAGTGGAAAATTCTAATGGAGGAAATTCATTGAATTGTTCAATCCACTTGGCAGCCAATACCGGCCGCAGGACATAAAAATATTTTTTACTCTTTACTTCATCACCTTGTAAAAATTCTCGGAAGTTATTACTAGCCATATTCAGATAGTGATGGAGACAGGAGTGTGGGGCAAAAATAGTTTTACTAAGCTCCTTCATTTGATCAATTGTGGAATAGGCATGATAATAAACAATCCCTGAATGAAGCCATTCCATTAGCGGCGGATTAGATTTCCGAAATAGCTTTAAGGCTTTCGTCAATTCCCACCCGGTCACGTCCAATACATCATTAATAGGAAGTTCAATGACGTCCCGTTTTTTCCCTACCCCCATTTGGTCAATCGTTAGGTAATCCTCTTGGCGATGGACATAAATAAACCGGACATCATAATCACTATCTTTTGATGGAAACTCCCAAGCTCTGCTGCCAGATTCACAGGCATAAAGGATTTTAACGTTATAATCTATTTCGATTTTCCTCAACGTTTGAATAATGGTTTCTCGCAATTATATCCCCCCTTGTTTCTAATCATGATAATAATCCTTTCCTAAAAACTTATAAATGATAACTCATAATGATTAGTTCCCCTTTTTTCCCCATCCTCCGTTCACCTTCATCAATAAAACCACATTTTTTATAAAGTCCTTGTGCCGCTTTATTTTGCAGATTAACAGCAAGTACGATTTCATTCTTATCACTAAAGTGTTCCTTTACAAAAGAAGGTAATAGTCCTAGTGCTTGTTTCGCATACCCCATCCCTTGATGACGAAAATCCGTCGAAAAGCCCCTGACTAATATGGAACGATCATTGTCTGAATAAGGTCTTACTCCTTCATTTTTATGGAGATCGAAAAAGGTAACCAATTGATCTTGATCCATGGCCAGAATGGAATACCGATCAGGATCTTCATTTGAAAGTTTGATACAGTCTTTCGGCGAGCCTGTAAACCGAAGTTGTTCCTCTGTTATTTGATACTGTTCGATATCACTTTTATACTTTTCATCGTAAAAGAATAGTTTCATGTTCCTTCACCGCCTATTAAAATTTATTTATAGTAACCTCTCAATAACTAGAAACTTGAAATAGTATCTTTTAAAAATTTAGTAAAAAGCAGTACTTCATCACTTTCTACTTTTGTTAACAGATAAGTAGAGGATGCAGGCAGAGCGATTTTGTCTGGTTTTATTTCGATCAGCTTATTTCTGCGAATTTCTTCTTTAACAACCGTAAGAGGTAAATAAGATACACCAAGTCCTTCCTCGATGAAACGCTTTGTTACCTCTACTAGATTAACTTTCATTGTTTGCAATGTGGGATAATGTCTCTTAATATCGTTTAGTAGATCATCCCAATAATCGGGATGATTATGGGTGATCAGCCTATATTTCTGAAGTGCCATCCGTTCATCTAAAGAAGGTACATTAGGACTAACTAGGATGACAGATTCTTTATGTACCGTCACGGTTTTTATATTTGTTTGCACAGGCAAAATTCTGGTTAAGCCTACGTCGGCCTTTCCTACACTGATTTCATTACCAATCTCATAAGAGTTTAGAACATTGATGATCACTTCTATATTCGGATTTTCATCCATGAATTTCCGCAGTAAAGCAGGCAGAAAGGATGAGGCAATTTGGGGTGCAGCAGCAATGATTAACTTTCGTTTATATCCTTGTTTCCACGATTCAAAATCAATCATCCCTTGTTCATAATTGGTGATGAACTCCCTCGCATAGGATAAAAATCTATGACCTGCCGGTGTAAGGACTACTTTATTTCCCATTCGCTCAAATAATAAAATGTTTAGGCTCTCCTCCAGCCGTTTAATATGTTTTGTAACAGCAGGTTGAGTCAGAAAAAGTTCCTCTGATGCCTCCCTGAAATTTTCATATTTTGCTGAGATAATAAATGTTCTTAACCACTTAATATCCATAAGGATCCCCTCTATTCAATAACAGTTTGTTATTAAATTCCTCACTTTTTGTTAATATCCATAATTAATATCCTCTATTATAATCTAAATATTATCAAATTTCTTACAAAAAAAAAGGAGCGAGTTGCAATTGGAGAAGACAAGGGACACTTGGAATGCTAATCTATATGATTCTAACCATTCATTTGTATCCATGTACGGGGAGAGTCTAGTTGAATTATTAGCTCCCAAAAAAGGAGAAAAAATTCTTGACCTTGGCTGCGGAACTGGGGATTTAGCAGAGCAACTGGCTGATTATGGAGCAGAGGTTACAGGGGTCGATCAATCTGAAAAAATGATTGAACAGGCTAGAAGTAAATACCCCGCTATTAGGTTCATCATTCAAGATGCCACAAAATTAGATTTTCATCATGAATTTGATGCGGTGTTTTCAAATGCTGCACTCCATTGGATCAAACAACCACTACAAGCATTAAATGGTATGTATAACAGCTTAAAACATGGTGGAAGAATGGTTGCTGAATTTGGGGGAAGGGGAAATGTGGAAGCATTATACAAAGAAATCATGAAGCAAATTGAGGCAGAAGGTTTCCCTTTTAAAGCCGAACATTTCCCGTGGTTTTTTCCCAGTATTGCTGAATATTCATCTTTAATGGAACAAGCAGGATTTAGAGTGACCTTTGCTCACCACTTTGATCGGCCAACCCCATTAGACGGTGAGAGTGGAATTAAAAACTGGATTGATATGTTTGGCAGCAGTATGCTGCAGGGTATTCCTGATGACGCAAAAGAACGTATCATATCAAGAGTAGAGAACCATTTAAAAGACAGTCTATTTAGGGGTGGATGCTGGATTCTTGATTATAAACGGATTCGGGTAATTGGTTTGAAGGAATGAGTAATGAAATAACCTTACCAGAAATAGGGGCCAAAAGCTTACATTCTTACTGTAACAGTTTTCCGTCAGGTAAATGCGGTTTTACGTTAAGGTAATTCCAATATAAAGAAGGGCCAATTTTTCAGTATTAAGATTGAAAAATTGGCCCTTTTCATCAAATACTTAACCCAAGTCGATCAAATCTAGGTGTTTTACCTTCTAATGCTTGTACACATGGTCGAAAGCAGTCGCCCCGCCTTTCAAAGAAAGGCTGTAAACACGTTCATATCATTAACAAGATGTAAAATTACAACCGATTAGCAAGTTAATCTGATTTTATCAGCGGTTCTTTGAGATTTATCAGCGAATCTACCATTTTATCAGCGAATTTAATTATTATATCGGCGAATTTTCAATTTTATCAGCGAATCTAAAAAAGCAACAAACTTTTAGAAATGAGCCTAAAAAAAAGAACTTCGGATAGTTGTCGCAACAATTCATATCACTGTTTCTGCAATTCCTTCTTCTCTTGATAGCTATGAAACTTTTTACTTAAAGCAATAGGGGAATGGGCATTTTCATCATATGGCAGAATCGAAAATGCAAGATCAAAATTTTCATTCTCCAAGCGATACTTTTCCTGGACTTCCTGACCACAGCTTGCCGAGCCCAGCCCATATTGCTGTTTATCAACATGCAATGTGATATACGGCTGTTTAATTAGGTCACATGTATGTTTGGCTGCCTCCAATTGTTCAACCGTATAATAGCTTGCAGTGAAATCAAACGAGGAACCATTGATGAACAGCCCTTTTCCATTCTCTTGTGTAAAACTCGCCCATTTTGTTTGATGGCGGTTACCGTTTTCTTGCGGGAACACATATGGCGTATATAAGCCATCAACGGTTGATGTCCAAACACTCATCCTTGCCGCCTGCCTGCTATCAACATAAGCTTCATTTGGTCCCAAACCATACCACTGCACGTTATCGCAGGAACCTTCTACCACCATCTCAACACCAATCCGCGGCAGATACTGAGGTCCCTCACCCGATTTCACACCCTTGATCTCTACTGCAATTTTTCCATTCGCATAGATGGTGTAGAGATAGGTTACATGGAATCCCCATGCAAGAACAGGTGGTGCCAGTTTGGCTTCACACTCAATGACAACGGACTGGCGGTCTTCACTAATAGTTACATCCGAGCAGATTATTCGATGTTGAATGGCATGGACACCAAATTCCTTCCAACGTTTTGTAACAGAGCTTGCGTTAAACTCCTCTGACCCCAATAAATCATTATCGATTGGTGCTCTCCAGAAATGCAATCTTGGTCCTTTTGGCATCATGAGCTGACCATCATAATTAAAATCTTCCATTCGTCCATTTTGTTTATTAAAGGTCAATTCAAAATTAGGTCCAGTTATTTTTGTCTTTGAAGTTAGATCTAAAATCGATAATTGACCAGAATTTTGCTGTTCAATCTGAACAAAACGGGAGATGGGGAGCTCATGCTGTGACCACGCAACCGTATGACCTGAATCAGCCCATAATGTCTTTTCTTTCGTCTTCCAGACGAGATTTAACCAATAATCTGTATTTTCCTGCACCACATTTGGCAGATGAATCGGTAAGTCAACCACTTTGGCCGTGTTTGCAGGAATGTCTGGAACATCGACTATTCCACCTTCAAGGATTTGCCCGTCAGCTTCAATAAACCACTCACATTGCAACCGTGATAAATTAGAAAAATCATATTTATTTTGTATCTGGATTGTTTTATCTTTCATATTAAACTGGGATGTGATTACAGGTTCTATCACTTTTTTTAATTCAGCTAGTGCTGGGGACGGCTCACGATTTGGCCGAACCAATCCATCGATAACAAAGTTTCCATCATGAGGTGTCTCGCCAAAATCACCGCCGTATGCAAAGTATTCCTTACCTTCTTCAGTATATTGGCGTAACCCGTGATCAGCCCATTCCCAGACAAAACCACCCTGTAATCGATCATAGGCATAAAAGGTCTCCCAATATTCTTTGAAACCTCCTGGACCGTTACCCATTGCGTGTCCATACTCACATAAAATATGAGGTTTCCCCAAGTACGTTAAACCGCCAATTACTTTCATTCTTTCAATGGAAGTGTACATTGAGGTATGTACATCTGATGCGATTGGATCCTTCGTTGGGACAAAGTTATCCTCCAAAAGAATTTCCCTTGTCTCCCCTTCATAGTGAACCAGTCTGGAAGAATCCCTTCTTTTAGTCCACTCATACATGGCAATATGATTTTGTCCAAATCCTGACTCATTCCCCAATGACCACATAATAATAGAAGGGTGGTTCTTATCTCGTTCTACCATTCTTTCCATTCTATCTAAATAGGCATTTTTCCACGCTGAATCATTACTTAATAAATGAGGCTGCCCAATTTTGGTCATTCCATGACACTCAAGATCTGCTTCATCGATTACGTAAAAACCAAATTGATCACAAAGATTATAAAACCTCGGGTCATTTGGATAATGTGCTGTTCGGACGGCATTAATGTTATGCTGTTTCATTAAAACTAGATCCTCAATCATGGAACGTAAAGGGACAGCCCTTCCATAATCAGGATGGGCATCATGTCGATTAACACCCTTAAACATAACTGGGACACCATTCACTAGTAACTGGCCGCCTTTATTCTCAACCGTTCTAAATCCGCACTTTTGTGGAATGACTTCAACTACTTCCCCAGATGGATTTACTAAAGTAACCAGCACATCATATAAGTTAGGTATTTCAGCATTCCACGGCTGCACATGGTCCAAGTGGATATATCCTGTCACCATTTCGCTCTCTATATTTTGTTCGTGCAAAGCAATAACAGTGCCCTTCTCTTCTATTTCCACTTTCACCTTATGATCTTTATACTCCCCTGCTAAGGCAATCTCAAAATCTAGCCGTCCATCTTGATAGTCATTTTCTAAAGTGCCAGTCAAAAACAGATCTCGGATATGAATAGTTGGCTTTGAAATGATATAGACATCCCGAAATATTCCGCTTAGCCACCACATATCCTGATCTTCAATATAAGAAGATTCGGTCCATTGGTATACGCGTACAGAAATTTTATTTTCCCCTTCTTTTGCCACATTTGTGATGTCAAACTCTGAAGGGAGACGGCTGCCCTGACTATACCCAACGAAATATCCATTAACCCAGACATGGAAGGAGCTATCGACACCCTCAAACATTAAATGTAACTCATCTTTTAATGCTTCCTTTGTTAAATAAAATGTTCTGCTGTATGCACCCGTTGGATTCTCCGATGGAATATAAGGGGGATCTACTGGAAAAGGATACTGGACATTTGTATAATGCGGATTCCCGTATCCTTTTAATTGCCAATGAGATGGAACACTGATATTTGCCCAATTATCAGTGGAGTAATCCTCCTTGTAAAAATCACTCGGTGATTCCATTGGTGAGTTCGCGTAATCAAATTTCCACTTTCCATTAAGCAATAAGAAGCCCCGTGAATCTCCCCGTTCATACGTAATGGCTGTTTTTTTGCTTTTATAGCTAAAAAAGTAGGACCTAGGTTTAAGTCGATTCTTATGTAAGACTTCTAGGTTTTCCCAATCATTTTGTAATTCCATTTTCATTCTCCCCTCGTTACTAACCTTTAACAGAACCGCCATATATTCCTGCGATAAAGTACTTTTGCAAAAATAGGAATAAGATTAATACTGGAATTATACTGACAACTGTTCCCGCTAAGACTTGGCCATAGTACACGACCTGGCCAGGCGCCACTAATTGGGATAATAGAACTGGTAGTGTTGTACTTTCTCGATTCTGTAAAATGATAAGCGGCCACAAATAATTGCCCCATTGCTGGATAAAACTCAATATTCCTAATGCTGCTAATGGCGGTAATGATGTTGGCAAAATAATTCTGTGGAAAATAGAAATTTCACTTGAACCGTCAATTCTAGCTGCTTCAATCATTTCAGTCGGAATACTCATCATATTTTGCCTCATAAAAAAGACTCCGAATGCATTGGCCAGCGCTGGAAAAATAACAGCCTGAGGCTGATCTTGCCAGCCTAACCCGATAATCATTTTGAATAAAGGAATTAATGTAACCTGATGTGGCAGCATCATTGTTACTAGTACGATAAGGAACATAATCTTTTTCCCTTTAAACTCATATTTAGCGAACGCATATCCGGCAATAGCGCACAAATATAATGTTGCAATTGTAAAAATGATCGATATTAGCAAACTATTTCCCAGCGCCTTCCAAATAGGGGCTGATGCTGCTAGTCCAGTTAAATTAGTAAGGAACTCCCCGCTTGGTAATAACTTCGGAGGACTTTGAAAAATATCGCCATCTGACAGGGTAGAACCTACAAACATCCAATAAAACGGATACACAGATGCGATACTGACCATAATTAAAAATAGATATCCTGCTGTTTTTGATAAGAAGGATGATCGTTTCATTAAATCTCTCCTCCTTTTGAAACTTTAATTTGAAAGAAGCTTATAATAGCAACGATAATGGTGATGACATAGGCTGCTGCTGATGCATAACCAAATTGAAAGCTTTGAAATCCAAACTGATAAAGGTACATTACAGGAGTATTGGTTGCATTGTTTGGTCCTCCTGCCGTTAATAAAGAAGGCTCAGTAAATAATTGAATCGTACCAATCGTTGAAAGAATGGCACAAAACAGAAGGATGGGTTTTAACATTGGAACAGTAATCTTAAAGAATTGGGTAAATTTGCTGGCTCCATCCACTTCAGCTGATTCATACAACGAATCATCAATAGAAGTGATGCCTGCAAGCAAAATGATTGTATTATAACCGGTCCATCTCCATGTCACAGCAATAATGATTAACACTTTTGACCAGAACGGGTCACTAAACCAATGAATCGGCTCAATATGAATGAGTCCTAAGAGGTAATTCATCATTCCATATTGCTCATTAAAAATAAGGGTAAATACAATTGAATAAGTAACTAAATCAATTAAAACTGGCAAAAAGATAAATAAGCGAAAGATTGCCTTTCCCTTAATAAATTTCGAGTTTAATAGGACCGCTAACAATGTCCCTATCATGAGCATGATCGGCACTTGAACAATTAAAATAATAAAAACATTATAGAGCGATTTCCAAAAGAGCCCGTCCGTTAGGATATTTTTAAAGTTTTCAAAACCAACCCATTCTGCATGGTTTCCTTGTGCAGAGGTAAAGGATAAATACAATGACTCGAAAATGGGATAGACCATGAAAATAGCAAACACGATGAAAAAGGGAGATAAAAATAGGTAGGGAGTCATTTTTTTACGATTCCATCGCTTCTTTCTTGCAGCAGAAGGTTCTGTCATTTTTCCAATAGCTGTTTCTCTCATTTTGGCACCTCCTATAAAATGAAACTTCAATCAGTGGGGGTTTTCATCCCCCACTGACCATTTTTTCTAATGATTTACTTTAAGCTTGGTTGATTTTGAAATAGATTCTGCAGCTGTTTTCATCATTTTATCTGCATCATTTCCTGCTAACACACCATCAATCATATCTTTAAGCGGTTTCGTTGCGTCTAACATAATGGGACCATATTCCATATCTTTTATAGTTGTGGTTTGTTTCGCAAAGAATGGGTATAATTCCATACCAAAATACTCATCTTTTGTATTAAATGCTTCATTTTTATAGAAAGGTGTATAAGAAGGGAAAAGTCCGTATTTTAACATAATCTTTTGGCCTTCATCTGTAGTTAAAACATATTCAATAAATTTGAATGCGGCATCCGCATTTTTGGACTGCTTTGACACAGCCAATATGGAGCCGCCTAAATTGGCTTGTGTATTCCCACCCTCTTCAAAAGCTGGGATCGGAACGATTCCCCATTTGCCTGCTTGTTTTTCGACAGAATGGCTTAACGTACCCGCATACCATACTGGTAAAATAACACTGGCAGCTTTATCGTTCGTTAACGCTGGAATCCGTCCATTGCCATCGTGAACATTAATGGCAATTCCCTCATCCTTCATTTTCCTTTGAAGTAAAAGTGCTTTTTCTGATTCCGGTGAAATGACATTAATTTTTCCGTCTTTCACATAAGAACCACCCAATTGATTTAAAAAGATTTCATATAGATTAAAATCATCGGTATATAGGGTCATCGCTGTGCCAGGGATCGCTTCTTTTAATTTCTTACCAGCTTCAATATAATCATCCCAAGTTTTAATCGATTCAACATCAATGCCCGCTTTTTCAAATAAATCTTTTCTATAATATAAAGCAGTTGGACCTATATCCCATGGCATGGCATATACTTTATTGTCTTTTGTGACGCTTTTCCATGAGGACGCAAGAAAATCATCTTTATATTTTTCTGTTTTGGCTGTAATATCAACAAACTGGTCAGGAAACTTTTTCAGGAATGCTGGGAAGTCCCTTCCTTGAGTTTGAATAACATCTGGAGCTCCTGTTCCTGCTGCCAATGCTGGGGTAATTTTTGAATATCCGGTATCCGTACGCAGGATTTCAACTTTTATATCCGGGTACTTTTTATTAAATCCCTCGATTTGTTCAGTTAAAGCATCTGCAGCAGCATTCCAAGATGCAACCGTAATCGTAGTCTTTCCATCCGTAGTACTAGCCTTTTCTTCTTTCCCGCTTCCACATGCTGCCAAGAAAACAGATGTGATGAGCAGCAAAGATAATAGCAATGACAACTTTTTCATTTTTTCCCACTCCCCTTTTTGTGGTCACGTGACCACTAATTTGAAAAAATAATGTGGTTACGTGACCACATTGCAGAAAAAATAATATGGTCACGAAACCACATTATTTAGTAAAATATCCTTTAAACAAATCTCTTATCAATTTATTCAACTAGATATCTCTTCCTGCTATGCTTTTACGATAAATTATTTTGTAACCGTTGTCAATTGCTATTTTTAAAGTTTTATATTTCGTACAGATTCTCTTTCCTTCAACATAACTTCTGCTTCAATACTTTTCTCAATACTATTTTCATTGTGAATTTGATCCAGTAGTTGTTGTACTAACATTCTTCCGATTTCTCTCTTTGGAATATTCATCGTAGTCAACGTTGGGGTCACTATTTTAGCTAATTCAATGTTATCAACGCCAATTACTGAAATATCTTCTGGGACCTTTTTTCCACTTTCAATAATCGCTCTTATTGCCCCAGCTGCTAACAAATCATTAGAAGCCGCTACAGCAGTAAAATATTGTCCTTTGTCCAATAACATCTTTATAGCTTCATATCCGGTGGTCAATTTGTCTTCATACATTTCGATGAATATTTTATAATAATCCTTAATTCGTAAGTGATGTTCCTCCATGGCCATTTCATACCCCATGTACCTAGGATTACTTCTTCTATCTTTATTATAATAATGGCCTAAAAAGAGAATTTCCGAATGTCCATTTTTTATCAAATATTCTACAGATTGCTTCATTACTTTCTTTAAATCAACATATACATGAGGAATCTCTGCTTTACGTGGGATGTTTATATTAATTCGATCCCAATAGACAGACATTGGCATCTTTTTCGTAGTTTCGAGAATATCCTTAATCATGATTAATTCATGAGAGGCAAGCAAAATCATTCCATCGTAAGGGCCCTCTAAAACTTGCTTTAAATAATCCCGATTTTTCTTCGTAATATTATATAAAGATAAAGTATAGCCACTCTCTAAGGCCATTTCCTCTATTCCCATAAACATTTCTGAAAAAAAGGAGTTGCTAATAGATGGCGAGATACAAGCAATTTGTTTGTAAGACTTTGTCCGTAAATTCTGTGCTGCGCGGTTAGGTATATAATTCAGTTCAGCAATGGCTGCTTCCACTCTTTTCCTTGCCTCCACTGCAACATAGCCTCTATTATTAATGACGCGCGATACAGTTGATGGTGAAACTCCTGCTTTTAGCGCCACATCATGTCTTGTAACCATAAACATTCCCCCTTTAAAAACACTCCCATTTTATATTGTACTGTGCATTTTTTCCATTATCTAATTATAAGTAAATTCTTCCTTCACTTTCTATTCAATACAATTATTGGTTAACTTTTTAAACGGGAATAAATTGTATCTTATTATTTGTTTATACCATATCTTAAAACTTTTCAAAACTCTTATATCTAATATATCCACCAATCCGTAAACCCAAGATTAAATTTCGATTAAAATCCTAATTTAGACAGAAATTCATAGTAAAATCAGCTAGTGCTTTACTTTCCAGTTAGGAGGCATTTATGAATTCACTTTTTCATCATGTAAAATCATTTTTTTGTCATCCAAGCACAAAGTGGATGATGAGATTACTATTTTATTTTCTAATTCTGCTAGGCTTATTAACCATTTATGGATTTAAAAATTCCGGTACGTTTATTTATAACGAATTTTAGAGGTGACATCATGGATCTTTATTCACAACTACAAAAATGGTCGGAAGTGTATCCTGAAAAGACTGTTTTTTCATATAGAAATGAGAGCCTTACTTATAAGCAGCTTTATGATCTGTCCGAGTCTTTAGCTTACTTTCTACAAAACCTTATGCTGGATGATTCTACTCCGATTGTGGTCTATGGTCACATGGAACCATTGATGCTTGTTTGTTTTATAGCATGTGTTAAAGCAGGTCATCCGTATATTCCGGTGGATACCTCTATTCCAGATGAAAGAATAGCAAAAATTATAGAAGACTCTGGATCAAAAATGATGCTATCTCCTATTGAGCTGCCTCAAGCAGGAGTCGAACATCTTTCCTATCGTTTGAATGGGGAACGTTTACGGGATGCACTTGTAAGGAATCAAGGAAAAACCGTATCTTCCGAGACATATGTTCTCCATGATGAAAACTTTTATATCATTTATACATCTGGGAGCACAGGCAGTCCAAAAGGTGTCCAAATTTCTTATAACAATTTAATGAGTTTTACTCACTGGATGACAAATGACTTCGGTTTAGCCAACCATCAAGTCTTTTTAAACCAAGCACCTTTTTCGTTTGATTTGTCAGTGATGGATCTGTACCCTTGCTTATTCTTAGGAGGAACCCTTTGGATGCTGCCAAAAGAGTATGTGGCAGCGCCAAAAGAATTATTTTTATCGCTAGAAAAATCCTCCGCGAATGTGTGGACATCTACACCATCCTTTGTGGACTACTGCCTATCAGATGAACAGTTTTCAGCAGCTCTGCTCCCTGAATTAACCACATTTTTATTTTGCGGAGAAGCTTTACCAAATGCTACAGCTTTGAAATTGAGAAAAAGGTTCCCAAAAGCCGCTATTTTCAATACGTATGGTCCTACTGAATGCACAGTAGCAGCAACCTATATCAAAGTGGATGATTCTTTGATCGAAAAGTACGAATCATTGCCGATTGGAATTTCGAAAGAAGATGGCGAAGTGTATATTCTCTCAGAAACACTTGATGAGCAGCCCGACGGGGAAAAAGGTCAGATCATCATAGCCGGCCCACATGTGAGCAAAGGGTATTTGAACCAGCCAGATTTGACTCGCAAATCATTTTTCGTCTTCAATGGGCTGCCTGCTTATAAAACAGGAGACCTTGGCTATAAAAAAGATGGATTGTTATTTTACGCAGGCAGAATTGATTTCCAAGTGAAAGTGAATGGATACCGAATGGAGCTGGAAGAGATTGAGGCGCAGCTGTCTTCCCTGCCTTTAGTGCAAAGCGTCATGATTGTGCCTAATTACAAAGACGGAAAGTGCGAATTTTTAACAGCGGTAATCGTCCCAGCCCCACACGAATTTGAAAAGGAATTTCAACTGACCAGTCAATTAAAAAAAGAATTGCGTGCTCTTTTACCGCAATACATGATACCGAGAAAGTTTGTTTATCGCCAATCTCTTCCGATGACGAATAACGGCAAGGTTGACCGCAAACGAGTATTACATGAGGTTACTGCATGACGCCCTATGCCACTTTACTTTATTTTATGATTGTGGTCATTTTGCTTATCCCGGTCGTAGCAGCAGGATACAGGCAAAAGAGGTTAGGCTGGTATAATGCTTTTGTTACGGTTGTCGTTCTCTTTCTAGCATTTGGAGCTGACCTTCGCCAGGCATATTCCCTTATGGCCTATATCATTTGGGAGACCATCCTTGTTTCTGTTTATTTACGGTATCGATCAAAGCGAAATTCGTCACTTGTCTTTTATCTAGCTATTTTTCTATCCATCATCCCTTTATTGTTCATAAAGATCCTGCCTGCCTTCGAATTGAATAACTGGTTTGGATTTTTAGGAATTTCTTATTTAACCTTTAAAAATGTCCAAATGGTCATTGATATTCGAGATGGCTCGTTAAAGTCTTTAACCATAAAAGAACAGCTTTCTTTTTTATTGTTTTTTCCTACTATATCCTCTGGTCCAATTGACCGTTATAAACGCTTTAAAAAGGATATAGATAATGTTCCTTCCAAAGAAGAGTATCATGAGCTTCTTTATAAGGGAATTAATAAGATATTTTTAGGCTTTTTATATAAATTTATTATCGGGTTTCTTATTAATAGTAAATTAATTTCAACCCTTTTTATCCAAAGTCATACGCCGCTATCCGATATTTGTTATATGTATCTGTACAGTTTATATTTATTTTTTGACTTTGCTGGATATAGCAATTTTGCCATCGGTTTCAGCTATATTATGGGAGTTAAAACGCCAGAAAACTTTAATCTTCCTTTTATTAGCAGAAATATTAAAGACTTTTGGAACCGTTGGCACATGTCACTTTCATTTTGGTTCCGGGATTATGTGTACATGCGATTTGCCTTCATGATGCAAAAGAAAAAGTGGATCAAAAACCGTTTCACCATTTCCTATCTTGGTTATCTGCTGCTCTTTTTATTAATGGGTGTGTGGCACGGCTTGGAACTTCACTATATTGTGTATGGATTATATCATGCTCTATTAATCATTAGTTTTGATTGGTTTGAACGAAAAAATAAAAAATATTCTTTTTGGAAAAAGAATAAATGGACACATGCAATCGCAATTGTCATCACCTTCCACTTTATTTGCTTTGGGTTTTTAATCTTTTCAGGTCGATTATTTTAATATATTAGGAGGAAAGATCATGTCAGTTAAAGAGACAGTATTAGATATTTTAGAAGAGATTTGTGATACAGATATTGTACGAGAAAATTTAAATATTGATTTATTTAAGGAAGGTCTATTGGACTCGTTCGGAACGGTTTCCTTGCTTGTGGAAATTGAAGAACGTTTAGAAATTACAGTGGGGATTTCTGATTTTGACAGAGAAGAATGGAATACTCCGAATGCAATTATTGGTCAATTGGAGAATCGGTAATGAACCGCTCCTCCTTTAAACCCTTGATGGTGGCAGTCATCTTATTCTCCATTCTGTTGGTGTTTCCAGCGCAATGGTTACTGCCCTTGATTAATGATAAGTTGGTGGAGCGAGAATCTGTAGGATTAGACCCCAATATGTTTCAAGGATATTTGGTTCAACAAAAGATGTTAGAAGATCCGGCTTATTTGCCTGTTTATGGTTCTTCGGAATTGGCTCGATTAGACCCCTTCCACCCGTCCAACTATTTTCACGTGAATCCACAGGGCTTCACGCCGTTTTTAGTCGGAAGAGGGGGAACGGAGGCGCTTCTTCACTTTTTAGACTTTTCAGCACATGCAGATCAGTTGAAGGGCAAAAGAATCGTCTTTGTCTTATCACCACAATGGTTTGTACCGGAAGGCTCGGATGAATCCCACTTTGCACCCAACTTTTCTGTTTTACAAGGGTACCGATTTGCGTTAAATCCAAAGGTGAATCACTCATTAGTAATAGAAGGTTCAAAACGTCTTTTAGCCTATAATGTTGTCAAAAGTGATTGGCTGCTTTCTTCGCTTTTGGAGGCTAATTTATATCATGATAAATGGCATCAAACTAAAGCTATGGTCATTAAGCCCTTTGCTTATGGCTTTTTACATGTATTAGAACGAAGGGATTTAATTCTTTCTTTACTCGATGTTCATTTGAAAAAGCTTCATCCCAAACCAGCCCTCACACAAAATAAATCATGGGCTGAGCTTGAAGACGAGGCCAGTCATTTGGCTGCAAAAAAAGCGGCAGACAATCCATTCTTTGTGAATGATTTGTATTATAAGACGATGTTACAACCTAAATTGGACAAACTTCATGGGTACAAAAAGGGGGCCAGTTATGCAACATCGAAACAATATCAAGATCTGCAGCTGGTTCTTGATGTACTAAAAGAAGCCGGTGCAAAACCCTTATTTGTTTCCGTTCCTGTGAATGGTTACTGGTCCGATTACACTGGTTTTCCGGCCAAAGGACGCACGGATTACTATGTGAAGGTAAAAAAACAGGTTGAAAAGAACGGTTTTCCTGTATTAGATTTATCCAATCATGAATATGATAAATATTTCTTTAAGGATACCATCCATCTAGGCTATAAAGGATGGGTAGCTGTTGACAAAGGTATTCTGCAATTCGAAAAGCTAAAGTAGTATGAAAAAGAAGTTTGTCGCTATTAAGAGACAGACTTCTTTTTCGTTTAAGGCTTAATAATGAAAAATGACTTCCTGCTGGAAGCCATACATTAGTAAATTGTTAAATCTTATTATTTCTGCCGTACTGCTGCTTGTAATGGGACAGCAAATTGAGTTGGACCTGATATACCAACTAATGATGATCCTACTGTAGTATAACCAACAGGAGCGACGCGTGGAGATTTAGCACCTCCCGAGCCAATTTGCAAAACTCCACCATTGACCATTTGACCAATTTTCAAAAAGCGGAAATCAAAAGTTTGTTGTAGATGTTGATCCATTTTAATCACCTCTTATTAAGATACGTTCAAGAGTTTAGCTAAATTCTAAAAAGGTCGTATTTTTTGTTGAATTCACTAACAGTTTACCTTATAGAAGATATGCTCATAAATTATTAAAAGTGCCTGGCACCACGCAAAAGTGGAGTGGACTTTTGCATGGTACCAGGCATTATTTTTACTTAAGATTGAATATTTAAAAATGCATAACTTTTACATTTGTCCAAATCAGATTCCAATTCTTTTTGGCGATTCGTTCTTCATAAATTTTTAAACGCTCTTCCGTTTCCGTAAAAAATGGTGTGGGTTTTACTATTAGATTAACCACATCACTAATTCCACAGGGAGCAGTTAGAATGATCTCATCTTTATCACTTAATTTCACTCCTAAAGCGGTTGCCGTTTCGGGAAACTTTGAAATGGCATCAATGGAAGAGGAATACGGGGCCAAATTATTTCTAATATGCATTCTAGCTTCGTTCTTTACGGACCAAGGAATGTTTGGCAGTTGGGAAAGTAGTCTTTCTTCTAGTCTCTTTTCAGCAGATTCATCGGAATTTGCACGGTCAAAATAAATCACATCTATATCAGGTATAGATGTTCTGTTTGTAAACCCGTGAAGGGTATCCCATATTTTTGAACGGACAAAACCGGCGCAAACCCACCAATCTGGCAGATTCAAAGATTTTGCTGCTTTTAATATGTCCATCATCCACTGATCATTGTGAATAAGCGAAATGACATTTTCCTCATTTAACATGGCCATCTCTTCCTTCCCTCCTCTACTCTTCCGCTATCCATTAAATCAACTTCTCAAAAGCTACTCTTGGGCTGCCATCCTGCAAATAAATAACGCCGCAATAGCTGAAATCATTTTTTTGAAGAAGGCGCTGCATCGATAGGTTCTGCTCATGCGTATCCACTTTAATACTATGGACCCCTTTTTCGATACACATTCTTTCTGCATTTCTAATAATTTCTGATGAGATCCCCAAACCTTTGTAAGTATTGTCTACTGCAAGTCGATGGATGACGGCAAAATCACCTAGACTTAGCCACCTTCCATTATCAATATGTTCATAGGTTTCTTCTCCATCAAAGGAGATCACCGTAGTGGCCACAATGATTTCATCTTTCACTAATATGTAGCTATCGCCATTGGCCATATCATCTCGAATCGTTTGAATCGTAGGATAGTGATCCTGCCACTGGTCAATATTACTTTTTTTAAAATAATCCTGCGCCTGCTTAATGATTTCCATGACATGATTCAGATCTTTTTCCTCTGTTTTTCTAAGTATCATAGTAAATCTCCCCTATTTAGAAAATTTAACACGAACTTCACCAAATACTGTTAAGTATCTCTTTATCATTATAAAACAACAAAGTCGTATGGGCATCCGTTTAGTCGTTTCAAAACTTTACACCTTAAAACGCCCAAATATTGAGCTGCACAAGTAGAACATCCAACCCACTTATAAAATTTTTCTTGCGATATAGTTAAAGTACCTGTTTTGATTAATCTTATTTATTTTAATGAAAACCGAAAAAGGTTAAAGTATAGCTAGAAGTACTTATAAAAGGAGGACCATTGATGAAAGCGATTACTGTAAAACAACCAGGCGGTGCGGAACAATTACAAGTTGGGGAACATGAAAAACCAATACCAAAGGACGGAGAAATATTAATCGAAGTAAAAGCAGCAGCTGTTAATCGAACTGATATTGTTAATAGGGAAAGCCGTTCGGGGTATTTGAATAATCCCATATTAGGTGTTGAAGTTGCAGGAATTGTTGAGGAAGCGGGCGCAGGTGCAAATACAGCCATAGGCACGCGTGTTATGGGACTTGTGAATGGCGGCGGCTATGCGGAATACGTCGTGATGCCGGCTGAAAGAGCAATGGTGATTCCAGAAAACCTTTCATTTGAAGAGGCTGCTGCGATTCCTGAAGTATTTTTGACTGCTTATCAAACATTATTTTGGATAGGTCAATTACGTGCAGGTGAAACCGTGTTGATTCATGCTGGCGGCAGCGGAGTTGGAACGGCTGCGATTCAGCTTGCCAAACAACTCGGACATGCGCATGTCATTACCACAGCTGGTTCCAAAGAGAAGTTAGAGTTTTGCCGGTCGTTAGGTGCAGATGTTTGTATCAACTATAAAGAACAGAATTTTGACGAGGAAGTATTGAAAGCGACCAATAATCAAGGGGTCGATTTAATTCTCGATTTCATTGGTGCCTCCTATTGGAGTAAAAACTTTGCCAGTATAAAAGTAGATGGACGATGGGTGTTGATCGGGATTTTGGGTGGTGCTGAAATAGAAAAGTTCAATTTAATGGGTTTGATGTCAAAACGGATTCAGCTGACTGGAACGCTGCTCACTCCAAGAAGCGATGAATACAAGACAGAACTCACAACTGAATTTTCTTCTAAAACCTTGGAGCTTTTTCGCAATAACAAGCTTCGCCCAGTTGTGGATCATGTTTTTCCTTTAGATCAAGTCCAACAAGCACATGAACATATGGAGAACAACAAAAATATTGGAAAGATTATTTTAAAGGTAAATTAACAGCTATTAATTTCCTTCATGCGGTCGGTCGCAGCTTCCGTGGTACGAACCCATCTTTTGTAACATACTTTGTAACTCATAGCAGCAACCCGGTTACTGGGCCGATCAAGTGTAGGTTTTGCAGGGCCATTCGGGCCTTGTTTTTTTTTCTCAAGATTTTAACCTATCATTCCATATTATCCTGCAGAGTGAATAAGAATAGTCACTTAATTTCAAGGAGTAACCAACAACATATAATAGCCCATTCCTTCATCACAATAGGAATGGGCTCTTACTTTTGGTTATTGATTTAATTGCTGTTTATAGGAGAAATTTCTGTTGAACTAACCATACAGTTTAGTTGACCATACAGCACCATTTACCAATTTATGTTAAAATAAACTATATTAAATAACCTTGGAGGCAGAATGTATGAAACGAATTTCATTTGAAGCACCAACTGAACACTATGATGAACGGATTGCAACCATAGATGAACAACTATGTGCTTTAATAAAACAAAGGAAAGACATTTCAAATAATAATCCAGGTTTTCCAACAAAGATACTTATTTCTGATTGGTCAAAAAAATATAATTTATATGAAGAATTTTTAAATGGCGTATTTGGACATTTTTTTAATGAAGAACTATACAGACCTATTGTTGAACCTGAAGGATTTCTTAAAAATATTCCAATCTTAAAATCGTTTGAAAAAGATGATCTTTTTTATTCGGTAACATTTGTGCGTCAATTCCAAAATGCCAGTGTTGTTCATTTAAACATGGATAATGATGATTCCGATGTAATGCCTGGAGTTTTTCCAGAGCATAACTGGTTTGAGCTTTCCATCGATGACGGAGAAGGGACTGATTACGACTGCCGAAATGAAGGAGGCGGCGGCTCAGGAGGGCATACATCCTACACTTTTATTGTATCGCCGCCTTTACCTGATGATATTTCTAAAATTAAATTTGTCTTTAAAGAATGTAAAACTCCATACAATACAAAACCGACGGGTCTTGAATTTGTCATAAAAATGGATAACTAAATGTTTTTACTAACTATTCACGATCCATTGAAATTACTTTATCAGAGAAGCTTATTTTTTCTATTGATGCAGGTTAGAGATTATGAGGTTTCAATAGGTATAGGAGAGTGAAATAATTGGGGATTAGAACAGCAAATTTGGAGGATTGGGAGCAAATTTCTTTATTGTTAAACCAGTTGGACTATCCAGAAACTGAAACTTTCATAAAAGAGAAAATAGAAACTCTTCTTACTCATCCAAATGAGGAGTTATTGGTTTACGAGAAAGATAACAGGATAATTGCTTTCATTTCCATCCATTTTATACCCCAAGTGGCTGTTAAAGGAGATTTTGCAAGGATCAGTTATTTTGCGGTCGATCAAAACATTAGAAGTCTTGGAATAGGACGCGAGATGGAAGAGTATTGTACTACTTTAGCCATCCAAAAAAATTGCGATAGAATCGAAGTCCATTGCCATTCAAGAAGGATAGATGCACATCGATTTTATATCCGACAAGGGTTTACTGAGTCCCCCAAGTACTTTGTTAAGATGTTACCCACAACTGATTAATAAAACACTTCAACTAATAAAAAGGCAGAGTGAATTCAAATTCGAATTACTCTGCCTTTTTTATAGGTGCTGCTGGTGCCTCAAAGGAAAATGATCTATAAAATGGCCAGTTTCAAATTACCATTTCATTTAGGGCTGCGAGATTTGACTAATGATCTGTTTTAAACCTTCGCTGATTGGAGTAGCTGGACGACCAAGAAGTTGTTCGAAATCATTGCTCTCAAAATCCAATGAGCCAACTCGAATGCTTCTTTGGATTTCAACAAGGATCGAAATAACGAAGTCTGGCATGCCTGCTCCTTTCATAATTTCCGCATAAGCAGCATCATCAACCTGTTGGACAGGTACTTCTTTTCCTAAAATAGTGCCAATAGCAGAGACTAGTTCTTCCTGAGTCAATGGCTTACCAGAAAGCTCGTAGATGGTATTGTCATGACCAGTACCAGATAATACCACTGCTGCAGCTTCTGCATAATCTTGTTGCAGGGCCCAGCCTACCTTGCCGTTTCCTGCTGAAGTCACCCAAGGGGCTCCTGCTAGGACACCTTGAATGCTTGGAATTTCATTCTCTAGGTACCAGTTGTTACGTAAGAAGGAGTATGGAATGCTTGTTTTTATGATGGCTGCTTCGGTTGCCTGATGGGTTGGCGCAAATAGGTTTTTACTTTCGTGTGCATTGGCAATGCTCGTATAGGCAATGAATTTCACACCCGCACGTTCTGCTGCAGCTACCGCATTGGCATGTTGACGGATTCTTGTTTCATTGTCTCCATCCGCTGAAACAATTAATAATCGATCAATCCCCGCAAAAGCAGTATCTAATGATTCCGGATGATCAAAATCACCTTGTCTTACCTCTACTCCACGTTCCTGTAATCCTGCCGCTTTTTCTGGATTACGCACACTGACAGCCAACTGATTAGCCGGTACAGTCTTTAATAACGTGTCGACCACTTTCGTACCGAATTTCCCCGTTGCTCCCGTTACTAACATTTTCATTGGTTAATTCCTCCATTTGTTTAAGTGATTTCAACCTGTAACTATTTTTATTACCTGTAATCATTTTAGTTACAAATTTATTTTTTGTCAATATTTTTGTTAGTATCCCCCATCTTTGGAGTATAATAAGGTTGTAATCATTATAATTACATTTAGAAAAATTTATGCGTTAAAAAGGCAAGGAAGGTGCTTTATAATGTCTATCAGCAGCCGATTTGCTGTAGGAATTCATATATTAACTCTTATTGAATTTAATAAAAACGGGGTAAGCTCATCCGAGTATTTAGCTGAAAGTGTAAATACCAATCCTGCCCTCATAAGAAAAATTACTGGAATGCTAAAGAAAGCTGGCTTAGTTGAAGTACATCCGGGTATAGCGGGGACAAAGCTTGCAAGGGAGTTATCTGATATTACCCTACTGGATGTCTACAAGGCGGTTGATGTAGTTCAAGAAAATGAATTGTTCAGCGTTCACGAAAATCCGAATCCCAAATGTGTGGTTGGCAGGAATATTCAAGACACGATTAGCCCCATATTGTCCACGGCTCAATTAGCATTGGAAAAAGTACTGGCGAATATTACGATTGAGGATGTTGTTAAGGATATTGTTGTAAAAGAGAATCAGGTGAATGAATGATAAAAGACATTCTTACTAAAGAGAATGTCTTTTTACGTGGTTTATATTGCTCTATGTATTTAACTTTCCGCTCTTTGAAATAACCGATAACAGCCTGGCGCAACCCTCTCAAGAACTCGATATTCTTCACTAACATTGGATGAAGAATTACCACCTAGTGACCTAGGAACCATATCTGCTAGTGAGGTTCCTGTATCTTTCCATTGATTTGGATAATGAGTATGAATCCAGGTGTTTACTTCTTTGATCGTACCCTCTCCACCTAAATCATCTAAGGCTACAATGATTGCTTGATAATGGTTCAAGATAAGCAACCGTCCCTTCATTAATGTTAATTAACAAAATAAGCTTTATAATAATGGTGTTTATGACAGAATTACTCTTAAATCTTACATTACTATTTTGTGAATTTTAGTCTATGTAATAATTGTGTTCGGTTTTGAACTGAATTTTTTTGATAAATATGTTGTAAATGTTTCTTAACCGTATTAATAGAAACATTTAGTTCGCTAGCTATTGATTGGTTTGTCCTACCTTCTTTAAGCAGCTTTACAACATCTTCTTCTCTCTTTGATAACATGGAATAATCCAATTCATCATTAAACTGATGGGCTAGGACAGAAGCTATTACCTTTGATAAGTATCTTAAACGTTCATAATCAACTTTTGTAAATTTGTATTGGTCTTCTTTTCGAGCAATTCCAATTATACCTATGATCCTCCCCTTATAAATAAGAGCAACACTCATAACATCATCAAATCCGTGTGGTTTCATAAACGATTGATAATATACCGAGTTTTTGTATTGGACTATCGTAATAATGTCCGTTACTCTAAGTACCTTTTTTTCTACAAAAATTTCACAGTATTTCTGTAAGTGCATAATCTCGTCATTATGATACGTATCAAGATAATCAAATAAAATTTTATCATTAAGACGATAAATTACTGGATCCATAATATTTCTATTATCGTCTACACACCAAAAAATGGTTTCATCATATCCAAAAATCTTCGAAAACTCTTGAAGAATATTTAATCGTACATCCTTAACAGGTCCAGCAGTTTGCACAGCAAAATGGATTATTTTTTCATATTCAGAACTTGTTAAAACTGTTTTATTCATAGTGTTCCCCTGCCTAATTTCTTCTTATAAAAAAGTATAATAAACAACAATATATTGGGTCAATCAATAAAATTAGAAAATAAAAAATCTTTAGATAATTATCCTTTTGGGTAATAGTTTTAATAATATTTAAGATATATAATCAATCTAATAATTTATATTACCTAAATGCCGAGAGTCTATTAAAATGGAGGAGATTTCATTGAAAAAAGAAGAGCTGTGGAAATGGACAGCCGGAGAAATTGCCGATGCAATTAGAACAAAGAAGATATCCTCGCGTGAGGCAGTATTAAGTTGCTTAGATCGTATAGATAACGTGAACCCTAAAATAAACGCACTTGTGGATGTCTATCCAGACGAAGCGCTCGCTAGTGCAGATGAAGCAGATCGTGCGATAACTTCAGGGGAAGACCTCGGCCCTTTACATGGAGTACCCTTTTCGATCAAAGTGAATACTGATGAAGCCGGTCATGCTACAACAGAAGGGCTTCCAGCTTTTCACGATAACATTGTTAAGATAGATAGTCCGCAGGTTGCAAACCTAAGAAAGGCTGGAGCGGTTTTTGTCGCCCGGAGCAATACACCTTCTTTCTCTTTTAGATGGTTTACAAATAATGAGCTGCACGGCAGGACCCTCAATCCTTGGGATGCCTCCCGGACACCTGGAGGTTCTAGCGGCGGTGCTGCTGCTGCCGTAGCTACTGGCATGATACCCATTGCACATGGGAATGATTTAGCAGGTTCTCTCCGTTATCCTTCTTATGCTTGTGGAGTAGCAACTATTCGGCCTACTGTAGGGCGGGTACCAAGTTGGTCCAGTCTCGGTTACAATCTTTCTATTCAAAGTATGGGGGTTCAGGGGCCTATAGCTAGAACAGTGGGGGACCTTCGGTTAGCCCTAATGAGTATGAGTAAGTTTAATCCTGGCGATCCAACTTTTGTACCTGCTCCCTTAACGGGAAAACCACTCGCAAATCCCATCCGTGTAGGATTAATACGAGATGTTGACGTTGCATATCCAACCCCCGCAGTTAACAAAGCTTTAGATGAAGCTGCTGAACGTTTATCAGATACCGGTTACATTGTGGAGGAGGTAGAGTTGCCACTATTCAGAGATGCCTATAAACTTTGGCATCTGTTATGTATGGAGGATTTTAGGCAAATCATGCCGTTGGTTGAACAGTTTGGAGACGAGGATATTAAAAAGTCGGCAAAGTACTTTTTTGCTGTGGGTGAGCAATGGTGGGGGCCAGCACCACAGCTTTCAGATTTATTCAGCGGTTATGCAAAGCGCGGCGCACTTATTGTTCAACTTCAGCAGTTCTTGGAGGAATATCCATTATTATTACTGCCAAACTCTGCTGAGCAGGCATTTGAACAAGATGCTGATATTGTTAGTGTAGAGAATATGCGTCGCGTTGTAGCAGCACAGTGGCCGATGATGGCAGTCGCAGTATTTGGTGTTCCTGCCATCTCCGTTCCCACGTCAGTGACAGGCGGGCTTCCAGTCGGTGTTCAGATAATCGGTAGGAGATTCCGAGAAGATACCTTATTTGATGCAGCAGAAATAATTGAAGCTCATGCAAACATTTCAACTCCAATAGACCCTAGGTAAAGATACAAACCATGGTGCTTGACCCCAGCGTGTTAAAGTTTTAACGCATCGGGGGTCAGGCACCTATCTTTGAAAGTGAATATGGGAATTTAATAATTACCAAATCCATTCATTTAATAATTGAGTAGCTTTAATACTCCGTTCTGTTTTTGGGTTAATGATTGTTATTACTTTTACGATACCAGCCTCTGCTAATATATCTGAAATAATATTCGCCGTTCTTGTATCAAATTCCATCCTATTTTTAATTCGTAAATCCAACCCATTTGGTGTTTTACTTCTTACCGCATTCCTACAATTCTGCGGTAAAGTTTTTGAGGGAGCATTGTTTAAAATTTCTATTGTTACTTTAATTAATTTTTGGGTTATTCTAATCTTTCTACAATAGAATGGTACAGGTTCCAGCTTTTCTAAAATTTTATCAAGCATTTCCTGAGGTATCTCTTTTTCAAGAATCTGTAGCATACCAATCTTCCTCCATCATTTTTAAATGCCAGCTACTCTATGAACACACCTAAATTCTCTGTTTAGACGCATCTGCTATTAATGCAAATATATAGGCAGTATTTTGCGATTTTTTGGCAGCCTCTTGCCGGCTGCTCGTATCCCCTTTTAACCAACGGTCATAATGTCGATAAACAAATTCAAAATCCTTGTAGGTTATGATTCTATCCATTGAGATTCTTACACTAGGTGTGCGAAACTTAGCCTTTTTGATTACAAGATGTTTATCCGAGACACCCACAACAAACCATAAAGGAATGCTCTTATTTTGTGGAACAGTATGTATTTCAAATTCTGAAATTCTTGCTTTTGCTCTAAGATTATCCCAAAGAATAGCTGCATCCATAGTATTATCCCTGCCTCTCAGTAGAAATCTCTCTAGTAAACTCCTCTAACCAATTTAAAAATTTGGGTTTGTTTCTGTCATACCATTGACTACAGACTAGGTAACGCTCTCCATTAATTAATTCAGCCTCAGCCCAATAGCGATTATATCCGTTAATCTTTTTTTGTTCTGATATAGGGATATCCCAGATTACCTTTTTCAAAAGAGGATAGTTTAAATCAAAGGTTTCTTTACAGTACCTTGTATCTTGTAATAATCGGACCTTTTCTTCAGAAAGTGCTTTTGACCTAGCAAATTTTTTAATCACTCGTTGGACTAGCTTCCCCACTTTCATTGTTTCGTTTCTTTCATCAGGCATAGGTGGTCTTTGCTGCTTTAATTGATAATCTCTTATCCACTTTTTCAAATACTTAATTTTATCCTCAGATGACAATCCAACTACATCTTGTTGTAGTAAGTCTAACATTCTAGCTTTAAAAACATTTTTCTCCATGATGACCATCAATTCCTATTCTCTTTAATAGGTGACAAGTATGCTTTTCCAATTTTAACCGCTCTAATCTTAATGATAAAACATGAGGGTTATTTTTCCAATATAAATAAAAAAAGGCACCACTCTTTAGGATTACTTCTTCTTGTCCTAAACATAAAAACCTATAATTACGGATTTTTATCTATCAAAATGTGACAAGGAGCATTTTCTTTTAAAAGGTGATATCATAATGTCTAGTAAATCAACTGTGGGAGGCAATCATGAAAAAGCTCGTAAAGGTAGTCGCAGCAATCATTGAAAATGACCAGAATGAAATTCTCTGCGCTCTTAGATCACCAGAAATGTCTATTCCAAATAGATGGGAGTTTCCGGGTGGAAAAGTAGAGCAAAATGAAGACATTTACTCTGCACTTGAAAGAGAAATTACTGAAGAATTGGATTGTAAAATCGAGACATTTAAAGAAGTTTTTAATGATAATACCCATGAATACGAAACGTTTATTATCAATTTAATCTCAATTAAATGTAGAGTTATCGAAGGAAATCCTACCAAAAGTGAACATTCCAAGCTAACTTGGCTTAAAAGAGAAAATCTCGAGTCACTTAAATGGGCCCCAGCGGATATTCCCGCTGTTGAACAATTAATTCAAGAAAAATAGTCTTCTCAATACGAGAAGACTACACTTTTTTTGTAAACTCTGTATATAAACTTGCAGGTACTTCATTCTCTAATTCCATTCTTACCGTGATGGGCTTATCCCCTTCAAAATAAACGGAATTACCTTTTCCTATATAAATATAGGGTTCAGTCTTTCCATCAATTTCTTTATACTTTCTAATAAACAAGTGAAGGTTTACTCCCCGTTGTTTGTTAAAAATAATATTCTTTCCTCGTTCAGATTGCTGGGTAGTGTTGTTTACAGATTGCCATTGAAATTCATCAGGACTTATAAATTTATCCTTGTAGTTGATACTTTCCTTTACGTCCTCTTCTTTATGCAAGTCAATAAAGAGAAAATACTCATTTCCATTGGCAAGCAAACCTGAACCTCTAAAGGAGCTATGGATTTTCCGATAGTTAGACAATAAAGCAGCGTCTATCATTTGGTATTGCTCATATAGTTTAAAATGAGGAACCCCATAATATTCCCTGTTAAATTCTTGTTCGTACCGAAAAATCCCATAGGTTATGATATCTTCAATAAACTTCCGGTAATCCTCATTTTCTAATAGCTCTTTAAAAAGTGGCGATGTAACCAATTTTCCTTCGCTATACTGTACTAATTTAGGTTTATTCTTTTGTTGTACACTATCATAGTAGTTTTGATTTAGACATTCAAAGGCATGCAATATACTATCATCATCAACATTATTAATCATTTTTAAAATTTCATGCCTAGCTATTTCAAGATCAATTTCTTCATGATTTAATAAATATCTAATGATGACAAACTCATATATTCGCTTAAGAGGAAGCTTACTTGATAATTCTTTCAACGTTCCCTCAAAACCCTCATTTTGTAAAAGCTCTTTTAAATAATCATCCTTCTCCACTTTTGCTACAAATGATATATATGTTTTTTCCCGATCGATAAATTTTGTAGGATCAGGCGCACCGTCATACTTCAAATAATCCAACAATAGATAAGGAATCCTACCCTGATTAAGCTTTTTGAATTCAAAATACTCTTCCTTCAGATACTTCATGGAATTAAAGTTTTCCTTATCAATCTGTGCCAAGATTCTTTCCTCTGAGATTTTATCCATTTGAATATGAGTGGCTCCTGGGATATTAGCAAATCCCGTTGCAACAGCCACTTTTAGACTTTCCTTGTCGTAATAGCGACTCCCATTTAGCGCTAATGCAATCAAGAACGTCTTATTATGATTTCCGATAAAATCAAGGACTGTTAAGAACTCTTTGTTCACATGCTTTCGCAAGCCCCGTCCCAGCTGTTGAATAAATACAATAGGAGAGTTTGTAGGTCGTAACATTAAAACAGTATTAACCGAGGGAATATCAACCCCCTCATTAAAAATATCTACTGTAAAAATAAATTCCAAGTCATCTTGGTCATTCTCTAATCTGTTAATATGCCGTTCTCGTGTCTCAGGTGAATCTGCACCATACAAACAAATACTATTATAGCCCCTCTTATTAAACTCACTCGCCATATATTGAGCATGTTCAATACTCACACAAAAACCAAGACCCTTTCTTTTTTCACCATCATGGCCATAAAAGTTCATTTTTTCTATGATAAAATCAACCCGTTCATTGACCTTCAAGCGCTTAGTAATTTCAGCAACATCATCAATATCGACGTCACTTAAATCTACACCGTCAATATCTGTAATCCCAAAATAATGAAAAGGAATAACTAATTCATCTTCCAAAGCCTCATGGAGACGGACTTCTAACGCAACATTATTATCAAACAGGTCAAATACATTATAGCCATCACTACGTTCAGGAGTAGCTGTCATCCCAAGAGTAAACTTTGGTTCAAAATAATTTAATACAGTTTGATAGGTTGGGCTAGTGGCATGATGGGCTTCATCAATAATCAGGTAATCAAATTCTTCTCTTTCAAATTCTTGAAAACATTTAGAGATGGTCTGAATCGTAGCAAAAACATAATCGACATTTTTTTGTTTATGATTACCTGTTAACAGGCCAAAAGTAAGACCCTCATTAGGTAATAATAATTCAAATGTTTCCTTAGCCTTTTTCAAAATCTCTTCTCTATGTACAATAAAAAGCAGCTTCTTTGGTTTGTAGCTCTTAACATCGAAAGCCGACATATACGTTTTACCCGTTCCAGTTGCAGCAATAACAAGTGCCTTTTTCTCTCCAAAACTTCTTAGTCGCTCTAGGTTCTCAGTAGCACGCTTTTGCATTCTATTCGGGACAATATATTGTTTATTTTCATAGATCAATTGGTGGGTCACTTGCGTACTCTTGAAACTTTTTAAGAAATCCTCATATCTTTTAATAAAATCTTCATCGGCATTTTCACTCATATTCCAAAGATAATCATATTCCTTTAAAACATCTTGAATAAAGCGACCATTCTCTTTCGTAACAATCTCAACATTCCACTCAATATTGCTTTTAAGGGCACTTTGCGTGATATTGGATGAACCAATAATTACTTTGTAGCTATCTTTGTATTCAAATATGTATGCCTTTGTATGGAAACCAATTTCCTTGTCAGTAACGAAAACCTTTAAATCAACATTATGAAACTCTTTAATTTTTTCTAGTGCCTTTGCATCGGTAAAATTGAGGTATGTAGATGTAATAATTTTTCCCTTGATTCCTTTTTTCTCTGCTTCTTTTAAGGGATCAAGTAGAAGCTGAAGGCCACTAAAATTAATAAATGCTACACTAAAATAAAACCGCTCGCACTGGCTCATTGATTTTACTAGTTCTCTTAATAAATTTCCTTTATCGGAATTCACGATGAGTTTCTTTTCAATTGCTTCCATTTGGTTTTCCCCTAACTATAACCTTACTGTTTATCACCGAACTGTTATTTATTGGATATATGAAGATTGTACTATATGTAGGGGAAAATAAAAAGATCCTCCATTTAGGAGGAAGAGTGGACGCAGTATTATTTTCTATAAAGTAATATTTTCACTTATGATAGAGTTCACCCAGATATATCTAAATGAGGTAAGCTGGTTTATTAAATATATATATAAAAACATTAAAATTCCCTTTAAGCTCTATTAAAAGTTAAATAACAAGAAAAAATCTTTACTTAGTTAAACATGCTTGTGCATAGAAATTAAATTTATTAGCTGCATCTGATAAAGCTCCTAAAGCAAAATAACCCTCTTTAGTATGCCCGGAACAGCCTATTAAAGGTGAAGATAAAAAGTTCAACATTGCAGATATTTCTTCCAATGTGGGAGGTGTATCGAACTGTATATTGTTTCTTAAAGTTCTATATATATCTCTATCTTGTAGAAACCCTTCTGTAACCGGGTCTGAACTTTCTTCTATAAGACAATCCATTACAGCTTGCAATAGTTTTCCATATCTTTTGATTGTTCGTCTATCTTCTTCCAAAAGACTAATATCAATTATACCCGGTTTTGAAAATACTTTTTTATATGAGTTAGATTGCAAAGGGACCTCATTATGAAGTCTAATTAATTTCTCTAAAGAATTTATATCTATTAGAACCACGTTATGTTCAATAGCCCATTTAACTAATCTTTCCCCCTGAAAAGAACTCCCTACAACAGCTGCATAGTCAGCTGAATGTAGCTTTCTATGTTCTTTTAACGTATCGAAATTTATTTGTCCTTCAGTGACACTACCTGATTGGGTTGACTTTGCATCAACAGTAACGACATATGAATATTTAGGAACACTCGGTGCATGTAACAACACATCTGTCTTTCCAGCTCCTCCAAGCAACTCTGCTTTAAATCCAAGTAAAGAAAAAGCGCATTGAACAGCCTTTTCAAATCTATTTGGATTCGAAGAGTCTCTCGATGCAAGCCTCAATTCTGTTAGCTGTTCATCTACTACCAAACTTTTACCTTTATCTCCAATATTTTCTGTATACACATTTTCCTGCTTTTCATCTGGTTTGTGCTGAACAGGAACATTATTAACGAAGTTCATTCCTCTTGCAGTTAAACAAAAACTATCCGGACCATCTTCTTGAATAAGCATAGCTCCACGCAAAATATTAATTCTTTTTCTAATCTCATCAATTTTCTCAGTTTCAAAACCATAAGAGACCTTAGCTATCGCAGCAAGTTTTTTTATACTTAAGCTACTTCTTTCCAGTTCTTTAAGTATTTCAAACACAAAAAGTACTTTTGCTTGTAAACAACATACAAAATCCAACTGTGTTTTTGAGGTCAGCCATTTCTTCCCTAGCTCTGTTGCTTCATAAAGTGTCTTTGTCTTTCTCTCTATCATTTCAAGTGTCGTCAATGTGGACATAAAAGACCTTGCTGAGGAAGGTGCAATATCGTATGTTTCTTTTGAATAATTAATAATAGAATCTAAATCAATTGCTGTATACATAAGTTGAATATAACCACTTAATGTATCACATACTTCAGAAATATTACCTGGAATATAACCAATAGATGGTTTTCTAGTTTCAAGCTCCTTTTGTGTCAGTTGACACATTTTTATTGCCCAATTGGATACGGGTAATTCTAACTCACCAATTGTCGGGTCTCCATCTATAATAATATCGTCTGGTTTTATATATGGAATATTTGCTATGAATTTTCGCCCTTTTTCTGTTAAAGAATAGGTAAGTTGATAATCTCTATACTCAACTAACTCTAATTGTCTTAACCACATCAATCGATGGTTAATTTCAGAGGTAGTATCCCAATTTAAGTTGTATCCTTCTTTGGCTATCTCTAGAAGTTCTCCCATTTTCCTTGATTTATCTAATTGCACCAGTAGTTCAGCCAAGAATCTAACATTAGCACAGAATATAGCAGTTAAGTATAAGTCATCTTCTGTATCAAGCCAACGTTTACCCTCGGATGAGACAATCCATGTTCCTCCCTCTTTATGAACTAACCCAACTGGCCTCAACCAAATACATAATTGTTCCAATGTAGATTTACTATTGCTTCCTAAAAACTCAAGTCTTGTATTATAGGGTACCTTATCAATGATTGCCTTCAGAATTTTCCTCAATACAGTAGATTGTCCTTCTTCGCCTCTTGGGATTTTTGGTAAAGAGAACACTTTAGCGTTCCATTCTCTGTTTTTTGGATATTCATTATAATCAACAACTTTCAATTTTTTCACCTACCAAATATTTTTAATACGGCTTTTTCTGTAAAAGTTCCTCTATAAAAATTATAACAAAAAATTCCATTTTTTAAATAAGAATGGAATCTCCAAAGTAATTGATTTTAAAGCAAATCTAAAACCTCATTTACTTATGGTAAGGTTCACCTTATCTCAAACTAAATTACTTTATCTTTATATTTAATCGAAAAGATAATCAAAATAAAGTTTACTATTTATTGATTCGTGATTTAATAATTTCAGCAGTTTATAACCAATTATCCTTTCTGCTAAATTTTTTACAGTAATAGCAACCTCGACGGAATCTCTATCCTCATCAGGATTAACATCATGCTTAGATTTATTATTAAATTTCTCAAAATTAAATAAACCCACAATAATATTACTAGATAAATAGTCTTGATTACTTAATATGTAAGTGGTCTTACCTTTAGGAAAAAGTATCTGCAGAGCTCTATAAAGTTTCAACCTTTAACCCTGTTTTAGAATTTCTCTTTGTAAAATATTCCTTAACTCATTAAAGGACCGACAATTATTTTCAACAACTAATTCCCATATACGGCTTGAATTACCCAAACCAAGCTGCGGCATAAACCGTGTCCACAATTCCATCTGCTCCTTCTGAGTTAAATGGATTCTCTCACGCAAAAAGGTTTTGAGTTCACCGTAGCTTAGATTTATAGGGGCCTGATTACTGGTTTGTTGTTTATGTTCTAGCATTTGCTGAAATAAATGCTTTTTCCGCTCCTGCTCTTGTTCTATCATTACTAGCCTTTGTTTTGCCTCTAATTGGCTTTGTTCTTCTTGTAGTCTTTGATTTTCTTGAAATTGGAACTGCCGCAGCTTAAATTCCTTCAGAAATTCTTTTCGATTTTCTTCTTCCATTTTGGGCTGGCTCAGCGAGAGTTCATTTTTTACCATTAAAGCATCAGCAAATGGAATCTCATAACCTTCATTTAAGAGAAACGCACGGTATGGTTTTACCACTCGATCCTTTAAGAACCGCATGACTTTTACGACAATCCTATCCCCGTTTGAATAAATATAATACATACTTCTGGCATCTACCGTTACAGGATTCATTGAAACAGGGTAGTTAAAATATGAAAAAAATAGTTCATCCTTGACCAATTCCGAAAGCATTGAATCCCACTTTTCATCTTCATTGTTTTTCAAAGATATCGATAATTCGGCATCCCACAGTACTAAGGCATTTTTACTCTTTTCGATAGATTGTTCGTTTTTCTCAATAAACCAGATCGGTTTCATCCCTTGTTCAAGGAAATTTCGGTGTCTTTTGGTGATTTGATTTGCTAGTTTACTATCTACAGAAGATTTAACATTCGTGACAATCGATAGACCGTATTCTTCTTTCCCAAGCTTCAACCAAATATCGGGGTACTCTTTTAGGTCTGGTTTTGCCTTATATCCGTAATCAACCTTAATCTTTGGATTCGTTTTAGCCTGGTTTGTCAGTTCATCATGAAGTATGGCTAGCATAGCATGATGAACCTTTGTTTCTCGCTCATTCTGTTTTCTATACCTTTTTTCGGCCTGATCCATTTTCTTTGATTGTTCACATGCCTCCGAGTGCTGATGGGAAAAATAGAGACCTCTTTCCTCACCACTCTTGACTATTAATTTTGCATTACAGTATGGGCATTGAAAAAGGTCTTTTTCTGCCAACTTTTTCAGGTTATGTACTTCTTCACTGGTTGTCGATTCTGGGAGGGTGGTTAATTCCTTTTCAATCACATGTAGTGCTTCTCTCAAAATTAAGTCACCTCGAATATTCCCTTTTTTTACAAGAATCTCCTTTTTGCAAATAGAAGTCAAGGGTTAATTTTTCATAGTTTAACATCCCCAGATTTTAGACATTAATGAAATAGACGTATCTTCACTCCACCTGTCTTTTCGGGCAGTTCGTTGATTTCATCTAACAGATCTTTATTAGGTATTTCATTTTCATGCCTTATAGTATTCCTTTGCTAACTCCATAAAATTTTTAGCTGGGGTAGAGACAAAATGATGCTCAAGCCAAATGACTCCTAAAGAAGAGGTCATGTTGGGAGTACTGATCGGCGTAGAGAAGAGACCTTTATCGCCATAGACATCAAATACAGACTTTGGAACAATCGTTGCCCCCATTCCCCCCTTAACTAGTTCCATTAAGACACGCATATCCGAGCATTCCGCAATACTTGTGATTTGAAGATTTTGTCTAGTAAATGCTTCAATAAGCGTATTATAGATGCCCAAGCCCTCTGTACTAGGAATAATAAGGGGCATAGGCGAAATCTCTTCCAGAGATATAATAGGTACTTCCTTATTGCTTACGAAAACAAAAGGCTCATTAATTAGATGATGATAGGTCAAACCACTATGTTCAAGTGGAAGACGTACAAATGCAATTTCAATCACCCTGTTTTTTATCAATTCCGCTAAATAAAAAGAGTCATTTTGAACAATTTTTAGGGAAACTAGGGGGTTATTTTTGTGAAAAGTTTGAAGCATTTTTGGAAATCCTGAAACCGATAATGTATTGATTCCTACATAAAGAACACCCTTTTTCCCTTCCTCTGTATCCTGTAATTCATTCTTTATTTCTTCAAAACTGTTTACGAGATGCAGCGCTCTTTTGTAGAGTACATAGCCTTTATCCGTTAATTCCATACTCCTCCCATTTCTCTCAATTAACTTAACACCTAGCTCATCCTCTAATTGTTTTACCATTATGCTAAGTGGTGGTTGTGACAAGTGCAGCCGATTGGCAGCAGCTGTTATATTCTTTTCCTCAGCTATTGCAATAAAGTAGCGTAATTGTTTAATGTCCATTAAATTCACCTTGTATTTAAAATATGTATAGTTTTTATATAAATTATATATTTTTCATATAGTATATGTCCATGATATGATTACTATCGATTTCAATGTAAATAGAAAGGTGATCACATGGAACGTTTTTTTAGATTAAATCAACATGGTACGACACTTACTAAAGAATTTTCCGCAGGTTTTATTTCATATTTAACAGCGTTCTACATCATTATTGTCAATGCAACGATTTTGGCAGTTGCAGGAATTCCGATGGAAGCAGGAATCATAGCAACCATATTAACCAGTTCTTTTGGATGCGTCATAGTTGGCTTATGGAGTAATACCCCTCTTACTCTCATCCCAGGTATGGGCATTAATGCGATGTTTACTTATACTATTGTTCAAACTGGGGGATTTACTTGGCAGGAAGCGTTGGCGATGGTTTGCGTTGCAGGCATGATCTTTGTTGTGATTGCCTTTACACCAATGGCAAAAATGATTATGACCTCTATCCCTAATTCCTTAAAAGAAGCCATTACTGTTGGGATTGGAATCTTATTGATCTTAATTGGATTTGACAATGCTGGTATTATTACTAATTCTGAGCATAGCCTGCTTGCAATTGGAGATTTAAGCAGTCCCTCTGCTATCACTACATTAATAGGTTTGGTTATTACGGTTTTATTATTTATTAAAAATGTACCGGGAAATCTTTTATTAAGTATTATCATTACCTCGTTGTTATCAATTTGGCTTGGCGGGGGCACTTCTTCTGAGAGGCTTTCTTTTTCAATGCCATCCGTCCATGGATACCTTGGCGTCTTTGGTCAGGCTTCGTGGTCACAAGCAGGTAATATTGTCTTCTGGCTGACTTCCATCTCTTTTGCAATGGTAATTGTGTTTGAAAATATTGGCTTGATTCATGGACATAGCAATATGTTAAAAAACCATGGGAGCAGTAAGAAATCACTCCAGGCTACAGCTGTTTCCGTTTTATCTTCCGGAATCTTTGGAACAAGTCCTACTGTTGCATCAGTGGAAGGAGCAGCAGGAATTGCCGCCGGCGGCAGAACAGGGTTGACTAGCATTGTGACTGGAATATTGTTTCTCGTTTCGCTCTTATTTATACCTGTCATTAAAATGGTTCCCGCGAGTGCAGTTTCCCCTATTCTGATACTAATAGGCGTTCTTATGTTGCAAAACATTGTCCATATTTCAATGGACGACTTAACTGAGAGCTTTCCGGCACTTCTAATTATTGTATTGATTCCATTAACCTATAGCATTGCAGATGGCATGTCTTTTGGCTTTATTCTATACCCATTGATGAAGCTCTTATTGGGGAAAGGAAAAGAAGTTCATCCTGTGCTTTATTTGATTGCCATTCTTTTTATTGGGAATTTTATTATTCAATACACCATAGTTTAAAATCTTTTAAAACATAGTTACAATTAATATTCTAAAAGAAAACCCCGCTATTTGGCGGGGTCCCACTTTTTCCAAATCTATATTTCTACCGAAGAAATGGGTAATAACGGCCTAATCCCCCGTTTATTGAACGGTAGTATTTTAAAATCTGCGATCAAATGACTGATGTATCCACTTATACAAGTGTAGAAGACACCCTCAATCCCGAGAGATCCTTCTAACTTTGAAGCAATGATTCCAAAGAAAATGACACCTAAGATGACGCGATTATGATATAAACCCCCAGCAGGATTAGCCACATTTCTGATAAAGAGAACCCTCCCATCAATACGCCAATTCCGGTGATGGTTAACATATGCTTTTGCTTAATGAATCCCGAGACCACCATAATCCCTATTCCAATCCCGAGACCAAACCATTTCCCTGTAGCGCTGCCTTCATAAAAATCTTGTTCTTTTTTACAGGATCAGTCTTACTCCTCCTTATCACTTTGATTTTTTATCCCTATACAAAAAGCCCACCACCGCCTAAGGTGATGAGCAAGATAATATGAGATCTTTCTTTTACTTTTACAATTATTGAGCTGTATAGCCACCATCAACAGTTAAGCTATTCCCAGTCATGAATGAGGAATCATCACTTGCCATAAATAGTACAGCTTTTGCCATTTCTTCTGCTTGGCCAAGACGTTTCATCGGAGTCATCGCAGCTAATGCTTGTTTACTTTCTTCTGGAATAATTGGGGTATCAATGAAACCAGGGCATAATGAATTAATACGAATATTTTGTTCTGCATATTCAAGTGCAAGTGAACGTGTTAAGTTAATCACGCCGCCTTTTGATGCGTTATAGGCTGCTGAACCAGGTGAACCAACCCAGCCGTACATAGAAGCTGTATTCACAATTGTACCGCCGCCCGTTTTTAACATTTCACGAATGGCTTCCCGTGCTACTAAGAATACACCATCTAAATCAACATTTACTGTGTTCCGCCACTCAGAGTACTCTAAATCATGTGAAGAATGAACACGCCCAATACCTGCATTGTTGAATACAACATCCACTTTACCGAAAGTTTCAACTGCTTGTTTAAAGACACCAGCTACATCATCTTCACTAGTAATATTTGCTTTTACAAATAGTGCTTCAGCATTTTGAGATTTCAATTCTTCTTCAAAAGCTTTCCCTTTTTCTTCATTTAAATCAACAAGAACCACTTTGGCTCCTTCAGACACGAATAAACGTGCTGTTGCAGCACCGATACCGGATGCTCCCCCAGTAATCACGGCTACTTTATCTTGTAATTTTCCCATAATAGATCCCTCCAGTATAATAAATTCAATGCTATTATCACAACTTATCCATAAAAGATATATAAATCTATCTTTTGTGCTATTTTGTTCACAATTTAATTGTACTATTCTGTTCACATATAACAATCAGTAAGATATTATTAAGTGTCTAACTAGTAGACACATTGAGTTAATTTGTCCATTTTAGGGAGGCTTTTTGATGAATAAGAAACAAACTTTGACATCTCAACGGAGAAATCGGACAAAGGAACATTTAAAGTTAGCACTAATAGAACTCATAAAGGAGAAAGGTTATCATTCTGTTTCAATAAAAGACATTGTAAGCTATGCCGCTTATAATCGTAGTACCTTTTATGTTCATTACCAAGATAAAATTGAGCTTGCAAACAATTTACTCGATTCTATGCTTCAAGGATTAGAAGATTCAGTTGGTAAACCCTATGTACCTGGACAAAAAGTATATACAGCAAAACTAAATGCACCTTCCTTTAATATCATTTCCTACATATATGGACATCGGAATTTTTTTGAGCTGATTAAACACGAAGACACTTTACCAGGATTACATACAAGATTCCCTGAAACCATCTTAAAAATTTATCAGCAACAATTTATATTTGAAACGATTAACAACATCCCAGTCAACATGGATTATTTTAAACGTTATACTGCTTATGGCTTTTACGGACTACTACTGAATTGGATTACAAATGATTTCAAAGTAACCCAAGATGAATTTATCAAAGAAGTGATTAATCTAACGAAAACGCATATTTACTCGGTTGAGTATATTAGAGAATAACATATCTATTGCACCAGTCACTGGATTCATGGAAAAAATCAAAAGTGCTTCCTCCAGCTAAAAATCCCATTACCAATTAGGCAAATAAGCTTTTTTGGATACAAAAAAAGTGCCTGACCCCCAGTGCGTTTTTGTGTTAACGCACTGGGGTCAGGCACTAAATCTATTTGGCGGGGTCCCTCTTTAAATTTCCAAATCTATATTTCTACCTTAGAAATAGGTAATAAGAGCTTAATACCCCTTTTATTGAAGGGTAGTATTTTTAAATCTGCTATCAAATGACTGATGTATCCACCTATACAAGTGTAGAAGACACCCTCAATTCCGAGAGATCCTTCTAATTTTGAAGCAATGATCCCAAAGAAGATGACACCTAAGATGGAATGGGTATAGCTACGGTGCGATGACAAGGACGCGATGATGATATACCCCCCCAGCAGGATTAGCCACATTTCCGATAAAGAGAACCCTCCCATCAGTACTCCAATTCCGGTGATTGTTAACATATGCTTTTGCTTAATGAATCCCGATACCACCATAATCCCTATTCCAATCCCGAGACCAAACCATTTCTCTGTAGCGCTGCCTTCATAAAAGCTATAAAAAACCATTAAGATCCCGATCAACTGAGCGGCCATCCGAATGACTTTATGGGATAAGGTAATTTTGCCGCGAAGCTTTCCATCAATGTCAAGATCGGGCATTAATCCCGAAACCGCCCCTAATCCGACAAAAAAGAGAGTCTGAGAAGGAGAGGATTGGAAAGTGTTGGCCACGATAAATCCTGTTGCCGCGCCAATTGCTGTGTGTGCTGTACCATTCACTAGTTATTACACCCCTATTTCAATTATTACTCTCCTTATCTTACAACAAAACATTTGTTCTGTTTAAAAAAACCAAAAAATCCTACTATTCTCCTATTCTAGAGCCAAACAAAAAAAGCCAAGCAGTATGCCAGGCTCTTGCAAAACTAGTTTGGCCCAAGATGTTTTTTAAGGAACTCTGCCATCATCGAATACGAATTGATTTTATTTTTTAATTTCACCATCGTATGCCCTTCCTCTTCAATGCGAATAAACTCTACTGGATGATCTCGATTCTTTAGTTTCCTGACGATCTGCTCAGATTCTTGAATAGAAACCCGTGGATCATTCACACCATGAATGACCATTAAAGGAGCTGCAATGTGATCCGCATGATTCAACGGGTCGATTAGGTCGAAGTATTCTCCGTCTTTTTCAATCGTTCCATATTCTGCTTCCCTCAGCTTTTTCCGCCAAGGACTCGTTGTTTGTAAGAATGTTCGAAGGCTGGACATTCCTACTATATCGATACCAGCTGCCCACATATTCGGATAGTGGCTGGCAGCAGCAAGCACGATAAATCCACCATAGCTTCCACCGACAATCGCTACCTTTTTCGGATTGATCCTCCCTGTTTTTTTAAGCCATTCCACTAGATAAATGACATCCTTCAGGGCATCCATTCGTTTGCGGCCATCATCAAGGTGAGTGTAGGTTTTTCCATAACCTGTACTTCCGCGGATATTGGGAGCTGCCACAGCATATCCTTGGGTTAAAAAAAATTGTAAAAAAGGGCTGTAGACAGCACGGGTTTGACTTTCGGGTCCACCATGAATATAGACGACAAGCGGGGATCGCTCGTCTCTATGATTGGGCTTATAGTAAAAAGCAGGTATCGGACGTTGGTCAAACGATGGAAACGATATGATTTCTGGCTCAATTAATTTTTCCTCCAGGATTGGAGCACGAGAGATATATGTAAGCCGTTTGGCTTGGAGGGTGTTAATCTCCACCTCCCAGATGTCAGAAGGATGCGTAGGCCCATTTAGGACAAATCCCACCTTTTGTTGGTCAGGTGTAAATCTAAGATTACTGATTACTCCCATGGGAGTTTCCCATGTATACAGCTTACTTTGAACAAGGTCTACCAGAAGACCCCTCGATATTCCTCCTTCATTCATGGAGTAAGCTAATTTATTTTTATCCTTATCCAAGACCAAGCCTTCAATATCCCACTCTCCCTGCTCGAGCCAAGTCAATTGTTTACTGGCTATGTGAATGAATGCAAGCCCGAAGAATTCTCTGTCCTGATTCGTTAATAGGTAGATATGGTCCCCATCCTTATTAAAATGAATATCTTTATAGCTAGCTTCACCCATATGAGCTGTAATCCAGTTCATTTCTCCAGTAGAAAGCGAAAATACCCCTAGATCATGATCAAGTGGCGAGTTTGCCTTTTTAACCAATAGTGTTTTTCCATCTGGAAACCATTTTTCAACTAAATACGTCCCATCGGCGGCAAACACAAGCCGGATTTCCAGTGTCTCCAGATTTTGAATATAAACATCTAAAGAATTTTGACTTCGGCGGTTGCTGGACCATGCAATCCACTTCCCATCAGGAGAACTGTCACCAAACAAATGAATATGTTCAGGAGAGTTGGTCAGTGCTATTTTTTCGCTACCCTCTTTTAATAAATACAATTGCTCCTTTTCATCCCCATCCATGTCCATCCCAATAACAAGATCCGATGTGCTGGCAATATATTTAATAAAGGTGATTCCTTTCATTGTAAACGATGTTTGGGCAGGCCACCTGTCCTCTCTATCAAGCTCCCATACCTGTGGCATCCCAGTAAAATCAGAAATAAAGCTGATTTTCTTGCCTTTAGGATGGTATTCAAAACTTTTCACCATACGGACATGGATAAAAGGGTCAATCGTTATTTCATCCATTCTATTACCACCAATCATAAATTGAGTTTTCTCTACTCCATTCTATTTAGAGGTGGCTCATATCATTCTGGATTTATTTGAATGGAAAAAGACGAATCGGAGGTCGAATCGTCTTTTTTATATTCTGCTATTCAAAAACTCAATGAACCATTTCACACATTGATAGGTGGTTTCCCAATCCGCCTGGTCCTCTATCCCCCAACAAGCATAAAGTGTCCCTAAAGCCACTGCGGCTTTTAACAAGCGTTGACGATCAAGTCCCAGCTGTTCACTGATGGTATCAATTCGGAGTTTGAGTATGCTTTTTGGATCAGTCTTTGACTCTAGTTGATTCACCAAAAAGGATATCACATCAAAGTATGGATCCCCAGCAACTCCTTTTGGATCAATCGCCATCCAGCCTTGCTCCTCGGAATACAATATGTTTTCATGATGCAGATCGCCATGGAGAAGTTCAGAACCAGCCGATGAATCAATCACCTGTTGGAAAAATTCGTCTGCTAACTGAATATGTTCGTGAGAAATCGGGCCATTGGGGAAATACTTCCGATATCGCTGCAGTCCCTCAAACCAGTGGATAAGGGATGGTGTGGATGTTCCGTTCGGTATAGGCCGGCGAATCGCTTTCCACACCTTTATAAATGTTTCCACCACAAGCATTTCATCCATTTCCTCTGAGAGCATCCTTCCAGGGACGAGCCGCTCTAACAACATAACGCCTTTTTCCGGATCAGACTTCAGCAGCTTGGCACAGCCATTTCCATCATAGGCCTTCAGTGTTACGATCTCATTTCGTGTATCAAAGTTAGGCACGCCTAGCTTTAGAATCAACGGGGTTCCCTCTGAATCGTTTACCTTCATTACATAATTATAGGAAAGGTTATTAACAGGACCTTCACTGGAAAGATTCCATTTTTGTAAATAAGCTTGGGCTGTTTGTTCTAGTGACCCTAACCAGGACTTTCCGTCGGACCCAAAGACGTTGATTATTTTTTCCTGAAATTCACTAGAGATTTGCATAAAAGAAAATTCTCCTTACTATTTCAATTATTAAAAAGGTTCTATCTTTCCGAAATTTATCCTAATACCCTAAAATAGCTACATACTGATTTTGCAAAACAAATCGATTATCTACCCAGCCTAAAGTATTCAAAAAATATCCTAAAGAATCTGCATTATATCTTCCGGCAATTTTTTGATACGCCAATAGCTCATACACCTTATTTAGATCAAAATCAACAGGATATAAGCCGCTTAGAGGATTTACAAAACCCGTAATAGGACTTTTCAATTTGCCGTTTTCATCATATATTTCAGTTAAATACTCAGCACCTTTTGTTGATATGTCTATGATATACTTTTTATTATTACTCTTGCTGACAACTTCTACTTTGTAATTGTCTTGATAACTAACCTCATATTGGTATTGCTCATTATATTCATTGAAATCAAATAGTAATTGTGGTTTATTTTCCACAAAGGAATAAATATAATGGTACATGATTCCACCACTGCCACCTGTAGAAATACTTATTAAAATATTATCTACTCCATTACCAGTAAAATCTCCTAAGAATATAGTAGGATTGTAGCCAGCATTTTCTCGAAGTGGGACACTTTTTACGCTGCCATTTCTTCCATCTTGAACAAGCAGAGTAATATTTTGAGTAAATGGACTAGCTGGAGTCTTTATTCCGGTTAAATAGACATGATCAGGAACTCTATCCCCAGTTACATCACCATTTGCAAACGCAACCACACTTGGCTGATTCCTAGTTGTCCTAGAATAATAGTTATACATAACATACTCCTTTTCATGAGGACTATCATCATTATTTTCTAACGGCAATATCATGCCTTCATTACGTAATATCTACTCACAAGCAACATAAAATTTATAAGGCAAATTGAATTTATATTGGAATATAATACGCTCCCCGCTCACAAAGTTTCCGGAGGATTTCGTTAATGACTCATCAAAATGGAGGGGAAAAAATGAAAAAATACGGTTCTTTTTCTGGTACAGTTACCATGATTCAAGATTATTTAATAGGTTCAGATGAAGAATTAAAAGGGTGTTTTAAATTAATGTCCTTATTAGGAGGAGATGGTTCAATAGTAAATTTCGTGATAAGTCCAACCACCTATTTTCTAGACCATGTTATGGTCTCAGTTGGAGACCGTGTGACTGGTTTTTATGATGTAAATGTACCTGTTATTCTTATTTACCCGCCACAATATCAAGCCCTCATAATCGTAAAAGAAAGCCCTTATCAAAATGTAAAGGTAGACTATTTTAACAGCCAGCTGGTGAGTAGTGATGGTCAGTTACAATTGAATATTTCTATTAAAAATCCGATATTATTACAAAACAATCAACCCTTCACATTGAATCCTGCAAACCGAAATCTGCTTGTTGTATATGGTCCTGCCACATTTAGCATTCCTGCCCAAACTACTCCCTATAAAATCATTGTTCTGTGTTAGATGCATCAAGGGGCGTAACAGCCCTTTTTATTTTTTATTTTTCATTAATTACTCCCATTTTAACTATATTAAATATGGCCTTAAGTATTAGGTTCATTCGCGGGTTATCCATCCATTCTGCAATCTTTATATCGATGAAAGCATGGTCTGGAAAAGGGAGCAAAACTTTATTGAGATTTATGAAAAAAGTATTTAAATAGGTTTACTTAAAGTTAAATTTAGTTTATTCTTTACATAGAAATTCTATATACATATATATTCTATGTAAATCTCTAAGAAGAGCTTTTTATCAAACGGGAAAATTTGGAAGATAAATTTGTTGTGTTTTAAGAGAATTACAGTTTTAACATATAGGGGTGGAAGTATGTCATCAATCTTATTAATCGGTCTTATTGGCGTATTACTTGTTATTTTCCTCAAGAAGCCAGCGATGAACAAACTCAGTGATAACAATAAGCTGGTGCAAAAGCTAAGAAATGCTAAATGGTTTCAAAATCATTGGGTAACAGGATCATTCTTATTCGTCCTAAATGCTGCTTTATTTTTTTCTACATGTCTTGTGCTTTATATATTAATGCATTTCTTGATTCCCTATCTTCATATACCTGTGATGTTTTTAGCAGTAATTGGAAGTGTTTTTTCATGGATCGTAATCAATAAAGCATGGCAAGGGACGCAAAGAAACCGTTTGAAGATTGGGGCCTTCGGCGGCAGTTTTTATCTGATCATGACTTTTATATTTGTTTACTGGTTCGTGACACTAAAACCAGCTTTTCCAGGTGATGATACCTTTATGGCATCAATAGGATTACTTTTCGCTATAATCGTTACAGCCGTTGCGTTTATTACCTGTTTTGTTATGACCGGCTTTTCCAAGCAGAAAAACTGAAAAAATCCACAAAATAAAAGACCTCTTGTTGAGGTCTTTTATTCTGTAAACAAGTAATTGTAATGGGTCTACTTTTTAGGCTGATCTAGTGCTTGATAAGCCTGCTGGTATTTTCCCCCGTCAGCAACTTCTGAGTGATACAAAGCCTTGAGGGCATTGTTTTTTTCAAGGCCGTGTTCTGACTTCAGTTCTTTTAAGCGTGTATGCAATTCTTTATGATCCTTGATCAGCTGCTGCATTTGCGATTTTATATACTTCAATTTCTTAACTCCTTTTAAAAGCAATCTGTTTCCAAAGTATAACATGAATACATTTTATTAAAAAAAATCTATCTATTGAAAATACTAGAGACAACCTTCGTCCATTTAATCCTAAAAGGATTTTTAAAAATATTTTTCATTCGCTGCTCTTGCGCTTGTCCCAAGCCAGAAGTGTTCTATCTCCTAGACGCAGCCTCCATAAAAAAGGATATAAGGTAATTCGCTTAATTTTAGTCTCATATACCCAATTTACTGAAAACTATAAATGTTTTAAATTTTCTATTGACCTGCTATAAATCTCTCTTTATAATCTCTAAATAGAGAATAACATTCACCATTGCGATAAAGAAGAGTGGTGTTAAGGAAGGAACATACAAATTCACTTGTATTTTTTAGAAAACGCTGTCATTTATTTTATCATCTTAAGGAGGAGAAACTTTGGCAACAATTAATACCACAGAAGTTATAGCTAAAAGTAAATTTAACCGTTTTCATCTAAGTCTTCTTATATGGAGCTTTATTATTATTTCGTTTGACGGATATGATTTGGTGGTGTATGGAACCGTTCTGCCGACATTGATTGAAAAATGGGGTCTTACCCCTGTCGAAGCCGGAGCTATCGGAACCTATGGATTATTTGGAATGATGTTCGGTGCCATCCTTTTTGGAACACTAGCTGACCGGATTGGAAGGAAAAACGTGATTGCGATTACCTTACTATTATTTAGTTTATTTACCTTCTTATGCGGCTTCACAGACTCTCCCACTGTTTTCTCAACCTTTCGCTTTTTAGCAGGATTAGGACTGGGTGGAATTATGCCGAATGTTATAGCATTATTAACAGATTATGCACCCAAAACAATGAGAAGTATGATCGTTTCCATTGTATTGTGCGGATATTCAGTCGGGGGTATCCTTGCCCCTTTATTAGGCATCTTTATCATGCCAAGATTGGGCTGGGAGGCCATCTTTTGGACTGCAGGTCTTCCTCTATTACTTTTGCCCTTTATCCATAAGCAATTACCTGAAACGTCCAGTTATCTCATTCGAACTGGCAAAAAGGACAAATTGATTGCGACACTAACCAAGGTAAGCCCTGGTCTTACATTCAATCAAAATGATAAAATTGTTGAATTAAAAGTACCAGACACCAAGGTTCCTATTATTGGATTATTTAAAGAAAAACGTGGTTTAAGTACGGTGATGTTTTGGGTTGCCTTTTTTAGCTGCTTGTTAATGGTTTATGGCTTAAATACCTGGCTTCCTAAGCTAATGATTGAAGCAGGATACGGACTAAATTCCAGCTTAGCCTTCTTAATTACCCTGCAAGGCGGTGCAATTATTGGAACACTTATAATCGGCCGGCTTTGTGATAAATACGGATCCAAAAAAATGCTTGTTCCGATGTATGCCTCAGGTGCACTTGCTTTGACTCTACTTGGATTTGGCGGTAATTCTGCATTCATTTATCTCTTAGTTGCCATTGCAGGCGCAGCTACCATTGGTGCCCAAAATATTGTACAGGCCTATGTATCCCAGTACTATCCTCCATATGTCAGATCGACAGCATTAGGAATGGCATCAGGCATCGGGCGAATTGGCGGTATGCTTGGACCACTTTTAGGAGGATTCCTCTTATCCATATCTTTACCGATTCACTTAAATTTCATTGCGTTTGCCATTCCTGGTTTAATAGCCGCAATTGCCCTAGCCATGGTGCCTGTGAAAAGGGCTTATATTAATGAAAACGAGACTAATTTAAAATCTAATATAAACCAAATAGGTTTGCATACTCAGCCTTAATCCGCCTAAGGAAAAACCCAGTAAAATTTACTGGGTTTTTCCTTTCTTCTATCTATTTAGTTCCTTGGTCGAGAATATCTTGGTTCATTAGAAAGGCTTCTGCTAGGTTATGATTGGCGATCGGCCAATTCCTTAATCAATTGTTCAATCTTCTTTTTCCTGATTTGCTCCTGTTTCTTAGCCAATCTTACTTCCTGGTTTAAAGCCTTATAAATAGACACACACATAAAGGTCATAATTATCCCAAACGGCAAAGCAGTGACAATGGAAGCTGTTTGCAAACTTTCTAATCCCCCGCTCAGCAATAAAACAATGGCAATGGAGGATTGGAGAATTCCCCATGAAATTTTTATCCGATTTGACGGATTAAGATCCCCATCAGATGATAACATGCCTAAAACAAAGGTGGCTGAGTCGGCAGATGTAATAAAAAAAGTAACGATTAATAGGGTGGCTATTACACTCATAATCGTTCCAAATGGTAATCCTTCAAGGGTTACAAACAATGCTGAGGTAATATCATTCTGTACAGCTGTAGCGACTTTCCCACCCTCAAACATTTCGAAGTGCAGGGCACTGCCTCCGAAAACCGAAAACCAAATAAAACTAAATAAACTAGGAATCAGCAAAACACCTAGAACAAATTCTTTAATGGTTCTCCCTTTCGATACTCTCGCAATAAACATTCCAACAAATGGAGCCCATGCAATCCACCAAGCCCAGTAAAACAGGGTCCAATTTCCAATCCACGGATTATCTTGAAAAGGAGTTAATCTAAGACTCATTTGCAGCAGATTTTGAATATAGGATCCAATGCTTACTGTAAAAGTATCTAACAAAAAGGAAGATGAGCCTAGAGTAAAGGTTAACAGTAGTAGGAGAATAGCCAAAATGAGGTTCCCATTACTTAGCAGTAAAATTCCTTTATCAAGACCAGTAGTTGCAGAAATAAGATAAAGAACGGTAACAACCACGATAATGATGATCTGCCAGGATGTGGAGGTCGAAATGCCGAACAAATGGGATAAGCCCCCGTTTACTTGTAAAGCACCCAGCCCAAGTGATGTAGCCACACCAAATACTGTAGCAATAATTGAAAGGATATCTATTGCTTTTCCAATTGGTCCTTTTACTTTTTCCTTTAAAAGTGGGTAAAAGGTAGAGCTTATCAATCCCGAATAGCCTTTTCGATATTGAAAATATGCTAACGATAAAGAAATAATGGTATAGATCGCCCAGGGATGTAGTCCCCAATGAAAAAATGAATAACGGACCGCCAATTTTGCAGCTTCAGCCGTTTTAGCTTCGCCATAGGGAGGGTTCATATAGTGAGAAATGGGTTCAGCAACACCCCAAAAAACGAGGCCGATCCCCATACCGGCACTAAACAGCATGGCAAACCATGAGAGGTTTGAATATTCGGGCTCATCATCATCAGAACCTAAACGAATGTTTCCAAATTTGCTAAACGCTAAATAAAAAGCAAATAGTAAGAATCCCAAAGCTAAAAATAAATACAACCAGCCAAAGTTATTTATTGTAAATGAAAAAGCCTCTTTCGATATAGCCCCCATATTTTTTGGTGCTATGGCTCCCCATAGAACAAATAATATTGTAATTAAAATTGATAATTTATAAACCAAATTTCCTGTCCCCCTTGTTAGCATATTTCTTATGATTTGTTAGAAGAGATTGATTATTCTCTGCCATATTGAAGTGCTTTTTTATTTTTCCCAAAACCTTCTTTATTTCCCCGAAACTGATCCTTTTGAATTCCTGAATCCACCTATTAGCTGTGACAAAGTGTGGGCCCTGTTTATTATAGTACCAACTCATTATTTTTTGCAAAGTTGTTGCTTTAGCATATCATAAGATATATAAAAATTCCTCTATGTACTGAAACCTCTAAATTCCTTAGTCATAACTCCTGTTTGCTCAATTAACCAATTCCTTACATTTTTAATATTAAGTACACTTTCTTTTGATAGTTGATTGTATTGGCAATTTAGGTCTATCATATAGGAGACACCTCTTCTGTGTGGTAGTGTTTTTATACACTTACCAAAGAAAACGGTGTTTTTCGTTTTTAAAGAGATGTCAAATAACATACTAGTTAATGTATAATATAGAACCCATCCTAGGAGCGAACACAAATGGAGCGCAAGGTTTTTGTAAGGAATGTACCCATGAGGCGGATTGGATTCGTGGTTCGTGGTGCAATTGTTGGGATTGTGGCAGGTTTAATTGTCAGCTTATTTCGGCTGTTCATTGGAGAAATATTAAAGGTTGTAAAGTCTTTCTATGCTTCCTCTCAAGGAAATCCCTTTTTATTGTTTTATGCCATTATCGTTACTTTAATTGCAGGATTTGTGATCAGCTGGATTATTAAAGGAAACCGAAATATTAAAGGGAGTGGGATTCCGCAAGTCGAGGGTCAGATTCAAGGAGATATAGAGCTTCAGTGGTGGTCTGTACTTTGGCGGAAATTTGTCGGAGGAATTCTTTCCATTGGTTCTGGCGCCTTTCTTGGCCGGGAAGGTCCTTCCATCCAATTAGGGGCTGCAGTAGGTCAAGGGGTAAATCAATTTACCGGCGGAAATTCTACTGATCAAAAGATATTAATTACGAGTGGTGCGAGTGCAGGATTAGCAGCTGCCTTTAATGCACCTGTTGCTGGCCTGCTTTTCGGATTAGAGGAAATTCATCATCATTTTAGCTCTACTCTGCTTGTCACTTGTTTTGTTGCCTCCATCACAGCCAATTTTATTTCATTGAATATTTTTGGGATGACACCTGTTTTATATATGGGTGATATTCCTCGGTTCCCTCTCGAAAGCTATTTTTGGCTTATTTTATTAGGAATCGTTTTAGCTGCATTTGGTTTATTGTATCAAAAGGTTCTTTTTCGTTTATCCAATTGGTATAGGCATATTCATTTCCTGCCAGATTATATGTACGGATTCATTCCCCTTTTATTAATTATTCCAATAGGCTATTTTATGCCTGATATTTTAGGAGGCGGGGCAGAAGTTGTTTCTGCACTCAATAATACACATTTCACTTTAGAAATTTTAATTTTTATCTTTATCCTACGGTTTATTTTTTCTATGATTTCCTATGGGAGCGGTCTGCCCGGTGGTATTTTCTTACCACTATTGACCCTTGGAGCCTCTTTGGGTGCCATCTTTGGCCAAACTATCTCTACCTATTTTGGTGTCGATGAGAGTCTCATCCGCTGTTTTATCGTTTATGCAATGGCAGGTTATTTTACTGCGATTTGTAAGGCGCCATTGACTGGGATCATTTTGGTTTCAGAAATGGTAGGGAGCTTACAAGCACTTATGCCGATTGCCATTGTTTCCCTCGTTGCTTACATAGTTGCTGACTTGATAGGGGCAATCCCTGTTTACGAGGGCTTATTAAGTCAATTATTAGGAAAACAGAATGGTCACCGAAAAGGATACTATACTACCTTTGTTTATCCTGTAGATGTGAGCAATCAATCATTAGTAGGGAAAAAGGTCAAAGATTATCCGTGGCCGGAGGATACCCTATTAATTCTTATCCGCAAAGGAGACAATGAAATTGTCCCACGTGGTGATACCGTCATTCAGGCAGGAGACTTTTTATATATTTCGGTAGATGCCGGGCAGGAAAGTTTCATTCGTCGGAAACTGAATCAACAAGGATGAGGATATTAAGGCGAACCGTTACTGTCACTGTTCGCCTTAATATTTCTGCATTCACCCCGTAAGAAAACATTTTATTAGCCTATTAATATTTTTTCTTCCGCATATCTTACCTTTGATTCTTTTTGAGTTTTTAAAATTGCAAAAGCCATCGTTAAAGGTCCAAGTCTTCCTATAAACATCATTAATGTAATTAAAAGTCTTCCAATTGGTGTTAGATCTGTTGTTAAACCTGCTGATAAGCCAACCGTTCCAAAGGCAGAAATAGTTTCAAAAAGAATACTGCTCATCTCGGCTTTTTCCGTATAGGTCAATAAGAAAAAAATAGTGAAAATGAAAATGATTGCTGCCACCACGATGGATAAAGCCTTATTCACATATTGCCATGAAATTCTTCTTTTGAAGATATTTACATCGTTTCGGTTGGTTAGGACGGTCCAAAATGCAAAAATGATAATGGCGTAAGTGGTTACTTTTATCCCGCCCCCTGTAGAACCAGAAGAAGCTCCTATAAACATTAAGGCCATCATAAATACTTGAGATGAAATGGTCATTTGTGAAATATCTATGGTGTTAAAGCCTGCTGTACGAGGCACAACACCTTGAAAATAGGATGCCCAAAGTTTATCTCCCAGCTCAAAGTTTCCAATTGTTTGGGAATTATCAAATTCTGAGGCTAATATGATTAGAGGCCCTACAATATTTAGAATGAGGGTCATCAATAAAGCTACTTTAGAATGAAGAGACAACTTACGCAGGGATTTTTTATTTAATAAATCTAGGATGACAGTAAAACCAATACCTCCAATGATAAAAAGGAAGGTAATTACAATATTGACAATGGGGTCTCCCACCCATTTACTAAGATTGTCAGGTTCTAAGCCAAAACCAGCATTATTAAAGGCAGAAATAGAATGAAATATTCCATAATATATGGCTTTCTTCCATGGCATTTCTGCTGCCCAATTTATCGCTAAGATAATTGCAGCCACTATCTCTAAGATCAGAGTAATTAGTATAATCCGCCTTACCAGGTAAACTACTCCTGAAAGTGTAAAAACATTTAGTGAATCTTGTAGCAATAAACGCTCCTTTAGTCCAATCCTCTTCCCTAAAATGATGAACATAAAAATCCCTGTCGTCATAAATCCCCAACCACCAATTTGAATCAAACAAAGAAGAACAATTTGTCCAAATAAAGTGAACGTTGTACCCGTATCTACAACTGCCAAACCTGTCACACAAACAGCTGAGGTTGCCTCAAATAAAGCATCTATAAAGCCTAGTCCGGGCCCCTTCTCATTTGTAGCAATTGGCAACATAAAAAGACAGGTTCCTAGTAAAATCAGGCTTCCGAAACCAATAACGAGAATTTGAGCTGGATTTAATTTAATCAAATCCCCTTTTCTCTTAAGCAATTTCATATGAATACTCCCTCGTAAAGAAATAGTTACTAGTGCAATATTTGTTAATAAAAAGAACCACTGAACATTGACAATATTTCCAATGGCTTCTAAGATAACGATCGAAAATAATGGAGCATTAGGTTATAGTTTGATGCCGCATGCTAGACCAGTCACAATGGGGGATTTGGAACAGATTCTTCCACAAATTAATATGGCTAATTCTACTAACAAAGATAACATATTTAATGAGGTTATTTCAGGTAACAATTCTTAGGTTTTAACCTGCACTGCTTATGGGGAAAATAAGCATAATCTCTCTTGTAAAATTTCTACTACTTCATCTGGCACTTCCCTGACCTTGATATCTCCACCTAGGAAAAGCAGCCAATTGGTTATTTCGTTCAACTCTTCAGGAAGCTTCACATTGATAAAAGTCTTTAGAATGGCTGTGGTTTGGTAAGGATTGGTATAGGAAATGGAAACTTTTAAAGGATGGTATTTTTTGAACTGGGCAATGGCTTTTGGACCAAGTTCAAGGACAAGGTTGATTACATCCTCCTGCTGTTTTAGTTTTCCTAAAATTTTTTTCTTGTCCAATCTTTTTTTCGTAGGATAGGGTTTGATATGTACGAGATAGTCGACAGGAAAAATCTGCTTCCTTTCTTCCTTTAAGTCAAAGCCTTCAATAAGCCAAACACTTTTTTCACGATAAAGGTGCAAAAGATAAATTGGATAAGTTTTGATTACCTCCTCTACTTTGATAGTAATCAATAAATACCTATCTAAAAGAAGAAGTTGAATGACCATTTCTAACATGGGATCGGGGATGTCTGACAGATCAAGAAGGTCGGGATTATTGGGATTGGTGCTTTCAAAAAGCAAGATTTGATTTAAAAGAACGAGTGTCTCTTGCTGGTTTTCTGAGATGAGGCCTAGTAACTTTTCAGCTAATGACTGGCGGCTCTTCAGATAGGGGAGTTGTTGATTTCTTGTGGCCATAAAGGCAATAAAAAGAGCCTTGACCTCATTATCGGTAAAGCGAACTGCGGGAAGGACAGAGTTGTTCATGACAAAATACCCCCCATCCCTTCCAACTTCAGCAACAAGCGGCATTCCCATTGCCTCAATTTCTCTGATATCTCTAATGGCTGTCGAACGAGAGATGTTAAATTCTCGCATGATTTCTGAAATGGTAAAGTGGGCGCGGTTGTTGATATACCGCATGATGATATTGATCCGTTCAACTTTTTTCATTACGGCTCCTAAACAGTTTCATTTTTTGACATCATTAAAGGTTATTATAAACTCATCAAGTGAATGAAGAAAAGTCATTTGATTAATTTTTAAAAAAGGAAGGTTTTAAATATGGCAGATTATACCCTTGAAGAAAAAAACAGCTTTACCGTGATTGCTTTGGGAACGGAGCTTAAGAGCCATTACACAGACTTTGCTGGCTTAAATAAGGAAAAGTCGGACTTTTGGGAGGCAGTCAGCCAAGATGGACGGCTTGACACCTTAAAATCTATAGCCACCAATGACTACGTTTTTGCGGTGAACGAAGCGGTGAATAACAAGATGATGCATTATGCCGGTGTCATGGCAGATGCATCGGCCGCACCAGAAGAAGCCAGAGTGGTTCAATTTCCTAAGGGGGATTATGTAGTTGTGAAAGGGGAAGCGAAGACTACTGATGAATTGAATAATATGCTTGCTGGCATTGCCTTTGGTCAGGTACTTCCAGAAGCAACGAATGTTGCCTATGTTGGCGGGCCAAATGCATCGGTTGAAATGGGGCAGCGAAACGGCTTAGTTTTTGGTGAAATGTGGATTCCTGTTGTTAGGAAATAAAGCGTTAAAAGTTGGGATGGGAAATGTTCAATCTCGTTGATTTTAAACAATTTTGGCCTTACCTTGTCCGAAGTTTACTCAACTTCGGACACCAGCTCTTCTTATTGGCCTTACCTTGTCCAAAGTTCACTCGACTTCGGACACCACCTCTTCTTTTTGGCCTTCCCTTGTCCAAAGTTCACTCGGCTTCGGACACCACCTCTTCTTTTTGGCCTTCCCTTGTCCAAAGTTCACTCGACTTCGGACACCACCTCTTCTTTTTGGCCTTCCCTTGTCCAAAGTTCACTCGGCTTCGGACACCACTTCATCTTTTTGGCCTTACCTTGTCCAAAGTTCACTCGGCTTCGGACACCACCTCTTCTTTTTGGCCTTCCCTTGTCCCAAGTTCACTCTACTTCGGACACCACTTCATCTTTTTGGCCTTACCTTGTCCGAAGTTCACTCGACTTCGGACACCACTTCATCTTCTTGGCCTTACCTTGTCCAAAGTTCACTTGACTTCGAACAACAATTCATCTTTTTGGTACTGCCTTGTCTCAAGTTGAGTAGATGTAAAAAAATGACTCTACTTATGGTACGGATCACCGTAACGCGTATATCGACGAAAAATAAAAAAGTTAAGGAATTAACCTCAACTTTTTAACTATAAAATTATTAATGTGCCTCTAACTAGATTTTTTCTATTAGTGCGTCCATTTCTCTTGTCTCAAAGTTAACAATTCTTAGCCTTTATGCTCAAAATATAAATATATATATATTTCTTCTAACTATTAGTGTCTTTTGTCTGTACCCGACACCATAACTAGACATTATTATCTAACACCGAAACTTAATTTTTTTCGATTTAAAAATATCTTCTATTTCAGTTAAAGCAGGCATCCCAGTTTGTGCTCCCATTTTTGTAGTCGAGATAGATGCAGCTATAGTAGCAAATAATACGGCATCTTTTAGATTATGTTTTTTACTAAGGGCAACAGCAAGGGCACCATTAAAAGTATCTCCAGCACCAGTTGTATCTAAGACTTCAACTGTTATTGCATTTATTGTTGTTTTTTGGTTGTTAAGATGGAATTCAACACCCTTTTCACCTTTAGTCACTATACTTTTATCTTTGATTTGTTCTATTTCTTCATTAGTGGCCTGATCCAAGAGTTGTTTATACTCATGCTCATTAGGCGTTATATAAGTTAGTCCTTCTAATAGATTTTTGGGTATTTTTTGAAATGGTGCTGGATTCAGTATTACAGGAACACCATACTTATTAGCAATTTCAGTTGCTGTTATGACAGATTCTATAGGGACTTCTAATTGTAGCAGCAATAGATCACTATTTTGGATTTGTTCTTCATGGGCTATAACCCATTCTGGCGTTACTTCGTTATTGGCTCCAGGGACAACAATGATTCGATTATCATGATTTGAAACAATAATAGTAGCTGTTCCAGTTTCATTTTCGGTCACAATATCTACGTATTTCTCATTTACACCTTCCTGGCGAAGTATATCTTTGAGTTTAGAGCCAAATAAATCCGCTCCAACTTTTCCTAACATACATACTTCAGCATCAAGTCTAGCAGCTGCAACTGCTTGATTTGCCCCTTTTCCTCCAGGGAATGTAGAGAAAGATTGACCTATAAGAGTCTCACCTTGATGTGGTATAAGATTTGTAACCGTTACAAGGTCCATATTTATACTTCCTAAAACAGTAATGACGGGTTTTTTCATATATTAACCACCTACTATATCATTTTGTTAGTAGAAAAAGGGACCCAAATCGGGACCCTTTCCTTATTTCATCAACAAATTTGGTAAATAAAGAACAATACCCGGTACTAATGCAAACAGCACTAGTAAGGCAATCAACACTATTAAGAATGGCCTAATTTCTTTTGAAAATTCAACTACAGAGCATTTAGCTATGCTTAATGCCACATACATGATCGTACCTACAGGTGGAGTAATCGTTCCAATCATTACATTAATGGCTAATATAACGCCAAAGTGTAAAGGATCAATACCGAATTGTGTTAATATCGGCATAATCACTGGTGTAGTAATAATAATAATCGCCATACCATCTAGAAAGCACCCTAATATTAGTAAAATAAACATTAAGAGCAGCATGGCAACAATAGTTGAATCTGAAATGTTTTGAAACATTGCCAGTACTTTTGCTGGTCCTTGAGAAAATGCCATGACCCAAGCAAATGGTACGGAAGCAGCAATAATAATTCCAATTGAAGATGACATGGTGACAGATTCTAATATTTTCTTCGGTAATTCTTTAATTTTTATTTCCTTATATACAAATAGACCGATAATTAAGGAATAAAAAACTGCAATGACCGCGGATTCTGTGGCAGTGAATATACCCGAAAAGATACCACCGACAATGATTACTGGCATTAGAAGTGCCCATGAGGCATCCAAAGAAGCTTTAACAATCTCTTTAAAGCTAGCCCTTGCTCGTTTCTCAAATCCTCTTTTTCTTGCAATAAAATAAGAAACAACCATCAATGAGCAACTCATCATTAGACCCGGAATAGCTCCACCTAAAAATAGCTTCCCAACGGATACACCTGCAAGACTGCCATAAACAATCATCGGAATACTAGGGGGTATGATCGGACCTACCGTTGCACTCGCCCCTAAAATGGCTGCTGCAAACCCTTTACCATATCCTCTTTTAATCATCGTTGGGATTAAGGCAGATCCAGTAGCAGCTGCGTCGGCTACCCCAGATCCCGAAACACCAGACATGAATACATTTGAAACTACTGAAACATGTGCTAAACTCCCTCTAATATGACCAACTAGAACTTCCGATAATTGGATTAGACGTTTTGTAATACCCCCCGCTTCCATGATGGTTCCCGCCAAAATAAACAACGGAATCGCTAACATAGGGAAAGAATCTAATCCTAGAGCGAGCCTTTGTGGCATGGTCTGCAAAGGAATTGTCCCTTCTGAAAGAAGCGCTATTAGTGTTGCTCCGAGTAATGAAAATCCAACAGGGACACCAATAAGAAGGAGAACTAGTAAAGAAATAATTAAAATAATAAGCATTTTTTTCGTTTCTCCTTTCTATACTGGATTGCTTAATTTCTTGAAAGTGATTTGGTAAATCTCTATGAGCGTATAAATAAATAATAGAAAACTAGATACTGGAACCGATAAATAAACAAGTCCTGTCGGTATCTGTAAACTCGTTGTCAGTACGTTCCAAGTTTGTTGAGTCAAAATCCACCCATATCTAAAAAGGATGAAAAATATAACTAACATGATTACATGGATGAGAACACGAATGACTAGATTTATTTTTTCTGAAAAAACGATTCCAATCAAATCAATAGCTATATGCTTTTTTTGTTTAAAAACGACAACAGTACCCAAAAGTACGGACCAAATAAAAGTGTATCGTGCCAATTCATCGGTCCATACTAATGCAAGGTCAAAAAATCTAGCAATTACTCCTAGAGCTACAGAGATACACATAATGGTAAAAAGGACACCACTAATAAATTCTTCTAAATTCAAAAATATAAATTTGGGATTTTTCATTTATTAATCACTCCAAATACCGTCTGTCCTTTACTCTTGAGCAGAGATAATTTTTTCGTAATATCCTTTTCCTACTTTATCTTCAAAAGATTTATAAGTATCAGCAGTCGCCTTTTTAAACGCTTCAACATCAACTTCTACTACTTCCATGCCTTCATTCTTTAATTTTTCTAATTCCTCTTCGTTAGCTGTTAATTGAAGCTCAGACATATATTCACCTGACTCAAACATTGCCTCGGTAACAATGGTCTTCTGTTCGTCAGTTAAAGTATTCCACCATTGTAAACTTACAACTGGTAGCTCATTTTGAGTCATATGTCCTGTGAGGTTCACATATTTTTGTACCTCGTAAAATTTGTTTGTATATATTTGATTAATTGAATTTTCTTGAGCTTCAATCGTTCCAGTCTTTAAGGACATATATACTTCTGCAATATTCATTGGTGTAACGTTTGAACCCATAATTTTAAATGGCTCAGTATGAGCAGCTGCATCAGGTGTTCTAATTTTTAATCCTTTAACATCTTCTGGAGTTTTAACTGGTTTTTCTTTAGTTGTTACATGACGATCTCCGACCCACCATACTGCTTCAGGAAATGCACCCAAATTAACCGTTTCTGCTTGAGTTCCAATTTCTTTATATACATCAGTTTTAGCAAGCTTAACAAACGTTTGATATTTTTCACGTTCATTATTTCCTTTAATAACATAAGGTAAAGTTAGTACAGCTGCTTTAGGGACAAAGTTTGAAAGAACCGCTGCAGATGGAATTGTAATTTGAATCGTATTAATTTGTGTACTTTCAATTAGATCTTTTTCATTTCCTAATTGTCCTCCTGGGATTACTTCTACTTCCATAGCTCCATTTGACTTTTCTTTTACTAATTCAGCAAACTTCACAGATCCCTTATGAATGGCAGATTGGTCATTTGTCACGTGACCTAGTTTAATTTTCATAGTTTCTACTTTTTCTGAATCAGTGCTTGATTTTTTCGAAGTTTCTTCAGATGCATTACATGCTGCTAAACTAAACATTAATAGAATACTAGATACAAATGTCAGCGCATTCTTTAATCTCATTGTTTTATTCCCCCTATTTTTTATTTACTTCTAATAGCTGCTTTGCATATTCCAATTCCATTAAGTGTAGCTTTTCGACTCTTCGTCTAAATTCAACTGCAGTGCTAAATTCTGCCGTTAAAAAGGATTGCACTAACTCTTTTACTAAAGCAGGTCCAATAATTTGAGCACCGATACACATAACATTTACATCATCATGCTCCACACATTGATGGGAAGAATAAATATCATGACAAACTGATGCCCGAATGCCCGGAATTTTATTCGCTGCAATAGAAGCTCCAACTCCAGTTCCGCAAACTAGAATCCCCTTGTCAGCTTCATTTTTGCGGACTTTTTCGCAAACTACTTTAGTGATGTCAGGAAAGTCAATCGGATTCGGGTCAAAACTCCCATAATCTGTTACTTCATGACCTAATTCTTTTAAAACTTCAATGACATGGCCTTTCAGTGGAAACCCTGCGTGGTCTCCCCCAATCGCAATTTTCATATCTAGTACAACTCCTTTTTAGAATAAATTATAGTTAATCGTTTAACTAGATTTATATAAAATACTAGTTAAACGTTTTAAAACTCTCAATTAACATCCACAAGAATTTCTAATGACCATTTCTGGATCTAAATAAATAATTTCTCTTCCCTCTGTGCTAATACCTGATATTGTATCTATTATATTATTTGCAGCATGTATTCCTAACTCATAAGCAGGCTGCCTGATACCCGATAACGGTGGATTAACAACATCAGCCCATTCTGGATCATCATATCCATAAATCGCAATGTCTTGTGGAATGTTTAAACTCTTTTCTTTTATATATTTATAAGCTCCTAAAGACATAGAATTATTTGAAATAAATATTGCTTCAGTACTTATATCAGACTCAAGTATTTCTTTCGTCATTTCATAACCGCTTTCAATGTCGAAATTACCTTCTAATACCATTTCTTTTTTGAAAGGAATAGCGTAATCTTCAAGCGCTCTTTGATAACCAATAAACCTGTCCCTTCCAGTACTAAAATGCAAAGGACCAGTTATAACAGCAATTTTCTTATAACCATGCTTAATTAAATGCTCTGTCGCCTGGTAAGCACCTTTTATGTTATTGGTCATAACCATGTTTGAAGGAAAATGATCAGGACATCGATTTAAAAAAACAAGTGGAACTTTTGCTTTTAGTAAATCGTTATAATGATCTCCTGTTCCTGCAGATGATGAAATGATTAAACCATCAATCCTTTTACCCATTAACACATCAAGATACTCTTTCTCTTTTGTAATATCAGAATCGGTGCTACATAAGAGAACATTATATCCTTTTTCCGACAATGTATTTTCAATTCCTTTTACTACATTAGAAATAAAGCTATTGGCAATATCTGAAATTAATATTCCTATTAATTTAGATTGTTTTACTCTGAGACTTTTAGCAATTTGATTTGGTCTATAGTTAAGCGCTTCCATTGCATCGAAAACTTGTTTCTTTACATCTTCACTTACAAATTTAGTATTATTAATAACATTTGATACGGTTGCAGTTGAGACATTTGCTAAGTGTGCTACCTCTTTCAATGTTGGATTTTTCAATTTATTCACCATCTTGTTAGTTAATCGATTAACTGAATTGTATTATTATTTATATGCACTGTCAATAAATATTTAGAATATTTATTTTTTTAAATTAAACTAAGGGTAATTATTGAAATATTCCTCAGCTGACTTTTATAAATAAAGGAAAAATACTATTTTCCTACATACTTTTTACGAAATTCCTTTTGAGAATTTCCCTCATGTTTTTTGAAAAACCGGCTGAAATACGCCATTTGCGAAAAACGATTTTTGTAGTAATCTCCAACTTCGTTTAGCTTTTCTATGCAACAATGCTGAAACATATAGTGTAACAAGATCAATCGAAGAGTGACAGGCACCACCATAATTAGTGAACAATACTTAATTTATGTCTCAAAAGAGATGTTTTCAGCTCTTCTTCTGTCCTTATGATGTTTTTACATAATTAATTATTCTTATTCTATAGCTTAAATAAAATTTCGCAGTTACTTATGGTACGGTTCACCCTATTATAAGTAGTCAAGTTTATATTGAAAGCTCTAAATCCCCTCTCTTTACTTCAATATTTATGATGACGCCATGTAAAATCGCCTCTTCCAACAGCCATTGTTTCCCTCGTTGCCTACATTTTTGCAGGCCTGTTTGGTGCAAACCCTGTTTATGAGGGCACGGTACAGACTAAACTATACCTGTTTTTAGTTGACATGCTAGCAGCCCCTTAAGTTTGTGAAGACTTTGTTGGTAAATTTCAGGGTATGGCCAATGATGATATTTAACAGGTATTGGGATATCTACTAAATCAGTTGATGTTAAGGCCAATTCACGCATTCCTTCAATATACTCTATTAATTGCAATACATCCTTTTTCGTCCCAATTGGCCCATGACCCGGGACAGCTATTTCAAACTCTAATTCTGTTATATTTTTTAAAATTCGAACCCACCATTCAGGGTTAGATTCCTCAAAAAACGTTGGATGGTTTTGGACAAATAACAAATCCCCCATAAATAACACCTTTTCTTCTGGAACAAAAAGCATCGAATCACAATAGGAATGCCCCCCACCCAAGGTAAACAGTTTGGCGCTACTTTTCGTACCGTAAAAGGTTACTTCCTCTTTAAATGTTTGCTGCGGCAATGTTAACTCTAAGATGGGCAATGAACTTTCCACTTCACTTAAAAAGCTGATTTTTTGTCCCATCTCTCTATCTCTATTTCTGCTAAACTGCTCTTTTAATGAGTGAATATAATTAGTCAGTCCCTTTATATCCTGTTTTTGCTTCTCTATACGCGCCGGATGAATATCCCGCATTTTTTCATACGTAATCTGGCTGGAGATAATGGTACGTTCCTTAAAAATTTGATTACCCCGGATATGATCTCCATGATAATGGCTATTCACTACCCAAGTAATCGGAGAAGCCGTTTCCTTTTCCACTGCCCTTTTCAAATCTTCAGCAGCCTGGGGAGTATTAAATGTATCGAATACAATGGTTTGATTACCTAAATCAATAAAGCCCGCATTAGCGACAGAACCACCGCCCTCCTTTGCAATCGCTGCATACACTCCCTTACTGACTTTTTCTAGTTTAAAATGCTTACTGTAAACTTCACTGCTCATCTAATCTTCCTCCTTTTTCTAAAACCACCTTGGATTGTTATATATTCCCATTATATAATGGCAATAGTAACCCGAATACTTATTGAATAAAGAGTAAATCAGTTTGGGGGAGAACCATGACTTTTTCCTTGTATGTTTCAAATCTATCACCAGAACAAGTAGCTTTTAGCTTCTCAGCCGCCCATGAAACCTTAATGGCTCTTCATGTGTTTCATGATTGTAAGCACCATCCCCTTCACATCCCTTGGGTCATAAGCGCCAGAAGAAAAATCAATCCTACCTTGAAACAAGAAATAGAGGCCTTTAGCTTTTTATATCAAAGGCCCTTGGTGACATTTTGGGCCTTGCAGAGGAATTCTGCCTTTCAGTCCTTTGAAGATGAGTTGAGTGAACTTAGCTCCAGTCCTATCGGTCTTTTTTGCAATACCATTGTTGAAACACTTTTAAATCGAAAAGAAATGCCTGCTGACCTATTGAAGGACCAGCAGCTGCAACAAGATTTTACTGAATTCGCGTGTCATCGTTATCCGGAATCTAAGGAAATCATTGTTGCCCTGTTGAAAAATCCGGAGCACATTCGTCAGCGATTTATTAACATGCTGGATGATTTTTGGAGTACCTCTGTAAAAAGTGATTGGAGTATGATTGAAGAGCTTATTTTAAATGATATTGCTTTCCGCGGAAGGAAACTTATGAATGAGGGGACTTTACAGCTGCTGGCAAGTCTCTCGCAAGAAATTGATATTTATCCACATGAAAACAAGGCGGTCATTAGAAGAATTTCAAAAGAGGATCTTTATTTTGATCAAAATGATGAATTACTTTTAACCCCTTCCTATTTCGCATGGCCTCATTTATTTGTCAATCTCCATCGTTTTATAGGAATTAATTACTCCATTATGGAAAACCAGCGAGATGCGTCAAGGCCCATGCCGCCAGAAGATTTACTAAAGTTCTTCAGCTCATTGGGCGATTTTAGCCGGCTTCAGATCGTTAAATATTTAGCACAAAAACCGCGTTCAACCAGGGAATTGGCAGGATTAATGGGCATGACAGAGGGGGCAATTTCTAAACACATCAAACTGCTTAAGGATGCTGGGTTAGTTGCTTCCAAACGTGAAAGTTACTATGTCTTCTATTATTTGCAGGAAAAACCCTTTCGTGAATTTCCGCTGGGATTGTTGGAATATATTCAGGGGACATGAATTTGATAGGGTGATGGCTGTCACCTTGTCTTATTCAAATTTCATTATGCAGTGACTTTTATCTTGATTGCCATGCCCACTTGTTCAATCAGTTTCTTGTTTGCTCCAATACCCCTGCCATATCCGTTTGTGTTTTTTTTATATTCTCGAGGGTAATATATTAGTATTAATATGGAAAAGAAGTAATCGACTTGTGTCCAAGTAACGCGCTCTCTTACAATAGGGATACAGCAAAAATAAATGATATAGGAGAGGATTAATATGACAGACATTCAATCCGGAAAAAATGAATTTTTTATTGAAGAATCAGGGAAGGTAATTGCAAGAATCCAATATGAACCTAGTGGAAAAGATTTAATCACTGTAACCCATACTCTTGTTAACGAAGGTCACAACGGCAAAGGATTGGGAAAAAAATTGGTCGATAGAATCGCACAATATGCAAGGGAAGAAAATAAATATATTGTTCCCGAATGTTCCTATGCAAAAAGTATCCTTCAAAGTAAGGAAGAATATAAAGCTGTTCTAGCAGATTGAAGGGTCAAACTAATTCAACATTACCCTTTTAGGAACAGCTTTAAAAGTTTAAACCATTCCCCCAGATCGCACTCAGCGCTCCTTGTAAAGCAGGCTTGATTCTTTCACTAATTTTAGTGATACATTTTAGAGACAAAAACAGCACCTTCCTGTTATTTGGAGAAGGTGCTGTACTATTTTTCAAAAAGGACATTTTGCAGGTTGCTAAAGAAAAACCTTACCTTGGTGGGAAAAACCAGTGATTCCTATTATATATAAATTTGTTTTAAAGGAAGATTGGTATTTGTTCGGACAAATTCATATTTTTTTTGGGACCCTTGTCCGAAGTTCACTCACCTTCGGACATCACCTCTTCTTTTTGGTCTTACCTTGTCCGATGTTTACTCAGCTTCGGACACCACTTCATCTTTTCGGCCTTGCCTTGTCCAAAGTTCACTCACCTTCGGACATCACCTTTTCTTTTTGGTCTTGCCTTGTCGGATGTTTACTCACCTTCGGACATCACCTCTTCTTTTTCGTCTTGCCTTGTCGGATGTTTACTCACCTTCGGACATCACCTCTTCTTTTTGGTCTTACCTTGTCCGAAGTTCACTTGACTTCGGACATCACTTCTTCCTATTGGACTTACCTTGTCCGAAGTTCACTCGACTTCGGACACCACTTCATCTTTTCAGCCTTGCCTTGTCGATGTTTACTACGCCTTCTAAATCTAAATAACGAACCCCCCCAAGAACTGAAGTTGGAGAACTACTAACAAAAAAGTTTAAAGGGAGATTAGAAAATTCTAATCCCCCTTTTCCCTATTAAAACCTAGCCTAAATAGTTGCTTTATCCTTCATGGTATAAGACTTTAGCTCTTTAACCGGAGGCATCACATCCTCTGGAATTCCTGGTTCATAGGTTTTTCCATTCGTACTTTCCTCAAATTCCTTTTTTGCCTTTTCCAGGACTTGATCTTTATTTAACAGCAGGTCGTAAGCCGACAAGGCCATCGTTTTTGCTGCAAGATGCATCCCCTTAAAACCAATGGAAGAGCCGAAGCTTGCGGTAGCCTGCCAGGTATGAAATTGGACACCGACTGGTGCACACGTTGTAGAGATTTGTCCAACAGGAATTATCCAACAAACATCACCTACATCTGTCGAAGCACCGAATGAAGTTCCTAATTGGAGTTTATTGTTCTGATAAGAGCAAGGCAGCAAATCTTCTATCCTATCCTTTTTTGTTGATATTCTGCTAGGATTTAAGGTTGTGACTATTTCTTTTGCAAATAAGACTTCCTCATCGGTGAACTCCTGGCTTTCCATCTGCAGCATATTCTCATACATCAAATCATTTAATATTTGATTAGGCAGGGTTTCATAGGGATTCGCTAATACCTCCCAATCCACGGTTGTTTCGGTCATCATCGCAGCACCCTGTGCTATTTTCATTAATCTAGTTTGCATCTTTTGGACTAGTTCTTTTGTTGCTCCCCGCAAATAATACCAAACACTTGCCTCATCAGGGACAATGTTAGGGGCTAATCCTCCATTTGTAATAACGTAATGAATTCTTGATCCATCAGGAACATGTTCCCGCAAATAGTTGGATCCCACGTTCATTAGTTCTACTGCATCTAGCGCACTTCTTCCGGTGTGTGGTGCTGCACCGGCATGCGCGGAAATCCCTTTAAAATAAAATTTCATCGAAATCATCGCTTGTAAACTATAATTGGTTACTTCATTTGAAGTACCTGGATGCCAGGTCAAGGCACAGTCTAAATCATCAAAGGCAGCGGCTCTGGCCATAAACGTTTTTCCTGATAACTCTTCCTCTGCTGGGCAGCCATAATAGCGAATCGTTCCACCTAGGCCATCTTGGTCCATGGCATTTTTTAAAGCAAGGACTGCTTCCACTCCGGCAGTCCCGAGCAAATTGTGACCGCATCCATGACCCGGCCCGTTTGGAATCACTTGGTCTCGCGAGCTGCTTACCTTTTGTGATAATCCCGGCAGGGCGTCGTATTCTCCTAAAATGCCGATGATGGGTTTACCGGATCCGTATTCCGCCACAAAAGCGGTGGGCAGGTTACCTATATTTCTTTTAATCTTAAAACCTTCATCCGATAGTTTCTCGATCTGTAATTCTGAAGCAAATGTTTCGCTAAATGCCACCTCAGGGTGCTCCCAGATCTCTTGCGCCATATTGGTGAAAATAAGCTGGTGCTCATTCAACCATTGTAGAATATCCTGCTTACTCAGAACGACTCACTCCTTTTCATGCGAAGGTATTTTTGAACGGACGCAACATTACATTGATTTTCCTCCAGGTACCGTCTCAATCCTTTCGAAGTTAAGTTCCTTTCTAGAGTTAATAAACAAAGCTGCAATAATACTGACTACAGCACAACAGATTAAATAAATAAAAGAAGCGCTATACGATCCATTAAAGGCTTCAATTAAATATCCCATAACCATCGGTGCAAAGAACGCGCCAATCATTCCCCCTAGGTTTATAATCCCGATTGCGGAACCGATATTGTTTTTCGAAATGACTTTATGAGGCAATGCCATGACGGTCGCAAAAACAGTACCGTGGAAGAACAAACAAATGGATTGATAGAAAATAACTAAAGTGACGGAGGGTGCGTTAAATAATAAGTAGAGAAAGAGAATAACTAAAATGGAACTGATAATGGCAACTATTTTTTCCTTTCCACTTAAGTAGGATTGGAAAAGCTGCCCCGCAACTACCGTACCTATCGCTCCCGTTAACGCTGGAATGGAGGTAAGCATGCCCATCGACATCAGATCAAGACCTCTAACTCCTACCAGATAAGGAGGCATCCAAGAAATAAGACCCCAGACAACCGTGCTCATTCCAAACCAAATGACAGCTAATTTCCATGTAATGGGCAGCTTGATTACATCTTTAAACGAAGCTTTTTCAATGACTTCTTCTTCTGAATTGTCTTTAACCATATTCTCCGGCTTAAGATATTTCCAAAGAATCCAGGCAATAAGTACTCCGAAAATACCAATTGAAATAAACAGGTGTTTCCACCCAATCCATACGAGCAATGGAGTTGCGATCAGAGGTGCGATGACGCCTCCAAGTGAATTGGAAGACATCATAATGGTTTGGGCACCAGGACGTTCCTTCTTTGGAAAAACGTTCGCAATTGCTTTTGAGCTTGCTGCCGGATATGCACCTTCTCCAAGCCCAAACAGAAAACGGATGGTAACCATACTCATCAGCGACCAAGCCATTCCCGTTAATACCGTAAATAAAGACCAGAAAATAATAGCAATGGTAATTACTTTTCTAGAACCGAATTTATCCGCAAGAAAACCGCCAGGTACCTGCATCAATGCGTAGCCAGCAAAAAAACTGCTTAGAACAACCCCCATCACAGTCGGACTTAGTTTAAAATCCTTCGCTATTTCCACAATGCCAATATTCATGGCCATTCGATCTAGATAGGATAAACACCAACCAATAAATAAAAACGCCAAAATAATATACCTTTTCTTATTTACATTTATGCTGTTTTGCATACCCTTCCCCCTTATCATGTTCTTGTACAATTTACCGTTCTGGCTAAACACAATGGACAGAAACAAAATGGTTGATGAGTAAAAAAATTTAAATTCCGATCCCTCCTCCTCTACAATGAAAACGCATTCATTAATAGTTTGAATTTTTTAACTATTCAGTACTATGTAAATGATATAAAATATGAAGTGGATAAACAATGTGGATTTCAACACTGTTTATTTAACCTAGTTGTTACAATCCACAGTGGAGGTTTTGTAAATGGAAAAGGGTTCCTTTCTTAAAGAGTTAAAGCTGGAAAATCAGAATGCCCAACATGCTCTGATCAATATGATTGAAAGTTTTCAAGCCATTAACTCTTCACTTGAATTAGACGAAGTTTTGAAAAAAATAATCCACTCCGCCATCAATATTGTCCAGAACGCCGATGCCGGATATATCCAACTCTATGACAAAATTCTAAATAAGCTCGTGATCAAGTCCTTCGTTGGTTTTAACGATCATATCCAATTTTTCAAGGTAAATGTGGGTGAGTCCATTACAGGAAGAGTCTATCGGGACAGTAGTGTAAGTTTGATAGGAACAAAAGCAAAAATCTATGAAAGTATGTTTGACTTAAGAAAAGAGAATATTGACTGTCTTGAGATCGCACATGAGCATCGAAATATTAAGTCTATATTATCCGTTCCCATTTCTTTTAGAAGCAATAAAATTGGCGTCATGACGCTTCACTGCTTTGATAAAGAGGATGGTCTCAACGAAACAGACCTCCTTTTTTTGCAGAGTTTTGCTTCTCAAGCGGCTATTGCCATCCATAATGCTCAATTACATATGGAGGTCCAAAAAAGCCTGGATGAAGTCACGTTTTTATCAAAAAAGCTCACGGATGCCAATAGTTTGTTGGCAAAGAGAACAGACATTCACAATCTCCTAACCAGGTTGTCGATGCAAAACCGAGGACTGGATTCCATTATCGTTGAAATGAATAAATTGATGGATAAGAAACTATTCTTCTTAGATTATCTTTCGGGAGAATGCAAACCCGATCATACTATTTCCTTCCACAAAAGCTTAGACGATCTCTTACTTCTTTTTACCAATAAAACCAAGCCAGCCTATGTTTCCATCTATGATTCCATCCAAACAGACTTCTATATTTACCCGATTAGGTCCGGATCCATTTTTTTAGGATGCCTAATCGTTGAAGCCCCTAGCGGCATTTCACCGCTTGACTGCTTAATCCTTGAACAAGGGGCCCCTATTCTCTCTTTAGAAATTATGAAGCTGCGGTCACAAACGGAGATTATGTATAAAAAGACCTATGAAGCCTATCAACAATATCTAAAGACAAAAAATCTCCAACAATTAGAAATACTTGCAGAAGATTTAGGTATTCAACCCCATTCTTTTCACATGACGGCTTTAATCGAGCTTGATGGCATTCCCGATCTGCAATCACTTGAAAACCACGCCATGCTGCTGCTCACACACCTGAAGAAGAAGTTACCTATAAAAAACAGGCTTCTTTTTAACTATAATAACAAAATTACCATTTTTTCCACCTCACTTAACGGAGACAATGAAGGCCACTTTATTGAGATGGTGGAGAGTGCCATTAGTTGGTGGAATCAGCAGTTTCCAGTATCAGCTAGAGCGGGGCTCTGCACAGGACATTATTATCCAGAACAAGCAGAAGAAAATCACGGAAAAGCCGAAAAGGCCCTTCTTCAATTAAAAAAACAAAAGAAAAAGGGCGTCCTGCATTACAGGGATATCGGGATCAGCCGGCTATTTTTGCATCACCACTCAGAAGAAATCACCTCGTTTCTAGAAGAAACGTTTTCTGAAGTTTGGAAGGATCAACATAAATACGGGGAACTTTTTCATACTCTTTTATCGTTTATCCAAAATAATCGTTCTATGACCAATACGGCTATCGACTTACATATTCATGTAAATACACTCTATAACCGGATTAAAAAAATCGAGGAAATTCTTCAATTAGATTTTAATCATTTTGAAGACTATTTAAAGGTGCAAATGGCCGTCTATCTCTATAAATCCTATATTAAATAAGATCAAGCGCGGCCCCAAAAATAGCCCAAAATATATAGTAAGCCATGCATCAGGGGGCAGGTATCAAAAATATTTTTTCAAAAACACTAGACATTTTTACTATAGTGCGATAAATTAATAAACAAGTTAAATTACTTAAAAAAGTGAATAAATTATAAATTTTCTTATCCAGAGAGGTGGAGGGACTGGCCCTTTGAAGCCTCGGCAGCGGAATCATATTGATTCTGTGCCAATTCCAGCAAGTGTACTTGAAAGATAAGAAGAGGATCTCCAGTTATTTAAATTCGCCCTCTTCTTATGTCTGAAGAGGGCTTTTATTATTTGTTGAATAATATTGGTTTTCACTCCCTGCTTGAAGTTTTACATAAAGGGATACTTCCCTCAAAGGAGATTACAGCATGATCGAATTTCAGAATCTTAAAAAGATTTACAAAAGCAACGGCCAACAAGTTGCCGCGTTGAATGGAATTGATTTAAAAATTAATAAAGGGGAGATATTTGGGGTCATTGGATTCAGTGGTGCGGGGAAAAGCTCACTTATCCGCTGTGTAAACTTACTAGAGCGTCCGACTTCAGGTAATGTGATTGTCGATGGTCATGACCTCACATCTCTTTCCGTAAAAGAAGTGCGGAAGATTAAGAAAAACATCGGGATGGTCTTCCAACATTTTAACCTATTAAACTCTAAAACAGTCTTTGCAAACGTGGCAATGCCCCTCGTGCTTGAAAAGCAGCCAAAGGAAATCATCAAAAAACGGGTTCAGGAATTATTAGAATTTGTTGGCTTGGCTGATAAAGCCGACTATTATCCTGACCAGCTTTCCGGAGGACAAAAGCAAAGAATTGGGATTGCTAGGGCACTGGCAACCCAGCCATCTATTCTCCTTTGTGATGAAGCTACATCAGCTCTCGACCCGCAAACCACGAGTTCAATTCTTCAGCTTTTGAAGAAAATTAATCAGGAATACAACATTACGATTCTCCTCATCACGCACGAAATGGCGGTAATCAGAGAAATCTGCGACCGAGTCGCAGTGATTGAAGCGGGAAAAATTATTGAAGAGGGGACAGTATTTGACGTCTTCTCAGCACCAAAGACACAAACAGCCAAGAACTTTGTCAGCACTGTCATGAACGACCAGCTGCCAGATTCAATCCTAAAAGTCATTGAAAAACATGAAGGAATGAACAAGGTTTTTCGTATCAATTTTGTCGGCAATTCTGCCGGCCAGCCGCTGCTTTCCGAGCTTGCGAAGCAATTTGATATCCATATCAATGTTTTGTTTGGCAACATTACCGAACTTCAAGGTACCCCATTTGGAAACTTAATCGTAGAGTTCCAGGGGGATGACAACGAAGTCATTCGGGCACTAACCTATATCAACGAGAAGAACATCAGTGTGAAGGAAGTGATTGCACATGCTAGTTAGTTCAGATCAAATCATTACAGCTTTAATGGAAACCATTCAGATGGTTGCCTTCTCGCTAGTATTTTCCGCCATTCTTGGATTACCGCTTGGAATTTTACTAGTTGTCACGAGGAAGGGCCACATTCTTGAGAATATCCCGTTTTTCACGATCTTAAGTGGGATTATTAATATTTTTCGCTCAGTTCCGTTCATTATTCTATTAGTGGCGATCATTCCGATTACACGCTTTATTGTCCATACGTCCATCGGAACGGCGGCCGCCATTGTACCGCTCGTCTTCTATGCAGGTCCTTACATTGCAAGATTAGTAGAGAATTGCTTGTTAGAAGTTGATCCTGGTGTCATTGAAGCAGCTGAGGCCATGGGTGCAACCCCGTGGCAAATTATTACGAAGTTTCTTGTTCCAGAGGCACTCGGTTCCCTCGTTCTCGCGCTTACCATTGCGACCATCGGGCTAGTCGGTGCCACCGCCATGGCTGGCACAGTCGGTGGCGGCGGAATCGGTGATCTAGCGATTACATATGGTTACCAGCGTTTTGATACGATCACGATGATTATAACCGTAGTCATTCTGATTGTGATTGTTCAAGGATTACAGTCATTAGGCAATATAGCAGCAAAGAAATTAAGACGTAGATAACGTAGGAGGAAAACAACATGAAAAAATTTTTATTCACCATTATTATTGTTGCATTAGCCGTATTGGGGGCTGGATGCTCTAGTCAATCAAAAGATAAAGCAGCTTCTGGTAAAGAGTCCGTAACGGTCAAGCTTGGGATTAGTGGAACGGATACGCGCCAGTGGGATTATGTAGCCAAGAAAGCAAAGAAAGAGGGCATCAATATTGAAATTGTAAAATTCTCTGATTATGTTGCTCCAAACACCGCTCTTGCTGAAGGTGAGCTTGATGCGAATGCATTCCAGACAGTGGCATATTTCGATGTCTTCATTAAAGAACATAAACTCGATCTTGTACCAATTGCCACAACGGTTCTTGCTCCAATGGGGATCTACTCTGACAAATATAAAGATGTAAAGGATATTCCGGATGGTGCCAAAATTGCTGTACCAAATGACGCATCTAACCAAGGCCGTGCATTACTGCTTCTTCAAGAAGCTGGCCTAATTAAGTTACCTAAAGACTTTGATCCAAATGGCTCACTTGACCAAGTGAAAGAAAATCCAAAAAATATTAAATTCGTTCCAGTGGTTCCGGCCCAAACGCCGCGCGTATTACCAGACGTAGCCGCTTCTGTTATCAATAATGGTGTTGCAAATGATGCCGGTCTTAAGCCTTTAAAAGATGCCATTTTCCATGAAAGTGAAACAGCTACACCATACATTAATATTATTGCTGTAAATAAAAAAGACAAAAACAACAAGACCCTTAAGCGAATTGCAGAACTTTTCCAAGAAGAGGACACAGCGAAATTTATTGAAAAAGAATACGATGGGAATTTAATCCCGACTTTTGTTCCTTTAAAAAATATCGGTTGGTAGGATGATCATACTTTTAAAACTACTAACTAACAATCTTAAGAGGTTTTTGCTCAAGCAGCAGGAACCTCTTTAAAAATGGAGGAGAGACAACATGACCGTATCAGTGCCATCATTCACAGCATTAAAAGAAACCATTATTACTAATGTAGAAAGCAATAAAGAGCGTTACCTTTCCACAAGCCACCAAATTCATGAAAAGCCGGAAATCGGCAATGAGGAATTTTTTGCATCCGGCTTATTAACGGACATTCTTGAAAGCGAAGGATTTGAGGTTGAAAAGGCTGTTGCCGGACATGAAACTTCATTTGTTGCTCGGAAAAAATCCTCCAAGCCAGGTCCTTCCATCGCATTCCTTGCCGAATATGATGCCCTCCCAGGATTGGGACATGGATGCGGCCATAATATTATTGGAACAACCAGTGTCGCAGCAGCGATTGCCTTAAGTAAAGTGTTAGAAGAAACCGGCGGCGAAGCGGTTGTTTTCGGTACACCCGCTGAAGAAGGCGGTCCAAACGGCAGTGCAAAAGGGAGCTTTGTCAAACATGGATTAGTAGAAGGAATTGACGCCGCACTTATGGTTCATCCTCACGGCCAAACCAGACTGACGAGTACATCGCTTGCGGTTGACCCGCTCGACTTTGAGTACATTGGAAAACCGGCCCATGCGGCAGCTTCTCCTCATGAAGGAATTAATGCCTTAGATGCTGTTATTCAGCTTTTTAATGGCATCAATGCTTTAAGACAGCAGCTCCAAGATGATGTCCGTATCCACGGCATTATCACACATGGCGGTGATGCACCGAATATTATCCCTGAATATGCTAAAGCTAGATTCTATATTCGAGCTGCTACGAGAACAAGATTAAATGAAGTCACACGTAAGGTGAAAGCTGTAGCCGAAGCAGCCGCTTTAGCCACAGGCGCAAAGGTCAACATCATCGCTTTTCAAAATGAAGTCGATAATCTTGTATTAAATAAACGTTTTGATTCTGTATTTAAGAAAGTCGTCGAAGAATTGGGCGAAACGATTGCGGTGGATGACAAAGGTATTGGCTCCACAGATGCCGGGAATATCAGTCAAGTGGTTCCGACCATCCATCCTTATATTAAAATTGGTGCAGACGAAATTGTCCCACATACCGTCCCTTTCAAAGAAGCAGCCGCTTCTCCAACAGGCGACCACGGACTGCTCACTGGGGCAAAAGCATTGGCATTAACTGCCTTACACCTTTTAACAGACGCGGATACATTGGCAAAAATTAAAACCGAATTTAAGGAAAGAAAAGCCCTAGAGGCAAAATAAGAAAAAGAGGTGCCATTTCGCATCTCTTTTTCTTATTAATAATCGTTTAGCTTTAGTTTTTCATTCAACTTCTGATATACCACTTTCATTTCGGGCTCTGTACTCGCTTCTATTGCTTCTTGAAGACCCATCCATTTAATAGCACTATTTTCATCAGGTTTGATGTGTGTCTCTTCATCTTCATCTGCTTCTATTAAATAAGTTAGATTCAAATGCACATGGGTAGCCACGTGTTTTCCTTTTTTTACGTGAGCAGGAACTCCTAAAATTTCCACCGAATAAATTTCTTTCGATACAGGCGTAATATTAGTCAATCCGGTTTCCTCTTCCGTCTCCTTCATGGCCACATGCAGTAAGTCCGCATCACCATCAGCATGACCGCCAACCCATGACCAGGATTGGTAAATATTATGATAGGCCATTAACACTTTCGTACGGCTATGATTGACAACCCACGACGAGGAAGTAAAATGAGCAAATTCATTTTCTCTCGTTAATAAGTTATCAAATGTGTCCATATATCGTAAGATTACCTCTTGGTCTTTAGCTTCTTGAGCATTGTATGGAACATAATGAATGATTTGATCTCTCAAATCCATGGCAGTTATCTCCTTTGATCTATTAAAAATATTCTTTATTATATAACAACTAGTGGCTGAACCCTATTTAATTTGCCTTGTCTTATCACAAGTACCCATAGAGGATGAAAAATTTAGTTACAAAAAATAACAATAGTTCAAAATTTTTCTGTAAAATAAAGATATAGTCTTACTTCAAAAGTTTCAGGAGGAGAACATGTTTTTTTTAAAGAAGGGTAATTATTATTATTTTGTTGTAATTTTAGGATATTTTTTGCTGGACATTTATTTAAATGTCTTTATTGCCAAGGCAAGTAATATTGTCCTCCAGCTGCTGCTTGTTATTTTATTTTTCCCGCTATTAAAACTGATTCTCAAAGGAACAAAGTTACATACCTATAAAAGAATTGGTATTGTGTTCCATCAAAAATGGAAGAAAAATGTGATAATAGGATTTAGCATTGGTTTTTCTTTTTGGTTACTAAAGTATATGATTGTCTATTTTTTAAATGGATTTGAAATTGTTGAAGTGAAAAATGTAACGGAATCATTGATATTATTCTTCTTTGTCTTTTTTTCATTTTTTATCGGTTCCTTTTTAAATGACATTATCGTTAGAGGATACGTATTTGGTCATCTAAAAGATAGACTGAATAAAAAATGGATTTTTATGATATCCATCCTATTGTATGCACTGGATGATAGTTGGAATGAAGGCTTTAGCTTTTCTAATCTATTGTTTTCTCTTGTTTTGGGTTTATCGTTAACTTATGCCTTTTATCGTACACAATCGATATGGGCAGACACAGGTATCCATTGGGGCTTAAATGTATGTTATGGAATTTTCAATGGAATGTTAGGGAGTAAAGATGGAGGAATATTTGTAACTGCTGACCATCCGAATCCGCCTGTTTATATAGAACTAATTGGCTATATCTTGCCACTTCTCATGTTTCTATTTCTCTATTTAGTTCGGAGGCATTTAAAAATAAATAAATAGATTCGGATCCTGTTTTGCTTCCTATTTAATAAAAGGCGAGCAGTTACTTTCACTGTTCGCCAAGAAACCCTTAGGAAAGTATCCATATGGTCTTAATATTTACTTTTTCCTATTGCTGCTGCAAAATCCACCTTTATCCCAGAAGCCTTTTTCAGAGCAGCCCATACAGCAGAAACCGGCAGCAATACAACGGTCGTAACCAATCGATTCACATGCATTAAATGCTAGTGTGCCCTTACATCCTAATTTAAACAAGCAATACCCTGCCTTAGCGCCTTCGTCATCGTAAGAGTACGCAAATAGTTTTTGATCAAAAAAGGGCTTTCGGTGACATGTCATATGGACAGTTTTCTGATAGAAAGCTTTGGGCCGAAGTTTTTTGTCAAGCTCTGGGAGCTCTCCATGAAAATGCACATGTAAAAGCGTTCCAATGATTACCTCAGGTATGGGCGGACAGCCTGGTACAATTGCCAAAGGTTTATCTTCGGGAACGACTTTTCTTATCTCAACAGAATTTGTTGGATTACTGCCTGCAGCCGGTATTCCTCCCCAAGCGGAACAGCTTCCCATGGCAATAACTGCTTTCGCATTTCTAGCAGCATGAACAATTTCATCCCTTACAGATTTACCTGCAATCATCAGAAATTCATCACTGCAAGGAATACTCCCTTCAACAACAAGAACATATTCCCCACTATACTTTTCAAAAATTGAGTCTTTATGGCTCTCAGCCTGAAAACCACTCGCCACAGAGAGCAGCTCACTGTATTCTAACGAAATAAAATTCAGAATCGTATCCAATGTAGTTGGTTCAGTGGAACGAGTAAAAGCTTCTTTACAACCTGTGCAATCTAATGCACTTATCCATATGACGGGAAGTCGATGATCCGTTTTTGTAATCATTTCTTCTGTTACATGTAACGTTTCTAACCAATTATAATTCGCCATCATGTTTTCCTTCTTCCTTTAAGAATAAAGAATGAAATGCTACTTCATATTGTTCAGTATTTCACATAACAAACTACTCAGTATCGTAGATAGCTGTGATATTTAGATATTCCGTTCTAAACTCTACGTTACTCTTATGATAATACTATCAACGAAAATATGAAACTAGAAATTGGAATATGGTCCCACTTAACCCATTTAAAATATAAAAATTCATAATATTCTGCTACAATAATTACAGATATTTGTTATTAAATTGGACTAGAGGTGATAGTAACATGTATAGGACTCCCTTATTTGAAAATGATGTACCAGTAGCACACTTCTCTTAATGGAGTGAAGGTGGCTACATCTCTCCGTTAGGGACATTTTGAACTATTTAAAAGACGGAGGGTATATAAAAATGAAAAACACCTTATTAGGTTCTATTTATCTAACTTTGGCCGCCAGTATTTGGGGTGGCATGTACGTTGTTGTTAAGGTTGTCGTGCCAGTCATACCGCCGCTTGAACTTGTATGGATGCGTTATTTAGTCGCTATTGTCGTACTTCTAGTTATTGGCTTCTTAACACGGCAGAAATGGAAAATCGATAAACGTCATATCTTACTAATCATATCCATTGGAATAATCGGTAACGCCATTTCAATTGTTACCCAAGAAACTGGTACAATGCTATCTACAGCACAAATGGGAGCTATTATAACTTCTTCCACACCAGCCTTTATGGTGATCTTTGCTCGCCTGCTTCTTAAAGAACAGTTGACGTTAAAAAAAGTACTCTCCGTTTGTTTAGCGACCATTGGCGTTATTCTCATTGTTGGAGTCGGTGATGTGAATTTGTCCAGTAGACTGGGTGGGATTTCACTTGTTATTGCTGCTTTAACATGGGCACTTATGTCTGTACTTATAAAGCGCGTGCCGAGTGATTATTCACAAATTGTGGTGACCACCTATTCCATATTGGTGGCTCTAATCGTGTTGACCCCCTTTGTTTTGCCACGATTACATGAAATGAACCTCTCCCCATTGACTCATCCGACTATTTGGGGAGGAGTCTTGTATTTGGGGATTATATCAACAGCATGTGGATTTTTACTTTGGAATCGCGGTTTACAAATGCTTAACGCCTCAAGTGGGGGGATCTTTTTCTTCTTTCAACCTGTGGTTGGGACTTTACTCGGTTGGCTTATTCTAGGAGAGAGTATAGGTGTAATGTTTTGGATAGGTTCCATCCTAATTCTTATGGGTGTTTTATTCGTTATGATGGAGAAAAAATAGTATTAAGAGTACCCCTTCAATGTATTTGAAGGGGTTTTACTTGTGTAACAGCATTTACATTGCTAACCTATATTCTTCGCTCTATATAGGAAAATACTACTCCTACAAAATGTTAATACAAGAAATTCTTCCTATAATTTTAATCTTCAACAAAGCATTTTAATATTGGGATAATGGAAGCCTATATTAGCCCTAAATTTAAGCTAATTGGGCTTCGCCTCTTAAACTCTGCCACAGCCTCAAGTAAATGAACTTCAAGCACTTCTTCAATTTCAATGTCATTTTTTCCTTTCAGAGACACACCCATTCCTGTTGACCTCTTTATGGAGAATGCTTTGCCATTAATTCGGATATTCTAGAAATAAATACATATTCGTTTATTTAGATATTTAAATTTATCCGGAGGTTTAGAAATGGTCTTAACAAATCCTATTAACGTATCTGAAGTAGGGTCTCTTTGGCAAACATACCAAGAAAAGACCTTAATTATGAGATTTTTAGAATACTTTATCGAAAAGACTGAAGATACCGAGGCAAGAAATCTTTTAGGAAGCTTGTGGCAGGAGCTCAACTTTTATGTAAAAGAGATTGAAGAAATCTTTTCCGAACAAGGGATGGTTATACCTATTGGTTTTACATCTGATGATGTGAATTTAAAGGCTCCTAAGTTATATGACAATGGATTTGATATCATGTTTGTTCGTATATTAAAGGAAATAAGTATGGGGCTGTACACCCTAAGTATGAATATGACCTACAATAAAAAGGTAATGGCGATCTATGAGGGGCTGACAACTGTTACTCAAAAAATCTATAAGCTCTCGACCCTTTATTTACTTGATAAGGGGATTCTTGCGTTGCCTCCAAAAGTGACCATGCCTAAAAAAAATGAATTTATTACTAGTAAAAAGTTTATGGAGGGTTATAGACTCTCTGGCGATAAAAGGGCTCTAACTGACCTTGAAGTTGGGATTCTTCATCACAACCTGGAAGCAAATAATATTGGAATGCAGCTTATTACAGGTTTTGCACAATGTGCCCAAAACAAGGATGTGAAACAATATTTTATCAAAGGGAAAGAACTTGCAAAGAAGCAAATTAAAATAATGGAAGAGTTACTTCTAGAAGCCGATGTTCAACTTTCCGCTACATCAGGAGCTACGGTAACTTCATCTACAGTGCCGCCTTTTTCTGACCGGTTAATGATGCATTGTATCTACATCCTAAATGGCTTTTCAATTGTTGGCTCTGGAACCGGTACATTTTTTAGTTTAAGAAATGATTTGGTGATGAAATCGTTGTTAATAGCAAAGGATATCTATTTCTATGCTCAAGAAGGAATTGAAATTAAGATTAAACATGGCTGGTTCGAACAACCCCCACAAATGGAGGACCGCTCCCAGCTCATCAAAGGAAATGAATATAGTGATTAACTTTAGCTAAAATTAGACATAGTGTCGGTTTCCGAACACTAATTTCAATGTGGAGGGATACACTTTGAGTGCACTTACCATCTTTGTTAAAACTATTATTACCTTAATGATTAAGGTAAGCTTTTTAATGAAAGTATACAAACAAAGACTGAATTACTTATTAAGTGCAGCCGGTAACTTAAGTTTATAAGTTTCTCAAAATTGTCTAATTCCACATTCGTAACTAATGAGGGTGGTCATTAAGTTTAACTTTAATGACCACCCTTGTATTATCATAAATTTAATATGGTGCCCTTTGTAAATTTTAGTACCTCAATTACTTATGATACGCTGAATTTTTATCCAAATTAAAAGACTTGACGGGTTTTATCTTCTTGAGATACATTTTTTAAAAATACTAATTTATTAGAAAAGAAGGTCAGGCGTATGTTGCAATGTCGTGAGGATGTGCTGGCATTCACGAAACAGCTCGTAAACATTGAAAGTGTCGTTAATACCAATGGCGAAAAGGTCATTGCTCAGTCTTTATATTCTATGATTTCCTCTATGCCCTATTTTTCACAAAACCCCAGCCGCATAGTTTTAGAACAAACGCTCAACGATAATCAAGAGCGCTATAATGTCCTTGCTTTTGTTAAAGGAACAAAGGGAAATAGCAATCGCACGGTGATCCTGATGGGGCATATTGACACGGTTGGGATTGATGATTTTAACCATTTAAAAGACCAGGCTTGCTTCCCAGATGAGCTTATGGAATCACTAAAAGACGAACAGCTGCCAGCTGGGGCTAAAGAACATTTAGATTCGGGGGATTGGTTATTTGGCCGCGGCATCCTTGATATGAAAAGCGGGGTTGCCAGTCACTTATATCTCTTAAACTATTATTCTGAACATCCTGAAGAATTAGATGGAAACATTGTTCTCTTATCGGAATGTGACGAGGAGGACAGTTCACACGGTGTTCTTTCAGCTTTAAAAACATTGAAACGCTGGAGAAGAGAACATGGTTTTGACTATGTAGCCGCTATTAATGCGGATTTCGTTTCACCAAGATATGAAGGCGACGAAAATCGCTATATCTACAAAGGGACCGTCGGAAAGCTGCTGCCATCATTCTTTATTACTGGAGCAGAAACGCATGTAGGATCCGCCTTCGAGGGACTCGATCCAAACTTTATCGCAGCGGAGCTGACCAGGCAAATTAATTACAATCCGGAGCTTTGTAACGAAGCGTTTGGTGAGACGACCGTGCCCCCCGTTTCATTAAAACAAACAGATTTGAAACCGTCTTATACCGTTCAAACTGCCTTAGCTGCCTATGTTTATTACAATTTCTTTATTCATTCTTGGTCTCCAAAGGACGTGCTTGAAAAATTAAGGGAACAAGCTATGATCGCTTTTACTAATGCCCTGACTTCCTTCGAAGAAAGGTATCAACAATACAGCATATTAAGCGGCGAACCCTATGTACAGCACCCTTGGAAACCTAGAGTGATGACGTACGAGGAAATGGAACGATTATTGATCAATGAAAACGGCGAATCGTTTACGGCACATATGAGTCAATTTAAAGAAGAGCTTCTAAAAAATCCCGAACTAGATACGCGTATGTTCGCGGCAAGAGTGGTAGAGGAAGCTTGGAAATGGATGAAGGATAAAAATCCAGCCATTATTTTGTTTTACTCATCCCTGTACTCTCCACGAATTGAATTAACAGGGAAAACAACTGACGAGCTTGCTTTAATTACTTCATTGGATGAAGCAGTGGAAGAACTCCAACCATACTACCATTATCCGATTGTGACACGTAACTTTTTCCCTTATATTTCTGATATGAGCTTTGTTGCTCTTAGTGATGATGAAGCCGGTATTAATGCCGAATCGAACAATAACCCTGGCTGGGGTACCAAACTCTTTGTAGACTATCAAGACATTCGCGATATCAATGTGCCAGTAATTAATATCGGACCTTATGGAGTAGATGCCCACAAAAAACTTGAAAGAATGGAAATGACCTACTCATTTGAAATAGTACCAAATCTAACAAACCTCGTAATTCAAAAACTATTAAATAATTGAACCAAAAAGCCTGTAGACTTGTCTACAGGCTTTTTAGCTATAACTTTTTCATTTGGTCTATATTTGCATTGTAGAATTCGTCTTGATATTTGTAGAATAAATTTTTGAATTGTAGAATTCGTCGTGATGATTTGTAGAATAAATCTAAAAAGTGTAGAATCCACCTCCATATGAGTAATTATGAAATATGCCAGGCTTCTTTACCCTTCTAATATTCCAGGGAGGGAGATATTTTCTATTTCATTTCAACCTGCAACAAAACAGATTCACCACGGTTTACAGCAATTTCCTCTGTTTTTGTTAAAGATGCAATTGCCTCAAAGTTTGTAATCACAACTGGCGAGATGATACTCTCGGCTTTTTCTCTTATCAAATTCAAGTCGAAGGAAACAAGCTTGTCACCAGCCGTTACTTGATCTCCTTGTACGACATGGCCTTTGAAGCCTTCCCCTGCCATAGCAACAGTATCCATACCGATATGAATCAAGATCTCTAAACCATCTTTACCACGAATTCCGACAGCATGGTTTGTGGGGAAAATTTGTACAATCTCTCCATCTATCGGAGCGACAACTATTCCTTCAGAAGGCTCAATCGCTATTCCGTCTCCAATCATTTTTTGACTAAACACCTGGTCGGGAACATCCTCAATTTTGACCACTTTTCCAGTGATTGGAGACATAATTGTCAACGATGTCTCTTTTTTTCCAAACAACTTCTTAAACATTTTGCTTACCTCCCATTAGTAAGTTCAGTAGGAAAAGGCGAAGAAGCTCTTCACTTTTTCGCCTTTTCATTCGTTCAACTATAATACTAGTTTAATTCCGGCCAGTACTCTTTATTGGCTTCAATTAAATCATCCAAAATCTCTTTTGCTACTTTTGCACTAGGTACTGTTTTAGATAGTGTTAAAGCCTGCCACAATTTTTGGTAGCTGCCTTCGATGTAGGCTTGTACGACTAATTTTTCAACCGTTACCTGCTGGTACATTAACGCTCTTTGGAATTCAGGAATTTCCCCTTGGCTTAATGGCTCTGGACCATCGGAACCAACGATACATGGAACTTCTACCATAGCATCCCTATCAAAGTTAGCAATAGTACCATTATTCTCCACAATTAATAACATTCTTTCATGCGTGTTAAAGGCAATAGCACGAGCAAGATCAACTACGAAAGTGGCGTGGGCACCCATCTCAAATTCACAGCCTTCTGCTGTTCCATTTTCAATGATGGTTCTTGCTGTTGAAAAGACTGTCTTTTCTCTGCCAGCGATGACTTCATTTGCCCTTGTGTATTCCGGATTAGAAGTTTTCACCACGTAATCAGGGTATAAATAATATTTTAAATACGTATTTGGCAAGAATCTTGGGTCGACCGCTATTAGGTCTTTTGCTTTTTTATGTGTTTCCTGCCAGCTTGCATCCGTGTGCTGGGTATCTACTTCTTTTTGAGTAAGATAGCCGTTTTCGGCCACATAGTCGCGGATTTGAGGAAGATATTCATTGCCCGCTTTATCTTTGACACTTGTCCACCAGCCAAAATGATTCAATCCGAAATAACGTACTTCGAGATCCTTTGGTTCTTTTCCAATGATATGAGATATTCTACGAAGTGTGCCTACAGGCATATCACAAATATTCAATACCTTTGAATTTGGACGAAGAACACGGCAAGCTTCGGCTACTATCGCTGCAGGATTGGAATAGTTTAACATCCAAGCATCAGGTGAGTATTTTTCCATAATGTCAATCAACTCGATCATGTCACCAATGCTTCTCATTCCATAGGCAATTCCACCAGGACCGCACGTTTCTTGGCCGACGACACCATGCTTCAATGGAATCTTTTCGTCTTTTTCGCGCATTTCATATTTTCCAGTTCTAATATGGGCAAAACAGAAGTCGATATCGGTGAATGCTTCCTCTGGATCAGTTGTAAAAGAGTATTCAATATCAGGTGCATTTTCTTTCATTACAATATCCAGTGCTTCCCCTAAAACAGCTTGTCTTTCTCTGTCATTATCATATAATTTTAATTTCCGAAGCGGGAAACGGTCCAGATTATCCAATAGCATCATCACAATACCCGGTGTATAGGTGCTTCCTCCGCCTGCAATTACTACTGAGAATTTCTTCATGTTCTCCATTCCCTTCTATAATCTGTTTTCTCTTTGTTTTTATAGGTTTCTATCTTTTATGTTTATTCGTTTGTGCTTAATCCCAAGTAGTTGTCTACCGCTTTTCGAATGTTTGTCACCTGTAAGCCATAAACAACCTGAACATTTTTATCTTTGATAATAACTCCGCTGGCGCCTGTTTGTTTTTTCAACACATCTTCATTTACCCTTTCAGGATGGTCCAAAGTTAAACGAAGTCGTGTATAACAATTTGTGACTGTATTAATATTGCTTGCTCCACCTAAAGCATCGACGATCACAGGAGCAATTCCGTCATTTCCCTGCGGCACAGGCACCTCAGCAGTTCCTGTACTTTTCTTTGCTTTATAATCATTCTTCGAATACAATTTCGTCTCATTACCTTCATCTTCTCTACCAATTGTTTTGAAGTTGAATTTAACTATCAAGAAGCGGAAGACCACGTAATAAATCACAAAGAAGATTAATCCGATTAAAATGTACATTGGCCAGTGAGTCTTTTGAATTCCGAGCGGCAGATTGAACAGTAAGAAGTCAATCATACCGTTTGGACCAATCGCTCGTACATCGAATAGATGGAATGTCACCATGGCTAAACCGCTTAAACATGCGTGAACCACAAATAACAATGGTGCTACGAACATAAATGAGAATTCAATTGGTTCAGTGACACCTGCAATAAAGGAAGTAACAGCAGCAGGAATCAGAATCGCTTTTACCTTTGCTTTGTTTTCAGGCTTGGCAGTGTGGTACATTGCTAAACAAGCACCGATTAAGCCAAACATTTTGGAAATCCCGCGCGCATCCCAAACGACACTTGGAGAAAGCTCTTTTACGCTTGGATCAGCAATTTCCGCATAATAAATATTTCTTGCCCCTTCAAATACTTTGCCGCCAACTTCAGCAGCACCGCCCAATTCTGTGTATAAGAATGGTGTATAGATGAGGTGGTGCAATCCTGTAGGAATTAACAATCGTTCTAATGCCCCGTATAAGAAAATTCCGAAGCTTCCACTGTGATTAATCAGTGTTCCAAGCTTATTAATACCAGTTTGGAAATATGGCCAAATAAATGTAAGAGCAATGGATAATAGCACAACGACTGGTATCAGGACGATAAAGACGAATCGTGAGCCGCCGTAAATTTGAAACGCGCCATTAAATTCTGTATCAATAAATTTGTTATGAACCATTGCAGTGATAATTCCGAGAATTAAACCTAGGAACACACCCATGTCCAAGATTTGTACTCCCAAGATAAGCGTTTGTCCGGTTCCCTGCAAGGTATCTCCCTCATAAAGAACACCGCTCAGCTGCATAAATTTATTCATCGCATTGACAAACACTAGGTAGCCTAACAACGCGGTAAATCCAGCAACCGCTTTTTCCTTATTGGCTAAACCGACTGTGATCCCGACACAGAAAATGAGTCCCAAATTACCAAGTATCGAAACCAATGATCCGGTTAAGATGGTCCCGAATCCTGTGGTGATCGGATTATTTAAAAATGGGATAACTTCCAATAATCTTACATTCGTTAATAAGTTTCCCAGGGCAATTAAAATACCAGCAATCGGCAAAATAAGTACCGGAATGAACATCGCTTTTGAAAAGCGCTGCATGCCATCCATGACTTTCGCTTTCATTTTGCCTTCCCCTCCTGTATGTGTTTTTGTATTCGCTTTCGTCGACAGGTTTAGAATACAATGTAACCGTTTTATAGTCGATAGATTCAGCAAGATAAAAAACGTGTTTCACATATTGAAACACGTTTCACACGTTCCTATCTTTTATATTGATTAACGTTTCAACATACTGCCTGACGATAACTTCAAACATCAGCATTAGACTAGGGAAAAAACTATTCGGCAGCATGTTTCGGTCATCTAGTTTATTATGATCGATGATTTTAAAATTTAAATCAGAAAGCCTCGCAATCCGATTATCTATTTCTTTTGTGAAAGACACCGTAAATATATTATGCTCCTTAGCTGCCTGCAATTTATCGATTACCAGCTGTGTTTCACCTGATTTTGAGATGACGACTAAGGCACCGATATCTTCCAGATTATTTTCGAATATGCCAATTGAATCCGTTCCACTCGCAAAGATCGTTTTCCTACCTAACACCAATAACTTTTTATACAAGTATTCAGCTGCAATAGCTGAAAAACCTGTGGCATAAATGAAAATATAGCTTTGACGGAGGTTAAGTACCTGCTTAATAAATGTTTGAACATCTTCCACCGAATTATGGTTAAAAAAATCCTTTTCCCTAATCTCCAAAAAATCTTTGATTGCGCTGCTTTGTGATGCATCCGCTTTTTTGACAAGAGGCAGGAGCTGATAATACATATCAACAAATCCGGCATACCCTAATTTTTTTGACAGGCGTATCACCGTCGCAGGAGAGGTGAAATTTTCCTTAGCTATTTTCCTGACTCCCATTTCCAAGACAGAATCGATGTTATTAATTATATATTGGACAATTTGAACTTCTACTTCTGTTAAATTTTTACCTTGAATAATTTTGCTGATATCAATCATATTTTCATCACTCTCTGGATTCTATACCTTTAAAGCAGAATAGAAATCACGTATCTTTTTTTACATAGTTGCTTGAATAACTGATATTAATTTTACACAATTTTGAAATATTATTCTATAATATAAGCCTCATTCACTTATGGTAATGTCCCCCTATCGTAAAGAGTACTTTTTTAATTCACCATCTCTTTTACCTACTCATTCATCAGCACCCTGGCAAGTCCATATAGTTCGTCGTGCTTTAGTAATCGATAGTGATGTCCTTCTTTTTGTAGATAGCCTTTATCGCAAAATTGAGCCAGCACAAATAATAGATGGCGATAGGACACGCCTAAAAAGTCACAAACTGTCACATGTTTTTCCTTATAGAACTCTCCATCCGCTGTTTGCAGAATAAAATCCGCCAGCCTGTTTTCGAGCGGAAAAGAGAGACTTTGCGTATATTTGGCAACTATTTGTGTTGATTTTATACTTAAAAATAAGGCCAATTCCCGCAGAAATAAAGCATCCTCCAGCAATTGAGTCCGGCAGCTGTGAAATGGAATAGCAAAACAAATGGTTTTAGTGGTCGTCTGAATCCCCTTCGTATAGTAAACCTGATTTAACAATTCCATTTCCCCGATAAAATCATTCGCCTTAATAAAGTTGATTAAGGACACCTTTCCGTTCTGATGAGTGACATAAATCTTTGCTTTTCCCTCAATGACAAAAAATAAGTAATCTGGGCGCATGCCCTCTTGAATAATCCATTCATCACGTTCGTATTCATGGACTTGTACATACTCCTCAATTGAAAAAGAAAATAAATGGCTAATCGAATATTCCTCCAAATAGCGCCGTTTTTTTTCATTTTTATAAATTTTCATAATCCACCCTCAAAATATGAGATATCTCATATTATTGTATAAATCCCCATGATATCATGCAACCATTAGGGGGAATCTGAATGAATTCACAACGCTGGATGGGCGGACAGTTTTTTAGTTTTTATTTCACGTGGGGCATTTTTCTTCCCTTTTGGACGGGGTGGATGATTCATACCAAAGGAATTACAGTCTCACAAGCCAGTCTAATCATGAGTTTAGGTCTTGTGATCCGCGGCCTATCTACTTTATTTATCTTTCCTTATTTTTCACGGAAATTTAGCAATAAAGCTTTATTAAATGGGATGGCAATTGGCTCGGTTTTGGCCATTCTGTCTTGTATACCAGCTGATTCTTTTGCCAGTTTACTTGCAGCAAACTTGATTTTGAATATTTTCTATCCAACATTAATGCCCGTACTAGACAGCACCGCTGGTGTCCTTATGCAAAACAAACTATTAAGAGATTACGGAAAGAGCCGCTCGTGGGGGTCGATCGCATTTGTCATATCTGGTATGCTTATAACAGTCTTTACCGGGGCATTTGGTGATGGAGTAATTTTATGGGCGTTGCTGCTTGGGACGCTGATCTTGCTAGGTCTTAGTTTTATGCCCGCTCCAACGGTACTGATGGAAAAACCGATATTAGGAAAAAGGAAAAAAGACGGCATGCTGCAATTATTTCGCGCCAAACACTTTGGTTTAGTGTTGGTTATCGTGATTTTTCTACAGGCGGCGCATGCTTCTTATTACAGTTATGGCTATATATTTTTACAAGAAATCCATGCACCTGAATACCTAATCGGTATGATTCTTAATATTGCCGTATTTGCCGAGATCATTTTCTTTTTCATGGCTGACCGGTACTTTCACAAGTTTTCAGCTGGCTCGTTACTGACAATTTCCGCAATTGGTTCTACAGTGCGTTGGGTACTAGTATTTTTCTTTCCGAATGTCATTGGTTTCAGTATCTCGCAGACATTGCATGCTTGCTCATTTGCAATGGGGCACTATGCGTTTATGAAATATTTAACCAAGAATCTTCCCCCTGCCCAAATTCCGAATGCTCAAGGCATGTATTCAGCCTTGGCGCTTAGCTGGAGCACAGCGGTGTTCACATTTTTAGGCGGGTATTTATATGAAATAGAACCAAGATACGCCTTTATTGGGATGATTATCTGCACCATCCCATCCATGCTGCTTGCACTCATTTTCCGGAAACTGGAATATAAAAAGGAAACCAAAACTACTAAATTAGTAACTAATCTATAAAACAAAATAAAGGTGCTCTGACTAGGTGTCAGGCACCTTTATTCCTTCTTACACGATGGAAATGGTGGCAGGATGTGCAGTCAGATCCTTCCCTCCTGAATGTGCTTGCGAAACTGGAAAGCAGACAGTAATCTATAGCCTTTAAGTTTAGGAATCATCGCATCAAGCATTGCGACCGCTTCTTCCTTTTTGCCCTCATAAACGGCTTGATCCACATCTAGTGTTTTTAACAGGAAGGGATCTTTTATCTTCTCTTTATTTTGCTTAAAGGCCACTGAATCACCTTCATTCATAGCGATATACGCTGCGGCATACCATTTAGTTTTATTCTCGCTCATTTGCCTTACTAATTCTTTTGCTTTTCCGAATTGTTTTTGCCCCATGAGCAGCATCACTTCCGCGCTCCTTTTTACTTTCTCGGAGCGGATTTCCTCCATTGCACTTTCCGCTTCTGACAAGTCATACTGTAGAAAGTGATAAAGAAAAATCATAAACGGCCTTTTCGACTTTTTTAAAGAAGTCATTATCTTTTCGGTGTCTCTTCCGAATAACATCGGGCTTTGACTTAAAAGAAAAATAAAGATAATAACAATCACACTGTACATGATCCATATCGGAACTTGATAAAATCCCATTAGAAATGCAAATATTATAGTGATAATTAGCAAAAACCAAATCATAAAATCCTCCACCTACAAGTCTTCGTTATATGTCTATCAAAAAATTCGCTATTGCGTTTCAATAATCCTTTCTATTACAGTAAAAAAGTGGCAGCGGCATAGAGAAAGATCATTCCTTTCGGACGGACGCTGGACTTTTTGGCCACAAAAAAACAAGAGAACCGTCGTCCCCTTGCTTCACCGAGAAAGAACTTGTTTAAAAAGCTGCCTAAATTCCTCCCGATCTTCTTCTGTAAAAGGCTTTGGTCCCTTTGTTCGCTTACCGCCTTTTCGAGCCATTGCACTTAAATACCGAGTTTGTAATAATTGATCAATGTTTTCATTTGTATACGTAAACCCTTTATGGTGAAGGACTATACAGCCTTTGGCTAACCCTAGCGATGCAAGGCCATAGTCTTGCGTCACAATGATATCGCCTGCATGAGCTAATTTCATAATCCGATAATCTGCAGCATCTGCTCCATCATCCACATAAATGGTTTCCACTTCAGATGGTTGTTCTGCCGTTGAAAAGTGAGAAAAGCTTGTCACAAGAGTAATGGGAATTCCCGCACTTCTTCCTTCAGAAATAATTATATCTTTTACTGGACAAGCATCTGCATCCACATAGATTTTCAAAATAATCTCTCCTAAAAAAGAATGTTTAGCCACTCTCTCTATAATACAGCTTTTGTTTTTTATCAATCTGCTTGTCTAACCAGCCAGCCAAATCGCCCAAAAACTTCTCTTTTTCCACTCCATCAAACGGGCGGTGTTTAACTAAAGGGTACTCGTATAGCTGTTTATCCTTAGAAGCCACTCGGTGGAAAAATTGTCGCAGCTTTGTTGGCGGAGTAATTTTATCGTCAAGTCCGTATTGCAATAAAAACGGCAGTTTAAGCAACTGTGCCTGATTTTCCACACGTGAAATAGCTTGAATCAATCCACTTCCTAAACCAGGTGTTACAATATTATGGCGCAATTTGTCACTATAATATTTAACATGCATGTCTGATTTTCTTTTCATAAACAATCGATTGGCTGATTTATTAATACGAAAATTCGGTTTGACCTTGCCCATTATGGTAATACCAAACTGCTCAAATGGTGTTACCTGGTAAGAAATAGCAGGGGAAATCACACTAATTCCTGAAATACCTGCACTATAATCTAACACATACTCGAGTGCCATCAAGCCGCCCATACTATGTCCTACTATATACAAAGGCAGTTCAGGTTGATCAATTGTCACGAGTTTGCGAAACTCGTGCAAATCGCCTCTAAATTCATCCCAAGTTCGAATAAATCCCCTGTCACCGGCGCTCTTTCCATGTCCGCGCAAATCATAGGCATAAACTATATAGTCTTTATTGACCAAGCTCGTGCTAAGATTTTTCAGCCCCCCACTATGGTCGCCATGTCCGTGAACTAAAATAACTGCTGCTTTTGGAGCAGATAATGGTTCGATCACTTGAAAAAATAATTCAACACCATCGACACCATTAAATGTCCCTTCCGTTACCATGCTATATAAACCCCCAGTTGTAAACAATATTAAAATGTTGTTTAAGTTCATTTTATTATAAAGCTAGGTGTTACTCGTGTCACGCCATGATGGGGGGTTTTTTTACTATGATAATCTCCAGTTAACAAAAAGTCATGAATTAGACATGAAATGACACCATATTAGCTGATTTGATTTATGGGAGATTCTAAATAGGCAGCCATCTTAGTTTAAATAAAAAAAAGAACAGTTCCCCCGCTTTTTAGAGCAGGAGAACCGTCCCCATGTATCACCCAAGACCCACTCAGCTGTAGGCTAGCTCTTTTTCGCTTAGACCAAGTGCCTTGTCGGTGGAGGTATGAATTTCTTGTATTAACTCTGGGTGTTCCGTTAGTGACACCCCATATGAAGGAATCATTTCTTTTAGTTTTGGTTCCCACTCTTGTATATGTTGTGGGAAGCATTTATTTAAGACCTCCAACATGACGTGAACAGCTGTAGAAGCACCTGGTGAAGCACCGAGCAAAGCAGCAATCGAGCCATCGGAGGCCGTCACTACTTCCGTACCAAATTGCAGCGTTCCTTTTCCGTTGGCCGTATCTTTGATAACTTGTACCCGTTGTCCTGCGGTCACGATATCCCAATCCTCGAGTTTGGCGTTCGGTATAAACTCGCGGAGTTCTTCCATCCGCTTTTCATTCGACAACAGCACTTGCTGAATTAAGTATTTGGTCAGAGATAGCTCTTTTACGCCTGCCGCTAACATGGTTAAGACGTTATTCGGTTTTACCGAACCAATTAAGTCAAAGTTTGAGCCGGTTTTTAAAAACTTTGGCGAGAAGCCGGCAAACGGTCCAAACAGCAAGGTTTTTTTGTTATCGATAAATCTTGTATCAAGATGAGGAACAGACATTGGAGGTGCCCCAACTTTTGCTTTACCGTATACTTTTGCATGATGCCGCTCTACAACCTCGGGATTGTTACATACCATAAATAGGCCGCTAACCGGGAACCCGCCAATATGTTTTGACTCAGGAATACCGGTTTTTTGCAGTAATGGCAGACTTCCGCCCCCTCCGCCGATAAAGACGAATGGCGCAGTATGGTATTCAACATTACCGTTATCGATATCATGAACTTTCACTTCCCACAAACCATCACTAGTACGTTTAATATCCTCCACACTATGCTTGTAGTTGATTTCAACATTTATATCCTTTAAGTGATCAAACAACATGCGTGTTAACGCACCAAAGTTAACATCCGTTCCAGAGTCGGTTTTTGTGGCTGCAATCGGTTCATCCGATGTCCGGCCTTCCATGATAAGCGGAATCCATTCCTTCAGTTTGTCAGGGTCATCTGAATATTCCATTCCTTGAAACAGAGGATGGTTTGACAGCGCTTTAAAACGTTTCTTTAAAAAAGTGACATTCTTTTCCCCTTGTACTAAACTCATATGAGGAATTGGCATGATAAAGTCCTGGGGATTACGAATCAAATTGCTGTTTACAAGATAAGACCAAAACTGTCTTGAAAGCTGAAACTGTTCATTAATACTGATTGCTTTACGAATATCTATCGATCCGTCAGATTTTTCGGAGGTATAGTTAAGCTCGCACAATGCTGAATGGCCCGTGCCCGCATTATTCCATTCGTTAGAGCTTTCCTCTCCTACGTTTGCAAGTTTCTCAAACACTTTGATTTCCCATTCTGGGACTAACTCTTTTAGTAAGGATCCCAAAGTCGCACTCATGACTCCGGCCCCGATTAAGATCACGTCTGTTTTTTTCTGTCTGCTGCTCATTATAACCCTTCCTTATCCCCTATATTGGCAAAAAAGATATAGGCACCAGCTCGGAACACACCTTTTCTGTCTTAAATTCTATCATTTTACTATTATAATTATTAATATATTAAAATATCTACTACTATTCAGATAATTATAAACCATCTGAGGCTAGTAATAAAGTGAAAAGTCCTTCCAAAAGTTCTAATGAACATACAAAAACTTTGACCTCCCCACTAATAATCCCCTATTCCTCTTTTTTGAATCTCTGCAAAAAACAAAAAAAAAGAAAAGACATCCCCACTTATTGTAGAAATGCTCTCCGTTACTTTTATAATATTAGTCATAAGCAAATCCACAGGAACATCGATTTTTTTCAATAAAAGGTGATAGGATGCGGAAATGCATGGGGACGGTTCTTCTGCTCCATAGTGCAAGAGAACTGTCCCCACGTATCATTTTGGTTTTTGTTTTACATTATCCTCTCTTGAATCAATGGTGACTGATTCCAAGCCATAGCCTGTAGAACTTATTTCTAGGCTCTCTTTTGGGTTTTTATTTGAAAAGACTTTATCTTCATTGCTTTTTTCCATCGCCCTGTCCTCCTTCTCTAGTTGATTGCCATCTATAAATTATCTGCTAAAAATCGATTTTTTATTAAAAAGGGGGATTAAAGGTAAGAAATACATCGCATAAAGAAAAAGAGACGGTTCTCTTGCTTCATTTGAAGCAAGAGAACCGTCCCCATGTATCACTTTAAATCACACGTGATGTAACGATACCTTCGATTTGTCCGATTTTTTCTACTAAACCAGGAATGGTTTCGCCATTTATTTTATTATCAATATCGATCATCGTATAGGCGTATTCACCACGGCTTCTGTTCACCATGTCAGCGATGTTCAATTGGTAGCTTGAAATGGCTGAGGTAATTTGTCCCACCATGTTTGGAACGTTTTTGTGAAAAACAGTTACACGGCGCTTTCCTGTATAAGGCAGGGAGGCATTTGGAAAGTTCACCGAGTTTTTGATATTTCCTGTTTCTAAGAATTCTTTAACCTGGCGGGCTGCCATAATGGCACAATTCTCCTCAGATTCGACTGTGGAGGCGCCGAGATGCGGTGTGCAAATGGTATTTTTCATTTTCAACACATTTTCATTTGGAAAGTCTGTAATGTACTTACCAATGATTCCGTCTTCAAGTGCAACCGCCATATCTACTTCATTCACTAACTCCCCACGAGAGAAATTCAAGATATGAGTTCCCGGCTTCATGATGCTGAATGCTTTCTGGTTAAACATTCCGCGTGTATCATTCGTTAACGGCACGTGAACCGTAATATAATCAGATTCAGCAAACAGTTGTTCAAGGCTCATTGCACGCTGTACATTACGAGACAAGTTCCAGGCGGTATCAACAGAGATGAACGGATCAAACCCAATGACATCCATATCTAGGTCAAGTGCATCATTGGCGACTAGCGCACCGATTGCCCCTAAACCGATGACCCCGAGCGTTTTTCCTTTAATCTCTTTCCCCACAAATTGTTTCTTCCCAGCTTCCACAAGCTTGGGTATTTCTTCTGCTTCACCCACTAACGCCTTTGTCCAAGCCACACCAGCAAAAAGGTTACGGGATGAAGCCATTAATGAGGTTAATACGATTTCTTTTACTGCATTCGCATTAGCACCCGGTGTATTAAAAACAACAATTCCTTGTTCCGTACATTTTTCGACTGGAATATTATTGACACCCGCCCCAGCGCGCGCGATCGCTTTTAATTTATTTCCGAACTCTAGTGAATGCATATTAAAACTGCGCACAACGATCGCATCAGGATTTTCACTGTTATTATCGATGGTAAAATGCTCTTTGTTGAATACCTTTAACCCGTTTTCTGCGATATTATTTAATGTTTTAATAGTATTCACTTTGTTTGAAACTAGTGTGCTCATTTTATTTACTCCTCTTTTTGATAGTTTTAAGTTAATAAAGGTACCATCCCGTCATCCAAAGCTAAAATCTACTACACCATTAAAAAGCAGCTGAACTATCTCCTCCTATAGCAGAAAAAGGTAAGGAGTTTTTCCCTTACCTTTGCCCAGGCGAACGGCTCCGACACTATGTGCTCCCTCACGGTGATCCGTGTTCGCCAGTTACACATAGCCTTTTTTTATTTGTTTTACTTTATCAAATTTTCAGATATTTATCAAGAGATTATTTTATTATAAAATCACACCAACGGCCAGGGAACGTTTATATTCAAAACAACTATCTGGGCCAGTTAATAGTTAAAAGCGATTCGTCCTCTAACGAACCGCTAATTCCGTTTTTATTTATCCTGCAACATTTTGAAAACCTGCTCCACGTCTTTATCTCCGCGTCCTGATAAGTTCACAATCAACACATCATCCGGGGTTAATTCTTTTGCTAGTTTAACAGCATAGGCAACGGCATGAGAACTTTCTAATGCCGGTATAATTCCTTCTGTCTTACTTAGCATTAAGAATGCCTCTAACGCCTCTTGCCCTGTAACGGTTACATACTCTCCTCTGCCACTGTTTTTTAAGTAGCTATGCTCAGGACCCACACCTGGATAATCAAGTCCGGCTGCAATTGAGTAGGTTGGCTGCGGCTCGCCATTTTCATCTAATAGCGTCAAACACTTAAATCCATGGATGACGGCTGAAACACCCTGACTTAAGGTCGGAGCTTCCGCTGGTTCTACCCCAATAAGCCGAACATCTTTTTCATCAATATAGTGGGCAAATGCACCAATCGCATTACTTCCACCGCCCGTACAGGCAATCACTGCAGTTGGCAGTTTTCCTTCTTTTTCAAGGACCTGACGTTTGGACTCTTCACTTATAATCGCCTGAAAATGTTTGACCATGGTTGGATAAGGATGTGGTCCGACGGCAGAACCTAATAGATAAAATGTATTATTATAGTTTTGGACTAGGTCTCCTAATGCTTCGTCAACTGCATCTTTTAGACGCCCTTGCCCCTTTGACACCGGAATCACCTTTGCTCCGAGCAATTCCATCCGGAACACATTCAGCGCCTGGCGTTCGGTATCTAACTTGCCCATATAGATGACACATTCCATCCCAAACATGGCACAGGCTGTTGCCGTTGCCACACCGTGTTGCCCAGCTCCTGTTTCCGCAATAATCCGCTTGATGCCCATTCGTTTTGCTAACAAGATTTGTCCCAGCGCATTATTAATTTTGTGGGCTCCTGTATGATTTAAATCTTCCCGTTTTAAGTAAATTTTCGCTCCGCCAATTTGCTTCGTTAAATTCTCGGCAAATGTAAGTGGATTTTCTCTCCCGATATATTCTTTTAAATAGTATTTATACTCCTCAATAAATTTCGGATCGTCTTTATACCGATAAAATTGTTCCTCTAATTCGTTCATGACAATCTGCAAGTCATCTGGAACAAAACTTCCTCCAAACTCACCAAAATACCCTTTGCTCTCTACACTCGTTCTTTCCATCCTCTTCTCGTCTCCTTCTCAACTATATTTTGGTTTAGCCTCAAAAAAATAACCGAATTTTCAAATATATTTTAACACGTTGTTCTTTTCAAGCAAACTATTATGCAAGTCATTTTGTGCGGCTGCCCCCGTTTCCACTTTTTTATTGACATTCTCTTAAAATAGCTTTAGGATAATCATTAATTTAATATTTCAAAATCTTATCCAGAGAGGTGGAGGGACTGGCCCTGCGATACCTCAGCAACAGCCTTATTATGTGGACTGTGCTAATTCCAGAAGCTTATGTGTAAGCTTGAAGATAAGAAGAGTGTATACCTTTTATTTATAATCAAACCTCTTCTTATCTAAGAAGAGGTTTTTATTTTTTTCAATATGAATTACTAGAATAGGAGCGGATTACCTTGACTAAAACATTAGTGAAAGCACCATTTACAGCTGATCATGTGGGAAGTTTTTTAAGACCGGAACGATTGAAAAAAGCGAGACTACAAAAACAAAACGGTGAAATTACGGCCGAACAGTTACGTCAGATTGAAGATGAAGAGATAATCCGCCTGGTAGAAAAACAAAAAGAAGTCGGTTTACAGGCCGTAACGGATGGAGAATTAAGACGCGCTTGGTGGCATTTTGATTTTCTCGGCGGACTTGAAGGGGTTGAGTTTGTCCAAACAGAAAAAGGATTACAATTTAACGGAGTGGAAACGAGAGCACACGGGGTCAAGGTAACAGGAAAAATTGACTTCGGTAACCATCCAATGATAGAGGATTATAAATTCTTACACAGCATTGCCGGTGACCATGTCGCGAAATTTACGATCCCAAGTCCTAATATGTTAATTGTCCGTGGTCAGGGAATTAGTGATGTTTACGAACATCAAGATGAATTTGTAGATGATTTAATTCGTGCCTACCAAAAAGCGATTCAAGCCTTTTATGATGCCGGCTGCCGCTACTTGCAATTAGATGATACTTCATGGGCATCGTTGTTCTCAGAGACAGGCAGAGACAAATTAAAAAAGGATGGTTTTGAGCCTGCCAACTTAGCCCAAACATTGGCTAGAGCGATTAATGAATCGATTGCGAACAAACCCGAAGATTTAGTTATTACGATGCACATTTGCAGAGGAAACTTCCAATCTACTTATACTTCAACAGGCGGATATGATTTTGCCTCTGAAATCATTTTTGGCGGTTTAAATGTGGATGGCTTATTCCTAGAGTTTGATGATGAACGTTCAGGCGGCTTTGAACCCCTTCGTCATGTTAAGCGAAATGACCTGCGAATTGTCTTGGGATTAATTACATCGAAATTCGGCGACCTCGAGAATCCAGAAAAAATAAAAGCAAGAATAAAGGAAGCCAATCAATATCTTCCATTGGATCAACTTTGCTTGAGCCCACAATGCGGCTTCTCTTCCACAGAAGAAGGAAACCTCTTAACAGAAGAACAACAATGGGACAAAGTACGCCATGTGATTAGCATTGCACAGGATGTTTGGAATTAGTTCATGGGGGACGGTTCTTCTGCACCAAATGGTGTAGAAGAACCGTCCCCATGCTTGCTAACACCTGACATATTTGCGTTTAAAACCAATTCTTCCTTTATCTATTCCTTGTTGGATATTTTCTGAAGCAAGCAGTATACTGTTTTTCTTGTTGTCCCGCTTGATTTCGACTGGACCTACTGCCTTTGCGGTTTCAACCGCCTTTTCATGGAGCGGCACGTAGGAAATCCCGACTGTGTAAATAAAATTATTCATAGAAGATTTTGTACGTTCAGGTGAATCTTGAATCGTACTTTCTACCTGATCTAGCATCCTGGCAATTTTGTCTGCACTAAATTCGCTGTCCGGCCGATTACCCAAAAGCCAGCAGTAACAGCTCCAGCCTGCCGACATTTTAAGTTCTTCCCCGCTTGCAATCCATTTATCAGCCACCGCTTGTGCAATATCGGTTTCGGATAGAGTTACGGCCACCACAAAATCTGACAGCATATAAAAATAAGCATCCTCAATCCAACGTTCAAAATCATCCTCTGTCATTGTCTTTGGATCCGCGATAACACCAGCAAAGTACATAGCATCGTAGTTCCCAGTGGCGTAAAGCTGCTCAGCTAAAGGCTGATTTTTCTTGATTTTCTTTGCAAGTGGCTTCATTGCCCCTGTAGCTACCCCAAAAAGCGGCTCGTGTGCACCATTGCTTAGGTAAATCTTTTTCATTCGTTCTTTTCCGAGTGCTTCCAATTCCTGCATAACCGTTTCGAAATCCATCGTTTAGCACTTCCTTCTTTATAAACAAATTGTCTTGAACTTTATATTTATTTTTACAACTTCATATTACCCTTAATGATATGTTTATTTAACCCCAGAAAAAGGAATCTATTTGAATTATATCAAATATTTTTCCAGTTTTAATAAATTCTGGTTTATGATACACTGCGGGTGTCAGGTACCTTTTTATTGTTTAACCCCCTAAACCGTTGTATAATCTTTATCCATACACAATTATTTTTGGTTACGAAATATATGCAGAAAGAGAGACATGAATGAAATCAAATAAATTACCATTGTATTTATTAATGTTTGATATGTTTATTACGTTTAGCGCGGTTGGACTTATCATTCCTGTTATGCCAAGCTATTTGAAAACCTTTGGAGCCGCTGGACAAGCTTTAGGCTTTATCATTGCTATTATTGCTTTTGCTCAGTTTATTTTCTCTCCCATGGCGGGAAATTTATCTGACCGGCATGGACGTAAAAATTTAATCGTCTTCGGACTTTTCGTGAATGGTATTTCCCAAATCTTCTTCGGGTTATCCTCAGAGCTATGGATGCTTTATGTCTGCAGATTCTTTACGGGGATCGGTTCAGCGTTTATCGTCCCACCCGTTATGGCCTATGTGGCTGATATCACCACCCTTAAAGAACGTGGGAAAGCCATGGGTTTGATTGGGGCTGCGATCTCACTAGGATTTATGATTGGACCTGGGATTGGCGGGTTCCTCTCAAATGTAAGCTTGCATTTTCCGTTTTACTTTGGCGGTTCCGCTACCGTAATAGCTGGGATTTTATCTTTCGTCATCCTCCCCTATATCAAACCAGTTTTGAAAGATCAAGGGAAGGGAGAGAACTTATTTAAACAAATGGCCCGTTCCTTTAAAACAAGCTATTTTGTTTTATTAATTGTTGTGTTTGTTTTCTCTTTTGGGATTGCCAACTTCCAATCAACGCTGTCCATGTTTTTGACGTATAAACAACATTTTACTCCAAATGGTATTGCGATTGTCCTGACAGTGGGCGGCTTTGTCGGTGTAATCATTCAAGCCTTCGCACTTAATAAACTATTTGCGATCTTTGGAGAAATGAAAATTATTCTATTTGCTTTACTTCTTGCGGCATTTAGTATGTATGGCATGTTATACGTTAGCGGCTTTTTCATTATTCTATTAGTTGCAACTCTATTCTCGACTGCGACGACCTTAATACGCCCAGCAGTTAATACCTTAATTTCGAAAATTGCCGGCGATGAACAAGGTTATGCTGCGGGAATGAATAATTCCTATATGAGTTTAGGCAATATGATAGGGCCGGCACTAGCCGGAACTCTATTTGACTGGCATATGTCTATACCGTTTACGTTCGGCGCGATTATTTTGATTGGCTGCTTCTTCCTAACTTATAGTTGGGCAAAGAAAAAGAATGCCATCTCGCAACATGCATAAGAATCAAAAAAAGAATCCTGACCCTTTGGCGTCGGGATTCTTTTTTTTATAATATTTTTGATGTCTCTTAAATATACTTTTTAAAAATCAACGTCGCATTATGCCCGCCGAATCCCAATGAGTTTGACAGCACGACCTGAATGTCTTTTTTCCTTGCCACGTTTGGAACATAGTCCAGATCAAGTTCTTCATCTGGTGTTTCATAATTAATCGTTGGGGGAATGATGCCATCCTGTATGGCTAACACTGAAAAAATGGCCTCTATCGCACCCGTTGCCCCCAACAAATGTCCGGTCATTGATTTGGTAGAGCTCACTGCCAGTTGATAGGCATGTTCTTTAAATACTTCTTTAATGGCTAACGTTTCGTACAGATCATTATAATAGGTGGACGTACCATGTGCATTGATATAGTCCACCTGATTGGTGGAGATTCCGGCATCCTCTAATGCTAATTTCATCGCACGCTGAGCCCCTTCTCCTTCCGGTGCAGGTGTCGTAATATGATGGGCATCACCTGTTGCACCATATCCAATCAGCTCCCCATAAATGTGAGCGCCGCGGGCTAACGCGTGCTCTAGCTCTTCTAATATGACGATTCCTGCACCTTCCCCAATGACAAACCCATCACGATTCTTATCAAATGGACGGCTGGCTGTTGTAAGATCGGGATTTTTTGAAAGAGCGGTCATATTTGAAAAACCTGCAACCGTCATCTCTGTAATAGTAGCCTCTGTTCCGCCTGCCACTACCATATCAATATCCCCTTTTTGGATTACGCGGAAGGCATCACCAATGGAATTTGCCCCGGATGCACATGCTGTAACGGAACAATTGTTAATCCCTTTTGCCCCAAGTGCAATCGATACCTGCCCTGCCGCCATATCTGGGATAAACATTGGAATCGTAAACGGATTGACCCTTCTTTGTCCTTTTTCTAAAAACTTCTTATGCTGTTCTTCAAACTCGCCTAAGCCGCCGATTCCTGAGCCAATCCAAACCCCGACACGTTCGGGTGCGATGTCCTCACCGATTTTAATTCCTGCATCTTGTACCGCCATTTGGCTGGCAGCCACAGCAAATTGGCTATAGCGCCCCATTCTTCTTGCTTCTTTTTTATCCATAAAGGTTTCTGGGGTAAAGTCTTTTACTTCAGCTGCAATCTTGACATCGACCTTCTCTACATCAAATATAGTAGCTGGACCAACACCCGACGCACCGTTTTTAATCTGTTCCCATGTTGTTTGAGCATCATTCCCCAAAGGAGTAACGGCTCCAATACCTGTAATCACTACTCTTTTTTTCATATAATGCTCTCTCCCACTATTTATTTAAAAAAATCTGCGAATAATTGACTAGATGATTTTAAAGCTATCTCTTCTATTTTAACCATTTCCAAGTGGTTGGCAAACCCAAATGGGATTATGGTTCCAAAGCCTCATTCGTTCGCCAACTGAAAACATTCATTGTAAAATAACTTTAATCGGCTGTTAGAATTGGTTTTATAAATACTTGCGGGGTGATTTAATTGAAAATTGGTATCATAGGTTTGGGGGATATCGCTAAAAAGGCCTACCTCCCTGTTCTTTCAGAAAAGGAAGGGATTGACCTAGTACTTTGTACAAGAAATATGGACACTCTCAACACCTTATCGAAAAAATATCGGATTCACGAAAAGGTTCAGACTGTCGATGAGCTGATCACCATGAACATCGATGCTGCCATTGTGAGCACTGCCACTGAGGCCCATTTTGAAATAGCCAAGACCTTATTAAAAAGCGGAATAAATGTCTACATTGATAAGCCCATTTCGATGAATTTTGCTGAAACGCTGCAAATTCAACAACTTGCAAAAGAGTCTGGCAAGATCGCTATGGTGGGTTTTAATAGACGGTTTATCCCGCGAGTGAATGAGTTAAAAGAACATGGTAAGCCTAGTTTAATTATCATGCAAAAAAACCGCTTTGCCACTCCGGACTATACAAGAAGATTTGTTGTCGAGGACTTTATCCACGTTGTCGACACTCTCCGATTTCTAATGGCTTCAGAGGTTCATGATGTTAAGGTAGAGTACCTTAAAAAGGGAGAACTGCTCCATCATTTGGTGATCCAGCTCATTGGAGATGGCTGTACGTCAATTGGTATCATGAATAGAAATAGCGGGGTTACGGAAGAAATCATTGAGTATTCGACCAGTCATCATAAATATGTCGTCAATAATCTAGTGGAAACGACTCACTTTCACAACAAGGAAATTAGCCTTACAAAATTCGGGGACTGGGAACCAACCCTCTATAAACGCGGCTTCAATCAAATCATCGATCATTTTATTGATTGTGTTCAAAATAGTAAAACCCCTCATCCATCCATAGATGATTCAGTCATCACCCACGAAATCTGCGAAAGAATCGTAAATCACATTGAATATGGTGCCTGACACCCTTTTTAATGTTGCGATGTTTATTACGATAGGGTCAGTGTTAAACTAAGTGATAGCTTTCTAGGGAGAAGGATGTGTCTTACATGGATTTTCACCAAGGTCAGGAAATGCTTACGATCATGGAGTGGATTCTTCGGGCGGTTGTTGTTTTTGTCTTTCTGTTGATTGTTGCTAGAGTTTTAGGCCAGCGGGCCATCTCCCAATTAAGGCTCCTGGATTTTGTTATTGCTTTAGTGATCGGAAATATTATTGCCCATCCTTTATCAGATGAGCGGATTGGGCTAAAGGGTTCAGTTGTATCTACTATTGTATTGGTTGTTTTGTATCTTAGCGGTATTATGATGAACCTTAAATGGCCCTGGTTTAGAAAGCTAATCAATCATGCTCCAGTCACCATTGTTCAAAACGGAGAAATCCTCTATCAAGGGTTAAAAAAAGCCAGAATTTCCATTGATGTTTTGTTAGAAGAATTACGGGAAGAAAAAGTAGAAGATTTGAAGAAAGTAGTCCTAGCCATTTGGGAAGCAGATGGGAAAATCTCCGTCTTTTTAGATTCAAAATACCAACCGATTACACCAGCGTCTTACCAGATGGAAGTAGACCCTTTTGAATTACCAAGGATCATTATTAAGGAGGGTAAAATTATCTCGAAGGAGCTGCATCAAATTCAAAAGAATGAAGACTGGGTTATTTCCACTTTAGAACGGTTGTACCAAACTAACGTCCGCAACGTACTGCTAGCTACCGTAGATACAAAAGATCATCTTAAGGTCTTTTTTTATAAATAAACCCCTTATTGCGAGACACAAAAGGTTGGAAAAGGCAGGATACCTCTTCTATCTTTGGCTATGCTTTTAATTCAAATAAATCACGGGAGGAAAATTATTATGGCAACCTTAACATTGTATGTGAAAGAAGCTGTTAACGAACAACCCATTCAAACATTAGAAACCACTTTATCGCAAATGGAAGGCATTGAAAGAGCCCTTGTAGACACCAATGATGGTGAAGTAAAAATTGAATATAATGAAAATCAAGTTTCCCCTGAAAAAATTAAAGAAAGAGTTTTACAGCACGGTTTAAACATCCAAGAATAAAACAAAGTGCCTGACACCCACCGGGTGTCAGGCACTATTTCTACTATTATGATATTGTTATGATCCCGCTCTCACCTTGTTTGGCGAATCCTTGTTTTTTCAAGGTAACAGTCTCTCCATTGGTGAATATAACTGGTGTAGTCGTGGAAGGAGCTGATTTTTTAATGAAATCAAGGTCAAATTTCAAGATTTCCTTTCCTTTTGTCACTTTCTCGCCTTCTTCAACAAGAACAGTGAAACCCTCTCCTTTCAAATTGACCGTATCCATGCCAATATGAATGAGAATTTCCAAACCTTGCTTGGATTTAATTCCAATTGCATGTTTAGTCGGGAAGACATTCAAAATTTCTCCATCAACCGGAGAAACAACTGAACCATTTGCTGGGATTACGGCAAATCCATCGCCCATCATTTTCTGCGAGAAAACTTGATCTTCCACCTCAGTGATAGGAATAATTTCTCCCTCAATTGGTAAAACAAAATCTTGTTCACCTAACGCTGCCTGTTCTGTTCCCTCAGTTGTAACGTTTACATCTTCATTAGACTCTACTGATTGATTTGCATTATTTTTATCTTTTCGCTTAAAAAAACCAAACATTTTCTTTCCAACTCCTTTTAAACAAGAATTAATTCATTCTTATAAGAAAAAATATTATCATTGAAAAAGTATAGTTGTCTATACAAACGCATTATAATCCTCGGAAACCTTTCCAACGGATTATCAATCCTTTTATAGTATTGATCGCAAAAAACGAAATCTCCACAACGCTACTTCTTCATAATACTATTTTATCTCTTTATTATATTGTTGAATCAATTTTCTAACCAAAGGAGTAGTATGATCCGGTAATTCCTGTAAAGGAAAGAACCCCGCATCAATGGATTCTTTCCCATCTATCTTGATCGTACTATTCTTAATATCCTTGGTGATATAAGCAATGGTGACTGGATAGAACTCATCCCCATTTGGCAGTTTTCGAAAATATTGTTTTCCTGAAAGTACATCCACTAATTGGAGCTTGCCAATTTCAACTCCTGTCTCTTCAAAAACTTCTCTTCTTCCGGCTTCTTCAGCGGATTCCTCTAATTCTAATAGTCCTCCAGGAAGCCCCCAGACGCCTTCAGGTCTTTTTTGTAAGAGAATTTTCCCCTGCTCATCCATTACAACGACTACAGCACCAACTAATATTAGCGGCCTAGTACCAATTATTCCTCTTATTTCCTCAATATACCCCATTTTGTACCTCCAAAAATTTCAGAATCCTTTCCTCTATCATACGTGAAAGGCAGTTTAATTCCTTCCGACAAACATTTTATCAATAAATTCAACATCCAAACCGTTATCATTATAAGCAAAATAAAAATAAGAGAAACGGTGTCAGGCACCCAATTAAGAACCCAATTAAAGGAAGTTTTTAAAATTGGCTGGTTTCTTGGTATAATAATCAGATAGTGTTCCTTAGAAATTATTGTGGTGTACGTCTTTTACAGATAACGCTTGAGGTGAAGATAAATAAATACATTAATGAATGAACATATATTGGATAAAAGTGCTCAAAAACTACCGACTTATCTATACACATACGCCTTTCATGAGGATGAACGCTCCTTGTGTGCTTTGGAAATTCGATCTTTTTTTGGTGATGTGCAGCCTTCCAACGTTATAGAAAGCTCCATAAAAATCGATCCGTCGCGAAGTCCTTTTATTAAGGAACGGATTCGTGTCATCTATGAAGCGGATAGCCTTGAAGGTCTTTACGAGCTGGTGGAATCTTTATACCTAAACGGGGCAACCTTTAAGGTGATTTTTTTGAAGAGCAACGACTGCACCAAAAAAGAACCTTTCGAAAACAGACGTGCGATTGAGCGAGAAATTGGTTTGCATATCAATGGTAAAGCTGATTTACATCAACCTGACCTATTGTTTGCGGTTTTGTATGTAAATCATAATTGGATATTTGGGGAATATGTGAAGAGTGAATCCGTTTGGTTCCACCATCAAAAGAAACCAAATGGGTACTCTACAGCCCTGAACACACGAGTCGCCCGGGCAGTGGTAAATATCGCTATTCCAAACCCGGACGGTATTAAAGCCATTGACCCATGTTGTGGAATTGGAACTGTCCTAGTTGAAGCCCGCTCAATGGGAATCGATATTATCGGAAGTGACCGAAATAAGCTGATCCTTCCTGGGGCACGGGAAAACATGATACACTTTGGGCTTACCTGTGAAATAAAACCGGCTGATATTCGTGACATCACCTACCACTATGATGTAGCCATTATTGATTTGCCTTATAATTTGTGCTCAGTGATCTCCACTGAAGAACAATTGGACATGCTCCAAAGTGCACGCAGATTTGCCAATAAAGTGGTCGTAGTTACCGTTGAATCAATAGATGAAATTCTTAAACAAGCCGGCTTTTCGATTATTGACCGTGCAATCGCTAAAAAGGGATCTTTTATTCGAGAAGTAATCGTATGTAATTGATTTTATATAAGTTTTGAACAAATATTTACGTTATGAAAAGAGGAGAAAAAATGAATAAACCATCCATTTATGGATTAACCATAGAACAATTGTCAGATTGGCTTTTAGAACGTGGTCATAAAAAATCGAGGGCACAACAAGTCTGGGACTATCTTTATCGCAAACGCGTCACATCTTTCTCTGATATGACGGGGGTAAACCAAGGATGCCTCCAATTATTGGATGATCACTTCGCCATCCAGACCTTACAGGAACATATAAAACAAGAATCCGCTGATGGAACAATTAAATTTTTGTTCAAATTGCAGGATGGTAACTTAATTGAGACGGTCTTAATGCGTCAGAAATATGGTCTGTCAGTTTGTGTGACCACCCAAGTGGGCTGTAACATCGGCTGTAGTTTTTGTGCAAGTGGTTTACTAGCAAAGAGTCGGGATTTAACGAGTGGCGAAATCGTCGAACAGATTATGAACGTTCAACTTCATTTCGACCAAATGGGGAACGGAGAAGTGGTAAGTCATGTGGTTGTCATGGGCATTGGCGAACCATTTGATAATTTCACCAACCTAATAAACTTCATCAAGGTGATTAAAGACGATAAAGGACTTGCGATTGCAGCGAGACGAATCACCGTCTCAACCAGTGGTCTGGCAAGTAAGCTGGTTGAATTTACAGATTTGGGACTGCAGGTCAACCTGGCTGTCTCCCTGCATGCACCTAATAATGAGTTACGCACACGGATTATGAAAATAAACCGTGCGATTCCAATTGAAAAACTAATGAAGGCCATGGAGTACTATGTAGAAAAAACAAATCGCCGCATTACGATTGAATATATTCTATTGAAGGATGTTAATGATCATAAGCAGGAAGCGGAGCAGCTCGCCGACCTTCTAAGTCCGCTGGGGCAGCAAGTCTATGTGAATTTAATACCGTATAATCCTGTGGATGAACATAGTCAATATCAACGAAGCGAACAGGAATCCGTCTTGGCGTTTTATGATACATTGAAAAAGAACGGCGTCAATTGCAAAATCCGTCAGGAACATGGTACTGACATTGATGCTGCCTGTGGACAGTTACGAAGCAAACAAATTAAAAAAGCAAATGCCATGTAACTCTAAAGGCCGGGGGAAACTGTCCCCCGGCCTTTATTTTCCCATTTTTACCGAGGCTGGGAGATATGCAGCCAACTTCTCTTTACCTTCCGGGCTCCTTTTTACATCGAATGGTAAATGCAGCCCTCTTCCTTTTACCTTCTCTACTCGTTTTTACTTCGAACGGTAAATGAAACCCTCTTCCTTTTACCTTCTCTACTCGTTTTTACTTCGAACGGTAAATGAAACCCTCTTCCTTTTACCTTCTTAGCTCGTTTTTACTTCGGACGGTAAATTTAGCCCTCTCGCAATGAATGAAAGCTCCCACACGATCAGTTAACCTAAACGCAAGTTACCTTCTCTTTCCTAATCGATTAAGAATAAATGCATAAATAAAAACGATTATCGTACAGCCTGCCATTACGGCTGCGACTGAACCTATTCCAATTCCGTACCATGGGTTAACACTTATGGCAACGACAATACTGCTAATAAATACGATCACGGCAAGTATCAAACTAATTAGAACTGGTGCATATCGTTTATTCGTTCGATAGAGAAATTGGTAGGTTGTTAATAAACCAACTAAGATGATATAAAGAACAGCCATCGTAATCCCATTAACCAGACGGTCCAGCATCCCTATGAACCAATGGTCCGTTCCTCCCTTTGGCATTGCTAAGCGAATCCTTTGCAGCTTGCCGGTTTCAGGATCAACTGTGTGAAAAACATATTTTCCAGGTACATCTGGCCAGTTGGCATATTTGAAAAAAGCTATCTTATTTTGATTATGAAAAAACCTTGCCGAAGCGACATTGGCGTGAAGGTTCGTCAGTCTGTCGTTCTTACCGCTTTTGATGTCCATTATAAAAAGCTCATATTTATATAGCGAACTATTCATGGATTCCTTCGCGATCGCCGTGTAGACAATTTTCTCCCCGTTTGGAGACAGTTGGAGAGAGTAGCCATCATGGGGTTTCATTCTCTCGAGCGCATCTCTTTCCTCCCCATTTTCAAGCGTAAAGGCCATTAGCTTTTCACCTGTGGCGGTATCCGAATTATAATACAATACTTTGCCATCCGATGAAAACGAAAGTGAATTCATGCTAAATCGATCATTATTTGTTAACTGTTTGCTTCTTTTACTATTCAACCGGATGGAATATAAATCATAGCCTTCCTTTGTCTCCCCTTCTGCTTTATGAAAGTCCTTCGCACTGATTCCACTGTAATAGACGATATCATCTATTGGTGAAAAAACAGCCTCCGAAACATGGAGTTTCTTTGTTGGTAACTGTTTCGCATTACTGCCGTCACGATTTGCCACAAATAATGAATTGATTCCCTTTTCATTTTCAGCTAAAAATAATATTCTATTTCCGTCAGATGAGTACTTGGGATGATGGTGTCTGACTGTAGTCGGATTGGTCAACCGAATCACATTTTTGCCGTTCACATTTGCTTGGTAAATGGCTTCCTTTCCATTCCTATAATATGAAAAAAGATACTGATGATCATCTGGAGAAATATCAAGGGGCTCTCCCAATCCGGTAAAATACTTATACTGGTCGTCATCTCGTAAAATACTGTAGATTAGTGTTCCTACTAGTAGCAGAGCTGACACCATAATGAAGGAAAGCAGACGTTTTCTTTTTTTACTATGATCCATTGATTACCTCACTATAGATTGATATGAAAAGCTTACTTCGCTTTATTTCCCTTAAAGTTTTGTCTGCTATTTACAAAGAAATATGTAAATAGCTGTCTGGATAGTAGATAGGCGAATGCGCCCAGCGGAATCGCAAATAAATCGAGCCACAATCCTTCCTGGTACTGTTCAGGATGTCCAAAGAGAGAAGGTGCCTGGATTCCTCCAAATAGGAGTGATGGAATTAAAAAGAAGATCCAAGGATTGGAAAGCCATTTGGATTTAAATTGATCATTTAACGCCTCATAAATGACCTCACCGGCACCTGCGAGAAGCGCCACGATAAAGAATCCCATTACCATACTGTAGGCAGGTAACCTGTTCTCAAATTCAGGATGGTAGTATTCCATTACTGAATACGAGACAAGACATAAAAAGGCAGTAACAAAGACAATATTCCATATATAACGAATCACTTTATATAGAGGGAAAATCGCCTTTCGTATTTCCCAATTTAATTTCTGCTCACTACCGAATGCTTTGATTACCTGTTGGATTGCCTCATCTTCTGAGAATCCCTTTACCAGCAATTCATTGATATGTTCTTGGAGATGACTATACAGTTCTTCTTTAAACTCCTCTCTTTCATTCTCTTTCATTGGCACATCTGAGAGGATTTCTTTTACATATTGATCAAGATTTTTCATGATAATCCCCCCAACGTCTTATCAATTAGCTGATTAATTTGTTTCCAGTTGCTTAGTTTCTCGGCCAGCACCTTGCGGCCATTTTCTGTTATTGAGTAATATTTTCTTCGGGAGCCATCGAGTCCTTGACTCCAATATGAAGTGACACACTCTTTTTTTTCTAGCCTCTTTAAAGCAGGATATAGGGTTCCCTCGTTCATATGGTAGGCTTCATCACTTAACACTCGTAATTTTTTCGTCATTTCATATCCATAACAATCGACTTCTGCTAACAAAGAGAGCAGTAGGATCTCAATACTGCCTTTAAGCAATTCCCTATCCATGTAATTCCCTCCAATTTTTTCTAATACCATTGTATAACGATGTACACCGTTATACAATGTCTATTTTAACAAATTTTTCAAACTATTACTTTGGGTTATATTTTAGTGTCACCCTAACCTAGTGCCCGTCAACGGACTTTTTTCTTACTCACGGGCACTGTCTACCTTTCACATTGCCCATCATCAGACCTTTTTCTTGCTAATGGGCATTGTCACCTCCACTGTGCCAGTTAGTCATTTATAACAAGTGAAAAAGTTTACAAGTAACCAGATGAACATCATCTGAAACAATACCGCTAAGCTTTTCGTCTTAAATAATGAAATCATTTTTTAGATGAAAGGAAATAACGTTTTGAAACTAAAAAAAGGGATAGGACGGTCATTTATTAGCTTTGTGTTCGGTCTAATTGTTATCCTAGTTTTTTATCAGTTAATTAAAGAACGGTACATGGATCCATCTGGACCGTTACCGACAGAGTTTCACCCAATTGTACAAGAACGAAGCAATCAGTTAATTCAACAAGCAGCGGATAAGGGAATCGTGATGGTCATTACGGATGGCTTTCGAAGTTCAGATGATCAAGATCGTCTTTTTGAAAAAGGCCGTACTGCAGCAGGCACAATTGTCACCAATGCCAAAGGCGGTGAGTCTTATCACAATTACGGCCTTGCCATTGACTTTGCGTTAAAGGCCCCTTCAGGAGAGGTTATCTGGGATATGCAATTTGATGGGAATAAAAATGGGGCAGCTGATTGGACAGAGGTAGTAGAAATGGCAAAAGCCTTGGGCTTCCAATGGGGTGGCGACTGGGTCCAATTTAAAGATTATCCTCATTTAGAAATGGGGTTTGGCTTAACCATAGCCGACCTGCAAAACGGCGAACGACCTGCTGATTCACCCATGACAGCAGATACCAATCCTTAAAAGGCGAACAGTCCATCAGGAGTCACTGCTCGCCTTCTAACAATTTACTTTAACATTTTAAAATCATAAGAATGAACCGATTTTCCTTTTATTGAGGTTAAGATGTCGGATAAATTCTTAAGGGGGATTATATTCTCTCTTTCCCCGGTCTTCAATGAATACTTTTCAATTGTATACTTTTCCTTCTTTTTCTCATCATAGCGGACTGCATATAGATTGTCATCCTGAAAGAACGTGGCTTCACCGTGTCTCACGCCATCCTTAGGAGGGTTTTTTAACGTAAATTCCTGGTTCAGTTCATGCTGATCTTTTTCTAAACGATAAACCTTCCCTAGGCCATCCACATAATAAAAAGAATGATTATGTAAGTGGACAGAATTTTTAATACTATATGGAATGGTTGCGACCAGATTATTATTATTTCGATATTCTGCTAGTTTGATTTGTTCCTGCGCTAATGTCTGTTTATTTATTTTGAAAAGGACGATATCTTCACTTTTGTCATCAATAAACTGTCCAAGTACAAAATAGTAATAGTTATCATCACTGACAATTTGTGATAAATTCGCATACTCTGCGTTTTCCTTATTATCCAAACGAACTATATGTTTCACATTTACCTGATCATTTGAAAATGACACGTCACGCAGGTCATATACGTTTGTTTCAACATCTAGAGTTAAGATGGGAACATTTTGATTGGTCATTCCTGACGTTAGGATATAATGGGGGATATTTCCTTTTTTAAGTCCTGCTTCAGTTCCAAATAAAACATTGGAATCGTATGTACCTGTTTTACTGTTTACTCCGGTATTATAAATACTAAAATATAACTTAGCATCCTTTAGGTATCCTGTTCTCTCACCGGTATATTGAGGTTTTTCTTGTTTAAATTCTTTGTATGTATCTCCAATAATTCTGATTGAATCCCGATCTGCCAATAGGACGCTATCATTCCCTTTAGCTACACTGCCTAATTCGAGCCCCTTCATTTTATAGGCTGCCGCCAAACCCTCATTATCAATAAAGATGGCATAGCTGGCCCCTTTATTATCATAATCCTGGTCCGCTGTAGATGAATAATAAAGAACAGCTTGCTTATCCTGTAAAAAGCTTTGCTTCTCAATCGTATTTGCTTTGACAAGTAATTCAGCATCCATGCTTCCACCGGTATAAATCTTATAGATGAAAACGCCAATACCGATACAAATAATAAAGATTCCTAGCAACAAGGTTTTTTTCATTAGGTTAACTCCCTTTAATTAAAAGAGGATGTCCCCCCTCACTTAATATACCTATGTAGGTCTAAAATAGCACATGTCACTTATGTTGTCATAAGGGGGGGACTCTTTAGTTTCGGACATCCTCTAGATAGATTTAGATGTTTCGGATTAAGGTGGTCTTGCTATCATCCCGGACATCTCTTGGGTATACGCCCAAGCCGCCGTCTTTATCAAGATCAAGATTGCCATTTAATTTATAGGCAGACCAAATTAACTTGGAACAGTTCTTATCTCCATAATAACTTGTAGAGCGATTGGTAGCGAAATTATAAGAATAGTCATCAATTCCAACACGGCTATAAGCCCAATTGGCTGCGTTTGTACGATTCGTAGAACTTGTATCGACAGATTTAACACAGGCTCCTCCCTGATCTACTAACCTGTTAGTTGTAGAAATGGTCCGTACCCCGCTTGAAGGAACAGATTCAACAATGGTGCTGCTAGAATAATAAAGTCCAACGTGACCATGATTTAGGTAAGCAGTTTGGGAATCCGTATAGAAAAAGTTCCCCTTTGAACTAGTTCCGACTGAAACCGTTCCACCAGATCCTCCCATAATATTGACCACTTTTTCTGCTTCTCCTTGTTCACTATCCGCTTTTAGTTCTTTGTAAATTTGCTCTAAAACAGAAGCTTCCGTTTGTCCAGTATTTTCTGCAATGGACTTAACATCTTGTAATAATTCTTCCGCACTTACATCTGGCTGTAATTCTAGGACTTCATTGAGATATGGCTGGTCAACACTTCCATGAATAATTGGCCGATCTACACCTTTAGCAAAAGAAGCACTTGGAACAGACGACATAACAAGTCCTAACACCACTAAACCAGATAATAATTGTTTTTTCAATTTCCTTCACCTCTTAATTAAAGTACGGGTACCCAACTAAAAGATTAATACAAAAGCCCCCTCTTGAATACCATTATTTTCTAAAAATTCTTTCAGTTTCCATATTCAATGTTTTTTGTACTCAATATTTCCCAATGTCTTTTTTCACTTGTATAATCCATAAGTTCTATTTCTTTAATTTTGAATTCAGACTAAATTCCTATGTAGTCAACTATTTGGGAATTTAGTTAAAAATTGAGTATAAAAATTTTCCCAAGCTTACTACCATTTGAAAATTTCTTGAATCAAAGTGAACAAGTTTTTATAAAACGCAGAAAGGGTATTAAGAGAATAATAGTTTAGAAGAGGATGTGAATCATAATGTTATCTACAAATCAACTAGATACATTTAAAAAAAGGCTTGAGGAAGAGAAACAAGCCATTACAGGCCAATTAAATCTTAACGGTAAATACAGCAATAAGGATGAAAGCATGCGGGAAACGGTCGATGAATTATCAGCTTATGACAACCATCCTGCTGATCTAGGTACAGAATTATTTGAGCGCGAACGAGAATTTGCCTTAGAGGAACACAGGAATGAACAACTTGAAAAAATAAGTACTGCACTAGAAGCGATTGAAAAAGGAACATATGGAACGTGCATCGAGTGCGGGGAAGAAATCCCTTTCGAGCGATTGGAAGTTCTGCCTTCCACCTTATACTGTGTCAATCACTCACCTGAAACACCTGGCCGAGATGACCGCCCCGTTGAGGAAGACATCTTAGAGCCGTCCGAGGTGAATTCCTTCAGGCATAGTCCGGAACAAGGTGTGATCGATACTCAAGATAGTTTTGAAGAAGTCGCCAGGTTTGGAACTTCGGAAACTCCTTCCGACCTCGCTGGCGATTTTAATAGCTATAATGATCTTTATTCCAAAGGGAAAAACGAAGAATCCTATGCAGAGGATTACGAAACTTATTCCGCCACAGACATCACTGGTCAGCAAAAAACCGTTCTGCCGTCCAAGAAGATGGAAGAATACAAGGACCTGCTGGATCGTAAAGGAATTGATTCAAAAATTGGCGATATTCCATATAAAAACAGAGACAGCTATATAGATGATAAGAAAGCAGAGACTGAGTAAATTCAGTCTTCTTGGGTGGATGGTATGTGGATTAAGAGACCTTTTTTTAAATATGCAACAGGTATCCTATTAATCTTATTAATTATTTTTCTATTTGGTAAAATTGATTATTTTGTTTGGCCCTTTAAAAAATTCATTGCTACTATATTTTTTCCGATTCTCATCTCTGGAGTGATTTATTATTTAATGAGGCCATTTGTAACCCTATTTTCCAAATATATGAGCAAAAATATAAGTATATTAATTGTTTACTTACTATTCATCGGGGCTGGCTGTCTATTTGTTCATTTTACTAGTACGGCCATTGCACAACAAGTCCAGCAGCTTTCGGAGCAATTTCCAAATAAGGTTGAAAAATTATCCAATGTGTCCCATAACATGGTTAAGGATAATAGCTTCGGAAACAGTTCGTTAAGAATGATTGAAAAAAAAGCTAGTTCCCTCTCAACCTCCTTCTTTCATCATATCGATCAGAATATAACGGATATCATATCCATTATTACCAGTATCGCAACAGTGCTTGGGGTTGTCCCTTTTATTGTTTTTTATTTTTTACGTGATGGCGAGAAACTGAAACCTGCTCTCTTGAAAAATCTTCCCGTTGAACACGTAAAGGAAGGCAATTTGATTCTTGTCGATATAGATAAGACGTTATCCGCATATATTATTGGACAATGTATTATCGCATTATCCGATGGAATTATGCTCTATATCGGATTTCGTATTATCGGTCTAAATAATAGTCTTGTGCTCGCCATTTTCGCCATGTGTATGACAATTGTTCCCTTTATTGGCCCTGTGATTGGAATGGTTCCAGCCGTTCTTGTCGCCCTTTTACAAGGTCCGTTTATGGTTTTGAAAGTGGTTTTAGTGGTAATTGTCGCCCAGCAGCTAGATGGAAATATTGTTACACCGAAAGTTATGGGAGAAAAACTAAATCTTCATCCTTTAACGGTCATTTTCATTTTGTTAATCGCAGGGGCTATTTATGGATTTATTGGCATTATTATCGCCATTCCACTCTACTCGGTTGTAAAAGTTACCCTTAAAAATGTCATTCGTTTTTATAAGCTAAGGAAAATTGAGAATATGTAGCCATCCAACTAAAAACAGTGTGCCTCTGATAGGAGACACACTGTTTTTATATTTCTTTAAAGGTATCATAGCTGCCGGTCCCAGAACCGATCCTGGGCTAGTCCCTCAATAAAAGGAGTAATCTCCGTTTGAGTTAAATCGAAAACTCCTGGTGCATCTAGTTGGACGCGGCTTCTCTCTAAGGCTTTATCCTCAATAAAAGCTAAAGCCAGCGGTTTAAAGTGTTTGTATGTTGTTTCCATAAATTCTAACACCGGCGGTTCAAGTTCAGGCTGACTGCTAATCACTATTGCTGCATCGAAAAGACTGGAATCGGCAGTATCAAAGGTATCGGTTACTTTTAATACCGCATTCAGCGAAGTAATCTTTTTAGCAACAATACTATAATTTACGTTATACTGCGCTAATGCTTTAATCCATTCGGTTAATTTGTCGTCCTCTACAGTCCCATTCAATAGAATCGCCACACATTTTGTATCCGGTTTGCTAACCGTATTGGCCATACTAAGTGCAGGCGATTTTTTATCTGACTTCACTTCGAGATTTTCTTCCGGAAGTTCTGCACCAATGTTGTCAGCCACTGCTGCTGCTACTTGTCGGTCAATGTGATTGATAAGGGCTACCGCATTATTTTTTACCATGACTGATTTACATTTGCCCAGTTCAAAGCTAAAGGCATCAATTACGTGCTGCTGCTCAACCGGCGTGAGGCTGTTGTAGAATAACTTGGCCTGAGAATAAAAGTCTAGGAAACTCTCACTTCGGCCTCTAATTTTACGCCCCTCGATTTTTTCCTGATAGGATTCATAACCTCCCAGTTCTACTGGCACAGGTTCAGGCTGATTGGCATTTAACCCATTTCGATGGTAACTTGTTTGTCCCTGGTGGATCGTCATTTGGTGCATTCCATCCCGTTGATTGTTATGGAATGGGCACACAGGCTGATTAATCGGGATTTGATGAAAGTTAGGACCGCCAAGACGGGTTAATTGTGTATCTGTATATGAAAATAAACGCCCTTGCAGTAGTGGATCATTGGAAAAGTCGATACCCGGCACAACATGACCTGGGTGGAAGGCAACTTGTTCCGTTTCCGCAAAGAAATTATTTACATTCCGGTTCAATGTCATTTTACCAACAATTTTAACAGGAACCTCTTCCTCCGGCCATAATTTGGTCGGGTCTAAAATATCAAAATCAAAGTTGAATTCATCTTCTTCAGGAATGACTTGTAAACCAAGTTCCCATTCAGGAAAATCTCCTTTATCAATGGCTTCGTATAAATCTAAACGGTGAAAATCGGGGTTTTTACCTGCGGTTCTTTGTGCTTCATCCCAAACTTGTGAATGGATGCCAAGTACAGGCTTCCAGTGGAATTTTACAAAATGGGCTTCTCCATCAGCATTGATCAGCCGGAACGTATGAACACCAAACCCTTCCATCATCCGATAGCTGCGCGGAATCGCGCGGTCACTCATTAACCACATAATCATATGAGCCGATTCAGGATTTTGCCCAATGAAATCCCAAAATGTATCGTGAGCGCTGGCACCCTGCGGAGTTTCATTATGTGGTTCGGGCTTAAGCGCATGAACAAAGTCAGGAAATTTAATCGCATCTTGAATAAAAAAGACAGGCATATTATTCCCAACTAAATCAAAGTTGCCTTCATCCGTATAAAATTTTGTCGCAAAACCACGAACATCACGGACGGTATCGCTTGATCCTCTTGAACCCTGCACTGTTGAAATACGTACAAACACAGGGGTAGTCTTAGAGGTATCATTTAGAAAATCAGCTTTCGTGTATGCTGCTTGAGATTCGTAGAGTTGAAAAATGCCATGAGCCCCCGTCCCTCGTGCATGGACCACGCGTTCAGGAATTCGTTCATGGTCAAAGTGTGTCATTTTTTCTCTAAAATGAAAGTCCTCCATCAGCGTCGGTCCTCTTACACCAGCTTTTAAAGAAAACTCATCTTCAGCCATTTTTAAACCTTGATTTGTGGTTAAACCGGCTTCTTGTTCAGTGTCAATGGTGTATTTCTGTAATTGGACTGCCTTTTTATTTACCACAGGCGAACCTCCTCACGAAAATATGTAATCTCTTAAAATAAATTTATTACCCACTCACTCGTTACCCTTTCTACCTTTTAATAAAACATTTTAATAGGTTCTACAGGCGGTCATAAATACATAAGTTTCAAAAAACTTTGACATACTGTTAAAAACAATGTAAATTACATATGTACGAACAATTTAAATTAAATTAACTATAACATTCGTGTTTGGGAGTGTATTTCATGGATAATGTATTTGATTATGAAGATATTCAACTGATTCCAGCCAAATCTGTCGTTAACAGTCGGTCGGAATGTGATACATCGGTTACATTTGGGGGACGTACGTTCAAATTACCAGTTGTGCCTGCTAATATGCAGACCATCATTGATGAAAAAATTGCGATTTTTTTAGCCGAAAATAATTATTTCTATATCATGCATCGTTTTGAACCGGAAAAGAGATTATCGTTCGTTCGAGATATGCAAGACCGCGGACTTTATGCTTCTATTAGTGTGGGCGTAAAAGAGGGCGAATATGAATTCATCCGGCAGTTAGCTGCTGAACAGTTAACACCGGAATACATTACAATTGATATTGCCCATGGACATTCCAATGCTGTCATTGAGATGATTCAGCATATTAAAAAACTTATACCTGCAAGCTTTGTCATTGCGGGAAATGTGGGAACACCGGAAGCCGTTAGAGAATTAGAACATGCAGGTGCAGATGCCACTAAAGTGGGAATTGGACCAGGAAAAGTTTGTATAACAAAAATCAAAACAGGATTTGGTACAGGCGGCTGGCAATTAGCTGCGCTGCGTTGGTGTGCCAAGGCCGCAAGCAAGCCAATTATTGCTGACGGTGGTATTCGTACACATGGTGATATTGCGAAATCCGTTCGTTTTGGTGCCTCCATGGTCATGATTGGTTCATTATTTGCCGGACACGAAGAATCACCAGGTGAAACGTATGAGAAGGATGGGAAATGCTATAAAGAGTATTTCGGTTCTGCTTCTGAATTCCAAAAAGGTGAAAAAAGAAATGTAGAAGGCAAAAAGATGTATGTGGAGTATAAAGGATCATTAAAAGATACTTTAATTGAAATGGAACAAGACCTTCAATCCTCTATTTCATACGCTGGCGGGAACAAGTTATCTGCTATCCGCAATGTGGATTACGTTGTCGTTAAGAATTCTATCTTTAATGGTGATAAAATCTATTAAGATATTTACCACTTACTGATTTTGTTTAGGGTGTCAGGCACCATGTGAGTTCTCACATGGTGCCTGACACCTTTTCTATTCTTTTGGTAGTGCATTCCGGGTATTTGCTGAATGAATGTTTTATCCTGTTTTAGCCGGGTATGTATGAAGAATAGGCCTGACAAGGTAATCAAAAAAATCGGAGGTATTAGTCTATGAATAAAAAAGTTCTAGGTGTTTATAATTCGAGTGATGACTTGATTCGTGCCGTAGAGGAATACAAAAATGAAGGATATTCTGTAAATCAATTGTCCATTATTGCCAATACAAGGGATTTCCCTACTTCCCTTCAAAATGAAATAGGGATACCTTCTGAGAATGTGAGCGAAACAGGTCATACCCAAACAAATGAGCCTAAAGGGTTCATGGAGAGTCTGGTTTCCGCCTTTGAAGTCAATTCCAATACAGATGGAAGCGAAACGTCATATTACGATTATCTGACAGGTCTTGGCATTGAGGAAGCCGCTGCCCGTGAGTATGAAGAGGATATCAATTCCGGTAGAATTTTACTACTTGCCGAGGCTGGGGCAGGAACAGCCACTAATACTTCAAGGGATGGGTTCACAGGAAATGCTGTAAGTGACCAAACAGATCTTGATACGGATGACGAGCGTACCCTGAAGCTTCGCGAAGAACAGCTTGATGTTTCTAAAGAACGTGTCCAGACTGGTGAAGTGAACGTTCACAAAGAAGTAGTGGAAGAAGAAAAAACAGTCCATGTTCCGGTTACCCATGAAGAAGTTTATGTGGAAAGGCGGGCAGTGAACGATGCTTCAACAGACACAACTACTCCAGTTGGCGAAGATGAAACGATTCGTGTTCCAATTGTCGAGGAAAAGGTCGAAGTAACGAAAAAGCCTGTGGTTACAGAGGAATTAGTGATTGGGAAAAGGCAGGCTACGGAAACCGAACAGGTTACCGAAAAAGTCCAGCGTGAAAAAGCAACGGTGGAAACAGACGGTGATGCAACTGTTGATGAATCTGTTATGGAACATAATCGAACAAATAGTGGCCGATTATAATTTAAAACACAGATTAAAGCCCCAAAAACCTAGTTTTTGGGGCTTTCTTTAATAAGCGCAATAAAACCGCTCCTTTTGGAATTATTAAGTACACCACACCCCCATCATCAAAAAGGAAATCCATCTATTGCATAGGATTGGAAAAATCGTTCATAAGAACTTGGACCTGGTCATTTTCAAAGATTTCCCCTGGCCTTTCCACAGCACAAACAATACCACGACGTTTATAACCTGCTTTTACAAACCGGAAGGCAAGTTTTTCGTGATCTTGATAATGCTGTTGAATTTCTTCCCCAGGCAGTGTACACGGTGTATTTTCCCCCATACAGATTAAGCCTGCCCCACTTGGAAATATGATTCTTGACCCCATCGTCAGTTTTGTGAATTCCGAAAACCCTTTTATCAAAAGATTTGCCCCTAACCACTCAGGCTTAACCGTTTCAATCCCTAACTCTTCGGCAATCTGACCTAGCTCTTCTTCTGAAATTATCGTAATTTGCCGACGGTTCATAATCTCTGTTCCTCTAGGATACATTGGCTGTCTCGAATCAGCTTTACTCGTGATGCCGAAATGCCGGTCCCCTTTGATTCCCCCAAATTCAAGATTCACCTTGGAGATTCTTCTCGTTACAAATGATTCTGGGGTATCAGCTATTAATATTGCCTTTATCTCTGCTGTTGCTTTCTCCAAAAAAATAACCTCCACTCAGCTCGCTTCAAAAACATTATTGTTTGATTCGCTGATAAAATAGGTAAATCCGCTGATATATTTGTGAATTCGCCGATAAATCTTCACAGTCCGCTGTTATAGCCATTCACCTTGTCAATAAAGTTTATTTTACACAGGATTTTGACTATTTAGAAGCTTAAGCAAAGGCAATAACACCAAAATTCACCAAAAAGCTTAATAATAAAGGTTATTGACAGACATAATTTTTCATTTTTTGACTTTATTATGAGACATATAAATAGAAGTAACTGAATATATATCAGTATAAAGCCATTTCACTGGAAAGGAGCATCTTACCTATGGATACTTGCATTTCTTGTGGAAAAGAATTATCGACTATGGAGAGAAACCGGAGCGAGTGCTGGGAGTGCAGAGATACAACAACTGAAGCTTACGAAGAAGATGAATAATTATTATTTAATAGCTGAGCACCATCCAACTGGATGATGCTCTTTTACCGAATTTAAATGGTGCTGCAATTTCTCCTATGAGGACCGCCGTGACTCCTTTCCCCGACCCAAGAGTACAATTACCTCTTTTTATCAAACAAGTTCGATTATATCTTTCACCGCTTTATTCATCACCAGTGACTCCAGTACAAATGCCTTTTCAAACCCATCTTTAATGGCATGTGTGATCGAACCTGGATTAATGGCGTCGCCAATGACAAAGACATTAGGAAATTCCTTTCGATACGACTCTTCTAATGGATTGTGAGATTGTGTGCCCATTGAAAAGACGACATAATCCGTTTCCAGTTCAACCTGTTCTTCAGACCGTTCAGCCGCCGTAATAACAGCATTAGGAAGAATCCTAACTACTTGATGACCTTCGATGATCTCGACATTTAACGATTTTAGACGATGTAAGAGCATCATTTTGGTCGGTGCTGATACCTTTTCACCAGTTGCAGTCGGTACGTCAATCAATCTGACATCATTGCCTTTCTCTGCAAGCTGACGTGTCACACTATAACAAACCATCCCGCTTCCAATCACAGTCACCCGCTTATTCACAAATGGTTTGCGCTCTAATAGGACATCTTCATAATCACAAACATTGACCAAATCATTGCCCTCTATCCGAGGAATGATTGGCTTGGCACCCGTTGCAATCAACACAGCATAAGGATCCAATGCCTCAATTTTTTCAATTGAAGCCTCTGTATTTAAGCGCACATCTACATCCAATCTTTCCATTTCATTGCGGTGATATTGAATGATCCAATCCATTTTTTCTTTTGCAGCTGGTGTATTTACTAAGTTCAATTGCCCGCCCAGTTTATCGTCTTTTTCAAAAATTGTAACATTGTATCCTTTTAATGAAAGGACTCGTGCGGCCTCCATCCCGCCAGGTCCGCCGCCAATGATCGCAATATTTCGTTTTTCTGTAATTGGCCTTAAATCTCTAAATTCCAGTTCCCGTCCAGCTCTGATGTTTACAGAACACTGAACGTGAGAATGCCTATTTACTGACTGTATACAATTTAAACAAGAGATACATTTTCTAATCTCCTGTTCGCGGCCTTCATAGGCTTTTTTAGCCCATTCTGGATCGGCAATATGCCCCCTTCCTAAGGAAACAAAGTCCGCCCTCCCACCGGCTAATATGGCCTCGGCAAATTGGGGCTCGCGAATCACCCCAACTGTAATAACAGGTATGTTGACGACTTTTTTTAATTCTTCGGCTAGGTAGACCCGCCAGCCTTGTTGATACATCACCGATTCAATTATTTTATCGGAAGAATCATAGGTTCCCACACTGGCATGAATCGCGCATATTCCACGGTTTTCTAAGTATTGAGCAATTTCCTTACTTAATTCTGCATCAATTCCACCTTCGACAAATTCATCCACACTAAGCCGAACTGTCATCGGATAATCATGACCACACTTTTCTTGAATGCCGCTCATGATTTCTCCTAAAAATCTCAATCTATTCTCAAAGCTGCCGCCATATTGGTCCGTTCGCAAATTGGTATAGGGGTTTAAGAACTGATTAATTAAATAACCATGGGCACCGTGTAATTCTACTCCGTCAATCCCGGCAAGTTTGCACCTATAGGCAGCCGCGACAAATTTATGTATTAGCTCTTTCACTTCTGCTACTATTAATTCCCTAGGCTCTTCCCCGATGGCCGCACAGGTTACTGGACTCGGTGCGACGATTTGTTTCCCGCCAATAAGCGCCGAGTTAGATTGTCTTCCTGCATGATGAAGCTGGACAAATAGTTTCGCCCCATATTTATGAACGGCATTTGCCAAACGGCTGAATCCCGCAATAAAACGATCTTCATCAATCCGCAGCTGATTGATCATACCTTTCCCAAATTCATAGTCGATGCACGTAAATTCAACAATAATTAATCCTGTCCCGCCTTTGGCCCTTTCTTCATAATAGGCAATTTGGTGGTCAGTGATTTCGCCATTGGGACCAGCTAGATTCGTGCCCATGGCAGGCATAACAATTCTGTTCTTTAAGGTTACACTTCCTATTTTTCCTTTTTCGAATAAATGACTGTACACCTCAATATTCCCTCCTTTTAATTGCTCACTATTTCACAATCACTTTCAATAAAGTACTTCCAATATTTATTATAAACGGTATTTCCTTCAAATTTTGTGATAGATGCGTGACAATAAGAAAAAAACTTAACAAACCCATAAAAAAAGAAGATAAATTAAAAATAGTTCATATACTGGCACCTCTGACAAAAGAGTCTTCACACTATAATTTTACTATAAAATTGATTTTCTGTAATAATTTTCTATGAACTTTTAGGGTCTATGTAACTAACTTACTGGATATAGAACCCTTTTTTAACCAATCATAAAAGGGACCATAACAAACAGGCTCATCATTAAAAACCATATTGAGGTGCAGGTATGCAAAAAAGAGTAATCATCGGTATCCTAACTATATGTTTTTGCATCGTCGTATTTATAACCGTACGCCCTTTTTGGCTGGATCAGGGAAAAATATCACCGAACAATCCAAGTAAAAGTAACCTTAACTCCCACACAAACCGCCCGCTGCAGGTCCGTAATGTGCAGCAGAATAATGGTGCCATAAAAAGAGTGGATATGATTCAGGACAATCACAACTTAAAGCTAAGACTAAATAGCACCCCTTCAATCAAGTTAATTCATCATAACAAGCAGGATAAAAGCCATTACTATGATAATGAAGTGGTTGTTCAATTTAAGGAATCACCATCCAAGGAAAAAATTCAACAGTATACCCGAGATATTGACGGAATACTGAAAGAGCAGCACGAAACCTTATATATATTCAAGTCGAATAGCAAATCTGCTACTATGCTGGAACAGTACTTTACTAAAGATGAAGCTGTTGAATATGCGGAACCCCACTACATCATTTTGCCAAATGAAGTAAATGATACCTTTTACCAAAGCTATCAATGGAATCTGCCCGCGATTGGAACGGAAGACGGATGGAATGTTACCCGTGGGTCAAAAAATGTAAAAATTGCAGTGGTGGATACTGGTGTGGACCTAGATCATCCAGATCTGACAAAACGGTTAACCACAGGTTATAATGCCATTACCAATTCGAACAATCCTGATGATGATAACGGTCATGGTTCGCATGTTGCCGGGATTATTGCAGCCGATACCAATAATGGCGAAGGCATGGCTGGGATCACATGGTATAACCCGATTATTCCAGTCAAGGTTATGGAAGCTGATGGAACAGGGGGGTCCTTTTATGTAGCGAAAGGGATCCGTTGGGCTGTCGATCACGGTGCTAATGTGATTAATTTAAGTATTGGTAATTACCAAGCATGTGATGTAATGGAAGACGCGATTGACTATGCCCTAGAAAAGGATGTGGTGGTCATTTCAGCCGCAGGGAATGATAATACAAACCAGCCTAGTTATCCAGCTGCCTTTTCCGGGGTTCTCGGTGTCGCAGCTGTTGATTGGGATGGCAATCGAGCCGAGTTTTCTAATTATGGGGATTACATTGATGTGGCAGCACCTGGTGTTGAGATTCCAAGCACTTTCTCAAATGGGGAGTATGCCTCCCTGTCAGGAACCTCCATGGCCGCGCCCCATGTAACCGCATTGGCAGGGTTAATCCGTTCTGTAAATCCTAAGCTTAAAAATACTGAAGTGGTTGATATCATTAACAAAAGCACTCGTTCAGCAGGAAAAGCAGGTCCTAATCCATACATTGGACATGGAGTTATCGATAATGCAGCTGCCTTGCAAATGGCTAGAAAAGCTAAATAATTTGGACTAGCCTCAAATCTGATTTTTCACTTTTTGTATAGAATTAATGGTGATTATACAGAAAGGACCACAACTTAAAAATGTGGTCCTTTCTGTATATGTTTAGCTGCATTCTATTCAAGATTAGCATGTTTTCCATACATTTTATTAGAATCTAAGCCTTTTTTCTCCATAAAACGCAAGATTATGGAATCGTAAAATAATAACATCGTTTGTTCAAATAGAGATCCCATTGGTTGAATAGTCTTGTAATCACCCGCAGATTGATCTTTCGTTACCCCAGGTAATTTAATAATCATATCCGCTAATTTTCCAATGGTAGATTCTGGAGAAATGGTTATAACTGCAACTTTACCGCCTAAGCTTTTAGCTTTTTCAGCAATGGCAACCAAGGTTTTGGTTTCTCCTGAACCTGACCCAATAATTAATAGATCATCCTTTTCGAAGTTAGCTGTTACGGTTTCACCAACAATATAGGCATCAATCCCCATGTGCATCATTCGCATTACAAAAGATTTACCCATAAATCCAGATCTGCCCGCACCAGCCACAAAGATTTTCTTGGATTCTAAAATATGGTTCACTAATTTCTCGGCGTCTGTATCAGATATTAAGTGTACTGTTTGACTTAATTCTTGAACAATTTCAGTTAAATATTGAGTAGTATTCATTGTTGAATCAACCTTGTTTAATTAATTCCTGCATTTCTTGTGCAGCAGCCCGTTTATCTTCTTTGCTTGTGATACCGCCGCCTACAATGATAAGGTCAGGTTGTTCTTTAATTACTTCTGAAAGTGTTTCTAATTTGATTCCACCAGCGATTGCAGTTTTGGCATTTTTTACAACGCTCTTAATCGTGTGTAGATCTTCAAAGGAATTTTTTCCTACCGCTTGCAGATCGTAACCAGTGTGTACACAGATATAATCGGCACCAAGTTCGTCCAATTCTTTGGCACGGGCTGCGATATCTTTTACCGCAATCATATCAACAAGGATTTGTTTACCTTGTTTTTTAGCTTCTTCTACTGCACCTTTAATGGACTCATCCTCTGCCGTACCAAGAATTGTAATGATGTCAGCACCTGCAGCAGATGCTTGACTTACTTCATATCCGGCTGCATCCATAATTTTCAAGTCCGCTAATACAGTTAAGTTCGGAAATGCAGCTTTTACCTCTTTCACTGCTTTAAGACCTTCATTGATCACCACAGGAGTACCAATCTCTACTACATCAATGTACTCTTCAACCTCTTTCACTAATTCAATTGCTCCTGGAATATCGACAAGATCTAATGCTAATTGTAATTTCATTTATATTCGCTCCTTATAAAATGTGGATTTTTATTTTGTGCTAATGGGCTCCAATTAACTTGTACAAATGTTCCCATTTGAAAATCTATTTACTCACTAGGACGTTTCTTAGTATACTTATCAGGTATTAAAATTAAAAGTACGCACTTTTATCGCATATAGTGCTAAAAAGTATACTATTGGGTAAATAGAGGAGGGTGAAGCAAATGCCAAATTTAGGAGAGAAAACTTTTAACTGTGAAAAAGAATTAACACTCGCAATAATTGGTGGTAAGTGGAAAATGTTGATTTTATGGCATCTAGGTAAGGAAGGAACGAAACGATTTGGTGAATTAAAGGCCCTTATGCCAGGGATTACCCAAAGAATGCTTGTAAACCAATTACGTGAACTTGAAGAGCATTTTATTGTACATCGTGAAGTATTCCCTGTCGTTCCACCAAAAGTTGAATACTCGTTGACTGAGCATGGAAAAAGTCTTATGCCGATTTTAAATGCTATGTATGAATGGGGAAAAGATTATATTGAGAATGTCCTGGACAAACAAACTGAAGGCCAATCAGCCATTTAGTAGAAAAAGTTTTTTGTAAGTTATGATTGCTGCCCCAGGCTTTTTTACTTTTATATAACTTGATCGTCAAAGTATATTACTAGTTATCTAATGACAGCCTTGTGCTGTCTTTTTTTTGCTAAAAATAGAAAAATGCCATATGACCACAAAAATAGGGTATAATTATTATTTGCCATTATATTTATAGAAGAGTTACGATTTTATCTCGATAGGGATTGGAATACTACAAAAAGTAACTTTTCTTTATAGTTAAGGAGCCCATTATGCAAAGTTATCGAATATATTTTAAATTTGTAAAACCATATTGGAAGTTAGTGCTGGCAACATTAATTATAGGAGTTATTAAATTTGGAATTCCCTTGACGCTGCCACTCATTTTAAAATACGTCGTTGATTCCATTATTTTAACAAAAATGACACTGAGTGATAAAATCCTTCACCTCTTCTATGTCATTGCTGCTTCATCTGTGCTGTTTGTCATCATACGCTATCCTGCTGAATATTATCGTCAATATTTCGCTCAGAAGATTACCAGCCAAATCTTATATGATATCCGCAGTAAACTATACGATCATTTACAGAAGCTGTCGCTGCGCTTTTATCAAAACAGTAAGACAGGTGAAATCATCTCCCGTGTTATGAACGATGTGGAGCAAACGAAGAACATCGTTGAAACAGGAATGATGAATATTTGGTTAGATATTTTCACGTTAACAATTGCCCTGGGATTTATGTTTACCTTAAATGTTAAGCTTTCATTTGTAACGATTGCCATTCTTCCCTTCTACGCTATTGCCGTAAAGATCTTATATAAACGTCTAAAATCATTAACAAAACAACGTTCACAAGCGCTCGCTGATGTGCAATCCTATCTTCATGAACGAGTGTCCGGAATGCCAGTGGTAAAGAGTTTCACCCTAGAGGACTATGATAAAAATCAATTTGACATTCGCAATCGCGGTTTTCTCAATAAAGCGATGGCAGTGACAAGATGGAATGCCTTAACCAATTCCATTATTAATACCTTGACCGATATTGCACCCTTGCTAGTCATTGCTTATGGCGGATACGAAGTTATTAACAAGGGAATTTCTTTAGGAACATTTGTCGCCTTTTTTGGTTATCTAGACCGAATTTACGGGCCTTTACGCAGATTAGTTAACTCCTCTACCCTATTAACCCAAGCAGCAGCTTCCCTCGATCGGGTAATGGAGCTTTGGAATCATCCTTACGATGTAAGTGATAAATCTAATGCCAAGAACCTTACTGCTGTAAGGGGTGAAATTAAATTTGATCATGTATCCTTCCGCTATGATAAAAATTCGGATTGGATTTTAAGGAATGTTGACTTAACCATTGCTCCAGGTAAAAAGATCGCACTCGTTGGGATGAGCGGCGGAGGTAAATCGTCTCTTATCAGTCTGATTCCTAGATTTTACGAAATCGAGAAAGGGCGAATTACCCTGGATGGAATTAATCTCACTGATATTACCCAGAGAAGCTTAAGAAGCCATATCGGAATGGTGTTACAAGACAATATCTTATTTAGTGGTACGATTCGGGAAAATATTTTATTAGGAAACCCAGATGCATCGGAAGAAGAAATGATTTCCGCTGCGGTTGCCGCCAGTGCCCATGAATTTATTGAACATTTTCCCAATGGATATGATACGGAGATCGGTGAAAAAGGGGTCAAATTATCTGGTGGTCAAAAACAAAGAATTGCGATTGCCCGGGTTTTCCTTAAGGATCCAGAAATTTTAATTCTTGACGAAGCCACTTCAGCATTGGATTTAGAATCAGAGGCTTTAATTCAGGAATCTTTAGAAAAACTAGCAAATAGCAGAACGACAATCACCATCGCCCATCGATTATCTACGATTACCAATGTAGATGAAATCATTTTTATGAAGGATGGCGAAATCGTCGAACAAGGAACACACGATGAATTAATGCGGAAAAATGGCAATTATGAACACTTATATAACATTCAAAATTTAAACCATGACCACCATGAGCTGAATTTAACCTCGAAATAAAATATAAGAATCTAATTTTTAAGGAACGGTTTTCGAGTGCTTTCTTAGAAAAGACGTATGAATTGATATTATCCCCTTTAAGTAGACAGTGTAAAAAGCCCGCTAATAACGTGGGAATGATACACTACTACTTGGAGGGGATTTTTTATGGCAAAAAAGGGGACGAAATTTCAATCCTATACAGAAGAATTTAAACGTTTAGCAATTGAAAGATATATTAATGGTGATGGTAGTTACCAAACTCTTTCTGAGGAGTTGGGATTACGAAGCCCAACCCAATTAAAAACTTGGGTAAGAAAGTTTGAGGAAGGCAATCAACTTACCGATCAAAGGGGAAAAACTTCTACTGATAACCCCCTTAAAGGGCGACAAAAAACAAAGTTCAAAAATGTAGAAGAAGAACGTGATTACTATAAGGCTCAGGTTGAATACTTAAAAAAGCAGTATCCAAATCTTCACGGGGAGGTGAAATCAGAAAATCAATAAGGTTTGAGATTATACATGAGCTAAAAGGTATATACCCCATTACCTGGTTAACTGAAATTGCTGAAGTGCAGAGATCTGGCTATTACAAATGGGTAAAAACCATTGAGATTCGTGAAAAGAAAAAGGAAAAGGATCAGGGGTTAATGGATCTAATGCTTTCCATCCACCTCAAACATAAGGAATATGGCTATCCTAGAATGGTAGTAGCCCTGAAGGAGGAAGGATTTGAGGTAAACCATAAGAAGGTTTACCGTTTAATGAAGGAGATGGAAATTCAGTCGGTAATAAGAAAGAAATGGAGATACTTTGGTAAAAAAGGTTCCAAAGTGTTCCCTAACTTGGTTAACAGGGAATTTAAAGAGAGAAAAGAAAATGAAGTCCTAGTAACAGACATAACTTACATACCTTTCCAAAACCGTTTTTATTACCTATCAGTTATTCAGGATCTATATAATAATGAAATTGTTTCTTGGAAGTTATCAGACAGGAATAACATGAAACTGGTATTGGATACTGTGGAGGACCTAAATAAAAAAAGAATCGTGCACGGAACCATTCTCCATTCGGATCAAGGATTCCAGTACACGTCTAAGAAATACAACAAACGATTAAATAAATATGGCATTAAGGGCAGCCACTCTCGCAAAGGAAACTGCCTAGATAACGCCTGTGTTGAATCGTTCTTTTCCCACTTTAAAACAGAAATGTTGTATCAAACCGATTGTAAAACAGAGGAAGAATTAATACAAGCAATAGAGACATTTATGTATGAGTACAATTATAAGAGATTCCAAAAACGACTAAACCACCGTGCTCCAGTTGAATATCGGATCACGATGGCTGCATAGTCTTTTTTAGAGCTGTCTACTTGACGGGTGTAAGTCCAAATTGGCATACGTCTTTTTATTTATTTATCTGGGTAAGTGGGTCAAAACTCTGTGATTTGCAGTGCGTTTTAATTACAAATTTTATTGATCTTTTTAAGAGTACCGCACTTTTTGGTGGGGGAGTCGGTTTAGACACTTATCAGATAAATAGACGGAGAAATTTCTCCTAATTAGTAAATAGCACGAAAATAGCTTGGAATAGACGGAGGGGTTCCGCTTATTGACACAAAAAACTTAAAAATGGGGGATTTTGCTATGCATAATCGGAAAACCTCCCCTTATATTCCTCGAAACGAGCTCCATTCTGCATATAACCGGAAAATCTCCGTTTATTTTACTTTTGCTGGTTACTCGATTAGGACAAGATATCTTATCGATATTGTTGAAATTCAAAGAAAGTAAATTGACAAATTTAAGAATTCTATTAAACTAAAAATAGTTCTATCTTCAAATTTTCTTTTTATATTAATTACTCAGCAAGTCATTATTTTCCTTATCTCTATAATTTAAGCCACATTAAACCTCTTTTTTCACTCGCATTAACTCTCTTTAATTTTAAAATCATACCTTAGTTTAAATGAATAAATAATGGGGATGGTTCATTGGCAGTGTCGAATATGTATGCCGAATAAATGCCCATGTTGTAGATTCTTCTTATGAAAACGGAATATTTACCATTATGGTTTACTTGATTGAGGAAAGAACGGTTTCCAAATTAGTTAAGTCATTTAGGCTAACTGTCAAGATTTTTTGTTATTTGCTAAATTTGATTAAATTTATTAGCTATAGTATATAAAGGGTTCTGTATTAGACATACCTTTGGATAGGAGGAGAGAGATGCTATGGGATTTCAAGAAGAATACAAGGCTTTTATGGATGCTCACCTGCAGGCAAGAAATGGTGAACGGTTGCGGCGCCTACAAGAAGGTCACAAACAAGCTGAGATATTGTTTTTGAAGCAAGTGTGGTGGCCTCTATTTTACCATTTTCAGTATCTACATCCAGAATATGAAGTGGATGATTTCAAGGATGGAAAAAGGTATTTGGATTTTGCTTATATTCGTCCCGCCATCCGTATTTGCTTCGAGATTGACGGGTTCGGCCCTCACTTGAAGAACATAAGCAGATGGCAGTTTTCCGACAGCCTGGAACGTCAAAACCAGTTGGTGATTGACGGATGGACCGTGATTCGCTTTTCTTATGACCAAGTTAAAGAGAATCCTCGTCGATGCCAACAGATTGTTCAGCAAGTGATTGGCCGATGGTTGGGTGATGAACTGGACCTGACCTCTCTTTCCTTTGTCGAAAAGGAAGTGCTTCGGTTATCGATTCGAAAAGGTGAAGTAATATCGCCTATAGAAGTCGAGAAGTATTTGAAGTTAAGTGACAAGACGGTAAAAAAGGTACTTTCTCGGCTAGTAGAGAAAAAGATGCTGATTCCCGCATCTGGGGTCGTGAGGGTCAGATCTTATCGGTTGGGGGATCAGGTTAAACGCCCGATCTGAAAATAGACGGAGAAATTTCTCCTACTTAGTAAATAGCATGAAAATAGCTTGGAATAGACGGAGAGATTCCGCTTATTGACGAAATAAACGTAAAAATGAGAGATTTTGCTATGCATAATCGGAAAACCTCCCCTTATATACCTCGAAACGAGCTCCATTCTGCATATAACCGAAAAATCTCCGCTTATTTTCCTATCGCTGATTACTCAAATAATGATTTAAAGGAAGTAAGATAAAACCATCACGAGACTGGTTTTATAAAGAAGGATGTTTTGATTTAGCATTTTATTAATCCAAGTGAACCTCATTTTAATGCATTAGGGTGAAACGTATCACAAGGAAGTTAAGTTTTATATACCAATAATGAACTCCTGTCAGTTCGGCACATATTTAAAGAAATGCACTTCAGAACGGAAACTCTTTATTTTTAGATTTAGTACTTTTTTTTGTTAATAAAAGTCCCAGCTAATTCGGCTCTACATGGACATGAACTTCGTAGATTCCATATTCATTTATGAGTGCCTTTTCCACCTGTGTAGCGATGTCATGGGCCTGTTTAATATCCAGGGTAGAATGAACAAGAATCACCACATCGATGACTTCATTATTCCCATAGTTTCTGCCTTTAATTTCTTTAATTCCTTTAACTCCTGATATGTTTGTAATGACTTCTTGGTAAACTTGAATTTTATTTTCATCAAATCCATCTGAAAGTTCATGAGAAGATTCCTTAAAGATATCCCAAGCTGTTTTACAAATTAATAGTCCTACGATAATAGCCGTTATAGTATCCAGCCACGGCATATTTAATTGAGAGCCAGCAATACCTACAGCTGCCCCTATACTGACCCAGGCATCTGATAGATTATCCTTTGCAGCTGCCATTACGGATTTACTATTTATTTTATTTGCCAATTTTTTATTGTATCGATAGACAAAATACATCGCTAATGCTGAGCCCATACCGACATATGCCGTCATCATGTCTGGTGACTCTTTTCCTCCCTGAAACATTGAAGTAATGGCTTCAGTCAGCACTTGTATCCCCACGGCAGCCATAATAATAGAGGCAACTAATGAGGCGATCGTTTCACTTTTCCAATGACCATAGCCATGATCTTTATCCGGCGGCCGTTGAGAAATTTTCAGTCCGATAAGGACAGCAATGGATGCTATGATATCAGTCGTATTGTTTAGACCATCTGCTTTCAATGCAGCCGAATCACCGACATATCCAAAAATTAATTTTATGATAGATAAACATATGTAAGCAATTATACTAACGATTGCGCCACGTTCACCTAATTTAAGATCATGATACTTTTTCTCTTCCATGTTACTTGCCCTCCCACTACCATCCCTTCTAATGATATTCCTAAAAATTGAGTGGGTCTAGAGCAACCTTTTTGCCCCTTTTTATATAAGTAGACTATGGAGAATAATGTTTCTTATGGGAAAGATTCTAATTTATAGTCACATATAGATTAAGTATAAACAAATTTATTCTAAATAAGGCTATAGCCTTATTTTATCCTTATTAATAATCCAGTTACAAAAGGGTTCTCCTATTTAAGGTATAATCTTAATATATGGAAACGGGAGGGTTATTAATATATGAGCCTGCAAAATAAAATAGCTACCTATTTCGCAAAAAATGCAACTTTACTGGCAGTACAACTTGTTGAAGGTGTTCTTCAAAAGATGAACTTAATTATTTCCGAAGAAGAAAAGCAGCGAGCTATCGAAATGTATATTAAGCTTTTCCAATTTTTAGGCATATCCATTTTAGAGGGCACAGATGATATTGCGGAGGAGCTATTATCATGGAGTAAGAAGAACGCAGAACATCAGGTCTCTTCAGGAGGAAAAATATCTGAGATTGCAGTTAGGTATCCGCCCACTAGAGAAGTCTTTCTCGATCTTATCACAAAATTAACCGAGGTATTTGGGATATCATTTAAAGATAGTAAATCTATTATTATAAGGTTTAATTCCATGCTCGACGTCAGCTTAAACGAGACGATTTTAGCTTTTGAAATGCTTTCAGAAAGATACGAGGAAAAGACTCAGCGAGAATTGGCGGAACTTTCGGCACCTGTCGTTTTGATTCAAGAGGGTGTTGCCGTTCTTCCATTAGTTGGTGAAATCAATTCTTATAGAGCCGGTTATATATTAGAAAAGGGTGTTCCTAAAATTGTAGCACTTCAATTAAAATATATTATCATAGACTATTCAGGTATCTTAAATCTCAATCAAGAAATTATAAATAACCTAAAATCGATTGGAGATATCCTTGTTTTGTTAGGCATACATGTCATTGTTACGGGTATACGGCCTGAACTAGCCTTTACAGTTGTGAACAGTGGGATGGACATGTCTTCCTTTAAAACCTTTACCCATGTCAAGCATGCGTTAGAATGGATTAATTCAAAAAGTAAATTGGCACCCCTTTAGGGTGCCAATTGGAGGAATCCTTCATTATTCATTTAAAAAAGCCCATGCATATTGAGCATATAATTCTGCTCCTGTCACCAATGCATCTTCATCGATGTTAAATCTGCCGTGATGGTGGGCCCACTCTGTATCTTTTGCAGGGTTTCCGCTGCCCACCAACGCGAAACTGCCAGGCACCTCGGCCATATATTCACTGAAATCCTCGCCGCCCATGGTCGGCTTTTCAAAATAAACCGCATCTTCACCAAATGCTTCAGCTGCAACCTTTTGAACTAGTTTCGCACTGTACTCATCATTATTCACTGCTTGAGTACCGCGAATATATTCTACCTTCGCCGTTGCCCCGTACATGGCCGCTACTTGTTCAGCATAATGCTGCAGTTGTGTTTCAATGTGGTCCCTAACGGCTGGATCAAAACAGCGAACAGTACCTTCAATCACAGCATTTTCAGCGATTACATTGAAACGTGTACCAACTACCATTTTTCCAACTGTAAGCACTGCTGGTTTTTGTGTATCAACCGTTCTGGATACAATCGATTGTACATTCATAACAAAGGAAGAAGCTACTATTGCAGTATCGATACAATCATGCGGCATCGCCCCATGTCCGCCTCGGCCCTTAAACGTTACTGTAAAAAGATCGGCTGAGGCGAATGATGGTCCTGCTGGACAAGAGACTTTATTCGTTGGCATCTGGGACCAAATATGAATGCCGAACACATTATCAACCCCATCAACAGCCCCTTGTTTCACCATTGCTTTGGCTCCCTCTGCTACTTCCTCTGCAGGCTGGAACACCAAACGGACATTTCCAGGCAAATCCGCTTTACTTTCATTTAATGCCTTGGCCGCAATCAGCAGCATTGCGGTGTGAGAATCGTGACCGCAGGCATGCATTTTCCCCTCTACTTTGGAGGCATAAGGTAAATCTTTATTTAGTTCTTCGACCGATAAAGCGTCCATGTCTCCTCGTAAGGCTACCGTTTTGCCTGGTTTTCCCCCTTCAATTGTTGCGATTACGCCAGTTGGCACCGTTCTTCGATAAGCAATTCCGAGATTATCGAGATACTCACAGACAAACTTAGTTGTATTTTCTTCTTCCCAGGATAATTCAGGCTCACTATGAAGCTTTCTGCGTATGGCTGTTAATTCTTCACTATAATCTTGAATAGCTTGTTTTATTTTTTCATTGATCATTTCTATCTGCCTCCGTTAATTTCTTCGCTGTTTCATAAAAAACCTGTACAGCTTTTGCAATATGCCGTGAATCTGACCATTCTTCCGGACAATGGCTAAGCCCGTCTTTACTTGGGATGAAGAGCATTCCTACATCCGTAACATCGGACATAACCATCGCATCGTGACCTGCACCGCTATTAATTGAACAATAAGGAATATTTAATGCACTACTGTTCTGTTCTAACAGGTTACGAATTTCTTGATTCATCGCCTTTGGCTGCATGTATAAACGCTGTACTGCCGATATCTGGATCCCATTTCTACTATATGAATCTATCAATTCGTTCATTTTACGAATGACATTTTGGATATGTTCTTCCTTGCTTGAACGAAGATCGACCGTAAAAACGGTTTTATTAGGTATAACATTTGCACCGTTAGGAAATACATTTAACTGTCCCGTTGTCATAACGGTCCCTTCCCCTTCCTCGATTGCCAGGTTAGGAAATTGTGCAATAAGCTTAGCAGCTGTGACTAATGCATCTGAGCGCCGGTCCATCGGTGTTGTCCCGGCATGTCCCGCTTGCCCATCGACGGTTATTTCAAATTGAGTCAAACCAACGATTGCCTCCACGACACCAATCGGAATATTTTTCTCTTCCAAAATCGGTCCTTGTTCAATATGCAACTCTAGGAACGCCTTAATCGTTTTGGGATCTCTTTTTTTGGGCAGAGATGAATCTAGGCCGATGATTTCCATCGCCTCAATAGGAGAAATTCCATCTTTATCTCTTAAATTCTTAAAACCTTCTTCACTAAGTAAGCCAGTGATCCCTCTAGATCCCATCAATCCGCCGCCAAATCTGGCGCCCTCTTCTTCAATTAACGCAATCACTTCCAAGGGATATTTGGGTGTTAGATGATTCTGGGCAAACAGAGCTGCCACTTCAAGTCCTGCCACCACACCAGCCGGTCCGTCATAGGAGCCGCCATTCGGAACTGAATCAAAGTGGGATCCAATGAGAACGCTAGGAGCATCCTTTAAAGTACCTTCAAGCTTGCCGAAAATATTGCCAAAACCATCTTCACGAACAGTTAAGCCATACTCCTTCATTTTTTCCTTGATATAATTTCGTGCTTGTTGATCTTCCTTGCTATAGGTAAGACGAGTCGTCCCTTTTCCAGGTGTTGCTGTAAATTGACTTAATGTTTCTATATGTCCTTCAATCCGTGTTTGAAGGTCTTCCATTCAAATCTCCTCCATTTTTAAAGTAATTTCACAAAAATACCTGCTAGAATAACCGACACAATTGTAACGGTAATAAACCCGCCGACAAGCATTGGAGGCAGCATGTGGCTTGTTAGGACTTCTTTTTCTTTTTCATCATTTGTTAACGACTTGATTACTTCGTTTGTGATGATATAGTCTGCTGGAAATCCATACAAAGCCGTTAAGGAAACAGCGAACGCCATATCTTTACTTACCTTCAGGATTTTACCGGCGATGAAGGAGAAGATGTACATCCCAATCACACCGATTACAATGGTGCCAACCAATGGATAAATGATTTCGAGCATCATGCTTGGTGTTGCTTGTTTTAAGCCATCAAAGACAAATAGCATCAGACCCATGAGCGCAAAACCGAAACCATTTGCTTTTTGTAAAACCTGTTTTTCCAGAAAACCAATGCTTTTCGCGATAATCCCAAACAATAAGCAAAGGACAAACGGACTAACAGAAACAACGGGTGCCAATAAGGTTGAAACTAGGTAAGCAAGAAAGGCCACAAGGGCAAGTCTGAAAAATTTAAAGTACTCGGTGTTGTATTTCTCAGGCAGGTTCTTAAATAACTTAAGCTCTCCTCCTGCAGTTTCTGCTGAAGCGGCGACTTCTGCTGACGCATTTGCTGGTACCTTTTCAGCTAAGTTCCCATTCCGATATTGTGTGAGAAGTCGCTTGCCTTCTTTTTTCAACATAATCGAAGTAAGCGGGTAGCCGGCAAATCCCTGTATCACATAAATGACGATCGCAAATACCGATAGCGAGGCGAGGCCTGCTTCCTTTGCCCCTTCTGACATGATTAAGGCCGATACAACTCCGCCCACTAGAGGCGGAATGGCCACAATCATGGTTTCAAAGCCATAAATCAATGTTCCGATCCCTAGTAAAAAAACGATAATCCCTATAATTCCAGAAAGCGCAATAATAATGGTCTTCCATTGAGCCTTCAATTCCTGAACCGATAACAACGTTCCCATATTAGTAATTAATAGGTACATTAACATGGTAGCAACGACAGGCGGGATACCGGCAATTGAAACGATTTCCTTTGGGAAAAATGTCCAATATCCAATCAAAAACAAAACTGCACTGATAAATATAGATGGAACCCAGGCTTTTGTTCGAATCGCAACCCAATCCCCAATTAATAAAATAAGAACAACAATAACAAAGGCTAACATTTGAGACATAAGGTCACTTCACTTTCTATAAATTAATTGATATCTTTCGTGGGACGAAAAATAATACGTTATTAGAATAATAATATAATTCTATTTTTCAGTCAATTTTAATTATTAAAATTTTTCTTGCAACCGTTTACAGTTCATTTGTTTTACTTTATGTAGAATAAATTCCTATTTCAGGCAAATGATTTTATTATTTTATAAATCATAAAAAAAAGAGACGAACAGCTTGATGGACTGGTTCGCCTCTTTTGGTTTTTAGCTCTTTTCTTCATGCTTTAGATGGTTCCACTCGATCCGATACAAGTCACGTCGACGATCTTGTAATTGACGAACAGAGCCTGTCTTTTGAGAACGCCTTAACTTCTCAATATCAATATCCCCAACAACGACGGTATCGATATTGGCATCACATTCTCCGACAATTCCATCCCTGGCAAATTCAAAATCCGATGGACTGAAAATGCCTGATTGCGCATATTGAATATCCATGTTCTTTACATGAGTCAAGTTACCGACCGTACCCGCAATACACGTATAGATTTGATTCTCAATAGCCCGTGCCTGGGCACAATAACGGACTCGTAAATAGCCTTGACGATCGTCTGTACAAAATGGAACAAAAATGATATTCGCGCCCATGTCAACTGCCATCCGGCCAAGTTCAGGGAACTCAATATCATAACAAATCAGGATGGCTATCTTTCCACAATCCGTGTCAAACACATTAAATTCGTTTCCCTCAGAAATTCCCCACCATTTCCGTTCATTAGGGGTAATGTGGAGCTTTGACTGTCTTTCGATCGTGCCATCCCGCCGGAATAAATACGCAACATTGAGCAAATCACCATTTTCTTCTACAAAATGGGATCCTCCAATGATATTTACATTGTAGCGGACGGCAAGTTCAGTAAAAAGTTCTATATACTGATTGGTAAAAGTAGCAAGTAAGCGAACGGCTTGGTCCGGTCTCTTTTCTTCCAGGTAGGACATCAATTGTGTGGTGAAAATCTCTGGAAACAATGCAAAATCAGAACCAAAATCGGCTGCGACGTTTACGTAATATTCCACCTGGCGCTTAAATTCATCAAAACAGTCAATTTTTTTCATCATATACTGGATCGCGCATATTCTAACCGGGAGCGCTGCGCGATAATGGCGCCGGGATGTAGGCATATAGTCAATATTGTGCCATTCCATCAGGGTGGCAAATGACTCTGATGCCTTGTCATCTGGCAGGTATCTCGTATTGATACGTTTAATCGAGAATCCTTGCAGCAGCTGGAAGGATAACACGGGATCGTAAATGCTGTGTTTCTCTACTTCAGCTACGTATTCGCGGGCAGTCATTTTATCTTTGTATAAGTGATAATTTGGTATACGCCCGCCAATAATAATACTTTGAAGGTTTAATTGCCTTGCTAGTTCCTTTCGCGCCTCATATAGCCGATGCCCTAATTTCATCCGCCGGTACTCAGGATCAACCATTACTTCAATTCCGTATAGGTTAAACCCGGCTGGATCATGATTGGTGATAAAACCATTATTCGTGATGGTGTTCCATGTATGTTGATCTTTATATTCATCAAAATCCACAATTAAACTTGAGCATGACCCGACAATCTTATCCTCGTATTCCACACAAAATTGTCCCTCAGGGAAAATTCGCAGGTGACTCAGTAATTGCTCCCGTTTCCATGGCTCCATGTTAGGAAAACATTCTTTCCCTAATTCAATAATCTCATCAATATCTTCCGCACGAATGTTGCGGATGATTATTTTCTTTTCATATTTTGACACATCGGTCTCTGTCATGTTTTCACGCCCTTGAACTAAATGTACGAACTGTTATAAAAAAATTATTCCAAATAAAACACGGTTTGATTGTATTATTCCCTCTTCTGAAAATTATTAACATTGACCTTTTCACTTTTATTCACCGATGACATCTTTTATGTTATTAGTAATTTTTGCACAACAAAAAGGAAGGTATCTAAATACCTCCCAATCGTTAACCTATTTCTCCAATAGAACTTGTTTATTCGCCAATTGCTTTCAATTCTTCTAATCCGACCATTTTAATGGTGTAAGGTCCCTTATATTCTTTATCTAGTTGTGATGCCACTTCCTTACGAATTTGCTCTATTACCTTCTGGTCCTTTTTCTCAAGGGATGTTTCAATCGTAATCGTTAGTCCGTCCTTAATGGTGTAAATGAAAGAATTGACTTTGTACGCTTCTTTCTTCGCTACTAACTTCTCAAAAATCAGATGAAGATTTTTTTCTAGTTTGGTTTTCGGATCGATATTGCTTAAGTTCGCAATGCGAATATCGATTGGAAAATCATTTTCATAATATTTTTTACTTAGATAGTTTCGGATCATATTGCGAACCTCATCCACTCGTTTCTCCGACTCAGGAATAATCACAAACACTTTGTTCATACTCGCGATTTGCCCAACGAAATCGACACTGTATCCTTTATCCTTGAGAATCGATTGAATTTCTTTTGCACGCTCGATGCTTATTATATTTATTCGTCTCACCGATGAATAAAAATCCGCTTTAAACGGAAGAACTTCTATGGTTTCTGCATAATATCCCTTCTGATCGAGCATATCTTTCGTGAGGGCTTCGACATCTGATTTTGTTTTGTCATTATAATCTTTGCTGTTTAGAAAAACCATCACTTTATCGGGGTCTTCCTCTTTAAAAAATCCACCCACTCTCATTCCTTTAACCTCGTATCCACGTTTCAAGCCTTCTTCTCGAACAAGAGCTAAGACTGATTTTACGCCTTGCTTATCTGCATCTTTCAAAAAGGCATCCTTTAAATACGGGATTTTGGATGCGACTTTTGCCATTGCCGGAGAAACAAAGGTAGAACCGAAGAATAAGACGATAACCGCTGCGATGCCCGCTAGTGACATAATTAGAGTCTTTCTTTTCCTTGTGACACGTTGATTCAGCTCAGTTACCTTTTCTTCACTTTTTGCTTGCTCTAAGCCTTTATACATAAAATCCATCATGTCATCTGGAATTTGAATTTTTTCTAGTTCTTTTTGAATTTTGTTCATGAAAATTCCTCCTTTCGATGTTCCACTCGGATTTTTTCTAAAGCCCGGTAAATTTTTGATTTAATGGTACTGATGGGTGACTCCACCATCTCGGAAATTTCCTGAAAGGTATATTCTTGATAATACTTCAGATAAATTAACCTTTTTTCATCTTCATCTAATGTATTTAGCAGTTCATGTAATAATAAATCAGCGTACTTTTCCTCCGCCTTTTGCGGTCCTAATTCATTATTAAAGTGCAATTCCACCACTTTCTTTTTCTTTCTTAACAAGTCAATCGATGCGTTGATGGTGATTTTCAAGATCCACGTCTTAAAGTAACTCATTTCCTTTAAACTTTTTCGATTTTTAAAAGCACGATAGGCTGCTTCCTGGACTATATCTAAAGAGTCCGGTTGATTCTTCGTATACATATAGGCCATTCTATAGATCGAATCTTTATGTGTTTCAAATAAAGATATAAATAATTTTTCTGTTAAGATCTCACGATTTTCAGGTACAGTCATATTTTCACCCCTTTTATCTGTTTACTATATTAGACCGAAAGATCGTTCATTTTGGTCGAAAATTTTATAAAAAATTTTATTTGTTTCAAACATGCGAAAAAAGAGCTGATTTCTCAGCTCCCTTTATATACTTGTACAAAAAATTGATTGCTTCTACAGCTTGTCGTTAGAGGCAGATAATTCCTTTATTTTATCGATCCAATCCTTAAAACTTCCAAACTCTTTTTCATCAAATCCGAAATGGTCCTTTATTAAACGGACAGATTTGCTTTCTTGATCCTGATAAACACCATCGGAATAAATTAATTGAAAGAGTTCAGTTAAGACAATATTTTTGGAACGTTCACTTTTAAATATCTTTAGGATATCATCCATGGCTAAACCTTTTAGTTTATAATCCTCAAGATCCATTTCGCTTTGATACTTGTTTAATATAGAATTCTCATATATCGATAATTTCCCATCAATTCGGGCAATCAGAGCAGCTAATTCGAGAAATGCTGTTTTTTCCTCTTGTTGAAGTTCTGCTAGAAACATGACCCCATCTCCTTCTAATCATTATTATATATACGAAAAAAGGCCATCTTGGTTTCAATTTTACAAAAAATTAAGAGGTTAACCATGCCCATATATTTCGTGTAAACAGCCAATCTCCTTAATTAGGCTAGTGTCATTAGATGTTGCAATTGGTATACTATTAATAGGCATTATTAATTAGTCTTGACAGAAAGTAGAAATTTTTTCTTTTTAAAAAGGAGATTGCCTTATGGATAGAAACAAATTTTCGGCTATAGCCCATAGTGATCATGCTTTTAGTAATCCAATCAACGAGGAAAAACTCGCAAAAATGGTAAAAATCATATCCCCCAAGCAGAATGATAAGGTGATTGATATTGGCGCAGGAAAGTGTGAACTGTTGATCCGTTTAGTGGAGAACTATCAGGTGAAAGCAACGGCCATTGAGTTGTATAGCGGTGCCATTGAAGAAGCTAAGAGACAGGCAGCCAATAGAATTGCCGAAGGAAGTATTGAATATATAGTCGATGATGCCACAGTGGCAGTCGAGAAATGTGAAAAAGGCGGGTATAACATTGGAATTTGTATTGGGTCTACCCATGCATTGGGTGGTCTTGAATCCACACTCCAAACTCTTAAAGGTCTTGTTAAGAAAAATGGGTACATATTGATCGGTGAAGGTTATTGGAAGCAAAAGCCTAGTCCTGAGTATCTAGAGGCCCTCGGCGGAGCAGACGAGTCCGAATGTAAAACTCATGCTGATACTGTCAAGGCAGGCCAAAAATTAGGACTAATTCCGCTTTGGGCATATACAGCCAATGATGACGAATGGGATGATTATGAATGGCTTTATTCCTCATCAATCGAGAATTATTGTTTTGAAAACCCTGAGGATCCCGATTGTAATGCAATGCTTGAGCGAATTCGGACGTGGCGTCAGACTTATTTAAAATGGGGCAGGGACACCTTAGGATTTGGATTGTATTTGTACCGGAACTAATTTCCCCAATATTCTTCATTGGGGTTCTTCTATAGACGCCAGACCTATAGAAACATTTCTGCTAGCAGCATATAGGTTTTAATTTTATTGTGGAAGCCATGGACGTTATTTATAATCATGAATTCTTCAGTTTGATACATTTCACTTAAACGAAGAATTTCGTCCTTTACCTTTTCTGGATTTCCAACCACCATACGATTTCGGTTCTCTTTACACTTAAGCCTTTCTTCTTTGGTCCAAGACTTGCCTTTTGCTTCTGCTAGATTAGGAATTCGAGTGTCTATCCCCTTTTCAACAGATAACAGCCACATATCTTGACTTAATGCTAATTCGTCCGCTTCTTCTTGCGTTGGAGCACACACAACGAAAATACAAACATTCGTACTTGGCTGGGCTAATAATGGCGACGGTTGAAAGTTTTCATAGTAATACTTCATTGCTTTTTCCCCATTATGCGGCGTGATGAAATATCCATATGTAAAAGCGGTTCCGTGCTCAGCAGCCACCCTTGCACCACGCTGTGTAACACCCAACAGCCATATGTGCGGAACCGTATCTATGGTGGGAAATGCCTGGACATCATGATACGGATGCTCCTTTGGTAAACGATTAGTTAAGAAACCTTGCACATCCTTAACCTGCCTTGGAAATTCATTGAGACTTCTTCTTACCCCATCTGTTAGTGCTAACCTTGTCATTGGGGAACCACCCGGTGATCGACCCATGCCTAGGTCGATACGATTAGGGTAAAGGGCCTCTAAGACCTTGAAATTTTCAGCAACCTTATAGGGACTGTATTGAGGAAGTAACACACCACCAGACCCTATCCGTATTTTTTTCGTATTTGCTGCAAGAGAAGAAATTAGCACTTCAGGGGAAGTTCCTGCCAGCCCATTTGTATTATGATGCTCGGCCACCCAAAAACGAGTGTATCCCAACTCTTCGGTAATCTGGGCTAATCTTATCGTGTTATGTAAAGCATTGCTGCTTGTTTCGCCTTTACTAATAACTGATTGATCGAGGACACTCAGCTTCAATAAAAAACCTTCTTTCTAATCTTATTGCTATTATCCTGTTCATTCTTTCTAAGAACAGGCAAAGGTCGTCTTTAAAAAAAAGTTTAATATTCCCTCTTAATAATCTCGATATTGTCTTTATGGCTTTGTTTCGTAAAACTTGAGGGGAACGGCATTTCTTTTTCTAATTCATCCAGCGCATCGGAGTTTTTATTTTTTACCGCACCTATTAGCCTTTCCAGATAATCCTGTGAAACATAAATTCGCCGCTTAATCTCCTCCACACTAGTGGTCATTTGACCATGACCGGGAATCAGAAGGGAAATCCTATGGTCTTGAAGAATTCTTTCAGCTTTCCGAAGTGTTTCCTCATAGGACTTCGCACTATCATACATAAATGGCAGTTCAAAATCAGATAAATAATCTCCGGCAATCCAAACTCCAAGCGGTTCTATAATGGTAAACACTCCATCATGCGTATGGCCCGGTGCTAAATAGAAGGTCATGATAGTATCTCCGAGCATCAGCTGCTGCCCATCTTCGCTTATCACAATATCGACCTCTGGAAAATCCACCGGATATGTACGTTGAATATAATAATCATTATCAAATTGTTGAATCAATTCTATCTTTTGCTGTTTATTCGGATGCTCTTGCAGTCCTTTACTTCCAATTACCTTGGCCCCAGGAAATGCACGATAACCGATAACATGGTCAAAATCTCCATGCGTGAACAGGAGATAGAGCTCCCTCTCTCCTTGGATATTAGCCACATGCTCAACAATTTCAGCTATTTCCTGTGGCAGCCAGTTTGGGTCTACCACTAAAACAAATTGCTCTGTTTCTACTACCGTACATGTTGTCTGATATAATGCACTTTGAAACACGGTAATAGACTTATTTTGATATTGAATCATAGCTATCCCCTCTCCCTAAGGAATTAATAAGATTTTACCGGTGCTCTTGCGGCTTTCTAGATAACGATGTGCTTCTTGTCCTTCTTCCAAGGCGAACATAGTTGGCTCGGAAACACGCACTTTTCCCGCTTCCATCCAGCCAAACAGTTCATGGGAGCGAACGATTCGTTCTTCGCGTGAAGTAAGCACATTCCATAAATCCCCGCCTGTTAGTGTCTTTGATGTATCCATTAACATTCTGGGGTCAACAGGTGCAGGGTCTCCGCCGGACATTCCGAAAAAGACAACTGTTCCACCAACGCGCGTCACAGCAAAGCTTTCTGAAAGAGTAGAACCGACGGATTCATAGACCACATCAACACCTTTACCCTCCGTTGCCTCCAATACTTGGCTCTTCCAATCATCTTTGTATAAAAATACTTGATTAGCCCCTGCTTCTTTGGCTGCGACTGCTTTTTCTCTGGAAGAAGTTAAACCAATTACTTTTCCCCCTAGCAGATTTATTATTTGGACGAGCAGTTGCCCCACACCGCCAGCAGCGGCATGAACAAGAACCACATCATTCTTTTTCACCGCATAGCTATCTCGTGTTAAATAATGCGCCGTCAGCCCTTGCAACAAGACAGAAGCCGCATCAGTAAGTTCGATTGTTTCAGGAACTGGGATCGCTTTTTCAAAAGGTACAGCAACTAGTTCAGCATTCGCAAATGGTACATCTGCAAACGCCATCCGATCGCCAACATGGACTCCTTGTACATTTTCACCAACTTCCTCGACAATGCCTGCCCCTTCATACCCTAGGATATAGGGAGGATTTCCGGCTAGATGATAGTTTCCTTTTCTTCTATATATATCCGCAAAATTTAAGCCAATCGCTTTCATTCTAACTAAAATTTCATCTGGACCAATGGCAGGATTCTCAATTTCTGCGTACTCCAGTACTTCTGGTCCTCCAAATGTATGAAACACAAGTGCTTTCAAATTAATTACCTCATTCTAAGTAGTTTTCATTTACTCTTTTATTAAATAGTTTTCTAACAGCGAATGCAAATAACGGCTTCTTTTCTTCATTTCATGTGCAAAAAAGATGCCACATCCTGGCGTGCATGGTGATTAGATAGGCATCTTATGATTAACTTTTCTGGTCCTTTAGATAACGGGATAATACTGCTCATATCTTGGATTATAGTAGAAAGGCGGTCTTGGTCCAATTTTCGGCATTTGAATGGCCTTCGGATTCGAGTTGTAAACAACCTCTACCTTTTCATCAGATTGATTGACTAACAACAATGTTACTTCGCGGCTGTATGGCCCATACGGCATCGCATTTACCTCCTTCGAATTGTTTATCCTCTACACTATTCTTTTTATCAATTTTATGAGCCCGGCCATTTCGAAAAAAAGCACCGGCATGCACGCTGATAGCCCAATTTTCATAAAGTAACAGGAAAATGTGTCATCTAGGAGGATTTCCCATGGCAAACAACGATCATCAACAAAATCAAAATTACCCTTTGTATCCCCACTACGGAAAAATAACACGCTATGAAGATATTCCACTGACGGTTCCAGAGCAACGTCAGCTTCGCCAGCCTGGTGTTGAAAGTTTAATGGTTCCTCGGCCCATTATCGAAAATCCCAATTACAAAGGAAGCGGAAAATTAGTCGGAAAGGTTGCTCTTATCACTGGCGGTGACAGCGGGATGGGGGCAGCGGCGGCCATCGCCTTTGCTAAAGAAGGAGCCGACGTTGCAATTGCTTATTTGGATGAACATGAGGATGCTACTCGAACCAAAACGAGAATTGAAGAATTAGGGAAGCGATGTTTATTATTACCTGGCGATCTTCGAGTCAAACAACAGTGTGTTGACATCGTAGAAAAAACAATTCAAACATTTGGTCAGCTCGATGTGCTGTGCAACCATGTAGGGATTCAATTTCAGCAATTAAGTTTATTAGATATTACCGATGAGCAATTCGATGATACGTTTAAAGTCAACATTTACTCTCATTTCTACACTACCCGTGCTGCTCTCCCATACTTAAAAGCAGGCAGTTCCATCATTAATACGGCGTCCGTCGTAGCATATGATGGAAATGACCAATTGATTGATTACACGGCGACCAAAGCAGCGAACGTCGGATTTACCCGGGCATTGGCCAATAATTTAGTCAAAAAAGGCATCAGGGTAAATGCCATTGCTCCTGGCCGAATTTGGACTCCGTTGATTCCAGCAAGTTTCTCAGCAGACCAGGTTCAATTGGCCGGTAATCCAATGCAGCGTCAGGGCCAGCCCTTTGAAGTGGCGCCGACCTTTGTATACCTTGCTTCCGATGACTCCCGTTTTGTAACCGGGCAAACCCTTCATGTAAACGGCGGGCAAGTTACTTCATCTTAGAATATTTGTGAACAGTAAAAATGCGGCTGGAATGAATTCCTGCCGCACTTCTTTTATTTAATCTGGAATGATTATGTCGAGCTTTCCATCATGATTAATTACTTCGACCACTTTGTCAGTGACTAAATAAGGAGTATCATACCTGTCTTGCTTTTTCATAGTGATATAATTATTGTTGGCAGTCAATACTGGAAAAACAGCATTGGTTTTCTTTAAAAAATTTTGAGAAACTTCAAGTTCTGCCATTAAAATAATCTGTTTAGAAGAAAAGGCAAAAAATAGTTTCCCAATTTCTTTTTCCTGCTCAATAATAGTGACCTGTTGCAAAAGAGAAATGAGGCAGGTAATAAAATCATTTATCTTTTCATTTGGTAAACTATTGAGCTGATATGCCGCTAACACTTTATTGATTCCTTGTTTTAGTTCCTTAAAGGAAAATACATCTTCAATCCGCAGCTGCGTTTTTGTTCTGCCCAGGCTTTCAAACTTTTTCCCGGTTTCAAACAGGTACTCTTTTATCATTCCCTCATATCTATCCCGATGTGCGATAAAATCTGCGAGCTCTTTGATAGAGGTAGTTTCTAGCCTTTGATTGCGAATTAAACATAAAAAGGCATAAACATCCTTTTCATCAAATCTATTCTCCATCAACTTTTCATAATAATATTTCAGTAACGCTTGTTCTTTAGTATCCATTGTTCTCCCCTAACAGAAATATTGAAACTCGATTTTCACTTAATATCTTAACATTCTCTTCATTATATCTTAAAATTTATAGCTTATAATGACATTGTATCAACCATCACTGCTAAAGGAGGGTTATGATGTATTTAAAAAAACTAGTGGAGAGTAACATGATTACGATTGATTACGATCGCAATGGCATTTTACACACCTATAGGGGATGCGTTTCAGCTTTAAACTTGCGCGACCAAATTCTTTCCTTGAAAGATGAAAAACAAAGGATTTACTGTTTCCGTTTATCCGGGATAAGAAAGGTTTATTAATTTTTTCTAAAAAGTAAATATGTGTACTTTTCCGCCTAAGACTATATGGATTAGGTTTTTTATTTTTTTACAATCTTATTTATTCGACCGTTCTATATAGTGTGCTCTGTCGTTTAGGCACCCTCTATTCGACCCGTTTTACTTAATTAGAGCGTGCTCTGTCGTTTAGACTCCTTCTATTCGACCCTTCTTACTCAATTAGAGCTTGCTCGGGCGCTTAGGCACCCTCTATTTGACCCTTCTTACTTAATTAGAGGGTGCTCGGTCGTTTAGGCACCCTCTATTCGACCCTTCTTACTCAACTAGAGCGTGCTCGGGCGCTTAGGCTCCCTCTATTCGACCCTTCATACTCAATTAGAGGGTGCTCGGTCGCTTAGGCTCCCTCTATTCGACCTGTCTTACTCAATTAGAGGGTGCTCGGTCGCTTATACTCCCTCTATTTCACCCTTCTTACTCAATTAGAGCGTGCTCGGTCGCTTAGACTCCCTCTATTCGACCGACTGTTCCAAAATATAACGTTCTCGGTCGATAATAAATCGATTCCCTATTACCAAACAAACAAACCAACAATCATTGCACTTAATAATGACACGCCCATCCCGCTCACCAAAAGCTTCCATACATTTTTTCCAATAATCTTTGATTTTTCTTCACTAACCGTAGAGTTAAACGTCCCGTAAATCATTCCTACCGTACTAAAGTTGGCAAAGGAAGTTAAGAAGGTGACTGCAACCGCCACCGTATGGGGAGCAAGCCCGCTAATCTTGTCTTTTAAGTCAATCATCGCTACAAATTCATTCGTTGCTAGCTTAATTCCCATTAACTGAGCGACATACATGGTGTCTGCCCCTGATAACCCAAGCAGGAAGGCAAGGGGACTAAAGATAACCGAAAATATTTTTTGGATCGTTAAGCCATGCACAATCGCTCCTAAAATCCCGTTTAACCCAGCAGTCAAAGCTACATACCCAATTACCATTGCCATGATGACAATGACCATTCTAATACCGACTAACATACTATTGGAAATCGTAGAAAAGAAATCCCCACGCTCTTCTTTTGCCGGAACATAAACGATATCTTCCTCTTTGCTGACGTCGATAGGGTTCAGCATATTGGCAATCAAAAGCGCATTAAAGCAATTTAGCGGAATGGCTGCAAATACATAGGTTGCTGGAACCATACTTAAATAAGCCCCAATAATCGATCCACTGATACTGCTCATACTCATTATTCCGAATGTTAGGAGCCGCTGCGTCTTTAAGACGGTTAATTGCTGACGAATAACCGCCAATGCTTCCGTATTTCCAAGAAACATCATCTGAATCGAGAAGAAGCTCTCCAACTTTGGCAGCCCTGATATTTTGGAAATAAGCCAGCCCACTTTATCAATAATCCAAGTTAATATACCGAAATAAGACAAAATATCAAAGAAGGTAATAATGAAAATAATCGGCATTAAGGCACTAAAAAAGAAATCCACTTGCTCATTCGCCATGACGGACGGGAATACAAAAGAAATCCCTTCATTCGCGCAGGCAATTAACCAAGTAAAGAACGATGCTATTTTATTTATGACCCATGACCCGACTTTTGTAGATAACATGAACCAGGTAATCAAGAATTCAGTAACTAATAATGTCAAAATGGACTTCCACTTCACGTTTTTCTTATTTGGCGAGCACAGATAAATGAGCCCGATAACCACCACTACTCCTAATGCATTTAACAAAAAATACACGTGATCAACTCCTTTTGCTTATCATTTCCCTAAATAATCTTTTATATCGAAAAAGTCCTCATTTTTTCTACCTCCTGCAGCAAGATTGGAGGCGTAAAAAAAAGACTCCCCAATAGCAACAACAATAAAAAAGCTTACTACTCGTTAAGGGAGCAGTAAACCATTTGTCTATTCCAAAAATACACTTAATTTAAATCATTTAACCTCAAGCGTGTTCCGAATTCTTCATTTGTTATAATAGACATACGTAGATTTACACAAAATACATCAGAGAGAGGAGACACGCCATGGAATTTTTTCTAGTCGTTTTAATCTTACTTGCCATTATCGGCTTATCTAGTTTAGTTAACCATTTTCTACCATACATACCGGTTCCGCTTATTCAAATCTCACTGGGGGTTTTACTTGCGTCCCTGCCGTTAGGTATTCATATCCCCATGGAGCCAGAATTATTCTTCGTCCTTTTTATTGCTCCCTTACTATTTCATGATGGGAAAAATGCTTCACGGCACGCGTTATGGAAATATCGCAAACCCATTTTATTACTCGCACTTGGTCTTGTGTTCGTGACCGTATTCGCCATTGGTTACTTAATTCACTGGCTTATCCCGTCGATTCCGTTACCAGCTGCATTTGCTTTAGCAGCGATTCTTTCACCTACGGATGTTGTAGCAGTTGGTGCGATTTCAAGCAGGGTAAAGATCCCCAAAGCGATTATGCATATTCTTGAAGGTGAGGGGCTCATGAATGATGCCTCTGGGTTAGTTGCCTTTAAATTTGCTGTCGCTGCCACCGTGACCGGAGTCTTTTCCTTAGCAGAAGCAAGCTGGAGCTTCTTAGTCATATCGATTGGTGGCTTTGTCGGCGGCGCCATCCTAGCTTTCCTCATTATTCGCTTGAAGGTTGTTATTAGAAGAATGGGGATGGAGGATGTAACCATACATATGCTGATCCAGCTTCTTACACCATTCGTCATTTTTTATATGATTGAACATCTTCACCTTTCCGGTATTTTATCAGTGGTAGCAGCAGGCATTGTCCATACGATTAATCGGGATCGTGATCAATCCCCGGCTATGCAGCTGCAGGTCGTTTCTCAAAGTACATGGACCGTACTTATTTATATTTTAAATGGGCTGGTATTTGTGCTGTTAGGCTTGCAAATACCGAGTGTTCTAAGCGAAATTTTTGAGGATCCACTGTTTAATAACTGGGAAGTAAGCAAATATATACTCATTATTACAGCGGCTCTTTTACTGCTTCGCTTCTTATGGATTTTAGTCGTGTGGCGGTGGAAATGGCTTTTAAAAACGCAGATCCAAATGCCTTCGGTGAAAGCCATTGGCATCCTTACCATTTCTGGTGTAAGAGGGGCTGTCACATTGGCCGGTGCTTTTACCATTCCTTATGTAATAGCAAACGGAAGCCCCTTTCCGGAGCGATCGTTAATTATTTTTTTAGCGGCTGGAGTTATCTTGGTAACATTGATTACTGCAAGTATTTTCCTGCCGATTCTAGCTAGGACGGATAAGGAATCTACAGATGAGTTGCACGAGGAAATGGAACGGACTGCGATGATTCGGACCATTGATGCGGCGATTCAATCGATTCGGGAATTGATGAATGATGAGAACCGCGGGCCAGCTGTGTCGGTGCTTGCGACATACAATCAGATCCGAAATAATTTAACAGCTGTAAATGATGAATACAGTGACCGGCTCAAGTTAGCTGAGATTAACATTCGGCTGAAGGCTCTTCAGGCGGAAGCTGACTACATTGAAAAATTAAAAAAGGCAGAAAAGATCGATCGAGAGACAGTGTATTTATCTGAAGAACATATCCAACGGATGAGGCTTGCCGTAACTAATCGAATACAATTTAGAAGATTGTTTATTTGGATTATGATGAAACGTACTTTCTTCAAGCTTTTACAGCTGTTTGTGCCAAAAACCCAAGAACAGCTAAAATATAGTAAAGCCAAAACCAAACGGATGATCCTCCTAAAAGTGGCCATGGCTAAAGCAGCCATTCGGTATTTGAAGGAACACATGACCCCTGAAAATGAACATATTTATATGGTCATTATTGGTGAATACAATGAAATGATCATGAAATTTAAACTGGCAAGAAAAGGGGACGATTCCCAGCAATATAGTCACTTGCAAAAAGAACTGCGTGTGAAGGCCTTTCAAGCAGAAAGGAATGAACTTCAAAATTTATATGAAGAAGGAGAAATTACACTGGATGTAATCCGGAAAATTCGTAAGCATATTAACATTAGAGAGGCTTATTGGCTGGAGGAAACCAGCGTCCATCCGCATTAAATAAAACGGTAAAAGGCCGCCATTTGGCGGCCCTTTTCTAACTTGATAAATTCACAGGCTGACTCTCACTTAAATAGCATACGTTTCTAATTGATTTTTTTTCTTCATTAACTCATCCACAAGCGTATGATAATCCTTCAACTGAATTCCTAACTTCTGCTTTCTCTCCAAAATCATTCTGTCCACTTCTTTTGGACTCGGACCGCCTTGAATGTTTCTAATTTCCACAAAATACTCAGGTGAAATGATTTTTTTCCATTCTTGTTCGGAAAGTGTGACGTCGACGAATTCATGAATCATTTTGTTAATCTCGGTAATCTCCCACTCATATAATTCCTTTTTTCGAGAAATGGTTTGTTTAGAAATATAACTGGCGATCGAATGGGCCTTTCTAAAAGAAATACCATAATCTCTTGCCAACGTATCTGCTAACTCGGTAATGGTGATACTAGATTTCTTCGCCATTTCCTTTGTATGCTCGTCGTCTACCTTTATCGTCGTAATAACGGCGTACATTAATTTCATGACCCGATTGGCATTATTAAACGACCGGTATAAATGAGGCTGTAAGTCATCCTCTGTATCGACAATATCTCCGAACGGTGTGTTGTGAATCATATTCATAGCTGCCAGCGCATCTCCATAGGCACTGCTCGCAATCGAGCGTGAGTGCTCAATCGACACTGGATTTCGCTTTTGCGGCATAATACTACTCACCTGAACATAAGGGTCAGCCACTAAGAACGTACCAAATTCTCTGGTTACATGCAGTAAGAAATCCTGAATCCATCTGCCCGTATTCACCATACAAGTCATCAGTGCCGATGACGTTTCCAGCAAGTAATCTGCCCCGCCGATTGAATCATAGGAGTTTTCAATTACCTTATCAAAACCTAATAAATCGCACGTCCTTATTCGACAGATTGGAAAACCGGTCGTTGTTAATGCCGCTGCCCCAAGTGACGATTGGTTGACGGTTTCATAGGCTGACCACAACCGTTTGATGTCTCTTTGCAAAACATCGTAGATGGCTAGTAAATAATGTCCCAATGTAGTCGGCTGGGCCGGCTGTGTATGGGTGTATCCTGTAATATAGGTTTCTGTATGCCGTTCTGCCTGCTCCAATAAAGCATCACTTAATTGATAGCAGCTGTTTAAAAGCACTAAAAGGTGCTCTCTTAGCACTAACCGATACATCGCTACACCCATATCATTGCGGCTGCGGCCGATATGAATTTTCCCCGCCAACTCCGTTCCTATTTCCTCCCCAATCTTGGCCTCCATCATAAAAAACAAGTCTTCAAACTGGGGCTGATAGGCAATTTGGCTGATATCGGTTTTGGCTACTTTATTAATCCCCTCCAACATCACCTTAGCTTCGGCTCTTTTAATAATGTTTTGTTCCTCGAGCATGATGACATGAGCCCGGTGAATATCAAACATGACATGGAATAAGAAATCCCTTTGATCATTAAATACCGGCTTCAACAACTCTTCTACATAGGTTTTTCCTGGAAAGGCGGTTCCTTCATTTTTGATGAATTCCTCTAGCTTACTCATATTTTCATCTCCGATTTTAAGACAAGGATTGTTCGGCTTTTACACCGAAAAATTTATTTGAAATAAACAGAACAAGGGCAATCAAGGCGATTTGGATCATTCCGTAGGCTGCAGCCTGACCCATATTAAACATCCTCAGCTGGTTCATAATCTCGATCGAAATTGGACGATTGGATAAGGTGTACAACAGGACGGATGTGGGAAATTCACCGACAGATTCTACGAAAGCTAATAATGTTCCTGATAATACTCCTGGCATAATAATTGGAAGAATCACTCTTCTAAAAGTATAAAACCATTTAGCGCCCAGATTTCGTGAGGCTTCTTCAATGGAATCATCTAACTGTTCCAAGACGGCATTGGTCGATCTTACCACTAAAGGAATATGACGAACAAAGTAGGCAAGCGGCAGAATCCAAAACGTGCCAACCAGAATGTTTCCAAATGAAAATACGTTCGGCTCATTAAAGGCAAAAATGAGGTTCATCCCTATAACCGTAGCCGGCAAGGCCCATGGAATCATTACCAAAATATCGACGAAATTCTTCCCATAAAATTTACGTTTTACTAATACATAGGAGGTTAACACTCCAAAAACTAAATTCCCGGCCGTTGCAATGAAGGCTAATAATAAACTATTCTTTAGAGGCTTAAAGATGTTCGGATCCTGCAATAATAAGCGGTAGTTTTCAAAGTTAAACACGGACGGATACGTTTGCCATGTCCAGGTTCCATCCGGTACAAGGGACAGAAGTAAAATCGTGAAATGCGGCAGTAACAGGATAATGACACCCACAATACCGACGAATACCATAATCCATTTCATCACAGGATTCTTTACTTCACTACGATGGGCACCAATTCCCTTCGTTGCCATTCTGTAATCCTTTCTGTTTTGGTACCAGCGCATAAATAATAAGAAAGCAATGGATACAATAGAGAGAATGACAGATTGTGTGGCTGCCACTTCCATATCACCATTAATTTTTGAAAAATAAATTTGTAAACTTAAGACCCGATAACCGCCTGCCAGTAGGAATGGTGCACTAAAGGAGGCCATTGAGATCATAAATACTAGCAAGGAAGCGGCTACAATCGCTGGGGTTAATAATGGGAAGGTGACCTTCCAGAAAACTTTAAATTTACTAGCTCCCAAATTATAGGCTGCTTCCTCCAAACTAGGATCAATTTTTCCGATGGCTGATGATACGGTCATATAGAAATACACATACATCGTATACGCATGCACAATGAGAATGCCAGACACGCCGCCAATTTTAAAGGGGACTTTATCAAGGCCAAATAAATCTTTTATGGCATTCGGAACTAAGCCCGTCTCCCCGTATAAAAACATAAACGCCATAACCCCTACCAAGGATGGAAGAACAATGGGCATAATGGCAGCACTAGCAAAAAAACCTCTCCCTGGAAAATCATAACGATTGAAGATAAAGGCTAGCGGAATGCCGATTAGAGCACTAACTAATACGCTTAATGCGGAAATATAAACGGAATTCCATAAAGCTTCTAAATTTGTTTTCGATGCCTGGCTAAAGAAATCTTGATAGTTTGCCAATGACATATTCCCATCCGTACGTAAACTCTCAATAAACGTTCGTATGGAGGGATAGAGGACATAGGCCACTAATACTAAAAGAACCGGTACAAGCAGCAGGAGTGTAAAACGAGTATCACGATTCTTTATCATGAGACATCACCATTTATAACAGGGATAACTCGAATTTGGTCTTCTGGCAGCTGAATCCAAACAGATGCTCCTGCTTCAAGATTTCTAGAACGATTGTTTAATAGATTGACCTGAAGAAGATGCCCTTCTACATTCACACTAAGGTAGTTGACAGAACCAAAAAATTCAACATTTTCTATTTTCCCTTTTAAAATGTTTAACCCTTCGATTGGTTCCTCATACACTTTAATTGCTTCTGGCCGAATCGAAAGCGAAAGACTCCCTTCGTACGTTGGATTAACATTAAATGGATGATTATGTACAACCAGTTCTTTCGTTCCTGATTCCATTTGTGCCGTTACATAGACGTGATCTGGATCAACTTTATCGACATTGACAGGTAATAAATTGATTTCACCTATAAAACTAGCAACAAAATCATTCACTGGTTCATTATATATTTCAGAGGGAGTTCCCACTTGATGGCATACACCATAATTAAATACGGCAATTCGATCACTCATCGATAAAGCTTCTGCTTGATCATGAGTCACATAAATGGTGGTAATTTTATATTCTTTCTGTAACCTTAAAATCTCACTCCGCATTTCATCTCGCAGCTTTGCATCTAAATTGCTTAGCGGCTCATCGAGAAGAAGAATTTCAGGCTCAATCACCAATGCCCTCGCCAAAGCAACACGCTGTTGTTGTCCTCCACTTAACTGACTCACTTGACGGTCTGAGTATTTCTCCAGCCGGACTTTACGAAGTACTTCCTGTACCCTCGTTTTAAGCTCACTGGCAGGAACCTTACGTACTTTTAACCCGAAGGCGACATTTTCAAAAACTGTCATGTGAGGAAAAAGGGCATAGTTTTGAAAAACCATGCCCGTATTTCTTTTTTCAGGAGGTACACGCGTCATATCTTTATCGCCAAATCGGACAATGCCTTTAGTCGGATAATAGAATCCCGCAATCATTCTTAACGTAGTGGTTTTCCCGCATCCACTCGGGCCCAGAAAAGTAAAAAATTCTCCATCCTTAATCTCCAGGTTCAAATGATCCACCGCTATTACCTTTCCAAACGCTTTTTGGACATTATCAATTTTTATAGACGCCATAACCCACACTTCCTATTCCTTTACTTCTTTTGCTCCGCTCTTAATATTCTCATCCCAATGCTTCATCCAGCCGTCACTTTCCTTTTGGAATACCTTCCAGTCGATATCCATTGGTTTGATCTCTGTTTCGGTGATCCATTTAGGGAGGTCTTTCACATCGGTTCTTGTTGGAATCCGGTAAAATTCTTCGGCTAATAATTTTGCCGCTTCAGGTGTATTAACAAATTCATAGAATGCCTCAGCCGCTTTTGGATGCGGTGCGCCCTTTGCAATTGCAATTCCTTCTGTTAATACTGGTGTACCGCTCTTTGGAACAATGAAATCAAATGGGTAATTTTTATTTTCTTTCAACATAACAACATCTGGCATAGCCCAAACAGAAATGACACCTTCACCCTTCGCCACCTTGTTGTACATCATTTCTGGATTAGCCGAGTATTCTTTTGTGTTGGCATCCAATTTTTCCAACCATTCGTAGCCTTTTGCCGTGTCTTGTGAGTCCTTGAAATCACGGTAAATCATAGCTGAAAAGATGGTTCTCATGGTTCCGGACGCTAATGGGTAACGAATAATAATTTTATTTTTCCACTTCGGATCTAATAACTCATCCCAATCCTTTGGCGCTTCTTCCTTTTTGACTTCTTTATTGTTATACATAATCACTTCAGGAGTTTGGCTCGTACCTGACCATGCCCAATCCGGATCATGGAAGGCAGCATCAAGACTACTTGAATAGGATGGCTTATACGGTTCTAGCAGCCCTTCATCCTTGGCTTGGTCAAAGTTAGTAGATGGTGCTCCCCACCACACATCTGCTTGTGGATTATTCTTTTCTGAACGGATCCGGTCCAGAATTTCCTGTGATCCCATATCAAGCCACTCTACATCCACATCATATTTTGCTTCGAATTGCTGCTCGAATTTAGATAGGATGTCTTTTCCGTGTGGAGAATACACAACAATTTTCTCTTCAAGTTTTGCTTCTTTCTTTTCATCTGTTTTTTTAGCAGGTGTGGTTGAACTTTTCTCTGCATCACCGCCACAGGCAGCCAGCAAAAGTGAAGCTGATAATGTTAAAGCAGTTAGAATCGATACCTTTTTCTTATTTTTCACAACTTTTCCCCCTTGTTAAGTAAATTTAACAATACTTTCGTGTTCCCGTAAAAATAATGAAACTGCCCCTAAAACCCCTGCATTTTCCCCTAATTGAGCGCTTTTCAATTCTACTGAACTAGGAAGATACTGTTCTACAATTTCACGGAGCTTAGGTAAAATGAATTCTGATGACTTTAACACACCACCTCCCAAAATAATTACCTCTGGATTTAAGAGACATGCGGCATTAATAATTCCATATGCTATATGTTCAATCGCCTTATCCACTACCCTAAGTGCGATAGAATCACCCTTTTTCGCAAATGTAAACACCATTTCACCTGTTACCCCATTTGATATAGCTTGATCATATAAGGGGTGCTCCGGTTGTTGTTTGACTAATTTGGTTAATTGATCACCAATGGCCTTTCCGCCTGCTACACTCTCCAAATATCCATAGCGATGAAAGATAGGTTGAAATTCATTCTTCATATCGTTTTTATCTGTGACCATATACCCTATTTCACCTGCAGCATTGGAGAATCCTCGATAGAGCTGATTATGAATAATGATGCCGCCTCCAATGCCAGTGCCAATCGCGATGAACAAAACGTTTTCCTTTTGTTTTGCATTTCCAAGCCATTGTTCTCCCAATGCGGCAACATTGACATCATTATCTACGTAAATGGGAAAAGTAAAATATCTTTCCGCTTCCCTGATGAAAGGATACCGAATCCAATTTAGACTGGGCGCTTCTGTTACAACCCCGGAACTGATATCAGTAATTCCGGGTACGCCCACTCCCATGCCCAGAATCTTGTCACTATCGATGTGATGTTTTTGAATCAAACCGTTTATTTCTTTCGCCATTTTTTTTAATAGGCCTGTATGTAAATAGTGTTCTGTTGGGAAACTATTTGCCGCCACAATATGGCCTCTTAAATCACTAATAATGATTTTTACTTTCGTCCCGCCAATATCCGTACCAATAATAAAAGCTGCTTTTTCATTAAAATAAAGATGAATGGGTCTTCTTCCACCCTGCGAAGTGGATTCCCCAATTCCTTTTTCAATGACCCAGCTTTCCTGGATCAATTCATCAACAAATAACGAAACGGTAGGTTTGCTTAGTTTTATTTTTTCAGCGATTTCTGCCCTTGAAATGGGGGCATGTTCCAAAATGCATTGTAATATTCTCTTTTTGTTCTGTACTTTGACCAGATTTTTATTTTCATTGGTACCCATTACATCACGGCCTTCAACTTTATGGTAGGTTAGTTAGTTTTGATAATTAACTAAAATATAACTGAAAAGGAAGGCGTTTACAATATCTTTTTAAACAATTCAAATTATTTAAATAATATCCACTTCTAGTCTAATATAACTAAGAACAAATTGACCATAGGAATAAATAACTGTTTTAATTTTCCCAATATGGTTACTATTTACATTTTTATAACGAGCTGTTTATGATAATGAAGAGGGAGTTATCTCCTGTTAGTTAAGCAACTTAACTAACCTATTAATTTTGATTGATAAAAGGAGGGTGTAACGGGTTGATGGTTAATTTAAAATGGAAGGGGTTACAAAGATGAAAAAGTTTTTTCTTGGAGTACTTTCAATCCTCTTGGTAGTTTCATTACTGCCATTCAGCGGGAGTGCCGCTAAAGCACAGGAGCCAGATGTTGATCTTTGGAATGCTGTAAAACCTCTTGAAACGACGGTGACTTTTCTTAACACCGGTGCACACCCTGATGACGAAAGAAGTGACTTTCTCGCCTACTTATCCAGAGGACTTGGTGTTAAAACGTCCAGTTTAATTGGTAACCGCGGGGAAGGCGGCCAAAATGAAATTGGCGACGAATTAGGAAACGGCTTAGGAATCATCCGTTCAAGAGAAATGATTGAAGCAGCTAAAATTACTGGTGTCAAAGCCTTTCATCTTAGTGAAACAACTTCCGACCCCATTTATGACTTTGGATTTTCAAAAAGTCCTGAGGATACATTAGCACAATGGGGAGAAGACCTCACATACGAGCGTTTAATCCGCTTTATCCGTACTTACCAGCCGGATATTGTGATGCCGTCATTTAGGAATGATCCGGCCCAGCACGGTCACCATCGTGCCATTGAAATTCTAACGGAACGGGCCTTTGAAGATGCTGCCAACCCTAAGATTTACCCTGATCAATTAAAAGAGGGTTTGTCTGTCTGGCAGATCAAAAAGCTCTATTTGCCAGCTGCATCAAAGGAAAGTGCTACAACCTCTATAGAAATCGGCATATATGATCCTATCTATAAGATGACTTACCCTCAATTAGGAGAACAATCTCGTTATATGCATAAGAGCCAAGGAATGGGAAATGATATCCCTGCTGCACCAAGACAAGTTGATCTTGAGTTATTTAAAACGGCCGTAGGGAATAAGCCTGAGCTTTTTGCAGGTGTTCCATATAATTTGAGCGAATGGGCACAAGAGCTTCCTAAAACGGAAAATGATTTAAAAGTGCACTTTACTAAACTCCAAAACAAATTAGACTCCATCGTATCTTCATACCCTAGTAAAGAACAAGTCTTTGAGAAATCACAGAGTGCTCTTAAAGATGTACGAAATTTACTTAATAAAACAAAACAATCCAAGAAACTTACTTCGGAACTTAAAACTGATTTACTTCATAAGCTCTCTTTGAAAGAAGATCAATTGCAAACAGCGAGCTTCGTTGCTTCACAATTGGATGTCAGTGCATCTTCTGAATTCAACATTCTTACAAAAGGGCAGACAACCAATGTAACGGTCACCTTAAAAAATAATGGAAAACAAAAGTTAAACAATGTAACTGCTGACCTTTTAGTTCCAGATGGCTGGAAAATTACTGCTGACAATAAAGCGATTAACTTGAATCCAGGCGAATCCAAGGCCATTTCCTATCAGGTAGTGGTGCCAGAAAACGCTGAATTTTATCATGCCTACAAAAAGCCAGCCATTCAAGCATCTATTAGCTATGAATCCACTGGTTCAAAAACAAGTCAAATCAAAGATTTGAACGGAACCATTGCCGTTCTTCCAGATGTCGGTCTCACCTTATCTCCAGAAGATATTGTGGTCAATACCGCAGATATTCAAGAGAAGATTCCGGTTACTGTAAAAGTGACAAACTACCGAGATAGTGCGACCCAATCATCTGTTGCCTTAAATGTTCCGCAAGGCTGGAAGGTTACACCAAGTAAAGCTGAGGTTAATTTCAAAAGTCAATTAGAAGAAAAGAATGTCGACTTTACGTTAACACCGCCGCAAGATATTCAAGCAGGCGACTTTAAGATCGTCGCTGAGGCATCCGTTAATGGAAAAACCTTTAACTCAACTGTCCAAACCATTAACTATGATCATATTGGGACCTTCTATTATGAATACCCAGCCCAAGTGAATGGTGTTGCCTTTGAACTTTTGAAAAATGACAACTTAAAAATCGGATATATTGAAAGTGGATTTGATAAGGTGGCAGATTATCTTAATAATGCCGGCCTGAAAATCACCAAGCTAACGGAGTCTGATTTAAAAACTACTGATTTAAGTCAGTTTAATACGATTGTGGTTGGAATTCGTGCCTACCTCTCTCGGGCAGACTTAATCGCCAACAACGAACGTCTTAAAGAATATGTTTATAACGGCGGACACTTAGTTGTTCAATATCATAAACCAAGTGATGGCTGGAACGCTCAAACAACTGCACCATACCCATTAACGATTGGGAATGTATCGATTAAGTGGCGTGTAACAGATGAGAATGCGAAAGTAAACGTTCTTCAACCAGAATCACCACTTTTCAACTATCCTAATAAGATTACCAATCAAGATTGGGACCATTGGATTCAGGAACGCGGATTATATTACCCAATGGCGTGGGATAGTCATTATGAAACCTTTGTCAGCATGGCTGACCCTGGTGAAGCCCCATTTGATGGAGGTATCCTCATGGCTAAATATGGCAAAGGGACCTACCTTTATACCAACCTTGTTTTCTATCGACAAATTCAAGGGCAAGTTCCTGGCGGCTACCGAATCTTCACCAACTTAATTAGTTACGGAGCAAATAACTAAAAGCGGAAGCGCCCTGGTCAGCGGCGTATGGCCTGGAGCGCTCCAACTGAGATAAGGTGAAACTTCAATCAGCGAATGTTTTTCTCGCTGATTGTTAGTTGAACCGATCGGGTTCTTACGGGCAGTTGAGAATCTACTGCCCGTTAAACGCGATAAAGGAAACACGAAGAGCCGGAGGCGCATTCGTGCTTGACTTATCGTAGGGCGGAGAGCGAAGGACACTAGCCGCTAGGGCGCTGGAGCTAGACATTTCTCAAAGATTAAATTTATAAATTTTTATAAAATAAACGGTCCCCCTTGTGTTGATAGCAGCGGGGGCTGTTTTCTATTATGGAATTTCGTCATTATATAATTTATATCTAACCGAAAATAGTCAGTTAACGGAATTTTTTGATATAATTAATATAAACTCCCTTAACTTCCATAAAAGTCCCCACAGAAAAAGGTTTATTTTTTACTCACCAAATACAAAAGGAGGCCCCACCATGTACCAAATCAAAGGAAAAGAAAAGATATTTGTCTATACAGGTCCTGATGGCTCTGGTCGAAAAACAATTGCCAAAATGGTTGCGACCGCATTTGATATGGAAACAGTTCTCTCTTACACTACCCGTTCTCCCCGCCACTATGAAAAAGATGGTCAAGACTATCACTTTGTTGCTGAAGAAACTTTTAAAGAAATGCAAGCCAAGCAAGAATTTCTCGAAAGCGTCGAAATTGATGGAATTCATTATGGGATCCGTGAACAAGATATTGTGGAAGCCTTTAAAAACCATACACTCGTCTATTTGACCTTAAACGCCGAAGGAGCGGAAAGGTTAAAAACGATGTATGGCGATGGGGTTATCCGTCTGTTTATTTTTGCCGATCGTGATACCGTCATCCAAAGACAACAAGATCGCAAGGATAGTGCAGATGTAATCGAGCGGCATATGAACCACTATGACGAGGCCATGAATTACAAAAACAACTGTGAATATGCCTATGAAAATTATGATTCTCCTCAAGCGGCCTACCAAATAAGCGAATTAATTGAATCCTTCTTGGATAGAAATCTTACGGTAACAGATTATTAATAATTAGATCAAAGGCAGCCCGTGTTCTACACAGGCTGCCTTTGATTTAGGAAAATTCAAAAGATTACTAGATTACATGAATAATTTTAATAGATTGCCTAATAATATACCTACAATACCGAAGTCAGCATCGCCAAAAGTGGTGCCGTTAAACCCTAGCGAGCCAAGAACTGGTAACAGCATGGCAGGTAAGAAGCTGATGATTAATCCATTAGCAAATGATCCAAGAATGGCACCGCGTCTTCCCCCTGTTGCATTACCGAAAACCCCGGCAGCTGCACCAGTAAAGAAGTGAGGAACTAGACCTGGTACAATGATAGCTAATCCGAAAATAGGCAGTAAGAACATGCTGATTACACCCGCAATAAAGCTGAAGAAGAAGCCAACAATAACAGCGTTAGGTGCGAATGGAAAAACGATTGGACAATCCAAGGCAGGGACGGCATTCGGAACTACCCTATCTGCAATTCCTTTAAATGCAGGTACAATTTCTGCAATGACCATCCGAACCCCAGCTAAAACAATGAATACTCCACCCGCGAAGGTAATCGCTTGAGTAAGAGAGAATACAATAAAGTTTGTCCCGCCGCTTAACTTACTTTCAATGAATGATGGACCAGTGAAAGCAGCCACCACAATGAACATTAACGCCATGGTTAAGGCTAATGCCACTGAGGAATCGCGAAGGAAACCAAGTGATTTAGGTACTTTAATTTCTTCAGTTGATTTTTCTTTATTTCCAAAATATTTACCAATTGTTCCTGATACAAAATAACCAATAGAACCAAAGTGACCAATTGCCACATCATCGGAGCCTGTAATTTGACGAGTATAAGGTTGAACAAGAGCAGGCATTAATACCATTAAAGCTCCTAGAATAATAGAACCAATTATGACGAGTGTTACACCAGTAATTCCACTAGCTGATAACACGGCTGCCAGCATACAAGCCATGAACATAGTATGGTGGCCAGTTAAGAATATGTATTTAAATTTAGTGAAACGGGCTAATAAGATATTAACAACCATACCAAATACCATAATCATGGCAGTTTCTGCACCGAATGTTTTTTGAGCCAGCGCTACGATAGCCTCATTGTTCGGTATGATTCCTTTAATGTGAAAGGCGTGTTCAAACATTTGACCAAATAAATCGAGTGCACCGACCAACACCGTTGCTCCAGCACCTAGAATGATAAAGCCCATAATCGTTTTTAAGGTGCCTGAAATCACATCGGCGATTCCTTTTTTCTGCAACAATAATCCTATTAAGGCAAATAAACCAACCAAGATTGCAGGTGTTCCTAAAATATCATTCATTATTAATCGAATCATCGTTACTTACCTTCCAATACATGAGTAGTTAAAGCTTTTTTAATTTCTTCTAAACTAAACATATTAATTAATGAAATTACTTTTCTCTTTCCATCATTTAATTGATCCATTATTTCTGGAGATCCGATATAGTAATCAGCTTGTTCTGACTTAGAACTAGCTAAATCAGTATGAGAGCAAGTCCCCTCAATATTTAATTCTTTCATTGCCTTTTGTACATTTAGGGACATCATAAAACTGCTGCCTAATCCATTTCCACACACGACTAAAATTTTCATTTTGACTCCTCCTGTAAAATAGATATGATTTTTTGATAGTTTTTAGCTGAAGCTAAGGCATCGACTTTTTCTTGGCTTGATAAGACAGAAGACAACTCCGATAAAAGATTCAAATGGGAATCCTGATTTGGTGCAGCTAACACTAGAAATACGTTGGCTGATTTTCCACCGGGAAACGGGACAGCTTTTTCCACAACCAATAAACTTAACCCTAATTGATTCACTCCATTTTCTGGCCTGGCATGCGGCATCGCAAACTTGGGTAACAAAACGATATAGGGACCAAATTCGTTTACATTCGAAATCATGGTTTCCACATATTCTCGTTCTACTGAATGATTTTGTACTAATGGCTCCGCCGCCAGTCGAATAGCTTCTTCCCAATTTTCTCTGGTTTCTATAAACTGAACCATTTCTTCTGTTAAGTATTCTTTAAGCAACAGCATTCACCCCTTTCATAAAAATATTGTTTGAATCGTCCTTTAGGCGGATTACGCTCGAGACATTGATTTAATTAATTGAAAGATATCCGATACTGAACCTGCCAGCATCAGTTCTTTTTTTGTTTTTTCTTCGGTAAGCATGTCCGTTAATTGGGCTAATGCTTTTAAATGCTTTTCTCCATCAACTGCAGCCAGTACAATGACAACCTGGATATCATGAATGGCTTTATCAGAGAAATGAACAGCTTTGGTAAGCTTTAATAAACTCATACTTAACTCATTCACACCATCTTCCGGTCTTGCATGCGGGATGGCCACCTTTGGAGCGATTACAATATATGGACCCATTTTCACAATATTATTTATCATGGCATGAATATACTCTTCAGTGATTAGCCCATGTTTCCAAAGTGGTGCTGCTGCAGTCCTGATGGCTTCCTGCCAATCCGTTACCTCTGTTTTTAGTTGTATATATTCCTCTTTGAGAAGGTCCTTCAAAGACGGCTTTTCCTGTCCCTTTACAACCTTGTCAGGCTTATATAAATACTGCTTTAGGTCTTGCTGGAGTCCCTCTTGATTAAATACATTTGCATGTTTTTGAATGATTTCCATCAAGGCCTCCATTGATGAATTGGTGGTCGTTTTTGTATCGGAATGCCCAATTACCTTTTTCAATAAACTCTCTTTTTCAGCCTCGGTTAAGATCGGGCTTACAACAAAAACAGGTTTATCTTTCTCCTCAAGCGGTATTGTCGAAATAATAAAATCAACATCATAGCGATTTTTTTCATACTCACGTAACGAAACGCTTCCAATTAAATCAATCGTGGAAAAGAGTCCTTCCAATTGATGTAATAGTAGTCTCGAGGTTCCGACCCCATTCGTACAAACAAGAAGTGCCTTTTGACGTGCCGCTGGCTTTGCCCCGACCTTTCGCATCCACCCGCCAAAATGCATGGTGATTAACGCAATTTCATGTTCGTTAACCTTTTTTCCGACTACTGCCTCTAAATGGGTGATGACCTTACTCGTTAATTGAAAGATGTCGCAATATTGAGCCTTGATTGATTCGGTCATATCACTTTCAAATTCTAATCCATATATAATTCTGTAATAAGCAGGCTTCACATGAAGCAGAAGATTTTTCTCAATTTCTTTTCGATTCTTAAAAAAGACACACGCATATTTTTGAAAATCAGTGACCATATTCGTAACAACATCCGCAAGTATCTGCGTATCACTATGATGCGTATTCGGTTGTATATCTTCAGAAAATTGAACTCTGGAACTTAGCAAATGCTTGGTAATGTAGAAAATTTCATCTTCAGGAAAAGGAATTTCAAACAACACCGAAAGCTTCTCACCAATTTTTTGGGCCGCCTGATATTGCATGGTTCCTTGTAAAATATCCTTTTCTACAGGGTCAATGGAAATCTTTTTACCGTCTGCTACCCTTCGGCAAAATAACAGAATCCTTACTGCAAGGCTATACATAAACTCATCCGTGTATTGAAGGTTTAAAACTTGTTCGCTTTCGCTAATAATATGTTGAACCGCTTTCAATTTTTCAAAATCAAAAAGGTCAAAATACTCATCGTCTTTATTCAAAATCAGCGGGATTTTAACTAATAACGATTGCCATTTCTGATCTGACAGAACATGCTGCAGGTAATGAACGATTGCTTTACGTTTATCCTCCTCGTTTCCAAGGATGTTGTAGCCAGACTTTCGATTCGACTCTAAGGCTAAATTAAACCGCCCTAACTCCATTTTTAGCCCCTTTAGGTCATCTATGGTGGTGTTACGGCTTACGCGGATTTTCTCCATTAAGTCTTCAAGAAACAGTGGAGTGTCCCATGCAATTAAATAAATCGCTAACCAAGCTTTCCGTTCTTTGGCAGAGTATTCATATTGCCAAGTTTTCAAAGCCCCTAATTTTTCAGGAATATGGGCAGCGGCTTCATCTTCTAAAATAAATCCAGCAGAGCGAACATGCTTTACCATTGGCAGGCTATTTTCTTCTAACCAATCATTTATTTTTCCAATGTCGTAATAAATAGTTCTTCTAGAAATTTGGAATTTCTCCGTTAATTCTCGTATCGACACAAAGGTTTGAGACTTAACTAAATGTGACAGAATAGCGGTCTTGCGTTGATCTAGCGACAATAAAAAATACCTCCCTTCACAATTCGTTTGTGCAAAAAAGTATTTTATTAACTTTGAGCAATTGCTTAACTATAATATACTCCTTGCTTTATCATATGTAGAGACCAAATAGCACCAATCTATTTGTGCAAAGATTGGACCAATAATAAAAAACACTTTGTTTAATTTTTTATTATATTGAATAGACAATAGCTGTCAATTGTGATACATTATATTAGTTACCTTAAGTAACTGTTACCTAAGGTAACTATTTTCTTTTAAAAAAAGAGGTGTTTGGAATTAAGACTTCTCAACAATTCTTTCAGCAATTACTGCAATTATTAAAGCCATTTGAAAATAGGCTTAATCTCCATCTTGCAGAACATCAGCTCTACAGAGCGCAATGGACCATATTGTACTATTTAGCTAATAATGGCCCTGCAACATTGGTGGAGCTGGCACATTATATGTTTGTCGAGAAACCTACCGTTACGAGAACGATTAATCGCTTGGAAGAATTGGGATATGTCGAACATGTTCCCGGAAAAGACAAGCGTGAAAAAAGAATGCAGCTTTCGGAACGTGGCAGAATAGTGTATAACGATGTCCGAGTAACCATTGACCAATATGAACAAGAAGTTCTAAAGGGGATTTCGGAAGAGGAACAAATTGAGGCAATTCGGATTATGGGAGAAGTACGAAGCAATATTATTAAATAAGGGGAGAAAAATGTGAATACATCAAGACCAAAATTATGGACGAAGGATTTTATTATTGTATCCAGTATCAATTTTTTAATAAACCTTGTCTTCTATTTATTAATCGTCATCATTGGTAAGTATGCTGTTGACCAATTTCATGCCTCTACAAGTCAAGCTGGACTTGTCACAGGTATTTTTATCATCGGCTCCTTACTAGGAAGACTGTTTACCGGGCGCTTTATTGAGGTCATTGGCCGCAAAAAAACATTATTCATTGGACTAATCTTTTTTATTTTGACTACACTATTATATTTAATTCATATAGGTTTGGTCATGCTGTTGATCACTCGTTTATTGCATGGGGTCGCTGCAGGGATGGTAGGTACGGCAACTGGAACGATTGCAGCTCAGATTATTCCAGCAACCCGTAAAGCTGAGGGGATTGGCTATTTCAGCATGAGTGCCGCCCTTTCCACTGCTGTTGGTCCGTTTATTGGACTTCTGATGACTCAGCACACAAGCTATGAAATGATTTTTGTATTTTCAGTGGCTTTAGGCATCATTAGCTTTATTACATCTATTTTTGTCTATGTACCAGCATTACAAGTCACAGCAAAACCTGCTGTGACCAAAGGATTTAAACTTTCAAACTTTATTGAGCCAAATGCATTGCCAATTTCAGTCATAACACTTGTGATTGCCTTTTGTTATTCCAGCGTCTTATCGTTTATAAATTTCTACGCGACAGAAATTGATTTGGTTAGCACGGCTAGCTTTTTCTTCCTTGTCTATTCCATTGCCGTTTTACTATCGCGCCCTTTTACAGGCCGATTAATGGACGTAAGAGGGGCAAACTATGTAATGTACCCTGCTTTTATTGTCTTAGCAGCCGGAATGGTGCTTTTAAGTTCAGTGAGCACTGGAATTACATTACTGATAGCCGGCGGCCTGATTGGACTTGGCTTCGGGAATATTCAATCCAGCACCCAGTCCGTGGCCGTAAAATTAACGGAGCCGCATCGAATGGGATTAGCCACATCAACCTTCTTTATTTTTCTTGACGCAGGACTTGGTTTCGGACCCTATATACTTGGATTTATTATTCCAAAAACGGGTTACAGCCATCTATATGTCATCCTTGGAATTGTCGTTCTATTAACATCCGTCCTTTACTACTTTTTACATGGTAAAAAGGAAAAGGCTGCACAAGCTAAATTGAACGTTTCAAATGCATAATTATTAAATGGAGGCGAGCTATCATAGTTCGCCTCCATTTTTTTATACCTTATTGAAATCTCCAGAATCCATTCATAATCTTAAAAAGGTGATGTTGATCCGTTCCCGCTAGGTTAATTAAAAAAGGTGTTTCCCCTCTTTCACCTAGCACTTGATTGGCTAAACCCTCACCAATAGGTGAACAAAACAATAGTTTTGTCCCAGCTAAATCTAGGGTTCTGCACCTGGCATGTAAGTCTTGATCGAAAAACTCTTCACTCTGGCTTAGATTGAACCATTTACTCCATTTTGCTGTTGTTTCGTCTAAGTTTTTGACAACAAAACCTACACTTTCCAAGATAGGTTTTCCAATCAAGTGGGACGTAAGCAGCCCTTGCTCCTCTAGTTCTACTAACCGTTCTTCATCAGACCTTTCCCACTGGATAAAGAACGGCAGGTTTAGCTCATTGACTCCGGCTTCTGGAAAAAGCAGTGACCATCTAATTACTTCTCCATCAGCACGAATCCGTTCACCAGGTATCGGACCATAGACTTTCACTTCCGCATCTTTAAACTGAAGAGCTAATTGTTCGATGTCATTTGTACGAATGGCGATCCTAGCGGGACCCTCCTGACCTTCATTCGCAAGCTGCTCCACAATATGGGTAATTAACCGGTTCTCGCCCTGTTGTCTTGCCATTTCTATATTCTCTATCCCTAGAAATTCAATGTAACTTAAACCAAAATAGGTTAAGGAATTATAGGTCCCCCATGTATGATGACGGCCGCCATTGACAGCATGGATTCCCGTTAGTCTTAGGTTCGCAATCGCTTCTTCCGGTTTGTTTAAAAAGATCACCAAATGATCAAAGCTTAATTTCACAATGTTACCCCCTTCATATATGTATTACCCTTAGAAGATATTCTATCGGTTATTATGATGACTTGCATAAGACCAGCTTGTTGTAAATAAGATTAAAATAAGCATCCTAAAAAAGGGGTTGTTCCAATGATTATTTTTAATAAAATTGCTTTATTCTTTGTGATTTTGTATTCCGTTATTATCCTGATTAATACTTATTTAGGAGAAAGTGAACGGATTCAATCGAATGTGATGTTCTTTTTAATGAATGGGTTTGCTTATATTGTATCGGCCCTGGAAGTAGAAAAAGAACAACAAATTATATTAGAAACATGATTTTTATTTGATTTGAGGTTGAACAGTTTCATTTCAATATAAGAAGGCTGCCCCTCATTGTTTTTTGGGGGGCAGCTTATTTTTGTGTTATAAAAAAATGGCGCCATATATTAACGAGGCTAAGATGACAAAACCAGGGTGGACCTTCAATTTTTCAAGAAGGATGAAACTTACTGCAATTAAGAGCAAGGTTTGGATGGCACCTGCGTCATGGTAGGCAGTGGAGAAAAAGTTAAATGTCATCACGCCTAACATGACTGCAATAGCTGGCCGGACATAATTGGTCATTCTTTTTACCTTAGGAGATTCCTTAAATTTATACAAAATGCCTAAAAGAACAATCATTAATAATAATGAAGGCGCCACTGTTGCAAAAACAGCCACCACGGACCCAAGGATACCGCCTTGTTCATAGCCAATATAGCCAGCCATTTTTGTCGCGATTGGTCCTGGAAGAGAATTGCCAAGTGCTAATACTTCACTAAATTCTGAAACACTCATCCAGCCGTATCGACCGACCACTTCATTTTCAACAAGGGGAATCGATGCTGGCCCGCCGCCATAACCGACAATCCCCGGGATAAAAAAGGCTAGGAAAATATGCCAATATAACATTACTCGCTCCCCCCTTCACCTTTAGCCGCCTTATCTTTCTTTAATACCGCAAATAAAAGTATAGCAACTATTAAAAAGGCCGGATGGATATCAAGGACTTCTAATAATAGTAAGCTAACAACAACAGCACCACTTGCGCTGATGATTCCTAAAGATTGATACGACTTTTTATAAAAATCCCAGGTCAACGTGAGCATCATAACCCCTACGACCGGTACCACTGCCTTTGTCATACCGGATACCCAATCCAGGGATTTCACGGAAGAAAGAGAGGCAAGCAGCACAATCATCAAGACAATCGTGGGCAGGATGGAAGATAGGATGGCGTTCAGCATGCCCAAAATCCCCCCAACTCGGTACCCTATGTATCCTGCCATTTTGGTATTAATGGGACCTGGAAGTGTATTGGCTAATGCCAAAATATCGGCAAATTCATCATCATTCATCCATTTAAAGGTTTGGACCACCTCCTTATGGAGAAGAGGAATGGAGGATGGCCCTCCACCGTATCCTAAAATTCCCGAACGAAAAAAAGCAATCGATATATCTAACTGTTTCATGTTTATTCCACACCTTTTTCAAATTACCAAGCGGCAATAGCTCCGTCGGTTCTTGATTCTGTACCGCCAGTAAGGACACCAGTATCAGGATTACGCCAAATAATCTGTCCTCTCCCGAATGCACCGTTATCTAAGGAAACCTGAATATCATGGCCTTTTCTCGCTAAAGCTTGGGCGATGTGTATAGGAAAGGCAGGTTCCACTATTATCTTCTTCCCTTCTATCCATTGCCATCGCGGCGAATCTAAGGATGCTTGCGGATTTAAATGGAAATCAATCGTGTTCATAATGACCTGGACATGGCCTTGTGGCTGCATATATCCGCCCATTACACCAAATGGTCCCATCGCCTGTTGACCTTTTGTTAAAAATCCTGGAATAATCGTATGATATGTCTTTTTGCCAGGTTCTAGACAATTTTCATCGGATGGGTCCAATGAGAAATCGGCACCCCGGTTTTGCAAAGCGATTCCTGTTCCAGGGATGACGATTCCCGAGCCAAACCCCATATAGTTACTTTGAATAAAAGACACCATGTTCCCTTCTGAGTCAGCTGTTGCCAGATAGACCGTTCCTCCTTTAGGTGGTGTTCCCGGTTCAGGTGTTTTTGCCGTCTCGCCAATCAGACTTTTTCTAGACTTTGCAAATTCCTCTGATAATAATTGTGCGCTGGTGACAGACATTTTTTTGGAGTCTGTCACATACTTCTTTGCATCAGCAAATGCTAGTTTCATAGCTTCTATTTGTTTATGATAGGTATCAACTGATTCCTTTTCAGTAAATTCATAGCCTTTTAGAATGTTTAGGGCCATCAAGGCTGCAATTCCTTGGCCATTCGGTGGAATCTCCCACACATCATAACCCCTGTAATGAACTTTAATTGGCTGAACCCACTCAGGTTGAAATTCCGCTAGGTCCTCTTTTGACAGGAAGCCGCCAAACTGCCTTGAAAAACGATCGATTCTATCGGCTAATTTTCCTCGATAAAAGCTTTCTGCATTTGTTTCTGCAATCTCACGTAATGTATCAGCATGATCTTTCGAGCTCCAGATCTCCCCAATTTGCGGAACTTTTCCATTTGGAGCAAAGGTGTCGAACAAGCCCTTATATTCCTCACCCGTATGTATTTTTTTATATTTCGTAAAAGCACTATTCCAATACCTTCCTAATGTTGGAGAGAGCGGATAGCCTTTCTCTGCATACTCAATTGCTGGCTTTAACACTTCTGTGAACAGAAGCTTGCCAAATCGTCTAGAAAGTTCGGCCCATGCTGCGGGAATCCCCGGAACTGTTACAGGAATCATACCATGTACAGGCATATGATTGTGGCCTTTAGCCTTAACTGCCTCAATAGAAATACCTTTCGGTGCAGGGCCGCTCGAGTTGAGTCCATGCAGTTCGCCCTTTGTCCATATAAGCGCAAAGGCGTCGCCCCCGATGCCATTGGATGTGGGCTCAACCACAGTTAAACAAGCGGCCGTTGCTACGGCAGCATCAATAGCATTCCCGCCCTTTTTTAATATATCTAGACCTGCTTGGGCGGCTAGCGGCTGAGAAGTGGCAACCATTCCATTTCTCGCGATTGTCGCCATTCTTTGTGCCGAGTACGGATAATGCAAGTAATCAAAGTTCATGAATAGAGTCTCTCCCTATGCTTCACGACAATTTTTTTGTAATTTTATTATTCCGCTTTATTATAGTACAGTAATTATTGGAAATCCATTAAACATTCTGATAATGGGGGGAGGGGTTTTTGCAAAGTGGTATTCCTGCGAGGTATTGTAGAATTGTTACACGTTTTTGTAGAATAACTTGAAACTTTGTAGAATTGTTCCTTGATTTTGTAGAATCCACCTTTGATTTTGTAGAATTCCTCCTTTTTTTGTAGAATTCTTCTTAAAATTGTAGAATCTCTCTTTGATTTGGCATTAATTCCTTCCAAAAGTTTAGAATCTCTCCTTGAATTCGCAGAATCCCTCCTCCCCATCATTGTAAAATTCATTAAACTACAAAAAAGACATGGACAAGATCGTCCATGCCTTTCCCTGATATTAAGAAATTTTACACTTCTGGTTTTGCTTGAATATTGATTCTTTTTTTGACAACCTTTTTTACTTCTTTAAAGGTAACAAAATTCTTTTCTTTCTCATCCCACAAGCGGAAACGTAATGAACGTAAGCTTGTAGCAAGCGTAATAGTTGGCACATTTTGTAATGGCAATGTATTTTTATGTGCCTCTTCAAGTTTGTAATTTGGCACCCTTGGACTTAAATGGTGAACGTGATGGAAGCCAATGTTACCTGTCAGCCATTGCAAAACCTTAGGCAGTTTATAGAAAGAACTTCCTTCCACTGCTGCTTTAACGTATTCCCACTCTTTGTCTTCTTCAAAATAAGAATCCTCAAAGGTATGCTGTACATAAAACAGCCAAATTCCTACAGCTCCTGAAATCATGAAAATCGAGCCTTCCACTAATAAGAAGGACTGCCAGCCAATTGCCCAACAAAGCAAACCAATTAAAGCGACAATAAGAATGTTAGTCAGATAAGTGTTGTTACGTTCCTTTTGTCTTGCGCCTTTACGATTAAATCGATTTTTTAAAAGGAATACATAAATCGGTCCTAATCCAAACATCACGAGTGGATTACGATAAAAACGATAGGCTAAACGCAACTTAAGCGGAGCAGCCAAATATTCATCCACAGTAAGCGTCCAGATGTCACCTGTACCACGCTTATCTAAGTTACCGCTTGTGGCGTGATGGACTGCATGGTCGTGTCCCCATTGATCAAATGGGAATAACGTTAAAACACCCATAATCGTTCCAGTAATGCGATTGGCCCGCCGATTCTTAAAGAAGGAATGATGGGTACAATCATGAAAGATAATGAAGATTCTCGTTAAAAATCCAGAGGCTAATACAATGGGCACCAATGCTAACCAGTATGATACGGATAGGCTTAGATAGGCCAGGTACCATAAGGATATAAAAGGCACAACAGTATTGATAATCTGCCAAACACTTGCTTTAGTAGTTGATTTTTCAAAAGGAGCAACTGATTTCTTTAAATTTTTTGTATTTTGTAAGGTCATAACTATGTCATTTCCTTTCCAATATCGTTATTACCCAAAGTATATAGGAACAAAACATAACATGTTAGTAGCAGGTGTCATATTCAGACCATGATAAGTGTCATATATAAGGTGAAAATATTGAAAAAGGTGTCAGGCACCAACTGGTAAATAGTGTAAATTAGACTTTGCCATAAATCTCTATATGCGTATTTAATTTTGGAATGGAATCAAATTCTTCTATCTTACCTGTATAATGGATGGTGGAGTAAATGCTCTATTGGTTTTGCATATGATATTTCTTTGCGAGTAATCCTATAGATATGTCGAAAATACAACTAAACGAGGTTAATACATGAGTGAAAAAAGTTTTACAGATTACCATTTAAGTGAGGAAATCACAAGGGCACTGGGAGTGTTAAAATATGACACGCCTACCGAGGTGCAAACTGAAGTGATTCCATTAGCATTGGAAAAGCAGGATCTTGTTGTTAAATCTCAAACTGGAAGTGGCAAGACAGCGGCCTATGGCATCCCTATTTGTGAATTGGTGGAATGGGAAGAAAAAAAGCCGCAGGTCCTCATTCTCACTCCTACTAGGGAGCTGGCGGTTCAAGTTCGTGAGGATATCACGAATATCGGCAGGTTCAAACGTATAAAAGCAATGGCCGTTTATGGAAAAGAGCCATTTTCCAAGCAAAAGGAAGAATTGAAGCAAAAAACACATGTCGTTGTTGGTACACCCGGGCGTGTCATCGACCACATCGATCGGGAAACCTTGGTTTTAGACCAAATTAAGTATCTTATTATTGATGAAGCAGATGAAATGTTAAACATGGGTTTTATTGATGATGTTGAATCCATTATCAAGGAACTTCCGTCAGACCGAGTGACGATGGTTTTTTCAGCTACCATGCCGAAGGATGTAGAATCTCTATGCCACCAGTACATGACAGACCCTGTTCATATTGAAATAGAAGCAACGGGAATTACCACCGATACGATTGAACACCGATTATTGGAAGTACAACCAGAAGAAGATAAACTTTCGATTCTAAAGGATGTTACCGTTGTGGAAAACCCCGACAGCTGTCTCATCTTTTGCAATACAAAAGAACATGTGGATACTATTTATGCTGACCTCGAGGCCTCTCATTATTCATGTGAACGACTTCATGGCGGATTAGAGCAACAGGATCGCTTCGCGGTAATGGATGGGTTCAAAATGGGGAATTTTAGGTACCTTGTCGCTACCGATGTGGCAGCTCGAGGGATTGATATTGATAATGTCACCCTTGTCATCAACTATGATGTACCGATGGAGAAAGAAAGTTATGTCCATCGAACCGGCAGAACCGGTCGTGCTGGACATACAGGCAAAGCGATTACGCTTGCCACATCTCATGAAGAAAAATATATTAGAGCGATTGAACGATATATAGGTTTTGAGATTCCGCCTATGGATGCCCCAAAACCTCATGAAGTAGCGAATAATCGGGCTGCTTTTGATGAAAAAATTAGCGGACGCCGCGTGGTCAGAAATAATAAAACCGCCCGCATTAACCAAGATATCATGAAACTCTATTTCAGCGGTGGAAAAAAGAAAAAGCTTCGGGCGGTTGATTTTGTTGGGACGATTGCAAAAATCCCAGGCGTAACGGCCGAGGATATCGGCATTATTACGATTCAGGATCAAATGACCTATGTTGATATTCTTAATGGAAAAGGCTCACTAGTCCTCCAAGCCATGGAGCATACCACCATTAAAGGGAAAAAGCTTAAAGTCAGCAAGGCTATTAAATAATGCTTAATAAAAGGTGTCTGATATGTAATCAGACCCTTTTTGCTTTTTCTATAGCACGGATATAGGAGTTCATTGAAATGGTTCATGTGTGGATTAAAGTGTATTATAATGACGTTAACCAAGAATCATTAATTAGGTGATGATTTATGACAAATATCAAGGATTTAGCTAAGATGGCTGGTGTTTCAGTAACGACGGTATCACGGGTGCTTAATAACCATCCCTATGTAAGTAAAGAAAAAAGAACCGCTGTTCTAAATGCTATTCAAAAAAGCAATTATCAGCCAAATATTAATGCAGTGCATTTAAGTATGGGGAAGACCTTCCTAGTTGGAGTCGTTATTCCATTTATTGACCATCCCTATTTTTCTTTATTAATAAAAGGCATTGCGATGGAAGCACTGGAAAATAACTATAAGCTTGTATTGTTTCAAACCAACTACCAAGAGACTAGAGAACTCGAAGCACTAAATATGTTGAAACAAAAACAGATTGATGCGTTAATCATTTGTTCGAGAAAATCCAGCTGGCACATTATTGAAGGATACTTACCATATGGTCCCATTATTTTATGCGAAGACACGAGAGGAAAAAAAGTGTCCTCCACTTTTGTTGACCATTATACATGTTTCACTCTTGCATTAGATTACTTATACAATCACGGTCATCGAAAGATTGGTTATTGTATTGGGCGGAATACTGGGACAAATAGCAGAAAAAGAAGTAGGGCTTATCGGGAATTTATTGAGAAATATGACTTACCTTACAATCCCACTTATATTTTCGAGGCCTGCCTCCATGTTGAGGATGGGAAACAGGTCATAGAACGAATTAAACAGATGGCAGCTCCCCCCTCTGCCCTGCTGGTCACAAGTGATGAGGTGGCTGCTGGAATTGTGACCTGTGCGCAAGACGAAGCCATTTCTATTCCCGATCATTTAGCGATTATTGGTTTTAATAATCAACCAATTGCCCAAATGATGCATATCACTACGATTGAAATCCCACTGGTAGACATGGGGAGAAAGTTATTTCTTCAAGCCATGAACGACCCCCATGATATCACCCATCAAGAAGTTTTGGCATCCTTAATTGAACGAAGGACAGTTTAGAAATAATGGTCGGATCAATAGAATTCCGACCTTTTTTATATTGTATGAGAAGCCTCTATACTACTAAAAAAAGCCCCTCAATAAATTTCTTCATCTCCCTTGACCTGAAACGGGTTTCATAGAATATGCTGTATTGGCAGAAGATACAACACCAGTGTCGGCGTGATTGGTAATTGTCCGAGCGTAACGACGGTGTTGTATTTTAGTGAATCGAGAAGTCATTTTACTATTCCCACTTTTCTAAAAACTAATGTAAAATACAAGTATATCGAAAATCGGGGGAATTCTATTGAAAAAGCGAAAGATTACCTTTTTGTTTATTTCTGGACTAATTCTTATTTTTATAATTGTAACCGTTTTCAATTCGGTAAAGGTAAACTCAAAACAGCCAACTGCAAAACCAACTAACGTAGTAATCAATGAGGATCAAGCTATTCAGCACTTATCCACAGCCATCACCTTCAAAACAGTTTCGTATCAAGACCGCAGTAAATTTGACTTAAAAGAATTTGAAGGGTTTATTTCATTTTTACAAGAAAGTTTTCCTGCTGTCCATGAACAGCTTGAATTTGAAAAAATAAATTCTTACGCCCTCGTCTATAAATGGAAAGGCTCTGATACTAATAAGAAGCCAGTTGGTTTAACCAGTCATTATGATGTGGTCCCTGTTTTATCCGGAACAGAGGCCAATTGGGAACAAGATCCTTTCAGTGGGACCGTGGTAGACGGAAAGATATGGGGCCGGGGCAGCTTGGATGACAAAATTGGTGTCATCGGCATTTTACAAGCTATTGACTATTTAGTAGAAAAAGGCTACAAACCCACGCGCGATATGTATTTCATGTTTGGTTTTGACGAAGAAATTGGCGGAGAAGAAGGTGCCAACAAAATTGTTAACACACTAAAAGAAAGAGGGATTACCTTTGACTATGTTTTAGATGAAGGTGGTGCGATTGTTGAACACATGGTACCTGGTGTAAATCAACCGGTTGGTGTGGTTGGTATTTCTGAAAAAGGATCAGCGACTGCCGAATTAACCATTGAAGGCAGCGGCGGTCACTCCTCACAGCCGAAGAACCACACGAATATTGGCCGAATGGCAAGCGCAATATCTAAGTTAGAAGATACACAGTTTAAAGGTGACCTCAAGGGACCTGGGGAAGACCTATTTGAATTCGTGGCACCAGAAATGAGTTTTGGAATGAAGTATATCTTTGCTAATAAAGTAATTTTTGAACCAGTTATTGAAAAAATTCTACTTGAGAAGCCCGCATCGGCGGCTTTAATCCGGACGACCATCGCCCCAACTATTTTTCAAGCGGGGGAGCAATACAATGCCTTGCCTGAAAAGGCCACTGCCTATATTAATCTTCGTCTTATGCCAGGTGATTCTTTGACAGATGTAAAACATTTTATTAAGGAAACGATTGATGATAAAGATATTAAAGTGAACATAACGGGCAGCGAGGCTTCCAAGGTTTCCTCCATTAACGGCTGGCAGTTTACGTCGATTCAACAGGCTGCAAGAAATGTGTATGGCAACGCAGTTATCGCTCCCTATTTAATGTTTGCTGGCTCTGATGCCAAACATTATGACAGAATCGCGAAAAATACGTACCGTTTCCTGCCCGTACAGATTACCTCCGAGGATTTAAACAGAATGCATGGAACGAATGAACATATTAGTATTAAAAATTATATCAATGCTATTAAATTTTATGTAGAAGTGATCAAGGAGTCAGATTAATAATTTAGTAACTTATATGCTAAAAAAATTTAATCTTTAAAAAAAGAAAGGTGCCAGTCCCCAAAGCGTAAACGCATAGGAACTGACACCTTTCTTTGTATATAGATGGGCCTAAATGGACTCGAACCATCGACCTCACGCTTATCAGGCGTGCGCTCTAACCAGCTGAGCTATAGGCCCATATTTTGGAGCGGGTGATGGGAATCGAACCCACTACATCAGCTTGGAAGGCTGAGGTTTTACCAGTAAACTACACCCGCATAATAATTCTAAAATGGGGCGGCTGATGGGAATCGAACCCACGAATGCCTGAACCACAATCAGGTGCGTTAACCACTTCGCCACAACCGCCAAAATCTATATATATATTAATAGTAGTCATCCTACTAGAAAAAAGTGGCGGTCCGGACGGGACTCGAACCCGCGACCTCCTGCGTGACAGGCAGGCATTCTAACCAACTGAACTACCGGACCATATTGCGGGGGCAGGATTTGAACCTGCGACCTTCGGGTTATGAGCCCGACGAGCTACCGAACTGCTCCACCCCGCGATAATAAAAATAATACTAAGTCACTATGCTCCATATTTGCATGGACTGTATCAATCTCAGTAAGCATATTCAAGCAGCGGTTCGATTGATACAACTCGCAGTTTTTTCATTGAAGCAACGCTCGTTGCTCCACCCCGCGATAATAAAATAAAAAGTATAAAAATTATGGAGGAGGAAGAGGGATTCGAACCCCCGCGCGGTGTTACCCGCCTGTCGGTTTTCAAGACCGATCCCTTCAGCCAGACTTGGGTATTCCTCCAATATTACAAACAATAATATATTTTTGGTAGCGGCGGAGGGGATCGAACCCCCGACCTTACGGGTATGAACCGTACGCTCTAGCCAGCTGAGCTACACCGCCAAAATGAATATTATTGTATTTTCTTAAAAATGGTCGGGAAGACAGGATTCGAACCTGCGACCCCTTGGTCCCAAACCAAGTGCTCTACCAAGCTGAGCTACTTCCCGTAAAATGCGCCCTGAGAGATTCGAACTCCCGACCTTTTGATTCGTAGTCAAACACTCTATCCAGCTGAGCTAAGGGCGCAAAATAACTTAATTAATATGGTGGAGGATGACGGGATCGAACCGCCGACCCTCTGCTTGTAAGGCAGATGCTCTCCCAGCTGAGCTAATCCTCCATATGGTGACCCCTACGGGACTCGAACCCGTGTTACCTCCGTGAAAGGGAGGTGTCTTAACCGCTTGACCAAGGGGCCGTCATTTAATTTCGGCAAAATAATAGCCCCATAGGGGCTTAGCCTGGCAACGTCCTACTCTCACAGGGACGCGTGTCCCAACTACCATCGGCGCTGAGAAGCTTAACTTCCGTGTTCGGTATGGGAACGGGTGTGACCTTCTCGCCTTAATTACCAGACTATTTAATTAGAGGTTCATTCCCTCAAAACTAGATAATGCAGAAGAAGTTTTAAAAAATCGAGTTCACCTAATATAAATGGTTAAGTCCTCGAACGATTAGTATCAGTCAGCTCCACATGTCGCCACGCTTCCACCTCTGACCTATCAACCTGATCATCTTTCAGGGTTCTTACTAGCTTGACGCTATGGGAAATCTCATCTTGAGGGGGGCTTCATGCTTAGATGCTTTCAGCACTTATCCCGTCCGCACATAGCTACCCAGCGATGCCTTTGGCAAGACAACTGGTACACCAGCGGTGCGTCCATCCCGGTCCTCTCGTACTAAGGACAGCTCCTCTCAAATTTCCTGCGCCCACGACGGATAGGGACCGAACTGTCTCACGACGTTCTGAACCCAGCTCGCGTACCGCTTTAATGGGCGAACAGCCCAACCCTTGGGACCGACTACAGCCCCAGGATGCGATGAGCCGACATCGAGGTGCCAAACCTCCCCGTCGATGTGGACTCTTGGGGGAGATAAGCCTGTTATCCCCGGGGTAGCTTTTATCCGTTGAGCGATGGCCCTTCCATGCGGAACCACCGGATCACTAAGCCCGACTTTCGTCCCTGCTCGACTTGTAGGTCTCGCAGTCAAGCTCCCTTGTGCCTTTACACTCTACGAATGATTTCCAACCATTCTGAGGGAACCTTTGGGCGCCTCCGTTACTCTTTAGGAGGCGACCGCCCCAGTCAAACTGCCCACCTGACACTGTCTCCCACCCCGATAAGGGGTGCGGGTTAGAATTTCAATACAGCCAGGGTAGTATCCCACCGACGCCTCCACCGAAGCTAGCGCTCCGGCTTCTCAGGCTCCTACCTATCCTGTACAAGCTGTACCAAAATTCAATATCAGGCTACAGTAAAGCTCCACGGGGTCTTTCCGTCCTGTCGCGGGTAACCTGCATCTTCACAGGTACTATAATTTCACCGAGTCTCTCGTTGAGACAGTGCCCAGATCGTTACGCCTTTCGTGCGGGTCGGAACTTACCCGACAAGGAATTTCGCTACCTTAGGACCGTTATAGTTACGGCCGCCGTTTACTGGGGCTTCGATTCAGAGCTTCGCTTGCGCTAACCCCTCCTCTTAACCTTCCAGCACCGGGCAGGCGTCAGCCCCTATACTTCGCCTTGCGGCTTCGCAGAGACCTGTGTTTTTGCTAAACAGTCGCCTGGGCCTATTCACTGCGGCTCTTCGAGGCTATGAACCTCAAAGAGCACCCCTTCTCCCGAAGTTACGGGGTCATTTTGCCGAGTTCCTTAACGAGAGTTCTCTCGCTCACCTTAGGATTCTCTCCTCGCCTACCTGTGTCGGTTTGCGGTACGGGCACCTTTTATCTCGCTAGAGGCTTTTCTTGGCAGTGTGGAATCAGGAACTTCGGTACTAAATTTCCCTCGCTGTCACAGCTCAGCCTTCACGGTGAACGGATTTTCCTATTCACCAGCCTAACTGCTTAGACGCGCATATCCAACAGCGCGCTTACCCTATCCTCCTGCGTCCCCCCATCACTCAAACGATAAAGAGGTGGTACAGGAATATCAACCTGTTGTCCATCGCCTACGCCTTTCGGCCTCGGCTTAGGTCCCGACTAACCCTGAGCGGACGAGCCTTCCTCAGGAAACCTTAGGCATTCGGTGGATGAGATTCTCACTCATCTTTCGCTACTCATACCGGCATTCTCACTTCTAAGCGCTCCACCAGTCCTTACGGTCTAGCTTCAACGCCCTTAGAACGCTCTCCTACCACTGACACCTGATGGTGTCAATCCACAGCTTCGGTGATACGTTTAGCCCCGGTACATTTTCGGCGCAGAGTCACTCGACCAGTGAGCTATTACGCACTCTTTAAATGGTGGCTGCTTCTAAGCCAACATCCTGGTTGTCTAAGCAACTCCACATCCTTTTCCACTTAACGTATACTTTGGGACCTTAGCTGGTGGTCTGGGCTGTTTCCCTTTTGACTACGGATCTTATCACTCGCAGTCTGACTCCCACGGATAAGTCTTTGGCATTCGGAGTTTGTCTGAATTCGGTAACCCGATGAGGGCCCCTAGTCCAAACAGTGCTCTACCTCCAAGACTCTTACTACGTGAGGCTAGCCCTAAAGCTATTTCGGAGAGAACCAGCTATCTCCAAGTTCGATTGGAATTTCTCCGCTACCCACACCTCATCCCCGCACTTTTCAACGTGCGTGGGTTCGGGCCTCCATCCAGTGTTACCTGGACTTCACCCTGGACATGGGTAGATCACCTGGTTTCGGGTCTACGACCACATACTCAATTCGCCCTATTCAGACTCGCTTTCGCTGCGGCTCCGTCTTTTCAACTTAACCTTGCATGGGATCGTAACTCGCCGGTTCATTCTACAAAAGGCACGCTATCACCCATTAACGGGCTCTAACTACTTGTAGGCACACGGTTTCAGGAACTATTTCACTCCCCTTCCGGGGTGCTTTTCACCTTTCCCTCACGGTACTGGTTCACTATCGGTCACTAGGGAGTATTTAGCCTTGGGAGATGGTCCTCCCTGCTTCCGACCGGATTTCTCGTGTCCGGCCGTACTCAGGATCCACTCAGGAGGGAACGAAGTTTCAACTACAGGGTTTTTACCTTCTATGACGGACCTTTCCAGATCGCTTCATTTACCCCGTTCCTTTGTAACTCCATGTTGAGTGTCCTACAACCCCAAGAGGCAAGCCTCTTGGTTTGGGCTATGTCCCGTTTCGCTCGCCGCTACTCAGGGAATCGCGTTTGCTTTCTCTTCCTCCGGGTACTTAGATGTTTCAGTTCCCCGGGTATGCCATCAATACCCTATGTATTCAGGTAAAGATACTGCTCCATTACGAGCAGTGGGTTCCCCCATTCGGAAATCTCCGGATCAAAGCTTACTTACAGCTCCCCGAAGCATATCGGTGTTAGTCCCGTCCTTCATCGGCTCCTAGTGCCAAGGCATTCACCGTGCGCCCTTTCTAACTTAACCTAAAAGGTTATTTCTCTTAATTACTTAAGAGAGAAAACTAAAATGGCGATTACTCGATGTTTTCTTGCTTCTTCTTACGATTATCTAGTTTTCAAAGAACGAATGTTGTGCATTGAGAGAATTGCTCCCTCAAAACTAAACAAACAAAAAGCGGTCAACTTTTATCAGTCCACAAGGACTGCATATTCCTTAGAAAGGAGGTGATCCAGCCGCACCTTCCGATACGGCTACCTTGTTACGACTTCACCCCAATCATCTGTCCCACCTTAGGCGGCTGGCTCCTTACGGTTACCCCACCGACTTCGGGTGTTACAAACTCTCGTGGTGTGACGGGCGGTGTGTACAAGGCCCGGGAACGTATTCACCGCGGCATGCTGATCCGCGATTACTAGCGATTCCGGCTTCATGTAGGCGAGTTGCAGCCTACAATCCGAACTGAGAATGGTTTTATGGGATTGGCTAGGCCTCGCGGCTTTGCTGCCCTTTGTACCATCCATTGTAGCACGTGTGTAGCCCAGGTCATAAGGGGCATGATGATTTGACGTCATCCCCACCTTCCTCCGGTTTGTCACCGGCAGTCTCCTTAGAGTGCCCAACTGAATGCTGGCAACTAAGAACAAGGGTTGCGCTCGTTGCGGGACTTAACCCAACATCTCACGACACGAGCTGACGACAACCATGCACCACCTGTCACTCTGTCCCCCGAAGGGGAACGTCCTATCTCTAGGAGTGTCAGAGGATGTCAAGACCTGGTAAGGTTCTTCGCGTTGCTTCGAATTAAACCACATGCTCCACCGCTTGTGCGGGCCCCCGTCAATTCCTTTGAGTTTCAGCCTTGCGGCCGTACTCCCCAGGCGGAGTGCTTAATGCGTTAGCTGCAGCACTAAGGGGCGGAAACCCCCTAACACTTAGCACTCATCGTTTACGGCGTGGACTACCAGGGTATCTAATCCTGTTTGCTCCCCACGCTTTCGCGCCTCAGCGTCAGTTACAGACCAGAAAGCCGCCTTCGCCACTGGTGTTCCTCCACATCTCTACGCATTTCACCGCTACACGTGGAATTCCGCTTTCCTCTTCTGCACTCAAGTCCCCCAGTTTCCAATGACCCTCCACGGTTGAGCCGTGGGCTTTCACATCAGACTTAAAGGACCGCCTGCGCGCGCTTTACGCCCAATAATTCCGGACAACGCTTGCCACCTACGTATTACCGCGGCTGCTGGCACGTAGTTAGCCGTGGCTTTCTGGTTAGGTACCGTCAAGGTACCGGCAGTTACTCCGGTACTTGTTCTTCCCTAACAACAGAGCTTTACGACCCGAAGGCCTTCATCGCTCACGCGGCGTTGCTCCATCAGACTTTCGTCCATTGTGGAAGATTCCCTACTGCTGCCTCCCGTAGGAGTCTGGGCCGTGTCTCAGTCCCAGTGTGGCCGATCACCCTCTCAGGTCGGCTACGCATCGTCGCCTTGGTGAGCCGTTACCTCACCAACTAGCTAATGCGCCGCGGGCCCATCTGTAAGTGTCAGCGTAAACCGACTTTCAGCTTTTCCTCATGAGAGGAAAAGGATTATCCGGTATTAGCATCGGTTTCCCGATGTTATCCCAGTCTTACAGGCAGGTTGCCCACGTGTTACTCACCCGTCCGCCGCTAACTCTCAAAAGCAAGCTTTTGAAAGTCCGCTCGACTTGCATGTATTAGGCACGCCGCCAGCGTTCGTCCTGAGCCAGGATCAAACTCTCCGAGAAAGTTGATTTAGCTCATTTTGTTACGTTGGCTTAGTTTCATACGAAACTAATATTATTGTTTGTTGACGTTTTTGTTTGTTTAGTTTTCAAAGAACAATTTTTCAATCGCTCAAAAGCGACTTTATTAATATACCATCTCAACACTAGAAAGTCAAACATTATTTTAAAATATTTTATTTCGTTTGAGACGAGAATATTAGTCTATCATATAAAATGATTTCTGTAAATCACTTCATATGATATTCCTAGTTTTGGAGATGCATTTTTCATCATCTCCCTCACCAGGATTATTATATTACTATTATATTTTCAACTTGTCAACACTTTAAATCATTCCCTTAAAGTATTGGCACCTTAACCGTAAAAGTACTTCCTTTTCCCAATACACTTGATACTTGTATCGTTCCTTTATGGGTTTCAACAATCCATTTAGCAATAGACAATCCTAAGCCATGCCCTCCCATTTGCCGCGATCGAGATTTATCAGCCCGATAAAAGCGCTCAAAAATCTGTTGAAAATCCTCTTTTTTAATTCCAATCCCCGTGTCTTGAACCATTATTTTGATCAAGTGTGCTTCTTTAGAAAGGGATAACTTAACCTCTCCGCCGTTTGGAGTATATTTAATCGCATTATCTAAAAGGATATATACTAACTGAGCCAGCCTTTGAGAATCGCCCATAACGATTAGGCTGGCAGGCGCAATTAATTCTAGCGATATTTGTTTAGTTGCTGCAAGAGGATGTAGTGAATCAATCGTTTTTTCTGCTAATGGCCGGAAGTCAAATCGTTCATTTCTCAGTTCAATCGTATTCGAATCTGATCGAGCCAATGTTAACAAATCGCTGACCAAATGGGTCATTCGCTTTACTTCTTCTCTCATATTAGAGAGTAATTTTCCTGCCATATCTTCCTTTTCTGTATCGATGGTCATTTCCAGTGCATCCACAGACGATAACAAGACACTTAATGGCGTCCGCAATTCATGTGAAGCATCTCCAACAAATTCACGCTGTCTTGTAAAGGCAGCGCTAATCGGAACCATGGCCCTTTTCGACATGCCCATGCTAATAAACAAAGCGACACCGACAAATACAATGCCTAAAATAATGAGGATGATCAGAATCCAATGAAATAATTGATAAGTAAATGTGACATCTTTGCCGACATATAGTTGACCAATGAATTGACCATTATTATAAATTGACTGGCCGGCTATCATCAGATGAATATCTTGGGAAACACCGGGAGGACGAAATTCCCCCTTTTTCCCTCTGCCCTTTACATTTTCATCCATTCGTAATGTTTCTTTACCTATATTTCTACTATATTGTCCTCTGCCCTTCACGAGATTCAGCAAATTCATCCGTAAACGAGGATTGGTTTCATACCCCATCAGCACTTCACCATTAGGACCTATCACATAATAAAAAAATTGGTTAACACCAGCAAATACCACTTCTTGATTCTGGATTCTCTGTAAATCACTTTGGCCATTTTTTATCATATAATTCTCTATAAAACCAGCCTCTTGATTGACGAGTGTTTGCAGTTCCCGTTCTTGATTATTGAGGATAACAAAATAAAGAACAGAATACACAATGATAATAAACAAACTGAGAAAGAGGATCAGAAGTCCAGTAAAGTTACGGGTCAATCGGTTTTGGGTATTTTTAAAAACATCCTTCTCGAAGGGATTCGTAAAAAAATGAAAAAATGGAACAAGTTTAGAGTTCAAATTTATAACCTACCCCCCTGATGCTTTGCAGGCTTTCTTGTTTTTTTAATAATTGTAATTTCTTACGTATTAATTTAATCGTTGCATCGATTGTTTTTAACGCGACATCGGTTTCAAGGCCCCATACCCGTTCAAGTATAACTTCTCTTGGCAATACCTGCCCTTTATTTTTCACGAGTAAATCTAATAATTGAAATTCCCGCGGGCTTAATTGAATTTCTACTTTCCCCGCGCGGACCACATGACTCATTCGATTCAAAATGAGATCATCTATCTCAATTTCCTCTTCTAAAATAGGGGCATAGTTGCGACGGGAAAGTGCCCGCAGCCGCGCTAATAGTTCGTCTATTTCGAACGGTTTTACAAGATAATCATCCGCTCCGGAATCGAGACCTTCAATTCGGTCTATTACCGTATCTTTAGCTGTTAACATCAGGATGGCGCCTGAATACCCTTGTTTTCTTAATCGACGGCATACATCGACCCCACTTCCATTGGGCATCATCCAGTCCATGATGATCACATCATAGTGAGCAGAGTTTGCATAGTAGTAGGCATCTTCGCCTTCCATTACCCATTCTACATTGCAGCCGCCTTTCTTCTTTAACATGTATACGATTAAATCACCCAGACGGGAATCATCTTCAGCTAGTAGGATATTCATTCATCATGAGCTCCTTTAGATTAAATTCTTTTTGTACAATCATTTACCTACTTGATCCTACCAGCTGATTCTTAAAATTTACTTAAATACAAAAAAGAAGCACCCAAACGTTTGAAGGTGTGCTTCCTTATAAAATGATTCTCTAAATTAGCAAATACCTTTATGCGATTTCCCTTTCCATTTTGCCTTTTTTCCTCATTTTACCCGCAAATAGTACCTTCAACGATAAATAGATTCCTGAACCCGTTAAGAAAATCATGGCAATGGCGGTAAGGTCGATTAACCACTTAACATTCGTGGTGCCTATTCTACCCTCATGAAGCCCTTTAATAATACTCATAAAAGAACCTTGTGAGGCTCCCTCACCACCGAAGCCTCCTTGTCCCCTTTGAAATCCTTGACTTGGAACTTGCCCATTTGGGTTGGTTCCATTTGGGCCTTGGTTTTGATTGCTCGGGTTCGCTTGATTGTTTGACTGACTTTGTTCGCCCACCTGCCCTTGAACCTGTCCCGCTGTTTGGCTTGGGTCGGTTGTAGTTCCTTGCTGTTGTCCAGGCCCCATGCCCATTTGCCTTGGCTGAAAGTTCCCTTTTTGTACCATCTGTGATTGCCCAATAAGCCATGGTTCATTCATGATTAACCCTGTAATGGACTCCATTAAGATAAAAATAGAGCAAATTAGCCCAATCCATAAGTGTGCTTTCCTTGTTTTCTTCATATTAAGATTCTCCTCTACTTTTTTTAATTTCCGGTTTTACCACTCGGGGCTCCTTGTCCACCACCGTTTGGAGGCATACCTCCGCCAGTCATTCCGCCGCCCATCCCTTGCATCATCCTGCCTTGTTGAGATGAGGAGGAGCTCCCCGAAGTTAGCTGCGGTAATTGGATCGTTTCCCCTTCTGTTACGCCTTCGGTTATCTCCACATATTCATCAGTTGATAGACCTGTTTTCACCGTTTTTTGCTCTGTAGTACCAGTGGAAGATTCTCCATTTGCAGCAGTGGCAATTACATATTTTTCAGTATTGTTTGTGTAGATGGCATCCACTGGAACATAGAGTGCCTCATCCTTGCTAGCCGTTAGAATACTTGCTTCTGTACTCATCCCCACTTTTAGGCTGGTCGGCTTGTCGATATGAATCGTTACCGCAAACGTTGATGATCCACTTTCTGACGATCCTTCTTCGGCAACTTCCGTTACTTTTCCTGAATAGGTTTGATCAGGATAGGCACTGACAGTTAAGCTTACTGTCTGGTCCTTTTTAACTTGAGGAATGTCTAATTCTTCCACTTGAACGACTGTTTGTAAATCTTCATAATTGGTCAAATGAGCCACAACCATTCCATTTGTTACACGTTCCCCAGCTTTCACTTCTATAGTTGTAATCGTTCCATCATAAGCTGCTCTAATCGGGTCACTATCATCGGTAAAAGTGACTAATTCGTCCCCCTCACTTACTTTGTCACCGACAGCCACTAACACTTCATCGATTTCGTTATTGTCATCGGTTGCTTTAATATCTTCGCTTATGACTGGTTCGATGGTTCCTGAACCACTAATTTTTACTTCTAACTTTCCTTTTTGTACCGTCGCTGTTCTAACTTGTGAGGAAACCTCAGTAGTACTGTAATTGGCGTTATACCACTGATATCCGACAAATCCTACAACGGCCACAATAATCAGCACCCAAATCCACTTTTTCATTTGTTCAAACTCCTTTTGTCCCATAGAATAGTCCGGACCTATACCATGGTGTTTTTTCTTCCTTGAGCCTATTATCATGTGGAACCCTTAACTTATCCTTAAAATGAATAAAAAAAGTGCCTGACACCCGATGCGGTTAAGCATCGGGTGTCAGGCACCAATATTACATATAAGACGTTAGTTAATTTATATAGTGTTTTAACTTTGCTTTTGTCTCTTCATCCGCAAAGGCCGCTTCTACACTATTAAGATAAATTTGTTTATAATCCGCTTCAATGATCGGAAATTCCTCAGAAACAATGGCACATTCCTTGGTCATCGTGGTATCAGAGACCGTTCGATTGTCCGTGTTGACCGTTACCTTTATCCCATCTTGATGAAATTGATAGATAGGATGCTCACCCAAACCGCTTACTGCTTTTGTTTGAACATTACTTGTTGGACACATTTCAAGGACGATTTGCTTATCTTTCACGATTTTATATGCCTCTGGACAATCCTTAATAAACACCCCATGCCCAATTCTTTCAGCACCCAACAGTTCGACCGCTTCCAGCACATTTTTCCCGATTCCGGTTTCACCTGCATGAATGGTGACTCTGTAGCCATACTCTCTTGCAAGCCTAATCGGTTCAACGTATTTGTGAGAAAAACCTTCTGCTTCAGAGGCACATAAATCGATTGCGACCACTCCTTTACCAAGGAATTCTCTCCCTTTTTCGACCACAACAAAAGCATTTTCTGCTGACATCGTTCGCATACATGACAAGATAATATTCCCTTTTATATCGAACGCCGCCTCCGCTTCCTTCATTCCATCAATCACACTTTGGATCACTTCTTCGATGGTTAAGCCCTTGGCCACATGGAGTAACGGGGCAAAGCGAACCTCCATATACTTTACTTGTTCCTTAGCAGCATCTTCAAAAAGTTCAAAGGAGATTCTTTTTAAATTCTCTTTTGATTGCATAACGAGATTTGGCAGCGCAAAACGTTGCAAATATTCATCCAGGGATTCACATTCTGCTGGCGCAATCAATTCTTTTAGTAATTCTTCCTTATCCATCGAGGGTATGGAAATTCCCTCTCTCTTTGCGATATCGATAATTGTTTCTGGTCTAAGGCTTCCGTCTAAATGGCAGTGCAGTTCAATTTTCGGTAGTCCCGTAAAATTCATTGTTGTCATCCCCCATTCAAGTAAATTTAATAAAAAAAAATTCCTGATTACGAAGAAAATACACATCAAATGTACCTTCTTCGTAATCAGGAATTATAGGTTCCTGGTAGAGACCTCCAAACCATATCTTTGGAGTTATACGAATACGCTTTTATTACTATGCTATTGATAAATAGGATAGTAAAATTTACTCTTTTTGTCAATAGAGGTCTGACAACTGAACCAGTCTCTATACTTTTAAAGAGGAACTATTATACAATTAGTGTAGGATTTTCAAAAAAGTGTGGTGAATCAATTGTTTAAATTATTATTAATTGAAGATGATGTCACGTTGTTTAACGAAGTGAAGGATCGGTTAACTGGGTGGTCTTATGATGTTTATGGGATAAAGGATTTTAGCCAGGTCATGCAGGAATTCACGGCAATAAAACCCGATTTAGTCCTAATTGATATCCAACTGCCCAAATTTGACGGCTTTCATTGGTGCCGGATGATCCGTTCTCATTCCAATGTTCCGATTCTTTTTTTATCATCACGTGATCATCCTACAGATATGGTGATGTCAATGCAGCTTGGAGCGGATGATTTTATTCAAAAGCCGTTTCATTTTGATGTATTAATTGCCAAAATCCAAGCAATCCTCCGCCGTGTTTATAACTACAACACCGAGCAAATCACCCTTAAAACGTGGTGCGGGGCGACAGTGGATTATGAAAAAAATACCGTCAGCCATTCAGCTGGCACCGTTGACCTTACCAAAAACGAAACGTTTATTTTAAAAAAGCTGATTGAGCAAAAAAACAAGATTGTCAGCCGCGAAGATTTAATCAAAAGTCTGTGGGAAGATGAACGATTTGTCAGCGATAACACCTTAACAGTCAACGTGAATCGTTTGCGAAAAAAGCTGGACGAGCTTGGCTTAGGAAGCTATATCGAAACAAAGGTAGGGCAAGGATACATCGCTATTGAAGAGGCGAATGAGTATGATTAAAGCCTATATAATAGAAAGGCGCAGTTGGATTGGTTTGTTCATCTTTTTGCAGGCGCTTATCTTATTTGTCTCGTTTATTGATTCGGCCATCCCATTCCTGCCGCTCCTTTATATTGTATTCTTATCGACCCTAATCTTTATCATTTTTTTCATATTTCGTTATCATCGAGAGACGAAATTCTTTACTAGTTTAAATGAACGTGAAAACAATCTAGATTTATCCACTCTTATCGAAGCAGATCGTCCCTTTGAAAAAATAGTCGAGAATAGCATGGTGAGCCAAACGGAGCTGCTGAAGCAAACGTTTACGAAAAATCTGGTGGACCTGGAGCAGGAAAAAGATGATTTATTAGCGTGGATTCACGAAGTCAAAACACCTTTGACGGCCATGCATTTAATGATTGATCGCTTAGAGGATGGAGTCACGAAAGCACAATTAGAGCACGAATGGCTAAGAATCCACCTACTGCTTGATACACAGCTTCACCAAAAGCGAATTCCCTTTATCGAGAATGATTTATATATAGAAGAAACGGATGTAAAATCTCTACTTTTTAAAGAAATTAAGACCTTACAATCTTGGTGTATGCAAAAAGGAATTGGCTTTGATATTGATTTAGAAGTGGCCACCGTTTTAACAGATGCCAAATGGCTCGCCTTTATGATCAGGCAGCTATTAACGAATGCGGTGAAATACAGCGAAGCCTCGGATATTATTATTCATTCTTATCATCATGGGGGTCGGACCAAATTGAGTGTACAGGATTTTGGGCGGGGAATTGACCCTAAGGATCTACCCCGCATTTTTGAAAAAGGCTTTACCTCCACAACCACACACCATGACAACGCCGCGACAGGGATGGGATTATATTTAACTAAAAAAATTGCTAAGCCACTCTTCATTCATATCGACGTGTGCTCGGAACTGGGATCTGGCACAAGGTTTACATTAACCTTTCCAAAACATAATGAGTTTGGCCGAATTACAGGCATGTGACAACATTGTCACATGCTTTTGCTATTTGTTAGACTAATCGAAGGAAAGGACTTCCAGAGGCTTTTATAATGAAGGTATCGAAATAAGGAGTGTGGATGGTCATGACGATATTAGCAGCCCATAAAATTCATAAAAGCTTTGGAAACAAGTTAAATAAACAAGAAGTTTTAAAAGGAATCGACCTTACTGTAGAGGAAGGGGAATTCGTGAGTATCATGGGGGCATCCGGTTCTGGAAAAACAACCTTACTCAATGTTCTTTCTTCTATTGATAAAGTTAGCGGTGGAACCATTTCAATTGAAGGCAAGGAAATGACAGCGATGAAGGATCGTCAGCTCGCGGAATTCCGCAAGCAGCATCTCGGATTTATTTTTCAAGATTATAACCTCTTAGATACATTAACCGTCAAAGAAAATATCCTCTTGCCATTATCGATTACCAAGGTTTCTAAAAAGGAAGCCGATGAAAAATTTCGAGCCGTGGCGGATGAGCTTGGGATTTATGAAATAAAGGATAAGTATCCAAATGAAATTTCTGGCGGACAAAAACAGCGAACCTCTGCGGCACGAGCATTTATTCATGGACCAAGTATCATTTTCGCTGATGAGCCGACTGGTGCACTCGATTCAAAATCGGCCTCTGATTTGTTAAACAAATTAAGCGAATTAAATCAAAATCGAAAAGCCACGATCGTGATGGTGACACATGATCCCGTGGCAGCAAGCTTTAGCAGCAGAGTGGTCTTTATTAAAGATGGGCAAGTTTATACGCAACTAAATAAAGGCGAGCAATCCAGACAGATCTTTTTTAAGGACATTATGAAAACGCAAGGTGTATTAGGTGGTGTTCCTTATGAGCATTAACCAACTGATTTTTCGAAACTTGAAAAAGAATATAAAAAACTATTATCTTTATGTGTTTGCGCTCATCTTTAGTGCTGCCCTTTACTTCGCCTTTGTCACCTTGCAATATGACCCGGCAATGGAGGAAACAAAGGATGGAATAAAAGGTGCGGCGTCCATTCGGGCGGCATCTGTCCTGCTTGTTGCGATTGTATCGATCTTTTTGCTCTATGCTAACAGCATTTTTATTAAACGACGCAGCAAGGAAATCGGCTTATTTCAATTAATCGGGATGACCAAGAATCGAATTTTCAATATCCTAACTGCTGAGAATTTTATTCTCTATTTTGGTTCTTTAGTAATCGGGATATTGATTGGCTTTTCTGTATCGCGATTGATTATAATGATTCTCTTTAAAATTACTGGGATTGATGCGATTGCCGGCCTGCACTTTTCTACAACAGCCCTTGTTCAGACGCTGATTGTTTTTAGTGTCATCTACTTGTTGATTATGCTAATGAACTTTATGTTTATCAAAAGGCAAACGATTCTTTCTTTATTTAGAGTCGTTTCCTCAACAGAAGAAAAAGTCAAAAAAATGTCTGTGGTTGAAATCATTATCGGGATTATTGGATTAATATTGATTGTTTCAGGCTATTATATTTCATCTAAATTATTCGAGGGTTCCTTTACATCAATGGCAGAACTGTTTCTAGCGATGATCTTTATTCTTGCTTCTGTCATTATCGGCACCTACCTATTTTATAAAGGGTCTGTTAGTTTCATTTTCAACATCATTCGGAAAAAGAAGGATGGGTATTTATCCATTAACCAGGTTTTATCCCTGTCTTCAATCATGTTTCGGATGAAATCAAATGCCTTATTATTAACCATTATTACAACCATATCAGCATTGGCGATTGGTTTATTGTCCTTAAGCTATATCTCCTATTATTCAGCTGAAAAGATGGCTGAAAATCAGGTGGCTGCAGATTTTTCGATAAACAATGAAGATGATGCAACAAAATTCACGAAAGCATTAGCGGCGAATAGTATTGCTTTTAATGAGAAAAGGATTGAGGTCATTCAAGTAGCTGCAAATCTTAAAAATATTTTAGATACAAACCTAGAGGGGGTCATGGTTGACCCTAAGGCGCTAACCCTGCCAATGGTTAGTGACCGCGATATTAAGAATATGGATGTGTCAGCAGAGGATACCGTGTTTACTGGTTACAATGATCTGCTGCAGAAGTTTATGAAACTTAAAGATTCTGGTGAGATTGAACTAAAAGGTAAACACGAAACAATCCCCCTCGCTTACTTAGGGCTGAAAAAGGATTTCGTCATTTCCGGTAATTTCACTAACGGCGGCCAGCCGATTGCGATTGTTGATGAGACTGTATTTGAGCGGTTAAAAAAGGATATTAATCCGGCTATTCAGAAGGACACCTCTCTCTTTATTGGGATAACGTTAAAAGATGACTCCCAACTTGAAAAGGCAGATCACCTTTTTAACGAATTGACCCTAAATGAAAAGGAACAGAATGCGTCTCGTTTAGACATCAGCAGTCACCAGAAAAAAACGATGGGGCTCATCATGTTCATCGTCGGCTTTTTAGGACTTACCTTTTTGATTACATCAGGCTGTATTCTTTATTTTAAGCAAATGGGTGAGAGTGAAGAAGAAAAGCCCAATTATACGATTTTACGAAAGCTTGGGTTTACCCAGAGTGATCTGTTAAAAGGCATCCAGGCCAAACAGTTATTCAACTTCGGTATCCCCTTAGTGGTTGGACTATTCCACAGTTATTTCGCCGTTCAGTCAGGATGGTTCCTATTCGGGACAGAAGTATGGACCCCTATGATTCTTGTCATGGTCATCTATACAGGATTGTATTCTATCTTCGGAATCCTCTCTGTTCTTTACTATAAAAAGGTAATAAAAGCGGCATTATAACACTATAGAACAAAAAGAAGCAGCCGTTTTTCACGGCTGCTTCTTTTCGTTTCTTTTCTTTTCTACTCACCATATAGTAATAATGGTGCCTGACACCCTTACTACTATATTAGACTTAGTTATGCTTCTTTTGAGATTTCTTGCCCCGCCTGCCCTATTTGCTTTGAGTCTTGTTTCCTTACAAGATGGACTAGCCCATAGACTAGTGGCGTTGTTAGAATTGAGGCAAGAAACTTAAATATATATTGAGTCAGAATGAGGCTGCCTAGGATAGCCAGTGGCATGGTTCCGTAGAAAGCAATTGTAATAAAGATGGTGGTATCAATTAATTGGCTCAGCATGGTGGACGCATTGTTACGTAACCACAGCTTTTTTGACCCATGAACACTCTTTAATTTATTAAACACAAACACATCCAAGTTTTGACTAACAGCATAGGATATTAAACTTGCAATAATAACACGGAAACTTCCATTTAAGATGGTTTCGAATGCCTTTTGCTCTTGGAAGACTGGCGCTGCCGGTAAATGAATCGAAATCGTAATGAAGATGAGAGCAAGGACTTGGGTAACCAGCCCTGCATTCACTGTTCTGCGCCCTTCCTTTTTTCCATAAACCTCTACAATGACATCAATTAGCGGATATGTAAAAATATAAACAACCACCGCAGCCGGAAGCATCGCCCATTCCCCAATGCTAAATAACTTAACAGCTACGATATTAGCTAAAATTAATAACCCTACAAAAATTCCATTCAAATAAAATATCATTTCTTTCTTCCTTCCCCTAACATTTATCGATTGTCGACCTTTTCTGGATAAAGGTCATGGTTCATCAAGCGATAATGAGCCATTTCCTCGTATTTGGTACCTGGCTTCCCGTAATTGCACCAAGGGTCAATCGAAATTCCGCCACGCGGTGTGAATTTTCCCCAAACCTCAATATAGCGGGGATCGAGCAAGTTAATTAAGTCATTCATGATGATATTCACACAATCCTCATGGAAATCTCCATGATTCCTAAAGCTAAACAAATATAATTTTAACGATTTGCTTTCTACAATCTTTTGATTCGGGACATATGAAATATACATCGTCGCAAAATCAGGCTGACGGGTCAGCGGGCACAAACTCGTAAACTCCGGACAATTAAATTTTACAAAATAATCTCGTTCCGGATGGAGGTTATCCACTGCCTCCAATACCTCCGGTGCATATTCAAATGAATAGGTCGTCCCTTGATTACCTAAAAGTGTTAAATCCTTTAATCCTTCTGTAGGCTTACGGCCAGACATAAAAAAACCCCCTGTAAAATGTGTCCCCACACTTTTTTCAAGAGAGTCTCTACTGATAATTCTATACAAACATTAGGGATAAAAAACAAAAAGGCCACGTCCAATATGGACATGGCCGACTAGTCATGTATCCATAGTTTTTTATAGAGGGTATCAGCTATGAACCTCTCCCGTTCAAGTACGGGTATGATTTTCTTCTTCCTATCTTAAAGAACTGATTGAAAAACGTCAAATAAAAGTTTTAGGTATTTTCATTTAAGCTGTTCGTTTAAAACATTTTCTTCTAAGACAGAAAATTTATCGCCATATACTTTGGTGATATGGTTTTCTCCCCAGGTACATAATGCACTTAATATACTTTCTAGGCTCCACCCATAGTCACTTAATTCATACTCTACTTTCGGCGGGACTTGATTGTATACAATTCTATTTATAACACCATCTTCCTCTAATTCCCGTAATTGCTGGGTTAACATCTTTTGAGTGATGTCTGGCATGAGGCGTTTTAATTCGCTTGTCCGTTTTTTGCCATGCGTCAAATGACAGAGAATCACGCATTTCCACTTTCCTCCGATTACCTCAAGTGTAGCCTCTACCGATATATTGTATTTCTTTTTTTTCATATGAACTCCTCCATTTTTGAAGGCACAAAAAAGTAACTATATAACTTATAGGTACCTATATCACTTTAAAGTGCGTACTTCCTATTTAATTACCTATATCCCATAATAACATTTGCCGGTTGGAATTTCTTGTATTTAATAGTCTGTTATAAATCACGCCCCTTCATTCAAGGGACAATATTTAGGAGGAGATAATCAAATGTCAATAGATCAACGTAGAAGTACCTTCGCGCTGCTCGCGTTAGCCGTGAGTGCGTTTGCCATTGGAACCACTGAATTTATCAGTGTCGGATTATTACCGCTAATAGCGGGAGATTTACACATATCTGTAACAACAGCCGGCTTAACGGTTTCTTTATATGCTTTAGGAGTAACATTTGGGGCGCCAATTTTAACAGCTGTTACATCCCGGATGTCCCGAAAGGCCTTATTACTTTGGATTATGGTTATTTTTATCATCGGAAACAGTCTTGCAGCTAGTGCAGGAAGCATTGGGGTTTTATTAGCCGCCCGAGTGATTTCTGCCTTTTCACATGGTGTCTTTATGTCAATCGGCTCGACGATTGCGGCAGATTTAGTGCCCGAAAACAAGAGAGCTAGTGCAATCTCCATTATGTTTTCAGGATTAACGGTTGCGACTGTGACAGGAGTACCTTTTGGTACCTTCATTGGACAGCAATTCGGCTGGAGAATGGCATTTATCATCATTATTATTATTGGAGTTATCGCTTTTTTTGCCAACAGCATCCTTGTTCCCTCTGATTTACAAAAAGCGAATCGAGCCACGTTTCGTGATCAAGTGAAGTTGGTAACGAATGGACGGTTATTACTTTTATTTATTATTACTGCGTTGGGTTATGGAGGGACGTTTGTGGTCTTCACTTATTTGTCGCCGATCCTGCAGGATGTAACAGGATTTAAAGAAGGAACTGTGGCCTTGATTCTGCTTGTTTACGGCATTGCCATTGCCATTGGGAATATGGTTGGCGGAAAGCTGTCAAATCATAATCCAATTAGAGCATTGTTTTATATGTTCATAGTCCAAGCAGTTGTCTTATTTGTCCTGCAATTTACCGCTCCCTTTAAAATCGCAGGATTAATCACGATTATCTTTATGGGTCTCTTGGCGTTTATGAATGTTCCTGGACTGCAGGTGTATGTCGTCATGTTAGCAGAGCGGTTTGTGCCTACGGCGGTGGATGTAGCTTCCGCTATTAATATTGCTGCCTTTAATGCTGGTATTGCGATTGGCTCCTACTTAGGCGGCATCATCACGAATTCTATTGGACTGATTCACACTACTTGGATTGGGGCATTGATGGTTCTAGGTGCGGTCATCCTTACAGGCTGGAGTCGGATTCTTGAAAGATCGGATTCTCGAAAGAAAAGACAGTAATTAGGTGGTGTCAGGCACCAATAAATGGGTTATCACGGTGGCAGAGTTACGAAGGGTGTCAGGCACCAATAAAGGCACCAGTAAGTAAGATTGCAAAGGGTGGAACCCTTTGCAATCAATTATTTATTTCCTTACTTACCTTGTTACTTCCTTTAATTTATCCCTTTTAAAAAAAGGAAGCTTTGTTTCTGATATGATAATAGCACTTAGAATGAGGATGGCACCAAATAGCATTTTGATGGTCAGCACTTCGTGTAAAATAATAACGGAAAATACCATGCCCCAAAATGATTCTGTTGAAAGAATAATGGCAGCCTTTGTTTCTGAAATCCATTTTTGCGCAACGGATTGCAACAAAAAGGCAATCGTTGTCGAAAAGATCCCAAGGTATAGTAGTGACAACATCCCATCCATCTCGACTGCATGGAAGGTTTCTCCTTTGAAAAAGACAACCACAAATCCAATGACAGCCGCGGTCATCATTTGGATAAGCGTTAAAAGAATCGGATCTGAATCTTTCACAAATTTGGCCGTATAGAATATGTGGAAGGCAAAGCCTACCGCACAGCCTAATGTCAGCAAATCCCCCATATTGATTTCAGAGGATAGTTTCAGTGATAACACACCGACGCCAACCATTGCCAATATTGCCCCTGTCAGTTCGTAGTAGTCCATTTTTCTTTTATACAATAGCAAGCCAATCAGCGGAACAATGACGACATTTACAGCTGTTAAAAAAGCATTTTTAGATGGCGTCGTAAATTGAAGTCCGACTGTTTGCAGTGCAAACGCCAAATATAAAAAGATCCCCAATATCGATCCTTTGATGATTGTACTTTTATTAATCACTTTTAATCTTTTATGAAAAATAATGCTTAAAATGACAGCTCCAACTAAAAATCTTCCAGCTAAAATCTGATATGGAGTAAAGTACTCCAATGAGATGGCGCTCGCTACAAAGCCGCTTCCCCAAATAATTGCTGTAATCGTAAGAGCAAGTTCCCCCATGTACTTGCGCATTTAATCCCCCCTGATATTACACATAAACTCATTTTAATCTATACCTATTCTAAATGTAATCATTTTTTCTTTAACCGCTTATTATTGGAAAGGGCAGGCTGAGACAGTGTAACTTGGCCGCATAGAAATAGCTGACTTAAAAAGCTTTAATGTGAAAAATAAATGAAGAAAAGTCCTTTTTAATAAGCGGCATGGATAATCCAATCTTCATTAATTCGTCTCCCACGTACGGATTCTGACTGCTGTTTATTTTGTAATTAACGTTTGGATTCAGCCCGCGTAGTTTAAGACGTAGAAAAGGCGGATTGGGTGTTGCCAGTGTCTTGTAGTAAAAAACAACCGCCTGCTCTTGATTTTCCGCTACATACATCCAGGCCGTGTCCATTCCGTCAAATGGACTTAGCAGCCTATACTGGTCACCAAACAGCACAATATTCTTTATGTTATGATAAAGACTGATTTGCTGGCGCACAACTGTTTTATCATCAATACTGAGTTTATCGACATTTAGTTCGAATCCTAAATTGGCTGCCATCGCCACATGACACCTCATTTGAAGAGGTGTTATTCTTCCTGTCTGATGGTTCGGCACAGCTGAAACATGCGCCCCCATCGTGATCGCCGGATAAACAAGGCTTGTTCCATATTGGATTTTCAGCCTCTCAACAGCATCTGTATTATCACTCGTCCACGTTTGAGGCATGTAATAAAGCATCCCTGGATCAAATCGGCCGCCACCGCCCGAGCAGCTTTCAAACAAAATCTTAGGAAAGCACTGGGTTACTTTTTCTAAAACTCGATACAGACCCAGCATATAGCGATGTGCAGTTTCCTTTTGCCTTTCTGGTGGCAGTGCTGCAGATCCCACCTCTGTCATATTTCGGTTCATATCCCATTTCACATAGCTAATCGGAGCACTCTGGAAGAGATTTATCAGCGTTTCGATAAGCCATTCACACACGTCCTCCCGACTTAAATCCAGGACGAGCTGGTTCCGCGATAAGGTCCGATTTCTCCCCTTCACATGAAGACACCAATCAGGATGCTTGCGGTACAATTCACTGTCGGGGGAAACCATTTCCGGTTCGACCCACAGTCCAAATCGCATCCCCTTCTGGTTGACGTAATCAGCTAATCCCTTTAAGCCGTGCGGCAGTTTGGTTCGATTAACAACCCAATCACCTAGGGAGCTTTTATCATTATCGCGATGCCCGAACCAGCCGTCATCCAGAACAAAAAGCTCAATCCCCAGGCCTTTCGCTGCATCAGCGATGTCTTTTAATTTTTTTTCATTAAAATTAAAGTAGGTTGCTTCCCAATTATTAATAAGAACGGGACGTGCTTGGTCACGAAAGGGGCCCCGGCACACTCTTTTCCGCAATAGTTGATGAAACGTTCTCGACATTCCGCCAAGCCCTTCAGCAGAATACACCATGATGGCTTCAGGTGTCTGGAACGTTTCCCTGGGCAGAAGCAGCCAGGCAAAGTCAAATGGATTCAGTCCGATACTGAGTCTTGCTGTGTCAAAAGGATCCACCTCGATGGATGCTTGGAAATTCCCACTATAGACAAGACTAATGCCATAAACATCGCCATACTCTTCGTTAGCAGCTTTTGACAGCAAGGCTATAAAGGGATTATGCTGATGGCTGCTAGCCCCTCTAGCAGAGGAAATCATTTGAACTCCATGCTGTAAGGATGACCGTTCCATATGGCGCTCTCGTGCCCACGCACCGTGGAGATGGAGCCAGTCCCAATGGGAACTATGGAAATCAACCGACATGCTCATGCATTTTTGAATTTCTACTTTATGACTGCCAAGGTTCTCAACCTGAACTGATCTAGTAATTACCGCAAAGTCGCGAAATATCGTATAACTTAGATTCAGTCCCACGCCAAGAAGTGAGTCTACTAATGTGATTACAAGTGTATCTGCTTCTGCCTCATCTTCCACATAGGCCGATGGCAGTCCCTGTAACGGACGTTTTCCTTTATATATTTCATAGGAATCATACACAAACTCTGTAATAGTCGATCCATCATCTGATCGCAGCTGATAGGCAGGAGCACGAAAATCTCCGTTTCCAAAAGCAGGGTATTCCTGCGGTAGTGTATCTAGCGAGAACTGGGGGTCGGCTGCTAGATTGGAAGGCGAAAAAGCTCTTCCCTTAAATGCTAGAATCTTTGATGGCTGGAGAACGTGCACCCGCTCCCCCCAATATAAATGGGCCAAATACTTCCCATGAACAAGCTGAATCATATAACTCATCGTATGGTTATATAAATGAAAAACCTGATCTGCCACATTAAACTCAATCGGCATAAATATCCCCCTCCAACCTCCTAAAGACCTCTTTCCACTATATTCACACCCAATATAAAAAATGGGTGTCAGGCACCGAATAAAGTTATCAAATATGTAAATGATAACAATGAAAAATTTTCTTTCTGGTTTTTCCAGATTTGATGAGGGTGTACGGTAATGGATCATTTGAATCAGTTGATTGAGCAGTTTGGTTATCTGGGCATTACGTTGGCTTTAATGGGCGGGATTATTGGATTACCGATTCCAGATGAGTTCATGCTCACCTATGTGGGCTATACGGTTTTTGCAGGTAATCTGGCATACTTTCCTTCTCTTTTATGTGCCTATATCGGGTCAAGTATTGGTATAACCGTCAGCTTTATATTAGGTCTTAAATTAGGCATACCGTTTTTACATAAGTTTGGTCCCAAATTGCACATTAGTGTAGCAAGGATTGAACAAACTAGGAAATTATTTAACAAATTCGGTCCATTTCTTCTTGTCATCGGCTTTTTTATTCCTGGTGTCCGGCACATCACAGCGTATCTTGCCGGCATCAACAATTATTCCTATAAAAAGTTTGCCTTATTTGCCTATGTTGGAGCAACGATCTGGTGTTTTACGTTTATCACGTTGGGAAGAGTGCTTGGAGGAAATTGGGTGTATGTTGGCAGTTATCTTTCAAGGTACAGTGTTTATTTCATCCTTCTATTTCTATTTGGAATTATTTTTTATTTTTCCTATCGCAGGAAAAGACGAGTGGTGAAAGACATTTCTTAATGAGCAGAAAAAAGATGCCCTCCACATGAGAGCATCTTTCTTATTTGAGTCCCGATAACCCATTTTACCAGCCGCGGCTGGCACCGCCTCCGCCAGACGAGCCGCCTCCGCCTCCACGAGAACCACCGCCTCCGCCTCTGCCGCCGCCACGGCCAATGATGGAGAGAAGCAGATAGGTAAGAGTTCCGCCAAAAAACTTAAAGTCTAGAAAGACCACTACGAGGACCACAATAATCAAGAGCCAAGAAGGAATCCCTATTCCTTCATCCGACGGCACAGCTTGATTAGGGGCTGGGGCTGGTGTTGTTTCCTGGCCGCCCTCGATTCCATATTCGGCGAATACTTCATTAGACAATGCTTTAAAGGTCTCTGTGACTGCTTTATTCGGCTGTTGGTTTTTCAAATAGGGAATAGCATATTCATCCAAAATCCGGCCCGCTTTGGCATCAGGAATTCTCCCCTCAAGCCCATAGCCAACCTCGATTCTCACCTTACGTTCATTCATGGCTAAAACGAGCAAGACCCCGTTATCTTTCTCTTTGCTGCCAATTCCATATTGCCGAAATGCCTTATTGGCATAGTCTTCGATTGCTTGGTCACCAATGGTTGGTACGGTTAAAACAGCCACTTGCGCTGTTGTTTGATCTTCAATGCTTCTGCCTAGGTTGATTAGTTCAGCTTTTTCTGTTTCAGTTAAAACATTGGCAAAATCCTGTACATAAATATCTCCCACTGGAGCAGGAATTTTGATATCCTCAGCCAGTGCATTTGCTGCACCCAGAAAAAAAGTGAAAAACATCAATAAGGAGCTGAAGACCTTCTTAGCGTCCATTACCCGTTGCCCCCAAAATCAACTTTTGGAGCTTGTTGGGCTTGAGGATCCGCTTTGAAATATTCCTTTTGATCAAAACCGCCAATACCGGCAATAATGGAACCTGGAAATCTCTTTACCTTTTTATTAAAGACTGCAACCTGTTCGTTGTAATCCTTTCGCGCGACAGCGATTCTATTTTCTGTTCCCGCCAGTTCATCCATTAATTGGGTAAATTGTTGGTCTGCTTTAAGGTTTGGGTAATTTTCCACCACCACGAGTAATCGGCTTAATGCACCAGACAATTCAGCGTTAGCCGTTGCTTCCTCCTCAGGCGTTTTCGCACCAGCTAACCGTGCTCGCGCATCTGATATAGAAGCAATGACTTCCTTTTCATGTGAAGCATAACCTTTTACGGTGTTTACTAAGTTCGGGATTAAATCCAGCCTTCTTTGCAGCTGATTTTCAATTTGAGCATGTGACTGGTTCACGTCTTCTTCGAGATTAACAAAACCGTTATAGCTGGACATGAACATGAGGCCGAAAATAACAATGATGGCGACCACAATTCCTATTCCTAACCACCCTTTTTTCATTCTAACCACGCTCCTTTCTCACCTTATAGTATATATCACTTGATATATAAGTTCCCATTATCAGCAATAAAAAAACAACAGCGAGTTAATCAAACGTTTGATTAGTTTTTTCCTGAAGTATAATTCCGTTGAAAACCTTATCTATCAACGGTTAAGCCCTATTTAATCAAACGTTTAATTAGTTTTTCACCCACGATGATTTTTTTAATCAAACGTTTGGTTAGTTTTTGAAAGTCAGTCTCAGCATACTCTCATGCTCATTTAATCAAACGTTTGATTAGTTTTTTTGTAAAAAAACTCCATAATTATAACTTAATCATATATTGTTGTTCTTTGACCCCTTCACTTGAAAAGACCCGTTCCATATATTTGATTTCTTTATCTGACATCAATAAGACAGTGGAGCTTCTCGTTCCATAATCCTTACTCTTGATAAACAGTGGGGAAAGCATCCTTTCCACATCTAGAGAAACTCCCGTGTTCGGAAGCAAATCATCTGGGGCTGGGTCAGCCTGTTGAAGAAGTGCAAATAGCTCTTCCGCTAGATTCTCCTGTTTCCCGCTTATTATCGTTAAAATACCCTCCTTACCTTTTTGTACCTTTGGCCAACTGGTATTTAATAAATGATTGCTGACACCGTGAATTCCCGGTCCAATCTTTACTAATTCCTGGCCGATATTTGAAACATAATATAACTCTTTAGCGTCGCCTGCTAAAAGATTATAACCAGGGTATAAATCCTTACAACTCCCCAGTCGTTCCATATAATTCTTTATATCCCCCTTATATGTAAGGGCACCAGCCACTAACTCTCCGCGTGATTGTTTTCCAACAGATGTCTCTTTAGGGTTTCGATAATTAGTCAATGCAGCAAATCGTCCACCCGTCGTCACACCCATCCAAGTTCCCATTTTTTCTAAATCACGTCCCGCTAATATGTTGGGCTGGTCATCCCAATAATGAACAGGAGCAGTTGGCCGTTGATAGGCCTCATCACGATTTGCAGCTACGATGAGCTTATATTCTTTATGAACTTGGTGGGCAAACAGGATTAAACACACGAAAAATCACGACCTTTAGTTAAAATTTAAAGCAGGGGTTCTCCTATTTTACTGGAAAAGCCTTCCTCCCATATTCTTTATTCGGCACATTCTTAACAAAACCTCTATTAAACAATACGTAAGACGTAATATTGGTGTCAGGCACCCGAATTATTTTCCCCGTTTCGAAGAAAATAATATTGTTGTTATTTTTACCTTGCAGTTTGTTATGTGGTAGGCATGATTTTATGATTTATCTGACGACTGGTTGGGATTTATGGTAAACTAGGCCACGACTTGTATTAGAATTTAGAATCATAATGGAGTGGTTGTATGGGTAATGCTAAAGGGAAAAGTGGAACAGGCAGAGGAACTGGAAAGAAGGGGTGGAATCGCTGGAAAGCTAGTGCCAATAAAGCAAAAAGTGCGAAACCCTATGTCAGTAAGAGTGGGAAAAAACCAGCTGCATCTGACAACAACGAATAATGAACAGAAACACCATAGCGAGATGTAGTTTAAGATGGCAAACATTATAATGAGGAGGTCCTCTCATGTCAGAATTAGAGCCTTTAGAATATGAAACGGGTACTGCTATTCGTGATTATGACATTATTTCGATTAATCAAACCACAGATGGTTACGAAGTACTTCTGGATGTAAATCTTGACAGTGGCTACTCTCTTGCAAGAACAAAGTTAGAAATTTCAAACGAGGACTTAACAGGTTATGAAACCAATGAAATAGAAGAAGGTATTAAGTTTGCCTTGGGTTTTTTTTAACTAATACCCGTAATAGGATTGCATGCGTAAGGCCCCAAACCCTGTGAATGGATTTGAGGCCTTTTTCTGTCACCTAACATCTTATAAAACCACTAAACGGATTTGATTGCCTGATGGATCATTGGTTACGTAAAACTCTGCTTCCTGGCTAACCGGCGCCCCTAATTGCTCTAGTTGTTTAATAACACTCTCTCTTGCTGCTTGATCTGGGAACACAAGTGTATACCAATTTAGCCCTACACTATTTTTCGGTGGAACCGGTGCTCCCACTCCCTGCCATGTATTGATGGCAATATGGTGATGATATCCTCCAGTAGATAGAAACGCCGCCTGAGGATAGTAGCTAACTACGTCAAAGCCAAGCCCTTTTGTGTAAAATTCTTCTGCTTTTTTTAGATCCCCTACGTGAAGATGAATATGCCCCATTACTGTCCCAGCTGGCAGCCCGGTCCATTCGGCATTACTTTCCGCAAGAATTCCTTCTGCATCAATCTGTTCCGTTGCCATGTCCACTAAACCGTTTTTCCATGTCCACTCTGAAGATGGCCGGTCACGATAAACTTCAATCCCATTCCCATCAGGATCATTAAGGTATAAGGCCTCACTCACATAATGATCCCCCGCTCCTAATGGATAACCTGTTTGAAGGATATGCCGTAAAAATACCGATAAATCTGCGCGGGATGGCAGCAAAATAGCAAAGTGGTACAACCCTGATGTTTTTTCTGTCTTAGGAATCACATCAATCGGCTCATCAATCGTTAATAATGGTGTTTTTCCATCCGTAGTTAGTACAGCTTTCCGCTCCGTTTTTTCCAATAATTTAAGACCAAGGATTTGTTGATAAAAAGTTAGTGAATACTCCAGATTTTTTACCTTAATATTTACCTCACCGACATACACATTTGGTTCCTGATGAAATTTTTCCATACCTCTCACTACCCTTCTTATATTCTTAATATGGTTAGATTTTTTAAAATCATTTATGTTAAAAAGCGAATTCCAAATTCACCTGCGACTGATTTGCTATGTTTAGAGTGTAACTTATTTTTATCTCGAATTCAAGTATTTTAAATTTAAAGTATTTTTACAAAGACTCTCATGATTATAACTACACACAGTCTTTACACTCTCTTTACACCAGGTTAAGAAAAAATCCATCAATAACTAATACAATGAAAGTAACAAACACACTGGAGGGATTGGATGAAGGTAACTGTTGCTGGAGCAGGATATGTAGGAGTGGTTACAAGTGCTTGTTTAGCAGAATTAGGGCATCAGGTGACGTGTATTGACATTCAACAAGAGAAAATAAACCTGCTTCAATCTGGCCATTCTACGATTTATGAACCAGGCCTAGATACTCTTTTAGAAAAAAATCTACGAAAAAAACAGTTACATTTTACCACCAATCCGCATCACGCCTACGCGGAGGCTGAACTAATTTTCATTGCTGTAGGAACACCCGCAACGCACGATGGATCAGCGGACTTAAAATACATACATGTGGCTGCCCACACCATCGCCAACTACATTCAGCGAGATGTGATTATCTGTACAAAAAGTACAGTGCCGGTCGGTACGAATGACCTCATTCAACAAATCATTGACAGTAGGAAACCTCCAAATCTGCAGGCAGAAGTGGCGGCCAATCCTGAATTTCTGCGGGAGGGCCGGGCTGTTCTTGATTTTTTCCATGGAGACCGAATTGTGATTGGAACCAGCTCACCTGAAACAGCTGCCTTTTTGGAACAATTTTATCAGCCTCTGGAAATCCCAATTATGAAAACCGACATTAGAAGTGCAGAAATGATTAAATACGCAGCAAATGCATTTTTAGCAACAAAAATTAGTTTTATCAATGAGATTGCAAATATTTGTGAAACGGTGGGAGCAAACATAGATGAAGTGGCCTTTGGCATTGGACAGGATAAACGGATTGGACCGCACTTCCTCAAAGCTGGCATTGGTTATGGCGGCTCCTGTTTTCCAAAGGATACAAAGGCACTAGTACAGCTCGGAGGAAATAAAAAGAAGTCCTTGCGCTTGCTTGAAGCCGTCATTGAAGTAAATAATCTTCAGCAATCACTGCCCGTTTTAATGGCACGGGAAACGGTTGGCACGTTAGAAGGGAAAAAAATTGCCTTACTCGGTTTAGCTTTTAAAGCTGATACAGATGACGTCAGGGAGTCAGCCGCACTAACCATTGTAAAAGATTTATTGGATGAAGGAGCAGTTGTTACCGCCTATGACCCCATTGCCATTCCGAACGCCAGGAAAATCTTAGGAAACACAATAGAATACACAGAAGATCTCAGACAGGCACTCTTTGATGCAGACCTTGCCATTATCGCAACGGAGTGGGATCAAATTAAGTATCTTCCATTGGGGGAATACGTTAATCAAATGAAGCGCCCCATTGTCATTGACGGACGAAATTGTTACTCACCTACCGAGATGCGTAATTTTCCTATTACGTATCGGTCGGTAGGCAGACCCATTTTTGTTCATGAATATATTTAAAGGGGGACAGGACAATGATGAGATTCATTCATGCGTTTTATGGATTCGATTGCCGGTTGCTGCAACAGGTGAATCGTCATTTTGACAAGAAGTTATTAAATTTCTTTTTCCGAACTGTCACACATTTGGGCGGAGCAGACATTACCATCGCTGCTTCTTTTCTCCTGATTGTCTTATCTTCAGGAGAGCCAAAATTGACAGCCATTGCGAGTGGCCTCGCCTTATCAGCCAGTCATTTACCTGTCCATGTTTTAAAGCAGCTGTTTCCACGAAAAAGGCCTTATTTGATGATTGAAGAAACTAAGTTTCCTGCTAATCCATTACAAGATTATTCTTTTCCATCTGGCCATACAACCGCTATTTTCGCCGTTGTGACCCCTTATATTTTGTTTATCCCGCAGCTTTCATTTGTTCTTATTCCTTTAGGACTGTTGGTGGGAATTTCAAGAATTTATTTAGGGCTACACTATCCTTCAGACGTCCTTGCGGGAGGAATACTGGGCTCCATTACTGGAATTTTATGTTTCATTTTATTATGCATATAAGTAATTTGTTAGGAGGGATCGATCATATGCGGATTGCTATTTTCACTGACACCTTTTATCCTGACATCAACGGTGTTGCTCGAACACTCAAACGATTAACGAATTTTTTAGAGGGTCAAAGTATTACTTATAAACTATTTATTCCAGACACAGAGGCAAGTGATTATGCTTCTAGCCATATGTACAGATTTAAGAGTCTTCCTTTTTTCTTATATCCAGAATGCCGGTTAGCCTTACCAAACCTTCAGCAGACCAAAGCAGAGTTACGGCGTTTTTCACCAGATTTAATCCATGTGGCTACCCCTTTTAATGTCGGCCTTTGTGGTGTGTACTTTTCAAAAAAGCTAAACATCCCGCTAGTTGCATCGTATCACACCAATTTTGATGATTATCTTCACTACTATAATCTTCCTTTTCTTTCAAAGATGCATTGGAAATACATGCACTGGTTCCATCGGACCTGTAAGAAAATTTTTGTTCCTTCCCCAGCAACATACCACTTATTAAAACAGCACGGATTTACTAATCTTGAACTTTGGCCAAGAGGCGTGGATTGTCAGCTGTTCCATCCTTTTTATGATCAGGCAGCAGTAAAAAAACAATATTGCCAACCCCAGGAAACGTATCTGTTAACATACGTCGGCAGATTGGCGCCCGAGAAGGACTTACACACCCTTCTAGCTGCGGCCCGGTCCTTGCCACCCGAACTAAATAAACAAATACAGTGGTTAATCATTGGTGACGGTCCATTGCGTGCAGAACTGGAAGCGCAAGCGCCTGTTAATATGACCTTTTCCGGCTATTTAAGCGGGCTTCCATTAGCGGAGGCATATGCGGCGTCTGATTTATTTGTTTTTCCCTCACCAACTGAAACATTTGGAAACGTTGTCCTTGAAGCTCTTGCCAGCGGGACTCCTGTGATTGGGGCAAGAGCTGGCGGAGTTCAGAATATTATTAAACCGGAGTCCACGGGATTATTGTGTAAACCCGGAAATGTAGAGGAATTTTCGGAAGCTATTCAGCACCTGTTAACCCATGAGCCATTACGGAAACAAATGGGAATGGCCGGCAGGGAATATGCGTTAACACAAAGTTGGAACCATAAATTAGAAAACCTAGTCTGCCACTACACCCATGTAGTAGAGGAAAAAAATCAGCAAAAATACGCTTAAATAGATGGTAAAGTTAAAAAGGGTGTCAGGCACCAGCCGTGGACAAAGTCCACGGCTGGTGCCTGACACCCTTATGACTAATCCAAACTTGCTAATGGGAGCAAAATCTCGACGGTTGTTCCTTCTTTAGGTTTACTTTTATAGGTGATGCTTCCATGATGGAGCTTAAGGATTTTATTACAGATCATGATGCCTAATCCTGTGCCTTTTTCTTTCAAGCTATAAAAGGGCTCGCCTAGACGTGGAAGTACTTCTTCCGGAATGCCGCACCCTTGATCTTGAAACGTAATCACGCATTCATCATTTAAACTCTTGCTAAGGTTAATGTTAATGTCCCCGCCATGCGGCATTGCCTCAATTGCATTTTTCACCACATTAAGAAATACTTGTTTTAATTGATTTCGCTCACCAATAATGACGAAAGGTGTCTCTACTTTCTCAAACTCAAGTATAAATTGCACATTTTTCATAAGTGCCTGTGGAGCCAATATTTCCAACGTATTTTCAATTAACTCTCTTACATTAATTTGATTCAGTGTAACCGCTTGTGGTTTCCCCAATGTGAGAAGCTCACTCGTAATGGTTTCAATCCGCTCTAATTCACTTAAAAGTAAATCATTATATTTAACCGTGCTATATTCAGCCTTATAAAGTTGAACAAAGCCCTTAATGGTAGTAAGCGGGTTACGGATTTCATGTGCTACCCCTGCCGCCAATTCTCCGACAATGGAAAGCTTTTCTGATTGCAGCAATAGTTCTTCTGACTTCTTCCGCTCCGAAATATCACGGCTAATAATAACAATATTCTCAATAAGATCATCATCGCCGCGCACCGGCATACTTCGGGATTCAAATTCAATCCACTTGCCTTCCTTATGTTTTAATCGAAATTCCATGGTTTGGGACTCTTTCAATTCATACATTTTTGTTATATTATTTTTAAACATTACTTCATCGTCCGGATGAAGTAAGTTAAGTAATTTACCCTTTTCAAGCTCACAGCAGTCATATCCTAACACAAGCTCATGTGATGGAGAGAAATAAATAACGGACTCGACTTGATCCGCCACTAATATAAGATCTGAGGTATTCTCAGCAATAAGACGATATTTTGATTCACTAGCTTCCACTCTTTGATACATGTCAATTAACCGTTGATTTAAGCGATGAAGTTTAAAATAGGATTCAATCAGAAGAACACCAATAGTAACACCTAACATCACAAATATTAGGTATTGAAGATGAAAGAAGGGCCGGTCTCTAAACGCATGGAAAATGATTGGAACCATGACCACGTAGATGACTAAATAGGCACTAAAAAAAATAACACACCTTTTCACAGGAGTAAGCATTTTTGTATACAAATGGATGAGAGAAAAACCAATCATAATCACAGACCAGCCAATAATAGCTGGAGGCCATTGACCACTGTTAATCAATCTAATTATCAAGGCGAATCCGCCCGTAATCAAGCCTGGACCTGGTCCCAGATAAGCAAACATCAAAATAATGGGTGCATAGCGAATATCATAGGAATATCCTTGCTGCTGAAAAGATAACTCAACTAGGACCACAGATACTAATCCCCCATATATTCCAACCCAATATTTTACCTGTCGCAACGGCTTTTTGTTGAAAAAAGATCCAATCACTAACGGTGTACTAACCAATAGTGAAAAAATTGAGAGATTTATAATGTAGTCTAAAAGAACCAATGGACTCCCACCCAAACGTTGTTAAATTTTCAATATTCCCTCTTATATTAAACTAGAGTCATCACTTTTACCACAAGAAAAATAGACTTTTAAGCGGTACTTTCGTCCAATAGATTAGAGCCATTTTGCGAGGGATGATTACTGCTTAGTAGTAGCTATCCTTTATAAAAAAAACCTATTCGAAATCGAATAGGTTTTTTTGAAGAAATACTTATTGGGCTGTATAACCGCCATCAAGAATAACAGCTTGACCTGTAATCCCTCTTCCTTTATCACTTGCCAAGAAGACCGCATAATCAGCAATTTCCGAAACAGATAAAAGCCGTTTTTGCGGAACGAGCGATAGCAGCACATCATCTATTACACTATCTAAGCTAACATTTCTTGTTTCTGCTAAATCTTTTAATTGGTTTCTAACGAGCGGAGTATCCACGTAGCCAGGACATAACGCGTTGACAGTGATTCCACTTGTTGCTCCTTCCAAGGCAGCAACCTTCGTTAATCCGATCACGCCATGTTTTGCACTGTTATAAGCTGCTTTTCCAGCAAAGCCAATCACACCATTAATGGAAGCCATATTAATAACGCGGCCAAAGCCTTGTTCCTTCATGATTGGGAATACCGTTTTAATTCCGATAAACGGTGCGGTTAACATGATTTTTACGAGCAATTCAAATTTTTCCGTAGGGAATTCTTCAATAGGTGAAACATATTGCATTCCTGCATTGTTAACAAGTATATCGAGACTTCCAAATGTATCACGAGCTTGATGAAGACTGTTCTTGAAGGCTTCCTCATTTGTTACGTCACATGGAGCTGAAATGGCTTCAAATCCTTGCTCTCTTAATTCTAAAGCCACTTGATCACTTTTCTCCGCGTTTAAATCGGAAATAACCACCTTTGCCCCTTCAAGCGCGAAAGTCTTTGCGATTTCTAAGCCAATCCCACTGGCAGACCCTGTAATAAATGCTGTTTTTCCTTCTAATGCTTTATTCATGTTAGTACCTCCTAATAGTGAAGACAATTTTACTGATAGACTCGCAATTAAATTATTCCAAAGAATGTGTAAAGAGCAATGACAACAAATACTGCAGCTGTTTTAATTAACGTCACCATAAAGATATCTTTGTAAGACTGCTTGTGCGTTAAGCCGGTAACTGCAAGCAGCGTAATAACGGCTCCGTTGTGCGGAAGTGTATCCATACCGCCTGACGCCATTGCGACAACACGGTGCATGACTTCTGGTGGAATATTTGCTGCAGCAATTGCTTGATTATATTTATCTGCCATCGCACCTAAAGCAATCCCCATACCGCCTGAAGCAGAACCCGTCATCCCCGCAAGTGCACTTGTTGTCACCGCACCGTTTACGAGCGGATTCGTGAAGGTGCCGGAAATTCCATCACTGATTTTTGCGAATCCTGGAAGGGCTGCGATAATCCCGCCAAATCCATACTCAGCACCAGTGTTCATGGTTGCAAGCAGTGACCCGCCAATCGCAGTATTCAGACCTTCTTTAAAGCCCTTTGTTACTCGTTTCCAATCGTATAAAAATGATGCAATGATTCCCACGACAAGGGCCATAATAATTGCCCAAATAGATGCAACAGCAGTTACGTCGACTGTATAGGCTTTCAAACCAATTGCTGAAAAATCAAAGCCGTTGGGATACCATTTAGGAATATTGGTGATAAATATTTTATTCGCTACTCCTACAAGAATAAGCGGCACAAAAGCAAAGATCTGTCTCACAATTGTTTGCTCTGAAGTTAAATCAGGCCCTGCAACGGTACTCTCTTCAAGACGAGCCTTTTCAAGTGCAGCTGCATTTTCAGCGCCAAACCCGTAATACCCTTCACCAGCTTTTTCTGCTTTCTTTCTTCTTGTTTCTAAGTAAAATAAACCTGCTCCTAAGACAATGACCGCGCCGATAATACCAAGCGTTGGAGCCGCATAAATATCAGTTTTAAAGAAGGCAATCGGTATAACATTTTGAATTTGCGGTGTACCTGGCAGTGCATCCATTGTGAATGTGAACGCACCGAGTGCAATCGTACCCGGAATTAGACGTTTAGGAATATTTGCCTGTCTAAACATTTGAGCAGCAAATGGATAAATGGCAAATACGGCAACGAATAAGCTAACTCCGCTATAAGTTAAAATGGCACCAAGTAAAACAATCGTTAACATCGCACGTTTTGCACCAAGCAATTTAACAATTGTCTTGGCAATCGATTCGGCAATCCCTGACATTTCAACTACTTTACCGAAAATAGCACCTAGTAAAAAGACGGCGAAATAAGATTTAATGAATCCAACCATCTTTTCCATGAATACCCCGGAAAAGAAGGGTAAAACATGACTTGGATCAATTAACAATACGGCTAAGAGTGCGCAGATTGGCGCGAATAAAATAACTGAGAAGCCGCGGTAAGCTACAAATATTAATAGCCCTAATGCAAATAAAATAACTAATAATTCCATGTAAATCCCCCTTATTATTTTTTGTGCTCTAGCCTACCCCCCGACAGGTAAGCGTTTGCAAAAATAAACTTACACTTTTATAGTTGCAAGGATCGTGCCAAAACTATTAATTATTGGACAAAACTAATCATTTTTTTACTAGCCTCATAAATACTAAAGTTGAACATTCTATGACAATATAAACATTATATCATTCTAGTAGTTTGGAAATTGTCTATTCCGCAATTCTGGAAAAATCACCATGAAAACGTTTCCGCAAAAACGGAATTTTCCGTTTTTGCGGAATAATCATTTCTAGATTGCAATTATTTTTCCATTTCCACTACTGTAGCAATTCCCATACCGCCGCCGATACAAAGGGTGGCTAATCCGTACCGCGAACCTTGGCGCTGCATTTCATGTAATAAGGTAACAAGAATTCGTGCGCCGCTGGCCCCAATTGGATGACCAAGGGCAACCGCACCGCCATTAACATTTAGTTTTTCTCTTGGAACATGTAAATCACGACCAACAGCAAGAGATTGCGCCGCAAACGCTTCATTTGCTTCAACAAGATCCATATCTTCAATCGTTAATCCTGATTTTTCGAACGCCTTCTTCGTTGCTGGAACAGGACCAATCCCCATGATACTCGGATCCACACCAGCCGTTCCGTTGCCACGTATTACGGCCATCGGCTTAATGCCTAATTCGTCAGCCTTTTCTCTGCTCATAAGGACAAGGGCAGCAGCACCATCATTAATACCAGAAGCATTGCCTGCAGTAACGGTCCCATCCTTTTTAAATGCCGGCTTTAATTTACTAAGTTTTTCTGCTGTCACGCCTGCACGCGGGAATTCATCTGTATCAAAAATGATTGGCTCGCCTTTCCGCTGCGGAATGATAACCGGAACGATCTCTTCTTTAAACTTTCCTTCTTTGATGGCAGTTTCAGCCTTCTGCTGACTCCAAGCAGAAAACTCGTCTTGTTCTTCGCGTGTTAATCCATATTTTTCAGCCACATTTTCAGCTGTTACCCCCATATGGTAAGAATTAATGGCACATTGCAGGCCATCTTCAATCATACTGTCGATAATTTTCCCATCGCCCATTCGGTAACCTGTACGGCCCTTTGGTAACAAATAAGGTGCTAGACTCATATTTTCCATTCCACCAGCAACAACAATCTCCGCTTCCCCTGTTTGAATCGCTTGTGCAGCAAGGTGAACGGCTTTTAGTCCCGAGCCGCATAGTTTATTTATGGCCATGGATGGAACTTCAATCGGTAAGCCTGCTTGCAGCGCTGCTTGACGTGCAGGGCCTTGGCCTAGTCCTGCTTGAAGAACATTCCCCATAATTACTTCATCTATTTGATCTCCTGTAATTCCGGCACGGTTTACTGCTTCCTTAATGACAATGGCCCCTAATTCGGTTGCCGGAGTGTTGCTTAAAGTCCCCATGAAACTACCAATTGCTGTACGTACAGCACTTACAATGACTACATCACGCATGTATTTTTCCTCCAATTTAATTATTGTTTACAAGCATGCTAATTTCCTATAAAAGTGCAGGGTTAACCGTGTAGAACGCCTCTGTTTTTGCCTTCACTGTCTCTAAATCAACGCCATCTTGCAGTTCTTCTAACACTAAGCCTTGATTCGTTACATGGAAAACCGCCAGGTCCGTAACGATGACGTCCACTACCCCTTTACCTGTCAATGGCAGACGGCATTGTTCTAGAATTTTTGATGATCCATTTTTGGCAACATGCTCCATGGCCACAATAACTTTCTTGGCGCCTGTTACTAAATCCATGGCACCGCCCATACCAGGTACCATTTTTCCCGGAACCATCCAGTTGGCTAGATTTCCTTCGACATCCACTTCTAATCCGCCAAGAACCGTTACATCCACATGGCCGCCACGGATTAACTCGAATGAAAATAAGCTGTCAAAGAAGGCACCGCCAGGGATAATTCCGGCAGGCTGTCCTCCTGCATTAACGAGGTCTGGATCCACTTCCCCATTCACTGGCCCGAGTCCAATGTAGCCATTTTCAGATTGCAGGATAACGTTGACTCCTTCAGGCAAATAGTTAGGTACCATCGTTGGGAGACCAATACCCAAATTTACCACGTCTCCATCTTTCATTTCCTTTGCTACTCGAGCTGCGATAATTTGTTTTGGATTCATTAGTGTTGTAGTCATTATTAACAGCCTCCTTGAACGTAAATTTTATCTACGAGGATTCCAGGAGTCATTACTTCATCTGGATCAATGTCCCCGACTTCCACGATTTCCTCTACTTGAACAATAACTGTATCAGCCGCCAATGCCATTAAGGGATTAAAGTTCCGTGCCGAGCGGTGATAAATTAAATTTCCTGCTTTATCAGCTTTATATGCCTTAAGAAGTGCAACTTCGGCACGCAGCGGTTTTTCAAGCAAATATTCGCGGCCGTCCACCGTAATCTTCTCTTTTCCTTCTTCTACAACTGTTCCTACACCTGTTGGCGTCAATACTCCACCCAGACCTGATCCGCCGGCACGGACACGTTCAGCAAGTGTTCCTTGAGGAACTAGTTCTACGTCCATTTCACCCGCAATCATTTGTCTGCCTGTTTCCGGGTTAGTCCCAATATGGGAAGCGATAACCTTTTTGACTCGTTTATTTACAATTAATGGCCCTACGCCAGTTTCAATGAAAGCGGTATCATTTGCTATCAGGGTAATATCCTTTACCTTTGCTTCTAACATTGCGGAAACAAGCTCTTGTGGTGTACCTACACCCATAAATCCCCCTGCCATTACGGTCATCCCATCTGTGAAAAATGATGAAACTTCTTCTCTTGAAATTAATTTATTCACTTAAACGCACCTCCCAAAAATATAAGTGAAGTTATTTGTCCTCACACTTATTTAATATGCAAGATTCGTGCCAACACAAAAAGGAGTCTGGCTCCTCCCGCTTTAAAGCTTTACAGCGGTGGCGAGCTGACCCCTTTTTGGCACTTATTCAACTGCTTTTATGTAGCCTATCTTTTCAACCAATTGCTGGCCTTGTGGGCCGCGCATCCATTCTAAAAAAGGCTGAATGGTCTGTTTCGGGTTATCTTTTATTGTGATCGCATATAAGGATGCCGTGAAAGGGTATTTGCCGCTGGCAATATTTTCAGGATTAGGTTCGATTCCGTTAATCTTTAGTAGTTTAATATCTGGATTTGCTTTCATGCCAGTGGCAAAAAATCGGAACGAAAAGCCAATTGAATTGTCATAATTTCGGTAGTCGGCCACCTGTTCAATAATTCCGCCCATTCCCTCCGGAACATCCTCCTTAAGCGGCTTCATGATGGGTGTTCCACCCATGATTTTTTCCAAAAGAGTTTGACTTCCGGAATTTTCTGGTCTCTGGAAGGCGATGATTCTTTCATTGCTTCCATTAAGTTCAGACCATCTTTTCACTTTGCCTGAATAGATGCTTTTAATCTCATCAACTGTTAAGCTATCCACTTTATTGCTAGGATTAACAAAGAAAACAAATGCTTCCTTACCAATCGGCGTCATGACTAGTTCTTTTCCTTCTGAAGCTGCCATAGCCTGTTGCTCCTTCGATGGCTCTGCTCCAAAATAAATATCCACTTCCCCTGACAGGAGGCGTTCATAGGCATAAATGGTGTTGGTAAAGGTGACCACTTCTTTCGTTTCTCCCATTACTTTTTGAATATTTTCATAAACTGTATTAGCAAAGGCTGAATAAACTGGATATGCCGCCTCTGCACCATCTAATACGGGCATCTCACTGGGGTTCTCAATCGTATACGTTGGGGTTGTCTTCAATTGTGGCAGTTTATTATCTGGATTGGTAACTTCGTAGGGGGATAAATCCGTGCTAGAGTATCCGCCCCCATACTCAAAACCATAAGATGGCAGCACTGTTTTACTTCTGTTCCATTGAACGGCCAGACCGGTACCCATTCCAAGAACAAATATAATCAAAATAGATGACAGCTGCTTTTTATTTAAACTTGGTCGTACGTTTCTAATTAAAACTGTAATAATGGCACCTAAAACAACCGACAACTCATAGGTTAAAGGAGCCCATAAAAAAACTCTCCCCTCTCCTATAAACATCGCCAAAAAGTATAAGGGTGCGAGTCCTATATGAAAAATGCCATAATACATCCATCCTTCAGCACCATAAAATCCGCCAGTGATTAGCATAAATATGGCCCATAGTACTGCGGTATAGGCAATAGGGAAAATGATGAGGATGATTAGGCCATTCAGATTATCGGGTTGTTTAAGTTTCTTTATGATTAAAAAGCCAACAAAACACCCTCCAACTAGCAGGGGAAGCAGCGTAACAATCATTGTATCGTCGATCTTCTCCATTAAAGGAAATGAGAGAAAGGAAATCCCGAACGGTATCAAACAAAAATAGACGAATAAAAACCCCAGTTTTTTGCTCAAGTTAATAACCCCCTTTTAAGTAATAAAATTCCCACTTTTTAGATTTAGTGTAATTTTACACTTTTATTGCCGTTTTTTCAATTGTCTTTTAGCTAGCTCCACGCAAAAAACTTTTTCTCCATATGAAGGAGAAAAAGTTTTGGATTTATCTGCTTATTTCGTTTTTGTAGAATAACTCTAATATTTGTAGAATCCGTTCCTGTTTTTGTAGAATAACTCTAATATTTGTAGAATCCGTTCCTGTTTTTGTAGAATAACTCTAATATTTGTAGAATCCGTTCCTGTTTTTGTAGAATTTCTTCCCATGAAAACAAGTTTATTTTGCTAATAAAGTAAGCACCGTATCTAAAATTACGTTGACCCCTTTTTCACAGTCCTCCCATGTGGTTAGTTCTTCTTCACAATGACTTTTTCCGTTAATGCTTGGGACAAACAGCATTGCGGTCGGAACATAGGTGGCAATAAATTGCGCATCATGACCTGCGCCACTGACCATTCTCTTATGGGAATATCCGAAGGACTGAGCAGACTCTTCTAAATGCTGACAAAGCTCTTGTTCAAACCAAACGGTATCCCGGTCCCATAATTTAGTGGTCTTCACTTCACATCCTTCGCTGACCCCTAAGTATGGAAGTCCTTGAATGAAGTCTTTGACAGCATTGACTATGTCCATATCTTTATGCCGTGCCTCTAGGGTAAAGACCACCTTATTTGGAATAACCGTGTGAATGCTCGGATACACATTCACCCTGCCGATGGTAAAGACTAACTCCTCGTCTAACGCACCCAGGTGTTTTCGAATTTCGTTGATTAAGTTATTAGTTGTAAACAAGGCATCCTTTCTCATCTTCATCGGTGTCGTACCGGCATGATCGGATTCACCAGTCACTTCAATTTCATAACAAGCCATCCCGACCACACATTCAACCACGCCAATGGTAAGTGCCTCTTTTTCGAGGATAGGTCCTTGCTCAATATGCAATTCTAGAAAGGCTGTTGCTTCTTTTAAACGATTCTCTACTTCCCCTTCATAGCCACTCGCCTTTAAGGCCTCCTCAAAAGTAACTCCCTCTGAATCTACCTTTTTCAACATTACCGATTTATCAAATTTCCCCGAAAGAACACCGGAAGCCATCATTGACGGCTCAAATCTAGCGCCTTCTTCATTTGTAAAATTAACGATCGTAATGGGAATTTGCGGTTTAATTTTGTTCTCCACTAATGTCCGCACCACTTCCAACCCAGTTAAAACTCCTAGAACGCCATCAAATCGGCCGCCCTTTTTAACAGAATCCAGATGTGAGCCAATTAATATCGGTGGTTTATTTTCAACGCCGGCTAGCGTAGCATACATACAGCCCATATCATCTACCTTAACCGTCATTCCTAATTCTTCGCAGCAGGTTCGAAAATAATCTCTGACCCGGCAGTCTTCCTTAGATAAGGACAAACGGGTAACCCCATTGTTTTCCGTCCGTCCATATTCAGCAAATCGCTCTAATTCCTGTTTCAATCTTTCTCCATTAATTACTAACTTTTGCCGTTGCTGCATGATTAAACACTCCCCTTTTAAAAAACTACCTTTAATAAGTACGTTTTCTTAAATGTTGAATGCATTTATTACTATAGTTATACGAATATTCTGTTAACACCTTAATTATACACCCCTGCTTAGGCCTGTCATTAGACAGAACATAAAATCTTCCATACAAATTGTTTTATAGTTTGTATGATTATTAGAAAAGCGGAAGCGCCCTGGTCAGCGGCGTATGGCCAGGATCGCTCCAACTGAGATAAGGTGAAACTTCAAGCAGCGTGCGTTTTTCTCGCTGGTTGTTAGTTGAACCCATCGGGTTCTTACGGGCAGTTGAGAATCTACTGCCCGTTAAACGCGATAAAGGAAACACGAAGAGCCAGAGGCGATTCGATGTTGACTTATCGTAGGGCGGAGAGCGAAGGACACTAGCCGCTTGGGCGCTGGAGCTGGACATTTCTCAAAGATAAAATTAATTAATTTTTATAAAGAAAAAAAGGTAAAATGTCAGGAACAGCCCTGACATTTTACCTTTAATTTGTTCTTACTTACGGATTAACTTTAGTGTTAAATACTTGCTTACCGTCTTTATATTCTAAAACAGTGGCAGATTTAATCGGGTTGTGGTCTTTGTCAACCGTTACAATACCTGTAACAAGCGACAAATCTTTCGTTTTCTCTAAGGCTTCTTTTATTTTAGTTGAATCCGTACTGCCAGCACGCTTGATGGCATCGGCTAATAGGTAAACTGTATCATAGCCAAGTGCATTAAAAGCGTTTGGTGAGTTTCCATCGTTCTTTTCCTTAAATGTGCTTACAAACGTTTGAATCTTTTTATCTGGGTCTTCAGAAGAATAGTGATTGGTGATAAAGGTATTATTTAACGCATCTGCACCAGCTAATTCTACTAATTTTGGTGAATCCCAGCCATCTGCACCCATTAATGGAGCTGTTATGCCTAATTCACGAGCTTGTTTGACAATTAAACCAACTTCTTCGTAGTATCCCGGGATAAAAATGAACTCTGGATTTTTAGATTTGATTCTTGTTAAGGTAGCACGGAAATCCGTATCCTTCCCTACATAGGCTTCTTCGGCAATAACTTTTCCTCCAGCCTTTTCAAATGTTTCCTTAAAGGAAGCAGCTAAACCTTTGGCATAATCACTGGCACTGTCTGCAAAAATGGCCACATTTTTTACTTTTAGTTCTTTAGCCGCGAAATTGGCAGCAACCGTTCCTTGGAATGGATCAATGAAGGATGTACGGAAAACATACTCGTTCAATTTCCCCTTATCATTGACGGTTACATTTGGAGCCGTTCCTGATGGAGTTAACAAGACAGTTTTATTGCCATCTGCGATTTCAACCTGTGCCACCGTATCCCCACTAGTGGCTGCACCTATAATGGCGGTTACCTTATCTTGGCTTGTTAACTTAATGGCACCATTGGTAGCCTCGGCTGCCTCTGACTTGTTATCTACCTTCACAAGTTCAAACTTCTTACCATCCACTCCACCCTTTTTATTAATCTCGTCAACTGCAAGATTAACGCCTGCGGCAAGTGACTCCCCATAAGAAGCGACACTACCCGATAGTTCTAAGTTAACCCCTACTTTAATGGTATCACTGCTGCTGCCTGAACTTTCTTTTGCCCCTCCGCATCCAGCTAATACGCCGGCTAATAATGTCGACGCCATAAACATTTTCGCAAAATTTTTCTTCTTCATCATGGTAACTCCTCTATTATTTGATTTTTCTGATATCAACAAACATGAATTAAGATCTTTGCCTAGCAAGAATGGGTATTTGTCGAATTGTCGAAATCTTTGATAAATAGTATTCTAATACTATTTTTATCTTTCGTCTAGTATATTTTTTATTAATTTTAATATTTCTGAAATCATTGACTTTTCAACAGTTAAACTTCACCACCACGAAAGATTAAATAATAACTTTTGTTCATATTATTATTCAAAACCATAACCTTATATAAAACCACAGCGAAAACAAAAAAGGCAGCCCACTAGAGGTGACTGCCCTTTTGCTTGAACTAGGTTTTTATTTTTTCTTTGCATGTTTGCGCATGTCGAAGGCTACAGCAACGATAATGATTAAGCCTTTTACGATGAACTGAATATAGGGGCTTACGCCTAGGAAAGCTAGACCATAGTTGATTACTTGAAAAATTAATACCCCCGTGACAACACCAGGCACTGTTCCGATACCACCTGATAATGAAACACCACCGACTACGCAGGCAGCGATCGCATCTAATTCGTACATGTTTCCTGTGTTATTGGTTGCACTACCAACACGTCCTGCTTCAAGTGTACCGGTTAATCCATAAAGAAGACCTGCAATCGTGTAAATGATGATAAGATTTCTTGCGACGTTTACACCTGAAACTTTTGCAGCTTCTGGGTTTCCACCAATGGCATACATATTTTTACCCAGTTGTGTTTTATTCCAGATTACCCAAATGATAAGTGAAACGATAATTGCATAGAAAATAAGATATGGAAATTCATATTGGCCAATTTTTATTCCACGCTGTGCAAAAGTTGTAAAAGCATGGCTTAATCCACCAATTGGCTGAGCTCCATATGGCGGGCGGTCAAAGTAAATCGATGTTAATCCGTACACGCCAATCATCATCCCTAAAGTAGCAATGAATGGAGGAACGTGTAATTTGGCCACAATCACACCGTTTAGGGCAGCAATTAGACCGGTTGCCAACATCGCAATAACAATTGGAACAAAAAGCGGCAGCTCCGGCAGGTTGGGATACATACGATAAGCATAATCCCCTGCTTGAAGCATGGATGCGGAGATGACGGCTGCCAGTCCGACCATCCGTCCAGCAGAAAGGTCTGTCCCCGCTGTAATTAAGATCCCAGCAACCCCAAGGGCAATAATAATCCGGGATGAGGATTGACTTAAGATATTAATTAAGTTTGTTATAGATAAAAAGTCCGGTGAAGCAGCAACGATCCCAACAACAAGAAGAATTAAAACAACATAAATGACGTTATCAACTAGCCATTTTGATACGTTTGATTTTTTTGAAGCCTTAGAATTCATATTTATTCCTCCTAATACAAAGCTGCTAATTTCATTATTTCTTCTTGCGAGGTTGTTTGGGTTTCAACAATTCCCGCTGCCTTTCCATTACTCATTACTAAAATTCGATCAGTTACTCCCAAAAGTTCTGGCATTTCAGAAGAAATCATGATAATTCCCTTTCCATCAGCAGCTAATTGGTTGATAAGTTGATAGATTTCAAACTTTGCCCCTACATCAATACCCCTAGTTGGTTCATCCAGCAATAAAATATCTGGTTTTGTTAACAACCAACGGCCAATGATAACCTTCTGTTGATTACCACCTGATAAACTACCAATAGATGTTTTTTGGGAAGGAGTTTTTACTTTCATCGAATCGATAACCCACTGAGTATCGTCAGCTACTTTGGTGTTTGATAAGAATCCACCTTTTGTTTTATACTGCTTCATGTTAGAAATAATAGAGTTAAAGCTAATGCTTAGTGATGGGAAAATGCCAGTTGATCTTCTTTCTTCCGTAACAAGAGCAAAGCCATTTTTAATGGCATGCTGCGGCGAATGGTTTTGAACCACCTTGCTGTTTAATTCAATAGTTCCAGATGATAACGCTCTAATACCAAATAATGCTTCCACCACCTCAGTGCGCTTCGAACCAACCAGTCCAGCAATGCCAAGGATTTCCCCTTTTCTTAACTCAAAACTCACATTTGAAAAAGAAGGTTGAGATTCTGCAGTTAAGTCAGATACTTTCAATATTAATTCTCCTGGCTTATTTATTTTTTCAGGGAATCGTTGAGAAAGATCACGGCCTACCATCAACTTGATAATTTCATCTGTTGTTAATTCCTTTGAGCATTTTGTGGCAATATATTGACCATCACGCATAATCGTTACTTCATCGGAAATTTTCAGGATTTCCTCCATTTTGTGCGAAATATAGATAATAGCCACATTTTCACTTTGAAGCCTTTTAATGATTTTGAACAGATGATTTACTTCTGTCTCTGTTAGAGAGGATGTTGGTTCATCCATTACAATAATTTTAGAATGGTAGGAAACAGCTTTTGCAATTTCTACCATCTGCATTTCGGAAACAGATAGCGTACTAACTTTACTGCGTGGATCAATACCTATATCCAAGCTTTTAAAAATAGCTGTTGTATCTTCATACATTTTCTTTTCATCGATGAAAATGCCTTTTTTCGGATATCGCCCCAGCCAGATATTATCCATAACATTCTGTTGACGAACCTGATTGAGTTCTTGGTGAACCATTGAAACTCCGTTTTCAAGTGCTTGCTTAGAATTGGAAAAGGAAACCTCTTTTCCGTTAAAAAGAATTTTCCCTTCATCCATCGAATAAATACCGAACAAACATTTCATTAACGTCGATTTTCCGGCACCGTTTTCACCCATTAAGGCGTGGACCGAGCCAGGCTTTACTTTAAGGGAAACATTGTCTAATGCTAGTACACCAGGAAACCTTTTTGTTATATTAAGCATTTCGAGCAAATTTGTAGTACTTGCTTCTGACATCTAGCAAACCTCCTCTTTAAACCATTTAAAAAAATATGAGTTGCTCGTTTAGATACTACTCATATTTTTAAAGAGAGTAATTATTTTTTTGCGGTATCCAGCTCCAACTAGTTGAAGTCTTGCCCCGAACGAAGGAAAAGCAGCTGCTTTCCCTTTGTTCGAGGAGCGCCATGGGGGCTTAAGAACTTCCCCCTGGATTGGCGCTGCTGTTTTTCTTACTTATAAGCGTCTCTACCAACTTGGATATTGTCTTTTGTTACTTCGATGTAAGGAACACGAACGGCCTTTTTATCATCAAGTTTCCACTCTGTTCCATCTAATACGTCTTTACCATTTGCTGCATTTGCAGAAAGTTCAATCGTTGCTTTTCCTTGGTTTTTCGCATCATTTAAAATGGATCCAACCATCTTACCTTTTTCAATCATTTCAAGTGCCTCTGGGATTGCGTCAACTCCTACTACCGGAACGAATTTGTCGCCAGAGAAGTAACCTGCTTTTTCAAGCGAGGAAATTGCACCTAATGCCATTCCATCATTGTTAGCAATAACGAATTCAATTTTGTCGTTGTATTTAGAAACCCAAGCATCCATTTTTTCTGTTGCTTTGGTTGCATCCCACATAGCTGTATCCATTGCTAATTCTTCTACTTGGATACCTTTTTCCTTTACAGTCTCAATAGCATATTTAGTACGCGCTTCTGCATCCGGATGTCCTGGTTCACCTTTAAGTAATACATATTGAAGCTTGCCATCTTTATTTTTATCATATTTATCTTTGTTCGCTTCCCAAGCCTTAGCAATTAATTCACCTTGCAGGATTCCTGATTCTGAAGATGTTGTTCCCACGTAATAAGCTTTATCGTAGCCTTTTAATACGCTTTCATCTGGCTCTTTGTTAAAGAAGATAACCGGAATATTTTTTGCTTTCGCTTTGTCGACAATTGTTTGTGCTGCTTTTGGGTCAACAAGGTTGATGGCTAGAGACTTTGCCCCTTTAGCGATAAGGGTATCAACCTGTTCAATTTGTTTTGCCTGGTCATTTTGTGAGTCATTCAACATAAGGTTAACCTTTCCTTTTGCTGAAGTTTCCATCGCACGACGCACATATGACATGAAGTTATCATCAAACTTGTAAATGGTTGCACCTACAGCTGGAAGGTCCCCGCCCTTGCTTTTTCCAGAATCCCCAGACCCGCTTGTGGAGCTAGAGCTGCTGCAGCCTGCTGCCAATAGAATACTAGAAGCAATTGTTAAAGATAGAATCATGCCTTTTTTCTTTTTCACCATGTCATCAATCTCCCTTTCATTTTGTAAAGACTCTGGTAAGTTGCTGTATATCCCATCTACTCACCCTTATGTAAGCCCTTACAAATATGTTAGCATTGTGACACCGTTTTCAATAGGTCAAAAGTATAGCACTAATTTGTGATTTTCTAGATTATCTTGCAATTTTTGTAATAACTATGTGATATTCCTACTAATTTACCAATTAAAAAAGACCAATTCGAATGAAAATTGGTCGTATGCTAACACTTTATTCACTTGCTGTTACCTTTCGAAACTCTGTTGGAGATTGTCCAGTCATCTTTTTAAATACCCGGCTGAAATAGTTGGGATCTTTATAGCCGACAGAATAGCATATTTCCTTTAAGCTTTTTCCTTGATCGACCATTTCCACTTTCGCCTTTTTAATTCTAATCTCCGTTAAGTAGTCAATAAACGTCATTCCAAACCGATCTTTAAATAATTTACTAAAATAAAAGGGGCTTAGTTCAACAAAGTCAGCAACTTGTTCTAATGTTAGGGATTCAGAAAAGTGATTTTCAATATACTCTTTCGCCTGATGAAGCAATCCTTTAGCATGATGGTTACGCCAAACTTGAACCTGCTGGACAATCGATAATAGATGGGATTTTCCCTTTTCTACTATATCAATGACTTCTTCTGAATCGTCAATAACCATTGTTGGCTGTGTGCCGATCCCTAGATCATGAAGCATCCGCGAAATAAGGATTAACAACTCATCCAATGACTTTTTTAGATTAGGTGCTTTCATATCATTACTATCCACAAGAATCTTTATGTATGATTCGAAAATCAATAGAACTTGATTAACATCCCCTTGTCGAATTGCATCTAGAAGCATTTTTTCAACTTCAATGACCTCCGTTGGGGTGGGGATTTCAGGGACGCTTTGTTTGTCTGCTATTAAGGCGCGTTGATTGTGAGTTTTGGCAAGTTTCTCTAACGATCTAAATGCTTCATGATACGATTGATTTAATTCATAAGCATGATGGTAGGGAAGACCAACCCCAACACGTAGTTCGCAAGCAAAGGTTTCTTTTTGAAAAAGTTTAAACAGACTATCCAGATTGGCTTGGACACTTGTTTTAAAATGAATCCTTTCCGATGTTTTTTGGCATAGGATTAACACGGGGACATGGTTTTCCGTCATAGGCCCCATCATAATTTCCTTCTTTTTCACTACTGATTTAAGGGCATTTTTAAGCCACACCACCCATTCTTGCTTTTCACTAGCGGAGGGGATGGTTTCACTTTTAGGCAAAAAAGAAAAAAGAACGATATATCCAGAAGTAATTTCAACACCTAGCAGCTGTCCCCATTCATCAAAGGTGATATCTTGAACTTGGTTTACTAATAGGGAGGATACCCATTCCTTTTGGGCTATCGAAATGGCTCGGCTATAGTTTTCCTTTAAGTTTTGGTGTTCCTCTTGCTGCTTTCGTTCTTCTCTAATTTCAGCTGTTACTCTCTGTAAACCTGCTAATATATCTTGTTTCCTGCTTGGCTTTAGGATATACTCCTTTACTCCCTGCTGCATCACTTCTTTTGCATATTCGAATGTATTAAACGCTGAAACCATAATAAATCGAATTCCTGGGTTAACTCTTTTAATTTCCTTTACAGCCTGAACACCATCAATACCAGGCATTTTTATATCCATAAAAATAATATCTGGCCGATGTTCTTTTGCCATTTCAATCGCTATTCTGCCATTTGGGGCCTCGCCAATCACCTTAACATGTTCTGCAGAGCTGTTTATGATCTTAGTTAATGCCTTTCGTTCTAAAACCTCATCATCTACAACTAATATTTTCATAAAATGACACTCCCCTCTTTTGAAGCGACAGGAATAATGAGCCTGAAATTGGTACCCTTTTGTAACCCTGATTCAATTTCCACAATATCATTCCGATGATAATAGAGTTGCAGTCTTCTAATCACATTTTTAACCCCTATGCCGTTTGATTGACTCTTTATTTTTTCAGGGCGGAATGCCTCTTCGTTGTGGTCAACTTTATCTAAATAATGTAGGAGCCTTTTCTTCGTAATCTCATCCATTCCAACACCATTATCGATGACTTCTACATGGATACGGTCAAAGTGCCGATAAATCCGCAGGCGTATTTCCCCATTTTCTTCAAAGGACTCAACCCCATGAATGAAGGCGTTCTCAATTAGTGGCTGCAAAATTAAACAAGGTATTTTGACATCCAAACAATCTTCCTCAATGTCTGTTATGAATTGAATTCTCTCTCCAAATCTTGTTTTCTGTATAAAAAAGTACTCTTTCACAATTCTCACTTCATCCCTTAAGGTGGATGCTTGATTAATATCACCGAGATTGTAGCGCAGCAGTGCTGCAACTGCCTCAATTAATCGGGAAGTTTGATCCGCTTCTTCTAAATAGGCCATTTTGGAAACCGTATTTAATGTATTAAATAGGAAATGGGGATTCATTTGATTTTGTAGACTCTTCAACTCTAATTCTTTTAGTAATTGATCTAATTCGGACTTCTGCTTTATTTCTGTTACCAATTGCCTTAGGTTGGCGCGCATTTGATTAAAGGTTTCCGTTAACGGCTTTAATTCGTCTTTAGTTGTGATTCTAATATCTTCTCCTTCTAGGTTTCCTTTTGAGATTTGCTCTGCTGCTTCTGATAACCTTCGGATTGGTTTAGTAATGCCTCCTGATATCCATAATGCTAGTAAGGTGCTAAGGAAAAAAGCCGCAGCAAAAAGAAAAATAGACATTAGTTTATAATAATAGTTTTGTTGTTCCATTTGACCATAGAATTTTTGATAGGCGGTCAGCTTATTATTTAATTGCGCCAGTGTACTTTCTTGGATAAATCCGTTGATCTTCAATACCTCATTAAAATGATTAGAATATTGATTTATTTCGTCTTTGCTAAAAGCTCCAAGTGTTGCATCACACTCATCTAAAAAGCTGTCTATCATATATTTATAATTAATTAGATTAATATCATTTTTGTTTAGAACAGGATAAAGTTTGCTTTGATCCCGAATCAACTTTATTTTTTCCTTTTTATAGTCTTGTAGATCTGTTTCATCCTTATCTAAGATATAGGCATGAAGCTTTTCCGTCATTAGATTCGTTCTTTGTGAGATATCATTTAGTAATAGAAAACGTTCAAAACTATCATCATACTCCGTTACGAGTTTTTCACTGCTGTTATAAAAAAAGAAGCCAACAGATGTCAATAGAACCACAAGGACAATGAAATAGAGAAGCAATTTGGATCTAATCCGAAACAACATCACTGGCTCTCCTCCATCCCCGCTAGTTTGCTAACAGGCAAATCTCCTACTCTCAAAATTCGTGTATTTGTATGAACGATTGGCGGAACTTTGTTCCCTTCAATGAGATCAATCATCATTTTTACTGCTCCATAACCCATTTCATAAGGTTCCTGAACGACCGTTGCTTTAATCGTTCCCTTCCGAATATAATTCAGTGTTTCTGGTAATGTATCAAATCCGACAATGTATATTTGATTTTGTTTATGATATTTTTCAACCACTTGGGCAATTTCAATTCCATCTAAAGCACTTGTCCCAAAAAACGCATTTACTTCTGGATGTTCTTGGATGATTTGATTGGCCTTTTCTGCAGCTTTTACGCGGCTGATTTCAGATTCTTCTACGGCTACAATGTGAATTCCTTTTTCTGCTTTTACAGCATCCTGAAATCCCTTCACCCGTTGGACCTGATGGTTATTTTTGAAACTCCCGGTAATTATGGCTACATTTGCTTGGCCCTTTGTGTCAGTGATCAGAGCTTTTCCCGCCAAATATCCCGAGTAATAATTATCTGTACCAATATAGGCAAGCCGTCTGCTATTGGCAGCATCTGTATCGACAGTAATCACAGGTATTCCTTTTTCCACGACCCGGTTGATGAGCGGAGTAAATTGTTCATCGCTTAACCCCTGTGTCATGATGCCGTCCGCTTTTGAGGCAACGGACATTTCAATTGTTTTTACATGATCATCAATATTCGCTTGTTTAGGGCCGACATATTCGAGCAGGACACCATACTTTTTCGCTGCTGCCCTTGCCCCTTTTTCGACGAGTCTCCAATACTCATTATCTTGCTCTTCTGGAACTAGGACAAAATGGTAGTTATACTTTTCTACTGTTTTTACTTCTCTAGGTAAATCATGGGTAATAACCTGATATCCATAAAATATTGAGAATGTAAAGCTAACTAAAAAAAGCATGATGCCTAATGTATACGCGGTGATAGAAAGCTTACTCATGATACATCTCCATTCCTAACCCACCACCATGTAACCGTTATCATGGTTGATAAAAACATTATACGTAACATTGTAATATTCGACAACGACCTTTTGGTGTCAGGCACCAAAATAAAAAAGGCTCACCAAGTTTGGTGAGCTTAACTAAAGACTGCTATTTCGAATGATTAGTTTGGTAGCAATGAAGATTTTCTTTGCTGTCTTTCTACCTTCGATTCGTTCCAAAAGGGTATCTACTGCTGTCTCCCCCATCAGTTCCGTATATACTTTAACCGTGCTTAAGCTTGGAAAAACATATTTCGAAATGCTGATATCATTGACCCCGATAATGTTAACCCGGTCAGGCACAGCGATGCCTTCCTCCAGTAAGGCCCTTAAAGCCCCGATGGCAATCGAATCATTTCCAGCAAAAAAGGCTGTAGGCAAATGGGCGCCATGATCACGAATAGCCTGCTTCATTAACGCATGGCCATCTTCCGACGAAAATTTCCCATTATACATAAAGTCCTTATTAAATATCCCTTTTTCAGTTAAATAGCGCTTAAAGGTTTCTTCTCTTGCATCCTCGATAGCAGCGGTTTTATCTGTAAATTCCTCTTTGCCGCCAATGTAGCCAATCTGATTATGGCCCTTAACCATAAAATGATCCAGCACCTTTTTCGTTGCCTTCTCAAAATCGATGACAATTGAATCAAACTGTTCTTCATCTGGTGAAGTGTCCACAAACACAATACTCTTAGTAATCGACCTTAGTTCCTTTACTTGCTTACGGCTAAACTTGCCAATCGCAATCAGCCCTTGCAGTTCTTCCTCTTCTTTCAGTTCTTCATAGTTATCCTGAAAATACTTTACAAGTTGAAGGCCTTGTTGTCGGCAGCGATTTTCAACCCCGAGCCTTATCGACATATAATAAAGATCTTCAAGTTCTTCCTTTTCGGTATACCACTGGAGGACGGCAATTCTTCCTGAATTCTGTCGACGGGCTGGTTTCTTCTTGTAGGACAGCTCCTCCGCCGCCTCAAAAATCTTCTTTTTCGTTTCATCACTGACAGAAAGCGTTGTATCATAATTCAATACCCGCGAAACCGTCGCAATTGAAACGCCTGCTAACTGAGCAATATCTTTGATTGTAGCCATCGTTATTCACCTATCATCTGGGTCAAGAAACGATACGAGGTCGAAGTACGGTAAACATCCTCTGGATTTAACGTGACCTGCGGAAAGTTCGGATGATGGATGGCATCCGGCAGCCCCTGCGTTTCTAAACAAACACCCAAATAATTTCTAGCCTGCACTCCAGAAATCTCAAACGAACCAGCTAATTGATTGGATGTATAAAGAACCACGCAGGGCTGATCTGTTGTCATTTCCAACACCCGGCCGCTTTTTTCCTCACTTAGGATAATCTTATTTTCCCCTTTTTTTGTAAAAACAAGCGGGTGGTCATATCCATTTCCAACTAAAACATTTTGTGGATAGGAAGACTCCATTCCGTCCTTTAATCTTCTTGCCTTTGAAAAATCAAATGGGGTGTTCACGGACGAAAGGATCTCCCCCGTCGGTATAAGATTTGGAGCCAATTCTAAAAAGCGGTCACTATTCACTTGAAGTTTATGTTCCGAACAATCACGCTTGGCATTCCCGCTTAAATTAAAATAAGTGTGATTCGTTAAGTTTACTAATGTCTTTTTATCCGTTCTTGCTTCATAGGTTAATTTCAGCTCATTCTCATTAGTAAGCAAATAAGTCACCGTTGTTTCCAAATTTCCTGGATAGCCTTCTTCTCCATCCACACTGCGATAAACGAATTTCAACCCAACAGCGCATTCCGCTTCGATCTTTTCTGCTTTCCAAATAACGGCGTTAAATCCCTTAACACCCCCATGTAGATGATGGGGTGCCTCATTTTGCTTAAGAACATATTCCTGTCCATCAAGCTCAAAACTCGCACCTTTAATTCTTCCCGCGACCCGGCCGCAAACAGCCCCAAAATACGGTGACCATTTCAGATAATCTTCAAACTTGTCAAAACCAAGAACCACATTTTCTACCTTTCCCTCGCGGTCAGGTACCAATATTTTAGTGATCACACAACCGAAATTCAAAGCAGTGACCCTCATACTAGAATCATTGCTAAGCGTATACTCAATCACATCTGTGCCTTCATAACGGCCAACTACTCGTTCCTCTATCTGCATGCATTTCCACTTCCCTTTTACCAGTAAAGGTCTTATTATAAACTATCGATAAATCGCCAGAATCCTGCTTTTCCGGCTTCATTCCGCTTAAACACCCCAGCATCTTCTAATACTCTTAAAAACTTTTTGCCTACTTCTTCTCTAACCAGCTTTTCCACATTGTCTACATTAGCAGCCGTTCCATAACGGACCTTTAATTCCTTTGCCCATTCCAGATGATAGTCCGCCACCGTATCTGTTTGACTAAGGAGGAAATCCTCTACCTCTTCTAACTCTCCCTTAAGACGTGCAGGCAGTACCGCCAAACCCATCACCTCGATCAGACCGATGTTTTCCTTCTTAATATGATGAACGTCTGCATGCGGATGAAAAATGCCTAGTGGATGCTCTTCACTCGTCCGGTTATTGCGAAGAACCAAGTCTAGCTCGAACAAGTCACCATTTTTGCGGGCAATCGGGGTAACCGTGTTATGCGGTGTTTCACCTGTCCGTGCCAAAATTCCAGCCTCTTCATCACTGTAAGCCTTCCACTTCTCAAGAATATGGGCTCCCGCTTCCACAAGCGCACCTGTATTTACAGACCGTAACCGAATAACTGACAAAGGCCATTTGACAACGGAACATTCCACATCCGAAAAACTTTCTATTGCAAAAGTCCAATCAGGCTCTGCCTTTGCCATCGCAAATTGATAATTTCCGCCTTGATAATGCTCATGTGATAAAATCGAGCCGCCCACAATGGGAATATCCGCATTGGATCCTAAAAAGTAATGCGGAAATTGTTCAACAAATCTAAAAAGACGTTTGAACGTCAGCGGACTGATTTTCATATCGGTATGCGTTTCGGATAATACAATACAATGCTCGTTATAGTACACATAAGGGGAATATTGCAGATACCAATTTTCATTCGCCAAGTTCATGCGGATCATTCGATGATTGGAGCGGGCCGGATGCCCAATTCTGCCGGCATACCCTTCATTCTCAATACAGAGCAGGCATTTAGGATAACTTGATTTTGGGGCTGATTTTTCAAGCTCAATACTTTTTGGATCCTTTTCCGGCTTTGATAAGTTTATCGTTATATCCAACTCACCATATTCTGTCGGGACCTTATACTCGATATTTTGACGGATTCGCTTCATTTGGATATAGTTACTGTTTTTACTTAAATCATAGAAATATTGTGTTGCCTGTTGAGGACTTTGGTTGTAGTATTCATTAAACTGTGCATTAATGCTCGATGGCCGCGCAATAAAGCAATTCATGATGTTAGTTGAAAAGATATCTTTTACATCAAAAATATCTTCGATTATTCCTTGTTCAACGGCATATTTAACAATCAATTCAAGTAAGTCCGGAATTTCTGGAATGCTATCCTGTATCTCAGGTTCCTGATAGTCCTCTACTTGCAGAAGTGCAAGAACTTGATTTCGTGCATATAGTACATCTTCCTGCTCGATTAGTTGAGTGGAAAGTGCTTGATGGACTAATTGTTGGACTAGTTGAAAAATCATATTCATCCCCACCTGTTCTTCTTCACTATTTGGTTGTTGCAAACCCCAACTCCTTTGCCCCGTCACCAATGCTGGCAACGTAAAAATCAGCTTCATAGCCAATCTTGTCAGCATATGCGGCGCCAACATTCTTAATAAAATCTTCAACCTGGTCATTTTCAACAATGGCAATCGCACAGCCGCCAAAGCCTGCTCCTGTCATTCTTGCACCTAAGACACCTGGCTGATTCCAAGCAGCTTCTACTAAACTATCAAGCTCTACTCCGGTCACTTCATAATCCTCTTTTAGTGAGATATGCGATTGGTTTATTAATTGCCCAAATACCTCTAAATTTCCAGCCCTTAATTCATCCAGTGCCTTCACTGTTCTAGCATTTTCATAGACGGCATGTTTTGCCCGTCTACGCACTATTTCATTAGTAATCAAGAATTGGTTTTTATCAAACTCTGCTTCGGATAACTGGCCAAGCGCCTCGATTGGAAGCTTTTTCTGCAGTTGTGCCAGCGCCTCTTCACATTCCCCTCTGCGCTCGTTATATTTAGAGTCTGCTAACTCTCTGCGTTTGTTTGTATTCATAATGATAATTTTGTGATTTTCAAGTTCAATGGGTGCATATTCATATTGAAGCGTTTGGCAATCAAGTAAAATACCCGCATCTTTCCTCCCCATCCCAATCGCAAATTGATCCATAATCCCGCTGTTCACACCAATAAATTGATTTTCGACTTGCTTGCCAATTTTAATGAGTTCAAGCCGGGGTATATCTAAGCTGAACAAACTGGCGGCCAGAACCCCTGTTAAAAGTTCAATCGAAGCGGAAGATGAAAGCCCTGCGCCGTTTGGGATATTTCCTTCGATGACACATTCAAATCCACTACGGATCTGGTAACCTGCCTCGATGATGTAGCGGATCATCCCTTTTGGGTAATTAGCCCAATTGTGTTCTTTATCATAGTCTAGTTGATTTAAAGTAAATTCAATTATTCCTTTTTCAGGGAAGTTCATGGAATACAAACGAACTAGATTGTCGTCCCGCTTTCTTGCTGCCGCATACGTTCCATATGTGATGGCACAGGGAAACACATGACCGCCATTATAATCCGTATGTTCACCAATTAAATTAATCCTGCCTGGAGCAAAAAACAATTTTTCAGGTAACACCTGATATAATTCCTCGAATATTGATTGTAATTTTGTTTCAATCATTAAACTTCCTCCGCCCATAGGGATTATTATAAAACGCTTACAAGTGTATTTTATTATGAAGAGTAAAACTTTTCAAATGTTTTACTAAAAATTTTACTTAAGTTTAGTAAAAAAATATTCTATACGCCTTCATCTTTCTGAGCAAACGTTTAAATTCTATTAACCATAAACTCAAATTGCCTATCCAAATCAGCTGGAAAGTTATATAGTCTATTAAAACGTTTTCAATCCCCAGTTAGTTAAAGCCTGTTTGTGCAAAAATAAGAGCACCCACATTCTAAAAAAAGTAGTCGTTTTATTAAAAAAAGTTATGTAAAATAGATATAACATTCATTGGAAACTCAGAAACTATAATAGATTAGCGCTTGGATTTAACTTGTTATTTTTCAAGAAGGGATTTAACTATGATGCTAAAAGCAAGGTTATACGATATTTCACTTTTTCTCATTGCCTTGGTACTAGCTTTTGGTTCATCAAGGTTAATGGTGGATCACACCACTTATATCAAAGCTTTAATTGTGTTCTGGTTTTTTGCAAGTCTATATTTTCGACTAAGAGTATTCTACAAAAACGGCAGTACGAATATTGAATATGGAATTAGTTATGATTTAGCCATGGTTCTTTTTGCTGGACCAATGGGGTTATTTTTATATGAAACGATTTATCGATTTTCTATTTATGTTTATCGAAAATGGACCCGGGCAGCTGATCCCACCGAGTTTACAGATACTCTCTATAATATCGGCTGTTTTGTTATTACTAACTCGCTTGCCTATTTTTTGTACCAAATCCTTTCTCCCATTTTTCAGCCGTTCCCTTTAGGTTACTGGATTCTGTTATTCTTATTGATTTGTTTTACCTCTTATTTATCTGGTACGTTCATGGTTATTGTCTTTATGATTTTAGGAGAGCTAAAATCATTTAAAGAAGCAAATGAGTTTATTTTTAAAGGCATCAGTCTACTTGATTATGGAAAAGTAGCTATTACGAACGGTCTCTTGCTTATTTTCCTCCAAAATGGAAAATGGGATATGTTGTTGAGCGTTTTCCTTTTAAACTATATTGTTAGCCGTTCGTTCTATTCAAAGTCGCAAAGTATTCAAAATAAGCTTGAACGGGATAAGTTTGAGCAATTGGCCTATACCGATTTTCTGACCGGTGTTTTTAATCGTACCTTTATGGATAAAAAATTGAGCGAGCTCAATCAATCGAATGAATACATTGGAATTGTTGTTTGTGACATTGATAAATTTAAAAGAATTAATGACAGCTACAATCATGCCGTGGGTGATAAGGTCATTCAACACTTTGCCGCAACATTAAAAAGCTACCTTGAACAAGAGGACTATTTGTTTCGAAGTGGCGGGGAGGAATTCACCCTTTATCTAAGGAAAAGAAGCTTTGAGGAAACAGCGGCTTTAATAAACAGGATTGCAAAGGGCATTGAAAACCATTCGGTTTCAGCCGAATTCCAAGGTGACGTCATTTCCATTTCCTACACCGCCTCATTTGGGCTTTACTTCTACAAAGTAAATGAACACGTATCAATGGAAAAAGCTTATATCATAGCGGACCAGCTCATGTTCCAATCCAAGCAGCTCGGCAAGAACAGAGTATCCATCATAAACGGCTTATTAAACAAAGAAATCGTCTGATTGATGATAATGGTGTTATTGGTGTCAGGCACCACAAAAAGACACTGTCCACGATAGGTGGACAGTGTCTTTTTATGGCCTTTTATGATTTTATGAAACACGTTTTATATTTTTGAATTGGCCTTTTGATAATACTGATTTTTCAAGGCGATGGGCCATCATTCCGGCCAGTACCGCTAAGATGATATCTTTTGGCAGTGGAGCGGCCATCCACAGCCAAGCCATTTTATAGGTAAATCCTTCTGGCGCAGCTGCCCAAAGTTTATAAGCAAAATACATCCAGTTCGTTCCGAAAAGATAGTTGACTGCCATTCCAATAATAGAGGCAACAATAAAGGTCGTCATACTTTTGTTTTTCTCGATTATTTTCCCAATAATATAGGCTGTAAAGATATAGGAAATAATAAAGCCGAAGGTTGGTCTGATAATGATCGAGACCCCTCCATAAAAATCAGCAAAGACGGGAACCCCCACTAATCCAACTAACATATAAACCACCATGGCGATTGACCCTAAACGACTTCCCAAAATAGCGCCTGCTAAAATAGCAAAAAAAGTCTGTAAGGTAATGGGAACTCCGCCAACATGCATAAACGGTGCAATTGAAGTAATATTGGCGCCGATTGCCATAAGTGCAACAAACATCCCCGCTAATGTTATATCCAGTGCCGTAAACTTCCTCATTATAATTCTCCCATCCCATCCATATAAATGTTCTTATTATTAAGATAATGGGTGTAGGTATTTATTGTCAACCTAAAAATAAATCAGGTTAACAATAAAATTTAATTATTGGTGTCAGGCACCATTGGAGGACATAGGAGATTTATTTATCCCGACAGTTTTTGCAGACTTTGATGGTTTGGTTGGCTTCAGTCTTATGTGAATAGAGCAGCTTTATACCTGTTCGTTTGCATAGAGGGCATGTCCCCCGTCCATTGGAAGGCAGGCTGCTGATCGTTTTCCCGCGGTTTCTTTTTGCCATTCTCATCATTCCTTCATAAAGTAATCTTGTTGTTTTATTTAATGATGGACTGGCACAAATATTGTTAGGCATTTAATTGTTTTTTACATACTTATTCAAAAAATTTTGACAATCTAACAGGTTCTAAACCACGTTATTCCTCGCTGCTAGTTCATCATCCAAACTAGCTTCATTCTCCAGCAGACGGCGAACCTCATCAGGTACCGTGACTTTTTTTCTTGTCTGACGGTTGATGGTTGTAAAAACAACCTCAGCCGATACCATCAGTTCCTCATCCACATTAGTCATCATTTGCTTCAGAGTAAAGCTCGTGTTCCCCACCCGATCAAGTGTGGTACGAATCAATAATCTGTCATTATTGAAAACTTCCTTTTTATAATCAACACCAATATGTACAGCGACAGCTTCAACGCCTTGCAAGATGCAATAGCGATACCAGACGCTTCTTCCCTGGTCTAAATAATCAAATAGCTTCACATTGCTTACATGTCCTTTATTGGTTTCTGCCACAATAGAATATTCCGAATATGTCATGCTTTTAAATCCTCCCACCTTTGCAAAGTTCCATAGAATATACATAGGTATTCGCTATTCACTTAATTGATACCTTCACAACAAAGCAGCCTGGCTCAAATAGTTGAACCAGGCTGCTTGTTTGTTTTATTTTTCAAAAATAGTATTGGATAACAGTCGGAACAGGTAATCCGTATGGTCACGGAAGCCAGCTTCTAAGCCGATTAAGGTCACATCCTTATCCTGCTCTTTGACGATTACCGCCTGTCCCTTCGCGCTGCTGTTATTTCTCCAATGGCCTGCCACAAAGAAGTCAGCCGAATCTGCTAGACTTGCCACTACCTCATCATTTTCTGTACCGGTATACCAAACTGGGCGGTACACAAAACCTAGGTCATCCGAGTCATAACCTGCCGTTAATCCGGTTCCTTCATAGTTTACTTTCACAATTCCATTACTGTTAGAACCACCCGTATTAATAGTATCATCCGTTAGGCCAAGTGTTTTCGTGGCTCGTGAAGAACCAGCACCTACCGCAATATACTTGCCGCCTTTGCTGACAAAACTCGTCACATTCGCCTTGAATGCAGCAAACTGGTCAGCAGTTTGGAAACCAAACTCTTTATTTGCGGCAGATAGATTAGTAGAAATCAGACTTTCCGTCGCGCTGTAAACGAACACATCAAAACCATTCAATCCCTTTTCAGCGACTTCTACAGGCGTTACTTCCTTTACCTCAAAACCTAGCCGTTTCAAGGCTAGCTTTGTACCACTATGAGACTGTACTTTGCCCATACCGCCGTCCTTCAAAATGGCCACTTTCAAGCTGGATAAGGCCACTGCCTCTTCAGGTATTTTAGCAGTTGAAGTAACCTGCAACCCTGAGGCTTTCACAGCTGCTGAAATGGCAGCCGCTGGAGCTTCTGTGTAGAAGTTACCTTCCTCATCCCGCTTTATTTGTACACCTTGTTGTAACAAAGTATTTACTAGATTCACAGCTTTAACAGAACTGTTTGGGATCAAAAATGGTCCTTTTCCAGTTACCGCCCCTTGCTCCATTACTTTGTTTACCTTTGTAGTCGTCACTTCAACCGGACTTTGCGTAGCTACTGCTTCAAAGCCCCAAAGCTCCGGAAGACTCCATGCTGAAATATCATACATGGAAGATGTATCGTTAGAAATGTCCTCCCCATCCCACAGCATCGTGTTAGCTAATCCAGCCTTCGCTTGGTCCATGTTGACCAAATAGGTTCCTTTTGGATACGACTTTCCATCGACAGTAAATGCTTTTGCTGCCTGCACCACATCAATATCATTATTAAGTAAATGATTGACCGCTTTATCTGTTACCGTTGGATCCTGTTGATTAACCGGAAGGATATAGGCTTTCGGGAAAAATCCGTCCTGGTGGAATGGATGATCAAAGTTAATGCCGCGTTTAAACATTTCAATTTGGTCCGTAATCATCGATTGTTTATTCTCTGTAGCAAAGTTTAATGCACCAATAATGGCGTTATACATCCAACGAACGCCATCCCAATCATTCGTTGGGGTTTCAAGCGTGTGTCCATAAGCTCCATGGTACATGGCATACATTGGCGTGAAAATTGGCGGATAATCATCCCATCCTTCTGCATCATTGCGTTGTGGAATATAGACGCCTTCCATATTCTGATACAGACCGCCGGAGAAATTTGCTTTATCTTTCATGATGCTTGCTTCCATCGCTTCTGCCTGCTTATAGGCCCATTTATTATAAAGGTCGTATTCATAGTTCGGATTATGCGGCGGTGTACATGGTTCAATTAAGCCTTGGCGGTTAGGAGCATAATTTTTCACATATCCATGGGTATCAAGAAATATCATCGGATTCCACTCTTTAAGAAGCTCCACCGTTTCTTTAGTTTCTGGCTGCGATTGCGTAATAAAATCACGGTTTAAGTCGATTCCTTCTCCATTGAAACGGGTAGCATTTACACGTCCGTCCGGGTTTTGTACAACATTAAAAATAAGAATATTATTCGCTAAAATGTTCTTCGTCTCAGCGTCATTTTGGGTCGCAAATCTTTCAATCAATTGAAGTACCGCATCACTTCCTGCAAATTCTGTACCATGAATGGAACCGTTAATCATAATCGGCACCTTAAAATCAGGGTTCTCGGCAATCCAATCCTGAGCCTTTTGTGGATTTTTAAACATCTGCTTCCGCAGTGATTGGATTTTACCAAATTTCCCTTGTGTCGTTGGATCCGCAACGGTGACAACATAAAGAGGATTTCCATCTGCAGATGTTCCGCGGACTTCCACTTTAATTCGATTAGATTGCTTTTCAATTGCTTTTAACTTTGTACCTATTTGCGAGAACTTCACAAAGTCGTAGTTTTCACTATTAAACTTGCTTCCATCTTGCTCCTCAAATACATTGACGTTTGTCCATTTTGGTCCTTCTGCAAACCCAACTGACCATGGCAGTGCCGTTAGCAGACTTACAGACAAAATACCAGCAGCCGCCGCTTTGGTTTTCTTTTTCTTCATTATTCCCACTCCCTTTTATGCATTTTTATTAAAAAATATGTATTTTTATTAACTAAGGTTAGTTTATTATGAATTCTTCTAAATTACTATCCTACCTTTCACCCAAAGCATCTAGGTAAATAAAATTCCTACTAGGACAATGGTAATAATACCCAATATCCCACCTTGTCATTACTAGACATGCACGCTGCATTTTTTCTATGTTTTTCTCATACACTTTAAAAAATCAAATACCATCACAGGCGGCACGACTATAAGCCATTTTCCATAAGATATGAATAAGAAGTGAGACTAACCTTCTGATGGAAGGGAAAGATGTGGTGCTTCAAAATGAAAAACTACCCAGCCTATCACCATTCATTTCAAAATCTTCAGGAGAATGGACTTTCGTTCGAGCAGGTCTTTGAGCGAATTGTGGCATTCATGAACATACATCCCAATGGCAACTACCGCCTTATGGTGGGGACAGATTCACAAGTACACAAATCCCATACTGTTTTTATTACTGGAATTGTCATTCAAAACGAGGGAAATGGCGTGTGGGCCTGTATAAGGAAAGTAACAATTCCTAGGAAAATGATCCAGTTACATGAGCGAATTTCATTAGAATTGTCCTTAACTGAGGAAATTGTTTCGATGTTCACAGAAGAGAGAAAGAATGAATTAATTTCGATTGTTCTTCCCCATTTATACAAAGGTGCCACCTTCACGATGGAAGGTCACATTGATATTGGGGCAGGTAAACGAAATAAAACTAGGGAGTTCGTCCAAGAAATGGTCACCCGAATGGAATCAATGGGAGTGGAACCTAAAATCAAACCAGATGCCTTCGTTGCCTCGAGTTATGCCAATCGATACACAAAATAAAAGGATGTCCCAACATAGAGTCAGCTCCTCGACTAAGTATGTAGTAATAATAAGCAGCTACATGACATTGAGCGAGGTATCAAACCCTAGTGGGACATCCTATTATATACAAGCTAACTCAACCTTTACGGTGGTTCCTTTTCCGAGTTGGCTTTCAATTTTCATAGTTCCATTATGTTCTTGGATAATTTTGTTACTAACCGTTAAACCCAGCCCAATGCCTTTATCTTTCGTGGTGTAAAAGGGAGTTCCGAGTAAATCCATCACCTTTGAGTCTATTCCGAATCCTTCGTCAGAAAAACTAATCTCGACCCTATTCCCCTCTAGTTCATGAACCTCAATATGGACAATGCCGCCGTCCTGCATCGCTTCAATGGCATTTTTTATGAAATTGACAAACACTTGTTTTAATTGATTGGGGCTGCACAATAAGGTGATATCATTTGATTGATAATGGGTGACGATTTGTACATTATGTAATAAGGCTTGCGGGTGAAGAATGTTTACTGTACTTTCTAGAATGTTCTTTAAGCTTTCTCGCTCAAATTGAATAGCTTGCGGTTTCGCTAACGACATAAATTCATTGACAATCCTATCAATCCGGTCCAGCTCATCCATGATGATGGAAAGGTAATTCCCCTGTCGATCATGGTCTGTTGTACCTTTTAGCAGCTTGGTGAATCCTTTTAGTGAGGTTAACGGATTTCTAATTTCATGAGCAACACCCGCTGCTAATTGTCCAATAATCGATAGGCGATCTAAATTACGAAGGGCATCATCATTTTTTATTCGATCTGTTATATTTCTGCCAACCGTTACATAGGACTCCACCTCATTTTGATCATTAAAGATAGGCGTAATGGTTGTCTCAGATTCTATCGTCTCATGATTACCGCATACCACTTTGGTTTGAAACAATTGGGGCTCTCCCGTTTCTACTAGTGTTTGATAGACTTTCTCAAGTTTTTCATGGTCTTCTAAATCGATCACATCATAAGCCGTTTTTCCTATTAATTGCTCTGGAGTTAACCCAATTCCATTTTTATGTGATGGGGAAGCATAGATGATAGTCTTGTCTTTCGAATAAAGCTTTATCATATCTGTTGTATTTTCGGTAATTAACTTATACAACTCTTGGGTCTTTTTTAATTCTCGCTCAGTATTTTTATATTGAGTAATATTACGATAAATCGCGATCATGGCGATAATTTCTCCTGCCTTGTTTCGAAAAGGAGAATAAGAGACCGCAATATCTAGCAGATTCCCATTTTTATGATAACGTTGTGTCACAATATCATGGAAAAATTCCCCTTCTTTAATTGCCTGCAAAACCCCAATCAATTGATCTGGATTAGGAAATTTTTCGTATATCTTTCCCAAAACATCTTCTTCCGTATAGCCAAAAATTTCCGTAAACATATGATTGATCCGAATGACCCGATCTTCCACATCGATTATACATATTCCATCTGCTGTGCAGTCAAGGAATAGATTGATAAATTCATGATCATAAAAGGCAGACTCAGATTCATTATTAAAAGCAGGGAAGCCCTTCGCCATAGTATTCTCTCCAAACACTTTAGACTCTTACTCCTTATTTTACAGAATCTTACGATAAAAGGAAGCGAAATTTTCACTGGTGTCAGGCACCAAAAACGCTTGGTCACATAAAGTGGCCAAGCGTTTTTTCAAGTTAATAGATTATAAGGCTGCCTCAATTTCTTTTGCCATGGATTTAATAGATTTTAAACCGCCGCCGCTCAAATACCAAGTATCGGAATTAAGGTAGACAACTTTATCATTTTTGTAGGCATTCGTTTTTTGAACGAGTTCGTTTTCAACGATTTCTTTCGCGCCAATTTCTCCGCCCACTGCAGTAGCACGGTCAATGACAAATAATACGTCAGGGTTTTTCTCCATAATATATTCAAACGTAATACTTTGACCATGTGTGGATACCTCAATATCCTTATCCGCAGCACCAAAGCCAAACACATCATGGATTAAACCAAAGCGGGAATTAGGTCCGTATGCACTCACCTTGCCCTCATTTGCTAAGATAATCAGGCCTTTACTATCAAGAGCAGACGCCTTTTTGTGCACTTCTTCGACATTTGCTTTAACGTCCTTTAACTCGCTGGCAATTTGATCTTCTTTGCCAAAGATTTCACCAATGAGATTCATATTTTTCTCAAACGATTCCATGTACTTTGTATAATCAAAGTCTATGTAAACGGTTGGCGCGATTTCAGCGAATTGATCATATAATTCGGCTTGACGGGCTGAAATGAAAATTACATCGGGGTTCATCGCATGAATGGCTTCAAAGTCAGGTTCTTTTAAGCTGCCGACATTTGTATATTTTTTATCTTCATATTTCTTCAAATAAGAAGGTACCACTGTTTGTGGAACACCTGTTACTTCAATACCTAACTCATCTAAGGTATCTAAAACACCAAAATCAAATACGACTATTTTTTTAGGGTTCTTTTCCAGCTCTGTTTTACCATATTTATGTTCAATCGTTATTTTCTCTGTTGTTGTCTTACTAGTAGATGCTGTTTTCGATTGACCTTCTTCCTTGGAGGTTCCTCCACAAGCAGCTAAAACAAGAATTATTGAAAAAATTAAACCAAATAGACTCCACTTTTTCATCATGATCTCTCCCTTTTAAGAATTAAAATAAACACAAATTCTGCAGTTGTTCATTTCTTGAATCGGTATATCCATATCATAAATTTCATTTAATGCTTCGGATTGGATAATCTCTTCTGTTGGTCCATCTTTGACCACTCTGCCATCCTTCATGGCCACGATCCAATCGGAATAAACAGAAGCAAAGTTAATATCATGAAGCACAATAACAACGGTTTTTCCAAGTTCATCGACCAAACGGCGCAATATTTTCATGATCTGAACGGAATGTTTCATATCCAAATTGTTCAGTGGTTCATCGAGCAAAATATACTCGGTGTCTTGAGCAATGACCATCGCAATAAAGGCACGCTGCCGTTGTCCTCCGGATAATTCATCTAAAAATTGGTCCTCCATTTCAGTTAGATGCATGTACGCTAGAGATTGGTCAACAATCCGCTCATCTTCATCCGTTAACCGCCCTTTGGAGTAAGGAAACCGGCCAAACGAAACCAGTTCACGGATCGTGAGCCTTACATTCATGTAATTCGACTGTTTTAAAATCGAGACACATTTAGCAAAATCATTCGATTTCATTTTGCGGACATCCGACTGATCGACGAGCACTTCACCTGTATCAGCATCAAGCAGACGGCTGACCATGGACAACAGTGTTGATTTCCCCGCACCATTCGGCCCAATAAAAGAAGTGATTTTACCGCGTTGAATATTGACAGTTACATCCTCCACAACCGCTTTCTTACCATAAAATTTCGATAAAGACTTGACCTGGATCATGCTGATTTCCTCTCCTTCAGTAATAAATAGATGAAATAAACACCGCCGATAAAGTTAATAATCACACTCAGTGTGGTCGAGAAGGTAAAGACTCGTTCGACTACCCATTGCCCGCCGACTAGAGCGATCACACTCATCGTCATCGCACCGCTTATCAAAACCTTATGTTTGTAGGTTTTAAAAAATTGATAGGAAAGATTAGCCACAATTAAGCCGAAAAAGGTAATCGGGCCAACCAGCGCAGTGGAGATCGATATAAAAACCGCTACAATGACCAGCATCTGTTTCACGACGGAATCGTAAGGGACGCCTAGATTAATAGCCACCTCTCGGCCGAGCGATAAAACATCGAGATATTTCACAAAGCGCCAGGCATATACCATCACGATAGCGACAATAATCAGTGCCAGCCACACTAAGTCGGAATTGACATTATTAAAACTAGCAAACATCCGGTCTTGAACAATTTGAAATTCATTCGGATCAATTAACACTTGAAAAAAGGTAGAGATACTTGAGAAAAAAGTACCGACAATAATTCCAACCAACAGTAAAAAGTAAACCGACTGACCGCCTTTTTTAAAAAGAAATTTATAAAGTAACAGGGCAAATAGGATCATAACAGCGACTGAAAGTAGAAAGTTTACTTGTTTATCCACAACAATCATATGGTCAGATCCCAAAAAGAAGATTATGACCGTTTGTAAGAGCAAATAAAGAGCATCGAGCCCCATAATGCTTGGTGTCAAAATACGATTATGGGTGATAGTTTGAAATACAACGGTTGCATAGGCAATCGTGAACCCTGTAATGACCATGGCAATCACTTTAATGGCCCGGCGTGGCAAGGCATAATCAAAACTTCCATTTAAATCATGGAATAAATAGGCTGCACAGCAGACCGCTGCAAGCAGGACAAGGATAGTCATTCTTATGGAGTTACGCATAGGTCTTCCTCCCAAACAAAAGGTATAGGAAAATCCCGCTGCCGATCACGCCAACCATGAGACTAATGGAAATCTCATATGGATAAATAATTAACCTTCCTAAAATATCGCAAACCAGCAAAAAGTTAGCGCCTAATAGGGCTGTATGCGGCAATGTTTTTTGTAAATGATCCCCTTTAAAAATAGAAATGATATTAGGAATAATCAGACCTAGGAAGGGAATCATGCCGACGGTCAGGACGACTGTTGCCGTAATTAGCGCAACAAGGATCAGACCAATATTGACGACCCTGCGATAAGACAAGCCTAAATTTTTCGAAAAATCTTCACCCATTCCGGCTACGGTAAATCGATTTGCATAGAAATAGGCGATAATCAAGATTGGAATGCTTATGTATAGGAGTTCATACCGTCCTTTCATAATCATTGAAAAATCACCTTGCAGCCAAGCTGACATATTTTGAATGACATCTGCTCTATAGGCAAAAAAGGTGGTCACGGAAGATAAAATATTCCCGAACATTAAGCCTACAAGCGGAATGAAAATAGCATCCTTAAATTTAATTCGATCTAGTATTTGCATGAACAAAAATGTCCCGGCCAGTGCAAAAGCAAAGGCAACAGCCATTTTCTCCAGCATAGAGGCGTTTGCAAACACTAACATTGACACCAAAATCCCAAGCCTGGTTGCATCCAAAGTCCCCGCCGTAGTTGGCGAGACAAACTTATTTCGGCTAAGCTGCTGCATGATGAGGCCGGCGATACTCATCCCTGCCCCTGCTAATAAAATCGCTACTAACCGCGGAACTCGACTGATCAAGAAAATCTGCGTTTCTTCAGAATCGAAGTTTAATAGGTCCATCGGTGAAAGATTACTAACACCCACAAACAATGACACTCCAGATAAAATAATTAAAGCCAAACCTAAATATCGTTTTTTCATCGCTGTCCCCTACAGTTCAATTAATAGGTGATATTGAAAATCATTATCATTTGTTTATATGTTCAATTATAACATTGCATGCTGCTAGGCTGTCAATTAGTAAATGAGAATTTCTATCAATTATGTAGAGGAAAATTTTTGCTTTTCGCCACTGAAGACCGTTTTTTAAATGTGATGGGAATATAACTCTTTTTTTCCATCCTCTAACATAATGGACTTCCACTCTCACATAAATTGTGCTTAGGAGGTGATGGTTTGAAAAAAAGGCTGTTTGCATTGATAATCCCGTTCATTTTTTTATTGTCAGGCTGCTTTGGCGATCCAATCCAAGATGACCTGCTGAATTATTTAAACAAGGAAATGAAGGATGCGGGTAAATTAGAGGCTGCGGCTGTTTCTGCCTATGAAGGTGTATCTGGGGCAAATTATAAAGATGACCAAACCATGTACGATGCCTTAACCACAGATGTGATCCCAAATTATAATGAATTTATTCAAGAATTAGATTCAGTCCAGATTGAGACAGAGGAATTACAGAAAATTCACGAGATCTATATCGAAGGTGCTGACATTCAATACAATGCCTTTGTGAAAATTAAGCAGGCTTTAGAAGATCAGGATGCGGGGTTAATACAGGAAGCGAACGATATGCTGGCAGATGCTAGAAAACATATTCGTGATTATAAATCTAAGCTGAACAAACTTGCCAAAGAACATGATGTGAAAATTGAACAGGAATAATGATATGAGAAGAGTAGTGACAGTCCCGTTACAGGCTGTCACTGTTTCTTTATAGTGAGGATTGATGCTTCCGTACGATTTTCCTTTTTTCGCATCGGCGGTACTTGTAAGTAGGTCAAGGCCCGCCACACCCACTCTAAAGGGCCATAATGAAAAAAGTGCAGCCAAATGGAACTGAACGTCAATTGGATGATGTAAATGGATACACATACAGCTAGTGATTGGATATAGGTGATGTGATTCGTTACATCCCATATCCTGCCGGTCAGCAGGATTAAGGCTGTTTGAGCAAGATAATTGGTGCAGGCCATCCTGCCATACCTTTTTAAAGGAGATAATATTTTACGAATAAAGGGTAGTTGCAAAAGTAAAATCATACTCCCTGCATAAAAGGCAGAAACAATTGGGCCAATTGCGATGCCAATTGTAATAAACCGATGAATCTTCAAGTAACTGGCACTTGGCACCTCGCCAAATATAAATGGTACAAATTGATATTGATAGATAAGGCCAGCAATACTCAGGATCAACATAAGGACTGTAAAAACGATGATTTTTTTGATGTGGTCGGTGGTATGTTCAAATATCCGATATTGACCCGCCGCGATTCCTAGTAACATAAGTGGAATTACCATCAATATTTTAACTGCAAAGATACTCAAAACAATTAACAGGGCGATGCCAGCCACTAGGTTAACTATTTTATTTACTTTATAAAATGGCAGGAGAATCAACCCAGCAATCGCATAAACGGTTAATGCCTCACCTGGATGAAACCTCATATGGACTAAACCGAAGATAAATAGGACGAGCAATCTCCGCAAAAATAACACATAACCATTTTTTCCCTTCGCGTTGGCACGAGTAATGAAAATATAAAACCCAACACCAAACAAGAAGGTGAAAATCGTATAAAAGCGCCCTTCCACAAATAAGTATAAAAACCGCCAGTAAGAGGCATCCAGCGAATTGGGCTGTGGCGGGACAGCCATCAACAATGGACCAATGTTAACCAATATAATTCCAAGCAGCGCAAAACCGCGCAAATAATCCAGCGTCTCAATTCGTTCTGTTACCTCTACTGATTTCATTGCAATCTCCTTACTGGTACTGTCACCCATTTTACTATTATCTTTATTATATACTGTAAACCAATACCATGAAGCATCCTTTACATTGTCCATCAATGGTGGAAACCTGTCCACGTTTAGTGCCTGACACCCTTAGAAATTTATTGATAGTTATGAACATAGTTACACTTTCAATCATAATTTATATATATAAGGTTATGTAAATGAACCGTGGCTTCCCATAAACCACGGCTTGATAAATTTGATAGGCAATCGACTTACTAATCCATCCTTTGTCGGCCAAACAAGGTTGGATTGTTTTTTTGCTGTTTGTTTCTGTCCATTCGGAACACCTTTCTTATTAGAAATCCTCAGGGCAAACTTACTCGTTATGGTACATAAATGGTTTTAACATGCTCGAGATTTTGATAGACGATGTCCCCCATTGCGGTGATGACTGTCAGCTGGTTGTCTTGTACATCTCCTAGAACCCCGATTTTCTGACTGCTCTCTCCCCCATCAATGATCACAAATTGATTGATTACCTTTTTACATTGCTCCGTAAAGGATCGGGCCAATGGAACTGTACTTGTTTTTAGAAGCAGTGACTCACTACTTTGAGAAAAAGGGGTAACATTATCTGGATAAGGAATTAACCATTTTACATGGTGCATTGAAATATACATTGATTTGTATACTGGTGAGTTAAAAACAAGGTAATCATTCATGATACTCGTTACATAGCCATGGATGGGTTTATTTCCTGTTACATAGAGTTCAACAAATCGTCCTCGGGCGTTAGTAAGAATCTTTCGAAATGAAATGGTCATAGAATCCGATTTAATAGGCTTTTCACCAGGTAAATCATATACTTCATCATCCTCTAGCGTTATTTCTTTCCACCATTGAATGTGGACTGCCGGAATATATAGGAAGGATTGGGTCTTCCCCACATACAAAACCACAATGTCCAGCCCAAAATCAACTAAGATTCCTTTATAATAGTGTCCTCCTGAAATCTCAAGCTCAACATTTTTTCCCACTAAGTCTTGAAAATGATTCATGTTAACCTCTCCTTACCTTCTTTTTATTGAAGTACTCCACCAAAAATTCCTGAAACCCAATAATATAAAACGACTAACGTAAACAAGGTAGCCGGCGGTATCACCACAGCTGTAATTTTCACATACTCCCACCACGAAAATTTGACTTTCCCTTTCCTGATAATATGCATCCACATCAAGGTTGCCAATGTTCCCATTGGAAGCAGGAGCGAGCCCATGTCACTGCCGATAACGTTAGCTAAATAAGCTACTTTTAAGGTAAGCAGTGGTAAATCCATATTTGTTAATGTCAGAGTTCCCACCATGAGGGCCGGGTGATTGTTAAAGATATTGGAGAGAACCGATAATAGTGCCCCCATCAACACACTCGCATTGAGCAAGCTGCCCGATACCATCGGCCGCATGAATCCGATTAACCAGTGGGTTAGTCCAATATTATTCAGACCATAAATAATGACATACATACTAAACGCGAAGACGAGAATATACCATGGAGTCTTTTTGATCATATCGGTTGGCGGTATTTTTAAATAAGCCCATCTCCAGCCTAAAAGGACAAGAGAACCAAATACAGCCATCGCTGAAACGGGAATCCCTATATAGGAAGCAACAAACAGGCTGACACGGACAGCGAAGACAAACAGCAGGACATTGCGCATAAACTTGGATCGTTCTTTTTCAGAGGAATACTGTGGTTTTAGTGGATGATAGGATGAGAATGATAATCCAGCTACTTTAGTTGGTATTGTCTTTGGTAAAACCTTTTTAAAGCGCAAATAGAGTAGAAAAACTAAGAACAGAAGCCCGAGGGTTGCTGGAACGAACATCATCGCTGTATGCAAATACAAACTCATATGAACGATTTTCAAAGCGATAAGGTTTACAATATTACTTACTCCAATTGGTGCACTTGAAGCTGTGGCGATTAATCCCCCTGACAATAAATAGGGAATCTTTTGGTGATTTTTTAACCCCATGTTGTTAAGCAGCATGACCAATATAGGGGTTGTAATCAAAATACTTCCATCATTATTAAAAAACAGGGTCATGAGAAAGCATAGTAGATTGACATACCAGAATAAGCGAATTCCCGATCCCTTTGCCTTAGCTGCCAGCTTTTCTGCCACCCAGTTAAAGAATCCAAAACTTTCTAAGACAATCGCCATAACGATGGTGGCAATTATCGTAATCGCGGCACCACTTATCGTTTCCGTAATGACCCCGAGGTCGGACAGTGAAACGCTGCCGCTTAGTAAAACAAAGATGGCACCAATTGTTGCAGGAATTGCTTCGTTTACTCCTCTTGGCCTCCAAAGAATAAAAATGAGTGTAGCGACAAAAGACAATATGGTAATCCAAACCATTGGTTGTAAAGACATGTTGATCTCCTTTCAATCTAGGTAGTGATTCATGATGTAATCATGAGACGACACTGCCTCCTCCACCGAGTTTGTCCGCTCCTGTCCCCCCCTTCCATTTATCTCTCTGTATGGTTGTACTTCATTTATATGTAACCCAAATCAGACAGGCTCTAGGTTTGTACCCTTTTCCCGATAAATCCACAATCATCTAGATAATAAAAAGGGTGACAGGCACCACGGATGGACAAATGTCCATCCATGGTGCCTGTCACCCTTACTCCTCTTAGCACAATGTATATAATTTCATTAATGTATTCCCTAATGATAGGTATTTGTAGTTTCCACCTAACACTCAATCGAATAGATCAAAAACCGTTCATTGGGATTATGCTCCGAAACAAATGGGACGAGCACTTCCTTTTTTAACCTAAAAGCAGTGTCATTTTCTAAGAAGAAGATATACTCCGGGGACGGGTAGTACAAAACAAGCTCAGCCTCCCGCGGTGATTTTTCTAAGGAAAGCAATATATTGTTAATAATTTTCCGGAAGATTTGAATAGAAAAGGGATTGAAAAAGTAAAAACGATTATCTAGTTCCCCTATCTTATAGTCTTCTGCCAAGCAGCAAAGAAACTGAATTTTATCTTTATAATTCTTTTTTGCATACGTCTGTTGATTATGGAGTGCCTCTTTATAGAGAGATTCATTCATCTCAATCCCTACTACATTTGCATCATAATAATAATGAAGATAAAAGTTCAGCCGCCCTTTCCCGCATCCAAAGTCAACAATATGATCACTGCTTTTCACCTCATAATGATGAAATAACTCTTCCAGTGCACTATAGGGTGTGGGCTCATAGCGATGATAGTGCAGAGACTTGTTAAAGCCTTGCTGGTCACCACGGGTTTTAATGTTAAGTAATTTATCAAACTGATATTCTTTCATCGATAACTCCTTCATGATAATCAAAGTTACCTCTATTATGACATTATTTTAAAAAAACTGGAGCCTCTGCCCCCATAGTAAACTAAACAACAATAAAAAAACACTTAGACTACTAAATCGGCCTAAGTGTTTCCTTTGTTCTTATTTTTTATTACGAATTTTCTTGACCTCATCCGCTACAAATTGAACATTGGTCCCTACAATGACCTGAATGCTTTGTGGCCCAACGATGTTAATCCCTGGTACACCAGTAGATTTGATTTTCTTCTGGTCGACCGCATTCATATCTTTCACTTCAAGTCTTAACCGTGTGACACAGTTATCAACGGAAACCACATTTGCGTCGCCGCCTAACCCTTCATAGATTGTGGCTGCCATTGAAGCAAATTTACTGTCTCCTTTGGCACCTTCAACCTCTTCATCTTCATCATCTTCTTCACGACCTGGAGTCATTAAGTTAAACTTCACAATAATGAAACGGAATAAGAAATAATAAATCACTGCAAACACTAACCCTTGGACAATTAACATGTATGGCTGATTCGCAATTGGATTTCGCAAACTTAGGAAAAAGTCAATAAATCCTCCGCTGAAAGCGAATCCAGCCGTCCAATGGAAAAGTGAGGCAATCATCAATGAAAGGCCTGTTAAGATAGCATGAACAAGATAAAGCATTGGAGCCAAGAACATGAAAGCGAATTCAATTGGTTCTGTAACTCCTGTAAAAAACGCCGCGAAACCTGCTGCTAACATTAAGGAAGCGACTTGTTTTTTCTTCTTCGTTTTTGCTGTATGCACCATGGCCAATGCCGCTGCAGGTAATCCGAACATCATAATCGGGAAGAATCCAGCCTGATACATACCTGTAACGCCCTTTTCTCCCTTACCGGCCAAGAAGTTACCAATATCATTGATACCTGCAACATCAAACCAAAACACCGAGTTTAAGGCGTGGTGTAATCCTGTTGGAATTAATAATCGATTGAAGAAACCGTATAGGCCAGCACCTAAAGCACCTAAATCACTGATTGTTTTACCAAATGCAACTAATGCTGTATAGATTACAGGCCAGAGAAAGAATAATATGCCGGATACTACCAGCATGGACAATGCCGTCATAATCGGTACTGATCGTTTCCCACTAAAGAAGGCCAGTGCATCATGTAATTTCACATGTGAGAAGCGGTTGTACATCATAGAAGCTATAATACCAGAAATGATCCCGACAAAGGCATTATCGATTTTCCCAAACGCTGGGTCCACCTTGGCAGGGTCAATACCTTCTAGTAAGGAAACCGTGCCCGTTGAAAGCAATGTAGTCACAACGAGGAAGGCAACCAATCCACTCAAAGCTGCTGAACCGTCTTTCTCTTTCGCCATCCCTAAGGCGACCCCTACGGCAAAAAGAACCGGGATATGATCAATAATGGATGATCCTGCTTTAATTAAAAAGGCTGCTAATGGACTGTCCGCCCCCCAGCCTGTTGGGTCAATCCAATAACCTATACCCATCAAAATGGCAGCAGCCGGCAATACCGCTACTGGTAACATTAAGGATGTTCCAAGTCTCTGAAAATACTTCTTCATGGTCCTACCTCCAATTTAAGTTATATTCTTGCAAGCAAAACAACAATTTTCTAAAAAACAACGATAAAATAATTTCTATAAACATTGCTGTTTTGCATGTCTTCGTTTAAATGTACACCTCCTTAAGATGTAACTTAGTATTATCATACGGTCTTGTACCTGTTACTATTACATTATCTTATATTAAAATTAGAGATACTAGGGTAAATTGTCGGTTTTTTACATAAAAAGAAAAAAACAGATGGAATACCAGGATTAGTTTAATCCCAGGTATACCATCTGCTTTTTAATGTGAATATTTTTCCCCTCTACTTTTCCGAATAGAATGGATAATAAATGTAATAACAAAGGCAAGGATCATCACGATAATAAAAATCTCATTTGGAATTTCGATATCGATGAGTGTCAGCCCCATTTTAAAAGCAATAAAAGTAATTAAAACATAAGCCGTTGTTTCAAGCTCGGGAACTCTGTTCATTAAACTAATAAAGAATGTCGCGACTCCCCGCATTAACAGAATTCCAATCATACCGCCCAGTAAGACCACCCAGACTTCATCTGAAACCGCTAAAGCAGTCAGAATACTATCAACTGAAAAGGCTAAGTCCATTAGCTCGACACTGATAACTGTTGCCCAGAATACACCAAAAGTTGTTGTTAACCAACCCGTTGGCTTACGTTCTTCTTCCTCTTCTTCGCCTTCTTTACTTTTATACTTGTCAATAAAGAACTTGACGGACAAATAGAGCAAATAGAGCGCCCCAATTAATTTAATAAACCAAAGTTTAATCAAGAATGTCCCGAGGCCAATAAAAATAAATCGGAATACATACGCACCCCATAATCCATAGACCAATGCCTTCTTTTGCTGTTTCTTCGGCAATGGTTTGACAAACGCAGATAAAACCAAGGCATTATCTGCAGAAAGAATACATTCTAGTACTGCCAATGATAAAATGAGTCCCCACGATTTTGGGTCGCTCAACACTTCTGCCCACATATGCCAATCCAGCATCGAAGCAAAGGTCGATGAAATCTCTTGTAACATGATCATGTCTCCTTTAATATTACACGCTTGTTTCTAAGTTAGCTTGAAATGATTTATTCTATACTAAAACAGTATAGTATTTTCATCTTATTTTCAAATATCCTGCTAGACTGATCAATTTTCATTAGCATAAAAATAGCCGGCTCTAGTGGAAACATCCACTTAAGCCGGCTTGGCATCATACTTATTCCTTTGCTTTCCCACCATAATACTGTTCCAACCGGGCAGGAATCGTTAACATAGTCACATCTAAAATTTGAACTAAGTAAAAGTGTTGTTTTAGCGGCAGGGTGGCGGCCGAAAACTCCCGCATTAAGATCTGAATAAAACCTTGGGCCATGATTAACCAAAAGCACCGCAGGTCAACCCGATTGGATGGAGCTACGGTGCTTTTTAACGCGTCTATATAGAACACTTATTTATTACCAAAAGAAGAACGGAAAAAAACCAAATCCAACAAACGGGAAAAATACTGGCCCTCTAAAAAACGGCCTCGGCCCCCAAAAACCATACCCGTAACCGCTACTAGAGCCGGATGGGCTTAATTCCTCAATCTCAAGACCCTCTTTTGTAACCTTAGTCACTTTACCAATTGCCCATTCTCCTTGCTTATTTTTGAACTGAATCATCTTACCCTTTAAACGCAGTGCTTGATTATAATCTAATTGCATGTAAAATCTTCCTCTCATAATGGACTTACTTTAAAATATGGAGAGAGGTCTTTTTGTGGAAAGGCTAGCAACCCAACATGTCCTATTATTTTTTAAGAACATCAAAAAAACTGCGAACAACGTGTTTATACTACCGACGACCACAGTAAAAAGTTGTATCAAGATTTAAAAATATTTTTCATTCCAGTACAATGAACATGATAATAGGAGTTAATCTGCAAGATCTGATTGAAGTGAAGAAAACAAAACATGAATGGTGTGCTGTTATCTTGTAATTAAGGAGGTTTACCTAATGACATTAGGCTATAAGCCAGCTGTCCATTTTAACCATGTCAATTATTCAGTTGATGGTACCCATATATTAAGAAATATTACCGGGTCCTTTCCGGAAGGCTTTATCACCACTTTAGTCGGCCCCTCAGGAGCTGGAAAAACAACCTTGCTTAAATTATGCAATGGACTGCACTCGCCACATTCAGGAGAGATTTCAATTAAAGGGAAACTGATTAATGATTATGAACCGGTGGATCTGCGCCGGCTGGTGGGAATTGCCCTTCAAAGTGCACCCATGATAAGCGGAAGTGTTTTAAAAAATCTCAACCTACCATTAGCCTTGCAAGGAAAGCAACTAGCCGAACATGATGCTAACCATTTACTGCAAGATGTGGGCTTGGGAGAGGAATATTTGCATCGGCCGATCCGAGATTTATCAGGCGGACAACGTCAAAAGGTATCAATTGCTCGGACATTGGTCAATCATCCACAAATTTTATTGTTGGATGAAATCACTTCTTCGCTTGACCGTGTGTCCCAGCAAGAAATTGAAGAACTGATTGTAAAAATTAATCAAAAATACGGGACCACGATTATCTGGATTACTCATAATTTACAGCAGGCCATGACGATTGGTCACTATACATGGGTCATGATGCATGGAGAATTGATTGAAACCGGAAAAAGCGAGCTGCTTCGCTCACCAGTTCATGAGAAAGTGCGGCTCTTCGTAAAGGGGGAAGTGGAATGAGTTTTCTCCAACTAGCAATCGCTCTTATTTTTGTTATCCTTCCGCTCATTTTATCTAAAACGCTTCACCTAGGGCTGGAAAAGGACACGTTTATCGCCGTAGTCCGTTCGATCATTCAATTACTGGTCGTAGGCTATATTCTTAAATTTGTGTTTGATTCTGAACATATCTTGTATATTTTTTTAATGGTGACGATTATGATTGCGGCGGCCACGCAAAATGCCCGTAAAAAGGGCGTTTCAATTAAAGGGATTACATGGAAAGTAACGGTCACATTGGTCGTGATTGAGGTACTGACGCAGAGTATTTTACTTGGATTTCAAATCACACCTGCAACCGCCCAATATATCATCCCAATTAGCGGCATGGTGATTGGAAATTCAATGGTGCTGGCGATTCTCTTTCTCAACCGATTCACTTCGGAGGTAGAAACACATCAGGATGAAACCGAGCTCATTCTATCCCTGGGTGGAACACCTAAACAAGCGATACATAGCCAGCTTATTACCTCTATCAAGGCAAGCATGATTCCAACCATCGAAAGCCAAAAAACCATCGGTCTTGTCCAGCTGCCGGGAATGATGAGCGGCCAAATTATTGCAGGAGCCGATCCCTTGCAAGCGGTGCAATTTCAATTGCTCATCCTTTTTCTATTGCTAACAACGGCTGCTGTTACAAGCGCTATGCTTGGATATTTATCGTATCCAACACTTTTCAATCAGCGGATGCAGCTTGTAAGGACAAAAGCGGGGAATTAAAAAATGAGGAGCTAATCCGGGAGAGTAATTCCCCTTATTAGCTCCTCATTCTTTTTCTATAAAGCTTTTGCGGGTATCGAGGAGAGTTTCATGGATAACGGAAAGGCGATTAGCAGTAAACAAAAAATTAAGCCAATGACGCCACCCCAGCCAAAATGTGACCAAAAGAAGCCGCCTGCTGTCCCTGCCACGCTTGATCCAGAGTAATAAAAAAACAAGTACAACGAAGATGCCTGAGCCTTTGCTGTTTGCGCTCTTCTCCCCACCCAGCTTGAGGCGATGGAATGAGCCCCAAAAAAGCCAAAGGTGAAAATGGCGATACCGATTATTTTTAAAACTAACGGTTCAACAAGTGTGGTCAACGCTCCCGTTAACATAATTAGCAAACCAATCCATAAAACCTTTCTGCGTCCTAGTTTATCGGAGAGCTTTCCCATCCAGGTTGAACTAAAGGTACCCGTAATGTACACGATAAAGATCCAGCCGACAATCGTCTGACTTAAATGATATGGCGGGGCCAGCAATTGAAAGCCGATATAATTATATAAAGTGACAAAGCTTCCCATTAAAATAAAGGCAATACAGAACAAACATAATAGGGCCGGGTCTTTTAGATGACCTAGCAAGGATTTTAATAAACTTTTTAGGTTCAAGGGCTTCGGTGTGAAATAGTTGGAGTTCGGCAGATGGAACCAAAACCAAAGACTCAGCAGTAAGCTGATTACACCAATACTCCCCATAGCAATACGCCAAGAAAAAAGATCCGTAATGGAACCGGTTATAATTCTTCCCGCCATGCCGCCAATCGAATTCCCACTAATATAAATCCCCATCGCGATCCCGAGGCTGTTCGGTTCCACCTCTTCCCCGAGATAAGCCATAGCGATCGCGGGAAGACCTGCTAATACAAGACCCTGCAGAACACGGAAGATGATCAACGACCCAAAAGTCGGACTAAAAGCGGTTAACATGACAATAAGGGAAGAAAGAATTAACGAAACGGCCATGATTGGTTTCCGTCCCCATGCTTCAGACAAAGAACTGGTAAACAGCATCGCAACGGCCAACGTGAACGTCGTTACTGATAAGGTTAAACTACCCGTTGCCGCCGTAACATGAAACTCTTGGGTGAAAATAGGCATTAACGGCTGTACATCGTAAAGAATCGAAAACGTAATAAATCCCCCAGCAAAAAGGGCAAAATTAGCCTTACGAAAGGCAGATGTTCCTTGCTGCAGCTTACTCAACGAAAAAACCTTCTCTCCTCTTTCATTCTTACTTTTTTATTATACTACTGTACCGCTCTACTCCAGGAAACTCAAATAAAAAATGGTGTCAGGCACCACGAAAGGACATTTGTCCATTTGTGGTGCCTGACACCAATAACTACTTATTTATCGTACTTAGATAACTTTGATGTTATGGATCCTGATTTTCTTTCTTGTGGCCGAGCTTTTAGGTTGGAGGCCCAGGAGATTTTGGATTCATATTTTTGGGTATGTTCCTTTTTGACCAGGTTTTGTAATCTTTCTTTGTTCTTCTCAAGGGTTTCCTCTAACGCATGCAGGCGCCGTGAAGGAAAGGCAAGCCCTGCCAGAATCGTCGTGATGGTAGGATCTGATTCTGAGATATAGGTTCCCTCGAATAGTTCTAAAGGTTCGCCCACTCTCTCAAAAATGGATGGGACATTAATTAATTTTGCCATATTCTCCGGACCATCATAAATTAATCCCGCCCGAATGACGCCTGTCGATTCAATTGGGCAGAAGATAGATTTCACCCATGATTGTTGGATTTTGCTTGCTACATCTGTAGTGGTCTTCGCATCTGTGATCGCGGTTGATGATATTATCGTGACACCTCTTGTCCCGAGAATATTCATTAAATCGGTTTCATCAAAATTCCCATAAAATGAACTCTTTTTCGTTACTTGCAGCACACTTTTAATAGCTTCCATGACTTGATGATTGGAAGAAAGGTATATTTGGTGCTTGCTGGATTGCGGGTTTAACTTACGCATCTGATCATTGTCCACCAGGAACACAGAGGAAAGTGAATCTATTTTGGAAATTTGCTCAATACACTCCGCCGCATTGATGCGATTCCCTGCCAATACATTGCGATCTGGTACAACCGCAATCGCACCAATGCTGATACCAGGCAGTTGGTCTAATAATAGGTCCATGATCAGAGGACTCATCCCTGACCCCGTGCCACCGTCAGTAGAGAAAGCCACTAATAACAGTCTTATGTTTTTAAAGGAACGCTGAACAAAGTCAATTATCTCCCGATAATGTTCATTAACAGCTCGTAATCCTATCGACCTGTCCTGACCGGCACCATTATATCCTGGAATAAAGAACTTCTTTTCCACCTTTGTATTCACTAAACCATCACGCTGATTTGTATTGATCAGCGCAGCTTGGAAACCCATCGTCGCTGCAATTTCTGCGATATTGCCCCCTGCTTGACCTACCCCTAATATCCCAACAGATTTCATCACATCGCCTCCTTCTCTTTCTAAAATCATACTCCCATTTTTAAAAATTAGACTTTTCCATTTTAAAATGTTTAAAAAATTGGTGAAAAAGGAAAGATTATCTTGTCACTAGTATTAAAAAATTTATTTGAAAAAATTTCTATATTATACTAGATAATAGGACGAAATAAGGAGTGGATATGGTTGGATATTGAAATCGATGCTGGGGCAAAAGATTGGTTAGAATCTAAAGGAAATCAGTTAACAGTAAAAACACTAGACGTTAAAGCTTGCTGCGGCCCTGGCGTACAGGAACTGGTTGCCGTACCGGGAAAGCCGAAGGCTTTGACCCACTATCATGAAATTTCAATCGATAATCTCTATATATATGTACAAAAAAATATCAGAGCAAAAGAAAAACTCATTTTAAAGCTATCGGGGTTTAGTTTTTTAAAATCAATCTCCGCAAAAATTAGTTAAATGAACACTTGATTTTTATCTATTAGTGACAGCCATTCATCTTTTTCCAAGTAACTTTCATTTGCATCATTAATTCTCAATTAATATTAAAAAACATTACGGAATTCTTTTTTAACAGAGTCTAACTCAAAAAGGCATAATCCTAGAAAAAATGTAATCATTCCTATACAATTAATATGTACTGTAAATAATCAATGTTTAATTATAATAATTATTATATAGTTGTTGACAAAAATAATAACTCCTATATAATAATTAATATAAATAAGTAAAAATTATAGATAACTTATTAAATAGTAAAAATTGGACAAGCTATCTATGGTTTAATAAAACATATCTTAGGAGGAATTTTATAATGTCTTTAATTGGAAAAGAAGTACAACCATTCACAGCCCAAGCTTTCAAAAATGGAGAATTCATCGAAGTTTCAGATCAAGATTTCAGAGGTCATTGGACTGTTGTTTGCTTCTACCCAGCAGACTTTACATTCGTTTGCCCAACTGAGTTAGAGGATCTTCAAGACCAGTATCCAACTCTACAACAATTAGGAGTTGAAGTGTTCTCTGTTTCTAGAGATTCTCATTTCACACACAAAGCATGGCACGAAACTTCAGAAGCAATTGGAAAAGTTACCTACGGCATGATTGGTGACCCTGCACACGTTCTTTCTCGTCAGTTTGACGTATTAAGAGAAGAAGAAGGTGCTGCTGACCGTGGTACATTTATCATCGATCCAGACGGAATCATCCAAGCTGTTGAAATTAATGCAGACGGTATTGGCCGTGATGCAAGCCAGTTGATTGACAAAATTAAAGCAGCACAATATGTTCGTACAAATCCAGGTGAAGTTTGCCCAGCAAAATGGAAAGAAGGCGCTGCAACACTTAAGCCAAGCCTTGATCTTGTAGGAAAAATCTAAGGAGCACGATTCAAATGATACTAGATGCAGATATAAAAGCACAATTAGCCCAGTACCTTCAACTATTAGAAGGTGATGTGCTGCTCAAAGTTAGTGCAGGTTCAGATGAAGTTTCTCGTGACATGGTGGCTCTAGTGGATGAATTAGCCACCATGTCATCCAAAATAAAAGTTGAAAAAACAGAATTACAGAGAACACCAAGTTTTAGTGTCAATCGTATCGGTGAAGACACTGGGGTAACCTTTGCTGGGATCCCTCTTGGACACGAATTTACTTCATTCGTGCTGGCTCTCTTACAGGTAAGCGGAAGACCTCCAAAAGTCGATCAAAAGGTAATTGATCAGGTGAGAAGTATTAAGGGTGAATACCATTTTGAAACATACGTATCCCTAACTTGTCATAACTGTCCTGATGTTGTACAGGCATTGAACATCATGAGTGTTCTTAACCCTAATATTACCCATACGATGATTGAAGGCGGCGCTTATAAAGAAGAAGTAGAAAGCAAAGGGATCATGGCAGTTCCAACTGCTTTTCTAAATGGAGAACCATTTGGAAGCGGCCGTATGACCTTGGAAGAAATCCTTGGTAAGATGGGTAGTGCTCCTGATGCCTCTGAGCTTTCTAATAAGGAACCTTATGATGTACTTGTGGTCGGCGGCGGCCCTGCTGGTGCCAGTGCAGCGATTTATGCTGCCCGCAAAGGCATTCGTACGGGTATTGTGGCCGAACGCTTTGGTGGTCAAATTCTTGATACACTAGGCATTGAAAACTTTATTGGTACGAAATATACAGAAGGTCCTAAGCTAGCAGCAAGTCTTGAAGAGCATGTCAAAGAATATAATGTTGATATCATGAATTCCCAGCGTGCGAAATACCTGGAAAAGAAAGACTTTGTTGAAGTTGAATTGGAAAGCGGTGCTGTTCTAAAGAGCAAGACTGTCATTCTATCAACTGGTGCCCGCTGGCGCAATGTCGGCGTCCCTGGCGAAGAAGAGTTCAAGAACAAGGGTGTGGCATACTGCCCGCACTGTGATGGTCCATTATTTGCAGGAAAAGACGTAGCTGTTATTGGCGGCGGTAATTCCGGTATTGAAGCAGCCATTGACCTTGCAGGGATTGTGAAACATGTAACGGTTATTGAGTTTGCACCAGAGTTAAAAGCTGATTCTGTTCTGCAAGACCGTCTTTACAGTCTTCCCAATGTAACGGTTGTAATGAACGCTCAAACAAAAGAAATTACCGGTACCGATAAAGTAAACGGTATTACCTACGTAGACCGCGACACACAAGAAGAACATCATATTGAATTACAAGGTGTGTTTGTTCAGATTGGTCTTGTTCCAAATACGGATTGGTTAGATGGAACAGTTGAAAAGACAAGAATGGGCGAAATCATCATCGATAATCATGGGGCAACCACTATTCCTGGTGTGTTTGCTGCTGGTGACTGTACAAATAGTCCATATAAACAAATCATTATCTCTATGGGATCAGGGGCAACTGCAGCTCTAGGTGCATTTGATTACCTAATCCGCAACTAATGATCTTCATATAAGTAAAACAGCACCCATTCAATTTAATGAATGGGTGCTGTTTATGTTAAGCCACTTCTTTTTCAGAATTCTTCACTAAGACATCTTGAGGAATTTTCCATAACTTCGTCCATTTAGCAATCGATGTAACCATGATGACAATTCCAAGGACTAACATAATAATAGAAAGTACTCCATTTAATACGTTATAACCAGGATTAGCTGCATTCCAGTACACATTTTTCACCATCCAATATCCTGCTACCATGACGGTTACAAATAGGTAGGCAAGCGGCACTAGACATGTCAGCATGTACCAACGCTTTTCGGAAATTTTAAGCACAACAGTGGCACCCACAATAAGTCCGATTGACGCCATCAATTGATTGGATACACCAAACAATGCCCAGACGGAACTAATGTCACCAGAGAACAACAGATATCCCCAGACGAAGCAGGCTAATGCACTGGCCACGATATTGGCTCCTACAGAATCTGTCCGTTTTAACGGTTTAATAAAATCTCCTAAGAAATCTTGAATAAGGTAACGAGCTACCCGTGTTCCTGAGTCGATCGCTGTTAAGATAAACACAGCTTCAAATAGAATAACAAATTGATAGAAATAAGATGCTAACTTTGCAAAGAATGGCACGGCCGCAAAGATGTAAGTCATTCCGACCGCAAGTGTAACCGCTCCACCCGTTCTTCCCTCAAGGTCCATTCCAACTTCTTTACTTAATTCATCTAAGTGAACCGTTTCCATTCCAAGTGCGGCAAATTTCTCTGGTGTTGAGTTGATAGCAAAATAATCACCAGGCTGCAGTGATACCGCAGCAATCAATGCCATAATCGCTACTAAACATTCAACAAGCATTGCTCCGAAAGCTACCCCTTTTACATCGCTCCACCGGTTGATCATCTTCGGTGTCGTACCTGATCCTACGAATGCGTGGAAACCTGAAATGGCACCGCATGCAATGGTAATCGAGATAAATGGCCAAACTGGACCTGCTATGACTGGACCCCCGCCATTCAAGAATTCTGTAAATGCTGGAAATTGAACTTCAGGGTTAACAATAAATACCCCAATAATTAACGCTGCAAATACCCCAATTTTCATAAACGTACTTAAATAATCTCGCGGTGCCAATAACAGCCAAACTGGCAATGCCGCTGCAAAAAATGCATAGATTGGAAGAATAAGTGCTAATGTGCTTTTTTCAAGTGTTAAGGCATCACCCAACCATGTTCCTTGGATGCTTGGTCCTAAGAGGATTGCAGCCATAATTAACGCAAAGCCAACAATCGTTGCTAATTTTAAGTTTCCAGTCTTTTTATGATATAATCCTACTCCCATTGCGATTGGAATGGTAATTCCCACCGCAAAAGTACCCCATGGATTTCTTTCAAGTGCACCAAGAACAACCATTGATAATCCGGCCATGGTAATCGTAATAATAAATAACATCGCTAAACCTGTACAGAAGCCTGCCACCGGTCCAAGTTCTTCCTTTGCTACTTCTGATAACGATTTCCCATCTCTGCGCATGGAAGCAAATAGAACAACCGTATCATGGACGGCTCCGCCAATGACGGCACCGATTAATAGCCAAAGCAGTCCAGGTAAATATCCAAATTGAGCTGCCAGAATAGGACCAACTAATGGGCCTGCTGCGGCAATCGCTGCAAAGTGGTGACCAAAGACTACCCATTTGTTGGTTGGGACATAATCCCGTCCATCTTCAAACTTTTGAGCGGGCGTTGGTTTTGAATCATTAAGCTTCAAAACTTTCGCTGCCATGAACGTACCATATAAACGATAAACAATTAAAAGAATACAGATCGATCCGATAACAATTGTAATCGCATTCATTTTTTATTTCCCCCTCTACCTTCTATCTACATCCTTCATCTTACAGAATGAAAGTCAATTTATTTTATTTTCAAAATAAAATGCACAAATAGAAGGTTGAGTTGCAGAAATGGTGATATGAAATGCAACTGATTTTAAAAGCCGAGTTGCTGCTTCAATTCCTTTACATAGGTTCGGCTCACAGGAACTTGAGAGCCATCTTTCATATGTAAATTATAGGTGGAATTAAACCATGGTTCTATTTCTGTAATATGATTCACGTTCACGATAAAACTCCGGTGAACACGTAAAAATTTTGCTTGTGACAGTTTTTTCTCTAAAACAACAAGTGCTTCTGCCACCTTGTAAGTTTGATTCGTGGTAACAATATGGCACTTCCCTTCACTCGATTCTAAATAAAGAATATCTGCCAAGGTGAGGAGAATTATTTTTTCATCAACGACAACTGCTATTTTTCCATTACTGTTTTGGTTCATGATGGAATGTTTAGGGCTAGGCTCATTCCCCAGATTTTGCATCTTTTTAATTTTTTCCAACGTCTTTTGTATTCGTCCTTCATCAAACGGTTTTAGGATATAGTCCACTGCATTTAATTCAAAGGCCTGCATTGCATACTCATCATAAGCAGTGGCAAAGACAATCGCTGGAGGCTGCTCTAATGCCTCTAATTGTCTCGCCAAATTCAACCCATTATCGTCTGTCAATTCAATATCCAAGAAGACTAAATCTGGTTTTAAAACAGGGATGGCTGTAACTGCATCCTCGACACAATCACCTTCTCCGACTATTTTCACTTGTTCACTTCGAATCAGCAGATATTTTAATTCATCACGTGCTAATGGTTCATCATCCAATATATAGGCCTTCAACATTTTGATTTAAAACTCCTTTATGATCAAGCGGAATAGAAATGTTTATCGTTGCACCCTTGTCGACTTTACTTGATAAGGTGAAACTGGCTTGTCCATTATAGATTCCTTTTAGACGTTCACTAATATTAAAAAGGGCCGTGCCATTTCCTTTTTTAGACTCCACAACTTGTTTGCCGAGCACATTCATTTGGTCTTCAGGTATTCCTTTGCCATTATCGGCCACCATAATTTGCAATTGATTATTAATCGAACAAATCGATATTGTAATTTCCCCAACTGCTTTGCTTCGAGGAAACCCATAATGAATAGCATTTTCAACTAATGGCTGCAAGATAAAGGGCGGAATGAGTACCTCCTCGAGGTCTGGTTCTATTTGAAAAATGATGTTGTATTTGTTAGGAAAACGAGTCTGTTCCAATGAAAGGTAAGCCCTCACATTGGCTAATTCTTTTTCCAATGGGATAAGCATCTGTCTCGCTCCTTGGAGGTTGCCACGGAAAAAGGCACTTAGTTCCAATAGTAGTTTTCTAGCTTTATCTGCATCTGTCCGGCACAGTGCTGAAATGGTGTTAATACTATTAAATAAAAAATGCGGATGAATCTGTGCCTGCAATGCTTTAATTTCGGCATCCTTAAGCAGCTTTGTCTGTGTCTCAGCCTCGGCAAGCTCGAGCTGCGTCGAAAAGAGATTGGCCAGCCCTTCCGCTAATTCCTGCTGAACCGTATCCAATTTATCAGGCTTCGTATAGTACATTTTTAATGTACCTGTGGTTTTGTTCTTTACCTTTAATGGTAGAACAATCGCTGCTGATAATGGACAAGGGTGATGGATACAGGAGATTTCTTCCTTCGATCGTGCAATTGAAATCCTGCCGTTTTCGAGTACTTTTCTCGTCAAGCCTGTCTCAGGTTTAATCATAGGGACATGGTGGTCTGAAGCGGCACCAACATGTGCTAAAACCTGTTCGTTATCCGTAATGGCTACTGCATCAGCATTTGTCAGTTTCAACATAATCGCTGCTATCTCTTTACTAGAATGAATGTTTAGACCTTGACGGAAATATGGCAGGGTTTGATCAGCAATGTGAAAGGCAAGATTTGTTTGATTAGCACGTGCACGTTCTTCATCCCTTTTGATGATTTGAATAATCAGCATAAACAGCAATGTACCTAACCCATTACCGAAAATCATCGGAAAGCCAATCAGCTGAACGAGTTCCCATGCATAGTTAAACGGTTTTGCCACAAATAATATGATTACCATTTGAACCGTCTCTAAGGCCATTCCGATAAGGACAGCAAAGCCGGGGGTAATTTGTTTCCCCTTCAGTTTTTGTTTTTTACCAAAGTATCCAGCGACCATACCAGCTAGAATAGTAGAAAGAGCACACGAAAGAGCCGTAAAACCGCCAAGAGTATAGCGATGAATTCCGGCAATGATTCCGGCACCGATCCCTACCACTGGTCCTCCTAATAACCCGCCAATCACAATCCCCATTACTCGTGTATTGGCTAGAGCACTCTCCTGGTCCATTTCTGAAAGCCATTCCGGTCTGCCAATGGTATGATGATGGACTTCAATACCTGTATAGTTACTAATAATACCAAAGGTACCAAAAAGGATAATAAGCATGATTTTTTCATTTGTACTATGTTTCTCATGAATAACCTGGCGAAAAGATCGTATTTGCGAAAGTAAAAATGCGACAATGACAATGATTCCAACCTTTTCAAGCATCAATGGTGCTAAATCGAGCATTGTCCTCCTCCTTAAAAATACTTGTTGCAATAGAGATATAAACTACTACTTCCTATAATAATTTTATCATAGAAAACGATTACACGTTTAAATTATGGTAGAGAAACGATAGAGAAGGAGCACCACGCCTAGTGGTGCTCCCCTCCTACTGAATTATACTACAGCTACTTTTTCACTCTTCAACTTTTCTATTTCCTTATTTAACTCTTCTTCGCTCACATAGCTATCGTACGAAGCATCAAACTGAGCTAACGGAGCCGCAAACTGATTGCCGGCTTGAGCTTCAGCCTCCATCATTAAAATCCTTTCCTCCGCACGGGCTACTCCTCTTGCAATATCATTCGTATCGAAGGAAATGGTTGCTTTCTGTACTTGTTTGATCGTTTGAGCCACGTTCGCACGGGACGCTAACAACACTTTCCTTTGCAGTAGTTGGTTATACGTTTCCTTTAGCTCGTCCAATTTTTCGCTCAGAATTTGAGTTTGTTCCTTAACAGCCTTTAATTGCTCCTGATAAAGTTGTAACTGCTTTTCTTGGTTGAGCTTTTCTTGCACAGCCAATTTTGCGATTGCCTCATCACCTTGTTCAATCGCCAGTTTAGCCTGTCGGATACGCTTGTCCACCAATGATTTGGTTTGAGAGATCAGTCCCTCTTGTTTTTTCTCTACAAAAATCTGACGGGCTAACGCTTTCTGTCCTTTTACAATTTCTTGTTCCATTTCCCTTGAATACTCATTTAACATCGCAATTGGATCTTCAATACCATCTAATAGCCCATTAATATCCGCTTTTGCAATTGTCTTTACTCTTTTAAATATACCCATTTTATTCATTCTCCTTTTTCGTTAATAGATTTTTTTCCCATTGATCCAAAACGTTAGCATTTTGGTTAGTTACCGGTAAATGTGTACCTGCTAGAGTGGTGTCAATAAACTGGTTCATAAAGGAAGCCTTTGATTTCTTTCTTAGCCATCTCACTACTAGAACTAGAACTGCTAGTCCAATAATAAGGAAAAGCCACGGAAATCCTCCGTCATGATGAGGACCATTCATCATTTGGCGGCCCCAAAGTCCGCCGCCATGGCCCATACCACCAGGACCATGACCACCATGTGGACCTCTGGCAAATGCGCTGCCGCCTCCTAATAACAAGTGGAGTACGTTAATAACTACTACAGTAGAAGCAACGATGACTCCCCAGAAAATACTCTTTTTCACTTTTGTATTCATTTCTTTATCTCCTTTCTTTACTTGATGTAATGAATATTAATAGAGAATGGTGAAAACTTGGTGAAAGGAAAGATATATTTTCTAATAAATTTTAAATGTAATCACGGTCACAAGCAGGAGGCGCATCCGTGGGATGTAAGAAGAAAAGAAAGCGCATTAATGAAGAAAGTATGTTATAATTTGCCGAGAGATATATCTATATGAAAATAACAAATATCCTAAAGAAGTAACCGAAAATTTAAACGGGAAGGTACGTGATAGAATGAGCAACGGAATTTTCAAAATCCCAACACCTACAAATGAGCCTGGCCATACCTATGCGCCAGGTACAAAAGAACGGGAAACATTAAAAGCAGAATTAAAGCGCCAATCTGATATCGTAGTTGATATTCCTGTGATAATTAATGGAGAAAATATTAAGACAGATACAGTAAAGCAAGTGGTGATGCCGCATGATCATCACCATGTGTTAGCAAACTATTCCGAGGCTTCCGAAAAAGAGCTGCGTGAGTCGATTGAAGCGGCGATGGCGGCAAAAGAGGCATGGGCAAACATGCCATGGGAACACCGTGCATCTATTTTCTTAAAGGCTGCTGACTTAATCTCTGGTCCATACCGTGATGTCATCAATGCTTCTACTATGTTAGGACAATCTAAAACAGCTTATCAATCAGAAATTGATGCTGCACAAGAATTAGTGGATTTCTTGCGATATGACGTGGATTGCGCTAATCAAATCTATCAAATTCAACCAAGCAGTATGAAGAATATCTGGAACCGGACCGATTACCGTCCATTAGATGGCTTTGTGTTAGCCATTTCTCCATTTAACTTCACTTCAATTGGGGGAAATTTACCTGTAGCTCCTGCCATTATGGGGAACGTAGTCGTATGGAAACCTGCAACCACTTCTCTTCTATCAAACTATTACTTTATGCGTGTCTTAGAAGAAGCAGGATTACCAAAAGGGGTCATTAACTTTGTACCTTCTCGCGGTTCACAAGTATCCGAAGTAGTATTAACAGACCCTCGTATGTCTGGATTCCACTTTACTGGATCGACAAATACGTTCCAAACCATTTGGAAAACAGTCGGGGAAAACATTGCAAACTATAAATCCTATCCTCGTTTAATTGGGGAAACAGGCGGTAAGGACTTTGTATTTGTTCACGAAACTGCACAAGCAGACAAAGTCGTAGCGGGCCTCGTTCGTGGTGCTTTTGAATACCAAGGACAAAAATGTTCTGCGGCCTCTCGTGCTTACATTCCAGCCAGCATATGGGAATCAGTAAAGGCTGGTTTAATGGTAGAAACTGCGAAGCTTAAAGTAGGCGATATTCAAGACTTTACAAACTTTATGGGTGCTGTCATTGATCAAGCTGCTTTTGATTCAATTACAAGTTATATCGATTATGCTGCTGCTTCTGAAGAAGCGGAAATTATTGCTGGTGGTACTTATGATGATTCAGTCGGCTATTTTGTTCAACCGACCATCATAGTGACAACCAATCCAAACTTCAAAACAATGGTAGAAGAAATATTCGGACCAGTATTAACGATTTATGTATATGAAAATGATAAATTAGAAGAAACGCTGGATGCAGTCGATACAGCGTCCATCTATGCCTTAACTGGCGCTATCTTTGCTCAAGATCGTGAAGCCATTATTCACTTAGAACAAAGGCTTTCTGGCGCAGCTGGAAACTTCTATATCAATGATAAACCAACTGGTGCCATGATTGACCAGCAGCCATTTGGCGGTTCTCGTGGTTCTGGTACAAACGATAAAGCAGGTTCTGTCTTTAACATGATTCGTTGGACCAGTCCTCGTGTAATCAAAGAAAACTTTGCACCAACTGCAGATATTGCTTATCCATTTATGGATGCTGAATAAAAAGTAAAAAGTGCCTGTCACCGCCCGAATTATGTCGAGTTGAATTCGACAAATGCCGGGTAGTGACAGGCACGGTTTTTATTTCAAGGAAATCCTTATAACATTATCCAAGTATTTTGTTGTATTGTATCCAAAAATATCCAGCCTTTTAGGAATTCCTTTTTCTCCCGTGTTAATACTCTGTAACTTCATCCTTTGAACTGTAACAAAATAACGAGGCTGCTCGATTTTGTCATATGCGGCAGCGGCTTCATTCATACCGTATTCAACTCCATTTTTATCAACAATCACTCCTTCAGAATCCATCTCCGCTGAAATCGGGTCATTTTCATCCTCCCCTACAAAATTAAGTTGAAGCATCTCATATGCTCGATCCTTAACTTCATGATTACTTATAACAATGTTGGTAGTCTGTCCCACTTCCAGGTTATCAATCGATATGGTACTGCCTGCATAGTCAAAAGCTTGCGGATATTTCATAGCAGCATCCAGTTCGATAGTTTTTTTATCTTCAACCGTTAAATATCCAGATTTAAACTGGACTTTAATCTCTTTTGGTTCTTCTCCAAAAAGAGGGTCAAAGTTTGTTTGAAAAGTATACCAATTCACGTCTTGTTGTGAATCCACAAAGGAGCTGCCGCCATACATATCGGCTTTCACCTTTTTATTGTTCACTACTAGATTGTCAAAATTAAGAGCCTCAAGCCGCTTCTCTAGCTTTTCATTATTAATTCCATACTGGAGAATCGTTGCGGTGGGAGCAATCGTTAGTTTATCAAATCGTACTGGAATCCCCTCGACTTCGGTTTCTTCATCCAATGCATATTCGTTGGAAGGCTGTTTTGTTACAGGGATCTCGAATTCCCACTTCCCTGTTTTTAATTCCATGTTTTGGAAGTCCCCAAACCTATTCCGTCCGGAGGAATCACGAATCCATTTCTGGAGTTTGGTAACTTTTAGCTTGATGGTCCCATTTTCCTTAGAGAGTGGCAGCAGACTAATCTTCCCATGATACACGTTTTTTTCTTTATTTTTTACATTCGATTCAAGTGCCGGTGGATAGTATCTTGGATTTGCTTCTCTACTCATAATTTCATGTTGATTCTCCACAAAAACCCCATCATTATTATTCATCACATATTGATTGTCTTCTTCTGTATCTTCTACTTCATAAAAAACAAGCGTTTGAACATCATCCGCAATTGCACTCTTGATCGTAATTTTTACTCCATTGCTCTCCGCCTCCAGGTTCAGCCTTTCACCCAGGTCCTGTTGAAGATAGGCACGTAATTGTTGATCGTCTTCTGTCCATCCGTAGTAGAGATTGGTAAACGCGCCTGTAAAAAAATCAATCCCGATTAACAATGCGAATACTCCTGCAACAAGAAGCCCTACCCGTTTTCGCTTCTTGTTCTTTTGTTGTCTTTGCCTCTCTTTTTCTGCCAGTCTATCATTGACGTTCTCCATGAACCCCGCCGGCACATGAAAGTCTTCCATCCGATCCGTAAGATTTATCAAGGTTAACATGACTTCCTGAAAGGCAGACAGATCTTTCTGGCACTCTTGACAATGATAGATATGTATCTCTAAATCAATCTTTCTAGGACGCTCCATAGCTCCTTCTAAATAATCGATGTAATGCTTATGATACTCCTTACAGCCATTAAAACTTGCTTTGTACCCCATTTCTTTTCTCAATGACTTGATTCCGGAAAACAGAAGTTCTTTCACTTTTTCCACTGGGACTTGGAGTAGTTGTCCTGCTTCCTCATGAGAGCATCCTTTTATATAAGTAAGAACCACTGCTTCTCTCTCGTCCACTTGCAATTGATCAAGTGCTTTAAATATACCCTGCCGTAATTCATTCTCCTCTGTACCTTGTAAACTTTTATCACTAGAAAGCTCACGGCAAATATGTATAAAAATAGATGTAACCCACATTTCGTATGATATTTCATTTTTAAATCGAGGCAATTCCTTTTGGACTTTAATAATTGAACGGTAGAAAAGTTCTTCCATTTGCTGCTGATTACTAAGATAGGACCAGCCAAGTGTATAGAACGTTTGTTTATGCAGAGCGAACCAATCGACGATGGATTCCACGCCTTTTTCTCTTATTCTAGTTATAGATATGGAATCTATCTTTGCTGGGATATTATTCAATGATTCCCCTCCTTTAAAAGATTGCACGACAAAATAGCATTTTTTGGATTTTGGTGTCTGATCAACTCCATTATACCAAATATAGGGGGTTTTTCTTTCGATATTTTACAAACAATTCCCATTTATTCGACTTTTCTTTCGTTCCACACTGCCTCATTCCTTCAACCCACTTATTGGGAAAACAATCGTGGATACATACCATGAAACACCAACTAGGTCCTTCACCCTATTTTATTTTGAAAATTCTTAAAATAAAATTAACAACAGCTTAACATTATTGAAATAGTATGAAGTTGACGGAATTTGCAAGTATTAATCAATTTATAGGGGGTATTTTATGAAGAGAGGTTGGAAGGGTCGTTTTTTGCCGATGACACTGTCGATTGCGTTGGCGGGCAGTGTCATTTCACCAGATTTAACGTCGGCTTTAGGGAGCTTTGATTTAAGCTCAGCCATTGTCCAGACGCCGATTAATGAATACCGGGCAGCTATTGCTCCAGGCGCAGTGGAAAAGCACTATAGTTTTGAAGGAAAAGACGGAAAAAAGATTGAGAGTTTTGTAGTGGATGTGGATGTACATAATCCGAGTATTGCCATCGAAGCAGGGACACCTAATGATGGAACAGCGTTTGGGCTTCAGCCCGTTAGGCAGCAAGCAGCTGCAGCTGATCGCGAGAATCATAAGGTCGTTGCCGCTGTGAATGCAGATTTTTATAATATGGCGACAGGCCAGCCGCTCGGGATCGTTTACAAAGATGGTCAAGCTGTGAAAGAACAGTACTCACCCTCACAGGAGTTCTTCGGGATGACAAAATCAGGCGAGGCTGTGATTGGCGACGGAGCACTCTTTGAGGGGATAAAGGATCAGCTCCAAGAGGCACTTGGCGGCAATGCGATACTCGTAAAAAATGGTCAAATCTATCAAACTCCACAAACCGGAGCCGATAAAGAACCACGGACCGCAGTTGGCATTAAGGCCGACGGTGATGTCTTTTTTGCCATAATCGACGGGAGGCAGGAGCCCTATTCAGCCGGGATTTCCATGCCGGACTTAGCTCAATTAATGATTGATTTAGGTGCCGTTTCAGCACTGAATCTGGACGGTGGCGGGTCCTCCACCTTCACGACACGCGAACTGGGCGGAGATAACCTAGAGCTCGACAACTCCCCTTCTGACCGTTCCGAACGAAGTGTCGCGAACTCTTGGCTGGTTGTTTCAAAAGAACCATCCGACCATGTTTTTGCATCGGCCTATATCGAACCTTATGATCGTTCATTTACTCCTGGCTCTACCATTCCATTTACTGCCAAGGGCAGGGACAAATCAATGGCCTCTGCTGCATTGCCATCCTCCGGTTTAACTTGGGAAATTTCTGATTCATCCTTCGGCACGATTGACGTAAATGGAACATTTTCATCCAACGGAAAAACGGGCCAGTTCGATGTCATCCTGAAATATCAAGGCAATGAGGTTGGAAAGAGTATCATCGAAGTCGCCCAGCCAGATAAGATGTACTTTACTTCATCAGAGCTAACGGCCGCGAAAAACAGCGAAACCGATTTGAACTTAATCACGGAATTCCAAAAAAGAGACGTAACGTGGAACTTAGAAGATTTCGAGTTTGACATCCCGGAAGGCATGGGAACCATCGATGAATCCGGCGTGCTTCATACAGGAGATAAGACGGTGTCAGGCACCATTACAGCAAAAATGAAAAACACTAACCTGCAAGCACAAATTAAAGTGTCTGTCGGTAAGCTGCCAGAAGTATTGTTTGATTTTGAAAACGGACTTGGCGGCTGGAAACCCACCGTTGTTGGCCGCGGGGAAAAGGCATCACTTGGTTTGTCCTCCTATCCGGAACCTGTCCGTTTTGGGAATCAATCGTTAAAATTGGATTTCGATTTGACCAACGCCCAAACAGGAACCACACTTGGAGCTTATGCAGGCCCAGGCTCAAACATCGCCATTCCAGATAATCCTACAGGCATTGGAATGTGGGTGTATGCCACACCGGAAGCACAAGGCTACTGGCTGCGGATGAACCTTGTCGATGGAAGTGGCAAAACGCAGACGATTAATCTTACAGCGGAAAGTCCAGGGATCGATTGGACAGGCTGGAAATATATCGAGGCTGAGGTTCCCGCCACCTTTACCGGTCCGTTCAAGCTTTCTGGAACTCAGACGTTCCGATTAATGTCGACCAAATCCGGCACCACTGGGCCGATGACCAAAGGCACCGTGTTTGTCGATAACATCCGTGCCGTCTATGGTGAAAAAGTGGATGACCTATACGCTCCAGAAATTCAATCGATTAACGTCGACGGGAAAGCCTTCACGACAAACGGGATCGATTTGAAAGCAAATGTGAAAGAATATGAGAACGATCCGTTTAAAACAGGAATTGATTGGGAAAAAATTAGAATTTTTGCGGATGGCAAAGACTATTCCCAAGCACCTGGCCACTTCTCCTTTGACATGGATGGTTCCGTTTCACTAACAGGATATAAATGGGCAGATGGCACCCATCAAGTCACCTTTATGGTCCCGGATAAATTCGGAAACCAAGCCATTAAAACCGTTTATTTTACCGTCAACACTGGTGCAGCCAAGATTGATATGGTTAAAAAACAAGAACATGCCTTGCTCGGCGACGTGTTTGAGCTTGTCGTAAAGGCAACCAACCCAGCTGAAATTTCCGAATCTACTATGAAAATTCAAGTGGATAAAAACTACCTGGTTGAGGATGTTCATTTTTCAAATGGATTTAATACTAGCAGCTTCAACTATAATGAGACAACAGGGATTCTCACGCTTCATCTGGTGAATAGTGGTGAGACAGCATCCGTTGCAGATGCTGCTGCTATTCAGATTCGCATCCCCGAATCTACCAAAGAAGGCAGCAAAGTAGCATTTGAAATGCTGGAAGCAAGCTTAACCTATACTTCACCTAAGGAAGCCAACTTTGTTTCAACCTATTCAATGGTTCCAGCCAGTGTGGATGTCATTAGCGCCTTCAACCTTACAGCAGAACCGATTTTACTTGGGAAACCGACTGTAATAACAGTGAAGGATACGAATAATCAGCCGGTTGCTGATGCTGACATTTTCGCTGTCATCAATGGCAGCAAGGAGGCCATCTTATTAGGAAAAACAGCGGGCAACGGTACACTTCAGGTAGATAAAATTACTGATGAAGTGAAGAATATCGCTTTATTTGCTGTGAAGGATGGAAAGTATTCGTTTAAAGTGAATACGCAGACATATCCGCCGCTTGCGGCTAAGACGGAAATCAAGAACATAATCTCAACTCCAGCTGATGATCCTTATAAAGAAAAAGGATTCACCTGGATGTCGAGTCCTCTAGCAAAAGAAGACACAGTCATTCAATACGCACGTAAACAGGATTATGACCGAGCCGGAGAACAGGCACTGAAAACGTCCAGCGGCATCTCCAGCAATCAGGTTTTCTCGGGTGAACAGGACCCGGCGAAGAATGGAATCGTCCGTGTCAATGAAGTCAAATTGACGAAGCTGCAGCAAAATACAACCTATGTATATCGTGTCGGGGATGGTGAGAATTGGTCCGAGTGGCAGGAGTTTAAAACCTTGGGACGAAAGCAGAGCTTTGAATTTGCGGTGTTAGGCGATACCCAATCTCCGTCCGATTTGAGTGATTTCACAAAAATTCTTGGCAATCTGGAGAAAAAGGACCTGGCGTTCATGATTCATGTAGGCGATTTAATTGATGAATCGGCCAAGTTTAAACAATGGGATGACACCCTGAACGTGTTAAACGGATACAGCAAGATTCGTTCCACTAACCTGGTGGCGACGCTCGGAAATCATGAATACATGGGCGATGCGGATGCAAGCCTTGCTAAGTCGATCTTTAACTCGCCGGAAAACGGTCCTAAGGCAGACATTGGCGGAACGTATTCGGTGGACTACAATAACATGCATATCAGCGTGCTCGGCTATACGGATAGTGCAGAAGTACTCGATGAGCAGCTCGAATGGCTTAAACAGGATGTTGCAGCTACCGACAAGCCATGGAAAATCCTTGTGACTCACAAACCGCCATATTTCACAAATCCGTTTGGCGGCAATGAAATCATAAAGGAAAAACTGCCGCCGGTCGTCGATGAATTGGGGATTGACATCGTGTTCTCCGGACATGATCACTCATACGGCAGAACGAAAAAGTTGAAAGCGGGTGTAGAGGATCCGCACGGAACCGTCTACGTCGTTTCCGGCACAACTGGTAAAAAACACTACGATGCCGTCGCTGACGAAAAATTTGACTTCGTCAATATGGAAAACATCGCCGTTTCCCTACAGGCCCAGGTCAAAAAAGACAAAATCACCATCACTACTGTTACTTCCGACGGCGAAACCATCGATCAATTTACGGTCGTAAATGAAGATTATTTCGAGGAGTGATTATTTTTCCAATTTTACTATGAAAGTACAACATTAGTAAAAAAGAGTCTATTTCTATTTTTGAAATAGACTCTTTCTTATTTTCATCCTACTTTTGCTGCAGGTGGATATTTGTTAGTTGGTTGTTTCAGTATTACCTTCCTCATTAAAGATGGATTTTGATAAACTATGAATTATATCTCCTCGGCTTATGATCCCTACAACTCTGCCGGCTCCATTTACGACAGGAATCTTTTTAAAATGATGCTTGGATATTAAACGAATGGCACTCTCAAAGTCATCATCAGGTGCTATTGTCTTAATATTTTTCTTGACCATAATTTCCTCAATCGGAGTATTCATTTTTTCTCTTAATACATCCTCTATTTTTTGAGCTTCTTCTAGATAGGTAATATAGTAAGCTAAATATAATTTCTCTTTATGGGGGGAAAGAAACCGTACGATATCCCCGTCTGAAACAATGCCCACTAAATTCCCTTGATCATCAACCACTGGTACACCGCCAATTCGATTCGTTTCTAAAATAGAAATTAATTCTTTGACAGTAGTTGACTGCTTAGCTGTAATTACTTTTCGAATCATAAAATCACGTACTTGCATGTAGATCTTTCTCCTTTCTAGTACCTTTCTTTAAGGGAAATACAATCTACCTTAATTATACTCTTCTACTGCCCGGCGTTCCTCTCTTTTCTTCCCGCTTGCTAAAGAAAAATAAGCAATACCTCCTACGACAATAAGGACTATTCCAGAGATATAAACACTGCTATAACCGAATGATTTCGCCGCAATTCCCAGCACAAATGCACCAATCGCCATTCACACAAAAATCCTAACCTATACAAAAATATAAACGGCCTTGGCCCTATGGAAAACTGGGCTAAGGCCTCTTCGATTGTTTTATTATTTCCACTATCCATTTGACAGGGTGTATTTATAAAAAGCTCTGAGCTATATCCCATTTATCGGCGTAATAAATTTAGTACGAGAGATTAATACTCTAGCTAATCGGTAATCACTTAATTATTTGTCTAGTATTCGGATTTAAGAAGCAGTGTCAACATTATTTCCATTAGAATTTACCTGTTTATCAACTGGGACTACACAGGCAGCCAAAGCAGCTTCTACTTCCAGAGCATAGTTGCTTTGCTCCTGCTCCGTCCAGTTAAAACGAGCCGCCATGTAAGCAATAACCTGTTTCCTCCATTTCCGGACGTTGTCGATGTGAAACAATAAATCCCCCGTCCGCCGGTTTAGGAAATCAATGGGAGCTGCTGCCATTTCCTCCTCAATCGCATAAACAAGCCGCGCGAATAAATTCAGTGGCAGATTATACTTTTTGGCATCTTCTTTATGTGCAGCCAACAGGGCGAAAACACGGTCGACATTGGAGCCATATGTTTTTGCCAGCTTTTCCGCTTCTTGCTTTGAGAGACCGACTTCCATTCCCTTTTGAAGATGATCCAAAATAAACTTTTTAAAATTATCCGCTCCCCCCACATTCCCTCCCGAAATGGGCATATTCTTGGTCTGACAAGTTAGAAACACCCTTTCTGCTTCAATGTGGAATTTCTCCGCTAACAAATCTGTAACCAGTTCAGCCATTTTCCGATAACCGGTCAATTTTCCGCCTGCAATGGTAATCAATCCGGAATCCGATACCCAAATTTCATCTTTCCGTGAGATTTCCGAAGCGCTTTTTCCTTCTTCAAAAATAAGCGGACGAACTCCTGCCCAGCTCGATTCGATGTCCGCCTCACAAATGTTTACTCCGGGGAACATGTAATTAATTGCCTTAATGATATAACTGCGGTCACCTTGGGTCATATAAGGGGTAATCGGGTCTTCATTATAAAAGGTATCTGTCGTGCCAACATAGGTTTTGCCATCTCTTGGAATGGCAAACACCATCCTTTTGTCCGGTGTATCAAAGTAAACCGCCTGTTGCAGCGGAAACCGGGATTGATCAATAACTAGGTGTACCCCTTTAGAAAGCTGAAGGGTTTTCCCCCTTTTGGATTGATCCAGCTCCCGAATTCGGTCTACCCATGGTCCAGCAGCATTGACAATTTTTTCTGCACGGATTTCATATTCTTCTCCGGTTAATTGGTCTTTTATCGCTGCTCCTACTACTTTTTGATTTTCATAGACGAGCTTAATTACCTTTGAGTAATTTAGGGCAACTGCACCTTTGGCCGCCGCCTGTTTCATTACCTCGATGGTTAATCTGGCATCATCGGTACGATATTCCACGTAATACCCTCCTCCCTTCAGACCATCCCTTTTAATCAGCGGTTCTTTAGCCAATGTTTCACCGGCTGACAGCATGGTCCGGCGCTCGGACCTCTTGACACCGGCGAGGAAATCATAAACTCGGAGACCGATAGAGGTAGAAAATTTGCCAAATGTCCCACCTTTATGCAGGGGCAGAAGCATCCATTCCGGTGTGGTGACATGCGGGCCGTTCTCATAGACTATAGCTCTTTCTTTACCGACTTCAGCTACCATTTTCACCTCAAATTGCTTTAAATAACGGAGACCGCCATGCACTAATTTGGTCGATCTGCTCGAAGTGCCCGCAGCAAAATCTTGCATCTCAACGAGTGCTGTCTTCATGCCTCGGGTCTGTGCATCCAATGCAATGCCCGCCCCCGAGATTCCGCCTCCAATGACCAACACATCATATTGTTCATTTTTAAGTTTTTGCACAACGTCTCTTCGATGTAAATTTGTAAATTTCATTTTCAGTACCTCCCGATTGTCGAAGCCGTATTATTGTATGCTTCCTATTTTTTTAGGGAAATAAAAAGAGACCACAAAAAGCATTATCATTCTAGATAATGTTTTGTGGTCTCTCTGAATTCTCCCGACAATTTATGAAATTATTGTAATTATATCATAAAGAATCCAAGGTGGGTACAACATGATATTGAAATTTTAATTAAAGGAAAAAAACATTTTTTATAGAATAGTAATATATACTATTATTCCATAGTTATAACGTGAAAAAATCAAGGGGCTGTTGTATTTGAATATTGTCGATCTTGTTCAGTCACAAGTTATTGCGTCCATAAAAAGCGAAGAGGATATTGAAAAAGCGATAGCAAGTAATAGTAATATTGTTTTCCTATTAACAGGAAATCTATTAAATATGAAGGATTATCTTGATCGTTTAAAACAAGCAAAGAAGCATATTTTTATTCACATTGATTTTATTGAAGGCCTTTCCAACACAAGAAGTGCGATTAAATACATTGCCCAAAGTTGGAAGCCAACAGGAATTATTACAACGAAGAACACTCTCATTAAATTTGCAAAAGAAGAAAAACTAATGACCATTCAGCGCATTTTTCTAATTGATCGATCTGCAATCCAAAAAGGGATTGATATGTGCAAAACTTCTAGTCCGGATGCAATCGAGATCTTGCCTGGTTTAATGCCTAATATCATTGATCAGCTTACCAGGCAAGTCAATCTTCCTATCATTGCCGGCGGCTTAATCAGTACCAAAGATGAGATCCTGCAAGGTTTAGAAGCTGGTGCCCTGGCAATTTCCTCAGGGGATCCTTCCCTTTGGAACTTCGATATTTAACATTGCCATATCATTTACTACGTGATATTATTAAAATAATCAGATAATTAAAACGCTTTCTTGGGTAGAGATATGGAGAACCCTGTGAACCGTCAGATATACTACAAAATATGTAGTATATTTGACGACCACAGGGTTTTTTATTTTGTTTCATTATATTAGCTAGTATTCTATCGTGTGGAAAACGCCCTTGCAAAAATCTGATTGTTTTAAAGATCACCAAATGAAGGAGTGGAGAACGAATGACGAGTAGTAAGTCACACAAATGGGGAGTGTACCTTGTTGCACTTATTTTGGCACTAGGAAACATCTTGGTGTTCAATACTTCCAAATCAAAGGCAAGTGAAAATGAGGTACCAAAGCTGTTGATTACAGAGGTTATTCCAGATACAGATAACTACGCTGGTTATGATGCCTATGAGTTTGTAGAAATCTATAATAATAGCGACAATGAGGTCGACTTACAAGGGTATCATCTTAAATCCAGCAGCTGGAATGCAGTAATTCAGCAGCCTGCCAAAATTGCCCCATGGGATACGATGCTTTTTTGGACAAGGAGGCAAGAAATTCAGTCTCTCAGTTTGGAAGGATTTAACCACTTCTATTTTTCATCCTATAACAGCAAATATGTGGATGAAAATCGTGTACAAAGGCTAGAAAATATCGGCGGCTTAGTGAATAGCAGCCAGCAGACTGTATCCCTTACCACCCCAAATGGTCAGGAAGTTGTTAAAGCCACTTATAAAGGTGAGAATGTCGCCGCCAATAAATCCATCACCTTTGGATTTCCGCAAGACGGCAGCCACACGATGCAAATTCTTTCAGGCAATCAAAAACCGACACCCGGCTGGATCCTTTCGAATCAGGCACCCCCTAGACCTAAGCTGGATGAGGTTGCACCGCAAATTCCAGCCAATATTAATGCAGCAGCCAAAAACGGTGAAGTTACATTAACTTGGGATCAAAATCCAGAGTCCGACATCTACCTATATAATATTTATAAAGATGGAGAAATAGAGTTCTCAGTGCCCGCTTCCAAGCATGAGTTTACCATTTCTCTGCTTACCGGGAATTTGGATTATCATCTTCAAATGACCGCCGTTGATACTTCGGGAAATGAGTCGGCAAAATCAGCCATTTTCAAAGTTAGACCAGGACATCAGCTCATTACACAGGTCGAAAGGTCCGAAAACAATAAAGATCCGAATTATCAAGCTCTTTGGGATATTAGCAGGGACGGTCCGGTAATCCCGGGACTAGCACAGGATTTAGTGCCGCAAGGGCTGGGTTATTATAAGAAAAAGGACTGGTTATTTACCATCAACTATTTGGATGACGGCAGGCCGGGAACTTTATGTGTAATTGATGCAACTACCGAAAAATTAATTAAATCCATCGAATTGTACAATCCAGATGGCACACCTTACAGAGGACACGCAGGCGGTGTTGCCGTAAGCAAGGAACATGTTTGGGTTTCTTCGGAAAAATATCTTTTCACATTAAATATTAGTGATATTGTCGAAGCGCAAAATAATGATGAGATTAAATTTACGAATCAGATTCCTGTTCCTGTCGAAGCAGCCTATGATGTATATGACGATGATTACGGCATCCTTTGGGTAGGGGAGTTTTACGAGCCAAGCAGTTATCCTACAGACCCATCCCATCACTTGGTTAATCGGGCCGGTGAAAAGCAATATGCCTGGATGGTCGGATATAAGATTAAAAGCAGCACGGATATGCTTTCAAGTGAACAATGGAACGAAAATTCAGAGCAGCCTGCCACTCCTGATTATGTGTTATCGACCACAGGAAAAGTACAAGGAGCCATTGTTCAAAAGAAAGGAATATCGTTAGTTACCTCCTATGGCAGGGCAAATGACAGTGTTTTATACCGTTATAATGATCCGCTTAAAGAGGAGCCTCATCAATATGTAAAGATAGGCGAAAAACAGGTGCCGCTCTGGTTCTTAGATGGACAAACAGCAAAACCGGTGCAAAGTATTGTGGCCATTCCAATGAAAGAAGGAGCCGTATTAGTAAAAAGTGATCTCTATGTCTCCTTTGAATCTGGAGCCAACAAGTACCGTTATACTGGAAGATACCCTACGGACCGGATGCTAAAAATTGATATGAAGACATTAATGAAGGACGACCATGATGTAGAAAAGGAAGAGAGAAAAACTAATTAAAATGAATAGAGATAAAGGGGAACGGCAGATAGCCGTTCCCCTTTATGTTAAGTTAGATCCAGAAGCGGCCAGTCAAAATTGCCTTAGCAACAAATTTTCAACCATTACCCGCTAATCTCCGGCCGATATACCTCGTCTATTTTCGCAATGCTATTATAGAAGTCATAAATATCTTCGCGGTAGTTCACCCTTACTTTTAAATGGAGCAAGTAAGTGGAATCCGCCAATTCCTTTATGTGAAAATGATCAATTTTCATTTGATACTCCTTTAATTCGTTGATTACTTCCGGAATATCTCTTCTATTTTTTAAAGTAAGTTTTAAAGAAAGTTCCTTTGCGTGGAGTTTTCTTAAGCCGATCATCTTAATAAGACTAGGAATCAGTTCTACACTAATGATTAATAAGACGACCCCTGCGATGGCTTCTATATAAAACCCTGCTCCGGTAGCTATTCCAATACCGGCAGCGCCCCAAACCATAGCGGCAGTCGTTAAGCCTGAAATCGTATCATCCTCTTTCCTAAGGATAACCCCTGCACCTAAAAAACCAATACCGGACACGATTTGCGCTGCCAATCTTAATGGATCCATTTGAATTTTGACAAAGTCGGAAGCCGGAAAAAGATAGGATGATTGTATGGAAACAATGGTTAACAAGCAGCTAACAATCGATATCACCAAGCTTGTTTTTAACCCCAAGGGTTTCCTCTTTAATTCACGTTCCAAACCGATAGCCAAGCCTAAGACAGCAGATACCGTGAGTTTCACCAACATTTCCATATCAAAGTTTTTCATGATATCAATCATTTTCATCCCCTCCTTTCCTGTGCCTAGACTGAGGACTAAAGCGCTGCAACAATTTCCTTTATTGCCGTAATATCCTTAATGCTTTCCAGTATAAAATCAGGCCTATAAGCCGAATCCTTTACCATGTCTATAGTGGTAATTCCTGTTAATACCAACACGGTTTGCAAATTATTTTCATATCCCATTCGTATATCCGTCTCCAAACGATCCCCCACCATAAAGCATTGTTCCGGTTGTAATTGTAATATTTCCTTTACAACAAAATCAGCAGCCAGCCTTGACGGCTTTCCCATAATATGATCAATTGGCTGGCCAGTTGACCCTTCAAACGCTCCAATCATAGCTGCGCAATCAGGAAGCTGACCGTCTGCAGTAGGACAAGTACGGTCTGGATTCGTTGCAAGAATAATAGCTTTATTTTTTGCCCAAGCCTGATAGGCATTATTTAGCTTTTCATAGGTAAATTGCCGGTCCCACCCCAATACGACATAGGTGGCCTGTTGTGGATCCTTGGTGATTCTAATATTTTCCCGCTTGAGTTCTTCAAACAATGCTGCTTCTCCAATGACATAAACGGAATCTGTGCTTATCATATTCTGTTTTAAATAGTTCGCTGTAATATAGTTTGAGTTTATGATTTCATCAAGAGTTGTTCTAATGCCAAGTTTGTTTAATTTCTTAACATACTCCTCACGGGTCGATATTGATTTATTTGTAAAAAAAACTACCTTATGGCCTCCTTTACGTAAATAATCAATTGCTTCTGCTGCCCCGTCAATCATCTGATTATCCAAATAAATCGTTCCGTCTAAATCGAAAATAAAACCTTTAACCATTTACATACCTCCAAAACGTTCTTCCAATACGTTATGAATAAAAAAACCCCCAGCTAAAGAACCTTTAATAAGGTTCTTAATAGCTGGGGGTTTCTCTTATTCTCTACCCGTTTGTATTATATTTTTTAAAGTGCTATTCTATTAAACTATTTCCCTTACCTTTGAGAGATGGGTGATAATATCTTTTAAAGAATATTTATAAGGATTAATTTCATAAACCACAGGTCCGCTGAAGTTCTGCTTTTGTAAATATTCGAATAGTCCGTTTGATAAATTATTCCCCTCTCCTGGAAGCAGGTGGAGGTCAGATTTCGCATCATTATCAGATAAATGCACGGCTCCTAAGGATCCTCCCAGTCTATTAATGGCTTCTTCCAAACTGGTCCCCATTACAGCCAAATGGCCAATATCCAAGCAAGCTTTAATATTGGAGGAATTAACCAATTGAATCCATTCTTCCATATTCGAAGCAATGTGATGACAATAGTTTAATCTGTCCGGGATAAGATTTTCCAGCAGCAATTCAATTCCATTTTCATCGGCTGCCTTTTTCAGCCTTAAAATTCTCTCATTTACTCTTACTACGGATTCATCGCGTTCTTCAGATGACCAAGCATAGCCGCCATGAAAAGTCGCGTGCTTAGCTCCATATTTTGCCACCGTTTCAATCCATTCGGTTAACACTTGAATGGTTCTTTCTGCTACTGCAGGATCCGGAGTTGCCAAATTCAAATCGTGAAATGGCAAATGAACTCCTACTTTTAAATTGGATCGATGGGCAAATTCCAAGTATTCCTTTGCTCTCAGTTGTTCAGCCCAGATTTCAACCCCGTCAAATCCGCCCATTTTAATTTCCTTAAATTCGTTAATCGTACCCGACTGGCCAATAGACCAAAGACTAAGCCATGTTTCCATGATTACACTCCCACTGTTGTTTTATTGTTTGTATTAACTGGTAGATCTGCGTTTAGTTCCTCTAGGTTTTTACCTTTTGTTTCTGGTGCCAGAATAGCAGAAATGATGAGTCCTAGCAAACTAATAACGGCAAAGAACCATAACGCTTTGCTATTTCCCCAGGCGGCAACTAAATTTGGAAATACAAGTATTCCCATGATGGAACCAATCCGGCTAACGCCTGTAGCCAACCCGGAAGCACTTGCACGGATTCCGGTCGGGAATAACTCAGTAGGATAAACAAAGTTCAGGATTCCCCCGCCCATATTTGCGAATAAAACTGCCAAGCTAAAGAGAATAACTAAGAATTGCAGACTTGGAGCTGGATTGAGAGCTAAAATGATTAAAGCAATTGACAACCCTGTAAATGAAGTGATAATGAGCGGTCTTCTTCCAATTCTTTCAACAAGATTTAATCCTATAATGGCTCCTAAAAGTCCTAATACGCTAACAGTTCCTGAACCTAGATAAACTAATATTTGCGAACCATTGGTAAACGGTTTTAAGATTGACGGCGTATACATGGAGATGCCATAATACGCTACCGCATAACAAAACCAAAATCCACAAACAAAGAAGGTGCGGCGGAAGAATGTCTTAGAGAAGACATCCGCTAATTTTTGTTTTGGTTTGGTACTTGGTGGAATGATCACCTTTTGGCCGGTAATCTTCAGCATAATTTCTTCCGCTTCTTTTTCACGGCCTCTGGACGCTAACCATCTAGGGGATTCCGGCAGTGTCACTCTGAAGAAGAAAACGATTAGGGCAAATACAGCACCGACTAAAAGCATGTATCTCCAAGCATTATCTCCCAGCGGCAATAACAGGATTCCCACAATATAAGCAAAAACGGCCCCGACAAACCACATAGCTCCTAAAAAGGTACTGTATTTTCCGCGCTCTTTAGTAGGACTGAACTCCGACACCAGAGTGGCCGAAATCGGATAATCCGCCCCGATTCCAATTCCTAATAAGAACCGAAATAAAATCAGCTGCCAAGGAGCTTGTGCAAAAGCAGTTAATGCTGCAAATACAACAAATGCTAATAAGTCAACTACATACATCGCTTTCCGACCAAACTTATCGGTCAAGTTTCCCAGCCATAACGCCCCGATTAATGAGCCGATAACAGCTGAAGAGGTAATCATGGCTTGAACACCAGGTCCAAACCCCCACTGACTTAAAATTAACGGCATGGCAACGGCAATGACCGTTAGATCAAAGCCATCCAGGAATGTTCCTGCTGCTGACAGCAGCGTAACCTTTTTTTGGAAACGCTTTAATTTTGGTGAATCCAAATGCTCAAAACTCATAAAATTTCTCCCCTCTCTCATCTTGTCCACATAACCCATGAGTAAATAAAAGAAGCCATAGCCAAAAGAAACATGAAATCCATGTTTTTTCTGACTATGGCTTCTCTTCATCTCCGGCCATATGGTTAAACAAATTAATACTATTTGTAAGTTATTTATATAATATTTAAATTAGTCTGTCAATATCTTTTTGGACTGAACTTTCTACTTATTATTTCTAACATTCCGTAAATACTTCTTAAAATTGAGTAGATGCCAACTTGGTAAGAGAATGAAGATGACTCAAATTATTTTAACATGGTTGCTTGGAGGAATTCTTTTGTACGTTCCTCTTTTGGATGATCAAAGAATTCATCTGGACGATCTCTTTCAATAATTCTCCCATCGTCCATGAAGACAATCCAATCAGCTACCTCACGAGCGAACCCCATTTCATGGGTCACCACTACCATGGTCATTCCTTCATCGGCTAACTCCTTCATGGTCGCCAATACCTCACCAACAAGCTGTGGATCAAGGGCAGATGTCGGTTCATCAAAAAGCATGATATCCGGCTTCATGGCCAGCGACCTAGCAATGGCCACGCGCTGCTTTTGACCGCCTGATAATTTGCTAGGGTAAACATCCGCCTTATCAAGAAGACCCACCTTTTGAAGCAGCTCTTTGGCTTCGGCAATGGCCTGGTCTTTAGGGATTTTCTTTACCATGGTCGGTGCTTCAATCACATTTTCAAGGACAGTTTTATGTGGGAATAGATTAAAGTGCTGGAAAACCATCCCAACTGTTTGGCGGACTTGGTTAATATCGTGGGTTTCCTTGCCAATTTCTTCCCCGCGGATTGAAATTTTCCCGCCATCCCTTCTTTCTAAAAAGTTAAGGCATCGAAGCAGCGTACTTTTACCAGAGCCAGATGCCCCAACCAAGCAGACCACTTCACTTTCATACACGGACATACTTATATCTTTTAAGACATGTAAACTGCCATAAGATTTATGTAAGTTTTCTATTTTTATCATTTCTCGTTCATTCACTTTATCTTCCTCCTATCGATCACTAACTGCCATTCTTTTTTCGAACAAGCTTACCGCCGCTGTTAATACGGCAACAAGTACTAGATAATAAACGGCTACGATTAACAAGTAGGTCATTTCATCGAAATTATTGGAACCCAGCGTCGTCGAGACATTGAACAGTTCGTTCATGGAAATAAAGGCTGCCAGAGATGAATCTTTAAGTCCAATAATAAATTGGTTTCCAAGCGGAGGCAGTGCCCTCTTAAAAGCCTGTGGAAGAATGATCCGGCGCATGGCTAGAATCCTCGTCATACCGAGAGACCGTGCCGCCTCCATTTGCCCTTTATCAATGGACTGAATTGTCCCCCGGAAAATTTCTGCAATATAGGCACCGTTATGGAAGGCGAGCGCAAGAGCCGCTGCCCAAAAATCAGGAATAAGGAAAATTCCGCTGAAGCCAAAATACAGAATGAAAATCTGGACAATGAGTGGAGTTCCCCTTACAAGGAATACATACGCATTTGAAATATAGCCCAATACTTTAATCCTTGAAATTTTTAAAAGAGCAAAAAATAATCCGAATAAAATTCCAATTAAAATGGAGACAACCGTAAGTTTTAAGGTCAACAGCGCTGCATCGATAAAAAGGTTTTTGCTGCTGATAAACGTATGTAAAAAGTGCGAAAAACTAGGCAAAATAACGACATCCTTTCTTTCTAATAATTAATCTATTATTCTGGTTTTTTTGTAATATCCTCACCAAAATACTTTTTACTGATTCGGGATAGTGTTCCATCGTCACGAAGTCTTTGAAGTGCGTCATTAACCCGCTTGAGTAAGAGTGGATTATCCTTCGGAATAACAATCGCCTGCTCGCTTCGTTCAATTAACTGCTGCCCCTGAATTTTGAATCCTTCCTTTTTTGCACTTTTACCAGTGACAAAATCGGTAATAACGGCGTCATGCCGGCCAATACTTAGTGCTTTTAATGCCGTAATATCACTATCATACATTTTAATATTGCTAGTATACTTTTGGGCTGTATCCGCATAGGTGGAGCCCTTAGCTACGGCAACTTCTTTTCCTTTTAAGTCATCTACTGTTTTAATTTTGCTGCCAGGTCTTGTGAAGATCTGTGGCCCCGAGTAATAGTAGGGTGTGGAAAAATCAACTTGCTTGGCGCGTTGGGGGTTAATGGTGTGGCTGGCAACGGCTGCGTCTGCCCGTCCCGTTTTAATGCCCTCGATGAGTCCTTTGAATTTCATCCTCTTTTGAACTGGTTCAAGACCCAGTTCTTTTCCGACTGCGTTTCCTACCTCAACATCGAATCCAGTCATCGATAAATCATCATTTTTAACATAGCTAAAGGGCTTAAATTCACCTGAAGCAGCAAAAATAAATTTCTGCTTATCTATCAGCTTTGTTCCATCTGCCAGCTGGTCCTTTTCAATACAACCAGTCAGCATCCCCATCAGAAACAAGCACGATAGAATCATTATGTATTGTTTTTTCATGCTTGATTTTCTCCTCTCTCATTCAAGCTATACCTTTCCTCGCATTGATGAAAAGGACTGTTCTTCTGCTTTTAAAATCAGAAGAACAGTCCCCACGTTTCATTCACGAAACTCGAAAGGTTTTCTAGTTTATTACCCCTCTCTAGGTTGGTTGAAACAAGATCTTTCTACCAACTTTCAAAGATAAATTAAAAAAAGTGGTCATTCGCCCGTTACATTAAAGTATTGGGGGACTGACCACAATGTCGTTTAGATGTTAAATTGTTTTTTAAATTCGAAAATCTCTTCAACAGCCTGCTGATATCCACCCGATTGTTGAAAGGATTCTTTCATTTTTTCTGCCTCTTTATGGAATGATGGCTGATTCAACAAATGATCAGCGGATTCACGTAATTGATTTGCCGTCAATCCTTTCATTTCTAATTGAATACCTGCTCCGATAGCAGCAACTTGCCCGGCAATAACCGGCTGATCCGCGCCTTGAGGTATGACAATGAGCGGAACCCCGTAATAGAGACTCTCGTGAACACTGTTCATTCCACCATGTGTAATGAATAATTTCGTGTATTTCAGTATCTCCGTTTGCGGAACATAATTTTTCACAATAAAGTTTTCAGGTATCTTTCCCATATCAGCTAATGAAGTTTTTTCGCCAATCGACATGACCACGGTATGATCCGTGTTACCAAATGCCTCAAAACAAAGCTTATAAAAGTCAATTGCTTGGTTAAAGACAGTACCCAGGGATATGTAAATTAGGCGTTCTTCCTTGATCATAGTCAAGTCAAAGTTTTCATGCATCTTTCTTGAATGGATGGAAGGGCCTATAAATTTATAGGATTGGTCGAATTCATCTCCAAACGGTTGAAACTGCCTTGTTGTATAAACGATAGTAAGTGGGGCAGGATTACAAAATACTTCATAAGGAGAATGGATTTCCACTCCATATTTCTCTTTCACCCTCGTCGTCAGCCTTTTATATTCAGCATTAGTTTCTGTAGGAATTTTTTTAGACTGCTGTTCGAACATGTTATCGAATGAGCTTTTTGTCTGCGCAAAAGAACTACATGAATTGACCGCCGGAAGCTTAAGGATTTGAGCAATTAATTGCCCACAGCCAAACATCGAATCGTGGATGATGTAATCAAAATGCTCTCCTTTGATTTTCTCCAAAACACTAGGGACCATAATATCTGCGGTACACAAAAGGCCATTGATTCTTTCGAGTAAATTATTTCTTCCGCCTGAGATAAAGGCTTTTATAAATTTTTGAACATCAAAGGTCCTCACTGTCGCCCCTGTTTTCTCAATTCGCTCTCGAAAATCCTCGATGGTAAAATATACGACCTCTTCGCCGCGCTTTATCAGCTCTTGCACCACAGCGATTGTTGGATTAACATGTCCTTCCGATCCGCCATTTATAAATAAAACTCGTGCCATAATAACGACTCCTAATAAAAAATGTTTATTAACCGAAGATGACAATTGATGGGTGGGGTTTCACATCAGAAATTTAGACCCTAAGCGAGCCACGAAATCCCCTGGCCGCATAGTAGGATTCTGCTCCATTGTGGTATACAAAGACCGTGTCATAGCGGCGATCACAAAAAATGGCTCCACCAAGTTTTCTAATATTGGCAGGGGTTTTCACCCAGCTTGATGTTTTCATATCAAAATTCCCAAGTTTCTGCAGCCCCCGGTATTGTTCTTCCGTTAAAATCTCAATACCCATGTCAGCAGCCATACCCATGGCACTATTTTTGGGTTTATGTTCTTTCCTTGACTCCAATGCTTCACGATCGTAACAAACACTTCTGCGGCCTTTAGGACTTTCCGCTGAACAATCATAAAAAATGTATTCATCCGACTTATTATCATGAATAATTACATCTGGTTCACCGCCAGTATTTTCCATTTCATGAAGTGACCACAGCTTTTCAAGATTGGCTTCTAGTTTCGCTTGGACTTTCTCCCATTCCATTCCTATATGGCGGTTCATATTTTTCTCAAAACGAGTCTTCAATTTTCCGAGTATTTCTTCTCGTTGTTCTAGTGACAACTTCCTATTTTCATTTCCCATACAAAAACCTCTTCGCATAATAAATTTAGAACTACTTTTTAACAATATCCACAAAACTCAACCTTATTAAACGATAAAAATTGTTTCTCTGACCTAAGTCACAAAAACCAATCTAGTTAATTATAGCCTGTAATCCTTGAATTTCACTATTATTATCATTCCAGCAGGGTAATTGCTTCAACATAGCTCGGATGTTGAAGCAGAAAAACAATGGTGAATGTTCTTGTTGTAATTGTACTTTTTAGCGCCAAAAAGCCAGGAGCTTATCTTTAACTCCTGACTCTATGGGACGAGGAACCATGTCCACTAGACCTCTAAAAGTCTCGCTTTCTTTGTAGTATTTCTTTCTTTTTCTGTAAAGGTAAATCCAGTGATTCCATATATAAACGTGAAGATCGGAGTAATCAAGGCTAAGAAACAGAATGGAATGTAGACGATAGGTGACATACCCAGTGCTGCGGATGTAAAAATACCGCTGGCGGTCCATGGAACGAGCGAGCAGCTTTGGGTCGCTGTGTCTTCTATAATTCTTGATAAATTCTCTGGACGCAGGTTAAATTTTTCATATAATGGTTTCATTAATGTACCTGTCATGACTGCCGAGAATGTGAAAGCTCCACCAATTGCCAATCCAAAGTAAGAAACAAGAATGGTTACGAACACTAGTAATCCTCTGCTTTTAATTCGACTAGTAATAGACAAAATAAGCGTTTCTAACACTCCTGATCTTTGTAACAATCCGCCTAATCCCAGGGCAAATAAGAATAACGCCACTAAAGGGAACATACTTAGTAATCCTCCCCGGTTAAGCAAGGTATTCGCCATATCAACGTTCGATTCCTTATAAAAGCCGTTATAAAAGACATTCAAGATTTCGCTAAATGAAACTCCTTGATAAAAGAATGCAACTACCGCACCTGCTAAAGCACCAAGAAACACGGATGTAATGGCTGGTTTCTTCGAGATGAGTAAGCCGACTAATACAAAAATTGGAAGAATAGATATAAAACCTAATTGAAAGTTTTCCGATAAATAGCCAGTCAATGCTGCGACATCTGCCGAATTAGTAGAGGTTTCACCATAATTCAAGCCAATGACGGTGAAAATGATCGCTGTCAAAAAATAGGCCGGCGTCGTTGTCCACAACATATGTTTAATATGGGTCATTAAATCTGTGCCGACGATAGTAGCTGATAAATTCGTACTGTCGGATAACGGTGACAATTTATCGCCAAAATAAGCACCACTAATAATCGCACCAGCCGTCAACCCAACTGGAATTCCTAAGCTGTGGCCGACTCCCATCATAGCAATCCCTGCGGTACCTAACGTGGCCCAAGAGGATCCTGTCGCCAGCGAAACAAGTGAACAAAATAGAAGAGTAGTGACTAAGAAGAACTTTGGAGAAATGGTTTGAATCCCGTAGAAGATTAAAGCAGGAACGGTTCAGAAGCCATCCAAGCCCCAATCAAAATGCCCACAGCCAATAAAATCATACAAGATTGTAATGCTTTAAGCATCGATAAAAAGATTTGTTTTTCCAGGGTTTGATAAGAGTACCCTAGTTTCATCACAAAAGGGATGACGGCGATAAGCGCCATAAATAACATTATCTGTATCGAGGCTCCCAATACGAGCATCCCCGTTGATATAATCACAATCACCATAGCTAATAAGATTAACGAATATCCTAACGACGGTTTCTTTATTTGATTTTGCACCCAAACACTCCTAATGATTAGATTTTGGTCCATCCTCATTTTTCATCGAAAGCTTTCCTTTTTTATAAAAATAAAGTGTTTTGACACAACTTTCCCTTGAGAACCACTTTTCTCTTATAAAAAATAAAGCAATCTTCTGTGATGAATGTTGTTCTTAAAATGAAATAAAGCCTTGATTAAAAAATGAGAAATGGTTTTTCGGAAATTGGTGAAAAGCAGGAGAACTCCGTAGTAAATAAATGTATTAATTCTAGAGGTACCTAAGTAACGCTTTCCAATTGGATACTAAAATTATAACAAGGTGAAAAATTATTGTAAAATTCTGTATTTATCTCTAAGAGGCCATCTCGTACTCTATAACGACCTTACCCCATGCCTATCAACTGAATCCCCACAATTCTTTACCAATGCTCCTGAATCCTCTCCAATGCTTCATATGGAGAAGTGAAAATGTGAAGGCGGCTTTATAATAAAAAGAAGCCTGTCACAACCCTAATACTGTCGAGATAAATTCGACAAATTACGGGAGTGACAGGCACCTCCTTTATGAAAAGTTATCGAGCAACGCTCGTACTTCATCTGTTGATTTCGTGTTCATCAATTGATTTCTTAATTCAGCAGCTCCAGGAAATCCTTTGACATAAATCTTGAAAAATCGATGAAGTCCTGTGATTGAACGTGGTACTTCTTCCGCATATTGATCTTGAAGATCAAGCTGTAGTCTTAAAAGGTCAAGGTATTCTTGACTGCTATGCTCTTTTGGCTCTTTTTCAAAAGCAAAAGGATTTTTAAAAATACCTCGCCCGATCATAACGCCATCAATACCATATTGTTCAGCAAGCTGCAGCCCTATTTGACGGTCAGGAATGTCTCCATTGATTGTTAGCAGCGTATTTGGGGCGATACGGTCACGTAATTTTTTGACTTCCGGAATTAGCTCCCAATGTGCATCTACTTTGCTCATTTCCTCTCTTGTACGTAAATGAATAGAAAGGTTCGCAATATCCTGTTTTAAAATATGCGTTAGCCACTCCTCCCACTCCTGAACTTCCTTATAGCCAAGTCGTGTTTTCACGCTGACAGGCAGTCCGCCTGCTTTTGCTGCTTGAATAAGTTCTGCGGCAACATCTGGACGCGGTATAAGGCCGCTTCCCTTCCCTCTCGATGCCACATTAGGTACAGGGCAGCCCATATTAATATCGATGCCTTTAAATCCCAGCTCTGCCATACCGATACTCATTTGACGGAAATATTCGGGATTATCCCCCCAAATATGTGCCACCATGGGTTGTTCATCTTCTGTAAAAGTCAATCGGCCGCGCACACTTTTCATGCCTTCGGGATGACAATAGCTATCCGAGTTGGTGAACTCTGTGAAAAATACATCTGGTCGACCGGCTTTACTTACTACATGACGGAAAACAACATCCGTCACATCTTCCATTGGTGCCAATATAAAAAAAGGTCGTGGTAAATCACGCCAAAAGTTATCTATCATATTAAATTCAAATCCTCTCATAATGGGATACTAGACCAACCCTTTTCCCAAAATTAACAAGCAGAATGTCCCTGCTCCCTTTATACTTATACCATGCTCAAGCACTTTTTATCAAACGGATTGGAACTGTTTGATCTAGACTTACATACAAAATAGACCGGCTTTTGGACTGGGCCAGTTTGGTATAATTTAATTTAATACAAGTTTGAGCTCCACCCCGACCTGCGTAGAGTGTATGTAGCAGCACATGAGGTGTTGATGAGTTTACACTGTTTTTAAAAAGCTCTAACTAAGAACTCAACCAATTATTTCCTATTTTATACATTCATTTCCACATGAGAATAACTCATTTCTTACCTCTAGGTTCGGTTGTATAATAGACTCCTATCCAATTGTTATACGCCTAAGTAAATATAATTCAATAATCTCATTTGATTAAGATCGGGCAGACTTCGATTTAGCCCAATAAATCGAAGTACATTTTTCACAAAAAATAACTTCAATATAGAAAACGCAGCCAAAATCTAGTAAGATATCCACATGTGATATTAGATAAGGGGTTAAAAAATGAGTGTATTAAACGTACAAAATTTAAGTCACGGTTTCGGTGATCGTGCGATTTTTAATGATGTGTCTTTTCGACTTTTAAAAGGAGAGCATGTTGGTCTAGTTGGAGCAAATGGTGAAGGTAAATCTACTTTCATGAATATTGTTACCGGGAAGCTGCAACCCGACGAGGGGAAAGTGGAGTGGTCACGAAAAGTTCGTGTTGGTTATTTAGACCAGCATGCTGTACTTCAAAAAGGTACTACGATGCGTGACGCTTTAAGTACTGCTTTTCAATATCTGTTTGATGCCGAATCAGAAATCAATGAACTTTATGCAAAAATGGGTGATGAAGGCGCCGATATCGATGCATTACTTGCAGAAGTTGGAGAGCTGCAAGAAACTTTAGATAGTAATGATTTCTATCGAATTAATTCAAAAGTTGAGGAAGTTGCTCGTGGTCTGGGATTAGATGATGTTGGACTCGATCGAGATGTAGATGATCTTAGCGGTGGGCAACGTACGAAAGTTTTACTAGCTAAGCTTTTACTAGAAAAGCCTGAAATACTATTACTAGACGAGCCTACGAACTATTTGGATGAGCAGCATATCGAATGGTTGAAGCGCTATTTACAGGAATATGAGAATGCATTTATCTTGATTTCACATGATATTCCATTCTTGAACAATGTTGTTAACTTGATCTATCACATGGAAAACCAAGAGTTGAATCGCTATGTTGGAGACTATGATAACTTCTTAAAGATTCATGAAATGAAAAAGCAACAGCTAGAGTCCGCTTACAAGCGTCAACAACAAGAAATTGCTGATTTAAAAGATTTCGTTGCTCGTAATAAGGCAAGTGTGGCGACTCGTAATATGGCGATGTCTCGTCAGAAGAAACTCGACAAAATGGAAGTTATTGAATTGGGAAGAGAGAAGCCGAAACCAGAGTTTAACTTCAAAGAAGCTCGTGCAGCTAGCCGTTATATTTTCACGGCTGAAGATCTTGTTATTGGTTACAATGAACCACTTTCCCGCCCTCTGAATTTGAAAATGGAACGCGGACAAAAAATTGCATTCGTAGGTGCAAACGGTATTGGTAAGTCTACTCTTTTAAAAAGTATTCTTGGGCTGATTGATCCAATTTCCGGTAAAGTGGAACGTGGTGAGTATCAACACATCGGTTACTTCGAGCAAGAAGTTAAACAGTCCAACTACAACACTTGTATTGAAGAGATTTGGAGCGAGTTCCCAGGTATGAATCAGGCTGAAGTCCGTGCTGCTCTTGCAAAATGTGGATTAACGACGAAACATATTGAAAGTAAAATCGAAGTCCTTTCTGGCGGCGAAAAAGCAAAAGTTCGATTGTGTAAAATATTAAACACAGAAACGAATTTATTAATTCTAGACGAACCTACCAATCACTTGGATGTGGACGCAAAAGAAGAATTGAAGCGTGCTTTAAAGGCGTATCGCGGAAGTATTTTGATGGTATCCCACGAACCTGATTTCTATCGTGAAATTGCGACTGATATTTGGAATTGTGAGGATTGGACTACTAAGGTGTTTTAAATAAGAATAAGGGGTACCCAATGAATAAAAATTCACATGGGTACCCCTTTTTATAAACCATCCAAATTTTTAATCTTTCCCCTTGGGGTAGATTTCGCCTTCTATTTAATAATTACTGTAAATAATTATTCAGAAGACTATTGATTGAGTTATTTATTTCATTTATGTTAGCATTTTCTACTTTTGCATCGTTAATGCTATATTTCTTTTTAAGTTTAATAATTCTCTCTATACTTTCATTTAATCTTTGTTCTGAAATTTCCCCATTTTGAACTGCAGTTTTTAGAGAAGAGGTAATCTTCACAACATTATTATAGTCATGCCCTATCAAAATAATATCGCTCCCAGCCTTTACTGATTCTACCGCTGCACTGCCAATATCAAAATGATCTGTAATGGCCCCCATTGTCATATCGTCAGTTATGATGACTCCCGTGAAACTAAGTTGTTTTCTAAGAATATCCGTCATGACAGCTTTTGACATGGACGCTGGATTAGTTTTATCTAATTGAGGCAATAAGATATGGGCGACCATCACAACATCAGCTCCATGATCAATCGCACGTTGAAACGGAATTAACTCTAGTTTCTTAAGCTCTTCAAGGCTCTTATTTACAATTGGGAGTTCAAGATGGGAATCAACCGACGTATCTCCGTGACCAGGAAAATGCTTAACGGTAGGAATGACGTTTTGCGACTGAATCCCTTTCATTGTTTGAATCCCAAGTTCACTTACTATTTCCGAATTATTTCCAAAGGATCGATCACCGATAACGGGGTTATTGGGATTGCTGTTAATATCAAGAACAGGTGCAAAATCGAGATTTAAACCAAATTCTTTTAATTCATGACCTAAAAGTGTTCCGACTTTATAAGAAAACTCAGGATTATTCACCTTTCCAATCTGTTCATTTGGAGGGAAGTTAACAAGACCACCTGGCAATCTTGTTACTCTTCCTCCCTCTTGGTCAATGCCTAAAAGAAGCGGTAGACTCGAACTATTTCCCGTTTTCAGTTGATTCATAAGTTGAACGGTTTGTGCAGGGGCTTCTAAATTATTTTTGTAAAAAATAATTCCTCCGACATGGAATTGGCTTATTAATTTTTTTGTGTTTGTATCCATTGTTGTCCCGGAAATCCCAGTAAGAATCATCTGGCCAATTTTATCTTCTATGCTCATTTTAGAAATTACTTCTGAATTGGTTTGATTTTCTTGTTGATTTGGTGCCTTTTCAAGCTGTGTAAAGAGTGAGATATGGTCAACTTTAGGATTTGGCTCCTGTTCTGTTTTTATTGGTAAAACCCATAATAAATCAGTAGAAGTCGTTGCATGATAGACAAGTATCATTTGGTCATAAGTTGAATCTTTAAAGTATCGAATGGCATCGGGTTCTCCACCAGTTTTCTTAATTTCATTTAAAGAAATATTTTGTAGTTCTGAATCATAAGATCGTATATCATTCACAGTATTATTGGCATAGCCGATTGTAGCATGATGACTTTCGTATTCCTCATACCTGCCTTTAGCAGTTTCCGAAATATGGTCTGATTTTCCCCACTCTTGATTTACTTCCTTCCATTCTGTTTTACCGGAAACGAAGGAAATGTTCGGAACCTTACCTTCCTTAGACAAAGAAAACGTTTCCTCTACTAATTTCTCAAGACTTGAAATCTGTTCCTTCTTCGAATCCACTGTTTTTTTATCGGAAGGTTTAGTTATAATTGGGCTTTCTTTAACTGGTGTCTGTTCATTATCATTTTCTATGATCGCATAATAAACTCCAATGATTAAGGCAAATATTAAAAATAGAATCGTAAAAATAAGTAGCTTATTTCGAGAATTCCTTTGTCTTTTCAAATCCCACTCCCCTTTCTAACTCTTTTATGGTACGGTTAGGGTTTATATTTTAGCTTAAATTTATCGTAACGCCAATTAATATAAAGATCAAAAGTAAAAATTGGACTTATCAGTACAATTATTTCCTTTTTTATAAGAAAAAGGGAAATTTAAGGAAGGACAGAATTGACAACGGATAGATAGAGAGGTAATGAAAAATATTGAATTGCTAAGACCATTTATAGCCTATATTATTGCTTGCGCATCCACTTTTTGAACTCTAAATATTTCTGATAGGATCTTTCATCATTGACCTTTTTCATCCCTGAACAATCGGGTTTTGTATTCACTTCAATAAACCATATCTTCCCCTTCTTATCGATCCCCATGTCTAATCCCATAAGTAACAGCGGTAGCTGAGATCCCAGAATATAGGCAATTTGATGCGATATATCTGTTAACTGACGTAATGTATGCATAGGATTCAATTCTTGATCATTCTTTTGTAAAACTTCCTCTACTGAAAACTCCCCACTAGCGCGATTCGTTACGACTGCATTCTCTGTACTTGCGACTATGCCAGACATGATCGAAAGCTGCCAGCGATTCATCGGTTTCTGCATCACAACCCGTATGTGAAAAGGGCGCTTATCATAGGTAGCCAAATCAATACCTTCTTGTACAAGGTATGATTTAGCAGGATCAAGATGACTGACTAACTCCTTTATGGCCTTTGAGAATGAGAGTTGTTTAGAGGTATTTTCGAAGGAAAGTTCACATATTGAGTCACTGAGGAGCTTTAGTCTGTGGACACCTAACCCTTTTCTACCTTTATCTGGTTTAACATACACTACGGAATGAGATTGGAGCATTCTTTCTAGCTGATCCTCACTAAACCAATTGGTTTCAGGAACATGCCTGCAAAGAATGGGATCGTTTAACAAAGGCACAGTTTTCTTCATTTTGCTTTTGATTATTCTGTGTTCGTTCAATCTGTACGCCCCCTTTATTCTCTATATTATGAATTATTAAAATAGTGGTTTGTATGCACACAATGGAATAGCTAAATACTTGGGAGAAATTTAGCCGATATTACTATGAACCTATGAAAAAAATTTCATTTGTGTTATGGGGAATTTCTTTTAATGGGAATTCACTTATACATACTATTATTCTTTTAAGATATTCAAATAACCAAGTGCCTCATTCTTATAATCATTATAGAGCGCGACTATATTTTTGAAATGATTAAAAGCAGATTTCAGTGATTGGAACATAGGAAAACCCGAATAGCGGACTTTATTAATAGTGTCCATCATTCGGGTAAAAGTTCATAATCCTAGGAAAACTTTTTAATAAAGGATAAAGGTTAAGCTTAGCTGGGTTCCCCTATTGAGATTGTGATTTTAATTTTCTAAAGCTTTTTTCGTTATTTTACGAATTTGTAAATCTTTACTTTTTATCTCTTTATATATTCGTTGATCTCCTAATTTACGAAACATCGCATGATCGGGTGATGTATTTGCTTCAATAAACCAAATGTGTCCATTCTTATCAATAGCCATATCAAGACCCACTTTACAAAAAGAAAAGTGAGAATCATAAACCGAACATATCTTGTAACATATTTCGTTTAATTCATTTAGAGCTTTTTTATAATCAAAATTACTTTTATTAGCTGCTAATGCTTGTTCTGCGGAAATGATTATACCTCCTCTAGCATGATTAGTCACAACCATTTTAGGGGGTGAAATTTTTGCACACCAGCCCGATTTTTCCCACTTTCCATTGAATTTATGCAGGACAACTCGAAAATCAAACGGACGTTCGAGAACCGTGGCAAGATCAATGCCCTGTTGAATTAGATACCTTTTTGATGGAATTAACTTTTTTTTCAAAGCTGCTAATGCCTGGTCAATTGTCTTATATTTTTCAGCCTTATCTTGATAGTGAACTTCATACTGAGAGTCTCCTATCCGTCTTAAACGCATGACTCCTATACCTATTCTTCCTTTATTGGGTTTAATAAACAGACTAGGGTAGGTTTGTATCATTTCTTTTGCCTTTCGTTCAGTGAACCAATCCGTCATCGGAATATAATCCTTAACTTGGGGATCATTGAGTAATACTAAGGTTTTTCTCATTTTATTGTTAAATGGTCTATGAATATCCATAGATGACTCCTTTCCAGTAAAACTAGGGATTTTAATCAGTATATACTTGCTACACCTAATGGTTTTCTGTTGAATATGTCCTACCGCCTAAATATCGTGACCCCTAGATAATGAATTAATATCTTATAAACTATGAATTTAATAAATTCAGGTATAGTTAATTAACCAAGTTTGATTTCCCATTTTTTATTGAATTAAGCTGTGGGTGCGCTTCACTATTTTAGGATTTTTTTAACTATTGTCGACTTAACATGGATATGTGCATATAAACTGTTGCTTTAAATTTAGGCTATTTAGCAATCGTTCGCAAATATCGAATTTTTTCATATAACGTCTGATCGGTTAAGAGCTTGAAGTTCCCACGAATCAAGGGCTCATTGTTTACTTCGTAAATCCAAACTCGCTTATCAGTATCCAATCCTATATCCACGGCAAACTCCCAGTTACGTGGGTATAAGGGACTTACCACGTTTACAGCATTTAAAATACATTCATGTAGCTTTTCCATAGTTTGGTCTTGATCCTCTATAGAATAATTAAGAAAATCTGTAAATAACGAATCCAATAAAATAGGAGTCCCTCCCATATGGGAGGTTGTTACGATATTTCCAGGTGAGCCCAACCGTACACAAATCCCACCTACTATCCACTCTCCATTAATTCGTAGCGCATGGCATCGAAGGTCAAAATATCGATTATCTTTTGTGACACTATTTATTCCCTGCTGGATCACATATCGAGTTGGGGATTTCCAATCACGTACAGACGACCATAGTGATAGCTTGCTATCGAAAGTATATTCCAATTCCTCATTACTCTTTCGTAATAAATACAACCCCTCCTTTCGACGAATTCGAATGATACCTTTTGATTTTCTTCCTCTATCGGGTTTTAAATAGACGGTTTCATGTTTTTCTAACATTTCCTCAAAAGAGCGTTGATTAAGTACTTCTATATCTGGTAGATAGATGTTGGTTTTATCATGAGACTGGAGAATATAAGCTACCATAATCTTACTTTTTGCTTGAGACTTAGTTATAGGCATAATTTCACCCTTCAGCTACTTTATATTTATTCGTATATAACTATGTCGTGGAGGCTTATTTGGTACATTTAGCAGCCTGCTTTTTATAAAAAGATGCCCGCCTATTACTGATTTATACGATTTAACATTTATGTACTCAGAAGAACTTTTTTTCCTTAAACACATATCATGCTAAATGTAATCATATGGGAGGGCAAAAAAGTTGAGTACTTTAAAACGGCCAATTATAGGTGTCTTCGTTGATCACTCAGTCATCAAAAACCTAAATAAACAAATTGAGGAATTTAAAAGCTATCCCCGAATTTTAGAACTTGCAAAATCAAGTAGAGAAGCTCGGGTGACCCTATATTTCTTCTCAATTAATAACTTTGATTTTAAGCAGAGGTTAATCTTTGGTACTTATTTCGATAAGGATTCGAAGAAATGGAAGCAAAAGTATTACCCTCTTCCTGATGTTCTCTATAATCGCTGTGCAGGTGGAGGAGCAAGTAAACTAATTTCAGAACATATATTAGATATACTTGATGAACATCAAGTGATAAAGGTTAATTCAAAATCATACTTTGATAAATGGGAAGTATATCAAGATCTAAGTCAAATTCCCGAGGTTAACAAATACCTTCCTTATTCGGTCATGTATAAAGAGGAAGGCGATTTAAAAAATTTTTTGAATCAGAATAATGAGGCATATTTAAAAGGGGTGAGAGGAGGGCGTGGGAAATGGATTTTCCGTATCCGTAAGCAGCCAAATGATTACTTCGAATATGGCTATCATGGAAAAAAGATGGTTAACGTCGAAGGAAAAAAGTGGGATGATTTAGTCAAAAAAATCCAAAAGTTTTATGGCAAGAGAAAATTTATAATCCAGAAAGCTATTAATCTAATAACATTGCAGGATAGTAAAATTGATTTCCGTGCAGAATTACAGCGAGACCGCAAAGGGGAGCTAAAAATTATTGGAGTTTGTGCAAGAATGGGGAAAGGGAACTCACCTATTACCATTCATTCCTCAGCATATCCGATTGAATATTTTTTCAGGGAATTCCTTCACTATTCTGAGGAAAAGGTAAATGAATTAATGGGAAGAATTAATGAATTTCTTGTTACAATTTATCATGCCTTAGAAAAAGTGTATGGGTTATTTGGAGAAATTGGTATTGACTTTGGGATTGATCAAGATGGGGAGATATGGTTTATTGAACCAAATTCCAAATCAGCCAAAGTCTCCCTTATGAAAGCCTATGATAAGGAGACGTTTCATAAAGCTTTCCTCAACCCCATGTTATTTTCCAAATACCTTTATAGGAAAAAAAAGAGAAAATTTTAGAAAAAAATTCGTCAGATTCAAAGTCCGACACAGAGATTACGGCCGAGATCTCCACAGAGAGGATGGTTAATGATGGTGAAACCTAAATACATTACGAATATTAATGAAATTAAAAACTTGAGTGAAGAAGAAAAAAAAATACTCCAGACCGTTTCTGAGAAGTTTGTCTTCCGCTTAAATGAATACTACTTAAACCTTATTGACTGGTCTGATCCACAAGACCCACTTCGAAAGCTAGTAATACCGGCATCCGAGGAATTATTGGAATACGGTCGATGGGATGCATCTGATGAGGATACCAACTATGTCGTACAAGGCTGCCAGCATAAATACTCTACTACCGCTCTACTTTTGGTTTCTGAAGTCTGCGGAGCCTACTGCAGATATTGTTTTCGAAAGCGCTTGTTTCGTTCAGATGTAAAAGAAGCGGTGTTAGATGTGGCAGATGGGCTTGAATATATTAAAAAAACACCAGAGATTAATAATGTTCTTCTCACTGGCGGAGACCCTTTGATGCTAGGAACTCCAAAGTTACGCTGGATTATTGAAAATTTACGGAATATTGACCATGTGCAAATTATTAGGATTGGTTCAAAGATGCCTGTATTTAACCCTATGAGAATATATGAAGATAAAGAACTATTAGCCTTATTACGAGAACACTCTTCTGTGCATAAAAAGATATATGTAATGTCTCATATTAATCATCCACGTGAAATTACATCTGACGCACTTAAAGCGATTGAAGCTCTACATGAAGCGGGAGTAATCATTGTCAATCAGACTCCTGTTCTAAGGGGAATAAACGATGATCCAACTGTTCTCGGTAATTTGTTAGATAAACTATCTTGGGCAGGCGTGACTCCTTACTATTTTTTTGTAAATCGTCCTGTAGCCGGAAACGGTTCGTTTGTTCTACCATTGGAACAGGTATATAATATCGTGGAGGAAGCGAAGGCTAGAACCTCTGGGCTCGGCAAACGAGTCAAATTAGTAATGAGTCATACTTCTGGAAAAATTGAAATTCTGGGGATTGAGAATGGAAAGGCATACCTTAAATATCACCAATCGCGTGATGGCGATTATGGAAAGTTAATGGTCCTGGACTGTCCACCAACTGCAGCCTGGTTTGATGACTTACCAAATAACGAGCAATTTTGGGAAAAACCAACTAAAAAGACGGATAGTGTTGTCTCCGTGAATGAGTTACCTTCTATCCCCTCAAAAAAACGTCACTAATGATAAAAAATTTTTATTATTTATATTTTCTCAGAAAAAGAGAGCCTCTCCATTGGAAAGGCTCTTTACTCATTATTACATCTTATTTAAATCTTTTCTTACAAGTAGTGAACAGCACTCCACATGTGTGGAGTGTATGTGGCAACACATGGGGTGCTGGTGAAATTTCAAATATAGTATCCATTACTAAACAGCACAAATGAGATAAATTGTACTCGAATTGAAATTTAATAAAAATTTTTTATTTATAGTGGTGATTTTTAAGATAATTTCAGTTGCCCATGTCTCTTATAAAATATAAAGAACTTTTGCACTCTATAATATCACCATACGACCCGTTCTGAATGTTTTCTAACTCCATCCTGTAACCATCTCGCTGTCAATGTTTCTGCATTTAACATCTCTTCTGGTGTGCCTTCGAATATAATTTGTCCGCCTTGTTTTCCTCCTCCTGGACCCAATTCTATTACCCAGTCACTCGTCGCTATCAAGTCTAGTTTATGTTCGATTATTATTACAGAATTACCTCTGTTTACAAGATTTTGAAATACATCTAAGAGTTTTTCATTATCTTCTGAGTGCAGTCCTGAGGATGGCTCGTCTAACAGATAGATTTGGACCTCTTTTTGTAGGTGGCTTGCCAGTTTTAGACGTTGAATTTCTCCTCCGCTTAGGGAACTTGTCGTCTGCCCTAAGGTCAGATAACTTAATCCTACGTCTTTTAGCGTGTGCACTCTTTTTATGATTTTTGGCGCTTTAAAATAATTTATGGCCTCGTCTATTGTTAAATCTAAAATCTCTACTATATTTTTATCTTGATAGCGATAACTAAGCGCTTCGTCTGAGTATCTCGTACCGCCACATGCCTCACAAGGGATCGTCACTGGATCTGCAAATGCTACTTCTGGCGTTAGGACTCCTTTTCCTTTGCAGACAGGACATGCTCCTAAGGAGTTAAAGCTAAACAATCCTGCCGGTTGTCCTGTTGCTTTTGAAAATATTGCGCGAATATCATCCATTATTCCCATATAGGTAGCCATAGTTGAACGATTGGAAATTCCTATACCGCCATGTCCTACCGTAATGGATTCTGGATACTTTTTCGTGAAGGCTTCCAATATTAAGGAGCTCTTACCTGAACCAGATACTCCACAAACAGAGACTAAGACATTTTTAGGAATATTAACGCTTATATTTTTTAAGTTATTGTTACTTGCTCTCCTTATTGTAAAATAACCTTTTATTTCCCTTGGGTTTTTATTTTCTTTTAGCTGGTGCTTTAAGGCTGTTGCGGTGGGAGAGTTTTTTAGTCCTTCTAATTTTCCTTGATAGACAACTTTTCCTCCATTTACACCTGCTCCTGGTCCCATCTCAATTATTTCATCCGCAGCTTTTATTACTGATAGATCGTGTTCGATTACGATTACGGTATTATGTTGGTCTTTTATTCTTTTTAGCATCTGTATTAACATATCCACTTCTTCTGGATGGAGTCCCGCACTTGGTTCATCAAAAATATAGGTGATATTGTTTAGACTGCTTCCTAAATGACGAGCGATTTTTACCCTTTGAGCTTCACCGCCGGACAGGGTGCCCATTTTTCTTGACAGACTCAAATATCCCAGTCCCATGTCGACTAGTTGTTTTACATACGGGATTGCCTGTTGTGCTATCGATTTCCCCATAGGATCTTTTATATTCTTTAGTTCTTCTAGCATTTCTGGCAGCTCTAATTGGTCGTATTCTGCAATATTTAGGCCATTTATGTTGCACTCTAATACCTTGGGGTTTAAGCCTGAACCTTTACATGTTGGGCATAATGAATGGGTTGACACTGCTAAAACGTCATCTTGGGATACTTGTTTTAGTTTTGAGATGTCTCTATTTATATAAACACGCGTAAATCTAGGTAATAACCCATCCCACTCTGCATTATGGGGTCCATTTTTTGTGTGAAACGGCGCATAGGCTCTTTCACCTTCTCGTGGACCATATAAGAACAGGTGGAGTTCTTCTTCTGCGTAGTCCTTTAATGGTTTATCTGGATCGAATAATCCGCAGGTCATCATCCATTGACCTTGCCAGCCCGATGGAGATAATGGCTTAAATTTAACAGCATACTCTCGGAGAGATTTATCGAAATCGATAAGCTTATTTATGTCCGGCCTAATGACTTCCCCAAATCCTCCACATTCAGGACATCTGCCAAAGGAACTTTGGCTTGAAAAATCAGTGGCAGAACCTATCGGCGGATTTCCTATTCTCGAGAACAAAAGCCTGATTAATGGATCGATATCCATATAGGTGCCCACTGTTGAACGGGAGTTGCCACCTATAGGTCTTTGTTCTACCACTACAACCGGGCTTAAGTTTTGCATAAGATCGGCGTGGGGTCGCTCATACCTTGGCATTTGATTTCTGACATAAAGTGGATAGTTCAAAGTCATTTGTCTTCTACTTTCTGTTGCTAATGTATCAAAAACGACTGAGCTCTTTCCTGAACCTGAAAGACCAGTAATTACGATGATTTTTTCTTTTGGTATGTTTAGATCTACATTTTTTAAATTATTTTCTTTAAGCCCTCTTAAAATGATTTCATCTTTTATTTCTGACATTTTATCATCCTTTCTAATTTCATCTACTAAGAAGGCGCCTTCAACACTATAGACACCGGCAATCAGTCGTAGATTGCTGGCTTCTGGCTTCTTTCAGTTTACTACAAGTCTAGCCAGCCCTTACAAGGGGAATACCTTTGAATTTCTATCGCCTCTCTGGCTAAATAAGGGTATTAGGGTATTGAAAAGACCTCGAAATCGCAAAAGATTTTTTTAACGAATTCAAGGCCGCAGTAGCGAGTGATTATTTTCACTAGCAAATAGCAAATGTTTATTTTAAGGTTAATTTTTGTATCGTCATAATATAGTTTTCTTACAAAATACTATTTACCCATTTTTTCACAAGGGCGGGATTGATTTTAGATTGCTGTCCTTTACTTACTAGTAGCGAACGAGCACTCTACATAAAACCCTCAAAAACATTGATTGTTCAGTGTTTTTGAGGGTAGATATTACTATTCTCTTACCAGAAGCACGACCGCCTCGACGTGTGTGGACTGCAGACTGTAGAATTTTTACGTGGCGACTTTACATTCGCACTAAAAATATTAAAGACCTTCTTGCCTCCAATGGTATTAACATTTCTAATTAATGTTTATTTTTTTGTGGAAGAGCATTTTGAGAATTCTATTAAAAACCGTCTTCGAAGGTTTATCCTTTGTTGATAGGGTTACTAGATATATATAAATAAATTAAAAGGGAGGCGGGAGGTAATGGACCGGTTACATAATATTTTTAACAGTATTATGGAAGACTCTGACAAGATTATTAAGGAAAGTCAGGATGCAGAAAATCCATTGGCAATTCTTTTTAGGACGGTATTGCAAGAACAAAGGGATACTTGTGAGAACCTAATTGAAATTTCAAAAAGGAAGGAACAGGATTTTAAAACGTATAAAAAGGATCTCTCTATTTTATACCATGACGATTCGGTTGCCGATTCTACCTTTCGGGCCTGGGGAAGAGCGATAACATGGCAGGATGAAAACAATGCCCAACATGTTAATGATTTGGATTTACTATTCCAAGGGATTAAAAAGAGCCTCAAAGAAGGTGCCAAAGAGTTGGCAGTTCAATTTGGTCCTGAGAAAATTAAATATGTTGTACCAGAGTTATATTTGCCTAAGACACTAAGAGAAGGTGGAAAATAATGGCTTGGGAAACGGAGCGTACCGATATAAATGTATACAGTCAGGGAGATGTCGATAAATGGGTATACAGTACTTGTAATATCTGTTCTGTCGGCTGTGGATGCCACATAGCCGTTAAAGATCATAAGATTGTGGGGATAAAGGGTAATACGAAGCATCCTATAAATAGAGGTAGATTAGGCCCAAAGGGTGAAAACCAATGGCAAGCAAACAACAGTCCGGACAGGCTTTTGACCCCAATGGTCCGGGATGCGTTTGGACAGCTTGTTCCAGCCTCCTGGGACGTGGCGATGGAACTAATTGTTAAAAAGGCACGGGAAACCATAAAAAATAAGGGCAGAAATGGAATCGCCATCTATTCAACGGGACAGGGATTTCTAGAAGACTATTATACGATAGCTAAAATAGGCAGAGCGGGAATTGGAACTCATTTGTTAGATGCCAATACAAGGCTTTGTACAGCTACTACTGAATTTTGCCTGCTTCAGTCCTTCGGTGCGGATGGTGTTCCTGCCTCATTTGACGATGTTGATAAAGCAGATACACTTTTAATGTTCGGTCATAATCCTGCCGAAACGGGAACTGTTTTATTTGAAAGAATTATAGAAAGAAAAAATAGAACCGGAAAGCCGTATATTATCGTTGTAGACCCAAGGAAAACAGCTACAGCCCGTATGGCCGATATGCATCTTCAATTATATCCAGGAAGCAATGTTGCTTTATTAAATGGACTGCAGCGCCTTATCGTAGAGAATGGAAGACTGGATGAACAATTTATAAAAAACAATACTGTCGGTTTTGAAAAAATGGCAGAGGCTCTTGGAGAGTGGGATCTAGAACACACAAGCGAGGTTACTGGAATACCAGCAGCATTGATTAAGGAGGCTGCAGAAATTCTTGGTAATACTGAGACGCTTGTGACCACTACTCTCCAGGGTACGTATCAAAGTGCGGATGCCACAACAGCATGCGTTGCTATTAATAATATTCACTTAATTAGAGGGCTGATTGGCAAGCCAGGCTGTGGGCCGCTTCATATGGCCGGGCAGCCAAGTTCCTCAGCTAACCGTACAGCAGGTGGAGTAGGAAGTTATCCGGCAAATAGAAATCCAAATAATCCTGACCATATTCGTGAAATGGCCGAGCTATGGAACGTGGAAGAAAAGAACCTTCCAGTAGGTCCAGAAAAAGGGATAGAAGAACAGATTGATATGATTGAAAATGGAGAAATCAGCTTTTTTTGGAACATTGGAACAAATCCTATGGTATCTCTTCCTAATCGGGCAAGAGCTCGAAAGGCTCTGGAAGAAGTTTTTGTAGTAGTGCAGGACCCATTTTTAACAGAAACAGCAGTTGTTGCAGATGTTGTCCTTCCAGCAGCTTTATGGGGAGAAAAAGAAGGGACTATGGAAAATGCCGATAGAACTATTAATTTATTAAGAAAGGCAGTAGACCCTCCTGAGGGAGTTAAATCTGACTTTGAGATACTGCTCGATTTTGCAACCAGGATGGATTTTCGTGACAAGGATGGAAATCCATTGATCCAATATTCAACTCCAGAAGAATGTTTTGAGGAATGGAAAAAAGTATCAAAAGGAAGACCTTCTGACATGACCGGCATTACTTATGAAAAACTTGAAAAATATAATGGGTTAAGATGGCCGGTCAATGATAAAGCACCGGAAGGAACTACCCGGCTTTATTCGGATGGCCGTTTTGCGACAGAAACAAATTATACTCAATCGTTTATGAAGGACCAGTTTACTGGAAGACCGCTGTCTAAAGAAGAGTTTGAAGAATTAAATTTAAATGGGAGAGCGATGCTCCATCCAACTAGGTATCTGCCTCCTGTGGAGCAGCCAAACAAGGAATACCCTTTATGGGTTACTACTGGAAGACTGGTTTGGCATTGGCATACAAGGACCAAAACCGCACGTTCTCCATACCTTCAGGCGGCTGCTCCTAATGGGTATGCGGAAATTAATACCGCAGATGCATTGGAACTAGGGCTGATCGAGGGCGAGAAGGTGAGAATTATTTCCGCAAGAGGGGAAATCGAAGTCCCAGTAAGAATTGGTGAGTCCGTACAAAAAGGATTAATTTTTGTGCCATTTCATTTTGGAAGCTGGCATAAAAAGGAGGCTGCAAATGATTTGACTGCAGATTTTACCGATCCTTTATCGAAGCAGCCAACCTTTAAGCAGTCCGCATGTAGAATCGAGAAATTGAGAAAAACCCATATAGTAGGAGAGAAGGATACTCTCGGTACAATTGCTGAACAATTTGGTACAAGTATTGAAGCCCTTCAAAAAGTGAATAAGCTTGTATCTCCTTATGACCTTCAAATGGGAATTAAGCTGGAAATACCTCTTTCGGTAACCCATGTACCGCTGCCAGAATATCTGCCCTATAAATAAAAATAAAATGCAAGAAACATTTAGGCTTCACAAAAATAAAATACAAAAAAACCGAATAAGGGACATTTTTTAAGTGTCCGTTATTCGGGTTATAGTTTATAACAGAGAGGTTTCTTTTTTACACACGGCCACAACTTTTTATTTCAAAACCAGTAGCGAACAGCACTCCACATGGCTTGAATGGTGATGGCAGATAGAATGTTGTAGTGGTGTTTACCTATTTATTTAATAACTAATCAAAAATTGCTCCCGTTTATTAATTACACTTTTTCTATTGAACAGTATATTTGTACTACGAAGTAAATGACTTTGTTTTGTTATTCTTCTTACACATAAGCTCCCGTTTACTTTAGGTACATTCTTACACAGTGTGTACTATAGCTTACGAATTGAATCTATCACTATTCACCATACTAAACCAAGCTACCTTGCTCAAATAATTCCTCGTCGTTTATATACTTGAACGTTTCAAGCGTTTCTTTAAACGTAGATTCTAATATCTCCGTTTTTGTGTTTGGTTCATAGTTGTAAACGTTACTATATACAACAGGAAATTTACTGATGATACGTGGAGTATCATGTGCCGTTAGACAGATTAATTGAATATTATTCTTCTTAGCTGTTTCAAGAATCGGATCAACAACATGATCGTTGGATGCCTTACCGAAAGGATTGTCCACAATTATGGTGAATGGCTCCCGATCTCTTCCCGCTTCAGCTCGTCTAACATGCATAATATATACCATGAACATCGTCATATAAACGGTATATTGTTCTCCACCACTCCACTTAACAGCTATTTCCCAAGGCGCATACTCGATTCTTTTATTCTTGTCTCTCATAACTTGTTCTTTTTTGGGTTTATATATTTCAATTTGACACTGATGGAATGGCGCGTAGCATTTCATTAATTCCCTTGTGTCTAACTGTGAATGAATATATCGTTGAATTTCTTCTTGACTAGCACCTTCAATCAACCTTCTATTTATATCTTCCACCACATCTACAATATGACGGGACATATGATTTTTAGCATCATCATCTAACATTCTATCCCACTTTAACCTAATGGCCTGTAATTCTCTACCGTATAAACTTAACCTTGAACTTTTTGGCATTTCTGTAATTCGATCATAGATAGCTCCAACCCTGTTTAAAGCCATTTCTATTAGTTCTTCCCTATCTTTTTCTACCTCAACTTTAGTCTGTTCCAGCTGCTCCTTGTAAATGTTGCTTGCTTCCAAAACTCTTGTGAATTTGTCAATTACATAGTTAGAATCAAACAACCTTTCCTCTGCCAACAACAAGTCAAATTGCTTGGCTAATTGTTTAATTTTGCTGTTGTCTGTATCTTCAAGGAGAACCTTGAAATTAGTAAATTTACTCTTAACTAAGTCCTCAGATTTTCTTAAACCAGTCAACAATCCCTTAAATTCAGATATTTGTTGATTGGTAAAGGAAATTAACTGTTCAACTTCACAATCAAAGGTTTCAAACGGCGCAACTATACCTGCAACTATTTCTGGGATGTTACTTTTCAACACTTCATATGACTTATCGTATGCGGTTTCTTTTTTCTCGAAAGCACCAATTGCCTCAACCAAAACTCCTCGCTTATCCTCTAACTCACCTTTCAAGAAAACAAACTTATGGTATTCGCTGTCATCTGTATATCTATGAGCTTCTTTATCATACTTATCTTTTATATATTTCAAATTGTTTTCGAGAGCACCTTCTAGTTTATTTAATTTCCCGTTAGTACCGCTTACTCGTTGTTCTAATGGTTCGATTTTGTCTTTGTACCTTCTTTCTAATTCTCTTGCTTTTGCAATTTCATCATATGTTACATTGTGCTTGTTAGATTCTAACCAGGAGTATTCGATTTCACTTTCTTTTATATCGTCCTCTTCTCGTTCAATTCCCTTGTTGCAGTCTTCCAGAGAATCTTGAAGCCCTTTTAGCTCTTTGTACTCTCTATTTAAATCTTCCCTACTAGATTCATACAACCCTTTAGCAAGTTGATAACCCATTGAAGGCCCATAAATTTGTTTTCCCTTCCAGCCAAACTTTTTCTGATCGTCATTATGCTGCTGCCTTTCTATTACAAAATGATTCTCTTGTTTATTTAGTTTAGTTATCTTGTCAGATATCTTTTGCAAATGATCTTTTATATCGCGTTTTTCCTTTTCTATAGCACTATCTCTAACTGCAATCTCTTTTAATTGACGAGAATGCTTATGTTCATCAGCGGATTTATCGACAAACTCTTTCACTTTCCTTTGTTTGTCCTCAGCATCTTTTAGTTCGGATTCAACACCCTCCAACTTTTCTTTCCATTGTTCAATGTTGTCACTTAAAGTATCAAGAGAAACATTCAGACTTTCAATACCTTCTTTTAACGCAGAACGTTTCTCTTTTAATTGATTTAGTACATTGACTGAAGACGCTTCATACTCAAAGGAATAACTAGAAAAGAAGTCTTCAGTTACCTCAATTGCTTTTCGGCAATTTGAGTGTTTTCCTTTAACTGCTTTAACTACATTTTGAGCACGAATCAACAGTTCTTCGTTCCGTTCAATAAGCTCTTGAATTTTATCTTTGCCGACAAAAAAGTTCACATCAATACTTTGGTATACCCATGTGTTTTTATGGGATGTTACTAAATTTAAGTTTTCTATATAATTATCTGTTTCTTGCGCTCTCAGTAGTTCTTCTTTATCAATAAAAATGATAGGAGATGAGCTTTTCCATTCTACTCTGTTCATCTCTTTGGGGATATCTTTTATTTGTGAGCTTTCAACTAGTACTGAATACGGAAGAAGTGGGAGCTTATTTAGTATTTCCGTTTTCTCAGATTCACTTAAATCTTGATCAGAAAGCCATTCACTTCCAAGCACCACAAAGATATTCCTTTTATCAAGGTAACGCTTAACACCCTCTATTTGATTATTTGGTACGAAGTAAGGGGTTTCCTTTAAGCGTAATAGATCTTCTTCTATTACTCTAACTTGATTACTGTATTTTTCCAGCTCAATTTCTTTATCTGCTAATTCATTCCGCAGACTCATTAACACTTCATCTAATTCATTTTGGTTAGAGGGTACTCGCGAACCGAAAGACGATAACAATGACGATAATTTATCTTTATGAATATAATATTCACCTAACTTATTATCCTCAACTTCAATACTATTTTCAGTATCAATTTTCTCTAATTTTCTATCATTAAGCTCGTCCTTTAAGTTGCCAATTTTTTCATGACCACTGTTTATGTCGTTGGAGTATCTCTTTTTTCTTTCCAATAAAGCTACTAGTTCCTCCTGCGATTTATCTAGACACTCTTGGGGATTTAATAATTCCCATTCATCAAACCAAGAAAGTAAAATTTCTCTAAATTTCTGTAGTTCTTCTAACCGAACTTCAATTCTTGCTTTCTTTTCAGCTAGCTTTTTGGCTTCATAACTAAGCTCTTCATTTTTACATTCTTGATTTTTTAGTTCATCTGAAAGTGATAACAACTCATTGTTGACCTTTTCTATTTTTTGTTTTAAATCTTTCTCATGAATGATCCAAGAGTAGGATGCTTCTTCATGCCTTTGTTCTACTAACCCCTTTAATTCAACATCCTTTTTTTCTAGGTTTTCAATACTAGACAACAAACTTTTACGTTTTATCACAAGCTCTGCTTGACGTATATATGCACGCATTGCTTTCAATTCCCGCATTTTTCTATTCGCTTCGTCCTTTGAAGTTTTAAGGAGTTCCAACTCTTCCTTCAAATCGGCCAAATCTTTTTTTACATTAATTATTTCTGCTTTTTGTTGAAACGATTCAAAGCTTTCTATCTTCCAGTCAAGATCAGCAGCTTCTTTGTTAAGTTCACTCAACTCCCGCTGTTTTAGCAAGATTGCTTCCTTAGCCGTTTGAATTAAGTGATTAAATGTTTCGGATAACTTTAATAGATAATTCTTCTTTTCATTCTTTTCTTTTTTTGCTGACTCATATTTTTCTACAGATTGAATAACTCCCTCGACATTATCCTCAACAACTGCAAAATCCTTAATGTTTTTTTGGATTTCCGGTATTTTTAATAAGTTCTCTTGGAATTTGTAAAATGCATCTGTTAAAGTGCTTCCATTTTTATCTTCTGAAAACATAGCTTTTTCTAATGAAGGAATGAATAAACGGTCTAGTAATTTAGGAACTGTATCAGTTTTTTCAAAAAACGCATCTGCTGCCCCTTCTGATACATTTATTTTCTTGATATTCTCCCATTCCTCAGGTATCACACCTTGTTCTCTCAAGACTGCTTGATATTCTTTAACCATTTTGGAGTTGTATACTGTTGTAGGAACCTTAGTAATGTTCTTTACTTTGTCTCTGAACACTTCATAAGAAGTGACGTATTTTCTGCCGTTTTCTTCTGAATACACAGGAAGCTCATTTATTGAAAATCTACCCCTCGGATATTCAATTGTATAGGTGTAAAATCTTAGAGATGACTTTCCTGAACCTGCCTCTTTTCTGTTTTCAAAAGAAAATCCTGTAATTAGCCGCTGCTCCCCTTTATAATCTAGTTTCCATTCCACTATAATGAACCCATTTTTACCTTGCTCCAAGGTTTCATCTAAACTTCTTTTCCCGCTCGAAGTGTTCGGCAAAACTACTTGTAATAGTAAATGAATAAACGTTGTTTTCCCTCCACCGTTCTCTAAGATAAACAACGATTGTAAACCTTTAAAGCTGAAAGTGTTATAAGGGATTAGTTTATCCCCTCCATCAATGTTGATATTGCATAACTTTATCGCATTAATCGTTGCCATAATTATCGTCCCTCTTCATTGAAAATATTGAGCTGTTTAAGAATTTAAATAACTGTTCACGCCTTGAATCGTTGAAGTAGTAGCGAATAATTAACGCATCCATTTTGGGAGTTAACTTTATTTCATCACCTATTTGCAGTAGTAAATCTTCTTTCTCTAAATTTTTCAGAATTCGATTAATTAAACCTATTTTTCCACTAGGCGCTTTATCTGGGCTTTTTGCCGTTTCAACCACCAGTGCTCGGTTATTCCAAACATCCAAAATGCTTTTTAAATCAAGTTCAAGCTCTTCTGAATACTGTTCAACCGCTTTTTCGCCTATTTCATTTAATTTGCTCATATAATGATTTATAGCTTTTGAAAATTCACCTAAAGACACGGATGTTCTATCTGATAACCTCTGTGTAGATGAATTATAAAACATACTCAAAAGTATTAGCATTGAAAATTGACCAGCATACAATTCTGCATTGTCCTTTAAGCTCCACAATTCTCTAAGTTCTTTATTATTATATTGATGATATTCATTATCAAAAGACGGGATTATATAGATGGTCTGACAAGGATCTAGTTGAACAAACTTCACCTTTGTTTGCACTTCAATAACATCCTCCAATACCTCTCTTACTTCTTCATCCTTATAAAGATTGAATAAATGTCGTTCGCTTGGCTCAACCTTACCCTTAATTTTGATGGACTCATAGAACTCTAAAGCTTCTGCAAAGATCCTTTTACTCTCAATATTAATCATCATAATTTCTCCTAACAATAAAATTAGAAATTTCTTTTCCGAGTGGTTTAAGCACAATAAATTCATCCATTTTCAATTTTATCGAAGCACTAGAACAAACTTTATTTATTTCACTTTCGTTTATAAATTCCAATAAAGCTTGTGTAAATTCGTCAAGGTGAGGTTGTAACTCTGGTTTAATAGGCTTAAAGCTGATATATCTTCGTTGATGCATCTGTATTAACGCTATATAAAACTCGTCTTGAATCGTAACTTCTTCTGGTATGGACTGTATATATCCGTTCATCTCATAGGACTCATTATTTAATAATGGCTTGAATATCCATTCAAATACAATCTTCGCTTTAGCAATTTTCAACTGGGTTCTTTTCCTGTCCTCTGCCTCTTTTAATCTCTTTTGCTCAGGAGTAAGCTCTGGAATAGCTTCCTTTATCTTTTCATATTCTTTTTTCATTTTTTGCGGTTCGAAGAATACACCAGGATGAAATAGCCGCGAAGGTTTTATAGGATTTAAAGGTTTTAATATTTTTCTCATGCCCTCTAAATCAATAAGGTTATCTATTGCAAGTGACAATACCTCTTTTTCAAAATTAATTACAGTTTGAAAGGAATTAAATATTAAGTTCTCAATGTTATCAGTAAAAGTCTTTTGTAAATCCTGCTTCAAAGAGAAAAGTACTTCATGAGCTTGCATCGCTTCACTCCACCTACGCTGAACCTTCCTAATTGACTGTATAGCCTTTGCTTCTCTTTCTGTCCACTCACCATCACCTTTATAGTATTTATCTAGTGTATATTCAACCAATTGTTTTAGTTTCGCAAATGCCTCTTTTTCACTTCTTAAGGTTTCGTCGTATCGTTGTTTTGTTTTTTCGAATTCTTTTTCTCTTGCAACCTGTAAAACGTCCTTTGCAATTGTTTTAATCAGATTTTTCATTTCATTATGACGGTTCCTTAGTACGAATATAATTTCTTCTACCGTTCTAATAGCTCCATCAAACACACCTCTATCTATCTGCTGCCTGAAGTACATTTGCATGATTGTAACTTGCATTTCTTGAAACATTTCTTTAGTTTTAAAAAGTCCTTCTATTGCTTCCGCTGTTAATACAAATGATTCATTTTGTTTTGATGCAGCTGATACGTCAAAATTCTCTTCAAAATCTATCAAATGAAATGTTTTAGAATTAAATCTACTTTTCTCAAAATCAAAATAGTCATATACAAACGGTTGACCGTTATTTCTTAAATATTCTCTGACTATTAAAATAGCTTTTTCTTGAGCCTCAGGAAAGCTCATATCATAATCCACATTTTCCTTAAGTAATCTTTGTAGAAACTTCGCTATATCCTTGTAGGTATTGTTCTTTTTGTAATGAAGCATATTATCAATCATAAACAGCAGAATGCTCAGACCGATTGATGAAAGAGCGATATTTGCTATACGTTCTTTTCGATCTAGTTCCATTAGCGGTTTGTATATCATGATAGACTCTAACCTTGTACCAAAGCCTTTAAAAATATCATTGTTATACATGATTTAATTCCTTTCAGCCATTGACCTTAAAATACTCTTATTTAAACCCTCTTGTGGCAAATAATATTCTTGGATGATCTCAAAAAAAGCATCTTTTATTGAACCGGATAGGTAAGAAGCGAATTCTTCCGCAATATCTACTTTATACTTTTGTTTCTTTTTTCTTTTAAGCCGTGTTGTTTTATATATTGATAGCAACTCTTCATAAAAAGCAGCCATAGGTTCTAAAGAAATCTCATTTTTCCTCATTAACGATAGACAAATCTCTATTCCAATGGGATCTATATCACCAAAATAATACCCTTGAATATCCTTTGAATCAGTTCCGTCAATATCCCAAATTGATTCAATACTGCTTATGATTTTTTCGCCTTCTCCGTAAATTAAAAAATCAAATTTTACTCCAGCAAATGTCGTAATTCCCTCTTTAAATAACTCTTTAAAAGAACCGTAAGTATCCTTGTTCTCAACAATTAAAACATTGCTTTGAGTAAGCTCTCTCCAAGAAGGTATTGCGAAGTAAAAAAAGGGTTCAAATATTTGCGAACATCTTAAATCAGATAAAGATAATCCCACCTTCTTCAACAAGGACATGCCGTTTCCAGATAACCATTTTTCATCCTGAACCAACTGAAATGACCTCTCATTAACCGTTAACCAATCTTGTGAATCTGAATTCAAGAACTGATTTATGTTAATTAAGAAATGGCGGTCTTCAGCGTATTGTTTAGGTTGCTGAATATAAAACGAAACTTTCATTTTCACATGATACATTGTTAATATTTCTTTTTTAAATACATCTGAGACTACTTCATGCACTTTTACCTTGTGATATCTTTTATAAAGTTTAAGCTCTTGCCGATGGTGGTGACTTTCACCACTAGATATAACAGGTTCAATAATATCCTGTTCTACTAATCTTTTAATTGAACCTACAAAGTCTGTATAGACAAAATCACCATGAATTTGCAATGAACTTTGGATATCCCAAGTTTCTATATTGACTTTCTGATGATTATTAATATACTCAAGTACTTTCCTATACATAAATACCTCCGTTTTCTCTAACCCAGTATCTATTCTTTAAAGTCAGCCGACTCACCATAAAGTCCACTTTCAATTAGATCGCTTCATTTCTAAAATATCAGTTATTACTAGTTCCATTATAACCAATATTTAGTAATCTTTTAATGACAATCAGAGTAATGCATACTAATTGAACATTATGAAGGCAATAAAGAAGACGGCCACCCTAAAAGGTAACCGTCTCCAATCGCTTAATCTACTACTTAGTATTCTTGTACTGCGCAGTTAAACAACTTTACTTTGTTGTTGTTCTTCATCAAAATAAGCACATGATTGTATCATTAGTAATAGCTTTACTCCGCTTTTCTAATAAATCTTGATTATCATTTTGTTATTTCATCTATAAGCTCTTTAGAAAATGTAATTTGAACATCTAGATTGGCCACTTCCGGCTCACTTGTATGTGGATTCATAAAATTTAGCTTAACTATTATTATATCTATCTTTATCAATTATTATTGACTCAGCTTTTTGCCTTTCATCATCGCTTAAATAATCCTTTGACATCAACATTTGCATTTCGTTATTACCCTCAGTTATTAAGAGGTACTTTTTCATTAAATGTTTATATAATAAAGAAATGTCTAATACTAGTTCTTTGATATCTTTAGCTGTTTCCAAATTCACATCTTGGTAAGTAAATGCTGGTGTTGCTAAATTTTTTTGCGTATATTCATCTTGTTCATGTTGAGTACGTTGACCTTGTAGTTTATCATGCATAATCATTAAATTTTCAAAGAAGTATTTAGAAATTACTTCTTCAATCGGCATTTCACTATCTACTCCTTGGATAGATATTGGTATCGGCATTGGTGTAATAAATGGGAATATTGGTGAAAAACCATGTTTTAGCTTATTATACATATCATAATAGGTCATATCTTCTTTTGTATTTCTAACAATAGAAGAAGATATAATCTCAAATTTTTCAACAATTAGGTCTGATGACTTTTGAACAACTTTCCATAACAAGTCAGTTTCTGCGATATTTAAATTTTTAAATATTTTGTTTAATTCACCCTTTGATTCTGGTATATTAAAAATTTGTTTAATTTTCCTTTTTCCTTTTTTAGACTTAATAGATTCATAAAAACTAATAGGGTCTGAGTATGCTAAAAAGGTTTTTGCTATATCCAAACCATTTACTTGATACTCTCTACAAGCAAAGCACATACCAGCGAAATCTTCAAGTACCGTACCTAATTTCATTATCATATCCGAATAAAGAACTTGAAGAGTCAAAAAGTCATCTATATCCTTTTTCCCTTTAGTAATAAGATCCTCGAATGTATTATAAAGGACTTCAAACATCTGACATCTATGGTTTATACCAAAATAATATTTACTTCGCAAAAGCTGAAGGGTTTCATAGCTAAATACTTTTAATCCTTTATTAAATTTTACTAGTTCATCAGGATAAGGTAATATAACCAATTCCGTAGTATTATTCTCACTGTTTGTATTATTTTTATATCCAAAAGGAACCCCTAACACTTGCATTTGTTGTAGCTCTTTCAAATCTAGCAAACCTTTTTCTACCATACAACCACCTCATTCATCACTAAACTTTTATCCTTATATCAAGTTTTCAAGACTAATCATAACCAACTTGTACAGGTGATAATATAAACATTCAAATAAAACCAAAAGAATATGTCCCTCTAATAAACAGAATGGATTAAAACCGTTGTCTAGTCAACAAAATCAAGATATAGAGGAAATTAACAGCCTAGCATCACGTCTTGAACATTGTTCTAAAAAATTGGAAGCAAGGAATAATGGGATATTTTTTAAATTTGAATAACTCCCTATTAATGATGTATTAAAAGGCAGTTAGGCTATTATCATGCTTTTTTTAGACTATTGATAGGATAAACCAAAAAGAGCCCACATCAATGAGCTCTTTTCTAGTACTTCCGATTATTTTGTCAATTCCAACAACGTAACATTTTCAATGTGGCTTGAGTGGTGTTGGCAGATACATTGGTGTAGCAGTGTTTACCTAAGCCCATAACAAGGTTATATTTGTGGAAGTTATGCCCACTATGGTAAAAAGGCTTGCAGTAATCATGTCATTCGAGAGGACTTACTCAGAATTACAGTTCTAACTGACATCCAAAGAGTTAGTGAAACAAATTGATAAAGAGCAGTATTTAAAGAAGTTAGAAGCTCAATCAAAAAAATCGAAACAAAGCCTTCAAAAACAACTCGAGAAAATAGACAAGCAACTCGAGATCATAAAAGGCCGAAAAAGAAAATACATCAATATGTTAGCCGAAGAAATCATTACTCATGAGGAATATCGTGAAAATGTCGAAGCTAATAATATTGAAATTAACGAGTTAGCGGAAAAGAAGCGATCTTTTAACAGTAATGGAAAGTGAACAAACGGTGGATAACATCGAGAAGTTAAAACAAGAATTACTTCAATTTCTAAACTTTGATGAATTAACACCAGAAATCTTGCATCGCTTAATCAATTGAATTGAAGTAACCTCTGATGGAATCCCTGTCATTCACTATCGTTTTTCAGCTCCAATAAAGGAATAAAACACAGCAGAATCCCCTATTTGGGATCTGCTGCTTCTTTTAAAACTATCTGCGACACGCATTCAACATGTGTGGACTGTAATTGACAACACAAAGGGATGTTGGTGGGTTTATCAACATTCTTAAGACCTTTTTTCTCAGAAAACACACTTGTTAAACTAACGTACCCGTTTAAGTAGAATAATTCACAATCTCTAAATAGTAAATTTCTACTAAAATGAGTGAATTTATACATAACGACTTTTTGTTTTAGGATTAATGAACTCATTAAGTCTAGAGAGTTTCTCTGCCACATCAAAATCAAAAATTGAACAAATGTCTCTGTAATCACCTTCTAAACTATTCGTATAAAGCTTTCCTTGCTCATCACTGAATATATAGCCACTAACCCTATCGCTATATTTAAATTTTTCAATCTTAAATTTCTTATCTTCCTTATCTAAAAAAGTTAAAGCACTGTCAAAATCGTCGTTATGTATTTCAAACATATCTTTGTTCTTTCTGGCAACAGATAAAGGGAAAAACTGATATATACTCCAACTATCTATATTTTCAAACTTCATTAAATATCTATATATATCATAAATAGATTCTCTATTTTGTTTTGTTAATATCGTATTTATTTTAATCCTGGTTTTTGACTCTTTTAATGTTTGAAGAACAGTATTTACCTTAGTAAATAAATTTTTTGATTTCCTCATATAATTATGAGTCTCCCCTATTCCATCTATGGAGATTCCAATTAAATCTACATAATTTTCGATAAAGGAAAAATCACTATGAGTAATTGAAGTACCATTTGTATCTACTTGAGTAAATAACCCATTTTCTTTTGCTAGTTTACACGATTTTCTGAAACTACTTTTACTAAAAGAATCACCACCACCAAAGGTAATCACGTCGAAATCCAATGATATCGCTCTTTTTACAACATCATATGTTTTGTCTTCTATTTTTTGATGGTGAAAATTCACATAACAAAAATCACAGGTTAAATTACAGCTTTGATTGTAGGTGAGTATTATTCTTTTCATTTTTCTACAACCTGTTCGAGTGATTCAGAAAGTTTCCAACAATTATCAAAGTGACTTTTTAATATATTATAATTTCGGTTATCACGCTTGAATTCTATAGCAAGAAAATTGTTTTCAATCCGATCTGATGTTTTACCCAAATGATATGGGTCATAAATCACATATTTATCTGTAAAAAATAGTGAACAATAAACCTGGTCAGTAAACCTAATTTCTAAGTTCTCATATTTATTATTTAAAGTTACCAGACCTTCGATATCTAACTTTCGATCAACTCCATCAGCATTATTTAGGTTATTTCTAAATTGTTTATTTGTGCAGTAGGGATCAATAAGTAGAACTTTAAAAGGTACTCCTCTATTTAATCTTTCTTTTATATTCTTCCAATGTCTATCTGTTGGTATATCCAAGTATGATTTGCCTGTTTCGGCAAGTAGAAACATTTCGTTTGCCTCGTCGATGGCTTTAGCAGTTTCTGAATTTCTTTTATTTTTAGATTCATAATCATCCATAAAGTAATGATTTGTAATGCCACATCTCTCAATTTCTTTGTTTTTTTGCTCTCTAGCAATTGCTAATTTAATTATTGGGTTATACTCTTTATTTTTAATAAAAATCTCAAGTAATATAATTACGATTGAAGTTATTAATACCCACCAATATAAATTTTTACTTAATAGAAAATTAATAGCAACTACTGAAAGGCCAAATAAAATTATTTCTAAAATCCTGTTATCATTATAAAGTTTACTCATATTTGACCTCACTTTCTTGTTTTTAAAAATAATTTTACCATTGTATAGGTTCTACTCTGCATTTTTAGAGTTTTATAAGCATTACTTAATCAATTGAAATTTATGAGTTAAATTGTTGAATTAAGTTGTTAAGCCTATCACGTTCGGCAATCATATTTCTCTTAACTTCCTTTTCATATTCTTCTCGCTTTGACCATACTATTTCAATATTATTTGGTTTGGTTATTTTTAACCGATTCTCAGTTTTATAAGTCGTTGCTTGCCCTCCAAGGTTTAGTATATCATCCATATGTATTAGCTTTTTGAGCTGCTCTAACGTAAAACCAACGTTTTTTGGAACAAAAACTACTAGATCTTGGCTGTCTCTTGTAACCGTAAACTCTAGGCCATATCTATTTGAAGTACATTCTTCTTTTAGTCTTACACTTTTAACTATAACTTCTTGATTAATAAACGAACCTAAACTTCCAATTTCAGTTTCATCTAGTTCTTGCTTGGATACCAAGTTTAAGCAATTTATGTCATCTAGAGAATCATATCAAAGAATATTATAAAAGTATTTCTTCTAACTCAAGCAATGCTGCTAAGTTTTTCAACATTGCTGGTTTCAACATTTATTTATTAAACAGCTATGGAAACACCATTATTTAACTGAGACTCAAGCACTCTTCTAACAGCTTGTTTATTTCTAGTGATACCGATTCATATTCATCTTCTTGAAGTAAACTATATTGGGTCTTTAGTTCAATTATTTTACCTTCAAAATCCACATCCTTATCCATCTCTCTCACTCCCAAAATAATTTGAGAGTTCTTTGGCTGCTCTCCCAAAATAACGTTAATCATTTTGCTCAAGTTTTCCGGAGACTGGTCCTGTTGATTTGGTGAGTCAATCACAATAGGACAAAAGGTTGCAGTCGAGTATTTATTTACTACTTTTAAAAAGCTGTAATAATAAGCTAATAATGCTCTTGGCAAACCACTACCTGTTTCCTTAATTACAGAATCAATGGCTTTATATGATTTTTGTGACATCGTATGCACATCTAATTTTAAAAGCAGGTCAGTCATCGTATCTGTATATAGGCTCTTTATTTCCGTTTGTCTTTCTTTATCATCATAGAATTTTAGATTATCCTTTAGACGGTCAATCTCTTCAATATTTTCTACAATATCTTTAGTCAAACGACTAATATCAGAGTCTAATATAACTCTAAGTTCTTTTTTTCCTTCGTTTTGAATTAAGTCTCTCAGCGTAATTTCCCCTTGTTTCTTATCTAAGATTTCTTTAATTCTTTCAATTTTAGTATTGTTCTGATAAAAGGATAGATACTGAGTAGCAATTGACTCTTCTAACTCTTTTAATTCTAGTTCCTTTTCAATCAATAACTCCTGACAACGATCTTCGTCCTTCGCAATATTAAACCTTTCCGCAAATGAGTTCTCATAGATATTCCCACAAGTTGGACAAGAAACTGTCTCATCTTCTTTCAATGCAAATTGATAATCCAGATTTAATTCTGTCATTGTATTCTTAATGATTGAAATATGGGATTGAAGTCTTATCTTTTCATTATTAAGCTCTACAATTTTTTCTTGTAATGTATCACCATTTTCTTGTAAAGAATGATAAAGCATCACTAAATCGTTTATTTCCTTTTTAAAAACTTCTATATCTATATCCAAATGCACTCTATTGAATTGCTCTATCAGTTTTTTCGATACATCTTGTGTAAATTTTTTTTCAGATTCTAAACTAGAAACTATTGCGTTATATTTTTGGATTTCAGCCTTCGTTTCATAATACTCATTTGGTTTAATACCCGAATGATAATTTGCCATATCTTTCTTCCAAGTACCTTTAAGATGAAACAACTTGTCGAATGATGACCAATTTGCTTTCCATCCTGCATCCTGATCGACATAGAATGGAAGCAAATAATATGCCGGTGGTGGTGTAATTAAATCTCCTTGCTTGTTGTTCAACTTAATCTTAAAACCCAATATCTTAGATAAGCAAGGACCTAAGCCTTTTGTGACACTATTAAATGTCTCAAAGGATTTTGTGACGTGGTTAAAAACTGCATAAAATTTATCTTTTCTTAGAATCGTGTAATCTTGGTTATCAACTCTGAACTTAACAGCACTTATCACATCCGCATTTTGCCACTTAGGATGAACAATTTTTGGAGTTGCTCCAAATGTAGAATAGATACTTTTAAGTAAAGAAGACTTTCCTGTATGATTAGTCCCCTTTATTATGGTTATCTTTGGATGAAACTGAACCCTCTTTGCTTTTCTCTCTATTTTTGAAAGCAATAGTATCTCTTTTATTATTAACCTCTTCATAATTCCTCGTCCTTAAATTTCGAATTAGTTTTCTAAAGTTTTCACTCATAAGCTATAATACTCCATTAGAATCATTGCCTTTATAAAAAATTCATCATATATACAGTTTTGTTCCATAGACAAAAAATCTTTATAAGTTGGATCTAATATTCCTTCGTAAAGGTTAGCAATGGTCGTATCTTCAATATAGGGTTCAAGAGCTCTTTTAACTTTGTCTTTCATCAATAATAAATACTGATTAGATAAGTCCATTTTTTGAATTTCATACTTGTCCCAAGAGCTTTTGAGATTAAGTCTTATCCTAATTGGAATACCTTCAGACAACAGCTGTCTCTCTGACATATTCCAAAATTCTTCATATTTATTCTCAATATCAACATTTCCTAGAATATGTTCAAATATGGAACGTCCAACAGACTTGTGTTTAATAAGATCCTCAAACTGGTCTAAATCATATTCGTAGTTATTTTTTCTTTTTACCTCATCAAAGATAGATTTATATATCAAGCCTACTCGAAATTTACCATTGGGATTTAATTCTTCTAAAAAAACCCCTAACTTTCCTCTTACATAAGTCTCACGATCATTTACATTCAAATCAGATACTTCCAAGAAAGTGATATCTATTAAGTCTGGATCATCATCCAATCTAAATTCTTGTTTTATTTTCTTTACTACCTTTTCTACTTCACTAGAAGAAAGCTGATTAAAACAAATCTTTCTTTTGTCAATTCCCTTCTCATCTGATGATTTTAACTCTACATTAAATAGAGCATTTGAAACAAAGTGAATTGATAATGTATGATTTGGAAATTTCAAATGGCAATCGTACAGTTTACCTAATATGGAAGGCAACTTTCCACTTTTTCCGGAACTTTGTCTAGTTAAATCTGTAGTAGACCACGTACCAGGCTGCTTCGTTTTTAACTGATAAAATGACATTTGACTCGGTTCTTTTTCGCTATCAAGAACAACGACATCATCGTGATAGTCTAGTAGGATTAAATAATCTACGTTTGCTTTATGTAATTCTAAAATCTTGCAAATCACCCAATCCTGTTGATAAGCAAAACGATTAGCAGACCTAGAGCCACTTTTTTCTCTCGGTTTTATATTTACAATTAAATCTTTAAGTTCCATCTGATCCATCCTTAAAAATGGTTAATAATACATATTTCGACATAACTTACAATTTCCCTTTAATACCATTTAATTGAAATAAAAAAAAGACCCATTTTATAAGATAGGTCTTTTCTAGTATAACCGCTCTAGCGGTCTCTTTAATTTACTAACAAAAGCTGAATATTAAATATTTTAATATTCAGCTTTTGAGTCAAAATTAAGATAACACCATACCCCTTTGAAACATTCGATATTTAACCATATTTTTCTCAAAAAATAATAAAACAAGATCAATTTTATGAAGATCTATACAATATGGTTAAATTAGCTAGTAAATTAGTTAGAATCAAGAATCAACTTTTCTTAATTCAATAGCTGCTGTTAGACCGTGTCTTATTATTTTATCGTTAGGATATAATTTTCTTAAGAGATAATATATTGCATCTTCAACTAGCTGTATGTATTCCGCAGCATCTTGATATGAAATATTTAAGTCTTCAGGTCGATGAATAAGTTTATTTCTCTTTGTCGCACCATCCCCTAGTTTATTGTAATGAGGGTATGCTTCACCTGTATAATGTTTTAATATTTTACCATATAAAGTTCCTAAGAAGGGGGAAGGCATTTCCAAAAGCAAATACTCAATATCTGGCTTGAATCGGATTAAGAATTCTTTAATCGCCAGTTCAGCAGCAATAGTAGCTTCAATCCACATATGGCGGGGAGTATTATCCTTTCTAGCTCTATGTAAGTGCCTTAATGCAATAAAGGGCTCAATTCCATTTCGAATATTTTCTTGAATTACTGTTGCAGTTTCTTCGTTAAGAACTTTGGGTGAATATGAAGGTCCTGTAACTAATTCCCTTTGAGAAGGAATTTCACTCCACTCAATCTGGTCAAAAGAAATGTATGATGATTTTAATCTAATTAAATTTTCATTTATTAATTGTTCATTTAAAGAATATTTAAGAATATCCATTAAACGTATAGCCGACTGATGCATTGTAATATTTTTTTGTAAGATTGTATTCTTTAACTCTTTATTAAAATCCCCGTAAGTTCTATTACCAACATCTTCCTCAATCTCAATGTTAGCTCGGACAATCAAACCCCTGTTCGAGTTATTGATTTCCAAAATGTAACTTTGTTCATTATTTATCATTTCAAACTCAAATGTTTTTCCTGCTGGATTTGAATTAAAGTGTCCCAGAATTTCATATTCCTTTTTTAAAAAAATTATCAAATCTCTCACACCCCTTTATAATTTACATTTATCTTTTAATTACCTAAATAGTACCAAAAATATAAATAAATTTCATTAAGGCCTCTCCATTTAAACAATATATTCTTGCCAATTAGTTTACTTATTTAATCCTTGATTTATCAAGTATAGAATCGACTACTTTGTTTTGAGTTTTATTTTTTATCTAATCAACCGGATATTAGAAGGATTAACTTAATTAAAAAATAGTCCTTTTAATTATTTTTCTTAAAATGGCAAGTAAAAGGAAATTAGTGTAATCTATCTTTATATTTATGAAAAAGGAGAATGTTATGTTTATACCAACAGTTAATGAAAAAGCAATGAAGATAACTTAGTAAGTTTACTTGAATCAGAGGACAATAATGAATTAGCAAATTTAATAAGGATGTCTAAAATAGTCTACGCTCCCCAATGGGAATTTTCTGAAGTAGTTTCTAATCAACGAAAACTATATGTTGAGATAAAGGTTCCTGTTAACCTAAAAAAGTATGCAAAAGATAATGTGAAGCTGCTCTCGAAATGTTGTATTGAAATTTATGAAAATGATGATGATTATGCTTGTTGTGGAGTTACTATTGGAACTAGAGCAATTATAGCAGAAGAGGTTGAATATGAAGATAAAGTTATTTTATTAGAGAAAGACTCTGTATACACAAATTTCATTAAATATCTTTCTGCGGATAATAAAGTTGACTCGTTACAAAAAAAATATTTATACGAAGCTTGTACAACAGGAAACGAAGGAAATATTCTTGCAGCCAGTGTTATGTTAGGGTGTGCGGCAGAAATATTATTAAAAAAATTATGTGATTCATTTTATTTGTATTATATAAATAATCATACTGAAAAAGAGCAAAATTTGTTTGAGCAGAAAGTAATTAAAGCTAAATCTGCTTATAGCAGACTAGATGAATTTACTAAAAGAGCAGAGGTTAATGCAGAATTATTTAAAGGGTTGGGTTTCGAAAACCTGAAATTAAACTTTAATTTTCTTGATATAATACGTCAAACAAGAAATGATGCGGGGCATCCAACTGGTAAAAAATTGGATGAGACAGAGTTTAAAACAATGTTAGGTAATTATCAATTAATATTAGGCAAATACATAACTGCAATGGAAAAATTACCAAATATTACCTTTTTAGATTAGAAGAGATTCGAATCTTTGATTTGCGGCGCCTGTCACGACCTGAAGTTTGCTAGATTTTGTCGAAAGTACAACATTCCTCAAAAAGAGCCCATTTCTATTTTTGAAATGGGCTCTTTGAATTATTTTAATACTACTTTTGCTACACACTCCACGTGCGTCGTATGTGGAAACATATCAACAGGCTGTACCTCAATGGTTTTGTAGCCCCCATCTTCCAAGATCCTTAAATCCCTTGCCAACGTTGCTGGATTGCAGGAGACATAGACCACTTTTTTGGGCTTCATTTTAATGATGGTTTGCAGTAAAGCTTCATCACAGCCCTTGCGCGGCGGGTCAACGACTAACACGTCGGCAGCATTACCTTCTTTATACCAATTAGGAATCACAACCTCGGCTTCGCCAGCTGCAAACTCTGCATTGTTAAGACCATTCAAAGCTGCATTTCGCTTGGCATCTTCAATGGCTTCCGGTACAACTTCTACACCAAAAACCTTTTTCGCCTTTTGCGCTAAAAACAGCGAAATCGTCCCAATCCCACAATACGCATCAATAACCGTTTCCTCACCGCTTAAGTTTGCATACTGGAGTGCTTGATCATAAAGGACCTTTGTCTGGACAGGATTCACTTGATAAAATGATAATGCTGAAATAGCAAATTTCACATCTCCGATATAGTCATAAATAACCTCATTACCCCATATGACCTTGGTTTTTTCACCAAGAATAACATTGGTGCGTTTCGAATTTACATTATGGACAATCGATTTCACCTTTGGCAGGCGTGCCATAATTTCCTCGATTAGCTTTTCTTTTTGTGGAAGTTCAGCTGTCCGTGTGATAACCACCACCATTAGCTCACCAGTCTGCTTGCCGTACCGGGCCATAATGTGGCGGAGCACGCCTTTATGACTTTCCTCATGATAGGCAGGAATGCCAAGCTCTCTAGCAATCTCCTTCACAGCTTGTACAGCTTCATTTACTTCCGGCAGTTGAATCAAACTTTCATCCGTATCGACAATTTCATGGCTTCTTGGTTTAAAAAAACCAGCTATTAACTTTCCGTCTTTTTCCCCAACAGGCACTTGGGCTTTATTCCGATAATGCCAAGGATTGTCCATCCCTAAAATCGGATGCACAATCACATCCTCCAATTTTCCGATTCGGGTCAGCACTTGCCGTACTTGATTTTCCTTGAATTTCAGCTGACCTTCATAACTAATATGCTCAAGCTGGCAGCCGCCGTACTTTGGCCGGTCGCTGCTAGCAATCTCCACGCGGTACGGGCTCTTTTCATAAAGCTCAATTAATCGGCCAAAGCCATAGCCTTTACCCGTCTTAATGACTTTTATTTTTGCCCTTTCACCTGGCAGTGCGTTTGGAACGAATAATGGATAGCCCTCAATCTTCGCTACGCCTGATCCATCATGGGTTAAATCTTCAAAAACTACCTCTATATAATCATTTTTATTTACTGGTATTGTTTTGTTCATCTAATTCTTCCTTTACTCCGGATTAACTAGAGAAATTGTAACACATTCCCGTTGAGATTACGAAATACCTCAACTGGCTTGAAAAATCTTTTCCATGCCTTTTTTATATTCCTAAGAAAAAACAATCGTTTTGTTTTCATGAACAATAATTCGGTCTTCTAAATGCCATTTTACGGCCCGGGCCAGCACACTTCGTTCAATTGAACGTCCGCTCTTTTTTAAATCCTCAATGTGATCACGGTGATCGACACGTTTGATATCCTGCTCAATAATTGGCCCTTCGTCTAGATCATTTGTTACATAATGGGACGTGGCACCGATGATCTTCACCCCGCGTTGATAGGCACGATCATAGGGCCTTGCCCCAACAAAAGCAGGCAGGAAGGAATGGTGAATATTGATAATCTTAAATGGCTGCGCCTCAACAAAGGCCGGCGTTAATATTTGCATATACCTTGCTAAGATGGTGACATCCACTTCAAATTCTTTTAACAGCTGCAGCTGCTTTTCTTCTACTTCCTTCCGATTTTCTTTACTGGCTGGGATATAAAAGAAAGGAATGTTCAGCGATTCCACAATCTCTCGTCCTTCCTCATGGTTACTGATGACAAGGGCAATGTCCGTCAGTAAATCCCCATTCTGCCATTCCCATAAAAGCTCCCTTAAGCAATGAAGCTCCTTTGAGACAAAAATCGCTGTTCTCTTCAGGTCATGGACAAACGAAAGTTTCCATTCCATCGAAAACGTATCGGCAACGCCTTGGAACTGATTCTTAAATGTCTCTTTTTTGGTTAATAACCCAGGGCATTCAAACTCAACACGCATGAAAAAGTTGCCGCCTTCAGGATTGGTTGTATATTGACTGGATTCAATAATATTTGCACCATGATTCCATAAAAATGTGGACACCGCGGCTACAATCCCTGGTTGATCTGGGCAATTAATCAGTATTCTCCCTCTGTTTTTTCTACTTTCTCTAAATGCCTGTAACTGACTTTGGTAAGCAACACTCATATAAATCTCCCTCGTTTTTTATTAATTAACATTATTCTGATTTTATAATAAATTCTTTGATAATGCTTTAATTATTAATAAAAAATATCCAATTAGCATGCATTGTTTGCAATTACTCCGCTCTTGTCCATCGCCCTGCTTACTCTTTTCCTAGTAATTGCATAGAAAGAAAATGCCTGTCACTCGCCGAATTCTGTCGAAAACACGACATGAATTGGTCAGTTACAGGCACTTTTTTATCATTATGCTTTTGTCTCTATTAAAAATAAACCGTTACTTCCTTAAACAGTTTGAACCACAAGAATTTCTTCAATAGTCGGGATCTCTCTTTTTAAGATATTTAAAAGTCCTTCGTCAACAGGTTTATCGACTTCGCAAATCGTAATGGCAGGACCTTGGATTTTTGAACGTTCATTTGCCATACGAGCGATGTTGAACCCTGTTACTTGAAGTACCTTTGATAGTTCCGCAATTACACCTCTTTTATCATAATGGCGGATCACAAGGGTTGGCCGATCACCGCTGAATTTTAACGGATAATCTTCAAATTCCTGAACTTCCACTTTACCCCCGCCTAAAGAGCTGGCCAATACCTTAACTTTATGCGATTCCCCTGCTAATTCAATCAAAACGGTGTTCGGATGGTAGCTTCCAAGAACGCGTTTTGTAAATTCATATTTTAAGCCATTTTTTTCAGCTACTTCTTTCGCATTCGGAATGTCATCATCCATTGTTGTCAGCCCAAGAACGCCAGCCAACAGAGCTAAATCTGTTCCGTGTCCCTGATAAGTTTCAGCAAATGATCCCATCAGAGTGAACTTTGCATATTGAGGTTTTTCGTTTAAAAGCTGATAAGCAATATTGCCAATCCGGACAGCTCCGGCTGTATGAGAACTCGAAGGACCCACCATGATAGGGCCAATGATATCATAAGCGCTTTGGAACTTTGCCGGTCCGGTATCACCTGATTTTCCGCCTAGGATCTTCTCTTTCAATTTTTGCCCGGTTGGAGTTCCAGCCAAGCCCCCTATTCCCGTTTCTCTCAACGATTCGGGCATTTGCTGTCCGACTTCATGCATCACTTGAATGACCTCATCTGGAGGGATGATGCTGACCACTCCGGCTAACGCCATATCTGCCGCAGCTTGAGCGGTAAGGGCATGTAAACCGTTGCGATAGATGCAAGGAATTTCCACCAGCCCAGCAACAGGATCACAAACCAAGCCCAAGGAATTTTTTAATGCAATCCCGACTGCATTTCCCACCTGCCTCGGTGTTCCGCCTGCCAGTTCCACCAATGTACCTGCAGCCATTGCTGTTGCTGAACCAATCTCAGCCTGGCAGCCGCCTTCAGCCCCTGATATCGATGCTTTATTGGCAATCACCAAGCCAAGTGCGGAAGCTGTGAAGATTGACTGGATAATCTGATTACGGGTAAATCTTCCGCTGTCCAAGGCATGAATAAGTACTGCTGGCAAAATTCCCGCCGAACCAGCTGTTGGTGTCGCAATAATTCTCCCCATCGCCGCATTTACTTCTGATACGCCAAGTGCATTGGCTGATACATTTAAAGTTGTAGCATCGACAAAGGAGTTCCCTTTTTTAGCATATTCATAAAGGCGGTTTCCATCTCCCCCGGTTAAACCAGTACGAGACATGACTGGACTTTGGGTTCCCCTGCGGACAGCCTCCTCCATGACCGTAAATTGTTCCAACATTTTTTCAAAAATCGTTTCTCTCGATAAACCTTTCTGTACCATTTCTGCATTTATCATTAATTCTGAAAGGGTTGTATTCTCCCTCTCAGCCATTTCAATTAATTCCTGCAAATTTTTAAAAGACATTTTTATCACTCCTTTAAACTAATAGCAGATGTCGTAAAAAGACATACCACTGCATTTGAGAACTTTTGCAAAACCATATTGACAGGGATGAACAGAGCATCCAATAGCCGAATACTGTATGATTGGAATGTCCTGTTCATCTGTCTTAATACCTTCAAATACTCTAGAGATACACCGGACCCCGCATATATGGAGCAAATTTATTAGAAAATTGATTTAATGCTTGCCAAGACAGTCAGTACGCCCACAATAATGACAAAAGCATTGCTCATTTTCCCTCTGTATTTAGCTAATACAGGAACTTTACGGATGGCATACATTGGCAATACACATAGGATAGCTGCAACTAAAGGACCGCTGAGGGAATCTATCAGTCCAAGGATGCTTGGATTTGCATAGGCAACATACCAGCAAGTCAATACGACAAAAGCAAGGATCGTTGTCTTAACTGTTTTTTCTTTAATGTCTTTTCCGTGTGCTCTGCCGGACTCGACAATCATGTCGCGCATTACTTCATATGCTCCTACATAATGGCCAAGGAAAGACTTTGTTATGGCAACGAGAGCGATGATAGGTGCCGCAATCTTAATAATCGGCGAATTAATATGATTAGCAAGATAGGATAGAATTGACAAGTTTTGTTCTTTTGCCATTGCAAGATCATTTGGAGTCAAACTCAAGACACTGCTCCAAACAAAGAACATTACCACACCAAACGTCAGGATATAACAAACTTTTTGTATTTGAGCACATTTGGCGTCAGTAGCTTCTATTCCATAAGTTGCTCTTTGTTTCACAACAAACGACGAAATAATAGGAGAATGATTGAATGAGAATACAATAATTGGCAAGATTAACCATATCATTCCTAAATAACCTGTCCATGATGAAGCAGTAGGAACACTTGACAAGCTAAGCATAGACGTATTCCATTTTGGAATCAAAGATATTGCGATAAAAAGCAGAGAAACGATAAAAGGATAGACTAGCATGCTCATTACCTTTACAGTAATGTCTTGGCCAAAATTCAGTATACCGATAAGCCCGAGTACCAATACGAGCGATAAAATGGCTCTTGGCGGCTCACTCATGTGCAATTGATTCACGATAAAACTGCTAGCAGTATTGGTTAAGGCAACCGAATACATCAGCACGATTGTATAAATTGAGATGAAATACACTATGTTAAAAATTTTACTGGCCTTATTTCCGAAATAATCCCTTATTGCACCTGTAATTCCCTCTTCAGCAGAATCGGAAGCGTAGATCATTTTTGCCAGCGCCCTATGCGAAAAATACATGACAGGAAATCCAAGCAGGGTGATGAGTAGTAATGTTATTATTCCTCCTACTCCTGCATTAATAGGTAAAAACAGGACTCCAGCACCAATCGCCGTTCCAAAAAGGCTCAACGCCCAGGTAGTATCCTGTTTATGCCATTTTTTAGGATTTGGCGATTTATCATTTTTTTCTATAGTATTTTCTACTTCTAGTTTTCTAGCTGTATTTCCATACATGTTAGTATTCCTCCTGTATGCCAATTATTTAATCTAGTTGCTCTTCTCCTAAAATTCAATTCTTAATACAAATTCCTGGCAGGATTCGCTGCTTCCTATCAGCTTGAGCCAGGGTACAGCAGTAACAAATATTGTATAAAGGCTTGCTGCGTAAGGGCTTTCATTTTTAAGCAAAAAAAAAGGTTCCCTTTTACTTGAAGTACTAATTTACGATTCTAAGAGATTAATTGATGATATGAAAAATGTGTTGAATGACATTCCTGTTTGTTTGGTCAAATACACCACCTATGCATAATTTAGAAAAACCTCAGGTGCGCAGACTGCTCTAGAAAGATTCTTAACATCTTTCCCATAGCTGTTTTAACCCGTGGGCCCGTGAGTGTAAAAACTTTTAATAGACTGTTTTAAAAAAGTCATTTTAGAAATTTTTAGGAATAATTTATTATAATAATTATTTTTTATTACTATATGAACAAATTATCACATGTGCAGTAAACATGTCAACCGTAGTAATAATAAATTATTTTTATAAAAATTTTTTATTGCAACTTGGATTGTTATAAAAGTCTGATATAATTTTAGTATCAAAAGATTCGTTTAATTGAGAAAAATCATTATGATTCCAAGTGTGTGTTTAACGATCTAAATCTATAAAGACCAATGATTCTCTATTGAAGGAAGTTGTCTCGCAGAGGGAGGTATACGTAATTGGATAATGAATTATTTCGGCACTATCAAAATATAATGAATTATTTTGGGGAAATTTTGGGACCAAATTATGAATTTGTATTACATGTTTTAAATCCTGATGGGGGTTCCCATATCGGTCACATAGTCAATGGAGACTTAAGTGGAAGGTCTTTAAGCGGCGGCCCGTTAACCAACTATGCTAAAGAGTTAATCAATGACAAAGTATATTTAAATAAAAACCACGTTGTTAATTATGTGGGAGAAGGGCCAAGAGGCAAGAAATTCCGTTCATCAACGTTATTTATTAAAGATGGCCAAGGTCAATTGCAAGGCCTGCTATGTATAAACTTTGATGCAGATGCCTATTGGAAAGTAGCAAAGGATGTATTGAAGTTGGCCAATCTAAGCTTAGATATAAAGCAAATTGAAATGAACAATGATCAAGAACACCCTGTTGAAAAACTTACCGGTAATGTTCGTGATATCATCGATACAGTAATTGATAAAGATATATTGGAATCAGGCGCCCAACTATCGCCTGAACAGAAGAAACTGGCTATAGGCAAATTGAAGGAATATGGAGTATTTGATGTTAAAGGAACAATAAATGAAGTTGCAGATATAATGGGAATGTCGGAATCAAGCGTCTATCGTTATCTTCAAATGATATCACGCAACGTAAAATCAAAAGCTTTTTAACCTAATAAAAGTGCCTTGCACTCACCGAATTCCGTCGAAAATTTGACGGAAAATGGTAGTTGCAGGCACTTTCTATAATTATTCTCTTGTCTATTCTAATACCAGCTGCCCGCGCATTCAACGTGCGTTGTCTTCGGAAACATATCCACCGGCTGCATTACCTTAATGGTCTGCTCAGTATGTTCTTCCTTTACTCATTTTGACTAGCTAAAGATTGGATTACAATGCACAGCAATTGCTAAACTCCTAAACAGGAGCCCCTTTTTAAAAAAAATAATCAAGAATATTGTCAGAATATTTTTGTTTTCAAATATAATAAAAGTGTATATGATTAAAACTAACTCATTGGAAGGAGTGGATACTTATCAAATTATTTAAGGCCCTTTCCATTCCATTACTGCTTGTCTTCCTTACCTTCAGCTTTTCACAGCTCGGTGTCAAAACCCCCCACACGAATTCTCAGCTAAAAGCCGTCATAAACTTGGATGATTGGAAGGTAAAGACTCAAACAGACGATGAGAAAAAGCAGCCTATCACCCTTCAAATGCTCTTCATACTTACTCTTATCCTAGTAACTGCAGTGACTACCATCACTAACTTATCAAGAATCCCAGACAGGAAGTATACATTTCTCATCCCAATTTTTCACCAATCCAATTACGTGATCCCCTTTCCTCTCTAAAAACTTTTAAAAATAAAGGGAGGAATTAAATATGTGGATTCGCTTTGTAATGATTGGGTTATTTTCAATATCAGCAGCAGGAATGCTGACTTATCAAGGAATAGAAATCTTCCATGCGTTTATGGAGTTTTTTAAACAAAAATAAGAAAGCAGGGTATCATAGCTGAGTATTTAAGTTTTAAATTAGAAGAACTAAATTATTTCTGTATTTTTAGTCCAATTTCAATTGAATTGGACTATTTATTTTTGTTGCTATACCAAGGTTTGTATGGAAGTATATCTAAACTAGAAATAAAAAATAAGGTGGACGATTTTTGATTGATGCTCAAAACATCAAACGGGCAGTAGTGTCTGAAAATAGGGAGGAGCTGGACAGTTTGAGACTAATTTTCTTCTGACCTGTCCGAAGCCGTGGTGTCTTCGGACACAAGGTGGCTCTTTTTCTTCTGCTCTGTCCGAACTCGAGGCATCTTTGGACACAAGGTGGCTCTTTTTCTTCTGCTCTGTCCGAACTCGAGGCATCTTTGGACACAAGGTGGCTCTTTTTCTTCTGCTCTGTCCGAACTCGAGGCATCTTCGGACACAAGATGGCTCTTTTTCTTCTGCTCCGTCCGAACTCGAGGCATCTTCGGACACATGGTGGCTCTTTTTCCTCTGCTCTGTCCGAACTCGAGGCATCTTCGGACACATGGTGGCTCTTTTTCTTCTGCTCTGTCCGAACTCGAGGCATCTTCGGACACAAGATGGCTAATTTTCTTCTGCTCTGTCCGAAGCCGAGGCATCTTCGGACACATGGTGGCTCTTTTTCTTCTGCTCTGTCCGAAGCCGAGGCATCTTCGGACACAAGATGGCTTATTTTCTTCTGCTCTGTCCGAAGCCGAGGCATCTTCGGACACTAGGTGGCTCTTTTTCTTCTGCCCTGTCCGAAGCCGAGGCATCTTCGGACACAAGGTGACTCTTTTTCTTCTGCTCTGTCTGAACTCGAGGCATCTTCGGACACATGGTGGCTCTTTTTCTTCTGCTCTGTCCGAAGCCGAGGCATCTTCGGACACTAGGTGGCTCTTTTTCTTCTGCTCTGTCCGAACTCGAGGCATCTTCGGACACAGAATGGCAAAATTCCTTTTGCCCTGTTCGAAGCCGAGTCATCATCGAATAACGGTACCTGCTCCCCAGCACTCTTTGGCCAATTTTACATATTCCTCCACATTATATCTGGTTCTAGTTTGACTTTAGTAACAATTTTTAATCATTTTATTAGCCCCTATTCCAATTAATTGTATATCCAAAAACCTGATAAATGACATTAAAAAACCGGGCATCCATGCCCGGTTTTTCTGTGCTTATTCCTTCATCGCCGCAACTTTTTCCTTTACTTCTTCAATGTTCTTCATTTTGTTATCCCAGCATTTTTGGCTCAAGTCGACAGGATATTCTGCCGGATTCATAATCCGCTTGTATTCATCCCAAAGGGCATCTAAATTCTGCTTTAAGTAGTCGCGCGCTTCTTCCAAACAAGGTGCCTCATAAACAAGCTCTCCATTTTGAAAAATATCCTCATGAAGTTCTTTTGCAGTAAAATTGGTGACAATCTTATTCAAAAACGTATGAGTTGGATGGAACATACGCAGCCGTTTTTCTGGGAGTTTTTCATCTTCCATCGCAATATAATCACCTTCGGCATGATGATTGGTATTATTAATAATCCTGTAGATTTTCTTCATTCCAGGAGTGGTCACTTTTTCCGGATTGGAGGAGATTTTAATCGTATCCACTAATGCTCCCTTATCATCTTCAATCGCCACAATTTTATAGACGGCACCGAGTGCTGCCTGGTCATAAGCAGTAATTAACTTTGTTCCAATTCCCCAGCTATCAATCTTAGCTCCTTGAGACTTCAAGCTCATGATCGTATATTCATCCAAGTCACTGGAGGCGACAATCTTAGCATCAGTAAAGCCAGCCTCATCAAGCATTTTGCGAGCTTCTTTAGAAAGGTAGGCAAGGTCACCGCTATCAAGGCGGATCCCGATAAAATTAATTTTATCACCCAACTCCTTCGCTACTTTAATCGCATTAGGGACGCCGAGACGCAATGTATCATAGGTATCCACTAAAAAGACACAGTCCTTATGGGTTTCAGCATATTTATGGAAGGCGGTGTATTCATCCTTATAGGCTTGAACCATAGAGTGGGCATGTGTTCCGGAAACGGGAACCCCAAACAGTTTACCGGCCCGTACATTACTAGTTGAGTCAAAGCCCGCCAAATAGGCCGCTCTTGTTCCCCAAATAGCAGCATCCATTTCCTGTGCCCTTCTTGTTCCAAACTCCGCCGCTATCTCATTCCCGACCACCTGTTTAATTCTAGAGGCCTTTGTTGCAATTAAGGTTTGGTAGTTCACGATATTAAGCAGCGCCGTTTCAACCAATTGTGCTTCGGCAAGCGGTGCTTCGACCCGGAGAATGGCCTCATTGCCAAAGACAAGCTCGCCCTCTTTCATGGCGCGAATGGAGCCAGTAAAACGGATATTTTTCAAGTATTCAAGGAAATCATCGTGGTAACCCACTTCATTTTTCAAATAATCAAGATCTTCCTCACTAAAACGAAAGCCTTGGATAAACTGAATGACTTTTTCTAACCCTGCGAAAACAGCGTAGCCATTTCCAAACGGTAACTTTCGGAAAAATAATTCGAAAACCGCCCGTTTATTATGTATACCATCTCTCCAATATGTCTCTGTCATATTAATCTGATATAAATCAGTATGAAGTGCTAAACTATCGTCATGATATATATGTTTCATCATTAGACCTCCGGAATTTACAGCTTTTCAACATTATAGCCAAACTTATCATTAAAAAATCTATTTCACCACGGCTCCAAGCGATTGTTCGAAATGGCCAAGCGCCCACTCATGTCCCGCTTGATTAAAGGAGGCCACAGCGTCCTTGTAAACCACAATCTTAAAACCTTTATTATAGGCATCAACAGCCGTGTGAAGCACACAAATATCGGTACAAACACCTACAAGGTGTACCTCCGTAACTCCTCGTTCACGCAATTTAATCTCGAGGTCTGTGCCTGCAAAAGCCGAATAACGTGTTTTATCCATATAAGCAACATTATCACGATGTTTATTTTCTTCATAAACTCCTTGAAGTCCGCCAAATAAATCCCGGCCAGCTGTCCCTCTAAGGTTATGCGGTGGGAATAATTTCGTTTCGGGATGGTAGTGATCATCCTTGTCGTGTACATCAATCGCAAAAACAACATAGTCATTATTCTGGATAAATCTTTTGGTCAGCTCAATAATCTTCTCCTCAATCGCTTGACCAGGTACTCCACAGGTTAATGCCCCCGCATCCGCAACAAAATCATATGTATAATCGATATTAATGAATGCCCTCATACCCTTTACCCCCTCATCGTCTTTCATTTATTATACACATTTACCGAACGGCTCGAAAGTATAAGAGTATAAGGCAAGCAGAGGGCGTATAAAAAATAAAGCTCGTCCCATATGGAACGAACTCGTTTTTAACTATATCTTGTCCCTGGTACCCAGTCTGTCGGCCGATCATTCGGACGAATATCATCAAGGGGAACAAATACTTCTAAATGCCGGTAAAGATTCTCAAACTCTGCCGGCAGCAAGCCCCCAAATTCTCCATCTAGGTTTAACTGGACCTTCTCTTCGGAATAGACCTTAATCCGATTGGCCTGCGTATAAATGACATTCGGGTCATTCACATGTTCACCGCGAATCGCTAAAGTGGCAATTCGGACAAATTCCGCAAGGTTAACCTTTTTTAATATTAATAAAGAAAATAAGCCATCATTAATGGAAGCGTCAGGTGCAAGTCGTTCAAAGCCGCCAATGGAATTGGTCAGGCCGACTAGGAACATCATCGCTTCTCCTTCAAAAAGTTTTCCATCATATTCAATCCGGAGGTCTGATGCTTTAATCGAAGGAAGCATCTCCATCCCTTTTAAATAGTAGGCTAGTTGGCCAAGCATCGTCTTTAATTTGCTTGGTACTTCGTATGTAAGCTCGGTGATTCGCCCGCCGCCAGCAATATTTATGAAGTATCGATCATTAATTTGACCAATATCGACAGGAATTAATTCCCCTCTTGTAATGATGTCAACTGCAGAGCCTACATCTCTGGGAATATGAAGGGCCCGCGCAAAATCATTTGTGGTTCCTGCCGGAATAATTCCTAACTTTGGGCGGAACTCCTGCCCCGCGAGACCGTTTACGACTTCATTAATCGTACCGTCCCCACCAGCTGCAATCACCACATCATACTTGCGTTCAACGGCTAATAGTGCGGCGTTCGTCGCATCACCCGCACCAGTAGTTGCATGACAAGAGGCTTCATATCCCGCAACCTCTAATTTTTCAAGGATTTCAGGTAGATTCTTCTTTAACACTTCTCGACCCGAAGTTGGGTTGTAAATTAGTCTTGCTCTTTTCATCATCATCATCCTAATTTTTAAATACCAATTGGCTTCCTAATTCTCTATTCTACCAATTTTCTCCAATACTAACAAATATAATTACAAATCATAAAGACTATTATGTCCCTTAATATCCATTTACTATCATACCGCCAAATTATTTTTTTGCAATTAAAAAGCGGGCGGGCGTTGTCTTTTAAAGTCAGGGAAGTCATAGCTGAATTTGACTTTGTGGGTTACTGCCATGAAAAATCAGTGGGAGAACCCCCCCACTGATCTATCAGTTTGTATTGAGTCTAACATCGTAGGCATTGGTAATATGGATAGAATATTTACCTTCCCCTGATTGATAAACAGCGGTTTTGGACGTTACATTTTGCTCATTAGCTGGATCATCCTGCTGCTTTGACACCTGCCACTCGCCGTCTTTCCCTCTTATATTTTCAACTCCAACTGTGGCAACTTTTAGATTGCTATTCTTGTCGACATTTACCACAACGGATGATGAGTTGCTCTCAATATTCCAATCGTTCACAAGAGTACGAGGTTTTAAGGTGAGTGAATCATTGCTGCCGATTACCTCAAGCTCTACATTATTTGGTACTAGGAGGGTTGCCGCAACAATCCCTTGTGTATCGAACGGTCCAATTTCAGCTGGCAGCATCTTAAAGTTCAAATATAAGGTATCTCCCTTTTGATTGGCGACAATGATATCATCGGCGCTTTTTAGCAATTCCGCCCTTTTTGCCGTTTGGACACGGTATGTACCAAACATAGAAACCTCTTTGTCTGTTGTCGCTTCCACTGTCATGTCATAACCAACAGTCTTAACGACTACCCGTTTAATGGTATCATCGGTTTTATAGGAGAAGTCAGGCAATTCAAATGAACGAGTTTCCCGTGCCATTACCTCTTCCACCTTGCCCAAGACCCCCGTGGAACTTACGATGGCAAAGGCAATTCCAACCATGCCGAGCAGTCCCACAAAAAAAATACTCAAAAAATCATAGGTTAACATTGGTTTTTCCTGTCGAGATAGGAACAAGTAGAGGAGAATTTCAATTCCCAAAACGACTAATAAGATCGGCCACCATGCCATCATTATTTCAATCAGACTTAAGTTAAGAAATTTTGAAAAGAAGAGTAAAAGACCAAGAAAGACGAGGGAGGCCCCCATTGAAAATGTTCCAACACGCCAAGTTCTCATTAGTTTGACGCCTCCCTTCTTTTTCTAAAAAGGAACCCAATTCCTGCACCAATTAAGACGATACCCGCCATCTTGCTTCGCCATTTACTCATGGTTCTTCGCCTCCTTTTTTTGTTTACTTCCCGATAGCAGCTTGATTCCGCCGCCTATTAATAAGACACAAACGATTCCCGTCTGTAAATATCCCTGAACCCAATACATGATATCAACATTGATCAATCGATTTAAGATCGGTGATAAAGCCGGCAGCAAGACGTTCGTGATTAAATAATAAATGCCAAGCAGGATTAGCCCAATCCCAACCCATCTTTGATGATTAAGGAAGTAAGCGATAATTGGTTCATCTTCCAACTGTTCTTTCCCATACCTTGAAACCTTTTGCATCGCGTCGAAAAAGCTATAAAACCAGATAATCGGAATTAAAAACAAGAAAATCCCGAGTCGTAAAATATCTAAGATATAAATCGAGAAGAGAAACGCTGCCATCAATTGAATACCACGCCGTTGTAAGCCTAGATATAAGTGACCTGCTCCCGGGAAAATCGATAGGAAGGTAGCAATGGACTTACTCTTTTTCCCATCTTCCCTGCGCATTTCAAAATCCTCAAAAATGGTTCGATCGACTAATTCTTCACCACGCTGCTTTTTATTTACCTGTTGGACGGCGTCAAAGAATCCATAAACCCAGATAATCGGAAGTGCGGCCAAAAAGACCAGAAATTCACTGCGGCTGGAAAGGGCTGTCACAAAGATCACCATGACTGCCAGCCCTAAGAAAGAGGCCAGTAATGTTAGGCCCCGGTTCATGAGACCAATTTGAAAGTGGCCAAGTCCCGGAATAAACGACAAGACAATTGTGTAAAAGCGTTCAGAATCCTGGGTCGGTTTGGGATTAAGCGGATCAGGATTTGCCTCAAGCAGTTCTTTCTTTTGTTTGGATATTTGTACACCCATATCGATGAAACTAATCAGGTAAATGAAGATACCTAATAAAAAGGTTAAAATGGCTATCTCTGGATCATTGGTCATTAAACCTATAATCGTGACAAAGGCTAAGCCAACTACCAATAATAAATACAACACCCCGCGAAAAATCTTTCCGAAATAAATATGACCGAGGCCTGGAAAAAGGGATAATGTTAATGCCTTCGTCGAACTTTTCATTTCTTAATTGCCTCCTTTTTTTCTAGGGAATCCACCCATGCAAATGTTTTATTAATAACACCTTCCGTCACCGAAGACTTCTTTTCCTGAACTATCGGACCTTCCAATGAATTGGCATAGGTTGCCAGAGATTGGAACACCCCGCTAAACATTAATAAAATCGTCGCAGCCGCCGCCAGCAAATAATGGAACAACGCCTGCTGATAAAACGGCTTTTTCCTCGCGGTGTCAGGCACCGAAGCCACTACTGGCATAGTGCTAAGAGTTCGAATGGTGTCAGGCACCGATGGAACGGTTGACATGGTGTGTAGAGTGCTAACGGTGTCAGGCACTCTTTCCATGACGAGGTCGGTGAAGTTGCTTTCGCTTGAAAGGGTTGGAAGGGATGATTCATTTGCTGCTATTGCTTGCAGGTATTCCTCAAGGCATTGGTCACACGTATATAAATGACTTTCAAGTTCTTCGCGAATAGGATCACTAATTTCGTTTCTAACATATTGCTGCCATTCATCGTAACTGTAATGCATCATGAAAAATCGTCCTCCTTCCAATTCTTTTTCATCCAGCTCCGGGCCCGGTATAGCTTTGTCTCAATCGTCTTGACTTGGACATTTTGTTCCTCCGCCATTTGCTGATAGCTTTTTTCGGCTATATAGAAGCCGTAGATTACTTCGCGGTAATTTTCTGGTACTTCATTCAGTTTTTGGCGAACGAGCTGGCGCTCTTCCTGCTCTATAATTTTCTTTTCCACACTGTCCTTTGGTGTCCCTGCCCCTAAGACTTGAGTTTCAAGTGCGTCCACAACGTCCTCTCTTCTTCTTGCCTGTTTTCGTTTGACATCTATTGCATGGTTAACGGCAATTCGCGTTATCCACGTTTTAAAACCTTGATTTTCATATTGGGAGAGAGACGTGTATATTTTTATAAACACTTCCTGTGCCGCATCTTCTGCTTCCTTTTGATCGCGAAGAACAGCAAAGACGGTCCGGAACACATCATTGCGGTACTTCTCCACCAAAAGGCGAAAGGCATGTTCATTGCCCTCCAGCACTTTTTCAATTAAGGCTGTGTCACTAATGGTTCTCTCCCCCTTTCTTTTTAAGCTTTCACATGAATAGACGAACGATTTAAGAGATACCCCTACACTTTATAAAAAAGTTTTTATTTTTTTATCATACCATGCAACACACCACTAATTTGGTCATGATCTTAATCAATAAAAAAACGTGCGAGATATCCTCGCACGGTTCATCACTTATCTATTAATCTTAATATACAAACATTGCAGTCATGTGGAATCTCGAAAGGTTCTTCCGCTGCTAGAGTATCAACTAACTCTTGTAACGCTTCCTTACGAAGCTTCTCATCCACCCCTGCCAGCCAGGATAGCGATTCTACCCGGTCGACCCATTCCTGTTTCGAAAAACTGACTGTGTAATATAGCTTATAAAAGTCTCTTAGTTCAAATCCATTACTCTGCCACTCCTCGAACCATTCAACTGGAAATCCATTAATACGCTGCTTCGAGTCGGCCTTTGAACCCGCTGGTGTTAAGCCGCCTTCTACGTATTTATCTATAATGGTCAAGGTTTTTTTCACAACTACGGAATCTGATACAAAACCTGAATCGATCACAAGTAACGTGCCATTTTCCTTTAAGATCCGCCGCGTTTCTTGAATGGCCTGCAACCGGTCAAACCAATGCCATGCCCTCATAACCGTTACGATATCATAATATGAATCTTCTAACCCTGTTGTACTAGCCGTTCCTTGTAGATAGGGAATCTGAAAATTTTTAATAACATTCAGGTCCTTCGCTTGTGCGAGTAATTCAGGTGAAGGCTCAACGCCCACGATATCGGCTTTTCGCATCGCAATTTTCCTCGTTAACGCGCCCGTACCAGAACCGATATCTGCTACTTTTTTCCCTTCAAAAAAAATATTGCGCAGCCGCAGGCTATCCATTAAAGTGACAGGAATATCTTCTCTTGAACGCGCATAGCTATTAGCAACTTGACCGAAATCTATTTGTTTCATGTTGAGCGCTCCCTTTTCTTCCTTTTAGTGTTAATTCAACAAAATAATACCACTTAACTATGATAGAATGCTAATATTAAAATATCTTATTAAGGGATTGATGGATATGATTTGGTCGTTACTCCTGGCTTCTTACTTAATCGGAAGCGTCCCCACCGCCTTAATTGTGGGCAAGCTTATATTTGGTGTGGACATTCGCGAGCTTGGCAGTAAAAATCCTGGTGCCACAAACACCCTAAGGGTGCTTGGTAAAAAATCAGCCCTGTTCGTGCTGCTGATTGATCTTGCCAAAGGTGCCTTTGCAACATACCTGCCCATCCACTTTAACCTGGATGTCGAACCGCTTTACTTTGGGTTAATCGCTATTGTTGGCCATTGCTTTCCGATATTTGCAGGCTTTCGAGGAGGAAAAGCGATCGCCACCACCGCCGGAGCGTTGTTAATTGCTAATATCCCATTGCTGATCATTACGTATGTGACCTTTTTTGTTATCATCTTTTTGACGAAATACGTATTTTTCGGATCCATTTCTGTCGGTGTAACCATGCTTACTTATGCTTTCATTTCCCCAAAACTAGAATTAGAAATCATTTTTCTCTTATTTACGTTATTCCTAATTTACCTGCACCGTTCCAACATTCGTAATTTCATCTTAGGCATCGAACCAAAAATAAACGATAAAAATCTAATTAATGACCGCATCCCTCCCAAAAATGGCAATATTAAAATGTAAGAAGACCCTGGCAGAAAATCTACCAGGGTTTTGATCTGTTTATAGAAGAATATCTTTAATACTATCAGCAACCGTTTGCCAAATCGCTGCATCCTTTTGATAAGTTGCCCCCAACTCCTTATACATTTCCATTTGCTTCGCTTGGAAATCCTCAGAATCCTGGGCCGGCAAGGCCGCACGTTTTTCCATCACAAGTTCCTGGATTTTCGGTGCCCTTGGCCCCCACACCCCTGCCTCTTTTCCTTCTTGATTGATAAAAATAAAAATAGGAATCGCTCGAGACGTGCCGTTCGTTAAGTATTGGTCCATTAACTCGAGATTTTGATCACGGAGCACAAAACGCAGTTCTATTCCCGCCGCCTCGGCAATCCTCATCAAAATGGGGTTATTGAGCAACGCGTCACCACACCAATCTTCTGTTAGAACAATTGCACGCAGTTGCTGCGGTCTTAGAGACTCCAGCTGGCTCTTGTCTTCATCCGTTAGGTGAAACTTCTCATAAATGGATACCATCTCATCCTTATTTCGTGTCATTCCATTTATATACTCATCCGCCGTCAGGCCTTTTTGAAACCAATCATTCAATTCCATTCACCATGCACCCCTATCATTTTCTTTCATCATAAATGTTTCCGCCATAGGTTACAAAGAAACTGCACCTTTAATTTTCTTTTATTATTCTACAGTTATTCTTTCCTATCTAAAAAAAACATCTAATGGCACTACCAATAGAGTTAGATAATTGATAGAATATTTTTTATATATGGAATATTATTTTTTTACAATAAAATAGGGGGTTAAAACAATGTCCAATGAATCACTACAACTTGTTTCGATTGGAATCTACATCGCCATGATGTTATTCATCGGATGGTACTCTTATCGAAAGACTAGCAATCTGACAGATTATATGCTCGGAGGAAGATCACTAGGACCAGCCGTAACTGCCTTAAGTGCCGGGGCAGCGGATATGAGCGGCTGGCTTTTAATGGGGCTGCCCGGGGGAATTTATGTAAGCGGATTAGCTGACGCATGGATTGCTGTCGGTTTAACAATTGGAGCTTACCTAAACTGGCTCTTGGTTGCACCACGCCTTCGCTCTTATACTCAGGTGGCGAATGATTCGATTACGATTCCCAGCTACCTTGAAAACCGCTTTAAAGACAAAACCAAACTTCTCCGTATCGTTTCAGGTATTGTCATTTTACTTTTCTTTACTTTTTATGTTTCCTCGGGGATGGTTTCCGGCGCTGTTTTCTTTAAAAGCTCATTTGGAACTGATTATCATACGGGCCTTTATATTGTAGGCGGTGTAGTGGTGGCCTACACCCTATTCGGCGGGTTCCTGGCTGTCAGCTATACCGACTTTATCCAGGGGTTAATGATGCTGATTGCCCTGTTGCTTGTACCAGCCATTGGGTTTTTCCATACGGGCGGTCCAGCCGAAACGTTTGACACGATTCGTTCCATTGATGCTACAAAACTAGATTTATTAAAAGGAACATCCTTTATTGGTGTTGTTTCAGCCTTGGCATGGGGGCTTGGTTATTTTGGCCAGCCGCATATCATTGTTCGTTTTATGGCCATCAAAACCATAAAGGAAACAAAGAGCGCACGCCGGATCGGAATGGCGTGGATGATTCTTTCCTTGTTAGGCACTATTTTTACAGCCCTTATCGGAATTGCCTTTTTTAAACAAAATCCGCAATTCACCTTAGACGACCCTGAAGCCGTCTTCATTCAACTAGGGCAAATCTTATTTCATCCTATCTTCGCCGGCTTTGTTTTAGCAGCCATTTTAGCAGCCATTATGAGCACCATCTCTTCCCAATTAATTGTTACCTCCAGTGCCCTTGTGGAAGACTTGTATAAAATGGTCATGAACAAAAATGCGAAGGATAACCAGCTTGTATTTTTAGGAAGAATGGCCGTTCTCCTCGTCGCTGTCATTGCAGCAGCGCTGGCATTTAAACAAGACAATACCATATTAGATCTTGTTGCCTATGCATGGGCAGGCTTCGGAGCCTCCTTTGGTCCCATTATTCTATTAAGTTTATTTTGGAAAAAGATTACGAATTGGGGCGCTTTATTCGGAATGATTGTCGGAGCAGTGACCGTCATTATTTGGAAGAATGCTGACCTTGGAAAAATCCTCTTTGGTGAATCGCTGTACGAAATCGTCCCTGGCTTTGTGCTCAACTTACTTGTAGCCGTTATTGTCAGCTTACTCACCTATAAAAAAAATGAGGCAATTGAAAAAGAATTTAATGAAAGTGTCCGCATGTTAAAACAAGAATAGAAATGAAGAAATGCCCGGATTTTTGGGAAATCCGGGCGTTTTTTTATTGGGCCATTTCTTTTGCTAATGTCTGTAATTTTATGACCGTTTTCCAGTTCCGTACGGTTGCCGGTACACCTAACTTTGGAAGCTGTGCCGCTAATTTAGAATCCCTGATACTCTGGCGAAAAAATATATAAACATCTTTTCCATTAATTTTATATTCATCAGAATCGCTTTTATAAGATTCCAAGTAACTGACCCCTTCCTTAGAAGGCTTACCAGCTAGAAAGGCTATTTGCACACTTTCCCCTTCGTTTAACGAATCAGACGAGAATGGGCAATTTCGAATGACACTTTCGTACTCTTCAGCCGTCCTTAGCACAACTGGTACTGGAAAACCGAAACGCCTGCCAATTTCCTCTTCCATCCGCTCACTGAGATGGTTTGCATCATCCACTGATTCGAATAAAACATTCCCACTCTGAATATATGTTTTTACTTTCTGTAAACCCATCGATTCTAATAGAATCTTCAGTTCTGCCATTTTGATTTTATGATGCCCGCCCACATTTATGCCCCTTAACAAGGCTATATAAATCGTCATTTCTTTCCCTCACTTTATATTCAGCATCTTCTACACTAAATCTTACCATTTTCCTCTCAACCTAAACTAGTTTTTCAAGAAGGATAAACAACAGCAGGTGAAGAAATGATAAAGAAATAGAAAACTCATATTGAAGGGGGAAAAATTATGGTTCCACAAAGAATATCGTTGCTTACAATCGGTGCCTTCAACTTACCCGCACTTCGTACCTTCTACAAATCGTTAGGTTGGGAGGAAACGGAGTCCAGCTCCGATCAATACGCTGTTTTCAAAACTGCGGGTGTCCTCTTATCCTTATTTCCAATTGCGGAGCTGGCAAAGGATGCTGGGGTTGAGATACCGCAATCACCTGAAAGCTTCCGACCCGTAACATTTGCCATAAACGTTGACCAACCTGAACAAGTGGATTCCACTATTGAAGAAATCCGTGCTGCCAGCGGAAAAATTTTAAGGGAGCCGAGTGACGCCTTTTGGGGAGGACGTACTGCCTATTTTGCTGATCCTGAAAATAACCTCTGGGAAGTGGCTTGGAATCCACATTCTATCTTTGATGAACGCGGTGCGATGATATCTTTTTAAGCATAACCGAATTGCCAGACTAATTCTAAGTCTGGTTTTTTTATGCCCACCCAATTCGACAATCTTTTTATTAAGTTTTATATAAAAAAGCTTTTACAGCAAAGACCGTTAACTTTTTAATCAAACGTTTGGTTAGATAAAAATAAACTAACCAAACGTTTGATTAAATTTGAATTATAGACTAGTAATAAAGGAATTTCATCCCATGGATGTTAAGAACCTTGTCGAAACTAAGGAGTTTTTCCTGATTGTTAGTGACTAACTCTGTCGGAAAACAGCTTCTCTCCACTTATTTTACAACCTTCGACACATCCTCCTAAACTTCCTTATCAACCAAACGTTTGATTAGTTATGTAATGGGCCCTTAAAACTAAAGGACTCTTTCCCGGGAAATGGTGTGAGGTATGTCGAAATTTTTTCGACTTTTATTGCAAAGATAAAGCTGACAGAGGAGTCCCCTGCCAGCCAATTTTCTTTTATCGTTTTTGCAATTCTTGCTGTAATAATTTATTAACCATTTGTGGATTTGCCTGACCCTTTGTTGCTTTCATCAGCTGCCCAACAAGGAAGCCTACGGCTTTATTTTTACCATTTTTAAAATCTTCAATTGATTGCGGATTGGCATCGAGCACCTCTGCAATAATCTTAAGAAGTGTCCCTTCATCAGAAATTTGCACAAGTCCCTTTTCCTTGACGATTTTTTCAGCATCGCCGCCCTGCTCAATCAACTCTTTAAACACGGTTTTAGCAATTTTAGAAGAAATGGTGCCATTTTCAATCAATTTAATCATACTTGCTAAGCCCTCTGGGGTTAACGCCACTTGATCCAATTCTTTCGACTCGGCATTCAAATAGGCAGAAACATCACCCATGATCCAGTTTGAAGCAAGCTTGGCATCTGCCCCGCCCTGAACGGTTGCTTCAAAGAAATCGGCCATTTCTTTTGTTACGGTCAAGACCTTTGCATCATATTCAGGTAGGCCAAGGTCTTCGACATAGCGCTTTTGGCGTTGATCGGGAAGCTCTGGGATTTCTGAACGAATTCGGGCCTTCCAATCCGCATCAATATATAAGTCAAGTAAATCCGGCTCAGGGAAATAGCGATAATCATCCGAGCCCTCTTTCACCCTCATCAAGATCGTGGTTCCTGTTGCTTCATCAAAGCGGCGGGTTTCCTGATCAATCTTTCCACCTGCAGACACCACTTCGCGCTGACGCTTTTCCTCATATTCAAGACCTTTACGAACAAAGTTGAATGAGTTCAGGTTTTTCAACTCTGTTTTCGTCCCGAATTCTTCTTGTCCAACCGGGCGAATCGAGATATTGGCATCACAGCGCAGTGAGCCTTCCTCCATTTTACAGTCAGAAACGCCTGTATATTGGATAATTGATTTTAACTTTTCAAGATAGGCATAGGCTTCGTCCGGTGTACGAATATCCGGCTCGGAGACGATTTCGACAAGCGGCGTTCCCTGACGGTTATAATCACATAGGGAGTAGCCCTTTTCATGATTAAGTTTCCCAGCATCCTCTTCTAAATGAATTCTGGTAATCCCAATCTTTTTCGTATAGCCGTTTACTTCAATTTCAATCCAGCCATGCTCGCCGATGGGCTGGTCAAATTGGGAGATTTGATAAGCCTTTGGATTGTCCGGATAAAAATAGTTCTTACGGTCAAATTTCGTATTGGTGGCTACTTCACAATTCAAGGCCATCGCTGCCTTCATCCCGTATTCAACCGCTTTTTTATTCAAGACAGGCAATACTCCTGGATAACCAAGGTCTATCACACTTGTATTCGTATTTGGCTCAGCCCCAAATTTATTTGGGCTCGCTGAGAAAATTTTTGATTCCGTTTTTAGTTCCACATGGACTTCAAGTCCGATCACTGTTTCGAATTCCATTGTTCCCACCCCCTACAATTCTGGCTTCTGTTTATGAAAGTCTGTTGCCTGCTCGAACGCATGGGCAACGCGATAAATAGTCGCTTCATCAAAATGCTTGCCAATGATTTGCAATCCAAGCGGCAGACCTGCATCAAAGCCGCATGGAACGGAGATCCCTGGTACGCCTGCAAGGTTAACTGGAATCGTCAAAATATCATTGATATACATGGTTAATGGATCATCAATCTTTTCACCAAGTTTAAAAGCTGGCGTAGGCGTTGTTGGTCCCACAATCACATCATAATTAGCAAAAACATCTTCAAAGTCCTTCTTAATTAACGTCCGAACCTGCTGTGCCTTTTTATAATAAGCATCATAGTAACCGGAGCTAAGAGCAAACGTTCCAAGCATAATCCGGCGTTTTACTTCGTCACCGAAGCCTTCTGCCCGGGTCTTTTTATATAGTTCTATTAAACTTTCTGCATCCTGCGCCCGATAACCATAGCGCACACCGTCAAAGCGGGCGAGGTTGGCGGAAGCTTCTGATGAAGACAATAAGTAGTAGGCAGCTAAGGCGTATTTAGAATGCGGCAGGGAAACCTCTTCCCATACAGCACCGAGTCCTTCGAGAACCTTTAAAGCATCCATGACAGACTTACGCACAGCTTCTGTAACCCCTTCGCCTAAATATTCTTTTGGCACGGCGATTTTGAGGCCTTTAATATCACCTGTTAAGGACGATGTAAAGTTAGGTACATCCACATTGGCTGAAGTCGAATCCATTGGGTCTAATCCAGAAATCGCTTGTAACAGGTAGGCATTGTCCTCCACCGTTCTCGTAATCGGACCGATTTGATCAAGCGATGAGGCAAAGGCAACGAGACCGAAACGGGAAACACGGCCATAGGTTGGCTTCATTCCAACAACACCACAGTAAGAAGCAGGCATTCTGATGGAACCGCCGGTATCCGAACCAAGTGAAAAAAGGACTTCTCCTGCTGCAACAGAGGCTGCTGAGCCGCCTGAAGAACCACCTGGTACCCTGTCAAGATTCCATGGATTGTGTGTCTTTTGATAATGGGAGTTTTCGTTTGAGGAGCCCATCGCAAACTCGTCCATATTTAATTTACCAATCGTAATCGTTTCCGCTTGCTGCAACTTTTGAACAACCGTTGCATCATAAATAGGGTCAAAGTTTTCAAGAATTTTACTCGCACAAGTGGTCCGTAATCCCTTGGTAACAATGTTATCTTTGACGCCAATCGGCATCCCGAATAACAATCCTTTTTGATTACTAGCAGTCAACTTTTCATCTTGTGATTTTGCCGTTTGCCGAGCTCTTTCTTCATCTAATGTTAAAAATGCTTGTACCTTGTCCTCAACTTGGCTAATTCGCTTAAACGATTCATCAACAAGGTCTGTTACAGTTACTTCTTTCTTATGTAAAAGTTCATGAAGATCTGAAACTTTATAATCAAATAAACTCACTATACTCACTCCCTACTCTCCCAAAATCGATGGTACCTTAATTTGTCCGTCCTGGTGCTCAGGGGCATTTTTAAGGACTTCTTCACGCGGCAGCCCCTTTTGTGGGATGTCTTCGCGCAATACATTTTTCATATCAAGCACGTGATAGGTTGGCTTAACATTTTCTGTATCTAGTTCATTTAACTGCTCTGCAAATGTAATAATCTGATCAAGCTGTTTCGTTAACTTTTCTACCTCTTCTTCTGTAATCGCAAGTCGTGCCAAGTTGGCAACGTGTTTAACCTGTTCATTGGAAATTCGTGACATCGCTTGTTCCCTCCCAACCCAATTTATCAGTTATTTTATTATTGATGATACCAAACTTTTCCGCTTTACCGCAATGATTCCTTTTTCAGTATTAACAAACGAAGGACGTTTTAGATAATTGTCATCATGAATTTAACAAATTTTAAACATTTAAGGCCAGACAGTTTCGAAAGCTTCCCTTATAATAATCAAAGAGAAATGGAATGGGAGAATAACGAATGAAAAAACGGAGACGAAAGAAAGTCAAAACCTTTTTCATGTTGATTTTGCTTTTTTTCGGGCTGGCGCTGTTTCAAACTTATTTTCAACAAAAACAGATGGCGCCTCCGATAGCAAAAGACGATCCCTTTGCTGAGGTAAAAAAATATACCCCTCTTCTTCAAGCGGAATTAGCTAAATATCATTTAGAAGATCAAACTTCCGTTCTAGTTGCCTTAATGCAGCAGGAAAGCCACGGGCAAGGCGGCGATCCGATGCAGGCCTCAGAATCAGCTGGATTAGCAAGAAACACAATTTCAGATCCGAAACAAAGTATTAAAGTGGGCGTACAACATTTTCAACGGGTTTTTTCGTATGGAAATCAGCAAAAGGTAGATTTTTCAACAATCATTCAGGCATACAACATGGGAATAGGTTATATCGACTTTGTGGCACAGCGTGGTGGAAAACATAGTGAGGCACTTGCGAAAGAATTTTCACTCCTTCGAGTAAAAGAAAAGCCAACCGTTTATACGTGTGGCGGTGATAAGAATAATTTCCGCTATCCTTATTGCTATGGTGATTTTACCTATAGCACGAAGGTAACCAAAAATATACGTTTATTAGTAGATAGTTTTCCTGTGACAAACGACCAAAAAACAACCAATGGATCTTTTTAGGAAAATCATTGGTTGTTTTTCTTGTTTACGATCATAAGATAGAGTTTCACCGGAATATACCCCAGTATTCCTCCAAAAGTATTAAGAATCAAATCATCCACATCAAAACTGCCAAATTCGAATACTAATTGAAGAATTTCAAACGATAGACTCAGAAAAAAGGTAGCAGCTGTGACAATGCTAAGTTTTTGAAACTTTTTAGTGAGCAGTGGTAAGATAAACCCAAATGGGACAAATCCAATAACATTGCCTACTAAGTTCTGGATGCGAATACTTAGATTAATATCTGCTAAGTACAGATAAAAGTAGATGGTTTTAAAGGGAATAAAGTTATTATCCCGCCAATGATATTCATCATACGTAAAATTAAAATGCTGAATAATTTCAGATAAAGGGATATATTTAAACAAAATTAATTTTGATAGAATCGCTATGTATACACCAAGAATAAGTATCAGGACGCCTTTTTTCAAGATTTTCATTCATTCACTGCTCCATTTTTAACATATCAAAATTAACCATACCATATTTACCAGAAAATGTGGGGATAAAACTTAAATTGGAGGAAATTAGCATGACGGAACACCACTTTCATTTAAAAGCAAACTGGCCGGGATTACGGAATGATGTTGGAGAAATTGCAACAGGCCATTTACAAACAAAGATTTCCATCCCTCCGGAAATGGATGGCCCAGGTGTGGGAACCAATCCAGATGAGATGCTGCTAGGTGCCGCTGCAACGTGTTATATTATTACGCTGGCTGCCATGATGGAAAGAAGCGGATTAGAGAAGGAGTCCTTGACGATGGAATCGGAGGGGATTGTTGATGTCACTAAAGGCGTTTTTACGTATAAAAAAATCATTCACCGCCCGCATGTAGTTTTGAAAAAAGAGGCCACAGAAAAGGATGTTGCTTTGGCTGAGAAGCTGGCTAGCAAGGCAGAGGCATCCTGCATGATTAGCCGCGCGATTCAAGGGAACGTGGAATTGGAACTGCAGGCGAGGGTGGAAGTAGCTGGCTAGAGGAGATGGGATGATGGGTGGCTTCAAGAGGAAAAGTGCGAGTGCTTTTTGGTTACTGTCCTCATGAACGCTCCATGTGGACACGTTTGCCTCTCGCTCGGTGTTTTTGTCCTCATGAAAAACCCTCTTTACGTATAAAACTCCATATGACCTTTTTCCTGCGCATAATAATCCAGCCGATCCTGTAAGGTACCCGTGTGAAATTCAAATTTATGACCATCAGGGTCGGTAAAATAGATTGATTTTTTATCCTTTGTGTCTCTTGAGCGGCCTGGCAGTATATTAACGTTCAACTCCCTAAGCTTCTCGTACATTTTTGTAAAATCTGCCTCATCAATTGAAAAAGCAATATGCGTATAGGAATGATTTATCTCATTACGAGGGATGTCTTTTTCGACATTTAGAGCAAGCCACAGTCCATTGAGATCAAAATAAGCCGTACTTCTCCCCTTCACAAGCAGCCGAGCATCAAATACCTTTTCATAAAAGTCTATCGATCTATCTAAGTCTGCTACTGAAAATAACAAATGGTTGATCCCTTTTATTGACATAGACTCACCTTCTAGTTTGTTTTAATTTATATTTTACATGAAAAAGGTAGGTGATTTGGATAAAATCACCTACCTTTTTTTAAAACCTCACCTTTTAAAAAGCTTCGCAAAAAAACCCTTTTTGACTTGTTGAGGTTCTGGTACTTGCACCTTCTTTGTAATAAAAATGTCTTCCTTATCGATCGCTTGACTCATTGCTAGAACTAATCCAATTTCTGTATCATGCTCTTTGTTGGTTACAATTTTGTGTTCAATCTTATTTTTAGCTGCCATTTTTACATACTTTGATAATTCCTCATAGCTCATGTTGCCATTTAGTAACAGATGTGCCCCCGGGTATTCCTTCATCGCTTGCTCCACTTGAGGATACACATGATCCTCTGCTACCTGACTTTTGTTTAGGGCAACAACGATTCGTTCACGCAGTGTTCCTAAGTATCTGCGCCGTTCATCCGGTTTAGTCTCTAGATGTCCATACATGCCTTGCTGCAAGACCTCGTCAACGGTTGTCTTTCTCAAACAAATCAACTCCATATAACAGGCTATTATTATGTATGATGATACCCTAAAAAGCGTTCCGTTCCAAAAAACTGTTACTGAGGAGAGCAATTGTATGTTATCCGAGAGTTTTCCCACCTTATCCGAGAGTAAGTGCGTGCTATCCGAGAGTTTTCTCACCTTATCCGAGAGTAAGTGCATGCTATCCGAGAGTATGCATTCTCGCCGCCAGTTAGCACGCTACACCCTCTGCACCTTAACCCCATAAAAAAACCCTCCCCTCCAAATAGGAGAGAAGGATTTACCACGTTGTCTTATTCTTTTGTTGAACCAGTAAACTGTGCTTCTTCTGTAGACCCCTTTAGGGCTGTTGTGGAAGAAGTACCGCCTGTAATGACCATGGAAACTTGGTCAAAGTAACCTGTACCTACCTCACGTTGGTGACGGGTTGCTGTGTAACCGTATTGTTCGCTGTCGAATTCAGCTTGCTGTAGTTCTGAGTATGCTGCCATACCGCGCTCTTTATAGCCGCGGGCAAGCTCGAACATGCCATGGTTCAGTGCATGGAAACCAGCAAGTGTAACGAACTGGAATTTGTATCCCATTTTGCCTAGCTCTTCTTGGAAATTGGCAATCGTCTCTTGGTCAAGTTTCTTTTTCCAGTTGAATGATGGTGAACAATTATAGGCTAATAGTTTGCCAGGGAATTGCTCATGGATTGCTTCAGCAAATTGTCTTGCTTCGTCAATATTGGGCTCGGACGTTTCACACCAAATAAGGTCGGCATATGGTGCATACGCTAATCCGCGAGCAATTGCTTGATCAATCCCAGCCTTAACACGGAAGAACCCCTCACCTGTCCTTTCTCCTGTAATAAACGGCGCATCATTCATATCGATATCGCTTGTAATTAAATCAGCAGCGTTAGCATCAGTACGCGCCACTAATACAGTTGAGACACCCATTACGTCGGCAGCTAAGCGGGCAGCAATCAAGTTTCGAACAGCAGTTTGGGTTGGCAGTAATACTTTACCACCTAGGTGACCGCATTTTTTCTCAGACGAAAGTTGGTCCTCGAAGTGAACGCCTGAAGCACCGGCTTCAATCATCCCCTTCATTAATTCGAAGCAGTTTAGCTGTCCGCCAAAGCCGGCCTCAGCATCGGCCACAATCGGTGCGAACCAGTCGATTGAATCGTCACCTTCTGAATGGGTAATTTGGTCAGCCCGTTGCAGCGCTTGGTTAATCCGTTTGACAACACTTGGTACACTGTTAGCTGGGTATAAGCTTTGGTCTGGGTACATATGCCCAGAAAGGTTGGCATCGGCTGCTACCTGCCAGCCGCTTAAGTAAATGGCTTTCAGACCTGCTTTGACTTGCTGAACAGCCTGATTACCGGTTAGCGCTCCAAGGGCATTAATGTAATCCTCTTCGTTTAAAAGCTTCCAAAGCTTTTCCGAACCTTTACGAGCTAATGTATGTTCAATATCAATCGAACCGCGCAGCTTGATGACATCCTCAGCCGTATACGGTCTTGTAATCCCTTTCCAACGGCTATCCATTTCCCAGTTTTCTTGTAATTGCGCTACTCTAGAATCTGTCATTTTAATATTCCTCCTATTAATCTATTAGATTTATTTTTTACTAGTAAAAACTTACAACTGTTTATATCCAGGCAAGGTTAAAAAATCGATAAATTCATCATTTAGGATTAACTGATCGAACAGTTGAACGGCTTCAGCAAACCGGCCTGATTCATAGCGTTCCGCCCCGATTTCCTGTTTGATTTTTTCCAATTCCTCATCCTTTAATTTCTCATACATTTCGGCGGTTACTTTTCGCCCGTCGTTTAAAATTCCTTTTGGATGACGAATCCATTGCCACAGCTGGGCTCGTGAAATTTCCGCTGTCGCCGCATCCTCCATTAAGTTATGGATTGGCGCTGCCCCTCTGCCGTCTAACCAAGAGGCCACATATTGAATGCCTACGTTAATGTTGGTGCGGACGCCCTCTTCTGTAATTGTGCCGCCCGGTACCTCCAGCAAGTCTTGGGCAGTAATCGTAATTTTTTGCTGTTTTGCTGTATGAATTTGATTCGGTGCTGGCATTTCTCGATTGAATACTTCCAATGCTACTGGCACTAATCCAGGATGTGCTACCCATGTACCATCGTGCCCGTCCCGAGCCTCACGCTCTTTATCGGCACGGACCTTTGCGAAGGCCTCCTCATTGGCCTGAGGGTTGTTTTTGACTGGAATTTGCGCTGCCATCCCACCCATCGCTGGTGCTTTACGGCGATGACAGGTTTGGATACATAATAACGAGTAAGATCGCATAAACGGAGATGTCATCGTGACTTGAGAGCGATCCGGTAAAATCACATCTTTTTGGTTACGCAGCTTTTTGATATAGCTGAAGATATAATCCCAACGGCCGCAGTTTAGACCGGCTGAGTGCTCCTTTAACTCATACAGAATCTCATCCATCTCAAACGATGCGAGAATCGTTTCAATTAGCACCGTTGCTTTGATGGTTCCTTGTGGAATTCCGAGTTTTTCCTGTGTATAAACAAATACATCATTCCAAAGCCGTGCTTCTAAATGGCTTTCAAGCTTTGGCAGGTAAAAATAAGGACCTGAGCCATTTGCCAGCAGTGTGTTCACATTATGGAAAAAGTACACTCCAAAATCGAAAAAGCTTCCCGAGATAGGCTTGCCATTTAAATGAACATGTTTTTCTTCAAGGTGTAGTCCACGTGGTCTCACTATGAGAACCGCCGTTTCATCATTTAGTACATATTTTTTGCCATTCGCGTTTTCGTAGGAAATCGTTCGATTGATAGCATCTCTTAAGTTGATTTGTCCTTCGATAATACTCTCCCATGTCGGTGAAGTGGCATCCTCAAAGTCTGCCATGAATAATTTTGCCCCTGAGTTCAATGCATTAATGACCATTTTCCGGTCTGTTGGTCCTGTGATTTCGACCCGGCGATCTTGAAGGTCCTTTGGCAGCGGCGCCACCGTCCAATCCCCATTACGAATATGCTTCGTTTCAGTCAGAAAATCTGGAAGTTTGCCAGTATTGATTTCCTCCTGGCGTTTCCCCCTGTACTGTAACAGTTCTACTCTCCGCTGCCCGAACTTTTGTTCTAATTCTTCAATCAAATTTAATGCCTCGGGTGTTAAAATCTCATCATACTGGGCTTTCAAAGCCCCAACCACTTCAATACCTGTCGTTTGCGTTGACATGAACTAGATCACCTCTTTGTTATAATACAGAACTTATCTACGTTTTGTATTATATAACACACTTCTTAAAAAAGGAACCACTTTTCTGAAAATTTTTATAAAATAGGTAAAAATATCCTGTCCACTAAATCAGTTTTATTTTCATTCACAGTAAACCCCTTGTTATTACTAACTTTCTCCACATAGGAATTATTACCTATACAAAAAACGGATACCCTAAAAAGGCATCCGCTTTTACATAATCTCATCATATAAACGCCAAAAATCTTCAGCTCGCGTTTGGCTGTTCAGAAATTCATGACTGACAATAGCTGTTAATAACTTGCTTTTTAAAGAAGTGTCTTTTACCTCTTTTAGAATCCATTGCCTTGTTGTAAAGAGAAAATCAAGGTAGTCCTCATACTTTTCATCAAATTGTTGCTCTAACTGCTTGCAAATCGTCTGAGCAAGCTTTGGGCTTGCCCCTCCAGTTGAAATTGTAATGCTCAAACGGCCGCGCTTAAAATGGGCGGGGAGGTGGAAATTTGAGCCAACAGGGTCATCGGCAATCGACACCAGCTGATGTGGTGCTGCTGATGATTTTACCGCATGATTAATCTCTGTGTCGTTGGTTGCAGCAAAAACCATGAAAGCCTCCTGTATGTCTCCTTCGGAAAAAGGTTTCTGAAGCCACTGAATTTCGCCATCCTGTGACAGTCTTTGAAGGGCAGCTGTGGCCTCTGGACTAACAACCGATATAGACGCTCCAGTGCTAAGGAGGCCGTTTACCTTCCGTTCAGCAACCTTGCCGCCGCCAATGACCACTACCTTTTTCCCTTCAAGCTGTAACATAATTGGATAATTTCCGCTCATATTCCACCTCCATTTTATATTTCATTTATAGAGTTTCCAGCTAAATAGTTGATTAAAGCCTCTCTTGTTGGGTTTTCCGGCATTTCAATAGTGCGAATCCCGGATTTTGCTGCAGCAGCGAGTGTTTGTTTCCCCATTCCAATTACCTGTAAATTCCGGGCAAACTCTACGGCGTCTAAATTACACTGTGCTAAGGCGTTTATAAACGGTACAACCGAAGCGCTGCTTGGAAATATGAGTGTATTTACATCAGCTTCCTCCATCATTCTTTGAAAAATAGGCAAAAATGATTGGTCAACTTCCCGCTTGCTTGTCACCAACATCTCTGCAAACTGATAATTATTCTCTAATAGACGATCGTCACCGACAAGGAGCAAACTCTCGGAGTCTGGCAGGTCCATCGCCATCGCAGCGATGAAGCCACGTTCCCGTAAAACTTTGATGGTTTTACTAGAGATTCCGAAGAAATCGGCGTTAATTTTTCGAATATCGATCCCCTTTTCACTCACAGCAGCGAAAAATTCAACCACACTTTCTGGTGAAGTAAATAGAATCTTTTCATAGGTTGATACTTTTGCTAGGTCTACCGGGAGGATTGTTTTTTTCCACTTTGGAAATTCAATCACATCCGCCCCCTGTGTCATTAACCCCTTCGCCAATTCACTAAGGCCTTCACTTGTGCGGGCTAACAGAATTTGCCGGCCATATAACGGCTTCTTCTCGAACCAGCTGATTTTTTCACGAAGAGAAATCACTTCACCTACTAAAATGATCGAGGGATTGCTGAACTTCGCCTCTATAACCTTCTCGGATATATCAGCTAGAGTACCTTGTAATGTTTTTTGCCGGCCAAACGTACCCCATTGAATTAAAATGACCGGGGTGGACGCAGGCTTTCCATGTTTGACGAGATTTTCGCAAATATACGGTAAATTCGCAACCCCCATGTAAAAGGCAATCGTATCGACGCCGCGGGCAAGGCCTTGCCAATCCAGGAGCGGCTTACCTTCTTGTGACTTGTCATGGGCGGTGACCACTGCAAAGGATTCGGCATGTTCACGGTGAGTGACAGGAATTCCGGCATAAAGAGGCGCGGCAATCCCCGATGAAATGCCAGGAACAATTTCAAAGGGAATTTGGTACTCAGCCAGGGCTGCTGCTTCCTCACCAACTCGGCCAAAAACACCAGGATCGCCGCCTTTTAGGCGGATGACTACTTTACCCAATAACGCCTTTTCTACCAATAAATCGTTGATATTTTCTTGGCGCAAGATATGACGGTCCGGCAATTTCCCGCAATAGATCAGCTCACAATTGCTTCCGGCATATTCTAATAGTTTGGGATTGGCCAGCCTGTCATAAAGGATGACTTCGGCTTGTTTAATAGCTTCCATGCCCTTAACTGTGATCAACCCTACGTCTCCCGGCCCTGCTCCTACTAAAAATACTTTTCCTGTTTTCATCGTGAAGCCATCCTTCCAGTGTTGTCCGATTATAGAATAATAAAAATAATATCGTCTTTCACTTCTACAGCATACGTCTTTACATGACCTTCGTCTGGTGCTTGTACCATACCATCTACTAATGAAATTTTCCAGTCATAAACGGGACAATATACATATTCGCCGCTGATAAGTCCTTCAGAAAGGACTCCTCCTTTTGGGTGAGGGCTGTGGTTTTCTAGTGCATATACCTCACCAGTTGATCGCTTAAAAAGGACTATGTCTTTGTCATCAATTTTAATAGAATAGCCGGCTCGTTCTTTAACATTGGTATAGTGTGCCACAGGTATACGGGTAATCGTTTCTATCATTTTAGTTCACTCCCAACTGTGATGGTGTGTCTAGTATAATATTTATCTTTAATTTCTTCTTTTTCAATGGCTTCATTCCATGGCTCAATGTATTTTTTCAAAGTTTGATTCATCCGCTCATTCAATGCTTTACGTGTATTCTCGTCGGCCAGCACTTCCTTCACATGCTCGAGACCCATTCGTACTACCCATTTAGAGGTACGCTCCAAATAATTGGCTGTTTCCCGGTAGTATTGCAGATAAGCACCGGTCATTTCCATGACATCCTCTTCGGTTTTCACCGTACATAGTAAATCGCCAGGGCGAAGATCGACACCGCCATTACCGGCAACGTAAATCTCCCAGCCGCCATCAATGCCGACGAAACCAATATCTTTAATGCCTGCTTCAGAGCAGTTTCTTGGACAGGCCGATACGCCCATTTTTACTTTATGTGGAGTATCCAGGCGTTCAAATTTCTTTTCAAGCTGAATGCCAAGTGCCATCGAATCCTGCGTGCCGTAACGGCAGAATTGGGCACCGACACATGTTTTCACCGTGCGCAAGGTTTTTCCATATGCATAACCTGATGGCATATCAAGCTCTTCCCACATGCCTGGCAGGTCCTCTTTCTTGACTCCAAAGAGGCCAATTCTCTGTCCACCTGTTAATTTTACTAATGGAACATTGTATTTTTCAGCTACTTCGGCTATTTTTTTCAAATCAGCTGCTGTTGTAACACCGCCATACATTCTTGGAACCACTGAGTACGTTCCGTCTTTTTGGATATTCGCATGCATTTTTTCGTTAACGAGACGGGAATCGCGGTCATCTTTATATTCATCCATGTAAATCATGCCAAGGTAATAGTTGATAGCTGGACGGCATTTCGTACAGCCTTCTTCATGGTTCCACTCCAGGACGTTCATGACCTCTTTCACACTGGTTAAACCCTTAGCCTTAATTTCTGCCACCAATTCTTCCCGGCTTAAGGTCGTACAGCCGCAAATACTTGTCTTTTGGGCAGCAGCCGCATCAAATAGATCCCCTAGTGTATAGCCAAGAATATTGCTCACCATTGGTTTGCAGCGTCCGCAGGAGCGTCCTGCATTGGTGCAATGGCTGACTTGATCAAGAGTGGTTAGCCCTTGTGTTTGAATCGCTTCAACAATTGCCCCTTTTGTCACGCCATTACAACCACAAATCAATTCATCATCCGGCATGGAGGCAATATCGTCACTGCCGCTTTCTCCCGTGCATTCCGTATGAAAAATGGAAACGCCGCTGATATCTTCTTTTTTCGTCAACATCCGATATAAGCGGGTGCTGTCTTTTGTATCACCATAAAGGACAATCCCAACAATCATGTTATTTCTTGTCAGAACCCGTTTGTAGACCCCTTCATATTCATTGTAAATCATAATGGATTTGGTTGTACCATCTTCAAAAATTTCTCCTGCAGAAAAAAGGTCAACACCCGCCACTTTCAATTGTGTTCCCGTAACCGAACCTTGATAAGGTTCTCCTACTAATCCACTAATACGAGCAGCGAGAACTTTACCTTGCTCGTACAATGGTGCCACTAAGCCATACACAATTTCTCTATGTTCAGCACACTCGCCGACCGCGTAAACGTGAGGAACACTCGTTTCCATAAAATCATTGACAACAATTCCACGATTGACATAGATGCCACTGTTTTTAGCCACGATTGTGTTGGACTTAATCCCAATCGCCATGACTACTAGATCGGCTTTGACTTCTGAACCGTCTTTAAAACGCAAACCTGTGACGCGTTCATCCCCAAGGATTCCGACGGTTTCCTTCTCCATTAAAAAGTTCATACCTTGAGATTCTAATTCTGTTTTAAGCAGTGAGGAAGCAATTGGATCCAACTGGCGTTCCATGAGATGCGGCATTAGGTGAACGACATCCACCTTCATCCCTAAGTTTAGCAAGCCTCTTGCTGCCTCAAGACCTAAGAGCCCGCCGCCAATGACGATTGCCTTTTTATATTGCTGTGCTGACTTGATCATCATTTCACAATCTTTAATATCACGAAACCCTGTTACGCCTATTTTGTCTGCACCAGGAATGGGAAGAATAAAAGAATTTGATCCGGTTGCAATGATTAACTCATCATACTCAACTTCACGACCTTGGTCGCTGATGACACGTTTCGCTTCCACATCAATTCTTTCAATCGATTCATCCGTAAATAATTGAATTCCGTTTTCTTTGTACCAATCAATTGGATTAATAATAATCTCATCAAATTTTGTGTCACCTTGGAGAATATTAGATAGCTTAATACGGTTGTAGTTTGGATAGGGCTCTTGTCCAAAGATGGTTATCTCAAATTGGCCTGGTGCCAGTTTAAGTACCTCTTCAATCGTCCTCACGCCAGCCATTCCGTTCCCAATCATCACTAATTTTTTCATATGTGATCGCTCCTATATATTGATTGACATAATTAAAGGTTTAATAAGGTTTTCTCTATATTTAGATTGTAAAACTTAGCGGAGGATATGTTTGTGAAGTTCGTCACATCCACAATAACAATGTGAACACATTCACAATATTGTCAAAAACGAAAAGCCTAAGCGCCCTGGTCAGCGGCGTATGGCCTGGAGCACTCCAACTGAGATAAAGGAAACACGAAGAGCCGGAGGCGATTCGATGTTGACTTATCGTAGGGCGGAGAGCGAAGGACACTAGCCGCTAGGGCGCTGAAGCTAGACAAAATAAAAAAGGGTGTCAGGCACCCTTTTTACGTTATGCAGGTTGTTTAGTGTTTTTAATGGCTGGTTTGGGTTTGATTAGTGCGTTAAGGACTGGCGCAAATGTGCCAACGATAGCAACTGGGATGAGCTCCCACCATTCTAATGGCGGGGTGATGAGCCAGCCTGACTTATGGATGGCCATGATGGCAAGGAAATAGGCTATGCTGCCAATCAGCCCAGACAGCCAGTTGGTTTTTCTAAACAAGAAGAAAACGATCGGGATGAATATCAGTGTCATCGGGACATAGGAAGTTGGATACCCTACCGCAGCGAAAACGGCTTTACCAATAAATCGCAGTAAAATGTAAAGGACTGCACCCATCACCGGAATCGTATAATCTCGACAGATTCGAATGGTTATCGCTGTAAGCAAAGTTACCATTAGTACAGTATAAATTGGATAAACATATTCCGGAATGCCACCGAAAATTTGCGATGCGGGATCCGAGATTAATTCGAGAATCTCCTGTGAGGCAATCGATTTTCCATGAATGTACTGATCATAGGAAATCGCTCCATTCTCCTGCTGCATGTTCGGAAACATTAAGCATTCGAGGAGAAACATCGCGTACCACGTATGCATCGACTTCCAAGTCGGCTGAACATCTCTAGTATATAGAAAATAGCCGCGCCAAACTCCAAAGATCATAATCCCCGTCCCAATATAATAAATAAAATGGGTCGGACTCCAAGTGGTTAAATCAATTCCGTACGCAATATGATAAGTAAAATCTAATGGAATTCCAATTAGGAATAATACATAGCCGATTGTAATCAGATTTCGTGAAAATCCGTCCATATATTGGGAACGGCGCCACTCCTGTATTAACAAAACACCTCCTAATGCAAAACCAAGGGTATTGACGATATGGGGAATCGAGTACTCTTCAAATAAATATTTAAAGTGATAGGATGCATCCCAAGCAGACCCAATAAATTTTAATAAAAAGGCAATGACCCATAAACGGTAATATTTCATACTTCATCTCCTCTCAATATGTTTTAACCTTTATTCAGAGTAGTTTGCTTTCCTTACCCTAACAGGTCAAATGGATCACCAAAAATAGCAATTAGAATATAATTAATGGCTAAAGCAATTCCAAAGACGATTCCCGTATTTCGAACCTTTTTTTGCGTAAAAAGCTTATACATAAACGAAATACCTGACGCAACCACAAAAACGTTGCAGGTTAAAAAGGTCCAAAGCAGACTTTCACTGTGCGCTACTGCAGTAACATGGAACAAATATAATGGGATCAAAGGCATTATTCCTCCATGGATAACTTTTTGTTTATTAGGTCGATGGACCCTATTTCAATTTAAAAAGTACTTCTATATACATGACGAATTTCTTTTGAAAAATGTTTCCATTTCTTCTTGCTTTCTTAATCATATTAGCATGGAGGTAAGATAATTTACACATAATTCTTGCATTGGTCAAATTAGGTAATGTAGAGTTAAGAAATGAGCCATGCTTTGAAAGGAGAATGTCCTTTGAAACACTTTATTCTGTTGATACTCTTGTGCTGCTTATTGTTTCTATCTGCTTGTAATTCAATAAAAGTCCCAAAATCAACTATGGATCATAAAATGAGTGCTGCACCAACAAATGTGGTACCGACAAATGCAGAATGGACAATCCCATCCAACCCTCTCGCAAACGAGCAAATTCCGATTTCCATTTTAGTAAAAAATAAATCTAATCAACCCATCAAGTCCTTTGAAACGGTTCATGAGAAAAAAATGCATTTACTTATTGTTAGTAAAGATTTATCTTATTTTTCTCATATTCACCCAAAATATAAAGGAAACGGTATATTTCATATAACCACCGCCTTCCCAGCAGGTGGAGACTACAAACTATTCTCTGACTTTACCCCAAAGGGCGGTGGGGATAGTAGTTTAGAAACTCATTGGCAGCATGTTGAAGGCGAGACGGCGAAGTCAGTACCTCTTGTTCCAGATCAAACACTTAAAAAAGTAGTCGATGGAAAAATGGTGTCACTCTCCTTTGACCGTCTATTGACAAGAAAGGTTGTCCATTTGACGTTCACCATTAAGGATGCCGCCACAAACAAGCCTATTAAAAATTTCCAGCCTTATTTAGGTGCAATGGGCCATACTGTTGCGATTAGTGCTGATGCAAAAAAGTACTTACACATCCATCCGATGGCAACAGATGGAAATGGGCCGAAGGTTGTCTTTATGACTATTTTTCCTAAAGAGGGCGTTTATAAAATTTGGGGGCAATTTAAAATTGAAGGGAAGATTATAACCGTTCCGTTTGTTATTAACATACCGAAATCATCAGTAAAGTAATTACTATCCTGTTATCAAAACTTTCATGCGGACTAAAAAAAAGACCTGGCATCACTGCCAGATCTTATTGATAAATATGAACAAACGGTTCTGTATCATTAGCCTTTTTAACAATCAATGCCTCAGGTCCATCCACAGATGTTACACTTACCGAAACCGAGAGGTACTCAGGAAAATGTTCCATTACGAGGCCTGTGACATATTGTGTAAATCCAATCCCTTCTGTTTTTCCATAGAATTGGATTGGAATAGTAATATTTAAATCCTGTAGCTGATCACCAATATAAAAGGCCCTGCCAATCACACCGTTATAATTTGGAAAATATTCTTCCACATCCTGCTTAAAGTTGAGAAAGGCGATTGAATCATCACGATGATCATTTTGTGCATCAGTTGACGGAAATAAGTAGTATTTTTCGTCTACCTTTTTCCAATCATTTAAATTGGAGCTGCCTTTATCAACGGTTGTATACGTGACAAATCGGCCCGGCACCACTGATGATTTGCTTTCTTGTTCAAATAAAGCAATCGTAATGGGAACGTCACTTAAACTCTTGATATTACGGGCACGTTTGATCACTTCTTCAGCCATTTTCTTGCCTTCCTGCTCCATCTCTGCAAAAGGAATCTTTTTCTCAAACGTATCTCCGCCAGCTTCTAACTTGTAATAATAAATTGAATTCAGGGCCAGACCAATCGTCACACCACCGAGAGTTACATTTCCCTTATCATCTTTTGTTAAGTAGTCATGTTCTAAAATATGGGCCAAATAGATAGGTGTGGATGGATCATCGCCTTCAGGAGCTGTATTTACAGGATTTAATCCAATATTATCTTCCGGCTTCACGTCTTTTTCCTTTAGCTGCGCATCTGTATATTTACGGTTTAACCACTGTTTAATCGTCTTTGATTTAATTTCCTGACCTTCTTGGAAAAAATACTTTTCTGTATCAAAACTATTCTGTGCAATTCTCATTAAGCCCATTTCAAATTCGTTCAAATCATATCTTGTATTGATATTGTTGACGACCAGCCCGCGTGCTTCCCCTGGTTTAAATGGCAGGATGGTCCGGTAATATTTGTCCGAGATATTATATTTAGGAATAATCGCCTTCCCTGTTGCTTTCTCCTTTGTTTGGACCGTTTCATTTTGCTTTTGAAAGTTTGGTGCACAGGCACTAAGCAAAAAGACAAGGGAGAGAGCGAGCAATGAGAGCTTTCTCACGTCGTTCCACCTCTTATTTATTTAATTCTACTAAAAGTTTCTCCTCGTCCCATACTTCAATTCCCAGTTCTTGTGCCTTCGTTAACTTGGAACCCGCATCTTCTCCTGCAATGACGAGATGTGTTTTTTTACTGACACTGCCGGCCACATTTCCGCCAAGCGCCTCAATCTTTTCTTTCGCTTCATTTCGCGAAAGTTGTTCTAGTTTACCGGTCAAAACGACCGTTTTTCCAGCAAATATGCTGTCGGATTCTTCTGCCGAAACAGGTCTAGCCCCTTTATATTCCATATTTACTCCAACTGCAACAAGTTCATGAAGGAGTTCAGCTGCTTCTTCTTGCTCAAAGAAGGAAACAATCGAGTCAGCCATTTTATCGCCAATTTCATTAATGGTGATTAACTCCTCTTTCGAAGCCTTAGCTAATTGATCCATTGTCCCAAAATGCTGGGCCAAAATTTTAGCGGCCTTGGCTCCAACATGGCGAATCCCTAATCCGAATAATAGCTTTTCTAAGGAGTTTCCCTTAGATGCTTCGATCGCTTTTAGAAGGTTCGTGACTGATTTTTCACCCATTCTTTCAAGAGCGATAAGTTGTTCATAGGTAAGTTTATAAATATCAGCCACATCACCAATTAACTTTTCCGCAAAAAGTTGGCTGATAACCTTTTCTCCAAGTCCATCAATATTCATGGCATCACGGGAGACAAAGTGTATCAAGCCTTCACGAATCTGCGCAGGACATTTTGGATTAATACAGCGTAAGGCTACTTCCCCTTCCAGACGGACAAGTTCACTTTCACATTCCGGACAATGAGTTGGCATATAGAAGTCCACTTCATTGCCAGTTCGTTGATCAGCCAGAACATTGACTACCTCTGGAATGATATCGCCAGCTTTTTTTACGACCACTTTATCGCCAATTTTTATGTCTTTTTCACGTATTAAATCTTCATTGTGTAAAGAGGCCCGCTGTACTGTTGTTCCTGCCACTTTCACAGGTGTCAGAAGTGCTGTTGGCGTAATCACACCCGTTCTGCCGACACTTAATTCGATATCCAGCAGGGTTGTCACTACTTCTTCAGCTGGAAATTTGTAGGCAATGGCCCAGCGCGGACTTTTGGCTGTTGTGCCAAGTTCGGCCTGCTGTTCTAGCGAGTCCACTTTAATCACAATGCCATCAATTTCATATGGCAGATGGGGGCGTTTTTCAACCCAACCGTTCACAAACTCAATGACTTCTTCGATGGATTGGGCTTTTCTTCGCTCTTTATTTGTTTTAAAGCCAAGCCGGTCTAGGTAATCGAGACCTTCGCTATGCGAAACCACACCACTTTCACCTATGTCACCAATTCCATATAAAAAGACATCCAGCCTTCTCGATGCTGCGATTTTTGGATCAAGCTGCCGAAGTGATCCGGCCGCTGCATTTCTAGGGTTGGCAAATAACTCCTCACCGCGCTCTTCTCTTGCTTTGTTCAATGCTTCAAACGAGCGTTTTGGCATATAAGCCTCACCGCGGACTTCAATGGAGACATTCTCTCGTAAGCGCAGTGGAATTGCTTTGATGGTTTTCAGATTAGCAGTGATATCCTCGCCAATCGTACCATCTCCACGGGTTGCCCCTTGAACAAATAAACCATTTTCATATCTTAATGATACAGCCAGTCCATCAATCTTTAATTCACAAACATACGAATAGTTATCACCTACTGCTTGACAAACCCTGCGGTCAAAATCTCTTAAGTCTTGTTCATTAAACGCATTACCCAAACTTAACAACGGGATTCTGTGTTCAACCTTTTCAAACAAATCAAGCACCGCACCGCCCACACGTACAGTAGGTGAATCAGGCGTTTTTAGTTCTGGAAATTGTTCCTCAAGCTGTACCAGCTCTTGCATTAACTTATCATATTCAGCATCTGGTACTGATGGATTGTCCAATACATAATATTCATAGCCATACAAATTTAAAAGGCTTCTTATTTCATCCACTTTTCTCTCAGCATTTTGCAGATCCATATATCCAGCCCTTTCTTAAAGGTAATATCTTCACTGTCATCTCCGACCGCTCTTATGCTTTGGTTATCGGTGCGAATTTGGCCAATAAGCGTTTGATTCCAACTGGACTAGGAAAGGCGATATCCAGCTCTGTGCCTTCACCCTGTCCTTTTACACTGACAACGGTGCCGACTCCCCATTTACCATGCTGGGCCTTATCGCCAACCCTCCAACCCATTTCATCGCCGCCAGTTGTTGCAGCAACTGGGCGCATAACTGGTTTTCTCGGTGTAGTTGGAGCAGTAAATGTAGTTTGGGATGTTCCAAATGAAGATCTTGTTGATGTTGAGCCAAAGGTTCTTGAACCAGAGCCAAATGAAGTGTTCATACGCTGCTCTGCAGGTTCAACGGTTTCAATAAGGTCCTCTGGTATCTCACGAATAAATCTGGAAGCAGGGTTCATATTAGTTCTTCCAAATAAGGTTCGCATTTGCGCATTTGTTATGAACAACGTTTGCTCCGCCCTTGTAATTCCCACATAGGCAAGACGGCGTTCTTCCTCCATCTCTGCTTCTTCCATAAGGGATCGGCTATGCGGAAACACCCCTTCTTCCAAGCCAATCAAGAAAACGACTGGAAATTCTAATCCTTTTGCTGAATGCAGGGTCATAAGCGTAATGGAATCTGTCTTTTCCCCATCATCATCGAGTGAGTCAATATCAGCGACTAGAGCCAAGTCTGTTAAGAAAGCAATTAAGGTTTTATCTTCGCTGGAATCTTCAAAGTTTTTCGTTACGGATAGTAATTCCTCTAAGTTTTCAAGCCGGCTTTGGGCTTCAATGGACTTCTCAGCCTTAAGCATTTCCCGGTAGCCAGTCTTTTCAAGGACTTCTTCCACCAATTCCGTAACAGATAGAAATTCTTGCATATTCGTATAATTATGAATTAAATCCCTAAATCCTGCTGCTGCTTTGGTCGTTTTTGGACTTAGGCCCAACAGTTCCACGGATTCTAAGGCTTGATACATAGACATATCATGAATCGCTGCAAAGTTAGCTATTTTATCTATGGAAGTAGAACCTATCCCACGTTTTGGAACATTAATGACACGCTGCAGACTGATATCATCATCAGGATTTGAGATTAACCGCAGATATGCCAGCATATCCTTAATTTCTTTTCTGTCATAGAACTTCGTGCCGCCAACGATGGCGTATTCAATATTGGATTTAAGTAAAACTTCCTCCATTACACGGGACTGTGCATTTGTCCGGTAAAGTATCGCAATTTCGGAAAGCTTGTACTTATTTTCACGGGTTAATTCTTTAATTTTACCTGCCACGAATTGGGCTTCGCCTTGCTCACTATCGGCACGATAATAAACTAATTTGTTTCCTTCAGGATTTTCCGTCCAAAGATTTTTTGCCTTCCGATTTAAATTGTTCTCAATCACTTTATTCGCGGCAAGGAGAATTCTTTTGGTTGAACGGTAATTTTGTTCAAGGAGAATAACCGTTGCATTTGGGTAGTCCTTTTCAAACGAAAGGATATTGGCAATATCCGCGCCGCGCCACCTATAGATGGACTGGTCGGAATCCCCAACGACACAAAGATTACGGAACCGGCTGGCCAGCATTTTGACTAACATATACTGGGCGCGGTTCGTATCCTGATACTCGTCAACGTGTATATATTGAAACTTACGCTGATAATATTCCAGTACTTCGGGTACCCGCTGGAACAATTGAATTGTCATCATAATGAGGTCATCAAAATCGAGCGCCTGATTCTTCCGCAAACGCTTTTGATATTCCTTGTATACATCACTGACAGTCTGTTCATAATAACCGCCCGCTGTCTTCTCATATTCTTCTGGGGTAATGAGTTCGTTCTTAGCCGAACTAATGGAGCCTAAAATAGCACGTGGGTCATTCTTTTTCGGGTCAAGATTTTTATCTTTGAGGATCCCTTTTATCACGGATTGCTGATCGCCGGTATCAAGAATGGTAAAGTTCCGATTAAACCCAAGTCGATCAATGTCACGGCGTAAAATCCGCACACACATGGAGTGAAAAGTGGAAATCCAGATTTCCTCGGCAGCCCCGCCCATCATTCTGCCGATCCGCTCTTTCATTTCTCTAGCCGCCTTATTTGTAAAGGTAATGGCTAGAATGTTATAGGGATTTACGCGTTTTTCGACAATTAAATAGGCAATACGATGTGTTAATACTCTTGTTTTACCACTGCCGGCACCTGCCATGAGCAGAAGTGGACCGTCAGTTGCTTTAACGGCACTTTGTTGTTCTGGATTAAGTCCATTTAAAAGCTTATCTGTTAAAAATTGCACTTCATACACCACCATTTACAAACATTTGTTCTTATTTTTATAATACCGTTCTTATCATACAGAAGCAAATTCTATCTAACTGATTTTACCGTTTCCAAGGCCTGGTCAAAATTCTCATAAATACTATTGCCAACCACAATCACATCAGCATGCTTGGCCATTTCCGCTGCTTGTTCAACTGTCGAAATACCGCCGCCATAGAAAAGGGTTGTTTTTTCGAGCGTTTTTTTAACTTCTGCGACTACGGCTGGGTCCCCGAATTTCCCGCTATACTCTAAATAAAAAATTGGAAGCTGAAACATTTTTTCAGCCATCATTGCATAGGCCTTCACATCTTCGATTGTTAAGTTCGCATTGGCAGAAGTGAGCTTTGCTGCCTTACAATCTCCATTTAGAATACAGTAACCTTCCATCGAAAACTCTTCCCAATTCATTATTTCCCCAAATTCCTTTACGGCCTGATGATGGAGGCCGGTAATCCAATTTGCATCACTGCTATTTAAGATCGTCGGGATAAAATAAAGGTCAAATCCAGGTGTAACGGTCTCAATACTAGACACTTCCAACACACATGGTATCGTATAACGGCGGACTCTTGCCATTAGGTCGAGTACATTCTCTAAGGTTACTCCGTCTGTTCCGCCTACAATTACCGCATCGGTCCCTGATTCGCAAATTTTTTCCAGTTGATCGTCATTTATCTCTTTATTTGGATCGAGTTTAAACACATGGCGCCACTCGCGAAAATCATACATCTAAAAGAATCCTCCCATTCTTTCTTTCCATTTCACCATTATAGCATTTGAGGGAATGATTAAAAACAAAACAGTCATTCTAATTCTAGAAATGTTATCCATAATGAAATGCGGAAGCACCCTGGTCAGCGGCGTATGGCCTGGAGCGCTCCAACTGAGATAAAGGAAACACGAAGAGCCGGAGGCGATTCGATGTTGACTTATCGTAGGGCGGAGAGCGAAGGACACTAGCCGCTAGGGTGCTGGAGCTGGACAATGTCCAAAGCAAACACCTATAAATCCTTATCTCCATAAAAAAACCGGAAGAGTCATCCTCCCCGGTTTGATTAAACTTCTTCAGTTGTGCTGTTTTCATTTTTTATGCGCTCAAGTACCATCTCATACGTATCGTTGCCAAAATTCAAACAGCGTTTTACGCGGGAAATGGTTGCCGTGCTTGCACCTGTTTCTGTTTCGATTTTATGATAAGTATTTCCTTCACGAAGCATTCTCGCCACGTCTAAACGCTGTGACAACGATTGAATTTCATTAATCGTACATAAGTCGTCAAAAAAGCGGTAGCATTCTTCTAAATCCTTTAGTGATAAGATGGCTTGAAATAATTGGTCGAGTTCTTTGCCTCGTAATTTATTTATTTGCATATACTTTACTCCTTTTCAAGTTAAATTAGCTATTCTCCATTAAAAGAGACACTTGTTTGCATTCCTGGGTTGGTTGGAACGATATTTACCCATGTCCGTCCCTGTACAAACGGAACCAATTCTCCATTCTTGATGGGGACTAGGACCCCATTTCGATTTTCCCACTCGACTTCGTTTACCTTACCCATTTGTATTAAATAGGCTTTTCCGCCCGACTTGAGATCAATATCTCTTCGTCCGACTGAATCAATGACTTTGTGGACCGCTTCGATGATAAAGATATTATCAATCAATAGAGGTTCTTTTGTATCTAAATCAACCGATTGTTCTCCTCCTGAAAAACGAGTATATTTTCCGAGGGCACTGTCGTATTTGAGCATCGAATCAGATATTCCACCTTTAGAATACGTGATTTTTACCGAAGAAGCCTCGTTCCCTGTCAGGCTTTTTCTGTCTTCTTCCGACATAAAGGTAAAACTTGGCGTGCTGCCTTCCATTGAATACTTCTTTTGTTTAGCACCTTTTAAGATATTTTCATACGTAATATAGGAGTTATGCGGTGCTTTCCGCGCTTTTGACCGTTGAAAAAGTGTTCCATCATAAACGATGCCATTTATGTTGTCGACATAATTTCCTTCCAGCATCTTTTTCGCTTCTTCACTCCATCCATGGGCAATATAAAGAGCATCAAATCCTTTCGCTAGCTCAATATAATAGTCCCGTGCACTCCGAACCGGCCCGATATTTGTTGGCTTTTCACTTTGAAATACAGCAAGGAAGCGAGTAATATCACCCTCTGCGAGAATTTCATACACGATATCAGCCTTATTTAAACCTGATTGCGGTCTTGCTTTTGGATGGTTATTAACCATAACTGCTATGGATCTGTCATTTGTCTTTGTATCAGTTCCAATACCGGTTAGTGGAAAAAAATAAGGATCAACACCTTTATCCTCTTTTTCTTTTTCAGGTGTAACAACTGGTTTCTCCTTCTTAACCGGTTCTTTTACGGTTTCTTTACTGCTGCACCCTGAGAGTAGTAAAAGGATAGCTGCTATTGCAACAGCCCATTTTTTCATTAGTGAACCCCCTGATTATCCCTTACTTATTATTACTATACACTTTCACACTTTAACTCATTACTTATTTACAGTTTAACGCATTATTGACGGAAAGAGTACTGTTTTGTTCATAACATCATACATACCTTGCTGTGTTATACGAATATATGGTAAATGGGTTGCCGAGAAAAAAGCTAAACTATAGATTGGATCAGAAAATTTATAGCCCCGTTCTCTCAATTCTACGAATAAAGTTTTTTCTAACTCTATTAATTTCTCAATCGGAAGATCTGACATAATCCCCGTTAAGTGTAAAGGAAGTTCACATATAACCTGAGAATCCTCAATGAGGACAATGCCTCCACCTATTTCTTTCATTCTATTAAAAGCATTCAGCATGTCGCGTTTGTTTTTCCCAATTAGTATGATATCGCCGGTTGTCGAATACGAACTTGCCATTGCCGATAATGTTGTGGCAAAGCCTTTTAAGAGTGTATTGGTTCTCCATTTACCATTTCGATCAACTAATGTAAAAAAGCATTCATCATGGTCCATCGATAATTCATCATCTGAGGCATCAATCGAGATGGAATATGGCTTGGTGAGAACTGAATTCTCCATTTTAATTCCGAATGGCATAGAAAATTGTAAGTCATCCATCGATAAATCCCAATTCATTTCGAGCGGCTTTAATCCATATTGCTCCCAGTTCAGCTGTTGATAGGCTTCAACAACTTTCTTGCCTGCTCGCTTTACCCATTTCCCTTTGGCCAAAACAGATACGGGAGTAGGATTTTCAAGGTCTGATAAAAAATTAATATTAGCGACTCGGCCCGTAGCAATTTGACCATGCAGATGGTCAATATTGTAATACCTCGCAATATTGATGGTTGCCATATTATAGGCATCTATCAGCGGCACTCCTTTTTCAATGGCAATCCGAATCATTTGGTCGTTTATGCCCTGCTCATAAAAAGTAGGCGAAGAACCATCCGTATTAAACATGAATCGATCATAAGCCTCGATACCCAACCGTTTGATGTCATCTAACAACTGCGGCAAATCTGGCCGAATAGATGAATGGCGTAATGACACCATATAGCCTTGCATCAGCCGTTTATAAACCTCTTCACCTGTCATTGCTTCATGATCACAGTCAGCCCCTAACAGCAGCATTTTGGCTAACGTTTTTTCTGAGGCTCCAGGAAAATGCCCTTCGATCTGCTTGCGCATCCGTTTTGCCTCTTGAATCCAATGGAGCATCATATCATCCCCATCAAGCAGCTGCGGCCAGCCCGTTAATTCTCCTCCTTGCAGGACAGCATCATGCTCAAGCCAAGACTTAACATTACTATGTGAAAAGATTTCTTCTTCATTCAAAATTTCTGTTTGCCCATCAAAGCGGCACCACCAATACATAGTGGTTGGGATGGAACGTAATTCCCCTAATAATGAAAACGCTTCCTTTTTATCTAAATGTAAAATGAGCGCCAAACTGTCATTCATAATAGTGGTGGTGCCAAATTGGGATGCATAGGCAGCCAATGACAGGGGATTATATAATTGAGATGGATGTGCATGTGGCTCTATATAACCTGGTACAAGAATCTCATCTGTACAATCAATGACTTCACAATTTTCCATAAATGTTGGCATATTTTCACCAACATAAACTATCCGATCTTCATAAATCCAAATATTTGCTCTCATTAATTTACGAAATGTCGGATTTAAATACTGTGCATTTTTTAGTAAAATGGTTGGCGATGCCTTTCCATCTAATACGGATACATGCATGCGTAAGTGTTTATTTTTCCAGCGGTAGCGTTGTTCCAGCATACCATGTCCCTCCCTTTAATTACTATCTATATAATAACAAGTTGATTTATCAGCAAAGAAAGCCCTTACAAAATTAATGTTGTAACTATGGTATCATATTTTATTGATTAAAGCAGTAAAGTATTTGTAAAAATTATTAAATATTTGTGAAGGAGTGAACAAATTGATGATCAAACCTAACATTGGGATTATTAACGCCTTAATACGAATTACCTTTGGCTTCACTGTTCTTGCTTGGAGTACAGCCAAACTTGTTAAGCACCCCTGGCGAGATTCCTATTTGTTTGCTGCCATTTGTGGTGCGATGAAAGTTGCAGAGGGAATTGTGCGCTATTGCCCTGTCACTGCAATATGTGAGCGTTTCGGGGATATGATCCAAGAGCATAATCATGCAATGGAATCAATGGATGGCATGGAAGGGCTCACCAACATGGATGAAGATTCGTTAGTGCCTTATAATCCGACTTGAAAGGTTGACTAGCTTCGAGGTTTATAAAAAATGTCCTCAAGAGTAACTCTTGAGGACAAAGCTCTTCTTAAAAACAAAAGTCGCTGCATTTCTGTTGGAACTGTCTTCAATGAGGCTTCTTAAAGACAAAAGTTGCTGCATTTCTGTTGGAACTGTCTTCAATGAGGCTTCTTAAAGACAAAAGTCGCTGCATTTCTGTTGGAACTGTCTTCAATGAGGCCTTCTTAAAGACAAAAGTTGCTGCATTTCTGTTGGAACTGTCTTCAATGAGGCCTTCTTAAAGACAAAAGTCGCTGCATTTCTGTTGGAACTGTCTTCAATGAGGCTTCTTAAAGACAAAAGTCGCTGCATTTCTGTTGGAACTATCTTCAATGAAGCTTCTTAAAGACAAAAGTCGCTGCTCTTCTCTCAGAGCTGTCCTTAATAAGGCTTCTTAAAGACAAATATCATCGCATTTCTCCCAGAGCTGTCCTCAATAAGGCCTCTTAAAGACAAAAGTCGCTGCTCTTCTCCCAGAGCTGTCCTTAATAAGGCTTCTTAAAGACAAATATCATCGGAATTCTCTTCGTACTGTCCTCAACAAACGTTCTTAAAGACAAATCTTTCCTCTACAAATAAATTTTGTCCTCAAGAGGAACCCTCTCTTAAAATCTTGCAAATGCTTGAATACCCTTAGCCCCGATATCCTTCCGATAAAAGACACCATCACAAGTTAAGTTTCCAAGCTCTTGATATACTTTTTCTTGAGCCTCACCGAGCGTTTCTGCCTTGGCCGCAACAAGCAGCACCCGGCCGCCTGCTGTGGTAAACTCACCTGATTCATTTTTAACGGTTCCGGCATGAAAGGTATATACATCCTTAGAGAACTCCGTTAATCCCGTCAAGACGGCACCTTTTTCGTAAATCTCCGGATACCCTTTTGCGGCTACAACGACACCGACCATAGCCTGGGAATCCCACACTAACTCAGGCTGCTTCCCATCCAACAGCTCTAAGATAACCTCTACTAAATCAGATTTCAACCTTGGCAAAATCACCTGTGTTTCAGGGTCGCCTAAGCGGGCATTAAATTCAATCACTTTTGGCCCAACCGCCGTTTTAATCAACCCTGCATATAAAATCCCGCAAAAGCTCCGATTCTCTTGTACCATTGCTTTTGCTGCTGGAAGAAGGACTGTCTCTACAGCAAGCTGAATGGTCTCTTCTCCGATTTGTGGGACCGGCGAATAAGCACCCATTCCACCTGTATTAGGACCGTTATCACCATCATAGGCACGCTTATGATCTTGAGCAATCTCAAGGGGGACGACTACTTCGCCATTCACAAACGCCATGAGTGAGAATTCCTCACCGCTTAAAAATTCTTCAATCACCACACGGGAAGAGGCATCACCAAATTTTGCACCAACAAGCATCTCTTCCACACTCGCAAGTGCTTCCTCTATGGTCATAGCCACCGTAACACCCTTGCCTGCTGCTAAGCCATCCGCTTTTATAACAATGGGTGCCCCTTTTTCTTCGATATAACTGCGGGCATCCTCAACATTGGTGAAAACGGCATAATCCGCCGTAGGAATTTGATACTTTTTCATTAATTCTTTTGCAAAAGATTTACTGCCCTCAATCTCTGCGGCCGATTTACGGGGACCGAACACGGCCAAACCTGCTGCCTCAAATTGATCCGCCAGCCCTTCAAGGAGAGGGACTTCTGGACCGATGATTGTTAAGCCAACCCTTTCATCTTTAGCAAATTGAATTAGTTGGTCGTGCTGTGATTCTTCAAGTGAAATAAGCTCCGCCACATCTGTCATACCAGCATTACCAGGTGCCACAAATACTTTTTCCACTAGCGCGCTTTCGCAGACCTTCCGGCAGATAGCATGCTCTCTCCCGCCGCGGCCAATGATTAGTACCTTCATCCCTTTCACCTCGTTTTAATGTTTAAAGTGTCTTACGCCCGTAAATACCATGGCAATCCCGTAGTCGTCTGCTTTTTTTATCGAATCTTTATCTTTAATCGATCCACCAGGCTGAATGATCGCGGTAATTCCCGCTTTCGCAGCCGCTTCAACTGTATCATCCATAGGGAAGAATGCATCTGAAGCGAGGGCGGCACCATTTGCCCTTTCTCCTGCTTGTTTCAAAGCAATTTCAGCAGAACCGACACGGTTCATTTGACCGGCCCCAATTCCAAGTGTCATGTCTTTATCTGAAACAACGATGGCATTTGACTTCACATGCTTGACCACTCTCCAGCCAAGTTTAAGCGCCTCCCACTCTTCCTCTGTTGGCTGTCGCTTAGTCGGAATCGTAATGGCAGCATCCTCTAATGTGTAACGGTCTTGCTCCTGAACTAACAAACCGCCTTGAATCGTGGTCATTTTCAATTCAGCTTTTTTCGCTGCTTCAAACGAAAGGGTGAGCAATCGCAAATTCTTTTTACTAGTTAGAATCGCTAACGCTTCTTCCGAGAAAGATGGAGCAATAATAATTTCTAAGAATATTTCATGTAGCTTTGTTGCGGTTTCTGCGTCCACTTCTTGGTTAAAGGCAATAATGCCGCCAAAAATAGACACGGGGTCAGCAGCAAACGCCTTGGTAAAAGCTTCGTATACATTTTTCCCAGTACCTACACCACATGGATTCATATGCTTCACGGCCACTGCCGCTGGTTCTGAAAATTCTCTCACAATCTGGAGTGCCGCATCAGCATCATTAATATTGTTATAGGAAAGCTCTTTACCATGTAACTGCTCGGCATAAGCAATCGAGAAAACAGAACCAAGTGGCTTTTTATAAAAAGCAGCTTGTTGATGCGGGTTTTCCCCGTATCGTAAGGATTGTTTTAATTCATATGTAACGGTTAACTTTTCAGGTTTTTCTTCCCCGGTAAGATTAGTCATGTATTCTGCAATCAAGGCATCATAGGCCGCTGTATGGCGGAACACTTTAGCCGCTAATTTTCTTCTTGTTTCAAGCGTCGTTTCACCTGACTCCGCTAACTCTGCAAGCACCTTATCATAATCAGCGGGATCGACGACAACTGTGACATATTGATGATTTTTTGCAGAAGCCCGGAGCATGGTCGGTCCACCGATGTCGATATTTTCAATCGCATCTTCCACGGTTACATCCGGCTTTTCAATCGTTTGCTGGAACGGATATAGATTGACGCAGACAAGCTGAATCGGCTGAATTTCATGTTCCGCTAATTGTTGTTGGTGCAGGGGATCGTCATGCTTGGCAAGCAGGCCGCCATGGATAAAAGGATTTAATGTTTTTACACGGCCCTCTAAAATCTCCGGAAAGCCGGTCACATCACTTACACTTAAAACAGGAATCCCCTGGTTTTGAAGAGCCTTTTTCGTGCCCCCCGTAGAAATGAGTTCATAGCCCAAGTTGACTAGGCCTTTTGCAAACTCCGTAATTCCATTTTTATCAGAAACACTAATAAGTGCGCGTTTTGTTGTTGTCATCAAGTACATCTCCTCGTGTTAATAGCATTTGCAGGACTTCTGGATAAAGTTTGTGCTCAATCTTCTGGATTTTCCGCTGCAGACTTTCTCTTGTTTCTTGTTCATCCAATCCGACTCGTTCTTGGATAATAACGGGTCCTGTATCCATTCCTTCATCCACAAAATGAATGGTTACCCCACTCCACTTTGCCTTAGCCGCAAGCGCCTGGCCAATCGCATCTTTGCCAGGAAAAGCAGGAAGCAGCGATGGGTGAATATTAATAATCCTGCCTTGATAGGCTTCTAGCAAGGTCGAACCAATCAATCGCATGTATCCGGCAAGGACAATGAATTCCACCTCATAAATCTTTAATTGTGCTAAAATAGCTTGCTCATAATTTTCCTTACTGACATAATCCTTCGCATTAAAAACAAAGCTGGGGATTCTGGCAGCCCTCGCTCGCTCAATCGCAAGGGCCCCCGGCTTATCGCAAACTAATAAGGCTAGATCTGCTTCAAGTCCTCTGGTTTGGACACAATCAATGATGGCTTGAAAATTACTTCCGTTCCCTGAGGCAAACACTGCTATTTTTTTCATTGCAAGCCACCGGACCTCTTGATGTGGACGCCAGCAGACTCCGTCACCATGCCAATTTCGTAGGCAGTTTCCCCACATTCTCTAAAATGCTGAAGCAAACCTGCCGCATGGTTTCGATCAACAGCGATGACCATTCCAATACCCATGTTAAAAATATTATACATCTCTTGGTAACTGATTTGTCCATGAGAAGAAATTAGTTGAAAGACAGGTGGAACTCCCCAGCTTTTTTCATCAAGCTCTGCTCCAAGACCTTCAGGCAGCATGCGGGGAATGTTTTCAATAAAACCGCCACCGGTAATATGGGCCATTCCTTTAATGGGGAACTTTTTCAACGCTGACAAAATTGGTTTCACATAAATTTTTGTAGGCTTAAGTAACTCTTCCCCTAATGTGCATCCAAGTTCATCAACGAAATCTAGCAATGACCAATTATTAAACACTTTTCTGACAAGAGAGTAGCCATTACTGTGGATTCCACTCGAAGCTAAGCCAATTAAGACATCGCCGGATTCGATATGTTCACCCGTAATAATCTGCGATTTCTCAGAAGCCCCTACTGAAAACCCAGCGAGGTCGTACTCATTTTCACTGTACAATCCCGGCATTTCAGCAGTTTCTCCGCCAATCAGTGCACAGCCCGCTTGCTCACAGCCATCCGCAATGCCCTTTACAATTGCTTCTATTTTCTCAGGAACAGCTTTTCCACAAGCAATATAATCTAGAAAGAACAACGGCTCTGCTCCTTGGACGACAATGTCATTGACACACATCGCCACGGCATCAATCCCAATCGTATCATGCTGGTCCATCCAAAAAGCAATCATCAATTTTGTGCCAACCCCATCGGTGCCTGACACCAAAACGGGCTCCTTTAATTGTAAGGCGGATAGATCAAACATGCCGCCAAATCCGCCCAAACCGCCTAGGACGCCTGCCCTGGCTGTCTTTTGGACATGTTTTTTCATCCGCTCTACCGCTTCATAGCCTGCTTCAATATTCACGCCTGCTTGCTTATACGCATTTGCCATGGTGGTCACCCCTTTTGATAATAATATTGAAGTGTATCAGGATAGATTTCCGTTGGATAATTCCCAGTGAAACAGCCCAGACAATATCCATTTGTGCCTTCCTGGCCAAGAGCCTTCATCATGCCTCCTACGCTGATAAAGGTTAAGGAATCCGCTCCAATCAGTTCTCTTATCTCTTCAACTGATTTATCAGATGCGATTAACTCCTCCTTCGAAGAGGTGTCAATCCCATAAAAACAAGGATTTTTAATCGGCGGTGAACTAATGACGACATGCACTTCTGTTGCTCCCGCGTCTTTTAGCATCCTCACGATTCTTCGACTGGTTGTTCCGCGCACGATCGAATCATCGACCATCACTACCCGTTTGCCTTCGACTACACCCCGGACAGCGGATAATTTCATTTTTACCCCTTGTTCCCTTAACGTTTGTGAAGGCTGGATAAACGTCCTGCCGACATATTTATTCTTAATCAAACCCATTTCATAGGGAATCCCTGTTGCTTCCGCATAGCCAATCGCGGCTGAAATACTGGAATCTGGAACCCCGGTAACAACATCTGCTTCAATCGGTGCTTCCATCGCTAATTGTTTTCCCATGTTTTTGCGGGCCGTATGCACATTGATGCCATGAATGTTACTATCCGGTCTTGAAAAATAAATATATTCCATCGTACAAACAGCTTTGGTCGTACTCAAGGCAAATCGTTCAGACGTTAGACCGTTATCATTAATAATTAATAACTCGCCTGGCATAATGTCGCGGATGTATTCTGCCCCGATCACATCAAACGCACATGTTTCAGACGCAACAACATAAGCATCACCCAAACAGCCGAGTGACAAAGGTCTTAAGCCATGGGGGTCAAGTGCCACCATTAACTCATTTTCCGTCATAATTAGATAGGCATAGGCCCCCTTTAACATGGAAAGGGCATTTTTAACTTGATCATTAAAATGGGGATAGCCGCTTCTTCTAATTAAATGGGCCAAAACTTCCGTATCAGAGCTTGTTTGAAAAATACTTCCCTGTCCTTCGAGCTGGTATTTCAAGGAATTAGCGTTAACGAGATTTCCATTATGAGCAAGAGCAAGACTGCCAGTTTGCGAATGGAACAAGAGCGGCTGGACGTTTTCATATCCTCCCCCGCCTGCGGTTGCATAGCGAACGTGTCCAATCGCTGAATTTCCGGTTAGTTCTTTCATCACATTGGCAGTAAAGATCTCGGTCACCAGTCCTTCACCCTTTACCACTTTAAGGGCCTTCCCGTCATTGACGACGATGCCAGTTCCCTCTTGGCCGCGATGCTGCAAGCTATGCAGTCCGTAATACGTTAATTGGGCAGCATCTTTATGTCCCCAGACACCAAAAATGCCGCACTCTTCATTTAATCCCTTTATTTCAGGAAGCATGGGATAGCTCCTTTCCAGGCAGCTTTCAATTCTTCAATGGAAGCTTCCAGTACGGTTGACTCACCGTTTGTAATTTGTAACTTCGCTGTATCAGTAACAGAGCCGATTTGAGCTGCATCTACTAACCTTTCAAACTCATGCTGATGTTCTTTTTTCACTGTTAATAGAAACCGAGATTGTGTTTCACTGAATAAAGCGGAGACAGGGCTTCCGTCAATTGCCACGTTCGCTCCCAGCTGTTTATTTGCAAACAGACACTCGGCTAATGCCACGGATAAGCCGCCTTCTGAAAGGTCATGTGCTGATTGCACCAAACCGGCACGAATCGCTGCTAAAACTTGATTTTGTCTTTCTTTTTCAATCTCGATATTTAATTCAGGGGCTTTACCAAAGACCCGTCCGTTCAATAGCTTTTGGAGCTCACTTCCGCCGAATTCATCCTTGGTGTCTCCCACTAAATAAATGAGGTCGCCCGCCTGTTTAAAGTACTGCGTTGTGATATGGTCTATGTCGGTTACTAAACCAACCATTCCGACAACAGGTGTTGGGTAAATAGCTGTTCCGCTCGTTTCATTGTATAAAGACACGTTTCCGCCAATTACTGGAGTTTCCAGGACACGGCAGGCTTCACTCATGCCATCAGCCGCTTTTTCAATCTGCCAGAACACTTCTGGTTTTTCCGGATTGCCAAAATTGAGGTTATCTGTAATCGCTAACGGTTCTGCACCAGAACAAACAATATTCCGGGCCGCCTCGGCGACAGCGATTTTTCCGCCCACTTCTGGATCTAAATAGACATAACGGGAATTACAATCCGTTGTCATTGCTAACGCTTTACGTGTACCGCGAATCCTTACAACGGCAGCATCAGATCCCGGGGAAACAACCGTATTTGTACGAACCATATAGTCATACTGCTCATAAACCCATTCTTTGCTAGCTACCGTAGGCTGGCTTAAAAGTCTTACTAATGTTTCCTTCAAATCATCCACTTGTGGAACAACATTCTCCATGGTCTGGAATTCTGCAAAATAACCTGGCTCTTTTGATGGTTTGTGGTAAACCGGTGCATCCTCGGCTAGTACATCAGCGGGAACATCAGCCACGATTTCTCCTTTATGGAAAAGGCGCACTTGTTTATCACTCGTAACTGTTCCAATCCCTACAGCTTCTAAGCCGTATTTTTCAAAAAGCTCCACGATTTCCTGTTCTCTTCCTTTTTTCACGACAATCAGCATTCGCTCTTGGGATTCCGACAACATCATTTCATAAGCGGTCATCCCTGTTTCACGCTGTGGAACTAAGTCTAAATTCATCTCAAGGCCCATTCCGGCTTTACTAGCCATTTCTGCAGATGAACTAATCAGTCCCGCTGCCCCCATATCTTGAATCCCAACCAGGGCATCGTAATGAATCAATTCTAAGCATGCCTCCAGCAGTAATTTTTCCATAAATGGGTCGCCTACTTGCACGGCAGGACGATCCTCGCTTGATTGTTCGGTTAATTCTTCTGAAGCAAAAGTGGCCCCATGAATACCGTCTCGGCCTGTTTTTGCCCCGACATACATCACCGTATTGCCCTCCCCATGGGCCTGACCCTTCTTGATATCCTTATGGTCGATGAGGCCGACACACATGGCATTCACAAGTGGATTTCCTTCATAGCATGGGTCGAACTGGATTTCGCCGCCAACCGTCGGAATGCCGATACAGTTCCCATAACCGGCGATCCCAGCAACAATTTCTTTAAATAAATAGCGGACGCGGGCCGAATCAAGTTCCCCAAAACGAAGCGAGTTTAACATCGCAATCGGCCTAGCCCCCATTGAAAATACATCACGGATAATCCCGCCTACACCAGTTGCCGCGCCTTGATAAGGCTCAATTGCCGAGGGATGGTTATGACTTTCGATTTTAAAAACCACTGCCTGCTCATCGCCAATATCAACGATTCCCGCGCCTTCGCCAGGTCCTTGCAGAACACGGGATCCTGTAACAGGGAATTTTTTTAAGATTGGCTTAGAATTTTTATAGCTGCAATGCTCCGACCACATAACGGAGAAAAGGCCTGTTTCGGTATAGTTTGGTGTACGTCCTAGAATGTTTTCAATCAGTGCGAATTCCTCGTCGGACAAACCCATCTGCTGATATATTTTGTCTGCTTTAATCTGATTCGGATTTGGTTCAAGCGTTAACAACATGTGCTTCCCTCCACATTTTCACAATCGATTGGAACATCTTTAGTCCGTCGGCACCGCCCAAAAGTTGATCCACTGCCCGCTCAGGGTGTGGCATCATCCCAAGGACATTACCCTTTTCATTGATAATCCCCGCAATATCTTCTAAACTGCCATTCGGATTTTGCTGATACGTAAAGACAATTTGATGATTCGCTTTTAGTTTCGCAAGCGTTTCTTCATCGCAATAATAATTTCCCTCACCGTGTGCAACAGGAATGGTGATGGTCTGCCCTTGTTGGTATTCAGCCGTAAACATGGTTTCGTTTGTTTCTACCTTAAGTTCAACAGGCTTGCAAATAAATGAAAGACTTTCATTCCGCCGCATGGCACCTGGCAGCAATCCTGCCTCTAGGAGAATTTGGAATCCATTGCAGACACCTAGAACCGGTTTTCCTGCTTCTGCCGCCTTGACAACCTCTTTCATCACTTTGCTGAACCGGGCAATGGCCCCCGTACGCAAGTAATCTCCATAAGAAAATCCGCCCGGAAGTAAAATAGCGTCAAACTCATCTAAATGATCCGTATCATGCCAAACATACTCCACATCTTCGCCAAGTTCGTCCTTAATGGCGTGGTACATATCAACATCGCAATTGGATCCCGGAAACACGATGACAGCAAACTTCACTGTGTAACACACTCCTCTACTTCGTATCGGTAGTCCTCAATAACAGGATTTGCAAGAAGATTAGTACAAATTTCATTGACTACTTCGTTTATATCACGGTCAGATTCTTCAATTGTCAGCTCCATATATTTACCGATGCGAACATCTGCCACTTGTGGGTAGTTTAAGGAATGTAAGGAATGGGTAACAGCCTTCCCTTGTGGATCCAACACACTTTCCCTTAATGTTACAAATACCTTAACTTTATACATGCTGATGTCCTCCTAATCTCGCTAAAATATTTTCATATGCATCTGTTAAACTACCTAAATCCCGGCGGAATACATCCTTATCGAGCTTTTCATTCGTGGCCTGGTCCCATAGCCGGCAAGTATCTGGAGAGATTTCATCTGCCAATAAAATTCGGCCTTCACTGTCCTTGCCAAACTCTAATTTAAAATCTATAAGGCGAATGCCTAGGTCATTGAAAAAGCTGGATAAAACTGCATTAATTTGAAGTGCCTTTTCACGTAAAATGGCTGCTTCCTCAGCGGTAGCCACTTGTAGTTCTAAGATGTGGTCAATTGTAAGGAGCGGGTCACCAAGTGCATCATCTTTTAAGTAAAACTCCACGATAGGTGTGGATAATGGATTTCCTTCTTCAATTCCCAATCTTTTTGAAAAGCTCCCTGCAGCAACGTTGCGAACAACCACTTCAAGCGGAATAATTGTTACCCTTTTTACGAGTTGCTCTGTTTCAGAAATTCGTTTGATAAAATGTGACTCGATTCCCTGTTCTTTAAGCTTTAAAAATAGCAAACTAGTAATTTCGTTATTGAGACGGCCTTTGCCCGTAATTTCTGCCTTTTTCTCGCCGTTAAAAGCGGTGGCGGAATCTTTGTACTTAACGAGAACTTCTTCTTCCGTGTTTGTTGCGTAAATACATTTCGCTTTTCCTTCATAAAGTAATTCTTTCATCGTGAACCGCTCCTTATTCGGAATATTGGGAATTTTCGAGATAGCAGAGGGGAAGGAATGAATGATGCCCCTCTGTTTTTGGGGAAAACTAGGTCATCGGCCACTTGAACCTCTCTTAGCGACCGTAGGCTCTTTTTTTTCTCGGCTGCGGTCGCTTAGGACCTCTCTTAGCGACCGACTACCCTCTTTTTCATCGGCTTCGGTCGCTTAGGACCTCTCTTAACGACCGACTACCCTCTTTTTCATCGGCTTCGGTCGCTTAGGACCTCCCTTAGCGACCGTACCTCTTCCAGCACATAAAATCTTATTCATTCAACCCTAACCGCTCAAATATCATATCGACATGTTTGAGGTGATAGTTATAGTCAAAGCAATAGGCGATTTCCGCCGGTGAAAGTAATGAGGTGATTTTTTCTTCCGCTTCGATCAAGCTGCGGAATGGTACTTGTTTCTCCCATGCCTCCATCGCCTTTGGCTGAACAGTATCATAGGATTCTTCGCGGGATAGTCCTTTATCAATCAGTGCAAGCAGAACACGTTGCGAGTAAATTAACCCTAGGGTACGGTCCATGTTGCGCTTCATATTTTCTGGATAAACGGTAAGGTTCTTCACTATATTTCCGAAGCGGTTCAACATATAATTCAAAGCAATTGTCGCATCCGGTAAAATAATCCGTTCTGCCGAAGAATGAGAGATATCACGTTCGTGCCAAAGCGGCACATTTTCGTAGGCTGTCAGCATGTAACCGCGAATCACGCGGGCCATCCCCGTCATATTTTCCGAGCCAATTGGATTCCGCTTATGCGGCATCGCGGATGAACCTTTTTGTCCTTTTGCAAAAAACTCCTCGACCTCACGGGTTTCACTTTTTTGCAAACTACGGACTTCAACGGCAAACTTTTCAATCGATGTCGCAATCAAGGCAATCGTTGACATATAGTGAGCATGGCGATCGCGTTGTAAAGTTTGGGTTGAAATAGGCGCTGCGCCAAGACCTAATTTTTCGCACACATACTGTTCGACAAATGGATCAATATTAGCATAGGTGCCGACTGCACCAGAAATTTTTCCAAACTCCACACCCGCTGCTGCCTGTTTAAACCGATCTAGGTTGCGTTTCATTTCTTCATACCATAAAGCCATTTTCAAACCAAAAGTGGTTGGCTCAGCATGCACACCATGTGTCCGACCCATCATTACCGTCAGTTTGTTTTCTTTTGCTTTATTTTTTAATATCTCGATAAAGTTCTCGATGTCTTTGATTAAAATGGCATTGGCTTGTTTCAACACATAAGATAATGCCGTGTCAACAACATCTGTTGAGGTTAAGCCGTAATGAACCCATTTCCGCTCTTCACCCAATGTTTCCGACACCGCGCGGGTAAAGGCAACGACATCGTGTCTGGTTTCTTCTTCAATTTCTTTAATCCGGTCAATATTAAAAGAAGCATTTTCACGGAGTCTTCTAACATCTTCTTTTGGAATTTCCCCTAGCTCGGCCCATGCTTCACATGCAAGAATTTCTACCTCGAGCCAGGCATTAAAGCGGTTTTCCTCCGTCCAAATAGCACCCATTTCCGGGCGTGTATAGCGATCAATCATGTTTTATCCCCCATCTTTTCTTTATTCTGTATCCCAGATACGGCTTTCTTTGACTTCTGCAAGTGCTGTCTCCACGTTCTCTCGTAAAATCGTCACATGACCCATTTTTCGTTTGGTCTTTGCCTCTTTTTTACCATATAAATGAATCTTCCAGTCATTCGTAGTCGGAATTTCTTTATAGAGTGTTTCAAGATGCTCACCTAATAGGTTGACCATAACGGCTGGTTTTAATAGCTCCGTACTTCCTAGCGGCCAATTGCAAATAGCGCGGATATGCTGCTCAAACTGGGACGTTTCGCAAGCTTCAATCGTATAATGCCCAGAATTATGCGGCCGTGGGGCCAATTCATTTATATAAATGGTTCCGTCACCACAAAGGAACATCTCGACAGCAAGCGTCCCGACTAATTGTAACGAATCCGCCAGCTTCTTTGCCAGCTGGACAGCTTCAGTTTGCAAAACTTGTGGAATTCGGGCCGGTACAATCGTTTTATCTAAAATATTATCTCGGTGAATGTTTTCCGCCACTGGGAAAAAGGCTGTTTCTCCATCAAGCTTTCGAGTTACGATAACGGATATTTCTTTTTCAAACGGGATCCATTTTTCCAAAACACATGGACCATGTTTTAAAAGGGGGTCAGCCTTGGCTAAATCCTGCTTTTCCCTAATTACGAGTTGTCCCTTGCCATCATAGCCGCCTCTCGCCGTTTTCAAAACAGCCGGGTAACCGATGGTGTTTATTTTTAAAAATAAATCCTCACTACTGCTTACAACTTCATAAGGTGCAACTTCCACACCTGCTTCTTGAATGGATGCTTTTTCCTTAATCCTGTCTTGTGTAATGGTTAGCAGCTTCGGTCCTTGTGGGACATATGCCTGTTCACACAGCCAGCATAATGTTTCGGCATCAATGTTTTCAAATTCATACGTAATCACATCACTGAGTTCAGCCAAATTGCTGATCGCTTCTCGGTCATCATAAGCACCGATCACCTCGAAATCCGCGACCTGACCGCACGGTGAATCTGCCGTTGGTTCTAACACTGCAATTCGGAAGCCTTGGGCCTTTGCCGCCAATGCCATCATTCTGCCAAGCTGGCCGCCGCCGATAATTCCTATCATTGCTCCTGGTAATATCGTTTGGCTAGGCAAGTTGATCACTACTTTCCAACACTTCTAGTTTAGTTGCTTCTCTTCGTGCTTCAATTTTTCCAGCAAGTTCGTCGTCACTTATTGCTAGAATCTGTGCTGCAAGTAATCCTGCATTCACCGCACCCGCTTTGCCAATTGCGACCGTCGCTACAGGTACACCGCCAGGCATTTGCACGATTGACAGCAATGAGTCTAACCCCTTAAGGGATTGTGATTGTACTGGGACGCCGATGACAGGCAAAGTTGTTTGCGACGCTGTCATCCCTGGAAGATGGGCCGCACCGCCTGCCCCAGCAATAATTACCTTTATACCTCTATCTCTTGCTTCCTTTGCATATGTAAACATCAAATCAGGTGTTCGATGAGCCGATACTACTTTTTTTTCATAAGCAATCTCCAATTGGTCTAGAACGTCACATGTGTGTTTCATGGTTTCCCAATCCGATTTACTTCCCATGATAACGCCAACAAGAATGGACATTTAAATCCCCCTTTTTTTCCAAAATAAAATACCCGAACAAATAGCTTCTCGCGAAAGAGAAAGCCATTTGTTCGGGCATGTTTAAATAAAGTAAGGGGCGACCCCTTTTATAATTGCCGAACATATTGACTTTCCCTCATAGTCCAATAATTTACGGTTATTGGGTAGAAACTTATGGGCCATATCCCCATGGATATACGAGGGTAAAAATAAACTGGTTGTTCATCTGATAGTCTTATCATACCAACCAACTCGTTTGGCTGTCAACCAATATGTCGAACAATTATTTTTATATAACACTATATTGTTCGTGTTTTACTCAATTACCTTTGCTTCAAACACTATTTGCCGGCCGATTGGCTCATAAACGGTCTCGCCAGCTTTTTTCACCTCTTGAAAAATAGGCTTTTCCGTTCGGCGGACAGGAGCATATCCTTGCTGTTTCATTCTATTCAAACACTCCTCAATACTTTCATTTTCCTGCACCTCAAATTGCAGCTTTTTTTTGCTCATGAAAATAACTTCCCTCTTTTCACTGATTTGACCCAAAAGCCGCCATGAATCGATTTTGGTTCATAGGAAATGATGAATGCTTTTGGATCCAAGGTTTTAATTTTATCGTATAATTTTAATTCAAATTTTCTAGGCGTTAAGATTTGCAGTGCCATTCGATTGCCTTCAAGCCCGTGTGCCGCCCAGTCTGTAACACCATAGCCCTCTTCCCGCAGCTCCTTCGGTAAATTTTTATCATATTCAGCCGTAATCACATTAACGGTAATATATCCCAATGCGAGCTTTTCTTCAATTTTCATACCGACAATTACGCCAATGCCATACCCCACCGCATAGGCAATCAGATTTTGAATTTCATTGAGGTTGTTTAAGACAAGGCCAAGGCCCAATACATAAATAACCACCTCAATCATACTCAATCCTGCGGCCAAGTAACGCTGTCCTTTTAAAGTTAAGATCATTCTGATTGTAAAAAAGGATACATAAACAATGTTGATGATCAGAATAATGGCTACCATCATAAAGCTATTCTCTAACATAAGAATTCCTCCTTTCACACACTCCCACCACTGTAGCACTTTTTATTTGGGAATTCATGATGATTCTATATTATTTGTATAAACTAAAACAACTACTTCTAGGAAAAAAGGATGGTTACGATGCTGAAAAAACCCATTTTTATTATTATTCTTCTTATTACATTACCCATTTTGTCCCCATCTATAGCCTTAGCTGATAATTCCTCCAATAACCTGAAAGCTGCCTTTATCCGAAATGATGATTTATGGATGAAAACGGGAAACAAGGAACGCCAATTAACACATGGAGAAAAGGTACGGTACCCCAAGTGGTCGAACGATAGCAATTGGATTGCCTACTTAAAGGGAGGGGACGAGCTGTCCTACAGTGGAGATTTGTGGTTATACAATGTTAAAATGAACAACCATATGAAAATTAAAACAAATGTAAATCCAAATTTCCAATGGGCACCGCTAGATAATAGAATTAGTTTTTTGATAAACAAACAGTTATATGTTGTCAATTTGGACCCGGCTATTCCATTCTTAGTAACTTCCCTGGCACCAAACATTGAAAATTTCTCTTGGCTCCCTGATGGTAAAGGATTAATTGCCTCTTCAAGAGAACGGGAGGAACTACATTCAGATATTATTTTGAAAAAAATAACCGTTAACAGGCACAAGCCAACTGTTAAGCACTTTTTCACGATTCCGGTTGGAGAAGATGAATTCTATGTTAGCACCAGTCAGTTTAAATGGTCCCATGACCAGAAATGGCTTAGTTTCCTATTAATCCCGACTGCATCGTTATCAGCAGATGCAAATACGCTTTGTCTGCTATCTGAGGATGGCCGAGCTTTTAAAAGGCTGGGTGACATGTTAAACGATGAGGACTGGTTCCGCTGGGCACCTACAAAAGGCGTTCTCGGCTATATTGCTGGGGTTGGCAGAGAGGCTCTGAAGAATAAACAATTAAAGACGGTCACTGTCCCATCCTTTCAAGTGGGGGATTTATCTCCCATTGGGTATGCTGACCGGGATTTCTTTTGGAAAAATAATGCGCATATTTATGTTTCACGTTCCAAAGAAGGTGAATTAACTGAGGTAAATACACGGCCACTGCCAAGTATCTTTGACCTAAATATTTTAACGAAGAACCTGCGTCAGCTGACTTTCCCCCCTAAAAATGCAGGAGACTTTATTCCACAATTTACAGGCCGGCAACTCGTGTGGATAAGGACCAACAGACATAAGGCGGATGTTCTTGTTTCTAAGCCCGATGATCGTATGAAGGAAAGATTTTGGATTAAACAGATTGATTTAGGAACTTGGTATTACGAGAAGTGGAATTGGGATGAGGTGTTTAGTTTATATAAGGCGCGCCTCTAGTTCTGTCTTCAAGGCGACTTCTTAAAGACACTTTGGCCTGCGATCCAGCTGGTTTTGTCCTCAAGAAAGCTTCTTAAAGACATTTTGGCCTTCGGTCCAGCTGGTTTTGTCCTCAAGACAGCTTCTTAAAGACACTTTAGCCTTCGGTCCAGCTGGTTTTGTCCTCAAGACAGCTTCTTAAAGACACTTTAGCCTTCGGTCCAACTGGTTTTGTCCTCAAGACGGCTTCTTAAAGACACTTTAGCCTTCGGTCCAGCTGGTTTTGTCCTCAAGATAGCTTCTTAAAGACATTTTGATTAGCTAAAACATAAAGTTTGTCTTTAAGAAAGAGATGCCCCTATAAATAGCACCATCCTCATACGATTTTAGATTGTTTCTGACGCAAAAAAGACAACCCATTACAGGTTGTCTTTTGTGTGCCTGGCAACGTCCTACTCTCACAGGGACGCGTGTCCCAACTACCATCGGCGCTGAGAAGCTTAACTTCCGTGTTCGGTATGGGAACGGGTGTGACCTTCTCGCCTTAATTACCAGACTATTTAATTAGAGGTTCATTCCCTCAAAACTAGATAATGCAGAAGAAGTTTGTAAACAAGAGTAATAATTGTCCAGCTCCAGCGTCCAGCAACTAGTGTCCTTCGGTCTTCTCCCTACGATAAGTCAACATCGAATCGCTTACGCTCTTCGTGTTTCCTTTATCTCAGTCAAAGTCCTCCAGGCCATACGTTGCTAGGCGGACGCTTCCGCTTTTCGTTTGGTTAAGTCCTCGAACGATTAGTATCAGTCAGCTCCACATGTCGCCATGCTTCCACCTCTGACCTATCAACCTGATCATCTTTCAGGGTTCTTACTAGCTTGACGCTATGGGAAATCTCATCTTGAGGGGGGCTTCATGCTTAGATGCTTTCAGCACTTATCCCGTCCGCACATAGCTACCCAGCGATGCCTTTGGCAAGACAACTGGTACACCAGCGGTGCGTCCATCCCGGTCCTCTCGTACTAAGGACAGCTCCTCTCAAATTTCCTGCGCCCACGACGGATAGGGACCGAACTGTCTCACGACGTTCTGAACCCAGCTCGCGTACCGCTTTAATGGGCGAACAGCCCAACCCTTGGGACCGACTACAGCCCCAGGATGCGATGAGCCGACATCGAGGTGCCAAACCTCCCCGTCGATGTGGACTCTTGGGGGAGATAAGCCTGTTATCCCCGGGGTAGCTTTTATCCGTTGAGCGATGGCCCTTCCATGCGGAACCACCGGATCACTAAGCCCGACTTTCGTCCCTGCTCGACTTGTAGGTCTCGCAGTCAAGCTCCCTTGTGCCTTTACACTCTACGAATGATTTCCAACCATTCTGAGGGAACCTTTGGGCGCCTCCGTTACTCTTTAGGAGGCGACCGCCCCAGTCAAACTGCCCACCTGACACTGTCTCCCACCCCGATAAGGGGTGCGGGTTAGAATTTCAATACAGCCAGGGTAGTATCCCACCGACGCCTCCACCGAAGCTAGCGCTCCGGCTTCTCAGGCTCCTACCTATCCTGTACAAGCTGTACCAAAATTCAATATCAGGCTACAGTAAAGCTCCACGGGGTCTTTCCGTCCTGTCGCGGGTAACCTGCATCTTCACAGGTACTATAATTTCACCGAGTCTCTCGTTGAGACAGTGCCCAGATCGTTACGCCTTTCGTGCGGGTCGGAACTTACCCGACAAGGAATTTCGCTACCTTAGGACCGTTATAGTTACGGCCGCCGTTTACTGGGGCTTCGATTCAGAGCTTCGCTTGCGCTAACCCCTCCTCTTAACCTTCCAGCACCGGGCAGGCGTCAGCCCCTATACTTCGCCTTGCGGCTTCGCAGAGACCTGTGTTTTTGCTAAACAGTCGCCTGGGCCTATTCACTGCGGCTCTTCGAGGCTATGAACCTCAAAGAGCACCCCTTCTCCCGAAGTTACGGGGTCATTTTGCCGAGTTCCTTAACGAGAGTTCTCTCGCTCACCTTAGGATTCTCTCCTCGCCTACCTGTGTCGGTTTGCGGTACGGGCACCTTTTATCTCGCTAGAGGCTTTTCTTGGCAGTGTGGAATCAGGAACTTCGGTACTAAATTTCCCTCGCTGTCACAGCTCAGCCTTCACAGTGAACGGATTTTCCTATTCACCAGCCTAACTGCTTAGACGCGCATATCCAACAGCGCGCTTACCCTATCCTCCTGCGTCCCCCCATCACTCAAACGATAAAGAGGTGGTACAGGAATATCAACCTGTTGTCCATCGCCTACGCCTTTCGGCCTCGGCTTAGGTCCCGACTAACCCTGAGCGGACGAGCCTTCCTCAGGAAACCTTAGGCATTCGGTGGATGAGATTCTCACTCATCTTTCGCTACTCATACCGGCATTCTCACTTCTAAGCGCTCCACCAGTCCTTACGGTCTAGCTTCAACGCCCTTAGAACGCTCTCCTACCACTGACACCTGATGGTGTCAATCCACAGCTTCGGTGATACGTTTAGCCCCGGTACATTTTCGGCGCAGAGTCACTCGACCAGTGAGCTATTACGCACTCTTTAAATGGTGGCTGCTTCTAAGCCAACATCCTGGTTGTCTAAGCAACTCCACATCCTTTTCCACTTAACGTATACTTTGGGACCTTAGCTGGTGGTCTGGGCTGTTTCCCTTTTGACTACGGATCTTATCACTCGCAGTCTGACTCCCACGGATAAGTCTTTGGCATTCGGAGTTTGTCTGAATTCGGTAACCCGATGAGGGCCCCTAGTCCAAACAGTGCTCTACCTCCAAGACTCTTACTACGTGAGGCTAGCCCTAAAGCTATTTCGGAGAGAACCAGCTATCTCCAAGTTCGATTGGAATTTCTCCGCTACCCACACCTCATCCCCGCACTTTTCAACGTGCGTGGGTTCGGGCCTCCATCCAGTGTTACCTGGACTTCACCCTGGACATGGGTAGATCACCTGGTTTCGGGTCTACGACCACATACTCATTCGCCCTATTCAGACTCGCTTTCGCTGCGGCTCCGTCTTTTCAACTTAACCTTGCATGGGATCGTAACTCGCCGGTTCATTCTACAAAAGGCACGCCATCACCCATGAACGGGCTCTGACTACTTGTAGGCACACGGTTTCAGGAACTATTTCACTCCCCTTCCGGGGTGCTTTTCACCTTTCCCTCACGGTACTGGTTCACTATCGGTCACTAGGGAGTATTTAGCCTTGGGAGATGGTCCTCCCTGCTTCCGACCGGATTTCTCGTGTCCGGCCGTACTCAGGATCCACTCAGGAGGGAACGAAGTTTCAACTACAGGGTTTTTACCTTCTATGACGGACCTTTCCAGATCGCTTCATTTACCCCGTTCCTTTGTAACTCCATGTTGAGTGTCCTACAACCCCAAGAGGCAAGCCTCTTGGTTTGGGCTATGTCCCGTTTCGCTCGCCGCTACTCAGGGAATCGCGTTTGCTTTCTCTTCCTCCGGGTACTTAGATGTTTCAGTTCCCCGGGTATGCCATCAATACCCTATGTATTCAGGTAAAGATACTGCTCCATTACGAGCAGTGGGTTCCCCCATTCGGAAATCTCCGGATCAAAGCTTACTTACAGCTCCCCGAAGCATATCGGTGTTAGTCCCGTCCTTCATCGGCTCCTAGTGCCAAGGCATTCACCGTGCGCCCTTTCTAACTTAACCTAAAAGGTTATTTCTCTTAATTACTTAAGAGAGAAAACTAAAATGGCGATTACTCGATGTTTTCTTGCTTCTTCTTACGATTATCTAGTTTTCAAGGAACAAGGCTACTGACTTCAATCACATCGTGAATGAACTTCAGAGCGTTACTTCATGCTGCCTTGCGACGAGCTGAGGGATTACTTCCTCGAGCTACTGCGGCGCAGGAGCAATTGAATTGAGAGATTGCACTCTCAAAACTAAACAAACAAAAAGCGGTCAACTTTTATCAGTCCACAAGGACTGCATATTCCTTAGAAAGGAGGTGATCCAGCCGCACCTTCCGATACGGCTACCTTGTTACGACTTCACCCCAATCATCTGTCCCACCTTAGGCGGCTGGCTCCTTACGGTTACCCCACCGACTTCGGGTGTTACAAACTCTCGTGGTGTGACGGGCGGTGTGTACAAGGCCCGGGAACGTATTCACCGCGGCATGCTGATCCGCGATTACTAGCGATTCCGGCTTCATGTAGGCGAGTTGCAGCCTACAATCCGAACTGAGAATGGTTTTATGGGATTGGCTAGGCCTCGCGGCTTTGCTGCCCTTTGTACCATCCATTGTAGCACGTGTGTAGCCCAGGTCATAAGGGGCATGATGATTTGACGTCATCCCCACCTTCCTCCGGTTTGTCACCGGCAGTCTCCTTAGAGTGCCCAACTGAATGCTGGCAACTAAGAACAAGGGTTGCGCTCGTTGCGGGACTTAACCCAACATCTCACGACACGAGCTGACGACAACCATGCACCACCTGTCACTCTGTCCCCCGAAGGGGAACGTCCTATCTCTAGGAGTGTCAGAGGATGTCAAGACCTGGTAAGGTTCTTCGCGTTGCTTCGAATTAAACCACATGCTCCACCGCTTGTGCGGGCCCCCGTCAATTCCTTTGAGTTTCAGCCTTGCGGCCGTACTCCCCAGGCGGAGTGCTTAATGCGTTAGCTGCAGCACTAAGGGGCGGAAACCCCCTAACACTTAGCACTCATCGTTTACGGCGTGGACTACCAGGGTATCTAATCCTGTTTGCTCCCCACGCTTTCGCGCCTCAGCGTCAGTTACAGACCAGAAAGCCGCCTTCGCCACTGGTGTTCCTCCACATCTCTACGCATTTCACCGCTACACGTGGAATTCCGCTTTCCTCTTCTGCACTCAAGTCCCCCAGTTTCCAATGACCCTCCACGGTTGAGCCGTGGGCTTTCACATCAGACTTAAAGGACCGCCTGCGCGCGCTTTACGCCCAATAATTCCGGACAACGCTTGCCACCTACGTATTACCGCGGCTGCTGGCACGTAGTTAGCCGTGGCTTTCTGGTTAGGTACCGTCAAGGTACCGGCAGTTACTCCGGTACTTGTTCTTCCCTAACAACAGAGCTTTACGACCCGAAGGCCTTCATCGCTCACGCGGCGTTGCTCCATCAGACTTTCGTCCATTGTGGAAGATTCCCTACTGCTGCCTCCCGTAGGAGTCTGGGCCGTGTCTCAGTCCCAGTGTGGCCGATCACCCTCTCAGGTCGGCTACGCATCGTCGCCTTGGTGAGCCGTTACCTCACCAACTAGCTAATGCGCCGCGGGCCCATCTGTAAGTGTCAGCGTAAACCGACTTTCAGCTTTTCCTCATGAGAGGAAAAGGGTTATCCGGTATTAGCATCGGTTTCCCGATGTTATCCCAGTCTTACAGGCAGGTTGCCCACGTGTTACTCACCCGTCCGCCGCTAACTTTTAAAAGCAAGCTTTTAAAAGTCCGCTCGACTTGCATGTATTAGGCACGCCGCCAGCGTTCGTCCTGAGCCAGGATCAAACTCTCCGAGAAAGTTGATTTAGCTCATTTTGTTACGTTGGCTTAGTTTCAAATGAAACTAATATTATTGTTTGTTGACGTTTTTGTTTGTTTAGTTTTCAAAGAACAATTTCACCGCTGTTGAAGCGACAAGATATATAATACCATGTTCACTACGCTTATGTCAACACATAACTTTTAATTAATTATGTTTGACCTCCTCGCGAAGCAACTTTATTATCTTACCAGCTATGACGATATAATTCCACATGTAATAATTCCCATTTTTAAAATAACCGAATCAACTAGGTTTTTTGAACTGCCATTCCACATATTCCTTCCAGCACTCTCATAAAATGGACAAGGAAGGATTGTCCTAAGGAGGGATTGAACTTGGAAATTACCTTAAGCTATCATAGGATTATTGACGCTATCTTATGAAAAAAACATTGTTAACCTATTTCTGTTTGCTTTTTGGAGCCACCTTGCAAGGCATGTCTATGTCCTTATTTTTATTTCCTCACTCCATTCCTTCTGGCGGGGCTGCCGGAATCGCCATTTTAATGAATCATTGGTTTCATTTTTCTCTAGGATTATCTTTGTGGATGGCCAATATCGTGTTTTTATTTTTTGCGATACATTACTTTGGCTATACTTGGACATTCAGAACGATACTGTCTGTTGCGATTACTTCAACAACCGTCAACATCCTCACCGCGTATGTCCCCCATCTGCATGTCCATTTATTAGTTGATATTGCGGCTGGAAGTGTATGTTTTGGTATAGGGGTTGGACTCTTGATTCGCGCAGGAGCCTCGAGCGGCGGCATGGTGATTCCAGCCTTAATGATTGCTGCCTATAAGGATTGGAGTCCTGGTAAGGTGATGATGGGAATTAACTTTTTAATTTTCTTATTAACCGCACTTGTTATCGATTATAAAATTGTCCTTTTCGCTATCATTTGTCAGTTTTTCTCTACCAACATCATTGATTATATTTACGAGCTAAAGTTTCACAAAATACGGATTTTAACCACTAATTGGCGAAGAAGATAGGAAGACCTAGTAAAGGATCTTCCTATCTTTCATATAGGCTAACACTTTTTTTACAGACTGTTCAATTGTCATTTTGTCAGAGTCAATGATGATTTCTGGATCTAATGGTGCCTCATACGGGGAAGAAATCCCGGTAAATTCAGCTATTTCTCCATTACGGGCTTTTTTATATAAACCTTTGGGATCACGATCCTCACAAACTCGGATCGGACAATTTACATATATTTCAATAAATTCATCCGCCTCAAACATTTTACGAACTAATTCTCGATCCTCAAGAAAAGGGGAAATAAAAGCCGAGGAAACGATTAGTCCACTGTCTACAAATAGTTTCGCCACTTCCCCAATTCTACGGATATTTTCCTTACGATCTTCTGCTCCAAAGCTTAAATCACGGTTTAATCCATGACGAATGTTATCACCATCCAAGACGTAGCTTCGATAATGTTCTTGAAAAAGCGTATGGTCCACCGCATTAGCCAGCGTTGACTTTCCTGACCCTGATAATCCCGTAAACCAAAGAACGCAGCTTTTATGACCATTCAAGAGATGGCGTTTTTTTTTGGTAATCGTTGTGTGATGCCAAGTGATGTTTGCCCTTTTATTCATTTTCTACACCCTTTTGCCTAACCAGATTTAAGAAAAGTCACGATGTCCCCACAAAAAAGCCTAACCAATCGTTGTGTTTTTATTTTTAGATAGCTCCTGCAACCCTTGTATAAGCGTAGCAGCTACTTCGGGACGGCTAAATTCTTTGGGCGGCTGTACCCCGCTTTTTAACATGCCGCGAACGGCCGTACCCGATAATGTAACATGGTCTTTCCGATCATGTGGACATGTTTTTTCAGACGCCATGTTTTCACACTTTCTACAATAAAAACTGTTTTCAAAAAACAGTGGTTTAATCCCTAATTCTTCTTCGGTAAAGTGACTGAATATTTTTTGAGCATCGTAGGTTCCATAATAGTTTCCTACTCCTGCATGATCTCTTCCAACAATGAAATGGGTACATCCATAATTTTTGCGGACAATCGCATGGAAAATCGCCTCACGGGGGCCCGCGTAACGCATGGCAGCAGGAAAAACAGATAGAAATACCCGATCTTGCGGATAATAATTTTCTAGTAAGACTTGATAACTCTTCATGCGGATATCACCGGGAATATCATCTGACTTTGTTTCTCCTACTAACGGATTTAAAAACAAACCATCGACTGTTTCTAATGCTGACTTTTGGATGTACTCATGTGCGCGATGTACGGGATTTCTTGTTTGAAAGCCAACAACAGTTTCCCAGCCTAACGATTTAAACTTTTCCCTTGTTTGAACGGGGTCCAGATAAAAGGCTTCAAAATTACTTATTTCAGGTCTTTTAACAAGGGTAATCGGCCCAGCCAGATAAATTTCAGGCCGGTCGAACAGCTTTTTAACCCCTGGATGATGTAAATCAGTTGTTTTATAAACTTTTTCGGCCTCAACGTACTTATCAGGACGATATATTTCCTTTACCTTCATAACTCCATACACGACGCCATTATGAATAAGGTTAATTGTTTCCCCGATTTTCAGCTGTTTCGCTTTCATATAATCAACGGCGAGTGTAATCGGAATAGACCAGGGAAGTCCGCCCGTAAGCCTCATTGTTTGTACGACCGATTCATAATCTTCTTTTCCCATAAATCCCTCTAGGGGGCTATAGGCACCATTAGCAATGAGCTCTAAATCACTTAATTCTAATTTATCGAGTTCAATCGTATGTCGAATATTTTCTTTCGTATAGTTAATATCCATCCGATTGATCAATTTGCCTCCATGCGGCCTGTTTTCACCCATCATTATTTCCTCCCTCTCATGACACGGTTCTCCTCCATTACCCCTCATGAATGCCGCATTCTGTTTTTGCGGTTCCAACCCATCTTCCTGAACGTTGATCCCCAGGATTCGTAACGGCATGGGTACATGGGGCACAGCCGATACTCGGATACCCTTGATCGTGCAATGGATTATAGGGCAGCTTGTTCAAATGAATATAGGTCATGATCTCTTCCCATGACCAATGAATAAGAGGACAAATTTTAACCTTTTGAAACTTTTCATCCTTATTTATATATTGGGTTTTGCTTCTTGAAGGGGATTGCTCTCTTCTTAAACCAGATATCCATGCTGATACGTTTGCCAGCGCTTCTTTTAATGGGACAACTTTTCTCATGTGGCAGCAAAGATTAGGATTATCAAACCATAATTCTTCTCCATACCATTTTGCTTGGTCTTCTAAATTATGTTTTGGTTTTAGCATGGTTATTTGCAAGGTGGGGTATCGTTCCTTTACCTTGTCAATTAATTCATAGGTCTCAGCAAAATGAAGTCCTGTATCAAGAAAGATTATCTTTGCCTGTTTATTGACCTTATGAATTAAGTCAATTAACACAATTCCTTCCGCACCAAAGCTGCAGGAATAAACGATATCGTCTTGATACTCCTGATAGGCCCATTTTAAGGCATCCAAGAAATCTGGTTTACAATCCATAAATTCTGCTATTTTTTTCTCATCCCAATGTTCATAGGTTAGCTTTGCCGTCAATCCTCACCCCTCCGTTTCTCTCTCATTACCCTTTGTTCTTTACTTCTAGGGTCACACAGGCATTATTTTCTACCTGAATGGTATTCATTTTATTGATATTGCCATGGTGTAAATAAGAAATTAGCGCTCTAATCCATGATCCGTGTCCAAATACTAAAATATGGCTTTTGCTTTTGTACTTATCTAAAAACTGCAAAATTCTTTTTTCTAAATTCTTTATACTCTCCCCAAGAACTAAATCCCGTGGGTTTTCCAACCACTGAACGCCATATTTTTTAATTAACTTTTCCTTTGGAACCCCCTCAAAGGGGCCAAAATCAAGCTCATCTAATAATCCTTCTGTTTCTGCAGCAAAACCATAAAGCAAAGCTGTCTGGTGTGTCCGTTTTAAGGTACTTGCCAATACGATCTCCACTGGCGGCAGTTGATTAAGGAGCTGCAAATTCTGCGTAATTTTCGTTTGAAATTCCTCCGTTACGGGAGAGAGCTCTATATCCTTTCTTCCCTGAAGCCATGTCTTTTTGTTCCATTCAGTGGGGAGATGCCGTATTAAGGTTATGATCATTCTTACGCCTCCAAGAAAAATGTTTCACTTCTCAACCCACGGCGCTGTGATTCTAAGACTAATACATCGTTTATTTTCACATTGCCCAAATTGACATTGGGACCGATTTCCTTGATAAAGTACATTTGATGTTTAGCCGATGGTGCTTCAAAGATGATTTTTCGGCAATCTAAATCTTGTAATAATTCCCTAATTAAATCAGATTTAATATCACCGCATTTTTGATAAATTCCAGATGTTCCAGAGTCCCTGCCTTCTGTAATTACATAATCACACCCAGCATCTAAAAGAAGCTTCATTTCTTCTTTCCATTCTGAAATTGGCATGTCACTATTAGAATCTTTCGAACCAACCTCTGCGATGACATGAAAATCATTCTTTATTTGTGATATTAGGTTGAGTCGTTCCTTAAGAGGTATATCTAACGTTCCGTTTGATATTTCCATCCATTCAATTCCTAATCCCTGCAAAAAGGATAAATATTCTGGGATTTTTCTTTGGTAAAAGCATTTCTCAAACAACGTACCACCACAATAAGGCTTAATCTGAAAATCCTGATAAAGCTGCACTTTTTCCTTTAAGTTTGGGGTAACATAGGCTGAACCTATTCCAATCTTGGCAATATCAATGAGGTCGGCAAAATCAGATAATATATTCCTTAATTCCCCGATTGGGGTGCCAAAATCGATTACCGAAGTTAAACCGTAGGACCTATTTCCAGTTGTCCTTTCCGGTAATGTTAAAAAATCCATAGGCAATGGCCTCCTTATTTTTCTAGGATAGATTATTCAAAAAGTTGCCTATGGTGAAAGCTTTGGGCTTTTACCCTTAGAATTAGGCATTTGTCATGCATAAACATCCCTATTAGGCCAAACAATAATAGAGCTTAATTTCAAAGTTAGGGGTGTACATTCAATTGCCAAAGCAAAAACATAAAGGCATGACTATACTCGCAATCGGTTCGATCCCGCTTATTTTAGTGTTAGGAAACTCAATGTTAATCCCAATTCTTCCGAAAATGAAAACAGAACTACATGTTACACAATTTCAAACGAGTTTAATCATTTCTGTATTTTCCATTGCAGCGGCAATCTCAATCCCTGTATTAGGATATTTATCAGATCGATTTTCTCGAAAGGCAGTCATAATTCCTGCTCTAATTTTGTATGGGAGCGGTGGTTTATTAGCAGGAGCCGCAGCAGCATGGTTTTCTAGTTCCTATACTTGGATTCTTGCAGGCAGGATTATGCAGGGAATCGGTGCTGCAGGCACGGCCCCTATTGCCATGGCGTTGGCAGGAGATTTATTCAAAGGCGCTGAACAAAGTAAGGTCTTGGGGTTAGTGGAAGCCTCCAATGGATTCGGAAAAGTCATAAGCCCGATCATTGGTTCTCTATTAGCTCTTCTATTTTGGTACGCTGCATTTTTTGCTTTCCCTATCTTTTGTTTAGCCTCCGTTTTATTAACAATCTTTTTTATCAAAGAGAAGAAAGCGGAGAAAGAACCACCTCCTGTTGGAAAGTATGTAAAAGGATTAGTGTCCGTGTTTAAAACGGAAGGGCGCTGGCTATTTGCAGCCTATTTAACTGGTGCATCCTGTCTCTTTACCCTGTTCGGCATTTTGTTTTATATATCCGACATCCTTGAGAAGGATCATCATATTGACGGATTGTTAAAAGGAGCCATTTTAGCCATACCGCTTTTATTCATGACTTCCACTTCCTATTTAACAGGCAGTCATATAGGAAAAAAAATGAAGCTGATGAAATCATTAATTGTGATTGGCTGTCTTCTTATGACAGCATCCTTTGCCTCACTAGTATTTTTCACCAAGTTACTGCCGTTTTTTTCGGTACTTGTCGTCAGCAGTGTTGGGACAGGTCTTGTTCTCCCTTGTATTAACAGCTTTATTACCGGCTCCGTGCCGTCAGATCGCAGGGGATTCGTTACCTCATTATATGGCTCTGTCCGATTTTTAGGGGTTGCCATTGGACCGCCCATTTTTAGTACCTTAATGGAATGGTCGCGAACTGGAATGTTCTTGTCGACGGCAGGTTTGACCTTGTTATGTGCCTTATTGAGCCTCATGTTGATTCATGTCGCTAAAAAGGAACCTGCAAAAGAAGAAAATGACTCACTGTTTGAAAAACTCTCTTTTAGTTAGCGCGAAAAATACGCTAAACGAAAGCACTAGACCTGGACAGGAAGGAGGAGGTACACATGCAAATTTATTTTTCACCTGAAGTCATCACACCAGAATATCAAGTTTTAAATGTGGTGGATACAAAAAACAAGGGAGTCGGCAATGTAGCCTTTTTATTTGACGAAAAAAAGCTGTATGTATATGGAATCTTAGAAGAGGACGAAGTAGGAGCTGACTTTAAAGATTTAATCACTCCCTATGTTAAAGGCTTAGCGAAAGCAAAGCCGGGTTTGGATATTTTCTCCTGTATATATGTGGGCTGTAAAAAAATAACACTGAATGATGAGGAGCAGAAATAACTCAAATGGGTGACTTAATCAAGTCACCTATTTTTTTGGGCATACAAGTCATGGCACAAGGCATGTAACTACTTCATATTTTATTGTGGTAAGTCTATTCTATGGAGTGTTGCCTAATGAGCATGGGGATTATTGTCATGGGTTTAATCATTGGTTTTATGGTGGGGCTGACAGGTGTAGGCGGCGCGGCATTGTTAACACCCATTTTAATATTATTGGGGATTAATCCATCAATTGCTGTAGGAACAGATCTTGTTTACAACTCCATCACTAAGCTCTTTGGTTCTATTCAGCATTGGAGACAAAAAACGATAAATTTTAAACTAGTGAAATACCTTGCGATCGGAAGTATTCCCAGTGCCATTTGTGCCGTAGGAATCCTCCATCTATTTGATTCCTTTTTTCACAATCAAGAATTAGTCATAAAACATGCACTTGGTTACGTACTGATTTTAGTGGCACTGTCTACTCTGATTAAAACATTTGTAAAAAATAAAGCAGGCCTCAATCAATTGCAAAAAAAGTCCATAGAGGAAAAGAGGCTTTTAACTATTGGGTTAGGAGCTGTATTAGGCTTTATTGTCGGTTTGACATCGATTGGATCCGGTTCATTATTTGCACTCGCGATGATCTATTTGTATAAGATGAGTCCTTCCGAGGTGGTGGGAACTGATATTGCCCACGCATTTTTATTGGTTTCCGCCGCAGGAATGATGCATGCGGGAATTGGCAATGTTGATTATATGTTAATGGTGAACCTTCTACTCGGGTCCATTCCAGGTGTCGTGATTGGAAGTACTATGTCATCCAAATTCCCCGAGAAACCTTTAAGAACCATTATGGCGTTAATGATTTTAATTAGTGGGATTAAATTGATTTAATCTCTTTGATTTAAAAAAACATGTCCTTCTCTTGAGAAAACCAACATATAATGTGATGAAATGGGCTTATCAGGAGGTAGCTATGTTTATTATTTTAGAAAAAGCGGTATTAGGGATGGCATTTTTAAGATTATTATCTGGTAGTATCGAGATATTTGCGGCAATTTTAATGTTAAAATTTAATTCAGTCGAAAAAGCTCTTATGATTAACTCCTCACTTGCCCTAGTTGGACCGATTATTCTCATCCTAACTACCACTATCGGCCTCTTGGGGATTGTTGGGGATATATCCATTATGAAAATTGTATGGATCTTTCTTGGAATAACGTTAATTTTTGTAGGTGTAAGGTCATAATTAAAGATCCTAATAGAGGAAAAAAGGGATGCCCCAAAAAGTGTTGTGTACCCCCTATCGTGTTTTCGTGAGAGGTCAAGCTCAACTCTTTTTGGGACATCCTCTTAATCAATGTCTTGTCTTGTTTTATCCTGCGGATTAAGCATATTGCCGCGAAAATTGATATACGGCACAGGGGACCGGAAAAGGACCAATTTAATATCATGTGGATTAAACGGAATAAAGGGGTACAAATAAGGAATTTTCATACTCGATGTATGAACCAGTAACAAGATCCATAACGTAATTCCAATAACGAGTCCAGGTACTTGAAGGATGGCTACCATCAGTAAAAAGAAAACCCGCATGATCCGATTGGCCAAGCTTAATTCATAACTAGGTGTCGCAAAAGTTCCTATTGCAGCAACAGCAACATAGAGAACCACCTCATGGGTGAAAATCCCAACCTGGACAGCAACATCACCAATGATAATGGCTGATACGATACCAAGTGCGGTCGCAAGGGCATTAGGCGTATGAATGGCAGCCATCCGCAATATCTCTATCCCGACTTCAGCGATGAGAAACTGCCAAATCAATCCTATTTCCCCATGATCCTTTACCCCGATGAATTTCCATCGTTCAGAAAGCAGCTGTTCATTAGTTGCATAGGTGTACCAAAGTGGTAAAAGGAATAGGGAAGCCGTTACTGCAATAAATCGAGCCCATCTTAAAAATGCCCCTACCAATGGCTTCTGACGATACTCCTCCGCATGTTGGAGGTGATGCCAGTATGTGGTAGGACAAATCATTACGCTTGGCGATCCATCTACAACAATGAGGACATGACCTTCCATTAAATGAACCGAGCTTGTATCTGCTCTTTCAGTATAACGGACTAATGGATAGGGATTATAGTTTCGGCCAAAAACAAATTCCTCGATTGTCTTTTCACCCATGGAAACTCCATCAATAGAAATTCCCTCGAGTTTTTCTCTTAACATTCTTACATTTTCTAAATCCGCAATACTATCTATGTATACAAGTGCTACATCTGTTTTTGATCGTTTTCCTACTTGAACATATTCCATTACAAGTGAACGGTCACGTACTCTTCGGCGAATTAATGCCAAATTAAACACGATTGTTTCAACAAATCCATCACGCGGCCCACGAACCACTCGTTCAATGTCAGGTTCCTGCGGGGAACGAATCGGATATTCACGGGAGTCAATCATGATGACTTGTTGACCATGTTCCACCACCAAAGCCGTTTGACCGGCTAGGACTTGAGCAATTACCTCTTCTAAATCGGTAGTGGTATTAACCTCTACATGTGGAATAAAGGTTTTTACAAGCTCGTTTATTGGGTCATTTTTATAGTCCTCTGGTTTACGCTTTTCAATCTCTTTCATAATTAGCAGTAAGAGATTAGCTGACGCGAAACCATCAATTAAGAACATACTCATCCTATGTCCGCCATACTCTAGCTTGCGGTGAATGATATCAAAGTTTCTCCCAATTCGCAGCTCTTCTTTTAAGTAATCTATATTATCCTCGTATCTTTCCTTTACTGGTATTTGAGTTCCCTTTTTTCCCAAACGTGCCAACTCCTAGAATTATCATTAAGGATATTTTGCGGTATAGGAAGTGATTCTATACCCATAATTTGAAGTACATCTCGTAAGCCGCATGGAGGAGAGCTTTTTGGATAGGTCTATTGTTTATTGTTGGTGTATTTACTTTGAAGGTTGTCCTGTAGTCGGAGCACTAAAGACATTCTGAACTAGTTGTCGGTGAGTTTTGTCCTTAAGATAGCTTCTTAAAGACATTTTGAGGAGACTCGTGAGTGATTTTGTCCTTTAGATGGGTTCTTAAAGACATTTTGAGCAGTCCTTCGGAGAGTTTTGTCCTTAACGCGGCCTCTTAAAGACATTTTGAGCAGTCCTTCGGAGAGTTTTGTCCTTAACGCGACCTCTTAAAGACATTTTAAGCAGTGCATCGAAGAGTTTTGTCCTTAAGCCGGTATCTTAAAGACAATTTGAATGGCTAAGACATAAAGTTTGTCTTTAAGTAAGAGATGCCCCTATAAATAGCACCATCCTCATACGATTTTAGATCGTTTTCTGACGCAAAAAAGACAACCCATTACAGGTTGTCTTTTGTGTGCCTGGCAACGTCCTACTCTCACAGGGACGCGTGTCCCAACTACCATCGGCGCTGAGAAGCTTAACTTCCGTGTTCGGTATGGGAACGGGTGTGACCTTCTCGCCTTAATTACCAGACTATTTAATTGAGGCTCATTCCCTCAAAACTAGATAATGCAGAAGAAGTTTGTAAACAAGAGTAATCATTGTCCAGCTCCAGCGTCCAGCAACTAGTGTCCTTCGGTCTTCTCCCTGCGATAAGTCAACATCGAATCGCTTACGCTCTTCGTGTTTCCTTTATCTCAGTCGAAGCCCTCCAGGCCATACGTTGCTAAGCGGACGCTTCCGCTTTTCTTGGTTAAGTCCTCGAACGATTAGTATCAGTCAGCTCCACATGTCGCCACGCTTCCACCTCTGACCTATCAACCTGATCATCTTTCAGGGTTCTTACTAGCTTGACGCTATGGGAAATCTCATCTTGAGGGGGGCTTCATGCTTAGATGCTTTCAGCACTTATCCCGTCCGCACATAGCTACCCAG